>OY282444.1 GCA_958296125.1 uncultured Poribacteria bacterium
GGAGTCAACTGGAACCGACCTTGCATCAAGGGGGGATTTCGGTGGAAGTGGAGATCGCAGCCCTATTGGAAATCCTGTTTCCACAACGAGAGGTTATCTTCTGGGGGCCAGACCATTATTGAATAGTAGGGAACAACGATCGGTGTTTCCTACTCCACACAGGAGACAAATATGAAAATCGGTGTAACACAAATTATTCTTGGAACGATGTCACTGGACGATACGCTTAACCTCTGTCAGGATGCGGGCTATGAGACGGTGGAACTGACGTTCAGGGACGGAAAAGATCTAAATGCGGACATGAGCACATCAGAAATTGAACGTGTCGGTGAGAAATGCAGCGAAGCGGGTATCGAAATCGGCAGCGTCATCGCTAGCTATGCAGACCGTGGAAATCTGCTCAGTCCAGATGCGACGGAGCGGGAGAGCGGCATCAAATCCCTTGTCCGCAACCTCGAAATCGCAGGCATACTCGGTGTGGGCGGAATCCTCTTGCACCCCGGACAGCTTACCGTTTCCGGCACCTATCAATCGGTTTGGGATAACCTGATCGGAATCCTGAAAGAGGTTGCCCCGATTGCTGCCCGCAACACAGCCGCAGTTGGGCTCGAAAATGTGTGGAACAAATTCCTACTGAGCCCGAAAGAGATGCGCGAATTTGTCGATGAAGTTGGGAGTGAATGGGTGGGGGTCTATCTTGACACCGCCAATATGATGGCTTACGGCTATCCTGAACACTGGATTCGTGAATTAGGGACTCGGATTCGGCGCGTTCATTTTAAGGACTTTGACCGGCAGGCACACCAATTCGTCAATCTACTTGATGGCGATACCGATTGGCACACTGTGGTTCATGAACTCCGCGCGATTGGATACGATGGGCCTGTTATCCACGAGATTGGCGGCGATCACGCTGCTCAGGTTGACCTCGCTGAACGGATGCGGAAGATTGTTGCGATGTGATCCGATTCCGTTCAGCGGGTTGTCAGGTTCAACGGTTGTCAGGTTCAACGATCGTCAAACTCTACATTCGCAGGGCGGACACCGAATTCAGCGTCAAAGTCACGCCAAATTTCGGCAGGAACATTTGCGGTTGCCGCTTCGTATGCCTCCTCAACCTGCACTTTATTAGCGGGTCCCACCATCACAATACCGTCTATGGGGGCAGCTAAACAGAATTGAAGCGCGAGGTGGCGGATGTTTACGCCGCGTTCTTGGCACCACTGCCACATCATGTGCGCCCTCGGCTTAGCATCGGGGTGGCGACGCTGCTCAGTCTCCACGTCCGGCTCCACGCCAGTCAATGATCCCATACCGAGAGGGCTTGCGAGAATGACCCCTACACCATATTCGCGGGCTAAGGGCAGCGTTGTTTGGGCAACTGACTGGTCGAGTAGATTGTAGTCCAGAAATGTGAGAACGACCTCGATATTGCCGGTTTCAATCGCGACCCGATGAAACTCGTGCGAGCGTATGCCGAGGCCGATATGTCGAACAACCCCCTCTTCCTTCATCTTCAGCAACTCATCCAGCGCACGACCCGATCCCAATGGATCCTCGATCGTAATCGGATCATGGATGAGGACTGAATCCAAATAATCGGTCTTGAGCTGCTTGAGACTGTTCTCTACGCTCCACCGTGTGGCATCGGCAGAGAAGTCCTTACTTCGTTCCGGATGGGGACCGACCTTGGCTTGCAGATAGATTTTCTCCCTCAAACCGCCGGCGAGTGCTACTCCCCAACGTTTCTCTGCATGGCCGGGGTAGGTGTCCAAATAATCGATGCCTAATTCTATCGCACGGTGAATCGCTTCAATCGTTTCGCCTTCAGATCCTTGAGCTAACCAGGCAGCACCCAAACCGAGTGACTTTGGCCTCATCTCGGTGTGCCCCATCCGTCGGGTTTCCAGTTCTGCCATTATTCCCCCCCTGATATACAATTTTGTTAAATACTTTAGTGTTAACGCGGGGCGGGTATTGTGACCTTCCCGTTGTCCCGGCGTTGGGATTCCAAGAAGCCGATCATAATTTCCACAACCTTGTGCCCATCTCTGCCCGATGACGAGGATTCTCCCCCTTCATCAACGATACGCACCAGCTCTTGGACACCGGCGGGTATCCCCTCGACATCCCACTTAGGTGCCGTTATTGTCTGAGAGGTGCCATCCTTTTCGAGGATTGCTTTTTCATTATCAATAAGGATATAGCCCGCCGTGCCGACAATCTCAAGGCGAAAGTTGGGGGCGGGCGTATCCTTAGATCCACCTGCGTAATATCCGCGGACACCATTTGCGAAGTGGATGTAACCACTTGCCGCAGGTTCCGTCTTGGGTTCATGTCCACCATCACCCCGATATTCCCAATAATCTTCGTACCCTGCCTCCAATTCAGCGATAACCCACTCCGGGTCAGACTCAGCATAGTAGCAGATTGCATCGATAAGGTGGGTGCCGTTGCGGAATAGCATGGCACGCCCCCCGTTCAGTGTGCCGATGATATATTTCACCTCCCCAATCTCGCCATTTCCAACAATCTCCTCCTTCGTATGTTGCCATAGCGGTTGCCACCGTCGGGTGTGGTCGATGGACAAAATTGTGCCGTTACGCTCAACCGCTTCGAGCATACGATCGGCATCGGCGAGGTTGGTCGCCATCGGCTTCTCGCAAAAAATTCCCTTTGCGCCGGCGTTTGCGGCGTTGACCACTAGATCGGCGTGTCGATGATCGGACGTTGCTACCGTTACAATGTCTAGGTTTTCCTTTGCCAACATCTCTTGGTGATCTGTGTAGAGTGCGATGTTAGGCCAATGGTCTTTCCACTGCTCTTTGAAATCCGCGAGCGTGGTCTCTAATATATCACAGGCAGCGACCAACTCCGCGTTGGGCAGCCCCACCAAACCAGAGGTATGTCTGATACCGATACCTCTACATCCAATCACACCAACTCGATTTTTTGCCATGATAGCTTCTCCAATCTTCTTGTGTTATGCAAGTTGCTACCTATTTGAGTGCTCATAAATATCCGCTGTAGGAGTGGCATCCTTGCCACGATTACCCTCGATTTTATGAGCACTACTCACCTATCTGTTCTGACCAAGGCTTGGTTAAAGGGCATGAGACGGTGTGCTCAATTCTATCGTTAAGGCGTTAAAACGTCTGCTCCCAACCGATATAGTAAAGCCCACCGTTAAAGCCAAACGGCGCAGAACGGCGCGAATAGGTGAACACGCCCGGCGAATCAACCACGACATTCCCCCAAGCATCCACAATTTTTCCACCTCGGGATTGGCCAATGTGATTTTCGTCAGGGGTGACATTGAACAGGTTATTCGCACCAATTTTGATTCGACCATATTCACCCAATCCATAGCTCAGTTGAATATCAGTCAGATATTTAGGCGCGTAGGTTTGGCTCTTGCCGCCATCAATCACGGTGTATGCCCCGTACCGATGCACCGAGTAGTCCACAGTGATAGCGTCGTCCAAATATTGGGTTGACATCGAAACGCGGTCTTTCGGCTGCCATGTCTCAATAATGGAGCGGTCTTGCTCGGTGAACAATGATTCCGGGAGATTAGCGGGGAGATTTACGTCAGTAATCTCTGTTTCTGTGTAGTTGGCAGCAAAGCTAAACGTGAGTGTTCCCTGCTCAAACACTGGATACGCATAGGAGGCAACAACATCTATGCCTTGGGTTTGGGTGTCCGCGGCGTTCATGAAAAATTGAGCACCTGCAACGCCTGAATCTTCAAGGCTCTTTCTAATGCCTGACGGAATATCTTCATTACCACTTGCCAACCGGCCGCTAATGATAATACGGTCGCTGATGGTGGCACGATAGAAATCTGTCGTGAGCGTCAACCGATCCAGCGGTTGAAGAATGAATCCCGCGGTGACATTGAGCGCGGTCTCTTCCGTCAGATCAGGAATGCCAACTGCTTTAGCAATTTCGCTATCGTTTCGGAACGTACCGATTTCTTGAGCAATTGACTGGCCATTAACCGTGTTGAATTGCGTGCTGACGTTGTTGAAGTACAGTTGCTGCATTGAAGGGGCACGAAACCCTGTGCTCGCCGAACCTCGCAGGGCAAGCCTTTCAATCGGTTCATAGCGCAATGCCAATTTTCCGTTGATCGTGGATCCGAAATCGCTGTAGTTTTCGATGCGAGCTGCTGGATTGATAAGCACCGCCTTGATTGGACGGAGTTCAACATCGGTGTAGAACGCAAAAGCGGTTCGGAGCTCGTCCACCTCATTTGAAGGTTGGAATCCGGGGAACACTTGGATACCGGGCGACGCACCGCCGGGTCCGTCGTAGTCATGATAGGAGAGTTTTTCACCAGCCCGGATTTGGTAAATGTCGTTACGGAATCCGCCACCGGCTGCAATGTTTCCCCAGTCCATCGGAAGTGAGAAATCAAGCCCCACCGTATTGAGAAAAAGCCGCAGGTCGCCCGCATCGGCAGATGATGGGCTAGCCCCCTCCGCAGCGACGAGCGAAGCGTTGTGCGAATTGCTAACATTGAACGCGAAAGTATTGCCCCCTGTAACGACACTGGCATCCATCAACAAACCGTTAGCAAACGTTCGCTTCAGACCGACTCCGATGGAGTAATCGAGTATGTCTGTGTTAATCAATGGGAGGAAACCGTCAGGATAGGCGGACCCTTCCGGGTTGCGGTCCAGTTGATTGGCTCTTCGGTAGAACCCTGCACTTGTGTTTCGGCGATTGGAAAAATCAAGAAAACTGTAAAAAGTTGCAGCTTTCCAAATGCTATCAATAGGTTTATCCAAGTTCAAGACAAGGGCAAGCTGACGGGATTCCGCATCCCCGATCCGGAAATTCTGGCGGTCAAAATTGTGTTCTTTGTTGCCAGGGTCTTTCACGATTTGGACAGGGGAGCCCTCCCCAACTTCAGTGCTGGGATACTGAACCACACCAGTCAAGCCGGCACGGTTAGTCGGTTGTCTATCGCGGTATTCAAACGCTCCATGCAGCGTGCCATCTCCACCGACTTTAAAACCCTTATTAGCACCCAATACGAATGTCGCTCCGTCGCCCCCGTAAGCGGACCCGTAGGAAGATCGGAACCCGCCTTCGTAGCCCTCCTTGAGCACAACGTTGATGACACCGGCGAGCGCATCTGAGCCGTACTGGGCCGAAGCCCCATCGCGGAGGACTTCGATCCGCTTAATAGCACTTGCAGGAATCGTGTTCATGTCGACTCCCGCCGTGCCACGCCCAACGGAGGTATTGACGTGAATCAACGCACTGCCGTGCCGCCGTTTCCCGTTGACAAGCACAAGCACCTGGTCCGGACCTAAGCCTCGGAGCGTTGCGGGCCGTAGTGCATCCGTCCCATCGCTAATTGAGGAACTCGAAAAGTTAAACGAGGGGGCTAAGGCCTGCAAGACACGCCCCACCTCAGTATGCCCCGTCTTGCGGATTTCGTCTTCACCGATGACATCAACGGGCACCGGTGAATCGAGCCGACTCCGCTCAGGGGCTCGAGTGCCGAGGGTAACAATTTCTTCAAGTTCAATAACTGGAGCTGTGTCTTCTTCTGCCTCCTGGGCTATAAGTGGAGACACACAGCATACAACGATTGAAAGTAAAATGCAAAATGTGAATTTCATTAACATCTCCTTCTATTTTGAAAATAAAGTGCATTACCTGAGTCGCGACTTAGGAGTCGCGACTTAGGCTATCATAATAAAATAGCACTAATACTCCGTCAAATAGCTTATGCTGGTGTATTAGGATAAAATCGGTCGAACTTCTGCCGCGCCCGATTGAGACTAAACTGCTTATCACGACGCAGCACTCTCAATCGCCCGACGGGTATAGACTTTCGCCAAGTTCTGGCGATACGCCTGACTGGCGTGGATATCTTCCAGCGCATCTATCCCGTCAACCGATCTCTCAGCAGCGGCAGCGATGTTCTCAGCGTCCAGTGCCGCCCCTGTCAGTTCGGACTCGACGGCCGACGCTCGATACGGAGCATCCGAAACACCGGTGATACCCACAGCAACGCTCTGGCAGGTATCTCCAGATTTTGTCAAGACGACAGCTACACCAGTGAGGGCAAATCCTGATGCTACTTGGTGCAGCTTTAGATATGTCCCTTTGGTGTTAGCATCTGGAATCGACACATGGATTGCAGTAAGGATTTCATCGTCTCCGAGGTCTGTCTCGTACAGTCCTTGGAAGAAATCGGTTGCTTTGACGCTGCGCTCGCCATTGGGACCGGCGATTTGGAGATCGGCATCAAGTGCGAGAATCGCCGCGGGCCAATCAGCAGCTGGATCCGCGTGTGCAAGGCTTCCGCCGATTGTGCCTTTGTTGCGCACTTGCACATCGCCAATTTCAGCAGCGGTCTGTGCGAGCAGCGGCACTTTCTGCTGAACCAGATCTGAACTCTCCAATTCATGATGCGTCGTCAGCGCACCGATAACCAATTTTCCGTCAGACTCGGAAATCCCTTTCAAGCCACCGATGCGCCCAATATCGATGATGACCGCCGGTTCAGCCAAGCGTAATTTCATCGTCGGGATCAGGCTATGTCCACCAGCGAGCACCTTCGCATCGTCTCCATGTTCCTGCAAAAGTGACAACGCTTCATCAAGGGCTGTTGGTGCAAAGTATTCAAAACTTCCCGGAATCATTCGTTATTTCCTCCTTCCTTCACTTGAGCATAACTTTCCGAAGGTTTCAAGGCTTCGGAAAATTATCTTAACCTTTCGCATCTTGGATCGCTTGCCACACACGGTTAGGTGTCAACGGCATCTCAATATCCTTCACCCCAAACGGTGATAAAGCGTCCACAACGGCATTGACCATACACGGTGTCGAGCCAATCGTCCCGGCTTCGCCGACCCCTTTGACCCCCATCGGATTTACAGGTGACGGTGTCACCGTATGGTCTGTTTCAAAGTGGGGCATCTGTGTCGCCTTGGGAACGGCATAGTCCATAAATGAGCCGGTCAAAAGCTGCCCACTTTCATCGTAGACTGCGCCTTCGTATAGTGCCTGCCCCAAGCCTTGTGCAATGCCGCCATGTACCTGTCCCGCAACGAGTAAGGGGTTGATAATATTGCCGATATCGTCAACGCATACATATCGCTGAATATCAATCTCGCCGGTATCGGTATCAACCTCAACCACTGCGATGTGGGCACCAAATGGATAGGTAAAATTCGACGGTTCAAAGAAATGAGTCGCTTCGAGCCCCGGCGTCGTGTCCGGCGGCAGATTCTTGGCGACGTGCGCTTCTAGGGCAACCGCCACAAAGTCAACCGCTTGATCCGGTGAACCTTCGACCAAGATGCTTCCCTCTTCAAAGACAAGGTCATCGGGGTTCGCTTCCATCAGGTGCGCTGCGAACTTTGCCATCTTTTCCTTTACCTGACCCGCAGCGATAACCATCGCGGTTCCACCAACAGCCGTCGCCCGACTACCAAAGGTGCCGATGCCATAGGGTTGCCTGCCTGTGTCGCCATGGATGACTGCGACATCGTCAATATCGACCCCAAACTCATCGGCAATCATCTGTGCAAAGGTGGTCTCTTGCCCCTGACCGTGTGGCGAAACACCAGTCAACACCGTAATCTTTCCAGTCGGTTCGACCCGGACAGTACTACTTTCCCAACCGCCGGCGGGCATCGCTATGGATGGTCCCATCCCACAGATTTCTGCGTAGGTGGAGATGCCAATTCCTAGATATCTGCCCTGCTGACGAAGTTGCACCTGCTGATTTCGCAAGCTATCGTAGTCAACAATTCCCAACGCCTTATTAAAGCTTTCTTGGTAATTGCCACTGTCGTAGATAATTCCAGTGGGGATTTCAAGCGGGAACTCATCCGGTTGCGGGAAGTTCTTGAATCGAATATCTTTCGCATCCATTCCGACCTGCGCCGCCGCCAAATCAACCATGCGCTCGATAATATAGGTTGCTTCGGGACGGCCCGCCCCACGATACGCATCCGTCGCCATCTTGTTCGTTAAGACACCGACCAGTTCGATCTGAACATTCGGAATCTTGTAACAGCCGACAATCATGAGGTTTGTCAACGTGGGAATAAGCGGGGTGAGCAGCTGATAGGACGCGCCAAGGTCGGCAAGGATTTTTGCACGAATCCCCGTGATTGTCCCATCGTTGTTGACCGCGACATCCACATAGTTGACTTGATCCCTACCATGGATTGTCGTCGTGAAATTCTCAGTCCGCTTCTCCGTCCATTTCACCGGTTTGCGTAATTGAATCGCCAGATGCGAGACAACGACTTCTTCAGGGTAAACATTTAACTTGCTACCGAAGCCGCCGCCAACTTCCGGGGCGATGACGCGAACTTTCTGTTCCGGCACGTTGGCGATAAGAGCCAACTGAGTTTTAAGGATATGGGGCACCTGCGTCGATGACCAGACGGTTAAGGTGCCTTCGCCCGGTAGGTATTCAGCTAATACCCCACGCGTTTCCATCGCATTCGGAATCAGACGTTGATTGACGAAACGCTGAGATACCACATGGTCTGCTTCCGCGAAAGCTGCATCCACATCCCCTGCCTCTAGCGGCATCGTGAAGCCGATGTTGTCGCCAAAGTCGTCGTAAATCAACGGCGAGTCCGCCTCGACCGCCTTATCAAGATTGGTAACAGCGGGCAGTTCCTCGTAATCAACTTCAATGAGGTCCAGCGCATCTCTGGCAATATACGCATCCGTCGCTACAACCGCAGCAACTGCCTCCCCAACGAAACGGACACGCCCTACTGCGAGCGCGGGGTGACCTGGAACTTTAAGGTCCGGAATCTCCGCGCCACAAGGGATGTCCCCGACCTCCCCTAGGTCTTCGGCGGTAATCACCGTGACGACACCGGGCAATTCTTTCGCTGCTGATGTATCAATGCTGTTGATTGCTGCGTGTGCATAGTCGCTGCGCAGGAATGCACAGTGAAGGGTGCCCACCAACCTAATGTCGTCAACGTAATGGGATAACCCTTGAATTAACCGTGGATCTTCGCGTCGCTTAATCGGGGCACCCACCATCCGAGTCGGTGCTGCTATTGTCGCCATAATATCATTCCTCCTATTTGCGGCCTGTATCCTGCTTGTTAGCCCTGCATTTTCTCCGCAGCGTACTGAACTGCCTCAACGATATGCTGATAGCCGGTACAGCGGCAGAGATTTCCTTCCAACCCGTGCCGAATCTCGTCTTCCGTTGGGTTAGGATTCCGCGTTAGCAACTGATGTGCAGCCATAATCATCCCGGGTGTGCAGAAACCACACTGCAAGCCGTGACGTTCCCAGAACCCATCTTGGATGGGGTGGAGATCTCCATTTTGCGCCAAGCCTTCGATGGTTGTAATTTCCGCACCATCTGCTTGGACGGCTAGCATCGTACACGATTTGACTGCTTGTTCGTTGACTGTAACTGTACAAGCACCACACAGACTCGTTTCACAACCAACATGTGAGCCGGTCAAACCAACGATATCTCGGATGTAGTGAATCAAAAGCATCCGCGGCTCAACTTCGTGTGTGTGTGCCTCTCCATTAATTGTCGTATGAATGACTTTCTTAGCCAAGGGTACTGCCTCCTTTTCGACATGTCGCCCCTTGACGGGACGGACAAAAATCCAACTTTCCTTTGAATTAGATGGCATTATATCAAAACCGTTTTTTTACTGCAACCAAAAAAAGGGAAGATTCTCGCTCCACGAAATATTGCGGAGAAGTCAACCTCGGTTGAAAGATTTTTCGTTAGCTTTTCTATTGTTTGCAAAAAAGTAACAAAATGATAAAATAAACTCTATTTTTTACACGGATTATCTTAAGCAACCAAAAGCGAAAATTCATGTCTCACTGCATAAGATTCGGAAAGAAAATGGGGTGTGGCGGATTTATGATCGGACGTAGTAACTCAACCCAACCAACTCGCAGCTCTATTCCGCAAGATTTCATTAATACGCTCTTGTATATTTCTATTGCCTTCTGTTCTACATCATGATAATATCTATAATGTCTCAGTTTCAAGTGAACGTATTGGAAATCACACAGTGTGAATCGTCTCATCTAGAACTCCAAAGGGAGGTCTGTTATGTACACGAGTGTCCAATATCCCGATACTATAGAACCTCAAGTGCAATTTATAGAGGAAACCGCACCTGAAGACATTGTGGAAAGGACGATAGAAAAACTCCACGCTGGGGTTTCGATAAAGGAAATGTGCACCGCCTCTGCGCTAGCGGTTGTCCGTTCATCAGAGATGCCTTTCTTTGCGAACGGGCAGTGGGGCCATCACGGCGGACACATGCATCCCGTTTCTGGGATACATGCGGTGAAAGAGATAACCTCAAGGCTTTCTGGGGACAATCGCTTTCTGCCCGTGGTGCAAAACGTCGCTTTAGCTAATAAGCATATCCATCACCCCTCTATGGGTCCCTATCTGTTGCCAGCATTTGAACCGCTTGATGCCGGTGGGGTTGAGGGGACCAAACGGGCGTTCTTTGATGCGGTGCGGCGTGGCTCTGTCAATGATGCCGACCATCACTTTCTTTGGCTCGTTCAAAACTTACCGCACGAAGAAGCACTGGATATACTTCTGACGGTCGCCACCCCAAAGAATCTGATGGATGACCATAAGTTCATCTACCCGGTCTATACTTGGCGGTTACTCGAATGGCTCGATTGGGAGCACCTTCAAGTACTCACTCGCGGGCCGGTACGCTATATCTCGCAGCCGCCCTCAGCGAAACCTGTGAAAGAAATTACCGAGTTGATTGAGAAATATCAACTGCTTTCAACCCCACTGCGCCAAACGACGGGAGCCGATGAAACCGAAGCTATCGTTCGATTGCGTGCAGTGCTAAATGACTGCGCCTTCACCGACATTCCTGAAATGACCGCCCGGGCACTCGCGGAAGGGCTTTCCTTAGAGGGAGCCGGTGAAGCACTTTCATTCGCTGCCTCAGACCTTTTCTTGCGTCTAGACACCGGCAATCCGATGGATGTCCACATGCACACCGGTATCAATGCGAGACGTCACGTCCTGCGGGTCAATGGGATCTGCGAAGAAAACAAGATATTAGCCCTCCTGCTATGGAATTCGGGCCCCGAGGTCAGAAATGCGAAAGACCGTATCGATGCCCGACCTTATCCTTCTCCCGATGCTGTGGCTGCAATTCCCCAACAAACCCAACCCCAACTATTGTCTGCTATTGAGGAAGTCATCGCCGCCAACGACGTTGACGGAGCGGCAACACTCACGGCAAGGTATGGAGCGTTAGAACATGAGTCGCAGGCATTAATCACTCGTCTCACCGAAATCGTCTGCCGGGATAACGCAACAGAGATGCACGCGTTGAAGCACCATCAGGCAACGATTGAAGAATTCCAAACAACCCGCCCTCCACTCCGTTTTCGCCACTTGGTTGCCGCAGCAAAAGCCGCAGCCATCTCGTATGGGAGAGCCCAAGAGGTATATGAGAGGGCGAAACAGTTTTTGAATAACTGATACCGTTTACAGATCCAATGTTTCCTTCGCGTCGTTTTCAACCGCTGAAGCGAGTGAATAGCAACGCGGAGGACGAGGTGGGAAAGAGAGGCAACGGCGGTGTTCGCCTTTTTCTGCTGACTTGCCTGATAGCACCAACAGGAGATTTTAGATGAGACACCTCGCGTCTCTCTTTCTCCCACTTCTTATGCTTAGTAGCACAGCGAACGCGCAACCACAAAACGGTCTCGAATCTATATCATTGGGGGTTCTGAAAGAAACCTTTGCCGTATTGTTCCTTAATAATCTATCTCCCGGAGCCACCCCGCGCTCCGAATGCGTTGATAGGCCGACAGAATCGATCGAAAAAGATCCGGGATAAGGAAATGCAATAGCCGTGAGTGCAGCCTAAGACCAAATAGACTCGAATTACGCTTCTGAAAGGGAATCATTAGTTATGTCTGAAATCAAACTCCGTCCTGACCGTAAGGATACCACCGCTGCTGCTCGCGTGATCGCCCAGCACGTTGAACCCACCCCTTTGAGGAAAGAGAGTGCCTTTAGCGAGCCCCTAAACGCCAATGTATTTGTCAAATATGAATTCCTGAATCCTGTCAGATCCTTCAAGATTCGGGGGGC
Organism: uncultured Poribacteria bacterium; assembly: GCA_958296125.1. Classification (GTDB taxonomy): domain Bacteria; phylum Poribacteria; class WGA-4E; order WGA-4E; family PCPOR2b; genus PCPOR2b. The sequence continues at coordinate 12,128 of OY282444.1, forward strand.
ATTGAATCTTGCCAATGCGCTCGCGAACGGTAAAAGCGTATCGAGACTCATCACCGTTTCTACCGGGAATCACGGTGCGGCCATGGCGTTTGCCTGTCAGGAGTACAACCTTCCGCTCACCGTTGGTGTCCCCATCAATTGTGATCAGAGCAAACTCGAATTGATTCGTCAATTTGGCGGGGAGTTAGAAATGATTGGTCGAGATTTGGACGAAACCAAAGAGTTGCTGCAACAACGCCCGCTCTCACCAGATATCCACTTTATTGAGGATGGTTCCTGCCCTGAAATAGTCGCCGGCACTTCCACGATCGGCTGGGAAATTGTTCAGGAACTTCCCAACGTGGAGGTTGTCATTGTACCGGTTGGGAATGGTGCATTGATCGGCGGAATTGGAACGGCACTCAAAGAATTCAACCCATCGATCCGGGTGATTGGGGTCCAATCCGATTTGGCACCTTGTATGGCATTGTCGTTTCAAGCGGGGCACGCTGTGGACACGGACAATTGTGACACCTTTGCTAGCGGCATGGCAGTACGGGTCTCAATTCCAGAGGCGGTGGATCTGATGCTAGCGGTTGTCGATGAAATGTGCGTGGTTTCCGAGACGGATTTGAAAAAGGCGATGGGTGCCTTCTATAATCACACGGGCCACTTGCCGGAAGGTGCTGGGGTTGCACCTTTAGCCGCAGCATTGAAGATGCGTAGCACGCTAGAAGGTAAGACGGTCTGTCTAATCGCTTCAGGTGCGAATGTAGATGACATACTGCAGCAGGAAATTAAAGAAAAATTTGTGTAATCTGAATAAATCTAACCCTGCGAATGTTCAACGCCTTCACAGGGTTGTAAAAGGAGCAATACCATTATGTCAGATTTCAAAGATAAAATCGTAATTGTCACCGGCGGTGCCAGAGGCATCGGCGGCGGTATCAGCCGGGCTTTCGCCGAGGAGGGTGCTCGGGTTCTTTGCGCGGACCTAGATGACGACTCAGGGGCACAACTCGTAGAAGAATCCTCAAGCATGGAAGGAACTGTTCGTTTCCTGCGGGCAGATGTTGCCCACAGCAGCGAGTGCCAAGAGGTTGTCGAAACAGCGGTGTCAGAATGGGGTGGCGTGGATGTCCTCTGCAACAACGTTGGCATCCAGCCTGCGAATAGCTACCTACCCGCTCATGAGTTTCCGGAGGAGATGTGGGATCGCATCATTGATGTTAATCTCAAGAGTTTTTTCCTCATGACCAAATACTGTGTGCCGGAGATGAAGAAGCGCGGGGGCGGCACTATTATCAATACCGCTAGTGTTCAGGGATTACAGTCGATGCAGGGCGTGTCAGCTTATGCAGCCAGTAAGGGCGGTGCTCTCTCCCTGACACGCCAGCTCGCTCTGGAGTATGCCGAAGACAATATTCGGGTGCTGGCAGTCAATCCCGGAACAATCGATACACCGCTGGTAGCAGAAGCTGTGGACTTCATGGGAGGCGACTTGGAGAGCCTAAAAAAACTGTGGGGCAAGGCGCACCCGATGGGACGCATCGGTCAACCCAGAGAGATTGCCAACGTCGTTCTGTTCCTTGCCAGTGACAAAGCGTCCTTCATGACCGGCGAATACGTTTGTGTTGATGGCGGTATGATGGCAAAGGGGGCTTGGGCGGATAGCGAGTAAAGGCGAACCTGGGGATGAGGAGGCGCGACAATGAATGGTTCCCAGATGTTGACCGACAGGGTTTCCGATGAACGAGCTTGGCGAGCGAGTAGCATCGATGATGCTACGGCTTGGTCCTATCCTCTGTCCGAGGATTGTCTCTCCAGCTTTGAGTGCATTATCCGTGACGCACAGCGTCAGTCCCGACCGATTACGGAGATTATCCGTCCGAGTGCCTCCCTCAATGGCTGCAGCGAATATCTTCAACCGGTAAGTAACGCGCTCAATTTCGGGCGTGGTTTTGCTATCGTCGAACGGGTGCCGGTCGAACGGTATGCGATTGAAGAGGGGCTGTCAATGTATTGGTTGATTGGTCAGTGCCTTGGCATCCCCATGGAGCAGAATATTGAGGGAACGCTGTTGTACAATGTCCGAGATACGGGTCAAAATGTGGCGCAAGGGGCTCGGTTTTCAGTGACCAATGCCGAAAGCTCGTTTCATAACGACAATTCTTTCGGTGAGCTGCTACCCAATCTTGTAGGACTGCTCTGCTTGCACACGGCAAAATCTGGTGGGCAGAGTCAACTTATCAGCGGTTACACCCTCCACAATGAACTGCTGGAAAATCACCCTGATACTCTCGAAACCCTCTATCAACTGTTCTGTTTTGATCGTCGAGGACAGGTCACAGTCGGGGAGTCGCCAACGTCTCAATTCCCAATCTTCCAGTGGAGTGAGGGTGAGTTGACTCTCCGATACCTGCATTACTACATCCAAGTGGGGCACGAGCGTGCGGACAAAACACTGACCGCAGATCAGAGAAGGGCATTGGAAGTTGTGGAAGGGTTGTTATGCCGTGCAGATTTCCGGGTGGAGTTCAACCTACAACCCGGACAGATGCTATTCACCAACAACCGTTGGGTTCTGCACAACCGCACCGCATTTAAGGACTATCCCGATCCAGAACGTCGGCGGCATTATGTGCGACTCTGGTTGCAACAGCACGGCTAAATGATCGAGAACTTTGTTTTCATTTTGATCTGCCTTGAAAAGCTTGCGAAGATTTGAAGCCTTTGCAAGGGGTTCTAGTGATGTAGAAAGGAAAAGGATATGATTCGTGTTATCATTGATGGTGCCTGCGGGCGCATGGGTAAGATGATTACGCAAGGCGTTTCACAGCAAGAAGATATGCAGATTGTCGGTGCCGTTGAATTCTCTGAACATCCACAACTCGGGCAGGATGTAGGGGAAGTAGCTGGAATTGGAGCAATCGGTGTGCCTGTCACCAGCGATCTCCCTGCAATTCTAGATGGGGGGGACGTTGTAATTGAGTTCACAACACCGAGTGCAACAGTTGAGCACCTCCAGAACGTTGTCGATGCCGGAAAGCGAATGGTCATCGCAACGACAGGATATGATGAAGAGGAGTTGGCGCAGGTACACGCACTCGCACCGCAAATCCCATGCGTGATCGCCTCCAACATGAGCGTCGGCATCAATGTCATGTTGCAAGCGATTCAGCTCGTCGCAGATGTGCTTGGGGACGACTACGATGTTGAGGTCATTGAAGCACACCATAATCAAAAAGTCGATTCGCCGAGTGGGACTGCCCTACGGATGGCGGAGGTCCTCGCTCAAACACTGGGCAGAAATCTTCCAGAAGTCGGCGTGTATGGTAGGCACGGCATTGTTGGAACTCGTCCCAAGAAGGAGATCGGTATCCACGCCATTCGAGGGGGAGACCTTGCCGGCGATCATACCGTCTTATTTGTCGGTGCGGGCGATCGCCTTGAAATAACACATCGTGGCCAAAACCGTGAACCTCTTGCGCGGGGAGCGATTCGTGCGGCAAGGTGGGTGATAAACGCGCCGAAGGGCTTGCATGACATCGCGGAAGTCCTGTTCTAAGGTGTGAACGCGATCGACAGATATCCTCTCTGCGGTTGGTGGCGAGTGACGAGTGATTTCACTTGTGCATTTGTTTGTCTCGCAGATTAGCGATTTCCTGCATAATCTGTTCACCCATGCGCCGGTATAGCTCACGTTTGTCCGTAATTTGTTGAACTTCTGTGAAATCAATGGGTGTCCCAAAGGTTACAGTCAGTTGGGCAGGATGAATCCATTTCGCATTGCGGGGTAATATCGTTCCTTTGAGATAAGCGGGAATCGCGGGGACCCCCGCGTTATGAGCGATGAAACTGACACCGCCATGGGGTTTGCCCAGCGTACCATCGACACTGCGTGTCCCTTCGGGAAAGATGAGGACACCTTTTCCTGATTTCAGAAGGGAGATGGTATGTCGAAGTGCAGCGCGATCTGCTGTGCCACGCCGTACCGGGTACGCATTATGTGCAGTGATCAGACTGCCTATCACCGGCACCTCAAAGGAATCGTGCCTTGCCATAAAGTACAACTCTCGACTCGCCGCGGAAGCGACGATGAAGGGATCGAGGTAGCTCACGTGGTTGCATAAAATTAAAGCACCACCGTGTCGCGGAATATTCTCATAGCCATGAGATTCCAATTTGCCGAAAAGATTAAAGACAAAATTAGTAATTCGGTGTGACCAGCGATATGGGAGTTGATCTGTCCAGAATCCGAAATTGCGACGTCGCATTAGCTTTCCTCTACTCGATTCAGAACGAAGTCCACAGCTTGGTTGATAGTCATGCTAGTCGTGTCTACGATAATTGCATCTTCGGCCGTTCGCAACGGACTATGCTCACGAGATTCGTCCATCTGATCTCGGCTGCGAATCTCTTTTTCGACCTGTTCCAATGTTGTCTCAATGCCCTTTGCTTTCTGTTCCGCATAACGGCGTTTTGCGCGCTCTTCAACGGAGGCATTGATGTAAAACTTCAGGTCCGCATCCGGGAACACAACGGTCGTTACGTCACGTCCCTCGACGATGATGCCGCCGCTCTCACCAATCCGACGTTGTTGCTTCACCATTTCATGCCGTATTTCAGGAACTTTTGCAATGTTGATAATGGCACGGTCAATTTCTGGGGTGCGAAGGGCAGCCGACACATCTTCGCCATTCAACAGGGTAATTTTACCATTGTCTAAGAAATCAATCCGGCAGTTCTTCGCCAGCTCGATTAACATAGACACATTCGTCGGAGTGCCCCCTTCTTGGATGGATAAAAGCGTCATCGCGCGATACATCGAGCCTGAATTCAGATAAAGATAGTCCAACCTCTCGGCGAGACGTTGGGCGATTGTGCTTTTTCCTGAACCAGCGGGCCCATCCATTGCAATCGTCAAGCGTTCCTTCATCATCCTTCCAATGTATCCCTGAGCATTTTTGCGTGTGCCAAGACTCGTTCAATTTCAACATCGTCTTGGTTTTCAAGTAGGCCTTTGAATTCAGTTAGATTTTCGATTGTTGAATCAATCATCGGTAGCAGGGAGCGGGCATTCTGCATGAAGATTGCCCTCCAAATTTGTGGAGCCCCCGCAGCAATTCGGGTTGTATCGCGGAAACCGGTTGCAGCGAAATCCAACGCTCTTGCCCTGTCATTACCGATTTCTCCCACCGTTTTTGTTAAGATGGAAGCGATGAGGTGCGGCAAGTGGCTTGCGCCTGCGATGAGCAAATCGTGTTCGGTTGGAGAGAGGTGGCAGACCTGGGTGTCAACAGATGTCCAGAGGGTTGTGACGAGTTGCAGCGCCTGCGGGTGAGTTTTGTCCGTTGGGGTCAGAATACATTTCGCGCCGTCAAACAGATTTGCACGTGCCGCTGCAACGCTTGTCTTTTCGGAACCAGCCATCGGGTGCGATCCAACAAAATGCAGATGACCATATTCAGGAACGGTCAAAAAGCTCTCAATTTCCTCAACGATTTGGCTCTTGATACTGCCAACATCGGTAATCAATAAAGGTCGGGCATCAGCGGTCCGGATTGCTGCGATACGCTGCACCATTTCAGGGATGAGATCTACCGGTGTTCCAATGACCACCAAATCTGCGCCATGAATCCCATCTTGAAAATCGGTGGTCGCATTGTCAACCACATGACGTTCGAGCGCGATGTCGAGCGTGTGCGTCCGCCTTCCGAGTCCGGTGATTTCTCCGCGGAAACCCTTGGCTTTCAACGCCAATCCAAGAGATCCACCGATTAAGCCGACACCCAAGATGGTAATGTTCTTAATTTGACTGAAGTCCTCAAACATATTCTCCTATGCCCGTTCTCCGTGATGTACTGTGGGAATTTTATAAATTACTGGCGTTTTTGTCAAGCGATTTTTCAATATGATACATAATCTACGAAATGCGAAATCTGGTCTATTGAAATCACGCAATTTTTAGCGATTTTTTATAAGAGGGAGTTTCCTAAAAGGACATTGAAAAACCTAGAATTCAAAGCAATTTGTGATTCACTTGATGTGCTCCGCGGACGACTGGTCAATCTCCAAGCTGAGCACCGCCGTACAATGAAACAGCTTGATACCTATTTTAACGTTCCCCAAGGCAGGTTGAAGCTGCGGGAAATTAATACCCATGAAGTGCAGCTCATTTATTACGAACGTTCCGACCTAGCGGAATCACGTTATAGCAATTATCAGGTATGCGATATCTCTGAGCCGATGGTTTTCAAGCAGCTTGCGACAAGGGCTTGGGGTGTGAGGGGCGTTGTTGAGAAGCAGCGGGAGTTGTGGATGTTTGGCAACACGCGCATTCATCTGGATGAGGTCAGAGATCTCGATCAGTTTGTTGAATTAGAGACGGTGATTCACAACCAAACAGAGGGGGAGGCACAAGCGGAACATCAACTTGTAAAGGATGCGCTTGGAATTAAGGAGGAAGATCTACTCTCTGTATCGTATAGCGATCTGGTTTGAAAATCGCCGGTATATACCTAGCAGGAGTTAGTGCAGATGCTGTAAGTGCTGCCTACTAGCAGGCTGAATTGGAGGCCAACGTGATTGATTGGAACAAGTGGCAAAAACAGTTTCCAGTGACAGAGAAATATATCTACCTGAATCACGCAGGAGTTGCCCCGCTCCCGCTGCGTGTCCATCAAGCGATGGGGCATTTTTTGGACGATGCGACCAATAACGGTGCAGTCAATTCCAAGCGTTGGGAGGTTACGGCTGAAGCGTGTCGCGCAAACGCAGCCAAACTGATTAACAGTGATATTGGCGAGATCGCGTTTATGAAGAACACCTCACAAGGCATCATCATCGCTGCAAACGGAATTGAATGGCGTGAGGGCGATAACGTTGTGACAACGGCTGTGGAATTTCCCGCGAATGTGTACCCGTGGTTGAACCTGAAACGTCTCGGTGTGGAAACGCGGATGGTGCCGGAGCGAGAAAAGCGCATTCACATTGAGGACATCGAAGCGGCGATTGACGAGCGGACACGGTGCGTAACGATTAGCCACATCGAGTTTGCATCAGGGTTTCGGAACGATATCGCGGCAATCGGTGACATCTGCCGAAAAAGGGGGCTCTGGTTTGTGGTGGATGCCATACAGAGTGTGGGCGCGATTAACTTGGACGTGAAGGCTTGCAACGTTGACATCCTTGCTGCTGACGGTCATAAGTGGCTGCTCGCACCTGAAGGCGCGGCAATCTTCTACTGTGCAAAGGAGAAACAGGATGCGCTGATCAACACAAACGTCGGTTGGGCGGGTGTTGTCAATCCGAGAGATTTTCTGAACTATGATTTCACGCCCCAACCGGCTGCAACACGCTTTGAGGAGGGATCGTATAACAGCGTTGGCTTGTATGGACTCAATGCAGCGATCCAACTGCTGCTGGAAATTGGGATTTCAAATATCGAGCAGCGAATCTTAGACCTGACAGATTACCTCATCGAAGGGCTCCGATCAAAGAATTACCGGCTGCTGACACCAACGGGAGAATTCGAGCGTTCCGGTATTGTGGTGTTTGAAAGCGACCGATATACATCAGCCGATCTGGTTGAACGACTCAGACGAGAAAACGTCATCGGGGCAGAGCGAGCTGGCATCCGTCTATCGCCACATTTCTATAACTCGGAGGCGGAGATAGATCAGGTTTTGGCATTGCTGCCATAGTTGAGAAATGGCTTTCTCTCAGGCAGAGATTTCCGTTGCAGAAAGATGGCGATTGGCGTATAATAACTTGAGTTGCAACCTTGATTGGAAAGGGGTTGCCAACACAAGTTGAAGTCCATCAACCCGAAAGGATAAGAAACCGATTTGGGAACAGATGAGGCAGGGCAGATGCAACGGAGATACAATCTTGTACATTTCATTTTAGCTAGCATTGTAGCCTGGGGTCTGACGATGCTGATGGTAGGCGTTGACGCACACGCACAGATTGCCTTTGCTTCCAATAGGGATGGGCAGCATAAAATTTACGTGATGGGCACCGAGCAATCGGAGGGGACTTTATGTACATTCAGGATCTGCTCAGTTGGGAACAGTTTAACGATGAGAATCTAAGTTTTTTTAACGCTATTGGCATTGATCGCCTCTGCCTTGACATTCGTGGTATGCACCGCGTTGACCCCTCACTGGATCTGCGAGATGGGGTGGATAGGACAGATTTCTTTGAGGCGGCAAAGGCGAAAACAGAGGCTCACGGACTAGAGCTATACAGCATTTTTATGGCGGGCTGGGATGAAATTGCACTCGCGATGCCGGATCGGGATGAGAAAATCGAGGCGTGGTGTACGATGCTTCGGGGCATCAGCGCGGCCGGTATCCCTGCACTGGGATACAATTTCAAACCGATGGGGAATTTCCGCACAACCTCCGCCAAAGGCAGAGGGGGCACCTCGTACAGCACCTTTGATTACGATGAGTTCTCACAGAACCGCCCCAAACCGCACGACCCACCGGTCTCGGAGGAGGAGATGTGGAAGCATATGACGTACTTCCTCAAAGGGGTGATTCCGGTAGCCGACAAAGTTGGGGTGCGGATGGCACTGCACCCAGATGATCCACCGATTCCTGAATCGTTAGCGGGGGTAGCGCAGATTGTATCGACCCTTGACCAGTATCGGCGAATTTTCGACATTGCCCCATCCGACACCAATGGAATGCTATTCTGTCAGGGGTGCGTCACCGAGATGGGGGTAAATGTGTATGAAGCGATTCGGGAGATGGCTACTAAAAACAAAATCGTTTTTGTTCACTTCCGTAATGTCCGCGGATGCCTGCCAAGTTTCCAAGAGGTTTTTCTTGATGAAGGCGATATAGATATGCACCGAGCCATGTCGATTTATCGAGATGCAGGTTTTAACGGACCCTTTATGATGGATCACACACCAGGATTTCCGCGAATGGATGCAGGCAGAGCGGGACAGGCATACGCAGTCGGATATATTCGGGGCGTGATTCAATCAGTGTATCGATGAAATGTTGGGCGCGCGGAGCGATCATGACGAAACCGAAAAGAGTAATGCGTAACGAGTGATGCGTTAGATCTTTTCTTTACGCCTCTTTACACATTGCGTATAGGACTTAGGGACTTCCGTTGCGGCAGTCTGTCCTATGGGGGCGCAGGTTTCCGAACCTGGGATCGCCTCGCTTTCAGTTTCCGGTGCTTTTGTCGGCGGCAGATTGGCAGCTGGAATGTCTCTCCCATTGAAGGAGCTATTCCCCTGACACACGAACGAACTTATGCAGCAGATTCTCAACGCCTACTTCACCGATATATATGTCCCCGTGCCGGTCTACCCAGATGCCGTGGGCACCATGGTTCACATCGTCCGGTCCTCCCAACACGTTCCAGCAGGTAAGTAGCTTTCCATTTCGGTTAAAGATGCTGACACCGCCCCCCTCGGCGATGTAAACGGTATCGTCTGCGTCAATGTATAACCCGCAAGGGAATAGGCGGCCACTCCACTCGGATAGGAAACCCCCGTCCGGATCAAAAATTTGGATGCGATTATTCGGCTCTCTGTCAGCGACCAAAACCCTGCCCTCTCGGTCCATAAAGACATTATGGGGGAGGGTGAATTGCCCCGGCGCTGCCCCTTCTTTGCCCCAGGTATTTAGCAGGGTTCCATCGGGTGAAAACTGATGTATCTGATTTTGACCGTAACCGTCCGAAACATAAATATCACCCGATGGGGAAAGAACAGCACGAGTCGGCATGTTGAATGGTTCGCCGGGGGTGCCTGCCTTACCGGGTGTCCCAAGTGTTTTTAGGACCTGACCCTCTGTGGTGCAGATCCGTACCGTGTGGTCGCCGCAGTCGGCGATATAGAGCCGATCCTCTGAATCAATAAAAATATCGTGAGGCAGACTGAGGAGGTCCTCGCCCCATGATGAGAGAAAGCGACCATCTCGGTCGTAGACCACAATGGCTGGGTTCGGCTCGCGGTCTACAACATAGACCTTGTCCTGTGAGTCAACGGCAACACCTGAGGCGATGCCTAGCTTGCGACCGTCGGGCCCCTGTCCCCAACCCTTAACGACTTGGTAACAATATTCACCACTTCCTAATACCATAATTAACACCTCCGGCTTTAATTTGCGGATACCGAGTTCCTCAACTGGGACTTGGGAACGGAAAAATCTGATTCATCTAAAGGCGGATATTATAGCACACATGTCCAAATACCCGGCTCTAAAAAATCCAAGATTTCTTCATCAGGGCCAGACCTCTTAGGATTGCCTAAATGAGAATACAGGAGATGTTTGAACTTCATGATCGTGTTGCCATCGTTACCGGCGGTGCAACGCACTTGGGACGTGCAATGACAACCGCGCTCGGTGAGCTAGGGGCTGCTACAATTATTGCTAGCCGCCGGAAAGCCCTGTGCGAACAGGTTGCAGCGGAGCTGCAGGCAGCCGGCATCAGATGCGTCGGGCTTGGCTGCGATGTCACTGACGAAGCACAGGTCAACGGACTTGTGGACGATGTGGTCAAGATGCACGGGCGGTTGGATATAATGGTGTGCAACGCCGGCGGGGCTGCGACAACGAGTTATATCCCCAATGCTTCGATTGATGAGTTCACCCGCACATGGGAAATGAACGTCAAAAGCACCTATATGTGTGCACAAGCCGCAGCCCGCGTGATGATTCCTCAACGCAGCGGTGCAATAATCACCCTCGGCTCCATCCACGGCTCCCTGAGTGCTGACAAACGTCTCTACGAAGGGTTGGATTTCAATCGTTCGGGTCCCCCGTATCAGGCAGCGAAGGGCGGCATAGTGAATCTGACTCGGGCACTCGCAGCTGAGCTCGGTGAGTATGGTATCACCGTCAACTGTATCAGCCCGGGACAGATTCCAAAATCGACGACAGATCCAGAAATGGTAGAACGGTGTCGCCTGAGTAACCCGCTTGAACGCACAGGGGGTGCCGATGACATCAAGGGTTCTGTTGCTCTGCTCGCCTCACGCGCTGGCAGCTGGATTACTGGACATAACCTTGTGGTGGATGGCGGTTGGAGTCTCTGGTGAACGGCAAGACATAGATCCATTTTGGATGACCTACGTGTTCTGACAAAGTGAGATTCGCAACATTCTACGAAATCCACACGACTACACAAACGAAAGAGGTGCAACATGAAAAGACTCCCCCTTGGCCCGCTTTACTATGAGTTCAGTCGCCATAACGAGCCTCGATTACGAATCATGCCAGGCGAGACCGTGTTGGTGGAGGCAGAGGATGCCTTTTCGGGCCAGATCCGTACCAACGCCGATCGGCGGGATAAGACCAAGAAACCTTACGGCAACCCACAGACAGGGCCAATCTGGATCGAGGGTGCCGAACCGGGAGACGCGTTGATGGTTAAAATTGAGGAGATCCGACCGAGTATCGGCCAATGTGCCACCCGAACCTCGGACCCCAGACAGCTGGCTGAGTGGTTAGGCGACGACTGTCCACACGGTGTGCATGTCTGTCCCATCCGCGACGGGCAGATCTACTGGAGCGACGAGGTTACCATTCCCTACACCCCCATGCTCGGTTGTATCGGGACGGCACCGGATACCGGCATACCGACAACCGGCCCGGCGGGCCCTCATGGCGGGAATATGGATATCATCGAAACCTGTCCCGGCAATACCGTTTACTTGCCGGTATTTGTATCAGGGGGGTATCTGTATTTGGGCGATGCACACGCCGCGATGGGGCACGGTGAGCTTTCCGCTTCCGGGTTGGAAATGCCCTCAGAGACGAGGATTACCGTCGATCTCATCAAGGACAAGCACCTGCCGGGCCCACGAATCGAATCTCCGACAGAGATTATGACCGTCGCCACCGGCTGCCCGATGGAGCGTTCGACCGCTCAGGCTTATGCATGGTTAATCCTATGGATGGAAGAAGAATTTGGCTGGGATCGTTGGAAGGCGTATGACATCTTGACACATGTCGGACAAATCTCGGTCGGTTACTACCAGATTGGGACAGTGGCAACAAAGATTGCCAAACGATATTTGGAAAACGGTTGAAACCAGAGAATCAGCGTAAATAAGAGGCGATAAAAATGTACGGACAGAACGGACGAATTGGCTTGTTAGTGCCATCGGTCAATACAGTCGTCGAACCAGAGTTTAACCGATTGATTCCAGAGGGTATCGGTGTCTATGCGGCCCGGATGCGGAATACGCGGTCGGATGTAGACGACTCCAAGGCGATGCTTCAACATGTGGAGCGGGCCGCCGATGAACTTGGTAGTGCACATGCAGACGTGATAGCTTTTGCCTGCACCGCGAGCAGTTTCGTGGCGGGTGTTGAAGGCGAAATCGAATTACGAGACCGGATCGAACGGGCAGGAGAAGCAAAGGCGGTTACGACATCGGGTTCCGTTGCAGGGGCGTTGCAGACACTCGGCATTCGGCGCGTCGCGGTCGCTACACCTTACCCGGACGAACTCAACGTGCTAGAGAAACAATTCTTGGAGGCCGAGGGCATTCAAGTCCTGACAATTGCCGGCATGGACATCGTGGATGCATTCAGCATCGGCAAAGTGACACCGCAGGAGACGTATGAATTTGCTCGGCGTGTCTGGCAGGACGATGCCGATGGAATGTTTCTCAGCTGCACCAACCTGCGTACCATTGATGTGCTGGCGCGACTGGAAGCAGAACTCGGCGTGCCGGTCATCTCCAGCAACTTGGCGACGTGCTGGGGGTGTTTGCGAGCCTTAGGATGTCAGGATTCGATTGACGGGTACGGGAGGCTTTTGACAGAGCGGCCTGATGTGTAAAGGAAAGGACTGCTCGTCAGCTCTTATCTGAGACACATCAGATCAAGGACCCTCGGAACAGAGATAGGTTCAATTTGAGAAGGAAAACATATCATGCAGCTGTCTAATGAACGAGTGAAACGGTTCTGGGAAGACGGATTCATCATTGTGAAAAATTTGCTCGCCCCCGATAAGGTCGCAGCGCTCCTTGCCCACGCCGAATGGGTAGCAAGCGGGAAAGCCACCCACATCCCGAAAGGGCAACTCCAGATCGAGCCCGGTGTAGTAGCAGGGAAGGCTCAGGCGGAGAACTACGCTGATTCCCTTCGGAAGATGAGCCATCTTGCCTTCTACGATGAAGGGTTTCAGAATCATGCTCGCAATCCGAAGATTCTGGACGTTATCGAATCGCTGCTAGGGCCCGACATCAAACTCTACCAGGATCAGCTTTTTATGAAGCCACCGCGGATCGGCTCCCGACAACGCTACCATCAGGATATGCCGCTCGGATTCTACATTGACCCACCTGACATGGTGACCTGTTGGGCGGCACTTACCGATTCAACGATCGAGAACGGGTGCGTCTGGATGCTGCCCGGCACGCACCAGTTTGGCATCATAGAAAAGTCGAAATGGGGAGAATATGAGCAGATGTCGGTTGAGGGAAACCTAGCCGAGGAGCGTCCGCTAGAGTTGAAGGCGGGCGATTGCAGCTTCCACCACGGCCTCATTCTCCACAGCAGTCGCCCCAACCAGACGAATCAACGGCGGCGAGGTTACGCGACGCACTACGTCAGTGCCAAGTGCCGATATACGGGTCCGTCGGAGAGAGAGAACGATGCGATGCTGATGCGGGGTCAGTCGATGCCGGGCTGCATCTAAAAATTCGTCCCCTTTGCTCCCCCAATGATAGCACACAAAAAAAGGCGAAACGGTAAACTATGCACACGAGTAAATTGCTAAGAGCTTCAGATTTTCAATATTGGCGACTCGCTGAGGAGGGGCGCATCAGCGTTGACTTTAGGACATTCTGCCCGGATTACCACGAACTGGACCGCGTCGGTGTCATCTCTCCTTGTCTCGAAGACGGTATTCTCTACACCGGGGATGCCCTGCTGGCGTTGACAACGGCATTCTATGATGTCCTCCGCTCACGTACGACCGATTTCTTCGACTACCCACAACATTTTGCGTTTATCGGTGCAAGTGAAGCCACTGTTCATACACGGGGTGAACGACTACCACTTGACCGCGCTGGGACGAGCTGGGGAAATCTTGATGTTTGGCCCAATTCAAAATGGATTCCAACACCGAGAAGTCTTACAGAGATGCTGAAGAAGGTTTTCGATTTTCAGATAAATCGACTGTTCTTGCCGCAAAATTTCAAACCGGGGCCCGACGAATCCCCGCTCCCCGCTTATGCGCGTAAGATGCTCGGCACTCGGCTTAAAGCTGTTTACTATTACAACACACCGATTCCCAACGTAGAGATTCGCGCCTCTCAACAGGTAGCAGATCTCGTTCAGAAGAGCATCGCCCAACTCCCCAACGCCGAAAGTGCAGCAGAGCACCAAGCACAGGGACATAAGGCTGAATACGCCGCGCCGAGCAGCTTCCCCTCTGTCGAGCGGTATCGGCAGGTGAGTGTCGATGATTTTCTCGAAGATATGGCGAGTTGTTTCGACGGGAGTTGAAGGAACGGATAGACGGTGCCTACGACAAAATCATTGTACGGTTAGGCGGACTAGAAGATATGCCGCTACGCCTGCTCTCGCCGTACCAAAGCTTCACAGAAACGGAGTATCAGGCGTGTAAACGGATACTCCATGAAAAATACCCAGATTGGGGTTAGAGGGAGTTATGACATCACTCAATTTCAAATCCAAAGTACCTGTCTTTGATGCCAACGTGAGGGTTGGCGATTTACTGGACGAACCTGCCCCCTACCGCGACCGGGCGGGGTTGTTAGCAGAAATGGATCGGCATGGCGTGGAGCGAGCACTCATCTACCACGCACACGCTGAGAATGTTAGTCCCATTGAAGGCAACAACTACCTTGAAGCGTGGTTGGGTGATGATGGGCGCACCCATCCGCAATGGATGATGATTCCCACAGCGGACTCGCTTTCGCAGATTCAATCACTACATGCTGAAGGAAGGGTCGATTGTGTGCGATTGTTTGATACCGGGCAACGGGACTTGCCCTTCCGTCCTTGGGCTTACGATACGCAATTATCTTGGCTCAGTGAGGCGCGCATTCCTGTATGGATCCTCCTGCCGGATGCCGATGCAGATACGTTGGTCACAACACTTCAGGCTTACCCGGATCTGGTATCGGTCTTGGTGGGAGCGCATTACGTCCATGCCCTTTGGTTGCGTCCAATGTTAGCCGCTTTACCAAACGCCTACTTGGAGCTAAGTCGCTACGAACCAATCTGCGAGATAGAAGCCTTGCGCGACGAATTAGGCCCCGATCGATTGGTCTACGGATCGTGGTATTCACGCTATGCAATGGGACCGATGTTGTTTTACCTGCACCACACCAACCTGACCGATGCTGAACTTGCATCGATTTGTGCTGGGAATCTTGAGCGTATTCTACAAGGAGGGACACCATGATTGATGGAACACAGGTCATTGATTTTCATGGGCATGTTGGTCGCTGGGATCCGCTTGGCATGAAAGATGATCCAAAGTTGATGCTCCACGCGATGGACTCGGCAGGTATTGACAAATCCTGCGTGTTTGGCATCTTCCATCCCGACGGCACAACGAGTAATGACCAAGCCGCTCGTTTTATCGCGCAGCATCCGGATCGCATCATCGGCTTTGCCTATGTCTCACCGATGATGCCGGAGCGCATGATACCGGAGTTGACCCGCGCGATTGACGAATTGAAATTTGCCGCCGTTAAGCTTTATCCGCCCTACACCCTTTGGCCATTCAATCAACCGCAGTGGCATCCTATCTACGAGTTCGCGAACGAGCGGGGACTGGCGGTCCTTTTTCATACCGATGGCGGCGAATTGAGCAGGCCCCGGTATCTGTCCGAGATTGCACCGCAATATCCGAACGCTAAGTTTGTCGCCGGGCATGCTGGCAACCTCATCGAACCTCGCGCTGAGGCTATCGCTGCCGCGCAGGCGCATCCCAACGTCTATCTCGAAACCTGCTCGACCTATCGTACACCCGGCGTGATTGAGCAGTTGGTGAATGAGGCAGGTGCCGATCGGGTGCTGTTTGGATCGGATACGCCCTTGATGGACCCGCGCCCTCAGATCGGTAAAATTATCACCGCGGATATTTCCGACGAAGCTAAGCGGCTAATCTTGGGGGCTAACGCTCGCCGTTTGTTGGGAATTTAGTCCGCTTGTCATTCGGGGTAATATGTGCCATCAATCCAGTGTTGTTAGCCACTCACGCTGACGTGATAGACGCTGGTCCCTCTCATTGGCAAAGTGTTTAATCCCAGCAAAGATTGACTCGGCATCGAGACGTGCTTCCGCGATTACATCCGGTTCGGTTCCACCGGTGAGCCACTGGTTATCCCAATCTGCGGTCAGCGAATAGTCATCTGTCAACGGTCCTACATTTCTGATTGGCCAGACGCGCTGTGTTCCAGTGCTCACCACCATTAAATCGTAGCTTGCTCCTGGGGGCAACACCGAATGGCGATAGGCATCGGACTGTCGATCGAACAACTCTTCGCTCACAGCCGCGATGATTTTCACATTTATACCCTCAGCCTCTAGACGGGGTATAATCTGGACCAGATTGACGGTAGAGTTAGAGCCTTGAACAACCACATAGCCGTGCTTGGGGCGGTCCGGGTTAAAATCGCGGATAACATATAGCCCTTTGGCTGCCGCTGTGAGATCACTATCTGCAAACGTGCTCCGATCAGCCACCGGGAAATCTGGTCGGGCGACTTCGATGATAATGATTCCGACCCGCGGATCGCGAGCGGCAATCGCAGCAGCGGCAAAATAGCCTGGGGCGACATCGTTGTAATCCCAGAAACTGACATGTATCGCCTGGCCCCGTGGAAAGAGTTTCCACACCTGTGGCGCAAAGATACCGAAGTGCGTCCGTGCATCGGCCGCGGTCTCTGGTCCTGAATGCCCAGCGAGAACGTTAAGAACACCCATTCGGAAACAGCTGTCTTGGTTCTGCTGGCTCCATACGCGGGCAGGAAGGTACATCAGCGGTGTAAAAGCACCATAAGTGCCACTCAGGGCCCAGACCCCAGCGAACTTCTCCGGGTCAAGCGATGCACTTTGGCCAACCAGCCCAATCGCACTTGACACGTTCCCTGCCTCTTGGATAGGGGCTTTGAATCTTGTAGCGGCTGGATTGGTGTCTGGGTTGTAGTGTCCCCAGAGGCTCCCGTGTTCAACATTTATGGATTCCGAGAGATCCGCAGAGAGGGTGATAAATCGGTTATCTGTCACATAATTCATCCACTTGATAATTTCTGAAATTGCTCGCCGGGTCCCAGCAATCTCCCCGGGTTTCTTGAACAGGCTAATCTGCACCTCCTGCTCATCGCCTGACACCGGATTCTTCGCGGTGAGCGTCTGTGGTTCGACCGGGAGATTTTCCACCCGAAGCCGATCGGCCAGAAACGGATCACGTTGGGTATCAACACGCAGCGACAAATCATCCTGAACTGCATCGCCAATATCAACGAGGCGATTGGCAAGCCAGTCTCCGAGCCCGTTTTGGTCGAGCAACGACATCACCACATCAATGTTAGTCTTGAACTGTATCAGCCGCTCGCGCTCATCGGTTACCGGTCCCTGGCGAATGCCTTTGAATTCTACCCCATAACGCTTCTCGAAGGTTTCAGCCAGGGCGACAAAATACTCTGAGTTCATTTTTAAGGCGTATGGGTGGCTTGGGTAGCTGACCAACTGATCGCCATACCCCTCAATCTTGCCAGCCACCGCACTGGGCCAATATCCCTTGACCGTCCTGCCGATAACAATCATAGGGCGGCGGTCGTCGGCATCCCAGTCTTCCATGGTTTTGAGAACCGCAAGAATCTGATCGTAATCATTGCCGTTCTCAAGGGCAAACACATTCCAGCCGTAGGAGGCCCACTGCTCCTCAAGCTGGTATTGCTTATACTTGGAATCGATTACCCCACCCACTAACGTGTCGTCAATGCCAGCATTATTATAAGAGAGTAGGATACGCAGGCGTTTCCCCACCTGCATTGCGAGTGCCTGCGTTTTTAGTTCTTGGGCGTGTCCCTCGGTCATGGCAAATTCGCCCTCAAGTGCGAGCACTTTCAGTGATTCAGGGGCCCCTAGAAAGTTCCAGAACGCTGCCTTACCAGCAGCCGTTGCGATACCAATACCTGAGGGGCCCCCGTTGACATCGTTAGTCAAATCGGTCGTTTCGGAATGCCCCGCCAGCGAGCGGATGCCGCGTAATTGTGCTTGCGCGAAAAGTGGATGGTCTTCCAAGTCGTTTTCTTTCAGCAAAGTCTTTAACGCCCCTGCACCGCGTCGAAAACCGAGTGTGTCGATCGGCAACATGGCAACTTCCGGGGCAACTTTGTAACGTGGATCTCCCGTAGCTGCGTGCTTACGCGCCATCGCTTCGCCCATAATCATCCACAACGCATACGCGGTAGGAATGTTATGCCCGCCGGCGAGCATGAACTTGTCGCAGAACGGATGCTTGGGGTTGCGGTAGTCGTAACATAAACCTCCAAGTTCTCGACCCGCTAAATGGATCGCGACATTGTAAGGCGTGTAAGCCAATGGGCCTCCAAAATGCCCCGTCTGGGCATAATTACCAAGTAGCACCAGCGTCATACAGGTCATGTGACCGATATCCTCGAAGCACTCTCGATCGTATGGCGCAGTTAATGCCTCAACAGGTGATAGTAAAGTGTTCGCATTGAGCGTATTTTGCATCTTTATTCCCGGTGTGTTAAAGGTTTGTGAGTGAATGTATTGAAGAATCCCGAACCTTGATAAAGCCCTGTTTTGATGGTGTTGTGCAGCGGTTATCTCGTCGAGGTTTGGCAGGTTGAGGGTGCTGAAATTCCGAGTTACCGAGAAAACAGTGGCAGAAATTTAAGGTAGGAAGATTTCTCAACGAAAACCGCTTTGTCAAATGAGTTTAATTGGTTTGCCAGTTATTTCGACCAAGATGAAAGTAAATTGAAGTGAATTCCCTAGCGATAATCCGATCGATAATTCTCTCCGTTATGCTCGTTGGATTGAAAACCGTAGTCAACCGAATAAAGCGTGGTTGAGGCTTTGATTATGAAAACTAACCGCCTAAACGGCCCGTCACATGAGCCAAGTTATCACCGACGTGGACACGATGAATGCGTCTCAACATAATGACAACGCCGGGGCTCTCGGTCGTGATTTCCGCCATGACCTTACCGAAAGGGTCGCGAACAGTGCCCAAGCGTTGACCGGCACTAACTTCGTCCAGCAGGGCTACATCCGATCGGAAGTAGCCAGCGGCCGGTGTCGAAATGACGCTGTCCATATTCCCATCCCCGGACAGGTGATGTGTTATAGGTTGGAGTTGGGGCTGACCGTCCAGCATATCGAGATGCTTCATCACATTGATTACGCCGGTGGTAAAGCAGCTGACATCGGACGGGTGGGCATAGCCTCCGCCGCCAGCTTCAGTATAGATCGCCGGCACCCCTAGGTCTATGGCAGCTGACAAACTTCGACCGGGCGGCATTGGCGGCGGATGCTCCCAAACCACCGAGGCACCGAAGGCAAGCGCACCGGCTCGTGAGCGTCTACCCAGTTCATTGTCACTTTGGGTGAAACCAATGAGTGATGGGATTTCGGCGGTCACACCTCCGCTGTGCAGGTCAATAACGAAGTCGGCGGGTTTGATCAGCTTCTGAGTGATCCAGTAAGCAATCCGTTGCGTAATAGTACCGTTGGGGTCGCCTGGGAAGACGCGTGCCAGATTCAACCCGTCAATAGGGCTACTGCGGAGAACAGCTTCATAGGCAGGCACGTTACAAATTGGCACCATCAATAATGCACCGCGTAGCACATCGGGGGCTACACGCCGGAAAACTTCGGGGATAGTCTCAACCCCTTCGTATTCGTCGCCGTGCACCGCTCCGAGGACAAGCAAGGTAGGACCAGCGGTCACGCCCATCACGTAAAGAAAGGGCAAGCACCAGTCACCTCCATCTGCCCGTGGGCCGACTGCTAACCATGCGGACGCTTTGGAATCACGGGCCAATCGCGAAATGTCGAGTTCTTGAAAACGCATCGCTCCTAGTGGCCTCCGACTTCGCCAACCTGAATCTCAATTTCATCCCGATTTCGGATCCGTTCGACCAATCCATCGCGGATATCAACAATCCGGTCGGAAACGTCGAGCATCTTTAAATCGTGGGTTGCTGAAATCACGGTTACGCCCTGATCGACGTTAAGTTGTTTAATTAAATCGATAATTTCGCGTCCGATAACCGTGTCGAGGTTTGCCGTCGGTTCATCCGCCAAAATAATACTTGGACCATTGGCGAACGCACGTGCAATGGCGACACGCTGCCGCTGTCCGCCAGATAATTCATCGGGTCTATGGTGAATCCGCTCGCCTAATCCGACTCGATCCAGCAGCTCTGCACCTTTATCGCGACGTTCGCTTGTTGATAAACCTGCGAAAATCATCGGCAGGGTTACGTTTTCGAGCGCCGTCATGACGTGTAGCAGATTGTAGCTTTGGAAGATGTAGCCGACTCTGTGACAGCGGAACCAAGCGATTTGCGACTGACTGAGCCTTCCCATATCTTGACCATCGATGAAAACCCTGCCTGCGGTCGGAAGATCTAAGGCACCGATCATATTGAAGAGGGTTGATTTCCCTGAACCCGATGGCCCCATCAACGAGATATACTCTCCGCTATAAATCTCCAAATCAATTCCGTCAAGTGCTCTGAGCACATTGGTGCCCATACGGTATTCCTTAACAACCTTTTCAGTCTTAACAACAACGTCTGCCATTCATGTCCCTCCTAAACTTCAGTCCGCATTGCTTCCGCTGGGGGTAGCTTTGCAGCGCGCCACGCTGGAAATGCTGCGCCGATAACGGATAGAATCATGCCGAGCACACAACCAGCAAGAATAATCAGTAGCACCCCGAATCTAGCAGGCTGTTCGTTCAGCACCGGTAGCATGGGGAAGTAAAAGAACAGATCTAAACCGTAATCCTTGAGCCCCAGGAGAAGCGATCCGAGGCAACCGATTAGGGCTCCGATGAGAGCACCGGCGAGCCCTTGGAATCCAGATTCCAATAGGAATAGCCTCACGACGAAGCGATCCAAGGCACCGAGACACTTCATCGTGCCGATTTCTTGAAAACGCTCCGTGACTGCCATCAGCATGGAATTGGCGATTCCTACGACGCAGACAATTAAGGACATGATAATCAACCATTTATCTTTCATAGAAATCCCTTTGGGTTCTTCTGCTTCAAAGGTGGTGATCTCCTGTTTTGAGCCGCTTTCTTTCATTGCCACACTCACCTCGTTGTTCACCAACACCGACACTAGAAATGCGATGCCCAACGTAATGCCTGCGGTCGTAATGACAGATCGCCCGAAGCGGATCATCAAACTCTGAAAACTAATCCTCACGGATTCCATGAATGGGAGCTCAATCTGCTGCCCAATTGTTCCTCGTGTTTGTTGTTCCAAATTATATTCCTCCTAATTTCTAAAATTGCAGAGTCATTTTATCATTTTGCGAAGATAAAGTCAAGCTTTGCATTAGCGAATTTGGGATATTAAACTTTTTGCATTTTTTTATGAGCCCCGTCGGTCGGGGAGCCCCGTGGGTCGGGCTTCCTAGCCCGACTGCACCCATGAACATAAGGTTTTCACGTCCCGACTCGTCAAGAATGCTCTCCGTTCCGGTTGCCCTCGGAACGGGGAGAGCCCCGCGAACGGGCCAGATAGACAAGCGGAACGGCATTTTGCACATCACGTTTCACGCGCGTTGCGTTTTGCACTTTCTTTTTACATGAGCAGTGGGGTCAACCGTGCAATCCCACCGGATAGGCACCGTATTCAACGAGGATTTCTACATCCTCGACAGTTACTCCACCTACAAAACCAGCGGGACGTTCCTTCAACGCAACCTCTAACACGTTTGCCCCCTTTTGCGGACGCACCCGCTCTAGGTGAAATTCCAACCATTGACCGGCATACGGATCTCGCGATCTGATAATGCTACGTGTGCACCGCTCCCCTGCCAACGATTGCCCGTTCAACAGCACCTCAAATGTGTCCGCGCTCACTAGGTTGGTCACACCAAGCCGGAGCTGAACACCCTGCACCCGATCATTCTGGGTGTCGTCGGCGATGGAAAAGGGGATCCGATAACGTGCCCCCGCATCCGCCGATGGGATTTCAACTGGTAGAAAGGCTTCGTAATCGTGCCCGCTTGTCGCCTCGGAACGTCGACGCAAAAAGTAGTGTTTATCGCCCTCCTTGACCAATTCCGGGTCGCCTAACTCTGTGAGGGTGTGGCGTTCCGCATCGCCCAGGGGCCAGGGCAGAAACCAAGTGTAGAGCCCATCAACCCCACATTCCCAAAAGTTAGCGGCGGCTGCCCGCATCATGGCGGGTGTCGCATCTTCTACCGAATAGAATCGCCGGTTCTCTTCGCTGTAGTAGGGTTGCAGCATAGCGTATATCGAAATATCGTTTTCATGTGCCTCCTGTATCAACCAATCAATGGGCATGTTAGCGTCAAGGACAAAAAACGCATAAACCATCGGGACCACAAAGTCGACCAGTCCCTCTCGGAGCCAAGTTTGTACATCCAACCCTGTTTTCCGATTCAGTTCTAGGGTAGGATATATCCGCGCACCAATTTGCCCGGGCCCGCCCGGTCGGTTTCGTACCATCTCAGCGACACTCCGGACGAAATCGGTCATGACCGGAGTATACTCCGGTGCGTCTTCGGGTTTAAGCCAGAAGGGACTTCCACCCGGGGCAGCAGCGAAATCCAACTCCACCCCCTCTACGGGATACTGCGTGGCGAGTTCTTCCAGCACAGCAAACTGATGGTCGCGAACTTCGGGATGGACGAATCCTCGTCCACCGTTTGCCAGCGTGTGCTGCGGATCCATACCACCGTAGCCGCCCATGCGCAGGCTAGCGAAAAAATCCATCCCTTTCTTGTGCGCCCGATCGATGAGGAGGGTTAGTGGATCGATCCCTCGGTCTATCAAGCTTTGCATGTTTTCCCAAATACGCCAGTAAGGAGCACTGTCAAAAGGGTGGATGTCCTCTCCAAACTGCATGCCGACTTTGGAGGGGTAGAATAACCCATCGGCGCGCGACACCCCGTAGATAAAGGTATCGCAGCTTGTGCCAGCGACCTCGTCCACGGCGGACCATGCCTCTTCCAACCGTATCGGCGGCTCGAAGACGAATAGATAGTAATGACGTGCATCATTGAAGTAGACTGTTCTATGTTTTCTCATGGTGGATATACCTTCTTGTACCCTTCACAGAGGTGGAGGTTGGTAGTGTTCGCTGTTTTTTTCGCTCTTGACATTCAATCCTTAACCTATTATAATCGAAGATTCAGGCATAGTCACGCTAATTTTATATTTTTTTAGGCATTCTTACGCAATTGAACGGGATCATGAATAAAGAATCTCTCCGCACAGATGTGATTATTATTGGCGGCGGCGTAATCGGTTGTGCAATCGCGTATAATCTCGCCAAAGCACAGATTAAGACACTAGTTATTGATAAAGCGGACACCGTTGGACGAGAGGCATCATGGGCGGGTGCCGGCATCTTGGCATCTCACGCATCAACGCACGAACCTTATGCCGAACTCTGCCGTGCGAGCCTGGCACTTTATCCGGCGTTGGCAGAGGCGTTGCACGCGGAGACACAACTCGATATTGAGTTTATCCGGTCTGGCTCAATCTCGATATGCTTCACCGATGAAGAGAAGCGAGGATTGACAGGGTTGGCTGCACGGCGGTTGGATCGGGGTTTTTCCGCAGAGGTACTGACATCTGAGGAGGTCTGGGAATTGGAGCCCGCGATGGCGCGATCGATTGTCGGCGGGATTCGCTTCCCGCACGATGCACAGGTCAGAAATCCCAAACTGGTGCGAGCACTGGCAAAAGGGGCGGCACTGTTGGGAACGGAGTTTCTGTTCGGTAATCCTGTAACTGCGTTTCTACGAAAAGGGGAACGGGTAGTTGGAGTTGAAGTCAACGGCGAGCGCATTTACGGGGACACATTGGTAATCGCATCAGGGTGTTGGTCAGGGGTAGTAGCTGCCCAACTCGGCGGCTCGCTGCCGATGGAGCCGGCGCGCGGACAGATGGTATTAGCGGAAGCGATGCCGCCAATCCTGCGGCACGTCATTGATGGACTGGGGGTTTATCTGGTTCCACGGTCTGATGGGAAGATCTTGATCGGTGCTACTGTTGAATTTGTTGGCTATGACAAGCGGACAACGCTGGAAGGTACGCGACAAATGATTGAAGCCGGCATCGGGTTAATGCCAACCCTCGCCGAGAAATCCTTTGTACAGACGTGGGCGGGGCTACGTCCCTACGCGAAGGGCGGTCCATATCTTGGGGTGCTGCCCGGCTTTGACAATGTGTTTGTTGCCGCCGGGCACTTCAAAAACGGTATTCTGCTTGCACCGATCACGGGGACATTGATTAGTGAATTGATTACAACGGGGAATCCGTCAATGTCGCTAGAGCCATTTCGCTTGTAATAAATCCACTCGCCAAACATAGGAGGAAGAACTCATGGACTTAATATCCATGCCCACAACCGAAGCCGCGAAAAAGAAAATCTCCTTTGAAGACTATCTGCTGATGCCTGAAATCAATCACCCGTATGAGATCATTGATGGAGAATTTATGCCGTCCCCAGCTCCGCTACCTGTACATCAAAGAATAGCTTTGAAAATCGTTATGGCACTTAATCCGCATGTGGAAGCAGAAGACCTCGGCATAGTGCTGTTTGCGCCGGTTGATATTATCCTCCAACGTCATCCATTGCG
Source organism: uncultured Poribacteria bacterium (assembly GCA_958296125.1). Taxonomy (GTDB): domain Bacteria; phylum Poribacteria; class WGA-4E; order WGA-4E; family PCPOR2b; genus PCPOR2b. The sequence goes on from OY282444.1 coordinate 36,961, forward strand.
TACTCGCCAACCCGATGTGTTATTTATTCACAAAGACAAGCTCTCTGGCACCGGTTTTGATGTGATTGAAGAACTACAGATGCTTGAAATTGCACCAGACCTAGTCATCGAAGTGCTTTCGTCCTCGGACACCGAAAAAGTGCTGTCAGGGAAATTGTCGGATTACCAGCAGATCGGCATCAAGGAGTGCTGGGTGGTCAGTCGCGAATCTCGATCCGTCGAGGTGCTTCAATTGATGCAGAAACAATTCCAACGGTTGGGGCACGTTGGTCTCGGCGAAACCATCCGGAGTAAAGTCCTTCCAGACTTTCGACTGACTGTGAACGCGATCTTTACCTGATATCATTAGCGTTCACCAGCGGTACCTTATGTTTGACGTATGGGAATAAGTTGTTACTGGCTTAAATCAACCACAAAAACGCAGAATGCACAGAGTTTTTAAGGGAATTGTATGAAAATCTTCGATTGTCATCAGTTCTTTTTTTTTATCCTTCCCCGATAAAATTGGGATTCAAAACTTGACAAAAACTTGGGGGCTCTTTACCCTTTCTTTTTCTCTGAACCCTACACTAATACACAAATGGTTTTCACGTTTCACGCCTCACGTTTTACGCGCTATGTATGTCTCAGGGCCTCAATCGGTGTGAGCTTCGCGGCGCGGCTTGCGGGATAGTATCCGAAAAATATGCCAACACCCCCGCCGGCGCATACGGCAGTCAACACGGATTCGAGGGTAATGACAGAGGGCCACTCGATAAAGCCCTTCATAAACTTGCTGACAGCCCACGCAAAGCCGCTGCCTAATGCCGCTCCCAGAGCGATGCCAATCAGACTACTGATGAGACACAGGATAACCGATTCGATGAGAAACTGTGTGCGTATATTCCAGCTCTTCGCGCCAACAGCTTTACGCAGCCCAATTTCAGGGATGCGCTCCGTAACGGACACCAGCATGATATTCAGGATGCCGATTCCGCCAACAATTAAAGAAACAGAGGCAATAATGACGAGGATGAGCTCAATAATCATGATAATTCGGTTCGCAGATTTTAACTCCTCCTTCATCACCCAGGTCTCAAAGAACTCCTCGCCATCGTGGTTTCGCTTCAAGACAGTCTTGACCTCCTTCACTGCCTGATCAACAGCTTGATGGTCTTTGGCGCGGATCAGGATATGCCCTACACGATCATTTCCCCAAAAATGGGTCTGCGCGGTGGTAATCGGAATAAATACTTGGTTGTCTTCACTATTCTCCGTATCGAGCCCTTTGCCTCTTGACTCCATCACCCCCACGACGGTAAATCGTTGATTGTTAATTTTTATCTCTCTCCCGATTGGGTCAAGTTCCGCAAACAGATCCCTCCAGAGCTCCTCGCCGATCACACAGACCTTGCTCCAGAGACTGAGATCGTCATCAGATAGGAATCTGCCATATCCGCTGTACCATTTGCGTGCAATCTGATACTCATGGGCGGTAGCTTGCATCCTAGAGAACTTGCGTTTCCCTCCAACCGAAATCGTCGCACTAGCCCCAGCTTCCGGGGTTGCCACATCAACGGAAGGGCACTCGGTTTGGATCGCACGCACATCCTCCATCTTCAGATAGTGCTTGCTTGGATTTCGTATCCACTTCTCGTTCTTACGAATCGATTCGCGTCGATATACTCCGAACATGCTCGGCCCGCCGACCTTTTCGACCTCCCACATCAGGAGTTTCTTCGCACCCGCCCCGAAAGACATCATCGCAATGACACCCGCAATGCCAATCACGATGCCCAACATCGTCAAAAATGACCTCAATTTGTTTGCCACTAAAATTGAGAATGCAGTGAACACCCCTTCTAACAGTTTCATTTGATTTTCTTTCTTTTAGAATTTTATGTTGACATTTCAAGGATTTTGTATGAAAACATCAATCATAGTCCGATAGTGATTTCCCCTTTTTATCCCTAGTTTCCGAGAGGTGGATTTTCCCCGTTACGAATCTGATCCATAACTTTTCCATTGATCGCTATGACATCGCTAATACGCTTACCTATTGTGCCAGCCGGCTTTTTGCACTGCTCCCATTCGACATAGGCGACATCGGGATACAAGCACCTTTTTCCAAAGACATCTTAGCCCTTTGGTGCACGCGCTAATTTTCTGACGCTTTCAAAAAAAGGTCAGGTTTTCGTAGTAACCCAAGTCGCTCCCGATGAGGCTTTGAACGTTCACCTGCGTAAGTCCTATCTGATTTAACGCTGAGTTGCCAAGTTGAAAACTCTCGGTACGGAGGAGAAACTCCAGCTGCTTTTTTATTGCGACGTTAAACCCTGTGTGATAGAATAGCCCTCAATTATGGAACAGTGATAGCCTTATTCATTCAGACGGAAAACGATCTTCAATGTTTAGAAATCGTGGAGAAGTATTGCTCCCATTCCCTCGCCTCGCTACCCGTAAAGAGATTGATACCCATCGCGTAAAACTCCAGCAGTTTAAGCGTGCGAACATAGCCACTTGGCTTTTGCTAGATACCGTGACAGCTGGAACCCGCTTCTGGCTCAACTTTATCGAACATACATTCCATCAAACCCAAGGGCGAGCAGCCATCCAGAAGCACCTCCGGGGATGGGCCCGCACAGCCCAAACCTCTGACCGCATTTACCTGCTCGCGGAGGCAAACGCGGACGCGCCCTGCTACGATATAACCGATTACATCCAGCGTTGTTTGGACGGTGATCTCTCCGTTGCGGACCGGTTGAAAGGCCGGACAATCTTTCGATTGTATCAAACGGAGAGGCAGGGATATGACCTATTGAGCTCACAGGGCATCGGTGCACTCGCTCACCAAGTTTTGGAGAGATATGTCCACGAATTTTACGATCTGATAGAACATCCCGTCGTGGGATTCTGCTGCGAATTCCCAACGTTTCTCTCTCCTCTCAAGGTGCCGTCGACCTCAATTCCTTGGAGCGCTGCGTTTGAGAAAACTTTAGCCCCAGAGCTGCTATCTCACCTGCCGTTAATTCATTACGAAACCTACGACTCCGCGACAATCCGCAGTCGTTTTTGGGAGCGACTGACCCAACAGTTTGCGAAGGTTTGCGTTGAAGGGTTGAGGGAATTCGCTCACCAATGGAATCTGCAATTCGCCATCAACTTCCCATCAACAGCGAAAGCGTTAGAGGTCGATATTGGAACAATTCTAAAAGCTGCGGACCGGCCCATTCTCAACACCGATAAGCTTGATAAACCCAAGCAGTTCTTAATCGCAAAGCAGATTGCCAGTTGCTTTGAATCACCCCGCTGGAATCGGGACAGACTGAAAAACCGTAATCAGGAGGGAGGCGGTTCAAGGCAAATCAGCTTGTGCCGATCTGACTCGCACTCAAATCAATTTATCGCTGATAGTGCGTTGGGATTCAATTCGTGGATGTATGTCGAGGACTCTCGGAACAGAGACGGGATTCATAACGCCAGTCGGTTTGCAGCCGGGGGCAATGAGACACATTACTTTAGTCAATTTCTATCAATTGGCGTTCCGAAAAGACAAGTTCTTATCCTCTCGCCAATCCACAGTTTATGGACGAAACCCGATCCAAAGGGGTGGAATTGGCTGGTGAAAGAGTGGAGTTGGCTCTGTCAGACGTTATGGGCACTTGGATACGATTTTGATATCGCCTCCGAAACGGTGCTCGCTACGGCAGAGATGGATAAACCCGCTCGCGCCTTGCACCTTAACGGGGGATATTATTCATCGGTTTTGCTTCCATCATGTTTAGCTCTTCAGGAGGGGACGATTGAGGTATTGACCCAGTTTGTCAAGGCACGGGGGGGACTAATCGCCATAGATCCGGTCCCGTATCTGCTCAACGGTCGAATTGGCTTAGACCCTTACCCGCTTGAACGACTGCTTTATCGATGGCGCACCTCCATCCTGCGGGGAACGCCGGGCGAAAGAATTGCAGCCCTTGAACGACTGCTACGGAAACGAATTAAGCGACCGATACAAATTTACACTAGACCCGATAATACGCCAACACGGACCATCGTTGCTCAACACCGCGGATTGGCGGATCTGGACCTGTTCTATCTGTTCAATCGCGGCGAACAGCCAATCGAGACGCTGATTGAGATTCAATGGGAATCGATCGTTGAGGAGTGGGATACAATAAACGGCGAACACCATGCGCGATGCCATTGGCACGCAGATAGAAAGACGTACGCGCAGCTATCCTTTGATGGTGGGCAGAGTCGATTTATCGTTACACGCCGAGGGGGCTCGTAATGAATCTGAGTATGCCATACCTCAACCAACGTTTTGCACTTGTGTTTTAATCTGTGTAGTGATATTCTGCACAAGTTACCACAAAGTAGTAGGTATACTCCGTATGTCGTAACCTCTGTCCCAATCTTATCGGGGCAGGGCGACAAATAGCAACTTGAGTTAAAAGAATCAATCCAAAGGAGTACATTAATGATAGGTGGAGAACTTTTTGTCGAATGTCTGAAAGCACAAGGCGTTAAGGATATCTTTGGTATACCGGGCGGGCACTTAGACCCGGTTTATGAAAGCAATTCGCACAATCCCAATGCTTTCCTGCCTGTCCCCGATTCCATCGGGACAGGCCCGTTCGCGGGGGTCTCGGCACGGACAGCATTGGGTCAAATGGTGTGATTTTTACCTTGGATACCCCTTAGAAATGGGTTATAATTAGTTTGCATCCAGATGTGATTTACCTCCACCTCATAATTGAAGGTGCAGCCCATATCTGGACAAAGTATCAGGGTTATCGATTTAACCCTGTAGTTGTCCGTTCCAGCCTGCCCCGATCTATCGGGGAGACCAGGGGCGGTGTGGCATCGCCCGTAGGCGTGAGATACTCTGTTCACATCTATGTCGCTTGGACTCGTGGTCGCCCTTTCGGGGACTCATATCCAAGAAGCCTGTCAAGAACAGGTGAGAAGCCCAAGCATTGTCCGTTCCGAGACCAGGTATGCTTGGGAGTATGTCACTACTGAACTCAAGGAGCGACCTGACGGTTGGGGTGAGCGATTGAGCGAACTGCACAGGGAGGCAGCTTATGCGGAACATTCACCGATTATTGAACAACTCCGCGCTGCGATGCCTCCCGATTCCATCTTGAGTGTTGATGTCAATATCACTGGATATGCCGCCCTCCAAGATTTCACAGTTTACGGACCGGGTATGTACATCTTCTCCGGGATTTCCGTTGCGATGGGAATTGGTTTGCCGGGAGCAATTGGTGCACAGGTCGCCCATCCAAACCGTAAAGTGGTTGCCCTCTGCGGCGATGGTGGCTTCCTAATGAACAGTCCGGAACTGGCAACGGCTGTGAAATATAATTTGCCAATCGTCACAATCGTCATGAACGATAACACCTTCAGTTCGATTGAACGGACTCAGGTCGGGCGGTTTGGGATATCGTTGGGTGTCAATGTGGTCAATCCTGACTTCGTCAAATTTGCAGAATCATTCGGTGCAATCGGTTTTTACGTTGAAGATGAAGTAGATTTCAAGCCGACAGTTGATAAGGCGTTGACGCTGGATAAGCCCTCCCTGATTGAAGTTGTTAAGCGTAAGATGTAACGCAATAACAGGTACTAAGCACGGTTGCCGCCATAGGTAGAGGACAGATGCGTTTCCTCTGTGAAACGCGCTCCCTGCAACGGGGTAATATCGACCGTACCGGCGGCACCGTCTGCAATGAGTTCCGCCATACATAGCCCAATGGCTGGCGAGATCTTAAAAGAGTGACCACTGCCGCCCACGGCAAGGTAGAGCCCTTCGACATCGGGGCTCTTGTCCAAGATCATGTTCCAGTCGGGGGTAACGGTGTACAAACCGCTCCACCCCTTAACGAATAGTGCCTGTCCCATTGCCGGCAGGCGGTGGGTCAGACGACGGGTGATGTCCTCAACGAAATCGCGGGAGACATCGCGTGAGTAATGGTCGGGATCTGTCAGCTCGTTTTCCTTAGGGTGACCGACACCGACGAGGAGCATCCCGCGCTGCTCAGGACGCCAGTAGGTACGGTCTACCATGTTGGAAACGGCGTGTCGCATGGGGGGCAAATCCGCGGGTATCCGGGCGACGACTTCTGATTCCCGCGTGATTTCCAGAGGCAGGTCTAACCCCACCCACCGTCCCACCGATTTTGCCCAGGGGCCTGCGGCATTGACGACAACGGGTGTGCTAATCTCCCCCTGATCCGTGACTACGGCGGAGACGCGACCATTGTTCAGCTTGATGTCGCGGGCGGGTGTCTGGAGGTAGATTTGCGCGCCATTGCTTTTGGCTTTGGCGGCGAAGGCACTTGCCATACCGTGGGGATTTGCATAGCCGGAATCTGGCTCGAAAGCCACACAACCGATGCCTTCCATGTTTAAGCCCGGTAGTGCCTCGGCGGCATCCGCCACTGAAACCTCCCAAGTCCGCACCCCCAACCGCTTCAACCGTGCCATGTTGTTGTTGAAAATATCGGCAGCCTCCGGTGGAACCAAGAAATACCAGCCGACGTTATGAAAGACCTCCGCTCCATCAAACATGTCGGGAAAGTTCTGGAAGATTTCGACACTCTTCCTAACGAGATGGATGCCGACTTCGTTGGAGTAGTGCTGCCGCACAATTGCCGCCGAATCGCCTGTGGAGCCAGCACAGAGCAGCCCCTTCTCTAGGAGCACCACGTTTCGCAGTCCTTTAGCGGTCAGATGATACAGAAGGCTTGTACCGATGGCTCCTCCCCCAATGATGACTACATCAGCTGTCTTAAGCATTGATGTTTCTCCTTTACCAATAATCTCTTTTTCCCTTAGAAGGAGTTTACTCTGCATCTTAAAGTCCGCTTTCTTATGCCTCCGGTGTCGGATTGATGCCGTGCACCATCAGCCCGTGTCCGGGGGAGATGTGGGCATCCTTGAGCCGTCGATCGGTGGCAGAGCAGAATTGGAATAGGGCGATTCGTCTTGGGTGATCTGTCCGATTTAGATATGAGCCGTGTGGGGTGAGGTAGCTAAAGAGAAGCACATCACCTGCGCTCCCTTCGCACGGTGTCGCGTTTTCAATGGGGTATTTCTGTGGCGAGAGGTAAAGCCCATCGGGTTCATGGGGTAATGGTCCCTGTTTATGGACACCCGGCATGACACACAAACAGCCACTTTCCACCGTTGCGTCTTCAAGATAGATTACCGCAGCGATCATTGTATCTTGTTCGTATGGAAAGTAGTAGTAATCTTGGTGCATCGGAAAAGGGGAGCCTTTTTCGGGTGGCTTGACGTGCAGTTTTGTGTGGTGCAGTTGCACGTTGGGCCCAATCAAATCGGCAACAGCTCCAGCCAACTTCGGATTCACCAGCATTCTGGTGAAAATTGCCGAATGGTATTGCATGTTATGAATACTGAGTACCGATGTTTTGCCAAGTTCTTCTTTCGGAATTTGGGCTTCCCGCCATTTACCGCCCCAGGTGGCTTCGATTCGATGTCCGCCCTGCTGGACACGGTCGAACATCGCGTCAGTTTCACGGACACATTCCTCAATCTCTCCATGTGTGAAAACCTGTTCGGCGAGCAGGTAGCCGTTGTCTTCGTAAAATTGAATCTGTTCAGTTGTCAGCATGGGCTCACTCCAATTGCGTTGGGTTGGATTCAACTGTTTTGAGTTACCTTTCAAATCTGATCCGACTCGATCATCAGCTCTAGCGGCGACTCTTCCGTTTCGAGGGGTAAGTAGATAACGCGGTGAAGGCGCGACGACTCCATAATTGCCATAAGGACCTCCATCGTTGATCGACCGTTTTCTCCACGCGATCGGTGAGGGGGGCCACCTTCAATCCACGCAATCAGTTCCTCCACCTGCGCCTGCTTGGGATTAATTTCTTCAAGGGGCATGTCAAGTTCGCCATTTTTGGTGATGACTTGCAGCTGATCACCTTGGGGCGCATTGACGCTGATGATTCCGGCGGTGCCACAAAGCTGGAAGGCATAGCCGCTTGGGGCAAGCTCGCCCTGCGCGAGCATCGCGTGGGGGCCGTTTTCAAATTGCCAATGCCCAATGGCGTTATGTTCAACGCGATGTCCAAAGTCAACCTTATCCGATGGGCGGTCGATCTGCCCCATGACCCACCTGACCGGCAAATCATCGACAAAATAACGGATGAGGTCAACAACATGGGTGCCATTGGTGAGCAGGTCTTTACTACTGCAATAACCGAAGATCGATTGCAATTTACCGATGGCGTTGCCCTTGACAAGCTCTATCGCGTTCACCGTTTGCGGGTCGAAGCGGTGTTGATGCCCGATGACAAGCTTTGCTCCAGCCTCCTCGCAGGCTGCCAGCATCCTATCTGCTTCCCCCAAGTTAAGGGCCATCGGTTTTTCGCAAAGTATCGCTTTTACACCGCTTTCGGCGGCAGCAACCGTCATTTCGCAATGAAGCGGGGGCCATGTGCAGATGCTAATAATATCCAAATCTTCATTTGCAAACATCTCACGATAATTTTCATAAAAGCTCGTGATACTGTAAGTCTCATCAAATTTTAGCCGACGTTCCGGATTCGGTTCTGCGGCTGTAACGAGTTCGGTGGACTCGATTGCTGCATACGCATTGGCATGTGCTGCCGCGACTCTTCCACACCCGATGATGCCAACTCTATAACGTTGTGACATCGAACTTTGCCTCCACTAACGTAAGTAAATCTTTGAAAATCTTGATAATCATTTTCCAACTTTTCCCACAACAATTCATTTCCAAAATACTACATAGCGATGAGTGTCACCCTATCTGTCCAATCAGCGCCGCTTAAACCGGCTCTCCAACTCATTTCGATGCATCTTCACAATGATGGGACGAGCGTGTGGACAGTTAAACGGCAACTTTGCCTGAGAGAGATCTTTGATTAGGTGGACCATCTCCTCCATCGTCAGCACATCCCCGGCTTTCACAGCGGACTTGCAAGCGAGCATGATGAGTGCTTTGTCCCGCATTTCGAGAGGCTCTAGCGTCGGTGTTACGGCACTTCCAATCCCATCCAGCAAATCGGTGACCGTCACATTGACGAGCCGTGTGGGGAGCGTTGCAGGGATAGATCGGACAAGAATCGTTCTCCCACCGAATCGCTCCACATCGAAACCGAGTCTTTCAAATAATTCGCTGTGGGCATCGAGGACTGTTAGCTGTTGGGGGGTGGCTTCGATGGTTACGGGGAGCAGCAACCCCTGCACAGGAATACCGTCTGCATTCAGTTGTTCGACAAAACGTTCATAAAGCACGCGCTCGGCTGCGACGTGCTGATCAATCAAAAACACCTGATCCACGCCTTCCGCAACGATATAGGTATTAAACAGATTAGTTTTTAGCTGGACACCTTCAAAGTCGAGGAGTTGAAGCTCTGTCCCCTCAGGGATTGGGTGTTGCGGCAGCTGCACCGATTCGACCGGAAGGGGTTCCTGCTGTGCACCAGTTTCCTCAGGGCGCAGCGGTGTGGTGGTAGGAGCAGGGGTTGGGTCCGGCTGCATAGATTCGCGGCATGCTACGGGAAAGCTAGAGGGGCGTGCGGCTGGCGTATCCACCTCAATCTGCGGTTGTTGAGGAGGGAAATTCGTGGAATCATCTCTGCCTTCGGGCGTGGAATCTTGTGCCGATTTCGTTTTTCCATTTTGCGCTCCCATTTTGGGGATGTATTTGTTTTTGTAGATGCCGCTGTGCAGCAGGCGCACTACCCCGCTGTAAATGGTGCGCTCATTCTGGAATCGCACCTCGATCTTGGCTGGGTGGACATTGACATCAACCTGCTGGCCACTCATTGTTAGGAACAGAAACGCAACCACATACCGATCTTTCGGCACCATGGATCGCATCGCCTCATTGAGGGCTGCGCCGAGAACTTTACTCCGGATGGGTCTCCGGTTCAAGAAAAAGAGTTGGTAGTTACGGTTTGCCTTGGTGAAATCGGGTTTGCCGATAAAGCAGTGGAGATGGAGGTTCGGGAGGGCGGTGTCAAACTCGATGAGATTTTCGGCGAACTCTTTCCCGTATAGAAGGCGTATGCGCTCAATATAGGATTCGCACGCTCGGACATCAACCAAAGAGCGGGTGTTGTGTGACAGGGAAAACTGGGTCTTCGGGTTGGCAAGTGCTGCCCACATCACCTGATTTGTGATGTGATTTAACTCTGTCGCTTCACTTTTGAGGAATTTCAACCGTGCGGGCACATTATAAAACAGGTTGTTAATCGTGATGTGTGTTCCCGGTGAACAACCGCTTGCTTGTACCGGGCGAACCACGCCGCCTTCAACCGTAATCTTTGTGCCTTCCACCGCATCAGGGGTTCGTGTCAGCAGTTCAAACTGCGATACCGATGCAATACTCGGAAGCGCCTCCCCACGAAATCCAAAGGTTTGGATAGTCTCTAGGTCCTCAACGGTGTTGATTTTACTGGTCGCGTGGCGTTCTATCGCGATAAGCGCATCCTCACGGCTCATACCACCCCCGTTATCTGAGACAGAGATGAGTCGCTTGCCGCCCGCTTGTATCTTGACATTAATGTTCGTGCTCTCCGCATCGATTGCATTTTCGACCAACTCTTTAACAACAGATGCGGGACGTTCAACGACCTCGCCGGCGGCAATCTTATTAGAAATGTCGAGGGGTAGGATTTTGATTGGCATAGTCAACTCCTGATATGTGAAACGTGAAACGTAGAAAGTATATTAACGCAAGTTATCACCTGTTACCCCTTAAAGCGGCTCAATTCCGTCTCGGTTAAGGGTTGGGCATCCGGGTCAGCCTGAGCCGTTTTGTATAGGTCTTCCTCCGTCATCTTGTCAACCCGTTCCCAATCCGTCTCATCAATCTGTCCTGTGATTTCCTCAAGGGTATACGAGGAGATGTTTTCGGCTTTCATCTTTCGTAGCCTTTTTCAAGGTGATTGACATAATGAGATGAAATAGTGTGGCGGGAGAGGGTGGGAGTCGAACCCACCTACCCACTTGCATGGGCAAGCTGGTTTTGAAGACCAGTAGAGCCACCGGACCCTATCCCCTCCCATATAGAGATTCAGGCAATATTTGCTTGATCCACCTGACTTTTTACGCTTTCCCATTTTACATCTGAAATTGTAGGCGTTTCCAAATTGATAGAAGGTGCTAGTGCTAGCTACGTCTTACGTTGAGATTTCCGCAGCCGTCGGTGATTCCCCTCGCGAATCGTCAACCCCTGACCGTCGCAGTATTCGAGAAACGGGACAGCGTACTTCCTACTGGTTTGTGCAAATTCTCGAAATTCAGCAACAGTTATTATATCATTTTTCTGTAGGTAATCGGTAAGCGAATTCACAACTGCTTCAAACATTTGGCTATGAATAAAGAAGTCGTCCCCAATTTTAATGAATCGTCCGAGATTCAGCAACGCGTAAAAGGTCTGCTGAACCGACCGCGGCGGATATTCGGACAACTGGGTGATCAACTCACTCATGGCTGGCGTATTGATGCCAGCGTCAAGGAAGAGACCTTCAACCTTTTCCTTAATATCTTCTTCCTCCGCCGAGAACTGGATTTGATGCGAGGACAGCCGTAGCAGATTCCCATCTGTGACAATCCGTTTCTGGCGAATTAGCTGATCAACAATCTTCTCAAAACCGATTTCGTCTAGGCCGAGTTGGAGTCGGAGTTGAGAAGCGTTCTGACCGGGTGCAAGTGGTTGCTCTTCATGGAAAGTTTCTAAGGCATCAGTCAGATCCACTTGCACCTGTTGCGCCCGGTCCATCGCAGAAACGAGTGGCGTGGATCCACCCCACCGCACAATCTCTTGGCGGTCCTCAAGGGCTTTGAGGAGCCTCCGAAAGTCTGCATCAGCATAAGGAAGGTAGTAGCGAAGGAAGTCTTCGGGCACACAGAGATCACGGCTTTGTGCCAATACCAGTCTCACAACTTCTGCATCATCGGCACCTTCCCATACCGTTAGTATCTCCAGCGTTTCTTCCGTGAATCGCTTGTGGCGTGAGGCGAATGGGTTGATCACCCGCCCGCCGCCGACTGTATGTTGGGCTGAGAAATCGCGTATGATGAACCGATCCCCTTTGAAGGTCAAAATCGGTTTCTCAAAGCGTAACTGAAGCTGCGTCGAGTCCCCCGGCAAAACTCCCTCGTCCATCAGTAGGATTGCCCGGCAGAATGTCTCGCTTGTTCCGAGATAAAACCGCAGGCGCGTCCAGTGTTCAAGTAACCGCGGGAAAGAGGACAGGAGTTTAAGCGACACGTCGATATTGTCTGTGACCGCTGAAAACCCACTTGGACAGAGCACATTCCCACGTTCGATTTGGTCTTTGGTGATGCCTGACAGGTTTAGTGCGGTCCGTTGGCCTGACTGTGCACTTTCAGCCTGTTCGTTGTGAACTTGGACACCGCGGACACGTGCCGCCTGTCCCTGGGGTAGCATGACTAGCCGTTGTTCGCGGTGGATTGCGCCGCCCATCAACGTCCCCGTCACTACCGCGCCAAACCCCATCATCGAAAAAACACGATCCACGTATAGGCGTGGGATGCCATTATGCCTCTCTGTTTGCGCTTCAGCGTTGACACAAGCCACAATCGCCCCCTTAAGTTCATCCAAGCCTTCGCCAGTCACCGCTGAGACGTGGACGGTGGGTGAGCCTTCGAGAGTTGTTCCAACCAACATCTCCTGAGACATTTCAGCGGATTCCGCCAACTGGTCCGGCATCACCAGATCTACCTTCGTCATGACAAGGATACCGGTCGAAATACCGAGCAGATCGAGAATCTCCAGATGTTCCAGCGTTTGCTCCTGCACACCCTCCTTTGCATCAACGACAAGCAGCACCATGTCCATCCCATACGCCCCTGAGAGCATGTTTCGGATAAACCGCTCATGACCGGGAACATCAACGATTCCAGCACGCGAACCATCCGGCAGATCAAAGTAGGCAAATCCCAACTCGATTGACAGGCCACGCTCCTTCTCCTCTTTGAGCCGATCGGTTTCGATGCCGGTGAGGGCGTGTATTAACGCTGATTTTCCGTGATCAACGTGTCCAGCGGTGCCGATGATGACATGTCGCATAATATCCTGTCCTGTCTAAGTCGAATAGTTCAATTCTGCTTGACGTTTTTCCATCACACACTTTGCTACTTCGACAATCCACACCGACTCCTCCTCAAATACCGTCCGCACATCAAGCCGGAGCCGCTCATCCTGCACGCGCCCAATCACAGGTATTGGTTGTGATCGGAAGTGGGCAGCGAGGGCTTCGGCGGAAATCTGCGGGGAGTCCAAGCTGATTGCAAGGCTTGGCAGGGTGTCAACGGGGAGCGAACCGCTGCCAATCTGCGCGGCACTTTCTTCAACCGTCACTTGGATTGCGTCGCCGAAGATTTGCCGGAGGTGATTGGCGAGTTTTTCAGCGACTTCCCGGAGCTCAGCAATTGACCGGGTATAGCACTGAAGCATCGGCAGTTTCTCGGTCAATCCCTTTTCGTTGAGGTAGAGTCGTAAAGTCGCTTCGATCGCAGCAATGGTGAGTTTTCCCACGCGCAACGCCCGCATCAATGGATTTTTGCGAATTTTCTCGATCGCGTCCAGTCGACCCACGATAATCCCTGCCTGTGCTCCTCCAAGCAGCTTGTCGCCGCTGAATGTCACGACATTAACACCGGCACTTATCCGTTCACGAACTATCGGCTCATAGGGCAGACCGTAACGGGTCAAATCAATCAGCGAGCCGCTCCCGAGATCTTCCATCGTTGGGATTCCGTGTCGACCTCCAAGTTCGGTGATTTCCTCCATTGTAGGGGTTGAAGCGAATCCGACGACCTTGTAGTTACTTGGATGAACCTTGAGCAGCAACGCTGTATTTTCGTTGATTGCATTTTCGTAATCCCGAAGGTGGGTTCGGTTCGTCGTCCCTACCTCGCGCAAGATTGCCCCGCTCGCTTCCATCACATCGGGAATGCGAAATGCCCCACCAATCTCGATGAGTTCGCCGCGGGACACAATGACCTCTTTGCCGCGCGCTAACGTATTCAACGCGAGTAACACAGCCGCCGCGTTGTTGTTCACTATTGTCGAGGCTTCACACCCCGTTAGTCGCTGCAATAGGGGTTCAGTCATCCGATCTCGGTGCCCGCGCGCCCCTGTATCAAGATCATATTCCAGATTCACATAGTTGGCAGCGGCTTGAGCAATGCTTTCAGATGCCGAAGCACTGAGCAGCGATCTGCCTAGATTTGTGTGTGTAATTGTGCCGGTGACGTTGACAATCGGTCGAAGCGCAGGGGCAGTTAGGGATTCGAGTTCCGCGCGGGCAAGTGCTGCATACGCCGCTTCATCCGGAGGTTCCACAATCTTCGCGCCGTCAAGGATTTGCCTGCGAATCTCCGCGGCGACCGTGCGTAACGCTTCTGTTATTAGCTCGCGCGAATACTGTTCCTGCATACTGAGAAACGGTTCACGGGAGAGCAACTGCTCGATGGCGGGGATGCGGCGCAAAGCCGCACCCTGTTCTGGCGTTAATTTCTTTGCCGGCATCGCTTTCTTTTAATCCGAGATAATTTCTATGTTAAATCCATCGCAGAGTGCACAGAGTTTTTTATTTCTCTCTGTGTTTTCCCGATAAGTCTGATATCACAGTGATAAGTGTTGGCGCATCTTCTGGCTTGGGTATGTTTGAACAAATTTCTTTGAAAAGCGTGGTTGCTGAGAATCGCAGCATGTTATACTAGGCATCGTATAAAATTGCGTTTTGAACATCCCGATTCGTCAGGAGATCTATCCGATACAAAATTCAATTTCTGACAGCAGGCAGTATACCATATCTAGCACCAATCTGAAACCTATTTTTTTCAAAGCGAGTTTCTGTCGTGATGACTTCAGGGGTTCTTAGCGGTCCGGTTCTTAAATTCGGCTACACCCGCGCATGCAGAGGAGGAGATAACGATGACCAAAGATTTAGATCAGCGTTTGGAAGAATACAAGGCAAATGGTTTCACCGTTTTTGAGGGTTTGTTTACCGAGACACAGATGCAGAGTTGGCGTGAGAGACATCAGGAGTTAATGGAGGATTATGATGGACAAACTTGGTTCGGTAACATGCTTGAATATGCCCCAAAGTTGATGTGGCCCGCGGTGAAGCATCCGACGATACTCGACTTTTTGGAGTCGGTGATGGGACCGTTTGTGCAACTCGATAATCTTACCCTCGCTGCTTTTCCAAGCGTTCCCAAAGATCAAGCTGAAGGTCGTGCGTCCGGCTGGCACCGAGATCGGTGGGCGAAAGTGCCGCAAAAGGATATCTACGAGCGTCCACTCGCCGCGAACGCAATCAGTTATTTGCAGGATTTAACGGACGAATATGGTCCGTTGCGGGTGATTGTCGGGTCGCATCGGCAGCCGATTACGATAGCGCAGGAGGATAGGAATAAGCCGCATCCAGATGAAACTTTGCTCTATATGAAGGCTGGTGATGTCGTTGTGACACACAACCACCTCATTCATTCAGGGACACCGAGTACAGCGGGTGATTTGCGCTACTTTTTCAGTATTTACTACAATTCGACGTGGCTCAAACACACCGATAATCACAGTGGGCCCTTGACACAACGCCTCCTTACAGAAGCCCGCGATCGTGACGACTACCGGCTGATGCGGCTTTTAGGGGTTGATACCCAACTGCAGCCACGCTGCAATTCCGGGTTCCTTGCTCCGGATGAGGCACGGTGGGAAGAGTGGATTGCTGCAGATCGCGTTGCAATTAAATCTGAGAGGTGATACAACATGCAGGTTCTCGTCGATAGGAAAGCCCATCAGGTGGTTGAGGATGACGACTCGGTCAATTCTCAGGCAATGGAAAAACCGTCGTTCTCAATCTGATCACCCGTCAGAATGGGAAAATCTTTTCGGAAGGCCCTCTTAACTCAAGCATTTCTTGTCTCTTTTGCGTTGCGAGTTCATCTTCGCTATACAGAGACATAAAATTATTTTTTGCGCGCTGCACAATTCTTTCTTCGGGCGTAGGTCGATTTTCCAAAATCGACGTTTGGCTGCCGAGATATGAATCTCGACCTACGGGCTATCTAGCAACTTGCGTTAGTTATCAGCATTGGAGGTTGTCACTATTGGAAGCCTAGCGAGGCTGCAATGCCGTATTCCGTTGCCAAGGATTTGAGGCTATTCCATGTGGCATCCTCAATGAAAATACCTTCCAGTAATTTCTGCTGGGTTCGCAGATGCTCTAACTCGCCGGGATAGAAAACTTCTGTGAAGCCGCTCGCTGGTGGACAACTCTTCAGGTAAGCGGCGAATTCTGCGACCTCTTGCTTGAACTCCGCAAGGGGACGGAAAGCATTGACGTTGAAGGCTGCCATGAAACAGCCATCGTTGTGCTTGCCCGACGGGTCATGCCCAAAACCGAGACCGGTGAGGATACCTGAGAAGATTTCAACCATCACCGAGAGTCCGTATCCCTTGTGCCCCTCTGGCCCCCCTAGTGGGAGTTGAACGCCGCCACGCCCCAAGTCTTCAGGGTCTGTAGTCTGATTGCCATCCTTATCAAGAATCCAGCCCTCTGGAATTTCAACGCCACGCGCCCGCGCCACACTGATTTTGCCTCCCGCGACAGCACTGGTCGCCATATCTATAAATAGGGTCCCTTCCAGATCGCTGGGCATCGCGATACAGATGGGATTCGTACCGAGACGTGCTTCTCTGCCGCCGAATGGTGCTACTGATTTGCTAGTGCGTCCGGAATCGGCAGTCATCAAACCGATGAGATCTGCTTGGGCTGCCATGATGGGGTAATCTGCCACCCGCCCGACATGGCTCTGCCGGTAGACCGTGGTGGCTGCGACACCGTGCTGCTTGGCTTTGTCGATAGTAATCTGCATTGCCCGCTCGGAGACCACGTATCCGAATCCCCAGTTACCGTCAATAACTGTGGTGACATTGGTTTCGCGGACAATCTCGAAGGGGGCACCCGGCACAATGTGCCCCTGTTTTATCCGATCGATGTAGCCGGGAATGGCAATAATCCCGTGCGAGTCGTGACCCGCCAGATTGGCACCCATGGAGTGCCGGGAGATAATTGCCGCTTCCGCTGCGCTGGCACCGGCACCCTGAAGGAGTTGAGAGGCAATTTCTCTCAATTGTTTAGCTGGAATAGTTGGCATGATATTCTCCTGATTCGGTATGAATGTGGTGCGTGTCTGATTTTCCTGCCTGTTTTACTGGCATTCTAGTTCTAATCTAGCAAAGTCAAGATGCTTTGTCAAGTTGAAATTGAACGTAAAACGTCATGCGTAAGCGGTCAGATATCCATGGGTTCATTAGTTTATTGAGCTGATGGCGTTGGATTTCACAGTTCCTGTTCAACCCAACCTACAGTGATTGGACAATGCGGTTTTTAGTGGATCTCTCAAAGTGGCAACTTAGGTTAGCGTATTTAGTTGGGGTGATAATCTGCTTAAAAATTAGGTAGTTTGCTGCTTGAATTTTCAGCAGTTTGGTGGAAATCGTGTCAACTTTTCAGCAATATCCCCTGAACTAATAATCCCAGAGGATTAAGCTGCCTGCCGTTTTTGCCTACCTTGCACAGGTTTTCTTTGAATAAAAAATCCGCCAGCCAATCTTTGGCACCTTTTTTGCCAACGCTTATTATCGTATCTTTTTCAGGTCGTTGACGAAGGCACCCATATCAAGTCAAGAGCAGGGTGTCTGGTTCGGCAATAGACTGGTTGAAAATAGACGCGGACACAATCCGTTCCAACGCTTTCAACATTATTTCAAAAATGGAGGTTAATTGATGATTTTAGTGAGGTTAAACACTAGAGGTATACAGTCGTATTTATGTGTTTTTGCTGTGTTGGCACTTACTTTCGCGCTCGGTTCCGCTTCTGCGGAGATTAAACTGAACGATAACCTATCGATCTCAGGTTTTCTGGATATGTCAACTGTTACCACTATGGGTGATGAGACCGAAACAAGCCTGTCTTTTGATCAGTTCGAGATAGATTTTAATCTGAACTACGGCTCAGTCACTGGACAGGTTGATATTGATAGCACAGATCTGGACCAAGGAATCAAACTGGAACAGGGGTTTGTGACATACATGCTCCCTAAAGATATGCTCCCCGGTGTGAGTATTACTGCGGGTCGCTTCCTCAGTTCCTTAGGTTTTGAAGCAGCAGAGCCGACAGGGCTCTATCAATATTCTTTTTCTGAGGGTACTCCCTATCCTGGGTATCAGAACGGTGTTGCGGTCAATGTGAAACCGGTTAAAGAAGCGGGAATTTACGTCGCGTTTCTATCTAGCGTCTGGGATGTGAACGAAACGGATGCGGGAACTCCTGGCATCGAAGCCCAGCTCGCATTGACTCCAGTTGAGCAGATTACTGCGAAGGTTGGCTATGCGTTAGACGCGATGGACGACTATACACAGACTGAGCTCAACGCTTGGTTGTCATTCGCACAGGGACCGTTGACCCTCGCTGGAGAGATTGATTTGCTGGGGAATTGGGGGGCTGACGGTAACAATGGTACGCACTTTTTGGGGATGGCGAATGTTTCGCTGGCAGATATAATTTCAGTGCCAGTTGGTGTAACCCTCCGTTTCAGTGGTATTAGTCTGGATGATTCAGACACCTCCACGGAGTTCACGTTTAGTCCCTCTTATACAGCGACGGACAACTGGTTACTTCTCGCCGAATTTAAACAGCGGCTTGATGCCGAAGAGACAATCATTGCAGTTGAATCCCTCTTTACGTTCTAAGTGAAAATCTGATAAACACACGGGCTTGTGGTCGCGGCACCTCGTTTTCTAACAGAACGTCGGAAACCAGGGAGCCATAATACCATCAGTTGACGAAGCACATCAAATACAGTCTGCATCGTAATCTCTCCTCTCATTAAGTGTACAGTTAGGAATTACATAGCTCTTGCTATACACATTGCGCCCCTTTGGAGCGCAGGTATTGGACGTATCGGTCCGCCCCGATAAGATCGGGATTCAAAGTAACTGGAGTGAAAGGCAGAGGCCTTCAGTTTTAACAGAAAACCGACGGATTTTCAATTGACTGAACTTCCGCTGTGATACTATAATTACGCAAGTTGCTAGGACGTGTTGACATTAGAACAACTATGTGATAAAATCTACAGCGGTGTGGTAATGAGGGTCATAATAGCCCACCTATTATTATCATTTTATTGCTCCAGAGGAAGTCAGTCCGGGCGACACCGTTGAATCACAAGTAATAACATAGATGTTCCTCAAGATGAGCCTGTGATTATCTATAAAATTGCTCACAAAGGACCTTATTTTGAGGTTTATGAGGAGGTTAAAATGGACACAGTTGGAATGCACTTCGGGAGTATGGGCCCCTTTGCACTCATCGAATCACTGATTGGTTATTTCGTTGTGCTCTTTTGGATGTTTGTTGCTTGGCGTGCACTGCGGGTGCTTGAAAAACTCTCAAATACCTGCGACCGTCTGCTGCAACAGAAGAGATTCGACCAGCAGGATAGCGAAACTGAGTAGGCTAGTGCCACGTCTAGCATTTGCAGTTCCTCCCCACGTAAACGTCTCGTATCATCAAAAGGGATTGGACAAATGGGAGCAGATTATGCTATTATTACGGCAAATAACAGATTGTTCCCACAAGATGGGATTCAATAAGGAATAGAGGTGATTGGAATTGCCCACAAGAAAGTCTGGTATGAAGCATGTCCGTGCGGATAAAAAGAAGCGCGATCGTAACATGCGGCGCAAGTCTGCGTTAAGAACCATGCTCAAGCAAACCGAAGCTGCAATTGCAGATGGAGAGATGGATCAAGCAGAAGAATTGTATCGTCAAGCAGCTAGTCATCTGGATAGAGCTGCGGGGAAAGGGATTATCAAGAAGGGCATGGCAAATCGGAAGAAATCCCGCCTAGCACACGATATCAATAAAATAGCAGCTGCGTGATATAGACATGAGCTAATGTGTAAAGCGTAACGTAAAAAGAATTTGAGTTCTTTTCTTACGTTACGCATTATGTTGCTGCTTTTTGCAGGAGATTTACCCTGTTTTTCGCCTGTCTTTGCTGGCAACTAATATTTGAGACCATAACCAGAAGAATCATGAAGTGGTCCCCCCGTGTAAAGCCCACCAAAATCCGCCGTCTCTATCGCGCCGCTCGATTAGGTCTGCACGATGATGATCTGCTACAGACTGTCGGGTGGGAGCTCTACGGCCGCTGTGCCGACATTGCACGGGTCGCCGATGTTTACCGAGATGGATTGGTGCCCTGCCCCCAATGCAGCACAAAGATAAAACGCCGAATTGATCCACTATTTCACGCTAGCGACGGTGGCACACACGAAAACTGGTTTCACTGCCCGCACTGCACCAAACGCCTGCTCTGGCGCGACTGTCGTGAATCCCTGCGTGAGAATCCACGTTGTTTTGATTGTCATGCCCTGCTGGATGGAACAGAGGAATTGCAGTGCCGTTGCGGTAAAATATGGGATCAGAAAGCCTACCATCGGTCGGTGAAAAATCGCGTCCGTCTGCCTTGTCCCCAGTGCAGCCTGATGATACGCAAACCGGCTCTTGAGGGGACCGGGCAAATCGTCGGACACCGGCGGTCTAGCCCTGAAATAGAATGCCCTAAATGCCAAGCAGCTGCGTTTCATGTGCGCGGCAATATCGAGTGCGCCGCATGCGGTTACAAACGCCGATGGCGGGATTACCGCAAAAGCCTGAAAAAGCGAGATGAAAGATTGGAGTGCACGAGCTGTGGACACATTTTCAGCTGGCAGGCATGGCGTCAACATGCTAGGTACTTGAGAACCGGTAATCCGAAGCCAGCGCGTGAGTTCGTTGAACGGTGGCCCAAGTGCCACACGCCACAAGCCCGCATGATCCAGATCGATTGCCTACTTCAGGCCCTGCACGGCCGGGGTGCCTTAGCCCCTCTGTTCATTGATGGCGATGCGCGCAGTATCCGCCAGATGCTCGATGAGTTCGCCTCACAGGTTTGAATTGAACGGTGCGGTAGTTGTTTCCAACTTCAATTTGTATTCGGGGGGAAGCCGTTGGCCGCTTCTGCCCGGATGAACTCATCTTCCAACGCCGTCAATTTCACTGGTAAAATTCGATTCACTGCTGAATCAGGCACATCCATCAGCACCCGCAGATAATTTTCCGTGAATCCCGCCAGATGCCCGTCCGTTCCTTCACGGCTTTCCTCAACCAGTACGTTCATCGTCTTGCCTAACATACGTTTCCGAAATTCGAGTCCGAGTCGTTTTCCCAATGCGATCATCGCCTTGCTGCGTTCAGCGGAGACGTGCGGTGGCACGTGATTCGGGTAATCCGCTGCGGGGGTGCCGCGTCGGGGAGAGTAGCGGAAAACGTGCAGCTGATTGAAACCGATAGCTTCGACAAATTGAAGCGAGTCCTCAAAATCGGTGTCGGTCTCGCCCGGAAAACCGACCATGACATCGGTGGTGATCCCGACATCCGGAAACGAGACGCGGAGTTTTTCGACGAGGCGCGAAAATTCTGCCCTCGTATAGCGACGGCGCATTTGGCGCAAAATCTTATCGCTGCCAGACTGTAACGGCAGGTGGAAGTGGAGCATACACTTGGACAATGTCGCCATCCGATCGACCAAATCTGGTGGGAAATTCATCGCCTCGATCGAACTGAAGCGGATGCGCTCAATGCCATCAATGGGGTGGATGTGTTCCAAAATGTCTGCAATAGTTGTCTGACGGCCGATATCCAGCCCGTAAGCCCCTAAATGCACACCGGTAATAACGAGTTCCTTGTATCCATTTGCGGCAATCTGTTTGGCTTCTTGCACGATGTCGGGTAGGGGACGGCTTGTCATGCGTCCTCGGACATAGGGGATAATGCAATAGGTACAAAAGGCACTGCACCCGTCTTGTACCTTGATGAGTGCCCGTGTATGTTTGCCCGCTTCATCCACCGACATGCTGAAATTCGCATGTTCGCGGACAGCATCGTGATGGACAGGCTCAATCTGCAACAGCGGTGAATCAGTCTTTTCTCTCCATGACTTGTGAATCAGCTCTATATACTTCTGGAGGTCCGCTTTCTCGCGATTTCCGAAGACGAGCGAGACACCCGGAATCGCCTCAATCGCTTCCCGATCATTTTCGGCGTAGCAACCCGTAACAAGGATTTCGGTATCGGGATTTTTCCGAACTGCTCGCCGGATGACTTGACGGGCTTTTTGATCCGCGGCATTGGTTACGGTGCAGGTGTTGATGATGCAAACGTCCGCGGAGGTGTTCTCCCCCACAATGGTATATCCGTTACGAAGCATAACCTCCTGCATCGCTTGTGTATCGTATTGGTTCACCTTGCATCCCAAGGTGATGAGTGCCGCTGTTGGCATTTTCGTTCTCCCTTGATGGCTTGGGTCAACATTCGGAAGGCTTTAGGGCATTTTTGCCGAAAATCACCGGAAATGTCTGACCCGTTGTCACATGTTTCGTCGCTGCATCCATATAGGCAGCACTGAATGCGCGTCGCTGTTTCCCGGTGGGATTCACCCCGGAACGGTGCAGCAGGAGGTTATTCAGCAGGACGACTCCCCCCCCCTCCACCTCCAAGTCAATGGCATTTTTCTCCCACTGATATTTTTCGGCATCCGCTTCCGTGGCAAAATGTCCTTCATTTATCACACCGTGTTTATGGATGCCCGGTACAATTTGCATACAACCGTTTTCGACTGTTGCGTCATCCAACGCCATCCAGACGGTGATGATTGGGTTACTGTCTAGCCCCCATCCGACTCCAACATCTTGATGCCACGGTAGGACCGTTCCCTGATTAGCGGGCTTATTCATGAACATCGCCCGGTAGATTGAAATATCTTCGCCGATATAGCGTCGTGTAATGTCGCGCAGGAGGGGATGCTGCATATAAGAGAGGAACAAGGGGTCTTGCTCAAGGTCCATAATCTTTCGATATTGGAGTGTTGCGCCCTTGTGCCCCACACTCTCCGGGGGTGCTTCGCGGTAGATGCCGGTGGTGCTATCAAGTTGAAACCGCATATTCTCGTAGGGTATATCCCCCAGCATAATGTCATCAATCCGCTGCTGCAACGCAGCTAACTCTTTATTTGACAGGAGGTGTCCGAGTCTCACGTAACCCTCCTCCATAAACTGGGTATGTTCTTGATGTCCAAATTTAACGGGTGATTTTGTTGACATCGGTTTTCCTTTCCGGGTTTGGCTTAGTAAGTGTGTGGACATTTGCCGACCCCAAATTGTATGGTATCCCCCGGGTGACTCCTTTGATACAAAAGGGGACGTTTGACAAACGTAAGGAACGCAGATTTGCGTTCCCTGGAACAACAGGATTAAAATTCTGGTGCTTCTGCCTGTTTCGGTGGCATCACAATAATCTCGATTCGACGATTTCTTGCTCTGCCTTTGGAGGTTTGGTTTGTATCAATTGGACGGTAGTAGGCATAACCGACTGCCACCAAACGAGCGGGATCCACATCCGCACGCGTTTGCAGATAACGAACGGCAGAGATCGCCCGTTGCGTGGATAGGCCCCAGTTGTTCAAGACAGAACCTCTGAACGGGACGTTGTCTGTATGTCCTTCAACCCGGATTTCCCGGTCTGGATATCGGTTTAAAAAAGCCTTCGCGATTTTATCCAAAACGCGCTTTCCATCAGTCTTAATCTCGGCTCTTCCGGAGGCGAACAGAATCTTATCCATGAGGTTGACTGTCAGTTGTCCTTTGAGTGTTGTAATGGTGATTTCTTTCGCTTCAATTTCCTTTTGGAGTTCCTCGCGGAGATCCTGAAATTCTGCTTCTTTCCGTCTTAGTTCCTCTTGTCTCTGCTGTTTCTCCGAGAGAAGCTTCAGCGCGTCCGCTTCCGCTTGAGCTTTGGCTTTGGTCAAGTTGGTTGCACGCTTTTGGACTTCGTCAATTGTGTCCTCCAAGAGGTTAATTTTGTTTTTCTTTGCTTCAAGTTCGGCTTGGGTTGTGGTCAATTCACGCTGTAGCTGTTCAGACTGTTTTTCGTAGGTAATCCGGCTTGCCTGTTCCTCTTCAAAATTATCCTTAAATTTGAATATGTAGTAGCTCATAATGGTGACAAGAAGGAGCAGGACTGCCCCTGCAATACCGCCAATGAGATACAGTTGTTTTTTCATTTGTCGCTTTCGCCTCCAATCTCGCTTTCATTAGCTCATTGAATTGATGAACCCTATAGGGGCTCCTCCCCGATAAAATTAGGACTCAAAGCAATATGCTTACTACTAGCAACTTGGGGTATAATAGTAGCATAACGTGGATTAAATCTCAAAGAAATTTCTTCTGCAGAAAGTCATTGACACTTTGGGTGGCTCTGTTATAATTATTTCTAATGCTTGTCGTATTCGAGGTCTGCTGATGAGAACACTTCCGGTTTTTCTCCTAATTTTCGTCCTTTTTTTGAGTTGCCAGCCTGCTGAGAAGAAACCACCGCGCAAAGAGGAACTGAGTCGTGAAGCGACCCGACTCAGGCTGGGAATGATGCTCACCCCGGAAGATCCGACGGGGTATCTGGAACTCGGCGAAGTTTACCACGAAATGGGGGAATATGAGAAAGCCATTGAGCAATTTCAGGAAGCATTGGCAATTGATGACGGGAATGCACAAGTGCACAACGCGCTCGGTTTAGTTTACATAGATATGCAACTAACGGATCCGGCAATTCAAGCATTCCAAAAAGCAACCGAAATCTCCCCCGATAATCCAGCCTTCCACAACAATTTGGCTTATGCTTATGACACCGCGGATCAGTTTGGCGAGGCGATCGAAGCCTATCGCAAGGCAATTGAGGCAGATCCGACCTTTCAGGATGCCTATTTCAATCTGGCTGCCGCTTATCATGCGCGCGATCAGTTTGAGGAAGCGATTCGCTATTATCAACAAGCCATTGCGTTAGATGAGAGCGATTCGGATGCATACTATAACCTTGCACATGTCTATCAGGAGACGGAGCAGGTTGATCTGGCGATCCGTGCATACGAAAAGTCGCGGTCGCTTAACCCGGAGGATACGGAAGTCTACTACCACCTTGCGCGGATGTATCAGAAGCAGGAGGATCGCCTCACGATGAAACGCTATCTGGATCTTTTCCTAGAACGCGCAGCAGATCTGCCCCAGTTTCAAGATGAAATTGAGGTTGCTAAACAGATGTTGGCTCAATAGCAGAGTCGTCAGTTCATTCGGCGAACAGCGGCGAATGGCATCGTTGGTACTCTTGGGAGCTGTGAACGGTATGGTAGTGCCAAGGTGTTTACCGTCAGCTTGATTCTTTTGATTATTACAGATATTTACAGGCAGGTAGGATGTTAGACAACCTCTCCAAACTTATCACCGAGCAACGAAATCCAAACTCAATCGATATTGACATCAAATCAACGGAAGAGATTTTGCAGATTTTTCACGAAGAAGATCGGAAAGCCCTCGCGGCTGTAGAAGCCGAGTCCGTATCAATCGCGCAGGGGATAACGCTCATTACAGAAGCGTTTCGGCGGGGTGGAAGGCTCTTTTATATCGGTGCAGGGACAAGTGGCAGGCTTGGTGTCCTTGATGCCTCCGAATGCCCACCGACGTTCAGCACCTCGCCGAGTATGGTCCAGGGAATCATCGCCGGTGGAGACCGGGCGTTGCGTCGCTCTGTTGAGACTGCCGAAGATAAGCCTGAGGTCGGCGCACAAGCCCTCCATGATCACGATGTCACCAATCAAGATGTGGTCGTTGGCATTGCCGGCAGTGGTCGCACCCCCTATGTCCTTGGCGCATTGGAGGAAGCCCATCGAATCGGTGCCAAGACGATTTTCCTCTGCTGCACCCCGCCCGCTGATAGCTTGAGAGCGGTTGTGGATGTCTTTATCGTGCCGCTTGTGGGGCCAGAAATTATCACGGGCTCGACGCGGTTGAAAACTGGGACCGCAACGAAACTGGTATTAAATATGCTGACCACTGTCTCGATGATCCAGATCGGGAAGGTTTACAACAACTTGATGGTCGATATTCAGGTGTCGAATGCAAAGCTCATTAATCGGGGGACGCGTATCATTATGGAGGTCGCGGGGACCGATTATGCGACAGCACAAACGACATTGGAATGCGCCGGTGGCAGCGTAAAAACCGCGATTGTCATGCTTGTGAAGCGGGTCAATCGGATGGAAGCCGTTACGTTATTGGAGAAAAACGATGGCTTTCTACGGCGGGTGTTGGAAGATACCTCGTGCACCGGGGCGTAACTCTTTTATGGGGAGGCACAATAATGGAAAATATTATCGCATGTAATTTGAATAGCTATGGACAGTTTCGTGACGGGGCGTATCCGCATCTGGCGAAAATTGGGTTGACGAACGTCGAGATCGGCGCACCTGCATCGGGAGATGTCAATAATGTGTTAGCTGAACTGAAATCCCACGGACTCACAGCGACTAGCGTCGCTGCTGCTTGCGATGTTCAGGATGAAAACATCGTCTCTGACTTTCAGGCTTGCTTGGACGCTGCAGACCGAGTCGGCGTGAAGACCATCTTTACTAGTGCCCATGCCGGCGACCACGATCGAAATATCATCTATGAACGGCTAAGACAGATTGGCGAAAACGCAGCGCCGCTCGGAATCAAGGTCTGTTTGGAAACACATCTCGATCTCGCGCACAACGCCGATGTCGCTCTCGAAACCATGCAGGGGGTCAATCACCCGAACATCTGTATTAATTTTGACACCGGCAATATCTATTTCTACAATCATAACGTCACCGCTGTCGGGGAACTCAGGAAAATTATCAAGCATGTTGGGGCCGTTCACCTCAAGGATACCAACGGTGGGTATCGGACGTGGCACTTTCCGGCACTCGGTGAAGGTGTGGTTGATTTCAAATCGGTTTTTCAAATCTTGAACGACGCTGGCTTTTATGGTCCCTGCGCGATGGAATTGGAAGGGATTGAAGGCGAAGCTATAGATGAAGCAGGTATACAAGCACGAATAGAGCAATCTGTGGCTTATCTCAAGAGCATTGGGATAATGGATTAGAGCAGGTTTCAACATATAGACTTCGCTGCTATCCTTTTCAAAAAAGTGTTGACATAACACGGCGGGATCGGTAAAATCAGCGGCAAGTTGTGGGCTGGCTTTGTTTATATTAACTAGCGACTTGGGTTAGGTTTTGACAGACTCCCAAACCTAAAGGATTGGGAGTCTCACCCCTGGCCTGCCCTCGGCACGGACCGGGCTTGGGTTTTACGGGCCAAAGCCCCATTTCATAAAAAACATGAGGATGGGAGGAATGAATAGATGGCTGACGTGCTACCACTTGTTGCATATCCAGATTTAGAAAGTCGAGTCAAAGCGATAGAGGAGGACGGCTTTGTCTACTTCCCTGGGGTTCTCAACTCCGAAGAAATTGCTGAGCTGCGAGACACCATGGACCGGCTGACGCAGATGCCAGCCAGTTTCGATAAACACAGCACCCCTGAAAACGGCGGTTTTCTCAATAAACATATCAATAATGCCTTCAATCGGGATGTCGTTTTCCTGCAATATCTCGACAAGCCGGAGATTATTGAATTGGGGGAAGCCATTCACGGGGACGATTGCCACGTGATTGGGATGACAGCATGGACGACGGGTCCTGGGCGTCCGGATCAGAACTTACATACCGATTGGCTGCCGATTAGCCTGCCGGCAGATGTGTTAGCGGACCCGCGAGTGACGGTTCCAATTTTTATCACCACCGCCCATTTTTATCTTGATAACCTGTATGAAGAATTGGGGCCGACAAAGTTTATTCCGGGGAGCCATCAAGCGGGACGCAGCCCAAACGGCGATGTTGAGTGGCAGGGGGTTGGCGATCACAGTATCCTATGTAATGCCGGCGATGTCGTTGTTTTCCGAAGCGAGGTGTGGCACCGCGGTTCGGCGAATACGAGCGATCAGAACCGTTATCTATTACAGGTGCATTACGCCAAACGGATGATTACACAGAAGTTCCCGCCCTATCTCAACAAGTTTCAGTTTGACGAAACGATTCTCGCGCAGGCGACACCGCGACAGCGACGGCTGCTTGGTGACCATGGGCCCAGTAATTATGATTGAGAAGTGTTCAGGTATTAGGTAAATAGGGGTTGGAAGGGAAGGATGGGAGCGTTCCTGCGATTCTGGGCTCCTTACGTTTTGCCGTAATGGGTTCAACCTGATGGATATCTTAGAGCGTGAAACGTAGGGGAAAGAAGCGCGAGAAAAAATGAGCGAAAAATCTGAAATCGCCGCGGACCAACCAAACGCTAGGGTCATTGCGTTGGTGCTGTTGCTTGCCCTACTTTGGGGTGGGAACTCGGTTTCGATTAAGATTGGCTTACAAGGGGTTCCGCCCTTTGCGCTCGCGACGATGCGTTTTCTCTTAGGATTTACCGCGATTACGCTGTGGTCCTTACATCAGAGGGTTCGTCTCCGAATGCAGCCGGGCGAGTTGCTCCCACTGATTTTTGTGTCGGTGATTTTCACGCTGCAAATCACCACGCTGAACCTTGGAACGCAAATCACGGAGGCATCGCGTTCGACGATTTTCATCAGCACATACCCATTCTTTACTGCGTTATTCGCCCATTTCTGGGTGCCAGGCGATCGGCTTTCGGTCAGGAAAACAGTTGGGATTACCCTTGCATTGGGCGGTATATTGCTGACTTTCGGGGGCAACCTCAAATTTGGGGCGCACGATTACCTGCGTGGAGATCTCATCGTCTTGCTAAGTGGCTGCCTGTTAGGGCTTCGGACGGTGGTCACCAAACGCATCATCCAATCCATCCACCCCTATCGTCTGCTATTCTGGTTGATGATTTTCAGCATCCCATGCTTTGTCATTTCGAGCTTGTTCTTGGAGAGGGGTGCCAGTTTTCACTTCTCAGCTGCCGGTGTGACCGCAATTCTCTATCAGGGCATCATTATTGCTGGATTTTGCTTTGTGACTTGGACATCGGTCCTTGAGAAGTACAGTCCGAGCAGGCTGGTTGTTCTGTTCTTTATGACACCGCTGTTCGGCGTGTTGTTAAGCTATCTGCTCTTGGGCGATGAGATTGGGTTCACTCTAATTGTCGGTGCCTGCTTGGTCGCTTATGGCATTTATCTTGTCAACAAAAATTGAGCCTTGAATTTCAGTGGCTTGCCTTTGCCTTTTTCATTTCTCCTACCTTTCCATTGTGTGCTTGAAGAAGCTATCAGAGAGCACGCTCTGTTCTCCTCCTGCCTTCCCCGCTCTCCAACTCTTGGTGAATTGATATTCTCTTTAAGCTTGCTATACACTTGTCGCTCCGCTGGAGCGAAATTAGTGCATTGGCTCATTGAACGTTGACCTTTTTTCCACATCATGGTATGATTGAGAAATAACGATGGGGGTGCAAGATTCCAGAAAGGGAGCACTTTATGCAAACAGACAAAGTCAGATTGGCTATTATTGGTTGCGGTGGAATGGCGGGGGCGCATCTGAACGCCTACATTGGACTCAAGAGTAGTGGTATTGATATCTTTGATTTTGTGGCGATGTGTGACATCGATATAGATCGAGCGAAGGGCTTTGCTGCGAGAGCTGCCGAGGTACAAACGGGTGTCGAACCCAAGGTCTATGCGGACATTGATAAGATGCTAGCACAGGAGACATTGACTGCCGCCGACATCTGTGGGCCCCATTTCCTACATCACCCGCTTGCCATTACCTGCTTTGAAGCGGGGGTTGACGTAATAGTTGAGAAACCGCTTGGGGTGACGGTCCGTGCAGGGCACAAGATGATTGAGACCGCAGCAGCCCATAATCGTATCCTCGCCACCGCAGAGCAGGTGCGCCGATGGGTAAGTTCACGCACCGTTGAGTGGCTTATCAACAAAGAGAAACGGATTGGGGAGCCTCGCATGTTTTTCCGACAGAGTGTCAGTGGTGCGAACAAAGCCCCCGAAAATCTCTTGCGCGATGAGATGACGACATGGCGGAAAGACAAATTCACCGGCGGCGGAAACGGAATCATTGATGGTGGGGTGCACTACATAGATCTCCTCATCTATTTCTACGGCGAACCTGATGAGATTTATGCCCGATCGGAGAATCTGAATCAATACCAGTTCAAAGATTCGGATGGTAATTATGTGCCACAAACCGTCGAGGACACAGCACTCGCAACAATCACATTTAAGAACGGTGTCATCGGTCAATGGGTCAACACCGGGGCCGCCCCGGGACACGGTATCAGCTATAACAGCTATCACGGAAGCATCGGTTCCATCTACAGCACCGGCGGATACCCGCAATCGCCGGAGTTACAACTGTGGGACGGGAGTACTCAAGATCCCGACACCTTGCAAAGTACCTACATGGCAAACCTCAGTCCGGAGGAAAAAGAGCGGTTGTTCCCGCACGGCATCACGGAGGGGGTGATGCTTGAGGTCTACGATTTTCTGGACGCGGTTCGCACACGGCGTAGGCCTGAACTGGATGGCGTTGATGGCTTGAAAGCGCAAGCGGTTTGCAACGCGATCTACGAATCGGGTTGGATTGGTCAGGCGGTGAAGTTTGATGATGTCTACAACGAAAGAGTGACGGGGTATCAGGACGAGATCAATCAACGATGGGGGATCTAAGCACTTATTCGAGAGTCTTATAGCCTGAGGTCGTTTGGAGAAGGGAAGGGTATGGAGTGGCAATTTACGCTCGGTGTTGGTGGGGCAGTCGTCCGTGATGGACAACTCCTCTTGGTTCATCATGCCTATGGTGCCAAAAAATGGCAGATTCCGGGGGGATATGTCAAACCGGCGGAATGCGCCCATGAGGGAGTTGTGCGGGAGATTTACGAAGAAACAGGTATCCGCGCAGCAGTCGATGGGCTGCTTGGAGTGCGCCACCGCGTAAAGGAAGGCGATAACTCGACCTACCTTATTTTTAGACTAACGCCGGTTGAATCGCACGACCCCGTTCCCGATGGACGCGAGGTTGATGCTGCTGGATATTTCACCCTTGAGGAGATCGAGGCGTTCTCACCAGAAGCTATTCCTGCGCTCAATCGGTGGGTAGCTCGGTGTGTTTTGGGCGATATACCAAACATGCTGTTGGATCAGGGCGACCCTGATAGGCTTAATCGACCATATAACCTTTATATTCGTCCTTGAACC
Source organism: uncultured Poribacteria bacterium (assembly GCA_958296125.1). Classification (GTDB taxonomy): domain Bacteria; phylum Poribacteria; class WGA-4E; order WGA-4E; family PCPOR2b; genus PCPOR2b. The sequence goes on from OY282444.1 coordinate 68,161, forward strand.
GTCATGTGTTCCTGAAAAGTTGTGAAATTAGGATAGGGTTCTATGTGAAAACTTTTTGTTTTATTCACGCATCACGTTTTACGTTTCACGCATGTTGCTTTGAATCCCGATCTTGTCGGGGAGGAGGTTAAGATGAATCAACGCGAACAGGAAACACTTGTCAACCCACATCAACTCCAACACGTCTGCAGCCAACTGTACCAAAAAGTCGGTGTCGCACGCGAGCACGCCGATACCATTGCTCAGATGCAGGTTTTAATGGATCTGCGAGGCGTTCCTTCACACGCCACCCGCGGGGTGCCGGGCTATGTGCGAGGAATGATGAACGGCGACACCAACTCCAACCCCGACATCAAGCTCCTTGAAGATAACCCCGCGTCCGCTCTACTTGACGGTGACCGGGGTTTGGGGCACCTTGTTGCTCTCCATGGAATGAACCTTGCCATCGAAAAAGCTAAGGCAACTTCGATCGGAATTGTGATTGTTCGCAACAGCAAACACTTTGGCGCTGCCTCCAGTCATGCGATGCGCGCCCTTGAACACGACATGATTGGCTTTGCAACCACCAACGGAACCGGCGTGAATGTGGCAGTCTTTGGCGCGAAAACCAACTCCATCGGAAACCACGCGCTTGCTTTTGCTATCCCCGCCGGTGAAGAACCGCCGATCGTGTTGGATATGGCGTGTGGTGCTGCGGCTGCTGGCAGAATTGGGACTGCACGTATGTATGATCAGAAGATTCCTTTCGGTTGGGGCCTCGACGAAAACGGGGAGGAGACTGATGATCCGTCAAAGGTGACGGCAATCCTGCCAGCTGCGGGCCCAAAAGGCTCCGCACTCGCAATTATCATGGATGTGCTGTGCGGACCCTTGGGCGGTGGACTCATGGGGATCAATAAAGCATACAATTCACGGAATGCACCGCCTGAGAAGATTGCGACTGCCCACTTTTTCCTTGCCATCAACATTGCTAGCTTGACCTTGGTCGATCAATTTAAGGACGAAATGGACGAACAGATTCGCACGACCCGCAAAGCTAAACCGCGGAGGGGATTTGATCGGGTCACCCTTCCCGGTGAAATCGAATGGGAACTCACCCAAGAACGTCGTGCGAACGGTATTCCGCTTCACAAGTCTCAAGTACAAGCCCTCGAAGAACTGGCAGACGAGCTCGGGGTGCCTATACCTTGGAAATAGACCGGGTTGCTTACCTGAATCGCAAAGCACGGCAGATCGTCTTTGTGTTCGCTGTCGCCCTAGGTCTCACTGCCGTGTCAATGCTAGCACTTGCCGAAGAAGGCAGCCATGCAGCGGAATTTCTCAGCCACGGCATCGGAGCACGCGCCTTGGGCATGGGGAGTAGCTTCGTGTCCATCGCGGACGATGCTACAGCGGCATACTGGAATCCCGCCGGACTTGTTCAGATCCCCAGACGTGCTTTTGCCACGATGTATTCCGACTCCTTTGGTGCAGTGCAGGGAGGCTTTCTCAGCAAGGGCTTGGTAGAATACAACTTTGTCAGTTATGTTCAGCAGATTGAGGACATCGGAAGCGTAGGTATCAGTTGGATTCGACTCGGTGTGGACGACATCCCACATACTACTTTTACGGATGTCAACGGCAATGGTCGCTTAGGAGACTTCCACGATAAGGATGGCGATGGAATTAAAGATCCCGGTGAGTTATACATCGATCGGCCCGAAGTGGCGGGATATTTCAGTAACGTAGACAATGCGCTGTTAATCTCTTATGCGCGTCAGGTTCACCCAAATTTTTCAATCGGTGGCAACCTGAAGTTGCTCAGGCAATCACTCTTTGAAAATAGTGGGAACGGTTTCGGGCTTGATCTGGGGTTAATGCTCAAGCCGCTTGATGGACTTCATATTGGAGCCATGTTAGCGGATGCCACCGGCACACAGATCCGCTGGAATACCGCTGACAAGCCGATATTCACCCGTGAGCGCCGATTCCGATTCGGTGTGTCTTACCGCATCTCATTTCCAGTGATCGGCAAGGGGACGTTTGGTGTAGACTTGGAAACAGGTCGGAAAGACCTCCAAACGGATGGGGGGACTGAGCGGGTTTTTCGTTTTGGCGGGGAATACTGGCTGTTTGACGTGGTTGCCCTCCGCATCGGTGCGGAAGGGAGTAAATTCGCAGCCGGTGCGGGCATAGGCCTCCGTTTTGGTGAGACTGCCCTCTTTGCAGACTACGCTTTCAACGCACATGACCTCGGAAATTCGCAACGGATCTCGATCTCAGGGTTGTTTTAATTGGCGTAAGAGTTACGCAGTTCAGTTTGTAGTCGCGCAATTCAACCCGCGGCACAACGGGCGATAAACCACCCTACTACCAACCTATGGTCTTTGCAAGTTAGTGAGGCTGTCATTTCTACATCGTTCAAGAGTTCATTTCACGCCTCACGTTTCACGTAGTTATCGAACTTGTGCCCCCGATGGCATCCGTCTCTCAAAAGTTGCTACAGCTAACTCTTTCCCACCTTCAGCCGCGAGCAGCATCCCTTGCGATTCAATCCCTCTTATCTTGGCAGGCTGCAAATTGGCAACCAGAATAATCTGTTTCCCGATGAGGTCTTCGGGCGCGTAATGCGCCGCGATGCCGGCAACGACTTGACGCTTCTCACTCCCCAAATCAACCTGTAACTTCAGGAGACGATCCGCGTTGGGGACCTTCTCGGCAGCAATCACTTCGGCGACACGCAGATCCAATTCCTGAAACTGATCGAAGGAGATCAGATTATCATCGGCGGGCTGCTCCGCTTGGGCGGGCCTCCCTTTGCTTGTCCGCTTCGACTTCTTGGTATCCTTTCTTGGAAAGATGGGTTCGGGCTTTCCAAGCACCAGGCCCGATGGTAAGCCTCCCCACTCAGCGACCGTATCCAATCCTTGATCGTTAAAGCTCTCATCAAGCCCAAGCTGTTGACGGATACGGTTGGCGGTATTGGGCATGAAGGGGGAAATCAGGACAGCCACAACCCGCAGCGCTTCCATGCTATTATAGAGAATTGTCCCCATACGTCCTTTTGTTTCTTCCGACTTCGCTAAGGCCCAAACCTGTGTTTGCTGAATATAGCGGTTAATTCGTCGAACAAACTCCCAGATCGTTTCCAACGCCATATCGAAGACCAGTTGATCCATCAGGGCATCGACCTTCTCAACCATTTCACGCGCCATCTGTTGAATCTCGGCATCGAATTCCCCCGCTGTCGTCGGTTCGGGGATACCGCCGAAGTTTTTGGATACAAGACCGAGCGTACGGTTGAGCAGGTTTCCAAGATCGTTCGCGAGATCAGCGTTATAGCGGGCATCGAGGCGGCTCGGTCGATAGTCTCCGTCGTTTCCGAAACTGAATTCCCGCAATAGGTAGTATCGGAACGCATCCAACCCATACGTCCCGATGTCGGTGTCCATATCGATGAAGATACCGAGCGTTTTGCTCAAGGCTTCGCCATCTTTTGTCAGGAAGCCGTGTGCGACAACTTTTTTGGGAACCGGCAATTTGACCGCCATTAGCATAGCGGGCCATATCAGAGCGTGAAACCGCGCTATATCCTTTGCCATCAAGTGAACGTCGGCGGGCCAAAATTTACGAAACTTTTCCCCATCTTGGGCATAATCTAGGGCAGTAACATAGTTGCTCAAGGCTTCAATCCACACATAAGAGATGTGCTCCGTGTCGAACGGTAAAGGAATGCCCCACGATACCGAAGACCGTGAGATGCTCACATCCTCCAACCCTGACTCCAACACGTTTAACATCTCGTTGCGGCGGCTCTCCGGTTGAATGAATTCAGGATTTTCATGAATGTGTTTAATCAACGGATCTTGATATTTTGAAAGCGCGAAGAAGTAGTTATCTTCCTCGACCCATTCCAGCGGTAAATTGTGGATTGGGCAAATTCTATTCGTGCCCTGCTCCTTTTCGGTGAAAAAACGCTCGCACGGACGGCAGTAGTATCCCTCGTATTTACCCTTGTATATGTCCCCTGTTTTATAAAGCGTGTTAAGGAGTTTTCGGACACCGCTTTTGTGCAATTCGCTCGTTGTGCGCAGGAAGATGTCATAAGATACATTCAGTCTTTCCCAAAGCGTCGTGAACGTTGAAGCGATCTGATCGCAGTAAGCCTGTGGAGAGATGTTTTTCTGGTCCGCAATTTTTTGGATATTTTCCCCATGTTCGTCCACGCCGGTCAGAAAAAAAACGTCGTCCCCTTTGAGACGATGGTATCTTGCGAGCACATCAGCGGCGATGGTTGTATAGGCGTGTCCGGCGTGCGGCTCGGCGTTGGTATAATATATCGGCGTTGTAATGTAGAATGTACTCATGATTGTATTCCTTTTTGACTTGCTGCGTAGTGCGTAACTCCTATATCCATTTAGGGACTATTTCTATTTGTAGCTGTACCCCTAGTCTGCCGGCAACCTTTTCAAGGAATCGCTTTCTGTTCGCTGTATGGTTATATGCTTTTATATTGAACCTAGGAAAAACACCTCTCACCCGATCTATTCCTAGCTTTTCAATTACCTCAGCAAAAGTGTCTGTTGCGTTGTGATGATCAATCCTTTCTCCATTAGGCATCGTTACGACAAGGCGTGTCTGTGGTTTTTTACCCTTTATCGGTCCCTTCCCTGTGTCTAAAGCCCCCCCTCCTGTTGGTGAGTCGTCGGACGGCTCACTATCAACAGTTGAACTGTCAAGAGTATCGCTGCCGATCAAGGAATCGACTTTAGAAGTGAAGTTTGGTCGCCATAAAGTTAGACAGTGCATAACCAAATGCTCTGATACGTCGTTTCCAATGTCAAATTCAACCTTCGGTTCCATTTCATCTGGATTTCTTCCTTGATTCAAGTCGTAGAGCATCCATTTCGCGCCATCAGTAAGCACGCATTGAGACACATCAGCATAGTCCGCATACTCTTTGGCTTGCCGTCGTTCGACCGGTCCCATATCGGTTCCTAGTTTTTTCGCTTCAACAATAGCAACTTTCGATTTGTCGTTCTTCAGTAAGTAGTCAGCGCGTTCATTCACGGATTGTGCAGTCCTGAACTCAATCTCCACACAATGGAAATCCTCCACATTCCATCCCAACATCCGCAATAACGGGTCAACAAGCAGAATCCGAGTCCGATACTCAGATTCTCGAAGATAATCACCGTGTTCGTCTATTCGCTGTTTCAATTCTTCAAAAAGTTTCATCGCTTTCGTCAAATCCATTGCTATCCTCTCACAAAATTCGCTACGGTCTACGTAATAGCTTCAAAGCCAAAACCTCTAGAGCCAATGTCGCGTTGACGTTGCGTTGAAGCATAGCTTTCGTTTCAAAAATCGCCTTGATTGCCGACTGCAATTGCAGCCGTGAGTAATGCGCTGTCAGTTGTTTGAGTTGTTCCGCGTGATGAACATGAGTGAGTAGATCTGCAGGAGCTCCTTGATGCAGCAGGGCCAAATCACGATACCATGTTACGAGATGGTCAAGTGCTTCCGGTTGTTGGGTCCATTTCTCAGCAATCCGAAAGGCATCTAACCGATCGCTGGCAGTCATGATCTCAGGGATCTCTTCATTGAAATCCCCTCCCTCTTGAACCAGTGCCAACGCTTTGCCAACGGCCCCCCCGGCTGTCGTTGCGATTGAGAATGCCTGGGTTTCGTCAATGTTGAATCGCTCCATCAGATGCTCGGCAAGTTCAGAAATCACGAGCGGGTGGAAGGGGATAATTTGGCAACGGGACCGTAGAGTCGGTAACAGTGCATCGAGATTTGTGGTCAAGAGAATTAAAACCGAATCGGCGGGCGGCTCTTCAAGGGTTTTGAGCAGACAGTTTGCGGCTTCGAGATTCATCCGTTCCGCCTCGGTCAAGATGTAGACTTTTCGCACTCCCTCAAGGGGTCGGTAAATAATCCGTTTTTGCAATTCGCGAATCTGGTCAATCTTGATCCAAGTCCCCGATGGTCGGATAATCTGAAGGTCGGGGTGATTCCCGGCATCGGCTTTGCGGCAGGATAAACAGGTGTCACATGCCCCCTCATCTGAGGTGCGGCAATTGATAGACTTCGCAAAATGCAGGGCGACAGTCTCTTTTCCGACATTGGCGACTCCAACGAATAGGTAGGCACCTGCCACGCGGTTCGATGCGATCGCATGATACAACTGTTCGAGAATCTGGTGATGTCCGATGATAGCATTTTGCATAAAGCGGCTCACTGTCGCAGTAAGGGTTGGATTACCGCCTGAATCTGTGCATACACCTGCTCTGGGTTGACTTGGGCATCAATAAGCTTAAGGCGTTGTGGTTCCTGTTTTGCCAGAAGCTGATAGCCCTCCCGCAGCCGGCGGTGAAACTCAATTTTTTCTCTTTCCAAGCGGTCTAACCCCCCTCGGCTTTTTTGGACGCGCTGTAACCCAATCTCTACCGGCAGATCCAATACAAAAGTCACATCCGGTGTAACGCCATCGGTCGCAATTCGATTCAGGTGATGTATCCTTTCCAGATCTAACCCACGCCCATAGCCTTGATAGACAACCGTTGCGTCTGCGAAGCGAGAGGAGATGACAATTTTCCCCGCTTTCAGCGCGGGTTTGATGACTTCCGAGACATGCTGTGCCCGTGAGGCGGCGTATAACAACACCTCCGTTGTCGCTGCCATCTCGCTGTGGTCTGGATTCAGCAGCATGTCACGAATCTGCTCGGAGACAGGGGTGCCACCCGGTTCGCGCGTCAGGCATACATCGTAGTTGGCTTGTCTCAGATCTACGGATAGACGTTGAATCTGTGTGGTTTTTCCCGTCCCGTCTGTGCCTTCAAATGTGATAAAAAGTCCCCGGCCTGCCACAATTTCCCTCAATCTGGATGGGGTTCAGATTTATCTGTCTCACCCATCCCGTCTCTTGACGCTGTCTTTGCCTCAACCTACTCTTGGGCGGATTCCACTTTTTTGGGGGGAAGCACTTCAAAATCCGTTGCTTCCATTAGATGTTTGTATTTGATGAAGATGATGTCTTTCTCCTCACGATACAACCAACCGGATTCAGTCGTTGAGAGGCTATCGACAAGGGGCAGCTCCCCGCTTCCGGCACGAATCGCAGAGGGTGCTGAGGATTCCGTTTCGCCGAACCGACTGCCGTATCCCGCAATGATACAATAACTGGTCTCGTGTTGGACATAACGTAGCGTAACAGTCAACCGATCCGAATCGTCATGGTCCAACCCTTCAATTTTTGCGCCGGTGCTTACATGAATGCGACCTCCGTCAGCGCGAAAAATTCCAGTAGAAATATCCGGATCGAATCCACGTAAGGCGTAGAGGTTCACCATGATGTTTTCTGGATTGATATGGGGTCCACGCCCCTCCGTGCAGAAATCGTAGAGCCCATCGGGGTACGTTCCTTTCAATTCCCCTTCTGTCCACTGCTGGTACATCGCACTGACAGTAATCCCCTCCGCAACCTTGGACCAGAATTGGCTTTGATCTTCAGGTGTGTGTTGAGCGAGATGCTGGAGGGCGTAAGCGTAAACCAGGCCGTTCCACTGAACAGGAATGCCGAACCATGAGTGGGTATAGAAGGTTGTACCGAAAACAGGTATAGAACCAAAGCGCATACCGGGACGGTCTGGCAGATGCCAATGATACAGGAACGGGAGCCCCGCTTTTGCCCACTGTTCCGCCCCTTGGAGATAGTGCCTATCTCTGGTGACTTCGTAGGCTTCAACATAGGCACCGACGGTATAGGCGGCAGCGAGCAGATCTGGTGCATAAATCGGACATTCCCACGTCTGGGCACCGCGCGGAATTTTGAAGTTTGCTATGAACTTTAGTCCCTTCAGGCCAGCCTCCAACGATTCTGAATCGCCGGTCACCCGAGCGTGTTTGAGCAGCATCCGAGCGGTGGACGCACAAGTTCCTAACACGGTATCTCCTTCATTGCCTAACGTTTTCGCGCGATCTGTGATCGGATGAAAACGCCAACTGCCATCCTCCTCCTGCGTCTCGATCCATCGCCCCACAATCTCTTTGAGTCGGTCTAAGCCTGCTTCAACCTCCCCAAAATAGAATGGGGCCTCCCACTTCAAAATGTGGCAGGGGTCTGTCGAATTCAATCCGCCCGGTCCAGATTCTTGGATGGTGCGTTTGACAATTTCAAGGGCCCGCTGCCTGACCAATTCATCTTTTATTGTGTCGTTTTTAGTTTGGATGAGGTAATCATACCACAGCAGCGTCGCGAAGCCGGGGGCATTCCCCGGTGTCCAGCCAACGCAGTGCTGCGATTTTCCTGCATCTTCATCCCATACGGTCTGCATGAAGCCGTGCCGCGACAGCAAAATCTCCTCCGTATCGCTGCGGGGTGCTTTTAGGGGTTCGGGCACCCCGTAAGCATCCGTCCAGTGGGAAATAGCATCCAGAATAGAAGCGTTTCCATCGATAATCATTTGTGCTCTGATCGTTATCGGTTGATTGGCTTTCAGCAGATACGGGGTTGAAGCTGCCAAGTGATTCTCTTCAACCCAATCGGGAATGGTGGGCACAAACAAGCCCATCAAGTGGTTCCTTTGATGTGTGTACCAATTCGGGGAGGCAAAAGCCGCCGATAGCATATTGTGTTCGCCATCCCAAGTTTCCAGCGGATCCCACGCCAGACCAACCAGCGTCTTTTTATGCTCGACAGCCATCAGCGGAATCGTGATTTTATAAGGATGGGGAGCAAGTCGGTTGTTATTCGGCGGAGCAACATCTCGCGAGCTCGACGAAGATTCATCACCTTCCAAGAACTCCAAGCCGGGGAAGAGGGCAGCGGTCTTACGCTCGCCAAACGCCCCATCTCCTGCATAAAGCACCGGTCCATTGAAAGCAGTTAATTCCCGTTCCTGATCCGTCGTTAAACTATATTCGACCTTGAGCCGCTTGGATTCTTCAGACAACGAAAAACGCCCCTCATAAGACCAAAGCACACCGTCATCGTCTCGCTCCTCAGAGGACAGCAAAACAATGGATTCGCCGCGATTACTTCCGGCGAGGCGGTAAACAGTCGGGGTAATTTTGATGTGTTGAGGGTTTCCCGACGAGTCACGATAACGGATTTCTGAAATTGCATTACAGACTGCAACTTGGCGGTAACGCCCGTTTTTCGCTGCGAAAAGCAGACCGTATTCAAATCCGCCATTTCCTCTGACGAAAAGGGTGCGCAGGTACCGATTTTCGGTGATGACGTGCCCGTTCTGATCATGCGTGCATAAATCCGAGGCTGTTTGATTAGAAACTCTAGGCATTGCTGGCAGCAGTCTGACGCTCTGCTCGACGGTCTGGCGAATTTCACCCGTCGGCATTTGACACCGAAGGACCACAGATGCCCGCGCCACTGACTCACGTGAAAAACTGCGGATATTCCATGAAAACGTTGTTTCTTCACCGGGGTTCAGTCGTTTCAGCGGTTGTGTAGTTCGTCCACGGCGCAGCTTAATCCGATTGATTGTAACCGTCGCTTCGTGGATGGGTTCAAGTGGAACCAATCCGTTATTGCGAACCGTGCATTGCAGATCAAAATCCTCTCGCGCAGCAACAAGGGCAACAGCTGGTCCTGCGGTTACAATCTCTAGGATCGGTTGTTCCGTGTATAACGCCAGTTCAACAACCGATGCCTCTACTTTCGCTTCCATCTGCTGGCTCAGTTCGTCTGCAACTACCGAAGCCAGTGTAGAGACCTCCAAATCGAATTCGGTAACCGAGAGTTCTGGGGTTTCTCCCCCTAAAAGTCCCAGCGCAAGTCCGCGTCTGAGTCTAGGCTTATCTTCGTCTTTTTCAAGTGGTAGTGAGGTGCGGGTCAGCTTTAAGACGCGCGGATTTCCCCATAAAGCCCAGTCATAGTTGGTATTACCGGCACCGTTGCAATTGGTCAGGAAGGCAACTGGAACCGTGTTTCCAGCAAAATCGGAGAGATCAATAAGGTGTTCAGTCCATCGGCACGCCTCGGAGACCCCTTCAAAACGGCGCTCATCTGAAATCTCAATGGCAAACTGGACCCCGTCAGGCTTCGTGTGCGGCAGTTCAAAATCGACACCATCCCTCAAGCCGATGCTGAAATGCAAAATCAGATTCTCGTTGGATTCTACCTGCGGCAGCGGCACCTCATACTGGATTCGTGCATCGCCTTCGGTAGGGGGATGTTCAAAGAGGGCTGCTTTCTTTACCCCTCCGGCACTATCCTGAGTGTTGACGGAGGTCTGTTCGGCATGGCTCGATTGACTGTGCTGAAATTCATTGACGAAATTATACACCTCGTCAATGACCCCAAAACTGAGCGGCACCTCAGCATCTTCGATTGTTTCTGCATCCGAATCTGTTACGATTGCAGCCGCTGCTTCGTCTTCAATGGCTCCAACTTCTGCCTCATTGACTGTAACTGTGGCGGTTTCCTCCGTCTGTGCATCTGTGAAGGCATCAATCGTAACATCATCAGGAGCTGTCTCTACTCCTGCTGTGTTCCCTGCTGTGGACTCGTCCATTTCCGTAACAGCGTCATCTTCAATGTCATCAGAATGTGATTCTTCATCTATTTTCGCTGCTGCGGCTGGCTGCTGATCCGTTTCCGATATTTCTTCGGCACCCTGTTGATTTTCGATTGGTATGACTACTGAATCTGAATCATCAGCTTCGTCTTGATCGGAATCTACCGCTGGCTCTTGCGCCTCTGCTGCTGATAGGTTTTCTTGAGTAGTATCGTCAGGTGGATTTTCTTCATCCCCCTCTGTTTCAGCGGCATGAATAAGCGTCCATGCCAAGAGCCCCTGAAAAGTTGTGAACATTCAACTCCTCCCAAAATTATAGCGAATAAATGGGTAAAATGAGTACATGAATCTATTTAACGCTGGATCTGTCTTTCACTATGAAATATACATTGACGGTTCCCGTAGCCCCTCGCTACGCTCAACCGACAGCACTGCTCTATCTCAGGTTTCACGCATCACGTTTCCCGTCATTATAGCATATCAACCGCTATTCTATCTACCTATAGCGATCGAGAGACACAGGTTTGTCAAATTTACGTATCTTCCGCAATAACGCCTACACGACAGATCCGTTTGAACGAGCAGTATCGGCAGACCTTCGCCTGCTCGTGGGGAGTCAGTCGAAAATCCCCGTCCGCAATCGAACGCAGGTATTGGTTCGCATATTCGACCGCCTCGTCAACGATAGACCTGAGCGCATTGAACTCTGAATCAGTGTGTGTATTCTCCATTGGATACCTTGAATTGGGTAATAGCTGACCGCTTCGTGAAACCTGAAATGCCTTTCTGTTGTATGCTTTGTCCCCAATACCGAGTTCCGCTTTGCTCTCCTCCTGCAAAACATAGTAGATGCCTCCCACCCCCTTAACCGATTCAGGTCCATCGCCGAAACCTTGGATTATGGATGGCTGGTTCCTCAATAACTGTTCTACGACAGCGATATAGAGGGGCAATTGGAGACTACGTCCCTCAAGGATATCGTTCAACTTTGGAGTGATGCTACCTGTTTTGTAGTCGCCGATAACGAACATCCCGTTTCCCAACTCAACTCTATCAATTTTTCCTGACAAGGAGACCTCCCCAACCGTTATCGCATCCGCACTGCCGAGGAACGGGTCGGTGGGTCCAAATTCATGCCTGAGCCCAAACCCAACTTCAAAATGACGGGGTTGAACCTCAAATTTTCGTTCTCTTTCTGCCTCAAGGAATGCGGGCAAGACACCGGTCCTACCGTGACCACCAATGAATCTTTCCACCTCAATATCCCAAAACAGTTTTTCCGCCCGTTTGTCCCCAATACCGAGTTCAGCCGCCCTCTCATCCAAATGCTTTCTGGCGATCTGCTGGAGGTCTTTGACCACCTCCTCAAACGCCCCCGCATCCGTGCATTCGGAAATCGGTGGTTCGTCACGACGGCGATTGTAAAGCTCAAACAAGATTTTGTGGGCTAAGCTTCCCTTCTCCTTACCTACTAACTCCTTTTCCTCATCTTCAATCGGCTTGAGTTCCAATACCTCACTAGAAAGATATCGGAATGGGCACTCGCCATAGGTTTCTAATTGGGTCACCGAATGGGTGCTTTCACGTCGTCGTTCGAGCGCGTGACGGCTTGTCGGAGACAGTAAATTCGGGAGGAGCTGTCCTTCATACTGCGGAAGTTCATGCGTGACGGTCCGGCTCTTTTCCACACGGACATTGTGTGCAACCAAACGAAGTCTCTGTAACATTGTCGAAGAAACAGTGGGTGTCTCGACTTGCTCCGCTTCCGAGTGTTTCCAAACAAACGCCCCATAATCTTTGAGGAAATTCTCCGTGCTAAAAATCCTCCTGTCGTCATCCGTGAAGGTGTCAATTTCAGCGACGCGCTGCAGTTCGTCAATAAATGGCGAGGGAACCAACTCAATGTCGCCATCATATTGTGGACTTAACAGATACAGCTGTTTGCGATAGAGCGTGAGAGCTTGGTAGAAAAGGAAGCGATCTTCGCGCAGCTGTTCCGATTCCGTGCCCCTTCGCCTGGGAGGCAGAAAAGTATCAGAACGAAAAACTCCAGGGAATTCGCCATCAACCAAACCACCCAAGATAACGGTGTGAAAAGAAAGGTCCTTCGTCTGGATAAGCGGCAGAATCCAAACCCCTTTGTCGTTTGGATTTCCCCACTGATAGACGGATTGTGAAGTCATCAATCTGAGCCAACTGATATAGCTCTCAAGCGGATGACATACTTCAGCTCCAGACTCCATTATCAGGAACTCAACCAATTCGTCAATGAGTCTGCGGAATTCGCGATAGGCGTTCATCTTGTGCGCGGCAAACCTCGTTTTGGATTCCCAACTGCCCTTTAGAATCTGCTGGCGGACCTTCAGGGTATCCATCAACCGATCTAACGATTCTCGAAAAGCCGCCGGTGCCAACTCCGTGTTTAAGCCGCAACTGTCAATCACTGCGTTCCAATCATCAGTTTGAAAATAGGGGCTCCGCAAAACCTCCTTTCGAGTTTGGGGAGATGCACCTCCTTGGATTTGCTCCAGTAAGGAAAAAATTGACATAATAATCGTAGAATTTTCAAGCCTTTCAGCGCACTCTATGGTGTAGGGGACACCGTGAAGCGGAAAAATTTCACGAATGAGCGGGGCATAAGGGTCTAGTTTATTAAACGTGACGCATATCTGATCCAGTGGTAGTGAGGGCTGGCTCAATGCAAGCCGCTTGATTAACTTGGCAATTTCCTCTACTTCTTGGACTCGGTCGGGTATGTGTAACAGGGAAATCTGATCTGTAAGCGATAGTTTCTCAAGTGAAGCACCCCGATCGGTGCGAAACAGATTTCGGGCGAAGTGCGAATTGCGGGATGCATCAGGGGTGGCAATCTCCCCACTGGCTCGCTCAAATCCACAACTCAGGAAGCGGTCATAGTCCGTTTTGACATGCCCAAAGAGGGATTCGTTCTGTTCATCGAAGTCAAGAGCGATGCCCATTTTTATCGAAGGCAGGTTGGCAATGCCGGTCAGAATTGCAAAATCGTGAGGGAAGAACACATCGAAACCGCTGACAACTACCAGATCAACGCCGGGGAAAATGGTCTGCATCAATCTATCCGCACGGTAGGGGCTCCGACTCAGGTATTCGGAAACGGCGCGATGGATGTCCGCGCGATCGACCCATCGCGACCCAAAGCGCGCCTCGTAAGCTTTATAAAACGTGATTAGGTCCGCAAGTTTATCAGGGACAACCCCATCTCTTGAAGTGGAATCTGCTTGTAGCTGCTGCCAATCGATTCCACTCGCCTTGAGTTGGTTAACTGCGTCTCTCAACTGTCTTGCGGTTCCTTGGGGGACGCGAGTTTCGGACTGAGGTTTCAAAAACGGAAGTTGCTCCTGCTCCATGATTTGGTGTGTCCACACCGCTTGGATGCCCACACCGGTGTGTCTACGGCCCCTATTAAGATGTCTATAAAAAAATAGCCGGACCAGGTCATCAAGGGCGTAGATGTGCAAATCTGCAATCGCTCGGTTTGGGGCCTTCCTCAGATATTCGCGGCACCATTTGAGGCGGGCACGGTCGGTCGGGACGATATGCAGAAACGTATCCGCACAACCGGCCTCAAGGCGGGTGCGGATCTCATCATCGATGGGGAGAGGAACTTGTCCTTTGGTCAGTGTAGTTATCATAATTTTAATGGGCTGCAATGAAATATAGAGAACGGATTTTTATGGTTTCATGAATTGGATTTGTATCTGATCTATTAACGTGTCCACATATTTGCAATCCAACTCGGTCAATATAATAGCATAATTCTTGTGGCGGATCAAGGGACAGGGACTCAGAAACTTGTATCATCTAAACTTGCGATATGTTATTATAATGCAAAAGGGTCAAGCTCCATTACAGATGATTTTGCAAGCGGCGGTGTAAATCCTAAAATCCAGTAAATCCTGATTCTGACAGAAGGAGAAGGTTCAATGAAACATGAGAAAGAAATGTCAAGCGATGCCCTAACTGTGCCACAGATCGCCGAAAAAGCGTTAGCGGCTACCGTATCCTTAGAGATACAAGATAGCAACGGTCAAGCACTTGGAAGGGGCAGTGGCTTTTTTGTCCGGCCCAACCTTATTGTGACGAACTACCACGTCATTGAAGGGGCGGCACAAGGCACTGCGAAGTTAGTCGGTAAGGACACGAAGTACACTGTTGAAGGGATAACGGCAACCGATAAAACAAACGATCTCGCACTTCTAAAGGTTTTAGCAGAGTATGGTGTCAAACTCCTTCCACTCGGCGACAGCGACACGGTTCGGGTTGGCGAGACGGTTTACGTGGCGGGCAACCCGTTGGGGTTAGAAGGCACCGTCTCAGATGGGATTATCAGCGGTCGCCGCAATAGAGATGCGCCAGAACAGCTCCAGATGACCGCGCCGATTTCTCCGGGCAGCAGTGGGGGACCGGTGCTAAACGGCAAGGGTGAAGTGATTGGGGTGTCAGTCGCAGTCCATGGCGGGCTAGAAGCACAGAATCTCAATTTTGCGATTCCCTCAAACTACCTCAAGACGCTGATTGCACGCTCGGAAACAGTCAAACCTTTTCCGCAGGAAAGCCAATCCATATCTGTCGAGACTTACTGCATTCGAGGTTATGAGAAGGGAGAATTAGGAGACTATGAGGGGGCAATTGTGGACTATACCCAAGCCATCAGCCTCCAACTCGATGATGCCTTTGCCGACGAGGTCTTTACCTGCTTTGCCTACCTCAATCGGGGAGATGCGGCGGCAAAGTTAGGGCTATATGACACCGCCATTTCTGATTATGACAACGCTATCCGTCTCCACCCCGGTTATGCCCCTATCTACGTCAATCGAGGCGTTGCGAAGGCAAAGTTAGGGCTATATGACACCGCCATTTCTGATTATGACATCGCTATCCATCTCCAACCCGATGATGCCCCTGCCTACTACTTTCGGGGCACTGCGAAGGGAGAATTAGGGGAACACTTCGCCGCTATTTCTGATTATGACACTGCTATCCATCTCCAACCCGATTATGCCCCTGCCTACAACAATCGAGGCGTTGCGAGGGAAAACTTAGGGCAATATGCCGCCGCCATTTCTGATTATGACATCGCTATCCATCTCCAACCCGATGATGCCCCTGCCTACTACAATCGGGGAGATGCGAAGGGAAACTTAGGGCAATATGCCGCCGCTATTTCTGATTATGACATCGCTATCCATCTCCAACCCGATTATACCCTTGCCTACCTCAATCGAAGCATTGCGAAGGAAAACTTAGGGCAATATGCCGCCGCTATTTCTGATTATGACACTGCTATCCATCTCCAACCCGATTATGCCCCCGCCTACTACCTTCGGGGCACTGCGAAGGGAAACTTAGGGCAATATGCCGCCGCTATTTCTGATTATGACACTGCTATCCATCTCCAACCCGATTATGCCCCCGCCTACTACTTTCGAGGTATTGCGAAGGGAAACTTAGGGCAACATTCCGCCGCCATTTCTGATTATGACACTGCTATCCATCTCCAACCCGATTATGCCCTTGCCTACTACTTTCGGGGCACTGCGAAGGACAACTTAGGGCAACATTCCGCCGCCATTTCTGATTTTGACACCGTTATCCATCTCCAACCCGATTATGCCCCTGCCTACTACTTTCGGGGCACTGCGAAGGGAAACTTAGGGCAATATGCCGCCGCCATTTCTGATTTTGACACCGCTATCCGTCTCCAACCCGATTATGCCCTTGCCTACGCCGGTCGAGGCATTGCGAAGGTGTCGTTGGAACGCTTTTGGGCAGCGAAGCGGGATCTCAGGACTGCCTATAAACTTGCAGACAAAGCCGGCGATGAAAGTCTCAAAGCCTCGATTGAGACGTTGCTTCAAAAGGTTGATTAGTGGAACTGAACTCGTCGCAGAGAGGGAGAACTGATAGCCCATGCAGCAAAAAAACATTTACTAGCTCATACCAATAATGAATGCGGTGTAAATCCTAAAGTCCAGTAAACCCTGATTCTGACAGAAGGAGAAGGTTCAATGGAACATCAGAAAAAAATGTCATGGCAGCTGCCTCTAGTTACACTTGTGGGCGTGCTGCTATCCTCCACCCTGAACAACGCGCCTGCCCAGACCGTGCCACAGATTGCAGAAAAAGCGTTAGCGTCTACCGTATCCTTAGAGATGCAAGATAGAAACGGTATGCTCCTCGGACGGGGCAGCGGCTTTTTCGTCCGCCACAACCTTATTGTGACGAACTACCACGTCATCGAAGGGGCAGCACAAGGCACTGCGAAGTTAGTCGGTAAGGACACGAAATACACTGTTGAAGGGATAACGGCAACTGATAAAACAAACGATCTCGCACTTCTAAAGGTTTTAGCAGGGTATGGTATCAAACTCCTGCCACTCGGCGACAGCGACACGGTTCAGGTTGGCGAGACGGTTTACGTGGCGGGCAACCCGTTGGGGTTAGAAGGCACCGTCTCAGATGGGATTATCAGCAGTCGCCGCAATAGAGATGCGACAGAACAGCTCCAGATGACTGCGCCGATTTCTCCGGGCAGCAGTGGGGGACCGGTGCTAAACAACAAGGGGAAAGTGATCGGGGTGTCAGTCGCAGTCTATGGCGGGCTAGAAGCACAGAATCTCAA
Source organism: uncultured Poribacteria bacterium (assembly GCA_958296125.1). Classification (GTDB taxonomy): domain Bacteria; phylum Poribacteria; class WGA-4E; order WGA-4E; family PCPOR2b; genus PCPOR2b. The sequence goes on from OY282444.1 coordinate 85,342, forward strand.
TTTTGCGATTCCCTCAAACTACCTCAAAACGCTGCTTGCACGCTCGGGAACGGTCAAACCTTTTTCGCAGGAAAGCCAATCCATATCTGCCGAGACTTACTTCAATCGAGGTTATGAGAAGGGAAAATTAGGAGACCATAAAGGGGCAATTGCGGACTATACCCAAGCCATCCGTCTCCAACCTGATGCCCGTGCCTACTTCAATCGAGGTTATGAGAAGGGAAAATTAGGAGACCATAAAGGGGCAATTGCGGACTATACCCAAGCCATCCGTCTCCAATCCGATTCTGCCTATGCCTACCTCAATCGGGGAAATGCGAAGCGAAAATTAGGGCAACATTTCGCCTCCATTTTCGATTATGATACCGCTATCCGACTCCAACCCGATTATGCCCTTGCCTACAACAATCGAGGCGTTGCGAAGAGAAACTTAGGGCAACACTTCGCCGCCATTTCTGACTTTGACACCGCTATCCGACTCCAACCCGATTATGTCCATGCCTACCTCAATCGAGGCGTTGCGAGGGAAAACTTAGGGCAACATTTCGCCGCCATTTCCGATTATGATACCGCTATCCGACTCCAACCCGATTATGCCCTTGCCTACCTCAGTCGAGGAGATGCGAAGGCAGACTTAGGGCAACACTTCGCCGCCATTTCTGATTATGACACCGCTATCCGCCTCCAACCCGATTATGCTCCTACCTACAACAATCGAGGTGGTGCGAAGGACAACTTAGGGCAACACTTCGCCGCCATTTCTGATTATGACACCGCTATCCGCCTCCAACCCGATTATGCCCTTGCCTACTACAATCGAGGTGGTGCGAAGGCAGACTTAGGGGAATATGCCGCCGCCATTTCTGATTATGACACCGCTATCCGACTCCAACCCGATTATGCTGATGCCTACGTCAATCGAGGCATTGCGAAGGAAGAATTAGGGCAACACTTCGCCGCCATTTCTGATTATGACACCGCTATCCGCCTCCAACCCGATTATGCTGATGCCTACGCCGGTCGAGGCGTTGCGAAGGTAAAATTAGGGGAATATGCCGCCGCCATTTCTGATTATGACACCGCTATCCGCCTCCAACCCGATTATGCCCTTGCCTACTACAATCGGGGAGTTGTGAAGGGATTGTTGGAACACTTTTGGGAAGCGAAGCAAGATCTCAGGACTGCCTATAAACTTGCGGAACAAGCCGGCGATGAAAGTCTCAAAGCCCGTATTAAGAAAACACTTCAAATCGTTGACAGGTGAAACCGACCTCCCCTGAGCCCCCAAAGCAGATAGCCGATGGCTTGCACGACGGAGCGTGAAGACTTGTAGGCGGCTTCCTTATGGGATTCAGGCGTTGCGCGTTGTGGAAGTCGTTATACAGTCTTGGAAGGAGAAGCGGGAGGTCGCTGTTCAACGCGACGAATGACCCATCAGGGATGGGGGGGCGAGCATTGGTGTAAGCTGTTGCGATGCTTTTAGCGGATAGGGTATAATAGCGTAGAGAAGAAAACAAAAAAATGTGGGAATTACCGCAACATACCACCGAAACGAAAAAACAGATGATTTTGCAAGCGGCGGTGTAACCCCTAAAATCCAGTAAACCCTGATTCTGACAGAAGGAGAAGGTTCAATGAAACATCAGAAAAAAATGTTATGGCAGCTGCCTTTAGTTACACTTGTGGGCGTGCTGCTATCCTCCACCCTGAACAACGCGCCTGCCCAGACCGTGCCACAGATTGCAGAAAAAGCGTTAGCGTCTACCGTATCTTTAGAGATGCAAGATAGAAACGGTATGCTACTCGGACGGGGCAGCGGCTTTTTTGTCCGGCCCAACCTGATTGTGACGAACTACCACGTCATTGAAGGGGCAGCACAAGGCACTGCGAAGTTAGTCGGTAAAGACACGAAATACACCGTTGAAGGGATAACGGCAACCAATAAAACAAACGATCTCGCACTTCTAAAGGTTTTAGCAGAGTATGGTATCAAACCCCTTCCACTCGGCGACAGCGACACGGTTCAGGTTGGCGAGACGGTTTACGTGGCAGGCAACCCGTTGGGGTTAGAAGGCACCATCTCAGATGGGATTATCAGCGGTCGCCGCAATGGAGATGCGAAAGAACGGCTCCAGATGACTGCGCCGATTTCTCCGGGCAGCAGTGGGGGGCCGGTGCTAAACAGCAAGGGTGAAGTGATCGGGGTGTCAGTCGCAGTCCATGGCGGGCGAGAAGCACAGAATCCCAATTTTGCGATCCCCTCAAACTACCTCAAGACGCTGCTTGCACGCTCGGGAACGGTCAAACCTTTTTCGCAGGAAAGCCAATCCATATCTGCCAATACTTATTTCATCCGAGGTAATGAGAAGGGAGTATTAGGGGACTATAAGGGGGCAATTGCGGACTATACCCAAGCCATCCGTCTCCAACCCGATAATGCCCATGCCTACGTCGGTCGAGGCATTGCGAGGGGAGGCTTAGGGCAATATGCCGCCGCCATTTCTGATTGTGACACCGCTATCCTTCTCCAACCCGATTATGCCTATGCCTACCACTTTCGAGGAAATGTGAAGGAAAACTTAGGGCAACATTCCGCCGCTATCTCTGATTATGACACCGCTATCCGTCTCCAACCCGATTATGCCCCTCCCTACGTCAATCGAGGCATTGCGAGAGAAAACTTAGGGCAATATGCCGCCGCCATTTCTGATTATGACACCGCTATCCGTCTCCAACCCGATGATGCCGAGGCCTACTACAATCGAGGAGATGCGAGAAGAAACTTAGGGCAATATGCCGCCGCCATTTCTGATTATGACACCGCTATCCGTCTCCAACCCGATTCTGCCCGTGCCTACGTCAATCGAGGCGGTGCGAAGGCAAACTTAGGGCAACACTTCGCCGCTATTTCTGATTATGACACCGCTATCCGTCTCCAACCCGATGATGCCATTGCCTATTTCAATCGAGGCATTGCGAAGGGAAACTTAGGGCAACACTTCGCCGCCATTTCTGATTATGACACCGCTATCCGTCTCCAACCCGATGATGCCCGTGCCTATTTCAATCGAGGCATTGCGAAGGGAAAATTAGGGCAATATGCCGCCGCTATTTCTGATTTTGACACCGCCATCCGTCTCCAACCCGATTATGCTGATGCCTACAACAATCGAGGCATTGCGAAGGTGTTGTTGGAACGCTTTTGGGAAGCGAAGCAGGATCTCAGGACTGCCTATAAACTTGCGGAAAAAGCTGGCGATGAAAGTCTCAAAGCCCGTATTAAGAAAACACTTCAAACCGTTGACAGGTGAAATCGACCTCCCCTGAACGCCCAAAGCAGATAGCCGATGGCTTGCACGACGGAGCGTGAAGACTTGTAGGCGGCTTCCTTATGGGATTCAGGCGTTGCGCGTTGTGGAAGTCGTTATACAGTCTTGGAAGGAGAAGCGGGAGGTCGCTGTTCAACGCGACGAATGACCCATTAGGGATGGGGGGGCGAGCATTGGTGTAAGCTGTTGCGATGCTTTTAGAGGATAGGGTATAATATAATAGCGTAGAGAAGAAAACCAAAAAAATGTGGGAATTACCGCAACATGCCACCTAAATGAAAAAAAACAGATGATTTTGCAAGCGGCGGTGTAAATCCTAAAGTCCAGTAAACCCCGATTCTGACAGAAGGAGAAGATTCAATGGAACATCAGAAAGAAATGTCAAGCAATGCCCTAACTGTGCGACAGATCGCCGAAAAAGCGTTAGCGGCTACTGTATCCTTAGAGATGCAAGATAGCAACGGTCAAACACTTGGAAGGGGCAGTGGCTTTTTCATCCGGCAGAACCTGATCGCCACCAACTACCACGTCATTGAAGGGGCAGCACAAGGCACTGCGAAGTTAGTCGGTAAGGACACGAAATACACTGTTGAAGGGATAACGGCAACTGATAAAACAAACGATCTCGCACTTCTAAAGGTTTTAGCAGAGTCTGGTATCAAACCCCTTCCACTCGACGACAGCGACACGGTTCGGGTTGGCGAGACGGTTTACGTGGCGGGCAACCCGCTGGGGTTAGAATACACCGTCTCAGATGGGATTATCAGCGGTCGCCGCAATAAAGATGCGAAAGAACGGCTCCAGATGACCGCGCCGATTTCTCCGGGCAGCAGTGGGGGACCGGTGCTAAACGGCAAGGGTGAAGTGATCGGGGTGTCAGTTGCAGTCTATGGCGGGCTAGAAGCACAAAATCTCAATTTTGCGATCCCCTCAAACTATCTCAAGACGCTGATTGCACGCTTGGGAACGGTCAAACCTTTTTCGCAGGAAAGCCAATCCATATCTGCCAAGACGCACCTCATTCGAGGCTATTTGAAGGCAGTGTTAGGGGATTATAAAGGAGCGATTGCGGACTATACCCAAGCCATCCGCCTCAAACCCGGTTTTGCCCTTGCCTACGCCGGTCGGGGATATGCGAAGGAAAAATTAGGGCAACATTCCACCGCTATTTCTGATTTTGACACTGCTATCCGTCTCCAACCCGATTATGCCCCTGCCTACTTCAATCGAGGCGTTGCGAGGAGAAACTTAGGGCAACATGCCGCCGCTATTTCTGATTACGATACCACTATCCGGCTCCAACCCGATTATGCCCCTGCCTACTTCAATCGAGGCGTTGCGAGGAGAAACTTAGGACAACATTCCACCGCTATTTCTGATTACGATACCGCTATCCGTCTCCAACCCGATTATGCTGATGCCTACCTCAGTCGAGGCTTGGCGAAGACAAACTTAGGACAATATTCCGCCGCTATTTCTGATTATGACACCGCTATCCGTCTCCAACCCGATTATGCCCGTGCCTACGCCAGTCGAGGCTTGGCGAAGACAAACTTAGGACAATATTCCGCCGCTATTTCTGATTATGACACCGCTATCCGTCTCCAACCCGATTATCTCCCTGCCTACGCCAGTCGAGGCGTTGCGAAGGCGTTGTTGAAACACTTTTGGGAAGCGAAGCAGGATCTCAGGACTGCCTATAAACTTGCGGAAAAAGCTGGCGATGAAAGGCTCAAAGCCATTATTGAGGACGCACTTCAAACCGTTGACAGGTGAAACCGCCCTCCTCTGAACGCCCAAAGCAGATAGTCGATGGCTTGCACGACGGAGCGTGAAGAATTGAGCCAAGCAATATCACGCAACGTTTTCGGCATGTGCACAACTCACAACGCCCCAAAATTGGGATACTACAAACAGACAAGGGTTGCCCCTACACCCTGCCCAACGCGCCCTAGTTACGTCACCTGTTCCACACCAATTGTTGCATCTTCGCCGTTGACTTTCTGCGACTTCAAAAAGGCGTTTGGACTTGACGACTCAACGACAATCGTCGTCAAGGTCTCGTGTGTAATGTAGGCCCGGTGGCGTTCAAACGCTTCGTGGACAGTTGGTGTCGATTCCAAACTGAGCGAAATCCGGTCAGAAACATTGAAGTCGGCTTCCTTCCGAATCTGCTGAATCTTATTGACCAACTCCCGCGCAAGGCCCTCAAGGATGAGCTCGTGCGTCAATTCCGTTGAGAGGGCGACAAATTTGTAAGCGTCTGCTTCGACAGCATACCCCTCCCTGTTCGCCGACTGCACATCAATCTCGGCTCTGTCTAGCCTGTAGCTTACGCCATCCGCCTGAATCTCTAGTTCACCACTTCCATCGAGCTCCCGCTTGAGATCAAGGGCATCAGTCGCTGACATTGCTTTTGCAATGGCTTGGACGTTTCTCCCGTATTTCGGTCCCAGCAGCTTGAAATTCGGCTTGATTGTGTAGGTCGCAAACTCGTCAATCCCCTCATGAAAAGAAATCTCCTTAACGTTCAATTCGTCCAAGACGAGCGCGGCCAGACCATTAACGGCGGCTTGTTGCTTTTCGGAGATACCACCGATTCCGATGCGTCCAATCGGTTGCCGTGTCTTAATCCCCGATTGATTGCGAGCGGCGCGTCCCAAACCGATTAGGTCACGAGCCAGCTTCATATCGTCTTCCAGCGATAGGTCAACGAGCCCCTCCTCCACAGCCGGGTAATCGGAGAGATGGACGCTTTCAGGGGCATCTGGATCAACCGAACACACCAAGTTTTGAAAGATTGACTCCGTAACGAATGGGACAAACGGTGCTAACAAGCGGCTAGTCGTCACCATAACTTGATACAGTGTCTGGTAGGCGGCTGCCTTATCGGTATCCGCTTCCGACTTCCAGAAACGCCGCCGACTTCGACGCAGATACCAGTTCGACAGATTATCCAAAAAATCCTCAACGATACGGCAGGCACCATCGGGTGAAAAGGTCTCCAGACGCTCCGTTACCGAGCGAACTGTGCTTTGCAGACGAGATAGAATCCAACGGTCAAGCAGATTTTCAGACCTTTGTGGCGTATCCTTCCAGAGGGTCGCGGTTGGTCTCCAGCCATCAATGTTAGCGTAAGTGACCAGAAAGCTATACACATTCCAGAACGGGATGAGAACTTGGCGGCGGACCTCATCGGAATGCTTGTAGCCGAAGAGCAGATTCTGCTCCGGTTTGGCGGCGCAATACATCCAGCGCATCACGTCCACGCCCATCGTCTCAGCGGCATCATCAAACCAGATCGCGTTGCCCCAAGATTTATGCATTGCGCGTCCATCTTCCGCAAACAGCGTCGCATAGCTGAAATTATGCTTAAACGGGGCGCGTCGCTCCATCACCGTGCTCATTGCAATAAGCGAATAGAACCAGTTCCGAAATTGTCCCGGAAAACTTTCACTAATCAGATCAGCAGGGAACCATTGCCCCCAATAGTCGCGGTCGGTCCGATACTGCATCGTGCTGAAGCTGACAATACCGGCATCTAACCAAGGATTTCCAACGTCCGGAATACGGGAAGCAGCGGCACCGCAACTTGGGCAGGCAATCTTCACCGCATCAATCCACGGGCGGTGTGGCGTATGCCCCTCAAATTTATCCCATCCTTCAACCGCGAGTTCCTTCAACTCCTCCAAACTTCCGACAACATGGAAATGGGCGCATTCATGGCATTCGTAGATGGGGAGTGCCAGTCCCCAGTAGCGTTTCTTAGAGATCATCCAGTCGTGCATATTCCGCAGCCAGTCGAGTTCGCGGGCGAGGCCGAATGAGGGATACCACTTGGTTTCGTTGAGGACGACCTCCATCATCTGGTAGCGTAGGTTCTGTTCCTTCTCTGCCTCTGTTACCTGCTCATACGGTTTATCCAGTTGCTCGCCCATTGAGATGAACCATTCGTCCACAAGGCGGAAGACCAGCTCCTCTTCACAGCGCCAACACACCGGGTAGCGGTGGGTGTATTCTTCAAGGCGATAGACAATCCCTTTCTGCTTCAGGTTCTCAAAAATGTCATCCGCGACGGTGTGGACCTGACGACCCGTTAGCCAGTCAAATCCGTCGAGATAAATCCCCTCCGCTCCCAACGGCGCGATGACGGGGAGGCCTTGCTCTTTACTTAATTCAAAGTCCTCGGCACCGCAGCCCGGGGCGGTGTGGACAATACCCGTCCCTTCTGCTTCACCAACTTCGTCCCACAGGATGACGCGATGCCCCTCAGCTGCTCCAGAAATCTGTTGGGCTGGCAGTTCATCGAAAGGACCATCATAGGCCCAACCTTCCAATTCGCCGCCCGGTTTCTCCTCAAGAGTCCGATAATCCCCCCGAATAGCGTTCTCTAACGCTCCCTTACTCAACCAAAAGCGATCCGTGCCTTGTTCAACCAAAGCATAAGTCAAGTCTGGGTGCACCGCCGCTGCAACGTTGCTCGTCAACGTCCACGGTGTCGTCGTCCAGACCAACAAGCTCTCGCCGGGGCGGTTACGCAGCGGGAAACGTAGGAAGATGCTGGTATGCGTCAATTCTCGGTATCCGTCGGTGACAATCTCGTGCTGGCTGATGCCGGTATCGCACCGTGAACACCACGGCATCACATCGGTGCCTTTGTAGATCCAGCCACGATCGAAACATTTCTTCAGCATCGTCCAGATGGTGTAATTGTTCTCATTGGAAAACGTAAAATAAGATCCCCCCAATTCTGGCAATCCGAGTCTCCCGACAAGCTGTTCAACCGTATCCGTAACGGCACCATTCGGGCCCTCCACAGTGAGGGTCTGCGAGGGGTCCTGTGCCATTTTCGTTTCCAGCTCGCGCAAGAGATCCGGATCGTTCCAGTCCATCCAGTAGCCGAGCCGCACCGATTGTTCCGTCTGCGTGGCTGCATGGCGGAGCACCTGCCGCTTGCAGGCGTTGACAAATTCATCCAGTCCATAGGCTTCAATATCTTTTTTAGCTTTGAAACCCATGTCGCGCTCAACGTTGACCTCAATCCAGAGCCCTTGGCAATCAAACCCATTCTGGTATCGCATCTGATAGCCTTGCATGGCTTTGAATCGCTGAAAGAGATCTTTGTACGTCCGTCCCCATGCGTGGTGAACACCCATTGGGTTATTGGCAGTGATTGGACCATCAATGAAACTCCAACGGGGTGCAGCCTGCCGCAGTGTTTTGAGTTTGTGAAAGACATTGCCATCGCGCCAGAAATCTAAAATTTGATGTTCTTGGGCGACGAAGTCTACGGTATTGGGTACATCCTTAAACATGCTTTTCCATCTCTATATAGGTGTAAAAATTGAAATAGTCTCACGTATTGATCTAGAGGTTAATGGCGAATATGGTAACAGACGTTTGAAGGGATGTCAAGATTTTTTGTCTTTTTAGGGCTATTGAGTTTTCCGTTTTTTGATCGATTTTGGCGGGTAGTCCGTTCCACCCCCTGGTCTCGGAACGGAGGCACGGGCCGAAGAATTAAATGACCCTAGCCTTTTGTTTACGCTTGCAATGGCACCCCAATGTTGATATAATGCCGAACGGCATCAATTATAATTTTACGAACTTGCGAGACCAAATAAGTGAACCACAAGTGAACACACTCAGGAGAATAGGATGGAAAAAGCAGTCATACTCGGAGAACGCCAAGCGGGACTTGTTGAGGTTCCAGATCCGCAACCCAAAGAGGATTGGGTCGTCGTCAAAGTACATGCGGCACCCATGTGTACCGAATATAAGGGCTATGTGTCAGGCGGTAGATCGGAATTTCTCGGACACGAAGCAGCGGGGGAGGTCGTGGCGGTGGCACAACCGGGGCAGGTCAAAGCGGGAGACAGAGTGGTCGTGATGCCGCAGTATCCGTGCGGCAAATGCCACCTGTGCGTTGACGGTGACTACATTCACTGCGAAAACGCTTACGATTTTACAGCGTTCACCGGTGCCCCTGAAGGACGGGCGACGATGGCGCAATATCTCCTGAAACCTTCTTGGATCCTGCCGAAAATTCCGGATGGAGTGCCCTATGAACATGCTGGTCTCGCCTGCTGTGCACTGGGCCCCTCGTTTGGTGCATTCCAGACGATGGGTTTGAGTGCCTATGATACTGTGCTAATCACGGGCATCGGTCCGGTTGGATTTGGGGCGGTTGTCAACGCACGTTTTCGCGGGGCGCGGGTCATCGCTGTGGAATCCGTGCCGTGGCGTGTTGAGCGCGTGAAGCAGATGGGTGCCGCAGCAGTCCTCGATCCACGCGATCCCGAAATCGTTCAGAAAATTAAAGATTTGACAGATGGGATCGGTGTGGATTGTGCACTAGATTGCTCCGGGACGGTTCAAGCGGAGCGGCTCTGCATTGACGCAGCACGGCGCAAAGGGAAGGTCGCTTACGTCGGGGAATGTGGACAGGATTTGCCGATCCGCGTCAGTCCGGACCTTATCCGAAAGGGGCTCACCATCATCGGCAACTGGCACTACAACCTCAGCGATTTTCCGGGTATTATGAAAGTCATCCAAGAATCGCCGCTGATTAACCTGCTTGTCAGCCACATTATCCCGATGAGCGAGATCCAGAGGGCTTTTGAAATCTCGTCGTCTCACCAGAATAGTAAGATGATTCTGAAGCCGTGGGAGTGAGGTCAGGTGCTTTACATTTTATGTGTCAATGTTTGCTCGTAGATAGTCGGCGATGTATTGACAGTAATTCTCACAAGCCCAATGTTTTCCTGGTCTCGGAACGGACAACATTGGGTCAAAATGCGTGATTTTCTCTTGTAGTAAGGATGTGTTACAATATGATTATCTTTCAGTGGGAGCCCCTATCGAGCGATAGGGGCTCCCATACCCTGTAAGATGGGCATGAAAGTTGAAAGAGACTCCCATGTTAAAAACACACAAAATCGCATTAGACCCGAATAACAAGCAAGCGACCCAGTTTGCCCAGCATTGCGGTTACGCTCGGGTCGCCTACAATCATGCCTTAGCCGACTTCAAAACAGGGGTCGATGAAAATGTCTGGCGTTCGCATATAGAGCTTTGTCGCCGTTTCAATGCCATCAAGTATGATACATACGATTGGTGTCAAGCCATGTCTCAGAACGCCTCCAAGAATGCGATTTACACGAATCTTAACGATGCGGTCTCCCGATGGAAGTCAGGTCAAAACCGATTCCCTAAGTTTAAGAAACGGTCTCATAGGAAGAGTTATCAAGCAGATAGTGGTCGAGGCTCAATCAAAGTTGTAGGCAAGCGAATTCAACTCCCGAAAATCGGCGAGGTTCGTATGTTTGAAACCCTACGCTACCCCGGCATTATCTGCAAGGTTGTTATTTCTAAGCAAGGGCATCGGTGGTTTGCGTCTGTTACCGTTGAGACATCCGTTGATGAGCCAGACCCGAGGGGCAAACCTGTTGTCGGTGTAGACGTAGGCATTAAACATCTGGCTGTCACTTCGGAAGGACAGTATTTTGAGAATCCGAAGGCGTTGCGTCGGTATGAACGCAAGTTGAAGCGTCTCCAGCGTCAATTGAGCCGCAAGGTTAAAGGCAGTCGTAACTGGTATAAACTCAAGAACAAGATATCCAAACTGCATTATCGGATAGTCTGCATTCGCAACGAGGCCCATCATAAGGCAACGACTGCTATTGTCAAAGGTGCCAGTCGTATCGGCATAGAATCGTTAAACGTTGCGGGTATGCTAAAGAATCATAAACTTGCTAAAGCATTATCCGACGCTTCGTTATCTGGTTTCCTTGAGATGCTGAGATATAAGGCAGAGGCTGCCGCTGTTAAAGTGGTCGAGGCAGACAGATTCTATCCATCAAGTAAAACTTGTTCTGCCTGTGGTGTAGTAGATAGTGATTTATCCTTATCTGATAGGACGTATAATTGTAGTGCTTGCGGGCATACACAAGACCGAGACCTGAACGCTGCAATAAACTTGAGAAATGTCGCGGTAGGGCATACCGAGACGCAAAACGCCTGTGGAGATTCTGTAAGACCCCAGCAGTTGGGGCACGAATCGTTGAGACAGGAAGATAGCATAGCAATAAGTGATCAACTATTGCTGTTTAGTCTATCATAGGAATCCCAATGCTTTAGCGTTGGGAGTAGTCAATAAATGTCTCAAAATCGGTAACGCACCTTTGTAGGAATTGATAGATTAACTCATCGTCAACCGTCATATACCGATGCACAATCACGCTTCTTAGCCCTGACATACCAGCCAGCTCCTGTGCAAAATCTTGAGGGAGGATGCTGTGTCTACCGAGTCCGAGTATTGCAGATCTGCTGTCCGACGGTTGTTCCAAGTCGCCACCGATAAGCAGATGATTCGCAATGTCAATCAAGCACTGAATCGCCGTTTGCAGCGCATAACGAATCATGGATTGATAATTGCGGTCTGCTGCCTCATCACAGCTCAACTGCTGATAGGTGCGGAGATCTTCGGTATATTCCGAAACCGTGTGTAACAAGGCTTGGACAGTTTGTAGATCAATCATACTTAATCGGGATCGTTTCGGGAGTTTTGGGATTTGGCTTGCTGTCTTTTGAGATAGTATTGCCATTGTAGGTCACGCAAAGGTTGGGTATCGGCATAACGATTGAATGTGTCAATATAGAATGAAACATACCGCTGATCCGGGTCGTAGATGACCACACCGTGACGCACGACTTGAAAAGTTAGCAGCGGTGAGGCGTTGTTCAGCAGTGCAACATCGATTGCGTCCCGTTGGAAAATGCCAATGAGTTCGCTATTGAGATCTACCACCCGTTGACCGTATTCTACCTGTGGAATCCGATCGGATAACAAAACAGCGATGTCGATATCAGATTCACGGTGTGTGGTGCCTTTTGCCTCTGATCCAAAAAGATAGGCGAGGACAACATCGCTCGCATCAAAGAGAGATGTCAACTGTGGCTTGTATTGGTTAATATTCACAGGGTTGTTCCTTGTAGGACTTACGCAGTTAAACGCTCAAAGCCAACTCCCTTGCCCCCAATCCCTCTGAAATATAATAACACATCCAATAGCAAACTGGCAAATGAACAACTATTTTCACGTGTCACACATCACGTTTTAGGTGCAAACTGATGAAACTCACAACCTTAGCAACATGCAATCTCACCCAATGGGCACTCGATTTTGAGGGGAATTTGGGGCGGATTATCGAGTCAATTCAGATTGCCAAGGAAAACGGGGCACGCTATCGGCTTGGGCCTGAACTCGAAATACCGGGCTACGGCTGCGAAGACCATTTCTTGGAGGGGGATACCTTTCTCCATTCATGGGAGTGCCTTGCCGAAATCCTCAAGGGCGATCTGACAACCGATATTTTGTGCGATATCGGGATGCCGATCATGCACAAGAATGTGCGATACAACTGTCGGATCTTCGCACTAAATGGAAAGATTCTCCTCAGTCGTCCCAAGCTGATTCTGGCTGCCGATGGCAACTATCGGGAAACTCGATGGTTTGCAGCGTGGCAACGCCCGCGACAGTTAGAGGAGCACTACCTGCCGCGAATGCTCCGAGAGATAACGGGACAGGAAACAGTTCCTTTCGGCGATGCAGCGATCGCCACGCGTGACGCTGCCCTAGCCGCTGAAACCTGTGAGGAGCTTTTCGCACCGAATAGTCCACATATCTATCTCGGCTTGAACGGGATCGAAATTATCACAAATGGGTCAGGATCACATCACGAACTTCGCAAACTGAATACGCGGGTGGATCTCATCCGGAGTGCGACATCGAAAAGTGGCGGCGTTTACCTCTACGCGAATCAACAGGGGTGCGACGGCGGACGACTCTATTTCGATGGTTGTGCGCTGATCGCTGTCAATGGAGAGATTGTGGCGCAGGGGTCGCAATTTTCGCTGAACGATGTCGAAGTAGTAACAGCGACCGTTAATCTGGAGGATGTGCGCTCTAAACGTGGTGCAATTATCAGCCGAATGGTCCAAGCCAGCCAATCGGATCCGGTGCCTCGAATCAGCGCGGATTTTGACCTGACCGCCGAAGATGCCGCTCATTCTCCCACCGTCCCAATTAATGTGACCTATCATAAACCGGAAGAAGAGATTGCCTATGGTCCCGCCTGCTGGCTCTGGGACTACCTGAGACGCTCCGGCATCGCGGGATATTTCTTACCAATCTCCGGTGGGGCGGATAGCTCGTCGGTTGCGACTATTGTTGGCTCAATGTGTCAGATGGTTGCAAAGGCGGCACAAGCGGGCAACCAACAGGTCATCCGAGATGCCCGTCGAATTACGGGAGAAAGCGAAGATAGCACCTACCTCCCGATCGATGCGCGTGAATTTGCCAACCGAATCTTTTACACCTGTTACATGGCAACCCGGAACAGTTCAAAAGCGACACGGACTCGCGCAAAGACACTGACCGACCAAATTGGCTCTTACCACCTGAATGTGAATATCGATTCGGTCGTCGCCGCGCTCTACTCCCTTTTTGTGGGTATCACCGGGAAAACCCCGAAGTTTAAGGTGGAGGGGGGAACGGAGGAAGAGAATAACGCTTTGCAGAATATTCAGGCACGCATTCGTATGACCTTTGCTTATCTGATGGCGCAACTGCTGCCATGGACGCGGGGCAAACGTGGAGCATTGCTGGTTTTAGGCAGTGCCAACGTGGATGAGAGCCTTCGAGGATACGTAACAAAATACGATTGCAGCAGTGCCGATCTGAATCCAATCGGTGGGCTCAGTAAGACGGATCTCCGCCGGTTTTTACAGTGGGCTGCAGAGCATCTGGGATACCACGCTCTCACTGAGGTGGTCGAAGCCCCACCGACAGCGGAACTCGAACCCATCACTGCAACATACACGCAAGAGGATGAGGCAGATATGGGAATGACCTATGATGAACTCAGTCGTTTCGGCAGGCTGCGGAAGATTGATCGATGCGGGCCCGTAAGCATGTTTGAGAAGCTAGTTCATGAGTGGAATCATCTCCCGCCTCAAGAGGTCGCCGAAAAGGTCAAACGCTTCTTTTACTACTATTCTGTGAACCGCCATAAGATGACGACACTGACACCGTCATATCACGCCGAGTCCTATTCTCCTGACGATAACCGATTCGATCTCCGGCAGTTCCTTTACAATGTGCGGTGGGGGTGGCAGTTTCGCCAGATTGATCGACTTGTTGAAAAGATGAACGGCAAATAGAGGGTCAATCCGCTCCTGATGCCGATAGCAAATTCTCAGGGTTAAGTCCCTCCAACTCAGGGAGGACAAACCGGCCATCCTTCCGAATCAGCTTCCCATCAAAAGAGATTTCCCCGCCGCCCTGTTCAGGGGTTTGAATCATCACCATGTCCCAATGGACACTTGAGCGAACGCCATTGTCTGCGTCCTCATACGCCTGCCCGGGGGTGAAGTGGAACGACCCTGCAATCTTCTCGTCGAACAAAATATCGAGCATCGGGGTGTTGATGTAAGGATTAAATCCGATAGCAAACTCGCCGATATACCGTGCGCCCGGATCTGTATCGAGGATATCGTTGAGTTTTTCGCTGTTATTTGCAGACGCACTCACGATCTTACCGCCCTCAAAGTGGAGGCAAATATCGTTAAATACCGTTCCCTGATAGAGCGTCGGTGTATTAAAATGGATAACGCCGTTGATCGACTCACGAACGGGAGCGGTAAAACATTCGCCGTCGGGAATATTCCTTTCACCGGTGCAGGGGATCACGGGGATATCCTTGATGCTGAATTTCAAATCAGTGCCCGGTCCCACGATGTGAACTTCATCTGTCGCCTCCATTAGAGCTTTGAGCGGTGAGATTGCCTTTTCCATATAGCTGTAGTCGAGCGTGCACACGTCAAAATAGAAATCCTCGAATGCCTCGGTGCTCATCTTTGCACTCTGTGCCATTGACGGTGAGGGCCAACGCAGGACCACCCACTTCGTCTTGGAGACACGAATATCGAAGTGGACCGGGGTCAACCAGTGCTTTTCATAAGCCCGCATTCCCTCTGTCGGCACATCGGACATCTCGGCGATATTCTGACTGCCACCAATGCCGATATACGCCTGTACCTGTTTCATCCGATAGCCTTCATATTCGCCAATCAGTCTTAGTCCTTCCTCATCGGCGTTTCGGAGCAGTTCGCGTTGGATGCGATTCTGCTTAATCTCGACGATCGGCACACCACCAGCCCCACGCACTGTGCGGATTAAGGCAATGATCATCTCTTGTGGAATATCGAACCCCTCAATCAGAACAAACTCACCGGGTTGTATCTTGGTTGAGTGGGTTGTGAGTACATCTGCAAGTTTCTCCAACCGTGAATCGTGCATACAGTCCTCCGAATGCGTAAAATGTGTCGTGTTGGACGAGGGGTGGGGCAAGATACCCCACCCACAGAAGGGCTTTCTTCTGAATGCGATTCGCAAAACCTGAAGCACTCCATCCCTGGTCTCGGAACGGACCCTGGTCTCGGAACGGACATTCAGCCGAACATTTTTTTGAACTGGACATCAACTGAGGTTGATGATAGTATGGTTAAGGCACTGAAGTCATTGAAAAGTATCTAAACAGAAATGGGGAAAAAGTAAAATGAAAAAGACTGCTGTAATTTCAGGTGTTGGCCCCGGACTTGGCGCGTCGCTCGTGAAGAGGTTCGCATCTGAAGGGTATCAAGTGGGGCTACTTGCCCGTTCATCGGGTTACATCCAAACGCTCGCCACTGAACTACAGGTATCAGGTACAAAGGCACTCGCGCTACCCACCGACATCACCGATTCTCAAATCGTTGAAGCCAGTTTTAACACAATCCGTGAGGAATTAGGAGCGGTGGACGTTCTCATCAATCACGCGGGTAATGCGGCGTGGGGCGAGTTTGCCGAACTGACCGCCGAAGCCTTTCATCGCTCGTGGCAAGTCTGTGCCCTCGGCTCGTTCCTCTGCGCCCAACAGGTTGTGCCGGATATGGTCGAAAGGGGAAGTGGCGCGATTCTCTTCACGGGAGCCACTTCAGCAATTCGCGGGAGAGCTGGCGCGATTGCCTTTTCCAGTGCGAAATTCGCGGTGCGAGGATTGGCATGGGCGTTGGCGCGGGAGGTCGGTCCAAAAGGGATTCACGTCGCACATATCATCATTGATGGCATCATCGACACACCAAGCGTCCGTGAGCGTTACCAGTTGTCGAAAGATGAACCGTTGTTGCTGCCTGATGACATCGCTGAAGCGTATTGGAGTCTGATACAACAGCCTAAGAGTGCATGGACGTTTGAGTTAGATTTACGTCCGCATGACGAGGAGTTTTTCACGTAGGGTGGGGCGTTAAAGTGGCAACTTGGGTTAGATCTCTTCCCTAATAGCGGTCGGCTTATTGGGACGGGACTCTGACAGCAGAAACTCCCACACCAAAAATAACAGAGCGAATGCCAGAAAATACTGAAATCGATCTTCATACTGCGTAAATTGTCGTTCCTCAATCTCGCGTTTTTCGATTGCAGCCAGTTCTGAGAACAAACGATCCATCTCTGCTTCCCCCGGTGTGGCTTGATAATAATTTCCACCTGTCAGTTGTGCAATTTCCTGTAACAGCGCATCCTCTAGTTTTGTTACGACAGGCTGACCATTTTGGTCGTGCTTGTAACCCCGGAATTCGCCATTCGGCTGACGGATCGGAATTGGCGTTCCCTGATTGGACAAACCGACACCGACACAGTAGATACGTATCCCTTGGTCGGCTGCCGTTCTCGCCGCTTCAATTGCCCGCTTCCCGTGGTCTTCACCATCTGTGAAGAACAGCAGAACTTTGTACTTATCCTCCTCTTGGTTAAAGCTGGATGCCGCGATCTCAATGGCTTGGCTAATCTCAGTGCCGCTTTGAGAGATTGTATCAACATTGAGGGCATCAAGCAGGAGTTTCGCCGCGGCGTAGTCGACAGTCAATGGACATTGGACGAAACTATCCCCTGCAAACGCAATCAGTCCCACCCGATCGCCCTCTAGTCGTTCAATGAACGAGGAGATGGCATGTTTTGCTTTGAGCAGCCGGTTCGGCTTGATGTCCTCCGCCAACATACTCGCCGAAATGTCTAACCCAATCATAATATCCAACCCACTCCGTTTGACTATTTCAAGGGTTGTTCCAATTTGGGGGCGCGAAAGAGCAAGGACGAGGAAAGTGTAGCTAAGGGACATTAAGATTACTTTTACCTTCTGCCTCCCAAAGTGAACGGAGCCTGTCAGCCGTTGGAAAAAACGATGGCTGCTGAAGCGTTGGTATGCCTTCCGCTTTTGCCGAAATGCGTAGATGTAGAGTAAGATAAAAACCGGCGTGCCCCATAGCAGATATAGGAAGTGGGGGTGTCCAAAACGTATCCAGTCCATATCACTCAGTTATTACCTAGGTCGCAAATAGATTTCCACGATTTGGGAGATTGTTTGCCCGGTTATCTCTACTGTCTCCGTCCGATCGGTATAACCCTGTTTCTTCAGTGTAATCTGATATGTTTTCGGTGCCAGGTTGAATAGCGTTGCTTTATGGTGTATATCAGAAACTACCGCTTTTTGCTGATCGTTTAGGTAAACCTCCGCTCCACTGACGTTGGAGCGAATAATGAGGTTGACTTTAGGTATTCGCGCTGCCGGTCCCACAGGTCGTGGAGGAGACTTGTCTTTTAGCGTGGAGTTGACAATAATTCCCACGAGCACGATTAGTAGGCCGATACCGAGAACAATCCAAGGTAGGAAGCCTTGAGGGACTTTATCACTTTTAGCAGGTTGGTTCTGTTGTTGCACAATAATACCCTCCCTGTTTTGACATTATCCCATTATATCAGATTCTATGAGCCGTGTCCACATCTAAAGCGCAGATTTCACGCATTGTAGGGTGGATGTTCATCTTACAAAAAGAGGCTTGCCTTTTAGGAGCGAATGGGTTATATTTACACGTGGTTCGATAGAATAAATACTGCGAAGTTGGAACGGATAACACCTCTGTCCCCACGCTTATCCGTGCGGCGGAAATCGGCTACGATGCCGGACTACATTACGTATACGCAGGCAACCGCCCCGGTGCTGTTGGATACTACGAAAATACCTACTGCCCCGGTTGCGGCGAACTCCTCATTGAACGATGGGGATTCAGAATACTGAAGCACCGGGTGAAAGCTGGCGGCTGTCCGAAATGTAAAACAACAATCGCTGGTGTTTGGGAAGAAAAAGAGTTGGAGGCGATGCGCGCCGCGAAACACGCGGGACAGCCTCGGATGCATTCAACGGTGTAGGGAACAACGATCGTTGTTCCCTACAGAAGCCTAATTTTATCAGGGGGCCTTGCGCGTTTGGCTCTCGATTTCTCTTTACATGCACCAATGTAATAAACAGAGAAATAACACTATGATGGAACATGTTCAACAACTACTTACCGATGGAAATTCTTTATTAAGAAGGAGTCTGCAGATGAACTTACATTTTCCTGAATCCGAGATTTTTCAATGGGCTGAAAAATACAAAAAAGATAACATTCAACCTTACGAAACCGAATGCGAATTGATTGCGCTCAAACCCAAGGTGGAACAACGCGGCTACCTTGACAAAGACGAGTTGCGGTGCGTCGCGCGTTGGAAGTCGCCGAGGAGGTCCGGTGATATTGACAAAAACGATGATAACTACGTAAAAGAAATTACGTCGTGGGCATTTGCCGCCACGGATGAACGTTCAAGAATAGAAGTTTTGACCCTGCTGGATGGCATCGGATGGCCAACCGCCTCCGCAATTCTTCATCTATTTCACAAAGACCTGTATCCAATCCTAGATGATCGTGCCTTGTGGTCTGTGGGGGCAGGGGCAGTGAAACTCTCCAAAAAATGTTCGTTTTCATTCTGGTGGTGTTACGTGCGCTTTTGTCGAGACGTTGCATGTCGCAATCAAGTCGACATGCGAACCTTGGATCGGGCACTCTGGCAGTACTCAAAATCTAAACAGTAAGGGTATTAATGGCTCTCCACCGGATCTCATCGCGGAAAAACTTGGAGTTGATACCGTGATAACAGAGACTTTCCCAAAACGAACGCTCCTCGCAGCCCTTTCGATTGCCTTGGCAGGCAGCTTTTTGTTGTGTGGCTACGAATTCATTCGGGCGGTATCAACCTCCTTGTTCATTGAGGCTTACGGTGCTAAAAACTTGCCTCGTGCGATGGTGGCGGTGCCGCCTAGCGTCTTCCTGCTGCTTTATCTCTACGGCAGGCTGTTGTCGTGGTTGGGGGCGAGAGATGCGTTGTTATTGACATCAATTTTGTCTGCGGGTCTGATTGCAAGCTGCTACAATCTACTTTTCATGGGTTACGCTATTGCGACAGCGGTGATCTATGTCTTTCGTGAAGCATATATTGTGTTAATCATCGAGCAGTATTGGTCGCTTGTTAATAGTACATTAACCCCTAAGCAGGCCCGTTGGATCAATGGACCTTTCTGCGCGATTGCGACAATCGGTTCAGTTACGGGCGGTTCGCTTGTTGCATACCTCGCTCCGTCCTTAGGTTCTGAGGTATTGCTGTTATTCGCCGCAGGTTCATTACTGCCCGCGGCCTTGCTTGCGATGTTCGCTTATGCTGCCGCCGGTGAGCCGCAACCCGCAGCCACAGAGCATGGGGGACGACAGGGACATACAGGGTTGAAGGTGCTGGCACGTTCCCGCTATCTGGTTTTCCTGTTTCTGCTCATTCTGACGACACAAGTGGTCTCGACAGTGTTAGATCTACGATTTAATGGACTGGTCGAAACTGACATTGTTGATAAAGATATGCGAACTGCTTTCTATGGACGGTTTTATGGGCAGTGGCTTGGTATCTCTGCTTTTGTTCTGCAACTCTGTGCGGGTTTTGTGTTGCGATCCATACCGATTCGTATTCTACATCCGGGGATTCCGCTGATTCATTTGATTGCGGGGGCGGCCCTGACTATAGCCCCATCCCTACGGAGTGGTGCAACCGCATTCCTGCTTTTCAAGGCATTCGACTACTCTCTTTTCCGAGCTGCGAAAGAGATGTTTTATATCCCCTTGTCGTTCGATGCCCGCTATCGGGCGAAACAGGTCATAGATTCGTTCGGTTATCGATTTGCTAAAGGTGGCAGTGCCGGCGTGATTACCCTAATTAGTTTTGTTATAGCAATTCCGGGGGCAGCGTTTTCTATCACCGCGATGGTGATGGCAGTCCTCTGGTCAGGGATTGTGTCCAACTTGACAAAACAGTATCAGAATCTGGGGACACGTAATGATGGAAGGGAAGAAATAGATGAGTAAAGGCAATGGCGTATCCGTTCATTCCACTGTCGGAACGACTGACCCCTAGGGCCCATGTTTGATGTTTCAAGCTAAGGAGATTATTAATGGCTATCGTTGATACACACGCACATATCTATTCCGAAGACACCGAAACGTATCCCCAAATCCCGGAACCCTACCTACCACCGCCCGGTCGAGGAACCATCGAAGACCTGAAAAACGAGGTTGAGGCAAACAGTATTGATCGCGTTGTCATCGTTCAAACCTTCACCGTTTACCAACACGATAATCGGCTCACGATTGATACCGTGCGGGAAAACCAAGAATGGACAACCGGCGTTTTGAACCTCGATCCCTTTGACGATGGGTCCGTAAGTCTGATGGAGGAGGCATTTACAACAGGCATCCGCGGAAATCGGGTCTCTGCCAGTTGGCAAACGGATGGCTCCGTTCTCCCGGAACATCGGCGGCTATGGGAAGCAGCACAGCAGTTGGATGTGGTGCTCTGTGCTTTGCTTAGTCCCCCCAACTGTCGCTCACTGGCGAATCTGCTGGAAGCGTTTCCTGATGTCCCGGTTGTGCTTGATCACTGCGCCAATTTGAACGCCGCCAATTTTCCTGACTCTGACAATCTGGAAACGGTGCTGGCACTTGCAGAATTCGAGAATCTATACGCCAAACTGTCATTTATTGTCACCGGATCTGAGGAGGAATTTCCCTGCCGTGATATGTTTGATGGGGTCCGGCAAATTATCGATGCTTACACGCCGGAAAGATGTATATGGGGCAGCGACTTCCCGACATCGCTCTGGATTCCCAAGGTAACGTACCAACAGCATCTCGCAATTTTTCAGGAACATTTAGGGTTATCCGAAGCGGAAAAAGCTGCTATCTTAGGCGAAACTGCGATGAAACTCTGGTTTTCGTGACCCTGTCCCTTGAAGGCTTTGGAGGGTTGCTATACCGGCGAAAAAACGACGAAAGTGTAGCTTGATAAAGGTTGATAGAGCAATGAATCCGAAAATTCCAACCGAAACACAATTACCATTATACAAAGCAGCACCACCGTCGGAGCCTGTCAATATCACTCAAGGACAGGCTGCCCGGCGGGTTTATATCGAAACCTACGGCTGTCAGATGAATGTGAGTGATAGCGAGTTGATGTCGGGCATTTTAACCCGAAATGGCTACGAAATGGTGGATCGACTAGAAAATGCCAACGTTGTGCTGCTCAATACCTGTGCCATCCGCGAAAATGCTGAAGAGAAGGTGCTCAATCGCCTCAAACACCTAGATCATCGAAAACAGGTGCAATCGGATCTGGTTCTCGGCGTATGCGGTTGTATGGCGCAACACATGAAGACAAAACTGATCGATGCCGCACCGTATGTGGATTTCGTGCTGGGGCCCGATGCCTACCGGAATCTACCGATGGCAATCAATTCCGTGACAACAGGTGACCCATTCCTCGACTTGACGCTAGACAAAGGCGAGGATTATGCGGACCTCGCTCCCATTCGGGTGGATGGTGTCCGGGCGTGGTTGACCATTCAACGGGGATGCGACAAAATGTGCACCTTCTGCATCGTGCCTTTTGTACGTGGACGCGAACGAAGCATCCCAATGCACCTGTTAGTTGATGATGTGAAACGGCTTGTCGATGAAGGCTTCAAAGAGGTTGTTCTCCTCGGTCAGACGGTGAACTCTTATAACGATGGGACGCATAATTTTGGAGACCTCCTGTTTGCGATGAGCGAGGTTGAAGCTATCGAGCGAATACGTTTCACTTCGCCACATCCGAGCGATGCCACCGATGCCCTGATTGAGGCGATGGCGAGCTGCGATAAGGTCTGTAACCAGATCCATCTGCCACTGCAATCCGGATCGACGAAGGTGCTGAAAGCAATGCGACGCACCTACACCGCGGAGGCGTACCGAGAACTGGTCGCCAAAATGCGAGCGCGCATCCCGAATCTCTCAATCTCCACAGACGTGATTGTCGGCTTCTGTGGCGAAACAGAGACCGACTTTATGGAGACGTATAACCTGATGGCTGAAATTCGCTACGATTCGGCGTTCATGTTCAAGTATTCGTCCCGCGAAGGCACACTCGCAGACAAAACGCTCGACGATGATGTGAGCGATAAAGAAAAGGGATGCCGTTTGAGGGAGATTATTGAGTTGCAAGAGGGCATCTCCCACGAAATCAATCAGGGCTTGATTGGTGAAACCGCAGCGGTTTTGGTCGAAGGGGAATCGCGGCGAGACCCGAACAGATACCAAGGAAAGACCGATGGTTTCAAAACAACCGTGTTTCCGAAGGAGAATTCGCAGGTTGGCGATCTCGTGCGTGTGAAAGTTGAGTCTGTGACAGCGCATACGTTGATTGGATCGCTTGTTGCTGCGCCGCTGTAAAGCAAACTATAACGGATTGTGTGATTGAGGATCAACCAAATGCCGAATTTGCTGCTGGTCAGTGCAACGGAGATCGAATCCGCTACTATCCAAACCGCTCTCGGAGATGCCAAAACCACCCGACACGCCGGCAAAACAGCGATTGTCGGAAATTTATGTGGATGGCGATGCACGCTGCTTCACACCGGTATCGGTGCCGTCAACGCGGCGCACGCACTGACTTGTCAACTTGAGAGGCAACTACCTGACTTGGTGATCCAATTTGGGATCGGTGGTGCTTATGTGCCGACAGGCTTACCCATCCGATCTGTTGCTCTGGCGACAGAGGAGATTTACGGCGATGTCGGCGTGGTGACACCTGAAGGTTGGAAACCAGCGGACGAGATTGGCATCCCTTTGGTGCACGGTAGTCCACCTTACTTCAATCATTTTCCACTGGATTTGCAGCTGGTTTCAACCGCCGCTGAGATTTGCGGAGTGAGATACGGCCCGTTTGTCACCGTTTCGCAGTGCAGCGGCGTTCAGGCGGTCGGAGATGCACTCCACGCTCGCTTCAATGCGCTGTGTGAAAGTATGGAAGGTGCTGCAGCCTCCCATATTTGTAAGTTATACGACGTTCCATTTCTGGAGGTGCGCGGCATCAGCAATCTGGTCGAAGATCGACAGGTCCAATCTCATCAAGACCCCCGATCCAGATCGGGACCCGCCCGGTGGGACATCCCGGGTGCAGCGGACGCCGCACAGTCCGCTCTCATAAAAATTATCAGCGATAAAAAAATTAAGCATTACAAATTATGACAAAAATTAGAATCAAATCCCGATCTGAAATCGAAGCGATGCGGCGGAGCGGTAAAGCCGCATCAACCATATTACAGCGAATCGGAGAAGCAGTTAAACCCGGCGTTTCGACTTACGAATTAGATCAGATCTCACGGCAAACTATCAAAGAGTTGGGTGGGATTTCATCATTCCTCGGCTATCAGTTCCCGGGACATGCCCCCTATCCGGCGACAATCTGTGTCTCACTCAACGATCAGATTGTTCACGGCATTCCGAGCAAAGAGGTCCTGCTTGATGGGGGAGATATCGTTGGGATTGACACAGCGATTTTTTTGGACGGCTATCACGGCGATAACGCTTTCACCTTCCCTGTTGGGGCAATTGCACCGGATGCCCGAAAACTGCTTGATGTCACAAGAGTCTCTCTCTATCGTGCTATTGAGGCTGCGAGACCGGGCAACCGACTGGGTGATGTCTGCTTTGCGCTCCAGAACGGTGCCGAATCATACGGATTCTCGCCCGTTCGGGATTTCTCGGGGCACGGAATTGGTCGGAAGCTTCACGAAGAGCCTCAAATTCCCACTTACGGGGATGCGGGCAGAGGGGTACGGCTGATGTCCGGTATGGTACTTGCCATTGAGGCGATGGTTAACGTAGGTAACTCCGAAGCGCGGGTGCTCGACGATGGCTGGACTGCCGTCACCACAGACCGCAGCCTCTCTGCGCTTTTCGAGCATACCGTTGTTATCCTTTCTGACGGACCGGAGATTCTAACCGATAACAACAAACTTTGGGGGCATAAGAGTAAAAAAGAGGAGATTTTAGAGGATGACAATCGCTAACATTCATGCGCGAGAAATTCTGGACTCGCGCGGGAACCCGACTGTAGAGGTTGATGCGGAATTGGAGTCCGGCGTTTTGGGGCGCGCCGCCGTTCCCTCTGGGGCATCAACGGGCGAACATGAAGCTATCGAACTTCGAGACGGTGATCCCGTGCGCTATCTCGGAAAAGGGGTGCAGAAAGCGGTTGAAAATGTCAACACGATTATCGCCGATGCGCTGAAGGGAGCCGACCCTTTCGCGCAGGAGGCGATAGATCAAACGATGCTTACGCTCGATGGGACACCGAATAAAGCGGTTCTCGGTGCAAACGCAATTTTAGGTGTTTCGCTGGCAGTTGCCAAGGCCGCCGCCGCCGCAATCGGACTCCCGCTCTACCAATACATCGGTGGGGCAAACGCAAAGGAACTTCCGTTGCCAATGATGAATGTCTTGAACGGCGGTTCGCACGCGGACAATAACGTAGATCTCCAGGAGTTCATGATTATGCCGGTGGGCGCGGATACCTTTGCAGAAGCCCTACGTATGGGGACAGAAATCTTCCATCATCTCAAAACCGTTCTACAGGATCGGAATTACAACACCGCTGTCGGTGATGAGGGTGGCTTTGCCCCAGATTTGCGATCGAACGAGGAAGCGTTACAGGTCCTTATCGAAGGGATTGAACGGGCAAAATATATCCCCGGCGATGAGGTGCTATTGGCACTCGATCCCGCCTCTAGCGAGTTTTATAAAGATGGGATTTATCGACTAGAAGCGGAGGCGAAACCGGATAAATCTCCTGACGAGATGGTTGACTTCTACGCTAAGTTGGTTGACAAATACCCAATTATCTCGATTGAGGACGGCATGGCAGAGGACGATTGGGAGGGGTGGAAATCGCTTACCCAAACCATCGGTGAGAAGGTGCAGCTTGTGGGGGATGACCTCTTTGTAACGAACACCAATCGGTTGCAACAGGGAATAGACCGTGGCATCGGCAACTCTATCCTAATCAAAGTCAACCAGATTGGGACCCTAACTGAAACACTTGATGCCATCGAACTTGCCAAGCGATTTAACTATACCGCGGTCGTCTCGCACAGATCCGGCGAGACGGAAGATACAACAATTGCGGATATTGTCGTCGGTGTAAACGCAGGACAGATTAAAACAGGTTCACTTTGCCGCACCGACCGGATCTGCAAGTATAACCAGTTGCTACGGATTGAAGAACAGCTGGGCAGCCGCGCCCAATTTAATGGGAAACAGGTTTTCTATAACCTCCAAAACAGTCGGTGAATATAGTAAACTCCAACCGGCAGCAGAAGAAGGGAGTTTATTAGCGTGGGGAAAATACTCTGGGTCGGATTAGGGGGCTTCCTTGGCTCAATCGGCCGATACCTCTTAAGCGGGTATATTCAACACCTGGTGAGCGGCACCGGATTTCCCTACGGGACCTTGGCAGTCAATCTGACCGGCTGCTTGTTCATCGGATTTCTTTCCCAATGGGTAGGGACGCGCGGATTCTTGAATCCGGAGGCTCGCTTATTTGTTTTTATGGGACTGTTAGGCGGGTTCACAACGTTCTCAACATTTAGCAACGAAACCGTGAATCTGTGGCAAGCTGGCGAAAGTGCTGCTGCTCTTGCCAACGTCACTGTGCATGTGGGACTCGGTTTGGGAGCTGCTTGGCTTGGTCATGGGCTCGCCTACGGGATGTGGAGATGAGAGGTTAATACTTCCACGCTTCACGGCTTCTTTTTTTTTTACGTTTTACGCTGCGAAGGGAGCAAGCGAACCCCAAAACAATTTTGATCCGTTCTACATAAACTGAAACTTGTAACAACAGAAAGAGAGAAATTCATGACGCACGAAAAATTCCGTGTTGGATTGACACCCGGTTTCCTTGGAGATGATGGCAAAGTTCGATTCAAGGATGTTGGATTAAATCTTTTAGACAGAGAGCCGCACATCGAATATACATTTATTGCACACGAGCGACCATTTGTGCCGCCGGATGAGATACGCGGCTTGGATGCCTTCATCGCCCTTGGAGGGAAGTATCCCCGCGAGACATTTGAAGGGGCAGATCGATTGACTCTGATCGCGAGGCACGGAGTTGGCTACGATAACGTTGACCTCCATGCAGCAACTGAAGCGGATGTGATGATCGCTATCGCACCAAGTGGTGTCCGTCGTCCCGTGGCAGAAGGTATTATTGGGCTTATGTTTGGACTCTCGAAAAACATTTTCAAATATGACCGTGCAACACGCGCCGGAACTTGGCGCGATGGGTTAGAAGTCGGCTTTGACCTAATTGGGCGCACACTGGGGTCGGTCGGGCTTGGAAATATTTCTACTGAACTGTTCCGCTTACTACAGCCGTTCGGTATGCGATTCCTGACGTTTGACCCGTATGTTTCGCCGGAGGTTGCGAAATCCCTGAACGTGGAGGTTGTGGATCTGCCCACCGTGATGCGGGAATCCGATTACGTGTGCGTTACCTGTCCGCTGACCGATGAGACGCGCGGATTGATCGGTGAAAAAGAGTTCGCACTCATGAAGCCGACAGCGTTTTTTATTAACACCGCTCGGGGTCCTATTGTTGATCAACACGTCTTGACGCAGGTTTTGCAAGAAAAGCGCATCCGGGGTGCGGGCATTGATGTCTTTGAAGAAGAACCGGTAGACCCCAATGAACCGTTGTTAAAGTTGGATAACGTGATTGTGTCCCCTCACGCCATCGCTTTGACGGAGGAATGCTACCGAGACATCGGTAGGCTGAACTGTCAGAAGGCAATTCAGGTGTCACAGGGCAAAATTCCAGATAATGTGGTGAATCGCGAGGTTCTTGAGCGGAAGTCTTTTCAGGAAAAGCTGGCGAGATATCGGGGAGGAGCATAGAATGGGTAAGCAAAACTTGGATAGAGAAGCGTGCCGCAACGTCTTGGTGGTTGCCATTACGCCACGGCGGGAGGATCGGCAAGTCGATTTGGAAGGCGTGCGGAAAAATGTCCGTTACCTCATCCAGCACGGCGTGGACTTCATCATGCCGGAGTGCGGCACCGGCATGGTCTACGATGCCAGTCTGGAGGAGTATGAAGCCGTGGTTGCCACATTCCTTGACGAAGCTGGAGATGCAGCGTATATTGTGCCGGGTATCGGTCCAGGATTTGGGAGAGCTTTGGAGATGGGACACATCGCCCGATCCCTCGGTGTCGCTGGCGTGATGATTATGCCGGTGGTTGGTCCTGCCTCCGCCAACGGAGTTTACAACGGGTTCCGAGAGATTACGAAGGTAGTGCAGTTACCCACAGTCCTCTACCAACGGCGGCTAGATATTATGCCGGTGGACGATGTGATCGGCCTCTGTGCCCTAGACGAGGTGGTCGGGCTAAAGTATGCGGTGGAGGACTTAGACACCTTTGATCGAATTGTAGAGAGGGCAGGAGATCGCGCGGCGATGGTCTGTGGTATGGCAGAAGATCCCTGCATTGATTACATGGCACACGGCGCAGTAGGTTTCAGTTCGGGCATGGCGAATTTCGTGCCACGAATGAGCTTGACGCTGCTTCAAAAATTGGCAACAGGTGATAAGGCAGAAGCGGAACGCCTCCGAGCACTGATGGTGCCGTTCGAGGATTTTCGAGGTGAAAATGGAGCGCGGTACAGTGGTTCGGCGTTACATGCCGCCATGGATTACGCGGGATTGTCCGGTGGTCCAGTCATTCCTTTTGCTGAGGATGTGGGACCGCAGGAGTTGCCACGAGTTCATGCCATGATGGACGCATTGATGACAGAAGAGACGGGATTGCGAGCTAGCAATTAGGAATAGGGAAGGAGTTTTTTGATGATTGTTGATACCCACGTCCACGTTTGGGAAATTGACCCACCCAAATATCCTGTCGGTCCGACTTCACCCAACTGGAATTCCTATCCGGACGAGCCAGGCACCGCCGACGAACTGTTGGCAGAGATGAACGCGCACGGAGTGGATTGGACGGTGCTAGTGCAGACCAGTTGGTCAACTTGGGATAACGGCTACATCGCTGATTCCGTAGCACGCTTTCCAAACCATTTCATCGGGCACGGCTTAATTGACCCTCAGGACCCAAACAATGCGGAACAGGTGCGCTACTGGATAAAGGAACGGGGGCTGGCTGGCTTTCGTTTTCACCCAATGTACTATCCCAGCGAAAAGATCCTGCTGACCCGTCAGAATGAACCGATGTGGGAAGAGATTGCTTCGCTGGATACGGTTATCCAATTTCATCTGCGGGCGGAGTTTGCCGATCAGGTAGCAGCAATTGCAGATCGATACCCCTCCCTGACACTAATCCTCGACCACATGGGCTACCCCCAAGTTGATGCGGACGAAGCCGAATTTCAGCCAATTGTTGAGCTTGCCCGGCACGACAATGTGTATTTGAAGCTATCAGATGTCGCCGGTCGATCTAGCCAAGATTTTCCTTACACAGACGTGCAACCGTTCATCAAGAAACTACTAGAAGCCTTTGGAGCCGATCGGATGGTGTGGGGGACGGGATACCCAGGTCATCACCGTCTCAAGCACAAGTGGCCAACCCTGGATCAGGAGTTACGCCTTGTCCGAGAAGGTTTGCCTTTCCTGACAGATGCCCAGCGAGAACGCATTTTGGGCGGCACCGCGGCGGAGATTTGGGGACTAAAATAGTGTCATGAGAATTGTGCAGAATAATAATTGTTCCCCATTTTCCCCGTCAATTGAAGTGGATTGAGGTCTGGGCATCAATTAACTGCCAAACTCATAAGAGTTCGGCTACAACATTGTCCTTCTAAGTTCTATTATCAGGAATTTCTCATGAATCAAGACAATTTTCCAGATGTCATTGGAATTGGCACATGCACCGCCGATATGCTCTTTGTCGTTCCGCAACCACCGACGTATGGGAGATCGTGGCGTGCTTCTCAATATCTACGCCAGTCCGGTGGTCCGGTCGCAACAGCACTCGTTACCCTTGCCCGGTTGGGGGTTTCCACCCGCTTCATCGGGAGAGTCGGCGATGACCCCGAAGGCGTGTTCATCCGCGAAGAATTTGGGAAGGAAGGCGTAGATACTAGCCGATTGATGCTTGAACCGAACGCCTTATCTCGCGCTGTTCTCGTTCTCGTTGATCAAGCTACAGGTGAACGTTGCTTCACTTCCCGTCGGGAGACTAACACTCCTTTAACCGTGTCAGATTTGAATCGCCAAGAGATTACATCTGCCAAGGTCTTGCACCTAGACGATGCCGATGAAGCCTCGATCCAAGCGGCAAAATGGGCGAAAGCGGCGGGGGTTACTGTGGTGTTAGATGGCACGTGGCACAGTGAATTGATCACGGAGCTACTGCTGCCGTTGGTCGATATTCCTATCGTATCAGAAGTTTTTGCACAGGAATGGATGCCCGGGGCACCGCCCGAAGCAGTCGTGCAGCGACTTTGCGAATTTGGCGCACGCATCGCAGTCATAACGCTTGGCGAGCGGGGCTGTGTTGCACAATGGGAAGCGGGGCTCCTTACGTTTCCAGCCTTCCCCGTTGATGTGTTGGATACCACCGGTGCGGGGGATGCTTTTCACGGTGGGTTTATCTATGGTGTTCTGCAGGACTGGAGCGTTGCGGAGATAATCCGGTTCGCTTCGGCTGTTGCTTCGCTCAACTGCTGTCAACTCGGTGGGCGCAGTGGCTTGCCAACCCTCGAAGAGGTTCATCAATTTTTGGAAGATTTTCCGGCACCGGATAGCCAATGAGCATCGAGGAACAAGATATTAAGCCCTGTTTTGTGGGAGCCCTTCTTTCGAGAGACCGCGTTGACATTTTGCTGTAGCGAATTCGGCAAACGCTGTAGTCATTGCGTCACCTCTGTGTCCTCTATGTCTCTGCACTCATTCCGTTGCGAAATGCCACGTCCGAATTTACTCCCCGAATTTACTCATTAAAAAAAAGTGAAAAAAAGAGCTAAACTTTTTCAATTGAAACCGATATTAATATATAGAGATCGAAAACACTTGTTCATAAGAACTCGACTTTCAGGTGAAATTCCTCAAATGGGTATAGAAATAAATTAGTTGAGGGGGGCTCATAAATAAATATTCTCTGTGGGAGTGGCATCCTTGCCACGATTCCCCTAGGCTTTCGGAAACTATCGCGATCGGGAGATCGCTCCCACAGGTGTTTGTATCTGCATCGGCTCTTGGCTGTATTATGAGCCCCCCTAAACTCCCTTTCCTCAAGAATGCACCGCTCATTTGCAACCCAAATGAACTCGCCACTTAGAAGGAGGAAGAATCATGGCACGGCAACGAGGTCCCCATTACTCAAAAAAGTGTCCTTTCCATATTACCCCCAATCAACCCTTAAGTGCAGAGAAGTCGATTAACCGATGTGTGAGGTGCGTGACCTGTAACAGCCAACGGCTTCAATCCATGAAAGCCGATTTGCATCAAATCACACATCTGGCAATCGCTGAAAACTCGCCGAAGTACGACCCCGACCATCAATCGGGTGCAAGTTTCAGCACGTTTATTCGTTCCCGGGTTTGTGCCACGCTCTGGAACAAAAGCAAAAAGCTCCTCCAGTTAATTCCATTTCCTGCGGTTGATGGGGTTGGAGAACCTCAACAATTTACAGCCAACCCGTTGGTTGATGGGCTGGCAACGGAGGCATGTCAAAGTGAAACCGTTGATGAAACTGTGGCTTTTGATGTCGACCTTGAACAATTCAAGACATTGTTGCCAAAACTTCTGTCATGTTTATCTGAGAAGGAAGGTAGGGTCTTGAAGTTGAGATTTTTTGAGGGGCTTAAGACCGTTGAGATAGCCGAGGTCCTTGGTGTGACCAAGGGACGCGTGAGCCAACTGTCGCGCGCAGCTCTGACTAAATTGGAAAAGTTGTATCTTTCTGGGGTAGCTCAGCAAGGGTAGCTCAGCAATAGGGGATTCAAATGCTTTCTGCTTCTACATCAAGATTACCATTAGGGTAGTCTTGGTTAACCTATAACCTAAAGGAGGGTTAGATCATGTTGACTTTACGGCGTTTCAAAGGAACAGTAGTTTTTGTCGCTCTGGCGGTTCTATTGATTGGCGCGGTGTGGACTTACGCTGATACGACTGGCGGATATATTGCTTCTCCGAGTCTCTATTGGTCGGTAGCAATCTACGATGTCTACTTTGCAGGGCTTAATTCTCACAGCGGGCACAGTTATGCAATTGAGAACTATAGCGATTATCGGCTAGAGGTCGCATGGGAATATTCACATAAGGTCATGAGACCTAATGGAACCTTGTACGAAGATGATTCGACGCATGGAACATTCATTGTTAAGCCGGATCAGGATAAGTACGGAAGGGGCGAGAGGGGCGTTCGTGTAATGCCGGGTAGGTATTATCTTGATACCTACACGAGTATCGATATCCTCTACGAGAGAAAACGCCCTGATATTCCAAGAAGGATTAAATATAAAAAGCTCCCGATAGTGACCTCAGAGACTACAGTTCAATAGAGGATAAACTATGTGACTTGTTCTGCTCGTGGCTTGCCTCTGGCTCGTCACGAGCCCCCTTCAATCAAAAATTACCTTTTATTCCGGGCGGGATGGACTATCCGAAATCTGCCCCATCGCATACAAACGAGAAAGGAAATCTCATGATTTTTCAATACCTATCTACAAGCCTTAGACAAATAACTCGTAATGGGGCCCCTTGCTCTGACAACTATCAAGGGTTGACCTTGCGTATATCAGTTCTCGTGGCTTGCCTTTGGGCAGTTACGAGTTCCCTTCACGCAAAAATTGTCTTTTATTCTCAGCGGGACGGAAATTGGGAAATCTACACGATGAACTCGGACGGAAGTAACCAGACACGACTGACCTTCAACGATGCACCGGATAGTACTCCCGTTTGGTCCCCCAACGGCCGACAGATTGCATTCGAGAGCGATCGGGATGACGATAAGAATGCACATGGGGCGGAGCGGAACACAAACACAGAGGTGTATGTGATGGATTCCGATGGGAAGAACCAACGACGCCTGACGCATCACCCCGGTATTGATGGTTATCCTGACTGGTCGCCTGACGGCTCTCAGATTGCGTTTGATAGCAACCGAGATGCAAAGGAAGGAGAACGGAAATTTGAGATTTATGTGATGGATGCCGACGGGAGCAATGTCAAACAGGTCACAGATGTGGGGTTTGCCTCCCGACCAAGGTGGTCGCCGGATGGTGAGTGGATTCTCTTTGAGGGGGGCGAAATCTATGCGATTCGTCCTGATGGCACGGGGCTGTGGCAGGTTTCCCACCCACGGTTTGACGCGGAGCCATTTTTGGGTGGCTGGTCTCCCGACGGGAAACAGGTGCTGTATACGGAGGCAGTCAACTTCGATCCTCATAATTCTTTCCCGGTCATTGCCACGCTTGCCTCAAATGGTCGTGCGGAGGTCATCTCTTGGAAGCCGGTGCCGGTGCCACGGATGGCTGTTCGTTCCCTTGCTTTCTCCGCTGATGGGGAGGCTATTCTCTTTTCTGACGAGCAGAATATCTATCGTTTTGAACTTATTGGTAAGCAGCTGACACGGTTGACCGACAATCCGGACGGGGCTGCTACTGCCCCAACTGCCCCAACTGCCCCACAGGAATGGGATTCGCGATTATCTGTCCCAACTCAAGATCTAACTCCAACGCACTGGGGGGAAGTCAAATCGGACTGATATCTTGGGAGTCGCGGTTGTCAATTGATTGACTCAGCAACCCCTCACATCGTTCCCCGCTTCACTCTAAAGAATATATCTGCTGATATCCTCGTCCTTCACAATTTCGGATAACTGCTCGGTGACATAATCGGCATTGATTGTGATCGATGTCTCATCCAAATCTGGAGCGTTGAAGGACAGTTCATCAAATAGCTTCTCCATGATGGTGTGGAGCCGGCGCGCCCCGATATCTTCCACCGATTCATTCACCTGAAAGGCTAAGGCAGCGATTTGATCAATCGCATCGTCGGTGATGGTCACGTTGAGGCCTTCTGTTTTCAACATAGCGATATACTGCTTCTCTAGCGCGTTCTTCGGTTCGGTGAGGATACGTTTGAAGTCCGCCTCATTCAGGCTTTTCAGTTCGACGCGAATTGGGAAACGGCCTTGCAACTCTGGAATGAGATCTGATGGCTTAGAGACATGAAATGCGCCGGAGGCGATGAATAAGATGTGATCGGTGCGAACCATGCCGTGCTTTGTCATCACCGTGCTTCCTTCGATAATTGGTAAGATGTCGCGTTGGACCCCTTCTCGCGAAACATCGGGGCCCGACTTCGATTCGCGTCCTGCGATCTTATCAATCTCATCTAAAAAAACAATACCTGAGTTTTCCACCCGCATAATGGCTTCGCTGATGACATTGTCCATATCGATTAGCTTCTCAGCCTCTTCTTGTGCGAGGATTTGACGTGCTTCGGAGATAGGGACGCGGCGCTTCTTCTCCTGTTTGGGCAGAATGCTCCCAAACATATCCTTCAAATTGATATCCATCTCCTCAATACCACTTGGAGAAAAGATTTCAACAAAAGGAATCGTTCGGTTGCTTACGTTGATTTCGATTGGCTTATCTTCAAGCTTTCCATCTCTCAGTCGTTGACGAAACTTCTCCCGCGTCCGCTGGTATCTTTCCTGTTCCTGCTCGCTGATTTCTGACCGTTCAGTTGGATCAAACTGTTGCACTGCTAATGCCAATCGCTCCTCCCCGCTCAACTCCCCTTCATCCTTATCGGCGATTTCGACATTTTTTTCAACAGACTCAGGACCTATCGTTGACCGTGGCGGCGGTATCAAGAAATCTAAGAGCCGTTCTTCGGTGAGTTCAAGGGCTTTTTCCTTGACTATCTCCGCCTGTTCAGACTTCACCATATTGACTGCTAGGTCTGCTAGATCTCGAATCATCGATTCTACATCGCGTCCAACATAGCCAATCTCCGTATATTTTGAGGCTTCCACTTTAATAAATGGTGCTTCCACTAAGCGCGCCAATCGCCTCGCAATTTCGGTTTTGCCAACCCCTGTTGTTCCAATCATGATGATATTTTTAGGTGCGACTTCATCCCGCATGTCGTCCTCAAGCATCTGACGACGGGCTCGATTCCGAAGTGCAACGGCGACCGAACGTTTCGCATCCGCTTGGCCAATAATATATTTATCGAGTTCTTCAACAATCTGTCTGGGGGTCAGTGCATCCGCCAATGTTTTTGGGGTTGATGAAGAATTGAATGTTGCCAATGTGTACCTCCGTTTTCTACATTCGTTATTAAATAGCGATAATCCTAAAATTAAATCTCAAGCGTTTCGATTTCAATACTGCTATTGGTATAAACGCAAATGTCGCTGGTTATTTGTAACGCCTCTTCGACAATTTCTTTGGCGGTGAGCGAAGAGTGTTTCAAGAGGGCTCTGGCGGCGGATAGTGCTATAGATCCACCGGATCCAATCCCTAAGACCCCATCATCTGGTTCAAGCACATCGCCGCTCCCGGAGAGGAGATAGCCTCTGTCAGGATCTACTGCGATTAACAACGCCTCTGTCCGGCGGAGGACACGATCGCTGCGCCAATCTCTTGCAAACTCGACAGCCGCTCTTTGAAGATTTCCGCGATACTGATCCAACTTTTTCTCAAGATTCTCAAACAGAGCCAATGCGTCTGCGGCTGAACCGGCAAAGCCTAACAGTACCTGAGCGTTATAGGCACGACGAATTTTTTTCGCCCCATGTTTAATTGCGGTATCTCCTAAAGTGACTTGCCCATCGCCACCGATGGCGATTTGATTGTCACGCCGTACCGTAAGAATTGTTGTCGATCTGATCATTATGACTCCTTATGCGTAAAACGTGCGACAAACACAACGACAGCTCCCTCCTCAATGCAATGGTCCAATGAAGTGAAACACCATAAAGCAGAGAAATTGCATAATCCCGATAAAGAGTCCACATCGAATACCTCCCACAACGATATGGTATCTACGAAGGTAGTAAGGAGAAATTAAAAAGGTCAGAGCAAGTCCTATCGGGACGAAGACCGGAACGGAGCCGATATAAGGAAAATAGGAAAGGCGGATTGCATTCCAGTTCCATAAGCGCGCAGAGCCGAATTGGTCGAAAATAGTGCTGCCCACAAAAGCAATGCTGCCCACAATCACGGCGGAGATATAAGGCCGTTCCCAAATTGCGTTGAGGCGATGATAGATGTAGATGATTATCGTTATCGCAATCATCCAAGTTAGGAGCAAACTCAAGGGCACGGCGGCTATCCGAATATCACGCGGGCTTAAATAGGAGAGAAGCATCACCCGTCGAGAGAACAACCAATCCAGTGGAATATAGGTCATTGATGCAACCGCGCCAAAAATCGCGCTGCGCGATAGATGCGAGAGCTGATCCCAGGGTCGGCTCGCATAACCAAACACACCCACCACCACAAGAACGTTCAGATAAAGCAGCCAAATTGAACCGAGTTTGGCATTCATCAGAAATGTCAAAAAGGTGGTGATACTCGCAATAATGACAGCCTTATCGGTTTGAGTGATAGTCATTGAAAATCAGGCATCAAAGGTCAAGGCTTAGCGGTTAGGGTTCGAGAGTCAGTATAATATTGATTAGCGTCCAGCTGCCAATCGGTCGGCGTGCCATGTGGGTAGTCCAGCTTCGCGGATTTTGCGCTGTGTAGCTCGAATGTCGTACCCAACCCGCTTTATACAAATAATCTTCTCGTCAGTATCAAGGATGGCAAAACTTGCCTTGGGATTGAGATCGCGTGGTTGGCCAACAGATCCAGGGTTAATGAGATACTGATTATCTTCTGAAAGTTTGTAGCAACATTCATCATCTTCTGGGTAATGCTGAGAGAATTTCGATTCTGTCGAATAAATCATCGGAAGATGGGTATGTCCATAAAACACGATCCAACTCTCGCTTCGATGTAAGATCTGTCGTGCATCCCAATGGTTCAGGATGTAAAAATCCTCATCATGAGGACTCCCATGTGAAATTTGAATCTCCTGTTCTAACGTTATCGGCCCTTGAGGCATACACCGCAAATACGCTTTGTTGTCGGGTCGTATCTGAAGCCGCGACCACATCGCACTAGTGAGAGCAAGGTCTCGGAAGCCGCTGCCGTCCTCGATACCAGCAATCACTTTGTCGTGATTCCCCCGAATCATGGCATCGGGCTTGAGTTGTTTCAATCGGTCAACAACCTCATTGGGTTGGGCACCGTAGCCAACAATATCACCGAGAAAAATAATCCTATCAACTTGCTTCTCAGCAATTGCCGATAAAACGGCATCAAAGGCTTCAAGGTTCGCATGAATATCGCTAAAAATAAAGTATCGCATTAGGTTATTCCGAAGACGGATACATTATACCGCATCCCCTCTAGTGCCGCAAGATCAAAATGAGTCAATCACCAATCCACGATGCCTCTGTGAACCGAAGGGGGCTAGTTGCTATGACGCAATTTGTAAAAATTCATATCAGAAAATTGTAAGCCGGAGATGAGTTGATTATAACAGGAATCTGAATTATCCGCAAGTGAAATTAGAGAAACGATAGGAGTATGAGTTTTTCGCTTCGCTCGGTCTGGATTGCCAAATCCAAACTCACCGCTATCGGTGGAACGCGAGGAATACATAAAAATGGATTTGTCGCAGGACTTCACCCATCATATCTTACGCAACACGCAATATATTCTACGTTAGTCTGCCATCTTCACTTGATTATCGCAATTTTGCCAATCTTTTTCAGATTTTCAAATTCCATCACATAGATATAAATTCCGCTTGTTACCTCCGTTGCGACATGATTGAGAAGCAACCACTCCTTACGACCGGAATCGGAGGCAGCGACAGTCAATCTGTCAAGCCGTTCTCCATTCGTATTATAAATCTCAACTGTTGTGCCAGTAGGAAGGCGATCAAACGTGATAGCGCTCTTGTGAAACTCGCGGGGGCGAACGGGATTTGGATAGGCTCTCGCTTTTGAAAAATCCTTAAAATCGGCGAAATCGGTTTCAGGAAGCACGTCAAACGTCTGAGTTGTCTCTAGCAGGTTTATAGGATTCCGATCCGTATCTCGCACGTCCGAAACGGTAATTTCATAGGTGCGTCCGGGAACCAAATCTGCTGCTCGGAAAGTGAGGATGGCTCGCGTTCCCATCCGATCCCGAATGACAGACACAGGATTAGTGCCAGCGAGTTGCTTGGGTTCCCGTAATAGATAGAGGCGTGGATTACCCGCGGAAGGCCCCATCTGTTTGTCATAAGTAACGGCGACTTGGTTGTATTGGATGTATACCGCAGCAATCAATTTGGGCGGGGTGCGGGGGGTGACGGAGACCGGTTCGGATTGAGCTGATTCAACCCCAGCTTCATCCTTCGCGGAGACGGTGTACCAGTAGGTTACATCCTTCGTCACTTTCCGGTCAAGGAAGCCCACAAAATCCAAGTCCTTAGCAATCATCTCAAAGTCGGAGGGGGCTGCATCTGGGCCACCAGTTGCTCGATAGACAGTATAAGATACCGCCTCCTCTGGTGTCTCCCAATCGATCCGAACTGCACGGACACTGATCGGCGTTGCGGATAACTCATACGGCTGGATGTTTACAACACTGTTTGGATTACTAGCACGGACGTGCGCGAATGTAAGCAGGTTCTCTTCATTGTTTAAATAGAGTTCGCTGAAGTTGTCCTGATTCAGATCGGCGAGGAATAGCCGCGGCGTGTCCCAAGTTTCGTGATGCCAGATTGGGACGAGGTTTGACGGGGCATCCATCCATTTGAACACATAAACGCTTGGATTCGCAAGTATCACCAGTTCATTCTGCAAGTCGCCATCAACATCGCCGATTGCGACACTATTTCCTTTCAAACGGAACGGTGTAATTTCCTGTGACCATATTAATTGGTAGCGCGAGACACCCCCCCCCCCGGTTTGGGAGGGGGTGCCAGCAGGCGGGAAAGCGGTGAATACATGATATTTCCAACGCGGCAGCCTTGAAGGCAAATCTGGCTCCAATACCGTTCCGCCCACGACAAACTCAGGAATGCCATCCCCGGTGAGGTCGCCTGCCGCAAGCTGATGGGCATCCTTGATATCAAGTTTCATGCGCCATGTTTCAACTAGCAGATTGTCTCCAACGGATTCGTAGATGAAGAGTTCGCCCTCACTGTCTCCCACCATTAACTCCGGGCTCCCATTTCCATCGAAATCGCCGATTGCGAATTGTTCTCCGAAAACGTTGGAGCCTTCCGTCTCATTCTTGATGACGAGCACCTCCTCATAGCTATCGTTCCCGCGGTTTTCAAAAATACGGATATTGTCGTTAAAATTGTCTGCCCCGACAATCTCTTTTCGGCCGTCGTTGTCCAGATCCACAATCTGCCCTGATGAGAGAAAAGGCGTTTCCCAAATAACCTTTCCCGGATAGCCGTTTTGCGTCATACTTTCGACAAGGAAGACCCGTTCTCTCGTGCCGGACAGAATCTCCAACAATCCATCACCGTCAGTATCGTCAACCGCCAACGGCTTAGAGTCAATAGTCCCAGTATGTTGAAGCTGATAAATACCAGCCGCACTCCGTTCATGGACTTCGATTCCTGAAATAGAGTCGCCGGTGATCGGAAGTCCGACAATTTCGAGACGACTGTTCCGGTTGAAATCTGCAGCGACGCTGCCCAAGTGCATGGGAGGGAGTGTGGTCAAGGTCTCAACAAATCCGTTTGGTGAGATAGATTCGCTGATAACCTCCGCACGATAGAATTTTCCACCATTGTCGTCGACTGTTTCCAATCCTACATCGTTACGAGAGGTGACGAATAAATCGTAACTCCCTGTATTAAGCGAGAGTGAAAAGAAATGTTCCCGGCTCGCGGAGTTTTCCTTAATTGGTGTGAACGGGGCAAGGGCTTCACGGGCCCGTTGACTCAATGTGTTGATTGTGAAATCATCCGTTGACCAAGAGACGACGGTGGCAAAGTTGCCCTTTGTAATCTGATTGTGCACCTTGACATTTCGCACTTGAGGCGGCGTTCTGTCCACGGAGACGACCACTTCATCACGCAAAACTTTTCCCTCTACGCTACTGACTTCGAGGCGAACGGTGTAAATGCCTTCTGCTACAACAGACGTTTCCCAAACGATTAGGGTTTCATTTGCCTTCTGTTGCCGAGAGGGCGCATTGATAGGTTGAAACGCTGTTGGGACTGCCGACTGCCCATAAAGTAACTGCCATGTGTCAAATTTAAATCCGCCAGCGGTGCCAACAATCTCGATCTGGTTTGAGCCGCCACTGTGAGTTTCTGGTGAAAGAATGTGTGCTTGTAAGGAACCGCTTGCCATCAAAGCTCGTGCTGCGTTCAGATTTCCTGCACCGACAAGTTCCGGGCTTTCCGTAATTGGGTCGGCGGTCGAGAGCAAAATCTGCCGGACCTCCTCATGCCTCAGGCTTGGACGCTTCGACATAATCAGAGCGGCAACTCCAGATACATGCGCCGTTGCCATTGATGTGCCAGAGAGGGGACGGTAGCGGTTATTGATATGTGTACTTAAAATGACATTGCCCGGTGCACCGATGTCAATAGATGCGCCAAAGTTGGATTGATAAAACTTCTGCTTGTGTTGCTCGGTTGCAGCAACAGAGATGACCTTGCGATAACCAGCGGGGAAAATGGACTCACCTTCCGACTCATTTCCTGATGCGGCGACCATCAGGACACCCCTCGCGTAGGCGTAATCCACAGCATCCCGAAGCACAAAGGAACGCCCGCGCCCGCCCCAACTCATGTTGATAACCCGTGCCCCGTTGTCCACGGCATAGACGATTGCGGCTGCCGAACGGTTGTCCCGTATTCCCGCGACACCAGCACCTCGGATCGGCATCAATGTACAATTCCACGCGATACCAGCAATCCCCACATCGTTATCTACTGTCGCTCCCACTATTCCAGCGACATGGGTCCCGTGGCCCGATTCGTCAATTGGATCATTGTCGCCAGTCTGAGACGCTTCGTTTCCATCGCTATTTGATAGCTCCGAAAAATCCCAACCGTGCACATCGTCAATGTACCCATTATTGTCGTCGTCAACGCCATTGTCGGGGATTTCGCCAACGTTGACCCAGGTTTGTGAGGCAAGATCTTCGTGGGTATAATCGAAGCCTGTGTCCACAACTGCGATTATGACCTCCGGATCGCCCTTCTCAATTGCCCACGCCCCCGGCATATCGATTAGCGATAGACTCCACTGTTCCTCATAGCGTGGATCGTTAGGGATAATTTCGGAAGCCTGTGTTTGGCGAATGTAATTGAATTCGACTGCCTCAATCAACGGGTGTGCAGCGTAGTCCGCTTTGAGGGTGTGTAGCTCCGTGGGGATCTGAAAGCGCAGCAGATAGATGCGCTCAAGGTTTGGGTTGGATTCCGAGTGAGCGATGTGCGGAAAGAGACGGTAGACTGACCGAGCCCCCATCTGATTGTGGAGTTTTTGTAACGGTGCTTCAGCATGAAGGCGTTCCAATTCAGCTTGCGCTTTGGGTGTCACGCGAATCAGAAGCTCCCCGGGCGTGAATTCCGAACTGTCGGAGATTGGGAGGGAAAACGCGTTCCGTGCGCCGATAGCTGGTGACTGGGAAAGGATTAATGATGTCAGTAGTAGGGTAAGGATTAACACTGGAGGTAGCGAGAAATTATTTAGATCTATTTGGTTTGAGTAACCATTGATCAGGATTATTTTCCATCGTGACAAGCTTGCCGATGCCGTTGTTGTATAGTTGGAAAAGTTCACCACTAACCTCCTTCGTAAGGTATTCACACTCGACGGATGTGATCAATCAAGCTGTACATTTCTTCTTTCGGGAAACGATGACTCAACCTAAAAATTCGCTGCTTTCCCTCCCTAGCAAGTTCATATACATCAAGCTCCCGATAGTTTGCTACCATTCTCAATCCTCCTTTCGACTCGCTCCCTCACCTCCTCGCTCTGGGGGTGAAAAATGCACTCTCATCTACAACAATTACCTTTGAAATTACCTTTGATCAAATCGGAATTTACATTTGTTTAGCTAAGTGGTATAATTTAACATATCATAGCAAGAATTGGCAAAGGGAGATACACATATTATGGAACTCTACGAAGCAGTTAGTCCACTCGATTTCAGATACTACGGGGGCAGTGAAGCAGTTATGAGGAAACTCCTGCCCTACGTCTCGGAAGCCGCCTACGTCAAATATCAAGCCAAAGTTGAAGCTGCATTAGTGCGGACACTTGCCAAGCACGACATCTGCTCCCATGAGATTGCGGATGAAGTTGAACGGGCATCCGAAGCAGTGACGGCGGCGGCGGTTTACGAAGAACAATCACGTATTCGACACAACATCCGTTCGCTCGTAAACGTGATTCGACGGAAGCTTTCTCCTGAGGCGCGTCCCTATGTTCACCTATTTGCAACGTCCGCGGACATCCTTGATACCGCAACGGCGCTGCGGTTCAAGGATTTGACGCGGAAGGTGATTCTTCCAGATCTCATTGAACTTGAGAATCGATTCATAGACCTTGCGCGGGAACACGCGGAAACGGTGCAGATTGGACGGACGCATGGCCAACATGCGGAGCCGATCACCTTTGGTTACGCCATCGCACTTTACGTCAGTCGAATCGGGAATCGGATTGAACTGATAGAGCGCACAAGCCGAAATCTACGCGGCCAATTCTCGGGCGCAGTGGGAGCGTTCAACGGGCTTTCGCTGGTGATGGAGCGGCCGGAGCAGATTGAGGCGGACCTACTCGCGGAACTCGGTTTGAAACCATCAGATACACACACTTCGACGCAGTGTGTTGAGCCTGAATTCATTACCGATCTCGCCTACGCTATTACCTCCACTTACACCATCCTCGCAAATTTTGCAGATGACATCCGCCACCTCTACCGCACAGAAATTGCTGAGATCAGCAAGCAATATGATCCCCAATTAGTCGGTTCTTCCACGATGCCGCACAAGGTTAATCCGGAAACGTTTGAAACGGTGAAGGGGCTCTGGAAAGCGTTTGTGCCGCGTATGACGACGGTGTTTATGGACCAGATTTTGGAGCATCAACGCGATCTAACCAACTCCGCATCGAGCCGTTTCCTGACAGAACTTTTCACGGCGTTTGACTATTCGATTTATCGTCTGATTCGCGCGTTAGGGGAGATGGATGTGAAAGTGGATAACATGGCGCGCAATCTTGAGGCGAGTGCCGGCAACACGGTGGCTGAACCAATCTATCTCTTGATGGCGTATTACGGATTTCCCGACGCTTATGACCACACCCGCAAACTGGTCGCTCAGGTACACCAGACGGGACAACCGTTGACAGAACTGTTATGGGCGGATGAGACATTGCAACCGTTTCTTGAAAAGCTAACACCGATACAGCGAGAAGCCCTCCGTGATCCAAAGAAATACATTGGGGTATCTGTACAGCGGACCCATGTGACCTGTGATGAGTGGGAAAAACGAGTGGAGCATGTCTTAGCAACCTGCGGATAAGGAAATTCAGAAAGCAAATCCAAGCCCGATCTGCATAGTAGTGACGTTTCGACTGCCTAAGTATAACTTGCCATATCCAACCCTCATATTCAATTTGCGAGTTATGTGAAAACGGGCTCCTATTTCGTAGTGATAGAGGTGTGTCGTATCAAAGTCCGATCGAAATTTAATCGAACTTGTCGCATCAATTGCAATTTTATCGCGCGGATATAACGTCAAACCTGCACCAAGGATGGGCGTAGTATGAGTTGACCTCGCCGCGGTGCCTCTAGCAAAAAAATTCTCGTATTCTGCAATGCCACCCAGCAACGTAAACCCAATATTGTTTTTTCCTAAAGCAGGTCCCCATTGAGCTATCGCGCTTGTATTCGTGCGATTTGGGGAGAAGTTCAGTTGTGCGCCCAGCGTTGGACGCGTTTTACCCTCACGTAGATAGGCGAGCCTGAATGCATTACCTCCATCCCAATCAGAGTTGGAAGAATTACCTACAGAAATACTTGCCCATATTCCTTGGTATATTGGATAGGTTCGAGACATTGGAGAGGACGGTTTGACTGTAGTAGAAGAGGGCGTGCTCTCTTGATGAGGCTTTTCAGGTGTACCCGGTTCAGTTGGAGCACCCCGCTTGTCAGGAAGTTCTACAATTGCTTGCGATTCTTCCTCTAATTCTTGTGGATCCGCTTCCAGTCTAATGTCTATATGTCTCGATTCCGATTGGCTTTCGTTTCCCGCTTCATCAGTTGCAGTTAGATAATACTCAATGGATCCGGATCGGCTGAATGTAATATCTATAGCGTACACACCCAAAGATCCTCCCCTGAACAGTTTTTGGCTTTGGTCAATGGGTGATAAAAAATAAATGCGGACCTCTTTGACAAAGCTGTTATCTATTACCTCTGCTCTAACGGTGGTTTGTTGATTAACTATGAATTGGGCACTTTCAGGTGGGTTTAGTAGATCAATCGTTGGAGGCTTATTGTCAAAAATGGAGATTTGATAATGACGATATTGGATAGCCGGTTGCCTGAACGTCAAACGATTGTCATATTCGACCTC
Source organism: uncultured Poribacteria bacterium (assembly GCA_958296125.1). Classification (GTDB taxonomy): domain Bacteria; phylum Poribacteria; class WGA-4E; order WGA-4E; family PCPOR2b; genus PCPOR2b. The sequence goes on from OY282444.1 coordinate 129,628, forward strand.
AATGTAGTATTCAATCGAACCAATACGCTTTTGTGAGGGCAACCCCATCTTGTAGGCCCACGTTGATGACGCGGATTGCTGGTCCCACAAACGCATCTCCTGATCGTTCTGTTCTAATTCATTGCGGTCTCTGTCGTAGGTTTTGTAGTAGATTCTAATCTGTTGGGGACTTTTGGAGCTGATTAGATTCAATGTAAGTGGAATTATTTCGCCGACGGATATTCTTGAAGGAGAATCATGTTTCACGATGGGGGGTATCTCAAGATCTAATTCCTTATGACGATTAGGTTCAATCGTAACCGCTCTCCTTTTGAATCCTCCTGTATAAATTCCTTCTACAATGTAGGCACCCTCAAGTAGTCTGCGGCTGACGATGCCAGTGCCTAACATTTTTTTGTCAATACCGTTTCCGTCAATCCAGATTTCGGTGTGTGGTAGTAGAGAGATTACGGTCAATTCGCCTGTTAATTCTTTGCGTCCCTCCTCAAGCCACTCAGCAAAAATTGGATGATCTTTCCCTATCCTTGTGGGTAATTTCTGATCTGGGTTGTGGCGAATTGCCTCTTGAAATTGCTCCTTCACTTTGTCATTGCCTTCTCCGGATCCCCTTTTTGAACCTCCTAAATAAATATAGGCTTCTGCCTGCTGTTCCGGATCTTCAAGCTCTCGCACGGCTGAGCTTAAGGCTTCGATTGCCTCATTGTACCTTGCCTGTTCGTATAGTTTAATCCCTTTTTCAAGCATGTCATGACGGGGCCGGGGTTTCGGTGGCTCTAGCTTTGGTGGGTCGACTTGAGGTTTGACAGGTTTCGGTTGGACAGATGATGGATCGACTTGAGGCTTGACGGGTTTTGGTTCGACAGGAGGGGGCTCGACTTGAGGCTTGGTTGGTTTTGGTTCGGCAGGTGGTGGGTCGACCTTGGGTTTGGCAGGTTTCGGTTGGACAGATGATGGATCAACTTGAGGCTTGACGGGTTTTGATTCGACAGGAGGGGGCTCGACTTGAGGCTTGGCTGGTTTTGGTTCGGCAGGTGGTGGGTCGACCTTGGGTTTGACAGGTTTCGGCTTAACGGGTGTTGGAGTGATTGGTATATTAGCCAGTCGCTTGAGATAATTTACAGGAATGGCAAAATTGAGATTCTGGCCCCCTACTCTATGCCCAACAGAGATTCCGATGACTTCGCCTCTATCGTTTAGTACAGGCCCCCCACTACTTCCTGGCGAAATTGAAGCATCCATCTGGAGTGTTTTGCCTCGCACTAAGGGAGTGCCCTCTGGTCGGATGGCACTTATAATGCCGGCTGAGAATGTACCTTCCAATCCCCGTGGATTGCCTGCAACGTAAACTTTATCACCAATCTGAACCGCATCACTGTCACCAAGGGGGAGCGCGGGGGCATCGATCCCTGCGACTTTTATTACTGCCAGATCGCGATCTTTATCAACGGTAAGGACTTCAATATAATACTTATCTGACTTCCTAACCAACTTAGCGTATCCAATTAACATATTTTCGACAACGTGATAGTTGGTTGCAACCTTATCATCATAGATAACAAATCCGCTGCCTGTCCAACTATTGCTCTTGACATCTATGAAATCCAAGCGTACCGTAGAACCTAAAGCAATATCAGCAATCTCTTGGGAGGTTAGGTCAACCGCCGCAGTCATTCCGTAGAACAACACAAGTCCCCCAACCATAACACTCAGCAATAATTTTTGCTGACGTTGCATAAAATTGCCTCCTTTTGCAGAAGCACGCGCTTAAACGTCATCATTGATTTAAAAAATCGTGTGAGATTAGCTTCCTATCCTTCCATGCTTCGTAGGGAAAGATTTTCTCTTTATTCTGATAAACCAACTTGATTGTTGTACCAATTGGGACTTGCAGACCGCCTCGTATCGGAGTAACATTAGCATTTTTCCCGTTGGGTTCAGGGGGTATTGTAAAATCTTGTGGCCGTGGTTCTATGAAATCGTCGCCTTGGGGTAACCTTACGAACACTCTTGCCCATGGAATAGCATTAATGGAGACAGGAACAGGTTGTATCAGTGAGGGTTCACCCTTCCAAGATATTATGAAAATAATTGAACCAGCGATGACAATGACGATAGCAATGGCAATAACTATAACCAATCTAACCATACCTAATTCTCCTTTGTTATGAAACTTGGTGTTATGGAGAAGCGGATAGCGCGTTTAGATAACACCTGTTAAAAAGGGTTATGCCAATCGCTAAAGGGTGTTAGTATTAAAAATTATTGGTAAAGTTATACCGTAAATCTACCGACAAGTTTACACTCTCAGCTATTTTTCAATGACCCAATGGTTAAGCATCATTTGGTCGCCGGGAGGATAAAAGACCAGCAGATTCTTTTTGTATCGTTTGACGTATATGAATTTAGGATCTACCTTCGTGAAGTAGAGCCAAACCCGGCCGGTCCACGGTTGCCCAACATTTTTTCCAAAAGAAGCATCATAGATTTTGTCGGGGGAACCAAAAATTGCTCGAACTTCATCGGGACTCAGCCCGGTATATAGCCGATTTACGTTGTCCATAGTAAACGTGGTGCGGCCTGGATACGAGTAGGTATAGGGTGTCGTACAGCCTTGTTGGAATACTGTGAATCCAGCTGCGATTAATATCAGAATTAAATATCGATTGACCCGTATAAATCTCGGAGGGCAAGTCATTCGAGATCTCCCTTTACGGTTTGAATTGCTACTCTACCATAATCGCAGCTTCGCTTCCGCAGCGTTTTGCATGTCCATGTAGGGCTCAAAATCTGCTAAGATTTGCTCTCGACACGCTTGTGGAATTGGAACATTGATAATCTGTCCCGGCTTTTTTAAATCGTGGATACTGAGTCGGAGATTCGGCGATTTGAACACCTCTGGCCGAAATACGAATACGCCTTTTTGGGCAATGTCTTCCATTTCTACAGATCTTTCAGAGATAGAAATAGGCATCATCCGCATTCCCCTGAACACCTCCGAAACGACATTACCTCCATCCATTAGTTCAACGTCTTGCAAATCTGATTTAAATTCGTAAGTATATGAACCGTAGTAATAGGGGGTGCCGGAGTAACCTGCTGCTGCTGCTCCAAGTATATTAAAGAGTAGACTACCAGCAGTTTGACCAACGTCTGGCTCGACATAGATTTCCACAAGTGGACTATACTTTCCCACATACTCTTTCCATTCCTTTAGGAAATCTCCTAAAGGATCATACATCTCCGATTGGGGGATCCCTGCAGCAGCTTCCCTGCTCCTACGTTTCTCAGTAAGAGGGCCCGTTGAAATCTTTGTAAGAAAATACAGACGTGACGGAGTATAGATCTGTATATTGAAACCAGGTGCCTTTAGCGTATAGTTGGAAACTTTCCCACACCGTTCGGCTGCCCATTTCATGCCTTCTATTGGAAAAGGGTCTTCAGGAACAACCGGCAAAAGGATGGGAGGAGGCAGCTGTTCATGGAGTCTGCCACGGGCTTGGTCAAGGAGGGGCAGGGCAAGAGATATTAGAATACTGCCGGAGACTCCGGGCCCTCTTGATGGAAAGTCGCCAAACGTGTTGATACCAATGACTTCGGAATCCATGTTAATTAAAGGTCCCCCTGAATTTCCGGAGTTAATGTTTACATCTGAAATAATGGCGCGTTCCTCAACTTTACTTACGATTCCAGAAGTGAGAATACGGATTTGATTTAAAGGACTGCCTATGGCGATAACTTTTTCGCCTTCAAATGCAAGATCGGCAGCCGGTCTGTCGGCGATTTTAAGGATTGACAGGTCCTTTACGACTTCTGGGGCAACCCGTAGAACGGCAATATCCTTTTGCTTGTCTTCAGCGATAAGCGTTGCTGGGACACGGGTGTTGGGATTTAACTGCACTGAGATGCGGCTCGAAGAGACAATCACATGGGCATTGGTAAGAATAAGCCCAACCTTGTCAACCAAGAAGCCACTCCCAACTCCTCTGTCTCCGTAGATCGTAAAAACTGCGTCTCTTGTTTCATGAAATATAACGGCTTCTTCAGACACTTCCCTTGCTGCAGGAGCCTGACTACATACAATACCGCAAAGGGCGAGGCTTACAACTAATGTTAGAATTTTGACCTTCATGATGAATGTATTTCCCCTAGCCCAAACTAATTTCATTATCTGCTATTTATGCTCTGTGAAATTGTAATCGCCTATACAATTTTTAACCGACTTGGAATAGGCATCAATATCTCTTTTATCCTCGTTCAAGACAACGACATCTGCCTTCCAATGTATTATCTGTAAGTAGCGATAGATGTGTGGCCCAAATAACCTCTGTGCCCCGTCAACAGTATGCGTTCCATGCTGTTTCTCCTATCGATATTTGTCTTTCATATATCCGCACATCAGGTGCATCAAACTGGTGTGGATATCCTCGACAATCCCGTAATCGTCGCTGTCTACGATGATGCCATTAAATGCCTGTGCAAAGTCATGGAGCGTTTTGGGTCCTATCTCCCCTGCGTTTCCTGTCAACACAAAGATATTTCCACCTCTATCCAGCGCCTCTTCCATCGCCCGAATAATATTTGCAGACTGACCGCTAGCACTGACACCAATCACCAAGTCGTCTGGCCGACACAATTGATATAGTTGACCTGCAAAGACCTCGCTATATGCTATATCGTTTGCCCACGCCGTAATCGTTGCTGTGTCTGTTAGACTGATGGCTCGCATATCTCTGGCAGATTTTGTGAGGCCAATCGCTATGTGCGAAGCCAGTGCTGCGCTTCCCCCATTACCGCAGATAAATATCTGTTTGCTACGGCTGTACGTCAACTCGACAGCATGGCAGAACATTTCAATATCGGACGATTCTAACTTTTCAATTGCGGTGTGTAGTTTTTCAAAATACTTATGCATGTTTATGGAAATCCTGCTCCGTCTTTATCTGTTTGAAGCCAAAGTTTTTGTAAAATCGGCGTGCGGTATAGTTATCGCCCTGCGTCCGAACCTTCACCCGTTTAAAGCCGTGGTCAACGCATGTATCGATGCATGCGTCAACCAGTCGGTGTCCGACACCCCGTTTTTGATAGTCTTTCAACACGACGATGTATTCAATCACGTAGAGATAGATTATACTACTAGCTGTAACATCTTCAGAGACCAAGCACAGCGGCTAACAACTGGATTTAATCTGTCCACCTTCTTTCTATTAGTAGAATTATGACGTAAATCTATCTACAAGTTTACACTCTTAGAAATTATAGCACCCTTTCCAAACAGGTGTCAATAATGCTCCACGTGCTGATAGGGTCATTTGGCGGGGCAGGATGCGTTGTGTAACGGCATCCCACTGCATCTAACGCACCTGAAATCACTGACAACGCTCGCGGACGCATTGGACAAGGTCTTCTGGCGGTAATACCTACGGTTTATACCCCGATCGATCTGTATTCCCTCCATACTTCATCGTATAAATGAGCAGATTCGCCATAAAGCGATGGACATCTTTCGAGCGACGCATCCTTAACAGAGTTCGGCTTTGTATTTCCACCGTCTCCATCGCACATAAATAATCTTTGCGATTATAGACAACCCCAAGCCGATTGTTAATAGTAATGCCTTTTTGATATTTGAACTGTGACGGCTTCGGATGGTTCTCAGACCTCCAGAAAACATCACCACCTGTCGGTGGGCGGGGGAGGTTGTAGTAGATACTATAGATTTTATGGGTGTGCATCAGGTTCTTCAGGGGATATTCGGGAAAGATTCTGTATAACTCATTAGCAACCGTTGCGGCTAACAAGCCGTTGAACCCACAGTCGTCGAAAAATAGCATTCCGCCTCGTTCAACGATATACTTCCGTAACGCTGCGCGTTCTTCTGAGGAAAAGTGTGATGCCAACGGTGCATTTTTGCGATCCGGTGTGGCGAGATTGCGTCCAACAGTCATATCCTTGTCGTGCCCCGTCATAATAACCATCGGAGCATGAAGGATGCGCGGATCGGTCAGAGGCAGCGCACCTCCTGCATATTTCATATCGGCGCGGAGATCCGTATTCTCTTCGAGCCACTTTGCAAAACTCGGTATCGCGCTTGGATCTTGCCACCAGTCGGAAAGGGAGTGCTTAAGTCGAATCAGGCGAATATGTCCACGAATCTCCATACCTTCTCCCTCTAGGACCGCTCCCAAGCGATCTTCAGGGACTAGGTTTTCATCCGACAACTCAAGTGCCTCATCTGGAGCCAGTGCTAAATCTGAACGTGGAGAGGTGCCGTCGTCACTTCCCCCGTAGGCACCTCCAATAATCGAGGCCCTCGCATCTCTTCCACGAGTAGACCGGGTATAACTCCCTTTGTCGATTCTGCGCTCTTTGGGGGAATCAGGGGGGTGTCTTTCCGTGTCCCCACGTATCTGTGCCTCCAATTCTGCAACCTTCAAAGTTTGGGCAGCGTTGGCATCTAGCGTAGGCGGTTCTTGGCTATTAGTTGCTGACAGGACCGGTATCACTACCTTTGCTCGAGTAGGCACTGTTTTTGTGTCGTTACGAACTGTGCTCTGTTGAATCTGGCGAGTTTTTATCAATGTCCGAGATGGTGGCGGCAATTCAACCCACTCTATTTGGATGACATCGTATTCTACGATGTGCTCTCGGATCGACTGCATCACAAAAAACGCCACAACTAGATGCAATATGAGAGTGATAGTCAATGCCCGTGCGTTCTGTCGTCGATGTGCGGTTCGACGAACATTGTACCGCATATTGAATGCTGGTAAGTGTCTGATTTCTTGCTTTTGTACTCCTGTTTCTGAGAGACGGGAGCGGACGCGAATCCGTGGTAAGCCTTTGGTTACTTGCCTTTGTCTTTGCAATATGTATCCTTTCCGACCGGGATTGGTTTCTGTAAATTATGACGATCTTATTCTAGATACTCTCGCCCAGTCATGGATATGAAGATGCAATCTCTCTTAATCCACCAATAGTATAGGCGATTCTTTCTTCGCACAACAGTTGCTTACAACTGATTATGATTTAATTATGTACAATGATACCAACAACTATCAAATTTTGGCAATTAAAATTGTCGTTAATTTTTCAATATTACTATCGGAGTCTCCTTTCAATCTGATTGATATTGTATCATAATCTTGGTTTAGACAGTGGTCTAAATTCCCGAGGGCAGCACAAATACTCCACCATCAACCCCCGTGTCAACAGTAAAAATCAATTGACTCCTTCCAAACTAGTGTCAATTCATTCCTAGCTATTCTTTGATGGATCGCAATAGCATCCTTTGATCAAATCATGCTATAATATTCCAGTATTGATAAAAAGGGAGACACATTCAAAAAGGAAATCTCCAAGAGAGGAAAACAACCGTGTCAACTACACTATTTCCCACAACAGTCATCGGCAGTCTGCCGCGACCTGCATGGGTGCGGGAGCTTATCCTTGATCGAAAGGATGGAAAGATATCCGAGGAGGAAACGGATCGCCTGCTTGATCCAACCATCGAATCAGCACTGCGCCTCCAAGAACGAGCTGGATTGGATGAGGTCACCGATGGCGAATGGCGACGGGAAAGTTACGTCAAAGTCTTTGCTGACCGTGTGCGGGGGTTCCGTGCAGACCTCAATCCCAGCGGTGGATTGCCCTATCCGGCGGTGGTGGAACCGATCGAGTATTACCGGCCCTTAGTAGTTGATGAAATCCACTATATCCGAGGGCGCACCCAGCGACGCATCAAGGCAACCTTACCCGCCCCCTACATCATTGGGCGGCGGATGTGGCATCCCGAACACTCAAAAGCTGCCTATCCCACCTGCGAGCAGCTGATGACCGATTGTGTGCCAATTCTGCGACAGGAAATTGAGCTTCTCCGTGAAGCGGGTGCGGACACGGTGCAACTCGATGAGCCGTGGCTTAGCACCATGGTGGATCCCGACTTTCGAGAACGAGAGGGAGTTTCTGATGTTCAGTATGAAATGGACCGGTGTGTGGACCTGATTAACCAAACACTGGATGGAATTGAAGGTATTGACACCGGGATGCATCTATGCCACGCACACTTCGACCGTGCACACGGCACAGCAGGCCCCTACGACCTAATCATGCCCAAATTAGCAAAGGTTCGGGTCGGCACAATTTCGATGGAATATGCTACCCCAGTCGCGGGCGGTTTAGCCTCGCTGGCTCAATTTCCTGAGAATGTAAGATTGGGGCTTGGGTGCATTGACCATTGTGATCGGCAGGTGGAAACGGCGGAAGATGTGATAGCCCGTGTGGAGACAGCCATGCGCTATGTGGACAAGGAACGTATTACGCTGCATCCGGATTGCGGTTTTTCTCCATCGGTTCAGAACCCCATGGATCTGGACGAAGCGTACCTGAAGCTAAAAGCGATGTGTCAGGCAGCATCGTTGCTCCGTGAAAAATACGCCTGATATCAACATTGGAAGGAAACCGAAATGACAACGCCAGAGACTGCAAACCAACTTTACAGAGAAGCTGTCGTGATAGATTGCCTGAATGTGAGCAATTGGGAGAGTTCCGCCGTGTTCCAGAGTTTGCACGCTGGAGGTGTAACAGCCATCAACGCCACCGTTGCGACGTGGGAAAATTATCAGGAGACCTTGGACAATATCGCTGCTTGGTTTCGGCGGCTTAGGGAATACAACGATATCCTTGTACAGGTAAAGACAGTGGACGAGCTGCTCCAAGCCAAGCAGGATGAGAGGGTCGGTATAATTTTTGGCTCTCAGAACGCCTCTCCCATTGAGAATGATCTCAACAGGCTCGCCCTGTTTCATGCGCTGGGAATGCGGGTGATTCAGTTGACCTACCACGAGCGGAATTTGTTGGGAAATGGCTGCTGGGAACGTAGAGACGAAGGTTTAAGCAACTTCGGTATTGACGCGATCCGAGAGATGAATGCACTGGGTATCCTGATAGATCTTTCTCATGTCGGTGATCGCACCACACTGGAGGCGATAGAGGTGTCGGACAAATCCGTCGCGATTACCCACGCGAACGCCCGTTCCTATTTCAATCATCCCCGAAACAAGACAGACGACGCGCTGAAATTGTTGGCAGAACGGAAGGGCGTAATCGGTGCAACTTCTATTACTTCCTTCTTACCGACCCAATTTGAATCTACGCTAGAAGACTATGTGGATGCAATAGATGACATGGTGGATCGAGTGGGGATTGATTCTGTGGGCGTTGGGACCGACTTTACACAGGATCAACCAGTCTCTTTCTGGGAATATATTGGGGCGCAGCAGGGGACAAAATACCCGTCTACCTTTGTGAATCCAGCCGTGCGCTACGACCAGCTACCAATGTCTCCCAAGGGTTTTGAAACACCCGACAAATTCCCAGACCTAGGAGCCGCGCTCCTAAAACGAGGCTACAAACCGGACGAGGTTACCAAAATCTTGGGCGGAAATTGGGTGCGGCTCTTTCGGGAGGTTTGGGTAGAGTAACCCAAGTTGCCATTGCCTCAAGTTGCTTTGAATCCCAATTTTATCGGGAGCGCGTCATGACGCGTTCAATTTGTCAAATGGCAACAAAACCTAGCAACTTGGGTTAGAATAAGCGATTGAGGATGCCGGGTGGCAGTCACTTTGACAGACTCCCACACCTAAAGGATTTTTGATAAAGCAGATTATCGCGTGAGGCAAAAGCGGAGAAAGGAATACCGATGGAATCAAATCGGGGAATATATCAGGATAGCGTCCGTGCCGAGACCAGGGTCCGTGCCGAGACCAGGGAAGGAATTTCGTTTGCCGACATCACGCTGCGTCATCGAGATGGGCGGTCGTTGGCATCCATTCGAGTTCGGACAACCGGACATACCCACACAGGTGTTTCCAGTTTTGTCGTTGCGGACGAAGGACTTGAGTTAGTTTACGGTGGTGGGTCGTGGGACTGCCGGGAGTGGCAGTGGTGGAAGGACCACGGCCGCGGAGATGAAAAGTGGCCACGGCTCGCACCAGCAACTTCCGGTTACGAAGAACAAGGAACGGAAATCCGCGTCACAAGTCAATACAGATGCGACAGCATCCAGACCCACCAAGAGTGGTGCTTCCACCCTCAAGACCGTGATGATGTGCTCACATACGACTGTCGGCAAACAATCCAGAATTGCGGTTCTGTTGACTTAGTCGAGTATGCCCAATTTTTTGCTTGCTATACCGAAACCAACAGAGAGAAAAGTCAATTCTATTGGTCAACGGATAAACAGTTCAAGGATTTTGAGAGTCTCAACGGGAAACATCTGGACGCTTACATCGTTGCCCCTGGATCAACCTTTGAGCAACTCGGATTGATCCCGCACGCGCTTAGGGGTGGGGGCAAAGTCGCAGATACTTGGTATCGGCCGGTGTTGGTTGGCCATCCCAGTCCGAAAGGCTGGCGCCACATCATTTTCACCGAACCCGCTGTGACAACCGGGCTCGCTTCGGGAATGGGTGGCATTGCGATGGACTACATAGCCTATCCGGGGACGGAGCTCTTTGAGCGTAACAAGTCCTTTTCGATTCGCATCCGGCATCATATCGTCAAAATGCCCGATCTCATTCAGGTGAATTTTGTCGAGGCACTTTGGGAGGCATTTGCAGCAGATCTCATTGGCTAAAACTTTGTGCTTATGTATAGATCTGTCAATAGAAGCGTGCTATAATAGGGGCTGCTCTGATACGACGCATCTTCCTCTAAGAACCTCGCCTGCTGAAAGACGGTCTATGCATCCAACGCATGGCAGACCGCTTTACTACAGACGAGTTGGAACAGCTCTGGCAGCGATTCGCGATCCTCGATCGCAAACTGCAATCGGATACAGAGCAGTATGAACCGCTGTTTCAAAGTGGTCCGATGAAGTACTTCTTTTGCGACATGCCTCAAGATTTTGGCGTTGACGACCTCATCGCTAGTTGGAATGGGTGAGAGCTGTCAGCCAATTGGGAGGTTTAGTATACTGTTTACGGCATCTGTAAAACTTAACAAAGGAGCCCATCATGTCTCAACGTCTAGTTTACTTCAACGGGGAATTTATCCCCGAACTCGAAGCCCGCATCTCTATCTTCGACTCTGCGTTGATGTTCGGCGATATGGTTTTTGAGGTGACCCGTTCCTTTAATCAGAAGCCCTACCGCCTGCGTGAACATCTGGATCGGCTCTATGGATCGATCCGCTATGCGGAAATTGATTGCAGTCTCACCATAGACGAAATGGAAGCCGCTACCTATGAGACCATTGAGAGGAACTTGCCCGCTCTCGATGGCTTGGACTTCCAGATTATGCACGATGTGACCCGCGGCGGGCTGCCACTTTACGATAGTCTCATCAAAGAAGGTGCCGCCCCCATCGTGTCCATCAATGTCATCCCACTCATCCGTCACATCGGTAACCAAGCTGACAAATATGAAACCGGATCCCACTTTGTCATTACACCGCAGCAATCGGTGCCCTCTCGCTATATCGATCCCAAGGCGAAAAATCGAAGCCGCATCTTCTACAAAATCGCTGAACTGCACGCGAATCGGCTAGAGGAGGGCGCGATGGCACTGCTGACGGATGAGCACGGCTTCATCACCGAGGGGACCGGCAACAACTTCTTTATGGCTCGGGATGGCGAGATTTTTACCCCGAAACCCAACGACATCCTGCGCGGGGTATCCCGTCACGCCTGTATGGACCTTGCAGCCACACTGGGCATCCCTGTCCACGAAGCCGACATTGAACCCTACGACGTAAGGGAAGCGGATGAAGCTTGGTGGACCAGCACCACCACCTGCATGATGCCGGTCACCCGTTTCAACTTCCAGCCAATTGGCGACGGAAAACCCGGGGACATTTATCTGCGACTGCTTGACGCTTGGTCGAAGGAAGTCGGCGTGAACATCACCGCCCAAGCGCGCCAATATGCGGAACTTGCTAAAACATGGACCCCGTAATCCCATTTTTTGAAATCTCCGCCGCTACGCACTTCAAGTTGTAGTTGCCCGATTCATCGAACATCGAAGGGTATGTTCACCAGCGATGAACCGCCCCCCCTGATAAAGAGGGCAGGGGGGTTGGCTTTGAGCGTTTAACTGTGTAAGCCCTATGTCTTTAAGGAAAACGTAACCATGGCAAAATTAAACAATCCGATGAACACATCCGGATCAACAGCAGGACCGGGAAGGCTCTTAAGGCATCGATTGCGAAACGGTGATGTCCTCGTCGGCGGTATGGTTGCCGAGCATCTCCGTCCATCGCTGGTAAAATTGTACATACAGGCGGGTTTCGATTTTATGTATATTGAGTACGAACACGGCTTCTTCGAGATGACCACATTTGCGGATTCGGTCCTATGTGCCCGCGACAACAATCTTCCCGTCATCGCCAAAACGCCACAGTTGGAACGGGCCGAGGTGGCAAAGCTGCTAGAGTGTGGAGTTGTCGGAATCCAACTTCCCCGCACCGAGACACGGGCGGAGGTCGAAACCCTTCGCAGCTACCTCAAGTTTCCGCCAGCCGGTACGCGGGCGGTCGCGCCCGGATATGGCAATAGCAGCTACCTTCAACCAGCTGACTGGAAAACGTGGATGGCTGATCAGGATGAAGAAACAACGCTGGTCATTCATATCGAAACTCGACGCGCTTACGAAAACGCCGAAGAAATTATCAGCACGCCGGGGGTAGATATGGTCTACGTCGGCCCCGGCGATTTCTCCATTGAGATGGGACATCCCGGTGACTATGATCATCCGGAAGTGGCGGGCCCGATGGGGGAAATACTTCAAATCTGCAAAAAGCACCGTGTTCACTTTGGCACAACCGCATCCAACGCCAATGCGGCGCGGGAATGGGTAGGGCGCGGGGCACAGTTCTTCGAGACAGCAGATGAGCTTACCTTTATCCACGAGGCAGCATCGAACTTGGTCCGTGAGTATCGGCAGTTTTCGCAATAAGCCCAATCTACTGTGCTATCCCAATTTTTAATCGAGACGGTTGAGAATCTGATATTTCAACGTTTTCTCTGAATTTCATGAAAGACGTGCCCCATGTTTGACAACTTCACGAAAACCCGAATCATAGCCAATGGTGTTTCTATCAACCTCGTGCACGGTGGGGTTGGACCGCCTCTATTGTTGCTGCACGGGTATCCTCAAACTCATGCTGAGTGGCACAAGATTGCACCTAAACTCGCTGAGCACTATACTGTCGTTGCCCCAGATCTGCGCGGCTACGGCGACAGCGAAAAGCCGACTGCCCCGAAGGGGGACCTGAGCGTCTATTGCAAACGCACGACCGCGCAAGACCAGGTTGAAGTGATGATCGAACTCGGCTTTGAATCGTTCCATGTCGTTGGCCACGATCGCGGAGCCCGTGTCGGACATCGCATGGCACTTGACCATCCGAATCGGGTTAGAACCTTCACTTCGCTTGACGTGGTGCCCTCGCAAGCCGCCTTTGATCATATGGACAGCCAGCTTTCCTTCGCTTGGTTCCATTGGCACCTGATGCGCCAACCGTCGCCGCTGCCGGAAACCTTGATCGGTAACAGTGCCAAAGTCTATCTGGACTTCCTATTTGAGCGATGGACCGCAATTGACGGCTCAATTACAGACGAGGCCTACGCAGAATACCTCCGTTGTTTCAATAATCCTGAAACCGTCCGTGCCACCTGCTTGGACTACCGGGGCATTGAGCTTGACTTGATGCACGACGAAGTTGACCGTGACCGCAAACTCACCTGCCCGGTGCTGCTGCTCTGGGGCAGCGATATGGCGAAGCGTCCGGGTTGGCAGACCGGGGCAAGTTTGAAGATGATGGCTGTCTGGCAGGAGCGGGCTGTTGATGTGCGTGGAAAAGCCCTTGATTGCGGCCATTTTTTGCCGGAAGAACTGCCGGAAGAAACGACGGTTGAACTGCTAACGTTCCTATCCGCTCACTAATATCCAATCCAAATTTGAATTGACCAGAGTGCCCCCCAATCCCACATCTTCCGCAAATCCGCCCGCTCCACTAGTGCGATTAGATTGCTTGAGCAAAATCTACAGCGAAGCAGGGCAAAGCCGCGTTGTGCTGAACCAACTGAGCCAAGAATTTTATGAGGGTGAGTTTGTCTGCTTGTTGGGCAAATCGGGTAGCGGAAAAAGCACACTACTCAATCTAATCTCCGGCATTGATGCCCCAAGCAGCGGTCATGTGTTCATTCGGGAAGGCAACCGGGAAATCGATCTGACTCGCCTAAGCGAACACCAGCGAACCCTCTTCCGCCGTCACCATATCGGAATTATCTTCCAGTTTTTCAACCTTATTCCAACCTTAACAGTATTGGAGAATGTAACCCTTCCACTCGAACTCATACACTACTCTGAATCCCAAAGGGATGGGCGAACGCGTGCGAAGGTGCTTCTCGACCAAGTTGGGCTTGGCGATCGGTTCAATACCTATCCGGATAAACTGAGTGGAGGCGAACAACAGCGCGTTGCTATTGCCCGTGCGCTCATCCATAACCCCCTGATGCTGCTCGCTGATGAACCGACCGGCAATCTAGATACAGAAATCGGCGAAACTGTCCTGTTGCTGTTGTTGAAGATGCTTCGGGGCACAGGCAAAATGCTGTTGATGGCGACTCACGCCCCGGAGATTGCAAACCGCGCGGATCGGGTGCTGCACATCATTGATGGGGCACTAGTCAACGATACCGGGACGTGATGCGTGAAACGTGAAAACCATTTGTTCATTGGTATCTGTTAGCGTCTCTGCGTTTAACATAAGCCCCCTAAATAGAATCCCAAAATCCTGGTTTAATCCTGATGCAACTGTCAATCACTCTCGCTTGGCATCATGCATGGCATCGTCCCACCCAAAGCATTTTCTTCATCATCGGAGTGGGGTTGGGCGTTGCGATGATTGTCGCAATAGACCTCGCCACCGGGGCCGCCAACCGTGCTTTCACGGCCAGCACAGAAGCCATAACAGGCAAAACCACTCACCAGATTGTTGGCGGTCCCAGTGGGTTAGATGAGCGGGTTTATGTCGCGTTGCGGCAACAGTTAGGTTATCGGCTTAGTGCGCCAATTGTCGAAGGCTATGTTGTCGCCGAAGAACTTGATATGCAGCCAATGCGTCTGTTGGGTGTGGATAGTTTCGCTGAATATCCCTTTCGGAATTATCTGGCCGACGATAACACAGGCTTTGCAGATACCGATGGACTCACCGCGTTTATGGTCCAGCCGAATACCGTCTTGCTCAGTGCGGCTCTTGCCAATCAGTATAATCTCAACGTGAGCGATTTTATCCACATACAGGTGGGGAGTCGCCATCAAACTTTGCGGATTGTGTCTGTGCTGAAATCAGACGAGATAAATAAACAGCGAGGGCTTGATGGGCTATTAATTACTGACATTGGGACTGCCCAAGAGGTATTGGGTAAAGTAGGCATCCTCGATCGGATCGATCTGATTATCCCTGAAGGCACACAAGGGAATACAACTCTCAAGCGGATTGCCGCCCTCCTGCCCCCCGGTGCTCGCATTGAACGGCCGACAGCCTCAACAGTGGAAGAGATGACAGCTGCATTCCGATTAAACTTGACCGCCCTCAGCACGCTTGCGTTGTTAGTCGGGATGTTCCTGATTTATAACACAGTCGTCTTCAGCGTGGTGCAGCGGCGACCGGTCCTCGGCAGCCTGCGTGCGTTAGGGGTGACACGGGGCGAAATTTTCTCGATAATTCTGGTCGAGGCGGGATTGCTAGGTGTCATCGGTACCGCCATCGGACTGGGACTAGGGTATCTGTTAGGGCGTGGCGCAGTGCAAATGGTTACGACCAGCATCAACGACCTCTTTTTTGTTGTCACTGTGCGCCGGATCGACTTTCCATCTTTAACGCTGATCAAAGGGGCTGTCAGCGGTATGGTCGCAGCATTGACCGCCGCCGCACTCCCAGCTTATGAAGCAGCCAATGTCCCACCTGCCTCCGCACTCCAACGTAGCAATATTGAAGAACGGGCGCGGGCTGCGCTAAATTGGGTGAGTGGGGTTGGGGTGGGGATACTGCTGTTGGGCATCACCCTCCTAATTCCCGAATGGCATCTGGGCATCACGTTTGTCGGCATCTTCGCCATTATCATCGGTATCAGTCTGCTCACGCCCGCTCTGACTTTAGGGCTAATGTCCATTCTATCAGGATTGGCAATAGTTTTAGGAAAATCCTTTAGCCCTTTAATTCGGCTTGCGATTCGTGACATCACGCGTTCGTTGAGTCGAACCTCCGTTGCCATCGCTGCGCTGATGGTTGCCGTTAGCGTGATTATCGGTGTCGGCTTGATGATCGGCAGTTTCCGCCTGACCGTTGAACGGTGGCTGACAGATCTTTTGCAGGCGGATATCTTTGTTTCGGCACCAAGTCTAATCTCTGATCAGGCGACCTTCCCGCTGCCGCGCGGGGTCGTAGAGAAGTTGGCAACATTTCCCGGACTTGCCCAAATCGCAACGAGCCGGGTGGTAGATGTCAGTGCCGATGACATGGGGATCATCCAACTGGTTGCTGTCAGCATGGACATCGCCGGTAACAAGCGTCACTACAAGACATCAGTAGGGGACCATGCTACAACTTGGGAGGCATTGGAGACAGGTGGACTCATTATCAACGAGCCGATGTCGAATCGATTCAAAATTGGGGTCGGTGATGAAGTGACACTGCTTACCGACCGGGGTGAGCAGCGATTTCCGATTGTAGCTGTCGCTTATGATTTCGATGTGCAACCCGGTGCACTTATCGGTAACGCTGTCTACCGCACATTTTGGAACGATGCCAATCTGTCGTCTGCCGCGCTCTTTGTAGAAACCGGTGTGGATGTGGATGCCAAAATCAACGAATTGCGAGCAGCATTCGCCGGCGAGGCTGAATTGGTCATTCGTTCTAGCCGCGGCATTCGGGAACACTCTCTCGCTATTTTCGATCGCAGTTTTAGCATAACCGTTGCGCTACAAATGCTCGCTACATTCGTCGCGTTCATCGGTATACTGAGCGCACTGATGAGTCTACAACTGGAGCACCGTCGAGAAGTCGGGACGTTGCGGGCTGTCGGCATGACACGCCGACAGTTGTGGAAGCTGACACTAGTGGAAACGGGGTTAATGGGGACGACTGCGGGCATCATCGCCATGCCAACTGGCTTTGTCCTCGCTCTCATCCTCATTTATATCATCAATCTTCGCTCTTTCGGTTGGACGCTACAGATGCACCTGCAACCGGTCTATTTCCTGCAAGCCCTCATCGTTGCACTAGTCGCAGCGTTGTTAGCGGGAGTTTACCCGGCATGGCATGTGGGCAGAATGCAGCCGGCAGATGCGTTGAGGGAGGAATGATATATCAATCTACCTATGTCCGATCCTAACATTGTCAACCTCCTCCTCCCATCCGACTGGATTACAATCGTTTATCTCGCAATCACCGGCGTGTTTGCCTGCATCTTTCGCAAAAACTTGCGATGGTGGGGCATTTATGTAATAGGTCATACGGGTGTTATATGCAGTCTGCTCTCCCTGACTTTCATCCCCGAAAATTCTTTGCCGCCCCCGTTGCAAATATTACGCGACTGGTATCCCATTACGACGATTCCCATTTTCTATTTGGAGATACCCCCGCTGACCCAGATGGTGCTGCGAACGTATTTCGATGATAAAATTATAGAATGGGAGGGACGATTATTCAACGGGCAACCGAGTATGTATCTGAGCGCACGCTTCTCGGCGAGGTGGTTTTCGGAATTGGCACATCTGTGCTATTTTAGCTACTACCTCATTGTTTTCGGACTTGCCGGGGTGCTTTACTTCCAAGGTAGGCACGAAGCATTTCATGAAGTCGTTTTTGCGGAGATACTGACCTTCAATTTATGTCTTATCTGGTATATCTTTATGCCGGTCATGGGCCCGCGCTACAAGTTTGAGAAAATTAGCGGACCGCTCGCCCACGGCTTTTTCTTCAAACTGACACACATAATCCTTTCTGGTGCATCATCCAAAGGCACGGCGTTCCCAAGCTCTCACTGCGCGATTGGTGTGATTGTAGTCCTCTACGCTGCCCGTTATCATCCGATGGCTTTTACAGTCCTGTGTCCATTCGGCGTAGGATTGGTTGTCGGGACGGTCTACGGGCGGTTTCATTACGCCCTTGACACCATTGTCGGGACGATTCTGGCAGTAGTTGTCTTTGGGGTTGCACCACACCTCTATCGCTTGCTGTTATAGCTTTAAGGCGTGAAACGTGATAGATGGGATTGTTTGCATTTCAAACGTAGCGGTAGTTATAGCGCGACCCCGAATGTAATAACACTACAAAAAGTGCTTGCTTTCCAAACTAAAGTGGTGTATGCTAAAAAAATTCACAGTCTAGATTTATAAATTATTTTATTTTCGCAGAGGGAGAAAAAGCGTGAAACTTATACAATTTTATCAACCGGGTCAAGGCAAGCGTGTCGGTGTTGTGACACGGAGCGATGTTGTTACCGATATAACCAGCGACGGAAATCGCGGCTTGCTTAGCCGATCCGTTGAACCGGACGATATCGTGATTGATGTCACTAGCGATGAGTCACCGGGGGTGTTAGAATTAATCCAACTCTCCTACGAAGAGGGGGTCAGTATGGGAATTCTACTGGCCGATATCCAAGAGGGTGTCTCCAGCGCGACAGGTCAGACACCCCTACCGGGGTCAGCGGATGAAGACAAACTCAAATTTGCCACGCTTGATGTGCCGCCAGACCCAAAAGTGCCCCACCTCCTGTCGCCCATTGACCCGCCAGAGGTGTGGGGCTGTGGCGTGACCTACAAACGCAGCGCGGCTATGCGGGATGACGATAGCGATCAGGATATATACAGCCGCGTCTACAACGCAGACCGTCCTGAGATTTTCTTCAAAGCGACACCCGCCCGGTGTGTTGGGCCCAACGGCTTCATCGGTATCCGAAGTGATTCTACACTTACAGCAACCGAACCGGAGCTAGCATATATCCTCGGTGAAGACGGAGAAATTGCCGGTTACACTATCTGCAACGATGTATCCGCATGGGACATTGAGCGCGACAACCCCCTTTACCTGCCGCAGTCGAAAGTTTTTTACGGATGTTGTGCTCTCGGTCCGATGGTCGTGACTGCCTCCGAAGTTGATAATCCCTATAACCTAAACATCAAATGCACGGTTATCCGAAACGAGAAGTCAATCTATGAAGGCACCGTGAACACCTCCCAAATTAATTGGAAGTTTGAGGAACTCACCGAATTCCTTTGCCGAGATAACCCGGTCCCAGTTGGAACGGTTGTATCCACCGGCACCGGCATCATCGTGCCGAATGACCTGCCGTTGGCACCCGGCGATGTTGTGGAGATCGAAGCTGATGGTCTTGGCAAGCTCTCCAACCCTGTTAAACAGCTTTAGGGATTTTTCCCTTCCTTAGATACGACGCACCTAAAACCTCCCAAAGATTTGATATCTTTCAAAGGGTGTTATCTTCTCCATTCTGACTATTGCCAGTGTGCGGGAATAATGATCTCCTCAAAGCTAAATTGATCAGCAATCCACCGTTCCTGAAAAAGTCCGTCTTTGTATGAGGAACGCTCACTCTGCTGGACATCAGTTTCGCCGACTAACGCTTCTGCCAATGGTGCAACCATTTCCGGGTTTCCCCAAAGCAGGGTCCGGGCACGTGCGTTGGGTGCAAAGAAAAGTGGGTCAAAATAGGAGAGCGTCCGCTTGACCTGTGCTTCCTTCTCTGGATATAAACGGAGATAATCTTCAACCTCACCCGGCACATGGTCGCCGGTGTTGTAAAAGTCCCCAGGCGAAGCGACAACATGGGTCACTTCAGGTCGAAGTGCCGCTGTCAATATCGGCATACCTTCCTGCTTAATCGCTGCAAGGCGGGAGCGATCTACTTCGGGGCGTGTTAGCAGATAGTCGACAGCCCGTAACCAATCCGCAGCAAACCCACGAAAGATAGAGGTCTCAGGGGAATCAATTCCCTCGGTCATCATACCGGGAAATAAGCCCGCATACGGTTTGTCAGCATTGCGCTGTCCGCGTCCTGCGGTTGAAAAAACAAGGAAGCGTCCCCGTTTTTCGTTGGCATCTCCCTGTGGCAGCGGATCCACGACGCTGCGATATGCTGGCCCAAGCAGCAGGGTCGGGAACGGCCCGTCCCCGTGTGGAATACTTAAATAGCCAAACAATCGATAGGGGCCGATACCGGTGAAACGCACCGCATAACATTCGCAGAATTCCGTGGATCGAATCGGTAGATGCTCCTCTTCGGCAGCGATTGGTGTCGCTTCCAGTTCACGACAGACCTGCTGCCAATACGCGTCAAAATCTTCTGGTCGAGATGTATTAGCCATGATTGACTCCTTTGGGATAGAACTGATGAAGGATGAATCAGCAGTCTTGTAGATGATTTTTGAAGAAATCCTTTAAGATTGCTCCATGATGGACAGCACCGGCATCGTGTCCATGTCCGTCGTAGGAATAGATCTGCTTATTTTCGGAGGCGATAGTATTAAAGACCGCGTAGCCTGTTTCTGGGGGGCAAACGTTGTCCTGCAAACCGATGTAGACCATGATGGGACAGGTAATCCGAGGGCCGAAATTGATACCGTCGAAGTAGGCTAGCGTGTCGCGCACCGCCTCTCTCCGATCAGGATAGAGCCGTAGGTAATCACGGATTTCTTGGTATGGATAGGTGTGTGTCAGTTCAACTGAATCCATATATCCGCAAAGATACGGCGCGCCTGCTGCTGCGACACGGATTTCGGGACGCAATGCTGCCGTGGAAATCGTTAATCCACCACCTTGACTGCTGCCGGTAACACCGATTCGTTCACCATCAATCTCATCGCGCGAAAGCAAGAAATCAATCGTCCGGGCTGCATCAATATAAAAGCCACGATAGGTATAGGTGTTGCGGTCAACCATGTTATGCGTCAGCAAGCCCGGGTAACCGGGGTTAAACTGTTGGTTGCTGCGAATCTTCCCACGTGGAGCGGTGGAGAAGGCAGCGTAACCATCCTGTGCCCACGCCCGCGGGATGGGGGGGTCCTGAAGGTAGCCCGGCATCTGTATGATGGTGGGTAGTTTCCCGGAGCGCTCACGCGGCAGGGCATACCAACCGGAGATGCGCACACCGTCGAGACTATCGTAGTGCACATCATAAACTTCTATCTCTGGCGTACAGCGTAGCGGCACCAACTCGACCGTCGCGTTCAACGGGATCTCCGCAGACTGTGCCAGTAGGTCGTCCCAGAACGCATCGAAGTCAGCAGGTCGCGTGACTACCGTGCGATATTGGTCGGAAGGTATTCTCTCGGTTTGACTCATCCTATTCTCCTTGTCTAAGATGTCGTTGGTTACTTTTCCAAAATAGAGATGCGAATCTTGACCAACGGGGTTCATGTTATATCCTTTTTGGGGTGAACGCATCTAAACTGGTTTCCCTAGCGAGCCCCTACCAAAGCAAGCATCCAGAAAGAGAGCTAATATTCGCCGTTTGCATTCCAGCCGGGGTACTGCTCCTCTAAAGCCGCCACGGTTTGCGGTGTGTAATATGGATGCCCCGCCGGTGGAAACCGGAAAACTTCACGCTCTTTCGCTGTCAACGTTCCGATGAACTGACTAAATATCGGGTGTCTTCCTTTGTCGGTATAATGTTTAAACCCTTCCCAATAGTTGTCGGCTCTACCTATCCCAAATCCCCATGTGAAGCGTTGGCCGTCCGCACGGAGATAATCGCTCGCGGAGTGCAACGTGTAATTGGTGAACATACACAGCGTTCCACCCTTGCAGATTAACGGCTCATACTTGGTCGTGTCGCGCCCATGTTCCTTGGCAAGCAGCCGCAGTGGGGCTTGGTCTTCATCGACATCTTCGAGGTGCACCCAGAAGCCAAGTTGACCAAACTCTCGCAGTGTATCGGATGGCGGCAGCAAGGAGTTATTTCCATTGTCGATATGTAAACCGGCGGCATCGCTGCCTACGCCCCCTCCTTTGAAACCGGGATAACGGGCAATCATGCAACCGACACGCAAATGGATGTGTTCTGTTTTGAGCCACTTTCGAGCGAACGCCCACGCCTCATGGTCAACAGTGCCTCGCAGCAGTGTTATCTCTGACGGTGGGAAATCGGTAAGAATTGCACGGTTCGGCGGTGGATCATCTTTCACCGCGTCCCATGTGGGGAGTGCCCTTCGTTGGGCCGCTTGCATTTCGCTCAACGTTTCGCCTGTATAGTAATCCGGAACGATAACGTAGCCTTTCGTGTCCAACGCTTCAAGATGTGCATCGGTCAGTTTTGTAGACATCTATTCACCTCATAATCATCAGCACTCCATCACCCACGGGGTAGGCTCTGGGAAAATATCGTGCTGTTTTGCCCAAGTGATTAAACCATCGTTTGGCTCTCCTAGCAACTGTTTGCCAATGTCATCAACCTGCTCCAAGACCATCCCCTCATCGGGTTGGACAAGGCTCATTGCTCTGTGTGCCCCGCCCATCCAGCGGTAAGCGTAGCCAAAAATCACCACCTTTGAAACGCGGTCAATCAGATTTGGGGCAGAAGTATGGAAAAGACGATTTTCAAAAAGAAAAGCATCGCCAGCATTAAGGCAGAGCTCGACCGTTCCGACGGGATCTACCTCCCCTTTCGGGATAGGTAACGGGGTATCCAGTAGATGCGAGCTCGATGCGAAAAGCGTGAACCCGGAACGCGGTTGCTTAAAATCTGTCAAACAGTATCCTACCTTGATGCTGACGCGCGGCAGGTTTCTGTGACCCAAATCTTCGGCGAGGCCGCTATCACGATGCCAGCCTCGTTGGTTAACGACTTCTTCGTCCGCTGGCTCCGGAAACTTATAAATGATTGCTGTTGTATGAAGCTGAATATTAGGGGAAAGGAGTTGGACGACTAAGGGGACCGTCGGCGACTGGGTCAGCAGGGGATGAAAATCCGGCTCTTGGACGATACCGGGGCGCCTTTGAACATAAGCCCCGTCTCGATCAAACGATTCAATTAACCGGTCGCTGACCTGAGTGAGTCTGTCAATCATCTTCGGCGATAGCACATCTGGAACGGCCAGATAGCCGTTTTCATCGAAAAATTGGCGTTGCGCCGCTGTGAGTTTCACAAAATCCATGTCAATGTTCCTTTTGTCCTGCTATAGATCTGCAAAGCAACGAGGGAGTCAGCGTTTGAAATTCCTCACACACGAGGTTTGCCAACATATCAATAAATTCAGGGTAATCGCCAACGGTGCCAGCGCGGATAAACTTTATACCACACGCCTCGGCGGTTGCTTTGGCTTCCAAATCAAGGTCGTAAAGCACTTCGACATGATCGCAGAGGAAACCGATTGGTGATACAATGACCTCTTGAACGCCCGTCTCCCTTTTCTCCAAGATTAGGTCATTAATATCAGGACCCGTCCACGGCACGGTTGGATTATCAGGCGCGCTTTGGTAAGCAACATCGAAATCTGTCCCAAGAACCTCCGCTACGGCTGAAGCGGTTTGACAAAACTGTTCGGAGTAAGGGGCGGTCTTTGCGGCGACTTGAGGGATAGCGTGAGCGGTAAAAATCAATGCTGCCTTAGCAAAGCGCGATTCAGAAATGCCGTTGCAGGCGATACGGATACGATTGGCAATGGCGTTGACGAAGCCAGGGTGTAGATGCCACAAATCTTCTAAATAACGAATACTTAGCGTTGGGTCGCCTACCGTTTCGACCCCAGCGATAACATCGTTTTGATAACGTTCCCAACTGGCTTTAGACCGATAGGCGGACATGATAATAGCCAGAATGTTGCGATGTCCTTGTTCGGACATCCTCGCTATCGTTTCATGTAGGTATGGTGTCCAATTGCGCATCCCCACATAGATAGGCGCATCAACGCCTCGTTTTCTGAGGGCCTCTCCAAGCGCATCTGCCTGCTTAAATGTCAGTTCGTTAAAGGGCGAAAATCCGCCGAGTTTGACATAGTGGCTTGTAACTTCTTTCACACGAGCGGCATTTGATGGCGCATTCCCGACGATGCCCTCCACAAAACAGTGTGCCTCCCCGGGGCATGGATCGGACTGCCGACAGCAACCGGGGGTTGGTCCCCCGAACCCAACAAGTAGGATGCTGTCGTATGTGCTTGTCCCTGAATCCCATTCAGGATTCGTGTGCTTCTGCAACGGTTCTCACCCCCTAATTTTATGCTTCTTTCGCGACTCTCACAAAGTGTTTCACATTTTCAAACGGTGTATCCCGGTGGAGCCCGTGACTGAGGTTGAGGATATGTCCAACCCTTCCCCCACTCTGTAAGCAGCGGTGGACAGCGGCGGTAATATCATTACAAGTCCCATCTCGCAGGATTGCATTGTCGACGTTTCCCTGAAAGGCGACTTTGCCCTTTGCTTCTTTCTGTGCGACCTCCAGATCGACACACTTTCCGACGCTCAAAACATCAGCACCACTTTCCAACATCAGCGCGAGGTAGGGGCACTCTTTGGCAAATAGGATGGAAGGTGTGCCCGGATCTAATGCCGCAAAGATTTGTTCGTGATAGGGTTGGACAAAGGTTTGATATGTCGGCAGATCAATCTGATCCGCGATGGATTCAAACAGCTGCACAACCTGCGCGCCCTCCGAAATTTGGTAATTGAGATAATTAATCGTCATCTGCGTCAAAAGTTGCAGCAGTTCGTGAAAGAGATGCGGTTCTTCGTGCATCATTTGGAAAACAGTCCGTGCCGCATTTGAAATCCCTCCACCGGCTGCCATCGGACTGGCCCCTGCGACCATAAAAAAAGCTAAGGTCAACGGGGCTCCAGCAAAACCGATTAGCGGCAATTCTCCCTCCAATGCCTGACGCAGCCCCCTGATAATCTTTCCGGTAAACGCCACCTGCGAAGCGGGGTTATCAAGGGGGTGTAGTGCCTCGATCTGGCTTCGGGTCCGAAGGGGCGAGTCTAAAACGGGCCCGGGGGCAAATCGGAAGTGCACCCCCATCGGACAGAGCGGTGTGAGAATGTCCTTGTACACAATGATTGCGTCAACCCCAATGCGTTTGGGTAAGAGCGAAATTTCAATCGCCCATTCAATCTCTTGGACACTGACTGAGCTTGGCATCGTCCGAAATAACCGTTCTAATGGAAGATTGATTTTTTCTTTGAGCGCACGATACGCCGGATCCGACCGACCCGCTTGGCGCATCAGCCACACCGGAATCCGCTCTACCGGCAGTCGCCGAGCGGCACGGAGGAGGAGATCATTTTTAAGCATAGCGTTCTCTACCCTTTCGGGGCTAATTTGACTTATCCTCGCGGCCCCTCAATTCAAGACATTCCCTCAGTTTTACGAAACTTTTGATATTTTTCATGATCCGACCACTTTCTCGTTCTTCGAGATAGAGAAAAAAACCCATCAGATACAAGCTGATCAGAAACAGTAGAAAGCTAACGAAACATTGGAAGATGGCGAAGTAGTTCGCTTTAAAATCTAACTTAGGCATCCCGTCCCCCCACGAAACCGAAACAAAGCCTTGCCATCCTGTGACACCCATTGATAAAAAAGCGATTGAAAGTATGAAAACAACGAAAAACTGTATGCCCATGGCTGACCTTTCGATCGGGGATTTCGGGATTAATAGTTGATTGCCGTATTATAGCATATTGGTCATCCGTGGTAAACTGTTTTTCAACCCTAAAATTTCTAATGTTTTTCGTTGCACAAATAGCCAACCTGTGATAAAGTGTTATCGGGTTAAAGATGACTCTTTAGTAATCGATCCGGAAGAAAGTAAACGCCAAGGGGAGCTCAGATCCGTGAAAATCGTAGGAATTATCCCTGCTCGCTACGCGTCGAGTCGATTTCAGGGGAAGGCGTTGGTAGACATCCTCGGCAAGCCGATGGTGCAGCACGTCTATGAGCGAGCTGCCCGTGCCAAAACGCTAGATGCTGTCATCGTTGCAACCGATGACCGGCGAATCTACGATGTGGTTGTCGGCTTCGGTGGGCAGGTGGTCATGACATCCCCGGATTGTCCCACAGGCACCGAAAGGGTTGCAACTGTTGCCGAAACACTTGATTGCAATGTTGTGGCGAATATTCAGGGCGATGAACCGTTGCTGGAGCCGGTGGTTATTGATCAGATGATTCAACCGTTTCTCGATGACCCGAGTGTGGAAGTCAGCACATTGAAACAGCCGGTCGAAAATGAAGCGGATTATCGAGACCCCAACGTCGTTAAGGTTGTGACCGACCTCCAAGGCTTCGCGTTATATTTTTCCAGAGCTTCAATCCCCGGCAATCTCTCGAATCACTGGCTGCACTCCCACCCAAACTATCGGCATGTGGGGTTGTATGCTTATCGCCGAGAGCAGCTCCTTGAGTTTACCCAATGGGAGAAAACGCCGTGCGAGAGCTCTGAAGGACTTGAACAGTTGCGCTTCCTCGAACACGGTATCCGTATCTGTGTCGTTGAAACAGAACATTCGTTGATTGGGGTTGATGTGCCGGCCGATTTGGAGCGGGTGCTTAAAATCTTGAAATCACGCAGGTAACACAAGTGGGGGGCTACCTTGTGCAAACCCTGTCCCAAGTCATCAAATACCTGCCCATTTTCAGAGGAGGCTTCAAAATTACGGCAAACTTATGGTAAGATCTATAGACTGGCTCAAACAGTCCGAAGCTGAATTTGAGGCCGCAACAGACCTTCTTAACACCAATAACTTTGCGTGGTGCTGCTTCACCGCACAACAATCAGCCGAAAAGTCGATCAAGGCCATTCTGAACCACCTCCAATGTGAAGCGTTGGGGCCCAACTTAAACACGCTAATTCAAGAGATTGAACAACATTGTTCTGTATGGCTCGATGGCGAAAGGCAACTGGTCAGTCGGTAGCGATTATGACGTTCTGATCGGACTGTGCATTGATGATGGGAAACGCTTGCTAGATCGACTCTATGACAGTAATTCGCACAAGCCCAATGCTTGCCTGCCTGTCCCGTTCGCGGGGGTCTCGGAACGGACAGCATTGGGTCAAACCATGTTATTTACCTTGCACACACCTTAGAAAGGTGTTATAATTGTCTCATACTCCGAGGTATAAAATGGCTATCTTCTACGATTGGCGTGATAGGACAGGAAAGGGCTGGAAGCCGTTGCGAGAGCAAATAAAAGAACTTCGTTCTCCGCTTTTTATCGGAATTGGAATTCTCCTGTTAATTGCCATCGTTTTTTCGGTGTTGGAGTATCTCGCCTATCGGCATCTGTCCCCTCAGTCTGAAAAGGTGTATTTACTTCCGGATCCACCGGAACAGAGGGCGGTTATACCTGAAACTGGCTCTCGCACCATGCAAAACGTCAAAGCTGACGATAGGCTTGATTTGGATTCAACTCGTGAAGCACAGACGAAAACGCCAGATGACACAGAAGATGTTTTGAGTTATGGTTCAATTCCATTTGCTGACGAAGTCGAAACAGATGATTCAATGCCTTCGGTGACAAATCAAGATAATACTGTGACTGAACCAACGATAGCTAAGTTAGAGGCACTAGCTGCAGAAACAGGATTCTTGATGACAGAAGGGGATATGATACAACAACAAGCCATAGAGACGATGAATCAGGCATTCTCCATGGTTGCGGATCATCTGAATACCCTGTCTAAGGGTATGAACTCTTTTTAGAGATGCTGAGAGAAAATGGTTTTGAGCATCTTAAGTAAACAAAGTTTCAGAACCATATCGAACACCTGAATCGGCATCACGGATGAGGTCACGAGTGATCGGTCAGGGGCAACGGCTTTACCAGTTAAACCGTTGCCTCTTTTTTTTGCCCGTCCCGACGCAACCACCACAGACGGAGCCCCTGCTTTTACCGGCCGATATGCCAACTTGCAGAAACTAACAGGTGAATTCCCCGACAATGGCCAACCTGACTATTCCCTATTCACCTCTGGCCCGATTGATATTTTTGCCTACAGCCAATCCGAACTCGATTTGATGTTCAAGAATTTTCATCTGACCTTATTGGAATCCCTGAACCACGGGGTTGTCCTATTTGACCGAGGACGATGGGCGGCAATGCGAGAGCAATTCAAGGACTGGAAGACATCGGGCGTGATTGAACAGATGCCGTTGGGTTGGCGAGTTAAGACAGAACAAGGAAATATCAGAGATAATCGACACCAACGTATCGTTGATGGCTGCGAAAACGAGCGTTTTCCTAAGTCGTCGAGCGACTAAATAGTCAGCAGCTCGTTAACACATTTTTCGTCAGAAAAAAAGCGAAAAGAGACTAAAGCAGGAGTTTTTTGATGACAAAGTACATCTTCGTAACCGGCGGTGTAATCTCTGGTATCGGAAAGGGAATAACGACAGCATCACTTGGTCGCTTGCTTATCAATCGTGGGTTCAAGGTTATAGTGGTGAAAATCGATCCATACCTCAACTCGGACGCTGGCACGATGAACCCATTTCAACACGGTGAAGTGTTTGTGACGCGGGATGGCGCGGAAACCGATCTCGATCTCGGCAATTACGAGCGATTCTTGGGGATTGACCTCAATCAATACTCAAACTTCACAACAGGTTCAGTTTACAATACGGTCATCGCCAAAGAGCGGCGCGGGGATTATTTGGGAGGGACCGTGCAACTTATCCCGCACATCACCGATGAGATCAAGGAGCGCATCTACCAACTGGGGCGCGACAGCGACGCGGAAGTGGTTATTACGGAGATCGGAGGGACCATTGGAGATTTTGAGACACCCCCGTTTGTAGAGGCAATTCGACAGATGGCGGTGGAGATGGGCCGCGAAAATACGCTCTTTATTCACGTTTCGCTAATCTATACCCTCCCCAACGGAGAAAGCAAGAGCAAACCGACCCAACATAGCATCCGGACGCTACAAGAGTATGGTATCCAGCCCGATCTTCTGATTTGCCGCACAAGTCAACCAATGGGGGAAGGAATACGTCAGAAGATCTCACTCCTCTGTGGGCTTCAGGAGGAGTATATCGTTGAAGGGCTTGATACCGATCGGGTTGATGAGATTCCACTGAATTTCGAGCGGCAAGGCATGGGGCGTCTAGTGATAAAGCGACTTGGGTTGGAAGAGCGCCCGCCGAATGATGTTGAGTGGGCAAAGATGGTTGATAAACTGAAGCACCCCCAACACCGGACCCAGATAGCGATTGTTGGTAAATATGTTCAAGGTTCTGATACCTATCTCAGCGTGAAGGAAGCCCTCAAGCATGGTGGCATTGCCAATGACTCAGCCGTAGATGTCAAATGGATTGAATCTGACATGCTGGCTGATGACCCAAACTTGGATGAGCAGTTCGGGGAAGTTGACGGAATTCTCGTTCCCGGCGGTTTTGGCTACCGTGGCATTGAAGGGATGATTATTGCGTCACGCTATGCGCGGGAGCAGAAGATTCCATATTTTGGGCTATGTCTCGGTATGCAGTGCATGGTCATCGACGTTGCACGGCACATCGCAAATTTGAGAGGCGCAAATAGTTCCGAATTTGACGAGAAAACACCCCATCCCGTCATTGATTTGATGCGAGATCAACGAAAAAAGACCGAGCTCGGTGGCACGATGCGCCTTGGACTCTACCCGTGCGTTCTCAAGGAAAACACAAAAAGCTATGAAGCCTATCAGCAACCGATCATCTTAGAACGACACCGCCATCGATATGAGTTGAACAACTGTTATCGGGAAGCTCTTGAATCTGAAGGATTGTGTTTTAGCGGGGTATCACCTGACGAGAGTTTGGTCGAGATCACTGAAGTTGCTAATCATCCGTGGATGGTTGGTTCGCAATTCCACCCCGAATTTCAATCCAAGCCGCTTGAACCGCATCCACTGTTCCGCGACTTTATCCGAGCTGCCTTACACTATCAACAGCAGCGAAGAAAGTCTGTTGACTAACCCAATACCATCCAACCCTATCCTCTTCCGTGAGTGGGATATACTTGTCAATATGCTTGCGGAAAAGTTGCGTTGGAGGAGCAGCTAAGACATAGCACCCAGCGCGTCTGATGCCTCACGTCCCCCTCCCAAGATTTATCGAGTCAGATGTGGAGGGATTACTATGACCGGGAATCCATCACAGATTCCGCAACTGTGGAATGTCCGAAGCAGGAGATAGCCGAAATGACAGGAAACCACGCCGGGATAGGGAATCCGCTGCGCATGATTGTCGTGGGCAGTGGCCGAGGGAAGTCACACGCACGCAGCTTTCTGGCGCGACCCGACAGGTTTGAATTGGTCGGCTTAGTCGATATTGATGCACAACGCCTCAAAGCCGCCATTCACGATCTCGAACTACCGGACCATCTCGCCTACACTTCATACCCGGAGGCGTTGGAACAATCCGACTGTGACGGTGTTGTTATCGCCACTTGGGCGCGCACGCATGATGAATTAGTTGAGGCTGCAATCGAAGCGGGCAAGCACATCATGGTGGAGAAGCCGTTTACCCTGGAACTGGCACCCGCCAAACGATTGACAGAGATGGCGGAGGCTCGCGGGCTAAAAATCGTTGTAACACAGCAGTGGCGATACCTGCCCGGACAGCGCACGGTGCGACGTTTGATGACCGAGGCGGCTTATGGCGAGCCGCAGGCCGGACACATGTTTACCTACAAAGCCCGTGGTGGGGAATATCCCGACTCCGAGCACTCGCAACTTTGGCAGATGACCGTCCACGAAATTGATTCGCTGATTGCGATGGTGAACCGGCGCGTGGTGGAGGTGTTTGGTCATTCTTACCGACCCCCGGCAACAACATGGAATCGCGAATCCACTGCCACCGCTGAAATTACCTTCGATAATGGTGCCCGTTTCGTGATCGTATCCACTTCTGATGCCCGTGTGAACACCGGTGAATTTCGAGCGGAGTGCCAGCATGGCACAGTTGTCTTACACAGTCCACGAGGCTTCGGTGGTCCGGAAACTTTGCTTATTGGGACAGACCGGGAGGCCGGACTGAGTGAGGTAGAGCTCGATCCGGACTTCACTGGCTCACGCCAACTTGACCAGCACGTTGCTGCCACGTTTGCCGCCTGGGTGAACGGCGGCCCCGAGCCTGAAACTAGTGGACGCAACAACCTGTCAATCCTCGCAACCTTGAACGCTGTCATCGAGTCAGGGGAATCTGGTCGGGCGGTGAGGGTAGAGGTTTAGTGGCTTTCCAAAGTCAGGTTGGACAAGGAGAAATTTGTTATGAAGGTAACAGGTTCACACCTTATCGTCCAAGCATTGCGGATGGAAGGGATAGACCAAATCTTTACCCTAGCAGGTGACCACACCCTGCATCTGATGGACGTTATGGCGGAGGAGGGGTTCAAGTTCATTGATACCCGCCACGAACAGGCTGCGGTGGACATGGCAAATGCGTGGGGACGGATCACTGGCTCCCCCGGAATCTCAATGTTTACCTCACCGGGGCATGTGAACGCTATTCCGGGCCTGGCGTTGGCGTATCACATGGAATCGCCGGTCATCAACATCACAGGTTCCGCAGCACAAAACCAACTGGGACAGGGCATCGCGCAGCAAGAGATTGATCAGGTTGGAATGGCGAAACCCATCACGAAAGGCTCATGGCTCATCTCGGACCCGTCCCGTATTCCAGAGTTTTTTGCGCGCGCTTTTCGCACCGCCTTAGCGGGTAGACGCGGGCCCATTCACCTGACTATCCCTGTAGATGTCCAAAATGCTGAAGTGGATAGGAGCCAAGTACATTTCGACCCACCCGAAGTGTACCGCCGCTCCGGTCAAGTCATGGGCGATCCAGTCCTTGTCAGAGAGGCAATAGAATTGCTCCAAGGCGCGAAACGGCCGATGGTGCTAGCGGGAAATGCAACTGACTCCGTAAATTGGGAGGATTTGCAGCGGTTCTTGGAAATAGCGCAGCTTCCACTGTTCACCGAGGAGATAGCTCGTGGCCTTGTTCCCGATACCCACCCCTACTGCTTCGGATTCGCGGACGGAAGGGTCAACCGTGTCTCACGCCGCTTGGAAGAAGCAGACGTTGTGCTGCTGCTCGGTAAAAAATTGGACTTTACGGTTTCCTTCGGCGGGCCGCCGACACTCGCCGCTGACGTAGGCATCATCCAAGTAGATCCATCAGTCGACCAGATTGGCCTCTCACGCGGCGTGGATGTCGGCATTTTAGGAGATGTCGGCGCGGTAGTCAAGCAGTTGGCGCAGGAGGCCGAGGGATATCGGTGGACAGAACATCCAATCGTTGAAGAGCTAAGGTCTACCCGCGATGCTCAAGAGCAAGATTTGGACAGCCGAGCAGTAACATCCACCCCGTTACACGCGATGTCCGTTCACAAGCCGTTGCGCTCCCTTCTGGACGAGAATGACTGTTTAATCTTCGAGGGCAGTGACTTTTCTTTCTATGGAACTCCCTACTATCCCAGCCTCTGTCCTAGACGCTGGTTTACCAATAGCACGCTCGGAATGATAGGGTGGGGTGTATCCTATGGCATCGGTGCTCAAGCCGCGCTACCTCAATCCAAGGTGGTGGTCCTCACCGGAGATGGTGCCTTCGGATTCAGCGGCATGGAATTGGACACCGCCGTGCGGCACAACTTGCCGGTAGTCATCGTGATTGGGAACGATAGCGTGTGGGGAATAGACTACCATCAGCAAGTGCAGCTGTTCGGAAAAAGTGTGGCGACCGAGCTACTTCCCTCACGTTACGACAAGGTGGCGGAGGCCCTCGGTGCCCACGGCGAATATGTCGAGGAGTCACATCAACTACGCGGTGCGCTGGAACGCGCTCTTGCCTCGGACAAACCAGCGTTAGTCAACGTGCGGATTCAGGCATCTCCCAGTCCGTTGACGGAATACATCATTGAGCGGAAAAGTGCCTTTACCGGAAGTTAGGTTCAGGAGTGTGAGATCTGATCCTACATACAAAGTTTGCTTCGGGATTCGCTAGGTAAACCTGTTTACCTAGCAAATCCTCATCACTGCTCGGCGACAGTCGCCTTTTTAACAAGGAGATCGCTTGATACACTTACGCTGTCGCATAATACTCCTGCCAATCCAGGCCAGCGCGCCCGTTCAGATCCCACTCGACCTGTCCATCAATCAAGGTCAACTCACACTCTAGCTTCTGATTCCCTACGAAGAGTGCCCTTCTGACATCTAGAAACCCAAATTCCCCCTTATTTAGTTTGAGCACGGCGACATCCGCTGTCGCACCGATACTTAAGTGACCATATTCCGGACGATTAATCATCAGTGCCGGGTCAATCGTTGACATTTTGATGACATCAAACAGAGAAATACCTTGATTCAAAATTTTTGACATCGTCGTCGCCATATCTTTCATCCCGGCATTCATGCTACCGGTGTGGATGTCTGTCGAAATCGAGTCCGGTATCCATCCCTGTTCAATAGCAGGTATTGCCTGGTTCCACACGAAGCTCCCAGCACCGTGGCCCACGTCAAACTTAATCCCGCGCTTGCGAGCTTCAGCGAAGTAAGGCTGCAACCTCCCCTTCTCATCGAACATCGGTATCGCGGCCTGGTACATGTGGGTGCTGATGTCGCCGGGGCGCAGATGTTCAAGTATCATTTCTGGATAGGGACGTTCTGGACGAAATGAGCCGAAATCAATCATGGCTGGCAAGTTCACCAGTCGTCCAGCTTCTACGGCGCGGTCAACACCGAGCCACTCAGGCCCTGCGTAGTGCGCGGTCTTAATTCCCACCACAATATCGGGATAGCGTTCGGCGACTTTCGCCGTTGCTTCGGGCTCCATATCCGCTATATTCTGCTCGATGGCACCGCCACCCATACCGTGTCCCACAATATTGAGGAGTGCAAACACGCGGGTCTTCGCTCTATCAATGACACGGTCTTTGAAATCAGGGAAGTTTCGCCACCCTGAACTCCCGACATCAAGAACTGTGGTCACACCTGTGCGAAAATTGAATCCATCAGGATACAAGGAATTGTCTCCGCAGTAGGCGTTTCGCTGACCGGTGCCGGCGTAGGCGTGGACATGTATATCCAGTAAGCCGGGCGTGACGTAGAGTCCATCGACATGAACAACCTTTTCTGCCTCCGCGTCCGGAATGTTCTCCGCCACGCGTGCAATCTTCCCTTCTGCAATCGCAACATCCATGGCTCGATCGATGTTGTTTTTGGGGTCAATGACGTGACCACCTTTGAGTAGCAGATTGAAACGGGTTTGCATCGTTTCCAACATTATATTTCTCCATTTCTGAATGTCGAATTTTTGGGATTTTGTGCTACTAACTCAAGTTGCTAGTAGTAGGCATACTCTGTCCCGATGGATTGGGATTCAAGGCAACTGGATCGGAAGCAAGCAGCGACATTTTTCTATAGACATATCGCTCCATCTTTAATAGAAAACTGATGGACTTTCAACGACTAGCAACTTGGGTTATTATAGCACGTCGACAAGCAGAAATGTTGAACAAAAACAATCCGTAAGGGTATTGTGCATCCAGCTTTGCAACTTGCGGGCTAATAGTTCAATGCGCTTTCAAAATGAAAGTATAACTATCCCTCATCGATAGCAGTTGCATCTTCCGACGGACTAAAGATCCGCTTTTCTACCAAGTATTGGAGTAAATCCGGGAGCTCTTTTTTGGGTATGTCCTTGATTGTGGTTGCCCCTATTTTCGTTGGCAGCACAAATCGTAAAGTGTTGCCCCGACGCTTTTTGTCATGTAACATCGGTTGAAGCAGCGGATCTATCAAAACGCCTAACGCATCGGTCGGCAATCCAATTCTGGATAATAACTTTGATTGTCTCTCAGCATCTGTGGGAGCGAGAAGCTCCGTTTTGATTGCAAGGTATGAAGCAGCAACCATGCCTACCGAAACCGCTTCGCCATGTAAATATCTGTGATAAAGTGATTCCAAGGCGTGTCCAATTGTGTGTCCATAATTTAGAATAGCCCGTCGGTCTGTCCGTTCTTCCGGATCCGCTTCCACAACTGCAATTTTATGTTCACAACAGCTTCTAACCAGCTTTTCTAAAACATCAGGATCTTTCGCTATTATGTTCTCTACGTTGGTCTCTATGTAGTCAAATAACTCCTCGTCCATAATTACAGCATACTTAACCACTTCGGCAAGCCCCGCTCTTAACTCTCTCGCGTTGAGTGTTTGCAGAAAGCTAGCATCAGTGTAGATCATTTCGGGATGGTAAAACCCGCCGACTATATTTTTAAGTCGCGCCAGATTGATGGCAACCTTTCCGCCAAGGCTACTATCAGCCTGAGCGATGAGGGTAGTGGGAATATGAACTAATGAAAGCCCGCGCAAAAACGTGCTCGCAGCAAATCCAGCCAGATCGCCGATGACACCGCCTCCCATTGCGATAATTACGGATTGCCTATCCAACTGATGCTCCGCGAAAAAGTCATACAACATCCCAAGGCCCCAATAGGATTTTGTTCTTTCCCCTTCTGGGATTGCTTCGACGATTAGGTCTACTCCTAAATTGGCGAGGCTCTCAGAAATCTGGGAGATTTTAGAGGCATGAACCTCTTCAACAGTTTGATTGGTCACTAATAATGCTCGAGAGCAACGCGGCATGCGCTCCTTAAAGAGAGCCCCAAATTCAGGAATAATATCAGTTCCGATATAGATAGGATATCTAGTTTTCTCATCTATCGTTGTCCAGATAGGTTCAATTCTATTTTCTGTTGAGTCCATAATCTCCAGTCACATGGAATTGAAATGGAAGTTATCGGGAAGATTTTGCTTGAATTAATTGTGGATCTGTGACTACGCACATACGACGGGCTAACACCGAATCTTCTCAAAGTCCTATCCACCCATGAACCTAAACGATTCTGAAACCGCGTCGAGGGTCTCCCGCACTGAGTCGTCAAGTGTCCAACCGACTGCACCGATATTATCGTTCAGGTGCTCGATTGTGTCGCCACCGGTGATCGCGACGGTGATTTCTGGGTGAGATAGTGCCCAAGCCAGTGCCAACTGTGCAGGTGTTACCCCCAATTCTGCCGACAATTTAATCACGGTCGATATAACCTGACTGGCAGCCCCCTGTATTGCTGCTGGAAATGCTTCCCGCAGCCGCGTTCCCCAGAGAGATTCTGCCGGTGCGGGACAGTCTGGTGTATAGATACCGCTTAA
The DNA here is from genome assembly GCA_958296125.1 of uncultured Poribacteria bacterium. Lineage (GTDB taxonomy): Bacteria > Poribacteria > WGA-4E > WGA-4E > PCPOR2b > PCPOR2b. Next base: position 165,822 of record OY282444.1, read on the forward strand.
AAGTCCCACCGCCAACGGACTGTATACCATGACCCCCAATCCCTGGTCCCGCACAAGCGCGAACATTTCGCCCTCAAGCTGCCGGTTCAGCAGATTGTATTGATTCTGGACGCACATATACGGTGTTGCATTGTATCGATCTGCGACCCACAGGCCCTTGCAGACCTGCCATGCCGCATAGTTACAACAACCGACGTAGCGAACTTTACCCGAACGAACGAGGTCGTCCAATGCCCGAATCGTCTCTTCCAGGGGAGTCGATTCATCGAACAGATGGACGAGGTAGACATCGATGTGGTCTGTATCCAAGCGAGTCAGCGATCTTTCGACTTCGCGCATGATGTGGTATCTAGACAACCCTTGGTCGTTTGGTCCATCGCCTATTTGACTAGCAACCTTCGAGGTAATCACAACATCGTCACGCTTGCCTTTGAGTGCTTTCCCCAAAATAACTTCTGAACGACCGATGTTGGCACGGTCGTCCATTGTCCCGTATACGTTGGCGCAGTCAATCAGGTTAATTCCCTGATCGATTGTGTGTTCGATGACTCGCTGTGCCTCGGCTTCATCCCCCTGTCCCCTGAATCCTAAACCAAGTGCCAGTCGACTCACTTGAACGCCAGCTTTTCCGAAGTTCACATATTCCATGACTTTTTTGCCTTTCTAGCCGAGCTGCTCTGTGCCTCGCAGGACCTCTAACTTTTGCTGGACAGCTTCAAACAGTAGCGGTGCTGCGTTACCGCAAGACAGCACGCGGAACCCGCGTTTAATCGCTTGAACCCCATCTTCCAAGCTGCGGGTCGGATAGCCAACAGCAATACCTTTCCGTGCTGCAGCAGCAAGCACCTTCTCAGAGGCTTCGGCGACTTTGGCGTGCAAAGGCTGCCCCGGTACACCCAATGAAGCCGCCAAGTCACTTGTCCCTACATTCAGGACATCAATGCCTCTGACCTCCACGATTTCATCAATATTGTCAATTGCTTCGGCATCTTCGATCATCAATGAAACCGAAACTTCATTGTTGATGTTCGCATAATAATCTGCCGCCGGTATCCCTCCAAACTTGATGCCTCGACTTGGGCCAACACCGCGTTTGCCTTGGGGCGGGTAGAATGCACCCTCTACTACCTGTCGCGCCTCGTCAGCGGTGCGGATGTGCGGGACAAGCACCCCCATTGCGCCAAGATCGAGCGCACGCATAATCCTCGCTTCATCGTTCTCGTGGACGCGAACAATCGGTGTGGTGTCCGCGGCGTAGGCAGCCAGAACCATCCGCTCTATCTCCGTCCAACCCATAGAACCGTGTTCTGCATCAATTAGAACATAATCGACACCAGCATATCCCATCACCTCAACAAGCCCCGGTTCGGGAAGGCGCACACCGCCACTTAACACTAACCCGCCGGTTGCCAACTTTTGCTTCAACTTATTCGTTCTGATACTCATGATTCGGTTTCCTTTGTGTAAAACATGATAAATAGCTTAACATGAACTCACGGTTTGGACTCTGGGAGGCGTTCCACTCGTAGCCGTTGAACTTCAGCCTCTGTCTCTTCGCTACGCACCGGCGTTGGTCCCCAATGGTCGACGGTACTCTCGCCCGGCTCGTCGCTCATGGCCACAACGGCATCCGATCTATCTCGGACTTCAGGCTTCAGCCGCGTGCCGATTCCCGGTCGTTGCGGGGCGTGGAGAAAGCCATCACGGATGTCTAGGCTCGGCTCAACGAAATCGTTATACCAACCTTTGTAGAAACTCGGCACATGCTCCTGCATCATGGCATTTGGAGAACTCATGCAGATGTGAGCACAAGCGAAGATATTCACGGGGCCCGTGGCATCATGCGGGGCAAATGGCACCTGATGCGCCGAGGCAAGAATGGCGACCTTGTGCGTTTCCGAAACGCCGCCGGTCCAGATTAAATCCGGCATAACGATCCGAGCGGAGCCATTCTCAATGAACTGCCGAAGCTGCCATCGGCTGAGTAGACGTTCGGAAATGCAAACTGGCGTTTTCGTAGCTTCTTGGAGTCGTAGAAGGGCTTTCGGGTTGAGCAGCGGCATCAGGTCCTCCTGCCACATCATTTCGTACGGCTCCATTGCCTGCGAGATCCGAATCGCTATGGGCAGCGTCCACTTACCGTGACCATCGTTGGCCATCTGCATTTCCATGCCAACCGTATCCCGGATCTCGCGGATTGGCTTGAGCGCGCGGTCAAGGTCTTTCGGCGAGAGAAACTGACCGTCGCTCGCAATGGCTAGCGGGATCGTGGGGCCTCCCTTAATCGCGGTGATGCCCTCATCAAGCAGCTGTTTTGCTGCCTCGCCCGCGCCTTCGTAGGGCATCGCGGTGGCATAGACACGGATGCGTTTGCGAACTGCACCGCCGAGGAGCTCGTAAACCGGCAAGCCAACCGCTTGACCCTTTATGTCCCAGAGAGCAATGTCGAGTGCTGAAATTGCTCGCATCTCTGCCCCGCCGTACCCGGCATGATCAGACAGGCGGAACATCGCCTCCCAGTGACGCTCAATCTCGAATGGGTCACGGCCAATGAGGAGCGGTCCGAAAAAATCGTGAATCGCCGCCTTAACTACTGATGGAGCATAGAAGGTCTCTCCCAAACCGACGATACCAGAATCCGTGTGGACATGGACCCAGATGTTGTGTGGCTGGGCTTTGACGCTGATGGTTTCGATTTGTGTAATCTTCACTGTTCCTCCTTGACGAATTTTTCCTTTAGAGTGGGACTTACGTCAACGTTTGGCTTCGTGATATTTTCTGGTGAAAGGCACACTCTTCAGATCCAAATCTTTCCAGTAGTATTGGTACTTTTCCGATTTCCAGCCCTTATAGATTTCTTCCCATGACATGCGGTTGAAGTGCGGCAGGAGCGAGCCTTCCGTAATCGGTTGAGATTGGCCTTGATAGCGATAATCGACGGAAAGACGGAGGCGGTCTTTTGTTTGATTGGGGAGTGCCTTATGAACGGTGAGGCTTTGGAAAAGCAAAAAGTCGCCAATTTGATAATCCACCGAGACCCATGTGAGGTTCAAGTGGTCGGTTTCCACGCCCAAACCGCCTGCACCATCAGCCCGTTTTGTCGGTAGCACGCTAAATTTGTGGGACCCCGCGAGCACCGCTAGTCCTCCGAAATACTGTGAACAATCGCCCAAAGGAATCCAAGCGGTATAGGTCTCCTCCGTGCCTTGAATATGGATATAGTCTTGGTGGGCAGGTGTTGTATACCTTACGTTTTCAGGAAACATGATTCGTCCGATATTGCGTGGATGGGGGAGTGTCGGTTCGCCAAACAGTTTGTCGCAAGCATCAAGGATTGATGGATAGTGGGCGAAGGCGTGGAAAGATTCCAAGCTTTGAAAGTCGTTGAGGATGGGCCAGTATTCTTCCTGTCCTTCCATGTACGGACCTCCGTTTCGGATGCCGTCCATCAAATCCGTCCCCTCTTTAATCCATCCGTGCTTATCACAGATTTCGAGAAAATCTCGGCGGAGCTGGAGGATCGTATCGGTGTCAATCAGATTCCGAAAGAAAAGATATCCGTCTCGTTTCGCACGGGCCCGTAGCATATCGGGTTGATCGAGTAGGTCATTCGATTCGACAAAGGGTTTAATCTCAGTTGGCATAGGGTGCCTCGTCAATTGGAATTGTTACAAGTTGAGCGCAGCGAAATCCCGATTCAGTCGGGGGGGTGGATAAAACGCACATATTATACAGCCTAGCCCAAACCCTGTCAATCGGTAAGTCGCAAGAATTAGAGGCATTTAGTTCTCCTGTAGGTCGAAGACTCTCGGAACGGAGAGGGATCTCCGAATCCCGACACATCGCTCAGACAGGGAGAAAACCGAAAACTATGATGAATAATAGAAATAAATTGACATTTTGTTATCCATCTGTTAAACTCTTAATGTTATGAGATATTCAACAGGTCGTTCAATCCAAACTCCCAAAGTCCGGGGCGATAGGCTCCGAGCAAGTGAAAAGGTCGGGTATGGATGTGCATCGGGGAATGGCCGGCATCCGCGCTTATTTTGAAGAGCTGCATAGGTTGATTTAGTACCTATTACGCGGCATCGGATTAAAATGACGACTCCATTAAAAAAGGATACAATCACCGCCATCAACGGCCTCAAGGTCGGCCATGCGACGGATGAAAAGGCACGAACAGGCTGTACGGTGATTCTTTGTGAGTCCGGAGCCGTCGCCGGTGTTGATGTCCGAGGATCCGCGCCCGGCACTAGAGAGACCGATGCGATTCGTCCGGGAGGATTGGTGGAGGAAGTCCATGCGGTTTTACTCACGGGCGGCAGCGCGTTTGGATTGGATGCAGCGGGTGGGGTGATGCAGTTTCTTGAGGAGCGGGGCGTTGGATTCCCGGCGGGACAGGTGCGTGTGCCAATTGTGCCGGGGGCTGTCATCTTCGATCTAGGTGTCGGAAACCCGAAAGTGCGTCCGGACCGGGAGATGGGTTATAATGCCTGCGTGAACGCCACAAGTGCTCCGGTCCAGATGGGACAGGTGGGTGCCGGGACAGGCGCAACGGTTGGAAAGGGGCCAGGCCTTCAGCCATCGAATGGCGGCATCGGGTCGGCGTGTCGCGTGTTGGAATCGGGACTGATGGTCGGGGCGATTGTCGTCGTCAATGCAGTTGGAAACATCGTTGATCCGACGACGGGAGAGATCTCGACAGGTGCAAGGCATCCAGAGACGGGAGAATTTGTGGATATTGTGGAGCGGTTATCTGAACGGGCGGCAGGGGATCTATTTCAAGGACCGAGCACAAATACGACCATCGGTGTCGTCGGGACAAACGCGGGCCTCTCCCCGACGGAAGTTACGAAAGTCGCGCAGATAGCGCATGACGGCTTGGCGCGAACGATTCGCCCGGTGCATACCATGTTCGATGGCGACACGATTTTCGCGCTTTCGATCGGAACGCAGGACGCACCTGTCAATACCGTTGGCATTATCGCAGCGGAGGTTATGGCAGAGGCGGTCTGTCGTGTTGCAAAACATGGGAGGGTATGCAATCGCTAAACTTCTATTCTACCCTACGGCGAGTCGTTCGCGCAGAATATGGGACTTCAGTTGCCTGACGGTTTGGCGAATTGTGCCGCTCAAGCCCTGCAATTCCTGCAAAATCTCAATCTGTTCGGTTTGCCGCTCAACCTGTTGGCTCAAGTGCATAATGATCGCCTGAGCGCGTTTGCTTGATTCGTCAGAGGCAGCTTGCATCTGCTCAATCATGGCATCTGATCGCTTGATTTCCGATTCCATGCGTTCCTCCAGCCGTTCGATTTGGGCGTGGAGGTACTTATTTTCGTCCGTCAATTTTTCAATCAGCGCAGCTTTTTCGCGGACCAGCCCCTGCAAATAGGCGAGTTCGGTGTCCCCCTCCCCCAATGGAGGTTGATGGGCCGAATCGTCTAGGCTTGATATTGGTGTGATTTGTAGAGCTTTTGTTGATTGAATCAATGTTTCATCCATTGCTATCGTGGACTCCTTTTCCACAATTCTTATCTTGGTTCCCAGTTCTGTACCACCGAACCTCTATCGTATATGCGATGATAACGTGCTTGTCGAAGAATCTGTTTCAATTCTTGACAAGCAGGAGGGAGCAATATGACTTCAAATCTCACTCCGAAAGATCTCATTCTTTCGCCCGAGGACCTCTCGACAGAAGTAGTTAATCAAATCTTAGGGACGTATGGATTTCAAGATGTTAGCAGCGTAAATCGCCGACTACACAACTTAGCGGATATACCCCCATATCGCGAGGCGTTTGCCGAAATTGTCAGCCACCTCTTGAGCGCGGCGGCGGATTCACCGGATCCGGATGCAGCACTGAACAATTTTGAGCGTTTTGTCGACGCGACTTTTGATCGACTTTGGCTTTATCGCTTGCTGCATGATGCCCCCTTCCTGCTGAGAATATTGTCGACCTGCTTTGGATCTAGCACCTATTTCTCAGATGTTTTGGTGCGGAATCCTGAGTACTTTTACGAACTCTTTGATGCCGGGGTGATGAACAACCCAAAAGACCGTGAAACGATGTATCGTGAGCTGTCCCAAGGGGTAGCCCCGTTTGATTTGGCAGAACAAAAGTTGGACGCGATTCGTAGTTATAAGCGGAAGGAGAGTCTACGCCTCGGTCTGCGTGATCTGCTAGGCGATGCCGATCTTGAGACGACCACCCAAGAGTTGACAAACCTCGCGGAGGCGGCTCTACAGGTTTGCTATGAAATTGGCACGGCTGAACTGACCCCAAAAATGGGGACACCTTGGGGCGAACTCCCGAACGGTGAAAAGGTTCCGAGCACACTCACTGTGATAGCGATGGGCAAGTTTGGGGGATATGAGCTCAACTTCAGTTCGGATATCGATGTGATGTTCGTTTACTCACACGATGGGGTAACAGATCAAGGCATCGAGAACGGGGAATACTTTGCCAAACTCTGCGAGTTCATCATCAACGGGATGAGCAAAGTCACCAAGGCGGGCTATGTCTTCCGGGTTGATGTCCGGCTGCGCCCTGAGAGCCGGGCGGGGGTGATTGCCCGATCCATTGACAGCTACGAGGCTTATTACGAGGGATGGGGCGAGATTTGGGAACGTCAGGCGTTGATCAAAGCCCGTCCTGTTGCCGGTGACCCCAAGTTAGGCGCGCAGTTTATTCGCACCATTCAACCGTTTGTCTATCGCCGATACCTCGATGAACCATCCATTACGGAGATAAAGCTGGACGTTCGCCAGACGAAAGCGCAGATTGAAAGCAGTCTCCGGGAGCAGGGCGATGACGTAGTAACGCATGTTAAGCTCGGCATCGGCGGCATTCGTGATATCGAGTTTACCATCCAGTGCATCCAACTGATTCACGGGGGCTCTACCCCAGCGTTGCGGAATAACAACTCGCTGCAAACGATTGACCTGCTCCATCGCCATGGGGTGCTAGATCAGATGGATCGGGATATCCTCGCCGATGCCTACCGTTTCCTGCGGACGGTTGAGCACCGGATCCAGATGCAAGCTGATCTGCAGCGCTACTCCCTCCCTTCAAAGAAATCGGAAATGATGAAACTCGCCAAGCGGATTGGGTATCGAGATAGTGAGGCGAGTTCCACTTTAGAAGCGTTTGAGATGGACTACACGCTCCATACAAATGCAGTTCGATCGATTTTTGGGAAGGTCCTGGCAACGCCGCTTTCAGAGGGTGAGATAGACATAGAAGCGGTGCTCATAGCCACCGAGCCAAGCGCAATACGCGACCTCCTGGGGCCTGTTGAGTTCGCTGATGTACGTGAAGCCCATCGGCGATTGAAGTTAATGGCGGACGGCCCCGATGGCGTGCGATTTTCTCCGCATGTCCGTCGACTGTTTGTCGATCTCGCATCAACGCTGCTGCGTCTGTTGGGTGAATCCCCGGACCCTGACATGGCACTTCATTATATTGAAACCTTCGCAAGCAAGGTAGGAGCGCGGGGTGCCCACTACGCGCTGTTCAATGAACATCCCGCCACTCTAGAGTTATTGACCAAGCTATGTGGAACTAGCCGTTTCTTAGCTGAATTACTAACCGAGCAGCCGGAATCCTTTGATGTGTTGACCGCCCCGTCGGTGATGGACCATCCCAAGACAGCGTCCGAAATCTATGTGGAGGCACTCAAGGAAACCGCGGATGGAACACCTGATCAAGTGTTTGAGGCATTAAGGCGATACAAAAACGGCGAAGTCCTGCGAATCGGTATGCGAAACATTTTGGGACAGGCAACTCTGTGGGCAACGACGACTGAACTTTCCGATCTCGCGGAGGGGATCTTGCAGGCGATGTATTCCCACATCAATACAGAATTGCAAATCGAATGCGGGCAACCGCTGGAGAAAGGTGGAAGTCAGAGTCAAACTGCTTCTACAGACGAAAAGATAGACGTAGATTTGCCTTTGGCGAGGTTCGCTGTGATTGGCATGGGGAAATTCGGCGGGCGGGAACTCAACTTCAGCGCAGATCTCGATCTGCTGCTCGTCTATTCTGCCAAAGGCGAAACGACACAAGGCATGTCTAACGCGGATTACTTTAGCAAGCTTGGATTAGAACTGGTCAATCGGCTAAAGGGGAATATAGGTAGCGGCGGAATCTACGACATTGACCTGCGGCTCCGTCCATTTGGTTCAAGCGGAGCACTTGCCTTGTCGCTAGCGGGCTATCAGAATTACTACGCAAAAGACGCAGAAACGTGGGAGCGTCAGATGTTAGTCCGCGCCCGGCCCGTTGCTGGCGATGTTGAGCTCGGGCAGAAGTTTGTTGAACAGGCACACGCCTTTGCTTACAGTCAACCCCTGACCGCTGAGCAGACAGCACATATTATCCATAATCGGCAGCGCATGGAAGCGCAAGCGACGCGCTCAACCCTCACTTCATCCACCCGCCGCCGCCGGAGACGTAGAAGAAAACAACAGATTGACGTGAAATCTGGATATGGGGGGCTCATCGATATCGAATTTGTCGCCCAGACACTCCAGTTAATCCATGGGGCGGCCCACCCGCAAGTGCGGGTAGAGAACACCACTGAGGCGATTCACCGGCTGCATGAAGTAGGAGCTTTGAACCGAAATCAACGAGAGCAGCTCCTCCTTGCGTATGAATTTCTGAGGAATGTGGAAAATAGCTTGCGAATCGTTCATGACCGACCGTTAGATGCGCTGCCGGATAAAGCCCCCGCTTTGGAGCAGCTCGCTAAACGACTCGGCTACGAAGACGGAACACAACGGTTTTTGAACGACTACCATTGGTGCACGGAAACCACACGGACGCTGTTTAATCAGTTGTTGAACGCACAGTAATTTGACAGTAATTCTCACAAGCCCAATGCTTGCCTGCCTGCCCTGTCTCGGCACGGACAGCATTGGGAACAGTCAATCAATATCGGTCTCTCAAAATAACCCACGTGCCGTGCCTCCATCCGCTGACATCACTTGTCCTGTAATGTTCGCAGCGTGGTCGCTGCATAAAAAGGCGACAAGCGCAGCTAGCTCCTCCGCCTCGCCCATCCGACCGATAATGGAGGCTTGAGCCGTTTCTGATTCGATTTCTGCATAGGTTCTATTCTGTGTCACCGCTGCCCGCCGTATCAATTCTTCGCCAAGCGGTGTCCGAAACGGTCCAGGACACACGGTGTTGACCAGAATCCCTGCGTGCCCCAGTTCGTTGGCGAGCGACTTGCTCAACGCCGCCACCCCCGCCCGAAAAACGCTGGAGATGAGGTAAGGTGTACCGGGTTCTCTGACAGCAATGCTGGTGATATGCACGATGCGTCCCCAATTCGCCTGCTGCATATAAGGGATGACCCAGCGGCAGAGCCGGATAACCGGGAGTAAAACGCCTTCATAGCCATGCTGCCAGTCCGCATCCGCTAGGTCCGAGAATGCGCCCATCTGTGGGTGTCCAACGTTGGTAACGAGAATATCAACAGTTCCAAATTCTTCCACGCCTTTTTCTACCAATTGCTCAATGTCTTCCTCTCTTGTGAGATCGCAAACGATAGGCAATACCTGTGAGCCGCTTTCAGCGCGTATTGCTGCCGCTGCCTCATTGAGCGTTTGATCGTTGCGTGCACAGACAACCACGTTCGTGCCTTCGCGAGCCAGCACCGTTGCACACGCCCTTCCCAAACCCTTGCTCGCCGCGCAGACAATGGCAACTTTTTGATTTAATCCTAAGTTCATTGATGTCCCCTCCTTTTGTGTTCCTTCACTTTTGAGTATAGCGCAAAATGCGGCATGAATCAAGATCTAAAAACATTCGCTCATATCAAGAGTAAGTGCAAACCGCAAAGCGCGTGAAATGTGATGCGTGAAATGCCGTTCCGCAAAGTAATCGTTCACTTTGATGGTTGTCCGAATGATGAGGAAAGTGATATAATGGGAAAGCGCATTAATCACAAATTCTAAGGAGTTATGTATGGCAGAGAAAAATTGTATTACTGTTACAGTCAATGCAGGTGAACACAATCGGGACGGTTGTCCTGTCAATGTTGATGTGGATAACCGTGAAACCGAAGCACTCGCGGGTGGGTCAGTTACCCTTACGGATCAGGCGAGCGGCGCAGTCATCCCCGCCGACCTCAACGGCGATGGCAAAACTGCAACGCTCTTATGGATTCTGGATGGGCTCACAGCTCATCAGGAGCGTTCATATATCCTCTCATCAGAAAGTGTTGAAAGCAGTGGTGGTGTTGCGTTCAATGAACGTGACAATGCCATTGATGTGACAATCGGTGGCAGGGCATTTACAACCTTCCGCTATGGAACGGAGGGGGTTCGTCCTTATTTCTTCCCAGTCTTAGGTCCGGGCGGACATCTAGTGACCCGTGGCGAAACCAGTGACAACTCCAGCGACCACGTTCATCACCGATCGCTATACGTCGCCTACGGTGAGGTCAACGATGTGGATGTGTGGGCAGAGGGAAAAAATTCTGGCAGAGTGGTGCATCAATCCTTTACGAATAAAAGTGGAGGGGCGGCGGTTGGCAAAATCTATACCGAAAACGATTGGGTCAACAAGGCGGGCAAAAAGCTGATGTCAGACCGACAGAACTTCCGTATCTACAACACCCCTGAGACGGGAACCATTATCGACCTGGATTTGACCTTCATCGCTTCTGCAGGAGATGTTCACTTCGGAGACACCAAAGAGGGCGGGATTATATCGGTTCGTGTCAATCCATTGATGAACGCATCTGATGGCGGAAAGATTGAAAACGCTTACGGTGGGATTAACGAAGGCGAAACATGGGGGAGGCGTGCACAGTGGTGCGATTACTCAGGGAGTGTCGAAGGGACGCATGTTGGGATTGCTGTATTTGATCACACTTCCAATCCGCGCTATCCGACATATTGGCATGTCCGCAACTACGGCTTAATGACGACAAACATTTTCGGGACCGGCACATTTGAGGGCGACCAAAGCAAAGATGGGGCTTACACGCTGAAAAGTGGTGAGGAGATGAATTTCCGTTTCCGTGTACTCATCCACGCTGGCGACGTTGCGACAGGGCAGGTTGCACAGAAATATCACGATTTCATCAATCCACCAGCGGTATCGGTTTCATAATCGCATCGCGCAAATGTAAATCAGATCGGTTTGCATCACGTTTCACGTTTTACTGGTCTGCCCATGAATTATGCCAGATGAGTTCGTTTTGCTGCGGGGTGTCTAGTAAATCACCAATCGTCAAAAACCCCACGGCACCCCCCAGACGCTCCGCAACGGATTCCTCGGTACATCGGTGCCATTCTTCCAGCTCATCGGCATCGAGAAAATCCTCGATGACCAAAAAGCCGTTGGTTTGGTAGAATTCGATCTGTTTTTCTGTGAGCTCATCACGCATTGCCGCTTGTTCCTCCTGATGTTAGGGATTGTTAATCCCCCCGATCCATCACTACCCTGTTCCACCCTTCACACTCCAGACAGCACCGGTGACATAAGTATTGCGCTCCGAGCAAAGAAACTCAATGACTTCCGCCAACTCCTCGGAGTCTGAGTATCGTCCGATCGGCGTTCCCGGATCAGCGAGATGTTCAGCGGAAAAGCGCGGAACAACCATCTCCGTAAGCGCGCGGCCCGGTTCCACACCGTTCACGAGCACCCCCTGTTTGGGATACGCATTGCCAAGCGCACCGATAAACGAGAAGACCGCTCCCTTAGAAACACCATACGGAACTAGGTTGGTCGCGCCATGACGTGCTGCGGAAGAGATTGTCACACACCGTCCCCAGCTTCGCGCCAACATGTGAGGGATAGCTGCCTGATGTGCGTGGTAAACGCCGTAGATATTGGTCCGCATGACTTTATCGAACTGCTCGACGGATTGTTCATGGAACGGTGCTTCTAGACCTAAAATCCCAGCGCAGCAGACGAGAATGTCCAAACGCCCGAAAGTTTCGACCGTTTGATCGACCATTGATTGAACGGCAGCAAAATCAGTCATGTCTGTTTTTATAAACAGCGCACGCTGCCCAATCTGTTCAATCTCTTTGACCACATTGGCGGCTTCTTCTTCGAGAATATCCGCGATGACAATATCCCGCCCTTCTTCCGCAATCCGAATGGCAGAGGCACCGCCGATTCCTCGAGCCCCGCCAGTAATTATTGCTACCCGTTGTTCCTTGGGTGCTGCAAAACGCAGATTCGGCATAGTCATCCTCCTAAATCGGCTTTAACTTTCCCAAGCTGCCTAGTCTTCGGAAGATTTTATCGTCCGAAAGTGACAAGTTGCCATGATAAGTGTAACTAGAGCGAATCGAGATAGTTCACAATCTCGGCGCAAAAATCGACAATATCCCCGAGATCGTTCTGGATTACGCTGTAAACTGTATACAGATTAACTCCAGGGTAGTGATGAACAATGACATTCCGCATCCTGACAGCTTGGCTAATTTTTTCTGCAAGTTCCTGTGGTATAATCCCATTCTTGGCGAGCATCTCGATCGCTTCGGGACGGCTATTAGGCGATCCCATATTAGCACCGGCGACAACGTGCATTGCAATGTCGCTGATTACCTCCAACATTGTTTGGAGCTCGTATAACGACGCATCCACCGCCTGAAAATCTTCGGCGAATTCCTCGAAACCCTTTCCACCCTGACTCCGTAAACGATTCAGCATTTCTTGGACATAGTTCACTAAATGCTCGACGCGCCCCCGATTTATCATGTCCTTCTCTCTCTTTAACATCTGTCTCGTTTTCACCCGCCTCATCAAGTAACGACGACCAATCCGTCGCCACGGTTCTTCATCCGTATATTTTTCAAAGACACCCATCTCAAACCGAGTGCGTTCGTATGAATTGGCACAAAAGGCAAGTTTTCCGGTCCGTAGGATCTCATTGGCAAAATGAGTTGGCACTCCATCTAGGTTCACGATGTCAACTTCAACGTCTCCCAAGGTTTGACATAGGCATTCCGAGAGCCTCCCGATAATCTCTAGCTGGTTCGACGCATCCATCGGACCAAATAGGAGTGCTACATCGACATCGCTCTCTACCCAAACTTTCCCTGTTGCGTGTGATCCGAAAAGGTATGCCGCAACGATTGGTGGACTCGCGTTGACAACGACGGTTTTGATTGCCTGTTCAATAGAAGCCTGTGAAATTTGCATGACACCAATCATAACCTTCCAAAGAATGAGATAGCTATAGGATATTCTACGCCACTAAAAATGTCAAGTTCACTTTCAGCAACACCAGGGCAATCGCATGTAAATGATTTTGGCACACGACTTTGACGGGTAGGATGACCCCCCTTACCCCCCGCAGGCGGGGGGAGGGGGACCTACCTCGGAGGTGGGGCATCTTGTCCCGACCCTGGTCTCCCCGCAGGCGGGCCTGGTCTCGGAACGGACACAGGCCCGCACACGGAACGGTGCGGAACGGACCGAAGAATTAAATGACCCTACGGTCAAAAACAACCATTGACGGAGATCGTGCGCTGTGATATAGTTTTCAAACCTCAATCGAGGGTGGACAACACATATCAAAAAATGAATGCTTGGGAGGAAAAAAATGGCAGATCGATTGGCAATTGATGGTGGGACCCCGGTTATTACGGAGCCTATTCCTAGCGGTGTACATGGTCCAAGTGCTATCGATGAACGGGAGATTAACGCAGTTACTGAAGTGCTGCGGAGCGGCAGGCTGTTCCGGTTTGTTGAGGATTCTCACGTGGCTGCATTTGAAACGGAAGCCGCGGCACTAATCGGCGTAAATCACGCACTGATGGTCAATTCTGGGACGAGTGCGATAATCTGTGCGCTGACAGGAATTGGCGTGGGGCCCGGCGACGAGGTGATCGTTCCGGGCTATACCTTTATTGCGACGGCGGCGGCGGTTGTTGGCGTGGGTGCCATCCCGGTAATCGTTGAGATCGACGAATCACTCGGTATGGACCCCGCCGATGTTGAACGGAAGATTACTCCACACACAAAGGCAATCCTTCCCGTCCACATGCAAGGGGTGCCGTGTCGCCTTGATGACCTCATCGCGGTTGCCCAGCGACATGACCTCAAGGTGGTTGAAGATTGTTGTCAGTGCGTCGGTGGGCGGTATAAAGGCGCGTATACCGGAACGTGGGGAGAGGCTGGCGCGTGGAGTCTAAACTACTTCAAGGTAATTAGCTGCGGCGAGGGAGGCATGGTGTTTACGGATGACTACGATATATATGAACGCACCGCCTTCGCCAGCGATGCTGCAATGCCGATGTGGATGAGTGATAAGGAGTGGCAAAATCCGCCATTTTCACGTCAGGGCTATCGTCCGAGCGAAATTATGGGGTCAATTGCGCGGGTGCAACTTTCCAAACTTGAGGACATCTTGAGCCATACCCGTCGCCTGAAAAAGGCGTTCATCGCAGCGTTGGAGGAGCCAAAAGGGTATATCCGACAGCATGTCGATGATCCCGAAGGCGAATGCGGCATCAGCGGAGCCATCATTGTTAAAGATCCGGAACTCGTCCCCAAATACGTCGAAGCACTCAAGGCAGAAGGGCTGGGGGCAGGCACAGCGTACAACGAGGGATTTCCAGATCGTCACATCTACTATTACTGGGATTCAATCCTGTTTAAGCATTCGCATCACCCGTCGGGCTATCCGTGGAAGGATCCAGCCTACAAGGGGAACGTTGAGTATTCACGGGATATGTGCCCACAGACCCTTTCAATTCTGGGTAGAGCCTTGCGGTTTGGGTTTAATGTCAACATGCAGGAAGCCCATGCCCGATTGATGGCTGCGGCAATTAATAAAGTGGATGCGGTGTTAGGATAGAGAGTGAAACGGAAACAGATTGCCGAAGCACTACAAGCGTTGGGTTTGCAGCCCAGCCATATTGTCTTTGTGCACAGTTCGGGGAGGGGGATACCGAATCCATAACAATTATGGACAATTCGGTCCCTACTCCACCAGAGCTAGAGCCCCAGCGGGGCATCAGGTGTATAGAGTCGCAACTTAGGTTAATATATCCAAGAAAGAAAAGACGATGACACAGAAAGACACAGCAGCGGCAGTCTGGGAACAGCACAAAAAAGTGATCCCCGGCGGTGTCGTTTCATTGAATCGGGTGATAGATCCGATGCGCGTTTTTGTAAAAGCAAAGGGTGCCTATCTCTGGGATAGCGATGGGAGGCAATACATCGATTATCACGCCGCCTTCTCACCGTATCTGCTTGGTCACAGCGATCCAGATGTCGATGGAGCGGTGATCCAAGCCATAAAGGCAGGCAAATCCCTGATGGGTGCGGGGACAACCCCTTGGGAGGGGGAGTTGGCGAATCTGTTGGTGGAATGTATCCCCACGCTAGACCAAGTGCAGGTCACTAATACGGGGTCAGAAGCGACCTTTTTCGCCGTGCGGGTTGCTAGGGCGGTAACCGAGCGCGACGAAGTGATTATCATGCAGGGCGGTTACAATGGTTGGCATAATGATGTGGCTTTTAATTTGATGGACCCCCATGAAAGAATCGCAGGCTATCCGCCGGGTGAGGAATTGCCGCTCTATCCGATTACAGCCGGTATGCCAGCCTCCGCTTCTCAACATGTCCACGTAGTACAGTTCAATGACTTGGATGCCGTAGAAAACCTGATAAAAACAGAGAAGATCGCGTGTCTCATTCTTGAGCCGATTCTACAAAATATCGGGGTGGTTAAACCTAACTCTGGATACCTAGAGGGACTTCGAGGCCTGTGTGATCAATACGGTTGCCTGCTAATTTTTGACGAGGTAAAAACAGGATTCCGTCATGCCTTGGGTGGTTATCAGTCGATATGTGGGGTGCAGCCAGATTTGTCGGTATTCGGAAAGGCAGTCGCCAACGGCTACCCGCTAGGTGTCGTCGGGGGAAAACGGGAGTATATGGAGTATTTCAATCATCCGCAGCCGGAAAAGAAGGTGTTAATCGCAGGCACCTATAGTGCCCATCCTGTCCCGACAGCAGCGGCAATTGCAACCTTGAGGAAATTGAAGGCGCAAGAAAGCGAGATTTATGGTTATCTGGAACACCTCGGTCAGATGATGGAGGACGGCTTAAAGGCCCTTCTGTCTAAGAAGGGTTTTCCCTCAATCGTCGCTCGACAGGGGTCCGCCTTTGTTGTTTATTTCATGGAAAAGGTGCCGACCAATTGGCTGCAAATTGCACAGTCTCACGATATGGATCTCGATAAAAAGTACAGAATGCTCTTAATTGAAAAGGGCATTTTCCATTTCCCCCTTCCCACCAAACAGGGCAGCATCTCCTTTGCCCATGTAGAAGCGGATATCGAACGCACCATAGAAATTACGGAACAGGTTTTGGAGAAGTTATAGTCTTGACTTCCCCCGATTTGTCATGCTACGATAATCAACCTTTCCAAACCGTATTTGTTCTTTATTTTACTAGATTGAGCGGCGGGCTTCAACGCGGAGTTCTTCCATCTTGAGAAAACTCTGGCTAGACAGTCGGTCGATATTCACATCTCGATCAACCACTGCACGTCAATTGGTGCCGCATGACAACGAAATCCAAATCTACCGGATGGTCAACCAAAGCCATCCATGCCGGCGAAGAATCCCTTCCCAAAACAGGGCCCCTCATTCCGCCCATCTACCAGAACAGCACCTTTCAGTTTGAGACAGCGGAGGAGTGCGTCACTGCGTTCACGGACGAAGATTCGGGCTATGTCTATACACGGTGGGGCAATCCGACACAATCTGTGCTCGAAAACAAGATTGCTGTGCTAGAATGCGGTGAAGCGGCACTCGCAACAGCGTCAGGAATGGCAGCCGTGAGCACGGCGTTGCTGACGCTGTTGGCTCACGGAGATCATGTCGTGGCGATGGATTCTCTCTATTCTGGCTCATACAATATCCTGAACGAAGATTTCCGTCGCATGGGTGTTGAGACCACATTTGTGGATGCAACCGATGTCGGCGCAGTCGAGCGGGCGATCCAACCGAACACGAAAACCATCTATCTTGAGAGCCCTGTCAATCCAACACTGAAACTGGTTGACATCGCTGCTTGTGCGGAAATTGCAAGCGCGCACGAGGTCATATCAATTTTCGATAACACCTTCGCCACGCCGTGTGGACAGCAGCCAATCTCCCTCGGTATTGATGTCGTCGTCCACAGTATGACCAAGTATCTCAGCGGAAATGGTGCCGTGGTGGCCGGTGTGATCGTTGGATCAAAAGAGTTTATTGATTGCGCGAAGAAAAGCGCGTTACGCCACTTTGGAGGCGTAATCAGTCCGTTCAACGCTTGGCTGACGTTGCACGGGGTTGCTACGTTGCCGCTACGTTTCGAGCGTCACTGTGCCAACGCCCGCGCGCTTGCAGAATTTCTGGAAAATCATTCGGCGATCTCGAAGGTCCATTACCCCGGTCTGCCAAGCCACCCCCAACATGCGCTTGCCAAACGGCAGATGAACGACTTCAGCGGGATGATCTCTTTTGAACTCAAAAGCGGTGTAGCGGCGGGAGAGACACTGGTGAATCGGGTTGAACTCTGTGCGCTCGCAGTCAGCTTGGGTGACGTAAGGACCCTAATCTGTCACCCCGCTTCGACGACGCACTCGCAGGTTTCGCCTGACGCTCGGAGACATGCCGGGATCACCGATGGTTTGGTCAGGGTTTCCGTTGGTTTAGAGGAAGTGGAAGATATTATCGCAGATCTGGATCAGGCGTTAGCGTAAGAAAGGCCTGTCCCTTGTTTCCCATTTCACGCGTCTGGTATCTCGATCGGCAGATCCAGCCGATCTCCCCACTCTTTCCACGAGCCGATGTAGTTGCTGACTTTCTGGTAGCCCAAAAGCCGCAACGCCAGGTAGCTGTGGGAAGAGCGGTATCCGCCCTGTCAGTAGGACATGACGCGCTTTTCTGGCGTGATGCCTGCAGATTCATAGAGTGCACGCAGTTCGGCAGCGGGCCTGAACATACCGTTCTCATCCAGATTGTTAAGCCATTCGATATGAACGGAGCCGGGGATGGCACCACCCCGCGCAGAGCGAGCGACATCTCCGTAATGTTCGGCAGCGGCGCGCGTGTCGAGGACAGCAAAATCGCCGGCATTAAGTAACCCGTGGATGGTCTCCACATCCATGTGGGCATCCGGTTTTGAGTCGCTTGAGAACGCTGGCACCTCCTCTGGTGCTACGGCTTCGATGCTCACCTCTCCGCCTGCGGCGGACCAAGCACTGAGTCCGCCATCTAACACCCGAACATCTTCATGTCCTAGATATTCGCAGAACCAGAATCCGCGTGCTGCCTTAACGCCAGATTCGTTTTCGTACCATACAATTGTCTTGGTCGGGTCAATCCCACGGTCCTTAAAGAGATAAGCAATCGTCCACATAAACGCGTTGAACGCCTGTTCGCTCGTATCGTTGAGGCTGATTGCGAATAGATCGAGATGGATAGCACCGGGGATATGTCCCTCGACATATTCATGCGTCGGTCGGACATCCACAAGGCAGATTGAACCGTCGTCGAGTCTACTCATCAGCTCTTCGGCGGAAATCAGCAACTGTGGATTGGCATAGCCTTTGTCATTCATTGTGTTTTCCTTCTGTTTTGGGGTTTCACGCACTTCCGAAATAAAGTGTTAGGCTTTTCACAACATGTAACCCGCTGAAGTAAATAGAAAACCAACTCCCATATAGAGCAACTTCTCTTTAGAAAAATATTTGCTTTTGCTTGAGTGCTTGAATTCGTGGTTTGAACACCTTGCAAAAGGTTTCAAGTTGTTCACAGAGCCACTCGTGCTGTTGGTTCCAATCGTGGCGGGTTTCGGGATCTGTGTCAGGTAGAGTGACCTTTATATTACTTTCCTTATTATTGGGGTTTTCACTCCATTCTAATTCGGCATCAATGTCTTTTTCAACATCAATTTCTTTTTCAATATCTATCCGGTCTTGCTTTAAGCGGTGGTAGTGAGGTTTTGCGTCTTTCCCCTTAAATATGAGCTTAACACGGATAAATTTGCCTTTCACGCTGGCGGAAGCATTGAGACCGAAGCCTCCATGGCGAAAAGGAGAAAAGGAAATCCAATGTCCTGCGTTGGGCTTTACGGGTTTGATTACGCCCTCGCCTTGTTCGAGGCGGGTGCATAGTGCTGTCCAGTATTCGAGATACAATTGCTTTGTAGAAGTTAAGTGCTTTGTAGGAGTTAAGTCGCTATCTACTGATGGGTCGTGAGGTAATGACTGTGGTTCATTAGACGGACTACTAGGTGGATCTACTACCGTTTGTGGCAACTCAATGACCGGCTTCATTGCCTCAGTTGGACTACCAGAACCAAGATTCGGCTTCCATATTCGCAACGCTTGCAACGTATTTTCATGAGCCAGCTGTTGAGACAACTGAAACTTCATTAACTGACGCTCTGCCAACGGGGCCTGCTTGAAGACCTCGTACATTTCCCACCTATCCCCGTCAGTGGCGATCATATAGGGAATGCCATTCTGATTAGCATAGGCGTGAACTTGAGTCGTCTCATTATCTTCTATACTACTTCCCAGTCGTTTCGCTTCAATCACGGCAATAGGTTTGCCATTCCACATCAGCACATAATCCGCCCGCTTCTGCTTCACCTTATATTCAAGTTGAACTATATCCGGATCCGATACGTCCCAGCCCAACGCCTGCAACAATGGATCGATCAGCACTTGTCGAGTACGTGTTTCATTTTCAGATAGATAATCACGATGCCTGCCAATCATCTCCTGCAACTTCTCAATGACCTGTTGTAAATCATCTAACGCCATATCTCACTCCTTTCCTCACTTTCCTGTTGCCCGATTCATCGGGCATCAAGATGAATCGCTCGCCAAATTCCCGACAAAAAGCTTCGATATCTGAAAAAGTGATCTCGTCTGCAACCTTTGTGAACATAACTTTTAACTGTTTTCTAACTTCGCCCGCAGCTCCGCAACCGTCCCTGTCCCCTTCGCAGAATTGCAAGCCCCACACAATAGCCACAGGTTTTCAAAGTGATCTGTTCCTCCCTTACTGCGAGGGATTTTGTGATCAATCGTCAAATTCCGAAACGGGAAGAAAATCCCACAGCCCCCACACAACCCCTCCTGCAATCCAAACAGCGTGTGCTTATGCGTCCGTACCGGCGGCACCGGTGGCTTGGCTGCCAGTGGGGTCAGCGTAGTCACGGTTGGAATTGAACGACGAATCAAAGTAGATCAGATTAACGATCTTGCTATTTATTCCGTACATAGTGGGCAAGTTATCCTCAATGAAGATTTTGTTTTTCCAGTTCATGGCTCTCATAGCCTTTCAGTCTGCGCTTAATCGAGGCAATATAATTACTCGATTGTTGCCTTACATCCGAAGCGTGAGGCAACGCTCTCTACCATCCTTTTTATCGCCTTGCTGCTGAAGTAGTTATAAACATAAATATCTGTTCCTCCTATCTTACGAGATATAAGATTGTCAGAGACTTTTGAAAAGTAATTGCGCCCATTTTTTCTCAACTTAAAATCTAATAACACCCTTTCAAACTGATCTCTCCGAATTTCTAACAAGATTTCCAAGCATTTGTCAAGACATGCCATATAGTTCTTGCACTTACGTTTGTAGGTCTTGTGTTTATCGTCTTCCAATATAAGTGTTTTTTCATCTTCTGGCTCTTCGTCGTCGGTCGACTGTTCGGAGGAATTATCTTGACCAGCAGACGGTTTCGGGGTGCGGGAGGGCTGCGGGTGTTGTTCTTTCATGAACTCGTTGCTCTGCCTGCTAGGTGCATCTGATGCAGATTTTGGTGGTACGAAGACTGGTTCCGTTGCTTTAGATGGACTACCAGAGGAAAGATTTGGGTTCCACATTGAGAGAGAAGCCAATGCACAATGATGAGGCTCATCACAAACAATATCAAAACGAACGATTGGCTCAAGTGACTCAAGGCTCGTCGTCAGAGTCCGCTCGTACAATAGCCAAGTAACACCATTGGTTAGTACGAAAAACTGTACCCCTGCATAGCGAGCGTAGTTGTCAGTCTGTTCAAGATGCTCCAAATCATCAATTTTCTTGTCTATATTCTTGGCTTCCACAACGGCAACATTTTTCCCACTGTTCTTTAGGATATAATCCGCAGATTCCCGTTTACTTGTGGCTGGTTGATCTTCCAGCGCCACAAGATCTGGATTCTCAACATCCCAACCTAACTCTCGCAACAATGGATCGATCAGCACTTGTCGAGTACGTGTTTCATTTTCAGATAGATAATCACGATGCCTGCCAATCATCTCCTGCAACTTCTCAATAACCTGTTGTAAATCATCTAACGCCATATCTCACTCCTTTCCTCACTTTCCTGTTGCCCGATTCATCGGGCATCAAGATGAATCGCTGAACTACGGAACTACGGGTTCTACCCCTATGATAAAAATTCCGCCTTGTGTATTAGCAAAAGATGAAATGATTTTAGGAATATCCTTAGTCATCTGTTGCTTATACTCTACCCTCACACCTTCACTATACCCATCACAAAACTCTTTAATATCCGAAAATGTGATGTCCGAGGCTAATTTTGTGAACATAACTTTTAACTGCTTTCTAACTTCGCCCGCAGCTCCGCAACCGTCCCTGTCCCCTTCGCAGAATTGCAAGCCCCACACAATAGCCACAGGTTTTCAAAGTGATCTGTTCCCCCCTTACTGCGAGGGATTTTGTGATCAATCGTCAAATTCCGAAACGGGAAGAAAATCCCACAGCCCCCACACAACCCCTCCTGCAATCCAAACAGCGTGTGCTTATGAGTTCGAGCGGGCGGTATCTCCCCCATATCCGTCCGTTTTGGGTAGTCGTCGCGGTGGACAATCTCCGGGAATAAGCCTTGATCCGCTTTGATCCGCTTCACCACCAACTCCGCCGCCTTCGGTGAAATGTCAATCCCTACCCATGACCGCTGTAACCGGTCCGCCGCCACCAATGTCGTAGCACACCCACAGAAAGGGTCAAACACGACATCGCCGGGGTTGCTACTCGCTTTGATGATACGTTCCAGAAGCGCGATAGGCTTCTGTGTGGGGTAGCCGGTGCGTTCCTTAGCATGTGCTCCAAGCTGATTAATGTCAACGATTATATCCTGTAGCAGACGACCCGGGCTGGCAGCCAAATATCGCTTGAGTCTTGGTATGGCTCCCCTATCGGGCCAATAAATCAACCCCGCCTCATCAAGGGCGTTTAGGCGATTATGTACACCTGATATTTGTCTGTAGTTTGGAATGAAATGTTTTTCGATATATTCGGAATATGCGCCGGTAAGCGGCACAGCCCAATGCCTTCCAATATCCGTGGGGTCAACGTTACACCACGGTTGCCCAGACTCTCCTTCACTCGTTCCTGGACCGGTGAGATTATCAACACTATACCGTCCACGAGCGTCTTGATGACGGTAGTTTTTTTTAATGTAGTCTGGATCATGTGCTTCATGTTGCAAATTCCACGGCGCGCCCCTTCCCTTGACATAATAAAGGAGGGTATCGTGGATGCGCCCGAATCGACCAGGGTCGTTGTGTGCGGATGTCCGCTTCCAAATCACCTCATTCCGAAAGTTATCCTTTCCAAACACCGTATCCATTACCAACTTCAGATAATGGCTCGCTGTCGAATCACAGTGGAGGTAGATGCTGCCGGTATCTTTCAGAATACGGCTCATCTCCAGCAGGCGGATGGACATCATGATGAGGTAGCTCTGCATCCCCTTCCCATGCGCCTCTCGCGCTGCTTGTATCACGGTGTGCAGGGATGGGGCACCCTCGGCAAGTTCGCCATGTTCGGCGAGATCAACGTCGGAAAGTGTCCAAGTGTCTTTGAAGGCGGCACCGGCGGCTTTACTGCCGATGGGTGCGGCGTAGTTGCGGTTGGAATTGAATGGGGGATCGAGATAGATGAGATCGACGCTATCGCTATTCATCCCCCGCATGATATGTAGGTTGTCACCGATGAAGAGGGTTTTGTCTTTCCAGTTCATTTTTTTTGTTGTAAGATTAAGAATAGTCCCCTGGATATCTCCATCTTTTACGGTTACTGGTTACTACTAATGTACTCCTCCTCCAAGCTACCGCGTTCACCTAGGTTCACAACTTTCAGTCGCTGCCCGTTATACGTGTCAATGTTCGATGAGTTATATGGCGGTGAGTGCCAATTGATGGTAAGTGCTTCAGTATCCTTGATAACCTTCTTTCGATTATACGCATCATAATCTTCACTTACAATTCGACCAACATGGATAGAGCCCCCTTCCTCCTCTAACCACCCGGTGTGTTCGGCAAATCGTTGACTGAAAGTCTGGTTTGTTTCTCCAATGTAGAGCAGAGAATCCGCCCCAAAGATGATGTGACGGCCGTAGATCTGGTATATGCCGAAATCCTTGTTCTTATTATCCAGTTCTAGCACTGCATCAATAGAGAGGTCCTTCCCATTCGACCCTTACGCTGTGCATCATTCGCCCTTTTCTTCCTTGAGAATCACCATCCGCTTATTAACATTATCATCAAAGATGAGAAGTTAAATGAACAGCGGCTTTCTCGATTTATCGTGTATCAATCCAATCCGACAGGTTTCAAACGGGTTCTAAGAAATCTTGCACGTATCACGTCAATTCAATCGTCTCAACCCCACCCATGTAAGGCACGATAGCCTCTGGAATCCGAATGCTCCCATTTTCCTGCTGATAGGTTTCGAGGATTGCGATGACCAATCGTGGCAGTGCGGTCCCGGAGGCGTTCAGGGTATGCACCAATTCAGGTTTCGCACCCGGCTCACGCCGGAAACGGATATTCGCACGCCGCGTCTGAAAATCCTCAAAATTACTGCACGAAGAAATTTCCAAGTTAAACTTTTCGTCGACCGGGCCCCATAATTCAACATCGTAACATTTTGACGCACTAAATCCGAGGTCCGCTGTGCAAAGAGATATGACACGATAGGGCAAATCGAGAGCTTGCAAGACCTTTTCAGCATTACGCAGCAACGATTCATGTTCATCGTAAGATGTTTCAGGAAGGGTGAATTTCACCATTTCAACTTTATCAAACTGGTGGAGCCGTTGCAATCCGCGCGTCTCCCGACCGTAAGAACCCGCTTCTCGTCGGAAACAGGGGGTGTATGCGGTATAGTAAATCGGCAGATCCTCGGCACTCAAAATCTCCCCGGCGAAAATATTGGTGACTGGCACCTCTGCTGTTGGTATGAGAAAGAGATCCATATCCTCATTCTCTTCGTCACGATCGCACCGATACATATCTGATTCAAATTTCGGCAACTGTCCTGTCCCCGTCATTGTTGGACGGTTGGCGACAAAAGGCGGGGAGACTTCTGTATACCCGTGTTGCGAGACATGCAGATCGATCATAAAGTTGATCAGCGCACGTTCCAGTTTCGCCCCTAACCCTTTGAATAACACGAAGTTACTGCCGGCAACCTTCGCCCCCCGCTGAAAATCAACGATGTCCAACGCTTCCGCAAGTTCCCAGTGTGGCTTCGGCTCAAAATTGAAGTTTCGGATATCTCCCCAACGCTTGATCTCGATATTATCCGCTTCACTATTCCCGATCGGTGTGCTGGCATTCGGCATATTTGGGATGAGTGCTAAAATCTTATCAACTTCATTTTTATGGCACTGTGCCTGCTCGTTCAACGTCTTAATTTTCTGAGACACCGTTCTCATCTCGGCGATCTGATCGGAGGCATCCTGCTTGCTTCTCTTGAGTTGTGCAATTTCTTTCGAGACGATGTTCTGATGACTTCTGAGTGATTCTGCCTCCCCCAATAGTTCACGCCATTTGCGGTCTGCTTCAATGAGTTCCTCCAACGGTGCTGTCATCCGGCGAGCGGCTAGCATCGCTCGCACCGCATCGGGGTTTTCGCGGATGAATTTGAGATCTAACACAAGAACGCCTCCTTCTGGTAGGGAAGGCAAATCTGCGTTCCCTACGATCTGTAGATATGAAAAAGCCACAGACTGTTGAGAACAACCTGTGGCTTTAACAACTGGCGGACCCGACGGGATTTGAACCCGCGATCTTCTGCGTGACAGGCAGATGTGTTAAGCCAGGCTACACTACGGGTCCGACAAGGGTCGCTTTTAGTTCTGGTAGGCGGAACAGGACTTGAACCTGTGACCTACGGCTTGTAAGGCCGTCGCTCTGGCCAACTGAGCTACCCGCCCAAAATCCAACCTTGATTGACAGAGTATAATCTCGGTGGCTTCTCAATGCGGTGTGAACATTTTTTTTCGCTCACGCTGCAAAGATGTTGATACGAAAAGATAAATAGATGGCGGACCCGACGGGATTTGAACCCGCGATCTTCTGCGTGACAGGCAGATGTGTTAAGCCAGGCTACACTACGGGTCCGACATGACTTATATTTTAGACGATAATCCTCGGTTTGTCAAGAGGATAATTGACAGCACTTAAAACATTTGAAATTTCTGCACTATTTTAGGCATGCCTGCACAATCTCCCGGTAAGTATCAATCACAGGTGTCTCTAAGCCCTTCACCTTGGCAAAGTCATCCCACCGCCGCAGTTGGAGCGCATCCTGATAATGCGGGATACGTTCAAACGCTGCCCTTTCTTCGTCCGACATGACCCCGCCCTGAAGCTGAAAACTCCTTTTCGATGCCTCGGATAAGCCATCATAGTATGATGCGTCGGTAGTGCACAAATACCGTTTCGCTGGCACATGCAGTCGAATCGGGGTTGTGACCGCTTCCGGGAAAAATGGATCCAGATAATCTGCCCCGACCTCTTCGTGATTCTGATCTTCCTCCAAAAAGTCGTTCTCGGCATTGTGTTCGTCTAACAGAAAATGTCCGATGTCATGTAAAAGCGCACTCGCAACCTGTGTGGTGCTTCCATCGTGCAGCAGTGCCTGATTCGCGCATTGACACGCATGTTCCAGTTGCGTTACGGACTCATCATAGAACGATTGCCCCCTGCGTTCCATGTAATCCAACAGTGTGGCAACCTGCTCCGCTGCTGTCATGCCTGTCATCTGGTTCGCGAGCGTTTGATCAATCCGATTGTTCATGGTTCAGCACCGTCCTCCCCTGAAAATGCCCAATTTTGCTGATTTGACTTGCCTGTGTTGAACTATTTTTTGTGTGTTCCAAAAATGCCTGTCGTTTGTCCTCATAATACCGTTCCCGCCAATCGCCTTCGGAGCGGACGTTGTAGGTCACATAAATAATGCGTCGCGGTTGATTGGAACGGTTTACTCCACTCTTGTGTGGGATATAAGACCCAAAAAGCAGGATGTCCCCCGGCTCTGTTGGCACCTCAACCCATTCCATCTCCGAAGCGACCTCCTCTGCAATACAACCCTTTTCATCGGGCGCAATGAAGCCTTTCTGGTATTGCCCCGGTGAGAAAGAGAGGCAGCCGCTCTCCGGTGTTGCTGCGTCAACGGAGATTAAACAGGTAATATGGAATTTAACAAACTCGTAAGCGGGTGCGTCCTGATGTGCGGCGTAGCCACCACCGCCGGGGTATTTATAATTGATTTTCTCTTTGTAGAGGACTGCCGGTTCGCCCATCAATCCTGAAACAACGTCTAACACCTTTCCGCTTGTCAAGGTCTTTTTCAGACCTGCGTGGTATGGCACGAAATTTTCCGATCGGGAAAGCCGCGTCCCATCTGGCGTGGCTTCAAAATGGTGCATCCACTTGTCACGAATCGGTTTCCACTGCCCAATGTCGGTGACCCATTGTTGCAATGCCGTCACCTCTTCATCTGAGAAGAAGCCGGCAATCTTTAGGTAATTGTTATCTTTCCAATCTCTATGATGTGTCGGTTCTAGGTAATTTGACATGGTTGACCTCCTCGCTGTTTGATTCGTTGATGAAGCGTCTGATTTTACCGTGGCGGCGGGGGCGAGCGTGTCTCGCCCAAATTTTGAGGAACGGTTCGATTAGCCCCCGCGCGCCCCTACACAAAATCCCGGAACAGCACATTAGTGTGACATACGAATGGATGCTTTAGCTAGCTCGCGCTTGGCGTCTTTGTGCTTTGCGAGACTGTAACAGAATACCGTCCAAATGCAAATGCGTCGCATACCCGATTAAACTGGCTGTATAGAAAGGGAGACTACCTTTGATCAAAACAAGATTCTGTGCTGCCAACAAGTCGTGTCGGTCCAATTGGTCGCCCTGGACGTAGACCGGCAAAATCAGGAAAACCGCAGGTAACAGTAGCATCGTCAGTTTGGAATGCGTCCACCCTCGGTGGTTACCGATGAGAGGAAACATAGCAAATAAGCCGAGAAATGCCGATATGGAATAATATCCCTCATAAATCAGCACGGCGTTGGATAGGAGGAAGAGTCGATAGAAAATCTGTTGACTTTTGCTTTTGATATCCACATCGGGCCACAACCCTGAGAGAACCGCGATGGCAAAGCAAGTCGCGATTTTCAGAGGCTCCAGGGAAACCGTTGGATTCCAGTCAATTGGCTGCCGAAACGCGAAGAAGCCGATGAGTGTTGCTACAAGTGAAATTGCGAAAAACGAAGTGTAAGTAACCAATCCGCCGATCCAATGTTCACGAAACATACTCATGATGCTCCCTCCATTGTCCCCCCACTTGCGGGGGAATGCAAGAGGGCGGCTGATGCGTCAGTCGAGGGACTGACAGGAATTGGCTCCAACCGCACATCCTCCACGATAGGGTCTGGTTCTAAAGCAGCTGGCAGCCTTCCGCCAATCAACGGCACCGCGTACTTCTCAAATGCCTCGGTGACAAAGTTACCCGCTTCGTTTATGAAAACCTCCGGTACCACTCTCTCAGATCTCGCTCCAAGTCCGAGTCGGACCATACCGATTAAAGAGCTATAAGGCTTGTTGGAGTCCAAGTGTCGAGAAATGGTAATCATGAAGCCGTTCATCCCATCAACGGCACGGCGGACAGCCGCTTGTCCCGCCATCAACGCCTCCCCTGAATCAACCACCGAAGCGGACTGCATTGCGAATTGAGAGAGATTTTCAAGTTTATCACAACTTGCCTTGAGTTTCAGTTGATCGGCGAGAAGTTCACGCAGATATTCCCCTATACGCCCATCCGGCGGAGCATTAGGCGGAAGGGCGCGTCCGTCCACCCCTTTCACTCCCTCACTGAGGACGACCATACAGTAACCTAATCGCCGATGCACCGCCTCCACATCAACGAGAAATCGATCCGGATCTAGCCCACTTTCCGGGAGATAGATTAGGTGTGGCGCGCTATCATCAGAATCTTTTGCCAAGGCAGTTGCTGCGGCAAGCCAACCGGAATGACGTTCCATTGTCTCAACGATTTTCACACCTGCCGTGACACCCATTGCTTCGGCGTCGCGTCCGACGTTTCGCATCACGATAGCGTTTGCTCGCGCGGCGGTGCCGTAGCCAAAACAGTGATCTGTGAAGCCGAAGGTATTCTCCACGGAGTGCGGAATCCCTATGCAGCAGAGCGGGTAGCCTTCAGCTTCAGTAAATTCCGCCAGTTGATCTGCTGTAGACATTGCCCCCTTATCGCCCATGTAGATAACAAAACGGATCTTATATTTTTTGCAGATTTCTAAAGCGCGACCATAATCCTCGTCCGCAAAGGCATCGTGGTTAGAAGGGAGTGCGGCGGCTGAAGCGTTTTTCAGGTTTTCGAGGATTGCAGGCTTCTGCTGCCCTAGATCGATTAGGGACCCTTTCAGCAGCCCCCCGACACCATCCACCATACCGTAGATGTTTTGGATTTCGGGGTGTCCCTTCGCCTCATGGATTGCGCCGTAGAGGCAGGCGTTGAAGACTGCCGATGGATTTCCGGATTGTCCGACAACCAGATTTCCTCTGACTTTTAGGGTTGGCTCTATTTGTTGGAGCATGGCGGTTTGGATTGAATCTAAATTGCTCTTTGTTTGAACCTAGAAATTTAAGCCAATTTCCTCTCCATACTGTGCACCGAGAGATATTGTTGACCGAGTGCATTATGAATAGAAAAACACAGGGGTTTTGTGATACTATACTACCTACAGTTTCTGATGAGATGATCCATCGGAGTAGCTATTGAGATTAGGTTACCATTGTTTGCCGTTTGACAACAGTAAGTGCTCCATGCCCAGTTGTTGACAAATCTTTTTTGCGCCCGCCATACTTGGGTAAAGTTCAAATGCCATGCTCAACATCTCTTTCGCTCGGTTAATCTGGTTAATATCAATATAGCACTCCGATAACCTTTTATAAATCCATGCTGTTTCACGTTTCGATAAGTTCAACCCGCGAATCTTTTCTAAATCGGTCGGAATATCTTCAAGGTTCTGAGGGTTCGTGAGGACGTGGAAATAGACCCGTTTCAGCCGTTCCTTAATTTCATCGATGAAGTGGTGAAAACAGGGACACCGTTTTTCGGACTCGATTAACGATTCATAAATTGCCATAGCCGTTCGATAATCCCCAAGCGTCTGGTAGGCTTCCGCGATGAGGAATTCGCAGTCACGGCTGTCTGCATAGCCCAAAAAGTCGTCAATGCAGCCCTTTCTCTGCTCACGTTGCAACCGCTCGTAAATTTCGAGGCCCGCTTCAATGTTTTCGTTCAGCAACTCCTGAAACATGAGACGATATTGGTGTCGGGTTTGGTTCGACTTTCGTAGCCCCTCAAAGGGGTGAGGCTGCCACTCGTGCTCTGAATCTACTGACTTGAGCGTGAGATCATATTTCAACTTCCGCTCGGGATTGCTAAGAATTTCATAAGCGATGCAGATTCGGCGAAACATGCGTTCGGCATACTGCTTCTGCCCCGGATTTTTATCCGGGTGGTGCCGCTTCACCTGCTTGCGGTATGCCTGTTTAATATCCTTTGCCGTTGCGCGGCGATCTATTTCTAATGTGCGGTAGTAGTCTGGAATTTGCATCTGATTTGGTGGTATCCGATCGATAGTGAATGTAACAATACTATAATTCCACACACAGCTTTGTTTTGTCAAGCTAAAGTTTAAGTGAAACGTGATGCGTGAAGCGTAAGGAGCAATGAATGACGCGAAATACCATTGAGACTCAGAATTCTTTTAAGATCGAAGTTCATCTTCCCATTACCATTTTTATTTTCTTTTGCTACTGTATGGCGATAGCTTTCGCTGCGCCGGAGAGGGATTTGAACCGTGCAGTGGCAGGGGTTACGGGTGAGATTGTCGCGAAATTGCCGAAGGATTCCGGCGCAGAGAGAATCGCGTTGATTCCCCTAAACGCGACAGAACCAGATCTAAAAACAGTTAGCCGCATTTTGACAAGCATGCTTGCATCTCAGTTGGTAAGGGAGATTGGCGATACGCTTATTGGTCCAGAGCGTTTGGATTGGCATCAATACCCCACAGATGGCAGCCTGTTGACTCCTGAGCAGGTGAAGCAGTATGGCAAATCCCTAGCATGTCAGTGGCTGATATCGGGGCGCATCACGAAGTTCGATCTGGTGGTCAACCTCAATCTTTTTTTGTGGGAGGTGAAAACAGGGTATCTCCGATATGTTGCCAATCGTCAGTTATCCCCCTCTGCTGCATTGGCAGCACTTTATGCGACAGCACCTGCCTCGAACCTTCAACCCTACTTCCTCAAATGGCAAAGCTTGCCGGACATGGACTATTTTGCGCTGGCAGTTGAGGTTTCAGATCCGGACGGAGATGGTTTTAACGAAGTGCTGGTTGCGAGCGAAAAGCGCGTGAAGGTATTGAAATGGAGTGGGGTCGATTTTGGGAAACACCTTGACCTTTCAGAGATCCAATATGCTACCGATGAGATGTCCGTTTTGGCGCGGCCCCGACGGATAATGCTTGCTGCAGACCGGAATGGGGACGACCGGGATGAGATTTATATCGGCATCCCGCCGGATCTAACGCGGCGAGTCGAATGGGGGGCAGACAGGGGTGTAACCACTTTCGCAGAGGAATCGCTATTTCTCGCCCAAGGGGGGGAGCGACTAATCTTTGGGGAAACTGATGCCAATCAACTGACATATCGCGGTAAATCAACAAACTGTTGGGTGTGGCGTATGGGAAAAATTCACCTGAAACACCCGTGCCCGTTGCCTGTTGATTACCATTCAATTGCTACGCACGTGGTAGCGATAGATCGGTTCACAAGCGAAGTCGCCATTGTCGATTTGGAGGGACATCTGCAAATCTACCACATTGACAACAACACGACTCGGCTCTTATGGCAGACACCACCGATCTTCGGTGAAGGAATTGCGGTCGGGGATCTGAACGGGGATGGCACGCCGGAGATGGTTGGGACCGTGAAAAATCTTCCCAGTACCCTTGAGTTTTCAGATCAGTTTATCATCCTTGAGCAAAAAGGGGATTTGTATGTGGAGGGATGGAGAAGTCCGTTACTCGATGGGCAGATTATGGATATGAAAATTGCCGATGCTGACAATGATGATCGACCGGAGCTGATCGTTTGTCTACGCAGTCAAAAGGGCAGTCAAATTCAGTTGTATGTGGCAACCGAGTGATAGGAATATACAATCAAACAGATGAGCAATCAACAATCTAGAGAGAATACTAGGAAACTCCGAATCGTACTCAGCACATGGGGGTCAACCGGCGACATCCAACCTTTCCTCGCGCTCTCCGAGCGGTTATTAAAAGTGGGACACGAGGTTCGTGTGTGTGCGTCAGAAGTCTATCGAGATCGATTCGCCAAACGCGGGATTGACTTCTACCCTGTCGGTGTTCCTTTCGATTCAGATCATTTGAATCGAGCGATGGATGCAATCGTTCAAATTAAGGATCCACTGAAATCAGCGACCTTCGTTGCGAAGGAAGGTATTCTGTATAAAGCGGACAAATGGTACGAAGATTGCCTCAAGGGAATGGAAGGGTATGACCTTGCAATCTGCCATTCTGCCGATGTGCCGGGTCAGGAAGCGGCAATCCGAAATAATCTGCCGTGGATCACCGTCAGTTACTGCCCCGGCTTTATTAAGACACGCTATGAAGCTCCAGCCCCGATACCGAACCTTGGGGCACCGTTAAATACGCTAATTTGGAAAGTTGCAGAACACCTGATGCGAAAGCAGGTCGATCCGCTGTTCAATGACTTTATTACCGCCATCGGTGGAGAGAAACGGGAGTGCATCGGTTTAGAGGGGATGTATTCTCCAGAATTGAATCTGATCGCGGCTTCGCCGAGTGTCAGCAAGCCCCCGCCCGATTTGCCCAACAAGCACAAATTCACGGGCGTGTGGTTTCTTGAGGAGTTAGATTACGAGGTTCCCCCTGCGCTTCAGGAGTTTTTAGATCAAGGGTCACCTCCAATTATCATCTCCTTTGGGTCAATGGGCGGCAGCAGAAACGCCGAAACAACAAGCATCCTCGTCGAAACCGTGCAACGCAC
Source organism: uncultured Poribacteria bacterium (assembly GCA_958296125.1). GTDB lineage: Bacteria > Poribacteria > WGA-4E > WGA-4E > PCPOR2b > PCPOR2b. Next base: position 198,236 of record OY282444.1, read on the forward strand.
CGGGCAACGCGCCATCATTCAGGCAGGCTGGGGCAATCTTGGAATGGAGAGGCCCCCTGACAATATCCGCTTTGTCGAATATGTTCCCCACAATTTTCTCTTTCGTCAAGGGTATTGTGTCATCCATCATGGCGGAGCAGGCACGACTGCCGCAGCGTGCCGGGCTGGCGTGCCCTCCATCATTATTCCGCATTTGGGAGATCAGTTGTATTGGGGGCATACCTTACGCAAAATCGGTGTCGCTCCCAAACCTCTTCATCGTCAGGAGATGACCCCCAAACGGTTGGCGCAGCGTATTAACGAGGTTATATCTTCTCGATCGATGGCGGAGAGGGCAAGGATATTGATGGAGGAAATCAAAACGGAAGACGGTTTGACAACTGCTGTCAGGTTAATCGAAGCGTTCGCTACAGAAGTTTGCCTGAACCACCATTACACATCATGATCAAAAAGATTCTGGTCTTCAGCTTCAGCTTTATCGGTGATGCGGTCCTTTCGACAGCGGTCATCAGTCCATTACGCCGTCACTTCCCCGATGCGAAAATTACCTTCCTCGTTGGTGTCCGTGCCTTCGAGCTGTTGGCTGCCGACCCACAGATTGGTCAGGTCCTTGTTTACGACAATCTTGGTGAACACGCCGGCTGGCGTGGGAAAGTCCGCCTGATTGAATCTTTGCGTCGTGAAGGGTTCGATCTGGTCGTAGATCTCCGAGATAGCTTATGGTCCCGGCTCGTTGGTGGAAAACATTGGAGCATGCGGTTAAGGGGGAAGGATACCCATGCCGTCACCCGATACCTCGATGTGCTTCGGCGACACGGTCTCAATGTTGAGGGCGCACGACCCCGGCTTCAATTCACCGCTCCAAGGCTCGCAAAGCGCGATGCTTTTTTAATGGAAAATGGGGTCAATCGTCGTCAGGTTCTCGTTGGAATGCACCCCGGCGGGAACTGGGTTTACAAGCTGTGGGGACCAAAGAACTTTGCACAAATCGCGGACCGGTTGTGTGAAAAATGGAACGCGCAGGTTCTGTTATTTGCTGGCCCTGACGAGAGGCAGCTACAAGCGAAAGTTGCCAATCTGATGTCCTGGGAACCGATCTGCGTGAAAGAACACGATTTGTGTCAGGTCGCTGAACTTATCGCAGCCTGTGACTTCTATATCGGCAATGATACTGGACCAATGCACATCGCGGCTGCTGTCGGAACCCCTGTCGTCGCCATTTTCGGATCGACGAACCATTATCGCAGCGGGCCCTATGGGAGGGAACACATCGTCGTCCACAGCGGTGTTGAACTCGGTTGTAATCCGTGCCACCCCGGCGCGCGTCCCGGCGGATGTGGGAAAGGGGGATGTGCGGTCATAGAAGCGGTAACTGTTGAGCAGGTGTTCAATGCTGCCGAAAAACTGAAGCCTATGATTGACCAAACGGTGGGGCGGAATCTCGTTAGCTGGCCCGCAAATACGTCGTATCTGGGAACCTAAATGGTGTTATACCGTAGTGCGCCGTCAACTTTGTCATAACGTCTCTTCACGAACCCGTCAATTTTCGTGTGACAAGTCCCAAGGCGGATAAAGTCGAGTCATTTTCGCTTGAGATTTTTCTGATGTTTGGCTATAATCAAGTACCTAAATCAGTATTGATAGCTTTAATCATCGGTGGAGCATATTTAAAAAATAAACAAAGGAGGAATTCAGGTTGGGAAAAAAAGCGATAGTGCTTTTGAGCGGAGGTGTCGATTCCACAACAGTACTCGCGATTGCACAATCTCAGAGCTACGATGCCTATACCATGAGTTTCCGATACGGTCAGCGACATGCTATGGAACTTGACCGTGCAAAGCAGATTTCAGAGAAAATGGGAGTCAAAAAGCATGTCATTGTCAATATAGATCTTCGGGCATTCGGTGGCTCTGCTTTGACGGATGACATTGATGTTCCCAAAGAACGGTCAGATCAGGAAATCGGGACAGGTATCCCGATTACCTACGTTCCTGCGCGAAATACGATATTTCTGTCTTTTGCACTCGCTTGGGCGGAAACGTTAGAAATCGACACGATTTTCATCGGTGTCAACGCACTTGATTATAGCGGCTATCCTGATTGCAGACCAGAATATATTGAGGCGTATCAACAAATGGCAAATCTGGCAACGAAGGCTGGGGTTGAAGGCAAAACGCAGCTAAAGATTCAAACTCCCCTGATCTCAATGACTAAAGCGCAGATTATACAGAAAGGAGCGAAACTTGGTGTTGACTACGGACTTACCCTCAGTTGTTACGATCCCAACCCACAAGGGCGGGCGTGCGGTGCGTGTGATAGCTGTTTATTGCGGATAAAGGGATTTGAGGAAGCGGGGGTCGCAGATCCAACCGTTTACAGCACTTGAAAGCTCTTACTGCAAAGCGCAGATTGAAATAACGGTATGAAAGAATCCAAGATAACCCTTGGAATGGTTGGCTTAGGGTATTGGGGCCCAAATCTGCTTCGGAACTTTGATCAACTATCCAAATCCTTAATTGTATCATGAATCATTGCAAACCCAGAAGCGATGGGAGAGATGGGCTTCGCGTTGTGCGAGCCCTACAAGCGGCACAGCAATCACGCAACCGAAACGGCGAACCGGTGGACATCAAAATGTGATGTATAATTGTGCTGTCACTCACCCCAAAGGGGAATTGTATGGAAAAGTCGTATTTTGTTCATGAATCCTCTTATATCGATGAGCCGGTTTCGATTGGCGATGGCACCAAGATTTGGCATTTCTGCCATATTATGAAGGACAGTCAAATCGGACAAAATTGCACACTTGGGCAGAACGTTAATATTGATAGTGGGGTGCGTCTTGGAAACAACGTCAAGATCCAAAACAATGTTTCTGTTTACAAGAAGGTAACAATCGAAGACGATGTCTTTTGCGGTCCCTCAGTGGTGTTCACGAACGTCATCAATCCAAGAAGTGCTATTCCCAGAACAATTGATGAATATGATTCCACATTGGTAAAACGCGGTGCAACAGTTGGCGCTAATGCGACGATTGTCTGCGGCATCACCATTGGTGAACATGCCTTCATCGGTGCAGGGACTGTGGTAACGCGGGCGGTGCCCGATTACGCCTTAGTCTATGGCAACCCTGCGAGGCAACACGGTTGGATGTGTCAATGTGGAACCCGTTTGGAACTGATAGACAATTTCGCACAGTGTAATCGCTGCCATCGAGAATATCAGTGCCACAATGATCGACTTACAGCTTCCAATCAAGGGTCGGGATTAAGCAACATGCGCTCATCCTAAAAGGAACGCAATGGAGTTAAAAGGTAAACGTATCTTAGTTATTGGTGGAGCCGGCTTTATTGGGAGCCATGTCGTTGATCGGCTAATCGAGACGGACGTTGCTGAAATTATGGTGTATGATAATTTCACGCGAGGGCTTCAAGAAAATTTGAGAGATGCGTTGAACGACCCCAGGGTTTCGGTATATCCCCACGGTGGAGATATACTGCACCGTGACATATTGGAGTCGGCTATGGAGGGGGTCCACGGTGTTTTCCATTTGGCAGCACTCTGGCTGTTACATTGCCACGAATATCCTCGTTCCGCCTTTGAAGTCAACATTGGAGGCACCTTCAACGTGCTGGAAGCGGCAATTAAACAGGGAGTAGAACGCGTGATCTATTCCTCCTCCGCTTCAGTATACGGGGACGCTGTGGCGCTGCCTATGACGGAGGAGCACCCTTATAATAACTATACTTTTTATGGGGCAACCAAGATTGCCGGTGAACAGATGTTTAAGGCTTTGGGACAGCACTATAATCTAGGTTGGGTGGGGCTGCGTTATATGAATGCCTACGGGCCCCGCCAAGATTATAAGGGGGCTTACACCGCTGTTATGATGAAGATTCTGGACCGCATTGGTCAGAAATTGCCTCCGGTTGTTTACGGAGATGGCAGTCAGCAATATGACTTTATCTACGTGAGTGATATTGCCCAAGCGAATGTCTGTGCCATGCAGGCTGACGTGACTGACAAAAACTACAATGTTGGACGGGGCATCGGCACGTCAATCAAAGCGTTGACGGAGTTGCTGCTGCGGTTGACGGATAGCAATCTTGAGATTAGGTATGAACCCGCCGGTCAAACTTTTGTGACAAACCGAATCGGCTCTACTCAAGCCGCTGAACGGGATTTAGGCTTCCGGTGGCAAGTCGATCTGGAAGATGGGATGCGCCGATTGATAGATTGGCGGAATGCCGATAAAAAAGGCGGTGTTACCGTTGAAGGATGAGACAGCACCTCAAAAGATACCAATCACCAAACCGTTTTTCGGAGCAGAGGAGGCGGCTGCGATCGTTGCTCCTTTGCACAGCGGTTGGGTGGTTCAGGGCCCCTTCGTTAAACAATTTGAGGAGAAATTTTCAACCTTCACGGAATCGCGTTTTTCGATTGCAACTAGTTCCTGCACAGCGGCACTGCACCTCGCTGTCGCTACGTTAGGGTTGAAGCCCGGTGACGAAGTGATTGTGCCGGCCTTTACATGGATTTCTACCGCTAACGTGGTGGAATATATGGGGGCGAAGCCGGTTTTTTGCGATATTGACCTGCCCACATTCAATATAGATGTGGGGCAGATTGAAGGGCTGATTACGCCACGAACGGTAGGTATCATCCCGGTACACCTGTTTGGACTATGCGCGGAGATGCAGCCAATTCAGAAAGTCGCCCAAAAGCATAACCTATGGGTTGTGGAAGATGCTGCTTGTGCATTCGGTGCCCGGTATCACGGAAAATATGCAGGCACGTTCGGCGAGATGGGCTGCTTCAGCTTCCACCCGCGCAAGTCTATCACCACCGGCGAAGGTGGCATGATCACAACGCGGCGGGCGGATTTCGATCAACTGGCGCGCAGCTTACGAGATCACGGTGCATCGCGTTCCGATCTCTTGCGCCACACGGGCAAAGCGGGCTTTTTACTGTCAGAGTATAATCACCTCGGCTATAATTACCGTATGACAGATATCCAAGGCGCACTCGGTTGTGCACAGATGGATCGGGCAGCATGGATCTTAGAAACGCTTGCACAACGCGCCCAGCACTACAACCAGCTGCTGATTGAGGTAGACTGGCTGGGAACTCCGAGAGTCCCCGATGGTTTCGTCCACGGATATCAGGCTTATGTTTGTCTGTTTCGTCCGGAAGAACCCACCCTGAACAACGTGGATCGACTCCACCAACAGCGCAACGAATTGATGATACAGCTGGAGGCGAAAGGGATTGCGACCCGCCAGGGAACCCACGCCCCAGTCATTCAGGGCTATTATACGGAAAAATACGCGCTACGTTCTGAGCAGTTTCCCAATGCTTATTTGGCAGATCGATTGGGACTGACGCTGCCGCTCTATGCACAAATGACAGAAGTTGAACAAGCGTTGGTATATCAAAGTCTTCAGCAGGTCATGGGTTAGGTTATGTGTGGTATAACTGGAGCAATATCTCTCAATCATGGTCCCCTCCAAGTAGAACGCCTGAAATCGATGGTAGATGTCATCGCTCACAGAGGCCCAGACGATGCGGGTTATCTCGTCTGGCAAATAGGGGCTCATCCCCCACTCGGTCAGGATTTTACAGATAGCCAATTTCAAGACATTTGCCCGCTGCTGCCCGTAATTGATTCACCTGCTGGACAGAATGGATTGCATTCAGAAAAATGGAATCTGTTTTTCGGACACCGAAGATTGTCGGTTATTGATCTCTCCCCACGTGGACATCAACCGATGTGTGATAAATCACATCAGATTTGGCTGATTTACAATGGGGAAATCTACAATTTTAGGGAAATACGTCAGGAGTTGAAAGCACTCGGTTCCCACTTTTCTAGTTCCTCTGACACCGAGGTCATCATTCACGCCTACCACGAATGGGGAACGGACTGCATTCACCGATTCAACGGGATGTTCGCCCTCGCGCTGTATGACAGCCGCGATCAAAAAGTCTGGCTCGCTCGCGATCGCTACGGCATCAAGCCACTCTACTATGCCCTCACCAATGAAGGCACATTTCTGTTTGGGTCCGAAATTAAATCCATTCTGGCATACCTGCCTGAAACACCGGACGTAGATCTCGCAGCGTTAAACGAATACTTCTCGTTCCAAAACATTTTGAGTGATCGGACCCTCTTTTCAGGGATTCAGCTACTCCCGCCCGGACATTGCTTGGAACTCGATTTATCGTATGTTACTTTGAATCCCAATCTGATCGGCGGGCAGATTTCCAAGACCCAATACTGGGATTTTGACTTCGGGCAGGAGATGAATGCCCCTGCGAAGGAACTCGAGGACCAACTTTACAACCTATTGACACAGGCTGTTAAGCGACAGTGTGTCAGCGACGTTCCGGTTGGCAGTTACTTGAGTGGAGGTATGGATTCAGGAACTGTGAGCGCGATTACTGCCTCTGCCTTCGGACGGATCTCCACATTTACGATAGGTTTTGACCTCTCGGAAGCCACAGCCCATGAACTCCACTTTGATGAACGGGAGTTAGCCACATATATGGCAAACCTGTTTGAGACGGAGCATCACGAGGACGTGCTGCATTCTGGCGATATGGAAGCGATCATGGGAGATCTCATCTGGCACCTAGAAGATTTGCGCGTTGGACAGTGCTATCCAAACGACTATGCGGCTCGGCTGGCGAGCAAGTTTGTTAAAGTGGTCATGTCTGGAATAGGAGGCGATGAATTATTTGGCGGTTATCCGTGGCGATATGCCACAGCGATTGGAAACAGTGTCGAGAGCTATACAGACAATTATTACCGCTACTGGCAGAGATTGGTATATAATAAAGAGAAACCCCTACTTTTCAACCAAGAAGTTGGAGATCGATTGCGAAAAATGGATATTGACGGGGCGATCCCCTTCAAAGACCACACTTTGATGGCATTCCAGAATGTCTATCCAGCGGAAATTCGGTGCACCAGCTGGGAGGAACAGGTCAACCACTCTCTCTACTTTGAATGCAAGACCTTTCTGCACGGGTTGCTTGTGGTTGAAGACAAAATTTCGATGGCTCATTCGTTGGAAACGAGAGTGCCGCTTCTGGATAATGACTTGGTCGATTTTGCTTGCCAGACCCCCGTCCGCTACAAAATTGCCAACTTGCATAACTGGAAAGCTTCCGATGAGAATATTCGACGCAAGGGGAAAACCTATCTGGAACGGACGGATGTCGGCAAAAACATCCTGCGAAAAACGATGGGACGGATTATCCCTAAATCAATTACACAAGCCAAGAAACAGGGCTTCAGCGCGCCCGATGAATCATGGTTTCGCGGCAGCAGCGAAAAGTATATCCGGGATCTTTTGCTGGCTGATAGGGCTCGAATTAACGAATATCTCAATCCCGAATATGTGCAACAGGTCATTGACACCCACAGTTCTGGTGCAGAGAACAAGCGACTCCTAATCTGGTCGTTGTTGAGTTTTGAGTGGTGGTTGAAGCGGTTCGTAAAATGAACATCAAACGCATTGAAAAACTCATTAGCGACGCAATAGACACATACAACCTAGACCTATCAGGGCTCACTGTTTTCACAGAGGCGGCAAATGGAAACTATGTCGTGACCCCCCTAATTGCAGCGGTGGCTGGTTCAGATCGAGTTTTTGCAATCACACGGAACTCAAGCTACGGTCAAGTCGTTGATATACGGAATCTCACCCTTGAATTGGCGCAAAAGTGGGGAGTCGGGGATCGAATTGAGGTCATCTCTGATAAGATTCCATTGATACTGTCACAAGTTGATATTGTAACGAATCTTGGGTTTGTGCGCCCTATCGATAAAAACATGATTGCCCACCTAAAACCAACCGCTGTCCTCCCGCTGATGTGGGAGACGTGGGAATTTCGCGAGGCGGATCTGGATCTCGCAGAATGTCGGCGGGTGGGAATTATGGTTTTAGGGACAAATGAGCGGGAGGTGGGGCTAGACCTTTTCACCTATGTCGGATATTTGGCAGTCAAATTAGCGTTTGAATTGGAGATTGAAATTTACAGATCGAAAGTTGTGGTTGTCGGAAGTGGGCGCTTTGGTGAAAGCAGCGTCAAGGCATTTGATAAGCTAGATGCTGATATAAAATATATTGATCTATCTGCGGGGAATTCCTTGGAGACCGAATCTGCTAAATCTACACTTCGCGATGCGGATCTCGCTGTTTTGGTAGAACACCACAGCCCAATTTGCTTAATCGGCAGCAAAGGACAGATAACCGTTGATGAACTGTTAACGTTAAGCTCCCATTTGTCTATTGTCCACATCGCTGGAAATATAAATCGAAAAGAAATTGATAACGCAGCCATTCCATGTGTTCCGAAAAAATCGGCAGCACCCGGTTACATGAGCGTTGCAACCGATTACTTGGGTCCTAAACCGGTGGTCGCCTTGCATACCGCCGGACTCAAGGTGGGTGAGGCAATGGCGCGGATGCGTCTCGCAGGTCTCAACCCAGTTGAGGCAGAAAAAAAAGTCTTGCATCAGCTCCCGCTTGCCATGGAATTTGCCACCTCACACAAATATACACAAACAGCTTAGAGACTCAGCTTTCAATGTCTAAGACCAGCAAAATTGAGATTCCAGATTGGTTGCTGCATCGTTTAAGCGTGAATGACACTGGATTTTTGCAGCGGGTATACTCTGGCGGATTGGATAAGTATAAAAAACACTTGGATCGTATTGGCTTCGTTGGGAAGGAAAGAATTCTGGATGCAGGCTGCGGGTTTGGGCAATGGACATTTGCAATGGCACAGACCTCAAAGCAAGCGATTGGTATGGATGTTGATCCGGAACGCTTATTTGTTAGCACTCAACTCGCATCAATCAATGATTTCAAAAATGCAGAATTTCGTCGAGCAAGTCTGGAAGATATTCCCGATTTTGAAGAGACATACGATGCCGTTTTTTGTTATAGCGTTGTGTATCTAACGGACTACCCCAAGGTCTTTAGGGATTTCTTTCGCATCTTGAAAAAAGGGGGCGACCTTTATATCTGCACCAATGGACCCGGCTGGTATCTCTATAATATTATCGAGCAACCTAATCCTTCGATAGACTTCCATCCAAGACGGTACGGCGTTCAAACTTTCTGGAATACACTGATCCGAAAACGAAGTGGATTTTCACTGAGTGCCGGTGCCCGTATAATGACCCCCAGTGGCACCAAACGTGCCTTGGACAAATCTGGATTCGATGTCGTTGCTTTAGGCGCAGAGGGGACTTTGGCGATTGATGATAGACACACCCCTCAACCGGAACCAAATTATAATGCAACGTATATGGGGCTCGTTAATGTGTTTGAAGTGATCGCCCGTAAGCCCTAAAAAACACGGATGAGAGCCAATTTTTTTATCCCTATCAGGATTTAGTTCTCCGTAAAGCAATGTCTATGGTTGATATTTTCTTCATCATCGGTTGCGCGCGAAGTGGGACAACAGCACTGGTGAAAATGCTAAATACGTCCCAGAACGCGACTGTCTTTGTGGAGCAGAAACCGAATCTGTGCATCGAAGCGCGGAATTTATGTCGGGGCATATTAAGAGATCCGAAACAGGTCATTCAGATAGCAAAGTCAGAGTCAATTCAAAAGGTGCTGTCTAAGGGTCTAAAGTATGGAGACAAAAATCCAAACTATCTGCTATTTGTTCCATATATCGCTGAACTATGGGATTGCAGATTCCTTTTTCCGGTGCGGGATGGACGGGAGGTCGTACGCTCTTTGATGGACTGGCACCACTTCTATCGTCAGAAATTCTCGCATAGTGGGGTTTTTGCCATGAACGAAGACGACCCAAATTCGCCAATTGACTCGCCCGAACAGGATTGGTGGGATTACAGTCGTTTACGTCCCGGGCCCGGCAATCCATATTTTGAGGAATGGCAACAGCTCTCGCGTTTTGAAAAGTGTGCTTGGTATTGGGCTAATTTTAATAAAAAAGCGTTGGAGTTGTTCTCTCAACTAGATAATCAACATTGGCTTCAGGTGGATATGAAATCACTGGACGGGTTCAAGATGAGACAAATTTTCGATTTTTTAGGATTAGACGGATTTAACGCCAATCGGATAGGAGAGATGATAAACGCACGTATTAACTCATTGCAGGAACGGGCAGGTTTACCTGATAAGTTTCCGAGTTGGACTGATTGGACCCACGAACAACGAAACGCATTCGATCGGATTGCAGGTGAAATGATGGAATGCTTGATATACTAAGCCCTCTAAACACCCAAATCTAAGGCTATTATATGTCTCCGCAGATGCGAACTTTCGGATGCCGCCGCTTTAGGGAATCCGCCGTGGGGAAGTTAGGAAAATCCCGGCGCGGTAGTTCAATTCCGGTTTAGTGGCAAGAAAGGAAAGCCGCGAAAATGCTCTACATTGAAGTTGTAGGCATCTGTTTCTTGGGGCTTGTGACACGTCTGATTTTTCTGCTCCATGCAGGCAGCGATCTGGATGCACATCTCTGGCTCACGAAACTGCGGCGCGACTTGGGGGGGGTGAGAGGTATCGGCAGGCACCGCGTGAAGGATTCGCTTGTCCCCGGGATTAGAGGCTATCCGCCGCTGCCACACGCTATTATCGCGCTTATCAATCCGAAATACTGGGTGCTAGCTGGTCGGATGACCAATCTTGCTTTTGATTTAGCGAGTATCCTGTTAGTTTATTTTATGGGGCACCTGCTGTTTGAGCGCGTTTGGCAGATATCTTCTGGACAACTCATTTCCGCTACGGGGGCGGTGACCCTTCCCTACGCGACCAGTCCCAAGCTGCATCCGGTAACCGCTCGATTGCAAGCGATGGGAGGGAGAACGCTAGGAAATCTCTTAGTTCTGCTCTATTTCACCTGCTTCGGCGTTGGTTATCTGTTTGGAATCCCTTGGTTCTACATACCTTGTCTTCTCATAGGAACGCTGACAGTGCTTTCTTCTCAGTTTGGGATGCAGGTATTGGTAGTGAATTCGATTGTGCTATCCTGTTTTTACCAAGACTTCGTCCCGTTACTACTGCTGTTAGCGACCTTTGGACTTTGTATATTCGTTCCGCAGCTCGGCATCAAGCAGTTATTTGCACGTAAATGGGCACACTATAAGTGGTATTTCACCGCTATAAAAACGGGCACAACGCCAATAGCAGAAAGGAATCGTTTAAAAGATTTTGTCGCGTTACCGGCTTACCTATTTTCTCGACCGAGGGAGTTTGGCAGGATAGTTTTTACCAAGGCAACACCGATCATTATCCTTTATTCGATACCAATCATCCCACTTCTCCTATACTGGTGGCACTCTTCACCGAATAGTTTCACGGCGTTCTTTTCTGACGATGTCATTTGGTATGTAACTGGACTGACCCTCGCCAGTTTCGTCGCATTTGTTATCACATCTATCAAGTATATCCTGTTCCTAGGTGAGGCAGAAAGATATCTTGAGTATTCGCTAGCCTGTATTCATTTGATTTTTGTTAGGTATTGCATTGTATCCAAACATTCATACGAAATAATCTATATAATCACCCTGATTCATATCGGGTTCGTTTTGGTGAATTTTCTGTATCTCAGTTCGGTTAACATTAAAAACAACCTGTTGCCTACCAGAGAAACGGCTCTTGCAGCCGTTATCAAATTCTTGAATGGGAGAAGTGGACAGAATATAATTACCATCCCGACGAAGTTCAGTTATACTTTGGCTGAAAGCATGGAGGAAACTGATTCTCGTTTTTACTACCCTTCGATGTCCGAACCGGGCCGAGGGATGAGGTATATGCAAGAAGATCATGTGTACCTCTATTTGATGAAGCCAGACTTTGACTATTTTCGCGTCCGATATGGGGTCAATACACTGGTGGCTCAAAAACGAGCGGTAGAATTGGCGGCGCAACGGGGAATTGAATACCCCTTGAGTTCGCTGAAACTGTTATACGACAATGAGGGTTATGCGGTTTATAGTGTATGATAATAGATCACATAAAAAGAACGGTGCAACTGGGAAGTATCTATAGCATCGGTAGTATATCTCAAGGTGCTTTATTCGTTTTACTTTTCCCAATCTATACCTCGTTCTTGTCGCCTCAGGATTTTGGCATTATTGGGTTGATGTCCATTACCATTAATTTGCTGACTCGGTTCGTGTCATCACCTGTAAATAGTGCCTTTACTCGGTTCTACTATGCACCGGAATATAGAGAAAAAAGGGGGATCTTACTGTTCAACCTGTTTTTATGGGTGTTGCTGATAATTACCTGCTGTGCAGTTATATTTTGGCAAATCAGTGAACACCTCGCCGGGATCCTTCTACAAGATAAGAACCTAGCCCCCCTCCTCAAGATATATGCGTTGATACTGTTTTTACAACCACTTTCGTCCTTGTTTCTGTGTTTGCTTCGCATGTTGGAGCGGGCAAAATACTTCGTTTTCACATCTATATCAAGCCTATTGCTCTCTGCTGGTTTGACACTATATCTGCTCACTGTTTTGAAGAAGGGGGTCCTCGCCCTTATCGTCGGAAACTTGATCGGTCTGATGGTCACAGTAATCATGGTGTTTCCTGTTTTTATCAAAAGATTGACATTTCAGCTGTCTCGTTCGACCCTGATTCCACCGCTGAAATATGCTTATCCGTTGTTGTTATCGGAATACTCCAATCTGCTCATCCAATCTGGCGATCGGTATGTTTTAAGAATCTTCAACTCCGTTAGCATGGTGGGGCTCTACGCTTTTGGCTATCAAATCGCTGGAATCCTTCAGACCGCTTTGGTGACTCCGCTGAAACAAGCCCTTCAACCTATTGTTCTCAAGCAGGAAGCGGATCCCGAAACTATAAGGCATTTTCTAAGGGTGGGTGCCACGTATTTCTATCTGATAGGCTGTGCTGCGTGCCTGCTGATTTCGCTTTTCAGTCGAGAAATTCTGATGCTTTTTGCCCGGAAAGAAGCGTTCTGGGCAGCTTGGGTCATCGTTCCACTCATCACTTATTCCTACGTTCAGCATGGGATTGGTAATTTTGTCGGGTGGGGGATGGGATTGATGAAAAAATCGTTCCATGTTTCGGGAATAGTTTTGCTATCGGCATTGGTAAATATTGGATTGAACTTTCTCTTTGTTCCCCGTTGGGGTATGCTAGGAGCTGCGTGTGCCACTATGCTATCTTACGTTGTATGGAACTTCCTGAAAGCGTACTATTCGGCAAAATTCTATGATCTCCACTTCGAGGTCGGGAGACTTTTACATATCACAGGAATCGGATTCGGACTTTACGGGCTGTCTTTGTTGGCCGCCAATAACAGGGCTATGGAAATTAATGTGGCTCTGAAGTTCTTGTTCTTTTTGGGGTATCCTCTCATTCTCTGGAAGACAGGCTTCTTTTTAGAGAGCGAAAAGACATACCTACTAAAGTCGGTAAACGGATTCAAAAGAATCTACCGACGCGTATTTTTTTTTAAGGATAAACTAGAACGCGAAAGGTAACTATATCGGCATCAACAGCGTTGATGACAGTAGAGGACAGAGATGAAAATTGCCATCATGGGCGGCACCTTCAACCCCATCCACTATGCCCATCTGCTGAGTGCGGAGGAGGTGCGTGATAGCTTGGGTTATGATAAAATCCTTTTTATCCCGTCCGCCCGTCCCCCCCATAAAGATTCGCGGGATATCATTGATCCGGAACACCGCTATCAGATGACCCGCCGCGCAACATCGGATAACTCTGATTTCGAGGTATCGCGGATCGAGTTAGATCGCATCGGTCCTTCCTTTGCTATTCAGACTATCAAAGAGTTACAAGCTTTCTACGGCAAGGCATGTGATCTCGCGTTTATTATCGGTGCCGATTCACTCATCGACTTCAAGATCTGGAAGGATTATGATGAGATTCTCGACATCTGCCGCTTTATCGCAACCACTCGGCCCAACTATCGCCTTGATAAAGTTCCTCCGGATCTTCGAGACCGGGTCCAATACTTTTCAATAACGGGGGTTGACATTTCCGCAACCAAAATTCGTGAGCGCATCCGATCCGGACGTTCCATTCGATACCTCGTCCCGGAACCTGTCTGGGAGTATATTGAACATCATCAACTATACCAGTAAATCTAAGAACCCAATTCTGTGTTCTTATAAAGAACTATCATGTAAAAAAGTGAGGGATCCAAAGAGGCCAACGGACAGGTCGCTCATTCACGCACAAGGTAGGTGATTTCAGGATGAAACACAAATGTAGTGTCTGCGGAACAGTTTGCGAATTTGATTACAAACCCGGTGGGAAACTGCCGCCAAACTTTCCCTTCTGTAGTGCGCGCTGTAAGGCAGTAGATCTCGGTAAATGGTTCAGCGAGGATTATCGGATCAGTGCGCCGCTGCCGAATGCCGACCTAATGGCAGATGAAGAAAAAGAAGCACTTGCGCGGTTTCTACTTGATGCGGGAGAAGTGGACGAAATTACAAATGAAGAGGAATAACGACGACATCGGAAAAGCAGCCCTACTTGCAGAACCAAAAGCTGTTGAGATTGAAACATATCTCAAAGCCAAATTAACGCCGAATCGGTATACTCACGTCCTATCTGTTCGAGAGTTGGCACTTGACTTGGCGCAGAAATATGGAGCGGATTTGCGAAAAGTGAATCTTGCTGCCCTTCTACACGACTGTGCGAAGTGGATGCGGACTTCGGAGTTGTATGAAACGGCGGTGAACCATGGGATTCAACTTGATGAAATTGAGCACCACAACCCGTCGCTTGTGCACGCGCCCGTTGGAGCGATGCTCGCTGTTTCACATTTCGACATTGATACCCCTGAGATCCTTGATGCCATCCGAATCCACACAACCGGATCCGGCAAGATGACAATTATCGATAAGATTCTGTATATCGCCGATTTTGCTGAACCTAAGCGCAACTACGTGGAGGCACATTCTGTGCGTGCGCTTGCCTATCAGGATCTAAACAGAGCCGTTTTTGAAGTCAGTCGCTACAAAATTGAACACCTCCTCGCCAAAGGTGTCCTCATTCACCCGCATACAATTGATGCCTATAACAGCGTGCTCCAAGAAATCGGCGAATCAAAGTAGCATTTGTCAAGCTCAATTCGATTAGATAGAGTTATTGAGCACTCCCCAAAGCAGCGTGTATCTGTGCATCTGCTTAATGGATCAGTAGAATTCCAAGCTGCTTTATTCATCATTGCAGGGTTATTTGCAATCGGGTTACTTTTAGGCTACCATACCCGTTTTGTGACACCCGTTGTTTGGTTCCTGACAATTTCCTTATCAATTATCGAAATCGCCGGGTGTCTCAACCTAACAAAGAGTTACTTCTAAGCTATACCTGTGAATCGATTTCTCAGAAAGTCCAGTCGCAACGAGAAGGAGGAATAACATGCAAGAAAACATGCTAGAAATGGTCCAAGCCGCTGCTGCTACCGCCTTGAGCCGACGGGCTCGCAATGCGATTATCCTCGATTTAAGGCAGTTACCCTCGTTTACGAGCTTTTTTGTCATCTGTAGCGGCATCTCAGATACGCAGGTCGAAGGTATATCTGATGCTGTGCTAGATGAACTGGCAGACCACTGGAATGAACGGCCTTGGCATCGAGAAGGGGGCCGCAAGGCAGACTGGGTCTTGCTAGACTACGTTGATTTTGTGGTACATATTTTTCTCGAAGAGAAGCGAGAATACTATAATCTCGAACGCCTTTGGGCTGACGCTCCACAGATTGAAGTCCCTGATGTGGAAGTTATCACTGAATATGAGGAAGATGAAGAAGCATACGACGAACTTGAGGGCTACGAGTTTGATGACGAAAGTCTTTTCCCGTCCCAACCTAGCGAAGAAAAGTAGGAGAGAGGGATGTTAATTACCAACATTAAAACTGAGATTTTAACCGTAGTAGCGGCTGCCTGCCGAAACCTATTTGGACTACAACCGGAACCCCTCAAATTGGGGTATCCACCGCAGGTCGAATTGGGTGACTTTACGGTGGAGTGCTTCCCGTTGGCAAAACAGTTTCGACAGAACCCAGCCAAGATTGCTCAAACGATCGCAGCGGAAATTGAGCCGAGCGAATCGATCCAATCAGTGAGAGCGGTGGGTCCCTATTTGAACGTTAAGATCCACAATCACGCCCTGTTCGGCGGTGTATGTGATGAAATCGTGCGACAGAAGGAGAGTCTGGGAAACGCCGATAGGGGTCAGGGCCAACGGGTCATGGTCGAGTACCTGTCCCCCAACACCAATAAACCCTTGCACCTCGGACATATCCGCAACGGTGTCCTCGGAATGACCGTGTCAAAGTTACTTGAAACAACAGGGCATACGGTGATTAAGGCAAACCTCGTGAATGACCGTGGCGTTCACATCTGCAAATCGATGCTCGCTTGGCTGAAGTGGGGAGAGGGTAGAACACCGGAGACGACCGGCACAAAGGGCGATCACTTCGTTGGAGATTGGTATGTTCGTTACGCACAAGCGGAAAATCAGCAGCCAGATCTGGAACAAGGGACACAGGAGATGCTTCGGAAGTGGGAATCCGGCGATCCAGAAACACTCAAACTCTGGGAGCTGATGAACGGGTGGGTTTACGGTGGATTCGCCGAAACCTATCAAAAACTCGGCTTGGAATTTGACGCTTTCTACTACGAATCCCATACCTACAATCTCGGCAAAGATCTCATCCAAATGGGTTTGGAAAAGGGTGCCTTCGTCGAGACTGAAGATGGTGCTGTGATTGCCAAATTGCCTGTCAATGAATTCGGCACTCAAAGGGATGGGAGTCAGAAGGTGGAGACACTGCTTCGTAGCGATGGCACAAGTGTTTACGTCACGCAGGACCTGGGGACAGCAAAGATGAAGTTTGACGAACATCAACTCGACCGTTCCATTTATGTCGTCGGTTCAGAACAGAACTACCATTTCCAGTGCTTATTCAAATTACTCGATATGCTCGGTTTTGAATGGGCACCTGAGTGTTATCACCTGTCGTATGGCATGGTGAATCTGCCAGAAGGTAAAATGAAATCGCGTGAGGGAACAGTGATTGATGCTGATGATCTAATTGAGGAGATGTTTCAGCTTGCCGCAGATGAAATTTGGCAACGCGACTCGGCGGGCAGATTGTCGGACGAGGAGGTTCAGAAACGTGCCTTCGCCATCGGGATGGCGGCAATTAAATTCTATCTGCTGCGTGTCCGCCCTGAACTCACTATCAACTTTGACCCGAAAGAGTCTATCTCTTTCGACGGTTTTACTGGACCCTATTGTCAGTATGCTTACGCACGCTGTGCCAGCATCCTACGAAGGGCACAAACCCAAGACCTTGCCTCGGTTGATGCAGATTTTTCGCTGCTCGGCAACAAAGAGGAATTGCAGTTAATTCGTGCGCTGATCCAGTTCCCTGAAGTTGTGGAAGAAGCCGCTAGGGATTTATCCCCCGCTCGTGTCTGTAATCATCTGTTCATAGTAGCGCAAACCGTTAATCAATTCTATCACAAGCACCCCGTGCTTTCTGCTGAAAGCTCGCCATTGATAAAAGCGCGATTGGCACTCGTAAACGCTTCAGCAGCTGTTATCAAGAAAGCCTTAGCCTTGCTGGGCATCGAAACGCTTGAGGAGATGTAGGAGTGATGCGCCAAATGGGATTGGTTCCTTTTGCCGCTTCCGTGAAATTCCGCAAGGGGGGTTTCCCGCATAAAGATCGCGACCTCAACAGGAGGATTTACTTCATGAAAACGAATAACGCAACAAAACTAACCAAACCCGTTATCATCTACGATGGAGCGTGTAATTTTTGCTTAAACGGTATCCGCCGGATTCAGAATACAGATCAAGCGGATCAATTTACCTATACCCCCAAACAAACCCCGGACCTCTACGCGCACTATCCACAACTGGAAGCCATCGAAGCAAAAGAAGGGATGCGATTCATCAATTCAAACGGGAAGGTCTATTGCGGAGCGGATACCATCTACCAGATTTATAGACGGCTTGGTAGGTATCGCTATATCACATGGCTCTACCTGGTGCCTGTCATTCGGACGCTGCTGAGGGGGGCATACCTAATCATTGCGAAGAATCGGTCTCGTTTGAGTAGATCGGACTGTGAATCTGAAACCTGTTCTGTTGAATGAGGGTGCACATGAAAATTAAAGCGATCGAAACCCATACCGTAGATGTCAACCACCGCGGAGATTGGGTCTTTGTTAAAATCCATGCTGAAGATGGTTCGGCAGGCATTGGCGAAGCCTCTCACGGTCACGATGGACGTGTAGTTCAAATTATCGAGGGACTTAACTCCGTTCTTATCGGTCAGGATGTTTTTCAAATTGAGGACTTCCACCGCCGGTTGTATCATGAGCACGAAGGACGCGCCTATCACACGGCAATCAGCGGAATCGAACAGGCACTCTGGGATCTTGTCGGCAAGGCGTTGAATGCCCCCATCCATCAACTCCTGGGGGGTAGGTGTCGGCAAAAGATTCGCCTATATGCCAACATCAATCGTGCGACTGTGAACCGAACCCCCAAAGGCTTCGCGCAAAATGCCCGAAAAGCAGTCGAGGAAGGGTTCACGGCGGTTAAGTGCGCCCCCTTTGACGATGTTTCTACGCGCGACATATCGCACGCTACTTTGACACCTGCGATTCGGACGGGGATTGAACGTATCCGCCGCATCCGTGAGACCATCGGACCTGACGTTGATTTGATGGTTGATTGTCATAGCCGTTTCAATCCGGGCTTGATTGTCCAGACAGCAAAAGCCCTCGATGACCTTCATCTTTTCTGGATCGAAGATCCGATTCCTATGACAAATCTGGATGCCCTTTCACACGTCAGCCAATCCACCTCAATGCCAATCGCGACCGGCGAGCAGCTACGAACCAAATCCGCATTTCAAAGGCTTTTAGAGAAGCGGGCTGCCGACTATATTTTGCCAGATGTGAAGCATGTCGGCGGAATCTTGGAATTGAAAAAGATTGCGGCGATGGCGGAAGCAGCGGACGTGATGGTTACGCCCCATAACCCAAGTGGTCCGGTTGCAGCCGCGGCAAGTGTGCAGTGCATGGCAACTGTGCCGAACTTTGCGATTTTGGAGTATGCATGGGGTGAGGTGGAATGGCGGGCAGAACTCCTTAACCCCCCGGAGCAGGTAGTTTCTGGGTATATCGAACTGGCCGATCGCCCCGGTTTAGGGATTGACCTCGTGATGCGCGAAACGTAAAATACAGGATTTCATTTAACGAAGGAGAAACCGATGATAGAATTGCCGCAATATGACTGTGTTCGGATCGATGGTGAAATAAAGATTGATGGCACGCTCACAGATGCTGCATGGGCATCAGCCGATGTCATTGAATTGCTGAGGACGGATACCGGCGAAAAACCACGTCAACCAACAGAGGTTCGGCTGCTCTGGAATAGCGAGGCCCTCTACGTCGGCTTTCTGTGTTATGATCAAGATATTTGGGGAACAATCCATGAGCGTGATGGGGACATCTATGACGAAGAGGTGGTCGAAGTTTTTCTTGATCCGGACAGCAATCTCCGGACATACATCGAGCTTGAGGTGAGTCCCCTCAATACACTGTTTGATGCCTTCGTCGTCAACGGTAAATCGCACGGGCAGGGACTCCATGTGCTGCGCGATTGGGATAGCGAAACGTTGCAACACGCTGTTTCTGTTAATGGCACAGCAAAAACGACCGCCCCTGCTGACAGGGGGACACCCATCAATCCGCCGGATACATCTTGGTCCTGTGAAATTGCTGTTCCCTTCAAGGACCTACTGACTGCCCCAAACATTCCACCAAAAGTGGGAGATGTCTGGCGTATGAACCTATATCGGATTGATCGCGGGAAAACAGAAGCCGAGGACGAATACACCGCATGGTCTCCAACCCGAAAGATTGATTATCACCGACCCCAGCATTTTGGTGCTTTGCGGTTCATTGAAATACAAACTGAAAGCGACGGGTAGAGGAGCGATTGGTTTATTAATGAACTAGTGAACTAAAAAACAGGAGAAAACCATGGCGAATTACGATGTGGAAATGCGTTTGAACATAAAAACACCGATGCGTGATGGGGTGAATCTCTCATCAGATATCTATCTCCCAAAAGCACCGGGAAAGTTTCCGACGGTGTTGATGCGCACACCTTATAGTAACAACATGGACACAATGATAGAAAAAGCACGTCAACTAGCAAATAACAGCTACGCCTGTGTGATTCAGGATGTACGAGGGCGCTGGGATTCAGATGGCGAGCATTATCCTTTTAAGAATCACGGCACAGACGGCTACGACACTCAGGAGTGGATTGGTCAGCAGGAGTGGTGTAACGGAAAAATCGGTATGGCGGGCGGGTCGTATGTGGGTTTGGTGCAATGGCAGAGTGCCCCCCACCGCAGCGAATTTCTGACCTGTATGGTGCCGCGCGTCATTTGCAACGACTTTTACACCGGATTAGTCTATCCCGGTGGAGCCTTCCAGCTCAATGTGTTGATGACTTGGGGGATGCGCACCAACGGACGGACTGCCCAGAGCATTGAATACCACCACTGGACAGAGGCATTCCGAAAACTACCACTTATCGAGATGGACGAACTCGCCGGGCGCAAACTCCAGTTCTGGAAGGACTGGATCGAACACGCAGCCTATGATGACTATTGGGATGCAATCAACGTTGAAACCAAATGGGGTGAGATTACTGCTCCCGCGTTCAACATGGGCGGATGGTATGACCTTTACGCACAGCACACCTTTATCAATTTCAACGGCTTGCGTCAGAACGGACGCACCCCTGAATCGCGACAGAGCAAACTCATTGTTGGACCGTGGCCACACTCCCTGAGTGCTTCCACCCACACAGGCGATATTGACTTCGGCGCGCCTTCAATGGTTGACTTAGACGGGGAAGAACTTCGCTGGTTCGACTACTGGCTCAAGGGAATTGATAACGGGATTGTTGATGAACCCCCATTACGACTGTTTATCATGGGAGTCAACGAGTGGCGTGATGAGCATGAGTGGCCCCTTGCACGAACACAGTGGCAGAAATGGTATCTCCACTCAAATGGCAAAGCTAACGCTGTCCTCGGCGATGGAGAACTATCCACCGAGGCTCCAGCGCATGAGCCAACGGATCACTTCGTTTACGACCCGCGCTATCCGGTCCAAACGATAGGGGGCAACAACTGCTGTTCACCCCATATCGTTCCGTGGGGACCCTACGATCAACGCCCGGCTGAGATGCGTGGCGACGTGCTCTGTTATACCAGTGAACCGATGGCGGAGGACATGGAGGTGACGGGACCAATTAAGGTTATCCTCTACGCTGCTACTGATGGGTTGGACACCGACTGGACAGCGAAACTGGTGGATGTTTCACCAACGGGTTATGCAATGAACCTGTGTGACGGGATTATTCGCGCCCGATATCGCGAGAGTTTCACCAACCCAACGCTCCTCGAACCGAACACAGTTTATGAGTATGAAATCGACGTTGCAGTCACCGGGAATGTTTTCCAAAAGGGGCATTGCGTCCGCGTGGAAATCTCGTCCTCTAACTTCCCACGCTTTGATCGCAACCCAAACACCGGAAACACATTAGGGGTTGATGCGGAGATGCGCTCGGCACAGCAGACGGTCTATCATACGAGCCAATATCCATCGCATATTCTGCTTCCGGTTATTCCGACGCAGTGACAGTGATGGAGCACCATTTTTTGAGTGCGTGGGAGAAATAGAGGGAAGTCAGTTTCCCAACCCCATCCGGTATTTGATGTCGTAGTTGATGATGAAGTTTAAGGCCTAAGGTCTAACAATGCGTTCTTGCCTACGTGTTTCGATCTCCTGCTGCAAGGCTTCAATTTTTGCGTCTTGTGCACGGATGTCTTTTCGCTGCATGGCGACAATAATCTGGGGGATTCCGATGACCACGGCAACGAAAGCTACCAAAACCATCACGAGCGCAAAGAGCCGATCCAACTGTTTGTCCAATGATCTGATTTCGCCGGTCAGGCGTGAGTCTAAGGCTCTGATTTCGCCGGTCAAGCGTGAGTCTAAGGCTCTGATTTCGCCGGTCAAGCGTCTATCCATCTCTTCAATTTTGATGTTGACTTTTGCAATTTCTTGGGAGACGTATTCTTTGACTCGCGTTTCGGATGCGATGGTTTCCTCTTTGATAATTGAGCGAATCTTCTCAATGTCCTCTACGGTCAGTGCGCTGAACGCAGGGACGGTAAATAGCAAAAGCACTGCGCTTAAAATCAGGATTAATTTCATTTTACTCTCCTTGGGTTGAGTCAGTTTCCCAACCCCATCCGATATTTGATGTCGTAGTTGATGATGAAGTTTAAGGCCTAAGGTCTAACAATGCGTTCTTGCCTACGTGTTTCGATCTCCTGCTGCAAGGCTTCAATTTTTGCGTCTTGTGCACGGATGTCTTTTCGCTGCATGGCGACGATAATCTGGGGGATTCCGATGACCACGGCAACGAAAGCTACCAAAACCATCACGAGCGCAAAGAGCCGATCCAACTGTTTGTCCAATGACCTGATTTCGCCGGTCAAGCGTCTATCCATCTCTTCAATTTTGATGTTGACTTTTGCAATTTCTTGGGAGACGTATTCTTTGACTCGCGTTTCGGATGCGATGGTTTCCTTTTTGACAGCGGTGATTTCCTCTTTGATAATTGAGCGAATCTTCTCAATGTCCTCTACGGTCAATGCGCTGAACGCGGGGACGGTAAATAGCAAAAGCACTGCGCTTAAAATCAGGATGAACTTCATTTTACTCTCCTTGGGTTGAGTCTGTTTCCCAACCCCATTCGGTATTTGATGTCGTAGTTGATGATGAAGTCTAATTCTTCGTCGGTGAAGCCGTAGTGTTGGGCAAGGGCGCGGTCTATTTCGTCTATGATAGGTTTGGACTTTGCTGGGAAAAATTGCTTCTCTATGACTATTTGACGATTTTTGGCTTTCTTTTTTTGAAGTATAGAATTTTGTTCATATGATTTTAAAAGTAATTTTGCTAGCTTAGTATAGACAGGTGAATCTGGCTTGGGGGGTATTGAAATATTGAAAGCGTCGGTCTTCGTGAATCTATAACAGTCCGAAGACATAATCCAATACCAATAGGACAACTGACTATTCAATATGCACAAAACACACGATGAATATTTTTCATTTATTTCAAATACCTGGTAGTTATCAGACAGTTTTTCGTAAATACATTTTCGCCAGTAACGTCCAAAACTATGGAAAGCCAATTGCGTTTGTGAATCCATTTTATTGGAAGTCAAGATAGAAGTTATTGAATTGATTCCAGCAGATAGCTTTGACCAAATAGAAATTTCTAAATTATTGCCAAATTTCGCAAAGCTCGAAATTTTAATGGCCTCTTCATTTTTAACATATGAAAGATTCGGGAAAAGGAAAGGTCGAAAACCTGAAGGCCATCTCAAAAATGACGTGGTATAATAATTCTGCATTTCACTTGAATCACAAGTTCCGCAAATGATAGTTAGGTTCATATCTACTCCAACGAACAATTTACTTGGTCTCACTGCAAAATGGGAAATATGAAGTGTGGAAAGTTCCCGCATTTTGGATTGTAAGGAGGAGTGCCCATTAGCATTGGTACTACTTAACGGTAATATGACTCCAAAACGCCCCTGTTTTATAGCTAAATCAAAAACTTTTTCTGTAACTAGTGCATAGAGATTTCCACATTTAATGGTTTCAAAATTTCTCTCAATTACGCGGTATTCTTTTTTCGTTTTTGAATAGCTTACATACGGCGGGTTGCCAATAATCACATCAAACCCACCGTCCTTGAGAATTCCGTAAAATTCAATGAACCAGTGGAAGGGCTTGTGCGAAGACAGCCAGCTCTGATAAGCAGCTTGCTTGTTCGGATCTACGCCGTATTCATCAGCGAGGAATCGGTTGAGTTCATCTTCTAACGCCTTGAGTTTATCGCGGAGCACTTGTTTATCATCAGACCTCACGGCACCGCCCAAGTCCGTTTGCTGTTGACGAAACAGATTAAACAACCGCTCGATATCCTCCGCGCTTTCTTTAATGCGGTTGATGGTGTTGTTGAAGTCTAGTTTACCGGTGACCGCTGTTTCCACCTCGTCGTATGTCGCATATCCGACGAGCGTATTCCCTGCTTGTATATTAAAGTCGATGTCGGGCAGCGGTTCAATCTGTCTCACGTCCTCAATCTGCGCCACCATTTTGAGGAAGAGCCGCAACTTGCAAATCTCTATCGCCTCCTCCATAATATCGACACCGTAAAGGTTGTTGATGATGATGGATTTGAGGATGAAATAACGGCGGTTTGGGTGTTGCTCGATGCGTTCAAGGATTTTGCGGAAGTCGTTACCCCCCCTGCCCCCCCGCAAGCGGGGGGGAGCGGGTTCAGAATGCAAGTGGGAGGGAGCGGGTTCAGAATGCAAGTGGGGGGGAGCAGGTTCAGAATGTAAGTGGGGGGGAGTGGGTTCAGAATGCAAGCGGGGGGGAGCGGGTTGTAGGTCTGTCAGGAATATTTCCATCCGATCCAGACACGCTTCGTAGAGCGGTTCAAGGATATTGAGAGCGGCAAATAGGAACGCACCGGAACCGCAGGTCGGATCAAGGATTGTTACCCCAGTGATGGCTTTCCAGAAGGCGCGGAGTAGTTCGGGTCCCTCACAATTTTCGATTACGTCGTGTGCAAATTGACGGATGTCGAGATTATAGGTAATGAGGGCGTTAATGTCGTCTATTTCTCCGTTTGACAGCTTGGCGTGAATTTTTTTGTATCGCTCCCGCCGCGCGACGGTCTCTCGCCATATCTCGGTGGGCAGAGCGTATTCATTGGGCGCGGGCTCGTTCCACAGGCCGCGTTTGGATACATCGTCAATCCCTGCCGCAATATCTTCTGGTAAATCTAATTTGACACCCCTTTTGACGGCATCGTAGATGTAACGATCGGGATCGGCTTGTAGCAGTTGCCAGACGCTCCCTCCCACTGAATCGGGATTAGAAATCCCTCCTACTGGTTCAAAGGCGATTTGACACGCTTTTCGTGCGGTGTCAAAGAGAAAGGGAATCACCGTATTTTTGCTGATATACTCCGTGATGTCCTCTTTGGTGTAGTACGCCCCCATCTGCTTCTGGTTGATGTATTTTTCAAAGATGTAGCCGAGGACATCGGGATTAATCTCGTTATCATTTCGCGGTGGGCGTTCGTCAAGGTGCCATTGGTAATCTTCAAAGAAGTCAAAAAGCCCCTCAAATGCAGCGTCAGCAATTTGAATCGACCTTCCCCTTCCCCCACTTTCAGAGGCTCGCCCTTCCCTTCCCCCCGCTTGCGGGGGGCCAGGGGGGTCATGAAGTTCCTCAAGTGAGTGTCGCTGAAAGATGCCGCCGTTCAGGTAAGGCACTTTTCCGAGCAGGCGTTTCGTCTCTCTGCTCCGTTCGGACTCCGGTTTCGCGAACCCCTCAAAGAAGAGTGGACAGAGAAAATCGGTGTAGTATCGATCAGTACCATTGACTTGGGTCTCTTTGAGCTGGGTCTGCAAATAGTTGGGGTCGTCGTTGAGGAATCCCTTTTTTTGGATAAAGTAGATGAACATCAGCCGATTCAGCATCACCGAGGCGTACCAGCGTTCCATCTCTGGGTCGGGAATCCCGTTGAGGAATTTGAGAAATCGAGCGTGTTCCGTTTTGAAACGGTCATAAAATCGTTTGGTCACGCGCTCAAGGTCAAAGGCTGCCCGGACGCGGCCGGTTACATCTGGCAGCGTGAGCCTTTCTTCCTCGTCTAAGTGAAAAGCAATGGTTTCCAGTTTTTGAATCAGGGGCTCACCGGACTGTTGGTGCCGATAGGGGTATTCACGACATGCGATAGGCTTCCCTGGTTCCCGTTTGACCCACTGCCAGATTTGTGTGGCCCCCCCTTTCTCCCCTCCGTGAACAGGGGCGGTGTAGATGATGAGATGTTCGTGGACAGATTTGGCAACCTCCCGTTGAATTTGATGTCGGGTTGCGTAATCTGGAATACCTCCATCGGTCCTGCCCGCGCAGTGAAAAACAACCATCCCACGTTTTTCAGCGATTGCGGTCAATAGATACTCGGTTTCATCAACGGTAACGCTGAGTCTTTGTGTGTGATAATCCCAACCAAGTTCGTCAATCCAGAGCGTTTTGAATTCAGAATCTCTCAGGAGTTGACGGATCCGGGGACGATTAATTTGCATCGGCGTTCTCCTCTCCGCTTCAACGAACGCGCTACTACAACTGTATATCGTAAAGGGATGCCCAAAACGCAGCGATGTCGGAATTATAGCGAATTGACATGCGTCGGCAGCGAGTCTTGTGGGAAGAGCTAAGGCAGTAGCTGACCTGGGTCCTCGATGCGTGCCCGCAATTCTCCGAGGAAACGAGCACAGGGGGCACCGTCGATCACTCGGTGGTCAAAGGTAAGCACCAACGTTGCTACGTCTCGGAACTGGATAGATCGATCAGCTACCACCGCAGCCTGACGGACACGCCCCACTCCCAAAATTGCACACTGCGGGGGATTGAGAACCGGCGTGAACCAATCCACGCCAAGACCGCCGAGATTTGTCACCGTGAACGTGCCACCCGTAAAATCGTCAAGCCCCAGCTTTCCATTTCGGGCTCGGTCAGCAAGTTCTCTGACTTTGCCTGCGAGTGCTATTACGCCGAGCGTGTCAACCTTCCGAACCACCGGCACAACCAACCCCGACTCAATGTCAATGGCAACCCCTAGATTGATGTCGCTATACTGATGTATCGCGTCGTCAATCAATGCCGCGTTGAGCTGAGGGTGCGATTTCAACGCTTTGGCGGTCGCTTTCAGCACAAAGTCGTTGAGCGTCGGTGTAACTCCATAAGCATCGCGCCACGCCTCCGCATTTGCCGTGCGGGCGGCTTGGAGTGCGGTGAAATCGACCTCGATCCCTTCCGTAACATGTGGTGCTTGGGACCAGATTGTTCCCAAACGCTCGGCAGTGGTGCGACGGATGCCGGCAAGTGGAATAACCTCAACGCCCGCGGCCGGACTATCGGTAGCTGCTTTTTGTGGTGTGTCATCGGTTGTCGTTAACGGAGTGGCAGTGCCGTCATCAATGGCGCGCTGCACGTCTTCCTTAGTGACCCGTCCCCCCGGACCCGTTCCCTGCAACACTTCAGCATCTACACCGTGTCGTTGGGCAAGCCGCAAGGCAACAGGAGTCACCCGCGACCCCGCAGGACGATCTGCAGCTGGCTTCTTGGGCTGCGCTGCGGGGCTAGGAGCTGGAGCCTCGCTAGGCACTTTTAGCGGAGTGGCAGTGCCGTCATCAATGGCGCGCTGCACATCTTCCTTAGTGACCCGTCCCCCCGGACCCGTTCCCTGCAACGCTTCAGCATCCACACCGTGCCGTTGGGCGAGCCGCAGGGCAACAGGAGTTGCCCGTGATTCTGTAGCTTGCTTCGCAGCGGGTGCTTGGGACTGTTCTGCGGATTCGGTCGGCACCTCTTCCCCTTCTTCTCCAATCCAAGCGAGGGTTGCGCCAACGTCGTACACACCATCAGCCTGACCCACAATGCGCAATAGCACACCACTGACCGGCGACTCGATGTCAGCGACCGCTTTGTCTGTCTCGATCGACACCAGCAGCTGCCCCTCCTCGATTTTACTACCTTCAGCTATGTGCCACTCCACAACGCGACCCGTTTCCATGGTGTGGCCGAGAGCCGCTAAACGGAACTGTATTGCCATGAATCCTCCCTTTCTCCTCGTGCTACATCATTACGCGACTAACCGCCTCAGTGATATTAGCAACTTCAGGTACAACGTGCTTGACCAGCTCAGAACTGAACGGCATCGGCACATGCGGACTGCCAACCCGAACGACCGGCCCATTAAGGTCTCTGAAACAGTTTTCACCGATCATCGCCGCTATCTCAGAAGCTGCCCCGGCAAAACTGGAGTCCTCTCCACAGACCACGGCATGACCCGTCCGGCTTACCGACTCACAAATCGTCTCGCTATCTAACGGTGACAGACTTCTAGCATCGACAACCTCAACGTCGTAGCCATCGTCCTCTAACAGCACCGCTGCTTCCAGGGACTTCTGCACCATTGGACCGATGGCAACAACGGTCGCGTCCTCTCCGTCTCGACAGATTTTGGCTTGACCGAGGGGTATGATGTGTTCCCCATCCGGGACCTGACCCCGAGAGGTATAAATCCGCTTGTACTCGAAAAACAGCACCGGGTCAGGACTGCGTATTGCGGATTTGAGTAATCCCTTGGCATCGCCGGGGGTCGAGGGCACGACCACCTGTAAGCCCGGAACGTGCATGAACCACGACTCCATAATTTGCGAGTGCTGCGCCGCCAGCAACCGCCCGACACCACACGGGAGGCGGATGACCATCGGTACACTAGCTTGGCCCCCGGTCATGTAACGCATCTTTGCTGCTTGGTTGACCACTTCGTCCATGGCGCAAGTGACGAAATCCATGTACATAATCTCGACTACAGGGTTCATCCCCGCCATGGCGGCACCGACCCCCACACCCATAATCCCTGCCTCTGCGATCGGTGTCTCGAAAATCCGATCCGGGAAACGCTCCGCAATGCCCTCCGTCACCTTGTAAGGTCCGCCGTGCGTAATGACATCTTCGCCGATGACGAATATCGTCTCATCGCGCTCCATCTCCTCGTGCAGTGCCTCTCGTAATGCCTCGCTGAAAGTTAGCGTTCTCATTATGCCACCTCCTGCACAGGAGCGAGGACATCCGTGGTGACGCTATCAGGTGTCGGGAACGGACTCTCCTCGGCAAATCTTACTGCCTCGGTAATCTCATCTTTGACCTCGTTCTGGATTTGGGTGTCCTCCTCTTCGGTCAACCATCCCTGCTCCATCATCGTCGATTGGAAGGTGGTGATCGGGTCACGGTTGGTCCGCCACTCTTCAACCTCAGCGGCGGGACGGTACTGCTCTTCGTCCCCCAAGCTGTGTCCGTAGAAGCGGTAGGTTCGTGCCTCAATCAATGTAGGTCCGCCGCCTTTGCGGGCCCGCTCAACTGCTTCACCCGCGACCTCGTAGACCTCGACGAGGTTCTGACCATCGACCGACACACCGGGGATTGCATAAGAGCCCGCCATATCGGCGACTGAATCGAGCACCGCCACATTCATGCGCGGCACCCACTGCTGATACTGGTTATTCTCGCAGACGTAGACAACGGGGAGCTTCCACAAAGCCCCAAGCCCGATGCCTTCGTGAAAGGTGCCACGTGCAGCCGCACCATCACCAAAGAAGCACACCGATACCTGATCCGTTCCGCGTAGCTTGCTAGCGAGTGCGGCACCGGTGGCTGGCGCGATGCCGGCACCGACAATGCCGTTAGCACCGAGCATGTTGAGCGAGAAATCGGCGATGTGCATCGAACCACCTTTCCCTGCGCACGTCCCTGTGGCTTTGCCGAAAAGTTCTGCCATCATACGGTGTGATTCAGCCCCCTTGGCTAAGCAGTGACCATGGCTGCGGTGCGTGCCGAGAACATAATCGTCATCCCGTAGGTTGGAACAGACACCAACAGCGACTGCCTCTTCCCCACAGTACATGTGAAGGGCACCAACCACGGAGCCGAGACTTGTCTGGCGATTCGCCTCTTCCTCAAAGAGGCGGATGCGCCACATATCTCTGTACATCGTTTTGCACAATTCAGATGATAGGGACATAAGCTATTCTCCTAGGGTTAAGTTGTAATGTATATTACAAGATCCGACTACTGTAAATGTTCTGCGCTACAAAGTGTGCGGTTTGGTATTATCTCATCTTCTATTATACCGAACCGGAATAAAATAAGCAAATCATTGCAGGACAAACCGGCGCAATCACTATGTTCGGGAGTTATCGCTCGTGCGATTTTCAAAAAACACGAGATCCGTTCCTGTGGTGGTATCATACTGTTCACTCTGTGCCTTCATACCTATGGGCGCTCTATCACCCCATCCGCGGGTATCGCGTTGCTCTGCAATAACCTCTTAACTTCGGCGGTAATCTCCTGCTGGACCCTCGCAACGAATTCATCGGTCGTAAATCCTTTCACACGGGTCTCCAAACCATACTCCCCAAATCCAAATTCCACCGTCTCCTTCATATACTTCTCCGGTCCATCGAAGTAGTATGGGTGCGTCCCCCGCAGCGTCTCGTAGAGGTCATCGCCCTCGGTCCTGTAGATGTCGGCATTTGATATGACGACCTGCGGCTTATCAGCTGCCGGGTCGGGGAATTCTGCCCGCATCGCGAAATCTCCAAGCATCACATACTCTTTCAGCTCCGGTGCCCAGCAGGTAATCTTGTATGTCAGACCGGGCTGCACCCACGGCTTTATCAATCGCCGCACAACATCAAATTCGTACCACTTCCTTAGCTCCGATAGGTGAGGGACCGCGCCTTCATGCACATACTTGGAGAGGTCGCCCCCCGCCCGGATGTCGTTGAAGACCATGAACCAGTTCACGTAGTCTCGCGCACCTCGCGACATCTTCATCATGCCGGGGCCCCTAAGTGGGTTACGTGCGTCAACGATGACCAGATGCGGCATCTTCTCGCTTAACTCTCTGACAAAATCTTGGGGAAAGCCTGCCCGCACCTTATGATCCGCTTCGTAGGGGACTCTGAGCCTGAACGACATGTGGGAACGAATGCGGTCGTATCGGAGCGTGAAATCGTCCTTCAGATAGTCCTGAAGCGGCTCAACAACCCACTGCCTGCCATAGCGATCGTTCCCAACCACCACGATTGGCCTTGATGTCCTCGCCTTAAAGTGTCTGAGGAATTGCAGGAAACACGCAGCGTGGTATCCGTAACGTTTCGCTTGGGCGAGATGCTGATCGCTCAGTTCAACTATCTCTTGGCAAGGTGGCGGCAGCACCGATAGCACCTTGAAGGTAGCGTATTGCTCATCGTCACCCCTTCGCCCCCCATGGAGGTTCGCGTTCAAGTGAGCGAACCGGTGAAATTCCAGATCCCTCTGGAGTTCGTTATCGAGCAGGAACCGTCCCCTCAACGTTTCCGCCCGGAGCCGGTCAAACTCTGCCAAAGCTGCCTCAAAGTCTGAGTGTGCTGCCAAGTAACGAGTTACCACCGGGGTGAACATCACGCCCTCGTAATTCCGACCTTCAAACTGCGTCATCCACTGTCCGAGTCTATCTAAACGGCGTATGATCTCGTCGGTCGAGTTGTGATAGCGGAAGGGGGTCAGGAACGCCTGAATCTGATCTATGTCGACCCGGAGTCCAAGCTGATACACTCGAATAACGAGTCGCGCAACCCCCGCAATATCGCTTGACTTGAAGACGAAGGCAAGCAGGTCGTAAACATTGTCCTTACTGACCGCTGGGCCCCGTTCTATCTCTGCGAGTGCGGATAGTATCAAATCTCTGGCAGCCACCAACTGATTCGGAATTGTTCTCGCCCGTATCTCAGTGAGTCGGCCTGCCACGAGCTCATCAAACCAGTGACTAAACACCGCATCGGTGCTATCATCGAGCTCGCCTGCTGACCGAATGCGCTCTATTTCCGATGCTAGCGCAGCCGCACACCGCGGAATGCGGTGCTCTCCCTCTTTCACCATCTGATCGAGTCGCCGCCGGACCCGCGCCGGAATTTGCACCCGCTGGCGCAGATATTCAATTTCTGCTTCAATGGGGACCATCATTCGTCTCTGCCCTCGTTTGCCAGTAGATTACGTGGCATATATTCCACACCATTTCTGATAGAATCGTTACCTGTCTCAGCACCTCTCTGTCGCAAGATATAGGATAGCAAAATCCGATAAAATCGTCAACACTTTTCCGCCAGTTTTCCATGTCCCCAAGGTGATGACACATAGACACCCCCAAAACGCTATCACAATGCCAATACTGACATTGGGTTGTCGGGAAAATTTTAGAAACCGCTGCAAATAGGGCAACAATACCGCAGATTAATCGCTGGTTACCCTACTTAGGATTTACCATTTCAGCCGTGGATTCCGCCCGGTTTCATGTTGACAAACAGGCTGTAAACTGGTATCCTAAAAATGTTTGAACATCTGTAGAATGATTTGGTAACTTACACCAAAAAGGGCGAAGACATAAGAATGGAGAATGGAAAACCGAATTTCGTGACCGCGGGCTTGCCCGTAATTGACTGCGATCTCCACAACCGAACCCCCTCACTCGAAATGCTCTACCCGTATCTGCCGGGCTACTGGTGCGATCATTGCGAAGAATCGGGCTTTTTCGGACCTGATGCGAACGACTATCCAGACGGCGCACCGACTTCAACACGGCCTGAGATTCCAGAACCGTCAGAAGATCGACCCAAATCAGATTTGGCCCTGCTACGCGACCACGCGCTTGATGCCTGGGATGTCGAATACGGCATACTGACCTGTGCCTATCGCGTCCAGAGCGTGCACAATGAAGATCTGGCGGCGGCACTTGCCTCAGCGGTCAATGATTGGCAGATTGAGCATTGGCTTGACCCTGAGCCGCGCCTGCGGGGATCGTTGATTATACCGAGCCAAAACCCCAAACTCGCAGCAAGAGAGATTGAGCGTTTGGCAGACCATCCGGGCTTTGTGCAGGTGATGCTGCCGGTGCGTTCGCAGGCACCTTATGGAAATCGACGTTATCACCCGATCTACGCCGCTGCGGTGCGCCACGATCTGGTAGTCGGCATTCATTACGGTGGGGCACCAGGACTTCCGCCGACATCAGTTGGCTGGCCCTCAACATATTTGGAGGAATACGTCGGTATGTCTCAGGTGTTTCAGGCGCAGGTGCTGAGTCTGGTGTCGGAAGGCGTTTTTGACCAGTTTCCGTCCCTGAGAGTGGCACTCATCGAAGCGGGGTTTACGTGGATGCCGTCGCTCATGTGGCGGTTTGACAAGGAGTGGCGCGGCCTGCGACGGTTTACACCGTGGGTCAAACGGTTGCCATCAGCGTATATCCGCGAACACATGCGTATGACACTCCAGCCAATTGATGGACCGCCAACTGTGGAGCAACTACTTCAGATTATCGGTCAACTCGAATCGGACGACTTTCTGATGTTTTCAACGGACTATCCCCACTGGCACTTCGATTCCCCCGAAGAAGCCTTCCCCACAAAGTTATCCACGTCGCTTGCACGTAAGATTTTGTCCGAAAATGCGAGGGAATTTTATCGGCTTTAAGCGTGTGTTCGTATAATCTAAGGAAAAGGAGCGTGATTCATGCCTAAATGGATCTTCGTTAATGTTGTTGTCCTTCTCAGTCTTTTTGCCGGGGCCTTATGTGCACACGAGCCGGGCTCGGCAAAGTACGTTGTAGAAGCCTACCGGCTTGAGCCCGGCGTTCCTGCCCCAAAGATCGACGGAAAACTAGACGACCCCGCGTGGCAAAAAGCAAAACCTGTAAGCGGCTTCATTCAGCTCGTGCCAGATCGAGCCAAACCCGCCACCGATGACACCGCGTTTTATATCGCTTATGACTCGCATCACCTCTACGTCGCCTTTCGGTGCTATGATGAATCACCTGATAAAGTTGTCAACCGCATTGTGCGACGGGATGGGGGTATCTACGACTCAGATGTGATATCCTTTTTCATGGACCCGCATCATGACCATCGCACCGGCTATAAGTTTGCGACTACCCCCGGCGGTGTCCAGAGCGATGCGTATCGCTTCAACGACATCCGGTCCGACTCCAGTTGGAGAGGCATCTGGTGGCTAGAAACCGGCATTGATGAGCAGGGCTGGGTCGCTGAATTCAAGATCCCGTTCGCAAATTTCCGCTTCCCCGATAAGTCGGAACAGGTGTGGGGATTCGACGTTGAACGGGTGCATCGGCGAAAAAATGAGGTCACTGTTTGGAAACAGATGACCCAAGCCGGGGGGACCACGCGGATGTCCGATCTTGGGCTTATGATCGGGCTTCGGGACATTGGCGGTGCCAAACCGTTTGAAATCTCGCCCTATCTTTTGAGTGGAGTCTCCGACACGGAATCGCTCGATGGACAACTGGGGACGGGGCTCGATGTTCAGTATAATCTGACAAGCACCCTCAAGACAAATGTCACCGTCAACCCGGATTTCGCGCAAGTAGAAGCGGATCAGCTAGAGATTAACTTGACTCGCTTTCCGACCCGTTTCCCGGAGCGGCGGCCTTTCTTCGTCGAAGGAAACAGCTTTTTTGAGACACCCCTGGAACTCTTTTATAGTCGACGGATCGGCAGTCGAGGAGATATCCTCTGGGGTAGCAAAATGACCGGCAAGATTGGCAGTTATTCCCTCGGTATGCTCGGAAGCCAAACAGGTAGTTTCGGATCCCTGGAAATTGGTCAAGCGTCTGAATCCAAGGAGGAGGCGTTATATTCGACGGTCCGGCTGAAGAGAGATATCCTAGAACGCTCCAGTGTTGGACTGCTCTTTGCTAACAAAGAGCACCTCGGCGAGGAAGAGGGCTACGGTCGAGTGGGTGGATTCGACACAGACCTGTTCTTTTTTAAAACCTATCGGCTATCGGGCCAATATGCGATGAGTTTTAACCCCGGCGAAAATACAGAGAACGAAAACCGGCGGAATAAAGCCTACCTCGTCGAGCTCGCTCAGAGCAATTACCTCTGGAACGCCAGAGTGCGGCTAGAACGAATCGATCCGCTATTTGAAGCAAATGAGACAGGATTTCTTCGCAAAGAGAGATACCGAGGTTGGCAGCAGATGAATTTCACGACAACCTATATCCCTCGGTTCGGATCGCATCGCGCAGCCTTCAGCGTTCGGGGCAGCGTCTCCCAAGATCTGTTCACCGATACATATTTTGACCATTGGGAACGGGATAATCCAGGACTGACCCTTTCACCGGAATTTGATGAGGATTCAATCAGTTGGAACTTTAACACTTCGGCGGATTGGAGGCCCACCGAGTCGTTCTGGCAGGGAATTGGCATATCTTATGGACGCAGTCGGGCGGTCGAACTGACGGAGGTATTTACGACCGATGGATATGAACTGTCCTTCCTTACAAACACTTCGCGACCCGTTTCGGTGGGCTTGGATGGGGGAATAGGAAATTACTTCAATTTCTCGCGGCAGGCGGTGGGGAAGCAACGGCAGCTTTCCCTCTCAACCACTATCCGTCCTCAGAGCAATTTCACCATTGATCTTGAAAGCAGTTATGCCCTGAGTTTGACCCAGGGGGATGTCATCGATGGACGCTTTTTCGCGAGCTCTCTGCGTGTCACCTATCTGTTTACACGGGATTTATTTCTTAGAGTGTTTACGCAAGCCGGGCGTGAGCGCACCGCTTTCCATCAGATTCAGACCCGTGAGAACTATCTGGTCAGCACCCTCTTCGGTTGGGAATATAGCCCCAAAAGCCATATTTTCCTTGCGTATAATGAAGATTGGCACACCGATAAAGGGGAGTTACAACTAGGCGATAGGGTCGTTGTGTTCAAGGTCTCTTATCTCTGGAACCTCTAATAGTAGGAGAGCTAAAACATGCCTCCATCATCTGAAATACAATTTTCATCGGCAGAGCTCCTCGACCGTAATTTTGTAAACTACAAACCGCGCTTAGCATTCGACGGGGATACCGTTGATGCGTGGCGGGATTGGCGAACCCAACTGCTCCCTGAGCTGCGCGAACAACTTGGACCTTTCCCGGACGAAGCATTTCCCCTGAATCCGCGAATTGTCTCCACCGAAGCCTACGATAGGTGTACGATTTACAAAGTAATCTATTACTCACGAGCGGAAGTTGCGATTCCCGCGTATCTGTCAATCCCGAAAGGCGTAACGACAAAAACACCAGCTGTCCTCTGCATCCACGGACATGTGCCGGGCGGCAAAGCGAGCGTTATCTCCGGTAATGGACAGTTCGGAGCCCCCTACGGTCGTGATCTCGCGGAGCAGGGGGTCATCACGTTGTGTCCCGATAACGCTGGGATGGGAGAACGCGCTCACCCGTCGGGCGGTTGTGATTTCCTCTGGCGACGCCTGAATTATCTCGGATACGATCTGACGGGGTATCGAGTCTATGACCTGATGCGGGGCGTGGACTATCTCCAAAGCCTGCCGGAGGTGGATGAAAGGCAAATCGGCATTGCAGGGTTATCCGGCGGTTGCTGGCTTGGCATCGTTCACGCCGCATTAGACGAGCGTGTTCGTGCAGCGGTGTTGAGCGGCTATTTTACAACCTTCGCACAAACGTCATGGTTTGGGCACTGTATTTGCCATCATCCGAAAGGCATCGGTGAACTCTGTGAGCTGCCTGACATCGCAGGGCTTATTGCGCCGCGTCCAATCTTCGTGGAGTGGGGAACAGGGGACGTGAGCCGCCCAGTCCACCCTGCCTTTGAGATGGCACAGCGGATCTATCGCGCTGCGAATGCCGGTGACCAGATTACCCTACAAGAATTTGATGCCGGACACCTCTTTTCAGGGGAACAATCATTGCCGTGGTTGATCCAAACGCTATCCCGGAAGTAGAACACGCCTCTATGTTAATTATAAACCAATACAGTTCCAGCGGGGTAATAGGCGGCAACTTGCGCTAACTTATAATTTCGCGCATTCGGAGGAGATACCAATGAACCCTTTACGAATCGCCGTAATCGGTGCCGGGGCTTACGAAACCTCCCGCTCACGCGCCTATCAGGCGGTCATTAAAAAACTGACACACCTCTACACATTTTGCGCTATCTGCGACAGAAACGCGGAGGCATGTCATACCGCAGCCGAGACCTACGATATCCCGGCGCAATACACAGATGTTGAGGAGATGCTTCAGTCCGAAAAGCTGGACGTGGTCTTCTGTTTGACGCCAACCGATTCGCTCAATGTCATGGCGATGATGGTTGCCAAGCACCGGATCAACGTCATCACCGAAATTCCTATCGCCCTCTCGTTGCCAATAGCAGATGCCATCACAGAGACGTGCCGACAGAGCGGTGTCAAACACGAAATCGCCGAAAATGTCTGGCACTGGCCCCATGAGCAGTTGAAACAGAAGATTGTCCGGGCGGGATTGCTTGGAAAGATTCGACATGCGCGACTCTGGTACGCATCGGGCAGCTATCACGGCATCAACGCGATTCGCATGATCCTCGGATGCGAGCCGATACGTGCCTTGGGATATGCAGCCGAGGTGCCAACGCAGCCCTACACCGGCTACGGTAAGGAAGCGATGAGGACACGGTGGTGGGAATCCGGCATCATTGAGTTCCCGGGAGGAATCACCTGCCTTTACGAGATGCCACCGCCGGGGGCGCGGGGCAGCCACTGGGAGATTGAAGGGACAGAAGGGCATCTCTCCGGGGACCAGTTGACCCTTTACAACGACGGTGGAGATTATCAGATTGAGGATGTCTATACAGAGATTGACAGCGAACAGGTGTTAGACCATGTTCGGATAGAGACCTCTCCGCCGATTGTGTGGTCGAACCCGTTTACGAAGTACAAAATCTCTGCATCGGACGATGTTGCCAAAGCGAGCATCCTCCACAGTATGTACCGCGCCGTGACGGAGGATATTGAGCCTGTGTATGGACCTATCAACGCCCGACGAGATCTGGAACTGTGGATCGCAATTCGGGAGAGTGCCCGACGCGGGAGCGCGTGGATAAACTTGCCAATTCAGGAAATGACGGGGCTCGAACGCCAGATTCATGAAACGTATGAGCGCAAATATGGAGGGCATCCGATTTCGGGAGTCGAGGCACTCAAGGATGCACCCTTCAGTCGATCGAGTGTGATTTGGGCGGTTGCAGGCTGGCTGTAAAAAATCAACACATCTCCGAATAAGAGGAGCTTCCCTTGGCGCGAGGCGTAAGGAGGAGACATGCTGAAAATTGGAATTGTCGGTGCCGGAAAGATGGGACACCGCCATCAAAGCACTATCGCTGCCTACGGCGCACAAGTTGTTGCAGTTCACGACCTTCATCTGTCGGCGGCGCAGGAGCTTGCGACGATAGCAGGTGCGAAAATCGCTACGACTGACCTTGAACGGTTCTTCGAGCCTAAAATGGATGGGATGGTCATCACCGCTCCACCTCCTGTACGACTAGAGCCGGTCCGGGGGGCTTGTGAACGCGGTATTCATCTGATGATTGAAAAGCCGCCTGCCTTAAGCATGGCTGAGGGACGTGCCTGCTTCGCACATATCAAGAATGCTGCGGTGATTGCTGCGGTCGGCTTTCAACTGCGATATACCCCAATCTATGAACGACTCAAAGCATTGCTGGAAGGTGAAACGGTGCATCTCGCTCACACAGCTTGTACAGTCGATTATTACCTCAACTTTCGGATGTCACCGTGGTTCTTGCAACGTCAAATCAGCGGCGGTCCCATCGCCGAGCAAGCGATTCATATCCTCGATTGTGTCCGCTTCATTATGGGAAACGCCGAGCCGATTCAAGCACACGCACTCGGTGCCAAGAATATGGCACTAGATCGAACCGAGTTTGACGCTGAAAACGCCATCCAGATGATGTATGAACTCGATAACGGTGTCTTCGGTACGCACCTGAACCACTGCGGCACGGAAAGAGGCGGTTTCGCGTTGGAAGCCATCGGGCCTCACTTACACCTTCAGGCAGGTGCCCAAGGAGGTGCCAGCAGCGATCGAATCGTCGGCTATCTGCATGGAAACGATTTCAATGAGCCAGTGCCTCCTGAAAATAGCCTCGGTCTCGATAAGATTTCGGCATGGCTTCGCGCCATCGAAACGGGGGACCGCTCGCTAATCCGGTCAGACTTCGAGGATGCGATGCACACCCTGGCGTTAGTAGAAGCGGCTATCGAAAGTCAGGGCACCGGCAGCTTTGTAAAGGTTGCTTCAAACCCTAATCCTGTCGGGGAGGAGAAATATTAACGCATGAAAATCAGGAAAATCCTCATCACCGGTGCAGCGGGGTATCTCGCCGGTTTTATCATCCAACGCCTTCGATCCAAATATGAACTCACGCTCACCGATCGGATTGAGCCCAAGCTGGATCTCAAGGATCTGCCCTTTATGCAGGCTGACATAACGAACTACGCAGAAATTGAGAAAGTTTGTGAAGGGCATGATGCCATTGTCCATCTCGTAGCATTGGTGCGTGAACGTTTCGACAAGCCGGCATGGCTGTTCGCCGATGTGATGGTCAAGGGAACGTGGAACGTCGCCGAAGCCTGCGCGGCGGGTGGGGTGCAAAGGCTCGTCAACATTTCGAGTATCTCCGCCTGCAGCCCGCTTCCGGGGGATGAGTTGCCCTATCGTGTCGGTGCGCCGTTTGGGTTCAATTCGGGTGGACTGTCCTACGCTCTTGCGAAATACTTGGGCGAACAGGTTGGGGAGGCTTACTATCAAGCGCACGGGTTGAGCGTCATTCACCTGCGTCCCGGTGTTATCGCCGGCGATGGACGCAACCCCGGGCCCCAAGCCCCCGAAAACCCAACCGAGCCGTGGTTTGTGTATGTTGACCCACGCGATGTTGCACAAGCGGTTGAGTTGGCAATTGAAACGCAAGACGTGATGTACGGTTCGTACAACGTGGTCGCGGGCCGCGAGGATTCTCGATTCGATTGGAAGCAAACTGCTCAAGAACTCGGCTATCGGCCAGAACACAACTGGGACGAAATCCCAGAGAACAGCGGTTAAAGAGGGGGGCAAAACATGAAAGTCTTGATTATCGGTGGTACTGGAAATATCAGCCGTGGGATTGTCGCAGTGCTGCTCAAGCGAAATCACGAAGTGGTGATGTTCAATCGGGGGCAGCATCCGGATGCACCACCACCGGAGATACAGGTCATTCACGGGGATCGGCGTGACCGCGAGGATTTCGAGAACAAGATGCGCGCTGAAAAATTCGATGCTGTCATCGACATGATCTCTTATAACGCTGATGATGCCGCCTCTGCCCTGCGAGCGTTTCGTGGCCGGGTGGACGGATTTATTCACTGTTCAACGGTCATGACCTATGGGCCGCCGTTCCCGTTTAGCGGTGTCAACATCTCTGAAACCGCGCCGCTGAATGGGACATCTGAATACGGGCGCGGCAAGATTGCTGCGGACCAGCTACTCTTGGATGCACACGCCGAAGATGGTTTTCCTGTAACAATCTTCAAACCTTCCTACACGCACGGACCCGGAATGTCGGTGCATCGACAGGTCGGAGGCGACGGGAGTTGGATCGACCGCCTGCACAAAGGCAAGCCAATCCTCTCAGCGGGAGACGGGTTGAACTATTTCCAATTTCTCGCATCGCGGGACGCAGGGGTAGGATTTGCGGCGGCACTCGGACGGTCAGAATGCTTGGGTCAAGTTTACAACATCGTCCACCCGGAAGCACGAACATGGGACGAATGGCACCGCACCGTCGCCCAAGCGTTGGGTGTCGAAGCCGAAATTGTGCACGTTCCCCAAGAGACGCTCATCGCCATTTCACCGGAACGGTTCCGCGGGTTAAGTGGAAACTTCGGTCATACACAAATCTATAGCGGTGCGAAACTTGCGCGAGACATACCGGAATTTCAACCGGAGACACCGCTTGTGAAGAGCCTTGCAGAAAACATCGCTTGGATGGACAAACACAATCGTGTGCCGGACAGTGATGCCGATGATTTAGAGGATCGAATCATCGCAGCGGTGTGTGACCTGCCAACCCGTTTTCATTGAGGATTGAACGTTCGGTGATTTTGCCGTTGATTAACCCTGAGTGATTGTAGTAGGATACAAAAAAAGATGTCCACCGATACCCTCCAAAAATATGTCCAAAAGATGAAACGCTTGCGAGTAGACAGGGCACACGGAGTCGCTCCTCACAAGCCACTTCTGCTGTTAGCCGTTATCGAGCTGATTGAGCGAGGACAAATTCGGGAAAATAAAATTCCCCTCTCCCCAGATTTGGCAGAGACTTTCATGAGATATTGGTCAAAGGTAACGAATCGAAAACCCAATATCGCCTTGCCATTTTTCCACTTAAAAAGCGATGGATTCTGGTATTTCCACCCAAACGCTGGATACGAAAAGGTATTGGACGTTACCGATCGAATTACAAAAATTTCTCGTCTCCGTGAAGTTATCGCGTATGCGAGTTTGGATGACGACCTCTTTGTTTTACTCACTAATGCCGGTAAGCGAGAGATAATCCGTCAAACCCTTATCTACGTCTATCTTCTAGAGTTCAAGGGTGGAATCGAAAGTCTGATTACAGAAAGACAACAGATTACAGAATATGAACAGTCACTAAGCAGCGAAGTTGAACAGCCGTTTTCACCTCAGAAGCTGACAGCACTAATTCCAGTAGAATCGCCAATTCGTAGTGCAGGTTTCCGGCAAGTGATCATGGGATTATACGATTACACCTGCGCTGTTTGTGAGCTGCGTATCGTTACAATGGACGGAGAAAGCGTGACTGACGCTGCACATATCATCCCGTATCGCATTTCAAAAAATGATGACATACGGAATGGGATCTCCCTTTGCAAACTGCACCATTGGAGCTTTGATAAAGGGCTAATCTCCTTGAGCAAAACCTATCAAGTGCTTGTTTCATCGCTTATGTCCGATCGACGGCCAACAGAATGGAGGTTGACAGAACTCCAAGATAAGTCCATACTGTTACCGGAACGCAATCAACTTTACCCGGCGCAAGATGCCTTGGCTTGGCATCGTGAGGAAGTGCTTAGACGGTAGCTTAACACGGTGCCCAATGCTATTTTATGAGCATTTCCCGTTACTGTCAATAAACGGCTAAAACTGCGGATCATACGGGTGGTCGCTTAGATCTCCTGGATCGGATGGATGTGGAGATGCTCGGTGAGTCTATCATTATTTAATAGCAATCCGTCTGCCCTACGCCGCGTGATTGTGGTAGGAAACAGAGTTAGGGGACTGTTCAACTCTGTTGGGAGTTTTCATGGAGTACGACGAGTTTGAGTTTAAAATTCCACAGGAAAATGAAGATTATCCAGAGTGCTCAGAGTTCGTAACTTCTTCGGTAGAATCTATCATTCAAGAAGCAATGGAAAACGGCAGAAACAAAATCATCATCAATACCAACCTCAAGTTGGGGCTGCCGATGGAAAATATCAATAAAATCGCTGGACCCTTTGTGGAGGCTTGGGTGCTTGAGAAGTTCTATGAAGTAGTGGAGAACCAAGATAACAAATACTGTTTAGTGAATGTCGAATCGCAAGAGCACCTTCATAGAGCAGATGTTATTCTCCAATTTAGGAGGGAAGGGAAGATCGAATCGGGTATTACAGCGGAAGTCGATGTTAAATCCACATCGGAGGATATCGAATCAAGTGGCAAATCACCCAACATTACCGCTTTTGGTCGTATTCGCTCTGCATATATTGAAGATCCAGACTACATCTTTGTGATACTTTCGCTCAAGTATCGAGTTTATTCAACGAAGAATCCAACTTCGGGGTTAATGGATGGGATTATGGAGGTTGTCGCATATAATGCTTATGATCTCAAGTATCTTTCCTCAAAAGATTTCAATTACAATCCAGCCCTTGGAACGGGACAGATTCAGGTGAAAGACATTCATTATATTTCGTTGGAGAGGAAAACTACTTGGGAATTTTGCCAACTATTAGATCGCAAATATCTCAGTTCTACCAGAAAAACACTCCAAGATTGGCTGAATCTTGCGATAAGGCATGATTGGATAAAGTATGACGGGTGAATTTTATAGCCCTATCAACGGGGGTAACAGGAATGAGTAATTTACAAATTATTGAGGGAGACGTTCTGGAACAACTCCCTCATATCCCTAGTGAATCGGTAGATCTTATTATCGCTGACCCACCGTATAACTTAGGTAAAGAATACGGTAATAACTACGATCTGAAGGAATTCGATGAATACCTCAGGTTCTCAACGCTCTGGCTAACGGAAGCTTGCAGAATTCTTAAGCCAACGGGAACCATTTATGTGTTTATGGGCTTTCGATTTATCTCTTATTTGTACGATATACTTGACCGCGAACTCCAGATGTTTTTCAACAGTTGGATTTGCTGGCACTATACACAAGGAATGGGAAAAACAAAGGGGTTCTCTCCGCGGCATGACGACATTCTAATGTTCACCAAAGGCAAAACGTTCAAATTCAACCTAGACAATATAAGAGTACCTCAGAAATACTATCGCGAGCGCAACAACATGAGAGGAG
Source organism: uncultured Poribacteria bacterium (assembly GCA_958296125.1). GTDB lineage: Bacteria > Poribacteria > WGA-4E > WGA-4E > PCPOR2b > PCPOR2b. The sequence goes on from OY282444.1 coordinate 241,479, forward strand.
CAAACCCGGGGGATGTCTGGCAATTTTCTCATGTGCACTATTGCAACGGAAACAGACGCAATCATCCCACTCAAAAACCAGAAGGTTTAATCGAAAGGATGATATTCGCCTCGTCCGATGAAGAAGATCTGGTCTTAGATTTATTCGCAGGTAGTGGCACCACTTTAAGGGTTTGCCAGCAATTAAACAGAAATTGCACCGGTATCGAATTAAATCCAGGATACGTTAAAATGATCAAGGAACGTCTGAATAGTGAATTTACAGGGTTTGATAGTATAGATCCTCGAATGGAGCGCATTCCCTTAGATTTGAATACAAAAAAAGTTAGACAAGAATATTTTGAGAACCATAAACAATGGTTTCTCAATCAGCACGCCCCCTTAATTGACAAATTTGAGGAATCAGTTCAGAAATTGTATGGCGAGGAACAAACAGAAATACAAGAAGAGTTTGATTTTGACAACACAACAAGAAAATGAAACAGAGCCAGAATCTCTGGAACTTGCGCCTTGTGTCTACGACGGTCTTTCTGACGAGGATATTGACGAGATTGAACAAATCGCGCTAGATCTGCGTAATTTTTTTGGCATAAGGAGTATGGACTGATGGCGGCTGATACTATGGACTAAAGATATTCTTTCGACTCCTCCCTCGCGGCGGCACTTCCTTGCGACGATGAGCAAGGGGGCTGCGCTCGCCGGGGTGGGGGCTTTGGTACTAGTTCGGAGGCTATTGTGAGAGGTTGAACAAGATTTACTCCCTAAGTCGGATATGATCATCCACTCGGAGATCTCTTTTAACGGTGATGTGACCCCACCGCCCGACACTTCGTTCGCAATAACAGCAGCATACCGGGGTCCGCTATATTTTGAATACTTGAAATGGAGATGAGCAGCGATGCCAGAACCAATTTACATGGATAGCCACGCCACCACCCCCCTCGATCCACGGGTATTGGAAGCGATGATGCCGTACCTGACTACCCATTTTGGGAACGCTGCCAGCAGCACGCACCTATTCGGGGAGCGCGCGAAAGATGCGGTAGACGCTGCACGCGGTCAGGTCGCAGATCTAATCGGTTGTTTGGCAGAGGAGATTATATTTACCAGTGGTGCGACAGAATCGGATAATCTCGCAGTCAAGGGGGTTGCCTATCAGTACAGAGACCGTGGGAATCATGTCATCACCAGTGCTGTCGAACATCACGCGGTTTTAGATTCATGCCAAGCATTAGAAAAATCGGGGTTTGATGTAACCTATCTCCCCGTGGACAAGTATGGGATGGTCTATCCGCAGCAGGTCAAAGATGCTATCACAGACCAGACCGTCCTGATTAGCCTTATTTACGCCAACGGTGAAGTCGGAACAATCAACCCCGTCACAGAAGTGGGCGAAATCACGGAGCAATATGGTATACTTTTCCATTCCGATGCAACGCAAGGGATTGGCAAAGTTGAATCGGATGTCAGCAAACTGAAAGTAGATCTGATGTCGCTCACCGCCCATAAGATGTATGGGCCCAAAGGAATCGGTGCCCTGTATGTCCGAAAGAAAGATCCACCGATCCAGTTATATCCACTGCTGCACGGCGGTGGGCAGGAAAATAACGTCAGATCTGGAACGCTCAACGTCCCCGGTATTGTCGGTTTCGGAGCAGCCTGTGAACTGTGCAAGCAGGAGATGGAGGAAGAAGCGCAACGAATCTTGGCGTTACGCGCGCAGCTCTATTACGGCTTAGACAAACGGATCGAGCTAGTCCACCTCAACGGGCATCCGACACAACGCCTCCCGGGCAATCTCAACCTAAGTTTTGAGTTTGTCGAAAGCCAGTCGATACTCTCAGGCTTAAAAGGGATAGCACTGTCATCGGGCTCCGCCTGCAACTCCGACTCCGTTGAGCCCTCTTATGTCTTACGTGCGATGGGCGTTAAAGATGAACTCGCCCTCGGTGCCCTCCGGTTCGGATTAGGACGCTATAATACAGAGGCGGAGGTTGCTACGGTTGTCGAGTATGTCGCATCACAGGTCGCCCGGTTACGTGAATTGTCCCCCCTTTACGAGATGGCACAGGGTGGAAACTACGAAGCAGCAATACCACAAAACGGAGAGAAATCATGAACTTGTTTAAAAAAGACAAGAAGACAGAAACAAAAAATCCAGAGTCAGCCAAGCCGCGTATGACGAGCCATCCGGAACTCAAAATGGCAGAGGGAGCATCGGCTGGCAGACCCGCCGCCCCACAGATGGGGATGCCCCACCAAGGACAACCGCAAAATATCCTCATCCCAAATGTCAAGTCTACGATTGCTGTGGCGAGTGGAAAGGGCGGCGTTGGTAAATCAACAGTTGCCACCAATCTGGCAATCGCTTTGGCGCAAAACGGATCGCAGGTCGGATTGATGGATGCGGATGCCTACGGGCCCAGCATCCCCACCATGATGGGGGCGAAAGAGCAGCCGCAGACCAGCCCAGAAAAGAAACTTATCCCGATTGTCCGACACAGTATCAAGTTGATGTCCATCGGCTTCCTTGTCCCCGATGAGCAGGCGTTGATTTGGCGGGGACCCATGCTACACAGTGCGGTTCGTCAATTTCTGGGTGATGTGATTTGGGGTGAACTCGATTACCTCATCATCGACTTACCCCCCGGCACAGGGGATGTCGCCCTCTCTTTAACGCAGTCGATTCCGTTGACAGGCGGTGTGATTGTGACGACACCGCAGGATGTCGCACTCGCCGATGTACGGCGCGGTGCCGCCATGTTTGACAAATTGGGCGTGCCTATTCTGGGCATCGTCGAAAACATGAGCTATTTTTCCTGCCCTCACTGCGGGGAAAGAACGGACATCTTCCGGCGAGATGGCGGGGTCAAAACCAGTGAAAAACTGGGAACTCGATTCTTGGGGGCGATTCCCCTCGATGCCGAGGTTTGTACCGCCGGGGATCTCGGCGTGCCTATTGTCGCATCTCACCCGGATTCACCGCAATCCCGATCGTTCCATCATATAGCCAATCAACTCGTGGAAGAGCTCCATGACCAAGATTCCGATAACGAGTTAAAGATTATTTAGAGTTTTGTGTTTTTGTTCTATTTACTAGACCTGCTCGGCTTGGATGGACATATCCAAGCCATAAACACCCGGCCTATAGCGCAACGTTCCGGGTTGATTGAGCCAGGCTTGTCGCCCCATAGTGTCTAGTATTCCGTTGCACAATGTGCCGGGTATCTTGTGCAGTGGCTTTGTCAATCCACTATAAGCAGCACTGACTCGATCTAGTTGCCGCTCTTCCGGCTCCGCAATTTTATTTGATGTTTTAGACAGGAGGTTTGTCCAATGAAAGAAAACGATCCGCTCATTTCTGAACTTGCAAATATCGTTGGATCGGAGCATGTAATCACCGATCCAACCTCGCTTTCCGTTTATGAATGCGACGGGGCAACTGTATTCAAAGCACTCCCCGATGTTGTCGTTTTTCCGACAACCGCACAAGATATTTCCGAGATCGTCAAGATAGCAAACAAGCACAATGTGCCCTTCGTTGCGCGGGGAGCAGGAACCGGCTTGAGTGGCGGCATGTTACCTGTCAGCGGCGGCATCATTATTGCGCTGAACCGAATGAATCGTATCCTTGAAATCGATATAGCGAACCAACAGGCAGTAGTCGAGCCGGGAGTTGTAAACCTTGGGTTGACTCAAGCCGTTCAAGATGATGGATACTACTACGCACCCGATCCTTCTAGCCAGCAGGCTTGTAGCATCGGCGGCAACATCGCTGAAAACTCCGGTGGGCCCCACACACTCAAATATGGCGTTACCTCAAACCACGTTCTGGGATTAGAAGTGGTGTTGACCGATGGCGAAATTGTCGAGTTCGGCGGTGCTGTTGAAGAAACACCCGGCTACGATATTCGGGGTGTCATGATTGGATCGGAAGGCACCTTCGGCATTGTGACAAAGGCGGTCGTCCGGCTCTTACGCAAGCCGGAAGGTTATCAAACCCTGCTCGGCATCTTTGAAACGATCGACGAGGCATCTAATGTGGTGTCCAGTATCATTGCGAAAGGTATCATTCCCGCTGCGCTGGAAATGATGGATCACTTTGTTATCAAAGCGGTTGAGGAGGCATTCCACTGGGGATTCCCGCTTGATGCCGGTGCTGTCCTCATCGTTGAACTGGACGGCATAAAGGCTGGGATGCAGCAGCAAGCGGAGCAGATAACTGAAATCTTCAACGAGAACAACTGCCGCGAGACCCGCTATGCCAAAGACGAGGCAGACCGGCAGCAGATCTGGAAATCGCGTAAAAGTGCTTTCGGATCGTTTGGAAGGCTCGCACCCAACTACATCACACAAGATGGGGTGGTGCCTCGCACCCAGCTTCCCAAAGTCCTTAGGCGAGTCGCAGAAATTTCTGAAAAGTACGATATCCCTATCGCCAATGTGTTTCACGCCGGTGATGGCAATATCCACCCAATCGTCCTGTTTGATGAACGCGACTCAGACCAGTGTGAGCGAGTTGAAGCGGTGAATATGGAGATTCTCAGCGCGTGTGCAGAAGCCGGTGGGACCATCACAGGTGAACACGGCATCGGGGTTGAAAAGATGGACTATATGCCCTTGATTTTCAGTCCTGAAGATCTGGCGGTGATGGCAACCGTTAAAGCGATTTTCAACCCATCAGGATTGTGCAACCCCGGAAAAATATTCCCAACCGCCGAATCTTACGCGAAACTTGGGCGATAACGGTCTAAAGCAGGGCGGAAGGTAGAATAACAGTTGAGTCACTTATTGATATGCCTAACTCAAATCAGTTACACGAGGATCTGATTCAGATTGTCGGTGAAGCAGGGTTACTTCTCCGTTCCGAGAATCTTCAACCTGATGACCAGCGGAGTTGTTATACGATTGACGGTATCGGTCCCCGAGCCGTCGTTTTACCCGCGTCGATCCACGAAATTCAAGAAGTGTTAGGCTATGCTGCGGATAGCAAGTTGTCGGTCATCCCCGCAGGGAGTGGGACAAAACTGGGAATCGGCAATTCTCCGGAGCAGGTCGATTTGGTTCTTTCAACGTCACGGTTGGACCAAGTGTTGGAATATGAACCCGCCGATTTAACGGTGACGGTAGAGGCGGGCATTCCGCTCGCCGTGCTCCAAGCGAAGTTGGCTGAACATGGACAATACTTGCCACTCGATCCGCCTTACACTGACCGATGCACGATTGGTGGAATGACTGCAACCAATTCCAGTGGCCCTTCGCGGCTTCGATACGGCAGCACCCGGGATTGTGTGCTTGGAATGCGCGTGGTCCAATCGAGTGGGACCGTTGTTAAGAGCGGCGGCAAGGTGGTCAAAAATGTGGCGGGATATGATCTCAACAAGCTGTATCTTGGATCGTTCGGCACCCTGGGAATCATCACGGAAGTCTCGCTCAAGTTGCAACCGTTACCAGAAATTGAACGCTCTGTCTTCTTAACTTTTACAGAAATTGGGGAGGCGGTCAATGTTGCGTCAGAGATTGCAAGATCTCAACTTCTGCCCACCTTCCTCAATCTGTTCGTCAATGGCGCACCGCTCACCGAGAGTCCTGAACCTTGCCTCCTAATTGGAGTGGACGGACACCCCGAAACCGTTGAATGGCAAATTGATGCTGTCAAAACAATAGCGAAACAAAACGGGGCTATCGGTGTGGAAGTGTATGAAGGGCAGCGGCAACAGGAGCTCCATGCGTCAATGTGTGCTTTCCCAGAAGGCGAATCGGCTGCCCCTATCGTCATCAGTCGAGCCAATCTCCGTATGACCGATGTCGCGGGCTTCGTTAATACCGTCGTAGAGGTGAATGATGCATCCACTTGGCAGGTCCGAGCGATGGGATTGATGGGAAACGGCATCGTCTACGTTGCCTTTTCAGACTTTCCTGACGGTGATGTTCCGATGCAGTATGTTGCCGACACAGTCGCAAATCTGCGCGATGCTGCCACGAATGTTGGCGGAAATCTGATCGTCGAGTCAGCCCCGACTGCGCTCAAACGTCAAATCGACGTTTGGGGACCGGTCGGTCGTAGCTTTGAACTGATGAAAGCAATCAAAGCCAAGCTAGATCCGATCGGTTTGTTGAATGTGGGGCGTTTCGTTGGCGGGATTTAGTATCGAAATCATTATGCAGAATAAGGCTAAACCCGTATTCTGATTACGTTTTACGCAATGTACATCACCCAAGAAATTCTAAATCGACTGGAACAGAAGTATGGTGTGCCACGCATCCTTCGCACTGCCTACACGATGAACCAACAAGCGTTTGACCTGCTCAAGTGGAGTATGCGACACGGACGGGCGCACGACGTAACTTTATTCATTTCCAAAGGTGATAAGATTGCCGTTATCCGAAAACCGAGTTATCCTCTCGATGTCTACCGTCCGCCCAGCGGTGGCGTTGAACGAGGGGAGGCCTTTGAAACAGGCGCGCGGCGCGAAGCCCATGAGGAAACAGGCTTAGAGGTTCAACTCCAGAAGTACCTCCTCAAAGTGTATGTTGACTTCTCTTTTGAGGGCGAAAAGGTGTTCTGGACATCTCATGTGTTTACTGCTCAGGCAATAGGTGGGCGTTTACAACCTATTGATACTAAAGAAATCGCTGACGCGCGCTGGGCAACTTTTGATGAGTTAAATACCAATCTTTTGAAAGCTCTGCAAGAGTCGGAATCTGCCGGTTTGAGATACCGTGCAGAGCTGCAAGCTGCAACTTTACAGCAATATAGGGAGGGTGAGGTGATATGAAATGCAAGCACAAACAAGGAGGATTTTGTGGATTGATGATGAGATTAACAGGTTAGAAACACACATTCTATTTTTGGAACAAAAGGGCTATCAGATTACGCCTGCGATAAAGGGTGCTGATGGGTTATCACTGTTGCAGGAAAAAACTTACGACGCGGTCCTAATCAACCATATCATGCCCGATATGGATGGGATGCGTCTGCTTTCGGCAATCAAGAAGCGATACCCCCATTTACCGGTGGTTGTGGTAACCGAAAGCGAGCAACGGGAGATTATGAATGAGGCAATTATCCATCGTGTTGATGACTTTTTAATGAAACCGTTGAATCCAAAACAGATTGCCTCACAACTGGCATTCCTCCTGGAATATGATGCCGTTAAAGAAGATTACACCGCTCAAGAATATGTTATTGACTTTAACAAGCGAAGCGCATTAAAACAGGAGGAAGTCGATTGGAAAACATGGATTGATATTTACACCCAGCTCGCGGAGTGGGATCTGCGCCTAGATGAGCTTGACATTGCCGATAACTTACGTGAAACACACAGGTTGGAAAAACAGGAATGTAACGCCCTATTTGCCCGCTATGTTGAAGAGAACTATTCTGATTGGTTGGTTGGTCAGGATTCTCCTGTGTTATCGGTAGATTTGCTTTACAAACATGTCATTCCAGAGATACAGGTTGGCAAGCAGGTATTCTTTATGGTGATGGACTGCATGCGGCTGGATCACTGGCTAAAAATTAAGCCCCTCCTAGACCCATACTTTCAGATTACCACACACTATCACTACTCAATTTTGCCAACGGCAACGAACTACTCGCGGAACTCGATTTTCAGCGGTCTGTTTCCGTTGGAGTTTGCACAACGCTATCCCGATTTATGGGTAGAAACTGATGATGAGAACACCAGTGTCAATCGCTATGAAAAAGATTTGATGCGATTCCAACTAGAGAGGCACGGTATTCATCTCAAACCCACGCCGCACTATTTTAAGATCTTTGATGGGCGCGGGGAAATGGAGTATCTACAGTGGATTAGCAGTGTCAAACGCATCAGTTTAGCAGCAGTCGTCGTTGGTTTTATCGATCGCCTGACGCATAAACGCTCTGAAATCGCCTTGCTTAAACAACTCATTCCTGATGAGACTGCGTTTCGCACATTTGTGCGAGGCTGGTTTCAGCATTCTGGGTTGTATAAGATTTTGAAGTTGTTGGCAGATCGAGGCGTTACGGTCATTTTAACGACGGATCACGGCTCAATCTTGTGTCAGCATGCAGCGAAGGTTTCAGGTGACAGACCTGCAACGAATGGGCTTCGATTCAAGGTCGGCGGTGAGCTGATATGTAATGAAGAAACCGGGTTGAGGATTACCCAGCCAGAACAGTACATGCTGCCCGATGTGGCTTACGAAAAAAATTACGCCCTTGCCAAAGAGGACTATTACTTCGTTTATCCAAACCAGTTTCACGACTATAAGCACCAGTTTAACGGAGGATTCCAGCACGGCGGCATCTCAATGGAGGAGATGATTTTACCCTGTGCTATCCTTGAACCGAAGTAAGTGTGCAACCTGATGTGACGTTATATCTGCGCGGATTGTGGATGTCGAGCAAATAGGGTGTCCGCAACCCGCGATTGATTTTCTCTCTTTTTCCTGCCCCTTTGCCCCCTCCTTGCAAATATGGAAAGGTTTTGACATCCGGGAAAATTATATATGATAAGCAAATCAGTTGTTCGCCCTCACTTTTTGTTATGCCTTATCTGTGCACTATACATCGGGACACCTACTGCCTTATGGGGACAGTTATCACGTTTCGGATTGCCTAAGCAAAATGCCGAGCCAGCCGAGATTGTCACAGCGCATGGGGTCTTGTCGGTAAATCAAGTGCAGCCCGGTAGCACATTCCAGATGGCTATCGTGATGCAGTTTGCACCCAACTGGCACGCAAACGCCAATCCCACTAGGGAAGGCTTGATTCCCACGCAAGTTATCCTTCCTGACCACACCGATCTGGTATTCGGCGAAGTGGTGTATCCCCAGGCAGATGTCCTCGAAATTGCCTCACTGGGGGGAGAAGTCCCTGTGTATCATGATGAAGCCGTGATCGGGTTTCAAACGACATTACTGGACTCAGCACCGTTAGGTCAAACAACGCTTCCCTTCCAACTAACATACCAAGCGTGTAACGACGAACAGTGTTTGTTGCCGAAAACAATTGATGTCGATGTTGCGATTGAGGTTGTTGGACTGGATCAACCGATTCAACCTATAAACGATGCGATCTTTGCAAACCTTCAACTCGGTTCCCCTCCTGATACCCCCTCTGAGACCGCGACAAGCGAAAGTGGAAAGTTTTCCCAAGCACTATCCAAAGGTTACTTTTGGGCATTTCTCTTCGTCTTTGTGGGCGGCATCTTAACCAGTTTCACGCCGTGCGTTTACCCGTTAATCCCGATAACCGTTTCCGTTTTTGGGGCGGGTGAATCCGTAGGTCGTCTGCGATCCTTTCTCTTATCCGTTACTTATGTTATGGGCATTGCGCTCACATACTCGATTTTGGGCGTTGTTGTCGCATCAACGGGAGCGGTCTTTGGACAGATAATGGCAGATCCACGGGTGATGCTCCCGGTCTGTGGAATCCTTGTCGCGCTCGGACTGTCTATGCTCGGTGTCTTTGAGCTTCGCGTACCTTACGCCGTGCAGAATAGACTCAACAGCGTCGGCGGTGCCGGGGTTGCCGGTGCCTTTGCGATGGGAACTGTTGCAGGCATCATCGCCGCACCTTGCACAGGGCCGGCTTTGGGTGCAGTGCTTTCTTACGTCGCTACCACAGAGAGCGTTTTCCTCGGATTCTGGCTGCTGCTAACTTATGCCCTCGGTATGGGATTGCTATTTATCGTCATCGGTACGTTTTCGGGTGCCATCGCCGCCCTCCCGAGATCTGGGGGTTGGATGTATATTTTGGAAAATATATTCGGTGTCGCTATCATCACGGTGGCTTTGTACTTCCTCAAAGAGGTCATCTCACCATTGCACACTTTCCTCCAGAATTCTGCGGGCTTTTTTGCAATCGCAGGTGTATTTGTGCTAGCCGGTGTTGCCCTCGGTAAATTCTCCCAGCGATTCAGAGACCTGCCCCGTCCGATGCAACTCCGTAAAACAGTTGGCGTTTTATTGGCAGTTGCTGGACTTTATATGTTCGTCGGAGGGCTTACAAAGACAGAAAGTGCCCTCGTCTGGATGGCTGATGAAGCCCAAGGGTTGGAGGTTGGACGAAGGGAGCGCAAACCCGTCATGCTCGATTTCTACGCTACATGGTGCGCTGCTTGCAACGAGCTAGAGCATACCTATTCTGACCCGGCAGTTAAATCAAAGTTGTCAAAATTTGTGAACGTTAAGTTGGATTTTACTCGAAATTCGGCTGAAGTCGAACGACTGAAGCAAAAATATGGTATTGTTGGCTTGCCTGTGGTGATTTTCTTTGATTCTGATGGGCATCAGTTGACGGACAAAAGACTTGAAAAGTTTGTTGAACCGGAGGAGCTTTTGAGGCTCTTGGCGGGAATTAATTGAGACAAAAAAGTCTTCAAAAAAAGGAAGATTAAAGATGCGTAAATGGTTGCCCTACTTTGAAGCAGTCATGCTGGCTATCCTCATTGTCCTGATAGTTCTGAACACAAAAAGAGGGACAACAGAAGCGGATTCACCTTCCGCATCACAGGTGGATGCATTCATAGAACAGGGAGATAATTATTTTGCAAAGCAAGATTTGGCAAAAGCCCTATTTGCATATTGGGAAGGTATTCAGGCGATTGAGGCTGACATCCACAACGTCAGCCATGCGTCACGGCTGCACGCCCATCTCCGCGTTTCGGAAATTTATTTTCACAGCAACTGGGTGGCAGATGCGGAAATCCATCTGGATCGCGCTGCGGTCATCAATCCCAACCACCCGGACATCCATCTGCTACGTGGAAAGCTGCTGCGTGACACAGGCGAACGGGCACAAGCTGTCCAAGAGTTCCTTGCCGTAATCGCTAAAGACCCGACCTATGCGGAAGCGCACTATCTGTTAGGCACGCTGTATCAATCAACGCAACAGTTTGAGGAAGCACAGGCTCACTACGAGAAGGCGATTGAAAACGACCCCGACTTAATTGATGTCCCCTTTGAGGCGGTGCCAATCGGTCTGCAAGCCCGATTGCAACTTTCGCGCACCTACCGCAATATCCTTCAAAAGTACCGGTTCATTGACCGAGCACTCACCGCTGAGGAACAGGCACAGCTTGTCGGATTGGAAGATAAAGGACTTGAACTCCTTGATGAGGTTGTCGCACACGCGCCAGGCTTCACAGAAGCGAAACAGGAACTTATCGGATTGCTCCATGCCCGCGCGGCTACGCTCCGGCGCGGCGGGGAGGAACGCGCTTATGATGATGCGTTGGATGTGTATCAGAAAATCGTCACGCTAGACCCAACTGAGATTGACGCGTATCTGTGGATAGGACAAATCTACAATTCATTTTTGCAAGACCCGGAATCCGCACTCGAAGCGTATAGAAAAGCTTACGCGCTTGAGCCGGACTCAATGACCCTGACAGAAATCAAGAATCTCGAAAGGGATTTGGAGGAGATGCAAAGCGAATAGGCCTCCCGGATCGGGTTGATCCAGACTCAACTATCAGACTTTTCCCAATCTTCGACCGTTTTACCAATCAGCCACACTGCCATCTGACTCGTAATAGAACTCACCGCCCAATTCTTCGTCGTATCCCTCAAGATTCTGCGTTGCCTCTTTCTCATCTATCTCAAAGCCGAGTCCGGGGCGCGTCGGTAATTCGATATGCCCGTCCTTGACCTCCCACTCCGTTTTCAGCAATCCACCCCCCAGTGCCGCATCAACCTGTTCTTGGACAAGGAAATTTGGAACGACCGCATCAACCTGCATACAAGCGGAAAACGCCACGGGTCCAATTGCACAGTGCGGCATGGTATGGATGTAGTAGACCTCTGCCATATTCGCGATCTTCTTCAATTCCGTGATTCCGCCTGCGTGTGACCCATCCGGTTGGATATATGCCACCGCCTGCTTCTCAAACACTTGGCGGAATTCCCACCGCGAGAGTAGACGCTCCCCGGTTGCGATCGGAAATGGGACGTGGTCTGAAACCAACTTCAGGGCATCAACGTTTTCCTGTGGCACCGGTTCCTCTACGAACATGGGGCGCATCCCTTTGAGCTCGTGGCAGATTTCGATAGCGAGTGCCGGTGTCATTTTGCCGTGAAAGTCGAAGCACAACTCCGCATCGGGCCCAACCCACTCTCGCATCAGATAGGCACACTCAACAAAGGCATCAATGACAGCAGGGGGCTCGTGCGCCCGCCACTTGCCGCCGGGCCCCGACTTAAACGCCTTGTAGCCCCCCTTCTTCTGTAACATTTCGAGACGGGCTTTTGCCGCAGCTTTTCCCTCGTCCGTCATGCTGCCGATCCCCCAATGCGCGTAAACGCGAATACGGTCACGCACCGCCCCCCCCAGCAGTTGATGCGTTGGTACGCCGTAATGTTTGCCGGCGATGTCCCACAGAGCCTGATCAATGCCAGATAAAGCGCTCATCAACACATTGCCGCCCCGAAAAAAGGCGGATCGGTAAATATGTTGCCAGTGGTGTTCGATGCGTAACGGATCTTTGCCAATTAGGTAGTCACCCAGCTCCTCAACGGCGGCGATGGTGCTTTTCGGCTTGCCTTCGAGCGTTGTTTCTCCCCAACCGACGAGGCCATTGTCAGTTGTGATTCTTACCAGCCGCATCCGGTGACGCGGAAAAAATTGCTCAATTCTCGCAATCTTCATTAGATTTTCTCCTTTTTCCAAATCTGCTTAGTAGAGGACAATGTGGCGGGAAGCAAGGAAAAAGACTGGAAGATTGGGGGAGTCCAGCCTTCCAATCCTTAGCCTTCTATGCCTCCTTCCCCATTATTCGCACTTTCAGCATCTTTAACCCTTGATCACACCGATCGGACGTAACCGGGCCACCCGCTGTGAGAGCCCCGCTGCATCAACAACCTTGACAACTTCATCCACATCTTTGTAGGCTTCGGGCACTTCCTCGTGGAGGGTGCGTCGCCCTTCGGCACGGACGAAGATTCCTTGCTTTTCAAGGTCTCGTTGAATGCTCCGTCCTTTTGTGACCTGCATCGCTTTTCGACGCGAGAGCATTCTGCCGGCACCATGGCACGTTGTTCCCCACGTCTGCTCCATTGCTGACGGGCTGCCGACCAACACATACGAAGCGGTTCCCATATCGCCGGGAATCAGAACCGGCTGCCCGACCTTCTGATATTTGTCGGGAATCTCAGGATGCCCTGCCGGAAACGCTCGCGTCGCACCTTTGCGGTGCACGAACAGTTCACGTTCAACCCCATCAACAAGGTGCTTCTCAAACTTGCCGATGTTATGCGCGACATCATAGACCAGTTCTAAGCCGAGTTCATCAACTCCAGTCTCGAAGAAATCCATGAACGTCTGACGCACCCAGTGCATGATACATTGGCGATTATTCCATGCGTAGTTTGCGCCACACGCCATCGCCGTGATATAGTCCTGTCCTTCCTTTGAATGAATCGGGGCAGCGGCGAGTTGGCGGTCGGGCAGATTCATTCCATACTTCTTCGCAACTTTGACCCACGTTTTGACATGCTCATCGCAGACTTGATAGCCGAAACCGCGTGAACCACTATGAATCATCACACAAATCTGCCCCTCCGTCAACCCCATCACTTCGGCGGCTTCCCGATACAGAATTCGATCTACGACTTGGACCTCTAGGAAATGATTGCCAGAACCGAGCGTGCCGAGCTGATTTTTTCCACGTTCCAAGGCACGTTTGCTGACAGCATCCGCATTGGCAAGGGACAGAAAACCGTTTGCCTCCGTAAATTGAAGGTCTTCGAGAAAACCGTATTCGCGCTCGACCGCCCAACGCGCTCCCTGCTCGACCATCTGCTTCTCTTCTTGCGGATTCAACCGAATCTTGCCACTCGATCCAACACCACAGGGAATATTTTCAAATAGCTTCGCAACGAGTCGCTTAGTTTTGCCTGCTAATTGTTTAACATCCAAATTGGTCCGAACTAATCGCACACCACAGTTAGAAACAACGAAACCGTTTGCAATGAAATTGTGGTCTGGATGCTCAACCGTAAAGTCGTAAACGTAATCGTCAAACTCAAGTAGGGTAATTGATTCAATACGATCCCAAACCATACCACTTTTGCTTATATTCTGCGTCGATTCTTCAATATACTCCTCAAAAGTTGGGAAAGCTTGGCTGACTCGTGGCTTCGCCTGGCACCCTTCATAGACGGACCTTTCAACAAAACGCTCGTTAATGTATTCAGACTCGATCTTGTTGGTAATTTCAGAGATCGACATCCCATCGACGTGCATTGCAACGGCAATCTCTGCAGCATTTTCTCGCCCTTCAATCAATCGTTGCTTCAGCTTGATATACTGTAACGCAACATTTGCGAGCGTCTTACGTTCTGCGTTGTATTCAAACCCAATCTGTCCCCACAGCTTAATCAGGTTCTCATTCGTCCCCGATATGACCAATCGCAATCGGTAGGAAGTGGATCCATCCGCATTCGTCTGTTCTTTTCGCTGCCCAATCTTCTTAATCTGCACACCGAAATCCGCTAAAAGATCGCCAATGTCTTGCAGGTAAGAAACGCCGCTATGGACATAACCTTCCCTTTTACTCACCGACATCTTAGGAGCGGAGATAGTGTAGGGATGTCCTGTCACTGTGCTTAGTGATTCCAATTCAGTCCCGAATAGCGCAGCGAGAAACAGGCGTTTCTGCCATAACGGTGCACCCTTAATCCACGGGGGCACACGGTAGTCCTGAGCAGCTTTCTTACCGTGAGGCGCGCCAAGCGCAATAAGCAACGTTGCGAATGCAGTGCTACTCACATTGAAACTGACCTCTTCGCGGGAGAATTGATATGTATCATCAGTTGTTGTAAGCTGATGGACTCGCTCGCGACGGTGCAATTTTGATGATGTAAACCCAAGGTGCGAAATATCTGCTCTGATCTCCTCAAGATCTTCTGCGTTGCCGTGGAAGGAAATTTGACCTTTTCCATCGCCGTTGACACAGTAGATACTACCATCACCCATCACGAACCCCAGGACTTTTAACAGGTATGGCAAGGCGGGTGAGTCATATTTCAACGGTAACAGATCGCGCTGCTTGAGATGCTTGATGACCTGTCCCTGTCGATTGCCAGAGTGACTATCGCCGAGTTGATTGAGGGTGTGTTCAATCTGTGCTTGATCGACGATAATCGCATCCGATGGTTCTTCATAAGGGACACCTTGAAATGGTGATAACGCGACCTTATCCCCAATCTTGAGCGATTGCAGTTCGGTCATACCCTGTGGTGTCCAGAAGGGGTGATCGGCTGTCGCCTTGATGGTATCACCGCCTTCGGTTTTTAGGCAATATACCGGCTGGGCCGGACGGAGTTTCAGGTAATGTCGCACAGAAGTTTGGGTTTCAACGCTATTGTGAAAATCCTGACAACGTAACACAGCAGTTTCCCAATTTGAACCCATTTTTCCGATTGGTATCGTGTAACCGTGTTGGTGCAGTATCTCCGCGTCAGCTGTCAAGCAGTTGAGATCATATCCAATCCCGCCGGGGGACACAACGCCATCTGCCGCTGGATCGGTCGCTGCGACACCGCCAATCACGAAGCCATAGCCCCAATGTAGGTCGGGCATCGCAAGCGAATACTTTACAATCCCCGGCAGATGTGCTACATTGGCAACCTGCTGCAAAGCCTCTTCGCTCTTGGCCTGTTCAAGTAATTTTTCATTCGCGTAGATAATTCCATCAACGCGCATGCCCCCCATATAACTTTTGGGGATGCGCCACCTATATTCATCAATTTTTTGTAAAGGTATTGCTGTTGCCATTATGTTCTCATCTCCTGAGAAAAGGGGGTTAGCGGTGCGCCGGCAAATATAAAATCACAAGTGTTTCATCGACAGCGTTCACAGGGTGATCCATTGACATCGGTAATAGAGGGATTTGCGTCCAACCGACAAGTTTTGGCACCGTCTCTCGCACTAGATAGCGCAGGACGACCTCGCCAATCAATACCCTCACAAATGCCTTTCGTGCACCGACTAGTGCTTGAGAGAGTGGAGACCTATTATATCTTTTGGGGTTTTCCTTTATCTCGACAACCGTTGCGGGCGGAATCGCGCCGATGTAGGTGTATTTCCCCTGATCGATGAGCCACGCGTTTTCCAGCGTATAAGGGAGTTGATGTTCAATCTTATCTGTCATCCGCCCCTTCCCCATCGAGTGCACCGGGAAATCGATAAAAGCCTCCGCAAAGTAGGCTCGCGTGACCCACGGATCTAACGCCGCTTGACGCAGAGTCGAAAGGTCTTTCGCCCCTTCAGGCTCGATCAGTTGCAACGGGGGGGTGGCAATTGCCGTCAAAGGTCTAATGAGCCTCCCTGCTTGAAACTCGATTGGCGTTTTAACGCTCGCTGAAGCGATAATCCCGATATAGGTTTGTAAGTGAGCGCGGTTCGTTGAAGGGTAAACGGATAAAATCGAAAAACGATTCACAGAGACCGGACTCGGGACAAAGCGTCGTGGCAGAACGATACCGCATGAGAAAAGTAGCGTCAGCGTGATTCCTCCAACCCAATATAAACGGGGTTTACCTTTTCCTCCCCACCACATCAGGGCACCGAAACTCAACACGTACACAATTAAGAAAACGAGCAGTAACCGAATCAGCGGGGCTTTTGACGAAGGAACGGCTGCCAAGATTGTTTGAATCTTTTCGTCGTGCCTGCGATCGGCTTCGTATTGTGCTTCCGCGTGGCGTGGTGTTCGGCTCTCCGCTCCGAGCAGCCACTTCCAAAATGTCTCCGCCCCCGGTGAATCAGAAAAGGGGGGTGCATTGTAATCAAACCCCAGACTAATAATCTGCCCGCCCCCCAAGAATCTTTTAGCGATATAGATTTGCTTCTCCTCGCCAAGGAGTGTAACCATCCCGGGCTTGGGCTTAAATTCAATTAGGTCGAAGGGTAAATCGGCTGCAAACCCGAAATGCCGCATCGATTCGGGGGTCCGGGGTTCCCTTCGTAAGCTGACCAAACCCACCGGCAAAAACGTCTCCAGAAAACTCCCACGCAGCCAGCGTAGATCTGCACCGCCCGACACGAGTAAGGTGCCCCCGCGTTGAATCCAATCGAGTAACGCCCGTTGTTGTCGCTTAGAAATACGACGCTCAGCTAAGGAAACCCCACGAATCACAAAAAAATCAACCGAATCGTATCCTTTCCAATGGACGGGTAACCCCTTAAAGTCAGTATAGGCAACAAAGGCGTGTCCTTTTTCTTTATCGTCAATCTGCTTTCCGTCCCAGCGGCTCAACAGATCGCGGCTTGGTGTCAGCGCAAGGATAACGAGGTCAGTCAACGGCTTGGGGAGTTCCGGCGTGAGTTCTTGAGGGATTCGGACTTGCTGAGTGTCGCTAACAAGCTTGATGCTCAGTTGGGTCGAAATTCCCGGCAGGAAAATATGAATCACACGCCGTTGACGGTCGGTCCGCGTGAGGGAGAGGGGGATAGCATACGTTTGGATCAGCTCGCCCGAAAAGATGTTGCGGACTTCAACGTTAATCTCGCCATTGAAAGCCTCATTATGGCTCGTGACAACAACCTGTAGCGGTGCCCATCGCTCCCGTTTATAAACCCGATCGAACCCCAGCTCGACAGATTCAAACTCGATGGCTGCAAAAGCGGAAGAAACAGATAAGATAAAAAATAGAGCAATCATTCGGCACATTGATAAGCTTCCGAACTAACAAATTCAATCCGATTCATTTCCGAGCAGCTCTCTCACCTTATCCCCGATATTTGGACTCCGCATCAACGACTCTCCCACTAGAATCGCGTTGATTCCTGCTGCTTTGAGTTTCACCACGTCCTTGTGTGTATTGATGCCGCTTTCGCTGACGACAATTTTATCGGTTGGGATGGCGGCTCTCAAGTAGAAGGTGGTGGCGATGTCTGTGTGGAAGGTTTTCAGGTCTCGGTTATTGATGCCAACAATTTCCGCCCCCCCCGTCAACGCCAATTCCAATTCCTCCTCGGTATGGACTTCGACGAGGCTTGCGAGCCCCAAGCTCTGCGCGATTTCGGTAAATTCACGCAGCTGCACCAACGTCAAGATCGAGACGATGAGCAGAACCGCGTCCGCACCTGCGAGTCGGGCTTGATAGATATGATATGGGTCGATGGTGAAGTCTTTTCGCAATAGGGGGATTGGCACCGCTTCTCGGATAGTGCTCAGATAGGCGAGCTCACCGGCGAAAAATTCTCGATCCGTCAGCACAGAGATCGCCGCTGCACCGTTTGCCGCATAGGTTCGAGCGATTCCAACCGGATCGAAATCCGCACGGATAATCCCTTTGCTTGGGGATTTTTTCTTGACTTCGGCGATGAGCTGGACGCAATTCGGGGCACATAGCGCAGCGCGAAAATCTCGCGGCGGCGGCAGGTCTTGAATCTTGCGTTTCAGCGTATCTAATGGCACCCGCTGTTTGTCAGCCTCCAACTCTATCCGTTTGTGGGCAACAATGGTATCTAAGATCAAAGGGGGCTCCTATCCTCCAGACGAAGTTGAGCTATTCACAAATTTTACGTTTCACAGATTGGATTATATCACGTTTTATTTTCTCGGTCAACGAAGGATTTGATCCGTTTATATGATATACTACTATAGTCCAAGTTGCTAGATAGCCCGTTGGTCGAGTGATTTTCTCGATATATCGTGGATCAACCCAATGCGATACATGTCGCCCCGCTGGGGCTATGTTGGTTCATTAGTGTAATTAATTTTTGAACGCATGGGCTCTTGAGGTTACGGCATATTGCTTTGAATCCCTGGCCTGCCTGCCCCGTTCGCGGGGCCCTCGGCACGGGGTCTCGGCGCGGACCCGATCCATCGGGATAGTGTATGCCTACTACTAGCAACTTACGCTACCATACCATATAAATGGACTTACCCCTTGAAGTCGGAAGGATAAACAATGATCAGGAATATACTGTTGCATACCAGACGCGCTTTAGGGTTCGCGATACTGTTATCCAGCCTAGCAATCAACGCCTTTGCGATAGAGAAAACTTGGACGCTTGTTCGTGAATCGCAATGGCAAGCGGGGTTTTTCGATATCCACTTTGTCTCTCAACAGGCTGGGTGGATCGTCGGGTCAGATGCAACCCTTCTACGCACCAGCGATGGCGGGAAAACTTGGGAATCACCGAGCAAACCGCTTCCATTCAAGATAGATTTCCACAAAGTGCAGTTCCTCAGTCCCCAAATCGGATGGATTGTCGGCGAGGAAGGGGCTGTGTTGAAGACGACCGATAATGGAGAAACGTGGACGGTACTGAACACCGGCACGCGTCGGGTATTGTCCGCCGTTTTTTTTGTGGATTCCCAACACGGTTGGGCTGGCGGCGATGGTGGGCTTATCATTCATACTACAGATGGTGGTGACACTTGGGTCAGACAGAATACCCCAACGAATAATGCGATCCAAGATTTTCACTTTACCAGTCAAAAGGTCGGTTGGGCCGCAGGACATGGCGGAACAGTTGTCCATACGACGGACAGTGGACAGACTTGGAAGAGCCAAAAAATCAGCAGCGCAGCCGGCATTAGTTCAATCTGTATGCTCGATAACCGAGAAGGGTGGGCAGCCGGCGGCAACGGCGCGCTGATTTATACCACTGATGGCGGTGCAACGTGGGAAACCCAGAAAAGCAATGTTCCCAATTCCAACGGTATGCCCGAACCCATTTGGAGTATTCATTTTATTGACACCAATCACGGACTCGCAGCCGCAGAGTTCGGCGTGATTCTGAGGACAACTGATGGCGGCGCAAACTGGGCACCGCTTGAACCAAGACCCGTCCCCAGCCGTCTGAACGCGATCCAACTGGTCAGTTCGCAAGAGGCGTGGGCGGTCGGCAACTTTGCAACCCTCCTGCACAGTCAAGATGGTGGGGCATCGTGGGAGGTGGTCTCAATCAATAGCCACTTGACGACCGTCCACTTTCTCGATGACAAAACGGGATGGGCGGTTGGTCTATCCGGAATGGCACTTGCCACCCGTGATGGCGGAGCGACATGGGAACAACAGCATACTGGGAATGTTTTTGAACTGTTCGGCATCGGTTTTGTTGATGCGATGCAAGGCTATATCGTTGGCAGTAACGCAACCCTGATCGAGACAGGGAACGGTGGCGGAACGTGGCAAGGCATTAGTATGGAGGCAGAGGACGGTCAGATCCAACGTCTCCAATTTGACGAGGCGATTCGATGGAAGCGCGCTGTTGGTTTTTATGACCTCCACTTTTCAACACCTCAACACGGATGGGGTGTTGGCGAACTCGGCAAAATTCTACGCACAAAAGATGGCGGCCGTACATGGCAAAGCCAAGATTCCGGGAATTTGACCGCTAGTTACAGCAACCTGAACGGTGTCTATTTTGTTGATGCGAATGTGGGGTGGATCGTTGGTGAAGCAGGGCTAATTATCAAAACCGATGACAGCGGGGAGACGTGGACTGTTCAGCAGGCGGAGCCTAATGAGTTACGGGCAGTTTTCGCCCTCAACCCCCAAATCGCGTGGATCGCTGGGGATGACGGTTCCATTTACGCGACGAAAGATGGCGGGGAGACGTGGATCCGACAAATCACACCGACGGGCGAAAAGTTAAATGGCGTTTACTTCGTCACTAATAAAGAGGGTTGGGCTGTCGGAGAAAACGGAATGCTCCTCAATACCAAAGATGGTGGTGTGACATGGCTTGTTCAGCAAAGCCCGACCTCAAACGGCTTAACCGATATCACCCGGTCGCCGGATGGCGTTCTCTGGGTCGTCGGTGAATGGGGAACCGTCCTGAAATATTAGCCAGTGCAAGTCTTACTGGAAGGATACCATTTATCAATGAGGGAAGTCGGGGCCGCAGATCGGCATTCCCTACGATACCTAAATTTGAACGAGAGGGTTGGGAATCGGAATTCCCTCCCACAGACAAAGCAGCATGAATGTCCATCAATGGGGGTCATCATTTGCACAAAAAAAAAGCTGCTAAATGCCTCGTCGTGAAGCATTTAGCAGCTATGGTGCTGAGGTTAGTTTACTTTAGAATCAGCATCTTACGGGTAGCAGAGAAGTCACCGGCACTAAGGCTATAGAAATAAATGCCACTGGCGACCTGTTCCCCGAATCGGTTTCTGCCATCCCAGTAGATAGCTTTGGCTCTCGACTCATAAACCGCTGCGGTTTGATGGCCGAGATCAAGGGTCCTCACGACCCGCCCGGTAGAATCGTAGAGGGTCAACGTAACGTCGGCATCTTCTGCCAGACGATACGGAATCCACGTTTCAGGGTTGAACGGATTTGGATAGTTCCGAAGCAGTTCGGTCTCTGCCGGAATCTCATAAGCGATGAGGTCTTCCACCTCAAGGATACCGCGCTTCACATCATCTGCTGTAACGATGTGGCGCACCGGTTTGACCCCAATCAACAGATCTGGTGAATCAACGGAAATCTCAATGACATCACCGACCCGTGCGGCATGAGCGTCATTAAGATCAACAAAGGTCATATTGTATCCGACTGCTGCCATTTCATCGGAGGTGATCCGACTGAGTGAAGATTTTGTTGATAGGTTCTTCACCTTGACGCGGAATCCTTCCTTTGCGAGGCCGGTAACTTCGTCAACAACAGCCCCGCGGACATCAAGGACCGGGGTTTGACCGTCAACCTTGTATCCAGCGAGCGCAATGGGTGCAGCCCCCGCCATCGTGTTGTTAGTCCACCCGTCCCCGGTGAGCGTTGCAGAAGCATCAGCAGTTGCCGTTATGAGATATGCTGCATCCCCCATGACGGCCCCGTCACCGGGGTCCCCGGCTTGGCTGATAGCTTGGAAGTTGCCGTCGATTGAAACAATGATGTTTGCGACACTCCCCCCGAACAGCGTTATGATGTCGCTGATATTGGTTACGCTTGCATCGTTGAGGGGCAGACCGACGAGGCTCTGTCCCGCACTGAGGTTAATGGTGCCATCGTCCCACGCATCGCCGGTGAAGGTGAGCGTCGTGTCAGCGGTCATCGAAAGGACAATCCCCAGGTCAGCGGTTATCGGCACGGCATCGCTGCGGCTATTCCACGAATTGCCATCATAGATGGTGGCGAGCGTGGCAGCATCGCCAAGCATCGCGCGGAGATCGGCCACGGTGTCGAGGCCTTCAACCTTGAGTGGCACGTGGAACAAGCTGACCCCTGACGGTATCATCGAAGTATATTCGAGGCTGTTTTGTAACATAACCATCGCAGCGGCCATGCCACTGTTACCGGCGGCATCCATCGCGGTTACTGTGATGGTTTGCATACCGTTCATCGCTTCATTATCTGCACTGATGGTCACTTCAGCACTGTAAGCATCCTCTGCCATAGTCAGTGCGACTGTCGTTTGCGTTGAATCCAGCATTGAGACATCCGCCATCACCGAAGCAATCGCTCCAGCATCTGTAACCGTAGCACTAATCGTCACCATCTCCCCGTTTGAAACGGTATCAGGCGATGCGGTCACTGTTACCGCCGGTGCCATCGTGTCAACGGTCAACATCCCCGCAGACAAGCTCGAACCTGTTTCCGTGAGCGTAACCGTGACCTCATGGACTCCATCGTGTAGGTCCGCAACGGCTGTATAGCTGCCGGTATAGGTCCCCGCCGTTGCCTCGGTCATTGCGGCCCCAGTCACAATCGAACCGATTGAGAAGGTTAGCATCTGATTCGCGGTGCCGGTGGCGGTGACCGTTACGCTATCCCCCGTCTTCGCCATAGTTGTATCAATCGAAGCGGTTAAAAGGGTTATCATATCGGTCGTGACTGTCACCTCATGCGCTGCCGGTGTTAGGTTCGGCGCGGTCGCGGTGACCGTCGCTGCCCCAACCGTCGAATCCATGTAGTAAACCATCGCTGCAACATCACCGGTAGGGATAGTTACAGTGATGGTTTCAGTCCCCGTCGCCTCAGCCCTCTCAGCGAAAATGCCGGCTGAGGTTGAGGTTAGGGTAACATCAACATCGGTTCCCAGCGCGGTCTCATTGCCATCAGCATCTTGCAGCCCAACCGTGATCGCTAGCGGCATCGCCCCGGCATCGGCGGAAACGGCACCGGCACTGCTCAACGAAAGCTGGCTCGGGGTGGAGTCTTGGACTCTGACCTGAACGTCAACTGCAATCGGCCGACCATCAAACAGTATCTTGAACGGCGTAACTTCACGGGCAGTCGGTGCATCGGCATTCTCATAGGTGAAGAGTATCTCATCACCCGCTTCCACCTCAAGCCCGCCCAACTTCACGCGGGCAACCATATCCCGGCCGACAGGGTCCAATTTTTCCACACTCACCGTCGTCGAGGCACCCTTATGCCTATGCACCACGGTGTAGGTCCCCTTGTCCTCCTCTGAAGTGGCAGCACTGTTGGGGGCTGTCCACGGCGCAGGAACTTGAACTCGGAACTCACGGGGCGCGTCGATGATGCCGACAGCGGTGTAGGTAAACGTCAGGTCCACCCCTGTTGCACCCGCTTGGACAATCCGCGGTGTAACGGTCCCTGAACCGGAGCCCGGTCTCGACTCTCCAACATCAACGGTGAGCATTGTCGCGTCGCCGGAGACATCAACAAACGAATCGGCTGCGTCACCGCCGTGAACCGCAACGGCAAATTTAACACCGGTCCCTGCGGCAGGCTGCACATCACCGGTATAGACAAACGTCACGGTCCCGTTGGCACTCAAATTCACACCCTCAACGATGACCATTTGACCGTCAAAGGTGGGTGAAAACGCAGGTGTTACCGTTACCGTCTCCGCACTCGGCGCAGACCAACCAGCGGGGATGGTCAACCGAACCTTGCCCCCAATCATTTGACCCGCCGCAGTGTAGGTAACGGTCAGCTCACGATCGGTATCGCCGGTATGGAGTGCCGCATCGCCATCGGTTATGGCAAGGACTGCTTTACCTTTCCCACTCGCCTGTGGGTTGACCGTTATTGTCGGTTGCGTGCGTAGTGGGGCCAGGTTGCCACCTTGATGCCCCCGAACCGCAACCCGAAACGCATCGGTGCCCGTCGTAGCGGAAGCAACGGCACGCCCGGTGCCGGTCGCCCCGTAGGTGATTCGGATGGTATTGGTTTTGTCAAGCGAGAAGATAGGCACCGTGACAGAGAACTTATCATCGTCCGCGGCAGAACCCAACCCAACGCCTTCCACTTCGGTATACCCCGGCTCGCCCACCTCTTCAACTTGTGGTTTACTCCAGCTCGATGGCACGGTAATTTTCAATGCCCCATCTTCAATGGTCTGGCTCGGGGTGTAGGTAAACTCCAATTTCACATCGTCCGCAGCCGCACGGACCGTTTCCGTATCAACTGCCACGGTGCCGGTGCCGTCCAATGCACCGGTCACTTTGATTTGTAAGATACCGGGCTTATCTTTATAAATCTTCCCTGTCTTGTCAGGGTTTCTTATCTTCTCCCGGTCCTTGTGCTCCAATTCACTGGTAATGAGGGCGAAAACGCCGTCCCCGTCCCCATCGGATTTAATCTTGAAATCGGCGGTCCCAACAACGTCCTGAACCTCCGCACCGACATCGGCACCGGTCCCACCACCGTAGATAAATCGGAAACTTCCACCTTTGGCGAGCTTATCGATCGTCGCGATCACAAGGTTGCTGCCGATTTCCAATGAGGAGACCCCTGAACCGCGCGTCGTTATGTAATTCCGCTTTTGAGGGTCATTCTGCATTGAACCCCAACCCGATGGAAGCTCGAGGCTCACCGCGCCCCCGTCCATCGTGCCTGCCGCTGTGAACGTTACCTCTAGTGCCCGATGACTACTACCCGCCTCTATTGAGGCCGGCGATAGCACCGCAACACCCTGCCCGTCAATGATATTGCCCAGCGTCACCGTGACCGTCCCGGCCGTCCGGGTGCTCCCACCCGAGGCGGTTCTAAAACTACCGGTCACTTCGACATCAGCGGCGACATGATGTAACACCGCCGCCTTACCATCATCACCTGTGCTCCCATACGTAATTATGACGGAATCACCGACATTCAGCTGCCCAATCGCAACGCTAACTGTGCGACCGGAAACGGTGATCTGATCGTTACCAATAGCAGCGACCCCCCCGCTTGTTTTGGCATTGCCACTGACTGCCACCCGGCCCGCTGTCTTTTTGGACTTCGTCGGCGCACTGCCCAACCCGGCCGGGATGGTCAACCGAACCAAGCCACCCCTTATCGGTGTCGATTCCGCTGTAAACTTGAAATCGATCGTGGCCTCACTGCCGGCGGAGAACGTGTCGGCCCCATCGATTGCAAATGTTATCGCATCCGCTGAGGTCTTCACAACCGAGAGAATCGGTATCTCATTCACATCTGTGGTGGTCGGATCGTCCTGAATTGCATCTGTCTGACCTCCAACCGTCACAGCCCAGGGATACTCGCCCGCATCGGCTACGATGTTGACCCTGCGGATTCTCGCCGTCACCGTTTTCCCTTTCTTAACGCTGATACTTGTCCAAGTCAGCTTATCCGCTTCTACCGTTAAACTATCTGACTCCGAACCGGTAACATACCCGTAGGCAGCAGAGTTATCATCCTGGAGTATCTGATCGGCACTGGCATCTATGACAAGCCCCCTCGGCTCTATCTCTATCGTTGTGTTGGTAAGATCGGTATACGCGGTATACGTTACGGTGATATCCCGACGCTGCGAACCCGCCTCCACCGAAACCGGCGACAGATCCACCTTACCAGAACCGCCGACAGCAATCCACTCCCCGCCACTCACCTTCGCAGCGGTGGTCTCAGATTTGATAAGCGTCGTCTCAACATCAGCGGCGACACCGCGCGGGACAGTGGTCGACGCGGTAATAGCCGCATCAGCACTACTCCCAATCCCGGCATCGCGAGTATAGGAAACGATAATTTGCTGACCCACATCAAGCGTGGTAATCGGGATCGTTAGCCTATCAGCGGTCTCAGGATCATCGGCAGTAGCATCCTCACCCTCATCAACACTCACGGTGCCAACGGTTCCCCCGCCCCTAGTTCTCACCGTGAAATCACTACCGTCAGCCGCGAGGGTATCCTTTGGGCCTAAATGGGCCTCTCCTGAGTCTCCCCCGGGTGGAAAGGATAACACTAGCTCACCCCCATACATCGGCCCAGGGGCTGTAAAGGTGAGCGTGAATCGGGTCTTTTCCTCGCCTGGAAATACCCGACCCGGTGTGATTTTAAGCTCTCTTGTGAGGGGGTCACGGGTATCAGCGGTTGTAGCAACCGGACCATCTCCTATGATATTGCCAACCCTGACTACTGGTTGAGCCGATAACAGACTCAGCACACGGTCCCTGGGAGCCTCACTGCATTGGAATTGATAGCCAAAATACATGACATCATCGTCCTCATCGGCCTCGGTAGCCCGATCGTCCTTGCTAGGCAGACTCCTAGGGATAGCGGCAGTCACATCACCCAATCGGATGATGAGTTCCTTATCAACATCCCTCTGGGCCCAATCTGAACCGAGGGTGACGGTTATCCGCTGGTCCACTGTAAATTCTACCTTTGTCACGCTGTCACTGCTGTCGGTGAGGTTAATGGTGACATCGCCATCTTCATCCGTTGCGTATATCACGGTCCCATCATCATCCTCAACGGATAGGAACTTGTTAGAAACCTTCCAACCGCTTGGTATCGCAATCCGAAACCGACCGCCAGCCATGTTTTCAATCCGGGGCAGGTAGGAAAATTTCAGAACATTGCGAATACTGCCCGCAGCAAGAGGGGCAATAGGTGCAGTCGCACTATCAGTGGCAATCGCCGGGGGCACCGTGTCGGGCAAGGCGCGGTAACCCCAACCTACGTTTACTCGGCCTGACAGACCGGCTCTGACGGTTAGATAAAAGCTGGCATCGGAGGGGGTGCCTATTTGTCTGTTTCTTTCAATATTTTGATCGGGTGTTTCAGTAGCAAGCTTTCCGCGCCATCCGTGTGTTCCGTATACGGGTGCACGGTTCCGAGGGTTAAATATCGTATTCGTCGGGGTGTTTCCGTAGCCCCAGTCTGGGGGACCTGGGACTGACCACGGTGGTGCTGTCGTGACAGTGGTAAAGCCACTGAAACGGGACGGGAGCCCACTTACGTCTATGGATCCCACCTGCAGGTCATCCCAATCATCGGAGGTGGTGCCTCTGTTGACCTGGTAATCGAATTTATAGGTAGCGTCAACGGAAGGGAAACGTATTTGACAATAGATTAGGTAGTGAATTCTCACGACAGGACCATCCGTTTTATGGCCAGTCATTCTTTGACTGCCCGATGGAACTACAGTTTCCAAATCCTCAGCTGATTGTCTGATTGTTATCCGATTCCCGTTAAGGAATAGACCCTTATTACCCCAAGATCCATCCTCCCCCTGAGTAAGAGTCATCGTATAGGTATAGGGGTTAGTGCTGCCAGCAAACTCTGGAGTGCCGTAAACCACCCCATCCTTCTCAGCATGCGGGTTACCGGTATGAGACCGGGCCAGTGCGTAGTTAGGTAGATAAGCAGTGTTTCCGTATTCCCAATCGGTACTAGCGGCTCTATCTGGAGCAGCTGCAGAATAACTTGTGTGGAAAGCACGCACCCGGACGCTTATGGAACCCGGAATCAACTGAATACCCTCTGGGATATCCAACCGAAACCCCTGCTTTTTGTCGTCGTTGTGCGATGTATAAAAAGCGGCCAGGCCGTAAGTGCGACCAGGCTGAATAGCATCCATTGGAATAGTCTCATCGTTACCGCTGATCGAATAAAAGCGGAAACTCATCAGGTCCGAAAATATCACGCCCTGCGGCGCGGCCTCGTTAACGAATAAGCCCGCAACCAACATCAAACTGATAACTAAAAATACGCCGCTTTTACGTTGTTGGGTTAATGGGCTTTGAGTGGCTTTGAGTGGCTTTGAGTGGCTTTGAGTGGCTTTGAGTGGCTTTGAGTGGCTTTGAGTGGCTTTGAGTGGCTTTGAGTGGCTTTGAGTGGCTTTGAGTGGCTTTGAGTGGCTTTGAGTGGCTTTGAGTGGCTTTGAGTGGCTTTGAGTGGCTTTGAGTGGCTTTGAGTGGCTTTGAGTGGCTTTGAATCATTTAATCATCGTTCTCCTAAAATAAAAACCCTTTCGGGTAAAATGCTAGAATGGAGACAGGGGGGCACCTGCATAGAACGGTCAACTGACTAAAGCCAACCGCACACAGGTAGTTCCCACAATTTTCCCTGTCAAAACTAAGAAACAATTATACATATAATACGACAGATTAAAAAATCTGTCAAGCTGTTTCGATCGATTCTGCTCCGTAGGAGGGACTTCCTGCTCTGTGGGAGGGATTTCCCAATCCCGACTGCCTACGCCCACTGAAAACATAAATGCTTGTCGGATCGCGACAGTTTCCCAAAATCAGGGGAATCGGGGGATGCTGCTCCCGATGAAGCATCGAGGATTCAAAGCAAACGGCATCTATTTATCCTTTTTCCATACATAGACACATTTTCTCAACGCTTCTCGTCCATGCTTACCCATTTGTTGGGCAGATCGAGCGGCCTCATCATGAGCCTCCCTCCCATCCTTCCACCAAGAAAATCGAATATCTTCTCGTTGTTCTTTTTAACGTACAACCTTTCAATTTTTGCGTCGTCAATGGAGCTTGTTGCTAACTCTTTGGCGTATTTTGTGTCTCTCATCTAATCTTTTTCCTAACGACCAAACTCACCTGCAATGGCGCGGAACAGAATTGCTGCCCAGTACAGTATCTTGTTAGGACGCATTGTATGGCCCAAGGAAACGCGCACCGTCAAAATGGATGAGATGCGATGGGGCATCAGCTACCCACACCTCCGTTTCCCATGCGATTTCGCCGAGATACTGCCCCATGATGGCTCGGTTTGGGAAGGCACTCACATAGACCAGCCCAGGCTTTGACTCAGCAAAGAGATTTCTGAGTTCGTCATACCGCTTGCCATTAACGGGGCCATGACTAGTAACTGACTCAACCAAGAGCAGCCAATTCTTCTCGGTATAGTATAGCACCACATCAGGCATCTTGCCGTGTGAATCTACACTGATACCCAGTTCGGCCAGCAGGTCCGCGTCAAAGTAACCCCACTTGTCTCCAGTGTCGCCAACATAGGCCAGCACGCTACCCGGTGCGAAGCGGGGAGCAAAGTTATCAATGATAGCTCGAATCAATTCGCTGTGCTCGCCGGGGCTAAGAGTGATTTTCTTCCCCGGTGAAATCTCAATCGGAATACGATTCTGCTCGCGCTCCTTGGCGTAGCGGGCTACCAAAGTTTCACGCTCGGCCAGATAGGTCGTCAGCGTGTCATGCCATGCAGGGGTATTGACGGTGCGCAGCAGAGCGAGCGCGGTGGGTTCGATTTGATAGACGGTCCTTGGGCTGTTTACCGGACGGTCCGGCCTGTCCGGGTTGTAAAGTGCGATACCGGCATCGCGGAACTGGTGCATCGTTTGGCGACGAATTGTCTCGCGGGTGTTCGGTGCATATTCCTTGTCGTAGTGATCTCGCACCCAATCTATGATGGGGGTGATACCCACAAGCGGGTTTTCAGCATCAGCCCAGGCTTTGCCTGGCGTGAGATTCAGTAACGCCAGCAAACAGAGAGCGGAACGCTCGTTCTGTTGTGCCCGTGGTAGCCCCAGCGAAATGAGGATCTGGTGAGCGGCTTCGATGTAATCGTTCTTGTTATTCATTCGGCTAAAGTCCCTAGCTTGGTGTCAATCATAGACTGCGTGAGCTCCTCTTGTTGCATGGCCCATTTGCCGATTTCAATTAAAGCGTCGCGGCTCGGGTACTTCATCAGTTTGAGGTCGGTAGCATTGACCTGCGTGTGGCCGCTGAAGCCTCGGTAATATTCATCAATGGCAGTTGAATTGAGGTACACTGCTAACCCACGCGCCAACGCCTGTGGTAACCCCCCCTTATTCTCGTGGAAAAAGTTTAAGTGGTTCTCAAAGCCCAGCATAGGTGCGTTATCAAGCTCGCTAGGGTCAACCACGCTTGCCACGATTCGGTGCCTTTCCTCCTTGGCCGTGAAGCGCCTTACCACACAATAAAAGCCGCTCGGACATAGCCATTTTTCGGTATCACCGTTGTGCAAGATAGCGTTTGGCTTCTTCTTACCGGTGACCGGCCATTTGGTGCCTATACCACTGAAATGGCACGGATAGAGCAAAGGCATGGAACCCGCCTCCGGCATGTCGCGCAAGTGATCTTTCAACCTGAAATCGATTACTGGCCCAGTCGAAACATTGACACCAAGATCTGTCAGCGCGTAGCGGATGGTCGGAGCGAGTTCGATGGGGCTTTCGGGCGATCGGGGCACACGGATAAATCGCTCCGAATCATCCGGGAAAACAATTTGATCGAACGAGTATTTGTGGGTAGTCAGGTTGGTGAAAGTGTCATCAGTCGAAGTGGAAACTGTTACCGGCCCTTGTTTCCCACGACGCTCAAGTCGGATAATAATATTCTCTTGCAATACTTTATCATCCTTGAATGCTTTGTTCCGAGCCTCGAAAAGATGCAAGTGCCGGATGGCGGTGTGCTCAAGGATGAAGTCACGAAAGGGGCGGTAATACGGTCCATTACAGAAACTGCGCGGAATGATTGCCACAATTTGCCCGTCCGGCGCGGCTAGCGCGATAGCTAGTGCCACAAAAGCCGAATACAGATTCACCGTCTCAATGCCAACACGGCGTAAGGCTAAACGATGCGATGAGTTACTATTGATTTTTTTGTAAGGTGGGTTAAGGATGGCGTGCGTATATTTTTGGAGTTCTTCGGCGAAAAAGCTGCCGGAAAGCCAATCTACGGCGGCGTGTATAAAATCGACCTTTCGGATTGTCGGAATAAACCCCGGATTCTTTCTGTATTTCTCCAATGTCTGATTCAAATAGGAATGCAGAGAATCGTCAATCTCGAAAGCATCTAGCTCTACACGCTGAAAGTCAAAACCAGCACTATTCCACCTGTCCAAGAAAGCGGCAGAAAGCGATCCAATCCCAGCTCCCGCATCAAGCAAGTGACAACTGCCCTTGCTGTCAGGGAAGAGGTTTGCCATGAAAGCCGCAGTTCTTGCTGATGTAAGAAACTGACCGAACTGCGATTTTTTCTTCGCTTCGGTGTTTTTTGATAACCGCAATCTGGTTTGTTCAACCGTTGACAACATGATGCGCCTCCTATTTTGCACCCCAACGATTAGGTTCAGTTGTTAGAAGAATCGGAAGAGCACGGCGGGGTTTACCGAAAAGTGTCCGACCCACCCAAACCCGCTGCAAACCCGAAAACTTCAATAAAACGGAGATACTGCTGTCAACTCCAACGGCTGATTAGGTTGTTATGCTGCGGCATCCTTTGGATTGGGTCCATATTGATTCTCGTTGGGTTGACTGTCTTGCACGGTGAAGACAAATAGGATAATAATACCGATGAGCGGAATAAAGCTGATAAAAAACCACCATCCACTTCGATTAGTGTCGTGGAGCCTGCGGACCAATACAGCGAAGCCAGGAATTATCACCCCTAAACAGTAAAGCCCTAGAATAGCACCCGGGGATCCAAAAAGCGACTCGACTCCAGAGAGCACAAGGGCTATAATAGCGTTGAAGAGCGTGAAGATCCAATACTCTTTTCGCCGTGCCCGCCCGCTAAATACTGCATACTTCTTCAACACTTCAAGATACCAATTCATAGGCTTCCCTCCATTAGATATAGTTGTCTGATTATACTCCCATTCCGACGGTTCAGCAAGGCAAAATTCCGGCAGCAATCTACCGCCTAACTCGCCTCATCCCGCCAGCGTTGCAGGGAGTGGATCCGGTCTTTGAGCGGAAACGCGACGCGCCCCCCGCGTCGATGCGACTCCCATGAGCCATGAATCATCTCCAGCGACGCACGCCCCTCCCGCCCGGACGAAATCGGATTAGCATCCGGGGAATCGGGTTCAAGTAACGAGTGGATGATGCGAGACTGAAGCACAGAATTGATGTCTCGGGTTCCTAGATGCTGCCCCGTAATACGATCTTCTTCAGGCAGCGAAATCGGCTCCCATTGATGCCCCTCCACAGGTGTCATAAATGCGCCGTGGTGGATGAACATCACAGTGGCGACGCTTCGACGCAACGCGATCCGCCCTTTTGTGCCGATAAGGTCTAAGCCATACGCCTTATCATTTCCTTGAGATTCTGCCAAGAAGTCGCAATCGGCATGTATCCCGTTGGCAAATCCAAACGAACAGAACGCCCGCTCACCGATGACCAGTCCCGCGTCCCGATCACGGGGGTTGACCTCCTGACTCTGTTTGATGTGCTGAGGGCCCGCTTCAAGGGAGTCCGCTGCGGTGATATGTGCAGCAGCCCAACGCACATCTCCCCCAAAGTTGTGCACCCAATCAAAGAGGTGGGTCCCCATCTCCATCATCGCGTTCCCTGCTTTGCGCCCCCCTTTTTCGTAAGCACGGATCAAGAAGACCTCGCCGATTTCCCCATCAGCGATCAATCTTTTCGCATAGGCGTTGTAAGCACTAGCACGTTTCTGATGGTTGATGGATAACCGCACATCGGCTGCGTCACACGCCGCAACCATTTCATCCGCCTCCTGAAGCGTCACAGCCATCGGTTTCTCGCAAAATACATGACAACCGTGTGCTGCTGCGGCAAGGGTTGTCGCATGGTGCTGCGGAGCCTGTGTTGAAATCACGACGAGGTCTAGATTCTCCCGTTCAAACAGCTCCTGATAATCTGTGTATAGGGCTGACACGCCAAACAGATCTTGGTATGTTTGCAGGGCCTCCTCACGAATATCGCAAAACGCGACCAAATCCACGAGTTGGTTCTTTATCAACGTATTGGTATGGTCTCTACCTTTTCCGCCGCACCCAATTAGCGCGGCTCGATACTTTGCCATGGGTTTTACTCTTTCTTCCTTTTTGGTATTTTTTTGGGCCGGGACGAGGAATCATGCTTTGCGCCCGCTTGCCCATTTTAGGGGGTAACAAACTCAGAATCACGAAAAATGTCTGATAAAGTCGTCTCATTTTTTGACGGAATTTGAGAGCAAAATTATAGAATCCGGTGCTGAAAAATATCGCGACCATGATACAATTCCCCGGGTGTCTATGGAGCTGCCTTTAACTGTCCACAAAGCGAGCCGGTGAGAAAAGCTCCATTGACTTATCCCAATGCCCATCTACTATCAGTTCCTTGATAACCTTTGCTGTCATCGGACTGCCCGTGATGCCCATTGTAAAGTGCCCCGCCGCAACCGAAACATTTTCCCATCTGGGAAGTGCCCCGATGGCCGGCACCCCATCCTCACAGAACGGACGCAAACCCGACCACATCCTTTCAACCCGTCCTTCGCTCAAGGCGGGGACTACCGTCGTCCCTCTTTCCAGCAAGTCAGCAATCGCTTCGGGAGTGTTACGCTTATCGAAGCCGACATGTTCAACGGTTGCCCCGACGTGAACTGAACCATCTGCGCGGGGCACAAGTGCCCCCTTGCTAGAATTGATGGGGCGTTGAAGCAGACGCCGGATGGTTGTGACTGCCAGCATCTGTCCACGCGCGGGAGCAACGGGGATGGTCATATCCAGTGCTTCGCAGAAAACACGGCTCCATGCACCAGTTGCGATCACGAGATGTCCGGCAGAAATCGCCCCTTCGTTTGTCTGGAGTGCTGAAAAGCGTCCGTTTGTGCGTCGCACGCCGGTCGCAATACACCCTTCAAGGAACCGGGCATTTCGGACGGAAGCACCTCTGGCGAGTGCGAGGACCAAGCGACCATTGTTGATATACGCTTCATCGTGGGAAAAGATGCCACCCCAAACCGCTGGTGCCAGTGCAGGCTCAAGGGAATGTATCTCCGTTACATCCAACCGTGTGATAGCCATCCCAAAGGCTTCCCCCAATTTTTGAACCTGCGAAAGCCGATCCGACTCCTCTTCTCCGTTCAGGGCAACCCTCAGAATTCCAGAGGGGATATACTCAACACTGATGCCCGTCTCCTCTTGGAGTTCCGGCACAAACGTAGGGAACATCTTCGCCGAAGCCAAGTGAAATTCAAAAAGCGCCCGTTCCTCCTCCGCCATGTGCAAGGGCACTAACAACCCCGCAGCTGCACTGGAGGCTTCTGCACCCACCTGCCCTTTTTCCACCACCACCACCTCAAGACCCGCCTTTGAAAGTTCATAAGCAATAAAGCACCCAATGACCCCACCGCCGACCACAACTACATCTGCTGTTTGATCCATCTGCCTCTCCTTCCGTAACGATAATTACCATTTGCAAAATCTCATATTCTATTGATTATCCCACATTGTAATGAACTTTGCAATGGTGAAAGAAATTCGCACAATCCCAATGCTTGCCTGCCTGTCCCGTTCGCGGGGGTCTCGGCACGGACAGCGTTGGGTCAAACGTTTTTTTTTTGCAACTATAATCAGGATGTGTTATAATTAAATGTGATTTTGCATTGCCCCCACCTTTTAGAGTTGTGGGTGCAAGTAATATTTGGACAAAGTATCAGGGTTGGATGTTCAACCCTGTAGTCGTCCGTGCCGAGACCAGGGGCGGTGTGGCATCGCCCGTAGGTGTGAGATTTAATGCACATCTATGTCGCTTAGACTCGTGGTCACCCTTTAGGGGACTCATATCTAAGAAGCTTGTCAAGAACAGGTAAGAAGCCCAAGCATTTATGCTTGGGAGTATGTCACAAAGTTTCTGCTATATGTTTGTGCCATTTTGACTTATCAAAAAATTCCTTTAGAACTAAAGCCCATAGATTTATCTTTGGGATATAGCTCCGCTTTAGTCTTGTATTGATGCAGGTTTTGTGATGCACTATACATTGGTCGAGTCAGTGAGAAGCACACCCAATACCAGCACCATTGCGTTACCGTGTTTGGCTCAATCAACCAGAAACCTGTAGCGCGACATTGTTGGTATTTGAAGTTGACTCGCACGGGCAGGCTTCTTAGTCCCGATTTATCAGGGGCATTGTCCGTTGTGGAGGCGGATTAAGACGGGTATAAAAAGATGCCAACACCGTCACGCGACAGGTCCAGGCTCAATCAGCCCGGCCTCAACCGTGTCTGGTGTTTCCGCCATTGAAGCACAATGTTCAAGGCGGGACTCACGAGAGTCCTAATGCTTCAGCTTTGGAAGTATGTCAACTGACAGATGCCCCGCTTCTCAAGCCCCACGATGCAATGTAGAGAGAAGAGATGGCACACACGGAATAATGTGGTGATACCATCAAGGGGCACGCTATAAGATGGCACAGTATCGATTCATCAATGAACCGCGAATCACTCGAATTTACAATCGGTGAAGGGGAAGCCAATCTCCGGGTTTGAATAAGCGGTTCTTGAGATGAGCCCTGGCGAGCGAAACACCGAAACCGTGTTAGCCTCCCAGGCGATGGCCCGCACCGGGAAGAAATGGTGCTGGCGGTTGATAAGGAACGGATGCCGCTAGAACTGAACCCCGGAGTGGACCAGCAGTTTTAGATTCGCCGCGAAAATGGACAGACGATCCAGGTTGTGGTTACTGATGTTTCTGAATTGAAGGTGACATTAGATACAATCATCCGCCGGCGGGAAAAGACCTTATTTTCCAGATTCAACTTCTTGAGATCTCATAGATGCTTTGCCGGGTCATGAGGTTCACCGAAATTAATCTTGGACTTGCTTTGCGGAGTCCAGAAACGTTTGCAAATTTTGAACAACATCTTTTGAGAGAGGAAATTCAGATGAATATTTATGTCGGTAATCTGTCATTTGACGCCACGGATGATGACTTACGAGAGGCTTTTGAAAGCTACGGAACGGTCGACACTGCCAATGTCATTCAAGACAACTACAGTGGAAGATCGAGAGGATTTGGATTCGTCGAAATGCCCGAGAGGACTGAAGCAGAAGCGGCGATCGCTGGATTAGATGGACAGGAAATCGTTGGGCGTCCGGTGAAAGTCAACGAGGCTCGTCCTCGTCCCGCCCGCGGCGATAGGCGTGGCGGCGGTGGCGGCGGCAGAGGCGGCGGCGGTGGTGGTGGTGACCGCAACAGATGGTAAACTACGTCTTCGCTTGATAACTTCACAAAAAGCACCGGGGGATACCATTCCCCCGGTGCTTTTTTCGTTCGACATGCTAGAGATGCGCGGATGAGGGGGTAGATGGATGCGAAGCTAGAGGGGGACTAGGGCAGACTGACCGAAACTTCGCGGCCCAGCCGCGAGGATTGATAGAGTCCATCGAAAATTGCGTTGGTGTATAGGAAGGTGTCCCCAGGAATGGGAGAGGGGTGTGCTTCCCGGATGGCTCGCACAAACTGCTTGATTTCATAGGCAATGTCTGTACTTCCTTCTGGCAGCCGATCGGGCGTAACATCCTGCAAATCGCTGTAGCCGCCGTGCGATAGACGCAGTTTCGATTCCGATCGAAAGGGAGAAACTTCAACAGATCCGCGACTGCCGGCGATGCGTATCTGCCATTGCTCCGAAAAGTTGATCGCCCAGCTATGCGCGAAGAACAAGGTAATCCCTCCCTCCAATCGGATGAAGGCTGCTCCGAAATCCTCCACCGAAAAGTCGTTGATATTCCAAGTTCCATCCGGGGAATGCCCAAAAATGTTGGCATCGGTGCCAGAAACAGTAAGCGGTTTGGGGTGGCCCATCATGTAGAGAACGGCATCGAGCGTGTAGACACCATTGTCCATGAGTCCTCCACCACCGGCTGTCTCTTTTTTGATGAATGTTCCGCCGGGGATACCGCGATGCTGCCAACCCATGGCTTCGGCGTAATAAGTCTGTCCGAGATTTCCCTCCTCAATAAATGCTTTCGCCGCTCGGATTTCTGGCATGAACCGCCATTTCAGCCCCACCATTAGGATTTTTCCACTAACTTTTTGGGCTTCCACCATTTGATACGCTTCAGTGGTCGTGGCGGCCATCGGTTTTTCCACAATGACATGCTTCCCCGCCTGAAGGGCGGCAACCGTTGGTTCGCGGTGCGCTTTGGTATACGTGCAAACACTCACGGCATCCACCTCCGCAAGTGTCAGGAGTTCCCGATAGTCCCCAAATGCGTATTTCGCGCCCCACTCCTGTGCTGCGGCTTGCGCTCGTTCCTCAAGAATATCCGCGACCCCCACAATCCGTGCTTCATCAGGAATCTGGAGATATCCCCGCGCATGTGCGCGAGAAATCCCTCCCGCGCCGATAATACCGATACCGAGTGCCATAATGTTCCCCCATCGAATCATTACAAATCAGTGTTAGCCTGTTGAACCACCTGCGCCGCGCGCTCCTCCCAATCCGCTGAAGAAGCCTTCCTCCCCGCCTTAAGCCAGATCAGGTACTCGATGTTTCCCGCCGGCCCGCGAATCGGAGAGTGGGAGATCCCCATGACAGATAGATCCAGTCCACGAACAAACTGGATTAGATTGCGGAGGACCTGAACGTGAACCCTCGTATCCCGCACGACACCGCCTTTGCCGACGTGCTCCCGTCCTGCCTCAAATTGCGGCTTGACCAAGACGAGCACATCCCCCATGGGATTAACGATTTGGGTAACGATTGGTAAGACTTTTTGGAGGGAAATAAACGAGACATCAACCGCGCCGATTTCGACCGGCACCTCAAAGCGATTCACGTCAATCGTGCGGATATTGGTTCCTTCAATGACACACACCCGTGGGTCTTGACGGATTTTCCACGCAAGTTGTCCATGGCCCACGTCTACCGCATACACAAACTTCGCGCCATGTTGTAACAAGCAATCCGTGAATCCCCCGGTTGATGCCCCGACATCAATTGCGATTCTGCCACGCACGTCAACTTGGGAGACCTGCAACGCCTTCTCTAGCTTTAGCCCGCCCCGGCTGACGTATCGTAATGGCTGTTTTACTACAATTTCCGCGTCCGATGGAATCAGATGCCCCGGCTTGACCTGCGGCTTGACCTGAGTGCTACCCGAAACAATCACTTCGCCGGCAAGAATTAACCGCTTCGCTCGTTCACGGCTTTCGGCGAGCCCACGTTCGACAACGAGTGTATCGAGCCGCTGCTTGCTCTGACCGCGTGATGCGTGGGAAGTGAAACGCGAGATATTAGAGGTGCCGTTGCTATCCTTCCATTCTTCCATTCTGCTTTTCCCTCCAATCTCCCTGTTTGCTTCCATTTCTGCATCGTTCGGGGCTTCCCATCTATTGGCAGACCTGCTCATTTGCAAATTTTAACCCCTCACGGACAATCGCCTCTGCATCTAAATTGCAGTGTTCATACAAGGTTTTGACATCCCCATGTTCAATAAACTGATCGGGGATACCGAGGCGTTTGACCTGCACATCTGTTAATCCGCTATCTGTGAACATCTCCAAGGCCGCGCTACCGAATCCGCCCATCAGCACGCCATCCTCAACTGTAATGACTTTTCCAATCTGCGCGGCGAGTGGAAGGATGAGTTGGTCATCAAGCGGCTTGACAAATCGCGCATTCACCACCGTCGCTGATACCCCTGAATCCGCCAATATCTCTGCTGCGTCGAGTGCCGGTTGGACGCGATTTCCAATCGCTAGAATCAACAGGTCGTCACCGTTGCATAGGACTTCACCTTTCCCAACTGGCAAGGATTGGAACTGGCGCGCCATTGGAACTCCCAAACCGGTCCCGCGAGGGTAGCGGAGGGCGATTGGTCCCTTTTCGTACTCAACGGCGGTTTTCACCATGTGCTGGAGTTCGTCTTCATCTTTTGGTGCCATCACTACCATGTTTGGCAGAGAACGCAGGTATGCAAAATCGAAGACACCGTGATGAGTCGGTCCATCTGCCCCAACAAGTCCGGCGCGGTCTAGCACGAAGGTGACGGGCAGATTCTGGATGCAGATATCATGAACCAGCTGGTCGTAACCGCGTTGCAGGAAGGTGGAGTAAATTGCCGCGACCGGCTTGACACCTTGGGTCGCTAGCCCTGCCGCAAAGGTGACCGCACACTGCTCTGCCAAACCAACGTCGAAGAAGCGATTGGGAAATACCTCCTGGAATTTATCTAACCCGGTGCCGTTTGGCATTGCGGCGGTTATAGCGATAATTCGGGAGTCTTGTTTGGCAAGTTCAATCAATGTGCTACTGAAAACATGGGTATATGTCGGGAGGGATGACTTGGGAACGAGCGATTTACCGGTTTCGAGGTCAAACTTGCCGCTGACGCTGTAAAACGTCTCTGAATCCGTCTCGGCGGGAGGATACCCTTTCCCCTTCTGAGTGACAACATGAAGCAGAATCGGTTGATGTAGCAATCTCACGCCCTCGAGCACGGGCAGCAACGCCTCCAAGTCGTTGCCATCAAGGGGCCCGAAATAACGAAAGCCAAATTCCTCAAACAGGGTGCCGGGCTTGAGAGCGGCTTCGATTCGTTTGGCAACCGGCTTCACATCAGGGGCGATTCGCTTCACCATCTCTTTCGCACTGGAACGCAGGGCATTGTAGGTCGGATTGGTTAAGAGGCGGTTCAGATATTTTGAGAAGGCACCAACTGTCTGGGAAATGGACATCTGGTTGTCATTGAGGATGACGAGCATATCTTTTTTGAAATCGCCGGCGGTATTCAGTCCCTCAAACGCCATCCCCCCTGTCAAACCACCATCGCCGATGACAGCGACTACCTTGTAATCTTCGTTGTTGTAGTCACGAGCGGTGGCAACCCCCAACGCCGCTGCAAGCGATGTGCTTGAATGACCGGCACCAAACACATCGTACTCGCTTTCTGCTCGACTGAGAAACCCACTGATGCCACCATACTGGCGGAGCGTCGGAAACGCATCGCGGCGCCCGGTAAGGAGTTTGTGTGGGTAAGCTTGATGTCCGATGTCCCAGATCACTTGGTCACGCGGGGTATCGAAAATGTAATGGAGGGCGATAGCCAACTCAACGGTCCCTAAGTTGGGTGCAAAGTGTCCGGGGTGTTCTGATAGCACCGAGAGCAGATACCTACGCATCTCTTTGGCGAGTTCTTTCAGTTCGTTGATATTTAGCGATTTGAGATCCCCGGGTGTATCGATTTTTTCTAAAAACATTGCAAAGCTCCTTGTGACAATCAGCGAATGAGGACAAAGCACTTCGTCCTCTACAACGAGCGATCAGATTTCTCCTTCATCTTCCGCTTCAAACGGCACCATTTCAAACACATCTTCATCGACTTCAACTAGTTGTTGCACCCGCAATTCCGCCTCGTCAAGTTTCTCTCGGCAGAGTCGAGTCAGATGGATGCCTTCCTCAAAGGCTTGCAATGACTCATCCAATGTCAAGGCATCCCCCTGCTCAAGCTGGGCAACCGCCGCCTCAAGTTTGATTAAGGCTTCCTCAAAACTCATTTCTTCAGACATTTATCTTTCCTTTCAACACGCGACATGCTAACTGCCCCCGCGAAAGGCGGAGGTTAATCTCTTCGCCAGCACGGACTTGTGCGGCATCTGTAACTGTTTTTCCGCTTGAATCTTTGCAGATGCTGTATCCACGAGCGAGTGTCGCCAAAGGGCTCAAGGTATCCAACTGGGCAGCAGCAACTTGCCACGCTCGCTGTTTTCCGTTTAGCTGTTGGGTGGCTGCTCGCTGGCCTCGGATGTCAAGCTGATCAATTACCTGTCGCCGGCGGTTAATGGCATCAATTCGATGTGCTGGTGGGATACGGCTCTGTATATTTTCCAGTTTTGTGCGGACGGTATCGATTCGCTCGGCGATGCCTCGCACTAAATTAGACTTGCCAACGGCAAGCCGCTGGCGAAGTTCTTCTCGATCTGGGACAACATGTTCAACCGCTGCAGAAGGGGTCGGAGCGCGATAATCTGCGACAAGATCCGCAATAGTCAAATCGGTCTCGTGTCCCACAGCGGAAATCGTCGGGATACGCGACGCGAAGAGCGCGCGGGCGACAATTTCTTCGTTGAACGCCCAGAGATCTTCTATGGACCCGCCCCCTCGGCCAACGATGAGAAGATCTATCCCCGGCAGACGGTTCATGCACGCAATAGCGTAGGCAATCTCCGCCGCCGCGTCAGTCCCTTGCACGAGAGTCGGAAATAGAAGCACTTCCACCGCGAGATAACGTTTTTGCAACATTCGGAGAATATCATGGATAGCTGCTCCTGTCGCAGAGGTGATGAGACCAATCTTCTGTGGAAATTTTGGCAGCGGCTTTTTATGGATGGAATCAAACAGTCCTTCTGCGGCGAGTTGTTTCTTGAGCCGCTCGAAAGCCAGTTGTAACTCTCCCACACCGGCAGGCACGACCCGTTTACCAATAATCTGATATTGACTCCGTGCATCGTAGATGCTGAGCCGCCCATTCACAAGCACCGCGTCGCCGTCTCTCAACGGAAATCGCAGACGGGACGCGGCAGGACTAAAGAGTGCACATTGAATCTGGCTACTGTTGTCCTTGAGCGTAAAGTAGACGTGCCCAGAAGCGGGAGACGCAAAGTTTGAGATCTCGCCCTCAAGCCATAAATCTTGCAGCATCGGCTCCGATTGCAAAAGGCCTCGCAGAATCTGTGTAATTTCGTGGACTTTGTAAATCTTACCTGTTGGAAACATCATGAGCAAATATGTCACCTCAAAATATAATGACTGAACTACCGATCTTTGATTACGTCGCTCATAGGAAGGCGAATGCGCTGGATGGAGAGTGCCTTACCGGTCTCATCATCCAACTCCAGAATAACCCCACAGAGGATGATGTTGCTGCTCGCAACCTGATAGCGGCGGGGCAGCATGGTCCGAAAGCGCGCCAGCACCTCCTCCTTTTTCATGCCAATCACCGAGTCGTGGGGCCCTGTCATCCCAACATCCGTGATGTAGGCGGTGCCTTGCGGGAGAATCTGTTCGTCGGCTGTCTGAACATGGGTATGTGTGCCAACGACAGCACTCACTTTTCCGTCCGTATACCACCCCATCGCAATCTTCTCCGCTGTCGCTTCTGCGTGGAAATCGAGAAGAATAAAGCGGGCCCGCGCTTGGATTTGTGGGAAGATGGCATCGAAGGTGTGAAACGGGTTTTCGTAGTTGTCCATGTAAAGTTGTCCTGCGATATTCACCACACCGATCCGCGTCCCTGAAGCTGCCGTAGTGATGACCCAGCCACGGCCCGGTGTACCTTTCGGAAAATTCGCAGGGCGGATCAGGTTCGGCTCAGTATCAATGAACCTAAAGATTTCACGATTATCCCAGACATGGTTTCCGGTCGTTACGACATCAACCCCCAAATCTAGGATTTCGTCGAGCACCGATCGGGTCAGTCCTTTGCCACCGGCGGCGTTTTCCCCATTGACGATTATTGCATCGACCCCACCTGCGTTTTCAATCAGATATGGAAGGAGGGTCGCAACAGCCTTCCGCCCGGGGGACCCAACGATGTCTCCAATAAATAGAAGTTTCAATATTGCCTCTCAATCGAAGCGCGCAAGCCCTGAACGACACGCTCAGGGCCTGGAACGCTTTCATCAATATTAATGTTAAGATAGCAAGGTCCGGGGTCCGGATGCTGTGCAATTACCGAGCCATGCTCGACACCGATCCGCCGGTTAGCATATCCTCTAAAAATATCTCTAAATTCTCCTCAATCATGATGGGTTTCACGCACTCGTTGCTAATCCTGCGCCCATCGCTCAAATTCCTCTAACGTAAAAACCGAAGTCAGTGAACACCCAATCTCCGCCAGATTTTCACGGCCACCACTCTCCCGATCAACGACGCACAAGGCATGCTCAATCTTTAGCCCAAGTTCCCGCATTTGGCAGACCGATGTCCGGATTTGTCCAGCGGTTGTGACCACATCTTCTATCACCAATGTCGTTTCACCCGCTTGAAATCCACCCTCTACCAAATTGCAGGTGCCATAGGTTTTGGCTTCTTTGCGGACATATAGACACGGTTTCCCTGTTTCAAAGGAAAGTCCAGTCGCCAGCGGAATACCTCCCAACTCTAAACCGGCGAGTTTGTCGAAAGAGGGGGGTAACAGTTTCTGCAACTCAGCTACAATGGCGCGCAACAGGACCGGATCACTTTCAAAACGGTATTTGTCCCAATAGAACGAACTGGTTTTTCCAGACCGCAGCTTGAATTGTCCGGTCAAGTATGAAACGGCTTTAATCTGTTTTGCAAGATCTCTTTTGTCCATAAGGTTCCTTTACTGAGCATGTGTGGCTTTCCAGAAAACCAGAAAACCAGAAAAGAAGGTGGAGTAAATGGGCAAACCTGCAACCCATTTACTCATGACTGGATTCACCCCTCTAACTCTGCCGCCACCGATTTCACATAAGCGACGCTTTTTCCATCACCATGGAATTGATCGCCGAGACGCATGCCTTCGATGGCAAGATAACCGCTGTAGCCTGCATCCAACATCGCTGAGATTGCAAATCGGTAGTCAATGTCTCCATCAGGAATCGGGGCTTGCAATAGGATTGACTTTTCAAGGTCAGGGATATGGACGCTATTCAGATTCTTACAGTGCCAATAATTGCAATGGGGCGCGAGCACAGCGATGGCATCTTCACAAGATTCCTCTGGGATGTCATAAGTCCAGTAGATGTTACCGAGATCAGGGTTGATGCCGACGTTGGGTTGATCGATGAGCTCCAGCAGGTGCAACGCAGACCAACTGTTATCAACAATCGTGTGCTGATGGATCTCGATCGAAATCTCTAACCCCTGATCGGCTGCCACTTTCGCAGCCTCAGAGAGCCCTCGGGCGGTGCGTTCATAATCCTCTTCTCTCGCAGTCTGGCTAGCCCCTTGGGATATCCGCTCCCCTCGATAGGTGCCGTCACCCCGCGGATCTGGGGACGGGCTTCCGCCAACGGTTGAATTGACAACCCCGGCACCGATCTGTGCAGCAAAGTGGATAATTCCCTCCCACTGCTGATTCGCTCTCGAAGCGGTGCGTGGATCTGTAAAGCCGCCGCCGCCGCGTATGGCGACACACGGCATGCCGGCATCTTCAAGCTCTGCTCGGAGGGATGCGACATCCGGCTGATCCAGCACGCTGGGGCCCAACTCAATGCCATCAAAACCAATCGCTTTCGCTTTTTTCAAAAACGCGCTACGGTGTTCCTTCGATCCGATACCTCCGTCTTGATGCGGGTACAATACCCCTCGACGAAACGCATAAGCGACTTTCATTGAATCACCTCATAAGAAAATTTGCACCGGAGCAAACTGTTATCTATCTGCCCCTTTGCATCCTTTACCAAAAACTGATATAATATCTGCTTAGACGCAACCAACTGATGAACGTATCAATGATAGCATAGATGATAGGGAAATTCAATCGCAATTTATCATATCTTGCTGACAAGACCCCGCAGCCCAAACCTTTTGGTGATCTCGACATGCCTTAGGTTTCGACCTGTCGAGAGGCGAGAGAGGGGATGGAATCAGTCCAACCCCGTTAATTATAGGTTTGGGAGTATGTCAATACAGAGAAGGAAAAGGTTATGGCAACCATCGCAATTGGGGGCATCATGCACGAGTCCAACACGTTCAATAACGTGCCGACAGATCGTGCAGCATTTGAGTCTGGGTGTCTGATCTTCGATAATGACATCCTTGATATTTGGGGAGAATCCCATCATGAGATTGGCGGTTTTATCGAAGGCGCATCAGCATACGACTGTGACTTACACCCAACC
Organism: uncultured Poribacteria bacterium; assembly: GCA_958296125.1. Classification (GTDB taxonomy): domain Bacteria; phylum Poribacteria; class WGA-4E; order WGA-4E; family PCPOR2b; genus PCPOR2b. The sequence goes on from OY282444.1 coordinate 286,179, forward strand.
TTGATGGCTTCAGCAACGCCTGCGGGCAGAGTGACCGATGCGGTTTTTAACGAAATCGTCACTGAACTCATCCAGCGCATTCAGTCACTACCAAATCTGGATGGGGTATTACTTGCGCTGCACGGTGCAATGGTCGTTGAAAGCTATCCTGATGGCGATGGCGAGGTACTGCGCCGGATGCGCCGGGTGTTGGGAGCGGATTTTCCCATCGTCACCACGCTCGACCATCACACGAATGTCTCCGAGCAGATGGTCGCGGAATCAACAGCGTTGGTCATCTACAAAACGAATCCACACATCGATCAGCGGCAGCGAGGCCTCCAAGCCGTAGAGATTCTGATGCGCGCGATTCGTGGAGAGATTCAGCCCACGCAAGCCCTCGCCAAGCCGCCGATGATTTTCAACATTCTGCATCAATATACCAGCGTCGATCCGATGCGCTCGATTCTTCGAGAAGCGGCACAGCTAGAAAGCAAACCTAACGTGCTCGCGGCAAACGTTGCGGCAGGCTATCCGTATGCCGATGTCCATGAAATCGGGCCCGCCTCTGTTGTTGTGACTGATGGCGATTCACAACTCGCACAAATCGAAGCGGAGCGGTTATCGAAAATGCTGTGGAATGTGCGCGATCAGTTAGACATCAACCTCCCAGATGCAGCAGCGGCGGTTGCACAGGCAATACAGAGCGAGGCACACCCTGTTATACTGGTCGAGATGGGAGATAACATCGGGGGTGGTTCGCCGGGAGATAGCACATTCATTTTGAGTGAATTGCTACGGCAGAAAGCGGACGGGTTCGTCTGTATCCTCTACGCACCGCAGGAGGTGGCGGCGTGTATTCGGGCAGGTGTTCGCGAGGATGTCAATCTGACGGTCGGCGGGAAATCGGACGACCAACACGGCTCGCCGGTCCCAATCCGTGGGCGGATCCGCCTCATCCACAACGGTTATTACGAAGAAACAGAGCCGCGGCACGGCGGGCAACGATACCAAGATCAAGGGGTCACAGCGGTTGTGGAAATTGAAGAAAAGAACCTAATAGTATTAACCAGCAAACGTCAGGTGCCATTTAGCCTGCATCAACTCCTTAGTTTGGGGATTGATCCACGGCAGATGAAGCACATCGTTGTCAAGGCTGCCATTGCCTATCGTGCAGCCTATGAGCCTATTGCAGGGAAGCTGATTGAAGTTGACACCCCTGGACTGACGGCGGTGAATCCGCTGCATTTTACGTATCAGAACGTGCGAAAGCCAATCTTTCCGTTGGACTCAATTTAACGTCCAACCTGATTCCACCAAAATACACATGGAAATTTATACCCACAGAATGTTATAATCAACTAAATTAATGATGTGTTGATTATAAGGTTGATTATAAGGAGAATAACCAAAATGTCTGAAATTCGAGTTGCAATTGTTGGTATCGGAAATTGTGCTTCTTCTTTGATTCAAGGTATTGAATACTATCGAGATACCCAAGAAAACGAGTTCGTTCCCGGCCTGATGCACGTTAAACTCGGTCCCTACCATGTCCGTGATGTCAAAGTTGTTGCAGCTTTTGATGTGGATAAGAACAAAGTTGGGCTTGATGTCGCCGATGCAATTTTTGCCGAAATTAATAACACCATAAAATTCTCGGATGTGCCGAAGACCGGCGTAATTGTCCAGCGTGGAGTCACGATGGATGGGTTTGCCAAATACTACCATGAGACGGTCGATGAATCGCCGGCTGAAGTCGTTGATGTGGCTGATGTTCTGCGCGAGAGTCAAGCCGATATACTCATCAACTACCTACCTGTCGGCAGCGAGGAAGCAACGAAATGGTATATGGCGCAGGCGTTGGACACCGGTTGTGCTGTCGTGAATTGTATGCCCGTATTCATCGCGAAAAACGATGAATGGCGCGCAAAGTTTGAAGCGGCGGGCCTGCCCATCGTTGGGGATGATATTAAGGCGCAATTCGGGGCGACCATCATTCACCGTGCACTGGCCAAACTGATGAGTGACCGCGGCGTGAAACTTGAACGCACCTCTCAACTGAACGTTGGCGGGAATATGGACTTCAAAAACATGCTGGAAAAAGAGCGGCTGGAATCCAAACGCATCTCCAAGACGGATGCGGTTGTTTCGCAACTCAACCATGAGATTGCACCGAAAAACGTCTATATCGGGCCCAGCGATTACGTGCCTTTCCTCGAAGATCGGAAGTGGTGTTATCTCTATCTCGAAGGGACGGAATTCGGCGATATTCCTGTCCGGGCTGAAGTCAAATTGGAGGTATGGGATTCGCCCAATTCCGCGGGCGTCGCGATCGACGCGATTCGTTGTTGCAAAATCGCGCAAGACCGGGGTGTCAGCGGTGCACTCTATGGTCCAAGTGCCTATTTCATGAAGTCGCCACCGCGTCAGTATGCTGACACCGAAGCCTTGGCCATGGTGGAAGATTTTATCGGTGGCCGGTAAGGCGTTGGGTCAAAGACTTGCAATCAAATCCGTGGGAAAGCATAGCCATATTTTTGCTTTCCCATTTTTATTTTTTTGGTAAAGGAGTACGAAATGTCACATTTTCGCGCCATTCACACGATTGAACTAAAGCCGGATGTTGAACGCGAACAGTTTGAGGATTTCATGCTGCGTCAATTTCTGCCCACGATTCGTGCGCTTCCTAACTGTCTTAACGTCGAGTTGCTCAGAGGTTACCAGGGAGCCCTCGTCGGTGTCGCGCAATCCGAACACGATTATGTCTGGATGACGCTCTGGGAAAGCGTGGAAGCGAATAACGCGGTCTGGTCGAAAGCAGACATCCATCACACGCCGGACGAGATATTGGAAATTAACGCCAAACTCCACCATTATGCGGCGAACTATTCGCTGATCGGCGGATTTACAGTCGAAGCGACAGTTTGAAACACGAGTCCACAGTGAGATTTTGTTTGCCCCCAGATTTAATCTTGTGATATATTGAACCTGCTTTTATCATCATCAGTGCTCCTCAAACCCGCTCGATTCAACGGGAGCCTTTGTGGAGTGCTGGTCTCATTTACCTGTTGGAGATCTCAATATGAATATTCTTATTACCTCAGCCGCTTCTGATTTAGCGCAAGGGTTAGCCAACGCATTGTCCGGTGAGCATCAGATTCGTTTGACAGATCTGATCGATGTCGAAGCTGACTTTGAGTTCGTGCGTTGCGACCTTGGGCATGATGAGGCAACCAACAAACTCGTTCAGGGAATAGATGCCATTGTGCATCTGGCACAGCTGCCGCCTTCCGTTCTTTCGGAATCGAACCAACCAGAAAACCGAGAGATTGACTTCCAGACACGCTGCACCTACAATCTCCTGATGGGAGCCTCTGAAGAAAAAGTTGCCCGCGCAATCTATGCAAGCACCCTTCACCTCTTCGATTCGCATGATGAAGATTGGACGGTCACCGAAGTGTGGCGTCCGTGTCCAACAACGGACGCGTCAATTTTATCAAAGTATCTCGGCGAGTTTACCTGTCGAGAATTTGCCCGCGAAGGACGCATGAGTGTCGCCTGTCTCCGACTCGGCACATTGGTTACAGCAGCGGCAGCGGCAAATCAACCGTTTGACTCGACATGGCTTGAGATGAACGATGCGATCCACGCCTTTGAATGTGCCCTCACCTCTGCTAGCGAAAGAAGGTGGGAAATCTATCACATTCAGTCAGAATTTCCAAATTCGCGCTTTTTCATCAACAAGGCAAAAACATCGCTCGAATTTAACCCACAATTTTCGATTTAGGAGGTGAAATATGAAGGTATTGATTTTGGGTGGACACGGTTATCTGGGACCTCATGTTGAAAAAGCGTTGGCACCATACTACCAACTCCGCATTACGGATATCAAACCGATTGACACGAAACATGAATCGATGCAGGTTGATGTCTCATCCTTGGACGATGTCATGCGGGCAGCCGAGGGGATGGATGCAATCATTAACTGCTCCGTCCTTCGGCATGACCGACAGATTGCTTTCGATGTCAGCACACGCGGCTGTTACAACGCAATGCGAGCGGCCGTCGAACACGGTATCCGAAGGGTCATCAATACGGGCCCGCATTTTACAATCACGGGTCCAACTTACGAGCACTACGATTATGAGATAGCCCCGGACGTTCCTCCCCAACCTGGGACAGGTTTGTACCCAATCACAAAAGGGCTCGGACAGGAAATCTGTAAAATCTTCACCGAAAACTATGATATTTACGTCCTCTGCTATCTTTTCTACAACTTCCGAAATGACGATGACCCGGCTGAAGGCACAGACTTCACCCCGTTTTCGGTGTCTTGGCGAGATGCGGGGGAAGCGTTCCGTCTCGGCTTAGAAATCAACTTCAGCGCACTCCCGTCGCGGTGCGAGGTATTTAGTATCTTCACCGACCTGCCCCATCAACGGTTCACCAATGACAAGGCAAAGCGCATTCTCGGCTTCGCCCCACGAGACCGGTTTGAAAAGATATGGCATAAGAAACGTGAAGCATGAAAACTGAAATCAAAATACTCGCCCATCGCGGTGGACTAGACCGTGCCCCCGAAAATACAATCGCTTCCTTCAGACAAGCGTTTGAGGACGGCGCAGATGCCTTTGAGTGTGATGTCCGCCTGACCAAAGATCAAGAACCGATTATCATCCATACTGGTTTTAATGAGGACAGTATTCAGGAGGTAACGGGCTGCACATCTCCTTTGAGCGAATTAAACTGGGGTGATGTCCAAAACCTGAAGGTTCTCGATTCCCCTGAACCTGTAGCGCATCTTGATGAGGTGCTCTCTTTTGTCAGGGAGACTGGATTGCCCTGCTTCATCGAACCGAAAGAGGGCGCGAAACATCTCATCTCGCTTTTAGTTGAGCGCATCCAGCAATTTAACCTCGTTGATAAAGTCGGTATTCTGACCTTTTATTCGCGTAAGGAATTGCTGGTCCAAGCAAAACAGATTGCGCCTGACATTCAGACAAGCGCGATTATCATCAACCCAATGGCGGACTTTCTCAAGGCGACGGAAGCTATTGATGCCAATCGGATTGCCATCGGTTGGAGTCGGATCAATCACTTTCGGCTTTACAACGGCATTACACATTCGTTGATTCGGAAGGTTAGACACCTCAAAGCGAAAGGCATCGCTGTCGAAGGCGGATTTGTGCGGACCCGGCGCGATGTCAGTTGGCTGTTGCAGCATGAGATTGGTGGACTGTGGACGGATGATGTCCCGAAGATTCGAGGCTTTGCGGAAGTGTAGGGGCCGGCACAATAATCCGCTGTGTCAGAAGGCACAAGACGTAATACGCCTGTCCCCAAGCCCATCGACGAGAAACTTTTTCTGACGATTCACGTTTTATTCTTAACTAGAATGAAAACGCCGTGATTTATTCCGTTTTTCCGTGTGACAAATTATGTGCTCCACTCCCGACGCATAGTTGTCAAATCCACAAAACTTTTTAGGTCAGAGCCATGAACATATTTTCAAAGCGACTCAACCGATTACCGCCCTACATGTTTGGTAAACTCAAGCAGTTGACCCATGAAAGGCGACAGCAGGGAATTGATATCATTGATCTGGGGATGGGCAACCCTGACAGACCGACCCCGCAGCATATTGTAGATAAACTGACCGAAGCCGCCCAGGAAGCCCGCCACCATCGCTATTCTGCATCACGAGGGATTTTCAATCTGCGCCGCGAAGTCAGTTGGTATTATGAACGACGCTTTGGGGTCCAGATCGATCCCAACCATGAAGCAATCTCCGTGATTGGCACCAAAGAGGGGCTTTCCCATCTCGCACTTGCATTGATAGATGAAGGCGATCTGGCACTCGTCCCAAACCCGACGTTTCCGATTCATATCTACGCGACCGTGATCGCCGGGGGCAGCGTTGTCAGCATCCCGTTACGCGAAGAAAACCAGTTTGTGCCGAGTCTTGACGAGATTTCGAGGGATATCTGGCCCAGCCCCAAGGTCTTAATCTTGAGCTTCCCACATAACCCGACGGGGGCGGTGATTGAACTCGCCTTCTTTGAAGAAATTGTTGACTTTGCCAAGCGAAACGACATCATTGTTATCCATGACCTCGCGTATGCTGATATTGTTTTTGATGGCTATCAGGCACCCAGTTTTCTACAGGCGAAGGGTGCCAAAGATGTCGGGGTTGAATTTATCTCTTTATCAAAGTCCTACAATATGGCAGGTTGGCGGTGTGGGTTCGCTGTCGGCAACCGCGATCTGGTTGACGCGTTGGCGCGGATCAAAGGCTATTACGACTACGGCATCTTCGCGCCCATTCAGGTCGCTGCAATCATGGCACTGCGAATGGATACCGATATTGTGGCAGCGAATGCGGAGACCTATCGAATCCGCCGCGATGTGCTGGTAGAGGGGCTAAATCGGATTGGTTGGAAGGTACAAAAGCCGCACGGAACGATGTTCGTGTGGGCCCCAATCCCTGAACCGTATCGCCCTTTGAGTTCGATGGATTTCGCGATGAAACTGCTTGATGAAGCGGAAGTTTGTGTTTCCCCCGGCGCGGGGTTCGGTCACAACGGAGAGGGATATGTCCGGATTGCACTTGTCGAAAACGAAGACCGCATCCGTCAAGCCGTGAGACAGATGCGGCGGGTGTTGTTTAAGTAGTGTATGCTTTCAGACTGTGTATCAACTGGACACCGGCAATATTGCTCGTTGATAGAACAGCAGTATTTTCTCTGGCCATTTTCATGTATTTGTGATATAATTTTGTTATGGTTTATATGTCAGCGAAAAAAGCGGGTGAGTTGCTGGACTACACCCCGGAACACTTGAGACGGCTTGCACGAGCGGGTAAGATTGACTATATTCGCACCAAGGGAGGTCAGCGAAGATATAATGTCCAAGCATTTATTGAAAGCAAATCCGAATCAACTCTTACTACCGTTTGTTACTGCCGAGTCTCCAGTTCTCAGCAACAAGATGCTCTTGAGCGTCAAGTCGCCTACCTGCGAAGTATTTACCCCGATGCAGAAATCGTCCGCGAGATTGGAAGTGGACTCAACTTCAAACGCAAAGGGCTTAAAACCTTACTGGACCGACTTCACCGAGGCGATAAGCTCCAAGTTGTGGTTGCCCATCGGGATAGACTCGCCCGATTCGGCATTGAAATCATACAACACCTTGTCGAGCAAAACGGTGGCGAACTCGTGGTTCTCAACCATAAAAGTGACAGCCCCAAATCTGAACTCACCCAAGATTTAATCGCCATCTTGCACGTCTTCAGTCGCCGAATGCACGGACTCCGTAAATACTGTGACCAAATCAAAGAAGATTCGGATCTATCCTGACTCAGGGCAACGTGCAAAACTCAGACAGGGGTTGGGGTGTGCTCGGTTACGAAACCGTATCCACCATCTTATTGATGAGTTGCATCACAAGATAGCCCGATTCCTCGTAGACACTTTTGATATTATCCTGTTGCCAACGTTGGCCGTTCCGAGACCAGGGGCGGCAGAAAAGTGATAAAGTCAAGCGATGGGCGGGTCATGGACAGAGACCAGGGGGAGATAGCCCCGAACTACAGAAGTTTTGTAGTTTTGCAAATCGTGCATCGCCAGATTTGTATATACTCATTTGGAAATGTGTAGGTTAAATCTATCGGAAAGCGTTTCATGCCTGACGTTGTTGTTGGACATATTGAGGAGGCGGAGAGCCTTGCACCGGTGTTCGCTGAGTTTGATCGACATCACCCCGGTTTGAAAATGGGGTGTGGGTATTTTGATGGCGATGCGGGTGAGCTGGTCGCGGAGTATGAGGGGGTGCGATATATCTGGATCGATCAAGGTGATGGCGAGGTTTTCTTGGATGTGGGGTATCGCACACAGGAAGGAGATGGCGAAAAACTGCTGTCGGTTTATGAGGCAGACGAATGTGACGATGAAACCTGGCCCATTCTACAAACATTCGCGGAAAACCTCGACACGCTTCACGAAAGCATCCAACCGTTCGTCGAGTCAATTTTGGATCGAATCACCGGAAAGACGCTTATCGGCGACATCGCTGAGGAGATTCGGTTGATAGAAGAAAGTGGGGTGCCGCGTGAGAAATGGGCAACGCGCCCGAAAGTTCGACGTGCCTTCGACCTGTTGTTAGAAAGTTACGCAATCCTTGGCTGGTCAACCAAACAGGTTGGCTCCTTTGAGCAGATTCAAGCGGGTGATCAGTTCGCTGTAACAGCGGATGACCCAATACGGGCCCGTGGGAGGTTCCGCTACTGGTGGATCGAGAATTCCAATATCTTCATGACGCATGTGACGACAACCCGTCGATTGCGCTACCTCAAAGAGACCGCCCCGACTGCATCGGAATCCAAAGCCACCAACGGTAACAATTTTGCGTTTGACCCGTTTCGTCGTCTGCCGATGACATGGCACTGCAACACAGAAACCGAGGATGAAGCCGATGGGGTTAATTCGGTTAATAGTCACGTTGTCAATATTGCGGCTGAAACTTCACGGACCCACTATCACCCGGCGACCCCGATTGGTATCGGCAAGGCGCAGCACGAAATCTATTTTGCCTTGAATCCAAGCGCGTATTCGCTGAACACCTACGGACGCAAAAGCTACTTGTACACCTTCCCCAATGTGGCAGATCTGACCATTTACGCAGAGATTCCGCTCAGCCCGGGAACTGTCGTCTACATCCCGCCCGACACAGGGCATCGTGGGGTTGATGCGTTTGTGAATATCGTGACGTTACCCGGCTTCAAGCCACACAATATGATCCACCTAGATGCACAGATAAAAGATACGACCGATGGGAAATCTCCATTTAACGAAAATGTAACGGAATCTAATGTAACGGAATCTATTGATAATTAGACGGTGCCTGAACCCGCAAGGAAAAATCAATGCGAAAATGGTTTACGAGCAAAGTCCTTTTGAATACGCTGATCCTCACAATGGTCGTTGGGTTTATGGGGTATCTGCTCCGACCCTCCCTTCAGATCGAGCGATTAGGACTTATCACCTTCTTAGTTGCGGGAACGATGGTTATGATAAGGGGTGTCGTGAAAATTACGATGGGTATGCGAAAAACGGGACAATAACCCCAATGACAGATGCCGAAGCGATGATCCGGCTGCAACCTGCGGGTTCCTCTCATTTTCTTATGACCGTCGTCGCCTTTTTCGTTTGGGCGATAGGGTTGGAACGGTCACTTCCGCTGTTGCAACGGGACGATGCGTGACCCAATAGATAAGACACCCCCCAATAATAGCCATCAAGATACTTGTGAGTTGTGCCTCTGTCAACCCGAAAAGGCCCGGCTGATTCAGTCGAAAGAATTCCGCGATAAAACGCTCAATTCCTGCCAAAATAAACGCTCCACCCAACAGCCACCCCGGTGTGCCTTCTTTCTGTTTGCGAATAGACCACAGCAATCCAAAACCGATCAGCAACATCCCTGTTTCATACAGCGGCGTTGGATGGACAGGCACCTCCGTCGGTACCGTGCCGTTGGGAAATGCCATCGCCCACGGCAAGTCTGAGGGGGGGCCATAGTCTCCATCCCCAGAGAGAAAGCATCCGATTCGCCCAATCCCATGTCCAAGCAAAACCGACATACCAATCGTATCAAGTGTCGGTAGAATCGGGTTGGGGGATCGATGGATAACAAACAGAACGGCAGCGAGCGCACCGATGACACCGCCATACCAAACCAACCCGCTATTTGAAATCAGTTCAGCTATTTCGATCTTGCCATCTTGCAGGGCTGAGTGGAGTTTCGCGCCAATAATCCCTCCGACAGCAGCTGCAAAGATTATTGATGATGTTGGGCGCGGATCCAGCCCTTTCCTTGCTAAATCACGCTGTGAGATGAGCAGCACGGCAAGAAAGGCTAACGCCATCATAAGACCGAAGCTATGAATCCCTATGGGACCAAAATCAATGAGCGTTGGGTACATCGTTTCTTCCTCTAGTGTTGAGGTGTGTCGTTGATTTCCCACTAAATGGGAACCGCCCCCAATAGATCTGAATCACACTTCGCAAGGTTTCAAAACACAATTTTATGCGGCACTGAGTATAATACCATAAGATGTGCACATTGTCCACTACTCGCTTAACTGCGAGCAACGCATTATTCAGAGAAAGCAGGGATTATTTCGCGTAACTTGATCGGTTTGTCATTCTATTTTTCGACTATTTTTCGAGTAAACTGTCTTGTGCCAATAGGTATTTGAGCATTATGACTCCCCCGACAGCAACACCAATATAAAGGGTAAATGTGCGCCAAAGCGTCGTGAATACTGCCTGAGATGACTTGGGGATTATCGTTCCCATCAACTGTGCAGATGACAATTCCGCCACGCCAGATGCCCCGGGTGTCGGAGAAAAATAGAAAATCAAAAAGAGGATCATCTGTATGAAAATCGTCTGAATAAAAGGAACATCCAATCCCATCCCCTTCAACACGATATATGCTATGAAAAATTTGTTGAGGTAAGTTACCGAACTTAGTATAAACGTAGCCAGAAGAGCCAGCCTTCCCTTCGATACATATATTCTCATGATATCCTGATACTCCTGCACCGAATCGAAAAAGACTTGTAATTTGCTACTTTCCAGTAATTTCTTCAAAATGGGGACCCTGCTCAAGAATCGTTTTGTGACATTTTCAAAGGTTTGCGGCTTAACCACTGCAACAATGAACAACAAAATGATTGCAGAAAATACCAACAGGGTGGCTCGGGAGAGGAGGAGTAAAGACGGGTTCATAGCTGGAACATGCCCGAAGAATAAGAGATAAAGCGCGCAGGAGATTAGGAAAAATATGGAGCCTAGAAAGCAAACGATGCTGACCATAGTCGCTTCCGCAAACGGCATACCGTTTTTATACAGCACGTATATCTGAGCGGCACCGCCCCCCGTTTGAGCGGGTGTGACCGCCCCCAGGAACAGGTTGCCCATATTCGATTTCAGGCAGGTTTTGAATTCAATCTGAGGAAAAAGCCGCGCAGAAAGGACAAGGATGCGCATACTTCCCAGTATCCAATCGCACACGTTCAGCGCAAGGGCTATGATTAAAAATAAGGGGTTGAGTTGGGCGAGATACCGAATACCCTCGGTAAAAGGGGTGAGAAAGAAGTTAAACAACAATCCTACAATCGATAGTGCAATGAACCACTTCAGTCCTCGAATCGCTCTACGGGTTGACATTCGTTTTCGATCGGACATAACTCGTATGCTCCGGATTATCAAATTTATGCCAAACAGTCAGCTAAGAGGTAATCTACCTCGCTCGCCTCCACCGCGTCACCCTCATTGAGCCGCTCAACGACACTTTCGAGAATTTCCTTCGCCTCATCACTTTGATTGCTCCGGATGAAGCCATCGTAGAAATGCTCCCCTGCGAGCGCACGGTCAATTTCCTTATCCTTGTCGTGGTCTTCCAGTTCTGTGAAGTATACTACATGGTAACGCTCACCATAGGAGCCTTCTTTGTAAATTTCAAACATAATCTTGTCTGATTCTAGCATTTTTGCCCTCCAAATACATAGTCAATGCCCTCTCTATCAAAAGTAACGTGTGACGGCGATCGGTCTGAATTTCATTTTAACGATTTGGTATTTTACGTCGAAAAACAGTAGACCGAAGCCAGGGGTTGGACAACCGCCCCCACCTTCGGTCTACTGTAGCTAGGCAATCAACTCTCGTTTCAGGCACTGAACCCCAAAATTTTTACTCAATTAGAAATCTTTATTAGAAATCTTTTGAGCGACGACGTTTTTTCTCCGATTGTAACTCCGTCGGCAGCGTTCCTGCTGCGGCAAAGGTCGTCTCTGTCTCAAGATTCGCAGCCAACTGGTGTCGAAGTTCCGCTTCGTATTCACGGAGTTGCTCGTCGACGGTCTGCTGCTGCTCCGCCTTCTTGACCATATCCTCCCCATACCGTCTGAGGAAGTAGTCAATCGTTTCGACACGGATTTTGATGGAGCCGGTCGGCTTATTTTCATCAATATCCTTGAAGCAGAAGTATGGTGTGCCAGAGTTCTGCACAGTCTCTTCAACAACTGTGTAAATAGGCGCATCATGACCACACTTGAAGTTTGAGAGTTCAAGCGCGACCAGATTCGGATGGCGCGCGATATATTTCGCCGCCCAGACCTTGATGCTTGTATTCTCGCTATAGGAATTCTTCCACACATCCGCGATGTCCATCGGGTCTGAAATCACTCCCGATCGCACCTCGTCACCGAAGAGTTTGTCCAAAATGTCATCATCAAGGGGCAGACTATCCTGGGTGAGGATGGGGTAGCCGAGTTTCTGGAACTCCGAGAGGATTTCGTGACAGATGCCAGGGTCATTGTGATATGGCCTGCCGAGCAGCACAATGCCGAGGCGATTCTCTGCCTCTAGCTGGTCAATAATTTTGCGGCCCGAACCACGCAGCATGACGCTTTGGTACTGATTGAGTGCCTTATAACCGGCTTCGACAGCTCTGCGATTCTCTGCCTCGGAGAGCCCAAACACATCCTTGAACTGCTCGTACATCTGCTGTTCAAACAACTGAGGTTCGCTCAGGTTGACGAACGTATCAAAGAGCTGAGTCCCCATCTCGGCGAACAGGTCTCCCTCTTTGGTGAATGCCGCTTTCACGGCTGCCGGTGTGGTGGAAACCGTTGGACAGGAGCGGCACCCTTGGGTGCCGACCAAATCTGAGGGCAAACAATCGATCATTGGGAAAAAGATGATATCGAGCGGTTTCTTCTTGTGGTGTGTATGAAGCAGGTTATGAACGTGCGGAATGGCGACCTTCGATGGGAAGCAGGGGTCAATCGAACCGCGCTTGGCACCCTCTTTGTACATCTCCTCAGAAGTGAAGTCCGAGTAAATGAGGTTGCGAGGTTTCAGCCCCAAACTCTCAAAGTATGCGCTGAAGACCGGGTTCATGGAGTACATGTTAAGCACCCGCGGGATGCCAATACGAATTTCTTCGCGCTTCTTCATCAGCATCGCCCGCTGCTTTTGCGCTTTGGTGATGGAAAACTTCGGAATCGAATCGGCAGCTGGCTCAGGCTTGAACGACTTAAAAATCGCGGTCGCAGCCATCTCCTGCATATTGGGGTAAGCACCTTTCGCGTCGTCCATCCCTTTCTTGATGACTTTCATCGCCTCAACATCCTCAACGAGGCCCCGTTCACAGGAGTTCCCGACGATGAGACGCTTGGCACCATCCAACAGAGGGATCTTGGACTTCCGTGGCGGTTCCACCTCCGCGGATCCGGAGCCGACATTCACATCAATAAAAGTCCGCAAACATTTGTTCTTGCAGAAGAAGCAGCGCGTGTTCTCGCTACGGTGTGTCGTGTAGGAGATTTCGTTGACGGCATCAAGACCGATAAAACTTGTCTCTCTGCCATTTTCCCACAAGCGAACTGCTTCAATGGCCGCCCCGATTGCGCCCGATTCACCACAGTGCTCGTGCACAATCACCCTGGGCTGAACATCTTTGCCCTTGAAGCGCGATTCAATAAAGTCCACCTGCATTTTGACCGCTGCGAGGTTTTTCTGTGTGCCACCTTGCAGCACGAAATTAGTGCCTAAGGCCGCAAGGTTCGGAATCTGCGCCACATATAGCCAGATATTCTTGGGGAGAACCGCCGCCAAACCCGCCATAATCTCCTCTGGCTTCCAGCCTTGACGTTGAAAATCCACGATGTCTGACTGCATGAAGACGGCACATCCATAGCCAAATACGGGCATGGACTGAGCGTCGAAAGCGGTATCGGCATACTCCTCTACCGGGATACCAAAGCCTGCCGACGTTGATTGCAGGAAGTAGCCGTTCCCGGCGGAACACTGCGTGTTGAGCTTGAAATCCTTGACTTGACGGTTCTTCAGGACGATAATTTTAATATCCTGTCCGCCGACATCACAGATGACATCTACGTCGTCATAGAACCGAAGCGCGGACTCTGTGTGAGCCACCGTTTCAACCAACGCCACATCGGCACCCAGCACCTCCTGTAGAATATCCTTGGCATAACCGGTCGTCCCTACCCCCATCACCTTGAGTGTTGCGCCCGGCGACTCCACTTGTTCACGCAGCTTGTCGATCACCTCCATGGTGTCTTCGATCGGATTGCCTTTGGACAGTTGATAGGTCTTGACGAGGACATTACGGTCTTGGTCGAGGAGCACCGCCTTTGTTGAGGTCGAACCCCCGTCAAGTCCGATGAAACCCTCAACCACCTGCCCGGGCTCAAATGTAGCTGGGATGAACTTCTTCTCTTTGTATCGTTCTTTAAAGGCTGCCAGTTCTTCCGCGCTCTCACTCAAGCCAGACCCACCCATCTTGGCTTTCTCTTCAAGCCGACCATACGTAATGTAATGCTCCAAGTCTTCCGGGCCTATGTATGTGCCGACACTTTCGTCTTCCTGTTTGCCGAACTCCACCGCGCCAATGGCTGCGAAATATTGGGCGTTTTCTGGCACTTTGATCAGGCCTTTCGGGTCCACTCCTTCGGGCAAAGGATATTCTCGCTCCTCCCATATCTTGGGAATATTGTACTTCCACGCCTCCACCATACCGCGAATGTAGGTATTCGGGCCACCCAGCAGCAGGACTTCAGGGCGCAACGTGTTGCCACGGGTGAGGACCGACAGATTCTGTCCGACAATCGCCTCGAATAGGGATGCCATCAATTGATCTTGAGGAACCCCCATTTTTTGCAATGAGTTGATGTCGGTTTCTGCAAACACACCGCACTTGCCCGCCACGGGATGCAGTTTGATGTCGTAGTACCCCTGATTGCAAAGCTCTTCCGCCGGAATGCGGAGTTTGGCGTTGACCTTATCAATCACTGCGCCTGTGCCGCCGGCGCACTTATCATTCATCGAAGGTATCTTCTGCTTTTTCCCCGTATTGGGGTCTTCTTTGAAGATGATGATCTTGGCATCCTGACCACCGAGTTCAATGACCGAGCCCGCTTCCGGGTAAAGCTTCTCCACCGCGAGTGAGACCGCATTCACCTCCTGGACGAACTTGGCACCGAGTCGAGGGGCGAGCGCATTGCCGCCGCTGCCGGTGATAAAAATGCGATACAGGTCAATCGGTAGCTGACACGCTTTCTCTATACTTTGAAGGAGTTCCAGCGTCTTTTCGGGCTGCTTGGTGTCATGACGCTGATAATCCTGCCAGACAATTTCATCCGTAACTGGGTCGACAACCACCGCCTTAACGGTTGTCGAGCCGACATCCATACCGATATATAGCTTCTCATATTGTTTATTCATTGGTGCCCCTTTCGGTTCAACCGTAAAGAAAGATTGAGGTATACGAATTTCTCACTTCGCTCGGTCTCGATTGGCAAATCCAGACCCCTCGTCGGATTTGCCAATCCGACGAGAGCGATTCGGGCGGAATAAGCAGGCCCATAAGTCTGCAAGCCGCAAGCTTTAAGAGTCACACCCACACGATGTTCCACAAGAACTAGAGTCCTCAGATGCCTCAGGGTCGATCTGCGTGAGTTGTTGATTGGCTTTCTGGATTGCCAGTATTTGATCCGTGGTATCGCTTTCCGCTTCATCGGACGCAGCGGGCTTAGGTTCCGGGCGGTATCCCATCAACTGTGCAACGTGATGGACGAAGTTGGCAGCTGTGCCGATGATGCCTTTCGTGTGTGGCACCACGTATAGACCTCTCTTGAGTTCCGGATGGTCGTCGACATACTGTTTAATCTCATCCAATGTAAACCCGGTTGCGGTAAGCACCCGGCTGAATTCCTCTTTGCACTTGACTTTGGCTTCACCCAGTGCCATCTGCACACGACTATGCGCGTTGATCTCGCCTTCGCCGGATGTCTCAATGGGCAGGAAGATTATATCCTTAAAATGGTTCACCACCGCCGATTGTGCTCCATCGGACTGAGTAGAAGGCATGCACCCGAACGGTTTGAGACTGAGGACCATGTGACACAGATCTTTGTTATGATAGTAAATGTTTTTAGCGACCTCAAGGTGACCTTCACCTCCGCCCGATCGGGAGTTGTAGAATGGGTGCCCGAGCCGCTGCAACTCATACTGATCTGTTAAATCATGGGGCATATAGTTGAGCGCTTCCCGCATCCGATTCCACTCTCTTTTGAAGATCGATTCAGCTATCGTCAACGTTTGCAACGAACGCTGCTGCTTGAACTTCCGGGCCAGGCTTTTATCAAGCCGCCAGGGGCGAATCGGTTCCTCTTTTTCATCGATTCCCAGACGATCCCCCATCTTCAGCTTGGCTTGATGAATCATATACACAACCCACGTGCCAACGGGTTCAACGACGACCTGCGAACCTTCTCGTTCCAAGAATCGGAACATATTGAAGTTGCCATCTCCCTCCGTGGTCTGCGCCCAGAACTCGCCCGTGATTTTGACCGTTGGCTTGACGCGGGTGCGGTCTACCTCGATCTGATTGATGCGCTCACCGATTTCCCGGAGTTTATCCGTGTATTCGGTCCCAAATAGCTGCTCGAGGAATTTGCCAAGTGTCTCAATGGTGTTAGTCGCCTTGGGGAGACTCTTCAGGAAATGACCGACTTTGCCATCGAGCTTGAAAGAACGCTTGTTCTTAAATACGTTGTGCAACTTATCCATGCACTCTCGCAGGACTCGGTCTGTCTCGCCCTCATTGACCTCGTAGGGCCGGATCTGATAGGCGACATCGTTTAGCAAATCCCCCATATTCATCGCATTGATGAGGGCGAGGAAGAATTCTGTGTTCAGCTCCAGACCAGCCTCTACCTCCGACTGATTCAATCCGCCGGACTGCTGGAAGAGATGGACCCGGAATCCATCAAAGCCGGAATTTCTTAACGCCAAACGGTACTCTGCCTCATACATGCCGAAGCGACACGGCCCACACGCACCCGCGGTCAGAAAGAGATATTTATCTATAATTTCCTCTCGGAGTTGTCCCTTGTGCTCGAGTTCCTGTAGGTGCTTTACCAGATTTCCGACCGTAAAATAAGTTGGATTACACTGACCATTATTGCCAAACTCCTTACCAAGTTGAAAGGCTTCGACATCCGGGGTGGGTATATACTCACATTTATACCCCAAACCCTCAAGCGCGCCGTGAATCAGGTGCTCATGCCGCCAAGTCAGACCACCGAACAGAATCGTCGTATCAGCCCGCTGATCCTTTGTAAATGGGCGTTCCACAGGTTTTTCAAAATGATGAACAAGCCCCTCCTCTATTCCCAATTCTTTCTGAAGGCTCGCTTTTTTCTCCGACAACTTTTGCTGAATGAGGGTCTCAACATCTACTGTGGGCATACTTTTGAAGCTGCTCGGAATCCCAATCTTATCGGGGTTTTCTGAATTCTGAGTATCCGCGTTTTTTTCTAAGTTACTCACAGGTTACCTCCTTGATCCACCGTTGAAAAGTTAGTTCCATGATTATTCCGGTTCCACCTCAAATGACACGCCGGAAACAACATCAAGCCTGACCGAATTGATTCAGACTGACATATCAGTCTAGTATATTAACATATCTTTATGAAAAAAGCAAGAAACTTCTAGGTCAACTGTAGGGTTATTTAATTTTCCTATATTATTGTCTGAATCACGGATAACAGACGGCCTCGACAATTGGCATAAGAAGGCGCGATGAACGCGCACTTACAAACAGCGGGGCAGGGATGAACCGCCTACCGGGGGTGGGGATAGAACGGGACACTACGAACAGTAGGGCATGAGCCAAAACCGAAAACTAAATAGCCCTAAGGTCAACTGAGCGGCACTTATGTTTCTTACGGGGTCGAAACTTTTGCTGTGATGTTAACACGCTCCAGTTAAACCATCTGGGAGGTTAAAACTCCCTGCAATCCGAAATTCAAAATTTCATCCAAGATCCAATCCAGTTGAGAAAGGGCTTCCGCTTCTGAGAAGATGAGATTGGTGACCTCTTTCACGCAGCCCAGAATGCAGCGCGCGGTTACCTCCGTGTCGCACTTTCTAACCAAACCGAGTTCAATTCCGTGTTGGAGCGCAGATTCGATCTTGCCTAGCACCCCTTCATAAAATTCGCTCAACTTACTGTCAAACTCACTGTCCAAACCGACTGCGCGACTCAATAAAATCTGAGTCATGTCCGGATCTTCTAGCGCAAGCATGATAACCGATCTCAGGATATTTCTCAACTGTTCCAATGGAGGGCTTGAAGCATCTAAATCGATCCGCTTTATAATAGCTTCAAGCTCCTTAACTAGCCCGTCAAGAATGTTATCGAAGACATCCCTTTTGCTTTGAAAATAGAGATAAAATGTACCCCTGGCGATGCCTGCTCGCTGGATGATATCTGAGATACTTGTTTGATGATACCCCTTCTGCGAAAAGACCTCTTTTGCACAACGTAGCACAATTTTCTTCCGTTCTTCTCTTAACATTTTTAATCTTCTCTAATCTGATTACATAAAACGTAAAGAGCGTCTTGTGACACAATCCGATATCTTACGTTTTATGCCGCTGCCTTTAACAACCAACCTATCGCTGCCCCGCCTAGCACCAGCCACGCTGAGTTGATTTTATAACGAAACAGCACCGCCGCCGATACGAGAGCAATCAGCCAAGCTCCCCAATCAATCAGCGTGTGACGCGCCAACTCAACTGTGACCGCCGCCATCAGCCCGATCGCGCTTGCGTTGACCGCATCTAGAAACGCACCGGTAACCGCTGACTGGCGAAGGCGTGGAATGAGCGGATTGGTCACTAACACAAATAGAAACGATGGGCAAAAGATGCCAAGGGTCGCCACAAGCGCGCCGGTGGGGCCTGCCAGCACGTAGCCGATGAACGTGGCAGTCGTGAGGACTGGACCCGGCGTAAACTGCCCAATCGCGACCGCGTCAAGGAGTTGTTGCTGTGTCAGCCATTGATACTGCTCAACTAACCCACCTTGCAGGAAAGCAACGAGGACGTAACCGCTACCAAACAGGACGCAGCCAATTTTGAGAAAGAAAAGCCCAAGGGAATGGAGGGAAACTAGCACCGAGGAGGCAGCCGGGGCCGCGAGCCCCAGATTGCTGGCGGGGAGCCATGCAAAACTGAGCAGCATCTTCCCTTTTCGCCATTGACTTCCGAATTGCCACAAGATGCCTGCAATTCCACCGCCAAGCAGTGTAATGATTTCGTTGATGCCAAACAGGACAAGCAGCATCACCAAGAATCCGACACCGATCAGAAAGGGGCCCTTTGCCGCTGTTTTACCCAATCGCCACACGGCACTCAGAATAACAGCGATGACCGCCGGCTTGATACCGTATAGCAGGGCCTCCACCTGTGGCACCGTCTGAAACTGGTCGTAAACCCACGCACAACCCAATGTGATCAATGCTGCGGGAAGAATAAAGCTGACACCTGCGACGACCCACCCTACAATCCCGGCACGCACCAAACCGATGTGGATTGTCATCTCAGTGGAGTTGGGACCAGGAATGAGATTCGTTGCACCGAGCAAGTCAAGGAATCGCTCGCGCGTCAACCAACGACGGCGTGTGACAACCTC
The DNA here is from genome assembly GCA_958296125.1 of uncultured Poribacteria bacterium. Lineage (GTDB taxonomy): Bacteria > Poribacteria > WGA-4E > WGA-4E > PCPOR2b > PCPOR2b. The sequence goes on from OY282444.1 coordinate 305,724, forward strand.
CTCCTCCATCATCGCAATATGCGCGGCTGGCCCGCCAAAAGCGGTGACACCTAACTTAAGAAATAACGCCGAAAGTTGCCCAATCTTGTTCATCATGTTTCCGGATTATAGGCGATCACGGACGATTTGTCAAGATCTATTTTTGGAAGGACGTGGTTCAGATCAGCACTGTTACCCATCTGTCGGCTCCTTCCCGCTCTTAATTTTGGGATTGATCGCCATTTTGATTTTTGCTATAATGTCGAATGATAGAAGGATATTGACTATTTCAGGGTGGGTTTGAGCTATCACAAGAAATTATGGGAGGAAATTGCTTATGAATCTCATTTTTGTCGGATGCGAATATGCCGGTAAATCGACGCTAGCGGTAGAGGTTATGAAATGGGCGGAGCGGACTTTGGGCGGGACGAGCCATTTCCACGATCATATGAGCGTTCCCTCAAGCGAGTTGATACCAGAGGCTCAAGAATCGCTATTGACTCTACATCCTCAAGCCGTGGAGATGCTCCAACGCTATATGATTGAGTATCATGTCTCGGAGGCTTTCTATAGCAACCCCGACCACAACCTGATGGGCTTGGTCATCGAAGAAGCGGTCTATGCCCCGTTATACTACGGCTATGGCGGGAAGGATAGCAAGGCACCTTTCCGAAGCCCGGAAGGCCAGCGGACCGAAATGGCACGACGCATAGAGACAAAGATCCTTGAGCGTGCACCGGGGGCGGTCCTGGTCCTTTTCAAAGCGGCACCAGCGGTGATTGCAAAACGGATGAAGGAAAACCCGCACCCCCACCAAGTTGTGCAGGAGAAGGATATTGAGTGTGTTCTGCAACGGTTTGATGAGGAGTTTGAGGGATCCTTGATACAAAAGCGAATCGTCCTTGATACTACCACTGCAACCGTGGAGGAGACACTGGCGGAGTTTGTGGAGAAATACGAACCGTTCCACACCAACGCGGACCTCCTGCGGTTACGCCAACGTTCGACAGCATAAACAGGGAAGGCTCATGTTAAGAAATCGTGCAACAGAAACCACCCCCCCGTTCCGAGGGCAGGCCCGCCTGTCCCGATAGAATCGGGGATGCAATCGGGGACAAGCAGGCAGGCAGAACGGCATTTCACGCATCACGCGTTTTGCACTTTCTTTTTATATGAGCCACAGGGAAATGAGGTCTACTCGGTGGATGGAAGAATTACCAACTCGAAACCCATCGCTCCCGATTCGGGATAGGTGGACTGACGGGCACCCCACCTCGTAGATGGGACTCGTAAATACCGAATCCGATGTCTTGGCTAAGCATCGCCACGCGGAGGTTGCTTCGGCCGGGTGTTCCGGTTTTGATTGACTGGATGAGGTCGCGGATAAGATGCACGGTGCCACTCCGCGGTGGGCTCTGCTCGACCGAGACCGTATCCCACGCATCCGACACCACGTCTCGACGCCGCATCTGTACCGCCTCGCCATCGTTTACAACGCGGAGGACACCGTTGGTGCAGACCAGTTCAATCTCTCTGCCAACGCCGGTGCCCGCCACATGCGCGGTTGTTCCGTTATTAAACTTGATGAGTGCGGACAGGACTGACGTATCTTGGACGAATTTCATGCCGGAGGTGTCCCCTTCGGGTGGGTGGAGTTTTGAGATGATTCCTTGAATTGACACGGGTTCCGGGTCGCCAAGCATATAAAGCAGTAGGTCAATGAAGTGACCTTCAAGTGCCTTGCCTTCAAAGCCTAGCACCGATTGGACTTCGCCCAGCTCTCCACTTTCGGCAATGGTCCGCGCTTGCTCGTAAGCTGCCCAGTGGCGATAGATGGGGCCATACTCCAAATGAACACCGTTACGCTCAAATGCGTCTCGGATAGCATCTGTTTCCACAAGCGTCATACAGAGTGGTTTCTCCGCGTAGATCCCCTTAACGTTGTGTTCTGCGGCAAACACCATCTCCTCTGCATGTTGTTCCGGGCGCGTGGTAACACTAACGATATCGAGATTTTCTTTTTCAATCATCTCACGGTAGTCAGTATAGGCGGCGGGAACATTCCATCGTTCCACGAAGTGCGTCAGGCGTTCCTCATGGATGTCACACGCAGCGACGATTTCCGTCTCATCGACAGCAGCGTAGCCCGCAGCATGAGAGTAGGGGAGTGCCAAGCCACCGCGGTAGGGGCGTTGTTTCCTTCTTAATATCTGCTCATCTTCGATGGTGTTTGCCATGCGGCCACACCCGATGACACCAACTCTAAATGCCATTTTTTTCTCCGTAAGTTTGATCAGATCCTTCGGAAAGTTAAGATTGACTATGAAAGCAGTGAACAATTTAGGCGGCTCCAAGCGAGGCTAGGAGAGGCTAAGCACCGTTAAAACTTCTATACTTTAGAGCTACACCGCTTGCAAAAGCGACGAGGTTATGTTATGCTATCGAAAATTATTCTTTATGCCGTATCCATAACAAGGACTAATACCTATAGATGTCACCCAAAGCAGAGAGACGTAGATTCTTACATAGATCGCTGTTTAACGTGGGGATCAGTGGAATTACACTGACAAATTCTGGGAGTTTAATTGAACCAAAATGGATTGAAATTACACAACACGACATTCCGATTGCTAATCTTCCACCCGCTTTTGAAGGATTTTCGATTGTTCAACTCACAGATCTACATCACAGCTCGATTGTAACGCTGGATTATCTTCAAGCCTGCTTTCGGCAAGTGGCGGATTTACAACCAGATCTGGTAGTATTGACCGGGGATTATATCACCTACCAAGAAAAATATGCACAACCGGTGGCGCGGGCTATTTGTGAAATTATCATTGAGGCAGGGATTCCCACCTATGCGGTCCTCGGTAACCATGACCATTGGAACAACAATTCAGATGCTAGTGTATTCCCTTTGCGAAATCGTTGGAAGGGCAATGGTGCTGAAGTACTCAATGCACTGACAGCGGGGGGGATCAAAGTCTTAATGAACGAATCCGCCCTATTACAGCGCGGCAGGGATCGCCTATGGCTCATTGGCTGCGACGATTTTCTCGCAGGGGATTTCGATTTAGAGAGTGCGTTGGCATCTATTCCTTCGACTGATGAACCACGTTTCCTCTTAATGCACAACCCACAACCGATCGAATCGATTGCCCACCACGGATTCGATCTGGTTTTGTCGGGGCATACACATGGTGGACAAATCTCGTTACCGTTTGTCCCCACCAAGGTAGGGAGCAAGTATCTCGCCGGTCTTTTCTATGTCGGTGGGTCGCGGCTTTACGTTTGTCGTGGGATCGGGGTCACAGGCGTTCCGATCCGATTTATGGCAACCCCAGAAATTGCGTGCTTCCGCCTTATCCGCTCTTCCGGTGGACGGTCAACAGCCGCCAATTCCTTAACTCACGCAATTCCCGATTCCCGCGTTATAAAAGGCTTAAAAGATACGCCCGACTCGAAACTGCATCTTCTAAAGGCTGGTCTGTTGGGGCGTTTTCGAGCAGCAGGTCACCCCTATAATCCCCTGCCACCAAACGCCGACCCATCGCCGCAAAATCGACAAATCCGTCGTCGACCTGCGACAAAACACCAGCGGCAGTTCGCTGCTTGAAATGCACCGACGTGAGGTCTTCCATCTTCACGGCACTCCAAAAGGCCTCCGGTGGGTTGAGCGTTGTGCCATCGTCGCGGTAGGTGTTCGCCTCATCATAGGTCAGCAAAGCCCCGCCCTGCACCGCCAGATCGAGCGTAAAGGTCGCCGGTTGTCCTGAATTTTCAACCGCAAAAACCATCGGGCAGTTTGGTAGCAACGACCGATACCGTTCCACATTGGCAACGGCAGCTTGTGGATCTATCTCCCCCGTAGGTGCGAGTCCGACAATCCGCAACCGTGCGCTTGCTGGACACAGTAAATACGCCAGCTTTTTCGCTTGGATGACCTGTTGAGTATCCACTTCGAGGTCTTCAGGCGAAGAAAGCCACGCGTGCGACATGGCGTAACTCAAGGTCACATCCCGCGCCTGTTCCACAAATGCACTGACACGCGCAAAAAGGGAGCTATCCTCCGTCGTAACCGCCGGGTCTTGACCCCCTCCCCAGATTGCATCGCAGATTGCCTTCCACTGCTCGTCTGTATAACGCCTCATCGCCGCTTCAATCTCACCAATCAAGGCACCAAATTCGGAGTTACGGAGGTAATCGCCCTCGCGCACCTCCATGTCTTTGAATCCGTGGTCGCCAAACTGGCGGACGAGATCTTCAAACCGGTCGCCATCCTCGACGCGTTTGGTCCAGATATTGGTTACAATGCCGAGTTTTTCAAATAGTGACATCCTCTCCACCTTTGTCTCATCTTCATATACTGCATGAATACACTAATTTTCACTAGGGTTTTCGTTTTGAACTATCACACAAGTATAAAACAAAAAGGGGCACATGGCAATTAATTTCTATCGCTCGCTTCTCACACTTCTGGGACTAACGCTCTCGTTCTAACATCTCAAATCAAAGGGAAAGGCGTATCATTACTGGACAACCGTTGCGCTTTCATCTTCGCTGTCAACCTCAATTGGAAACTCCCCCATCTTTGCGTCCGCAATTTTTTTGAGTCGCCACTGCTCTAAAATCTTGATTCGCCGGTTTCGGATGTCTATAAAACCGAGCCGTTTGAATTCATTGAGGATGGCACTTGTCGTCTCGCGTGCTGTCCCGATCAAATTGGCTAATTCCTGCTGCGAAAGCTTCACGTCCAAGATAATTCCTTGGCTATCCCGCACACCGTGCTTTTCTGCTAAGGACATCAGCAGGATGGCAAGCCGAGACGGTGCATTTCGGAATACTAAGTTTTCAAGTTGATTTTCGACCGCCCGCCGTCGCAGCCCAATCAACTTGGTCACGTGCATCGCCAAGTCTGGCTTCTTCTTCAATAGCAATTCAAAATCCCGACGACGTATCATGCAGATATATGAATCCTCCAGTGTCTCCGCGATGGTGTCACGGGGCCCCTCGTCGACCAATCCCATCTCACCGAAGATTTCGCCGTGTTCAAGAACTGCTAGCGTCAACTCCTTGCCATCGGGCGACAGTTTGTAAATCTTGACCCGCCCCTCTTTGAGTAGGTAAACTAGATCCCCCGGATCGTCTTGACCGTAGATCCGTTCACGGCGGCTGTAATGTTTCATGTACGAAATGCGGTCAATCACATCGATTTCTCTGTCGGTCAAATCTTTGAAAATATCAAAATGTTTCAGATACCAAATTTTTTCTAGTCTTTTCATGGTGGTAAACTGTAGCGAAGGATTGTTGTGAGGATCTTATATCCGGCTAAAATTGTTCCTTTAACCGTCCCCGTAATTTTCGATTGTCCAATCCGCTTCCGGTAACTGACCGGCACTTCGCACACACGCAACCCCATCTTTGACGCTTTAACTTGCATCTCAACCGTCCATCCAAAGGTTTTGTCCCGCATATCCATCGCTAACAACTGTTCATAGCGAATAGCACGGAAAGGCCCCAAATCAGTGTAGTGAACGTGAAATAGCAACCGAATCAGAAAGGTGGCAAGTGCATTGCCAAAGCGAGCCTGCGGAAGCAAAGCCCCTTTCTCACGCACGCCACGAATCCGCGAACCGATCACCAGCTCCGCGGCCCCGGCAAGAATCGGTTGGATAAGCAACGGCATCTCCGACGGGAAGTCGCTATAGTCGCCATCAAGGAAGACCACAATTTCTGGTGCGTTTAGCGCGGCGATGCCAGCGAGACACGCAGAACCGTAACCTCTGCGTTCTTCTCTTACCACCCGCGCCCCTGCAGCACGAGCCACCTCAACCGTTAGATCGAGACAACCGTTGTCAACAACAATAATCTCTTGAACACACGTTTTGGGAATGTCAGCAATGACTTTGCCGATGGATTCCTCTTCATTGAAAGCGGGAATGATGACGGATACGTTCATCTGATGTATTTCCAAACCCATTTCGCCCCGCCCTAAGCCCTACTTTCCACAGGGGTTACACGGATTGCACGGATTCGCTCCCCCACACGGATTACGCGGATTACAAGGATTACACGGATTGACATTCCCCATTGTCGCTGTCGAACCGGTCAAATCTACGCTCACCTTTATGGTCTCTGCTAATTTGAGAAAGATGAATTTGGGCACCTCGATATTGTAATCGGGAAGATTCAGTGAAAAATCCCCATTAATTATCAGGAGATCTCCCGGCATCTTGCCCTTGGTGGCTTCACTCTCGTCGAAATAGGTGACCATAATATCTTTGAGTTGGACGGTGTTCTTAACCCCATGTAGTGATAAAGTGCCCTCGGCATCCACCGTGAGCGACTTTCCATCCATGAGCATCTTATCAGAAGCGTCGGTCACCTTGTCTATGATGAGCATCGCCTTGGGATACTTCGCTGTCTCCAAGAAGTTATCCCGCAGATGTTCATCGCGTTTATCAATTCCTGTTTTCAAGCTGGCAAGATCTAATTCAAAGGTTGCTTTCAACCCCTTCGTGACATCCTTTGGATTGACCTGAACGCGCCCCATAATTTTATTGGTTGTTCCGACGATTTTTTCCAGCGGTGCCTTGGAATCGAAGGTGAGTACATCTCTGCCTCCGGGGTCATTGATTCCAAAGTGTTTCATCCCCGAACAGGGATTACAGGGATTCGTTGCTTCACCAGCGCAAGGGTTGCACGGATTCTCGGCAGCGAAAACCCCCGTTGATAAAATCATCAAAGTTACTATGCCCACAATTAGGGTATAACGGTTGAATCTTTTCATGAGACTTCTCCTTATTTTAGGTTAAATTGATGAAAGAAATAGGACTTACGCAGTTGAACGCTCAAAGCCAACCCCTCTGATAAGAGAAAGCCCCCTTGTTAAGGGGAGTCACAGGGGGTAGTTCGGCGATTTATCGCCCGTCCGAACGCGCAACTACAAACTAAAGTGCGTAAGTCCTAAGAGAATTAATAATTATCTCTCTCTCAACACATTGAGTTCTTCCTCCCAACGTGTTTTCTGTTGCTTGTCCGCCTGAGAGCGGACAGCTTGGTGTAGCGCAGCAAGTGCCAATTTCGGCTTCAAAGCCGCGCGATAACCCTCGTAAAGTGCGTGCAGTGTTTCTGCGTCGTCCGGATTTGTGTCAACCAAGCCCTCCAGAATCGTTATTGCCTCTTGAGGACGACCCAGTTTGGTCAACGCCCTTGCTTTATATAGCAAGCCGTAATGGTAATTTGGAGCAATGTTCAGCGCGATTTCGGCGGAGTCAAGTGCCTTTTCGGGTTCCCCTAATTCGGCATAACAGAGGGCTAAAAATGCGTGCGCGTCAATTTTGGGGGCCGCCTCTGGATTCCAACCCTGGGCCTGTCGCCAAACTTCGTCTGATCGGATAAACGCGGGGACCGCTTCATCGTATTTCCGTTGCCGAGTCAACGCCCAACCCAAATTAAAATACGACTGATACATCCCCGGATCCGCTTCGATTGACTTCCGATAATAGATTGCCTCTTTGACCGGGTCGGTGGTGTGTCTGGCTATCTCAAAGTAGCGATTGGTCCGCATATCCCCATCGCCGATGCCGCCGATAGCTTCACCTTTTTCATTGTATCGCGTATTCCCATCGTCTTGATAGGTGCCCATTGTTAAATGGAGTTCGGCAATCTGATCTTTAATCTTAGGGATCCACACACTTCGCGTTTCACGTTTCAGTGCCATCTGATAAGCCTCCATCGACTCTTGGAGACGTTCTGTTCGGGTATAGACCTCAGCAAGGTTCTCCAACGCATAGAGCGAGAAGGGATTCTCGTGTTGCGGATCGAGTACAACCGCTTTTCGGTAATTTCTTATCGCCCCTTCTGCCCGGCTCTTTTTCCAATATGCACCCCCAAGCCAGTAATAAAGTTCAACCTTATTTGACATTTCCACGCTCGCGCTTTCCAAGAAGGAGATGGCAGCCGAATAATTATTGTCGCTATATGCCATCAATCCGAGTTGATAGTTCGCACCAGCGTGGTCGGGATGTAGGTAGATTGTCATCAAGAAATACCGCCGAGCCAGTGCTCTATCCCCGTCGTCATTGTAAGCCTTGCCCTTTTGAAAATGCAGCTCATACAATTTTGAATCCAGCTCAGAGTTTGCTGCTGGTTCTTGAGCCAAGCTGATAGAAATCGTAGCGACTGTTACCATCGCAAGAATGAGGAGATATTTGATCGTATTCATGGTAAATTATTATAACCTAAGTGCTAGTAGCGGCATACTCCGTATGCCGTAACCCCGTCTCTATCCTGTAAATCCTTGAATCTTGAGTATCCTGATTCGGACATCAGTTCAGCAGTTCAAGGAACCAATGAACCTCTGAACTAATGAACTTTCTATAATTATCTCACACCTAACACCATTCTTCAACAAAGATTTTCTGAAGATCCGCTGTAATCGCATTCGGCTGCAAAAGAACTTGCTTGATAGTGGAGCGTGTGTTATCATTATTTACAGCATTTCTGTCCTAACTAATTCATCCAAAACCGGTAACAGAAAGGAAACCAAATGGCTGTTTTTTTACACACCCGTGTTCGAGTGAGTGACCTCGATAAATCAATTAATTGGTATTGCGAACATTTAGGCTTTGTTGTGAAAAGTCGAAGTGATAAATCGCCTGCCGGCAATCAGATTGCCCATCTGGAATTACCAGGTAACCTGCATACCCTTGAGTTGACCTATTCGCCCGATTACGAACTCAACGTCCCAGAGGATTTGATGCACTTCGCCATCGGTGTGCCGGATCTCGTCGCTTGCTGTGACACGTTGGAGCAAGATGGCATTGTGATTTGGCCCGACGGTTGGCACGAGCAGTTCACATCAGGCGGCATGAAGATGGCGTTCATTGATGATCCGGACGGCTACGAAATTGAATTGCTAGAACGTCAGGAGGCATAGAACAACAATGAAGGTTGGATGTGCCGCCTATTCATTGCGCCAGTATTTGACAAGCGGTGAAATAAGCCTTGAGGATTTCTTCAGAAGGCGGGCGCAACGTTGGTAGATCTTCAGGATGTCGCTCGATGGAAGTCGTCAGAGATACCGGCATACTACACACGGAAGCAAGCAGCGCAACAGAACGCTATTGCAAGATTTAAGCATGGCAGTTCGTGCCTCCGTTCCGCCTGGTCTCCCGCGAACGGGGAGGGCAGGCGAGACCAGGGGAGGTGATACTTATGGATTTTGGGTCATGGTCTCCATCACACACGATACTAGTTCTATTTATCGGCTTAGGTTTCATCGGGCAGTTGGCGGTCTATTTCTATCGGACAGCACAGAATGACAAGAAGATAGAACGCCTCGAGGAACGGATGGATAAGCGGTTCACTGATATCCTCAATACGATGGATAAGCGGTTCGTTGAGGGCAACCAGCGAGTTGACAGCTTGCGTTCTGATATGAATCAGGGCTTTTCTGATGTCAGATCGGAGATGAATCAACGGTTGTCTGATATGAATGCTGAAATCGCTAATGTGCGTGGTGAAATCGCTGATGTGCGCGGTGAAATCGTTGATGTGCGCGGTGAAATCGCTGATGTGCGTGGTGAAATCGTTGATGTGCGTGGTGAAATGCGTCAACTCAACCAGAATCATATCGAACATCTGAATCGGCATCACGGTTAAAAGAAAAAGCCCTGACCGTTGTTATGTTGTATGCAACATGGGCATAGCCACAGTGTTGAGCCAACTGTGTCGCCATGACATGGTTTGGATCTAAAGCGATTTTGTGGGTTTTTAACATTGGATTGTCTTTCCGTTTCCGCAAAGCGAGAATGCTCGGGCTTGCCTAAATGACTGTCAAAAAGACAAGGAGGATACTGATGTCAACCAATCAAACAAGAGTCGGACTTGCCCGGACCGGCGAGCGACACCAAAACATTTTCACCGCTTTGGACCTCGTGCGCGACGATGTCACACCCAAGTTGCGCGAGCAGGTGATGTTGAAGCCGAATTTCCTTTCCAGCACAAATCAACTCGCCTCGACACACGTTGACGCAATCCGGGGCGTAATGGATTTCTTGTTGACTGTGCCGATGCCACCAAAAGAGATTCTCATCGCAGAAGGTGCTAACCAAGCGTTTTCGGGGGAGGCTTTCGAGAATTTCGGTTACAACTCTTTGGTCGATGAATATTCCATTCCGATTCGGTTAATAGATCTTCATCAAGATGAGCATTGGGAAGAGAGCCCCGTCGTTCTTGCCGATCGCAGCGAAGTAACCGTGCGGATGCCCAAAACCGTTCTCGATTGTCCGTGCACCATTTCAGTCGCGGTTGCGAAAACACATGATGTTGACGTGGTGACACTTGCCCTCAAAAATATGATTATGGGAACGCTCCATCTCTCAGATCGCATCAAGATGCACGGCTACCATAGCCATGCCGATAGGGAATTGCCGCGTGAAGCCCAAACGTTGAACATCAATCTAATCCGCCTGTCCCGCCATCTGTGCCCTGATATCTCGGTCATCGACGGCACCCTTGGTTTGCAAGGGAACGGTCCTGGGGGCACAGATTCGATTCCGCTCGGAATTGCCGTTGCCAGCACCGATGTGTTCGCTGCAGACGCTGTAACTGCGAAGACAATGGGGTTTGAACCGTCGGAGATTGGTTTGTTCCATTATGCCAATGAGATGGGCTATGGGGTAGCGGATCTTGAGCAGATTGATGTGTTAGGCACCCCTATTGATGAGGTTATAAAACCCTTCAAGCCGCACGAAACAACACACCTACAATTCCAATGGCAGGAAACCGATGCAGCGCGTTATTTGAATATACGCTAGGTGCTTCATCGGTTTGGATTTGGCAGATCAGTACGCTGCCGACATTTATGCTGCGTACTGATTTTGCAATGTATCCCAGAACGCAACATTGTGAGAATCAAACATCGGCCACGGGTCATCCGGTGCTATCAAGATCGGATGGATTTCGATCCAGTGCCTGCCGATGCACACCATCTTTGCTCTCCGCGTAAGCCGCACACTAGTCTTCCCATACCGGACCGCACCCCCGATACTAGAGTCGATAGCGTTCACCATCCTTTATCACCACCGGGTCATAACTAATCGATCCCTCCCACGGTCGGTTGAACTCAAGGACAACCTCTCTAATTTTCGCCATCAAATAACCGTTCGACACTCAAACTGTCGGTGTCTAATTCCTGAACCCAACCCATGACCGCTCTCATCTGCTGAAGCGCATTCTTTTTTTGCAACGCCAATGTCAGATGCCTCCCGGTATCTCTCAGTAAGCCTTTCACTTCCTTTGCCGTCGGTGCTATCTCTAGGGCTCTACGATACTCCCCTACAGCGTCCAAAACTGCGTCGCGACCGATATAACACACGGCGAGACTATTTCGCGCACGGGCGAGGCGATTCCTAATGCGTGGTGAATGTCGGTCATCGACAAACTGCCGCTCAAATTGGGATTCAATTGACAGCAGATTTTGGAAAGCGACACTGTTGGTCGGTGCCAGAGCTAACGCGGACTCAAATGCCGCTATCGCTAAAATCGGCTGTTTTTTCACCAGATAAAGATAGCCGATTATGTTGTAAATTTCTGCGCTTTTCGTCGAGGTGTCGATCCGTTCAAACTCGGCAAGCGCAGCCGTATATTTTCTTTGATTCATGAGTGCATTCCCACGTGCAACGTGAAGATTTTTTGAGACACTTTCGGCTTGTAAACCCTGAGGTGCATCTTCCGAAAGGCTTGCTAGCTCTGCCTCAGCACTTGAGAAATCGCCAGCACGTTGATAAGTGTTGATGAGGCTCAAACGGAGGTTCACCTGCTCAGGAGACAGCGCAAGCGCGAGCCGTAACTGATCAATTGCGTCATTGAACTGCCCCTTGGCATCGAGGTGCTGTGCATAATGGTGGTAGGCAGCAACGAGATTCTTACGAGATTGCCTATCATCAGGCTTCACGGAAAACGCCGACTGGAATGCTCTAATTGCCTGTGGATATGCCCCTGTTTTCAGATACAGTTCGCCGAGTAGACTGTGTGCATCAGCGGCATCCGCATCCACCTGAATAAGTTGGAGATAGGCATCGATCGCCTTGTCGGTATGCCCCGATTCGCGGTGCGCGTTGGCTCGCTTCCACAAAACATCCACCAAGTTGGTATGTGCGACGGTCAGCGTTGGCATCCATTGTAGGGCTTGCTGATATGCAGAGATTGCCTCTTCCCAACGTTGGGTGTCCGTCAACTGTACACCGTAGTTGCTCAAATATCCTGCGAGATTCTGTTTGATTTCCAGATCAGCAGGATCGAATTCAAGTGCCTTGCGATACTGCACAATGGCGTTTTTGAGGTCGCCGTCCCTAGCATAACTGTCGCCCATAAGGCGGTACAAAAGCGCATCACTAGGCTTGAATTGGAGGGCTTCACCGAAGTATAAAGCCGCTTTCCCATACGCTTTAACGCTCAAAGCCTTAATACCTCGTTCCCGAAATATCTGATAAAGGTTATTCCGGGGCATCGGATCGTAGGGGTTCATTTCGAGCGATTTTCGGAAGGCCGCTATGGACTTGTCGGTTTCTCCGTTCCGATAGTACATCACGCCCATTGTGTTGTAGTCATTGGACGAAGGCATTTGCTTGAGTGTTTCCTTAAGTAGGTCCACAGCTTGTTGGGAGCGACCAACTCTCTGGTATACTTGTAGGAGGGTTTCTCGTGCCGGGTGAAAGTCTGGGTTGATTTCAAGACAGGTTTTGAAGCTAGCAGTCGCTGACTCGGTATCTCCTTTGTCGTCGTAGATTGTCCCTAGCAGGTAATGTGTGCGTGCGTGCGTCGGGTTGATTTCGAGCTGCTTTTTCAAGATGTGAATGGCGATGTCATGTTGAGGCGTGTCTTGCGGCGTGGCATAGACTTTCAGCAATGTTGCCCGATCCCGAGCGGTTGGACGTTGCGCGATTGATGCCCCAAAACTCACGTCAAGCGGATCGGGACTATGCCCCCACAGTCCGAGGGCGTGCCCAAATTCATGCAGGCAAACCGTCCGAATTTCTGCCTGCGGGAGTTTTCCCACCACTGAGGAATCGGGTGGCGAGAGAATGATTTCGACCGAAAAATCACCGGCAGGGTGACGTGTGAGTTCCGCCTTTCCATAGGGCATATCTGTATTCACCACCCCGCCATATCCCCAACGTACCCGAATGTCAGCCTCCTCGCTCACTTGCGATTCCTGAAACTGAACCGTTCCATCGGAGACCGTTTCCCATTGCCGCATCGCATACTGTAGCGCGGGAAGATATGCCGCTGTCTGTAACGCCGGTGTAATGTAAACGGTTATCGGCATATCGACAAAGCGGGTAATCCTACCGTGAGAGAAGACCGTAATTTGATCGAAATAGTCGAGCGTCCGATCGGTCACCATCCGGCGATGATTGATCGGACGCTCAGCCAAAGCCGAAACGGCGAAAATCAGAAATATGACAGAGAGAACAACGGCTCTAAATGAGTCATGAATTTTCATCTGGTTTTTTCCTTGTGGAATCGAACTTTCACAAAGGCAGAATAACAGTAAATCAACCATCAATCACCGTTTCATTCGTAAACTATTCGCGACGACGGTCACACTGCTAAAGGCCATGGCGAAGGCAGCCAACACCGGATGTAGGGCGCGCAGCATCATCGGTAGGAAGGTGAGCGGGTGAAGCACGCCCACTGCTACCGGGATAAGGAGGACATTGTAAAAAAAAGCCCAGAACAGATTCTGCCTGATGACGCGCATCGTTGCCTTGCTAAGAGCGATTGCTTGCGGCACCGACCGGAGATCACCGCGTATCAGGGTAACATCAGCCGCTTCCATCGCCACATCAGTGCCTGTGCCGATGGCAATGCCCACATCAGCCTGGGCTAACGCCGGTGCGTCGTTGATGCCGTCACCGACCATCGCCACGCGTCCGATAGCTTGAGATTTCTGCGTTGGGTTCAGCGGATCACAGCCGGGTGAACGGTATAGTGTCGGGTCGTTTTGTAGTTTCTTCACTTCCGCCGCTTTATCCTCCGGCAAGACTTCAGCGAGGATCCGGTCAACTCCGAGAGCGTTGCCAACTGCTTCAGCCGTGGCTCGATTATCGCCTGTGACCATCACAACTTGCAAACCCAGACGGTGCATCTGGGCGATGGCTTCTTTGGAGCCCGGCTTGATGGTATCCGCGACAGCAATCAACCCCGTAGCCTCGCCATCAATAGCGATCCAGATTGCGCTCTTTGGGTGCGCCTGTAGCTTTTCAGCTTCGATCTCCAAACCGTTGAGATTAATACGCTGCTCGTTCATCATTTTGAGATTGCCCAAGGCGACTTGATGCCCTTCGACTTGAGCGATAACACCATGTCCAGCTAAGGCTTCAAACCGCGAAGGCTCTGTCAGTGACAGTCCGCGTGCCTGCGCCGCCCGCACGATGGTTTCACCGATCGGATGTTCGCTCCCTCGCTCTGCCGAAGCGGCCAGCCATAGGATTGCAGCTTCGGCTTTCTGCCTTTCTTCCATCCTTCCTCCGGTCCCTGACTGAGAGTCCAAGCCCTCTCTTGTATTCTCTAATGCCTTAATGATAACGTTTGGAGCATTACCTTCAGCAATCACCACGTCCGTCACCGACGGCTCACCGGCAGTAATTGTGCCGGTCTTATCGAGGATAACCACCTTGAGCGAATGGGCGAGTTCAAGTGCCTCGCTATCTTTGAAGAGGATGCCCTGTTCTGCCCCTCTGCTTGTGCCGACCATAATGGCGGTCGGTGTGGCGAGCCCAAGTGTGCAAGGGCAAGCAATGACCAGCACCGCTACCATCCGGATCATTGATGGCGTAAAACCAGCGTCCATGACAAACCACCAGACTAACAGCGTGAAAGTTGCAATTGCAATGACAGCTGGCACAAAGATGCCCGCTACCCGATCGGCAAGTCGCTGAATTGGTGCTTTGCTCCCTTGTGCCGCTTGGACGAGCCGGATAATCTGTGCGAGCGCGGTCTCTGCCCCGACCTGGTTTGCTTCAAACTTGAGCCTGCCCTGTTTATTGATAGTTGCACCAATCACCGCATCACCCTTCCCCTTATCCACTGGTATGCTCTCTCCGGTAAGCATACTCTCGTCAACAGCGGAGTTGCCCTCAATGATAACCCCATCAACAGGAATCTTTTCCCCTGGGCGCACGATGACTACATCACCGACAACCACCTGCTCAATGGGAATGTCAATCTCTTCACTGTTACGCACAACGCGGGCTGTTTTCGCTCGCAAACCCATCAACTTTTTGATGGCGGCACCGGTCCGATCCTTCGCACGGACCTCTAGCAATTTACCGAGTTTGATAAGGGTAATAATAACCGCCGAGGTTTCAAAATAGACATGGCTGCCTAAGGCGGTGCTGCCCAGCGTCAACGCAATGGTGACAGGCAAGCTGTAAAAGAAGGCAGCGGATGAACCCATCGCAACCAGCACGTCCATGTTGGCCGCACCGTTGCACAGTGCTTTGAAGCCACCTGTGTAATAGTCCCAACCGACGTAAAATTGCACCGGCGCAGCCAAGGCGAACATCAACCAGCTACCCCAAAGGGCATCAGACCAAGTTCCCAGCAGCGCAAAGTCGCGAGCCATGCTGAAAAGGAAGAGGGGGAGAGAGCAAGCGACACCGGTCCAAAACTTGCGCGTTTGATCGTGGATTTCGGTTTCGCGGGCAGCCTGCTCGGCCTCCGCTAGTTGGTCTGCCTCCGCTTTGATGACACCGTAGCCTGCCCCTTTAATGGCGGCAATGAGATCCGTGGATGTCACCTGACCGGGGAGGTAGGCTATCTGTGCCTGCTCTGTAGCGAAATTTACCCTCGCAGAGACGACCCCCGGTTGCATCTTGTTAAGCACCTTTTCGACCGTCGCCGCACAGTTGACGCAGTTCATCCCTGTTATGGGCAGTGTCACCTGTTTTTCAGTCATAGCATTATCCTCCTACGCTTCAGCGGGGAATTGACACAGCACCAGCTTTGATTCTCTCATCAGTTCAGTCTGCTAAATTCGCCCTTCATACGCTGAAATTTGCTCATCGAACTGCAACGTCCAGTCGATTTCATCCAGCCCATTCAACAAGCAGTGCTTCTCAAAATCACCAACCTCGAAAGGGTGAGAGGTCCCATCAGGTTGAACCACTTGCTGTGCTTCCAAATCAATCATCAACCTATACCCTCCCTGTCCTTCAATCTGCTTCATCAGGTCCGCAGTAACCTTGTCCGGTAGGGAGATGGGTAGGATGCCATTTTTATAGCAGTTGTTGCGGAAGATGTCCGCGAATGAAGGCGCGATAATCGCCTTGAACCCGTACTGCTGAAGTGCCCACGGCGCGTGTTCCCGCGAACTACCGCAGCCAAAATTTGCCCCAGCAACCAGAATACTCGCCTCTTGATAACGGGGTTCATTCAGGACAAAGTCTGGATTGGAGTCCCCATTATCCAGAAAACGCCAGTCGTAAAACAGGAACTGCCCAAACCCGGTGCGCTCAATCCGTTTGAGAAACTGTTTGGGAATAATCTGATCGGTGTCCACATTCAGCCGATTCAACGGTGCTGCAAGTCCAACATGCTCTTTGAATGCTTCCATGATTTGTATCTCCTTCAAAGGTATCAGTTATAATTAACCCAAGTTGCTATCTATCGGTTTTCTGTTAAAGCTGAAGTACTCTGCCTTTCGCTCTAGTTGCTTTGAATCCCGACCTTGTCGGAGAGGAGCGATATGTATAGGGTTCGCCAGTTCAATTAACCAATGAACTTCTGAACTAATGAACCAACAAAAAGTCCCAGCAGGGCGACAAGTGTATAGCAATCCTGTAAATCCAGATTCAGATGTGCAGCGTAGCGAGAAGTTTCTTCTTACGCTTCACGCTTTATTTGGTTATTATATCAGCTTTCAGGTAGAAAAGGTAGAGAGCGGTGATATTTACCGACTGAACTGCTGGGCGACAAAGACCAAATCCAGAATGTTGACAACCCCATCGCCATTAGGGTCAGGGGCGGATTCACCCAAGCCGTTGGCGACCTGCACCAAATCCAAGATGTTGATGTTTCCATCGCCGTTGACATCGGCGAAACTTTTGCCCTTGAGGTAGATTTCGCCATCGAGGTCGGGGAGCAGATGGGTGGTGCTTCGTTTGCTACTGGATATCCCTGCAGTCAATTGAGGGAGGGAGATAGTTTGGGCGTTCCCACTGCGGTTATAGACCGCCCAACCGTTGGTGAACTCGCGGATAAAGATGCCGGGAATGTTTTGATACTGTTGGGCTTTCTGGCCAATAGGGCGACCGAGGTCGGCATCCCAGAAGGAATACCACCAGTGTTCATGCCCAGGCCCCCACGGGTAAGGACAATCATCGCATACGCGGACGGCACCCATCCCAGTATTGTACATCACATACCCGTCGGAATGGGTCAGGCTCATCGTGGTAAACACCCGCATCCAGCGGCGATTCTCTGGGCTGTCCGGCGGTTCTGTAGGGATGCCCCACCCCTCCAAGCAGTTAATCTGTGGGGGTCTTAAGTTTTGCTCTGACCAGAGGAGGGTGCTTTCAATTTCAGCAAGCCCCTCGTGGACGTATCCGCCGGGAGATTCAAATAGATACTCGTTATCAGAGCCAGTCTCCATGAAGGTGCCGTTGATATACGCTGTATAACGTGTTGCTTTGGATCTGTTGGTATTGATTAAAATTAGAAAGTCATCACGAACTGATGAACGGACGGAGCGGAAAATGTTGAGGTTTGCACTAATAATTTCTTCATCGGAGACGGGATAATGCTCTCTTCCTACGAAGCCGGTCCCATTGTGGTTGAAACCATCAAACATGACACCATCGTAAAAACCGCATTTCTCCGCAGCAACGATACGCTTTACAATCAGATCTTGGACTTCGGGCTTCAAGAAATTGATGAGAGGACTGCCGCTTACTCTTCTGGCAATTTCGCCGTTCTCATCCTTCAACCAGAAGTCAGAATTGGGTGGAAAAGCGTCATCTGTAAAATGGGAGTGGAGGTCAATGGTCAATAAAAAAATCATATTGGGGTTTAGGTCAATCCGTCGCTGGTGAGTTTGGCGCGCATTGGAAAGGCTACCCGCCAACGACGTGGCGAGCCCCTCAGCGGGTTCCCTTGTGGTGATAGCCCAACTCAACCCAAAATATGGGCTGAAATGCAAGTCATGAAGGGCAACGCGTTGGTCCTCTGTCAGGGAGTCTAATCCAACGACATGATCCCACGCCTGGAAGACGGAAGGGAAAGTTCGATTTTCGATTCGCTCTCTAACGGGTGGGAGGAGTGGCGGGATGTCGCACACTTCATCGTAGTGGAATTCAATGAGGTTAAGTCCCAGGAGGGGAGTGAAATCGGCGACAAGGTTCCCCGTTATGTAGAGGTTTTCAAGGTTGGGGTGGTTGGCAAGTGGCGTGAGGTCGCCGACTTGATTGTGCGTTAATATCAGTGTTCTTAATTCTGTCAAGTTGGCAAGTGGTGTGAGGTCTTTTATTCGGTTGCCAAACAGATCTAATGTCTGCAACTGAATCAAACCCGCCAACGGCTCAAGGTTTTCTATAGCGTTAGCAGCCAAGTTTAAGTGGGTGAGGTTTATGAGGTTGGCAAGCGGGGCGATATCCTTCACCTGAGTGTTATAGAGGCTCAGCGCGGTGAGATTCACCAAACTGGCTAACGGTTGGATATCCCAGATTTGATTTCCACCTAAGTCTAAGAAGTCTAAGTTTGTGGCAGACTCAAGACCTGAGAGGTCTTGGATACCCTGGTCCACAGCGTATAACCCCGTCAGTCGTAACATCTGCTGTTTTGTAATCGGATTATTTGGGTTTAAAACCACTGGGAGTTGGAGTTCTTCTCGGATGGCGGCTTTGAGGTTAGGGTCGGGGATTTCGACGACCTGAGCGGAGGCATGGGTAACAGTAACGAGAAGGGTTACTATCACCAAGAGGCGCAGGGATTCATGGTAACTCATTTATTTGGCTCATTCGTTTACTGATTCATTATTATCTTGTTAATCCTTCAATTCTGAAAATCCTGATTCAGATAATTGCACGTAGGTTGGGTTGAACAGAAGAATAAAAAAATGACAAGCCTTCCCCTTGCTTGACACCAGCCTCGGCGCAGGCGATTACCACATCGGGATGGTGCGCTGTCGGAAGGATTGCCGAAACAGTGTCGGGAACTGCTCTGGCGAACAGGTCATTTAGTGTATCAAAGACGGTTTCGACACCGTATCGGTCGGCAAATAGGCGAAACGGAGACAGGGGGGACTCACTACGATCGGGAAGGTTTTCTGCCGCCGCTGAACGCATCTGGCTTCTGGGTGTCGGAGGGCCAATATCCGCTGGGATCTTCCTGCCACAGATTCCCGCACAACCCGGAAATGACCCGCCATTCTGTCGCACCGAGGTCTGGATCTGGGTGAAAGAGAAAGCGCTTCAAGCCGGCACGTTCCGAGGTCGTCAAGATGTTGTGAAGGTCTCTTGCTGTCATCGCGTCACCGGCGTGAGGGCTGCGGCCGGTAGACACCCAAGCGACCACTTTATCATCGTCCCCAATCGCCTCTAGTGCACGTCGGGTTTCACCCCACACGACCTCTGAGAAGAACGCCTCAGGGAACCCCAACTCCATATCCATCAGCGAGTGCACGCCTGGCAGTTCAATGCCAAATAGCGATGTTACCACCGCAAAACAATCTGCTTCTGTTAATGTGGGATTCCACTCGGACAGTTTCTGGACCCAACGTGCAATCGTTCCGTACATCCCATCAAAGCCTCGGTGCCAGAAGTAGTGCTTGGGGAAGATGTAGTCAAAAAGCGATGCCATCTGTTGATAGTTCTGTGCGGTGAGCGAAGAAAAGGTCGCCGTGCGCGGGATGCCTCCCAGTTCCACCTTGCGGTTCAATTGGTTGAGTTGAGCGCGTACAGCCTGCATATAACCCAACGCGGTTTGTTGGCGGGTCCGCAGCCAGTAGAGCATCTCCTCATTGATGTCAAATAACGTCAGTGCTGCCAACATCCCACCCGGTGCATGATACCGCACCAGCGACGGTGTCAGGTTGTGAAGCCGCTCCCGTAAGTGTGCGATGCCCCGCTCCAAACGGGGGATATCCTTTCCTAAAGCCGCGAAACGATGCCGCTCATGCTCACGGATTTCAAGCAACTCTCCGCCGTGATGGAAGGCTAATTCGTAGTGTTGTTCCCCGGGCCCATCTATGATAACACCGTGTGCTTGGGGGTAAGCGTTCATCGTGTCCTGAACGCTGGCGGCAAATCCCGCCGCACCATAAGGATCTTCTTCCAACGGGCGTGTTCCGCCACCTCCGGGGACGCTGAAGGTCATAATATGCCAATCGCGCGAGGCAGCATCGTCTAACATGGCGTGCAGTTGCTTCTCTTTCTCCAAATCACGTGGGGCTTCCGGCGGTGGGCTCACCCCGAACGATTTGTACACCTCCAGATCAGGGGCAAAAGTCGGAATCGATGTGCCATCATCCTGCATGAACTGCAAATAACCGAACACGATGCCACGTACACCCCCATCCTCCCAAGCGTCGAATGTCCGTCGGTAATCGGGGAGCCAATGTTCGAGTGGGCTATGGGTAAAAATCCACGGTATCATAGAGAATCTCCTTCGGTTGAACGATTTACTTACGGAGCACTATCACCCCATCAATTTTCCAAGGGAGGCTCTGGACAGTTCGTATAAGGGGTTCCAATAGATACCGAGCAGGAGGGTCGGAACTACAAAAACGAGGAGTAGGACCAGACTGCCGGGCGAGAAAGAGAGGGATTCGGTGTCATCGGATGTGTCAAGGAACATTGCTTTGACGATTCGCACGTAGTAGTAAAGTGCCACGACGCTGTTGAGCAATCCGATAATTGCTAACCAGTAGAACTTCTCTTTAATGACAGCGGCAAACAGAATCCATTTCCCCGCGAAGCCCGCAAGTGGCGGCAGCCCGGTCAAAGAAAAGAGGAAGATTGCCATTGATACTGCGATAAGCGGCGCACGGGAAACCAGCCCACGGTAGCCGTCAATTGTTTCACTACCGACCTCGTTTGCGATGAGGATCACGACAAAGAATGCTCCCAGATTCATAAACAGATAGATAATCAGGTAGATGAGAATTGCTTGAAGCCCTTCGCTTGTCAGCAACACCCCTCCCATGAGCAGGAAGCCGCCATGCGAAATACTTGAATAGGCGAGGAGTCGCTTCACATTTTGTTGTGGGAGTGCGGCAAGATTGCCCACGGTCATCGTTAAGGCGGAGACAACAGCTAGCATCATTGACCAATCAAGGGGATCATCCGCCGATTTAAGACCTGAGTAGAAGAGACGAATGAACAGGGCGAAACCAGCCGATTTGGATGCCACCGATAGAAACGCTGTGATTGGAATTGGGGCTCCTTCGTAGACATCGGGAGACCACATGTGAAAAGGCACGGAGGCAATCTTGTAACCGACACCTGCTAGGATAAACGTAATCGACAACAGGACAGCCAGTGGATAAACGTTGCCTTGACTGAACATCTCCTCCAATCGGATGCTAATTAGCATAATATCCCCTGTGCCGGTCATGCCAAACAGGAGAGAGATACCAAATAGCATCGTGCCCGACGATATCGCGCCAAAGGTGATATATTTGAAGGCCGCTTCGCTCGAACGGGGACTATGCGTCAAGAACCCGGCGAGGATGTAGGAGGTCAGGCTGACCATTTCGAGCGAGAGGTAGATCATCAGGAGATGGGTTGACGATGCCATCAGATACATGCCCAGCGCCACTGCAAGCAGAAGCGCGTAGTATTCACCTTTTGTCTCCGGATCGAGTTCGGCAGAACGCACCGAAAAGAGAATCGTTGCAGCGGTAGCGACTGAGATAATAATTTTGAAGAACATGGCGAAACTATCGAGGCGAACCATGCCGAGGAACAAGGAGCGGTCTTCAGATCCAATCACGATTGCTGTGATCACCGCCACCACCAATCCGACCAGTGACAGATAGGCGGGCCCGTTACTGCCTCTTTTCTTCGATGCCAGGTCATATAAGATGACGACCACCGCAAAGATAATTAAAACGATTTCTGGTATAAAGTAAGGAATGCTTGCAATATTTGTCAATGGAATCTCCCCTTATTGGACAAGCGGCAGTATGCTCACAGCTTCTCTAAACATATCAATAGCGATTGAGGGCCAAATCCCCAGTACAATCGTAAGAATACCCAACGGGACCAATGTTGCGATTTCGCGCCCATTGATTTCGGTGATACCTTCGTATTTCGGATTCAACTCTCCTAGAAAGACACGCTGTAACGTCCAGAGGAAGTAAGCCGCCCCAACAACAATACCGATGGTCGAAAGGATTGTCAGCACCTTGAATTTACTGTATGCACCTAGTAGAGCCAAGGCTTCTCCCACGAAACCGCTGAGCCCCGGCAATCCCAAGGATGCCATAAACGCCAGCGTTGTAATGCCGGTGTATATCGGCATTTTGCTGCCGAGTCCACCGAAACCGTTGATTTCGCGGTGGTGCGCTCGGTCATACACAACCCCCACCAAGAGAAATAGCATCGCGCTAATCACACCGTGGTTGAACATCTGAAGAATTGCACCGGTTAATCCGCTCTCGTTCCGTGCCGCAAGCCCTATCAGGACAAACCCCATGTGGCCAATACTGGAGTAGGCAACAAGTTTCTTGAAGTCGGTCTGCGCCAACGCACAGAGTGAGCCGTAAACAATGTTAATAAAGCCAAGGATTGCCAATGAGTTCCCCCACCTGCCTTCGCCATTGCAAAAGAAATCCATCCCTTCAGGCAACATCGCAAAGTTCACACGAACCAGTCCATAAGTCCCCATCTTCAAAAGGATGCCCGCAAGGATGACGCTAATCGCGGTCGGTGCTTCTACGTGAGCGTCGGGTAGCCACGTGTGGAAGGGGAAGATTGGCACTTTAACCGCAAAGCCGATGAAGAAACCGAGAAATGCCCAGATCTGGAATGTGGGATCGGCGAGGGGGTGGTCTGGGGTTTTCGCAAGTTCAATCAGTCTGGGAATATCAAAGGTGCCGCCCTTGAGATAAACGGCAATCATGGCGATAAGCATCAGTACACTGCCGAAAAGGGTATACAGGAAAAACTTAATTGCCGCATACTCACGTCTCGGCCCGCCCCATACCCCGATTAGGAAGTACATCGGAAGCAATGTAACCTCAAAGAAAACATAGAATAGGAACATATCCAGAGCGCAGAAGAAACCAATCATCCCCGTTTCCAAGAGCAGAAACAGCGCGAGGTAGGCTTTGATCCCCTTCTCAATCTTCCACGATGCCAGGACACATATCGGGCCTAACAGTGCTGTTAAAAGCACCAGTGTAACGCTCAGTCCGTCAATTCCAACGTGATAGCGGATATTGAATGCGTTAATCCACATCATGTCTTCTTCAAACTGATGTCCCGACGCGGATCGATTATAAGTAATGAAAAGAAATACTGCAATCAGCAGCGGGATTAGCGTGACAACAAACGCCACACGCTTAGCGAGCTCCTCCTGCTCCCGCCGAATAGCAAATAAAATCAAAAGCATCCCTAGCAGGGGGATAAAAATCATCAAAGATAACATCCAGCGAAATCCTCCTTAATTGAAATCATAGTGGATTCTATAATTAACGATACATATTGATAATACCCTCAAGGGGCTTATCAGCATTGTATGACCGTAGCCGCTTGAGATTGGCAAAATCGTGTTCAACGGGATTATCATCCGTCGAATAAGGTGGCAAGTATACCCCCGCCGCGCCACACCGTTCTGTTTGCTGCCGAGAGGCTGCCCGTTTTTTGGGACATTGCTCCTTATATCCAAGCGTTCTTTCTTCGCGTGTGCTCCAACCTCCGCAGTCCATAGGCAATACAGGACTTTGAAACCCCAAAGTGTCTGGCGCGTTCGTCAAGGGTTTGGCCGGGGTATGCCCTGACATGGTCAGCGAGTGCCGTTGGGTCAAGGAGTCTTGGGTGTCGGGGTCCGGGTTTTCCGCACGCGAGCGGGTCGGGTGCGTTGATCCATTGGTAAATCGCAGCGCGCGCGACGTTAAAGCGTTTTGCGGCTTGTGTTTTACTCCCACCCTTTTCTATAAATGCAAGGACGCGTTTGCGTAAATCTGCTGAATGTGCCATAATCTCAAGGGTATATGCCCCCTCTGGCTCACCGGTTTGGCTGGAAAAAACTTAGAATAAAGCACGGAAAATCAAAATCAGCAGCACAACACCGCCCAAAACCGCTAGCAGATAATTTTGGATCATACCTGTTTGAACCCGCCTGACTCTGCCACCAATTGACCATGTAATTCGGGCGACTAAATTGACCAATCCATCGACAAAGGTGTTATCGAACCACCCTGCGACTCGAGCACACCCTGCCTGTATAACGATACTAACCCCGTTGACAATTCCATCGATGACACGCAAATCAAACAGTCCGAGCACTTTTGAGCATGCAACGGTAAATGCAACAATCACACCGTTGTAAAATTCATCAAAATAGTATTTATTCCAAAGCAGCGTGTAAATTGGTCGCAGCCTCGCTGCAACAACGTCAGGCGAGATTTTCCTCCAGTAATAGAAAAGCGCAGATAACCCAATACCGAAAATAACGATAACAAACGATAACGGTACGACGATGTTATGCGCCTTATCGTGGTCTGGGTCATGATGTGCTGCTGCATCGTCATGATGTGCATCTTCTGCGGCGGCATGTGCATCGGACAGTCCTAACTGTGCATATAGGACCTCTTGATTTGAATCGTGTATCGCATGTTTCGGTGCATGGATGTGGGGTTGCTCCGGTTGTTTCACATATTTTTCAAACGACCATTTGTTGACGATTGGAAAACTGAGAACCGCTAAAATAATCAGTGGAATCGCCATCTTCAAAGGCGATTCGTGGGCATGGGCGTGCATTGCTTGGTTGCGGGGTTCCCCGGTAAAGGTCATAAAGATGAGGCGGAACATATAAAATGCGGTGATAACGGCTGCGAGTGCTGCCATGCCAAACAAAATATAGTGATGAACCGAGTTCCAAGAGATTGCCCTATAGAGCACCTCAACGAGGATAGCATCTTTGCTCCAGAATCCTGAGAAGATATAAGGCACGCCAGCGATTGACAATGTTGCGATCAACATCGTCACAAAGGTGATGGGCATCTTATGTCTAAGCCCTCCCATGTGGCGCATATCCTGTGCAGGGTCAATGCCGAAGCTATCGAATGAGGCTGCGTGTGCGTCGGTATGCCCATGGTCGTCATCGTGAGAATGATGGGCGGCATGGAAGGCGTGGATGACGCTGCCGGATCCGAGGAACAGTAGGGCTTTGAAGAATGCGTGCGTCGTGAGGTGAAAAAGCCCGGCGACATAACTCCCTGCCCCAATTGCCAACATCATATAGCCCAGTTGGCTAATGGTTGAATAAGCGAGGACCCGCTTAATATCAAACCGAACGATGGCAATCGTTGCTGCGACTATCGCCGTGATGCCTCCGACATACGCAATGACCAAGGATGAATCCGCGGTAAGGATTGGGAACATTCGTGCGGTCAGATAAACCCCTGCGGCGACCATCGTCGCAGCGTGAATCAAGGCACTGACAGGTGTGGGGCCCTCCATTGCATCCGGCAGCCATGTGTGCAAAGGGATTTGCGCCGACTTGCCAACGGCACCGCAGAAGATTAGCACCCCGGCAATCGACAACCAAGTCATATCACCGGCGGTCAAATTACTTGCGAGTGCGAAAATACCCTCGTCGCCGTAGAGCGATAAAGTGCGAAATTTAGCAAAAAGCATCATCATGCCGATGAACATCCCAACATCCCCAACGCGGGTCGTCATGAACGCTTTTTTACACGCATTCGCCGGGGCATCTCGTTCAAACCAGAATCCAATGAGCAGATAAGAGCAAACACCGACAAGTTCCCAGCCAATATAGATACCGAGTAGGTTGTCAGAAACAACCAAGAAAAGCATCGAGAAGGAGAACAACGACAGGAAGGCAAAGAAGCGTGGGTAACGGGGATCTCCGTGCATATAGCCGATCGAAAAGATATGGACAAGGCTACTGACAACCGTGACAACAAGGAGCATGACGGAGGTCACACTGTCAAAGAGGAAGCCCATTGAAAAATTGACCGATCCTAGCGGGAGCCAGGTGAGCGAGTGTATCTCTGCGCCATCGTGCGAAAACTTATCCGGATCGGCGATAACGTTTGTAAACAGGAGGACAGAGCAGACAAATGCCACAAGCATTGCTGCGGTTGAAACCAAATCTTGGCGGGGATAATTACGTCCGGTCAGCGATAGGAGACCGAAAAACGCGAATGCAGCAAGGGGGGCAAGTAAAATGATGCTAATGAGAGGTATAACAGGCATATAATAATCTCCTAATGGAATCGCTCACTCGATTTCTGAGATAATATGATTGAGGTCACGGGGCTGTAATTTTTCTGTGGTGCAATCTACAAGCCGATCAAGCCCTTCGAGGACAGTTGCTCCGATGAGTGCAGAATCTCGGTTAGGCAAAACGCCCCATTCGGTTAGCTCCTAATAGTTAGGCACCGGAAACTATCCCTTCAAAGTGTCGGTCTCGTCGGGACTGATGGTACTGAACTCTCTATAAATTGCCAAAATAATAGCTAAAAAGACAGCAGCTTCAGCGGCAGCAAGGACAATTCCAAAGAGGGCGATGATCTGACCGCTGATGTCGTCAGGTGGCGTTACGAAGCGGGAAAAGGCAGCGAAATTGAGGTTACAGGAGTTGAGAATCAATTCGATTCCCATCAAGATACTGATAGCATTCCTGCGCGTCAAAACACAGAAGATTCCGAGACTAAACAGTATAATACTGATGACAAGATAACTCTGTAGGTTCATTCGTTCCTGACCTCCTTACGGGAAATTAGTGCCGCCCCAATCAACGCGACCAATAACAGAATCGACGCGATCTCAAATGGCAGTAAGAACTCTTCCTTCATAATCATCTCGCCAATCTTGCGCGTTGTCGGTTCCTGCGATGCCCCTGCGTCCACGTTTTCCCATTGTGGCGTGTTTGTAATGACACTCAAAAGCAAGCCGAAGATGGTTAGCGATACGACACCTCCCCAGAAAAGCTGTCCGCGTTCCAGCTTGAGCTTCAGGTCCAAGCGGCCACTTGTCATCATAACCCCAAATAGAATCAGGACCAGAATACCGCCGACATAGACTATCACTTGGGTAGCGGCAAGGAAATCCGCTTGTAAGAAAACATAAAGCCCCGCAACGCTGAAAAGCGTAACCATCAGTGAGAAGGCAGCGTAGACGATATTTTTTATCGTCACAACAATAACCGCCGATCCAATGGTCAACAGGGCAAAAAGGTAAAAAACTAATTGTTGAGGATTAAATTCCATAGGGGGACTCAGTTACTCAATTAGTCTGCGGCTTCCGCCTCAGTGGATTCATCAGTTGGTTGTTCATACATCTCTGGCTTCGCAAATTCGTAAATTAGGTCTGTCCGATCGAAGGTTGAGTACTCAATCCCATCGCTAAGATTATCGAACATAATCAGGCATTCCGTTGGACAAACTTCAGTGCAAAGACCACAGTACATACAGAGCGACATATCAATGTCAAACTGGTCGAGGTAGAAAATCACCGGCTTCCGCTCAACGACATTAGCGATTTCCTCACTCGCAACAGCAACGGTTCTATTGTCGCGTGTCTGAATGGTAACAGCTGTATTGGGTGCTGGTTTCTCGGCTCCCTCAATATTACCGACAATTTCCGTCCTATCTTTGAGATGGACTACATTCATACTATCCCAAAGTCGCTCGCCTTTGGGCAGTTTTTGGGTGGCAATGGTAATGCAGTCAACGGGACAAATCATCTCGCATTTTTTACAACCGATACAATCCTCAATGCGGTTGTGTAGCTTTCCTCGATACCCCTTGGGGATCTCGCGGATATTTTTCTTCTGCTCAAAGGATCGGTCGTAAGGATATTGGTGGGTGACGGAGGGTTGTAACAACTGTTTGAAGGTGATACGCATACCGACGAGGGCTGTATAAACCCCCAGATAGATATTTGACAAATAGTGGCGCATGATAAAAACCCCCTTAGAGGTAAATTTGTGTGCCTTTGGCTTTTTTAGGTTGTCGCAGAAACTCGCCGCTCCGCCGAACTTGGCGGTGGTTCAGGCCCCTGAGATAAACTCTTACCTAGCACACCGAACGTGAAAATGAGTCCAAGTATAATAACGGCAATACTAATAATAATACTTAATAGCGAATCTTTCGGGAAAATCAACCCCCAGATTCCGACACCCAGAATATTGAAAAATGAAATCGGTATAAAATACTTCCAACATAGACTCATCAACTGATCCACACGCAAACGCGGTAGCGTCCAGCGCAGCCACATCATGACGAACACTAAGAGCAGCGTTTTGATAACGACCCCCAAAAGTCCACCAAGGGTAACCGCTCTCAGGAGGAAGCCAAGGATGCCGGATTGAGGTAACATTTCTGCAGGGACAATCCCGTGCCAACCGCCGAGGAATAGCGTTGAAGCGATTGCACTGACTGCAAACATATTCGCATATTCCGCAATGAAGAACAGCGCAAAACGCATACCGCTATACTCGGTATGGAAGCCAGCGACCAGTTCAGATTCTGCTTCGGGAAGGTCAAACGGGGTCCGGTTGACTTCAGCAATCGATGAGATAAAGAAAACGAAGAATGCAATAAAGGTGAACGGTGTCCGAAAAATTAACCAATTCGCTATCCCGTCTTGGCCTTTGACGATTTCCTGCATATTCAGGGTCTGCATGAGCATAACAACTGTCAAAATGCCGAGCCCGATCGGGATTTCATAGCTAACGATTTGGGCGGCAGATCGCATCGCCCCAAGCAGGGACCATTTGCTATTGGAAGCCCAACCTGCCATAATCACGCCCATCACGATAACGGAGGAGATTGCCATGATATAAAAAATGCCGATATTTAATTCACTCACCAGAATGGATCGACCAAACGGAATCGCAGCAAACACGGCAAAGGAGCAAGCGAAGATAATGTATGGGGAAACCACAAAGAGGAATTTATCCCCCTCTCGTGGGATGTGGTCTTCCTTGAAAATGAGTTTAACCCCATCGGCTAAGGTTTGAAGGATACCGTGCGGTCCCACCCGCATCGGTCCAACCCGGTCTTGGATATGTGCAGAAACTTTCCGCTCTGCTAAAACCAGACCGAGTGGGAGTAAGGGGACAACGGCAACGAAAATTACGCAACAGACGAGCATAATTGCGAATTCGCCGAGCGGAGCGGGGAGATGTTCCAGAAATGGCGCGTGATTTTGGACATATCTTTGCGCCCAGCTTTCGGAGGATTGGACGAAAAATTGATGTAAGTTTTCAACCCCGATTGCATCGGGATTCCAAGCAACTTGTAAACCGAGTGGCATTCAAACTCCTTATCCGTGAAACGTGATGCGTGAAAATCATTGGTTCATTGATGCAGTCGGGCTAGGAAGCCCGACCTACGGGGCACATAAGAAAAAGAAAGAAAACCGGCATCGAATCTAGCGATCAACCTCTCCCATGACAATATCAATGCTTCCGATGATTGCGATAATATCTGCGACCATTAATCCTCGACTCAGCTCTTGCAACGCACTTAACGCTGTAAAACAGGGCGACTTGGCTTTCAGACGCACCGGCTTCGGGGTCCCATCACTCACAATGTAAAATCCCAATTCCCCACGAGGGGCTTCACTTCGGGAAAAGATTTCGCCTTTGGGGGGACGCACGGCTTTCATCTCTGCCTGAATTGGCCCATTGGGAAGACCGGACTCAAGAATCTGCCGGATGATCTGGATCGACTGTTTCATCTCATCCATCCGGACTTTATAGCGATTCCAGCAATCACCGGCGACCACGCCAAGCTCCGGAATATCTTTGCCAACCGGAACGTCAAAGTCGAATCGGTCATAAATGGAGTAAGGCTCATCTCTGCGTAGATCCCATTGTAGCCCTGCCCCACGTAGGTTGGGACCCGTCACGCCGTAGTTAATCGCCATTTCTGTATCCATGACCGCGACCTTTGCTGTCCGCTCAATGAAGATACGGTTGGCGGTGAGCAGTGCGTTATACTTATCGATCTGCGGCTCGAAATAGTCGATAAATTCCTTAACCTCATCAATAAACCCCGGCGGCGTATCCCTTGAAACCCCACCGACACGGATATAATTGTAGGTCAATCGCGCACCGCAAATCTTTTCAAAAAGCAGAAGGATTTTCTCGCGATCTCTAAAGGCGTAAAGAAACGGCGTGAACGCACCGAGGTCCATGCCATAGGTGCCGAAAGACAATAGATGGCTCCCAATTCGATTTAGCTCACCGATGAGGACACGGAGGTATTCCCCCCGTTCAGGAACGCCGGAAAATTTCTTCTCATCCGTCGCCAGCAATTCTTCAACCGCCAGACAGAATCCCCAATTCATATTCATCGCTGCAATATAATCCATCCGGTCGGTAAACGGGATAATCTGCTGATAGTTCAGATTCTCGGAATGTTTTTCAAAGCAGCGGTGCAGATACCCAATATGCGGGATTGCATCCCGAACAATTTCCCCATCCAGTTTCAACTCAAGTCTTAACACGCCATGGGTGCTTGGGTGCTGCGGGCCCATGCTAACAATCATCTCATCTGAAAATGGCTTCAGTTCAATAAATTTGCTTTCCGGTTGTGGTGCTGCCATGATAAATTTCCTTAAAGTTTCGGCTACGTTTAGCTGTGCACAGTTTATGCTGGTGTCCCGTTGAAGTTGTCAGCAGAGGGCCATATCTGCATAATTATTTTTGCCAAGTCACCGCTACGCTTTTCGATAGCTGCTTCATCCCAGACATCGGGTGCACCCTCTAGTAATGTCTTATTCAGAAACAGGCTACTATGGTCGTCCAACGTCTTTCGTTTTTCATTCCATGGGTTGTTCGAGAGCTTTGCGTTCAACTTGGCAGTTGTCAACGTGAAATTCCCTACTAATTTGACAACCTCATCTCTGTCATTGGTGGCTTCGGTCTCATCTTTATCTGGCGGCAGTGGCCAATTCTGCTGCCACTTTTCTGGCATAATATGCTCGACAGTCAATTTATCGGTGTCCCCAAGCGGCTCAGCTTTATCGCCCCTTAAATACGTTTCAACGGCTTCAAGCACCATTCTTTTACGAGCGACTGCGCCTCGCATTGGCGTGGTAGTAAGGTGATCATACAGCATTCGGTCATTAGGCCACGGCATTCGGTTATTAGGCCATTGTGATAATAGGCGTAAGTATTTTACGATGATGTCGCTGGGATGCAAAACACCATCATCGTCTAGTTTCAACAGTTCTTTGAACATGGAAACTTTCCCCAGCACTTTCAGCGTACTCGGGTTCTTCAGAGAGTGCAGGATGGCAATGAAAATTTTGAGTAGACCATGAGAACCTATACCACAGAGCATCCGTCTCACCAGACAACTTTCCAACGCCTTGACACTTCTCAAACGCTGTTCTTCAGATACCCCAGATGTGTATAACCAGAGCAGCAGAGGTGTGACCACGCCCAGTTTCATCACTTTCATCCGCTTTAAGAAGGTCTCGATTTCAGGAATTTTGATCGTCTCCAGGTCTTTGTAAATCTCTCCAGTCTTCCTGATGTCTTCCGCAACGACCTCAATAGGCTCTCGTTCATCTACCCTGTTTTTCCTTTCTATGTAATCTCGGAACCTCCGTGCGACTTCATCTACGGCAACTTCTCTCTGCGTTCGTATAACCATCCAATGGTTGAGGAATCTGTCAATGTGGGGCCTCTTCAACTTCTCGTCGGCCTCTTCCCGCCACCATCGATCTCCAAACATCCCCCAAAGCTCTTTCGCCTTTTGAGCATCATCTATGACCCGAGCCTCGTACATCACCGTGTTCTTGATGAGGTCAGATTGTTTCAGTGGCTCGCCTCGCGCATTCAACGTTTCAAATATGATATGGGGTTTTTCGTCTTGATCTAAATCAATTACCACTATCTGCAAATACTTAGTGAGCGTTTCTTCTAGGGCATCCGCTCTGGCGATTCGGTTTTCCATTTCCATTTTCAGCCAATCGTCCACAGCACCCTTAAAGTACTCGTACGCTTCATTAATAGCCCAATCCTGACTCTGATGATTACTGTCAGAATCTCTGATAGCTGCGTGGAACGCTACCTGGTCGTAGTAGTTGGACTGCCGTATTTTGGTCTCGTTTTTGCCATCTCCGCCCCAGTGACTGTCCTGATTCGTTGTTAGTTTTGATAATCGGGTTGCTCTTACCGTATCATCTTGACTTTGAAATACTTGCTCCGTTGCCCTGATGAGTAGTTGCAAAGTAGTAAGTCGCTGCTGTCCATCTATTACCAGTCTTTTTGTTACCTCTCCAGTATTGCTTTGCTGCAGTTGTAGGACGATGGCTCCCATAAAGTGTGGTCGTATTTTTTCTTTGTTGAGAAAGTGCTCCGCAACACTGCGTATATCATCCCAGAGGGGTTTCCATTGAATCTCCTCTTTCCATGCGTAGGGTCTCTGGAATTGAGGAATTAGATATGAGACCTGCTGTTCAAACAGAGTTTGCAGATTAACTATCTTGGCTTCCATATAAGTTTCTCCTTACTGCTGTTTTCTTATTAGTCTTTCATAGAATTCCACGCATCAATACGGCATTCACCCAAAATCAGGGGTGCTGAACATTAATTAATGTTTCATTATATTGCTTTTGTATCAAGATGGTGCCATATCTCTTTTCGCGCCTCTTGAATTTCCTCATCAGTCGGTTCAAACCCTTCCCATAGACCGCCAAGTTTGACTATATTTTTCTCTGCACAAGGTTGAGATTTGTCCTTTAAGAATGTCACAAAATCAACAACCACGGCTAGTTTTTCCTCTGGCAATTCTTTAATCGCATTAATAATCTGTTGTTGATATTGTTCGGACAACCCCATCGTTTTTCCTCCCTCTCCATGTACATCAATAGGGCACTCGCATCCCTCGATAGAACTCAGGTTCTTTATAATCCTTACGCATAGGGTAGCCTTCCCAATCATCGGGAAGCAGGATGCGTCGCAAATCACTGTGACCATCGAAGATAATCCCGTACAGATCATACGTCTCCCGCTCATGCCAGTTAGCGGTTTTCCAGATATGCTCAACGGTGGAAACGTGGAGTTCTTCTTCTTTGGGGAGAACGACTTTCAGGACCAATTTGTGACGGTGGGTCATTGAGTAGAGGTGATATACAACGTAATAGTTGGGATCTTTCGCGCCGAGATCAACCCCGCTCAAACACATCAAGAAATCGAAAGCCAACCCTTTATCTTCGGCGAGGTATTGTGCGACATCAGCAATCGACTCGGTGGCAACGATAATAAAAGGATTCGCAATGTCTTCTTCAAACGAGGCGATTGATTCTCCAAATTTATCTTTTAGATTTTCGTAAATTTCTTGTAGTGTCACGGAAAAGCCTCAACGCTTTTGGCTAACTACCAATAGCGTTATAATTCCCCTTTCTTAAAATTTGAACCGTCATTCCTCAGTTTAACCGGCGGCTTCTTCCTCTTCTTCATGCGCTGCCAAGTGTTCCTTTGCTTCAGCCATCGCCTCTGCATTGTTTTCCAAGTCCGTCTTCGTGAAGAGTTTCTTCAAGAAAGGCACACTTGTTCGTTTTGCGACCGTCTGTGTTTTAATCTTTTCCTGCAGCTTCATCAAGCCTTCAAGCACAGCCTCCGGACGCGGCGGGCAACCGGGAACATAAACATCAACAGGAATAATTCGGTCCACACCCTTCAAGACGTGGTAGCCGTGCTGCCAATAGGGACCCCCGCTCGTCGCACAACTTCCCATGGAGATGACATATTTCGGTTCGGGCATCTGTTCATAAAGGCGTTTAATCCGAGTCGCCATTTTCAGTGTGACTGTCCCCGAAACAATAATCAGATCGGATTGACGGGGTGTCGCACGGGGAACACCTGCGCCAAAGCGGTCTAAGTCATAATTTGAGGCGGCGGTCGCCATAAACTCAATAGCGCAGCAAGCAAGCCCAAAGGTCATGGGCCACAAAGAAGATGCCCGCGCCCAGTTGGCGACAGCATCAATAGAAGTTACGATGATATTCTTGTCCAGCTTTTCCTCAATTATCATTGTTCAATTTCCTCCCTTACAGACTGAATCGATCGAATCCATTGGAGGTCCCCTTTTACCCAAACATAGGCGAGACCGACCAACAGTATAAAGATGAACACCAGCATTTCGACAAATGCGAGCAGCCCAATTTCACGGAAAACAACACCCCACGGAAATAGAAACACAATCTCAACATCAAAAATTAAGAAGATAAGCGCAATGACGTAGAAGCGAGCATTAAACTTAATACGAGTATCACCGATTGGATCTTCACCGCACTCATAAGGCATATACTTTTCGTCGGTGAAAAGTCGGGTCTGAAGCAGGCGAGAGAGGACGAGGTTCAGTGTGACAAATAAACACCCAACCACGAGAAAAAGTAGCACATTCGCGAAATTAAAAAGCATTGGTTCCACAGGGCAAATTTTCTTGTAGTTCTCTATATGAACCCAAAATTTGCCTCATCCTTTCGAGGGCGTTTGTGAAATTTCTCACAAACTGAGGGCTAAAAAAAAGAATCGCGTCAAAAGATGTAATCAACGCAACGATACAGTTTAGTGAACACCTATATCCTAAAGTTTATCTATTATATATCAGATCCAGATTATTTGCAACAAAAAATCTAGCAGACGGATGCCCCCAACGGCTGCAACTTTTTCCCGCTCCATCCGCACCAACACTGGGATTAAGCCAAGTTAGCGAGCTAATCGGTCAATTCTAAATTTGAAACGGTCACGGAATTCCGTAACCTTACCGAGTTAGTTCATGTCCATCCAACCGACGCAATGCTTAGGTGTTGATTCTGTTTGTGTCAGTAGGGAATAACGGCTGCGCTTTGACCGGAAGCCATAAAAAAAGCCCTGCTGGATGGGCCAACAAGGCTTAGTTTCGATCTGGTTTGGTTAAGTTCTTGGAAACGTACTTACCTTAGCGTCTGTTTGCAAAGCTGTTATCGGGAAAAGGATTTCCCTCCTACCGAGTGGATCCGATGTGCGGCGGTGGGAGAGGCATCCTTGCCTCGATGCCGTTATTGGGAACTAGAAATCAGCGCAGATGCCTGCCTATTACGCCCGCGCTGAATTGGCAGATCGGGGCGCGATTGCACGGTTCAAATATAGGAGATGAAATTTTCGGTATTGTAATTACACTGTGTTGTGATATACTACGGGCTTATTCGTAAAATTGTTGGCTCATGTAAAAAAGTGCAAAACGCAAAGTGCGTGATACGCGAAACGTGAAAACCTTATGTTCATGGGTGCAGTCAGGCTAGGAAGCCCGACCCACGGGGTGTCAACTGTGAGTTGTAATGGGGTGTTTAGGGTGCCGGGGCTCATAAAAAATTGTTTTACAAATCAATTAACATGTAGGAGGAATACTTATGAGAGGTGGAGATATTCTTATTGAGTGTCTGAAAGCGCAAGGGGTGCGTTGTGTTTTCGGAATGCCAGGGACACAGAACATACAGATCTACGACTCGCTCCTTCGTTGTGGAGCAGGCGTTATTGAACACTATCTTGTCCGTCATGAATATGCTTCAACGCAGATGGCAGATGGCTACGCGCGTTCTACCGGGGAAGTAGGTGTCGCGCTGACGGTCCCCGGGCCCGGCGCAAGCAACGCATCGACAGGAATCTTGGAGGCATTCACAGACTGTGTCCCTGTGTTGCTAATCACCGGACAAAGCGACTCCGAATTCTACACAAGAGATCCGAGCAAGATGTTTCACGGTTTGGATCAGATGAGTTTCTTTGAATCTGTCACGAAGTATTGTGCAGTTGCACAGACAGTAGAGGACATCCCCAAGGTTGTCGAAAATGCGTTCCGCGCCATGCGATCGGGGCGTCCCGGGCCCGTCGTGCTGGAATTTCCGATGGATGTGGTCACTGGTGAGGGAGAAGTTCCCATCCCACCGCGTGTCGAGCGACAGCCAGCCGCCCCACCCCATCCTGCTGACCTCCAATCTGCGGCGGAAGCCCTCAGAAACGCAGAGCGGCCAATCCTGTTTGCAGGGTCAGCGGTCATTCATTCCGATGCGCGTCAGGAATTGCAGCAACTCGCTGAGAAACTGAACGCTCCCGTTGTTGTGGCGCGATGTGCAAAGGGTGCTTTGCCTGAAGATCATCCACTAGCGTTACAGATTGTTTACGGCTTTCCAGGCCATCAAGCGATGCAGATTGCGGATTGCACACTTGCCATCGGTCCCCGTTTTACATCAATTGATACGCGGACTTGGAGCTTTCAACCGCCACGCCCATTAATCCAACTCGATGAGGACACGAAGGAAATCGGGCGGGAATATCCGTGCGACGTTGGGGTCGTTGGAAATCTTAAATTGACCTTGCAAGCGTTAATCGAAGAGGTTGATGGAGGTAAAGATTCATGGACGCAGCCGCTGGATCGGATTCGAGAGAGATTTGCCGCTCAACCCCCCTTGCCCTTGTTGCCGGAAATACGCGCAGTCCTGCCAGATGATGGAATCATCTCTGTCGATGTTCACGGCATCGGCTACGCCTCATTCGCCGAGTATCCGGTGTTGGATCCGCGAACCTTTCTCTATCCGAACATCGGTGTCGCACTCGGATACGCTTTCCCTGCGGCAATCGGTGCAAAGATTGCACATCCAGAGAAGCCGGTTGTGTGCTTCAGCGGGGACGGCGGATTCATGATGGGCTCACCTGAGTTAGCCACCGCAATGATGTATGGCATCAACGTCGTAACGATTGTTGTGAACGATGACGCGTTGAGCGCAATCAAGGGATCTCAGCAGAAGGACTGTAACGGACGCACTATTGATACCGACTTGAGCAATCCGGATTTTATCCAGTTTGCCAAATCCTTCGGTGCTTACGCGATACGAGTTGATGAGATAGCAGACTTCAAGGGCGTGCTACAAGACGCGCTCGCCGCAGATCGACCGGCTCTGATCGAAGTGTCAATGCAAGGTCGGCAGGAAGAGGTCATCGGTATGATTGGCTGGTTGCAGTCGGATCCACTACGCAAAGCGTGAAACAGAGGAAGTTCTTGGTTCACGTTCTACGCAATAGGCACCATCTTTACCGGAATGAGGCTTTAAGCGATGATGGAAATTCGTGCCTTGTTGTTTGATTTTGGCGGCACACTCGATGGAAATGGCATTCATTGGCGAGACCGAATATATCGGTTCATCCAGCAAGTGTATCCAGATATTGACCGAGAAACGTTTGATCGGGTGGATCGTGCCGCCGTTGATAGACTTATCAACAGTGGGAGAGGTCCCACACTTACACTACGCGAAACGATGGATGTCATTGCCACCGGCATCTACGAAGCACTCGGTTTGGATCGGGACGTTAAGGACCAGTATGTAGACCTCTTCTGCGAAGGTGCAAAGGAATCCCTTGACCAAAACCGGCGGTGGATTGTAACGTTTCGAGAGCAATACCAGCTTGGCGTTATCAGCAACAACTTTGGAAACACACAAGGCTGGTGCGATGAATACAACCTCTCACCTTTGCTTGATGTCGTCGTCGATTCAACCGTTGTTGGCATATCGAAACCGGAGGCAGGAATATTCCACGCGGCGTTATCAAGATTAGGGGTCTCCCCTGAAGAAGCAATCTATGTCGGGGATACATATTCGGACGATGTAGTCGGTGCAAAGGGCGTAGGGATGTGGGCTGCTTGGTTGGTAGGTGAAGAAGACAAGGCGTGCCCCGACGCATCACTCGTTGATATTCAACTTACAGCCCTTCAGGGACTCAAGGATTTTTTGGAATCGGAGGACCAAACTTCAAGAAATTAATAGGACTTACGCCCTTCGCTAGGGAATAGCAATCGTTGTTCCCTAGGGGCACCTTGAGGGAGCCCCTGCTGTAGTTGCTCGATTCATCGGGCGTTGAGAGGCATGTTTACCGGCGACGAATCGCCGCATCGGAGACTTGGGGCGTTCAACTGCAAAAATTCTAACTAAATTGAAATTTCGTTAAGATTATGTTAAGAAAGGCTTACACTCATCAGATCTCTAAACCTCACCTACCCTTCTGCGTCTACCTATCCACAGATGGAATCACCAGTTAGAGATTGGAAAGATGGAGAGGTGTTAAATCATGTTCAATGCAGTGGGTAGGTCATTAGTCCAACTGATGCTAGATTCAGAGTTAATCTCTCAAGATGAGCATCAACAAGTTCTTGAGGAAATCGAAACAACAGGTGTGACCCACACCCAAGCACTCTCAAAGTTTGTGGACTCCAAGTCCCTCGTGCTCGCTAAGCAGGCTCTGGAGTCCGGAGTGCCGTGCGTGCTGCTTGAAGATATTGTTCCAGAGAATGAGGCAACTGAGCGAGTTTCAGCAAGTTTTGCTTACCGGAATAGGGTCTTGCCAATTCGTCTGAGTGAAGGAACGCTCACTGTCGCGATGGCGGATGTGTTGGACATCATGTTAATTGATGAGATGCGATTGGTCACGGAATGCGAGATCGAACCAGTCCTTGCAGCCGAAGGGGACATCGAAGCAGCCATTATTCGTGCCTACGGAAAGACCGCCTCCGCCATTCTCAGCGAAGGAATCAAGGGCCCCGTTGGCGCAGTCGCCACGCTTGAACGTGAAACGATTGACGATTTCGGCATCAGCGAACAGGACTTGAGCCAAGATCCGACGGTTATCAACGCTGTAGATCAGATTATCATTGATGCCGTCCGACTCGGTGCCAGCGATATCCATATTGAACCCTTCCCCGGTGAGCTCAAAATCCGTTATCGGATTGACGGTGTTTTGGAAGACCAACCCAATCCCTCACCCCATCTCCAGGCCGCAATTACCTCCCGTATCAAGATTATGGCGAGCATGAATGTAGCAGAACGGCGGCGGCCTTTGGACGGAAAGATTGGTGTGACCGTCCAGAGCGTTGGCAACCGCCAAATCGATTTGCGGGTTTCGACCGTGCCTACCGTCCATGGCGAAAGTGTCGTTCTCCGAATCCTCGATAGGCAATCTATCTCATTTGGTTTAGAGCAGCTCGGCTTGCTGGAGGAGAATCTGGATCAGTTTTACCGAATGATTCAGAAACCCCACGGCATTATCTTGGCAACGGGCCCAACGGGCAGTGGGAAAACGACAACACTCTACGCCTGTTTGAAAGAGATTCACACCCCGGAGGTGAAAATCATCACGATAGAAGATCCCGTTGAGTATGAGTTGGAAGGGATAAACCAGATTCAAGTGAATCCTGAGATTAATGTGACCTTTGCAGCGGGGTTGAGGCACATCCTTCGTCAAGACCCGGATAAAGTGCTGGTTGGTGAGATCCGAGACTATGAAACAGCAGAGATGGCGATCCATACCTCTTTGACCGGGCATCTTGTCTTTAGCTCACTGCACACGAACGACGCAGCAAGTGCGGTGACTCGCTTAGTAGATATGGGAGTTGAACCTTACTTAGTTGCCTCAACGCTGGAGGGCATCATTGCCCAACGGCTTGCACGTCGGGTGTGTCCCCATTGCTATGAGATGTACACGCCGGAACCAGAGCGCATCCAAGACCTGCTCGGCACCCAAACAGGAGTGATTACCGCCAATCTGCTTATCCCACGTGCGGTTGGTTGCAAAGAGTGTCGAGACCGTGGATATAAAGGGCGAATTGGTCTCTTTGAGGTCATCCTAATGAGCGAGGAACTGCGCGAGATGACCATTCAAAGTGCGTCTGCCAACCAA
Source organism: uncultured Poribacteria bacterium (assembly GCA_958296125.1). GTDB lineage: Bacteria > Poribacteria > WGA-4E > WGA-4E > PCPOR2b > PCPOR2b. The sequence goes on from OY282444.1 coordinate 345,633, forward strand.
CTGAAACGCGCTGCGATGCAGTTGGGGATGAAAACGTTGCGAGAGGATGGGTGGAGAAAAGTGGTCGCCGGCTACACAACCATCGAGGAAGTTGTCCGCCTCACCCAAGAGGACGAATTTGAAATCGGCGAAGTGGTATAAAATGTAAAACGTGATGCGTAAATTGCGTATTACGGGAGAGAGCTCCTGATGCCAAGATTCCGTTACGAAGCCCTCACGAACACCGGAACAGTGATCACCAACACACAAGAGGCAAGCGATAAGGCTGAACTTGTGTCGAAACTGAAGGTGATGGGGTATTGGCCGACGAGCATTATTGAGGACAGCGCGGAAACTCAAGATAGAAAAGGAATTCAGATTCCGTTTCTGTCTAATCGGATTAAGCCGGCAGAGGTCGAGTTTTTCACATACCAAATGGCGACGCTGACCAACGCCCACGTTCCGTTATCTCGCGCGTTGGGAGTAACTCTCGAACAGATTACCAATGTTGAACTCAAGCGGGTGGTCGAACAGGTCAAATATGATGTCGAACACGGTTCACCCCTTAACGACGCGCTCGCACAGCATCCGAAGGTGTTTTCCGAGCTGTATGTCAATATGGTAAAAGCGGGCGAAGCGGGCGGGGTGCTCGGGGTTGTGTTGGAACGCCTCGCTGAGTTTGCTGAGAGACAACGGCTTCTTAAAACTGAAGTGACCTCCGCACTGTTCTATCCCGCAATTCTGCTGGTGTTAAGCATCAGTGCGGTGGCGATCTTGATGACCTTCGTTATCCCTAAATTCACCGGCATGTTCGCTGAGCTAGATGTTGAATTACCCGGTCCGACCCGGTTTCTTATTAGCGTTACCAATTTCTTGAGCACTTACTGGTGGATAATTTTAATTGCGGGGGTTGGCGGCGGGTTGGCACTCAGACAGTATGTTCGCACGGAAAGTGGACGACTGACTTTTGATCGAGTGAAGATTAAACTCCCGATTATTGGGGTAATCTTCAGCAACTTTGCGCTGGTGCGGTTTACCCGAACCATGGCGACGCTGCTGGAAAATGGCGTTATACTTCTGCCGGCCCTTCGCGTTGTCAAGGATACCATTGGGAATTTGGTTTACGGAAATGCGGTTGCCAGCGCGGAACAAGAAATCGAGCGGGGTTCGACTTTGTCGCGAGAATTGGAGAGCAGTGCGGTCTTTCCACCCCTGCTGACCCACATGGTCGCGATTGGTGAGGAATCCGGCGAGCCCGAACAGATGCTGACCAAACTATCGATATATTACGATCTGGAAATCAAGAAAAACCTAGAACGGCTTACCAACTCAATTGGCCCGCTGGTGATTCTAGTCATGGGGTTGCTGATCGGATTTATTGCTGTCGCCATGATACTCCCAATCTTTGAAGCCAGCACATCGATCGGTGAATAACCACTATCTTATCATTATCAATTAAGGGGTAAAACATGCTAAAACGGTTAAAATCAGATGAAGCAGGGCTGACACTTATTGAAATTACAATCGTTATCGTCATTCTCGGTCTGTTAGCGAGTTTTATTGCGCCGCGGGTCCTGAATGCACCGGATAAGGCAAAGGTTGCCAAAGCCAAGTTGGAGATTGGGGCTTTGGAAAACGCGTTAGAGATGTATGCGATAGAAGTCGGGGACTACCCAACGGTGGAACAAAATTTACGGGCACTTTGGGAAGCCCCCAACCCGGAACCTGAAAATTGGAACGGTCCTTATCTAAGAAAGCAAAGTTTCACAGATCCATGGGGCAACAATTACGTTTATGCCTATCCCGGTATTCACGCAGGTTACGATTACGACCTCTACTCGTTTGGCAAGGATGGCAAGGAAGGTGGCCAAGGCTTCAACGCTGACATCACAAGCTGGATTCAGGAGGTAGATCAGTGAGATGGATTAACGCGCATTGTTGTTTTTTTATCTAAACCGACAATTTTCCTCAACTCTTAAGAAAAGGGATGCACCTGATAGACCCGACACTATGAAAGCTCATTGCCTTGATCAGCGGATCACAGTCAGTAACGCCGCCTATTGCTTGGTCATTCGGATTTTGCGTTCAGAAAGGGGTTCGTCCCGATGCTGCGATCGTTGAACCCTACTAAATGGGATTTACAGCCGCTCGCCTCGAAAGGCTTTACGCTGATTGAGATTATGCTCGTGCTTGCGTTAATCGCGATTCTCTCCTCTATCGCGATGCCATCTCTACGCGGATTCGCCGCATCAACGCGCTTAAAATCCACCGCCCATGCTATCCGAGACATGCTCAACTTTGCGCGAGATATGGCAATCACTGATCGGGCAGCTTACCTCGTTGTGTTTGATTTGGCGGCAAATCGCTATTGGCTTGCCTCCAGCGAAACCTTCAATCTCGCAGACCCCTCCACTCCCCAACCCACCCAACAACCAACGACCAATCAAGGAACTACAGAATTGGCGCAAACATCCCCCTTACGGACGAATGCAATCCTCGGTATACCCCAGCAACTGGGTCACAATGTCAGTTTAGCACGCATGATAACGAATCACAACTTGCAGCATAATCAAATAGATACCGGCGTGGATTATATCTATTTCTCTCCAACGGGCTCGTCGGAGGATACTGTTCTCCATATTCAAGATCAGCAAGGGCAAGCGATGTCCATCACAGTTGAAAATGCAACAGGACGGGTTCGACTTCAAAAAATCAACTCGCAGCAACTGGAAGTGTTAGGACTGGGTATATGAACCTTCTGAATAACCTAATCTCACCGTTCCATCGATCGGCAGCTGACAACAATGGTTTTACCCTGGTCGAAATCGTCGTCGCGTTAGCCATTTTGTCGTTAGCCCTACCGACGTTGCTCCGTTCCTTCACGGAAGGGGCGAAAGGGCAAGCACTGGCAGAAAACAGAACAACTGCCTTGTATCTCCTTAAATTTCGGATGGCGGCAATTGAACTGGAAGGCTATCCGGATATTGGCGAAGAAGATGGTGAATTTGGAGAGAACTCACGATTCCGTTGGCATTCGGAGGTTCAGGATGTAGAATCGGAGGAGATTGAAGGGATGCGCTTGGTCACAGTTACGGTCACGTGGCAAGACGGTGGGAAAGAGAGGTTGATTTCAGCAAGCACCTATCTCGCAGACCGTCAGATACCACAGTAGCAGACGCAGGGTAGTCAACACGGACAAGGGGGCGACAGATGAGGGCTCACATTTCACGGCTTGCGCTTCACGCCCACGGTGTTACCCTACTCGAATTACTTGTCGCTGTCAGTATTCTGGTCATCATTGGAGGTGCCTCCTACACCGCGTTCAATGCTGCACTTAATGTTTACCAGAAATCTGAATCGCGAATTGTGATGATACAAAAGTGTCGGATCGCGTTAGAGCGCGTCGCCACAGACTTGAGCAACCTGCAAGCTATACAGGGCGATGAATCTCTCGTTATCGTGTCGCAGGATAATCCGATTCAGGAAGGGATTGACCGGGATTTAATCAGTTTCGTGACGTTGATTCATACCGATCCAGACCCGTTTCTTGCCGAATTGAATGCGGCCAATCAAACGGTCTTAATAGATGAGACGGAAAATCCGGGCGAACTTGTGAGCGATATTCAACGCATCGCTTATTACATCGGATCGGATGTCGCCCAACAGCTTGGGGGTGAGCAAGCGGAGGAAAGAGATGGGGGTGGGGAATTGTTGACAGCAGATAGTGAAGTAGATAGAGGATTAGCCCTTTTCCGACTGTCAACGACAGCCTTGGATGTGGAAACCGTTATTCAACCTCTCCTTGAATCGGAGACCCTGCCCACCGAGGATGAAGCGGGAAATCCAATCCATATAAATATTGTCCCGATCCTCGATCAGATTACCTCCTTCAATGTGAAATACTACGATGGCGAAGAATGGTATGAGTCATGGGAGGACACCGAAATGATTCCGAAATCCGTTGTCGTTTGGGTGACAGTCGCGGGTGAAAACGGTCAGCAGCGTCAGAATACTAGCACTACTACCCTAACTCAATCAACAATGGTTTATCTGCCAATGAGTGCGAATTTCAGCGAACAACCGCCCGGCGAAGGTGCCGCCGCTGGACCAGGCGGATGAGGAAGTGACAGATGGAAGCTTCATTATCTCACGTCAGAAGCAAATTTCCGCTACAATTCGGGTTGAGCGCGTGTAAATTGTGCACCAATTCAACTAGCGCACCTCTACACACCTGCGAGCGCGGACTCTCTCTTATTTCGACGCTCTGGTTGGTGACGATTCTCTCAGTCCTTGCAACCCAGTTTCTTTATTCGATTCGACTTGAACAGCGGGCGCAGGCAAACTTCGCTGACCGAACAAAGTTCCACTATGCGGCAAAGGCAGGCTTTGAGCGAGCTGTCGTGATGCTGCGTGGGGATGAAACACCTTACGACTCAATCGGCGAAAATTGGGCGGAGGGACTAGAGGAACAGATTGGAGCTAGTATTAAAGCTACAAATGCCCTTACTTATCGTGTTACAATCACCGACGAAGGTGCCAAGGTCAACATCAACACCGCAGGTGTAAATATGATACAGGGGCTGCTGGGCCTCATGGGTTATCAAGATGCACAAATGACAGAACAGCCCCTTGCTGAGGCAATCGAGCAGGGACGACCTTACCGCACTGTGCGGGACCTCGCGCGAGTCCAAGGTATGACACCAAATCTTCTCTATGGGCAGCGGGTGGCTTCCAATCCCAATGCAACCGAGGCCGCAAGTATTGGGATCGGAACGGACCAGACGGGGACGCAGCAAAACGTTCCCGGATTGGTAGATCTGGTAACAGTCTATTCAATCGACAAAAATACCGACGCGAGCGGAAATGCGCGCGTCAGCATTAACAGCGCGGAGGCACAGCAGCTAACGCAGATCCAAACGAATAACAATCAATCCGTTTTTTCTCAAGGGGAAGCGGAAGCACTGATCCAAAAACGGGAGTTCGGTAGCATCGGTGATCTGATTGATGTGCCGGCGGTCACGGAACAGGTTTTTAACAACATCCGCGACCAAATCAGTGTGGACAGCGATGAAAAAGAAGACAACTCGGTTAATATCAACACCGCCGATGCTGCACAGTTGCAGACGCTGGACGGTATTGATGAGGGCATCGCCGAGCGGATTATCGACCACCGTAACAGTCAAGGCAACTTCCAAAATGTTGATCAGATCCAAGAGGTCAAACTGATAACAGAGGAGGAGTTTAGTAGCATCGTAGATCGGATTACCACAACGGATGACCCAACAATCAGCGGGTTCATCAACATTAACACAGCACCACAAGAGATATTGCAACTTTTGCCGGGTATGGACACGGACAAAGCCCAAGCAATTATCAACCGTCGTGAATCGGAACCGGAAGACAGTCAGAAGGCTGAAGCGTTGGCAGAAGCTGGGGTTGAGGGGAATCCTTTTGAGAATGTCAGCCAACTCCTCGACGTGGACGGGATTGATATGGACACCTTCCGCCAGATTGCCGAGTTGGTTACTTATCGCTCGCACGGTTTTCTCGTCGAAGTTGATGGCGTTGATAACCTTGGCAAAACCCTCGCCTCTTGCGTCGGTGTCCTTGATCGCACCGGAGAACAGATTGTGACCAAGTATTGGAGGCAAAATTAGGCTGGAGACCGTTATGGAGAAAGCCCCACAAAATCGAACAATAACGCTATCAGATCGGGAGAGAGCGGACTACCAGCGACATTTATTAAAAATCGCTAGTCCGGTTTCAGTGAATGCCATCCTGAACAGAGTCATCAACCAAAATCTGCACCATATCCTTGATTGGCTTCCCCCACGTTTTATCGATCTCCTCTTTCTCGATCCGCCGTATAATTTGACCAAGCATTTTAACACCTACTCTTTTAAGCAAAAATCTGTTGAGGAGTACATGAAGTGGCTGGAATCTTGGTTTCCCAAAATGATACGGTTGCTAAAGCCGGGGGCATCAGTTTATATCTGTGGCGATTGGCGGTCTTCTACCGCAATTCAGCTCGTTTGCGATAAGTATCTGATTGTCAGAAACAGAATCACTTTTGAGAGGGAAAAGGGGCGCGGGTCAAAAAAGAATTGGAAGAATAATTCTGAGGATATTTGGTTCTATACAGTTTCAAACGATTACTGTTTTGATGCAGATATTGTAAAATTAAAGCGGCAGGCACTCGCGCCCTATCGAGAGGATGGGAAACCGAAAGATTGGACTCAAGCAGAAGAGGGCAACTTTCGACTCACTGCACCATCAAACATCTGGACAGACCTCACCATTCCTTTCTGGTCCATGCCGGAAAATACACCCCATCCAACGCAAAAACCTGAAAAGCTGCTAGCGAAACTGATTCTTGCAAGTTCGAGAAAAGGGAACATCGTTTTTGATCCCTTTGCAGGGAGTGGGACAGCAGGGGTTGTGGCAAAGAAACTAGAACGGAATTTTGTTATGGTTGAAATTGACGAAGAATATTGTTTTTATGCTCAAAAAAGGCTGCAGATGGCTGAGACTGACGCAACGATTCAAGGATATACCGATGGGGTTTTCTGGGAGCGAAACACATTGCGGGATATAAAGAAAAAGCAACAAGAAAAAGCAAATACGCTTCAATTATTTCCAAACAACTAATCGGGGTCAGAGATGTAAAAACTCATCGCTTAGAAACAAAATTTGATATGTCGAATCTTACTTCTGTAGAGAGACTGGCGCATTTCTATGAGGATAATCAGAATGATTTTGTGTTGTTAATGGTAGCCCAATGGTCACATGCTATCCCCCTAAGTTCAGTGAGCCGATCCAGGAAAAATCATGACAAAGAACCAAATCGTATCCATTGATATTGGGACGAGCACCATCAAGTTGGTCCAGCTCGAACAAACTGCGTCCGGAATTCGTCTCATGGGCGCGGGGGTAGAGGCGTATCCCCATGCAGATTCAACGGCGGAAATTTCGACCGAAGCAATTTCCGAGACCTTGCAGCAGCTCTGGAGGCAGGTAGGCGGGCGAAACACTCCAGTGGTCCTGTCAATTCCCCGCTTGTTAGTTACGTCGCGTCGATTGACAAATCTTCCCGCTGCTGCAACAGATGACCAACTCTCGAACCTAGTTGCCATGCAGGCAGAGACGGAACTTCCATTCCGGATAGAAGGGGCTATCTACGACCACCATGACGTGTATCGTTCGGAGGATGGCATTTCCGTCGAGCTGATTGCTGCAAGACGCGAGACCGTGCAACAGCAGATCGATTATCTAAAGCCACTCGGTCTTACACCTAAAAGTATCATACCTTCGACCCTCGCGACAAGTGTGTTGGCGGGAATGGTAGATCGCAAGGACCGCTCGTCAACCGAAATGACGATGGTTGTGGATATTGGTGCGGGGCGGACAGACCTTTGCTTGATGGCTGGAGATGCCCTACGGTTTTCACGGAGTTTTCCTATTGGTGGGAACCAGCTAACGCATCTATATCAGCAGGAAACGGGGGACAATTTTGAGGTCACCGAAAGGCGAAAAATTACGAACGCTGCGTTGGAGCAGCAGCCTGAAGGTGCTGCCCCGGTGCACAAATGGGCGGATGGACTTGTTGCAGAGTTGAGGCGCTCTATCAATGGAGCAAAACGGGAACTTAACTTTAATGGGGATAGGATTGTTAGCGAAATTTGGGTGTGTGGCGGCGGTGCGCGAATCTCCGGACTAACAGGCTATATCGCGGATCGACTGGAAGTGCCAGTCCTGCTTTGGAATCCATTTGATGCCTTTAAGGAGGTGTGGGGCGAACAACGCTCTAACGCTCAAGCTGTTGACGGTTTCAGCGATACACTGGCTGTCGCATTGGGACTGGGCATCAATGCGTTGACCTCCCAGATCTCCTTGGACCTCCTGCCCTCAGAAGAGAAGGTGAAACTGACACAAGCTCAACAGCGAAAGCGGACGTTAATGGCTGTCGCAGCTGGATTGGCTCTGCTAGTAGGCCTTGGGTTTGGTGGACTGACGTGGAACCGAATCCATCAGGCGAAAATTGTCGCCCTGGATGGAGCAATTAGAAACATCAGCCAATCCGAATCCAACGCCAAAAGAACGCTGGTCAAAGATTTAGCCATGGTGAATCTCTTAACCCCCCGCGCCTCTCCGCTCGATATAGTGCGCGAGTTGAGTGTCCGGTTCGCTGACCGCACAAAGATTGCTTGGACAACCCTCAACATCAGCAGATTAGATGATCCTGAAAAAGCGAAGATTACTTTTAATATCGAAGCCCAATCGCATCAAGACGTAAGTCAAGCCATCAGCATTATGGCACAATCGGGGGCGTTTACGAACATCAAATCCGGTCAGGTCACAAGCATTGAACGCGATAAGCGGCCAATTTTCCAAGCACAGATTACCTGCAATCTGGCAAAAGATGCGATACAGACATTTGCCCAAACCCGTCACCTGAATCAGAATCGGTCTCCGAAATCTGAAAATAGCGGGCAAAAAAGAGAAGCCCGAAAACAAAAGAAAATTGACAAATGAGAAAACTCACACGACGTGAGATCGCTTTACTTATTGTCGTTGCGCTTGTGCTCTTGATCCTCCTCATCGAGCCCATAATGCGACAGGGGTTTCCGGGCGATGAATTCACGACTAAACAAGAGAGACTCCAAACGGCGCAGAATCTGGTCCAACTCGCTCAAGTCATACAGCAAATTGATCGGGAGATTCAAGCGCAAGTCGGTTTAGAAGGACAGATTATCTCTGATTCCCTGTTTGACGAAATTGCAAACCGGGTTGATTTAGAAGCCCTCAACCGAGCGCGTCGCGCCTCCACACTGGCATCACTGCACCCTGCCCTTGAGAATAAAGCGGATTCACTGCTTGCCTATAAGCAACAGCACGGCGCATTTAGAAGCCTAGACCAGCTAAAAGAGATACGAGGGCCTATTTTCGAGGGGGAGCAGGCGCAGGCGGTAATTTCGCAGCGAATCTCTAATCTTGCGAAAAAAGCAGGGCTGCGTCCAAACTATCAACTCAATATTAGACCGATACCGGGGGCGAAATCTGAACAACTCCCACCGCAAACGAAGAAAAATTTGGTGTGCCATCTCTACTTGGACGAATTAACGAGCGAACTCCAACAGTTACAATCCCAGCAAAGTGCCATCAAAGAAAACGAGGAGCAGAGGCAGATCGAAACTGAAGACGCGGCGATGGAGGCGATGTTCGATGCATGGTGGGGAAAAGATGATGTGGAGGATAAGAATAAAGAGGACGCGGTAGAAACCGAATCCAAAGAACAGTCAGCCAAAGATGACACAGTAGGGACAGGACTTGTGCCTTCCCAATACGGGCAACCACCAGTTGATTTGAATTCCGATCCTATCGGGGGGGTGCCCCTACAAGATACGTCGTCAACCCCGAAACCTGTCCGCCAATTCGCGGCGTTGCCAGAAGTCATCCCTTTAACGCTGCGAATCGACCTGCTACAGTTTATTCAATCAAACCTGAAACAACAACTATCTGGAGTGCTCGAATCCAAGAGGGGATTCCTTGAGGCTCAAATCGCTGTAGAAACCGACGCAGCGAAGGACGGATTTTTGGGGATCGGTGGCAAGGAGCAGACGACCGCTATTAAGTTCAAGCCTAACAGTGCACTGCTGTCGAAATTCGAGACGTTAATCAACCGCTATGAAGCGGAACAGGATGATGGTGCGGAGGAGACGGAGAAGACACTAGATTATGATCAGCAACTCCGTGCACTCACCCAGTATGTCGATCAGATTTTGGAGCAGGAAGCTACACTTCAAGGTTGGCTTGCAACGGTTCCCGCTACCCATCAGCCCGAGGCTTACATCGTTGACATGCGCTTCAATAATAACATTGATCGAGTTGTTCAGTTAATTTACGCAATCGAATCCAGCTCGAAATGGTTACAGGTCAGGGATTTGCAAATCACTGTATCGGACAAAAAGGAAACAACCATCAGCGCAAATCTCTCAATGATTGCGAAGATTTTCTAAGCGATGTGTTTATGATATATGTGCGATACGCGCCTGGCCTGTCCCCGTTCCGAGGGCCCCGCGAACGGGACAGGCAGGCCCGATGCAATCGGGGTTGGAACGGACTTAGACATTCTTTTGATCCTCAATATACCGCTTGACAACATCAAGCGTCACACTACCTACAGAAAAAATGAACTTAGAACGAGTCCAAAGGGTAGGCAGGCGGGATTTGAGTTGTGGAAACTCCTCACGCATGGTCTTAGATGTATAGGCTTTTATCTTCCCAACCGTTTGGGCAATCGAGACTTTGGGATTGTTCTCGATAACCATGTGAACATGATCGGCCATCACATCAACCGCTCGTATCCTATAGTCCCAATCCGTTTGACGGGAACAGATAAGGTGTTGGAGGCGTTCCTGCATTGTGTCATCAAACACAGAACGCCGATATTTGGTGCACCAGATTACGTGGTATTGGCAACTGTAAACCAAAGTATTATCAGAATGCCAGTCTTGCTGATAGTTTTGAATGTGCATATATGCCCCTATCATTATTTGATAGCCTGTATTATAACACATTTCTCAAGGCTGGGCAAGGAAAATCACAGTGCTGGCCCCAATGCTAAAGATTGGGATTGTTTTTAGTTTCTTTCAACTCAGTGTAGGAGCAACCATAGTGTAGGAGCAACCATAATGTGTTTTCAACAATCGAGATTTTATAAATACCTGACCAGACCATTGCGTAAGGTCTGTGGTCCATCGCATCGGAGGCATCAAGACGCAGCAGGTCTTGTGCCTGCCCAATCCGGACAACCACCAGTTGCTTTGAATTCCGATCCTATCGGGGGGTTGCCCATACTTATCTGCCTCGGACTATTGATATCCATTGGGTGTATTACCGGACCTTTTACCGCGTCAGTGTTAGCACAGGAAAAAGATCAGCAAGGGATGCAGCAAGGGATGGAAGTCGCCGAGCGCGACGAGGCCGGTAAAGCCATTCGATTTAATCTTGACTTTCCAAGTGGGAATCTGCAGAGCTTGATCAAGTTCATCAGTGCAGAGACAAACCTGACGATTATTGCATCCGAACACGACATCAGAGATAAGAAGTTCGCACTGACTAACCTCAAGAACGTGACAATTGACGAGACGCTAGAAGAGATTAAAACTGTCCTCGCTCAATATGATTTGACCATGATTCGGACAAATAATACCTTGCTGATTACAACATTCGAGAAGGCTGTCAAAATGAAAGTGCCTGTGAAACGCATTATGGCAGACCCAAGTCTGATTGATCAAACCGACGAGATTCAGACATATATGATTCAACTGAATAGTGCTGTCGCTTCGGAATTGGTGAATAGTCTCAAGCCGCTGTTGAGCAAAGCCGCGAATATTTTCGCGGATGGAAACAGCAATTCATTAATCATTACCGATGTCGCCTCCAATATCCATCGAATTGCAACCATTTTACAGGCTGCGGATGAGGCACCGGAAATCCCGCTCAAAGTGGAAATCATTCCGCTGTATAACGCCACGGCGGGGCCGCTCGCCCAAACTTTGAATGATGTTTTCCAGCAGGAAGGCGAAGTTGCAAATCTCCTGCGGAAAATGAGTTCGACGAACAAGCCTGAAGAGATGAGGGCGATGATAGAGCGGGCCAGAGAACAAGGCAGAGGCATTGACATGATTCGTGGGCGCATCCAGGTTTCCGCCGACGACAGCTCAAACTCGTTGATTCTCAAAGCATCCGAAGCCAACCTGGTTGTGCTGAAAGACCTGATTAGGCAGCTTGACACCGCACCGAGCATTCAAACGGAGATTAAGATTTTTCAGCTAAACTACGCAATCGCCCAAGATGTCGCACAGACGCTCGAAGAATTAATCACGGGAGTGAGTGCCGGCAGGCGGCCGGGGAGCAATGCGGAACGGTGGGAACGGCGCGAGTGGGAACGGACCCGTCGCAATCTGATGCAAGAGCGGGCTGAAGGCGAGGGGGAGTATCAGAATATCATTGGGACCGTAAATATATCTTCAAGCGATCGTTTGAACGCGGTCCTCGTCTCTTCCGATCCGCGAAATTTCCCTATTATCGAAAAAATCATCACACAACTGGATCAGGCAGATCCGCAAGAGGAAACCCGAATCCACTTCCTAAAATTTGCCGAAGCGCAAAGCCTATCCGACAACCTGAGAGATCTCTTTGAAGGAGGCGATTCCGGTCGGAATGAAGACCTACCGTGGTGGTGGCGCCGCGAACAACAACGGGGAGAGAGCCCCGGTGGCTTTGGGGTCCAAGGGGAGGTTCACATCGTGCCGGATACCCGCTTGAACGCCCTGCTGGTCTCGACCGCTTCCCAAAATTTTGAGACAATTAACAGCCTGATCAAGCGGCTTGATGTCAACATGCCCGATCAGGAGTGGGGAACCCGCATTTACAAATTAGAACATGCGGACGCGGAAAATATCGCCAATATTATCAACAACGTCTATCAAGGCACGAACAATAGCAGCGGCGGCTTCTTCTTTTTTGTCCCCGGACGGGCACGAAATCAGAACCAGGGATCTCTCGCCGGAAATGTGACCGCCGAGGCTTATCCGACGCTCAACGCAGTGATCATCTCCACTGCGACGCAGCGGAATTTTACACTCATTACGCAGTTCGTCGAAGAACTCGACGCGCCGACCCCTGAAGGACAGCGAGAGGCCACCAAACTGGTCCGCCTTGAATATGCAACTGCCGAAGATATCGAAGATTTGCTCGAAGATGTGTGGGGTGAAAATGGAGCAGACGGTGGCGACAGGTTCAACTTTGGGCGTTTCCTTGCACGTGGAGGCACGCTTGAGCAGAACGATATTAATTCACTACGGGGGCAGGTCCAGATAGAGGCAGATGAACAGACCAATTCGGTGCTCGTGACGACCGCACAACGGTATATGGGGGAGGTAGAAGCCATGATTCGTGAACTTGACTTTGTCCGGGGACAGGTATGGATTGATATACAAATCCTCGAAGTGACCCTCGATGAAAGAACAAAACTCGGCGTGGAGTTGACAGCGCGAGAACGGGGGTTGTTTGGTGCAGAGGTTCGAGATGGGAATCCACTGACCGGGGAATTTGAGGCAAAACTTGGATTGAGTCAGGAAATCAGTGGCTTCAACATTAGCTTGGCGACACAGGAATATATGGCTTTGCTCCACACATTGATACGCGAAAACAAGGTGCAAACCATATCGACACCGGCACTACTCACACGCGATAATCGTGAAGCAACATGGAGTTCTGGTAGACGCGTCCCGTTTCTGCAAAGCGCCGATGTTACGAGCCTCGCCGATAATCTGACGCAGCCGTTGTTCAACTATGACTTCATCGACCCGCCGGTTGGCGTTACCATCACGATTACACCACATATCGCAAAATCGCAAACGGCGGATAATGAAAAGCGCACTATCGGCTTAGACATCTCCCAGATTACCTTGAGTAATTTTGTCGAGTTCACCGATTTTAACGCACCTATCACGGAGGACAGTTCAATTAGTGCCTTCATTGATGTAGAGGATGGACAACAGATCGTGGTGGGTGGAATGATTAAGGAAAAACGCCAGAAAATCGAGAGCAAGGTGCCGATTCTTGGAGACATCCCCCTTATCGGTGGACTCTTCAAAAAGATGGAAACCGAGGCAAAAAACTCTGAGGTTGTCATCATCATCACACCCCATATCATCGATATTCGGAATCCAGAAGATTACGGCAGGCTCGAGCAGCAATCTGGGGAGTGGCGTTCCAACGGTCAGGACCAGGAAAACGAAAAACAGCCATCGGAAAAATGATACAGCTACCACTCTGCCACTGTTTAGGTGACAGTTCGGATTAGGACACGAAAACTATGAAAAGGATGGACGCAACTCAAAACGGAAGTTACGACGTAATCGTTATTGGTGGTGGGCCCGGGGGAAGCACTACCGCGACATTGGTGGCAGAAAAGGGACACCGGGTCCTGCTTTTGGAACGTGATAAATGTTCCCAATTCAAAATAGGCGAATCGCTAATGCCAGCGACCTACTGGACATTTAAACGATTGGGCGTTATAGACAAACTGAAAGCGAGTCAATTTCCCCAAAAGTATAGTGTCCAATTTTATTCAAGCTCTGGTAAAGCGTCTGCGCCCTTCTATTTTTACCGAAACGCCCCCCACGAATCTTCCGTGACTTGGCAGGTGTTACGCAGCGAGTTTGACCAGATGCTGCTCGAAAACGCGCAGGAAAAAGGGGCACAAATCGAGCGCGGTGTCAGTGTTCACGAGGTGTTATTTGACAAAGAAACAGTTGCTTTGAATCCCGATGCAATCGGGGCTGTTGGTGTCCGAGCCAAACTTGCGGACGGAAGGATAGAAGAATTCTCAGCAAAAGTAGTTGTAGATTCGACAGGTCAGAGCACTCTGATTTCGCGGAAGTTGAAGATACGCACAACGGAACCAGAACTGAAAAAAGCATCAATCTTCACCCACTTTGAGGGCGGGATTCGGGACGAAGGAATTGACGAAGGCGCGACATTAATTCTCCACACAGAGAGCAAAGATTCATGGTTCTGGTTTATCCCACTCCCCTACGATCGCGTGAGTGTAGGGGTCGTGGGCGACCTGGGGTACCTCCTACAAAGTCGAAGGGAGTGTGACGGCACCCTCTCTCATCAAGCAATTTTTGATGAAGAGATCGCGAAGTGCCCAGCCCTGAAGCCACGGATTGCTCGTGCCAAGCAACTGTTTCCGGCCAAGGTTACAAAGGACTTCTCATATCGCGCTAGTCGTATCGCCGGAAACGGGTGGGTGCTGGTGGGGGATGCATTCGGATTCCTAGATCCCGTCTATTCCTCCGGGTTATTTCTCGCACTCAAGTCCGGCGAGATGGCAGCGGACACCATCAATGAAGCGTTGGACAAAGAGGATTTTTCGGCAGAGCAGTTGGGACGTTTTGGCACTGACTTTGTGGCGGGAATGGAAGCGATTCGTAAACTGGTATACGCCTTTTATACAAAAGACTTCAGTTTTGCGAGGTTCTTGAAACGCTTTCCAGAGTGCCAACAAGGCATCGTTGACATTCTCAGCGGCAATGTGTATCGAACAGATGTCACCGGAATTTTCGGTCCGATGGCGGAGATGTGTCGTCTGCCGGAGGATAAGCATTTTTCAGGGCCTTAGTTGAGTCTTGACCGCTTTGAGACGATGCCGCACGCGATGATGCCGATTTGGATTCGGGTTGGCTTTGATAAATCCTTCCCATAACGCCACCGCCTCATCCGCAAACCCTTGTGATAGGTAGTATTCGCCGAGCGCGAGCGGCGCGACATCTGAATTAGGGTCTTTTTTCATAGAGGCTTCAAAGGCAGCAAGTGCGGTATCCATCTCACCTTTGAGTGCAGCCGGCTGTCCCTGCCCGTATAGCATCAGCGGGTGTTCGGGATATTCGGCGGCAAGCGTATCTATAATCGTTTGTGCTTCATCTTCCATTCCACTTTGGTAGGCAGCCGCCGCCGCATGAGCCGTTGCGTAAATGCTCTGGTTATTGAACGTTCGCTCTTTGAATCGGCTCGTAGCCGCTCTTTTTTTGCGTTGGGCGATACGTGCGGCTACCTCGTATTTTGATTTTGCACGGTGGTAGTTGCCGTGTTTGTAACAAATATCGCCCAGTGCCTTTTCCGCGGCGTAGGTTGTTTCAACGGTGAAGGTCTTATCGTTTTGCACATCAACAAGCGTTTGGAAGATTTCTGCTTTCGCTGTATCGTTCAGTCGATAGTGAAGCACTTCAGCAAGGCTTTGAAGCGCATCGGTGTAGTTCGTGTCAGCGGCAATAGCGCGCTCAAAGTGTTCCCGCTCCTTTTCCACCTCCCCCATCCGCTTGTAAACCAGCCCGAGCCGCCAGTAAAGCATCGGCGTTTTGCTGGGGCTCAGTCCTAAGACCGAGTTATAGGTCTCAATCGCTGTTTTATACTCTCCATTGACATATTGGTTGGCAGCCGATGTGATGATGGAATCAAGTATCTTTTTGTCTTTTTTCAGGGCTTTTTTCAACACATCACGCGCCCGCTGATGCAGCCCAAGTTTGCGATAGCAGACGGATAAACGCACATAGTGATACGGGTCTACCCTTAGCTCATGCTGTTCCGTGAGCTCAATTCCCCGGTGGTATAACGCCCCGGCATCGCGATAATTCTCACTTTGGAACATGGAATTGGCAATCATCAGCATGGCATCGTAATAAGCACCCTGCCCATCCAGCCGAATGGGTCCAAAAGCTTTCATAACTTCTTGAGGACTCACGCTGAAGCCGGAGGCAACAACTAAAGCTGAGTCATCCACTGCGGGGTTAAACCCAACTCTACCTCTCGGCCGGTCTCGTTCGCGGCGCGCTTTTTGCCTCTCTAACAGGCGATCATACTGCGACACCAACAGCGAATCCGGTTCGGGAATACTTGCCCCCATCAATCGGAGTTCCCGTTTCGCCGCCTCAATCGCTTCTTCAGTTCCTTCGATTCTACCATACCGCTTGACAAGCAATTGATAAGTTCGCTTCGCTCCTTTTTCATCTTTTAGAAACTTATTCTGAATTCGGGCTTTATTGATGAGGGCACCCCCTGCGCGCTTCCCATCCGGATGACGGTTTGCGACATTATCATAGACCTCCATTGCCTTCTCAAAGTTTGCGGCGTTCTCGTGGCTTTTTGCCAGCATAAGTTGGGCGTTATGGCTGAGTTCAAGGTGCGGGAATTGGTTGACAATGGTATCAAAGGATTTCTGTGCCGATTCATAGGCCTCCGCTTTGAAATGGTAAACCCCCAAATGGTAGTGCGCTTCTGCAGTTTCCTCACCGTTGGGCGTGGCGGCAATCAGGTCTTGGTAAATCCTCACCCCCACCTCTGGGCGATTCATTTTATCGATATATAGCTCACCAATAGCCAATTTTGCTCTGCGCGCTGCTGACGTTCCCGGCTTTTCATCGATCGCCGCTTGGTAGATAGCAAGTGCCCCTTGATAGTCCCCCTCTTGGACGTGCCGTTCCGCCAGTTTGTAGGTGTTTGTTGAAAGACAGGCATACTGTGTAGTTCCCATTGCGACAACTACAGCCAGTATTTTAAGCCCCCACCCCGATATACATCGATTCGGGTAAGCAGCGTTGCTCCCCCAAATCAAGTTTAGGGGCGTAAACCAAATGGGTCTCATACGCTACGCCACCTCCTCACATCAGCGATTAACCCATCTCACTCCAGCGGCTTGGGTTTACACCGGCACCCTCTCGCCCGAACATGTCCCCCGGACGATGGTCAAGATCCCAACTCCAACCTTTGGTGTTAAGCGGTTGGAGGAAACGACGTGCTACCTCGGGGGCTTTCGCCAAATCCTCCGCATCCCATTCGTCCACCGGTTGAATGGGGGATGCCCACGCAGGTCGATAGCCGTAAAGTAGCACTCGACGTATCCCACTTGTCCCCTTGTATGAATGGGCACCGTGGAAGATACGAGGCCCAAAAAGCACTACGTCTCCCGCCTTAGCCGGAAGCGCAACCTCTTCAGGATGTGCGTCGTATCGGACATAAGGTTGCGCATCGGGGTGAAGACAAAGGTGTGAGCGGGGGAGGAGACGGAAGGGACCGTTCTCCGGCGTAAGGTCGTCCAGATAGTATGAAGCCCGGACGATTACCGGGGCTGTCCAGAGGTAACCACCAAGATTGGAGCCGTAGGGATAGCCGTCGGTGTGCATAGCGACACCAATTGCGCCCGGCTCATAGTATCGGTAGCCCCCACTGAAGAAGATGATGTCGGGTCCAATGACACGCTCCAGAAATTCAATGACCGGCGGATTGGCAATGAGTTCACCCAAAGCCCGTCCATGCCACTGGGGTTGACAGGTAGCATTGCCCTGTCGGTCATGGTAACTGCTATGCTCGGTAGGGAGCCGAGCGGTTTCTGTCCGTAGTTGCTCCAGCTGCTCCGGCGTAAGCGCATCAGGGAGCACCACATAACCTTCAACTTCAAGATGACGAATCTGTTCAGGCAGAGACAGTGCCCGCCAGTCAGTTGTAACGATGTTCATGGCTTCCCCTTTCCGAAGATTGTATTGCTCGCTGCCTCACCGCAGAAATATGCGGACCGATTGTCTTTTCTCGACTTCAAATCACAGCGGCAGCGGAATCACTTTACCAGTTGTCATGCTGCGCGTAACGGCTTCGGTAAATTCCATATACTTCACGCCGTCTTCAAAGTTCGTATGGGTAATGACCTCATGCCCACGAATCGCACTGACGAATTCCTCTTCCACCCGCCAACCGCCTTCCTCTTCAGCGGGGATGGGAAGTTCAGTAAGCGTGTCGTCATCCTGCTGTCCACCGTAGAGATTGTTATTGGCAAACCGCAAGGTGCCTGTGCTGCCGAATATGAACGCTTCGGGCCCGTCAACCAAACCTGCGACATTGGAAATCTGTACGTGCATCTGTGCACCACACGCTAGGGCCGCCACGATATCGATATGCTCCGGAATCCGAGTAGGACGCATGACACCGTCGGCAGCCTTGCGCATCCTGACATACGTTTTTCCCATCGCCATGACTTCTGTTGCCTCACCGACCCAACGCAACAACGCCTCATACCAGATTCCCATACTCATGATATTGAAACCACTCAAGTTAAAGTCCTCGCGCCAGTGCAGGGGAGCGTCAGGGTCCAGGAATGTGCCGCCGGCACGGACTTCAACCGCCAAGACATCGCCGATGTAACCGTCAGCGATGAGGCGTTTGATAGTGTTGTCCACCCGCAGGGAAAACGGTGATGGGACGATCTGCGTGACCAGATGCGTCTTTCCGCGGGCTGCGTCGCACATCGCATGCGCTTCCTGCGCGTTCATCGCCATTCGCGCCTCACACATCACGTGCTTGTCTGCTGCTAACGCTGCTAATGTGACGCGGCAGTGCATATAGGGCCATGTGCCGATAACGATTGCATCGGTATCCGAGGCAGCAACCAACTCTTGCCAGTTTTCGTAGACTGTCGAGATACCGAATTGCTGCGCGACCCGCTCAGAAGATTCACGGCTGCGGTTGCAGACACTGATAACTTCGATGCCGTCAATTGCTTGGAGTTTCGGAATATGGTGTGTTGTTGTGTTTGCGCCGGCACCAATGACACCCACGCGAATTGTATCGTTACTCATCTATATACCCCTTTATCGTTGAACGGGATAGTCCCGCCTTTTCAAAATAAATAAACCGAAGTTGATGGATAATCCGTCGTCCCATTTTACATCCGATTGGCAGGTGAGTCAACGCATTTTTTCCAGAACCTAGGGTTATTTAGTGTCGGGATTCGGAGATCCCTCCCACAAGCGAACTAAATGCCCCTAGCCAGTGCCTACTAAAAAGGATTTGACAGCTGGGGGGCTTTTTAGTATGATGGCGATAGGGAGAAAATGCCCTGCCCCCCATAACTCCCCTGACAAGAGGGCAGGGCGGAGAGTATGTCAATTAACTCAATTTGGAATTCTGTTTGGTATTGAAAGGAGAACAGATGAACGAACGGGAGAAATTTTTATTTGATTTACAAGGTTTTCTTGCGGTGAAAGACATCCTAACACCAGAGGAGGTTGATGCCCTCAACGCCGCCGTTGACGCGAATCTCAATAAACAGGTCGAAGATGATAATTCAGCTACCGGTGACTCTAAAACACTCGCCGGAACACACAAACGCGGCATGTTTAGCGGCATGCTGTCTTGGCCCAAACCGTGGTGCCAACCATTTCGAGATATTATCGTCCACCAGAAGGCGATTCCCTATCTAGACGCTATTCACGGCAGAGGCTGGCGGTTAGACCACTCCCCCTTTATCCTGACCTCCGACCCCGGCACCGAAGGCTTGCTTCTTCACGGTGCTACCAATCACCACTTTTTTGGTGCAGCATACCACATTTACACCAACGGACAAATGCGCTGTGGGATGGTGGTGCTTCAGTATCAACTTGCAGATGTTGAGGAGGGCGACGGAGGACTCTGCGTCATTCCGGGGAGTCACAAGGCAAACTTTCCTTGCCCACAGGAAATCAGGGAGTGGGAGGCCAATCAGGAGATTGTTTATAACGTCCCCGCCAAAGCAGGCGACATGATTATCTTCAACGAGGCAACAATCCACGGAACGCTCCCCTGGAAGAACCACGAGCGCAAACGCCGTTCGTTGCTAGTCCGCTATTCGCCAAAGTATCTACACTATGCAGGTGGTTACTATGATGTGACGTTCCCGGAGTGGGTTGATGAGCTAACCGAAGCACAGCGCGCACTCTTGGAACCTCCCTACATCTACAATCGCCCGCTGATCGAAGAAGATGGAGAGACGGTCGTCCGCCCGCGCGTTGAGTATTGATCCGGAGTATCCAAGCCTCGCGCTGGCATGTGCGATAACACTTCATTGTTTGCGCCGATTCCAGACCGCCGAAATTGTGGCGGTCATCGGAATGGTCAACACAAGTCCGAGTGTGCCAGCAAGTAAGCGCACGATTTCTGAGGAGGCGATTCCAACACTCAACAGTTCCACTATAGGGGACTGGAAGAAGTCAAGATTGGGTGCCGCGACCGCCATGATGAATAGTAACTCCACGCCCAGATAAGCGAACACCAATGTATTGACCATGGTTCCGAGGATATCGGTGCCGACGTTCATCCCCGACGTGATTAATCTCCAAGTGGGCATGTTAGGATTTGCTCGCCGGATCTCTTCCATTGAGGAGGCGACCTCAATAGCCCCATCAACAGCTACACCGAGCACCCCCATTAACATCCCCGCGAGCAGCACCTGTCGGAAATCGAAAGGCGGTGTGCGGGTCGCTTCCATAATGTCCGCTGAGACCGCGTGTTCCAACCCGGAAAAACGGAGATAGTTTTGGGCGAACATGACAACCAGTCCGGCGACAAGGATGCCGCCCATCGTGCCAAGCACAGCTGAAAAGGTTTTGCGACTTGGGCCAATCACGAATACGAGGGACACAAACGCAATCATGCCGGAGGTGAGGGTGACAATCAGCACCGCGTTTTCGCCGCGTGAGATTAACGGGATCATGAAGAAATAAAGGATTAGCCCTGAACCGATCATCGCGCAGGCGGTGCGTATCCCCTCGTTGCGCCCCACAATGATGATCAGCACCAGCATCAATCCAAACATCCACACCAGAAATCGATCGCGACCATACTCTTGGACGAGATTGACCAAACTGATTTGATCCGGGGTCCCTCCGATGCGGCATAAGACAACATCACCCGGTTCAGCGGGGATACTCAATAAATCCACTTTATGGTTGAGAATATTCCGCAGAATAATCGTTTGTCCTTTGTAGAGTCCTGATAGCATTTCGATTTTCAGGATATGATGTTCCGTGGTCGCGTCGTAAACATTGAGTTTGCCTTCCGCCTCGCCAGCCGAAAACATGACCTCGTTCTTTTCATCCCTAATTAGCCATTTCGTATCTCTCCATTTTTTCATAGAAACGGTGAGGTCGTGCGATAACGGCACGTTATGGTTTTCAAACGCTCGTCGTAAATCTGCGGAGACCTCCCGACGCTCCAAATCGCTTGTGTCCACCAAATCCACGCTAAACAGGAGGGGCGCGTTGGATTCGAGGAGGCTAATGACCCTGCCTTTGGCATACTCCGATCGAGAGGTGAGATTACCATCTGCGTCATGATGCTCGACAATGACAGCTGACGCACGGTTGATTCGATGGTAAAAGTATTGTGTGCCCACAAGCACAACAATCAGGGCTATTGGCACCGCCAAACGTGCTTTGCTTTTCGGGTCGTCAGTGCGGAAAAGCTCCTCAAGTTCCTCCTCCGATGGCAGGTCTTCATCAATTTCCGAAGGGGTGACTTTCCGATATTTGGTCAGGAAGCCGGCGATGACCGCAGCAATGGGAACGGTCAAAACCAATCCAATCGTTCCGACGATAGCTTGGGTGATAGCGACCGCCGTTGCTTCATCATTCGCTAAACGGAGGAATGGGTAAAGGAACCCAACTTCGGGAAATTCAATACGGGGGAGTAGCATCGTGATCATGTAAGCGCCAAGATAGGCAAAGATAAGGGTATCCGCCATCGTCCCCATGATGTCCCGACCGACGTTCAACCCCGCACGGATAGCCTGCCGCACGGTGATATTTGGGTTGACCTGCTTGACTTCATACACAGAGGAGGAGATGGACATGCCTACATCCATCATGGCACCGACAGCCCCTAGAATCATGCCCGCTGCGAGGATCCCCTTGAAATCCCAATAGTGCGAATCGGGGGTCCGCCAGAGCGCAATCCCCAACTCAAGAAATCCAAATTCTTGTGCCAATCCGGTCAAAAGCATCGCCTTTTGGCTGATGACAGACAGGCTGCCAACGGCGACCAATCCACCGAGGGTGCCTAGCACCCCGGAAATCACCTTAAAGCTGAACCCAGCAATCAGCACAAAGGTTGTCAGGGTCAGCAGGGCGGCGACAAACAGGGCAACAGCAATCGGATTGAAGCCTTTGAGTGTTAAGGGGACAAGGATATATAAAATACCAAAAGCGGTGACAAACAGCGTCAATATTGCGCGTATCCCTTTCATACCGGCAACCAAAATTATTAGGATTCCCAGCATTCCTGCAAGATAGAGCAGAAAAGGTGTTCGGAAATATTCAAGCATACGCACATCGTCACGCACATCGTCCAGAGTCGTTTTCATTTGGTGTCTGAGGGCCATTTCAAGGAAAAGCACATCCTTTTTTCGTATCACCCGATCGCCGAATGCGCGTCCCGTCCAGATATTGTTGACCGAAACGGTTTCCCCTCGAAATCTCCCTGACAAGATGCGGAAGGTTATAATCTGATCCACATCTTCGCTCGTATTCACCTCTGTCACCCGTCCGAGGCAGACCAACGTCTGCAAGGCACCATGTTGGACAATCTCGTTAAATTGGAATAGCTTGATGTGCAGCACTAGGAGGACAACGAGAATGGTTAGTATCCCGAAGATTTTTAGATTTCTTTCACCCATTTTCCTTTTCCTATTTACCGATAGTTTTTCCGCTTTCTGCCTCTGGACCTTATCAGGATTGCACCACTTGGTACACTTTGGTTGCACACTTAGGGGCGACGATGCAAAATGAAAAGAGGCAGCATGAACCGTGGCCCTTAATTGATGACAATCTGTCCAGTCACGCTAAGGACACACCCCATATAGGCGCAATTTTCATACCTGCTAACAGATTGTAGAGGCAAATGTTCGCCGCTTGCCCTTTTGATTTATAGCGGCGACTTGCCTCTCGCTTGCCCCTCCCGTTCCCTCAAGTGTTTATGAATTGTGGCTGCGACACCGTGCGGTATTCCTTTTACAGCCAGCAGCTCATCAAGACTAGCGTGGCGAATCTTTTCAACTGCCCCAAAATGTTGAAGCAACGCTTGTTTTCGTTTGATACCAACGTTCGGAATCTCATCGAGAATTGAGTGGCTAAGGGCTCGGCTGCGGCGGTTTTGGTGATAAGTGAGGGCGAATCGATGGGCTTCGTCGCGCAACCGCTGAATGAGATGAAGTGTTGGATTGTCGCGTCGCAGCACGATTGGATCTGATCGATCGGGGAGAAAGATGTGCTCAAAACGCTTAGCAAGCCCAATAATCGGAAGATGGCTCAAATCAAGTGTTTCCAACACTTCGCACGCCGCACTCAATTGACCCTTGCCTCCATCGATCAAGATCAGATCTGGGAAACGATTTTCCTCAATAGCCCGACGAAACCGGCGGGCGACGACTTCCTGCATCATTGCAAAGTCGTTCTGCCCTTCAACCGTGCGGATTTTGAAACGTCGATACTCAGATTTCGCGGGTGCCGCATCCTCGATCACCACCATCGAAGCGACAGGGAATCGATCGCCCAGATTGGAAATATCAAATCCTTCGATCCGGGACGGGGGCTGAGGTAGATTTAACAACTCCTGTAACTCAATCAGGGCAGGGTTATCACCAGCTTTGAAGACGACGTGCTGTTCCTTCTGTTCAAGAATAATGCCCGCATTCTTCGCTGCCATCTCTACCAACTGGCGTTTGCGTCCTCTTTGTGGAATATACAGCGTTACCTGACTACCGCGCTTCTCAGAAAGCCAACTCTGGATGGCTTCCGGCATCTCGATGTTGTCAGGTAACAGGATGGTTTTCGGAATGAATGACGCATCTTGATAATACTGTTGCACAAATGCGGTCAGTGCCTCGACTGCGGAATCTGACGAGTTTTTCAGGAAGTAGTGTTCGCGCTCGATTAGCTTCCCATCGCGTATCATCAGCACCTGCACACACGCTTCATCAGTCATTCGCGCCACCCCGATTACATCCTCATTTTCTGCCGACGGATTATCAAGATTCTGTTTGGCAATCGCCTCTTTGACATTCTCGATCTGGTCTCGATATCTCGCAGCACTTTCAAAATCGAGCGCGGCTGCAGCAGTCTGCATCTTCGCTGTCAGATCGTGTAAAACCGCCGTTGTGTCTCCGCTCAGAAATCGGCGGGTGTTCTTCACAATCTGATCATACTCCTCAACGCTGGTGAGATTCGCACAGGGACCAGGGCAGCGTTGAATGTGATAATCGAGGCAAACACGGTGTGGATTTCCTGATGCCTTCAGTTCCAGACTACAGGTGCGGATAGGTAAGACCTTCGTCAGCTGCTTGACGGTTTGCCGCGTCGCACGCGTATGCACAAAGGGCCCAAAATACTTCGCCCCGTCATTCTCTTTTCGACGGGTGATGTAAAGCCCCGGAAACGGCTCGTTGACCGTCACCTTCAGATACGGATAGCGTTTATCGTCCTTGAGTTTGATGTTGTAGCGAGGCTGATGCTCCTTAATGAGGTTGTTTTCAAGGAGTAACGCTTCAACATCGCTTGCAGTGAGGATAGCCTCGATATCGTGGACATAGCGCAGCATCGGCTCGGTCAGGGCATGCGGGGTGGCAGCATTTTGGAAGTAGGATCTGACCCGCTGGCGCAGGGCGGCCGCCTTGCCGACATACAGCACTTTCCCCGCTGCGTCTTTCATCAGGTAGACACCGGGACCGGTTGGTAAACTTGAGAGTTTATCTCTGATCTGTTGATTCATTTTCCGACACTTTAATAGGCACTTGGTCGTCTATGAAAAAAATCTGTAGCTAACGCATCAATGCTACAGCACTATGTTTTGCGGCCTGCCCTCTAAGAAAGCGATGACATTATCGACCACCCCTTCGTTGAGTAGATCAACCCCCTCTGGTGTCATGTCCGCGCAGTGGGGTGAGAGGATAACCTGTTCACAGGCGAGGAGCGGATGGTCTGCCCGCGGCGGTTCCTCATCATAGACATCGACTGCAGCACCGGCGAGATGCCCAGAATTCAGGGCCTCAACGAGTGCGTCCGTATTAACTATATCGCCGCGTGCGACATTAATCAGCAAGGCGTTGGACTTCATCAGTTCAAACTCCCGTTTCCCAATCATTTCTCGACTGTCATCGGTCAGTTTGACGTGGAGGCTGACGACATCCGACGCTTGCAACAGTTCATCCAACCCGACGTATTGGACTCCTAGCTGCGCCGCACGTTCCGGTGAGGGGTTGAAAGTCCACGCGATCACATTCATCCCGATGGATCGACCGAGCCTTGCCATCTCTGCCCCGATGTGCCCTGTGCCGATAATCCCCAACGTTTTACCCTGCAAGTAGATGTTGTCCATTCGGGGCCAACCCCCAGCTTTCACCGCTGTTGTCATGAAGGCAGCCCGTTTGGCCGCAGCGAACATCAGTCCGAACCCATGTTCAGCGACAACGGGCGCTGTCCGACCGGGTTGATTGGAGATCACAATCCCAAGCTTCCTTGCCGCATCCAAATCGATCATGTCTGTGCCGATGGAGCACGTCGCAATCATGCACAGTTTCGGGAGCTGGTGCAAGGCTTCGGCGTGCCATGTCACAATCCCACGTGTGTTCATTATAATATCTGCGTCTTTTGCACGGTCGATCTGCTCCGCAAGCGATCCTGGACGATTGGTGTGCAAGGCGACATCGCCGTAAGGCTCTAGTCGCTTCAGATGGGGCGAACCTTGTATCTGCGGCGGGTTGTCGCCGGGAACAACAATTTTGACTCGGGCTGCGGTCTCTGTTGGCATACAGCTTCCTCCGTTCATATTGAAATATTGCACCATTTAGGTGAATCTTCGATTTACATGTGCTCACCCCTCAATTCATCACGAATAGGATTTTCCCCTTGCGACGACTCTGACAAGCATGGATTAGAGCATCCTTGGCATCGGTAAGTGGATATGTTTTCTCAATCGGTGCTCTCAATTTGCCCGCTGCCACGAGAGGGATTAACTGATCAAACATCTCATGAATCTCCCTGACATCGGCGCGTTTATACCAAGCATTAATCCAAAAGCCGCGGAACCGGAGGTCTTTGAAAATCAGCAAACCGTTGCTCACCTGCAACGGTTGGAGTCCCATCGCACCATAAGTGACCAACGTGCCGTGAGTGCCAAGTGACTTGGTGATCTCCCGCGCATTCTCTCCACCAACAGCATTCAATCCAAGCGGTATATCAGCGTTGTCCGTCAAGTCCCGAATCTGTTTTGACAGCGGTATCTCATCGGTGACGACGATGTCCGCGCCTTCCGCCTGAAGTTCGGGAATCAGCTCCTCCCGACGCACAATGTTTACAGTTTTTAAACCGCGGAGACGAGCAATCTGAATAACAGAACGACCGACTCCGGAATTGGCAGCGTTCTGAATCACCCAGTCCCCTGGCTTGAGGTTGGCAAATGCTTCAAGCATCCGCCAAGCGGTGGGCGGGTTGACCGATAGCATCGCCGCTTGTTCCAGAGGGAGGTCATCCGGTAAGGGAATTAAGCTGCTGGCATCCGTGATATACGCCTCGCACCAGTTGCCCACCCGATCTAGCGAGATAACGCATTGGCCCACGCGAAGATTGGAGACAGCACTGCCGATCTGCGCGACAACACCGACACCTTCGTTGCCCACAACCGCCGGTAGCGGTAAACGAATCGGATACTTCCCCTCAAGCACGTTGATGTCGGCGGGGTTAATCGGCGAGGCTTTCATCTCGACTAAAACTTGGTTGGGTGCGATGGCAGGAGTGTCCCACACCTCGACCTTGGCAACTTCTTCAGGGATTCCGTGCTCGTGATGACAGACGACTGTTACTTTTTTCATTTTACCCCCCATTTTGCGTAGTATCTACGAACTCATAATACCAATTAAAATTGAGTCAGGAAAACCGAACTCTACCGTTCCTGAGCTGTTCCGAAGGTGTAATAGTTATGGAATTATAGGACTGCGCGTTACGCCGGGGTGGAAGGACAAAAAAATGCCAAACAACGTGCTCTGATCAGCTTTTAGGGGATATATGACGTTCCCCAGCAAACTCATATTTGGCGACAGGTCAACCTCTAAGCCGATCTGTCCGGAAAAGGCACTGCCACGCGCGGTTTCCACCCCCAGCGTCCACCAACTCATATCATAGAACGCGAGCGCGTAAGGTGTTATGGTCAGTGATGAATCGCTGACCATCCGATGACACAACCCGAGTCCGACAGAGAACCCCAATGTGCTATTCTCGACACCTGTTCTCTCGCCCGCAAAACTACCGAAGAAACTCGCACTCGCCAGACACTCCCAATCGCTTTGAATCAGTGGTTGAATCGAACTGATCCCAGAATAAAAGAACGAAATCGGCGATTGCGTGGTTGAGCCCTCATCATTAAAATAAATCTGTCCTGCTTTCAAAAACCCTTCAATATCCGGTAGCACACCGTATTCAAGGGCCCCGACTGCCGCAACCCTTTCGTTCACGAACTCCGCCCCTGCCGCGAGGCTTGTCTGACCCATTTTTAATTGACGAAGGTTGAAAGGGTGTTCGTAAAGTTGGGCGTGTGTTTTCGCCAAACTCGCTGTCAATAGGAAAACTGTAACCATTGATACCCGCTTTTTCATATTGGTTTCCGATTAAAATGACAGCCCAACACGAATCGCTTCGCCATCCTCGGCAAAGGCAAACGCTTCGTTGATCTGATCGAAGGGGAAGGTATGGGAGATTATCTTGTGGAACGGGTACTTATCCCGCGTCCGTTCCAGGAAATCTAGGCCCCGGGCGATAACCCAACCCTCATAAACGATTACCCCCCGGATCGTCCTGCTGCATCGCACAATACTGCCCGGATCGATTTCGGTGGGCATACCGAGATTGATATTCCCAATCCAGAGATAACGCCCACCCCAGCGGAGCATCTCAACCCCTTCGGCAAGGACGCGCGGCGAGCCGACAAACTCGGCGACAAGGTCTGCTCCAACCCCTCGCGTGTGGTCAAGCACGTATTCAACACGGTCTTTCACGGCGAGTTCATCGACGTTGATGAGATGGTCGGCACCAAATTCGCGGGCGAGATTCAGCCGTGCCGGCAATCGATCCAAGACGATGATCTGCCCAGCTCCCATCTCCTTCGCCACCGCTGTCGCATAAAGCCCAAGCCCACCTGCTCCCTGAATCACAACCGTATCGCCAAGCGTGATGCCGATTTGGTTGAGCCCATAGATGACCTCTGACAACGCGCAGTTAACCGGTGAAACAAATGCGTCAGGCAGCTCATCGGGGACCTTGAACACCCAGTGCCCCGGTTTCATGTAGTAATATTCGCCATAAGCCCCGTGAAAATGCGGAGATTGGTCGCTCGACACACCGAGCCAATCCCGATAACGGTTCGGACACCCCGGCTTGCCATTGAGGCATGTCCAACAGTGGTTGCAGGGCTTGAAGTAGGAGTAGGTGATTCGATCTCCCTCTGCTAACGGCTGGCCCATGCTATCGGTCTGGATATTCTTTCCTAGTTCTTCGATGGTGCCGACCATTTCATGTCCTAACACCTGCGGGAGGCCGCTGGCAATCTTGGGGCCGTGTCCTCGCCAAAAGTGTAAGTCTGAGCCGCAGATATTCGCCATCCGCATTTTGACCAAGAGATCATTCGGCTCCGTTGATGGCACGGGATACTCCCTGAACTCCATCGGGGCTTGTGGCTGTGTAAAAATAGCAACTTGTCCTGTCTTCATTGCAATCCCCTCCTCACTGCTCGCCTCCCATTCCTCTTATGCCGATGCAACGGTCAACTCATTCAGTTTGTCCGCATCTAATTCAACGCCAAGCCCTGGGCCTTCGGGCGGATAGAGGTGGCTGGCTTCAGCCCGGATGCGTTCTCGCGCCGGTGATGCCATGTAGAGCACGGGCCCCATCGGATCGCAAGGCAGGGAGAGGTTCGGCATCGAAACGCCTACTTGGATCTGTGCGGATGTTCCGAGCGTCGATTCCTGATCCGTGCCAATCAGACATCTGAGTCCCGCTGCCTCCGCCAACGTAAATAGGCGACGAATATGGGTCGGTCCCCCCGATACACACGCCACATTGAAGACTGTGCAGGCACCCCGCCCAGCTGCCTCATAGCCGAGTTCCAAGCTGTTGATGTGCAGACTCACTGGCAAATCCATCCGTTTAGTAAATTCCGCACAGACTCGCAGGTTGGGCGAGGGCTGTTCAAAATGGTAAGGCGTGTGATGGCGGAGGACATCCGCGTAGCGCAGAGCGGTCTCCCAGTCGTTGAAGCGGCCGGAGAAATCGAGTTGCTTGAGCCGAATCTGATCACCGAATCTCGCTGTCATCTCCGTCAGGAATCGGTTATCCAACGCGCTGTCACCCGATACGTAGTAGCGAAAGAGATGATGCCCCAAGTCTACCAACCGTTGTAGGTAGCCTGCGGTCTGCTCAAAGTCCTCCTGCACCTGTCTCCCCCAGAGTGGATAGCAGCAATAGACGCGGTCCCGCACCTTGCCCCCCAGCATTTGGTAAACTGGCACTCCCTGCACCTTACCGTTGAGGTCGTAAAGCGCCAAGTCAATGGCAGAAGCGAGGTGTAGATTGGTAACTGTGCTGCCAAAATCCTGCGCCCGGAGCAGCTCGTTGATCTCCGTAATACGGGTGGCATCGCGCCCCACCAGCAACTCGTTGTAGCGTCTGGCTATTGCACCCAAATCATCGGCTCTGCTGTCCGAGGCTTCCCCCAGCCCTACGGGCCCATCGTCCACATGCACCTTGACAATAACATGCCCCGATATCTGACCGTAATAACGTGGTGTTTCGATCTGGAATGTATCAATCTTTGTGATTTTCATGCCTTTGCCCTTTCTATTGGAAGCTCTCTCAGAAATCCGAAAAACTCAAACGGAAAACTTGCCCTTGCTTCGGATGATAATTATAACCGACATGAAGCAGTTGTGCAAAGCAGAATTGACATACTCCCAAATCTAAAGGATTGGGATTCTCATCCTTTAGGAGTCGAATTGTTCAGTCAACAAGGTGAGTCCCGATGTTTCGGGAACTTACGACCTCTCCCCCATACATCGGGCCTGGAACGGACTCCGTCTAGGGTCTTGTGCAATTCGCCGTTACCGTGCCTGTCCCAATCTTGTCGGGGATGGCTATACATCTTGAACGTGCCTGGTCACGGAACAGACTAAGTTTTCATAAGGGGGTCCCTATCCTATGCAGTAGGTGTGGGAGACACCACTTAGCAGTGGTGCTGCATTCTCCCACAAGGACATATCAATTTTAACATATTTCACCGACAAAGCCAATAAAAAAATGCTAAAGCGAAACTTAAGATCTTTTAATTTGATAAGGAAGTTTTAGAAATATAGATCTGTCCTTAGCTAGTCGGGGAAGCTACATCGCTGCCTTGATTTTATTGGACCTGTCGACTATAATGCAGATATATTGACTTTGCACTTGTAACCGATAGCGGTGCGTCCGCCTTAAAAATCGCCATTCTGTTTTGATGTTTCCCGGAAAGTGGCAATCAATTCTTGGATGTATGCTCTATCTGAGTCTTCACTCAGATGCGAATCGGCGAGCAGCCCCAAAATGCGTCGGAACCTTGCCTTTGGCCCCCCCCATGACTGTAGGGTAGATTTGCTTTCTGCTGCCTCCGGTTGCGCTGTCGATTGGAGAAGTCGATAGACAATCGATAGGTAAAAAAGCAGTTGATGGTAATCAACCTGCGCGGCAATCTCCGTTTCCGACCAATCTTCCCGATGTTTGGCAACTTGGCTGGCGTATTCCTTGACGATTCCCGCGTCTAACAAGCTGACAAAATTCCCGCCCGCCCGATTTGCTCCCAAGCTATTGAGTGATTGCACCAAACGCCGCTCGCCCCAATCCCAACCGATACTCCCAAAATCAATGAAGGTCGGGGTATTCCCATCAACCACGATGTTCCGTGCGTTATAGTCTAAAGCCCCCAACGTCGGGGGGGCCCCCTGTAAGCGATTAGACAGGTGCCCCCAAATCGCGTCAAGCGTTGCCGCTTGATCGAGGGACATCGGCTCGCCCCTCATCCATGCCAAATAGTCGAGCGTTTTTCTCCCCCGATCCAATAAGGTCTGCATCGTATCACGTAGAAACGCTGAATAGTCAAGGGGGTATATGTAGGACTTGAGCGCGTGCACCGATTTAGCGAACCCCGCTTCCAGTTGACAGAACGCTCGGACGGTGTTCCGCACAATCTGCTTTAACTCATCAAGCGGCGTTTCTTGGGCGAGGTCATCGAGTGTCGTATCCCCACACCACTCCATCAGCAAATAGCCCGCGGACTCCGACCCCCAATAAAGTTCAGGCACACGACACCCTAACTGATGCAACCTCGAAAGGACTACGGATTCGATCTGAAATGGTGTAAAGGTAGAGTTACCAACCGGTTGGGTTATCAGATGTTGTTTCAGAAGAAAGGAACGCCCCATCGCCATTAGCCGCCAGACATTGTTTCTTTCAAGCGTGCCGTGTCGAATTGGGGCGCATCTTATCTGATCTGATGAAATATGGAGGTATGCAGCAATCTGTTTGATTACCGATGGGAAGTTTGGAGGGTTCATGTCAAGGGTGAACTGATACAAATTTCTCGATCGCTATGCTATAGACCGCACACAGAATGAGTAATGCGTAATAAATAAACCTATTGGCCCATGTTAAGAAATCAGGCAACAGAAACCGCCCCTCCTCCCCCGTCTACGTATACACCCCACCCCTACGATTTATCTTCGGGTTTTGCGAGTTTTGCATCCTTTTACGAGCCCCGTCGGTCAGGGAGCACTGTAGGTCGGGCTTCCTAGCCCGACTGCACCCATGAACATAACGAGAGGGTCGGGAATTGGAATTCCCTCCCACAGACAAAGCAGCATGAATGTCCATCAATGGGGGTCATCATTGGCACAAAAAAAAAGCTGCTAAATGCCTCGTCGTGAAGCATTTAGCAGCTATGTCGCTGATGTTAATTTACTTTAGAATCAGCATCTTACGAGTGGCAGAGAAGTCACCGGCACTAAGGCTATAGAAATAAATGCCACTGGCAACCTGTTCCCCGAATCGGTTTCTGCCATCCCAGTAGATAGCTTTGCTTCTCGACTCATAAACCGCTGCGGTTTGATGGCCGAGATCAAGGGTCCTCACCACCCGCCCGGTAGAATCGTAGAGGGTCAACGTAACGTCGGCATCTTCTGCCAGCCGATACGGAATCCACGTTTCTGGGTTGAACGGATTTGGATAGTTCCGAAGCAGTTCGGTCTCTGCCGGAATCTCATAAGCGATGAGGTCTTCCACCTCAAGGATACCGCTCTTCACATCGTCTGTTGTAACGATGTGGCGCACCGGCTTGACCCCAATCAACGGATCTGGTGAATCAACGGAAATCTCAATGACATCACCGACCCGTGCGGCGTGAGCGTCATTGAGGTCAACAAAGGTCATATTGTATCCGATCGCTGCCGTTTCATCGGAGGTGATCCGACTGAGTGAAGATTTTGTTGATAGGTTCTTCACCTTGACGCGGAATCCTTCCCTTGCGAGTCCGGTGATTTCGTCAACAACAGCCCCGCGGACATCAAGGACCGGGGTTTGACCGTCAATCTTGTATCCAGCGAGCGCAATGGGTGCAGCCCCCGCCATAGTATCGTTAGTCCACCCGTCCCCGGTGAGCGTTGCAGAAGCATCAGCGGTCGCCGTTATGAGATATGCTGCATCCCCCATGACGGGCCCGTCTCCGGGGTCCCCGGCTTGACTGATGGCTTGGAAATTGCCGTCGATTGAAACAATGATGTTTGCGACACTTCCATCAAACAGCGTTATGATGTCGCTGATATTGGTCACGCTCGCATCGTTGAGGGGCAGCCCGACGAGGTTCTGGCCCGCATTGAGGTTAATGGTGCCATCGTCCCACGCCTCACCGGTGAAGGTGACCGTTGTGTCAGCGGTCATCGAAAGGACAATCCCCAGGTCAGCGGTAATCGGCAAGGCACCGCTGCGGCTATTCCACGAATTGCCATCATAGGTAATGGCGAGCGTGGCGGTGGTCTCGCCAATCATCTCAAGGAGATCACCCACAGTGTCGAGGCCTTCAACCCTAAGGGGCACGTGGAACAAGCTGACCCCTGCCGGTATCATCGAAGTATATTCGAGGCTATTTTGTAACATAACCATCGCAGAGGCCATGCCACTATTGCCGGCGGCATCAATCGCAGTTACCGTGATGGTTTGCATACCGTTCATCGCTTCGTTATCTGCACTGATAGTCACTTCAGCACTGTAAGCACCATCTGAAGCGTCATCTGCCATGGTCAGTGCGACTGTCGTTTGCGTCGAATCCAGCATTGAGACATCCGCCATCACCGAAGCAATCGCTCCAGCATCTGTAACCGTAGCACTAATCACTACCATCTCCCCGTTTGAAACGGTATCAGGAGATGCGGCAACCGTTACCGCCGGTGCCATTGTGTCAACGGTCAACATCCCCGCAGACAAGCTCGAACCTGTTTCCGTGAGCGTAACCGTTACTTCATGGACTCCATCGTGTAGGTCCGCAACGGCTGTGTAGCTGCCGGTATAGGTCCCTTCAGGCGACTCGGTCATTGAGGCCTCAGTGACAATCGAACCGATCGAGAAGGTTAGCATCTGATTCGCGGTGCCGGTGGCGTTGACCATTACGGTATCCCCCGTCTTCGCCATGGTTGTATCAATCGAAGCGGTTAAAAGGGTTATCATATCGGTCGTGACCGTCACCTCATGCGCTGCTGGTGTTAGGTTCGGCGCGCTCGCGGTGACCGTCGCTGCCCCAACCGTCGAATCATGGTAGTAAACCATCGCTGCAACATCGCCTGTAGGGATGGTTACGGTGATGGCTTCGGTCCCCGTCGCCTCAGCGGTCTCAGCAAAGGTGCCGGCTGAGCTTGAGGTCAGGGTAACATCTACATCGGTCCCCATCGCGGTTTCATTGCCATCGGCATCTCGCAGCCCAACCGTGATCGCTAGCGGCATCGCCCCGGCATCAGCGGAAACGGCACCGGCACTGCTCAACGAAAGCTGGCTCGGTGTGGAGCCTTGGACTCTGACCTGAACGTCGGCTACAATCGGCCTGCCATCAAACAGGATCTTGAACGGCGTAACTTCACGGGCAGTCGGTGCATCGGCATTCTCATAGGTGAAGATGATCTCATCACCCGCTTCTACCTCAAGCCCGCCCAACTTCACGCGGGCAACCATATCCCGGCCGACGGGGTCTAGTTTTTCCACACTCACCGTCGTCGCGGCACCTTTGTGCCTGTGCACCACGGTGTAGGTTCCCTTGTCCTCCTCTGAAGTGGCAGCATTGTTGGGTGCCGTCCACGGCGCGGGGACTTGAACTCGGAACTCCCGGGGCGCGTCAATGATACCGACAGCGGTGTAGGTAAAGGTCAGGTCCACCCCCGTTGCACCCGCTTGGACAATCCGCGGTGTAACGGTCCCTGAACCGGAGCCCGGTCTCGCTTCGCCGATATCAACGGTGAGCATTGTCGCGTCGCCTGAGACATCAACAAACGAATCGGCTGCGTCACCGCCGTGAACCGCAACGGCAAATTTAACACCGGTCCCTGCGGCAGGCTGCACATCACCGGTATAGACAAACGTCACGGTCCCGTTGGCACTCAAATTCACACCCTCAACGATGATCATTTGACCGTCAAAGGTGGGTGAAAACGCAGGTGTTACCGTCACCGTCTCCGCACTCGGCGCAGACCAACCAGCGGGGATGGTCAACCGAACCTTGCCCCCAATCATTTGACCCGCCGCAG
This sequence comes from uncultured Poribacteria bacterium, assembly GCA_958296125.1. GTDB lineage: Bacteria > Poribacteria > WGA-4E > WGA-4E > PCPOR2b > PCPOR2b. The sequence continues at coordinate 380,836 of OY282444.1, forward strand.
TGTAGGTAACGGTCAGCTCACGATCGGTATCCCCGGTATGGAGTGCCGCATCGCCATCGGTCACGGCAAGGACTGCTTTACCTTTCCCACTCGCCTGTGGGTTGACCGTTATTGTCGGTTGCGTGCGTAGTGGGGCCAGGTTGCCACCTTGATGCCCCCGAACCGCAACCCGAAACGCATCGGTGCCCGTCGTAGCGGAAGCAACGGCACGCCCGGTGCCGGTCGCCCCGTAGGTGATTCGGATGGTATTGGTTTTGTCAAGCGAGAAGATAGGCACCGTGACAGAGAACTTATCATCGTCCGCGGCAGAACCCAACCCAACGCCTTCCACTTCGGTATACCCCGGCTCGCCCACCTCTTCAACCTGCGGTTTACTCCAGCTCGATGGCACGGTAATTTTCAACGCCCCATCTTCGATGGTCTGGCTCGGGGTGTAGGTAAATTCCAATCTCACATCGTCCGCAGCCGCACGGACCGTTTCCGTATCAACTGCCACGGTCCCGGTGCCGTCCAATGCACCGGTCACTTTGATTTGTAAGATACCGGGCTTATCTTTATAAATCTTCCCCGTCTTGTCAGGGTTTCTTATCTTCTCCCGGTCCTTATGCTCCAACTCACTGGTAATGAGGGCGAAAACGCCGTCCCCGTCCCCATCAGATTTAATCTTGAAATCGGCGGTCCCAACAACATCCTGAACCTCCGCACCGACATCGGCACCGGTCCCACCGCCATAGACAAATCGGAAACTCCCACCTTTGGCGAGCTTATCGATCGTCGCTATCACAAGGTTGCTGCCGATTTCCAATGAGGAGACTCCTGAACCGCGCGTCGTTATGTAATTCCGCTTTTGAGGGTCATTCTGCATCGAACCCCAACCCGATGGAAGCTCGAGGCTCACCGCGCCCCCGTCCATCGTGCCCGCCGCTGTGAACGTTACCTCTAGGGCCCGATTACTACTGCCCGCCTCTATTGAGGCCGGCGATAGCACCGCAACCCCCTTACCGTCAATGATATTGCCCAGCGTCACCGTAACCGTCCCGGCCGTCCGGGTGCTCCCACCCGAGGCGGTTCTAAAACTACCGGTCACTTCGACATCAGCGGCGACATGATGTAACACCGCCGCCTTCCCATCATCAGCCGTGCTACCATACGTAATTATGACGGAATCACCGACATTCAGCTGCCCAATCGCAACGCTAACTGTGCGACCGGAAACGGTGATCTGATCGTTACCAATAGCAGCGACCCCCCCGCTTGTTTTGGCATTGCCACTGACTGCCACCCGTCCCGCTGTCTTTTTGGACTTCGTCGGCGCACTGCCCAACGTGGATGGGATGGTCAACCGAACCAAGCCACCCCTTATCGGGGTCGATTCCGCTGTAAACTTGAAATTGATGGTCGCCTCACTGCCGGCGGAGAACGTGTCGGCCCCATCGATTGCAAATGTTATCGCATCCGCTGAGGTCTTCACAACCGAGAGGATCGGAATCTCATTCACATCTGTGGTGGTCGGATCGTCCTGAATTGCATCTGTCTGACCTCCAACCGTCACAGCCCAGGGATACTCGCCCGCATCGGCTACGATGTTGACCCTGCGGATTCTCGCCGTTACCGTTTTCCCTTTCTTAATGCTGATACTTGTCCAAGTCAGCGTCCCCGTATCTTCCGAGGTCGCTACCGTTAAACTATCAGACTCCGAACCGGTAACATACCCGTAGGCAGCAGAGTCATCGTCCTGGAGTATCTGATCGGCACTGGCATCTATGACAAGCCCCGCCGGAGTAATCTCTATCGTTGTGTTGGTAAGATCGGTATACGCGGTATACGTCACGGTGATATCCCGACGCTGCGAACCCGCCTCCACCGAAACCGGCGACAGATCCACCTTACCAGAACCGGCATCGTTAATTATCACACCGCCCTCGATCTTCTCTACTGCTTTATCCTCCCCGGTTGATCCGGTGACTGCGGTTACTGCCAAGAAAGCACTTTGATTAATATCATCAGGATCGACAGAAACACTAAAAGCATTACTGGCAATCGCGGTGTCGCGAGTATAGGAGACGATAACTTGCTGACCTATATTCATCTTAGTCATGGGGATAGTTATGGTGTCCCCATCATTACCGGTGAGGCCGTGTATCTCATCCGGTTCGTCTACCGTAGGATCACCAATATCACCAGGGGCCCCGCCCCTTTGTCTCACATAAACTTGCGATGACGAGGTCTTACCAACATCCGTTAATGCGATGCCATCGTCATCCGGTTGGAGAGTGTCCGGTATATATATTATTAGATCCCGACCATACATCGGCCCAGGGGCCGTAAAGGTTATGTCAAAGGAAATCTTTGACTCGCCCGGGAAGACTCGCCCCGGTTTAATCACAACCTTTCTTTCGAGGGGGTCTCGAGTGTCATCCTTATCTCCTATGATATTGCCAACCCTGACTACTGGTTGAGCCGATAACAGACTCAGCACACGGTCCCTGGGAGACTCACTGCATTGGAATTGATAGCCAAAATACTTGACATCATCGTCTGTATCGGTGGTAGCCCGCTTGTCCGTGTCAGGCAGACTCCTAGGGATAGCGGCAGTCACATCACCCAATCGGACGATGAGTTCCTTATCAACATCCCTCTGAGCCCAATCTGAACCGAGGGTGACGGTTATCCGCTGGTCCGCTGTAAATTCTACCTTTGTTACGCTGTCACTGCTGTCGGTGAGGTTAGTGGTGACAGTGCCATCTTTATCTGTTGCGTATATCACGGTCTCATCATCATCCTCAACGGATAGGAACTTGTTAGAAACCTTCCAACCGCTTGGTATCGCAATCCGAAACCGACCGCCAGCCATGTTTTCAATCCGGGGCAGGTAGGAAAATTTCAGAACATTGCGAATACTGCCCGCAGCAAGAGGGGCAATAGGCGCAGTCGCACTATCAGTGGCAATCGTCGCGGGTGTCGTGGTGGACATGTCGGCATTAGCGCGGTGCCCCCAACCTACGTTTACTCGGCCTGACAGACCGGCTCTGACGGTTACATAAAAGCTGGCATCGGAGGGGGTGTTTCTTTGTCTTTTTCTTGTAATATTTTGATCAGGAGTTTCATAGTTCGTCGGAAAGTCCCTAAGCTGTCCGCGCCATCCGTGTGTTCCATATACGGGTGCACGGTCCTGAGGGTCAAATATCTTGTAATACTGGACAGGGTATGGATAAGTTAGGCCCGGTGGTTGCTCTATTGGGTCCGTGTGCACGTTGCCAGAGGCACCAAAGCCGGCTGTCCGGAAACGGTCCCGGAGCACCCCGTTAGTGGTTAGGTCTATGGATCCCACCTGCAGGTCATCCCAATCGTCGGCTGTGGGGGTGCCTCTGTTGACCTGGTAATCGAATTTATAGGTAGCGTCAACGGAAGGGAAACGTATTTGACAATAGACTAGGTAGTGAAGTCTCACGACAGGAGCATCCAGTTTATGGTCAGGGCTTCTGCGACGGGCCGGTAGAACTACATTTTCCAAATCCTCAGCTGATTGTCTGATTGTTATCCGATTCCCGTTAACGTATAGACCCTTATCACCCGCAGATCCATCCTCCCCCTGAGTAAGAGTCATCGTATAGTTATAGGGGTTAGTGTTGCCAGGAAACGATGGAGTGCCGTAAACCACCCCATCATACTCAACATAACTTGGCCTCGCCGGAGGCGGAGGATACGGGGCCGCAGGCCTGGCCAGTGCGTAAAGAGCTAGATAATAAGGTTTTTCGTAATACTGATAGTCACTAACAGAAGAGGCTCTATCTGGAGCACCAACACCTCCTGTTGCAGAATAAGTTGTGTGGAAAGCACGCATCCGGACACTTATGGAACCCGGAATCACCTGAATACCCTCTGGGATATCCAACCGAAACCCCTGCTTCTTGTCGTCGTTGTGCGATGTATAAAAAACGGATAGGTCGTAAGTGCGACCAGGCTGAATAGCATCTATTGGAATAGGGGGACTGCCATCGGAACGAATGCGGAAACTTATCAAGTCCGAATAGATATGGCCCTGTGGCGCGGCCTCGTTAACGAATAAGCCCGCAACCAACATCAAACTGATAACTAAAAATACGCCGCTTTTTCGTTGTTGGGTTAATGGGCTTTGAGTGGCTTTGAGTGGCTTTGAGTGGCTTTGAGTGGCTTTGAGTGGCTTTGAGTGGCTTTGAGTGGCTTTGAGTGGCTTTGAGTGGCTTTGAGTGGCTTTGAGTGGCTTTGAGTGGCTTTGAGTGGCTTTGAGTGGCTTTGAGTAGTTCAATCATCGTTCTCCTAAAATAAAAACCCTTTCGGGTAAAATGCTAGAATGGAGACAGGGGGGCACCTGCATAGAACGGCCAACTGACCAAAGCCAACCCCATACAGGTAGTCCCCACAACTTTCCCTGTCAAAACTAAGAAACAATTATACATATAATACAACCGATCGAAGGATCTGTCAAGTGTCATGAGTTTTTTTTGGAGAAAACTATATCTCATATTTTATAAAATCACGAGAATCAGCAGTCTATGAATTCAAAATGCTATTTTCCGAACCCCGTTCTTCTGACTCCTCCATATCCGCCTCATTTAGTTTTCCAAGAAAAAGTGGGACACCGAAAAAGAGCAGGCTCACCGTCATCGGGCTCAACTCCACTGCACCCCGACGTTTCGGATCATCGTTCCAGTCCCAATGCAATCGGGCCTAAAACGAACCACCCACCAAAATCGGTCAAAAAACGGAAAACTAAATAGCTCCACTTTTTCTGTTGACACTTAGGGTGAATGGATGTATTATTTTTTACGTAAGAGGTATCCCGATGGATAAACTTGGGTGCGGGTTTTCAAGGTAACGCATTTCAGGGGATTCGGGTTAAATCATCGTTAAAAACAGCATCGAATTGTATACCGCCATAATCTCTATCATTTAAGCATAATCAATGTGTCCAACTCCTCAGAAAATCATTGTTCCCAAGGTTTGTTCGCTTTCATTACAAAACGCTTTTTGGATCAAGCTGCAACAACTTACCCGCCTCTTAACTTTATCTCGCTTTCTATACAGTTGTGCAGAATCCCCGCAAGCCCCTCCTCCCTCTGAATTCAATCAAATCCCCGTATCTGGAACAATCACAGAAAACACAGTTTGGAGAAAAGACAAAAGCCCCTACATCGTTACAGGAGATAGCACTGTGACCAGAGACTTAACACTGAAGTTGTAACGTTATCCGAAGAGGTAGAGATGGGGTTCATTAGACGAAGTGCACGCATCATTTTGAAGACAACAAAGCTGAGACCCCTTTTAGTGGCGCATCGCCATAGGGGGATTCAACCAAACGATGTCTTTATTGCATCTTATCCAAGGTCTGGTAATACTTGGCTCCGATTTTTACTGTCCGAGCTATTAACGGGTCAAGCTGCTGAGTTTGAGTTCGTGCGCCAAACAATTCCCTATATTGGGCGACACCACAGAGCACCTTGTTTACTCCCCGGCGATAGCCGTCTCATTAAAACCCACGAACCATATTGTCGCATATACAAAAAAGCAATCTATCTTGTTAGAGATTGCAGGGATGTCGTAATCTCGGAACATTCATACCAGAGCATGAGAGGGCTTTACAATACATCGTTTGATAACTTCTTGGCGCATTTTCTGGCGGGGAAAGTACACGGTTTCGGTTCTTGGGCGGATCATGTTAACTCTTGGCTTGGCGCAGACCTTGTGGATAACACAAATTTGCTGGTGATTAAATTTGAAAATATGCGTCAGAATACAGAAGAAACTTGCAGGAAAATCCTCGATTTTCTCGGAGTAAGCGTGAGTATTGAAGCCACCCGTAATGCCATTCAAAATAATTCCCTCCATAACATGCGAAAAAAAGAAGATGCTGTCCGGGAAACAAGATATAGGGAGGTCAGAGCGGTCAGAACAGACCTACGTTTCGTGAATAAAGGGGCTGTAGGAGGGTGGCGACAGGGACTCAACCATCAACAAGTCACGTGCATTGAGCAACAAGTGGGCGATACACTCGCACGATTGGGTTATCCAGTCGGTCCGGTAGAATAACCCCGAATGATTCTGCCCAACTGTCCGTGACCAGCATCCCAATTTTCGTGGAAATTGACGCGTGAATGCAGGAGTTTGGCTTCATTATTCCCACAGTTCTTTGAAAATTGGCTTTCTAGGAGGAGCTACTGAGTGCAGATGCCTCAAACAGGTCAGCAAATCCCTCCCCGCAACGCAGATACAGTCAAGCTAGCGAAAGGGGCATCCATTATCCTTGCAGGCAGATTAATGGGACGGGCGATGAGTGTCTTGGGTCAGGTCATTATCGCCCGCCTGCTCGCCCCCCACGCCTTTGGGTTATACGCCATCGGCTGGGCAATCTTGCGTATAGTTAGCCTGCTCGCCCCACTCGGCTTGGATAAAGGGGTCATTCGTTATGCGCCGCGTTACTGGCGCACAGACTCATCGGGGCTCAAAGCCATCTTATTTCAATCTGTGGGGTTAGCCGTCCTCTCAGGAATGTTGATTGGCATCATCCTCTTTCTTTTAGCCCCTTGGTTGGCTGTAGAGGTATTTAAGAAGCCGGATCTGACCCCTGTTATCCGCTGGTTTTCACTCTCCTTTTTTTGGGCAACGGGTTTGAGAGTCGCGGCGGCAGCCACTCAGGTCTCGCAACAGATGCAGTATGCTGTATCCGTCGAAGCTATCATTCAACCCGCTGCAAATCTGTGCCTCGTTCTATTTTTTTATATGATGGGTTGGAGGCTAGTGGGAGCGGTGGCAGCAGGTGTCATCTCATTTGGTCTCGCCTTCATTTTAGCCGTGTCCTTTGTGAGACACCTTTTCCCTGAAGCGTTTGCATCCCAGATGAAGTCAACACTCGCTGTTACAGAACTGTTGGTTTTTTCACTCCCGGCTGCCCTTGCCGGTGCGTGTAACGTGCTCCTCATGTGGGTCAGTCGCCTTCAAGTCGGATATTTTCGACCGGCATCCGAAGTTGGGATTTATCAAGCCGCTTCGCAATCGGCCGTTCTGTTCGGAATCATTATCAGTGCTTTTGTGGCAACGTTTTCTCCTATGATTGCTAACCTGCAACGTCAAAACAACATGAAGCAACTTGACGAGTTATTCAAGGTTAGCACCAAATGGGGGCTTTACTTGAGTCTACCACTGTTCTGGACAATCTGTTTCGCGCCTCGAGAAATCATGACGGTGGTATTTGGTGCCAAGTATGCAAGCGGAGCTTTACCGTTAGTCATCGTGACGATTGGTCAATTCCTTATCGTTGGCACAGGGGCCGCGGGGTTTCTACTTGTTATGACCGGTCATCAGAATCGTTGGTTTCTGATTTCTTTTGTCATGTTTGTTGTCAACATCATCCTCGGCTGGCTGATGATCCCTAGACTCGGTTTATCAGGGGCGGCATTGGCGTTATCAGTGTCTACCGGTGTGCTCTACTTTTTAGGGCTGCTTCAGGCAAAATCCGTTTTGGGGCTTTGGCCCTATGATAAGAGATACATCAAGGGGCTAATAGCAGCAGCGTTAGCAATCGGTGTCCTGCTCCTCCTATGCACGTTAAAAATTCCGTCACCAACGCTCGACCTGTTTTTGACCGTGACGTTATCCATCGGTGTGTTCGGAATTACCCTACTGTTGTTAGGCTTGGATACCGAAGATATGCAGTTTATTCGTCTTGTTCGATCAAGCTCAAAACGGTAGGTATGGAGGCTATCAAATAAGGGCTTCCTGCGATAGCTGCATGTGGATTCTACCTACCGACTTCCAACTGGACGTATGTCAACCCAACCGATAGCCGTAGTGGAAAGGCAGAAATGTTAAGCAACGTAAGACGCAGGGGAATAGAGGTCTTGGTAGTGCTTTGCACCGTGATAACCGTAGGACTACAAGCAGTTATCCCGGGAGAGTTCGCACTCTATTCCATTGGTGCTTGCTTACTATTAGGCGTGGCACTACTCTCCTTTGTTAACCCTGCCTTTATGCTTTACTTCATTATACTGACCTCAGCCATGTGCGGTTTAATCCGTAGTTTAGATTCCTTAAGTTTTGGAGAAACAAACCTCACGATTTCAGGGATCCGGTGGGCTTTTGTTGCGGGCATTGTTCTATTTATAACAGGGGTTAACTTCCGCAGGATAAACTTTCCGAATTATTTATTCCTCTTCGTAATTTTTGACCTTTGGGTCGCCGCACGATGGTTGAGTTCATCGCACGAAACAACTGGATTGAAGGATATTTTGTTTTATGGACTTCCGCCCTTTATCGGATTGTATACCCTTTATGTGTTTTCCATTCGTGGCGAGCAACTCGTTGGAAAAATTGAGAAACTAGTGTCATATAGTGTTTTTATCCCGATAATTCTCTATATTATTCTCATTCCTACTGACTTAGTCGAGTTGACAAAAAACGGACCAAAGGGGTGGATAAGTGGACGTGCTCTCGCAACATACCTATTAACTGTTCTATCACTGAGTTTAGCACAATGGCGTTATGCAACAACCAAAGGCGATAAAAATCGAGGAATTTTTGTAAGTATATTAGCACTAGGTACAATTGGATTTACACTGTCAAGAATGGCCATTGCGACAGCACTGCTCCTGTTTGGTATGGCTCGAATAAACCCCCTGAGAATATGGCGGAACTTGCCCTACGCGCTGTTGACAGTAGGCTTATGTATCGCGCTATTATTCGGAGTCCCTTCCTTGCGAAATCGGTTCTTCTATCAATCCCCGTCAAGTGCCTTTGAAGCCTTACGGCGATTGAGAACCTTGGAGGACTTTAATACTTCAGGGCGCATAATTATGTGGCCAGCCGTTTTCAACCAAGCACTTAAAAATCCGATTGTTGGATGGGGGCCTGGGAACGCGAGGCTGCTGGTCGGTCAGGTTCTTAGCGCACACGCAAACAGGCAGTCGCGGGAGTATCCGCCCCACAACGAATACCTCCAAGTTTTCAATGATTTAGGCATTATTGGTCTGGTGCTTTTACTATCGGCTTGGCTGTTGACGCTTGTGAGATATTGGAAAGGTTGGCAGTTAGCTCACTATTCAGGAGATCTCACACAAGCTAAATGGCACTTAACGGTTACGTTGTGCATTGCAGCGGTGCTCATCAATGCCGCAGTAGATAACACCTTACACTATACATCCATTTTAGGCCCAATTTTCATTATTGTGGGCTGCACAGAGTATCTGAAGCAACATGAGGCACTTGCTGCCACGGATTAATCACTGATGTTATAAATCCGCGAGGGCTTTTAGACGAATGAAAAATGTGATAAGTATATTAGTTGTAGGCCAAACGCCGCCCCCTTTCGGTGGACAAGCGATATTAATTAAAGATTTGTTAGACGGCCAATATAATGATATAAGGCTCTTGCATGTGCGTATGGATTTCTCGGCAGAGATGGATGAGGTTGGGAAATTCAAGTTTACAAAGCTGTTCAAACTCGTTTCGATCGTTAGTCAGATAATCTATATGCGGTTTCGATATAATGTCCGTATTCTTTACTATCCACCGTCAGGACCCAATATTATTCCGATGCTTCGCGATTTTGTTATTTTGATCTTGACAAGATGGTTGTTTGACAAGACGAGTTTCCATTTCTATGCAAGCGGTATTTCCGAACTTTATGATACGTTAGGGAAAATATCTCGTGTCTTTTTCAGGCTCGCATATTTTAAGCCAGATGTTGCAATCAGACCTTCAGAATTTACAGTCCGCGATGGACAAATGCTTAGAGCAAAAAAGGAGTATATTGTTCCGTTCGGGCTTGCGGATCATTATCAGAAGTTTCATAGAGACAGCATATTGCAAACTGCTATCCCCAAGATTTTATTCGTCGGAGTGCTCAAAGAGTCAAAAGGCGCTTTGGTGCTTATCGAAGCTTGCAGCGTTCTCGCAAAAAAAGGAATCGATTTTACTGTAGAATTGATGGGAAAATTTGAATCCCCTTCGTTTGAAAACTATGTCAAACAAAGAGTCGTTGAGTTGTCCTTAGATACCCATGTAAATTTTCTAGGCGTTCTTACAGGCGACAAGAAATTTCAGGTGTTCTCCAAAACTGACATTTTCTGCTTTCCCACTTTTTTTGAGTCAGAAGCATTACCAGTAGTTCTTCTCGAAGCAATGCAATTCGCACTGCCCGTGGTTACGACACGCTGGAGAGGAATCCCATCAATCGTTGAAGACGAGGTTTCAGGCTATTTAGTTCCTATTCAAGATGTTGATGCGGTTGCAGAGAAACTTGAACAACTCATTAAAAATTCTTCGCTTGCTTGCCAAATGGGTAAGAGAGGCAGAGAAAAATTTCTGGAAGATTATACGATTGATAAATATCGCAAGAGGTTAGTGGATATATTTCTGTTCGCTGGTGAAAAAAACGGTAATGCGACATATAAGAGCCCAAATGTTAGCATTACACTATGACGCAAGCTAATCTCAACAACCGTTTTCGCTGAATTTGGTTAAATGGAATTCGTCTATGGTTAGAATATTCATCAAAACATTAAACAACAATCATAACCAAGCTATTTCTGAAGCATTTCTATGGACAGGAGTTGCAACCCGTCTTACATCGACATGCGCTGTCACTATAAAGCCTAATTTAACTTTTCCGACTTTTCAAAAGGGTGTGATGACGACCCCAGAAGCATTGGAGGCGCTCATTGTATACCTCAAAAACTATACAGACAGAATAACGATTTGTGAATCAGACTCCGGGGGTTACAATCGGTTTTCAATGGACAAAGTGTTCCGGGCGACTGGCATTTATGATATGGTTCGTCGCTATGGCGTTCGGGTCGTCAATCTGTCACACGAGCCGTCACGGACGATTGAAGTCGCATGCGGGCTAAGAAGTATATCTGTACCTTTGCCCACGCTTCTGTTAGATGAGACGGATTTATTTATCACAATGCCGGTCCCGAAGGTCCATTCCAATACAATAGTTAGCGTTTCTATAAAAAACCAGTGGGGGGTTATTCAAGATCCAGCGTTAAGACTCAAGCTACATCCATATTTTAAGGAGGTTATCCATCAAGTTAACAAAGCATTTCCTAACGCCATCGCATTGGTTGACGGAAAATACGGTTTGACACGCAGTGGCCCGCTGAGAGGAGACGTGGTTAATTTGAATTGGATTTTGCTAGCTAATAGTATCTTCTATGCGGACTACGTGGTCACTGAACTGATGGGCTATGATTATCGTAAGATCCCATACTTGAAATCTATTTTTGCTAAAGAAGGCATCAGTTCATTACAGGGTATCGCGTTCAACGAAGATTACAGAAAATACAAAAAAGAAAGATTCTATCTTAAAAGAAAATGGACAGATTATCCTGGTGTATTGACTTTTAATTCTCGTTTACTCGCATACATAGGCTACGATTCCTTCTTAGCAAAGCCTTTGCATTGGCTTCTGTATAAGTTCAGAGAACCGTTCTATTAGCAGATTGAGAAGAGTTTATCAAAAAGACTGAAAGGGAAAGGGGGCAATGATGACGGGAAACTCGTTGAAACTCCGGTTACTTTTGAAGCTTATCCTTACGAATAGGACGGAGTTTTATGACAGGGTTAGCACGTTGATCGAAGTGTATCTTGATCGACTTCGGGCAAAACCATCGATGTCTTCAGGTGCTCGTCTGACAACCGTTGTTGATTCACTTGGAGGGGTCCTTGGCAGGGATTTGGCACCCTTTTTGGCTGAACAAGCGGCCATGGAGGTAGAGAAGAGAATATGGAAAAATCTGAGTGAGCTAAGTAATGAAGCCCCCTTTGAGTTATACCATAACGCTGACCGGTCTCTCGCTCAGTTTTGTTACCTTGCATGTCGAACACTTTCCCCCAAAGTTGTGCTCGAAACCGGCGTGGCATACGGGCTTACAAGCACTGTCATCCTGCAAGCACTTTCTGTGAATGGGCAAGGTTGCCTTCACAGTGTAGACCTTCCACCCCTTGGTAGAAATGCAGATAACTATGTGGGCTTGCTCATTCCACAAACGTTGCGAAGTCAGTGGCATCTTTACCGGGGTGCAAGCAAGCGTGTGTTGCCTACGTTATTACCACAGCTAGGGACGGTTGATGTTTTTATCCACGATGCCCTTCACACATATTGGAGTATGAAAGGGGAGTTTACACAGGTTTGGCAATACCTTCGCCCCGGGGGCATCCTAATAGCTGATGATATTGAGCAGAATCGCGCGTTTGAGGAGTTTGTCCAAAAGGCAAAGCCCTCTTTTTATGCAATGATCCAAGAAGAAGATAAAAATGCTTCCTTTGGAATTATGATAAAATAAACATTTCTTGCCTTGCATATAAGATAGCCCATGAACCGAACTTTGAATTTAGAAAAGGCTGTGCAGGCCTCAAAAATTATAAAATGAAATTAAAGCAATCCTTCACTCGCACATGGTGGACCCTACAACGTTTCGGATTGTCCCCGGGGAAAGTATGGTATAGAGCTTTCAACGAAACTGCTCCCAAAATCCTATGTATTAGCATTCCCAAGTCCGGAACTCATTTGCTGGAGAGGGCGTTATGCTTGCATCCGAGGCTCTACCGTAAACTATTGCCCACAGTCAACGATAGCAATATCCACAAATGGGATAATTTTACAGCACTGCTTGACACATTGCACCCTGGACAAGTAATTGTGGCCCATTCACGGTTTACTCCAGAAAGGCTTCAGGCGATTAAAGCTAGAAATATTCAGTGTTTGTTTCTAATCCGCGACCCACGAGATATAGTTGTTTCCCAAACATTTTATATATTGAGAAATTGTAAACACCCGCACTATCAGGCATTCCTGCCACAAACTAATTTTAAAGATCGGGTCAAGATTGCCATAGCGGGCCATCCACCTAGCGGATTGACATCAATAGGTCAAGGATTAGCACTCTACGCGGGTTGGCTGGACAGCGGATATCCCGTTGTGCGCTTTGAAGAACTAATAGGACCTCAAGGCGGTGGTGACCAAACAAAACAGCTGTCTGCTTTGCGTGCTATTTATAATTCTATCATAGATATAGATGACGATTGGATTCTTTCGTTAAGCAAACAGTTGTTTTCAAGTGCTAGCCCTACCTTCCGTAAAGGGGCTATTGGTCAGTGGAAACAATATTTCGATGTGGAAATGAAAAACCTATTCAAAAAAGATGCTGGCAAAGGCTTGATTCAGTACGGTTACGAGGAAAATGACCAATGGTAGACAATATGTGCAAAAAAGTCAATGTGAAGTATGAAGAGTAAGTTTACACAAGTTTGACCTACCTCTCCCGACGGAGTTGATGGTACAACCGAGTTTAGCAAATCTACTGACGAAAGGAAAAAGATGCAGGGACGAAAAAAGGTTCTTGTAACAGGTGCTGGGGGCTTTATCGGTCATCATTTGGTAACCGACCTGAAAGATAAAGGTTATTGGGTTCGGGGAGTTGACATCAAACACCCCGAATTTACCGAAATTGATGCGGATGAATTTGAGATTCTGGATTTGCGTCGCTGGGACAATTGTCTTCAGGCGACTCGTGGGGTTGATGAAGTCTATGCTTTGGGCGCAGACATGGGAGGCATGGGCTTTATTTCGGTCTATCACGCGCAAATTCTCTATAACAATGCACTTATCAATATGCACACCCTCGAAGCGGCTCGCGTCAATAACGTGAAACGCTACCTTTATACATCTTCCGCTTGTATCTATCCAGAATATAAACAACTAGATGCCGAGGTAACACCGCTGAAGGAAGCAGATGCTTACCCCGCCCAACCGCAGGATGCGTATGGTTGGGAAAAGTTGATTACCGAACAGCTTTGCACGCACTACCGAAACGATTACGGCATGGAGACGCGAATTGTACGTTTTCATAACATCTTTGGGCCATACGGGACTTATGAGGGCGGACGGGAAAAAGCACCTGCCGCACTGTGTCGGAAAGTCGCTATGGCAAAGTTGGCTGGAAATCCCGAAATTGAAATCTGGGGAGATGGTGAGCAGACACGCTCGTTCTGTTATATTGATGATTGCGTGGCGGGCCTTTACCGCCTTATGCAATCTGATTATGCCGAACCGCTCAACCTGGGGCAGGATCGAATGGTGACAATCAATGAACTGGCAGATATAATTGCTGCGGCTGCTGGCATTGATATTGTCAAGAAGCATGTCGAGGGGCCCCAGGGAGTGCGAGGGCGTAACTCCGATAATACACGGATCCGTGAGGTATTGGGCTGGGAACCGGAGATATCGCTGGAGGAAGGGCTTACACGCACATACGCTTGGATTGAGGAGCAGATCCGGAGCAAACCGCTATAACAGGGAGGCTCATGTTAAAAAATCGTTCTTGCTCTGTAATCTCTTTTTACACGAACCAACAAGGAAATCTGTCAATAGGATTGTGACTATGGAAAGAGTTAATGTTTTAGGAGTTGGCATCAGCCCAATCAATATGCCAGCGGTCTTAAGTGCGATAGAAAACTGGATAGCGACTGGAGAACAACATTACGTATGCGTCTCCGGCGTACATGGCGTGATCGAAAGTCAGCGAGATGAACAACTGCGGCGCATCCATAACGCCTCCGGATTGACAACCCCTGATGGGATGCCGCTAGTTTGGCTAGGGCGTTTAACTGGGCATAACTCAATGGAGCGCGTTTACGGTCCAGATTTGATGCTTGCGATGTCTGAACTATCCGCCCGTAAAGGCTATCGGAATTACTACTATGGGGGTGCCGAAGGGGTGCCAGAACAATTAGCTCATAATCTACAAAATCGGTTTCCGGGATTACAAGTGGCTGGCACGTTTTCACCTCCCTTTCGTCCATTGACAGCGGATGAAGATACGCAAGTAGTTGAAATGATTAATAAATCACAGGCGGATATAGTCTGGATCGGTTTAAGTACCCCGAAACAGGAGAGATGGGCAGCAGCGCATGTAGGTCGTTTGGATGGATCAGCACTTATCGGTGTCGGTGCCGCTTTTGATTTTCATTCTGGCAGGGTTAAACAAGCACCGCGTTGGATTCAGCGTTCTGGATTTGAATGGTTTTATCGGATGTTACAAGACCCAAAGCGGCTGACAAAAAGATACCTTATCAATAACCCCCTCTTCCTTGGACTTATCCTCGCGCAACTGCTTGGAATAAAGAAATTTACTATTAATTCTTGATGCCGGATTCGATGAACCTTGACCTACGGTTGAACGGAGGACGCAATGTCCATTAAAGGCAGAATAAGAGATTTAATTAAGCTGCTGAATTTTGAATATTTGAAAGGGATACTGAAAGGTTGGTTAGCTGGAAGAGAAAAACTGATTTCATTTTCGGTTTTAGGAAGAAAGATGAAAATGCGTTATCCACTATTTAAGGCACAGTATCGTTCAATCTTTTTGTATGAAGAATATATCCTCCCTTTAAATATCTCCGCCCCTCGCATTTTGGACCTTGGCGCGAATGTTGGCATGAGTTGTTTATATTTTAAGATACTCTTTCCAGACTCTTACATTGATGCCTTTGAGGCAGACCCTGAAATTGGCACTTTATTGGCAGAAAACCTCGCAACAAATGGCATCAAGGGAGTTGAACTACACTATACAGCCGCATGGATTCGTGACGAAGATATAAAATTTGTACCTAATGGATTAGACGGGGGAGCTATAAATGTTGATTCTTTTGCAGGAAAAAATGAAATCACTATGCGAGCGATTGATTTAAAGAAGTGGTTGGACGGTAAGAAGTTTGATATTATTAAAATTGACATAGAAGGGGCAGAAAACGAATTGATTCCGCATATATTCGATAGCATTCAAACAGCCAATCACGTCGTTTTGGAATACCATTCTATAAAACAAAGTTCACAAAGATTGGGTGATATCTTAAGACTGTTTGAAAACGGCGGATTCAGATGCTATCTCAAAGCAGCGGACAGTTTGAGAAACCCCTTTATCAATGAATTGGCGGGGCACTTTGACAATAGAATTGTTATTTATTGCAGCAAGGTAGCAACATTCTGAATCTTGCCATTTTATCCTGATTCTGAAACGATTTTATGGAACAATCATTATCATCTTCATCTTTCTATACAAGAAAAGGGAAATACCTCTTTGACTATATTCTTGCGTCAATACTCATTTTCCTGTTTCTGCCGCTTATCGGATTGATTGCGATTTTAATAAAAATTAACTCGCGGGGACCAGTCATCTTCCACCAGAAAAGGGTTGGATTACACAATCAACTCTTTATCATGTATAAGTTTCGCACCATGTCTATAGATTCCCCTGTATATTCCGAGAAGCCCAGTTCCCCGGATGATCCACGCATTACGCCATTAGGCAGGTGGCTTCGCCGAACAAGCCTCGATGAATTGCCTCAATTATTTAATGTCTTCAAGCGGGAAATGAGTTTAGTTGGGCCAAGGCCAGAGATGCCCTTCCTCGCTGAACGGTATGAAGAGTGGGAAAAGATGCGACACACCATCAGACCCGGGATGACAGGACTTTGGCAACTCAGCCCGGATCGGTGTAAGGCGATTCGAGATGGCATTTGCTGGGACCTTGAATACATTCAAAATCTCTCGTTTTGGAATGATCTCAAGATATTGGTTAGAACGTTCAAAGTCTTCTGGGATAAACGGACCTATTAATCGTAACTATACAGTGAAATAACGATTTTCGTAGGTAGAACCGAGGTAACGTTTAACATGCGACGGCAACAACATCAAAGCGTAGAAAGCAGAAAAACATGAAGAGTTGGAAAACAAGGAAAGAGAGGAGGTTAGCGTTTTACATTGCCCCTCTCGCATTACCGGTTACATTTTTCTCCGTCTTTTTTGTTGTTTGTCTTTGCCCCCAGCCTGTTGAAGCAAATTCCCTCATTAACGTCCCCCTGAATGCTGGAGTCTCAGATTTCAGTGACGAGACATACGCGTTTGTGTATCGCTTCCTCAACAAGCGAGCCCTTCCCGGCATCACCCGCGGATCGATCCCGCTGACACGAGGACAGATTACCGATCTTCTGTCATCACTTTCCCACAAACACGCCAACGGCGAAATTAACTTGAGCCGAATCGATCAGGAGCGTCTAACAACGTTCCTACAACTGTTCGCTGATGAGTTGCCCGCCGCCCAAATCGCCGCACAACGGCGGCTACACGTCATGCAATTGAAAGGCGACGACTATCATTTTGCCCTTGATTTAGCAGTCGCACAAGAAACGGTCTCGCGCACAGCTGATGTTGGTTCGGAGGCAGGGACAACGTATATTACGACATTGCTTCCTCACGTCCATGGACAAGTGCGTGATGATTTTGCCTTCTCGACAAATATCGGCTACAACTTTTTGTACGGGAAGCGATTTGAGGACCTGTTCCCTGATGAAGCATTATACACCCATTTTGGCGGCGATCTGGAAAATCGGGTGCCAATTGATGCTTATCTCAAATTCAAGTTACCTTGGTTTGACTTACAAATCGGGCAAGATCGACTACGTTGGGGCCCCGGCTATCACGGTGCACTGTTAGTTTCGGAAAACCCAACCTCAATCGATATGATTAAGCTACAGGGCTCCTATAAACATATCACCTTCACTGCCTTCACTGGGATTCTCGAAGAGCTCACGCCGGGAATTGACGACAAATACATCTCTGGGCATCGAATCGAGGGATACCTATGGAATCGGTTTGGACTCGGATTTTCCGAACTCGTCGTGTATGGCAATCGTTTTGAGCCAAGCTATCTAAATCCTGTGAATGTTTACTTAATTGACATGGTTCGCACGGAAAAAGGTGATTCCCGAGCGGGCAAAGTGAGCGGCGCGTATGGGGATAATGTGTTGATTAGTTTCGATTCGCGGTTCAGACTCATTGATGACCTCGAAATCTATGGAGAATTAATGATTGATGACGGAAATCCAGCCAAAGATTTTCATCACTGGGACACAAAGTTCGGCCTCCTCGGCGGGATGTATGCGACCGATCCGTTTGGGTTACCCGACACAGACCTTCATGCGGAGTACGCTTTCATTAACCAATACGCTTATACGCACGGCAATCCCGCGAATGTCTACAGACATTTTACGTCGGTCGTTGGACACCACATCGGTTCGGATGCGGATAATCTATGGGTCGAATTGCGGCATAGATTTACAGACCAGATTGAATCAGTTCTGACTTACGAATTGGAACGGCACGGCGAAGGCAATGTCAATAAACCGCATCCGCCCGATGCCCCCCAAGCGGATCTCTGGACCCCGCTATCAGGCATAACGCAAAGCGAACACCGTATCACGCTCGGGATGAACTATACGGCGATTGGGCGTTATTCCTTCGTTGGGGATTTGACACAGATCTGGATGCGAAATATGGGAAATCGGTTGGAGGTGAATGAGACCGGGCAGGAAATTAAATTGAGAGCGTTGTATCGGTTTTAGATTTGGGCGATTTGGGGATTGACATCCGCTCCTCAAAACAGTATCCAGCTCGTTTGGCCGCTATTCCAAAGGCAACTGATAACACGCTGCCTCTCTATCGTTCCGCACAAGCAAATATTGCCCAGCGAGTGCGGGATTATTCCATGTTTTGCTCGCTAGTGCCGGGAAACGCGCCAGTTCTTCGCTCTCATTCGGATTGATTTCAACTAAGAGTATATCGCCGGACTCTGCACTCACAAGCAGTAGGCCGCTTTGATCCTGAATCCCGTCGGGTTCATCAATCAATATTACTTGCCCATGCCCGTAACGACCGCGCTTCCACTTGCGTTGCCCGTTGACAAGGTCAAGACACACAAGCACGCCATCGTCCAGGCCGTAGATGTACCCGCCTCGGTGAACTACGTTTGTGAACTTCGCTTTGAGTCGAGGCGTTTCCCACACGAGAGAAACTTGCAATTGATTATCTTCATCGCGCACGATTTGAAATAGCTTGCAGCCAATTCCGTAGCCGCTTGAAACGAAAACGCGGTCTTCCGGCAGCGGCACCGGTTGAGCGACACATTCGGGGCCGCTTGGCCAAGAATGCTGCCAGAGGACCTGCCCTCCGCCTGGGTCGTGGGCAGCCACACTTCCATAATTAAAAATGAGAATTTGAGATACACCTGCGAGAGTTGTAATTAGCGGCGAGCTATACCCCGCCGGGCTGCTACCCCCCCTCCAGATGCGCTCACCCGTATCCTTATGATAGGCGACCAAAGACTTACCTTCCTGACCGCCTGCGCTCACCACCACAAGGTCGCCCATAACAAGCGGCGAGCCACTCATCCCCCACGACGCGATCTCAGCGTCGCTGTCATAGAGAATATCCTCTGACCAAATGCGCTCTCCGGTTGCCAAATCCAAGCAATTGAGGATGCCTGTTGCGCCTAGCGTATACACCCGCTCTTCCACGATTGTCGGCGTTGCGCGGGGACCAGCACCGGCAAGTGTTGATTCATACTTGTCGTGGTCGCTATGGTGCCACCGCTCTCGACCGGAATGCAGGTCGTAACAGACGACCATTTCATATTCGCCGCGCTGCTCTTGGGTGACCGCCGAACTTCCGACGACAGCGAAAGCCGACCAACCGGCACCGATGGGTTGTCGCCATAACAGCTGCGGCGGACGTTTCGACCAGTCCCGCGCTAATTTTATCCCTTGAACAATCCCATTGCGATGTGGGCCCAGAAACTGTGGGTAATTCCTTGAAAACGCTCCCGAAGCGGTTGGAGCACTTCCCGTCAGAGACTCAGCAACCTTTCCCCTCCAACGCCATTCCAGTAGTGGTACTAAGTCCCCGCTAAATCCTTTTATGCGAAGCAGAGCGGCAGACAGGAGAAGAATCGGAACAATCATGCCAAGCGCAAGTAGCCGAACTTTCCATCGCAGACGTGAGAAAAGAAGCAGCCACAGCAGCATCAACAGGAACGAAAGCACCAAGACCAATACCGTATGAGAAAACCGCAATTGTCGATGTGGCGCATCTACACTCCAGAGCAGTATAATTACCAAAATGGTTAGGACAACGATTATAGCGGCGGGCCACCAGCGGATACGAGATTGGCTAGGTTCTATTGACATTTGACAGTGGGTAGGTCGATTTTCCAAAATCGACATTAGGGTGTCGAGATATGAATCTCGACCCACGGGTTCTATGGAGTATTGGCATTTTTCACGCGAATCGAAGGGAAATCAAAGATTTTCGTTCACTCTATTGTTGGGTGCGGAGAGCGGCACGCAATTGTCCCGTCCCTTCGGGGTCAACCGCCCCATCATTTTCCACAATCAGGACCCCATACTCTTCTTCCGCTGTTTTCCGGTCGTAGTAACCACGCTTGACATCCTGTAAGACTAATTCCGGTGGACGCTCTATGGGGTTACCATACCCTCCGCCTCCCGGTGTCTCCAGTCGCAGAATATCACCCGCCTGCATGGGAATCCCCTCATCTTTGCTGATGTGGGGTGGATTGTACTCCTCTCCTTGGAGAAAGAAGGTGTGTCTTGCCGGTTTTGCGGATGTTCCCCCTAGAATCCCGAAGGGTGCGAAACGCCCACGCTCTCCAAGCATCGAAGCACTCGCCTCGCCCCGCCGAATCTGAAATTCAAAGATTACACCGAGACCGCCCCGACGCAGACCCGCCCCTCCCGATCCTTCCCGTATGGTATACCGGGTAAAGAGGACCGGGTAGCGAGATTCAAAGATTTCCAAGGCTTGGGTTCGGGCGAGGGCAATGGTCGGATTGCCATTAATAAGCCCATCGGTCAGGTAATTTCCGCCGTAGCCACCGCCGATGAAAGAATAGAAGACGTAATATCCCTTCTCCGGGTCTTCTCCCCCCACAGAAAGATTCGTTACCGTCCCCATCGGGGCGGCGTAGCTCTTGTCGGGAATTGCCTGACTGAGTGCCCCCAACACCACATCAATGATACGCTGACAAACCTCGGAGGCACATCCGGACACGGGGCGTGGCAGTTGGGCATTGATAAAAGTTGTGGTGGGCAGATTAAAGGAAAAGGGCGCAAAACACCCCGCGTTGATAGGGACATCGGGGAAGATATGCTTAAAGCCAATATAGACACCAGCGATAGTCGTGCTGAGAACACTGTTGAGTGGTCCCTTACAGGGGGGACTACTCTTGGAGAAGTCGATATGGACATCGCTACCCTTCACCTCCATCTCCATGTGGATGGTAAGTGGTTTCCATTCTACTCCGTCGCTGTCAATATAGTCTTCAAATGCGTATACTCCGTCCGGAATGGTCTCAATATGACTTCGCATCAACTGTTCTGAACGCGCTCTCAATTCTGCAATGGCATCAAAGACCGTCTCCTCCCCGTAGCGGTCAAGCAGCCGAATCAGCCGTTCCGCACCAAGGTTAAGGGCAGTTACTTGTGCGATAATATCGCCTTGCCGTTCATCTGGAACCCGCACGTTATGCAGGATGATGTCAAGTACCTCTCTGTTCAGTTTCCCTCGGTCTAAAATCCGTATCGGCGGAAGGCGAAGCCCTTCCTGATAAATCTCTGTGGCTTTGCTTGAGAATCCACCGGGCACCCGGCCCCCGATGTCGGGCCAGTGACCGCTATTGGCGAGAAAGGCGGTCAGTTTTCCTTTGTAGAAAACAGGCTTGACCATCTTCACATCCATCAGGTGCGTACCGCCCAAGTAGGGATCGTTTACGATGTAGATGTCCCCCGGCTCAATGTGCTCAATCGATTCAATCACTGTGCGGGTGGTAAATTCCATAACATAGATAAAACTTGGCAGGCCGCGCGGTCCCTGCATGATAACCTCGCCGTTGGTTTTATCGTAGATACCGCTGGCTCGATCAAATCCGTCGGAGATTACCGGCGAAAACGCCATCCGTTCAAGGGTGGCATCCATCTCGTCCGCGATCTGCTCCAAGCTGCCGCGAATCACGGCGAGGGTTATCGGATCTATTTTCATACTAACCTACCTTTGACTGATAACTGTTTTAACGATAGACCGCTTGGATCATCGATCGGATGTAACCGACAGCGAAAGCTCTGCCCGCCCATTGAGTGTTCTCTTGCGAAAAACTAGGGGTGTGATCCATCATGAACGGCCCCTCAAATCCTACCTCTCGATAGGTCCGCATCGCCTCGTACATATCCACATCTCCCTCATCTACAAAGACCTCTTGGAAACTTTTGGGGGTGCCTCGAATGTTGCGAAAATGGACGTAAGCAATTTTGTTCTGTGAGCCGATACGCCGGATAGCAGAAGGCACGTCCTCCCCCATTTCACGCACACACCCTTGACAAAATAGCATAGCGTTCATCTCGCTAGGGACTGTGTTGAACGTGCGCTCGAAATGATCGAGGGTTGAGAGAATTCGGGCCGCGCCGCCAAGCGGCTCCGGAATGGGTGGGTCGTCTGGATGTATGGCGAGTTTGATGCCTGCTTCTTCAGCCACTGGAACAATACGGGTAAGGAAATAGCGCAAATTCTCTAAGAGATTTTCTTCGGAGATATACTTTTCAGGAACGTCCGCAGGATCTTCCATGAACTCATCGTAATCGAAGGTGCTATAGTGGACACCGCCGCGTCCAACCGCTGAGGTAGTACGGAAATTCCCGATAGGTTTGAAATTGTAACCTAAGGTTCGGATTCCTGCGGCACCGAGGTTCCGAATCATTGTGCACCACGCCTCAATCTTTGGGTCTCGATCTGGCAGGGCAAGTGTAATCTCATCCCAACAGTTCATACCCACGTTATCCAACCTCATCCCGTGGGCATTGACTCGCCGACTCATCTCCTTCCAGAAATCGGCACGATCTACCCCATCTGTGAGATCCGAGGGCGGTGGGTTAATCGTAACATAGTCTACGCCGATGGCTTTGAAGATGCTCAAATGCTCATCGTCCATGTGAGTCCAAGGTAACTGTTCTTGAATTAGCATCGTTAGTGTCTCCATCTGACAAAAAGTGCCTAACACTGAGGCACGTTGTTTCTAGTATCTTCGGGGCTTACAGAACCGTGAATCCACAACAAGAAAGCGTGAGATCGAATTGAAAATTGACCGCAGAGTAAAGTTAGGACTTACGCAAGAGTCGTAGAAAAGGGGTGGCAGTTAAGGGCATCATAAGTCATATTATCCCATAATTTCACAAATTGCACAAGTCCTAAGTTCAGTAGCAACTTAGATTATTCTATTCGCGAGCCAAAACGACGCGGCCTCCCTCAACCGAATGAATCTTCCTCACAGTTCCCGCTTTGAGCAACGCCAAATCTTCGCCAGACAGTTCAAACTCCAATCCATCAACAGTCAAATTGATTGTTCCACCGACAACCAGCCAATGCTCATTGCATGTCAAGGGTGCTTCGTCAATTCCCTCACCGGCACCGAATGTGACCACTCGCCACTCACTTAACGGACAACGCGATCCGCGGTTCAGAAAGGGACCGGTGTTACTCTCGCCGGGAACGATAAACCCCGGAACGGTCGGGATCGGGGGACCCGCTTCCTCAACCAAGATGTGTATCTGTCGCTTCTGTCGCTCAAGGCGTGTCACGATGGCGTTGTTCTCGTAGCCGGTAAACATCTGAAACCGATGCACGACACCCATGGGCGTGTAGACCATCGTATTGGGAGTGATCTCGAAGCATTGGTCATCTAGCCACACTTCGCCACGTCCGGCGGTAAACAACCACATTTCATCATTGTCGTGATAGTGTGGTTCAACGCCTGTGCCTATCCTTTGGTCGGGGAAGTGACGGAACGCACTGAGGGCTGTCCAATCTGGATAAATCCCTTGTTCCCAATAGATATTGTTCGAGTTTCCCGAACGGATCATGTAGTGTTTGTTTTCGATTATCATTTGTTCTCAAGGCTTTCAGGTTACGGCTATGTTAATCAACAGTTCTGTTGATATTTGACATCAGGGAGATTGGGTTGAACGGAAACCGTGAAACCCAACACCCAACCCGTTAGGCGAGGGGGACCTCTTCCTCACGATTCAGTATTTATCGGCGAATGACGGACCCATCTTGCATAGCAGAAGAGCCTCCCTCTGCTTGCGGGGGGACTGAGGGGGGTAATCACCTAAAGCATCGGGAAACTATTGACAAGGTTAAAAATATGAGGCATAAAAAAGGGGAGTGTCCTCTATGGTATTAGCCTTTCACCACAAACAAGACTCTCCCCTACCTCTATGTAATGACGGACCCATCTTGCATAGCAGAAGAGCCTCCCCCTGCTTGCGGGGGGACTGAGGGGGGTAACCACCTAAAGCATCGGGAAACTATTGACAAGGTTAAAAATATGAGGCATAAAAAAGGGGAGTGTCCTCTATGGTATTAGCCTTTCACCACAAACAAGACTCTCCCCTATCTCTATGTAATGACGGACCCATCTTGCATAGCAGAAGAGCCTCCCCCTGCTTGCGGGGGGACTGAGGGGGGTAATCACCTAGAGCATCGGGATTGCCCCCTACGGTGCTTCCCACCTGATGATACCTACCTGATTGTGAACGGTAACGCGATTGGAAATTTCATCGGCGTATAACTGCACCGCAGTTATCTCCTCCAGATTGGATACCGTTACCCGATTGGCAACTTTACCCGCAGAGAGACGAACCCCATCTCTCCCCGACGGATTGCGGACGATGACACGATTCGCCACCGCATTCGTGCGTAACAACACCGCAGGCTCACCCGACTTATCCGCTACGGCGACACTGTTTCCTGTTTCATCGGCGACCAAGAGCAACGCAGGGGTGCCGGCGGGATTGTGAAGGACAACACCATTGCCCAAGGCCTCATCAGCACGTAAGATAATCGCAGGCTCCCCTGACATGTCGACCACCGTTAGCCCAGTGCATTGAATATCACCGAGAACGTTCCCTCTTTGTGCGATCAGCGGGGGACAAATGATTGCCCCGAAGCCCATCCCAACCAGCATAATCACCGCGCCCAATGCGGTGTAGAAAGCCTTTTGTTTGTGATTCATCGGATTTTTTTTGCTCCTACTGTGTATCGGACGCAGTGCCAGCAGCCGCTTGGGATTTACGCCCACGTTCTGCCCGCTCCATCGCCTCTTTTAGCCGTTTCAGATTCTCCTCACACGGCGAACACTCCTCCTCTGTTTCCAGCTCAACCTGTTGGGAAGCAGGAATACCGGGCAAATTGTCTGTTGCATACGCAATGAACACCCCGCAATGACTAAAAAACAGAGTAATCCCCATGTTATCAGAAACACTTTCATGTTAATCAATACTCCCCTGAAGTATCAACATGCTCAGGTTGAAAAAACTCGTCGCTGTTTTCTATAGCTTTGCGCGTTGCTGCGCGAATTTTCTCGGCACCTTCAACATCACCCATTTTTTCAACCAGTTCTGCCAGACGCGGACCAACAGAGACAGGTAATCCCTGCTCGGTCATACTTGTCGTCATGAGGTTCTGTATTTCCAAACCAACAAAAGGGTCGAGCCCTTCTATATGAAGTCGCCCGAGCTCTTGCTGAAGACGTAGTTGTTCTGCCATCAATTCATTAAGACGGGGCAGGAGTTTTATAGCTTCAGTAACTTGGGGCGATAATGCTTCGATTTCTGCTTGGAGTTCTAGGACGCGCTTTTCCATCCGCCTTATCCGCTCTTGTTCCGGGTCTGGCGGTGGCGGATCGTAATTCCCCCAACCTCTTTGAACTGTTGAATCTGTGCTATCGGCAGCTGTTTCGGATTCCTCAGTTTCTGTGCCATCTGCCCCTGAGGAACTGCCCGGTGATGAAACAGAATCGGCATCATAATCGGCAGCGATATTTTCCGTTTCGTTTTCCGGGTTGAAGCGCGGGGTATTTTGTGCCTCGATATGGGGGCGCGTTCTTGAATGGAGCTCATACACTCTTGTCGGTGTTGCTTGTTCACCCGACTGTACTATGATAATCCCTATTATACCACCTCCTATGGCTATTAGACCGACAATTGTGAAGTACCGGATCTTTTCAAACTCCCACACCTTCAAAAAATCCCAAAACATTATACTCTCCTTTTTGAAGGGTAAAATAATAGAGATTGTTATCCCGACCTATCAATCACGAAGCGATTCGAGCTCATTCCTCGTGTTGCTTCCGGGAGCTTCGAGGGACAATCCGGAGCCTCCATATAAATGTGTTCTGAGGAAAGTTGTCCCTTCATTCGGACCAATCCTTTCTGCTACCGGAGTTGAAACGCATACAACTTCACTGACTGTCCCACGAACCGCAGGCGCACCGTTTGTCCTTTGAGCCCTAAAAGATCACGTTTACCGTCCCACGTTACGGTCTGGGCTGTGCTGCTTCCACCGATGCGATCTGCCTCTGCCTCCGTGAAACCTTTCAGGGGCTGCATCCCCTCATCCAAGATTTCAACCTTGAGCCAACCTTTGGCACTGCCATCCATGTTTACCTCTAGGTGATTCCCTTCAAAAGTGAAGGGACGTGTCGTTAGCCAACCCCCCTCATTCCCCCCGCTAGCGGGGGGATTAAGGGGGGTGCCAGCGGGGGGATTAAAGGGGGTGCCACCGGTGTCCTGGGAGACAAAACCATCAAGACGCAGACGGACCGACCCGATGGCTGAGCAATATTCTTCACCCGAAACCTTGTCGTGGGGTTGGTCGTAACCGGTGTAGTACATCCAGAGTTCGTCACCGATGGGCAATATACCCACGCCCATATAGAGCATCATCGAGTCGAAAGCTCCATCGGGCCCGAGCCGCACAAAGGGGGCTCGCCACCGTGTGAAATGTACGCCATCACGGCTAGTCGCCAGCTGTATGTCCAGCGCGTCGGTGGTGTGGTAGTAGGCGGCGGTAAAGATAAAATATGCGTTATCCGCAAAGGGATACTTCACTGCTGCTGTGTCGTAGAGCCCGCCGCCCCACATATCTGAATCTTCAGGGTCGTCGAAATCAGGCTCTAGGATTTTTTCTGGCATGGGAAAGTTCTCGAAGTCCGCGCTTTCTGATCGGGCGATAGCGCGGTAGTCAAAAGACCCCCGAAGTGCCCCATCTTCCACCCGCAGGTATTCGTTCCAACGGACATACGCCACATACTTTTGGAGACGGTCATCCCAAAAAGCCACATTTCTCGTATCTGTATACCACGGCATAATCAGCTTTTCACAAGGTGTCCAACGGATTCCGTCAGGCGAATACGCGCCAGCGACACTGCCGTAATGCCATGTATCTGGCGGATTTTCGTCGTACCGGAACCGTGCTCCACCCCCATATACCGATACATAATCATATTTACCGCCTCCGGAAATGGACTTGAAGCGCTGTTCGGGTTCAGCAGATGGGTCTTTGAAGATGCTTTCGTGATTGAGAGGGATAATGTTATTGTTATGGGAGCCTTGGTAGTTGATTAGTCCTAGATTAGGACGTTCCCAGTGAATTCCATCCGTAGATGTGGCGTAGCAGGTTCGTGCGACCCCGTCTTCCCCGTTGGCAGAGTACCACATTTTGTAGATACCTTCGTCCAACATTACCGTGGGGGTGCTACATCCGCGCGACTCCCACGGCTTTTCAGGCATCAGCACGGGCGTATCGGTCCGCGTGGCGGGGTTCATGGTAGTGGTGAATCCCTCTTTAGCTTCAACAAGGGCATCGTCGAAAAGAAGTTGTTTTGCTGTTCCCAAGGTTAAGGGATTGGATTGAGGCATGTGATGTCTCCTTATTGCAAACTAAGGACTAAATTCCAGCGCATTCGTATGGACCCAAATCCGCATCCTGCCCCCGATGAAAATGCTTACCCATCAGATACTTGACCTCCAACTCAATATCGCGGATATAGCTCTCAGGGATTATGTCCGGATCGCGTTTCAGCAGCGTGACTTCGAGCGTGTTATCGCCGCGTTGGGGCCACTGTGCTTCGTCTAGTCGGTAAATAAACCAGTAGCCCGATCCTGTGCGGTAGCGCGGCGCAGTCATCCGGTACATCTCGTTGAGTTTGCGTAGCAGTTCATCTGGCAGGTCCACCCCATTCAGTTGAAAGCGGAGGCTATCGAGTTCTGTCGTGTTCATGATTCGCACCCGGAGGAGGACTTCGTGGATGCGTCCAACCCGATGCCAGCGTAGCAGGTCATCGCTAATCTTAAATTTCACCTCAGTGGGACGATTCACCGCTAATCCAGCCGGCAACGACATAGCGATGCCGGGCTCCGTAACGGGTTTTGGATAGCGGCCCGTTTCTGTGGGCACGTAGTAGTACTTATCCTTGGAAGCCATCACTTCCGGATGGGGCAACTCCCGCAGCTTTTCGTAGAAGTCCGCCTGATAGGGCCAATTGCCGAACCAGTGCGCTAGGTAGAGTCCATTAACCCCCTGCGCCCAATAGTTACAAGCGGCGGCACGAACCATTTCAATGGAGGCTTCTCCCAAACGGTCAGAATCTACATGGCTCTGAATGGCGGCATGAATCCGACAATTTGTGCCTTTGGCTGCTTCAACCAGCGGACGAAAATCGATTGTTGAGTCTACCAACTCCGGTCCTGAAAACGTTTGCGGGATGATGACATCTACGATGCCCTGCTGCATCCAATCGCGCACGTCCAGGCCCACTTGTAAACAACCTTCGAGACTTGCGGGGATACGAATTGCTAATTCGCGACTTGCGCCGCTGTGCTTGACAGCTTCATAGACCCGCCGCACCCACGCGGTCATAATCTCGCGCCCGGCTTCGATTTCGTCCGGGTGAAAGTAATACGGCGTGTAGTTGAGTTGCAATTCAAAGCCATCAATCGGATAGTTATTCAGGGTCTCCTCGATGAGAGCGAACCGTTCCAAGCGCACTTCCTCGTGTTTGAAGTCGAGGCAGGTGACTCCGGGGAAGTCGGTCTTCAGATCACCCCGCGCCCCAATCTCCAAGTGTGGGTTATCAAAACGGAAGTTAGAGCAGCGCACGTCTTGTTCGCGAGGACCTCGGCCTTGCTGTACCAGAAGGGTCGGATAAATCAGCATCCCCTTCGCATGGGCGCGATTACAGACGATGCGTAATGGATCATTTCCCGACTCGATTAGGTGTTTGGCGTTTTGATGCGCTCGGCGAAAGACAAGATGGGGCCATTTTTCGACATTGTGCCCCCAGAGTTCACCTACCTTCGTATCGTGCAGGACAGTGCGCCCATCCCCTAGGCAGAACATAAGCGCATCCACCGGCGTGCCGACCAACTCATCAACCGCTGCCTCGTACTCCTCTCTCTGTATCGGCGGCTCATACATATAGATGAGCGGATGGCGTCCATCGTGGTAAAACATGATGCGTGGTTGTGGCATGGTAATTTCCTTTCAAGTACATGGACATCAATTCTCGCGCTTCATCAGATTTTGCTTAATCTCTCTTGGTTTTCTAGACGTTGGGGCGATATATCTATAGAGCACAGATTCTGCGACATGATTTGTGGTCCGTAGGGACGGTATCTCAAATCTATGTTCTCTGCAATTTATGAACGCAGCGCATACCGTTGGACCGCATCCTCGTCTAGCTCGATGCCCAGGCCCGGTTTGTCTGGAACCACCGCATGTCCATCTTGGACCAAAGGCTCGGCAAGCAAGCTGTGCTCGTGAACGAAGTTGCCGCATAGGTCGCTGCCCAAGGTACAATTTGGGGTTGCGGCGGAAGCGTGGAGGCGGAAGACATCAAAGATGCCAAGGTCAACATTAGAGGCTTGCCACACGGGAATACCGGCGGCATCCGCAATTCGTGCCATGTCCAAAAAACCCCAATCCGAAGGTGCGACATTAATCCCATCCACAGCTTCTAGGTACACCATTTCAATCACCTGACGCGGATTCTGTAGATGGGGCGCAATGAGAATCGATGTCTCTTCCTTGAGCCGTCGGTAATCCTCTATGTTATCTTTGGGGATTGGGTCTTCAAAGACAATATCATACGATTCGATTTCGCGTGCCAACCTCAACGCCCTCTCGACCGTATGAAATCGGTGACCGGGAT
The DNA here is from genome assembly GCA_958296125.1 of uncultured Poribacteria bacterium. Lineage (GTDB taxonomy): Bacteria > Poribacteria > WGA-4E > WGA-4E > PCPOR2b > PCPOR2b. Next base: position 410,766 of record OY282444.1, read on the forward strand.
CAAGGACAATGCGTAGCGAGGGGGCAGCTTCGTGCATGGCGTGCACGCGGTCTGCCACATTTCCATCGTCTATGGTGCATTTTATCTTAATGCCGTGGAATCCCAATTCTGCCGCTTGTTTGGCAGCGGCGGCTGACGCTTCCGGTCCCATCCGTGCGATCCAGTAATCAACGAGCACACGGTCTTGAAATTTACCGCCGAAGATACGATACAAGGGCAAGCCAATCGCTTTACCGATCAGATCCAGCAGGGCAATATTGTATCCACCGCCACCGAGGCCGCGCGGTTCAAAGTCGAGCGGATTCACCCCGATTAAATCCGGTATTGGCTCATCCCGGTCCCCGAAATAGGGCCCGCTCATGCCGAGCCCAGTAATTCCTGCATCCGTGTGAACGCGCAGCACATCCTGTCTTCTTTCCCCAAGTGGTGCGGGATAAGATTCGCTGAACTCCTCGTATTCGGATGGTGGCAGGATTCCGGGCAGAAATGGTACACAGACGACGGTGCGCTCCAGATGCGTTATTTTCATCTATTTCTTTCCCCAACCGCTCAATGGTCCCAACGACTCGGATTGATTCCTTGTGCCTCGGTCGTCATCCCTTTCGGCTTATGTTCCAGTCCCCAAACGCCTCCGGTGGTATTGAGGCTCTGCAGGAATGGCTTGGCTTGTTCCGGTGCGGCGGCGACCAATTCAGGATCCCACTCCTTCATCGGTTGGATCGGGCCCGCCCAAGCCGGTCGATAGCCAAACTGGATCAGCTCTCTGGGTGAACTGTCCGTATTCGGGTGCGTGGCATGGAAAAGGGTGCTCGGGATGACAACTGCCGATCCGGCTTTCATACAGAGGGTGAGTTCTTCCGGATGGGACTTGTAACGCACGTAAGGACTCGCCTGCGCGTGAAAGGAGAGATGGCTCCGCGGAATCAGTCGAAACGGTGCCCGTTTTGGGATAAGGTCATCAAGGTAATAGAGAATTCGCAGCAACCGCGGGGAACTGCCTTCGTAGTCGAAGATTGATGAGCCGTGGGGTTGGCCATCGGTATGCACCGAGATTCCGGGTGAGCCGGGATTGGTGCGCTGAAAGAAACCCCGCGTAAACACGATGTCAGGGCCCATCAGTGCTGTGAGAAACTCAATCGTCGGCGGATGCCCGATTAACTCCGCTGTTGCACGGCTGATCCACTGCGGCTGCTTGGTCGCAGTGGTTTGGTACTCGCTATAGGGTTTGGGTGCCATGGGGGCATCGGCGAGTTCTGCTTTGAGTTTTGCAATGTGCTCCGCGTCTAGTATATCGGGCAGCACAACATACCCTTCCACCTCGAAATGGCGGATTCGCTGTGCCAAGGTAAATGAACTGAAGTCTGTCTCATCAATGTTCATGAAGTCAATGACTTCGTTGGAATCAATTTCGGGGATAGTGGTCTCTTGCATGGGTTCCTCCTTACAAAATCGGAACGTTTTGGGAACATCCGGTAGGTGCTTGATTAACAGTCGATCATGACCAAACGAAAATCTCCTCATCGTCCGGGGACATGGCAAAAAAGATTGCCAGTACAGCCCGCGGTCGATCGCCTACGACGAAAGGCACTTCGTGAATGTTTTCGGAATAGAAAAAGTAGAGATCGCCCGGCTCTAGCTGGACTTGTGTGCGGGCGATACCTTGCTCGGCGACATATTCCCGAAAGGTGCCTGTCTCGCGTGCCTCCTGCACGGCATCTGACCATGTGCAGTTGTAAAGAAAGGGTTCGCCGCTCTCACCCGCATCACTAGAGTTTTGGAAGCAGAGTACGCCAGCGAATTGATGTTTAAATCGAGATACGGCATAAGTGAACAACTTCGATCGCTTCGCTACAGAATCGTAGTGGGGGCCGTGCCCCAACCCGTCGTGGTAGATACGGAAGATGGCGGGGCCGTAGACGCTGCCATCCGGCTCCCGCGCTGTCATCACATTCTTGCCCGGTGCGAGCTGTGACAGGGCTTCGTACACGGTTTTCACCGGGTCGTTGTACCCGTCGAATAAGGTCTTGAACAGTGCATGAGTTTCGGCGGAATGGTCAAAGAACTTCTCGCGGTCGGCATTGTAGCGTCCCAAGCTGGTGCCAATGTCCACACGGTGGGGGCTCCCATCTCCGATTATGTGTGGGTCGTACATCAGCCCGTGCTCATAGAATCGCTGTATAAGCTCCGCGCAGTGGTTCGGGTTGTAAGCTTGCCGCAGGAGGATGGCTGGCATCTCACCGGCTGCAAGTGCCATAAGCGGCTGCGGATATTTTTTCAGTATGTTTGTTAAATCGCCCTCAATGGGCATCCATGCCTGTGTTTCTGTCATGATTGTTCCTCCAAAAGAAAGTTGTTCCTAAAAGATGGGATAGCGGGTCGGGGTGAGGGATGATACGGCTTTACCTAAAATACGGTTGACAGAAAGAAACATCTCGATATATAACTCGATATATAAGCTGGGTTCAAAATTGCCCATCTTGCTACATCTTACCACAAATTGAGGAAAAAATGTTCAACAAAGACAATATAATAGCGGGAATAGGCAGCGTAGTTGACCTATTTTTAATAGGAGCGGGGGCTCATCCACCATTTTGCAGCACAGGATTAAAACACGCCATCAATGCTCAAGAGCGCGACGGTGCCGACGATTTGCAGAAAGCCTGTTGCATATAGAATGTCTGTTTCATCGACATAGGTATACTTGTTAAAACCGTAGGAATGAGCCACCATAAACTGAAGTTGAAATGCCCGACCGAGGTCGTAGCGCATCCCTGCCCCCCAGCTAGAAATCCGCACCTTGAAGTCTAACAATCGGTCGTTATTTGGATCGAGTGCCTCGTTGATGAAATCGTCTCGGACCACATTGAGGTAAGCAAACGCTCTAGCCTCCCGATAGCGGTAAGGATTATGATTCTGAATCAGCGTAAAGTCAATCTGAATCTGGTCCTCCCATGACGTTTCGGTGGTTTCATCGTCTTGATTGAACACGCCTCGGAAGTCCTCGAAATCCGGCGTTCGGAAAAAACTAGTATCGATCAATCTCAGGTAGGTCAGGCCGTTGGAAATTGAGAATCGTAGGTCTTCATTTACGTCATAGGTCAAAGAGACCTCCGCTCCAATCTGATTCCGTCTAATCCGTTCATCAAAATCGGCTTTTGTCCCAAGATTGGAATCTAGGTCATCCTGATTGTCTATCTCGATATCCTTGAAGTCATAAATGTATCGCAACTTTGCCTCTGTTTGAAATGCAGAGGATATCAACGGAGAGGTGGGACCGAACACCCTAAACTTCAAGGTCTCACTATCAACGAAATAGAGATTGCCTTTGTAATCGATGGCTTTGAGATTCAGATGCGCTTGCTGCTCGTTCTCGCGCTGAAAACGGATCAGGACCTTCTCGGCATATTCCCCGTCGGCGTAAAATCGCTGGACACGTCGTAAACGGGTGCGAAAGATACGGTAGGGGACGTGCCCAAACTGAAATGGATGGTATCGCTGTCTGGGTAAATCGGAGGCATAATCCTTTTTATATTTGGTTTGATCCGCGACGAGGATGGTGCCGTCGTCTAGTGCAATGAGGTGGAAAGGCGATATAAACTGTCCGGCACGATCGCCATACTCACCGAATGAGAGTAAAAATTGTCCATTGCGGTCATATTTCAGGACACGATGCGCCGCCTCATCTACGATGTAAAGGTTTCCTTCACGATCGACAGTCATATCGGCAGCTTTGCTCAACTGCCCGGCATCGGGTCGGGATGTGGTGAAGGTCGCTACAGGGGTGCCATCTGCATCTAGTTTATAAATAAAACCGTTGTCGAAGACGTAGATGTGCCCCTCGTCATCAACCGTCAACAAGAGCGATCTCTGCGTATCGCCTTGGGGGATGATGAGTGCATAGTTTCCCTCAGCGTCAAGTGCCGGTGCAGCGGCTTCAAGCGTCCCAATCCGTTTAGTTAAATCTTGCAACGGATAACTTGCAACGAATGTCCCCTCTACATTGAATCGATGGACACAAGGGGCGTAGTTGAAAATCCGCGGGGATTCTGTATCATTGACCCACACGGTGATCCAATCCACGACGTAAATTGTTCCGTCTACCCCAACGGCGATGTCCATTGGGTTGCTGAAAAAAAACTTATCGGGATCGGTTCCCCGAATCTCAAACAGGAAGCGTCCATCGGCAGCAAGTTTTTGGATGCGGAGATTTTCGGTGTCCGCGATATAAATCCCGCCGTCACGATCGAACGCGAAGGACGTTTTCTCAGCGAATTTTCCTGTATCTTCACCTTTCCCTCCAAACTCCCGGATAAATTTAACTTCCTTGTGTGCATTGGCCAGGGGATGGATTAGGAGACTTAACATCAGCCCCCAAAATACTTTGCGAAATATTACCAACTATTCAACCCCCACTTGTTCGTAGATCTGCTAGGCTAACCATTTCGGTTCCCATATCTTTAATTTTATCCAAAATCGCATTGATAAACTGTGGCGAATCTTCGGTGCTGTATTTCTTTGCCAATTCAATGGCTTCATTGATTGAAACAGCAGGCGGAATATCGATGAGATAGAGCAGTTCATAAGCCGTGCTCCGCAGTAGACATCGGTCGACAACCGGCATACGGTGGATTTTCCAATGGGTCGCTGCCGAGCGAATCGCTGGATCAATCGTAGCGAGATGTTCCGTTGTGCCTTCTACTAGCAAGTTTGCGAACTGTTTAACAGTTTCCGGCGCATCGTTTGTATCCCAGAAATGCTTTTGGACGAGGCAAATTGGATCTTTCGTAATTTCCGCCTGATATAGCATCTGAAGGGCAAGTATCCGGGATTGTGTGCGTGTTTTTCTCATGATTGTTTACCCGTGGGCAAATCAGTATGGATGCGGTCGCGATAGGATTGGGATTCAAAGCAACTCGCTTTTACCCACAACACCTAATTGTAGCAGAGGCATCGGGCGTTGTCAATAATTTACGGACATCAAAAACTATTTTACGGACAAAAGCAGATTTTATGCTCGACAAAAGATTAAATATCTACTACCATAAAAATGCGAAGCGGAAAATCCACGACCAAGGAGAATGAGCCCCCTTTGCATCTGGATTTGATATGACAAACCACGATAGGAGTTAGCACGAAATGTCCGAAAGCCCCAATGTCTTGGTGATTATGACAGACCAGCAGAAAGCCACCGCTAGTCACCTTTACGGTAATACCTTTTGCGAGACACCATCCATGGAGCGGTTAGCGGGTGAAGGGGTGCTCTTTGAACATGCCTTTACGCCCCATCCCCTGTGCGCTCCAGCACGAATTTCGCTCTGGACCTCACAGTTCCCACATTCACACGGTGGCAGGCGCAATCAGACCCTGATGCCAGATGGCGCGACCCATGCATTCCAACTTTGGAGGGAGGCGGGATACCACACGGGTTTGATTGGCAAGAATCACTGTTTCGAGCGGGCAGAGGATTTAGCACTTTTCGATACTTGGTGCGAGATTGGGCACGGTTGGCAGTCGGGGCACGCGGAGACTCGGGGCATGGAATGGTTTCGCCCGCTAGAGGGGATTCGAGCCGCCCATGAGCTGCGGAGCACAATGGTGCCGCAAAACCCGCGCTTCGGTTATGCTACTTCCGATTTTCCGTTGGAGGACTATTCCACAGGATTGGTTGCAGGCCAGACGGTCCGTTTCCTAGAAGCCCACCGCGATGACCCCTTTGTGTTATGGGTTTCCTTCCCAGATCCGCACGAGCCTTGGGTTGCCCCGGAACGATACGCTGCGATGTTCCCGCCGGAGAAAATTGATCTGCCGCCTTGGCGGGAAGGCGAATTTGATGCGCGCGCGCCCGAACGGAATCGCGTCCTGTATCAGATGCTAGGGGTGGAAGCAGATGCCCTCGAAGATGTGTATGGCGTAATGGGGGTCTATTACGGTATGGTCCGCTTTATTGACGACGGGCTAGGACAGATTCTGGACGCGCTAGAAAATCTCAGTCTGCGCGAAAACACGATTGTGGTATTCTGCTCGGACCACGGCGACTTCATCGGCGAGCACCGGATGCAGTGTAAGGGCGGTGTCTTCTACGACTGCCTGACTCGTGTGCCGCTGATTGTCTCTTGGCAAGGGCAGATTGCTTCCAATGTGCGGGACAACAGCATGGTGAACTTAATCGACATCGTGCCAACGCTGCTAGAGCTTCAGGGGTTAGACATACCCCGCTCAATGCACGGCGAGGGACTTCCAACCGTCACCGCCGCTGAACCACGAGAGGTAACATTTTCCGAATACGGGACTGGGGGGCCGCCCTTCCGAATGGCAAATTTAGAGAAACTCCCTCAACCCTATGGCAGGCGTGCGTTGATACAGTCTTTACAATGGCGCGAGGCGGAGGGCAGGCGTAAGATGGCGCGGACCCGATCGTGGAAATACGTGCACGATCCGATGGGGGATCGGGACGAACTGTATGATTTGGAGAACGACCCGTGGGAGTTGGAGAATGTGGTGGACAATCCTGCCCACCGGGAGGTCCTAACAGACCTACAGTTGCGTTTGGCGGACTGGAGTATTCGGACGGAGGATGCGAAACCGGTGCCGTTGCCGGAAGAACAACACATGAACCTTTAATTGTCCCAATCTCAGGGATGGAGAGCAATTATGGATTTTACAAGAATCAATACCCCCTTACCGGAGCGGCTTATCCCGGAGTTGACCACATTCTGGGAAGAAATTTTCGAGACCTCCTACGAAAATTTCAAGAGCATCTTCGCCGGCGATGAAACCGAAAACAACGAGGATATCGTCTACCTGCTGCGGCAGAAGGAGCACTTGGCGGGCACCTCCCATCTCACGATTGGCAAGGCAGCACCGCGGTTAGGAGGATTGGGCGAGGTAGCGACACCGCCTCCGTTTCGTCGTCAGGGGATCGCTGCCCGGCTCTGTGAATCTGCCCGCGACGATTTTCGCAGACGGGGTGGTGAAGCGTTTTTTCTCGGCACAGGCAATCCGGCGGCGGCACGGATATATTATCGGCTTGGCTGGCGGAAACTCGCCGGTGCCAACGTGATGGCCCTGATCGTATCTGGCAATTCACCGGAGGTGTTTCTGGTGGACTACTTCAGGGAAGCGGATGGGCAAACCACCATCATACCGGGAACTTCAGCACAACGGATCCCTATGATTCCGTTGATTGTTTGTCCGCACGATTGGCAGGTGTTGGACATCAACGCTGGCATATTTTCGACGCGCTATGCCCTACAGTCGGCGTGTATGGGATTATACCCGAAATACGATGCGCTTGTCCAACAGCAGCGCGGGGCTTGGTTTGGGGCACAGACAGACAGCGGCCATCTGGTTGGGCTGGCTACGGCACGCCTTGATGGATTGGACGTGTGTCATGTGGATGGTTTTACCCATCAATTCCGATTGGACGCTTGGCAGGATTTGATGCAGGCGGCAATGGACTGGGGCGCAGACCGCGGGGCGACGGAGTGGTGTGGAACGCTCTCGGTGGAAGATGAGGACAAGTGGTCATTGTTTGGGTCGTTGGGATTTGAGGTAGCTGGAGCGGGTGAGGCGTTTACGTTGGGAGAACGGCAGGCCCCATCGGTGCTGCTGAAGCGGGCGGTGTAAAGGGGTCGTTCCGATAAATCGGGATTTACCTTCACCGTATCAAGGGCATATTCGCCCCAGCTGCTCCGAGGCTACCTGCGCTCATTTGTATTTTCTACGTCCATGCAGTTTTTCTTGATATATGATGTTCGTGCTGGTCACGGCGGGGTGGAATTTCCGTTCCCCTCAATTCGCGTATCAACTCAATAAGCCCTTCCGTCGCTGCCTCCAAAAACTTCTCTCCTTTTTCCTTGGTGGCTTTGGTCGCATCGCCTAACACGCCGCTTGCGGTCTGTGAACTCCAGTAAGGTATCAAACGGGCAGCCGACCCGTGGGGGTGGGTTCCTGCGAGCAGATCCGTCTTGAAACTCGGTGGCAGCGGTGACCTTTCATCAACCGCTCGACTCATATCGACTAGGTCCGGCTTTAAGGCAAGATAGAGGGCGGTTTCGTATTCCCCCCCGTGCGATGTTCCACCATACTCAGAATCCCTGACCTCGGCACCGATGTCCTTAATTTTGCGTACGTCCCAATGATTAACCGAAGCGCAGAGGATCTTGCCCTCATATTCGATGTTCGTCAACCGCGCCGCGAGGTCAAGGGGAGAGGTGTTACTTCCGTGACCGTTGACAATGAGGATTCGCTTGAACCCGTGATGGGCAAGGCTGCAACAGACATCCCTAACGTACTTGATAAAAGTGTCCCAACCGATAGTGAGCGTCCCGTGAAAATCCATGTGATGGGGACTATAACCGTGCGGGACTGGCGGTGCCAGCACTGCCTCCGATGGGATACCTGCTACGGCGCGTTCACAGATGCCCGTGCAAAGGACGACATCCGTATCAACGGGAAGGTGGGGGCCGTGATCTTCATACGTCGCAACGGGGAGGACGGCGACACGTTCTTGTTCGGCAGCCTCTTTGGTTTCGTACCAGATCATTTCAGCAAAGCGATATTTCATTATTTTCTCCTTAATTTTGGGATGGTATGATAACCCAAAGTAGTAGGCACGTTGCTTTGAATCCCGATTTATCGGGGCTCCGCCGTGCCGTAATTTGCACGATGGTTACGGCATACGGAGTCTGCTAGCAACTTGAGATATCTCCATCAAGTGCAGATTTCAGCCTTCGGTGGATCCGCATAACACTGATAGTGGGATTCAACCTCCGCCTCCGGCGTGATGCCTTCGTGAACATAGGCACGGAATCGGAGACGGAAATGATCATGCGGGGGATGGTGGAGGATGCTCATCTGTTCGGGGACAGCAATCTCCCCGAAGAAGCCGGGGTGTTCGATGTTTTCCGGATGATCAAACAGGGCGAGACCATTCACGCCATTTCCGACAGTGCCGCCGAGATCACACCAACGCGCCCGCTGATGATGCACCTCCTTCCGGCCGATCAATCCCTCCGAATTTTCGACGTGTCCTTCGTTCGGTAGGTTCATGGATGGATTCAGTCGTGCTACGAAGAGAAATTGCCTGTCCCCGATGTCTAGCGGCGGCGTGGTTTCGTGAGTAATATCCAAAAAACGCTTCCCATTGTTCGCGTACCAAGCACGCGCTGTTCGGGTTTCGGTTAAGATCTGGTCGCCATTTCCCTTGACGTAGATTAGATCTTCCACGAATTCTGCGTACACGGGGCCAGAGGTGATTCTGATAAACCGCTGGTGCAACATTTTCCCGCAGGGGCCGTAGGGAGGCTCATCCCAATCCGACCAGATGTTCGCCGATCCGCCTTCGCCATGCCCGCCGTAAGCGAGATAGAGCCCCGTGTGGTGTGGGTGATCACCGCCGCCCGCTCCGCGCACAACCGTGCCCTGATTGCCGTTCAGGGGCCAGAAGTAAGGCTTCCAGATACCCAAGAAATTGTATCGCGTGAACAACTGATTATCGACCCTGATCAGGAGATGGGCAGGTTTTTGCTCGATACTGTAGCGGTTGTTGGGTGGTAGGGCGACAACGCGGATAGCGTACCATGCCGATTCTCCCGCTCGCAGGGAACCGGTCTGCCAACTTAGTTCACGGGTTGTTGGATCAAACTGTGCAGGGGGCTCCGTATCTAGCGGAGATCCATCCGCATCGGTTTGAGAGATGGCGAGTGTCGAAACTCCCTCCTGCCAATCGGGGAAGTAATCTTTGGGGTTGAAAGGGAATCGGATGAGGTCGTTCTTTCGATCAATGGAGCCGGCATTAACTTTGACGATGACGGTGTTTGGATTGTGTCTCAATGATTTGCTCCTTGCGTGGAAAATTGTAGCGATAGGTATGATGAAACATCATGTGGATAGATGATATCACAGTGCCTGATAACGGTCAAGTTCAAACCAAGGAAATTGGAATTGGCGGATTTGTTGCGTTGAAACAAAAACGTGATATAATCGTCTGAATCACAGATTAAACTGATGAAGCGGATTGCACCGATTCTTGACCTGATAGGATTGGGATTCAAAGTAATCTGAATCGGGATTTTCAGGATGAAAGGATTCGCAGGATGATTTCATTCAAACTGACAGTAGAAGTCGTCCGTCTATCGTTGACAAGCAGCACAACGATTTAGGTTGATAGGGCTTGAGTGTTACCCGTTCAATCCAACCTGCGGGCATTTATGAGCACCCATCAACTAAATGAGAGGTGTGCATCTATGAATAACAAACAGGAGCAAAACACATGAACAAGAAAGAAATCAACAAGAAGGAAGAAATCGAATCCGCTTTGGCGACAATAGCTGTGGGCGATTTTTTGGAAACGTCAAAAGAGCTGCTAGCGGTTTTGGGCTATCGTAGCGAGCGCACTGCGAAACTCCCGGGAACGGCGGATGACTTTATTCAGACATTTCCGGCCGAGAATAAAAACACCAAGACGGAACAGGAATTTCGCAAGAGTGCCAAATCAGTAGAACTAGTGTTTCAAGTTACAAGCGATGAAATTGCTGACAGTCAGCCAACCCTCTTTAAGTCAAGGGGCTTCGACGAAGGACTTATAAAGAGTTTTGTTTTCTTTGCGGTCGAATTGAAAGATAAAGACTACTCCCGGGGCAAATACGCCGAGTTTACGAGAGAGGTCAACAAGCGGCTGCCCCTTGTAACGGTAGTGCTCTTTCGTGTTAAGAACCGTTTGACCATAGGTTTTGTTGGTCGCCGTCCAAACCAGCTCGATGAATCCAAAGATGTCCTCGAAAAGGTAACACTGATTAAGGATATTCGTTTGGGTAATCCACGCCGCGCACATAAAGACATTCTATTTGAACTTTCATTGCCGGAATGTGCAAAATGGATAGCTGGCCATACCAAACCGGAAAACTTCGATGGCTTGCTCGCGGCTTGGCTTAACCGACTGGACACGGAAGAACTCAACAAGAAATTTTACCGGGAACTGTTTGACTGGTTTGAATGGGCAGTTAAGGAGGCAGAGTTTCCGACAGAGGAAAATCGCACCTTGAAGCCGGAGGAGCACGTCATCCGCTTAATCACGCGCTTGTTGTTCGTCTGGTTTATCAAAGAGAAAGGGCTGGTTGCCGATGAACTGTTCAATGAAGCGCGCGTCCGCGACTTGCTGAAAGACTACGACCGGGACACCGGCGATTCCTACTATCGCGTCGTGCTGCAGAACCTGTTTTTTGCCACACTCAACACCGAGATAGAGAAGCGGGGGTTTAGCAAAGGCGGAAACCCTGTCCATCGCAATTTCTCACTGTATCGCTACAAGGATCAGATACGCGACCCCGATAAACTGTTGGGGCTGTTCGCCCAAACACCGTTTATCAACGGCGGCTTGTTTGATTGCCTCGACAGCGAGGAGGCAGCACGAGATGGCGGCTACCGCGTTGATTGCTTTTCGGATGTGCACTACAACAAGTTGAGCGTGCCTAACCGTCTCTTTTTTGATGACGATCGGGGGTTGATTTCCCTTCTAGAACGCTACAAGTTCACCGTCGAGGAAAATACGCCGATAGAGCAGGATGTCGCGTTAGATCCAGAACTACTCGGCAAGGTGTTTGAAAACCTGCTCGCCGCGTATAACCCCGAAACCGGCGCAACGGCACGGAAGCAAACGGGTTCTTATTACACGCCGCGGCCCATTGTGGACTATATGGTAGATGAGGCGTTAGTCGCAGCTTTGGCACAGCAGGGGGCACCGACGGATGGTGCTGCGAAGTTATGGGACGAGCGGTTGCGCTACCTGCTCGATTATGCGAAGGCGTTCGATGATGCGAGCGAATGGTTCGATAACCGCGAGGCAGACGAGGTTGTGCGCGCCATTTCAGAACTGAAGATACTCGATCCGGCGGTCGGCTCCGGGGCGTTTCCGATGGGGATGCTGCATAAACTGACGCTCGCACTACGGCGGCTGGACCCGGATAACACCCGGTGGGAGCAGCTACAGAAAGAACGTGCCATCCAACGGGCGGCGGATGCGTCTGATACGAAGGATAGAGGGGCGCGCGACGAAGAGCTCACGGAAATCAGCAGAATCTTTGAAAATTATTCGGGCAACTTCGGACGGAAATTGTATCTGATTCAAAACAGCATCTTCGGTTTGGACATTCAATCCATCGCCTGCCAAATCGCCAAACTCCGCTTTTTCATCTCCCTTGCTATTGAGCAGGAGCCGGATAGGAATGCAGACAATTTCGGGATTAAGCCGTTGCCGAATCTGGAGACGCGCTTTATCGCGGCAAACACGCTAATCGGGCTCGAAGGGGAGCGAACCCTCACAAGCCCCAAAGCGGAAGTATTAGAGCGGGAATTGAGGGAGAATCGCGAACGGCATTTCCACGCAACGACACGCCCGCAGAAACTCGCGTGTAAGCGAGCGGACAAAAAATTGCGGCGAGAATTGGCGACAGAATTAAGGCAGATCGGCCTGCCCACCACTGATGCGGATAAAGTTGCCGACTGGGACCCCTACGACCAGAATGCAAGCGCGGACTGGTTTGATTCGGAGTGGATGTTTGGGGTCAGGGAGGGGTTTGATGTGGTGATTGGGAATCCGCCGTATGCTAAAGGGGAACGTATGAACCCCACCCTGCACAAACATCTGAGGGAAAGCTACGGTTGGGCAGGGGATTTATACGACTACTTTATCTTTGCAGGTTTTAATCTCGTTTCTGAAAAGAGAATTTTTTCATACATTGCCAACGATAGTTATGTTGCTCTACCCACAAAACGGAGAATAAGAGAGTTGTTTTTGCAAAACCGACTTCTTCATCTCGTTAAAGCACCGGCACAGACGTTCGAGGCATCCATTTATACTGCTATTTTTATTCTATTAAAACGTGGGGGAGATCATTCACATGCCTACATGAGTGGTGAAATGAACTTCCCTGATTTTCAATATCGCTCAAACGGCCCAGTGGAATATGCAATGATTCACAACATGCCGGACCAGAAATTCCTGCTGAATGGAATAAGCAGTTGGGTTTTGCGGCTTATGAATTTTGATAACATGGAGAAGTTCTGCCGAGTTTTAGACACAGGAATTCATTCTGGAAATGTCAGGAGCAAGATTTTCTTCAAGGAGAACAATGGAAAAAGGCATCGCCTATTGCAAGGTAGACAGATTGAAAAGTTCGCTTTGCAATGGGATTCTCCAAAAGCAAACTACAAGTTTTGTGAGATTGATTATGAACCCCTTCCAATCCCCGGAATTGGACGCGGCGGCAAGCCGAGTCGCCGAAATGAATATTGGCACTTTTGTGGAGATATTGCAAACCACCACCAACCTAAACGACTGCTCATGCGTCAGACTGACGATGATTTAATTGTTGCTTATCACAGCGAGAAAGAGTCAGGGCGTTTTTACACAGATAACACACTTTTTACTGTTCTTCCCAACTCTCAGAAAACCAACTTAAAGTATCTTTTAGCGTTGTTCAATAGTCACTTGCTGAACTTTATCTACCATTTTATTTCACAGGAATCGGGCAAAAGCCAAGCACAGGTAAAAATTAGTGTCGTGAACAAACTGCCGGTGGTTGTTCCAGCAGAAGAGCAACAATACCCCATTATCGCCTTAGTGAATGAAATTCTTTCAGCAAAATCTTCCAACCCAGATGAGAATACTGCTGAGCTAGAAAGAGAGATTAACAAACGAATATATGAATTATACAATTTAACATCAAAGGAGATCCGCATTGTGGAAAATTGGGTGGATTAATTGCCCTAATCGCGGATGAAGCGTTTTGAATGAAGTCTGCGTCATTGGAGGAAAATCATGGGGACTCATGGAGTTTCAAGGGATGACCTGAAGTCTGCCTACACGCACCTTTCTGAACACGGGTACGCCGTAATTGAAGGCGTACTCAGCGAAGATGAAACCCGGCACTACCGGGGTCTTGTGGAGGAACTTTTTGAACAAGAACAACAATACCCCTTTGAACCAGAGGACGGACCTGCGTTGCCAGGGGATGACGAGATTGAAGCATATCTGAAAGAAAGCTACCAGATAAGCGAAGCGGAACAGGCTCGACTCATGCGGCGTATTCGCCATTCACGCGCCCGAAATCAAGGCACGCCGTGGCCCGTTCCCCCTTCAGCGGTAGTTAAGAATTTCCTTCACCTGCCGACCCTGTTTGATTATGATCAGTCACAGCGTATCTGGAACCTGGTCAACAAGGCTCCGGATTTCGGAAAATTGATAGAACATCCGGTGGTGCTTTCGTTGGTGCGGGAGATTCTCGGTGATGACTGTGTACTCGCTGACTGCAGCGCGACCAGTATTGGGCCTCACACCGACGAAGGTGGGGCATGGCATGTGGATGTGCCGCTCGGTCAGTTGCCGGAGCCTTTGCCAGACTTCCCGCTGACCCTCCAGAATGCTTGGATGCTAGATGCGTTCACAACCACCAACGGTGCGACGCAGATTGTTCCTGATAGCCACCGCACTCGCAGAAAGCCCGTATGGGGTGGTCAGCAGGAGAACGGGACAATCCTGACAGGATCTGCCGGCTCGGTTGCTATCTGGCTCTCAAATACATGGCATCGGTCCGGTCCAAACGCGACAGACAATCCCCGTCGGGCAATCCTCTGCTATTATTCTCGCTCATGGATTAAGCCATTTACCGATTATACATCACTAGCCCCGGCGATCGCGCAAACCTTCTCACCGGAATTGCGGTATCTGCTCGGATTTTCGGCGAATCCCCCTGTGCGAGGGTAGGCGATTTTTTTATACCTGTGTTGTTCCAAATTCCATCAACTTCCAAAAATAGAAAGTCACTGAAACGAGGAGATATCACAATGATTCGCGAAGCAATCCAAAAAGTTGTCGATGGACAAGACTTAATCGAGCGTGAAACTGTTGACACCATGAACGAAATTATGAGCGGCGAAGCGACATCGGCACAAGTTGCTTCGTTCATCACTGCTCTCCGAATTAAGGGCGAAACGATTGAAGAAATCACCGGTGCGGCGCGTGTCATGCGTGAAAAATCGACGAAGATTCACACCAAGCACCCTTTTGTCGTCGATACTTGCGGCACAGGTGGAGATGGGGCGCATACGTTCAACATTTCAACGACCGCGGCGTGTGTTGTGGCGGGAACGGGCATTCCGGTGGCGAAACATGGTAGCCGAGCCGTTTCAAGCCAGAGTGGGGGGGCTGATGTCCTCAAAGCGTTGGGCGTAAACATTGAAATCGGACCGGAACAGGTTGGAGCGTGTCTTGATGATGTGGGACTCGGATTTCTCTTTGCTGTTACATTGCACGGCGCGATGAAGTATGCGATCGGCCCCCGCCGAGAGATTGGGATCCGGACAATTTTCAATGCGCTCGGTCCGCTCACAAATCCCGCTGGTGCACCAGCGCAGGTCCTTGGTGTCTACGCGCCGGTATTGACAGAGTCCTTGGCACATGTCCTCAAGAATTTTGGGACTCAGCGTGCGTTTGTCGTGCATGGCGGAGACGGTTTGGACGAAATCACAACGACGACAACGACTCAGGTTTCGGAGTTGGCAAATGGCACAGTCAATACATACACGCTTGATCCGACGGAATTAGGCATCCCAAGGGCACAGTCCAGCGACCTCAAAGGTGGAACGCCAGCGGAAAACGCAGAAATGACGTTGAACGTCCTCAAAGGTGAAAAGGGTCCCAAGCGAGACATTGTGTTGCTCAATGCAGCGGCGGCGATTGTTGCGGGTGAGAAAGCAGCGGACCTCACAGCGGGACTCGCAGCGGCAGCCGAATCTATTGATTCCGGGCGAGCGTTGGAGAAATTGGACCGGTTGAAGGCGAAATCGAATGAGGCAGTTTAAGGTTGAGCGGAATCTGATTTTCTGCTAGAATCTCAACATCGGCTTTTATCGCTGATATATGGTGTGATCTGGAAGTAGAATTAAACAGGGAGGATTCAAATGGCTCAGTTATCTAAAGCAACCCTCGGACGGACGGGACTTGACGTGACTCGCTTGAGTTACGGTGCGATGGAGATACGGTCAGAGTGGGCTGGTAACGATGATCGTCCGCTGACCGAAACCCAGGCGGAGGCGGTCCTCAATACGCTGTTAGATGCCGGAATCAACTTCATTGATACCGCCGACTGTTACGGTCGCAGTGAAGAGTACATCGGCAGATTTATCTCCCACCGCCGCAATGAATACTACTTGGCGAGCAAGTGTGGCTGCCACCCTGATCACGGGCAGAAGCACTTAGGTTGGGTCGGCAAAATTTGGACCAAGGAGAACGTCCACCGCGGCGTGGACGAAAGCCTGCGGCGGCTGAAAACGGACTATCTTGATGTGATGCAATTCCACGGTGCAACGGTAGAAGATTGCGAAAAAGGGGCCGTGATCGATGCGTTGAACGAGGCGCGAGAACAGGGAAAGGTGCGCTGGATCGGGACATCGTCCGCGCTTGAACATAAGCCGACCTTTCTTGAGTGGGGTTCGTTCGATGTGTTTCAGCTTGGGTATTCCGCCCTGGATCGCACCACCGAAAACTTTATCACCGAGGCAGCGAACGCGGGGACTGGGATGATTATCCGGGGCGGCGTGGCCCAGGGCGAACCGGGAGAAGGCAGAGGGAATGCTGACAGATGGCAGCAGGTGTTCGACGAGGCAAAGTTGGATGAACTTCGTGAGGAAGGTGAGAGCCGCACTGCGTTTATTTTACGCTTTACCCTTAGCCATCCACATGTTCATACGACCATCGTGGGGACACGGAATGTTGACCATCTGCTTGAGAACGTCCGAACCGCTGAACGGGGCCCGTTGGCACCGGAGGTTTACGCAGAGGCAAAGCGTCGCCTTGATGCAATCGGGATGACCCCGGCGGAATCGCTCGAAAAAACGTAGTTGGCTAATTGCGTTATTTTAGACTGTATTTCTCTTTAACGTTGGAGGGTCATAATCAATGATGCTAGGTGCACATGTTTCCGCCGCTGGCGGTTTGCACAATTCAATTCGGAACGGGGAAAAATTGGAATGTGAAGCCATCCAGATTTTCCTGAAAAATCCAAACCGCTGGGTCGGCAAGGAGCCCGCCGAATCGGACATAGAACAATTTCGGGAGGCATGGGCGGCATCTGACACTGTTCGCGCGGGACTTGTCCACGACATCCACCTAACCAACCTCGCCTCTCCCAAGCAGGATGTCCTTGAGAACTCTCGTAAACAGTTTCGTTCACAAATGGAGCTCGCGGATTCCTGTGGGCTTCGGTATATCGTGACCCATCTAGGGGCGCATCTCAACACCGGCGAAGCGGAGGGTTTGAAGGTATTGAGCGGTAGTCTAAATGAGCTCTTTGAGCAAACGGCGGGTGGAAGCGTTATTATCTTATTGGAAACAACAGCCGGACAAGGAACAAATCTGGGATACTGCTTTGAGCACCTGCGTGAGATTATTGATGAATCGAAATATCCTGAAAGGTTGGGTGTCTGTTTCGATACCTGTCACGTTTTCGCGGCGGGATACGATTTGCGGACCGAAGCTGATTATCACCGGACGTTTAATCAATTCGATCAAATTGTCGGGTTGGATCGGTTGCTTGCGTTCCATCTCAACGATGCAAAATCGCAGTATGGCAGCCGGGTTGACCGCCACGAGCACATCGGCGCAGGTAACATCGGGATAACACCGTTCCAACTGCTTGCCAACGACCCGCGTTTTGAGAAGACCCCAATGATTATCGAGACGCCAAAGATGGAAACAATGCATGCAACCAATCTGGCGGTGTTGAGAGGATTAGTGAAAAATTGATATGGCCATCGGTCCTTTAGAAATTCTGATTCTGCTCACCGTTTTTCTGGGCATCCTTCTTGTTTCCCGTCGTCAAACCAAGCGGATTTGTCCCCGATGTGGTTTTGCGATTCGGTCGTATACCCCTGAGTGCCCTGAATGCGGGCTAGTTTTTCCGAAGAAGGAAGGGTTGCGTTCATGAAGATTACGTTTCTCGGCACAGGCACATCGCACGGTGTTCCGATGATTGCTTGTCATTGTGCTGTCTGCCAATCAAAAGACCCCAAAAATCACCGCACCCGTCCCTCAATTGTTATAACCCTTGACAACGACAAAAACATCCTTGTGGATACCTCACCGGAGCTTCGGCTTCAAGTTATCCGATGCGGCATTGACCACATCGACACCATTCTTTTTACCCACGCGCACGCAGACCACCTGCACGGGCTTGATGATGTCCGTGCGTATTCTGAGATTCAAGGTGCCTCCATCGCTTGTTACGGCAACCCCGAAACCCTCGACCGTCTCAGCACTGTTTTTGAATACGCCTTTCGGCTTCAACACCTCGGCGGTGGTATCCCGCAACTAGAACTGGTAACGATTGATGGTCCATTTCAGCTATTCGGCGTTGAATTTGTTCCCATTGACCTGCTACATGGAACGACGGAGGTGCTCGGATTTCGGATTGGTGATTTTGCCTACGCCACTGACTGCAACCAGATTTCACCGATCTCAATGGATTTGCTGAGCGATCTCGAAGTGCTAGTGCTCGATGCCATCCGATGGGAGCCGCCGCATCCGACTCATTTCACAATTCCAGAATCGTTGGAAATTGTGAAACAACTCAATCCCAAACAGACCTATTTTACGCACATGACTCACGGTGTGGAACATCACTCGACAAATGCACTCCTACCCGAAAATGTTCAACTTGCCTATGACGGATTGGTGGTGGAGGTTTAAGGACAGCGGAAACAGATGGACGGTGCGCGCCAAATGATGCCGATTGTGGCTTGCAGGGGAGATATATGAACCGTCAGCCATTGCTAGATGTTGAACACATTTTCGCCTTAACTTCTCGGAGAACGGATTCGTCACGCCACGGCGGGATGTGCGCTTCCAGTGTTTTCGTCTCCAAAGCCACCCCGGAGCAATTCGACGCTAGCACCTCAAAAATCTTATTTGCCACGATCCGGTGTCCGAGGTCGTTCGCGTGCACGCCATCATGGTGGACGAGCCAATCCGCGTCGCGGTATGATGCCAGCAAGTCAACGAAAAGGCATTCACACGCATCAGCAACCTGCTCAATCGCATCGTTGTAGCGATAGAAGAGATTGAGGTCGGCGTGACTCCAGCGTTCGCCGCCGCAGGTGAAGTCGTTCATATAATACGGGCCCAGCAAGACGATCAACGGTTGAATTTGCTCCCGTATACGCCGGATGATATCGCGCATCTCTTCACAAAAGAGATTAATCGGTGTGCCGCCACGCGCATCGTTGAGTCCGTAGGAAATGACCAACAGATCCGGTCGGTTCTCAATAACGTGTCTGTCGATGCGTTCGTTGGCGGCGGGGTTTTGATCGGATTCGAGATAGGCAGGGCCCTTGGTCGAGATTAGGTTAGCACCGATGCCTACGTTGACCAACTCCACAGGGACACGCTGAAACTCGTTGATGAGTCGTGCCAACTGATTTGCCCAACACCGCTCGCGGATACTGGACCAGCCGCCGGCGGTTGTACTCTCTCCAATAGTAACTAGCTTTTGAAACGCTTTGGTCCACCAATCTTTTTTCATTCGTATGTGCCCTCCCAGAAATAAGCTGATGACTTGTCTATTGCTCCCCCAACCAATTATACCGCAGCGGCAAATGAGGGGCGTGCATAATTATTGTCTGAATCATGGATTCAGCTGCACGCTCCTCAATTAAAAGATCGTCCCAAAAGATATAAAATGCTACGATGATTTAGTCTATGGGGTTCTCCTATTTAAGAAGTTTGTTTTCGTAGACAGATATTCTAACGGAAATCTCATGGATATTCAACTAGCAACTTGCGTTAATATAAAAAGGGTGTCAGGTGGTTATCGCCAGCTTTGATGCGAGTATGCTTGAATTGGAAAGGAGGAAATGAATATGCTTCTTGGGAAAAGCGATGCCATGCAAACCATTCACACGACAATTCACCAACTCTGCAACAACAGTAGAATACCGGTTTTGATTATAGGTGAAAGCGGTGTCGGTAAAGAATTGGTCGCCCAAGCCATTCATTTTGGAGGCCCACGCGCATCCCGACCATTTGTGCCAGTCAACTGCAGTTCAGTTACCGCTACACTGTCGGAGTCCATTTTCTTCGGTCATGTCCAGGGGGCGTTTACCGGAGCAACGGGGGATCATAAAGGCTACTTTGAAACTGCCAACGGCGGAACGCTGTTCCTCGACGAAGTGGGTGATATGTCAATTGAAAATCAGATTACACTCCTCCGCGTGCTCGACGATGGGGTCATCACCCCGATTGGTGCAACAATGAGCAAAAAGGTGGATGCCCGGGTGATAGCCGCTACCAATACCGACCTCCCAGCCAAGGTTGGGGCGGGGTTGTTTCGGTCAGATCTCTACCAACGCTTGGCTGGCATGATAATTTGGATTCCGCCCCTACGTGAGCGAACAGAAGATATCCTGCTCATTGTCGAATACCACTTGAGTGAGTTTGCGGCTCAAATGGGCGTGCCCCCTCCACCATTGAGTCCTGAAGCGGTAGCGGCTTTGGAGACATACGTCTTCCCGGGGAATGTGCGTGAACTGATACACATCATCGAACATGCCGTAGTAATAAGCGACGGCGCAGAGATTCAACCCAAACATCTACATTTTCAGCCCCCTCACATTGGCGGCCCTTCCTCGCCAGTAACAAGAATTAATGAAGCCAATCCGTTGAATGCCCCTGCTTCTGTAACCCATTTGGCCTCAGACATGAGCGAAGCTCCCTTCTTGCCATTGAAAGAGGCATTGGTGCGTTATGAACGCCAGTATCTCTATCAGGTGTTAGAGTGGACAGGTGGGAATAAGGCGGCAGCGGCGCGTCTGCTGAATATACCCCGACGAACATTGTATCGAAAATTAGCCAAGTACCATTTGTGATCGAGGGGCGTGACAAAAGGGGGCACGTGGTGTGACGAAATCGGGCACTGAATGTCCTTTTTTGGCACACCTTCCCTCCTTAATGCGGTGCTTGTTTGCCCCCTTAACAAAAAAATAAAGAATGTGTAGTGGGCACTTTGATTCAGGCACCGTCAGGATTTCGAGCGTCACGTCGCAGCATAGCGGTGGAAGGAATAGGGTGCAGAAGAAAAGGTGGCACATAAATTGCTAGTATTATGTCGTCAGTTATCTAAGATGGCGGTTGGACTCACATTTGGCGAGCCAGAGCATGGCGAATCATCTATCAACTGCCCATGTCCAATAAGCAAACCTATCATGGTTTCATGGTTTTTTTGCCACAATCCATCTGTGCCTATGGAGGTTCAATATATGAAAATGTTACTTGAAATCTTACGAGAGCCTTTAGTTATTGGTGCATCTATCGCAGCAGTGCTTATCGTTGCTGGAACCTACCCTTTGAGCCATTGGCTTTACGGAGAGCTTGACGTTGACCCAATTCCTGTTAATACCCATGTGTCAGGTGCAATAGACACTTCTACCTCTGCAGCTAACATAGACTTGCCAGATTTAACGTATACAACTGATGAACTAACACCAGAACAGTCAACCGATTCAGATGAGGAGTCATCAGCGTCCGAATCAGATGCCTACGAGTTAACACCAGAAGATGAAGCCCTGCTCCTAGAACACTTCCGAGAAACCTTGCCTCCCCTGAAGCGTGAATCGCCCCATGGGTTTGGTCCCTACCCTGATATTCCGCCGGACTACCCGCGCCAGAATCTATGGGACGAGTTGGAACGACTGGACGAGGTAGCGGGTAGGGAGCTCGGTCGTTCAAGTATAGATCATGAGTTAATGCATCGAGTCCTGATAAAACTTTGGAATCAGGGTAAGAAGGCGGAAGGCGCAGTTTTGGATAGTGATAATGGCAGGGTCTATCCGATGTATGAAGATACTGTTTATGTGAAATGGACAGAAGTTGAAGAAGATAATGGCAATATTGATAGATACATAGGACGTTATCGCTGCCATCCTTCACTAAAAGACTATAGAGACGCTGTTGAGATGGGGACCCAGCCAAGTTGGATCAAAGTTGTTGCTATGGAGGATGGAGGTGTTGACCCATATTCATTCCTTGATTTACCTTGAGCCACTCTGTTGATCTGTTAGTACCTATATGAATCTGTACACGCTAGAAGGACTGGTCAATGGTGAATCATCTATCAACTGCCCATGTCCAATAAGCAAACCTATCATGGTTTTTTTGCCACAATCCATCTGTGCCTATGGAGGTTCAATATATGAAAATGTTACTTGAAATCTTACGAGAGCCTTTAGTTATTGGTGCATCTATCGCAGCAGTGCTTATCGTTGCTGGAACCTACCCTTTGAGCCATTGGCTTTACGGAGAGCTTGACGTTGACCCAATTCCTGTTAATACCCATGTGTCAGGTGTAATAGACACTCCTACCCCTGCAGCTGACATAGACTTGCCAGATTTAACGTATACAACTGATGAACTAACACCAGAACAGTCAACCGATTCAGATGAGGAGTCATCAGCGTCCGAATCAGATGCCTACGAGTTAACACCAGAAGATGAAGCCCTGCTCCTAGAACACTTCCGAGAAACCTTGCCTCCCCTGAAGCGTGAATCCCCGCATGGGTTTGGTCCCTACCCTGATATTCCGCCGGACTACCCGCGCCAGAATCTATGGGACGAGTTGGAACGACTGGACGAGGTAGCGGGTAGGGAGCTCGGTCGTTCAAGTATAAATCATGAGTTAATGCATCGAGTCCTGATAAAACTTTGGAATCAGGGTAAGAAGGCGGAAGGCGCAGTTTTGGATAGTGATAATGGTAGGGTCTATCCGATGTATGAAGATACTGTTTATGTGAAATGGACAGAAGTTGAAGAAGATAATGGCAATATTGATAGATACATAGGACGTTATCGCTGCCATCCTTCACTAAAAGACTATAGAGACGCTGTTGAGATGGGGACCCAGCCAAGTTGGATCAAAGTTGTTGCTATGGAGGATGGAGGTGCTGACCCATATTCATTCCTTGATTTACCTTGAGCCACAGCACAGACGGCGTATTCGCGCGTCAGTATTCTCTATGGTAACGAAAATGTAACGAGAAACATAGGGAAAGACCAGGTCAATATCAGGTCTAAAAGGTTTAATAAACGCTAGAGGAGGTGTAACCTTGCGGATATTGTTTTTCGTGGTCAGTCTTTGGCTGACCACGAGCCCCCTTTGGGGTAAAATTGTGTTTTATTCCAAACGAGACGGAAATCCCGAAATCTATAAGATGGACTCCGATGGGAGCAACCTAACGCGGCTCACGTTCAATGAAGCGGGGGATGGCTGGCCGACCTGGTCTCCCAATGGACAACAGATTATGTTTGATACCGATCGGCATGGGAATGAAGAGATCTATGTGATGGACGCTGACGGGAAAAACCAACGCAACTTGACCAATCACCCCGCTTTTGATATAAGACCCCACTGGCACCCCAATGATCAACGGATTGCCTTTAGTAGCGATCGGGAGCCTGCTGGCATTTATACAATGGACAATAATGGGGGAAATATCCAGTTGGTAACGCAAGCTCTTTTGACTTCAGACCTGAGATGGTCACCCGACGGGGAACGGATTGCCTTTGAAGGGGTTTTCGGAGAAGGCACCCGAGAAATTTATATCGTTGATGCCAATGGTGCGAACCGATGGCAGGTGTCAAAAACGGTTCCCCGGTCATCAATGCGTCTGGGGGGGTGGTCGCCGGATGGGAAAAAGATTCTATATACCGTCATTGTCGCGCCCCGTGCACATGGGGTGAATTTTGAGTCTTTTATGGTCATCGCAAAGCTCCATCCGTCGCTGCGCAAAGTGACGGAGTTTGATCCGGTGGAGCTACCTCCGGGGACTCTAGTGGATGTGGAGGGTGAAGGCTGGGGGCCATACGGAAAATCGCTCCTGATAGCGGGTCAACTTGTCAACAATGGGAATTGGGATATTTACCGTTTTCGGGACGGTCAGGTGATAGCACTGACGGATACTCCTGCCAACGATTTCGCGGCACATGAATGGAATCCGCGGTTGTCTGTCCCTCCTCAACCAGGGCTGCTGCCACGCTATTGGGGGAAGATCAAAGCCGCCTTATTACGGCACTAAAGAGGAGCTTCGTCCCTTGTTGTAGTCGAGAAATACTGCGTCGGCACCGAGGGGTTCGATGAAGTATCGCTGTCCGCGCCCTCCATACGCAGTTTCACATCAATAGTTCTTTGAGTTGGGTGTAAGCGAAAGGCCCCTCCTGCTCGTGATGAGCCCGAAACACGATAGCAGGTAAATCGCTGTTTCAAGCGAAAAAGTCGAAGACTCTCGGAACGGAGCGGTTTCCTCACCAGCTACACGCGGTGGAGAAACCGCTAGTTTTAGGCAGTGATCCTTCCGCCAATCTGACAGGGGACAACGTCAACGCGGTCCACTTGGGCGCAAAATTCGAGATCTTCCCCCAGTCCAATGGCTGCAAGGTATTGACCATGATAGCAATTCTTCAGCATCCCAAGCAAATCGTCACGATGTATCTGATAAAGGATTTTTGCTGCTTCGGCGGCATCAGTCAGTTGGGTTTCCCCCAATGCCGCTACACATGCCCCTGCGAAAACAGTATCTTCCGTGCAGAAACCGCCTTCTCTGCCAGAACATGCGAAGACAAGCTCCCCTTCCACTTGGGCCAGCCGGTCCACAACTGCGCGGAGATTGAGGAAAGATCCGACGAGAACCCGTTCAGCGGCACGGCAGGCTTGTAGGGTCCGGGTTCCGTTTGTTGTTGTCAAGACGATTCGTCGATCTGAAACAACCGCTTCGGTATACTCACGCGGTGAATTTCCAAGGTCGAACCCATCAACTTTCACCCCACCACGCTCGCCGCCGATTAATGTGTTCGGTTGATCCGCGGCAAGGCGAAAGGCATCCTCAGGGGTTAGGACCGGCGTGATGGCTGTTGCACCGTTTGCCACGGCGAAGGTGATGGTGGTTGTCGCCCGCAAAAGATCAGCGACGACAACCGTTTTACCAGTGAGATCGAAAAAAGGGAGGAGGTCTGGTGTAAAAGCTACATCAATGGAAGCGGGCATGGATTATACTCATGACGGAGTGGGCTGGTAGCACTACAGTTTAGGGTGAGGAGATGTAAAACGGGTTTTACCAAGCGAACCCCGAATCTAAAAAGTTTGTAAAGACCTGTGCGTTCAGAAAGCGTTCATCGTCCATAATCTTTCTGTGGAGCGGGATGGCTGTCTTGATGCCTTCAATAGTAAACTCACCCAAAGCCCGCCTCATCCGCGCAATCGCTTCTGCTCGATTTCTACCGTGGGCGATCAGTTTTGCGACTAAAGAATCGTAATAGGGTGGGACAATGTAGCCGGGATAGAGGTAGCCATCCACGCGGATACCAATTCCCCCCGGCGGCAGATATGCTTCAACCGTCCCTGGGGAAGGGGTGAGCCCTTTATCGGGGTCTTCCGCATTAATCCGGCACTCGATGGCATGTCCGCTCACCTCCACGTCTGATTGACTATATCCGAGTTCTTCACCCCATGCCAATCGTATCTGCTCCTTGAGCAGATCAATTCCGGTGGTCATCTCTGTTACTGTATGCTCGACTTGGATGCGGGTATTCATCTCCAAAAAGTAAAATTCCTCTTCGGGATCTACGACAAACTCAATGGTACCGACATTGTTATAGCCAATCGATTTTGCAGCTTTAGCGGCTGTCTTGCAGATTTCATGACGCGCCTTTGACGATAGGGACGCAGCCGGTGCTTCCTCAACCAGCTTTTGATGCTTGTGCTGGATGGAACATTCCCGCTCACCGAGATGGATGGCGTTCCCGTGATTATCCGCCAAAATCTGCACTTCAATGTGGCGAGCATTCTCGATCCACTTTTCAACGTAAACTTCGGTGCTGCCAAACGCAGACTGTGCCTCTGCCTTCACTGTGTGAAAAAAGTCCACCAAACTAGTGCTGTCATACGCGATTCGGATGCCACGTCCCCCGCCGCCGGCGACCGCCTTGATACCTACCGGGTAGCCAATCCTTACTGCGAGTTCGACCGCTTCTTCGGCACTTTCAATCACGCCCTTTCTGACGTTCCGCCGCAGCCGCCGACGGCTGCTGCCGCCCCCTGGGACCAACTTGAGCCCCGCTTTCGACATTGTTTCCCGTGCCTCCGCCTTATCGCCCATTGTTCTCAAATTCTCTGCCGTTGGACCGATGAAGGTCAGTTCGTGGGCTTGACAGATTTCGGCAAATTGCGCGTCCTCGGATAAAAACCCTGCACCGGGGTGAATAGCGTCAGCCCCTGTTAGTTCAGCGACGGTAATAATGTTCGGGGGTCTGAGATAGCTTTTCGTTGCAGCGGGTGGGCCGATACAGTAGGCCTCATCCGCATACTTGACATGCAATGAATCCTTGTCGGCGGTTGAATAGACAGCAACGGTTTTGATACCCATGTCCCGGCAGGCACGGATAATCCTAAGCGCAATTTCACCACGATTTGCAATTAAGATTTTCTTAAACATTTTTTGAACCTTTGGTATTCTGTCAAATCAATTCTGTCAAATCAATGTAGACTGCTCGATCCACCAGCCTCAGAAACTTCCAAGCACTACCTAGTGTGACGGGGAAACAATTTTATGGGCTTTCACGTCTACCTATCCCATTCCCAACAAGCCACCGATCACGGCACCGTATTTCGCAATTAACCCTGCGAATACCACCGACACCATCGACATGAGTTTGATAAGGATGTTGAGCGACGGACCCGACGTGTCCTTAAACGGGTCGCCAACGGTATCACCAACGACGGTTGCATTGTGGTGGTCAGAGCCTTTACCGCCGTATGCCCCCCCCTCGATGTATTTCTTCGCGTTATCCCACGCGCCGCCGGCATTTGCCATCATCACGGCTAGCACGAATCCGGTTGCCAAACCGCCGGCAAGCAAGCCGAGAACGCCGGCAACGTTGAAGACTAAGCCAACAATCACCGGGACGATGATAGCAATCAACGATGGCAGGATCATCTCTCTTTGCGCTCCCACGGTCGAGATGGCAACGCATCGGGCGTAGTCCGGTTTTTCTTCACGCTTCATGATGCCGGGATGCTCACGGAATTGACGACGCACCTCCTGCACCATCGCCCCAGCGGCACGACCGACAGCCTTCATCGTTAAAGCACAGAAGTAGAACGCCATGACCGCGCCGATAAACAGACCAATTAACACTTTAGGGTTCATCAGGGTCACATTGTAGTAAGACATGAACTGGGTAATGCTGACCTTGACGGTGTCAACCATGCCTTCACCGGGGATGTCGAGTTGATTCTGGTTCGCCATGTGGATAAGCCCAAATCGAACCTCCTCAAGATAAGCGGCGAGGAGAGCAAGGGCAGTCAATGCAGCAGAACCAATAGCGAAGCCCTTCCCGGTCGCTGCGGTTGTATTTCCAAGTGCGTCGAGCTGATCTGTGCGCTGCCGGACCACCGGATCCAGTTCAGACATCTCGGCGTTACCGCCTGCATTGTCCGCAATTGGTCCATACGCGTCGGTGGCGAGTGTAATCCCGAGCGTTGCGAGCATACCCACTGCCGCGATACCGACACCGTAGAGTCCCATCAATGTATCGCTGGCTCCACCCGGCAGATAGAAACTGATAGCCACAGCAACGATAATTGTTACCACAGGGATAGCGGTGGATTCCATGCCTACAGCAATCCCTTCGATGATAACTGTTGCGGGGCCCGTCTCAGCTTGCTTGGCGATGGCGCGTGTAGGACTATAATCGTGGGAGGTAAAGATCTCTGTCACCTTGCCGATAATCAGACCGGCGGCCAAGCCTGCCACAATGGCCCCCCAAATCTGCCATCTGTTCGGGAGGTCAAGAATCCACAATACCGGAATCGCACAGATAGCGATGCCGATTGCACTTCCGTTGATGCCGAGGTTGAGCGAACCCATCAACTGCCGCATCGTGGCACCCTCTTTCGTGCGAACCATGTAAATTCCTAGGATCGAGAGGATTACACCAATCCCCGCAATGATCATCGGCGCGGAGAGATACTTCAGTTGAAGCGCGATGTTACCATAATCTTTCGCCGCAATCGCCGCAACACCGAGTGCAGCGGTGGCGAGGATTGACCCTGCATAAGATTCGTATAGGTCGGCCCCCATCCCTGCTACATCGCCGACATTATCGCCGACGTTATCCGCGATCACGGCGGGGTTACGCGGGTCATCTTCAGGGATGCCGGCTTCCACCTTTCCTACGAGGTCTGCACCGACATCAGCGGCTTTGGTGTAGATGCCGCCGCCGACACGCGCAAAAAGTGCCTGCGTCGAGGCACCCATACCGAAACTCAGCATGATTACGGTAATTTGGGGCAGCGGATTTGCGCCCAAGAAGCCCGGAAAAATCTTGGGGAACAGGTAGTAAAGAATCAGAAACCAACCGGCGATGTCCAACAGGGCAAAACCGACAACCACCAACCCCATGACTGCACCGGCGCGGAAAGAGATTCGCAAGCCTGAGTTGAGGCCCTCCATCGCAGCACTCGTCGTGCGAGCCGATGCGTTAGTTGCGGTTTTCATACCAAGAAAACCACACAGTCCTGAGAAGAATCCACCCGTCAAAAACGCAAAGGGCACCACCTTGTTTTGGGCATTCAACCCGAAAGCCATGATGAGAAAGATAACGCATAGCACAGCGAAAACAATTCCCACCACTTTATACTGCTGTTTCAGGTAAGCCATCGCCCCTTCCCGGACAGCTTGGGCGATTTCCCGCATCACATCCGTCCCTTCATTCTGCCTCATGACCGATTTATAGAAGACAAACGCGAACCCCAAAGCGACCACTGAGCCAATTGGGACAAGCCACCACGCGGTGGGTAAGGGGGGAAGGGATTCCGATTGTGCAACGGCAGAATTTGCGATTGCCATGCCCATCCATGAAATGAGAAATATTAGAGATCCACGGCTCCTTTCACGGAGCCAATTAACAACTGTTTCAATCATAAAACATCTCCTTTACAAAGTTACTGAAATAGGTAAATAGGTTCTTTGGGGACCGGTTAGTCTATGTTTTACATATACCAAGCACCTTCATCACTTCTCCGACGATATAGATGGAGCCCACGATACAGATTAGATCCGAGGGCGTGGCGATGGATTGCGCCAACGGTATCGCCTCACGGACGCTTGGGCAGACATGGAAATTTGCCCCGCTTGCTGACCATGCCTGTGCAATATCTTCGGCAGGCGTGACACGCGGGTTATCAAATACCTGCGTTGTAATAATTTCAGCCGCAAACGGACACAAGACTTCACCAATAGCTTGCAGGTCCTTGTCTCGCATCAAGCCCACGACAAGAATCAAACGGCGGTAGCGAAAAATCTCACGGATGGCTTTGCACAATGCCTCCGCTGAAGTTGGGGAATGTGCGCCATCCAGCAAAATGATCGGCGACCGTCCTACGACTTGCATACGCCCCGGCCAACGAACCTCCCTCAGCCCGTCATAGATACTGGTTCGGGGAACCCGGTATCCTTCCTGACGAATACGCTCGATACAAGCGATGGCGGTTGCTGCATTGAACGCCTGATGCTCACCAAGTAACGGTAAGAAGAGGTCCGGATAAGATGCCGACTGTGTTGTGAGGTCAAACGTCTGTCCGTTGATGTTCCAGTCCTTACGCTTTAGGTGAATATCGCGTCCAACCCTATCCATCGGTGCGTTCCGGTCTGCAGCGACCGCTTCAAACACCGTCTGCGCTTCAGAGAGTTGTAGGGCTAACACAACCGGGCGGTTGGATTTTATAATCTCCGCCTTTTCTTTCGCTATTGCTTCGTGGGTGTCTCCGAGTATTGCTGTGTGCTCCAAGCTAATCGGTGTGATAACACTCACAAGCGGATCTACCACGTTTGTTGCATCTAGCCGTCCGCCAAGTCCCACTTCGACAACCGCAAAGTCAACCGCGTTGTCCGCAAAGTAGGAAAAGGCAAGGGCTGTATAAATCTCGAAGAATGAGACACGCCCAATCGATTTCGATTCCGCCATCGCTTCAATTGACGGCTTAATCCGGTCAACGTATTGTGCAAATTCCTTCTCTGAGATGAGCCGAGAGTTGATGCGGCACCGTTCACGCGGGGTTATCAGGTGGGGTTGTGTAAACAAGCCGGTCTTGTATCCCGCATGTATAAGGATCGAAGCAATCTGTGCTGCCGTTGATCCTTTCCCTTTGCTGCCGGCGACATGAATGACCTTCAAGGGGCGATGTGGATTTCCCAAGTGCGCTAGCAGGCGGGAGATACGTTCAAGGTTATAAAAACGTGCCTGCCTTGAAAAGTCAGGACTTTTCTCGGAGTTAATAAATGTATCAATATAGGCGAGAGCGGCTTTGTAGTTCAATTTTAGTTCATGTCCATAGATTCAAATCTTCGTAAATTGGAAATTGCTCACAAAGATCTCGAACTTTCGCCCTCACCCGTTGCTTGGTTTGCGCCCTTCTGCGCCCCTCCAGGGTCTCCTTTATGAAATCGGCAATCAACTGCATCTCTCCCTCTTTCATGCCGCGCCCTGTTATCATCGGTGTTCCAAGACGGATGCCACTCGTTGTGGTCGCAGAGCGTTTATCCAACGGAATCGTATTTTTGTTGACAATAATCCCCGCGTCCTCAAGGTGGTCTGCGGCTTGCCGTCCACTCAACTGCTTATATGTCGCAGTTAAATCAATCAACATGAGGTGGTTGTCCGTGCCGCCGCTTACCAAGCGAAATCGGTTGCCCATCAGTGCTTCGGCGAGTGCTTTGGCGTTCTTCACCACCTGTTTCTGATATGTTTTGAAGTCGGGCTCCATCGCTTCTTTGAAGGCAACCGCCTTCGCTGCGATCGTGTGCATAAAGGGGCCGCCTTGGATCCCCGGAAATACTGCGCGATCGATTGCTTCAGCCAGTTCAGCCCGACACATGATGATTGCGCCGCGCGGGCCGCGCAGCGTTTTATGGGTCGTTGTGGTAATCACGTCGCAGTAAGGCACCGGATCCGGATGTGCGTCTGCGACAATGAGTCCGGCAATATGGGCGATGTCCGCCATCAGATACGCATCGACAGAATCAGCAACTTCGCGCCATTGTGCAAAATCGAACCAGCATGGGTAAGCACTACCACCCACGATAATTAGCTGGGGCTGGTGCGTCTTCGCAAGTTCAGCTATCGTATTGATATCAATCTGTTCTGTCTCCGAGTCAACCCCGTAAGACACTACGTTGTAATATTGACCTGAGAAATTCTGGGGAAGCCCATGACTCAGATGACCGCCGTGATCCAGTTTCATCGACAGAATTGTATCGCCCGGCTCAAGCAGTGCTTGGTACGCTGCCATATTGGCTAAATTGCCCGCGTGCGGCTGGACGTTGACATGCTCAACACCGAAAAGCTCCTTCGCACGCTCGATCGCGAGGTTTTCCACACCATCTGCGAATGCACAACCGTTGTAATAGCGGGCACCGGGTGTCCCTTCAGCATATTTACTGGTCAGGACGCTTGCTTGCATCTGCATGACCGCCTGACTGACATAATTTTCCGAAGGGATTAATGTCAAGCAATTTTGCAGCCGGTCCAG
Source organism: uncultured Poribacteria bacterium (assembly GCA_958296125.1). Classification (GTDB taxonomy): domain Bacteria; phylum Poribacteria; class WGA-4E; order WGA-4E; family PCPOR2b; genus PCPOR2b. Next base: position 442,394 of record OY282444.1, read on the forward strand.
ATCTTGAAGCATAATCTGGACAATCTGTGGGTCAACTTCACTCAGCGATCTATTCATTGTATAACCATCCTCATTCCAACCTTATTCCAACCTTTGGGATTTTAACACCTCCGATTTCATTGGGATTCACTTCTGATTTGGAAACTCTGTTTGACATACTCCCAATCCTTTAGGTGTCGAATTGTGGTATCAACACGGATAGCGAACCGCAGTCGGTCTTACGTCCGCTACTCCAAAGCCCTGTTAACAGGAATTTCAGATTGTAACACAGATATTAGGCAGTTTCAAGAGAAATTATCGCACAAAGCATCAGTATCAACCTGTGGCTATGTCTCATTTCCGCGTTTGAAATCGCGTTAGGGGCTTAGCTTTTGGCATCTTTAACCAGCTCATTTTCGAGGTAGAAATGCGTTGACGGAAAATCCGAGAGGGTTTATAATATTATGGCAGATTTTACACAACTTTTACAGATAGGGACTTTAGCCCGTAAAGCCCAAATCCCGATCGGAATTAAGAAACATTTATGCTTGGGACATAAGCCGTGCTTTAGCTGTTTTTCGCTTGTCCTCTTGTATTGATACGTTTTTTGCAGTATAATTCCGCTATCCGTTTCGGGGCTAATGATAACCCCCGGTCATGAGCATAAAGCAGGGAAACGGACAATCCCATGAATAAGATTGATTAACAGTATTATATCGGTTTATTATGTTGACTTATTCCCTGGTTAGCACTGCAATCGCTGAAGATCGAAGGACGTTGAGGCAGGGGATGCGTTTCCTTGCCGAAGTTGCTCATAAACACGGTATTCCTATCACATGGGGGATTGAGGCAACTTCGGCGCGAGCCTTCGCTAAAGATCTAACTGAATGGCACGCCTCCCACGGCGGCGAAGTAACGCTGATGGTCGATATTGCGCCAATTTGGGGATCGGGAACGGATTCCAGCGACTTAATCAAATCCGCGGAGCATATCGTGACGATGCGCGAAAAGCTGCCGGATTATATCTCGTCCGAAAAAGATAGACTCCAAAGGGCAATCGAGTGGGCGAATCCAATTGTCGCGGGGGGTATGCAGAAAAATCACGTTCTGCTTTACGCTTTAGCACAGGTCGGTTTTGCGGGGCTGTGGGGGTATGGTTGGGGCGATAGAGCGGATGACGGTTGTCCGTTTGGGTGCTTCTTTCCGTCGGTAGACCGCCACAATTTCTGCGGTGCTTCCACAAGTCGAATTGTCGGCATACCCCATACCTCTCTCCTCCCTCCCCAGACCCCTCTTGGGCCTAAAGAAACGGAAGATACCGATTTTCAGGCCCAAGTCTTAAACGGAACGGCGCAGCAGGCATTCGATTGTTATGCGGCAAACGCAGGGTGGAACCGTTGGTTGGCTTATATCCAGCGAATTGATGCTGTGGAGGTCGCATCACTGACATCGGAACAACTCAATCGGTTGGATACATATCTGGCGTATGTGAGCGAGGCACCGGAGACACAGATTATGTCGCTTCCTGATGTTGTTCGTTCGCGCCAAGCGATTGGCGAGCAGACGCAGCCAACTTTCCTGCTCACTGATACTGAGATGGAAGGTGAGGAGGAAGTATCAACCACTTCGGACAAATCAATCCTCTCCTATTACGATACGGAATGTCAGTTAGTCTTTGAAGAAGGCAGGATGGAGCCAATTCGGGTGACAAACTACATCTCACCGCCGATCAGTTCACGTAACGGGGCGGAGGTGAACCTACCGCAAATTGAACAGTTTCGTCCCTCGCGATCGCGCAGCCAACTGCGGATGCAGTTTACGTTGGAATCCACAAAAGCGATGCCGTATGGGTTAGCTGTCTGGGGCAATCACGCGGGACTCACGCTGGCAGCCTCGAACGCACAGGAAGTAACATGGTTAGACAATCAGTTGTTATTTGTTCGGGTCAACCTGCAAGCGGGAAAAAACGAAATCGAGGTTGTGTTGACAATTTAAATAAAGGAGGATTAACAGTCGTGAATGCCTACCAAACGGTTAAAGCCTACTTTGACGCACTCATCGTAGGAGACACAGACCGGCTCATCAAGACGATGTCTTTGGTTGACCACTACGTGAAAATTGGTACGGAGCCGGGTGAGCATATTGAAGGCGGTAAAAACGCGAGGGATTACTATCAGAGAATTATCACGAATGCAGCGGATATTACGATTGAGTATGAACATCTTGACCTTCAGGAGCGGGGAGATGTAGCGTGGTTCTACACCCGCCAGATATGGCGACTCAAGTGGCACGGCGTGCCCGAAGAATTAGCGGTACGATTGACGGGGGTGCTTGAAAAAGAGGACGGGACATGGAAGTTCGTGCAGATCCACGCTTCGGTCGGCGTTCCTGCATAGCGGCGAGGTATAGAACCATTGCACTGTCATATAAATTCTTGACAGATACGTTTAATCTCTCAGACTACTTTTTCTGTTAATCAAGCATGAAGTTTTCCAACTATCCGAGGGCACTAAAAAGGAGATGCTTATGTCTAAAAAAATCTACGCCTACGGGATGGATGGCTTTATCGTCCCGATGATGAAAAAATTTGTTTCTGAAGGGTGTTTACCGAACTTTGAACGGATGCTCAAAAATGGTACGGTAAACCAGACCTTTCCGTCTTTCCCGGTCTGGACACCGACGAATTGGGCGACCCTTTCTACCGGTGCTCACACCGGGACCCATGGTGTCACCCGTTGGCGTGTGGAGGTTGCCCCCGGTGAACGGATTAACAGCTTCGATGGTCGTGCCCCGAATGCCGATCGGATTTGGAATGCCTTAGAACTCGCTGGCAAAACAAGCGTTGCGGTCCACTACCCGGCAGCCCATCCATCAGGCATCAAATCCGGTTTCGTTGTGGATGGTTTTGGTCACCCCGGGCACGCCAGCACCGACTATGAGGTGGCATCGTGTCAAGCCTATACTACGAGCGACGAGATCACTACCGTCGAGATGGACCATGATGGCACGGCTGTCCGTCGGACGCAGCGCAGCGTTCAACCGATTCCAACTTTATGTCCCGCGGTCGGTTGGGAAAATCTCCCGCCGAGCCAACTGCCTCCCCTTGAATCCGTAATCGAAATCCACGCACGTCTCGGCGGTGATGTCAATACCTTCCACCTCCTTGTGGTCGACAGTCGTGGGAGAGGATATGATCGTGTACAGATCTGCAGGGAGAAGGATGGAACCACACGAATCGCCGAGACAGCGGTCGGCCAATGGAGTGATTGGGCACGTGAACCCTTCCAGATCGATAACCGAAAACAGGATGCGTCGATTCGGTTTAAGTTGATGGAACTCACGCCCGACGGGAAAAACTTGAAACTCTACCGTTCACAGGTCACATACGCGAACGGATTCACCTATCCAGATGACCTCGCTGCGGAGCTAATTGAACGTTTTGGCCCCTATCAGGAGCACGCCTCAATGACCCCTTACACGTCGGGTATGGCAGATTTTGACACCGCCCTTGAGGAGTGTGAATATCAGGGCATCTGGTTTGCTGATGTTGCTAACTACATGCTGCGTGAGCGTGGGTGCTCGTTTTTTATCTGCCATTGGCATCTCTACGATTATTTGAACCACATCCATCTCAACGATGTGGACCCCGTCTGTCCGGGCTACAACCCAAACAATGCGGACAAAGCGATGGACTACTTCCGTCGGGCGTATCAGGTAGGCGACCAGATTTTGGGACGCATCTGGGAGGCTGCCGACGATGAAACTTGCGTCGGTGTCCTCGGTGACCATGGGGCTTACCCCGACATTCGGATCGCTAACATCCGGAAGTTCCTCGTCGATCAGGGGTTCACTGTCCTTAAAGACGGTGCGGCAGGTGTTGAGCGCGATGAGGTGCTAGAGCAAGACATAGATTGGAAGCAGACCCGTGCCCATCTCAAGGATGACAAAGGCTTTGACATATACATCAACGCCAAACCGGGCCCGACGTTTGACGAAATTGAGCGCGAGCTTCTATTGGCATTGCGGACTTGGGTTGATGAAGGGGTTGGACGTACGCCTATCGCCATTGCGCTGCCGAAGCGGGATGCTTATCTCCTCGGTCAGTGGGGGGATCAGTGTGGCGATGTCATCTTCGCTTGGGACCATGGTTACGTCAGCGGTTACTACGGTCAGTGGAAGGGAATCGTCGGTGGTGGTGCGGTCGGTGCGCCCGAAGTGTATGGCGCCCATCACGGTGGCTTCCTCCCCACCCGAAACGAGGACATCTCCTCTAGCTTTGGAACATTTTTATTGGCTGGGCCGGGGATTAAAAAAGGGTATGAGCGTGATTATGATTCACACGGTTACATCCACGCCGCTGATGTTGTTCCCACCTTTTGTCATATTCTCGACACCGCTCCACCGGCGCAAAGCCAAGGTGCCATTGCTCACGACCTGTTTGAAGGTCACAAGATAGCTCGACAGCGAAAATGAGAAGGCGGGACACAGATTTTCGCTTCTGAACGCTGATAAACAAGCGTCAGTTCAGGAGTTCATTCAATGAATCGATGTACCAGTTTGGAGAAATTGGTAGGCATAGGGATAGTGTTTTTTTTGACAATTCGCTTCTGATATGGTAACATTTTTGTTTAAGGGAATGAGTAGACATAGGCTTTTTCCTCTGCGTCCTCTCTGTGTCTCTGCGGTAAGTGGATAACGCAGAGAAAGCCCATATTTACATAATAGTAAAAGGAGGCACTAAAGTCAACTTTTAACCTATTTTTTGGAAATGTTATTGCGTTTGTTTCATACTTTCCCTTCCTGATGCTTTGCATCTGTCTACCCTTCAAAATCTAAGATCTTTGATTCACCTTACTATATTATTTTAAGGAGGCCCTCCCGATGGACACAAAAATTTCCGATGCAATGCCACCCAAATTTTCCAAGGTAGCACTGACATTTGATGATGTTTCATTAATCCCCGGTGAATCAAACATTCTGCCGAATGCGGTTGATACAAGTACGCAGCTGACCCGTCGCATTCGCCTCAACATTCCGATTTGCAGTGCCTCAATGGATACCGTTACGGAATCCGAACTGGCAATCGCTCTGGCGCGAGAGGGGGGTATGGGGCTCATCCATTATAACTGCCCGATTGAGCAGCAGGTCAATGAAGTTGATAAAGTCAAACGCTCAGAAAGCGGAATGATTATCGATCCAATTACCTTGACCCCTGATAAGCAGGTTCGTGATGCGCTGGAAATGACCGCACGTTACCGCATCGGTGGCATCCCGATTGTGACCAAAGAGGGCTACCTCGTTGGGTTAATTACCAATCGTGATCTGAAATATGAGGAAGATTCCAATCTGCCTGTGACCGAACTGATGACACCGAGTGAACAGTTGGTCACTGCCTCGCCTGGGATTGAACTAGAGAAAGCAAAACAGATTCTGCACCAAATTCGGAAGGAAAAGCTCCCAATCGTTGATGAGAAGTTTCGGCTATGTGGGCTTATCACAATCAAAGATATTGACAAGGTAGAGAAGTATCCTCTGGCTTGCAAGGATGAATCTGGGAGGCTAAGGGTTGGTGCAGCGATTAGCCCTTCTTGGGATTTGGAAAAAGTAGGGATGCTGGTTGATGCAGACGTGGATGTATTGTCGATTGATACCGCGCATGGCCATCATCAGAATGTAATCAAGGCAGTGCATCGGGTTCAGGCGGAATTTCCCGATGTGGAATTGATTGCTGGAAATGTTGTAACCGCCGAAGCGACTCGTAGATTGATTGATGCTGGTGTTGATGCCGTTAAAGTTGGCATGGGGCCGGGGTCAATTTGCACCACCCGCGTTGTTACGGGAATAGGCGTTCCGCAGATTACGGCGGCTTACGATTGCGCGCAAGAGGCGGACAAAGACGGTGTTCCAGTTATCGCTGATGGGGGGATCCGGTATTCCGGTGATATTGCGAAAGCACTTGGAGCGGGGGCCAGCTCGGTGATGATAGGGAGTCTGCTCGCTGGCACGGAGGAAAGTCCCGGCGAAACGGTTATCTATCAAGGTCGCACGTATAAAATCCATAGGGGCATGGGTTCTTTATCCGCTATGAAGGAACGCCGCGGTAGCGAGCGATACTCTCAAAGTAGTGAATCCTTAGCAAAGCTGGTCCCCGAAGGCATCGAAGGACGGGTGCCTTACAAGGGTCGGTTGGGCGATTTTGTCTATCAACTTGTCGGGGGGCTCCGCGCTGCGATGGGATATTGCGGAACGCCAGATATTGAGTCATTGCGGACTGAAAGCCGGTTTGTTCGGATGCAGAGTAGTGGTTATCGCGAAAGTCACCCGCATGATATTGCGATTACAGAGGAAGCTCCCAATTATAGTGTAATGATGTGAAACCGTTTAGGGCATGTTGAAGAAACATCTGCCAGCTAGGATGCGGTGGACAATCCACTGTTTGATATTTCCAAAGCAGTAGGATTGCCTGTCCATGGGTGATCATTCAACCATGATGCCCGTCATTCTGAGTTCTATCTGAGTCACCTATCCGATTTGAGTTACGATATGAATACCTTTTCAGAGAAGACATTGGTTCACCCTAGCATACATGATTGCAAACCAACCTTATCAGACACAGAGATACTTGAGTTTCTAAAAAATGGGTATCTCAGGCTTGACGGAGTGGTCCCTGATGATATTAACCAACATGTTCTGAAGTATTGTGATGCAAACCCTGACCTGCTCTATATGAATGACATCTTATATGAGGAATGGTTTGTTGAGGAGGTGATGAAGAATACTGAAGTTGCAGGTGCTGTGCGGTCATTGTTGGGCAAAGATTTCCACCTGCCTGTCCAGATGGTGAACCATCGTGTTGAATGCCCTATCGCATCCGTTGCAGGTTGGCATATTGATGGGAACTACAACTATACCCATGAGTTAAACTTCCTTCAAGTGTTCTATTATCCACAGGACACACCCATAGAGATGGGACCGACGCAACTTGTACCCGGCACACATCTTGTAAGGCAGAAGTCGAGGTTCATGGGGCATTTAGGGAATATCAAGAATACAGTATCAACTGATGCGCCAGCAGGTTCTGTGTTCATCACAATTTATCATATCTGGCATCGTCGCCCGTCATCAACTATAACTGCAACCCGTAACTTGTTGAAATATTTCTATTGGAGAACCCGTCCACCTAAAAGGGATTGGGCGGTTGACCCTAACTTCGATTTTGCCACTGCTGACTATGACAGCCCTGCCGCGAACCTTGTTGAGCAATTCCAAAGTGCAGTGAAAGTGGCAGAGGCATTTCTATGGTTATGCGGTAAACATGAGATATTCCAAAACTTAGGGGGGCAGAGCTTTCCATTACCTGTCCCCCGAACGGATTTGCCCTATGGGTTTCCTGAAGGGTTAAAAAAGTAGTATCTATGAGAGTATGTTCCATAGGGGGGTCGGATTGCGGTGCCACGTTCGGAATTGATGTAAAAAGGCTGCCACCTATGCGGGAACAATTGTAAAAAATAGTTGTTGCATTAATATTGAAATTGTGCTACTATTCGATTTGAATTTTAATATCGAAAGGAGAACGGCTTTTCAGCAGAGATTTTTACGCTCAATCATCAAAGCCGCGACACCGTTTGTATGAAAGTAAATGAAGAGATGTCGTTTTGGGACAGGCTTTATCTCCCTGGACTTATTAAAGGTATGTTTACGACCCTGAAACATATTCCGAAAAAGAAGTTTACTTATCAGTACCCTGAAGACCCACGTAGTGTTGAAGAGCGCAATGACCGCTATCGTGGTGTTCATAAGCTGCCATTAGACCCGGAGGAAAATGTCAAATGTGTGGCTTGCTTTATGTGTGCAACAGCCTGTCCGGCAGATTGTATCACCATTAAAGGCGGACCCGCGCCCGAAGGCTGGAAAACGAAAGAAGGTTATCAACGCGAAAAATACCCGGAAGTTTTTGAAATCAATATGCTGCGCTGCATCTTCTGTGGATACTGTGTCGAAGCGTGTCCAGAGGATGCGATTCAGATGACAGGGATTACACTCCCTCAATACTTTAGAGAAAGACAAAAAGAGGGTGAAGTGCTGGGCGGCTCACGGAAAGATTTCATCTTTGATCGAGACATGCTGATAGCTAACAATGATATTCCCGAACAGGGACTGCACCCTGATTCATAGCACCCAAACAATAGCACCCAAACATGAGTTTCCCTTCGGTGGGCGTGTGGTGGGGTAGACTCCACCCGACAGAATGTGCAGAAATTTTTTCAGATACTTAAACAGAAAATACGCACATCTCGACATGAACTTTTAGGGCAAGGCTTCCCATACCTCTGAGATACAGTACGGGACAGAATTGCCCATTTTTTTATTAGATACGTTAGGAAATGACTTTGGACAAAGACCAACCGAATCAAATTCAAGACCTATCCCTAAATTTTAGTTCAGATTCTCTTTTCGCTTTAACAGATAAGATAAAAGCGAGCGTTGAAGGACGACTGAGTTGGGGCGACACCTTTGGGATGGGACTTGGCGCGAAGAATGACAAATACTTGCTCATCTGGACGCCGAAAAAATCGTCCGAAGGGCAGATTCTCCCTGGATTCGACTCGGAAGACGGACAGCTCACCCTGAAAATGAAACCGCGACCTGGGGCTTGGATTTCTTGGATTGACGAGCTCAAAGTTGCGACGGAAGCGAAAGATGACCATGACCGCGTCCGCAGAAGTGTGCAAGAGTTGGAGCGTAACACACGCCAAGTGACGGACTTCGCCGATGGGGTTCTCAAAGATATCACCACCGTACATCTAGGTAAATCTCTCACGTTGTCGGAGATGGTGCAAGAGGTTTTGAAGGTTGAGTTCACAATACCAACCACTGTCAAAACCGGCGGCTATGTCCTCGCATCGTCTCAAGGAACCGCACCCGGATTAGCGAAGGTCATTATTCCAGAACAGACGAATATTCATGGTGTGCATCTGAACGAGGATGAACTGCTCGATTCAATCGCCAAAAGTGACTACGATCAGCTCTTGGTCATTCACCGTACGCATATCAAGCCCTATCCTGATCTGCTTGATATTAACTACTGTTTAAGGCTTAGTGAGTACCTCCAAGGTAAATCGACACCGGCAGAGGAGGGACAGAGCAAACCGCCTCATCCTGTACAAGGCTTAAGACCGATAGCGGTATTTCCAACAGCAGCTATCTATAATCCGCTGTCTCCGGACAGTATCGAATTCGTAGTCACCACACTCACTGGTGATTACGAAGCGATTCGTGAAGCCGTTACCGAATCCTCCTCGATCATTGATGAATACGCGGCGCAGGCAAACCAGCGCGCACACGAAATCATGACGAATTTCCAAGGGCGCATCGACAGTCGGCTTCAAGCACTTACGCTCCAACCGGGGCAACGGATTTATGAAAGGGTCTGGGACGACTTAGCGATTAACGAACTGCGGAATCAGTTATTTGAATTTAGCGATTTTTTTGGTAGGTATATTGGTGAACACTTGGATGAAGCTAATGTGGAATCCAAGAAAGCGTCGCTTAGGCGCAGTATTGATTCAATCATTGAAACATGGCAGCTACAAGATTCGCGTCAAACTACTATCAGATACCTCATTTTATCTGGCTACAAATTGGCGAATCAGGTGCTAGATCAAGCGACTGGACTTTTCTACGACCTTGTATTTGAAAAGCACTTTATCGAGTCCGGGCTGCTTAGTACCGTTGAGTTGATGCTGCTTGAGGACGGGGAACTTCTGGAGGAAATTCGCTTGCCAGAATGGACAGACAAGACGGTGCAAGAACGACTCCACCGCCTCGCGTTGAATCCGACCATCCATCCCAAACAGACTGAAAGACTTCGGAACTTATGGATAGAATTGCTGGAGATTGCGAATTTTGCGAGCAGGTATCAACAGCAATTTGAATCCATTCTTAGACCGCTATCTGATGTTCTGTTGATGCCTAAGCACCCCCAAGCCGATACGTCTTCGGGGGGAAATTCGAGGTCACGTCACATCTCGCTCCGGAGGGGAAATACTTTTGAAGGATTTGGGATTCCCGAAAAAATGTTTGAGGGCGTTCTGAGTCGCTTCCACGACAATTTCCCCGTGATTAAACGTTGGATTCAGAATACTCCGGCAGAACGGAGCGAACATGAACCGTATTATAGGACACTGTGGGCGATACTCACTGAGGGGATGGTTCGAGAGTATCTCTGCGACGATTTCCAGCCAATTTTCGACATTAATCTGAGTCTCCCGTTAGAAACGAAGCGATTGATGGATCTCGTGCTTGGCGGGAAAATCGTTATACGCAACGAGAAAGATTTAAATACCCTTAAACGGAATCTTGACCGCGCCTTACAAGCGAAAATTGGTCGTGGGTTACAGGAAATTAGCACACCCACCATGCTGAATATTCATAGCGATACCACCCTATGTACACTTCGTGAGGAATTGCTAACATACCAGCAGACGCTTGATAAACAACTGGTTCGCGCAACGAATCCTAAAACCCAGAAGAAGCGAGGCAAAGCGAAAAAGGGGCGGAGAAAGGGTCAATCTCCCGAATCCGCCGCAAAGGTGATAGCGGCGATCGAAGAGGAAAAACCGAAGATTGCCGAACTGATAGAGTTCCTGAATTCCTATACCGATGCGCCGTTAACGCTGCTAGAGACAGCAATCACTCCGCATTCTCAGCAACTCAATCAGATACGGGAGCATCAGGTACTGAATTTCGATCTGCAATCGCTGCCGCCCATTGAAGATACATGGCTGGAGAACGTGAAATCGCCTGATGAGTACCCGAACTTACGCGCATTCCTGTTTGAAAATAAGCTGCCTATTTCTACCACCGGGCGGGCGTTGACGAAGCTGAGAAGGATTTTTCCTGGCCCCACCGATGCGGGGGATTCTTCGGTGAATGTGTTTAATATCGCCGTGGACCTACTCCAGGAGTTAAAAGCCCTTCAAGACATCGGCTATGAAGGCGATGTCCTGAAACGATATGCAAGCTACATTTCTGAAAAGTTATGGCGGTGGGAACTGACGCAGATTACAAAGACAGAGTTACCCATCCTGATCAAAGAAAAGGTGTTATCCTCGATAATCTGCTACGAGAAGGAGGTCGAAGTACTCCTAGAGTACGTTGAACGCTACGAGCGGTTATTAGAAACAAAGCTTGCCCCTGAATCTGAGATGGATAAACAGCGTGAATTGCTAGAAGAAAACTTCCAGACGCTCGCTGAAACGCTTTTATGAACCCGCTGGCTGAAGGTTTCAAGCCCCAACTGTTGGATGGTTAGAAATGAAGATAAGCCTCCTCGGAGGGGGAAGTTGTATTGCTCCTATTGCATCAACAATTGGTCACTTAAACCTCTTGTCTGAGGTTGTTTGGGTAGACGACAGACCGGGGTTACTCCGCGATAGCCTACAAGACCTGAAACAAGCACTTGCCATCGGAGGGTCTGACACTGAGTTGCGCGTGACTCAAGAATGGTCGGCACTGGCAGATTCCCAGATTGTGATTCTACTTCCCCACACATCACGCCCTATTCAAACGCAACGCCGATCAAATGCCTCGCTAGCTCGACAGTTTGCTCGGCACATCAAACGGTATGCGTCGAGTGCGCGGGTCATCGTCGCAATGCCTTCGGCATGTTCACTCGCTTTTTATGTTGATTGTGAACTTGAGGCGGAAGCAAGCCAAGTGATCGGGCTTTCTGGCGGGATAGGGTGCGCGTATCTGAAAACTCAGATTGCCCATCAACTGAGCGTTTCTGTGCAAGATGTTGCGGTGCTTGCCATCGGGAATGATGAGACAATCTACCCGCTTCCGCAATACTGCCGTGTAAATGGCATACCACTGGATGAGTTATTAGGCGCAAGGCAGATTGATGCGTTGACGGAGACGGTGAAGGATATACATAAAAAATCGAGCACCATAGATACGCCATATACGCTTGCTGCTTGGATTTCACAAATTGTCACAGCAATTGCCTTGGACAAGAAGCGAATCATGTGCGTCAGCTCCCTGATTCAATCGAGCGCGGCGCGAGTTTACCTCAATGTTCCGACGCAGATTAGCCGGAATGGGGCTGAATCGATACTTCAACTCGATTTGACTGACACCCAGCGCGAACAGTTTACCCAACTGGTAGCGAAAAGCGTTAAAGAACAAAGATCATTTTAGCTGACCTGATGCGAGGGAAAAAATGCGAGAGATATATCAGAAAGTCGTCGAACTGATTGAATCCGAAGATATTGGTGCTTATTGCACTGTCGTTGAAACGAAAGGATCCACCCCACAAAAGCCGGGGTCCAAGTTGTTGATTTTACCAGACCTACGCAATGTCGGGACGCTCGGCGGCGGGTGCGTGGAGGCAGAGGCACGGCGACAGGCGATCGGCTTAATGCAGGGCGGTGGCCCACGCCTGCTTGATTTTCAGTTGGACAGTGACTACGGGTGGGACGATGGCCTCATCTGCGGCGGAAATATGAAGATTTTCATTGACCTGCCCAGAACCGAAGAAGAATCATTTATATTAACCCGATTGCAGGAACTCTCGGAGGCAAAAATTCCCCTCGTCGCTACAACAGTTGTTAAAAGTGAGATAGACCATATCCAAGTCGGCGCGAAGATGCTGTTCGCAGCTAATGGCGAAACCGTCGGTTCATTAGGAGATGCGGCGTTAGAGACAGCACTCCAAGATGAATTGACCGAGGTCTTGGCGCAGGATGCTCCCGGTGTGTTTCGGTGGCAGGAGGGGGCGGTTTGGGTCTTTATGGATGCGGTGCAGCCGCGTCCCACGCTGCTCATTGCTGGCGCAGGACATGTTGGGCAAGCCCTATGCCATATTGGAAAATGGCTCGGTTTTGACATCGCAATCGTTGATGACCGTGTTGATTTTGCCTCTGAAGAACGTCTCCCTGAAGCCGACCAGATCATCATCGGCGATATTGCGGAGGAGTTGCGTAAGTATCCTGTTGACCATTTGACTTACGCCGTCGTTGTCACACGGGGACACCAGCATGATGAGGAGGCACTCCACAGCGTCATTGAGTCGAATGCGCGTTATGTAGGTCTGATTGGCAGCCGTCGGAAGATTAAACTGATCTATGACGATTTGAGAGAAATAGGTATCCCCGAAGAGCGACTGGCGCGAGTGTATGCCCCGATTGGATTGGATATCAACTCCAAAACCGTGCCGGAGATTGCTGTGAGTATCGCTGCACAACTCATCCAAGTCCGCAATAGCACAAAGCCAGAGGTTCACTTTGATGCACAGCCGGCGAGAATGCCCACGATCAAGGTCGGCACCTAACCGCCACGAGTCAGAGCAATGGTGACAATTCAGTTAGATAGTGACGGGAGCTACACCGCAAAAGAGGCCACTGAATTCGCGAAGCTTGCCCTAGATTTTATCGGGGAACAGGGGTCTGATAGCGATCTCCAGTATGCTGCGTCAGATGTCTACTGGATATTGCGAAACCTACTTGACTATGTGAACAGACAGGCGGGTGGAGAATTTACCCTCAAACGTCTCAGAAAAGGTTCATGGGGCCTTGAGTACAACGATAAAAAGGCAGCAAAACGCAAAGCCGATGCCGCTGCTCGTCGAGAGATTAAACGCACAGCGGAATATCTCGAAAAACTGAAAACTCGCCGTTCAACGTAGAGATAAATCATCCCCCCATTCCCCACGGTTAACGAAATCTACCCCCGTAGGCGGGGCGGTGCATGTTTGCGGTAGAGGGTGAAGTGTTGTTATACAGATTCACTGATAGATGATAAAGCAAATCCCACTTGCCACCCATCATAGATAACCCTACCGATTTTCTTCGATAAGTGAATTGTAAGCATCAAGGAGGCTCGGATCGCAGATGTCACAGATTTTGCATCGATAATCGCTATTGACCCGTTCCCCGAAATACTGGCGCACCACCTGCCCCCGGCACTTATCCGTTCTCGCATAGCGAATCATCTGGTCAAGTTGATGCCGCTTGTTTTGGGTGTACTGCTTCACGCCTATCTCGTCCTCGGATATATTCTCAAACAGTTTGCTCCCATGATGCAACTCAATCAACATCGTATCCTCTGCACCGGAGAATCTTAAATACCCATCGCTTTGCAGGTCGGTCAACTCCTCTATCAATTCATTTGGATGTAGGTCGTGCTCTTGGCAGAAATCTATTACCCGGATTTTTGGCTCATCCCTTAGACGGTCCAGTGCCCGCGACTCACCGTTTGAATCTTTGATAAGATTCACAGATATACTTGATGGGATGTTATACCTCCTTTGGAGGAAACCGAGCTTTTCGAGATAACCAATCCCCACCCGAATCTTGCTCTCACCAACACTACTTGCGGACTCCATCCCCTGCACATTGACCAGCCGGAACTTGCCGACCGATGGCGAGTCCTCGATTAACTTTAGCAATTCTAAGAGGTCTGGCTTGTTCGGTGCGCTCTTCTGTGTAAAATATTCCTGCAAACCCCGATCGGCTGAACAGAAGAACAGGATACACTTTGAATCCTTACCGTCCCGTCCTGCGCGGCCCGCTTCCTGATAATAGGATTCGAGCGACCCCGCAACTGTCCAATGGATAACATACCGGATGTCGAGCTTATCAATCCCCATCCCGAATGCGTTGGTCGCGACAACGATTTCGACCCCAGCCGCTGTATCGTCGAAAAATGCGTCTTGCACCCGCGCTCGTTCCGATGCTTCCCGAGCCCCATGATAGAAATCGACACGGTATCCCTGCTTTTTGAGATATTCTGCAACCTCCTCAGTCTGCCGCCGAGTGCCGGCATACACAATTCCTTTCCCGGTGAGTTGTTCTAGCTGCTTCGTTAGTAACTGATACTTCTCCGGTTCGCCCGGCACCTCACAGACACTGAACTTTAGATTGGGACGCTCTACGCTCTGGGTTAAGATTTCACACTTCCTGACTTGGAGCTGGTTTACGATGTCCATCCTCACCTCCGGTGTTGCGGTCGCTGTAAATAGCGCAACTGAACCGGGCTTCACCGCTTGGATAGCAGTCCGAAGCGCGAGGTAGTCTGGTCGAAAATCGTGCCCCCACTGAGAGATGCAATGTGCTTCATCAACCACGAACAGCAAAACCTCGTGGGATTTTAAGGTGTTCAGGAACCGACGGATCCGAAATCGTTCGGGGGACACATACAACAGCTTAATTTTACCGTTCTCTAACCGCTCCAGTTCCTGTTGATATTCTTCAGGGGTCAAGCTACTATTCAGCAAGCCTACGGAGTCAATTCCCCGGCCTCGCAAGGCATCCACTTGGTCTTTCATCAACGAGATTAACGGCGAAATAATCACCGTAAGCCCCGGTAACATCAAACCCGGTAACTGATAACAGATAGATTTCCCAAACGCAGTTGGAAACGCACCGAGCAGATTCTTGCCGGCTAGAAGTTTCTCAACTACCTCACGCTGGCCTTCGCGGAAGTCGTCATACCCGAACTGCTCCTTCAACACTACGCGTGGGACTGGAAGGTTATCTGGAGCATTATTCGGAACTGCGTTGCCTCGATTAAACAAGCTGTCAATTATTTTAGAGATAGCTTTGATAATCAAGAGGAAACTCCTTTCTTCGGATAAACGGGCGATGGATCACTCAAATACGTCCGGGGCAATTAAAATGCCACAAAATCAGTGAAAAATCAACGCTTTTTTGGCGAGAGAAAATTTGTAACACATCTTATTTGTAACACATCTTAATGAGGAATTGGTATAATATCGGCAAGTGTTTACAATTATTCCCACCAACTTGAAACGCTGCAATCGAAATTTTGACAACTTAAGGTGGGTATGCTATGCTCTTAATGTGATTCGTATCCTCGCTTTAATATGGAGATTCACCCATGGCAACAGACTCAGCTGTAACCGTTGAAGATATTGAAGTATTTGCGGACGGCCTAGACCCCCAAGCGGCTGCGGAAACATTTAAGAAGCACGGCGCGCTTGTCGTCCGTGGGTTGATGAAACCCTACATTGATGAAATCCACCGAGACATTGAAGCGGCTGCCGCGGAGTCAATCGCTTCACTTGATTGTGCGGAAAAAATTGTGGAGGGTTGGCGAACGCCAAACGGTACACTTTTCCTACCCGCACCGCCCGGCTACTCCCGTGATAAACAGATTATGGTCTTGGCAATCAACTACTTTACCAGTGCTGCGTTTTTCCGATCTGCACTTGATGAGTGTGCGTTGGACATTGTTGAGGCGATGCTGGGGCAGGATGTCGAGGTTTACGGCAATGGGCAGTGTCTCTATAAAGAGCCGGTTGGCGGGCATCCGAAACATCTGCATCAGGATTCCGCCTACTTTGAACACCGCTATGGCGGTCCTGTGGGGATTCTGAACTATGTGGTGGATACAGATCTGGTAAATGGAGCGCTGCATGTCGTCCCCGGTTCACATCGCCTGGGTCAACTCAAGCATATTGATACCTTTTCGCATCTCGGCTTAGATGATGATGAATGGCCCTGGGAGCGTGCCCTGCCGATTGTTGGTCAAGCGGGGGACTCCATCTTTTTCCACGTCAAGATGATTCACGGTTCCAAGCAGAATCACTCGGACAAGCCGCGCCCGGTGTTCATTAACCGTTACCGGCGGGTAGACGATTACGTTGTTATTGGTGGGACCACCACCACAAATCGCGCCGAAGCGGAGAAACGCGCTGCCGAAGCGAAGAAAACGAATGAACAGCGTGGACTGATGGTTCGCGGCTTCCGTCCCTACACCGAAGCATAGTGGAAAAGGAGCCAATCCGTCTCGTCCACACCAAAACGGCTCCTATCGTCGAGAGCCTCGCAGGACCGGAAGGCGTGCAGGCAATCTTAAACTAATGTAGATGAAGGAGAGAACTATGGCAATGACTGAAGAGGAACGTTTCCGTTTCGATTTGACCGGTTTTCTGATACGTCCGGCTATCCTTACATCGGAGGAGATTACTGCAATTAGAGATCAGATATACCATATCAGGCACGATCCGGAATCATTGCCTCCAGAACATCGCGCGGTGCCAAGTGGTCCGTCAAGTGCACTAATCGATCACCCAGAGGTCATTGACGTGCTGCACGAAATTATCGGCCCCGATATTCGGCTTGAGAATAGCTACTGTGTCTGGCGGCAGAAGGGAGAGGCACACGGGGATCTTCACGGAGGTGGGCCCCAACAGGCCGACCCTATCTTTGGCTACCGTGTCAGGCATGGACGGATTCACGCGGGTATGGTGCGCGTTGTCTTTGAATTGACCGATGTTGGCAAAGAAGATGGGGGAACGCATTTCATTGTCGGCAGCCACAAGGCGAATTTTCCGATGCACCCGGATCACCTATCTTTGGAACCGGGGAAGCGAAGCCCGTTCTTGATGAGTTACGACTGTCCAGCCGGTAGTGCGGTCTTTTTCACGGAAAACCTCTGTCACGCCGGCCCCGTGTGGCAACGGGAAGAACCGCGCGTAACGGTGCTCAACGCTTACGCCCATCTTGCCACCCATTGGCATCGGCTTACCATTCCGCCGGAGGTTTTGACAGCACTTCCGCGCGAGAAGCAAGCCTACTTTCGTCCACCGTGGGTCGCCGATTTTCGGACCCGCCCGGCAACCCACAACACGATCGAGCGTTTCTTGGACAACGAAGAGCCTGTGGTAGATACGGATCATCGTCCCTGAACCCGAAAACGCGGATCAGGTATCTTGAGAACATGGAGGATAGCGGTATGGCAATGACCGAAGAAGAACGTTTCCGGTTTGACTTAGCCGGTTTTTTAGTCCGTCCGGCAATCTTAACGCCCGATGAAGTTGCTGCAATTGTTGACCAAGCCGACCGGATTCGGCATAATCCGGAGTCTCTCCCGCCGGAGCATCAGGCAATTCCGGGAGGGCCCGCGAGTCTGCTGATTGATCACCCAAAGGTGATTGAAGTGTTACACGAAATCATCGGGCCCGATGTCCGACTGGAGGCTTGTGGATTGACTTGGCGATTGAAAGGGGAGTCGCACGGCGAGCTGCACGGCGGTGGACGCGGACAGGCAGATCCCATCTTCGGCTATCGGGTCCAGAACGATCGGATTCATGCGGGGATGGTGCGGGTCGTCTTTGAACTGACCGATGTGAAGAAAGAGGATGGGGCAACCTGTTTCATCGTCGGCAGCCATAAGGCAAACTTCCCAATGCACCCAGATCATATGTCGTGGGAGGACGGAAAAGAGAGCGAGTTTTTGGTGCGTTATGAATGCCCGGCAGGCAGTGCCATCTTTTTTACGGAAAACCTCTGTCATGCGGGCCCAATCTGGAAGCGAGACACGCCGCGTATCGCCATTCTCCACGCTTACGCGCATCTTGCTACCCATTGGCATCGCCTGAAGATTCCACCGGAGGTGATGGCAGGCTTGCCGCGTGAAAAGCAGGCTTATTTCCGTGATCCGTGGATTGCTGATTTCCGAACCTCTCCTGCAACTATTAATACGATTGAACGTTTTATGGGTAGCGATGAACCGCCGGTAAATACAGATCATCAACCTTGAATCGAAAAGGCATGATGCGTGGAACGTGATATAAGGAGATATTGATGCTTACAGACGCAGAAAAAGCCCACCTTGATGAACACGGCTTTCTACTTTTGAAAAATGCTATCACAACCGCTGAAGCAGACGCACTGCGCCAACGATCGATAGCTCTCGCTGAGCAGGAGCGAGAGGTGTTAAAAGAACATGTCTATCTAGATGACAAGGGGCAACGGGTTTGGAATCTGGTGGACAAAGGCGATTTGTTTGAAAACGCAATTCAATACCCGCCCGTGCTCAACGCAATAGAGTATCTGCTCGGTGAGGACTGCACGCTCAGTTCGTTCACTGTGAATGTTATCGGACCCGGTGCGCCGGATGGGGGTCTGCACATTGATCATCCGTTGAGCGGAATGCCGACCCCTCGTCCGAGCTTTGCGCTTTCTGCCAATAGTGTTTGGTTTCTCGATGATTTTACACTAGAGAACGGAGCAACCCGTTGTGTTCCCGGCAGTCACCTCAGACTCGAATCCCGTCCCGAACCGGGTGTCAGTTACGATGACGAAGCGCAGATCACCGGTCCAAAGGGTTCTGTGATGATTATCAACGGATCCCTGTGGCACGCCTCATCTGCGAACCACACCGATCGCGCTCGCGTCTGTCTGCTCGGTTTCTTCTGTCGTGCTTTTATGAAGCCGCAGCAAGATCAGCAGAAAATTGTTTCCAAAGAAGTTATTGCCCGTGCGACACCGACATTGAAGCGGTTGCTCGGCTTTGATTCCATGCCGAATACCAACGCGTAAACCCGACAGGGTAGATTTTAATATGAACATTAAAAGTGGAGATATTATACAATCCAATCGATGGCCGGAACCTGTGGAAATTGATCTCGTGGAAGATATAGGGGAATATGTCCGTCTGGTTGGCTCCACCATTCATTCGCGGGGACATATCGACGACATACTCCCCCGCGACGAAGCGAATAGGCTGCGGGGCGGGAAACTTGCACTGGACTTCACAGCGGAAGCCCGTCACGTTTTCCTCAGTCTTGAGGCGCGACGATACCGATATGCCTCCCTCTACGATACACTGTTTGCTGTCAACGCCTCGAAGGTTGATCCCTTGCCCCATCAGGTGGAGGCGGTCTACGGTCACGTTCTCAAACTGCCGCGAATCCGTTTTTTGATTGCTGATGACCCCGGCGCGGGCAAAACGATTATGGCGGGACTTATCATCAAGGAATTGAAACTCCGTCATCTAGTGAGTCGAATCTTAATTGTTGTGCCGGGGCACCTCAAAGACCAATGGCGAAGGGAGTTAAAGGAGCGGTTTGAGGAAAACTTTATCATTATGGAGCGAGGATTTCTCGATTCACAACCCGGTGAGAACCTCTGGGCGCGTGAGTCTCACCTGATTACTTCCATCGATTTTGCCAAACGTGATGACGTTATGCCCTCCATCGCGTCGGCGCGGTTCGATCTGGTCATTGTGGACGAGGCACACAAAATGGCAGCTTACCGGTATGGGGACAAACTGGACAAAACCAGTCGCTATCGGTTAGGGGAAACGCTATCGGGGATCTCAACCCACCTATTATTCCTGACTGCGACCCCGCACAAGGGCGATCCAGAGAATTTCAGATTGTTCTTGGATCTCCTTGAACCGGGATTCTTTGCAAATAGTGAGATGCTCCGTGAATCTATCGCGGCAAGAGACAACCCGCTCTTTATCCGTCGCGTGAAAGAAGATTTGAAGGATTTTGAAGGAAAACCGCTATTTCTGCCTCGGCATGTTCAAACGCTCTCGTTTGATCTCGGTATCGATTCACCGCAGGAGAAGGAACTCTACAACCAGCTTTCCGAATATGTCAACAGTCAATATAACAGGGCACTGACGAAAGACAAAAAAAATAATGTTGCGTTTGCCCTCGTCATCCTGCAACGCCGACTGGCATCCAGCACCTATGCCTTACGCAAGTCACTGGAGCGTCGAAAAGCACGTCTCTCTGAATTGTTGGCAAGTGCGGAAGAAAAAAAACCAACGGAGACAAATATTGATTTTGAGACGATCGAGGATTTGAGTGAGAAGGAACGATGGGAGAAGGAGGAAATTTGGGAAACACTTTCAGTTGCGGAGAATCGAGAGGAGCTGAGACGTGAAATCGCAACCCTTGAAACATTGGAGGAGATGGCTAGAGCGATTATCGAGAATGAGACCGAAATCAAGGTCCGAGAATTGAAGAATACGCTTGACAAATTGGAGCAAGATTTCCCCGGCGAAAAGGTGCTAATTTTCACCGAGTCGCGGGATACGCTTGAATATCTTCAGAAGAAAAGCACGGGGTGGGGGTATACTGTCACGGTGATTCATGGAGGCTTGACACCCGAAGAGCGGATCGCAGCAGAAAGTGAGTTCAAAAACCGCACCCAGATTCTAATTGCGACGGAGGCCGCCGGTGAAGGGATTAACCTACAATTCTGCCACCTGATGATTAATTATGACCTACCGTGGAATCCGAATCGGCTCGAACAGCGGATGGGACGCATCCATCGGTATGGACAAACGCGAGAGGTCTTTGTCTACAATCTCGTTGCGGAGGACACGCGAGAGGGAAAGGTGTTGACAGCACTGTTCGATAAGATTGAAGAAATCAAAAGTGCCTTAGGCAGCGATAAGGTGTTCGACGTATTGAACGAAGTTCTGTATGGGGTGAATCTCTCTCAACTGTTGCTAGAAGCGGCGGCCAACGCAAAGAACCTTGATGCGATTCTAGCGGAAATTGATATTGAAGTCGATCCGGACTACATCATCCAAGTGAAAGAAAACTTGGGCGAAAGCCTCGCGACCCATTACATCGATTATACCCGCCTCCATGAAATGGCGGAGCGCGCTCGTGAACGCCGTCTCATTCCAGAATATATTGATGCCTTTTTCCGAAAAGCCTTCACAACCCTCGGTGGAAGGTTACAAGAACGTAAAGACGGCTTTCTCGCGATTGAGAGTCTTCCGTTCCCTATCCGCAGACTTACCGATGCAGATACCTTTAAGCGGAAGCACGGTTCCATATCCAGAACCTATCCGAAAGCCACTTTTGACAAAGAGGTTGCCTTCAGAAACCCGGACACCGAATTCATTTCTTTTGGACATCCCTTGTTTGAAGCTGTTCTCAGTTGGGTTGAAGCTGAACTCACCGACTGTCTAAAACAGGGAGCGGTCTTTGAAGACCCCGATGGAAAACTGGACGGGGTGATTCTGTTCTATGAAGGCGAAATTCGGGATGGTTTGGGGCAGGTTGCCGGGACGCGGCTGTTTGCCTTCTACGTCTCAACGGATACAGAAACCGTTGAACCGATCGACCCCGCGACCATCTGGGATGTGGTAGAAAGCGCGCAGCAGACAGCACCCGTAGACATTGAAGCGTTGAAGAGGTCGGTTATGACACAGTTGATGCCTGTCCTTGAGGATTACAAGAAGGAACTTGCGGTTGAACGGGAACGACAGGTGAAAATTAAACAGAAGTATGGACTCTCCTCGCTTGAGCATCTCATCCTTCAGTTGGACAGTGAACTGATTCAACTCTACGACCGTCAAGACAGAGGTGAGAAGGTTGATCTGGCAATACACAACAAAGGAGAGAATAAGCAAAATTACGAAGATGCCCTCAAAAAATTGGAAGCAACCATCGCTCAGGAGAATGAACTCACCATGAAGATGCCCAACTACCTCGGTGCCGTTAGAGTGTTGCCCTCAACGGTGGAAGTTGCGATCATACCGAGCACAAACGAGATTGAACGGATCGGCATGGAAACCACGATGCGTTACGAGTGTGAACAAGGACGCATACCCGAAGATGTTTCCGCTGAGAATCTCGGCTTTGATGTCCGTTCAACCGATACAGCAGGGGTGAAGCGGTATATCGAAGTCAAAGCGAGATCAGAGCTTGGGCCAGTAACTTTAACACAAAACGAGTGGTTCAAAGCCAAACAGTTCAGATCGGACTATTTCCTTTATGTTGTCCTCAACGCTGCGACACATCCCGATCTCCATATTATTCAGAATCCAGCGGAGCAAACACAGCCAGCAGAAAGGATTGAAGCGCGGTATCTGATCTCTTTGGGCGAAATTCGGGAAAGAGGAGCGGCGTATTCTAGCGATAGCCAGGGTTCGTAGTGGTGCGTTTATTGCGCGGCACCACGAGCGATAAATAGCACGACCACAAACCAAATGCGTAAATCCTATGATGAAAGCAAATATCGTATGAGTGCCAGAGGTTTTATTTCCAAACAGAGGGAGATAAGGTGATGAACAGCTATTTTATTGAATCCTTTAAGATAACCAAGTTGTGGGGTTATCGAGACATTGACCTAAATTTTAACAAGGATGTGAATATACTGATAGGCCCAAATGCTTCCGGTAAAACCACTATTTTGAACCTCCTTCATTCTATCTTAACGTTTGATTTACGAAGTGTCTTAGACGTTAATTTTGACCAAGCAGTGATTAAGTTGAGGAGTTTCAAAGGCAGGTTTGAACGCACCATTAAAGTTGACGCTGCTAATATGAAACTCAGTATAGGACGGCAAAAAATTGACATCAATCTGATCCCTATCCCTGATCGAAGATTCCCCGGATCCTACATGTCCCTTGAAGAAGCTAACATGATTAGTGGAGCGGCAATTCGAGGGGCTTTCAGAGAGAGAATAAGACTACAGGAACTTTATAAGAAAGTACATAAGGAATTAAAGGAATTAGCTGCCTTGGTTCCTATTGTTTGGCTCCCCGTCAGTCGTCGTTTACCTGTAACAGAGGATGAGGAAGAACGATATACAAGAACAGATCCTATAGAATCGGTAGACTCACGGCTTGATGAATTGTTAGATGGGCTTTCTGACTATCACTCTGGCTTAAACGCACAACTTTCTAAACGTTATAAGGAGTTTGAGCAGCAGGTTTTATCGGTGATACTTTATAGTAAAGACGACGATCAACTTGAGTGGCTGCCCGCTTCAGTGCTAACAGAAGCGGAAAAAGATCAATTAATGAGAGCTTTTGAGGCTGCTGGGCTTTTAAACGAACAAATGCAAAAGAGAATTGATGAGCATTTCGCTGCAGCAAAGGACGCACTGGAACGGAGGCGCGAAAGTGAAAACGTTGATTTGGCTTTGAAGGATATCTTTGTGCTTCCGCTTATCGGTCGAACGCAAGCTATGGTGAAATATGCCGATGAACTTGAAAAAGATAGAGAACGTATTTTTGCATCCTTACAACTTTATGAAGAAACCGTTAATTCATTTTTGAATGAAAAATCCGTTAAGGTTGATGACAGTGGTAAGTTAAAAATTGAATCTTCTTCACTATCGGAATTGAATCTGCCAGAATTGAATCCGCGCCTCCTTTCTTCGGGTGAAAAACAGATTTTGATTTTACTAAGCCAAGCCCTTTTGAGGGTTGATGATCCGGTGGTTTATATCGCAGATGAACCAGAGCTGTCGCTTCATGTTTCTTGGCAGGAAAAGCTTTTGGAGTCTTTGGTAAAGCTTGGTGGACAAATACAGGTAATTGTTGCAACGCATTCCCCCGATATTGTTGGGAAATTTATGGATAACGTCGTAGATTTGGGGAGGAAAAACTAATGTCGTTTTCCCGAACCGACTCGGGGTCAGCAGCAGAGTATTTGTTCTATGAAGAAATTCTTGTTTATGTCGAGGGTTATACGGATATCCTTTTCTATGACACAGTGCTTCAAAACTATAATTGCCGCATAAAAGCAAAAAATGGAAGAGAGGAGTGCGAGAAAGCAGCGGCAATTCTTGTAGAAGGTGACAATCCCTATGTTGTTATTCTGGATGGAGATTATGAGATTTTAGAGCGCACTCGAAGTGAACATAGACGAATTATTCTGCTTCATCGACATTCATTTGAAAACTATCTTTTTGAGGAAAAGCCAATAAAGCAGTTTTGCAGGGACCGCACTCATATAGAAGATAGCTTAGAAAAACTACCCAGCAAGTTTAAGACAGTCGTTGAAGATACTGAACTAAAATTTAAGGAGTTAATCGTATTGGACGTAGCGCATCAGCGGTCATCCACCGGCTATGATGTGCTTCCCAACAAGCCAGGCCGATTTTTAAAGCCAGGGAAGAGCATAAAATTCCGAGATGATGAAATACGACAAAGATATGCGGAAGCAGTTCAGGGCATTGACAGCCAAAGCATTGAGGCTGCGAGAACCTTGGTTGAAAAATTTTTAAGAAAGCACCGTTTCATTGACTTACTTCCCGGACACTTCGCCTTTGGTATTATGAGGCGTTTGATAATTCATAAGATAGACAGACCTATTTCAGATGAAAATGTTAGAGTACCTCTTTCAAGAGGAGTGTGGAGACTGGTGGAAACTGACGATCATAATAGTTTGAAAAGGCGATTACGCCGCGCTGTTCGGGAAGCCCAACAGATCCGAGGGTAATGTGTAAATCCTATGATGAAAGCGAATATCATTGAAAAATTCAATCAACTGCCACCTGATCTCCAGGAAAAGGTGATCAAGTATATAGAGTCCCTGCTAGCCCAAGCGGAATTGCGGCGAAATAAGAAACTGCAATTCAATTGGATTGGCGGCTTAAAAGAATATCGGGACCAGTATACCGCCCTTGAGCTGCAGAAAGAAGCGTTAAACTGGCGGGAGAAATCAACGCGCAGTAAAACAGATAGAAAACAAAAGGAGCCTGTCAAAGGACTAAAATGAAACGCCTTATTGAAGAAACCTTCCCCGCCAAAGAGGTCAGCGAGGAAGCCGCCCACGAGAAAAATATACGACACGGGCACATCTCCACGCTCCATATCTGGTGGGCGCGAAAACCGCTTGCGTCTTCACGCTCCACTGCTTACGCCGCCCTGATCCCCCCAACGGAGAACACCGAGGCGTGGAACCGCAAACGGGGTTTTATTGAGGACCTATCGAAATGGGATAACTCCCTGAATCCCCACCTCATTGAACGGGCAAGGCAGGACATCCTTGATGCCAATGGCGGCGTGCCCCCGAAGGTGCTCGATCCCTTTGGGGGGGGTGGGTCGATTCCGCTGGAGGCTCTTCGGCTTGGGTGTGAAACTTATTCCAACGACCTCAATCCCGTCGCTGTCCTGATTCAGAAGTGCACGCTTGAATACCCACAGAAATACGGTAGACCGACGGAGGGTGTCACTAATGGACCACTCTTTGGGGAAACTACCGAAAATTCCCTGCTCGAAGATGTCAAAAAATGGGGAGCGTGGATCCTTGCGGAGGCGAAAAAAGAACTGGAGCGTTTTTATCCCCAAGAGAAGGACGGTTCCATCCCAATCGGCTATATTTGGGCGCGGACAATACCGTGCCAGAATCCGTCCTGTAGGACTGAAATTCCGCTTATGCGTCAATTCTGGCTGGCGAGGAAGGCGAGAAAGAAGGTTGCCCTTTATCCTTTCGCTGAAAAGGGGCGGGTGAATTTTAAGATCGTCGGCGACGGGTATGCACCGATGCCGGGCGGTTTTGATCCCACCAAGGGCACCGTCTCGCGCGCTGTAGCGGTGTGCCCGCTCTGCGGTGGAACCGTGGAAGCAAAGTTGACGCGCAAATTGTTTCAGGAGGGTAAAGCAGGGGAGCGGCTAGTCGCTGTTGTAACACACACGCCGGACATACCAGGCAAGCGTTATCGTGTCAAGCGTTATCGTGTGGCAACGGATGCCGACCTTGCTGTCTTTCGAGAAGCCGAGGTGTGCCTTACCGAAAAGCGGGAGAAGTTGACGTTAGAATGGGGGATGGATGCGGTGCCTGATGAACCTCTGCCACCGAAAGGCACATTAGGTTTTCGAGTCCAAGGCTATGGTATACTGAAATGGGGCGAACTCTTCAATACAAGGCAGAAATTGGCGTTGATTACGTTTCTGGAGAAGGTGAAAGCAGTATATCAAAAGATGCTGGCAGAAGAAGTAGATGCGGAGTATGCGAAGGCCGTGATGAGTTACTTGTGTTTAATTTTAAGCCGTCATTCAAGTTATAATGCGACTTTGTGTTGGTGGGAACCCTTGGGGGAAAGAAGCTTCAATGTTTTTGGCCTGCAGGCACTTCCTATGGTTTTTGATTACTCAGAGCAGAATCCTTATGGTATTTTGACAGGGCATTGGTCAAGTCAAGTTGAGATTACCTCCGAAATTATTTCACATCTTAGTTCAACCCTTTTCCTACAAAGTGCTACTGTTACCCAATCTTCAGCTACTAATCTACCTCATCCCGACAACTTCTTTGATGCCGTTTTCACCGATCCGCCATACTACGACAACGTGCCGTATTCCTATCTCTCCGATTTCTTCTACGTTTGGCTCAAGCGCACGTTGGCTGATGTCTATCCCGAACTCTTCTCCACACCGTTAACACCTAAGAACAACGAGATTGTCGCCTATTCGCACGGCGCAGGTGGTTTTGAGGCAGGGAAGCGGTTCTTTGAGGAGTCGCTCAAGCGGTCTTTTCAAGAAATCCACCGCGTATTGAAACTGAACGGCATTGCCATTATTGTCTATGCACACAAATCTGCCGAAGGCTGGGAAACGTTGATCAACTCTCTCCTTGATTCGGGCCTGATTATGACCGGTGCGTGGCCACTTGATACAGAGATGAAAACGCGTCTCCGTGCTCAAGAAGCCGCCGCCCTTGCATCCTCCATCTACATCGTCGCCCGAAAAATGGAACGCGCCCCCACTGGCTTCTATAATGAAGTCAAATCGGAGTTGACAACGCATCTTAATACCAAACTCCATCGACTGTGGCAAGAGGGCCTCGGTGGGGCGGACTTCTTCATCGCCGCTATCGGTTCCGCTATTGAGGTTTTCGGCAAATACGAAAAGGTGATGGATCTTGAAGGGGAGATTATCCGTGCGGATCGGCTGCTTGACGATGTGCGGGAGATTGCCACCGATTACGCAGTGCGACAGATTCTGCGCAATGGATTTGCCGGTGAAATTTCCGACCTCACCCGCTTTTACGTGCTTTGGCGGTGGGAATACAAGGAGACGCGGGTCCCTTTTGATGAAGCGCGGAAGTTGGCACAGTCCTGTGGGGTTGACCTCGCCCAAGAGTGGGGTGGAAAGAGCGTTATTGTCAAAGAGAAGGCGTTTATTCGCGTCCTCGGTCCACAGCTCCGAAAGGTAGACGACCTTGAAAACGCCGAAGAATTGATTGACGTATTACACCATGTGCTGTTGTTATGGGAACAGAGTCAGCGGGATGAAATGCTTCGTATTCTCGCACAGAGCGGCTATGGAGATAGCGATGCGTTCTATCGCGTGGCACAAGCCATCTCTGAGACGCTGTCTATTGAGAGCCGGGAGAAGCAGTTGTTGGACGGTTTCCTCGCCGGTCGTGAAAAGGTCAGAGGCGAGGTGAGACAGGGGAGGTTGTTTCATTAGGTTTAAGCATTTTATTTAAGGATAAGGAGAAAAGCGAGTGATTCCATTTCACACAATTGCTGTGCCTCACCATGACATCTTAGCAGGCAAAATCAAGATGGAAGTATTTGCGGCAGATCTGTGGGAAGCGTTCAAAGGCACGGCACCAGACGAATATAAGGACCCCACACAATTCTTCCAGAAAACCTACCAGACCGATGGACTCAAAAACCTGCTTTCAATTGTTGAAGAGCGGCTAAATGGGCGCGGCGGCGATCCGGTGATTCAGCTCCAGACCCCCTTCGGGGGCGGTAAAACCCACGCGCTGATTGCGATGTATCACAAAGCCAACGAGTGGAACGCGCAAAAAGTGGGGCTTGTTGGGACACCGATGGGGCCATCCGATACGTTATGGGGGGGATTGGAAAAACAGTTAACGGGCAAGGTTGCACATTTTGATGGGTTGACTTCGCCCGGTCGGGATAGACTCCAGCAAATACTTTCACAAAACCAACCCGTGCTCATCCTGATGGACGAGGTGCTGGAATATATGACCAAAGCCGCTGGCGTTCCGGTAGGGGACAGCACACTTGCATCACAGACGCTTGCCTTTATGCAGGAGCTGACCGAAGCCGCTGCCATTTTAGAACGGGTCGCCCTGGTCATCACCCTGCCATCGGGGTATGA
Source organism: uncultured Poribacteria bacterium (assembly GCA_958296125.1). Classification (GTDB taxonomy): domain Bacteria; phylum Poribacteria; class WGA-4E; order WGA-4E; family PCPOR2b; genus PCPOR2b. The sequence goes on from OY282444.1 coordinate 471,023, forward strand.
CCAAGGGGCGGCACAGCTATTGAGCCAACTCAGACATGTTGCCGGGCGGGTGAAGAAGCTTTATACACCTGTGCATGATCATGAAATTGCTCAGGTCATCAGACGACGGCTTTTTTCACAGATTGATAGCAAGGGCGCGGGTGGAGTGATTCGGGATTTTATGGATTACGCCGACAGGGAATCCATTCTGCCGCCCGGGACAGAGCCCTCAGAATACCGAAAACGGTTTGAAGCCGCTTATCCGTTTCAACCCGAAGTGATTGAGGTGCTCTATCAGCGGTGGGGCAGTTTCCCTAGTTTCCAACGGACACGGGGTGTGTTGCGGCTCCTGTCGTTCGTAATTCATTCCCTTAAACAGAGTGCAATTCCCTATATCAGTCTGGCAGATTTTGATCTGAGCGTTCAGGGAATTCGACAAGAGTTGTTAGAGCACATCGGTCTCGAATATGAAAGCATCATCTCCGCAGACATTACAGGTGAAAACGCCGGTGCGAAAAAGGTTGATGTCAGTCTCGGAGCTGCCTATAATGGATTGAAGTTAGGCAGCCGAGCTGCGACGACCGTTTTTCTTTACTCATTTTCGGGCGGGACCGAGAACGGGGCGAATCTCGAAGAAATTAAACGAAGCGCGACGACTACGGGGCATCCGTCAAGCGTCCTCACGGAAGCAGTTGAGGGGTTGCAGGAAAAGCTGTTTTACCTGCAGCACGAAAGCGGAAGAGCTCATTTCACCAACCAGCCTAATCTTAACAGTATTCTGCTAACCCGAATGGAGAATATCAACGAACGGGCAATTAATGAGTTTGAGGAAGCAGAACTGAAAAAGAACCTCTCTGGAGGAAAACTTAAGACCTTCGTTTGGCCCAAGGATGGATCGGACATTCCGGACAGCACCGATCTGAAGCTAATTATCCTTAAAGAACGTGACGACCGCCTGATGAAAGATATACTGGAAATGAAGGGGAAGGCACCTCGGGTGAACCGAAACACGCTTTTCTTTCTGACTCCATTGGACCATGAGGCGGCTGGGTTTTATCGTCAACTGCGGAAGATCATCGCCTACGAGGGTATCGGGAAAGACAAAACACTGAACCTCTCTGCCAAACAACAGCGGGAGGTTCGGACGGAGTTGAGAAAGGCGACAGCTGAACTCAATGATGGGTTTCGTCGATATTACCGAACCGTGTTCATTCCGGCAAAAAATAATCTCAAAGCGAGCGATTTGGGACTGCCAACCTACGGTGTGTCGAAGAAACTGGACGAAGGCGTATATGACAAATTGCGTTTAGACGGGGAGATTCTTGAAAGCGTTCATCCATTGGTGGTTAAGGAAAAGTATCTCGAAACCGACGAATCTGTTTCCACGGAACAACTCTATCAGTTGGGTGCGAAGACACCGGGCGAGACACGGGTTGTCGGTCAAGGGTGGGAGTTGGGAATTTGTGACGGGGTGGAACAGGGATTATTTGGTCTCGGTGAGCTGGACGCTGGGAAACCGGTCTGCCGATACTTCAAGGAGCGTCCATCCTCAATTGCCTTTTCTGGGTCTGAAGTAATTATCCAAGAGGATATCTGTATCGCCCAGGAAGAACCAACACCAGAACCGCCGGGGCCTATCCCTCGCCCACCGGAGCCTGTCGATCCTCCCGGTGGAGATGGCGAAGGGGAAATCGAAGATCCACCAGCCCCGGAGCCACCACCAGACGGACGCGACACGGTTCGACTGAAATTTACAATTCCGAAAGGGAAGGTATCAGGGCTTATGGGCGTGATGAACCTGCTGCAATCAAATTTCGACAACCTTCAAATTGAGCTGCAGGCGACAGGGGGTCAGATGTCAGATCAGGATTATGAAGATAAAATCAAAGAGACGTTTATGCAATTAGGAATCGATCTGGAGGAATAGAAATTTAGAGATCTGTTTCCGAGAGCGCATCCGGAAAAAGCAGTGTAGTTTTTTATTGCATCCATAGTAAAAATGTCATATAATTACATTATACGCTCCTGAAACAGTATTTTGAAAGAATGTGTTGTGCCCCATAGTTTTTTCACTTCAAAACCAGGGAGATTCAAAATGAACATCAGAAGGTTCACCAAATTCGCGTCTGTCCTGGCGATTGTCGCCCTGATGGTCGGGTTTTCCGCCTGTGACCAAATCCAGCAGCTTCTCCTCCCCGCGTCCCCTCAGATAGAAGGGGTTAGTGGAGAAGTTATCATCGGCCTCGACTTGGCTCTGACCGGCCCATACGCCGATTCGTATGGCTTACCGATGCAACGCGGCTTTGAACTGGCGCGTGAAGAGATTAACCAGCTCGACGGCCCACAAATCACCTTCATCACTGCGGACGATCGGAGCACCGCGGAGGGTGCCGTTGAAGCCTTCAATACACTGATTCACCAACACGGCGTGTCTATTATCACCGGTCTCGCTATCTCAACTCTGGCGAGAGAGGCGTTTCCGGTTGCACAAGAGAATGGAGTTGTCGTTCTTAGCTCGGTCCCCGCCGCCTCCGGTCTGAGCGCGATAGGCGATTTTATCTTCCGCGCGGCTCTCGCCACAGATGTGCTGAATCCAAATGGGGTCCGGATAACTCAGGAGAAGCTCGGCTATACAAAGGTGGCAACCATATATGATGAAAGCGATCTCTACTCCACCGATGGTAACACCGTGTTGACGGAAGTCCTCACCGCTAACGGCATCGAGATTGTGGCGACAGAGCCCTTCCAAGGTAGCGATGACGACCTTTCTGCCCAATTAACTCGGATAATGGAGGCAAACCCTGACACCATTTTTGTCTCCGCCTTATCCGCAGAGATAACTAAGATTCTGATTCAAGGGCGTGCGGTTGGTATCCCCACCTCTGTTCCCTTCATTATTCCCGGCCTGACTAGACACGAAGTGCAAGCCGCCGGCGATGCCGCCGAGGGTGCGATTTCTTTTGTGGATTGGTCTAGCACGGCTGATACACCCGGCAATCAAGCCTTCGTCGAAAATTACCGGGCGAAGTATGGCATTGAACCTGAGCCCTGGGCCGCGCTCTCGCATGCTACCCTCTACATTCTCGTTGAGGCGATTGCGGAGGCGCAATCCACCGATTCAATGGCAGTTCGGGACGCGCTGGCGAATATCATGGATCTCGATACCATTTTAGGTCAGTTCTCTTTTAACGCTGACGGAGACGCAGTTCACGACCCGGTTGTGCTGATTGCCGAAGACGGCGAACTTAAGGTCTTTGAGTAAGCCGCTAGTTGTGCATAACCGGCCCCTGTTATCAACCGTCCTCGGGGCAACCATCTACGTTTTTCTATTCTTAGTCACAGTTATAGGACTTACGCAATTTGTAGAATTAATAGTGATAGCACCCATCCCGTAATTCTAAAGATATATACTGAGGTGAGGTAAGGTTACTATGGCTACCATCAAGAACCCATCCGAAAAGAAGGATTCGAGAAATTCCCTTGAGGCGATGCAAGATCGGACCAATCTATCCGCACCGTCCTCTGAGCGGGTTTCTTCCGAAAGAAAGATTCGTGAGCTAACATTCACCATCGAGTCGTTAGAGAGTGAAATTGATGATTTAAGAAGACGCTTAAACGCTGCGCCTTCCGACGATGTAGAAGTTCGCCTCTACGAAATGACCCGCGACTTAATGCACGCACACCGCAGAAATCGAAAGTTGACTAGCACCCTTCAAGAAGCGAAAGAGCGGCTGGAGCAGTTGAAGGAGAAGGTTGAACAACTCAGTGCCCCACCGAACAACTACGGCGTTTACCTTCAATCAAACAATGATGGAACGCTGGATATCGACCTTGGTGGCAAAAGGTGGCGTGTCAATGCAGATCCGGAGATTAACACCGATCAGCTCCAAAAAGGTCAAGAGGTCATTGTCAACGGCGTGATGAACGTTGTGAGCGTGAGGGAATTTGAGCGGCAAGGTGAAGTGGTCAAGATTAAGGAGATGCTTGACGATAACCGCGTGCTTGTGAATCTACGGGCCGATGAGGAGCGAGTTGTAGAAATATCGGATCCGCTTAACGAGGAGGAACTTAAGTTTGGGGATAACGTCATGCTGAACCCGATCACCGGGATGGTTATGGAGAAACTGCCCAAACTTGAAGTTGAAGACCTGCTGCTCGAAGAGGTGCCCGACATTAAATATTCGGATATTGGTGGATTAAATGAGCAGATTGAGGCGATTCGAGACGCTATTGAGACCCCTTACCTCTATCCCAATGAATACAAGGAATTCCAGTTAAAGCCGCCGAAAGGGGTGCTCCTCTATGGCCCCCCCGGCTGCGGAAAAACTTTAATCGCTAAGGCAGTCGCCAATAGTCTAGCATCCAGAGTTCGAGAACGAACGGGTAGAGACAATGTAGAAAGCTATTTTATCAATATCAAGGGGCCGGAGCTACTCAATAAGTATGTTGGCGAAACGGAGCGAAAGATTCGAGAAGTCTTCCAAAAAGCCAAGGACAAATCCAAAGAGGGGGTTCCGGTCATCATCTTCTTTGATGAGATGGATTCGCTTTTCCGATCCAGGGGCATGGGGATTTCATCCGATATGGAGTCAACGGTGGTGCCTCAATTCCTCGCTGAAATCGATGGTGTCGAGGGGCTCAGGGATGTGGTTGTCATTGGTGCCAGCAACCGCCAAGATCTCCTGGATCCCGCCGTTTTACGGCCCGGTCGATTGGACATCAAGATTAAAGTTGACCGCCCTGAAGCTGAAGGCGCGAAGGATATTTTCGCCATCTACCTGACCCCTGACCTGCCGATTGACCCTTCAGTGTTGGAAGCGTTCACTGGTGATCGGGAAAAAGCGGTTCAAGGGCTCGTGGATCAGGCAATCGAGAAGATGTATGCAACCACCGATGAAAACAAATTCATTGAGGTGACTTACAATCGTGGGGAACGTGAGACGCTCTACTTCAAGGATTTTGCAAGTGGTGCGATGATTGAAAACATCGTGGATCGTGCCAAGAAGATGGCAATCAAACGGCTGATCGATTCTGAAGGGAAAGAGAAGGGCATCACCCTTGATGACCTCGATAAGGCGATCCAAGAAGAATATAAAGAGAATGAAGATCTGCCCAACACCACCAACCCGGACGATTGGGCGAAGATATCGGGGCGGAAAGGCGATAGAATCGTCAATATTAAGGCATTGACCCACGAACCGGAGCGGAAAAGGCGGGATGTAAGAACCGTCAAAGGTGGCGCTTACCTTTAAGGTTGAATAACAGCAGATTATGATCATACCAACGATTATGGGGACCGAAACCGAATATGGGATTTCGGTCAAAAATGCGCGAGATCCAGACCCTGTTGCGGCCTCAACGCTTGTCGTCAATATTTATAAAGACCGTGGGATCAAGCGAATCATTTGGGACTATGATCAGGAGAGTCCGTTGATGGACGCTAGAGGGTTCGTCTCTGAAGGGGAAACTGACATTCCGGATCAGGAAAATAATAGCCTCATCAATGATGTCCTCGCTAATGGTGGACGCTACTATGTTGATCACGCCCATCCGGAGTATTGTACCCCGGAATGCACAAATGCGCGCGATTTGGTCAAATATGAGAAGGCGGGGGAATTGATATTAGATTTGAGTCGTCTGGCTGCCCAAGAGTTGTTGCCCACGAATCAAGAGATTATTATTTACAAGAACAACAGCGATTATAAAGGTCACAGCTACGGGGCGCATGAAAATTATCTGATGTCTCGGAGTGTCCCCTTCCAAGATATCGTCGATGGATTAACACCTTTCCTCGTGACGCGACAGCCCATCACGGGAAGTGGTAAGGTTGGTGCTGAAAATGGCGCAGCGGAAACGGATTATCAAATCTCTCAGCGTGCTGATTTTTTCGAGACTGAAGTTGGATTGAGCACAATGGTGGCGCGTCCAATTATCAATACGCGAGATGAACCCCACGCCGATGAGATGTTATACCGTCGGCTGCACGTCATTGTCGGCGATTCCAACATGTCTGAGTTTTCTATCTATTTAAAGGTGGGAATTACGTCCATTGTGCTGCAACTCATCGAAAAGGGGGTTGTGACGGATAAGTTCAGACTCTCCGACCCTGTTTCGGCGATTCAAACGGTGTCGCGCGATCTCTCCTGTCAAGAAGCTTTAGCTTTAGAAGATGGGCGGAAATGGACACCCATTGAGATTCAGCGCGAATATCTTGAGTTGGCTCACAAACATATTCCCACAGCGGATTTGTCTGAGGTGGTGCGCGATGTGATGACGACATGGGATTTTGTTCTCGACCGCCTCGACGAGGATCCGATGAGCCTGGATCGACACCTCGATTGGGTGATTAAGAAACGACTGATTGATGCCTACCGGCGCCGTCACCGTTTAGCCCATTCAGATCACCAGGTTCGGATGTTAGATTTGCAATATCACGACCTCCGCCCAAATAAGGGGCTCTACGCGAGGTTGCTGAAAAATGGACGTATTGAACGCCTCCTCAAACAGGAGGAGATTGTTCACGCGATTAACAATCCACCCGTTGATACACGTGCCTATTTTCGGGGTATGTGTTTACAAAAATTTCCCAACGAGATTCACAGCGCAAGCTGGAATTCAATGATTTTTTGTACTGACGATTCTTCTTTAGATAAAATTTTAATGGATCGCCCGCACTTCGGGACGCAGGAGATGACCGGCGATCTGTTGAGAGACTGCACGGCTGCAGAACTTGTTCAAGCTATTCTCACATCCAACCATTAGAAGGAGAAACAACATGCCGGCCGAAAAGCAACAGGACCAAAGAGACAAACGGACTCAGGATACTGAGGAAGTTCAACCGGATCAGGAAGTCGTAGAGCAGGGCGAAGAGATTAAAGAGGATCTCGATCAACTCCTTGATGAAATCGACGAAATCTTGGAAGAAGATTCAGAAGAGTTTGTCGAAAATTACATTCAACGGGGAGGAGAGTAGTGGTCTTTAGCCGCGCCGATCATAGGACTTCCGATTTCCTTGAGGTCTTGCAAAGGGAAAGGCCAGAGCTTCTATCAAGGTTCGGCACACCGCCTCTGCTAGACTCACCCCCTGCAAACTGGAAAGGGCAGCGTATGCCAACGTCCAGTTTGACGGATCTTTACGATAACCTCCTTGAAGGCACAACCATATTAGCCGCCGTTTACAACGAGGGGGTTATCATCGCCGGTGATCGCCAGGCAACGGCGGGCTTTCAAGTGGGGGAACGACGTATCCGGAAAGTCTATGAGGTGGATGCCTATTCAGCTATCGCGATTGCTGGTGTCGCCGGACCGGCCATGGAAATGGCGAAGCTCTTCCAGGTCCAGGTGGAGTTCTATGAAAAAATAGAAGGCTCACCGTTAAGCCTAGAAGGCAAAGCCAATTCCCTGTCAAACATGGTCAAATCCAATTTGCCGATGGCGTTGCAAGGATTGGTGGTCGTTCCGATTTTCACGGGGTATGACCTCAAACGGAAACAAGGGAGGATCTTCAAATACGACGCAATAGGGGGGCAATACGAAGAAAGCGAATACTATGCGACCGGATCCGGTGGTAAGGATGCACAAACAACGCTGAAAAAGCTGTATAGCCCCGATATCTCCCGCGAGGGGGTCCTGAAGATAGTTGTCGAGGCACTCTGGGATGCCGCTGATGAAGATGTGGCTACGGGGGGACCTGATTTTATTCGGGAGATTTTCCCGACAATTAAGGTTATTGATTCGACGGGAATCTCAGATATACCGGATTCGGAAACCAAGGCACTCTATACTGAGCTACTTGAAAGACTCCATAGCTGAAGCTTGGCAATCGGTCATCCGAAAATGCGCCCGTCAATTTAAGGATTTAAGGGAGGAGTAGATGCCCGCACCGTATTACGTGTCGCCTGAGCAAATCATGCAGGAGAAAGAGGATTTTGCTCGGAAGGGGATCGAGAAGGCGAAAGAGGTTATTGTTCTAGAATACCGAGATGGTATTCTGATGGTTGCAGAAAATCCGCTGACGACGGTTTTCAAGATTTCGGAAATCTATGATCGTATTGCGCTTGCAGCGACCGGGCTCTATCCGGACTACGAAGCCCTCCGATATGCCGGGATTCAGGGTGCCGAAGTCAAAGGGTTTACCTTCAACCGCGAAGATGTTACGGCGAGATGGCTCGCCAATCAGTATTCACAGCAGATTGGGGCCATCTATCGCCAACCGGATGCAAAACCGCTTGAGGTGGAGCTGCTCCTCTGCGAAATCCGCGAGGATTCCTCATCGAACAACAGAATCTATCATCTGTCTTTTGATGGCACGTTTTGGGAAGACAATGAATACACCGTCATTGGCGGGAGAGCCGATGAAATCGCAGGTATCCTTGAAGCTGAGTATAGCGAGGGTTTAGATTTGAGCGGTGCTTTGCAGCTCGCGGCAAGGACTTTTGAAACCATTGAAACGGAAGTCGATGAAGTGGATCGATACCAAGTGACGGCTGAGACAATAGAAGCAGCTGTGCTGGACGAAACCCGAAATCGGCGCAAATTTAAACGTTTGCTTCCCGATGAACTGAGTGAGATTTTGAGCGCATGAACCGAAGGATTTATGGTCTGGAAAACGAATATGGGATTATCTGCACGTCGGATCGGCGAGGCGGGAAAGCACTATCGATCCAAAATGCGGTGATGTATCTCTTTCGGGAGATTATTTCTGGACGGATGTATCCGGATGTTTTTCTAGAGAATGGGGCTCGATTTTATCAGGACATCGGTTGCCACCCCGAATATGCGACCCCTGAATGCGATGATGTGACCGACCTCGTCACCCACGACAAAGCCGGTGAACGGATCATCGAAAGGCTTTCTATTGCCGCAGAGCGAAAGATGCAAGTCGATGGATTTCTTGGACGGATTTCGGTCTTCAAGAATAATACCGATACGCCCGGCAACACATACGGCTGCCATGAGAACTATCTGATGGATCGTCGCGTGAGTTTTCGCCAACTTGCCTCGCAACTGATTCCCTTCTTTGTGACGCGTCAAGTCTTTGCCGGGGCGGGGAAGGTCAAATCCACCAACCGAGGCGGATACGCAATCTCCCAACGGGCGCAGCATATTCGTGAAGAAATTTCAATTGCAACGACAACAGCGCGAGGCATCATCAACACGCGCGATGAGCCACATGCGGACCGAGAAAAATATCGCCGCCTGCACGTCATCGTCGGTGACTCCAACATGTCGGAGTTTGCTACCTACCTCAAGATCGGCACGACAGCAATCGTCTTGCGGATGATCGAAGATAACTTTATTAAGCAGCGGCTCGCGTTACGCGATTCTGTCCGAGCGATTCAGCAGATCTCGGAGGATATCACCTGCACCCGGAAAATCGAATTGGAAAACGGCAAGCGGCTGTCAGGTGTCGAGATGCAGTGGGAGTATCTGGAATGTGCCAAGCAGTATTTCGAGCAAGCCGAATCGGATCCAATCACCGATCAGATTATGGCGCGATGGGAATATGTGCTGACCTGTTTGGAAACCGATCCGATGCAGCTGGATCGAGAACTCGATTGGGTCATCAAGAAGAAATTGATTGAGACCTATGTAGCGAGCCGACAACTCAAGTGGAATTCCGCCAAGGTTATGATGCTCGATCTACAGTACCACAATATTCGGCCGGAGTTTGGGTTGTATTACAAGCTCGAAAAAGAGGGGCTCGTTGAACGCATTGCCACCGATGACGCGGTTGAACATGCGATGCATCACCCCCCTGAAACGACCCGTGCGAAGTTCCGCGGCCGTTTTGTAAAGCTGGCAAACGAGCGAAAGATTCTTTGTGGCGTTAATTGGAGCTATATCCAACTTTACGAACCCTACCAAAAGCTCTTCCTTTCCACGGATCCCTTGCAAGCCGAATATGAAGAAGCCAGCCGGATGATTTATTCGATTTAGCGTGCGGTTTGGCTGAATGACCGATTGCCCCACTAGTCCAAAAAAGGGAATGTCAACCTTCAGAAACGACATCACCTACCCCAACAAGTTTTTCTCAGATACGTTGGCAACCTGTTAAATCTGTTATGTATGCCAACCGATCGTTAATAGCTTTCTTTTTATGGAGGTGAGGAAATGCCCCCTAGGTATACAGTAAAAATAGGAAGATGGTTCTTACTCGTCGCCGGACTCATGTTTTGTATCTTTGGATGTGGAAGTGCTATCAAGGAGCTGGGCTTGGTATTTGACGACCCTGCATCTGCTGGTAGACCGAGTCCCTCTTTTAACACCGATATTGCGCCAATCCTTACCAATCGATGCGCCACTGCAGAGTGCCATGTCGCTGGAGGACCGCACGATATCGATCTCCGCACGTATGACAGTCTCAAAGCGGGGGGAGATGATGGGGCTATCGTTATCGCAGGCGATGCGAGAGAGAGCGAAATAGTCGAAGAAATTGCGGAAGGCAAGATGCCCCCGGAGGGACCACCTTTGGAGGCGGCACAAATCCAACTTATTATCGATTGGATTAATGAAGGTGCCAATAACAACTAAAGTTTGACCGGGAGCATAGAATCGGTTTGGTCCGATGCGCCCTCCCACATTTTCTAATAACGGTGAACCGAGGGGTTCGCCGAACCGATGTGCAGGTAGGTTCAATCCTACCAAGTATCCCTCCCTTCGCGGAGGGATTTTCTTTGTTCAACTTTTTGTGTTAATCACATTACTAATACATTGTCAGATAACTTATGCTGGTGTATTAGGATAAAATCGGTCGAACTTCTGCCGCGCCTGATTGAGACTAAACTGCCAATAAAAACTCACCGATGCGTCGGGAAAGACACTGTTTGGAAAGCACAGAGCGTTCAATCTCCACCACATTTAATCCCGACCCCTTTTTCACCGTAGATCTGAGTCGGAGGATACCATACCGACATCAGAATTGAACACTTGTCTACCAGGGCCCCTATGCTAGTTATGAACTTACACCCCCAAGCTTATTTGGCAGTGGGCTAGCGAAGCGAGATCCCCACTCAGGGATCGGGAGAGCCTGCTTTATCGGGCAAATGAGCGAATCGCCGGATGCGAGGAGAGAAATTGGTGAGGAAGAAAGACTACTATCAAATCCTTGGTGTGAGTCGGAATGCAACCCTCGACGAAATAAAGAAAGCCTATCGAAAAATTGCGATGCGATATCATCCCGACAAAAATCCGGGGGATAAACGAGCAGAGGAAAGATTCAAGGAAGCATCGATGGCTTACCAGACATTGAGCGAGCTTAGGCTGCAACACATCGGCGATCAAGCGTCAGGAACGGATACAGGAAGTCAAGGAGGTGGAGGCTCTAGACGTTCTGGTGATAGCGACTCCAAAATTAATGACCTCTTCGATGACCTGTTTAGATCCGGATCTCAAACGAAGCGAAAAACAAAAACAAGGCGAACAGTTAAAGCAAAAGGAATACGGGGTTCCAACATAAGAACCGGTCTAACCCTCCCGTTTACCGAAGCCATGCTGGGAACGGAGCGGTCCATCCGTATTCACCGTAACGAGGAGTGCTACAGTTGTGATGGTACAGGTATGCAAAAAGACTCGCCCCAATCAACTTGTCCTAACTGTATGGGAAATAGCGAAATCTTCAACCAGTTGCTGCGGGGTGATGCGGCGCACAATAGATTGTGTGAACGCTGCCGAGGAACTGGGGTCCTAATTCACGAACCGTGTCAGACCTGTCGCGGGACAGGTGCCACCCGCAAGGAGCGCTCGTTACTGGTGAAGATGCCTCCGGGGATTGAGAGTGGAAAATCGTTACGCTTACCCGGTCAGGGAGAATGTGGTTTACATGGGGGACCTTATGGCGATCTGTTCGTAGATGTTGTTGTCAAGTCACACCCGGTCCTACAGCGCGATGGGTATGATTTGCGATGTCAGATTCCAGTTGGCTTTGCGATCGCGGCATTGGGCGGAGAAATTTATGTCCCGACGCTTACTGACCCCATCGCATTGAACCTCCCCCGAGGCACACAGTCCAATCAGACTTTCCGACTAATCGGGCGGGGGATTGAAAAATCTGAAAACGAGAGGGGAGATCTCTTTGTCACTATGGTTATTGAAATCCCTACCACCCTGACGAAGAAACAGGAGCAGCTGCTGAAGAAGTATGTCGATTTGGAGAAAAAAACATTCTCACGGAAACCTTGACAAACAGTAACCTCGATGCTCTCCAATGCACGGATTGGGACAGGTTAATCGGGCTTCAAAACACCTTGATTCCCAGACTCGCTTTTTGGTTCACTGGTTCACTGATTCATTAACGAATGAATAAACTAAAATGAACGAATGCACTAATGAACTTATCACCGTGGTGTCTGGCCTCCCCCGGTCTGGCACCTCAATGCTGATGCAGATGCTATATGCCACCGGCTATCCGTGCCTGACCGACGGGGTAAGGAAGGCGGATGCCGACAACCCGCGCGGCTATTTTGAATACGAAAAGGTCAAACGGCTTCGGCGAGATTGGGCGTGGCTGCCCGAAGCAGAAGGCAAAGCGGTGAAAATCATCGCCCAACTGATTCCGTTTCTGCCGCCCCAATTCAGCTATCGGGTTATCTTCATGGAGCGCGACATCAACGAAGTGCTTGCCTCTCAGCGCAGGATGCTCCAGCGTCAGGGCAGCAGCGGTGGCAACCTGTCCGATACACAGCTTCACGGAATCTTTGAACGTCAGGTCCGCGAGGTGAAGCAGGGGCTCGATCAGCGCAATATCCCAACGCTCAATGTTGCGTACCCGGATACCCTTCAACGCCCGGTGGAGATTTCAGAGCAGATCCGAGAGTTCTTCGGCGAGGATCTGGCTGTGTGTGCCATGGCTGCGGTGGTTGATCCTAACCTCTATCGTCAGCGGTGTGGGCAATCATGGCTCCTCAAATCTTGAATTCTCGAAATTAGGAGAGAAAATGCACGCTACCACAACAAAACCGCTCACGGCTGAGGAGGCACGGGTATGCGTCACCGGCTGGGATTTCAATCGTCCTGATCCATTCCCTGGACTCGGTGACTTCATTGGATGGGCTGGAGCACTTGAGCGAATGCCCAATGGAAATCTGCTGCTTGCCCACTCCGCCGGTTACTGGCACGCTTCGTTTGCGTCACCAAGATTGTTTGAGAAAGAGACACGAGAACGCTATGCTGCTGAAGGTTGGCCCGTGGATTTTGTCGCACCCACAGGTGGACGCTCAATGGCAGTCCATTCCACCGATGAAGGTCGTTCATGGAGCAAACCCGTCGGACTGACGGACATTCCTTTAGACGATGGGCCCGTTACGCTGTTTGTCTGCCAAGATGATACCGTGCTTTGTTTCATCAATGTGCAGGCATCTTGGTATGGATTCTCAGAGGCACCCCCGGCTTTCCGCAAGGAACTGAATGGATTGAATACCCAGCAGTGCGTGATCAGATCAACCGATAGCGGGGCAACGTGGAGTGAACCGATTTGGTTGGATAGTCACGGCTCATTTTACGAAAGGAGTCACGGTCAGGCATTCCAACTCCCCGATGGGGGTATCCTTTGGCCAACTTACTGTGCAAGTCAGATTGCTTTGAATCCCGATCCTATCGGGGGCGAGAATCATCTCTTTGGTGCCATTCGCCGCTCCGATGATGCCGGAAAGACATGGCGCACTGTCTCTACTATCCGCCGCAAAGGGAAGGATGTGGACGAACCTGCCATCGCTCGTTTTGACAGCGGGCATCTCGTCATGGTGTCCCGCCCCGATGGCGGCATCTTTTTCTCAGATGACGATGGCGCAAGTTGGCGCGAGTCTGGGAAAATTGTCCAAAATGGGACGCTCAAAGCCCCGCGATTGTTCGTGCTTGAGGATGGCACCCTCGTCTGTGTCGCAACCTACCAAGGTGGGCTATATGTTTTCTTGAGCCGGGACGGAGGGGTGGATTGGACACCGGAACTTCCCCTTGATGTGTCTTGCTACGGCTACCCCGGCGGGCTCCAGATGGAAGATGGATCGCTGCTGATCTCGTATTGTGAAAGCGGTAAAGCCCCGAACCGCGTATATGTGATTCGCTTCCAAGTCAACTCCACACGGGATGGTATAGAACTACTGGACATTGGAAGGTCTCCATAGCAAACGGAAGCCCCTTCTTGATCAAGGTAGCAACTTAGGTTATTTCTGGGATTGGAGGTATGAGTTGGACATCGAGCAGAAAATAGAATTAATTTCGGATGCTTTAGAAGAACTTTACGGTGCCCCCGAACCGGATACGGAAGAAAACGTCCTCGATTGTTTGATGCTTACAGTCTTGTCACAGAACACAAACGATGTCAATCGTGATAAGGGATTCGCGAGCCTCAAGGAACGCTTCTCGACATGGGAGGATGTGCTCGGTGCTGATGTGGAGGAGATCGGGGACGCGATCAAGATTGCAGGCCTGAGCGGACAAAAAAGCCGCACAATCAAGAATTTCCTGACATGGCTCAAGGCAGAATATGGCGAGCTCGATCTGGAGTTCATCCGCGAAATGGAGACCAAAGCCGCAATACAACTGCTGTCTCAGCACAAAGGCATCGGTATCAAGACGGTGTCCGTTACACTTGCCTTTGCTTGTGGGCGCGATGTGTTCCCTGTGGATACACATGTCCTGCGGATCAGCAAACGGCTTGGATTCGTGCCATCCAACTGCACTGCGGAAAAAGCGCATGAATTGATGCCACAGATTATCCCTGAAGGCAAAGCTTACCCATTTCACATGAACCTTATTGCCTTTGGGCGACGGATCTGTGATGCACGTAAGCCGAAATGCGATCGGTGTCCCATCACGGGGCATTGTCTCTATTATCGGGGGGAGTTGGAACTCGTGAGAGGTAATAACTTACGTTAAATAGGTATACTTATCTTAACAAATCACGCTGATGAAAAGAGGTAAAGATTCAAGGAGTTACTGAGCCCGCGCACAACGAAACCCGTCGTTGCTGTTCGTGCCCGTAGGGTTAAGCCTTAAGCGAGTAGCGACCCGCAGGGCCTCCGGACTATCGTCCCACGAACCGCCGCGCAACACGCGAGGTGTCGTAACATTTGTGAAATTATTCATAACATCTTCCACACTGTTCGCACCAGAAAGCGGATTCTCACGCGGTGAAATAGAATAGAAATCTGGATTATACTCATCCAAACACCACTCCCACACATTGCCCACCATGTCATACAAACCGTATCCGTTCGGCGGATACTGCCCCACCGTTGTCTCCCCAGTCTCCCCAAAATCATCATCAAAATCATCATCAAAATCATCATCAAAATCATCATCAAAATCATCATCATCATAGTTCGCCTTACCGGTATCAATGACATCTCCCCACGGATACGCTTGACCCGACAACCCACCCCGCGCCGCATACTCCCACTCCGCTTCTGTCGGCAGCCGCTTCCCCACCCATTTCGCATAGGCAACCGCCGCATACCAACTCACATGATTCACAGGGTGATTCGCTTTCCCAACGGGATAGTCATTCCCACTCCAGTGTTCCAAGTAAAACCCATAGTTGAACTTGTTATCAATCCCATCTTTACTCCAGTCCGGGTTGGCAAGCACGAACTTCTGATAATCCAAGTTTGTTACCTCATATTCGTCCATAAAGAACGCATCAAGGTAGACCGTATGCACCGGCTGTTCATTGGTATACGCCTCTGGTTCGTTGCTCCCCA
Organism: uncultured Poribacteria bacterium; assembly: GCA_958296125.1. Classification (GTDB taxonomy): domain Bacteria; phylum Poribacteria; class WGA-4E; order WGA-4E; family PCPOR2b; genus PCPOR2b. The sequence goes on from OY282444.1 coordinate 486,700, forward strand.
TCTGAAACTCGCCTGCGGGGATCAGCACCATCCCCTCCGGAGGGGGAACGGGTTCGCTATTGGTTATGTCGCTATTGGTTATGTCTGGGGAGTCTTCTTCTGGGGAGTCTTCGCGGGTACAGCTCACCACAGAAAGCAGCCCTAGCATCACTAAAATGTAAACACGAAACATAGTTTTCATAGTTTTCATAAAAAATCTCCTTATTTTGGTTGATTTTTAGAGGCTTCAGAAGTGCCTGAAACCCCCGCTATAACTGAATCTCATCCCTTAGATGGTTGCGTATGTTTTCGGATTGGTCGCTGTAGGAGGGATCTCCCGATCCCGATAATCCCACAAGTTGAGTGTAGTGAAACTCCGATAAAATCGGGCTTGCTTAGTTATGGGCTTACATACCCCATTGGTGTAAGTAGAATGGGGGTGCTCCCCATAACACCCCCGATTAGAATTGCCTATACAGTAGAATCGTTTAAAACTAACCTAACAATCGTCTAATTAGTGGTACTACAACCTCTATAAGCCCAGGTGTATTCTTGAGAAGCTTCACTTTTTGATTGTTCGATTGTGAAGCGTCATCCACAATACTAATCAACCTGGATAGATTCTCCGGATCAACGCTCGCTTCTTCAATTATCGAGGTAATTTCCCCTCTGGTTAGTCTTATAATGCTGGATGCCTCCGTTGCATACTCTTTCAGTGCGATTGTTAGTGCTTTTTTTCGCAATGCTTCCCATTCTCGACATTCTTGAGTAGTCATTCCTTATACTCCTTTCTCTTCAATATCGCTTCCAGTTTTTCGACCAGCTTGATAAGCTTGTCTGCCTTTTTACCGTATGGAATCGTATAATTCCGACAACGCCCCGTCTAAATCAATTTCCCCGCCAGTAACCTCAGAAAGCTTCTTGTAGGATTCTGACGTTGCTTCCTTTACGTCTACAGCAGATTGCAATAGACCCGTAATGGAAGAATTAGCCTGATTGAGCCTCAAGTAGTTTTCATTTAGCTGCTTTATCAATAACAGCCTCTCTTTCTCCAGCTCTTCTTTGGCGACCTGGTTATCTTTACTAATTGACATTACATCCGCTGCCACACCGCCCAGTTGCTCTCTGCCCAATTCAATTGAATCATTGGGCGTTAGAGATTCAAAATACTTATCTAGTTTGCGGCGCATGGCTTCATCTAACATTTTTCGCCTAACAGAAAAACAAATGTTAACAAGATCAATCTGAGACTGGTATTGTTTTTGTAGACCAACGCCTACTTCACGGCTCAAATCAACCGATCCCTTTGGAATCGTTGCTCCGCATGCAGTAAGCAGAGACACAAGGGCCACTAATATAAATATCTGGATGCTTATTATAATCTTTCTGAAATCGTAGCTCTGTAGATTATATTTAGCATTGAGCAATCCTTTGACCTCGGTGTTGATTGCTGATGGATGGGCGCTTGACATAATAATTCCTTTCTTTGTTAAGTACGGGCTATCAATTGAATTGACACATTGCTATAGACCTATCGCTCCACTAGAGCGAAGGAGGCCCCACAATCAAAGCATTGTTAAATCAAAAAAAGTCGATCCGCTCACGCGGGTGAAAAGGGGTAAAGAGGTAAAGATTCAAGGGGTTACTGAGCCCTCACACAACGAAACCCGACGTCGGAGTTCGTGTACGTCGGCGTAGTAACCCTGAGGCGATCAGCGACCCGCAGGAACTCCGGATTACCGTACCACGAACCGCCGCGCAACACGCGCTCTGTTTTAAAAATTATGAAATTATCCATAATCCATTCCACACTGTGTGCACCAGATAGCGGGTTCCTGCGCGGGGAACTAAAATAAAAATCATGGTTGTACTCATCCAAACACCACTCCCACACATTGCCCGCCATATCATACAGACCGTATCCATTCGGCGGATACCTCCCCACCGCTGTCGTATCCCCAATATTTCTCCCGTAGTTCGCCTTACCGGTATCGATGACATTCCCCCACGGATACACTTTACCCGACAAACCACCCCGCGCCGCTTTTTCCCATTCTGCCTCCGTCGGCAGCCGCTTCCCCACCCATTTCGCATAGGCAGCCGCCGCATACCAACTCACATATACAACCGGGTGATTCGCTTTCCCACCGGGATAGTCATTCCCACTCCAGTGTTTCAAGTAATCCTCATCGTGGATATTGCTATCAATCCGATCTTTACGCCAGAGCGGGTTGGCAAGCACGAACTGCTTATACTCTAAGTTTGTTACCTCATATTCGTCCATAAAGAACGCATCAAGGTAGACCGTGTGCACAGGTTGTTCATCGTTCTCTGCCTCCGGGGCGTTGCTCCCCATCTGAAACTCGCCCGCGGGAATCAGGACCATCCCCTCCGGTGCAACGGGGGTTGGGGGCTCTACCGTGTGCACAACGGGGGTTGGGGGCTCTACGGTGTAGTTCAGCACACGGAACCCATCAGCCCAAGCGAGGCCCAAGCTCAGCAAACCCGCATCAAACGGACCGGAGATGGTCACTGTTTGACCGGTGGTGATCGCAGCACCTCGATTCACGACGACATTACCGGGGGCAGCGTCAAAAGTCACGGTTATGGTTGCGTCCGGCTCAATGGTGCTACCGCTGGGTGGGGTCGCAGCAACAAACTCGACAAGGGCGGGGGGAGCAGGATTATCGTCGCCACCGCAGCCCGCCATAAAAACGGAGAGCACCCCTATCATCACTAAGCTGTAAACACGAAACGCTTTGCTCATAAAAAAACCTCCTTCGCTTGACATATTTTTACGGATTTCAGAAGTGCCTGAAACCCGCATTGCATTATGACTAAATTCTAAACCTCCTAACGATCGCACATTCCATGCCATTTGTCAAGAAAAAAAATGCCTTTTTTGCCATTGCCTCATAATTTTTTTTACTTTTTTTAGGATTTACGCCGTTGACACCTTGTCGTTCTGTCGTTCGGTGACTGATCAAATAAAATGCCATGACTAGTGTGCCATAGTTGAGAATCTGAAACGTGAAAACAATTTGTTCATCGGTGTTGGTATCTTCACCTCCCTTGATGCCCAATGAGTCGGGCAACTACAACCTAAAGAGCGTCAAGGACCGCTCGCATTTTTTCCTTGATTATTGCCTCAAAATCGTCTATCATCCCTGAAAAGGGATAGATTAAATCTGTCGGTTCAAGGACAAGTTCTTCTAAAGATTTCATTTGTATCCGAGGTGATTGATTGCCGAATATAGAGCATCATACCGTAATTATTGTGGGCGGGGGCCCTGCTGGCCTTCCGCTCGCTGTGGTGTTGGGAGGTTGGCACCCTTACTTCTGTGGAAGTCGTATGTTCAGCCTGCGCTATCCACAGCTGGCTGCGGGGCTGCAGCAAATTAAGGGGCCCCTTCTGGGATTAGATTTCAAAGGGTTGTCCAGAAACGTCCCGCCTGTAGACCTCTTTCGGCTCCTCCATCACCCCAGACAGTTATTTGAAGAACTTGCACAAATCGCGATGGAATTTCGCCAAGAGACACCGATAGATTACCTGCTCATTACGCAGGAGGAGGTCGGCGGCCTGTGGAACAATGTCCCCCAAAATCTCTTGACCCTTTCCCCAGGGCAATGGATGGAGTTCCCGTTCTATCCGCTGGCGCAACACATCGCAGAACAGGGGATTGACCTAAACGTCAATGACCTGATAATCAAGGGCGACCTGCTGCGTTACTATCACAGCATTCCCGCGCGATTTGGACAAACCGACCGCATCCATACCGGCGAAAAGGTGGTCCGTATTGCGCCGCATGAACGCGGCTTTCTGGTGACGAGCAAAGATGTGGGAAGGGAAACAACCCATCAATATACCGCCAAGTACCTCGTTTACGCCGTTGGGCAGCGGTGCATCCTTAGGCGACTCGATGTGCCCGGGGAAGAGCTCCCATTTGTGGCGAAAAGTTACGATCGACCGGAGGATTTCTCTGGTGAGCGGGCGGTTGTCGTTGGTGGCGGTAGATCGGCGGATTGGGCGGCAACGGAGCTTTACGATGCGGGCAAACAGGTCTATTATGTAATGCGCCAGCCGTTTGAGAAGCACTGGCGGTTGATCAGCGATAGCCGCTACGGGCTGCCTTATTACGCTCGGCTTGCCGAGATTATGGAGAGCCGAGACTCCCGCTTTCAGACATTATACCAGAGCCACATCCGCGGGATTGAGGAAGGAGTATCGGCCGGTCTGGTGACAATAGACCATCAGGGAGCAGAACAGGTCATCGAAGTTGAACATGTTATCTTGGAGATCGGGGGTATCGCAGACTATTCTCCCTTTGAGGGATTTGAACCGCTGCAACAGGCCGAAAAATATGACAACTATCGTTTCCAGTTGCATCAGGTGATGACGCATCCACATAACTATGAGGCGATCAATATCCCGAACCTCTATATGGGCGGTTACCTCGCATCGGGCATTGGATTGGTGGTCATTGCCATGCACGGGACAACTTACGCGATTGCTGGGGATATCCTTCAAAAAGAGGGACTTATCAGTGAGACGTGATGCGTGAAAACAATGAGTTCATGGGTTCGTAAATGGACAAATGAACAAATGAACTAATGCACAAATGCACTCTTGAATAAGGCTTGGAGCAAGACATGACACGTATTGGCGTTATCGGTACAGGAGGCATGGGCAGTAGCCATTGCAGTTCGCTGCCCCAAGTTGAAAATTGTGAATTTGTCGGTGTTGCGGACCTCCGGTTGGAGGCGGCACAAGCTATCGCGGAACAGCACCAAATCCGTGCATTTCAAGACTACCGTGAGCTTCTAGAGATTGTGGATGCCGTCGTGGTTGCAACGCCGCCGATGGCACATCGAGAGGTTGTCGTTGCGGCGGCGGAGGCGGGTATCCACGCCTTTTGCGAGAAACCCCTGTCCCTGACCCTCGGCGATGCAGACGCGATGATCGCGGCTGCAGACAAAGCAGGGACGCACCTGATGGTTGGTCAAGTCCTCCGTTTCTACCCCGTGCATGTTCTCGGCAAACAATTAATAGATGACGGTGAGATTGGGGATGTGACCTATATTGAAACAGATTATAGCGGTCCCTATCGGGGTCCGCGAGAACGTCCATCAACTTGGTACGGGAGTGTCGGTGGGCTTCTGGAGAACGGCATCCACAAATCCGATCTCATCAACTGGTTTGGCGGGACCGCTCTGACGGTTGCGGCGGAAGTGGATAGCTTTTCCGGACACGAAGATTGGGAAGATTACACCGTCTCACTCATTCGGTATGATACGAAAAGTGCTTTGAACCCCGATCGAAGCGGGGCGGTGGGTATATTACGATGGGGTGGGTTCATGGGGGCACGCGGCACAAGCGACACCATCATTGACGGATCAAAAGGCTCGCTGCGGCTCGACATGGGAGCCGACATTGCATACCTCAAGAAGATTGGCGAATCGGAGTGGAAGCCGCTCATCCCTGATCGCACAGTGCCGCACGGTGTCGTCGGTGAACTGACCCATTTTGTCGACTGTATCCGTGAAGATAAAACACCCTTGGTTGATGGCAGGGCGGGACGGCATGCTGTTGAGGTTGTTTTGGCGACCTACCGTTCAGCAAAGGAAAAGATTAAAGTCAGCTTGCCGATCTCCTAGAGAAACTTAACTTGATACAATTTTGAAGAGGGCCAACATGCCTATGGACGACGAACAAAAAAATGAAACCCTGCGTCCGAATATCCTCTGGATCTGCACGGATCAGCAGCGTTACGACACAGTTGGTGCGTTGGGCAACCAGTATGTCTCAACCCCGAACATCAATCGGTTGGTTGAGGAGGGGGTTGCTTTTACCCACGCCTATTGCCAAAGCCCGATCTGCACACCTAGTCGGGGAAGTTTTCTCACAGGGATGTATCCGAGTGCGGTGCACGTCAATGGAAACGGTAACGAATACTTCCCGGACAATCCACCCCTTGTGACGCGCCTGCTCGCAGCAGCCGGGTACGATTGCGGACTGATTGGCAAGCTGCACCTCGCTAGTGCTTATGGTCGCATTGAACCCCGTGTGAACGACGGATACCGATATTGGCAGTATAGCCATGCCCCCCGCGATGACTGGGAACAGGGGCACGACTACGCAGACTGGGTGCGATCCAAAGGGCATATTCTGGGAGAGTTGACCAAAAGTGTTGAGGGTGTGCCCGCTGAACTCCATCAAACCACTTGGTGTGCGGAAAAGACGATTGAATTTATTCGACAGGAACGGAATGTGCCATGGCTAGCGAGTGTGAACATCTACGACCCTCACCCGCCCTTCAACCCGCCCAAAACTTACAGGGATATGTTCGATCCGGCGGATATGCCGGGTCCCCTTTTCCGGGAGAGCGATCTGGAACAGCAGCGGAAATTGGAAGCTGTCGATTTCCAATCAAAGGGGCGATCTCCAGAGGAGTTGGATATCCGCGCCCCGATTTTGCCGCAGTCTCCGGGGGCGACTGAAGTAGCTTCAGGCTCGATAAGATCGGGATTCAGAGCAACAGGGGGCCGCGATGCCAAAACCTTGCAAGCAGCCTATTACGCGATGATTAAGCTAATCGACGATGCATTGGGACGCATTTTGGAGACACTGGAGGAAACCGGACAGCGTGAACAGACGGTGATTATCTTCACCAGCGATCACGGAGAAACGCTCGGCGATCACGGGTTGATCCAGAAGGGGTGTCGGTTCTACGAAGGACTCGTCCGTGTGCCGTTAATTTTCTCTTTGCCCGGGCACTTTGAACAAGGTTTGAGAAGCGATGCATTGGTAGGGCTTCTGGATAAAGCACCGACTTTGCTGGACTTGGCTGGCTTGGAAATCCCTGACCGTATGCAAGGTATGTCGTTGCTGCCAATCCTCAAGGGAGAGGTTTCTCCCACTCATCACCGGGATTTCGTCCGATGCGAATTCTATGATGCCTTAGATCAGCCGGACGGAACCTTTGCCACGATGTACCGGGATAGGCGGTATAAGCTGATAATGTACCATGGTCATACGCACGGAGAACTCTATGACCTTGCAGCAGATCCAGAGGAGTTTGAAAACTTGTGGGATGCGTCGAGCGCACAAAGCCTCAAGTTGGAGTTGATGAAGCGAAGTTATGATGCTTCGATGCTGGCGATGGACCGGGGCCCTCAACGAATCGGCCCGATGTAGTAATACCCTTGGGTGCTAGTGTCGTCGGTTGGGTTGAACGGGCTAGGAAACCCAACTCCGTAGCCGTGGATTGGGCCTCCTAGCCCATCTTTCTGAGAGACAGCGAGTCTTTTTCCCTCGCGTCCCCGCTCACTCTCAAAACTTCCATCGGTGCAACTTACGCATTACGTTTCACACATCACGTTTCACTTACACCATTGCAACGAAAAGGGGCACAAGTTATGTCTAATTCCAATAGCCGCCAGCCCAATGTAATCTTTATTCTGACCGATGATCAGGGGCCCTGGGCGGCGGGCTGCTGTGGAAACGATGAAGTTCGGACACCAAACATAGATCGACTTGCGGAAACGGGTGTTCGTTTCGAGAACTTTTTCTGTACCTCTCCCGTCTGTTCTCCGGCGCGCGCTAGCCTGATGACCGGACGGATTCCGTCAGCACACGGCGTGCACGACTGGATTCGGGATGGGAATATGCCACCGAATTCCGCGAGGTATCTTGAAGGTTCCGATTCTGTCTTACGGAATCGAGAATCCTCGACAAGTCGGGACTTGACCTGCTACACCGACGTGCTAGGTGCCAACGGCTACACCGTCGGACTCAGTGGAAAATGGCATCTCGGCGATAGCATGACACCGCAGCACGGTTTCAGTCACTGGTTTGCGATGCCACTCGGCGGTAGTCAATATAACGACGCAGAGATGATTCGGGACGGGGTTGTGGAGGTGCAGCCCGGCTACGTTACCGATATCATCACAGACGATGCCTTGCAGTTTATTGAGGCAAACAAAAATCAACCGTTCTATCTCAGCGTCCATTACAACGCACCTCACACACCGTTCGACGGACACCCGCAGGATATTGTGGATTCTTACGATGATTGTCCATTCAAAACGTGTCCTCAAGAAGCGGCACACCCGTGGGCAGTCCCCGGTGCTCGCATACATTTGGGAAACAGAGAATCGTTAAAAGGCTACTTTGCGGCGATTACGGCGATGGATTTGAACGTCGGTCGCATTCTGGAGAAACTTGAGGGGCTTGGCTTGCGAGAAAACACACTGGTCATCTTCAGTAGCGATAACGGCTATTCCTGCGGGCATCACGGTTTCTGGCATAAGGGGAATGGCACCTTCCCACTGAATATGTACGAGAACTCCGTCAAAGTTCCCTTTATTATGAGTCATCCCGGTCCCGATGGTATGCCACAAGGGCGCGTTACCACAGCGATGGCGAGTCAGTACGATTTTATGCCCACCCTGCTTGATTACCTCGGCTTGGAAACGCCAGCGGATCCACTACGTCCCGGGCGGAGTTTCCAATCGGCTTTGCTCGGTGAAACGGATGCTGCACAGGATCAGGTTGTCATCTTTGACGAGTATGGGCCCGTCCGGATGATTCGGACGCAGGAGTGGAAATATGTGCACCGCTACCCTTATGGTCCCCATGAACTCTATGATCTGGCAAACGACCCAGACGAGCGGAAAAACCTCGTGGATGAGAAATCGAAGGGCCCACTGGTGAAGGAGATGCGTCAACAACTCGCGTCTTGGTTCAGCCGATATGTTCTGCCGGAACTTGATGGGACCCGATTCCAAGTCACAGGTCTAGGTCATGCTGCCAAGATTGAGCCGGGGTCCTGTGGCGAAGGTGCTTTCCATCCGCTGCCAGAGGACTGGCACGAAGCCCGACAGCGGTTATTCAAGCCATAGGGGTTTCAAAACAGATTTTACAGGAGATTGCAATGGAAAACCGAGCTACTAAAGATGCTACAGCTATGCTGGAGGAAAACTATAGAGGGCGCACCCCACGGTCGCAGGAACTCTTTGAACGGGCGCGAAAGACGATGCCCGGTGGGGCGAAAGGTGCCTACTTTCATCAGCCGTATCCCCTCACAATGGAGCGCGGCGAGGGGTGTTACCTATACGATGTCGAAGGACGGCGATATGTGGATTTCGCCAACCATCACACCGCACAGGTGCTAGGTCATAACCACCCAGCGGTCATAGCTGCGGTGGAAAAACAAATGGCAAGGGGCATTGCGTTAGGCGCGCCGGTCGGTGTCGAAGCAGAGTTATGCGAGGAGATGTGTCACCGAGTGGCATCGCTAGACCGGATCCGATTCTGCAACTCCGGAACCGAAGCGACGTTACACGCCATACGGCTGGCGCGAGGTATCAGTGGACGGGCTAAAATCGCTAAGTTCGAGGGCGGTTATCACGGCAGCCACGATGTCGTCGAAATCAGTTCCGCACCATCCTTGGACAAAGTAGGCTCCGAAACAGCTCCCAACCCGGTCCCCTCAACAAGTGGGTTGTCTCCACACGCAGCAGAGGAGGTGATCGTCCTCCCCTACAACGATGAAGCCTCAGTTGAACGCCTTGTAACGCAGCACCGGGATGAGTTGGCGTGTATTATTTTTGATACCAAAGCGGGCATCCTGCCGCAGCGCAGGGAGTTCGTGCAGTTCGTCCGGGAGATAGCGCAGAAACACGACCTACTGTTTATTTTGGACGAAATTGTTGGCTTCCGAGTGGGGATGGGCGGGTTGCAGGAATACTACGGCATTGCGCCCGACTTGACCGCCTATGGCAAGATTGTCGGCGGCGGCTTCCCTGTTGGTGCTTTTGGTGGGCGAGCGGATATTATGGATTTGCTGGACGGCACGCGCGGCAGCACAGGTTTCTTCCAGAGCGGCACATTCAGTGCACATCCCATCACGATGGCCGCTGGCTTAGCAACCTTGAGACAGCTTACACCTGAAGCGTTTGCACACCTGAACGGATTAAGCGACCGGCTATGCGCCGGCCTGAACGAACTGTTCGCCTGTGAAAATATCGCAGCGAAAGCGGTCAACACTGGCTCAGTGTTCAGCGTTCACTTTACCAGCGAAGATCTTGTTAACTATCGCAGCCTCGCCCGCACCGACAAGGTGATGGCGCATCGCGTTTTCCTCGCGCTGTTGGCGGAAGGTTATTTCCTGAGTCATGGGTTGTCTATGAACGCAATCTCGCTGCCAACTGAGACCAGCCATGTGGACGGGTTGATAGAGGCGGTGGGACATGCTATCAGGCAATCGAAGTGAGCAACAGGAGGAATAGTTATGCATCACACTGATACCCATGCCTATGATCTCCACCTCCGCGCTGGGCGCGTTGTATGTCCGGCAACTGGGTTGGATGGTCCGGGGGGAGTCGCGGTTCGCGGCGATCGCATCGTCGCTGTTGGTGATCAGATCGACGAATCGGCGCGGGAGACACTGGATTTCCCAGATGCCATGCTGCTTCCGGGGTTGGTGGATATGCACGCCCACCCCGCACGTGAAGGCTCAAAATACGGTGTTGACCCCGACGTTCACTTCCTCCCCCGTGGAGCGACGACCGTGCTTTCCCAAGGGGATGCAGGTGCCGGTAATTGGGCCCGATACCGTGAATCTATCATCGAAGGTGCACGAACACGCGTCCGGTTGGCTATCAATCTCTCCGTTACGGGGGAATCGAACCCGACGAGCGGCTGTTTCGAGAATTTGGACGATGTGGATGTGGATGCCTGTGTGGCAGCGATTGAAGATGGGGGTGAGGCAATCTGGGGTATTGCTGCTAACATAGCCAAATCCTGCGCCGGTGATAATGATCCCCGCGAGATTCTGAACCGTGCATTGGCAGCCGGCAATCAAACGGATCGGCCCCTGCTCCTGGGCACGCGACGGGAGGCAGATTTCCCTTTGGACGAACAACTAGAACTGTTACGCCCGGGAGATGTAATCACTTACTGTTTTCAGAGCGATCTGGATTGCCTCCTCAAGGATGGGCGTATCAAGGATGAGGTTTGGGAAGCTCGCGAGAGAGGGATACTGTTCGATATCGGGCACGGTATGAACTCATTCCACTTTGATGTAGCGGAGGTAGCAATCGCAAACGGGTTCCTTCCAGACACCATCTCGACGGACCAATATATTCGGCATGTGGATAGCAACCCACAACATGATCTACCCCGCACCCTCTCCAAGCTGATCGCCGCTGGCATGTCCGAAGCGGACGCTTTAGCGCGGGTGACGGTGCGTCCCGCAGAATTTCTTGGGTTGTCCGGGGAGGTTGGGACGTTATCCCCGGGTGCCTGTGCAGACCTCGCCGTGTTACGCTTCAATCCAGATGCACTGCCGCTACGAGATGTCAGAGGTGCGGAGCGGCCTGGGGGGTGTTGGGAGCCGATCCTCACTGTGCGGGCGGGGGAGATTGTCCGTTAAAAAGCACCAGCGATGTGAAATATGTATAGTAACTCGTTTTCTGGTAATGACAACTCGCGTTATAGCATGAAAACGTTACCGGATTTGCGGGATTCTTTTTTTCCCTTAATTAATAAACTGAAAGGAGCTACTAATTATGGATCTTACACGACAGCCGCCACGGCGTCCATCAAATCTTAGCCTCGCCGGCATTGTCGGCGCAGCACGAATGGCTGACAAAGCCAGAGCGCATAACAACGGAACGACCGGCGAGTACCTCTATGGAGACAATTCTGGTCTAGACCATAAAGTTCTCGAACTTCTGGGAATCGCAGCCGATGACTTTGCCAAAGCTGTTGATGAACACGATGATGAAGCCTTGCAGGCGTGGGTGCTTGAAAATTCGAGCGTCACGCAGGCGGAAATCGATGAATTTAATCATCGGGAATTGAGCCTTGAGCCGCCAACGGAGCAATACAAGCAACTTCTGAGGGATCGGCTTGCCAAGTACGCCCCCGGCAGGACGGACATCACAACGGTGCTTCAATCAATGGAGCTAGACGATTGGGGGGGGTTCTGGCAGGTAGATTTGACCACCCAACCGCCGCGCAGCGCACATTCTAAGGATGTCGCAGGTTGCCATGGTGTCGCCCGGATGGCAGATAAAGGACGTGCAGCACGCGCCGGAAAAATCGGGGAATATACGTACGGCGAGGATTCCGGACAGGATAGACGTATCTTGGAATTTCTCGGTGTATCCGCGGATGATTTCCAAGAGGCTGCGGTCAACAACCCCAACGATATCGAAATTGGTGCGTGGGTGCTTGAACAGAGCGGCAAGGGGACGGACGAAATCGCCGCGTTCAATGAACGCATGGCAAATTGGGGTCCTGAGGATGAGGCATCAAGAGCCTTTTTTGAAAAGCGTCGTCAGGAGATAGATCCGAGTCGTACGGATATTAAGACGTGGGCAGATCTTCAAGACGTTGACGACAAACTCAGTTTTGAGTAGGAAGGAGATTGAGTATATCGAGGACTGTTCCGGTTTTGTCATCGACAAACACGACCCCTAGATTGCCCCAACCGTGATTGTAGTAACTGACAAACCACGCGAACCCTTGAAACGAGGCGTATCCGTGCACGCCTGTGTGCGCTGCTAAGTATTTCTGTAAACGTGCATCTCTATTGGCAATCCTCAACGCTTGCGTGGACGTTAATTTTGGAGCAGGATTGATGGATTGACGGGATAAGCCTCTTAACACCGTTTCTGCTTCGATGGGGGGCGTTTTTGGTTTGCCATCAGCGAGTTCGCGCAACAGGGCTGCCCGTTGGTGATGCGCGTTCCGAATCTTTTCATACTGGACGATACAGTCCTCTCCTACCTTTGAGAGGCAATTTTCTCCACGGCGGGAAATTGCCTCTCGTCCTACGCACGCTGCTGCCTCCCCAGTTGCATCGCGGTTCAGAGTGACCTCCCGAAAATAGGCGACTGTTATCTCGTTGTACTGGTCGGCACACATCTCCGCTGCATCGGCTTCAAGATTGAGGGCAGCCGCATAATCCCCCCTCCTTTTGAAAATCTCCTGTTGCGTTTTGAAGAAACTGGGGTAGATACCGTAATGGTAGAATCGATTCGGATAGATTTGCGCCCACGTTGAGATAAACTGCGTAATTTTCTCGCGCTCCACCTCCAGTTCGGGTGATATCCCCTCCGTTTCTGACTTTTCCCAATTTGCCTTCGCAGCCTTTAGATGATATTCCCGCCGTTTCTTTATATCCGCTAACTCTCCACGGCTCCGCTCTAGCCGCGCGTTTTTTCCGTGACGCAGGTAGTACCGAATTTGGATTTCCGTCATCGGAATAGAGATGATTTTCAGACAGTCCGCAGCTGCTTCGTGCCACAAGGCTGCTTTGGCGAAATCTTTCTCCCGTTCATGCCGCTTGATCATAACCTTAGTGTTGGCGGTGCCTTCACGAACCGCATGGCACAGTTGAACATGCCAAACCAACGTCCAAAGAACGATGAGGGAATAGATTGTCTTCAGCTTGGTATTCTGTGAGCGCATTGCGTCCACTCTCTTCTTTCACAGAGAAAAGACGATTCTTCTCTGTGTCCTCGGTGCCTCCGCGCTAAACTGCACCCCGTAACAACGCATTCTGAAATCTAATAGGATAGGACTTACGCAATTTGTGTAATTATGGCATAATGTGACTTATGATACCCTTAACTGCAAACCATTCTAACTTGCACTTGGACTATTGCCAATTCTTATTGGCAAGCCACACTAATTATACACAGACTGACTTCGCTGAACATAGCCAAAAGTGGAGTCATGACCCAATCAACCGATACCTTAGAAACGAAACCATTCCCCCAAGACAAGTCTGGGAAAATGTCAAAGGTGATATCTGCTTCTCAAAAAACGGTTATCTGTTATTTGAGAATACTGTCGTTGACAAGAGTTAATCGTATCTATGACTCTGACCGAGATGGTAAGAGTAAAAAAATTAACCACTTAGTTACACATCACGCAATACATAAGGTCAGGAACATGTCAAAAATAAGAATCGGTATTATTGGATCTGGCGGCACTGGGGCGCGTCATGCAGACAGATTCTCTGAAATAGAAGCCGCTGAGGTTGTAGCGATTTCGTCAAGAAACCCTGAAACAGGCACCGCGCTAGCCGAAACCCATCACGCGGAGTTTATCTCCGATTGGCAGGTGCTCGTTCAGCGCGAGAATCTGGATGGTGTCGTTATCTGCACCCATAACGACACCCATGCCGAAATCTCGATCGCGGCACTCCGTTGCGATAAACATGTCTTCACGGAATATCCGCTGGCACGATCGATCGATGCGGGTGAAGCCGTCGTCGAAGTTTCACAAAGTAGTGGCCGTGTTCTGCGGATTAACCACTCCGAAACCGGGTCCAATTCGCATCAAGCGATTAAACAGAAAGCACAGGGGCTCGGCGATTTGTTGTTAACCACCTTCCTGCGCCTCACACCGGGGCGGGGTGTACGTCCGGAGATTTTGTTGAATCTGCCCGTTTCCGGTCCACCAGCGCACTTTTTCATCTACCACATCTACCCGATCATCGATCTCTTCGGAGGTGTTAGGTTGGTCGAAGGGGCAGCGGTTTACGAAGGCTTAACGGATCAGGGGAATTATAACCGATTTGTCAACACCGTCAATGTCGAGTTCAAAAACGGCGGGGTGGGGAATTGGGTTTGGGCTGGAGGGATTGAGATCCAGGAATCCGAGCAGCACGCCCGTTATGTCCTGACAGGTGGCACAATTAGCGATAGTGGAGGCAAGTGGCACTGTTCAACCGGGGCAGGGGCGGAGGAGATTCCGCCGGTTGATGGTCCAAGCATTTCACTTCAAGAACAGTGGATACAGGAGATCCGGAATCAGGAGACAAGCGCAGCGCATAGAGACGCGGTTACCGCACTTGAAGCGATACGGGTGAGTCTGTCTGCTGAACAATCAATGCAGGAGAACCGACGAATCGTGTTAAAATAAAGGAAGACGGGGTTCAAATCCAGATATTTTAAGTGAGAAATATGCAAATTTAGGCTGCGCGACGAAGGCTTTAGGATGTTTGACAGGAACTTGATAATATGGTAACATAGACTGCGAACGTTTGCATTTTAACGAGACAACTTGGGAATAATTGAGGAGAAAATCAGGGTGTGTGGTATCGTTGGCTTTTTAGACAAAACACAAAATAGTAACGCGCCCGTGGGGCAGGCCATCCTCACAATGCTCACGGCATTGGGGGTGCGGGGACCGGATTCGGCGGGCGTAGCACTTTATCGCCCTCCAGAAAACGGTGCGTTCATTCTGCGGGTAAAATTGGGAGAACTTGATGGCGCAGCTGAGAAGGGCGTTTCCATTGCAGAGCAGGTCGGGGCATTCGGCTTCGTGAAGGAAGTGAAAACGACCGCTGAGTATTTACGGTTCGTCATTGATTTGCAAGGAGAGGCAACACCGCTAACGCAATTCATTGAGTCCCTAGATGAGGAGATCGAAGTTGTTAGCATGGGCCGCGAACTCGAAATTGTCAAACAGGTCGGCACCCCCCAGAATCTCGATGCGACTCACAGCGTCTCTACATTTCTGGGGACACACGGCTTGGGACATACGCGCCTTTCGACAGAGAGTCGTGTGGATTTGAGTCACTCGCAACCTTTCTGGGCACACAACTATCCTGACCTCGCCATCGTCCACAACGGACACATCACAAACTACCACAAGCTACGTCGTATCTACGAACAACGCGGTATCAGATTCTATACGGAAAATGATTCCGAAATCATCGGTGTCTACCTTGCTGACCGATTGTCCCAAGGGCTGACATTCAAGGAAGCGTTAGATGCGTCGCTTACTGATTTAGGTGGCTCGTTCAGCTATCTCGCGGCGACAGCAAATTATATTGGATTTGCCAAAGATCCCTTCGCCTTCAAACCGCTACTTTTTACCGAAACGGATGATTTTGTCGCTGTCGCGACCGAGGAGATCGCGATCCGGGCTGCCTTCGGGGACGGCTATGCGGTGCGCGAAGCACAAGCCAAGGATGTGAGTGTATGGCAAAGGTGACAGGAGGACCAATCCGTAAAAATGAATTTACAAATTAACCTCAACCCGCAAGAAATTCACGGGAATTGGCGGGCAGGATACGCTTTGGATTCTTATAAGGTCTGTATCCCAAGCATACCTTGTCTCCCCGATAGATCGTCCCCCGTTCCGAGGGCAGGCCTGTCCCGATGCAATCGGGGTTGGAACGGACAATGCTTGGGCTTGACGGGCTAAAGCCCCTTTTTTAAAATTCGCACAGAGGATAGTGATAAGGCATATATGGAGTACGAGCAACTCAAAACGCAAGGCGTTGAGTTTATCTACCCCAGGCACCCAGACTTTCCACCGCATCTCCTCGAAATTGCGCCGATGCTGTTCATCAGGGGACAACGAAAACTTCTCACTTCGGATGGGGTTGCAATCGTAGGGTCGCGGAATGTGTCAGATACAGGGATTCGCGTTGCGCGGCGGCTTGCCGCTGAACTCGCAAACGCGGGGTTAAATATCGTCTCCGGATACGCCAAAGGGGTTGATTCAGAAGCCCACTTGGGCGCATTAGCCGCAGAGGGAACAACCACAATGGTGCTGCCTTACGGTATCAAGGAACTCCGCCAGAAAAGCGCGTTCAGGGAATTCGATTGGCAACGGAATGTGTTGGCGGTTTCGCAGTTTGACCCGGGCATCAAGTGGTTGGCTCGCAATGCAATGGCTCGGAACAAACTTGTTTGTGCGCTCTCTAAGACTGTCGTCGTAATTGAATCAGGGCTTGAGCGAGATGCACAGGGGAAAATGTCTGGAACCTTTAACACCGCTCAAACGGCTCTCAGTATGGGCTTGCCGCTGTTTGTCCTAGATCCAAAATGCTTTGATAATCCTCCAAAAGGGAATGAAGATTTAATTAAGTTGGGCGGTGAACGCCTCGATCCGGAAGAGGGTGCAGCGGAGATTGTTAAATGTATTCCTGCTGCAAAAATGGAACCGCCCTCCGATGAACAGCAGGATTCTTCTGAGCAATTAGAGATTCGTTTCTGAGGGGGTCTATAAGGTGCATAAAGCACTAGCAAAGGATGTGGATATATGGCAGAGATAATCTGTGAAGGTAAAACGACCCGCGACATCAACGCGGAAATCAAACGCCTCATCGCTAGTGGTGAAACCGATATTTGTATGAGAGGGCCCGTCGCCCGGCACAACTTAGGTGTGGCGATCCTACAGTCGGTCAAGCTGACCTTCGACGGAAGTGTTGGCTACTACTGTGCAGGGATGGTTGACGGTCCCACCGTCGAAATTAAAGGGAGCGCAGGATGGGGATTGGCGGAGTCCATGATGGGTGGCACTGTTACTGTCGAGGGGAATGCGGGCAACGGCGCGGCGGCTTCAATTCGAGGCGGGACAGTTGTCATTCGCAGCGATGCGGCTGCGCGGTTAGGCGTTTCAATGAAAGGCGGATTGATTATTGTTGGGGGCAATTGCGGCTACATGGCGGGTTTCATGGCACAGCGGGGAACAATTATCGTCTGCGGAGATACCGGCGAAGCCTTCGCCGATTCGATGTATGAAGCGGTTTGCTTTGTCGGCGGCAACATCGCTGAGCTCGGTAACGATGCCGTGATTGAAGAACCGACCACAGAAGACCTCACCTTTCTCGAATCCACCCTATTCCAGCATCTCCCCGCCAAAGTTGACAATTCACAGACCGTCATCTGCAATTTTAAGAAAGTCATCTCCGGGCGCAAGCTGTGGAACTTCAACAAGGACGAGCGAGCAGTGTGGCGGGAGGCGTTGTAATTCGCCACAACAGGAGGTAATGTAATGTCCATGAATGTTCGAGGTGTCCAAGTCCCCGAAGGGGCAACGGTGGACCTCAAAATTGAGATAACAGCACAAGTAAACATCACAGCCTTTGTAGCACAGCAGAAAGTTACGCAATTTGTCATCAGTGAAATCAGTAATCAACTTTGCGGTGACAAACCTGATTTGAATATCGGTGAGCGTCTGTGCTGGTTAGTGCCGGTTGTACTTACATCACCTGCTAAGGGCACCATTGGGCGTGTCGGTGAAATTTTGGTCGATGCAGATACGGGCGAATTGCTAGCGGATACAGACACCGTAGAAAGGATTGACGCTAATGCCGAATGGCTGGCTCAACGTTCCCCACTTTAGGCAAGAATTCAACTACTCGTGCGTTGCTGCATGCGTCCGCATGGTGATGGCGTATTACGGACATAACGAATCAGAAGATAACGTTGGCAAGTTTTCAACGAGCATGGGCAACGACGGGACACTTGGCAGCCCTTATTCGTCCACAGTCATGAGAGAGAAGTTTTCACCAAACACTCGGTGTGTCGCGCAACCGTGTCTGGTGTATTGGACCTAGAACGATAGCGCGACGTTGTTGGTATTTTCGGGATTCAAAACAACATGCCAGACAAATCAAATAACCTCCGAACCAGTGGAACATTCACCCCCGACATCATTGAAGATATCCAAGTCAAGGCGGACTTGGGCAGATACCGTATCCGCGGATTTGGGACGTTACGCGAGCGGCGATGGGCGACATTTGATGACCTGACTTTCATCCCCTGCACCCTGACCCGCATCCCGCTCGAAGGCTATCGGGAACGCTGTTCACCCAAAACCCTGATCGGCACCCGCTTCGCTGAAAAGCCAATTGAGCTTGAAGTTCCGATCATGATCACCGGCATGAGTTGGGGAGCACTCTCTTACAACGCCAAAGTCGCGCTGGCAAAAGGCGCGAATATCGTCGGTTCATCTAACACCACCGGCGACGGCGGGATGCTGATGGCGGAGCGTGAGCACAGCCGGGCCCTAATCTACGAGGTGCTGCCGTCCCGTTACGGCATCAACATCCACCATCTACGGATGGCGGATGGCATTGAGTTGACGATTGGACAAGGCGCGAAGCCGGGAACGGGGGGATTATTGCTCGGCTCGAAGGTTTTGGATACGGTTGCGGAACAACGTGATTTACCCCTTGGTGTGGATCAACGCAGCCCAGCGCGGCATCCCGACTTCCTCGGCCCCGACGATATGATTATTAAAATCGAAGAATTACGTGAGGCGACCGACTGGCAGGTGCCAATCTTCGTGAAGATGGGGGCAACGCGGGTGTTTGACGACGTGAAGTTGGCGGCAAAGGCGGGTGCCGATGTCATCGTTGTAGACGGCATGGAAGGCGGCACCGGCGCATCCGCCGAAATCTGTCAAGAACATACAGGGGTTCCGACGCTCGCTGCCGTATGTGAGGCACGCGCGGCACTCGAAGACCTCGGATTGTACGGCGAAGTGCAGCTCATTATCGCGGGCGGCATCCGCCACGGTGTGGACGCAGCAAAGGCGATGGCACTCGGTGCAGATGCGGTATACATTGGCACAGCAGCACTGATGGCACTCAACTGTAACAGACCCATCCACCTCGAAGATTACCACGAACTTGGTACCGAGCCTTACCACTGCCACCACTGCCACACAGGACGCTGCCCCGTCGGGATTACGACGCAGGACCCCGACCTGATGAAACGCCTCGACATTGACGAAGCATCAGAGCGCGTCGCCAACCTGCTGCAAGCGATGACTTCGGAGATCCAGATCCTCGCCCGCGCTTGCGGCAAGGCGGACGTACACGACCTCGACCCCGAAGACCTCCGCGCATTAAACTTGGAAGCGTCAATGATTTGCGGCATTCCGCTCGTTGGGACGAACCGTGTGTTTGGCGGCGGACCGGGGTGGAAGGAGCGGGAGTAACGCCTACCTTACTAAGAAAATCGAGTTTTTTTCCAACGGCAATGAGAAAGGAGTCCTGATAATGACGTTAGACGAGGTTAAAACGTTAGTTGCAGAGAAGGAAATCGAGTTTTTCCTCTGTTCCTTTGTAGAAATGGCTGGGGCACCAAAAGCGAAGGTGGTGCCGACGACGCATATTGATGACATGGCGGCGGAGGGGGCTGGCTTCGCCGGGTTTGCGGCAGGTGAAATTGGTCAGGGACCACATGATCCTGATATGGCAAGCCTTCCTGACTTTAACTCACTTACAATCGTGCCGTGGCGCGAAAACGTGGCGTGGTTGGCGGGAAATGTGCACGTGGGGGATGAGGCATGGTGCTATTGTCCACGCACTATTTTGCAGCGGGAATTGGAGAAAGCCAAACAAAAAGGCTACCTCTTCAACGTCGGTGTCGAAGCAGAGTTTATGTTGTTGAAACAGGGTGAGGACGGTAGTTACGCGCCGTGGGACCCACTCGACACGCTGGGCAAGCCCTGTTATGACCTGCGGGCACTCCACCGTAACCTCGATACAATGACTACCCTAATCAAGTATCTACAAGAGTTAGACTGGGGTCCCTACGCCAACGACCATGAGGACGCTAACTGTCAGTTTGAACTCAATTGGCTCTATTCCGATGCACTGACCACAGCAGATCGGCACACCTTCTTCAAGTGGATGGTCAAAACTGTTGCCGAAGAGCAGGGATTGACGGCTACCTTCATGCCTAAGCCGTTTGCAAACTTAACCGGCAACGGCGCGCATTTTCACATGAGCCTGTGGGATCCGGAAAACCAGACCAATCACTTCCTCGATGAATCCGATGAGAACGGTCTATCACAACTTGCCTACTGGTTTATGGGCGGTATTCTCCACCATGCCAAAGCACTCGTTGCTGTCACCAATCCCCTCGTCAATAGCTATAAACGCCTGATCTCTGGTGCTCCCCGCTCCGGCGCAACGTGGGCACCTGTTTATATCACGTATGGTGGGAGCAACCGGACGCAGATGATCCGTATCCCCGATTCTGGGCGGATTGAAAATCGTTCGGGGGACGGTGCTGCCAATCCTTACCTCGCTATGGCAGCAACGCTCGCCGCCGGACTCGATGGTATCGAGAACCAAATTGATCCCGGCACGCGCAACGACGATAACCTCTACGAAATGCCCGTGGACGAGCTGCAACGACGCGGTATTGATGTGCTACCAAGGACCCTCAGCCAAGCACTCGACTGTCTGGAAGAGGACGAGGTCATTCAGAACGCACTTGGCCCTGAATATGCCCCCTACTACATCAAAGTCAAACGCGAAGAGTGGCGAAGTTACCATCAGAGCATCAGCCAGTGGGAAACCGATAACTACCTTGGGCTTTACTAACCAATCGCTCTA
This sequence comes from uncultured Poribacteria bacterium, assembly GCA_958296125.1. GTDB lineage: Bacteria > Poribacteria > WGA-4E > WGA-4E > PCPOR2b > PCPOR2b. The sequence goes on from OY282444.1 coordinate 507,849, forward strand.
TTGTCGTTGATATGGATTTGCTTTTAACCGTTCAATCCAACCTACATTATTATAAGGAGACATGCTCTATGTTTAAGCGTCATTTTATCCCCGATTGGATTAGGGCTTGTAAGCAACAGCAACATCTCATCGCACTCATTGGCCTATTGATGTTCATCATCGGTTCTCAAAATGTATCCGCCCAACAACAGATAGCCCAAGATGCCTACGCTATCTTTGAACAACGCTGCCTCATCTGCCACGGCCCCGACGGTGCCTACCGAGAGACCCTCTTAATCGAACACAACGCACTCATCGGAGAGGGAACCGTTGTCCCGGGAAACCCCGATACTTCCGAACTGTATAACCGACTCCTGACCACTGACCTAGCCAAACGGATGCCGCTCGCACAACCGCAGCTGTCCACCCAAGCAATTGACACCATCCGAAACTGGATTTTAGCAGGTGCACCCGATTGGGCAACAACCTCCGTCTCCGATAGTCAGTTCATCTCCCCCGGTGAGGTGCTCAATACTATTGAGACCCACCTGATGTCGCTCGCACCGTTTGACCGCGCCTTTGCCCGTTACTTCACAATGACACACCTCTATAACGCAGGGGAGACACCGGGGCGACTCCAAGAATACCGTAAAGGACTCTCCAAACTGGTCAATAGTCTCTCATGGGGAAGCACTGTCACCAACCCACAACCCATTGACCCACAAGGAACAATCCTCTACATTGACCTGAGACACTACGAGTGGGATCGCAATGACGGCTGGACACAAATAGAAGCGGCGTATCCCTATCACATCGCGTTTAATGCGGCAACACAGACCGCGCTGCGTAACCAACTCGGGAAATTACAGACGGAGACGAAGAGTAATATACCATCGGTTCATGTCGATTGGTTTCTGGCAACGGCCTCCACCCCACCGCTATACCACGATTTGCTATCCCTACCCTTAACGGATAGGGAGTTAGAGACCCGATTGGAGGTGGATGTGGTCCGTAACCTACGCAATGCGCCGGGGGTGCGTGTCTGGCGGGCAGGCACCAACGATTCCGGTGTCTCTAATCACAACAGGGTGATAGAACGACACACCTCTCAACACGGAGCGTATTGGAAGAGTTACGACTTCGCGGGGAGTGTTGGCACACAGAACATCTTTACCTACCCTCTCAATTTCACGCATGATGGTGGGGAGGTTATCTTCAATCTTCCCAATGGGTTACAGGGATACTACCTTGCCAATGCGTCCGGTTTTCGTTTAGATGACGCACCGATAAACATCGTCTCCAACCCCGCTGCAAGCGATCCGACGGTGCGGAATGGGTTATCTTGTTTGGGATGCCACACGGAAGGGATGAAGACGTTTGAGGATCAAGTCCGTTCCGTGATAGAGAGTAATGCCACCCCGGCGTATGACAAAGCCCAAGCCCTACGCCTATACGTTGAACAGTCCGCGATGGACGCGCTTGTTCAAGAAGACACGGATAGATACAAGGCGGCACTGGCAGCAACGGGCGGTGCGTTTGGTGATATTGAGCCGATTTCACGATTTCATGAAGCGTTTGAGGGATCGGTGGACGCGGCTTATGCCGCAGCGGTGGTTGGGTTAGAGACCGAAGTATTCCTTAAAAAGATTGGTGAGAATATAGGGCTACAGAACGCAGGCTTGCTGGTGTTAGAGGGTGAGAATGGGAGTATGAAACGGGACGCATGGACATCGAGTTTTAATGCGATGATTTACGCATTGGACTTCCCGGAGGCGGAGGTTGATAGCCCATCGCAGCCGGAGCAGCTACCGGGGGCGGTTGTTCAGATTCCTGACTCGAACCTGCGTGCCGCGATTGTGGAGGCACTTGGTAAGAACCTCAATGCCCCGATTATTGTGGCGGAGATGACGGGACTTGAGCGCCTTCACGTTCATGACGCTGGCATCCGCGATCTGACGGGTCTGGAGTATGCGATCCATCTGGACACGCTAATTCTTGACCACAATCAGATCACCGACATCTCGCCCGTAACGAGCTTAAAAAAGCTCACTTTCCTGAACCTCCATGGAAACCAGATTTTCGACATATCGCCCCTAGCAGACTTGAGCAAGTTGGAAATTCTCGAAATTGGGGATAATGAAATCTCTGACATCTCCGCCCTTGCAGGACTAATCAACTTGAAAACGCTCGTACTGGACAGCAATTTATTTTCTGACATCTCACCTGTAGCAGGGCTAATCAACTTGGAACACATACATTTTTCCAATAGACGGATCTCTGACATCTCCGCCCTTGCAGGACTAATTAACCTGAAAACTATGACCACATGGCACAACCCCATTTCCGACATATCGCCTCTGGCGGGATTAACCCAACTGGAAAAAATAGATATGTGCCATTCGGACATTAAGGATATTTCCCCGCTTGCGGGTTTAACGCGGTTGACAGAGTTGTATCTTCTTTCCAATAAGATCTCCGATATATCGCCGCTTGCGAGGTTAACCGGGTTAATTCGTTTGAATCTTGGGGAGAACAACATATCGGATATATCGCCGCTTGCAGGGTTAACCAACTTGAAATGGCTAGTGCTCCAGCGAAACGAGATCCCTGACTTTTCACCTCTGGATGGGTTACGTGAAAATATAAAGCTCGTTTGGCACGGCAATCCGGGGTACCCCGCAGATGCTCCGAAAATCGAAGGCCCGTGGCTCTGGGTCGTGTTACCGGGGACAGTGGGTGAAACGCTGAATGACACCGATTTACTCTCAGAGGCGAGTGGGGGCACAGTGACAGAGGCGGAAATTGCCACCCACGGGGCAACAGCGGGAAAATCGGTCGGGGACAGTGTGTGGACATCCCACAGACTCCCGCCTGCGGGGTGGGGTAACATTGAGGATATGCTGAAACGCACCATTCCTAACGGAGCCATTTACGGCACGGTGTCCCTCTATTCGCCACAGGAACAGGACACAACGCTGTACGTCGGCGGCGATCAGGGGGTAAGGGTCTGGCTCAACGGAACTTTGATTTACGAACGTCTCAATAAAATTTGGCACAACAATTACACAGATTTTTTCCCTGTCACGCTTCAGCAGGGACGGAATGTCCTGTTAGTTGCGGTTCACACCTTAGGTAACGGCTTTTTTGGGTTTGAACCCGGCACCGACTATACGGTGTCAATGGGTGTCGGCTACGCTTTTTCCCAAACCCCAATTCATACGGGCGATGCCTTTACCCTTGATATCCGCGCAGAAAACGTCACCGACTTGGCAGGCTGGCAGTTTGATATTGAGTTTGCCCCTGCGATCCTAGAAGCTATTAACGTGACCGAAGGCGGTTTCCTGAAGACGAACGGCGGCACAACCTTCTTTCAAGGTGGCAGCATTGATAACGCAGCGGGTAAAATCACAGGACTCAGCGCGGCACGGCTTTCTAGCAGCGGTGTGAGCGGCACAGGCACCCTGCTTCAGGTGAGGTTCAAGGCGAAATCGGGCGGTGAAACAGAGTTGGCATTACAGAAGTTCCAGTTCGGCTCCGTTACCGGCGATAGTATCCCCGCCGGACCGCATCAAATCCGCATCGCTGTAGAGGGACAACTGGCGACCGGGGACGTGAATCGAGATGGGGTTGTCAGCATCTTGGATCTGATTCTCGTCGCTCAGCAGTTGGGGAAAAGGGTGCCCGCTAACTCGCCGGTGGATGCCAACGGTGATGGTGTGGTCAGTATCCTTGACCTTATTCTTGTGTCACAAGGGATTGCCGAATCACCCGCTGCGCCCGCGGTTGGAGCAGAAAGCGTAGATGCTGCGACGATAGAGGCGTGGATAGCACAGGCGCGGTTGGAAGATGACGGTTCGCTTGCCTTCAAACGGGGTATTGAGAATCTTCAGAACCTGTTAGCCTCAATGATTCCTGAAGAGACTGCGTTGTTGGCAAACTATCCGAATCCGTTTAACCCGGAGACATGGATACCGTATCAGTTGGCAGAGTCGGCAGAGGTAACGCTGACGATTTATGATATGAATGGGGGAGTAGTTCGGCATTTGGCGGTGGGGCATCAAGCGGCGGGTATGTATCAGAATCGAAGCCGTGCAGCCTATTGGGACGGACGGAATCAGTTGGGTGAGCCTGTCGCCAGCGGTCTCTATTTTTACACACTGACCGCAGGAGAGTTCACAGCGACACGGCGGATGTTGATCCTAAAGTAAAAGTAAAACAAATCTGTTTGCCCCATTTCAGTCGTATGGTATAATAACCAGACTTCAGGCAACAACTTGAATGGTAATATAGTAAATAACTTTAGGAGATAACATAAGATATGTCAGAACAACTAACGTTGAAACAACGGATACACAACAGCGAAATTATTAACATCGGCGGTGCTCCCACGAGTGCCTCGAAAAGTGAGCTCGAAGCTATTCTTAGTCAGGACTCCTACGATTTAATCGGGACCGATGCCCAACACTCGGCATTTAACGAAGAGAAACTCGTCTCATTTTGTGCCAACTTGGCAGAGCTGGGGATGCCTGTTCAGTTACGGATCAAACACACGCGGAACGCTTACCTCATTGGGAACATCCTCGATTTGGGCCCATTGGCGATTGTAGTGCCGCAGGTTGAAACGGAGGCAACGGTTGATGAAGCGATCGATGCCTTCTACTATTCGCCGATTGGAAAACGGAGTTGGGGCCCCAGCTCGGGATACGGTTTCAATCCAGATCTTGACCGCTTGGAATACGCCGAATGGTGGAACAACAACGGCATCCTTAGCCTGCAACTGGAATCTGTTGATGCGATTATCAACGCACGAAAACTTGCCAAACCCGGCGTTGATATGCTCATGTTTGGCGCGAATGACTTAGGATTCAGTCTCGAAACGTATCCAAATTCCCCGTTCAAAACCGTTGAAGAATGCTTCCAGCATGTTGTGGAGCAGATGGAGGGAACCCAAGTCAAGGTAGGAGTTGCCTACTCACCCGGCGGCCGTCTCTGATCCGGCACCTCTAAGATACGAGGGGATTATGTGATAGCTCGCCAAAACTACTGAGTGAAACGTGAGATTTCTCACGCTTTACGGGCTAAAGCCCCTGTTTGCAACCTCCCGATACGTTGTGGCAGCAATACGAATCACCAACTGGACACCCAACGCTCACGATTCGGCACCGGTAGATGGACCGGGTTGCCACCTTGTAGATGGGATTCATAAATGCCGAATCCGATCTCTGTTCCCAGCATCGTTGCTCGCAGATTGCTAACTCCCGGCTCCCCTGTTTTTATCGACTCCACCAACTCACGAACCTTGCGTTCGGTGCCGCTCCACGGTATCACCGGTTCAACTTCGATCGGGTCGTAGGCACGATGTTGTTCCCCTTTTTTACGCACATACAAGGACTCGCCATCGTTCTGGATTCGGATGAGCCCCGCCTCGCAAACCAGCTCATACTCCCGCTCTGCCCCGGTCGCTGCCGCATGGAGGGTTGTCCCGTTATCAAATTCGACATAAGCTGACAGGATGGCCGTATCGCGCACAAATCGCAAATTGGCGGTATCCCCGTTGTCGGGGTGCAGTTCTCCTAAGGTGCCGCGGATGGAGACCGGTTCAGGATCACCCAATAGATAGAGTAGCGTATCAAGAAAATGTCCACCGATGCTGTTTCCAGCGAACCCGATCACCGATCGAACCGCTCCTAACTCCCCGCTTTGAGCGATGTCCCGCGCTTGTCGATAGACTGCCCAATTTCGACGCATCGGTCCGAATTCAAGGAAAACGCCGTTTCGCTCAAATGCTGCCTTGATGGCATCTGCCTCAATGAGGGAACAGCAGAGCGGTTTCTCGGCATACATCCCCTTGACACCGTGCTCTGCCCCGTAAATCATCGCCTCCGCGTGCTGCTCCGGACGGGTCGTAATACTGAGGATATCGGGTTGCTCCGCATCAATTAACTCACGATAATCCGCGTACCCCTGTGGCACGTTCCAGCGTTGTTGAAACGCCTCCCGCTTCTCTTCCACGATATCGCATGCGGCGACCATTTCCGTCTCCTCAACGACCGCATAGCCCCCGGCGTGGCAGTAAGGCAACACCAAACCGCCACGCTGGGATCCTTGCTTCCTTCTCGCTATCTGTTCATCTTCAATGGTATTCGCCATGCGTCCACAACCGATGATACCGACTTTTAGTTTCATACGGATCTCCTCCTAATAACCTTAATCTCACCGGGCCGGAAGATTATTTCCACTCCCACCGCCAACCCGTCCGCCCCGAAGCGTAGGCAGCAGGGGATTAAACCGATTATATAGTAGATCGCAATTTTAAGCAACAAGTAAAATGGGAGAACCTCAGGCGAGATTCGTTGTTGCTTTTTCTGACAGGTTCGTTTACAATAGCTTGGCATACAATCGTTCAACCCCTTTCCGCTTATTGTTGAATTAAGGAGATAGAACATGCCAACTCCAATGGAAGAATACCTGTTCGACCTACACGGTTACACAGTAGAAAGTGCAAAACATGAAGGACGTGAAACGTGAAAACAATGAGAAAGGAGAGCGTTATGGATAAGAAGGAAATGATCAACGAAGAAAACTATCATTTCGACGTGGCAGGTTATCTAATCGTCCCCGGTGTCCTGAACCCCGATCAGTTGAAAACCTGTAACGAAGGGCTCGATCAGTTAGAAACCGCTGACGGGGCAATCCCATCAAGCGTGTCTGCCTGCTCTGCTTTACACTTCCTGCGCGATCATCCTGTGTTGATGCAGTATTTGGAGGAGATCTGCGGTGAAAATTGCCGGCTAGACCGATCACCGCACCTGATCGAGGTCAAAGGTGATTGCTCTGAAGATGGCAAGGTCTCTCTGTCAGGAGGTAGCGAATGGCAGGACTGGTCTCGCGCTTATCGTCAGCACAATAGCTCCCGTTTCTGTCAGGGGCTGCGGGCGATATGGGCATTGGGAGATGTAAACGAGGGCGATGGCGGATTGGTGGTGGTTTCAGCGAGCCATAACAGCTCGGTCGATGCTCCCCAAGAACTTGTGAATGGAGATGACGATATGGGGTTGGTCGTGCAGCCGGTCTTGCAAGCAGGCGATCTGCTGTTGTGCACTGAATCCCTGATGTGGGGGCTACGTCCGTGGCAAGGGAAGGGCCCCCAACGTCTACTCGAATTTGGCTATATCAGCCCCGAAGTCCGTCCGTCCGCAGGATCTGAAATTACCGGCGAAGACGACACGATGCCCGAATGGACAGCGGAACTAACGCCGGTGCAGCGCGCCGTGTTACATACCCCAAATCGAGGCTATCCACCACCTGTCGTGCACTCGGATGGTAAGACAGCTTCGCTGGCAGCGGAGCCCGGCATCCTTCACCCTTCGATCTATAAACGAGATCCGGATTCGGGGATCGACGAGAAGGAATTTTTTCACTGGGATCTCTGTGGTCACCTTGTGTTACGAGGGGTGATGGATGCAGACTGGCTGGCAGCGGCTAACGAAGCGATTGATGCCAACGCCGACCAGATCAGCACAGGCGGTTCTGCGGCTGGAGATTCAAAGCCGTTAGCGGGTACGGGGGTAGGCAGATCGTCAATGGGCAACCCGTGGCAGCTACCCGCGCCGTATGGCGAGCCGTTCCAAAGGATGATTGCCCATCCCGCCCTGATTCAACGTTTGAATTGGATCATGGGCAGCGGGTTCGAGTGTATGATGTGCAACGCGTTCTTGTCGGGGAAAGGGTCATCTGGACATGCTCTGCACGCCAATGGTTTTCCATCAAGGGTGACCAACCACTACCGTCAGCAAAACGGCCGCGTCTATAGTGAGTACCTCAATGTCGCTTGGCAATTGCGCGATGTCACCTTGGCGGACGGAGGCTTTGTCTGTGTGCCGGGCAGTCACAAGACGAGCTATCCCATGCCCGACGGAGTCCGAACATGCGATAACGAGATGGGACTAGTACAGCATGTGGAAATGAAGGCAGGCGATGTGCTCCTTTTCCTCGCTTCCGCCCAAACCCACGGGGCGTATCCTTGGACGGGAGAACAGAATCGCCGGATGATCTTTTTCCAGTATCGGTCACGGAATTTGTATGCACCTTGAAGAACAGATCGGCGATTATATCCTCCAATCCTTTGTCCTTGAGACCGCATAATGTCTAAAGTTCATTATCTTGAGCCAGAGCGGATATTGGATTCAGAGGGACTCAGATTGTCAATGTAGTGAAAGGTGTCCATGCAGTTTTACCCCATGGGGCGATAAAATAACCGCCGTGAGAGCACAATCAGTGACAGCCAAATTTCTTCACGTTTCACACATCAAGCCGCCCGATGCACAACGACAATAAACCCAGCCAAACCGCCGAGGAGAACCTGAAAGCCTGTTTGGTAAAGCACGATGGTGACAGGTTGACAGAGGAAGACCAATCCAAGCACAATTGCACCGATTGAGACGCGTTCGATTAGCAATTTTCGTGGGGATACAATCGCGAGCACAATTATGCCCGTCAAAATGAGGTGAAGTCCGCTGCTTTGCAGCAGTTGGTTAAAAGATTGGTAAAGAGCGACCAACCCGGTTACCACAATAACCATCGCTGCGATTTCAGCGAACCGGCTCAGGCTTGTCGTCATGCCAAAAGCAATGGCACTCGCAGAAAGTAGGTGGAAAGCAGAACCCCGTAAAACTGGCGAGAGAGGCAAATAAAGAGATGAAAAACCTGCGATGAGTCCTAACCCAGCGATAACCTCAACGATTCGCTTTTCTGAAAAGAAGAGAGCGGATAATATAGCGGAGATGATCAGTAGCGGTAAAGCAATACCCCGAAGCAAAACTGAATACGGTTGATAGAGACACGCCAAACCGATAATTAGTGCCCCAACAGCAATTAGCTGATTACAACGTTGCTTTGTCATTCTCGTCGTCCGAAGATGTTCCAAAATCCTTTACGGGAAGCAGCTTCAGCCGCTTCCCGTAACTGAATCTGCTCTGCTAGCTCATTCTGTAAGGACTCAACCCTTTGTTGTAATTCTTTGATATCGTGTTGCAATTGCTCATTTTGTTCCTGTAGCTCTTGATGTTTGCTTGTCAAATCTGCATTCTCGTCTTGGATGAGCGTGAGGTGCAATACCTGACAGGCAAGGTTTTCAATAATATCGGAGGTTGGAATATTAAATGCCAATTTGGTAATGAGTAACGGCATTCCTTCACGGTCTAAAAGCAGCGTTTGGGGTTGGGCGGGGGAAACGTTGACATCCGCTTCTTCTCCCAAGGCATCGGGGTCACGCAGATAAGGGACGAGATCTTCATCACGGCGTTCAAGGGTCTGTCGAATGATAGCCTCTTCGACACCAATCATATTCGCAATTTCTGATACGGTAAGCGGGACGGCCATGTTTTATGTCTTCTTGTCTGACTGTTACAGCGCTTTTTTCGGGTGGGTCCTGTTCTGTTGCAACAAACGCAACAACTGCCAACTATAGTTCAAGACCGAAATTAACGCAAACACCAAACCAACGCACAAAACATAGAAGGGAGAAAATGGAGGGATTGAGCCGCTATCCGCTAAGACGTAGAGGACCAGCGCAGTTGCAAGGAAGAAGGTTGTGCATTTGCCCCACCTATCAGATCGGGCAATGGTCTGTGTTCGATGGAACAGAAAAATGTTGGCAATCACAATCAAAACATCTCGAATAATCACAATGCCAAAAGCCCATCGCGGAAAACCCGAATTAGATAAAATGAGGGCGATGATTACTGAACTGATTATCGCCTTATCAGCAATTGGATCCAAAATCTTACCCAGATTGGTGCGCTGATTCAGACGGCGTGCAAAGTAACCATCAAGCATGTCGGTTAGAATTGCCAGTGCCCCTATTATCAACGTCGCCAAGTGAGATCGACGAATGATGCTGTGAAAGATGAATGGAGTCAACCCAAGGCGTATTATAGACAATAGGTTGCTAACATAAAAAAAATTTCGCACCGCAATTAGAGAACCAGATGTTTGAGGAGCGCGATTGGAAGCAAGTTGGCGTTGCATCGTTGTCCTCGATTCCGAGAGCGGCGATGAAAAGCATCGCCGTTTAGTTCAGAGAGGCGTTTTTCCACGGTGATATGTTAGTGTCGTGCCCTTCAAAACTTCTTCGAGCGAGCAGGCTTATTTTTAATCGCCGATTTTCTCGTTCAAGAAGTTCGATTTCTCGACCCAAAAGCTGATGTATAGACCATGTCTCTATCAACTGTTGTTTGTCTGTCAACGGAATCTGGAGCCGTGTCGCAATCTGGTAAGATAGGTGGTCGGGTGATGTCGGAATTTCCTCTGCGGGCTTCCACTGGGGCACCAATTCTGCTAACAACGATTCGTAGGCTCGGTATAATTGGATGGCTCTGACAGTAGGCATCTCAGCGTCTTCGAGTGGCTCGGTATCATCTGCTTCCAATGCCCTGACTTGACCAACTAAATAGGGCAGATCCCGCCGAATTTTCATAATTTCAAAGCGATACTGTCCAAGCGTTATCAGGTTCATTCGACCATCTTCAAGCCGATCAACCTCTATGATTTTGACGGCGGTCCCAACGAGATAGGGTTCGGCATGTTCACCTACTTCTCGCCCCCTTTTGATGAGGACAATGCCGAAAAGTCGATCGTTATCCAAGCAATATTGGATCATCAATCGATATCTTTGCTCAAAAATATGAAGTGGCAAGACACCCCCCGGAAACAGGACTATCTCCAGTGGAAAGAGGGGCATTTCATCCTCAACGAGTTCTTGGATTAAGTCGGTTTGCATGCGATAACCCCCGATATTGCTGATAGACATAACGGCTGCATAGTTCTGCTGATTGCAAGTGTAGCACACGATACGACGAGTGTCAATAGAGAAAATGGGGAAGGCGTTAACATTTCATCTGAAAAATGGAGAGGCGAGGCTCAATGTCGTGCGCGGAAAAAGAAGAGGTAAGGCAGATAACAGTTGAATCACAAGGCTTACTGCTACATGCTACAGATTGCGAGGGAGGCCATAAAGCTGCACTACTCATCCTGATCAGCTTGGCTGATACCTTTTCGGCGCGTATAGAACTTCGGGGTTTCCTGAAACTTATTGCGATAATAGGTGACGGTTCGGCGGGCAATCTTTGTATCGTATTCCCGTTCGAGGAGGTCCGCAAGTTCGGCATCGCTATATGGCTTTTTACGCTTACCCGATGCCAATTCTTGGCGTTCTCGTATGCCGATTAAGCGACGCACAACCTCCCCCTTACTCTGACAAAAGAACTTGAGAGGCAGGGTACCTGTGGGCGTATCAATGCGTTTGTCCTGCAGAATGCGGCTGACAGTGGATTCGTGCTCGCCGGATTCTCTGGAGAGTTGGGCTTGGCTCAAGGGTTTGAGATGCAGCTCATCCCCACTGACGAAGTAACGGTAGTGGTATTCATAGATGAACATAACGATGCGGAAGGTAAGGCTTTTGCGTTGATTGATGAGGCGAAGTTGGTCGATGAGATGCGCTGTTTCTTTGTCAGTTTCCTGATCGCTAGGGACTTGGATCTGGTAACGAGAATTATACTCGATTTCCGATAAAACATGAATTTCTGCGCGGGGTGGATTGTTGAGTTGTCGCACCGTTGCTACCGTCTGGGAAGGTTGACTCGATGCTGAGGGCGTATTGATGACCGTGACCTGCGCCGAGCTCGCAATTTGCACCTGATCCACAAGGTCGCGCATCTCACGAACCACGCTTTGTGGAATCCCCAACTCATCAGCGATATCCTCTGACTCAGCACCCGCATCCATAAAATATTCGACAAACTCCGCTTGCGTGATGTCGTATGCTTCCGTCAGCTTAGCAAGTTCTTCATAAGGTTCCGACGATTCAAGCGGCATCTGTGCCGTTAGAGGCTCGTGGAATTCCGGATCATCAAGGCGCAGATGAAACCCAGGATTGTCTTCGTAGCCCGCCCAAGACCGTTTGAGGTGACGACAGTATTCGAGCGCATGAAGGAGCCGTCCGCGCGGGACACGGTACTTAACCGCCAATTCCACGATGTGCCGCCGCGCATCCTCCCGGAAAAAATCGCGCTGCCAATCGCCGCGTTCCTCAATCTCGAACTCTCGCATAAATTCCACGAACTGACGGTCTTGGAACTCCTCATACAGATGACGTGGAATCCGCCCTTGAAAGCTGGTTTTTCGGATGTGCCCTTCCTCAACCAAACGCTGAAAGACTTGCTGCGACTCGACCTGCCGCACATATTCCTGAAATTCCTGCTCATTTTGTGTCAACAGATCGAGATACGCGTCAGGGGGACGCACAGACCTTACAGTAGGTACAACCGAGATTTGAGGCTTTGGTCCGATAATACGCATACGTGCTTCCTCGCTAAATGCCACTCTATGTATGAACATCTATAGGGTAGCAAACCGGAACAGAGAGGGGTCCTAGAACCACTTTATCATACACGGCTAGACCGTCCGGTGCTGGATGATGTCTAACTCTCTCCGCACTGATTGCACCTTGATGATAATACTAAAGTTGCTGAACATCCCCCATGCCCTCAAGCAACAGATCGATTATCCGGCAAACTCGTCGTAAACCGCTTTGGAGACAGCAGCAAGACTCGCATCTACACCCAGTCGATTTCCAGCCGTCATCTGTTTCGCCATAATCGCTACAGTGTATGGGCCCGTGTGGGAAAATACAATACCGACATCACACCGGATGTTGTGGTAGCTGCCCGTTTTGTGGGCAACCACCGTTCCCGGGGGAAGCGCGTGCGGAATAACCGTGCTCAGCTGCTGACGCTTGAGGATATCCAAGACCGCCTCCCGGGACTGGAGCGAAAGGATATCGCCATCGTAGATTAGCTCTAACAAGCGGCACATATCGCTCGGCGACGACACGTCGGACTTATCTTCGGAGAAACCATCACCCGCTAAGACAAACTCCTGCTTTTTCAAACGATCTGACGCGGCCTGATAGGTATGCGCGGGGTTTTCCGTATCAAGTCCAGTGATGCTGTAGAGCAATTCCCGGCACGTCATCGGAATGTGAGTATGGGTCAACCCCAACTGCCGCATCGTATTGTTGATATTATCCCCGCCAACCCGGTTGTAAAGTATATCAGTGGCACTATTATCGCTGATGATAATCATAAGCATAGCCAAGTCGTGAACCGTCGGCTGAAGTCCAGCTGCAAGCTCCTTGAGGACACCAGATCCAGGCACCCGTAAAGCGTCGGTTAGGTCAATGCGTTGGTTCACGTCAATAATACCCGCATCAACCTGTCGGTACAACTCTACCAATAGCGGCACTTTCAGCGTACTCGCTGTAAAGAATACCGTGTCGGCGTTATAGGAAACGCGCTTGTCTGTCTCCAGATGTTTTGCGGCAACCCCGACCATCCCACCTGTCTGAGCCGTAAAATCTTGGATGGTAGACATCACGCCTGATTCAGCCATTTGAGGCCTCCATTCATTTACCTAAAATCCTTTAGGTTTGGGGGTGTGTCAATTTGTAAGGAAAGGTGAGCGTTGGTCTTTACCTAAAACCGTTCCAGTAACAATTTGGTAATTGGATTGGGGCGACTATAGTATTTCCGCGTGGCTTCGTCCTTGCTTTCCGAAAGTCGGCGCGGGAAAATGGTATAATTGCTCAAGTAGCGGTCTGTTGTGCGGCCACAGTAGAGGTGAATGGTCCGACGTTCCGCAGCGGTCTGCCGGACATTGCCAGCGTGGAACATTATCGCGTTGAACAAGACAGCAGTGCCAGCAGCACCGGTGATATGATGAGCTTGTGTGAGGTCATAAGCGTCGAGTGGTTGTTCTCTAGTATGTCCCGAACCGGGCAAGACGCTAAAGGTATGCGTCGTGTCATCCACATCGCTCAGGTAAAAGACAACGGATATGTATGGGGTGGGGTGGGGGATTTCACTCGCTCCACTACCGACATCGCGGTGCCAGCGGCAACTGGTGGGCCCATCAAGATGAGGGCGACGAATGCGCACCGAATGTTCTTCCGCACATAACTCAGGTCCCATAATCGCCTCTAGCAACGGCAACAAGCGTGGCGGACGCATGGTGAAGTCAATTTCCGGGTGTGTAATTAGCAGATGGACATTGAGTAGGGAATGTCCATCTTCCCGCTCAAACCACATCGCTGGATTCTCGACGAGATCGCGATCTATGATTTCGTTGATGGTATGAACCTCATCGGTGGATAAGGCATCAGGGACAACAACATAATCATTTTCCTGATAAAATGCTAATAGTTCTTTCATGATTATTCCTTCAAATACAGACGTATAACGACGGGATGCGCGGTAGCCCTCGGCACGCTGTCCAACAACCCCCTCAACCCCTTACTACCACAAGGAGGCGCATGGTAAATGAGTCCATCAAACCCATCCAACCTCTGAACAAGAAAGACTAGTGTTCTGAGCCGTATTGGCGGAGGATCTCAAGGGTTCTGGTTCTGTCGATTTTTACCTTTTCCGCATCTATTTTTATTTCCAACAACTCTGCGATAAACTTAGTAATCTCCCAGTCCACCATCAAGACATCAAGCGGGGTTTCGCCCTTGTAGTTTTCTGGGTTGACATCTGCGCCCTTCTGAATCAGCAGTTCGGCGATTTCGGCGCGACCCAGAAACGCTGCACTGTGCAACGGCGTGCTGCCATCTCGATTCTTCGCATTGACATCGGCACCTTTTTCTGTTAAAAATTGAGCGATTTTCACCTCGTCCAGAAGGGCCGCCCACGACAAGGCGGTTACTCCGAATTCATTATCCCAAGTATTGACATCTGCCCCCTTAGCCAATAACTCCTTGACGGCTCCGAAATCGCCATTTCTGATGGCACTGCATAGCGCATCCCCCTCACTTCCTATGTTTGTCGTGGCACCGTGTTGATGGAACAGTTCGACCACCTTGACTCTGCCAACCTCTACCTTTTCCCTATCCACCCTTATCTTTAGCAATCCAGCAATGAAACGAGTGGTCTCCCAGTCCGCCATCGTCGCATCCCACGGTGTATCGCCATCCCGATTCTTGATATTGATATCCGCATCGTTTTCAAGCAGCAATTTAGCCGCTTCATATTGGCCGAGAAAAGCGGCACTGTGCAACGGTGTCCCACCATCCCGATTCCTCGCATTGACATCGGCACCCGCCTCAAGCAGCAGCGCGACAATCTCAGTATGACCGAATAACGCAGCCGACGATAAGGCTGTCGAACCGAATGTGCTATCCTTGGCATTGACATCCACGCCTTTAGCCAAGTGTTGCTTGACCGCTTTGATGCTTCCGGTTGCGGCAGCACTCCAAATATTGTTTCCGGGGGGTTTTGCTCGTCCCTTGGACCAACCATCTCCCCGCGTAACGAATGGCTCACTTGGAACCGCTCGCCACTCCGGCATTCCGTCTGCAATCTCCTTTACTATATCCGCGCGACGTTCATGGATGAATTTTCGTGTCTCTCGCAGTGCTAGTGCACGGGGGTAAGTTTTTCGCTCGTCCTTATCGCCAAAGAAGCGTTGGGCATCGACCAAGTGCGGTTTGACCATCGCGTCGATCCGGTCCACTTCGGCTAGCAATTCCGCTTCATTCCAATGATTTTCAAGAATACCCATCATTGTTTTGGCGTAACGCTCTCGGCTGGATTTTTGTTGGTAAAGCTTATGGGCGAGCAAGCCCTGGGTCTTCACAGAGATGGGTGCACCGGCTTTGTTGTGGTGTTGGAGTTTGCTGTGCTTGCTAAAGAGCGAATCAGCACCCCAAGGTAAGAAGTGAAATTTGTCGGTATCCGGGTTGAGGTAGATGAAAAAGTTGTTGTTGTTGCCGGAGTACCCGTCCCAAAAACCGAGCAGCCCCTCCACTGCCCAAAATGTGTAGAACGCATCGAGATCAACCCACCCACCGATTGCACTCTCAATGTTTTTGTTATCATCTTCGAGGACCTTGATGAGTTGTTGAATCTTCTCCCGTCCCGGTGCGTTATCGCCGGTTTTGCGCTCGAAACTGCCCGCCCAACCCTCGTAAAAATCGACGTAGGGGCCCTCGTACAGGGTCCCATCGTCGGTGCCAAAGGCGCGCCTGAGAAACGACTTGCGAACCGTCTCTACATGCGAATAGACCCCGAGGTTCACTCCATTGACCGTCACCCTCGCATACGCACATCGGGGGGCAGGTGAACCAGCGGCATTAAACAAGGCATAGCCCATGAATTGGCTCATCAAACTGATGTCCTGTTGGTTGTTGTTGAACGTTAGGTTGGTCAAGCCTTCAATCCGAGCGTCTTTGTCGGTGTGATTCAGCTTGATTTTGAGCGAGGGGCGAGTGCTACTTTGCGAGCCAAGGAACCCTTTTTTGCGAAGCCCGACCTGGGGAAATGCCACGCCATCAATCGTTACGCTCGCATCAACGTAGGTGTAAGGCCCTTCAGGTGGTGCGACTTTGCGGCTCTCGTGCAGTGCCGAGAAAAAATCCCGTGTCTGATAGCGAATTGTATCCCAATCTTCATCCGCGACAGTGATTTGCACATCCAGCACCCGGTCGGTCGGGAAAATGTCGTCTGAGGTCAACCCCTTTGCCATTCCACTGTTGACCGCAATCCAAAAGCAGAGTGCTGCCACTAATCCAATATTCAATCTCGTTCGACCTAATCTCATCTTTTTCGATCCCTTCTGAAAATACCTTTGCTCAAGGTGTAGTTTAACATTTTCCCGTACCAGGCGAGGCGGGATACGTTCACCGGCTATATACCTGTTTATCATGTCATAACTAAATTGTTGACTATGGCCAGCCAAATAGGTTAAGGTAGAGTTAATTGAGCTGCTTAGTAAATACTGGCAGTAGTCGAGTCGGTTGGGTCATCCCCGCCTCCATGCTGCTCATTCTACTTGAGTTATGGTAAATTTTAGATGGTCATCTTCATGCTTCACACGCATCGAGGATAAGTTTCAAAACCTCCTGCTGGTGTAACCAAGTGACGGTATGCGTTTCATAAGGCTGTGACGCTCCCGGATAGGGGGTGGGGTTCATCGCCACGACAAGCTGGTGGCTCGGAAACACAACCACATAATGTCCGCCTGCCCCCCAAGCGGTATATCCCTCTCTCGGAAGATCGGACCAGAGTTTGCCCTTTTGATTTGTCCAAAATCCGTGCCCATATCGCCACATATTCTCAGGATTGTTCGCCAGAATATCTGGCGCGACTACCGTTGCTTCTCGTAGCCAGCTTTCGGGAATCACGGATTTCCCTTCCCAACTGCCCCAGTTGCACCAGAGCCAACCTAAACGTGCTAACGCTCGCAAGCTGGTGAGAATCGCTGAACCCCAACCAAAGATGTGGAGCCGCGCGTTATCGTGCATCTTTTGAGATCCTGAGGTATATTCCCAATCGGCACCAATCACATCAGCGATCTTCCCCTTGTAAAGGGGTGGAATCTTTGGTGATTCCTGTGGACGGTTGACATCATACAAGCCATACGCTTTCTCAATGCAGTGTGAAAGCACGCACATCCCGTTAGTCTGATAGTTAAATACCTGTCCCGGTGCTTCACCCGGTTTCATATATCCTGACACATTGCAGATCAGATGTCGCAGCGTAATCCCACAATTCGCCTCAAATGCCCACCGCCCCTCTTTGGGACCTTCACCCTTCGGCACATCCATCAGTTCAGGATAGTAGTCCACAGCAAGATCGTCGGCACTTCCGATTTTACCTTCGTCAATAGCTATGCCCAGCATACTCGACAGAATTGACTTATTGGCAGAGGCGATGGGATGCTTTTCTGCGCTTGGGATATTATGCGTCCATTCCGCCACGAGATAACCGTGCCGCACAATCGCCACGCGATATCTGTCGGCCTTAAACTTTGAATCGAGCCACACCTTGGCAAGATCTAATTTCTCAGAATCTATCCCCACTTCGGAAGGGGGAGCGATCTCCCACTCCGCTTTCGGAAATGTCCTAGTTGTCATAGTACAACCCCTTTTTGATCTTTGCCGCTGCAAGCGCGAACTAGCCGAGTGTGATAACACCTTTGATATAGCTTGGATCGCCCGCTACAAGCCCCTGCATCAAATCCGGGTACTCTTCCAAAGTCGCTGTGTGTGTGACTAGCGGTTCGAGATCGAACACGCCGTTGTGTATCATGCGAATCGCAGCTTCAAAGGTATCGCGAATCTTCGCCGATGATGTCGAATTCATAATTGTAAATCCACCCATGTGCCACTTAGTCGGGTCAAAAGTGGCAGTTTTACCCTTGATCCATCCAAACAGGTTGATACGTCCACCTCTCTTGACAATATCGGTGGCAAGGTCCAGCCCACCCTGATTGCCCGATGTATCGACAACCACATCGATTTCCCGCGCTTTCAGGTCTGCCGCAAGTTCAGCCGTATCAATCTCAGTCGTGTTATACACCTCATCTACACCCAACTGCTTTGCCAGATCCAAACGGTTATGCACCACATCAATCACAATCAACTGGTCCAGCGGATGGTGCAGCAACCCCTGCAAAATCAGCAAGCCCATGAACCCACATCCGACGACCGCAATCCGATCGCCGCCTTTGATCTGACAGTGATCGACCCCCGTAACCGCACAAGAAACAGGCTCCACAATCCAGTATTTATCAGGCAGTTCAGATTCTGGAATCTTGTACAATCTATTCGTGGACAGATTTCGCACCGTCGCGAACCCGCCCCCTGCAACGCGGTCCCCCTCCTTCACACCGGTGACTCCGGTGCCCACCTTGCTCACATAACCGACTCCCTCGTGCCCGGGCGGTGCCATGGGGTGCATCTGATCACCCAGCTTGGCTGTAACCAAATCCCAAGAACAGATCCCGCACGCTCCGCCCGTGACCTGCACTTCCTGTGCGCCCGGATCGGGCACATCCTGTTCAACAAGTTCAATGCGACCGTCCGGCAAATACCGCATTGTTTGACTCATGATTGTACTCCTTTGATGTTATACAGATATCGTCCCACTGGGGTTTTTGTTGGCTCATTGGTTGATTGAAGATTGCGCTCCTCCGGAGCGGAAGTAAAAGCTTTGACGGGCGGGGTCTCCCCGCTCCTACAGGAAAACCGATAGATTTTCAATAGGTGGCAATTTGAGTTTTTACCCGTTGTCCACGCTCTGTCGTGCTGTAGGAGGCACAACGGTTATTGTATCATGGTCTTAGATCTTTTTCAAGGATGTATTTCAATGTGCAAATCATGACCCGTCAGGGCGGTGATTCGCCAGAACATCTCGACGATCTTAGGAGAATCGCTATGGAGCAATAGCAATGGTTATGGTGATAATATTGCTCTGTATATCGGCGTGAGGAAAGCGGGCTTGGAGCGCGTGGGAACCTGCGCGAAGATGCCATCGAGTCGTATAGGGGTAAGACACTTTTTGAAAGGGCTCCCCATCCACATACCAGATAATCTCTGGGACAGCGGGGGTAACGCTGGCTCTGAGCGCGACGCTCTGCAATTGTCGCGGGGCATCCGGATGAAACCGAAAGACGCTCCCATTAACCGGCTCCTCAATGGCGATGCTAGCGTATGGCGATTCGGTTGCGGGTGACGGCGGGGGGCCGTAGCCGTGCATTGCACCCCAAGCCGCAAAGCGTGGAGATAGGACGACATAACCCCTGATTTCTACCTCCTCCGGGGGTGTTATGGGACCCGCCAGCGTTCCTGTTCGCCGGTCAACCGCAAACGATTGATGGACACGGCAGGGGATTGTCGGTTCGGTTCCATAGCGGAGATATTCCAAGACGATCTCAGAACAGACCTCGGTTGCAAGTTCTCCCGACAACGGACAGAGTTTAACCAATTGATAGCCCGCAGATTGCTCCGAATCCTGATGTAACTGGGGCGGTGGAAAAGGCGTTTCGCCTACACCCCGACGTTCCTTGGGGTGTAAAAAGAGCAGAATCTCTTTAACCAACTGCGCCGCGTCAAGCCCACTCACTTGTTTCATCCGTTCATGATCCGGGTGCCCAATCCATGCACCGACAATATATTTTGAGCTATAAGCTACCGCCCAAGCATCTCGGAATCCCTGAGATGTACCAGTTTTCACCGTTACTGGGAAGGGATATTCCAGCGGTCCCATGCGAGCGAAGGTGGGCAGCCGCGCCAACGGGTCGGAGAGAAAAAGGGCGATCTGCCGGGCGGCATCTTCAGGGATAAGCTGCGCGGGTATTTCTTCATCAGCGGTTTCAAACCAGCGCAATGTAAACGCTTTCCCATCGTTACCCAACACGCCGTAAGCGGCGACGAGATCTTCCAAAGTCACGTAAAGCCCCCCAATTGCCAATCCAAGCCCATAAACACTAGCGGATTTGTCGTCCTTGGCAAGCCCCAATTGACGAAACAGATCATATGTCTTTGCTAACCCAACCGTTTTTAGAACATGAACCGCTGGGACATTTCGGCTGTTGGCAAGTGCCTTCCGATAAAGGAGTGGTCCAAGATACCGCTCATCATAATTGGCAACGCTATACTGGCCCCCCGGATAGGAGAGATGGAACGGCAGATCTGCTAAAACGCTGGCGGGAGAGAACACTCCCCTTTCCATACCCAAGGCATAGATGAAAGGCTTCAGGGTGCTGCCTGCAGAACGTGGGGTCGCGGCATAATTGATGGCCCCGGCGTAATCTCCATCGGCATAAAAATCAGAACCCAGATAACTCCGAATCGCACCTGTCTCCCGCTCCGCCACGATGACAGCTAGATTGCCCGCCCCGCGCTGGCGGAGATGCCCCATCGCTTCGCCGGCAATGTTATCCACGACTTCCTGAAGGGAGAGGTCCAAACTGGTGGCTATCGGTTTCGTATAGGAAGCCGTACGGTCGATTGTTTCTTGGATCCGTAAAATGGCGTGATAGCTGTGGTAGGGACGCGATTCCTTCATGGGGATTTCCAAGGATTTTAACTGGCGTTGGCTGATTGCGACGGTCTCCGGATCGAGTATACCATTTTCGCGGAGCAGATTGAGGATCAGTTTCGCACGCTTAAAGGACTTTCGGCGACCCTCAAAACGGTACAGGTTCATTCTGCCCGGTGCCTTGGGGAGACTCGCCAATACCGCCGCTTCCGCCCAGCTTAAATCCGCCAAGGGCTTCTGGAAATACCGCCTTGCTGCGTAAGCGACACCGTGGATACGATTGCCTTGAGGAACAATCTTTAGGTAGTGCCGGAGCACACTTTCATAACCGAACTTTCGGTTGAGCCAAACCGCCGTCCCCATTTCACACGCTTTTCTCCAGAGGGTTCGTTTCCCGGGGCGTTGCAGTCGCGCTACCTGCATGGCAATCGTCGAGGCACCCTGCCGAGGTCCTCCACTGAGGTTATTCACTAGTGCCCGAAGGAGGGAACGGAAATCGACTCCAAAATGTTCGTAGTATCGTTTATCTTCAATCGTCAACAGGCATGAGACAATCCGCTCCGGCAAAATCTCCGGCGGGCACCAAAAACCGAGCGGTGCATTCCCGTCACTCGTTCCTTCTGTTAAAAAAGTGCCGTATCGATCGGTAAAAATCGGTGTCGCTGGCGGTGAAACCAGTTTGCCTCCATCCCGGACTTGGTACAATAGCAGCAAAGCGAGCACTATCATCAGGAAACCTGTGAGGGCAATGAGGCTTTTTAAGATGGGTTTGAGGTGCTTGGGGAGATTTGATTTCATTGTTCTGACTTTTTTACGGAGGCTATGTAAAAAGAAAATATTCTGTAGGGAAAAACGACGGAGTATGCCTATTACTTTATTTTATCACACCTGATCCAAATTGTGTAGCGGTGCTGATTGCCTGTGTCAAATCTGGGAATTAAATGCTCCTACATTCCATGAATTTCTACCTTGCCAATATGCAGCGGATCGTTTATACTTACGTGAAAGAACCGTGCCACACTTTATTCGGAAGGAACTCTCAATGACCGATCTCCTCGAATCCCTGAATCCCGTTCAACGCGAAGCGGTACAGCATAGCGAAGGCCCACTGCTCATCTTGTCAGGTGCGGGCAGCGGCAAAACCCGCGTGATTACGCATCGAATCGCTCACCTCATCCAGCACCACCGCGTTTCTCCGTTTAATATTCTTGCGGTGACGTTCACAAACAAAGCCGCGGAAGAGATGAGAACCCGCCTCGAAAACCTTATCGGTCAGAGCCAGTTGTGGGTAGCAACCTTCCACTCGACGTGTGCTCGGATTCTACGCAGAGACATTCACCATCTTGGCTATGACCGTTCGTTCACAATCTACGATACCACAGACCAGCAAACCCTGATTAAGGCGATCATCAAGACACTCCAACTTCCCCTGAATAAACCGGGCCCCGTCCTCGGCGAGATCAGTAGAGCCAAGAGCGATTTCGTCTCTCCTGAAGAGTATGCGAACAAAGCAGTGGGGTTCTTCGAGGAATCCGCCGCACAGATATATCCGATGTACCAAGATTTCCTCCGCGAAAACAACGCCCTCGATTTTGATGATCTGATTAAGCTGACAGTCGAGTTGTTTGATGCTAATCCGAATGTATTGGAGTACTATCAGAACAAGTTTCGGTACGTCCTCGTTGATGAATATCAAGATACCAATCGTGGTCAGTATCTGCTTGTTAACGCGTTGGCGCAGAAGCATCAGAATATCTGCGTGGTGGGCGACGATGACCAGTGTTTACCTGCGGGAACGTTGGTTCAGACCCCCAACGGGACAACTCCGATTGAAGACCTGCGCTGGGAGGATAGTGTCGTTGCAGCGGCCGGTCAAGGAAAAACCCTTACAGCAGAAGTCATCGGCATCCACCGGAAATGGTATGATGGGAAATTGGTCAAAATCGCGACCCAAAATGGATCGATATTGCGCGCGACACCGAATCATGTCCTTTTCTCGCGCCTTAGTAACGCGCCGGATCTGCATCATGTTTATTTGATGTTCAGGCGGGCCCGCGGCTATCGCATTGGTAGCTCCAAAGGGACCCGTAGTGATGGATTCAAAGACTACCCGCTACCGACGGAAGTTCACCAGCGGTGTGTACAAGAGAAAGCGGATAAAGTATGGATTTTGAAAACCTGCCAAACTCGTTCTGAAGCACAGATGTGGGAACAGTATTATGCTTTTGAGTATGGCATTCCCACAACTGTTTTCGACGCGGCTGGCCATAACTCCGTGATGAAGCAGAAACACATCAATTTCATTTATGAAAACATTGATACGGTGTCAAACGCTAAGCGTCTGATGCGCGACCTCTATCTATTCCACGATTATCCAAGCTATCGTCCGAAAGACATTTCAGGCAATAAGTCTCCTGATCAACAGATTGTCCATTTCACAATGTTTGGCGACCAGCGCGTGAGCCAGCGAAGTCCTTGGCATGCACACCGTGTCTCACTGAATACGACTGATCGCACATTAGAAAAACAGTTGCAATCACAAGGATATCACACCAGAACGGGGAAGCGAAACATATCGCGGATTGAAAAGATTCGCTTGGACTACGAAGAAACTCTCAAATTAGCCAACCAAATCGCTCACGCAGCAGGTGATTTAGAAATCCAATCTGGAGCATTTTTGGTTGACAATCGAGAATACGATTTTCAGCCGGCGAGTCAAATTCAACCTAAAATGTACTTGGCTACGGAACAAGAGGGCGAACTTGTTGAAGATCTGGTTGAATCGGTCGAATGGGAAGATTATCAAGGATATGTCTACGACCTAGATGTTGATTGTTTGCATAACTATATTGCAAATTCCATCTGCGTTCATAATTCAATTTACTCATGGCGAGGGGCAGATATCAACAACATCCTCGATTTCGAGGTGGACTATCCAAATACAAAGGTTTTGCGCTTGGTGCAAAATTACCGTTCAACTAAAAATATCCTCGAAGCTGCATATCATGTAATCCGTAACAACCAGAAGCGCAAGGAGAAGCAGATCTGGACCGAAAACAGGAGAGGGAGCGCAATCACCCTGCATGAAGCGGCAGACGACACCCGTGAGGCGGACTATGTGCTGCGACAGATCAGGGAGTGGCGGGCACGTAGGAGGAAATATGGCGACTGCGTAATCTTTTATCGGATTAACGCCCAATCCCGTACATTTGAGGATGCACTGCGCGGCGCAAATATTCCGTATCAGATTGTGGGCGGCATCCGATTCTACGAGCGGATGGAGGTCAAAGACATCATGGCTTATATGCGGGTGATTGTCAATCCTGCCGACACAGTTAGCATCAAACGTATCATCAATGTGCCGCGCCGAGGGATTGGTGTGGCGACGGTGCAAAAGATCGAGGATTTCGCCTCCGAAGAAGGTATCCCCCTATTTGAAGCGATTCAGCGTGCCAGCGAGGTGCCAAGGCTCAACAATGGCGCGAAAAACAAGGTTCGCGCATTCGCTGAATTGATTGCATCATTTAACCCAAACGATCCGCCGGCACGCACAGCGGAGGATTTAGTTGACCGCACTGGCTATCTTCAAGCTCTAAGGCGCGAAGGCACGATTGAGGCACAGAGCCGCGAAGAAAACCTCGGTGAGTTAATTGCAGCGGTGGCAGAGTACGAAGAAAGTGATCCAGAACCGACATTGGCGGGTTTCTTGGAAAAGATTACATTGGTTTCCGATATCGACAGCATGGAGGATAAGAGCGATGTAGTGACGATGATGACACTGCACAGCGCGAAAGGGCTGGAATTTCCGATTGTCTTTATGGTTGGAATTGAGGAAGGGTTGCTACCACATCAACGTTCTTATGACAGCGAAGCTGAACTTGAGGAGGAACGGAGGCTATGTTACGTTGGACTCACGCGTGCACAGGAGCATATCTATCTGACGCATGCCCGTTCACGGCGGTTGTACCGCGACATCGATTATCGCATCCCTTCGCGCTTCATTGAGGAGATTCCTCCTGACCTGATTGGTCAGGGACCTACCCATGAATCGCCTCGGCGACCGGTGGTTTCGTCCTACGATCCCGATGAACCCGATTCTGACGACGAGGTGCCGTTCCATTACGAAGTTGGGGACGTTGTATATCACACGCAGTTTGGAAGAGGAAAGATTCTTGCTATCAATGGGTATGGATTTAATATGCGTGTCACGGTGCGGTTTGAACGTGGATCTGAGAAAACCCTCGCTGTGGTTCATGCGCGGTTGCAAAAGATTGAATAGTATACAGATCTCAGTAATGAACAATTATAAACAGGGAGAACTAGATGGAAACAATTACAACGGACGATGTGAAACATGTTGCAACCCTCGCACGACTTGACTTTAACGAAGAAGATATACAGCAGTTCACGCATCAACTCGCTCGGATTTTGGACTATATCGGAAAATTGAACGAATTGGATACGACGGATGTGCCGCCGACAGCGCATCCTCTCCCTCTCCGCAATGTCGTCAAAGCGGATGTCGCTAAGGCCTCATACAGTCGAGATGTTGTGTTGGAAGGGGCACCGAGCGCAGAGGAGGGATACTTTGAGGTGCCGAAGGTGATTGAATAAAAAGAGACATACGTGCGCTATGAAAGCCCTGAAACCTCTATTGAAGAAAGCGGTCAATGCGCTGCCATAAATTAACCTGAGTTGCTACTTGTCGCCACACTGGGGTTTTAGGGTCGGGCTAGGAAGCCCGACCTACGGGTATAGGAGGCAATTTGCGTTAAATTATTATCCTCAAAAGGAGTAAAATGTTTCATGCCGTTATATGAACTAACAACCCATGAACTTCACGAGAAATTGAAAGCACGGGAGATTACCGCTGTCGAACTGACGCAGGCGATGTATGACCGAATTGGCGCGGTTGAAGGGCAGATAAAAGGCTATCTAACATTGACCGAAGATATTGCACTTGAGGGTGCCGCAGCCGCGGACACAGGCTTTCAGCGAGGCGATGAGATGCCCCCATTAGCAGGAATCCCGATTGCGATCAAGGATGTGATCTGTACCAAAGGCGTGTTGACGACATGCGGCTCCGAGATTCTGGGAAACTTCGTCTCTCCCTACGACGCAACCGTGATGGCTAAACTCCATCAACAGGGAACTGTAATGCTTGGCAAAACGAACATGGATGAATTTGCGATGGGGTCATCAACCGAAAATTCGGCGTATCAGACCACGCGCAATCCGTGGAATTTGGAAACTATCCCCGGTGGATCAAGCGGCGGTTCCGCAGCCGTTGTCGCTGCAGGCGAGGCGATCTGTTCGCTTGGGTCGGACACCGGCGGCTCGATTCGGCAACCTGCCGCCTTGTGCGGTGTCGTGGGGATGAAGCCCACCTACGGGCGCATCTCACGGTTTGGGTTAGTGGCGTTCGCGTCGTCCTTGGATCAGATTGGACCCTTTTCAAAGGATGTTACCGACTGCGCTTTACTGCTCAACGCAATCTGCGGACATGACCCGATGGATTCGACATCAGCAGATTTACCCGTTCCAGATTTTACCAGGTCCTTGATTAATGACCTCAAAGGGGTCAAAGTTGGTATTCCGAAAGAGTATTTTACAGCGGGAATTGACCCAGATGTAGAGGAGAGTGTCCGGAGCGCAATCGAGGTGCTTCAGGAGAGTAGGGCAATTATTGAGGAGGTCTCTCTTCCCCATACCGACTACGCGATGGCGACATATTATATCATCGCTCCCGCTGAGGCGAGCTCGAATTTAGCACGGTACGACGGCATCCGATACGGTTTCCGTGCCAAAGACGCTGACGAGTTGAGCGATATGTACAAAAAGACGCGGAGCCAAGGTTTTGGCGAGGAGGTTAAGCGCCGCATCATGCTTGGCACTTACGCGCTCAGTTCGGGATACTACGATGCCTACTACCTGAAAGCACAAAAAGTAAGGACACTCATTAAGTCCGATTTTGATAAAGCCTTTGAGACAGTCGACGTGGTCGTGACACCAACTTCACCGACAGCGGCGTTCAAAATTGGGGAGCGGACAGCAGATCCATTGCAGATGTATCTCTCAGATGTCCTGACAACCCCGGCGAGCCTCGCGGGGTTGCCGGGTATTTCCATACCGTGTGGTTTAACGCAAGCTGATTTACCCATCGGCTTGCAAATCCTTGCTGCCCCGTTTGAGGAGGAGAAAATTCTACAGGTGGCGTATACGTTTGAGCAGAATACCGACCACCATCGAAAGCGACCAAACCTGTCCCCAATTTGATTGGGGCTCTGTGAAACGTGGAGGGGACTCATGGGTGCCTTAAACGGTTTTGACTTCAAGCGAAAGAAATATATGCCTGTCTTTCCAAGAGCAACCGGAAAGCCCACGGTTTACATCGAGGGTTACCCCTCGGAGGACGATGAACCAATGGCTGCAACCGGATTTCATGGCGTGCAGATTCGGATTTTCAGTGACCAACTCGCGCGTTACTTTAGCACCGAATCGCCTGTTTATATCGGTATTGACAGTTTTATCTACTATTACGAAGGGGATCGAACGAAATTCGTTGCCCCTGATATTTATGTTGTCTTAGGTGCAGAGAAGTTTCCAGAGCGGCGGAGTTTCTACACTTGGACAGAGGGCGCTGTGCCCACAGTTGTGTTTGAGTTCCTTTCCGATTCCACAGCCGCCCACGACCGTGGAGCGAAGCTGAGGCAATACCTCCTTGACATAGGGGTGGCGGAGTATTTCATCCATCAACCCGAAGGGGATAAGCCACCCGAATTTCATGGTTGGCACCGCAACCCCGCCGGTGAAATCGAGGGCATCCCGCCAGATGCCGAAGGGGGATTATTTAGCCATAGCTTGAATCTATGGCTCCGTTGGGAGGATTACCCCGGCAAGGTGCGGCTTTTACGCCCATATCTACCCGATGGGACACCAATTACTACCTCTACAGAGGAGGCGCAGCTTCGACTGGAGGCAGAAGCACGCGCGCAACAGGCAGAAGCACGTGCACAACAGGCAGCAGCACGCGCGCAACAGGAAAAGCAACGCCGACAACAGGTAGAGTCCGAACTCGAACAACTCCGTGCACAACTAGCTGCCTTGCCGGACGAGGGCAGCTAGATAAGTGGAATGGCAGATTTGTACATCTGCCTCTCTTTAGAAAGGTCAGGCCTAATGAACGGTACATACACATCTCCAAGACATCTCCTCTTCGCGCCGTTGGGTGGGCTAATCGGTGCGTTGCTTGGGGGTGCCCTCTGGGCTAAATATATCCAATGGACGGGTCTCACCGCCGGGTGGGTTGCGCTTGCCATTGGCATCCTCACAGGGGTCGGTGTGTTGCTAGTAGGCAGGTCAAGGCAGATTTCTATCAGCCTAGTTGCTGCGCTGTTCGCTATCATCGGCATCCTTTTCGGGAAATATCTCGATGTTGAATGGAATGTTCCTCAAACAATCACCGTCGCAATCATTGAGAAGCAAGATACACCATCAGATCAACCAAAGATAGTGGAGACGCAGGGATCCGGCATATCGGCCTGGCAGCTCATGCGCCATCGGATGGAGTGGTTTGATCTGCTCTACTATGTGGTTGCGGCATACATTGCATTTCGCATATCCTATAGCAGACGTTTATATCACTTTTTTTTTAGGACGGGATAACGGTTACTAACTACCCAACCCTAAAGGGTAGGTCCCCGATAAATTGGGATTAAGAAACTTGTCAACCGTCCCCTGAGCGGATCGAATTTCTCGGTCTCGGCTCGTAGCCCCTATAAGATCGGGATTCAAGGCAACTTTACACGCGTGCCACCGCAACGCTGTAACATTAAGGGATGCGAAAATGAGCGTTTGCCTAAGTCGTCGATCTACAAGTGTATTATATCAGAAAACTATGGAAAAGCCGGGCTAAAGCAGGGGTTCCCCCCCAAACCTAAAGGATTGGGTTTCCACACCTAAAGGAGTTTTTTTTGATGAAAAAACAGAAATCGTATCAATTCTATGGATTCAATTTATTGGGTTGTCTCACTGCTTTGGTTTTCATCCTGTTCTTGCAACTCGTGCCAGGCTTTACACAGGCAGAAAACAATCCCCCAAAAGACATACTGGATGATGAACTATTAAAAAGTATACTAGATGATGAGCTATTAAAGAGTATCTCGCTGTTCTCAGAAGTGTTGGCGCACATCCAACAGAATCACTTGGATCCCCCTGATACCAAACAACTCATGTATGGTGCAATTCGGGGGATGTTGCGAACGCTAGATCCTTACAGCCAATTTCTCCCCCCGGAAAACTATGCAGACTTTCGCACAGAGAGTCGTGGGACTTACGGGGGGCTCGGCATGGAGATCGGTATCCGGGATGAGCGGCTAACAATCATCGCCCCCTTCAAAGGCACGCCCGCCGATAAAGCAGGACTTCAGAGCAGCGACATTATTAGCCAAATCGAAGGCGAATCGACAGCAAAAATGACAACGACTGACGCTGTTAAACATCTTCGGGGTGAGCCGGGCACGCAAGTCACCATCACGATTGTCCGCGAGGGTGAATCTAAACCCTTGGAAGTCACGCTGACGCGAGATGTAATCCAATTCCCCAGTGTTGAATCCAAGGTTCTCAAGGAAGATATTGGATATATCCGGATTAACCAGTTCCGTGATAACACCGCCAATGATGTTGATAAGGCATTTGAAACCTTTAACCAGCAAGAAATAGTGGGACTCATTTTAGATCTCCGAACCAACCCAGGCGGCTTACTTCGATCTGCGGTTGAGGTCGCCAGTGATTTTTTGGATCCGGGCCAATTGATTGTTTATACACAAGGCAAGACCCCGCGTAAGGAATACAGTGCGGAGCAAGGCAAACAGCAAAAACGCTATCCTCTCATCGTCCTTGTCAATGGCGGCAGCGCCAGCGCATCTGAGATTGTTGCCGGTGCAATCAAAGATAACGGACGCGGCTTGGTTATGGGGGAAAAGACCTTCGGTAAAGCCTCTGTACAGCAAATTTTTTCACTGAACCTGAGCGGTGGTGCCGCGATTAAGCTGACAGTAGCACACTACTATAGCCCCAATGGGGTTGATATTCACAAAGTTGGCATCGTCCCTGACATTGAAGATCCATGGTTCAGTCGTTCTGAAATTCAGATGTTGAGAAAACTTCAAAAACATGAGAAAATCAAGACGTTTATTGAAGAAAACGGGGAGGATGCCCTCGCTCAGTTGGAAAAGGCACAGCGCGCCTCGAAAGAGGATTCTGAAGCTGCCTTGACGCTGAGAAAATACCAACGACTGGCCGATTCGTTTACAGAGGAAGGGATTATCTTGAGCGACGTTGGATTGAAACTTGCCATTGCGCGTGAAACGGAAAACGACCTAGATGAGTACGAATATGATCCGCGGATTATCCGAGCTATTGATCACTTGCGAGCGTTCAAACTTTATCAGTTAATGCTGAAAACCGACAACAAAGAATAATCAATCGACAATTGAGAATCATTTCATGATCACCAAACGAATTATTCCGTGCCTCGATGTTCGAGCGGGCAAAGTTACAAAGGGAATCGCTTTCCAAGGCAATATTGATGTCGGCGATCCGGTGGCGATGGCGCGAGCGTACTATGAAGGTGGGGTAGACGAGCTTGTGTTTTATGACATCACTGCCAGCAATGAGAGACGCGACATTATGATCGATGTTGTTTCAGCGGTCGCGGCAGAGATCTTCATCCCTTTCTCGGTGGGCGGTGGGTTACGAACACTGGAGGATATGCGCCGAGTTCTCCTCGCGGGAGCGGAGAAGGTGAGTGTCGATTCCGGCGCGGTGAGAAATCCACAACTCCTCGCAGAGGGGGCGAAGGCGTTTGGAAGTCAGTGCGTTGTGTTGAGTATGCAGGTCAAGCGGGTGCCGAAGAGCGATGAAATCCCAAGTGGGTACGAAATCTATATTGATGGCGGTCGCCGCCCAATGGAACTGGATGCCCTCCAGTGGGCGCAACGCGGTGTAGAATTGGGAGCGGGCGAAATTGTGGTCAACAGTATCGATCAGGATGGAACGAAAGCGGGGTATGACATAGTGCTGACAAAGGCAATTGCGGCACTTGTTCCGGTGCCTGTCATTGCCTCTGGCGGGGCTGGCAATCCGCAACACATCCGCGATGTCTTCATTGAGAGTAACGCCGATGCCGCCATTGTCGCCTCAATTACTCACTATGGTGAGTTTTCAATTGAGCATATCAAGCACTATCTTGAGACAGAAGGGGTACCGATTCGTAATACATGGTAACTGTTAATCAACCTTCATTGGTTCATTAAATGAACCACTCAACCGGAATGTCGGTGCGCTCACACTTTCGATGGCGATGTTGATGCACGCGGGCAATCTCAATGCCAGTGCCCGCTCAACCGCAGGGGTCAGATCGTCTGGATGCTGAACAAACTCGCCATGCCCTCCCAACGCCTCGATCATTTTGTCGTAACGTGATGGCAGCAGTTCACAGCCGACCGTGCGCGCTTCCCCATAATTTTGAATCTGTAACTGGTGTTCTGCATTCCAACGCGCGTCGTTCCCAACAATGGCGACGATAGGCAGATTGTAGCGTAGCGCGGTATCGAACTCCATAGCGTGGTAACCGAATGTGCCATCGCCTAAGCAAACGAAAACGGGCAGTTGCGGATGTGCCAGCTTTGCCGCAAGGCCCATCGGGATAGAACTGCCGATAGAACCTGAAGGTCCATTGATGAGACGATGCTGCGCTTCCAACCCTGTTTGCACCCACTGTCCAAACTCCCCACCGTCGCTAACGAATACTGCACCGCCATCGAGGAATGGCTGAAGTGCCTCACATACGCGCAACGGGTGAATGGGTTGTCCCGCAGAGCCGCGTAGTCCCTCCCATTCGGAAGGGGTAACCTTTTGCGCTGCCACAACTTCTGCCCGCCAGGAATCGTGCCCTCCTTCCCTCGGCAGGCGTTCAAGTACCTGTGCTGCGGCTGTCAACTGACGCACAATGCGCGTCGGTTCTGCCTGTATCGTCAGGAGGCCTGGCTTCCCCGGGCGTAGCTGCGACGCATCGGCATCAATCTGGATGAAACGACACCCTTCGGAGAAAAAAGGTGGCTGCCCGAAGCGTAGCGAGAAGTCCAACTTCTTACCTACTAGCAATACAAGGTCTGCTTTGCTCAAGCAATTTGTCGCTTGATGCATCCACGGGTCGTTGATCCCGCGCGGGCTTTCCATCGGAAGGGCGGGGATACCTGTCGCCTCGGACAACCGTTTTACCTCTGTCCACCGGAAGGAGCGTCCCATTGCGGGGCCAGCCAGGATGAGTGGGCACTTTGCTGCGGTCAGTTGGTGGAGTATATCGTCCACGTCGCTTGTTGGGACAACACCTATGGACGTATCATCTTTATCCGTTTTATCCGTTCCTTGAAGGCAACGGGGGGATACGGGGGCATCTAAGACATCGGTGGGTAAACTCAGGTGAACCGGGCCGGGACACCCGTCGCAAGCTAGAGAGAGCGCATCAGCGATGTCTTGGTCTAGATGGTCGGGGTCTTCCACCAACCACGCCGCTTTTGTAACCGGCTTGGCGGCGGCGACCTGATCCATCTCCTGAAACGCGCCGCTGCCAATTTGTGCGTGCGGACAGTGCCCACTTAATAACACCATCGGCGACTCTGCCATCAATGCGACATAGAGCGCGGAGATTGCGTTGCAGTGCCCGGGGCCCGCGGTCAGCAGCGCGACCCCCGGCTGTTCCGTTAAGCGTCCCCACCCATCTGCCATGTGCACCGCTGCTGCCTCGTGGCGTGTGTGGATGAGATCAACCTCGCGTCCAATGCTCGCGTCGTATAGGGAAAGGATTTGGTTGCCGGAGAGCGTGAAGATATGCTTAACCCCCGCGGAAATCATGGATTCCATCAGCAGTTCTGCGCCGGTTTTTGACATAGGATTGAGCGGGTCTCCTCTATATTTACGAATCCACCTTCTTCCAACCCGAACACGGAACATTGAGCGAGTTGGGAGATTAGAGCTTCAGTGGGGCTTTATTTCTTCAAGCTTTGAACCGTGCCGCTATACGGCTAGCGGTCGTCGCGGCGCGATCGGTTCAATGATTGTACGTCTTTCCGGGGTCAAACGTCCTAACAACTCTTCTGAAATCTGATAGTTGAATCGCTCGCGCACATATCTTGGGGAGTAGCGGTAGACAACTGTCCGACGATAACCGGGATTGGTGCGTTCCGCAGAGCCGTGTGTTATCGCATCGGTGAACATCAAAACGTCCCCCGCCTTCAGATACATCTCCTTCACAGCGACAGCTGTCCCGGCCGGCTTACCGCTCACACCATCGTAAACCAAGCCTCTGCCATCCACATTCAGTCGGGGATGAATTTCGGTACACTTGTGGCTGCCCGGTATAAGGACAGTTGGTCCGTCGCCCTCGGCGATATCGTTGAGGGCCATCAACACGTTAATTTGGCCCACCATCCATTCTCCGGTGTTGTTCTGGCGAAATGTCAAATAACTGAGCGGGACATGTCCACCACAGTGAATGTGGATGTAACCACCGGGCCCCCGGACGTTGAGAAAGTTCTCGTGGATGGAAAGCCCATTTACAGAAGAGTGGATGTACTTCTTGACCAAGTCGATCCAAGCGGGATAATCTATCAACCTTTCAAAAACGGTGCCCCCCTCAATGATATTCTGAAAGTTGACACCGTTTTCTTCATTGTATGTGTGCGTTTCCACGTTCCCAATCCAGCGGCTTCTTTCACGTGGATTATCGTTTGCGGACCACGGCTCTTCCACATAGGATTCGTGGTCATCTATCCACCGGTTCATCTCGTCCAGATCTTCTGCCGAAATCGCATTTTCTAAGACCAAATAACCTTGGAGGTCAAACAGGTAGTCCTGTACGTTTTCATCCATTTTTTGCTCCTAACCTACTAACCGAAGCAGCGCAAGTGCCCACAAAGCAAGGCTACGCGTTACGAACGGTCTCAATTCTAACTTAATTCACTTTTTGTACAGATATAGATGAGCGGAAATCGGCATAGGATTTCGAGATTTTCGATTTCGTCGGTCTCAGGATTAAATCGTACTCCTCAAGTTCTGCGCTCTCCCGTTTTGAGGTTACGGCATACGGCGTATGCCTACTACTAGCAATTTGGGCAATTATAGTCTCATAGCGGAGGTATAGTCAAGGAGATAAACAAAGGTGAAGTCATCGAGAAACGCGACCCGACCCATCTTTCAGGGATTATACTCGTGACCGTAACGGATGGTGTACCGGTAGCCTTGCTCGGTCAGGAAAAGCTGACGGTTGATTGCAAACTCTTGATCTCGGGAATCGCGGGTGACAATCGAGTAGAAGTGCGCGAGTGAACCGTCAGTTTTGGGACGGAGGATGCGTCCGAGACGTTGGGCTTCCTCCTGACGCGAGCCAAATGTACCGGACACCTGAATCGCAACGTTCGCATCGGGGAGATCAATCGCAAAGTTGGCAACCTTGGAAACGACAAGCAGCTTAATCTCCCCTCGCCGAAACTGTTCATAGAGTTTGCCACGTTCATGGTTCGGGGTTTGCCCCATAATCAGCGGTGCATTCAGGTGCCCCGCTATCTGCTTGAGTTGCCCAATGTATTGTCCAATAACAAGTACCTGATCGGCTTCGTGTCGTTCAATCAGTTCGCGCACGATGGGAAATTTGCTCGGATTCTCGGAAGCGATGCGGAACTTCTGCCTTGCGCGGGCGACAGCATAACTCATTCGCAGGTGTTCGGGCAGGTCTACGCGGATTTCGGTGCACTCGGCGGTCGCAATCCACCCCTGCTTTTCCAATTCCCGCCAAGGGACATCATACTTTTTCGGTCCGATCAGGCTGAACACATCATCTTCCCTACCATCTTCTCGCACCAGCGTTGCAGTCAACCCGAGGCGACGTTTCCCCTGAATCTCCGCAGTCATCCGAAATACAGGAGCGGGTAACAGGTGAACCTCGTCATAGATAATCAAGCCCCAATCCATCTCGGAAAAGATTCCCAAATGAACGAAGTCCTCCGATTTGCGCTTGCGATATGTCAGAATCTGATAGGTGGTCACTGTGATTGGACGAATTTCCTTACGGTCGCCGGTATATTCGCCGATATCTTCCCGCCTAATCGTTGTCTTATCGAGGAATTCAGCAATCCACTGGCGCACAGCGATTGTGTTTGTCGAAAGGATCAGCGTGTGGCATTTGGTCTCAAACAAAATGCCAAACCCAACGATGGTCTTTCCCGCGCCACAAGGGAGGACAATCACACCGCTGCCGCCGCGTACGTCGCCTCCCAAATGAAAAACCTCTGCTGCATCGCGTTGATAGTCGCGCAGATTGAAGACAACCCCCGATTGTGTTATCGGCCGGGGCGCAATCTCCAGATAGCTTCCCCTGACATACCCTGCGAGGTCTTCAACCGGAAAACCGATCTTGATTAATGCCTGCTTGATGTGTCCGCGAAGGTGGTAGGGGACGGAAATGGTCTGGGGGTCAATCTGCTTGCCTAGCAGATTTTTTACCGATTCACTGTGGACAATTTCAGTCATGAGCACCGGATCTTCGGAGTGCAAAACCAAGTCGTTATCCCCGACGCGATCGGGGTTGAGAGCGGCGTGCTTCATCAATTTCACCCGTCCGTAGCGAGATACATAATCCATTATCTCGGCGATTATGTTCTGCGGTACATCATATTTGGTATACTCATCGAGCGCATCCAAGATATCTCCGATTTCTATTCCCGCAGCGGCGGCATTCCACAACGAAAGGGGTGTGATGCGATAGGTGTGGATATGTTCGGGGCTCTTTTCCAACTCGGCAAAGCTGGCAAGCGCGTCTCGCGCCGCCTCATAAAGTGGACTGTCAACTTCAAGGAGCACTGTCCGATCACTCTGGACAATCAACGGGTTTTGTGGATTGTATGGCATTTGGTCAAATCCTTTGGATCAATATTTGGCGGTGGTGCCGCGAGTTTGACGGCTTTTTCGTCATCCAGATTAGAGAACAGGGTTCGGATATTTTGTTGGAAGATTGGGTGGAGGACATCCGGGGCAATCTCGGCGAAAGGGACAAGGACAAAACTGCGTCGGTGCATTTCGGGGTGCGGCACAATTAGCTCCGGCGTATTGATACAACATTGGTCATAGATTAGCAGATCCAGGTCTACCTCTCGTGGTCCCCAACGTGCCCGATGCTGTCGTCCAACAACCCCCTCAATATCCTTCAGCAACGTCAACAACCCATGGAGCGATAGATCGGTTTCGACAGCGACGACACCGTTCAGAAACCAATCCTGTTCCTCATAGCCGACAGGCTCGGTTTCGTAGAGGGAGGAGATCTGTATTAGCGAGACGCGATCTGCTGCTAACAGCAGCCGCAACGCTTGAGCGATATAGGTAAAGCGGTCGTCTATGTTGGATCCAAAACCGATGTATGCGTGTGCCATTGTCAACTCGTTAAATAGCCCTCTGCGGCTCTTGGTGAACTAGGATAACCTAAGTGAAGGGTGCTCATCATTATTGTCTGAACCACGGATTAAACAGATCACAATGATCGAACCCATTACCTATTTATGAGCACCCCTCATCCAAGGTGCCCGTAGGTCAAGATTCATATCTCGACAAAACACCCGGACGATAGTGCAACGTTCAGGACTGATTGAGCCTAGACTATTGCGTAATGTGCTAGGTATGTTCGATTTTGGAAAATCGGCCTACAGAAATCCGAAGCCTCTTGGAACAGAGATGAAGTTAAGTTGTCAAGTGTCAACGATAAGGGAGGGTGAGATGGCGATAGACTTACTCATCACCTATCGGTTTCGCTAGGTTGGCTATCTCCAAAATCCCATCAAGCACTTCGGATACTTCTGGATCAATCTGATCTGAGGGAACATATTGGACAAGGGTGTGATAATTTGTTTTTCGCATCAGATTCTCCAATCCCAGCTTTTTGAAAAAGCGATCGAAGAGCCGATCCAGAAAATCATCGCTCACTTTGGTATTCGGGGACCAAGGCGAGCTTTCACCAAGTGTCGCTAGGGCATCTTCAATCTCCGCAATCGCTTCTTCCATTGTAGACAGCCATTGATTTGTAAATTGATTAGCAAACAGTGGTCCTGTGCTCTGTCTCTCTCCTTCGACTTCTGCCCATGCCATTAACACCTCTTTTTGGCACAGGTAATTCTCAATCTCGCGCCGCTTCCACTTATACTCCTTTAATTCAGGGGTAGTTTTCAGCTCGGGTTCAATCCGATCAAAGAGACAGAATCCAACCAAATCGGTTTTCGCCTCCCGCAATCCATAAAAATGTTTACGGGCTTCCCGCGGTTGATTTTCAACATAGTGTACAAATGGACGTTTCAATCTATCTGCTACATCGTGCTGCAGTTTCTCCGCAAACGCTTGTAAAATTGCTAGGTCTGTTGAGCCCTCAAGATAGAGCACCCATCCCTTCTGTTCTGCCTGATAATACTGCTCAAATCCAATACTTTTAAGCGATTTCAAAAGCTGGCTACCGCGGTCATCAATGCGATGGGGTGCACCGAGAAAGGCAATGACAACGTCCCGATCGGCTGCCTCGTTAAGAATAACCTCAGAATGGCTGGCGGCGATGATTTGACTGTCATGTTCCCTAGCAAGTTCGGTGAGCGTTTGATAAATCTGCCTTTGCCGAAGAATCTCAAGGTGTGCATCTGGCTCATCCAGCAGAAGGACTGACCCCGGATGTGCCCCAATATATGCGAGCAGAAGTAGCGTTTGTTGAAGCCCACGTCCTGACGAGGAGAGATCGAGAGAGATCGAGCCAGCCCGATAGCTCATCTCAATCTCCCCGCGTCCAGGAATGTAATTCGGCTCATCAAGCTGAACGCCGAATAGGTCTTCGATCTGCTGGCAGATTGTTTCCCACGTTTCATTATCTCCGCGCTCCTGCAAAACCTGATAGCAGAGGTTACGAAGGACCTCAGCGGTCCGCCCTTCCCCAACACGAACATTGATTGCCCCAGTATCAAGGCGTGTCTCATTCGACGTAAGCCCGGACATCGGTGGCAGGAAAGCAACATCAAGATTTGTGGCCGCTTCAGGAACAGGTATTCGTTTCAACACCTGACCGTCCACTTCCGGTAATCGCAGGGGCCGGCAGTAAAAGGATTCCTGATTGGCATAATCAAATTCCAAACCACATTCCCACTGCCTGCCAGCAGTAACGCCTTCAACGGTAATATCCATACGGACGTTTTGCGTCTGTTGCTTACCATCAGTTCTCTGAATATCTCGGATCTGCAAATTTCGCCAGAGCAACCTTGCATTCGGCACAGAGAGGGAGATAAGGTCGCGCCGGTTGACAGCAACGCCCGGTCGCCTTTCTGCTTTCGGTCTCCCCTTACGGTGCTCGTTCCAACGTTTGAGCCCAATATCCCACAGGGCGAGTGCCTGCAAAGCCGTTGTTTTGCCTGAGTTATTCGGTCCAATGAAGACAACGGGATTCCCCAATTCGACTTCTATTTCTCCAAAGCATTTGAAATTGCGACAAATCAATTTCGTCAGCATTTCTGCTCCTCCAAGAACGATAGGCTCATATAAAAAGAGAGTCAAACAGAGCAACCACAGGGGTTGCCCCTACAGAATCAACCAAATTAGGGCGGGTTTCCCTGCTTTAGCTATGCGAATATTGTTCGCCCAACCGTGCGGCTATCTCCGAGAATTCGTGCTCGCTGAACACCAATTGAAAGATGCTTTGGGGTGCCTCACGCAGCTTTACCGTGCCGACAGCATTGAATGTCCCCTCAAGTGCTTGCAACACCTTCCGCTTGTACTCGGTGTCAGGGTTGCCGAGCAGGTGTTCGCCTTTTGTCTCGAAAATTAACAGGCGCGTTTCGCTCGCCATCGCAACGAAGTCGGGATAAATGCGTTCCTGTTTCCAACCTTGCAGGTAATACTCGCCCTGTTGACGCACCGCGACTCGATGCCACCATTGCACTGCCTTCTGCTCATCAAGATAACAAGCAAATTTCTTTTCCAATTCGCTATCGAAGTGCTGCTCAAATACCGATTCAAACAGGCTAAGCTGTAAGGGCTCGCCATACCTTTTTACGAGTTGCCTATCGTTGGAGTGAACCTGTATGTCATAGTTACGTACCATACGAAAATTCGGCTGTCCGGTCTCTAAGTCAAAACGGATTTTACCCCTCTTCAGTTTTTCGTGGAAAACCTGCTCCGCCTGATTTTCCACTTCATTCTTGACATGCTCCCGTAACTGATGTGCGAGATAAGCACGTCGGTCGTAGATATCCGCTTCAGTTTCGCCTTTCCGCTTCAGGAGCTCGCCCAATTGCTCTGCAATGCGGGCGGCATGCCATGGATTGGGTAGAACATCGGACAGATGGCGTGTGAAGTCCGAAACTTTGACCGTTTTGTCAATATACACCCCTCGCTCGGCATGGTAGATAGGCGGTGTCTCCTCCATATCAACCGTTGCGGATTGCCATCTTGGGCCGTCGGATGCAGATGCTTTCGGGTCAGGCGGTCCGATTTTCGACCAATCTATATGCGGGAGGATATGAGATTGATAATCGAGTTGCACCCAATGGTCGCCGTTTTTATGGAGCACCATCGGCAGAAAGATATCCTGCCCCTGAAATCGATCGCGGCGATGCACGGTCCGCTGCTGCCCCTCGCTCTCTTGCTGTAAGGTGCCCATCACCTCGTCGTCCAAGCCTGTTAGCCCCTCCGCTTCCAAGCCCCTTTTGACCTGTTCGACGACGGTGCCCACTTCGACGTTATTGCAATAGACATAACATTGATCTAGTAATTCTCTATCGGTGCGTTGCGCGCCCGGTTGCCGCATCACCCGCCCCAATAGTTGCGTTATGGCTCGTTGTGCCTGCGTATTGTCTAACATCACCAACAGATAAGCAAACGGGCAATCCCAACCTTCCATCAGTGCAGATTTTGTGATGATCCATCGCACCTGCGAAAATTCGGAGAGTAGATTTTCTCTGCCGAGTTCGTCGTTTTCGGCAGATTTAACGCGAATCGCATCGGAAGGCACGTTTAAGTGTTGTGTGAGATATTCCCGCACATCCTCTGCGTGAATATACCCGCTATCCTTCTGATTGTTACCCGTCCGCTCAACGCGCACAACGGCGATAGGACGGATATAACGCCCCGTGCTGTGCTCAAGGTCCGTCGCTTCGGCATTTAGCCGCTCTAGTTCCTCAACCGCCTGTCCCAGCGTTAACCCCCACTCGGCGTTTGGGAATGATGTTACCTGTACCGGCAGTTTGATCATCTCCTCCTTTTTCAGGTCGGGCCCTTCGATATCGACAAGCAGATTGCTAATACCGTGGTTCGGGGTCGCAGAGAGTTCGATAACCAGCTGGGGGTTCAGACGGTTGATGGAACGGGCAAATTCTTCGTTCGCCTCCCGCTTTTTCGATCCATACGCTTTATGTGCCTCGTCAAGAACAACGACGGGACGCAGTATCTTGAGCACATTAAAGAGACTGTGTTTGATTGTTCCTCCTTCAACATTGCACTCCAAATCCGGGTAGGTTTCCATCATACGGCCGTCACTGAGGAGATCATCACCGTCCGGGAAAAAACTGGGATAACGTCCTGCATCCTTAAACATACGCAGAAACTCTTTCCCCTTTTGTCGATTCGCCGCCGGTAACATCAGCAACATAACGCACAAGTAATTAACGATATCATCCCTATTGAACGGATCATCCTTTTCCAACATTTTGACGCGGCCCGCGCTTGCCCGTTCCAACATTTGACGATACGGATGCTCCCGATTCCACAGGGCGGCTTTGGTTTGCGCGTAGATAGCCTTGCTCGGCACAATCCACAATGTCAGCCCGGTCTGTCGATTGAGGCGTTCTAGAGCGGCGGCGGCGAGCAAGGTTTTTCCCCCACCTGTGGGCACCTTGAAACAGATATGTGGAATCGGGCGGTCTGCGCCGTCGGTGCGGTTGATGTATTCGCCGGCAGTTGCCGCCACACCATCATATTCCTTGAGTCTATTCCACGCTGTTTTAGGATAATTACGCGCCTCATTGAGGATTGCACTATCAACCCCTGTCTTTCTCAACGCCTTAACCGCAGTGTCTGATTCATTCTGTGCGTCTTTGAGTGCTTCCAACCAACAGCTAAAAGCGTCGAGTGCACGGAGTTGATACGTTTTCAATTCCATCATGTCGCCACCTCTTTACCTTTCGTGCAGTGCATGGGGGAGTTGACAGAATGTAATGCCCATTCCCGTGAGTTCTCGCTGGCCTATGTATTTGCCCGGGGCGTAAACGATTGCCTTACCCCCGTTCTGACGGTTGGCTTTGTGGATGCGTTGTGCTCGTTCAAGGTTAAGCATCACCTCGTTGCACCGCAAGTACTCAAGGTCGGGTTGGTAGAGCAGGTAGTAGTCAATTTTGTCGGCACTGTGAAAGAGACCGTCACCGTTTTTCGATTTCAACGCATCAGTCCCGACAGAAACCCCAGAGGCAATATACAGTAGATGGGCGGCGAGTGATTCGTAAGAGGGGAGGGCCTCCCCGGTGAGCATCCCCTCCATTTCAATCGGCTTACCCAATGTGCCGTAGGTGAAGGAGCCGCCCAAGCCTTCGCGCAATGAAGCATCGCGGGCCTTGGGAATACCGTTAATGACACGGCGGATCCGCTCGGCGGTGATGGTGTCGGCGTAATCTTCGCATTCAATGAGGATAAATTTCCGATTGCCGCCATCTTCCTTGTTCAAAGCGAGTACAGCGTGTGCTGTCGTGCCGGAGCCTGCGAATGAGTCTAGGACGATGTCATCCGATGAGAGATTGGCAGTTTGGAATACCCTCTGAATCAGCTTAGTGCCTTTGGGATTGTTGAATACACCTTTTCCCATTATCGAAGAAAGTTCTTCGTTCGCTTGATGGGTACTTCCCACATCTTGATAAGTCCACAATGATCCTACGGTTTTGCCATCCTTCACCTCGCTTAGATAAGTCTTCTTGTTAGGTTGGGATTTTCCGCTCTTACCAAAGTAAAGTTGGCCATCATCGTATAGATCCATGAGCTTCGCTTGGGTGTACCTCGGAAATCTTCCTTCCGGGCAATGCCACGTAACACCGTTAGGGAATTTAAGCGAATACCTATCTCTATCCCTGCCACTTTTTGCATGTAACGGAGTTGCTTTCCATGCTCCCTTCGGATCTTCATCGGGATTCTTGTATGTCTTGTCCATTTCTGCTGTCCTTGGAAGAACGCCGATTTGACACGTATCTAAATTCTTCGCATAGGAGAGGATGTTCTCGTGCTGATACGAGACGGTTTTGGAATCGTTAGCCAATGTGTACTTGGACCACCAAGTAAAATTGGCGACTATGTTCTCCGCCCCAAAAATCTCATCCATCAGCATCCGTAGGTGGTGTTCTTCATTATCATCAATGGAGATAAAAATTATACCATTGTCCGCAAGTAATTCTTTTAGTAGGTGCAACCGTGGCCACATCATACAGAGCCATTTGTCGTGTCGCTCAAGGTCTTCGTTATCAACGGGACTGTGCTCTGCGAGCCACTGCTGCATAAGTGAACTGTTGACGTTGTCGTTATAACACCATCCTTCGTTGCCGGTGTTGTAGGGTGGATCGATGTAGATGCACTTAACACGGTTCGCATAGCGGGGCAGCAAGGCTTTGAGGGCGTGTAGGTTATCTCCGTGGATGATGAGGTTATCATCGGCACCCCCCGCTTTCCCCCCGCAGGCAGGGGGCTTGCAGGAGCGGCTTTCGTCCGTTTCAATCGGCCGGTAGGGAACGGTGAGATGGTGGGCGTAGATATGTTGTTTCCCTTTGAAGTCGAGTGTGGGCATGGTGAAATTCCTTTGGGGTTCCTGCGGTGATTAACATCGTTCTTACTCCTCCATTGAGGAAGGCTCGTCTTTCAACTGCAAGAGTTGTGCTTCCGGAAGGTTTGTGATTTCAGAAATGAGTGTTATCTCCATTCCCTTGGCAAGCATTGCCTTTGCAGCTTCAATCCGGCCTTCGAGCAAACCTTCCTGTTTGCCCTCAATTCTGCCTTTCTGCTCACCTTCGAGCAGTCCTTCCTGCTTACCCTCAAGCAGCCCTTCTTGCTTGCCCTCAAGCAGTCCTTCCTGCTTGCCTTCAAGCAGCCCGTTTTGAAAAATCTGCTGCCTTTCTCGCTCTAACGCAGCGACTAACATCGTCTTCACCTCCTCTTCGTTGCGGTAAATGTATTCCAACGACTGATAATCGCCAGATTCAATCCGTCCGTGGAACGCTAACTGCCTAAACCAGTTTAAGAACAGACTTACCGCGATTGTCGAGAGCGGTGATTAACATTGTTTTCACTCCTTCGCTGAGGAAAGCGCGGCTTTCAACTGCAAGAGTTGTGCTTCCGGAAGGTTTGTGATTTCAGAAATGAGTGTCATCTCCATTCCCTTGGCAAACATTGCCTTTGCAGCTTCAATCCGGCCTTCGAGCAAACCTTCCTGCTTGCCCTCAAGCAGCCCTTCCTGTTTGCCCTCGAGCAGTCCTTCCTGCTTACCCTCAAGCAGCCCGTTTTGAAAAATCTGCTGCCTTTCTCGCTCTAACGCAGCGACTAACATCGTCTTCACCTCCTCTTCGTTGCGGTAAATGTATTCTAACGACTGATAATCGCCAGATTCAATTCGTCCGTGGAATGCTAACTGCCTAAACCAGTTTAAGAACAGACTCACCGCCTGTTTGTCCGCCTCCACAGAAAACAGATTCAGCAGCTCTACCTCCAGCAAATCTAAATCATAATGGGATTCTGCCAAAAATAACGTCGATACAATGTTTCGGATTGTTAACAACGCATCCTGACTGTATTGGTTCTCCGCAATCAGAAAATACTGAAAATCTAATGCAAATGTACCGAGGGGCGGGTGCTGTTCAATCAACCTAGAAAGATTCACAGGGGCCGTCCAAGGTGCTTCTCCGTTATACAGCACGATTGGAAAAACCGCCGGCAATTTTTTGACACCTCTGTTATTGACGAGAAAATCCATGTAAAAGTTGGTAATGTAGTTCAGCACCCGTAACGCCATGA
Organism: uncultured Poribacteria bacterium; assembly: GCA_958296125.1. GTDB lineage: Bacteria > Poribacteria > WGA-4E > WGA-4E > PCPOR2b > PCPOR2b. The sequence continues at coordinate 551,819 of OY282444.1, forward strand.
ACGGGTCAACGGTGGATTGAAACTCAATGAGAATATAGATATAGACCTCACGGTCATGAAACTGGATTTTGTAGATTAAGTCACTCTCGGTTTCTTTGTAATGTTCGGAGATAAACGATTTATCAAGGGGTTCACAACTGGAGAAATCGAGAGCATGAACCCACTCTTGATTGACAAAGGTCTCAAGCAGTTGTCGAAATATGGTCCGATTTGAGAATAGTTTCTTATATCCGCTGTCGTGGATGTTCATCACTGACACCTTTTGAGCCAATAGGGTAAACGGATTCTTTCCAGTGTTGAAGAAAGTTCGTCCAGTCGGCGTATAACGTGAAGGCGCATGTTAACAATTCGTTTGGTTGGATTTGCGCTATATCATGTCTTTTGCTCCTTTCTGTTCCGAGATTGTCGAGAGCGGTGCCTAACATTGTTTTCACTCCTTCACCGAGGAAAGCGCGGCTTTCAACTGCAAGAGTTGTGCTTCCGGAAGATGGGTGATTTCAGAAATGAGTCTCATCTCCATTCCCTTGGCAAGCATGGCCTTTGCAGCTTCAATCCGGCCTTCGAGCAAACCTTCCTGTTTGCCCTCGACTCTGCCTTTCTGCTCACCTTCGAGCAGCCCTTTCTGCTCACCTTCGAGCAGCCCTTCCTGCTTGCCCTCAAGCAGCCCGTTTTGAAAAATCTGCTGCCTTTCTCGCTCTAACGCAGCGACTAACATCGTCTTCACCTCCTCTTCGTTGCGGTAAATGTATTCTAACGACTGATAATCGCCAGATTCAATTCGTCCGTGGAATGCTAACTGCCTAAACCAGTTTAAAAACAGACTCACCGCCTGTTTGTCCGCCTCCACAGAAAACAGATTCAGTAGTTCTACCTCCAGCAAATCTAAATCATAATGGGATTCTGCCAAAAACAACGTCGATACAATGTTTCGGATTGTTAACAACGCCTCCTGACCGTATTGATTCTCCGCAATCAGAAAATACTGAAAATCTAATGCAAATGTACCGAGGGGCGGGTGCTGTTCAATCAACCTAGAAAGATTCACAGGGGCCGTCCAAGGTGCTTCTCCGTTATACAGCACGATTGGGAAAACCGCCGGCAGTCTGTTGACGTTTCTGTTATTGACGAGAAAATCCATGTAAAAGTTGGTAATGTAGTTCAGCACCCGTAACGCCATGAACGGGTCAACGGTGGATTGAAACTCAATGAGAATATAGATATAGACCTCACGGTCATGAAACTGGATTTTGTAGATTAAGTCACTCTCGGTTTCTTTGTAGTGTTCGGAGATAAACGATTTATCAAGGGGTTCACAACTGGAGAAGTCGAGAGCATGGACCCACTCTTGATTGACAAAGGTCTCAAGCAGTTGCCGAAATATGGTCCGATTTGAGAATAGTTTCTTATATCCGCTGTCGTGGATGTTCATCACTGACACCTTTTGAAATAGGGTAAACGGATTCTTTCCGGTGTTGAAGAAAGTTTGTCCAGTCGGCGTATAACGTGAAGGCGCATGTTAACAATTCGTTCGGTTGGATTTGCGCTATATCATGTCTTTTGCTCCTTTCTGTTCCGAGATTGTCGAGAGCGGTGCCTAACATTGTTTTCACTCCTTCACCGAGGAAAGCGCGGCTTTCAACTGCAAGAGTTGTGCTTCCGGAAGATGGGTGATTTCAGAAATGAGTCTCATCTCCATTCCCTTGGCAAGCATGGCCTTTGCAGCTTCAATCCGGCCTTCGAGCAAACCTTCCTGTTTGCCCTCGACTCTGCCTTTCTGCTCCCCTTCGAGCAGCCCTTCCTGCTTGCCCTCAAGCAGTCCTTCTTGCTTGCCCTCAAGCAGCCCGTTTTGAAAAATCTGCTGCCTTTCTCGCTCTAACGCAGCGACTAACATCGTCTTCACCTCCTCTTCGTTGCGGTAAATGTATTCTAACGACTGATAATCGCCAGATTCAATCCGTCCGTGGAATGCTAACTGCCTAAACCAGTTTAAAAACAGACTTACCGCCTGTTTGTCCGCCTCCACAGAAAACAGATTCAGCAGCTCTACCTCCAGCAAATCTAAATCATAATGGGATTCTGCCAAAAATAACGTTGATACAATGTTTCGGATTGTTAACAACGCATCCTGACTGTATTGATTCTCCGCAATCAGAAAATACTGAAAATCTAATGCAAATGTACCGCGGGGCGGGTGCTGTTCAATCAACCTAGAAAGATTCACAGGGGCCGTCCAAGGTGCTTCTCCATTATACAGCACGATTGGGAAAACCGCCGGCAGTCTGTTGACGTTTCTGTTATTGACGAGAAAATCCATGTAAAAGTTGGTAATGTAGTTCAGCACCCGTAACGCCATGAACGGGTCAACGGTGGATTGAAACTCAATGAGAATATAGATATAGACCTCACGGTCATGAAACTGGATTTTGTAGATTAAATCACTCTCGGTTTCTTTGTAATGTTCGGAGATAAACGATTTATCAAGGGGTTCACAACTGGAGAAATCGAGAGCATGAACCCATTCTTGGTTGACAAAGGTCTCAAGCAGTTCCCGAAATATGGTCCGATTTGAGAATAGTTTCTTATATCCACTGTCGTGGATGTTCATCACTGACACCTTTTGAGCCAATAGGGTAAACGGATTCTTTCCGGTGTTGAAGAAAGTTTGTCCAGTCGGCGTATAACGTGAAGGCGCATGTTAACAATTCGTTCGGTTGGATTTGCGCTGTATCATGTCTTTTGCTCCTTTTTGTTCCGAGATTGTCGAGAGCGGTGACTAACATTGTTTTCACTCCTTCACCGAGGAAAGCGCGGCTTTCAACTGCAAGAGTTGTGCTTCCGGAAGGTTTGTGATTTCAGAAATGAGTGTCATCTCCATTCCCTTAGCAAGCATTGCCTTTGCAGCTTCAATCCGGCCTTCGAGCAAACCTTCCTGTTTGCCCTCAATTCTGCCTTTCTGCTCACCTTCGAGCAGCCCTTTCTGCTCACCTTCGAGCAGTCCTTCCTGCTTGCCCTCAAGCAGCCCTTCCTGCTTGCCCTCGAGCAGTCCTTCCTGCTTACCCTCAAGCAGCCCGTTTTGAAAAATCTGCTGCCTTTCTCGCTCTAACGCAGCGACTAACATCGTCTTCACCTCCTCTTCGTTGCGGTAAATGTATTCCAACGACTGATAATCGCCAGATTCAATCCGTCCGTGGAATGCTAACTGCCTAAACCAGTTTAAGAACAGACTCACCGCCTGTTTGTCCGCCTCCACAGAAAACAGATTCAGCAGCTCTACCTCCAGCAAATCTAAATCATAATGGGATTCTGCCAAAAATAACGTCGATACAATGTTTCGGATTGTTAACAACGCATCCTGACTGTATTGGTTCTCCGCAATCAGAAAATACTGAAAATCTAATGCAAATGTACCGAGGGGCGGGTGCTGTTCAATCAACCTAGAAAGATTCACAGGGGCCGTCCAAGGTGCTTCTCCGTTATACAGCACGATTGGGAAAACCGCCGGCAATTTTTTGACACCTTTGTTATTGACGAGAAAATCCATGTAAAAGTTGGTAATGTAGTTCAGCACCCGTAACGCCATGAACGGGTCAACGGTGGATTGAAACTCAATGAGAATATAGATATAGACCTCACGGTCATGAAACTGGATTTTGTAGATTAAGTCACTCTCGGTTTCTTTGTAATGTTCGGAGATAAACGATTTATCAAGGGGTTCACAACTGGAGAAATCGAGAGCATGAACCCATTCTTGGTTGACAAAGGTCTCAAGCAGTTGCCGAAATATGGTCCGATTTGAGAATAGTTTCTTATATCCGCTGTCGTGGATGTTCATCACTGACACCTTTTGAGCCAATAGGGTAAACGGATTCTTTCCGGTGTTGAAGAAAGTTCGTCCAGTCGGCGTATAACGTGAAGGCGCATGTTAACAATTCGTTCGGTTGGATTTGCGCTGTATCATGTCTTTTGCTCCTTAGCGCAAACTGTCGGGGGTTGTGAACCAAGGAACCGTGCGAGTTCTTAAAAATCGTTTTTGCGCTATGAATCCATATCATCGGTGGAGGCTGCCGTTTAAAGTAGGACATTTCCTACGGGATTAGGGCAACCACAAGAGTTGCCCCTACAAACCAACCGAAGTGGGTAAGGATTGACTGTAGTTACCCGATTCATCGGGCATCAATAGTTGTGTTGTCCGACGGTGAATCACCGAACTACGAGGCGGGAAGGTTCAACTGCGTAACTTCTATAAAGAACAAAGACTTAGGTTCATGTAAAAAGAAGGTGCAAAGCGTGAAGATGAACAGTTGGGTTTCACTCGTATTTCGGCAATTTCAAGCGGCATGAGACCTCAAAAGTATCTCTGCTGCGTATGATTTTTCATGGATTTCCGTTCAACCCAACCTACGCGCTGTTGCACAATTTCTTAACATGAGCCAGACAATTTTATATTCCTTGCTGAAGATGAGGCGCAATGAATTGCCCTACGGTTCAATTAGCAATTGAACCGGCAGTTTTCCTTGAGCCTCCTGTGCCCCGACAATCACCTCAACGGCTGCGGACACAGAGGTGTCGTGGATATCGTAAGCGGCAAGGGATGCGGAGATACCGGGGCAGCCTCGGAGCGTGTAAGGCGATCCAAGGGCAATGACAATGACGGGGGTTTTAGTTTCTAAGCTAATCTGCTGGATGAGCCCTGCTTGTTCATGATTCGTGATTCCAGCGATAACCACATCGGCGTTTTCCGCCTGCAGGATTAGTTGCGGCAGGATACCCTCCACCCCCGGCTTCTCTGGGATTCTCGCTTCAACCGTGTTCGGGTGATGTATTTTGAAGCTATCAAATAAGGTCGGTGATTCACTCAAGATCAGAACGAAGGCTTCCGACTTTAATTTTAAGGGCAGGATGTTATTTCGATTCCCCACTACTGTAATTGCACGCGATGCAATTGTTTGAGCAAGTTGCTGATGTGCCTCTCTCCCGACGGTGGTTCCTACCGTATCGGGATCAACGAAACGCCGATCAAACGCCGCTCTCTTACTTTTCAGGATACGCTTGACGGATTGATCCAACCGGGCTTGAGAGATGCGTCCACTTTTCACCGCGGAGAGCAGTGTGTCAAAGACTTCAATTTGCTTTGTGGGTGTCCAGAGCACAAGCACGATGTCCGCGCCAGCCTCAATTGCCATGACCGCAGCTTCGCCCGATCGGTAGCGACCATCGATCGCTTTCATCTCCATATCGTCGGTAATGAGCAAACCATCAAAACCGAGTTCCTTTCGTAAGAGATCCGTTAAGATAGTCGGCGAGAGCGTGGCGGGTCGATCGGTATCAAGGGCGGGATAGATAATATGCGCTGTCATGATTGCAGCGACATCGGCATCAATCGCTGCCCGAAAGGGTTGCAACTCAAGGGCGTGGATGCGCTCCAGATCATGGTTCACGGTTGGCAGATCGAAGTGTGAGTCAACGGTGGTGTCTCCGTGTCCGGGGAAATGCTTCGCGGTTGCTAGCACACCGTTGTGTTGCAACCCCTGGATATAGGCGACTCCCAAACGGGAAACAAGCCCCGGCGATTCACCGAAGGAGCGGCGACCGATAATGGGATTCTGCGGATTATTGTTGACATCCATGACCGGCGCGAAGTTAAGGTTGACCCCCACCGCGGCGAGTTCAACGGCGGTAATCTCTCCTGCACGCTCTGCCAATTCAGTCGAATCGGTCGCGCCCAACGCCATATTGCCGGGCAGCACCGTCGCGCCCTCTCTCAAGCGAATGACCCAACCGCCCTCTTGATCTATCCCAATGAACAACGGAATTTGATGCGCCGTTGTTCTCGTCAATCGCTGGAGCTCGTTTGTTAATTCCGCGGTCTGTTTCGGGGATTGGATATTCCGACTAAAGAGGACGACCCCACCGACAAACCGTTCGCGGATATGGGTTTCGATGGCTTCGTTGGCTTGTGTCCCCTCGAAGCCGACCATGATGAGCTGTCCGACTTTTTCCTCTATTGTCATTTTGGTTATCATTGTGTCAATTTCCGGATCGGTGAGGGCAGAAATTGGGGCCGAGACCGCCCCGATCAGAAGTGCGGCAAGTAGGTATGAGAGATAGTGACATAGTGCACTGTGTGTCGTGCGTAACAGGGATTTCAATTCCTTCCTGTAGACTTGCTTCGGAAACTTTTGCTGGAAAACTAGAATCGTCGGTTTCTTTGATGTATCAAGTGCGTCAATGACATCCATAAAGGTTAAACGTAAGTAATTCGGATCTGGCAATCCATACACGCATGTGACCGCATATCCGACGAGCCTACCTAATTCGGGATACATACAACGGATGGATTGGTCGGTATACCAGTTCTCTGTCCAGGGATTATAAGCCCAAGACAGAGGGGATTTTTCGGGTAGGTAGCCACAACGTTGGTGATTGATGGTGTATCGTAGTTTCGCAATTCTTCTAAAATGTCTGTTGCTGTTGATTTTGCCATGAGTCACCTCCTCGTAAGTAGACTGTCAGGCAAATGAGGAGGGCACTGACAGTTAGTAGTCGCGCAATTCATTGCACATCGGACGGGCAATAAATTAAGTACAAACACTGAAATCTGCTCACTACGGATTCGGCGGTGAGGTACAGATGAGTACCTCCATCGTCTCATTTCCTGTGTTCTCGATGCCGTGTTCGCACCATGGCGGCAGATGGATAAAGGTGCCTTCCTGCACATCGATTTTCTCGCCGGCGAGCGTCATAACGCCGCGCCCACGTATAATGACATAGCACTCTTCGGTGTGGTGGCTGCCCGGCTCTAGCATAACGTGAGGGGGGATATAAAACATCACCAGCCCCAGATTCTGGGCGGGTGCTTTCGGGTTGGCAGGATGGACGATACGCACACCAATCCCTTCGCAATCGGGATATTTCACCGGCACACCATCCTGCGCCTTGACAACATTGGGGAGTACCTTTTCTCTCGGCTTGGGAATCGGGGGTTCGCCTTCGTAACCTTTGAACATTGTAATTTTTGCCATTGTTGTTACCTCACTTATGTTAATTCACTAGTTCATTGAACTGATAAACTGTATACATTAGTAGTAGAACGTGATGCGAAAGGTAGAGACGGGCGGGGGGGGGCCGCCTCTACAGGGAAACTAGCAACTTGGATTATGATAGCATAAATCTTCTGTTATAATCAATGTAAAGCTGTAGAACGTGAGCGGTCAGACCCAAACAGCAGAAAGGTAGTTGTTCCAACGGCTTTCAAAACGGTGTATTTCTCCCTTCCTCCGAATCTTCAGACGGTGTCTCTGGCTCTGCGTATTCTGAATCAACCCCCTTCTCATTCAGTGTGATAGGCGGCTCAGGCTTTTCAGGAACTTCACTTGTTTTTGCCGCAGCGTCCAGTTGACGGATGCGCGTTGTCAACTCCTTGAAAAGATCTGGCGCAGAGGCACTGGCTTGCAATTCCGCAGAAAGCTGGGTCCACTGCAACTCAGTCATATCGTTACGGGACTCAACGCCGTAGCGACGCTTCACATAGTTCCAAAAATCGTCCTTCGTGATGCCCTGCCCTTCAAGTTTGCCTTCGAGTTTGCTAGCCATTGCAAACGCGGCTTTCTGTGCATTGGTGATCTTACTGGTCGCAGCTGTGTTCGGTAAGCTCATCTGAGTTGTGTCCGTCCCCGCTTGTCGATGGAGGTAGAAGTTAAGTACCTCTTTGATAACGGCAACAGGGAGCAGCTGTTTGACAGCATTACGCTGCGCTTTGTGGACCGCTTTCGTGAACGCGAAGGTATCCTCGCGATTACCCATCCGTTTCGGTTGCTCATATGCCCCGTACCGTGATGAGCCGGTTACCGTGTCCGTCGCCTTCGCTGTGGCAAGCCAAGATTGGGCCCGCTCTTCGTACCGCACATGATCGACCTGAATCCCGCCTCGGCGATTTGCGGCTTCGTTTATCCCCGCAAGCGTTAATCCTTCAACCGTCTTTCCGCCCTGCTTGAACGAGTAGACGTAATCTTGAATGGCTTGTCCCGTCATCATTTCAATAATCGCTTGGTCATCAACCTGATCTAAGACCTCGTAGTCCGCCACAGGAACAAGTGCATTTTTCGTATCTTCAGCCATTTTTATCCTCCAATATTTCGGGATATGCAAACAAAATCGAATACCTGCTCTCACGAGGATATTGTAACAAATTTTTTAACAAATGTCAATACATAATTCCCATATGTTAAAAATCCATATATGCCAACGGGTCGTTGTCGTCTACAATCGGCAATCTGCTGATTTCCAGAGTAGCTCGGTGGGAGTCAGTTCACCACCGCATCGCCGCCTCACGATAGAGCGTGATCTGCTGCATACTGCGACGAATCTCAAGCTGGATGGCCTTCCGTTGTCGGTTGGCATCTTTGATGATAATCGGGGCACGGAGCATGTTGGTCATTGTTACTGTCCCCGACTCATAGAAAATCCACATCTGCTGCTCGGTGTAGGGATTGACAATGTACTCCAGCCCCGGCTCAAAGGGATCATACTTCGGGTATTCGATCTCAATCGTTTTGTCGTAGCCATCTAACACTAGTTCCTCCGGCGCGACCTTCGGCGAATAGCCACTGAGTTTGCATCGCTGAATCCGGATTGGGCTACCGGACTTGTTGACGAGCCGCAGGGACACAATGATTGCTAGACGGTGGTTGTCATCACGGTTAATAAACCACGTATCATCTGGAATGGCTTCGATCGTAAATCCGGGAATCTGACGCTTCTGATGATAGATAGCCGCAAATGCAATGAATCCTCCGATGCCGACAAGTGTCCAGAGACCGGTTGGTGTCGATAGGAATTGGAGCAGCTGTTTTAATATTTGTTGTAGCACCTCGTCTCCTCTAGGTTTTCAATCCGGCGCACCGGTCATCGGAACAAAACGAACACCGCTAACGGTTTTGCACTCGATGCCATGTTCGGTTCTGCGAATCCGAACCAAATCTTGATGATAGTCCCCAATCGGCAGTATCATGAGTCCGCCCTCCTCCAACTGCTTGATGAGACGATTCGGTAGTTCCTTTGGAGCGGCAGTCACAATGATCCGGTCGTAGGGAGCGTATTTCTCCCAACCGTAGTAGCCGTTTCCGTGTTTTTTATGGATATTTCGATAGCCGAACTCCTCAAACCGCTTCGACGCGCTCTCCGCGAGTTCGGGAATAATCTCAATGGTGTAGACCTGTTCAACTATCTCTGCTAAGACAGCGGTTTGATAGCCACACCCCGTGCCAATCTCCAATACTTTTGACGCTGTTTTCAACTCCAATAACTCAGTCATCAGTGCAACGATGTAAGGTTGAGAGATTGTTTGCCCACACTGAATTGGCATCGCATTGTCCTCGTAAGCCTCCCCTACACTATCAGGATCGACGAATAGGTGCCGCGGCACTTTCCGCATGACTTCTAGCACCCTTTTGTCTTTAATCCCGCGTCTTCGGATCTGTGCGTCCACCATTTCCTCGCGCAGATCGGCATAGCGGTCACTCACTGACTTTGGTCCGTTCTGCGAATTTCGACGGCGGAAACGCATTGTGAATTACCTAACCTTGCTAAATGCTAGCAGAAACGTGAGCCTATTGACGGAGGCTAATATCAAAAGAAAATCCAACACGCAAAAAGCGTGAAACGTGAAAGCCATTTGTTTATTGGTTCATTAATGAACTAAGTCGGTTTGTGTTGCACGATTTCTCAACATGAGCCTTGATAGATACCGGACTCATTTCCGGTCGGGCATTGGGTCCGCAACACGCACCGCTCACATTGGGGTGTTTTTTGGCATATCCGCGCACCGTGAATCACAATCAAAGCGTGATATTGATTGAACAATTGGTAGTCGTGAGGGAGATTGCCCATGAAAATCTCTTGGAGCCGACCGTAATGGTATTTGCCGCTGAACCATCCCAACCGTTTCAACAAACGATAGGTGTATGTATCAACGACGAAAATCGGCTTTTTGGCAGCGTAAAGCAGGATTGAATCCGCTGTCTCTTCACCGACTCCATAAATCGAAAGCAGCTCTTTCCTAAGTGTTGGCAGCTCCTGTGCAAATAGTAAACTTAACCGATTGTTGTAGTATGCTTGTAGATGGGTCAGAAATGCCCGGACCTTCTTTGCTTTGGCGCGATAGTACCCCGACGGAAGGATGAGCGTCTCCAACTCACCTTGGGGTAATTTGCCCAACCGATCGGGAGTCATGAGGTCAGCGGATTTCAGGTTATCAATCGCTTTGACAACGTTTCTCCAAGCGGTCGCTTGACCGAGGATTGCACCGAGAACTATTTCAAACGGTGTTTCGGCGGGCCACCAGTTTAGCTCACCGTACTCGGCATAGAGGTCATCGTACAGTTTAAGAAGTTTTCTGTGCATCATACCTTACATAGTTGTTTACACTCTCCAGCCTGAAAATCTGCGGTTGCTTGATTAGGGCGTGTTGACATTTTGCGCTCACTAATTCAACAAACGGTGTAATCATTGTGTGATTTGCCAAAAAGTTAAGTAGGGGACGCAGATCTGCGCTCCCCACGAAGGGAAACCCTTGTGGTTGCCCCTACAGACACCGATCCAATGTAGGGGCCGGTCTTGGCCCTGCCCAAAATTCAGACACCTACTGAGTAATTATAGTATCACAGCGAGGCTCAGTCAAGGCTATACTTCCACATTTTCCGAGAGATTGTGCAGCAACCCAATACGACCATTGGGGCTATGTTGTTTCATTGGTTCACTCGTGCAATTAATGAGCTTTTGAACAAATGAACTCTTGAAGTTACCGCATACGGAGCCCCGATAAGATCGGGTCCATTCCGAGAGCGGGCAAGCGGAACGGAGAGGCCAGGGATTCAAAGCAATATGCCTACTGCTAGCAACTTGGGCTATCTTAAAAGCCACGCTGCAATATCTTCCTCTGATACCGCTTTCGGCTCCACCTTTAACCGATCTGCGGCACCAACAGCTTGGTAGACATCCGCGATCCAATCTGTCCGAAATGCGTTGTCGGTATTGTGGATAAGTAGATGTCGCGGTGCGACGAGCGTCCCAGCTGTGCGAAAATCGCCGACTCGCCGAATGCTCGGAATGGGAACGGTATGGAGGTACGCTGCATCGCTATCGCTGTCGAACCGGTTAGCATCAACAACGGTACGAGCAACATCAGCAAATCCAGCGGCGAGGAGGCACCACAAGCCCGCTTCTCCGAGTCCAATCAGATTAAGGGTTGACACCGACACTTGGGACTTCAGATATGCTAGTGCGGTCAAAATGTCCTGAATCCGAAGGGCGGCATCGGTGCGGTTGTAGGTGGTGAAGTATCTGAGGCTGTCATCCCGTATCACTTTTCCGTCAGCGGAGCTGTGCACACCGGTCAGAAACAGATCTACTCCCAAGACCGACTCCCCAGCGATGAGGAGGTCCGCCACCAAGCGTGTGGGTTGACCTGTCTCAGGGTTGATTAAATTCATCGCCCCTTGGGGGTGGACAATTAGCGTTGCCGAGCTGTTCTCCGCCTCCGTTTTGGGTGTCAAGAACAGAGCGGGAAGTTGGTCATTTCCACCAATCAGAAAGGGTTGAGCGGTGAAATCGGGCCCTTCAACGGGATTCGGGCGAGTCGAATCAGGAATACGGATGGCTAGTGAACGCCGGAGCGCGTCCCCCATCTCCTTGCGGAATTGATCAAGTGATGCTGCGTTGGTCGGTTTACGCGCTGCAAGTTGCTCCTCGGCACTTTCGATCCGTGAACAGGTGAGCCCATCGGCATCAAGTGCGTGTTCGGGTAGTTCTCGATTATGAAAGACCAGCAGAGCCTGGTCCCTTTCCACTTCAAAGGGAACCTCTTTGAATTTTGTGGTGTCCTCTTCGCCTAAGAACCATTTTCCGAACCAAGCGTAGACCGCCTCACGGCTGTCCTTGTTGTAGTTATGTTCTGCGTCGATCTGCACCTCATGTATCTTGGCCTCCGCGTCAAAGTGTGCGTAGATGCTGCGAATTGCCGGATACTCGACTTTGGGTGTATCCTTCGTCCAATCTCCCGTCGCGGAAACGAGTAACAGGGGTTTCGGTGCCATCAGAGCACCAATTTCGATATTGCTGATGTCCAGTCGCAAGTTCGGTGCGTTCTCACAGAGGCAGCCGCCCTGCATGTGTGCGGAGATCATGTTGACAGGCGCGGACACCTTGATTCGATCATCAACCGCCGTGAGCATGAACGTCTGTGTCCCTCCACCCGATGCGCCGGTGCAACCAATTCGATCAGCATCTACATCGGATAGCGTCTCTAGGAAATCAACGGCTCGGACCCCGTTCCACAACTGAAGTGCCATCAGGCTCAAGCCCCAGAGTGCTTCGCGTTCCCCGCCGTAGGCGTGGTCGATCTGCTCCCCGCTGTCGCAGCGTCCTACCATGTCAAACGAAAAGATTACGTAGCCCTGTTTGGCGAAGTTTATACAACGCCCGGGAACCGAACCCGCTTCGCTGTTCTCTAACCGTCCTCTGCTCCAGTGCCCGTGCGGACTGACAATCCCCGGAAACGGTCCTTTCACCCCTTTTGGACGGTATAGGTTTCCGGTGGTGAAAAAACCGGGGTAGGCTTCAAAGTAGACCTTCTCAACGGTGTAATCCTCGCGTTCAATCCGCCCGAAGATGTGGGCGTTCAGCGGCGTTTTTTCGGGCATCGGGGTCAACCCGTTGCTTACCAAAATATGTTCGCGAAGTTCTGCAGCTTGCGTCATCCATTCGGCTTTGGTATAGCCGGGAAAGGTGTAGAGTGTGTGAACATCTCGTGTTTGATAGACCCGCGTATCGTTTACCATTTGAGAGACTCCGGTGAATGGATCGACAAGTTCGCCGCGATGTTGGTCGGTGTTTGTCATTTCTTTCTCCATAAGAGTGAATTTCATGAATCATCTAGTAGACCACAAGTCAACCACAGGGGTTGTCCCTACAGAACCAACCGAATGTAGGGATAGGTCTTGTGCCTGCCCAAAATATGGACAGTTTGCCAAATATCAACAGAATTTACTATCAATTTGAGCGGTGGCGTAAGGGAGCAAGTTTAGCTCAAGCGTTCCTTCAGCGGACTCCACAAGCTCACCTATTTCCGCACGGAAGACTTCGGACGATGACATTGCGTATTGCGCGTTGGTTTCGTCTAAACAGCGAACCCGGACAGTTGCCGCCAAGTTTTGCACCCTGACCTGTTGTGAGTCGGGGGTCAAATTCGCAAGCAGGATTCGTGTTTTCCCATCCTTGCGGAGGGTGATCCCCTCCACCTTTAACGGATCGCTCGATTTTGAGGCCAATACCTCTCCTCCAACAAATTCGCCCACGTCAGCGAAGACGTGATAAAGCGGAAAGACCGCGCCGGGCAGGGAACGGAATTTCTCTGGCAACGGCGAACCACTCGCCCTCTCCATCACGCCACGCCACCCGCTTGTCTCATAGTAGGTCACGCTGGACGCACCGCTTTCCGAAAGATACTTGAGGCTGCCGAGCGTCCAACCTGCACCAAATAACGACATTTGCCGCACGTCAACCTGTGCAGGCAGCTCGCCCGGCGCAGGTTCGGGCTCAGGTCCGGTGGCGTTGGGATTGAAGCGTGCCAAGAGGGTGACAGGCGTAATCGCGATGGGTAATCCGTCTGCGAATTGCCGGGCACTTTCAACGGTCACCGCTTGCACACCCAGTGTCTCCATCAGCGAAGAATTGTCAAAGGCATGAACCTGTGGATTGATCGAATAGCAGACGAGGTCTAGCGTATCCACAGGGGGATGCCCGCGATTCAGGTCGGTAAAATACGCATTGGTGCCCGCCCCAATCTTTGCATCGGTGAGGTAAGATCGGGCGAGGGCAACCCATTGGGCTGATGTGGAAGCCTCGGTTTTGTGGAAGATAAGATAGGTCCCGATCGGTGGCTTCACCCGCTCAACCACTTCGGCGAAGACGCGTAATTCTTCTGCTGCTGCATCGGTCAGGAAAAGGGCAAGCTCCAGCGATACCCCCAACGCCCGCGCTTCGTCCGTCGCTTGGCGCAGGGCAGATTCATAATCGGGTTGCATTAGATCGACATCCGCACGCAGATACGAAAGTTTGAGCCGCTTGAGGCGGTCCAACTCTTGCACCGTGAGCGGATCCCCGTGAGAGGCAACGCCCAACCCAATTCGGGGGAGTGGTCGGGGGGCGGTAGATGAGATCTCCAAGGTGATCGGTTGAATCTGTGTGTCTTGCTTCTCACTCTTCTCTCTTATTGGTTCGCGCTGAGTCTTGAGGGTCAAGGTAATTGATTGGGAGATTTTCGTGCCGGCGGGGACTTCTACCGGAAAAGGTTGGCTCAACGGTGTGCCGTAGGTTTTGTAAGAGGCATCGGTCCAATTGCGCTGATCCTCCATCTCGAAAGTCTCGCCCTCAAATCGCACCGCTGCCTCAACCCCAGCATCAACCTCGTACCTGACTGCCCGCATATTGTTGAACGGCGCGACCGGCTTAATCTCGCCATCGATTAGGTGTTGAGGGGCAATGAAGATTGGGAAGGAGCTCTCTTCAACCGTGCCATCTATCTTCTCAATACGGCAAGGGACACCTGCACAGCTCATCGGGTACAATACACAGAAGCCAATGCGGTTACGGCGGAAGGTCGAAAGTGCCTCTCCATCCATCGAGAAGGTGATAGCCCCATTTGCGTCTCCCGTGATTGTTCCCTGCCAAAAGAAATCGACATCAGCACCCTTGTTCTCCACATCGTAGGTGATGCGAAACGCGTTGCCCTCCCGTCCGATTTGAACCTTTGAGAGTTGGGGGAGTATGGTGTCCCAATTGTGATCGCGGACAGCCACATAGACCCGGCGGAGAATCTCGTGGTCGCCGAACCGAATGTAGCGTAGGTCACCCGCCTCAAAGATCACGGATAACGGACCCGCACGGAGTTCCGTCCGTTCTGGTAACGGTTCATCTTTTCCGTAGCGTAACACACTGAGTGGCAGTTGGCTCATAAAATTTTCCCTTTCGTGAAACGTGAGGCGTGAAATGTATAGCCATCACAGTAACCGTGAATTGCACAAGACTATAGACGCGCATGTCTGGAATCCCTGCGCCGCCCTTCAGCATCGTTACTATGCTATCTACGGCAAGTCTATCGGCAAGTTTAGATTGATGAATCATATCTCTAAACTCAAGCAACTCCCTCCCTGGCCTGCTTGTCCCCGATTGCATCGGGACAGGCCCGTTCGCGGGGCCCTCGGAACAGGGTCTCCCCGCAAGCGGGCCTGGTCTGTCCGTGCCGAGACCAGGCGGAACGGACACAGGCCTGCACACGGAACGGTGCGGAACGGACGCTTTGCCCAAGTGAACCGATGCACTCTGGAACCACTTTTGGTTGACAATCCCTGAGCACCTAGCATAAAATTAAGAGGTGATTTGGTAAAGGCTCGCTTAATTTTTCAAAGGGGGTATAAAGAGATGTCGGAAACATCGCATTTTGAACAATTCAAAAAAACCTTCGATGTCTATTTTGCGAAATGGTGGAAAGTTGGTGGCATTTTAATGCTACTCGTTTATCTACCTGCTTTTGGTCTGTACACAATCGGAATTCTCAACAAACACTTAGACATAGCCCTTCCGTCCTTTCTCCGTGCGATAGTCACCTTTGAATATTGGTCTTGGACGAATGACATGGCAGTTGAAGCAATCGGTATCGGCTTTATCTCCGTTGGTGGATTGACTGTTGGTGTCATTTCTATCGGTGCCTGCTCCGTCGGTGTAGTTTCTATGGGTGCTTTCTCTGCCGGAATCGTTGCGGTCGGCGCGTTTTCTGTTGGTATTTTTGCGTTTGGTGGCAATTCTTTTGGGGTCATCGCTTTCGGGGCAGGTACACGTTATGGATACGAAATCGGCCCAAGGGGACGCTTTGACATCGGTAGATCGGTTGGGGTTATCGCCATCAGTCCTGAAGCCTACGGTGTCTACACATTATCCTATACGGGCAGAGGTGTCTATACGCTCTCACCGGACCGCCAAGATGCCGACGCGGTTGCGTTGTTTACTCGTTGGCTGCCAAAGTTCAAGGAAGGATTGTCTCCTGCCTCTTAGCGCGGCATTCGGAACGAGAAAGGTTCAAGCCTGCATTCTTGAGATCTTTCCTTTCCCCTATGTTACTATAAAATCTTCGATATAACAAACGAAAATTCGATTAAAAAAGATCAGGGAAACCACAAGTTTCTTAATCCCGATCTATCTCTATCGGGGGGTTGCCCCTACAGAATCAATCAACTAAAGAATACGAAATGGCAAGCAAGAAACGAGACATAAAACCCAATAAAGACGGGGCGATGATCGATCGTGTTCATCGGGAATTAACAGATGAAGATATAACGCGCATCGCCGATACCTATCAGGCTTGGCGAGGTGATGAGGGCGCAGGCGCATACACCGACGTGCCCGGCTTCTGCAAAAGCATAACCATAGAGGAAGTACGCGAGCATAGCCACGTTTTGACCCCCGGCCGTTATGTTGGTGTGGCAGCTCAGGATGAGGGCAACGAAGCGTTTGAGGACACGATGGCAGGTCTAACCAAGAAACTGATTGAGCAAATGGCGGAGGCGCGGCGGTTGGATGCAGCGATCCGTAAGAATTTGGAAATGGTTGGGATCAGGGATAATTCATGAATTTCAGGGACGAAGAAATTAGACGTCAAATACGCCTCGGTGAAGACAGCCACTGGGAATTCAAGGAGATTGAATTCGTGGGCAACGTTGCTAGGAGTCCACGTCGCGATGATATAGCGGATGAACTCGCCGCATTTGCCAATACAGAGGGTGGTGTGGTGCTGTGTGGTATAACCGACAGCGGCGATGCACAAGGTATGTCCCGCGAGCAGATGGACGCGTTGGAGCGGCTCTTGGTGGAAGTTTGCACCGACATGATTAATCCCCCGATCCGGCCTGTCGTCCTTCGCAGAGAAACAGAGGAAGAAGTGCCATTCCTGCTAGTTGAAGTGCCACAAGGGCACACGCAGCACGACAGCCCCGGCGGCAGCTACCACCGAGTTGGCAGCTCAAAACGTCGGATGACGAGCGATGAGCGGCTGCGTCTGGCACAGCAGCGTGGACAGGCACGCTTCCTCTGGTTTGACAAACAGCCGGTGCCGGGAACCGGATTTGGATCCTTGGATGAATCACTTTGGAAACCTTTGTTAAGTGCCGTAGGGGCCGCCGATCCTGAATCTGCGCTGGAGAAGATGGGGCTCTTGACAAATGACGAAAACGGAACGATGCGGGCTACGGTAGCGGGTGTCTTGTTGTGCAGTCGTTCTCCCGAAGAATGGTTATCGAACGCCTGCATTGCCGCAACCTGTTACCGAGGCAATGACCGTGCATCCGGGCAGATAGATGCCCAAACAATCACGGGCCCACTGAACCGACAAATTACTGAGGCGGTTGCCTTTGCGGTTCGCAACATGCGGGTCGGTGCTTACAAGAATCCCGCTCGTACCGACTTGCCCCAATACAGCGAGGCTGCCCTGTTTGAAGCGATTGTCAACGCCGTTGTCCACCGCGACTACTCAATTCGCGGCAGCCGAATTCGATTCTCAATGTTTGCGGACCACCTTGAAATAAACTCTCCCGGCGGGTTGCCGAACAACCTGACCATTGACAGCATGGCAGTCCGTCAGTCAACGCGCAATGAAGCACTCGCCTCTATACTTGGGCGAATACCTGTTGGAGAGGTTCGGGGTTCGGGCGATCGGCAATTCTTCATGGAGCGACGTGGGGACGGCGTGCCAACTATCTTTCGTGAGACAGAAGCTTTGAGCGGAAAGGCTCCAGAGTATCAACTAATTGATGATTCAGACCTTTTTCTCACAATCCCTGCCGCTCCCACGGATGCGACACCGGCAACTACCGTAATCACGTGCCGCCACTGTGGCATCCCCGTGCCGGGAGTTGAGTTGTTGGCACTGTTTCCGAATAAGACATGGAAACACACGACCGTCGACGAAAATGGCGAGGCGCAAGTTGACCTGCATTCTACGCACCTTCCCATGACGGTGTTCGCAGCTGCTACCGGCTATGCCGCCCACCTTGAATATGACTGGGTGCCAGCGCAGGGGGCACTTGCAATTGAAATGCAAAGCCTGCCCAACGGTGGGGCGGTGATTTTTCCGGAGGCGACCGGACATCTTCCGGGCTTGTCGGGACGTTTGAATCCCAAACGCGATAACCATGACAGGACCTTTCTCTATGCCTCCAACATCGCCATCAACGAGGGCAAACAGCAGCCGGTTCATTTCATTCCCGGTGAGGATTTGCGCCTCACCGATGCCGATGGTAGAGAACTGGTGGTGCGTATTATCGCAATCATCGGTAGGTCTGCGCTGGTGGAGTATCGTCCTTATTTCAAAGGAGATGGAAAATGAGTTTACAGTTGAACAGCTTGACCAAATCTATTGACGCTCTGGAACGTTCCGTTAAAATAGCGAGTAGATTGGATACCTCCGATGACGATTTGCAGGAAACGGTTCGCCTGGAGACACACAATGATTGACCTCACTCCCAAATATCTTGAAACGATTCAGCACATACTGGCTGAGTATGTACCTAAATGCGAAGTCCGCGCCTACGGGTCGCGGGTAAAATGGATGGCGAAGGATTATTCCGATCTGGATCTCGCCGTCGTCGGCAGTGAGCCATTAAGCCGGGGACAGCTGCGTCGATTAAAAGAGGCTTTTGAGGAATCCGACGTGCCAATTCGGGTTGATGTGGTAGATTGGCAGTCGATATCGGACTGGTTCAAGAAAGTGATTTTGGAGAAGTACGAGGTGATACAGGAAGCGGAGCCTGTTAAAGAAAACGAGCAATCCGGGAGAATTTCCGGGAAGCGGGATATGATGTGTGACTTTCCCGATAGGTAGCAACTTCGATCCATAGAAGACAGCATGAAAGTAATCATTGATTATCGCGATAAAACGCCACGTAAAACTCTATTTGGTATCCCGCTAATTACAGCGAAGATTGTCAAAGATGGTCGAATAATGACACCAAACGTTGTCTAGAGTGGCACACCGACGATGACAAGGGGGGAGCGATCAAGGTTGTGATGACAGGTTCGTCTGATGATGATGCGTCGTGGCAACCGCATATCCGAAATAAGGCTCGACGAGAAGAGATTGCAGTACGATTCAAAAACCCCAAGGACCCATTGAAAGTGGTGATTGTTCGCGATATGTGGCTCACCGGATTTGATGCGCCGAGTCTTCACACCATGTATGTAGACAAGCCGATGCGTGGACACGGGTTGATGCAGGCTATCGCCCGCGTCAATCGCGTGTTCCGGCGTAACGTGACTATCGACTGGACGATAAAGGAGAGTGTCCGCGCTAAGCTACGGGTGATGGTGAAGCGTGTCCTTCTCAGATACGACTATCCACCTGGCAAACAAGCCAAAGCCATCAAAACGGTTTTGGAACAGGCCGAGGCGTTGTGTGTGGATTGGGCGGCATAGAAAGGGGCCCGCCCGCTAACGATCCAACGGTTACTCGCCCTCATAACCCATCTCCTCCCAAACCTCCCGGGCAGAAGCAATAGCGTCCTCGCTCGGCGGATTAAATCCGTTGATGCTGGGCGGCGGTTGACCGGGCCCTTGGTGTTCGGGCCAAGGAGACCAGTGATCGTTCTCGTAATCCACCCTGACGGATTCTCGGCGAAAATCTGGAATCTCGTAGGGTGCCCCGTTATCCAGACATGACCGCCACGCTTGAATCCCGACCATTGCCATCTCAAGTCCACGATAGACATCGAAATAGGGTGTTTCGTTTTTGCGGATGGCTTCGGCGAAATGGTAGCTTGTGAAGAAATCGCCGCCGCTATGTCCTGCCCGTCGTGCCTCCTCAGCGTGGTGGGGAAAATCTGGTGCATAAATCTTTTCGCGTTCATCACCTTCCCGCAGATCCCACGGCTCGTGCATCACGCGCAGGGAGTCGGGGGCACCAGATCGTAGGTTCTCCATCAGTCCACGTGTGCCGTGAATCCGATACCAGACCCCGTGCCCGCGCATCTTCAATCCCATAATCCGGGCGATCGAGTTGTTGTCCATGCGGCAGAGGATGATGCCGCCGGGGTCGCCTCGCTGGACATTCAATTTTTCGGTGTCGTTCTCGGAACGGGGGATTGACAGCGCGTTCACACTAACCGGATGGGTGTCGGTGATGTACATAATCGGTGCAAGCGCGTGAGAGCAGTAGTAGGTAGACGGAATCCAGTTGCGCCAGTGATTCATCCCCGGTGCTAATAGATTATAACCCCGTGAATCGAAGGGGTGGTTATACTCTCCTTCGCCGTATTGCATCTCGCCGACCTCGCCGTTCTTATAAAGGCGACGCATCTCCTGATTGTAGGCAAAATAGGGGTAATTCTCGGCGAACAGATAGATCTTGCCGGACTTATCCACCGCTCGCGCCAATGCTACACCCTCCGCCAGTGTCCCACACGCGGTTGTTTCACTCATCACATGTATTCCCGCCTCAAGGGCTTTGACGGCGAAGGGAGCGTGCTGATGAAAGTAGTTCGCCAAAACAATAGCGTCCATATCGTGAGAGAGAAACTCTTCGTAATCCGTGTATGTCGCAACGTTTAACTTTTTCCCCGCCCCCCGCAGCTTCGTTTCCCACGTATCGCACAGTGCGACCAGTTCCATGCCAACAAAGGGAGCCCCCTGCGCGAATCCCATACCGCGCCCGACCCCAACGACACCGACGCGGATTTTATTTTGATCGTTTTTCTTTGTCATGAGATTGTCTCCTATAGGAGAACAGGTAGGTTCTCCTCAACTGAGTTAATTTTGTGGGGCGATTTGAGTGGATAAAGCTTCGATGAGTTCATCTAAGTGGACGTGTCGGAAAAACTCTGAAAGCCGCTTCTGCTTCAGTTTCATCGGGAGCAAGATAAAATCCGCACAATATTCTTGGAGGCGTTCAAACACCTTGCGGTAGGCTTGGCTTGTGGCATATCCGACAACCAAAGTATAGTGGTCGTTGTGCTTATCAAGATAGGCTTTGAATCGATCTGCCCCTAGCTGTATCTGCGCGGTATTTCTGGGAGATAATTGGAAATCATAGCGCACGACGGGCCCCTCAGATTCAAATTCTTCTGGTACTGGACCGTAGAGCCCGGAAAGGGTAATTTTGTGAATCGCCCGTTGATTGTCCCCAAAAGCATTTTGAAGCTTGGTGTTGATGATAGTATGGGTCCGTGAAAGTGAATACGGCTTTTTTCCTGCACATGGAATTGCCAAAAGAATCTTTTTATCTGTCGGGGGTTCGTAATCTGCTGGAATGGAAAAGGAATCGGGCGTATAATCCAGTGAAATCGTCGGTTGTTCTTTCTGAAGGGCTGAATCCGTTTCTTTTTTTGACAGTGCCGGAAAAAGTTCCAATTGATAAGGGTTTCCCCCGACCGGATGCCGTTTTTCTGGCGTGGAAAGGCCAACAGCGGTCTTTGCCATACGGTTGGCAAACTCTTTATTATTTTCCATCAACCAACCTACCGCGTTACGGATACCTCGCCCTGTCGATGTTGAGGCATGATGGACTAATTCTTCGAGTGCCTCATCGGCTTCAATAGCATCCTTCATGCGAGAAAGCAGTCCCACTTCCAACTCGAAATTATGCAGGGCGATCGCCGCATAACATTCGCTTTTGTATTTTCCGGTTGAAGTCGGTTTGTAGCTTACCTCTTCCATTAAGGTGCGTTGCATCTCATCAAGGGAAACCTCCCGACAAATGCGGCAAGTGCAGGTCAGTTCATCCAATTCCATCAGTTTTCGCTTCGTTCGCGTCAATGGGTCTGAATAGTTGAGTCCACGTGCTGCTTGAATGTAGCTGGTACTGTCAAAGCTATCGACACCCATGTAAGCCAGTATAGGTGCCAATTCACCGGAGACACCGAAGGCGTGGATAGGGGTGTGGTATCGTTCTGACTCTGGAATCGCTTTTTGCACTCCGCAGATCCGCTCAAGCACCGCCGAATCTTGTTTCCCCCGCAATGGCACTAAAGAACCAACCGCAAGCCCAAATGAGGGCAGCACCCCCAAAAGCCGGTCGAAAACCTGCCTAACATAGCTCTCGATATCCGATTGGGATTGTCCATGACAGCAAACGTATAAAAAGGGCGGTTGTGCTTTGGCGGTAAGCAATGTAGCAAGGCGGCAGGCATTCTCCAGACTTAGGTTCATCCGTTTCTTAGCTTCGGAGCGTTCCAAACCCGGTGGTAACGGATAATCTAAAGAAGCGATAATTTCACCCCCGAAGTCTTCTTGCAGTGCGAAAATATCATCGGCTTCGGTCTCCTTTTCAATTCCAAATTTCTGTAGGTCTAATCCTGTCTTGTAGAGCAGCTTAAATCCACCGGAGTCGAGAAATAGTGGGGCATTATAAACACCGTTTACCTCTTGATACCATTCACGCATTGTTTTTTGACGCCACTTCCTTAAATGTTTTCCCTCAAACGGGAAGTCCAGAAAGTGCAGGACTTGGGATAACATCGGCACATCGCGTTTCATCAAGTCCCGGAGAAGGTACTTCCAGAGGCCTCCTCCGCGAGGAGTAGAGCCGGTCATAAATGAAACCACCGGATACAACATCGGTGTTGACAAAGGTGGTACGATTTCGCCATTTCGTTGTAAACGAAGTTCACCAATTCTGCCGCCATTTCTCTGAACGATTGTATGGTACGTTGGAGTTATGTTCATAGCACAATGTTTTTCCACCAGTCCATTTAAGCACTAGCAACGCAAGAGGATTGAGCGAAATCCGTCTTACAGATAGGGGCTTTAGCCCGTAAAGCCCAAGTATTGTCCGTTCCGCCTGCCTGCCCGGTCTCGGCACGGACTCCCCAATTGCATCGGGCCTGCCCTCGGAACGGGGACAGGCCCGTTCGCGGGGGTCTCGGCACGGACAGACCAGGTATACTTGGGATATAAGTTTCGCTTTAGCGTTCTTTTCTTGAGACCATTGTTGAAATATGTTACTCTTAGTATGTCCTTGTGGGAGAGGTCAACGCCATCGCCTGATGGTGTCTCCCACACCCATTGACAGGGCGTGAAGGACGAAGGACCCCTTTATGAAAACCTACAAGTTCAAGATGTATAGCCATCACGCGTATGTTCGGACAATTTCGAGAGTGCTTCCTGCCTTTCCATGTGCAACCCCTCTAATGAATGCCTGATTAATTCTCAGATAGCTCATTGAGCCGCCTTTGGGCAATCTGGTTATACGATTCTTCCTTCTCAATCATCACCCATTTTCGGTTCTGTTTTTCCGCTACAACTCCGGTCGTCCCAGTCCCTGAGAATGGATCAAGAATAAGGTCACCTTCATTGGTTCCTGCTAAGATGAGCCGCTCAACGACCTCAAGCGGCTTTTGCGAAGGGTGTTTCCCATATTTTCGTTCCGAAGGCTTAATTAGCGGAATTTCCCACATATTCCGCATCTGCTTGTTATTATTCATCGCCTTCATCGTCTCATAATTGAAAGTCCAATTCATCGCCTTCTTACTTTCATTGTTGACCGCCCACAAGATGAACTCAGTAGACTCTGTAAACATTCGACAGGTAATATTGGGCTGTGCATTCGGTTTATACCAGACAATTTGGGTAATAATTCGCCGGTCAAATATATTTTGCAGAACAAATCCAAGTGTAAAGATGCTGTGAAATGAACCGAAAACAAAGATATTCCCGTTTGGCTTGACGACTCTCAGGACTTCAGTGACCCAATCGAGTGTGAACTGGAAATATTCGTCTTTTGAAAAAATATCCCAACCTTCTTGCATGGTAATATGGGAACTGAACGCCCAACCCAATCCCTTCTTTTGAGACATATTGAACGGAGGATCAGCGATGCAGCAATCGAAGGCACCGCGCGGCAAAGAAGGCAGAATACTGAGGCAATCACCGCATAAAATCTGCCTGATGGGCAGGTTTTCAAGTGGAGTGTCCGGGGATGGCGAGTATCTTCTTAATCCACGTTTTTTCACCTCTTTCCTCAGATCTTTGTCTCGCATTTGATCAAAATTCATTGGTTTGCACTTCCTTGATTCTTTGATAGACAGGTCAATCTTTTGATTCTCCACAATCCATCTGTTGTATAGTCGTTACTTTTTCGTTTACTGCCAATGTTCCCTCGTCCAATCGCACGTCATACGCCTCCCGTGCTGTTTGAAGAAAAACCATACCGTAGGCTTTCCTATGCGCGTCGCAGGACCTGCCCCCTGCGCTCCCCGGTCAATTCCCCGTCTTTCAGAGTCACCTTTCCATTGACGATGACATGGTGCATGCCAATGGCAGTTTGGTTCGGCTCAAAGGTGGTGCCCTGATCCGCAAAGGTCACCGGATCGAAAATTGCCACATCCGCCCACGCTCCCTTGCGAAGCACACCCCGGTCGGTTAAACCGAGGCGGCTGGCTGGCAGCGACGTGAGTCGGCGGATAGCCTCTTGCGGGCTGAGGGTCTTTTTGTTACGCACAAAGTGCCGGTAGAACCAAGACACCCATGTGTATGCACCGTGGAACGAGGTCCCTGCTAAAGGACCGTCGATCGCTAGAGCGGTAGCGTCGGAGCCGACCATACAACTGGGGTGCTCAAAAGCAATGCGAATATCTTCTTCCCGATAGGTGAAGGCAAGAATCATCAGACTGTGGAGGTCATCGATTTCAGCGAGCAGGAGATTGTAGATAGCATCGAATGGGGCAACCCCCGTCAATTCGCTGATTTCAGCGATGCTCCTGCGGGAGAATTCGGGGTGCGCTTTGCTGTCAAAGAGAACAATGTTGTTCCAATCCCCCCGTGCCAAGGCGGTGATGATACTGTGATAGGTTTTCAACTCTCGACGGGTGGCAGCCGATCGTAGCCGTGCGGCAATGGAGGCTTTGTCCCCTTCAAGCACCCACGGCGGCAGGGCAGCACTCAAGTTGGTAGTCCCGAACAACCGTGTGTGCATATCAAAACCGACATCTAACCCGCTATCCTGTGCTTCGTCAACCTGCCTGAGAGCATCTTCGATCGCCCGTCGTCCATCTTCAGCGAGCCGCGCAACCACGGAGATATGGGAGATCTGTAAAGGCAGGTTTGATGCGGCCCCAGTCCGGATTGCCTCCGCGATAGCCTCCTGCGCTTCCCCGTCTCGATTGCGGGTATGGGTCGCATAGAATCCTTCGGCATCAGATGCCACTCGACAGAGTTCAACAATCTCCGCTTCCGTACAGTCCCTTTCGGGTCCGTATTCAAGGCCTGTAGAAAAACCGAACGCCCCTTCCTCCATGCTCTGTGCTAGCAGGGTCTTCATTTGTTTAAGTTCATCCGGCGTTGAGGGGCGATCTACTAGTCCGGCGACAGCGAGGCGCAGGTTGCCGTTCGGAACGAGGGATGCAACGTTGATCGCTGGCTTTCCCGTTTCAAGAGACTCAAGGTATTCGGCCATTGTGCGCCAGCCGATCTCGTAACCCGCTTGGTATCCATAGATGTTCATTTTTGCCAACCCCGGGTCGCCGATGGGCGCACATCCATGGCCGCAGTTGCCAATGACTTCAAGGGTCACGCCTTGGGTTATTGAACTCATCGCCCGCGGGTCAACAATCATCGTGAAATCGGAATGGCTGTGGATATCAATGAAGCCGGGCGCGACAAAGAGGCCTTGCGTCTCCAAACATGGCACACCGTCCCGTTTTTCGATCGTCCCAATGTCGAGGATTCTGCCATCTTTGATTGCCACGTCTGCACGGAAGGGTGGGGCTGCCGTGCCATCAATAACCGTCCCATCGTGAATCAGCAGATCAGCCTGCATCTGTTTGTCCCTCTGACTAAGATTTCTGACCCCTATCTCGCTGTCCAGCCCAGATCAATTGCCCAGTCCGCGCCGGTGATAGCATCGGCTGCTTCAGAGCAGAGGTAAACCACAAGGGCGGCGACCTCCTCTGGCGAGATGAGCCGCTTGATGGCAGCGGGTTCTAGCATGACCTGTTCGACAACATCTTCGGTCGAAATTCCCCGTATCCGCGCTTGATCGGCAATTTGGTTCTCAACGAGCGGTGTGCGGACATAAGCCGGGCAGATGGCGTTGACGGTGATACCGTGTTCGCCTCCCTCCAGTGCCGCTGTCCGCGTGAGGCCGATGAGGCCATGCTTAGCTGTTATGTAAGCACTCTTGAAAGGCGAAGCGACTCGTCCGTGAATAGAGGAGATGTTGACGATCCGTCCCCACCCGCGAGTTTTCATCGTCCTCCAGACGTATTTGGTCAGTAAGAAGGGTGCGGTGAGCATTACCCCCAGCATTTTGTCCCAGGTGTTTTCGGGAAAGACTTCAATCGGGTCAATATGCTGGAAACCTGCGTTATTGACCAGAATGTGGATCCCGCCGTAGTGAGTTAGTGTCTCGTTCACAAGGCGTTTGCAGTCTGCACGTTGCGAGAGATCCACTTTCACGAAATGTCCACCGATTCTGTCAGCAAACTCTTTTCCCTCAACCTCATTCAAATCGGCGACGACCACTTGATCGCCACCACCCGCGAGTGTTTCGGCGACAGCTTTGCCGATACCACTCGCTGCCCCGGTGACAATGGCAACACGTTCGCTCATTTTCCCTCTCCTCGCTACTGTTGGCTGACTTTATCATAATTCAGAGAGGCGAATCTTCCAAAGCCAGTGTGTTGGGAACCTCAAGAGAGAACGAAACACATTCAAAAAAATTATAATAATTATGATAGCCTGCTATTTTTATCTTACGCGCGTTTGCCCGCGAAGTGCTGTGGTGGCGGCCTCGTCCACTGTTAGTGTCATCTCGTCAAGGATCACGCCATACGCCTCCTGCGCTGCTTCCAGTGAAACCTTGCCGTTCTTGACATCGCGTGCCACATCAGCCGGTGGGCGCAGCAGCGGGTCGCCCCAACCTCCACCGCCCGCCTGACGATGATAAATCCGCTCATCGGCTTTCATCGATGTGGATATCATGGTCTGCAACACTTCTTCGTCTCCGTCGGTATGATGGAGGATATTAATCGAGCCTCTACCCGGCTTCCCACCGTAGAGACCGTAGGGAAGATGGTCTCTGCGGTCAGAACGGATGGCAAGGTGCGCTTCGCCGGACAGCAGTTGCCATTCACGCTCAAGCCCCAGACCGCCGCGGAATTTTCCCGCGCCGCCACTATCCATAACATATCCGTAGCGTTCGATGTGCACCGGATATTCGCATTCCGCTTGCTCAATCGGGATATTGCTGGCAACGTTGGCGGGGTTACACAGTCCGTCGTTTCCATCGCGGTCGGGACGCGCACCCCATGTCCCTGACATCAGTTCGTAGTAGACATACGGCATCCGGTCCTCCCGCTGCCCACCAATAATCACCAAGGTATTGCCCCCTTCGCCGGCGGCTAAGACTTGGTTTGGCAGCAGGCCGGCTAACGCACCGAAGACGGTGTCCGCCAATCGAAACCCTGTGATACCACGCATCGAGGATGCAGCTGGCATGACACCGTGAACCACTGTACCTTTCGGCGCGATGATTTTCAGCGGCTTGAACATGCCTGCTGTGTTCGGAATATCCTCACGCATCACCGAGCGGACACACAGCGCAACCACCGACGCGGTAAAGGAGAGGGTATTATTGATGGCACCCCGGACCTGTGGACTTGTACCGGTAAAATCAGCGGTAAGGGTGTCACCTTCCACTGTCATCGTTACTGTCAGGCGCACGGGCGGTCCCCCGACACCATCGCTGTCCATATAGTCCGTGAAGGTATGACTGCCATCGGGCCAGGAGGCGATTTCTGCGCGGACAAGTTGCTCGGTATAATCAATGAGCGAGTTAGCACAGGTGGTAAAGGTTTCCAATCCATAGCGTTGGATCAGTGTGTGCACTGCACGCTCACCGATATGACAAGCTGCCAGTTGTGCTCGCAAATCTCCGATAGCCATCTGCGGCACCCGGACATTCGCACGCAGCAGCGTGAAGATTGCCTCATCGGGTTCGCCGGCACGATACAGTTTCAACCAAGGGATGCGAAAACCATCTTGGAAAATTTCAGTATTATCACAGGCAGAGCTGCCGGGCAAGCGGCCGCCCAAGTCTAAGTGATGGGCGGTGCTGACAGCGAACCCTACACGCTCATCCTCATAGAAGATGGGTTTAACGATGAAAATATCCGGGATGTGCATCCCGCCATCAAAGGGGTCGTTGAGGATAAAAACATCGCCGGGCTGCATATCCCCATCGAATTTCTTAAACAGCGTTTCCATCGCGAAGGGAACGGAGCCGAGGTGGAGGGGAATGGTGATGCCCTGCGCGATCATTTCGCCCTCAGCGTTACAAAGAGAGGTTGAGTAGTCGAGACAATCCCGGACAATGGTTGAATAGGCGGTGCGGTATAAAGCCATTGCCATTTCGTCGGCAGCCGATGCCAGGGCATTCTGCATAATCTCGCGCGTAATCGGATCGATTTTAGGCATTTTCAGGCTCCATCACGGAAAGGTATATTGACTGCTCCCAATGTTAAAACATTGGGATTCTTATGATAGACTAAACAGGAGTAGTCCGTGCCGAGACATGGCTTGCCCTGTGCTATCGCAGCCCAAACCTGATTCGACGATTCGCGCCTCACATGCTGAGGGCTTACAGAATCTCCACAAGCGTTTAACGTCTCCGAGTGCCCCTCGGCGACGGTTCTCAGGTTTATTGCAGCGTTGAGGTCTCGGTCTTGGGTATGCCCACAATCGCTGCAATGATATGTCCTATCAGACAAAGATAAGTCGCTGTCTACCCCACCGCATGCAGAACAGGTCTTGCTTGACGGATAAAATCTGTCTGCTTCAACAATCTTTACGTCCATCGCATCCGATTTATACTTCAGCATCTCAAGGAACGTTGACAGGGACGCATCGGCTAACGCTTTAGCAAGTTTATGATTCTTTATCATACCCGCGACGTTTAACGATTCTATGCCGATACGACTTGCACCTTTGACAATAGCCGTTGTCGCCTTATGATGGGTGTCTTTGCGAATACAAGTTATCCGATAGTGTAACTTGGCTATCTTGTCTTTCAGTTTATACCAGTTGCGGCTGCCTTTTACCTTGCGACTGAATTGACGCTGAAGGCGTTTGAGTTTCCGTTCATGCCGACGCAACGCCTTCGGGTTCTCGAAATACTGTCTTTCCGACGTGACTGCTAAGTGTTTAATACCCACGTCTACACCAACAATAGGGTCCGTTCCGAGACCAGGCTTGCCACGCGGGTCGGTCCGTTCCGAGACCAGGGGTATGGGGTCATCAACGAATGTATCAACGAGAATAGAAGCAAACCACCGATGTCCCTGTTTAGAAATAACAACTTTGCAGATAGTGCCAAGGTAGCGCAGGTTTTGAAACATGCGAACCCAACCGATTTTGGGAAGTTTAATTCGCTTGCCTACGACAGAAATTGTGCCTCGACCGCTATCAGCTTGGTAACTCTTGCTATGAGACCGTTTCTTAAACTTAGGGAATCTGTTTTGACCCGACCGCCACCGTTTGACTGCATCGTTGAGATTTGTGTAAATCGCATTTTTTGATACACATTGTGACATGGCTTTACACCAGGCGTATGTATCATACTTGACAGCATTGAAACGATTTAGGAGCGCTATATGCGAATGCCAGACATTTTCATCGAGCCCTGTTTTGAAGTCGGCTAATCCGTGGTTATAGGCGACGCGGGCGTAACCGCAATGCTGGGCAAACTGTGTCGCTTGGACATTATTTGGAGTTAAAGCAATTTTGTGAGTTTTTAACATGGGATTGCCTTTCCATCTTTCGCTTCCTTATAGAGTAGGTGTGAGGGACACCGCCAAGCGACGGCGCTCTATTCCCTCACCGAAAGACAACCTTATTATAACATATTGATTGTAGACAATTAAGCGAAAACTACGCTGTTTGAATCAACGCTGTCCGTTCCGCCTGGTCTCGGCACGGACAGACCAGGAAAGCATTGGGATTGTTTTTTTTCTGTCATTTTGAACAACAGTACGGTTCACACTTTACAACCGTCTCAAAAAGTGTTTTTACAAGGGAAAAAAGGCGGAATTGAAAGGAATTTCACCACAAACTTCAGTTGCCAACCGAGGTACTGCTAAGACAACCACAAAGCAGTGGGGAGGAGGATTTGCAGACGACCCTCCTGAACCTTCATTCTCCTCTCTTTTCACCAATCTGTTTATTTATAGTTTTCCCGTACCGTTGTTTTCAGTGTTACGGTTTCTAGCGCGCTTGCTTCAGTGCCAACTTCTTTTTTTTGAGACGGCGTTTTTGGCGATGTCGAATCTGTGTCCGTCGCCGGACTTGTCCAACTTTCGATCGTGCCACGGAATCAGCTCCTTTCAGCAAATCGTTTTAACCTACAAAAACAGACTGTTCTACTTTTACGCATCGTCAAACATTCTTGCCAAATAAAATAGTGCATCATCGCACAGTGCCTCGATCTCTGCCATTGCAATGTCCAAGAGCTCTTTTGAGGGGCATTGCAGCAGCAGCCGATTCATGGTAAGCGTGATATAACGCTGTCCGTCCGTGTGAGCAAACTCTACCTGCAAGTCGGTATCCCGAACGACCTGATACCCATTCCCGACCTCAATTGCTCTCCGAATCTCCAGACCATCGGCGTTTTTGTATAGTGCTTTCGCCCGCAGCGTTTCCGGTAAAATCTCCGGAGCGGGAGAGACGCATTCGGCATCGGCGGTCTGATCTTCCTCCGGTTCAAGAACCAGAATTGGCTCATTTGTCGAATCAACGGTCTCTTCTGCATCGTCCGGATCTCTCGGTGGTTGCTGTTGGTCCTCGGTTTCTGCTAACTGGCTCACCTTGAGCACGTTGGAGAGCACACCTGTGACAGGGTCGGGTGCCGGCTGAGGGTCTGCCAATATCTGCTCAAGTGTACGCGCACAAATATTGAAGACAAGTGGATGAAATGCCAGCGTCTCTGAATCAGTGTATTCAAAAAGTGATCTCGCAACGAGTGCTACTTCTGCTTTCTCTCGATACCCCATCCGTTTGAGGCGTGTTTCACATGCCCTGAGTGCGTACGACACAGTGTTGATAAATTCCACGGTAATCAGGTGGGGCAACACCTCAAAGCGAAACATCTCGCTAATGTGTTCAGGGCCTTCCTCACGCTCCGGTGTTGATTCCTCGCCCTTCTCACCTTCTGAGGTCAACAGGTCTGATTCAAGGGCCTCCATCGTTTTTTGTCGCAACAGATCGCGATCAAAGGTGATATTTTGAAATTCGGGTTCATCAAGCAACAGCTTGCTGTTCGCGATTTTGTCCTGTAACAGTTCTTCATCAGACTTCGCTGTTTGTAACGCTCGCTGCTTCTGAAAAGCCAACTGCTTGCGCTTGAATTTCTGATTCTGGTGACGTTTCGCGCGTTTACGCTCAATATTGAGGTTCTTCTTCTTTTTCGCCATCTTTGACCCGATTTGTGATTATTGTTGGAGGAAATCATTCTGAGGGGCATTCAGACTCAGGAAAGTATACAGAAAGAAGTTAAAATTGTCAACACCGATTCAAGGGATATAGGCGGAAGAATAGCAGAAAGCCCCAGCATCCCTTTCTACGATCCACCCATAGAGATACCAGCTACTCTTTGAAACATAGTTAATGTGGAACGCCCAATTGATGCAGCCGTCGGTGGATGGCTTCTTTTGCCTCCGTGAACGGACGTTCAAGGAAAGCTTGATGGTCGTCCTCCCCGTGATGGTGGGTCACCGTTCCCGGCCGATGGTGCCGGGCAGTTTTGCGGATATATGACAATCCCCCCTCAATTAGTGTCAGCATATAGTTCGCGGTTTCCACATCAAACATCCACCACTCACTCCCAACAGCGATGTAGACCGGGGAGGTGTGAGCGATGATGCCACGGCCCCAGCCGTCGTGATGCGGAATTGCTTGAGTATAGCCGGGACCCCCGCAGCGGGCTGCAATCCATGAGTGCTGACTAACCGGCAGGGTTGTTTTCAGATGCAGTGTGCGTGCGCCATTATCTTCCGCCGTGGAGGCAACCACCCTCCCCGCCTGAACAATTTCCAACGTATGAATGGGGAATATAGATTCCGCTGCAGCTTCGACCTCTACCGTGCCGCCGTTTCCTGGCAGGTTGATTGTACTCCCGATAGGCTGTCCATCAACTGTCAACCGAATGATGGGCCCACCACTGAGGAAAGTATTTCCGGCACGGAGATACGTGCACCAATTATCGTAGTTGAATTCCTGATCGTCGGGAATGTGGACATAGGTGCGATATACGCCAACGGGCACGTCGCTGGTCATTTTGTCTGTTCCGCCGACCAGGGGCAGTTTGTAGCCACAGTTAAGATAGCGGTAATACTCGATGTGACCATACATCGCTTCAGTCAGGTACTCGACAGCATCCACACGATTGGTAGCAATCAGTGTTGCCGGTTCACAGTTGGGGTTCGGGATGTGGGGCAGAACGACGGTGCCGCCCTGTGCGTGGCAGGCATCCGCCCAATGTGAGAGTGTCGTTTCCATGTTTCCACCGAGCTCTGCCTCCCCGGGCCCATCAGAACACCACGGGCTCACCTGCTCTTTCAAGCCTAGCAACGTGAGATGCCCAAGCAGATGCTGACGATTTTCCTGTGTGGCGTAAACAATACTGCGACCATCGTCGGAAACGGTCGGGCGACCAATGAACTCCTCTGTGTTAGTGAAGAGGTGTCCCCATTGAGAGAGGAGCAGATTGACAACGTTGAGGTCTTCCCCTCGTGCCTCTGTGTGAGCACCTTGGGTTGAGAGGAAATGGACGTGGGTATCACCGCTGAAGTACCTTTCGGCGTTCATGTTGCACCAACGCTTGAGCCGTAGCGTCAGTTCGCGCTGCCCCGGCTTAATCTCGACCTTTGTTCGTAACGGTTCATATTCGTAGCCTCGTGCGACATCAACGATGACCTCACCGCGTGGCAGCCAGCCTTGGCACGTTCCATCGGTGTAGGCGTAAGAGATTTGCCCCAACCGCACATCTCCACCGACATCAATATGCCAAGTGCCATTGTTTGAGTTGACGTGTGCGTGGTGCCCGTGCGGCGCGTAAGGCACGCCTTTTGGAGAGCGGAAGTGGATGCGGCACGGAATCGGCTTATTGGTCTCATCATCAACCACTGTTGTGTGGACCCAGTTTCTGCCGGTGTCAACGATTTCGACCTGCACCCGCTCGTTCGGTGCTATCCTCTCCCTCTCCTCCAACTCTCCCCATTTCACCGCGCCTAACGTTTCGTCATGATTCTTGACCGTCACGGTCGCTGATGGGGTTGCGGCCACTTCGATATAGGCGGGGCTGCTTTTGTTATTCTGGGCCTCGCCCCAACCTTTCCGGTCGTCATTGAGAAATTCGTCCGCCGATTTTTCAGGCAGTGCATAGGGATAGGTCGCCACACCACGGTCAACCTCCACTTCCATGCGGAAAGGCTTTGTAGCATCTTTCGTCTGCGGCAAGGTAATCATAACATCACGGGTCGCCCCTCTAGGGATAGGGTCTTCATCGAGATAGCCCAACGTAACGGCAGCGAGGATAAACGCCGGTCCCTCTGGAAGAATTTGAAGGGATTCAAGCGTCTCCGACGGGTTCAGATTTTCCCAGACCCACAGATAGTAATCCGTAGGTCCTGCCTGCGTAGCTTCAGTTTGTCGGTTGCCCGCTGCACTCCAATCTCCTTCGTAGCGTGGGTGGAGTCCATCTTTCTGATCTGGCCATGCGAGAAAAGGCAACTGGCCCCATCCCGGTGGAACAACGGCAATCTCGAAACGTTCTCGTATTGGTACACGGATCGTTTCACCACTTGCATAGCGAAAAACGTAGTTCGCAATTAAACGCCCGACAGGGTCGCCCTCAAAAATCTTCGATTCGAGCAGCCGATGTACGACGATGATTCGTTTCGGCATCGTGTTGAGTGGTATGACAATCGGTTCTGTGTTAGTCCCGTTTCCGAAACCGAGGAAGCAATTCCCACCCGCACCAATCTGGAAGGGCAGTCCGTGGAAGGTTTGCGCCCCAATTGCAGGGGTGGCGTTTTCGCCAAGAATTTCCGCGCCAACGTTGCAGAGGGATGAGAGATTTAGTGATTGATAGTCTGGCATTGATTGCTCCTTGATTTGAGGGGTGTAATCAGTTGTTAAGATCTTCGATTAATTGTTCCATATACACATCAGATCTCGGGATTTTGTAGAATCCTTTTTTCTATGAAATTATAGCATAATCGCACGTGAATAACGGCTGATTTTTACCGCCCCGCACAACAAAAAAGCCCCATGCACAATGCACAGGGCTGGATTGTTTATACTGACTTGCTAAACTGGCAAGGGTCGGAGGTTGTCTACGCTCTTCTCTTTGTCTCAATCTGCGGCATATAGTTTTCCCTGCCCATCTGAGGTTTTTTGTTATCCATCCGCGAACTTTTCGGGAAAAGTCTAAGGCTACGGTCTTCAAGGGGCAGCCTCACCGGTGCGTGTCCACGTCGGTGCGATTCCCGTAGCGCAATAGCGATTTCTAGCACCTTACGCCCATTGTCGCCGCTGCCCCTCGGCTCGATGTTCTTCTCAAGCGCATCAACGATGGACTGCACGGTCGCAATGTTTCGGTCCCCTGGCCATCTCCAACCTTCCTCATCATAGCTACCGCTCATTCTGCCATAAACGCTGGTTTCAGGGAACACTCCCTCCACTTTCTGGAGCACCGCCCATGTCGGTCGATCAACATCGTCGTCCGTTTTCCACAAGTGGAGCAACCCATTATTACTGCGGAATACGCCCCGGCTGCACGAAACCTCGAATCCATTTCCCCTAGCATCGGAGTCACGGTGCATGAAGGCTTCAATACCGTTAGTAAAACGCAGATAACCCGCTACTCCTTGGTCATGGTCGCTCTCCGGGTCGTGAGCAACCCAACCGATCACCCACGCCACATCGGTATCCCCGGCAAACATACGCATCAGACTAAAAAGCTGACAGCCACCGCCCGACATCTCAGTGCCGCTCCCCCCCGTGAAGTTGATGCTCTTGACTTCACCGAGTTCGCCTGACTCGATGATTTCACGGGCTTTCCAGTACTGTGGTAGATTTCGGTCTAGGTCACCGGATCCGAACTTGATTCCGCGCGATTGGCAGGCTTCCACCATCCGATCCGCATCTTCAAGCGTTGCCGCAATGGGCTTCTCACAGAGAATTGCCCGCACCCCTGCTTCAGCACACTCAATGACGACCTCCGGGTTTGGTCTAACCGGTAAGATAGGCGCAGCGATGTCAATCTGTTCTTTCTCAAGCATCTCCCGATAGTCGCTGTATCCTGGGACCCTGTAGTATTTACAGTACAACTCCAAGTTCTCAGAATCGGTGTCCGCAAATGCGACGACTTCCGTCAAGGGATTGAGCGCATACGCCCGCGCGTGCTGTCCCCCCTTTCTTCCGCAGCCGATGACTCCGACTCGATATTTAGCCATTTTAAGTTTCTCCTTGTCTGGCGTAGTCAACTAAATCCGCATCGGAACTGGCAGTTTTATATCGCAAACCCAAGTTCCTAAACATTTACATATCTCCGTATCGGTGCGATGCCGCCGAGTAATCCGAGCAGAACACCCCCAAGCAGAATCAGACTGAGTTGGTCTAATGGAATGAACGGCATATCCTCAATTCGCGGGGTGAATAGGCGAAACAGCGTGTAAAAACTAATTATTCCAAATAAACTTCCGATAAATCCTAGAAACACGCCTTGGGCAATAAGTGGGATACGGATGTACCAGTAGGTTGCCCCAACCAGTCTCATGACCCGGATCTCCTCACGACGAAAGTAAGCGGCCAACATAATTGAAAAACAGACGATAATCACCGAAGCCCCACCCATTAACCCTCCTAACCCGATAAGTACCACTTCCACATTGCGAATAAATTCGGAACTGGACTGCTCATGCTTGACATCCTCCACCTGGTGGGAAAAGGATTTAAGCTGAGAGACAAGCTGCAGTAAGGTTTCCGGCTGCAATAACGTCTCTTCGATATAAATCTCCAGTGAGGCGGGGAATGGGTTACTGTCTGCAAACCCCTCTGTGAGGGTCTTTCCTAATTCACCAAACATCCGTTCACATCGGGCAAGGGCTTCTTCTTTAGAAACATAAGTCACTGAAGCAGCCCAATCGATTTTCTCAATTTGGCTGCGAAATTCCAGTCCTTCGGACTCATCGACAGCGTCCTTAAGAAAGACAATAACTGCTGGTTTGTCTTTGAGGCTTTCAATTTCCCTGCGTAGATAGTTGCCAATCAGGATTAACGCATTCCCGATTGTGATTGTCAGGGTGATAATCACAACACTCAGGAAACTAACAAAACCGCCATGTCGAATATTGGAAAATGATTCTTCAAGTAAGTACCACATAGGTAAGTATGAAAAGTATTAGGTAAAATGTAAAAACGGCACCAAACTTCAAAGGTTTATAAGCCATTCAGGGCATTCTTAATAATATCATCGGTTTGGATGCCCTCTCCTTCGCCTTCAAAGTTCAAAATGATACGGTGGCGTAAGGCTGGCAGTGCAACAGATTGCAAGTCTTCAAAAGCAACATTGTAACGTCCATCAAGTAACGCCTTGATTTTCGCTGTCAACGTAATCGCTTGCAGCCCACGAACACTTGCGCCCAATTCGACGTACTGCCTCGTCATCTCTGGACTGTTAGGGGTATCTGGATGCGTGGCGCGGATAAGCCGAATGATATAGCGTTCCACATGCTCTGCGATCAGCACACGCCGGACCAGTTCGCGCATCGACTGGATCATCTCCGCATTACTAATCTTATCAATAGAGGGCTCTGTATCCGATGTTGTTCGCCGCAAGATTTCACAGAGCTCATCTTCATTCGGGAAGACAATCTGGAGCTTGAACAGGAATCGGTCCAGTTGTGCCTCTGGCAAGCGGTATGTCCCGTCCATCTCAATAGGATTCTGGGTCGCAAGCACACAGAAGGGCTCTTTCAGTTTATGACTCGTCCGCGCCACACTCACGGTCCGTTCCTGCATCGCCTCTAGTAGGGCAGATTGTGTGCGGGGTGTCGCCCGATTAATCTCGTCCGCGAGGACAATCTGTGCAAAGATGGGGCCCGGCTGAAATTCAAACTGCTTTCGCCCCTGGGTGTCTTCGACAAGCAGCATTGTGCCTGTAATGTCCGAGGGCATCATGTCCGGCGTAAACTGAATCCGGTTGAACGACAGACTGAGTGCTTCGCTCAGGGTATGAATCAACTGCGTTTTGCCTAAGCCGGGGACCCCTTCAAGGAGCACATGTCCATTGGCAAACAGGCAGAGCAATACGCCTTCAATTACCTCATCTTGTCCAACGATGTGCTTGTGGATTTCTGTCTCCACTCGGTTGAAGTTTTCCTTAAACTGCTGCACTTGAGTTTCTAGAGGCATGGTTGAGACCTAGTTTATAGACAGAAATACAAAAATCTGCGTCATCTGTGAAAATCCATGATTCAGACGGAATACACACAACAACTACATCTAAATTCTTATGTCGAACTCACACTATAATTATACCTAACGTCTCCGCCTATGTCAAATCTCTTGTCGTGGCATTTCATAGGTGTAACGCGCTTTGTAAGCATGTCGCTTCTCCAAACGAGGATAAAACGCTACAATCGAGTTGCCATGGTAACTGTATGCGTATTACGCTGTTTAACTTTCCGATAGTTCCCAAATGTGCTTAGAAAATTGCGTTTGATGAACGCTCGGAGGCCTGAAATGGTAACAACATAGAGTTGTCCATTGGGTTTGAGGTGCTGCTTCGCGTCATCCAGAAAAATCTGGAGGAGTTCCTTCCCGACGTTGGAAGGCAGGTTGGAAGCGATGAGGTCGAATTGAATGTCAGGAAGGTGGCTAAACCCGTTGCTCAAGAGGACATGACAATTCTGGAGGCGATTCTGTTTCACGTTTTTACGCGCGTAGTCAACTGCTACAAAGTCCTTATCCACCATATAGACGGTTGCCGTTTGGACGCATTTGGCAAGTGTGATGCCAATAGCACCGTATCCACACCCGAGGTCAAGGCAGGTGTCCCCCTCTTGGACGTTCAGATGTTCAATCAATAGACGTGTTCCGGTGTCAATTGCTTTCGGCGAGAAGAGACCCCACGTTGCGGAAAAAGTAAGAGACATACCGCGCAATTCAGCCCGGAACCCAACTTCTCGTGAGAGGACATCTACTGCCATTTTATTACAACTCCAAGCGCATCACCTTGAGAATTCCAGAGGAGGTCAAACGCAGCGCTCGCCTCAGTGTAATGAAAACGGTGGGCAATCATTTCAGACGCGCGAATTTCACCGTTCTGTATCTTTTGCAAAGCGCGTGCAGCAATCTGTGAACAGGGTTCGTCCGTTAAGATGCCAGTGGCGAGACGTTTATTCATCATTTTTGAGGAATGCAAAGGGAGCGGTGCCTGCTGATGAATGGAGATGGCTTGTTTCCTGTGCTACCGTTAACCATTCGAGAAACCTTGCAAAGTGGATACTGCGTTGATTTACCGATTTGTTACCAACATAGCGGCGTTTCAACGAACTGATTGTAGCAGTCCTCAATATTGGCTTCAGCCGCATTGCCTTCGTGGATGAGAATACGAAACCGTTGCGTCAAGCGTTCACCACGGGAAAGTTGGTACTGGTCTAGCAAAGTGAAGTTGGTTAGAAATGTACCGTAATTCCGCGTAAAAAATGCCGATGGCGGATTTGATGGATGGTTCATCAGTGTAACACCAACCGTTTTGCCGGCGACAACCCCGCTGTAGTCTGCCCAATCAGCGGACTGGCGCATAGCTTCCTCCTCGTTGCGCTGCCCATTAGCGTTGAGGATTGTCCCGCCATCTTCCACATCCATCGTATCGGCAACACGCACACCGAGAAATGCGTGGTTATCTTGTGCAAACGTCAAATCCGTTTGACTGGCAATCAGCGTACTTGCCAAGTCAATGATATGGGCATCTTCGCTGGGAATGACCGTGAAGTTGCGTTCCTCGTCCAGCAGACGGACACCTGCCTTCGTTATCCAACCGTTATGCGTCATGACGTGAATCCCACTTTCATCAATCTCATGCTGGCTCGTTTCCAACACAATGTCGCCGAGGTTCGATCGGGTTGGGTTGTTGTCGTGGAAAAAGTTAATCCCATTCACGTTCGCATGCCCGATGAAAATCGATTTGTGGTGATTGTAGCGGTAGGCGCAGGTACATGTCACTTCGCGTCCACTGGGCGAATAAACAGGATAGAAATCAGGACGAGATTTGTACATATCGCCGTATTGGGTGCAGCCCCTATTGTAGGCGAGGAAAAACGCTTCTCCGTTATAGAATTTGAAGCGCAGTGCTTCTTCGGTAATTCTTGGAATGATAGCCATTGGATTCCCCTTGGTAGAACGCGTGTGAAATGCCCGATAAAACTTTCACACGATTACAATCTATCAGACAAAACTCATTACAGAACCTGGGGATTTCTCTCCAACACGGGTGGTGCGATTGCTCGGCTTAACGGAGTTGCTGCCGAAGAGGCCTTCAATTTCTGATACAGTTTGAGACGGATATGAGATATTGTAACGTGAGCCGCATTGTGCAATGACCTCGCCATACTTGGGAGTAAGCAGGCGTAGGATGAGATCACGATCACCACCCCCACGCAAGCAGATACTCCGTAGTGCATTTAGCTTTTCCTGATTAGCGGCATCACTTTCAGAAATCGTGATTTCGACCGCCGATGTCAATCGATCGACAACTGCATCAATGGGCAAAATCTCGGCTGCCTGAATCTGATGGGTGTCCTCCTCTATTTCGTCATCATTCCCACTATTTCCCCGTCGATTTTCGCTAACATTGCCCCGAATCCACACCACCGCATCCTCCTCTATCGTATCGCGCGAATCTTTGTAAGCTTCTGGGAAAACAACAACATCTGTAGTCCCTTCCAAATCCTCAACAACGAGTATTGCCATTGGATCACCCTTCTTCGTCTTTGTGAGACGGACTGAGCTAAGCTGACCGGCGGCATATACCTCCGTCCCATTGGGATGCTCCCTAAGCGTTTGAGAGGTAACGGTAGTATAGTATTTCATAATGTCCTCATACTGATCTAGCGGGTGCCCAGAAAGATAGAACCCGAGTTGTTCCTTTTCATTCCTCAGCACATCGGCGTGTGACCATTCTGGCGCATCAGCCAGTTCTATCTGTGTCATCGGCATCTCTTCAATGGCACCGAAAAGATCCATTTGCCCTTTTTCCCGGTCTTGCTGCGTACTTTGAGCCGCCTTCATGGTTTGCTCAAGGCTTGCTAGTTGTTGTGCCCGATGTCCATCAAGTGCATCAAAGACCCCCGCCTTAATCAGACTTTCAATCGCCCGTTTATTGACCACTTTTGTATCAACCCGTTCGCAGAAATCTTGGATCGACGTAAATGAACCGCCCTGTTCCCGCGCTTCGACAATCGCCTCAAGAGCGAGTTGGCTGACATTTTTAACCGCAGCGAGTCCGAAGCGGATGTCGTCGCTAACGACGGTAAAATCCTTGCTACTGCTGTTAATGTCCGGTGGCAGGACTTGGATTTTCATTTCGAGGTATTCCGACAGTTGGCTACATTCAGCGATGTACTTTGTGACCTTGTCACTGTCGGCAGATTCGCCGGTCATCATTGATGCCATGAATTCCCGTGGATAGTGCGTCTTGAGGTAAGCGGTTTGATAGGAGAGAATCGCATAAGCGACTGTGTGCGATCGGTTAAAAGCATATCGACCGAAGGGTTCGAGATAATCGAAAACTTTTTCAGCATCTTCTTCCTTAATGTTATTGCTGACGGCCCCTTCGATGAATTTTTCGCGCTGCATCTTGAGGACATCCATTTTCTTCTTGCCCATCGCATCGCGGAGAACATCTGCCTCGCCAAGCGTAAATTTTGCCATGTCTCGAGCGATCTGCATCACCTGTTCCTGATAGATACACACACCGTAGGTGTTCTTCAGCGCATCTTCAAGGGTCGGATGGAGATAGTTCACCTTTTCAATCTTAAGTTTTCGACGAATGAAACTGTCCATCATGCCGCTGTCAAGGGGCCCGGGGCGGTAAAGCGCAGGAATGGGTATGAAATCCTCAAAGTTGCTCGGTTTAATCTGCATGATGACGCGGCGCATCCCCGGTGATGTTTCCAACTGAAAAAGCCCGCCAACGAGCCCGTGACTGATAAGTCCATACGTCTTGTCGTCATCGAATGGAATCTCCTCAAGCGAGAGTTCGACACCGTGGTTTTCCTTAATTCGTGCAAGGCAGTCGTAAACCTCGCTCAAAGTTCGGAGACCGAGGAAGTCAAATTTGACCATGCCGACATCTTCAAGCATCTTGAGATCAAATTGCGTTGCAATGCGGTCGTGCTTGTCCTTGAAAAGGGGGACATAATCGGTCAGCGGCCCATTTGACAGCACAACCCCGCACGCATGGATGGAGACGTGCCGCTTCATGCCTTCAACCGATTTGGCGATGCCCATCATCTCCCTGTTTTCTGGTGCTTCGGCGACTTCGCGAAGTTGTGGAACCTCCTCTAACGATTCATTAAGCGTCACGCCGGGAATGGTTGGAACCAGTTGCGTCACTCGGCGAACATCCTGCATCGGCACATCAAGTGCTCTGCCAACATCAGCGACAGCGGCCTTCGCACCGAAGGTGCTGAATGTTGCTACCTGTCCAACGCATTCTGCCCCGTACTTGTCCGCCAGGTAATCAATGACAATCTTCCGATGTTCATCTCCAAAGTCGATGTCAATATCGGGCATACTGATACGATCAAGGTTCAGGAACCGCTCGAACATACAGTCATATTTCATCGGTTCAAACGTTGTAACGCCGAGCGCAAAAAGTGCTAAACTTCCGCCTGCCGAACCCCGTGCGTTGAGCGGGAACCCTCGCTCACGGGCAAAATTGACATAATCCCACACAATCAGCAGATAGCCGGCGTAACCTGTTTTCTGGATAATGTCCAGTTCATAGTCAAGTCGCTCTTTCACCTCCGTCGAAATCTCGCCATATTTTTCACGGAGCGCATCATAGCATAGTTTGCTAAGGTATGAATCAGCCGTATAGCCCGCAGGGACTTGGTATTTCGGCATGATGTGCTCGCCGTAATCGAGTTTGAGTTGGCAACGATTGGCAATCTCCAGTGTATTGGTAATCGCTTCAGGGGGGAACTCCGCTAAAGCCTCGTGCATCTCGTCGATACTTTTGAAGTAGAACTGATTCAGGAACTTCATGCGGTTTTCTTCTTTTACCGCTTTCTTCATTTGAATACATAGTAGTACATCGTGCATCGTGTGGTCGGAGCTGTTAAGGTAATGGCAGTCGTTTGTTCCAACCAGCGGCAGGTTGTGTTCCTTGGCAAGCTCAACCATCACAGGGTAGGCACGTGCTTCGTCAGGGATGCCGTGATTTTGAACTTCAACGTATAGGTTATCTTTGCCCATAATATCTTGGAGCAGCCGGAAATTTTTCACCGCCCCTTCGCGCTGATCGGAGGTAAGAAGCGCAGGAACGAAACCTTGAATGCACCCTGTCAAGGCAATAATTCCT
Organism: uncultured Poribacteria bacterium; assembly: GCA_958296125.1. Classification (GTDB taxonomy): domain Bacteria; phylum Poribacteria; class WGA-4E; order WGA-4E; family PCPOR2b; genus PCPOR2b. The sequence goes on from OY282444.1 coordinate 594,498, forward strand.
TCACGATGTTCGCGCAAAATTTCCATATCAATGCGGGGTCTTGAGTAGAAGCCTTCGAGATAGGCAATGGACCCGAGTTTCATGAGGTTCTTATACCCGGTCACATTTTCAGCCAGCAGCGTCAGATGGTAAGGACTGCCTTGATTTTTGCCACGCTCATGGCGGCTGCCGGGGGCAATGTACGCCTCACAGCCGACAATTGGATTGACACCTTTATCCTTTGCTTTCTTGTAAAACTCCCATGCGCCGAACATATTGCCGTGGTCTGTCAGCGCGACAGCGGGGGCACTATTTTTATACGCCCATTCAATCATGTCAGGGATTCGACAAGCACCATCCAGCAGACTATATTCGCTATGGTTGTGTAGATGAACGAATGCAGATTTTGCCATATTATGTATCCTTCCAATAAGCAATCAAACAATGAGTTATGAAAAAAACAAGGTATCTGTCAATCTTTCTAGGGTATCTTCTACCAACAAACCTGCCCTACCAATTTTACTAATGATCATCCTCACGGTGATGGCCATCGCGATGATGTAAGCTCTGGTGATCGTTGGTCACAGCATGGGTCAAGAGGAAAACAGTCAATAAACCAACCATGAAAGCCATTGCCCCGATAACCTTCTGAGGAGAAAACAGTCTTTCTCTTAGCGAAAGGAGTTCGTGAGAATGCTCCTCCTCAGAATGTGCATCTTCAGAATGCGGAGCGTGGGCGTGCGACGCATGACCGCCATGAAAGCTCTCGATTACCACATTCAGCAGCGTACCGGCAGCGAAGGCCGTCAGGTATTCGATAAATTCACCGACCCTCCCAGTCAAAATTCGTTCCCCGATAAATGCACCAATGACCGGCGCAATCGAGAGCGGAAGAAGCCGTCCGACGGTTGCCATAAATGCTAATCGTACGCTGAACTGTAAACGAGATCCAAAAGGGAGACGACGCCCAATGACTGCGATGATTGAGTTATCGCTGAGAAACGCCAGCGTCAGCACAAAAGCAATCGGCAAGTGGTGTATTAAAATCACAACAGCAAGCCCGGGCCCGAGCGTCTCGTGTTTGCTTGCGATAGCGAGGTTAAATCCATCGGTCAACGCGTGGATTGATAGCCCAACCACTGTCAAATCTGCGACCCATCGTTGATTCTGTAGTGGGAATCGTGGATTGTGATGGCTAATCCGACTGACCAGAAAGATTGGCAGAAAACCGGCTCCCATGACAAGGAGGCTTACCCATCCGAGATCCGCATAAAGGTGGGGGATAAGGAAAAAACCAATAAACCCCACAACAGTACTGGCTGTGAACCCCGTGAATATTGCGAAAATGATCGGATCTGAACGTAGCGTATAGAAGGCGATGACGGCACCGATAAAGACCGAGAGTACTGCTATTGTGAGATAGATGATAAGCATCGAATCTTGGGGCCCACTCCTTAATCGGGAAAGAAATTCCACCCCTTTGTATGTAGAGGTAATCTACTTTATTGTAACTCAACTACTATGTTTTTGTCACTGAAAATCCCAATATAATGAGTGCAGCAAACCATTATCGGAACGAAAAGTTTAGGGGGTAAGGGTTGCACGTTACACTTCCGCTTTCGTTGTCTGCGCTGAGAGCCCCCTTTTCGAGTGTATCCTTAGTTATCACTTCGGACAAAATCGCATATTTCTCCTTCACGTTTACGGAGAATGCGACTTCCGAATTCGCCTGTGAACCCCGGTATCTCCAGATGCAGGCACCGAAGTTAACAGCGATAATCGGCATCATGCATCGGGGTTCGCGCCTTGTGTTTCACTAAAGACCTCCATCCCAGCAGATCCATCGGCAACTTTCCGAATTTGCGTCTCGAAGCCGGGGGGCGAAAGTGCCCATGTAATCCAGAGCGGCGTATCACTTGTGTTGACAAAACGGTGTTCAACCTTCGGCGGCAGGTAAATCACCGTTCCCGGTTTCAGATCTGCCACTTCGTCAGCGACATATCCTACGCCTTGCCCGCCAAATACAAAGATAATCTCCTCTGCGTCGGCGTGGGAATGCCACGGAATTTCGCTGTGGGGATCAATCTCCTCCAGCCCCATTGAAAAATGCTTGGTGTCCGTTGTTTTGGGTTCAATGCAGGTATACAATGTGCGCGGGGCTTCCCCTTCAATCCGAACCCCCTCCGCATCTTCTTTGTGGAAAAAGTATCCCATCGTATCTTCCTTTCTATAGTGTACAAGGTTGATGTGTCACGTTTTACGTTTCACACATCAAGTCTTCTGCGGTTTCTTCTTCGCAGCGGGAAACAAGATGTTATTTAGGATAAGCCGATAACCCGGCGAATGTTTATGGAGGTCTAGGTTGGTCGGGACCCTTCCCTCTCCGACAAGGTGGCGATAGTCCTCCGGATCATGTCCGCCGAGAAACGTAAACGTTCCCTTCCCCAATTTGCCGTGAATGTACTTGGCGTAGCGGCTTCCCTCAATGTCACCCATGATTGTGATAGTTTCACGAATGGTGTTTTTGTTGAACGATGTGGTTTGTCCTAAGAACCCACGCACCCGATTCACATGATTTTGGGTGAGCATGGTGGGGATAGGATCGTGTTTTGCGGCAAACTCAAACAGGATGAAATCCTCCAGACCTGAGAGCGGGTTGAGCTCTGGGCGCGGGTTATCGATATTTGAAAATTCGTACCGATTCGGGTTGGGGTAGAGGACAAATTTCTCAAAAGCAAAGGTTTTATCGAAATCGAGTTTGGACTGATAGCCTGGATCCAGTGGGGTTCCGTCGAGCTCCGGGGTTACGATATCCACACTTCCCCCGTTTGTTGAAAGTGCAATATCCAACGTTTCTGGCGCGGAACACATAGCGAAAAGAAATCCACCTTTGACGATGTAATCTTGGATTAACTGGGTAATGTATGACTTGTGCTTCGGCACACCCTCAAATCCTGCCGCCGCCGCGGCCTGCTCAAATAGATGCTTGCGCTGTTGATACCAGACATGTCCCTTATACGCGCTGTGGAATTTCCCGTGCTGCCCTGTAAAATCTTCATGATGCAGATGCAGCCAATCGTACTGATCCGTAAACAGCACACCAGCTTCGACCTCCTTATCCCAGATTGTAACGTAAGGGATCTCCGCATATTTAAGGGCGATCTTCACGGCATCATCCCACGGGTCTCGGTAGGGTGAATCCTCCGATGGAGCGTATACGGCAATCTTGGGTGCTTTTTCCAGCAAGATTTCATCCATATTGTTGTTATCCATCTCGGCTTGAATTGCACCGTACTCGGCGGTCGAGATTGGCTGAAAACTGACTCCCATCGTTCGCGCCTTAAGTTGTACATCCGGGGAATCGTTCAAAAGAAAGGACCCCCCGCGATAGTTTAACAACCACTTTGCGTCATATTCACGGGGAACCTCCAGCGTCCAGTAGGTCAATCCGTAAGCCTTCAGATGGTTAATCTGTGTATTATCCATCGGTACAAGCAACCACTGTGCATAGACACCGCTGGCTGCCATCAAAAAAAGAAGCAAGGACAGTAAGGGTAGTTTTTTTGTTGAGTTCACCGATTTTCGTCTTATTCGAGAGGGCTGCGTGTGGCACCAAATTCGGGAGAGTTCGGCTACGGATAGACTTCCTGAGACAGCTCTTACAATTTGGTGATGTTCTACGAACCGAAGGTCTTGCCATTTGCTCGAAGTAATGGTTGACAAACTGGGTCAGGTCGTCAATACGTTTGTTTACTTGCTCAAACCGTTAATTGGATAACCTGAATGTAAAGTGTAACTTAATTGCAGCCTGCCGCACCATTTCTTCACTCAATTGCTCAGAGAATGTGAGAGTGTAGCATAGGTTGCTTGGAATCTCAAGGAAAATTTGTTAGTTGCATAGATTCACTGATTTTGCTAGACAGGCTCCGCTTTAGACTCAAAACCATAGGGAATCTTACTATGACCTAATGTAAGTTGCTAGTAGATTTTCCCCGTTTGCAGCCCCCTCAATCCCCCCGCAAGTGCTTGCATCCCGATCCATAAACTCCTTGTGAGCACAAAAAAAGCGGTATTATACCCATAAAAGGGCGTGATACCGCTGGTTGCATTGATTTAAGACTTGTCCCCTACCGCGTAGAGGCCGCCGATCTGGTTCGGTACGCGCAGGAGGCTCGCCTCGCTCCCGATCAAATTGCGCCACGGCATTGGGGCCCGTTTCTCACAGATGGTGGAGGCCTTACCCTTTAAGGGGCTTCCCACCTGATGACACTCACTTTATTGTGGACGGTGACACGGTTAGCGACTTCATCGACATATAACTGCACCACATTTGCCGCCGCTTTATTGTAGACCGTGATAGGACCGCAGGCTCTCCTGACTTAACCGATACACAAACGGCTATCCCTACGAGCATCACGCTAGTCACAAGTATCACTTTTCTGATCGATTCATTTTTCATCGGCTTGAATCTCCTAAAGCACGATGATGATAGCTATACTCGACATGATTTTGACAATTCACACCGAGCATCGGGCTAAAGCCCCTATCTGTAAACTTTCTGAGAGGATCCGCGCTATCGAATTTGGTTGGCGGCGTGGTGGAGGATATTCTCGATCAATTTCTTGTTTTTTCCAACAGTGTACCGATTATCGTTTCGCAGGCTTGTGATGATGTACAGACCTTTGCCGTGCTTTCGCACACCAACAACTAGGTCCTTTCCGTCATTAGAAGTCGCTAACACTTGAAAGTCGCCATCCCAATCTGTCCAAGTATCATCAATATATAGTTGCCCAGATTGTATCTCATTTGGTTCGGCAAACAGTTTCTGACCTTGCTCCGTGACAGCAAAATCCTGAGTCGGTCTTCGTTCAACACCTTTCAAACTTCCCGCCAGCCAACCGATTTCAAACGGCTTTTCCCGGTCTACGTCCTGTCCGCTCACAATGACAATCCCACCATTTTCGACAAAGGCTTTGATTTTCTGCTCGGTTGCTTTGTTGAGCAGGTAGCCGCTATAAGCAATCTCCCTATGTCCGAACCACAAGATATTCACTTGGTCTAAGTCAGGCAGCGAACGGTCTGGGGTCGCCTCATAAGCCATCGTTTGGTTCCCAACTCTGTGGATGGCTCGGATGGCGTTGTATTCATAGCTGACGGTGTTGGTCGGCACAGGAATGGGCCCATCAGATGGCATGGCTTTAGTATTCCCCGTCAAAGTTAAGACTTTCAAGGCATCTTCCGGGGCACCTACCCACCTCTCACCTGCGAGAATTGATCGGATAACCTCTCGAAATTCCATAGTCGTCCCATTGAATGTCCGCTCCATATAGGGGCACAAATGGGTGAATATCCACCAACCTTCAGGGTTTCCTGTGCGGTTTCTATACCACGTTCCATCAAAATATCCAAGCCCTTCAACGGTATGCGTCTGTTGGTAAAAAACAATGAGAGGCATGCCGACCTTGAGGAGTTTGATCATCTTCTGTGGGGAGCTCCCCCGGACATACCACCCGGTGGCAATGTTGAGTTTAATCTGGTCAAGTTTCTCTCCCTTGAGGTCCTCTTCGACTTCAATAATGGCATTTAGTCTCTTCGTATCGACGCTTTTAATTTTCCCGAACACGATGTTTGTGCTCCCATCAATAATCTCATGGATGGTAAACTCCCGATAAATGAATGCTTGAGCATCTGAGAAAAACAGCAAGCCAATGAAAAACACACTTAAAATGAGTAAGAACCAACGTTTGGGACACATTTCATGAACTCCTTTCACCCATTGATTGTTTGTTATCGTTTCAATTTCCATTAAAACCGAAACGCTGCTGATAGACTAATTAACATCAGCTCGGCAGCTGGGCTAAGCGATTTTATTTTAAACTGTTAAAACCAATTTCTCCGATGTCCTTCAGAAAATCTGCGTCACTTGACAGCTACGCGTCGTGTCAAGTTTATTGCCATTGGTTCGCGTTTCACTGTTTTCCTTTCGGCGTTTTTGAAGGTGGGGGAAGCCTTTTTTTGATTTTGTGAAAACGCCGAGAATCCTTCTTCAGATTAGATTTTCGGGGCAGCTTAGCTATCTGCGAACGGACAGCGGCAATCCGTTCAGTTGTGGGAGGATGTGTTGAGAAAATCTGTTCGAGCTTTGACGGTTTCCCCTTCTGGAGCTTGAGAAGTTTTTCAAAAAATGTCGCCATACCTTCGGGGTCAATCCCAGCATCGTACATCTCTTGGACAGCGTACCTATCTGCCTCTCTCTCCGCGTCACGGCCGTATTTCATAAGGACCCCATTCGCAGCCAAGCCAGCAACTATCTGTTTGAGTTCACTTTGGTTCTCGCCCAAAGCTAACTGCGCCACAGCTGCAAGCCCAAGTTGTCGAGTCATCTGCTTCACGCCGTGTTTGCCGACCACATGTCCGATTTCATGACCAATCACGCCTGCTAACTCGGATTCATTTTCTGCTGCACGGATTAGTCCAATATTCACATAGAGATACCCTCCCGGTATTGCGAAAGCATTGACCACTTCGGTGTTGACAGTCTTAAAATGGTATGTGATGTTCTTTCGTTGGGAATGGTTTGCAAGGTGTCGCCCCAGTTGAGCGATGTACGCGGTCACAATCGGATCCGAGTAAATCTTCACCTCTTGTTCGATCTGGCGGGAAAATTGTTTCCCAAGTTGGACTTCCTGTGCATCGGAGAAGATATTAATGTCACTAATCTTCCCGGCACAGCCAAAAAACCCGCTGCCGGTCATCAGAACAAGTGTGACCCATAAGGTCAGTCGCGTCGTTCGACAAACTTTTTGCATGCTAATCCGCCTCCGTTCCGAAAGTTTTCAACTTTTTAAGAAATCGATCGATGGCTAACGGGTTGCACAGCCTCGCGGGTGTTGGGAATATGAGGCTGGAGCTGAAGGAGGACAGAGGACACTGAACTTTATGGAAGTGGATCTCAGTTGGGATGGCACGTCTGTGGTTTATAGTAACCCGGGAGGAATTGCAAATTTCGTCGGAAGGGGTAGAGCATTTGGTAACTGTTGGAATTAGGAGAGAAACGATGATGAACAGGTAATAGTAATAGAAATCAGTAATCCAACATTCCATCTTACAGGTCATCATCATCCACAGGCTCAAACAGGACACTGCAACTACTGCAACGATACCCGCTTTCCGCGTTGGATTCGTCAATGAGAAATAGCATACCGCAACAGATGGGACACGGTTCCTCAATTGCCATTTCCACCCGCTCAAGGATTCCAGTTCTATCTTCAAACTCTACAAGCATTTTTATTCCTCTCTAAAAATCAGTAGCGATTCAGTGTAGGGTCTATTTCCATTGCCCACTGATCGATTCCGCCGGCTAAACTTTTTACGTTTTGAAAACCATTCTGGTACAGGTAATAAGCAGCTTGCATACTCCGCATCCCGTGATGACAATGGAGGATGATCTCACGACTCGGATCGAGTTGCTCAATATGTTGGGGGATGTTATTCATCGGGATGAGTTGGGCTCCCTCAAGACAAGCGATCTGATGTTCCATCGGTTCTCGAACATCAATGAGTTGGATGGGTTCGTCCTGATTAAGTTTTTGCTTGAGTTCGTGGACTGAAATTTCGTGTTTCTCCGGCTGAAAAGGTGGATGCACTTCGGAGGGAGAGGCGTTCGCTATTTTCAATTTTTATACCTCAGTTTCAATTAAACACACTTCGGACAGGGACAGATGTCCCTGAGTGTTTCAAAAGAGTAGATGCCGGTCGAATGCCCATCGCTCCAAGTAAACTGGATGGCATAACGACCAACAAGCTCAAGGTTAACCGCTTGGGTATCCGTTGGAACTAAAATCTGGTCTGGATCGCCCAGGCCGTCTGGTCCAAATAGGGAGTGAACATCCTGCCCCCTGTGCCTTATCGTTGAACACTCCGCACATGGACAGAGTCGCCTGAGGTATGGGTAGGTGTATTCACTTCCATGCCCATCTTTCCAGACGATTTGCAGACCATCATCGCCCAACCTTTTAATCGTTTTTGGTTGTTGCTGTCTCATAGACAAAACTAAAAGATACCTAATTCGTCCTTAGCCTCTTCGGTCATCATTTCTGGTGTCCAACGCGGTGTCCAAACGACATTGATGTTCACCTCGTCAACGCCCTCAAGTTGTTGAGCAACATGCTGCGTTCCATTGATAAGTTGTCCACCCGCGGGGCAGCCCGGGCTGGTCAGGGTCATTGTGATATTCACGGTATCGTTATCAATATCAACGCCATAAATCAGCCCCATATCAACAATGTTGATACCAACTTCCGGATCGATAATCTCTTTGACTGCCTCAAATACCGCTTCTTCTGTTGCCATCAGAGCCCTCCTTTAATAACAAATACCTTTCGTTCATGTTAAGAAATCGTGCAATAGCTCTTCTCATCCCCTACATGGGGAGAAGCAGCTCCTTTCTTGGCCCCCCGTAAACAGGGGAAACTATCGGGGAAATCCCGCCCCTTACCTTATAGCCAGAGCTAAAACTACATTGGTTCAATCTGTCAAATGTCAACAGAACCTAGCTTTGAGAGCTGTCAATAATCCACACGAACGAGAATCCCATCGCCTTCGACCTTGACTTCATAACATTCAACCGCTTCGATCGCCGGCATACACAGAGCTGCGCCGGTGCGAACGTTGAAGCGTGCTCCGTGTCGCGGGCATTCGATTTCGTCGCCTTCGAGTTCACCTTCAGCGAGGGGCCCTCCATCGTGGGTACAGACATCTTCAATAGCGAAAAAATTGCCAGCCACGTTGAATAGTGCAACGGGTATGTCGTCCACTTCAACCAGTTTTTTCCCCCCTGGTGGCAGTTCGCTGACTTTTGCGACCAAGAAAAACTCGCTCATTTGGTCTCCTCGTCTTCCTCTCCGGGCCAACCCTTGAGCCCATAAGCCCCTGCTTTTAGCACTTTCAATGCTAACAGCCCACATTTCAGACGTACGGGACCTAGGGGAATACCAAGCATCTCCAAAATATCATCTTTGCTTAGTCTTTTGACCTCATCCAAACGTTGTCCTTTAATCTCTTCCGTCAGCATTGAAGCGGCTGCTTGACTGATAGTACAACCGTGACCACAGAATCGAAGGTCGGTTATAACACCGTCCTCAACCTTGAGATCCATACGAATCTGATCTCCGCACAGCGGATTGTCCTCCTCATAAGAGATGTCAGGATTCTCAAGTGTCCCATAATTACTTGGGCTTTCGTAATGATCGAGAATGTCCTCTTCGTAGATGTTCATCGTCGTCTCCGCGTCAGGATACGCTGAGCTTTCAGCAATCCTTCAGACAGGCTATCAATCTCTTCAAGTTTGTTATAAAGATAGAAACTTGCGCGGACTGTAGCGATAACCCCAAATTTCTGCATGAGCGGTTGTGCACAGTGATGCCCGGCTCGGACTGCAACCCCAACTGTATCTAAAATGCCTGCTATGTCGTGGGGGTGGATACCCTCCAAGTTAAATGTGATAGCCCCCGTTTTTTGCCGGGGCTTGGGGCCATAGATAGTGATGCCCTCAATTTCGCTGAGTTTCTGGTGTGCATATTCGAGGAGCTCGTGTTCATGCACAAAGATTGCTTCCAGTCCAACTTTGTTGAGATAGTCCACGGCAGCAGCGAGCCCAATCGCTTCCGCGATGGCCGGTGTCCCTGCCTCAAATTTGGCGGGCACATCGGCGTAAGTCGAGCTCTCGCGCTGGACAGATCGGATCATCGAACCCCCGCCCAAAAATGGTGGCATCTCCTCTAAGAGGTCTGACTTGCCGTATAGGACACCGATGCCGGTGGGCCCGCACATTTTGTGTCCTGAAAAAGCGAGAAAATCGCAATCTAGCCCCTGCACATCCACGTCGAAATGCGGCACACTCTGTGCGCCATCAATCAGCACTTTCGCACCGACAGCGTGAGCAGCGGCTGCAAGTTGCTGTACAGGATTGATAGTGCCGAGGACGTTGGAAACGTGCGTCATTGCAATTAATTTGGTGCGATCTGTCAGCAACCTCTCCAACCCATCAAGCTGCAACACCCCTTCGTCGGTAATTTCAATAAACCGCACCTTCGCCCCGGTTCGTTGGGATAGCAACTGCCACGGCAGGAGGTTACTGTGGTGTTCCATTACCGTGACCAGGATTTCATCGCCTTCTCGGAGATTGGCACTCCCCCAACTATAGGCAACCAAGTTGATCGATTCGGTGGTGTTTCGTGTAAAGACAATCTGGCTTGAACGACGAGCGTTGATGAGACGGCCGATCCGCTGTCGCGCTTCCTCATATTTGGCGGTTGCTTCCTCAGAGATGCGGTAAATACCCCGATGGATATTTGAGTTATAGGTCCGGTAATACCCATCCATCGCCTCAATTACACAATCTGGCGTTTGGGAGGTCGCGGCACTATCCAGATAGATTAGCGGCAGATCATTTTCCTGCTTTAGAATGGAAAAATCGTTGCGGATAGCTTCGACATCAAACTCATTGAGCGTGGGTGCGTTATTCATGGGGTGAGCGTACATTGGGAGTCCAATTCAAATCAGGATTTAAGGATTAGCAGGTTGATATTTTTGAATCTTGATGTTTGCTCATGTTAAGAAATCGTGCAACAGAAATCGTAAGAAGATTGGAAGGTTGGAAGAGTGGAGGATTAAAGGGTTGAAAGATTGTCACACCCCCATTCTTCCACCTTCCTCTTTTTGGTTTATCTTCGTATTTTGCACTTTACTGTTTACATGAGCCCTGACGTTATCCTATCCATCCTGTTAATCTTGAGATTTAGAAAATAGGTTGCTTGCCCAGTTTGTTAATCTTCCACCTGAGAACGAGACATCAACTGTCGTATCGCCGTGATCATCACAAGCTTGATCCGTCGGCACATCAGTCTCCGCATCACTGAGTTGAACATAGCCTTTTTCGAGGAGGTATGTTTCAACTTCGTCGCCGCTGACATCAGCGATAATCTCGTCATTGATTTCGATCGTTGGCTGAAGTGGCTGACCACTCTTCTCGACCATTTCACGATAGTTATCTGCGTTGTTAATAATGTCTCGATCGTCGTATTCTAACCCATATTTCTGGAAGATTGCGCGGACACCATTACTCCAACCGCAAACAGGTTTCATATAAGCGGTGATTTTTGGCTGACTCATTTTGGGTTCCTTTCAATTTTGAAAAGTGTGAAGTGTCTCCGAAGGGTTCGGAGGATTAAATATAGCGGACTGGATACAGTCTATTCGCCGCTGTTAATGGTTACATCGCCAATTTATAATCGATCGACTGTCGAAGTTGCGCTCGAACCGATTCTAACGAAATCCTTTGCATCACAGGTTCAAAAAAGCCGTCAACAATCAACCGTTCAGCTACGTCGTGAGACAAGCCACGACTCATGAGATAAAATACCTGATCTTTATCGATGGGCCCTGCGGTCGCACCGTGTGTACAACGAATCCCCTGACTGGCTAAAATTTCTAGTCCGGGCAAGGGGTCTGCTCGGGCATGGTCACTTAACATCAGGTTATCGTTTTTTTGATAGGCATCGGTATGTTGACCACCGGGGTGAACATGGATCATACCCGCCCATACACTCCGCGAGCGATCCTTGAGGACAGTTCGATAGAGCAGATCGCTTGTTGTGTGAGGTGCCTGATGGTCTTGATAGGTATGAATATCGAGGTGCTGGCGGGCGTGGGTAAAGGTCAATCCGAGCATCTCGGCATGACTTCCCGTTTTCTCCAACACCGAAACCTGATTGAGTTTGCTCACGCGACTCCCTAGGGCACTCGAAACCCAACGCAACTGCGCGTCTCTCCCAACAATTGCCCGTTGTGTCGAAAAATTCCAGACCCGGAGATTCCACCTTTGTACCCCAACGTAGTTTACATGGGCGTTGTCCGCGACAAAAATTTCGACGGCACCACAGTGTAACCCAGGCGCAGCCGCATCTGTCGAAAGGTGTTCCTCCAAAACGGTGACTTGGCTACCGGCATCGGCAATAATCAGTGTGTGTGACAGATCTGCCCGCCCCGCTTCAGCTAATGCGACAAACACGCGCAACGGGACTTCAAGGATAACGCCTTTGGGAATATGTAACAGATAACCGCCCTGCCAAAATGCGCCGTGGAGGGCATCGAACTTGTTCCAATCAACCGGAACAGCTTTGGTCATAAAATAGGATTTGACCAACTCAGGACGCTCTTTCAACGCGGTATTCATATCCGCAAAGTAGACACCTTTACGTTCCAGATCTTCCGACAACACGACATTGCGAGCGATACCATCTTGCTGAACTATCTGCCCCGGCTCCCCATTCAACGACCCTAATCGATCTGTTAGCGTATCGGTCAGCGGGGCATGTTCAGCGGATTCGGAAGGCGAAAGCGCGATCGGATGATACCGATGCAGCTTGAAGGGACGCAGGTCTGTGCGCCGCCAATAGTCCTGTACGTGCATATCCGTTGTCCGCTTCCACGTATCCTCATTGGGGGTCTTGGGGATTGGCAACCGATCGTAAACACCATAAGCTGCCAACCGCCGCTCACGCATCCAACGGGGTTCGTCTTGCGTTTTGGATATGTGCTCTACAAATTCTCGTGAAAAATCCCCCGCGTGAACTTCATAAGCGGGATTGTGATTTAACTCTGAAGGCAATTCACTCTCCATTTTTCTTTTGAATAATATTGTATCTACATCATTGGGTTATCGTTTGCCATAAGCCAAAAGGGCGAAACCCCTGCGTATGATTCGTCTCAAGTTGAATTTCGTCAAGGGTGACTGTTGCCCTGCCATTTCCTCAAAATTAGTGAACTCTCTAGTCGTCCCTCTCTATCCCACCGAACCTTCCATCTGAAGCTGGATCAATCGGTTCATTTCGACCGCGTACTCCATCGGGAGTTCTTTCACAAGCGGCTCAATGAATCCGTTGACGATCATCGTTGAGGCTTCCTCTTCGGACAGCCCACGGCTCATCAGATAAAAGAGCTGTTCCTCGCCAATCTTGCTGACACGTGCTTCGTGACCGACGTTCACATCGTCTGCGTCAATTTGGATAACCGGGTAGGTGTCGGACCGTGATTCTTCATCGAGGATTAGGGCATCACATTCGACGTTGGATTTACACCCTTTCGCACCATTGAGCACTTTGAGCTCACCACGGTAGCTGGAGCGTCCCCCATCCTTGCTAATCGATTTGGAGGTGATACGCGAACTGGTGTTCGGTGCACAATGAATGACCTTACCGCCAGCATCCTGATGTTGTCCTTTGGTTGCGAACGCGATTGAGAGGATTTCCCCGTGGGCCCCCGGCTCCATCATGTAAATGCTTGGGTACTTCATCGTGAGCTTTGAACCCAAGTTACCGTCAATCCATTCCATGTGGGCATCTTCGTAAGCTGTCGATCGTTTGGTTACGAGATTATATACGTTATTCGCCCAGTTCTGGATGGTGGTGTAACGCACACGCGACCCCTTCTTGCAGATAATCTCGACAACAGCACTGTGCAACGATTCACTGGAAAAGGTTGGAGCCGTGCAGCCTTCCACATAATGCACCTCTGCCCCTTCGTCGGCAATAATCAACGTCCGCTCAAACTGCCCCATGTTTTCGCTGTTGATACGGAAGTACGCTTGCAGCGGGTAATCGACTTTTACGCCGGGCGGGACATAGATAAAAGAGCCCCCCGACCAGACCGCTGAGTTGAGCGCGGCAAGTTTGTTATCCGCTGACGGAATCACTGTGCCGAAATACTCCTTGACCAGATCCGGATATTCACGAATGGCTGTATCGGTATCGACGAAGATAACGCCAATCTTCTCCAACTCTTCTTCGATGTTATGATAGACAACTTCCGAATCGTATTGGGCACCAACGCCGGCGAGGAATTTTCGCTCCGCTTCCGGGATGCCGAGTCGATCAAAGGTTTTCTTGATGTCGTCGGGGACCTCGTCCCAACTTCTCTCGACCCGGTCAGAGGCTTTGACATAGTAGTAGATGTCATCGTAGTCGAGGCCAGAGAGGTCGCCGCCCCATTTCAGATCCGGCTTCTGCTTGAAGATTTCATAGGCTTTCAGCCGGTATTGGCGCATCCAATCGGGTTCGCCTTTGACATCACATATCTGGTTGATGATTTCAGTATCCAAGCCCTTTCGCGATTTGAAGACAGGCTTCACATCATCGTGAAATCCGTATTTGTATTCGCTGCTGACACCGAGGTCTACTGCCTCTTGCTGCTTTTGTAGTTCAGCCATTTTCCGTATTTCCTTTCCGTTTTCGGTAAATCTATTTTGTTTTTATACCCTTAAAGAAGCCAACGGCTCTTCAGCTTCAGTCTCAACAACAGTCTCTGTAAGACCGTGTGCCTCACGAATTGGATCGTAGCCTTTATTTTCCAGCAGTTCAGCGAGTTCCCACCCTCCAGATTCGACCACTTTTCCGTCGAGCAGAATGTGTATGAACTGTGGACGGATGTAGTTGAGCAGGCGCGGGTAGTGTGTGATAATAAGTACCCCGAGGTTTGGGCCAATCAATTGATTGACGCTTTCGCCAACGATACGCACTGCGTCAATATCCAACCCCGAATCGGTTTCGTCAAGGATGGCAATCTTGGGTTCAAGCATCGCCAACTGCAAAACCTCGGCTCTTTTCTTCTCGCCCCCGGAGAACCCGTCGTTGAGGTAGCGCCGCGCAAAAGATTCATCAACCCCCAACTGTTTCATCTTTGCACGCAATTCTCGCCGAAACTGCCGCATCGGGAGGAGCTCGGTTGTTTCCGACCCGTTTGAATTTTCAACACGCACGGCACTCACCGCCATGCGGAGGAAGTTCGCCATGCTGACACCGGGGATTGCAGTTGGGTATTGAAACGCAAGGAAAAGCCCTAGCTTTGCGCGTTCGTTCGGCTCCAGTTCAAGGATATCCACCCCGCCTATAGTGACTTCTCCAGAATCAATAGTATAGAACGGATTCCCCATCAGTGCGTTGGCAAGGGTGCTTTTGCCGGATCCATTCGGTCCCATAAGTGCGTGGATTTCACCCTGTTTGACACTCAGATTTAAGCCTTTGATAATAGGTTGTTCCTCGACACTAACGTGTAAATCTTTGATGACTAATTCGGTGCTCATTGCCTCTTATTCAACTCCTTCTGTATATTATGTGATGTGCAACGGCCCTAGCCACCAATCATAGACATGTTTCGTTTCGGTTTGACAAAGTTCGCTGCATTAATCTGGTGTCCCGGTTCTTTCTGCTTCACCGCTTCAATAATAAGGTTCCCGATAGTTTCGTCGGAGGCACCCGCGCGCAGCGGGGTCAATAGATCGGTTTCTGTAATAGAAAACAGACATGTTCGCAACTGACCGTCGGCGGTGAGACGAACTCGGTTACACTGTTCACAAAACGGTTCGGTCACGGAAGAGATAAACCCAACATCCCCCTTACCGTCTGTAAATCGATAACATTTTGCCGGATCGTGTTTCGCATCGCCGTTCATTTCAACTGGATTCAGGGGATAGACCGCATCAATTTTATCGATAATCTCCGTCCCCGGAATAAACATATTCCGTCCCCAGATGTCATCCGCATCTAAGGGCATAAATTCGATGAACCGGAGTTGGTAAGAATTGTCACGGGCAAATTTTGCAAGGTCAACGATCTCATCGTCGGTGAACCCTTTCATTGCCACCGCATTCACTTTGATTGGATCAAACCCACAACGTTGCGCCTCTTGCAGCCCCGCCAACACTCTAGAAAGCACCTTGCGGCGCGTCATTTGCTCAAATTTGGCTTCATCCAACGTATCGAGGCTGACATTGATTCGGCGAAGCCCGGCATCGTAGAGGGCTTTTGCCTGTTTGATTAAACCGATGCCGTTTGTCGTCAAGCTGATGTCTTTCAGTCCTTTGAGCTCTCGGAGCTGCTTGATGAGCTCTGGAATACCCCGACGGACTAACGGTTCCCCTCCTGTAAGTCGGACCTTATTGATTCCTAAATCGACGAAGATACGAGCGAGGTGAACAATTTCGTCAAACGTCATGATAGCGTCATCTTCCATGAACTGCATGTCCTCCGGCATACAGTAGATGCAGCGGAAGTTGCACTGGTCAGTCACAGAGATGCGCAGGTTGGTATGATTTCGATTGAAGCTGTCAATGAGTCGTGTGTTCGTCATTTTGTGGGTAGGCACACAGGGTTAATCAGTTGGGTTAAAGTTTTGATGCCGGGCGTTTATAATAACACAAGCGACGCAGTTTTGCAAATCTTTTTATAGGTTTTTTATGTTTTTTATGTAAAATACCATAAAAAATAAGATTCATGTCATAAGAAAGTGCAAAACACTAGGAGCGTAAAACGTGATGCGTGAAACGTGAAAATAACAATTTGTTCATTAGTTCATTGGTGCCCGACTTACGGAGCTTATGGGAAAAGAAGGTGGAAAACGCTAAGAGAAACCGAATTTTTGGCAAAAACTCGGTTTCTATTGCACAATTTCTTAACATGAGGCGTTTTTTTGTAAAAAAAGAGCTAAAGATTTTCAACTGAAAGCAATATAATATATAGAGATCAGAAAATCTTGTTCACAAGAACTTGGTATCAGTGAGGGACGTGTCAGTCAACTGTCCCGCGCCTCCCTTGCGAAGTTGGGAAAGTTGTATCTGTTTAGGGTAACCAAATAATCGCTACTCTAAATGCTTCCTGTTTCCACCTCAAGATTGCCATAAGGGTAATCTTGATTAACCTAAAGGAGGATTTATCATGTTGACTTCACGGCGTTTCAAAGGAACGATTATTACGATGCTCGCGGTTTTGTTAATTTGTGTGGGGGGAATTTATACCGTTCATGCCGTGCCACCAAAGTCAGGTTCCACAGTAGATGTTGCGTGGTATATATATGTGTATAATGTTGGGCTCCTGACAGATACTATGGATACTAACAGTGGGCATTACTATAAAGTGCGCAGGCGTTCCAGTAGGAATGTCTCTGGAACATGGGAGTTTGCACATAAGATACGTGAGGGGTGGGTGCTTGGGGCAGGTGCCGTGGTCCCGGGGAAAGATGCTAGCATTGATGGTCATATTTTCCTGAATGCACGGAAGGGAACCCAGTCTAAACGGAGCTCACGGGGAACCACTTACTCCGATATGATGCCGGGTATGTATAACATTGAGGCGTACACATCGATCTCGCTCCAAGTGCCGGGAAAAGGCAACGTGGCGCAAGCTAAGGTGACAGACCATCATAGGTTTGAGTTGGGCGGGGAGGGCCCTTAAAATGAGAAACTACATACTGGTGGCTTGGTGGCTTGTTAGCAGTATACTGACAGGCGAGCTTGCCACGAGCACCCTTCACGCGAAAATTGTATTTTATTCCAGGCGGGATGGAAACACCGAAATCTACACGATGAGCTCCGACGGGAGCCACCAGACACGGATTACCCATGACCCCACACATGCCCTGTCTCCCGCTTGGTCTCCCAATGGGCGGCAGATTGTATTCGACAGTGAGCGGGGGAGTAAAGAAGGGCAGATCGATATCAATGTTTGGGTGATAGACGCGGACGGGAAAAACCTCCGCCAATTGACTTTCCATCCCGGCGCATGGGATGACTATCCTTACTGGTCGCCGGACGGCACTCAGATTGCTTTTAGTAGCGATCGGCTGAGTCAGGAAGGGAAGCCGCCGAAATATGAAATGTACGTGATGGCCCCCGATGGTAGCAACATTAAGCAAGTCACAGACGTAGGATTTGCCTCGCAGGCGAGATGGTCGCCAGATGGGGAGTGGATTCTCTTTGAAGGGATTATTGACCAGGTTCGGCATATTTATGCGATACGTCCCGATGGCACGGATCTGTGGCAGGTCTCTGCACCCCTCCCGGAGAGAGCGATGTATTTGGGCGGCTGGTCACCGGATGGGAAGCGGATTGTGTATGCAGCCGCCTTCCATGCGAGAGTCACCAATGTGAAGATGATTATCGCGTCGGTCCACCCATCGAGGCGGGCGAAGGTGTTCAAGCGGGAAGTGGTCCCTTTGCCCAAAATGTCAGGGCTTGCGACCGTTAGTTTTGGAGCAGATGGGAAGTCAATACTGTTTGCGGGTCGACGCTTCGGCAACTGGGACATATACCGTTTCCGACTCGATACGCACGAACTGATACAGTTAACCGATGCGTTGCGAGGCGATATGGGGCCCCGGGAATGGAACCCACGGCTATCCGTCTCCCCCAGACGAGAAACGCTTCCACAGACTTGGGGGCGTATGAAAGCGGTGGCGTTGTCAAAATGAGGTCACTATGCGAATAGTTATGCTTGTGGTTTGCCTTTGGGCAGCCACGAGCACCCTTCACGCGAAAATTGCCTTTTATTCCAAGCGGGATGGAAACGCTGAAATCTATACAATGAACTCCGATGGGAGCAACCAGACGCGGTTGACGTTCAATGAGACCTCCGATAGCGCGCCTGTTTGGTCTCCCAACGGGCGACAGATTGCGTTCCATAGCTACCGGGATGGAGAGCAAAAACCAGAGATATACGTGATGGACACCGATGGTAGCAACCAACGGCGCCTGACGCATCACCCCGGCATTGATGGTTATGCCTATTGGTCGCCGGACGGGGCTCAGATTGCATTTAATAGCACTAGAGATGCCAAGGAAGGGGAGCGGAAACTTGAGATTTATGTGATGGACACCGATGGGACCAATGTCAAACAAGTGACAGACGTAGGGTTTGCCTCAAGACCAAGGTGGTCGCCAGATGGGGAGTGGATTCTCTTTGAGGCGGGGCAAATCTATGCTATTCGTCCAGATGGTACGGGACTGTGGCAGGTATCAAATCCACGAATTGACGCGCGGATGATTGCGGGGGGCTGGTCTCCCGATGGGAGGCAGGTACTGTATACCGAGGCGGTCAACTTGAACGCTGACACCTCTTTTCCGGTCATTGCCACACTTTCTCCAAAAGGGCATCAGGAGGTCATCCATTGGAAGCATATAAAGGTGCCAAGGATGTTTTTTCATTCCGCTGCCTTCTCCGCTGATGGGAAGTCTATTCTCTTTTCTGGAAAGCAGAATATCTATCGTTTTGAACTCATTGGTCACCAGCTAATACAGTTGACCAACAATCCCGCTGATGACACTATGCCACAGGAATGGGATTCGTCCCTGTCCGTTCCGCGCCAACAGAGTTTGCTTACACTGTACTGGGGACGTGTTAAGGCGGCGTTGGAGCAATGAGGTGTTGCAATGCGTATCCTAATCCTCGTGGCTTGTCTTTGGCTTGCCACGAGCACCCTTGATGCTAAAATTGTGTTTCGTTCTAGGCGGGATGGGGAGGGGGCTCAAATCTACACGATGAACTCCGACGGGAGCCACCAGACACGGATTACCCATGACCCCACAAATGCCATGTCTCCCGCTTGGTCTTCCAATGGGCGGCAGATTGTATTCGACAGTGAGCGGGGGAGTAAAGAAGGGCAGACCGATATCAATGTTTGGGTGATAGACGCGGACGGGAAAAACCTCCGCCAATTGACTTTCCATCCCGGCGCATGGGATGACTATCCTTACTGGTCGCCGGACGGCACTCAAATTGCTTTTAGTAGCGATCGGCTGAGTCAGGAAGGGAAGCCGCCGAAATATGAAATGTACGTGATGGCCCCCGATGGTAGCAACATTAAGCAAGTCACAGACGTAGGATTTGCCTCGCAGGCGAGGTGGTCGCCGGATGGGGAGTGGATTCTCTTTGAAGGGATTATTGACCAGGTTCGGCATATTTATGCGATACGTCCCGATGGCACGGATCTGTGGCAGGTCTCTGCACCCCTCCCGGAGAGAGCGATGTATTTGGGCGGCTGGTCACCGGATGGGAAGCGGATTGTGTATGCAGCCGCCTTCCATGCGAGAGTCACCAATGTGAAGATGATTATCGCGTCGGTCCACCCGTCGAGGCGGGCGAAGGTATTCAAGCGGGAAGTGGTCCCTTTGCCCAAAATGTCAGGGCTTGCGACCGTTAGTTTTGGAGCAGATGGGAAGTCAATACTGTTTGCGGGTCGACGCTTCGGCAACTGGGACATATACCGTTTCCGACTCGATACGCACGAACTGATACAGTTAACCGATGCGTTGCGAGGCGATATGGGGCCCCGGGAATGGAACCCACGGCTATCCGTCTCCCCCAGACGAGAAACGCTTCCACAGACTTGGGGGCGTATGAAAGCGGTGGCGTTGTCAAAATGAGGTCACTATGCGAATAGTTATGCTTGTGGCTTGCCTTTGGGCAGCCACGAGCCCCCTTCACGCGAAAATTGCCTTTTATTCCAATCGAGATGGAAACTCTGAAATCTATACAATGAACTCCGATGGGAGTAACCCAACCCGGCTCACATTCAATGAAGCAGCTGATATCTGGCCTGTTTGGTCTCCCAACGGGCGACAGATTGCGTTCCATAGCTATCGGGATGGCAACGCGGAGGTGTATATGATGGATGCCGATGGGAAGAACCAACGCAATCTAACCCGTCATCCGGGGCGTGACGCTTTTTCCGATTGGCACCCCGATGGAGAGCTTATCGCCTTTGCGAGTGACCGGGAGGGCGGTAAAAAGCATTATACTAACATTTTCGTGATGGACACCGACGGTGGTAACGTGCAGCAAATAACAGACTTATATGCCTTTGCCTCAAGACCGAAGTGGTCGCACGATGGGACGCGGATTGCCTTTGACGCAGATTTTAATAAGGCAGGACAAGGTAAGCCGCGGCAGGTTTATATCATCGATGCCGATGGCTCCCATCGCTGGCAGGTGAGCGACGCAAGCGGTCAAGATACGACGATTCTGCACGGGTGGTCGCCCGATGGGCAGCAAATTCTGTATACGCAGACTGCT
The DNA here is from genome assembly GCA_958296125.1 of uncultured Poribacteria bacterium. Classification (GTDB taxonomy): domain Bacteria; phylum Poribacteria; class WGA-4E; order WGA-4E; family PCPOR2b; genus PCPOR2b. The sequence continues at coordinate 615,377 of OY282444.1, forward strand.
GACGAACGGTTTGATGATACGTTTCTGGTCGTCGCGACGTTGTCCCCGAATGAGCCGGGTTGGCGGCGGCAGGTATTCAGTACGCTGTTGATTTCAAAACAGATACCTGCCATCGGTTCTGCTTTCTCTCCTGATGGGAAATCTATCCTCTATGTTGGTAAGGAAAAGGATCACTGGCATATCTACCGGTACCTATTCCAAGAAGGTATAGACCAGCAGTTGACAGATGATCTTCATGACAATTTCGCATCCCATGAATCACCACACAAATGGAATCCGAGCTTGCCGGTCTCGCCTCAGGGACTAACCCTAATGCTTTGGGGAGAGATAAAGAAAATCAAGTAGGACCTACGCAGTTAAACGCTCAAAGCCCTGTAGTTCAGCGATTTATCGCCCATCGTGACGCGGGTTGAATTGTGCTACTACAAACTAAAGTCCGTAACTCCTATTTTAGTATCAAATTTACTCTCCGATATCCTTAATCATCTCGATGAGATCTGAATAAACGATGTTGCCAGTTTCATCTTTCATGCTGTACCATTCGGGCACCCGTCCTACTTCTCGGTATCCGATTTTCTGGTATAGGTGAATCGCAGCCTCGTTCAGATGCCAGACATGTAGGTAAATCCGTCGCAAACCGAACTTCCGAGCTTCCGCTTCTAGCAGCAGCATGGTTTCCCGCCCCAACCCACGTCTGCGATATTTGCCGATGATTTTTATTCCCAGCGTTCCCATCCGATGTGCACGGTCAACTTGCAAACTTCCCTCCCCAACGATCTGCCGATTCGTTTCTATGAACACATGAGCGCGTTTTCCGGTTTCCAGATCGACAAGGATCCCACTCAACCGTTTACAGCCCTTGGCGAAGCTTGTCTCCGCATGGTATGCCATGACCCGTTCTTGATGCAGAATATTGCACATCTCGACGTAGGCGGGGACATCTTGCCATCGCGGATAGCGGAAGATAACCGTTTCATCGTTGTTTTGGATTGTCCTAATGATCTGACCTGCTTTCATTTGAGCGACTCCATATCACCGAAGTTTTCAATGCTAGCGGGCAGCTTGCTGTCGGGCAGATAGAATTCGTCTTGGATGTTTACAGGCACCGGCTGATGTGTCCGCATCGATTCAAGTGCCTTCTCAAAGATGAGCGTCGGCACGCAGGCTTCCCACGCATCCATCGGGCTTGGACCGCCCTCAAGGCACAGTCGTGCGAACATACTCATTTCTTCATCAAAGCCGTTGTGGTATTCGTTCTGCTCGATACCGGGCTCGTCAGTCCCTTGAAATATAAGATTTCCAAACCGAACTGTTGCCGCACTGACGGATCCAGCCAATACCTCGGCGTAGTGCTTGGGGAGCACTCCACCGCTGCCAACAGTACTGAAAACAGAGGTCCCAATCCCACCGTTGGCGAAGCGAATAATAATCGTGCTGGTGTTTGTCGGTTGCCCGTCGTATCCCATGGCCAGGACCTCCACCGGCTGCGAACGCATGACATGCCAAATCCAGTGGAGATTGTAGCCTGAGTTGTCAAGGATACCGTCGCGGCCGTACGGACCTTCGGGGTCGTTCGGTTTTTCGTAAGAGACGCGGCAGGTGAAGAGGGTATAGTATGGCTGACGGATGACCGCGCGCAGCCGTTTGGTTACCGGCGAATGCTTGAACCACCAGCCGCTCATAAGTTGCACATCCGACTCATGCACGGCTTGCTGAACCCGTCGTGCTTCATCAAGTGTCATCGCCAGCGGCTTTTCGGCAAAGATATGTTTGCCCGCGGCACAGGCTTTGATAGCGATGTCTGCATGGGTATCGTGGGTAGAACAGATTAGCACCGCATCTATGTCAGGGTCGGAGAGTATACGATCGAGGTCGGTTGTGTAGTAGTCTGCATTCCCTTCTTCAGCACGCACACGCGCCCCGACCCGCTGTCCGCCCCTGCGTATTCCTTCTTCAATGACATCCATCGTGGCGACGAGACGTATCTCCGGTGTCTTCAGGATGTTCGGTATATGGGCACCGCTGATGCCACCGCAGCCGATGATTGCAACGTTTAACTGTTTTGCCATCGTATCCTCCTTATCCGCCGGCTTCCACCCGTTCAATCAGTGGTTTGATTTTGGCAAAGTTGATTCGCATCGCGTCTGCGCCAGAACCGCTCGGCGGCCGAAAATGGGTGGCGACAGCAAAAACCACATCGCAGCGGTGATCCCGCAGATTTCGCAGCACCATTGGGTAATCAACATCACCTTCACCAAGCGGACAGTATTCAAAATTGAGTTTCAGTCCATCAAGGACTTGCAGATCTTTTACGTGGAGCGAATGGAGGTAAGGACGCACGTTAATAAAGCCCGCGGTCGCTGAATCCGATTCACCTGCGGTCAGGTTGTCGGACGGGTGCCACATAATCTTGATTCGCTTGGAGCCGACTTGCTCAACCAGTTCCCGACAGTGGCGGGTCGTGTTGGTATAGTGCCAAGGAAGATTGCCAAGTACAACATCGATAGCGTGTTTCTCCGCCTGCTCCGCTACGAGCGAAAAGGCTTTGACCAGCTTCTCCGTGTCAACGTCGGCGATGATGCCGCCTCGCGTTAGCCAGCGCATGGGCCAAGTTGGCTTGCTAGCAGAGTATTCGCCGGGCCATGCGAAAGTGTACGCTAACACTGAATTCACACCGAGTCGATTGGCAACACCCATTGTTTGAATAAGGTGGTTGAAATCAGCCTGAAACTCTGGATGGGCTTGTAGTGTTTCTAACTCCAAATCTTCCAGATGCAGTTTACTAAAGGCACCCGCGGCACCGATCATGAAAAGTTCAACCCCATGCTGGGCTGCCCGTTCACCCATCTCATCAACAGCAGCATCGGTTATCTCGCCATCAAGTGCCCACTGTAGATCACCGAACCAGCCATACTTTGCGCCAAGTTCCTCAGCGAGGGCAACCGCCTCGACGTAAGGTAAGCCTGTCATCTGAAGGTCCATTCCAATTTTGAAGCGATAGTCAGTCATCGGTTGTTGTCTCCTATCTTGAGGCATAGCCCCCAATGCTGAAGAGGTGCCCATGAAAACTTGTTGAACGGAAACAGGATAACCGATTTTGCGTTATTGGGCAAGGAATTTCTAAGGATTGGAAGAACGGAAGAGTGGAAGGAATCTGTTTCCCCCAAAATGTAAAGATAAAATGTTGGGTTTCAATCGTATTTCGGAAATTTCACGCCGCATGAAACCTCAAAAGTCTCTCTGCTGCGTGTGATTTTTCATGGATTTCCGTTCAGCCCAACCTACGCACTATTGCACGATTTCTTAACATGAGCCAAAGAAGAAATCCTCTGCGGTCTTTCGGAGAATCTGTTCTTTATCCGATTCAGAGAGAAAATCCAATCCATCCCGTATCAGGGCGATGCTATCCTCATAGGTGTGATCGACGACTTGGAAGGGACAATCGCTTGCCCACATCAGTCGTTCAGATCCAAATGCCTCATAAACACGGCGAATGAGCGGTGCAAGGTCATCATAGGGGGGTGCTTTTTTGCCGAGTGCATAAAAGGCGGAAACCTTCACCATTACCTTTGGGTGTTTCGCCATCGCACAGAGTTGGTCGATATGCGCCTCACAAATTGGCTGGTCCGCGCCGATCCGAGAGAGATGGTCGATGATAACGGGGGTCTCTGGAAATCGCTCACACTGTTCGCTGAGAGCGGGGGTGGCATCTGGATTGATTAACGGACAGATGGCGAGGTTGTGCGCCGCGCCTGTGGCAAACATCCGTTCAAATCCAGACCCGTCTAACCAGTTTTCAATTGGCGCATCCGTGGGATAAATACGAAATCCACGGACACCCCGATCGGCGAGTTGTAGCATCGTTTCATCTGGTCTTTCCGCCTCCCAATCAACGATGGCAATGCCTGAAAAAACGCCCGGATCCCCTGCTATCACATCGAGCATGTAGGTGTTATCAAACTGATAGTAACTCATCTGGATGAGCACAATCCGATTAACGCCTGATGGCTCGGTGTGGGAGTGGAGTTCTTCGGGGCAGAAGGTCTTGGGTTTCATATCACTTTTCTGATGCGGTGGGTAGATGGGGTAGCGATCAAATTGGTCTGTCCAAACATGCACATGCGCGTCAATGTATCTCATATCTCTCTTCCTTTGGTAAGAATCAGTATACCGTAGGTTGCTACTTATAAGGGGAGCATCAACCTCAATCCTTACCATGTTGGGTTTCACTCAATCTATCTATAAACAGGTGTTGTTGAGAGGCAGAACCTCTACTGTACTTGATAGGGTTTTGTCTGTAACCGTTCAACCCAACCTACACCATTGGCAACTTAGATTATAAGATAAAAGGATAACCGATTTTGGCGATCTGGACAAGAGATTTCCGATGGGCCCCTTAAATTTTTACTTGACATTTTGCATCGGATACCCTATGTTAGATTTGGATGAATTATGAGCTTGGGTGCAAGCATCGAACACTGATTCCGAAGAGGGGATTTGGATGTGACAAGTATAAGTTCAGAGGTTGTCATTTGCGGTGCGGGGATGGCTGGAATTGCGGCGGCATATCACCTAGCAGTCCGGGGTGGAGTCAAGAATATCGTCCTAGTGGATGAAAGAGAGCCGCTGATGCTCACGAGCAACAAAGGGACAGAAGCGTATCGAAACTGGTGGCCTGGTCCCGGCGATACGATGGTGCGTTTCGTGAACCGTTCCATTAATCTGTTGGAAGAGTTGGGGCGAGAAACAGATAACTGCTTCCAAATGAACCGACGTGGTTATGTCTTCTTAACGGCGGATGATCGCCAAATCCCCATCATGAAGGCTGCCGCTGCTGAGACCTCTGCCCTCGGTGCAGGCCCCATTCGGGAGCATCCGGGTCCCACCCCTTACCTTCCCTCACCGTCCGAAGGCTTTGCGGGTTTACCTACTGGCGTGGATCTGCTACTCTCTCCGGATCTCGTCCGAGGACAGTTTCCGTTTGTAGCGGAAGACGCAGTTGCAGCACTGCATGTCCGCCGCGCAGGCTGGCTAGATGCCCAAAAACTGGGCAAATGGCTGTTAGCCGAAGCACAACGCGCCGGTGTTCGTCTCGCCCGCACTCGCGTAACAGATGTTACCGTCACTGATAACCGAGTCGCAGGGGTTCACCTTCAATCCGGTGATTGTATCAACACCGATACCTTCGTCATCGCTGCTGGACCATATCTCAAGGGTGTTGGCGCGATGTTGGGGGTGGACATCCCCGTTTTCAATGAGCTGCACGGCAAGATCGCTATCAGAGATGAGCTGGGGATTGTGCCGCTGGATGTACCGCTGCTGTTTTGGAGCGATCCGATTCACTTGCCTTGGACCGATGAAGAACGTGAAGAGCTGGCAGCAGATGAGGAAACCCACTGGCTGCTCGATGAATTTCCCGCTGGCGTTCATTTTCGGTCACGTATGGATGGCGACACCCACGTGCTTCTTGCCATTTGGACTTATGACATTGAGCCCTGTGCGCCCGTTTGGCCCCCGACGTTCAATCCGGATTATCCCGAAATCCTGATACGCGGGCTCGCCCGGATGATCCCTGGTCTGTCGGCGTATTTTGGTCGGGGCAACCAAGCTTACGTCGATGGTGGGTACTACTGTAAGACGCGGGAAAATCGACCGTTGATCGGTCCCCTGCCGATCGAGGGCGCGTATGTAATCGGGGGCCTGTCAGGCTACGGCATTATGTCATCTCAGGCGGCAGGCGAGTTGCTGGCGACTCACATCACCGGCGGTGAACTCCCTGAATACGCACCGGCGTTCCTCCTTTCGCGTTATGAAGCCCCAACTTACCAAGCCCTACTAGAGAACTGGGGGGTCACATCGGGGCAATTATAGGCGTGATACTTCAACATAGGGGCAAATCGGCTCCCAAACGAAGTAAAAAACTTGTCCAGAACGAGGTTTTTATGGATTTTAACGAAAAAGTCAAAGAGATTAACTCCCTATTGGAGCAGCACAACAGGTTTCGAGGAGACTGTCTAAATCTTATTGCTTCTGAAAATGTCCCAAGTCCGTTGGTGGAGAGGCTGCTTGTCGAAGATTTGGATCAGCGTTACGGGAACTACACCGGCATTGACCTGCGGGCGCGGCTCTACCAAGGGAATCGGTTCATCGTTCAGATCGAGGAGGTGGCACAGGAACTGGCAAAGCAACTCTTCGGTGCTGCGTATGTCGATCTCCGTCCCCTCTCCGGCAACATTGCAGGCATCGCGACCACTTTCGCGCTGGCAAGCCCGGGCGATATTGCGTTAGAGGTTCATAACGGTCACCAATATGCACACAAGTTAGCCACCTCCCCGTTGAAGGTGTCGCTCGAATCCATCGTTATCCCGTGGGATGGCGTTAAATCTAACATCGACATTGATCGGACGGTTGCACTTATCCAAAAGCATCGTCCCAAATTAGTAACGATTGGGTCGGGGGTGTTTCTTTTTCCGCAGCCGGTGCGCGAACTGAAGGAAGCAATGAACCGCTACAATCCCGACTCATACCTAATCTATGATGCCGCCCACGTCATGGGGCTTATCGCCGGGGGGCGGTTTCAGGCACCGTTTGAGGAAGGCGCGGACGTGATTATTTCTAGCACGCATAAAACCCTCGCTGGGCCGCAAGGTGGGATAATCTTGACGAACAACAGATCCCTTGCAGAACGGATTGGTCCCGCGGTTGCCCCTTTGCTTGAGAGTAACCATCACCTCGGTCGTTTGCCGGCGTTAGCGGGGACATTTTTGGAGTGGATAGCCTGCGGTGGGGCACACGCGGACGCGATTATCAGCAATGCAAAGGCATTGGGATTAGCCTTGCATGAGCGGGGAATTCGGTTTGTCGGGCAGGCCCATGGCTTCACGGAGTCGCATACATTGATACCGATTGTTGACGAATTTGGTGAGGGCAAGGCGTTGGCAGACCAGCTTGAGGCGTGCAATATCATCGCTGGCGCGGCAAGCGTCCCACCAGAATTGGGGACGCACGGTTTACGGATTGGGGTCCAAGAGGTGACCCGACGTGGCATGACGGAGGTAGATGTGCCGGAGGTCGCGGATTGTATCGTCCGCGCGTTGAAGGGAGATGATCTCGAAGCTGTAAAGCGTCGAGCAACTGCGTTGGCGGGGCGATTTAATCAGATGCGGTTTACGTTGGAGGGTGTCTGATACAATTACTTACTCAAAATTTCAATTGAAAAAAAAGTTCAAACGAATGGTGTTAAGGATTGCCTGCCTGCCAGACATTGCCTACAATCATATCATCCAACATAAACTCCGTCAAGCGTAGAAAGCAGGAACTATTTAGTTTTCGGTTTTTTGACCGATTTTGGCGGAACGGATCGAAGGATTAAATGACCCTAGCAAGGCAGCGTCTGTATGCACAAATCCGCTTGAGCGCAGTGCAAAGATGGGGTATACTTGGGTCGTCAACCCAATCGAACTGGCATCATGGAGGAACCCCTTTTTATGGCTTCAATAGATAGCAAGATTCGCATTGGTATCTACGGATGTGGGGCTTGGGCGAATCGAACCCACATCCCAAACCTGCTGAAACTCGATGACGTTGAAATTGTCGCCATCTGTGATAGCAGTCCACAGTCGCTCAAATCGACGGCTGAAACGTTTAATATTTCCAAAACCTACTCTGACGGACACCAAATGGTGGATGACGAAAATATGGACGTGCTTTACTCCGTCGTCCCAGCTTACGCGCGCACGGATGTCGAAGCAACCGCTGCCGCAAAAGGGATTCATATCTTCAGCGAAAAGCCGCAGGCACTGACAATGGGAGTCGCCCGCAAAATCAACGATGCAATTCGGGAAGCCGGCGTAATCAACACCGTCTGTTTCCGGGAACGGTATCGCCCGCTTTTTCAGGAGGCTCGTAAACGTCTGGAAGGGCAGAAAATTGTCCATGTCCGATTCCAGAGCGTCAGCGGGTTGCCCGAACCCCCATCCGGATCGCAAAAGGATTCTTGGTGGTCTCAGATGGACAAATCTGGCGGTCAAGCGTTGGATTGGGGGGTCCACGCAACAGACTACACGCGTTTCATGACAGGCTTGAACATTGAACGAGCGCAAGCATTCTACTGCCAGCGTCCATCGTACCACAACCCGCTGACCTCTTCTTTCAACTACTATTTCTCGAACCAAGCGACGATGACGCTGACCTTCATTTCCGCTGCCCCCGGCTTTCGGGCTGAACCGTGGTTTACAGTCTTCTACGAAGGCGGGTATCTGGCACTCTACGGCTACGAATCCATTGAGGTCAACGGCGAAACGGTCTATCAAGCGGAGGCATTCGATCCATGGTTTGAACAGGACCGCATCTTCATTGAAGCCGTGCGCGCCAACAACCCCAACCTATTGTTGAATGACTATCACGACGGACTTTTCTCTTTAGCACCGGTACTCGCAGGTTGGGAGTCGGCTCGTCGAAACGGGGAATGTATTGATGTGCCGGCATTTATGGAGGGGGAGTAGGGAAATTAAGCACGTCTTGAATCGCGTTTCCCACCCACCAACACAAGATCAAGGGTAAGCGAGGCAGCTTATTATGAGCAAATTGACCGATCATATCTTTTTTGTTGAAGACACATGCAGCGTTTATGGAGTAACAGCAAACGATAAAACACTGCTGATTGACTGCGGGACATCCCCGGCAAAACTTGAGACCAACGGCGTTCAACAGGTCGATCAGGTGTTACTGACCCATTTTCATCGGGATACCTGTTCTGCTGCAGCCTACTGGAAAAGGCGCGGTGCACAGATCGTTTTTCCGTTTGCGGAGAAACGTTTCGTTGAGGAGGCTGATCTTCTCAAGGCATCCTACGATATTTATGACAACTACGCCTCCTACTACCCCTGCTTTGGTCCCTTGGAAGATCTTGCTCCGGACCAGTACGCCTACGATTACGAAAGCTTGACATGGGAGGGGATTCGTTTCGATGTGGTCCCTCTGCCAGGCCACACCTTCGGCTCGGTGGGCTACCTTTTCGAGTTAGATGGACAGCGGATACTTGCCTGTGGTGACCTGATGTCGGGCGGCGGGAAAATTCGGGACTATTTCTGGAGTCAGTGGACCTATATGGACTTCAAAGGGCATATCAATCATATAGAGAGTCTGAAGACCGCTGCGGCACTCAATGTAGATCTAATTCTGCCGGGGCACGGCGCACCATTTGAACCGACCGCGGAGGCGTTTGCCGAACTACGATCGGCGTTGGAGGAACTGTATGAACTTTTCCATGCCCACCCCTACGAATACTATCGCCCCGAATTTCGTCAAATCACGCCGCACGTCTACGAGGTCACGAACTCCGGTGCCAACACCTATATTATCCGGGACGATGAGGGGCACGCGCTTTTTATCGATTGTGGCTACACCTCCAACGCTGCCATCAGTGCCAACCCTCACCGTTATATCGACAATCTGTCGCCTTATCTCGAAACGGAGTTGGGAATCCACACCGTTGAATGGTTTCTGCCAACCCACTATCATGACGACCACCTTGCTGGTTACCCGATGTTGCAAACACGCTACGGGACGCGGGTTGTATCGTCACCAGAGCTCAAGGATATCCTAGAGCACCCAGAAAATTACGACATGCCTTGTGGGGTGCCGCACGGAATGAAGGTCGATCACGTTGTTGAACGGGGAGAGGCTTTCCAGTGGCGCGGGATTGAATTTTTCGTTGAGCAGCATCCTGGACAGACCTTTTATCATCATCTCATCTGGTTCACGGTCGATGGACAGAAATTCCTAAGTGTGGGGGATAACATCTCTGGGCTTACATTTAGTGAACAGAGGGACTTTATTCACTCCTTTATTCCCAAGAATCGGACCCCGGTTTCGAGTTACCGCGATATGCCCCAACAGATTCTCGATTCCGAGCCAGATCAGATTTTTACCGGTCATGGGGGTTGTATCCCATTTGATCGGGCGAAAGCAGAGCGGTGGGTTGATTGGATGGACCGGTGGACGGATCTCTTTACGCAGATTATTGACCAACCGCACCCCAATATAGGGATGGATCCACGTTGGGTGGAGTTTTATCCTTACAAGATTCGCATCCAGCCGGGAGGAACAGTAACGTTCAAGGTCACTATCACCAATCATGAATCAGAAGCGCGCGAGTGCACCCTTCGCTTCCGATCTGTTGATGGTGTGCAGCTCTCTCCGACAACGATAGATCTCCATGCCCCTGGAGGCACCAATACCCCCTGTCAGGTGGAAGCAACCTTCCCAGAGAAGTTTACCACCCACGCGCTTCCCATCGTGGTGGATGTCACTTGGAACGGGGCACATCTCGGTGAAATTGCTGAGGCTATTGCTTACTGGTAGCGATTCTCAAGTGTGGCACTACCCAGTCCAATCCGATAAAATAACGGCGGCAGCGTTATGACCCGGTGCTCCAGTTACTTCGCCGCCGGGGTGCGTGCCCGCACCACAGAGGTAGAGGTTGGTGATAGGCGTGCGGTAGTGTGCCCAACCGGCGAGCGGACGTTGAGCAAGGAATTGGCTTGCAACGATATCAAGGTGACGGATGTTTCCGTCGGTGAGACCAACCCGCCGTTCCAAGTCAATGGGTGTAAACAGCGACCAGTCCACGATAATATCGCGGAGATTCGGCGCATAAGCGGAGAGGGTATCAATTAAGCTCTCACCGACCTCCTCCCGCCGTTCATCCCATGTTCCCTCCCGTAGATGGACAGGGGCGTAAAGTACCCAGATCGACATAACATGGTGTCCCGCCGGTGCCATCGTTGGGTCGTAGACGGACGGGATTTGCACCTCCATCACAGGTGCACTTGATGGCAAACCACGTTTGGCATCCTCCCAACTCTGCTCATAATATTCAATGGAAGGGCAGATTTTGATTTCCGACAGGTAGCGTGGATTGAAATCCCCGTTGAAGTAGGCGGAGAAGTCGGGAAGATCATTCAGGGCAGCGTGAAATTTCAGATAAGCAGCATTCGTTTTCAACCGCGTTGTGCTTTCCACGAAGTTGGGACTGAGATGTTCACGTGGAATGAGCTTGAGGAAGGTGCGTTTCGGATCAGCGTTTGAGACAACGATGCGGCTGCGAATCTCCGTACCGTCTGCAAGAGCAACGCCACAAGCTGTCCCATTCTCAACAATAACGTGGCTAATTGTCGCCCCGGTTTGTAGGGTTGCTCCGCGCGCCCGTGCGGACGTAGCCAACGCCTGTGTGATGCCTCCCATTCCACCCTTGACGATGCCGTTATTTTCGGGTTTGGTAAAATTGCCGCATTTGATATAGGTATAAGCCCACGCGCTGCCCGGCGCGTCAATGTCGCCGGCATCCTGTGCTTGGGCATACGCGCCCTGCATCGTCTCTGACTCAAAAAACTCCATCAGGAGATCCTTCATGCTCACGGTGAGGAGCCGATCCAGCAATACTTCATCATCGGTGCCGTGCACCCGTTCGGCGATTTGGCTGATCGTTGGCGGTGTCGTCAGAAAGTATGGATAGATAATGCTTGCTGCTCGCTTCCAAAAGTCTAACCATTTTGGAAAATTCTCCGCATCGCGGCGGGAGAAATGGGCAATCTCCTCTTGGGTGCGTTCCACATCGTCCCAGACGAGTAAGCGTGAGCCATCGGGATACGGTTGGAAGCGTGAGGGATCGAGGTGATAGACTTCAAAGCCGTGTTTGTGCAGCTCCAGTTCTTCGATGACCTTGTTCTGTAACAGATGGCAGATATAGGAGCAGGCGGAAAATCGGTAGCCGGGAAACAGTTCCTCGGTCACACATGCTCCGCCGAGGAGATCCCGCCGCTCCAACAGCAGGACATCTAACCCTGCCTCCGCCAAATACCCCCCAGTAACTAAGCCGTTATGCCCGCCACCGATAATTATGACATCGTGGTCTGGTGTCATCTTCGTGCTCCTTTGAAAAAGTTGTAGGTTGGGTTGAACAGTTAAAACAAATACGTATCAAGGTCAACCATAGTCCTGCTTGTCAACGACGTAGATAGACTACTATTTGGGAGATTTTAATCAGAATCGAACCCCGTCCTCCAATTGGAATGTTTGATATGTTTCATGAGTGCCGTTCAACCCAACCTACGTGCTCTCACGGCTAGTCTTCGCATCAGGAACAGGCTTAAATTCTTCTAGTTCTTCTGGTGTTACAGGTTGCGCGTCTGGATCTGACAACCTCGCAGCTCAGATCTCTTCCTACGTCATTGTGTCCACTTGTTCCCAGTCAGTTTTCCCCTTTGATGGATTATTCGGGTCAAGTGTAACTCTCGTGATATTTGCTTCGCTCATGACGTTCTGCTCTCCTTGCTGAGATAATTCTTGCGTCAACAGAACCCATAGATTGAGATTCACATCTCGACACCCAAATGTCGATTCTGGAAAATCGACCTACTGAACAGGCTTTAGGTGGCAACTTGATTTTAATACCCTCTAATGGGTGCGTCGGGCTAGGAAGTAATCCGCATTGGCACCGAGTTTCTGTAGCAGCGGTGTTGTCAGTTCATCCAATTTTGCGATCGTCTCAAGGGAAAGGGAGAGCGACGCAACATGTAGATTCTCCTCAAGTTCCGATAGATTGCGGGTGCCGACCAACTCACAGGTGATGCCTGGCTTTGCAATGGTCCAAGCGATTGCGAGTCGACTCATGGGAACCCCTTCCGCCTCGGCGACTTTTTTAATGCCTTCAACGGCGGCGAACATTTCCTCCTCTGCCCCCTCTTCACCATGACCCGCCCTTTCCCGATCTCCGTGAAAATGTCGGAACCGTGCGTGGACAGCTGGGATTTCCTCTGCTGTCTTATACATACCGGTTAGGAGCCCCTGTAGCAGCGGCATATACCCTAAAATACCCATCCCATGTTTTTGGCATAACGGTAAAATCTGCAACTCAATCGCTCGTGATAGGAGATTGTAGCAGAGCTGGTTCACATCGATCTGAACGCCGGTGGCAAGGGCTTCGGACAGTTGCTCTACACCAAAGTTGCTGACACCAATCGACCGGATCTTGCCCTCCCCCTTCAACGCGTGCAAGGTTTCAAACGCATCCGCAACAGAGTGTTCCGTGATGGGCCAATGAACGATATAGATATCGATATAATCCGTCTGCAATCGGCGGAGGCTGGCTTCGCAATGTTCACGCAGCACTGTGGGCTCAGTATTGTTCGGACTGATCTTGGTGGCAACAACCGCTTCGCCGCGCCGCTCTTTTAAGGCTTTACCGACAGCCTCTTCACTCCGTCCCTCGTTGTATCCCTCCGCCGTGTCAAAGAAGTTGATACCGTGGTCGAGGGCTGCGTGTGCCACCGCATCGACATCCTCTTGCGCCTGAGGACCCCAGTAATCCCCGCCCCCATAAGACCAACCGCCGATCCCCATTACAGAGATTTCAATGCCAGATTTTCCGCATGCTCGCTTTTCCATTTATCGTTTCCTCTTTAGTAGGACTTACGCCGTTGAACGCTCAACGTCCCGATGCTGTTGAGTTGGAACAGTGGTTACGGCACACGGAGTATGCCCACTACTTTATTCCCACCGATCCAGTCCCAGCAATTTTCGTCCTAGTGGAGACAGTTCTGCTGTTTGACCCGTTTGATGCTCCTTCTCGTTTCGGAGTTCCCACGTCGTCACCCCGGTGACCTCTATGACCAGTCCCGCTAGGCGATCTCCCCACGCTTTAAGCCGATGACTGCGTGCGTCCTCATCATATCCCTGCGATGGGAACATGGTGATGTACTGTGCCACGCGTGGGTGCGCTGCTGTGTTGGAACTGCTGCCGTGGGGCAAGGCACTGTGCCAGATGATGAGATCCCCGGCTGCCCCAGGAATCGGTTGCGCTCCAAGGCTTTCCAGATCTTGCTCACGCGGCTTCGCCTCCGGCGGCAGGTCTTTCAACCAATCCTCCAGCTGTCGATGGAATCCCGGTACGCAGGTGAACGCTCCCTGATTGGCCGCCGTGTCCGTCAGGTATAACACCCCCTGAACCCAGAACTCAATTGGTGGTTCCAATTTGGTATCCCAGTGAAGTTTGCCGGGATGTTTCCAACCCGGTCGCTCTGGCGGATTCATGCTGGCACGGTCAATGCTCACCCACAGCCTCTCAGTTCCCCAAATTTCCGCAAACGCTTGATGAACGCGAGGATACTGACGGTTGTCCCATAGTGCCTGATGCTGATACATCTCCGTCATGATAGTAGCACGAGACGAGTCGGGGTACCAGCTGTCCGGATTGTCGGGCTGCATCTCCAAAAAATCCCATACAGCCCGCTCGGCAGCTGTGAGGTTCTCCGGTGGAACGGCGTTGTGAACGATAACGTAACCGTTTTCCTCCCAGAACTTTCGGTCTTCTGCTGTTAAAACAGGCATCTTTTTACCCTCCCTGACTCTTCACCTAAAGACTCATTCCACGAATCCGTATCGGTTTCAACCCAACTAAATTGAGAGTTGAACGGTGTAGGCAACTATAGCACTCATTGAGGCGGCATCCAGTTTTTGATGTGCTTTTGCCAAACTCGATCTACCTCGCCTCGGATGGCTTGCACATCCTGCCATCGGTCCGGAAATACCGACAGTGTATAGCCCATCGCCCCCTGTTCAGGACAGACAAACATCTCTCGTCCCGGTGTCGCCGCTTGCAGCCAGACCTCGATGAGCCGATCTGCAAACTCAAGCCAGTCTAAGAACTCCGGCGTGAACTTGCCATCATGACCGAGTGCCGGAATCTGGCAATGGTGGCCATTAAAAGGACGGAAGTGGAACTGCTGGGCAAATTGGATAAGATCGACCCGTTCTGCCAGTCGATCCCAGTATGGCGGCGACAGGTGCTTGATGATAGCGGGATGTGAGAAATCCCACGTCATCTTTAAGGGGTGTCCCTCCGCTTTCTCAAAGCCTGCTGCGAGCGCGTAAGCCTTCTCTGGTGTCTCAGTGCAGGTGTCGCGGTGCACCTCAATGGCGACATCCATCTCCAACTTGCCTGCGGTTTCCATGACTTGGCGTGCCCGTGCTACCGCTTCTTCCGTCGGGGTATCGTGGTCGAGCATCTGCACGTTGACACAGACCGCTCCCACCCCTTTGATTGCCTGAAGCTTGGGTTCAACCTCAGCTGCCTCCCCTATATCTACAGTTGCTGCGAACAACAACCCGTGCTGTTGCACATGCTCAGCGGTAACGACCGGCACTCGACCGAGAAAGCCGTCGAATCCGGCATTCTGGATTTCCACTAACTTCCGATCAGTAGACCATTCTCCATCCGCGTCGCCATAATCTGTTAAGGTCCAGAGCGTTGCCATGTGTCGAATCTGCGGTGGGTTAATTGTATTTGCCATATCATTTTCCTCCCAAGTCATAAGCGAAAAGTGGCGAATGCCTCCAGCGTCGCGCATCAAGGCTTATACGGATCTGTGGAATCAGATATATTGCCCCCCGTTAGCTCACAATCCACAAGGGATTTTTCGATTGAATTGTAAACGTCGAAAGGATATACTAAAGCAAAATTTCTGTCAAGCAATAAAGTCGGTATTCTTCTGCTCACTCAGGACAGCCAAATTCTTAGCGGCGTTGGATTGACCATCCAATGGGAGCATAGGGAATGGCTAATCTCTAAGGATCGGAAAGGGAGGAGTAATATAATGCTCACGGAACAACAAATCAATCACTTTCAAACCTTCGGATTTCTGACTTTTCGGCAGTTGTTCAGTCAAGACGAACTGAAGACCATCAACGCGGAGTTTGAAACAGCAATGGCGGCTGCATTTCGAGATGACCCATTCGATGGCACACGCCGACATTGGCTGATAACAATGGGGCCGGATACGCCCTTCCTCGCTTCATTACTGGAAGACCCACGATTCTGCGATGTGGCAGAGCAACTTTACGGCGAAGATGTCTTCGGCATTGCCTCCGACATCAACCGTTACGTTGGGGATACACGCTGGCATCCCGATACAGGAAGTCTCCATCAGTACGGTGTCAAGTTCGCCTACTATCTGCAACCGGTTGCTGCGGAAAGCGGCGCGTTGCGGGTGATACCGGGATCACACGAGCCATCCTTTCACGGGGATTTACGGCAAAAGATGAGCGAGTTAGAACTCGAAATCCCTGATGTTCCCGCCTACATCTTTGAATCGGAGCCGGGCGACGTGATTGCCTTTGACGTACGATGCTGGCATGCGAGTTGGGGGGGCGCGGTTGATCGCCGGATGTGTGTCTTGGTTTACTACAATAATCCAAAAACGCCAGAGGAAGCAGAAGCCACCCAAAAACAGATTATTGGCAATGGAGCTGACTATGGACCGTGGGTTGCCAATACCGAAGGACATCCAAAGCGGGAGCGATGGATCAACCGAATGCGAGAGTTGGCTCCCGAAGCACTTTGACCCTAGATTCGGATTTAGAGGCTAGGTCCTGTTGACATTTGACAGATTAAACCTATCTCCATTCAATTTTTGGTAGATCTCCCAAATAGCTTAGCTGATAGTTGAACTTCAGATTTTTTAGCAATCGTGGTATAATTTCTCACGAAAATAGGAGAAAGAAAAATGCACGCCATTTGCATTCATGAACATGGTGGACCAGAGGCACTCCGTTATGAAGAGGTTTCTACTAGTGAGCCCGGTGCGGGCGAAGCGCGGGTACGCATCGAAGCAGCGGGATTGAACTATATCGACGTTTACCACCGCACGGGACTCTATCCGAGCGTCAACATGCCCTTCACGCCGGGGATGGAAGGCGCAGGCGTGGTTGAGGCGGTCGGGTCCGGTGTCACCGAGATCAATGTGGGAGATCGCGTTGCCTATGCGATGCACCAAGGATCCTACACCGAGGAGGCAATCGTGCCATCCGGGGTGCTTGTCCCTTTACCCGATTCAATTGATACGCAGTCGGCAGCGGCGGCGATGCTGCAAGGTATGACAGCACACTATCTGACCCGCAGCACGTATCCACTCAGTACGGGCGATACAGCATTGGTGCATGCAGCCGCCGGCGGAGTCGGCCTGTTGCTCATTCAGATGGCTAAGACGTTAGGCACGCGTGTATTGGGCACAGTCTCCACACCGGAGAAAGCGCAGTTCGCCAAGGATGCCGGTGCCGATGACGTAATTCTCTATACACAGACCGACTTTGAAGCCGAAGTTAAACGTCTAACCGATGGGCAAGGGGTCGATGTGGTCTACGATTCGGTCGCCAAGACAACCTTTGATAAGAGCCTCAACTGCCTTCGACCCCGTGGTTATTTGGTGCTGTTCGGACAGTCGAGTGGGCCCGTACCGCCATTAGATCTGAGCCGTCTGTCGAGTGGTTCGTTGTTTGTGACGCGTCCGGGATTGGGGCACCACGCTGCCAATCGGGCAGAATTGATGGAACGCGCAGGTAACCTCTTTGAATGGATCGCCGCTGGCACATTAAAGCTGCGCATTGACCGGACGTTTCCGCTCCAAGATGCCGCCGCCGCACACCGTGCACTGGAGGGCAGACAGACAACAGGTAAGGTGCTGCTGATTCCTTAGGATTGGATCCGATTCCAACTCTGCTACACACGTTGCGCCCCGCTAGGGTTATGTCAGTTGATTGGTTCATTCGTGCAATTAATGAACTTTTGAACGAATGAACTCTTGAGGTTACGGCATATTGCTTTGAATCCCTGGTCTGCCTGCCCCGTTCGCGGGGCCCTCCGCACGGGGGCTCGGCACGGACCCGATCCATCGGGACGGAATATGCCCACTACTAGCAACTCGAGTTATCTTAATTGTCCCGCACCATTTGTGCAGGTCCAAAAACCAACCGAATGTAAAAGATAGGAGTTGTAATATGGCAACCGCTTCGATCGATACACTTAGTTCACTTGAAGGCTTACAAGACGGGCCATTGTCCCCACACCGAATCGCAAAATTACGCGACGATTTTGAGGGTAACCCGGTTTATCGGATGGCGCAGAATGCTGTCTGCAAGATTACCGTAGATGACATCGCCCTCGACCGTCAGGTGGTCACCAACAGCGACTTTACTTTTAGTCATGTGCTGGACGACTGGAGCGTCACAAACCAGAAAAATAGTGGTAGATGCTGGATGTTCGCCGGGTTGAATCTGTTCCGCGTCGGCGCGATGAAGAAGATGAACCTGAAAGAGTTTGAATTCAGCCAAAACTACACTTTCTTCTGGGATAAGCTCGAACGCTCCAACTATTTCCTGCAACGGATGATCGAGATGGTAGATTGTCCCGTGGACGATCGGTGCATTGCATGGCTACTCGACAGTCCACTGGAGGATGGCGGACAATGGAATATGTTCGTCAATCTGATTAATAAGCATGGGCTTGTGCCTCAAGCATTTATGCCTGAGACGCAGAGTTCCTCAAATTCAGGTCAGATGAACCGTATTCTGCTGAGTAAGCTACGTGAGGGTGCAAAGACGCTCCGCGATATAGCAGCAAAAGGTGCGAGTTTTGATGAATTGCTGGATGCCAAAGACGAGATTATCACTGTCATCCACCGCATCCTGTCCATCCACCTCGGAACGCCGCCAACCCATTTCAATTGGCAGTGGAACGACGCGGACAAAACGTTCCACCGTGACGGGGAGATGACACCGCAAGAGTTCGCAGAGAAATATATCACCGTCCCGGTTGATGATTACGTCTGCCTTGTCCACGACCCACGCCCCACAAGCCCTATCGGCAAAACCTTTACGGTTGAATGCCTCGGCAACGTCGAGGGCGGTGCCATTGTCAAATACCTGAATATCGATATCGACCTCATGAAGCAGATAGCGATGAAGACCATTATCGATGGGGAGCCGGTCTGGATGGGGTGCGATGTTGGGAAGATGATGCGGAGCGACCTCGGTCTCTGGGACGCAAAGCTGTATGACTATGAAGGTATCTACGACACACCATTTGCCCTTGATAAGGCGGGGCGGCTTCAATACCACCAGACCCTGATGACCCACGCGATGTTATTCACGGGTGTGGATGTGATACAGGAGAACGGTAGAGAGGTCCCGCGGCGCTGGCGCGTCGAAAACAGTTGGGGTGCTGATAGTGGGCGCAAGGGATTCTATCTGATGAACGACAACTGGTTTGACCAATATATGTTTGAGATTGCTGCGCGGAAGGAGTATCTCCCTGACGAATTACAGGGTGCCCTCGAAACGGAACCGATTGTTCTACCCGCATGGGATCCAATGGGTGCACTAGCGAGAGAGGCTTCCGTGTAGGTCAAGATTCATATCTTGATACCCAACTGTCGATTTTGGAAGATCAGCCTACACAAGGGCAACTCTTGAACAGAACACAAGTAAGATTGATAGGAGAGATAAAATGACATTTAGTGAAAACTGGTCGGTGCTTGAGCCTGACTTAAAAACCGTCTTTGACCATGAAACGGATCCGCTCAAGGCACTTGCAGACGCTCGTATCGCAGGTATTGCCCTGCGCGGTGTCTATAATCCAGACCATTGTAGTGGATTAATGCAGCGATTCGTTGAGCGGGGGATGATGCGTGCCCCGGAGGACTTCCTCCCGGAAGAGAACTTGCCGACCCGGATCGATATCGGTTCGAGTCTAGTCAACCGAGCGCGGGGCGGTCTAGCGATATCCGATGACCCTGCCGAGAACAAGGACGCTTTCCTTGAACACTCGGCGAGTACGCACGAACTCTTCAGCCACCTATTCGACGGGTTTGACAATCCAGTGGATACTCTCTACAATTGTCTCTCCGCGTTGGCGGTGAACAAGGATGTCAAGGTCGCCCGCGAACCTGATGGATGTCTCTATGGGCCCGCTATCTTTCGGATTCACTATGAGGGCCACGAATACGTACCCCACATCAATCATGTCGCTATAGACGACAAGCTGTTCAACTATGAGGTCTCCCGTTTTACACACCAGTTTGCGGGTCTCATCTGTATACAGAATTCCGCCCATGACGGGAATAGTCCCCACGCTGTTATCCATCGCTGCGTTTGGAGTCCGGAGGTCCAATCCCACCTCTCCAACGGTACATACTACGAATATGCCGCACAAAGCAGGATTGAACAACAGCAAATCACGGTACAGCCGGGTGATTTCTACCTGTTCAACAGCGGTTGTATCCACCAAGTGGCTGCTGTAGAGGGGAACATCCCCAGAACGGTTCTGGCGACTTTTATCGGCTATTCGGAGGAGGATGACGAAATCTTTGTTTGGGCGTGATAGTTACTCATACGAAAGAGAAAAGTTTTATTAAATGAGGGGTGTGTATTATTATCTGAACCACGGATTCGACGGAAAATACGGATGAGTCCAATTGGGAAACCACAAGTTGCTTTGAATCCCGAACACCCCTCTATTAAATAAAGTCGTGACATCTCCGCGTTTCATCTTCAGGAGAAGCAACTATGAGAACTTCAGACATAAGAAGACTCTACTATATTACACATATAGACAACATCCCCTCCATTCTTGAAAGGGGAATTCTTTCCCATGAAAAGATTACAGCAGCACATATCCCGTACACTCCAATTTACGACAATTCAATTGTTGAAAGGCGTGGGGGCATATCCACTCCTGAAGGAAGAAGTCTCTGGCACTACGCAAACCTGTTCTTTCAACCTCGTAACCCAATGCTGTATCGCGTTATTAATACAGTAGGCAGACAGAATCTCGCTGTTTTAGGCGTTGAAAACACGGTATTGCAAGAGCAAGGAATTTTTATCACAAACGGCATCGCTGCCAACGAATTAACGCGAATTCACCCTCAACCCGAAGGGCTGGAAATGCTTCAGACACACCAGGAAATTATTCAGTCCACCTCATGGATTGCGTGGAATGATTGTGAGGAATTAAGGCGTAAATTGATGGCAGAATGTTTAGTGCCTGATCAGGTCAATTCAGAACATATTCAGAGGTTTATCGTTGCTGACCATGATGTTGCAAAGTTAATTCAGGATCGCCTGGATCGCCTATTACCCTCCAATCGTTGGAAACTTGTTGCGGACGATGTGGGAAGCAATATATTCACGCCATCGTTTGACTGAAGATTAAATTTGTGTTAAACTTGCTATGTATCCGTAACCAATATATAAGTGAAGTATTGCTAAAGATGGAGAAACATTTTCCAATTCAACAAAGCAAAAACAGTTATTGAAAAGAGAAAAATAATGAGGATAGAGAGACTCTACTACATTACCCATATAGACAACTTACCCTTGATTATTAAGCACGGAATTCTTTCCCACGAAAGAATTGAAGTAGAAAACGTGCAGGGAATTTCAATGTTTAAAAGAGAAAAGGATAAAAACGAGAATGTCAAAAGAAAAAGTAATACTTTGCCCAAAATTTGTGGAAAAAATCTCTTGCATTATGCCAATCTGTTCTTTCAACCCCGTAACCCCATGATGTATCGAGCTATCTTTGAAAACAGTGCAGAAAAGCTTGCCGTTCTGGAGATTGATAACACAGTTTTGAAAGAACAAGGAGTCGTTATCACAGACGGAGATGCCGCCAATGAGATAACACAATTTTATCGTCCATCCGAAGAAACGAAAATCCCTCAGCAACTGTGGACAATTATTAAGAACGAATGGTGGAAGGAGTGTGACGGATCAAAACGCAAAATCATGGCGGAATGTTTGGTGCCTGATGGTGTCAAGCCTGAATACATTCGATCGGTTATCGTTGCCGACGATGAAACAAAAAATGGGGTGCAGGGATTAATTGACAAGCCTCAACTCCCTATTATTCGTAAACCCCACCTATTCTTTCAACCCCAGCGTCGAATTGAGATCGGCGACAACATTTTGCTTGTTGACAGCGGGGATATATTTTTCTCTGAACTACAAACATTAGCAGTTACAGTTAATCTTCAGGGCGTTATGGGAAAAGGGTTAGCACTGCGCGCTAGAGAGCAATTCTCCGATGTTTATGTAGAATACGAGAAAGCGTGTCGTGCGAAGAAAATCACATCAGCACGCCCTTATATCTATAAGCGCGAGGCATCAGTTGCAGATGAGTTGACAGATCTTAAGCCTAACAGGCCGATCAAAAATCCGGTGAAGTGGTTTTTGCTTTTCGCGACAAAGCGGCACTGGCGAACACCATCGCGTTTGGAGGATATTGAAAACGGGTTAAAATGGATGCAGAAGAGCTTTCAAGAAGCAAAGATTGAATCATTCGCAATGCCGGCACTAGGGTGTGCATTGGGGGGCTTAAGCTGGACAGAGGTAGCACCGCTGATGTGCAAGTACCTCCATGGAATAGGAATACCCGTCGAAATCTATCTGCCATGGGAACACCCAATAGAGGAACAATACTTGACCGAATCATATCTCTTGGCGGGTCAACTCGAATTGTTGTAACATTTTTAGGAGGAGAGAAAGATGAGTAAAATTGTAAGCCGCGAAATCCGTCTCAAGCAACGACCCGTTGGCATGCCCAAGGAAAGCGATTTTGAAATTGCCGAAGTAGCCGTCAATGAGCCCCAAGCGGGCGAAGTCCTCGTAAGAAACATCTACATGTCGGTCGATCCCTACATGCGCGGGGTTGTCAGAAATGTCGCACTCGGTGTGCCGTTGGAAGGTGGGTGTGTCGGGCAGGTTGTTCAGTCGGAGAGCGAATCGTTTCAGATTGGAGATTATGTATTAGGTGGACTCGGCTGGCGGGAGTATTACTTTGCTTCGGCAAAGAATGTGAGCCGAATCGATCCAACGCTCGCCCCAATCCAATCTTTTATCGGTGCCGTCGGTATGCCCGGACGTACTGCCTATTTTGGGCTACTAGACATCGGCGAACCCAAAGCGGGAGAAACGGTATTCGTCTCCGCTGCCTCCGGCGCGGTTGGCGCAATTGTTTGCCAGATAGCTAAGATCAAAGGGTGCCGCGTGGTTGCCAGTGCTGGATCAGATCAGAAGGTGAATTGGCTCTTAGAAAAGGTGGGTGTCGATGCAGCCTTTAACTATAAGCGGGTCGATACCTTGGTGGACGAGTTAAAACAGCACTGTCCAGACGGAATTGATATTTACTTTGAGAATGTCGGCGGTGTGCACCTTGAAGCCGCTCTTTCGCTAATGAACATGTATGGACGCATTCCTTTGTGTGGCATGATCTCGCATTACAACGATGTTGAATCGACCCCGGGTCCCAAAAACCTCAGCACCGCCATCGGCAAACGCCTGAAATTACAGGGTTTCATTGTTACTGACTACTCGAATCGTACCCCTGACTTTTACGCCGATATGCGTCAGTGGATCAGTGAAGGCAAGATACATTGGGAAGAAACGATCGTAGAAGGCTTGGAAAACGCACCGCAGGCATTTATCGGTCTTTTCAAGGGCGAGAATATGGGCAAGATGATTGTTAAAATTGGACCGGAAGAGACCGTATGATGGAAGCCGTGACGATCACCACATTGTATAGAGGAGAAAACCGATGGACTTAGGGTTGAAGGGAAAGCGGGCAATTGTAACAGGTGGGAATCGCGGTATCGGTCGGTGCTGTGCGTTGGCACTCGCCCGTGAAGGTGCGCGTGTTTGCATCACCGCCCGCAGCCAAGAACGTTTGGATGCGGTTATTGGCGAAATCAACGGAGCCGGCGGTGAAGGACATGCTGTCGCAGTTGATTTGACTACCCCGGAAAGCTGCCAAAAAGTTGTGAGCGAGACTGTGGACCACTTCGGCGGCGTTGATATTTTGGTCAACTGTGCAGGTGCAGCGAGGGGAGGCGATATTTTAGACCTGTCCACCGAGTTAATCGATGACGCACTCAGTTTAAAGAGCTATAGCTATCTGCGGATGTCCCAACTTGTGATTCCGCACATGAGACAGAACGGATGGGGCCGTATCATCAATCTTGCCGGAGGTGCGGGAACAAGTCCTTCCAGCGGAAACATCCCGATAAGCCTTGCCAATATCGCCATTCTGAATATGACCCGCGCGCTTTCGGATGCGGTCTCCAAAGATGGAATATTGGTGAACACCATTTGCCCGGGCCTCACTAACACCCAGCGGGCACGCGATGTGCAGCAAACCAGCGCAGATCAAGCAGGCTTGGATGTGGAGGCACTCCTCCAAGAACTCGGCAGCGAACTTCCTGCAGGACGTATCGCTGAACCGGAGGAAATTGCCAATGTAGTGACCTTTTTGGCATCAGAGCCGTGCTCGTATATCTTCGGCAGCTCTATATACATGGACGGTGGTGGAAGGCGGGGGACACCGTAGGCGCATGGGTCATAATAACCAATGGTGCTAGTTTGCGACTGCTGATACGCTCTCCGGTCAAAGACTGAGAGTGAAATGAATTCTAAACGACCTCCTCACCAACTAACCCCAACCGGTGCCCACCCTTTTGCACCGGAGAACCACCATTACCACAGAATCGGTTGCCCGCCTGATCGTACCAGCTTGCGGCCGGGTTTCATCAGAATTTCTGGCACGGGCCGTTCCTTGATTTTATCCGGTGCTAGCTGATGACCAATTTGGCTAAGCATATGTTTTCTAAGATCGGCTTTTAGCTGGTCTGGCGCAATACGACTGGTATGTCTCGCTGGATCTTGCGTGTTGAATTCACGGATATACCTTGTGTAGCCTATAAACCCGCCATTATCCCAGATAACGCTCCCGGATTTAGTATCAACGGCTTGCACCTGTATGTTAAGCGTTGCCCATTGATACACCAACACAAACTTCGTAGTCCCCGATATCCCTGCCTGAGCACTCATGTCGTAGAGCGGGTTGCTATCGTAGTTTTCATCAAGCTTCGGATTTTTGATATGGCCGACGATAATTATGTCGGCATTTGCCGCCTTGCCTACTTTTGCCGCGAGGGCAGGATCAAGAAAGATATCCTTCGGTGTCAAGTTCTGGGCTGCTAGCTGACTACCAATTGGATTGAGCGTATCAGATTGATCATAGATCCACTCTTTGTCCTTCTTTACAAGGCTAAGTCGCGTAGACAGATCCAAAGGAAACCTGCGCTCCATCCCAGCGGACTCTTCTTCCGTTGAAAAAGGGGCAATGGCAATCCGTTGAAAATCACTGATATCGAGCGGCTGAACTTCTCCACCACAACCGCTTATCAACGTAACAGATAGTAAAAGCGTGGCACAAACAGACAGTTTCATCCATCTTTTCATTTTATATTTAACGCTCCTTCCTGAAAACAGGTAAAATGTTCATACGACTCATTTGGGGCTTACAGGACAAAAGGGGGTTCTCGTTTAATTGACGAAACCTCGTAGCCCCGATTTCATTGAGATTTTCGGATAGGATTTTCGGTTACTGTAGTACTTGAACCGATAGAATTTTCAGTTTCAGATGTAGATTATAGCATGGTCTCTTTTTTCTGTCAACGCTTGTCTTAAATGAAATTTAACAAATTTCTGAAACACAACGGATTTTAGCTACTGTTAGCAGCTGATTCTGACGTACGTTTACCTCTCTGCTCCTCGATCCACCCGTCCCACCTTGTCCCAGAGCGGCAGATTGTCACTGATGGTGAAATTCGCCGTGACCGGTCTAGTCAATGGGCGTGCCCACCAATTCGTCAATGCAGGCTTGGTACTCCTCCTTCTGCATGGGTAGCTCGTAGCGGTAGATGTCGCTAACTGTTGCAAGGCTCGATGAAATTATATCACCTTTTTTGAGAATATGTTAGGACTTATGCAGTTGAACGCTCAAACCATCAACAGAGCACACAACTCTGCCTCCCCGATAAATCGGGTAACTACAATCTGAAGTACGTAAGTTCTGTATATCAAAAAAATCACTGTTGCCCTGAACGTAAGAACATGATACAATAAATAACCAAGTTAATGGGAATGACACCAAAAGCCTTCAGAATTCAATCGTTGATTGAAAGCCTGAAAGGTTATCCAGAAATAGTTGCCCTTATCGGTGGGGCAACTTGCATTGTTTTGATTTAGCGTGCCCTGAAATTGGATAGAATCATGAAAAACATCCTTCTCATCCGTCTCAGTTCACTCGGTGATATTGTCCTGACTTCGCCAGCTATCCGCGCGGTGCGGCAGCACTTTCCGCAAGCGCATATCTCAATGCTAGTGGCGAAGCAGTCCGCCGACCTGCTCACGGAAAATCCTCATCTAGACGAAGTGATTCCGTTTGACCGAAAAGCAGGAAATAAAGACACAGGTGAAATGCGACGAATCATCCGCCTCCTGCGTGAACAGCGTTTTGATCTGGCGATCGATTTTCAACGTAAATTTCGCACAAGCTTGCTCGCATATCTGAGCGGCGCGAAGTGCCGTGTTGGGTATCATCAACCGAATGGGGTGTTGTGTACCGTCCGCGTGCCAGAACATAGCAACAAAGCTATCCGTGCCGGTCGGATTGCATCCGCGCACGCCATCGATCGCTACTTCGACCTGCTGCACGCAATCGGGGTGGAAGCAACGGATCGGACGCTGGAGCTGTTTATTACGGACGCAGACCGGGATTTTTCGTGCGAAATTCTTGCTACCAAGGACATCGAGGCGAATCGGATGAAGATTGGACTGTTTCCGGGAGCGGGGTGGAAATTACGAGAGTGGATGCCCGACCGTTTTGCATCTATCGGTGATCGCGCAGCGGAGCACTTCGACGCGCAGGTGCTACTGTTTGGGGGACCTCACGAGGGTGAGCTTGTCCAGCAGGTAGAGAATCTCATGACGACGGAGGCAATTTCGCTCGCTGGCACCCTCCCTATCCGACAATTGGCGGCGTTAATTGAGCGGTGCGATCTATTCGTTACAAACGACACGGGCCCAATGCACGTCGCCGCAGCAATGCACACACCGACGGTGGCACTGTTCGGGCCGGGCGACCATATCCGCTTTCAACCGCGTGATCCAATCCATACAACCATCCGCCATCATGTGCCGTGTAACCCGTGCAAACAGTTCACAAACAAGTGCAAGAACAATATCTGCATGAAACTAATTACCGTTGATGAGGTATGGGAAACAGTGCATCAGAATTTATCTAATATACGTGAGTCTGTAACATATTCCCAGTAGAGCAAATTACCGTGCCAAGCGGCACATCAGAGAGGAGAAAAAAATGGCTACTCAATATAAAGAATTTCGAGTGTCCAACGACGCAATGGACGACCCCGAAGAGCTTCAACGCCGGATTCAGGATGAGGGCTACCTCTTCTTCAGGAAACTGCAAGCTCCGGATAAACTATTAGACCTGCGGCGACAGATGCTGACAGTTATCCAAGAAGGAGGCTGGCTCGTCCCCGGAACTGATCCGATGGATGGTATCGCTGATATTTCGCGTCAATGTACCGAGGGGAATGCTGAGTACACCGATGTCTATCACGAGGTCTATAAATTGGAAGCCTTTCATCGAGCGGGTCATTGGCCCGAGGTTCTCAACATGATGGAGAAGGTGATTGGTAAATCGGTGCTGCCCCATCCCCAGAAAATTGCCCGCCTATGGTTTCCGAAGTATACGGAACATACCACGCCGATACACCAAGATTTTGTCCATTTCCAAGGAAATTTTCAGACCTATACCTGCTGGGCACCTGTCGGTGATTGTTCAATCGAACTGGGTGGACTAGCGTTGTTGCCGGGTTCTCACAAAGTCAATAAGGTTCTCGAACATCACTTTTCTCTCGGCGCGGGTGCCCAACGTATTAACCCCGACGAAATAGAGGGCGAATGGCACACCACGGACTACGAAATCGGCGATTCCTTAATTTTTTTGGCGTTGACCATACATCAGGCATTGCCCAATTTCACAGAGGATAAACTCCGCGTCTCACTGGATAACCGGTATCATGCGCTTGGCGATCCGATCGCGGAGCACATGCTAGCACCGCACCTCAACAGTTCTAGTGAACTCAGTTGGGAGGAGGTATACAAGGATTGGGAATCGGATGACCTGAAGTATTATTGGCAGAATTTGGACCACCCCATCGTCCCAAGAGATCTTAGCTTTGGCGAAAAAGTGTTTGCAGAGGCGTTGGACCTTGCGAGGGAGGGCGACGCACACGCGATTCTACACCTCAACCGCATCATCACACGCGATCCGACAACCGATGCCGCGAAACAGGCCATGGCAGCATTGCAGGGGGCTGAGTCGGCAGTAGATAGCGAAGCTGCTGCAGATTGATTGATTCCAGAAAATGAGTTCATTAGTGCATCGGTTCATTGAGCTGCTGAACCCTATATATTGCTTCGCTAAGGCTATGTTGATTCATTAGATAGCGCAATATTCTAGGCATTTTCGATTTTGGAAAATCGACCTACTGGAGCCCCCCTCTAGTCGAGTGGAGGTCGTTTCTCTGCCCAAGGAGCGAGTGCCTCAAAGGCAGCAGACGCACGGAGTACAGTTACATCGTCACGCCACTGTCCGACGATCTGCAGCCCCACCGGCAGCCCATCGCGGTCAAAACCACATGGAACGGATGCCGCCGGTTGACCCGTGATGTCAAACGGATAGGTGAACGCAGTCCAACCCAGATAGGTTGTTGACTGACCGTTGATTTGTCCGGGATGATCAACGCCAGCCGCAAACGCAGTCACAGGCAGTGTGGGGGTCAGCAGGAGGTCATATTGCTCCATGAATCGGCGCCAAGCGTGGTAGTAGTCATTCCGTCGTGCGTAGGCGATGGCGACCTCGGCACCCGAAAATTGAAGTCCTTGCTCTATCACTTTCACCAAGCCCGGATCGATCTGATCACGAACCGCCTCCAAGTCGTGGAGATGCAAGCCAGCGAATGCAGATGCCCAAATAATATGAACGATACTGTCCCACGGATCTTCGAGATCGGGATGGGCTTCCTCAACGTGGCAACCGAGTTCACTGAAGCGTTCGGCTGCTTTCGCAACGATTTCACGGACTTCCGGGTCGATCGGTGCGTAACCCAAATCGGGTGACCAAGCGACCCGCAGGCCGGCAATGTTCCCCTCTAGAGCAGCTAAATAATCAGTCTCGGTGGGAAGCGAGAGGCGGTCGCGCGGATCGGCACCCGCCATGACGTTCAACATGAGCGCGGAATCGGCGACTGTACGCGTCATCGGACCGAGGTGAGAGAACAGTTCGACAGCACTGGCGGGATACTGCGGGATGAGTCCCCACGAGGGCTTGAGTCCATAAATACCGCAAAAACTCGCCGGGATACGAATCGAACCGGCACCGTCGCTGCCTTGGGCAAGGGGTCCCAACCCTGCAGCGACTGCTGCTGTCCCACCACCGCTAGAGCCACCAGCGGTACGACCGTACTTCCATGGATTATGGGTAGAACCGATGATACGGTTAGTTGAGTCCCCCTTCCACCCCAACTCAGGGAGATTGGTCTTGCCCAGCATCACGGTGCCTGCCTCGTGAAGCCGCTCAACGATGGGCGCATCGTAGTCGGGCACCCAATCCTTATAAAGCAAGGAGCCGCGGGTTGTACAAATCCCTGTCATTGGCACCAGATCTTTTATCGAGGTTGGGATGCCAGCCAACGGAGGCGGAGAGTCATCAGTTTGATAGGCTTGTTCGGCGATACGCGCCCCCTCAAGCGCGAGTTCTGGTGTCATCGTGATGAAGGCGTTGAGGCTTGGATTAAGCTGATCCATGCGGCGGAGTACTGCCTCAGTCACCTCAACCGGTGACACCTCGTGTTTCTGGTATAGGGCCCGCAATTGCAGGGCTGACAAATAGCAGAGATCGGTTGCTGTCATGTTCGGACTCTTTTCGTTGAAATGGGTACAAAAGGGTGGAAAGTGACTTAACGGTTATGTTGAAAAGATAATACAAGCAATCGGTGGACAAGTCAACGGAAAAACGTAAGGAGATTAAGATGGCTCAATTGAAATACTCAGTAATCATTGACGCGTTGGCGACCTTCGGGCTAGACATTTGGGAACAACCGAGTGAGGTGCTTGAACTGGTCAAAGACAGTGGCTATGACGGTGTAGACCTCACCGCAGAGCCTGACCGGATCGAGATAAAACGGTATCGGGAAATCGCTGAAATAGCGAGGTCAATGGGATTGAAGATTGCGGCACTGCTTGGGGCGTGGGCGACTTGGCACGCCGGCGAGGCACGAGATTTGGCATCCACCGACGAGGCGGCTCGACGTTATGCGATCGGTTACGCCCAAAAATGTACCGACCTAGCAGTGGATCTGAATGTCTCCGTCTATGAAATCTGCTGTTGTCCAGCTGAGCCAAAGTACCCGGTGCATGACGTTCCCCTCCCGACGGTGAGACAAAACTTCGTCGAGTCCGCACGAGAGATTAGCCGTTACGCCGCAGATCATGGTGTGCGGGTGGCAATAGAGCCGGTGAATCGGTTTGAAGGCTACGCGGGGTTCATGAACAGTGTCGTTGATGCCGTCGGTGTCGCTGACGAAGTCGGTGAGGATAACTTGGGCGTGATGGTGGACTTTTTCCATGCGAACATTGAGGATGTCTCCGTCACCGATGCCATTCGGCGGGCAAAACACAGGCTTATGCTGATCCATCTAGCCGATAGCAACCGTCAAATGCCGGGGATGGGGCACATCGATTTCACCAGCGTGATCAGAGAACTTGACGAGGTAGGATTTGAGGGGTACCTCTCTTTGGATTGTCTGCCCGCAAGACCTGATGCTCAGACCTATTTAACCCATTCCATCGGTTACATGAAACAACTGGAAGAGGCGGTTGCGCTAGAGAAGCGGCTATCTGAGATGAATTAGATCTGTCCGTTTGGTATGATGACACCCTAGTTGGGTACGGTTTGGGGCGTGCCTGTGCGGGCTGCCTCATCCAAGGCGTTGCATATAGACACGGCGCGTACACCGTCGCGGGCATTGCACAGGGTGTCCCCGTCCGTCCGAATCGCTTCCAATAGGTTCACCATCATTGACGCTTTGGCTGCCTCTGCTTCGGGCAATTCGCGGGTGTCAAGATAGTCAATTTCGCAGCCACCAAAATCGACGCGAGTCATGTGCGAGGAAAAGACCGCACTACGTTCTCCATCCCACATCTGATGGAACCACTTGGACACGAAGGGGTTCATTCCTTGATCCGTGCTAATAACTGTGGAGAGTCCGCCGCTTTTCCAGAGGATTGTACCCACTAGCCCGTCAGGGTAGCCAGCGGTGCCTTTGTTCTGTCCAAAGATTTGCCCTTCAGCATAGACCCGATCCGGCTCACTATCCATCAAATACGTTAGCAGATCGATGGTATGGACTGCGGTGCTAATCAACAGACCACCGCCATCATCAGCGTGCCACACCCACGTACTCCCACTCGCACCGGAGTCATTCATTGCTAACTGACCATGGCTCAAGCGCGGTTGGGACAGTAGCTCTCGCGCCTGCTGCGCTGTGGGCGCAATCCGGAATTTGCAGTTAATCACGAGCTTGACCCTAGTCCGTTCCACCATCTCAGCTACTTCGACAGCTTGGGCACGGGTCACACACATCGGTTTCTCCAAGAGAATATGCTTGCCGGCTTTGGCCCCAGCAAGCGCGAGCGGGTGGTGTGCATCGTGGTGGGTGGCGATTACCAGCAGATCAATGGAATCGTCGCGCATGATGCGGTCAGCATCGGTTGTGGCATAGGAACCACCAAATTCCGCCAGTGCCTCTTCGGCTTTTTCCTCAATCTCGTCGCAAAAGCCGACCAATTCAATCCCCAGACTTTTTGCTTTTGCCGCATGGCCTCGTCCAGCACCGCCGCACCCAATCACAGCTGCCTTGAATCCAGATCCAATTAAGGTCATTTTGGTCTCCTTAAATCATCAAACGTAAAGAAGTTATACACAAGACTCATCGAATCGTGATACCAACCTCTCCAGCAACCGACCGAATATGTTCCGCACCGAGTGCATATTCTTCAGCGGACGGAAGGTGTTCAAGCATCAACGGTATATCCGGATCGAGCCGATCCAGTTCACGCAGATATGTCGCGTAGTCAAGCCCACCAAGACCGGGACGGGTCTCATCAAGGTGAAGGGTTAAGTTATCAGCAAGGGAGATGTCCTTCGCATGGCAGCTTTTGATATACGCGCCGAGCTTGGCACAACAGTCGCGGATGAGATCTCCACTGTGGTAGTAGCGTTCAAGACTATTGATGATGTTCACCGGATCAAGATGGACAGCACACTGGACCCGATCAATGGTTTTGATCAAACGCAGGTAGCCATCGGGTCCTTCGGGATAAGCCCACGGCATCATTTCGAGCGTGTAGAATGTCCGCGTGGGCTTCACATCATCAATAATTGAACGAACGCTCTCGACAATCAAATCGAAGGTATCATCTGTCAGATTATCAGGGTGGGGACCATCCCACTTGGGCCCGCGTGATCCGGATATGTTGACACAGCAGTTTGCACCAATCCGATCGGCAAGCGCAAGTTGCACCCGACACTTTTCTAACGCAGCCTCGCGTTCTGCATTATCAACGCTGATCGGATTGCTCCATGCCCCGACTTCTGCAATTACGATGTCTGCTTTTTTCGCGGCTTCGATGTACGCGTCAATGGTTGCCCCATCGCTTTCTGAATTGACAGGGCAGTAGGCGGCACTGTATCCATGATTCTTGACCGCTTCCGCCCAGCTGTCAGGATTGGTAATTTCACCAAATATCGGTCCGCCAAGTCGCATTTTTACCCCCTCACAGTTTCAATTAAGCATCTCTAATCTATCTATTTTCCACTTGACATGCCTTGCAGCTTTCCATCACAATATGCTATACACATACCGCCCCGCTAGGGCTTTGTAGATTGGGCAAGTTACGGCATACGGAGTATGCCTACTACTAGCAACTTGACCCATTCTACTGTTTTTCCTCCCTCATGTCTACCTTTTTAGGAATAGTAAACGAAAAAATGCGCCTCGAAAAATTCCTCTCTAAATCCGGCATCGCTTCTCGACGGGACGCGAAGAAATACATTTCTGCAGGACGAGTCACCGTCAATGGCGAAAAGGTGTTGATCCCCGGCACCCACATCGCCCCTCAGCAGGATGAGATTACATTTGATGGCAAACCGATACGCAGGAAACCACGGCAGATTTACCTGATGCTAAATAAACCAGCGGGCTATGTCACAACGGTCCGCGATGATCGAGGGCGTCCAACAGTCATGATGTTGGTGCGTGACATATCCGAACGCATCTATCCGGTTGGACGGTTGGATGTTGACACTGAGGGGCTTCTGCTGATGACTAACGATGGGGATTTCGCACATAGAATCCTCCATCCGAGCCATGAGATTCAGAAAACATACACTGCGTGGGTGGAGGGACACCCGAATCGGCGGGAGCTTCAAAGGCTGCGAGAGGGAATCGAAATTGAGGAGGGGGTAATCACTTCGGCAAAGGTCAACCAAACGGGGAGCAGGGAAGGACAGACACAATTCAAGGTTGTTATCCACGAAGGAAAGAAACGGCAGATTCGGCGTATGTTCCACGCCGTAGGTCACGATGTCATGCACCTCAAACGGGTAGGGATTGGATCACTTTCGTTGGGACAGCTCTCGATTGGGAAATATCGCCTCTTAACGCCGACTGAAATCGAATCGCTTGACCGGGAGGTCCCTTCCCAACATAAAGGTTAAACTAGTTTAAGCACTTAGCGATAATAGACTATGCTACGCTACTGATCATCAAGTCCCAGTGTCTCCTTCATCGTCTCTTCCCCACCAAGGCATAAGAGGTAATCCTTCAATCCAATATACAGTTTTCCATTGGCGATAGCCGGTGAGGAGTAGATTGGTTTGCCGCCGTTGATTCTGTCTGTATCAAACTGCCACACCACGCGACCATCGTTGATGCGAATCTTGTAGATTACGCCGTTATCTGCACCGACATACACCGAACTTTCCGTAACCGCCGGTGAAGATACGACTGAGTGTCCAATATTCGATTTCCAACCTAGCGCACCGTCAGCGGCGTTGAGCGCATAGACGTGCCCATCCCGTGACCCAAAATACACAGATCCGTTACGATAGGCAATCGCTGTGAGGACGGAATCTTCGGCTTCATACTCCCAGATCTGCTCCCCTGTTTGGGCGTTACGGGCGGTGACTCGTCCCTTCGGCACTTCGGCACTTTCGATAAAGTTACCGTTGCCAAGGCCGAAAAAGACCGTATCGCCATCGGCACTTGGACTCCCCCAAGCGGGGTAATCTACACGCTTTGACCAAATCTCTGCGCCACTATTCGCATCAACAGCGTAGATGCGATACTCGCCATAACCGGTGCCGAAGTAAACTTTCCCCTTCCATACCGCCGGTGACATGTCCACATGGATAGATGGATAGTGCCAAATCTCCTTCCCTTCAAGCGCATCAACACAGTAAAGGCCATCACTTCCTGCACCGAAGTAGACCTTCCTTTGACTGACAAAAGGCGTTGATTCCACATGACTCGCCGTTTTGAACGTCCAAATCGCACCCCCATTATTGGCATCGAGGCAATGGAGACGACAATCGGCATCCTGGTGAAATCCCTCACCGACATAAACACGTCCTCCAACAACCGTTGGTGAGGAAAAAATCTGCACCGGCGTATCATAACCCCAAAGGTCAGTCCTGCTATTTGCATCAATGCAGTAAACCGCACCTCCACTGGAAAAGAACGAACCTTGTGCGGCAGTGATATAAACCCG
This sequence comes from uncultured Poribacteria bacterium, assembly GCA_958296125.1. GTDB lineage: Bacteria > Poribacteria > WGA-4E > WGA-4E > PCPOR2b > PCPOR2b. Next base: position 649,970 of record OY282444.1, read on the forward strand.
AGACCCAACCACCGCCGGCGAAGAAGAAAAGTCTACGACAACACCGCCTTTCCCTTTGAATGACCATGAGACTGTGGGATGCGTTGGTCCGGGGAGATTATCGAGTTGTCCGGTACGCGCGATTCCCCCCCGAAACGCAGGCCAATCGTGTTTTGCGAGCTGAACATTTGTCGTTGTCATGGCATACGGTTGACCGGACTGAAGCCCTCGATAAATAACCCAAGCCCCCCCACCGAGGAGGGTAAGGATCAGTATCAGCGTAATTGCTTTGAGGGGAGTAGATTCGCCGATACGGTAGAACAGTCCCTTAAGCCAATCGCGAGCAAACACGAATACAGTTAAAAAAGCGATACCGATAACTGCGAGAATCTGAGGGATAATACTGAGCAAGGCAGAAAGCGGTCCCAAGAGTTGAGGGATAACCGCATGGGCTGTCCCTGCCGAGTTGAAGGCGATACATAAAAACACCAACGCCAAGATTGAGGGCTTTGCTTTTACTCTGATCATGATTTACTTTCTGCCTGTGTTAGTTGGAGCTATTCAAACGCGAGTTGCCACATGTCGCCCCGCCCTGATTTATCGGGGATGCCCGACCTACGGGTGTGGGATGTAGGTTGGGTTGAACGGAAACAATGAAAAATACCAAGCATTTCACTTGGATTTCGGATTTCGACTCTGAAACGAAACCCACGCTATGATCTATCATTCAGCCACTCAACCACAAAATAAATCAGGTTTTCTATCATCTGGTAGTTGATAAAGACATTGGCACTCGTTTCGTTTTGGAGACTTGTGATGAGGTACATTCCTTCGCCGTATTCCAAGGTTGCAAAGGCAATTTCTTTTTTATTGTTGGTAGTGGCAAGGATTGTATATTTATCGCTCCATTTCGTCCATGCGTCGTCAAGGAAGACATCCCCGAATTGGATTTCATTCGGTTCGCTAAACAGAGTACCCGCTGCCCGTGTTGGCTGGAAATCGCTACGCCCCATCCGTTCCACTCCCTTCATTGGTTCAGGGATCCAACCCGTCGGACACGGTCGATCATCATCGCTGTCTTGCCCCGAAACAATAACCACGCCGCCGCCTTTCACAAACGCTTTAATCTTGTTCTCTCGTTTTTTCGTCAAGTGATATTTATCTTCGCAGATTTCGCCTTGCCCCAACCAGAGAATGTCGGCGTGGTCAAGGGTTGGCAAGTTGCGATCTTTCGTTCTTTGGTAAACTAGCTGATGTCTCCCAACCGGATTCAAGGCAGAAATGGTGGGAAACTCGACATTGTAGCGATTGCCGGAGAGGACAAGCACACGGACCGTGCCGGACGATGCTTGGGCGAGAGATCGGACTTCCGCGGACTTTGCATTTGTGGGCTTGATTCTCCCGGCAAGCGTATCTCGCACAAGCCGCTGAAAGTCGGGCGTTGAACCTTTGTAGGTCCGGTGCATGTAGATCTCAATATGAGTAAAATTCCACCAAACGCGGCTCTTATCCGATCGGTTTTGGGCAAAGGTTTGAAACCAAGTGCTGTCGATATGTCCGAGACTGGGGATTCGCTGCCCCTCCTTCTCATAGAAGATAATAATCGGCCGCCCAACTTTGAATTTTTTAATCATCTTTTGCGGGAAGTTGCCCTGCCCGGTGAATAGGTTAATTTTAATCTCTTGAAAATCGCTCTGCCCCTTGAGATTTTCCTCAACTGTCACCTTGGCGGTCATGCGTTTCTGATCGACCGAGGCTACGGTCCCAAAGATGACGTTGGTGCATTCAGCTAGGACCTCTTGAAGGGTGTAATGTCTCGTAATAAAGGCTTGGGTCTGGGAAACAGTGAACGGAAAGTGAAAACACAACATCACAATAAAAGAGAGCAGTAACAACCTCATTCTCATAGATGATAAACTCCTTTGCTCATGTCAAAAGAAAGGGCAAAACGTAAAAAGAAGCTGTAGGGGCGGGGTTTAACCACCTGTGCTTGCCTCGGTTGCTTTGCATGATTTGTTAACATGAGCGTCCTTAGTCTCCTGATTCAGGCGATGAAACCATTGGCTTTTCTCTATCTTCTCACGCATCCCGTTAGATCGGGTTATCAGTTAGCGTTTAAGATCTCCAAGACATGGGGGTGTAGATTCTGGGTTGCAGCTACACACGAATCCCCTTGAACAACATCGCTGCCATCCCACGCAGTAATAACCCCACCCGCCCCGCGAACGACCGGAATGACTGGAAGGACATCCCACGGATTCACGATGGGGTCGAGCATGATGTCAGCCCCTCCAGCTGCGAGCAACAGATACCCGTAACAGTCGCCCCATGTGCGGAAAAGTTTCGCTTGCTGAAGTAAATTATCAAATCCCGCTTGATTTTGATATTTACCAATACTCAGAATATCTGTTGTCAGCAGGATCGCTTCAGAGAGATTGTCGGTCTCCCGGACATGCACCGGATGTCCGTTGATGGTTGTTTGTTCATTATCGCCGAGGCACAACCTCTCTAAGATGGGTTGATTAATTGCGCCCAAGACGGGTTGTCCCTCGTGCAGGAGACAAATCAGCGTTCCGAAAAGTGGGCAGCCGCTTGCAAATGATTTTGTGCCATCTATCGGATCCAACACCCAGACAAATTCAACGGTTTCATTTTCGGACCCAAACTCTTCTCCAATGATGCCGTGGTCTGGAAATTCCTTGCGGATGAGATAACGCATGACCTCTTCTGCCCCTCGATCCGCCGCGGTGACAGGCGTTTCGTCTTCTTTCAGTTCAACTTCAAGGTCGAAAGCGGCAAAATAGGGCTTTATAACTTCGGCACTTTCCGCCGCAAGTTTACAAACAAAGTTGATAAATTCTTCCCGCACTATTGTCCCTTTCCCTTACTGGATTGCCCCTCAAAATTTAACAGCAAAGGAGTTATATTCTCCGCTATGAGGCCGCGCTTCGACTTTGACATCCTCGACTTTAGAGGCGGGAGGTCCCTTCCACAAGATGCTCACAAGCGCATCCAGCGTCGCTTTATCCCCCTCGGCGACAACCTCCACTTTACCGTTGGGCAAGTTCTTCGCATAACCGTGAACCCCAAGTTTCAGAGCGTTTTGTCGGGTGAAATGACGGAATCCAACCCCCTGGACTTTACCGCTGATCAGAATATAGCGTTGCATTTTTTGGTTCACCTCAATTGTAACTTTCACCGATGTGCCGAGTGGTGGGAGCACCTCTGGGTTCTTTTTGTAAGGGCTCTCCTCGGAAGGAATTGGACTTTGAAATAAGGCACTGCCATCGATATAGTTCAGGGCGATGATGTCGTTTCCGACGAATGCTTGGGGTATCGTTGCATCCTGGTCCTCGCTGTCAAGGTCGGGAATCTCACGAGATCCGGAGAAGATCCATGCGACGTGCTGCATCGGTTTTTTGGTTCGCGTGTTGTAGAGGAGGTCTTCAGCGCGGACCCTTTTGGTCTCGCTGTTCACGCTCCATTCGACGAACACTAGGACACTGGTCCCTGTCGCGCCCATCATCTCATCTTTCTCTTCGTTGTACATAGGCGGGACACCCCTTTTGAGACCGAGTTTGAGCATTGCGTCGTAGATTTCCTCTGCGGAACTATTGACGACGATAATACTTTCGTATTCTTTGCCCCTTCGTCCACAGAGCAGGTATTCCACAGCCCCCTGTAGATGCTCGTCATAGGTGCCAAGGGCTTTGGAGATTTCTCCGGTTAGCACAATCTTCTGTTCGTTCTCCAGAATTTGGATGGCTTCTTCCCCTTGGCTGACAGCAATCCAGACGAAACTAACGGCGATGATACAGGAAATGCGTCGAAACCTGCATAGCATTCGTTTTACCCCCTTGTTGATATGTGGAAATTATAACACATAAATATTATGTATAAGTTAAAATTCTGTGAACTTTTGGAATGAGCGGTTAGAAGCTTAAATATTGTAGAGAAAAAGCAGAGGCTATCGGGACTTGACAGAATCTGCCTTGTTATATTCCATTTAGGCTATATTGGTGCGGTGCTTCTTGAATACGTTTGACAAGGTATTGCCATGTCCATTTGCTAACCTCGCTTAGGTCTGCAAGTACACCGTCTTTCATGTATCCTTTTCGTTTATTAACTCTACGTAACTCTAGTAGTGTCATACGATTACTTTTTTCAAGGTTGCAGGGTTTACATAGCAATGCACGGTTGTTTATATGGTGTTGGCCATGGTCATCTGTGCCACTTTTCGGGTTGATATGATCAAGTTCAAGATAGCGTGGATCAGGGGCTTTGAAATTGCAACCCCAACAGTAGGGGCCAAATTGGTTTATGAGCGTTTTATGTATTTCCGCGCGTGTCATTTGAAATTCCTCGGTGATTAGAAATACAGATGGTAGATTGGCTGCTGCTAGGGTTGGGTTATCGGTGCGAACTGGCGGTTCTGTTCTATAGTGCATTTCGTATGGCTGCATTTGTTTGTCAAGCCATGCTTTGTCTGTTGTGTATTTTTCAAATCGCTTTCGTTCCGCTTTGGATATGTCTGCAAGTCGTGTGATAATGTGGTAACGTGCGTCGGAGCGTCTGTCAATGCCTATCCAACGTCGGTTCAGTTTTTTGGCAGCGATGAGGGTTGTTGCACAACCACAGAATGGGTCAAGAACAATATCACCAGGATTACTACTTGCTTTAATAATACGTTTGTAGAGTTTAAGTGGTTTTTGATCTGGTGAACCTGTGCGTTCTTTTGCCATATTGTTTATTGTTGGTATTCTCCAAACATCGTGCATTAGCTTTCCCTTCTCGTTTGGCCCGTACCGCGGATCGCCGTAGCTATCAGACGCTTTTACCCAGTTACTCTCTGGTGAGTATGGTTCGCGCATATCATCCCAATTAAAAGGTGCTGCTTTGCTTTTAGCATAGAAGAAGATTGTATCATGTTTACGACCAAGGAATTTTCTTGAGGTTGATGCAACGTTGTAATAATGCCATATGATCTCATTCCGAAAGTTGTCCTTTCCAAAGATAGCATCTATTGCCATTCGGATATAAGCATTTGCAGTGTGGTCGCAGTGGAGATAGATTGACCCTGTATCCTTAAGAATACGGTGCATTTCAAGGAGCCTAACACTCAGGAAGCACAAAAAGGCAGCAGTATCCTCACCTTGTACGAATTTTGTAGATTCTATGACTTGAAAGAGCTCAGGGTGTCCATCTTGGATAGTTTCGAGCCATTTTGGGTGGACTTCGTTCCATTGCCATTGGTCAGGGAGTAGACCTATGTTTCCCCATTTCCAACTGTCTACGTAAAAACCTGCGGTGCCGCTGCGGTTTCTCTTCGTATTGAATGGTGGATCTGTTGCAATTAGGTCAATGCTATTACTATTAATTCCACGCAAAACTTCGAGATTGTCAAGTTCATATAGTGTGTTTGCTATGTCTTGTGTTATGGGAAACACCTCCTAATGAAAGCCCATAGTATCCCTTTGTTCCTCCTATGATTATCCTTGAAAGCAGCTTCTGAGATGTACAATAGTGCGTATTTCCGCTCGTAGTAGTGATGAAAATCGAACCATGCCCGCTTGAGTAATGATCAAAAATCCTCTATGGTGTTGGTCATGAGTGCCGTTCCATCAGGTTTTACAAAACCCTTGAGAAACTTGAGGATTCCTCTGCCGGATAAGTCTGTAGCGACACGAGCAACGACTTTACCACCGCACCGCGTTCAATCGCACCAAGAACAGCAGCTTTCTTTGTGCGGTGTATAGAAAGATGATAGAAAGATGCTTGGAGGTGTTTTTCTTGACTCGTTTCTTACGAGGTTTGCCGCATTTATAGTGGTCAATATAGAATTGATACTCCGCCGCCCTTTTGACACTATCAACAGCGCAGCTTGCTTCCATCATGCCGATCCAGCTAGCCCATGTGCCGCTTTATTGATTGCCTTAGCGATGTCCCGAATGTCATCCTTGCTCATGTGCTCGTGGATGCCACGGACAGCAACCGTTCTCAAGCCTTCGACCGCGCCGGGCACCAGTTCGGGCCCGTAATGGTAGTCACGGCTGACATACGGACTGTTAAACGGGAACTGGCTATCGCCGTAGGTGCGTCCCTTTGTCAAGAAGTCGCCACGCATATAGATTGGATCCTTGATGTAATGGGCACTCATGGAGATACCTTCGGCGGAGACAGCTTGACAAAATTCGTCGGGGTCGTGCCCGGTAACGTGGAAGATATAGTTCCACCAAGAGATCTCGCGGTCGGCTGGCAGTGGGACAACCTCAACGCCGGGGGCATCAGCAATCAGTTCGGTCAGTACCCTTCCGAGCGCAATTCGCCGCTCGACGACATCGCGTAGTTTTTCAAGCTGTGCCAGACCAACAGCCCCTTGCATCTCTGTCATGCGGTAGTTAGGGGCGAGGAAGGCGTGGTCACGGTCTCCCATGTATTGATAGTCCCACCCTTTGTCGGAAAAGAGTTTCAGACGGATATAGGTTTCCTGATCGTTGGTCAAAATCATCCCGCCATCCCCTGTAGTCATGTGCTTCGACTGCTGGAAGCTGAAGCAGCCCATCTGCCCAAATGTCCCGGCGTAACGTCCTTTGTACTTCGTTGCGTGGGTTTGGCAGCAGTCCTCAATTAGGATGACGTTATGCTTTTCGGCAATTTTTACGACTTCGTCAATGTCGCACGGGTGACCAAAAAGATGTACCAAAATAATGGCGCGGGTGCGGTCGGTAATGTTCGCCTCAATGGATTCGGGGAGCATGTTCAAGGTCTTGGGATCTACATCGGCAAAGATGGGCACGGCGTTCTGCATTAAGATCGGCATAACGCTGCCGGGGTCAGTAATCGGCGCGGTGATAATTTCATCGCCGGGGTTGGGATTGACAACACCAACCGCTGTGTGGATAGCAGCGGTCCCGCTCGTTGAGGCCTGTGCGTACTGCGTACCGTAAAATGCGGCGAATTCCTTTTCCAATTCTTTGACGAACCTCCCACTTTTGACAAAAAGGGTTTGACTACGCACCGCCTGAAGCAGAAGTTCCTCTTCACGTTTACCGAAAGGGGTGCGTTCCGGAAAGGGCTCGGTTCGCACCTTTGACCCACCGTGGATGGCGAGTTTCTCCATTTTTGTCTCCTTAATTTCATATCGGGGCTTGACCCCTCATCTAGACACCCTCACAATGTGTGAGCGGACAATGCCCCCGCAACGGTCAATCGCTGTTGACGGGTGAAAGTGCGTGGACGAGTAAACCCTTCGCCGGTGGGACCCGCAATCGTCATCGCTAGGAACCCCTCACCATCAATTCCAGCACAAGCGTAGGAGGGCGCGTTCACAACAACAACGTTGCAGTTCATCGCCTGTGTAAATTGTGTAATTCGCGCACTGTTGTTGGTGTGAAGCATTGCAGTGTGTCCGCGTCCCCCATCTGCCGCCACAGCCCCTTCCACCGCCTCATCAAAATCACGCACCCGTACTACCGGAAGCATTGGCATCAGGTATTCGTCAGTAACGAAGGTGTGGTCGCCGGGGACTTCAACGACGACGGAAACCGTTCCCGTCGTTGCTCGGATTCCAGCCGCGTCAAGGATAACGATCGCATCTTTACCGATGTAGTCAATGTTGGGATTGCCATCTTGGCTGACAATATTTTCGACAGCTTGTCTCTCGCTTGGATTGGTCAAGTAACCGCCGCTGTTTTCCAGCTCACGGATAACTGCATCAGCGACAGATTCAACGACAAAGAGTGCTTTTTCGCCGATGCAGAGTAGATTGTTGTCAAAGCTGTTTCCGACTATAACATCCTTTGCCGCTTTCCCCAGATCTGCGGTTTCGTCAATGACCGCTGGTGGGTTGCCCGGGCCCGCTGCGATCGCCTTCTTACCGCTAGTAAGCGCGGCTCTCACAACGCTACCGCCGCCTGTGGCAACGACCATTGCGATATCTGGGTGGTCCATAATCTCCTTCGCCCGCCGCAATGTCGCTTCCGAAACGGTTGTGAGCATATTGGGAGGTCCCCCCGCTTTGACAACTGCTGCGTTGATGACCTTCATCGTTTCCTGTGTGCATCTCTGTGCATTCGGGTGCGGACTGAATACAATCGAATTTCCAGCTGCGAGCATAATGATGGCGTGATTGATAACGGTCGAAGTCGGATTCGTGGTCGGAGTGATTGAATTAATCACACCAAAAGGGAGATACTCCACAAGCAGCATCCCTGTATCTCCAGTTGTTGCCTCCGAACTCAAATCTTCCACGCCGAGTGAAAGGTTTGCCCCGCCATCATTTTTCATTACTTTATGCTCGACAACTCCCATTTTTGTGTCTTCGACAGCGATTTCTGCGAGGGACCTTGAATGCTCAAGCGCGGCTCGCCTGATAGCTTCAATGATTTCCCTGCGTTTGGCAAAGCCAAGTTTTACGAATTCTGCTTGCGCGGCTTTGGCGGCGGTAATCGCTTGATCCACGGTAGGAAAGATCCCCGTATCAGCTGCCTCGGAAGCTGCGGGTTGAGGTGTTGTTGTCGATAAGCCACCTCCTTCATTCCGAAGATTCCTGATGACCTGTGCGACAATCTCCTCAATCTGTGCTTCGTTGATTTCTGCCATACGTACCCCCTTGGCCTAACCTTTAGTTATTATCCGCTAGTCAACATATTTTCAACTTCTGCGTGTGGGCGCGGAATGACGTGGACGGAAACCAATTCACCAACAGTCTTTGCGGCTTCAGCTCCTGCTTCCACTGCAGCTTGAACCGCCCCGACATCACCACGAACCATGACGGTGACCAAACCACCGCCAATCTCTTCTTTGCTGAGGAGTGTTACGTTGGCAGCTTTGACCATTGCATCTGCTGCTTCAATTGCACCAACCAAACCTCTTGTTTCAATCAATCCTAATGCTTCACCCATGTTACTGACCTCCTGATTTTATTGCCACTTTGAAATATCTTCATTGTAACAAGATCGGCAACGCTTATCAAGGAAAAAATCCGTCATTTACCGACAGATTGCAAATTGGACTGTCTATGCCTCCCCATTAAAAATCCTTGACAAGGATCCCTTGAGATGCTATCCTTATGTCTCATATTTCACCCAAAGCTATCTTGGTATGGCACTATCTGGTCTATACCACGGCTTCGTCCGATAATTAACAAGCATCAATGAATCGCTGGAGGGTGCTGACGAAAAACGCCTAAAGAACCAATCACCCCTACAGATGTCGAGGGGTTAAAGAAACAGATTCATCAAAATCGAGAAGATATTAATCTGCTCAAACAAGAGATTGAACGGTTACATACTAAACTGGGACTTTCATCAGATACCGATGAGTTTAAAGCTCAATTAAGTCAGGAGGAAGTTCTCGAATTTGGGATCCTTGGCGATGGTGTGGTCAAGGGAAAAATTAACTGGATGAGCCCTTACCTCATCAGCTCGAAGAATTATAGAGTTAAAACGAAATAAATGCGTAATCGAATGCCCGAAATGTTAAACTTCCGCTCAATCGATCCGCTCATAGAATTAGCCTTCGTGGAGGATATCGGTATTGGTGATATTACGACCGAATCCACAGTTTCCCAGTTGCAGCAAGGGTTAGGCACGATCCTCACCGAGATCGAAGGCGTGATTGCCGGGCTGCCGATTGCTCAACGTGTTTTTGAAAAGATAGATCCAGACCTGGATTTCCAGATGCTTGTCACCGACGGTGATTGTGTTGGAAATATGACACCAATTGCGACGGTGGGGGGAAGCGCGAAATCTATCCTCACCGGTGAGCGTATCGCTCTCAACTTCCTGCAACGCCTTTCGGGAACTGCCACCCTGACCGCGCGGTTTGTTGCTGCTACAGCCAAATACGATGTCAAAATCATTGATACCCGAAAGACAACCGCTGGATGGCGATCCCTCCAAAAGTACGCTGTCCGTGTCGGTGGCGGACATAATCACCGCTTCGGGCTTTACGACGGTGTCCTGATTAAGGATAATCACATCGTCGCTGCCGGGGGCGTTGCGAAGGCAATCGAACGGGCCCGGTCGGCTGTGCCTCACACGATGCGGATTGAAATCGAAGTGGACACGCTCGATCAGGTAGCAGAAGCACAAGCGGCAGGGGCGGACATTATATTGCTCGACAATATGCCGGTCAGTTTCATGAAGGCTGCTGTCGGAGAGATTGGTAGGACTGCTCTCACTGAGGCATCGGGGGGGATTACATTAGATCAGGTTGAAGCCGTTGCAGCGACGGGGGTAAACCTTATCTCTGTCGGTGCGTTGACACATTCAGCGATGCCGTTGGATATTCGTTTGGACTTGGAAATTAAATAAAACGACCCGCTTGTCCATTTCGTGATAAATGAGCAAGTTGCTTTGAATCCCGCTATCAAGCCCTCTCATACGACTCCGATCGATTAGTTCAGAATTGATACACCAATCCGTTTTGGAATACTTATGAATCAAGGAAACATGCATGAAAGAGCTTTTTAGCCGATCGCTGAATCCGAAACATTTTGCTCGTGGAATACTGTTTTTCATTCTATGCACAATTATTGGATTATATCTCAGCTTTCTGCGGAGTGATATTGAGAATATTGGAACTGTCTTACGCTCAATAGACGGGGAGTTCTTACTTATCGCAGCACTTTGCATGTTCTGCGATTGGCTATCAGGTGGTGCGCGTCTCTATATTTTTGTGCGGAAGATGGCACCGCGCGTGACATTTGTTCATGGTCTCCGCGCCAATCTGGCAACCCTATGTGTCGGCGGAATCACACCATTCCAAACCGGGGGTATTGGACATCTCTATATTTTTAATCGGGCGGGCGTGCCGTTCTCCGGGATTATGACCACCAGCATTATCTGTTTCATCAGCACGCTGACGTTCCTCATACTTTCGACAGGGTATGTTGTGCAGCGCGCCCCCGCCTTTCTTCCCAAGGCAATCACGCTTGTCAGTCAATATAGTTTGTTGATGTTTGCGTTTACCCTTTTTGTCTTCCTCCTTTTGCTCATCAAACCTGAAACAGTATTGCTTCCTCTGACCCGTATCCAACTGCCAAGACGACGTGGCTTTCAACTTGCTGCAAACATTCTAGACCGTCTGATCCTTACCCTCGAAAACGTGATTGTGGAGCACAAGGCATTCACTCGTATGTTCGTCAATGAACATAAACTGGTCTGCCTGCTGAGCTTCGTTTTGACGATAGGTATCTATATGAGTCGGTTCGTCGGCGGCTATGTCGTTGTTCGTGCCTTGGGGGGAGACGCTCCCTTTTGGCATGTCGTTGCTGTTCAAGTCATCCTCAGTTTTGTGACCTTATTTGCACCGAGCCCAGGCGCAAGCGGTATCTCAGAGTTTTTAATTGCGATTCTGATGAAACCACTACTTGCCTCCGGGGCAATCGGTTTATATGCCCTGATGACACGATTCTTCACAACCTATTGCGCTGTCGCGGTTGGCGGCATAGTCTTGATGTCACAATTGACGAAAGACCTCCGAAATGAGGCGATCGGGGAATAAACTGAATTCATTCACGTTTTACTCATGAAGGCTTATGTCACCGGCGGAACAGGTTTCATTGGCAGCCATCTGGTCGAGCGACTTGTTGATCAAGGCTATCACGTCACCTGCTTAATCCGCAAAACGAGTAATTTGCGTTGGCTCAACCATCTCCTTGCAGCAAAATCGCCGCAAGTCCAACCGGTCATGGGTGATCTGCACGATTCCGATGCTTTGGCAAGCCATGTCCGAGATGCCGATATAGTTTTTCATCTCGCCGGTTTGACCAAAGCCCCGGACGCTGCAACATATGACCGGATCAACGCTGGGGGCACAGAGCGTCTCATTGAGGCGTGTCTGCGTGCACATCCAAACTTAGATCGATTTGTCTATTGCAGCAGCCTCGCTGCAATTGGTCCAAGTCGCGATACAACGCCAAACACCGAAGATGTTACCCCGCAGCCGCTGACAGATTACGGTAGGAGCAAACTCAAAGGTGAGACGATTGTCCGCGAGTACGCAGATTGCCTGCCGATAACGATTATTCGTCCGCCTGCTGTCTATGGACCAAGGGATACGGACATTTTTCTCTTTTTTCGACTGATTAATCGTGGAGTGATGCCAATCCTCGGTGACGAAAACAAATTGTTGAGTTTGGTGCATGTCAAAGATCTGGTGGCAGGAATTTATACTGCTGCTGTATCTAAGTGTGCGGTCGGCGAAACCTATTTTCTGACGGACGGTGATATTCATACGTGGATGGGGATTGAGCGCACAATTGCCGATGCACAGGCAAAGCGTCCGTTCAAAATGAAAGTCCCGCTTTTCCTGCTGGATTTTATTTCGATCTTTACGGAGGCTGCGGCGAAGGTTACACGCCAAACCCCAACCTTGAATCGCCAAAGAGTGCGAGATCTGAGGCAACGGTTTTGGATCTGTGACAGCACAAAGGCACAAAAGGAACTCGGCTATCGCCCGACCTATTTCCTTCAGAAAGGGATTCAGGAAACAGCAGACTGGTATCGGGCGAATGGCTGGCTCTAATACGCACTGCGTTTTACGCAATCGCATAACCGCATTTACAACCTATAATTAATTTAAGGAGACAAAATAATGACGACTACAATCGATCCAAAGGGAACGAAAATTGGCTGGGTTGGGACAGGCGTGATGGGACGCTGGATGTGCCAACACATTATGGACCTCGGGTATTCGGCAACGGTCTACAATCGAACCAAGGCAAAAGCACAACCACTGCTTGATGCCGGTGCCTCTTGGGAAAATTCACCAAGCGATGTAGCCGCAGCGTCAGATGTCATCTTCAGCATCGTCGGGTTCCCGCCCGATGTGCGCGAGGTCTACCTCGGCGACAATGGCATTTTGAAAAGCGCGAAGTCCGGCAGTATCATCGTTGATATGACAACAACCGAACCTTCGTTAGCACAAGAGATTGATGCAGCAGCGAAGCCGCAAGGCATCTCTTCCATTGATGCGCCCGTTTCCGGCGGCGACGTTGGTGCACGGGAAGCGCGGCTTTCCATTATGGTGGGCGGCGATGCTGATGCTGTCGGAGCTGTCATGCCGCTCTTTGAAGCGATGGGGAAAAATATCGTGCATCAGGGCGGGGCAGGTGCCGGACAACACACAAAGATGTGTAACCAGATCACAATCTCTGGAACGATGATTGGTGTTTGCGAAGCATTACTCTACGGTTACAAAGCAGGTTTAGATCTGGAAACGATGCTATCATCGATCAGCGGAGGCGCAGCTGCTTGTTGGTCACTTGATAACCTTGCTCCTCGCATTCTCCAACGCAACTTTGACCCCGGCTTCTTCGTTGAACATTTCATCAAGGACATGGGCATTGCGCTTGATGAAGCCAAGAAGATGAACCTTAGCTTACCCGGACTCGCACTCGTGCATCAACTGTATCTCGCTGTCCAAGCCCAAGGACACGGTCGCTTAGGGACTCAGGCACTTATGCTCGCGCTGGAGCAGATGTCGAGTACGGAACTGAGTTAGTCTATCAAACGTAATACAGTAAAGCGTAATTCGTAATTGGCGATCGGTCACTAGACATAAGCCCCCTTACGCATTATGCCTTACGGTTTCCAAATGCCATACATATACAGGAGAATCAGATGGCAAGGCAACTGAGAATGGTTCGGCCAAATCTGGATGGATTATCACAACTCGAAATTCCGGAGGGGTATGAAATCCGCACCTACCAGGAGGGGGACGATGTACATTGGGCAAACGTAATCAGCGACTCGTTTGGCGGTGAGCGTACGCCTGAGGATGCCCGTCGTGATATAATGGACCGCGACGTGTTTGACCCGAAGGGACTCTATTTTGCTACCTATCAAAGTACGCCGGTTGGTACGACGTGCGCGTGGAAAGATACGCCCGATGAAAAAGAGGTTGGCATTGTTCACATGGTTGGTGTCCATTCTGCCCACACAGGACATAGGCTCGGTAAATGTGTAGTGCTCTGCGTGCTATTGTATCTTCGAGAACACGGTTTCAAGTGCGCTCAGCTAGGCACCGACGACCTTAGGCTGCCGGCGATTAAGACATATCTGAACCTTGGCTTTTTGCCGGTCTATGTCGATGTCGACCAGCCAGAGCGTTGGCAGCAGATTTTCAAGAAACTCGGACTGCCAGCCGTGTCGGATCAATCAGAGAAGATTAGAGCCGCAATCTCTGACGAAATGTGGGCAAAGGTTTGCAAATAAGCTGCTGATAATTGGAAGTTGAGATGCCTGTGTACTCCCTGAAGAATGAAACGCTTCTCTCGGATTGATCTGGTTCTCATTCCTATCCTCACGATCGGTTTTGCTCTCCGAACCGTTGGGCTTGGCATCAGCTTGCCCGACCATCCAGATCCACGGGAGCCGCTGATTGCACAGGACATCTTCAACCTCATCCATTTTGAATCCCCGCCCGAGATCTATAATTGGCCCGGAACAGCTTGGTTTTACCTAATTGCGGCGATTGGGATGGTTTTAGAGACGTTTGGATTAGAACTCACAGTTGCTCACATTATCTGGCTGGGCCGCTTTACAAACGTTTTGCTGTCAACAGCGACCATCTGGCTGACGTATCAGATTGGGGGTTGGCTTTACAACCGTCCTACTGGACTTATCAGCGGGGGATTGCTCGCCGTAACAATGCTGCATGCAACGAACGAGTCTCGCTTTGCACTCGTCGATATTCCCGCCACCTTCTGTGTAACCCTACTGATCTGGTTCTGTGCCAAAGCACAATCCGTTTCATTTCGTCAAGCCGCTTGGCTGGGTGTTATCGCAGGAATCAGCTTCGCTGTCAAGTTCACAACGATTTTCGTAGGCTTATCCGTCGTCGCTCTTCTGCTCTTGCGAACAGAGCGTTTTCAGGCTTCAGATTTTTTCTTGAAATTGGCGACGGTTGTCGGGGTTGCGGGGGCAGCGTTCACGATAATCTGTCCGTACTGGCTAATCGACCTCTTTTCCCCGGAGTGGAACCTATTCTTCGATGCCCTCTTTTATGAATCCTCGCATTACCGGAAAGGGCACTTTGGACTGTTTGCGACCGGCGAAATCAACTGGTTCAATCGATTCATCTATCTGTGGGCACTGCTGCGATGGGGTATGGGCACGCCGTTGGCGTTGCTTGCCATCGCCGGAACGTTGTTAGCGATAATCCAACGGAAAGATGGGGATAAAATTCTCCTCGCCTTTGCAATACCCTATCTGCTATTCATCGGTTCACACAAGCTGAAATTTGTCCGTCATCTGCTGCTGATTTACCCGGCGTTGATACTATTCGCGGCAGGGTGTATAGGTAGGGTGAGCCCCATGTTCACTCGATCCGATCGGGGCTATCGAAATTCGATTCTGAAACAGTGGGCAATGCCTACCCTATCGGTTGTTATTTTGGGCGGGGTAGGTGTGTATTCGCTAATTTATACCGCAGCCTTTGCCAGCGTTATGGGGTCGGTGCCAACGACAGTTGAGGCAGTTGAATGGATAGAATCGAATATTCCATCGGATAAATCGGTTGAACGCGAGCCTGAGATCTTATTTGATTGGCTGCTGCCAAGATTGGACCGAGCAGAGGAGGGAGGGGAAGCAGAGTGGGTCCTTGTTTTGATGCCGAATGCGGAGGTTTTTCTGAACTACGCCGCGAAGCCAACGCACTATTCGGCAATCGATTGGTATCCGTTGGAATCGGTGAATACAGAAGCGGCGGTAGCGTTCTATGATCGGATTTTCGGGAAGTCAAGCCGATATACCCTCGCACAACGTTTTCAGTGCCAGCCGCATTTTCTCGGTATTCCGATTTCTGACCAAGGCGCACCATTTCCGATACGGGCGTTGACACATCCAGAGATACGGGTTTACCGTTTGCGGGAGTAAGACTGGCCGGTGATCAGCATCCGATCGCCAACTCTCATAACCTGCTGGTGTTATATGAACAATTTTTCAAAGGAGGGGAAGGGGACATAACGAAAAAAATCCCTACAAACTGGGGGTGTATCTTCAGGTTTTGCCAGCCGTAAGGCTAACAAGCCTAGAGGGTACACCCTTTTTTTGTCTGGTTTACTCTTAACTTCGTAAATGGTTTTCCTATACAGATTGTCAATGATGGGCGTAGCTATCATTGCGCTTTCCTCCATTCAACTATCCAGTTGTAGATATATCGGCTCATTCCTGTCTGCTGCATGATTAAGGTTCGGCCTCCAGTATAGCCTTAGGTGTCGAGTTCTGCGAGGAATTAAATCTTTTGCACCTTCCTTCCCTGTGTGGTAGAATATCCCCAAGCATCATACAACACACCGTAAAAAAAAGAAGAACTCACAAGATGACAAACGACGAAATTAGTGAAGTGTTCAGGAACATCGGCAATCTGCTTCAAATCAAAGGCGACGACTTCTTCCGTGCCAGAATTTACGATCGAGCGGCGGAGACCATTGACGAACTCTCGGCAGATCTACATAGATTGGCAGAGGAGGGAACGCTTCGCTCAATTCCGGGTGTCGGCAAAACCATTGAACAAAAAATCATCGAAATGCTGGAAACAGGACGATGTCGCTTTTATGATAACCTAATCCAAGAGATGGGACCCGATGTGCTAGATCTCATCGCAATTCGGGGGGTTGGGGTGAAAACAGCGGGACGGTTTTATCAGGAGTTGGGCATAAAAAGTCTCAGCAATCTCCGAACAGCAATTGATACCGATCAGCTCAAGCAGATGAAACGGGTGGGGCCCAAGACAATTGAATCAATCAATGAGGGCTTGCAGTTTCTCGAAGCGCAAAGAAAGATGCGCCCGCTCCGGCAGATTTTACCGATTGCGGATGCTGTCTTTGATGCACTCAAAAACTGCTCAGATGTCAAACGGTTGGATTTCACCGGGGATCTTCGCAGGCGCGAGGAGGTATTACAAAGCCTTGAGCTAGTTGCAGAATGTGACTGTGCACAGGGGGTTGTCGAAGCATTGTCCGGGGTGGAAGGTGTGGCAGCTCCGGGGATACAGGATAATGTTCACGTCGCCGCTTCCGTAGATAGGGGATTTCCGTTGCGGGTTTATTGTACCAGTGCGGCAGAATATGAAGCGACTTTAGTTGTAACGACAGGAGCAGATACACACTTAACCCAACTCAATCAGGTCGCAGCATCTCAAGATATTGAGGCAATGAGTCAACGGCTGCCAGATTGGTCAAAAAATAAGACGGAATCTGACATTTATGGTCAACTTGGATTGGCGTTCATCACCCCTGAATTGCGAGGTGATGCCGATTCGATCGAGACAGCATTAGCGGATAATTTGCCAACCCTTATCGAGCAGGGCGATCTACGGTGTGATCTGCATATACACACTGATTGGAGCGATGGACGGGGCTCAATTCGGCAGGTGGTAGAGGCTGCAGCGTCACTTGGGCATGAATACATCGCCATCACCGATCACTCCGAATCCTCACGGGTTGCCAACGGCTTAACCCCTGAGCGGTTGTTGGCACAGATTCAACAAGTTCGCGCAATCAACGCAGAAATTGATGGGATGGAAGTGCTTACTGGTTCAGAGGTTGATATCCTGAAGGACGGCAGTCTTGACTTCCCCGATGAACTCTTGGCGCAGCTTGACATCGTTGTGGCGAGTGTTCACGCGGGCTTTTCAATGAGTGAAACGGAGATGACCGACCGTGTCATCCGCGCAGTCGAAAATCCATATGTCACCATCATCGGACACCCGACCGGGCGTCTGCTGGGTCGGCGTCCGGGGTACGCAATCAATCTTGAAGCAGTGATTGAGGCAGCGGCAGCACACCGCGTGGCGTTAGAGATTAATGCTGCCCCCAGCCGATTGGATCTCGAACCGAGTGCTGTGCGGCAGGCGCGTGCTCGCGGTGTCCTACTCTCGATCAACACCGATGCACATACAATCCCTGACCTAGAGCGTGTTCTATTCGGGATCAACGTTGCCCGGCGCGGTTGGTTGGAGAAAGCAGATGTTCTCAACACCTATTCACTGATGGCAGTGAAAGAAATAATGGCTGGACGAGTGAGGGGTAACGAATGATCCTCGTCTATTACGATAGATTTTTCAGACGATGAAGATTCAAATCACAGACCAAATCTTTGAAATCGATGAAAAAACCTTATATGATTGGATAAAGCTGGGACGTGTACCACGGGAGGCCTCCGTATGGTCTGAAACACTCACCGATGGTCAATGGCAGCCTGTTTGTGAGCTTCCGCCGGTTCGGAAACTGTGGGGACTTGACAGCAATTCAGAGAGTGCAGCTGTCGGCAAATCGGAGAGCACCAAAAGCGAGTTGAAAGTAGAGCAAGGATTTCTCAAGTACCAAAAAAGATTACCCTTAGTGACGCTCACTTTAATTGTATTGAATATTGTTATTTTTCACCCACTCGAACTTCGGCTGATTGCCTCTTCCCAAGACTTGAGATCCTTAATTCAATTTGGAGCGTATTCTTACCGTCTAATTGTGGAGGAGGGAGAATATTGGCGACTACTAACAAGTACCTTTTTGCACGCCCACACCTTGCATCTTCACCTGAATATGGGCATCCTCTTCCTCCTTGGTCGTTTACTGGAAGGGTTGTACGGCAGAGGTCGGTTTCTGCTTCTCTACTTGACTTCAGCAATCGCTAGCAGCCTTGCAAGTTTACCTTTTGTCCAAGACGCTTTGGGGGTCGGGGCATCAGGTGCCGTATTCGGGTTAATCGGTGTTGCTATCGCTTTGGGCATCCGCTACAAAGATCGCCTTCCTCGAAGACTGGGGCGGATTCTCGGCTTACGTCTGCTCCCATTTGTTGGAATTGACCTTTTTCTTGGCTTCTACGTCCTCCCACACTTTAATTACAACGTCAACAACGCTGCTCACCTCGGCGGACTGTTCACAGGATTTATTGGCGGGCTAGTCCTTGCGCCAGAAATTTTTAGCCATCGTGAACGTGAAAAAAAGATCGTGGCAGGGTTGGTAACAGCACTTGTGGGTTTGGCAATTGCAAGCGGCATCATGACGGTCTTACATGCCCTTACAGACTCAGTGAAAACGGTTGAACGGCAGGTTGATAGGGTATCCCCCGCTGACCTCCCCGATTATATTGCAGGTTATGAGAAGGAAATCCTAAAACGTCCTTACGATCCGAGCACTTACGCGGTTCTTGAAAGGCTCTATATCGAGGCACTAAGGACTTTTCCGGATGACGCTTCTTGGACACATAAACTCAAACAGTTCTATGAAAAGGTGCTCCAAGCGGATCCGGACAACTCCATTTGGAATAATAATCTGTTTTGGGTGTACCAAGCAACAGCTTTCGAGCGTCCAGATGAGAAAGCGGAACTGACAGACTATATCAAACTGTGTGAAACGGTCGCAGGCAAACGAGGTTATAATCGGACCCTTTATCTAAACTTGGAATATTTTTATACGCGTGCAAAGGGGCTTGCTCCTCAGGAGGGTGGATTTTGGGATCGCAAACTGGAAGACTTTTATCAGGGAGCTGTGAAAAAAGACCCTGAAAATGGGACATGGAGTAACAACTTGGCGTGGCTCTACGTCGAGCAGCGGACCAACCCCCAAAAGACAGTTGAACTTGCCCTGAACGCCGTGAGGCAAGCCCCGAAGGAAAAAAACTTCCTAGATACCCTTGGATGGGCATATTTTCGGGATGGGCAGTATCGTAAAGCGCTTCGTGCATTTGAGCAAGTTGTCGCAAACTCCGTAGAAACCGAGGAGGAATTGAAGGCTCAAGAAAGTGGCTGGAGAGGCATTACAGAGCTAGTTCAGACTGAGAAGGCCCCTCAAGCGTCTCAAAGCTTCAACCCGGCGTTCTTGAAAATTTATGAACGACTGTCTCGCATATTCCCAGAGGATTCCACAGATCGAGCAAAACTCGATGCTGTCTTTAATCTCTTTCAGCAAAGTTCCCACGGCGGGTAGCACTTCACTGCAGAAGCATTCGGACAGTTTTGGTGAGTGCCGTAGCATTTATACTTCAAAGCAAAAGGTTATCGAAAAATAGAAGGAGAGGATGTTTCACGCATTACGCTCAACCGTTTTTGTGTAACGTTTCAATTTATACTGTAAGGAACGCAAGCTAATCCCCAAACTTTCTGCCGTTCGGGTGCGATTGCCCTCCATTCTTTCAAGGGTTTTGAGGATTAACTCTTTTTCCATCTCCTTCATTGTCAGGCCGACGGATATGTTTTCGACCTGCTGTCGGCCGGCGGATTGAACTTCTTCGGGGAGATGTTTTGGGAGAATTACATCGCCCTCCGCGAAGAGGACAGCTCGTAGGATGGAGTATTCCAGTTCTCGCACGTTGCCGGGCCAGTCGTATTGCATGAAAAGTTCTCTTGCCTTTTGGCTGATTAGTTGCACGGGTTGACTGTGCGCCTTACTGTGTGTCTGCAGGAAATATTCAGCCAATATCAAAATGTCCTTCTGGCGTGCTCGTAATGGTGGTAGGTGGATTGGAATCATATTCAAACGGTAGTAGAGGTCCTGACGAAATGCTCCCGTTTTAATGGCGTGCCGCAAGTCTTGATTGGTTGCTGCAATAATTCGTACATCAACGTGGATCACCCTGGTTCCACCCAGACGCTCGATTTCGCCTTCTTGTAAGGTACGCAACAATTTGGATTGTAGTTCAATCGACATATCTCCAATTTCATCCAAAAACAGTGTGCTGCCGTGCCCGCGTTCAAATTTTCCAATTTTTTGGTAAGCTGCCCCAGTAAACGCACCCCGCTCATGGCCAAAGAGTTCGCTCTCGAGCAGGTGATCCGGAATGGCGGCGCAATTGACGACCACCATCTCTTTTTTTCTGCGCGAACTGTTTTGGTGAAGTGCACGTGCGACCAGCTCCTTCCCTGTACCGCTTTCCCCTTGCACCAACACTGTAGAGTCAGTATCCGCAACCTTTTCGATAATTTTTAAGACTTCGAGGATGGGCGGACTTTCCCCCACAATTTCTTCGTAGTTGTGGATGAGTTCATCTCTAGTACTGTGCTCGACAGTGTTTTGGTGCTCTAATGCCTGATCCACCTTTTGCGTAATATGTTCTGGTTGGAAGGGTTTTTCCAAGAAATCGTAGGCACCACGCTTCGTCGCCTCGACAGCACGCTGGATTGTACCATGTGCTGTCAACATGAGCACAAGTAAACCGGGGTATTTTTCGTGGATGCGTGTAAGGGTTTCGATTCCATCTAAGCGCGGCATCTGAATATCCAAAAGTACTAGATCCGGCAGGTCCTGATCGATTAACTCAAGGACTTCATGCCCATCGGTAGCCGTCACAACTTCGTAGCCCTCCATCTCAAGACGATCTTGTAAGATCAGGATAGTGTCAGGTTCATCATCAACGATGAGGATCTTTTCTCGCTCGTTCATCTGATTACGTTAATACAAAAAAAAGGCAGCACGTTGGCTGCCTTTAAGAAAATATCGAAACTTCCAATTGTGAAAAAGGCAGCACATCGGCTGCCTTTAGATATAGTGCAGTTATTGTCCGAAACTTTCCTCTGCAACCATCAAAGCGATCTCCTGCCCTTCCGCCTTACTAAATCGGCGTTTCGCACGTTCCATGACATCAATAACTCTGCCATGTTTGGCAAGCCTGTCCGCCTTGATAATAAGTGTAGTAATTTGAGTCTCTTTTGCTGACAGGTACATTTCCATATGGTCTAGCGTTAGCATCTCCAGATCATCAAATGAAATCCTACCATCTGCACTGATAAAAAGATTGAATTTCTTACGCGGAAAGTCATGCTTCGTAGCTGACTCCGGCAGCGTCACAGTGAAAGGCGGCGGAACACGCATAATCGCTGAAACCATAAAGAAGATCAACAATAGAAAGACACAATCAATCATTGGTTCCATCATTAAGGTTTGACCACGGTCCTTGGTCCCCCCCGTCTTCATTTGCACAGACATATTATCCTCCTTTGTTATTCCCTTGCCACCACTGCAAAGCCAATTTTGTCTATACCTGCTTGCTTGGCAATATCCATCACGTTAATAATCTGCTCATGTATGACATCCCGTTCTGACTGAATGATTACCATATTCTTGATTTCTTCGGGAGCGTGGATAAATTCGGTAAACATTTGATTGATGTTCACAATCTCGTCATTCAAGATCATTGTGCCATACTTCTGAGCACCATCAGGGTTTGCAATCCTCACAATGAGCCCTTTGGGTTTATTGGGATTCGGTTTACCTGGGGGCGGTAATTGAACACGAATGCCAGGCATCGGTGCAAAGCTAGTTGAAACCATGAAGAAAATCAGAAGCAGGAACACACAGTCAATCATCGGAGCCATATCGAGCTTAGGCGTTTTCTTCTCTCTAGCCGCCATTCGGGTCATACCCCTAGGTGCTTGCGTATCTGCCATCTTCGACTACCTCCTGTTCTAATTCTAAGGTAAGGCTTCCTGCCACCCTAAAAGGGTCGCCCCTAGGGTGACAGGAGAACGTTGAAATTTACGCGGAGTGACCAAGGATCAGCTGGTTTACGATTTCTGTCGAAACCTGCTCAATCTCAAGTACAAATTTGTTAACCCAGCTCTCAAAGACCTGGGAGAAAATGAGACACGGAATAGCGATGGTTAAGCCCCCAGCAGTGGTCAGCAACGCTTGGGAAATACCGCCGGCAAGTGCCTGTGGGTCACCAGTACCTTCCAGTGCAATCGTGGTAAATGCGTTAATCATACCCATCACCGTACCGAGGAGACCAAACAGCGGTGAGATAACTGCAACCGTACTAATCACAGGTATGTTTCGTTCGAGTTCAGGGATCTCAAGGAGTCCTGCTTCTTGAATTGATTCCTGTATCTCTTCTTTTGTAATCTCCTGCTCTTCAATCTGGGCTTGACTGTATCTTAACAGGCCTGCTTTCAGAACGTTTGCAAGCGGCCCCCCTGCCTCTTCACAGGTTGAAACCGCTTCCATAATGTTATCGTTACGCAGAGAATCGGTAATATTTGCCATGAACTGTTCTGTACCAAGCTTGGAACGGCTTCTTAAAAAAGTAAAGAGGCGTTCAATAATAAATGTCAACGCAGCCACAGAACAGAGGAGAAGCGGCCAGAAGACAATCCCAAACTTAGCAAAGAAAGTGACAATCGTATCTTTTTTGGTCATTTTCAGCGGCACATAGTGATCGCCTCCAGCGACGATGGTGACCGGTTTACCGGTTCGGTCGCCATATCCGTCTTTGTAAATACTGAGGAGATAACGTCCCGGTGGCAAGCCCGATTTGCTATATTCACCGACATCATCCGTTGTCGTTTCATGTTCTGTGCCATCGATACCGACAATAACAACCCTAACCTCACTAATCGGCGTCTGTGCCGTTGTGGTATCTACAACGGTACCACGAGCGGTGCCGGTTGTCGCCTCTTGAGCAAACGCAACCGCACCGTAAATGATTAACATGCTAGCTAGAATTAAGGTTAAACTCAGGTGTTTCATATATTCCTCCTATTGGAGTTTGAAGGTGGAGTTAAAACTTAGAGGGGGTGAAGCGATACAAACATATTGCCCTCAAGTGACATACTCCCAAGCATAAATGCTTGGGCTTCTTACCTATTCTTGACAGGCTTCTTGGATATGAGTCCCCTAAAGGGCGACCACGAGTCCAAGCGACATAGATGTGTATTGAATCACACGCCTACGGGCGATGCCACACCGCCCCTGGTCTCGGAACGGACAACTACAGGGGTGAACGCCTACCCCTGATACTTTGTCTAGATATGGCTTGCACCCACAACTCTAAAAGGTGGGGGCAATGCAAAATCACATCTAATTATAACACATGCCTTAGTTGTGTGTAAGGTAAAAATCACGGTGTTTGCCCCAACGCTGTCCATGCCGCCTGTCCCGCTTGCGGGGAGACCAGGAAAGCATTGGGATTGAGGGAAATTCTTTCAAGTCGCCTCAACCACCTCGTATCGGACGACTAAACCTTGTATACAATACAGAAGTCTTGACTTTATAAACACTTTCGTTTTTTGAAAGTTTCGGTAAAATCAAAAAAGTGCCAAGCACAAAAATGCTTGGCACTTTTGGAGGTTGTTAGAATCCCATCATTGCTCGAACGAAGGTCGTGTTACTTGTCGTATGGTCAAGCAAGATAGTGGTTCTCCTGAAACCTGCGAGAATGACGATATTAAAACCTTGCCATTCACCGCGACTGACCGACTGAACTTCAAAGATACGGGTCCGGATGTCTGGACGGAAGAGAATGGGAATATCAGCATCCGCAAACGCTGGCGTATCTAAATAGGCTTTGATATTTTGATCGCGATTGGTGAATTTACGATACTGAAAACCACCGAGGATATTCATCCTTTGGGTGAACTGATAGTCCAAACGTACACCCATAACATCTTCACGACTACGTTTGTTAAATCGAAGGTACTCAATAACCTCCGGATCATCAGGAACAAATTTCGTCGGATCCAGCGGGTTGATATACCTACCACTTCCAATATCATCAGTCGTATGATCAAATGCTCGCGTCCAAATATATTTTGCCATTGGTGTCAACGTTAAATCTTCACCAATTCGGTCCACCCCGGGCAAATCGCCCAATGGGATTTCATATTTGGCTCTGATAATGGTGACCTGGTTTCGGACGGTTTTCTCTTGAAAACGACGTGGTATCCAGTTTTCTGGATCATAGATTAAGCCAAGGTCCTCCGGATTCAGCGGGTTAAGTCCATGATCCGGATAGAACGGGAATGACTTACGGTCCCCATCGGCACGGACCTGCTCATCTGGCACCATGAAATCAACGTGATCGTCCTTCTCTTGGCTTGGATCATCTTGTGGAAAATCTAGCGCAATTGCATCCGCTTCGTCAAGTGCCAACTGTTTTCGCCAATCAACGAGGAACTTGGTTTCGAGCGTTAAGTTTGGAATCGCGCTGTAAAGGAACTGAAGGCTTGTCACGTTGACCCGTGTCTTGAAGAAATCGAGAAAGTCAGATTCCTGTGTAGCATCCAACTCACCAGGACGTAAGGTAATCGAGTAATCTGGAATATCGTCGTCAACACGGACGAAGCGATTTTGGAACAGTATTGTTCCGAAATCTGGAACGTCACGCTGGAAGGTGAGATGGAGGTATTTTGAATCGTTCTTCCGCTGGCTGGAAATTTCGCTCTCATTTAACCAACCCAATTTGAGGGTCATGTTATCGAGTAAGTCGTAGCTAGCGGTGATATGGTATCCTTCGCGGTTAATACCGTATTCATACTGTGGCTCAAAATCATCTTCCAATGAATCAACAACGCCATTGTTATTGAGGTCAACGAGATCTTCAAAAACCGGCGGATCTGCCTCAAAGATGAGGAAGTCTTCTTGGAAATCGAGGATGCCGTTCTGGTCCCGGTCATCGGCTTGCGGCAGAACGCCGTCAAAATCGATGCTATCTGGCCAGTCGTCGTCGTCATCATCGTCTTCAATGAGTGAATAACTAAGCTCATCGAAGGGGGGCTGTTCTGCGCCGGATTCAGGCGTTCGGTCAAGAGAATAGGTCGCATCTCTTGCATCGTTCGCACCGAAGTTATGGTAAGTTGTTGTGTAACCCGGATCGATATGGTAAAAAGTTTCCTCAAGGAAGAGTTTGCCGAAACGCTGCCTGAGGTTGACAAACCAAGCGGTTTCACGGCCCATCTCTCCATCATCATCCGGATTGCCATTCAACTTGGCTTCAAATCTTTCCCCCTCCGTTTCAGAGTATGTGGGGACATTATTGGCATCAAGAGGAACCCCGAAGGTTGGGTTAGGCAATCCATCGTCCAACGTCTCTGTCTCATCTATGGTGATGTTAGCCCCTTCAATTTCAGGATTCAGTCGGCTGAAACCGATCTGGTCTCTCGGAATGGTTGGATATTGCTTAAATTTGCCATTAATTGAATAATGCGCCCGGATAAAGGTATTAAATAGGGTGCCCTCCAGATCGATACCATACAGCACACCAGCGCGTGCCGCGCCGTAGCGATACCGAATCTGACGAGGTCTGCCTTCATCCTCCCAGTCGCTTGGGTTACGTCTCAAGCTCGACCTGTTTTGAGTATAATGGTCTGATCGACCATAATTGCCGGGAGCTTGAAGCACATCACGATACGGCGTTTCGATATGACCGTCTTCGGTCTTAATCCATTCTGCCGCGAGTGGATCCTCTGATTTGTTTGCTTCACTAAATCCGATGACAACGATATTATAATCCCCAGCAACCGTCATATCAAACTCAACAGACTTCACTGTACGCGGATCGATGGGACCATTGGGGAGTTCTTCAGAAGTAAGGTCCAAGGTATACTGCATCTTATTGAACCCTTCGGCAATTTTCCAATTTCCATCCCTGGATTCAATCGGTTCAGCACTGCCCTCCACAGCAACGATATCATCAATAAAAACTGAGATTGTCTGCGTTCTCTCGGGGCCCATCGGACGGTCTGGCCCATCAGCGGAGGAACCGGAAAGGGCTTGTGTGATAACGTGTACTTTCATGCCCCTAACGGCAACACCGACCCCACCCTGAATCCTTGCTGCTTGGGTGTCCCTTTCGAGGTCATGCGCTAATCCGCCATAATTGTTATCCTCAGGGGAATCATCACGGAAGACAACAGTGATGCGCTCCGGAGGTGTATTGGCAACCGTACCACCGAACAGAGGGTTCTCAACCCGTTCCGGGTGTTCCTTGTGGAGATTGACATAGGTGAGTCCGATGCGGAACACATCTCCTAGCAACCCTTGTGCGCGAAACCCGATTAAGCGAGCATTCTCAATATGGCGCAGCCCCACATCATCACTGAGACCATTACGGCGACCTAGTGTTGGTGCGAGGTTCGCGGCTGCATCAGACAACTGCACCGGGTTCGAGATACGAGAGTTCAACAAGGTGAAAAGGTGGCGTTCTTGTGAGAACGAGATGTCCCATCGGAAGCCATCAAATTCCGTTTTGTAGATGATATACCGGTTAGGGAATAGTGTTTGAGGCTTAATACGCATATTATCCCCAATGACGAATTGTGTAAATCTGCCACGGAAGTTATCTTCGGTTAAAATCTGGCGGTCTAACTGTGCGGAAAATCTCTCGCTATCAAGCTGACCGGTCCAACCTAAAATCAGTTCTCCGTTTTGATCAAATTCTTTCACCTCGCGATAATTATACACTTCGTTACCTTCGAGGAGTTCTCTACCAAACAGGTCATAGAAGAACTGAGGTTCTTCTTCCAGTTGGAAACGGTCGGAAAAGTTTGCCTGTCCTTCGACCGTCGGTAAAAGCGGTTCTTGTGGACCAAGACTAGTTGCACCGCACCCATAAAGCACGAAACAACTGATTAGCCCCGCTATTAAAAAAAGAACATCAGATGAGCGTTTTAAAAACTTCATTACTTTCATTTGCCTCCTTGAGGAAATCATAAATTACATTTGACGTAAAAGTGAAGATATAAAACCTCCATAATCACGTTCATCCAAGCACCAAGTTAAAATAAGGAGATTGAATTAATCACAGTTTTGGAGTCTTAGACCGTTTATCAATCCTCCTCCCATTTCAACCTGCGTCAGTAGTGGAACATATCACAACCTCCTTTAACAAGGATTTATTAGAAATACAAAACTATATAGGAGTTACGCACTTGAGTTTGTAGTCGCGCGTTCATTGCGCGGCACAACGGGTGATAAATTGCCTGACTACAAGTCCCGATTCCTGTATGTTGGAAAAACACTTACCCAATCGGGGCCCCTCGGTTGGGTGTAGGAATCAACAATCGTTGTTCTCTACGGGTTTCTTGATGGAGTCCCTATTGTATTTGAACGTCCAACTGCGTAAGTCCTACTATATTAGTTGCTTAGATTTGGTGCAAAAACAGCTTTTACATTTTTTCTGCTGGAGTTGCCCCCTAGCGGTATCAGATTGAGGCTTACAGCCCAATCTATTGGGATACAACTTGCCACCATAAAAACACGAAAATTCCAGGTCTAACCTGTATTCAATTTATGCTTTTTTTCTCAATGAAACTCTGCTCAGAAAAAAAGTAACTTCTAAGATAACACTTCTACAATTTTCTGTCAAGTGTTTTTTCTCAAATTAATTATGATGCGCCGGGATGGGTCAAGAATGGGCTGCCCCTGTGACATTACAACAGATCTTCGTAATGTTTTGAGAAGTTTTTACGAGGTGTAAATCAAACTCAGGTAGAATATGAATCATTCCCAGATTGTGAGCACAAATGTTGACGACTGTTCCTTTGGTTGTGGCCAACATTACCGGACAGAAGACATTGAAAAAGGTTGGTAAAAAATACAGGCAGGCAAATATCGGTTGGATAAGCATTGAGGTCAAAACTACATAAATTTTGGTAATCGCAGATTGCAGAAATCAAGATTAGTGGCGCACTCCCATACCCTGAAGGGTACGGTACAGGTGGAACTAGGTAGGCACCATCGAGCAATAGAAAATGATCGCTAGAAGGAGAGAATCCTTGCCTGAAGTTTTAGGCGACATGCCAAACAATTATGGGAGGTTGTTGGCGGCTCTAATCTGCTCCTCGCTATACGCCTCATCATTCCATTCAGTGATACGCCATTCTTGCTTATTGGAATCCGCATTTTTTCTCAATTCAAAGGTAAAGACATTATTCCCTTCTGCGAACCATCCCGTATATCCCCCTTCAAGGGAATCTCCATCAGCGACAAACCCTTGGATTCGATAGTGATTTCTGACCTCTGCTCGCGTCCGATCTGTATTCAGTTGCACCTCGGGTGGCTCAGATAACTCAATCTCAATATCTTGGAATCTTGCAAAAACACGCTTCGCAGAATCTCTTTCGTCCCGGATATCGTCAAATATGACATCATCTGTTTTATCAGCCTTTGAGCCCATATCCGAAACATAAAGAAATCCGTCTTCCCAGAACGCACTCATATACCTATCAAGGTCTTCGCTCTGATATCCTTCGCGCCAGTTTTTCAGAACTTGGTTAATCAACACAAGCTCTTTTGACTGGACTTTGGTGACGCTACTTACGTCTCCACAACTTATAAGAAAACTAACAGCAAGCAATACCCCGGTGATTTTGGCAAATACTTTTAACATGGCTGAATTTCCTTTATAAGGCCAAGCTGTGCTCGCTAGACCTCTCAAAAGAATTTGACAATACCTAGTTGAAGTTGTGTTGGAGTTACCTTGAGTTGCACGCCCAATTCTTCAATCTGTTTCATATCATCAATGAGTTGATCGGCTTTCGCCGCTGCATTGTACAAATTCGCGCCAACATAGGAATCAATCAAGCTGTATGCCCATAGGCCTGCCGCTGCGAAGAGGAAAAACTGCCGTAGCTTAAAACGTTGATTCGCTCGATTGTATTGAAAAACAGCTTCTGGAGACTTATCATTGTCTAAGGCAGCTGGAACATACTCGTTGTTGTAAACATGTTGGAAGGATTGGTGAGTAATCAATGCACCGATGAGAAGCCCGCTTGTGCCCACAAAGGAGGTGGCACCGAGAAAACGGTTATGAGCATAAAATTGCCCCCATCCGGGCAGAATCGCAGAACGCGCAATGGCACCAATCGGTGAAATAAGGCGCAGGTCTTCATCTGGCTGCGCGGCACTGATTTGAACCCGCCAAAATAAACATAAAACAGGAATCAAAAGCGTAAGGCTAAACAACTTCACCAGAAATCCGGTCAAATTCTTATCCCTCTCCCTAAAAGGGCATAATAGCAAAACCTGAAAGCCTTGTCAACAAAAAAACAGCTAAGGAAAAAATTCCTCCTTAACTGCTTAATTTTAGTTGCAAGTTAAAGCTATTTTCTTCGACTACGGGTTCGGGTTCTTGTAGTATTGCGGCTACGCTCTTGTTTTTCATCATCGTCATCTTTACTGCTCGCACTTGAACTTGTCGGCGTAGATCTTTGGGGGCGCGGTGCAGCAGCAGATGAACGAGACCTTGATTGCTTGGATCGGCTTCGTGTTTCTGTACTTTTTCTGACGCTTGAAGATTTGCTGCGCGAAGGGGGCGTACTCAACCGACTTCTCGAAGACTGTGTTCGGTTGTAAAGGCGCGCACGTCGTTCCGCGTTGGATCGGGTAGATACTTCATTATCAGATGAATAACGCTTGCCCTTTGTAGAAAATCGGAAGCGATCATACTGGTGGGTGCGAGGTGCTGCGTTAGATTGGCTATCCTTATTTAATCGACTATCCTTCTCAAATGACCTTAAACGTTTACGTTTTAAGATTTGCTGAGTTGCACGGTAAGACCGGGTGGAGCTGTCACTAGCGGAACGCCGGACACTACGCTGCCCCTCTATTGCCGCCGCGTTCGGTTTATTTCTCGCATCGAACAGTTTGCGTTTTTGAGAAAGCCGAGAAAACGTTGAGCGTTGGCTGACGCGACTTGCGGGAACCGGTGTCTGACGATGTTCTGTAATTAGTGAGCGAACACGGGTCTGTACATTGGATGTATTCGTTCTGGATGTGGTTATTGACAACCGACTCCGCGAATATTCGCGGCGCGTGGTTTCATGCGTTGGGGTCCAGCGATTGAGTCGTCGCGTTTTAGGTGATTTATCGACATCGACCCCCACATGGTAGTGGGAATTGCGATGGTAGCGACGCGGGTAACGACGCTGGTAATGGTGGAGGTAGCTGCCGTGAGCGCGACGAATGGCAAGGTAGCGATGGTCATAGATCGGATAATTCCATCGAATGTAGTAGCCCAGATCTGTACCGTAATAAGATGGGCCATCGTAAAAATAGAGATAGGTATATCTGTTCCAAGGTTGCCAATGGTAATCTCGAGCGTAACGGTGTATGACACGAACATCAGGCTGTCGTTGATAAGCTGCAACATCAACATACTCTATGTCAAGTTGCTCGCCATTTGCGGCGACAATGTGCATCTCAAGCATACCGTTATCAACATGTCCCGCTGTGGCAATTTTTATTGTCTCTGAGCGACGTTTTGCACGTAAAAAGAAGGTATCGCCGTAGAGGGTTTCCTCCTCACCGTTATCATTATAGCGTCTGCGGGAATATTCACGTTTGGTATTGCGAATCCAAACACGCCCTGCAATCTCCTCATAATCAAAGTCCGCCCGATGCGGCTCCCCCCGGTAGCGTACCAAAATCTCAATGTATTGAGCCCGTCGAGGTATCTCAAAAAGATAGATTGCACTGGCTATTGCAAATTCGTAGTGCTCTGCTTCATCAGATTCACTTGCCCAAGCTGTCAAGCGGATCCCGTTTTCAAAACGAGGACTTGCGGTGACGGTTGCATTGCCGCGCTCGATCCAGTCCTCAACATCGCTCGCATCTCGGTGTTCACGACCCATTCGGTCGGAAAAGTAATTGTACTCTGCTAGCACGGCAGAGGGCACGAGCATTAATAAGAAGATTGTTAGCATCAGGCATATGGAAGTCGAGATGTGAAATTTCATGGGAACTCTCCTTTCGGGTGCACGTAACAAATTCGTGAGGCGATTGCATAATGCAAGGAGTTCGCTCATGACAATCACAGCGCATGAGCGAACTAGACGTTATCCACCAATAAAATTTGTGATGTGTATCATTAGCAATTTAGATGCCATCATTGATTTAACCGCTGTCTGTTCTACAGTGGCAAAGAAATCTGGTGTCCGTTGAGTCCAAATAGTGGTAATGGAGCTACACGACTGTGGCAAAAACGATACCAAACATTGATTCGCAGATTTTAATCCATCGCCACGAGTCGAATGCCCTTTCGGGCTGCTAAATCCCGTGCCAGCGGTGTAATAATCGCTGGATTCGCGTAACCAACTTCGCGTACATCCGGTGCAAGCCCGGCAATCACCGAGGCGGTGATAATGTTTTGCCTACCCATTGATTCCGACGGGCTAAAACGCCGTGTACCATTACTTAGAATTGTCTCAGCGAGCTGATTAGTAGCGACAAATTGAACCCCGAAGTCCGACAGGGTTTTAATGTAATTTTGCCCCAGCTTTGAAATTTCAGGTGGAATTTGAGATTCATCCGCAATTTCAAAGCCATCAAACGTTGCCAGAACTCTGTTCCTACGAAGGAGTGCCTGGAACACAAGGTAAGCACATGGCGTATCCGCCATTCCCAAGCTAAGTTTCGCTGCCATCGCGCAAGATAGCGTTGGAATAACAATTAAGGAGAAACCCTCACTGAAAGGTTGAAGGTTCGTAATTTCGCTGGCTACGAAAACTTGTTCATTTCTGCATGTGGATCGAATACGGGAAACGTCCAAGAGCTTGACCGCCATATCTGACAAAATAGCTGTGACAATATAGCCCCGCTGAATGCACTTATCAAGCTGTGCCAGAGGCTGTGCCAGATCGACTTGAGTGGCATCGAATATCGCCAGAATCCGTTTATCGGGCGGGGAAGATGTCAAAGAGATTCCCTGTTGCGTGAGCACCTTCATCACTTCTGCTTCAATCCGCCGAATTATCTCTGGACTGAACCCCACTTAGATACCTCTCATCTTTCAGCAGCTCGACCCCTTCTCCTCCACGTAAACCGGCGGCATTCGCGTCATCTGTATCTAGATGCATCTGCGGCACATAACTCGGTGATATTTTCGGATGAATGTTTTCAAAGGTCAATGCACGTTCGCCGGGAATGCGAACTTTTAACAAATCCCCTTCGCGTATACCCCAATTTTCCGCATTTTGGGGAGTCATGTGAATATGGCGCGTCGCACAGATTGCGCCCTCTTCTAAGTGAATAGATCCCTTGGGGCCAATCAATACAATCGACTCTGAACCTGCGAGATCACCTGAATCGCGAATGGGTGGATTCAGGCCTAGTCGAATTGCATCGGTCCGTGCGAGCTCAGCCTGAGAATAATCCCTCACGGGCCCGAGAATCCGAAGCCCTTCAATTGGTTGCATACGTCGTCCAACAACGGTTAATGTCTCTTTCGCCGCAAATGCACCGGGTTGATACAAAGGGGCGTGAACTGTTAATTGATGGCCCTCGCCGTACAAAATCTCCAAGTGTTCTTGAGTCACGTGTGCATGTCGTGCTGAAACACCAACTGGAATTTTCTGCTGTTGAGCGACGGTGTCACAGGCACGCTGCCCGGCCTCGCACATTCGTAAAGCACAGCCGCCACAGGGTTCGCCCTGTTCTAATTGTTCAAGCACTTTATGAGTGACCAGTTCAATGAGTGCCTTGTCATTCATCCGCTGTTTTCCCCAACTCAATGTTTCATCAATTTGCTGCTTCATCGCTGGCGATATCAATCGTCAGTGTGTTATCATCAGACTGTTCTTGGATGGGTAAAACCGATTCAACTTCTGTATGTGGCCGTGGAATAACGTGGACCGATACGACTTCCCCGACCCGTGCAGCTGCTTCCGCACCGACATCCGTGGCTGCTTTGACAGCACCAACATCACCACGGACTATGACCGTCACATATCCGCCACCAATCTTTTCATAGCCGATAAGTTGAACATTCGCCGCTTTGACCATCGTGTCAGCCGCTTCGACGCTTCCAACAAACCCTCTCGTTTCAACCAAACCTAAAGCCTCTCCAGCCATAATCGATATTGTAACCTGTACCTTTCAACCTGAACAACCTGATACAAAAACGTATAAAGCGTTCGGTTTGCATTGAGCTGTGTTTAGCTCGCTGGAAGTACCCTCAAAGCACGGGCGACATTCTTGATGAATATCCCAGTCCGTTCCGAGACCAGGCGTGCGCCGTTTAAACCCCTGTCCATCCTTGTGCTGTCCGACGCGTTGATGACTTTAGCACCGCCTAATTTCTCAATCACTTCACCCGTCCACGATACGGTTTTGGAGGTATACGCTTCACACACATCAATCACCTGCACCCCAAACTATTTACGCAACGTCTCCTTTTGCTGGGGCATCGGTAAGATTTCTATCTTCATTGATTTGATTACGGTATTGGCGCAAACCACACATTCTACAGGAAAAGATGCGGAGAATTGCAAGTCAACCTGCTCACGGAACGGAGTTGGCAGTAAGCTCTGCTTCGGGCCTATGAGCTGTCGGGTCAAGAACCATGACCTCTCCACCGTTTTGTTCGACCCAGATCTGAATCCCAATCTTATCGGGTTTGCTTTGAACTCTCGACGAAGTCGGAGCCGAACGGGGTTGACTACTAGCAACTTAGGTTCAAAATAACAGATAATCTCAAAGTCGTTATAGCAGTATATCACAATCTATCAATGGATTCAAGCATTTTTAGGACTCATCACTAGGTTCTGTTGACATTTCATTGCAACCAAACAGTCAAGGGAGTGCACAGCCCCATGATCCTTCGTAGGGGTTGAATCTCTTAACCCTTTGTTCATACATCAGAAACGATTTTGGGCTGCTGTCGGTCAACTTTCCAAAATCGACAATACCTAGATGTTGCGGGTTGATTGAGCCAAGATTGTGGCGCGACAGTATTTTGTCGAGATATGAATATAGACCTACAAATGTCAACACGCCCTAGTCATGAAATTTACAAAATTACATTTTTTTATTGACAGAACCGACGAAACACAGATATTCTGTCAATTGATCAAATACCTCCATAAATCTCTGAACTCACTTAACTTATGCGATATAGAGAAACTTCATGACACGACACGAGTTAAAACGCGTCTTGAACCGACTTTGGTTCATTATCCTCGTTGTTTGGGGAGCGGGGTGTATCCCCAATCACCCTTATCCGGTTTCAGAGCATTCACAGGCAATTTACTATAGCACTTTTGCGGAGGAACCGAAACATCTGGATCCAGCAATTTCATACAGTTCAGGTGAGTATCGTTTCATCCAACAGATCTACGAACCCCCGCTCCAGTACCACTACCTCAAGCGTCCATATCAGCTTATCCCGCTGACAGCTGAATCCGTGCCGAAGCCGCGTTATCTTGATGCTGAGGGAAAGGCTTTGCCGGATGATGTCCACCCCGACCAAGTTGCGAAAACGGTGTATGAAATTCGCATTCGCCCCGGAATCCAGTATCAACCCCATCCGTGCTTTGCAAAAGATGAGGGAGGCAATTTCCGCTACCACACATTGACAACCGGCGATGCAAAAGGGGTCTACGCGGTGAGCGATTTCCCTAAAACGGGTACGCGAGAACTGATTGCCGAAGACTACGTCCACCAGATTAAGCGGATGGCAGATCCGAGGGTCCCTTGCCCTCTCCTGAGTCTGCTAGATAATTATATCTTGGGTATGGGAGAATATGCAAAAGCATTGCGAGACGCGCTCGAGGCAGAACGTAAGAAACGCCGGGCTGCGGTGGGAGCCACCTATAACCAAGCCGTCGATGAACGAAAGAATCCTATCTCCTTGGATATAGATGCCTTCCCATTTCCGGGAGTCATGGTCGTTGACCGATACACCTATCGAATTACCCTCAAAACCAAATACCCACAATTCGTTTACTGGTTGGCGATGCCTTTTTTTGCACCGATGCCCAAGGAAGGCATTGACTTCTATGAGCAGGGATTGCTGAAAGATCGAAACATCACAATCGATCGATTTCCAGTTGGGACGGGGCCTTACCGCCTTGATACCTTCAAGCCACATAAGGAGATTATTCTCGTTCGCAACGAGACCTTTCACACTGAATTGTATCCTGCGGAGGGAGCAATCGGCGATAGAGAAGCGGGATTGCTCGCCGATGCAGGTGTAAAATTGCCGCTGATTCCTAAAGCCATCTACAAGCTGGAGAAGGAGTACATCCCCCGCTGGGCCAAATTTCTGCAAGGATATTACGACGCATCCGGACTCTCCTCAGATACTTTTGATCAAGCGATTGCGTTCTCCGACACCGGCGACCCACGGACGAGCGAACTTTTACAATCCCGAAATATTGTGCTACAAACGAATGTGGACGTGACCACATTCTATCTCGCGTTCAATATGCTCGACGATGTGGTTGGCGGCTATAGCGAAGATCGGCGGCAACTTCGTCAGGCGATTTCGATTGCGCTGGATTATGAGGAATACATCGAAATCTTCCTTAACGGGCGCGGTATTCCTTCACACAATCCAATCCCCCCCGGTATCTTCGGATATGAGGAGGGTGAAATCGGCATCAATCCGTATACCTATAACTGGGGTGCAAAACAGGGCGCAACTCGCAAATCATTGGAGGACGCGCGTCAACTTCTCGCTGAGGCGGGATACCCTGGGGGTCAGGATAAAAATGGCAATCCGCTCATCGTTCATTTTGACAACTACCGAACTGGACCTCAAGCAACTTCTTTCCTGAATTGGCTGCGTAAACGGTTTGAACTCATCGGTATTACGCTGGATATCCGAACGACAGACTATAACCGTTTTCGAGACAAGGTGAGAAATGGAAGCTCCCAGATCCTCATGTGGGGTTGGCACGCGGACTACCCCGATCCAGAAAACTTCCTCTTTCTACTC
This sequence comes from uncultured Poribacteria bacterium, assembly GCA_958296125.1. Taxonomy (GTDB): domain Bacteria; phylum Poribacteria; class WGA-4E; order WGA-4E; family PCPOR2b; genus PCPOR2b. The sequence continues at coordinate 686,383 of OY282444.1, forward strand.
TATGGGCCGAATAGCAAGTTCAAATTTGATGGCGAGAATGTCGCCAATTACGACAATCCAGAATATAATCGGCTGTTCGATCAGATGCAAAACATGGACAACTCCCCTGAACGACTCCGGATTATCCGCCAGATGAAGTTAATCCTCCAACGCGATGCCCCTTGGGTATTTGCCTATCACCGTGTCAACTTTGAACTTTACCACGAATGGCTGAAAAATGGAAAACCAAATACTACCGGATATAATACCCTCAAATACAAGCGTATTGACAGTACGCTACGCGTTCAGCGGCAGGAAGAATGGAATCAGCCGGTTCTTTGGCCCATTTGGGGTGCTATCGGGTTTCTGATTATTGGAACGATTCCAGCCGTAGTGACAATCTGGCGAAGGGAGCGCGGCAGGTAGGGGCAGAAGAATTACCGCCTCTCCGCTGATTGGGCAAGGGGGAGTAAAACTTAGATGCAGTGTCAGTCCAATAAAAGAACTGCGTCCTCGGAGTATGCCACTACTTTTTTCGGATTCCAGTTCCCTCTGTCAGCACCACCCGCTGATTTACACCGATCCCGGTAAAGCGTTCGGTATCCCCGCCTAACCAGACCACCTCAATCCAATCGACTGTAGTTTCCTGCGCCAGTCCGAACTCAGCAGTCAAGCTGTTGAAGGACAGATAGCTCGCGCCGGCGTTGATTTCACGTAGCTGTATCCGATCTCCCGCTTTGAGTCGAATTCTTGATCCGACGGCATCACGGTTGCCTTTCGTGCCAATTAGCTTGATATGCAGCCAGTTGTTGCGATTGCCGCCTTCGTTTCGGAGTAAAACCGCGCGGTCGTGGTTATTGACGATAAAAATATCGACATCGCCATCGCTATCGTAATCGCCAAAAGCGACACCGCGTCCCACGCGGTAGGGTAGTGCGGCAACCCCAGTCGCTGCGGACGCATCGGCGAAGACCCCATCGCCATCGTAACGAAAAAGCTGGTCTTTCTGCGGGATAAGCAGGTCGTAATTATCAAGATATTGGAATGTGTGCCCATTGGCGACAAAAATATCAAGGTCGCCATCGTTATCGTAGTCGAACAAATCCGTCCCCCAACCCACATACTTAAGACTTTCTTCACCGAGCGACGCACCGTAGGAGTCATCAACGAGGTGGATGGACTGCACCTCTCCCGCTTTCGAGGACTTCTCTCCAATCGCCTTCTCCTCTTTCCACAGGTTGCTGTATAGCGCGTTTTCCTGCTCAATCCAGTGGCTGATAAAAAGGTCCAGATCTCCGTCGCCATCGTAGTCGCCCGTTGCCAAACCCATTGAACCGCGAAAATCCGCCGCCCACGACGCATCGCTCACGTCTGCAAATGTGCCATCACCATTGTTGCGGTACAGAAAGTTGGGCGATAGGTCATTCGCAACATAGAGCTCAAGGTCGCCATCCAGATCGAAATCCGTGAAAATAGCCTGCAAGCTGCGCCCACCGTAGGATTCGACACCCAATTCTGCGGTGACATCAGTGAAGGTGCCGTCTCCGTTGTTGCGATATAGCACATTGTCCTGCGGCTCGAAGGAGTGGGGGTTTAATATACGTGGCACGGACTGTCCGTACTGCATTGAGACCTTTTGGGCTTCTGCTAATTTGTCGAGATCGTGTTCGATATAGTTAGGAACATAGAGGTCCAAATCTCCGTCATTGTCATAATCACCGAATACTGCACCCGTTCCCCATCGCGTATCGCCGACACGCGCTTCTGTCGTGACATCGGTGAAAGTGCCATCACCATTATTACGATACAGCACATTCGGTCCATAGTTTGTGACATAAAGATCCAGATCTCCGTCGTTGTCATAATCACCGAAAACACAACCCATGCCGTAGCCACGGTCACCGGCCCCGGCTTCCTCGGTGACATCGGCAAACGTGCCATCTCCATTGTTGCGATACAACACATTGCCCGGCGATGCCTTCGTCACTTTAGCGTTGAATGGACCGGGGTTGTTGACTACATAAAGGTCTACATGACCATCCTTGTCGTAATCGGCGAAGGCTGCACCGGAGCCGACATCTTCGGGCAGCACGGATGAGCGCACTCCATACGAGTGAATAAAGGTAATGCCCGCCGCTTCCGTGATATCTTTGAAGATAACGGGAGGCTTTGCAGATTGAGCAAAAATAGGTATGAGAATGCACAGTGCTTGAATCGACAGAATTGCGAAAATCCAACCCATCTGTTGACCAATGTTAGCTTTCAACTTTTCTGACCTTTCCAGTTTTTCGGTTATCGCAATCGGATTCGGGGATCAACGAGCGTATAACTGATATCCGTCAACAACAAGCCCACGATATACAGCACCGAACCCAGATAAACCATACTGCGGACAATCGCGAAATCTTGTGCGTTGATAGCGTCAATGGTGAAACTGCCCAGTCCGGGAATTGAGAAAAAGTTCTCCATGACGAGGCTGCCCATAAACAGAAATGGAATCGCCAAAACCACGTTTGTCAAGATGGGGATCATCGCGTTCTTTAGCACATGCTTGAACAGCACAACGTCCTCGCCAAGTCCCTTCGCACGGGCAGTTCGCACATAATCCCGATTCACCTCTTCAAGGAAAATGGTGCGGTAAAAACGGACACCGATGCCAATGCCGCTAATGAGGCCGATAACTGTGGGCAGAAAAACAAACTTCAGCATATTCACGCCGGTGTCATAGCCGGAAATTGGGAATAGACGGAGCATTTTGCCAAATAACCACTGTCCGGCGATGATATAAAAGAGCGTGGAGATCGACATCAGAATCACAGCAACAATAGTTCCCCAAAAATCGACATAGGTCGCGCGGTAGTAAGCGATGATCATCGAAAAGGTGATATTGACGAGCAAGCCTATGATAAATGTCGGAATAGCGATAGCAAGGCTTGCCCACATCCGGCGGGAGATCTGGTACCCGATGTCAATATTGTTCCGATCTGACTTACCGAAGTCGAAGAGGAATAGCCGCATGGCTTTTTGGGAGAAGATTGTCTGCGTGAAAACTGAGAACCCAGATTCCTTGATGTTGAGAAACAGCGGTAGATGATAGCCGCGATCTCGCTTCCAGCGGTGCACGTCTTCTTGGGTGATATTCTTCTCCCCAAGAATCTTTCGTGCCATATCATCAGGCGAGTTGACGATGAAAAAGAGCAAGAAAGTGATGAGATTGACACCGATTAAGATTGGGAGGGCGTAAAGGGTGCGGCGTATAATGTAATTGAGCATCGGTGAAACGGTCCGTGAAACGTGAAAACAATTTGTTCATTGGCACAGTCGGGCTAGGAAGCCCGACCTACGGGGCTTAATGGAGCCCTACTGCCAAATTATCAGAACGGCAAGTGCTTCGTCCGGATGATGCCACAGGAAGTCGAAAGCCTCCTTTGCGCCCTTATAGGGGAAACGACGGTTGATCATTTGAGCTGCTTGGATTTCTCCTGAACGAATCTTATCCAACGCACGTCGGGCAATTTGCCCGCGCGGCTCATCAGTGAGAATGCCCGCCACAAGCCGTTTGCTCATAATCTTTGATGAATATAACGGCAACGGGGCACCTTGGTATAAAGCAATCAACTGGATGGTTCCCTTCCTGCACACCATGTCTTGCGCCTGCTCAAACGATTTAACTCCAGCATGTCCGCCGACGCAGTCGATCACAAGGTCTGCCCCCTTCCCATCGGTTAAGCGTTGCACCGCTTCAACAGGGTCCTCTTCCGAAGCGTTGATAGTAACATCCGCCCCCAACTCATCGGAGAGTTGACAACGCAGCGGCACTGCATCAACGGTGATGATACGGTCGGGGCCATATCCGCGCAGCACCTGCATCATCAGACTTCCTACGATGCCTTGCCCAAGAATGACAACCGTATCTCCTTTTTGGATTCCTGATGAATCTGCCCAAGCTACCGCGCTTATCGAGAGCGGCAGGAATGTCCCTTCTTCAAAGGAAATATCATCTATGAGGGGCACGACCCGTCCATCTACACTGGCATCAACCTCTCCGACGGCATATTCGGCGTGCGGTGCAACAACCATCACCCGCTGTCCAACCTGATACTCCGTGACCGCCGATCCAATCTGCTCAACGACACCCGTGAGGGAGTATCCCATCATCGATGGAGGGATTGCCTCCTCCCTAATATAACGACGAAACAGTTCGGAACCACGACTAATCAGCGTGGTATGTGTCCGCACCAAAACTTGACGACTATTAATCTCAGGTATCGGTATATCTTCCAACTGAATGTTACCGAAACCTTCTGGCTTAATCACGCGAATCATGGCATACCCCTCCTGTGCGTACAAGATAAAACATGCGTAGCAACGTAATTCATTGCGCGTTCATGACGGATGAGGAATCTCTCAACTACAACCCTAAAAACGCTATGAGCATATCTCCGAGTCTTCATCATATTCTACAACATAATTCCAATTATGTCCCCACTATTTTAACCTAAATTGCCATCCGAATACTTAATTAGCCAAACTCGTACTGTTTTCCGTCTTGGAATTGTACTCTGCCACCCCAGTGGGGCGCAATGTGAGTCGCGAAATGTTGCACGGATACGCTTCAACTAGAATTCGGACACATACGGAAAACTAAATGACTTGAGCTATACACCTGCCGCAGATACCCGGAACATTGCGCTATGGTCATAGCTTAATCCACCGTATATGATCGTGTAACATGGCGGATATTTAGAGCTATGTGAGTGAATTCAACGTTGCTATAGACATATCGCTCCGCTGGAGCGAAAACCTGATAGATTTTCAACGGCTAGCAGCTTGGGTTACTTTATTTGAAAATCCTTGAGCCCCAATCTGTTTTCGTGAATGCGATGCGAGCACGTTTTTGATTGACTTTGTAGGAGCACTTAACATAAAATGTTTGCGTTGAACCTACGGCGCGCTGTTAAAGAGAGAATTTAATTTATTTAATTTTAAATGTCATATAATCACTCTAAACAGCAGATAGGTCTAATACTATAATTGATACGTTTTTGGTTCATTGATACATTAATAGAATAACGCAAGGTGCCACCTGTTGTCCCGCTGGAGCTTTGGGTTGTGGTGATTCGTTCTTGCTATACCATTGCGCTCCTCTGGAGCAAAAGGCTAAGCACCTCATGTTTAACAGAGAACCGATGGATTCTCAATAACCAGCAACTTCGGGCTAGAATAGGAGATTCGGATGCGAGCTTGGGTTACACTTAAAGCAGTCCCTTATCTGTTGTGCATCTTAATAGGGGCGGGTTTTTGTGCCCTCCTGATTGATTTTAACAACGTTTTGGCTTCAGATTGGCCAAGTTGGCGCGGCCCCAATCAAAATGGTTCGTCTTCACAAACCGATTTAATCTCAAGCTGGTCGGTGGATGGCGAAAACTTAATTTGGAAGGCAGACTTTATCGGTCGCTCCACACCAATCGTTTTGAATAATCGAGTCTATGTCATCGGGCGCGTTGGGATGGACATCACCGAGCAGGAACGGGTTGCCTGCTTCGATGCCGAAACGGGAGATCCGCTCTGGGAACACCGATTCAATGTCTTTCACAGCACTATCCCTTTTAATCGATTGGGCTGGACAAGTCTGGTGGGAGATAGAGAAACGGGTAACATTTACGCCCACACTATCAGCGGCGTATTTACCTGTTTCGACAAGGATGGCAAGGTTGTTTGGTCATACTCTTTGACAGAGGAATTTGGTCGGTTCACAGGCTACGGTGGGCGTGTTGTTACACCTGTCGTTGATGGAGATCTTGTGATCCTCAGTTTTCTTAACACCAGTTGGGGGAGCCACGCGGCGATGCGCCATCGTTATTTCGCCTTTGACAAACGGACCGGCGGGGTGGTGTGGACAGCAACACCCGGCGGCCCCCCGAAGGACACGACCTATCCTGTCTCTGTTATAGCCGAGATAAATGGCCGTCGGTTGTTAATTGATAGCAACTCGGACGGCCATGTGTACGCAATGGACGTGCAAACGGGTGAGAGAGTTTGGGGATTCCAAGTCAGTCAGGGACCGCTCAATGCGTCAGTGGTCGTAGATGGCACACGGGTTTACGCAAGTCACAATCGGGAGAACACCGATACGACGATGATGGGACGCGTTGTCTGCATTGATGGAACAGGCACAGGGAATATAACCCAAACGCACGAACTCTGGCGAGTTGATGGCATAGAGGCGGGTTTTAGCTCCCCGGCTATAGCTGAGGGTCGGCTTTATGTTGTGGACAGCTCGGCGAATTTACATTGTCTCAATGCCGAAACAGGGGAGGTACATTGGACGCATAGCCTCGGCACAGTGGGTAAAGGGTCCCCTGTTATCGCTGACGGTAAAATCTATGTCACGGAAGTCAACGGGTATTTTCACATCCTGCAACCGGGTGAGAACGAGTGCAAAACGCTCAGCACAACACAGATTGAAAGGGAATCGGGTCGTTATGCGGAGATCTACGGCTCACCTGCCATCGCCTACGGTCGAGTTTATTTTACTACTGAGGAAGGGCTTTACTGCTTGGGGGTGCAACGGTCTTCCCCTCCCGTCTCAATCCAGATTGTCCCCGCCGAAGTTTTAGCCCAGTCGGGGGAAAGCGTCCAATTCAGCGTTCGTGCTTTTGACGATAAAGGTGCGCTGATCAGCGAAGGGGATGCTGAGTGGTCGCTCAATGGATTGTCGGGGATGATCGACGAGAACGGAAAACTCACCCTTGAACCGAGTCACCCCGGTCAAGCAGGAACGGTATCGGCGAAGATTGGGGATTTACAAAACTCCGCACGAGTCCGCGTCATTCCACAGTTGCCGTGGCACGAAGATTTTGAGTTGATAGAGGAGGGGAAGAATCCTCCGCATTGGGTTCGTGCAACCAACCGCTTCGTCGTCCGTGAGATGGATGGAAACAAAATTCTCGTCAAACCGCCTGCCCGCCGTGGATTGCACCGCTCCAACGTCTATATCGGTCCCCCGGATATGAAGGATTACACTCTCCAAGTCGATTTGCTGGGGACTCAGCCAAAGCGAAGCCTCCCGGACATGGGACTCATCGCCCATCGCTATACCCTTGAGATGCAGGGCAATCACCAACGGCTTCATATACTCTCGTGGCGATCAGAACTCCGAATGGCAAAATGGGTGGATTTTAAGTGGGAGCCGAACGTTTGGCACACTATGAAAATGAAGGTGGATATCGTAGATGGCACGGCGCACGTCAAGGGAAAGGTTTGGGAAAGAGGCGAGCCGGAACCTGAAGAATGGACGATTATCGTTGAGGATCCGCTGCCGAATCGGGAAGGGAGCCCGGGCATCTACGGCTATTCGCCCGCTGAGATTTACTACGATAATTTGAAGGTTTGGAGGGATTGAGGAGAGTCATGGGCAATCAATTAACCCGTTTACACGTCAAAAATTTCCGATCATTGGCAGATGTCTCAGTTGGAACGCGCCCAATTAATGTCCTGTTTGGACCGAATGGTTCGGGAAAATCGACATTTTTGGATACTATTTGGTTCGTGAGAGACTGCACCAAGCGGGGTGTTGACGAGGCATCTTCTTATCGCAGTCACGGAATTGGCATGCTGTGGGATGGTGCTGATCAAGAAGCCAACATATCAATTAAGATTGAGACAGATTTAGCTGAATATGAAGTTTTATTTGGGTTCTCCGAAGGGCGGATTGAACCTTTTGCCGGGGAAATATTGCATTCAAAGCCCCGTGATCTTCGTCTGATTGATCGGAAAATAGGCAGTGACAAAGTTGAATTTTACCACAACTCGATGGAACAATTGGTTTCAATTAGGCTGAAGGATGCAGAAAAACTTGCTTTGAACTGGTATCCCGCTTTTGAAGATGAATCTGATGAAGCGGCTGAATTGGATCGATTGCTTCATTTTGTTCATTTTTACCATGCGCGCAAAATTGCGTTGCCTACGCTTAAACGTACCGGGTCAGAATCAAGCTATCAGACTTACTTACGGGAATATGGTCAAAATGTATGGTCTGTCCTACGGAATATCCACGATAAACGAGTAATTGATGATCGTTATGCTACGATCATAGATTTTATGAGGAAAAGTTTCCCCAATTTTGAAGATTTGCTCATTGAGCAGACAGGACCCAATTCAGTTTACGGTAGTTTTTTAGAAAGAGGCCGTCAAGCCCCAATTCAAGCCTCTGGCGTATCAGATGGTCATCTGCAAATGCTTATTCACCTAACGGCTCTATTCTCTGAGGGAACGGATCGAGACTCACTGATTGTATTCGATGAGCCGGAGACCTCGCTTCACCCTTATGCTATCTCAATCTTTGCCGAAGCGGTTAAGCAAGCCGTGGAAGAATGGAACAAGCAGGTTTTCATCGCAACACACTCCCCGGTTTTGATTGGTCAGTTTGAGCCGGAAGATATTTTGGCAGCAGAACTGGATGACTCCGGGCAGACGGTGCTAACGCGGGTCAGCGAGATGGGCGATATTCAAGATTTGCTGGAAAGCTATGATACCGGCTCGCTTTACATGGCTGAAGTCATTGCCCCCCAAAGTAAACCTTACGCCAAGGAGAAGGGAGAATGACTGAACAAGATACACAGCCTGTCGAACACCCACAATGCGCTTATTTTCGCTTCGGTTTAATCGTCAGCGGCAAAACCGAACAGCACCACCTCCCAAAGTTATTTAAGTCGGTAATGGAAACAGGGATTTGCACCTTTTGACATCGAGCATGTTCTGTCTCGCCCAGACACCTGCGCTTCGCTAAGAACCCTGTTTGCTTGGTGCGTAAAGGTGTTGGAAAAACACTCTAATCACGATTGTACAGGTTTCAATGAAAAATACAAACTTCGCGAGGGGAAATTGAGCGAAATCACACGAACACAGTTAGACAATTTTTAATTTACGGTTAGCAACCACTCACAATTTTAGAGGATCGAAATGAGACATACACAAATTATAGGAATAGGTACTATCGCTTTTATCGTTCTTTTAACGGTGTTGATGGGTTCGGCAATATCTGCCGCCACTGAAACGGCGATGTGGGGGTTTACGCCATCGCGCAACCTCGTCTCCGATGAGAAAAATCTGCCGGAAAAATGGGACGTGGAAACTGGATTGAATGTCAAATGGACAGCAGCCTTGGGTTCACAGACCTATGCGGGCCCTGTTCTCATCGGCGGCAAGGTATTTGTTGGCACGAACAATCAAGGGCTGCGAAATCCGAAACTTACCGGCGACCGCGGCGTCATCATGGCGTTCCGCGAGTCGGACGGGGAATTTCTCTGGCAATCCACACATACCAAACTCCCCGCCGGACGTGTCAACGACTGGCCTCAACAGGGTATTTGTTCAACCCCTTTCATTGAGGGCAACAGGCTTTACTATATTTCCAACCGCGCTGAAGTCGTCTGTGTCGATACTGAAGGCTTCATGGACGGAGAGAATGATGGCCCTTTCACGGAGGAGACCGACACTAGCAAAATCGATAGCGACATTATCTGGAAGTATGATATGATCGAGAAATTGGAGGTTTTTCCTCACAATCTTGCCACCTGTTCCCCAGTCGGTGCCGGCGATTTGCTCTTTGTAGAAACGAGCAATGGCGTTGACGAAGGGCACGTTCACATTCCTGCCCCTTTTGCGCCGAGTTTTATCGCACTCAATAAAAGGACCGGCGAACTGGTTTGGGAAGATAACTCTCCTGCTGAAAATATCTTACACGGTCAATGGTCTAACCCTGCCTACGGGGTAATCAACGGCAAACCCCAAGTCATCTTTCCCGGCGGCGATGGCTGGATCTACGCGCTGGAACCTGAGACCGGAACACTAATCTGGAAATTCGACTGTAACCCCAAAGATTCCGTTTGGGAACTGGGCGGGCGAGGGACACGCAATAATATTATTTCAACACCTGTCATCTGGGAGAATAAGGTTTACATCAGCGTGGGACAGGACCCGGAACACGGGGAGGGAGTCGGCCATCTCTGGGCGATTCATGCTACGGGTGAGGGGGACATTACCGAGACAGGTGCTGTCTGGCATCGGGGCGACGAAGATTTCCACCGTACGATGTCCACCGTAGCGATTGCCGATGACCTGCTCTACGTGGCAGACTTGAGCGGCTTCGTCTACTGCCTTGATGCCAACACTGGTAAACACTATTGGACGTATGACACCTTTGCCGCAGTGTGGGGATCGACATTCGTGGCGGATGGCAAGGTATACATCGGAGACGAGGACGGAGATGTCGCTATCTTAAAAGCGGTTAAAGAGAAAGAACTTATTTTCGAGACTAACATGGGGAGTGCCGTTTATACCACGCCAGTAGCAAAAGATGGTGTGCTGTATATCGCAAGTCGGAATACGCTCTTTGCAATTGCTATGCAGTAATGTAAGCATGCAAAAGAGAGTGGTTCATCCCAAAAGAAAGCGCAAAACGATAAGTGCGTGAAACGTGAAAACCATTAGTTCATTGGTGTCCAACCTACGAGGCTCATAGAAGAAGAAAGTCCAAAATGCGAACGATTTCTTAGCATGGGCCAAGAGGGTTACACGATAGCAGTCTGGAGGAGAAGTAATCAATGTCCAAGGATAACTTTCAACCTGTCAATTTACCCTATCGATATGAGTTTGCAGCGGACGAACGCTCAGCGATTAAGGCATGTCATGATGCACACGGTTTTGCCGTTGTAAAAAATATGTTGTCGCCAGATTATGTAGAAGAATTAAAGGAATCTATCAGTCAGGTACTTAATCCGGAGGGCAACTTGGAACGTGGGGAAACGCGTGTCAAGCACGCTTTCATCGAATACTCAAAACCCCTTTGGAAACTGCTTGAGCACGAAGAATACCTGAATATCAACCGATGTATTTTGGAAACCGACGCGCTCACCGTCCATCGCTCTGCTGCAATCCTGAAGAATGTTGAATCGGGTTCGGTGACGTGGCATACCGACTGGTGTGGCTTTTCCGCACCGCCGCCAAGACACTCCGGCGACGTGTTGAATCGCGGTGATTGGCCCAACGGTATGTGGTTCTATCTCAACGGCACACATCCGAGCCGAGCGGGGCTTGCAGTTATCGGAGACTCCCATAGGGCTGACTGGCAACCACCCGACGGGTTTGAATTCACGGCGGATCAGCGTTCATTTCACCGAACGGGCGAAGAACCGAAAGCCTATGACCGGCTGGATGTGCCGGGCGTAATTCCACTTTTCACAGAGCCGGGAGACCTCATCATTTTTGCGGCTCGGACGTATCATGGAGCCTTTCCGCACGGTGGCGATGAACCCCGTCTCTCATGCGGCTTTAATTTCCGTCCAAGCCGAGAAAAACTCTCAATTCCGTGGCAGTTACCTAAATCAGCACGCCGGTTCATAGAGGGGCTTTCCCCTGAGTTGCGGCATTTCGTTGCGGATTACCCAAGTATTGATATCGACTGGAAACTGAAGGATTGAGCCTCCCATCATATAGGATACATCTACAATTATGGACACCCTGAATCAATCATTATCCAAAAAAGCGGGAGAAGCACATGCCCAACTTGATGCCCATGTTCGTGAAATCGTTCAGTGGCATTTCAGTCCAGAAACCGGCACTCCATTTTGGTTGGAATTTGCAGAGACGCTCGATTTTGATCCCCGCGAGAAAATCGGAAGCTACGACGACTTAAAACTTCTTGGACATTTTCAGGATGAATGGCTGCGCGGCGGACCGGTGCGGCGGTGGGTCCCCAAAAGGTACGCAGACCAACCTGTGTATGTATTTGAAACAGGTGGCTCCACCGGCGTTCCAAAGAATCGTATCAGTATCCGCGATTTCCAAATAGATTATGAAATGTTCAGTGAAACTTTGCCCGATGAGAGCTTTCCACGTGGTAGCGATTGGCTGATGCTCGGTCCCACGGGCCCACGGCGGCTCCGTCTCGCCGTTGAGTACCTCGCGCAACATCGCGGCGGCATCTGTTTCCTCGTTGACCTCGATCCGCGGTGGGTGAACAAACTGATTCAGTACGGAAAACATCAGGAGTTGGATCTCTATAAAAATCACGTCATAGATCAATCTTTGCATATCCTACGCGCCCACGATAATATCCAGTGTCTGTTCACAACACCGAAGTTACTTGAAGCGTTGTGCGAAAAGATCTCCCTACAAAAGGTTGGCATAAAGGGCATCTTTTGCGGTGGGACGGAGATGGATGCCCAATTCCACCGCTTTGCCCGCGAGGAGTTGGTGCCGGGAGTCGAATTTATGCCGACGTATGGGAACACGCTTATGGGTTTGGCGTGTTGCAAGCCGTTTAATCCTGCCGATAACTACGCGATTATCTACTATCCGCCGCAACCCCGCGCTGTCATTGAACTAGTCAACCCCGACAACCCGGAAGAACCCGTTGACTACGGTGAAACCGGGCGCGTGATGCTGACCACACTAACGCGCGAGTTTTTCATGCCGCGTTTTCTCGAAAGGGATGAAGCGGAGCGGGCTCAACCCATTGAGCCGTATCCGTGGGACGGCGTTCAAAACCTACGGCTGCTCTCAGAACTGCAGGAGTCCGTTGCGGTAGGAGTGTATTAGCTCGGCTGCTTTGTGAATCCTTTAATTTCAGCAATCTTGATTAATTTTATGGGTATGCGGTGAACTTTCGGGAAGCAAAGCGGTAGGGAACGCAGAACTGTTTTCCTTACATGCGGAGATGTTTGGTCAGAATCAATTGATCCCATTATCGAAACAAGTAGACAAGGAAAGAGAGGTAATGTTTTATGCAGATGAGACCCATTACAGCGAATCCATCTCAGGTTATGGTTGAACAACTGACAGCATCGGGTGTGAAGTATGTGTTCAATAATTCGGGCTCGCGCGAGGCACGCTTTTTCGATGCGCTGCATGTACACCCAGATATACACGGCATTTTAGCACTCCATGAGGGTAGTGTTGCAGCACAAGCAGGCGGTTATACGCAAGCAAATCTCGATCCGGGGGTTATGCTGGTCCATCTCGGCGCGGGGCTGGCCCAATGCTTGGGACAGCTAATCAACGTTTGGGCTGGCAGTCTGCCCGTCGTGGTTATCACCTTTGCAGGGGATACCGGTAGTTACGCCGATCGGATTGGACTCGATCTCAGCCACGACTTTGGACCGACATCCATCGCTGCGCCTTTTACAAAGCAAAACTGGACCGTGATTGAACCCGACGGTCTCTCACAAGCGATTCATCGTGCCTTACTGGTCGCCAAAACGCCGCCGGTGGGGCCCGTCCATCTCGCCGTTTATGATCGGGTGCTTGGCCCCGAACAGATAACCACGAACATTATTGAAGGAGAACTCCCCGACCTCCACGCGGGTTATCCATCGGATAGTGATGTTGAGAAGATTGAATCCGCCTTGCATGATGCGAAATCCCCTCTGTTTTATATTGGGGACGGCGTTTGGAAAAGCGGCGCAGAAGCCCAAGTCGCCGCGCTCGCTGAACATTTTGGTGTCCCCTTTGTCGGGAGCTGGGGGAGAAGCATTTCAACAACACATAAACTCAATTGCGGACGGATGGATCAAGCGGCAAGTGCCCTTCAACCTGACCTAATCGTTTGTATCGGTATGCGGCATGGGGGCGGCGGAAAGCCGGGGGATTTCGGCACATTTTCCAAAGCGCAGCAGGTCATCGCTATTGGTCCGGATATCGAGCATGTTAAAAATATCCCGAATTTGGATCTGGCAATTTTGGCGGATGAGTGTCGGACCTTTGAGCGGTTAGCGGAATTGGCATCGATTCATTCAACTTCAAAACACTTCGCGGAACGACGTGCTTGGGCGCAGGAACGAGCCGCCGCACTTCGTACACAGCGGCTAAAGGACGCACAACGGGCTGAAGCTCAACCGAACCAGATTCGGCCTTGGTTGGTCGCGGATGTCCTTGACAAAGCATTAGAACGTCGTGGCGGTGGGATGGTGATGATTGAGCAATATGTGGTCCCCTTAGACACTATAGGTGGGTCAGATAGTGGTGGCAAGAATGTGTATATTCGGGCTGCCGGCGGTTCTGAGGGCTACGGTATTGGTGGGGCGGTCGGTTTGAAACTGGCAGCCCCTGACAAGCCGGTTGTCGGGTTGGTCGGTGACGGTTCAATGTTCTACGCTGATTCAGGGCTTTGGACCGCAGCGCATCATAAGGTACCGGTTCTCTACATTATTTCCAACAACCAATCCTATGGTGTTGTCGCCTCCTCCTTTGGGCGCGCGAATGGGGTGATGAAGGAGACCGGGGAATATGCCGGTGTCGTTCTGGACGGAATTGACCCCGTGAAACTCGCAGAAGGGTTCGGTGTGGACGGCATGCACGTCCAAGATGAGTCTCGGCTTGCTGCAGCAATTGACCATGGGTTGAACGTGGTTGAAGGAGAGAATCGCCCATTTCTTTTGAATGTGCGTCTACCGTTAGGGGTGCCAGAGGGCGGACGTGCCGCGAAGCAATTCCGACTTGCGGATGCCGTAGCGACGGCTCAAGCTCGCGCGGCTTAGTAACCATCCACTGGGTAAAAACGAATCTGAATCTATATGCGCTGGAACCATTCATCATGATACATATTCCAATTTTGCGGGCTGGACTTTCTTATAGAAGTTTGAATCTTGCCCACGTTTCACACATCCAGACAGGTGAACCGCTTGCAGTCGTGAGTCAGGCAAATCGTGGGCTGATTGCAAAGGATTTGCACCAAGCTAAGGACAACAAGCGAGTCCTCGAAGATTTGTCTGTGTTAGAACTTTTGGCAATTGGTAAAAAAGCTGCCAACCTTTTTATAGAATCAGAGCTGCCTTTGGACGATGCGTTGCAATCGCCCGATGACTATATTCATCAGGTTTCTGGGACGACGGGCTTGCCCCAAAGCCTTTGCCGCAACAATATGCAGAAGATACGGTTGGTTTTGGATGAAATGGAGGAGGTCTTGGATGGACTCACACGGGGCCTAGATCTGTCCATCATTGATTCTGGATGGGGCACCCATAACAAACGTCCACTGAGTTACGTTCCCCAAACCGACGCACTAGGGGCGGTGCTTCCAAGCAACTCCCCAGGTGTGCATTCCCTTTGGTTGCCAGCGATTCCGCTGAAAACACCACTCATTCTCAAGCCCGGCAGTGAGGAACCGTGGACACCTTTCCGTATCGCGCAGGCTCTCATCGAGGCTGGCTGTCCGCCTCAAGCGTTTGGATTCTACCCTACGGATTATTCGGGGGCAGCAGAAATCCTGCTTCATTGCGGCAAATCTCTGCTGTTTGGCGGTGGTTCAACGGTGGCACCGTGGCAGGCGAATCCTAACGTGCAGATTCACGGTCCAGGACGGAGTAAAATTATCATCGCTGAGGATAGAATCTCGCGTTGGGAAGAATACCTCGACCTCATGATTACTTCGATCGCCGAAAACGGTGGGCGATCTTGCATCAACGACTCCGGTGTCTGGGTTCCATCACACGGGCGCGAAATCGCAGAAACGTTGGCGAAACATTTGGCAGAAATCACCCCAAAACCGTTAGACGATCCGGACGCCGAAATCGCCGCTTTCACCAATCCGAAAGCTGCCGAGGGGATTTCAGATCTCATCGACAACCAACTGAAAGTTCCCGGCGCAACGGATCTAACAGCCAAATATCGAGATGGAGGACGGGTAGTTGAAGAAGCTGGCTGCACCTTCCTCAGTCCGACCGTCATTTGGTGCGAAGACCCGGAACATCCACTGGCAAACACGGAGTTTTTATTTCCCTTTGTCAGTGTGGTAGAGGTTCCACAAGAGGAGATATTAGACCGTATCGGTCCGAGCCTTGTGGTAACCGCAATCACAGATGACGACGCATTTATCGTTGATCTGCACCGCTCCTCGGAGGTGGAACGTCTGAATTTGGGACCGCTCGCGCTCGCTACGAATAAGATTGCCTACGGCGATCCACACGAAGGAAATCTGTTTGATTTTCTTTATCGGCAACGTGCGTTGCAAGTGAATCGCGGACAGTGAAAAAGATTCGCAAGCCAAAGGATAAAATGCACCTAGAAATCGTGCCAAAAGATACAACGCTGGACGCTGCTCGTGTGCAATTTTCAATTTTGCGTAAAATAGGTATGGAGGAGCGGGCCCGTTGTAATTCTACGCAAGTTTCAGCATTCATCAAAGCCCAAAATTAATCTATAACAGGAGACAGTTTATGATCTTAGCAGAAATGACCTCCCCCGAAGTTGATGCCCTGCCCCGCGATATTGTCGTGCTGATGCCGGTGGCATCTTGTGAACAACATAGCCTGCACCTGCCGGTATTTACGGACAGCCTGATCGGACAAGAGGTGGCGCGTCGTGTCCATGAACGCTGCCCGAACGATGTTCTGGTCCTGCCGATGCAGTGGCTTGGATATTCTCAACACCACATACGGTATCCCGGTACCATCAGTGCTATATCCGAAACTCACTTGCAGCTGATGATGGACATCGTCGCTTCTATGGTAGGACACGGCTTCAAGAAGATTCTCATTCAGAACAGTCATGGCGGCAATGGCGCGAATATCTCCGTCCTGCTCCAGCGTTTGATGGAGCGTTACGGCGATAGCGGCGCGGAATTTTATTCCCGTTGGGCGTGGGCAAGCGGCGGAGCACTCGATGAAATTCGTGAGTTAGGAGGCGGAGGCTCGGGGCATGCTGGGGAAACTGAGACCTGTATGATTATGGCAATCAACCCCAGTCTCGTTCGCACAGACCGGTTAGACCCTGACGGGGAGCACGAAGGGATGCGGGTAGAGGGAATGTCCTCCTACTACCGACTCGATCAGCGTACGCGGCACGGTGGTGTCGGCGATCCACGCCCTGCAACCGCTGAAAAAGGGGAGCGGATGCTGCACGCTTCCGCCGATGAAATTGCTGGGCAGATTAAGCAGATCCGGGCGTTGCGACCATTCGGTTAATCCCCGCTTTTTACGTTCTACGCAAAATGCAATCATTCGATTTCCAATCCAGCATCCGCGTCGTTTTCGGTGAAGATGCCTTAGACCAGTTGGGAGATTTGACGACAGAGCTAGGGAGTGCACGGGTGCTCCTCGTCACCGATCCCGGTATCATCAGGGTAGGTATATTGGAAAAGGCACTTGATTCACTGAAAGCGGCGAACCTTGATGTCTTCGTTTTCGATGGTGTTGAGGAAAACCCGACAAGCCGCCATGTCGCAGATGGTGTCCGATTTGCCAAAGATCAGGGAGGAATTGATCTGCTCATCGGGCTTGGCGGCGGAAGCGCGATGGATTGCGCCAAAGGGATCAACTTCATCCTGACAAACGGTGGACGGATGGAAAACTATTGGGGTGTGGACAAAGCAACCAAGCCGATGCTTCCCTCCATTGGCATCCCGACAACCGCAGGCACCGGCAGCGAAGCGCATTCTTTCACTTTAATCGCCCAAGAGGGTACGCATCAAAAGATGGCGTGCGGCGACAAAAAAGCCCGATTCCGAACGGTCATTCTCGATCCGGTTTTGACCACAACCACCCCAAAAAGGGTAACAACCGCCACAGGTATTGATGCCATCTCCCATGCGGTGGAAAGCTACGTCTCCACACGGAGAAATTTTATCTCTCAGATGTTCGCCAAAGAAGCATGGCACTTGTTGGAAAAGAGTTTTGAAATTGTGGTAAATGACCCAGAAAATATAGAAGCCCGAAGCCGAATGCTTCTGGGAGCACATCTGGCGGGCACTGCGATAGAAAACTCCATGCTCGGTGCCGCACACGCTTGTGCAAATCCTTTGACCGCCAGATATAACATCACACACGGTGTCGCAGTCGCGTTGATGCTGCCCGGTGTAATCTACTTTAACAATCAAGCGGTGAGCACACTTTATCAGGAATTACACCCTGTGTCGCTGCATGAACGGGTTTCCGAATTAAAAGCTGTAGCAGAACTACCGGAACGGTTGAGGGATTTTGAGATTCAGCTTGAAGCCCTGCCCGAACTGGCAAAAGAAGCAGCCAAGCAGTGGACAGGTAGATTCAACCCACGGCAAGTCAGTGAAGTTGAACTATTAGAATTGTATGAATTAACTTATTAGTCCGCAAGCCGCCACCTGTTGTCGCGTTTGGGGCTTTAGTATTTGGGTTAGACATGCCCTGCTATACACATTGCGCTCCTCCCCGATAAGATCTGGATTCAAAACTGGAGCGCGGAAATTGGACGTATAAGAAATCCCGCTCCTACAGGAAAACCGATGGATTTTCAGTATCTAGCAACTTGGGTTATTAATACGCAACACGCGATACGAATTACATTTCACGTTTCACGTTTCATGTTTCACATTTTTCTGAGTTATACCCTGATCCATTCTATTGGACAGAGTCAAGCGTCTCCTGACGATTGGCTCAGTTTTCGCGGGGACCCTCAACTCACCGGTGTTGCCACCAGCGAACTGCCCGAAAACCCTGAACTGCTCTGGACATTCGAGGCGGAAGATGGAATCGAGTCAACCGCTGCGGTTGCAGCGGGAACGGTTTATGTCGGTGCTTTAGACGGCTACCTTCACGCCATCAATCTTGAAAACGGGCAATTAAAGTGGAAATATCAGGGGTCCGGCGAGATTAAATCGTCTCCTACTGTATTCAGAAATGTGGTATACTTTGGCGATGGTATGGGCGTTTTTCATGCAGTGGACACCCAAACAGGGGCACTCAGATGGACTTTCCAAGCCGAGGCTGAGATTATTTCATCCGCCAACGTTGCCCAAGATCGCCTATTGTTCGGTTCTTATGATCAATATCTTTATTGTCTCTCCCCCGAAGATGGTTCGTTGGTTTGGAAGTTCGAGACGGAGGGATACGTCCATGGATCGCCGGCGATTGTCAACGGTGCGGTTGTTATTTCAGGGTGCGACGGTTATCTACGCAGCATCAACATCACTAATGGCGTGGAGCAGCAACAGATCGCATTGGGTGACTATGTTGGAGCCAGCCCTGCTATTTTGAACAACCGGGCGTATGCAGGAACGTTTGGGAATCAGGTGTTGTGTGCAGGACTGGAAAACGCAGAAATTCTTTGGCGGTATCAACACCCGGAACGGCATTTCCCATTCTATTCTTCGGCAGCCGTGACGGCTGATCTGGTTGTCATCGGTGGACGCGACAAAATGGTGCACGCTCTGAAACCACAGACAGGACAACTGCTGTGGACATATCCGGCCAAATCGCGGGTAGACTCCTCGCCGGTGATTGTCGGAGAGCGCGTTTTCTTTGGGACAGTGGGAGGGGAGCTCGTTGCACTGAGCCTTAATTCGGGTGAAAAGATCTGGGAATTTGTAATTGGAGCATCTATTATTGCCTCGCCTAGTGTTATGGGGGGAAAACTTGTGATTGGCGCAGACAATGGCCGCATATACTGCTTTGGAGAAAGGGGAGCAAACCGTGAGTGAACAACTGAAAACAGCGATTCCTGAACCGACGACAACACGGACTTATGCAAAGGAGACGGAGGTTGGAAGCGTTTTTGTTTCTAACTATCCACCGTATTCATTCTGGGGAAAAGAATATGTGCCGGAAGCGATAAAGGCATTGAATTCTCCACCAATGCCGGAAGCCACTTTAGGGCTTTATCTGCATATTCCGTTCTGTCGCAAACGGTGTAAGTTCTGTTACTTCCGAGTTTACACAGATAAAAACAGTTCCGATATTCAGACCTACCTTGATGCGTTGGGGACAGAGGTTGAGCTTTACAGCGAAATTCCATCCGTGGTGGATCGACCGCTGAAATTCGTTTACTTCGGCGGCGGTACGCCTTCCTACATTAGCAGCAACCACTTAAAAGCACTTGTCAAACGGATTAAAGCGACAATGCCTTGGGATAGTGCCGAGGAGGTCGCTTTTGAATGTGAGCCGGGGACGCTGACGCAAGGCAAGTTGGAAGCGATTAAAGCGATCGGCGTTACACGGTTGAGCCTCGGTGTCGAAAATCTCAACGACACCATCTTGGCGGAAAATGGGCGAGCCCACCTTTCCAAAGAGGTATATCGGGTGGCCCCGTGGATTGCCGCCCTTGAATTTGATCAGGTCAACATAGATCTAATCGCAGGAATGGTCGGGGAAACGTGGGACAGTTGGCGGGATACTGTCGAGCGAACCATCGATCTGGATCCTGACAGCATCACCATTTATCAGATGGAATTGCCGTTCAACACCGTTTACTCAAAGGATATTTTTGGAGGCAAAGATCTATTTGTAGCGGATTGGAAAACGAAACGGGAATGGCACCACTACGCGTTTGAGCAATTGGCAGATGCCGGATATAAGATGTCAAGCGCATACACAATGGTGAAGCAGGATAAGTCGGGGCAATTCGTTTATCGGGATGCAGTCTGGCGTGGCAGCGACATGCTCGGCACAGGCGTTGCCTCTTTCTCCCACATGAGCGGTGTCCATTTCCAAAATGCGACAAGTTGGGACGACTATGTTAATTCACTCCATGCGAACCGGTTGCCGCTGGATCGTGCGTTTCCCACAACGCCGGAGGAACGTCTGACCCGAGAGATGATACTGCAATTAAAGCTGGGGAAAATAGAGACAGCCCATTTCCGTGAGACATTTGATGCTGATATTTTGGAGATGTTTGGTTCAACCTATCAAAAACTTCAAGATGAGGGGATGCTGGCCTTTGATAAAGATGCTGTAACGTTGACGCGAAAGGGATTGCTTCGAGTGGATGGGTTGTTGCCGGAGTTCTACGCCCCCAAATACCAGAATGCGCGGTATACGTAAGGGCGGGTTTTCAACCCGCTCCCGGGTTAAGACACGAATGCAACCTCGGGGGCAATACTTAAGAGCCAGATAATGATTGCCCCAAAACATGCTTTGGTTCTATCTGTATCGGTGAAAACGCGAATGGCTATCGCTATCACAGCGATATACCATAAACTCAAGGGATTAAAGTGACTTAGAAACATTAGTAACTTGACGTTTTCACTTGAGCCCAATAGCAGATGGAGCCCCGGAATCATTTGCATATCGGTTATATTCTTGATACCTTCAACATCTCCAAAAACGACTAGCAATGCCGTATTGACCAGGGCTATCAGGATGCCAATCAACGAGGTATGTACAACGGCTGCATAGATGTGTTTAAATTTTATCGCTTCATTTATTGCAAGAAATCGAGTTGATAGGGTGAGTATCGCACTCAGAATGAGAAACCAGAGAATCGATCCAACAGGCGGAGCAATAAAAGTGGATATTTGGGTAATTTTTTTGGCGATTTCAATTTGGTCAGAGGGCACTCCTTCTTCCGTCAGTTGTTGGTACATAATCTGTTCGATAAAGGGGAACATGGCCCACGCGATTCCAATAGAAAACAGACAAAAGATGACAATTGCCAATACCCACTTCGGCTCCGATTTGAGATGTGTAAACGCGGCTCCCGGTTCAGCGAAAATATCAGCGATATTCTGCCAACTGCCTTTCATAATTTTTCAGACTCCATTTTTTTAAAGGTTCTCAACAATCTGGGATGTTGATACCCGGTTTAGACATCAGGGCTTGTCGTTCGGGAATCGCTGCCATAGGATGTCCTTACTGGGACATTTTGCATGTTTTTTTGGTGACTGCATTGTATTCTTAGGCATCCGCACCGCTCGGATAGACATATCCAAGCCGTTTCTGGGGATGTGCCGTGGATTTGTCAATCTACTGCGAGCGGTGTTGATTTTCAGCCCGGTTTGCAACGTTTCCCATAAGTGGCAACTTGAGTTATTATTAGGACTTATTGACATATTCTCTGTTCCAACTCGGCTTTTACCCCTGATGACTGTTTTCGGCAGGAAGCCTAGCTGTCAGTGCATTGTACACCAAAGCACTTTTGAAAACAAGAAAAAACAATGCTAAAGCAGGTCTGTATCCTAAACATGAATGTTTGGGATACAGACCTACAGGATTTTTGATAAAGCGCAAGGGCATAAAAGAAGGATGTTACCTCCCACTCTTCCATTTTTCTTCTGAGCGACTTTGCGTTAAATCCAGAGAAAACCCCCTATCTACTTATTGCCGAAAATAATACCAATGCAGATCTGCGTTCCCTGGGGATCCATCCCCCCTCCTTGGATGACCGTCCCGCGCGGGAAGATTTTCGACAGGTTTTGTAGGAGTGATCTCCTGGTCGCGGCTCCCAGGGCTCATAAGGCTATCCCATGCGGGCAGACTTCCCACCTTGTCAAGTTAGCACCGTCCACGTTGACCTCGGAGACCGACACGGAAGAGGTTACCTTTGCATTGGAGCATCTTCAGCGGCTCTTGGACGGTGTAGGGGAAACGGTAACGGGTGAAACGGAAGTTTTGGAGCATAATGTGTTCACTCCCAACCGAAGGCAGTGCGTACGTATTGATTAAACGCTTGCCGGAGATAATCCCACCTATCCTTTCCCCAAATTTCTAGGGACAGGCTTGAATGCCCTGTCGCCTCCTTCAATTCCGCTTGGATAAGCCGCTGGGCCTCTCGCGAAGCACCACACAGCACGATGGCACGTGCTTCCACACCACCGAGTTGTCTCATCCGTAAAATAGCCTCCATCCCTTTTTGTTTCACTAAGCGGTGTTCATAAGCAAGAGTGCACGAAACGACAACAATTTGGTACCCCAGTACCGCAACTACGTCCAGTTCAAACGGTTTAACACTTGCGTCTGTCGCATTAGCTCGCCGCACATATACCTTGTGGAAGAGTTTATAGTTCCTTCGATCCGGGCTCTGCCGAGCAATATCTGCCAAGGCACGCTGGAGGGCAGCATACGCACCGTACTCAAGAAGGTCAGAGGTGAGATTCATACCGCTCCTCAGGGCCGCACAACCCCTAGCCAACTGTTGTTCACTGAGGGTTCCGGGGGCGGTGCATTCTTTCGTTCGATTGTTACCCGATTCATCCCAGTATTCGTAGGGAAATGGGCCGAGTTCAAAGCCGTTGAGTTCAGCAACGCAATGCAGACAGGGCTTGACCCCCTTGCGAGTATCTGAGACTAAGGCATTTCCATCCCGGTCTACGAGGGTCGCGCCTGAGTCAGCACGTGGATCCAGATAGGAGGTCTCTAAGTCAATCGGTTCCGATAAAACGGCTGTAACAGCTTCTGCAGCCACAACAGTTTCAACGCACATCACCTTAGTGCCACCCGTGTAGTGCACATGAATGCAAGTGGTATTGTCTGGTAAATTGTCCTTGAGATTCCGTGTAATGTCGTCGCGTACGGTAGATGGGTTCCCCGACACCGTTTCAACAGTATCACTAGAAAACGCGCCGCGACTACATTTCAGCAACCGGTCCCGTTCGGACTTTGTTTCCTCCGTATACACAAGTCGTACATGAATCGGGTGTGGCAAGTGATCTTTCAAATGATGCAATGCCACCCAGACAGGTATCGGATTGGTTCCAACCGTAAGAATGAGGAGTGTGCCCATAGCGGAAGTTTCTCCGTTTTTTATTTTTAAAATGGTTCGCTGTTGACCGTGGGTGGTGTCAATTCGCTCCCAATTGGGGCGGGGAGAGCTGTCCTGTCTATGTGTCCGTAGATCTCCTTCCGCTTTTCACTATACTGGTTGAACAGCTCCTCATCCGTTCTGGTAGTGCTAGAGTTTGAATACACCGGATTGAGGGTATTGATTCCGTATTGTGCAAGGCGGTGTTGTTCAATTCATTCGAGAAGCCGATACAGAACCAGACACGCTATGTCAAGTTTCCCCTGCGATGCCCGACGGTGTGCGTTGTAATAGAGCGTAAACGCAAATCTGTGGTAAGTTTGTTAAGTTCGGCCAACTCGATTTGGGGCATTATGTTTTTCCTCCTCTTAGCCTTCAGTATCTTCATCCTTGGTGTATTCCCAAAATGTAAGTATTCCCTCATCAGCATCCGGCGTGCAACGAAAGTGTTTTGCAACGACAACCGATTCCATGTTCCCGTTACTCTTTTCAAGTTGATTGGAAACCGCTATTAACTCCTCTTGTACATCCACCAATTCGTCCGATGGTAATTTCTTGAGGGTTTTGCGAAAAGCAGTACTATAGATAAGTCGCGGAAGTTCCAAGATTCTTGACGAAAGCAGACTTGTTTTTAAGTTATCCCAGATCCATTTTCCAAAGTCCGATACCATCGCAGAATCCTCAATCGACTCAACCAAGGTTGGGAGGATTCCGGCTAATTGGCCCAGTTCAATAAAATCGTCCCGTGTCGCAACCTGAGCCAGTTGTGCCGCGCAATTTTTAACCAACATAATGTCAATTAACTGCGGATCAGGATTGGGGTTGTTCGGATTGGAAAATTGCTTGTGAGCTTCATCAAGGCTAATCTGGTTGGGCTTCTTGGGACGTGATCTGAGTGGAATTTGAAAGTTCGCGTTAGGTCTGAGACTTTTTGGGACACCGCTCCGCTTGCGGAAATATCCGTATCCGCTGGCGGTTTTTGCTCCCAAACCCTTGTCTCTCAATGTTTTGTCAACCCAATCTTTGGCACTGTTAATCAGATCCTGTTCCTTCGCCAAGATCACAAATCGAAAAGGCGTTTGCCCGACAGTCAAAAAGTTGATTGGGATTGGATTCTGCGTATCAGTGGGTAGCTCTGTGCCTGTGTAATAATTAGGAAAATGCGGATTCATTATATCAAGTGACAGGGGCACATTATCGATTGGATAGGCCGGGAGAAATTGAACATTTCCCGCGGATTTTTGGCTGCCAAAAACAGCGAAGAAAGCCTTCTTTTTTTCTTGCAGATCTTCGTCGTCGCTATCTTTGATGTCTCGCATCGCCAAGTTTTCGTTGTTACTGAAATCTTCCTGAATTACCCAACTTCGGACAACGCCCTTGAAGGTACTTCCAGGAAGATAAGGGATGCCGTAGACGTGCTCAAGCGTCATGTTAGTTTCCTGCACATGTCCGCCGCCAAGCCCAATAACCAGCCGCCCGTCGATCTCATAAAACCCGCAGAAAATACGGTAACTCTTTGCCAGATAGTGAAGTTGATTCGTCTGACGGTTTTTTAGGGGTACAATTGCGCGTTGCAAATCACCAAGATTCATTGTGTCAATTGAAAACTTAACTTTTCCACCGCTGTCTTGTTCATTTTCCAAGAAACACTGATAACGCAAGGCGAAGTTTGAGATCTCATTGCGATTAACGAGGTCTTGTGTGTCAGATGGGCAATAAATCGGCATCAGTTATCCTCCTCCACACCTTTCATCAGGCCATCAACGAACCGTCGAACCCAGTCCAATAACGCCAATGTCTCAGTCGTAATCCGGCGATATTCGTTGGAGGATTTACTAATAACGACCTCCACGAGTTCACTATTTTCACCCAATTCAATTAACTGCTTGCAGGCTAGCCATTCGCCAATCATATTATATAGTTTTGTGTTTCCGTCATCTCGTTTGTTGATGAATGCCAATGTCTGTCCAAGCCCGTTGGTTTTGATGAGCACTGGAAGTTTTTTCGCGCCGGATTTGTACTTTTTCTTCAGATCTTCGTTAGAATTTTGGGCTATCTCATTAACGCGATCATAAGCAAAGGCCGCACGTCCCTGTTCAATGCCTCTGATGCTGTTTTCGTTCATTTCTGTCTCCTTAATCTCCATAGATTTTCGTCCGAACAATCCCTTTACCGATTGTTGCGTTTCCACCCAGTTGAATTACAGCCGGGAGCCCGTCTTCCAAGAATTCCATTACCTTTTCTGACTCATCGCGCTTCTCCTTTTTTTCTTGATCCGTCAACATAAAGAGACCTTTATCGGCATCGTTTTCCTGAAAGATGGGCGAGGTTAAGGCGAGTGAATAAAGAATCGAATCGGAGGGGAGATATTCTTCGTACCACAAAGCTCCCTTTTGCACAGTTCCGGTTTCTTGGTTAATCTTGATTCGTGCGATGACCTCCGTTGAAAGTGTCACAAAATCGCGAAAATCATCATTGCTCAACACGACGAGGTCTGTCTGCATTTTTTCGCGCCAATAACTATACTCGTCATCCGCAGGTAAGCCCTGCTTTGCAAGCCAGTTTGCCAGCTCATTTACGGTCGGATCGATCGTAACATCAAAGGTGTACTCTTCCAGCACGATCTTATTATCAGCAACAATAAGATTTGAGTAATTGGGAATATAGTTGCTGCTCGTGATAGAGTGTTGGAAGTCAATATCACAGATCTGAAGGTCTTGTTTGAACCGCTCAAGCACAGCAGGGCAGGTAATCCACCCGAAGACACCTGAAACCGACTTGACGGGGAAAAGCAACAAGCGAGCATCGGTAAAGCCTAGCGCGCCTGCGTATAGGTCCCCAGTCTCAGGGCCAAAGGCTAATTTAATGGCTTCCTTGTACTTAGCATCTTCGATGGAAGTGATATCCCAACCGAGCTGAAGCTGCGCTAGATTCGGTTGGGTGCTGAAAACTTCCCGGACCGCGCCCTTGATGCCCGATGCTTCGATCTTGGGATAGTTTGTATGTTTTTCGCGTTGGATTGGCAAATCGATGATGCCGAGATCGCTGCCACTTCCTACGTGCAATGATGTTTCAACAATTAAGAACAGAGGTTTTGCAGATTTGAACATAATGGTTTCCTTCGTCACTATTTTGACATTGCGCCAACATACGTCAGACCGAACCCTTCCTGTGTGCGTTGGGTGCCCATGTTTTTGTAATGCAAACAGTCTAAAATTGCATCAGTTTTTTCGCCGTTGATTACCCGAAAATAGTAAACACTCCCAGCAGGTACCGCACGATACACCTTTTTGGGGCGGCGGTGTGCAACATCCCATCCCCCAATAGTCACGTAATTCCCTACCGCGGCAGTAATTAACTCAATATCCCCGTGGAAACACTTAGGCAACCAACCATCATTAAAAATCGCGTGTGTCGCTAAATAGAGTTTGAATTTTCCAGAGTCACGCACCATTTCTCGAACTGTAGAGCAGTCATCGGCTAAAATCGGGTCAGTTTTTTGGGTAGTTATCTTGTAGCTAAAACTTTTGCCCTCGCCGCCAAGTTTTATCAGTGCACTTTCGGGAAGCTGATCAATTCCATCAACATCAACGACAAATCCGAACTCCGAATCACTGAAGCGTTTCATGTTAATCCGATAAAGCATACCTTCGTCAGTTGCTAATGTCTTGTGACTTCGGGTGATACCCACCTTCGGTTCATCTATGATAAAGCCTGATTTTTCTGACGTTAGATTCGAGGTTTCACCAAGTAGGTATTTCCGCAAATTATCGCCCGAGATATAGCCACCTGCATGTTCAACCTGCACCGTGGAATTATTCCATGTCAGGAGTGTGGACAATTTGGAATTTGAGGAAAACGTATCACTTTGCGATTCCATCGATAGCGGATACAGTGTCGCGCTGCCCGATTTCTTCTCGGACACCAAATCGCGCGGGGTTGGATAGTAAAGAGGACCATCACCACGTCCTAAGAATACCCCCTTAATCTGGATTGATGCACTTGCGAGCGACTGCTTTGTGCCAATAACCGATTTCATCTGGTCACTGGCAAACCGCTCCATATCGCCGCAGAAAGCGATATAAGCAGTCCGCAATGCCCCCATTACTGTCGAAGGAGACGGCGTTTCAATTGAGTAGCCTTCCGATTGCTCCCCCCGCGTGAAGGGGCGGCCATCGCGGAAGAAAAAGGTGTCATTCGGTTTCAGAAACAGTCTCATCTGTTTTGGCCTCCCGCGCGATAAAATTGATAATCTCCAAAAAACTGACAAAGTCGCTAAATTTCATCCGCTCGTTAGCCAGCAAAGCGGTTAAATCTTGAACATTGTTATGAATCTTCTGTTGAATTTCTGTATCTGAACAAACAGTTTCGCTCGTCGCCCGTCGGATCAAGCGTTCAAGTTCCGCCTCAACTAAGTGGGGCAATTCAAGTACACCATTGCGGTTGGCGAGTCGTGCAAAGACCTCACGGAAAGTATACATGAATTTCTTGGAAACTTCCCCTTTCTTGATAATTTCAACGAGGGTTTGGCTCACTGTAATCATATCAATGTTCACGCCACTCTCATCCTTATATTTCCATTTGAAAACCGTCTGCGAGATATTACCAGAGTGCTTCAACAGCGCGATACCGACGGCGTTTTTCCCATCAACAGATTTTGCCTCCCGCTCCATGGCGCGGGCTCGATTAAGCACATCGCCAAGCGGTACTTTGCAGTGGGCAATACAAATACCTACGGATGCTGTTGATGCCGGATTATCCTCTCCATTTAGGTTTGGAAAACTCCATCGAAGTCTACAAAGGATTTTCAGCAAATCGCTCAGGTTTGCCAATGCGAGTACGTCGTCACCGCCGGCATAGATGAGCTTTCCAAGGTAGTCTTTCTCCACAATTTGCTGAACTTTTGTCGTATACTCATTCAGTTTACTGCTAATCTTGGTATGTGCTTCCGAGTCCTCGGATTGCGAGATTGTCTGTCCCATTCCGTCTCCGTCAAGGACGATCACCGCAAAGTATCGGCTTGCATCGAAGCCAATATGATTGTTGATAAGCTTCCGGCGCAACTTGTCGCATTGGCTGATTACTACCCTCTGCTCCATTTGCACTTTTTTACTAATTCCGTGGTAACGTTCAAGATTTTGCTCCGAAAAAGACTCCTCAAAAAGCCAATCTCCATCAACATTCCAACTCTTTTGAATTTCTCTGAGCTTAGGAACAGGATCCACAGTCACTTCAAGCTTATTGTTATTAGTATCTTTAAACGTGCTAACTGCCTCAACAAACTTCTTGTATGTCTCTGTTGCCTCATCATCATCCGCGATTTGAAGTTTGAAGTCAGCAGTGGCCACCTCCGAGGTTGATTGAAAAGAGAGATTTTTTATCTCTGGATGTTTTTTGCCGAAATACTCCCCGGCAAGACGCTTGGTAAGACAAACCGTGCAAAGTGCCTCATCCTGTCGACAGTATTTCGCACGACGCTGGGCAAACCGCCGCCACCATTTCATCGGGTCCCCTTTGCCGTTGTGAAATATTTCCCGGTCCCCACAGAGCGAACATTTTCGTCCACTTTCGTTAACCTGATAGAAGGCGCGGCAGTTTTTGGCAGAAGCAAGCCGCGTTCCGGTTTTGGCATACCAATCCTTATACTCCCCACGGCACCCACTTGAAACAACCCAATAGAGCTCAAAAAAATGCTTAATCTGTTTTCTAAAGAGCTCAGCCGCGTAAGTATTATCCCATGCCCCTTTATTAACAATCTTAACAAAGATCTCAACCGCGTGTTTTGCCATCTTTTCAAATTCACATTGGACAGCCGCTTCAACATACCGCATCGTTTGGGTTAATTCGTCAATTGACAGATTTTCACTCATGGCGAGAAAGAGGTTCGGAAACGAGGGAAGCGTAATATCTGCATTCTGCCAGGATTCAAATGGCGAACCGTTTTCAATTGAGGGATAGATGATTTTGACACCCTCTTTATTGTAAATCTGATTAATTGCGGTTGCGTTGAGATATGATAGAATATAGCTACCAAGCCATAAATCTTCCGTTTTCCGTGCGGTTGTGATAAATTTTTGTACGGGCGTAATCGTGAATAGGATGAGATTTTCAGTCATTATGTATTCCTATGCCAAAATTGCGGCAATAAAAGCCACCTGTTTCTGCTTATAGTTGTGAGGGTCCGCGCCTGGAAAAACAGAGTTAAGTTGTGTGACAATCGGGACAAATTTATTGCCAATTTTCTGAATACGAACGTGAATCGGCGAAGCCATCCGTGGAGAGGCACTACCCAAAGCGTTATCGCTATGGTCATGTGTTGCCTGCCCGATCCTGCGGAGTAGGTCATTGACATTATCCCATAATGTATTACTGAAATGGACTGCTTTAATCACTGGGTAGTCTGGAAGCCGAATTGTGGGGTCAACCTGAATCTTATTAGGATTTTCCTGGAATCGCCCTGGTGAAATCCCGATAAGCGTTTGATACACTTTTTTTTCAAGTTCCGCGACGGTCTGAAAACTCCAATCTTGATAACGGATTGAACCAAATCCCCTTCGTGAGCGATTACCAACGCCGCCGAGCAGGAAGCTAATTTCAGCAATTTGCCTGTATTGGTTAAGCTGTAGGGCTACGAACTTGAGGTTAAATGTGCTGTTAGGACGGTAAGCTTGCCTCTTAAAGCTACCAGATTTATGCGGAAGAGGGGCACATTCGTCAAACGGTAATGCTGGTACGCTGGGAATACGAATCGATAAAGGCGATCTGCCTTGCGTATTACCGAATAAGCGGCTTTCCTCTTTGTGCAGATTGTCTACGTTCATTTTCCCCACCGTTGCCCGCCACCAGTAGCGAAACAAGGCTTTGAACGGCGGTGGTCGAAGTTCGAGCGTTTGGTTGTCTGCCCCATGAAGAAACATCGGTGTCACGGTTTCAAGTTTCAACTGAATACTTTTCATTGTGCTTTTCCTTGAATTGGGCTTGGCCAGGGGATAGGTTTCCCGAAGTAATAAGACTGTGTAAAATCAGTTTAACCTGTCTAACAATCTTTTGTCAAAAAAATTGCCATTGAAATACAGTTGATACGTCATCACGCTGTTTAATTTGCATCCCCTGAACACTCCTCGATGGCCGACAAATAGAGTGTAACACAACATCACTTTAATGTCAAATGCCAACGTTTTTTGTGCGCGTCTGGACGGGCAATAAATTGCCCTACTACAAA
The DNA here is from genome assembly GCA_958296125.1 of uncultured Poribacteria bacterium. GTDB lineage: Bacteria > Poribacteria > WGA-4E > WGA-4E > PCPOR2b > PCPOR2b. Next base: position 717,068 of record OY282444.1, read on the forward strand.
CCAGGAGGGTTTCAGCTTCGGTCAAGCCAATGGCAATCACTCTCCACAAACGGATCACTGTCCTGCTCTTCTATTGGCCGGCGGTCGACGAGGGCGAAGCGTTTTATCGGACGATCCAATTTCTGGGCATCTTCAGAGAGCCGTTGCACAATCAGGCCCATCAGTGTTGTGCCACCCGTCATGTTGGCCACGACCTTGTCGGAATTTAACAGATAGCGATGGGCATGTTCCGCTGCTGCATCGATCTCATCAAAACCGCCGAACGGATCTGTCAATTCGATCTGTTTAATAGGACCTTCAAAGTCCGCACGTTTGGCAGCTTCAGTAATACTACCTGCTGATGTGGCTGAACAAATCACCAGACAGGTATCAGGTCGGGCGACCTTTAATGCTGAGAACAACACGCCTGGCTTCGTCCCTTGCGGTGAAAGCAGAAGCCGACCACCATTACCGCCCAGCGGTGGCAGGTCAATCCTACCTTTTTTCAGTTCATTCCAAAAACCTCGAACATCTTCAAGAGAATTGGGAGGTTCTTCAAGCAGATCTTCACGCATTGCATGATGGTGGAGTGCATTGCGTAACTCATTCGTCAGTTGATTCCAGAAGGTGCCGAATTCCTTCTGCTCATCTGTAATAGTGGATCTGAACGCCGGATCTCTGACAAAGGCTCCGATAGCCCCAAGGCGATGCTCATACGACTGCCGTAGTTTGTAAGTTAGCCAAGCTCCAGTTTTCTCGTAGGACTGGCCTGAGTTCCAAATTGCCCAAGAAATTACCCACTCACGCATCAAGCCCACTGCTAGTGAAAGTTGGTCGCGACCCAAGTACAAATCAATCATATAAGCCTGCCGCTTCAACTCATTTTCATCTAAAGGGATTTTGCGTTTCCAGTTCTTCCCTCCGCTTGGAGGCGTTGCAAAAGCCGATTTTTCTGCTGCGCTGACGATAGCCTCAACGAGTTCGGCAATCAGGGGCGGGAGTCCGGCAAAATTTATAGTGGGAAGTTGTTGAATTGGAGTAATGAGTGCCTTACTGGCTTTTTCTAATTCTAGCGGCAAGGCGGACTCGTAAGCAAATGCATACTTTTTGAGCCAATCGACCGAGCTTTTGGCTTGTTTGGCTTGCTCGTTACGCTGCGTCCCCGCTTTCTGGTTACCGGACTTGAACAGCTTGCTCTTTTTCTGCATTAGTACATCTGCCAATGGCTGAAGGAGGTCCGCCATAGGCTTTGTTGTCCCCTGATCTCGAAACATCCGCACCGCGTGGAACCACTCCGGCAATTCAAGTAATGGCTGCAGGTCAATGATGGGTTTAGGCGTGTTTGGTGGAGATCCTTCTATCATGCCGTAATAGGCACCGCGAATCTTGACACCGCGAAGCGATTTAAGGTAGAGCACTAAAGCATAGAAGATAAATGGAAAATGTCGTAGCCCTTGCGTGACATCAAGCGTGAGTTCCGCGCCTTCTGGAATGCGTTCGGCAACAGATTCAAGAATCTGACCGATTTCTTCACGGCTGCTTCCGTTGGGGATATCAACCCTTTCAGGGTCAAAGCCGAGGATTTGGAAAATTCCTGCCTGAAAGGTTTTCCACGTCGTATTCTTGGCCTCTTGCGTGATCACAGCGACAACGCTGTTAGGCAGCTGCTCAGGTTTTAGAAGTTGCACCAAAGCTAATGGGGTAAGTTCCGCTTCGGCCGGTTGCCCATCCAACTCGTATTCCGTTTTTCGGGCCTGCGTCCCCAAACTTGTCAATAGAATATGATCCGATGGCTGGTAGATCGTCGTCTCCATAGGAATTGGCTCCAATTTCTGTTTGTAAGCTTAAACTGAATAGTCCTGTGCCTGTGATTGAGATACAGTTCCTACGTCATCCCGTAACTTTGTCTGCTAGGACTTATGCACTTCAGATTACAGTAGCTCAATTTAGGGAGCGTCCGTGCCTCCGTTCCGCCTGGTCTCGGAACGGACCCGATCTCATCGAGAGGTTGCCCCTACGAGACTTTGAACGTTCAACTACGTAAGTCCTATCTGCATCCCCTGAACACTCTTCGATGGCTGACAAATAGAGTGTAACACAACATCACTTTAATGTCAAATGCCAACGTTTTTTCGCGCTGCTGGACGGGCAATAAATTGCCATACTACAAGCCAGAGCGTTTCAGCTTCAATTAAGTCTGTGAGAATCTCCCTGCACAAACGGATTACTGTCCTGCCCATAGGGAACGGAAACAACTTAGAACCGTGCGAATACGGCAGTGTGGGGCCTTCAAATCGGGCAGGCAATAGGGTCATTTAATTCTCACATATTATTGTCTGAATCACGGATAAACACGGATTGATGGATGATACGGATAAAAGACGGTCTCGACAGCTGACATAAGAAGGCGCAATAAATGCTCACTTACAAACAGCGGGGCAAGATGCCCCGCCTACCGGGTGTGGGGATAGAACGTGCGGCTACAAACAGCGGAGCATGAGCCAAAACCGAAAACTAAATAGCCCTAGGCGAGCAAGAAAACAGCGTTGATATATCGATCACGATGTGATACAATTTGTAAAAATGTTCAGCTTGCTTATTATACCAAGGGGGTTTAGATAAAAATGGAAGATAGAGCTTGCGCCTTGCTGAGACGGTTCGCCACGGTGTTGTTTGGTACTTGGTATTTAGTTGGTAGCGTGTTGAGTGCTAAAGCGGAGTGGCCCCAATGGCGTGGACCTAATCGCGATGGAGTTTCCAATGAAGTGGGGCTCCTCAAGGTGTGGCCCGCGAACGGTCCCAAAGTGCTTTGGAAGGTTCCAATCGGAGAGGGATTTTCTGGCATCTCCGTTTCTCAGGAACGGGTTTACACCATGTTCTCCAAAGGAGACGACGAGTTTGTCGTCTGCCTTGATGCCACAGATGGGGGAGAAATTTGGCGTTTCCGATCGGATAAAAATTACCACGAGGGTCAGGGCGGCAATGGGCCACGTGCGACACCGACGATTGACGGGGATCTCCTCTTTACAATCAGTGCCCACGGCAAATTGTATGCCCTGAACGCTGGGAATGGGCATACAATTTGGTCGCATGACCTACAGCAAAAGTTCGGCAGCAAAATGCCGAGATGGGGGTTCAGCACATCGCCGCTGGTTGATGGGGAGTTGCTTCTGGTCGAAGTCGGTGGGAAAGGTGAAAAATCTATCGTTGCTTTTCATACAAACACCGGTGATGTGATATGGAGTTCTCATAAAGACAAACTTGGATACTCATCGCCTATCGCCATTACGGTCAAGGGGGTTCGACAAATCATCTGTTTTACAGGGACTCAGCTGGTTTCCGTCTCTCCAACCGATGGAACAATCTACTGGAAATACCCGTGGAAGACCGGCTATGATGTCAACGCCGCCACGCCGATCTTTATTCCACCGGATAAAGTCTTCATATCCTCCGGGTATGGCAAGGGTGCCGCCATGCTAGGGATGAGAGTTTTTGTTTCGCCCGATGATGAGCGCACCGCAAGGGTACAAATCAGGGAAAACCAAAGTAAAATCAGGGTTGAAGAAATCTGGAAGAGTCGCAAACTAAAGAACCATTTTGCCTCTTCAGTTCTTCACGGAAATCATCTGTATGGCTTCGACAATTCCATCTTGAAGTGCATTGAGGCAAACACCGGCGAGGAACAGTGGAAGACCCGTGGATTTGGAAAGGGTACGGTGATGCTCGCTGATGGCTACTTGATTATTCTCAGCGACCGTGGCAAGTTGGGGCTAGCTAAGGCAACGCCTTCGGGATATACAGAAAAAGCGAGTGCGAAAGTGCTGAGTGGACTCTGCTGGACTGTGCCGACGCTTGCGAATGGTAAACTTTACGTGCGAAACGAGAAAGAAATGGTCTGTTTAGACATGACAGGGAAGCATTAAGAAAAGCGAGGTTGATGCGGTGATGGCGATGCTTCTCCCCATATTTTGATCGCAATAAGTCTATATCTACTTATCCCCCTTTGGATTCTATTTGGGAGGACTTTTTATGTCCAAAAGCACGGACATTCGGATTCTGGATGTCAGTTGTGATTTTGAGGAATATCAATACCGTACCCCGCTCAAATTCGGTGGTGTCGCGATAGATAATTGTGGACTGCTGAATGTGCGTATACAGGTGCAGACACGCGATGGAAAAGAGGCAGTCGGTTTCGGGTCTATGACGCTCAGCAATGTGTGGGCGTTTCCACCGCGTTACGTCCCCTTTGACCAAAGTCTTGAGGCGATGAAGCGTCTCTCAGGACAGCTGGTTGAGGCCACACGCGAATGCGATCTGTGCGCTCACCCCGTAGATTTCTCCGAGGCACTTGAACCTGAATTCCTGCGAATCGCAGCCGGTCTCTCTACGGAGATGCAGCTCGCCACACCAATTCCGAAGCTCTGCACGGTAGTTGCAGCAAGCCCCATTGATGCAGCCCTCCACGATGGATTCGGTAAGGCAAACGGTATCAACAGCTACGATGGGCTCAGTGAAGATTTCATGAGCCACGACCTCTCGCACTACCTTAATGAAAAATTCGCAGGTAAGTACCTTGACCAATACACCTTGCGAAAGCCGAAGCCAAAGATGCCGCTCTACCATCTGGTCGGCGCGCTTGACCCACTGACCGATGCTGATATTCCGAACCGTCTCAATGACGGACTGCCCGAAACGTTGCCGGAGTGGATTGTCGCAGATGGATTGACACATCTGAAAATTAAGCTGAATGGAGATGACTTAGACTGGGATGTGCAGCGGGTGCTTTCGATTGAGAAAATCACCGCCGAAACACAGGCAGGACGGGGTGTGAGTGAATGGTATTACTCTGCGGACTTCAATGAAACCTGCCAAGATGTCGAGTACCTGTTGGCGTTTCTGCACAAAATTCAGGAGGGTGAGGGACACGCCTTTGAACGGTTGGCTTACATCGAGCAGCCGACAAATCGAGATCTCAAGGCACACCCCGATAACAAAATGCACCGAGCAGCAGAGATTAAACCGGTCGTCATCGACGAGGCACTGACCGACTTTGAAACTTTTCAACTCGCACGAGAACAGGGCTATTCTGGTGTCGCACTCAAGGCGTGTAAGGGACAATCTCAAGCGTTGCTTATGGGGGCTGCGGCGATTGAATACGATATGTTCTTGGCGGTACAGGATCTGACCTGCCCGGGGGCATCATTCCTGCATTCTGCAGGACTGGCTGCGCGGGTACCACGAGTCACCGCAATTGAGGGGAACTCTCGCCAATACTGTCCTGTGGCAAACGAGGTGTGGAAGGACAGATTTCCCTCAATTTTTAATATTACTGACGGAACGGTGGGCACTCATGTTCTGACAGGCAATGGGCTAGGACATTAGCGGAAGCGAGTTGATTGGCAAAATTGAAAGTAGACGCGATGAAAACACCGACGGTCATAGACCTGTTTTGCGGCTGTGGAGGTATGTCCTGGGGATTGTATCAGGCAGGTTTCAAGATTCTCGCTGGAATTGATAATTGGAATCGGGCCCTACAGACTTTTCGGCATAATCACCCGGAGACCAGCACTGTTGAAGCCATATCGGAACTCTCCAATTCTTGCTGGATTTCCTCGTCATCATATTCGGCAATAGGAATACCCTGCTGGCTTAAAAGCTGAATAAAATCCCACAAGTGCATCTCTGTCAACTTTGCAGCTTGTCCTAAAGAAAGAACATTACAGTGAGGTTCTCTCCATAGTAGCCTGCAACTTTTCGCTCTTCGGGGCGGTGGTCATCAATAACAGTATCAAAAACCATCAATCCGTTTTATTTCCCTGTTTTATAAATGAGCTCAATAGATCCACCGGTATCGGGAAAACCAGTGTTGAGTTTTTCTCGGCTGCCACTTCAATGAGGGCTTGCAGGTAACGAAGTTGGATACCGATTGGATTTCTGCTCAAAGTTGTTGCGGCTTCCGTTAAGGCTTCGGAGGATTCCAACTCTCCTGTAGCGTGGGTAAATTTGGCACGGCGTTCCCGCTCTGCTTCCGCTTGTTTCGCCATCGCTCGCTGCATTTCTGCGGGTAGGTCTACATGTTTAATCTCCATAGCGACGACGCTGATTCCCCACGTTTCGCTGTGCCTTCGGATAATCTCCTCCAACTCTTGATTCAGTTTTTCGCGTTCTGACAAGAGGTCATCAAGTTCTGCACTTCCGAGTACGCTTCGGAGCGTTGTTTGCGCCAGTTGGCTGATTGCAAACCCAAAATCTTCGACCTCAACGACCGCTCTTGCCGAGTCCACGATTCGGAAGGTTAAAACAGCGTTCACGCTCACAGAGACATTGTCCTTAGTAATTACATCCTGTGGTGTCACATCCTGTACGACAGTCCGAAGACTCACGCGTTGCATCCGCTCAATCCAGAACGGTATGAGTAGCACCAACCCGGGGCCCCTCGCGCCGGTCAAACGCCCCAACCGAAATACAACCGCCCTCTCATATTCTCTGAGGATACGGACAGAAGTCATCATCGCTATAATGAGCACAACCATTGCGATTCCGATTTCGTTCATAAAATTGATTTGTGGCATTTACCTCTCCTTCTAAAATAACAATCCTAATTCAGTATTATTCGTTAAGTTTTCTTGCATATATTGCCCATAGCACAAAGCAGGTGGTTTGTAAATTCGCCGTTGGCTGTTTTAGCTCAATAGGGGTGGCACTGACGAAACTTCCATCTTCCTGTTGCACCTCCCTCAAATACCTGAGCGCGACCTTATCCGCATTCAAGGGATCTTCCCCAATAACCAACGCGAGAACCGCATAGGCAGTAATTTCCGGATCGCTCGGCGCACCTTTCCACTTACCAAATCCACCATCATCGTTTTGCATCCGTTTTAGCCACGCAAGTTGTTCATCGATATCATAAACAATTGACAATCCCTGCAACACCCACGCTGTGACAAGTACACTAGACCGTATCCCCGGTCCCATTGACCACCCCCCATCGAAATTGATACGATTCTCAAGCCAAGTAGCAGCTTTGGGAATAGGGGAAAACTTCTGATTAAAGCCAAGTTGCCCAAACCCTGCTAAAACAGCCGATGTATAGAGCGGGTTCCCGGGTTGGCGTACCCCACGTCCCCAACTTCCGCTTGCTTTCTGCACTTCCCGCAGCCATTGGAGTCCGTTAAACTGTTCATCCGGATTCGTTTCGGCTCGCTTTAGTGCAATGATAGCAAAAATGGTATGCGCGGTATTTTCGTTCCAACTTCCATCTGGCTTCTGATGTTTTATTAGATAGGTGACCCCTCGACGGATGACACTTGAACCGGATCCCCACCCTTTTAACATCAGTGCCTGCACTGCAATTGCGGTGATTTCAACATCACTTTCTCCACCCGGTATGAGAGGCCAACCGCCATCCACATTCTGATGTTTGAGGATATATGATGCAGCCAATTCGATGGTATCATAAGTTGATTCTGCCGCCATCCCCGCTGTTGTGTGTAAACTCAATACAATCAGAAGTAAACGGGTCCATAACTTACAGAAAGCGTATTGGGAAATAGGAAAAGGGAGATTCGAGCGGGGAGAGCGGGAGAGTTGCCTCCACCTCTCCAAGTTTCTTGGTTTCACTTTCTGCCTCCTTTTCGGGTAAGCACATACAAATCGCCTAGCAATTTACCGAGTGCCCCTTCGCTTAATTCGCGTGCGGTTCAATAACAACCTTATAGACCCCCTCCTCACCAAGCATCTGGAGGCCTTCCTCTAGACGAGCAAGGGGAAGATGATGGGTAATTAAATCTTTTAGGGGAGCGCGGGTTCGTTCTAAAAAATCGAGGGCAGTTTGGAATTGGATCTGTGGATATGCCCACACACCGCAGATATCAAGATCTTTGTTGCAGATCTGGTGTGGACGCACATTAACCGAACCTGAATCGGTATAGTGTCCCACCTCAATCACTTTGCCGCCGCGGCGGACAAGATCAATCGCTTCAGCAAAGACACTCGGTAACCCGGCGCATTCGATCACGATGTCCGCCCCCGCTCCGCTTGTGAGATCTTGCACCTGCTCAAGGCGTTGTTCAGGGGAGGTTTCACCAACATTGATAACGACATCTGCCCCCATATTTTTCGCCATATCCAAACGACTGTCCACAATATCAGTAGCAATAATTGTTCCCGCACCGGTGCTACGGAGCACGGCAACCACGAGGAGTCCAATGGGGCCACAGCCAAGAACGGCAACACTGTTCCCGATGCCGTATCCCGCCCCGACTTGCGGCACGCCCGGCGCATGGGCACGCTCTACAGCACGGGTCGCGACAGCGACCGGCTCGGTCAGGACACGCAGCTCTTCGGGGATTCCTGCTGATACCTTAAACACCCAAGAGTTGCCGTGGATGTAGGTATACTCAGAAAACTCCCCGGTCAGGTGAGGTGGGGTTTCGCAGTTACTGAACCCGTAGATTGTTCGGTTCGTGCATAAAGTCGGACGATGCGGAAAACGCAAACAATAGTAGCATTTCCCGCAGTTTTTTGAGCCGGGCACAACCGTCACCGGATCGCCGACTTTAATCGGTCCACCCATTACATTCATCACCTGATTTGCATCTTTGCCAATTTCAGCGACAGTGCCAACGACCTCGTGCCCCGGAATCACGGGGAAGTTCAGGTTTGTATGACCGAGATACATGTGTTTGTCGCTACCACAAATTCCGACTTGGTCTACCTGAAGAAGTAGCGCATCGTCGGCAGGGGTTGGTTTTTCAAATTCACGAATCTCGATTTGTCCCGGTGTCGGCATTACCGCAGCCTGTACTTGCATTTGGGAAACTCCTTATGTCCATATCTGTATGTCCATATCTGTTGTATGTTTGCTTTCTTTAATCGGGGTTTAGAATCAGCCGCAATTACTCTTGGTATAGCATCAAAGGAAAATGATAGATAGGTCCCCTCATGATGATGGGAGTTTGACCTTATTTCAGTATCACCATCCGCCGCGTGGCTGTGAATTCACCTGCCATCAGCGTGTAAAAATAGAGGCCACTGGCAACAGACTCACCAAGTTGATTGCGTCCGTTCCAATATATCGCACGGCTGCGACTCTGATACATACCCGCCGCTTGATGTCCCACCGCTAAACGTCGAACCAGCTGCCCATTCATATCATAAATCGTCAGCACTACCTCTGCGGGGGTTGCCAGCTGATACGGTATCCACGTTTCCGGGTTAAACGGATTTGGGTAATTACGGAGCAACACGGTCTCTTCGGGAACCAGCAAGGCTAACAGATTTTGGAGATTCTCAATGCCCTGTTTGAAGGCAAGCGAACCGTCATCCTCCAACCGCGCCTGTGCAATCCACGTTTCTATTGTCGTGGGATCCACATCTGCTGTTCCAACCACTAGTGCTGCGGGCGCTGCTGTGTTACTGAAAATTTGTGCGATATGGACGAGGTCAAGAATATTGACGACACCGTCGCCAGTAACATCTGCCGGCGAGTCGGCGGGTAGGTCTTTCCCGAACTGCTGTGCGACGGAGACCAAATCCAGAATGTTCACCTGCCCGTCTCCATTCACATCCCCGGCGACAACTTGTTCCTCAACAGTGAGAGTGATTTCATGCGATTCTACAGGGACGTTCCCCCCGGTGATAGCGTCAAACTGGAGGTTTTGCAATGTCAACTTGGTTTCGCCGCTCGATTGTGCCTTGAACCCCACCTGAAGCAGTGTGCCGGTGCCCCTCACGCCTGGGTCACCCTGTATCTCCGCACTGAGGCCTGTGATGTTACCCGCTGCGTTATCAATGCTCCCACCCTGAAAGGTGGTTGTTCCGCCGCCCATCGTCAGGAAATCGCCTTCGCTCACATCAATAGCTTCGAGGGTTGCAGGGTCAAACGCAATATCAAGCTGCCACTTTGCCAAGTCAAATGCAGTTTCCGCGCCGATGTCGATGGTAAAGGTATCGCCGACGTGAATCGGCATCTCGGAAAGAATATGGTCAACCCTGGGAGCAGGCAGTGTCGCCCAATCGGGTGCGTCGGCTAAAATCCAGTTTTTTATCGTTTCAATCTCTGCATCGGGTAGAGGAGGCCCCCCTAACGGCATCAGTGCCCCCCCTTCTCCAAGGAGACGCTTATACAATCTGGACGCATCAGGGTCTCCCGGAACAACCGCTCCGTTTTCTGCGGTGAGTGCACTGTGATCTTCAATTAAGAGTATCGCTGCAGCGGGACCGCCGGATCCGTGGCAGCCGAGGCAGCTCCGTTCAAAGGTAGCATAAGCATCTTGCGCTAATTGATATTGGGCAGATACAATTTGCGAACCCGTAACGAGAAACAGAGCAATGAGCATAAGTATTGGGAATGTCTTTAAGTTTGTCATGCCTTAATCCTTTCTTGTGAGTGGCTGATTTTGTTTTAGGAAAACTCCTTTACAATTTATTATCGCCTGATTTGCTGGTCAATCAGGTTAAAAACTTCTTGCACTTCTTCCGCAGTCAACTGCGGCAGTGGATGCACCAATTGAATGATCCCAGCGCGATCAATCAGCACAACTGTGGGCATCTGGAGCAGCATCCCATACTGTTGGGAAACTTCACCTGTCCAGTCCAACAAGACACTCGGTAGATCTACCTCCGCCCCAGCTTCTCGGAGATTCGCTTTAAGCTTCCCCTTCAGAAACAGACGTGCAAAGATCGACACACCAGATCCGTTGGCAATAGGAAGAATCCGCAGCTCCTCAGTATACTGTTCAAGGAATAGATTTAGCCACGTTTGACCGCGATCGATGTTATCCTTATCAAAGCCGAACAATAATATATGTTCCCCACGGAATTGGCTTAATCGAATTTCTGTATCGTGCTGATCCTTGAGGATAAAATTGGGAGCTATTGTCCCGCGCTCTGGAATGATAAGCGGTGGGGCGGCACACGTCAGAAGAACAAGCGGGATAAACAGAATCCACGTGTTTGAAACGTGAAACGTAATGCGTAACCTGTAAAGTTGTGTATCTACCTTCCTCCCTCTCATTCTATCTGATAGGCAAGCATCGCTTATCTTGACAAAGATTGGATCTCACTCGCCTTCCCCGCCTTTCCTCCTTGGATGCTTCCTTTTAATCAGACCAGATTGGTGTCAACACCTTTGTCAATTGAATCAGGCTATCCAGATTATGAGCCGGTAAGAAATAGTCAACGTGCGGCAGTGCCGTGCGTATGCCGCGACAGATTGGCTGATACCCTTCACTACCGAGCAGGGGGTTCAGCCAAATCAACTTATATGCTTGACGATGCAGTACCTCCATCCCCTTTTGAAGGATATCCGCTTCACCCCGGTCCCAACCGTCACTGATTAAAATGACAACAGTTCTGTACGCAGAGAAAGAGCGTCCAAACTCTCGGTTGAAGGCGACGATGCTCTCACCGATTCTCGTTCCCCCCGACCAATCAGGCACAACCTGTGCGACTTCACGTAGCCCCTCTTCAAGCCCTTTGCGGCGGAGGAGTCCGGTGATGTTGGTGAGCTCTGTGCTGAAGACCGCAACTTCGACCTCCTCAAGTGCTTGCTGCATCCCGTAGATAAACTGAATCAGAAAGGTGGAATAGTAGTCCATCGATCCGCTGACATCACAGAGCAGCAAAATCTTGTTTTTCTTGACCTTTTGACGCTTCCGGATCAATTTCAGCGGCTCCCCACCGTAGGCGATGTTTTTACGCCAACTCCGTCGAAAATCAATTGTTTTTCCTTTGGTACTGGTCTTTTTCCGACGGCTCAGTTTTGTTGCCAACAATGGAACAAGTTTAGCAATAACCTCCTGCGCCTTTTGCATCTCCTCTGCCGTGAACTGACCAAAATCCTTTTGGGTCAAAACCTTCTCAGCACTATAGGCAATTGTATCCTCTTCCCCTTCCTCTTTATCGTCATCCATTTCTGTCCATTGGTCCAAGTTTACCACTGTTTCTTCGGCGTTGAACAGATTTTCAAGGGACATCACCTGCTCTTCATCCGTATCAATTCCCAACTCCTGTGGATCGGGGCGCGGATATCTCCAGAACCAGTCAAAAGCGGTATCAAATAACGCCCGATCCGATTCATTAGCGATCAGGTTCATCTTGGCGGTATCGTAGAAATCCTGTTGTTCTCCAATATCGATTATTTCAACGCTTCGGCAGAAACTGATTTGATTCGTTGTGGTAACATTTACGCCCATCTGCTTGAGTAATCGGCAGAAGGCGGTAATTTCTTGAAGGAGGGGTTGTTGATTAGTCATAGATTAAGTCCGATCAGGATTTACTACATTTTCAGGATAATCAGGAAAATCCCGTAAGCCTAATTTACCCGCGCATATACCGCCAATCGGCTTTTTCAGCGTCGTTTGCCTCAGAATCACTTCTAGCACCATCTACCATCTTGTCCAAGCCTGTCTCTCGTGCCCGTTGAATATCATCTTGATATTTGAAAATGCAACCGAGCGTTTCATCAACGATGGCAGGGTCTAACCCGTCCTTACCCAATGCAATGAGGGCTAATCCCCAATCTAATGTTTCTGCGACTCCCGGCTTTTTGTAGTAATCTCCTTCTCTAAATACCCGCATCAGGTTACAAAGTTGCTGTGCAAGCATATCGTCAATATGCGGCAGCTTGGTTTTAACGATTGCGAACTCCTTCTCAACGGACGGATAATCTATCCACTGATAGAGGCACCGACGTTTCAGGGCTTCGTGGATCTCCCGCGTGCGATTTGAAGTCAGCACCACATAAGGAATGTGTTTGGCACGAATGGTCCCAATCTCTGGAATGGTAATCTGAAAATCTGACAGGATTTCGAGGAGGAATGCTTCAAATTCGCTATCACTTCGGTCTACTTCATCAATGAGAAGAACGGGCGGTGCCGCCCCATCAGCCTGAATGGCTTCGAGGAGCGGGCGTTTTAGCAGAAATTCCTCGCTGAAGAGGTCTGCACCAATCTGCTCTTTGTCCATGCCCTGCACCTCGTCAATGCGCAGTTGGAGGATTTGTTTCGTGTAATTCCACTCATACAACGCACTATTCACATCCAGTCCTTCGTAACATTGCAAACGGATTAGATTTCCACCAGTTGCCCCTGCCAAAACCTTTGCAACCTCTGTTTTCCCGACACCGGGCTCACCTTCAAGGAAAATCGGTTTTTTCAGGTGATGCGCTAAGTAGATTGTTGTTGCCAACGCTCGATCGGCAATGTAATGCTGTTCCACAAATGTTTCTTGTACTTCTTCGATTGATTCAATCATTTACTATCCTTTTACGATTAGGTTTCATTTGCCACCCAATTTTATGCAGTTGAGGATTTCCGCAATGCTTCTTCGTAATCTGCCCGATAGTCAATGTCCCACAATACTCTGTCAGTATCGACAGGCACATAATGGATGTCATCTGCATATTTTTGGAAAAGCGACCGAACCCCGCCGCTAGCTCCATCCAGGGCAAGGAGGTCAGCAGCGTAGCGTCGGTTAAAAATTACAGGATGCCCGCGACGATAGTTATAACTTGGCACCGCAATTCCACCTTCTGTTTGGACGTATGTGTCAATGACCAGATTAACCAGATCCGGCGTGATGAGTGGTAAGTCTACCAATGTCATCGCGAACGCATCGGCGGAAGCTGAAATCGACCGCACACCGCACTGTGCAGAGGTCAGCATACCCTGCTGATAATCGGGGTTGAATGCGATTTTGACCGGTTTGTGCTGGATGTGTGCTTGAACCTTCTCAGCTTCGTGTCCAACAATGACGATAACCTCATCCAGCTTAGATCCAAGTAGATTGTCGATCACGGTTTCAATAATCGTGCTGTCGCCGAAAGGAAGGAGTTGCTTAGGTTCACCCATGCGGGTGGACAGTCCCGCAGCGAGGATGATGCCTGATATTTTGGGTGTTATTTGGGCGGGACTCATTTTACGCCTGAATTTGGTTACTGTTTACGATCAGTGATAAGGTGCACAATCACAGGTCGTTTATCTGCAAGCACAAAGGTATCAACCCACTTGGGCCCCCTACGTTACGCTTCCAATCAACAGATTATTATTCTTTCTATGGCTCGGATGGAAATAATACACGCAAAAATCAATTCCAGCAAGTTTTATTTGAGGGGAAGGTCTATTCTTGCGAATTTTTCATTTAGTGGTTCATGTCACAAGTCCGTATGGAGATCCTTTGGGGCTTTAGGGGACTTAGGTTCTTGATATTCTATAGACATCCGGAATCTGCGATGCCGTGGGACTGACTCAAGCTAGAACCCCAATCGTTGGTCCAAAGCTGTCTTGATAAGCCTATGAATCAACCCGTGCGTCAATCAGCGTCATTCGATTAGCCTCCATCGCCAGTTTCAACTCACTTTCAAACTGCTCAGGTGTGCTTACCGTAATCCCTCTCAGACCACACGCTGTGGCAATTCCAGCGAAATCGACAGAATGGGAATCCAAAGCGTACTGGGGCATACCACGCGATTTCTGGCGAGCCTTCATTGTTCCCAATGCTTGTATGAATTTCTTGATGGGGCATCAACCGCTATCACTTACATTATGTCATAAGATGCGGGGTTGATCCAGAAAAAACAACCTGCCCGCTCATTTTGCACATTGCTTTACGTTATCATAATCCAAGTTGCTAGATAGCTCGTAGGTCGAGTTTCCATACTCGGCATCTACTAGAAACAACTTAGCGACGAATTACGGACACGACTCACATCAATGTCAACAGAACCTAATAACCTAAGAAAATGATTGATAAAATTGGACAACCGTGATATATTTTTCACAATTTCCAAAGCCCAATTTTTGGTCATTAGATGGAAAATACCCACCATAAGCGTGGAAGAACGAGGAACGAATTATCATGCACGGATTGACGTTAGCAAATCCTTACTTGACTAACGAATTATCGCCGCCGCCTGCCAGGAGTTACCGCTACCGGCAGTGGGTTGAACGCGGATATCAAGCCCACCTACAACCAATTCCCTCCGACAACGAATTGGGAGTCCTCATCGGGCAGATGGGCTGGGTAGGGAGCCACGCCCATGCACACGGCTATCTGTGGGCTTCGGCGGGTAATATGGGCGCGCTTTTATCCGATGCAGTGGATGAAGCCTGTCTGCTCCCACGCAATAAATCTCCACGTTACGCATTGCCCCCAGCAATTACTGTGAAAGGGTTGGCAGGGAGACATGTTCTCTTAACAAAGTCCGGATCACGGTTGGACATGATCGCTTTGGAACATCCGGCACTTAACTTGACACTTGTTGAAGTGGAAGACGACGGTGTGCATTACCGCATGCGCTTCGGTGCACCTGTACCCTCCGCACTCGACGAGGTTCAGACGAAGCCTCCGAAACCGACGAGTGAGATGTTTCACTATATGCTAATTTTTGAGCAACTTGAAGCAGATGGTTTCAAAGCGTTGGTGCATCTACAACCAAAGTTCTTGAACCTAATCTCTCGCAGTGAACATGGGGAGGCATCACGATTTTATGACTTCCTGAGAGGGTATGAACCAGAAACCCCGATTATGTACGATAAATCTGGCGGAATCGGTTTTGTACAAGAGCGAGCACCGGGCATCCCTGAACTTTCCTACGAAAGCCTGTGTCTCTTTAAGGGCGAAGACCTCCCAGCAAACCAACGCCACGAAATGCGCCACATCATTTATTGGGTTGGACACGGCACATTTTCCCGCGGGGTTGATATGCTCGATGCCTATAGGCATTCCGAATATTTTGAGGCTGCAGCTCGAATGACGTGGGAAGCCAACCAGAATCGTATTCATGCCCAGGCGTATAGCGAAGAGATTGTGAACTGTATCCTTCGTGAGTTCCAAGCGAACCAAGAATCCACTCAAGACCCACCCCCTGAACGGGACAACTTGTATAACTACCCGTAGTCAAGGAATCTGCAATCAGGCAAATGGCCGTAGCCCCTCAAATCTTCCGTGCGAAAGTATGCCCCTCCATAATCGCGTGCTGAAGCGTGCGCGGTGCGAAAGCATCGCCGACAACGAAGCACGTCACCTTGTCTTGGAGCAACTGAGATAGCTTGTCAACCGCTTGCCCACCAAAGGCATATACTATAGCATCATAACCGTTCAGCTCACCCTTCGTCTCAGCCCAAGCGTTTTCGGTGATGAGGGTATCGCCCTGAATCGCACGGACATGCAGGTGCGGATGGATAACAATCCCTTTGCAGAACAGGCGTTGATACACCGGCGGGCGCGTTGTTGCACCGAGCAGCGTGCAGATTGCCTCCATACTTGTGATGATCTCCACAGATTTGCCTTCGTCAAGCAGTAACTCCGCAACACTAGGCCCTTGGAAACCGTATTCCTCATCAATCACCGCTATACGCTCACCTTTTGGAACATCGCCGTTCAAGACAGACCACGCATCCACCGTGTTTTTAACCCCAGAGACCTCCGGGGTTAGTGGACGCGCACCAGTTGCTACAACGACGACATCGGGGGATTCATTCAAGATTGATTCAGCGGTTGCCGCGCAGTTGAGTCGTATCTCCACCCCGGATTTTCGGCATTGTTCCCCCATCCATTCTGTTGCACCTGAGAACTCTCCGCGCAATGGAGCTTTGGCGGCAATCAACGTTTGACCGCCCAACTCGCTCCCTTTCTCCATCAACAAAACCTCGTGTCCACACCACCGTGCGATGCGCGCAGCTTCCAGCCCGGCGGGCCCGCCGCCGACAACTACCACCTTGCGCGGCTGTTCTGCCGGTGTGAGTGCGCCTAACTCGGTCTCCCTGCCTATCGTAGCGTTCTGTACGCACGTCACGCCACGTCCGGTATAGATGCGATCAATGCACCCTTCGTTGTAGCCTCGACATAACCGGATGTCATCCAGCTGACCCGCCATCGCTTTTTGAGGTATTTGTGGATCAGCGATCAACGCACGGGTCATGATGACCAGATCCGCCTGCTCGTTTGAAACGATTTGCTCCGCTTCCATCGGATGTGTCACTCGTCCTGCCGTGATGACCGGCACGGACACTACACTTTTAATTGACGCTGCCAACGGCGCGTATGTTGCATGTTGGAAGGTCATGTCTGGCACCGCCCCCGCTTCACCGACGAAGGTTTCGGCAGTTGCTCCGATGACGCTAAAGTAATCGAGGATTCCCAGCGTATCCAGTTTCCTTGCAATCGCTTGCATCATTGCATTGTCAAGCCCCCCCTTGGTGAAATCATCACCTGTGATGCGGATGCCGATGATGAAATCATCGCCGCACCGCTCACGGATAGCCTCGATAACCCGTATACCAAAGCGCAAACGATTCGGGAGCGAGCCGCCGTACGCATCGGTGCGTTGGTTCGCGTTCAGCGTCCAAAATTGATCAATCAGATGGCAGTGACTCGCATTCACTTCGCAGCCGTCAAAGTTGCCAGCCTTCAATCGCCACGCGGCATCCGAAAACGCTTGAACGAACTCCGTTATCGTGTTTTCATCAAGTGTGTGCGGCGTTTCGCGGTGGTTCGGCTCACGGACGGGAGATGGTCCATACATCCGATGAAGCCGGTCCACGCTCCGCCCCCGTCGCCCACGGTGTGTAATCTGCGAAAGGACCGGAACATCGTAGGCGTGCATTGTGTCGGCAAATTCAGCGAGGTATGGAATTACACGGTCGTCGAACAATTCTACGCCGTTCCAATCCCGCGCCGGCGAGGTTGGATGCACACCTGCCGACCCGAAACACATCAGTAGCCCCACCCCGCCCTTTGCCTTTTCCTCGTAGTAACGTCGCGCTTTTTCCGTTGGAATCCCCTCTTCCGCCAAGGCATCAGCATGTGCCGATGTGACGATGCGGTTCTTGACCGTGGCATGGCGGAGTTGTAGAGGCGTGAATAGATGTTTAAATATCGGTGCAGCCATGATGATTTCCTCCCCGTCACAAAGAGATTAACAAGTTTATCTCTGTTACTCCAAACGCTCAATGAGCGCAATCAGCTCCTGAACTGATTGCACTCAAGTCAAAATGACCCGTTGATTCATATTTTTAGCGGTTTCACGCCTGCCGCCGTTTCCAATTAAACTCAGTCTCACTCATCGGGTCATCGGGATTGGGTTGCCAGACCTCTGGCTCGTCATACTTGCCCAACGCCCGTGCCATCTCACGGACATGGCTGGCACCACTGCCACAGCAACTCCCGATATAGTTCACCCCCATGTCCTTCGCTTTGTACGCGAACGCCTCCATCTCGTAGCGCGTGAGTTGGTTCGGTTCAAGGCGGTCGGGGAAGGCAGGTGTCCCCGTGAACCAAGGGACTTCATCGGAGCAGCGGAACGCTACGGGCTGTGCAGCGAGGTAGGCACCGGTTGCGTTACGCATTTCTTCAATGAGGGGATACATCCGTTCGGGATCTCTCATGCAGTTGAGGCCCACAATGTCCGCTCCTGCATCACACAGACGCTTTGCACATTCAGCAGCTGTTACATCGTCATCGGTTTGGTGGCTACCACGAAACGCTACGGTAATCATTGTAGGCAGATTCGTCTTCGCTTTAATCCGTTCAAGGCACAGCAAAGCCTCACCAAAATACCAGAACGTTTCTCCGATGAAGAAATCTACCCCCTCTTGGGCTTCAATCTGTTCATCAAACATGCCCGTGACCCGAGCCTGCGCTGCTGGACTGTCCGCTTCCCATTTCCACGTCGCACTCAAATCCCCTGCGACGAGTGCTTTATCACCGGCCACCTCTTTGACAATACGGGTCGCTGCACGGTTAATCTCAAACGTTTTGTCCGCATAGCCAACCGTTCCCAACTTTTCGCGGCTGCCGTAGAACGCCATCACTTGTAGGACCTCTGCGCCCGCCATGAGAAACTCACGGTGCATTTCTCGAATTGCGTCGGGATGGGTAACAGCTAATTCCGGGGTGAATGCGCCTGCAACGACGTAGCCGCGCCTCTCCAATTCAACGATATAGCCGCCGTCACCGAGCACGATGCCGTCAGCCAGTTGCTCCAAAATTCCTTTTGCCATGTGATTTTCCTCTACTTTTTGGGATCTTGTTCATACCTTATTTGAGGACGATAATTACATAATGAGCTGTTGTAGATCTATGCCCTCTGTGTATAGAAAATGATACGTAACGAGTAATACGTGAGGGATTGCTACTGACCCCTCAGGGGAATTGTATCCGTTATAGGAATTAGGCAGTTGAGAAATCAGAACCTGGGGCTAACCTCTGTCGTGGCGCAGAAACTGATTTCGATGAAATCGGGGTTTCCTCAGCTGCGGAGAGCATAGGTTAGGAAAGCTGTGTCTACGATTAGATTTCTATTGTCGTATGCCAAAGTCCTATACAGTGTTTACATGCGATTGCCCCGTGCCCCGTATATTGACACGGTTTTTTACGCACTATTTTTTTGTGCCGCAATCAACGGGTTTTCGCCAGACGATAGCGGCAGCACCACAGTCTGTTCCTCGACAATCGACTGGTAAGCCGCCATCAGCGTTTCGACAGCGATGAGCGCGGTTTCGATGTTGCTTGTCGGCGGCGTACCGTTTTCGATTGCGCCAATCAATTGCTCCACCGAACCTACGACTGTTGCACCTTCGACAAACTGATTATAATCTTGGGGGACATGGTTGATTGTAACGACCTGCGCGCTCGCGTCAATAAACATCGTTTGATGCTCAAAGTTGATGGTCATTGAATTGCTATGACGACGGGCTTTGACCAACTGTTGCTTGCCCACCTCAAGAAAAGCGAAAAAATCGCCATAGTCGAGGACAATCTGGCCGAAGTTTTCGACATCAGCTTCTGCGAAAACGTCCCAGAGTTTTCGCCACTTTGCGGTGACAGCTTTTGGACGACCGAACAACGAGACCGCGTAGTCAATCGCATAGCAGCCCATATTGGTCATCTCGCCGCCGCCGGACTCCTGGGGAGGGTCAAGCCGTTCGGGCCATGCGGACGCTAATTCAAAATCCATCGGAAAATTCATCCCGAAGAGATGATGAAAGCCCATCACCGTGCCATGAACTCCTGACCGTACCTCTTCCAACAACCTTGCATAGACCGGTACGAAACGAACCATTGGTATATCGTGCACGAAATGGACGTTGCATGTTTTGACCGCTTCAGCGATGCGGCGGGCACTGCCCAAACTTTCACAGAGCGGCTTGTTGAGAAAAATGTGTTTGCCCGCAGCGGCAGCAAGTTCAACCATATCCGCCTTATCACACGGATCGCAGGTTACCGCAATGAGATCCACCTCCGGGTGATTGATGACCGCTGCGTATGAACTCGACAAAGGGGCACCGAGGGATTGTTGTAACTCTTCCGCGCGACGTAGATTCTCTTCGTATGCAGCGATAACTTGGGTATCAGATCTATCCTTGAACATGCTGCAGATACCTGCGCCGTGTGTGCAACAGTTACCGAGGATGCCTACATTATACGACTTCATTTTCACCTCTGTCCCTCCGAAATTGGGTTACTCAACGGGATAGCGGACATAATCGGTTACGGTGACTGGAAATATCGGGAGTATTTGAGGGGGGCAGCTTCTCAATTTCGTGTTGAGGCTCTATTTCCAAGTTACGACACGACGGAGTATGCCTACTACTTTATTCAAAAAGCCGCTTGAATTCCGGCAGACATTCCCAAAATCCATCTTCAAATGTCCCGTTATCGGGTCGATAGACACTTTCAAGAGAGATGCCCCCTTGATAGTTGTCCCGCAGGAGCGCGTTGGCGATGCCTTCAAGGTATGGGGCGACATCTCCCTCACCTAGCCGACAGAAGCGAACCGTTGCTCTTGAGATATCAACCTGGCAATCTTTGAGATGGATATGACCGATATAATCTTTAATCTCTGCGTAGGCATCCGGATACGGCACTTCCGTACAATACATGGTATTGGGGATATCCCAGAGGATTTTGAGATGCTTGCTCCCTAGGTCGTCGATCAGTTTTTTCGCCAGAACGCCCGATGTTATCATTGCACTGTTTCCGGTTTCAACAACGAGGGTCACCCCTTCCTCTTCCGCTAACTTTACCGGGGCTTCCATGAGCTTTAGCAGCTTATCCCAAGCCCCTGTGCTGGCAACCCACTCCTCCGCACCGTTCGCGCCAAAGATAATCATCTCTTTTCTGCAACTCATGATTCTCACTAAGTTGGTTCCCAACGCTTGCGCGATGTGAATACACCGTTGAAGCCCCGCTATATGTTCCTGATAGATAGCATCCTCCGGTTCAATTTCCATCACGGGAAGTCCGGCAAAATTGTGTCGTGAAACACAAGAGATTTCCACCTGATACTGTGCAACTAATGTTTTTATTTTTTGAATCTCCTCCGGCGTTTGGTCGCCAACCTCCTTGTCCCAAAGGAACTGGAATTCTGCATATTTGAGTTCTGCTTTAGCCATCGCCTTCAACGCGTGCTCAAGGTCCCTACTGATACCGTTGGTAATGACACCGAGTTTCATCCTGTTCTGCCCCCCTAACGACCCGTATTTTTTCGTATAAGTCACAGTTGAATCTTGTCCAGAAATCAGGTAAAATACATGGTGATTTTAGTATAACAACGCGCGCAAAGTCAAGGACTGAATTTAGTTTTCATCAAAAATCTTCCTTTAGGTGTGGAAACCCAAGCCTTAGACTTGGGAGGGAATACTCGCTTTAGCTTTATTTTTCAAATATCGTCATGTGCAAGTCCCGGCTGCCCACATAGTGCCGAGTCTGGCGTTCTCGTATCATAGAGGCTACAATTGGCAGACACCTCTGACACCCCAAAAAGTGGTTTAACGCTCAAGTCCCTCCTGACCACGCTGCTGCTCACTCCAATCAATGCGGCTTGGGTCATCCAACTGGAAGTAGTTCGCCATACCTGCCCAACGATTATCCATCCGTTCGCAAATGTGATTTTTCTTTTCTTTTGGCTGATTCTGATTCAGTACATACTCGGTAAAATTTCCCCCATACTCAACCTTTCTCAGCAGGAATTGTTGACAATCTATGTCATGTTGTGTATTGTCTCCTGCCTCTGTTCGTATGACTGCATGGAAGTCTTAATTCCACTTATGGGGCATCCGTTTCGGTTTGCAACCATTGAAAACGAGTGGCAACAACTGTTTTTCAAGCAGCTTCCCCAGTGGCTCACCATTTCCGACGAAAAAGCACTAACAGCTTTCTATGAAGGCGATTCAAGTCTCTATAGGGGACATCATTTTAACACATGGTTCATCCCTGCTCTTGCGTGGATCTCGTTCATCTTCGTGATGATGATTGTGATGGTGTGTATCAACACGCTGTTACGTGTTCAGTGGGCGGAACGTGAACGGTTGACTTACCCAATTATTCAACTCCCGTTAGAAATGACCCATCCAAAATCGAGGTTCTTCAAAAACAGACTGATGTGGCTGGGTTTCGGCATCATCTCGCTGATTGTGACAGTGAACATTCTAAACTCAATCTACCCGTCTGTTCCCTATATCCCCATCAAACGTCAGGACATCCATCAATACTTCACCCATCGCCCATGGAACGCGATGGGCGGGGTGCGAATCTCTTTCTATCCTTTCGTTATTGGAATTAGTTTCCTCATACCGCTCGAGCTCCTGTTTTCATGCTGGGCGTTTTTCTGGGTTTACAAGATCGAACTGATGGTGGGTGGCATAATGGGTTGGCGCAATCTCCCACGTTTCCCTTATGCCAGTGAACAAGCATTCGGTGCGTATGTAGCGATATTAGGATTTATACTGTGGAGAGGGAGATTGCATTTCAAAGGGTTAGTGCGTCATCTGTTGGGAACGCGTGCATCTGCGTCACAACTGGATGACTCTCGTGAACCGATGCCGTATCGCCTTGCCGCTGGAGGCATTGTCATCGGCATGATCTTCTTGACGGTTTTCTCCTACAAAGCAGGGATGTCGTTGTGGGTGATCCCAATTTTTTTCGGAGCCTACTTCTTATTAGGAATAATGGTTGCTAGACTCCGTGCCGAATTAGGTTTCATGGTACACGATATGATTGGCATCGCACCACATAGTATGATTATTACCGGTTTTGGCACACGTCAACTGGGTAAGGGCACCCTGACCATCTTCGCGCTGTACCTGTTCTTCACCCGCACCAATTGGGCAAACCCGATGCCGGAACCGCTCGAAGCCTTCAAAATATCATCTCTGCGGAATATTAACCCCCGTAATATGGCGGTTGCCATTCTGCTCGCAACGGTTATCGGATCGACGATTACCTTCTGGCTCCTGTTGGATATTTACTATCGGCACGGTGCAGCATCCGGCTACTTCTATCCAAGCACATTGGGATTCGGGCGGCACGCTTACGGTCTACTTGAGAATTGGCTGAGTTTTCCCCAAGGGTACGATGGGCCCGCACTTGCTTTCACGGGGGGCGGCCTTGGGGTGGCAGGCCTGTTGATGGTTTTGCGGGCGCGCTTTTTGTGGTGGTCGCTCCACCCACTTGGCTATGCGATGGCAAATAGTTGGGGGATGTATAATCTGTGGTGCTGTCTCTTTGTCGTTTGGGTCGCCAAGCTTATTATCTTACGCTATGGAGGCCTACGTGCGTATCAACGCGCGATTCCCTTCTTTTTGGGGTTGGCGTTGGGAGACTGTATAGCTGGCAGCATCGGGAGCATTTTAAGCATTCTTCTAAACACGCCTGTGTATGAATTTTTTCCCTAAGTGATTCGGTTGCGTAAAAAAGAAAAGTAATTCCGTCGTTCTTCTATCAAGTTGATAGTTATCATCTCTTGAGGTCGAACGTGCCCACCTAGCAGCGGCCCCAGTGCCACCTTTGATGCTTCAAGGAGATTGACCGTGTTTATAAGTCCTTCAATCAAACACCAGCACCGTCCGCGCGACCTTCCCTTGGTTCATATCGTCGAAGGCTTCGTTGAGTTCGTCCAGCGGACGGTAGCGCGAGATGAGTTCGTCAAGCTTAATTTTACCCTGATTGTATAAATCGAGGATCCAGAGAAAGTCAACACGCGCCCGGGCAGCACCATGGAAAGCACCCATTAGCGTCCTGTCATATAGCAGATGCGACCCGTCAATCGAGATGTCCTTGTCTGTTGGCTGCACTCCAACCACTACGGCAGTTCCGGTGGTGCGGACTGAGTCGATCGCTTGTCGCACCAGTGCTGGAAATCCGACAACCTCAAAGGCATAGTCGGCACCTCCGCCGGTGATCTCTTTGATTCGCTGGACGGGATCTTCTTTAGAAGCATTGACAAAATGCGTAGCCCCCATCTGCTCCGCCAACTCTAACTTATAGGGGACCCTGTCAACCGCGATGATTCTACCTGCCGAAGCGAGGACACCGCCTTGAATGGCATTCAGTCCGACACCACCGCAGCCGAACACCGCCATCGTGGCACCGGCTTCGACCCTCGCACGATTCACGACGGCACCGATGCCGGTGATGACCGCACAACTGATGAGACAAGTCTTTTCGAGCGGTGTGCTGTCCGGAACTTTGACACAGGCATCAGCAAGGACAATGGTCTGCTCAACGAAGGTGGGCCTAAGGTGGTAAATTGGTTCACCGTTTTTCGTCATACGGCTTACGGGAGCAGCGGGATGCGTCTCACACAACGCCGGACTGCCGTTGCTACAATTGCGGCAGTAACCGCACATGGCATCAAGAGAGAGGATGACCTTGTCCCCGGGAGCAACGCTAGTCACACCGGGACCGACCTCTCGGACGATACCCGCGCCTTCGTGGCCCATGACCCATGGGGTTGGCTCACGCTTGATATGAGCGTTCACATAGTGGTAGTCGCTGTGGCAAACACCCGCGCCGACAATATCAAGCAACACTTCACCCGCTTGCGGTGGTTGAATTTCGAGTTCTTCAATAGATACCGGAACGTGGGGTTGGTAAAAGACCGCTGCTTTCATGGTTTCCTCCAATTTTCTCATAGGGTATGGTCAGACGATAAGCTGTTTTGGGGTGGCTTGCACTTTTGGTATCGTCTTGCCGTTGGGGGCAGGATCCCCCGCCTACGTGTCCTATTTCAAGATCATCATCTTCCGCGTGGCGGAATAATCGCTCGCCCTCAGGGTGTAAAAGTAAATTCCACTCGCTACCCGCTCCCCCAACCCGTTTCTGCCATCCCAGTAGATTGCCTTCGATCGACTCTCGTAGACCGCTGCAATTCGATGCCCAACCTCAATACGGCGCGTCATACGGCCGCTCGAGTCATAGATAGTCAATGTAACCAAAGCATCCTCCGCCAACCGATACGGTATCCATGTCTCCGGGTTAAACGGATTTGGATAGTTTGCTAACAGTTCTGTTTCCGAGGGTATCTCGTAGGCAACCAATGCTGGCAGCTCAATCCGACTCCGCTTCACATCTTCAGCCGTCACCGTATACCGCAACGGCTCCACTCCGATTAACGGCGAGGAAGATCTGACAGAGATTTCAAGGCTATCCCCAATCATAGCCGCCCGCCCCGTCTCCACGTCAACCACGGTGAGTCGATAACCCTCCTTCTCATCCCCGATTCCGATAGGGAATGCAGAGCTGCGTTCCGTGCTGACCGATCTGCCGGTGGAGAGGTTCTTGATGATGACACGGAAACCCAACCCTGACCGTAGGTGGGGCCTCTTGTCCCACCCACCTACGCGGGAAACGATTGACCCGCTCACCGCCAAAATGGGAGTGGTATCCGTCACTTGGATACCTGTAAGTGAGGAATGCAGATCCCCATTCCCTACCGATGGGGCGGCAACTAGGGCTGAGGTATTATACCACCCACCGCCGGAAATAGCCACCGTTGTCGCCCTCTGAGCCCTCAGGAGAAAGGATTGCCCGCCTGTGATAGGGATATCACCCTCGTCACCCGCTTGTCTAACCGTATGGAACTCCCCGTTATCCGAAACGGTAATGGCAATAACATTGTCCCGGATTCCATCGAGCGCAAGGCCGCTCACCCGGGCTATCCGTGAATCTTTCAACGGCACCCCTACTAGGTTGGAACCCGGGTGCAACGTTATCGATGCCCTCCTCTCTCCCCCGTCAGCGGTGAGAGAGGAGGGGGTGCCAAGCGCATCGCCTCGCAGACGAACCGCCACCGGGGCTTTCATGGCTGCAATGATACCTCTGTCCGCCATCAACGGCGGGTCATCGGACGTGCCTTTGTCTGGTGCCCCAGAATAGCTGAACCATCGCTGAGTAACCGGGTCATGGGTGCTGAGGAGGTTGACGGTGGCTGCCCCACCGAGGGCATCGTAGAGAGCGGATACCGATTCGATGGACTTTTCCACTCCGTCAACGGCAGTCACCTTCAGGGGGAGGTGAATCAAGCTGATGCCCGCCGGCACCGACCAGAAGTATTCCGTAGGGACCTTATCGTAGACAGCATTAAAGGTCACCGATGACTTAATCCCAGCAGTCACCTTGACGGTGTTGGTTCCCAGGTTTGGCCCCAGCGCGAGCGCACTCTCCGCCCTGCCGTTTTTACCCGTCGTTGTGCGCGTGACACTGAGCGCACCACCGCCCGCGGTGACGGCAAAAGTGACCGAAATCCCTTCAAGCAAGGAACCGTGTTCATCCTGCGCTTCAACCACGAATGGGTTCGACAGCGGTGCGAAGGATATCCCTTTCTGGTTATCCCCCGAGATTTTCAGAAGGGCCCGGTGGGGGCGGTTGTCAAACTTTACCTCAATCCCTTTCGCCTGAAGGACGGGGATGTGCGTGTGGATGGAGGCGTAACTCAGCGGGTTGCCATTAAGATACAGTCCTGTGCTGTCCCATTCTGTCCCTGTCAAGTTTAACCCCAATAGGGGGGACACATCCGAGATAGCGTTGGTGTCAAGATACAGCGTTTTCAGTTGTGTCAACCCTGCCAATGCAGATATATCCGAGATAGCGTTGTCGTAAAGATACAGCGTATTCAGTTGTGTCAACCCCACCAACGCAGATATATCCGAGATTGCGTTGGTGCCAAGATACAGCGTATCCAGTTGTGCCAACCCCGCCAACGCAGATATATCCGAGATTGCGTTGTTGGTAAGATCCAGCCATGTCAGTTGTGTCAACCCCGCCAATGCAGATATATCCGAGATTGCGTTGTCGTAAAGAGACAGCGAATTCAGTTGCATCAACCCCAAAAGCGCAGATATATCCGAGATAGCGTTGGTGTCAAGATACAGTCCATTCAGTTGTGTCAACCCCGCCAACGCAGATATATCCGAGATAGCGTTCCAACCAAGATACAGCGTATCCAGTTGTGTCAACCCCAAAAGCGGCGAAAGATTTGATACTGCATTACTGTTGACATAGCCCTCTCCGCTGACCCACTCACCATCAAGCAACAGCTCTCTGAGAGTGTGTGCATATTCAAGGCCGGTGAGGTCTTGAATGTTCGCGTTTCGCGCGTCAAGATGGGTCAAAGTTGTTATCTCCCACGCGATAAGCTCCGCACCGACCGGCTTGCCGAGTCCCTCTGCTATCTTCGCGCGAAGAGCCGCATCAGGAATAGTCACGGGGGTATTGGCATTGGTGAGGGTAGGGGGGACCGCCGTTGCAGTGAAACGCACCGGCTGCGAAATCTCTGCGGCAGCCACAGAGACAGTAGCGATGCCTACGGTTTGCCCCAGCGTCAAGCGTGCCTGTGCCCTGCCGGTGAGATCGGTTGTGGCCGTTGTCACACTGAGCTCTCCGCCCCCAGCGGTGACCGCAAAGGTGACAGGCACCCCCGAAAACGCCCGATTCTGCTCATCCCGCACTTCCACGACAAACGGGCGTGGCAACGCCGCATTGACTGCGGCATGCTGCTCAACCCCTGAGATTTTCATGAGCGTCGTCGGCGTGCGGTTGTCAAACTTTACCTCAACCCCTTTCGCCTGAATGGCGGGGATGTGCGTGTTGAGAGAGGCGTAACTCAGCGGGTTGCCATTAAGATACAGCCCTGTGCTGTCCCACTGTGTCCCTGTCAAGTTTAACTCCAATAGGGGGGACACATCCGAGATAGCGTTGGTGCCAAGATTCAGCGTATTCAGTTCTGTCAACCCCGCCAGCGCAGATATATCCGAGATAGCGGTGTTGCCAAGATTCAGCGTATTCAGTTCTGTCAACCCTGCCAGCGCAGATATGTCCGAGATAGCGGTGTTGTAAAGATACAGCGTATTCAGTCGTGTTAACCCCGCCAGCGCAGATATATCCGAGATAGCGTTCCAACCAAGATACAGCTCATTCAGTTGTGTCAAGCCCGCCAGCGCGGATATACCCGAGATAGCGGTGTTGTGAAGATACAGCCATGTCAGTTGTGTCAAGCCCGCCAGCGCAGATATATCCGAGATAGCGTTGTTGTAAAGATCCAGCCCACTCAGTTGTGTCAACCCCGAAAGCGCAGATATGTCCGAGATGGAGGTGCGACTAAGATTCAACCGTGTCAGTTGTGTCAACCCCGCCAGCGCAGATATGTCCGAGATAGCGGTGTTGTTAAGAGACAGCCATGTCAGTCCTGTCAACCCCGCCAACGCAGATATATCCGAGATAACGGCATCATTAAGAGACAGCCATGTCAGTCCTGTCAACCCCGCCAGCACAGATATATCCGAGATTGCGGTGCCACTAAGATCCAGTCCTGTCAGTTGTGTCAACCCCGAAAGCGGCGAAAAATTTGATACTGCATTACTGTTGACATAACCCTCTCCACTGACCCACTCACCACCAAGCAACAGCTCTTTGAGAGTGTGTGCATGTTCAAGACCCGTGAGGTCTGTTATCTGGCGGTTGGGGGCATAAATCCTCCTTAAGTTTAGCATCGTGTGCGTCGTGAGATCCGAAGAACCGATGGCTTCCCGCACGACCGCCGCTAAATTGGCATCCGGCATGGACACAACTTCGGAGGGCAGCAGCAGGGAAGTCACGTCAATTGGATACCTCCGACTCGATGAGATGTTTCCATGCACATCGATAACACGAAGCGATACAGACTCACTTTTTGGTGTTAATGCAGTTGTGACAAATTCAACAGTGCTGCTTGTGCTGTTTAATCCCTTACAAGCCATGAAGCCTCCGGTAGGTCCGGCAGGGCCGCTAATTTCGGGTGCCAACAACCGTGCTTGATGAAGCCCATCGGGGTCGGTTACCTCAAAGCGGAGACGGATAGCATTGGGTGGAGGGGCGAGGCTCAGTGGTGGAAGCATCTTAACCGTTGTGTTGTTGTTGAGGTCTTGACTTTGACGATTGGTGTTGAAGTAGCGATGGATATCCAAAAGTTCAGCGGTGCATTTAGAAATTTGAAAGGCGAATCCCCTGCCATCTATGCGGAAATCGTGCCCCAATCCAAAGGTGTGCCTCAGTTCGTGGGAAGTAAGATAAACTTGATGAGCAACGTCGCTTTTGGCATTATTGATGACTGCTACTCCGCCTGCCCCATACCCTATCGTGGCTATACCCGCGGCACCGTTAATGAGATAACCGCTGTCTACCACAGCGAGATAGATATTCTTTGACGTATCAAACTGTTCTCCAATTTCTTCACCGACTTTGCCAAAAGTTCCATCCTCATAATATTGAGCGGTGAACTGCCCCGCCACATGATGCACCACCGCCTTTCCGCGTGCATCGGTTTCAAACATAAAGGTTTTTCTACCGAAACCGTAGTATTCCATATCGTCCGCGTAAGCCTGCTGGACATCCTTTATCAACGTATCCATTTTTGCATCTATGTCTGGTTGGGGTTGCCGGTCGCTTGGGAGGAAGTAGATCAGCCGCACCGTGTAGGGTTCACCGACGTTCAAATTCGCTGCAGCGGCTCGGGCATAACGACGATTGTCCGGTTGCTTGGAATCCCGATGCAATCGGGGTTGATAATCAACAACACCGCAAAAATGCGTTCCGTTGCCCGCGGATGGCTGGGAGGCGGCAACGGCTAGGTTGAGTGTGAAGGGGATGAGATAGGCTATTAGGGAACACAAGGTGAAACGGAAAAGTGGGGGGAGGGTCATCGGTATGCTTGTCTCCTTTGTGGACGAAAATATGTGTGAGAGTATCTGTGCCTTGATTGTTAGGACCACCTTCGGGGCTGTCCAGTCTTTGTAGGGGCACCTCTTGTGGATGCCCGCTGATAAGGTGCCCCCCTTTATCAGGGAGGAGCGGTAGAGATGCTTCGCAACGGAACTCCACGGTGCCCAAAATACCACAAAGTCGGGTTAAAAATCAATGCTTTTTTGACAAGGGAAAACATTTCAATGAGGAATTGGTATAATTTGCTTGCAGCGTATCAAAATCTCATATAGAATAGAACTTACGCAAAAGCGAAGCTGAGTTTTTGGAAGAACTCAATTTCTGCTGCACAGTTGTTACAAGGTTCTGGGAAATCAGCCTACGTTTTCGAGGAGTCACTTTATGGCGACAAACACAACATTATCCATACCGCGCCGCCGTTTGGGGCGAACGGAGTTGAGCATCCCCGTCGTTCCCTTCGGGACACAAGGGTTCGGCAACCATTTCGGTTTTGTTTCCGACGAGGCTGCTGTCGCCCTCGTCAAACACGCGGTCAGTATCGGTGTCAACCATTTCGACTGCGCTCGCTGCTATGGGGATTCTATGCGTAAACTCGGCTTGGCGTTGAGGGAGATACCGCGCGAGGACGTGATAATCACCGGACGCCTTTGCTGCCATTCCGGAGCGGAATGGGGAGGCTACGGTGAGGGAAAGGCAGATTATTCCGCCGAACGTGTGATTGCGGATGTCGAAGATCAGCTACAGTTGCTCGATACAGACTATTTCGACGGTATGCTGATTCATGATCCGTCCGATATTGAGCCAACGCTTGAGAAGGGTGGGACGTTAGATGGCGTGCTACAGTGTAAGAGACGGGGTCTGGTTCATTTTGTCGGATACGGGATGCGCCCTCACGATTTCCATCTGAAGACAATTGCCACCGGCGATGTCGATCTCCTTTTGTGCTTCAACGATTATAACTTAGTCCGTCAGACTATCGCGGATACCGTTCTACCCACCGCTGCCGAAGCCGATGTCGGGGTTATGAACGGTTGGTCAATTCTGCGTGGCTTGCTGACAGGGATTGACATTGGCGCGGAAGTGGCACAAGGACGGTGGAATAATCACCCCGACCTCGAATCTGCGAGGGCGAGATGGAAGTGGTGTCAGGCAGAGGGAGTTGATCTGCTCCAATTAGCCCTTCAGTTTTGCTTGCGAGACGAGCGGATTCATGGGAACAACATCGGTTCGTTGAACATCGAGCAGTTGGAGGCAAACGTGCGAGCGGCGAGTATACCTCTCTCCGATGAGGTATGGGAGAAATACGAGGCACAGTTCGGTGGTGGGATGAACCAATGACCGCTCCCTCTCTTTCGTGGAATTCCCCACCACAGACGCTTATATTACCGAGTAACGCAGTCCATGTTTGGCGGGCCTCCTTGCATGTCTCAGCTTCCGACCTGCGGACCCTTGAGGGGACACTCACAGCAGACGAGTGTAAAAGAGCCGAACGGTTCTACTTCCAGAAACACCGCGAACACTTCATCGCCGGGCGGGGCGTGCTGCGGAATATCCTGAGTCGCTATCTGGGCAGGGAACCAGACCAACTGCGCTTTTGTTATAACTCTTACGGAAAGCCAACCTTGACCGAAGAGATTGGCGCGGAAGGACTTTGCTTCAACTTGTCTCACTCCCATGGAATTGCGCTCTACGCCGTCACTCGTCATCGGGAGATCGGCATCGATATCGAGCGTTTTCGTCCTAATGTTGCAGTGGAGCGGCTCGCCGAGAGATTTTTCTCACCACGAGAGGCGGCTGCGCTTTGTGCACTCCCTGAACATCTGCGGAAAGAGGGGTTCTTTAATTGTTGGACGCGCAAGGAAGCCTATATCAAGGCGGAAGGGAAAGGACTTTCCATCCCCTTGAATGCGTTTGATGTTTCGCTGACACCGGGGGAACCGGCAGAATTGCTGCGTGCCGAAAGCCATCCCCAAGAAACCTCCCGTTGGTCTCTACAAGTCCTAAACCCTGAGCCCGGTTACGCGGCAGCACTGGCGGTGAAGGGGCATGACTGGGAATTGAAGTGTTGGCAGTGGTGTCCGATGCAAGTGGTATGAGTTGTTGGCATGTATCACAAACAGACCTCCTTGACAATCACCATCCGCGACGGCTTTTCTATTTCTAGCAAGGAATAATGCACTATTTGATCACGGATTTAGCCGCGAGTATATCCTTTGCCTGCCCTCGTTCTTGCAACGCAATCAAGGTCTGTAACGTTTTCTTCAATTCTTGACGATAACTATAGCTGAAAAGCACAAATCGAGCTTGTTGCTCAACAGTCAAGGTCTGATTAATCTCTTCCATGATCTTTTGTCTTTCGGCAATGAACCCATTCTCAACCTCGCGGTGGTGTGTTAAGGCGGCCTGTAACTCAGCCAGTCCTACCTTAGAGTCAACTGGGGTGGCTTGTAATTGCTTCAGCCGATTCATACTTCCCCGGTATTCCTGCCGATACTGCGTTTTCAACTTTTCCAGCTTGTTGAATTGGCTCAACAAAGGCATCTTTTGCTCCGACGTGGGCGAGACCGCATCAACCAACTTCCAAATCTTGATGGTTTCAATGAATTCAGCCATCTCGCTTGGCGTTGTTGGTCGAGGAGACGGAGTGTCTGCTTTGATGAATGGAATCAAGAACACTAGGGCGAGTGCCACAGGGATTACCAAGAGCAATGGTAGATAACGGCGTTTCATAGATAGCGTCCTCCTTTGGGAATTTCTTTAATCCAAGGTAGTGAAAGCAAATTGATTTGATGTCGAAGGAACAAAGTCAGTGAGAGCTTCATCTTCAACAGCTTCAACGTCGATTTCAGAAGTAATAACATGGAACCATTGATTAACGAGGGCGGTGGATTCCACCGAATTTGGCAGTCGGATTTCATCGACAAGCGAACTCCGACTGTCCCAAATCGAAGGCACATCTAGGCGTTGAAGCTCATAATTTAACTGTTCCCGTAACTGTTCTACAGGGATTTCCGCCATGAAACTTGAGGAAATCAGTATATCAAAAGTGGGATCACCGGCTGATGCTTTGAATAGGCGACTGTTGGAGAGTCCCCAAAGGCTTAACAGGAGAGCTAGCAGACAAGCCACACCTGCTATTTTCCACCCATGCGCCCTCGCCCAAAAAGGAAGGTGATTTTCTTCAAATGCTTGGCGCTGCGAAATCTTCATGCGGAGGCTGGGCCAAAACGCCCGCCATGCCTCTGGCGTGGGATATTCTACCGGCAAACTGCTGGCATAATGGATTGTTGCCTCAAAGGCTTGCAATTCCTTTTGACAGTGAGGGCAGTCGTCAATATGAAGTTCTAATTGATGGGCCCATTTTGGAGACAATGTTCCCTCGATGTATGATGGTAACAATTTTTCAACTAATTTACATTTCATAACGATTCAATGTTCTAAGTAAGGTGTGAGTAGTTCGCGTAGTTTTCGCGTCGCACTAAATAGATGGGCTTTGACGCTTCCGACACGCAGATGGAGAACATCGGCAATTTCACGAAGCACCAATCCTTCATAGTGCCTCAAAATAAATACCTGCTTCTGACGCGGAGACAATTGTTGGATCGCATTCCTAATTTCCCTTCCAAGTTCGGCCTGTTCTAGACCGCGCATTGTAACATCCTCGGTCCCTCCGGAAGGGAATAGGAAATCGTCAGCAGGGAATTCGTCGACAAAAGAGATATTTTTATGACTTGCCCGGCGACGCGTATAATCGATGCACGCATTTTTAGCAATCCGATAGATCCATGTGTAAAATGTGGATTTGCTTTCAAAACGATCTAGTGCCTTGAAACCTCTGAGGAAAATCTCCTGAGACAGATCGTACGCATCTTCTGGATGGTGAGTGAAGTTGTAGGCGAGCTCGTAAATCCGCTTCTGATACTTCTGAACCAACTCACCAAAAGCGCGAGTGTCCCCGCATTGTGCTCTTTTAACGAGGTATCGATCCGGATCTTCTTTCATGGCATTTGTCTCGTTGTAGACGCAGTAATAGGCGAAAAGTTTAGGTAGCCCCAGAAGAGCAATAATGTGCGTTTGCAACCCAACAAAGATTTTTGATAGTACGGAGTTGAGATAGGAGGTGGGATAAGTACAGAGATGGAGCCGGTGAGAGGATTTGAACCTCCGACCTGTTGATTACGAATCAACCGCTCTGACCAACTGAGCTACACCGGCGTATGAGGAAAACGGTCCCAACATAAATGATGAGACCGTAAGGATAGAGATGCCGAGGGGCAGAATTGAACTGCCGACACATGGATTTTCAGTCCACTGCTCTACCTACTGAGCTACCTCGGCATAATCGAAAGCGGTTAGAATAATACAGAATAATACCAAATGGATGAAGTGGATGTCAAGCGTTTTTTACGCTCACACGGGATGCAACAGCTGGCGAGGGCGGGTTCAATGGAATAAATAAAAAAGCCCTATACGTTGTGCATAGGGCTTGCATTCAATGCCAAAAGTTGCCCATTATCGCGGTTGGACACCTGGCCACTGATCATCACTCGCCGTTACATCCACTACAATCCCGTCAGGGTCTTCTACCTTGAACGATTCGTCTGGGGGCGAATCTGGATCATAGGCTTCTCCACCGACTCCATCCGATATAATTGTGAAGCCATTCGCTTCACACCGCTTCGCGGCTTCCTGTAGGTCTGGGACACGCACACCGATGTGGAGATAGTCCAACATCCCACTGACGTGCGGCGGCCGTTCGGGGCCACTGTGCTGAAACACCCGGAAGTTGTGGTAGCCATCAGTGAGATCGTAGCAGCCTTCCATTGTTGAAAAAACTTTCAATCCGAGGGCATCGCGCCAAAATCGAATCGTATCTTCCAAATTGGTAGCACGGACACCGACATGTACGAGGGTTGACATTACTGATTCCTCCTTCTGGAAAAGGTTACAAAATCTTGCAAATTATAGCACACTTGGATCAAGGGTCAAATGAAAAAAAATTCTCCGATCGGGTTTAATACACCGCGATGCTATCCCGAATTTTCTCCAGCGTTTTCGCGCCGATACCTTTGACATTCTTGAGGTCATCAATGGTGGAGAATTCGCCGGAGGTTTGACGGTACTCAATAATGCGTTGCGCCAGTGCGGGCCCGATGCCGCGTAGTGTTTGTAACTCTTGTGATGTCGCGGTGTTAATGTTGATGCGTGACCCATCTGACGGGGCAGCTCTCCTTACGGAAGATTGTGGAGACACGGTGGGGACCGGTGAGGGGGGAGTGGCGTGTCCCTTAGCAGTGCTAGGAACAAGCGCGTTCTGTCCCACATCGGGGATTTCGCGAATCTCTGGGACATAAATTTGTTGCCCATCACGAATTTTCGCAGCGAGATTGAGACCGTGAACGTCGGCTCGATTTGTCCCCCCACCCGCCTTTTCAATAGCCTCATGGACTCGTGCACCGGTGGAAAGGTAATAAACCCCCGGCAACCTCACCGCACCCGTTACATGGACAGCGATCTCTGACTTGGGAGTAAGTGAGGGTGGCGTGGGTACGGGTAGAGCTGCTTCTGGCTCAACGACGAGATCCGGTTCACCCAGAAAAAGCGCGGGGTGAAAATGCTTTAGCATCCAATATCCCCCGCCTGCGAGTATCACGACCACTAGGACAATAACAATTTTTCGATGTTGTGATTCGAGGATATCCATTATTTAATCCAGCCGCCGCCGATGACAGTATCGCCATGGTAGAATACCGCTGCCTGTCCCGGGGTCACGGCACGACGGGGTTGATCAAATTTGACTTCCACCGCTGCGTCGCTCAGGGGGTAGATTGTCGCTGATGCCCCCGGATCCTTATAGCGAATCTTGACATCCGCTCGAATCGGCTCAGGCAGTCTATCCATCGTGATGAGGTTTACCCCCTCGACCTGCATCGTGTCCGCCAAGAGGTCTTCGTTCTTTCCAACGACAACGGTGTTTTCGTGAACCTTTAACTCAGTGACATAGAGCGGCATCTTGGCAGAGATCCCTAACCCTCTGCGTTGTCCAACCGTATAAAACGGGATTCCCTGATGTTCCCCGAGCACATGACCTTTTTGGTCAACGATATCGCCCGCTTGAATCTTTTCAGGAATCCGATCCTTCAGGAACCGCTTGTAGTTATCGTCTGCAATAAAGCAGAGCTCTTGGCTTTCCGGCTTCTCCGCTGTCCGCAACTGATACTTCCGCGCGACCTCTCTTACCTCATCCTTTGCATACCCACCGAGCGGCATCAACGCGCGGCTCAGCTGCGCCTGTGTCAGCGAAAACAGGAAGTACGACTGATCTTTGCGGGAGTCAATCCCTTTGCGTAAGGTATAGCGACCTGTCTCCGGCTCGCGTTCGATTCTGGCGTAATGCCCTGTCGCCACGTAGTTGACTTCCAACTGCGTTGCGAGCGCAAGCAGTTTTCCAAACTTCAAGTCCTGATTACAGATGACGCACGGACTCGGTGTCCGCCCAGAAACGTATTCATCAGCAAAGTAATCAACAATGCTCCGGCGGAAAGGCTCTTCGTAATTGACGGCGTAAAACGGTATCCCCAACTGTGTAGCAACCCGCCGCGCATCCTCAACACCCTCAAGCGAGCAGCAGTTCGGCTTATCTGACTCAATCTCGATTGTGTCGTGCATACCGAGTCGCATGGTAATTGCAATTACATCATAGCCGGCTTCTACCATCAATGCCGCGGTCACTGAACTGTCAACACCGCCGCTCATCGCAGCGATAACCTTTGTACCCAATATAATCACCTATATCTACGATTTTCAGAATAAAGTTACCTAAGGATAGCATACGCTCTCATCTGTTGTCAAGACCATCAGAATTTCTAGAAAGTTTTGATAATTTTACTTGACTACTTTATATTTGTGTAGTATAATTCACATATAGAAAAACGAGAATTAACATATTGTGAAATACAACCCCCTCCGTAACCCAATGAGAGCATAAGGTATATACACAAAAAAAGGTTGAATAACAGAAACCCAAATGAAAACGGCATCTTCATCAAAAGTAACCGAGGCAATCCATATCATCAAAGATCGGAGTTGCGAAAAGTGTGGTACGCAAGCGAAGGGCTTTGTTTACCGCAAAGCGCATCCGATTTACTACTGCCGCAAATGTTTACGCGCTGAGATTGACAATCGTGGGCCACTTGTTGCGTAAACGTAGTTTAAAAATAGGAGTATTGTGCCTGATGCCTCCAACCGTCATCAAGCCTTAAAACGGTCTTATCTGTTGTGATCCCCTGGTCGTGATATAGTCCCCGGCATGATGTAGCATTTCCCGTTTGTGGCCTCAGCGATATGGTACTGGAATTTGTCAGCCTCAAATACACCGCCCGTAGTACCCAACGGGGCAATTCCCCCCATAATGTTGACTTGTGCATCGGCGGAGCGACAGGCTTCGATTGCCTTTGCATATGTATACCCTGTTCCTGGCCCGCTACTGGCGAGCTCATCAGTGACGACAAAAAGCACCAGCTTCCGATCGTCAGGTGTTTGGAGTTTGGGTACACCCTCTATGAGTGCGTCTAATAGGTGTTCATCACCACGCTTAGGTCTCCGAAACAGTTTCTTGACCTGCTCGGCATTTAACGGCGGTTTCGTTGTTACAACCGAGCTTGCGCCGCCTCCCGATCTTGCCCAGAACCGGATGACTCCAAACCGAGAGTCTAGCCCTTCGCTGTCCAAAACCGTGACCAATGTATCCAGTCCTGTGCAGATTTCATCCACTCTACTGTTCATGCTCAAACTGGACACTCTATCGTTCATGCTCAAACTGGAGTCAAAGATAAACACGATATCGACAGGTTGCTTCACCGTCTCAGCGATGTGTTGAGCGATGCGCTCAAAAATCTTGTCAATCGTGGGTAAAAAGGGCATAAACATGTTTCCTATATCCCTCTGTTCGTCGACGATCTTGTACCATTTACCGCCCGTCAGGTTAGCTAATTGTATCTGTACCTCTTCTTCAATTCCAAGGACATTGATCTGAACTCCATCTTGCTTACACCGGCCCACGATTTTCTCAACGAGCTCATTTTCACGTCCGGTTCCCCAGTCCGTTTTCAACGCCTCATTTGTCATAAGAATAAAGATCTTTTCGGTATCGGTATCCATGAAGGGCCTTTCGGCTTCCCAGGTGAATTCCAATTCTGCAAGCCCTGCCATAATCGCGTCAAGCCCTTCTCTGGCAACTATGCCCTTAAATCTTAGAAATTTCTCGGCGAATCGGCTCGAACCGCTTGCAAATATAAGAAGCGTTTTCTCTAGCTGTTTGCTTTCGACTTGTGAGGCCTCCGCTTCAAAATAAATGAACGTGACTCGATAATCAATCATTGATTCGTCAAAGACGCTGGCCATAGCGGCTAACCATCTTTGAAATTTTTCCACTCTCTTATCTAATTCCTTAACGAACAACCTCCAATCAACAATAAACACGAGATCGACCATCTGATTCGTGCTTTGACTGCTCGCACGCTGGGCAATTTCCACAAGGCTTTCCCTAATATCAACCACTGGTTCGCCTATAACAGGAGTGGGCTCCGTCTGGGGCATCGTCTTTGATTCGGAGCTACTCTGCAAGGTTTCGTCTGTAGCGGGAGGAGTGGGCTCCGTCGCTTTCTGAGCCGTAAGTCCATCCTCGGAGATAGCAACCGTTGCAGGCGCGCTAGCGGTCAGGATAAAGGCTTGTCCCTCCGTAACCGGGATATCTCCGTCATCACCCACCCGTCTGACTGGCTTCAAGGTCCCGTTATCCGAAACGATGATCGCCGGGACGTTGGCTCCAATCCCATCGAGCGTGAACAAGTCACTCACGCGGGTGATTCGTGAATCTTTCAATGGCACCCCCACCAAGTTGGTGCCTCGATTCAAGGTGATGGTGCTGGTTCCGTTGGTGCCGAGCGCGTCGCCACCCAACCGAAGGGCCACTGGGGCACTCATAACGGCAATGATACCTGTGTCGTCAGTCAACGGTTTATCGGCGAATGTCCCTTTGTCTTGGGGCCCGAAATAGATGCGCCACCCCTGAATGGTGGAATCATGAGTGATAAGGAGGTTGACAGCGGCTGCGCCACCGAGTGCGTCGTAGAGGTCGGCAACAGATGTGATGGTCTGTACCACGCCATCAACGGCTGTCACCTTCAGTGGGACGTGAATCAAGCTGGTGCCTACTGGCATTGACAGGAGATGTTCTAGCGTCGTAGGCTTTGGGGCATCAAACTGTACCGTAACCCCTCTGCTTTGGAGGGCGGGAATGTAGGTGTGGATTGATGCGTTATTGAGGGGATTTTGAGTCACATCAACAATGTCTCCCGCCCCCAATCCCGGATTCTCTGTCAGAGGCGAGAGGTCTAATATCCTATTGTTGTTAAGCCCCAGCCCTGTCAGATTGGTCAAGCTTACTACAGGCGAGATGTCCGATATACTGTTGCCCCCAAGACTCAACCCTGTCAACCTGGTTGCATGTTCAAGTCCGGTCAGCATCTGAATGTTGGCATTTTCTGCCACAAAGCGCGTCAAAGTCGCCATCTCCCCTACGGTGAGTGGGGCACCCGGTGCTTTACCGAGAGCGGTCTCAATGACAGCGCGGAGGTTGCCATCGGGGATATCCTCCGACGTTAGCTCGTCAACCCCTACCGTAACCCCCCTGCTTTGGAGGGTGGGAACATGGGTGTGGATTGATACGTTGTTGAGGGGGTTTTGAGTCACATCAACAATGTCTCCCGCCCCCAATCCCGGATTTTCTACCAGAGGCGAAATGTCCGATATACTGTTGCCCACAAGCCACAACTGTATCAGCTGAGTTAAGCCTATCAGAGGCAAGAGATTCGATATACTATTGTTGTTAAGCCCCAGCCATGTCAGGCTGGCCAAGCGTGCTACAGGCGAGAGATTCGATATACTGTTGCCCACAAGATTCAACCCTGTCAGGTTGGTTAAGCCTGCCAAAGGCGAAATGTCCGATATGCTGTTGCCCCCAAGATGCAGCCATCTCAGGTTGGTTAAGCCTACTACCGCTGAGATGTCCGATATGCCGTTGCCCCAAAGCCAGCACTGTGTCAGGTTGGTTAAACCCGTCACAGGCGAGATGTCCGATATACTGTTGCCCCCAAGATGCAGCCGCCTCAGGTTGGTTAAGCCCGCTACTGCTGAGATATTCGATATGTTGTTGCTCCAAAGCCATAGCTCTGTCAGGTTAGTTAAGTCTGCCACAGGCAAGATGTTCGATATACTGTTGCCCCCAAGATCCAGCACTGTCAGCTTAGTTGCGTATTCAAGTCCGGTCAGCATCTGAATGCCGCTCTGTCTTGCCTCAAGGCGCGTCAAAGTCGCCATCTCTACCGCGGTAATTGGGGTACCTGCCGCTTTGCCGAGGGCGATCTCAACCGCAGCGCGGAGGTTGCGGTCGGGGATGGCCACCGTTCGCGCCGTTGCTGTTGATGGAATTGATACGTACATTAACAGAAATAAAATCAAATGAAACAGTTGTTTTGTCATCGATTTATCCACTGTATCGTTGGGAATATCTGGGAGGTATTTGTGCCTCAGTTGTCAGAACACCCCTCAAACTAAAAAAGGGCGCACCCGCGGGCCCGCCCTTTATTTAGTTGTCATTACACCTTAATTATCATCCTCGCGTTCACTAAGCAACTCGCCACGTGCCAACCGTTCCGCATTCTCAGTTGACCAAAGGATATTCTTCATCAACTTCTGTGCGGCGATGTAACGGGTCGCCGCGAGGAGATGCATCCGCTTTTCTTCAGTATCGTTTGTCAGTGCATAGTGTCGAAAAGCAACTTCGAGCACCTGAAACATGTGAAGTTCTGCATCTTCACGGAGCAGAATGTGAGCCAATGCACGTTTGAGCGCGTCAACGTCGTGCCCTTCCTCCAAATATTGGTTCACAAGAATTTCCGCTTCGTAGACCTTCTGGAAGTCGGCAAACTCCTGAAAGCGATCCAACATCTCATCAACGGAGTCGAAAGTTTCGTCAAGCCGCTGCCCGGGGCGAGGGATACGTGCCGCGGGCATGTTCAACCAGCGTAAGTAGTTCAGGAACACGGCACCGTGGAAGATTCCGCGCAAAAGGTCTGCACTCGGTGCGTAGTGGAACGTGCAGTAGAGCGCATGTGCATAGGAGTAAATGTTTGCCACGTCGTGCCAATCGCCTTCATTCTTGAGATGGAAGCGCGCTGTCCGAATCGCTGAAGCGTAAGTCATGGCTCGGCAAATATCGGTCGGTTTCACGCCGGCGCGAAGTTTCTCCTCAATCTCCGCAACAATCGGCACAAAATCGTCGCCAAGCATCGTTTGGGTGAACTCTGAAATATCGAGTTCTGCCTCGTTTGCTTGGTTCTCCTGCCAGATTTTATCCAACCGATCGAAGATTGGCTCCAGCACTGGCACGCTGTCTGCCCATCGAGAGGTCTCCTCATGCCGCGTCCGGCTAACCAAATCGACCACAATCGGACGCAAGATTTCGTGTGCCCCTTCCCACTCGACGTAATCCAACGCCTCAAACATCTTGTTGGCAAAGTCGAGGGCGTGACCATCGCCGGTAAAGTAGAAGTCAGTGGCAGCAGTAAACACGAAATCCGCTATAACCGATTTGCCATATCCACGATCATTCAGCGTGAGCAGAATGCGCTCCGCGGCACCCCGGTCTCGTTTGTCGATAAAATAGCGGAACCACCGCTTCAGAGTTGTGAGGTCATGTTCTTCTGTCGTCTGTGGGAACGGTGCGCGATATGGACGCGAACTCCCCGACGTGCGACGACTGATCTGCACGAGTCCATGCACGAGAAATAGGTTGTGATCTTTCGGGGCAACCTCGTCCCACAAATTCGCTGCGAGCGTAAGAATCGCTACGCCGGACGACCAACCCTCGCTGCTTTTATGGGCACCGTAGTGGAGCCCCTGCTGAATAATCTCCTGTGGTGTTGCATCTGCATCGGTGAGTGCTGTGACCGCCTTCGCAATGAAGAAGGAACTCCGATCCTTGAGGCCTCGCTCAAGGGCGCGCTTACCACGGTCAATGACACGACGCTTCGCTGCGTCTCGCTCTCCACGAGCCAGCCCAATGTACAGATACCCATCATCGCGTGCTATAACAGGGAATGCCTTCAGATCATCTCCAAATGCGAGGAAGCAACCGCCCGATTTGAGGTCGAATTCCCAGTGATGCCAGTGGCAAATCAACACACCATCTCGGACGCTGCCTTCGGACATCGGATAGCCCATGTGCGGACAGCGGTTGTCAACCGCGTAAAATTTATCCTGATACTTAAAGACAGCAAGGTGTGTGCCATCCACATGAAAAGGCTTCCCCTCGCTTTCCCCAAAGGTATCGGCGGGGCAGAGTTGGTGATAGACCAGATCGGCTTCATCCGTAACATCTACAGTCGGAAGATCTGCAATATGGATTGAACCTGTCGGTGCTTCTTGAGAGGTGCGGGGTGAAATACTCATGGTGTGACCTCCTTGTCACGTGAAACGTAAGACGTGATAGATTACCGCCGTTTTTTGACTCGATCTGACTTGTTCAAAGTGTAGCGTGTTTAATAGATCTTGTCAACATAATTATCGTTCTATTGGAATCCGCCGTTCTCGCGCCGCTAACCCTTTCAAGAGTGCCTTAGCATTTGAGAAACTGCGTGCAATCGGTTTCGCTACCAGCGCGGCGGCAGTGCCCGCGTCCGGTCGGTCCCAGTAGATAACAACTGCTGTTTCAACCGCAGTTCCGATTAAAGCAAATTTGATACCAAGACCCTCAAAATCGGCAGAATCTGTGCCGGTGTTGGACCCCAGGCATGAGTGATCAATCAGCGGACCGCTCCACATGAGTCTGCGAGTGTTTCAATTTGAAACTGCTGGTGTGCGCCGGTGTCTGACGCACCAATGCAGGCAGACTATTCTCAGAATTGTTTCACCTTGAAACCTTGTTCATATTTGAAACAGAGAAGGGTTGACAGGAAACCGTATTATATGATATAAAGGGAAAATAAAATAACCCAAGTTGCCACTTATACGGAACCTTGCAAAGTTGCTCTGAATCCCAATCTTATCAGGGTTACTTTGAACTCTCGACGGAGTCGGAGCCGAGCGGGGCTAATACATAAGAATGCAACCTAGTGCCCAGAAAATATGCAAAATGTTCCAATTTATAATGACTAGCAACTTGCGTTAAAATAGAAAGAAGGAAGGTTATCATCCTGTTTCACGTATGGGAGGGAAAAATGACGAGATGGATGCAAGTTGCACAAAGATCAGAGGTTAAACATGGTGAAAGCAAAGTGGTTAAGCTGGGGGACGAGCGCGTGGCAATATTCAACGCCGATGGAAAATTTTATGCCATCAACAACACATGTCCACATCAGGGGGGGCCGCTTGGAGAGGGCGTTTTGGACGGAGAGAGCATCACCTGTCCCTGGCACGAATGGAAGTATGATCTAAAAACTGGCTGTCCCATTGTTACGCCAGCTGTTAAAACTTACGCGATCCAGATTGATGGAGAAGCAATTCAAATCGCTGTCAAGTCCAAGGAAGAATCGCTTGCCCAACAAGACACAGTGACTTCTAAGGGAGAAGCAACAACCAATCCGGTCTATGAGATTCTTGAACAAATCAACCTCGGCAAGACACTTGATGAAGTGTTCGAGAATATTTACGTTGGGCTTCAGGCCGTTGTGCCGCACAGTCGTTTGGGCATTGCACTCATTGACGAGTCATCAGGCAGGTTGGTGCAGGTTAAAACAAAATCTGATCGTAAGATCGTTTTGGACAACGGCTTTTCAGCACGGATCGCCGGATCGACCCTTGAGGGCGTTTTGGAATCGGGAGAAGCACGGATTATTGATGATTTTCGAGAAGTTCTCGAAAAACGTCCCAGTGCCTGGACCCGGCTTATGGTTGCAGAAGGCATGCGCTCAAACCTGACGCTACCCCTGAAGGTAGGTGGAAAGCCGATTGGCGTTGTATTTTTTACCAGCGCAATCCCCCGGGCGTTTTCAGAGGCGCACGGCGAGTTTCTTAAACAGATCGCCGGACAACTTTCCATCCTGATCGAGAAGGGCCGATGGGTTAGCGAGCTCGCACAGAGCAACGCGCGATACCGTATCCTTTTTGAGATGTCCAACGACGCAATCTTCATTTGTCCTGCTCCCTCCGAGCCCTTTGTGACGGTCAACGAAAATCT
Organism: uncultured Poribacteria bacterium; assembly: GCA_958296125.1. GTDB lineage: Bacteria > Poribacteria > WGA-4E > WGA-4E > PCPOR2b > PCPOR2b. The sequence continues at coordinate 761,265 of OY282444.1, forward strand.
GTGCATCTGGCTGGGGTACACACATCAGGAGCTCTCCAATCTATCATTGTACAATCTGATGAGGGGCGAAGAATTTCAGCGGGTCTCCCAACTGCTGGAGAAACTTATCCCTCAAGGAACACCAATCACTTTTGAAACAGAACTCTCGAAAAGAGATGGGGGCACACTCCCGCTGGGGATGCGGGTGGTCGGCATTGAGCACGGCGGGGAGCGGTTTATCCAGGGGTTCGTCCGTGACCTCTCAGAGGTAAAAGCTCTCAACGAACAATTGAAAAGTCTTTACACATTTGAAAAACTCATCGGTAAAAATCGACAAATGCAGGAAATCTATGAACTGATTCAACAGGTGGCACCGATGTCGACGACCGTGTTGATTCAGGGTGAGAGTGGCACCGGAAAAGAGTTGGTTGCCAACGCGATTCACCATCGAAGTGAGAGGACAGATGAAACGTTTGTGAGTGTCAACTGTGGGGCGTTGGCAGAGAGTCTCCTCGAAAGTGAGTTGTTCGGCCATGTAAAGGGAGCATATACAGGCGCGACCACAACACGACAGGGACGGTTTGAGATGGCGGATAAGGGGACGATTTTTCTGGACGAAATCGGAGATCTAAGCCCTGCCATGCAGGTAAAGCTGCTGAGAGTCTTGCAGGAGAGAGCGTTTGAAAAGGTTGGGTCATCTCATACGCAAAAGGTAGACGTGCGAATCATCGCTGCGAGCAATCGCAATCTGAAAGCCGCAATTGAGTCAGGGGATTTCCGGGAAGATCTCTACTACCGGCTGAACATTGTGTCAATTCAGTTACCACCGCTGCGGGAAAGACGGGATGATATCCCCCTCCTGATTGAGCACTTTATCCAGAAATTCAATCGACACACCCAGAAGTCCATTCAGGACGTTTCTCCTGAAGCATTAGATATCCTAATGGAGTACCCGTATCCCGGCAATGTGCGACAGTTAGAAAATATCATCGAGCACGCTTTTGTCAAATGTCCGGGCGAGCGCATCGAAAAGAAACATCTACCCACAGAACTAATTGCACCTAAGAACGACATTGTAACACTGGTGCTCAGGGGCGAAAATCCCCTCGCCACACTGGAGCGGGAATTGATTCAACGGGTTTTAGAACAGTGTGACGGCAAACCGAAGTTGGCTGCGAAACGTCTAGGCATTAGCCGTACCACCCTGTGGCGACGGCTCAAGGTAGAAAAGTGACAGTTACGTTTTCAATCAGGCCTGACTTGAAAATCCAGGCGTGAAACATGAAACGTAAAAAACCGCCTCGCTGCCACTTCAAGTCTTACGCTACACACCGGGGCACTTCCCATTGCCATTAATTGGAGTGCCCCAGCTCTTGCGCGATGATATACGATTTAAGTTTTGATTGCTAACAGAACCAAATTTAGGTGATTAACCTTGAAAAAACATTTGACCCATTCCGCAGGCTGGTGTTACAATTCTTTTAATTTCGGCATATCGTTGCGTTTTGTGCATTACACATCATCTTTAATCTGCCTCGGATTATCACGAGCGGATATATTGCCATGTCAGCACAGCAAGAGATTACGATCCAGCTGCTAAACTATCCATTGGTCTACATCCCTGAAGGATCCTTCTTCATGGGAACGCTTCCGACAGGATTAAGAAAAACTGACCATGAGGAACCGCAGCGTACAGTGACGCTCAACGCTTACTATATCGGTAAATTCTCCGTGACTAATGTTCAGTATGCTCAGTTCGTGGAAGATACAGGGTATTATCCGCCGCGTTTTCACACCGATTCGCGCTTCAATGCGCCGGACTGTCCTGTGGTTGGTGTCAGTTGGCACGACGCATGGGCGTTTCTGAGGTATCTCAATGAATTAACAGACGAAGCGTATCGTCTGCCGACAGAAGCGGAGTGGGAGAAAGCAGCGCGAGGCACCGATAGACGAGAGTATCCGTGGGGAAACGAATGGGACCCATCCAAAGCGAATTCGTCGGAAACTCGTCTCAAGCGAACAACGCCTGTTGACAGCTATCCGGAGGGCATCAGTCCCTATGGGTGTTACAATATGGGCGGAAATGTGTACGAGTGGTGCATAGACTGGTTCCACCCGGAGACTTATCGATACGCGCCGGCACAAAATCCCCTAGGTCCAGCCGAAGGCAGGCGCAGGGTCATTCGGGGAGGTTCATGGGTGCCGCGGGGGCAATTTGCGGCGCGATGTGCCAACCGTGCAGCGTATGAACCGATAGAGATGGTGCATAATGTTGGGATTCGGATTGCAAAGTCGGCTTCTCAATCAAACTCAAGATGAACAAAAGCAGGTGATTCCATGTTACGTCCCAGAAATACTCGTCGAGCCTTTATCTGCTCGCTCGTCATTCACCTCATTGCTGCAGCAATCCTGATCCATCTACAGATTAAGCAGCTTCAACTACCCTCGTCCGATAACGCCGTTCTGGTTGACATCACCCATTTCCAACGGACGGTGGTTGTCCCACCCAAGCAGGTCGAGCCGCCGCCTCCTGAACCTCCAAAGGTTGTTTCGGAAGCTCCTACCCCTAAGCCAAAACCCGCATCTATGAGCGATTGGCTGACGGTTGATTCGTTCAAGACCAATCAGCGTGAGGCGATTGAATCGAAAATTGATTCACCTCCCGCCTCGGATAACGTTGGACCTGTCTCTCAACCACAATTAACCTCAAAAGTACGTCCAGATTTCAGGTCCCTGACCATTACAGCGGTAGATTTACCGAGAGAGGACTCCGAAAAGGGGGGCCCCCTAGCGTCATATCAGGATATCAATGTGAATGAAGGCGGCAGCAATCTATCAGAAAGCTCTCCTGAGATCGGTGTGGCGCAGTTGCGCGTGGGGCGAAAACGAGGCGAGACGCTTGGGGGGATGTCTATCGGAAATTCGGGGGGTAGCATTCCTTCGGGCACCTCTGCGGGGGACAACTACATTCAGATGATGACTGAACTTGCCCGAAACCTGACAGATGCGGCGATCGTTCAGAAGATCGATTTGGTTTTTATCATCGACAAAACCGGGAGCATGGAAGACAATGTCCGGGGTATTCGCGCTTACATTGACCTCTTTTTCGAGCATTTCACACGCTTAGGACACGATGCAGCCTTCGGCTTGGTAACATTCGCCGATGCCATGAAAAAAAAGCCAAAGGTTCAGGGTGTCACAACGGATCACGGCAAATTCAAAAATTGGCTTTACAAAATCAAGTTTGAAGGCGGCGGGGATCTCGCCGAATCGGGCTTGGAGGCGTTGATGGCTGCGCTACACAAGGCTAAATTTCGAGGCAACACCCAACGATTTTTCATCCTTGCGAGCGATGGTGTCTTCCACGATGCAGATTACGACGGCAGATCGGAATATAGTCAAGATGAGGTTATCGAAGCCTTACAAGACAACAGGATTCGCGTTGATGTCATTGGGCTGAATTTCCTCCCCATCAAACAGATTGCTTGGGCAACGGGGGGCACTTGGCGAGCCATTCCCGGCAGGGGTTATCTGGAGCACATTCCGCGAACGCTCACAGCCAAAATGCTCTCTGAACTTGGTGCCCTGAGTGCCAACGAAGATGGACTGGAGGCGGATGAGGTGGTTGTCTACATCCGTCGCGACCCGCGTCCAACATGGATCGAGGTCACATGGAAAGTGCTCAACCCGTTAGGTGAGCGATGCTATGGTCCTTTCTCACAGCGTCTTGATATCCCAAACGATGGCTCAGAAGTCGTGCGGTTTACCCCTCCCATTGATGTCAATCAATTCCGAGCCGCAGCAGGGGCATACACCATTATCTACCACCTCGAAAACAATCTCGGACATCGCAGCATTTTACGTCGCACCCTTGAATACGGAGGTTAAGACAATCATACATCACGTTGCAGCCCCTACGGTATCCGAGAAACAAATTGCAATCAATGCGGTATTGAAGGCAATACAACTGTGTCAGCAAGTGCAGGCTGACATGGTGAACACAGATACAGTGGAGAAAGCGGATCGAAGCCCTGTGACTGTGGCAGATTTCGGATCACAAGCTTTAATTTGCCAAGCCGTTGGTGAGGCGTTTCTAGAAGATGCCATTGTTGCCGAAGAGGATTCTCAGGCATTGAAGGAAAACCCTCAACTGATGCAGCGTGTAACCGGATATGTTAGCAGTTTTGCCGAAGGGACAGTCTCAACCCAAACGGTCTGCGATTGGATTGATCGGGGCAACGGAAAAGTGGGAGAGCGTTTCTGGACCCTAGACCCCATTGATGGCACGAAAGGATTTTTACGAAGAGATCAATATGCCATTGCGTTAGCGTTGATTATTAATGGAGAGGTAAAACTCGGGGTGCTAGGCTGTCCAAATCTACCACAGAAATTGGACACCCCGCGGGCGCAACGCGGCTGCCTTTTCGTCGCTGAGAAAGATAAAGGCACGCGGATGCTTTCGCTGGACAAGAAGTTCTCAGAACAGATTCAAATCTCCCTGACCACAAACCGTTTTGCGGAGAGTGTTGAATCTAGCCACAGCGACCTAGACGCTCACGCACAAATTGCACAGCAGGTCGGTATTATCGAGCCACCGATCCGGATGGACAGTCAGGTGAAGTATGGGGTGCTTGCACGGGGCGAAGCGTCCGTTTATATTCGTCTGCCGAACCCCGCGACACCAGATTACCGTGAGTGTATCTGGGATCATGCCGCCGGACTAATAGTGGTGGAAGAAGCGGGCGGGATGGTAACGGATGTCGATGGACGTGCGCTTGGTTTCTCGCAGGGGAGACGGATGACAGTCAATCGTGGAATTTTAGCGACGAATGGAGAACTGCATCTGCAGCTGTTGGAGTGCATCCGTAGGTAAATTCACAATTGAAATTGACAGCGAAACCGTTTAATCCACGGCTTGCGCCATTGCCGGAATCTCAACCCCTTGCTCGCTCCAAAACCGATACGCCCCACGATGCAGGGGAATCACAAACGCTTTCGGTGCATTTTCGAGCGTCATATCCTTCGCGGCAGGGGTGGTGGTTACTAGGGTTTGATGCCCCGCCTGAGCGTAGACATGCCGCAGGATGGTATGAACTGTTTCCTCGCTGATGTCCTTGTGAGCGATGAGGACTGTCGGCATTAGGAGCGTGTTCACCGGCTGGACGTTTTTGTACACCTTCTCAGGCAGCGTGCCCGACAAATAGAAGGGATATTTCTCGTAAAATCCGTACTTTTTAGCGGGTGCGTCGAAGTCAATTAGGCGGATAGATTTGATCTCGGAGACATAAATAATAGCGGCATTGGGAGCACTAACGAGCCATTGAAAACCGTCTACCTGCCCATCGCGCAGGGCATCACTACCTGCGGTCCCTCCTTTATAAACCGGCGTGAACTTGCCGTGAATGCCAGCGAGCTTCGCAAGACGTTCGAGTGTCTGTGCAGAGCCTGACCCCGCTGGGCCCATCGCAATCTTCTTCCCGACGATATCCTCAAATTGATGTATATCGCTGTTCGCCAAGGTGCTAAATTGATTGTAAGCGATGTAAAGCAGCGTTATCACTCGAATATTTTCCTTCTTTCCCTCTTCGGCAAAGACCTCTTGCCCATGATATCCAAGATAAACATCAGATGCAAACGCGACGCCCATGTAGTCCCCGCTCCTGTTGACGCGACGTACATTTTCAATTGATCCGGCGGACGCTTCGACCGAGATTCTGATGGTGGGTTCTGCTTTTGAAACGACAGCCCCAACCCCGCTTGCAAACGGTGAAAAACTCCCCCCGACCGCCCCACCGAGGATGGAGATCCATAACTGTTTGTCCCCATTTTTCTGATTATCGCAGCCATATATCAGCAGACTCAGCGCACAGAAAATAGATAACCCTAAATGAAACTTTTGTCGTTGCATTTTGCCTCCTTTATTGAAAGTTACGCTCTACCATAGACCGGAATCGCTGCCCCGTTGATGATAGCGGCAGCGTCGGAAACGAGGAATAGGATGACTTTGGCGATGTCGTCGGGCGAGACCCAGCGGGAGTGATCTTCGTCGGGCATTCCCCCACGGTTCGCAGGCGTATCAATGATGCTCACCAGCAAGGAATTGACGTTAATCCCCAAATCTTTGACTTCCTCCGCAATTGATTCTGTGAGAATCCGCACCCCATTTTTGGAAACGGAATAGGCACCCAATCCGGCAGCCCCACTTAACCCTGCACGCGCAGAGGTATTCACAATCTTCCCAGATTTCCGCTCAATCATGTGCGGTAAAACCGCTTTGCAGCAGAGAAAAATAGATTTTAGATTCAGATCCATCATGAAATTCCATCGTTCCTCATCCATTTCGGCAACTGGGATGCCGCCGACAAAGCCGCCGACCGTATTCACTAAAACGTCGATCTGACCGAATTTGTCCAAGGTGGTTTGGACGAAGTTTTGAACTTCAGTTTCAACTGTCAGGTCTGCGCGCACCAGCATTACTTGCGCTTTGAGGTCAGCAATCTGACGCTCAAATGGTTCGATATTGCGCTCAGAGGTGTAAGGGACTGCAACTTGGTAACCTTCTTTGAGAAAGGCTTCCGTGACGACAGTTCCCAACGCACCGGTACCGCCAGTGACAATCGCGAATCGTGTTTCAGCCATTTTACAATCCTTTCCCATATGATGGGTGAAACAGATTTAGGTCTAGTACTTTATGGGAATCGGAGTTTGCTTTGAATTCATCTCATTTGCGATTAGATTTTGGGACCCGCCGCTCGGACAGCTGCTGTCACGCTGCCGGTAAATTGCTCAAAGTTTTCAGCAAACATCTTAGCGAGTTCTAGCGCTTGGACATCGTAAGCCGCACCATCTTTCCATGTGTTGCGTGGTTTGAGGACTTCAAACGGCACACCTTCGCAGGTAGTTGGGACATGGATTCTGAAAATCGGGTCCGGTTCCGTTGGGACATCCGCCAGTTTACCCTTCAAAACTGCGTCAACGATAGCACGGGTATAAGCGATTTTCATTCGTGCACCTTCGCCATAGGCACCACCACTCCAACCGGTGTTTATCAACCAACAATCTACCTGATGTTGATTAATCTTTCCCCCAAGCATATTGGCATACACAGCAGGATCGAGGGGCATAAATGGATCACCAAAGCAGGAACTGAAGGTTGCCTCGGGTTGGTCTCCCAATCCCTGCTCAGTGCCGGCAACCTTCGCGGTATATCCCGAAAGGAAATGGTACATCGCTTGTTCAGTTGTTAATTTGGCAACGGGAGGCATCACGCCAAACGCATCGCAGGTGAGCATGATTAGATTCTTTGGATGGCCGCCGACACCTTCCGGAACGATATCATCGAGATGGGTAGTTGGGTAGCCTGCACGCGTATTCTCGGTTAATGAGTCATCATCAAGGTCAATCTGCCGCGTTACCGGATCGAGAATCACGTTTTCCAGCACTGTCCCAAATTTGTGTGTACAGGCATAAATCTCCGGCTCTGCCGCTTTGGAGAGGTTGATTGTTTTCGCGTAGCATCCGCCCTCAAAGTTAAAAACGCCGCGCTCACTCCAACCGTGCTCATCATCGCCGATAAGATGTCTCCCCGCCGCGGAGGAGAGCGTTGTTTTTCCTGTTCCAGACAACCCGAAGAAAAGGGCAACATCTCCATCGGGTCCGAGGTTCGCCGAGCAGTGCATCGGCAGCACCCCCTGACTCGGCAACAGGTAGTTCAGGTATGTGAAAACCGATTTCTTTATCTCTCCAGCGTACCTCGTTCCACCAATAAGCACCAAATTCCGCTTAAAGTTCACAAGGATGAAGGTCTCCGAGTTGGTGCCATGTAATTCAGGATTAGCGTGAAGCCCCGGGAAATCAATAATTGTAAAGTCAGGCCCACGGTCTGGGGACAACTTATTGGCGGAGATGAGGAGACATTGGGTAAACAGGCTGTGCCACGCATATTCGGTGATGGCACGAACGGTGATACGGTGCTGCGGGTCAGCACCAGCATAGCAATCTTGAACAAAGACATCACGCCCCTGGATGTAGGTTAGCATGTGATTATACACGCGATCGAAGTACTCTTCGGAAATGGGACGATTGACTTTGCCCCACCAGACCTTATCTCGGTTTGACGATTGTTTCACGATAAACTTGTCGTTGGGTGAGCGGCCCGTGTGGGGGCCTGTTTCAACGATAAAAGGACCAAATTGAGCAATTTGCCCTTCGCCCCGTTTGAGGGCTTCTTCATATAGCATGGGTGTTGATAAATTCCAATATATATTTTTAGTATTTTTGATTTTATGATCTCTCAATAGCTGGGCTTTGCTCATGCCATTCTCCTGAAAGCTGATCACAGATTAAACAGATGCCGCGGATTTCTTCTAATTCTCAACGGGAACAACTCCAATTCCGGGCGGATCGGGCAAGATGAGTTTACCTGCCTCAAGTGTTACGCCGCGATATGGATCATTTGCAACCAACAGATGTCCATCCAGATCTGCGTAATCCACAAGCGGTGTGAGATGCGCTGCTGCCGTAATGCCTAGGGAGCTTTCAATCATACAACCAATCATCACTTGCAGACCATGCGCTCGCGCAATGTGAATGATTCGCATTGCTTCGAGCAAGCCACCACATTTGACCAACTTAATGTTGACACCATCAACGCACCCGACCAGCGGAGGTATATCGGCGGCACGTTTCACGCTTTCATCAGCGAAAATCGGGAGTTCCGAGTGCTCGCGGACAAATTTTAACCCCTCCAAATCGTCCGGCTTTGTGGGTTGCTCGATCAGTTCGATACCGTAAGGAACGAGCTCACGGATTTTACGCACCGCCTCTTTGGGTGTCCACGCCGTGTTGGCATCCACATAGATTGGCTTATCCGTAACCTCGCGGAGGGCGCGAATAAGCTCTAGGTCACGGTGGGTGCCGAGTTTCACCTTGAGGAGGGGATATGCCTCCGCTTCACGCACCTTTTGCTGCATAATCTCTGGATCATCAATCCCGATTGTGAAGGTGGTAAGCGGCGTTGCCTTGGGATCGAGGCCCCAGAGCTGATAAAGCGGCACGCCTAACTTTTTCCCAAGCCGGTCGTGCAGCGCCATATCAATCGCGGACTTTGCAGCATAGTTGCGTCCGAGAACCGATTCAAGCTCCGACATGACACTCTCAATCGCATCAAGATTTCCATCAAGACCTGCATCAAGGATGTCAAAAGCAACTTGAACCGTTTCGACGGTTTCGCCATAGAAGCGCGCGGGAGCCGTCTCACCAAGGCCGCCATCAATTTCGACAGAAATCGCTTGACGGAATTCATCGACAGCTCGCCGAGCAATCTTGAAGGGATGAACAAGTTTGAGATCGGTGATTTGATATCGGATATTCATAAAGTGGCTGCAAAGCTTTGATTCGTGCGTTCGCTTAATCGTGTTCTTATTGGATAAAGGCAGTTGTAAATTTCTAATCGGTTGACACTATCAGCTAAGTATATTATGATGATGGTTAATTGTCAAGAGGATTTTCTACTTTGGTATGTTGATTCATCTTTTTGCTCAGACCGTCACATTTTACAATTGGTTAATTTTTTAAACTTTAATGCAACTTTGCACGGTGTCATTCGTAGTAAAGGCAAACCGCAGTAGAAAATGTCCACAGGAGATGCTCAAATCAGGGGTGGGTTGATTCATTGAAGCGGGTATTACGTTATGTTAGAATTTGCCTTAATAGGAGGCAAACCTAATGAAAATCTTATACGATAAACTGTTAATCGGTTCCCTTGTGTTGGCGATGCTCATCATCTGCGGCTCGTATTTCGGAGCTCATTATGTCTACCGAGATTTGCCCGATGAAAGCAGTGAAGATATACGGGCACTCCTTCAGTCTTTAGACGACGATAATACGTCATACGCGACCGAACAAAGCTTCGATGAGAGGACTAATTGGCACGAACAGGAGAGACTATTTCTGTCAGAAAACGAAGATCTTCACAAATTTGTTGAAGATAGTGACCAGATGACATCGGATAATTTCGCAGAGGATTTTGAGAGGTCTTCAGAGGAAGCAAAACGTGAATTTTATAATTCGATCGGCCTAGAACCACCGCCGCCCGGACATACCTATCTATGGGAGGGCGATGGAAACGCTCGACTCGTCCGGTACAATGAATCCTCAATTGAAGTTGATTGGACACAACAAAATTACGGGAATTTTTTTCAGTTAAGCGACGAAGAGTTTGAGAGGTATAACGCTTTAGCTGCGATAACCGACGAAATCACGGCGCGCTCGCTAAGGATTCCAACAAATGTTGTTGAGTTGGCGCGGGAATGGAAAAACGCACTTTACCAAAAAACGTGGGGATCTAAACCAACGATTCATGCTGCCACCGTTTATAATCGACCGATAACCCTGGCAGATAATGAGGAAAAAAGTCGACTCCTCGAGAGGAAATATCTGGATGCGTTGCCTCCACCACGGAGATTCTCGGTTAATTACGACGGGGTGAACCAACTCATCATTGAACTAACCTTCGCGCTTGGTCAGGATTCACAGGGAATCCTAACAGTTTATGAATAATACCTAGAAAGGAGATAATCAAAATGAGGCACTTTGTGTTGATCCTTAATCGCCAGGACAAACCTCGCAACTTTTCGTCGTGGCATTTGTAGCAAGGACAGCTTTATACCAGAGGAGGTGCTCCTATGCTAGAGGCAGTGTTTCTTAATCTCGTCAAGCAGCATCAGGCACAGATTTATCAACACGCACTGTACCTGCTCAATGACCAAGAGGAAGCGGAGGACGTGACTCAGGAGACTTTCATCAAAGCGTGGAATTACACCGCTGAATTACGCCTTGAGACAGTCCAATCGTGGTTGCTAAAATGCACCAATAATTTATGTATTGACCTATTACGCCGACGTAAATTTCAAGTGTCGCTAACGATGGGGGATACCGACGAAATTGAAACACTGGCCCACCATCAGCGCGCGCGCAGAGCATCTGAATCATCAAATTCGTCGCCGGAAGTGTTCTGCATCAGGCGGGAACGTCAACGGTTGGTGCAACAAGCGATTGCTCAACTCCCGCTCCATTTTCGCACGGTTGTGATTATGCACGAAATAAATGGATTGAATTTTGATGAAATCGCGGAAACGCTAAACCAGCCTATCGGCACTGTGAAATCAAACATGTTTCGCGCAAAAAAGAGATTGCGGGAAACACTGCGAAACCTTTATCAGTCCGATAGTGATACCGATACAAACTAGAAGGAAGGTAGTCTATGCTCGTTAACCATATGAGACATATAAGCACAAAAAAGATGGTTGTCTATATTTTAGTGCTTATATGTCTGCTATCTATTGGCATCGGCATACACATGGGTATACATACAAAGGTTTTACATTTCGCTGTGGCTTTATTAATACTGATGCCTCAGTATATTGCGGCCATGATTTCCCTTATATTTCAGCTCGATTAGGTGCCTGACAAAAACACAGCAGGAGGTAATACCGTGCTCTTTACAAGTAAGCAGAAGCTGGTGATAGGTGGAGCGATTCTGTTCGCTGTTCTATTCGTTGTGGGTAGCTATTTCGGCAGCCACTGGTACTATGGCGATATTGATCCGGTGCCAGAGCACCTGTTGACAATAGAGCCGCGCCCCTCAATAGTGAACCAAGAAGTGAGCCAAGAAAAGCTCGTTTTTGGTTCTCAGGATACGGCGGGGCTTGAATCGTCATCGGTTGCAGAGACAGGAGAATTATCCGGTGGCGATGTTGTTTCGACACCCCTTCCGGATATAACCGATGATGAACTAGACGCGCTTTTACAAGATTTGGATGAGTCCCCTGATGAAAAGGGGGATTTCCCCGAAGTTCCTGACGGATTTCCTTCGGACCTTACCCCAATTTGGATTGAATACCCCAACTATCGAAAGGGGGATGTGTCTGACCACGAGACGATGTACCGTGTCTTGATAAAGCTGTGGAATCAGGGAGACCACGATTTTGTCAATGGTGTCTATATGTATGGCAATGGGAGAGTCTACCCGCTCTATCGTGACGTGCTGTATGTTACGTGGGATGAGGATGAGATTGATGAGCCTGATGGAGGAAAAAGGAAATTCCGGTATATATCTTCGGCCCTTGGGACTCATGCCAGAGCAAACCCCGAAGATGGTTGGGCGTTTTTTACGCCTAAAGAGATGATGACGGAGGGTTATAATTATAAAGCGAAGTATCCCGACCTAAAACTTGTTGATTATGATAGCGCAGGGTATGCCCCTGAAACCTTTCTCGATGATGATGAAAAATAGCAGCGTGATGCCGTTAGGCTTGTCAACCGCAAGGCTAACAAGCCCATTGGAGGGCATCATGAAATTAAAGATTGCGTTCGTCTATGCCCTCCCGCCGTGGCTTATGACTCAGAACCGTTGCCGGATGCCTTCTTCTCCTTCCACGCCTTGACCACCTTCTCTGGAGTCAGCGGCTGATCCCAGATACGCACACCAATCGCGTCATAAATCGCGTTGCCGATTGCGGGCGACGTGGGCACCACGACGATTTCACCGGCCCCCTTGGCACCATAGGGTCCATGCTCGTGCGGAACCTCAACAATAATCGACTCCATATATTCGTTCAACGGCATCTCAACGATGGAGGGAATCTTATAGTCCATCAGGCTGGCGTTAGTCATCTGTCCACTTGTATCAAAGCACATATCCTCGTGCAGTGCAATACCAATGCCCATACACCCGCCGCCATAGTTCTGCATTTCGACCCCTTGCGGGTTCATCGCCTTACCGACATCAATTGCGGAGACAAATTTCCGTACGCGTACCTGCCCCGTTTCAACGTTGACCTCAACCTCCGCTGCTTGGGCACCATGTCCCATGTAAGCCATCGGTTGCTCACCCTGCCCGGTGTTTGGATCGTGTGGACTAGCACTGACCTCCCATGTCGCCTTGCCGAGGATCTCAACATCTGCCGGACGTTTGCCCGCCAGCATCTCAACCACGAACAAATCCTCAACCTCAATGGATTTAGAAGAACCCTTGACGAAGATGTGTCCACCGGAGACCTCTAAGTCGGCCGGGTGCGCCTCCAACTTGGGTGCGGCGAGCTCCCGTATCTGGCGTTTCGCATCGTCACACGCCATACGGGTGGCATTGCCGGTGTGGAAGGTCTGCCGACTGGAACCGGCGACATGGTCGAAAGGCGTAATCGCGGTGTCCGGGGTGACCAGTTTGACCTTATCGATCTCAATTCCGAACTCATCGGCGACGATTTGCGTGAGAATGGTATAAGCACCCTGCCCCAAATCGACCGCGCTGGTTCGCAGCTCGCAGGAAGCATCCTCATGGACTTTTAACTCCGTACTCGAAGCAGTCGGCGCGAAAGAATACTTATTACCCAAAGCGATGCCCTTACCACGATACCACGGGGGATCCAACGGCTCAGAGGGGGTTTCCCACTCAATTGCATCAGCACATTTGGTTAGACATTCGTGGGCACTGAACGCATGGGCAGGCATGGTGATGGCGGTGCGCTCGCCTTCGGTTAGCAGGTTATTTATACGCAGTTCAACAGCATCAATGTCGCACTTTCTCGCGATGATGTCCATCTGAGTTTCGACCGCCCAAGCGGACTCCGCACAGCCGTAGCCTCGCAACGCACCACCGGAGACACGGTTGGTATAAACGCCGTAAGAGTCCACCCAGAGCGCAGCCAAGCGGTAGGAGCCGGGATAGAGATGTGTGGAGAAAATTGGTTTGAGAATCCCCTCGCCGCTATAGCCGCCGCCCCAGAGAATCGAGGTAACTTTGCGGCCGATTAGGATGCCATCCTGAGTTACAGCATCCTTTACATCAAAGATGAACGGGGTGCGTGCCGCAGTAGCGGAGAGGTCTTCGGCGCGGGTCAAGATAATTTTGACAGGGCGACGTGCTTTGCGGGCAAGTGAGGCGGCGATAGCACCCTCTTTAACCGTCAATTTGCCGCCAAAGGCACCACCGACAAATGGAATGATGACGCGAACTTTGGAGGGTGATAGATCAAGTGCTTTCGCTAAACCGTCGCGCGCGATATAGGGCGACTGCCCCCCTGCCCAGAGGGTGAGTGTGCCATCGGAACTCCATTGTGCCACTGCTCCATGCGGCTCCATGCACGCGGTGTGGACATAACCGGTTGCATAGCGGTTTTCGATGATGTGTCCGCCTTCGTCCTCTACTTTTTTGAACGCGGCATCAATGTCACCGTGACGGATACGGTAGGCTTGCCACAGGTTGGGCGGACGCTCGTCCATTTCGGCGAGTTCAAGGAGTTTTTCGTATTCCTCATATTCTTCGTGCAGCACCACCGGCGGATCTAACTTAATAGCTTCCTCCGGATCGAATAGGGAAGGGAGTTCCTCGTATTCGACCTCAATCTGTTCACAAGCTGCTCGTGCAATCTCTGGGGTATCCGCAGCGACCGCAGCGACAGGCTCACCGACAAGGCGCGTTTTGTCGTGAGCGAGCAAATGCTCATCCAGTGTTAGGATGCCCAATCGCACGTCAGGCAGATCCGCAGCGGTAACGACAGCGCGTACACCGGGCATCTGTTCGGCTTCGCTGGTATCAATTCGCAGAATCTTTGCATGTGCAAGCGGACTGCGTTTCAGCTTGGCATGGATCATACGCGGCAGCACGATGTCGGTTGTAAATTGTGCAGTTCCAGTTACTTTCTCGATACCATCAATACGTTTAGCAGAAGTTCCAACAACGTTCATTTTATTTATTCCTCCTTCTCCACTGCGACGCTCAAAATCGCTTGCGTCGCGTGTGTGTACACTCCGCAGCGGCAAAGATTCCCCACAAATGCAGAGCGGATGTCCTCTTCAGCTGGATTCGGGTTTTCGTCTAGCAACTGCTTTGCCGTCAGCAGCATCCCCGGTGTACAATAACCACACTGGACAGCACCGTGCTCAAGAAACGCAGTTTGCAACGGATGTAGCGCATCGGGTGCCCCCAACCCTTCTATAGTCAAGACCGATTTCTCTTTCGCCTGTAGCCCAAGCATCAGACACGATTTTACCAGCTGGCCCTCAACCAATACCGTACAAGTTCCACACCGTCCATCTTCACAAGCACACTTAGTCCCCGTTAGCCCAATCCCATCACGAATAGCCTCCATCAAGGTGTGGTAGGGTTCAACGAGGATGTCATAGTTTTCGTCATTGACAGTCAATGATAATGGGTATTTCATTAAAAAGCCTCCAAATAGTTAGTTCTCAATCCAACCCCGATCGAAGATTAGGGCTTTATGCTGCCCCTTTAATTGTCTTAACCGATGGCGAGCGCAACAGCTTCCGTCAATGCTTCCTTAGTTAGCACACTGACAAGGTCAATTTTGTATTCGTTTGATGCCATCGGATCACTCGATGGAGCGACATGGGCTGCGGCGAGTTCGCTGGCTGCGGCGAGCACCCCGTTGTTTCCGACGATGTTGTTTCTCTTCAGACGTGCCTCCGCTTCTTGTGCGTGAACCGGGGCACCTGAACAGTTACCGACCACGATGCGAGCTTCCTGACATTGCCCCGCTCCATTGAGGCTGACAAACGCACCGACTCCGACGACAGGATAATCTCCTGCTCGCAGAACAAACCGGCGGTGGGCGGCTGCGGCGACTGTGAGGTCGAATGATGGAACAATCACCTCTGTCAATAATTCACCCGGTTGAGCAGCGGTAGCAAAAGCCCCGGTGACAAAGTCACGCATAGGCACAACCCGTTCACCGTCTGCACTCGCCAATTTTACCGTAGCATTCAGCGAGATCAGAACAACGGTGATGTCGCTCGCCGGATGCGCTTCACAGATCGCCCCGCCGAGTGTCGCAAAATTACGAATCTGTGGGTCTGCCACCGCTTTGATAGCATCACTCAGGGCACGCAGCGTTGGATGTGCGTCGTCTATACCTATCAAACGATTGAGGGTAACCTTCGCACCAATTTTTACGCCTTCCTCCGATGCGGTTATGTCCTCCAATTCGGTGACATGCTGAATACTGATTAGATGGGATGGCTGAATCAATCCATTTCGCAACAGCAGTGCCAAGCTCTGTCCGCCGGCAACAACCTTCGCACCATCCCCGTGCTCGGCTAGCAGCGTACAGACCTCCGAGACGGTGGTCGGCTCAAGATAGTGACAATCAACCATGTATTTCCTCCCTCATTTAGATGAGCTATGGGATTTTTGAGGAAACCCTCAATGTATCAGGGGATTTCCTATTATAACCGAAGTTGCTAGTAGTAGGAATACTCCGTATGCCGTAACCGTTGTGCAAACGACGGAACGACAGAGCGTGCCGACTCTTGTGCCCTCTCTCTCCCGCCGCCAGCGGAGGAAAAGGGGGGCGGTCTGTGTGGCGGTGCCGTGGATTTGTCAATCCACTGCGAGCAGGGATTGGCTCTGATTTTCCCTGTTTGCAACGTTTCCTATAAATGGCAACTTACATTATTATAAACAGATTGTATTTTTTTTGGAAATTGCTCAAGATTATAACATAGTTCTCCCGAAAATAGAAACCCAAAAATCATCCACGCGCTTTAGTCGTGCAAGCGCGTATCCAATTCTATTGACCCCAACCGCTCGGATCTGCTATAATGGCGGTGGCTTGGGTTACCCCCCTCTCAGCCCCCCGCAGGCAGGGGGGATTGTATCGGAGATTGAAATAGAGGAGATCAAATCATGATTCGCACGCACTATTTGCTATTTTTTGTCTCGATTTTTTGCCTGATCAGTCTGATTGTTTACCCAAATGCTGCTTTGAATCCCGATCCATCGGGGGCTTGTGCCCGTCCAAAATAGTCTTGGAACGGAGATTGGTTCAATTTGTCACATGTCAATAAAACCAAGTAACTTGCGCTATCAAAATTTTGATAAAGGAGATGAAATTATGGGAAGTCTGCACGATCAGGTCGCAATTATCACGGGCGGTGCTCAAGGCATTGGCGGGGCAACTTCGAGACGGCTTGCCGAATCGGGTGCGAGAATCCTCATCGCTGATATAGACATTGAAACAGCTCAAGCCAATGCCGATCGGATTCGCGACGCAGGCGGTATCGCGGAAGTCATTGAGACTGATGTCTCTCGTCGGGACGATATCAAGGCGATGGTCAGCAAAGCGGTTGAACTATGGGGGCATCTCGATATCCTCGTCAATAACGCTTTCAATACCAAAGAGCCGGATGGCAGCGCGGTAGAGTTGACGGAGGAAGCTTGGGACTATGCAATGAACGTTCTGGTCAAGTCCATGTTTCTGGGTGCGAAGTACGCCGTACCGGAGATCCAAAAATCTGGCAAAGGCAGTATCATCAATATCTCGTCTGTTCACGGTCTACTGATGGCTCCGAAGAAACTGGTATATGAAGCGGGCAAGTCTTCCGTCATCGGTGTAACCCGCCAGATGGCGATTGACTTCGGACCGATGGGCATACGAGTCAACGCAATCTGCCCCGGTCATATTGTGACCGAGCGGATTGAATCGCACTGGGCGCAAAACCCGTCGCTGCTGCGTTTCTTTGAGGCGCAATATCCGGTTCGCCGTGTTGGACGCCCGATTGACATCGCTAACGCCATCAACTTCCTCTGCTCGGACGAAGCCTCTTTTATCACAGGACACGCACTGGCGGTGGACGGCGGACTGACCATTCAACTTCAGGAGGACTTCGGCGTAGATCAGGCGCGTTTTTATCGAGATCATCCAGATACCAATTTGTCATCTTGATTGACATCATTTTCTCTTATGTAATTTCTGCCCTTGTATTGATTGGAAATTCGTTGTATAATACGTGCAATTTTGATAATAGGCATAAGGAGGCTGTCCTATCCGAATCGAACCTGTCACCGATTTTGATCTGAAGCATACGTTGGAGTGTGGGCAATCATTCCGCTGGCAGCCAATTAACGGTTGGTATTACGGCGTTGTCGATAGCAGGCAGCTGAAGATACGTCAGGAAAAGCAGACGCTAATTGTCGAAAGTTCCGATGATGAAAGACCGGATCAACTAGAAGCCTTCCTCCGCCGCTACCTAGACCTGAACCGCGATTTGTCGGCAATCCTAAACGCTGTAGATATTGATCCGTTCATCCACCGCGCAATCGAAACGTTCCGGGGGATGCGAATTTTGAATCAAGAGGTGTGGGAGTGTCTCGCGTCGTTCATCCTGTCTCAGAATAACAATGTGCCCCGGATTAAGGGAATGATTCGCACAATCTCCGCGCGATTCGGCGAAAAAGTTACCCTTGGCGATCCGGTCGATTATTCCTTCCCAACGCCACAAGCCCTCGCCCAAGCCGGCGTTGAGGCGTTATATGATTGTCGGTTGGGATATCGTGCCCCTTATCTGTGGGCAGTTTCGTTGGCAATCGCAGCAGGAGAGTTCGACCTTGAGGCTCTGAAAAGTATGCCTTACGCTGAGGCGAAACGGAAATTGATGGGGTTCAAAGGAATTGGTGAGAAGGTCGCCGACTGCATCTGCCTATTTTCGTTAGGGCATGTTCAAGCTCTCCCCATTGATGTGTGGGTGAAACGGATTATAGAGCAGGTCTACCTCAAACACAACGCCTCGATTCGTGAGATCCGTCAGTTTGCCCAAGACTATTTTGGCGAATATCTCGGTTACGCCCAACAGTACCTTTTTCACTATGCCCGAACAGTTGGACTTGAAGATATGCTAAGGGGCGAAAGATAGAGATGCCCTATGGGTAACAGAAAGCTTCGACTCCCTTAGCAGGAAGCCACAAGCAACCTTTCCCCGAAACGTTTAATCATACAACAACAAATAGGAGGTTCAAATGCTTGAAGATTTACGAGAAAATGTACTTACATTGTTAGAAGAGCGCGTTGAACGCGCAATTGAGACTATCCACCGTCTTAGGGAAGAGAAATTAGCACTGGAATCCCAAAA
Source organism: uncultured Poribacteria bacterium (assembly GCA_958296125.1). GTDB lineage: Bacteria > Poribacteria > WGA-4E > WGA-4E > PCPOR2b > PCPOR2b. The sequence continues at coordinate 780,171 of OY282444.1, forward strand.
TAACCAACTCCGTGACGAGTTGGACCAGCGGGAGGTACAGATTCAAAACCTCGAACAGCGGAACGCTGAACTAAACCATTTTGAATCGGAGATACTGGTGCTCCAGAACGAGCGTGAGCAGGAACGCTTAGCGGTAGATCAGGAGAAAGCAGAAGTCCGCGAGCACCTTGAAGGGCTCATGACAATGCTCAACAATGTTGAGAATAGGTCAGAAAGACAGGAAGTAGAACAGCTAAGTGCCTTTGACAATGCATCTGAGACAGTTGATAACGAGGAAGAACAGCAAGAAGCAGAACAACCAAGCGATTCCGATAACACATCTGATGAGACGGAACTTGCGTAATACTCGCCTGCCAACAAACTGTCCGAAAGAAAGACAATCGACAACGTGCCAGGATCAATCCGTCAGAGATACAAGGCATAACCCCTTCGACGCTTTTGCGCGGTAGCCGAGTCCGACTCACAGTGTTAACGCAAAACGGCTTTCCAACCATTGCCCAATGGCATCAGAATCCCGAATTCTTACGATTGTTTGATGCGCTTCCCGCTTATCCTAAAACTGAGGCAGCGTTGGATTAATGGCTGGATGATACACATAGAGCAACTGACGCTTTTCTTTTTGCCATTCGCCCCCTTGACAGCGATGCCTTGATTGGCTATGTCGAACTCGACGGATCTTGTGGACACATCGGGTAAGGGGCGTGAGTATCGCCATTGGGGAGGCAAAGCACTGGAGAAAAGGCTACGGATACGAAGTCAGGCAGCTTGTGATCCGATTTGCCTTTGATGAACTCAATTTACATCGCGTACAACTCACGGTGTTTTGCTACGGGGTGAATTAGTAATACACAGAAAACACCAATCAAACTGACCGCAGATTGAAAGAGAGATGAACATTATGCCATTAGAAACTGTCGGAATTCTAAGCCCTGGCGATATGGGACATACAGTCGGCAACGTCCTTGTTACACACGGCTTGGGCGTGATTACCTGTCTTCAGGGGAGAAGTGAACGCACTCGAGCCCTCGCAGAAAGCGCGAAGATTAAAGATGTACCGACGTATCAAGCATTGGTGAATGAAGCAGAGGTTATTCTGTCGATCATGGTGCCAGCGGAAGCGAAGGGAGCCGCTCAAGCGGTTGCAGACGCGCTTGTCGAAACGAAAACGGATCTTACTTACGTCGATTGTAACGCAATCGCCCCACAAACCACACGTCAACTCGACGAAATTATCACTGAAGCCGGTGGACGTTTTGTCGATGCGTCGATTATCGGGCCCCCGCCCAGAAAGCCGGGGGCGACCCGTTTCTACGCATCAGGGCCCCACGTCAATGATTTTGAAGCGTTGACGCAATTCGGGCTCGATGTCCGTCCGCTTGGCGAGCAAATCGGGTTGGCCTCGGCGATCAAGATGTGCTACGCCTCGTTGACCAAGGGACTGACCGCACTTTGCACGGAACTGCTGACCGCCGCAGAGCTTCTGGGGGTGTCCGAAGCCCTCAAAGCGGAATTTCAGATGAGTCAATCGGCACTGTATCAACGCATGGAAGGGGGATTACCGGGGATGCCGCCGAAGTCCAAACGTTGGATTGGCGAGATGGAGGAGATTTCGGCGACGTTCGGTCATGTGGGTTTAACACCAAAAATTCTAGCGGGCGTGGCGGATATGTACCGATTGGTCGGGAAAACATATCTCGCAGACCTCCCGCCTGAAAATTCGGATGCGTTCCCAGATCTCTCGGAAATGATTTCGATCTTGGCGGATTGCGTGGAACATGATCGCTCTGGAAAGGCGTGAAAACGCTGGAGGACCCCATTCAAACTCGAGTTGCTAGTAGTAGGCAGTTGCTTTGAATCTCTGGTCTCCCCAATCTTATCGGGGCTCCGCATGTCGTAACCCTCTCCCTCGTGGCTACAGATTTCCTAATCTGTAATCGTGGCGTAGAGCCTGCCCACGATGAAATCGGGGTTTCCCAACCTGCGAAATGCACGAATGAACCAATGCACCAACACATAGCCCTATCGGGGCAACAGGTGTGTAAGATTACAACGCAACTAGCGACTTAGGTTATTCAAGCAGTGATAAAAACATAAGGTTGATTAACAGCACTTATGACACAAGATTGGAAAGCGATTATTCCCCGCGTAGCACAACTGCTCGACAAAGTGGAGGCCCTTCTGACAGCCAGCACCGCTGCGACAGAAAATCCTTCCCCCCCGATTGCGGGGGGGAGAGAGGGGGGACATATCGCCTTTCGGTGGCGGAGTCAACGTTTAATTCCCGTTAAACACCCTGACCTTGTGGAGCTTGCGGACCTGATTGGGGTTGAACGGCAGATTGAGGAGTTGGATCGGAATACACGCCAGTTCCTGCAGGGCTTGCCAGCGAACCACGCGCTGCTGTGGGGTGATCGGGGGACGGGCAAATCCTCGCTCATCAAGGGGATACTCCATCGGTATGCGTCGGAGGGGTTGCGGCTGATCGAGGTGAGCAAAGAGGGACTACTTCATCTCCAAGAGATTGCCGATCTCCTGTGGGGACACCCGGAACGGTATCTCCTCTTTTGTGATGACCTCTCCTTCAGTGAAGGGGAAGCGGAATATAGAGAGTTGAAAGCGATGTTGGAGGGCGGCATCGCAGCCCGTCCTGAGAATGTCCTCATCTACGCGACATCTAACCGCCGTCACTTGATGCCGCGTCAAGTCGGCGAAAACCAATATCCCCAGACCGATGAAGACGAGTTGTATCCGCGCGAGACGACCGAAGAGAAGGTGTCACTCAGCGACCGATTTGGGCTAAGACTTGCCTTCTATCGGTTCTCCCAAGACACCTACCTACAGATTGTCTCCCACTACGCCCAAAAGCATCAATTATCTCTCTCAACGGAGGAGCTCCATCGGAAAGCGTTGGAGTGGGAAGCGTCGTCGAGTGGCAGATCAGGACGGGTTGCGCGTCAATTTGTTGATGACCTTGCAGGGCAGTTAGGATTGGAGAATCCAACCTAAATTGGGAGGACGGTTTACCGGGGGGGATTTTCAGGCACATCCGTTTCGCTCTCAACCGGGTGCCGATCCCGGCGCGTCCGCTCAACCTGCGCTGCGACTTCGGGGTCATCTTCTCTGAGACGACGCAGCCCTTCTTCAGATCCATATCGATCCAGGACCTGCCTCGCTTTCTCTAAACGATCGGGAGAGAACCTTTCGCTCAGGTGTGTTTCGATACCCGCTGCTGTGGGGAGCTCTGGTGTCAACTGTTTTTCAAGTTCCGCCGCATTTTTGAGGAGCTGTGCGGGATCTGACTCATAAGGTCTTGATGGTTCCTTTTGAGTAGGAAAGCCAACCTCAAACGAATTATCAAAATCATCGGGGGACGATGATGCCTCGGGAGCCGTTTCCAGAACGGCGTTTGTCTCACTGCTGCGGAACGCTGGCGTTTCACCACCATCACCCCCACTTGGAGGCACTCTTTCCGAGAGCGGTTGACCGTTCTCATCGAGGTAGATGATGTCAATGTCGTCAGGAATCTCTCTTGATGGAGGCAGTCCTGCCTCTCGATCTGTGAGCTCCCGCGCCACCCATTTTGGAACCCCTGCTCCAGACGACATGCCTCCGTTTAATTTTACATAAAGGGTCTTAAAACGGGTTGGGATGAAGATGCCCTCTCTTCCCATACTCCCGCCGTAAACTAGCGGATCCGTGTCCATTGCTTGATTTGCAAGGGTCCGTAGCTTTATACCAAAACGAATACCCGCATCCACAACCTCGTCCCAAGACGCATCATCGCCCAGTCCATATCGATATTTCAGAGTGGAAATTGAGTCCGGGTCGTTTTGAGCGTGGTAATATATCCACCGACTACTCAGATAACCCGTATAAGTTCTATAGTCATCAACCACGATCCCCATGTCCAAGAGCCTCTGAAGCCACTCGTCTGTGGAATACCACCGCTCTATCTCCTCATTTCTGTTAGCCCAGCCGGAGCGGTATTTAGCGTCAAACCTTTTCATCACGGCGCGGACTTCTGGGCTCGCATCTACTACCATCGGTTGATACCAGCCGATGAAATTTGCTAAATCGGGTGTCATCTGCTCTAGCGGTATCATATCCCTAGGGGGCCTCCCATCCAAAAGCGTCTCGGCCATCTGTTCCACTGGGTTTTTCATATCTACAAGCAAAAGCAGGCCACACCCCACACAGATGATTAATACCACCGAACCGATAATCAGTTGCGTTTTCAGCTTCATGGCATTCTCCTTTCTGAGGCAGAATCGGGTGGTGCAGATTGAAAGTGAGAAAGTAACCTCACCTTCTCACTTTCAGCTTTTTGGGCAAGTGTTATCGCCACCGGCATGTTTTTGTGGAAGCACGTCCACAAGTTGCTTCCGCTGTAGAGCGGCCTCCGGGGTTCCCACTACTATTCAAGTACGTAACTCCTATACTTATTAAAAATCTCTGTTTTTTCTCTTGGCTCATATAAAAAAAATGAAAACACAAAGAAAAACCGAGCTTTTGGCAAAAACTTGGTTACTGTTGCACGATTTCTTAACATGAGCCAACCCGAATTGCCATCTACTTCGGGGGGGTAGAGGCCAAGACTGCTGTTGACATTTCGTCAATCTTCTTTCTCAAATATTCCCGATCCACCTGCAACCGACCAGAACCGACAGCAAACTCAAAAGCGTCCGAGAAGCACTCACGCCGAACAAAAAAAATGACGCAATTGGGAGGACGGTTTACCGGGGGGGATTTTCAGGCGCATCCGTTTCGCTCTCAGCCGGGTGCCGATCCCGGCGCGTCCGTTCAACTTGCGCTGCGACTTCTGGGTCATCTTCTCTGAGACGACGCAGCCCTTCCTCTAGACCATATCGATCCAGAACCTGCCTCGCTTTCTCTAAACGATCGGGAGAGAACCTTTCGCTCAGTTGCGTTTCGATACCCGCTGCTGTGGGGAGCTCTGGTGTCAACTGTTTTTTGAGGTCTGCACTTTTGGTAGCACGTTCCAAAGCCTCAGTTTGCGCCTGATCAAACCGTTTCTGAGCATCTTGGGCTTCTGACCTCACAGCTTCGGCCCCCGAAAGCCTGTCCTGGCCTCTGCTATCCCAATCGTTCCAATCCTTGGCAGTTTGATCTGGTGCATCGGAGGAGGGCTCTGGCAGTTGGCTTTCCCCGCTTTTTAACCATGCCTCCAACTGGTGTCTTTCTTCTCCCGTCGGGGGCGGGATGGGCGGTGGCGGCTCGGAGAGAATTGTCCCGTTTTCATCAATATAGAGGATTTCATAGCCTTTCGGGTGCTTCCCTTGCAACATAATCTCCCACTCCTGTTTCTGGGTGAGTGGCGCCCCATGAAAAAATGCCCCGCGCTCTTTTCTTTGGACGTAGACGCGATTCGCACGTCCCGGGAGGTAGGTGCGGTTATCAGGGCCGGTAAACAGGCCCCCGAACACGCTCGGGTCATTTTGCCGTGCTATACTCATTTGCTGGTGTTCCCAAGCCTGCCTATCAATATAAGCTGCCTTGAATGTCTCCCAATCGTCCGTCGGTGGCACCCCTTGAGTCCCCTCTGTCCAATGTCCCTCTCGCTCAAAGCCGATCAGATTCCCCCGAATCCCTAGACAATGCGAATAATCGGTGTAATTTCTTATCACCACCCCCTTCTCAAGAAACAGCGCAAGCCACTCGGCACGGGGGTACTTCTCATCCGACTCGGGATCATCTCCCTGAGCTCCCTGACGGTCATACGCTTCAAACGTCTCCATCAGGGCTTCAACCGTCTGAGGTCCGGTATACTTTTCAGGTATCTCGACGCCTATTCTTAAAGGCGGTGCCGTGTATTGCCTTTTCAACGCAGCGGCTTCGGCTTCAATCGCCTCCCGAATCGTATCCCGAAAATCAGCCAGCGGCTCTACCTTAGAGTTTTTCAGTCCATCCTGGTAAAGCCGTTCTGTTTTTTCCTCCACATAAGCTGCCCACGGATCTGCCGATTGTTGACTCCCATTAGCCACGCGATAGGATTTAAACTTCGGGGCTCTCGTAGGAGTCCGGCTTGAAACGACACCCGAGTTGAAGCGATCTGCACCTTCGTTTTGATGCAGTGCTTGCCGATTGCCTCGTAAGCCGAAAAAGGCAACAAAAATTAAAACAATTAAAAAGGAAAGTCCTAGCAAGGTCTTTTTATATTCCATTTTCAGCCTCCTGTAGCTGGGATGATATTCATCCCAATCTGAGTCACTGGCACCATCGATGATCCCATTTGCAGATCCCCATTTGTGAAATGTTGGCATACCCCCGTTTCCTCAGTGCATCGTGGCAAAGGTTGCAGGTGATACTATAAAGCCATCCCGCGAACTTATCGGGTGCTTTCAGCGTCTCCAAGTGCTGATAGGCATGGAAAAACGCTTCTTGGACAAGGTCTTCCGCCTCTGACCGATTATGGACTTCCGACAATGCCCGGTTTAACAAGCCCAATTGATGCCGTTCCATTAAGCGGTCAAAAGCGGTGTTATCCCCCTGAAGGGTTCGGTTGACTAACTTTGCATCAAACGATAACATTGAAACCCCCTCCTTTCGATTCGTTCACCCCAATAGACGCAGAAATTGAAGAGATTCAACATCTTTTTTTAGATTTATTTTATTTTTTTCTTACCTTCGGTGAGGGAAAGGCATCTTCCACATTCTATAGGACCTGCGCCCTTCAAATCGAGCGTTCAACCGCGTAAGTCCTAATAATTAGAATTCATCGTATGACAAATCGGGTAAATGAGTGGCAATGTCGGAGATCCGATTACACGTGAGAGCTGTGCGGCCCCGTCTCAACGAGATGCGCGTCCGGCAATCCAGCCTGAACCTCCGGATCATTGCTCGTTACGATGACCTGATGTTCTTTGGCAAGCTGCCGAATAAAGTCAATCATCGCGCCTCTCCGATCTGGATCGAGGTGGAGGGTTGGGTCATCAAATACGAAGAAACCCGGGCTGCCTAACGCTTCCGATAGCGCGGCTTTGAAGCAGAGGTAGAGCATCATCTTCTCGCTGCCGCTGAGGAGCATCAGGTTGCGCTCGAAGCCTTCGACATTGAGGGAGGGAAGCAGGGGTTGGCTTTTGAGGTCAATCTGAGAAAACCGAGTAAGGTTCATCCGCTTGAGCCAACGCTGGATTTCCTTTTCGGCGGGTTGGAGGACTGTTTGTTGGAGGGAGGCAATTGTTTTTTCAACGCCATCGCAGGCAAGCTCAAAGCTGAGGCGCGTGCGTAGAATCTGATTTGCTTGGTGGTGGGTCCGTTGTAGCTCTTGGAGTTTATGCGCGATAACCGCCTCTTCTTTATTGAGGCCAACAAGTCGTCGGCGCAAGCTGTCAATGCGATATTTGAGTTGCCGTCGTTGATCGGCGATCTGTGCGGGGTCGGCAGGGGTATCGGACCCGGTATCCATTTGCGGATCCACCGCCGGTTGCAACGCCCCCAACCGATTGGCAATCCCATCGAATTCACGCTGAAGATTCGCAAGTCGCGCTTCGATCCGTTCAAGCCGTTCAACCTTGACTTGCATTAGTTGGTGCCGCTGCTTCAGTCCGCGCAAGGCATTGATGTTCGCGGTCTGTTCGTCAAGGGTTTTCTGCTGCGCTTCAAGTTCCTGTTGGCTTGCAGCTCTCGCCGATTCTTTCTCCACAAGGATCCCCGCAATAATCTTTTGTTGTACCGGCTGATGACAGGTTGGACAGTGCCCGTGATCACGGTCGATTAATTGGCGCAAGGTTTCACATTCCGCTGCAAGCGTTTGGATCCGACTGTTCAGGCTGCCAATCCGTTGAATGAGTGCCTCTCGTTGTTTTTCTAACCCACCTGCGCCGGCGGTTGCTGACTCGATTTCTTTAATGGATGCTCGCAGATGATCAACATCGGTGAAGCCGCTGAGAACCGATGCCCGTTCTTGAATCAGTGTGTCAATCTCTTTTTGAAACCGTTCGTGCGCCTGCGTCAATTCAGCGACAAGCACTGCGTCACCACTTTCACCCCCTACCCCCGACCGTAATTCGTATTCACCTTCCAAGTTCTTCAACTCTGTCTCAACCCGCTCAATTTCTTCGCGATGGTTCTTGACCGTCGTTACCCGCATGCTGCGCTGATACTCTTGGATCCGCTTCTCCTCTCGCTTGACCATCCGCCGCCCTTCAATGAAACGTTGGCGTATCTCCATCAACCGATCGATGCCGAGCAATGCGTAAAGCACATCGCGCCGATCTGCGGGCTGTCGTGCAAGGAACTCAAAAATCTCCCCTTCCCGTAGGAATGTTGCCGCCGCAAGGTGATGATAGCTGAAATGGAATTTCTTCCTTAAATCTTCGTCCGCCGAACGCTTGCCAGTGAAGAGGATACGCCATTTCTCATCATGTTCCTCTTTTAGCCGGAGTTGGACCTCTCCGTGCGTCGATCGGAACAGTTGATAACTCTGCTTTCCATTGCGGAAACTGAGCCCGGCGGTGCCGCTGGGGGCCCCAGATTGGGTCATAGCGGATAAACCTACTTTGGGAATAATCGGCTTGCCCGTCAGCGTGAAAAAAATGGCATTAACAAGCGTGCTCTTGCCGCTGAAATTGGGGCCAAAGATGAGATTCACCCCGTCGCTCAGATCAAAATCCCTGCGGTCAAAACAACCGAAAGATTTGAGGAGGATCCGTTCGAGTCGCATACGTTAATCTCCGGAACTGTCGTCGATCATATCGTAGAGCATCTGAACAGTCACCTTATCGATGCCGTGTTCAAGTGCAAAGCGAAACGCCCGAACAACAGCGGAAACCTCCGAGGCTCCAAGGGTTGAGTGATACTTACTCTGAGATTCGATCAGTTTTTTTACTTCCCGCTCATAGATTTCACCTAGTTCGTTCTCAAGTGTGGAGGGCATCTGTTCGGTTTGGCTCCTTGAAGTTTCCTATTAGCGTTTACTGGTCGGCTTGATCCAACGGGAACACCGATCATTTGTCTTATCACCTCACACCTATTAATTAAGGGCATTAAAGTAGTCTTGCAAAGTGCAATCCCGAAGGATTGGAGCGAGGCGTGTCATTATCACACATTAATCTGATCCAGGATCTCTGCAATCTGAACAGCGTTTAATGCGGCCCCTTTGCGGAGGTTGTCTGCGACGACCCATAAGTTCAGCCCGTTTTCGATCGAAGCGTCCTCACGGATACGGCCGACATATACCTCATCTTGCCCCGCGGCATTGATAGCAAGCGGATATTTTCGACTTATCGGATCATCAATAACCGTAACCCCGCGAGCTTGAGAAAGGATCCGGCGCGCTTCATCGGCGGTGAGATTGCTGTCCATTTCAAGGTTAATCGATTCAGAATGGGCGAAGAACACCGGCACCCGAACGGTTGTTGCTGAAACACCGATGGTGTCATCCTCAAGGATTTTATGCGTCTCGTTGACCATCTTCATCTCTTCTTCGCTGTAACCGTTATCAGCGAAGGGCCAATCGAAGGCAACGTTAAACGCCATCTGATGCGGAAACCGATCGCACGTGATTGGACGCCCTTCCAACGCAGCTGTTGTCTGATCAATCAGTTCGAGGACAGCAGAGCCGCTTTTTCCCGAAACACTTTGATAGGTCGAAACGACGATGCGCTTAATCCCCGCTACGTCGTAGAGTGGCTTAAGTGCCACAAGCATCTGAATGGTCGAACAATTTGGGTTGGCGATCAAACCTTGATGCCGCATTGCTGCGTGCATGTTCACTTCGGGAATCACCAGCGGTGTGTCTGTGTCCATCCGAAACGCGCTAGTGTTATCAATGACGAGACATCTCTTTTCCACCGCAGTCGGTACAAACTCACGACTGATGGATGCACCCGCTGAAGAAAACACTAAATCAACGTCATCGAAAGAATCATGCGTTAGTTCTTCGACCATGATGGGCTGATCTTTGAATGTTAAAATCTCACCGGCAGAACGATGGGAAGCAAGCAACTTCAGCGAAGCGACAGGGAATGCGCGTTCTTCTAAAATCTGCCGCATTGTCGTGCCAACCGCTCCTGTTGCCCCAACGATGGCGACACGGTAGCTCCTATCCATCTTATAATCCTCTTGAAGAATGAAATTGTGCAAGTCTGATTGTAGCTAAATTCTCAGGGAATATTCTACCACACTTGGAGATGGATACGCAAGTGATTTGCAAAGGGAGTCAATATCGTCGCAATAGAACCGGCTTTGCATTAAAGAAGGGGATCTTTAACCCGAGTTGCCACCTTGATAAGAAAGGGAGCGTGTGACAAACGAGCCGCTTCCATCGAAGCGTCAGAAACCGAGTTTTTTACAGATTTGAGTATTTCTAATTTGCAAATTGTAGATCGACGATTCCGGCAAGATGTAGTAAACTAAAAATGAGAAAGGGGTTGGTTGCCTCGAAAATTGACACAACTGGGAAGGAGACCTTTGCAGGCTATGGAAAACATCGAAAGCAAACTAGATAGACTAGAGCAGGACGGCTTCATACTGATAGAGGGAGCATTATCGCCGGAGGAAACGGAATATATTCGGCAGCGCATCAACTATGCTCGTGAGATGGGATGGGAGGAGGGGCTCAACGCGGTGGGCAATATGTGGTTTGACACTTTGCTAGACCGGGAGCCAGAGACGTATCGCCCGCTGATGGGTCATCCAAATGTTCGCCCTTATCTCGAAGGCATGATGGGGAAGCAGTGCCAACTACGGAGTTTGCGTGCACACATTAACCCAGGGCCATACCTTCAAGAGTGGCACATGGATTTCTACGGCTATTGGCAGGAGAAACGGGAGGCGGAGAAGTATCGCTTTGCAGCATGTCCCATTAGTGTCAACGCGACCTTCTATTTTCAAGACAATGCGCCCGGCTCAGGACACCTAAAATATGTCAAGGATGGGCATCTTGTCGAACCGCCTCATCTCTATCCCTTGGACCGTCCCAAGTTTGAAGTGTGGTGTGAGACACAAGAGCACGTCATCCTCTACCCAAAGGCTGGCGACTGCGTGGTGTTCATCAACCACATTCCCCACCAAGGTGCGAAAGAACGGGACGATATGGAGCGGAGCAACGTGGTCTGCCATTATCAGGTGACACCAATGTATGAAGGGATTTGGCATGTCTCACGTCCACGCGGATATGCGGGAACATTCCCATTTGCAAATTAACCCACTATTTTTTTACGATTACCACAATCTAGGTTAAGAGCTTAAAAAGCGGAAGGTGAGAAGATTGGAAGTTCAAACAACGTCTGCCAACCTTCCTTTCCGTCCACCCCTCCATTGATTTCTGATATCAACGATGCTTACCAAGGAAATGGTTATCGATCTCCCGTCACTGCCGGGTGTCTACTTTTTTCGCAGCAGATCTGGGGAAATTCTGTACATCGGCAAGGCAAAATCTCTACGAAAACGGGTAAGATCATACCTGTATAATTCCAAGCAAAATCGCTGGGGTAAAATCAAGCGGTTAGTGCGCCATGCAACACAAATCGACTACCAAATCTGTGCTTCGGAGTTAGAGGCCCTATTGCTGGAATCCCACCTTATCAAACACCATCAGCCGCCATACAATACCAGCCTAAAATCGGTCCACAGGTCTCCGTTCATTAAGATTTCTATCAACGACGATTTCCCCGAGGTGGCACTCGTTTTCAAGGAGGAATCTGATACGGCACGATATTTTGGGCCTTATTCAAGTCTGAGATGGACAAGAGAGGTTATTAAGGTGTTACACAGGATTTTTCCGATTCGGACCTGCGAGGGAATAATCACCCCATTGCCAGATTTTAAGCCTTGCTTCAGTTACCAGCTGAAGCGTTGTCAAGCCCCCTGCGCGGCGAGGGTCAGCCGTGAGACCTACCGCGCGATGATTAACGATGTGATTCGCATACTGGAAGGGAAATACCACGCCGTTATCAAGAAATTGACCATCGAGCGCGATCGGGAGGCGATTGCACTGTGCTTTGAACGTGCGGCAGCTTTGCAGAAGCGAATTGAGCAAATCGAGAGGGTATTTGTTTACCTCGACATACATCGTCGGTAAAGTGTAAACTGCGGTAATCCTGGGAGAGGCAAAGGTTGCGAGGAAAGGGGTTTTAGGTTTTGGGAGATGGAATCAACTCGAATTTGGGAGGAATGGGATTCTCTGAAACAAACCGATAAGGCGAACACAACCTTGTGAAGGTTTACCACCCGCACAAGGTTTGATTGCCCATCAAGTCAAATTTTGCTAATCCCAGAAATGGTTTTATAGGCCCCCAGTCCGTAGCTTCTGAATATAGTTTTCGTTGATATTGTTCGATGGATGGCGGAGTGTACGGTGAGGTTCTGGGAAGTCTTTGAGTAGTTTCTGGTATTCCCCTATCGCCTCATCTGTCCTGTCCGCTTTTTCATAGATGTGGCCAATCCAATATTGAGCCTGCCTTCGCGTATCGTAATCATAGGTCGGATTGTCGGCGACTTTGCGATAAGCATTAATTGCTCCATCAGTATCTTCCTTCGCATAGTAAATCTGTCCAACATAGAACTGCATATTGGATGTATTCTCATGGCGCGGATATTTCTCGATTGCTCCCTCCAGCTGGATAATCGCTTCGTCATATTTCTTTAACTTCTCATACGCCCAACCGATATTAAAGTGTGCATCCTGTGCCATTTTGGTATCAGGGTATTTGTCAATCACCCGTTGGTAACTCTCGATCGCTTCATCATATTTTCCTTCCGCAAAATAGGTTTGAGCGATGCCAAACTGTGCGAGCGGTGCAAGTTCTTCATGCCCTGAATCAACGACATTCTGAAATTCGACCCGCGCGTCTTCGTAGGCCCGCCGCTCGGTAAAAATCATCCCCGTGTAATAGACAATACTATGGCTGAGTTCGCTACCTATGAAGTCTTCCCGTAACGCATCTAACGCTTCAAGCGCGGCAGTCCAACTCTCTTTCCCATAGAGGCACATCGCCCTATTGAAACGGGATTCGTCGGCGAGCACACTGCCCGGATAATCTCGGATGAGCCGATCAAACATCGCCGATGCCCGATCGTAGTCGGCATCCGCACTCTCAACGCTGTCTGACTTTTTTATATCTTCTGCCCTTCGGTAGTAAGCGATGGCAATGGTGTACAATGAATCATCTGTCCATTCGCTGTCGGGGTAGGTGTTAATGAGTCGTCGAAACAGGGCGAAGGCTTCCTCGTCTGTCCGTCCAAGCCGCGATGCTAACTGATAGATAGCATCATCTGCCCAACGATTATCGGGGTATCTCTCGAATACATGGCGGTATAAAGCCCTGACCTCGCTTACACGCTTCTGGTCTTCATCCTCAAGAGTTACGGGAGGGGTATCCGTCTGCCGAGCCTTTTCCCACGCAGCATCCGCGTTTGTGTAGTAGGCAACTAGGTTGTCTCCTGACTTTGACACCCTACCAATAAAAAAACCAATTACCAAGGCTGCGACAACAATAATCTCTACAACAATGAACCTTTTCATTTTTCAAACTCCTGTTAGTATATTTTGTTACGAAAGTGTGAACAAATTTTATCATCTTTACCGATAGGTGTCAAGCACTCATTGTCACCGAGTAGGGTCATTTAATTCTTCGGTCCGTTTCCCCGCAAGATTGCTCTGTCCGTGCCGAGACCTCCGTTCCGAGAGCCCCGCGAACGGGCCTGTCCCCGTTCCGAGGGCAGGCCTGCCTGTCCCGATAGAATCGGGGATGCAATCGGGGACAGGCAGGCGGAACGGAGAGGGATTTCCGAATCCCAACACACGGCTCGCTCTACTTTTTTTTCAAATTTTTTCAAAAAATCTCGTCTTTTTCCACGTCTTAGCTGTCTATACTATTAAATAGATCGAAACCATTACCCAACCTTCTACTCCAAATTACCATCCAGTCTGGAGGTAAGCATGGAAAGATCGGATGAAACTTTGATGCGCCAACTTCAAAGGGGCAATCCGACTGCGTTTGAGACATTGGTCAACCGGTGGGAGAAACCGCTACTCAATTACTGCTATCAAATGGTCAACAACATGGAGTTAGCGGAAGATTGTCGGCAGGAAGTCTTTCTTCGCATCTATAAATCTGCCAAGACGTTTCGTGGAAGGTCACAATTCTCCACATGGCTGTATCGTATTGCGACGAATTTCTGCCTAAATACACTTGCCAAACAACAACGCCGAAACGAGACACCGATCGCCGCCTATCAGGATTCCGCATCTGAAGGTTTCGATGACCGGTTCATCGATCCATCTGATTCGCCTGATGCGGTTGTGGTGCAGAAAGAAATCGAAAGCAGGGTCCGCTCGGCAGTGGTGTGTTTACCAGAAGATCTACGAGTCATAGTCATTATGCGGCATTACCATGATATGACATTTCAAGAGATTGCTAACATCTTGGAGTCTCCTGTCAGCACGGTCAAGTCACGGATGACAACCGGCATGAGACATCTTCGGCAAATGTTGTCGAAGGGAGAATAAATCTCTCAGCGTTCACCGCTGATTCACACGGAAAGGGGGTGGTTGCGTTAGATTGCCGATTTTTCAGAGAGCAGATTGTGTTTGAGAGCTACGAGGAATTGGACGCGGGGGCGAAAACATCGCTGGAAGCACATCTACAGAGGTGTCGCGCGTGCGAGCAATTCCAGGTGGATATAGATGAGGTACAACAGGCCCTCGACCAGTTGACAGAGATAGACCGTCCAATCGATATTGAGGCGTTGCATCGAGCAATTCTGTCTTGATGAGGCGGGACACAATCGAGCGAATCCTCAGGATACTTCCCCTCTCATCAATCCTGAGGCAAACCCTTAATTTTCTTGATAACTCTACAAGGAGGATGTATCACGTTTACGATGTTGAAGTCACGAAGCTTGGCAGTAACACTGTTTATCGCTTTAGCGATTTTAATATGCAACCTAGAGACCATGCAGACTATGATGCGGGGAATATAGCCGGTCTTTCATGGAGTATAACCGTTAACCAGGTGCGTGCCAAAACCACAGGCACTCAGAGTTGGCATAACGTTGTCGTTAATAACGACAGTGGTAGTACTGTCACAGCGACATGGGAATGGGCGCATCGGATTGTTGCAGTAAATGTTGAGGGACTAGTCGCAGGGCAGGTGGCATACGCGCACATCATTGAGAAATCCAAGACGGTCCCTACAAAGATACATGGAAGTGATGCACACTACTATAGGAGGTGGGGCTGGATGGGCAAAGATGGCTGGTCTGGCCTAATGGAAGGTCGGTATGAAATTTATGCTTACACCTCCCTTGAAATTCTAGAGGGTGCTGATTCCATTTTAGATGAACAGGTAGAGGAGTGGTCAAATGAGTTTAATGTCCCATAAGACAATCCGTATACAGATCTCTACACTCGTGGCTTGCCTTTGGTTAGCCACGAGCTCCCTTCAGGGCAAGATTGTGTTTCATTCCGATCGGGGTGGAAATTGGGATATCTACACAATGAACTCGGATGGGAGCAATCAGAAGAAATTGACAAAAAGCCACGCAACTGATGCGAGTGCCAATTGGTCCCCCAACGGACAACAGATTGCTTTCGATAGGAGACTAAACGATAAGTATTACGTGACTGTGATGGACGCAGATGGGAGTAATGAACGTCGGCTAACCCGTGGAGGTTCTCCCGATTGGTCCCCTGATGGTTCTCTTGTTGTATTTAATAGTAATATGAACCGTGATAAAGAGCATCGCCTCAATATCTTTGTAATGCATCCTGATGGGACGAATATAAAGCAGCTCACAAAATTCTCTTTTGTTTCACGCCCAAAGTGGTCTCCTGACGGAAAGCGGATTGCCTTTGAAGGGTTTGTTGAGAATACCCGGGAGGTCTATATCATGAACGCTGATGGCACGAATGTGTGGCGGGTGTCAGAACCGCAACCGAGGACAGGGATGTTTTTAGGGGGGTGGTCACCAGATAGCAAACAGCTTTTATATGCGGAATCAATTGAGGCTAAAGCTGACAAGGCAACTTTAGTCATCGCCACATTAGACCCCTTTGGGCGGAATCTGGTAAGGAAACGGGAGCGGATAAACATACCAGGGATGCCAATATATGGTCAATCCTGGGGTGCTGATGGAAAGTCAATACTCTTTGCAAGTAAACCGGCGTTTCATCGACACATCTACAGACTTCGGTTGACAGATGGGAAGATAATACAGTTAACCGATGGGCTTGGGAATGATAGTGGTGCCAAAGAATGGAATCCGCGGTTGTCTGTCGCTTCTCAACTGGGGGGGTTGCCTCTGTTTTGGGGAGGTATTAAATCTCACGCATTAGCCCCCTGAAGAAAGACTTCGCCATTCCAACCTGGAGGGCCTTGACCCCGCCCGGCAATTTGAGAGCGAGCAACACGAGCGGAAGATAAATACAGAACCGTAGGGGATTCGCATTTCGTCTCTGCGAAGTGCCATCCTCGCTAAATCAGCCACCTCTTTGATTCATATTCGACCAGTTGACAGAGATAGACCGTCCAACCGATATTGTTACGATGAGGTTTTCGATTTTTCGCCAAAGTGATCGCGGTTGGGTTGGTTGTTGTAGTATGTGCGGCTATCGTGCCATCTACAGCATACTCTGAGTGTGATGCAGAACGAACTCTAATGAGACTCGCGCGGGTTGCGGCGGTTACAAGCTGTGGAATGGCGATTCTCCGCTGTGCAGAGGCATATTTCTTGCCGAACCCCTGGTCAATTAGTAGATGTGTTTTAACAGGTATTGGGTGTGCAGGGATACTCTGGGGATTGATAGAAGCAATAAAAAACTATCGTGATTGCATGAACAGCCCAGGGACCGCACTCATACCCACAGTGCCGCGGCTACAGGCGATCTCATAATCCTAACACAAGTCAGTGAAGTCGGGGATATCGATCGGTACCTCCAACTTCACTGTTCCAACGAAGGCAAAGGAGGAAATTCCGTTATGGTATTTGCAGAAACAGCGAAGCGGCATATTTTCAAGTACAATACGCTACTCGGGATTGGTTGTGGAATACTAGTGGTTGTGTTAGGATTGTATTCTTTGACAATAAGGGGTAATATAGGCATAGGGTTTATATTGATCGGTATAAGTTTCATAACCTTAAATTTCTTACAGAGGAAACTGATGCTTATCTGCACTGTCGTTATCCTTGGGCTCGCTTTGTGGATTATCATCTTCAAGCCCTTCTCCAACCCCGGAGATGATACCGCTAGGAAAGCAGTGGGGGTGCAGCAGGAGGCTGTGGGTCAAGCACCAAAGCCCAACAATGTCCTAAGCGATATAGCTACGGATAAAGAGTTGAACACCCATGATGTGATAAATCAGCTCATGCCACCCGAGCTACGCGATGACCCAATGATTCAGAAGATGATGGTGGTTACGGCCTCCGATTCATTTCAAGAGCAGGTGAAGGCACAAAATCCACAGAGGCCACTAACAGACAGGGAGATTGCTCTCCATCCAGGGCATCGCCCCGGTGAGTCGACTCGCCGGGGCACAATCCAGAAACTTGTTGAGAAAGGAGATTAACATCATGTTGAATCGTCGTTTTACCCCATATTTTGTTGCGGTCGGTATTCTTGCGTTGCTTTCCGCATCGTATTTGGGCTATAAGAAATACCAAAACTATGTTGAATTTGAGGAATTTATGTCTCAAGCGATGGCATTTCAACGGTCCCTTGATAAAGACACCCAACCCGATGTAGGTTCAGCCGATTGGCAGACCGCACAGAGGGGGGGGACTCTGCCTCCCTGGCAAGGGGAGTAGCCGCCGGCCAAACGGGGCGGAAAAACACTCACAGGGGAGATGTCCCAAACCTGCCTCTGAAGGTGCAGATGCTAACGCCAGAGAAGGTGGCAAAATATAGTGACGGAGACCCCAACGGCGCGGTATTGATAAGAAAGAACCCTCTCCCAGACATACCAGATGGGAGTTTGAGCGTGGATGAAATGGTAACACAGGCCATTGAGCTCCCCAATGGGAAAGTCGTTGAGATCCGAGTAACTCCCGGACTGGAGATTCAGGAAGGTGATCAGGTCTCACTCAAATTCATTGCGAACCATATACTAGTCCGAACTACACATGTAGAGATGGATGGGGAAAGGTATGAGGTTCCAATAGACGTAGACTCCGGCGTGTTCATTGACAAATTGGCTTGGGCTCATCAATTGGGGGTTTCAATGGAAGAGGTTGATGCAATGATTGCGAATCGGAAACTGATTGTGAAGCCAGAAGGTAAGCCGATGACCTCTGAGGAAGAAGGAATCATGTCAAGATTGCTGCGCACAATCCCGAAGTTCAAGTCTTTTCTACGGTCAGAGAGGCCCGACTTACACGGAGCTGAAACTGTCCATGATAGGACAGAAAAGCTGCCTTCTAAGAGTCGGGAGATCGAACCGGGTGATACTGACTCTTCCTCATATCCAAGGCGATCGCCCCTGTCTGAGTCCAATCCTGTACCCCAAGGCAAGGTGGAAAGACAGGCACCTCTGCCATCAGAACCGCCAACAGCGTTAAGCCAAGAAGCGCAAGTCAGGGATCGGTTGTCATCGGAGCGTTTTTCAAGGGCAAAAGCACTCTTGGACGAATACGGCCCCGAGGAGGGGCTGCGTCGTCTGAGAGCGACGGATCCGGACGCTGCAGCGCAATTTGAGCGGGATCGCCACGAGCGGAAAATGAATATAGAACCGTAGGGGATTCGCATTTCGTCCCTGCGAAGTGCCATCCTCGCTAAATCAGCCACCTCTTTGATTCATATCCCTCCCCCATACGCGGGGAAGGCAGAATCGGGAGGTGGCTTTTTTATAGGACAGTTAGTCATTCCACAACGCCCGTCCGTGCCGAAGAATTAAAAGTCACCGAGTGCTCAAATCCATGGGATTGTCTGTTTTTGCAGGGTTGAACGGAAGGTGCTGTCCTAAGCGGTTTATCAGTCTGCTCAAATTCTCAAAGACCAGAAAATTACATTGATGTACCGTTTAGAATTGTGATAGGATGCTTGCAGGTTTACACACAAGAAGAGGCGATTCGTTCCAATTTTACGGTATCCATCCTTAGTTTGACTGGAGGCTTTGTGCGAGCGGCATGGACAAGTTTATACTTGATTTTTTGGAGTCAATGATGCTAAAGTTGTGCCTGATGGTAGCAGAGAAATCTCTCAAGGATTTAAAACCTTAGACAGCTTGGCTTACAACTTCGGAGGACAAAATATGCAATCACCACATGGGATTAAATTTTCAGGATTTCGACCCTCTGCGATGGGCAGAAACGGCATGGTGACATCGGGACACATGCTCGCATCACAGGCTGGGATTCAGGCAATCTTGGCGGGCGGGAATGCCGTTGACGCTGCGGTCGCAACGGCAGCGGCGTTGGGCGTGGTGGAACCGGCAGGATCTGGTGTCGGTGGGGATGGATTTATCCTAATCTATTGGGCGGAAACGGGCACGGTGACGGGTGTGAACGCAACAGGGCCCGCGCCTTACGCGGCAACCCGCGAACTGTACCTGCGGGATGGTGGGATTCCGATGAAGGGGATCCGCAGTGTCTCGGTGCCGGGCATTGTCGATGGCTGGCTTAAAGCACACGAGCGTTACGGTGCGCTTAAACTGGAACAGGCGTTTGATCCAGCGATTTCGCTCTGCGAAAATGGCTTTCCCATTAGCTACAATCTTGCCGGGGGCCTCAAAGGTGAAAACCCGCGCTTCGCCCAAGACCCATACACACGCTCGATATTTACCAATGACGGCAACCCGCCCAAATCGGGAGAAATTCTCTACAACAAAGCACTCGGAGGAACTCTGCGGGAAATCGCTAAAGAAGGCCGCGGCACCTTGTATGAAGGTGAAATCGCTCGGGCAATTGTGGAATTTAGTGAAAGACACGATGGTTTGTTGACTGAAAAAGACCTCGCAGATTATCACGCCCGTTGGACTGACCCCATCCACACAAACTATCGGGGGTATGAGGTTTATGAGATGCCCCCCAATTCAAGTGGGCATATCTTATTGCAGGAGTTGAACATCGTCGAGCGGTTCAATCTAAAATCGATGGGCTGCAACACGCCTGAAAGCGTGCACCTGATGGTTGAAGCGAAAAAACTCTCGTTTGCAGACCGGGAGCAATATATGGCAGACCCGGATTGGGTTGATGTTCCTATCAAAGGCATGTTGTCCAAAGATTATGCTAAAAAGCAGGCAGAGCGTATTGATCTCAACAGGGCGGCGACGGACGTTCCCGCTGGGGGACCGGAACAGTTTGAGGACACCACCTGCTTCTGTACGGCAGACGGGGAAGGAAATGCTGTCTGCGTGTTACAGAGCATACAATCGGGGTTTGGTTCAAGTCTCATCGCAGGAGCTACCGGCATCTTGCTCAACAACCGGATGACGTATTGGCATCTTGAGGCAGACCATCCCAACTGCCTCATGCCCGGCAAACGTGTGCGCCACACCATGAACCCTGTGATTGTGACAAAGAATGGTAAATCCTTCCTCGTCTGTGGGACACCGGGAGCAGACACACAGGTGCAAACGAACCTTCAGTTGATTACACACGTTGTTGATTTCGGAATGACACCGCAGGAAGCTGTCGAAGCACCACGTTGGCGCAACCTCCAGAATCCGATGGAATCGACCATACCGCACACCTGTGAGGACGCGCTTCAGTTAGAAGGACGATTCCCAGAAGATGTTCGCAGCGGACTCGCTCAACGGGGGCATGAACTCCGGATTTTGGGAGATTGGGACGGCCCCGGCAGCGCACAAGTGATTCAGATTGACTCCGATTCGGACGCACTCATCGGTGGGTCAGATCCACGACGGGATGGTTATGCGGTAGGTTGGTAAGGCACGCGATGCGTGAAATGTCAAAGGTATTTAGGGATACACGGTGGAATTTTCTGCCAGCATCTCTTCAGCACAGTGGCTAACCGCATCACACCGTAATTGCGCCAAGGAAGATTATAAAAAACGGAGTGAAAATGATGAAGATTTTTGTGCCAGGCCGCATCTGCCTTTTTGGTGAGCATACCGATTGGGCGGGCGGCTACCGTCGCATCAACGCCGATTTAGAAAAGGGTTACGCAATCATCGCCAGTACCAATCAGGGGCTTTATGCCGAAGTGAATCCTCACCCAACCAAGCTGATTCTACGAACGACGCTAAGCGACGGCACACGCATGGAACCGTTTGAGGTGCCTATGGAAAGTGAGGCACTTCTCGCTGAAGCGCAAAAGGGCAGCTTTTTCAGTTATGCCGCTGGGGTCGCCTACCAGATTCTGACGCATTATCAGGTGCATGGACTTGAGATCGACAATTATCTGACCGACCTTCCTGCAAGGAAAGGGCTTTCGTCCAGTGCCGCAACCTGTGTCCTTGTCGCTCGCGCATTCAATCGGATTTACGACCTGAAGATGACCGTTCGCGGCGAAATGGAATACGCTTACATCGGCGAGATTACCACACCTTCACGCTGTGGTCGGATGGATCAAGGCTGCGCTTATGGCAATCGCCCCATTATGATGACCTTTGACGGCGACCGAATTGATGTTGAAGAGATCAACGTGTCAAAAGACTTATACTTTGTCATCGTCGATCTGGGGGCGGGCAAGGATACGAGGCAGATACTCAACCGGCTCAATCACTGTTATCCCTTTGCCGAAAACGAGATGCAAAAGAATGTTCAAAAATACCTCGGTCCGATCAGCACAGGGATAACGCACGAAGCATACAAGGCATTACATCAAGGCGATGCAGTAGACATTGGGAAACTGATGAAAAAGGCACAGGCGGAATTCGACAAACACCTTCAACCCGCCTGTCCGTCTCAATTAACGGCACCTGTGCTGCATAAAGTTCTCAATTACGCTCCTATCCAGCCGTACATACTGGGTGGGAAAGGTGTCGGTTCACAAGGAGATGGCACCGCACAATTTATCGTTAAAGATCAGGAGAGCCAACAGAAGGCGATCGAAATCATCGAACGAGACCTGAAGATGTCCTGTTTGAAACTGGTTATTCAGGCGGGCCGGCGTGTGCGAAAAGCGGTGATTCCCACCGCCGGTTTTGGCACTCGGCTATTTCCAGCATCAAAGGCGATAAAGAAAGAACTTTTCCCTATCATTGATAAATCCGGCAAACCCAAGCCGGTCATCATGGCAATTGTCGAAGAAGCAATCAACGCCGGCATTGAGGAGGTCTGCCTTGTTGTGCAAAGCAGAGACCGGGAACTCTTTGAAAGGTTCTTCAAGACCCCCCCGCCGATTGAGAATTTCAACAAGCTATCTAAGGAAGATCGGGAGTATTCCCAGTACCTGATGGACTTAGGACAGTGGATTTCGTTTGTGACCCAAGATGTTCAGGAAGGATTTGGACATGCGGTCTTCTGCACACGGGAATGGGTCAATGATGAGCCGTTTTTGCTCATGCTGGGAGATCATCTCTATGCCTCCGATAATGAGGTTTCATGTGCACGGCAGATTCTGGATATCTATGGGCGGGTGGAGCATAGCGTGGTTGGGTTGAAAGCTACACCTGCGGACCAGATCCATAACTTTGGTTGCGTGACCGGCACCTGGCAGGAATCAGACTCAATTCTTTCAATAACAGAATTCTACGAAAAACCTGATGTTGAGTATGCACAACAGCACCTTCATGTGGAGGGGATGGGCGAAGATAGCTTCCTGACGATATTCGGCATGTATGTGTTGGTGCCAGAGATCTTTGACTACCTTGAAGAAAACATCACCCATAGCCTTCGCGAGCGAGGCGAGTTTCAGTTGACCTCCTGCCTAGACAAATTGCGGAAAGAGCATAACTTTTCGGGCTACGTTGTCAAAGGCAGATGTTTCGACATTGGCGTACCGGAGGCATACCGACAGGCAATGATTGATTATCGAAATGCCTGATTCAGAGACAGACCAGAAGCCTTGAATAACAGAAGGTAGGCTTGGGAATAAGATGTAGTGCGTTCCAAACCCCGCATCTTTTCCCAGAAAGGAAAAACTGATGTTGACACTGGAATCAATTGATGATGGACTCGGCTTAAACTGGAACGGACAGAGTTTGCTCAACTACCATTTCCAAACGGGGGGACAGCGAACCTACTGGCAGCCGCTGCGGCTGCCGGACTCGCCGCCGCTGACAATGAACCAACCCGAAGATCACCTCCACCATCAGGGGATGTGGGTTGCATGGAAAAAGGTCAACGGCGTGAACTTCTGGGAACAACCGAGGCCGGGCGAAGACCCTACAGGGTTCGGGCGGATTGTCCATCAACGGAGCGTGGCGCAATCCGCCGATGCAGAGAAAACCCAATTCACAGTCGAGAATGCGTGGATTGACTGGCAGGACGTGACCCATCTTAGAGAGATCCGTCAAACAACCGTGTTTCCGCCAAAAGCGGACCATCTGGTTATTGATGTGCGATTACAATTTCAGCCGCATGGACGAGCAGTGACGCTAGACCTCAACCGCGGAGAGCCAGGGCAAGGTGGGTTGTTCTACAGCGGCTTAACTATTCGATTCGACAACGCGCTCACGCCGGGGCGGTTGTTAGATGGGGATGGGCGCACTGAACCGATGGACATCTTTGGTAAGCAGAGCCGGTGGTGCGGTTTCGCTGGAATACATGCGGAAGATGGCGGTGTTTATGGGGGGACAATAATTGATCACCCTTCCAACCCACGTCATCCAACGACGTGGTGGGTGCGGAACCGGGAGAACTACGGCATACTCCACCCGTCACCGGCTTATTATGAACCGTTTCAGCTTACAGAAGACGATCAACTTGAATTTCAGTATCGCGTCGTTCTCCACAAGGGCTATGTCGATCCAAATCTAATTGAGCACAAGGTTCAGGAACTCAGCGGTTAAGCCACTTATTGCACCGATGAACTTACGTATTACATATCAGGAGGTTCACATGAAAATTGGTGTTTGTTCAGACAGCCACGACAACGTTCCAATGGTCAAAAAAGCTGTCGAACTGTTCAACAACGAAGGGGTTAAATTGGTGATACATGCTGGTGATTTCATCGCACCATTCGTAGTGGCAGCGATGGGCACCCTGAAGTGTCGAGTCGTCGGTGTCTTTGGTAACAACGACGGAGAACGTATCGGTCTCGCCAACCGGTTTGAGGAAGTCGGGGAGGTTCACCCCAACCTCGCAAGCGTAGAGGTCGGCGGACGTAAGATCGCCGCAATGCATTACCCGGAGCTTGCCGAGCCTATCGCGAAAAGCGGTGAGTATGACATTGTCATCTATGGACATACCCATGAGATTGATGTTCGTAAGGAAGGGACACTCATTCTGAATCCCGGCGAGACCGGCGGTTGGACAACCGGTAGATCCACGGTTGCCATTGTAGATCTGGATTCGTTAGAAGTTGAGATTCGAGATTTGTGAGGGCGGGATTCAACCCGCAGAGGTATGGATATCAAGTGACAATAGCCGCATAATAGGGTCATTTAGTTATCCTGTCGGTCGAAGACTCTCGGAACGGAGAGGGATCTCCGAATCCCGACACACACCGCTGTCAAATGTCAACAGAACCTAGCAACTCGGATTACTTATAGAAAATATAGGAGAAATGTGCTTGCTTCAAAAACGAAAAAACGGGGCGGGTTATTTTTCATCACAAAATATGGAGGAAAATAATGGTCAGAATTGGAATTATCGGCATCGGTTTTATGGGAATGATTCACTACTATGGGGCGAAGAAGATCTCCGGTGGGGAGGTCGTCGCTATCTGTACGCGCGATCAGAAAAAGTTGGATGGCGATTGGACAGGTATTCAGGGGAACTTCGGTCCGCGTGGTGGGATCGAGGATCTCTCGCACCTTCGGAAGTACAACCAGATCGAGGAACTCCTCGCAGACCCTGACATTGACATGGTGAACATCTGCCTCCCAACGTATATGCACAAATCGGTCAGCATTGCTGCGCTCAAAGCGGGGAAGCATGTCCTTGTCGAAAAACCGATTGAGATTCGACTCGACGCTGCGAACGAGGTCGTGCAGGTCGGTGCAGAAAGCGGCAAGTATTTCATGGTGGCGCATGTGCTGCCGTTCTTCGCAGAATTTTCCTATGCAAAGCGGGTGGTTGAAAGCGGGGAATACGGGAAACTGCTCGGTGGGCATTTCAAGCGGGTAATTTCTCAACCGACATGGACGCGCGATTTCGCAGATATAGAGAAGAGTGGGGGCCCGGGTATCGACCTGCATATCCACGATACGCATTTTATCCAGTTGCTCTGTGGCATCCCCGATGCAGTATTCTCGCAAGGTAAACTTGCCGCCGGTAATTTCGTCGAATATCTCACGACGCAGTATATCTACAAGGACAAAGATCTCTCGATTAGTTGCTCATCGGGGGCGGTGTCGCAGCAGGGGCGGGCATTTTCGCACGGCTTCGAGCTCTATCTGGAAAGAGCGACGTTGTTGTATGAATTTGCAACGCTTGGCGGCGAACCTGTCACCTCAACCCCGTTGACATTGTTGACCGATGATGGAACGGTTCACGAAGCCGATTTGGGTGAGGTAGATCCTGTTGACGCTTTTACGGGTGAGATTCAGCACGCCGTTGATGCCATCAATAGTAGAAGTGCCCCAACCGCGCTATCGGGTGTTGGTGCGAGGGACGCACTTCTGCTGTGCTATAAAGAAGCAGAGTCGGTCAGGACCGGCGAAATTGTGCCGATCTCTTGAACCAAGATTAGCAAAGCACCTCACCTGTATCCCCTTCAAAGAGATGAATTCGCTCAGGGACGCAGTTCATCCACAACGTTTGTCCAATACGAACTTCAAACGTCATCCCAACTCTGGACTGCAAGATAATATCGTCACCCGCCTTGTCTTTGCCAAGAACCACATCCACAATCGTTTCTGCGCCGAGGGGTTCAAAGCTATAAACTTCCACAGGGATAGCTTCTGGGGCGTGCTCGGTGCTGATGAGCAGATCTTCCGGATGTACGCCGAGGACTAGATTTCGATCTCCCCCGGACGCGGTTAAGGTGTGGGCAATCTTTTCGTCCGTGACCGGCATCCGATGCCCCTCAATCAACTCTAGATAGACCCTCTCTCCGGAAGTTGCGAGTTGACAGGGAATCAGGTTCATGCTTGGATTGCCGATGAAACCGGCGACGAACAGATTCGCTGGATGGTCGTATATTTCCGTCGGTGTACCAACCTGCTGAACCCGCCCCGCTTCTAGCACAGCAACGCGGTCCGCCATCGACATGGCTTCGATCTGATCATGGGTGACGTATAAGGTTGTGGTTTCCAGTTGACGCTGCCGCCACTTAATCTCTGCCCGCATCTCCGTGCGAAGTTTGGCATCCAGATTGGAAATCGGCTCGTCCATCAGGAAGAGTTGGGGCCGCCGCACCATCGCCCTACCGAGTCCAACCCGCTGTGTTTCGCCCCCGCTGAGTTGATTCGGTTTGCGGTGTAGGAGATGTTCGATATGCAGCATTGACGCGATTTCCGTGACGCGGTTACCGATCTCAGCCTCTGATAGACCCCGCGGATGTAGCGGAAACGCCATATTTTCGTAGACAGTTAGGTAGGGGTACAGGATATGCGCCTGAAACACAAAGGCAACATCCCGTTCAGCGGGGGTGAGGTGATTAATCTGTTGATTATCTAGGTAGATTGCGCCGTTTTCAGGTAGGTCCAGCCCGGCGATACAACGCAAGGTGGTCGTTTTGCCTGCTCCAGTCTGACCGAGCAGGACAAAGAATTCTTGATCACGGATATCAAGGTTGATCCCATCAAGCGCGATAATGTCATCAAAGTGCTTGGTGAGATTTTCAAGTTTAATGGTCGGCATAAGTGTTGACATACTTTCACACGCTAAAGCGAGGGGCTTCACAGTTCAAATCCCTCGTTCTAGCATATGAAAATCTTCTATCAACGGGTGTTTCTCATTGAGCCATGCAGGCATGTTGTTAGGTGTTGCTTGGTATTTGGTTTTCATGCCCTTTAGGTTCAGCGTCCATGTCACTGCTCATCATCGGCATCCATGCCATCCATCGGGAACTGGACGAAGACACTATCCCTATCGGCTTTGGCGTGGCAGGCATGACACCCGTCAGCTGCATCTGGGAGTCCATCCCCCCTGACTTGCATATACTCAGTGTTTTCATCGGGGCGAGCATATTTCCTGTATGTCCATCCATTATGGTGGGCATACATCGGATCGTCCGTTTTCATCATTGTCGCGACTTTCTGGACGAACGTGTTAGTGTCATCCATGATCGCCTTGACAACCATAGTCCCGGCGGGGTAAGCGGTCATGTTCATATCGTTCAATGCCATAGCCCCAATATCGTTGATGTAGACGGTACGGGTGCCCGCGCCGTGTACTTCACCGGTTTCTATTGGAGCTGCAGCTTCAGCCAAAGGGCCCGGGACTGGAAGGGCGACACTCAGCCACGAGGTGTACATTGTCATATCCATCATGTCGTCGGGTTCCATCATATCCGTCTCCGACACTGCCGGTGCTAAAATTTCCTCTACAAGATCGCAGGAGACGAAGGCAACGCAACTAATTAAAAGGATAGTCAAAGCTATCTGAAATTTTAACATTGTTAATACTCCTTATTTTGAGATGCGTTTCATAGCAAGTTTTGGCAACTTGCAAGCTACGCCAAAAAGTAATGAAGAGCTGCTAATCTATTGGTACATAGCCGCAATGAATTGCTTGACTACCAGCATAGGCCCTTGTCAAATTGACATTTGCATAACTTCATTATAAATATACCATATTTCGTATTAATCTTCAACCATTTTTTAACAAGTGGTTGATTTTTCGCTGTAGCAAATTCGGGAAACGCTGTAATCATCGCTCTATCCGCCAAAGAACAGAATCAGACTTCCGACTCTGTTCTTTTTATTTTTATCGTGTTAAGAAATCGTGCAACAGAAACCGAGTTTTTCCTACTTTTTCACCGCACCAAATGTGACACCACGTAGCAGGTGCCCCCGCATCAGGAAGGTAAAAATCGCAACTGGCAAGAGAAAGACAAAAGTCGCAGCCGCGATCTTTCCCCAATCCACGCCGCTAGATCCAATCGCGCTTGTGATTGAAGGCGGGGCGGTCACCGCTCTGCCACCGACTTCGGTCAACACCAGCGCAAAGGCGAACTCGTTCCATGCGGTGATTAGACAGAAAACGGACGTTGCGGCAATGCCTGTCACAGATTGGGGAATGACAACTTTGACGAAGGTTTGGAAGCGGGTATACCCATCGACAAGGGCAGCGTCTTCGTACTCTTTCGGGATTTCGTCAATGAAACCTTTCATCAACCAGACCGCAAAGGAGACGTTGAAGGTGGTATAGAGCAGGATGAGTCCAAGGTGGGTATCGCGCAGTCCAAGTGCGCTGTACATCAAGTAGATTGGGATGACAACGACAACGGGGGGAAGCATGCGGGTGCTGAGGATGAAGAAGAGCAGGTCTTCCATCCCTGCCACTTTGAAGCGCGAAAACGCATAGGCAGACAGTGTGCCGAATCCAACAGCGAGGAGGGTGCTACCGAACCCAATGATGATGCTATTCAGCAGTTGATGGAAGTATTTCGACCCTCCGTGTGCAAACAATGTGCAAATAGCAACAATTGCTAATACACCGGCACCGACGAGGGACAGACGAACGCGTCTCGCATCGGTTGTCTTTTGGGGGGAAATCAGCAGGTAGACGATGATTGTATAAATCGCCAACATCAGGAAATTGTAGTTGACGGTGGTCGCAAGCGCATACAGACAGGTTAAAATCAACAAACCGTTCCACAGAAGTGCAAAACGACGCGCAAACGCTATGTCTCGGAGGGGTAAAAGGCAGGCGAGCATACCAATCAACGCTTCCGCAATGAAGACGTATGTAAGTCCGGGGATTTCAGCGGGCATCAGTTTTTGATAGTGCTCATAGGTGACTTGAAACAGGAATTGGGGAACCTGTGCAATAATATCACTCGGCGATTTCAGGGAGGTAGCAACAATCCAGTAGATCGGGGTGAGGTAGGCCAGCACCGCCACCACAATTACAGCGAGTGCCAAGTAATGTCCGAATCCATTGCGTTCTATCTGTGCCATCTCACGCCTCGCCGCGAACCTTATTCAAATATTTCACGTAAATGTTGCTCAACGCGACAATGATAATGAGGAGTAGGTATGCCATCGCACACGCCTTGCCGGTGTTATAATTCCGAAACGCCAGTTTGTACAGGTTCATCGAAACCGTCTCCGTCGCCGTCCCCGGTCCCCCTTCGCGGGTCAGTACGTAAACAATATCGAACATCTTGAAGGCATCCATCGTGCGGAACAGCAGGGCAATCAGTAGCAGGGGAGAAACCAACGGTAGAGTAATCCAACGGAACTTGAACCATCGGGAGGCACGGTCTACATCTGCGGCTTCGTAGAGATATTTGGGGACAGCGGACAAACCTGCCAAAGCAATTAGCATCATAAACGGCGACCACATCCACGTATCGACAATCACGATGGCGAGCATGGCGACCTTTGGGTCTGTTGTCCAACCGATCGGTTGTCCGAGCAGCGGGCTCAGGAAGTAGTTGACCAGCCCCGAAGTGTCAGACGCAAAAATGAATCGCCAGAAGAGACCGACGACAACCGGCGAGAGCATCATCGGTAACAAGATCAGCGTTGTCACAAACCCCTTATATCGAAATTCACGATTGAGAAGCAACGCCAATCCGAAACCGATGATGAATTGGGTAATGACGGCGAGTACGACAAAGTAAGCGGTCGTTTGAAAATAGCCCCAGATTTCTGGATCGGTCAGTAACCGGGCGTAGTTCTGGACACCGATAAACCTTGCCGGACGGTTCGGCATGGAAGCCTTATAACGGTGAAAACTCAAGTACAATGACCATAGCAGCGGGAAAATATTCATCAAGATGAGCAAGATCATGGTGGGCATGATGAACGTCATCTTGATCTGGTAGTCACTGAGCCCGCGAGAAAAACGTGCGGATCGCATGGCCTCCCTTATGCAAATGATGCGTGAATGGTAAACCTAATTTCTCAGGGGGCTATTAGTCGTAGTAGCCTGCATCCTCGAAAATTGCCTCATGCTTTCGCGCAATTCCATCCAACGCTTCCTTGGCTGATTTGGATCCGATGACGACTTGGTTCCACCCTGTCTGACACGCTTCCAAAAGTTCAGCGTATTCGGGCACCGCCCAAAAGTCGCGCAAATACGGAAAACTGGCGGCGAAAGCCCTATTGAACGGCGTTGCCGTGAGGAAAACTTCGGATTGTAGGACCTCTTTATGCGGCGTGAACCCTCCCAGCTGCGCCCATTTTTCCTGCACCGGTTTCTGCATAAACCATTTCATATACCGCTTAGCGGTCTCTTGATTCTTGGAGTAAGCAGAGATCGACATGCCTTGACCGCCAATGCTGATGGCGTGTCCCTTGGGACCCTTAGGTGAAATAAAGAAGCCGGTTTTATCGTAGTAATTGGGGTTCTGATCCGGGTTGACCGCGCCCGGGAAGAAAGCGAAATAGTCCATCGCCATTGCGACTTTCCCCGCCTTATACGCATCTAGCGTTTCCGCCCAGTAGTAGTTCGGTGCATCGGGTGGCGCAAACGCTTTGAGTGACTTGTAATATTCTAAGGCTTTGACAACATCTTCGCTGTTGATATAACCGTTGACCTTATAGGTTTCGGCATCGCCATAGGACCCACCAAAAGACCACATCACCTGTTGAAAGCCCATGGTAATCCCATCATACTCCTTGCTATACCAAGGCGCAACGCCGTAGAGGTCTGGGGGCCGCGTGAAAAACTCGGCGATATCGCGGAGCTCCCGATAGGTTTCGGGAGGGGCGAGTTCATAGCCATATTTTTCTTTGAACGCCTCTTTTTCGCCTGCAGCCTCAAAGAGATCTGTGCGATAGAGGAAACCGTTGGCATCCACCTCTGCGGGGAGCGCCCAATATTTCCCACTCCCTTTCGGGTATTCGGCGAACGCCTCCATGGCGGTTGCGTAAATTGAATCGACATCAATATTTTCCTTGATCCAGTCCGTCAATTCGATGTAGTGTCCACCGACGGAGTTTCTGCCGAGCCACTGACTATCGCCGATAACGATATCGTATCGGTCACTTTTTCCGACAAATGCGGTGAAAACCTGGTCTTGGAAATGGGACCAAGAAATCTGAACCACATCAACATCAATCCCGGTTTCCGCCGTAAAATCCTTTGACAGTTCTGTGAGATAATTCGCAGGATCCCATTGCGCCCAGGCAACGGTTAATTTTTCTTGAGCATCTGTTGGCGGTGTTGCGATGATTAGCACAAAGAGCGTGAGCATCACAAAATAGCACGCAAGTTTTTTCATAATTGTTTCCTTTCTCAAGTATTCGTCAAAGCCTGATTAGACTGATAATTTGAAAGATTTAGCGGGTGATTATAGCAGAATGGGAAAAAAAGCACAAGGAATAAATGAGGGGTGAGAGCAGTGGGGGGGCCTATCGGTCGTTCAATCCCAAATAACCCAACTTATTTATTTAATTCTATGAAACCTTGCCAGCGGGAGTGCCATCTACCTGTTCTCCGGGGGAGGCTTCTTCAAAAATGGGAGAGAGGTAGGTCAGATCGTCAGAATTAGGGAAGAGGATATGCCATGCTTCAAAATCTTGTTTATTCATGTTAGGGTATCTAGGGCGGAGTTTAGTGAAGTCGGTTGCTGAAATAATAAAGGCATCCATAAGGTCGGCAGCATCGGCACGGAAGAGCTGTTGGAGGAAGTCTTGTAGTTTTTGTAGAGCGGTTTGCATGGTTTTTGTAATCGCGCTGTCTAAAGATTTTAGCCTGTCCCCCTGGTCTCGGAACGGACGATCGTATCGGGGATTATGTTTTAATTATACCACATACAGTTTTTCAGTCAACCTTGTGTTTCGCGTTGCACAAAACAGATGTTCCGCCCTTAAACGGCAAGCCTTTCCCATTTGTTTTCGCTGATCGCCATCCTCGGCAAGTTGCGTTATTGCCTCAGCAAAGGCATCCGGATCCGCAGCGGGAACAAGGATTCCCGTCTCCGGTGTTACCAATTCTTTGCTCCCACCAAGGGGGGTAGCAATCACCGGCACGCCCGCTGCCATAGCTTCAATAATGGTGCGCGGGCAGGCTTCCGGGATGGTCGAAGCAAGCAGCACAATATCAAGGAGGGATAGAATCGCTTGTGTGTCTTCCATGAAGCCGGTGAAAATCACGCGGTCTGCGATTCCCAATTTCTTCGCCTGTCCCTTCAGAGAATCGATATATTCCGCATCTGTGGGAAAGTAGGGGCCACCTACAACAAGCAACTGGACAGAAGGCGATGCTTTGAGTTTGGCGGTTGCCTCAATTAGGAGATGAATCCCCTTCTCCGGCGTGATGCGCGTCACAATACCAACCAGCAGCGCATCAGAGTCGAGGTTGAGATCCGTCCGGAGGGTTTCGGCTTGCGATGATGGCTGACATGAGGGAAGTTCGACACCGTTATAAATCAACACCTGCTTCGAGGGCGGGGCAAATTTCCATCGTGTTGCTTCCGAAACCAGAATCACGCGATCCAGCAGTGGCTCACAGATCCGATCCAACACTCCATACGCGGTGGCATACCGCTTGTGCATCACAATTGGAACACCGTAGAGTTTGGCAACAACCCCACCGACTAAACCTGCAGCCAAAGAATTCGCATGTATGAGATCGATTTGCTTTTCTTCTAGCACCCACAAGAGTTGAAAGATTACCTTGAGCTGCCGCAAATCACGCCTAATATCGTCGAATGTAAAACGGTGGACCTTATCCCCCTTATCGTGCTGTTTCGGCAGATCGAGTGGGATGACCGGATGCCTCGCCTTCCGTGCCGCCGCTGCCAGCATACTGTCCTCCAAACAACCGACGAACGAACGAAATCGCGTCACGTCAAGATGCTTGAGCAGCAATAGCAAGCTGCGCTGACCGCCACCAATACCGGATCCACTATCGAGGTACAAGATATTGTATCGCTTGGATTGCACGGTTTCTAACCTTCACCCATTCTATGGATGGGTATGCCATCCCTAATTAGCACTAACAGGAACCACCTCGATTGCGCGTGTGAACTCGTCCTCTCCGGTGATCTTGACCTGAATGTGGTTTTCGGGCAGCAACCTGCCCATCCGGTCCGCCCATTCAATGACACAGATACCATCTCCCCCCAAATACTCCTCCAACCCAAGAGCAACAATATCCTCCAGCTGTTGAAGCCGATAGAGATCGATATGGTAAACTGGAATTTTGCCCGCATACTCGTTGATGAGGATGTAGGAGGGACTATTGACGGTCTGGTCTTCACCAACGCCAGCACCGCGAGCAATGCCTTGTGTCAGACAGGTTTTCCCCGCTCCCAAATCGCCGATGAGTGCCACAACATCGCCGGGGCTAAGCTGGCACCCAATCCGCACACCGAGCTCTTGCGTTTCTTCGGGGCTATGTGTCTTAAAAGCAGATTTCTTGTTCTTTATCGAAAGATCGGCGGAGCAATTTGCCTTTAACGTTTGCGCCATAATCAATAGTTCTTGTAGCCAACCTCTGCTAGCCGTGCGGCTTTTTCCGCGACACCGTCGCTAAGTTTGACCTTGTAGGCTTCAAGTTTCTCACTGAGTTCAGGAAATTTGAGTGCGAGTATCTGGATGGCGAAAAGACCCGCGTTGCGTGCGCCACCAGACCCAATCGCCATTGTCCCGACAGGGATACCGGGGGGCATCTGTACGGTGGCATAAAGCGCGTCCACACCGTTGAGCGGACCGCCATCAATAGGAACGCCGATAACGGGCAGGGTGGTATGTGCGGCGATGACACCGGCGAGATGCGCCGCTCGTCCTGCACCGGCGATGATAACATGCACCCCCCGGTCACCGGCTGTGTGTGCATATTCCATTGTTCGTTCCGGCGATCGGTGTGCAGAGGAAACCGTGATTTCAAAAGGGATATCAAATTCTTCTAAGACTGCGGCAGCTTCGCTCATCTTTCCCAGATCAGAATCACTGCCCATAACGATACTAACTACAGGTTTATCTGGAGAGATACTGTTCATATTCATTTGGCCCCTGTTTTTAATAAAAGAAAACACTGGCGGGGAAACCCCGCCTCTACAAGGCTTTGGGCAGGCATAAGATCTGCCCCTAGGTTTGATCGATTCTTGTGGGGGCAACCCTCGTGGTTGCCCATCCTGTAAGCTTATCTGGCTTGTTAATTCTTAAACCCATCAATCACTGCCTTCAATTTCTGATAGGTCTCCTTATCGAAGTTCGATTTTATATGAAAAGCGAGCTTCCCTTTAGGGTCAATGATGTAGAGAGTTGGCTTTTTCTTCTCTGTACGATACGCCCGATGCACTTTGCCTTTCCAATCGAGTAGCAGCGTCACCGGCGGTTTATCTTTCTTGAGCTGTCTTTTAATAAAGCCTTTAGGCACGAATGACGGCACGCTCCGCATATCAGCAACAATGTATGCGACAATCTGACTATTCCCCTGATAATCTTTCTGAAAGGCGTGTGCCCACTTATCATCTTCCTCGCGGATTTTCCGATTCCCCATTATTAGAAAGACAATCTTACCGCGCATCTTCTTTAGTGCGTGCTCCCGATCCTCGGCATCTTGCAAGGTGAAATCGGGGGCATCCTCGCCAACTTGGAGCGGTTTCTCTGTCTGCTCTTGATTGGCAGCAACTGAAGCAAAGGTAAATAACCCAATTATTAAGAAGCACGAAATATATCGCATCCCTATCACCTACTTTTTGTCTTCAAACAGATTGGGCCACATCCGCCTGACCGCTGAATAGTTAGCGGGTGTAATGAGACGGATTGCGCCGAATTTTGTCTTCGCCAGAATCCTACCGTTGGGCAATTCGATATCGAAAGAGAAGGGACGACCGTTCAGAGCATCTAGGGCTGCCTTTAACACCTCCTGCCCTCGCTGATAAGGCATCCTATCCACTTCGGCATCGTGTTGTTTAGACATGATTCGGCGACACGCTTCCTCTCCTGCACCCACTCCAACTGTGATGATCTGGTCGGTGAGTTCGTGCAACTGGACACCGCGCACCGCACCGACCGCTAGCGTACTATCCACCGCGATAATCGCTTGAATATTTCCCGCATAATTTTTCAGAACACGATCCGTCAAATCTAACGCAATATCTGGATTAAGCCGAGAGGCGTGGGAATGGATCCGAATTTCATCGGAATACCGGTCCAACACACCGTAAATCCCCAACGAGATATTCCGAAAGGATTCTGCCCCGGTCAATTCCTCCAAAATGAGCACATTACCTTTGTAACCGATCTGTTTAATCGCATACTGGGCAGCCGCTTCCCCCAACCCCGTTTCATTGACAGCGATGTGTCCCCGCACGTTTATGCTGACCAACAACCGATCCAGTGTGATAACAGGAACGTTCCTACGTTCTGCCTCCTTTAGAATGGGATAGGCACGTTTCTCATCGACAGCCTTGAAAATCAGGACCCTAACTCCTTCGTCAAGCATTCTGCGGATCTGTTGTGTTTCTAACGTTGCCAGATCCTGCTTGACCCCTGCATCTCGGACCCCATTCCACAGGACTTTGACTCCAGAATCTTTTTCGCCATCGATCATCGCCTGCTTCATGAGAGTATAAACAGGGGCTGTTGTCTCTGGAATGCTGACCCCAATTTTAAGCGTTGAGGTATCATTGCCACAACTAGCGAACACCACCGCGACCGGGATAATCAGGAAAATCCAGGGTAGCCGAGTCATTTTTTTTTCCAATATGGATAGCGACAATGCCAAGCGTTTTCCGGTAAAATCGGACATCCACGAGCCCACACTCCTCCATAATTCCCTTGAGTTGTTCGCAATCTGGAAACTGCATGACGGAATCCGGCAAATAGCCGTAGGCATCATCCCTATTCTTTGAGATTAGATTTCCGATACACGGTAGGAGCCCTCTGAAGTAGAAGTAGTATATGCGCCGAAATAGAGGTGTCGTCGGTTGCGTAAACTCAAGGATGGCGATACACCCGTTTGCCACAGCAACTCGGCACATTTCACGAATACCGAGCCGAAGGTCTGCAACGTTGCGGATGCCAAAACCGACGGATACGATATCAAAGGTGTTGTCTGCAAATGGAAGCGCAAGCGTATCTGCTTCAATTGGGATAAAAGCGTTAGTACGTCCCTGTTTCTCAACTTTATCCTTGCCAACAGCAAGCATATCATAACAGAAGTCTGTGCCAATTACAGCGGCGTTGTTGGTTTTGTCGGCATAGGCAAGCGCGAGTTCACCCGTACCTGTACAGACATCAAGGACTCTGCTCTCCTGCGTTACTTCACTTACCCGTACCGTGAACTTTCGCCACGCTCGGTCCCGGCGCAGACTCAACAAAGAATTGAGGAAGTCATACCGTTTCGCAATTGATGAGAAGATTTTACGAACGTAAATTTCCTTGTTCATAAGGGCGGACAACTTTTTTTGGGAGGAGCTATAGGGGAGTTTAACGCTTTTTCAAACCTCAATAACATGAGTCTGTTTTTCCGGCATGACACCGTGACGTTCCGTCCATTCGACGAGGGGCCACTGGATGCCGTTGGGTGCGGAACGCCCATCGGTCCCCTCCGCCGCATCTAAAAGCTGCCTGCCGATGTCGTCCAATTTTTCCAACAGTGCTGCGTCTGGCTGCAACTTGTCGTTATAGTATCGAAGGTAGTAGTCTGGCTTGATCCAAGAATAGTGGTAACCGTAAATTACGACTTTGGCAACCTGATCGGTAAAGTTGAGGGCGGCGGCGTGGTAGATACGGCTCTCGAATAGGAATGCGTCTCCGGCACGTAGGATGGGTTCATCAAACTCCAGCGGGTCAACTTTGCCCTTGGGGATAGGCAGCGGCTTGCTGAAGGTGTTGCTTTTGCGAACGAACATGGTCGCACCAGAATTGGGTCCGGTGAAGTCTGTCAAGCAGTAGCCAATTTTCAACCCGACACGAGGCAGTTTCTGATGTCCGAGGTCAAGGTGGACCCCGACATCGCGGTGCCAGTTGCGGACGGTGGGCGTTTCGGGCACTTGTGGGTGCTTGTAAATCAGCGCGGTATTGGTTATATGGATGTTAGGACCAAGTAGCTGAACGATGAGCGGCACCGTGCTTGAGTTCGTAATCAGTGATGCGTAGGCATCTTCTTCTTGAATCAGACCGGGACGCCGATGTGCATAGTAATCTTCATACTCGAATAATGCCATCAATCGGTCACCGCCTTCGATTAGACGATCAACCGTAGCCCTATCAAGGGCTTGAGGCACAATAAGGTAGCCGTTTTCGTCAAAGTCTCGACGTTGCGTTTCTGTGAGTTGAACGAAATGCATAACAGTTGTATCCTCTAACTAACTTTCTGAGGTCACTATGTCTGTTGACCAAATACCTTTGCAAAATCAACTTGAATCTCCTCATTCTCAACAATTCCGTCATGGAACAATTTTTCCTCTGACGAGGTCGTCACGAATACACTTCTGCTATGCGGCTCTATTGTCCAGACGACCTTGACTCCTGCTTGAATTAATTGCGCTGCTTTTCCCAGTAAGTCCTCAATAGTCTGACTTGAAGAAATAGCTTCAATTGCTAAGACCGGCAGCTGTTGAAATTTAGAGACATCATGAAAAAAATTCGGGTGTATTTGCTCTTTGGGGAAAATTGAAATATCCGGCGTGAGTCCATTTGCAATATCCAGAGTCAGTCCCGGGAAGGGCTCAACCTTCTCATTCTGAAGCAACTGACGGAGAATCTGAAGGCAGATATAACTATGATTCAATGAAGGCATTTCTTCATCCTGTTTATCATTCTCAAGATTCAGCATATCGTTTATATCTTTCGTCTCACAGTCCTATACGGGCAGGTTTGAAGTCTGTCCCTACGCTTTAGGCTAGAACTTCGATATGAGTGAAAATCGGTGGGCGGCCCCGAGTTTGCCGTAGGAGACAAAGGCGTAGTCAAGTTGAAAGCCCTCAATGCTAAATCCGATCCCGCTGGTGATTCCGGATGCCGTACCCAAATCGTTGCCGCCGAGTTTGTATTTGTAACCCGCACGCAGGTGGATGAGTTCGTAAGCTGTGAACGCCGCACCCACGCCAACGGTGGAGTCATTGTCGCTGGGGCGGTTCACATCAGCCACAAGGGTAAACGCTTCGTCCAGCAATCTATACGCCACACCGACTTTGATGTTAAGTGGCAGACTAAAGGATTCTTCAACGAACTTGGCTTGGGCACCGAGATGTTGGACGTTGAATCCGAGAGAGAGTGAATTGTTGAGGATAGCGTATAGTCCCCCTATATCAAATGCGATAACTTGGGCACTTTCCGTGTCAATCTTTTCGCGAACCCATTTGACGTTGGTACCCACAGACAGCGCGGTTCCGAATCGGCGAGCATAAGAGGCAATCAGGGCAAGATCATAAGGATGGAAGTTCTCTGTTTTAACGGGCTCGCCACTTTCATTAATGTCGTATCCCTCAAGTTCACCATAAGAGAGGTAGATGAGACTCCCGCCGAGTGTGCCTGCATTTCCGAGGGGCTGTGCAAAGCCGATGAATTGGTGGTTAATCCCTTCAAACCATTCATTGTGCATGAGACCGAGTTGCGGACCTTGCAGCTGGGTTAATCCTGCCGGATTCCAGTATATGGCATACAGATCGTCTGCATCAGCGACTTGAGACTCTCCCATACCGATGGCTTTAGCACCAACGCCGATCTTCAGGAATGTCATTGCCCGTGTCCCGACGTTTTCGTGAATATCCGCGCCATCGGCTGCCATCCATGGGCACAGTACAATTCCACAAAATATAAAAAGACTGAAATATCTATTAAATCTTGGCAAACGATCCTCCTGATTGAGGCATACGAAACGAGCAATTATACTGAAAAAAGATGGAGGCATTATAGCGAATTGGAGTGGGTTTGTCAACACAAATCCGAATTGCTGAAGAGCATTTAGTTCTCCTGTAGGTTGAAAACTCCTCCGATCGGAGTTTACGAGAATCGGGATCGGAACGGAGAGGGATCTCCGAATCCCGATACAACACTCAGACAAGGAGAAAACCGAAAACTAAATAGCCCTACGGTTGCTAACGCAAGTGGCTCGATCTGCGTAAGACTTAGATCACTTCCGAATCCGCGTCACGGTCTTCGAGGGCATCTGCAGGGAGGCTTGCGAGGTAGTCTTGAACGACCATTTTTGCATCTTGTACCTGATCGGCGTGGACAAGAATCTCACCCCACTCGGATTCAAGCCGGATGCCGCCGAGCGCGGAAATCTCGTGTGACCGCACCACCGCGTCAATTCCCTCGCCCGCTAGCACCCCTTTGATCAGGTTTCCGACAAATTCGTTGGGAATCTCCTGAATAACTTCCCAATCAACATATTCAACGGTGTCCTCCGGTAGGCGTTGCGGTACTAATTCAAATTGACAATCGGCACAGAGTGAAACATCTGAGGTATACTCAGATCCGCATTCTGGGCAAAATGGCATGGTGAATAGCTCCTTTCCAGTCAGACATATAGCCTCACGGGAGTCTATCGTGTGAGGCAGTAAAACGACCTCAACTTGCGTTTAACGCACATTGCACATTGACAAAAGTTGAATATCAAGACATCCTTGAACACCGATTCTATTCAGCAAAGTTCCAAAGCTGGAGCGCGGTCTCGCCCAATACCCATTCCCGATCTTCGGGCGCGAAAAAGTCCATCTCGTCCCGCACGACGGATAGGGTTTGTGCATAAGTCGCTTTGCCCAAGCAGACGGGCCAATCCGTTCCCCACATGACGCGCCTCCCGCCAAATGCCTGATAGACTTTCTTGACCAAGTCGTACGTATCTGCCCAAGGATACCCGGTATTGGAAGCCGACCAAGTGTGGCTAATCTTGACGTAGACCCGTGGGAATCGTGCCATGTCTAGTAACAGCTGCTGTTTGTCGGGGTCATCCGGTGGTGCGCTTGCCATGTGATCGATGCAGACATCAAGGTCACTGTGCTGTTCTAAAATTGCCGTGAGGTCGGGCAGCCGGTCGACACCGGTCAAAATCAGCATCGGAACGCCAAGGGCTTCTGCACGGCTGAAGATTGGGGACATCAACGGACCGGTGAACCAATCGTCGGTCGCACCGCCAGACGGACTGAGGCGGACACCGTGGAAACCGTGCTCCTCTGTCCAATGACTCAGATGGTCTGGCGCGGCGGGGTCTTCCGGGTTAATCCGGCAGACCGCCATGAATTTATCGGGATAGTCTTTTATCGCCTTGGCGGCGTAACTGTTGTCCCAACGATAATGGATGACTTGCACGAGTACCGTTTTTTCAACACCGTTGGCATTCATCAATTCCAGCAGCATCTCCGGTGTGGCATCTTCGGCCGGTGGATTGGTTGTCTCGGGAGCCCACGGGAATTGTGGGTCATTTTTCCAAACATGGACATGTGGGTCAATAATTCTCAATGTGGTTTTCCTTTCTGTATCATTTGTATATTTGGCTTGCTGAAGGCACGACAGCGTGGCGGTAGCTTCGTTTTCTTATCCGTGTTTTCCGCTTAATCGGCTGAATCCGTGATTCGGAACGGACACCGTCTATAGTCTTGTGCAATTCGCCGTTACCGTGCCTGTCCCGATCTTATCGGGGATGGCTATACATCTTGAACTTGCCTGGTCACGGAACGGACTAGGTTTTCATAAAGGGGTCTTTTGTCCTTCACGCCCTGTCAATGGGTGTGGGAGACACCATCAGGCGATGGCGTTGACCTCTCCCACAAGGACATACTAAGGGTAACACATTTCAACAATGGTATCAAGAAAATAATGCTAAAGCGAAACTAAAGACCTTTTAAAAGGGAAAGATTTACACGCCAAATTCTCCCTTAACTTCGGCAAACATCCTGACAGCGAAATCAAGGTCTTCGATCGAATGTGCGGCGGAGATCTGCGTCCGGATTCGCGCCGTGCCTTCAGGGACGACAGGATAGAAGAACCCAATCACGTATACCCCTTTTTCGAGGAGGCGCGCCGCCATCTGCTGTGCCAGTTTTGCATCACCAAGCATAATCGGCACGATGGGATGGGTGCCGGACGGGATGTCAAACCCCACTCCCCCCATTTTTGCTCGGAAGTAGCGGGTATTTTCCTCCAGCTTGTCCCGCAGAGCGGTTGACGCTGTTATCATCTCAAGTGCCTTCAGGGATGCGCTGACGATACTGGGAGCAAGGGTGTTAGAGAACAGATAGGGACGTGAGCGTTGGCGCAGCAGATCAATAACCTCACCCCTGCCACTTGTGAATCCGCCGCTGGCCCCGCCGAGTGCCTTTCCAAGCGTGCTGGTGATAATGTCGATTCTGCCCATAACGTCGCGGTACTCATGCGTACCTTTCCCCGCTTTCCCTATGAATCCTGTTGCGTGAGAATCGTCGATCATAACTAGCGCGTCGTACTTATCCGCAAGGTCGCAAACCCCCTGTAGGTTAGCAATAGTGCCGTCCATAGAGAACACGCCATCCGTTGCGATCAGACGAAAGCGCGAGTCCTGAGCGTTCTTGAGTTCGGTTTCTAGATCCCCCATATCACAATTCTTGAAACGCAGACGCTTCGCTTTGCAGAGCCGGATGCCGTCGATGATGCTGGCGTGGTTTAATTCGTCACTGAGAATCGCGTCCTCTTCGGTCAGCAGTGTCTCAAACAGTCCCCCGTTTGCATCAAAACAGGAAGTATAAAGGAGGGTATCCTCTGTTTCGAGGAATTCGGAGACTTTCTCTTCCAGCGTTCTGTGGATCGACTGCGTCCCGCAAATAAAGCGTACGGACGAAAGCCCGTGCCCCCATTGGTCTATGCCGTCCTTCGCTGCTTCAATGATCTCCGGGTGATTTGACAACCCCAGGTAATTATTGGCACACATATTGAGGACGGTTTCGCCGGTCTCAACATTGATGTGTGCCTGCTGTGGGCTAGTGATGATTCGCTCCCTTTTATATAACCCGCTTTCCTCGATGTCTTTGAGCTGCGTTCTCAAGTGAGATTTTATCATATCAATCATGCCGCATTCCCTCCATTCGGATAGATAATTCAATCACTTACACCATCAAATCACCGCCGTTGATATCAATTGATGCCCCTGTAATATACGCCGCATCTGTTGCTAGAAAGATTATGAGTTGTGCCACTTCTTCGGGTGTCCCCAATCTGGGAATCGGAAAGCTCTCTTCATAAGCGCGTAACTGCTCAGGGGAACAGTTTTCGCGTGCCATTTCGGTGTCTATTAATCCGGGGCAGACCGCATTGACGGTAATACCGAAGGGGGCAACCTCTTTTGCCATTCCCCGCGTCAATCCAAGGACCCCCGCTTTGGCAGCGGTGTAATGAACGCCGCCGAGTGTGCTGACACTTCTCCCCGCAGACGAAGACATATTGACGATGCGGCCAAATTTATTCTCCTTCATCATTGGCAGCACCGCCTTTGAACAGAGAAAGCTACCGTTCAGGTTGACATCAAGGACCTCATCCCACTCGGCTTTGGTAACGTTGTCAATTCGGGTTGGATAGAGGATACCTGCATTGTTGACCAGAATACCGACGGTCCCATAGTGTTCGATAGTCCTTTCGACCATCTCAGCGACCTCATCCTCTTTCGTGACATCTGTCTTCATCGCCAACGCGCTGCGATTAGCGGCGGCGGTTATCCTCTCAGCGGCTTGTGTGACTTTTTTCTCATTGATGTCGCTCAAGACAA
Source organism: uncultured Poribacteria bacterium (assembly GCA_958296125.1). GTDB lineage: Bacteria > Poribacteria > WGA-4E > WGA-4E > PCPOR2b > PCPOR2b. The sequence continues at coordinate 822,957 of OY282444.1, forward strand.
CCTTCGCGCCCGCCGTTGCCAAATGCCCGGCAATCGCGGCACCCATTCCTTGAGCGGCACCGGTAACAATCGCTACCTGATTGTGAAGTTTCCCTTCAGATTGTTGCATTGTGTATCTCCTCGTATCCTCTCACGCGATTTTCATCAGTTTATCGGTCGCCTTCAAGCCTGATCCGGTCAAGACAGAGACGGTAACATCCCTTGTGCGGATAATTCCTGATTCCACAAATTTATCAAAAGCTTTGACGATCACGGCGGAAGTGGGTTCAACGTAGATACCTTTTGAAGCGAGAGCTTTAATTCCGGACTCGATTTCCACCTCATCAACGATTGTTATTGCACCGTTGGTCTCACGGAGTGCTTGCATAATTGTATTCCCGCGAATCGGTGCTTCCGATGTGATGCCCTCCGCGAGGGTCTCATAAGTTTGGGGAGACCTTTCGATCTGCGACCTATTTTCGGAATACGCCTTGTAAACTGGGCAGCACGCGGCGGATTGAACTCCAAGTAAGCGGGGGAGCTTGGTGATAATCCCCTGCCTCTGAAGTTCTTGAAATCCGATGTACAAGCCTATATAGACACTTCCAAACCCAACTGGACAGATGATATGGTCTGGAGCCTGCCAATCAAGTTGTTCCGCGATCTCGAAGGCGATAGTTTTTGTGCCTTCCAAAAAGAAGGGATTCCAGTTGTGCGAGGCGTAATAGGTGCTCGCCGCCGCTTCGAGAACTGCCTGTGTCGTTGCTGCGCGATTTCCTTCGATCAGCTTTAGCTTCGCACCGTACATCGAGATCTGTAAGAGCTTGCCTTTTGAGGTGGAAGCCGGGCAGTAGATTGTACAGTCGATTCCCGCCTTCGCACTATACGCCGCTATTGCTGCCCCCGCGTTCCCCGACGAATCCTCAACAACCTCTCGGACCCCGAGTTCCCTGACTCTGGATAACAGCACAGCAGCCCCGCGGTCTTTGTAGGAACCTGTCGGGCAAACAAAATCCAACTTCAGCCGATGGTCATGTGTGGCGTTATCAAAGGATATAAGCGGTGTCATCCCCTCACCAAGCGAGATTATCGATGCGTCATCGGCAATTGGAAGGGCTTGGCGATAACGCCAGAGTGTGTTGTCTGCCACAGAAACCCGGTCAGTTGAAAATCCGACCTCTGTTTTTTTTAGTTGAAGCGGTTGACCACAATCACATTTGTACCGGAGGGTGTTGGTACGATATGTTGTATTGCATTGGTCGCAGATATATTCGATCATTTTCCTCTTCCGTAGTATCAGTTTGTGCCTATGAATTTTCTAGTTTCTCAACTAGGTCCTTGACTTCCTGTACACGATCGATAGGACAGACCAACACTGCACGCTCGGATTCTACGATGACAAGATCGCTTACGCCGATAGTCGCAATCAGCTTGTCCCCAACAGAATCGGAATTCAAAGCAGCCTGATTGAAAATCACACAATCTTGGGTATCTATTCCTAGGTGTTTTCCACGCACGGTGTTTCCAGACGCATCCCGTTCAAACAGTTCGTGCATTGCCCCCCAACCTCCCACATCATTCCAACCAATATCCGCAGGAATCACCAGCACCTCCTTCGTCTTTTCCATCACACCGTAATCGACGGAGATGTTCTCCATTTGGGAGTAAGCGTGAGATATGACCTCAGCCTCGCTTGTCGTTCCGATAGCGGCATCGATCTCCATCAGTTGCTGGTAAATGGAAGCCTGATAGATCTTGATAGCGTTAAGAATGACCTCAACCCGCCACACAAACATACCGCTATTCCAGAGGTATTCCTGGCTCTCAAGGTATTTCCCCGCGGTTTCCCTGTCCGGTTTTTCGACAAATTGACGGACTTGGAAGGCTTGAAAGGCCTCCGCTGCATGCACCGCCGTTCCGAAGTGGATGTAACCATACCCTGTTTCAATTCGGGTGGGGGGAACCCCGAAAGTGATTAACACATCGTCGTTTGCCGCAATATTTTCAGCATATTGTAACAACTTACGAAATCGCTTCTGATCTTGGATAACACTGTCCGCAGGTAACACTGCCATGACGACATCTTCGCCTCTCTGTTTTTTTAGATAGAGAGCTGCCAGGCCAATACAAGGTAGGGTGTTCCGCCCCATAGGTTCTACAATGATGTTTTTTATCGGGAGGTCGGGAAGGTGGTGCTTCGTCGCGGACACCAAGGATTCTCCGGTCACAACATAGATATCCTCCGGCGGCATGAGTGGGGTAATGCGAGCCACCGTTTGTTGAAGCAAACTGGTATTGCCCACCAGAGATAACAGTTGTTTGGGTTTATTTTCGGTGCTCAGGGGCCAAAAGCGGGTCCCTTGCCCACCTGCCATAATGACGGTATACATGCTGCCTCCCGATCCGGATTCTCAGGATTCAATCTTGGTTAGTCTTCCTTAACGCTATCATCAACAAGCCAATATTTGAGAATGATGTAAATGGCAACAATCCCATCTTTCCATTTGATTTTCTTCCCTTCGGCGTAGGTGCGGGCGTGGTAACTGATGGGGACTTCGTGGAAGTGTAATTTTCGCTTGGCAATTTTCGCCGTGATTTCTGGTTCGATGCCAAAACCGTTTGACCGTAACGGGATTGTTTTCAAAGCCTGCAAACGAAATGCCTTATAGCAGGTTTCCATGTCCGTTAGATTGAGGTTTGTAAACCTGTTACTCAAAAATGTCAGAAATCTGTTTCCTAAAACATGCTTGGAGTATAAGCTCCGCTTATTCTCCTTTATCATAAAACGAGACCCATAGACCACCTCCGCGCTATCCTGTAGAATGGGAGTCAATACTACCCGGAAATCATCCGGATCGTATTCAAGGTCTGCATCTTGGATAATGGCTATGTCTCCAGAAGCGACTGCAATCGCCGCACGGATTGCAGCCCCTTTCCCCCGGTTCTTTTTTTGAAAAATCGGTTTAATCTGTAGATGAGTCGCGGCTAATTGTTCGATAATTTCAGGAGAACCGTCGGTTGACGCATCATCTACGATCACGAGCTCAAGGGAATCGATGCCGTTGATTCGCTGTCTAAGCACACGGGAAACAATCTCCGCAAGCGTTTTTCTTTCATTGTAAACTGGCATCAAAACACTTAGCTTCATAAAGCGGATCTTCCAGTTATGGGATATACTCTCACCGCATCAATCCAAATTGAATGGGGTATCGCACCAGCGTGAAAAGCCGGCCGTAGCAGAGAATAGGACGATAGACCCGGAGAAAGGTTGCGGCGGAAATCCTCCCTTCCTGCTCAAGGAATGCCCCTTTGAATTTCAGATAGTGGGCACTAAGAGGGGGGCAGCATCCATCAGGACTTTGGAAAGTGGAGCACAGTTGTATCTTCGCCAGTCAAGCGACGACCTCCATCATTACCACCAACTATACACGGAGGTGGTGAGGATGAGGCTCAGGATTGGCCAGAAGCAACCCATTACCGCTTCGCCGAGAACCAATCCCACGAAAAAGGGGATTGCTGCGCGATACGCTTTGATGCCACCATGCTTGATTAGCAGCCACTTGGTAACCATTGCGATCGCTACAGGGAACCAGATCATATCTGTAGTGCCGGGCGCAAGACCGATAACGTAGCCTGCCGGGTGAAGTGGGCACCAAACGAAGCGCGCACGCAGAAACATGATACCGAGGTTCACGAAAAAAGCAAATCCGAGGACGCTCATTGACAACCAATTCGTTGGCTTAGGATTGACCAACCACCCAGAGAGATAGTTGTAAGTTCCTGCACCCCCGGCATGAATCTGTTCAGACCCCGCCGCAACCCCTGTCTTGTAAATTGTATATGGATAAAGGATGAGACTGGATTCGATACCCACAATGCTGGCAATGATCAGCACAATGAACATCGTCCGATTTCTGATGCCAGTTCGCTCTGCAAGTTTGAAGGACTCAAGTTGATCGGGTATCGGGTGGGTGCGGAAGCCAGCACCGCTGAGCCAGTTCATCAACGAGAGTATCGTCAAATTCCCTGCCTTTAAGCGTCGCGTCCCAAACATCGCAACCATAAGATATTGTGGGTTTATGTAGCCAATGGAGTGAATTGGGGGTCCCAACTCCGCCCGCATACGCGCCAATCCGACAACAATTGCGAAGTAAATGCCGATGAAAACGGCGTAGCCCCAGATTGACATCCCACCCGCTATGCAGAAAAGCATCAACACAAGGAGACAGATACACAGCGTGACGACGGCGGTTCGGTAGGAAATTGGCTCATTTGCCTCGTCAACCCGATTTGGACGGATGACGCGAGAGAGAACCTGCACAAAATGCTTTCTGCCGGTCCAACAGGTTACGGCGAGTAAAGCGAATAGGGCACCTGTGCCCTGTTCCCCCAAGAATGGGTAGCCAGGAATACTCCTGATGCCTGCCATACTGCCAAAGACAAGCTGTGCCTTCCGCATGAGGTAGAAGAATGTACACGAGAAGGAAAGATCCAATGGGAGGACAAAGGAAAGACCAATCAGGTACGGGTGAAAATAAAAAGACGTGCTGCCCATCGCATTCCACGGTTTCTGTGAAAAGCTGAAGACGTTTCTAGTGCGGTCATTAATGGGCAGAGAGGGAAGGATAGGGAAAAAAAAAGCAATCCCGTTCAGTAGGTCAATTCCAACGGCAATGCCAAAACCGATCCACAAGACATGATTCCTGAAGATGCTCCCGGACTCGGCTGTGATTTCGAGGGGGATTTGGATAATCGGATACGCTAATTTCTCGCGATCGACCCACTGTCTTCTTATAAGCGATGTCAGACAGAGGAAAATAAGCATCAACGAAAAGATGACAATCGACCACGATAGGATGGGTGTCACCCAATAACGCACGTAGCCACCCGTAAAGAAATTGACATTCCCTTCGTAAAAATCATTGACAGTTTTCGGATCGGAGATGACCAGCCAATCTGGCAAGTGGTGAAACAGCAACGCCGCCCAGTCGTTTTCAGGGGTTGCAAAGCGGAAGGCGTAGGGCATCAGGCCCATCAAGCGGGGCATAGCGTCGTGTCCTGAGAAGCAACTTCCCACCGCAAGCATCCCATAGATAACCAGCAGGTCTTGTTGGTTGAGAGCAGCTTTTGGCGCAATCTGACGGACAATTATGTTTAGCCATGTTATTATCAGGACAGCGAACATGACGTTGACCGACAGCGAAACAGTCGTCAAATGCGCTGTATGCCATATCATTTCAACATAGGCAATCCAGTAGCTGTTGGCGATGATTAGCAACACGCCGATGAGCACCGCACGCTTTTTGATTGAGGTTATCGCGTTTGCGTCCTTCATGGTAGGAAACGGGCGAGGGATTCGGGGAAAATTGAAAAGAAGAAAGCCCCACACCAAAAGGCGGGGGCTTTACGAAGCATGTCTTACTAATATAAACAACTGAATGCGAGAGACTAGATTTATTGACGGGCTTTCAGCGAACCCCAAGTGGTTGTTAGTTTACCACCGGGTTCGACCCCCTGTCCCTTGAGGTCGGTGACAACAAAGTCAGAAAATTCAACAGATGTGGCATGGGTGCCCAGAGCAATCCTGCCTCCCTTATTGGCACCATTGATTTCCTTGCCTTCCCAGACCAATTCATCGTCAAGAAACATCTTAACAAGTATGGCATCATTTTCAATTCTGACCCGAGTCTCTTTGTTTTTCGCGAGTTTGTGTTTTGATTCTGTGCCCTTTCTGTCTTTGGCAAGTCCATTCACATCTCTCACCAAAACCGATGCCTTACCCTCGCGACCGATATCCCACCAGAGTTTAATGCGACCTTTGCCTATCTCTTCGAGGCGTCCCTTTGCACCGGCATCACCTAAACAGAACGAACTGTTAAAACCGTCGCCACACTCTCTGCCGACCTGCACTTTCATATCATCTCTGATACGCCAGAAGATCAGGGCACCATTGTCGCCCCTCAGTTTCTTTACGCTTACCTCGAAAATATACTGCGTCATCTCTTCAAACTCTTCTGTCCAAGCTGTATCTGACATGTAGGCCATTGTGCGCTCTTGCACCGCGCCTTGTGTCAATTTACCGCCCTGGACTTTCCAATCTCCTGCGGCGAACATCCAGTTGTTTTTCGATCTCTCTGCGTTTTTGAAGTCATCCTCAAAAAGGATTTTCGCCGTAGCGGTAGGGGACAAAAGGAAGCACGTCATGACACTAGCAAATCCGAGGGTGAATAGTGATGATAAAATTCTTTTCATTTTAGCTCCCTCCCTGTTCGTAAAGCGATCGCCTACAGAATCACATCCGATCTGTATCCAATAAAAAAAATAAAAATAAAGCGTGATGCACTGATTTAATAGCGCATCACGCTTCATATCTGGACTCCGCGATTACAGTCCTCGTCTTGCATTCAGCTTAATATTGCCCCACGTCATCGGGAGCTTATCCTTCGGGCTGACAGCGCGTACACCAATGAACTGGAGGTCGCCATAGATACAGACACAGTTGTCATTCTCAAAGGATGATGCCCAAGAGATAGCACCTTCTCGACTCTCACCCGCGTCTTCGTGGTCTTGCATCGTGGAGTCAAATCCGGTTACGACTCCATCTGTGAATTCCTGGGGCGCGATGGTCGAGATTCTCATCCCCTCCTTGTAGTCAATGGCAACTTCGAGAATCATGCCATCACCGGTTTGCGTCGCCGCTGTATTTTCCGAGCAATCTTCATCAAAGACGTGGACATCACCGAGCACCGCATTCTGCCCATGGTTCCACCAGCACGCGGGTTCGGAGGTGCCGGCACCCGTCCACGGTTTAATCCGATACCAGTGATCGCCGGGCTGCGGCTTGCAGCAGTCAACTTGCGCGAGATCCCGGTCATCATTCCCCTTGGGCTGCCTGCAAGCGTTATGCTCCCAATCAAATTCAAGCCACAACTCATCCGTATGCGGTGCGGTGGGGACGCCTTTAGCTTTCCTCTCACCGCTATTGATATCAGTGGGCAAATCCGCATCCTTGACCACAGCAACATAGTAAAGACGCTCTTCGTCATAGAGGAACCCAAAATTATTACTCAAATCGTCGGCATCATCAATGGTGCCTCGGCTCACTCGGTTTGGCGAGGTTTCCTCAAATAGGAACCAATCCGGAACCCGCTCGACATCCATGTGCATATCAGCCTTCTGATATTCATCCCAATGTTCCTCATACTGCTCATCAACCTTGCCATCAATTTCAGGCGGCTTGTCTGCGAAGAAGGCTTTTGCTGTGCCTCCCGAATGTGCAAAAACAAGCACTGTAGAAAATAGCATTACTAACGCCATCGTGCATAGAATAGTGTACCTTAACATGGTGTTATCTCCTCCATTTTTTTTAGTAAAGTGATAAAACGATGGTTCAGACCCATCTGAAATTGCACAATTTCTTGCGCTGTTAAACAACTCGGTTTTAATTTTTCAGACGTGATACAACCGAATTGACACCGTATCTCGTCTGTTGACGCGCTGCCGAAGACATATTCATAGCGCGCACACTGTTCAGTGATAGTCAGGTTAGAGCCCCGCCCTAATAGAGCATCGGGCCCATGGGCTATTGCCCTGCTTTCAGTTCACCCCAAACCGTTGCCAATTTGCCTTTCGCTTCAACGGAAAAGGGATTACCTTCAGGTGTTGTGACAAACACATCATCTACCGTGATTTTACCATCAACGGTTCCAAAACCGATACGTCCTTGACCCTTAATATTTATATCTTTTTTCCCTAAGGCTTCAAGGTCAACAATAGGATCACCAAAATTTCCTGCAGCCACCGCTCCTGCGCTATCGGTCAGGTACAGCTTATAAATCTTTGCAGCATTCTCGATTTTGATATAATAGTCTACCCCAGCGTTGATCTTTGTTTTGGTTTCGGTGATGTCCCATGGCTTGACAATAGTTCGGATATCACGTTGGACAACTGCACCCCCACCCTGTTTGAACCACCAATAAATCATATGCCGGCGACCACTCTCTTGCATCCGTTTGGGCAGACTTCCGGCGGGCGAAAAGTTACCCCCCTGTGAGCCATCGCTATGAAACCGCCAGACGATGGCGGGCTGAGTACCGCCCGAAATGGAGACTTTTGAGTAGAACCAATAATCAACCCATTCTGGATCCCAGTGGGCATCAGTGACAAGGATTAGACTTTTATCAGCCGATGTGTTTCTTAATTCCCCGGCTTGAATGGCCCATTTACCGAGGGCGGCATGCCATTTTCCTGAACCGTCTGTCTTACCGCCCTTGAAATTATCCTCAAACAGGATTTCTATGGCTTGAACGAAACTCGGTGCAACCAGCGAGAAACTCGCCAAAACTGCAATTGCCGCAAACAGAACCAGCTTGGGCAAGCGGTTAGTTTTATACACGGCTAACTCTCCTTTCAAGTTTCGATTATGAGAAGAAACGTAAATCACGATACAAAGCTTATGGTATTTTATTACACGTATAGTTATCTGTCAACAAAAAAAATCCCATCCTCCTAATCCTAAACTAAAAAAGGAGATAAGACCGCCTATAGATTATTGCTAACTATTTCCTTTCACTATTTTTTCTAAATTCTTCGACCGCTTTTGCTGCTTCTGGCGCGTCTATTTTTAGTAGTGCTTCGAGAGCATGGTAGCGAACCCCTTTATGCTCATCGTCCAATGCCCCTATCAACACAGCCACGACACCTTGAGCGGAATTCGCCACACCCCCTAGAGCCGTAACTGCTTCCTCACGGATATGCCAATCTTTCGTTTGTAATGCGTCTATCAACATCGAAATTGCCTCATCAACCGGTTCGCCGATTCTGCCTAGTGCAATGGCAGCGGAGAGAGCAACTCTTTCATCCTCATCCTTCAGGGCTTGCGTCAATGCTGGCAGAGCTGCTTGTGCCGGTTTACCTATCCGTCCCAATGCGTCAGCAGCGTAGCGGCGCGCTCCTTTATCCGCGTCCTGCAATGCCGCTATCAGTGCCGGGACAGCCGCTTGTGCCGATTCACCAATCCCTCCGAGTGCTTCGGCAGTCCGACGGCGCACCCCCTTATCCGCGTCCTGCAATGCCGCTATCAATGCAGGAACCGCTGCGTGGCCCGATTCACCGAGTCGACCCAATGCCTCCGCGACCTTGGAACGGACCCATGGCTCCTTATCTTTCAAGGCATCCACTAGTGGCGGAACGACATCCTGCGCGTAATTCTTACCGAGTTTCCCCAATAATTCAGCAACCTTGGAACGAACTGTCACATCTTCTTCATCCTTCAGCGATTCTATTAACGCAGGAATGGCATCTACGGCAGGTTTACCCATTGTGCCTAACGCCATCGCTGTATAGCGACGAACATGTTTATCTTCATCCTTTAATGCCTTTATTAATAGCGGCAGCACGAATTCTACATGGTTTTTGCTCACTCGAACCAATTTTTCGGCAGCATCCCGTCGAACGATGGGGTTCTCGTCACTCATTTGTATACTATATATCTCCACACTGTGTCCGTTAGATTCAAACGGTATCACTATCAAAGTAAAACAGAGCAAAAAAAATATCCTTGATTTCATTTTTTTTCGATTTTCTCCTAATTATGTTATTGTGAATTTCTATGCAATCTGGGAGCAATTCGCGCAGCGAAACCCAACTCCCACTATTACAGAAGTACAGACAAATCGCCCAGAAATAACAAGATAGGTCTTATTGATTGAGGTGATCGTGTTTGTGTCCTTCATGGCAGGAAAGAGGCGGGGCTTTCAGGGAAAATCGGAAAGAAGAAAGCCCCACACCAACAGGCAGGGGCTTTACGAAGCATGTCTTACTAATATAAACAACTGAATACAAGAGACTAGATTTATCGAAGGACTTTCAGTGAACCCCAGGTAGTTGTTAGCTTATCACCCGGTTCAACCGACCGTCCCCTGAGGCCGGTCACAAATACATTGTCAAATTCAGCAGTCGTACCCAGGGTGCCGACACCAACCCGTCCACCCTTATTCCCATTTAGGTCCTTTCCGTCAAAGATCATTTCACCGTCAAGAAACAGCGTCATGAGATTGCCTTGATTGATAATCTTGACATGGACCGGCTCATTTCCCATCTTGTGTTTTGTTTCGGTCCCCTTTTTTGTTGGAGCAACTCCCCTGACATCTGAAACGACAAACGACGACTTGTTTTCCCAACCAATTTCCCACCAAAACTTGATACGACTTTGTTCTTCGGCAAGCCGCCCTTTAACCGGTTTATCAAGCAGTAATTGTTTAGGGTCATCTCTGCCGGGAGCGGGTTGCATGTTGTCGTTGATCCGCCAGAAGATGCGAACCCCGTTTTTCCCTCTGAACTTTCTGGCAGTCACTTCAAAAATATACTCACTCCACGTGTCATCCCAAAAATCATCTGAGATGACAGCAATAGTTCCGCTGTCAGGATCATTCTGTTTGAGGGCACCCCCCTGCACTTTCCAATCCCCCTGCAAGAACGCCCATTTCGCTTCAGAGGCCTTCCCCTTTGAGAAATTGTCCTCAAACAAGATTTGAGCAGTACTAGGAGAACATACGATTGTGAGCATCACAGCACCGCCAAAAGCCAGCGTGAATAAAGCCGATAAAAATGCCTTCATGAAAATCCTCTCTGTATTTTTAGAAGAAAGGGACACCCCTGCAAATGAAAATATAGCGCGTGATATACCAATGTTACAGCATATCACGCTTCAGGATTTTAACCGATACCTTATTCGTTCGCTCTCTTCTTGATATTTCCCCATGTGACAGGAAGCTTATCTTGTGGGGTAACCGCACGGGTGCCAACAAAGAGGAGGTCGCCGAAGCCACAAACCATGTTGTCGTTTTCAAAGGACGATGCCCAAGAAATAGCACCCTCTCGCCCGAAACCTTTCACATCGTGATCGTCGATCGTGCTATCAAAACCCCAGACGACTCCATCGATCGGCGGCAGGAGATTGGGTTTCTTTGACCCCTTGAACATGTTCTGATAGGTTACTTTCCCTTCATAGACGTAACCGTTGGGGGTTAGCTTGGTCACCACGTTTTCTGTACACTCTTTATTAAGGGTGGTACCTCCCGCAGGATTCGTACCGAGACTGAGCCAACAGCCGGGAGTGGTGTCTTGAATGGTAAACACTTTAAACCGAAAATACATATCTCCATCAGAAAAGAGGCAGTCGGGATCTGCAGCCAAGTCCCGATCATCATTCCCTTTGGGAACCTTCGCCGCGTTGTGTTCAAAGTCGAACATCCACCACATTTCGTCGTTGCCTGCATTGGGGCCACCACCTTTTGCAACTACATCGTCATCAAGATCTGTGAAAACGACATCGTCTGTAACAACCATGACATAGTAAAGCCATTCTTCGTCGAAGAGCAGCCCAAATTCGCTGCTCCAGTCCTCGTCACCATCGAAGTTGCCCCGGCTGATTCGGTTTGGCGAAGTTTCATCGAAAATAAACCATTCCGGTGTCGTCTCAGGCTTCATGTGCATACTCGGACCGGTGCCATCGTCCCCCGCCTGAAACTCAGCCCAACGCTCCTGCCACTCCGGATCGTTGGGGTCTCCGTCAATCACCGGGGGATTATCTGTGAAGAACGCGTTCGCGATTCCTCGCGAGTGTGCAAAGGCAAGCGAAGCACTAAATATCATGGCTAACACCATTGTAAGGGTGATAACATACTTAAACATCTTGATTTTCTCCTTTAGTTAGGTGAGTTTTATAAAACGGGGTTCAAGCGAACCTGTTTGGAAAGATACAATTCATAACACCGCTGAAACTGTGTCTATGTTCTTTACTCTTAAGCACTGTTAATAAACCTCAAAGCTTCATCAGAACGCTATATCTTCCAAAAGCCAGCATCACCTCCTTCTCGTTTTCGGATGGGCATAGGAGCGAGCAGATTGCGTCTATCGGGTCGTCCTAGATTTCAACAGACCCCATGTGGTCGCCAACTTGCCGTGCGCTTCAACCGAAAAAGGATTGGTGTCAGGCTCCGCAACATATACGTCGTCTACCTTAAATCGGCTGTCTATGGATCCAAAACCGATTCGGCCTCTCCCCTGAATATTGATATCTTTCACATCAACAACGGCATCACCATAATCCCCTGACTTTGCCAACGCCCCATTGTCGGTCAGGAAACAACGATAGCCTTTGGGATGATTTTCGATTTTGACCCAGTATTGTTGACTTGTTTTCAGCTTTGTTTTTGTCTCGGTCTTGGCAAATGGTTGGGAAACCGTCTTTATATCGCGCTGGACAATAGATCCTTTCCCTTCTCTATTCAACGCCCAATATATGACATGGCGGCTTTCATTGTTTTGCAAACGCTTGGGCAAATTACCTGGGTTGCTAAACTTGCCTCCTTGCTCACCCTTGGTAAAAAAACGCCAGAAGACACCAAGTTCTTGCCCGCCTGTCAGCGTGATGGTTGAGAAGAACCAGTAGTCAGTCCAAGCGTCATCCCAGTGGTCATCAGTAACCAAGATAAGTCCCAACTCAGCCCCCTGTTTTACCAGTGACCCGCCCTGAATCGTCCATTTTCCGAGAGCGGTATGCCATTTTCCCGTACCATCTACCTTTCCGCCTCTAAAGTCATCCTCAAACAAAATTTCCCCTGCCTGAGCCAGACTCGGTACGATAAGAGCAACACTCGCCAAAACCGCTATCGCCACAAACAGGACTTGTATGGGTGAATTGTTAGTTCTGTACACGGCTAACTCTCCTTTCAAATTTCGATAATGACAAAAAAATGTCAATGGTGACACAAAGCGAAGAATTTTTTAACTCAAGTTGCTAGGTTCTGTTGACATTTGACACATTGAACCAATCATGGATACGCCTTCAGGTGGTTTAGGACAACCGCCTCGGTTTTTGGCAGAGGCCGCCTGATGATTACAGGGTTAGCCGAATGGGTGCCAACCAAATGTCAACACGCCCTATCTCAACAACATGAGTTTAAGGGAATGCGTTGGCATTCCGTTAGGAGATTCGCTTCAAAAACAAATAAAACATTATATTTATTATTCTATAGCATTATAATATTGCTGTCAAGACTTTTTTACCATAATTATTTTTTGAGAAGGGGAAGGATAATAGATATACTATTATTTGTCAAATACCGATAAACATTGACTCGGGCATCGGGGTTCGTCCTAATAAATCGGGATTTAGATCCGTTCACTGTTAATCAACCTTTCTTTTTGAAAGTAAGTATTTAAGAGTTGATTTGCAGGCAAGCCCCTATATCTTTCACAATCTCCACTGTCTCCAAACTGACCGCAATCACCTGCCCGATAAGTTTGACGATATACTGCGGGTCGTCCACACGGTTCGGGTCGTTGACGATGCCACTCCGCTTGTCCGTCTTGACGCAATACTGATTTATCACCCATTCCAACGCCGACCGATTCCCAAGCCGATAGTCAAACGCCTTCGCGGGTATCCCCTCCAGCGTCAGGAAATCGTTGTATACCAGCTGCGTTTTGTCTTTGGAGAGCTTCATCTTCTCCACGTGCCATAACCCCCTGCCCTGCAAGTGGTGGGAAAGATTGATCGGCCCTTCACGGTTTTCAATGAAATGTAGGGGATATTCGGGCACATCCTCATAGCCGATGTGGATTTCCCCCAACCGTTTCCCGGCTTTGGCAAACCCCCAGAAGTCGGGCGCATACGGCAGGCGCGGCAGGTCACGCTTGAGGTTGGCTTCATACTGCTCCCGATAGTCGGGATGATGCAGGAGAGCGTAGACGTAATGGAAGATGTCCCATTTGGTGATTGCCGCGTCTCGGTAATGTCTCCGGAATTGATCCAACGCCCAATCGGTGATGTTCTCCCGGCGGTTCCCCCCCTCCTCGTTGTAGGTGTAAAAAGGGAAGGATTGTTGCGGGTCAGCATAAAAGTTCAAATCAGGAATAGATTTGCTCATCAAAACAGCAAATTCCTTTCGACCGTAGCCCCCGACACAAATCACCCGATTTTCTGTCTCTGTTTCAGGTGTAGGGAAAATAGATGGAAAAACGTATACTCTCTGGTTCATCATTCGGTCAAAGTAAAGGTTCGACTTCGTAAATGGGCGATAGAGGGCCGTCCTCACCTTTTCCTGTGAAAAATCTAAGGTTTCCCCTCTTTTCAAGTCCTGTTTAAATCTATCTGTCCACTTGATTTTCGTGTCATCGTAAATTACAAAATCATCAACGTTTGCATCCCGATCTGCCCGCCGTTCCCACTTAAACACCTGCTCATTGTAGGAGTCAATTGTCCGCTCCATGTTCTCGGCAAGTGCGTTTCGGTTGAAGTTGTAAACCCACGCATCACGGCTTGTGATGACACCGAGACTATAAATCTGGAAAATCACATCCACTGCTTTACCTTTTGCTGCCTTCGCTCTCTTAGTTCCCATCGGGATAAAGGTCTCAAATTCGGCGTGGAGCCCTTCGGTCAGCCATGTGTAGCGTGCGTCGGGCCGAATGGCCCGCCAATCTATATTGCCGATGTGTCCGCGTTCAGTCAGAAAATCGAACTTCTGTTTTTTGCCCCATAGGTCATCAGTGCGATAGTAAAAGATGCGGGCAGGGACAGAGCTATCCCCGTCTGTAGTTAGGCGACTTATCTCGGAATTGCGTATCGGGGCAGGGATGCCCCTCCCACCCTGGTCTCGGCACGGACAGCTAGTCGGATGATTTATCGCCCGCCCGGTCTTCACAAATAGGTTAATACTTACACCGACCCGAATCCCGAACACATTGGCATCCGAGACCTTCCCTGGTCTCGGCACGGACCCTGGTCTCGGCGCGGACAATCCCTTCCGGGAATTCCCACCCAAGTCCAGAATGTAAATCGTGTCGAAATCGTCTGCGAGGTGTTTCCGCATCCCATCAAATGCTACACCGTCAAGAAAACTGTTATTTGTTACGAAGGCGACGACTCCTTGATCTCCTATACGGTCGGATGCCCACCGAATCGCCTTCACATACGGGTCGTAGAGTTTACTTCTGAGCGTCGCTTTAGAGTCTTGCGAATAGGTTTCCGCAACCCGCGCATCCACCGTTGGATATTTCCGATTTTTGTTGTTGTCATTTTCGTTGGCCTGACCAACGTTATAGGGCGGATTGCCGATAATCACAAACATCGGTGTCCCCTTTTGACTCTCAACGCGCTGTGTGTTCTCCGGTGCGAATAGCGGCAACTGTCGGTCCTCTGCCAGTTCAAACGTATCCACAAGGCAGATCCCTTCAAAGGGGTGATAGTGCCCTGTCACCTCGTCAAACTGATGCTCAATGTTCAGCGAGGCGATATAGTAGGGCAGCAGCATCATCTCGTTACAGTGCAATTCTGTTGTGTATTTATCCTCAAGTGCGGTTGGACGAATCTCGCGCATCGTCCGCACGATGAAATTGCCCGTCCCCACAAACGGGTCGATGATGTGAACACCGATATCGGCGAGCGATCGATTGAATTGGGTCTGTAGAATCTCCTCAACACTTCTCACCATGAAATCGACAATCGGCTGCGGTGTATAGACCACCCCGTGGGTATCTGCGATTTTGACGGAAAAGCCTTGAAAAAACCGCTCGTAAATGGTGTTGAGAAATCCCTGCTTTTCGGAAAAGTCGGCGCGGGTCGCGGCGGCTCGTTCGATCGCTTTATAGAAGGGATCCAGTTTTTTGAGAAAAGCATCGCGGCTAAAGGACCGCTTGGTGAGCGCGTCTATCACCTTCTCAATTTCATTGCCGATGATATTGCGGCGGATGAAGTCAGGATTGTTAAAAACGGTTCGGAAAATCCGCTCGGTCAATAGGTGCTGAATCAACATCTCCTCAACAGCGGCCTCGGAGAGGTTGGGGTTGAGCGAGTCACAGCATATCGCGTGGAAGGCAGCAAAGGCAGTGGCAAATTCCTGGTTTACCTCTCGTTCCTCTTGGATGCGTTTTGCCAAACCCTTCCCAAGCGCGGGCACCTGGTCTGTGAATTTTTCAACGGCCTCTTCCCATTCGGTGTATTCTTGTGGACGATGGGCAAAGAAGGTTTGAAGCACCTCGATCAGCTGCGTAGAGTCGGTTAGGTCGACATCGAGCTTCTGCCGATCGTTCTGCCAAAGGATGGCACGTTGTGGGGTTTGGAAGAGGATGTTGTCGCGGGGGTAGCCTGTCTCAAACTTGTGCTGGATTTCCTGCTCTATATCGTCGTGGATATCCTTTGCCTCCCAATAGCCGCGCGTCAACCGGAAATCATCAATCAACACACCGTCAACAACAATCCGTTTTTTTCGACGGCCGGTCATTGAATGTTCAGGGACAAGCGTCCAATCAAACCGTCGTGCACAACCTTGGAGCAGGGATTGGAACGCCGAGCGCACGGCTCCCTCATGCGTTTTGCCGAGTCGATCAAACCGATCCAACTCGTTGTAGTAGTCTTTAATGATTTTGCGTGTTGATTTGAGATTGAGGGTTGTCATGCGAAATGTATCTGTATAAATTCTGCCTTAACAAAAATGTCAAGCCTGAATCGACGAATTGTGATTTATTGTTAGCCATACCTTCAGGCCGTCTCAGTGAGCCACAGAACCATCGGCATGGAAGCTGCCGATAATTTGCCTCGATTGGTAAGGGAATTTTCCCAGCTTGGCTTCATTGATTTCCAATCCAATGCCCGGGCGATTCGGCACAATTACGTACCCACCATCTCGCTCAAGGGGCTGATCAACAATCTCATTGAAGGCATCAGCCCCGGTGTGGGTCTCATGTGCGAAAAAGTTGGGGATGGCTGCATCGAATTGAACAAATGCGGCAAGGTTCACTGGACTCCCCATCAGGTGTGGGAAAATCCCCACAAAGGAGGCTTCAGCGAGGGCTGCAATTTTTTTACAGTGCGTGATGCCACCTGCCAGTGAAACATCGGGACGGATGAGGCTGACTGTTTTTTTGTCGATGAGCTCTTTGAACTGCTGAATGTTGTAGAAACGTTCACCGGTCGCTATCGGAATGTGAACATGCTGTGCAACATATTCCAACGCCTCGATGCTCTGCGGCGCGATCGGGTCCTCGTAGTAAAGGATTCGGTAGGGTGCAAGTTCGCCAGCGAGGATGATTGCCTCATCCGGTGTCAGGTTTCGATGGATTTCAAGTCCCAGATCGATATCGTTACCGACCGCTTCACGGATGGTTCGGACAATCTCCACTGCTGTCGTAATCGCTTGGGTTGAAGTGCCCTTCTCCCAATTCGAGAAAAATGGGGTTGTTCGGAGCGAGATGTACCCCGCCTCAACGCTTTGAATCGCGCGCTCCGCCCGTTCAGCCAATGTGTCTCCTGAAACATTGTCAAAGACCTTGACCTTGTCCCGACACTTCCCGCCGAGCAACTGATACACCGGCAGATTGACCGACTTCCCCAAGATGTCCCACAGTGCAACATCGATGGCACTCATCGCCGCGCTGAGAGCAGCCCCCATGAAGTGAGAATCTCTCGAAACCACCTGATAGTGATGCTCGATACGACCGGGATCTTTGCCGATATAGTATTCGCTCAGTTCGAGTATGGCTTCATACACCGTTTTCTGATGCGCCCATAATCCGGCTTCGCCGGTGCCGACAATCCCTTCGTCGGTGTAGACCCGAACTAGCAGGAATCTATCTACCAGAAACGGCGTTATTTTCTCAATTTTCATTTCACATCCTTCCTCTCGTGCTATCTGTTCGATGCCTTTACGATTTCGTTAGTAGCATTTCGGGCGTAGCTATAGCCATGGATAAGAGCAGTGACATCGTGACAACAGTTAAGCCAGCGAGTTCCTTTTTCGACGACAACGCGCATTGGATCGCCCGGATCGACCGCCGTGCCCATTGCAATCCCATGCGTGCGACACGCCTCACCCACTCTGTCGAAGGCTTCAAGAACGACCTTCTGAGTAATCGGATGCCCCACTTCGCGTTCCACGCCATAGCTGTGCGCGAGATCACCGGGTCCTACAAACAACAGATCAATTCCCTCAACTGCGGCGATGGCTGCAACGTCGTCCACCCCCTCCTTGTCCTCGATCATCACACCGAGCAGCGTATGTTCGTTGGCTTGATCCAAGAAATCTTTGCGCTCAATCCGGCCGAATAGGGAGTCCCTACCCCCACCCATACCGCGCAGACCGAGGGGTCGAAACTTTGCCATGCGGACAAACTGACGCGCCTCATCTGCGCTTTTGCAGTGGGGCCAAATCAAACCACCGGCTCCCAGTTCCAGCGTTTTCATGACCTGATTGTAAGGACCGTGGGGGATGCGAACAATCACATCAAGGTCAACCGTTCGCGCAGCCAAAATCATATTGGATAGACCATCTAAATCAAGATGGCTATGTTCCATGTCTATCCACACGCAGGTGTATCCCGCCAGAGCCAGCACCTCCACAACGATAGGATTAGAGACCCGATTAATCTCTGGGACGGTGACGGTTTCGCCCCTGAGAAGTGCGGCTTTTGTATGATTAACTTTATATTGATTTATCATCTAGATTTCCTGTTTTTAGCCGTAGTGTGCACAATCGTTACGGCATCCGGAGTATGTCTACTACTTTTAAGTATGACCGGGCAGAGGTTCCGCGCTGAGCACGATGTCAGTTCAAGAACAGGTGGCCATCGCTTCCGGAAACTTTGGCAGGACTTCTCTGCCGAACCACTCGATATCTCGTCGGATTGCGCTGGGAGGGATTGCCAAGGCACCGGCACCTATTGTCACGCGCTCCAGTCCGGGCAATCTTTCCTGAATTTCTGAAATCTTTTCAAAAACGTGCGCCGGTGGTCCGCATATCCAGCCGCCGCCACGAACCAAATCGTGAACGGTCGGAAGCCCAGCTAGTGGTGCCTTTCCTGGGTCGAAAGTCGCTTGAATCTGCTCCTGAGTGAGCGTAGGCATCCTTCCCAATGGTGCCAGCACTTTGAGTTGTTCCTCAAACCAGACGGACGCTTCCTGAATCGCTTTCTCTTGGGTGTCGGCGATATGTATTTGTAGAACAAGGGCCAAGCCCTCGCCAAGCTCTGTGTCACGCCCGGAGCGGAGCTGCGCTTCTCTCCACTTGGCGGCAATCTCATCCACTCGGGCACCGCCGGGGACGACCCCCTTGATACCGTGTTTGACCATAAAGTCTATACCTCGCGGACTCGCACTGAAGATGGGTTGCCAGCATTCCACAGGCAGGTTGAGGGGACGAGGCACAAGCGTTATCTCCTCCAACTCCTGCCCCCGGTTGAGAACTCTCGCCGGTAGGTCGTAGTGTATCCCGCGATGGGCGAAAGACTGCTCATTCCACGCCTTGAAAATAATCTCGACTTGCTCCTCGAATAACTCACGGTTTGCGGCATCATCCTCAAGCGGAGATCCCAGCGTTTCTACTTCCCGTGGGATGTAACCTCTGCCGATGCCGAATCTGACACGGCCCTTTGTAAGGATGTCCACCATGGCAAAGTCTTCAGCCAATCGGAGCGGGTGCCATGCGGGAATGGTATTAAAAAAGCCTCCGAACTTGAGCTGCTCGGTATGCTCTGCGAGATAGAGGCTAAGCATCGGTATGTTTGGGATACCGCCGTACCCTTCGCGTTGAAAGTGGTGCTCGGCGAGCCACAGGGTGTCAAAATTCAATTTGTCCATTAACTGAGCAATCGCCCGTGCTTCATCGAATACAGAGGCGAGATGCTTGTCCGACTCTATCCTATCGTCAACACGGAGGCCCTGGAAACCCATGTTATCCATTTCCACATGCCCCCCGTAGAAGTAGTCAAATTTCGTTATCATCTGCTTCTCCAACTCTATCGTTTCAATCTCGAATCTCCCGGGGCCCTTCCAAGTTCCTGTAGCACTGGGGTTACCGGGGTTTTTGACAACCACTAAATCTGATTGCCCTCTTCTGGCCCCATCAGTGAGCCATTTTACCCCTTCCCCATTCTCCCGTCAACAACAATCTCTACTGACCAAAGGCACTAACCATTTTTTTACTTCAATCTCTCCTAACCAGTTCAGATGCGGACAGGCGAGGAATCAAGACATTGAAAACTTGACAGACGGTGATGTATAATATCGTTTTGTGTGGAGAATAGACGACGATTCAGCGAGAGCTAAATGACTCTAGCAAAAAATAAATCGTCTTAATTTTTTGATGAAGTTTTTAGCAATATCGGAGTTATATTGCAGTTGTTAATGATGAAGTTCTGAGATACAGGAACTGATCACACTATAATTCTTTTCCAGTTTTTTTCTCTCAACCTATTAACCAGTTAACTAGAAAGGAGAACATGAGAGATGTTTAACCATACAGGATCGAAACGCACACTAGCGTTGAATCCGCTGACAGAGAGAGCGACCGAGTCAACACCGGAAAACTCCCTCAAATCCTCCGCGCAAGACACTGCGCGCCATCACACACGCACCGGATCTGAGGAACAGAAGGAGATAGCACATAATCCTTCTGGTTGCAGGACTATCCTTGACCTATCAAAGGGATTTAGTTTAGCTCAACTCTCAACCCCTCAGAGAGGTACAGATTTGGGGTTCAGGAAGGCATACACAATTCTCCCATTGATTCCCGAAACAACGTTTTTATCGCCAAAGGAGACGACAGGTGACAGGTATTTCAATATTCGATTTTGGACCAGAGCCCGATTACGAGAAAGGCATAGGCTACGACAAGATTCCGGGTGAATTGGCAGGTGCCTCCGGAGCACAGAGATCTGATTATATTGGCTCAATCAGATCGGAGGCTTCGCTAGGCTCGACCTGCCTTGCAACGAGGATAAACCCAAAGGAGACGAGCGTGAGACGATCCGATGAAGATCTAATGTTTTCCGTCAAAGAAGGAGATAGCGCAACATTTGAAACATTAACCAAACGTCACTACACCAACACATTGAACTTTATTTATCGTTTCGTGAACAATCGTACGCTTGCGGAGGATTTGTGTCAAGAAACGTTTTTGCGTCTTTGGCGCAGCGCACCGACCTATCAACCGCTTGCCAAGTTTACCACTTTCCTTTATCACATTGCAAAGAATGTTTGTTTGAAGCAGATTGCTAAAGATCAACGAACCCCCTACACCTCTTCGCTGGAGGCTCCCGTTGCTAATGATAGCGGCGGTGATTACAACTTATCAGAAGAGATTGCAGATAACCGATATTTGCCGGAGGAAACGACCATTGCTAGGGAGGCAGATGAAGCCATCCAATCGGCGATTGGTGCCCTGTCCGAAGAGCATCGGTTAGTTTTTGTCTTAACAGAATTACAAGGGTTATCATACCAAGAAGTTGCTGAGATAGCCCGGTGCCCTGTTGGGACTGTTGCTTCCCGGAAGAATGCAGCTGTCCGGCAGCTCCAAAGGAGGTTACATAAGCACTTAGCCCCTTAGCCAGAAAGAACCAAAATTTCTCAAGATGGATAGTTACCTCTCGACTCTGATCGGAAATCAGGGAAGGTTGATTAACAGTTATGTTCATTGCGAGGATTGCTTCCTGCCCCT
Source organism: uncultured Poribacteria bacterium (assembly GCA_958296125.1). Lineage (GTDB taxonomy): Bacteria > Poribacteria > WGA-4E > WGA-4E > PCPOR2b > PCPOR2b. Next base: position 844,433 of record OY282444.1, read on the forward strand.
ATATCGATTTAATTTGAATTGATATAGGGGCATTTTAGTTTATTCAGAGGTGCGAGCAGTAAAATTTTCAGCCCAGTGCTTCCAAAAAATTATTTTTTCCGAACAAATGCTACTGCTGTCTGCCTAATACCAGCAGAAGCGCATATCGTGAAAACTTAAACTGAAAACGCCCTACGAGGAGGAAAACATGAGACGCAAACATATCATCACCAATCTTTTGGGAATATTGCTTGCCTTTTTAATGTCAAGTGCCGTAAACACCTTAGCACAAGATACGCTTTCAAAAGAAGAGAAGCGATTTGACCTCAATAGCAACGGTCAGTTGAGTGAAGCCGAAAGAGAGATTATGATTGAAATAATCGCTCTCGAAACCTTCACAGGAGTACAATTCACCGAACGGGAAATCAGGGAAGAACACGGTGGCAGCGAGCGAGGTCGTTCCGGTGGTGGACGTGGACCGCGCCGGGCGGAGAAAATTGTCAACCGTTTTGATACAGATAAGGATGGTAGGTTAAACAATGTAGAGCGAGAAGCCGCTCGCAAATACATCCACGAAAGCCGAGGCGTAACCGGTGCGTCACGCCCATCTGGAAGCACATCGCCTCATACAACGCTCGAAGATGATTTGAAAGCGAGCCACGCCACCCAGCCTAACGGCACCCCCGAACTCTACGAGGCAAACACACTCCGCACACTCTATCTCCGATTCCACCATGCGGACTGGTACGAACAGCTTGGCGACTTCTATCGAACCGATGTCAATATGCCGGCAGATTTAATTGTCAATGGAGTGGTCTATCGATCCGTCGGTGTCCGGTTCCGCGGCAGTTCATCCTATTTTACAGTTCAAAATGAGAAAAAGTCGCTCAACATCGCCGTTGACTACGAAGAAGCCAAACAACGGCTCTACGGCTACAAAACACTGAATCTGCTAAACGGTCATTCCGATCCCTCCTTCCTCCGCGAAATTCTCTATTCAAGAATTGCTAGCAACTACATCCCCGCTCCGAAGGCGAACCTCGTTAAACTGGTCATCAACGGGGAAAGCTGGGGGATTTACGTCAACAGCCAACAATTCAACAAAGATTTCCTCGACGAATGGTTTGGGACCAAAAGGGGAGTTCGCTGGAAGGTGCCACCCGGACGCAACAGCGGCTTGGTTTATAATGGAGACCAGCCCTCTGCCTATCAACAATCCTACCAACTCAAAACGAGAGTGGAGGAGGCACCAAACGCTTGGCAGGATCTGATTAACCTATGCAAAGTTCTTGAAAGAACGCCCGATGACCAACTCGAATCTGCGCTTTCTACGGTTTTCAACATTGATCGGGCACTTTGGTTTCTTGCGCTGGAAAATGTATTCATAGACAACGACGGCTATATCAGTCGCGCCAGCGATTACGCTCTCTATCAGGACCCGATGGGTCGCTTCCATCTACTGCCACATGACAGTAACGAGACGTTTCGATTTGCCGGTGGCGGTGGTCCGAACTCATGGCAGACCGAGGGACAGATGCTATCTCCTGTTTCTCAGGAAGACGATATGATGCGACCCGTCATCAGTCGTCTACTTGCCATTCCACACCTACGCGCACGGTATCTCGCTCACATCCGCACCATTGTCAATGAATGGCTCGATTGGGATGTGCTCCAGCCAATTATTGCAGAATACCAATTGCTCGTTGATGCCGAAGTGAAGGCGGACGATAAGAAACTCTACGCTTATGAGGCATTTGCCACAAGTCATATCAAAGATCAGGGCGGTGAGGAAGGTCGCGGTGATAGGCGGGGTGGCAGGGGACGGAGAGCAACACCGAGTTTCAAGCGTTTTATCAAGGAACGGGCAGAATATCTACTCAATCATCCCGAAATCAACAAGTCGCTACCAACTATTGCCTCCGTCTCCAAGCCCAAAGCACCGATGGCGAACCAACCTGTACGGATCACAACCGAGATTGGTGGAGATGTTAGCGTCGATGCGGTCATCTTGTATTACGCGTCCGGACGACTGACACCCTTCCTGAGTATCCCGATGTCAAAAGATGGCGCGGTCTACGTGGGTGAGATCCCTGCTTTTCCCGCTGGAAAGAAAATCCGTTACTATGTCGAAGCTCGCTCTGCTGGATCGGGCGGCGCAACGACGTTTTTCCCAGCCCAAACCGAATTTGCGCCGTTGACTTACCGCGTCACTGCATCTATCGCCGATAGTTCTCCGGTGGTTATCAACGAGCTGATGGCAAGTAATACGAAAAGTTACGCCGACTCTGAAGGCGAAAACGACGATTGGATCGAACTCCACAACGTGAGTGATTCTGCGGTTAATCTTTCAGGGAGGTATCTCAGCGATAACCAGAACAATCCGCGTAAGTGGCAGTTTCCCGACGACACTCAGATTGCCCCCGGCGGTTATCTGATTATTTGGGCAGACGAAGATGGCAGCACCGAATCGGGCCTCCATGCCAACTTCAAACTCTCTAAGAACGGTGAAACGGTCATGCTCATCGATACGGATCAGCGAGGGAATCAGGTGCTTGACGTGGTTAAATTTAGGGGGCAGCAGGAAGATGTCGCGCTCGGTCGAATGCCCAATGGCACGGGCAACTTTAAGTCATTAGGAGGGACACCGGGGAAACGGAATCAGTGAGATGGGCGAATCAACGAATGCGAATTTCTATCTTCCATTTCTCATTGCCGCTTTGCAGCTTCGCAAATTAAGCATGAATCGGGTTGACATCCCACAAGGCACATAATTGTGAATAAAATCAATCGACGTGAGGCACTGAAGGTCACCGCTGGTGTACTCCTTGCGGGAGCTGGAATCTCCACGAACCGTCCATCAGCGGCGAAACGTGCCGATGGCTCAACTTCAATCAGCGCGATGCACCAACCAATTAAACCACCCAAACTGGTCACCCAAGACACTGTAGGCATTGTATCACCGGCATCGGCATTTTTCACGATTAACGAGCCTGCCTTTCAGCGGGGAGTCGCGTATTTAGAGCAAGCAGGATTACGCGTTCAACTCGCACCACACACGCTTGACCAACGGCAACACCTGTCCCCCCCGGCTCAACACCGGGCTGAAGATTTAAATCAGATGTTCGCTGACCCAAAGATAAAAGCCATTTTCTGTCTATCCGGTGGTTCTGGTGTCAATGCGGTTCTACCGCTGCTAGATTGGGAACAGATTGAGAGATCCCCCAAAGTTGTGATGGGTTATAGTGCGATAACTGCCCTGTTGATTGCTCTATACGCAAAGGTAGGTCTGGTTACATTTCACGGACCAATGATTCTCAACGGTTTCAGTGAATATCCGCAGCCCTTCGCTTATACATGGCAGGGTGTCGAACAGATGTTGTTCAGGGCAGAACCGGTAGGTACCCTTAAACCGCCCGCACAATGGACGGACACCTATACGAGCGAGGATCAGCCACGCGCGATGAAACGGAATCCGGGCTGGCGTTGGTTGAGAGAGGGAAAAGCAAGCGGTCGATTAATTGGAGGGAATCTAGATACGATGTTGACTCTGGTCGGTACGCCATATTTGCCCCCGTTGCAAGGCACCCTCTTGTGCCTTGAGCAGGTCAACTTCGGGGACGGGCAACTACTGAGAAAAGTTGATGAATCGCTCGCCCAGTGTCAACAGATGGGACTGTTCAATCAGATTGCAGGCTTAGTTATCGGTAAGGTTAATGAACTTTCTGAGGGGGAGGAAAGGCTCTTTGAATCGTTGATCCTTGAATACACAGCAGGTTCCCAATTCCCCATCTTGACAGGGGTAGATTTTGGTCATACAGCACCTCAACTGACGCTTCCCATCGGTATTCAAGCCTCCTTTGATTCACAACAGGATCGATTTAGTGTAGATGAAGCGGCTATCCGGTAAAGATTACAGCGTTCGGTCTATTCACCCGAGTGATGTATAACAAGTGCGGCGTAAAGAGTTACGCCGCACTTTCATTCCTCCCTTTCGGGGCGGGTCTCCGTGCCCGTCCATCTTTTCTTCCTGTGGGCATGCTTTCCATGCAACTTGATCACGGCGACGCGCGGATATGAGAATTTCCCGTGTGTCTCTTTAAGCCGCTACCCGGCGAGCACCTCCCTCAAACGATTAGCAACAATACGCTCTTCACCTTCACGGAGGGTGTAAGCATTAACAACAACATCATCGCCACTAGCAGAGGCTCTGATGCGAGGTGTACCGGCATCCAGCGCATCATTCACCTGCTCCGCGTTCTGACCGACAGTTGCTGCGTCAACGGTGACGTGGAGATTAGATAATGTGTGACTCTTTTCAGCATAGATGATTTCTGTTGAGACACCGGAGATGCCCTCAAGTGCCTGCGAAATTTCGGCGTATCGAGCGTCTTGGTCCTTTGAGCGTTGATCGTGGTCCATTGAGAACCAATTCTCGATTGCCGTCAAAAGTCCAACAATCTCCTGCCGATCTACCTTCATCCCCCGACCAAGCGGGCGCGGCGCGATAAAGCCGTGGGCGGTCACTTCTTCGATTAAATCCTTCCTACCACACACAAACCCGGTAGAGTGCGGTGCATTGAAGTATTTACCGCCGAAGCAGACGAGATCCGCGCATTGGGCATTTCGTCGGAAGTAGTCAAGCGGATAGATTTGCGCCGCGCTATCAGCGATAGCAAGCACATTGTTCCGGCCCGCTATCTCGATCGCCTCCTCAAGAGAGACACCGCTGTTCGCTTCAGCTTGAACGAGGTAGATAATTGCGGCGGTATTGGGACCGATAGCGTTCTCAAACTCCTCTGGTGTACACCCATCTTCGTCTCCTACAAGTACTAGCTTGCTCCCGGGCACGCTGTAAGCCCTGTCATAACCGTACCGCTGATTCGTCTGGAATACTAGTTCGTCTTTCAGTCCTGTGGTATCCGGGAGTTGATCCCTTTTTTCCGGGTGCTGATAGGTCATGGCTGCCGCAGAACTTAGTACCATCGCAGCATAGCAGCCCGCTGTGACGTAAGCGGCCTCGACATCTAAAAATGAAGCAATAAAATCGCCGGACTTCTTGAGAAATGTCTCCATGTCCACGAAATTCACGTCTGCGCCATCCATTGCCTCCCTTACCGCTGCGGAAGGCGTAGAGCCACCGCGCACGGTTTGGTTCCCCACAGCATTGATCAGCGGACGTACCCCTAACCTTGTATACACATTACTTGTATCCGTAGCCATTATAACCTCCATATAATTGTGCGTCGTAGATTCTTTGCTACGGCTGAGCCCTGCGCTTCGATTTGAATAGGCACAGCCGGAGGTTTACCTAACGATTGAACGCTGAATGAGCACATTCTATCACGGATGTAAATTTCTGTCAATTTCTAAATAATTCGTCAATGCGTATCTGGCGAATTGTTTGTGCACAGCGAATTTCTATGATTTCATTAGAAACAAAATTGACAAGTGCCCTCAGCTTTGCTATAATGCAGTGAGACGGGTTCGACTTGGACGATTCGTGGTATAGATCTGCCTATTTTTGGGAGGACATAATGGATAGCGTGCGCTATGGGGTCATTGGGATTAAGGGAGTCGGGGGCTTGCATGTAAACTTGGCTCGGGAGCATGAAAACATAGAATTAACAGCGTTGGTGGATCTCGACGAAGCGTCCGTCAAGGCACAATCCCAAGAACTGGGTATACGTGCATTTACCGATTACCGCGAGATGCTAAATGCCGGGATTGTCGATGCAGTATCGATTGCAACGCCGCACCATCTACACGCAATCATCGGTTTAGAGTGCTTGAAAGCAGGATTGCACATTTTCACCGAGAAACCCCTTGCCAACCGCGTGTCGGATGCGGACGCGATGATCGAGGCGGCAAAAGCAAGGGATTTGAAGCTGTGCGTCGGCCACCAATACCGAACCTATCGAACCCCTCAGACGATGAAGCACCTGATTGATAGCGGGGCGATTGGAAATATCATGCGCGTACTCTGGACATGGATTGCGTTTCGCCCGGAAAGTTACTATGCGCGTGCCATCTGGCGTCAGACATGGCGACATGCCGGCGGCGGTGTGTTGATGAATCAGACGAGCCATGATCTGGATCTAATCTGCTGGTTGATTGGCGAACCGGTCCAAGTCTCCGCGATGATTGGCAACCAATTCCATCAGATCGAGGTAGAAGATGTGGTCTGTGCAAATATGCTGTTCAAAAACGGTGCCTTCGGCTCGATTCAACTCACCATTAATCAACCGAGGGGTTATAGCATCCGTCAGATTGCTGGCGATAAAGGGGCGTTGGCGATTCCGGATGTGCAGAGCCTAGCGAGCGATGAGGCAGATCACATCCTACTTGGCACTTATAGGGATTCGCTGCCGGACCTGGTGGAGCGGACAAACGGCATCGCTGAACAACCGGAGACCTCATGGCAGCCCGTCGAGTTGCGGGATGAACCCGGGGGACACAAGGTATTGATGGATAGCTTTATCGATGCAATTCTCAACGGTGGCGAGCCGCTAGTCAACGGCGTGAGTGCGCGTTCCGCTGTCGAATTGATTAACGCCATTGTGCTTTCGGCGATGCGGAAAAAGAGTGTTGACGTGCCGGTAGATCGAGGGGAGTATGACGAACTGTTTGAAGCATTAAGCAGCGGCAGCCTCCAGATTCCTAGATTTTAGATGGCAGCCCTTTGCTGATCAAGGGGTCTGCAAGCCGAATCGCTATAACGATTGCTGTTACAAATTAAAAAATATGCGAATTTGATTTTGTTGGAAGGAGTTTGTGTATGGCTTTGTCATCAAATCGCGTCGATCTGATTCACAATTTTGTGAAGGAAGGCATTGATCTACAGCGTGGGTGTATTGAGACGGAATCAGATCCATTTTGGAAAGCGTTATGTATGGCTGGCTCCGAGCTTTGGTTGGATACCGGTGATATTGAAGCTGCTACCGGGTTATGGACTGATGAATTTACTGCTCTGACGACCAATAACACCTTGCTCAACGCCGAAGTGCAAAAGGGAATTTACGACGACCTAATCCAGAAAGCAGCCGGTGTACTCACCGGGTTGGATATTCAAACGCAGATTATTGAGATTGCCTTTATCTTAAACGCGCGTCATGGACTTCGTTTGGCGCAACGTTTCGGCGGCAGGGTGAGTGTTGAACTTCATACAATTTTGGCACACGATATTGATCGGAGCGTCTCCTACGGTCAACGTTATTATGAGATTTGTCCCGAACATTTTATTATTAAGGTGCCTTTAACCCCCTCCGGCTTGATTGCCATGCGCCGTTTGCGGGAAGATGGGATACCGGTCAATTTCACGTTGGGATTTAGTGCGCGGCATAATTTCGTCGCAACCTCTTTTGGTGCCCCCTCCTATGTCAATGTATTTCTGGGGCGGCTCAATTCCTACATCGCTGACCATCAGTTGGGCGATGGCAAATTGGTCGGTGAAAAGGCAGTCCTTGCGAGTCAGCGTGTGGTGAAAAACCTCTCTCAGGAAAATAGGGAGCCAACGCTCCAGATCGCCGCGAGCTTGCGGACAGCGGGGCAACTCCCGTATTTGGCTGGGATCGATGTCTTCACCATGCCTGTGAATGTCGCTGCCGCTGCCAAGCAGGAACTTTCCGGAAAATGGGAATCGAGCATCGAAAACGAATATACGGTTCACCTCAACAACGGTATCAGCGAATCAGACCTTCGGATAGATACACTTTGGGAGGTTTCGGAATCCGACCGCCGACTGACTGACAGCTTAACAACGGATGTCCCCCAGACAGCGGACGAAATTGTAGATCGAGCGTATGATATGGGTGCCGGGGATTTGTTCCCCAAACTTTCCGATGAAGAGCTTGCCCAAATCGCAGCCGATGGTAAAATGCCCAAGCATGAAATCTGGGGGAATCGAATTAGATCCGGTGAACTTGCCATTGACACGCTTTTGAATCTTGCCGGACTCGCATCGTTTGAAAGCGATCAGCAGGAACTCGACGACCGGATCGAAAAGCTAATTGCGCGATGAATGATTTCTCACAAAAGAAGCATCGCCCCCCTACTAATTTGAATCGGAGATATCGTGAAAATGTTGTAAGCGATTCCCGCTGGATCTTATGACGCAGCTAAAGAAAGGAGTGATGCCATATCCGCAGCTTATTACATCTCAAACCGTATGTTATTCGCTACCGATCCGCCGTTATTGCGAGCTTTTTCTTTGTGCTCGCGACGAATGCGGTGATTGTGGTGCAGCCAAAGTTGTTGAAGTGGGTTGTTGACGACCTAACTAGAACGATTACCCCTCTCAAGGTCTTGTTCTACGCGCTACTCATTTTGGGGGCTGCTCTGGTTGGAGGTGTGCTGCGATTTGGTCAGCGTCAGGTTATCCAAAGTGCGGCGAGGCGGATGGAATACCATCTTCGGAACGATTTCTTCACGCATCTTCAAAAACTGTCTGCGTCCTACTATCAGGATGTTCGCACGGGAGATCTGATGGCGCGAGCGACCAGTGACATGAACGCCGTCCGGATGGTGCTCAGTAGCGCGGTCTCATATACATCAGACGCTCTTATCTTCTTTGTGCTGGCACTGGTGATTATGCTGCAGATCGACGCACAGCTGACGTTGTTGGCACTTCTACCGTATCCAATCCTCGCTGTCTTGATTAAGGAATTGGGGAGGCGAGTCCACAAACATTATGAGCGGATCCAAGAAGGCTTCTCTACGATGAACACCAAAGTGCAGGAGAACCTGTCCGGTGTGCGCGTTGTCAAGGCGTATACGCTCGAAGAAAGCGAGGTAGAGGAGTTTGAAGTATATAACCGGGACTTCGTGGAACGCAATCGTGCCCAGATTCGATTAGTAACCTTTTTCTTTCCGTTGTTCCGATTTTTGCCCGGACTTGGCGTTGCCGTTCTCCTCTGGCTCGGCGGCATCCGCGTAGTTGAGGGACAAATCACGTTGGGCGACTTCATATCTTTCAACGCTTATCTGATGATGTTCATCCGTCCGATGATTACGTTTGGTTTTATTGTGAATACTTTTGAGCGTGGGGCTGCCTCAATGGAACGAATCCGCAGAATTCTTGATGTCACACCCGAAATCGCTGATGCAGAAACGGTACGCCAAGACATCAAAGAGATTCACGGTGGAATCGAATTTAGAAATCTTAACTTCGCTTATCCCCACGGGGAGCCAGTGCTCAAAAATATTAACCTCAAGATTCCGCGTGGGACTACGGTTGCAATTGTCGGAGCGACCGGCAGCGGTAAGACTACCCTGATCAACCTCATCCCTCGCATCCGTCAAGCGGAGCGGGGCATGGTCTTCATCGACGGTGTTGATATTCAAGATATCCCGCTCCAACTCTTGAGATCGAGCGTCGGTGTTGTTGAGCAGGAACCCTTCCTCTTTTCCGACCTCCTGCGGAATAACATCACCTACGGCGTTGGTGATACGAATGAAGTTGAGGTCAAGGAGGTCGCACACACCGCTGATCTCCTTGAGCAGATTGAGGAATTTCCCGATGGACTAGAGACGTTCTTGGGTGAACGCGGGCAAACTATCTCAGGAGGACAGAAACAACGAACTGCGCTCGCACGCGCAATTATGGTGAAGCCGAAGATTTTGATATTGGACGATACATTTGCAAGCGTAGATACAAATACAGAGGATACCATCCTCACACGGCTGAATGAGGTTATGGAAGATCGCACGGCACTCCTCATATCGCACCGCATTTCGACAGTCAAGGCGGCAGATCTAATTATCGTCTTGGACGAAGGGGAGATTGTCGAACGCGGTACGCATGAGGAGTTACTGGCGCGTGACGGCATTTATGCCGGCATCCACGAGAAACAGTTGTTGCAAGAAGAGCTAGAAGCACTTTAGGCCTCCCCCTAACGCTCACTCGCTTTCGGACTTGCCCGACCCCCCTAACCTAGCTAGCTGCGGTCTGGAAGCGTTCTCATGCTTCGCCGGCTGCCGCCGCTTGGCGTTCCAATTCACCACACCAACCGATGACCTCTCCACCCTTGATGCGCTTGATTTCAAACCCTGTGTACCGATCCTCAAGCGTATCTCCTAGTTTCTGTGTTTCCGCCCAGCGATCCCAAGCAATTTTCATCCACTTGTGCGGCAACACTTCGCGCACGGCGGGATCGAGTTGCCACGCGTGGCGCACGTCTGCCACCGATGGCTCCCCGGTGAACTCGCCTGACCACTTCGACCAACCGATTGACAAGGTATTCCGCTCACGTTGGGGGACGGTGTGTCCGGTGTGAATCGTTACGCCATTGCGGATGAGGGCTTCTCCCGCCTTGAGTCGGATTGCCACTTGGCCCGGCAACGGGTCTACGCCGTTCCAACTCGGTGTGTGCGGCACCCCCTGATCCTTCATCCCTCTCGGCAGAAGCACATCATGCTCAAGCGGCGTGCGCCATCGATTGTGGCTGCCCGGTATTAATTCGTGGCATTCATCGTCTGTCAGTGCCAAGAACATGCTCACACCGTTTCGCTCCGTGACAGACTTCGCGTTATCCGCGACGATTTCTTTCCAGCGGATTCTTTCGGTCTCCTCGGAATACGCCTCAGGCCCCTCCCCTCGGACCTCGCGCTGTGCAAAGTACTTCTCCCCGGTGCCCCACCATGTTGTATCTCGGTGCCAACCGAGTTTATTCTCGTGCGTCCGGGGATTGCACCACAGCAGCAGTCCACCCAGCACCATATCCTCTGGCTGTAGCCCATTACACCAAGAGGAGACAAAATCTAGGAAATCTGAAGAGCCGTGGAACTCAGCAAAGCTAGGTTCATTGAAAGCCGGATGGATAAGTCCCCGAACCGCCCACGGCTGATCCTGTCCTGTGCGGTGCACGTAGCCCTTCGAGCAGTCAATCTTACTATAGACGTGCTGCGGTGCACACGCTTCGGTGACACGGCGACCCGCTTCACGCAGAATCGGGATCCAGGGGTTATCGACAAAGTCATTGATGATGACAAAACCGTGCTCTCTGAGGTGTTCCAATCGCTCTGGCGTGGCTCCGGGAGCCGCAAGTTCGGATTTCGCATCAGCAAAGGCAGGGGCGCGGTAAGGTTCCGCCGCTGGTGATTGATCGGTGTTCATTTTCATTCCTTTCGACCCACCCCAAACCTATAGGTTGGGCACACGGGTCAACTTTAAAATGGTATTTGATCAATCGGGGATTGACCAAATCCGTTGAAAACACGGGCAGGACGATGCCCTACCCGCCATTCAGTCTATCTCCTATAGCAGAGATTATGGCATGAACCTGCAAATTTGTCAAGGGGTTTTGCTATGCGGGCTCAAACGGTTGAAATAGACGGTGTCAAGAACATGTTAGACTGACTGTTTCCTGTTTGACAATCTCCTTGACGTGCTTATAGGGGGCGACCTCGATTAATTCCAGCGTCTCTGGCGACAATCTAGTCTTAATTTCGTCTGGAAACGGGTCAAAGCTCCCATAGGCGGTGTGCTGCGGCATGTATCGCAGTATCAGGAAGCGGCGGTCCCGATCTTTCGGTTTCCAGACGAGGACACCGTGGGTGAGCAATTCCGAGATAATTACCACATCGCCAGCGCGCGGCGTGATATTGGTCACGGCTGGATGCGGCTCCGGGTCCATCTCATCGCTGTCCGGGACAAACAGATTCGGTGGGCGTAAAAACTCGCTTTTGTGAGAACCTGGAATCACGACGAGCCCCCCATCGCCGGGCATCACATCGGTCAAGTAGAAGAAGACAACGAAGAAGTCACAGTAAATCTGTCCGTCTTGGCAGAAATAACGTGGCATCTCCGGTCCACCGCCCCCTTCTCGTGCACAGTGCAGCGGGTGAAATCGTTGTCCGTGGGTATTTCGCCCCAGCGTGCCACTGGTAAACCGGGGCCTGTTGCCGGTCAGTTCCTTGATGATGGGCCAGGTCACTGGATGCACACAGAGAGACTCCAGTACCTTGTCGAATGCAAAGCCGTGGGAATAGGGGGTAAAGTCTGGACGCTCTAGATTTGCCCCAAATCCAGGCTCCCATTTTTCGGGTGGGGTGTGGATGTAGCGGTCAGCTGCCTCTTGAGCCTGTTTCAGTCCTTCAGGATTCAGAACATGCTTCAGGTGAAGATAGCCGGTCACATCAAATAGGTAACGTTGTTGGGGAGTCATTGAATCCTCTAACACTGGTCAAATATTGAAGTGCTCTGTAGTACTGAACTGTCATACATAAATGCTGATAAGGAACTATAAATTCTGGTGCTGGTTTTACCCACTTGAACCATTGCGGCTGAACAGGCTAACAGCACCGATATACTGATGCTTACAGATATGGCAAAGTTCGGTAAATCCTATCACGCACAACCCTTTGACCATTTGCCAAGTCAAATGAAGAACTGTGCATTTTCCTATCACAGATTACTGTAATTCTTCTTGTGTTTTACCTACGTTTTCGATATAATAAGGAGATAAAATCTTGGTATATTATCAAAATCTTCCGATCTAAAAACCCGTCATTTATGTCCGTCCCGAGACCAGGGACGGGGATACAGATCCGCTAACCGTGTCAAAGTCCACAAAACGATTGAAATTGTAGGTCAAATGTGGTATACTTTTCTTGGCTTTCGTGGGCAGGTACTATGCCACGGCTCGGTGAGGCTTCCCACAGCTGTTAGTACCGGAGTCGCTACTCCGCTATCTCTGGCAAATATATTAGCAAGTTTAGATTGATTCATCACATCTCTAAACTCAAGAAACTTCCTGGCCTGCCCTCGGAACGGGGCCTGCGGGGAGAGGTGGTCAGTCCAGTTTCGACTGGCTAACTTTGTTGATTGACTATTACCATGGATTCCAGATGAGACTCGGATCTTGCGAGTTTGAAGCGCAACAAGTAGGAACCTGAGTCAGGATCAATACCATATTTCTAACGACTATTGGGAGCGAAAATTTTATGGCAAACGAATCAATGACCATCCGTGATAACGCGGATGCAAAAATTGTCGATGTGAATGAAGATTTGGGAAGTTATGCGGCTGCCGATTTACGAAAAGCAATTGACAGACTGATTAACGAAGCATCTCAGCAGATTGTCGTGAATCTAAGCCAAGTTCAACATATTAACAGTACGGCCATCGGTGCGATGGTTGGTGCCGCAAAGCGGCTCCGCCAGAATAATGGAGATCTCAAGGTTTACGGTCTGGCGGATAATCTCAAGCGGACATTTGATTTGGTGGGTGCCTCTAGCGTTCTCGAAATCTATAACTCGGAAAGTAGTGCCCTCGCCGCTTTCTAGACAACCATTTAGATGTCGATCTAAGGTACTAAGATTGGTTTATGTTAAAAGGACTTCAAACGTTTCTTGGCTTGGCCTGCATGTATAATTGTCGTGTCAAGTCCTTAACCTGTCGAGTTGGTGTTCTGGCATGACTCAAGCGGAAAAAACGGAACAGGAAATTCTCAAATTCACAGTACCTAGTTGCCTTGAGTATATCCGTCCAATTCAGGTGTTTATTGGGCAATTAGCGCAACAGCTTGGGTTTTGCCGGACCCGTATTTACGATATTGAACTTATTATCGATGAAGTTTGTAGCAATGCCATCGAACACGGCTCAGAAACCCCCAATTCAGGAATTGATTTGACCCTCATGTTCGATTCAAGCAAATTAGAAATCCATGTTCGAGACAAAGGGAAATGCGTACAGGGGAATTGGCTGGCAACGGGGAGACTCGATGAAGTGTCTCAAAAGATGACCCCTGACAGTGAACGTGGACATGGCATCTTTCTCGCCGAAAAGCTCTCCGACTCCCTTGAAATATTGACCAATCCCCTTGGGGGAACTGATGTTCAAGTGGTTTTCTACTTTTCTCCGAGTAACGATTCTTGACAGTTGAAGGAATCGACTAATGGAATTCAACGTTCGTCACAGGGCGGGAGTAACCGCGGTGTTTGAACAGTTCTTAAACGAGGATGAAGCGATTGCTGCGCTGACAACCGATTGAAGGCGCACAAAGAGATTGGCTAGAAGTGCCGTATGTTGTTTATGACCTGACTACTCCTTTGTAAATCTTTTAACCATTTTGATGAGGGTGCCGGACTTTTCGTAAGTGACCTCATCCATACACGATTCGATCAAAAAAAGCCCTCTGCCGCTACTTTTAAAGAGATTTTCAGGCTGCATTGGATCTGGAACTCGTTCACGGTCGAAACCTTGCCCCTGATCCTGGATAACAATCGTGAACTGATCTGGCTGAATAACGAATTCAAAATAAGCGCGTTTCTCCGGATCTTCCTGATTCCCATGTTTTATTGCATTGGTACCCGCTTCAACGACTGCCAGATTGATTTGGTCGCTTGATTCTTTATCCAACGGCATCTGGCTAAGGATTTCCGAGAGGATAGCATGTAAGGTGTGAACCCACTGTAGTGAGCTGGGAAAATCCAAGCGAATCACTTGTGCAACTGTTTGTTCCACTTGACTTTTTCTCCTACATCATTTGGTTAGCGACTGCCGGGGTGCGAACTGGAGAGTGCACAACATCGAAGGTGAATGCAGGCAGGCATACCCATTTTTATTGTTATTTGACTTACTAATTTTGAAACACTTTCGCATGAGCGCGGGAATATCATTGTGAAGAGGTAACAACCTTATGTCAGAAGAATCATCGCGCATCCGCCAAATCGCAGATGTCAAAATTATCGATGTCAACGATTATTTGGGAAGCTATGCGGCTGCTGAGTTACGCGAGACACTTGCAAACCTTGTCAACCAAGACGTTCAGAAAATTATTGTGAATTTGAGTCAGGTCAAGCATATCAATAGCGTGGCTATTGGGGCTCTTGTTGGTACTGCGAAGCAGCTTCGCCTCAAAGATGGGGATGTCAAGATTTACGGTTTGGCAGAGAATATCAAGCGGACATTTGATTTAATCGGTGCCTCTGATATTGTCGAGATTCATGATTCAGAAGATAGTGCCCTTTCCACTTTCTAGCTAGGCGCGTTGATGCCCTATTCGTCGATCCGAAGGGTGCCCAAGATTCTATCTTGGCACAAAGCCTGTGACTCAGTTATATTCCGCCTAAGCACAGATTTGCCAGCCTGCACCCAAGTTTATCATTCCGAATGACATCATAGAACAGAATCCCAATTCATCCCCTGTTTCAGTATAGCAACTTGGGCTAAGCACACATTTACCTGACTCCGTGAACAGAGCCTAGTACACGCGAGCGGAAAAGCACAGCCTAAGCCCCCTCAAATATTCCAACCCCATTTGCAGATTCCTACCTTCTACCACTTCGGTTCACACCCATCAATAGCGACAATTGTAATATCGTCGTCTTTCGGCCTGCCGTCACTAAATTGATTGGTCGTGTTAAGGACAGTTTCAACAAGGACCGGCGCCGGTTGATCGATTTGCTGCGTGATGACGTTCTGGATCCCTTGAGGCGTAAATTCCTCTCCTTGTGAATTTTGGAGTTCATAAGCCCCATCGGTATAAAGAAATAACCCATCTGAAGCGGTAAAAGGGTAACGGTGTGTTTGATATGTTGAGTCTGGAAGCAGTCCCAACCCTTTCCCAATCGACCGGTTTCCGATAGGTTTACAAACGTTGCACTGACGTTGGACCAAGAATGGAAAAGGGTGCCCTGCGTTTGCGTAGTGTAGTGTCTGGTTGGCAAGATCTAGAACGGCGCAGAACGCTGTTGCGAACATATATTGTTGTGAACTAATCATCTTGTTGAAACGAGCATTCAACTCTTCGAGCAAGTGTCCAGGGTCATCCGTCTGGACGCTCATCTCCTCAACAATCGTTTTAATAAACACAGTGATGAAGGCTGCGGAGACCCCATGGCCCATCACATCGGAGATGAAAACGCCTAATCGGCCCCGTTCGACCTCCCACAAATCGAAAAAATCTCCGCCCACCACAACCGCCGGTGTATAGTGTGAAACAATTCGGAATCCCAATAAATCGGTGATTCCTTGAGGCATCAGGCTATCCTGAATCTCACTCGCCATCTGCAACTCTTTGTCCAAACGGTCATTATGCATCTTGAGGTCGCGATTGGCTTGTTCAAGTGCATCATGGTATCTTTTGATACGCACTAGTGAGCGCATCCGGGCGAGGACCTCATAGCTGTCAAAAGGCTTGGAGATAAAATCGTCCGCCCCTGCCTCAATTGCCGTGATTCGATCCTCCTTGTCTGAAAGGGCGGTCACCATCACCACCGGGATAAATTGCGTGGACTCCTCCGCACGAATCCGCCGACAAACCTCAAATCCATTCATCCCTGGCATCATAACATCGAGTAGAATCAGATCGGGGGCATCAGCTCTCACCTGCTCTAGAGCTTCCTGACCGTTGGTTGCTGTGAGAACCGTATATCCATCCGCTTGGAGCCGAATTTGAAGCAATCGGATGTTTTGCGGTTCGTCATCAACGACAAGGATTCTGGCGTTGAGTGGTTTATCCATGATTTTCGTGTCCTTTGAGAGGAGATATGAGCTGATTCGGGTTACAGATTCGGGGAGTATTTAGGAGAATTATACCGTAAATTTATCCAGATCCATACTATCCAGATCCGTTAACGCCTCATCTTCAGTATCGTACAGATCGAAAACATTATTGAGTCTCGTGATAAGCAACAGTGATTTGACAGATCTGTCGACATTTGAAAGCAAAAGGCGCACCCCGCGTCGCATTAGCGAATCACGCAGGGCAACCAACATGCCTAATCCGACGCTGTCCATCAACTCAACAGCCTTGAGATTCAGGATGATATTTTTTCCACCGCTCTCCACCAATTCCTGAATCTTATCGCTCAGTTGAATCCGATCATCGCCGAGAATACTGCCTGAAACCCTGACAATGGCATTGTCTTTTTGATATGTGACTAAAATATCCATGATGTAATCTACTCCTACTAAAAATATGCAATCAAGGGGTATGGAAACAGTTTATCAAGAGGTGTGCACTATTCAAGCGAAAGCAACTCGTGGTGCGGATTTTCCAATCTATGACCATAGAATCGTAAGTTAGAAACTTACGCCACGGTTAATCCACTCTATAATTAAGCACATTTTTCAGTGTATCACAGTCCGGCGTTGAGAGTCAATTGTTTTTTCTATGGGCCCTCCCGATCTCCGCTCTGCTTAGGCACCTGGAAAGGTACAATCCATTTTTATCTTTGCTCAATTTAAATAATGTTCCACCAAATCAACAAGTGCGTGCGTGTCAACCGGCTTGCTGATATAGTCATCACACCCTGCGTCGCGAAACTGTTCCCGCTCTCCTTTCATCGCTGCTGCAGTTAAGGCAATAATTGGTACATGACACCATTTAGAATTGGCTTTAATCTGCCGAGTTAAGTCTTCCCCACTGATGCCGGGAAGCGCAATATCCATCAGAATTAGATCCGGTAGCCCCGCCTGTAACATGGCAAGTGCCTCGTCAGCATCAACAGCTTCAAGCACTTCATAGCCCCTCGCCTTCAACACAATTCGTACAATCTTTCGGTTTATTTCCATGTCTTCAACCACTAGAATCCGTTTGGCGCTCATGAGTGTGTCTCCGCTTTCTGAGTTGGCGGTCGCAAACGTTCGATTCTTCTGATTGCCCCTAGCAGTTCTTCTTTGACGTTGCCTGTCTTTGGGATGACTGACTGAATCTGACCGTTGAGCCGATCTCGGTCCTCGTCAGTGAAATCCAACGCCGTACAGATAACAATTGGAATGTCACAGGTCCGCGGATCATCGGTCAAACGCCGAATGACCTGGAATCCATCCACTTGAGGCATCATCATATCAAGGATAATCAGGTCCGGCGATTGCGAAATTGCTGTTTCAATCGCCTCGCTTCCCCCGTAAACCTTCAGGACTTCATACCCATCGCTGGTCAGTACAGTGGACAACAGTCGTACCGTCTGTGGGTCGTCATCAACGACAAGGATGCGAGGCGAACCATCCCGGCTGGGAAGTTTCAGAGATTGGAGTGAAGCGATAAGCATCTCCTTATCAATGGGTTTAACTAGATGGTCCACCGCTCCCAATCCAAATGCCAACTGACGTTCTTCTGTTGACGAGACGATGAGGACCGGAATCGATCGCAAATTGGGTTTCAGCTTCATCTCCCTCAATACTTGCCAGCCATCTTTCCTCGGCAGTAGAATGTCAAGCGTAATTGCAAATGGGTGGATTTCCGAGGCTTTGGCAATGGCTTCTTCGCCATCTATGGCATACTCTACTTGGTATCCTGCTTCCGTTAGGTAAATTCCCAAAAGCTGGGCGGCTTGTTCATTGTCTTCAGCAACCAAGATGGTACGGTTATTACCGAGAGGGGTAGCCGTTTCAGGACTGGAAGCCTCTGGCGCAGTCACCTCAACCCCCTCTCCCTGCTGGCGTAACGGGAAGGTGAAGGAAAAGGTACTCCCTTTTTCTATCTCGCTCTCGACCCAAATCTTTCCCCCATGCAATGCAACCAGCCGACTAGTCAACGCCAGTCCTAGGCCGGTACCACTGTGTGCGCGGGTCCTTGAAGCGTCGAGTTGTGTGAAGGGTTGAAACAACTTCCCTTGGTCTTGTGGCGAGATGCCCACGCCGGTATCGGTCACCCGAATTAGTAACGCCGAACCCGAGTGCTCGAACGTCGTCGTAACGGCCCCACCTTCATCGGTAAACTCGATCGCGTTGGAAAGCAGATTGTAGAGGATTTGCTTGAATTTGATTTTATCTGCTTCTATCGAGACATCCTGATCAAATTCGAGAGAGAGTCGGATCTGTTTCTTATTTGCAAGGGCGGCAATAACCGCCCTGATTTCCTCCATCGCCTCCTCAACGGAGAAATGCTCCGGTTGCAACTCCATTTTACCCGCCTCGATTTTTGACAGGTCGAGAATATCGTTAATCATGGTGAGGAGATGATGTCCACTGGTATGGATGTCAAGGACCAATTCTTTCTGATCGTCGTTAATGGTGCCTAGGATTTCATCCCGCAAAATCTCAGAAAATCCGATAATCGCATTTAACGGGGTGCGGAGTTCGTGACTCATGGTGGCGAGAAATTCACTCTTGGCGCGGTTTGCGTACTCAGCAGCTTCTTTGGCTTCCTGCAATGCTATCTCAGCTTGCACCCGATCGGCGATGTCAGTGTTAATACCAACCCAATTGATAATGTTCCCTGAATTGTCCCGAACGGGGGTGCCAATAAAAATAAAAGTTTGATAGGAACCATCTTTGGCTCGAAATCGGCACTCACCGCTGTATGTCTCGCCGTGGTTGTATGCGCGTTCCCATTTTGCAAGTACCGCCGGAAGATCTTCCGGGTGCAACGCTTCTGTCCACCGGGTGCCCAATGATTCTTCGTCGGTGAGTCCAGAAAACTCATGCCAAGCTTTGTTTAGAAGGGCAACCTGACCATCAGCGTCGGCAACCCAAATGACTTGTGGTGCTGCTTCAATGAGGGTACGATAGAGTGCTTCTTGAGAAGCCAGTGCTCTTTCCGCTTCCTTCTGTTTGGTCACATCCCGCCACGTTGACCGACTTGCGACAATCTTGCCGGTTTCATCACGCATCGGTGTCGCTTGCAGAAGCACATCAATCGTGCTGCCATCTGCGCGGCGAAGGGTCCGTTCCTGCCTAGTAATTTCGCCCGTTTTGACGAAGGTTAAGGAGGTTTGTCGCGCAGCCTCTAGCGAGTCCGGGGCATACAGATTCAAGAAGGAACTGCCCATAATCTCCTCTTTGCTACGCCCGATAATCTCCGCAAGGGTCTGGTTACATTCTAAAATCGTTCCCGTTACCAGATCAACCACCGCCATCATATCCGGCGCGTTTTCGTACAGGTCGCGGTAGTGAGCTTCTGCTTGCTTCCGTTCTGTAATGTCTCGCGCAACGGCATAATACAGCTGCTCTTCAAGGGATACCGTTGAACTCCATAAGAGCCACTTATAAGAACCGTCTTTGCACAGGTAGCGATTTTCAAAGGAAACGACATCTTCACCGGTTGTCATGATCTTCCGGGCTTCAGCAATTGTCGCTTCCTGGTCTTCAGGGTGAACAAACTCAACGAAGGACTTTGCTTTAAGTTCCTCAACTGTGAAGCCGAGCGTTTTTTCCCACATTGGGTTCAGCTCTTTGAAGTAACCGTCGAAACCGGCGATACACAGCATATCCAGCGATAGGGAAAAAAAACGGTCGCGCCCGGTGGTATCGGCGGGGCTAGTCATGGTGGTTTATCTCCTTCATTTTTTGGTATCGAGTTTGTGATAATAGCATAGCTATAAACCCCAATAACTACGCCTCATTTCTTCTTTAGCACCATTAACGTCAAATCATCAAACCGTTGGGCTTCTCCCTGGAACTCTAGCGTTGAATTGTAAATTTCCGCGCAGATTTCGTTGGCATCTGCGTGCCGCAGCTGTTTCACCAGTTCCTCTAATCGCTTTTCGTCATACATATCTTCGTGGACATTTAGCGTTTCAGTGACCCCATCGGTATAAAATAAAACCATATCTCCGCTATAAAGTTGAATCGTTTCCTCTTCATATTCTGACATTTGACGGAGCATATCGTCAGGATACATGCCTACCATTAGGCCACCTGCCTCTAGCCGTTGTAAGCTACCATCCCGCCGGATGACCAGAGGAACGTTGTGCCCCGCATTCAGTGAGGTGAGCCTGCCTGTCTCTGGATGCAACCGTGCGTAACAGAGCGTCGCGTATTTATCGACCGGGCTGCTCTCATAGATAAGGGTATTCAGTGCCAGTGCCATCGTCGGCAAATCTGTCTGTTTTGCAACCTCTGAGAGTAAGGCCGCACGAAGCGTTGCTACCAATAAAGCTGCTTGCATGCCCTTGCCGGCAACATCAGAGATGACCAATCCCCACGAGCCATCTGGCTCCTGAATGTAACCATAGTAGTCTCCCCCAACACCATCATGATGCGGTATATTCATCCCGGCCATTTCGTAGCCTGGAATCTTTGGAGGTGCTTCTGGCAGAAGATTTTCCTGAATTTTTGCTGCTTCCTCCATTTCTGCCTGTAACCGACGTTTCTCAATTGCTTCCTGATAAAGCCGCGCATTTTCGATGGCCACGCCAACCTGATTAGCAAAGGCTTCAAGTAGAATTCCGTCCTCATCGGTAAACTCCAGTGTGATGCCGGATCTGCCTTTCTTGCCGAGGACAACGAGCACCCCCAGAATTTCATGTCCAAAAACTGGAACTGCTATCAGATTCTTTCTGCCAAATAGGGCAGTTGTCTCCCGATCATTGCGAATCTGCGTTTTCCCCTCCGTCGCCACTTCATGAAGCATAAAAAGTGTGGGATGAATCATCCGGTCCGCTTTCAGAGGAATTGAAAGATATTTTAGGTCGGGAGGAAATTGTAAATCAAGCGCGAAAGAATTTTTCATCTCAAGTTGCTGTGTAATCGGATTAATAAGCGTCAGACAACCCGCACTGGCATCTAGAAGCCTGACAGCATGATTGACGATCTCTTCCTCCAATTGTTCTGTATCTAGCAGTTTGGCAATTTGGGTGGTTGTGTCGGAAAGTATGAAGAGGCGGAATTTAGCGGCGCGCAGATCTTCTTGAGAGCGTGAATGTGCAATCGCGACTGAGATATGGTCGGCGAGGACATTTAATAGCTCTCGAGTCCACCCTCCCCCTTCAGAATCGTCGAAAAATTCGCCAAGACTGATAACCCCTAGAAATTCCTCGTGAATCTTTAATGGGGCCCAGAAGGTTGCATTTAGTACCTGCAACTGTGGATGAATCTCATCCATGAACGATTTCAGGGAGGAAGGCGGTTGGGAGACATCGAGTGGGGAGAATTGAAGCATGATACCGATTTCATCGGACGTAATCGGAATGATCAACGGTTCATCCGCGATATTAATTGATGATTCAATGGCAAGCTGACTCTCTGCCGGATTGAAGCGCAATATGGCACCCCGGCTCGCCTGCAACGTCTTAAGAACTATTCGCAGATAGGTCTGGCTTGATGCACCAAAGCTGCTCTGCCCGGAAGCGATGGTTTTACCAACCTCCTCAATCTCAGACAGACTCAGAATTAGTCGCTGCATGGCTTGTTCAACCGAATCGGTCTGCATTTGAAGACCTTTGTTCTGATGTAGCCGCTCACCGTGTGAAAGAAACCGAGTCTTTCACACGGGAAAACGCCCATCTGTTCCGAAAACCGCATCGGTCAATGAGCTAGTAGGCCGCGCTCAAGGGTAAGCTATGACCTTAGCCAGGGCTGCCAACCCCCGGTTAAAGTCTCGGCATCCAAGCACCTACTATCGCACGGACCAATACATTTTCTGCGCTTATTTTGATTTGGTAGCACGAATCCCAACTCCTCAACGGATTGGGGGTGGAGAAGGGTAGTGATAGAAGTTATGACCTGTGCTGGTACACTTATCTCGGCAAGGAGGGCAATTGTTATCCGACGGTAAGTGCGGCAATCGCTTCATCCTCACTGTCAAAATGTTCAAATGTGGAGATTAATCGGCTCCTGATAATGAGACTCTTGACGTTCTTCTCGCTGACGTTGATGACAGCAATCCGACCGCCCTTCTTTGCAACGGATACGTGCGTTCCCATTAGGGTTCCGAGCCCGGAACTATCCATCATTGAAACGTCGGCGAAATCAAATAAAAATTTCGGCGAATCAGAGGTCTTTGCACTTTCTTCATTAATCGCCTTGCTGAGATCACGAACAGCCTTTCCGATAATCTTGCCCTTGGGTTTTAAGATGATTACATCATCTATTTGACGAATATCAACAGCCATTGGCTTTCCTCCTATTTCTGCATCGCAGTACATACTGTCCACCGTCAGAAACCGCGCTTTTCGCCTGTCATTCTGAGGCTTGAAACCCATCCTTGAATGGGGCAACAAATCTCAGCGTTTCACGAAGCCTGCCCTCGAATAAATGCAGGGTTCAGCACCTGAACAACGCTTGTCGAAGTGATGATAGGCATCTCCAAAAGCGCAATTTTAACCGACACTGGGTATGGTTTTTTGTACCGCTAAGTGTTTCCTATTTTAAAGGGGATATAGTTTTTTGTCAAGCCTTTAATTTCTAGATCATATAAAAAGAAAATGCAAAACGCAAAGCGCGTGAAACGGGATGCGTGAAAACAATTACAATTGGTTCATTGGCGCAGCCGGGCTAGGAAACCCGACCTACGGGGCTCAGAAAAAAAGGGTGTGCAGTCGGGCGATTTATCGCCCGTCCGAACGCGCAATGAACGCGCGACTACAAACTGAAGTGCGTCAGTCCTATAAGACTATTGATTTCAAATGAGTATTCCGCTTGACAAGAGATTACAAGGTATAATAAAATTTACAGAAAGGGGAAACAGTTAGCAGAAGGGGAGACATTATGGCCAAAATGAAACAGACTGATGCGACATGGGGTGCAGTCTTTGATAGAAAGAGTAAAGCAAAGGTTGAACGGAGTATCATTGATGTCCTCAAGGAGGTCCCCGTTTTTGAGGAACTGAGCAATCGCGAAATTCAAAACATCGCGCGTATTGCCTATCAGCGACATTATAGTAGCGGGGAAGCCATTATCCACGAAGGGCAGAATGCGGCGGGAATGTATATCATGGTGGACGGACAAGCAGAGGTCACTAAAACCTTAGAAGATGGTACAATCCTCCACCTGATAACCTTAGAAAATAGCGGATTATTTGGTGATGTCGGGTTGTTGGATAGCTCTCCACGGACAGCCACGGTTAAAGCAACCCGCGACTCAAGCATTATCGGTTTTTTTCGTCCGGAGCTACTTGAGTTAATGAATTCAAATCCAAGGCTGGCATCCAAGGTAATCTTCAAGCTGGGCCAAATCCTCACGGCACGTTTTCGGCTTATATACAACGAATTTGAGAAGGCGCAGGCAGAAATTAGTCGTTTGAAGGCACAACTTACGGAGGCATCAGATCCAACTGGAGCGGAGAGGGGCACGGTTTCCAGTGAAACCTCCATCAGCGGATCAGGGGTGGGGATTGAAACCCCTGATTCTATCAGCCCTGATGCCTCCGGAGGGGAGGAAAACCGATGAACGAATCTGCCAATCAGAATACGATGCCGCATCAGTCCAGTGAGGAAACGACCTCGTTCAGGGCAGGCGATCCGTCCAGTCAAATCAATATGGAGCACGCACACGCACAAGCGGCTACACTCGCAAGAGAGACGGTCATTCCACTGACGCAAAATAGTGAGACAATGACATCGGATATCCGGTCGGTTATCCGTGAAAGTCGCGAACAGACACGTCAAACCCGGGTAACAAATGCTTTTCTGAAAATCATCGCTTTTGGTACAACGCTGATTTCGCTTGCAATTCTCATTGGCGTTGTCTACCTGCTCAAGGACATTCTTGCGCTGGTGGTGGTCTCGTTCCTGATTGCCTACATTTTTAGTCCGATTGTAGATTTAATCGAGCGAAGGGGAGTCAACCGGACACTTGTGGTCATTATCATCACGCTATTAATGCTCAGCAGCTTTGCTTTTCTTTCAACGGTGACTGTTAATAGCATCACTGGACAGCTTCAGAAGTTCAGTGAAGTGCTGTTGAGCGCGGAACTAGGGGTTGAAGCTGATTTAGACCGCGGCAAAATCCCGGAGAATTTACGACAGCAGTTCGTAGAGAATGGGGTTACGCTTTCTCAGAGTGCAGCGATTGTTGTTGCAGAAACAGGCAACAGATGGAAATTGACTGACACGGGGAATCGCAGAACCTACGATATCAGGAAAGAAGAAAACCAACTCAAAGTTTACAAAACGCTTGCACATCTTGTCAATCTTGAACGCCTTGTCGATACAGCCACAACAGCTTTGAATCTAATCCCCGAACCCCTTCGTACACCCGTGCTCAACTATCTTGAGGAAACTGAAGACACGGACACCTCGACGGGAGTCTCTGAGAATAAGCCTGTTCAATCACTTGACCGTGAACAAGTGCATGCTCTTGTTGGACGGCTGCAAGACAAAATTTTGGGATTTGTGATTGGACACTCTCAATCGATCTTCAATGCAATTAGCACTTCTGCAAGAGGCGCGTTTTCGGCAGTTACAACCGGTGTCATCCTCCTATTTCTAACCTTTTTTCTGCTCAACAGTGGACGACAGATGAAGAAAGCCTTTATTCAGATTGTGCCGAATCGCTTCTTTGAGCCCGCTTTGGTGCTGATTGAGGGACTCGATCGGCAACTAGGGGGATACCTGCGTAGCCGTCTGATCCAGACAATCATAATCTCGATAGTTGCCGCAATTGGGTATTGGATTTTGGGGCTACGGTTTGTAATCTCTATTAGCATTATCGCTGGACTGGCGAATCTGATTCCCTATATCGGTCCATTCATCGGGGCGATTCCTGCAATCATTGTCGTCTTTCTAGGCTCCCGATTTGGGCTTGGTTGGAGCCTGTTAGCCGTTATCATGTTGACGCTTGTGATACAAATCATTGACAATACGATTATCACCCCACTGATAATCGGCAAAAGTGTCGAGTTGGGACCCGTGACAACAATTGTTGTAGTATTACTTGGCGAGCAGTTACTCGGCTTAGTCGGTCTGCTAATGGCGGTTCCGATTGCGGCGATGTGCAAATTAATCATCGAGGAAGTGTGGACGGAATTTAAGGGATATTCACAGTCAATTCTCGTGGGACACTGAATTCGGAGGACTCGTCCCATTTTCCAAAACTGACAATGCCGCGCCGATCAGTGAAACTCTGCCTACGCCTATCAATCTATATTTAGTGGACGACCATTCACATGACGAACCAAGAAGTAAAATCTGCGCTGCATCGGGGAACGACTTTCTTAATGCAGCAGCAAAACTCAGCGGGAAATTTCGAGGGACAACTATCTTCAAGCACCTTCCCTACTTGCGCCTACGCTTGGGTGTCGCTTGCCCAAGATCGGTTGCCGGATGGCGCACTAATCGATTGGTTGATTAAACATCAGAATCCGGACGGCACATGGGGCCTTGATGCAGCTAATCAGCCGAACCGCGAAGCTACGCTATTTGCACAACTCATTTTAGAGCAGGTTTGGCAACGAAGCCCTAGCCCGCAGATCGCCGGAGCACTCGCACGGGTCCCTGGATACTCGCTGGAACTTGCCTTGATTAAACTATCCTACGCAGCTCTCGGTGAATTCGATTGGAACAAGCTAACGATTCCGAAACTTCTGCTCCCTGTGATAACGCTGACGAAAAAGCTGCTGACGAGGTTTCCCTTTCTGCAATCGCTCCTCAAGCCGCCGACCAACCTCCTTCCACCGGTTGACTTCTTCAATACCCGAACCTTTGAGACACTGTTCATCGCAGAGCAGCACACGCTTGTGCCCGTCTTTATCCTAATCGAATTGAACACTATCAGACGCCCGGAAATCATTGATTCATTAGTCAGTTGGCTCAAGGAACATAAGCTTTCCGATAATAGTTGGTTTCGCGTGAACTATATCACGGCGTTGTCAGTGTTAGCACTCATCGAACTCCAAAAGAGCAGAACAAGCCGCCAAGTTGCTTTGAATTCCGATCCATCGGGGCGTGCTCAATCAGAGGAGATCCAGACGTTGATCGACGGCGGAATCGCATGGCTGCAATCGACACGCAACCCAGACGGTGGCTGTCGGGAGGCGTTGAACCTCAACGTTTGGGATACGGCATTAAGCGTGCTCACGCTCATTGATATTGGCAATGCAGATGGGAATCATGCCGTTCAACGCGCTGGCAGGTGGTTTATTAATAACCAGAATCCAGATGGCGGTTGGGCGTTTTCAGCGATGGGAGGAAGTGGTAATCTTCCGAGCGATGCCGATGACACGGCGTTAGCTACACTTGCCCTGCTGCGGTCTGAGATACCTGACGGGGCTAAAGCGATTCAGCGAGGGCTTGATTGGTTGAGGGCCCATCAAAGCCCTGACGGAAGTTGTAGCACATATCTTCCAGGCCAGGGCGATGTCGGGTGTGTGAGCATTACCGCCCACACAATCGAGGCGTGGTGTGAAGCAACAGGTATGGAAGCGCAGATCGATCGAGCTTGTCAATGGTTGGAAAGTCAAATTTCCAAAGAGGGGTATTGGTCAGATCTGTGGCTGGCTAAACGGACTTATGGCACAGCTTGTGCTATTATCGGTTTAATCAAAGCAGGGAAGCCCACCTCTCCGACGATTGCGCGTGGGGTTCGTTGGCTTGAGGCGGTGCAAAACAGCGATGGCGGTTGGGGTGAGGATATGTTTGGTAACCTGACCGATAGCACAGTTGAGCAGACGGGTTGGTGCGCCTACGCTCTACTACTCGCAGACCCTGAGAGTTATACTGCCCGCAAGGGATTGGAATTCCTTCTCAGCCGCCAGCACCCGGAGGGCTCATGGGATGCCAGCTGTATCGGCATCTATTGGGAAATTATCGGCGGTTATGCAGATCCAATTTACGCTGCGGTTTTCCCTCTGCTCGCGCTAAATCAGTATTTGAAAGGTGCCAGGTGAAACAACATCTGAACGCGCTTATGAGTTAGATCCCTTGATTCATTGAGAGTTTTATCCGCTTAGGACTTTGGCACATGACAATTGCAATCCAATCGTGGCATCGCTTCGCAGGTTGGGAAACCCCGATTTCATCGAGGGCAGGCTCTACGGGACGATTACAGGTTAGGAAACCTATGCCACGGTCGCGTTTGCTTCATATCAACTGCGTAAGTCCTACCACGGTTCCCGTCGCATGATCTCTGTTATTATTCCAGTTCTCAACGAAGCCGATATTTTAAACCAATCGCTCTCTCGACTCACACCGCAGCTAAAAGGACATGAGCTGATTATCGTCGATGGGGGGAGTATCGACGAAACACCGTTGATTGCCAAAAGGTATGGACGGGTAATTTCTTCTCAACGTGGGAGGGCTCGTCAGTCAAATGCGGGTGCTGCTGCGGCAACGGGAGATATTCTCCTTTTCTTGCACGCGGATGTGTGGCTTGATTCCGGAGCCATCGAAGGCGTTGAAGCCGCAATCTCAGCGGGTTATGTCGGTGGAGCGTTCAAACAGCGAATTGAAGGGGAGCACCCCCTGTATCGACTGATTGAGCGGGCTGCAAACTTCAGGGCAAAACGGTTGCAGATTCTTTACGGCGACGGTGGGATTTTCATTCGCCGCACCCACTTTGATCGAATTGGCGGCTTCCCTGATATTCCGATCATGGAAGAAGTGGGGTTTTCTCGAAAACTCCGTCGGCAAGGTGAGGTAACGTTTGTTGAACCGATGATTCATATCTCCACTCGCCGCTGGAAAAAGAATGGTATTGTCCGCACGACTTTAACAAACTGGCTCATCACCCTGCTCTATTTGCTACGGGTTCCGCCGCATCACCTCGCAAAGCTATATCGCCATATTCGGTAACCAAGCGTGAAACGTGAAGGCAAAGCAGGGGTCATCGGTAGCCTTACTCCGCCTTACTCCCGATACCCCTGCTTTGCCCAGACCTCCTTTGCAAATGCGATTGTCGCCTCCGAAGGCTCAATATCGCCGAGAATGCTACTTGGCGGCTGCCCTTCTTTCTTACGCTTTGGGTCTGGAGACCAGTCGTCATTTTCATACAGCTGACGTGCCGATTCTGTGCGAAAATCGGGGACCTCGATTGGGCCAGAGTCATTGAGAGCAGATTGCCAAGCGAGAATACCGACAATACTCATGTCAATACCTCGGTAAACGTCCAGATACGGTTGTTCACCCGTCCGAATTGCTTCCGCGAAGTAGTAGGTGGTAAAGAAATCGCCACCACCGTGCCCTGCGCTTATCGCTTCACTATGATGGTTTGGAAAATCTGGTGTGTAAACGATTTCGGTTGGCTCCCCTTCCGCTTTCTCCCACGGCTCGCGCCAAACACGCAGGCGGTGTTTGTCACCATGACGGTTATTTTCCATCAGTCCCTTATTGCCGTGGATGCGGACGTAGTTTCCATGCCCACGTAGTGCACCATGAAGTGATTTCATCACTGCCCCGTTATCCATTCGACAAATAATAACAGAGCAGGTGTCGCTGCGTTTCATGTGCATTGTCTGGGTTAGGTCGTTGAAGTCGTAGGGCACCACAAACCCATTTACCTTCACAGGACGGGTGTCCGTGATGTACATCACCGGCGCAATGGAGTGGGTGCAGTAGTAAGTGGATGGAATCCAATTCCGCCAGTGGTCCCTTCCACAGCTTCGAGCTAGCTTGACTTCGGCCGGATCTGGGTGCACATACTCTCCCTCACCATACTTGAATTCGCCGATTCGGCCCGTTTGGTACAAGCGATGCATCTCCTGATTATAGACCATATACGGATAGTTCTCGGCGAACAGATAAATCTTCCCACTCTTTTCAAACGCACGCGCCAACTCCACCCCTTCCGCCATCGTGTGACAGGCAGCGCATTCACTCATCACATGTTTGTCCGCAGCAAACGCCTTGATTGCAAAAGGCGCGTGTTCGTGAAAATAGTTAGCGAGCACAACTGCGTCCATGTCGTGTTCGAGGAACTTGTCGTAGTCAGTATAAGAGGTCACACCGAGTCGATCACTGACCTGTTTCAGCTTCTCCTCCCACGTGTCGCAGATAGCTACTAACTCAAGCCCCACCGCTGTTGCGGCTCGCATAAAGGTTTGCCCCCGTCCTGCACCGACAACCCCCACGCGGATAGGTTTACCCCCCAGCTGCCATGAGGTCTCCATATCAAATCCCTCCAATAAAATAAGGTGGCTCATGTGAAAAGAAAGTGCAAAACGCGTGAAACGTGATGCACAAAACGTGAAAACCATGGGTTCATGGGTGCAGTCAGGCTAGGAAGCTCGATAAAAACGCGCATATCGAAACACTCAAATCGAATCGCCTATTTTTTGTCATCATCAACAACTTCATAATCAGCGTCAATGACTTCGCCTTCGGGCGACGAGGCCGTGGACTCTGACTCATCTGTTGGTGCGCTCCGATACAGTGGATCCGTAGATGCGTCACCATCAGCTTCGGCGGTTTGCTTATAGAGATTTGCCGAAGCCTGATGCCAGATTTGCATCAAATTTTCGGTTTTCGCCTTAATATCTTCAGTATCCTGGCTTTCTAGGGCTTTCTTAAGCTCCTCAACAGCATTTTGAACATTACTCTTGGTTGCTGCATCCATCTTATCGCCAAGCTCGTTGAGATTCTTCTCCGTCTCATAGATCAGCGAATCCGCTTGATTATGCACCTCCACCTCTTCGCGCTTCTGTTGGTCTTCGGCAGCGTGAGCTTCGGCATCTGTGACCATCTGATCGATTTCCGCTTCAGACAGCCCCGACGAAGCAGTAATGGTAATCTGTTGTTCCTTACCGGTTGCCTGATCTTTTGCGGAAACATTGAGAATGCCGTTTGCGTCAATGTCAAATGCCACCTCAATTTGCGGCATACTGCGCGGTGCCGGCGGGATACCATCAAGTCGAAAGCGACCAATCGTTTTGTTGTAGACAGCTTGCTCCCGCTCGCCCTGCAACACATGCACATCAACAGAGGTCTGATTGTCTTGCGCGGTTGTAAAAATTTGTGATTTCTTGGCTGGAATCGTTGTATTCCGTTCTATGAGTCGGGTGAACATGCCGCCCAACGTTTCAATACCCAACGACAAGGGAGTTACGTCAAGCAGTAAGATGTCCTTCACGCCTTCATCACCAGAAAGGACACCGCCTTGAATTGCGGCACCAATTGCAACCACTTCATCGGGATTAACCCCTTTATGAGGTTCCCTGCCAAACAGCCGCTGCACCGCCTCTTGGACCTTCGGCATCCGTATTTGCCCACCAACCAATATGATTTCTTCGATATCACTAGCAGATAACCCCGCATCGGCAAGGGCTTTCCGACACGGTTCAAGCGACCGTTCAATGAGATCATCGGTAATCTGCTCAAGCTTTGCACGAGTCAGGGTGACATTGAGGTGTTTCGGGCCACTCGCATCTGCGGTGATAAAAGGCAGGTTAATATCCGTTTGCATAGCGGTCGAGAGTTCACATTTCGCTTTCTCCGCAGCTTCTTTCAGCCTTTGCAATGCCATGTTGTCCTTGCGGAGATCTATTCCCTGCTCACGCTGAAACTCCTCAGCAAGCCAATCAATGATTTTTTGATCGAAATCGTCACCGCCGAGATGCGTATCGCCGTTGGTACTCTTGACCTCGAATACACCGTCACCGATTTCAAGGATCGAGATGTCAAAAGTACCTCCGCCTAAATCGTAGACCGCAATATTTTTATCTTTCTGATTATCCAGTCCATAAGCCAATGATGCGGCTGTTGGCTCGTTGATGATACGAAGGACTTCTAATCCCGCGATCCTGCCCGCGTCTTTTGTTGCTTGACGCTGCGAATCGTTAAAATAAGCAGGAACTGTAATGACAGCTTGCGTCACCGGCTCGCCAAGGTAGGATTCTGCGGTCTCTTTCATCTTCTGAAGAATCATCGCGGAAATCTCGGGGGGCGCATGCTGCTTATCCCCAATTTTTATAGAGACATCTCCGTCTTTATCGCTCACAGCCTCGTAGGGCACGCGGTTTATCTCTTCATTAACCTCTCTGTACTTGCGTCCCATAAATCGTTTGACGGAGAATATTGTATTTTTTGGATTGGTAACGGCTTGCCTTTTGGCAACTTGCCCAACCAACCGCTCCCCCTCTTTCGTAACGGCAACAACAGATGGCGTTGTTCTAGTGCCTTCAGCGTTTTCCAGCACTTTCGGCTCACCGCCTTCTAAAACGGCGACGCACGAATTCGTGGTTCCCAAATCAATTCCAATAACCTTACTCATCCAAAATCCCTCCATAAATTTAATGATAATTGTTGATTGATTATAGATAGTAGGTATCTGCACACTACTTATGTCTGATAATCCGAATCCATCGGAAGATGCTTAATCTCTTAACTTGAAGCGTCTGAGCGTTCCGATCCGTTGCCTCCCCCTGCCTCCTGCCTTGATGACGCGATACCCACTGGCATTTGAGATCCAATGCTCGAGAAACAAATCTCAGCAGCTGCGGTAAGTCTATAGGTTTTGACATGAAGGTGTAGGCTCCCGCTTCAAAAACGTCAAATTTTACACCCTGTGATGTGTTTGCACTCATAATGATGGCAGGTACATTCGGTTGAAATTGCTTAATCTGCTGAAGCAATTCTGCACCTGTTGTATCCGGCAGATTAAAATCTAGGAGCGCGAGATCTATCGAAGCCTCTCGAACAATTTCTAAGGCTTCATATCCAGTCTCTGCCGACACAGCATCGTAGCCGGCACGAGTTAAGACCTCACCCAAGACTTCTAAAGAAGCCATATCATCATCAACCAGAAGAATTCGATAGCTGTGCCGGATCATTTTTCAGTGCTCCTGTTCTTCCATCCCCAACGATACAAATCTCCTCACGGGCGAAGTCCGAGTTAACGTAGCAGTCCATCGAGCAATATACGTGCCAACCCAGCGGCCCTAGTCAGGCGCATACACAGCGGGCGGAAGTGTCTTGGAAGTGCCAGAATGGCAACATCGTATTTTGGAGTGCTTGCCAATATGACGCACCCCATTTGCCCAAATACACCAACGCTTCGTCCCTTGCATTATATCGATTCGATCGAAAGCAGGATTGAGTCTATTACCGAGCAGCAGTTGTTCAACGGATTTACCAACAACGAAAATTCCCACCCGTTGCCCTTCAATTGGATAATTTTAACGCAAGTTGCCATCTGGCTGCTCGCTGGGGCTTTGGAGGTCGGGCTAGGAAGCCCGACCGACGGGTATAGGGGTTGACTTTTATCGCGCCGTACATAGTAGCAACTTGGGTAATTTTAATCCAACTGACTTCTTTCGCAGATAATAGACTGTACTGCAAAGGCGAGAAAAAATCAACCTGAAAATCCCCGTTTTAGGTGAAAGTATAGGAATCTCACTCAGGTAGAAAATGAACCGTCGCTACTTTGCTTCGAGCCAATTCGCTCCTGTATGGAT
Organism: uncultured Poribacteria bacterium; assembly: GCA_958296125.1. Taxonomy (GTDB): domain Bacteria; phylum Poribacteria; class WGA-4E; order WGA-4E; family PCPOR2b; genus PCPOR2b. The sequence continues at coordinate 877,402 of OY282444.1, forward strand.
ATCAACCTTGATGGGCACATCAACCTGACAGGCATTCTCCATCAGGTGTTTGATTTCTGTCAAGACCTCATCCTGCTCGGATTTTGGTGCTTCAAACACTAACTCATCATGGACTTGCAGTAATAATTTCGTCTGCTTACCATTCTTTGTCAGATAGTCATGAATCCCAAGCATGGCGAGTTTGATGAGCTCCGCAGCCGTGCCCTGCATCGGTGCATTGATGGCGACACGTTTACCAAATGCCTGTGTGTTTCGATCAGCAGCTTGGATTTCCTGCACATAGCAGCGTCGTCCGAGGAGCGTGGTGACATATTCTTGTTTCTGTGCTTCCGCAACGATCCGGTCAAAGTATTCCCTGACACCAGCATAGGTCTGAAAGTAGTTGTCAATTAATTGTTGGGCTTCGTCAAAACCAATTTGTAGTTCGTTGGAAAGGCGGAACGCACCTACACCGTAGACGATGCCGTAGTTCATCGTTTTTGCCTGACGACGCATATCGGCATCAATTTCATCCGGCGGCAGCCCAAAGATAAGAGAAGCGGATTGTGCATGAATATCTAGATCCTGCTCGAAGGCTGCCCGAAGGCGGTCGTCTCCAGAGAGGTGGGCGAGGAGGCGCAATTCAATCTGAGAGTAATCCGCAACAATCAGCACATGATCTTTATCGCTGGCGACGAATGCCCGGCGGATCTCCCGTCCTTCGGCGGTTCGTACAGGAATATTTTGTAGGTTTGGATCGCTGCTGCTGAGGCGCCCCGTCCGGACACCGGCTTGGTGGAACGATGTGTGGATGCGCCCTGTATCCGGATTAATTAGCCCGACCAGTGCATCGGTGTACGTGGATTTGAGCTTGGCAAAAGACCGATATTCCAAAATCAACTCTGGCAATGAGTGGTGTGTAGCTAATCTTTGTAAAACCCTGATATCGGTTGAGTAACCGGTTTTCGTGCGGCGCGTCAGATTTTTCGGCAGATCGAGTTCCTCAAATAAAATCTGCCCAAGCTGTTTTGGCGAATTGATGTTAAATTCCTGCCCTGCCGCTGCATAGATCTGATCCATTTTCTGATCGAGCCGCCCTTGAAATGCCTGCGATAACTGTTTGAGATAATCACCATCAACTTGAATCCCCGTCAACTCCATATCGGCAAGCACGGGGATTAATGGCAGTTCAATATCACGAAAAATATTTGTCAGTCCTTCAGCCGCTAGCTCCGATTCAAACTTGCCTTTGAGTTGCAGTGTGATGTCCACATCTTCGCAGGCATACTCGGTGACCTGTGGGAGCGGCACAAGATCCATTGTAATCTGTTTCGAGCCTGTGCCAATAAGCTCTTTGATCGGAATCATTTGGTGGTTCAGATGGGTAAAGGCGAGGTCATCGAGACTGTGGCTTGATGACGCTGGATGCAACAGCGCAGAAGCGACCATTGTGTCAAACGAGATGCCCTTCATGTCTACCCCCTGACGCTTGAATACCTTAAGGTCGTATTTAATATTCTGCCCCACTTTTTGATAAGTTGCATCTTCAAGGACGGAGCGGAGAACCCCCAAGACCTGATCCTGAGAGGGCAAAGATGGCGTATCAAGCAGAGAATTCAAAATCGGAATGTAATAGCCTTCATGTGGGGCAACGGTAATGGCAATACCGACAATGTGTGCATCGATCGAGTTGATTGAGGTTGTTTCCAAGTCTATGGAAAATTCCACGTTTTTCTTGAGCTTCTCAATGAGAAGCTCCAAGTCAGCTTCTTCTGTAATCATCTGATAGTCTGTCTCTGGTTTCACAATTTCCCGGTCTATTGTGATCTGGTCGAGTAGACTGTGAAACTCAAGTTCGCGGAAAAGCGTTAGTAATGCGCCACTCTGCTTGTCTCCAACTCTGCACCCTTCAGGCATAATGGGTAGTTCCAGAGCGGTTTCGAGGGTTGCCAGTTTTTTGCTCAGCAGCGCGTGGCTCTCCCCTGCCTCCAGTTTGGATCGCAACCGTCCCGGGACCTCGTCAAGGTGCTTGAGTAGGGTTTCGATCGTGCGAAATTCAGCGAGCAGCTTCGGGCCAGTCTTCTCACCAATGCCACTGACACCGGGGATCTGATCAACACTATCGCCTGCAAGCGCAAGGTAATCGGGGATCTGATGCGGTTCCACACCGTAGCGTCTTTTGCACGCTGCGGCATCATAGATTTCATATCCACCACGCGGGTTGACCCGATGCACCTTAATTTTTGGGGAGATTAGCTGGAGCATATCCTTGTCGTTGGTCATAATCAGCACATCGAAACCTGCCTCCTCCGCTCGCTTTGCCAAGGTTCCAGCGACATCATCGGCTTCATAATCGTCCATTTCCACGGTCGGGATGCCAAGTGCTTCGACGATTCTCCGAACATACGGAAATTGGGAAACGAGTGCGTCCGGGGTTGGGGGGCGATCTGCTTTATAGGCTGCGTAAAGTTCATCTCTTTTGCTTTTACCCCCTCGATCAAAGCATATCGCTATGTACTCATTGCCTTCTTCCAACAGTTTCAGCAGCGTTCTCGTGAAGCCAAGAATTGCGGCTGTCGGTTGGCCCTTCGAGTTGGTTAATTGTTGTCGCATTCCAAAAAATGCGCGATAGACAAATGCTGTGCCGTCAATGATTATCAACTGTTTCGTGTCATTTTGTTCTGGCATTGTATCTTCCTACCCTTTTCCTAAAATGTATTGAAAAAATAAACTAAGTATTGAAAATCCATCGGTTTTCTGGCTTGCGTTAAACCTAATGTGCTCTACCTTCGCTCCGGCTGAAGGTAAGACCGCGGCGTGGAGGCTTCGCTTGGTTATCCGTGTTTTCTGCGTCCTCTGCTAAATCCGTGATTCAGACAATAATTATGCACACTCCTCAATTAAGCCACGACACCTCAGAAACGTGAAATTTTTATTTCAAACGCTGTTTTTGCGGCACACTCACTGAAAAGATGTGTTTCGGTGCTAAAAAGGTTAACGTTGCGCCGCGTGCAATCGAAAACAGCGTCAACGCTAGCCAGAGTCCATGATTCCCCAATCCTTTCAACAGGAAATACGCCAACAGAAAGACCGCCGTCGAAGCTAGCATGGAGTTTCGCATGGGGGTAGAGGCGGTGGCACCGATAAAAACTCCGTCCCAAATATACGCAATAGAATTGATGGGGGGTGCTATCGCAATCCAGATGAGATAGGGGCGGGCACCGATCAGCAGATCCGTTTTGTCCGTGAAAAGGTACAGCAACTTCGGCCCAAGTAACCCGAAAACCAAACTGAATCCTGCCGAAAGGAACAGCACCCACCAGAGCAAATATCGCACGGAGCGTTTTAAGTTGACCATCTCCCGCGCCCCTTTGTACCTGCCAACAAGGCTCTCCGCCACAAAAGCAAAACCGTCAATGCCATAGGCGAGGATATGGATAAACTGCAAAAGGATGGCATTGATGGCAAGTGCTGCGTCACTCAGTGCTGCAGCTTTTGATGTGAAAAACGCATGGCAGAAAAGCACGGATAGGGTGCGGATGAAGATATCCCTGCTTATCCCAAAAAAGTGCTTCAAGGCTGGGAGATGCAGCACCCCTTTTAGACCCCATCCAGCCCACAGCTGTCTATATCTTTTCCAAAATAGTGCAATAGTGCACAACAACCCAAGGTACTGTGCAATCACGGTTCCAAGGGCAACCCCATCGGATGTCATCATTAGAACCTTCACAAAAAAGAAGTTCAACATAAGGTTCAACAGATTCACCACGATGGTGAGAAACATGGGATATTTGGCATTCTGCATGCCCAAGAACCAGCCGTGAAATACATGCAGGGTTAGGGTAGCTGGCGCAGCATAGATACGGATATGAAAATAGGAACGCGCAAGTTGTTCGACTTCAGCACCGGCGTTCATCAGATAAAAGCTAAGTGCTGCAATCAGCGGTTGAACGACAATGAGTAGCAGCCCAATCAGCAGTGCGACCATCACCGCCCGCTTCAGGATGAGTGCACTTTCCTTAGAATCTTTCGCGCCATAGGTTTGTGCCGTCAGTCCGGTGACACCCATTCGGAGGAATCCAAACCCCCAGTACACAAAACCGAAGATGATACCACCAATGGCAATGGCTCCAAGATACCGTTCATTTTCTAGCCGTCCCATCAGCGCGGTGTCCACGGCACTCAGCATCGGCACCGACAGATTGCTGATGATGTTGGGGATAGCGAGACTGAGAATCTGTTTGTTTAGGTTACGATTTTGTGGGTTCCTCGTAAACATCTAAAACCTATGTGGCTCATGTCATCGGGGCGACTCGGAGAAATTGAGTTTTTCCAAAAAATTCGGTTTCTTTGCACGCAATGTGTAACAAGTAAAAGGGCTATCCTGCTTCTTACGCATTACGCAGGGAGAAAATTTCTCAAGATATGAGATACAACGGTTCTAATCCTGCTGCGATCTTGTCAACATTCTCCGCCGCCGCACCCGCCCGCTTCCGTGAGGTGCCATCGGTTCCACCTGAGATATGAGGTGTCGCAATCACGTTCGGCAGGCTGAAGATGACCGAATCCAGATCCGGCGGCTCCTGCCCAAAAACATCCAGTCCAGCACCAGCGATCTTGCCCTCTGCTAACACCTCGATTAAGGCTGCTTCATCCACCAAGCCCCCGCGCGCAACATTGATTAGAAACGCTGTCGGTTTCATCAAACGCAGACGACGTGCGTCAATGGTGTGGCGTGTCTCCGCGTTGAGATGTAGATGTAGCGATAAAAAATCGGAGGTAGCAATAACTGAGTCCAAATCTTTCGGTTTCCCGACAAACTCCAACCCCAATTCGTTCACTTCATCCACCCCAACATCGCGGATATCAATCGCCGACATTTTCAAACCAAAAGGCGCGGCTCGACGTGCTAACTCTTTTCCGCTCGCACCGAAACCGACGATGCCCAAGTTCAACCCGTCAAGCTCCATCCCAACCGGTCTGTATAAGTCTCCCTTCTTTAGATTCGTTTGGGTGACCGGATATTGCCGTGCAAGCATCAGAATGAACATCATTGCACATTCTGCCAGTGCCACAGCACTGAAAATTCCCGGACAGTTCGCAACAGGCAGTCGCTTCGACCGCCAATAATCCATATCAAAGTGGTCAAAGCCTGTTCCAAGAATCTGCCAGAGGCGCACCGTTCCCGCTGCCGCATCAGCCATCTCTCGTGTCCCCGCTGAACCGCCGTGATCAATGACGATGTCAACCCCGTCAAACTGTGGGGCAATGGGCTGGTCGTAATCCAAAATATGCAAATCGTGGCGGTCTCCAATTGCAGCCACTACATCCTCACCCGATGGTTTGAACATTGAGGGACCGAGCGGGTGGGGTAAAAACAGGACAGTCAGTCGTTCAGCCATTACTATTTCCCCCTATGTTTCGTCTAATCCTGCCGCATGACGGTTCGCAGCGGGATCACCGGCAGCATAGAGCATCCCGTTATTTGGGTCAATGGAGAGCATAACAGGCGTAGCAATTGGAGAGCCCTTTGCCTCAAGCTGATGTCCACGCCGAATCAGCTCCTGCTGAACACTCGAATCCACCGTGTCGCTGACAGTCAATGCCCCCGCTTGAATGAATGCCTCTGCACGGTTGGGATTTGGATCGAAGGAATCTTGGTGATGTGCCGTGGCGAAGCGTGGTGCGATGACAGCGGCTTCAGGCTGCATATCAAACTCAATGAAATCGAAAAGTAAATTCAGGGCTGCTTGGTCTTGCAGATCGCCACCGGCGACGCTAATCGCCAAAATCGGGCTGCCCTCCTTCAGAACAAGTGTGGGGGTCAGTGTAATGCGAGGCCGCTTTCCGGGCTGGATACAGTTTGGATGCCCCGGAACTGTATTGAGGCTTCGCAGCCGGTTTCCGTAGCTGACCCCCGTTGAGCCGCCCATACCCTCTTCGCGGTAGACGTTGGCAGAAGGTGTGGCAGCAACCACGTTGCCCCAACGGTCGGCAACGGCACAGGTCGTCGTTCCGCCAACTCCCGGCCGAAACACACCACCCGCCTTTAGTGGCTTCATGTTATTCGGATCGCCCGGTCGAGCCTCCAGCGAGGCTTTTTGCATATCGATTAGCGGTCGACGAATCTCGGTGTAGGCATCCGAAAGCAAGCCTTCCATCGGGACATCCACAAAGACCGGGTCGCCATAGTGTTCGTCGCGATCTGCCATCGCCAGCTTAATCGCTTCAGTGACCACATGAACATAATCTGCCGAAAACGGTCCCATCCCCTTCAAATCAAAGCCTTCCAGCAAGCGCAATGCCTGACAGAGATAGGGGCCCTGCGTCCACGCACCACACTTGTACACTGTATACCCTCGATAATCCACCTTCACAGGCTCCTCGATTAGCGTGGTGTGGGCGGCAAGGTCTGTCTTACGAAGGAATCCACCCTTCTTGATGTAAAACGCTTCCAATTCATCTGCAATATCATTGCGAAACTTATTCCGTCCATAAAAGCGGTCGGTTGCAGCTTGCAGCTTCGTCTCACGGTCCCCGGAGGTAATCTGTTCCTCCTCAACCATCCGTCGTAACGTGACCGCGAGCTTGGGATGCCAATCCTCGTCCCCCGCGTCAAGGATCGCGAGTGTGGGGGACACGATCTCCTCAAACGTCTGCGTTCCATACCGTTGGAGCATAGTGATGCACAGATCGACAACCGAAGGCACCGGAGCCATTTTCATGTCACCAGCCGGGATGCCGTTTTTCATATACCAATCAATGGCTGTTTGTGAAAGCGGGGCGCGCCCCTGACCAGAAAGCGATTTAACCTCCCGCTTTTCCGCGTCAAAAATAAGCACCGGCACCTCACCACCGATAGAGCAGGCAATGTGGTCTGTGACGTTAAGCGCGAGAATCGTTCCCGCCGCCGCGTCTGCCGCATTGCCACCCGCCTCTAGAATTTCAATCCCGGCAGCAACGGATCCGGCACCGCCAGCAGCGACGACGCCTGTTTTGCTGACAGCCTTCCAACCTATCTTATTTGTGTCTTGCATTGACTTTCTCCTTTAAGCAATAACGAATCCGGAATGTGTGGTATACTAAATCTGTGGGACCCACATCAGCACCGAAGTATTCATTTTCAGAATGAGTAGATGAGAGCTTAAGTAGGCGTGTCCTTTTTCAGGATCACGATGCGATTGCTATTTGTGCCTTTGCTATTATTGGAAACTCCCCAACAGTTTGCAGTTTTTGTAAAGTGTTGAGTATTAATGAGTATACTCTCCGCTGTCAGCTCCGCTTCTGATGCCGCCTCGACAACTGCGTTTTCTAACAATACGGATCCACCGCGTATTTCACCCACCTCAAACGCAATCCGCCCTTTGAGTTTAAGAATCCTCCGTAACTCAATGAACACCTCCCTCATCTGCAAAATCCAATCTTTTAGACGTTTTAATTGCCAAATTTTGTCGGTTTCCATCTCTATACCGCAAAACCACATTCGCAGCCAATTATCCTGAATATAATTGACGGTATCGAGAAACGGTGGAGAGGTTACAACAAGATCAACGGAATCGTTACGAATCTGTGTCGTTTGATCTGCCGATTCAGTAAACAAGCGGGCATCATCCCGCCGGAAGTAATCAGGAATACTATGTCTAAGCAATTGCTTGGATTTTTTGAGTATAAGCTGTTTTGTATCTCTATACTCCGGTTTTTGACCTCGCTTCTGATTAATCTTTTGCTGTGCTTGTACTGAGGTTGCTTGGTTAGGAGGAAGGGTGTAAACAGAAAAGAATCCCTTGGAATGTCCAGTTAAACGGTTACACGCAACCATCTGTAGCCACGCATCAGTTCTATCAAATTGGTTATCCTCCTGCTTTTGCCGAAAGTATTTCCGCCACCCATACAACTCTTGAAGGGTTTCTCTTTCAAAGAATATCAATAGGTCGGGGTCTATTGTCTCATTTGTCGGTAAGGTTATTTCCGGTAATCGCTGTCCAATCTGTGATAAGGCTGGCGGTGTAAGTCGAGGTTTTGTTAGGATCTGAGACAAAGGGTTTATATCGTTTCCATAGGCACGGCAGCCATGCAGCTGTGCCTCAATCAATGTGGTTCCGCGTCCCATAAACGGGTCATAAACAACATCATCTACTTTGCAGAACCGTTTGATAAAGAACGCTGGCAACTGAGGCTTGTAACAGGCACGGTATGAAACTTCATGTAGAGAGTGTCCCGCGCGTTGTTTAGATGTCCAAAACTCGCCTACCTGGGTAGGTATTTGCTTTGTTGGCATAATTAAATTATCTTGCTGTAGTGGTGTCCTGTTGCAAGGATTTTGTGATTCACGGAGGCTTCAAGTCTGACATTGACTGGAGTCGTTGGCTCAAGAAAATCAAGACGAATTGCGTCAATGGCTGCCAAATCCTCGTTCTCTGAATAGATCTTTGATAGCCGATACTTCGCCGTTTCATTCCCCTTGATTGTTGCGCCATTCCTCGTATTCTACCCGCGCCTCATCGTTGAGGGGGTAGTATTTGCGTAAGTGGCCGCCCTCAGCTAGCTTCATGCGGCTGAAGTCCTCCCATTCCGAGTGCGCGGTGGCTTTTTCACAGAGTTCCGGCACTAACTTAATAGGAACGACAACGGCACCATCATCGTCAGCCACGATGATATCCCCCGGCATGACCAAAGTGTTGCCGCAGGCGATGGGAACATTGACTGCAAAGGGATAGATGTTTGTTTGCGTATGGAAATTGGGAGTCGTTCCCTTCAGCCATAGCCCCACCCCTAAAGTCTGTGCATAAGGAAAGTCCCGGATGCAACCGTCTATGATTGCACCGATGCCCCCGCGTCCCTGAAAAAAGGTCAACATCATCTCGCCGAAAACACCACTGCTTAGGTCTCCCCTCGCGTCAACGACGATGATATCGCCGGGTTGGGTGTGATAGAGCGCATGGCGGTGCAGCTGTTTTTCAGGATCGTTATATTCATCAACTGCGTAGATGTCTTCGCGTTTGGGCATGAATTGCAAAGTAAGTGCCGGACCAACGACTGACTTTCCGGGGGTGCGGGGGATGGGACCCAAGATTTGGGGATCGCGTATACCCAAGCGGCAAAGTTCACCAGCAGCAGTGGCACTGCTGATAGCGGAGAGGGTCTCAATGAGTTGTTTGGGAGGGCGTTCAATGTCTGGCGTGTTTATCATGATTTCTCCTGTATGTGGGATCAGATAGCGCGAACAAAGCGGCATAAGACACCTACTTTTCACATACGTGATTTTAGCAGATTTTCCGCAAAGTGTCAACTATTATTGTCTGAATCACGGATAACAGATGCCCACGACAAGTGGCATCAGAACGCGCAATGAATTGAGCACCTCCAAACAGCGGGGCATGACCCAAAACGGAAAACTAAATAGCCCTACCCCCATGCACAATTCACTGTATTTAATTTGTATACAATGTTACAATAACACAACTTGCCACCTATAAAGCCACAGCGGGGCGGTTGGAGTTAAACCCAGATAAGGAGAGCAAAATGCCAAAAGAATTAGTCGCAATCGCAGTGCAGCAGCCTGTTTTACAAGATTACGAAGAAGGTCCCGTGCCAGCCGGAAATATCCGCATCCAAGTGGAGTTCGGCGCGCCCAAACGAGGCACCGAGTTGACAGGGTATCACGGATTTCGGGGTGCATCATTTCCGATGGGACTGGGCAATATGTGCGTAGGTCGGGTTATCGAAATCGGCGAAGGGGTCGAGGGATTTTCGATAGGCGATCGGGTTGCCGGATATGGAAACGTTCGAGAAACGCATACATGGCAAGCTGAACGGGCCCTACGCATGAACGATCGAATGACATGGAAAGAAGCGGTCTGTTACGACCCAGCGCATTTTGCCCTCGCCGGGATTCGAGATGGTCAGGTGCGCTTGGGAGACAGAGTCGCGGTCTTCGGGCTTGGCGCGATTGGTCAAATGACTGTGCAGATGGCGAAGATGGCTGGCGCGTCCTTTGTCGCTGCCGTGGACCCAATCGCCAAGCGACGGGCGGTCGTTGAAAACATCGGGATAGACCTCTCGCTTGACCCAACCACCGTTGATGTCGGGGCGGAACTGAAGAAGGCAACCGATGGGCTTGGGGTGGATGTGGCAATCGAGACAAGTGCGAACTATCAAGCGTTGGACGGTGCAATCCGTGGGTTAGCGTATGGTGGTAGCGTCGCCGTTGTCGGTTGGATGAAGGAGTGCAAGGGTGGGCTAGACCTTGGCACTGTCGCACATTTCGACATCCCGAATCTAATTTTTGCGCGTGCGTGCAGTGATCCCAATCGTGACCACCCGCGATGGGATTTCCGGCGCATTACAGATCACTGCTGGCAGTGGCTTTCCGAAGGACGGTTTGATTGTGAAGAGATTGTCTCCCCGGTGGTGCCGTTTGACGAATCGCCCCGAGCTTACGAGGAGATGGATCTACATCCAGAAAAAAGTGTCAAGCTGGGCGTAGCGTTTAAGTAGCACCCTACCCCCGCCTGCTACCATTTCCCAACACCATGCGAGCTATCCAATATATCAAAAACGTGCCACGCTATCTAATGGTGCGTCTCCTAGGAAAACGCTGGAATTGGCTTTACACCTCTGGTGCTTCATGTATCCGTTTGGCCGAGATTGACGAGCCGCAACTTCCCACGCCGGATTGGGTAAAAATCAAGACACGGTTGAGCGGGATCTGCGGTTCAGATCTCGCAACTATTACGGCGAAGGGGAGTCCATATTTTTCGCCCTTTACGTCGTGTCCGTTTGTGCTTGGACACGAAGTAGTCGGAGAAATTGCGGAGCTAGGAGAGGGAGTTGAGGGGTATATGGCTGGGGAGCGTGTTGTGGTTGAACCAGTATTGTCATGCGAAATCCGCGGCATCGAACCCGAATGTTACCAGTGCAGAAACGGGCATTTTGCGAACTGCGAGAACATTACGCAGGGGAATATCTCCGCAGGTATTCAGACAGGATACTGCCGCGACACCGGTGGGGGCTGGAGTCCTTACCTCCTAGCGCATAAAAATCAGATCCATCGCGTGCCAGAGAACCTCTCCGATGAGATTGCCGTACTTCTTGAACCATTCGCCTGCGCGTTGCACGGTGTTTTGAAAGCCAACCTCAAAGACACGGACGAAGTCCTAATCATCGGGGCGGGGACGGTCGGGCTGCTCACCGTTGCGGCAATCCGCGCAATTGGAAAATCAAACCGCATCCTGATTGTTGCCAAATACCCGCATCAACGTCAACTTGCACGCGCACTCGGTGCAAATGAAATCCTCTCCTCGGACAAATCGCTCTACACACATTTCTGCCACTTGACAGGGGCGGAGAGTTATCAGCCGGAACTGGGTAAACCTGTCCTGCTCGGCGGCGTTGATGTGACGTTTGATTGTGTTGCTTCTGCTACGACAATCGACGATGCCCTCCGCTTCACGCGAGCCCAAGGCCGTGTTATGCTTGTGGGTATGCCTGCCATTCCGAAAAATATCGATTGGACATCAGTTTGGTATAAGGAATTGCAGGTCAACGGTGTATACACTTACGGGGTCGAAAACTACGCGGGTGAGGCGATTCGCACCTTCACGCTTGGCATCCAACTGCTGGAACAGATGGGGGACAGACTATCTCCTTTAATCGGCGAAAAGTTTACGCTGCAGGACTACCGCCAAGCCATCCAAGCTGGGATGTCCACCGGAAGATCCGGCACAGTAAAAACCCTCTTTGACTTGCAACCGTGAAACGCAGCGGTGCTAATCCGCCACCATTCGCCCCAATGGACGGCCGCCGAGAAGGTGCATGTGCAGATGATAGACCTCCTGCCCGCCATGTCGCCGGCAATTGACAATCAAACGGTACCCATCCTTAGCAATTCCCTCAGCCCTCGCGATCTTCGATGCGGCGGTGAAGAGTCGCCCCAAAACCTGCTCATCTTCAGGGGTCACATCGTCAACGGTAGGGATTAAGTTGTTCGGAATAATCACGATATGTGTGGGCGCACGAGGGCTGATGTCCCGAAAGGCGGTTACTAAATCATCTTGATATACGATGTCGGCAGGAATTTCTTTTCGGATAATTTTACTGAAGATCGTTTCTTCTGCCATAGGATTTCCTCGTTAGAACGATTGTTTGTTATGGCTTAAACTTTGGCTGTCTCGGCGCACGGTCTCGTTGTAAGCGCAGCTTGCTTCCCTTCAGCGGGAGATCAACCCGCTCACCATTCCGCAAATGGGATTCCATAAACGCAAAAATCAGCTCCGTGCTCGCATGTGCGACACGAACCCCGCCGCGTGTCGATTCACCCGTATCTAAGGCATGAACGAGGTCTGTGACGATATTTGCCCCGCTGCTAGTGCGTTCAAATCTAGGGAAGGATTCGAGCCTGTTTTGACGACGGATTTGCCACATCGCACCATCTCTGAAACTAGTTATGCTACCCTTTTCACAAATCGCTTCCCAGCCAAGCTGCGCGAGCAGGGCGTGCGCTATCACCCCGTTTGAAAACTGGATCATGCCTTGTCCGCTTGGATCCTCTCGGACGAGGTTCCCATCGATAATTTTGTCCCCGTCCGGAAGATGTGCCGCAACCCAAGCTACCGGCGCATCGCTGTTGAGCCGCAGGATGAGATCGAAGTTATGGCTGGCGGTGTTGAAAAGCGATCCGTTGCCGTAAATAATCAACGTCCGGAGCGCGCCCAACTCGCCGCTATCAATAATCTCCTTCATCTTATCGAAGCCGGTGTCCCAACGACGATTGGTGCCTAAATTGAACTTAACGCCGTTGCGTTCGACCGCCTCCACCATCGCGTCTGCCTCGTCCATTGATGCCGCCATCGCCTTTTCCGCATAGATGGCTTTGACCCCGTGCTCCGCAGCGTGGATAACGACCTCCGCACGTTGTTCCGGCTGCGTTGCAACACTAACGACCTCTGGCTGCTCCTGTTCAAGCATCTCCCGATAATCGATATACTGCCGTGCTTTCGGGACGTTATATCGATTTCCAAATTCCGCCATCACTTCAGTGCGGAGGTCAGAACAAGCGATGAGGTCTATCCGTTCTTCTGCAAAAAAACTGGCAGCATGTGATTTTGGGAAATTCCGTGCTAGGTAGTCAGTCACTTCAGATGCAAGATGCCCAATCCCCTCGTTGTCGATAAATGCGCCCATCCGGCTACAACCGATAACCGCCGCGCGATATGTTTGCATCGGTATCCTCCGTTCCTCAAAACGTGAAACGTAATGCGTAAAGAGCTACTGGATCCATGTGCTTTTGAACGAGTTGAACAATGCGAAATCCAGTCCTATCGACTCTCGGCTTAGTCCTTCCGCACAGGCCGAGCGGGCAGCCCGGTGCGCCCCGATTCGTAGATCGCGTCCATCAACTCCGACTGGATAATCCCGTTCATCGGGCTGGTGCGAGGTTCAGCGCGGCCGAGAATAGCATCAATGAAGTTGTCGTCTGGTGAGCCTGCCGACATCTCTTCAGTAATCGGCGGTGGATCAAGTTGTTCTCCACCGTCGTAAACCCGAATCCAACCGCCGCCCCAACCATCAACTTCGATTCGACCGTTATCAAAAATGAGAGCCATGTGGGTGCCGCCGGGGCTTGGGCAGTTGCCACTAATGACAATCGCTGCGAAAACGCCATCTTTAAATCGGATGTTGACTGACGAGTTGATATCAACTGCCGCGCCGCAATTATCTATGAAGGAATGGACTTCAGCAACGTTGGATTCAACAGCCCAGCACAAGCTATTGAACAAATGTGCCCCACTGTCATACGCTTGCCCACCGCCAGACAATTCTGGCACTTGCCGCCACGCCCCCTTCGTTGCGCGAAGCTAATTCTGTGTAATATAGCCCGTCACCAACTCCAACTTACCGAGTGTTTGGTTGCGGACGCATTCGCGGACATAGTAAAAATTCGCTGAGCAAGGGGTATTATAGCCAATGGTAAACACCTTACCCGTCTCCTTGACTTTCTCGGCTAATGTATATGCGTCCTGCGCTGCTGTCACCATCGGCTTTTCCACCAATACATGGCAACCCGCATTGAGGGCGTGCATACTGTGTTCAAAATGAAGGGTGTGGGGTGTGGAAATCAGCACGGCATCGGGTGCCGTTGCGTCGAGCAGCGCGGGGATATTATCGAAGGCAGATGGACGCGGATCCAGCTCTGGTAGGTTACGATCAATATAACCGTTAGCGATGTCAGTGCTCACATCACAGGTGCCGACAATCTGGACATCGGGGTTTTCATTCATTCGGCGGGCATGACCCGACGAATTGCCGCCACAACCGATAATCCCCAATCGGATTTTAGACATAGTTGACTCCTTAGCCAATGGTGTTAGTTTGCAACTGTTGATACGCTCTGCGGTCAGAGACCGAGTGTGAAACGTGATGCGTAAGCCCTAAATCAATCAAAATTAAAGCCTCACTCCTCTGCTTTCGCCTTCAGATGATAGATTAGATTCAACGCATCCATCGGGGTCATCTGGTTAAGTTCAGTATTCCGAAGCTCCTCAACAATGGGATGCGTCTTCGGTGTAAACAGGGCGAGTTGTAGAGAATCTTCTTGAAAGGTAGATCTCGACATTCGACGGCGAGGCCGTGGGGCTTTCGGAACCGATTTTGGTGAAGGCTGGTCCGATTCTTCGCCTTCGATGCTCAGATTGTGCTGTTCAAGGACCTTTAGGATCTGGTTTGCCCGCTCAATAACAGCTTGCGGCAATCCGGCGAGCCGCGCAACATGGATACCGTAACTCTGATCTGTTCCTCCCGCCACTACCTTTCGTAGAAAAGTCACCGTTTCTCCATCCTCATGGACGGCGACATTGTAATTTTTCACATTTTTATATTTACCGGCGAGTTCAATCAATTCATGATAGTGGGTTGCAAACAGTGTTTTCGCACCGATCCGCTTCTCATCCAAAATGTACTCTACCACCGCCCAAGCAATGCTCAGCCCGTCAAACGTGCTAGTGCCACGCCCAATCTCGTCGAGGATAATCAGGCTCTTGCGCGTTGCGTTGTTCAGGATATTCGCTGTTTCGTTCATCTCCACAAGGAAGGTGCTCTGACCCATCACGAGGTTATCGGATGCACCGACACGGGTGAAGATCCGATCCACAATCCCAATCTTTGCTGCGGATGCAGGAACGAAACTCCCCATCTGCCCCATCAGCGTGATGAGTGCCGTCTGACGGAGAAATGTACTTTTGCCACTCATATTTGGACCCGTGATAATGTGCATCTGATGCTCACGGCAGTTCAACGCTGTATCGTTGGGGACAAACCCCTCCCGCGTAAAAAGTCGCTCCACGACGGGGTGCCGCCCGTTCCGGATGATGAGCTCGTCGCTCTCATTAATAATCGGCTTGGCGTAATCGTATTTGGAGGCAATATAGGCGAGGCCAGCGGCGACATCGATCATCGCAACGACGGCGGCGGCTTTTTGAATCCCCTCGGTTTCACCCGCAACTTGGGCGCGAACCTCGCAAAAAAGGTCGTATTCAAGCACCTGAATCCGATCCTGTGCGTTCAAGATTTGCGATTCTCGTTCCTTGAGTTCTGGCGTGATGAATCGCTCGGCATTGGTCAACGTCTGCTTACGGATATAATGCTCTGGGACCAGATGCAGATTCGGCTTGGTAATCTCAATATAGTATCCGAAGACCTGATTGAATCCGATTTTCAGCGAAGGGATGTTCACCTGATCCCGCTCTTTTTGCTGAAGCTCTGCAATCCAGTTTTTTCCTTCACTAGTAATCTCGCGCAACTCATCCAACTGCTCATTGTAACCGTCGTTGATTAATCTGCCTTCACGGATTGTCGCTGGTGGATCGGGGTGGATAGACACCTCAATTAAATCCGCTAATTCTGTCAGTGGGTCAAGATTTTCGTCCAAGGTTTGCAAGAGCGACGCTTCGCAATCCTTGAGTTGTCCTTTGATATCCGGCAGCAGGCGCAGCGAGTCTTTCAGGGCGATGAGATCCCGCGCATTCGCCGATCCCAAACTGATGCGAGAGATTAACCGCTCCATGTCATACACCTTACTCAGCCGCTCCCGCGCCTCCTCCTGTAACCCAATCCGATTTTTCAACTCATCAACAGCGTCCAAGCGGGCGTTAATCTCCGCCGGTTGCAGCAGCGGTTGTAAAATGCACTGACGGAGTTTTCGAGCACCCATCGGTGTCACGGTTTCGTCCATCACTTCCAGCAGCGTCCCCTTCGATGAACCGTCGCGAATTGAGGTCGTCAACTCCAAATTTCGCTGCGTATCCGCCTCCAGAAGCATGAAGTCTGACAGGGTGTAGGTGTGGAGGGAGACAATATGTTTCACCTCCTGTTTCTGAGTTTCGTAGAGGTAGTAGACTAACGCCCCCGCCGCACAAATCGCAGCGGGCAGATGTTCGCACCCAAAGCCATCCAATGAAAGTGTGTTAAAGTGTTGGAGGAGCTCAGACCGTGCGGTGTCAAACGAGAAACGCCAATCCGGGAGATGGTTGACCGCCGCCTTCAAATCCGTCCGAATCTGATCCAATATTTCCGAATCATCGAAATCCTCCGAAAAAAGGCACTCTTTCGGAGCCAGCCGATGAATCTCCGACCAGAGCTTTGTCAAGTTTTCCAGTTCCGTTACCGTAAATTCTCCCGTCGAAAGGTCCACGGATGCCAAACCGTAACTCTCTTTGAGCAGATAGATACTAATCAGATAGTTATTCGTCTTTCCATCCAGAACCTTTGGATCCGTGACGGTGCCAGCTGTTACAATACGAACCAGGTTCCGTTTGACAAGCCGATTCTCCTCCCTCGCTTTTTTCGCATCTTCCACCTGCTCCAAAATTGCAACCTTATAGCCCGAATTTACCAGCTTGTAAAGATACGAGTCGAGGGCGTGATGTGGAACCCCCGCCATAGGGATTGCCCCTCCCACACTGTCCTTATCTCTCGATGTCAGCGCAATCTCTAAGACACGAGCAATCAGCTCAGCGTCTTCGTAAAAAGCTTCGTAGAAATCACCGACACGACAGATCAGAATCGAATCCGGATGTTGTTTTTTTAATCGCTTATACTGTTCCATCAAAGGGGAAATTTTCGATTTTTTCGCCATGATAATCCCTATTAACACTAGCAACTTGGGTTATACCGCACTTTCGAGCTGCTATCTAAACTTCTGAAACTCCAACCGCCGCTGCTGTCTCTTGGATTTGCCGCCACGTTTCATCATCAATGGGAATGCCTTCGCGCGAACGACGTTTCGCTTGACGCGACTCGATTTCGCCGGGGACGAGGATTTCATCGAAACCGGGCGCAGGCGGCGACGCTTTCACATGCTCGACAAGTGCATCAACCCGCCCATAGAAATCCTCCATCGGGGTAAATTGTGCAATGTCAACTGCTATCATCAGGACCCCATTTTGGACTGTTGTGGTGCCGGAGCCGCTACAACCAGCACCAGATAGTGCCCCTCCCAGCACATCAATCATCAAACCGAGCGCGAACCCCTTGTGTCCGGCAAGGCCTCCGAGCGGCAGCAATGCACCGGGGGGCGGTCCATTGAGGTCGCGCGGATCTGTTGTCGGCTCACCTTTACCGTTAATCAACCAGCCGAGCGGAACAGTATCGCCACGATTCACCGCAACGCGAATCTTTCCTTGGGCGACCACACTGCTCGTGATATCCAGAACAATGGGTTCATCACCCCGTGTTGGGGTGGCAATGGATATTGGATTGGTTGCAAGCCGTCCGTCGCTCCCGCCAAACGGTGCGACGTAAAGTGCGGCACCTCCCGCATTCGCCATGACTATCCCGACCAAGCCCGCTTTCGCTGCCATCATCGAATAACTACCGATCCGACCGATATGATTGCAATTATAGATACTAACAGCACTGACCGTATTCGATTTTGCCTTGCGAATGGCTAACGACATTGACCATTGCGCGATGACGTGACCAAACCCCCAGTTGCCGTTAATCAGGGCATGTGACGGGGATTCTCGCTCAATATCCATTGAGGCACCGGGGTCAATCTGGCCCGACTCTATGAAGCCCATATACTGTGGAATGCGGATAACACCGTGTGAATCGTGTCCTGCAAGATTGGCATCTACAAGGATTTCGCTGATAATCTGTGCTTCTTCGGCGGGGACATTTGCTGCCTCAAAGATATCCGCCGTGATTTTACGCAACCGTTCGGGTGCTACATTGGGCATGTTCTTTCTCCTAATCCTGTTCGCTATGAAACGTGAAAACAACTTGTTCATTGGTGCAATCGGGCTAGGAAGCCCGGCCTACAACGCTAAGAGCAACCGAAAGAAAAAGCGCAGCGGGACTTATTTGATAGTTTTCAGCACACCCCAGCTGGTCGTCAAAGTCCGCTTGGGGTCAACGGCGCGGGCCTTAGGATGGGTGAGAATCAGTGCCGCGATCTCCTTGTGTCCCTTCGCTTCGGCAAGCTGTAGCGGCCTCTGGCCATCCTTGTTCTTGAGAAACGGCTTGATGTCTGCCCGCGCCAGCAGCACCTCGACTACCCACTTGTAGCGGTAGAGCACCGCATAATGCAGCGCGGTCATGCCAGCCGCGTCTTGCGCGTTGACATCGAGGCCTTCGTCATCTTTTAGGACTAAAATGGCATCCACCTCGACACCGTGCTTGAGCGCAAAGATGAGCGAATATTTTGGCACACAGCCGAGCGGCTTTTCCTCCAGTCTATAGTCGGGAAAAAAGCACTCCCTGATCCCCAGCCCCTCGTAGGTGACCTTGTAGAGCCAGACGATGCCGTTCTTGTCATCTCGGCCGAGCAGCCCACCATCCTTGTAATTGGTAGTACCCAGCATAATCGAGAATGGCTGGGTGCCCTTGCTGTTGTTGCTACCGCCCTTGTCCAGCTCTGGATCGCCCCACCGATCCGCCCACAGGTAGGTATCTGCCAACCCGAAGATATGCCCCATCTCGTGCACCAGGGAGACCATAAACTCCAGCGTGACCTGCATGCCTCTGAATAGACGAATCCTTGGTGGTGCGTCCTGCGGCACGCTCGCCCACGACGTGCCTTTCTCACAGTAGAAGACGACCTGAAAATCAGCTATCTCCCGGTCGGCATCCAAGTGGTAGCGAAAATCGTTGACGATGGGGCGTTGCGCGTAGTCGCGCAGCGGCTGTAACCATATCTGCAGCGCATCGGTGACCGCCGCGGTCAACGCCTGGTCGTTGACCTTATCCTCTGGGAGACAGTCATCCCCATAGCTGTAGGCGATGTCCCAGTGCGGCTCGTGCACCTTGTCGACCATGATAGTGGGTCGCCACCCGTCCTCATGCTCCAACGCCATAAATCCCTGCGCTGCAGGGGTCATGCGGAGTAACAGGCACCCCATCAGCGTAAGGGTGAAGTAAAAAAGGGTTGGTTTCAAAAGTTTCCTCAATCTTGAACGACTGTATTAACGCTTTATCCATGATGCCGTGAGGCTGCTCCCACAAGCAGAAAGATTTTCTAGGTTTTAGTGAAAGAATCATTTAAGGGCAGACGGTGGGGGATACACAAGTTGACCGTGCATAAAAAGTAGTATACCATTCTTACCGAAAATTGTCACCATAATTTCTTACAAGAGTGAAACTCAGACATTGAAAAATTGAAGGAACATAGGTTATAATTTTAGAGAGCGATATCAAGGCGATTTCACGTGCAACATTATACCAAACCCCTCTTGAGAAGGCAATAACTCATTATGTCCAAAGTGAAGCGTCGGGATTCGGAAATCCCTCTCCGTTCCGAGAGTCTTCGATCTACAGGAGAATTAAATGACCCTAATGTCAAAAGTCCAGCCGCTCGAATTTCTCAAAGAGACAAAAAAGCAGATTGATGCATACATCTTTGATTTTCTTCCCAGTGGACATAGGCACCCTGAAGTGCATCAGTTCTACGAAATGATGTTGGATTATCCGCTTCGAGCCGGTAAGGGGTTACGCCCGGCAATTTGCCTGCTGATTTGCGAGGCGTTCGGTGGCAACCCGCGGGACGCTTTCAATACCGCCGCCGCACTTGAACTCTTGCAAAACTGGGCACTGATCCACGACGATATTGAAGATGGCTCTGACCTGCGTCGCGGGGAGCCATGCCTCCATCAGAAACACGGAATTCCGATTGCCATTAATGTGGGCGATGGACTCCACTGCAAAATGTGGGAGATGCTGAATCGAAACGCAGATCTGCTCGGATATGAACTCGCATTTAAGATTGCGTCGGAATTTTCACAACTCAGCAATCACGTTGTCGAAGGGCAACACATTGAGTTGAGTTGGGTTGATAGTAACCGCTGGGACCTGACAGAAGCGGACTACTGGACGATGTGTATCAAGAAAACGGCTTCTTACACCTGCACGACCCCCTGTCGCGTCGGTGCGCTAATTGCGGGAGCGTCCAAAAACGAGATGGATCTATTCGTCGATATGGGCATGAACCTTGGGGTTGCCTTCCAGATTCAGGATGATGTCCTCAACCTCATCGGTGAAGAGAAGGTATATGGGAAAGAGATTGGGGGAGATATCAGCGAAGGGAAGCGGACCCTTATTCTCATCCACCTGCTGAACACTTGCTCACAAACGGAGGCAAACCGCGTCATTGAAATCATGAATCAGCGACGGGCAGAGAAACATCCGGATGAGATTCAAGAGGTGCTAGATCTAATGAAGCACTACGGATCGATTCAGTATGCCCGGCAACGCGCCCAAACCCTGGCACAGCAGGCATATACGCAGTTTAATCAGACATTTTCCTATTTGCCAGCAAGCCAAGCCAAAGATATCTTTCTGCACCTGATCCATTTTTTTATTGAACGAGAATATTAACCGTGAAATGTAAGCCCGGAAATAAGTAGAAGCATTTCTGTCCATCTACTTAATCTATCTGCATGCTTCACACCATTGAAAGGAGTCTGCAATCCATGAACACTTACGAACTGGAATCTGTCGCCCAAGCCCTCGTTCCAGCAGGCAAAGGTATTCTTGCCGCGGATGAGGGTTCTGCTACCATCAAAAAGCGTTTCGATAGTATCAACGTAGAATCCACTGAGGCAAATCGTCGTGCCTATCGCGAGATGTTGTTTACTACACCGGGGACAGAAGAATTCATCAGCGGAGTCATTCTGTTCGACGAAACCCTTCGTCAAACAACTCAGGAGGGCACCCCTTTTCCCGAACTACTTGCAAATAAGGGTATCATATCCGGCATCAAGGCTGACACGGGTCCAAACGACCTAGCTGGCTTCCCCGGCGAAACCGTGACGGAGGGGCTCGACGGACTTCGTGAACGCCTCACCGAATTCCGGGATCTGGGAGCAAAATTCGGCAAGTGGCGCGCTGTTATCAACGTCGGTGATGGCCTCCCAACGCAATGTGGTATCGACAGCAACGCCCACGCGCTTGCACGTTATGCAGCCTTATGTCAAGAGGTTGGATTGGTTCCCATCGTTGAGCCGGAGGTGCTGATGGAGGGAAGTCATACTATCAAACGTTGCGAGGAAGTAACGGAAACCGCACTGAAACGGGTCTATTCGGAACTCCATGTGCACCGAGTCGTTCTGGAGGGAACGCTGCTCAAGCCCAACATGGTGCTGTCGGGGACGAACTGCCCGGTGCAAGCGAGCGTTGAAGAAGTAGCAGAGGCAACCGTCCGCTGTTTCCGTCGATCCGTGCCCGCGGCGGTGCCTGGGGTCGTCTTCCTTTCCGGAGGGCAAAGTGCTAAATTGGCTACGGAACATCTCAACGCCATGAACGCCATAGGCAACTGCCCATGGGAGCTTAGCTTCTCGTATGGGCGGGCACTACAGGGACCTACGCTTGAGGCGTGGGGTGGCAACGCCGCCAATGCCTCCAAGGCTCAGAAAATCTTTTACCATCGAGCGAGGTGCAATAGTGCTGCGCGTTACGGCAAGTATACACAGCAAATGGAAGCACTCGCAGCATAGCTGCATTAAGCTGTTCAAACCAACTTTCAAGAAGGAGAGTGTATGTTATGGATACATTAGATCGGACAACCGATAAGTATGTCACGCAACTGGAACGAGAGGGATGGTGTGTGATGGAAGGGGTCATCCCCGCGGATGAAGTGGATGCCGTGCGCGAAGAGGTCGAGACATCTGAACCATCGTATAAGAAATTTAGCGAAGAGCATGATCGATGGTCAAAAAACGTCATCGCCTTTTTCCCATCCTTGGCACCCCACCTGTCTAACAAACGCTTTTTGAATGTTGTTAAAGCGATGTTAGGGCCGCAAGTGCGAATCTCCCAAACCGAATACAAGATTCGTCCGCCACACTACGAGTTGAACCGCGCTTACCACTCGGACTTTCCGCACGACCTCAAACAACCGTGGCACGTCAACCAACCCTTTCCCAAAGCGGTGCTTGGTATCACAACATTGTGGATGCTCACCCCATTCACAACCGAAAACGGCGGCACATGGGTTGTCCCCGGCACCCACGCCAGCCCCAAAAATCCGAGGGGTGAAAATGACGGTATTGATGAGTTTGCACCGATTCCGGGCGAATTGCAAGCGACTGGCAACGCCGGCAGCGTGCTGATGATGGATAGCCGTATCTGGCACTCAAACGCAGCCAGTCCCAGTGAAAAACCGCGAACCGCAGTGGTAGTGCGCTATGCGCCGTGGTGGCTCAATCTGGAATTCTTCGGTGTCAATCAAGCCCCTATCCCGGCGGACGTTTTCGATATATTCCCGGAGGAGACGAAGCTACTATATGATCATCGGGTGGAAGGGCGTGAAAGCAAGATATGGGCGTAGCAAAAATATGTATATGTAGGTAAGCAGCTGAACAAACCTGAGAAATCTGTGCGAATCCTCTCAATGGATAGCCAATAAGCACCCATCGAGCTATCCTGCTGATTGGCTAGCGGCACGCCTTCAAAAATGTCGTAAACAGATTTAGCACTTCCGGATGGCGTTCCCACATCATCTCAGGGTGGTATTGGATGCCAAGCGCGAATCGGTGAGTCGGGCTCTCAATAGCTTCGATGACGTTGTCTTTCGCTTTAGCGGTTACAATAAAACCTTCCCCGACCTCTCGCACCGCTTGGTGGTGGAACGAGTTGACACGAGCCGTTGGGCTCCCGACAATCTGAAGCAGACGACTCTCGGACAGGATGTCAATCGTATGGGAAGTATACCAACCCGCGCCTTGCTGTGAGTGACACAAAGTTGGCGGGGGCATTTCAGAGGCAATATCTTGGTAGATCGTACCTCCTGCAGCGACATTCAGCATCTGGATGCCACGACAAATTGCAAGAATTGGCAGGTCTTGGTCTAATGCTTTTTGAGTGAGCCGCAGTTCCATCTCATCGCGCACACAGTCAACACTACCGATATTTTGATGCGGCTCCTGACCAAACAGTAACGGATCGATGTCACCGCCGCCGGAGAGGATAAGTCCGTCGAGCACTCCCAAGTATTGATTGATGCACTCTATATCCCCAACGTGTGGTATGAGAAGTGGAGTGCCGCCAGCATATTCAATCGCACGGACATAATCGAGCGCGATAATGTTACGCTCAAGGGTATATATAGAGTCCCCAATAGCGCTCACTGTTAAACTACAAGTAATGCCAATAACTGGACGCATTTGCGATTCCTTTCTTTCACCGAATCGTTCAAATCCAAAACCAAGAAAAATATAGTTATTCCACGATAGGGAGTCATAACAATAGTGCTAATTTTACCAGCAATCGATCTCCGAAATGGAAAATGTGTAAATTTGGTACAGGGGCGTGCCGCGGAGGAGACCATCTTCTCAGACGAACCTGTGGAAATGGCAGAGCAGTGGCAACAGGGCGGGGCTGAATACCTTCATCTTGTAGACCTTGATGGTGCGTTTGGTGAAGTATCCGATAATCTCCACATTGTTAAGGAAATTGTCGAGACGCTTCAGATTCCTGTCCAGTTGGGGGGCGGCATCCGGACCATGGAAAGGCTAGAGGGCATTCTGGCACTCGGTGTGGCAAGGGCAATTCTTGGCACGGCTGCGCTCAAAAATCCGCCGCTAGTCGAAGCCGCATGCAAAAAGTATGGTTCCCGGATCGCTGTCGGTATCGATGCAAAGGATGGAATGGTTGCCACAGAGGGTTGGCTTGATGTGTCTGAAAAATCCGCCCTCGCGTTTGCCAAAGAGATGGAAGATTGCGGGGTTCAGACCATCATCTACACAGACATCAAAAGGGACGGTATGCTCCAGGGACCCAACTTGGAAATCACGGAAGCTACCGCTGCCGCTGTCACTGTTAACGTCATCGCCTCCGGTGGGATCACCTCAATTCAAAATGTTGAAGCCCTCAAAGGAATAGGGGTTCATGGCGCAATCGTCGGTCGGGCACTTTATACAGGTGCCTTAGACTTGAAAGCCGCAATTGCCGCTGCCCGTTAACGCTTCATATCTTACTCATCCGGACGAATCCAGCTAACCACATCTTCTGCATCGCCGGTTCCACCTTCGCGTCCATCGCTGCCGAAAGAGATAAGATCGTAACCGTATCGGTCATGGACACCGGGACGGATGTAGATGTAATCGCTTCCCCACGGATCCGTTGTGATAGGAACCTTCAAATAAGGCCCCTTCCAGTCAATGGGAGTTGGCGGCTGTTCAGGTTTCTCCCAGAGTGCTGCCAGTCCTTGCTCGGTCGATGGATAATCCCCATTGTCTTTCGCGTAGGTATCCAGTGCGATGCCGATACTTTCGATTTCTTCCGCCGCTTGCGCTTGATCTGCTTTCCCTGCCTGACCCAGCAAGCCTGACGCTAGGACCACGGCAACCACAATCCCAATAATAACAATCACAATGAGGAGTTGTGTAGATGTAAAACCAGACGGTTGATTATCAATGTTTCTCAAACAATAGCCTCCTTCATTACAAAATGTGCCTCATTGTAGCACAATCCCTCAGGGCACGCAAGCACAATTTGATGGGCGTTCCCTCATCCACCAATCTACGCGAGAATCAGTCAAGGATAACACCCACGTTTCATTGACTATATTTGATTCGTCCCCATGTTGTCGCAAGTATCCCCTGCGTATCCACGGCGTGCGGACGGCCTGGCCCACCATTCTTAATATCTGCCCCCATAATTGCAACATCATCAAAGCGAGCTTCCGCGTTACCGACCACAAGCCCCGCTTGACCGGGCTTGAGAGGGTCTGGATCTTCCGCCGTAAACACCTGATCGTTGACCTGAAATTCAAGTTGACCCTCATTGACGGTTGCCCTAAGTTTATACCACGTATCGCTGTCCGAAACAAAAGGAAACTGCCGCGTAAACCATCGATCCGATCCCGCTCTAGTGATTGATACAACATCAAAAAAGAAATCGATAAAGAAGAGATAACGGCTGTCCTCATCGCCTCTGTCGTATAATGTAAGCCCTACACGCGCCGGATCGTTCCGCTCTTTGACCAATTTTGCTCGACATGAAACAGAGTAGTTCTTCCAGTCCAATTTCCCCGTCAACCACAAACTGATGAACCCACGCTTAAAGATTCGTCCGGCTGCCTCGCCCCGATTGACCCACCAATTTTCAGCCTGACGGTCTAAATTGTAAATTTTCCATTCCCTAGTAATTCTGTCCTCGAAATCGTCGCGCCACGTACCCGCATAGCTGATTGCTCCACACATCAAAATGATAAGCTGCACGAGTATTATTGATAGGACCCAATTAGGTTTCATCGAGGTAATACCCTCCTCGTGTTGATACAAATTCCTAATCATTGTGTGACAAACCGCCGATGTAAATTCTACCCTCTTGTAAGGCCGACAGCCCCATCTACTCACACCAAAGGTTATTTGTATGAGGATCTGTGGGAATAGTAGCAAATGTCCTCTTAAAGTGTCAAGCAAAATTCAGAAGATAGCCGGGGGTATACTATTTCCCTAGCCAGTTTATGTCCGTCAAACTCCCAATAGTTTTCTACCGCTCTTCATCCACGTTTCTACTTGGGAGTGCTCTCGGAAACTTGCTTCCTCACCAGAAGCGTCTGTTGTTCATAGATAGATCCACCGCGCCCGGGCCGGGGACTATCGGGTCGGGGAACGGAAGGAATGTCCGCATAGCGGGGCTCGCGAATCTGTTCACCACGCAGTATGGCGGCATCAAAGGCATCCCAGTCAGTAATAGGTAACGAGGACAGGGCATCAGCCGCACAGTATTGAAGTAGAAACAAACGGCGCGACTGTCCGCCAAGGTTAGGTGCAGAGGCGTGTAAGGTGCGGGTATGATGGATAGTGATACCGCCAGCTTTAAGCTCAACGGGAACGGCGTTATCCGGTCTGAAATTGGGGTCAGTAATTCCACCAACAAAAACGTCGTTCTGATAGTGGTCGTAAATCGGACCTTTATGGGAGCCTGGAATAAACAACAAGCAGCCGTTTTCCCGTGTCATATCGTCAATCGCCAGGCCGACCGACAGCATATCGTCATTGGTTGCATCGCCCCCAAACGCAAAATCTTGATGCCATTCAACGGGACTACCGAACCCGGCGGATTTCATGTTAAGTTTGGAGGTCTGATAGCGAATATTTGGCCCAATCAATTGGGCAACGCTATCGAGAATAGAGTCGTGACGCAGCATCCGGCCGTAAATTGGATGCAGGGCTACCGGATTTTTGAGCCGCCGAAGTTGAGGTGATTCTGGCGTATGTCCGGGTTCAAGGTCAAAAATATTGGTATGTTCAGTGACCTCGCGGGATTTATCAACAAATTCATCCGTAATCTTGCGGAGCTCCGCGATATCTTCTGCTGAAATTACCTGTTCAACAACGATATAACCGTTGGTTTGATAGAGGTCGATCTGCTCTTGAGTCAGCATATGAAACTCCTTTCATGCAAAGTCAAGTTATACATACTTTGCAAAAAATCGGTCAGAGGCACCGTTGCGCTTCCTTCTCAATATACGCCCGCAACTCCTTCGGAAGTGCGGGCAACACACCGACTGCAGCATTCTCTTGAATCCGCTCCGGTTTTGAGGTCGCCGGGATTACCACGCTCACCCGCGGATCCGCGAGAATCCACGCCAATAATGCTTGTGCCCATGTCTCTATCCCATGTGCTCGCAGTGGCGAGAGATTTGGTTCCCTTTTGAGTCCCGTCACCAACCTCCCCACGTCAAGCGGCTTCATTACAATCACGCCGATTCCAAGTTCCTCGGCAAGCGACAGTATCTCCTGCTCACACGCCCGTTCCAACACGTTGTAGGGGATCTGAATCGTGCCGATCCGCCCGCTTTTCATGATTCGGATCATCTCAGGATAAGCCTCGGTCAGATAGTGTGTGATTCCGATGAGACCGATTCTCCCTTCTGCCTGCAACCTCTCTAGCGTTGGTAGGTGAAGCTCCCAGTCAAGGAGATTATGAATCTGAAAGACATCAATATAGTCGGTCCGAAACCGTTCAAAAGATCGGGCAATCTCAGCTTTTCCCTGTGACAATCCTGTACACCAGACCTTCGTCGCGAGCTGGAACTGTTCCCGCTTTTCCTCAGTTGTTACACCAACCACGCTTTCACTCTCCCCGTACATCGGCGACGAGTCAAGAAAGGAAACACCCTCCGCAACACAGGCTGTGATAATCCCCTTGCGAATCGCAATCTCCGCCTCTGAGCGGACATCAAACGTTTTCCAAGTGCCCATGCCGATAGGCGGCACCTCAAGCGTTGCCAGTTTCCGTGCCTGCATACTACCGCTCCTCCTGATTGATTGCCAAAGTTAAGTTAATATAGAGTTGATGTAAGCCACAGCCTTTGCCTCTAAATCCTCACCCGGATATCTCGGTTGACCTAGGTGTTCTGGATTCAGAATACCCTGATAACCAACCTCCCGCAATGCGGCGACAACAGCGCGGAGCTCGACCCGTCCCTCGCCAAGCGGAACCTCCCGGCCGGCAGGCCATCGCTCCGAATGGTCTCGAAGTTGGCAGAAGTGAATCTTATCTGCAAATTCTGCTACTAGTGCCGGCACATCCCCACCTGGGATATCCATGCCGGTGCACAACGCCACTCCGTTCGATGGACTGGGAACCGCATTGATTAATCGCCGCAATTCCTTCCACGTCCCTACCAAGAAGGGACCACCCCATGCATCTGACCTAAAATTCCCGTAATCCTCAATCCGTACGTCTGTTGCAACCGCCCATTCACGCACCTCGTCTGGCAAGATTCGGTGGAGACTGTGATTTGCTATGCCAATCCCGTTTGCTTCTGCCACCGGGATGAGTTCTCGGTAGATGTCGATGAGGCCCTCCCAGCACGCTTCTTCTTGTGCGGGATTTATCGGTTTGCCCAAACTCACATAGTGCAATACTGACGAAATGCCAACCTCCCCTAAAACTTCAAGTGTGTGCAGCATGGCATCAATACAGCGACGGTCACGGTTTAACAAGATGTCTGGATTCATTGAGCGCACTGTCCGCCAAGGGCGTGAAGGCCACCGCGCAAAATGATAGGTGACGCTTGGCACCTCAAGATCATTGTCCTCGAATCTCCCCTTCAGTTCCCGCAGGCGGTTCGCATCCGGATACCCGTTCTCTTCATATCCGGGAAGGGAACCGATATAAACACATTCGACACCAAGTTTTCTGCAACGGTCAACGGTCCCTTGCACATCGGACGATGCGCCAATTCCAACTTTCATGGGGTGTTCCTCCGTTTCAAAAAATCAACTGTCATTTTTATTAAGAGTCATGCACTTCCCGGGGGTTTATAACCTATTTTCTGTCCAAGTGCATAGCCTCTACCACTTCCAGCGAGAGCACCGTCAATGCCACCCGATTCCGGCGCATGGAAAAAAGAAGCCTCGGTGCAAAGCCGATGCTTCTTTTATTGCTTACCTTGTCGGATAGGAAAACTAATTTTCTAGATTAAGTAAGGCAACTCAACCTAGCATTAATTAAGCATTTGGCTTTTGAGCGATCCCCAGGTCACAGAGAGTGGGTCAGCGGGATTTACCGCCTGGGGCCCTGGGGAATCCATAACCTTCTTAACCTGTGCTTGTTCGAGTTGGGTATCGAAGATATACAATTCATCCATGACCCACCTTGCAAATAAGGTTTGATTTCCTGCCGGATCCAGATCTATATCTCGATTGCCAATCCAGAAATCATTGTCCAACTGATTGGGACCTTCTTTGAATTCGTCGGGGAATGCAATACCTGATAACTCCCCATCTAAATAAAGCTGCATCCCTTTTGGTCCCCATGTTGCAGCCATGTGATGGAGGTTTTTTTTCCACGCCCTTTTGTCAACTTGGGCGAGAACAAAATGGTCGAAGCGATTTTGCTTTATCAGATAAGTTATGCCGTAGCGCTCATTCGGATGACTGTGGGCGATACCCCAGGCATCTGTCTTAGTGGAATTACGGGAGTAAAATATCCAGCATTGCGCGACACCTCCATCGCCCCCCCATTCACCGATAGGATGCCGCACATCTACCCAAAATGCAATTGTACCTGCTTCTCGTTTGATGTGCGGCTTACCTTTATCTTCAATGGGAAACGAAATGGCTTGACCAACCTCACTTGCAAAAAATCCTTTCTCGCTTTGGGCATCTTCAAAGAGGTCGCGCTTGTCCTTCTTTTCTATGGGATAAACTGTTCCACCGCCTTCTTCAACCGCGTCTGGGCTATCCAATGAATTGTAAAATAGCCGCTTGGAATATGCGTTGAGCAGCGAAATAGAAGTCAACACGGCGGTCATTACAATCACACTTGCTAACCTATATCCTTTGCCGTACATTTCTATTACCTCCCTTAAAAAAAATGCTTAACATTTGCTGAGTGACCTATGTAGAACACTGTCTGTGAGATAGACGTTTAACCGCCTTACCGACTAGATTATACACAATGCTATTGTATATTTCAACTAAAAGACAGGGGTTAAGAATTGCCAACGAAATTTGTAACTTCACCTATGACTCTTGGCTATGGCACCCTTTGGAGGGGCTGTGCGTAGATCCTATCACTTTGACAACTGCTGCGTCTGTGCATCCACTCCCTCAGTGATGATAAGCAACTGATTCGCCTCCACATCAACCAGCGTTTGCTCCAAGCCGCTTGGCCATCTGATTTTCACCTCCTCCGCTTTGGCTTCAGCACCCAACCCAAAAATGAGGCGTAAGTCGTGCCCTGAAAGATAGCTGGAACCAGCTTGGACTTCTTTAATCTGAGTGCGAGAGCAAGTGACAACTTTAATACGCGCCCCAATTCCATCTCGGTTGCTTTCGACACCGACGGTTTTGATCATCAACCAATTGTTTCTGTTACCTCCGTCGTTGCGAAGCAGAACCGCTTTCTGATTCAAACTCACCACGAAAATGTCAGTATCGCCATCATTATCATAATCGCCAAAGGCAGCACCTCGATTGACTCGTTTCATTGAAAAATAGGCACCGACCCTCTCTGATACATCAAGAAAGGATGATTCTCCCATATTCAGGAAAAGTTGGTCGGTTTGTGCATATTCGAGGGTATCGGATTGTGATTCGACGGTCGAATAGACATGCCCGTTTGCGACAAAGAGATCCAGATTGCCATCATTGTCGGTGTCAAAAAACTTGGTCCCAAAGCCCAATTTCAGGAAACTGGGATCTCCTAAATGCGTGATATATGTGACATCAGTGAAGATACCATTTGAGTTGTTGCGGTACAATGTGTTGGTTTCGCGGGAAAAGTTTGTCACGAAGATGTCCAGAAAACCGTCGTTGTTATAGTCTCCAAAATCGACCCCCATTCCGCCTTCCGCAACTCCATCCTCGTTGTACGCGACCCCAGCGATAGTGCCGAGGTCCATAAAAGTCCCATCCCCCATGTTACGGTAGAGAAAATTCGGTGTTGTGTCGTTGGCGACATAGATGTCTATGCGCCTATCATTATCGTAGTCCCCGCAGGTGACACCGAGCCCTTTCCCAGTATCGTTGTAAACGCCCGCGCGTTGCGTGACATCGGTAAACGTGCCATCTCCATTGTTGCTGTAAAGGGCATCCGAGACCCCTTTATAGACTCGTGGATTGCTATAAATCTGCCGCCCATTCACATCATACCATTCGCCATCTTCGGCAATATCGTAATCAAGATAATTAACGACGTACAGATCCAAATTACCGTCATGGTCATAATCCACAAAGGCACAACTCGAACTCCATCTGTCGCTGTCACCCACACCGGCATGCACCGTTACATCCGTAAAAGTTCCATCGCCATTGTTCCTATATAACACGTTCTCCCCAAAATTCGTCACGTATAAATCTGGATCCCCATCGTTGTCATAATCGGCGGTGCCACACCCCATCCCATAACCACGGTGCCCGACATCCGCTTCGACAGTAACATCGGTAAAGCCCTTGTCCCCATCGTTCCGATAGAGCACGTTCGTGGGCGGCGTAGCCGTCACAAAGCCTGGCAAGGGGGCACTATTGACGATGTAAAGATCGAGATCCCCGTCGTTATCATAATCAAGGAAAGCCATGCCGGACCCCATGGTTTCCAGATAATATAACCGCCCGCTTTCGCCATTGACATGCTTGAATGTGATACCCAACGCTTCGGCGACATCAACAAACTGAACAGCCATTCGCGCATGAGGAGAAATAATAAAGGCATTTAGAGTGAAAACTATCCAATACGGCATAAAACGTAGAACGTATTGCGTATTGCGTAGGGGTTCACTGATTTCCTTCCCTTCTACCATTCTTTCCTTTGTACTTCTGCCTTGCTTGGAGTTGTTGAACTGTTTTGAATTCACGAGCGGCTTTTTCCACATCTCCTAACCTTTCATACACTTTTCCAAGATTTTGGTGAAATTTAGGGGACTCCGCATCCAGTTGAATCGCTGTTAAAAATGAATTCATCGCTTCGAGATATTTTCCTTGGAGCGAATAACTCATCCCGAGGTTGTTATGCCCGTTTGCCTCGTTGGGGGCGAGACGGACAGCCGCTTCACACGCCTGCTGCATTTTTTTAAAGTGGTTGAGTCTCATATAGCATGCCGCAAGCGTATTGTAAACCTCCCTATTGTTCGGGTTCTGTGCAATGGATTTTTCCAAAGATTTGATGGCTAACTCAAACTTACCGTATCGTAGATGGACCAGCCCAAGCTGATACCAGAGTTCAGGATTTTTAGGGGCCTTCTGAATAGATGTTTCCAGCTGTGACACACGATTTGCATAAGGTTTGAGTGCCTCGTATTTCTTAATCTGCTCAACGCCTTTTTCAACATTCCCTACTCGGATGTAGGCGGTGCCCAGACTGTAGTATACACGGATGTGGTCCCGATTCAACTGAATTGCCTGTTCAAATAACTGAATCGCATCGTCAAACTTGTTCTGTTTCAGATAAACCATTCCGAGGTCGTAATACGGATGATAGTCATTATCCAGGTCGGTGGGCTCAAGTTCAATGGCACGGCGCAATGCCTGTATCGCCTTCTGATACGCATTTTGCCTGAAATAGGCGATACCGAGCATCTGATGTGCGCGAGCATGATTGGGAACTAATTGGAGAACGGTTTGAAATGCTCCAATTGCTTCTGTTGTTTGGGCAAGATCGGTTAAATAAACGGTTCCAAGCGCATTGTACGTCTCTGCACGACTCGGGTCAATCTGGATAGCCTTCTTGAACACCTCCACAGCACCCAAGTAATTCTCACTTCCAATAAGTTTCAGGCCACGGTTATAATACTTGACGAATTCAGGTGAGAATTCAGTCCCGATGGAATTAGGGCTTAGGGCACCTTCTTCTTTCCCCTGGACCTTACAGGCTGCTATCAGGATGAAAGCGAAACAGAAAATAGCGAGGTATTTTGTCATCATATCATGTCCGTAAAAAATAAAAAAAGGTAGGGACGAGATTAACTTCGCCCCTACCTTAATCATGTGGACTGGAGACCTTCTGCCGCCCGGTGCAAGGATACCTAGACAGAGAGGATTGATAAACTCATAGAAATCCAGAGCACCCACTTTCAAAATCATAGTGGTTAAGTTAATAACTGGACTTGATACGGCCCCAGCTAATAGGAAGTTTGCCCGAGGATTCGACGCTTAAAATTGCTCCATTCATTGCCTCCCCAATTTCTTCAGCTGTCAAAGCTCTCGACCAGATGCGAGCCTCGTCAATTCGCCCCTCGAAGAAACGGGTCGGTCTATTTACCTGCCAACCAATGTAGAAGTTAGCGTCGGGGTCCACCGCTCCTGGACCTGCGCCATCCATTGTTTCGACATCCAGTTTGCCATCAATATATATCCGCACCTCGGTTCTATTTTTCCGAGTAGAAACCAGATGGTGCCACTTACCATCAGAGACTTTCTTTGTACTTTTTACCTCAGGACCAACTCTATTGATGTCATTATATCGAGTTAAGAGCAAGCCCTGAGTTATCTTGAGATAGTATCCACTACCATTCTCCCCCCAGGTAGTAATTATCATTTTGTGATCCTGGTCGCCTATCTCGGTTTTCGCCCAGGCTTCAAGAGTAACATCCCCTGTCCCCAGATCCAATGCAGGATGGTCAAATACTGTCAACCCTTGTTCTTTCTCTATAAGAAACTCAAGGGCAGCCTTGTTTCCTTGTGTGTCTGGTATATCATCTGTCACCCATTTGGGACTATTTTCCAGCTTTGCGCCAAACTGGTTGGGAGCCTTAGGATGTTGCTTGGTTACATTCCCTGCCCCTTCATTCATGGGGTAGTAGAATATGACATCCTCCCAATCAGCAGCACTATACCCCACGGCTGGAAGAAGACCTATACAAACGAATACGACCAGGCAACTGATTGCAAACTTTCGGAAGGGTTTCATCTCATTTTCCTCCTTTAATGGTGTTGGAGATTGAGCCAAGCACCTTTGCATATCACTTCAGCGCAGCTTTGGAAAGCTTTGCATCCGCTTTTGGCGTTGGCTCTTCAGAATAGTTCAATCGTCTGTCCAAACGCAATCTAAATTTCGTTCCGCGTGGGTTTGTAGACTCCCCAAGCCCAACTTCAATCCACATAATTTAATAAATTGTACACATTGTACACTATGTTTCACATAAAAATCAACCCAATCTTGGACAATTCAATCACTCATTTTCCAACGATGCGAGTAGAGATTTGACATAAGCCACTGCCTTTGCTTCCAAATCCTCCTCCGGATATCTCGGTTGACCCAAGTGTTCTGGATGTAGAATGCCCTGATAGTCAGCCTCTTGCAAGGCGGCGATGATAGTGGGCAGATCGACTCGCCCCTCGCCAAGGGGCCCCTCCCGTCCGGAGGGCCATCGATCGGAATGATCCCGCAGCTGGCAGAAATGAATCTTACCTGCAAACTCTGCCACCAGTGCCGGCACATCCCCGCCGGGGATATCAATACCGGTACACAACGTTACACCATTCGATGGACTTAGAACCGTATTGATTAATCGACGCAACTCCTTCCAAGTTCCGACCAAGAAAGGACCTCCCCAGCCCTCTGTCATATAATGCCCGTAATCTTCAATCCTTACGCCTTCCGCGACCGCTCGTTCACGAACACCATCTTGCAAGAGCCGATGCAGACTATGATTTCCAATGCCAACACCGTTTGCTTCCGCCACCGACATCAGTTCACGGTAGATGTCAATCAAACCCTCCCAGCACGCTTCTTCTTGCGCGAGATCTAGCGGCCTGCCGATGTCAACGTAATGCAACACCGATGTGATACCAACCTCTCCCAAAACTTCGATCATCCGCACCATCGCATCAATGCAGCGACGGTCACGGTTCAACAAGATATCGGGATTTGTTGAACCATCGCGCCAGGGGCGTGGGGGCCACTTTGCAAACCAATAAGTAGCACTCGGTACTTCAAGACCATTGTCTTCCAACCTCCCTTTAAATTCCCGCAGACGGTCTAGGGCCGGATACCCATTCTCCTCATATCCGGGCAGAGACGCACAACTAATAAAAACGCGTTCGACACCGAGTTGTTTGCAACGTTCAACGGTCGCTTGCACATCAGTTGAGGCACCAATTCCGATTTTCATGGGTTTCTCCTCTGTTTTGGAAGGTGAGATTTCAGCATCAACCAACAATTATAGCACAACTCCATCAAGAGCAGAATAGAAATATATAATCAAGCAAATGGCCGGATACGCGGCGAGAGATCCGCGCAAATTTCCTCAACGGATACAAATGATCCCCATCGAAGAGAGAACTGATGTGAAGGGATAAACATACGAGTAGACGAGCATGTGAGGACAACCATCCATCCGACCGCCTTTCCTCGTTTCCTTCTAGTTTTTAGATAGAGACGCTTAGGGAAAAAATTGGTATAAGGGCGTATCGGTCAAAATACTTAGAATGCTCCAGAGGCTACCCGCCATATAGTCTCCCAACGCAAGTCCTAAAAAGAATGGAATTGCGCGACGATAAGCGTTGAGACCTCCGTAACGCAGGATAGCAGCCTTCAGGCCCCAAGTAACGAATAAACAGCACCACAGATTCCACATTCCCCAACTACTCGCCATCACATAGCCAAGGGGATGGAGCGACCACCAGATAAAGCGCGCTCGCAAAAACATTAGCAGGACAGTCACCCCAAGCCCCCCCCCCATAAACGCGAGAGCGGACTGATCGGGCTCTTGAGGAAAGGTCAACCAACCTTCAAGTCGGTTATAGAAATGCCCCCACTCTGTGGTTGGCCCCATATAGTATCCCGATTCGGCACCATGTCGATAATAGTTATCCAATAAGAGCCAAAAAATTGTCACCGCTCCGATAAGCGTTGCAAGCAGAATAGCAACGGCTGTGTGACGCGGGTTGATATTCTGTCGCTCCGAGATTTTCAACGCTTCCAGTTGCTCTGGCATCGGATGGGTTCGATTGGCGCGACTGAAATGCATGAACAATGTGAAGGTAGTGAGGGTACCGGCACCAAGGCGGCGGGTCCCAAAGGCAGCAATGATTAGGTGGTGGGGATCGATATGGGCCCAGTGAAAATCGTGAACCAAGAAGCCCAATTCGGCACGAAGGCGCGCGATCATCGCCCCTAATAAAAGGTAAATCCCGAAAAAAATAGGAACCACCCACAACGACATGCCGGCTCTGTAGGAAAAGACCATCAAGAAGAGCATGCCAAAGAAAATCCCTGTAAATGCAAGACGATAGGGCATCGCTTCCCGCGCATCTTCCAGTTGTGAGGCAGCATCCTGAGGTCGGAACAGATGGCGCATTAACCGTTTGAAGTGAGGTCTGCCGGTCCAAAGGGCAAATCCTAACAGACCCATGTAGACACCGAAACCCTGTTCGCCGGCATAAGGAAACTTCGGGAGACTTTGCCAACCCATGACGCTGCCGACTATCAGTTCGGTCTTGTAGACCCAGTAAAACACCCAACATGAAAACAGTAGATCCAACGGTATGAGAAAGCTGATGCCAATTGCGAAGGGATAGAAAGCGATTCGTATACTTCCCATGGCGTTCCAGGGACGCTCGGTAAAATAATGATGGACATCTTGACGTTTGATGGGAAGATAGGGGAGAAAAGGATAGATTGAATTCAGTAAGTTGACGGTGCTGATCAGCACGGCAATACCAAAGCCAAACCACATCAGTCGATTTTTGAAAAACCCCGATCTCGGATTTGTCATCTCCATCGGAAGTTGGATGAGTGGGTAGGTCAACCGCTCATGCTCAGTCCACTGTACCCGTAATAAAGTTATGATGCACAACATCACAACCATCAACACGAAGAGAAACGAGATCCACGCAACGGCGGGGATAAGCCATGCCTTAAAATTCTCATCAACATAGAGGTTTGACTTTCCCTCATAGAAGTCGATTAAGGTCTCTTCGTCCCGCACGGTGAGCCATTGCGGCAGATGTTTCCAAAACAGTTCTCGCCAGTCATTTTCGAGGGTAGCAAACCGAAATGGATGCCCCAAGATCGGAATCAAGATTTCCATGATGTCATAGGAGCAGAGACAGGTGACAATACATAACATAAAATAGACGGTGAAAAACTCTTGCTGAGAAAGAGTCAGCGTCGGGGAAA
This sequence comes from uncultured Poribacteria bacterium, assembly GCA_958296125.1. Classification (GTDB taxonomy): domain Bacteria; phylum Poribacteria; class WGA-4E; order WGA-4E; family PCPOR2b; genus PCPOR2b. Next base: position 914,449 of record OY282444.1, read on the forward strand.
TTTTGCCAAGTGCGCGCCCAATTAGAAGGAGCCAAAAAAGAATGAAAATCACATTAAATAGCGGGTGTGTCCAGGTAGGAAATGTGTATCGAACCACTTCCAGTTCGATAATCCAATACACATTGATCGGTGTGAGCAGCAGAGCAATGATGAAGGATTTGGGCGTTAAACCGCTTTGGAAGGTGGCAGGCGTGTCTTTCATGGGTGTGTACCTTTGGCAAGTTGATTTTCCTAACCAATGGTGCTTAGAGATTGTAAGACAGTTTCCTCAATTCCATTGTTAATCGGGTTGACAAACCATATTCGATTGACGGGAGAACCCCAAATTCATGACTACTGTAGATTTTATCACACAATTGTTTTGTTGGGCAGATGATAAACTCACACAATAACACAAAAACCAAAAACATCGTCAATCCAATTCCTATCCCTTTGAAGTGGTTACCATCTACTCTTTGCGCTTAAAGGCATGGGCGACCAAGCCTTCTGAGGTAGCGCAAACAGGTTTCGGATAGTTAGAAGTGGCTTTATTGAATATCAATTTATAAAATCAATATAATTGATAAATATCCCTTAAAAAACCAATTTCCTCAACTATTATAGTTGACATTTATTATTTTGTTGGCTATAATATGCGGCAGTAAAATTTGAACCCTTTTTGTGAGAGGAGTGTTTATGCGCAAACCAATTAGTAACTGCCCAATCTGCGACGGACGACTTGAACCCGTCAAACTGAAATGCACCTCCTGCGAAATGGCAATGGAGGGACGTTTCCCAATCTCCAAACTTGGACTGCTGCCATCAGATCAGCAGCGGTTTGTTGAAGCGTTCCTCGTGGCGAGGGGCAACATCAAGGAGGTCGAAAAAGAACTGGGAATCTCATACCCAACGGTGCGAAAAAAGCTTGATGAGGTTATTAACGCACTAGGTTATGCACCTCACGCAAAGCGGCGGGAACAACTTGAAATCCTTGAGGCAATTGAGCGTGGCGAGATGTCTCCACAGGAAGGCATTACAGCCATGCAAACACTTAGCGGTGTATTTCACAAGCCCGCTTAGGGGTGATCATAGCCGAATTTAAGAAACAGACTACCGAGAAAAAATTAGGAGGTGCAATCATGTACGCAGCACAACGGAAGGTACTCACTCTGCTTCATGACCACAAAGTCACTGTCGATGAAGCTGAAGAACTCTTGAGCGCGCTGGAAACGTCACGACGGTCAGCGGCTCCATCAATTCCCAAAGTTGAATTAGTCGGCACAAGTAAATGGACGCAACAATTTCGCATCAACCTACAGCAGATTGCAGCAACGCGATCGCCTGTCATAATCCAAGGGGAAACAGGAACAGGAAAAGAATTGATCGCCCGGATAATCCACTATGATAGTAAGTATGCAAGCGGCCCCTTTGTCCCTTTTCACACGGCATCAACGGGCACATCGCTTGTCAATAGTGAACTATTCGGTCATGAGCAAGGGGCTTTCACGGGAGCGGTTAGTCAGAAAAAAGGAATGCTAGAAATAGCGAATGACGGCACGGTGTGCCTTGATAAAATTGATGCGCTCCCACTCGAAACCCAAAATCGATTGCATGATTTTCTGGTAGACGGTTATTTCACCCGCGTTGGTGGAACCAAACCGATTTACGCCAATGTCCGTATTATCGGCACAACCCATGGCGATCTCAAGCAGTTTGTCGATCAGAGGAAGTTTAGATCAGATCTATACTATCGCCTGAGTGTTTGTGTGGTGCAATCCCCACCCCTTCGAGAACGTCTTGAAGATCTCCCAGCCTTGGTGACGCATTTCGTTGAACAACAAGCAGAATTAGACAGCAAGAAGCCACCCAAGGTATCTGATGCAGCAATGAATTTGTTTTACAAATATGATTGGCCAGAGAATGTCCGAGAATTGTGTAATGTAGTATCAAGGGCGGTGGTGCTCTGCGAAGGTGATGAGATGACACCAGATTATCTACCCACACTTGAACCTTCACGGCAACCAGTTTCACATTAAAAACGCGAGAATAGAGAAATCGAGTTTTTGACAAAAACTCGGTTTCTGGTATCTGTGTAGGTTGTGCACTAGCAATCGGGCGGCCTCTCCTACCAAGGAAGCCACCCTTAACCGTCCCTCAATTAACCGCCCCTCAATCTATAGGTAACTCAACCAGCATTCACTCCTGCTCTGCTTCAGGTGGAGGATTCACATAGGCCGGATCCTTAAGCTCATCAACCTGTTTTCCAAACTTTTCATTCGTGTAATCAACCTGTTGAATTTTCCATCCCTCTTTGCGATCCTTTTTTACCATTGATGCGATTAGACCACCGCTGACCGCCCATTGATAACGGCCGCGTAACGTGGCATTTTTGCCGGTTTTATTGATTGCGATGCTCTCGATTTCAACGCTCATTTTGCCGCTGCGCAGGCGAAAAATACCGTCCCACCCCTTTTTAATTGCTTGCCAGCCGAGGTGTTTCTCAAACGCCCCTGCCCAAAAATCCCAAGCGACAAAGACATCTTCGCTTTCGCTTCTCAACCAATACGGCATAAATTCGTCCGGATTCTTTGTTCCAATGCCTTCGGCATGCAGAGTGAAAACCTCGAGAATTGCTGCTTCCTCAGCTGCATAATCGACTGTAATTTGTATGACTTCACCGCCACCGCCCGATGTTGATGGCTGTGTGGGCTGCCGATCTGCGTCATCGTCCGAATCCCCTCCACAAGCAATGCAGCCTACCACAAATAGGGCGCAGATTAAGTAAGCTCTAAACTTCCCTTCCATTGTTCTCTCCTTCCTGCGATCATGTTGTTAGCAAACAGTGCACTCCGGTCCCTGAAAGTTTTCCCATCCTCAGAAAAATTCTGCCAAAAATTCTGTTGACAAGCCAAATCTGAGGATATGTGACATCGGGCATTTTACCCATATTCTGATGAAAAGTCAACAAAATTAACAGATTAATTTTTTTATAGATCTCTCGTTGAATGTATGATAGCATAGCATGGTTCAAGTGCGGGGCGACAAAAATGATAGGTACCAGACCATTCGGACACGGTCAGATGCCATTGGCGGAAATTGGTATGGGGTGTTACCGCATCACCCATAACGTGGTGGAGCTGCTTTTAATCCAACGGTTGCAATCTGTTGAGATCCCCACATCTGTTCTCAAAAAGTAAATTTCACAAAGTATATTACTCATTCTGATAATACAACAAATGGTTATTTATTCTTCAGAACGAGTCAAATTTTGGATAGGAGCTCATTCTTAATGGGACTTGATGTCGTTCAACTGACTAGGGATATTGTGGCGATTAATTCTGTTAGCCAGCGAAGCAATAAGGAGGTCTCAGATCTCCTTGAAGATACGCTAAAGGGATGTGAGTTTGAGGTCGAGCGTCTAGAATACGTCGATGACAATGGTGAGCAAAAGGTGAGCTTGGTGGGGAAGAAAGGAGAGGGGACCGATGGTTTCGGACTTTTTTCTCACTCCGATACGGTCCCCGGTTTGGAAGGGGAGTGGGACCCATTTGCCCCAGTGGTTCAAAACGGTCGCCTTCTTGGTCGTGGTAGTTGTGATATGAAAGGACCGCTGGCTGCGACGATTACTGCCGGCGCAACGGTCAACGCCGCCGATTTGAAGAAACCGCTCTTTATCGTCATCACGGCGGATGAAGAGACTAGCGGTGGGGGAGCGCGCCAAGTTGCAGGGGAGTCAGAGCTCTTCAACGCGGAACGCCCCAAGTACGGTGTCATTGCCGAGCCGACACGATTGACTCCTGTTTACGCCCACAAAGGAGGCGGACGGGTCTTTGTGACCGCGAAAGGGCGGGCAGCACATACGAGCACAGATAAAGGGATTTCGGCGAACTTTCTAATTGCACCCTTCCTCGCCGAAATGGCAGAATTGGCAAAACTGTTCAAAACCGACGAGTCTTTCATGAATAGTGAATTCAACCCGCCGACAAATGGATTCAATATGGTGCTTGATGACGGTGGCTGTCGACCAAATGTCGCCGCAACGAAAACGGTCTGCACCCTTAGTTTTAGGCCAATGCCGAATGATCGCAGCGACGATGTGATCGCAATGATAACGGAAATCGCCGAGAAGTACGGTCTTGAAGCTGACTCGCATAAAGGGATGCCATTCTATGTCTCGCCCGATGCAGAGATTATCCAAGCGGGTCTGAAAGCCACAGGCACAACGAAACCGGGAACGGTGCCATTCGGCACGGACGCACACGCTTTTAAGAATCACCTGCAACTGGTAATTTTGGGGCCTGGTGACATTGCCCAAGCGCATACCATCGGGGAGTGGATTGACATCGCACAGCTTTCAGAAGCTGTCGGTGTGTATCAACGGATGATCAAGATGTTCTGCATGTAGCACGGGGTAGGGACCAATCTTTCTACGTTGCCCGTTAGACAGAAGTGGATTGAATATCAAGTGCTTTGAAAGTGTCTTGACACCTGCACCATCTGTGCTATAATCGAGATTGGCTCATGTCAAAAGAAAGTGCAAAACGCAAAAAGCGTGAAACGTGATGCCTGAAACGTGAAAATTATATTTCTTAACATGAGCCTCAAAATTATCGTTGAAAACATGTGCGAAAAGTTTGAGGAAACGGGCATGTTCTGCAATAAACCTATACTATCATCAGAGATTGAAAGGAAAAACATCAGATGAAACTTGCATTTTTCAATGACTATCAACTGGGTGTAATCAGCGGCGATCAGATTGTTGATGTCGCCTCAGCACTAGGGGGGCTCTCTTACCACAGCCCTCAAGAACTTATCGAAACACTTATCCAAGATTGGAGCGACCTACAACCCCAACTCGCTCAGGCTGCCGAAGGGAATGCAGGAATAGCACTTGATAGTGTTCGTCTCAGGGCTCCCCTGCCCAGACCGGGTCAATTGGTCTGTCTTGCTGGCAATTACATAGAACCTGCATCCCCCGATCGGGGAGAATTTAACGCCTTTCTCAAATCTCCCACCGGTATCATTGGAAAGGACGATACGGTTCAACTCCCCGAAGCAGACGCGACCGTTTTCCACTTCGAGCCTGAACTCAGCGTAGTCATCGGCAAAACGGCAAGCCACCTCTCACAAGCTGAAGCGATGGATCATGTTTTTGGCTATACCCAATTTATCGATGTGTCCGCCCGCGGTCTCCCCGGCGGTTTTTTCCTCGGAAAAAGCTGGCATACCTTCGCTCCGATGGGACCGGCACTGGTCACCGCCGACGAGGTCTCTAATCCCAACGAACTCGGCATTCGTCTCTGGGTCAACGACGAACTTCGGCACGACTTCTCCTCTAACTCCATGGCGCGTTTCATACCAGAGGTGTTGGAAGAGGTCACCAAAGTCATAACACTTGAGCCCGGGAATGTCGTATCCACGGGAACCCATCACTACGCCTTGGCCCCCATTCAGGACGGGGATAATCTGCGTCTAGAGATCGAGGGCTTTGGTCCGTCGCTGACGATTAACGTCCACGATCCCCTGAAGCGGACATCTTGGCAAGCACATTAAGCCTATTATGGGCAGTACGCTGCCGCACTCGTAAAGATTGTGGGGACATTAATCACCGCTGGCACCCCTGAATCGGCAGCGCGTTGCAGAGCGGGGCGGATTTCATCGGGTTTCGTCACAAGCTCCCCGTAACAATCGAGGGCTTCGGCCAGCCGCTCATAACTAACCGCCCGAAGATCTGTTGCGACAGCCCGATCTAAACCATAGCGCTGGATTTGCGGGTGCCTCACAATGCCCCACGCCTCATCGCTTGAGACTATCGAAATAATCGGCAGGTTATGCTTGAGTGCAGTATCATACTCAATGATGCCGTAACCGAAGGAGCCGTCACCGGTGATTAGGACGCTCGGCTGATCTGGCCTCGCAACCTTACCAGCCAACGCGAAAGGCACTCCCTGCCCAATGCCGCCGATGGGCCCCGTGAACAGCAGGTAGGGTGGATGATAGTGGTCGAGTGCCATGTGCGAGAAGAGCGAGGCATCCCCACCATCAAGGGAAATTGTGGCATCATCCCCGAAGAGTTCACGCACCTCCTTGCAGATGCGTAGCGGATGAACGGGAATACTGTCGGAGTTCTCCGCTTCAGCGAGGCGTTGCCGAAAACCCTGGCGGACAAGATTCAACCGTTCAATCCAATCTGTCGGCTTGTGAAAATCATGTCGGGAAACACCGTTTGTCATCTCGGTCAAGACGGGCTGCAAGTCGCCGATGATGCCAACGTCGAAGGGACGGTTCTTGCCCATCTCTTCAGCATCAATATCGACGCAGATAAACTTAGCGTCTTGGTGAAAGAGCGGTGGTCCGCCGTAGCTGATGTTTGTATCGAATTTAACCCCCAAGGCAAGAATCACATCGGCATTGCGTAGTTCCTTTGAGGCATTGCCGAATCGAGAAGTTGCCGTGCCAAAGAACAGCGGATGCGGGCGGGTAATTGCGTTGACATCGGCACCCCTTGAGAAAAACGGTATCCCCGTTGCCTCCACAAAATCTAAGAGTGCTCCCGCAGCGTTCTGCCAATGAGTCGCGCCTGCGGCGATAATTACCGGGCTATCTGCTTGTGCCAACAACTTCAATGCGCGATCTATCTGCTCCGGATCGCCATGGATTCTACCGTTCACACGAGAGCTCGCCGGTTCGGGATAAGCGATTTCCGCATCGTCGATCTTGTCATACAAAACGTCGTAGGGGACGTTCAGATGGACGGGGCCCGGACGTCCTCCCAATGCTTTACGAAAGCCGGTGCCGACATACTCCGGCAGCCGCTCGGTCTGTGCGACCAACCGCGTCCACTTGGTAATCGGTTTGACCAGTCCAGTCTGGTTATATTCTTGAGACCCGCCCATATCGATCTGATCAACGTCGCTGTTACCGCTTATTGAATACAGCGGACTGCCCATCATGTATGCTGTCGCTAGCCCGTAGATCATGGCGGCGTGCCCCGGTCCGCGGGTGACACCGCTGACACCGATGCCCCCGGTCACTCGTGCATACGCATCCGCCATCATCGTCGCAGATGGATCTACGCGCGTGTCAATGATCTGGATGCCATCGTTCAGACACCCTTCGTAAATCGATTCGATCGTCCCACCACAGAGTGTGAATAGATATTTTACATTCTCTTGCTTCAGGACCTTTGTAATAATCTGACCACCTTCCAAAATTGCCATAGCTTTCTCCTTATTTTAACCCAAGTTGCTATTGATAAACCAAGCGATGCCAGCGACTTGGGTTATTATAAAATGCAAAGTGGGCAGCATAGCACCTATTATTATTTTTTTCTTTAAAATAGGACTGACGCACTTCGGTCTTCCAACGCAACAACATCAAGACTTTGAGCGTTCAACTGCGTAAGTCCTATCTAATTCAGCTTCGCCCGCAACTTTCTAAGCGCGTCAAATGCCGGTTGATAATCAGGGCTTTCATATAAGGCACGTTTGTAGCTTTCGATTGCTTTATCCCACTCCAACCGATGCTCCCAGACACGCCCCAGATTCATGTGGGGATGGCACCGTGCTTCATAGTTGGGTGCTTGAATCGCTTTCTCTAACCAAGGGATAGCAGCATCATATTCGCTGAGTTGAATTAGACATGCACCAATGTCGTTGTAAGGATTGCCAAAATCAGCATCTAGGCGAATCGCTTGGTGACACTCATCAATCGAGTCTTGGAAACGTCCCATCATGCTGTAGGTCCAGCCGAGCCACGTGTGCGCTTTCGCAGTGGGATAAAGGGCAATTGACTTCATGTAGAACGCAATTGCGCGGCCGAACTCACCGCGCATCTGGTGTGCTTCTCCCTCAAGCAAATAAAGTAATGCCTGTTCTCTCCGTTCAAGTTCATCTTCGTTCACAGTATCGTATCCTTTGGGGGTGTATAACCCGGGGGTTTGGACAACTTCCTGTGTTGTCCAAAAAAGCCAACATTTAAGGAGTAAAATCCTTCGCGCAACGGAATTCACAGGGACTAATATCAAGACACCGATGACCAGAATACCAATAGCGATGTATCATTTTTTTTATCACTGATGGACCCCATTGAAGTCAAAGATGTTGAAATACTGAATTCACGTCTGGGGAAACAGATTTTATTATGGACTCTTGAGTAGTTCCGCCAATTCCTCTACATCCGTCGTCGGGGCTTGGCAAGTGTAGTTCTCACATACATAGATTGTCGCCTTACCATCAACCTGCGTTTTGCTTTCGAGGAGCGGAATCAAATCGCTGATATCTTCTTCATCGCTAGCCAAAGCGAGCACTTTGTTTGGAACAAAGCGGCTATGGATAGCCGCTAATGCAGCGTGGGTGCCCTCGCTCTCCCGCTGACCAGCGATCGCAATTTCTTTGGGTGTAGACAGCAGAAAATCCAGCTCGCATAGCATCTGCGCCGATCCGCTGGGCGAACGCTCGATTTGATGATAATAGACATCAAGGGTGGTTTCCACTTTTTCCCGGAAGTCTGGACAGTTGAGGAGCTTGTCAAGTCGCAACAAATTATGGATAGCTAGCGACACACCGGCGGGGGTTGCGCCATCATACCCCGGCTTCGATCGGACGATAAGGGTTTCGTGGTTTTTACTTGTGAAGAAGAAACTACCGTTTGCTTCGTCCCAAAACTGATCGATCATGATCTGATTCAACCGTTCCGCCTCTTTAAGCCACTCAAGCGCGAAGGTGGCTTCGTAGAGATTGATTAAACCGGCAACGAAGTAAGAATAATCTTCAAGGTAAGCGTTCAGGTGGCTTTTGCCTGCGCGGTGTGTGCGGAGCAACAACCCGTTATCTTGGGAGAGTTCAGATAAAACGAATCTCGCGGATTTTTCTGCAGCTTCCCGATAGCGTTCATCACCGAGGACCTGATACCCCATCGCCATGCTCCGAATCATTAAACCGTTCCAACTTGTGAGAATCTTGTCGTCTAAACCGGGCTTAATCCGTTTCTCGCGGACTTCAAAGAGTTTCCGCCTCCCTTCGGTGAGTATATCCTCTAGATCCCCCAAATCCATACCCAGTTTTCGGGCAAATAGATCTGGCGGCGTTTGGACATGCAGGATGTTTTTGTGTTCAAAATTGCCAAGCTCAGTAATATCATAATATTCGCAAAAGATCTTGGCTTTCCCCTCCCCAAGGAGACCTTCTACCTCGTCTGGCATCCAAACGAAAAATTTGCCCTCAACGCCTTCACTGTCCGCATCTTGCGTCGAATAAAAACCTCCCTTTTCCGCATCATACATCTCAGACAAAACGTAATCAAGCGTTTCCGTGGCGATTTGACGATAAAAGACTTTCCCCGTTGCCTGATATGCTTCCAAATAGGCAACACTCAACAAAGCGTTGTCGTAGAGCATCTTCTCGAAGTGGGGAACAAGCCATCTCTCATCAACTGAATAACGATGGAATCCCCCGCCAAGCTGATCATACATCCCACCGCGCGCCATCTTTTCCAGTGTTACTTCGACCATGTTAAGCGCGTTGAGGTTACCTGTGCGATGCCAGTGACGCAGTAACAGCGAGAGCCCCATACTCGGAGGAAACTTGGGGGCATTCCCAAAACCGCCCTCATGGTGATCGAATCGAGACAGATAGTCCTGATACGCCCGATCCAACATATCAGTTGTCAACTGATGGCCATGCCCTTCCATCGCAGCCAACTGATTCAGGTTAGTGATAATCTTTTCTGCCTGTTCTCCCACCGCGTCAGGACGCTCCCTATACGCCTCTGCAACACCAAGTAACACCTGTGGAAACCCCGGACGCCCGTAGCGGTTATCGGGGGGAAAGTAGGTGCCACCGTAGAACGGCTTTAGCTCCGGTGTCAGAAACATGGTCATGGGCCAACCGCCTTGTCCCGTAAGCATCTGGACCGCGTTCATGTAGATTTCGTCCAAGTCTGGGCGCTCCTCACGATCAACCTTGATACTAATGAAATGCTTATTCATGATCGCGGCAATCTGTTCATTCTCAAAGGATTCGTGCTCCATGACATGGCACCAGTGGCAGGCAGCGTAACCAATGCTCAATAAGATGGGCTTGTCCTGCTGTTTGGCTTGAGTGAGCGCTTCCTCACCCCACGGATACCAATCAACAGGATTGTGCACGTGTTGCAGGAGGTAGGGACTCGTTTCGTTGATGAGTCGGTTGGTGTGTTTTGGGCTATCAGACATCATTTATTCCTTTCTATGAGGAGTGCAAGTGGAGGTATCCGTTTGTGATGATGTATCACCAAAACTGACACCGGAAGCTTCTGCAGCATTTGCAATCTCATGTACAATCTGCATTGTGAGTTCTGCTAGGTGCTGTGCAAATGCTTGGTTGCTTTGCTTAGATTCTACCGAGTCACGGTAGCGAGTGCCGCGCTGCAGTCCAGCCAAGCGATGGTTGGCGATACCAAGTGCTGTAGTAACAAGTTCGGTCGGCACATAAAGGGGTTCTGGGGATGATTTCTCCGTTGACTGCTCCCGCATTTCAGTTGGGGCATCAGAGCAGCCTGCGAGAAATGCTTCTTGGTGAGATTCCATCAGCTCAAGGATCTGCTTGGCTGCCATCTTTTCCGCCAAGCGCTTAGATCCACGGATCGGTGCCGGCGTAGTGTAGGTTGTTTCTCCATACTTAACAGTAACAATCCAGCTCGGTTCATTAGGTGTCCCCTGTTGATCTATTTCATAGGTTAGATTTCCTAACGCTCGCTTTTGGCAATATTGTTGTAAGATACCTTTGTAGTTTTCGACCGTCGTTTCATCGATCGCTTCTGACATTCCAACCTCCCGAAGTAGCGGTGTAACTGTGTATATCCCCTGATGGGGACGAATATCGTCCTTACTCATTATCAACTGCGTTGTAGTGTATCAAAAATTGATAGTAAACTCAAGGAATTTTCGTTTTGGTTCCGCCTGATGAGCAGCATTAGCATCTATTTAACACAAGTTGCTATACAGAAATTCAGAAGGTTGATAGGTTTATAGTTATCAAAAAACTAGAATTCAAGAGTTAAATTAGCCATTATCATAATCTTCCGATCTAAGCCCCCATTCTTTAGGGTGTGGCTACAAATCGGCAAACGGTAGTAAGTCAAAAAATGTTTGAATTTGTAGGTGAAATAGGGTATACTTGTTTTGTCTTTCGTGGGAGAGTGGCACCCTGTCGCTTGGCGGTGTCTCCCACATCATATCCTACAGGATATGAAAGACAGAAAGCCAATCCCAATGAAAACCTAGTCCGTTCCGCTTGCTCTCGGAACGGAGAGACCAGGGGTGAGAATCCCCACCTTTTAGGGTGTGGGAGTATGTCAAGTAAGGTTTCATAGCTATTCTGAGAATTTGATTCATTTTAAGGGTTGCATAATCCGGGAATTTTTGCTAAAATGTAGTCAACGTTCCATTCGTATTACAAAGGGGCTGCACCCCGATAGAAGGACTTAGGGGTTAAGTTTGTAGGAAACAACGCTCGTTTGTATCTGTATACACCAAATCAATAACCTATTAGGAGGTTGCTTAATAATGAGAGCACCACGTTTATTAATCTGCACGCTTATGGCACTTTGCGTTGTCAGCATGGCTGCTAGCAGCTTTGCCGCGATTACCGAGGTTGTCATCAGCGCAGAGACAATCAGAGATTATGGCGAAACATCGCCACAAAATACGGCATTCGCACGAGATGCCGACGCGTCCAATGGCCTTGCATTTCAATTTATTGGTGGCGCGGCGAACCCACCTGTTGCGGATCCAACGGCATATTGGCAAGTTGAGTTCTGGTGCGACGAAGGTACCTATTACATCTGGGCGAGAGGCAAAAGTGATGGTAACACCGGTACTGATGCCTTTTGGTTACAGTTTGATAATCAAATCGGCACCACAGAGCATACTGCGGATCCGGACTTTCTAGGTCGTGGATTGGGCAACTGGCGTGACGTTTTCGATGCCGGCATTTACAAGTGGCTCAGCCAAGGCGTTCCACCCTTGACGGTTGTTGAGTGGACAGCAAGGGAACGCGGGCTCCACGTGATACGTTCACAGCCTAGACAGCAGCCGCATAATCTTGATCAGCTGCTGCTCAGCCAAGACCAAGACGAGCAACCGGATGACGACCCCTGGCCCACGGAATTTCCTAGAAAAGATCCACGTGCTGTTGAGAGCAAAGGTAAACTCGCAACCACTTGGGGCATACTAAAAAGTGGCGGGCAACCAGCAGTCACTCGCTAGAACCATCTGTGTGGTGTTAAGTGTAATGGAGTTTCAAATCTATCGTTGACCTCCATTGCGCTTGCACCATCATGTTCCATAAATCTCTTATCTGTGTTGAAAGGAGCTTATCATCTTTGGAAAGGAGCTAACAATGTCACGTCAAGGTATTATTACCCTATTGGGGAGCTTCGTCCTCCTGTTTATCGGTTCGGCATACGCGCAGGTGCCAATGGCATCTTTTATCTCCGACCGCTCTGGTGACGATGAGGTTCATCTGTTGTATGACAACGGCGATATTAAGCAACTCACAAAGAATAAATCCAAGGTGTTCACCCCCGAATGGTCGCCCGATGGCAAAATCATCATTTTCGATGCCAATGTGCGTGGTGGCGAGAACTTTGATATTTTTATCGTTGATTTGACCGACCCTCAAAAACCGAAACAGACAAACCTGACAGGTCCGCCCGATGGGCCGGGGACAAAATTGTCTGCCCCCCGATGGGCACCTGCCGGAGATCCGCGGATTCTTCTCTACTCCACAGGATTCCCAAACGCTGACAACTGGGATATAGGGATCCTGACGTTGGATGCAAGAGGCAAAGCGGATGCCCTGATTAATATAACCAATGCAGAAGGCGAAGGAGCTGGTCAAGATCAGGAAGGCTCCTGGTCCCCTGATGGAACTAAGATTGTTTTTGAGAGCGAGCGCAATAAAATTAAAGATCGAGCCCAGATGGATATTTTTATTGCGGACGCAGAAAAACGGGGCTTAGGAAAAAATCAGATAAACCTCACCAATCATGAGGCACCGGATCAACGGGCACGCTGGTCGCCTGATGGAACAGCAATCGTGTTTGAATCGAAGCGAGACGGCAACTGGGAAATCTACACGGTAGGCATTGATGGGGCAAACCTGACGCGGATAACTGAAAATGACACGGATGACCGAAAAGCTGAGTGGTCCCCCGGTGGCATCGTCTTTCAAAGCAAACGCGATGGCAACTGGGAGATTTATAAATCGGATATCGATGGAAACAATCAGGTCAATCTCAGCAATGACCCTGGCAGTGATCAGAGACCCATTTGGTCTAAGAAAGGGAGCCGGATCTTGTTTGAATCTCGACGAGATAAAAATCGAGAGATATACATGATACATGGTGGTGCTCTGAAAAATCTCACCAACGATCCCGGCAATGACAACAGTGCACGATGGAATCCTCAGTTTGAACTTCGTTCGGTTGAGCCCCAAAGCAAATACTTCACGACCCTTGGAGACATCAAACGCACGAGCTTGATGCAAAACTTCCCTAATCCTTTCAATCCTGAGACGTGGATACCCTACCATCTCGCCGATGCCGCTTCTGTAACGGTGCGAATCTATAACGTCAAAGGCGAGTTAATACGGTCCATTGATGTTGGAAAACAGGCGGCAGGGGCTTATACGAGCCGACAGCGTGCAGCCTATTGGGATGGTCAAGATGATACAGGACAGTCCGTGGCAAGTGGGGTTTATTTCTATCAGCTTCTGGCTGACGACTTCTCCGAGACCCGACGAATGGTAGTAATGAAATAGGAGGGCTTGCAAAGGATGGGGTAGGAGCACTTGGAAAGGAGTCTAACAATGTCACGCAAAGGCATCGTCGCCCTATTGGGGAGCTTCGTCCTCCTGTTTATCGGTTCGGCATAGGCGCAGGTGCCAATGATAGCCTCTCTTTCGGGTGGATCTGGCGGTTCAGAGATTTATCTCCTGTTCAATAATGGCGACGTTGAACAACTCACAAAGAACAATAGCTTGGCCGCGCGGCGCATTCGATATCGTCATCGCGGATATGACGACCCGGAAACCAGGTGTCGCCCAGGTGCTACTCACCAAGTACAACACCGGTGACCGGCGCGCGCTGGTCACCGGACGGAGCGAAGATTTTCTTTGAATCGAATAGAGATGGCGATTGGGGAATCTTCGTCATGGACACCGATGGAGAAAATCTCAAGCAGTTGACCGATAATGATGGGACCGACCGAACCGCAGGATAAGCACTTCACTACCCTTGGGGCGGTCAAGCGCACCAGTTTGATGCAAAATTTCCCCAACCCGTTCAATCCTGAAACCTTACAATCTCGCCGAAGCCGCCACTGTAACCGTGCAAATCTACAACGTTAAAGGCGAGTTAATAGGCCCATCAATGTTGGAAGGCAGGGGGAAGGGAAAAACAGCCTTCTCCCTCTCTCTTCTCCAAACCTATCGCGTTCGCCGCTATAGTCAACACTTTTCACATCGGAGCCCCCGCCCTCCTTCCACTACCATTTCTTTACAGCTCAATTTTCTTCCTCCAGACTCTAAACTTCCAATCTAATCGAAAGGAGAAAACAATGTTTGGTAAAAGTTCTATAATATTTTGGGGAGGTATTCTATTAGCTCTCGTTGTTTCCCTGAGCGTCAACAACGCATCAGCACAGGTGCCTATGGCATCTTTTCTTTGTGACCAAGGTGACGGCCCCCAAGTCTGTGTGGTATACGATAATGGTGAGGTTAAGCAAGTCACAGATCATAAGGCGAGAACGTTAGCTCCTGACTGGTCGCCCGATGGTAATTACATCGTCTACAGCGCAAACATTCAAGGTGGAGAGCTCTTTGATTTGCGTATCATAGATATGACAGACCCAAAGAAGCCAAAAGACAAGGACTTGACGGGAAAAGAGCTAGGTGTGAAATTGAATGAACCCCAATTCGCACCGGCAGGTGACCCGCGCATCCTTGTGTATTCTCAGGCATTGCCGCAAGCCGCAAGTTGGGATGTTGGCTTTTTGACCTTAGAAAAAGGCAACAAGCCCGGAAAATTGGTGAATATTACAAATGCGGAAGGTCAGGGTATCAACAAGGACCAAAAAGGCTCCTGGTCCCCTGATGGCACAAAAATTGTGTTTGAGAGCAATCGTGATTTGATTGATGATAAATCTCAATTTGATATCTTTATTGCTGACGCAGAAGGCAGAAATGCCGGTAAAAATCAAATCAATCTCACCAACCATATTGCACCGGACGAGTGGGCACGTTTCTCACCTGATGGTATGCAGATTATCTTTCAGTCGAAGCGAGATGGCAATTCGGAAATCTATGTTATGGATATTGATGGAAAAAATCTGAAAAGGTTGACCAACCACGAGAAAACTGACAGACGAGCCGAATGGTCAACAGGCGGCATTACCTTTGAAACCCAGCGTGATGGAAACTGGGAAATTTACCGCATGGATCCCGACGGGAATAACAAAGTCAACCTTACAAACCATCCAAAGGGCGATAATGGAGCCATCTGGTCCCCCAAAGGCAAAAGAATCTTGTTTGAGTCCAAACGAGACGGAAAGCGAGATGTGTATGTCATGGATGCCAATGGCGGCGACATCAGAAATCTGAGTAACAATCCCGATGGCAACGATACCCATCCAAGATGGAATCCCTTCTTCGAGCTCCGTTCTGTCGAACCAGGCCAGAAGCGTTTTACAACCCTTGGCGCGGTCAAGCGTGGTGCGCTGTCGGAAGATTAGCCGAATCTCTCTATATCCCAAAGGTATAGAAATCGCATCATCTGTTGCCAATGTTTCTGTGCATAAATGGTGCTGATGACGCAAATGTAAGAGATGTGACTGTGTCCAACCGAGCACAAACCCTGAGAAAGGAAAATCATCAATATGGCAATTAATCAGCTGACACCTTACATGAAACCTAATCGCATTTGTCTTTTCACAGGCTTAATCCTGATCGGTCTGTTAGCCATAGCCGGTAGTAGTTTGGCAGCAGATGACAAATGGGAAAGAAAAGAAAACATGCCAGAGTCATCAAGGTGTTGTGTGGCTGCTGCCAGCGTCGGCGGCAAAGTCTACGTCATCGGTGGCATCGAAGTCAACCGAGCACCGCACATTCCGAACCCCGGTGATATGACACTAGACCGCGTCCAAGCGTATGACCCAGTGACCAATACATGGGCACGGAAGAGGAGTATGCCGACAACAAGAGCGCGCATGGTAGCTGTTACGTTTGATGGCATGATTTATGTGTTTGGAGGTGCCGAGAGCCGTGGTGGCAAGGTACTTGATGCGGTGGAAGTATTCAACCCAGAAGCAGGAGAGCGAGGGGCATGGAAAAAACTAGCGAAGTTACCCAAAGGGCTTGCAGCGACTTCCGCGGCTGTGGTCGGTGACAAAATCTATGTGATCGGCGGTTGGGATAGAGGCCCACAGAAAGAGGTGTATGGCACCATTTTTGAGTATGATCCGGAAGAAAACACCTTTGATCAGAAAAGGGATATGCCAACCCCAAGAGGCGGTCTTGGAGCCGCTGCGGTTCAGGGAAAGATTTATGCAATCGGCGGATGGAATCTCGAAGAGGTCCTGAATGTTGTCGAAGTCTACGATCCAGCGACAGATACATGGGAAGCCAAGAAACCGATGCCAATACAAAAAGCTCTCTTTGGAATTACAACTTTGAGCGGTCGAATCTTCACAATCGGCGGCCTGTCCACATTCAGCGACGGTAGCAACGATGAAGTTCTTAAAAGGGTCGATGTTTACAATCCAGCCCTCGACGAATGGGTCATCGATGAAGCCGTTCCACTACCGCGAGGGAGAGCCGGGGTGCCTGCTACCGTAGCAGGTGGCAAGATTTACGTGCCGGGCGGCCGGGCTGGGGTACAATCGTTCCCATCAATTTACGAGTACACGCCGGGGGCACTGTCTGTCTCTCCGCAAGACAAGTTAACAACGCTATGGGGAAAACTTAAACAATCCTAGTAGGTTGAACCCTATGTCAATCTCCGACTTATGATTACTCAAGTTGCACGATTTCCTAACATGAGTCAAACCAATTTTACTGTGTGAACCTCTATATCACGATAAGGAAGTGATGAACCTGAACGAAAATGGTGAGGCTAAACAGCCAGCTGCCTCTCGTATTTCGATAAAATCAATTCTGTTTGGACTGCTGTTGATGCCGCTGTGCACATATTTGGTGGCACTTGAGGAGATGATATGGCACTCGCTCCACTGGACATCAATGTCCCTGCCGCAACTCTCCATCTTCTTTCTCTTTTTCCTAATTCTCCTCAACAAGGTCGCCGGACGGTTTTTGCCAAGAAATCCGTTCTCGCAAGCAGAATTGTTAATGATTTATACGACCCTCTCCGCAACCACAGCATACACCGCACATGATAACATGGTTTGCATGATGGGGGTCCTTACCCACGCCTTTTTCTACGCCACCCCAGAAAATGAGTGGGCAGCGCTCTTCCACAAACACCTCCCCGATCTGCTCGTTATCCGTGACTCCAATGCGGTGAACTATTTCTATAGAGGCGAATCCTCTTTCTGGACAACAGGCTACTATCGATTCTGGATTAAGCCCGCCATCGGTTGGTCTTTTCTGCTTGCTGTCCTGTTTTTCATGCTGCTCTGCATCAACGTCATTCTCAGGAAGCAGTGGATTGAAAACGAGCGACTTGCTTATCCCATTATTCAGATCCCGCTGGAGATGACCGATTCACGCGCCGGTTTCTTCCGCAACCGGATGATGTGGATAGGATTCACTGTCGCTGGCGTGATAAGCCTTCTCAACGGTCTCAATTTCCTCTATCCGAGCGTTCCTCGCATACCGATAAAAGAGCCACACTACGACCTAGGTGTCTATTTCAATGAGGAACCGTGGAATGCCATCGGCACACTGCCCCTGAGATTCTATCCGTTTCTGATCGGTCTCTCGTTCCTTATCCCCTTAGACCTTACCTTCTCAACTTGGTTTTTCTTCCTATTCCGCAAACTGGAGCGATTGGTCGGTGCGATGGTTGGTTGGAGTACCATCCCACAATACCCATTTTTTGGTGAACAAGCCACCGGGGCGATGATTGGGCTATGTGTCACGGCAATCTACCTAGGTCGCCGACACTTCGTTGAAGTTTTTAGAAAGGTGATTGGCTTGCAATCCACGCTTGACGATTCAAACGAACCGATGCGCTATCGCACTGCGGTGCTCAGTTTAGGTGGCGGCATGATTGCGCTGATGATATTCTGTGGTCACTTAGGAATGTCCCAATGGCTTGTGCCACTCTTCTTCGCGCTTTATTTTATGATTGCCACCGCACTCACACGCATGCGAGCGGAGTTGGGGCCTCCCTTGCACCCGATCAGACTGGTGAACCCACAAGTTATCCTCGTCGCAGCCTTTGGGACGCGGAGGCTCGGCACAGCCAATCTAACCATGTTTTCTCTGCTCTTTTGGTTCAACCGATATAACCGCAGCCATCCGATGCCGCACCAATTGGAAGCGTTCAAGTCAGCAGAACGCACCCACGCTAGCACCAGTCGCCTATTCTGGGCGATGATGATCTCTTTGATTGTCGGTCTGCTGGTCTCGTTCTGGATCTACCCTGTTGTCCTGTACCAATACGGCGCATCAACCGCCGGGGAGTTGCTGGGCGCAGGCTGGCAGGCATATAATAGCCTAGGTGGATGGTTGCAGTACCCCCGCCCACCGGATCCGGTCGCAGGCAGTATTATTGGTGGGTCCCTGCTCTTTTCGATGTGGATGTCATGGATGCGAATGCGTTTTCTATGGTTCCCGTTCCACCCGGGCGGATATATCCTAGGTGTCAGCTCCGGCACAATCGATGTCTACTGGTTCGCCCTTTTCGTCTGTTGGTTGATAAAACTACTGATACTGAGACACGGTGGAGTGAAAACCTATCGGAAGATTTTGCCTTTCTTTATGGGATTGGTAGTTGGAGATTTCATCGTCGGCACTTACTGGGGACTGCTGAGTATCATCCTAGGAACACCTCTGTACACAACGTGGTTTTAGGACAAAAAGGCGAAGCTTACTTTCACATTTCACGCATCACGTTTTTTTATTTTGAAAATCCTTCATCAATCCTTTAATCCTGATTCAGACAAATATTCATCAGTTTAGCAGTTC
Organism: uncultured Poribacteria bacterium; assembly: GCA_958296125.1. GTDB lineage: Bacteria > Poribacteria > WGA-4E > WGA-4E > PCPOR2b > PCPOR2b. The sequence goes on from OY282444.1 coordinate 933,615, forward strand.
ATTTGCCCTCAACGGGGCAATTAGTATAAAATCCCCTCCACGAAACGAAAATTAGACATCGACTTAAAATGAAGCAAGTCGAAACTTCCCGGCTCTCAATCAAAGCAATCCTGTTTGGGCTGCTGCTCATGCCCCTGTGCCTCTACCTGGTGGCACTTGAGGAGATGATATGGCACTCCCTCCACTGGACCTCCATGTCCCTCCCGCAGCTTTCAATTTTTTTTCTTTTTTTGGGGATTTTGATCAACAAAGTCGGCGGGCGGTTTATGTCGAAGGAGCCGTTCTCGCAAGCGGAACTGCTGATGATTTACACCACTGTCTCCGCAACGACAGCAGTCACCGCCCACGACAACATGGTCTGTATGATGGGGGTTATCCCCCATGCCTATTTTTACGCCACACCTGCAAACGACTGGGAAAATCTCTTTCACAAATACCTTCCAGATGTGCTGCTCCTCCGAGACCCGGCCGCTGTCGAGTATTTCTACAAAGGCGAATCTGCCTTCTGGGCGGCAGGTTTCTACCGATTCTGGATTCGACCCGCCATTGCATGGTCATTCCTGATCTCGGTCCTCTTTTTTATGCTAATCTGTCTCAATGTTATCCTTCGGAAGCAGTGGATCGAAAATGAGAGACTCGCCTATCCGATTATCCAAATCCCGATGGAAATGACCAATCCTACCCGCGGTTTCTTTCGCAATCGGCTCATGTGGATAGGTTTCAGCGTCGCGGGCGCAATCAGCCTCATCAACGGTGTAAGTTTCATATATCCGAAGATTCCCCATTTCCCAATCAAGGAGCCAACCTACAATCTAGGTGTCTTTTTCACAGAAGAACCGTGGAATGCCATCGGTGCATTGCCAATTCGGTTCTATCCATTTCTTATTGGACTCTCCTTCCTGATACCTTTAGACCTCACCTTTTCGACCTGGTTCTTCTTTCTGTTCCAAAAAATGGAGCGATTAACTGGCGCAATGATGGGTTGGAGTACCCTGCCACGCTATCCGTTCCTTGGAGAACAAGCCACCGGAGCGATGATCGGGCTATGTGTGATGACGCTTTACATGGGGCGACAGTATTTTTGGGAAGTCTTCAAGAAGACCATTAACCTACGATCGAAGCTTGATGATTCCGGCGAGCCAATGCGTTATCGGACAGCGGTGCTCTGTTTCATCGGCGGGATGATCGCCCTAACGGTGTATTGTAACCGTTTGGGGATGTCTCAATGGCTTGTGCCCATATTCTTCGGACTCTACTTCATCATTGCTACAGCACTCACGCGAATGCGAGCCGAATTGGGGCCCCCTTTACACGCAATCGTCCTCGTGAATCCACAAGTGGTTCTCATTTCTGCGTTTGGAACGCGCAAAATCGGTGCGGCGAATCTGACTATGTTTTCGTTGTTTTATTGGTTCAATCGGTTAAACCGAAGTCACCCTATGCCCCACCAATTGGAAGCATTTAAGTCCGCTGAAGGCACCGGTGCCAGCACCCACCGACTCACCTGGGCAATGATGCTCTCTCTAATTGTTGGGGTTCTCCTGACATTCTGGATCTTTCCGGCCATGCTTTATCGGTACGGTGCTTCAACCGCTGGGGAATTGTTATCGGCAGGCACCCAAGCGTGCAATAGCCTGAGCGACTGGTTACAGAATCCTAAGCCCCCTGATACTTTAGGCACAAGTATCATCAGTGGTTCGGTTGTTTTCTCAATCGTAATGGGATGGATGCGGATGCGTTTTATATGGTTTCCATTCCATCCGGGGGGATATATTCTGGGTATCAGTTCGGGAACAATTGATGTCTACTGGTTCGCGCTCTTTGTCTGTTGGGCGATAAAACTGCTGATCTTAAAGCACGGCGGGGTGACGACCTATCGGAAGGTCGTCCCGTTTTTCATGGGGTTGGTGGTTGGAGACTTCATCGTCGGCACTTATTGGGGACTGTTGAGTATCATTCTTAAGACACCCCTGTATACGACATGGTTCTGACCGAGATATAGGACGGGCAAACGAGAAGATACCGCTTTCTCGCTTGCCCATTTCCCCGGTCTGTTTCTTAGACTTGGTAGCCTGCTAGGGGCCCATACCAACAGCTCACGGATTCAGCCGATGTGCCCACTCGATTACCTTCTCCTTGTGTGCGTCACCGCCACCACTGTGCATGTCGTAGGGATAATACAAGATCTCTTTCTCGCAGGTGAGATGGTTATAGGTACTATAAACGGTCGAGGGCGGACAAGTGGTGTCCCGCAAGCCGACAGAGACCAACGTCGGACAGGTTATCCACGGCGCGAGGTTCATATTGTCAAAGTAACTCAACGTCTTCATCCCTTCCGTTTCCCGCTCAGGATAGCGAATGAAGTAGTTGTTCAACTCGCCGTATTGGTTCTCTCGTGCCATCTTGACAGCATCGGGGTAGTTGCATAGGTAGGGGACCATCGGCATCGCGACAGCGGGTCGGTCACTGAGGGCGGCAACAGCGAGACTCAAGGCACCGCCTTGTGAGCCACCTAGCACCCCAATCCGATCGGGATCTACCTCCGGACGGCCCGCGATAAATTCGACACCGCGCACGCAGTCCATATAGGCGAAGCGGTAGAGGTATTCCTCCTTGTTCATGATGCCCCGCGTCATCCAGCCGAGTCCGTGTCCTCCTTCATACTCAGTCCAGTCCGGTGCCTCACCACGCCCACGCACATCCATCGCTAACACGACGAAGCCCAGTAGTGCCCAATACAGATGGCTCGATATTCTATCGCGATAGCCGTGGTAACCGTGGTAGATTACCAACGCAGGACGTGGGGCAGGGTCTTCGGGAATGAAAAACCAACCGCCCGCTCGCGGTGGTTGGTCACTACCGCCCGCGAACCCATCAAACGTCGCAGAAAAAACCTGAACCCGTTTTACCGGATAGTCAACAGAGACCAACTTAGGGTTCAACGGCTGTGCCAATCCCTCCGCTTTCGTGCGTTCCCAAAACTCCTCAAAGTCCGGCTGTGCGGTGCGGGGTGGTTTGTAAATCTCCAACTCTTCTAATGGTAAGTCAAATGTCCACATCTTATAAGTCTCCTATTATCGCACAAACTGATGGTCGGGAATAACGCTTGTTACTCTCTGCCGCATACGGTTTGCTACGGTTTTAACCGTTCTTGCATCCAGCAAATCAATTCTTCAATCCCTGCGCCGTGCCCGTCGTAAGGCAGCACTTTTAGCTCCTTTTCACCCGCGATTAGGTTGTAGATACCCACTGAGTCTTGAGGCGGTGCAGTGTTGCCCTGTAAACCGATTGGGAACAACGAAGGACAGTTCACACGGTGAGCGATATTGATCGGGTCAAAATAACTCAACGTTTTCCAGACCGTCTCTTCCTGCTCAGGATAGCGCGTCAGGTAAATCTTGACTTCATCCGCGGCAATGCTGCTTGCACCGACAACGTGTCGTTCCCAATCGCAAGGATACGGTGCGACGGGAGCAATCGTGTTAATCTGCGGGTGAAGTGCTGCTGTCCATAAGCTAACCAACCCGCCTAACCCATCTCCAATAATCCCAATCCGATTTGGATTGACCTCCCCACACCCGCTCAGAAAATGAACCGCTCGCAGCCCATCGGCGATGCAGCCGCGCAAGTAGTATTCGCGCGGTTCCTGGATACCTTGGGGGAAGTAGCCTTTATTATTGCCCCACGAGTAATGCGTCAAGTCGGAAGAATCCCCATGCCCCCGAATATCTGGCACGAGCACGACAAATCCCTGAAGTGCCCACGTCAAGTGTGTGCCGATACGCCCACGAAAACCGAGGTAGTCGTGCCAGCGGATGAGTGCGGGAAGTTTCTCCGATGTGGAGGTAGTAGGTACAAGAAGCCATGCCTGAATACGACCACGGTCAAAAGCGTCGAACGAGATCTGATAAGCAGATAGCTTCTTTGAAGGGTAGTCCACAGAAACAACCTCTGGATTCAGCGGTTGGGATTGAGCCAGCCATTGTGTCTCGTCCCAGAACGCTTCAAAATCAGCCGCCGCTGTGCGTTCCGGTTCCTCGGCAAGCCATTCGTTGAGTTGGCGTTCCCATAGTGGCATAAATAATCTCCTTGTATGGAACAACAAATGTTGTTACCTACCCACACCCCCTAGCGAAGGAGAGGCAGGGACAGGTTTCTAGTTTTCCAATAATCACAAAAGTTAGCGCAAACTGATAGCTTGCGTTGTAACAATCAATTTAAGCCATCAGGACTTCTTTCAACCGATCTGCGAGAACCTGTATATCATCGTCAATTAGATTCGATACAGCGATATGTAGCGAACCGTTACCACCATGCAGACAGATACTTGGATCGCCATCAAGTAGGGTAGCGGCAATCTCACCAGCGGTTTTACCCAACGCACCCTCGTCCATGTTTACCAGAAGTCCATTACCGAGGGTTCGCTCATCCGAAACCGGCTTGCAGGAGATATGAGGAACACCATTGAGGGACTCCTGAATGGCGCGCGCTTTCCACCCATGTTCCGCGATTCGTGCGGCGTGGTCCATGGAAAACCACTCGCGTAACGCAGCGACAACGGCGACAATCTCCTGACGGTCAAGCTTCAGAGGTCTACCAACCGAGCGAGAATCCTGCGTTTCATAACCGATGAAGCTGTGCACGAAAGCAGCATCTATCAAATCTTTCCGACCACATAACACCCCCGTCGAGTTACACGCACCGAAGTATTTCGCACCGTAGCCGATTAGGTCCGCACCCGCCGCTGGATAGCGACGCATCTGGTCCAGTGGATAGACCTGACTCGCCGCATCAACGATTACCGGAATATCATGGGTGTGGGCAATGCTAATGACCTCTTCCAGCGATACAACCCCCGCACCATCTCCGGGCGCGACGTAGTGGATAGCGGCGGTTTTGTCGGTGATGGCGGCTTCCACCTGCTCCGCAGTAGTCTGATCATCACCCGCTTCAATCATCTTGGCACCAAAAATGGTTATACATCGGTCGTAATGGTATCGCTGCGATTTTTGAATGATGATTTCATCTTTCATCCCGGTTGTATCCGGCAGTTGCTGAATCTTATCAGGGTCATCTCCAGCCATGCAGGTTGCCGAACTCAGCGCAAGTGCTGCCGCACAACCGGGTGTCACCAAAGCGGCTTCGCCCCCTAGCAGCTCTGCGATGATATTACCCGTTTTCTTCAGGAGTTCCTCCATGTCAGCGAAGTACCGGCTGGCGTGATTCATCGCCGCCTGAACCCCCGGTGAAGGACGGGAACCGCCAAGTACGGTCATGAAGCCCATTGCGTTGATAACAGGCTTGACACCTAAATCTTGGTAAACCTTAAGACCATCGTTACTCATTACTATCCTCCTTGCCCTGTGTCAACAGGGAGATAAATTTATGGTTAGAACGTGGAAAAGGGAATTGATCAATCTGATCAACGGTAATCCAGCGATAATCTACCGCCTCGTTGAGGACAACTTCGCCGGATCGGTAATGACAATGAAAAACGTCCATCACAATCTTAAAATGCGTGTAGGTATGCTTGACGCGGGTCAGGTATTCGATCGGTTCGACGAGAAGGTTTGTCTCTTCCCGAATTGCTCGGCTACAGGCTTGTTCAGCAGCTTCTTTCTCCCAGATCTTTCCACCGGGAAACTCCCACAACCCGCCGAGTAAGCCCTCCAGTTTGCGTTGGGTGATTAAAATCCGGTCGCTTTTGTGGATGACCCCCGCGACGATATGATACTCCGGGAGAGGTTTCGATTTCCTTCTGACCGGAAACTCCGCTTGTCGAGCAGTCTGAAATGCGCGACACCCCGTATTCACCGGACAAATGACACAGGTTGGTGATTGCGGGCGGCAGAGGGTTGCCCCCAATTCCATCATCGCCTGATTAAAAATCCCCGGCGCGGTGTGGTCTAGCAGCAGATCAGCTTTTTCTTGAAAAACCTTCCCCGAAGCGGATTGGTTGATAGGTGCATTGATAAGAAACAGTCGTGCGATAACCCGTTTAACGTTTCCATCTACAACAGCATAGGAATGGTTAAACGCAATGCTCTGCACCGCGGCGGCGATGTACTCCCCCACACCGGGCAGCTCTCGGAATGCGGCATAATCCGCAGGTACTTTCCCCTTCAGATCTCGTATGACAACTTGGGCGGCTTTGTGGAGATTCCGCGCCCTGGCATAGTATCCCAATCCTTCCCAAGTTTTCAACAAATCCTGTAGTGGAGCCGCTGCCAGACTCTTCACATCGGGAAACTTGCTCACAAACTTCTGATAATACTCCAGCACTTTTTTGACCTGTGTTTGCTGGAGCATCACCTCCGAAACCCAGATGCGATAGGGATCTTCAGTTTCGCGCCAAGGGAGTTTGCGGTGATAGGTCTCAAACCACGTGAGCAGGTTTTCTCGGAATAGCGTAATCTCTTTGGAGGTCATATCACCGACCCCTGAACGACTTAGGAGTTAATCATACATGGAACTCCAGAACATCCCCATCGTGAACCACATCATCACGGCTGACGGTCTGCCCGTCATACCAGTTAGCTCCCCAAATCCGAGCGGACTTGAAATCTTGAGCGAACTCTTTGTGCAATGCCATCGCCGCTTCAATAACCTTGCTACCGTTGGGAAGCACGATTGGATCCTCGTAATCAACAGGCTTGGCTGGAGACTTTGTGTAAACGCGGGAAATCCCGAGCTGTTCATAGACCACTTCCTGTAATCGAGAAAGCCCTTCGCCAGTAATAGCAGAAAGCGGATAGATCTGGAAATCCTCAGAATAAAATTCGTGCAGTATATCTAATCGATCTGCAGCTCCCTCTTCATCTGCTTGGTTGGCAATAAGCAGGACGGTTTTCGTGAAATTCGCACTAAATTCTTCATCCGCCTCGTCTAACGGTTCCTCGATATCCGCAATTTGAATCTTTGCCTCAGTCAACCTTGATTTAACGATTTCAACCTGGTCTAGAATTTCATCGCTGGCCAGACTAACAACGAGCAGGACGAGATCGGCATTTCTTACAAGGTCGAATACCCACGGCTGCACGAAGTCCTGTGTGATTGGCGGTGTGTCAACCAATTGAAATTGGATGTTCTCATAAACCAACATCCCGACGCTAGGCTCTTGGGTCGTATATGGTGTTGGGGAGACATTCGGTTTCGCCTTCGTAAAGTTGGCAATAATTTGCGACTTGCCAACATTAGGGGTGCCAATTAGCACAAGCTGGCCCGCCCCCTGTTTGGGGACATGATAACTGCGTCCTTTCTTCGACTGTTTTTTCCCAGCGGCTTTCCTCAACTTTGAAATGCGAGACCGGAGATCCGCGCGAACCTTTTCGGTTCCCTTATGCTTTGGCGTGATTCGCGTCATCTCCTCCAATAGTTGGAGCCGTTCCTCATCAGTCCGTGCCGCTTCAAGTTCATGCTTCAGTTTGTAGTATTCGGGAGGAAGATTTGCTGGCATAGTCGCCTCCGTGAATGTCGGGAATCGTGGATTTTGGTATTATCATTTTTCGTTTTTGAGTGTGTTCCGATATGCCACAATGAGAGAGATTATAAGCCATAGAAAAACGAAGATCAAGGAAAAAAATCGAAGCGTGGACGCAAGCAGTAGTGGTGAGCAAATTCTCCCTTTCCCTTTACAGAATGGCGGTGAAATGCTATACTACTATTTAGTGTACTTATTGACGTAAATTCTCGCATAATTTAAGAAAACAAAATATGGTGGTATTCTATTCAATGAAATTCCTAATCTATCCCGCAGTTGATGAAAACGAACTGCGAGCGATCCAATCCGTTTCAAGTGATGTTGAAATTCAGAACGTTGAAAACGAACCACAAGCCCTTGAAATCATTGGCGAAATTGATGCCATGTATGGTCGAATCACCCCGGAACTGTTAGAGCGGGCGAAAAAACTGCGCTGGATTCAGACCCCGATGGCGGGTCTCGAACACTATATGTTCTCCGCACTGGCAGAGAGCGACGTAACATTGTCTAACATGCAGGGCATTTACAGCGATAACATCGCAGACCATGTGATGGGGTATATCTTGATGTTTGCGCGCGGTTTTCATATCTTTCTGCGGCGACAACTTGAGCGAGACTGGGCAAAAGGTGTTCCCGTCCTCCACCTCGCAGATAAAACGCTTGGGGTCATCGGACTTGGTGGAATCGGGACAGCGGTGGCAAAACGTGGTGCGGCAGCGGAGATGCGCGTTATCGCGACGAACGCAGTGGAAATCGAAAAGCCCGATTTCGTTGATACGTTATGGGGTATTGACCGGCTGGACAATCTCCTAGCGGCATCTGATTTCGTCGTCAGCTGCGTACCCCATACCCCCGAAACCTTTAAGTTGATTAACACCAATCAGCTCAAGCGGATGAAAAAAACAGGGTATCTCATCAATATCTCGCGGGGCGTTGTCGTGGACCTTGCGGCTTTGACTGATGCGCTACAGGCGGGTGAAATCGCCGGTGCTGGACTCGATGTGTTTGAAACCGAGCCCCTCCCCGCCGACCATCCACTCTGGGACATGGAGAATGTCATCATTACCCCGCATACTGCGGGAGCGGGCCCCTATACAACAGAGCGGCGCATCGAAGTCGTAACGGCAAACCTTCGCCGATTTGTCGCAGGTGAGCCGGTGCGAAATATAGTAGACAAGAATCGCTGGTGTTGAAGCTTAACCGCTCTCAACTTGGGAGGGTATATCCATGGAAACTAGCAACCCAAAAAATGGAGCTATATTTAAGGGCAAACCAATCCATCTTCGGGAACAAGGGGCAGTGTGTCCGCATGTGTCGCGCCGCGGATTTCTCAGGGGTGCAGCAGGGATTGCAGCGTCAGTTCTCACCGCGGATCGGTTTGCTGGCTGGTGTCAGGCGGCTCCTTTTAGAGAATACATTCCATACGATCCCTCACGAGACGCACATTACGGTCATCAGTTCGGCTGGATTGAACACCACCACCCATCGCCGGATTCGATCGGTGAAAAATTTGTCTTTGTCCGACTCAAATATCCGGGGGGAGATTGGTTCACAAACGCGGTGAACTACTATCGTTGGCCCGCCGATACAAAGTTTACAGAGATATTAGCCAAATATACATCAATTGACGTTGAACTCCACGATAACCCACAATACGTTTCAATCGAAGAGGATGACATCGATCACCTCTGTAGCTATCCTTTCATTTTTATGACGGGGCACTTGGGTGTCCGTTTTTCGGAGGATGATATCCGAAAATTACGGGAATATCTGGAGCGCGGCGGTTTTCTCCACGTCGAAGATTGTGATATCCGCGTTGACCGGATGCGTCCTTCGGTGTATCGCTTGATGCAACGCATTTTTCCAGATAAAAAGTTTGAACGGATTGATATGAGCCACCCAATCTATCACACCCTCTACGATCACGATGAATATCTCGGCGGCGACAAGCTGGTTACACCTGACGGAGATTTTGACGAGGCAATCATGATCGATGGCCGGATCGCTGTCTACTTCTGTCCAAGCGATCTCAACTGTGCATGGGAGGGGAGGGTGTGTGAACCGGGCGGCGAGGACCAGCGGCGGTGGGCATTTGAGCAGGGGATGAACGTTGTGACATACGCCCTCACCCACTAAGGAATTAACCATGAAAAGATTTGATCAATCTAAGAAACGCCTTGCTAACTTTGCGACATATCTGCCCGGAGGGGTCAACAGCAACTTTCGGATGGGCATTTCCCCGACTCCACTTGTCTTTGAACGGGCAGAGGGACCTTATCTTTACGATGTTGATGGCAATCGGCTAATTGATTACTATCTGGGGATGGGGCCAATGCTTCTGGGGCATAATCCTGAACCGGTTCTCAAAGCGGTAGCGGAGCAGCTCAAATACGGGATTCTATACGCCGGTCAGAGCGAGATTGAGTTTGAAGCGGCGCGGCTGCTCTGTGAAATTGTGCCGTGTGCGGAGATGGTGCGTTTTAACTGCGCGGGGAGTGAGGTGGTTCAGGCAGCCCTTCGATTAGCTCGTGCTGCTACCGGGCGTTCCATTATCGTCAAGTTTGAGGGACACTACCACGGCTGGCTCGACAATGTGCTTTGGAGCATCGCCCCTACACCGGACCAGTTCGGACCTGAAGCCTCACCGACACCCATTCCTGCGAGTGCCGGACAGGATTTACCCGCCGGTCAGCATACCGAAGTGCTCCCTTGGAATCACCTTTCCTTATTAGAGGCTCGTTTGAGACGTGGCGACGTGGCAGCGGTGATTATGGAACCAGCGATGTGCAACACCAGCGCGATCGCACCCGCCCAAGGCTATTTAGAAGGGGTGCGGGAGGTTTGCACCGAAACGGGAACCGTCCTCATCTTTGACGAAATCATCACCGGCTTCCGGTTGGCGCCCGGTGGAGCACAGCAGCGTTTAGGCGTTATCCCGGATCTAGCGACGTTTGGCAAAGCTATCGCTAACGGTTTTCCAGTTTCGGCGTTGGCAGGACGGCGGGATCTGATGGAGCAAATGGCAACCGGCGGTGTCTTGCACGGTGGCAGTTACAACGCGTTACCGGCGGCGATGGCAGCTGTCGTTGCAACGCTGAACGAACTGGCCAAACCAGAGATCTTTAGCATCCTTGAAGAGCAGGGTAAGAAACTGATGACCGGGATCAAGGATGCCCTGGCTAACACCGATATCGAGGCACAGGTACAAGGTTTCCCTCAAATCTTCCACGTCGCTTTGGGTGCCAGTTCATCATTTTCTAATTATCGTGATTCTCTAGCAGCAGACAAGGCGCATTACATCAATTTCACGACCGCTCTACTTTCTCACGGTGTCCGTGCGCTCGAACGAGGGGCTTGGTTCCTCTCCACCGCCCACAACGATGCGGTGATTGACGAAACCATCGCAGCTGTCGCAGCAGTAGCAAAAGAACTAGAATAACGATTGGCTTGGTATAATCTGATTACACACGGTGAAGCGGGGTTATGATGATACGCACGAACGAATATGAAGCACGCTTCAAGCCGATCATAACGGCGTGGGAGCCCCTCGATTTCGACTCACACGATAAGCTGGTTGTCTTAATCGACGGCACAAAAAGATAGGTGCGTAACGGTTTACAGCAAATTTACGTAGAGTTGTTCAGGTTGAAAGGGTGATACTTATGGATTTTGGCTCATGGTCTCCAAGCCACACGATACTGGCTCTATTTATCGTGCTTGGTTTCGTGGGGCAGGTGGCAATCTTATTTCATCGTATGAATGAGCAAGAGAAACGGATGAACAAGCAATCGGACGAAATCAAACAGAGGTCCGAGACATTCTTTCACGCACTCGAACGGCTCGAGGAACGGATAGATAAGCGGTTCGTTGAAATGAATCAAAGGCTTTCTGATATGCAAGCGGAAATGAATCATCGCTTTGCTGAGCTGAATCAACGGCTGTCTGATATGGATGCGAACATCAGACAACTCAACCAGAATCACATTGATCACTTGAACCGGCATCACGGTTGAAAAAAAACGCTTGTTCGGTTTCTAATAGGGGTACTACCGAAGAAAAGCCGCCTACGCTGCACCTCCAAAGATTATCACCCACGACCAAGATAGGGCTGTTGCACAGGTAAAACGATTGCTTCAAGCATATTCACATGTGGCGGTAACGTCGCCATGAGCACCGCAGCCTGCGCCAGTTCGTCCACCTGCATCCTGTCCACCTGTTCACCGCCATCTGGAACCTCCCTGACTTGCGTGGCCCCCGGATGTAGACAACTCGCAACGATTCCGTGTGGCCGCCCCTCTAAGGCTGTCACCTGAGTCAACCCCCAAATACCAAACTTGGAGGCACAGTAAGGGCCTGCCTGCGGTCGAACTCGCTGCGCGGATATACTTCCAATGTTGATGATGCGCCCACCGCCCTGCTGCTTCATTATCCGCATCGCTGCCCGCGTACACAGGAAAGGAGCGCGGAGATTGACAGAAAGCACATTATCCAACGCTTCTGTCGAAAGTTCGTCAAGCGGACCTCCATCGAACACTCCCGAATTATTGACCAGAATATCCAAGCGGTTGAACACTTCCATCGTGCGCTCGAACATCGCTTCAATTTGTGCCTCGTCCGTAACATCAGTCGGTACAGTGAGCACAGTTGTGCCGACCTCTCTCAATTCTTCGGCGGTCTGATTCAGCTCTTCAACACCCCGTGCAGCCAATACAAGGGTCGCTCCTTCATTCGCCAAGCCACGTGCGATCCCTTTACCAATCCCTTTATTGCCTCCTGTGATGAGAGCAACTTTACCATCTAGCTTACCCATCAGGTTCTCCTTTCATCTCTCTTAGTTGTTTTCAAGGCTTTTAAACTGGGTTACAGGCATTATGAACTAAGATTAATCGTTTAAGGCCCATCATGGGTTATTAGGGAAAGAAATTATACAATGGGGTATTAGTTAGAATACTCAAAATGCTCCAGATAAACCCCACAATATAGTCGCCGAGCGCGAGGCCCAAAAAGAAGGGAACTGCCCGACGATAGGATCCAAGCCCACCATAACGTAGCACCATCGTCTTAATCAACCAGGCGACGAAGATACAAGACCATAGGTTGAACATCCCCCAACTATCCGCTGTCACATAGCCGAGTGGGTGCAGGGGCCACCACAGAAACCGTGTTCGCAAGAACATCAACACGACGGTCAACCCAAATCCACCTCCCATAAACGCAAGTGCCGGACCATCAGCCTCACGAGGATAGTTTAGCCAATTTTCAAGATGACCGTATGCCATACGCCCATACCATAACGAATGCGGGTGGAAATGTGCGGAATCATGGCCATGTCGGTAGAAGCCGTCTAGCAGGAACCAAAAACTCACAACCAACCCAATCGCCGTTGCAAGCAGAATGGCGATCGCGGTATGGCGTAGGTTGATATTTCGCCTTTCCGACATTTTGAACGCTTCCAAGTGCTCTGGCATCGGATTAACCCAATAAGCACGATTAAAAAACATGTACATCGAAAAAACGGTGAGTGTGCTGGTGCTAAGTTGCCAAGTGCCAAACCCAGTAACAATCATGCTGTGCGGGTCGATACCCGGACGATAACCGTGTCCGTGAACGATGAATCCCAACTCAGCACGCAACCGGGTAATCATAATCGATAATAAGAAATAAATCCCAAAGAAAATAGGTATCACCCACAACGACATGCCGGCTTTATAGGAGAAGACCGTCAAGAAGGTCATACCAAGCAGGATGCCCATGACCGCTAAGCGATACGGCATCGGCTCGCGGGTGTCATCAAGTTGCGATGGAGATTTGGACGATGTGAATAGATGACGCACCAACCCTATGAAATGCGACCTACCGATCCAGAGCGCGAATATCAACAGCCCCATATACACGCCAAACCCTTGTTCAGCCGCATAAGGGAAGCGCGGAAGATTTTGCCAGCCCATCATATCACCGATCATCAATTCAATCTTGTAAAGCCAGTAAAACCCCCAGCATGAGAACAGGAGATCTCGCGGCATCATAAAACTCATCCCAATAACGAACGGGTAGAAAGAGACTCGGATGCCTCCCCCTATCCCCTGCCGTTTGATCGGGATATACGGAATAACAGGGTAGATTGAATGGAGCAAATTAACGAGACTAATCAGTGCGGCAATACTGAAACCAATCCACATCAGTCGATTCCTGAAGAAACGCAACCGAAGATTGGTCATTTCTAGTGGAAGTTGTGTTAGGGGATAACTTAATCGCTCATGCTCAGTCCACTGAATCCGCAAGAGGGTGTTAATGCACAATAACACAACCATCAAGACGAAGATGAACGCACTCCACGCGACAACCGGCGTGAGCCATGCCTGCAAATGAGGGAGGGTGTATAGGCTTGAATCCCCTTCATAGTAACCGAGTAGGGTTTTTTCGTCCGAAACAGTGAGCCACTCCGGGATATTCCGCCAAAACAGGTTGCGCCAGTCGTTTTCAGGGGTGGCAAATCGAAATGGATAACTCATGATTGGCATTAAGATTTGCAACATATCCCACGAACAGAGACAAGAGACAATGCACAACATGAAATAGATGGTCAATAGTTCCTGCTGAGAGAGGCCAAGTTTCGGGGATATTTTGCGGAGTCCGTATCCAATCAAAAGGAGCCAAAAAACAATAAAAATGACATTCGCCTGTGGATGGATGATCGTTGGGTAGCCGACGCGGACCACTTCCAGTTGGATGAGCCACCAGACATTGAATGGAATAAGCACAAGGGCAAGTAGGAAGGATTTGAGCGTTAGCCCGCTTTGGAAGGTGCCTGGCGTATTTTGCATAAATGTGAAAGAGTAAGAGGTATCAATTCTTTAATCCTGCTTCGATCAAGGATTGTTGCGGACTAAATCACCATCTTATTCGCATCATCCACGTTATCGGTTTCATTTGCGATCAGGTTTGACAATGATGCGCGTTCCATCGGAGCGGCCTCGGACCGTTTCTCTGTACATCAGCTCCGCCTTCGCCGGCGGGTGGACGAAGCTCCCCTCAATACTGGCCTTCAGCCGGAAGTAAAAGTCATAAGTTCCCTTTGAAAGGGCATCGTAATAGAAGACGACCTGATCATCCTCATACTGTGCGTAAGCCGGCTCTTGCGTCAGCGTCCCTGCAGGCTTCGCTGCTTTCGAGGCAGTGGCGAGATTCGGATTCATTGGCTCAAAGCCAGCGGCAAACGGCGCAGCCACTGCAACATAATGCCGCGCCTCCGGGTTGACCACGCGGATGTGGTCCTCTACGATAGTCCCCATCTCTAGTTCAAGGGCTTCTCCCGCTTTGACCGGACGCACGACAGGTGGATCGGCTTCACCTCGGATAATCTGAAGCTGCCGCTCGACGACAAATCCTTCGTTTTTGCTGGCAACCTGATTTCCGCTTGCCGCGGGCATGTAGTCCAGCGTCAATCGCGCATGGGGCAGGCTATCGGTGGGCCCCGATTTCCACATCACGCTACCGGGACTAGAAGCGACCGTTTCGTATTGACTGACAATCTTTCCAGCGGTGTTAAGTTCTATAGATTCATCTCCAAATTGCAGCACAAATTGATGACCGATTGATGGCGGTGTTTGCAGTCGAAATACTTCGCCCAAAGCGAGCAGGGCAGCGGCGTTGGCATTGGTACTTCCCCACCCGTTTGTTTCCCCACGAGCAGTCAGTTCGTCGATGAGCAGCTGCGTTTTCGGATCTTCTGGGTCAACGGTGTAAAGCGATTTAGCGACGCTGGCGAGCGTCTTGACCTCACTGGAATTGATTAACCCGTCCCAGCTTTGCGCCCGATACTGCAACCCTTGGTATACTTCTTCCCCATTTCGGAGCGCGAAGGTCAAACTTTTTGAAAGATCTTGGCTGAGCCGATTAATCGACGCTGTCTCATTGGGTGCCTTTGTAAGAAAGGCATACAGAATTTTAGCCTCGCTGTAGAGATCCATCGTCAAGGCGCGAGCGAGCAAGTCATGCGCGTAGGCATCTTGAAAGTCACCCGCCATCGCCAACGCATGAAGGGCTTCCGCCCGCTCGACATAAGAAGCACCATCAATAAAATGGCTGTAATCCGATCGCAGGGAGGCTCTCAACCCATCAAGTCCCTTTTCCAAGAGTTTCTCATTAAATTCGTACCCTTGTCCCTTCGCCATCAGCAGAAATTCTACCACATAGGCGGTTAGGCTGACATAACCGTCGGAGCCGGGCCAATAGCTATAAAGCCCGTTGGATTGTAGCACACCCTCCAGATAGGTGAAGTTCTCTCGCATCGACAGATCAATGGCTTCGGCGCGGCCTCCCCGACCAATCTGATCGAGGAGGCCTTTGAGCACCAATTCAGGCATCAACTGGCTGATGCGCTGCTCGGTACAGTGATATCGGTAACGGGCCAAGTAATCGAGTCCCGATAACATCTTCACTAACGTGGGTTGGTAGCTCAATAACACAGATTGGCGAACGGTTCCTGGTCGGGGCTCTTCCTCAAGGGACGGGAATGAAACGGCCTCCTCCGACTTGACCGGCACAAAGGCTTCTAACCGGTGTCTCTCGCGGTCGTTCTTGATCGGTAATGTTACTTCAAATGCATCCATCGCCCCATCGATTTCTCGCGTGACAGCAAGGCGAACCTTCACCCAACCGGTTTCGCCTTCAGCAAGGGCGGACGTAGCAACCTTCATTGGAAAGTAGAGTTGTTCGGGTTTATCCTTCACCCAGTTTACTGAGCGATGTATCTCACCGTCCACCTCCAAACCCTCAACCTGAAGTTCGACCTGTCCCGGTCCACCTTCGCCCGCAACGACACGACCGATACCACCTGCAACAAAGCTATCACCCGGACGTACAAAACGCGGCAGCGCAGATTGAACGATCAATGGCAGACGAATAGAGAGGACGGATTTAGCGTAACCGAAACGGGCAGCACCGTCGGTTGCCACCGCTCGTACAGCAAAGTCCGTTAGATTATCGGGCAGGTCAATGGTGAGCGTTGCGACCCCATCGACCACCTGTACGAGGGGATTGTAATAGGGCACAGACCTGAAGTTTCTCCGTACCGTTATATTGGCAGCGGCTGTGATTCGCGGCCTCATACGCCCATCCCCGCCGGGTCTTTCGTTCACAGTCAAATCTCCGACCACCTCGTTTCGGGTGTCGCGGATACGAATGTGCGCTTTGACTGAGTCAATGAAGGAAGGCACAGGGTCCAACCGTTTTTCCCGACCGAGGGCAAGGACCGCCCGATCGACTAGCCAGAGGGTAACTTCCCCGTTTAGCGGGTTTCCATCGAGATCGGTGAGTCTAACCGTCATTGGCATAGATGCGCCGGGGAGGTTTTGAGCGGGATGGTCCAATTCAATCTTGAGTTGATTATCCCGTGGGTTGACGCGGATCCAAGCGGTGCTCGCCATGGCAATCGGTTTGGCGAGATCAACTGTGCTCACATCATCCATCTCTACCCCCTTGAGGCGTCCACGCAACAGCAGCGCATGTACCGGTACGCGTGGTGTCATGTCTCCGGTAATCGGGATGGGGAAAACCCCCTGACCCTTTTTAATATCAGTCCAATGGTATTGATTGGCTTTCGGGCCTTCCACTATAATCAAGGCACTTGCCTGCTGAAATGGACTTTTCAGGAGTAGGTTGGCTACCTCCCCCGGGTCGTATGCGGTTTCGTCCGGTGTGGTTTCAAAGACATTCGCCTGCGGCTTCTCCCACGCTACGGCGGTATCGCCTGCAACGTAAAGGTCGGCGGACACACTTTGTCGCCTGCCAAGTCTGTCTTGGGCTGCAATTTCAACAACGTAAACGCCCGCCGCTTCAACGGGAAATGATAGTGCCATCGGTGCAGTGGTTGAAATCAGCATTTGTTGGATTAGGGGAACATCTACCACGTCAGTTACATACTCCGCCTTTCCTGTTGTGAAATCGCTCTCCTTGAGATACGAATGCCACTGGCGGTGCATCAGCCGCAAGTGGAATTCCAATCCTTCCCGCGGTTTTCCCTCATGGTTCAGTACCAAAATTTCTGGGTTGATAATTAATGTGTCTTTGAGAAACCGATCCAATTTTAACCCTAAAATGAAGGCAGGGACAGCCCTCACAAATTTACCAGCTGTGACGGTCTGTTCATCGGCACCCCGCACCGTCGCTTCCACTACATATAGACGAGATCTGCCATCCGGCTCCAAGGTAGGGTTAAGTTCCAACGTTGCAGAACCGTTTTCGTCTGTAAATTCCCTTTTTGTAATGCCTGTTGCGCGGAAAGGAGTACCGTCGCTAAAACGCTGATCTGTTGAAAATAGAAACCCAGGATGTTCAGCTGGTGCATCAAAACCATCAGGATGCTGCGTAACCTCCCAAGTTACCTCCTGACCGACCACCCTGCCACCGGCATAGTAGTCAGCGGTCATCGTCAATGTGAAAGCTCTATCCGTCGGAACGGTATCCGGTCCGAACAGTTGAACTTCAAAGCGAGGGATACGATAACTCTCCTTTTTAAAGGTCATAGAAGCCAGACTTCTCTCATTGATATCAAGAAGGCTCGCCTGATAGTCTCCTGTGGGCAGATTCTTTTCATCAAATTTGTGATAAAAACTACCAATCTCCGTAAAGGTGATCGGGTATGTCCACGTTTTATCCCCCGGTCCCTCCACCCGCAGACTTCTGCGGCGATGCCCTTCATATGTGAGGCTGCCCCTTTGTCGCAAACGTAAATATCCCTTGATGTGGACAGGTTCCTCCGGGCGATACACCGGGCGTTCTGTAAAAATATGTGCCTTTCGCACCGGCTTGTCTTTGATTTGATGTGGCTTCCTCTCTAGCCAAGCGAGCCAATCTCTGCGTGAGCTATACCAGTGGTTGTCCAGAAAATGGGGCGGCGGCTTAGCAGGGTTGAGTGTCAGCACATCCCCTTCGTGACTGACCACAATACGGCGTAGATAGGCCTTAATCTTCTCCGTATGCCTATAACGGTACTGTCCTGTGCTGTCTGTGACACCCGAAATAATCGGCAGCCAGACCTTCTCCGAGTCTCTATAATACCGCCCTTCGACGAGAACCTTCGCCCCGACCACAGGCACGCCGGTACTCAAGGAGGTTACAACAAAATTCACTGCTGATTCCTCCTCAACTGTGCTGAGACTCAAATCGGTCACCTGAATGCGGGCGTAATTCCGTTGGGGGCTGCTACCGATTCGACGGTAGCCCAGAAGGTATGTCCCCGGTCGATTGTCACCGGAGATTTTCATCAATAAGGCTTTCAGGTCAAGACCAAATCGGAGGTTGCCCATCCGATCTTTCATCGGCAGCGGAACCAATCGGGAAACGAGCGGACTTCCTAGCAACTGAATCTGTTTTGGTATATTTGTGGCGAAAGCGGGCTCCTCGCCCGGTCCAGGCGGGCGGGATTCCTCATTGACTCCCACAGGCTGGTCCGGGAAGGGCCAAAAATTCCGATCCAGGGGATCTAGCTTATAAATCCGCAGATCTATCTGTTCCTCACCGCGTCCTTCCATCGGAAATTTCTGCGCCCCGTAGCGTTCAAGGATACCCCTGCTCTGCCGCCACCGCAGGTAGGGATCAGCATGTGTATAGTAAAAATAAAGACTGGTTTCACCAAATGTCAATAGATCTCTGCCGTTTCCGTCCGTTAAATCCGTTTCTTGAAGAGTTAATCGGTAAATCTGCTCTCTTTCGGGCCTAAAGTGGAGATTGAGCCGCTTTCCAGAAACCGTAAAACGGAAATTCTTCACGGCAGGCTCAAATCGCACCAATCGCTTTACTGTTGCGATCGAAACCGGGCCTAATTCGTGGCTGAATTCGAGAAAAAGTGGCTCATCGTCACCTCCACCCTGGAGCGGCTGCTCCACCGGATACACGCTCCCTTTGGCAGCAATGGGAAAGACGACGCTCCCACAACCGATGCCGGTCAACCTAAAAATGGTTTGGGTTGCAAAGGTGTACCGGACGAGTGCCCCTTTGAGACGTTCATCCAATGAAAGCTGCAGCGTCATAGTGACCACTCTGCCATAAGGGATAGGGGCATCAAAAGTAATCTGGTATTGGACCGCATCCCGAATCGATGTCCGTTCAATCTCTTTTACAGTGAAGTCCCGATTTGTCAGTTGTACAGACGCGGGCACTTTTCCATCGCCGGTAGGTTCTAGCCCCGGTGTTGGTCGCACCTCGAAACGAAGCATTGCGCCTAATTCTTCAATATTTAGTGGGTCTGCAA
Organism: uncultured Poribacteria bacterium; assembly: GCA_958296125.1. Taxonomy (GTDB): domain Bacteria; phylum Poribacteria; class WGA-4E; order WGA-4E; family PCPOR2b; genus PCPOR2b. The sequence continues at coordinate 953,348 of OY282444.1, forward strand.
AGGATAGCTGTATCTCCTGAATTCGCTCCAGTTCTCGACTGCCGCTGGATGGCAAGATACTTTTCGGGGCTGCCATCAGCGTAACCAGCGTGTGCGCTACCCCGTTGACGGTTATCGTAAAGCGCCGTAGGGCGGGCCAACGCACGGTCGGAAGGAATTGTAAGGTCTTGGCATCCAACCAGCGGTATTCGCCGGGGTGATCGGGTTCAATCTGAAGCAGCGTGCCGGGCTCATCCGCCGGTCCGCCAGCTTTCGGTCCACTGTCTTTAGAAAAAAAAACGGTCACAGGATCGTAGCTTCTGAGGAAGATTTCGGGAATAACAGTTGGTCCTCCCTGACCAAAGACATCCCAAACGATATTCAGCATAAGGATTAAACTAACGAGTATTGTTGCTTTTGTTTTCATGACTTTCTCTATTCCTTTCGGCTACTCAAAGTCCTCCTGTCCGTTCTAAGAACGATTAACTATAGAGGCTATCCGGGCGGCTTCGACCCAATAGGTTCAACAGGCGATCATCAACTGTCTGCAAGTAATCTTCGGGAACGGGAACCTGATTGCACAAGTTAAATCGCCAATATGCCCACCGCGCAGCGTACTGCGATTGTAAGATATAGCGCGTGCGGTTCGATCGGTTGGGCGCACCGCGGTGCCAGCACTGGGGGTCTTGCAAGTAGATATCTCCAGCCTTACAAAGGATCGACGTGGGTCCACGGCCCTCAAACTCCGGGTGCTCCTGATCATTCGGGTTGCGGCCAGAATAGTGGCTGCCGGCGACATACTGCGTTGGACCGTGATCAATAGACTCAATGTCGGTCAGTGCCATCTGAACAGTAATCCACAAGACCTGCATCTGAATCCGTGGATCGAAGCGAGGGACATCATCGGGGAGCGGGAAATGAACCTGGCCATCGACATGCCACCGCTCAATTGACAGACCGGGCAAGTTTCGCAGGACGTTTTGACCGCAGAATTTACAGTCTGGCCCCACGACAGCCTCAGCCAAACTGAGAATCGGCTCCCGAAGGAGCATATCCCGAAAGATTGGATCAAGTTCAATGGTATTCCTTAAAATGAACGGGAGTTCCTCCCCCGATTCATCATGCTCCCTAACTTGGATGTATCTCGTGTCGGCGAGGTGGGGGTTCGTTTTTTCGGCGAGGGACGTATCTGCGAAAAGTCTGTCGGTTGTATCACGTAGGGCGGTGATCTCTTCAGGCATCAGCACGCCGGGGATGTGCACGAAGCCATCACGATGGAACTGTTGGACAATCTGCTGGGTCTTTTCTTTGCTGAATGGCTCACCTCGGATAATTGGACTGGTATTCATGATAATCCTTTCTTTAGGAGAACGTAGCCAAATTCATGAGAATTAGGTTGAGGGGTGCCCATAATAATGGTCTGAATCCAGATTTTCAGGAGTTAAGGATTAACAGGGGACTCCTCAACACCTGAACTGATGTGAGGGGGTCGGGATTCACTAGGTAAATGTAGCCCGCTATTTATAGCACCCCTCAATTAAGCTATGCCCCGACAGAACGGGGAAACAAAGTTCCTTCAAAGGACAGAATGAGTCGAATCCATTCTATCATACGCTAACCGGTAAATCCACACAAAGGCATCATTGGTCTGCTTCTGCGTGCTTGGACAGAACACCTGATTTGAAGTCTCATGGTAGTTGGATCGTAGCCATAATTATCTGCCGCATCAACTCAACGGCTTCTAAGCGTTCCTGTGGCGTTTTGTTGATCCGTATCGGGACTTTGCTGAAAACGATCGCCCCACTGCGGTTTTAGGGGACAACTTAGATTATTTAACACAGCCCAACCGCTACGCATTGGTCACCGATCCATCGCGTCGGCGGAGAAAAGCTCCCTGCCCAGTCTCCGTAGGATTTGCAAGTGCCAACTCCTCATTGAACTCGACCCCAAGCCCCGGCAACTCAGGGACTGGGAAACGCGAACCCTCAGCCTGTGGTTGAACGGGAAACAGGTCCGTGTCATAACGTCCCGAACGTTCCGTCGGTGATTCCCTTATCTCCAGCCATGCAAAATTGGGCACCGCCGCCGCCAAGTGAATCGTCGCCGCAGTACAAACTGTTCCTAAGGGGTTATGTGGCATGAGGTCAATATAGTGCACTTCCGCCAAACTAGCGACCTTCATCGCCTCCGTCAGCCCTCCAACATTGCAGACATCAAGGCGGACGAAATTGGTGATACCCCGCTCAATATAAGGGAGAAATCCCCACTTGCTCGATATCTCTTCCCCAATCGCGAAAGGAACGTCAACCATAGTCCGCAACGATTCGTAAGCCTCCGGTGTCTCATCTCGGATCGGCTCCTCCAAAAAGTCAAGGGTTCCGGGAGGCATCCGATGACAGAAAGATGCCGCTTCCGCAACGCTGAGGCGGTGGTGATAGTCAACGCCGAGGACAGGTTCAGGACCAATAGCCTCCCGCAGCTGTGTCAGCCACGTCGCTGTCAGCGCAATAGACTCACGTGGCTCGAAAATATCTCCATTGGGTCCCTGCGCCCCCCGCGCTATCCATGTTCGGATGACATTCCACCCATTCTCGATCAGTAAATTGGCATCCGCGATTAGCTGCTCCGCCGATTGTGCGTGCGTTGTTGCGAAGCAGGGGACATAATCCCGCTGTTTCCCACCAAGCAGTTGATAGACGGGAACCCCCAAGGCTTTACCAGCAATGTCATGAAGCGCGATGTCAATCGCGGCGATGGCGGCGGTGAGGATACGTCCGCCCTCAAAATACTGGCTCCGATACATCTCCTGCCACAATGCGCCAATACGCATCGGGTCTCGACCGATCAGAAATTCACGATAATGTCGAACCGCTCCAATTACAGCCAAAGCGCGGCTGGGTATGCCAGCCTCGCCTACTCCATAAATACCCGCATCGGTCTCCACTTTCACCACAAGTTGGGTGCCGCCCACCCGTACCGGAAACGTCCTAATATCAGTAATCTTCATCAAATGCCCTCCTGTATGATTGGATATTTCAATTGACTCAATTTATTCGTCGTGGTATATTTTTATTGTACCCAGTTTCGGCACTTTGCTCAACACAATTATTTGGTATCAACCTGTATCGATATTAACAAAAGGAAGGTGACTCACGATGAGCGAGGAGGTGTGGAGAACTGAGGCTACGAAACAGTGCTCACAACACCACCAATCTCATTGGAGTTATGGAGCAAATAGTGTGCCAGCTAACCTTGCAAGTTACCCTATTTGCTCTGATGATTTCAAAAAGCCGCAGAGCAAGATTATTTTATGGCACAGTTTAAATTTGGTGCGATGTAGAAAATGGCAGGGGTGTTGCTCAAAACTATGTCATGGCACCCGTTTGGCGCGTGAATGGAAACCGAAGAAGAAGGACTATACGGACAAGCGCTAACGCGGAATGGAAAGGAGTACTGGATGAAACGAGTCGCTAAGCCAGCAGGGAAATTTAACGTTGTTATCGAAGACGCACCGATGCCTGAACCCGGGCCCGGCGAGGTCCGTGTCAAAGCTGTCCGGAGCCTTATCAGTCGAGGTTCAGAGATGGGCGGACGGTATACCCGCGAATATGCGGTCAACCCCGAAAGCATGGGGTATTCACTCGCAGGAATTGTTGATGCCGTTGGCGATGGCATCGAACACTACGCTGTCGGCGACCGGGTCGTCGCTTCAGCACCGCATGCACAATACACCGTCCGTCCCGTCCGTTTGAGCTCACCCCAAGACCAAGCCCAGGTCGTCCCCATGCTACCGTCGGTGAATTTCGACCAAGCCCCCTACTATCCGCTTACCTCCGGTGCTGTATCTTGGATAGACATTGAGGACATTCAACCTTACGATACAGTTGTCATCATCGGGCAGGGTTTGGTCGGTAGCCTCCTGATGCAGGTTGCAAAAGCCAACGGACGCGGACGTATTATCACGGTGGATGCACTTGATAACCGATGCACACTCTCTGAGGAGTTGGGGGCAGACGCGGTCATCAATGCCAGCGATGAGGATCCCGTCCGAGCTGTCCGGAAACTCACCAACGGGGTCGGTGCGAATATAGTGGCGTACGCTGTCGGTGGACCGGCGGGTCCAAAAGTCTTCGATCAGGGCTTGGATATGTTAGCAGTTGGTGGGCTGCTGCATCTGATTGGTCTGTATGAAGATCAACCATTGCCTCTCATGTCAAGCAAGATCCAGCGGCGGAGACTTCTTGGCGGCTACTATGGTCAGGTCGTGCCTGCTGGTGTTGCGTTTCGAGCGATGCAGCTCCTTGGCTCAGGCATCATCCAGACAGAGAAAATGACAACCCACCGCTTCCCCTACACCGAAGCCGCCGCTGCATTTGATCTGCTCTACACCCGAATGAATGAGGCGTTGGGTGTGCTGCTCGATTGGGAAGTGCCAGACGCTTGATTTAGCCAAGAATCCCATGAGCTATAATTTCTCACACACTTTCTGAGTAGTGAGATATGTCTATAGAATGCGTGAAACGTGCCGCGTAAACGCAATGTACACGGTCCATCAGTTCAATGAACGTCTTAAGAGAGGAGAAATACCCATGCCAAACAGTCACCGCCCCTCAATGCGAGGGAAACGTTATCTTGTCTCATCACTTCACTATCTCGCAACGATGGCGGGGGTTCGCATCCTCGAAAGTGGAGGCAACGCCGCCGATGCCGGCGTTGCAACCGGCATCTGTATCAACGTTCTGCAGCCCGGGTCCGCCCACTTTGGAGGCGTTGCGCCGATTATTTACTGTCCAGCGTCAGGTGAACCCGTTGAAACAGTTAGCGGACTCGGACGGTGGCCCAAAGCTGCGACGATGGACTACTTCCACGAACATCACAACGGCGATCTGCCTGCTGGGATTCTGCGTACGGTCATGCCCGCAGCCCCCGATGGGTGGCTGACAGCACTTGCGCGATTCGGCACAATGACGTTTGAACAGGTCCTCCAACCCGCCTTAGACCTCGTCGAAAACGGGAGACCTGTGGATGACCAGTTTTACGGACTTGTGAGTGGGGATGGCATCAGAAATTGCCCCTCAACCGCCGCGGTGTACAACCCCGGTGGACAGGTGCCACAAATTGGGGAGATCTTCGTCCAAAAAGACCTTGCGGAAACCTTCAAGCGGATGATCGAAGCCGAGCGTAAAGCTAGCGGTGATCGACACGCCGGCATCCGTGCGGCACGCGACCTAATCTATAAGGGTGAAATTGCCCACGAAATCGCCGATTTCTATCGGGCGGAAGGCGGTCTGCTGACCTACGAGGATCTGGCATCGTTTTCGGTGCGCGTCGAGCCACCGGAGCATATCACCTACAAAGGCTATGACGTTTACACTTGTGGGCCTTGGTGTCAAGGCCCCACGCTAAACATGGCGTTGAAAATCCTCGAAGGGTTCGATCTAAAGGGTATTGGACACAACACCGCGAACTATCTTCATACCGTCCTTGAATCCCTCAAACTCGCTTTTGCAGACCGGCACGCGTACTTCGGCGACCCCGATTTTGTGCAGGTGCCGATGGCAGGATTGCTGGACGGAAGATATGCCGCCGAAAGGCGAGCAGCCATTGATTCACAGCGCGCTGCTCCCAATATGCCGGCTCCCGGCAATCCGTGGCGATTCCATCCCGAACCCCGTCGCGAAAATGGTCCGTTCCCAACCTTGAACCCGGATCGTCCCCAACCAGAATATACATCGGAATGGGAGACAGATACCAGTTATCTCTGCGTGGTTGATGAAGCGGGAAACGCCTTTTCAGCGACACCGTCAGACGGGGTTGGCAGCACGCCAGTCGTTCCGGGCTTGGGCTTCCCAATCTCGTCGCGTGGGACACAGACTTGGCTCGATCCAGAGCATCCCTGTTGCCTGCAGCCCTGGAAGCGTCCACGACTTACGCCGAACCCCGCGCTCGCTCTCAAAGATGGAAAGCCGTTCATGCCCTTTGGCTGCCCCGGCGGCGATGCACAGATTCAGGGAATGCTACAGGTCTTTCTCAATATCGTTGAATTTGGGATGGAGCCACAGGAGGCTATCGAGGCACCTCGCGCTGTCACACACAGTTTTCCCAACTCCTTCTGGCCTCACGGCATTCAGCCCGGAGAAGCAACAGTTGAAGCGCGTGTCGATGCGGGGGTACGAGAGGCTTTAAGAGAGCGAGGACATATTGTCCACGATAATCAAGACTGGGGATCGGTCAGTTGTGTATGCGCTATCACGGTTGACCCCGATACCGGTGTCCGTACCGGTGGGGCGGATCCAAGGTCAACGTCGTATGCGATCGGATGGTAGGAAAGGATGTGCTCGTTCCCGCCGCTCGATCTGGAAAAACGGAGTAGCAGTTGTAGGAGTTCAGAATGTCAAACACCTCAAACCGAAAACAGGCTATCGTCATCGGCGGCGGTATCGCCGGACTGACGACATGCTACCGCTTGGTCACTAAATCAGCCGAGCGCGGCATCCCCCTCAATGTGAAACTGCTCGAAGCGGGAGACCGCGTCGGGGGCGCGATCTGCACGTCAAAACAGGACGGCTATGTCATCGAACACGGTCCCGATGTTTTCCTCTCCACAAAGCCGTGGGCAAAGGCCTTGTCCGAAGAGTTGGGCATCGCCGACCAGTTTCTCGGTACAAATCCGATGGAGCGACGCAGCTTCGTCCTGCACAAAGGCAGGTTGCATCCCGTCCCTGATGGCTTCTACCTAATGGCACCCGCTTCTTTCTTGCCCTTCGTGAAGACACCAATCTTCAGTTGGCACGGAAAACTGCGGATGGCGTTAGATTGGGTCATACCCCGTCGACGAAAGGATACCGATGAATCGCTGGAAAGTTTCATCACACGACGGTTGGGCAAGGAAGCGTTCACGCGGATAGCACAACCGATGATAGGTGGCATTTATACGGCAGACGGAAAGGACCTGAGCCTCAAAGCTACGATGCCCCAATTTCTTGGGATGGAAAAGCAGCATCGCAGCATCATCAAAGCCTTAGTAGCACGGAAGAAAGAATCCCAAGGTGGGGCTAGCGGTACAAGTGGCCCCCGCTACAGTATGTTCCTCTCTTTCAAATCTGGGATGCAAACCCTGACCGATACCCTTGCCGAGCGTTTGCCCGACGATTGCATACAACTTGGAACGAAAGTCAGTCGTCTGGATTACCGAAGCCAAGTTGAGGCGCAGCCGAAATCCCGATCCATCGGGGAGGAAAAATGGCACGTTCACCTAGCGAATGGAGAGCAGATGGAGGGCGATCTGGTCTGCGTTGCGCTCCCTGCATACCGTGCAGCGGGCTTGGTCGAAACGGTCGCTCCAAGCCTGTCGGGATCCCTCGCCTCTATCCCCTATGCCTCCTCCGCCATTGTGAACCTCGCTTTCCGCCGATCCGATATTGAACACCCCCTCAACGGGATGGGCTTTGTTGTGCCTGCCATTGAGGAACGCTCGATTATCGGATGCACATTCAGCAGCGTTAAATTTGCGGGCCGTGCGCCAGAGGATTATGCCCTGTTACGCGCTTATGTGGGGGGGACAGGCAGCAGGGGAGAGATGTATTTCCAACGCCCCGAATCGGAGATAGTCGAATCAGTTCTCAGAGAACTACACGGATTGCTTGGTCTTAAAGGGGATCCGCAGTTGGCTCTCGTGTACAAACACCCAAATGCAATGGCGCAATACCATCTAGGGCATCTGGATCTAGTGGCAGAAATCGAAGCACAGGCGAGAAAACTGCCCGGATTTGCACTCGCCGGAAACGCTTATCGTGGAATCGGCATCCCCGATTGCATCAATAGCGGGGAGCAGGCGGCATCTCTGCTGCTTGAACAAGGCTTAAAATGACATCGGCTTTAATTATACGAATAGCACTGATCTGTCTGCCCCTCCCACTCATAATGTTCTGTGCACCCCAATTCATCGGGGCTGACGAAATGGGAGACGAATCAATCTTCGAGCCTAGCTATCTTAGCTACGCTGACATCTATCGAGATTTTACACAGAAAAAAATGTGCAAGAGATGTCACCCCGCAATCTGGCGTGAATGGGAGAGATCGATGCACGCTAAGGCGTGGGAGGATCCAATCTACCAAGAAGCCGCAAGTCAGGTCGAAGATCGGGAAAAGAGATGTGATCCGTGCCATGCCCCCGAACCGATTCTCATCACCGGTATCGGCAAAATGCCGAAGCTGCGAGCTGCGGATCGGAAGTATGGTGTCTCTTGTATTGTATGCCATATCGACGCACACGGCGCGATGCACGGACCACACAAAAGTGCCAATCCAATGTATCACGCGAACGTGACTTCCGAGGCTCACGCCAAGCCAACTGAGCTTTGCGCTACTTGCCACGGTCAACCAAGCGTGCCCGAACACAATCAGGTTGCCAGCTTCAGAAATAGTCCCGCAGCAGAAAAGGGACTGAACTGTGCTTCCTGCCACATGCCCGCTGTCAAACGGCAGCTAAGTGTTCATACTTACGAGACTGTCACGGTCCGGCGGCATACGTGGATGGGCAGTCGTAGTGTTAGCAAACTCAAAAGTGCCGCAAACCTAAAAATTGTGCGTGCGGAGGACAAAGCAACCATTCGCTTGACCAATAAGGCGGGACATCTCCTTCCGGGTGAAGCCTTGCGGGCGATTATCCTCGACGTGAAAATCTACGATGCCAACGGAACAGTGAATCGCCATGAGCAAGTTTTCATCTCTGCCGCATCGGAAAAACCCGAAACCAACCGAATATCACCCGGTGAAACGCGAGAGTTTATGTATACTCTCAGCGATACAGAAAAGGTTGAAGCAAAGCTGCGTTATCGTCTGATACCGACGACACCAGAAACCGAGTGGATCACAATGGCGGAGGCAAGTCAATAGCCCTGTCCTCGCTGCATGTGACCCACCCCTACCAACAATTCACAGGAGGTAAACTGACAGGATGAAACTTTCAAATCGTTCCGTTCAACGCAGGAGTTCATGGAAGCGTGTTATATGGTATCTTATTTTGCTAGCTGTAATTTTGATCTTGATCTGGCAGATGCCCGCAATCGTCCGTCGGCTGCCCATCTAACTTTTATCGCCGATTCACCAGCTAAACGCGGATTCAAATCTGCGCCATCTGTGAAATTCACCCAATCCACCATCTCACTAATAAGGATATCTCACTATGTCAAAACCAAAGAATAGATTAACGTTTTCAATGTTCATCACCCTCTGTAGTGTCATCGCTTTAATCTTCGGACAAACCGCCTCCGCCCAAGATAAACTCGTTATTATATCTCCACACTGGGAAGGGATCGAAACAGAGTTCGATACCGCGTTTAAGGCATGGTACGCCAAGGAAACAGGACACCAAGTCACTGTAGATTGGCTGGATCAGGGCGGATCTTCTTCCGACTTCCGCTTCATTGAATCAGAGTTCAAGCGGCTGCCCGAAGGCATCGGGATAGATCTCTTTTTCGGCGGTGGGACGGACAATTACCTCAAGCTCGCTGATAAGGGCTTGCTCGCTCCCTACAAACTATCAGAAACCCAACTGGCACGAATCCCGAAAGAGATTTTTGGCATCCCCGTTTACGACCCAGAATACCGCTGGTACGGCGCGGCGTTGTCAACTTTTGGAATTATGTATAACGAGGAGTTGCGCGCTCTTTTTAGCCTACCCGAAATCCAGAGGTGGAATGATCTGACAAACCCGAAACTCATCAACCGCGTCGGCGCAGCAGACCCCCGTGAAAGCGGGAGTGCACACATGATGTATGAACTCATCTTGCAAGGCTACGGCTGGGAGAAAGGGTTCGAGTTAATTACGCAACTCGGCGCGAATGTCAGAGGGTTTTCCGCAGGGTCAAATGCAATTCCCAGAGATGTCGTCGCGGGGCAGGTCCTCTACGGCATGGCAATTGATTTCTACGCCTACGGTCAGATCGCCGTCATCGGCGCAGACAAAATTAAATACGTTGTGCCACCTGACGCTGCTGTCGTCAGCCCTGACTCGATCGCCATCCTCAAAGGTGCGCCCAATATGGCGGTTGCCCAGAAATTCCTCGATTTTGTTCTTTCGGATGAAGCACAAAAACTCTGGGTGTTACGCGACAGCGACCCAGAGGGGCCGAAGTGGAAAGGGGGCTTGAACCGTAGCAGTGTTATCCCCTCCCTATACGATGAACTTGGAGATCGCTGTGTTGCCTCCAACCCATTTAAGATGAATCTGACCCCCATTGACTACGATGCGGAAAAAGGTGGGAAACGTTGGGACATTGTGGGCGATCTTATCGGCGCGCTTGTCATTGAGCCACACAAAGATCTGGTCAACACATGGAAAGCCATTAATAAAAGTGGAGATCCAGAGAAACGCGCCGCTGCGATTCAGATCTTGGGTCAGGTCCCAATTACGGAAGCGGAAGCGATGAGACTCTCTCAACCGCCTGATGTTAGTCCAACACCGATAGATAGCAATATCCCAATAACAGGAATGGCAGCAACGCAGACGCTAAAAATGGAGTTTCCTAAGAGCGATTGGGAGAAGCCAGACTTCCGAAACCAGAAACTGAAGGAATGGAGAGCATTTGCCAAAGAGAAATTCAAGAAAGCGAAGAAGATAGTGAAGTGATAAGGTACAGTGCACACCCGTAGGTCGAGCATCTTGCCCGACCTATAGCCCTAGTTCCTATGGCTCCCAATCTTATCGGGGCGAGTCGCCGGGTGTATTTTCGCTCCAGAGGAAGCGTAATGTGTATAGAAAGACAGAATTGGAGTCAACCGGTTGTCTTTATGTATTGTTGATAGCTATTGTTGGGCGGTTATGATTTTAACCTTCCGTGCGATGTTGATGATAGGAGAGGTGGTCGATATGGTTCTGGTTGAGTTTGCTGAGTTCTAAGCCTCCCAAAGTAGGTTAATCGCACTCGCCTTGATGATAAAGTAACACACCGTCCCCTCCGCAAGCTCAAGCTGCTCATGGGCATCGCTCGTAACCTCCACCGACAACAGATGCCCCTCAATATCGACCGATAGCATCACACGCCCCCCTTGGACAGCGATCTGCCGGATCGTTCCGCGCAGAATATTCCGCGCACTCATCCGCAGATCTGGATCCATTGCGACGATGATATCCCGCGCCCTGATAGCGATTGGCATCGTTGCGCCGGGCTCCGCCTTCGTATACGAAACTATCAATCGCTGTTCCCCCAATGCCAATTCCGTCACGCCGCGCTTCTCCGACGCAACGACCACCGGCAAAGCGAGAATATTTTCCACGCCTGTCATCTGGGCAACAGGCAACGCCGAAGGAGAAGCTAATAGTTGATGGGGTTCTCCACGCGCCGTGATCCGCCCCTCGGAGAGCACAAACGCTTCGTCTGCAAGTGCCATCACCTCTGAAATGGAGTGGGTCACGTAAAGGAGGGGGATGTCAAACGCCTGTTTGATGTGATAGAGGTAGGGCAGGATGCGGTTTTTCAAGCCGGCATCCAGAGACGTAAGCGGCTCGTCCATTAACAGGAAGCGCGGCGACATTCCCAAAGCGCGAGCAATGGCAACCCGCTGCTGTTGCCCACCGGAAAGTTGACTTGGATACCTGTCCAACAATTCCCCAATTTCAAGGATAGCGATAATTGCATCCGTGTCAATCCGTTTCCCACTGTCGAGGCGGCGGGGACGACCATAGGAGATGTTCTGTCGAACCTTCAGGTGCGGAAAAAGATACCCTTCCTGAAAGACATATCCGAAGTGACGTTTTTCTGGTGGCAGACACTTTTTCTGCTGAGAGGAATATAACGTTTGGCCGGAAAACAGGAGCTCCCCTTCGTCAGGGTGTAGGATGCCACTAACACAGTTGAGTAGCGTGCTTTTGCCGCTGCCTGACGGTCCCAGAACTGCTGTCACTTTCTCCGTAATAATCTGATCAATCTCAAGTTGAAAATTGCCAAGTCGCTTGCGAAAACTCAGTTTTAACATGGGCCGTAACCCCTAAAACGTAACAGTGGGTTGGGTGGGGACACCTATTTCCTGATATACAGCCGTTCCGCTATCCACAGCGTAGCGAAAGCGATTAAGGTGGATAGAAACACCAGACGGTAGGCACTCACATCTTGACCGATCTGAACGAAGTTATAGATTGCTAGAGGCAGTGTCTGTGTTTTTCTGGGGATGTTTCCCGCCACCATCATAGTCGCACCAAATTCGCCGAGACTTCTGGAAAAACTGAGGATTGCTCCTCCGATAACCCCACGATACGACAGGGGCAGCGTGACAGTGAAAAACACCTTCAACGGCGAGGCACCCAGCGTTCTCGCAGCATTCTCTAGTTGGGGGTTCACCGCCTCCATCGCTGTGACGATGCCGCGTACTAACAGCGGAAACGAAAGCACAGAGATCGCCAACACCACCGCTAACCACGAAAAGACAATCTCAAGGCCGAAAAACCGGTAGAGCATCCCCCCGATTGGGCCACGCTTGCTAAAAAGAATCAAAAGGAAAAAACCGCTGACGACCGGTGGTAATACCATCGGCAACATGACAACAGTATTGAGAAGTGATTTGCCGGGGAATGACAACTTGGCGAGGATCCAACCGATGAGAAGGCCCGGAGGCAGGATCAATAGCAGACTCAATGAGGCAGCTTTGATAGATAAAACCAGCGCACTGACTTCCGCTGCTGTTAGCATTATTTCACCACAGAGAACCCATATTTTTCAAAGATTGCTGCAACTTCGGCGGTTTGTAGATACTCCAAAAACGTTTGAGCGAGAACTTTACGCTCGGTGCCTCGGAGGACCGCTGCAGGATACACGATTGGGGTATGGCTTGAATCAGGAAATTGGTAGATAATTCTGACCTTCTTACTGAACCCTGCGTCCGTTTGATAGACAATAGCGACATCAACTTCACCAGATTCGACATACGCCAAAGTGGATCGAACATTGGCACTAGGAATCAACTTTGGCTGTATAGCACTCCAAATTCCCAAGTGCGTCAACGCCTCTCTCCCATAAATACCAGCAGGGACTGAATTCGGTTCGCCGATAGCAATCCGTCGAACCGAGTCTTGGGCAAGCATCTCCACATCAGTCATGGTAAGTAGACTGTTGACAGGTGCAACCAACACCAATCGGTTGTTCAAGATTGCCCGGCGTGTATTATCATCAATCAGTCCCTGCTGTTGTAAGGCATCAATCTGCTTGGGACTGGCAGAAATGAACACATCCGCCGGTGCACCTTTCTCGATCTGGCGTTGTAAGGTTGAAGAACTGGCGAAATTGCAATACACCCTGATATTCCGCACCTTACCAAAACGTTGGCTGACTTCTGTAAGCGCGTCTGTCAGGCTCATCGCGCCAAAGATAACCAACTCCTCGCTTGAACACCCAATAAACAGACAAGCAAAACTCAGAAAAGTAAGAAGATAGAGTTTCATCAATTTTAATCAGTTCAGTATTCACCAATTAAGATTGGCAGATCTTACTAATCCACCGATCCCATGAATCCTAACTCAGAGGACATTATACACACGCCCCTTGTTCTGTCAAGTGGTTTTGACGACGCTCCAGAATACTATGCAAACCCGTTTTTTATATTGCCTAATTTTTGATAATATGTTACTTTTTACGAGTCTATATGAGCAACACTCCCAAACATTTGAGGCCATTGATGGTATTAGGTCAGTTGAAAATCAAGGATTTTCTTCAGAGGACTTTAGGGCACGTTAGAGGAACACTCGTTTCCGATGCCAAACGGCGTTGGTATGCCGCGGATTACCAGAGCGGGGATATTCCTCAAAGGTCAATGGCCTCGGTCAAAGGAAATGCAGCTCTACCCGATCCTCCGAGTCAATCCACTATGGTGTTATACGTCTGGATTATACCTTGCCGAAGGCACAACACCTAAATCTATTCTCTTTCAGATGTTTAAGTCAACACCGAAGAATTGGAATCCATCGGTACTTTAGACACCGCCTGATGACCTAACAACCATTTTATCTTGCTTGATAGTAGTTGACCGCAATAACTGAAGGCTCCACGGAGGAATTGACATGACAAACCCAAGTAAAAACAGTTCTCCCATTTCAGAAGCGCAAATTGAGCAATACAACCGCGATGGTTACCTGCTCGTTTCTGGGGTGATTCCTGCGAACATTGCTGCAAAGGCGGAGGCTGCAATGTGGCGTTGTGCGGGAATCGATCCCAGTAATCCACCCTCCGCTTGGGATAACCTCCAAGGAGGCATCTGTCTATACAACAGCGCGGATCTTGTCAACTGTTTTACCCCACAATGCCTTGCCGCAGCGGCGCAGTTGACGGGGGAAGCCCCATCTACATTTAGCAAGCTCCATCGGCATCCGAAAACCTATTGTGCACCAGACTTCCTAGCAGCGCAAGAGACAAAGGAAGATATCTCCAAGTTCTTCAGATGGGATTGCGCCTACACCATCAATATCTATCCCACCTCAGATGAATGGGAGGCTCCAACAATCACATCGGGGGGACACCTAGACCACTCCCTTGAGGAACACTATCACAAGACCTTCCCGCCCGTTTTCCGAATCGGCGCACTGATTTATCTGAACGATATCGCGCCGCATGGCGGCGGCACGTTCGTCTGGCCTGGATCACATCACGAACTGGAGCGCGTTGCAAAAAAAAATCAGGTGCGTTACGAATATCGCAACACGCTGAACGGAGACCTTCCCGATCTCGATCTTGGCGACCCCGTTGGCTTATCCCTTCGGCGTGGCGATGTACTATTCCTACACCATCTGTGTATCCATGCGGGAAGTAAAAACGTGAGTAATCAACCACGATTTGCTATGAATATGAAATGGTAACGAAGATTTTTAGCACCGATTGTACAAAGGGCTTGGGGAATTACCCCTCTGAATCTTGGTAGAATTCCATCAAGATTTCTGCAACTTCGGGGCGCGAAAACTCCGGTGGCAACATCTCCCCCGCTGCTAGCATGTCCCTGACCTTGGTCCCTGACAGGAATAGGTAGTCTTCCGGTCCATGCGGACAGTCACGCATCATCACAATCTCGCCACACTGGTTGCACCAAACGGTATGGTCGCCCCGAAAAATCTCGATTGCGAGCGCATTTTCAGGGATGTCATTAAAAATTGTCTGTGCATCAAAGGGCCCATAGTAATCCCCAACTCCCGCATGGTCTCGACCGACAATCAGATGTGTGCAGCCACAATTCTGCCGGAACACCGCGTGCAATACAGCTTCGCGGGGCCCAGCGTAGAGCATATCAAATCCATAACCTGTAATTGAGACGGTATTTTCGGGGAAATACAATTCGACCATTTTGCGGATGGACGCATCACGAATATCGGCGGGAATATCGCCCGGCTTCAACTTGCCAAGCAGCATGTGAATCAGGATTCCGTCAGCACCAACTTCGTTTTGTGCAATTTTGCATAATTCTTCATGGGCGCGGTGCATCGGGTTCCTTGTCTGGAAGGCAACAACCGTATTCCATCCTCGTTTCTCAATGTCTTCTCGGATTTCGGGGGCGGTGCGGAAGGTATCAGGGAAGTCAGATCTGAAGTAGGAATAGTTGAGGACTTGGATGGGGCCAGAGATTACCTGATTCCCCATCTCAGTAAATGCTTCCACACCGGGGTGTGCCGGATCCGTCGTCCGAAAAATCTGCTCAATTAAGTACATTTTCTGATCATCGGAAATTTCTTCGATCTCTGAAATCTCCATGACAGCGATAGGCGGCTGACCGTCCACATTTGGATCAAGCAACGCAATCCGTTCAGCGTGTTTAATCGCATCGGTGACCTGCTCCTCCTTGACGATATTCATCACTGGGACGGGCCAAAATAGACCGTTCGGCAGGGTCATCTTTTGAGAGACACTCGTGGCTTCAGCGAGGTTCATGTAGCCAGTGAGTGGATTAAAATAGCCCGAACCGAGCATCACCGCAGATGCGGCAGCTCCTGAAGAGATTGGGATAGCCGGTAAGTTTTCAACCTCTTTAATCAACGCAGCACGTTCGGCATCGTCGGTAACGTAAAGGGGATTCAAAGTATCAGAACCATGCGGTTTAATCATTCAGTGCTCCTTCGATAGATAAAAAAATAACGCAAGTTGTCACTTATAGCCCCAGTTGCTTTGAATCCCGAAGATACCAGCAACGTCGCGCCATAGTTCTAGGCTCAATCAGCCCGGCGTGTAGCACAACACAAAGGGTATTTTCGGGGCGGGGCGATAGGTTTACAGCATTATAGGGGATGCCGCAACTTGGCTTAGAATACCTCTGTTGTCGTCTTATTCACTTCAAAAGATTTCGAGTTTAACCTCATAACAATTATAATAGCGAATTTATACCTCATTGTCAATCGGTTTCTAGGCTTCACTTGCCCCAGCTTCTTGTGAGTTGATATCCGACCTCTCCCCATTTTTCACGCACCGGCTTTGCCTCCCTTCTTGGCAAGCTGTCTCACACATCTCATATCTAAAGCCACATCAACACTAAATGCTTGAAAAAAATGAGGTTAAACGAATCTTTTCTGAAATTTCCCCTTGATACTTAACGTACGTTATGTTATAATTGCATCCATCATCTCATTTTTTGGGACGATTTAATCTATAATCGCTATGAAACACAATATTATTGGAAAGGGAAAATAACGCATGGCAACCCAAGAAGCGAAATGGACAAAATTGGCAGATTTGAGCGAAGTGCCCGTCGGGGAAGCAAAGGCGGTGCAGATAGGCGTAGGACGGAGTATCGCACTGTTCAACGTGGACAGCAAACTCTATGCAACCGACAACCAATGCCCCCACATGGGCTATCCGTTGACACGCGGGCGCATTCGACATGGCATCCTCACCTGCGATTGGCACGAGCGTAGTTTCGACCTTGAAGGGGGAGGTTGTTTCAACGTCGAGTGCGATGACCTGCAAACCTTCCCCGCCGAAGTAAGGGACGGTGAAATCTGGGTGCAGCTCGGCGATTTGACCTACAGACGGAAGGCAGAGCATCTCAGTCTATTATGGGAAGGACTTCTGAGCGGAGACCGTTGGACAATGTCGAAGGCAATTGCCCTACTTCTCAAAGGGGGCGTGCCGGAGGTGGAGATTGTCGAGTTGATTCTACGGCATCTTGGGCGACACATCGCTAGCTCGCACGGCTCGGAAGCGGGCTGGGATGTCGCTCGACTGATGAACGGCCTTTCGGTTGGACGGCGATACAAAGATGCCGATCGACTGATTGCGATGACAACTGCAGCCTGTGCCGCCTCCGGTGGAGCTGCTGAACGCCTTGAGGTCGTGCCGTTGCCGGATCCGGTGGCTTGGGAGAATATCGAACCATGGGTGCACAGTTTTTCTCGCGACGGTCACTCCGGGCGTATCGAACGGTGCCTCTTCACCGCCTACACGCTCGGTGATGCGGATAAAATTCTGCCCCTCCTCTTTGAATGTACAGTTGAGCCGCACTTTCTCGGCTTCCCAGATAATCTCATCTCACTCAGTTACCTCTCGGAAGCGGTCGACGAATTTGGCTGGGAAAAAGCCTTTGAGCTGGTCTTCAATCTCAGTGCCAAGCTGATTGGGCGTAGGCGCGGCGATCCGCAACGGTTTCGTCGAGATGCCATCGGGATCATGAGAGAGAAACTCCGCGAACTGGATACCTCAGATATCGCAACGACCAATTATGACGAGGATGCTTTCGTGAGCGCGTTGACAAGCGTGGACATTCAGAAGTCATTCAACGGTGTTGCAGATGCTCTGCAATGTGGCGTTCAAATTGACCGGCTCATTTCAACGTTGGTGCTCCTCGCCGCCGACCGGATGGCGCGAACACCGGTGAACGTGGATGCCGGTTGGGAGTGTTTGACAACAGAGCTCAATCTCGCCGCCTCACTCCGCACGGTGCAACGCATCGCTGGTGATGCCGCTGCGGCAAAGGGAATCTTCCACGCAGCATGGCTCATTTTCGACGACCGTTGGCTCAACATTCCGTCACGCACACTGACCCCGCCGCCGGTCGAAGCCGCATTCAACGCCTCCAACGAGGAGGAAGGTATCCAACAGATTACCAACGCCATTGAAACCCTCAATGTGCCATCGGTCGGTGGACAGGTGCTCGCGTATCTTAATGCTGGCTACTCCGGTGACACCTTGCTCTACGCGCTCGGTAAAGCTATCCTCTGGAACGATACCGCTACCGAAATCCTCCCCACACTCCGCACCGTTTTCGATGAGTGGAACAATTGTGCCGAACATCCCGCTCGCAATCAACTGCTTGTCGCACTTGCCCGTTACGCCACCGACATCCGCACGAACAAGGATGGCCAATCCGCCACAACCACGGCGATACGCTTTGCGGAAGGGCGAACAACGGTGGAGATATTTGAGGATTAAGCCAAGCATTCAAACATTCATGGAATTTCTTGAAAACCACTTCAAATAGAACAACAATGGAGGTTAATCATGTTGAGCACACCATCCAACTTCGTCAAAGTCGCCGATCTGGACGAACTCGCCGAAGGGAAACCGAGAACTGTTAGAGTTAAAGGGCAAAGCATCGCCCTATTTAAGCACAACGGTCACATCTACGCTACCGATAATCAGTGCCCGCACATGGGCTATCCGCTAACACGTGGGCGCGTCCGTGGCGGCGTGCTCACCTGCGATTGGCACGGTTGGAGTTACGATATGGGGGGCGGTGGCTGTTTCACCGGCGGTTGCGATGACCTAGCGACCTTCCCCGTCGAAGTGCGTGAAGCCGAAATATACATTGATATTGCCAGCGGTGGAAAGAAGCGGGACGATGCCCACTTCCTGCTGCTCCAAGAAGGATTGTTGAGTGGTGACAATTGGACACTCTCAAAGGCGGTTGCGATTATGCTCGCCAAAGGGGTTTCTGAAGCTGAGGTCCTGAACCGATTGGTGCAACATGCGGGACGACACTTTGTGACCGAGCTTGATGCCGGAGAGGGGGGATGGCAACTCGCGTATCTGGTCAACGGTGTGAAGGTTGCTAGTCAGTATAAACCGGAAGACCGGCTTATTCCGCTGATGATAGCAGCGTCGGGCGCATCGGGCCGGGCAGGGGACCGCCCGGCTGTCACTCTCTTGCCCGGAGAGATTACATGGGAGAAGTTGGAGCGATGGATTCGCGTCTTTTCTGCTGACCGAGAATGGGAAGGTATCGAAAAGTGCCTTATCACCGCACGGTGTCTCGGCGGACACGACGATAAAATTATCCCGTTGGCGTATGAATGCGTTGTCGAGCCGTTCTTCTTGGGACATACCGACAGTCTACTCTATATCGGTTATCTTGCCGAGCTGCTTGAGCAATTCGGTTGGGAGGTCGCCGAAGAGTTGGTTTGCAATCTCACAGCGAAAATCCTCGGTCGGGAGCGTGGTGCGCCCGACGAAATTCGGCGTGAGGCAATCAGTAAGCTGGAATCGCTAGAGGATTTTATCGCCGATTTAGCCGCCAATCCATCCACTCAAACGACCGATTTTGACGAGGACACATTCGCCGCGGGGCTTGTCAGCGGTGACCTCAACCACACATTCGATACAATTACCGACGCACTGAAAAGCGGTGTCGATATGAACCGTATTATTTCGACGATGGTGCTTTTGGGGGCAGATCGGATGGCACGCACCCCGGCAAGTATGAGTCCGGGATGGTGGGAATTGGGACGGGAGATTTCCCTCGCCTCGTCCATCCGCACAGCATTGCGATTCGCTGGTTTTCAGGCTGCCGCCAAAGCACTCTACCACGTAGCATGGCAATTCTTCAGCGACCGCTGGCTTAACATCAGGCAGATACCGCTCAACACACCGAGAGGCACAACCCCATCGGATGCACCAAACGAAGAGGCTGCAATTGAGGGTGTCATCAACGCCATCGAAACGATTCAGATGCAGGAGATCGGGCGGATAACGCGACAATACCTCAATCATGACTTTTCCGCTGACCGCCTACTGTCCGAACTGGGACAAAGCATCCTCAAGGACGATAACGGTTGGGATATCCTCAACACACTGCGAACCACTTTTGACGAGTGGAAATTGTGCCAAGGACACCCCGCTCGAAATCAGTTGCTCGTTGGACTGGCACGTTGGACAACCGATGTGCGTAAAAACACCAACAGCGATTCCGCCGCGAGAACAGCGCAGCGATTCGCACGGGGTGAGACAGCGGTTGACCTGTATGAACAGTAGAGATGCTAGATTGAAAAAACTTACCTGTTATCTAGTGGTAGCTGTCTTATTGCTAAGTCCTATTTCAACTGTCCACAGCATAAGTGTGAAAACACAGGGAAAATTGGTACTCGTAGCAATTTTAGGCGGCGTTGCGATTCTGACGAAGTATCTCATTGGAGGCGATCAACAGGCTGCCGAGGCACTCCACGCCAAACTTGGTCCACCGGAGCGCGTTATCAAGTTTGAGCAGGGGTTTGATCGGTGGCGAATCGAATGGTATGGAAATCAAAGATATCTATTCCGAAACAACGTTTTGCAGAAAGAGACCCGCACAAAACCGGATGAGACCTCTCAAGCATTTTAAGTCGTTCAAAAGTTGGATCTGGCTCTTACCGATCTGCATCTCTGTTTTGATACTCATCGGTTGCAGCAATGATGAAACGCTAATCCAGCCGATGCAGCAGCATACTTTAGAAATTAGCGAGCTAAACCTGACAAATCAGACATTAAGCACGGGTGGCACGACAACGGTTACCGCAACGTTTGATTATTCAGGGGACGAAGCAGACCTGATCTTCACATGGGAGGCAAGCAGCGGGCAGATTGTTGGGAACGCATCAAGTGGGACCTACATTGCGTCGGACGCGGCTGGCATGCATACCATCACCCTAACATTGACCGATGGGTTTGAAGTGGAAGAGCGTTCCATTACGGTTGAGGTCGTTGCCCCACAATCACTCTCAATCGATTCTGATACCTATTGGGCAGGTCAAGGCGAAACGCTTGTGTTAAAATATCAGGTCAGTATCACACAAATCCTGCGTCAACCCGTCACACTGCGATATACCATCCTTCAGGATGAGGCTAAGACCGGCGCATTTTTGAGCGTTGAGGTCAATGGGACTCTGCTTGTCGAAGAAGAGGCGATTGGAGAGGTACAGCCTGTTGAAAGGATAGTCATCGCAGGAGAGGTCGATCTATCAGGAATTATCACAGGCCCAGGGACGTATGAAGTGACACTGACTTTGGCTATTGTAAACGCCATCGAACGTGGATGGTTATTACAAAATGCGGAGTTAATCGGAGCGGAGGGATCGGCAGTTCGACTGTGATAGGATATGTAACCCAAACTCACACCGATGAGACATTCTGGGCACTCGTTGCAAGGAATGGTCGGCTCGACAGCAACGCGGGCACCTGCCTTGTGTTCCACAGCTGGAAAACCGCCCCAACCCCTCTTAGCAGATTTGGCAGCCTAAGTTATTCATTCAAAGATCTCTGCGCCCGAACACTGAAAGCCTTCAATGACATTTTCTCCTGTGAGAGAATCATTGATAGTAAGGGTTCTGATATCATTGGGTGAACGATAAACAGTGATTGTCTTTAAAACGGGTTCAACAACCCAAACCATGCGGGCACCGGCGGCGAGGTATTCCAACACCTTCTCTTGAATTTCGTAGGTCTTATCAGTTGGCGAAACAACTTCGATGGCAAGATCTGGCGGGATGGGACTGGCTTGGCGTCTGTTTTCGGGGAGCCGCTCCTGCGAAACAAACGCAACATCCGGTTTACGTCCACCTGGTCCGATTTGGAACGTAGTTGCTGCTGTGTAAATTCTACCCAATCGATGCTGTCGCACGTAGGTGCCCAGTAAAATAACAAGATTGGAGCTCACCTCTCCATGTTCCATAGTTGGGTCGCCCATTGGCACAAGTTCTCCCTTTGTGTACTCATAGGATTCATAGTCGTTTGCCAAGAATTCTTCGAGGGTAATGGATTTTGCACTCATCGTTTGCACTTCCTTAACATTGACTTGATTCCTGTCGCATTATACCACTAAATTCCAAAGTAAACAAGAGATGTAGAACCACATGATACGGGTGTCGGTCTTGGAAACCCGTAGCAGGTGCCCCCCTTTGCCCATGGACTGTTTGTAGGGCGAGTTTCCAAACTCGCCGATCTGCTTACATAGTTAGCACTTCAGGGATGATAGGCGATTCTGAGGAAATAATCAAGGAAAAAATGCGGAGGTGGCTTTGACATACTTTAGGAGGGAACACCGATCCGCTGTAGGGTTTTAATCGATGGCGCGTGCTATCCCCGTTCAACATACCCGATGAAGTTTATGTGCTGTGAGCGTGTATTTCTGCTTGCAGGGTTTGTAGTTTTCGTTTATCATACTAGAATCTATACACTAGTAAGGTTCAACGATCATTGAACCCTACCTTGTAACTCGTTAATAATCAGTTTTCAAGCAGGAGAACAACATAATGAAAACAATACTTTTTTGGATGCTTACACTTATTTTTGTGATGTTCACGTTTCTACCAAACACCCTCGCCCAAGATTCCACACAATGGCACCTACCCGAAGGTGCCAAAGCGCGCCTCGGTAAAGGGTGGATATCTGGCAATATCGCGTATTCTCCCGATGGTGCTCGGCTCGCGGTGCCGAGTGTCATCGGTATTTGGCTCTACGATACCGCCACAGGTCAAGAGGTCGCTCTGTTGACCGGGCATACGGGTTGGGTCTCAAGCGTAGCGTTCAGTCCCGATGGGAGGACACTCGCCAGTGGGAGTTTCGACCAGACGGTGCGGCTGTGGGATGTGAACACGGGCGCGCACAAACGCACCCTCACCGAGCATACAAGTTTGGTCTCAAGCGTAGCGTTCAGCCCCGATGGAAACACACTCGCCAGTGGGAGTGACGACCGGGCGGTGCGGCTGTGGGACGTGAACACAGGCGCGAACAAACGCACCCTCACCGAGCATACGAATGATGTCACAAGCGTAGCGTTCAGCCCCGATGGAAACACACTCGCTAGTGGAAGTTCGGACAATACGGTGCGGCTGTGGGACGTGAACACGGGCGCGCACAAACGCACCCTCACCGAGCATACGAATGATGTCACAAGCGTAGCGTTCAGCCCCGATGGAAACACACTCGCTAGTGGGAGTTCGGACGAGACGGTGCGGCTGTGGGATGTAAACACGGGCGCGCACAAACGCACCCTCACCGAGCATACGAATGATGTCACAAGCGTAGCGTTCAGCCCCGATGGAAACACACTCGCCAGTGGGAGTCGGGACGCTACGGTGCGGCTGTGGGAGGTGAACACAGGCGTGAACACCCGCACCCTCACCGAGCATACGGGTGGGGTCTTTAGCGTAGCGTTCAGTCCTGATGGAAACACACTCGCCAGTGAGAGTGGGGACGAGACGGTGCGGCTGTGGGATGTAAACACGGGCGCGCACAAACGCACCCTCACCGGGCATACAAGGCCGGTCTATAGCGTAGCGTTTAGTCCCGATGGGAGGGCACTAGCTAGTGGGAGTTACGACGCTACGGTGCGGCTGTGGGACGTGAACACGGGCGCGCACAAACGCACCCTCACCGGGCATACGGATGCGGTCTATAGCGTAGCGTTCAGCCCCGATGGGAGGGCACTCGCCAGTGGGAGTGTGGACCAGACGGTGCGGCTGTGGGACGTGAACACGGGCGCGCACAAACGCACCCTCACCGGGCATACGGGGTCTGTCACAAGCGTAGCGTTCAGCCCCGATGGAAACACACTCGCCAGTGCTGGAGGTTACAACGACCAGACGGTGCGGCTGTGGGATGTGAACACAGGCGCGCACAAACGCACCCTCACCGGGCATACGGGTTGGGTCTCAAGCGTAGCGTTCAGCCCCGATGGAAACACACTCGCCAGTGGTGGAGGTTGGGACGACGATACGGTGCGGCTGTGGGACGTGAACACGGGCGCGCACAAACACACCCTCACCGGGCATACGGGGGATGTCAGAAGCGTAGCGTTTAGTCCCGATGGAAACACACTCGCCAGTGGTGGAGGTTGGGACGACGATACGGTGCGGCTGTGGGACGTGAACACAGGCGCGCACAAACGCACCCTCACCGGGCATACACAGGCTGTCAGAAGCGTAGCGTTCAGTCCCGATGGAAACACACTCGCCAGTGGTGGAGGTTGGGACGACGATACGGTGCGGCTGTGGGACGTGAACACGGGCGCGCACAAACGCACCCTCACCGGGCATACGTGGGATGTCAGTAGCGTAGCGTTCAGCCCCGATGGAAACACACTCGCCGGTGGGAGTGGGGACGGCACAATCCTCCTGTGGGAGCTCACTCCCACAACGGAACCATCACGACTCGGAGATGTTAATCGCGATGGTGTGGTGAACATTTTGGATTTAGTGCTCGTTGGATCAAACTTGGGACAGACAGGCCCGAATGATGCCGACATCAACGGGGATGGCATTATTGATATTCGGGATCTTGTTCAGGTTGCTAGTGCACTGAGTGAAACGATAACCCCCGCCGCCCCGATTGCATACTTGTCCCCTGAAAATGGTAAGAGCGGCGGTTTGTTGAATCTCAACCGAGGTATGATTCAGGCATGGCTTGATATGGCGCACGGGGCAGATGACGGTTCGCTCACCTATCGCCGCGGTATTGCTAACCTCAAACGATTGCTCTTGACCGTGGAGAACGCGGATCTGCGTTCCTTACCTGAGACAACTGCCCTACTCCCCAACTACCCCAACCCGTTCAATCCAGAGACGTGGATACCGTATCAACTCGCCCACGCCGCCGATGTTGAAGTCACCATTTATGATATAAAGGGGGCGGTCGTGCGTCAATTAGCACTCGGACATCAGACGGTGGGGGATTACACGGGACGGTCAAAGGCAGCGTATTGGGATGGACGCAATGAAACTGGCGAATCGGTCGCAAGCGGCATCTATTTCTACCAATTCCGGGCGGGCGATTATGCCGCTACAAAGCGGATGGTCATCCTCAAGTAGCCCCAGATGCGGGTTATCTCTATCCTTTGGAAACTTATGATGTTGGTAAGGAGCCGTGGTGGGTGCTTATCGTGAAAGGGGCAAGTTAGCCATCAAACCGTTTGTATCGAATCTTACGCACATCGGGAGACATGCGCTACAAGTGAAGTGTGACGCGCGAGTAGCGGCTCTAGAACAGGACAGCCTCGTATAATTGATGATAGCGGTCTTCAATCTCAGATCGGGTGAGCCGACGTTGACGGTTTAAACTGAAGTCCTCAACATTGAAGGAGGCGATCACCGTTCCGTAGATAATCGCTTTGCGGATCGCTGCCTCTGAGGTCTCTCCAACAGAGGCGAGATACCCCAAAAATCCACCGGCGAAGCTGTCACCCGCCCCGGTTGGATCAGATACCGATTCCAACGGATAGGCAGGTGCAGCAAAGAATGTGGAATCGGTCAGGGTAATCGCCCCATGCTCCCCTTTTTTGATAACAACTCGATCTGGCCCATAGGTGAGAATCTTCTTCCCCGCGCGGATCAGGTTGCTCTCTCCCGTCAATAGACGCGCTTCCCCATCATTTAGGATTAAGATGTCTACTTCACCCAGCGTTTGCATCAGTGCATCAAGGCTGTTATCAATCCAGAGATTCATCGTATCGCATACGATTAATTTTGAGCCTGTCGCCTGCCGAAGCACATTCAGCTGCAATTCAGGGTTAATGTTAGCTAAGAAAACGTAAGGAGTATCTTTATACGTTTCTGGCAATTTCGGATCGAAATCACCGTAGACATTCAAGGCTGTAAAGAGCGTCGTCGCAGCGTTGAGATCGCTGGTGTAGTCTCCGCCCCAACGGAAGGTTTTGCCACCTTGGATCTGTTCCAAACCTTCGAGCCCAATCCCTCGCGCTTCGAGGAAATCGAGATGCTCTTGTGGAAAATCATCGCCGACGACAGCGACCAATCGGATAGAATCATAGAAGAAACTCGCCGCAGTCGAAAAGTAGATCGCGGATCCGCCAAGTGCATTTTCGACTTTGCCGGCGAGGGTTTCAACATCGTCCAACCCGACGGATCCGACGACTAAAATACTCATGAATCAACCTCACAACCAAATCTGACGAGAACGGGGCTAGTATGTGAAAGTGGATTTAGAAAGGAAAGGGTCCCTGACGGTTTTTGTTTTCACGCATCGCGGCCATGACGCGTCGAACACGACGAATTAGGATAGAAACAAGGACGACCACTAACACAACTTGCAGTATCTGAAACGGTTTGAGCATTCCGTCAGATAATGTATGTTGGTTGGAGGCGAATATCCAGATTGGCACGAGTAGAATCGCCGACAGAAGCAAAATGATATTTTCCCAGAGATCCAAATTTTTCATAAGTCAAGCCTCCCTTACTTTTTTCACTACCCATTGGATGACATCAATAATCAGATCGGGCTAATCCCGTTGAATCAAATGCCCACTCTTTATGGCAAACCTTAGCCTTTCACGTTTCGGGTTACGTTCCCATCGTCCAAGAATTGAGATAGGTTTGCTGCTCTTCTGTCAGTTGGTCAATTGCAACGCCGAGGGCTTGCAACTTCAATTTTGCAATAGAAGCATCCAGCTCTTCCGGCACGTCATAAACACAGTTGTCCATCTGCTCGTGGTTTTTAACAACGTACTCCGCAGACAACGCCTGATTCGCAAAACTCATATCCATGACGCTAGCGGGGTGCCCTTCCGCCGCGACAAGATTTATCAACCTTCCTTCGCCGAGCAGGTAAAGCTTGCGCCCATCCTTGAGGGAATATTCCTCGACCAACTCTCGCGTCGTTCTCACCTCGGTGCTCAAATCTTTGAGATCGGGGATGTTAATTTCGACATTGAAATGCCCCGAATTACAAATAATCGCGCCATCCTTCATCGTTTCAAAGTGCTCGCGGCGCAACACATGAATATTGCCTGTCAGCGTAACAACGAGATCGGCTTCAGCAGCAGCTTGAATCATGGGCAAAACGCGGAAGCCGTCCATCACCGCTTCCAAGGCATTCAACGGGTCAACCTCCGTAACGATGACATTCGCCCCTAACCCCCGCGCCCGATCGGCAAACCCCCGCCCACACCAACCATAGCCCACAACAGCGACGGTAGTGCCGGCGATTAGCAGATTGGTTGCGCGAATGATGCCGTCCAGTGTGCTTTGCCCGGTCCCGTAGCGATTATCAAAGAAATGCTTGGTTTGGGCATCGTTTACAGCGATAATCGGATACCTGAGGACCCCTTCGGCTGCCATACTCTTGAGGCGGATAACCCCTGTTGTCGTCTCCTCTGTTCCGGCGAGCACATTTTCCACGTAAGAAGGATTTGCCTCCTCAGAGTGAAGACGAGAGACCAAATCCGCTCCGTCGTCCATAGTCACCATCGGTTGAAAGTTGACCGCTTCATCAATATGTTGGTAATAGGTTTCGGTATCCTCCCCCTTAATTGCAAAAATGGGGATACTGTCATGCACCACAAGCGACGCAGCAACATCGTCCTGGGTACTCAGCGGGTTAGAGGCACATAGGAGAACTTCGGCACCCCCCGCTTTCAGCACTCGGGCTAAGTTCGCCGTTTCCGTCGTGACATGCAAACACGCAGAAAGTCGCACCCCTTCCAGTGGACGCTCCTGTTCAAACCGTTGGCGAATCAGACGCAGGACCGGCATGAAACGGTCTGCCCAGTCAATCCGTCGTTTTCCATCGTCTGCGAGTTCTCGGTCTTTGATGTCGTGATTCACAGCTTCTCCTTTCGCGGGCTTACCTCTACACGCCTGCCTCCGATTTCAGCAAATCTGCGTAGTCGGTCAATTCCCATGTGAAACCCGGCTCCTCACGTCCGAAATGCCCGTAAGCCGCTGTTGCTGAGTAAATCGGTTTCTGGAGATTAAGGCACTCAATAATCCCGGCTGGCGTTAGATTGAAATGCTTCCTCACAAGCTGCGTCAGCTTTTCATCGGGAATTGTACCCGTGCCGAATGTCTCAAGCATGATTGAGATCGGTTCAACGACACCGATGGCATAAGAGAGCTGGACTTCACACCGCTCTGCCAATCCAGCGGCGACAATGTTTTTCGCAACGTGCCTCGCTGCATACGCCGCGCTCCGATCTACTTTCGTCGGATCTTTGCCAGAAAATGCTCCACCACCGTGTCGTCCCATGCCGCCGTAAGTGTCAGCGATGATCTTTCTGCCCGTTAAGCCGCAATCGCCTTGCGGCCCGCCGACAACAAAACGCCCTGTTGGATTGACATGATAGGTGGTGTCAGATTGCTTTGAATCTTGACGCAGTTCCTCAGGGATGATGGGTTTGATAATTTCTTCGATAACGGCTTCTCTCAACTCGTCATTTGTGACCTCCGGAGCATGTTGGGTCGAAACCACGACGGTATTAACGCCTACAGGTTGTCCATCAAGGTATTCAACAGTTACCTGCGATTTTCCATCAGGTCGCAGGAAATCCAATATCCCCTCCTTCCGTACCTGTGCGAGCCGGCGCGTCAGTCGATGCGCTAATGTAATCGGCATCGGCATGAGTTCCGGCGTTTCGCGGCAGGCATAGCCGAACATCATCCCTTGATCGCCCGCACCAAGTCGATCCACGCCCATGGCAATATCGGGAGATTGATCATCAATTGCAGTCAACAAGGCGCAGTGCTCATAGTCAAACCCATAGGTTGCCTTAACGTAGCCAACCTGTTGGATGGTGTGACGGACTAGTGCGGGAATATCAATGAAATTGGCAGAGGTCGTGATTTCACCGGTGATGAGCGCGAGCCCGGTTGTTACCAACGTTTCGCAAGCAACGCGCCCCATCGGATCTTCTGCCATGACCGCGTCAAGCACGGCATCAGAGATCTGATCTGCAAGTTTATCGGGATGTCCTTCGGTTACGGATTCAGATGTAAATACAAAGTTTTGAGCCAATTGATTTCTCCTGATTAAATTTCATTTGCCTTGCTCAACGCACCTTCGCCGAACAGATCTCGCATCAAGTTCGGAATCCGAAACGCTGCATAAAACGCATCACCGTCGATGCCAGCGGCAAAGTAGTGAGCGATCACCCTCTCGCGAACCAGTCCAAGTAGGCGCGATGCCATCACAACGATACTGACAATCCCCGCAGATCGGGTCACTCGCTGTTGGTTTTCAGAGGTTGTGGCTGTGGCGGTATCGATTCCATTTTCCATCTATAGCTAACACTTTTTCGGTCTATTCGGCGGTCTCGTTCTCCTCGGGAAGCTAATCGCTGGCACCGAGTGCTTTAACTCGCGGCGAGAAAACTCTGTGAAAGATTTTGAGTTGTTCAGATAGCCACTGATGCTGTCTGGCCCAGTCTTGGCGATTTCCAGGATTGGTGTTATACAGAAAGAGTTCTATGTGTTTCTCTATCCGCCCAGGGTTTTCCCTCCACTTCAATTCAGCCCCGATCCCCTTTTCGATATCTACCCTATCCCTTTTCAAGAGATAGAAGTAGGAATCTGCATCTTGATCATTCAGCATAAGATGCACATTGATCCATTTTTCTGTTGCGTTGGCTCTAGCAACGATCTGGAACCCAGAACGACCAATAGCAAAGCTGACCCAATTCTCCGGTGAAGGTTTTCTGGGGGCGATTACATCATTGTGTTGTTCTAAAAGATCTCGTAGCCCTGCCCAGTATTCGAGATACCCCCGCTCTGTGGGAGTTAATCCTCTAAGTTGCGCCATTAGCCTTATCTCCTTTCAGTCAATTCCAATCTACCGGCGACTTCATTTGCCCTAACAACGTGCGTCGAATCCAATCTAACGCTTGGACAACCAACCACCAACGAATATAGTTCGGTATCCTGATAGTTGCGGCTCCGTTCAAAGAGACAAACCTCCCCCGGTCCATTCAAGGCGATAAAGGTGGACGACTCTTCAAAGGGACCAATCATAGCAAGCCCTATGCCATCGGGGGGTGTCACGCTCTCTGCCAGAGAAACAGCGTAGGAACGTGCCTCCTCAACAGCCGGAGGGTTACTTGTATCGGCACCGGAATCTTTCAATGCCTCCGTTAAGTTAGCGGGAGACAGGTCGGTTGCAACTAAGTCGGAATAACCGGACTCAATAAGATCTCGCGCGAGTTGACCACCGGTGAGTGTGTCAACTACGCCCAATTTGAGCGATTTCCCCTGCATCAAATCGCCGCCGACCTCCGCCACCGTTACCTTTTGCCGATCTGTAGCCACACCCGAAAGGATGGGGATACAGATCGGAAGATTACAGTAATTTGGAATGCTACGGAACGGTCCAATAGCACGTAAGGGCTCAGATACAAAACGGAAAGGAAGCTAACCGCCCTAAACGCTTACGTCTCAATTGTCTTCGGAACCCGATTTATTTAGTTCTTCCTTTAGTAATCCTCCAAACGCTGTCATCTCCTCCCGGTCTTTTTGTCGAGGCTGGGAGCTCTCTTGTTGTTTTTGCTGATACTGAGTAATGGTTGCACGTTCCTGTTCAGCCTGTGCGGCTTTTAGGGACAGACCAATTCGACGTTCAGTTGGATCCAGGTGAATCACTTTCAGATTCAATTCTTCACCAACCGAAACGATATCTTCTGGCTTTTCAATGCGCTGTTCAGCAAGTTCAGAAATATGGATTAACCCTTCAATGTCGTCTTCGAGTTGTGCAAACACACCGAAACTGGTGATGTTCACAACCTTGCCACGCACCACGGATCCAATTTTGTACTTATTCGGAACTTCTATCCATGGATCAGGTTCGATCTGTTTGAGCCCTAAAGAAATCTTCTGTTGCGCTGGATCGATGCTTAAAACCATGACTTCAACTTTGTCGCCCTCTTTGAGCACCTCGCGAGGGTCGACAATCCGCTTCAGCCAAGAAAGATCAGAAATATGGATTAAACCATCAATTCCCTCCTCAATTTCCACAAAGGCACCAAAATTAGTCAGGTTACGCACACGCCCCATGAGTTTTGTCCCGACAGGATATTTTGTCTCCAAAAGCTCCCACGGATTGGGATGGAGTTGCTTCAATCCAAGAGATAGCTTCTGGTTGCCCCTGTCTATATCCAGAACAACTGCGTCAATAACATCATCCTTTGCGACAACCTTTGACGGCGCAATGTTTCGGCGTGTCCAAGACATTTCCGATATATGGATCAGTCCTTCAACACCCTCTTCAAGTTCAAGAAATGCCCCGTAGTTGACAATGCCAACCACTTTCCCTGTAACGGTGGAGCTAATAGGGTATTTCTCTTCAACGGATTCCCATGGATCCAGCGTCTTCTGTTTTAATCCAAGAGAGACCTTTTCGGTGTCACGGTCAACAGAGATAACCATCACCTCTATTTCGTCCCCCACCGAAACGACCTCCGATGGATGGTTGACTCGACGCCAAGACATATCCGTTTTATGGAGTAATCCATCAATACCACCAAGGTCAACAAATGCGCCAAAGGTGGTGATACTCTTTACAACCCCGGACCGAATTTGTTCCGTTGCAAGGTTCTCAAAGAGCGCTGTCTTTTGTGCTGCCAACTCCTCTTCAAGGACCACACGGCGTGACAGGACAATATTGCGGCGACGTTTGCTAAGTTTAACAACCTTTGCTTCAAGATTTTGACCGATATATTGCTCAAAATCTTGTGGGGGTCGTAACTCAATCTGAGAAGCAGGTAGGAACGCCCGTAATTTACCGAGGTCTACCTGAAGCCCGCCCTTAATCCGCTGTACAACGGTCCCTGTCACAATTCGTTCTGCTTCGTAAGCCTCAGTGATTTCGTCCCAAACCAACTTCTGGTCGGCAATCTCCTTGGATAGAACAAGCTGACCTTCGGCATCTTCTCTGCGGACGATGTAAACATCAATCGAGTCACCGACATTTACGGCAGGCATACGGTTTTCATCAACTTCAAATTCCGATACTGGGATATATCCCTCCGACTTGAACCCAATATCAACCATAACTTCGTCATGATCGACGTTAATCACCGTTCCCTTAACAATTTCCCCTTCTGAGAAAGCTCTCAGGGAATTGTCATAGGCTTCTTCAAGCGATTCGATTTCGGCAAGTTCCGATATCGCTTCCGGCGCATCGGTAGATACCTCTACTGCTGCGGACTCATCAACAGAAGGGGTTTCATCGGTCGACTGGGCTTCGTCCGATTCACCCTCAGACAGCGGAACCTCCTCGCCATTTTCCCCCGTCTCCTCCGTTGGCTGCGCGCCCTGTTCCTCATCTTGTGGATGACGCTCTTCAGCAGATTGCTCCTCCGATTGACTATCGTCGTCACTCGCTGGAGAAGATTCCAACTTCTCCTCAGTTTCAACTGCGGAAGTGGTTTCCACTTCGACTGTGGGCTGATCTGTTGTTTCCTGTTCGTTTTTTGAATCCTCGTTCATCATGTGACTGGCTCTATTCAAAACCCGATGACGGCATTAGATTTGATAGATTTGATTCACCAGTTCCTCCTTTTTTCAAGGTGACTATTGACCTACATCGGTCGAAATTCTGACATAGATCAACGTATATAACCAATGGTGCTAGCACAGGATGGGCAAGCACGAGACCTGCCCAATTCTTAACATGAGTGCCAATTTGTTCATGGGGTCATGGGTCCATAAATGAACTCTTGAACTTGTGAACGATGTGGAAATGACATCCTTACCAACTAGCATCAAAGATTATATAGTATAGCACAAATGGACAGAAAGACGCAACGGAATTTCCAAATAGATACAAATATCTAAGCGAGCACAGGAATTTAGGGGATTTGACGGGGGACAGCAGCGGGCAAATGCAGTCCCCACCGACATTCTTACGAGCTATGTGAGAACACATGGCTTTTTACCCATACAATTTTTTTCGTTGCAGAATTGATTCTGCTTTGTTATGATAGCTGGTGCTCCATCGATTTCGGTAAATTTGTACTTCGGGCTTTCAGTTCTAGAATTCGGTGCGATATGATGGAAATTTAGCCTCATGACTGTATATATCGGATTGGGTAGGGTTTCATTGGTGCTATCGACCTGTTATGTGTTCAAAAACAAAAAAGAAACGAGAGTCAGAATTGTCCGCGTAGCATTTTGTGTGGCGTTGTTCGCCCCCATGGGAACTGCCTACCAGCAATTTTATATGAGATTAACTCCAAAATTCACCCAAGAGTATAAAGAAAAATGGGAAGCAGTGCAACGCTTGGAGAAGGAAAGTAATGCAAAATCACAACCCACACTCAAATAAACGAGTCGTCATCATCGGCGGCGGGGTCATTGGACTGGGCATCGGCTGGCAACTGGCGAAGGCGGGCTGCACTGTCTCGATCTACGAACGCGATCAAGCCGGACGCGCGGCATCGTGGGCGGCTGCGGGGATGTTAGCCCCCCACGCGGAAGTCCACTTTGAGGAACGCGCACTCCTCAAATTGGGCGTTCAAAGTTGCCGAATGTATCCGGAGTGGGTTGTCGAGTTAGAAACCGACAGTCAGATAAGCGTCGGCTACCGGGCGGAGGGAACACTCATCGTCGGAGTCGATCGAGACGACGCACGTGAGTTAGAACACCACTACGAATCTCAGCAACTCTTAGACCTGAAAGTTGAGTGGCTCATCGGCGCAGCAGCGCGTGAGATGGAGCCCCTGCTTTCTCCCAAAATTACCGCAGCCATTTGGAGTAGAGATGACCATCAGGTTGACAACCGGGCGATGGTGAAGGCATTGATTGGAGCATATCAGAAAGCAAACGGGACACTACACGAAAACACACCTATTGACAAAATTGAGATCGTCAAGGGAAAAGCAAAAGGGGTTTGGGTCAAAAACAATTTAGAAGAAGCCGATGTCATTGTGCTGGCGGCGGGCTGCTGGTCGAGTGATATTGACGGCTTGCCGCAAGCGGTGAAACCACCTGTCCGTCCAGTCAAAGGACAGATGCTCGCGTTGCAGATGGAGGAGGGAATTGTTTTGCAAAAGGTCATCCGTGCGCCGCGTGCCAAGTATCCGACGGATGTCTATTTGGTCCCGAAAGATGATGGTCGTCTAGTAATCGGTGCAACAAGCGAAGAGATGGGATTCGACACCCGCCTAACAGCCGGTGGCTTATTTGAACTCCTCAGAGGCACTTGGGAAGCTGTGCCGGGAATATACGATCTCCCCATTTTGGAAACATGGACCGGATTGCGGCCCGGAAGTCGAGACAACGCACCAATTCTCGGCGAAACAGGTGTCGAAAACCTAATCATGGCAACCGGACACTACCGCAACGGCATCCTGCTTACCCCCGTCACCGCCTGTGAAATCGCTTCGCTCATCTTAACAGGGAAAACTTCGGAAACCATCGCGCCTTTTCAACTATCTCGGTTTTGGTAATCAGGAGGGAAACACATGAATATACAAGTAAACGGCGAAGTCAAGGAAGTTTCACCGGGATTAACCCTCTATCAGCTGCTTTTAGACATAGAAATAGACCCCGCCCGACCGGGGATTGCTGTCGCTATTGACCAAGAAGTGGTTCTCAGAACACAGTGGGAGGAAACGGAAATTCAACCGGATAGCGAAATCGAGGTTATTCGAGCAGCGCAGGGAGGCTAGACGTTCAATGTTCTTGACCCTTTCGCTGGCACATTTACGACATCTTTTGTTGCAAAAAAATTAGGCCGTCAATCAATTGGGATAGAGATAGAAGAGGATTACGTCAAAATTGGGTTGAGAAGGCTTCAAATAATGAAGAAAGAGGAAAAAAATGGAAGGACTCAAAATTGGTGATACCGTTTATCAATCACGACTGTTAATCGGCACAGCCGGTTACCCCAATTTCGACCTGATGATTCGATCGCTCGAAGCGAGCGGGGCGGAAATTGCCACCGTCGCCATGCGCAGGGTGAAACTCAGCGACGCTTCAGGGGAAAATCTATTCAACCTCCTCCGAGAGAAGGGATACACGATTTTACCGAACACCTCAGGCTGCTTCACGGCAAAGGACGCTGTGCTGACAGCGCAGCTCGCACGTGAGGCACTCGATACCTCACTTGTCAAGTTAGAGGTTATCGGCGACGACCAAACCCTGTTCCCCGATGTTGAACAATTATTACCCGCAGCCGCAACGCTGGTCAAAGATGGATTCACCGTGATGCCGTACTGCAACGACGATCCAATTACCTGCAAGAAATTGGAAGACATCGGGTGTGCGACGGTGATGCCGCTGGGGGCACCGATTGGGTCGGGCATGGGCATTCGCAACCCGTACAACATTCAGATTATCCGCGACACCGTCAGCGTCCCTGTGATCGTGGATGCGGGGGTCGGGACCGCTTCCGATGCAGCGATTGCGATGGAACTCGGCTGCGACGGTGTCCTCCTCAGCACCGCGGTCGCCAAAGCACGTCAACCTGTACTGATGGCAACCGCCATGCGAAAGGCGGTTGAGGCAGGCAGGGAAGCATTTCTTGCGGGACGGATTCCGAGAAAACTCTACGCAACAGCATCGAGTCCTTGGGAAGGTATGATTAACAAAGCGTGATAGGGTAGATTTTGAGGGAAATTCTCATGCCAGATGACCACACATCATCAGCATATCAACAGATTAAAACCGAAGAACGAAAACGGGAAATAGAGACACCAAGGGAATTGCGACCACTCGCCGATCCAAGCGATGCCAAGGCGCAGTTCAACCTTGGCAAGAGATATGTAGTTGGCGAGGACATCGCTCAAGACGACGCAGAAGCGGTCAACTGGTTTCGCAAAGCCGCTTCGGGTTGACACA
This sequence comes from uncultured Poribacteria bacterium, assembly GCA_958296125.1. Taxonomy (GTDB): domain Bacteria; phylum Poribacteria; class WGA-4E; order WGA-4E; family PCPOR2b; genus PCPOR2b. The sequence continues at coordinate 989,100 of OY282444.1, forward strand.
GGAGCTATTCCCAAGTCCGAATATCAACAAAATGACCGGCAATCGCAGCCCCCGCAGCCATCTGTGGACTAACGAGATGCGTTCGGCCGCCCTTGCCCTGTCTGCCCTCAAAATTTCGGTTCGACGTGCTCGCACACCGCTCACCCGGCATCAGGATATCCGGGTTCATGCCGAGGCACATGCTACAGCCGGACTCACGCCACTCAAACCCAGCTGCGCGAAAAATCTCGTCCAAGCCTTCCGCTTCTGCTTGTCGTTTGACAGCCTGTGACCCCGGCACGACGAGCGCGTTCACCGTTGGGGCAACCTTGCGTCCCTTGGCAACCTTAGCAGCAACGCGGAGATCGTTAATCCGAGAATTGGTACAACTCCCGATGAACACCTTATCGATCTGAATATCCTCAATCGGTGTCAGCGGTTTTAAGTCCATATACGTCAATGCGTGCTCCGCTGCCCGTTTTTGATCTTGCGTCGGCATCTGATCCGGATCCGGCACCTGTCCCGTAACCTCAGTGACCATCCCCGGATTCGTCCCCCACGTCACTTGGGGCGCGAGTGTTGCAGCGTCAATGGCAATGGATTTATCGTAGACCGCTCCCTCATCCGTCGGCAACTGTTTCCACGCTTCGACCGCACGATCGAACGCCTCACCCTGTGGACAGAATTGACATCCCGCGAGGTATTCGTAGGTCTTATCATCGGGCGCAATCATGCCAGCACGCGCACCCGCTTCAATCGACATATTGCAAACCGTCATCCGCTCCTCAACGCTCAAGCCCCGAATGGTGGAGCCCGTGTATTCAATGACCATGCCCGTTCCGCCAGCGGTCCCGATCCTGCCAATAATCCCCAGAATGATGTCTTTTGCCGTAACGCCGCGTTTCAGTTCCCCGTCGATCTGAATCTGGAAGGTTTGGGGACGTTGCTGCAAGAGGCACTGAGTCGCGAGCACATGCTCCACCTCACTGGTCCCAATACCGATGGCAAGTGTCCCCAATGCACCGTGTGTTGAGGTGTGGCTATCGCCGCAAACAATCGTCTTCCCCGGTTGGGTGATGCCGAGTTCGGGCCCAATCACATGAACGATACCCTGATTGGGGCTCTGCCGATCATATAACGTAATGCCAGCCTCGGCACAATTCTCCGCCAACACCTCCATCTGTTTAGCGGCAATCTGATCTTGGATCGGAAGAAACCGATCCGTAGTGGGCACATTGTGATCCATAGTCGCAAAAGTGAGGTCCGGTCGGCGCACCTTTCGGCCCGCGAGCCGGAGTCCTTCAAACGCCTGTGCAGAGGTGATTTCGTGAACGAGATGCGTGTCAATATAGAGAATCGTTGTTTCGCCCGGTATTTCATGGACGATGTGTGCATCCCAAATTTTTTCAAACATCGTTTTCGGTGTCATCTATCTCTCCTGCCTATGAACAACTTAATAAAATGCGTTTTAATTTTCAGCCATTAAGTATATCCGATTTTTCCTCTCCGGTGCAATATTATAAGTATCTAGATAAGGTCATTTAATTCTCCGATATTGGGGAATTGTATCTGTTATAGAGATTAGGCAGTTGAGAAATCAGCACCTGGGGTTAGCCGCCCAAAGTTCTACACAATATTTACATGCGATTGCCCTGCCCATAACTGCTTCGTACTTGTCCGATATGCTCAATTGTGGTAAAATAGACGAATCGATAACTCCAAAAAGGAGTGAAAACATTGATAGTTACAGCTTGGAATCAACCATATCGGTTGATTTCTCCGACCGACAGAGAAGGCCACACAACAAGAGGCGCGGCTTGATCCCTACAAATCAATTCAGGGGTTTCCACCGCGAAGAGAGTCTATGAAGAAACTTACAACCGCACCTTTCATTATTGCATACCTGATGCTGATCTGTGGCTGCCAACAAACACTCAAACAAGCTTTTGTCGAGTCAAGTGAAATTGACAAGCAGCTTGTCAACTATGCCCTCCCCGAAAATGGAGGTATGATTTTTGTTTCCCAAGATAATCCCAATCATCCCGCCTCAACCTTAACGAACGGAATTGTTGGCTCCGAAAACTGGCATAGGGGTGAGGGGTGGGAAGTGCGCTTTGATGGTGCCTATGAATATGGGGGATACATGGAGGTTGGAGAACGTGAAGGACTAGCGGCCTTCGGTCTGGAAGGCAGCGCAACCCGTCAGCGCGATGATACGAGTCAAATGGATTACCAAAGTAGAGACCTTTATAGCGGTGGGTTGGCTGGTAACACTTCCTCAGAAGTGGGGTGGGTTGTTATTAACCTCGCGGCGGAAAAGCTGGTGACGCGCGTCATCGTCCATACCGTCAATTCCGAAAAGTATCCCGCTAACCAGTATGGCATCAGTGATTTTGCTGTGCAATATTGGACACCACACGCAAAAGGATGGAAGAATGTTGATCGGATCGGCAAAAAAATTGGAGAGCAACACAATAGCATCCGCAATAACAAACAGGGGCGAGTTGTCGTACGTTTTAAGCCGATGCGGACTTCGAGGATTCGTTTGCTTATTCGGCTGACAAACGACACCGAGACCTACAAAAAAAGACGTTCCATTGGTTACGTCCGTGGAATGCTCAGTCGTATCAAAATCCGCTATATGCGCGGGACCATTCGCCTCACCGAAATCGAAATTTATGGACTGGAAAAAAGGGACGAAGTTGCATCAGTGACATCAAGCCAAGCTGCAGCTAACGAACAAATGCTTGATGAGATCTTCGCAGTGGAATCTCCACTCACTAGGACAGATATGGAGATCAATCCACGGGGACACATTGAAGCCGTTATCCGCGGATATGTGTCCGCTTACACAAACCGAGATCTGTCCGCATTGATGGCGACCATATCGCCCAACTATTCGAGAGATGGTGAAAATTACGAGCAATTGCGAGAAAAAATGGCAGGACTGTTCCGAAGATATACGCAGATTGATTTTTCGCTGCAAAGATTGCGTACCCAAGGCGAAACCGGGACAGCGACAGTTGACGTAGATTACGTCATTGTCTTAACTTCGGCGGGCAACTTACCTTCAACGCTCTCAGGCAAGCTGTTTTTTGAATTGATTGAGTCTGAAAATGGATGGCAGATTTCGAGAATTGATACACAAAGGCGGTGACATGAATTTTGCACATCTGTGTTCTATGCTTCACGTTTCACAGTTCCGTTTTGAGAATCCAAGAATCGGAGTCCGCCACACGATGCCCAGTTTCTTAATCCCGATCCATCGAGGTTTCACGTTTCACCTCTTGTCTATCGTTCTCTGCTCTCTTGTCGCGCTCAGTGGATGCGGAGGTACGGCCGCTAGTTTTCGGTTGTCCCCCGCCGATGCCGAAAAATTGAACCCAATTCTCGCAGAGCTCCAATTGAGTTATGATCTGACTTCAACCTTAAGAATACTGCAGCTCATCGTGACCATTGAGGAAGAAGGCAAAAAGGAGGAAGTCCGAGAATCCCTCTGGTACAAGAAATCGGAGACAGACGGCGATCTTCTGCACATTCAAGCGATGGGCCCCCTGAATGAACCGCGGGTAGTTGCTATCGCTGCACGAAACCAGTTTTTGCTCTATCTCGTCAATGAGGAGGAAGTTATTTTTGAACCGTTGGAAGATCAGGTGCTTCAAGAGATTTTTGGGGTAGACCTGCGGGTTTCTGATGTTCGTAGCGCGATTTTTGCTAACCCCTTCCTTGATGGGCGGACCCGCGAATTATCCCTAGCACACTCTGGCGCAAAATATGTTGTGACACGCCCCGGCACTGCAGCAGGACAGGTTGAGCAGATAACAATCTTCGTGCGCGATTCCGAACCACAGGTCAGCGATTGGAAGGTGCGGGATAAGAGTGGCACCATCATTCAACAGGCAAAGTTCTCAGACTATCGAGAGGTCGGTGGTATTTTCCGACCGCATCAAATTGAGATCGAACGCCCCATCGAAAAAACGCGAGTCGTGCTGAAAATCGTGAAACCTGAGATTAACGGTGATATCAGCAATAAAAAGTTTGAGTTTGAACCATTTCTGACGGAAGGTACAAAGCGCAGATTTTTGAGGTAATAGCATGGCAGATTTTGACCCCGACGAATCGGGATGCGAGCACTTGCGCGTACAGGCGCACGCGAAGGTTAACCTATATCTCGACATTATTGGGAGCCGCTCCGATGGGTATCACGAAATCGAAACAATCTTCCATTCGATCGGGCTCCATGACGATATCTACCTTCGCAAACGCATCGATAGACAAATCACAGTGCACTGCGAACACCCACATGTGCCGTGCGACCCACGCAACCTCGCCTATCGCGCTGCAAAGCTGCTGCTGGACAATACGCCCGATCTGAGCGGTGTCGAGATTCAGATTCTGAAACGGATACCGGTTGCAGCAGGGCTTGGCGGCGGCAGCGCGGATGCCGCCGCAGTGCTTTATGGGATGAACGCCCTGTTTGACCTGAATTTGACACAGCGGGATTTGATGCAGTTGGGCGTACAACTTGGCGCAGATGTGCCGTTTTGTATTTTGGGCGGTGCTGCCCTCGGACGCGGCATCGGCGAAATTTTGACACCATTGCCCCCCCTAGAGGAAGCGTGGATCTTGCTTGTAAACCCCGGCTTTGAAATTCCCACCGCGTGGGTTTACCAACAAATCAATTTATCATTGACGGTGCCGAAAAAAAATGTTACAATTCTGGCTCGTTGTTTGCAGAATGGCGAGTTTGTTAACGTCGCGCGCCATCTCTATAACGGCTTAGAAGTACCTGTTCTCTCGAAATACCCTGCTGTCGCTGAAATCAAAACGAAGCTGGGCAACCGCCCTGGTAGTTGCGGGGTGCTCATGTCAGGGAGCGGCGCAACGGTGTTCGCGCTCATGCAAAGCCAAGCTGAAGCGAATCTTGCTGCCGCGAACTTCGAGAACGATTTCGCTTTTTGCAGGGCAACCCCCATGAGTCGCGTGGGATTGCGTATCTCTTGATGGGCGGTCGCCAAGTGGTAAGGCACGGGTCTTTGGCACCCGCATTCGTAGGTTCGATCCCTACCCGCCCAGTATTTTGATGAGCCGTAGCTATCATCACAGCTACGGCTTTCTTTTATTTTGGAGGAATACAACATGCAACAAATTAGACTTGAAGCCCAGAAACGGGAGGCATCCGGCAAAGGAGCCGCGCGTGGCCTGCGCCGTGCAGGGCACATTCCTGCAATCCTATACGGCCGCAAGAATGAGGTTATCCCCATCCGAATTGAGGAACGAGGATTTCGGGATTTTCTGCAAAACTACGGGGAGAATGCTTTTATCAACTTGGAAATTGCAGATCACGGCATCGAAAGCGTTATGGTGAAAGATATTCAGAGAGATCCGGTCAGTAATCAACTGCTCCATACCGATCTCCTGCGCATCTCAATGGATGAGCCGATTACTTCATCGGTATTTATTACTTTAGCTGGATCCGCCCCGGGTATCCGTGAGGGAGGAATCCTTGAGTTTCCACACCGACAATTAACGGTACACTGTCTTCCGACGCTTTTACCCGAGGAGCTCGAGATTGATATCAGCCAACTGGAGATTGATGATAGGCTCTCTGTGGAAGATCTCTCTCTTCCTGAAGGGGTTGAGATCCTAGATGACCCGCACACCCGAATCGTTGCCATTGTCCCACCGAGGGTGGAGGAAGAACTAGAAGCGGAAGGAGAGGAAGGTGTGGAAATAGAAGACGCAGCCGACGAGGATGCGGAGCCAGAGGCCATCTCTCGCCGTAGTGGTGATGACGATGATGAATAAGTATGTGGAAGTCTTGCCTACACAAGTTATCACTACTGTATGATGTTCTAATAGGTAACGCAGCCCCTTTGCACACTTCGCAATAGGTTGCCAAAGTAAATCGCGACAAGTGGAGTAGATCTCCGATAGATTGGGACAGCGTCTAATCCGATTATCGGGGCCACTCTACTACAACCTTATGGTCAGGTACTTAACGGTGCGTCGATCTATTCTATCTATTGCAATCCTGTTATCGAGTTACGTCAGTCTTAGCTTTGCTCAACCCTCGCCAATCCGTTTTGTTGATGCGAGCGGCAAGACCCTGGCTCGGGCAGAGATTATTGAGCGGAATAGCGGCTTATATCTCCCGGTTCAGACCTTGCGGGAGGCATTCGACCCAGGTATGAGGCAACAATATAGTTCCCTGACCAAGCAACTGACTTTGAATCTCAAAGGGAAACAGCTGCAGCTACGGATTGGGTCACTCTCCGTTAGCGTCAATTCAGACGAAATGAAGTTGTTGCTCTCTCATCCCGCACTTATGGTTGAGGAAAAACCGATGCTTCCACTCGAATTTTTTACCACTCTGCTCCCCAAGGTCTACGATTTTGAGGTGACCCATGACCCCATAATACAGACAATACACATTACCGAAAGAACTGCACTGCTCCCCGACCTCCCCTCCACTACGGCAACGGAAGGATCGGCAAAATTTCCGGTTATCCTTGATCCGGGACACGGCGGTGTAGATACGGGGTGTCGAGGAAGCACAAGGGGTACTGAGAAAGATATTGTCCTCAATCTCGCCAAACAGATTGAGGTAATTGCTCGTCAAAATGAGGTGAAGGTCCTATTGACGCGGGATGCAGATTTTGAGCGGCGACCGATAGAACGGATTGAGATTGCACAAAAAAATCAGGGCAAACTCTTTCTGAGTCTACACTGTAACACCTCGTTTTCAGATCTCGCAGCAGGTATCCATCTCTACGTCAGCAATTCCTTGGGTCGCGCCCAATCGGACCATCCACCAACCAATCCAAACGAAACTGCACAGCATAGCGCAACCATCCACACACTCTCCCAAGAAGAGTTCCTGATACAGAGTCGGCAGTTCGCTACGATTCTCCAGACGGAATTGGAGCCACTCTCGCCTGCACCGATTGCCTTGACTGAGATACCGTTGGCAACGCTGGCGGCAGTCTACATGCCAGCAGTTCTTATTGAAATCGGTTATCTATCCAATGAAGTCGATGAAGCGCGGCTTACCGACGCGGATCACCTTGCCTTCATAGCGACGGGGATAGTGCAGGCAATCCAGACTTATATCGCAGAATTAAATCAGGTAGAGGACGCTGCAAATGGTAGATAATGCGGCCCATAAAAATCTGAAATCCAAGCAGATTTTGCGAATTGCACGAATTGCAATCTCAGGCGCGATTTTCACAGTCGTTGTTGCTATTTTAGCGATATTAATATCATGTGACGCTAAGCAGACCGATTCAACGCCCCCTCCTCTCCCGCCTCCCATTGTCACCGCTGATGAGACTCAGACCCAACTCCAGAAGTGCACGCTCTTCTTCTTTGATACCAACTCGCTCAGACTTGCCAGTGAAGAACGAGAGTTAGATCTATCCCAAGATGTTACCGAACGCCTCAAACAGACTCTTACCCAACTCCTTGGTGCTTCCATCAACGGCTTATACCAAACCCTCCCCGCAGGTACCCTGCTCTATGAAGTGTATATCGACGAGCAATTAACGGCGTATCTGGATTTTTCACACCATCTCAAAGACGAACATATCGGCGGTACGACCGGTGAAGCCCTTACTGTAAGTGCAATTCTGCGAACTGTTAAGGCGAATTTCCCATATCAGATTAGAAAGGTGCAGATCCTTATTGAAGGGCTTGAAACGGATACAATTGGAGGGCATATCGATATTTCAAAGCCGTTACCTCTTTCATTGGAATTGGAAGTCGTGAGCAAGGTAGCAGAACCCACAGAAGCACAAGGTGAGACATTGGAGGTGGGGGAAGCTAGCGGGCAGGAGATGGATCAATAAATTCATTTCTCAGAGTAGGGTGAACTGGTCGAAGGTTCCTAAAAGTAGGGTCCGGTAATGTTTATGTCAACAAAACTGATCGTTGGGCTCGGAAACCCGGGTCCGCAATACGAAAACACCAAGCATAACCTCGGATTTTGGGTTGTCAACGAACTCCTGCTGAGATTGCGGTTAAGTCGGTTAGAACCTCTGTGTCGGTCACTTATCGCCCGAACAGAATGGCACGATTCGGAGATTATCTTTGCCAAACCGATGACCTACATGAACAATAGCGGGCAGGCTGTCAACATGCTCGTTCAGAAGTTTGACATCGCCCCACATGATCTATGCGTGGTTTATGATGATCTGAACCTAGACATCGGCGTACTGCGGCTGCGAAAGGCGGGAAGCGACGGTGGACATAACGGAATGAAGTCAATTATCCACCATCTCGGCACACAGGATTTTCCGCGTTTGCGTGTGGGAATTGGGAAAGTAGAAGGCGACTGGATGGATCACGTCCTAAACGCATTCTCCGCCACCGAGAGAGAATACATCAACTGGGCAATCCCCTGTGCGACTGACGCGATCGAAACCTTTGTTACAGATGGCGTTCAGACCGCAATGAATCGGTTTAACGGACGCGTTTGCCCGAAACATGATTCCTGAGCCACTTCGCTGCTCAGGCGTGGAGAAGTGCATTGACTGTAGATTCAAGAAGGGAACTCACCATGAGCCAAAACTTTCCAGATAATACCCTTTATGAGATGGATAACTTAGACGTACTCCGTGGCATGAATAGCCACACCATAGACCTCATTGCCACCGACCCACCCTTCAATACCAAGCGAAATCGAAGCGGCAGCGCAGGACAATATGTTGATAACTGGAAATGGGGCGACACCGGCACCTTACCCGATCAGTGGAAATGGAACGAAGTCCATCCCAAATGGCTCGAAGAAATCAAAGACAACCACACCGCACTTTACCACGCTATTGACGCTGCGAAACACTGCCAAGGCCAGGACACCGCCGCATTCCTATGCTTCCTCAGTGTCAGACTCATCGAAATGCACCGCATCCTCAAGCCAACCGGAAGTCTCTACCTACATTGTGACCATACCGCTAACGCATATATCCGAATGGCAATGGATGCTATCTTTGGAAAGAAAAACTTTCGGAATGAGATTGTATGGTGTTACACCGGACCTAGTAACACCACACGCTGGTACCCTCGCAAGCACGATACCATTTTCTTCTATGCTAAATCGAACTCTGCAAAGTTCAATCGGGATATCGTTCGCATCCCATATAACGCGGAGACACTTGCTAGACGCGGACGAATTGAAGGTAATAAAAGTTACATCTCCCCATCCGTCGAAACCACAAAACGACGAGACCCTAGTCAAGTTAATACTCTATTCGGAGGTGGGAAAATCCCTGAAGACTGGTGGCAGGATATAGCAGTTTTGACAAATCAGAGCGAGCGCACTGGCTCGCCCGACCAAAAGCCTATCAAACTCTACGAACGCATCATCAAAGCCAGCAGCAACGAAGGCGACCTCGTGTTAGACCCATTCTGTGGCTGTGCAACCACCATCATCGCTGCCAACACCCTCAACCGCCGATGGATCGGGATTGATAGACGTAAAGATGCACGTTACCACATCATCACCCGACTCATGGGGATCACAAAGAAAGAGCGAAAACGACTTGAGAAATACGCAACAGACACCGCATGGCTAGACAAACAAACACAACCTTACGAAATGCACTACCAAACCGAACCGCCCGTCCGCACAGACATAGAAAAGCCAACTTCACCTACACTCGCTCACGTCTATCCCATCCAAAACGAACACCAACTCAGTCATGCAGAAATGCACACGCTCCTTACAGACCAATTCGGAATCCAATGTTGGGGATGTAACTTCATCCCCCCTGACAAAAGATATCTCCACCTCGACCATATTATCCCAAAAATGGATGGGGGAACTAACGACATAGATAACCGCGCCCTACTCTGCCAACCCTGTAACACCAAGAAGTCAAACAAGATGAGCCTTAACGCACTTCGCAGACAAAACAAACAGGAAGGATATACACAACACAACCCACCCATAGACCTAAAAGCCGCACTCACATGGACCCAAAAACACCTCATACAAACCATACTCAACCCCACCCATCAACTCAACCTCAACACAATCATGCTAAAAGTTATGGAATGACAACGTTATGATATGGCTGTCAAGTCCTTTATCTTCGCATCGTTTTTCAGCGAAACATAACTCCGATACCGAACATCACTAATTTTACCCGTGTTGACTGCCTCGGTAACCGCACAGCTAGGTTCAGATAGGTGGACACAATCTTTGTATTTGCATTTGCCGAGATAACGCTCCATCTCCGGAAAATAGAGGTCAAGGTTCTCCGTATCAACCCCCCACAAACCAACCTCTCGAATGCCCGGCGTATCCGCTACCTCACCTCCACATTCCAAGGCAAAAAGTTCAACCAATGTCGTTGTGTGCCGGCCCTTCCCTGTTTTCAACCCGACTTCGCCGACACGCAAACCTAAGCCCGGCTGAACCGCATTCAACAGGCTCGACTTTCCAACGCCCGACGCACCGACGATGACGCTGAACTTATCTCGCAATACCCCCTGAAGGGATTCAATGCTGTGTGGCTGATTGATACTAGTAAAAATCACCGGATAGCCGAGTTGCTCGTAAGGGCTCAGGAGCGACCGTAATTTTTGGTGTTCCGCTGAATCAATGAGATCGATTTTATTCACGCAGACAGCGGCATCCATCTCTCCAACTTCCGCTAAAATTAGGAATCGGTCCAAGAAACGAAAGTTGAGGTCAGGCAGACGAGTTGAAAGGACAGTAACCACCTGGTCCGCGTTCGCAACGACCAGCTGTTCGATTGCATCGCGCTTGCCGGGGTATCTGCGCGAAAATTTTGTCCGACGCGGCAAAATCTCCTCAATGACCCCCTCTTCATTATCGATTGGCATTACAATAACCTCATCACCAACAGCGACGGGATCCGCGTAGATCTGCCTCCCCTCCGCAGATCTCTGGGCACGCTTGACGCGTCCACGCAGCGTACAGCGAAGCATCGTGTCGCCATCCTGAACATCATAGAAGCCGGTTCTGGCTCGAATGACTCGGCCTTGGATTTTATCCATAAGCAACATTAAAGATTGGGGGTTGAAACCCCGCGCCAACTGTGCGCGAACCTTAAAGTTGGCGGTTTATATTGAAACTCGCTTAGCATGTCGCTATAAATTAACATATATACTGTATCAAGAATTAGTTTAGATATACGCTCGCATCGTCTGGAGGGCAGTCTCTACATCGGCATCAAAATCATCAAAGCTGCACTCACAGGAGACGCGCCCATCATAGCCAGCTTGCTCAAGCGCGGTGAAGAACTCCTCGAAATCAAAGTCATCGTTGCCCGGATACGAGCGTTTAACCGGCTCGGCGATGTGGACATGCGCTAACCATTCCGCGGCATCAATAATATTTTGCATCGGCTCGTCTTCCTGCCAGACATGGTAGAGGTCTGCTAGCAACTGAATCCCTTCCCGGTTGACCCGTTGCGCCATCTCCAATCCGTCAGCGACGGTTCGGAGGATATTCCCCTCCCGATGACAAATCGGTTCAATCACGATTGTAATATCGTTCGCTTCAGCGTGATCGGCAGCCATGTCCAGAAATTCTGCAATCTGATCTAATGCCTTTTCGTGTGAATCCCCCTCCTCAAGATTGCGGGAGCCGCTGCTCCCGTAGACAATAATCTCTCCGCCAATCCCTTTCGCTCGACGACACGCGGTTTCGACATAACGCGACAATCGTGGAAAATCAACGGCATCCCCAACAACACGTAAATCACCGGGAATAAAACCTGAGTACGCTTCGGGCTTCAAAGTTGCTTGTGCCGCGCGTTCCTGAATTTTTTGAAATTCTGCATCGCTTGCTTCTGGAATGAGCGCATTTCTCACTCCCAATTCGATATAGTCATAGCCAACCGCTGCGAGTCTATCTATTTTTTCGAGCGGAGCGCAAACGCCAAATCTCATACTGTTCTCCTCTGTTTTTAAGATTAATTCAAAAATAGACGACACACGTTTACGCGCTATCGCCCACGATTTGTCGAACCTTCTCGAAGAAAGCCTGCTTACGTTCCGTGTTAAGGCCCCACTGCACAGGCACGCTCTGGTATCCATCGCAGTAGTTATTCTCCCCCGGATCGAAATAACCCCACGATGCATACTCACTAATCGCAGCAACGAAGTTATTGAGCGGCTTGTCGAAATCGAAGTGATCATCTTCGTTGAACAGGATTGGCATGGTTCGGTAGCCGGGCACCTGTCGCGCCTGCTGCACCATTTCTGCGATGCGGTTAGGGTCGCGGACACCGTTACCGTGCATCAGCAGAAAATCTGAGGTTCGCACGACGTTCTCCTCCGAAACCCTTCCCCCGCCATAGCTCGTCCCGACCAGTAACCGCCGTCCATCGCGGGTTATTCCCTTAACTCGGTTAATCAGCTCATGAACGCGGGCAGGTTTCAAGATGTTATGGGTGTATCGCCGGACGTTACATTCATTGTTGACCTCAACGAGGACATTCGTATACCCCTGATCAAAGATCCAGTGCGTAACATTATCCACAGCACGAATAACCGCCGCCTCGTCGCGAACACGATTATCCTGCCCAAAATAGAAGTAACCCAAAATCACAACCAACCCAAGTTCGTCGGCGCGATCTATAATGCGGGTCAGTCGATCGATATAATCGGGATTTAGACTGCCATCGGCTTCAATCCCCGAATTGTGCCACGGCTGCCCCTTTGAGTATCCTTCGGGGCTGCCCCCTTGGAGATTGATTGTGAACGCTAGCAACCCGTAAGATCTCCATTCAGGAATTGCCTCCAGAAACTCCCGCGTGTTCCTTTCCGCGTCCCACTCGCCGGTGTCGGGATACGCCCACATGCTAACAGTCTCTGGATTCCGATCGTCGAAAACCCCCTGCACCATCCGCGAATTGAGGAGTAACCCCTCGATCTTATGACCGTTATAGGATCGACCGGGATAGGTGATTTTTCCATTGATATAAAACGCATCGTCAGCAATACTTACAGCAGTTTGTCTTTCCATACAATTTCCTCTTTGAGTCTGTTTGAAAAAAGCGCGCTTTTGGGGTATCCACCATCCTGAATGAAGTAGGGAATCTCCCACCCCAAACCTCTTCGCAAAGCCTCAAAATGGCCGTTAAAAAACGCCGCTTCCAGAGACGGGCGGTATAACCTTGTGACACCCCATTTTCGGCATCCTATTGAAACAGCATCGGCACCTTGTCATCATGCCACGGAAAGGCATAGCTTGGTTGATTCACAAAACGTTGTATCCCCCCCTCCAGTCGGATACTCGTGGAAGGAGGAAGTTCGACTATGAAATATTTGTTATCAATAGGAACAACCTTCTCTGACACCCCTTCTTGGTCAGTTGTCTGAAACTGGACGTGAGTAAATTGATGTTCCCCAAAGGCCCCTGCCTGCACGATTACATTTCGGGTTTCAGTTCGGCTAAGGTTCACAAGTTGGAATCCCACCCGGTCAGATTCCAATTTATTGACCAAGGCAGCGACATTTTTCGGAAGACCCGGGCGAGCACGATCCATGTCGAAATAGCGCACCGTTGCACGTAACAACCCACCGTTATAGATAGGCTGCGGCGAGCCCATCGTCACCTGCGTGAGTCCCTTGGTGACGACAGGATTGGGGGGCCACCGGTTGTCAGCGATGATCTGCGGGGTATCGCGCGAATCACGACGCATAAACTCGTACATCGCTAGGACGTACTGATACTCCGTCTGTAGCCGCTTTTCGGGCCAATCGGGGTTTACACCATCGTAGTAATTAAAACGTGCTTCCAGATTCCCGCTGCTCCGGTCGCCTGCAACCTCAACTTCATTCCAGTCGCTCTCCTTTTCACCAGCACGCAGCCTTGTAATTAGCTCATAATCCCTTGCATCCATTGACGCATGATATACCCGCGCCAACCACTGAATCCCCCTCGGCTGATACCCCTCCCAACCGGTGGACGTGATTCGCGTGGGCACGAGCAGTTGGCCATCTTCTCGCGTTTTAGCAAGACTCAACAAAAATTCAATCTGTGAACGGATGAGCTCCAAATAGCCAAAGTCGCCGGTGAGCAATAGGGCGCATTCGGCAGCAATGGTCGCTGCTAAAAACGCATTACGGGCGGAGTTGCGACTGTTCCAACCGTAAAATCCACCCCACCACTGACCGTTGCGCTGCTCGCCCACCTTCCCTGTGGGGCCGACATTGTCCGGAATAATCCCGTTGTTATCGCGGGTCCGGTCCATCCACGCTTCCGTATATTCAAGCACCCACCGCTTATACTTCTCCTCGCCGGTGTAGAGATACGCATTGGTGATGAGGCCCGTAGCCGCCAAGTTGTCGGGGATGTCACCGTTAAGAACGACATCATCGAAAATCTTTAGAATCTCTTCCGCTCGCTCCGGATTCTCGAACCAATTTTCCTCCAAATCTTTGACGACCGGATAGAGGTTTGATCGCTGAGCATGTCCCTGTGCAACACCGCCCGGATAGTAAATCGGGTCCAGCAGAATTTTCGCCATCGTAAGGTCTGCGTGAAAGCGGGGCCCCACGCTGCCGTGGAAAGGGGAGCGAATGATATTATACTTAGGGTCATAGTTAGGGGCTTCGGGATCCTCAGCCATATACATCGCTGCGAACCGTTTGGCGCGTCGGATATTTTCCGGATAGGTGGGATCTGTCAAGCCGAAGCAATAAAAGGACTGATTTCCTTCACCCATGTGAAACCAGTCGGCAGGACCGTTCAAGTTATAGTATTCATTGTGGAGTTGTACCCGAAACTCCGGATGTTGTGGTTCATCATCCCGGCGCACAACCCCATCATCATAAAGTCGGGTAATCGCATTCCACTCTCGGAGCCCGATGTCGAGTATCTTCTCCCCCGCGCCGATGGCGTAGAGGAGTCCCTTGTATGAATGCGCTTCGTATGTATCATCGACATCGTTCACGTTATGAGGGGTTCCATCTATGCGACTATACTTCTGCGTCGCCAAATCAACCGCTTCTTCTATGAGGCAGATAAGTTGACGCTCCATCAGTGCCCACGCCGGTGGCGGGGAAACCGCTGTTGCTTTGATGGAGACTATATTTCCTGACATGCTTGGTCCTACCATCGCCCAACCTCCAAAAAAGGGAAAGGGACAGAAACAGGAAGGCTTCGCTCCGATTTCCTGCCCGAATTACATCACACGGATGTTCATTATCTCATATCAGCATCTATTTTTCAACGCCCAATCCTGATATAGGATTATTTTTTTAAGGTAAGTAAAACGCTTGACAACGACTGCAAGATGGCATATCATAGACTGTATATTAATTACCCGTTCCAAAGTATTTTGAAAGAAAGGAATCAACGCTTGTACACAACTGTCATCGTCCCATTTGAATTTTACGCAAGTCATAGCCTCTCCGTTCGGGAAAAGCCCCACAACCACTATTGGATCCTAAAACTGTTCGTGAGAGGCACCCCAAAAGACGGCATGGTGATTGACATTCTCAAGCTGCGCCAACTCACCGACCCATACGTTGAAAAACTTGCCGACACCTACCTTAACCAAAACCCCGCCCTGACCAAGGAACAGTCAACTTGCCCCACGTGTGAAATGCTCGCTGCCTATTTCTACACACATGTCTCCCAAGCCCTAGAAGAATTGGACGCAGGCGCTGAACTCAAAGCCGTTGAAGTTGAGTTGCGCGAGCTCGAAGGGCTGGAGTGGGGTGCGGCTCGATTAGAGGCGGACTAAAATGATCGACACGACAGTTTATCAAACAACAGTCCGGCGGAAGGCTGGCAGGATTGGCGAACTTCACCTAGATCAGCATAGGAAGCACTATGGGCCGAGAACTTGTTCAAAAGCGTCGGGGTGATTTCATCTTGTTGCCAATCAAACCGAAGTAGAAACGACTCTCTGAGTTTTTCCGCCACATCCACCTCAATGAAATTATAAAGGTGTTATCCACCATTTTGGATGAGGAGACGGGTCAGGATTCCAGTTGAGTGCCATGAAAGCTCAAAGCCGTGTAGAAATTGGGTTATGTCAAACCTGCCAGCACGCCAAAGTAGTCCAAAACTCCAACCACAACCGTTTCTATCTGTGCCGCCTCTCACAATCCAACGCCGACTTTAAGCAGTACCCACATCTGCCCGTACTGACCTGCCCCGGCTACCACCCCCAGAAGGGGACAAGCAGTCCAAAAGTAAGCGTGTCCAGATAAAATCTAAACCTCACGGGCAGATGTATTTTAACTTACCAGAATGGATACGCGAAATTTTCGCATTCTTCAGTGACTTTGATCTTGAATATCAGCCATGTTTCCCTTATAATATTTGTCATACTATCAATCTGACATATCAACTCACCAAACTTACTTCCATAGGAGGGGATTCTCATGTTTAAATACACTGTTTCACTCCTAGCACTATTGGTTCTATTCGTTGCCGCTTGCGCCAAAATTGACTATATTGTGCAATCCTCTACCACCCATCTGGATATTTACCATGCAAAGGTGGATGATATAGGGGAAGACTATCAGGTGATAGGACATGTTATTGCACAAGCGGGTGAAGGCATCAGCATAAAAAACTTGGAGAAACAATTTTTAGCGAAGGCACGCGAGAAGGGGGCTGACGGAATCGTTATTCACGGGTATCGGATAGACACCGGACCAATAATCGTATACGATGAGGAAACAAAAACAATTTGGAGAACCGGACCAACAATCGGATACGATGAGGAAACAAAAACAGTTTGGATAAAGGAAGCACAAATAACAACTGCTATTACTACTACGGATTCCGAAGAGGAAAGACAGATTAAAGCAATTTTCATCAAGTATAAGAAGAATCTGTAAGGCTTAATAGATATGCGCTGTATTATTGGGACCTTTATTTAACCAACTTGCCGCAAGGCAGTCAGGGTTTCGCTAGGTAGGTAGGGAACAATGATTGTTGTTCCCCGCATACACTCACACCAAAAGGAGGACACACAAAATGACAACCGCTGAAATTAAAGCGATGGCTACAGAATACATTATGAACACCTACGGTGAACGCTCGCTAGCATTCGTCCGTGGAGAAGGGGCTTACCTCTGGGATGCGGATGGGAAAAAATACCTCGATTTCTTGGGCGGTTTAGCCGTCAACGGTTTGGGGCATTGCCATCCCAACGTGGTTGCTGCCATCCGTGAGCAGGCAGGAAAACTCCTGCATGTCTCGAATCTCTACTACATTGAACCACAAGCCCGGTTGGCGAAACTGCTCATCGATAACTGCGATCTGGATCAGTGCTTCTTCTGCAACAGCGGTGCCGAAGCCAACGAAGCAGGAATTAAACTCGCGCGGAAGTTCACCAAAGACCAAGGCAGAACTGATGCCTACGAGATCATCACGATGGACAACTCGTTCCACGGGCGTACGATGGCAACGATAACGGCGACCGCTCAAACCAAATATCACAAGGGATTTGAGCCGATGGTTCCCGGATTTGTCTATGTTCCTTATGATGACCTCTCGGCTGTCAAAGCCGCAATCAGTGAAAAGACCTGCGGCATCCTTGTGGAAACAATCCAGTCTGAGGGAGGTGTCAACACACCGGGTAGCGGTTACATCCAAGGCCTGCGAGATCTCTGTGACGAACACAATTTGGTGCTCATCCTTGACGAAGTACAAACAGCGATGGGGCGTCTGGGTCCATTTTTTGGGTATCAAAGCTACGGTATTATCCCCGACATTATCACGATGGCAAAGGCCCTCGGTGGCGGAGCACCAATCGGTGCAATGCTCGCCAAGGGGCATATTGCGGAGAGTTTCGTTCCCGGCACCCACGCGGCAACGTTTGGGGGAAACCCGCTGGTCACTGCTGCAGCCTGTGCAACAGTAGAAACCATCCTCAACGAAAACCTTGGTGAAAACGCTGTCAAAATGGGTGACTATCTAGAGACCAAATTGATGGCACTCAAAGATCAATACCCGATCAAAGCGGTCCGCGGCAAAGGCTTGTTGCGCGGGTTGGTGCTGTCTGTCGATGCGAACGCGGCCGCCGCCCAGTGTATCGAAAATGGTTTAATCACGATCTGTACAAACGATTACGTGCTTCGCTTTTTGCCGCCCCTCAATATCACGACTGCACACATTGACGAAGCGGTTTCGATCGTCGAGAAGTCGCTGGCTGAAACCGTCTAGTACAGGTGGCAGAATTAATTTACTGGTTAGATAGAGCCAGAAACCGAGTTTTTAGCAGAAACTCGGTTTCTACACATCGGAGGAAAAACTAAGGCTCAAAAGTGCAGAGTTTTTCTTGACGCTAATGCCGACTACAAAATCTTTGATATGGTTCTGGGTTGTCAGCCTCATCACTTGCAACGGGTGTGACAAACTCAAGCCCAATGCAGTTTTGGAAACGAACAAAGGACGAATCGTCATCGAACTCTACCCCGATGCCGCACCGAAAACGGTGGAGAATTTCGCAACCCTAATCCAACAAGGGTTCTACGATGGCCTATCCTTCCATCGCTATGTACCCGAATTTGTCATCCAAGGAGGCGATCCAGCGGGCGATGGTACTGGGGGACCCGGGTGGACCATCTACGGTGAATTCCAAGATCCCCAGCTTCGATCTAAAATGCCCAAGCACGAAAAAGGCGTTGTCGCAATGGCGCGAAAGCAACAAGAGAATTCTGCAGGCAGCCAATTTTACATCTGCTTGAATCCAGACTCCAAAGGGTATCAGCACCTCGAAGGCGAGTACACTACCTTTGGACGTGTCATCGAAGGGTTAGAGGTGGTTGATCAACTCCGCGAAGGTGATAAAATGAACAAGGTCACGCTCAAGGACTACCAATCACCAACAAAAGCAAGTGAAAAATAATTATGAGAAAGGCAAATAAATCTCATGGAAGAATGGAAAAAGCTCGTTCGGGATACAGTCAATACACCTGAAAAACTTGCCGCTATCTTCAATATCGATCTCGAAGAGATACGGCGCGTTCACGAAGTATTTCCTATCCGTATCAATCCCTACTATTTGAGCTTAATCGAGAAACCGGGAGACCCGATCTGGAAACAGGTTGTCCCGGATTCAAAAGAACTGATAAGAACCGGTTTTGAGGAAGACGATCCACTCGGTGAGGAAGATGATAGCCTCGTCCCCAATGTCACGCATCGCTATCCGGATCGAGTCTTATTTTATGTCAATTACATGTGTCCAATCTACTGCCGATTTTGCACCCGAAAGCGCAAAGTGGGGGATCCGGACTCTATCCCTGACAACAATATTGAAATGGGCTTGGACTATATCCGCAGCCACCCCGAAATTCGTGACGTGATTATCTCCGGCGGGGATTCGATGATGCTAACGGATCGGAAGATCGATTATATCATCGGCAGCCTCCGCGCCATCGAACACCTCGAAATTATCCGGATCGGTTCGCGGGTTCCTGTTACCTTGCCACAACGTATCACGCCGGAGTTATGCACAATTCTCAAGAAGTACCACCCCTTTTACATTAACACCCACTTCAATCACCCGCGAGAAGTTACACCGGAAACCGAGAAAGCGTGTGGCATGTTGGCGGATGCGGGTATCCCCATCGGCAACCAAGCTGTCCTGCTCAGAGGTGTCAACGACGATCCCAAGATTATGGTTGAGTTAATGAAGAAGCTCCTCAAAATCCGCGTGAGACCATACTATATCTATCAGGCAGATCTCGTTTACGGGACAGACCACTTCCGCACATCAATCAAAAAAGGACTAGAGATTGTTTCAGCGTTACGCGGGCATATTTCTGGACTCGGCGTGCCTCACTATGTGGTTGATGCCCCCGGCGGCGGTGGTAAAATCGCGCTTATCCCAGATTCGGTCGTGTCGTTTGACGATGATGCAATCCAGTTGAAAAACTACGAAGGCAACATCTACAGCTACCCAAGCACCTCCTTTTACGATGAGGATTGGTAGGATTTTAGAACCTGTTTGAAAAAACAACTCCGACCTCGTAGGCGGGGCATCTTGCCCTGCCACGATACATCATCATGACTTTCCAAACAGGTTATTAGACAAATTAAAATCCGGGGTTGAATACTCGCGATCGGAGGCCGAAACGACTCTGCAATGTGACAGATGGTTATTCTGAAGTAATGGACAAAATCATTCTCAAAGGCATTCGATTTCACGGCTATCACGGCATCGCAGAAGCAGAGCGTCAGCTTGGGCAGAAGTATGAAATAGACATTGAGTTGACGACCGACCTCTCCGCTGCCGGCAAAACCGATGACCTTGCCCACACAATTAACTATGCCCAAGTTGTCCAACTGATAGTTGAAATTGGGACCCAGCAGTCATTCCAACTCTTTGAAACCCTCGCCGAAACGATTGTAGAGGCAATCTTCGCTCAGTTCCAAATCGAGGAAGTCCGAATCACTGTCAAAAAATTATCTCCTCCCATTGAGCCAACACTCACCTATGCAGGCGTTGAGATCCATAGGAAGCGAAAGCCAAATGGATAAATTAGCATCTGCTTTTCACTCTATAATTTTTCTTTGCTTCATTCTGATCGCCTGTCAATTCCTCATAGGGAGCAACGTCCCTTCCTCCCCATTGAATCCCGATCCAACTCGCACAGATCTGTTTAACGATTTGCATCCGGGCGTTCATATCTATCGGTACGATTGGTATGAGGAGCGATGTGTCCTGTATGTCGCCGAAATGGACCGTTCCCATACCGATCTCCACTTTGAAGCGGCAATCGCCAGGGATCAGATCTTAGGCAAGGAGACCGTTAGATCCGCTGCACATCGACGCTCGCAGCGTGGTGACCGCCGCGTTTTGGTCGCCATCAACGGCGGATTTGGCGTTCTTGGTGACATGAAAGGATACGGCGGCGCGTTGGAAAATCTACATATCCAAGACGGTGAGTTAATGACGCAACCCGCTTCTGATAAGGAGGCGTGCTTGGGCATGACCTCGGATGGTGATTTCTTGATTGGACCCGTTGAGATGGAAGCTGTCGTGACCGCGGGAACGTATAGCTTCCCGCTGGATTGCATCAACCAAAGATTTCTTGATGGCTGCCGATCCATCCTTTATACCCCCCGTATGGGCTATTCGACGCACACGAACCGTAAGCGGGCTTATGAGATGATTCTCACCGGGCTCAAGTTGCCAATCACAGGCAAATACCAAAGCGAGTTTATCATCGATCGGTTTGGGAAAGGTGGGAACAACGCCATCCCTAAAGACGGTGCGGTGATCTCCTTCCGCTCACGAATCGATAAGAAATTGGAGTCGCAATTAAGCGAGGGGAAACGTGGAAAGATTGAAATTGGACTCAAGCCAGCTATCTGGAATCGGGCCATCCAAGCAATTGGTGGTCGGGTGCAACTTGTGAAAAATGGGCGAATCAATGAAACCCTAGCAAAGCAGCACCACACCCAGAACAATCCTACGCCCGGTAAACGGCAGCGCGACTTGGCGTTGAGCTATGAACCGCGCACCGCCCTCGGTTACAACGCGCAGAAATTGATTCTAATTGTGGCGGACGGGCGACGGGCGGGGTATAGCACGGGGGTATCTCTATATCGGCTTGCAAGCCTCCTTATTGAACTCGGCGTGACGGAAGCTATCAATCTGGATGGCGGTTCATCGAGCACCTTTGTTGTCGATGGAAAGGTCGTCAATCGTCCCTCTGGACAGCGTGAACGCGCTGTCCTCAACACCGTTTTTATCACGGTTGATCAGCCCCGGTAAAATGGAGGCAACCCATTAGGCGACAAGTGCGCCGATAGATCCGGATTGCGCTCTGATCAACTTGCAGGGCACATTCCACTGAGCTCGTTATCGGAAGTTTGTCGTAGCCTTCCACTGGAATTTGTGATAACATCCCGCGCGAAGCAGAACACGGACTTGATGTCGAAGAAAGGGGTATACCGTACTAAACCATCCTGTCCGTGTCCGTTAAAACTAGAAGAGTCTTTGACAAACTGTAGTTACCAACCAAAACATTAGGAGGTGCAAGATGCCAGAGCGAACCGAACTGAATCCACAATGGCCCTGGGCGAGCCAATTCCGGATTGCCCAAGGTGTGCGGGTGGGAAACACCGTGTACGTATCGGGACAGGTCGCTTTCGATCCGCAAGGTAATATAGTCGGCGAGGACGATATGGGCGTGCAGGCGCGACAAGTTTTCACCAATATCCAAGCGGTCCTTGCTGAAGCCGGCGCAACTATGGAGGACGTGGTAAAGATCACAGCGTTTCTGACCGATATGAGCCGGTACGCAGAATACGCAGCGGCGCGCACCGAGGCATTCCCGAACAATATACCCGCTAGCGCCACGGTCACCACACCGACGTTGGTCAACAGCGATCTGCTCGTTGAGGTTGAGGCAATCGCCGAGATTGGCTGCGGGGCAGAGACATAGTTGTGAGCCGACCTTAAAATTATCGCATCACTAAAATCAAAGCGGTATAGCTCATCTGTCGAGGCAAAAGCGGTGATTCATTGAGTTCCCCTCTTTTGACAATGCGAAGCGATCGCCCAATGAAAGACACGTTTATCACCTTCCAGAACGGTTTAACGCTCAAATCTTGTCTAATCGCCCTATTGCTCATACCAATCACTGTGTATTGGCTTATTGAGCTTGAAGTCGTCCGCTATACCTTCCCGACAATTATCCACCCGTTTTCAAATGTCATCTTTGTCATTTTTTGGCTCCTGCTGATTCGGTATGTACTTGTTAAAATCTCTCCAACGCTTGGTCTCTCTCAGCAGGAGCTTCTTACCATCTATGTCATGTTGGGTTTCGTTTCTTGCCTCTGTTCGTATGACATGATGGAGATTTTGGTCCCGATTTTGGGACACCCGTTTCGGTTTGCCACCCCTGAAAACGGTTGGCGAGAACTACTTTTCAAACACCTGCCCGAATGGCTTACCGTGCGGGACGAGAAAGCCCTAACCCCATTCTATAAAGGAGGATCAACCCTCTACGAGGAGGGATATTTTAAGGCATGGCTCATCCCCGGCGTTGCCTGGATTGTGTTCCTATTTGCACTGATGGTTGTGATGTTGGGCCTCACCACCTTGTTGCGGAAACAGTGGACGGAGCACGAACGGTTGACGTATCCGCTGATTCAACTTCCGCTGGAGATGACCAATCCCCAATCCAGCTTCTTCAAAAACAGACTGATGTGGCTTGGTTTCGGCATCGCCGCTTTAATTAGTATCGAGAACCTGCTCAATTCAATCCATCCCATTTTCCCCTACATTCCCGTCAAGCGTCAGTACATCCATCAGTATTTCACCGAGCACCCCTGGAATGCGATGGGAAGCATAAAGCTCTCCTTCTATCCTTTCGTCATTGGCATCAGCTTTCTTATGCCGCTCGACCTCCTGCTTTCATGCTGGGTGTTTTACTGGATTTACAAAATTGAACTGATGGGCAGCAACATTATGGGCTGGGAGAGCCTTCCGCACTTTCCATATATCGCCGAACAGAGTTTCGGCGTATATATTGGGCTACTCGCAGTCGCGCTGTGGACTGGCAGGGCACATTTCACAAGGTTAGGACGCCATCTGCTCAGCGGTGCCGCATCCCCGTCACAACTGGACGATTCTCATGAACCAATACCATATCGTTCAGCATTTGCGTGCGTGGTATTTGGCATGCTCTTCTTGACAGTCTTCTCCTACAAGGCGGGTATGCCGTTATGGGTGATTCCACTGTTTTTCGGGATTTACTTCTTATTAGGAACGATGATTGCGAGGCTGCGTGCGGAAATGGGATTCTTGTGCCACGATTTTCAAAACCGTGTCGATCCGCATCACATGATCATCGACACCTTCGGAACACGCCGGCTGGGTGCTGGTGCTCTCACCGTTTTTACGTTATACATGCACTTCACTTTCGCAAACCGAACCAACCTAATGCCGCAGCAGCTGGAAGCCTTCAAGATTGCGGAACGGCGAAATATCAATCCCCGCCATATCGCCCTCGCTATCGTGCTCGCAACACTCGTCGGGGCAATCGCAACGTTCTGGCTCTTGTTGGACAACTACTATCGACACGGTGCCGAGTCGGGATACTACATGGGACCGACCACGCAACGAGGCTGGATCTACAACCGGCTTGAAAGCTGGTTAAACTCGCCTCAAGAGCAAGATAAAACCGCGCTTGCCTTCATAGGCGGTGGACTTGGTATGACAGTGGTATTGATGTTTCTGAGAGGCCGTTTTCTGTGGTGGTCGCTCCACCCCCTTGGCTATGCAATGGCGGATAGCTGGGGGATGTACAACCTGTGGAGTTGCCTATTTGTCGCTTGGGCGTTCAAAGCGATTATCCTCCGCTATGGGGGCCTCAACGCCTATCGTCGCGCCATACCTTGCTTTTTGGGATTGGCTTTGGGAGATTATCTGTTAAGCAATATCTGGGGAATTTTGAGTATTCTGACCAATACACCCTTATACCAATTTTTCCCCTAGCTCATTTATCCTTCCATCAAATTCATCAAAAATGAAGGTTTAACTATGAAACTAAGTTGTATACCCGTTTCACTCTACGAAGATATCTTTAGCGGCAAGAAATCAGTTGTCGATTGGATTCATTTTGCGGCTGCCCTAGGGCTGGAGGGAGTTGACTTCAGCGTAAAATTCTTTCCGACCCGAGATGAGGATACCCTTAATGCCATCTCTGAGGAAGGGCAAAAGATTGGTATTGAGTTCTGTGCATTGGCGTGTTATCCTGATTTTACACATCCAGACGCTGAGCAGCGTGCACAAGAGATAGCACAGATGAAAGCAGATGTGCAACTGACAGCGGCACTCGGTGCCAAATACACCCGTGTGACCGCCGGACAGAATCACCCCGGCACCGATCGGAAACAGGGAATCCGCTGGGCAGTTGAGGGGCTTCACCAAGTGGTTGATGAAGCGGATAGGTTGGGCGTAACCTTAGTCTACGAAAACCACACCAAAGGTGCGCCTTGGCAATATTGGGACTTCTCACAACCCAGCGATATTTTCTTGGAAATTCTCAATAGTCTTTCGGATACCTCCCTCAAGGTCTGCTTTGACACCGCAAATTCTCTGGTCCTCCGAGAAGATCCGATAACGTTGTTAGAAGCTGTCATAGACAGGGTAGTGGTTGTTCATGTGTTTGACATCCGCACCCCAGGCGAATTCGAGACCGTCCTTGTTGGCACCGGGGCATCTCCTATAAAACAAGTTCTCTCCATCTTGAAACGCAACGGCTTCGATGGTTGGTTGAGCATCGAGGAGGCGAGCCGTACAGGAGAAGCAGGGTTTGAAAACGCTGTCCCCTTCGTTCGTCGCGCATGGGAGGAGGCTTGATGATAACATCATGAACATTATCTGTATTTGCTTAGACACATTTCGAGCTGATATTATCGGACCGGGCAAAAAGTATAGCCATGTCCAAACGCCCAACCTCGATGCGCTAGCAGGGGAAAGTATCCGTTTTACGCGGGCATTTGGGGAAGGTCAACCCACGCTTCAAATACGTCGCGGATTGTTTACTGGCATGAGGAGCTTTCCTTGGCGATTCAACTTCGACCGCCGGGGGCATTGGCACCATGCAGCCGGCTGGCATAAAATCCCCCCAGAGCAAGATACAATCGCTGAAGTCCTGCTGGAGAGAGGCTATCTGACAGCATTGATCGCTGATACCTATCACATGTTCAAACCTACCATGAACTTCTCACGCGGATTTGCTCACTTGGACTTCATTCGGGGGCAAGAATCGGACAACTGGCGAAGCGGCGATCCGCGGCTGATTGAAGATCAACTGAAAGGGCATGTCAGGGAACCGATCAACTGGCAGCACCACGCAGGGCTCGTCAATTACCTGCTCAATCAACGGCATCGGTGCTCTGAAGATGATTACAGTTGTGCCCGCGTGTTTCGAGCCGCTTGTGAATGGCTCGACGACAACTACACAGTGGGACCCTTCTTCCTATGGATAGACAGCTTTGATCCGCATGAACCGTGGGATCCGCCCCCCGGCTACGCAGACGCATATCTCCCCGACTATTCAGGTAAAGACTTCATCACGCCGGGGGCAGCGTCTGAACAAGACAACCCAACAGAAGATGAACTCCGTCGGATCGAAGCACTCTATCTCGGCGAAGTCACCTTCGTTGACAAATGTATTGGACGGCTGCTCTCCAAAATAGAGGACTTAAAGCTACGTGATGACACACTAATAGTAATCCTTTCAGACCATGGCACCCAGCTCCGCGACCAAGGACGCTTCGGAAAAGGGCCCGACCAGCTGCATCCATTTAACACGCAATTGAATCTGTTGATTCGCCATCCGGGGAGACAGCAAGGTCAGGAGGTGGATGCGTTTGTTCAAAACCACGACCTGATGCCGACCTTGTTATATCAGCTGGGGATTCCTTGTGAATGGACAGATGGGGTGAATTTCTGGCAACTGGTAACCGGTGAACAGTCATCTATTCGTGACCGGATTATTATCGGCTGGGCAGATTTCGCAACAGGCAACGCACGCGGTCGTGTCAGCGTCAGAGATGAACGCTGGAACTTTTGCACCGCTGTCGGTTATGACGATCCGGACGGCGATGAACTGTTCGATTTGGCAGATGATCCCGCAGAAATCCACAACGTGGCAGGAAATCACCCGGTTGTCGTTAAGGAATCCCGGGCGGAAGTGGAAGGATTGTTGGGACAGCCCCTGCCGGGCCGCATGATTGAGGTATGCGATCCGGCGGTGGGACCAATGACGCAATGGTTACAGCAGAAGCTCCAGCAGTTCAACTGAAAAGTTAAGAAAATTGAACCATGACCAAAGCACCCCAATCGGGCCTCCTCACTGAATCGAATATGGCGTTGTTCGCTGACTATTATGAATTCACGATGGGAAAGGCAGATTTCGACAGTGGAAACAACGCAATCTGCACCGAGAACTACTTTGTCCGATCCATCCCACAAGGTGAGTATCTGATAGCGGCAGGCTTGGAGCAGGTTATCCACTACATCTTGAACCTTCGCTTTACCGATGCAGACCTCCAATGGCTGAAGGAAAGCAAGGCAACACCGGACATGAGCGATGATTTCCTCGATTACCTACGCCACTTCAAATTCGATGGCACTGTTTATGCGCTGCCTGAAGGGACACCTGCCTTTGCAAACGAACCGCTGATCAACGTAACAGGTCGATCCATCGACATCCAGATCTTCGAGACCTACCTCCTCAACGTGATGAACTTCCAGACGTTAATCGCCACGAAGACCGCACGGATTGTTCATGCAGCGTGTGGACGCACTTGCTTCGATTTTGGGGCACGCCGGGCACATGGGCGAGATGCCGGTATTTTGGCTGCACGGGCATCGTTCATCGGCGGCACTGCCGGTACATCCCTCGTCATTGCGGGGCAATACTTCAACATCCCTTACGTCGGGACAACCGCGCACAAGTTCATCATGGACCGTCCGTCCGAACTAGCGGCGTTTCGAGACTATGCCCACTCTTTCCCCCACAACACCCTTCTCCTGATCGATACCTACGATACTATTCAGGGAGCAAAAAATGCCTGTATTGTTGGGAAAGAGATGCAGGCAAGCGGTGCACAACTGAGAGGGGTTCGGCTGGATAGCGGCGATCTGCTAGCACTGAGCAAAGCAGTGAGAGAGATCTTCAATGAAGCGGGACTGACTGACGTACAAATCTTTGCCAGCAACGACCTTGACGAGTTTCAGATTGACAGGTTATTGGCTGCAGGTGCACCGATTGACGGTTTTGGCATCGGCACCCGTTTGGCGACGGGGGCAAATTTCAACCCGTTGACCGGTGAAGGAGGTCCCTCGTCACTGCCCGGCGTCTACAAGCATGTCGAGCGAATCGCGGGCGAGCAGGTTACTGCGACAATGAAGTTCAGCGAGGATACGGGAAAATCGACCCTTCCAAGCAGGAAGCAGCTCCATCGCTTATACAATGCTGAAGGAAACTACGTTAAGGATGTGATTAGCCTCTGGGATGAAGATTTACCAGATGGCGAGCCGCTGCTTGTCCCGGTAGTCCGCAAGGGGGAGTTAGTCTATTCGTTCCCTAACTCGGCTGCGCTGCAGGCAAAAGCCAAAACCGAGCTGGCGAGGCTGCCCGCCCCTTATAAAAGGTTGACGGATGCGGAAGAATACCCTGTTGTTCTGAGTCCAAAACTGAAGGATTTATTGAAGCAATTAAAGCAAAACAGGCAATCTAAAGGTAGAGAATAACCCCAAAACATGCACTATATACAATCCCACGCAGGCAATAGATATACATTTAGTGGAAATCTACGACGGTTGTTTGAAGATCTGGTCAAACAGCTAATTAGAAATCATTCGCCAACCCAAGCTTGGCAAAACGAGGTCAAAAATAGAAATGAAACATACCATAGAGAAGTTATTCTAGATCGAGGGAGAACTAATTTTGATGAACCATTTAATGGACTTTCTCCAGAAGATAAAGTGTTGATCTATTGTGCCCATTACATGCCTATGCACCTTGTTAGTTCTTACCATATATTTCGTATTCATACTCGGTTTTTTAGAACTCGCCTCATATCGATAATCAATAAAATTGTTTTCATTGACTTTGGTTCTGGACCATCAACTTCAGGTATTGCATTCTGGGCTTTTGCAAAGATGCTTAACAGCATTTATTTAGGGGTTGAGTATTCAGAGGCAATGCGTAATAGAGCAAGGGAAATCAACCAATATGGTCCTAACCAATATGGGAGTCCATTCTTTAGCAGATTTGAGGCAATTAGTGACTATAACCAATTGACTGAGCTAATAGATAATCTCATTGCAGCGGATGATAAAATACCAATTATATTTAACTTCTGCTATTTTCTCGCAAGCCGGACATTAGACATCAGCAATTTATCTGATGTAATAGTTCAGATTATGGAAAAATATAGTAAAAATAATATGTGCATAGTATATCAAAATCCCGTTTCCTCACCACTACACGCAAATTGGGAAACCCTCAAGGCTAACCTTCCGGAATTCAGAAGTGTAATAACCCAATCAAATATCCAGCGGTTTCGTTATGATAGCCTAACAACTGGTTTAACTCACAATGCTAATGTCTACTATGATATACTTTTTAACGGTTGACATACTCCCAAACCTAAAGGATTGGGATTCTTATCCTTTAGGAATCGAATTGTGGTATCAACACAGACAGCGGAAGCCCGTCTTA
The DNA here is from genome assembly GCA_958296125.1 of uncultured Poribacteria bacterium. GTDB lineage: Bacteria > Poribacteria > WGA-4E > WGA-4E > PCPOR2b > PCPOR2b. The sequence goes on from OY282444.1 coordinate 1,018,275, forward strand.
CGTCTGCTACTCCAGTGGACAATGCCCTGCCCACTCCCCTCGCGGGGACGCTTACAAGTTTAACACGTTGCAACTACAAAAGTAACAAAAAAACGCTAAAGCGAAACTTATATCCCAAGTATACCTGGTCTCCCGCGAACGGGACAGGTCGGAACGGACAATACTTGGGCTTTACGGGCTAAAGCCCCATTTTGTAAATTCGACTTAAGGAGGGCCGACAATGGCACAACTAGACTTCTTTTCCCTTACTGACCAGCAATCTCCTCCGCCACAACCTTCTCCAAACAATGAGGAAGCTATTGATGCAATCGGCGGATTCAAATACATAGAAGACTACATTGATAAAAACGAGCAGGATTGGTTGTTGAATCAGATTGACGAGCAGGAACACCAATGGCTCAAAGACCTAAAGCGGCGTGTTCAACATTACGGTTTCAAGTATGACTATAAAGCACGGAAGGTCAACCTTGATATGCGTATTGGTTATTTGCCAGAGTGGCTGCAAAAACTTGGTCGGAGACTATATGAAGATAGTCACATGCCGGCAGAACCAGATCAGGTTATTATCAATGAATATGAGCCAGGGCAAGGGATTTCAAGTCACATTGATTGTGAACCTTGTTTTGAGGATACGATAGTCTCTTTGAGTTTGGGTTCAGGTTGTGTTATGGATTTCACCAACAAACGTGACAAAACGAAAAAGATTCCTGTCTGGCTTGCACCAAGGAGTATTATTGTATTGAAAGATGAAGCTAGATATAGGTGGTTGCACGGTATCGCCCCCAGGAAAGCAGATATGTGGGCTGGTCAAGCGTATAAGAGGCAGCGTAGAGTATCACTAACATTTAGAAAGGTGATTCTCCAATAATTGTCAAATTGTCGAGGAGATAACTGATGCTCGAAAAATGGTTCCATTTACAAGAGTCAGGAACAACTGTTAAACGTGAAATTGTTGCAGGCTGCACAACGTTCATGACACTTTCGTATATTATCTTCGTCCAACCGGCGGTGCTTTCAGCAGCCGGGATGGACTCTGACGCAGTGATGGCGGCGACCTGTATCACAAGTGCCTTTGCAATGGTGCTGATGGCACTCCTTGCCAATTATCCCATCGCTCTCGCGCCAGGGATGGGACATAACTTCTACTTCACCTTCACCGTCTGTCTCACCCTCGGTGTATCTTGGCAAAACGCGCTCGGTGCCATTTTCATCGCAGGGGTACTGTTTATCCTGCTCTTTTTTGTCGGTCTGCGTGAAAAGGTGATGACTATTCTGCCGGTTTCGTTGAGGAACGCCATTCCCGCCGGAATTGGGTTGCTCATCGCGCTAGTGGGCTTAGAATGGGCAGGGCTTATCGTTGACCATCAGGTAACCTATGTCACCCTCGGCGATCTGAAATCGCCCCCGGCCCTGCTCTCGTTGTTCGGAGTAATCGTGATTGCTATTCTGTTCGCCCGCAATGTGCGCGGTGCGATCTTGATCGGCATTCTCGCTTCGACGGTTGTCGGTCTCATCACCGGCATGGTCAAATTTCAAGGGGTTGTTTCCGCACCGCCGTCCATCGCCCCAACCTTCCTCAAACTCCAAATCCCAAACATTCTCGTATCCCCGAAAATGATTTCGGTAATTTTTATCTTCATCTTCCTGGATCTGTTCGATACTGTTGGAACGCTGATCGGTGTCGGCGAACAAGGTGGCTTTATGGTCAATGGTAAGCTACCGAGAGCAAGGCAGGCACTGCTTTCCGATGCAATCGCCACAAGCACCGGGGCCCTGCTCGGCACATCAACAGTTACCAGCTATATCGAGAGTGCGTCCGGGATTTCTGCGGGAGGACGTACTGGCTTAACCAACATTGTGACGGCAGTGCTGATGCTGGTCGCTCTATTCTTCAGTCCGCTGATTCGGATGATGGGAGCAGGATACCCCGTCGGTGAAAATACGTTCCTCTAGCCCATAATTGCCCCGGCACTGATTATCATTGGAAGCCTAATGCTCAAAAACGTCGTCTCCATCGATTGGGACGATGCGACAGAGTCCATCCCTGCATTTCTAACCCTGTTATTGATGCCCCTCACTATCAGCATCACGGAAGGGATTGCGTTTGGGTTCATCTCCTACGCCCTGCTAAAGCTGGTCACCGGTCAAGGGAGACAGGTCCATTGGCTGATTTACCTCTTCGCTGTGCTTTTCGTGGCTCGATATATCTGGCTCGTCGGCTGACCGCCAGAGAAAAGACATGCTTCAACCATCCTTACCTACTATGCCTCCATTTCGTCGGATAGGCGGCATTGGCGATGTTTACGTGCCAACCCAATTTCGAGAAATTGCCGCAGATGATGCTTCGTGGAAGTTATTCACACGCAGCGAGCTAGGACAATTGAATCGAATTTTTACCCACTTACGCCGCGGCAGCGTGGCAATTCTGTCCGGCGACTGGGAGCAAGTGACGGCGGTGATGGGGTACATTGAGCGGAAAAAGGATGAGTTGATTCGTCCAACCCGCGAACGGAGGCGAGGAAAAAAAACGTCTGGTCGGGGCAATGAGAGACGGCACCCCCGAATGGGAGTTGATGGACGTGCTTCCCATTCGGGGGTGGCGGATGCAAATCTCACCCAAGAAAGGGCGGAATCACTGTCACGCTTAATGTGCTGGGCAGATGCAGCCGGCACCCTACAAGTAAATCCTCCGCCCGATTTACCTTATCTTCTTGAGTGGATCGGTGAAAATCAAGGTGCAAACGAAGGGCACCCGTTTCTAATCCCTGTTGTCAAGATTCAGAAGATTCAAAGGGTGCTCGCAGAGGCTTATCCGGTTCGTGCGCTCAACATGTCGTTGCTTGCATCCGAAAACGTGCTGCCACCCCATTCCCAAGAAACGGTTGAACTGTTTCAGTGCGGTCTGCAAAACGTCAAACCGGACCTACCACGCGGTGCAACGGTGCTCGATATGGGTTGTGGGTGCGGGTCTCTTACACTGCTCGCCGCACAGGAAGTGGGGGATCTGGGGGTAAAAATCTACGCATCGGATCTGCTGCCTGAAGCGGTTGCCACAACCCGGCTCAATCTCCTACGCTTCACCGATGTGCACAACATCCCATCGCAAATCCATGTGCTACCAGCAGGCAATCTCTTCCAACCTGTGTCAACGCTCCGTTTCGATCTAATTATTTTCAATGCGCCGTGGATCGTTTCACCCGCACGAAATCGGGCGGAAATCGCCATCCACGACGAGAAACAGAAGACCCTTCAACGTTTTTTTGACGACCTCCCTAGTTATCTCAACCCAAGGGCCCGTGTGCTTATCGGCTATGCGGACGCTTCCGGTGCAAAAGCGATCGCTCGCCTCGAAGCGATGATTGACGCTGCGGGTTTAATCGTGTTGAACCGATTTAAGGAGCGGGTGGCGACCCATAGAACAAAACGGAAATGGGAACATATTACAATTTATGAGCTTGTCATCGAAACGTCAGACACCTAAGCCCTGCCTGATAAAATCTCGACTGGCTTTAGCACATTCCAATGGGGTCTGCTCTCCCATCGGTCCATTCTGCTCCACCGTAATCCAACCCGAATAACGATTCTCCTTCAGAATCTGAAACACGCTTTCATAGTCACAGCACCCGGCACCGACTTCTGTCCTTAAATCGGAATCCTCATGCCAATCCTTGAACTCCAGAAAATCAATCCGATCCCAGTTTCGCTCAAGAAAGATTGCCGCGCGCTGTTCCACCGGGTGCCCCACAAAATCCTTTGTCGCGTGCCCGACATCCAAGAAACCGAAGAACTTGGCGGGATCTGTTTTGTATAGCAGCTCCTCAGTCTCCTCCAACGTTTCGCCGGTGTGGTGGGTATGGTTGTGGAAGCACGCACGGACTTCGTAGGTCTGTGCAATCTCGCCAATCTGGTTCAGCAGGTCAGCGATTTCGTTCATATCCGCCCCCTTCTTCGCCAAGCCACCTATCGTCACCAGATGCTTCGCACCAAGTTGCTGCATAACCTCACAGACACGGTTGACCCTATCGAAGTCGCGGTCAATGAAGAGATCAACGCTTACCAATGGAAGCCCATGGTCAGCTATCCTCTCGACAAAGTCCGTCTCCTCAGTAAACCGGAGTAGCTCTCTCTCAAATGTGGCAACGCCCGCATAATCCGCTGTCGATACATCGTCGATCCAAGCGGGCATCTTTTCGTTGGGTAGATTCCCACCCCACATCAGGCTCATACATGCGAGTTTAATATCAACCGTTTCGCTCATATCCATTCTTATACCTTTTCCTTATCAATACGCAAGTTGCTAGTTGATAAACCGAGTGTCAGCAACCGACGCAAGAGTCGGGAATTGGAATTCCCTCCTACTATACAAAACAGCTGGTAGGGGGCGCACCTTCCAGATCGCGAACTGAAGCACCTGATTACACCTATCACGAGACCTCCTCAACAATCGTTCCTTCAATGCCGCGATGACCATCCGAATAGACATAATAATACACCACCAACACACGACCGTCTTCAAGTGCAACCGACCAAGGATAGCCACAGTCCGAGCCGTGCGAATCGCTTCGGATGACAAGCACAGGCGCGGTGTCCAAGTCACTCCCCTCTGGCTCAAGGATGCGCGCTAGACAACCCCGCTGTCCGGGCCATCGTGTGCCGACGGTGGTGAAGATACGCCCATCTCGCAATCCAAGCATGTGACCCGGACAACCGCGAACTGTCGTCCGCCGCCATGGAGACCAAGTCTCCCCTCCATCAGTCGATTCGACCAATGCCAAGCAGACCTCTTCGCTCGTTGCACCAGGGCGAGGATGGCACCGAAAGAGCACGACAATCCGCCCGCTGGGGGTGAGATGGATGGCTGGCTCACTGAAGTGGGCAACGGGGTCTTCCGCAATCCGTCCGCCATACTCCCACGTCTCCCCCATGTCCCTTGAGATTCGCAACATACCGAAGAAAGGCATCGCGCCATCGGGGTGGTCGGTCGCCTTGCTCGGTAAGAGTAAACGTCCGTCGGGCATCTGTACCAATCCGCTCCGAGCAATCCCTGAATGAGAGGCAGGATGTCCCCACACGGCATCCGGTAGGGGCGGGAAACGTACCGGTTCCGTCCAAGGGTGCCCATCATCATGGGAACGCACCCAGAAGGGAATACCCGCGCGAGCCACCCATTCAGCACCTTCGCGCCCTTTATCTTGAGGGACTAGCGCAACGTTGGAAGCGTGAAGGAAAATGCTCCCATCCGCGAGGGTATGGGTGCCGAAGTCAAGCACACCCCCCAATGGATCGGTGGTAATAAAGTGTTGTCCACTCCATGTCTGCCCTTCATCCTCCGAGCGGCAGGCGCGGACATCAAATAACGGATGACTGTGGTGGGAATATCCCACGTATGGTGAACGATGAAATAGAACTAACAGATTCCCGCCGGGCGTACGCACCACGTTGGGGTGCGCTCCGTACCAACCCTCCTCCCGGTAAATCGTAAAATGCTCTACAACGCGCCAACTCATTGTTCGTTGTTCCTTTGCGATAACTAAAAACCTTCAAATCTCCTCCGGAACACAGGATTAGGCAGATCTCCACCTAATCGATCGAGATCCGCTCAATTGAATGGACGAACAGCACATCGCTCACCCCTGTGTAATGTCGCAGTGCTTGGTTCACTGCCTCCGGTTCGAGATTCTCCGCGACTAAGCCTGTAATCACCAAGTCAACCTAAGAAGAGTAGTAGGACACCTCTTCCTCTAAAGCTTCTCCGTTGCTGCACGACACAGAGGTTCCTGCGTCTGTCCCGCACCCTTTTCGATTCCTTCGCTTCAAAGATCCTCGGGCCCGTAGGATTCCGTGAAGGTTGCCCAGATTCCCGTGTGTTTATTCAGACGGCTCAAGCCACGATAGGTGCCGAACCACACGTAAGTATCTCCTATGGCTATAGAGAGGATGCCGTTATGCGCCAAGCCCTCCTTTCGGGTGTACGTTGTCCAGCTATTCGCCGACAGGTCAAACCGACTCACCCCCGCATTGTACGTCCCAATCCACACCTCTGTGCCATCAACGCCAATCGAAGTAACCTTGTTGCTAGCAAGTCCATCTTGTGTTGTATAGGAAGTCCAAGTCTCTGTTTCGTCATCATTGTAAACGGTCACCCCGCGATCCGTTCCAAACCATACCCGCTCGCTGTCAATGGCAATACAGCTGATTTCATCGCTCGCTAAACCATCTGCTGTTGTGATAGTCTTCCACGTATCCTTACCGATGTTGTATTTGCTCACACCGCGTCGCGTACCGACCCACACATTTTTCTTGCTGCTAGCGATACACCAAATCTCATCCGTAACCAACGACTCCGCGAACTCTTTGGAGACGGATGCGGGTTGAATCTCCGTGCCGGATGTGTAAGCGATCCAGGCGTTGAGGTCATCCGCGGTTCGCGGATACTTGCCAATCCCGGAGTTAGTGCCAACCCAAATGTTATTGCCATCGTTGCTGACAGAAGTCACATTATTGGCAGGCAACCCATGCTCGGTTTTGTATTGATCCCAGCGCAGGGCAAGCTTATCAAAGCGGTTCGCCCCATCTCGGGTGCCGACCCAGACGTACTGTTCATCAACCACAATCGAACTTACCGAATTATCGGACAGTGTGTCTCGAGTTTTGGGGCGCCATCGGTGCCAATGGCCACCGTGGGTGGCTATTTCCTCGGAACCGCCCTCTTGCTGATACTGCCTCCAAGTTCCCGATCCCTTATCATAACGAGACAAACCGTTGTCAGTGCCAACCCAGACGAAACGCTCATCCGTATCCACCGTCCGGATGGTACGTCCAGAAAGGGTGGGCATAGCTGTGAAGGAACTCCAAGATTCTTTCTGCTTGTCGTAACGAGAAAGCCCCTGCAACGTACCCACCCATACATAGTCATCATCAACAGCAAGCCCATACTCATCTACATGGTTATGCAGCAGCCCTTTGAGATCTCTAAACACCGTCCAAGTGCCAGATGCAAAGTGAAATCGCCTAAGTCCATTGTTGGGTACGGCTAACCAGAGGTAATCGTCGTCGACAGCCAACTCAAGCGTCCCACCCCCCGATTTAATTGTCGTCCACTCTCCGGTGCGCCTATCGTATCGGGTGACCCCCGCCTTATTCCAAGGTCTGTAGAGTATCCAGACATCGTCCTTTGTGGCAATAATTCGTCTAATGGTATCTGAAGCGAGCACGTCACTCGTTGAAAATGTGTCCCACTTCTCTGTTTTTTTATCGTATCGTGACAACGGGCGGTTGCTGTCTCTGTCCCACTCCGAGCGTGCGACCCAGATGAAATCGTCATCCGCAGTAATCCACTCGGCACCCCTACCCGCCAGTCCATCCCTCGGCGTGAAATTGCGCCATTCACCGGTAAATTCATTGTAACGATGAAGCCCGCGACCCGACCCGAACCAAACCTCCGGCCCATCAACCGCCAGTGCGTTCAACCGCTCAATCCGCATATCTCCTTTAGGGTAAATCGCATTCCATTTTCCAGTCTTTTTACTATAATGACTCAACTCGACACCGATCATTGGAATCACCCAGACGCTGTGTTGGCTCACAGCAATCTTGTCCACATCGTTCGTAGAGAGTCCATCTTCTATCGTAAAATGCTTCCACGTATCCGCCATTTTATCGTACCGGAGGACCCCGTAGTCCGTGGTGAACCAGACAGCATCCGTATCCACATAGCTCCAACGCACCAAGGTCATCGATTTTTTCTGAGTAGACTGGAGAATATCTAAGCGCGTAAAACGCTGCCACGCTCCCGTAGGGCGATGAAATCGTAAAATCCCTCCGTTCGGGGAAGAAGCCCAGTTATTGAACCAGATGTAATCCCCATCAAATTTGATATTTGAGACCTTTGTTTCAAGAAACGGCTCCCGCACCGGACGCGATTGATGTAGCACCCTCCCTCCATCCGGGATGCGATATTCAACAAGACCAACAGCTGTCGCTAACCACAGGGTTTCATCCGCATCACACAGGATGTCTCGAATATTATACGGCACATTCGAGATAAGACTCCAAGCGTCGGAAGCAGTTGCATAGCTTCCTAAACCTTGGGTTGTGCCTATCCAGAGGACACCATCTCGGAAATCGAGTGCAGTGACGTTGGTAGCGGGCAATTGTGCGTTAAACGGCATCGGTATCCAACGTCCCTGAGCAGCGTCATATCGTGCAAGCCCTTGGTGTGTCCCTGCCCAAAGGGCCTCCCCGGTGGAAAGTAGCACATTAACGTAGGTGTCGGGGAGTCCCTCGGCAGCACGATACATCTTCTTATCCGCAACTGAATATCGCCAAACACCTTCCGCCCCACCAAACCAGACCATTCCATCGGAAGCAAGTACGGATAACACCAGCGTATTTGAGTGAGTACCCGGCGTATCAAGTTGTGTCCACTTTTGAGCAATGGTGTCATACATGGCGGGCCCCAAACTTGTACCGAGCCAGAGCACATCAGCCGCCGCATCGAGTGCTGTCACAAAAGCCTCTCCTTGCGTCTGCACTCGGGGCGGAGAATAAAATGCCCACTCACCACCCGAACACGGTCGTGTGCCCAGCCCTCGATCAGTACCGATCCAGACCTGCGCGCCAGTCATCTCGCCGGTCGAGATTTCGATCAGCTCGCTTTGCCCCGATTCAGGCAGTTGAGACGCAACATCTATCGTCATAACATAGGGGGTCGGAAGGCCATCTTCCTTGGAGATGATTTCCCAACTGTGCGTTTGGGGCTGGTAAATCGAAATTCCCGATATGGTCGCCAGCCAGAGGTTTCCATCGGCATCACGCGTTATATCCCGGACATCGTTATCCGCGAGAAAATCGGCTTGTTTGTAAAGTGTCCACTCGCCGGTTACCTTATCAAAGCGGCTCACTCCATCCTCTTTGCTTCCAAACCAGATATCATTGCCCTGTGTTGTAATCCAACTCACATGATTGCTTGACAACCCATCCGCTTTGGTGTAATGCACCCAAGTGTTAACCGGCTTGATGAAACGATGCACGCCCGCATTAGCCGTACCAAACCAGACCTGGAACCCATCCGCGCGAATAGAAGTAATCATATTGCTTTTGAGTAGATCGGTTTTCGTAAACGTCTTGATGAAGGCTTGGTCAACCTGATTGTATTGACTCACCCCTTCGTCTTGCGTTCCAAACCAAACACTGTTCTCGTCCACCGCAATGGTAGCAATCTCATTGTCTATCAAGCCATCGGATTTTTTATAGTTATTCCAAGAATCGGTGTCCCGATGGTATCGGCTGACTCCACCTTTGCTAAACCTGGGGTCATCCTCCCATCCATGGGGATCCGGATTTATCTCCCTATCCGTGCCGACCCACACGTACTCGGGCTCGACTGCAATCGCTGTAATCACCTTGCTGACCAAACCATCCTTCCGAGTACGCACCGCCCAACTGTCAATAGTTTTGTCATAACGGTTTAACCCATTAGATGTTCCAAACCAAACGTAGTTCCCGTCCACTGCAATAGATGACACCTGATCACTCGCTAACCCATCAATGGTACGGTAGGTTGAAAAGGTACTTGTCTGCGTGTCGTAGCGGCTTACTCCCTCCTCCGTGGCGAACCACACCCACTGCCCATCAATTGCAAGGGCGTTTATCGCATCGTTCGACAACCCGTCTTCCGTCGTGTAGTGGAACCATTTGTCTCGGTCGCGATCCCAGCGCGAAACACCGGCTTGCGTTGCAAACCATACATTGTCCGAGTCAGCAGCAATACAGTTGACTTCGTTACTGACAAGTTTTCGTTCTATCCGCCACATCTTTTCGGAACGCGAGTCTGAATGGAAATCCTCCAACGGCACATTGGGTCCATCGGGTACTAATGTTGTACAACCCACCATCATAAAGAGCGGTAGCAACAACAGGTTACATACAACAGTTTGCGCTCTGCGTAGACCGGCTCGCTTCATTATTTCTATAGCCTTCCTTTCACCCAAAATGGTTTTATAGTTATTGTGCCACCAAGTTAGGGAGTATGTCAACTTAATTTGGTTATCATAACCCAAATCGACTTGTGCTTCTATACGAACAAAAGCGACTGTCCAAAACGCAAACACGACTGTTCAAAAGTTGAACAAAGGAAACCGCCTCGTCGAACAAAATCGGTCGGGAATCCGTGTATAGACGCAAACTCTCGCTTAAATCCCTTTGGCACAAAAATTGCTGTCTTTGGAATCAATTTCAAACATTCAATGATCTAAAAACCATCTTGAAAAAGGATCTATTGTATGATAGTTCGACCGAAACAACTATGGATATGTTTGAGCCTCTTTCTCATCAGTATTAACACCGTTTATTCCCAAGGAGACGAGGCAGAATCTCCCCCTATTGAACTCGAGGAGGTCACTGTCATAACCCGCGTCGCGAAAGACACCTTCCGAACGCCGAACGCGGTCTCGGTCATTGACCGAGCGCAAATCGAGCGCACCAATGCCCCAACGACACCCCGAATCCTGCGCGAAACAGTGGGAGTCTGGGCACAGCAAACGACGGTTGGTCAAGGTTCACCGCTGCTGCGTGGACTTACCGGCTATCAAGCCTTTCTCACGATTGATGGTGTTCGACTCAACAACTCTACCTTCCGCTCCGGGCCCAATCAGTATTTGATAACAATCAGTCCAGACAACCTTGACCGGATTGAAGTGCTGCGCGGTGCCGGTTCAATGCTATACGGCAGCGGCGCAATGGGAGGTGTCATCAGCATGTTCACCAAAGACACCATTCTCGACAGCGCGACAGAAGACTGGAACATCCAGTCCCGCGCCTTCACTCGATTCGCTTCGGGCAGTTCAGAGCGGCTTGGACGGCTTGAAGTAGTCGGAAGTCAAAAGCAACTCGGATTTTCGGTCGGTGCATCCGCACGATGGTTTGGTAATATCAATCCGGGCAACGGCTACGACCTGCACTACAAGAACCGTAAATTTGAAATCGTTACTGACAAACCAAAGGGCGTACTAGTCTCGGATGGTCCCCCCAAAGATGTCCCCGAAAAATGGCTAATTGATTCCGAAGGGCCACTCGGTTGGAACGCCTACGATGGCGATGCCAAACTCTCTTACAAACTCACTGACACCAGCACAGTCAACCTCGCCTACCAACTCTGGCGGCAACCTCAAACCCCACGCTACGACAAAATTGCATCGCGTGAGTATGATGAGTTTTTCTTTCAACCGCAAGACCGAGACCTACTCTACGCCACCTACCTTTTCAAACCGGAAAATTTCGCGATCGACCGACTCCAATTCACCACCTCATTCCACCGTCAAAAAGAAGGGCGCAATGAACTCAAAAGGCCCACAGAACCCAAACCTGATGTCATAGAACGTCGCGAACGGTTCGATACCGTCAACACATTGGGGATTAGCACACAGGCGGTCAATTCATCTCTGCCGAAGCAGCGTGTCGTCGCAGGGGGTGAATTCTACTTCGATACCCTTTCGAGCCAAACGATCAAAACTGACATCAAGACCGGGGCTGAAAAGGTAGACGACACAAAAGGCAGGTTTATCGACGGTTCACAATTCTGGGATGCAAACCTCTACGTTCAGGATGAAATCGAACTACACGAACGCCTCGAACTGACGCTCGGTGGACGATTTACGTTTTATCACACGAACGCAGATCTCTCGGTGCGTTCTGATCAGTTTGATGATCTTAACCAATCCGGAAACACATTGACCTACAGCGCAGGTCTAGTCGCAAGTGTCACCAGCGGGTTGAACGTCGTCGGGAATTTTGCCACATCGTTCCGCGCCCCTTCCTTGAATGATACAACCGCTGTTGAGGTCACCAATGAAGGGATCGATTCCCCCTCACCTGACCTCAAATCGGAGAGAGGGTGGACAGCAGAGGGCGGGTTCAAGGCGCGTTACCCCTGGTTTATCGGTTCACTTACCCTTTTTCATGGTCGCGTCAGCGATCTGGTCACCCGTGTTCCGGTCGAAGATGCCTACGCTGGAAAATCGCTTCCAAACTTGATTAAGGAAATCCAGCAGAACAATCCGGGCGTTGATGTCTATGTATTCGACAATGTGGATGAAGTGCAAATCCAAGGCGTTGAGTTTGCTGGGATGGTCCCGATTCAAAGTGGTTTGTCGCTCTACGGTAATGCCATGTTCACGCGTGGAAAGGTACTGGTCATCAACGGTGCAGCCCCTGATCCCGACAAGCCGTGGGAAGAACGGATTCGTCGTGAACCACCCCTCAACGGCATGGTCGGTATCCGTTGGGAACCACCTGTTGAGCGATTTTGGGCGGAATTCTTCGTCCGTGGCGCAACCGAGCAGAGACGGTTAAATCGGAGCGATATTCGAGACCCACGGATTCCGGGAACCAGCCGCGACACAGGTGAAGTTAAGTTTGATGCCAACGGTGCAGCGATTGGGCAAGGTTCACCGGGGTGGATGACGCTGAATCTGCGCGGCGGTTTTCAGGTGACCGAATATAATCAACTCACCCTTGCACTTGAGAACCTGCTCGATAAGCGGTATCGCGAGCATGGCTCTGGCATCAACGCACCGGGATTCAATCTGATTGTCAGTCTTGATAACCGATTTTAATTGTCGGGAGTTTGGATTGAAGGGGATTCGCCCTTTTAACAAATCTAATTTTAACTGAAAGGATGTTTAAATCGTGAAACTATTGCATATTGCTAAAATTTTATTTTTGATTACATTACTGATTTCGGTTGGGCTGATTGGTTGTGGTGATGTCAATGACGACGATGATGATGATGATGATGACGACGATAATGATGATGACGACGACCATGACGACCATGACCATGATGATGACGATGATGACAAATTTGAGGAGGGCGCCGATGGTCTTGGTATTGCATTTGACAACCCCGCAGATGTTGGTAGACCGAGCCCCTCTTTCAACGCAGATATTTTGCCTATCCTTACAAGCCGATGTGCCTTTGCAGGGTGCCATGTCGCTGGAGGCCCGGACGGTATAGACCTCCGCACATATAACACCCTGAATGTAGGAGGGGAAGATGATGTTATTATTGTGGGGAATGCGAGAGAGAGCGAATTGGTAGAACAAATTGTTGAAGGCAAGATGCCTCCTAACGACCCCCTGGAGGCAGCCCAGATCCAACTTATCATCGATTGGATCAATGAGGGTGCTAAGAACAACTGAACCTTATCAAACACGCCTCTTTTGAATGTGAAGAAGCCAAACGAAGGAGATAATTGATGTATACGAGATTCAGAAAACATATTAGCATTGCAAAGTGTCTGTTTTTTATAGTGATCACTTGTGCAATCACATACCATGGATCTAATTCTTTGGGTACAAATGAGGAGGGAGGGCACCATAACTCCTCGGCTTACGATGTTGGGTTGAATACCATCGACGATGAAAATCTAAAGTACCTGGAAATTGGTAACGCAAACAATTTTGAGCAAAATGAGTTGTGGCAATATAACTTCGGTGAAAACGGAGCGATAGCCTCTAGTCTCAGCCATGACGACGACGACCATGATGACGACGACCATGATGACGACGACCATGATGACGACGATGACCATGACGACGATGACCATGACGACGATGACCATGACGACGATGACCATGATGACGACGACCATGATGACGACGACCACGATGATAACCATCACCATCACGACGACCATGACGACAATAGAGAATCCCAGTCTTTTTCCTCGTCATTATATCAGTTCGATCTGACTGTCCATAGAGGCATGAATTTCATTTATATCCCGTTAAAAGTCAAATCTGTTGACGGGAGAGCAGTCACCATTGAGACTCTGAGGGACCTGTACGAAGTGCTGACAGAGGTGAACTATCTTATGGTCTTCGATCCCGATACTCAAAGCTGGGTGAACTATTTCGGGGATAGGGTTGTAGACCGGGTGTTGCGAAGTGATGAGGGGGTTGTTGCCTTTATGAATAATGCGATGACCTTACAGCTGACGGGAGAAACACTTGACCCCTTCGTCCATATACATAACGGCACAAATTTCATAGGGATCCCCCGAAGACCTTCTCCTTCGTATTCGGTAAGCAATTTATTGCTCTCCATACCTACAGTTTTTGCCATTATCGTTGAAAATAATGGTCAGTTGAAAATGGTCTCTAGAGCAGGTGATGATGCTGACAACCCAATTACTGGCGGTCAATCGTTTATGCTAATTTCCACAGAGGCTGCAGATGTAACGTTCTCTGGGGAAGTGTGGGGAGTACCTCAAGATGGTCTTGGTATTGCATTTGACAACCCCGCAGATGTTGGTAGACCGAGCCCCTCTTTCAACGCAGATATTTTGCCTATCCTTACGAGCCGATGTGCCTTTGCAGGGTGCCATGTCGCTGGAGGCCCGGAAGGTATAGACCTCCGCACATATAACACCCTGAATGTAGGAGGAGAAGATGATGTTATTATTGTAGGGAATGCGAGAGAGAGCGAATTGGTAGAACAAATTGTTGAAGGCAAGATGCCTCCTGACGACCCCCTGGAGGCAGCCCAGATCCAACTTATCATCGATTGGATCAATGAGGGTGCTAAGAACAACTGAACCTTATCAAATGACTTCTCAAACAGGCTCTTAGCTACCGTTGGCTGTTTGCCTACAATGTGCTATAATTGAAGAAGCATTTACACATTGTGAGGACCAATTCATGATTAAATCCACCTACGCAATCTGTCTACATCTTCTACTTTTTGGGCTCGTGAGTTGCCTTAGCGTTTCAGCAGAAGAGGACACAAAACCCGTTCAACTCGACGAAATTGTGGTGACACCCGGCCGGTTCGCGATTGATGATGGGACCCCTTCAAAGTTATCACTCTCAAAGCAACGAATTGAGCAGTTTCCGTTGGTTGGTAACGATGTGATGCGGGCTGCACATATTTTTCCGGGGGTCGTTGCAAGCGATTACAGCGCACGATTCAGTGTGCGCGGCGGCGAAAAGGACGACATTTTGGTGAGATTAGACGGGATGGAACTCTTCAATCCTTACCACCTACAAGACTTTGGCGGTGCTGTTTCACTGGTTGGACTCGATTTAATCCAGCGCGTCGAATTGTTGATGGGTGGCTTCCCGGCGGAGTACGGGGATAAAATGTCCGGTGTGTTTGACATCACAACAAAAGAGGGGAACGCTGAGAAAGTTTCTGCCAATTTCGGGCTTGACCTTATCAATACAACCGCAATGGTGGAGGGACCCTTATCAGAAAAAGGGTCATGGCGACTGTCAGCACGCCGGGGTTACGTTGACCTAATCCTTGCCCTGATTGATTTCGATGAGGACTACAAGCCACAATACGCGGATGTCTATGGTAAACTGACTTATGCGCCGACACAGACGGATACGCTCACGCTTAATGGGCTTTATGGATGGGATAAGAATCGGATTCGGCAAGGGGATCCCGACAATAATTTAGATTCGCGCTATGATAATTTAACCGTTTGGACGCGGTGGCGGCATCGCTTGGGCACGGCGAATTGGTCTGATGTGTTCGTTTTTGGGGGGACCGCAGCTCATGATCGGCGGACCGGAACGACGAATTTTGATGCCCGTTCGTTCCGTTTCTTCGGCACCAAAACGGAATTCACAGCCGGTTTTTTGGATAAACATCTGTTTCGCAGCGGCATAGAATGGCGTTGGACGGAAGCGCAATATGATTACAATGTTCAAGAGCGGCAGCCCGGAATAGACCGGTACACACGCGTCCTTGCAGACTTTGAAGGCAGCGGCAGCGAAATCAAGGCGTTTCTTCAAGACGAGTGGCAGCTACATCCGAAACTCGCGATCAATATGGGAGGGCGATATGTATTTCAGGACTATCGCGCCGCCGGTATCCAAAGCTATGAAATTGGACCTCGGGTTGCACTTGCGGTGCGCCCAACAGAGAAACTAGTGTTACGTGGGGCGTGGGGAATCTATCATCAACCTGTCCTTATGATGAATATTCCCGTGGAGGATAACGTTCAGACCGTCGGGCGTGCTGAACAGGCGGTTCATTACATTCTCGGCGGTGAATACCATCCAAACGCTAATTTCTTGTTCCGTTTGGAGGCGTATTACAAAACATTGGACAATCTTTCAGGGCGGCTCAGGGAGTTCGGACGACAGGCCCAGATTTTCACACCCCCGGAATCCGGGGGGGCAAAAGGGGTGGATGTTTTCGTGACGCATGCAGTTTCAAATCGGTTAACATGGGGAGTCGGCTATGCGTACACCATCGCGAAAGAAAGTGCAGGCGGTGAGACATTTTTTCGGCAGTCCGACCGACGGCATGCTGTCGCGCTCAGTAGCAGCCATCAACTTTCACGGGGGTGGCATCTCTACCTTACTTGGCGTTTCCATACTGGCGAACCGAAAACGCCGTTGACGCATACGCTGGTTCCGCAGCCGGGGGGTGGCATCGCGTGTGACCGACAGTTTGGAGCGACGCACTCAGAGCGGTTACCACCTTATCACAGTCTCGATTTTCGGTTTACGAAACGGAATCCATACAGCCGATGGGAGCTCACATGGTATTTCCAAATCTTAAATCTCTACAATCGTTCTAACATTGACCAATATGCGTTCAGTGAGAAGCGAGACGAGGAAACGGGTGCCCTGATCGGGTGTGAGATTGATGAAGAGCCGCTGCTGCCGATTCTGCCGACATTGGGTATTTCGGTCGCGTTTTAACAAAAATATTTCATGCGCGTGATGCAAGGAATCAATGAAAACTGGTCAAGGAGATCCAAAGAGCAATTCAGTTTCCGTTTGAACTCCCATTGATTGCTGATCTGTCATGAGTGCAAGACGACGTTTACTCAGAGGAAAGGGACGCTGTTCTACCGCTTTCGCTAGCAAGGTAAAAGGTGTAAAATCAAGATTCGGCACTACTTTGATGCCAGATGATAAACTTCGACCTCGCGGACTTGTGCCCACGCCGGTTGGATAACACGGAAGTGTGGATAATACGCCCCCGCAAGTGTGGTCCTTCGATCGACAATCTTGTCACCGGGTGCTAAGAGCACCTTTGTAACAACATGATCATCGACCGTACGGGAAACATTGATACGGATAGTATTTGTCCGACAGTTTAACCGATCAATGACAATTTCCGACGGTGCTCGACTTTCACCAATATCCCGTAACTGACGTACAGAGTGGACTGTTTTCCACTCAAAATCATCAAGATCCCAGTAATCCACATGAAACCAGAATAGATTGCCGTTATGAATGATAATCTTCCGAACGGGTTTAACCTCCCGGAACCGCAACGTAAAGATCCGTTCATTTTTCGCCGCAATCGCTGCAACGGTGTCTAACCTCCCATCATTGAGTGCTGGGTGGTTCGCCTTTGACCCATGGCTTGCCAGCGCGAAGTTCTCACTCCATGAGTTCGATAACAGAGCGGACCAAGCACAACCAGATAGACTGACACAAGCGAACGACAGCAGGTAAATTCCAAAGTGTTTTAGGGCTTCCATCTTTCTACCTCGCAATCTTTTTACACAACCACACCCATTGACCCTGCGTCAAAAAGAAACACACTCCGTAGGCGGGGCATCTTGCTTCGCCACGCTACGTCATGTTGCTTTGAATCCCGACCTCATCGGGGATGACTTTTTGAACAAACTACCACTATCGAAAATAAGGACGAATTCTATACGTCTCATGTTTAGGGCGAAACCAAGTCCGTTGGAATTTTCCGATAAGAAGCAGCCCCACCCCAAATCCACCAACATGTGCCGCCCAAGCAATAGATGCCCCTTGAAATGAAAAATAGACATTGATTAACTGGATAGTGATCCAAGGTAGGAGTAGAACAATCGCGGGTACGGAGATAATATAGATAAGGAGAAAGCATCGAACCCGCGCCTTGGGACAGGCGATAAAGTGCGCTCCCATTACGCCGGCGATTGCGCCGCTTGCACCAATCAGAGGCAAGTTGGAATTGTAATAAATTACCGCGTAACAGAGCGTCGCCAACACCCCGCATAACAGGTAAAACAGGAGAAATTTCAGACTCCCAATCATATTTTCAAGAGTCGGGCCAAAAGCCGAAAGATAAAGCATGTTACCAATAAGGTGGATGAATCCACCCTGTAAAATCTGGACATCGTGTAAAAATAGGGAGGTGAGGAGCGTCTTATCGAAAAGGTTTGGAAGCGGTGGTAGGAACGAATAGCGATGGACAATCTGGCTGGGGATCGCCCCAGAGACTTCTGCTAACGATACCCCCTGATAGAGCGCGTAAAGTTGATATGCAAAAACCAAGATATTTGTAACGATTAAAAATTGTACCGCCCGCGGCTTGAACGATTTCGGTGACGATGGTGTGCTCGGCAGTGGAATAAACAAGGTGTCGTATCCTTTCGACAAGTGAGTAGATAGGCGCATCTGCGATTACATCATACATTAACTACGACACATGACACTTCACGTTTCACGTTTCACACCTCACTTGACACATCAAACCGATCAATAATCCCCATAACCAGCTCTCTTATGGGAGCCGTTTCGATGTCAAATACCTCTTGGGCAACGCCCGGACCCGCCCCAACAAGCACGATATCATTCTCTCCCGCCCCCACGTAGTCAACAGCGATTGTCGGCGTTCGGACCAATTTCGATTTCAAACTCAGCGGTTGAACCAGCAAAAGCGTGCGATTTTTATAGGCAGGGTGCTTAATGACCGAGACCACTTTACCAATGACTTTTGCGATGTACATTACTCCTCCGCTTCTTCGGTTACAGTAATTGAATCAACGATTCCAACTACAGCGACATCAACAGGCATTGCACGTTCCGCCGATACAAATGCGGCATCTCCGCCGGTGACCATATAGACCAGCTCACCATACCCGGCCGCACCTTGTATATCAACAGCGGTAACTGGATCACCGACGGACCGCTCCTCCGCGTCAAGGGGCTGTATCACCAGAAGACGGTATCCGACTAAACTTGAATCTTTTCGAGTTGCGACAATCGTTCCGATAACTTTTCCAATATCCATAGGGCATTAAAACGTCCGTTCATCTAACGCCTTTGAATCCCATACTCCTCCATCTTAGAATGGAGCGTATTCCGATTGATTCCGAGGATTTCAGCGGCTTTCCTGCGATTCCAGCCGGTGCGCTGGAGAATAAACTCAAAGAGCGGTTTTTCAACGGCGATGCGAATCTCTGCGTGAAGCGATCCGGAGGCTGCTCCCGATTCGATAAATTCAGCCACGCGCTCCGACATCAGGGCGGCAAGGCGACTCTCGAAACTTGTCGCTGCCCTTGTCACAGAGGGGGTTGAGCTTCCAGAAAGTTCCGGGAAGTGTTCTGGAAGCAGTACCTGACCGGCACACATTACGAGTGCTCGCTTCAGGGCGTTTTCAAGTTCGCGGACGTTTCCGGGCCAATCATAAACCATTAGCAGCTTGAACGCTTCGGGTGAAATTGTCCCTTTAGGCTGATCGTAATCTTGAGCAAAACGGGACATAAAAAAATCTACCAGATCGGGTATATCCTCTTTCCGTTCACGCAATGGAGGTAAAAAAATTGGCACCACATTGAGCCGATAGAACAAGTCCTCCCGAAAGGCACCCTCTTGGATTGCCAAATCAAGACATCGATTGGTAGCAGCAACTACCCGCACATTGACCTTGCGAATCTCGTTGGATCCGATTGGTTCGACCTCCCGTTCTTGGAGGACCCGCAATAACTTCATCTGAACCTCAATCGGTAATTCACCCACCTCGTCCAGAAAAATCGTTCCCTGGTCCGCCTGCTCAAATTTCCCTTGGCGCGCCGTGTCAGCACCTGTATACGCCCCTTTAACGTGTCCAAAGAGTGCACTTTCGATTAAGTCTGAGGGAATCGCACTACAATCCACCACCACAAATGCCTCATCCGCTCTCCTACTATTTTGGTGAATTGCTTTGGCTATTGACTCCTTACCAGTGCCACTCTCCCCCATAATCAGCACCGTTTCCTCGCTGATTGCCGCCCGTCCGATAGTCAGGTAGACCACGTGCATCGCATCGCTCTCCCCAACAATCTGAGTTCCAACATCATCCCCGTTTTGTGGCGTGACAGTATCTTCCGATAACGAATCTTCTGCCATCGCCGCTTTCGCCTGGTCAGCAGCATACACCGAGCGAGATACCAGAGATATGACCTCTTTGAGATCAAAAGGCTTGGTCACATAATCATAAGCGTGACGTTTTGCCGCTTCAATGGCGGTTTGTGTTGTGCCGTGAGCGGTGATAATAATAATCAATGCGGTTTTATTAATCTCCTGAAGTTCTTCAATCAGATCTAACCCATTGACATCGGGCATAAAGATATCGAGAAAAATCGTGTCAATCGCTTCTGAGCGGAGGAGATCGACCGTTTCTTTCCCGTTGCGCGCGGAGAATGTGCGATACCCTTCCTTCTGAAGAGCTTTCTCCAACACAAAGCGGATGCTATCATCGTCGTCAGCGATAAGAATTGCGTGTGTCATTGGAATTTATAGTGTAGATTGGGTAGGATCGCGCGAATCTACCGGTGTAAGATCGTGGAATCGGATAGATTCATGTTTCCCGCCCCGGCTAAGTTATCGTTGTATCCAAACAATCTGAGAAATCTTGGTGACATACTCCCAATGCTTGTTTTTAGTTTATTTCAGAATCAACATCCGCCGTGTCGCTGTGAATTCATCCGCTGTCAGTGTGTAAAAATAGAGACCACTAGCGACAGATTCACCCAACTGATTCCGTCCGTCCCAATAGGCTGCACGGCTGCGACTCTGATACATGCCCGCTGCTTGATGCCCCACGGCTAAATGCCGAACTACTCCCCCATTCATATCATAAATCGTCAGCGTTACCTCTGCCGACTCTGCCAACTGATACGGTATCCACGTCTCCGGGTTAAACGGATTCGGATAGTTTGCCAACAACGCAGTCTCTTCAGGAATCAACGAGGCTAACAGGTTCTGAAGGTTTTCAATACCCTGTTTGAAGGCAAGCGAACCGTCATCTTCCAACCGCGCCTGTGCTATCCACGCCTCTATCGTCGCAGCATCTACGCTTTCTGCTCCAACCGCGGGCGCAGCGGGTGATTCGGCAATCCCTTGTGACACAAGAATAAGGTCAAGGATGCTGACCACACCATCGCCGTTGGCATCCACTGGTGAGTTAGCAGGCACCCTTTTCCCCAACTGCTGAGCGACAAGAATCAGATCCAAGATACTGACAATCCCATCTCGATTCACGTCCCCGGTCGCTAGTTGTCCCTCTACAGCGATGCGGATTTGATGCGGTCCGGCGGGGATACTATCGCCGGTAACGGAGCCGAACTGGAACTTCTGTAATGCCAACTCTGTTTCGCCACCCGATTTCGCCTTGAACCTCACCTGAAGCAGGGAGCCGGTGCCGTTTACACCTTGAGAGGACAGTCGTGCCGCGCTGAGTCCTGCGATTTTACCCGCTGCGTTATCAATGCTGCCACCCTGAAAGAAGGTCGTGCCGCCGTTCGTCTTCAGGAAACCGCCTTCGGTCACGTTGATAGCTTCGAGGGCGGCGGGGTCAAAGGCAATATCAAACTGCCAGCCTGCCAAGTCGGTGACAGTTTCTGCGCGGATGTCGAGGGTAAAGGTATCGTCACGGTGAATTGGGGTTTGGGAAAAAGCGTAGCCGACACCGGGGGTTGCCACTGTATATTCAGTGCCGGGTTCAAACCCAAAAAAGGCGTTATAGTTTGCCCTAACCGCTACTAACAAGACATTTCTCCCCTCCTGAAGTGTGACCGGGAGAAAATCTGTGTAATCATCCGACGCATGGTTATGGAGGGACTGGTAAATCAAAGTCCCGTTGAGCCAAACCTGAAGATCGTGAAGGCTGCCAACATACATCGTTGTGTCTTGTTGCCGCGGTGAATAGAGGGATACAGTGCCGTAGAGAGTGTTATCGAGGCTGCCTCCAAGCATATCCTCAATGTTTTTACGCCCCGTAGCCGGAAGTCTGCGGGAGGTCCACACGTCATCGCCGACGGACTGTCCCTCTACTGCCCCGTGGGTAGCAATCGCCACCTCTGTCACCGCACCCCCACTCGCTTCTGCCAATAAATCCCTACTACCACTCGGTTCTTCGTACGGTAATACGACCCATAGCCATGGTCCCTCTATTTTGGGCCCTCCCTTTGGGAACGCCGGATTTCCGTGCCAAAGAACCGTTATATTTTTGCGTAACCCATCCAAAGGTGAAATGTCAGAGATCTCATTTTTATGGATTCCCAGCCATGTCAAGTTGGTCAAACTCGCCAAGGGGGATACATTCACAATGTTATTTTCTGCAACCTCTAGCCATGTCAAGTTGGTTAATCCTGCAAGCGGAGATATATCCGATATATTGTTATGTGAAAGATTCATACGGGTTAACCCGGTTAATCCCGTAAGGGGGGATATATCCGATATTTCGTTGTCCCGAAGATACAGTTCTTTCAAACCTGTTAATCCCGCCAAAGGCGTAAGGTCTGATATATTACCGTCGCAAAAATCTATCGTCTCCAGTTTTGTTAAACCCGCAAGGGGCGATAAATCGGATATAGGATTGCTCCACTGGAACACTGCTTCCAGGTTGATTAACCCTGCCAAAGGCGAGAGGTCGGATACGCCGCGACCGCTAACGCGACGGCTAAAACGGAACCACTCTAGATTAATCAGTCCTGCAAGCGGCGACAGGTCGGATATGTTGAGGTCGGAAATACCTAACCCCCTCAGATTGATTAATCCTGCAAGCGGCGACAGGTCGGATACCACAGTGTCGTCCAACTCTAGGCGAGTGAGATTTGTTAAACCCCTTACGGGTGATAAATCGGACACCAAAGTGTGATCAAACTCAAGGTGGATGAGATTTGTTAAGTTCCTCACAGGCGATATATCAGATACGTTACTGTGATCAAACTCTATGTGAGTGAGATTTGTTAAGCCTCTCACAGGCGATATATCGGATAAGAGGTTGTCATGAACCCAGAGCTCACGCAGGTTGATTAAGCCTGCTAGCGGTGAAAGGTCGGAAACCTCATTATCGGCAAGTTGTAAAATTCTCAGATTGGTCGCAACCTGAAGTCCTGTCAAATCACGGATGCCCCTGTTCGGCACATGGAGTCTTTCCAACCTTGCCATCTCCTCCACAGTAATCGGGGCATTCGGGCTTTTGCCGAGCTCCTCCGCAATCGCAGCGCGCAGGTTCGGGTCAGGGATATGAACAACCGTACCCGGTAGACGCTCCGGCTGCGATGGGCTATCAACCTCCGCCTCCGGGAAGTCCAATGCGTAAATCATTGCATTGAAATTAGAGGTCCATGCGTCCCGTTTCATACTCCCATTCTCACCCTCTAACACCAGCAAGCCGATGTTCTGTAGCCCTATATTCTCACGTATTTTTTTAAGGAATACTTCCGTCTCTAACCCAACCGCAGCTGCGGCATAAGCCACGTCCACCGGCCCCTGAAACACCTCATGAAATCGTGAAATCGGCTCAATATCACCAAACGCCCCTCCCGTCGCTGCCAGTGCCGCCTTGTATCTATCCGTGTCTTCTTGAACAAGCGCGTCCAGCGTTGATTGTTCGGCATACAAGCGTAACGCCTGCGCTTTGTCATACGCTGGCGTGGCATTGCTCTCTATCACGGAACGGACCTGATCCTCAAAGGTTTTCATCCCTTCCGTGTGGCACCCCAAACAGGATAACCCATTCCGCACCGTCGGATCACTCGCCGCGGGGTTGGAGACGATGTTTATCGGTGCGTCATCTAAACGAAAACCGGACGCGTTGGCAAGGTAATATCCCTGTAACCCATTGGGTAGGTTGAAGATAACCTCTCCACCATCATGCGTGAAATTGAGGGGATGGGTGAAGATGTTCTGTGTGCCAACACTCCCCGCAAAATCGTAACTTTTCCAATACGCGCCATATCGGGAGGTGTGTCGTTCTATCACCCTATTGTGATTGGAGACACCGGAATCGTTGGTGCCTGCCCGCCAGACACGCACCCCCGGCGCATTGAGTAGGTTACGGACCACATCCACCTCCAATCGGGTCTCTAGCTCCCTATCCGTTAATGGCAGGGATAGCAAATCGTGGTATAGCGGTGGTAAAGATGCCGTTGCCACGAACCAATCGACATGAACCGATGGTATATCACTCTTCATCTCCGTCTGTAATCGCCCGAGTTGGTCACGCAGCGCGGTCTGTGTTGGCGCATTAAACGCGATGTGATAGGGATACGCCGCTTCTATCTGCGTCCACGCGTCATTGACATCCCATTCATAGTGTCTCAGGTCGATGTAGAGGATTGTTCCCTGTGGGTCAATGGGGTGTGGGTTGGTAACTGTCACCCCCCATGAGAGACTGTTGACCAGTTTGGAGAGTCCGCTGCGGTATTCTTGGAGTCTCCTCGGTGTCTCACCTGCGTTGTAGAGGTGTGTCATTGTGAAGTAACGGGCAAACGCACGGTCAAACGGTGTGAGGGACATGACGTGATTCTCAATGGTATTGAGAATTTCACCGGGAGAGATGAACTGACTATCGGAGACGGAGGTTGCCGCCCAATCGGGTGCATCGGCTAAAATCCAGTTTCGGATGGTGTCAATCGCTTGGGTGGATAGTTGGGGTTGTGCGAGCGGCATCCGTTTGGCTAGGTCAGTGGTCAGGAGTCGTTTATACAGTTCGGAGGCATCGGGATTTCCCGGGACAACGGTTCCCTCTTCGATGAGTGCGTTGTGTTCGATTAAGAGTGTCTCCCGATAGGCACCATCAGGTCCATGGCAGATGAGACAACTCCGTTCAAAGATAGCGTAGGCATCTTGCGCTATCGGTTGTTGGGCGGATATGTTTTGAGAACCGACGATGAATATCAATAGGCCAATGAGTGCGATGCGACATTGAGCCCTAATCAAATAGGGTATGATATGACAGTTAAACACAGAGCGTTTCTCCTTATAGATGGTTTTGTTGATCGATTCTAAAATCTTTGCCTCGGTATCAGCAGGTTGCTTTCTCTATTTTACATAACTCAAGTTGCTGCCTATGCGATAGGACAGGCAGGTGATGTGTTTATGACATAAGTGCGATACGGGGAGACCAGGCAAGCATTGGGATTGTTTTGAGTTTCTTTCACAGGGATCGAAATCAGTAGGAATATCTCAAACCGGCAACGTAACAATAAACGTTGCCCCCTGAGGCTCTGTTACATCAACCTCAATGGTGCCGCCGTGCTCCTCAACGATTTGCTGGCTAATCGCCAGCCCAAGCCCTGTCCCTTTCTGCTTCGTTGTGTAGAACGGATCAAACAGACGGGAAGCAACATCCGGCGGTATACCCCGTCCAGTATCCTTGATATAAATTTGCACTGCCCGGGTCACGGAATTATACACGGTTTGAATCATCAAGTTCCCCCCGGCATCCATTGATTCAAGTGCGTTACGAAATAGGTTCAGCAACACCTGCGTCATTCCGTCATCGTTCACGGCAACCGACGGACAATCGTCAGCGAAACGCTTCTCAACACCGATATTGTCCCGATCTAACTCTGGCTGACAGATCGAGAGGCTATTGTCGATCAAATCGCTAATGTTGCTCGGCTTGACCCCGGCGGTGCGTGGGTTGCCGGATACAAGTAGCTGCTCAACCACACGATTCAGTCGATCCACCTCTTTGATAATGACTTGAATGTACTCTTGAATCTCTGAATTCGATTCGCCCTCAAATTGGAGCAACTGCGCTGCACCACGGATCCCGCCAAGTGGATTTCTCACCTCGTGAGCGACAGTTGTCGCAAGCTTTCCGAGAGTTGCCAGGCGTTCGGATTGCACAAGCGAATCAATCATCTGCTGAATCTTAACGCGCTGTGCCACAATCGCAGCGATAATCGTCAAGATACGAATATCGTCATCAATCGAAAACTCGTCCGATGCCTTATCTATCGTCAACGTGCCGATTACTTGTTCATCAACTATCACCGGAACACACCAGAAAGCTATCGGATCTTTAGACTGCACCGATTTTGCATCTGGAAACTCGATCTGCTGGAGGGGGGTGCGACTGTGTGGCACACCAATCGGGTGCCCAGATTGGAGCACCTGTTGTTGGATGAGGTCAATTTGATTGTCTGTTCCACGCCGGAGCTCCGCCTCCGTCAATCCAAAAACCGCCTCAACCTCTTTGACTGGTTCACCATCTTCCCAAATTCTCAGCGCGCCGCGGTACACCCCCATCCGGTTAGCAAGGATTTTGATAATCTTTTGGAACAGTTCATCTAATTCTAGAGCGGTGTTTGCTGTATCACCTATTTCAACAAGTGTAGACAGATCGCGCACCCGTTTTTCAAGGTCTGTGTTGGCTTGATCTATCTGTTCAAGCTGGGTCTCAGTGGTGGAGCGTTGTGCCTTGAAAAGCTGGATGGTGCGGACAATGAAATACGCGATGACAGGATATAAAATTGCAACCACACCCAAATGGATTTGCTCATAGTACAGCCCGGCGTGTATCCAATTGGCTAGCGTCGTGCACGCAAGCAACAGATACTGGCCGCGACGGTTGTCGTATATTCCGCCGAGGATTATGATCCCATAGTATAGATGCGAGACAACACCGTAGTTCTGCGGACTATCCAAGCCGTAAACAAACAGATTAATCAGTAAGACGACAAATATCAGGAAGAAAGTTAGCATGAGCAATGCACAGCTTCAAAAGTTACTCCCGATGACGCATCGAAGCCTCAAAAGCTTAGATAGCAAAGACTCTTACTGTCCATTTCGCAAGAAATTATCAAGCATCTTGAGTCCGATTCGACCACTTTTCTCCAAGTGAAACTGCGTCGCAACCAGGTTCTGATGGGCAACGACACTCGAAAATTCAACGCCGTAAGTAGTCTTACCAACAATATATGAATCGTCCTGTGGGATCGGATAGTATGAATTGACAAAATAGAAATGGGCAGGATTCGGAACATCTTGAAAAATTGGGTGCGCCTGCGTTTGATACACCTCATTCCAGCCAATCTGCGGCACTTTTTGGGTTGACATCGCTTCATACTTTTTGACAACGCCGGGCAGGATGCCGAGGCAATCAGTACTCTCCTCTTCGCTGTGCTCAAACAGGATCTGGATACCGATACAAATCCCTAACATCGGCTTATCCGATTTGTAAACCTTCCACAAAACCTCCGCAAGCCCATCCGCATTCAGGTTATCCATTGTTGCCCGCGCTGCCCCCACGCCGGGAAAGATAATTTTCTCTGCGCCTAAAATGGTCTGGGCATCAGCGGTAATTTTTCCGTCGTAGCCTAAGTATTTGACAGCGCGTTCAACGCTTGTTAAGTTGCCCGCGCCGTAGTCGATAATTGCGATCATTGGAGACTCATGTTGATAAAAGATTCGTTTGAAAAGTTAAGAAGGGACCGTTGATAGGTTCGAGACGTTTATGTGTTCAAACGCTATTCTGATTCGATTCAAAAAGTTCTGCCTGTTTGAGAGTCGCTGCAACTCTCGATTTAGCCCGCCCCCAAATGGCTTCTAAGTCCGGGGTGCATTCATAGTCTTTGAATAAACTTGAAATAGCATCCGCTTTTCTTTTTTCAGCAAGCCTCTCTCGGATAATTTCGACGTTTACCTTATCGAGTTCAATCCCGATTGATTTCCGCCCCAGCTGCTCCGCAACGACTAAAGTTGTCCCCGAGCCCGCAAATGGATCCAATACAACATCGCCGGGATTTGTCGAAGATAGGATTATCCGAAGGAGCAGTTGAATCGGTGCCTGCTGCTTGTGCAAGCGATTCCCCTCCACATCCCGCAAGGCTTCATCTCCAGCAAAATAGCCCGATGTCAACTCACGAATATCGTCCCACACATCGGTGACGAACATGCCATTTTCCCGTTTATATTTGTAGCCCGCAGGGAGCGGCGGATTGATTCGTAGACGGTGAAAGACCTGTGGACGTTCCCCCTTCGTTGCAAACGCGATGATTTGGTAGTGTTTGCCAAAACGTTTTATTCCGGGGACAGCGGATGTTTTCTTTTTCCAAATGATCAAGTTTTGAAATATCCACCCTGATTCGCGTAGACACCGTAGCACAGACTCAGTTTTCTTTTCGCGCTGCATAAAATAGATTGCGCCTCCCGAAGCGGTCTGGCGATAAATCTTTGTGCACACATCGCCCATCCACTTCCAATAGTGCGCTTCAGGCAAGTTATCATCCCACTCGTTGTAACCTTTGTCTTGATTGAAGGGCGGATCGAGAAAGGTGAGATCAACATGCCCACAAACGGTATTCTGCTGGTCTAACAGCGAACCACAATCTCCATGCAGTACGGTTGTTTTCATGCTCTATCCTGTTAAGCGGAAAATCCATCATTGATCATAAATAGTATCATTTTTACCAAACCATCTTTTATGTTATCGCGGGAGGGCAGCTCATCTTTGTTCGTATGCTTCGCTTCAACGAGATAGATTTCATCCCCATGAATTTCAACCTCATCACAGGTCAAATAATATTTGCTGCATAGAAGCGGGGTATATTTTACTCCAGTGATCCTAGCGAAAATATCCATCGGGTCCTCGTTGCACCTCTAACAAGATTAAAACAACTCCCCTTGATCAACAATTGGACGAAGCTGATCAACCGCATAATCTACATATTTTTGTTGCGTTTCAATTCCGACATGCGCTCTGCCCCATTTTTCTGCGGCACAATTCGTCTGTCCACTTCCGGCAAAGATGTCAATTACCGAATCTCCCTTATAAGAGTAAAACTGGATGACCCGTTCTGCAAGTTCTAACGGAAATGGACACGGATGCAGATTTTCTCGTGGAGCTAATGGACGGATTTTCCAGACGTTTTTGCTCTTTTCGCCTTGGTAATCCTTCAGGTCAATCGCATTTTTCGTTTTCTCTTCATCGCTTCTATTCCAGTAAATGTTGTTCTGACTTTTCTTATCAGCAGGCTTCTGAAAGACAAAAATATATTCGGCAACCAAACTAGGGTAGTAATATCCGGGATAGGGATGCTGTAACAAAACCCCTGATCGTCTATCCCTCGCAACTGGCTTTTCCCAGATAATATCCTCCTTGAATTGCCACCCAATATCTTCAAGCCAACTGACAAGATGAAACGGGAGCGCGGTGCGTGTGCCGTTCCATAAGACCGGGGCAATATTTACCACATTGTGTCCCCCCGGCTTTGTAATTCGCAGCAACGCCTTGAACCGATTAACCAGAAAAAACCGATATTCCTCGTAGGATATATCTTCTCGTTCCCATCGCGCTTGGGTGCCGTGCAGTTTTTCAATATGTGCATCGTAATTGATTGCGTTCAGGTAGGGAGGCGAGGTAAACTCAAGCATAAAATGGTTGTCAGGAAAATTATCCATGACTGAGAGACAATCCCCTTTGATAATCCGCCCGTTACCAATTTTGATTTCTTCTAAGGCTGCCATAAGCTTAAAGTGTCTATCAGTTTGTCTATTCGTCAATCTGTCGATACAAATTCGCCATCTCAATCGCCGTGACCGCCGCTTCCGCCCCTTTATTCCCCGCCTTGGTGCCAGCGCGTTCAATCGCCTGCTCAATCGTATCAGTGGTGATAACACCATAAATCACGGGAATCCCGGTATTCAAAGAGACCTGCGCGATCCCTTTAGCACTTTCGTTGGCGACAAAGTCGAAGTGCGGGGTCGCACCACGAATCACTGCACCGATACAGATAACCGCATCATATCGCCCCTTTTCAGCCAGGCGTTTTGCCGTAGTGGGGATCTCAAACGAACCGGGTGTCCAGTAGATGTCTACATCGTCCTCGCCCACCCCGTGACGTTTGAGTGCGTCAAGTGCCCCGTCTAATAATTTAGTAGTAATAAAGCTGTTAAATCGACTGACTACGATCCCAATTTTCAGGTCAGTACCGATAAGATTGCCTTCGTAGATATTTGGCATTGTCCCCCAGTGCCGGATTAGCCCTGAACCATTAGACCATCATAACCGTGCACTGTCTCCTCCTTCTCATCGTTGATAGTATCTAACAACAAATGCCCTAGCTTCGTGCGCTTCGTCTCCAAATAATGAAGATTAAATGCGTGGGGTTTGGTTTGCAGTGGAATCCGCTCAACAATCTCAAGATTATGCCCTTCCAAACCGCTGACCTTGCGCGGGTTATTTGTCAACAGCCGCATCTTCTGCACGCCGAGATCCGTCAAAATCTGGGCACCTACGCCGTAATCCCGCAAATCTGGAGGGAAACCAAGCCGTTCATTCGCTTCGACAGTGTCAAGCCCCTCGCTGTCCTGCAACCGGTAGGCGCGAATCTTGTTCTCAAGTCCCATACCCCGTCCCTCCTGACGCATATAAACTAAGACCCCCCGCCCTTCCTTTTGGATGAGCATCATCGCCTTCTCCAACTGTTCGCCACAATCGCAGCGCAGCGAGCCGAACACATCCCCGGTGAAACATTGCGAGTGCATCCGGACCAACACCGGCTCACCGTCCGAAATGTCTCCTTTGATTAATGCGATGTGGGTTTTCTGATCATCAGCACTCTGATACGCATGGAGTCTGAAGTATCCGTGTTTTGTCTGGAGGTCTGCCTCGGCAACCCGCCTGATAAGCGTCTCCGTTTGCCGTCGGTAAGCGATTAAATCTGCAATGGTGATGAACTTTAGCCCGTATTTTTGAGCGAACTCAAAGAGTTGCGGCAGGCGTGCCATCGTGCCATCTTCGTTTAAGATTTCGCAGAGAACTCCCGCCGGATAGAGCCCCGCCAGACGTGCCAAATCAACCGTCGCCTCTGTATGACCGGCCCGCCGCAAGATGCCGCCCTCCTTTGCCTGCAACGGGAAGATATGACCCGGGCGGACGAAATCCTCCGCTGTCGTCTCCGGATGGACAAATTTTTGAATCGTATGCGCTCGCTCGTAGGCAGAAATCCCGGTGGTCACATCTTTGGCATCAACTGTTATTGTGAACGCCGTATGCAGTTGCGCGGTGTTTTCCGAGACCATCAACGGGAGATTCAGCTCTGACAACCGTTCTGCGGTTGCAGGCAAGCAAATCATACCACGCCCATACTTCGCCATAAAATTAATTGCCTCCGGCGTGGCTTTCTCGGCTGCCATGATTAAATCGCCTTCGTTTTCCCGATCCGGATCATCGGAGACAATAATTATCTCTCCATTTCGGATTGCTTCAATGGCTTCTGGGATTGTGTTAAACTTCATAGGCGGTGCCTTCACTAGATTGATAATTGAAAAGCTACTTTGAGTTCCGACTGTACTAATGAACCAATGAACAACTGGTTTTCACGTTTCACACTTTTTGCGTTTTGCACTTCTTTTTAACATGATCTTCAAATATACCCATGTTGCGCTAAGAAATCCATATCAATTGATGACCCCTCGGTGGATGGATAGGTCAACAATCGTTCAATATAACGCCCCAATAGATCTACCTCGATATTCACGTGAGCACCGACCCATTTATGCCCCAACGTTGTCACCTGCTTGGTGTGGGGGATAAGCGCGATTTCAAAGCCATTGTCAAACAGATTTGAGATTGTCAGGCTGACACCATCAACACAGACCGAGCCCTTATACACCACATATCGCATTGTCTCCTGAGAAATCGAAACGCGCATTAAAGATGATGTCCCTTCATCCCGCCAACCGCTAATAGTCCCGACCTCGTCAACATGCCCCAAAACGAGATGTCCCCCCAACCGATCCGCCAAGCGCAATGCACTCTCAAGGTTGACCGAATCGCCCGGCTTGAGGGAGCCCAAGGTTGTGCGCCGTAACGTTTCGGCAGAAACATCTGCTGTGAAATTGTCGTGCGTCAGGTCGGTGATCGTCAGACAGACCCCATCTATCGCAATGCTATCCCCTACATTTCCATCCGATAACACCTGCGCGGCTGCAATAGTCAGGGATCCCGCCTGTGAGCTGCGCTGAACCCCCTTTACGAGTCCCAACTCCGCAACGATTCCTGTGAACATGGCTATCTACTTTGATTCCAATCTCGCTGTTAAGGCCTGTCCCCAAATATTTTTATCAGGGACGTTGATTGTGGGTTAGGTAGTATTATAGCATGATCAGAAGTCTCTGTAAACCAAAAATCTGTAAGTCCTAGGGTCATTTAATTCTTCGGTCCGTGCCGTCCGTGCCGTCCGTGCCGAGACCAGGGAGACCGGGGAGACCAGGGACGGGGCAGGATGCCCCGCCTACGATGTAGGCCCCCTCCCCCCGCCCCGATAGATCGGGATGAAGACACTTGCGGGGGGATTAAGGGGGGCTTCCCTGGTCTCGTGTGCAAGTTCTATCAAAAATAAAGGGGAGTGTCAAAAATTATACAGAAGTAGCATAAGCGGGCATTTTTTCGTTGACATCACTCCTTGACCTCACTGAAAATATATGCGAACGCTTCTTGAAATCATAGAGCGGGGAATCAAACGGTTGCTGCGCGACATATTATGGCTCCGTGGAAAAGTCAGTTTCAAAAACGGAAGGGTAAAGAACAGATACAAATGCAAACAGAAAAATCAATCGACAGCGTCACACTCACTATCATCAATAACTCCCTTGTCAACACCTGTCGTGAGATGGGTTTGGCGATGATGAAGACCTCATATTCTTCCATCTTTAATGAAGGACTCGACTTCTCCTGTGTCATCTTTGACCGTGATGGCGAGATGGTAGCTTATGCGGAGTTTTGTCCCGCCCAGATCGGCGCGATACTCTACACCATGCAGTGGACGATCGCCGAAATCGGTCTGGAGAACTTCAAGCCTGGCGATGTGGTAATGCACAACGACCCCTATCGCGGCGGTTGTCACATGCCGGAACATACAGTGATTAAGGCAGTCTACCACGACGGTGAGTTATACGGATTTATCGGCAACATTGCACATGTTACGGAGATTGGTGGGAAGGCGGTCGGCGGCTTTGCGGCAGATGCCAAGGAGGTATACCAAGAGGGGCTCCGACTGCCGCCAGTCAAAATCATCCGAGAAGGGGAGCCCGTTGAGGACATATGGAAAATTATTCTCGAAAACCACCGGACACCGCGCACCTCTTGGGGCGATTTTCACGCGATGCTCGGATCCCTCAACGTAGCGGAGCGGCGACTCCACGAACTCCTCAACCGCTACGGATTCGATGAAGTGCTCACCGCTGGGAAACAGCTCATGGACTACTCGGAAGCGCGGATGCGGGCAGAAATCCGAAACATCTCCAACGGTGAGTATCAATTCGATGATTGGATCGAAAATGATGGCGTAGTCCCTGACAAAAGATATCGAATCAACTGCACAGTCGTCGTGCGAGACGAGGAAATCCTCTTTGATTACAACGGATCAAGCCCCCAAGCGCGCGGTCCATGCAACTGCACGTATGGTGTGACCGCGTCTGCGACGTTCAACGCAATGCTCAATATCACCGACCAGACCATCCCCCGCAATTCAGGCTGCTATCGTCCAATTCAACTGATTGTCCCGCCGGGCACCGTCGTGAACGTAAAACACCCCGGGCCCAGTGTCGGGGGCAACTCCGAGATCCACGAGCGGATTGTTGATGTCCTATTCGGCTGCCTATCAGGTGCTGTGCCGGAGCGCGTCGCCGCGGCAACCGGTGCCAGCTCGTGTAACTTCCTTTTCGGAGGGATACACCCAAATACGGGGCAATATTATGCGAATTACCATATCGATGGCTGTGGTTGGGGCGGCAAGGCAACCGGCGACGGAAACCACACGCAGTGCCCGATTAACGGAAATTGCCGAAATACCCCGGTTGAGGTCTTTGAAACACGCTACCCTTGGCTGACGAAAACATATCGCATCGTCGAGGATTCGGGTGGACACGGTCAGCATCGTGGGGGCTGTGGCAGCGAAAGGGTTATTGAAGCACTTGCACCGGAAATCACGGTTTCGAGCTTTATGGACAGGCATGAGACAGGGGCATGGGGGCTATTTGGCGGGAAAGAAGGAGCGAGCGGCGCAGTGCGGATTCGGAAAAACGGGGATGACCATTGGCGGACATTTTCCGAAGTCTATGGAACACCCTCGCCCAACAAATTCGCTGACATCCAAATCCAAGCTGGCGATGAAATTAGGATTGTCAGTCCAGGGGGAGGTGGCTACGGACCCCCCGAAAAACGGGAGCCGAGCGAGGTGCTGGATGATGTTCGTGAGGGGTTGGTATCCCCTGAAGAAGCACGGGATATATACGCCGTGCTTCTTGTCCACGAAGCGGGAGATTGGTATATCGATGAAGATACGACAGCCAACCTGCGCCGCGAAAGGGGGGTATCCTAATGGCTCAGTGGGAACCGATTTCTGATGCGCTGTATGCCACACAAATTCACCACTGCGATCTCTGCGGAAAGATGTTGATCAGATGCCTATGGCGTGTGGAATACGATAGCAAATCCTTAAAGTTTTGCGATGAACAGTGTGAACGGACATGGTTTGACTATTGGTTGCCCCGCTACGGTAAGGCACACGGCTTTACGAACGCTGAAGATTGAGAACTAGGCAGTCTGACTTGCTACCGCACGCACCTTCAAATACGCCGATAATCAATTAGCGAGGAATTTGAGACAGGATTCGTTTCGCCCTCGCTTTCGAGAGATTGTAGGACTGCCAAGGGCTTTCTGAACGCAGCTCCGCCTGTTTATCGCGAAGAAAAGCTGCTATTTCCTTTCTAGCCATATCTCCATCACCGGCGATGCTCAAATGGGTTAATTCCGGTATCGCATCGTAGGATAACTCCTGCAAATAGTCGTGATCAATCTTGCCGGTCTTGAAGTATCTATCAATATTGCTCCGCACAATAATTGCGTCAACATTGACATAGTTCAGGGTGGTGTAGATGAGCAGTGCAGCAACAGCAAAAGCTTTGACCAAAGGCAGCTCCTTCCGCCAAAGTTTGTAAAGGGTAAGTATAAACAGAATAAAAAGAAAGCCAATGAACGTGTGGGCAAAGATCCTCGCATAGGTGTAACCGTACGCCTCCTCATACAACTTCAATCTCAAATGTGCAGAACAAAGCATAATTACAGTGCAGAGCACGAGAAGGCAGCAGAGTCCACGAACGACGCGATCTAACCTTCCGTCGCTCTTTGTGAAGTACAGACCGATCAGCAATATGCTTAGATTAATAACAGTAACAAGGATCAACTCGAAAAATCCCCGTCTCGCGTATTCCGCGTAAGTGTAATCAGGAATGGAGCGGATATTTTCCTCACCACCAAAAAGGTATGTAAATTGAATCACACAGAACAGAATGTAGACAACATTCACCATCACCAGCACCGTAGAAACGATGATAGCGTCCCACGGCCCGATGTCTCCCTTAACAGATTCTGACACCCCTTCCACCCTCCCCTGTAATACGACCGCCAAATAACCAAACAGTAGCATCGCGATAATCCCAATAGTTGCCGCACGTTGGGCAAAAGGGATAGAACCAATCAATTCCAAAGGCTTGAGGATATTGGCGATCAGATTTTGAAAAACCGTATCTGCCGCTGCAAGTAATGCGATGACAATGACTAGGAGAGGCGTAGAAATTATCAAACCGATGAGAATGTTTTTGAGAATCTTATGCTTCTCAGGTGTGATTTTGTCCGCGATTTTCGCTAGCGCAATAACTTCCAAGAATACCTTGGGCGCATTGTCAAAAATTTGACGGAGTAACCCTCCTAAAAAACGGGTGATGAATCGAATGCTAGACCATTCATATCTATAGACAAGTAGCATCGTCTGAAGGAACAGGAGCGGTGGGATTAGGATAAAATTGAGGATCAGCAATACCGGGTTTGAATGGATGGCGAATGCAGCCGAGAGTAGAAAAATAGGTATAAACAGAAACCAACCCAAGTCAATTTGAAATGAAATCTGTCTTCGTGAAGCACTCCAAAATAGGCAGTAGAAAACGATGAGGAACAATAGATATGAAACCCCGATCGCCTTTCGATAGAACAGGTAGTCAAAAACAAGCCCTGCTATGAGCGCGAGAACCGCCAGCAATCGAATTTCTCGCGCTGTGGTGTTTGTGTGCTTCATACTCCACCTTCACCATTCACCATTTTATTGAGAAATAAATCGTTAGTTGTTTAAATCAAGCGCAGAAACTACGTAATACGCAATACGTAAAGAAAAGATCTCACCCATTAACCGTTACGTATTATTTCTTCCGTTCCTCCGATAAGACCAAGACTCAAAGCACTCTGCGTTAAATAAGTCTGTAGCCATCTACCAAGTCAACACAACCCCCAACGACTTATCGCGTTCATCGCGCAGCAGCCGGTAAGCCTTTCCCGCTTCTGTATAAGGCAATCGGTGTGTGATTAAACGACTCACGTTAAGTTCGCGGCGCTCGATCATTTTCAAGATCTGACGCCGGTTATATTGCTGCGTCCAAGGAAACGCAGGTGTCGTAACCGTTGGACATTTCGGCTGGTGACACCCAACCAGCGTGAGTTCCTTCAAGTGGAAATCCATAAAATCCACCTCAACTTTTCGGTGCCAGATCGACCCCAACGCCATAATCCGCCCACCAATCCGCGCCATATCGAATGCCACCGGCAGCAGCTCCGGATAGCCGGAAGCCTCAATAATTACGTCCAATCCGCGCCCTTCGGCGATGCTTTCAACTTCAGAGCGGAGATCACAGCAGTTCGGATTTAGAATGTGTGTCGCCCCCGAAGCCTGTGCTACCTCTAACCGCGGATCGCTCAGATCAATTGCAATAAGCATCTCAGCACCCGTTTGTGCTGCAAGCTGCAACGCCAACTGACCGACGAGTCCCATCCCTGTAATGCAAGCAAATTCACCAAGTTCAATCCGCGCTTTTCGGACACCGTGCATCGCAACACTTCCAAGTACGCCGAAAGTGCCCTCATCGAAGGACACACTATCCGGCAGCTTCGCCAGTGATTGTGGCGAGGCGGAAACCGTTACGTGACTTGCGTGGTGCCCCAGCGACAACACACGGTCTCCGATTTCATAGCCCTCCACCCCTTCACCGATCTCGATAATCCGTCCAGTATTTGAGTAACCGGGGGTAAAGTCGTCTGTCCGCCCCTGTTCTTGCGTGCCGAGCTCCGTTCCCGCGCTAATCAGCGTGGATACCGTCTCGACAAGCACCTCGCCCTTTTCTGGAGAACGAATCTCAGTCGTTTTTGTTCCAACGCTATTGTCTGGTCTAACAACAACCTGTGTACCTGTTTGTTTCATTGTATACCTCGCATAAGGATAAAGTTGATGATTTATCGCAACTATCGACCGTGCGCTATCTTCGCGCTTGTGTGGTTCAAGACCTTTTCCAATGGACCTGTAGTTAGAGGCGCAAATAGCCTGCCAATTATTAGAATCAGCAGAAGCAGAAACAACATTTTGGATTTCATGGGACATGATTGAGGATCGGTTAAATGAAGCATCGGAGGGGGGCCAAAGGCGACGGTGTCTCCACTGAAACATTCGGGGGTGATATATCCTTCTTCCGTTCGCATGGTTTTCCTCCTTTACTGCTTGACTGACAAAAAATCGCAGTTGGGAAAGACTCAGTTTGATTGAACGTGAATGGGAGGGATTGGGGGGTCACCCCAATCCCCCGATTACAGTGTCAGTGAGATTTGATCTCCCCCCAACGCTCTGGAGCCAACCCCAGCGGCGATACTGGCAACCGTGGATTCCATTCGTGGGGAGCAATGTCAGTAGCAGGATGATCGGTCAGTTGGATAAGCGGACCGTCTGGAAGGTGGAAACGGTAGATATTCCATTCTCCACCCTCTTCTCTAGGAGCCTCCCTCAGAGTTACGAGAACTGACTTCCCATCGACACCCCATGCAGCGGTGTTCAGGTGCATCTTTTTAGGCAGCGGCACCCGCTCATGCTTGACCGCCTCACGCCTTCTCGGATGCAGCGTCGCGATGACCGGAAACGACTTCATGACTACGTAGTCAATGGCCGCTATATACAGGATTTTTTTGCCATTCGGCGACCACCCAGCCAAAAACATCCCCGCCTGGGGAATCGGTTCTGACACCTGCCAACGGTTGGTCCCATCGGCGTTTATCACATAGATTTGCCGCCCCGCGCCCGGGACTACCATCCCTTCAAAGGCAATCCGTTCCCCATCGGGAGACCACTTAGGGTTGGAGGAAGACGCTCCTTCAGTCAGTGGTCTGACGTTGGCACCATCGGCATCCATCACATAAATGTTATAGCCCTTGGCTTGGGAACTCGCAAAAGCAATCTGCGATCCGTCCGGTGACCAAGTAGGTTCACCATCAAGTGCGGGGTGTTGGGTCAGGTTGCGTTGGTTACCTCCATCGGCATCCATCACATAAATCTCCCAGTCCCCGTCCCGCTCACTCATGAATACAATCTGTCGCCCGTTGGGGGACCAGGCGGGCTCGCCATCAGATGCCTCGTGATGTGTCAGGCGGGTTTGACTTCCTCCATGTGAAGTCATGGAGTAGATTTCAAGATTTCCATCCCGACCGGATTGAAACACGATTTTGCCATAGGCACCCATCGTGCCCAACCAGAGGCAATAGGTGAGGTATATCGTTAGGATACGCATGGTTAGTTCTCCATCTTCATAAATTCTTTCGCCGCTTCGGGTTGCTTTGACCGTGTCATGATGAATCTTCTTAAAGGTTTGAGGAATAACATCTTGTGCATCCCCACATAAGACTTGTCCCCATGAAAACGGGGCTGTGAATACCCCCTCCCCCGATAGATCGGGACAGGTTGAAACGCTTTCATAGAGTAAGACGGATCTCAAAGCCAAAAACTCACATCCGTTGACGATTTTTTTTGTTTTGACAGTAATTCTCACAAGCCCAATGCTCTAGCATTGGGTCAAACGGCATTTTTTTATTGCAACCATAGTAAAAATGTGTTATAATCGGTTTATCTTTCAGTGAGGGAGTAGCGCACCGCCGCTCGGCGGTGTCCCTCACATCCTGCGCTACAGGATATAAAAGATAGAAAGATATTCCAATGTTAAAAACTCACACAATCGCATTAGCCCCAAACAACGTCCAAGCGACCCAGTTTGCCCAGCATTGCGGTTACGCTCCCCGATTCTATCGTCCGTGCCGAGACCAGGGGGACAGGCGTGTCGCCTACAATCACGGATTAGCCGACTTCAAAACAGGACTTGATGAAGGTGTCTGGCATTCGCATATAGACCTGTGTCGCCGTTTCAATGCTATCAAGCATGATACATACGATTGGTGCGGTGATATGTCACAGAACGCCTCCAAGAATGCGATTTATACGAATCTCAACGATGCTGTCTCCAGATGGAAGTCAGGTCAAAACAGATTCCCTAAGTTTAAGAAACGGTCTCATAGCAAGAGTTATCAAGCAGATAGCGGTCGAGGCACCATCTCTGTCGTAGGCAAGCGAATTAAACTCCCCAAAATCGGTTGGGTTCGCATGTTTGAAACACTACGCTACCACGGCACTATCTGCAAAGTTGTTATTTCTAAACAGGGACATCGGTGGTTTGCTTCTATTCTCGTTGATACATTCGTTGATGACCCAATACCCCTGGTCTCGGAACGGACCGACCCGCGTGGCAAACCCGTTGTGGGCGTGGACGTGGGTATTAAACACTTGGCCGTAACGTCTGTCCGTTCCGAGACCAGGGACGGACGGTATTTTGATAATCCGAAAGCATTGCGTCGGCATGAGCGGAAACTCAAACGGCTTCAACGGCAATTCAGTCGCAAGGTCAAAGGCAGCCGCAACTGGTATAAACTCAAGGACAAGATAGCCAAGTTGCACTATCGGATAACCTGCATTCGCAAGGATGCTCATCATAAGGCGACAACGGCTATTGTCAAGGGTACAAGTCGTATCGGCATAGAATCGTTGAACGTTGCGGGTATGATAAAGAATCATAGACTTGCTAAAGTATTGGCCGATGCGTCCTTGTCAACGTTCCTTGAGATGTTGAAGTATAAATCTGAACGGACAGACGTAAAAGTAGTTGAAGCCGATCGGTTTTATCCGTCCAGTAAGACGTGCTCGGCCCCGTTCCGAGGGCAGGCTTGCGGTGTGGTAGACAGCGACTTATCTTTGTCTGATAGAACTTATCATTGCAGTGCTTGTGGTCATACACAAGACCGAGACCTCAACGCTGCGATAAACCTTAGAACCGTCGCCGAGGGGCACTCGGAGACGCAAAACGCTTGTTGCTTTGAATCCCGATTTATCGGGGTGGAGATTCTGTAAGCCCTCAGCAGTCCGTTCCGAGACCAGGGTTGAGGCGCGAATCGTTGAAGCAAGTTTGGGCTGCGATAGCACAGTAATACCCCGATTCCATCGGGACAGGAGTGAACAATTATTGCTGTTCAGTCTATCATAGGAATCCCAAGCATTTATGCTTGGGAGCAGTCAAAACATTTCTCATTTGTGTATAATGGACTGATTCTTGAAGCAATCGTGAAATTCGCTCTATTTTTTCATTGACATACTCTCCGCCCAGAAGGACGGAGATTCTTTTGATTGCCCTTCAGTCGGAAATTGTGCTATCAACAAAGTTAGCCAATCGAAACTGGACTGACCACCTCTCCCCGCCCTGTCCCCCTGGTCGCGGCACGGACGATTGATGGTCGGATCGGACTTGAAATCAACCCCCTGAAAAAGCTTCCAATCCAGTTTTTGTATCAAGATCAGCGATTTCTCCGTTCTTAAAGGGGGGTCGGAAAATATCTTTTTCCTCTTTTTCCTATACCGGGATAAAACACTTGCACTTTCTTTAACAATAAGGTAAACTAAATAGGATAATTTTTAACAGAAAGGAGTCCGTATCATGCTATATTTGAATTCAGTTGAAAATGCCGCAGCCAGCAAAACAGAGAAAAAATACGCAATCTGTCACGAGAAAATTCCCGGTATGCAGAATATCACAGAATTGGCACCATCAAAGGAGTTGCTTGCACAGTGGGAATCCAAAGAGATCGGTTGGGAAGAATTTCGCAAACAATTTACCGATGAGATGAGAGCAGTATACCGCAACGCAGAGAGCCGACTCAAAGGACTGACAAAGTATAGCTTGAAAAATGATGTCACCCTCCATTCACCGGAGTCGAGCGGAGAGCAGACCTATCGCGCGATTTTGGAAGAGATTATTAACAATATCTGGAAACGAGAAGGGCGGCCAGATCGCGTAATCAATCTTGCAGCAGAACCGGTTGAGGAATTGCACCTGACGGTGGCAGATCAGAAGCAGATGAAACAGATTGCCGCAAAATGTGAGTTTTTTTCGCCGATGCAGCCAGACAACCAGCCCCAAACATGCCAACGTTGTAACCATCTAGATCAACAGGTCTATATGTGTCCAACGACCAATCAGGTCGTCATTCATTATGAGTGGACAACCCCTGTCTGGATCGGCGTTGAAGCCTGATATGCCTGAACCGTTTTGAGGAATTCCTGCACTTCCGATGGCACAAGATGATTCACCGAATTTCCCGCCTGAATCTGCACACGGATGTCTGTTGAAGAGACCTTCGCATAAAAATCTGGCAACTCAATCGGATCAACGCAGCTTGCGTAACGGCGGTAATCCAGTTCTTCCATCACCTGCCTCACCGCGTCCACATCATGGGCTTGGCGGTTTGCGACGATGAAGCGACATTGATCGAAAAGGGCTTCCAATGCACCGTGCAAATCGATATAGTATTTCGGGTCGAAGAGACGGATGAACGTGTCGTAGCCAACAATAAATGAAAAGTGGGTGCCGGGGGGATACGCAGGCTTTAACGCTTCGATCTTCTCAATGAATCTGCCATGGCTGCAAGCGGCAACAGAAAAATCCTCGCGGTTCGCTGCGTACAGTTTGAGCATCAATAGACGGTCCGCGAGAGAAAGACCGAACATTCCCTTATCAACATTTGCCCTTGCCAAAATTAGTAAAATCTCATCCAAATTGTACTTTTTCTGTGCTGCTTCGATCATTTTAATGTGGGCAACGGTGAGTGGGTTGAAAGATCCGGAAAATATACCGAGTCTTCTATCACCCTCCTTGATATGTCGATCAGCACGGCACACCCAGCGAATTTGTGGTTCGCCGTTGGGATCCAGTTGATCAACAAGCGTTTCCAGACGACGGTTCTCCTCGGAATGTTTGGACGTTTGAATATCTCCCAAAATTAAACTCCTTCGTGAGCTAACCTCAATTGAAGACCAAGATTTCAAGTTCTCATGCTTTTAGGGTAGCATCACCGATGCCAATTATCAAGTGAAAATTCGCACTAAGGATTTTGGGTATGCCAGTGCTCTGTCAGATAAACGCTAACAACCCGGCTCGCTATCTTGCGTGCTTGGAGTTGAGCAGCCAAGCCGCGCAGCGAGTCATCCATCAAAACATATTTAACAGTGGACCCACACATGACAACCCCCGTTTGCGGGCAGGTAGCTCCCGTAGAGGCATCGCCTCCCTACTGTTCTGGTCTTTCCGCCAGATTGTGCTTGCCATGCTCACTGTGGGCACGTCCATCGTCATGACGGGGAACGTTCCCGCCGACACTGATACGCCAACAACCAGCCATGAAAGGATGCTCACCCTTCTCAAGCAAATCGCTGATCAAACAGCCGAAACGAACAACTACATAGGCGAGGGAATGGCACACCAGCTGCGTAGGCATCTCGCCAACTTGCCCATCAATGCCTCGGATTTAACCCGATGGCATCTCCATACGGAGTTGGGCGAAGCAGAACTTCGACTCGGCAATGAAGGAGCAGCCATCGATCAACTCACACAGGCAGGACGATTGCTGCCCCGATTGCAGGGACGACTCTCTCCGCTAATGGCGAATCGGACCCTCTTTCGCCTAGGTGTAGCATACATGCGACAGGCCGAAACGCAAAACTGCTGCCCCAATCAGATCGGGATTCCGAGCAACCCCGATAGCTGCATTCTACCGTTGCGAGATAGCGGGGTTCACACGCAGCAAGAAAGCTCGCTAAAGGCGATAACATACCTTACGGAAGTGCTGCGGAACACAACAACCGAATTACCACTCCATCTGGAGGCAAGATGGTTGATCAACATTGCCTACATGACGGTCGGGGGCTATCCAGAGGAAGTACCCAAGCCGTACCTCCTCCCCCCGGAGACATTCCAATCCGAAGAACAAATGCCGCGTTTCGCCAACGTCGCACCACATCTGGGGCTTGATACATTCGATCTATCCGGTGGAACGATTGTTGATGACTTCGACAACGACAACTACTTAGATATCGTCGTTTCGACGTGGGACCCCGCCGGACAAATTCGCTTTTTCCGAAACAACCGAGACGGGACCTTCTCGGAGCGGACGAAACAGGCAGGGCTTCTGGGTTTGTACGGCGGATTGAACCTCGTCCAAGCAGACTACGACAACGATGATGACGTTGATATCCTTGTGTTGCGCGGGGCATGGCTGGAGGCAGCGGGTCAACACCCTAACTCCCTGTTGCGTAATAATGGTGACGGTACATTCACGGACGTAACTTTCGATGCAGGTTTAGGTGAGGTGCATTACCCCACTCAGACAGCATCTTGGGGGGACTACGATAACGACGGCAACCTCGATTTGTATATCGGAAACGAATCAACCCAAGCGTTCAACGCCCCTTGTCAGCTATTCCGCAACAACGGCGATGGCACTTTCTCCGATGTGGCCGCGGAAGCCGGTGTGCAAAACTTCGGTTTTACCAAGTCAGTAATCTGGGGCGATTACAATGCAGATCGATTCCCCGACCTGTATGTATCCAATTTCAAAGGTGCCAATCGTCTGTATCGCAATAACGGCGACCGCACTTTCACCGATGTGGCGGAGCAACTCGATATCGATCTGCCAATGCACAGCTTTCCCGCTTGGTTCTGGGACTTCGACAACGATGGAACGTTGGATCTGTATGTGTCCGCCTATTCTGTTGGCATCTCACATCTCGCGGCAAACGCCCTCGGCAGCCCTATACACGCCCCATCGCCTGCGGCGGAAGTAGAGCCAACAACGACTTATCATAACCGTCCCAACCTGAGTGAGGACGGGTTAGCCCATCTGTATCGTGGGGATGGACGCGGTGGTTTCGAGGAAGTTGCGAGACAACACAATCTGGTGCAGCCCAATGCGCCGATGGGCTCGAATTTCGGCGATCTCGACAACGACGGCTATATCGATTTTTACCTCGGCACCGGCTATCCGGACTATAAAAACCTCATGCCAAGTGTCATGTATCGCAATCGGTGGGGCATAGGCTTCGTGGACGTGACCTACGCTGGAGGCTTTGGACATCTCCAGAAGGGCCACGCTGTCGTCTTCGCTGACCTTGACAACGATGGCGACCAAGACATCTTTGAGCAGATGGGCGGTGCCTT
Organism: uncultured Poribacteria bacterium; assembly: GCA_958296125.1. Lineage (GTDB taxonomy): Bacteria > Poribacteria > WGA-4E > WGA-4E > PCPOR2b > PCPOR2b. The sequence continues at coordinate 1,062,702 of OY282444.1, forward strand.
TCCGGGCGATGGGTATAGTAACGTTTTATATGAAAACCCCGGCTTTGGGACCCATTTTCTCACGATCAAATTTGTTGGTGTACGTTCCAACAGGTCGGCAATCGGGGCGCGCATCCATGTCAAGGTCGTCGAAAACGGGGAGCGACGATCGATTTATAAGCATGTCAATAGTGGGGGCAGCTTCGGTGCCAATCCGCTTCAGCAAACAATCGGCTTAGGTCAGGCGGAAAAAATCGAGAGGCTTGAAATCTTCTGGCCCACCACCGGACTCACACAAAGGTTCCACGACGTGCCCCTCGATCGGTTCATTCAGATTACCGAGGACGAGGCGCAATACACACCTATCGAACTCAAAAAGCTAAAACTGGAGTCAGGAGCTCAGATAGAGGTCAACGGATCTGAAGTCTCTCAAAATCATCACAAACTCCACGCCGAAGAGGGCTCACAGGCTGCTCCGGAAGGCAGTGAGCCCTCTGAAATTGCATCCTCCGATTTCGCCGCATATTACAATCGTGGGCTAGACCTGAGCGAAAGCGAGAATTATTTGGGTGCTGTGGAATCGCTCAAAAAAGCCATCCAAATTGACCCCAATCGCGCGGAAGCACACCGTCTCCTTGGACGCATCTACCTGCTTTACCTCGCCAAGACCACAGAGGCAATTGGAGCCCTCCAAACCGCGATTGACCTAGCTCCCGACAATCCCACCCCCCACCAGATGCTCGGCGTTGCTTACTTCCAGCAAAATCAGTACCCAGAGGCGATTCGGGCGTTGCACCGAGCTATCGAATTGACTCTCGAAGTCACCCCGGATTACCCTTACCACCCGTATTACGACCTTGGCATGGTTTATCTGAAACAGGGTAACTTTGATGACGCGATTATCTGTTTTGAAAGGGCAATCGAACTGGATCCGGATCAGATCCGAGCGTACTACAGTTTAGGAAATACGTACATCCGACAAGGAAATGTCAAGAAAGGTGCTGAACTAATCAGGAAGTATCAGGGGCTCAAACCTTATATGAATCTCGTGTCGCAGCTTGAAATCGCTCTCCGCCGGAATCCAGATAGTCCTGAACGCTGGCATCAACTCGGACGTGTCCACGCACAGTACGGCAGGTTTGAAAAAGCTATCGAACCTTTAGAACAATCCATCAAACTTAGCCCAGACAACTGGAAGGTTTACAATATACTTGCGGTGTGTTACATGAAACTCAACCAATTGGACAGGATGCAGCGTGTGTGTGAGACCGCTGTGCGCCTCGCTCCCAATGAACCCAATGCACATAATAATCTTGGGATGAGCTACTTTCTCCAGAGAAGGTATTTCGACGCAACACAGTCATTTACCACTGCTATTCGGCTTGACCCACACAACCCAGAATTCCACGAAAATCTTGGCGAAACGTATAAACGATTGGGTGAAGCAAAAAAAGCCTCTCAGGAATTCAGAATCGCTCAGCAACTCCGATCAAAATAGAAGAATCCAAGTTGCTAGTAGTAGGCATACCCCGTATGCCGTAACCTCCGTCTCATGAACCCCTTGAGTTCATTAGTTCAAAAGTTCATTATTGCACAGTGGATGTAAATTTCAATAGATTTAGGTTAAAACAACAGCTAGAAGAATGGGAAAAAAGCTAAAACATTGGTTCAGCCTTATACTTAACCTTCTCACCGCACTCTGCCACGCACAAATCGCCGTTCAATTCGTTGATGTCACCACAGAAGCGGGCATTACGTTCAAGCACGTCAATGGTGCCAGCGATCGGAAGTTCTATTTGGAAACAATGGGCTCCGGCGCGACTTTCTTAGACTATGATAACGACGGGGATTTAGACCTTTACATCGTTAACGGGGCACCATTGCCCGGCTTTGAGACAGCTGCCCCACCCACGAATCTCCTCTATCAAAACGACGGGACTGGGAGATTTACCGATGTCACCGCGGCAGCGGGCGTGGGGGACACCGGCTACGGTATGGGCTGTGTCGCCGCAGATTACGACAACGATGGCGATTCGGATCTATACGTGACCAATTTCGGCGCAAATCTCCTCTATCAAAATAATGGGGAGGGCACGTTCACCGACGTGACAACTCACGCAGGTGTAAAGGGTGGGGATGAATGGAGTTCAAGTTGTGCCTTCGTGGACTACGACCATGATGGTAACTTAGACCTCTATGTCGTCAACTACCTCGATTATGACCTAGCGCAAGACCGGGATTGGTACGATCCACGCGGGCGGCGGGTGTATGCAAATCCGCAAGTTTACCCCGGTGTCTCAGACACCCTTTATAGGAACAACGGCGACGGAACATTTACCGATGTAACGAGGCAGGCGGGCGTTTATAACAACGAAGGCAAAGGGCTCGGTGTCACCTGCGGGGATTACGACAACGATGGGCATATCGATATCTATGTCGCCAACGACACAACGCCCAATTTTCTCTACCGCAATGTTGGCGATGGGCGTTTTGTGGATATCGCTCCTTTTGCGGGTGCCGCGTATAACGAGCACGGCGTTGCGGAAGGTGGGATGGGGGTCGATTTCGGGGACTATAACAACGACGGTTCACTAGATATTTTCGTCACTAACTTTTCCAATGAGACAAACACACTGTATCATAACACCACAGACAGTGCCTTAATCGACTTTACAAACATCGCAGGTCTGGGGGAAGTCAGTTTCCTGAAATTGGCTTTTGGAACAAAGTTCTTCGATGCTAATAACGATGGCGCATTAGACCTCTTTGTTGCTAACGGGCACCTCTATCCAACAGAATCCGACGCGCTCGAATACGCACAAGCGGACCAGCTTTTCATCAACACAGGGGAAGGAACCTTCGTGGAGACCTCCGAGCAGTCCGGCGAGTATTTCTCGATTAAAAGGGTGGGGCGCGGTACCGCCTTTGGCGATTACGATAACGATGGCGATGTCGACATTTTTATCGTGAATCTGAATCAGGAAGGGGTGCTGCTCCGCAACAAAGGCGGAAACAAACACAACTGGCTGATGATAAAAACCGTTGGGAGCAAAAGCAACCGCGATGGGATAGGCACACGCGTCGAAGTCGTGACCCGCTCCCACTCCCAGATGCGAGAGGTACAAGCCGGATCGAGCTATCTTTCGGGACACGACTTGCGGCTTATTTTTGGGTTGGGAACAGAAACGAAAGCAACGGCGGTAAAAATTACCTGGCCCAGCGGTGCGGAGCAAATACTCGTGGATGTTGAAGCGAATCAGCTGCTTATTATCACTGAAGAAATCGGCGTGCAGACTAAGGAACTGAAGTACCAACGGTAATTTAGACCACAAATAAGCAAAGTCAAGATAAGGGTTGTTGCTCAAATTCAACCGGCATCAAATAACCTAACGCCGAGTGAAGTCGTTTCTGGTTATAAACTTGTACAATAAAAGGCCCAATTCGCTCTCTGGCATCCACTATATCATCGTACTCATTGAGATGCACTTCTTCCTTGAGGGTTCGGATAAGTCTTTCGGCATAACCGTTCTTCCACGGACACCCTTATGCGCTGAGGTTGGGCTAGGAAGACCAACCGACTTAAATAGGTAGCGACTTGAGTGATATTATTCTGCGGCACTGACTGCAATCTTGATTACCATATCCCCGCCGAGGCGATAGGTTCCGTTAAGCGCGTCAAACCCATCGCGGACGCGGGAAAGCGGCAACTCATGGCTTACCATGTCGGCAAACGGGAATTCGTTCTTCTCAAGGATTGGCAATCCACGCACAAAGTGTTCGGGGCGGCTTCCCCAGATCGCTTCAACGCGGATATTTTTACGCATCAGCAGTTGATTAATATTGAAATCGATTGAGCCCATGTCCACAAAATGCCCAACCTCAACGAAGGTTCCACTGGACTTCACATAGCCCAAGCCTTCAGGGGTGGCAGGCAAAAATCCTGCACATTCAAAGACGATATCTGCCCCAGCCCCTTGCGGTGTTTGTGACTTGACTAACTCCGTGCGCTCCTCGACAGAGGTTACTTCCTCAATATCAATTGTGACATCGGCACCCATCCGCTTGGCAAGTTCTAGACGCCTCGCGGGGCCACCGACGACGATTAGTTTCGCTGCGCCGCTAATCTTCGCACAGACCAGCGTCACCAACCCGATTGCTCCGGCACCTTGAACCACAACGGTATCACCGATCTGCACCTTGCCACGCATCACGGCATGCACGCCAATTGTGAACGGCTCCGTCATCACAGCAACCGCTGGAGAGGCATCAGTTTTGATGAAACAGGTGTTCGGATAAGAAAGGTAGATGTAATCGGCGAACCCACCGCGAAAGTGAGGTGCTTCATCCGGGTTCCATTGAAAGCCGTAGGCTCCATAGCTTGTTCCCGGCGCGAGGATGACGCGGTCTCCTTCGCGAATCGGATTTCCCACGTAATCTGTCTTTACCCCTTCACCGATTGCGTCAATGATGCCAACATTCTCATGGCCGAGTAATACTTCCTGATTGAACCCGTTCTGCCAGTTGTGGAGGTCTGTTCCGCAGATTCCTGCCAACTCCTGTCGTAGCAGCACCGTGTTCGGTGCCGGATCGGGTACAGGATATTCCCGAACATCAAAATCCTGTCCATGTGCAACAACTGCTCTACCTGTTCTTGCCATTTCTCTTTCTCCTTGTGTGATTTTACAAAAAAGTTTATAATACGCTTTGCCGAAACAATCGCGATTATACAAGAATTTATACAAGAGAGCAACGGAAAAATAATCCCACGATTGAGGAGGAGCAAGATGCGAACGATTGAAGTTGCTGAAAAAAGGTACGAGCTTGCCTCGCTTTGGGCGAGATGGTTCGGACAATTTTTGGACGGAGTAATTTACTGCGTCATCATTGTTGTCGGATTGATATTGCTGACGTTTACTGGGCTCGCAGAAATTGGCGTTGTGATCGCTATAATTTTGGCACTTCTTTATTACTTGTTCCAAGATGGGTTGAGAAATGGGCAAAGTTATGGTAAAAGAATTATGAAAACCAAAGTGATTGACTCGAGAAATGGCTCGCCTTGCACGTTTGGTCAGTCCTTTATTCGCAATCTTTTACTTTCGATATTAGGGTTCATTGACTGGATCTTTATCTTCGGGGAAAAGCGGCAACTGCTTGGTGACAAAGCGGCCAAGACTCTCGTTGTCAAGTTTACAGAGAAATCAGCATCAGAATTGGCAGATTTATCGGACAACGGGGATGACCGCAGTCTTTAGGAATGGCTGCTAAATAACTTTCACATCTCGTAGAGTGGGCACCGTCCCATACGCAGAAAACTAAGAATAACTGCAAGGTAGGAGCAGTCCCAACCCTACCTAGGAGAATTTGACAGTAATTCTCACAAGCCCAATGCTAAAGCATTGGGTCAAACGGCGTTTTTTTATTGCAACCATAGTAAAAATGTGTTATAATTGAGTATCTTTCAGTGAGGGACACCGCTGCTCGGCGGTGTCCCTCACATCCTGCGCTACAGGATATGAAAGATAGAGAGATATTCCCATGTTAAAAACACACAAAATCGCATTAGACCCTAACAACAAGCAAGCGACACAGTTTGCCCGACATTGCGGTTACGCTCGTGTCACCTACAATCACGTCCTAGCCGACTTCAAAGCGGGGCTCGATGAAAATGTCTGGCGTTCGCATATAGACCTGTGTCGCCGTTTCAATGCCATCAAGTATGATACATACGACTGGTGTAAAGCCATGTCACAATGTGTATCAAAAAATGCGATTTACACGAATCTTAACGATGCGGTCTCCCGATGGAAATCGGGTCAAAACCGCTTCCCAAAGTTTAAGAAAAAGTCTCATAGCAAGAGTTACCAAGCCGATAGCGGTCGAGGCACAATCTCTGTCGTAGGCAAGCGAATTAAACTCCCCAAAATCGGTTGGGTTCGCTTATGTCAAAACCTACGCTTCCTCGGCACCATTTGCAAAGTGGTTGTTTCTAAACAGGGGCATCGCTGGTTTGCTTCTATTCTCGTTGATACATTCGTTGACGACCCAATACCCCTGGTCGTCGGAACGGACAGACCCACGCGGTAAGCCTATTGTCGGTGTAGACGCTGGCATCAAGCATTTAGCAGTTACGTCTGAAGGACAGTATTTTGAGAATCCGAAGGCATTGCGTCTGTATGAACGGAAACTCAAACGCCTTCAACGCCAATTCAGTCGTAAGGTCAAAGGCAGTTGCAACTGGTATAAACTCAAGGACAAGATAGCCAAGTTACACTATCGGATAACCTGCATTCGCAAGGATGCCCATCATAAGGCGACAACGGCTATTGTCAAGGGTGCAAGCCGTATCGGCATAGAATCTTTGAACGTCGCTGGTATGATAAAGAATCATAAACTTGCCAAAGCGTTGGCAGATGCGTCATTGTCAACGTTCCTTGAGATGTTGAAGTATAAATCGGATGCGATGGACGTAAAGATAGTTGAAGCCGATAGGTTTTATCCATCCAGTAAGACGTGCTCGGCTTGCGGTGTAATTGATAGTGATTTATCATTATCTGATAGGACATATCATTGCAGTGCTTGTGGTCATACACAAGATAGAGACTTAAACGCTGCAATAAACCTTAGAACCGTCGCCGAGGGGCATTCGGAGACTGAAAACGCTTGTGGAGATTCTGTAAGACCTCAGCAGTTGGGGCACGAATCGTCGAATCAGGCAGATAGCACAGCAATAGGTGAACAACTATTGCTGTTCAGTCTATCATAGGAATCCCAAGCATTTATGCTTGGGAGCAGTCAAACAATGTATAGTGCTGCAAAAATCTTTGAACAGCTCCCGAACTTCCCATCCTGTCACGCCTCAACAATCACCGAGCTGCCCAACGGCGATCTGCTTGCTGCATGGTATGCCGGATCACGAGAGGGGGAGAAAGATGTGGCAATCTTCACCTCGCGACGTTTTTACGGCAGCGAAGGTTGGATCGAGCCGGAAATGGTTGTGAACACCCCAGATTGCTCCGAAGGTAACCCTGTCCTGTTTGTGGATACGAATAATCAAATCTGGTTGTTCTACGTCACAATGTACGGCAACCGCTGGACACAATGCAAAATGTATTACCAAAAGTCTAGCACGATGGGATATAGTTGGGATGAGAGCGTGATTCTCCGTGAGGAATTAGGATGGATGACGCGCAACAAGCCGCTCCATCTCTCCAATGGCGAAATCTTGCTGCCGGTCTACGATGAACGGAATTGGCATTCTATGGCGATGATCTCCGGCAACGGCGGCGAGACGTGGGACACGCATGGGGACTTGTCGAGCTCGAAGGGAATTATCCAGCCAACGGTTGTTCAGCGAACCGATGGCAGCTTGCTAATGTTGATGCGCAGCCGGGATGGAGAGATTTGGCGTTCGACCTCCAAAGATTTGGGAAGGACCTGGGAGGCGGCCCGTCCAACGGATTTGCCGAACCCCAACAGCGGCATCGATATGGCCTACTTGCACAACGGAAACATCGCACTCGTTTACAATGATACGCAGCGTGGGCGCACCCCCCTGACAGTAGCGTTATCAATCAACGAGGGGGAAACGTGGGCATACAAACAACACCTCGAAACCGAGGAGGGGGAATACTCCTATCCCGCTATTATCCAAGCCCACGATGGCGGCATCCATATCACCTATACCTACCGACGCACCAGCATCATGCACGTTGAAGTCGATGAAGAGTGGATTCAAGAATAGTGTAAGCTGTTGATTGCCTATTTAGAAAATCGATCTATCGTTTTTTCCTGTTGCCTTAAATGTTAAATTGTGGTAGAATTAATTGTTCCAATTAAATCAACTTGAGGAGTTACGCAACTCACGCAGGATGGATGGAGCGGACAAAGGGGCATGAAAAATGAGTACGGAAGATATTGAGATCGCAGTTTAGTTACATGTACATCCACAATCGTAAGCTTGATAGGGACAACTTCAACTGATTGACGAATGCAATTTGTTCTTGCGTCAAAGCGTTTTTTAGCGTATCATACGTTATCTAAGGGCAATCAGGATGCCATTTTCTTAAACGTTGAGAGCGGGGTTAGCTGCATGACTTCTAAACTGTTGAAATTTTGGTTTCATATACCCATATTGTGAACTGCGTGAAGAATGGTTACAGAAACTTCGAGTTATTTCGTTCTCATATTGGTGGCCCTGATTGTTCTAGTAATCGTCTGCGGGGTGGTCCGATTCAGTTATCGGCATCAAGACACCCCTGTTCCTCCCAAAATTGAGGGGGAACAAGATCCAACAGAGCGCATGACCTCAACGCCAACGAAGCCAAATGAACCTCGTAAAGACTTCAGAGGAAACACCCCCTGTTGAGACACTAGAGCAGGTCGAGCGCGAAATAAGTGAAATCATTGAGCATCTTGAAGCCCTTCATGTGCCAGAACCAGTGAATCAGGGGTTTCTTAGTCAACAAGTTAACACCCGTCAAGCCTAAGCCGGGTACAATATAGAGGACGTAAGTCCTGAGTTTCTTAAATTCTACACATAATTGGAGATTGATCCACATGCCAAATGCCCTTTTTGTTTATCCTGAGTTCCCGCCATCGTATTGGGGCTATAAATATGCCTTGGACTTTGCGGGCAGAAAATCAGCCATGCCGCCGCTTGGCCTGCTGACCGTCGCCGGAATGTTCCCGAAAGATTATCAACTCAAAGTCGTTGATATGAATGTAACCTCCTTGACGGATGCAGATCTCAATTGGGCGGATGTCGTCTTAACCTCCACGATGATCGTCCAAAAAGAATCGTTGTATCAGGTCATTCAGCGATGTAATCGAGTTGGGGTTCCCGTTGTCGCCGGTGGGCCGCACCCCACTTCCTATCATGACAATATCAGAGAGGAAACGGATGGAAAAGTTGACCACTTTCTCCTTGGCGAAGTAGAAGAAATATTTGATGATTTTCTCACAGATCTGGAAGCAGGGGTTGCCAAAGATATATACAAGGAAAAGAGAAAGCCGGATATAACTCAAGCCCCCCTGCCCCGTTATGACCTTATTAACATCCACGATTACGGCTCAATGGCACTCCAATTTTCTCGTGGATGCCCGTTTGACTGCGAATTTTGCGACATCACCAAGCTGTTCGGTCGTGTACCGCGCACCAAGAGCAATGAGCAGATGATGGCGGAGTTCGATCTGCTCCATCGGCTCGGTTGGCAGGGCTCGCTTTTTGTAGTTGATGACAATTTCATCGGGAATAAACGGGATGCCATGCGTTTGCTTCCTGCAGTGAGCTCTTACCAAAAAGCAAGAAATTATCCGTTCAAGTTGTTCACTGAAGCGAGTGTGAATCTCGTCGAAATTCCAGAGATGTTAGATGCGATGAGTGATGCCGGGTTTGACATGGTATTTTTGGGAATCGAAAGCCCGAATGAAGATGCCTTACTGATGACGAAAAAGAAGCAGAACACGAATAAAGAAGAAGATGCAGGCAGCTATTTACTCCGTGCCATTCGCCAGATACAGAACAGCGGCATGGAAGTGGCCGGGGGTTTCATTATTGGAATGGATGGGGACAAAGAATTTGATTCGCATATTCGGTTCATTCAAGAGGCTGGGGTTCCAATGGCGATGGCGGGTTTGTTGACTGCTTTGAAGGAGACGAATCTTTACCATCGGCTCCAAGGTGAAGGACGTTTGCTTGACGAGTCTACAGGGAACAACACTGACATCACGTTAAATTTTGTACCGGAACTCCCACGAGAACACTTGATTGCCGAATATAGACGGGTCGTTTCCACGTTGTATGATCCGACTTTGAAGAACTATTTTGAACGTTGTCTGACGTTGATTAAGCATCTTAAGCCTGTCAGCCATCCGGCGGGGAAAAAGATTGGCAAGATGGAGCTAATGGCTGTCGCTAGGTCAATTAAGCGACAACTTTTCTCCAAACAGGGACCGGCTTACCTCCGGTTTTTAATAAAGGTGCTCAAAGATTATCCAAGTATGTTTATGCTTGATAAGGCAGTGCGCCTCGCCATTCATGGGTATCATTTTGAAAAAATGACCAGCCAGACGGTTGCTGTTGATAATTTCAAACAGTATTTGACGAAGGAGTTCAACGCCTTTGAGGAGATTGTGTCTCACCCCCAAGGCCATCGGGATTCCGAGCAACTTGGAGCGGTTTTAAAACCGCTAAAAGCAGACGTGGGTCGTATTGGAGAGATTCGTTCGCACGCACAAGAACTCTTAGCACGTGTCTACACACAATATGAAGACATCCATGAGGATTTTAGATATAGTGTGCGGGACGCGCTCGATACTTTTCAGAAATCTGTGTTCAAACATTATCTGGAAGCCGAGTTCGGCGCATTTAAGGAAACTGCTTCCCGGTTCGCCAAAGCGGGCGGTAATCGAATCAGTGAGGTTGGTGAGCATGCGGGTGAACTTTTGGCGCGTGTTCATGCACAATATGAACGGATTCACAAAGACTTTAGATATGGCATCCGTGATTCCCTTATTTCTTTCCAAGAATCTGTGAAATCTCATCTGGATCAGCTTGTGGGTCCAGTCCCAATCGAAATCAAAAGTTTCGACTAGCCTGTTTGAGTTGTACCTCTCGAACCATGGGTGGCATCGAAATTGAAAATCTCCACTTCACCTACCCAAGTCGCAATACGCCAACGTTACGCGGGATAGAGGCAAAAGTTGATCTTGAAGCGTTTATTCTGCTCACAGGTCCCACGGGCTGCGGTAAATCAACACTGCTACGAACGTTGAACGGATTAATTCCTCACGCTTCAGGAGGAAAGTTGTCTGGCAGTGTCCGCGTCAACGGCGCGAGTGTTGCCGAACAACCAATCGCTGTGACGTGCCAACAGGTTGGACTACTATTCCAGAATCCTGAAGAGCAACTCTTTTGCCTCATCGTAGAAGATGAGGTCGCATTTGGATTAGAGAATCTCGGACTCTCCTCCCACGAAATCAATCAACGGATTGATTCTGCCTTGACGCAGGTTGGACTTGCCGAATTTAGGAGTCGTCAAATCGCTTCACTTTCAAGCGGACAGAAACAACGGGTTGCCCTTGCGTGCGTATGCGCTATGCAGCCACAAATTCTGTTGCTTGATGAACCGACAAGTTATCTCGACCCACAAGCCACTTATGACATCCTTGCGATTATCCGCGATTTAAATAGGAAACTTGGCATCACCGTTATTGTTGTGGGACATCAAGTCAACGAGATAGCACCGTTGTGTAGTCGCGTGTGGCTCATGAACGAGGGCAAACTAGTTTCCGACCTACCGATAGATCAAGCATTCACCGATCTGAAGCCGTACTCCCAGCTAGGTGTGCAAGTTCCAGAACTCGCGCAAATTGCGGAACAACTCGGCTTTCCTGAACGCCCACTGACCCTCAACCACGCTGTGCGGCTTTTTGAAAATTCGCCTCAGGATCCAAAGCAATCCCGATTTTATCAGGCTGAAGCATCTGACAGGCTCCTTAGTCCCGATTCTGCATCGGAGGAGGACGGATTGGCAGACTTAACGCCTTCCGTGACTCCAAGTAATCCTGAAAATCCTGTGAATCCTGATAATATTGTGGCATCGGTGCAAGGGCTCACTTTTCGTTATCCACAAAAGGGCTCTCAAGAGCCCTCTTCCGCTGATGCACTGAAAAACATTTCATTTCAAGTCAAGCCCGGTGAAGTGGTAGCCATTATGGGGGCAAACGGATCAGGGAAGACGACGCTGTTCTTGCAGCTGATCTCGCTCCTTCGCCCGTCAGCAGGACAGGTCCTCATTAAAGGACAGGATACCCGGCGTTCTAAGCCGCGACATCTCGCAGGTCAAGTGGGGATTGTTTTTCAGAATCCCGATCTGCTGTTGCAAGCAGCAACGGTAGCCGAGGAGGTGGCTTTCGGTCCGAAGAACTTCAGGCTAGCCCGTCAGGAAGTAGAGGAGCGACTCGAAAAAATCTTGCGGATGTTTGATTTGGAAGCCCTCAAAATGGAAGTCCCTTACGCGCTTTCACGAGGGCAACGCCAACGCACCGCAGTCGCTGCCAATTTTTCCCTCTACCCAGACCTCCTCCTCCTTGATGAACCGACAACGGGCCAGGATTACTATCACCTACAACAACTGATGCAGATGCTTTGCGACACTATGAAGACACAAAATAAAACGGTAATCTTCTGTACCCACGATGTCCACCTCACGCTGACATACGCAAATCGAGTGCTGCTGCTTCATCGTGGAGCGCTCATCTTCGATGGAACACCTGATGCCGCTTTTGCGAATCCTGAGTACTTAAAGCAGGCATCGCTTGTCCCACCGCTGACGATGCAACTACAAGGATTTCAAAATGATACGCCTCCAGCCTCACACGAAAATCGTTCTCCTCGCAATCGTTAGCTGTCTGGTCATTTTACTCGATAGTCCAATTGCCCTATTTGTGTGTTTTCTGGTAAGCCTCTGCTTCCAAGCATTAATCCCGCCGTCATGGCATCAGATGCGTCTGCTCATCCTCTTTATCGGATTAGGAACGTGGGGATTGATTTACAGCCAAGCAATTTTTTATAATGAGTTCCCACGAACCGTTATTTTTACACTCATCCATAAAGACACACCTATCATCGGGGGGATGACGGGTGGGGTTCATCTCTATCGCGAGGGTTTGTTGCACGGCACTGTTCAATCACTACGGTTTAACACGACGCTGACAATCAGTTGTTTTATCATCTGGACGACCCAACCCCGTGACCTCCTGCTCACCCTTGTGAAGCTGCGTGTCCCGTACAGTCTCGCATTTATGGTGACGACAGGGTTGCGCTATATTCCGCTCATCGGTTCGGAGGCGAAAACTGTAATTCGCTCACAGCAGCTACGCGGTTTTCGTTATTTGCAGTTCAATTTCCTTCATACCATCAGCGGCATCTTAAACAGTTTACGCCCAATCTTGACGAATAACATCCGACGGGCAACACACCTCAGTGAAGCCGTTGAGAGTCGCGCATTTGCCCCTGATGCTGCCCACCGTACTTCCTTGCGTGAGTTGAAAACGGGACAGCCGGATGTCATCTTGATTACCTTGTTATTGGTCTGTCTATTGAGCGTTATCGGTTTGAAGAGTGTCTACTTTCTCTATGCTAACGGGCTCTATTATGCCTCTTGGCTGAGAGGTGCGTACACCTTCGCGCGCGAAGTGCTATAGGGCTCTCAAGAGCCCGTGTAGGTAAAACCGTACAGGAGATGTGGAAAATGGCAGAACGTATCTTAGTCGTTGATGATCAAACCGCAATGCAAGATTTACTAACAGACCTGCTCGAGCAGCGCGGCGCAGAGCCGGTCGCTGTCGGTACTGTGGCGGACGGGTTGGAGATGGTCTCTAAAAGCCCCGATGCCTTTGATTTAGTTATCCTAGACCTTGACTTTGGTGAAGGACAGACAAGCGGGCTCGCCGGCTTGGAAGAAATCAAGAAAATCAACCCTTCTCTGCCGGTTGTTATCCTAACGGGCAAAGGCACCATCTCGACCGCCGTCGAAGCGATTAAACTGGGAGCTCAAGAATATGTCGAAAAGGATTTTTACATTGAAGAAAACATGGAACTCGCCCTCACACGGTTGAACCACCTCATCCGCGCCACAATCGATAACAAGCGACTGCGTCGAGAGCGCGAGTTTTACCGCGAGGAATTGAAGGGACAATACAACATCGTCGGCAAAAGCCGAGTGATTCAACAGGTGCACCAACAAATCGCAGAAGTCGCTTCTATTCCACGGCCGGTCCTGATTCGTGGTGAACGTGGAACTGGCAAGGAACTAGTTGCTGCTGCAATCCATAATAACAGCAATCGTCAGAAACGCGCGTTCATCACAATTAATTGTGCAGCATTGGCAGAGGGACTTCTGGAGTGTGAACTCTTTGGGCAGGAAGATAACGCTTTCACAAACTCATCTTTCCGAGAGGGACGCTTTGTGTTGGCGGATAAAGGCACGCTCTTTCTCGACGAGATCGGCAATATGTCGGTTGAATTTCAGCAGAAGATCCTTCGTGTGTTGGAATATCAGCAATTTGAGCGGGTTGGCGGCACAAAGACGATAAAGGTCGATGTACGGGTTATCGCTGCAACTAATGGCGATATGGAGGCGGATATAGAGGCGGGCAAATTTCGGGCAGACCTATATGATCGGCTCGCATTTGAAACAATTTGGTTACCGCCGTTGCGCGAGCGGAAAGAGGATATTGAGTTGCTATGCTACCATTTCATGGAGCGTCTCGCAGGGGAAGTGGCTAACATCAAGCCAAAAAAACTGGCACCTGAAACTTTGGAGTGCTTGAACGCATACAACTGGCCCGGCAATGTTCGGGAGCTCAAGTATGTTATCGAACGTATCACATATAAAGTTGATGGAGATACCATCTCTCCGCGCCACCTGCCCCAAGAGATTCTCACCGCCTACTCACGCTCTGGCGATGGAGAACCGCTCTCGAATCGGTTGGCTCAAGTTGAAAAACAGATTCTGATGGATGTGTATGAGCAGTGTCAGGGCGAGTTGGAAGACATCGCTCGTCAACTGAGCCTCCCATTTGAGTCGCTGAAACAATTGATGCAGAAGCACCAGATCGACGATGCACAGTAGAACCAACGACCTTTTAAAAGGTCGTACCCAGATTGAACCAAAAATCAGATTAGGGGAACTTTATCATGACTGTTAAGGCAGCGGCGGAAGAGAAAGGTCAAGCTGAACATGGCGAAAGCCCCGATTCGAGACCGAGGGAGACCCGGGCCCAACAACTTCCACACGTTATAGAAAAGAAAAAAAATCCGCTACCACCGCTGAAGCATGGAGAGCAGCTGACACGGGACGAATTTGAGCGGCGTTACGAGGCAATGCCGCACCTGAAGAAAGCAGAATTAATTGAAGGAATTGTCTACATGCCATCACCTGTACGGACCGATATTCATAGCGCCCCCCATGCCCGGATTATGACGTGGCTTGGTGTCTATTGGACGGCAACGCCAGGGGTTCAGTGTGCTGATAATGCAACGGTTCATCTCGATCCTGACAACGAGGCGCAGCCCGATGGGTTGCTCCGGATCGACGAAGATGGCACCTCCCTCCCCTGGTCTCGGAACGGACTCAGTGACAAGGGTTACATCAAAGGTGCACCGGAATTGATTGTCGAAATTGTCGGGACTAGTGCCGCCTACGATTTGCACGAGAAATTAGATGCCTATCTGCGTAACGGGGTGGCGGAGTACATCGTGTGGCGGACGCAGGAGGGGCGACTCGATTGGTTCCGTCTTGTCAATGAGGAATACGTGCCGATGTTGCCTGATGCGGACGGACTGATAGAAAGTCAAGCATTTCCCGGCTTGCGCCTAGCAGTGAAGGCACTTATGGGAGAAGATCTCGCAACAGTTTTGTCTGAATTACAAAAGGGATTGGAGACCGCCCCTGGTCTCGGAACGGACAAGCATGCCGCATTCGTCAGGCGGTTGCTAGAAAAGGGCTCTCAAGAGCCCAAAGGAATTAAGGTAATAGAATCGTTCACCGAATTTTCCGAAGATTGGAAAGGAGGAGTCGGAAATTATGTCTGACACCTATGAGAAAATCTATGCGCAGTCGTTAAACGCGCCGGATACTTTCTGGGCAAAAACGGCGGAAGATGTCCACTGGTACAAGAAGTGGGACAAGGTCCTTGATGACTCACGTAAACCTTTTTACCGTTGGTTTACAGGTGGCATGACCAACAGCTGCTACAATGCCATCGATCTGCATGTGGAAAATGGACGCGCTGACCAGGCAGCACTCATCTACGATAGCCCCGTCACAGGAACCATCAAAACTTTCACCTACCGAGAACTTCGGGCCGAAGTTGCACGTTTTGCCGGTGTCCTTGTCGATCAAGGCGTTCAGAAAGGCGACCGGGTGATTATCTACATGCCCATGGTGCCCGAAGCGGTTATCGCTATGTTTGCCTGCGCTCGAATTGGGGCGGTCCACTCGGTTGTCTTCGGAGGGTTCGCCGCCAACGAATTGGCGACCCGCATTGATGATGCAAAACCGAAACTCATCCTCTCCGCTTCGTGCGGTATTGAAGTAAACCGGATTGTGGCATATAAGCCCCTGCTCGATAATGCCATTGAACTCGCAGCGGAAAAGCCTTCGCGCTGTATTATCCTACAACGCCCCCAAGAACAGGCATCCATGGTTGCTGGTCGTGATCTGGATTGGTCAGAGCTTGTGGACAGCGCAACCCCAGTTGATTGCGTACCGGTTGCTGCAACAGATCCCCTTTATATCCTCTACACCTCCGGCACAACGGGTGTACCGAAAGGCGTTGTACGCGACAACGGTGGTCATTTGGTTGCGCTCAAGTGGAGCATGAAGAATATCTACGGCGTGGACACCGGTGAAGTATATTGGGCGGCTTCGGATATTGGTTGGACTGTTGGACATTCCTACACCGTCTATGCCCCCCTCTTCAAGGGCTGCACGACGGTGTTATACGAAGGAAAGCCGGTTGGCACCCCCGACCCCGGCGCATTCTGGCGCGTCATTTCTCAGCATGGGGTGAGCACCCTCTTCACAGCACCGACCGTCTTCCGAGCCATTAAACGCGAGGATCCCAACGGCGATTATATCCGCAAATATGATTTGAGCGGTTTCCGGACCCTCTTTCTTGCTGGTGAGCGATGTGATCCTGACACACTGCTCTGGGCACAGGAACAACTCAATGTCCCGGTGATTGACCATTGGTGGCAGACGGAAACTGGTTGGCCCGTAGGTGCAAATTGCATTGGCATTGAGACGTTTCCCGTAAAGCCCGGCTCTTGCACAAAGTCAGTTCCGGGTTACGATGTGCGTGTGCTGGATGGAGATGGCATAGAGGTGGAAGCGAGTCAGATTGGCAACATCGTCATTAAGCTGCCGTTACCGCCCGGCTGCCTCCCGACGCTGTGGAACAACGACGAAGGCTATCAGTCGTCTTATATCAGCACTTATCCCGGCTATTACCTGACAGCGGATGCCGGCTACAAGGATGAGGACGGCTACCTCTGGATCATGAGCCGCACGGACGACATTATTAACGTAGCGGGACATCGCCTTTCAACCGGCGCAATGGAGGAAGTTCTAGCAGCCCATCCCGATGTGGCTGAATGCGCTGTCGTGGGCATCGCAGACGAAATCAAGGGGGAGGTGCCAATCGGTTTTATTGTGCTGAAAGCCGGTGTTCAACGCTCCGAGGATACAATCATTCAGGAGCTTATCCAGATGGTACGCCAGGAGATTGGTCCTATCGCCTCCTTCCGGGTGGCGACTGTGGTGCAGCGGCTCCCCAAGACCCGGTCAGGCAAGATTCTACGCGGGACGATGAAGCGGATTGCGGATGGGGTTGAATACCGTGTGCCGGCGACAATTGATGAACCGGTTATCTTGGATGAGATTACCGAAGCTTTGGCAATTCTAGGCTATCCCCGCCAAAGCACACAGTAGTTGGCATAGAAGCAACTTGCGTTATACTATGGGGACAAATAGATGACTGAATCAAAGCAGAGCGACATTGATCCGCGCCGTCTGGAACTGGCATCTGACCCGTATCGTCCAGCTTACCATTTTCTAGCACCGCTCAACTGGATGAATGATCCGAATGGCACCATTTTCTGGAAAGGTAGATACCACATCTTTTACCAGTACAATCCCAACGGAGCTTTCCACGGTACAATACATTGGGGACACGCCTCTAGTGCGGATTTGGTTCATTGGACAGACCATCCGATTGCGCTGCCGCCCGGTCCGGAGGGAGCAGACCGAGACCAGTGCTTCAGCGGTGCAGCGTTTATCAACAAAGAAGGGGTGCCCACATTCATCTATCACGGTTTACCGGACGGTATCTGCCTCGCCACAAGCGACGATGATACCCTTATCAGTTGGGAAAAACACCCGGCGAATCCGATTATACCCAACCCGCAGGCGGGAGATGAATATCGGATCGGTGGTGCTCCATGCGCTTGGGTTGAAGGGGATACCTATTACGCACTGACCGGAAACAGCGGTGCCGCCCCGCCAGATGCGGCGTATCTATTTACCTCCAAAGACCTCGCTCACTGGGAGTATCTGCACCCCTTCTATGAGGGAGGTCTGTTCACAGAGTGGGGCGAGGACTGCGGCTGTCCCGATTTTTTTCGTTTGGGAGATAAACATATACTCTCCTTCACCAGCCACCCACGTGGGGCGCAATTTTATATTGGCACTTATGCTAACCACAGGTTCAGCCCAGAACGTCATAAACGGTTGGCACTCGGTGAAACGGGTCGCCCCGGTGTCTACAATGAGGGCTTAACGTTGCTGGATGACAAGGATCGACGCATTCTATTCGGCCGCCTCCACGAAGGACGCTATAGTTACGTCCAACGTGCCGCTGGCTGGGCGGGGATATTTGCCCTCCCGATGGTTCTGTCGTTGTCGGATGACGGCGATCTGCTCATGGAGCCTGTTCCAGAATTGGAGGCGTTGCGAGGTGAGCACACGCACTTTTCTGACATCCAGTTGACCGCGGACGAAGCGTATCAACTCGATGAAATCAGAGGGGACCGGCTGGAGATTCGAGCGGTTTTTGAATGGGAGAGTGCCGAAGAATTCGGCCTGAAAGTGTGCTGTTCTCCGGACGGCACCGAACAAACCCTCATTCGTTTCAACCTCAATCCATGGGCAGCCAACCGTGCTCCACAGGATATCAGACCGCTCAGGGAGTTGATTCTGGACGCAAATCGATCCAGCATCAGTTCAGAGGTGAGCAATCGTGAATCACAACGGTGTACGTTTGACCTTCCTTACGGCAAGCCGATAGAATTGCGAGTATTCGTGGATCGGAGCGTGGTGGAGGTTTTCGCCAATGACCGCCATTACTTGGCAAAGCGCATCTATCCCGCCCACCCGGATAGTCTCGGCGTACAACTATTTGCACAAGGTGGAAAAGCGACTGTGCGATCGCTGGACGTATGGCAGATGGGAGCCATTTGGCCCATTGAATAGCGTCGTTCACGATTCCAGTTTACGAAATACGACACGATTTTCGCAAACGAAAGGTGTAAATCCTAATCTCATTACCTAAAGGAGGTAGCTCCAATGGGTGAAAGCAGAGACAAATCATTTGAAGAAAATCTAGCGCAACTTGAGCGCGATGGATTCCTGCTTCTCAAGAATGTCCTCGATATGGAAACTGTTCAGAAATGGCGGGACAGCCTGTATCGGCGCTACGAGCGGGGAGAATATGATCGCAGAAACAGTGGCAGAACCCGATGTATCCCAGTATCCGCTTTGTCAGTCATCCACAGTTCACGCTCGATGCCCTTGGTTATGACGGCACTTTCCCCTTTGCAGAAGATTAAATCTGTTTAAAAATTCTCAAAATGACAATAACAGAGGATATACTTTATGGCAACATTTCGTCCCAAAGTCTTAATTGCTTGTGATGAACGTATTCGCAATGACTACCTACCCCCGAAAGAAATAGAACGACTTGAAACCTTCGCTGATTGGGAGTGGTTCTCCTGCGAGGGTGGAGACATCTACAACACAAACGAAAACCCCGAAGCAGCAGCAGAACTCTGTGAACATATCAGCGAGATTAACGGTCTGGTTATCTGCCGCGGCTGTCCCACAATTACACCAGAGGTTATGAATGCCGCGCCAAATCTGAAAATCATCGGTGAACTGGAGGGCGATCGCTTCGCCAGCCGGATTGACTTGGAAGCTGCATGGGAACGGGGCATCCGCACGGTGGATACCACCAACGGCTCCTCCTATCCAGTATCAGAGTGGGCGTTGGGCCTTATCCTGATTTCGTTACGCAACGCGGGAGCACAATTCCGCCGCATCATCGCCGGCGAGACGACCCGAGATGGGGACGCACTCAAATATGCTGGTGGACGGCTCACCGGTAAGCGGGTTGGGTTGATCGGGTGTGGAAATATGGGCAGACGCCTTATCAAGTTTCTCCGCCCGTTCGAGGTTGATATCTGGGTATATGACCCCTATCTGCCGCGAGAAATGGCGGAAGCGGTTGGCTTTCTACAAACCTCGCTGGACAACCTGCTGTCGCAGTGCGATGTTATTGTCTGTGTTGCACCGTTGACACCGGGAACACGGCGGATGATCGGGGAACGCGAACTGAATCTGATTCAATCCGGTGCGGCGTTAGTCAATGTCTCTCGTGGGCCAATTATTGACCCCGATGCACTCATTGCACGCCTCAAACGTGGGGATATCACCGCTGGACTGGATGTTTTCGATCCGGAACCGATTCCGCCTGATAGTGAAATTATCAATCTGCCTAACGTCTTTCTGACCCCGCACTTCGCTTCTTATACCGGCGACGACTATCCGCACTTCTTTGAACTGATGGTGGACGAGTTGGATCGCTTCTTCCACGGTCACGAGACGTTCTTTGATCTGACTCCGCGCTCACTTGCGAATCGTCGGGGGAGTGAACCAGCTTAGCAGGGGGATTCAGATTGGAAGGATGGAAGCGTAGAAGGATGGGGCTTGATTAACGGTATTTCATTCAAGCTGACAGCAAATGCACTGATGGTTTTCACGTTTCACGCTCTTCGCGCTTTCTTACGACCTTTTAAAAGGTCGTTTGAGATGAGCCATTCGCTTACGCAGGCTGCAGAGTTTCTTCCAACCCCATCAGTGTGGCGTACATTATCTGTACTCGCTGCATGGGAATTGAAAGTGCCTGTGCCTCCTCAAGTATCGGACCGACACACGCCTGAAATTCTGTAGGTATGCCTTTCTGTATATCTTGGAGGGCGGAGTGCGTCGATTGACTTCCAGCTAAAGGCGATGTCAGGACCTTTTCGATCGCTTCTTCCGCCGTGCCTTGACACCACGTTTTGACATGGTAGGGACCAAGATCTATTAAGGGAATCTCTTTCGCTGCAGCCAGTGCCTGAAGCTCTCTGACCATGCCGATATACTCTGTAGTCAGCTGTCTGTTGGAGAGAACGCCAGCGTTACTCTGCCTAGAGAGGGTAGCAAGTAGTCCGATGGGTATCCAACCTACCATCTTCGACCACGTGGCGGACAGGATAGCGTCGGAGGACTGCGTGATAAGCCCTGCCCGTTGAAAAAGACTCACAATCTCGTCAACACGCCCTGACGTTTGTCCGTCCCTGGTCTCGGAACGGACTAGTTCTCCAAACTGCGTGCCTCCATCGTATGTCCAATTCACGCTTCCCGGCACTGGACGTTCTCCAGCCACAACGGCAAGACCGCCAACCACTTTCTCCTTCCCAAAGACGTTGATCAACAATTCGTCTTTCACCACCCCATTCTGGAGAGAAGTGACACAGTTACTTACCTGTATATGCTCCGTCGTCGTCAGTGCTGCTTGTGTGTCTTGAGCTTTCACAGTGTAAATAAGGATATCACATTCTCGAATACTTTTGGGATCATCAGTCGCATCGACATGGATGTTAAACTCCTGAAGCCCAGTTAGACGGAGGGCGCGTTGTCGCTGAATCGTATCAATATGTGCGCCCGGACGACCGACGATGGTCACATCGCATTCCCCTGTTCGGGCTAAGAGGGCGGCAACGGTCCCACCGAGTCCGCCCGGTCCAACAATCACTAGTTTTTTCATATTTTCCTCCGATTCGTTCTGCTATGCGTGACCTACCCCGGCTGTGATTAAAGCTGCAAGGGCACTCATCGCAATCTCTAAGTTCTGCTCAAAATCTGCTGCCGCGTGGATATCATACCCATCATAGATCGGGTCCAAGAGCACTACGATAAGGAATATGCACCGAGGCTCATGTTAAGAGTGAGTGCAAGCGACGAGTTGTGGTATAAATTCAGCAGTCATGCGTTAGCGGTTTTAAAACCGCTGAGGTTAATCCGAAACTCACAAATCGCAACAGACGACTTCTCCCCGAAATCATACGTTCCGGTTTGTTCATTTCCAGTATAGCTTTTTGCTTGTATCAGGAAGGCTCCTCGGCTGACTCCAATGCCTGATCCCGCAACAAATGTTTCTGAATCTTCCCCACGGAGGTTCTGGGAAATTCGTCACAAAACGTGACTGCCACAGGCACTTTGAACCGTGTGAGTGACTGATGACACTGCTCTATAATCTGCTCTTCGGTCAGTGTCGCCCCCGGTTGGGGAATCACAAACGCCTGAGGCACCTCGTCATACATCGGGTCAGGCATACCAACGACCGCGACATCAGCAACACCACCAACCTGCTTAATCACCGATTCGATTTCGCTAGGAGCGACATTTTCCCCGCCGCGCTTGATTATATCTTTGCCCCGGTCAATAAAATAGAAATAACCCCGCTCATCGCAATAGGCGTTGTCGCCGGTATACAGCCAACCGTCCCGCATGGTCTCCTCCGTTGCCTTCGGATTTTTGAAGTACCCTTTCATCACCGTGCGGCCCGGGTCAGCCCCAATCACAATCTGTCCAATCTCTCCCGGAGGTGTTTCGTTCCCCTCGTCGTCCAAGATTCGTGCATCGTAGCCCAAGACAGGCTGCCCCATCGAGGACAAGTTGCGCGGCCCGTAGAGTGGACTCATCAGCGGTAGACCAACCGTTTCGGTCATCCCCCAGAGGTGCTGAAGCGGTGCGCCGAAGCGCGTATCCCACTCGGCAAATTGTTCATCGGTGAGAGCGATGGCGAAGGTAACGTTTCTCAGACGGTGGAATCGCCAACCTTCGTTGGGAGGTTGGGTGAGCAACATACGCAGCGGCGCGGAGAACAACGCCGCCATCGTGCATTGATGCCGAACCGCCAACCCAAAGAATCGGGACGGGCTAAATCGCGGAGACACAACGATGCTAGCACCACAAACCAGAGAGGGCCAAAAGGCGTGGCAGTGTGCAGCGGCATGAAAAACAGGCAGTGTAATGAGGTGTCGATCTTCGTTGCGTAGACCACTAGCACGCACGAAGACCTCTGCCCCATAAATCAATGCTCTGTTGGTCATCAGCACGCCTTTGGGTTTGCTAGTTGTGCCAGAGGTATATATCATCTGCACCACATCGTCGGGGAAAGTCTCAACATCGGGTGGGGAGGTATCCTGCCGTGCAACTTCACGCTCAAATATCGGGTGTCCGCTCGGATGCTCACATTGAGCCAGCACAACCTCCTGCACACAAGCGGTTGCTGCCGCTGCCGCCTGTGCAACTGTCAGTTGATCAAACTCTGTGATAACAAGTCGCGACTCCGAGTGGTCAAGGAGGTACACAAGTTCCTCAACCGTAGCGCGGTGGTCAGTCGGCACCATGACCGCCCCAACGCGACTCGCAGCGATAGCAAGCACAACAAAAGCTGGCGAGTTGGGAGCATGAAAGGCGAACGATTCCCCCCGCTTGATTCCTAGCTCCAATAGCCACGCAGCGGTCTGATTCACCCGAGCTTCAAACTGTGCAAAACTCCACTGTTGACACCCCCCCTCCAAGTCCTCGAAAATCAGATACGTCTTGTCGGGATGGTATGCCGCAAATTGGCTAAAGATAGATGATAGTGTACGATTACCAGCGATGTCCATTTCGCACCTATTTATTTACGTTATGTTCTCCTCGTGAAGTGAACACTACCAGATATGCGTTGCCATAGCTCCAGAGGGCGAAAGGTGTATAGCAGCTTTTGATAAACATTTACATATCCCCGCATTTTAAAGGAGACCGCGACAAGCGGTTTTAAAACCGCTGAGGTGCAGCTTTTAATTTCTATTGCCTCGGATACGACCTTTTAAAAGGTCGTGCGATGTCAATGA
Organism: uncultured Poribacteria bacterium; assembly: GCA_958296125.1. Taxonomy (GTDB): domain Bacteria; phylum Poribacteria; class WGA-4E; order WGA-4E; family PCPOR2b; genus PCPOR2b. The sequence continues at coordinate 1,086,472 of OY282444.1, forward strand.
AGTGTCTTTTTCAACCTCAATCGTAACAGAACCTCGTGTGCGACCGTAGGCTGAGGACACCTCTTACAGAAATATCTTGAAGGTATCAATTCAGGAAACGGCCTTGGATTTCAGCCACGATCTCCTTTTCAAAGACACCTTTGGGAAATTGTGGATCATTGAGTCTAATAATAAGTGTATCCTTGACCGTTTTTTTACCGAACAAGCCGCCTGTTGCTTTCATCTTAATAAACCTCTCAATAGATTCTCCGGGAAGAAGGGTGCGCTGCTGCGAGGTCAGATGTGGAGAGAGATAAAACCGAAGATATTTAAATCGCAACTCAAATATCCGCAATTCAGTTTTACTGATGTTGGTAATCACTAACGGTATCCCACCAGATGATAGATTTAGACGTTGTCCCTGAGTGTTAACATCAATCTTCGCTTCACCTCCGACAATATCTGCCACGAATTGAATTGGCAGTGCCATCCCGGAATTTGTGTCCATAAGGCGTAAAGTATCCGAAACTCGTCCAGCATTTGTGCGAGCTTGTGGATTAATAACAAACTCACAATGTCCAGTATTATTTTCCGCAGCCCTGTTCTTAACCTTCAAGAATCCCACCCCTGGTCTCGGAACGGACTCTGTTAAAGCATCAGGTATTTCAACGCTACACGCAACATTACCTTTACCATCACTGCGTTTTATCGTTATATCTACGTGCTGTGGGTCATCAAACAGATAAACTTTGGGAAAGCATAGAGCGGGTGGGTCTGAGACAAGGTGAATCATATCATATTTGGCTTTGAAACGATGCACACGGCGGTTCATAAGATAGCAGTCCGTAAGCAGAGACGCACCAATCTGTTTACGATAAGCGTTAGAAGGTCTTTCAGTTAATACATGGACAAGTGGAGCAACCGCCATCGGTTCAAGTGCTGTTTTGTTTTGGACATGTAGATCGCCTTCCACAAAACGTAAGACTGTAGATGGCTGAATTTCCCCCTTCAGTTCTCCTTCACCGAAGATATCGATCGCAAGCGGAATGCCTTCTACTTTCCCCTGTTCCATTTGTGGAAAATCCAACTCTTTAGTTCGGAGAATAGGAACAGCCCCATTTGTCATACCGATAACATAGATTGGCGCGTGAAACGACCTTTTCGGTTCTTTTACGGTTTCCATCTGGATCCATCCTAAATTGAGCCCCGGCAGCAGACGTTCCGGGCGGAATACCGCAGTTATCTCACCTTTTTTCCTGGCGGGAAGAACAATTGTCTCAGGTTTAATTCGCATCCATTTGGCAGTAGATCGAAGTTTTAGTTTCCTCCTCCGCTTCGACCTATTTCGCAGTGTCACCTTTTGTTCAGCCCTGTTAATCTGTAATTTGGACGCTAACCCGTGTTGACAGCAGCCTATTTCGTATAACCGCGCAGGGTCAAGCCGCATTTCACCATCAATTTCAGCATGATAACGGTATGTTCCTTCAGAAACGCTTAATGTGACACCGTAGCCATCATCTCTTTTCTCAAGGAACAACGTGCGCGGTATCCATTGATTAAAGTCGCCCATCAGATAACCTGTCCGTTGATCGCTTGCCAGTGGGAATTGAAAATCTATATCTTCAAAAATCATCAGAGATTGATAAGGTTCATTTGCTGATACAACTTCAATGGGTAGCGGCCTTTCTCGCTCTGAGAATTGTTCAACGTGGTGGATATTCGGTTGTTCCTGCTCTAACGTCAGTGCTGTTTCATCGACAATTTTGGACCATACCCATACCTGTATTTTCTTATTGGCTACAACAAGTTCGCCACAATTGCGCCCCGATTCCAATTTTTCAACGTTTACAGAAACAGGTAAATCGATTATATCATATCCGGTAGTAAAGATTTTAGGCTGCACAATTAACCAGTCAGAATCGGACGTTATCGCATGCTCAGAAAATATGCGTTGACTAACAATCGGCACAGGAACGGTCCGTTGGAAAGATTTGAGTTTAATTCCAGAACTTTCCTGTCGTGGCATTGCGACACCCGATTTCTGCAAATCTAATTCGTAAGATAATTCACCTTTTGGTGTGAATATCTTCGCGTCGAAAGAGAATTCATCGATTTGTATAATTTCAAGACGGGTTGGAGGATTATGTGTAAAATCCCCGATGAGTAAAAACTCGGCAGAGGGTGCTTCCGCATCTTCACGGCAATCGGCAATCAAAACCTTATAGACAGTTATTTCTCCAAAGTTGAGATATTCGGGAAGTGTCAAATTCGTAGACTGATTTTCTGGGGGACGCACACGTAACAATATCTCGCTAAACGTTTTCCATTTTGAATTGGAGTGAACGGTTAGTTTCACAACATTCATGGATGAAGGGTTCGGCAGTTCTTTTAGCAGAATGTTCAGTTCAATTTCTTCCGGTTCCGAATTTGATGTGAGCGTAGCAAATTGGGGCCCCTCAACTCTCTTTATCCACCTTTCAAACCCTCGGGGAACGTGAATCCGTTCTACATCTAACCATCCACCCCCAATATTTGATACCTTAACCTTTACAGATTGGTTCGGACTATCAAACCTATCCACATAGAGGTTCGCCTCGGTATAAAGGTAGGGGGCATTAATCGGCGTAACCTTGAACGGTGGTTTTATAGGATCTGGTGCCTGGGGTAGATATAATTCGCGATGGATTTCTTTGAGATGGTTAATCATAGGCGAATCGGTTACCAATCTAACGGATTTGTTGATTCGTGTGTGTCATCATATTCTGTGTCATCATCGTCATCTGAATCTGAAATGATGAAACGATAGACCAGAAACGCAATCGGTATCCCCAAACCGATGAGAATAAAGAGCGTGGCGATCACCATACCGGCTGCGCTATTTGTTTCTGAAGATTCCGTTTTATCGGGTCGCGGCTTCGGTTTCTCAGGTTCAGGCTCTGGTTGTATAGGTGGCGGTTCGGGTGTAAGCTCTGGCACTTTCGGTGTAGGCTTAGGCTGCACAGGTGTGGGCGTTGTTGTTTTGTCTGGTTGCGGTGCGGGTCCTATTTTAGACGGCGTTAAAGGGATGATTGCTTCCACGGTTTTGCCAACAGACGCAGGGAGTGTGCCGACAGTCCAACCGGTTCCAGTTGTTTCGCAGTAGTAGTATTTTGTGTTGTTGTAGGTCAGCGAAGCCCCTTTGAAGTCTCCACTGACTCCCAGCGCGATGTGTCCTGGTGTAAAGATTAGTGCTGTCTTTTCTCCTAACCCGCGCAGGATAGCAGCCACCAAGATGGTTGTGTCTTCGCAGTCGCCGCCGCCTTCAATCAGCGTTTCAATCGCGTATCGTCGAAATTCATCATAACCTGTCGTCACGTCATCAAGCGTGTACGGCAGGGATTGGACAAAGCTTAAGACGAAATCAACGCGGTCCTGTCTGGTCCAACCCCGGTTTCGTTTGAAGGTGCGTTGGAACTCACGCGTCAGATTGCCAATCGTTGTTCTCCCCTCTTCGACTAATTTGGGAATATCGTAGCGTTCTTTGCCGGAGTAAGAATTATATCGCTCTAAGTCGATCGTCATTAGGATGGTATAGTGTCTTCCGCGAAAATTCCACACATACCGCCTGCCAACTGCCTGCCGAGTATTGGGAGGACGCCGCTGGGTAATTCCGTCTACAATCTGGACAGCACTCAGAGCATCTTTTGCAAAAGCATCCGCATTGATAAGGAGTCCACTATAAATCAAGACAATAAGGAGTCTGATAGACATTGCGTGCTATTCTCCGCGAATCACCACCGGTTTTTGTATGATTTCACCGTCTGCTTTCCGTTGCAATCCCGGTAAAACGACCTCAACAATAGTTCCGGGTTCGGCATTGGTCTGCCGTGAAGCTTGAATGTCATGCAAACGCGCATCCGCTTGCGTTTTGCCTATCTCAATCGGGACAACTTCATAGCCTATAAGTTGTAAGCAGCGATCTAAGTGTTCAGGAAGTTGCTCAAAAGAAAGAAACCTTGCTACACCATTGAATAACCTATCCTTGATAAATTGCGGTATGAACTGGTTATATTGTTCTAAGTTGTCTATCTCACATCGCTCCTCATAATCGAAAAGTCTATCCTCAAACTGTGCAACGTGAGGCTTACATTTAGCCCGAATTGTCCTTAACTCAGTGTCTGTGTTTATATCAGTTTCTAATTCAAGTTGATTTGGCACTGGCGTTGAATCTCCACGAATTGCCTTCAGTCTTTTTTTAATGGCTTGTTCCCCGTATTTCAGCGTATTAATGAGATTACGATCGGTTCCACCACATTGTTCTAATTCGTTTTTCCACTTTCTGATAGTGCCCCCAACACAATTTAACATCCACAAAACGTTCTGACTTGGCGTAGGGTTTTCGATATCTACAAAATCAATTGTTTCCCCATCCTTGTAGGTACGCGCCAATTCTGCTATTTGTTCCCGTGTCTCTTGAACAATTGTTTCTGCTTCGTGTTGATAATCAATTGCACGTTGCTGAGGCACATTGGTCGTTTCTATGTCAGGTTTTAAATCCCTGTTTATTATATCTATTGAGTTGTCTGTTTGTTCTGATTTAGAAATTGAAGGTTCGGTTTTAGGTTGTGGCGGATCATCCTTTATCTGCCGCTTAGCCTCATCCGATAGTTCCTTTAGATAAGTATTAGGAATAGGTCCAATTTTCTCCCCTACATAAAAGTTGAGTTTTTTCCATTTCTCAAATCCTTCTGGTAATGGCACTTTTTGTTGACGATAACTAGGCAGTTCAAATCTTTTCTTCAATAGTGTTTCGATGCCTGGCTTATGAGATTCCTCATAGAAAATACTAATTGATGCTGCTTCTTCACCTGTATTGTCCAAGATTAGACAAACATTTCCATTTTCATATTCTGCTGTGACAGCTATGTGTTCTATGTTTCCAATTTGAATTGGTGCTCGGGTCTGCTTTTCCTTCATCAAATCACTCTCCGCGAATCACCACCGGTTTTTGTATGATTTCACCGTCTGCTTTCCGTTGCAATCCCGGTAAAACGACCTCAACAATAGTTCCGGGGTCGGCATTGGTCTGCCGTGAACTTTGAATGTCATGCAGACGCGCATCCGCTTGCGTTTTGCCTATCTCAACCGGAACCATCTCATAATCCACAATTTGTAAAAATTTATCTACTCGTTCAGACAACTGTTCAAATTTGATAAATCGCGCCACCTCATTGAATAACCTATCTTTGATAAATTGCGGTATGAACTGGTTATATTCTGCTTTGGCTATTTCGCGTCCCAGTTGATAGCCGATAAGCACCCCTTCATAACGCGACACATACGCAGTACACTCATTTTGGAATTCGTTGTATGCCGTGTCTGTACTGACATCAGTATCCGAATCAAGCGGTTCTGGTAAAGGCGGTGCCGGTCCACGAACTTTTTTGAGTTTATCTTTAATCGCCTGATTCGCAGATTCCAGCGTTTGAATGAGACTTGGGTTCGCTGGTCCAGACTGTTCTAAGTCATTTGCCCAAGCCTCTATAGTGTGCACTATCAAATTTAAAATCATCAACGCGTTTTGACTTGGTGTTGGATCATCCATTTCAATGATATCGATCGCTTCCCCGTTTTCGTATACCTGTGCTAATGATTCTACTTTGGCTTGTGCTCCTTGGATAATTGCCTCAACATCAACGGTTTTGTCTGGAACACCGCCTGAACCCATATTCGCCAATGTAAGTTCAAGACCGTCTAAGCGGTTTCCTAATTTAGACAAATTTTCTTGTTCATTGCGAATTGCGGAATGTAACTTTTGAGTCCTGTCTTTGCCTTGTTGATTGACATCTTTTAATTGTTCCTTCCAATGCTGCTCGCTTTCATTTAATCTTTGCTGGAATAGTAGCTCGCTTGCTTCCACTTTGCCTTGCAGCCGTCTAACCCACATGCCCAGAAAAATTGCAATGGCAAGTACCAGAACAATAAACGCCCCAATCATCGTGTAAATTTGGGATGGATTTTTCAACAGCTCTTGTGATGTATCAGGACTCGGTTCTGGGCCCGGGCTCTGTTCTTCCTTTGCCGGTTTGGTGCCCTGAGTTTCCAAAGGGGGCGATCCCTCGGAGGATTGCTCGGCAGCTTCCTCTGAATACACAAGCAAAGTAACCCCAAAAAGCGTTAAGGCTAATAGAAACAACACATACCTGAATTGATGTGTGCTCATTTTTTCCCTCATAAAGAGACGCAATGAATTGCGCGACTACGAACAAGTTTTTTCTTGATGTCTTAGTCCATCAAAACCGGCACGGTAAATTCAACCGATTCCGGTTCCTGTAGGTTTGGAAGATTTAAAGCAAATGTACCGTGCGTAGCATCATTCAAGGTAACAGATAGTATAAATTCCATCGAACTGTTCAATGTATACTTTTCATTCTCTGGCGGGACAATCTCAAGCGTAGCTACATAGTGAACATCGCTATTATCCGTTAAGGATAAACCGCAGAAAAGCTGGACATCAAATTTTTCAAGCGATCCTGTGACGCGAAAGGCTTTTTTGCGGTGATAAGGGGGTGTCCATGTTTTGGGGACAAGTTCAACCCATTTTCCATCAGGTAACCGCACGCCGTAGCAGAAATGATAGACAAAGTGCAGGGGGCTCTCAAGTTTTTTTTCCTCAAATTGCCGAACCAATTCTGCACCGCCCAAAAGTGTTGCGGTTGCCTGTGGTCCGAGAAAAGTTGCGCTGCACCGCGCGTACAACGATTTAATAATAGTTAGTGCAACATCATCGCCAATTCTGCCAGAAAAACCGACTACAACGTGTTGTTCAGCTTCAACCTTTTGCAATACCTTTTGTACACCTGCAATCTTTTTTTCTGTTTCCGAGAAGTAGTCGGTAAACCGCAGCACATCGGTCAACTCAACCGTAACATTGTCTTCCAGCTGACTACAAATCATTTGATAGACAACAAAATCGTTCCGTGCAAAATCTATTAGAAATAGATGGCAGTTGTTTACGTCTGTGAGTATATCCATCCATGCCTTCTGATAGTATGCCGAAAGGCACAGAATTTGACTGAGCACACCTCGAAGTGTCACAGTTGAAGGGTTGAAAAATGAAACCTGCACATCGCTTTTTACACGCTTGAGTGCCTTTCTGAGTTGTTGGCGATGTGTTGGTGCCCACTGATACGGTGTGATGACATATACCGACATCGTATCTATCGGATAGCCATGTTCGGGTAACTGCTGGTGAAAAATCTCCTCAAAAAAAGCGTTAAATAAGCATCTCAAGGTTGCTCCATCTGTAATTCCCTTGAAATGCACATCTAAATCCCTAAACAAAATCTCTGTGGGGTGGTTTGGGTCGAGCCGTTCAAGTGCATCTCCGAAACATGCGGACAATTTCTTATCGTTTTCCTGACGAAACCCTACCTCCCATGGCAGACTAAGATTGATGTCTTGTCGTTGATTGTCAACTAAAATGGCTATCTGAATTTCCGGTGCTGAAAGATTAATGATACATACACGTTTTGGCATTGAGGATTATTATGATTGAACGTTTTAGAGTGGTCCAATACTTGTCTAATAGATTTCATCTACAAACTCCGGCTTCTGCTTTTTAACGGCAAATGTATATTCATCACCACCCACAAGCGCAGTTAATTCAATTTCACCGTTAGTTTTAACCGCCATTTTCAGGCATGCTTCTTTCAATGCCTGATCCGATACATTTTTCGGCAGACTATGTGTGTATTCAGCGATTAACGAAGCTTTTTGGAGGTCATCATCCGCCTCGAAATGCTCATAGATTTGGATGGACACCATCCGAGATTGGATCCGGAAATTCGTGGTGTTAACACTTTCTTGGGGTATCAATTTCCCTTTGGGAATAATTTCACTGAATACCGGTTTTCCTGATCTTATTCGCGCAATACCGAGGCGCGAGAGCGTTTTATTTGCTAGGTCAAAGATGTCAATTCCACCGTCCACAGGTAATGAACGGGTCAGACCGTATTGTGCTGCGCCTTTTACAACGCATTTTTTAGGATGTTCGTCAAGGTGAATCTCAATATCTTTTTGATAGTTTTCTCGGAAGTGGGCAGCCATCAGGTTCTTGACCAACTGCATTTTAGATGATTGACCCGCGAGGACAACGGTGTTCGGCAAACATGCATCATTGTCAACAATCATTGCATCAATCTTTTCAAAAGTTTTCTTTAGTACAGGTTCAATGAACGACTGGAATTGTTGCGCTGAGAGTTTTATGCTAAAATTATTTTCGATGGGCTCTTGAAGATTGCGGACACTTCCTCCGACAACAACCGCTAAAGAAGAAAAAAACTCTGTTTCCGGCCGTGTATTGAGTTCTCTTTTCATTTCTTCAGCTCGCTGATACAAGATAGCAGCGTTGCGGCGTGTCGCGCCATCAACTTCTTGATTTCCGGTGGGCTGCAAGATTCGTCCCGGTTCAAAATATGGAATATCAAAATTGAGCCCCGGATTTTCCCTTTCAATTCGTCGTTCATATTCTTTCAAAACAAAATCAACGATAGCCTGTGTCACGTCATCACCACCGTATTGACGTTCCCCGTCGCGTGCGATTGGTTCAATAACGATGTCGCTACCATCAATTGTCACTTGAGAGAGAACAATATCAATGGTCCCACCTCCAAAATCATAAACCAGTAGTCTATAGTCCGCTTGTAGGGGTTTATAACTTTCAAAGATTATTCCCATAGAAGCTGCTGAAGCTTCATCAATAAGGATGAGTTCGGAGATACCGATATTCTCAAACGCTTGTCTCAAGTCCTCCCGCTGCTCCGGGGTAAACATTGTCGGGTACGTAATGATACATTTCGTAATCTTTGACTCGATACCCTGCTGCTCCAGATAGTCTTCTGCCTCGTTGATAATGTGCTTGAGAATATGAGAGACCACATCAAGCGGTTGATATTCCTGATTGTTGGGAAATTTGCGATACCACCGGAATCCCAACCAGCGTTTGACGGAGGAAATATAATAAAGACCGTCCCTAACACTTGTGCGGTCGGTCTCTGCATCATACCCGACGTGATACATCTTTCCTTCTGTGGGTTGACTGCGATAAATAATGGAGGAAGGCATTATTTTAGATGGATTCGCTTTAGTATCCAGCGGGAGGAGTTTCATCTTATAGTTTTTATCAATGTAGGCACAGCAAGAGTTGGTTGTGCCGAAGTCAATGGCAAGGTAGTATGGATATTCTTTTCGCTGTTTTACCGTTACGTTCAGGACGTATTGATATTGAGGGTCAGCCGCACAATTGGAGTTGATGGTAAAGCTGATAGGGTAAGGTCCGGGCTCAATATCAACCGCAGAAATCTGCAATTCCACATTATGATGTCCGCCGCCTTCGATGTTTATAGGAAATTCAAGGTTTGTTGGCAGCTGGACTGAATTGGATGGGTTGCTGAATACAATATCTTGGATTGTCAAGGGACGTTCACCGATGTTCTGAAGTGTGAGAGGGTGTGTTTTCTTGCGATCCTGTGTTACTTCCAGATTCATTGGGGGCACGAACAGTTTCGGCGGATCTGGCACTATCTCTCTTTGAATCTCAACTCGCTTTTCAATAGGTTGCGAAAAGCCGCGAAGTCCAAAACTTAGCGTTACCACATTAGATTCATCGTTGAGTTGGTTGCAATCAATCTCCAATTTGACTTTTTTGAATGTGCTGTTTTCTTGGTGGAGCTGTTCAGTGGAATAGCCAACGCGAAGACCTGATCTTCCTGTGGCTTTAATATCGCTGATATAAAATTGACTCTGCAGCACCTCAAGGTGGAGTTCTTCTCTAACCTTTTCAGTGCCTCTCCGATAGCGAACTTTTACTGGATTAGGAGTCAGTTTAAAGTCGGGACGCGGTAATGCCTCAAGATCCAATGATTTCTCACTATTAAAATTCGGCGGGGCATCTTGTGCTCGCACGGTGATGGTCTCGGCGTATCGTGCTAAGTGTGCGGGATTTACCTGAATCGGAATGGGGTGTCGTTGACCTGCATTAACTTTGAATGAACCGCCGTTCTCTTGTGGAAATAGAATTGTGTTATCTCGTGTTGTTCGTATCGACTGGAATGTAATTGGATACACACCGGCATTTTCTACGAGAATGGTTAGATTGTGGATATTCGCATCGTCGCCAGCATAAATCCACGGTTCTTGTTCCCATGTCACCGAAAAATCGAAGACTTTACACCCACAATAGCCGCAATGTTTATCATGCGAATGTATAACCCATCCAACATCGCATTTCGAGCAGACCGCATCTACCATAACCGCCTACCCCTTCTTAGGTGCGTTATCACGACTCAATACCTTCTTTAGATCGACATCAGCAATATCAAACGCTTTAGAGGGCTGTGACTGTTTCTTCTGTTCATCAGTTTCAGGTTCGGCTTCAGTCCACACATATTCATTATCGGTTGTATCTGCTGCGTCTGGCGGTGAGGCTGTGTTTTGAGGCGATGTTGCGCCCACCTCATTATGTTCCGTATCAGACTGATTGAATAACCCAGCATCAATCTCGCTTTCTTCGGTAGCGGTTCCGCCATAATCATCTGAATTTGCTGTTGGGTTTTGGGCATTTTCGTTGCTGACATCTTGGGGTGGCGTTTGGAAAAAGGTAGAACCTGTCACTGAGTTAGAACCTGTATTATCTATGGAAGCATCTTTAGAGTAGACATCATCTAAAAACTGACGGAAAAATTGGCTTATTTTGTTAAAGTCGTCGTCTATAATATCCTTCAGCAATGAATTAATGAGCTGTGCAATCTGTTCGCGATCCAGATCTGTGAAACACGATCTGACTAATCTCATAAATTTATTATACTCAGTTTCGTTTTGCTTCTGGGATAGACTTTTAATTCCACCTGGATCGTCATGTAAGCCGAGTCGTTCAGATAACCCGTCAACGTTATATTCATAAACATATCCGTTCTTAGTTTGATAAAAAACGCCAGAAAATGCGTCTTTGTTGATATGACGGCAAATTTCAGGGACAATCTTTCCTAAAGCAAGACACCAATCTTGCAATTTTTGAATTTTGTCGTAAAGCTCAAGGTTATAAAAGTCAACATCTTGATGAGTTGAATGTCCATATTCTCCTGGAGACTGCCTGTATTTATCGGCAAGCGTGTCGTGAGACACAAGGTCATCTAAGGCAAAACCCGCTTCCTCTTGATAGAAAAAAAGGAGATGATCTACAGAAGAAGGACTTTCTGCAAACAAGAATCCTTTACCACTCAAACTATCGTTTAAGTCAGTTAAAGCCTTCCCTGAGCTGCCAAAGATGATATTTGGTGAATCCTTGACAACAAACGGTATGAAAGCATGGGTAAACATTTGGTATGGATTTGAGCGGTTGGCGAGATTCTGGATATCGAAACTCCCCGAGTCTAAAAGTTCCTGCGTCTTTGTAACGACATCATCAACTTGAATCCGATTTAATGATAGTTGTCGGTAAGTTTCAGTCATCTGATCGGTTATGTCTACCTGTTCTTTTGCTAAAAATGAAGCCATCGATTCCCCGCGGAGCAATTCAATACCTTCATCAGATTTGGAGATCTGGTGGCTTAGTGTAACTGCATCCGTATCAATTTGATTTTCTGAGTTATTAGCAACAATTTTCACACATTCAGATCTTGGTGGATTGATAGCTTCATTATATTCGTTTTTGAATTCCTGAATGCACTTATTTAGATTCCCTTCTATCTGATCCAATCGCTGTTTAATCGTTCGACGACGGTTAGGTTCACCTTCATCTTTCGGGCTTACGTCAACAAAACCGAGTTCGGAGCGAATTTCCTGCAATATCGGTCTGATGAAATGATTCCGAACCGACTCATAAAAACCTGTCCCAGGGGCGGTAATCAAATTGCAATATTGTTCGACCATATTTTTTCGATGTGCTTTAACAGAATCATCCCGCAGAAAAATAAGCTGCAACCAACGATTATTCTCTGCCCTCTCCATCGTGGAGAAATCCAATTTATCCAAATTTAAAGTCGGCATCCGATCAGGGCAATTTTGTATAGAGTTTTCTATACTTTTATCGAGCGTTTCAAAGAACATCTTCACGTCTCCCAAGCCTCGCGTTCCCTCAAAATCAATACTTCCTAATTGGTTGTTCAAAGTTTGTTCAATCGCATCGCGAAACGCTTTTTTGCACTCAGACACCTGCATTTTCATCAATTCAACATACTCTCCGCCTTGCTCTAATTTCTTTCTGAATGAATCTCCGCGTGGAAACTCCTCTATATTCCACCTCAATTGGTTGGATGAGATTTCTGTATTGAGCCATTGTTTCCTTGCATTTGCAAGATGCGTATCAATCTGACTATTAATTGGTGGTTGTCCTTCTAGACTGGTTAATGTATCGATATTCGCGCTTAGAATCTGATCCCATTCCGTTTCTGCATCTCGTACAGTCAAGGCTTGGGGAATGCGTGATCCCAGCCAGTTTTCACATAATTTATTGCTGATTGAACAGGCAGCAGCACTGGCGATGCGATATTTGGGATACCATACTGCTGTTAATCCGAAACTTGCCATATAGCGTATCATAGTGGGAATTTCACCCTGTCTCACGGGTTTTAATGTCCCAAAATCTGCATGAGCTGTATAATTTGTGCGGATTGCATTTTTTACCCCACCTGTGTCTGCAGCAGATTCAGCAAAAAGATTCAGGGCTACCATCAAGTTCAAACCGTGTTCATCAAAGTCGCCAGCTCCTGTTGAGAATTGGTTGCCCGCAATTTTGCCGCTGGGTGATACAAACAGCGTATAATCAAACGGCTTTTCTCGCATATTCTCAATATGACGCCCATCTGGAAAAGTTATATTGTAAGTGGTCTCCTGATGGTGATAGTAATTTAACTCCAAAAGGCTTGCATAACAGTTGGCTGAACGTATGTTAAACATAGCGTCAGGATTCGCAGCGTGGGTTTCGTCGAACATTGTGAAAATACCATTAATTCTTGATTTATCGCCGTATGTACTGAGGAGATATCTAAAAAAATATCCGACATCAATAAGCATCCCACTACAAGAACCTCCACAGAGAGATCCAAGCACATAGACCTTAATGGAGCCAGCATCATCGAGTGGGTGTCCTGCAATTTTATTACGCTCTGTTAAAATATTGATTGTGTTCCTTTTCATAGCGGGTGCCATAATAGCACGGATCGCGTTGTCGAATGTAGATTGGACATTTGCCCAGTTTTCCCATAAACACAATCTACCTGCCATGCGTATATTTGAAGCTCCATCCATAAAACCGCCCGCTTCAATTTTTAAGAGTTCACGATCCAGCCAATCTGCCAAATGTGGGTTGTATAGTGGTTCTCCAGACGTTGTCTTAAGGTCAATCGGTTTAACGTTCGGAATTGTTGCCCTTATAAGGTTGATCCGTTCATAATCATCCATTTGGTTTATATTTTGCACATTCACTTCACCGTGTGTCTCAATGGCAATATAGCGGAAAAGTGGCAATCCCGCGTGCCCATACTCTTCAGCCATAAGTTCGCGTAACTTTATTAATATATTGGTTCCGGTAGTTCCAAGTCCAACAAATATCGTAGGTGTAATCATCGTCTCCCCCTTCGTATTTAGTTAGAGATTTCGCCGACCTCAGTGTTCATTACTTCTTTTTTGGATTACGAGATTTACGTATTGGTTTTGGCATCGGCACGTCAGTGTCTCTTTTTTTCGTATTTTTGGTTAGTACTGAAAACAATAGGCAGACATCAACAATCATAATCACTATATAGAATAACAGATAAAGGGTTGTATACATCCATTCAGCGAATCGGTTATGTGCTCTGTCCCAAAGCCATATTATAAGTGCAGTTCCGCCGATCAGATGTATAACAAGCGCAATTCCCCATGCGAATGCTGCTGCCCGTTCAATACTTACGCGATGCTTGGACAACTGACCGAGTGCCCATGCAATCATCCATACAAAAGTGTAAGCAATAAAGTAGACAACTGCTGGCCAGACCAACGGATCTCCAAAAAAATCAGCAATGCCTTCCATCTAATCTCCTAATTATCTATATGTTAGTTAATTATCTGAATTGTATGCCCATAAAATATCATGAGCAGAAATATTTTACAACCAATATCCTTAGTGTGTTTTTGTTTAACGCTCTTCATACATCAAGCGGGTCGTCATCAGATGTGTTAGATGCAATAATAGGCTCATCATCTTCCTCCGGTTCGTCATAAGCCTCATCCGTTATCTCACCCTTGACACGGACATCGTCCTCGTCTTCGTCACGACTTAATGTTAGTGTTTCGGGTAAATCTAATACCTGCCCTTCATCATCCGCATCTGCAAATAGCATTAGATTTTTCTTGTCGCAATATAGAAAAGCTTCACTCCCGACATCAAAACGTAATTCATTGGGACCCCGAGGACCAAATTCGAGCGTCTTTTTGTTTTCGAGTGTAAAATGTGCTTTTTCACGCAACGGCGTGCCTGCCTTGCTAACTTGGGTCAACGTAATTCGATGTTCAACTTTATGATTTATCCATCCTATTATCTGACGAATCAGCAGAAAGAGGATTACACCTAAAACTGGAGCAAGGAGCACCCACAGCAGCCACATCGGGAAGCCAGTGCCACCACCTACCAATTTATAGGGTATCTCGATTATTTTAGATAACGTTTCCTTTTCATATTTATAGTCAATTTCAAGGACAACCTTGTTACCATACCAATCCAAACGATCCTGCTTCGACACTTCCACGCTAAACGATTCACCGATACGTTTTATTTCTTGGGGCACAACCGCATCACAAAGTTTACGATTATCCTTGTATTGAATATGACATCGGATTTGGTCAATCTGAAATGCATCTATCTTGGGACTTTCAGTCTGAATCGTCAAAGATTCACTATATTTGTTGTCAGAAAACAGGAGTTCCAACTGTTTTACAGGGCGATCAGAATCGTTCGGCCTGGCAACATAGATGATTTTAATTTCCACAGTATAGTTCATCAGGGGTGCCGCAAAAACTTTATCTTCTCCGTTGAAACTATAGGTAACTTCAAGCTTCATCATTGTGTCCGGGGCAGCGATCTCACGATTGGCGGGAAGTAGGATACGAAATTCATACGGAGGTGAATTCCCATGAAGCTCAACAGGATCGACACTGAGAATGCCTGTTGTGTTGTCTCCATTCATTATTTGAAGCGGTTTGTTATCTCGGTCAATGATTTCCACATTGACGTTATTGAGATTAAATTTCGTTTTTTCGGAGTTCTCCGTGTCAATAGTTAGCGTTTCGCTGAAAAACTTTCCTTCTTCATCTGGTGATAGTTGAATTTCCGGCACTGACTCTTTCGGCTTTGTAGGTGTAGCAATGAAAATTGAATCGATGTCGCCCCGTTTTTGGAGTCGTCTGACTTCAATTTTTACATGGTTATTGACAAAGACACCATAAATCATTGGATCAAAGAACTCATCTTCAATTTCAGCATGTCGTTTTAGAACCGAAGCTATACCTGGGTCGCTTTTACCACTGTTATCAATGTCGCCATCTGTTACGAAAACCCAATACGTTTCGTCGTCCGCATCCTTATACAGTTTGTCATACACCTCAACTTCTGCGCGCAGCAAGTAAGAGACCATTCCATCGAAAGAGGTCTTCAGGGTCATTGGATTCGGCAGCTGCCGTTGAAATTCGCTTTTGCTAACCTGTGCTCTGTCCAGTTTCGCGGATCGCTGCTTTGCGTATTCGGCGTAGGTCAGGATATCGCCGCTTTGGTATAGCGGTTTACCGACATACGCAGCATCACATTCCTTGATATATGAGTCGTTCACCTTATCGCGCAAAGCCTGTGAAGTATTTGTGAATAAGAGATTTGTCAGATATCCATTGACACGACGGATATCTTTGGATTCCATGTATGCGTTCACGCGCCCACCAACCTTGAGGCTCACCATACTACCAGATACATCATAAATTACGATGATATGTTTGGCAGCTGCTACTATAGGCGAAAACAGGATAAAGATGAGAAATACGCTAATAGCGAGTGTGAATCTGGGAACATTTATTAAATGGGGCATACGCAATATACCTCCTAATAGTCCCGACATAAGAGCCGATCGTTGCACAAAATGAATAATTTATCTCCATATCGAATAGGGCGCGCAACGGGTTTTGGATTTGTTGTTTCCCCCATCGCTAACGAATAAGTCTGCCCGTGCCAGTTCCGATTAAGTTCCCAAATCGTCAATCCGGATGAATGCACAGCGTAAATGCGATTGTTCATCACAATGGATCGGTGCGGAATAAACTTGTGTTGTCCAGCACCGTCTTGCAACTGCTTAGTCGATAAAGCACCTCTATTGCTATCGTAAGTATAGACGCTCTGCCCATATCTATCGGATAAAAACAACTGTTTTTCATTAGCAAGTGGCGGGTGTATGAAAAGGGATAGCCGACTTTCAAAATCGCGTTCTGGCAGATGATCCAGATCCGCTACTTTGGATAATCGCCCTGAATTCGGATCAAAACGGGCAAGACTCCGATCACCGCTATCACTTAACGCTTCAAAATAGACCAAACCGTTGAGCGAAACAGGTGCCGAAAACGATATTTTTTGAGTGGATAAGTATCGTATTTTAAATGGTGTTGTGCCAAGATCAAAAACGTCTCCCCGCTTAGAAGTGAAAACGATATATTGGCCACAAAGCGTAGGCGACATCGGGGCGTTTATCGCTTCAAAGAAATTGTGTTGGATGTATTCACCGGCATCGTCAGCAAAGTTAAACAGCAACATGCCCCGATTCAAACCAATAACCATTGTTGGCTTACCGTTCACATAACATTTCAGGGGCGCGCACGCCGGAATAGGTTCAATCTGATCCGCATCTACGCCATTGATATTATTGATAAGTGCTGTTTCTCCGTCAATAACAGAAGTTTTCTGAATCCCACCCGACACAACCGAATACAGATGGAGTCCATGATAGATAGGTGTCGATCCATAAGTCAACTCACTGTTATAGGAAATGCTCCATCTCAAGTTTAGGTTTTCCTGATTTGAGTCGTTTACAACTGTATAGGCATCAAGTCTTTTTGCCCGGGGATTTGGCACAACAATAAACCCATCAACTGCGAGTAGCCCAGGCAAGCTTTCACCTGACTCTATCTCTGGGATATTCGCCACCCATGAACCGAACCCATCATGATTCAGCGAATCGATAGACGGCATTTGCGGTAGGGTGGCGGTGCGTTGCGGATTACCCGATGCCATACCCCATTGTGCAGGTTTTTCTAGTTTTTGGCTACAATGCGTGCAATAACGCGCAAAGGCACGGTTCCAATGCCCCGCAGCACACCGAAAAGCGAACTGAGAACACTGGTTGCAATAAGCGATTGTTCCATCTACCTCTGGTGGAAGTAAACCACATGTCGCGCTTTCATTTGTATAAGGGCAGACGTTCACTGAATTCCCTCCGTTTCGGAATAGACTAAAACAATCTCAATTCTGCGGTTTTTCGCTCGTCCGGGAACTGTGGTATTCGGTGCGACAGGATGGAATTCTCCGTAGCCGGTTGCAGTCAACGTTTCCGGGTTAATACGGATTTCATCAACAAAAAGGCGTAAAACCGCAATGGCCCGTGCTGACGATAGCTCCCAGTTAGATGGGAATTGTGGTGTTACAATAGGAACATCGTCTGTATGCCCTTCAATCTGTATGCTTTGATAAAACCGTGTTTTGTGTTTCTGTAATAATCTACCAACAGCGATTAAGGTGGACCGTCCAAGTGGCTGAAGTTCTGCCTCAGCGGTTTTAAACAGGATTCGGTCGCTAAACATGAAACGTTGTAGGTTACCATCCCGCTCAATAGAGATAATACCTTGTTTTATCTCACTGGCAAACCTGTTTTCAAACGCTTCCTGTATCGTATCCTGCTTTTTCTCCATTCGGATTTTCAGGAATAGTTTGCTGTTAGAGACAAATTGAATGAAGATAAAAAACAGAAAGATGAGCAGCATCGCTATGAATATATCGGCAAAAGCGGGCCAGACGTTCAAAACAGAATTCTGACGCATACGAAGGTTCATTGAAGCATTCTCCTACGGATATTTATCGCTACTTGCGAGCACCTCGGAACCAACGGCGAATTTCTGACCCCCAACGATACAAACCGGGCTGACTCATGGTGTGGTTCAATGTCTCTATCTTTTCGTTTAGTGCTCCAAAATTTGACGAGAGTTGCTTCAACATCTTCTCTGTGCGTTGCTGATCATCTGATGCTGCGCTTGAAAAAGTTCGTTCAAGTTGCTTCACATTAGTATCTAATGTTTGCATTATTTCCCTTTGTTCATCAACCAATTCACGTTGCCCTTGTAGATGTCCTTCAATCCGCCCAAACACTTTATTCTGGACCTCAAGGGTAGGTATAATTTGAAGTTCACCTATCAATTGCGATAATCTATTACCAATTTCTCGCCGATTTGTTATCAACTCGGTTCCGATTCTTTCAAAAACTTGATTCTGATTCTCAAGTGCAGAGCTAATCTTCAACTCACCTTCGCGTAGGCCTTCCATCATAACTTGTTGACTATCTGTGATAGGTTGAAGCATTGATTGAAGTTGTTTCTCAAGAGTGTTGGTAAGGGTGTCAGCAAGGTTGTTAGCAAGTTCGTCAACGAATCTTGCTTGTGAACTCTGAGCCTCACGAATTGTCGTTTTCAATCCTGCATTTTCTGCTTTGAAATCCAATACGACATTCCCTAAACCCTCAAGCAGTGTAGCCTGATATTTTGAAACCTGAGATATGGCCCCCTCTGTCATCACCGTAAAATCGTTCACCATGGTATCTACAGTGGTTTGAAATTCTGAGATTTTATTCATGAACTGTTTTGCCGTTTCTTCAGAAGACTCCACTGTGGATTTAATCAGGACTTGATATTCATTTATCCCTCCTAAGCTCCCCCGAAGTTCTGCCGGAATTTCACGCAACTCTTGCGTAATGACATATTGTTGTTCAAGATATGCATCCCATGATTTCTCTGTTAATTGTTGAATTGCCTGTTCCATCTTCCGAACATTGTCTTCCGTTGCTAATTTAAATTCGTCAACACTCACTTGCAGTCGATCCATAGAGTATTCAATTGTGGATTCTGGGGCTTGTGTGAAGTGGGGAATTATTTCTGTTGATACAACCGTTTCAAACTTAGTGAGAAAAACAGAGTTTAAAAGGTTAAAAAGCCAACTACATAACCCTAAACCGAGTGATGTTACTAGTCCGGCTAACGTTGTTACAAACGCGGTGCTCATGCCGCTCAATGTACGTTGGAGTGCATTAGAAATTGTGGGGAGCTGGTCAAGGTCTTGAATGTCCTTCAGGAGGGGCTGCACTTCAATAATTGCGGTAATTAATCCCTTTAATGTTCCAATTAAACCGAGGATGATGAGAATGCCGAGGATATAGTTCGATAAACCAGCCTTTCTGCTAGCTTCGCCTGCATGAATGTCTCCGAGTACGTCGTGATCAATTTCCCCGCCATTCTGCTTAATGTGGACTAAATCACGAATTCGCTTGTAAATGCTGCTTCTAACTATGAATTTCTGTGCGCGTAACTTGTCAAGTAAACTAGGAGAAATATCACCGAGGCCATGGTTGCTTTTGATATAGCTTTGAACACGTTTGAGGCAAAAATAATTATATTCTATTCGCAGTATATGAACCACATAGTTTATAACACCAAGCCAAAAGACAAGAAAAATAAACTGGACAATGTTTTTACCAAATGGGTCTTCAAGGCTAAAGATATATTGTAGTAATTCGCCAATTATATTAATCACCACCTGTTTTTTGTGTATGTTGCAATAAAGTCATTTGTGAAAATGAAGCAAAGTTAGCTTTCGGAATTCAATTACTCTTTTTTGACTTGCGCGAATTGATACACTGACTGCTGTGCCTCCGGTGTCACATAACACCTTTCAAACGCCTCAACCGTCTGCTGCTCCCAGTGTGCGTGGTCGAGAACCCGCATCTCACGCAATAACGCTTTGGTTTCAGCTAGTGCAGCCTTCGGACGTGAGGCGAGTTCCTGAATCCAATCACGAAATTGGAGATCAAATTCCTCATCAGACCATACCTTATCAACCAAGCCGAGTTGCTGCGCCGATAGTCCATCAAATTGCCCACCACACAGCATCAGTGTTCGGGCAACCTGATACCCAACCAGTTCTACCAAGCGCGAAACACCCCAAGGCGGTGTCCAGCCGTGAGCCACCTCTGGCAGCCCGATGCGGGCCCCCTGTGCAGCCGCGCGGAAATCGTGGTAAACACCCAAGAAAAGCCCTCCACCCAGAACATACCCCCGCCATGCCGCAACAGTAATCTGTGGAAGCTCCTCTAGCTGTGCAAAAACCTGTCCGTGCACATACTCAAATGCAGCCGCCTGCTGAGGCGAACATTCTGCCAACTCCTTCAAGTCACTGCCCGCAGAAAACGCTCGCCCGCTGCCTTGCGTGACAAGTACTGTCACTTCTGAAGCCTCCTGCACCTGACGCAGTGCCTCCTCGAAATCGCGCAATAAGGCTTGATTGATAGCATTAAGGGCTTCAGGACGACACAGGGTCAGCGTGGCAACTCGGTTGGAGATTTCCAATTCAATTCGTGACATTTTCGACGAGCCTTTCTTGGATAGCTGCATTAATGCCAGAATTAGGATTTTCAGGATTGACGCAAAGGAACTAAAAAGGTATCAGGCACTTGGAGGGTCGGCACACGGAATCGCTCCCGTCGGAACCCCACATCCGACGGTGGGGTTGGATGTGGCAATCCAGACCGAGCGCGCAGCAGCCCACCTTCAGTTTCCAGCCTCCAGAGTGCGTAAGTCCTAATTTTGTTGTCTTTGCGTCCTTGCGTTCCTTTGCCGACGTTTCACGTTTCACGCTACACGGTATCTTTCAACCACCTCCATGTCCACCTTGATGCCGAGTCCTGGTCCCTCCGGCACCAGAAAATGTCCCGCCTTAATCGTTAATCCTTCTTTCACAACGTCGGCGATGCGCGTGTGGGGCAACTCGTCACAAGGCAGGGTCGCGTTGGGTAGCGTGCATTGCAGATGGACGGAATAGGCAGCCAAAATGCTCAAACAGAGACCGCCCATCTGTACCCAGCAAGGCACATCTGCGGCTTCAGCCAATCCAGCGGACTTTCGCACACTTTGGGCAGAACCACCCAAGTTCACGTAGTCGATGCACTCTGCTTTAAGTGCTGCCAGAACGCCGCTCGGCGGTCCCAAGTGAAGGGCTTGGGGGATATGGGTTTTCTCACGTAACAAGCGATACCAATCCAAGTTATTTTTGAGAACCGGATCCTCAAAGTTGGCGACCGTTCCGAAAGGTTCAAGTTGTTCCGCCAAACGCGTGGCGACATGTACGTATTTGAATTCTGTATTGGGATCCACGCCGACGGTGTAATCCGGGCCCGCCGCTTCCTTTATGAGACGCACCGTTTCCACAATGTTCCAAGAGCGCGCCTTCAGTTTGTGGTTTGTAAATCCCAAACGCGCCCCCACCTCTGCCTGTGCAGCTGTCTCATGCGGCTCCATGGGACAGGACCAATAGGAGACTGGCACCTCGTCGCGTACCTTTTGACCCAAAAAGCGGTGGAGTGGAATGCCGTGCATCTGGCCGGTGATGTCCAGCAGTGCACAGGTGAATGCATCGGGTTGGGCGAATGGGTCTAACGCCAAAACGTCTTGACCGATGTAAGCCTGTGCCGTTCCCTCATGTGCAAATCGTGTGCCATTATACTCTCCCCAACCCTCTATGCCTTCGTCGGTTTGAACGCGACAGAGGGTGATGTCGTAGATCTTGGGAATGTATTTAGCTATCGGTGGGATTGGGGGGATTTCTACCTCGTAAAGATCGACTTGCGTGATTTTCATGTCAATATTTCTCCTTGCAAGTGGTAGATAGATGGGACTACCACGGTTTCAGAGTGAGCATCTAGTGAGCATCTTACGGGCTTCTGTGAGTCGTTGGTGTGTAGTAGCTAAAACCCACGTTGTTATCAGGGTGGGGTTATCAACCATAGCAGATAACGTCGCATGAGGCAACGCAAATCGTGAACTATGTAGTATTCAGACCTAGGAACGTTCCTGCTGTAACCGTCGAATCCGCGCTGGCAAATCATCATTGACAATCTCTATAGAGCGGATACCCAAGCTACGGTCTGTCAACGGAAGCTTGACCTTTGCACCCCCGCGCCGATGCGACTCCCGTAACCCTACAGCGACCTCCAGGGCTGCCCGTCCGTCGTCCCCTGAACATTTCGCGGGCTGCCCTGTTTCAGCGGCGTTAATCAGGTCTGCGACGATTGTCAGTCCCATACCTTGCATCCGCACGGGCCAAGGAAATGGAACCTTTGCTGGTCTGCCGCGCCCCCGACGACCGCCGGGAACGGTGTGGATAAGTTCAAACTCCTCCGCATTGTTTAAGGAACGAATACGCCCCTCTGTACCGATCACATCAACCTCCCAAGAGGCGGCACCACAAGGCATACTCCGAAGGTAGGCACGTACCCCGTTATCAAAAGCGAGGTATCCGTTACCCATCAGGTCACCTTCACCGGCGGCGGCTTCATCCGATTCCATCTCTCCAAAAACCCATTCGACATTCCCGCCAGCCATGTAGCGCAAAATATCGATGGCATGGCTGCCGTTATGGGACAAGCCGCATTGGGCATAAACCGTCACCTGCAGCAGCTCGCCAAGCTCCCCTGCGTCAATGAGCCGCCGGGCTTCGCTGAAAAATGGATTCCAGCGACGGGCGCAGTTGACCGCCAACGCGACACCGTTTTCCTGACAGACGTTCACCATTGTATCCGCTTCCTCTAGGGTCAAGGCAATCGGCTTTTCCGCCCAGATGGCTTTAACCCCCGCCCGGGCGACATCCTGCACGATAGCTGCACGGACGCGTGCCGTTGTGCATACGCTGACAAGGTCTAACTGTTCCTCCGCTATCATCTCCCGATAATCGCTATACAGGTGGTCAGAGCTGATGCCCCAACGCTCTCCGAAAATAGCTGCCTGTTCCTCGTGGAGATCTGCCCCGGCGACTAATTCGACATTGGATGCGGCGTGGTAACTGGGCCCATGGCAATAGGGTAGGAACAACGAACCGCCTTGTGTAATCTCATCATCAAAAGTGCTGCCCATTCTACCCAGACCGATAACTGCGGCACGATAGGTTGACATAGATTTGTCCTCCGGTAATATATCGTTCAACTCTAATTAACCGAAATCTGAATTTTCACACGACGTTTCTAGTCCTCGGTCAGATAAATGTTAATCTCCCCGCTTGCTAGCGAGTGATTTATCACGCTTTATTTGACAGAGCACTAGTGAACAAATTGTTTTCACGCATCACGCTTCACACCCTTAGCATTTTGCACTTTTTTAATATGAGCCTTTCCAGCTTTAGGCGTATCTCCTGAGCTCTTCGACCTTCGACACTTCATCTAAGGCACCCCGCGCCTCCGGCGTTAATCGCCAGTCCGCTGAACCGAAAATCTCATCCACATGTTCAGGGAAGTCTGCACCGTGAATCGGGGCGGTAATCTCTGGATGGTCTAAAATCCACGCTACTGCCACCTGTGCGGGTGTCCGATCGTGCTCGGAGCCGATGTCAATTAACGTCTGTACAATCCTATCGACCCTCTCGGTCATCGCCTCCTCAAAGTTGTATTTATGTGGGCTCAAGCCCCATTCAGGCCCCTTCCCCCAAGGCGTGTTCGCCGGCGGCTCCTGCCCACGCCGAAAGTGCCCACTCAACAGTCCGATAGCGAGTGGACTGAAGGTCATGATTCCGAGACCATGTTCGCGGCATAGCGGCATCAAGTCCGGCTCAATTTCCCAGCGGTTCAACAGGTTGTATTGGTTTTGGATGCAAACAAACGTCCCCAAGTTCCGGAGCGCGCTGATTCCGAGAGCCTCCATCACTTTCCACGCGCTAAAATTGCTACAACCGATATACCGCACCACCCCCCTCCTTACCATATCGTCCAGCGCACGCACGGTCTCTTCGAGCGGGGTTGTGGGATCAAAGCTGTGGAGCAGGTAAAGGTCAATATGGTCGGTTTGGAGTCGCTTGAGACTCGCATCAACCGCCCGCATCAGATTTACGCGCGATAAGCCGGTGTGGTTCGGGCTAGCCCCAAGCGATCCAAAGACTTTGGTACACAGCACAATATCGTCGCGTTTCTCCTTTATCGCTTTGCCCACAATGATCTCCGATCGCCCCGCACCGTAGAGGGCAGTGTCGATAAAATTGCATCCGAGATCAATTGCCCGATCGATAACCTGTATGCAAGTCTTTTCATCCGCCTGACCGCGGAACGCTGTCCCCAAACAGATGCTGGATACCTTGACACCGGTCTTTCCTATGTGTCGATATTCCATGTTTTCTCCTCACGCAAGCCCTAACACTTCATCGATTTCCGATTGATAGTCGTAAACTTGGCAGGTCTCTATCTCACTCATTTTCACTGCCCGCCCGGCTCTAGCCGATTCAAATATGGCGTAGATAGCCGCCACATCCTTCAACCCTTCGAGCCCATCTACCTCTATCTCCCGCCCATTGAGCACAGCCTCAGCCAGTTCATAATACTCAAGGGCGATAATTTTCCAATCTACTTTGCCATCCTTGTCGGTGATTCGGCTGGGAAAGAGATGTTCCGCCAGTGGCTCTAGAGCAAATCCGTCTATGGCTGCAAGGATGTCTTCCTGACGCATCTCCTCCTCGTCCCGCCGTTTCATGCTGACCCGGCTGCCGCGCGCTCCAAAGCCGTTGATGTACCCCTGACCGCCTAAAATAAGTTCACCGCCATAGCTGCCTGTGCCACCACGACTGACTAGCCAGTTTACAGTCACGCCGCTTTCCATCTTGAATATCGCCATTGAGGTGTCCTCCGCCGTCGCCGGAACTTCAGTGTCCATCGCCCGATGCCGATTCTGGTAGAAGGTGTAGGTATCGCCGATGCTGTCTGGCTTGCGTCTCACCGGCTCGACTAACCGCACATCGCCATAGACCTCTGCGATGTCTCCGAGTTGATAACGGATCTGGTCCGCGATATGAACGCCCATATCAACAATGGGGCCCCCCTTCTCCTTGAGATGCCGCCACGGGGTAATGAAAATACCATTGCCGGCACCAAGTGAATGGAAAAGCCCCATATAGGGGGTGCCAATCGCGCCTATTTTCAGCAGATGGTTGACCAGCCGCGCTGAAGGATCGCGACGGTAATTTTCTGCTATCGACAGTTTTCGGTTGTTTCGTTCCGCAGCGTCAATCATTTGCTGACACGCCCCAACCGTGATTGCCATCGGTTTCTCGACCATCGCATGTAGGCCCAAGTCGAGTGCCTGACAGACAACGGTGTGGTGAACCGACGGATCTGTCACCACATCTACAGCGGCGAGATCAGGGGTCTGACGCGCCATCTCCTCCAGATCGGTGAAGATTGCCGGCCGCACCCCTAGCAGCTTTTCCGCTTCGGCGGCGGCGAGTTCAGCGTTTTCACGGCGAATGTCGCACAGGGCACACAACTCAACATTATTGAATGGGGTCTGTGTCAACTCTCGCAAACCGTAGAGATGTCGCGTCCCCATACCGCCGCAGCCTACCAATCCAAGTCTAATTTTGTCCATATTCCCTCCTAGCTAATCGTCATCGTTCAACGCTTGAATCCCGGGCCAATCCCGCCACATATCCTCACACGGAGGCTCCTCTTGCATCTGCTCCAAGTCTTTTTTCCGGAAATCGTATAGCACCGCCTGCCGGATCTGCTTGGAGAAATTCTGCCCAGCCGCATGTCCAATACGGTGATGCCAGAAGACAATATCCCCCGGGCCGCCGTGACATTCGACATAGGGCATCTGGTTGACCAATGCTAGTGTCTCATCGTATTCCTCGGTTCGCTCATGCTTGTATTGCGAATGGAATTCGTAATAAAATTTCCGGTGGCTTTTGGGCCAAACCGTAAATCCACCGCCCCGTGGGGGAACGTGGTCAATATATCCGACAACGCCTAGGTGAAAAGGATGTCCATCCACATGACAGGTAGTCGGCTTTTCAGGCTCATCGCCGTAAGGGAGCGTGCAGTAGATTCCCCGAATCCGATCGGGCATCTGCAGATTGCCTTCGCCCAGAAACTGCTCTGCCATCCCCCACACATTTGGGTCAGTGGCAAGTAGCCGCATCATCCAATCTTCGCCCCCCGGTTCGCGGAAGTTCCATCGGAAGCCGGCTTTCCGATTCATTGTGTCTTCGCATTCCTCTTCCTTTTTAATGGGGCCCGCCCAAGTCTCCGGGGCATACCGGTCAATGGAGGGTGGCGCACCTTCCCACAACCGATCCCTCGCTCGCGCCATCAGATCCGGATTCAAAACTTTCCGTTTAATCAGATAACCTTCCTGTTTGAAAAAAAGAATATCTTCATTAGACAGTCTAACCATGGGTTGAACCTCCTTATGCGTGACAAAGAAACCTTGCGTATTAAACCTCGGACAGGTTTGCACATCCACAAGGGGTATTTTCTTAAATCTGTGGTCTCAGGTCCTTAATGTCTTTCAGCAATGCTTTGCGGTCGTCAATCGTCAATAGATTTTGAGCCGCGTCTTCCTGTTTCAGCAGTTCTTCCAAGGCCCGATCGGCTTTAATAGTAAATCCCGCATCTTTGATCATTTGCAAGGTTTGGCTTCTCGATGCCCCCCGCGTATTTAGGTAGCCATCCACAAAGAGTGAATTTGCCGGATACAGTGCCATGACCTGCATACTTCGCAGATGTACCTCCCTGCCTGCAGCGATTCGGATGTCCGCCTTTGGATTCAAAAAACGATACAGACACAGAACGCGCAGATAATACTCTGGACCGAGATTGGGGGCTTCTGAGAGCACATTCCCCGGAATCGGGACCAAAAAATTGACGGGTATCGATTGGACCCGGAGCTCCCGTAGAGTCTTGGCAACCTCAACCACATCTTTCTCCGCCTCTCCCATCCCGACGATGATTCCCGCACACAATTCAATCCCCGCCGTTTGCGCAGCGTGCAATGTGTCCAGTCGGTCCTGATATGTATGGGTTGTGCAGATTTTGGGATAGTGCTTTTCTGATGTGTTGAGATTGTGGTTGAGTCGATCCAAGCCAACCGCTTTGAGGGTTCGCGCGTCCTCATCATCAATTAGACCCGCACTAAGGCAGACCTGGATTGGGTAACGGGATTTTATTTTCCCAATCAATTTGGCTAGATGCTCAACGCGTTTTTTTGATGGGCCACGACCGGCAAAGACCATACAATAGCGATAAGCTCCCGATTCATAAGCACACTGCGCTTCAGCCAGCATTTCTGCATCGGACTTCATCGGGTACGCCTCGATATCCGCGTTTGATGATTTCGCCTGCGCGCAATAATGACAGTCTTCAGGGCAGTAGCCATTTTGGGCGTTATTGATGATATGCAGTTGTACCTCGTTGCCGGTGTATTTTTTGCGCACCTGATAGGCTGCATCAAGCAACGGGAGAAGTTCAATCGCCGATGAAGTTAATATGTGCAGACATAATTCGTCGGGAAGCATGTCCCCCTGTAAACCTGCTTGGGCAAGTTCATCATAAAATCTTCGTTCCATTTGTTTACAACCCTCTCTTTTGCCTTTGCATCTAATGAAAGGGTATTGTAATATAAAAACCAATCGAGATCAAATATTTTCCGTTATCAGGAGATGATTTATTTTACAGTGGGCTATACAGGTTAAGTGAGTTATGCTTAGACCGGTTGCTTTACAAGGGCATACGCGCCCATCACAGATAGAGGAGATATCCAATGAAATTGGGGCTTGTAACGTATAATATGGCGAAGGATTGGGACGTGCCAACGATTATCGAAAATTGTGCATCGACAGGCTTTCAAGGTGTTGAACTCCGCACCACCCACGCCCATAATGTTGAGGTAAACCTTTCTGCGAATGAACGTCAGGAAGTGCGGAAGCAGTTTGAGGATTCACCAGTTGAACTGGCGGGATTGGGAAGTGCTTTCGACTATCACTCAACAGATGCCGAGGAAGTACACCAAAATATCGAAGGAACGAAAGTGTATGCCCAACTTGCGGCAGATGTCGGTGCACCCGGCGTGAAGGTTCGACCCAACGGTCTCCCTGAAGCCGTTCCTGTGGAAAAAACACTGGCACAGATCGGGGCATCTCTACGTGAATGTGGAGAGTTCGCTAAAAACTTGGGCGTTCAGATTCGTCTTGAGGTGCACGGTAGGGAGACATCGCATCTCCCGCATATCCGAACAATCATGGAGCTTGCTGAGCACGATAACGTGTTTGTCTGCTGGAATTCTAACCCGGGAGAAGTCGAAGATGGGTCTGTTAAAAACAACTTTAATCTAGTCAAGGAGTGGATCCGGTTGGTGCATATCAACGAGCTGTATCGGCGGGAATATCCGTGGCGCGCGCTCTTCACGCTATTGAAGGCATCGGGATACGAGGGCTACACACTGGCAGAAATTCCGGGGAGTTCCGATCCCGTGCGTATGATGAACTACTATCGCGCCTTGTGGGAAGCGTTGTGTACTGACTAGGTTCTGTTGACATGCGGGTGTCGAGATATGAATATAGACCGACAAGCTTCCTGCCGGTATTGAACCGGGCGGGGAGGGGGTGTGCAGTGCAGGTTACGGCATACTCCGTTCCGAGACCCCCGCGAACGGGCCTGTCCCCGTTCCGAGGGCACGCCCGCCTGTCCCGATAGAATCGGGGATCCAATCGGGGAGTCCGTGCCGAGACCGGGCAGGCAGTCCGTGCCGTGACCAGGGGCGGAACGGAGAGCCCAGGGATTCAATGCAATATGCCTACTCCTAGCAACTTAGCAACTTGGGTGCATCTACTGACGGGGTTGCCGGAGCGATTTGGGAGGACGCAGAATTTCGGCAAGGATAATCCCTTGTCGAAAGGTCTGGGGAGACAGCGAGATGCCTGCAATGGTTGGTATTGTGCGATCAACGGGAGATTGAGCTGGAGTTTCCTCCTTTACTGGATCAGACGCTGAATCAACTTGAATGGCGGGCATCGGCTCAGGTGGCGTGGTAGGTGTTTCCTCCTCGATGAATTCAGGAACCGGGGCATCTTCCTCCATTGGCAAGTTTCCCCAAGGTGGCAGAGTTATCTCATCTCCTTCCGGCACGACATCGGGCTCTTCCTTTGAGTCCCGCTGCCTCAAGACTCTTGTGAATAAAGCGGTCGCCCCAAAAATAATAAAAAGGATTAGTTGAATCCATTCTTCCATTGGTATCTTCCTGTTGGTATTCGCCAGTGCTTCTTACGACAGACCCACCGCATGGGCTGAACGGGTTGTATCCGCATCACCCATAGGGGAGGCAATCGATTGGCGCATTTCCGTATCCGCAATGACATTTCGCAGTTCATAGTAGGCCATTACACTAATCCTGCCAGATGCGAAAGAATCTGCGATTGCGAGAGGCACCTCGGCATCCGCCTCAACCAGGGTCACGGTCATCTCTTCGACCAACGCTTTATTTTCCTCTTCTTGCGCCTGCGCGAGGGCGCGCCTCTCTTCCGCCTTGGCACGAGCGATTTTCAATTCTGCTTCGGCTTGATCCGTTTGCAGCTTGGCACCCACATTTTCGCCGATGTCAATGTCCGCAATATCAATGGACAGAATTTCAAAAGCAGTGCCCGCCGCCAAACCTTTTTCGAGCACAACCTCCGAGATCTGCGCCGGATTTTCCAAGACCGCTTTATGGCTCGCGGACGAACCAATCGTTGTAATAATCCCCTCGCCGACTCTAGCGATGATGGTTGCTTCGCCTGCGCCGCCGACGAGCCTATCAATGTTGGCTCGCACAGTGACTCTGGCTCTGGCAATCAGTTGAATCCCGTCGCGTGCCACAGCGGTAATGCCGGGGCTAGTGTCCCCTTTAGCAGGGACATCAATAATCTGTGGATTGACACTCATCTGCACGGCTTGTAGCACATCTCTACCTGCCAGATCAATTGCGGCAGCTTGTGCAAAGCCCAGCTGAATGTTCGCTTTATCCGCGGCAATGAGTGCCCGCACAACGTCCGTCACATTACCACCAGCGAGAAAATGCGCCTCAAGGTTGTCAATTCTGAGTTGCAGCCCTGCCTTCGTCGCTTCAATTTGGGGCTCTACAATCGATTTAGGGGGAACACGGCGTAGGCGCATTGCGACGAGGTCACCGAAGATTCGGACGCGGACCCCTGCTGCAAGGGCGGCAATCCAGAGTCCCAGCGGCACGAACCAAGCCAGCCAAAGGACAAAAAGAATTACGATAATCGCTGGAATGACATATGGAATAACCATCTGAAACCTCCTTAATTCTGACTAATTAGATTTCCTTCTCGAAATGCGCCGGCAATTGCGCGGGGAACGCTTGCTTCCGCTTCAACCACCCTGGAGCGCATCTCCTGTACCCGAGCGGTCATTTCCTGTTTACGAGCGACCGCCATTGCCCGCCGCTCTTCCGCTTTGGCTTGTGCAACGACGAGATCAGCCTCCGCTTGTTCCGCTTGGAGTTCGGCACCGATGTTCTTTCCAACGTTCACATCGGCGATATCAATGGAGAGGATATCAAAGGCTGTTCCTGAATCAAGCCCCCGATCTAATACAGTTCTGGAGATAATGTCGGGATTTTCCAGAACATCCTCGTACGTTTCTGAGGCACCAATCGCACTAACGATTCCTTCGCCCACGCGTGCAACGATCGTCTCCTCACCGGCACCCCCGACAAGTCGGTTGATGTTCGCTCTGACGGTGATCCGCACGGTAGCGATGAGTTGAACCCCGTCGAGCGCGACCGCCGTGATCCTCGGTGTGGTAATCACTCGTGGGTTAACGCTCACCTGGACCGCATCAAGTACGTCGCGTCCAGCCAAATCAATCGCCGTTGCTTGTTGAAGGCCGAGATCAATTTTCGCCTTGTCAGCGGCAATCAACGCATTGACAACGCGAATGACGTTGCCACGCGCGAGGTAGTGGGCTTCCAATCGCTCCATATCAATCGTCAGTCCCGCTTTATGGGCACTAATCTGTGCATTTACGATCACCGGCGGACTGACCCGACGGAGACGCATTCCAATCAATTCAATAATGCGGACGCGCACGCCAGCAAAAATGGCAGCAATCCAAAGCCCAACAGGCACAATCCAGAAGAGAACTGACAACGCAACAATTATCACAACAGCAAGCAATATGAGAGACATCTGTTCTGGAGCCATATTTGACCTCCTTGCATAATATGTTTTTGGCTCAAGTAAAAAGAAAGTGCAACACGCGAAAAGCGTGAAACGTGATGCGTGAAAACCATTTGTTCATAGGTTCATTGGTGCAGTCGGGCTAGGAAGCCCGACCCACAAGGCTCATAGAAAGACCCACGAGGCTCATAGAAAGACCTACGCGGCTCATAGAAAAAGAAAGTGCAACACGCAAAGCGAAACCGGGTTTTTGGCAAGTAGGGGCGGGGATACCCTCCTATGGTTTCTGCTCGACGATTTCTTAACATGAGCCCTGCTCTTGTAACATATCTATTTTCACAAACTCCGAACGACGACACGATTTCCTTCAACGAGGATAATTTCGACTTCAACCTCGGCTTCGATGAAGTCACCAAGTGTAACGACATCAACACGCCGATCGTTAATCAGCGCAGCACCGGCGGGGCGTAAAGGAGTAATTGATTTCCCTGATTTGCCGACCAAGTTAACCAAATCTTGGGGGGGAGCTTGAAACCCATCTGCACGATTGGCAGCGGTATCAAGGATAAATGATTTTCCGAGCCTTGTGCGTCGGAACAGCCAAAGCCCCAAAATTGCCAGCGGAATCGTTAACGCAATCGTAGCACTTGCATAAATCAAGCCGACCTTCAATCCAAATTCCACCCACACGAGTCCGATACCTGCGACGATTAGCGTTATCCCGGGGATGCCTGCTGCGCCAAAGCCGGGCAGCAAGGCAATCTCAATGAACACTAATAAAACCCCTAGACCGATGAGAAAAATTAGAAACCATGACATAGGATCAGGCAATACGTTACGTTTCATCAATCGCTTCGACGAAGATTTTCGATCCTTCGACATTGATAATTTTCACAGGCGTTTCGCGCATGATAAAGTCACCGGCGGTAACGACATCGATCCGCTTGTCGTCAACACGCACCGTGCCAGCAGGCCGCAACGGCGTGAGGGCAATCCCCGTCTTACCCAAGTACTCCTGAAAATCCTCCCGTGGCGCGGAGTGAAATCCCACGCCTGAATCCATGACAGCATCCAAAACGAGATGATTCCAGGTCCGGGTTTTGGGCAAGATGTAAGAAAGCGCGATTGCAAGCGCGAAGGCAAGGATAATAGCAAACGACAGTCCGAAAACTGCTGTCTCTAATTTGTAAGCATTTTGGAACACGAAAAAGACGCTGCCCAACATTAGCACAATGCCAGCGATCCCTGCAATACCGAACCCCGGTATCACAAACAACTCTACCAGAAGCAGTGCCACGCCGATGATGAATGCGAGTGCCGCATAATCTGCGCTAATATCCAGAAGCCTGTGACCCCAGAAAAATAGTCCGAGACAAATAATTCCAGCAATCCCTGGAACCCCGAAACCGGGAGTCCGAATTTCCACAAATAATCCGAGTGAGCCCAATCCAAGCAGTGTCGCACTAATAAGCGGACTGGTAATAAAAAAGACAAACCGGTCTGCCCAAGTTACCAAAACTGTCTCCTGTATCGCGGCCTTTAGTGACTTAATCGCTTTTACGTTATCATCGCCAAGTTCCATCTGCTTTCGTGCAACCCCTGCGACTGTTAAGGCTTTGCGTTCCCCATTAACTTCAACAATCTGATACAATCCCAACAGATCTTCGACGGAATCCGCCTCTCCATCCGCTAGGTTATATTCCAACGCTTCTTCAGTCGTTAAGGTCAGCAGTTCGCCCTCGGCCCCCCCGGCGGCGATAATTTCCATCTCCGCCCCGACTTCCTTCCTTTCGTCATATTCCTCTTCCCTGAGTGTAATAATTTCGCCATTTGTAAATCTGACGAGGTAGAGACGTTTGTCTACCATGGCGGCGGCGATATCAGGATTTCTGCCACCCCGTTCCGCTGTTGCACGAATCTTGCCGCGGATATAAGAAACCGCCTTTTCACTCAGTTCTTCCCCTTGAATTGAGACCGGGGCGGAATCCCCAATTGCGCCGCCGTGCCTCATGACAATCTGGTCGCACGACAAGGAAATCATTGCCCCAGCGGAGATTGCCTCCGTGTTGACGTAAGCAATCGTGGGAATCTCTGTGCGCTGGATTGCATCAATAATATCTCGCGCGGCACCGACAGCCCCCCCGGGGGTGTGAACGTCAAAAATAATAGCGTCCACCTCCGCGTCCGATGCCCGTTGAATTCCGTTGTCAATATACACACGGAGCCCATTCCCAATCTCATTCCGTATATTAATAACATACACAAGCGCATCACCGGACGATAGGGCTGCTAACCAAGGAATCGATAACAGGCTGCCAAGCAGTATCAATATACCGCTGAAAATGCGTCTTTTGGTTTTCATAGGCTTTCCTCCCCTATGAAGTAACCGCTAAAGGGTTCAAATCGTTTACCAAGTCGTGCTGATTTTACGTGGCAATGCAATAACTTGGATACAGGATGGTCTACCTTTTCATTTTAACACGAAAAAAGGGGCACGTCAATATCAAACGCAGCTCAAATTAGGGGTATTGCAATATGCCCACTACTTTAGTATCAACATCCGCCGTGTCGCTGTGAATTCATCCGCTGTCAGCGTATAAAAATAGAGACCGCTAGCGACAGGCTCACCCAACTGATTCCGTCCGTCCCAATAGGCTGCACGGCTTCGACTCTGATACATACCCGCCGCTTGATACCCCACCGCCAAACGCCGAACTACTCCCCCATTCATATCATAAATCGTCAGCGTCACCTCTGCCGACTCTGCCAACTGATACGGTATCCACGTCTCCGGGTTAAACGGATTCGGATAGTTTGCCAACAACGCAGTCTCTTCAGGAATCAACGAGGCTAACAGCTTTTGGAGATTCTCAATACCCTGTTTGAAGGCAAGCGAACCGTCATCTGCCACCCGCGCCTGCGCTATCCACCCCTCTATCATCGCAGCATCTATCCTCCCCTCTTTTAGCACGAATCGCCTGGTGTTTTTCGATGCGGTGTCTACCATGGCAGCATCGGCCCTCCTCCCTCTCCCCATAGGATCTACTATCCTCGATCCCCCTGCAGCGTCTACCATCCTCTCTCCCCCTGCCCCGATAGATCGGGATGAAGACACCTGCGGGGGGATTAAGGGGGGTGCAGCAGACGCTGTGGTCTCCCCAATTCCCTGTGACACGAGGATGAGGTCAAGGATACTGACCACACCATCACCGTTGGCATCCACCGGCGAGTTAGCAGGCACCCTTTTCCCCAACTGCTGAGCGACGAGAATCAGATCCAAGATGCTCACCCGTCCATCCCGATTCACGTCCCCGATGGCAAGGCCTCCCTCCACAGTAATGTGGATTTGATGCGGTCCGGCGGGGATATTTTCTCCGGTGATGGCACCAAACTCAAAGTTCTGCAGCGTCAAGCTTGTTTCGCCTCCCGATTTCGCCTTGAATCTTACCTGAAGCAGGGTGCCTGTGCCGCTCACACCGCTGCTAGAAAGCCGTGCCGCACTGAGGCCTGTAATTTTACCCGCTGCGTTATCAATGCTGCCACCCTGAAAGAAGGTCGTGCCGCCATCCGTCTTCAGGAAACCGCCTTCGGTCACGTTGATAGCTTCTAGGATAACAGGATCAAACTCAATATCAAACTGCCAGCCTGCCAAGTCGAAGACATTTTCTGCGCGGATGTCAAGGGTGAAGGTATCGTCACGGTGAATTGGCATCTCGGAGAAAGCGTACCCAACGCCGGCGGGGGTCAACACTGTATATTCCGCATCCGGTTCAAACCCAAAAAAGCCGTTACCCCAGGTGTGAACCGCGACTAACAAGACATTTCTTCCCTGCTGTAGCGTGACAGGGAAAAAATCACTGTAATCGTCGCTATCCACCCCACGGAGATTTTCGTAAATTAAAGTTCCATTGAGCCAAACCCTTACCCCACGATGTCCACCTACATACATCGTTGTGTCGTGTTCCCGTGGCGAATAGAGGGACACAGAGCCGTAGGCAGTTCCGTAACGGATTTCGCGTTTCAGCATATCCTTAATGTTATCCCGTCCATCCCGTCCTGTAGGAGGCAGTCTGTGGGAGGTCCACACACTGTCCCCGACCGATTTTCCCGCTGTCGCCCCGTGGGTGGCAATTTCCGTCTCTTTCACTGTGCCCCCACTCGCCTCTGATAGTAAATCGGTGTCATTCAGGTGATCACCCACTGTGTCTGGCAACACAACCCATAGCCACGGCCCCTCTATTTTCGGAGCATCCGTGGGAAAGGCCGGATTGCCGTACCAAACGAGCGTCGTTATATTTTCGCGTAACCTATCCAAAGGTGAAAGGTCGGAAATGTTGTTGCGATCGATCGCTAGCCATGTCAAGTTAGTTAATCCTGCAAGCGGGGATATATCCGATATCTCGTTGTCTGCAAGATGTAACCATGTTAACCCGGTTAATCCCGCAAGTGGGGATACGTCTGATATGTCATTGGCACGGAGATTCATACGAGTTAACCCTGTTAATCCCGCAAGGGGCGATACATCCGATATTCCGTTGTCCACAAGATACAGTTCTTTCAAGTCTGTTAATCCCGCCAAAGGCGTAAGGTCTGATATATCTCCGCCGCAAATATCTACTTGCTCCAGTTTGGTTAATCCTGCCAAGGGCGATACACCGGATACGGGGCTGCCCCAAGTGCGAATGAGTTTCAAGTTGATTAATCCTGCGAGCGGCGACAGGTCGGATACGTTACTACGGGAGAACCCTAAAGACTCCAGATTAATTAACCCTGCAATCGGCGACAGGTCGGATACATTGCTATCGGTAAAATGTAAATATTCCAAGTTGATTAGTCCTGCAAGGGGCGACAGATCGGGTACGCTGTAAAAGGAAAAATCTAAATACTGTAGATTGATTAATCCTGTGAGCGGCGACAGGTCGAATATGGGGGTACCATCAAGCCAGAGTTCGCGTAGATTGATCAGGCTTGCAAGGGGCGACAAGTCGGCTATCTGATTATCTCTGATATTTAACCGATTCAGATTAGTCGCAAACTGAATGCCTGTCAAATCTTGAATACTCTTGTTCGGCACATCGAGTCTTCCCAATCCTTCCATCTCCGCCACAGTAATCGGGGCATTGGGGTTCTTACCAAGTGCCTCCACAATCGCAGCACGCAGGTTCGGATCAGGAATCTGAACAACCGCACCCGGTAGACGCTCCGGCTGCGATGGGCTATCAACCTCCGTCTCCGGGAAGTCCAATGCGTAAATCATTGCATTGAAATTAGATGTCCATGCGTCCCGTTTCATACTCCCATTCTTACCCTCTAACACCAGCAAGCCGATGTTCTGTAGCCCTATATTCTCACGTATCTTTTTAAGAAACACTTCGGTCTCTAACCCAACCACCGCAGCGGCATAAGCCGCGTCCACCGATCCCTCAAACGCCTCATGAAATCGTGAAATCGGCTCAATGTCACCAAACGCCCCTCCCGTCGCTGCCAGTGCCGCCTTGTATCTATCCATGTCTTCTTGAACAAGTGCGTCCATCGCTGATTGTTCAACGTATAGGCGTAGGGCTTGTGCTTTGTCATACGCCGGGGTGGCATTGCTCTCTATCACGGAACGCACCTGATCCTCAAACGTTTTCATCCCCTCTGTATGACAACCGAAACAGGATAACCCATTCCGCACCGTCGGATCGCTCGCAGCGGGGTTGGAGACAATCTTTATCGGTGCCTCATCTAAACGGAAGCCAGACGCATTGGCAAGGTAGTATCCCTGTAACCCATTGGGAAGATTAAAGATAACCTCTCCACCATCGTGTGTAAAAGCAAGCGGATGAGTGAAGATGTTCTGTGTCCCCACACCGCCAGCAAAATCATAACTCTTCCAATATGCCCCATGCTGAGAGGTATGCCGCTCCAACACCCGGTTGTTATTAGAAACACCGGAGTTGTTAGTGCCTGCCCGCCAGACACGCACCCCCGGCGCATTCAGTAGGTTACGGACCACATCCACTTCCAATCGGGTCTCTAGCTCCCTATCCGTTAATGGCAGGGATAGCAAATCGTGGTATAGCGGTGGTAAAGATGCTTTTGCGACAAACCAATCGACATGAACCGACGGTATGTCACATCTCATCTCCCCCTGTAACCGACTTAGTTGTTCCTTCAGGGCAGTCTGTTCTGGCCCATCAAATGGGATGTGATAGGGATACTCTGCTTCTATCTTTGTCCAGCCGTCATTGACATCCCACTCATAGTGTCTGAGGTCAATGTAGAGGATGATTCCTTGTGAGTCAATGGGTTGTGGGTTGGTGACGGTGCTCCCCCATGAAAGGCTATTGACTAGTTTGGAGAGTGCTTTACGGGATTCTTGGAGTATCTGCGTTGACTCCCCTGCGTTATAGAGGTGTGTCATTGTGAAGTAACGGGCAAAGGCACGGTCAAACGGTGCGAGCGACATCAGGTGGGTCTCAATAGTATTGAGCACCTCACCGGGGGAGATGAACTGACTATCGGAGACGGAGGTTGTTGCCCAATCGGGAGCACCTGCTAATATCCAGTTTCGGATGGTGTCAACTGCTTGGGTGGACAGTTGAGGTTGTGCGAGCGGCATCCGTTTGGCTAGGTCAGTGGTCAGGAGCCGGTTATACAGTTCGGAGGCATCGGGGTTTCCCGGGACAACGGTTCCGTTTTCGATGAGTGTGTTGTGTTCAATTAAGAGTGTCTCCCGATAGGCACCGTCGGGGCCGTGGCAGATGAGGCAGCTCTGTCCAAAGATAGCATAGGCATCTTGGGCTATCTGTTGTTGGGCGGATACATTTTGAGAACCGACGATGAACATCCATAGGCCGATGAGGGCGATGCGATGCTGTTTACAAGCCCCAATTAAATCGGGGACTAAATCACGCTTAAACATAAAGAATGTCTCCTGATGTGCTAGTTTGCAACGGTCGATTTGTTTTTGCTATAGGTGGCAACCTGGATTATTATACTCAATACGAAGAACTGTGTCAAATATAGATGTGGATGATGCCGATTGTGCAGATTGTTGTTTGACCTGGCTTTTGGGTTGACTGAAATCACACATCCCTCTACAATATAAACCAACGCTGATACGCACTCCGGGCAGAGACCAAAAGTGAAGCGTGAAACGGGAAAATCGGAAAACGGGAATCTGTTATAGATATTACGCAATTGACCAATCAGAACCTTGGGTGACTCCCCGTCGTAGCGCAGGTTTCCGAACCCCGATTTTAAGAATTGACTTCCCCATAGATGTGTGATAGTATACCTCTCCAATTCAGCTGATTGTCGTTTTATGCGGGATAGGCTAAAAAGAATCTAAAACAAAAGGAGCGCTTTAATGCTTGTTGACATTCACACGAATCTCGGTTGGTATCCGGATCACTATTCCGACGAATTTGTTGAATTCGCACTTGCCGCTAAGAAAGCGAAAATGCGGATTACATCGGATGTCTACTTTGCCGGTGAGGAGGAAGCGGAAAAGAACGCCTTCGATTCTACGCCTGAAACCCTACTCGAAGCCACCAAGGATTGCGATAAGGTTGTTGTGTTCGGGCTGAAAGCCCCCTTCTGCGGCATCGATATCCCGCAGGAAATGGTCGCAGCCTTTGTCAACCAGCATTCAGACCGTTTTATCGGCTGGTGTTCGGTAGATCCAAACGATGAAGATTGTGTGGATCAACTTGTCTACAACGTTGAAGAGCTTGGGCTTCGAGGGCTGAAAGTCGCACCTATCTACCAGAACTTCGACCCGCAGGATACGAAACATCTGCCGCTTTTCAAAAAAGCCGAAGCATTGGACCTCCCGGTGATCTGGCATCAGGGCACCTCCTTTGTTCGTCCCGGACCGTTAAAATACTCCAATCCAGTTATGCTGGAGGATATCGCAGTTGCATGCCCGAAGCTTCGCATGATTATCGCACACATGGGGCATCCCTGGGAAACCGATTGCGTGGTATTGATTCGCAAGCATCCTAATCTTTACGCCGATATTTCCGCACTCCATTATCGTCCGTGGCGGCACTATCAAGCGTTCATTACAGCACTTGAGTACGGGGTAGAGCACAAGCTGATTTTCGGTTCCGATTTCCCCTCCGCAACCCCGGAGCAGGTTATCGCTGGACAACATAAGGTGAACGATATTGTCGAGGGAACCAAATTCCCGAAGTTTCCTGAAGAAGCGATTCACAACATTATCTACGAGAATTGGAAACAATTTATTCAGCTCGATTGATTTCGGCGGGACATAAGTTGCCATTAGTCCCTACGCGGATTGGGACGAGGTCGGGCTAGGAAGTCCAACCTACCAACTATCGGCGCGAGATAAGAAACCCGACTGAATTAAAATAGGCAGCAACTTAGGTTACACCTGTGCCCCTACGCAAACAGAGGCTGTCCATGAGAATTACACAGATTGAACCGATCCCTGTCCGAGTTCCCCTGAAGGCGGGTCTGACAACGAAGACTGCCCACGGCGAACATATCCACTCGCCTTACGTCATCGTTCGCATCCACACCGATACGGACTTGGTCGGTCTAGGCGAAGCAACGGTCGCCCCTCGCTGGAGTGGCGAAACCAGTCGCGGTTGTGTCGCTGCCATTGAGGAACTGATTGCCCCTGCGCTAATCGGTGCTGACCCCACCCAGATCAATTCGCTGCGAGCGGTCATGGACAGAGAGATTAAGCTCAACCCGTTCACAAAAGCGGCAGTAGAGATGGGGTTGTGGGATTTGGCTGGAAAAGCGGCAGGGGTTCCCGTTTATCAACTACTCGGTGGGCGAGTCCGCGACGCAATCCCGATTAAGATGGTTGTCGGCGCATTCGATGTCCCCCAAGCGGTCAGTCTGGCAGAGCGATTCCTCAACTGGGGGGTGCGTTGTCTGAAGGTCAAAGTTGGACTCGATCCCATGACAGATCTGCAGCGCGTAAAAGCGGTGCGGGAGGTCGCTGGTCCGACAGTCCCAGTTGGCATTGATGTCAACTGTGGTTGGAGTTTGGATACCGCCCGTCGTATGCTTCCCCAGCTTGAACCTTACGATATACTTTTCGCGGAGCAACCTATCTCCCCTGATGATCCGGAATCGCTCGCACAACTCAGGGAAGCGACCTCCATTCCAATCATGGCGGATGAAAGCCTCTTCACCCTGGCAGATGCGTGGCTGCTAGCCAACGCCCGTGCTGCTGATATCTTCAGCGTGTATCCCGGTAAGCACGGTGGACTAGGTGCCACCCTTGAAATTGTGCATGTCGCAAAAGCTGCTGGCGCGGTTGGTAGTATTGGAAGTAATCTGGAATTGGGGATTGGGAGCGCTGCAATGCTGCACGTCGCAGCCGCGATGCCCACCATTGACAGTGAAACCTACCCGGCAGATATTATTGGACCCCTTTATCATGAGGCGGATCTGCTGCAGGCCCCACTCACTCTCGGCCCCGAAGTCGCTTGCGTCCCCGAAGGCCCTGGGTTGGGTATCGAGTTGGATGAAGAGCAGTTAGCACATTGGAAGGATAAGCACGCATGACTTAACACTTATCAGCGCATATAAAAATGATCAAGCGAAAGGAAAAATCGTGAAAATTACCCAAATTGAACAGATTGCTGTGGAGATCCCTTATCTGGAGCGCGTGCGGGAACATCTTCAGAAGGGGTGGAATCTCGCCAACCGCGCAACAGATGATGAGTTTCGAGCAAACAGAAGTGAGTTTGAAAGACAGTGGCGCGAATCGTCGCCGCCTACTGTAGAAACGTCGATCTATCGTGTGCATACCGATGAGGGACTTGTGGGGATTGGCGAAGGCGCAGATATTTCCGAAGCCAAAATCCAAGCGTATCTGGGGAGAAGCCCCTTTGAGTTCATCATGGATGATACCGCTGGCCCGCTTCAGATCGCTTTTTATGACCTGATGGGTCAGGCTGTCGGGCTGCCGATGGCACGGATGTTTGGGCCCTGTCAGCAGAGTGCCCCAATCGCATATTGGTCGCAGTGTTTCCCGCCGGAGGTGTTGCAGGATGAGGTAAAGATTGCGCTAGAAAACGGTTTTCGAGTACATAAGTTCAAACGCCGCGCCCACACCGATGTGGTGGAACAGGTGCAAGCCATCGCGGAGGTAGCTCCAGAGGATTATGAACTCACGATTGATGCCAACACCACCTTCGGAACTGTGGAGCGCGCCCTCTCCTTCGGTCGGCGGTTGAAAGAGTATCCCCACGTCAAATGCTTGGAATCGCCAATCAATCAGGAGGATGTTGAGGGGTATCTTCGACTGAAGAAAGCACTCGGTCTCCCGCTGGCAATCCACTTTAACTCGCCGCCGCCGACAATTTCACTTCCTTCGCCTGCCTACGATTATTACGTGGTGGGAGGGTGGCTCGCTGGTGTCCTGCGCTGTGCCAACATCGCGTCCGCTGCGAACAAACCGCTCTGGCTCCAGATGGGCTTTACAGGCATCTCCGCGGTCTTTATGGTGCATCTCGCCGCCGCTCTCCCGAATGCGTCGTTGAGCCATGTTTCGCTTTACATACTGCTAGAGCATTCACTTCTCGCTGAACCGTTAATTGTTAGAGATGGGTTGGCAAAGGTTCCGGACAGACCGGGCCTGGGTGTGGGGCTTGATATGGATGCGGTTGAACGGTATCGGGTTGGTTAGTCTAATAGGACTTACGCCCTTCAGATTGCAGGCGCACAATTTAGGGACGTGTATAGGACAGAACGCAAGTACTATGAATCCCGCTACTTCGGCGACAATTTTAGGAAACCTGCTTATATGAAACACCTTTTTGAAAAACTACGTGATGACACCCAAAACTGGCATGAAGAAGGCTACCCCTGCCCAGATTACCCACTCGTCGGAGAGGTGCTACGCTACCAGTTTGAAGGCGAACCGCAGGAACAAATCTCCCTCAAGTACCTCCGCGAACCCCAATTCCAATCGTTGGAACTCTATTGGTATCTGCGACTAGTACTGAAAACGCCCCATATTGTTGCCCTCTATAAACACTATTACAGCGACGATGTCCGCGATTTCTGTGAAGCATTTGGCATCCCAATCACCCTAGACGAACTAATATTGATTAGGGATATTGACGCAGTTATTGACTTAGTAAAAAACCAACCAGAATTCGTTAAGCGGAAGCGCATTGACCCGGTTCATGAGGCTGTGATCCTCTCTTACCCGAGTTATATTTTTGCTCTCGCAATGGGCACCGGCAAGACGGTCCTCATCGGCGCGATCATTGCGACAGAATTCGCCATGGCACTCCGATATCCTGAAGCTGACTTCATGAAAAACGCTCTCGTATTCGCCCCCGGCACAACGATTATTGAGAGTCTACGCGAGATTAGTGACATCCCTTTCGATCGAATTCTGCCTCCTAGCCTACACCGTGATTTTCTCGCCAATCTTAAAATCACCTATCCGCAAGCAGGCGCGAAAGACATTCAGGTTCAAAGTGGTAGTGCTTACAACGTCATCGTCGCGAACACTGAGAAAATTGCTCTTCGGGCAAACGTGAAAAAACGGAGCAATCAGACGGAGTTCGAGTTTGAGGAAAAGAAGGAACAAGCAGAATTAGAGGCGAACCTTCGGCTCCAAAAAATCACAAGTCTGCCGAATTTAGGTGTCTTCTCGGACGAAGCACACCACACTTACGGTAATAAAATGGACAAAGAACTCAAACGCGTCCGCGAAACGGTCAACTACATCAAAGAGAAACAAGGGGTCATTGCTGTTGTCAATACCACCGGCACTCCTTACTACAAGCGTCAGATGCTCCGCGAAGTCGTCGCATGGTATAGTCTCGGCGAAGGAATAAAAGATAACATCCTTAAAAGTCTCCGCCGTGGGATTGTTCACTATGATATCGGAAGCGGCTCCGAAGAAGATGTCATTCGGAACGTGATAGGCCTGTTTTTTGAAAGCTACCGGGACGTAACGCTGCCCAACGGCGCAAAAGCGAAAATCGCCTTCTACTTCAAGACGCAAGAACATTTGGAAACCTCGCGTCTACATATTGAAAATGCACTCGCAGAAATTGGTGAAAGTGCCACCCTGATACTCGTCAATACGCAGCGTTCAAGTCAAGCCGAGGTTGACGAGTTCAACCGACTTAACGACTCAAACAGTCAAAAGCGTATCCTGCTGCTCATCGGTAAAGGCGTGGAGGGGTGGAACTGTCCCAGTCTATTCGCTTGTGCCCTTATTAAAGAACAGACAACGAGTAGTAACTTTGTTTTGCAAGCCTCAACGCGATGCCTACGTCAGGTGGAAGCCAACACGCATCCCGCTAAAATCTTTTTGGACACAAAGAACAGATACATTTTAGACAAGGAATTGGAGGAAAACTTCGGCACTAGTCTCGGTAGGCTTAGCGGACACACCGCCGAAACCGAAGAGATCAAAATCCGTATTCGCAAGACGGAATTGCCTAAACTCGAAATTTCTCGATTGGTATCTCGCGTTGTCCGAGACGAACACGCACCGACAGTGATCAAATTGCAAGTCCCTACTGATGTGAAAGAGCCTACACCGATTGTTCGGCACCTACTAACACCCAACTTCACGCGGAGGGCTTCTCCGATCACTAGCATTGAGGAAATGGACAAAATTGAGGTGGCTAACCGCACAACCGATTGCTATACGCTCGCGCGACGACTTGCCATCAACTATCATCTTCCTTTGATGCAGATGCTCAAAAAACTTAAACAGCTCTATCCGGCAGGCGAGGTTCCGAACGAACATCTCTATCCGTTGTATCAACAGGTGGAAAGCCAGTTGAAAAATTATACAGTGATTGAAGAGGAAATCTCCGATGTCCTCGCGCTTATTCATACGCACGATAGGGGTTAAAAGTTACAAACGCGAAGATTGCAAAATAATAACATACTCATAATATTCGA
Source organism: uncultured Poribacteria bacterium (assembly GCA_958296125.1). Lineage (GTDB taxonomy): Bacteria > Poribacteria > WGA-4E > WGA-4E > PCPOR2b > PCPOR2b. The sequence goes on from OY282444.1 coordinate 1,130,654, forward strand.
TCTGACTTTTGAGTGATGAGAGGCAACACAATGAAAATTACCCCTGTTAAAGGGCGACCAATGCTGCATTGGGTCGGTAAACGCCCGATTGACACAGTAAACGCCTATCCTGCCCAATTGGTCGAAACCTATAATGTCGAAAGCGCAGAAAAAGAACCGACATACGACAGATTTTTAGACGGTCCTAACCTCCTTTTTCACGGCGATAACAAAGAAATTCTCTCCACGCTGCTTGTGCAGGGTTTCCGTGGGAAAATAGACCTTATCTACATAGATCCGCCTTTTGACAGCGGGGCAGACTATGTGCGAAAGGTGAAATTACGCGGTGAAAAGGCGAAACTGGAAGCTGAAGGACACTCGGTTATTGAGCAGACGCAATACACCGACATCTGGGCGAATGATAATTACCTCCAATTCATGTATGAACGACTCATTTTGATGCAAGAGCTCTTAGGTGAAAAGGGTAGCCTTTACCTCCACTGTGACTGGCATAAAAACCATCATCTCCGTCTTGCGCTTGACGAGGTGTTTGGTCAAGATAATTTTCAGCGCGAAATCATCTGGCGTATCGGATGGATCTCAGGTTATAAGACAAAAGCTAAAAACTGGATTAGGAACCATGATACTATTCTTTTTTATACGAAGGATAAGGATAACTTCATCTTCAATAAGGAATACATCCCTTATGCAGATGGTTATGTGCGGCGAGACGGTAGCAAACCTGAAGGTGAAGGATATCCAATAGAAGATACTTGGAATTGTAATGATTTAGACCGAATGGACTCCATTCAGATTATGAGTTTTAGTGGAGAAAAAACTGGATACGACACCCAGAAAAACGAAAATCTTCTTGCACGTATCATCAAAGCCTCAAGCAACGAAGATTCTATCATTCTCGACTGCTTCGTCGGAAGCGGCACCACCGCAGTTGTAGCGGAAAAACTCGGCAGACGCTGGATCGCTGCGGACCTCAACAAAGGTGCGATCCAGACAACAATGAAACGGATACAGACGGACATTGACGAACCACGGGGAATCGCCCACTACCGCGTCAATAACTATGACTTTCAGACCGAGCAGGAACTCAAAGGGATTGCCATCTCTAAATACGGTGTGGAACCCGATCGGAAAGCTGCCTTTTTTGATGGGCACTTAGACGGAACCCTCGTCAAAATCGCCGATCTGACGAAACCGCTCACCCGATTGGATATCCAACTCATTAAGGACGAACTCCAACACCGTCCGGATGAGGCGCGTAACATCACGGTGGTATGCAATGGCAGCGAAATTGGAATCCAAGAGGAACTTGACAACGAAAACCAACATCGCCCAATCAATAAAATCATTGTGCAAGATATTCAACGTGACGGTGTCACCACCTACGCACCTGCCGAAGCAGACGTTAAGTTTGAAAGGAACGGGCAAAGCGTCACGATTACCATTGAAGATTATATGAGTCCGACTATCTTGGGGCGTTTGGAGATAGATCGCACCGTTTTCGATGAGCAAATTGACGATTTTCGTGCACAGATTGATTGCATGCTGATAGACACTGATTACACAGGAGAGCATTTCACAATAGTTAAGAGCGACGTTCCTGAGAAAAAGAGCGATTTTGTTGAGGGCCAATATACGGTATCGCTACCACGGCCTAATGCCCGCGTCGCCGTGAAGATTATTGACATGCTCGGAGAGGAAACGGTTGTCAGGGAATGATAGTATCGAAAATTACGAGACAATGGCACCCTACGTTAAAAATCAAGTCCAAAACTATTAATCGCGTCTATTTTTATCAAAGGAACAAAAAGATGGATTTAAAGAAAAAAAGCAGACGAATGAACTTGACCTGCCTTGTGATTATTGGGTTTATCGTTTCACTAAGTTTCACCACTTCCAACGCCAACGCGCAAAAACGCCGATTTCTCAGCGTGGGCACGGCACCACCGGGTGGAGCATTTTTCGTCGTTGGGGGTGCGATCGCGCAGGTCGTTAGTAACCATACAGGCGATCTGAATTGGGAAGTTTCCGCCGAAGCAACCAAAGGCACACAGGAAAATATCCGGCGTCTCGCCAAGGGTGAGTTAGAATTTGCCCTTGCCAACGCCGCCATCTCTTACTTCGCGGTTCGTGGAGAAGGAGCGTGGAAAGGGGAGCAACCCATTCGGGCGGTGATGACCCTTGCTCCCAATGTTGCCCTTTTTATCACACCACAATCTTCCGGCGTAAAGAAGATTTCGGATTTAAAGGGGAAGCGCGTAGTAGTTGGGCCCGCGGGTGCAGGATTCGAGTATTTTCTGGAGCCGATTCTGGCTGCACACGGCGTGAGTTATCAAGGTTTTACCCCACTCCACAACACCCAAGCGAGTGCCGTTGATATGCTCGCTGACAGGTCCGCCGCCGCTGCGTTCTTGGGTGGAGCAGTCCCGACCGCATCGATTACCCGAGCCAGCGCGTCTCAGAACATCTTTTTCATCCCGTTCGATGCCGCGGCGAAACAGCATCTGTTTGAAAACTACCCGTTTTTTAACGCCGTTGTAATCCCTTCAGGGACGTACCGGGGTCAAGCCGAGCCCTTCCACGGCATGAATGTCGGGGCCATGCACCTGATTACTGCCGTAAATATGGACACGGAAACAGTTTATCAATTCACCAAAATCCTCTATGAGCAGCGTGCCGAAGTCGTCAAGACACACCCCGCGGGTAAGGCAATTAACCCCAAAAATGTTGTGAAGGATATCGGCACCCCGTTTCACCCCGGTGCAATTCGTTATTACAGAGAGATTGGTATTTGGCGCGACGAAAGCCCAACGCCTGATAAAGCTTCGGGGAATTGAAACGCTATAAAGGAAGGAAAACCTGCCCGATACATTACCTATGTGGAGGTTGTAACTCGTGCAATTTGGTATATTCTACGAACACCAGATCCCGCGCCCGTGGAACGATGGCGACGAACTGAAGCTGTTTCAAGATGCCCTCGATCAGGTAGAACTTGCAGATCGGCTCGGCTATGACTATGTGTGGGAGGTCGAACACCACTTCCTTGAGGAATACTCCCACTCCTCTGCCCCCGAAGTATTCCTCGCTGCGTGCAGTCAGCGGACAAAGCAGATTCGGCTCGGTCACGGCATTGTATTGATGCCGCCCGCGTACAATCATCCCGCACGTGTCGCCGAACGGATTGCGACGCTCGATCTCGTTTCAAACGGGCGTGTGGAGTGGGGCACCGGCGAATCCGCTTCACACATAGAACTTGGCGGTTTCAGAATTGAGCCCGAGCAGAAACGTGAGATGTGGGAGGAGTGCACCCGTGAAGCCGCCAAGATGATGGTCCAAGCCCCTTACGCCGGTTTTGAGGGGAAATATTTTTCGATGCCGCCCCGCAACGTTTTGCCAAAGCCGGTTCAGAAGCCTCACCCGCCTATCTGGGTTGCCTGTCCTAGTCGTGACACGATGCGGTATGCGGCGCGGAACGGTATGGGGGCTTTAACCTTTGCATTCGTCCATCCAGATGATGCAAAGTTTTGGGTTGAAGAGTATTATGAGATTGCCGAGAAGGAGTGTCATCCCATCGGTCAGGCGGTGAATCTGAGTGTCGCAATGGTGAGCGGCTTTTCATGTCATGAGGATGAAGAGACCGCCATTGAGCGCGGGCTTGATGGCTTACGATTTTTTACGCATGGCCTCTCACACTATTATGTCGTAGGGTCCCATGTCCCCGGTCACACGGATGTTTGGGAGTCGTATCAGGAAGTTCCAGAGGTTCCCCGTGAAGCGAGAGGCGGGATCGGCACACCGGACCAACTCCGCGAGCATCTACTGAAATACGAGGAGATGGGCGTAGATCAGGTAATCTTTATCCAGCAGGCAGGGCGCAACAGCCACGAGGATATCTGCGAAGCCCTTGAACTACTCGCATCGCGTGTCATGCCCGAATTCAAAGAACGTGACGAGTTACACAAGCAGCAAAAACTCGAAAGACTTGCCCCCATAATTGAAGCTGCCGAATCTCGTATCCCCCCGCTCACAGCGCTTGACGAGGTGCCCACCGTCACCGCTTACCCCGCGTTAAAGAAACAACTTGAAGACAAACCGCCCGAAGAGGCAGAGATGTCGGAAGATGGAAAGGCATTTCTCCTCGCGATTGAGGGTGGATCGCGTGTGAAAAGGTAGGGCTTGCATTTGCACTAAGGAGTTATGGGTATGTAGGGCTAACGATCGTTAATCCCTACGAATTAGCGCACCTAAAAATCCCTCCGATAGTTAGCAGCCTAGGTTTAGATTAATTGTTTATTCTTTAGATGCCTCATCAGGGTCTTCATTTCCCTAATGACCTTATCCTCCCTCGTGACCATCATATTAAACAACATACGTGGTGGAATGCTTTTTTGCCTCGCAGTGCCCTTAGCAGTCTTAGAGATAAAATCTCCGTAACGTTCAGGAGCGATTCCCAGATATTTGATTGAGAGGTAATATTCTGAGGGTTGTCTCGTCACCGCGCCATCAAGGATATTTCCGGTTTTCCGCCTACCGTAGCTGACGATATAGCATCTATTGCTTGCCTTGTTGATAATCGTATACCCCGCCTCATCAATGGACTCATTCCAGCATCTCTCAAATCCATTTGTTGGCATGCGTTCCCTCAGTTCCTGTGCCGACCGCATAACGACCCTTCCATGAATCGGGTTTCTTGTGATGAGCAGCTCCTCCTCTTTGACCCGTTGCGTGGGTGGCCCCTGCATCAGATAGACGTTATCCAGAGTATATACCACGTCATTATTGAGACCTTTTGCCAGATTAAGATGTTTTTCAACAATATCCTTATTGAGAGGATGAAGCTGGTATTGACCATTCGAGTTAAAAACACGCCGTAATTCCCTTCGGCATTCGATGTCCGCAAATCTGTCTTTTGGGATGGACGTTTCTACCTTGATTTCGTAATCCACAAACAGGTCATTTGTTACATTGACCCGCGTTTCTCGTGTGTTTGCTAAAAGCGTTAATCCGGTCTGACTTTTGGACAGGACTCGACCGATGAGGTTATCCCGTCGTAACTTGCGTATCTCTTGAGAGATTAGCTTGAGCGTGGGCGCGTCCATCTCATCGACCATAATTTTATGCTCCCACCGTGTCCCTCTTTCATGGGCAAGGATTTGAAGTTGTTGCGTCTGACCATTACCACTGGATTGGATATACCCTAATACCGTCCACGGGTCAAAAGTGGTGCGGTATCCTGCCGCCGCTTTAGAGACCTCACTGGCTAGCACACAATCCCGCCTTTCATATCGTGAATAAACGCCAAACTGAAATTCCAAGTGATTGAACGGTTCTAACGCTTCCAAGAGATCTGTGGCGAACGCTAACCCCTGTGGAAAAGGTTTGAAAATGGATCGGGTTTGTGCCGGATAGTTGAGAGCATCGAGGAATTTTCCGATTGGAATCCCCTGTATATCATGACCCTCGCCGCCGAGGACCTTGGTTTTGGTCTTAAAAGGGGGATTCCGTAAAAACAGATCGCGTTGAGAGACCAGTTGCAGTGCCGGATCGTCAGACACCCCTTCGAGGGTGGGAGCGTCTCCGAAAACCTTCTCTTGAATCGTATTATCTACATTTTCAGTCAGTTCAATACCGCGTTTGACTTCGGCAAAATCAACGATGTCATCTAGGTTGTAACGGAGCGGTGCGCTCGACGATTGGTTATCGTAGTTAAATCGGTGAAATCGTATTCTTGGCTTAATCCGAAAAACGGGGATTAGACCGTAATCTTTCAATAACGCATACAGAGTGACTGTATAGGATTCGGCATGTATTTTTCGCTCTAAAATGCCGTCTCGTGTAGAAATCCCTCTGTCTAAACCGTTTTCTCGAATTAAGTGTTCTTGGATGGGGTCACTGTCATTACCAAAAACGATCATTCGGTGTTCTTCTCTGCTATCGTCTACCATTTATGGTGCCCTCCCCTGTTGAAGTAATCCGAGGTATATTAAAATTAAGAAAAATTATATCATGAATTGATGACAGAATGACAACAAAATTAAACACTCAAACCCATGTTTGCTGCGATCTGTTCGTCGAATATCTCGACTTCGGGGTTACTCGCTGCAGGATAAAATCTAATTAAATCTACCCAAATCCATCAAGACCTATACACATTTATTATACCATAGATTTCACCTTGACAAATATAACGGGATCAGAAAAAAGCGAATCACAAAGGTTATCATAGCATAACCCATCTGAGAAAGTCAAGAACCTACTCCGTTGGGGTCAATAAAGATGAAAGCGGGAGAACGGACTTCCTATCCGTTGGTTTGGTAGTAGCGTGGATCACCACTCCGATCGCCAATCCATTTGAAATTTAGGACGCGGAAGTAGTCGTTGCCCTTGCCCCCTTCCTGCCAATCCCTCAACGCTTCCCGATGGCCCAGCCGTTTCATCATCGCCCATTCAGAGATCCGGAACACCCGAGAATAAGTATCCCACAAAGTGAGGCCATCACAGCCCAATCACATCTTTCATTATGGTGCTCCACTCGTTGAAAAATTGGGGGTTTCATACTCAAACGATAACAGGTTTGACGCTTGAACCTTTCAAAAGTTGCGTTGCAAATTTTGTAGGCCCGCCACGATTAGAAAAGGGTTGAAAACTGAAACGGAATTGGATAAAATTTGGGGAATGTTTTCAATACACGGTTAAATCCAAAACAGAGAGCGTGCCAGATACAATCCATATCGCTAGAACGCTGCAATGAAAGGCAGGATACATGACTAAAACAGGACGCGGCTGGTCCCAAGCGAGTCAGATGAAACCGGCGGCAGAATATGACATTCGCTACGGCTCAGGGCTGCTGAAAACCGAGAGTTCCGACTGGCCCCCTTACTTGATGGTGTCTACACCGACTGCATACAGAACAGCGCAACCCTATCTGTCCAAACCACCCACAGGGGTAGCCCATGCGATGTGGCTGGATTCCAAACATCAAAAGGAGATAAGCGAGAGTCTACCCGATGATGCCGAGTTGGTAGTTGGGTTGGGCGGTGGACGGGCACTGGATGTCTCAAAGTTTGTGGCGTTGGATAAAGATCTGCCGCTTATCATGGTGCCAACGATTGTATCAACGGGAGCGATTATCCATGGAGTTGTGGCGAAGTGGGATGGACGGAAAATCGTGGGGACGCTCGACGACTGGCCATGGGTGGACTGCGACCATGTGTTGGTGGACGACGACCTAATTCTCGAAGCACCCTATTATCTGAATACCGCTGGGCTTGGCGATATACTATGCGGGTATGCGGCACCCGCGGAGTGGTGCTGGCGTTCCAAGAACGGCCTGGGGCCTCCCTGCGACGAAGCAGTGATCGCTGAAGTACTCAGTCACCATGAAGAGATCGCGCAAGGTTTTGAAGCTACCCTTGATACGCAAGGAAACTTGACAGGAAACAGCGTGCGGCACATCATGAAAAGTATGCAGGAACGCGATTCCCGGTGGATTCAACGACCGGAGGCTGAGAGCGGAGACCACGCTTTCTGGCTCGCCCTAGAAGAGAAGCACAACACGAGCTACATCCACGGAGAGATGGTCGCGTTCGGCGCAACTGTCATCGCTTGGCAATGTAACGAACAGCCAGAAATTCTAACGGATCGGCTAGATCGATGCAAGGTGCGTCGCCGACCAACAGAGATAGGACTCAGCCGCGAGGAACTTCGTGCAGGATTGGAGTTTATGCCGAATTACATGGAGAAAAAGGATGCCAACACCATCTTGCGGCATCAGCCCATTACCGCGTCGCAATTTGATCGACTCTGGGAGTTCTTGGAAACCAGCTAACAAATCATGCCGAGGGAAAACCTATAATGAACGGATCGCGTGTTTACCGTAATGAAAAGCATATATCCACCTCCCAAGGCCTCCAACCCATCCCGGATCGGCTGGTTGTCTTGACTTTTGATGACGGCAACAAGTCGGATGCTACCTATGTTGCACCATTACTGAAGCGTTACGGCTTCGGTGCGACCTTTTTCATCACTGAGGGACTAAACTTTCTTAAAAATAAGGCGCACTATGTAACATGGGAGGAGGTTCAGGCACTGCACAAAGCCGGTTTTGAAATCGGTAACCACACGCGCCATCACAAAAACGTAAACACCCAATCGAGGGAAGAATTGCTCGCCGACCTGAAACACATCGATCTACGTTGCAAAGCACACGGCATCCCTACACCTGAAACATTCTGTTATCCGGGTTATTCTAACGGACCTGAAGCTGTGAAACTCCTAATCGAGCGGGATTTCCGCTTTGCGCGACGCGGTATTGCCCCGGAGTTTTCTTACGATTCAGAGGGAGGTCGGGGGCCCGCATACAATCCGACGAAACATCATCCGCTGCTCATCCCGACGACAGGTGCTTCAGGGCCACACTGGACGTTTGATGACTTGGTGTGGGCAGTTGAGCAGGCAAGGGATGGACAAATTGCTATCTTGACGTTCCACGGTGTACCTGCCTTGGAACACCCTTGGGTCAATACAGAACCAGAAGCATTTGAAGCCTACATGGATTATCTTTACGACAACCGCTGTACTGTCATTTCCTTGCGTGACTTAGCAAAATATGTTGTCCTATCCAAGGCAAGAATCCTCGATGGCGATAGTACACCATCCCCGCAACTTATTTTTAACATGGCAAGTAAACCTGTTGCCCAATCCAACCGCCGGTTTTTTTTATTTTCCAAGCGGCACAGACGTGATATAATTCCTAAATCGCTTACATTCCAGTAGGAAATCTTTAACCCAATGGGGAGAACATGATGCTAACGGGACGAATCAAATATTATAACTCAGACAAAGGGTATGGGTTCATCGCTCAAGATACGGGTGAAGGGGATGTTTTTCTGCATATATCCGCGATTCAGGGTGGACACGACGAAATCCACCTAGGACAGTATGTCAGATACGAGGTGGCTGCAGGCAATAGAGGGCCCGTCGCCCAGAACGTGAAGATCCTGCTTACCCCGCTTGAGCAGAAACGATTGCGGCAAGGTAAGGTAGTTATACCCCGCGACTATACTCCGCCTCAACAGTCGACCGACAGTTCTGAGCAGCAGTCGTTCACCTCGTCTCAAAAGCCTACCCACCCCACACCCGTAGCCTCCCCCACTCCACAGGAACTCAAACAGCAGACAGCGATTTCAAGTGTTAAAATTGATAGTCCCCCAGATCAGAAGCCTTCTCTGCCGCACACTCCCAACCCGAAATCAGCATCCATGCTTGATGAACAGCCAACCTTTGGCGATCTCTACATACAGAAGCAGATACGTTTTCAAACCCCCATGTTTTTTGGATTGTATAACCATACACTGCTCCCGGCGACGGTTACCGGATTCACCAAATACGACTTCGTCTTACAGGGGGAAGCGGAAAGCCAAGAACTGCCAAAGACCGATGTCAAATACTGCTACAAAGCGGAGGATGCTGCGGGTATACAGTCGATTGTCCACTATAACGAAGAGATCAAGGCGCAAGCCTTAAAGCCCATAATACAACGACAAAAACGCTATAGTATCAATATGCAAGCAATTGTCCAAGCGCGGCGGGCTCGGCACACAATTGAAGTCACAATGCTGGAAGGAGAGGTATTCCGGGGAATAGTGGATTGGGTTAGCCAATACGAGATTAAGATGATTTTAGAGAACGAATCAAAAATCGTTGTTTTTCAGCACGCTATCTGTGATTTTAAGGTGTTTCCATCGGAAGGGCAGGCGGGGTAAGCAAAGTGACGCTGGGAACAACCAGCAAGCGACTCTTGACATACTCCCAAACCTAAAGGATTGGGATTCTTATCCCCGTCCAAAAGGCGTGGAATTATTCGATCGACGAGGTTAGCCTGCCGAAGCGGGACTTACGACCTCTCCTGAAGGGTCCGTGCCGAGACCAGGGGTGGATGCCCCCACCCTAAAGATATTAACCGCGGCATTGCGGTCTCTATCTAACTGCGTATTACATTCTGTGCATTGCCAGGTTCTATCTCGTAGGTTTAACGCTTCATTCACGGCACCGCAAACCGAGCACGTCTTAGATGAAGGATACCACTTATCAATGAACTTCACTTTAACACCCTTTTTGGAAGCAATATCCTTTAACTTCCCAACAAAGTCAGCAAAGCCTAAGTCGCTGACCTTGCGTCCCCAAAGGGCTTTCATGCCTCGGAGGTTTAAGTCCTCCAACCGTATCTCGTCATACCTATCGGTTAATTCATGTGCTAACTTCCAATGAAAATCCGCTCGCTGGTTAGCAATTCGCCGGTGCTTACGGGCTAAGTCTAACCGGGCACGCTCTTTATTCTTTGAACCCTTACGTTTCGTGCTGTGTTTACGACTAAACCGTTTGATAGCGTTAAGACTCTGTTTGAAAAACTCAGGAGACTCTATATCATGTCCGTCCGACCCTGTGAGATACTGTTTGAGACCAAAGTCAAAGCCTGCGATGTGACCCGTCATGGTTCGACTTGGCTCAGGTTCTACGTAGTCAGTTAGCACACAGATATAGACATCGCCTAAGGCATCCCGTTTCACCGTGCAACGCTTTGGGGTGCCAAGTATCTCACGGGACTTGAAATAGCGGTAGACCCGTTTCCCTATTTGGATTCGGTTATCGGGTAGAAGGTTCCAACCCGCCTGTGTCAACGTGAACGACTTATATTTACGACGAGGCTTAAAACGAGGTCTGCCACATTTTTTGCCTTGTTTCCTGTCAGCAAACATCTTTTTGTAGCCTTTATCAATGCGAGCGGCTACGTCTTGGACCGCTTGAGAAGGAAGCAACTTCCAATGGGCGAAGCGTCCGTTCCGAGACCAGGGTGGTAACTTCTTGAGTTTAGTAATATGTTTTATCATGGTAAACTTGGTGATAAACTTGCCGTAAATGCCATAGTAGCGACGCTGAAGGGCAACGCAGTGGTTCCAGACGTGTGCGTGCCCTTCTATGGTCTTATGCAACTCCCTGTTACCGTGATGGCTATACATCTTGAATTTGTAGGTTTTCATTCGGTTATCCTTCTGTCCTTATCCCAATAGCAATAGGTGCGGGAGACACCATCAAGCGATGGCGTGCTATTCTCCCACGAAGGACAAAAGAATCGTAACATATTTTCGCAATAATATCAAGTGAAAATAACAACATATTTAGCCGCACTACATCTTTGCGCTAAAACGACAAAGTTTTGTGCGGAAGAGAGGATAAAAAAACGGTAGAAGAGCGAACCGGCTAATCAAAATAGTTCATCAACTGGGCACAGTTTTTGTTGGACTAGGTTGGAGCGAGCGAAGAAACTCAAATGTATAGATGCCTGTCTTGTGTCCGTCACCCCAAATTAATCGAATTGCGTAACGACCGACAAGCTGTATATCAACGACGGTGAGGGCTTTTACCAACGGATCGACGGGTAACAGTCGTAGCAGGTTTTTATCTGATTTTTCTGATTGGCACCGTGCACACGGGCACTTTTGGCGCAGGAGCTGATAGGAATACTTGCTTTGGTGCCCATCACTCCATTGGACACCAACTGCGTCCGGGAGGCGTTCAATCTGGGTCGGATGAGGTGTCATTTACAGGTTATTTCGCAATATCTGTAGTGGTCAGCATGATGGCGGACACCTGAACTTTGAGGCTTTCGCCGAGCTTTAAGTAAAATACCGGCTTATGCCTCAACAGCTGGTGGTAAGGGCCTATTTCGCTTACAAATCTATGGTGTCAACCATCACCCGGACTATTATACTAGTTTCGGTATATCAAAAATGGGCAGCGATTAGAGCTTTGCATTTCGATTCAACTCAAGTCGCTGCCCGTTTTAAGTTTTGAAGTGCGTTATTACTGGAAATAGTCAGCGTTTAACTGGGTGAAGTGTTCCCATTCTTCGGGGACATCTTCGTCTATGAAAATCGCCTCGACCGGACATTCCGGTTCACATACGCCGCAGTCAATGCACTCCACTGGATCAATAAAAAGCTGGTTGTGATTTTCAAATTCGTCTGAGTCTGAGGTTGGATGAATGCAATCAACAGGGCAAACATCAACACAAGCCGTATCCTTAACATCGATGCAAGGTTCGGTGATGACGTAGGTCATCGGTTTTATCCTCCCGTTTCATTAGCAAATAAGGTTATTGAAAATTATATATTGAAAATTGACGATTGAACTCTCCCAATCTGATGCAGATAATTCAGGTCTTTTATGCAGCTGGGAATAATCAAAACGCCGGTGTTTTCAGTTCGATAAGATAATCATATCATATCTATTACAGTTTGTCAAATGGATCTAAGGGGATTATAGGGCTATTTGGTTTTCCGTTTTTTGACCGATTTTGGTGGGTAGAATGCCTCCCTTGAATCCCCCCGCAAACGATACCCCCCTTAATCCCCCCGCAAGTGTCCTCATCCCGATCTATCGGGGCGGGGGGAGGGGGGGCAGTCCCGCCACAAAGCGATACCTCCCAATAAACCGGCGACGTTAGGCACTATTTTGACATTCGGAGGAAGGTTACACTTGATCTTCCGGGCATTGCCGCCACCGATATAAAGGGTATCGTAATTAAATAGGTGTTCGAGCGAGGCGATCGCTTGCATCACACGCCGTTGCCATTTTTTTCTGCCAGCTTTTTCTAGTGCAGCCCTTCCTAAATGCTCCTCATAAGTCTTACCGCCACGAAATGGGTGATGTGCAGCTTCGAGGTTGGGGACCAGCTTTCCATCAATAAACAGGGCAGATCCGAAGCCGGTCCCTAATGTGACAACCAGTTCCACCCCCTTGCCCGAAATTGCGCCGAACCCCTGAACGTCGGCATCGTTCAAAGCATGCACAGGTTTGCCAAGTCGTTTAGATAATGCTCCTTCCAAATCTAATCCAATCCAATTCTTGTGGAGATTCACTGCCGTTAGAATCACACCTCTACGTATCACACCGGGGAAGCCTACCGATACACGGTCAAAGTCTGGCTGTCGTTTGGCTAACTTGACAATTGTTTCAAGGATAGCATCTGGTTTAGCAGGTCGCGGTGTTGGGAGGCGCGTTCGACTTCCTATCGGATTTCCTGCTGCATCCAAAACCATTGCTTTGATGCCACTGCCACCTATATCAACTATCAAAGTGTTCCGATCAGCCATTGTCATCAAGTCTCCTTTTGGGTCTACCAAGAATCTGTAAAAGCATAGGCTACGTCAAACGCGATCAGAAATTGGGATTTAGCCACCGGCATCCGGGTTCATCCCTTTCAATCAGATTACGATAAAAAAAGCCTCGCTGTGCGTTTGTATTGCTTCAAGTTTGCTTGTCCGCCACCAAACTGTCAAGCGGGGACAATGTGTGCCCGTTCGGGCCGAAGACGCTTTTTCAATTCCCGATCATAAGTTCGCTTAGTTGCTGCCTGATTCTGGGGGAGATCAATCTCTACGTCCGCCGCCGTGAAGGTAATAACCATCGCCTTACGGGGAAGGGTGTCCACATTGATTGATGCACCGTGCACCATCCCAGTAGTCAGAACGCTGGCTTGTCCGACTCGTGCCACCACAGGAATTGCATCGGCGTAATCAAGCGCGGGAAGTCCATCCAGCGAGACACCTGCAACGGGCGGAACAATGCCTTTCAGTTCCGGTTGGCTTTCTCTGTTTTTAGCTATCAACCGATGGCTGCCGGGACGGTACATCAAGGGCGCACGTTGTGCTGTCACATCGTCGATCCAAAGAAAATAGGTGCAAACCATCCGTCTGGGAGTGGCATCGAGATCTGAAAGGCAGTACTGGATATCCACATGTTGATCGAAGCTGAAGGGAGTATTTGGCTGCGGATAAGTTGTCACGATAGCAGTTTGAAAAAAACGTATTTCATCAGCTCGCAGAACGCGCTTGGCTACCTCCTCAAAAAATGGATGTTGGATGATGTCCAGCAATTCCGGATCGTAGAAGGTACACGTTGTGCTGACCCGGTAGCGTGGTTTTTCACCCGTTTTCGGCTCGCAGAACGGGAGTAAACGATCGAACACGGTTGATGCCGCTGTGAGCTGCTGTTGAGTCAGTGGCGTATCAATTGTCACTGCCCCCATCTCTGAAAACTGTTGAATTTCTTGATCGGTAATCATATCGCCTCTGTTTGTCCTTTATTTTTTGGATAATCCTGTTGAATGAAACTCCAAAACATAATACAATGTGCTGTGTGATATTATCTCACACAATTACAAAAAAGACATGCCATATTTTTAACATTAGACCCACCTTCCCGGCCTCGCTATCGCAAGATTGTCATCCGTCCGATCACATGGCTGCACGAGGGGGTATAAGGTTATTGTCGATATGAAAGGAATTCTTTGATGAAAAGTCTGACTCTAGAACAAAAAGCGCAGTATGATCGAGATGGTTATACCATCCTTAAATCGGTTTTTTCCAAATCGGAGTGTGAAACGTTCATTGAGCATATGATGGCACTTCATTCGGGGCGAAAGACACTTGAAGGTTTCGCCCCCCGTGAACCAGACAACTGGGGGCGTACGCACAATCAGCATTTGTATGATCCGAAAGCACTTGCGCTGCTGATTGATTCGCGTCTACATCAGCCGCTCGAAGACTGCTTTGAAGATAAAGTTGAGGGCATACAAACCATGTATTTCTACAAAGGTTCTGAAGGGAAGCGTCATCAGGACCAGTGTCCTCTCCCCGGCTGCATGTCCGCTTGGCTGCCTTTGGTAGATGTCAACGAAGGAAATGGCACCATCTATATACAGCCCGGTTCACATAAAGGACAACTTGTGACCTACTGGGAGACATTGGATGAGAACGGGAAGATGGATTACGAGTATCGCCACAAAAAGACCGAAAGGATCTTTGAAGAGAACAACCGTCCCGAAGTTTCCGTGATAGCCAATCAGGGCGATGCGGTGTTATTTCATGGTCGCTTAATTCATCGCGGTGGACCAATCAAACAGCCCGGTGCCCTGCGCCACGTCATGGCAAACCACTATATACCGTACCAGTTCACGAATTGGCCCCACACAAGCTGGCCCCGAATTTCCTTTAACGGTAAACAACGCTATACCGAATTATAGTAGACACGAGAAATAAATAGACGTGTTTTCAAAGGTATGCGATACGCTTGAGATTATGGCACATTCAGCAGATTTACGCAAACGCGTCTTTGAATTCATTAGGGCTATTTAGTTTTCGGTTTTTTGACCGATTTTGGTAGAATGCCCCCCCTTAATCCCCCCGCAAGTGTCCTCATCCCGATTCATCGGGGTGTCTTCATCCCGATTTATCGGGGCGGGGGGAGGGGGGTACATCGGATACGAAGATTTCAACACTACGAGTACTTATCCCCAAACTGAGCGTTGTAAAGTCGGGCGTATAGTCCATCCTGTGAAAACAGCTCGACGTGTGTGCCGTGTTCGACAATTCGATTGTCAGCCAATACGACGATTCGATCTGCAAATCTGATGGTCGTAAGCCGATGAGCGATAATCAGCGTGGTCCGTCCGTGCAGTAGATTCATCAAACTTTGCTGGATTAGTTGTTCTGATTCCGTATCAACAGAGGACGTTGCTTCGTCGAGGATGAGGATGGGGGGGTCTTTCAGAATGGCACGCGCAATCGAGATCCGCTGCTTCTGACCACCGGAAAGACGCATGCCGCGCTCCCCAACAACGGTGTCAAAGCGATCTGGGAGCTGCGTGATGAAGTCGTAGATATTGGCGGATTTCGCTGCCATTTCAATTTCCATTTGTGTTGCGTCCAGTTTGCCATAAGCGATATTCTCGCCAACGGTTCCGTTAAATAAGAATGTCTCTTGCGGAACAAGACCAATCTGACACCGCAACGCCTGAATTTGCCAATCCCGCACACTGATGCCATCAACCTTCACCTGTCCGCCGGTTGCATCGTAGAATCTTGGCACAAGCCCGACTAACGTGGTTTTGCCGACACCGCTGGGCCCGACAAAAGCGATTGTCTCCCCCGGTCGGATTTTGAGACTCACATCTGTCAGAATATCCTCGGCCGTGTATTTGAACGAGACATGCTCAAACAAGAGCTCTCCTTTAATCCTACCCGTCCAAGCGTTTGGGACATCTTTAATCTCAGGTGCGGTATCTAACAGTTCCATCATCCGTTCACCGGCAGCGAGGGCTTTCTGCAACCGCTCATTTTCGTGACTTGCCATCTCGATCGGTATGAACAGTCGCCACAGAAATCCGAGAAAAATAAACAGTTGCCCGACCGTCATATCGTTTGATCCGGTGATCATCTGCCAACCGCCATACCACAAAATCGCTGTCCAACTCGCGCCAAGCAAAAACTGAACGGTGGGATTCAGTCGCGCCCACAGGCGCACCCCTCGAATGATTGCGTTGCGGTAATTGGCACATCGGACGGTGAACCGCTTCTCCTCATAGGGTTCGCGGGCGAAGGCTTGGATCTCAAAGATGCCCGAAAGGTTATCTTGCAAACGGGCGTTGACATCCGCGAGTTCCGCACGCACATCGCGGGAAATGACCCGTAGCTTTATACCGAAACGGACAATCAACGGTCCCAAAATCAGGATTGGGACAATGGTCAGGCTTGCCATTGTTACGTTCATAGCGCACAGCAAGATGGCAATGCCGATAAAAGTCAACGCCTGCACAGTGGCTATGTGCACGGTGTGCGCGAGCATATCCCGCATCGCGTCGATATCATTTACCACACGCGACATGAGGTCGCCGGTGGTGCTGTCCTTGTGAAAGCGAAACGAAAGTTTCTGCAAGTGGCTGTAGATCTGTGTCCGCATATCGTAGATAATCTTTTCAGCGATTTCGTGGGACAGCCATTCTGCCAACATCACCCCAATGCTCTTTGCCAGATAGATGCCAAGCAGCAAGAGCGCGACCCAGTGCAAGCGGCTGACATCCCGCTGTACAATTACCTCGTCAATAACAATCCTCCCTCCAATCCATGTTGGGACAAGATTGCCGACGGACACAACCAACATTGCTATTAGTGAGACGGCCAGACTTTTCCAGTAAGGCTTAACATAACTCAGTAGGCGGATGTATAGATTCATTCGTGATTATCCTCACATGGGACGTGAATCGTAATGTGTATTGCGTAATACGTGGAAGTGAACAATTTGAGTAGAAAACCGTGCCGTGAGGTGTTAAAATTAGAAATATAGCACAGACGAGCAATTCAAGGGAAGCGGCTGTCAATCCCGATTTACCGGGACAATTCCCCGCCTATTTGCAGGCATCAGGAGAAAAAATGGAAACAGAAAAACTTAAACAACTTGCAGCAGAACGGGCTGTTGAGGAGGTGGAGCCCGGCACGATTGTCGGGCTTGGCACAGGTTCAACGATTTACTATGCGCTCCTAAAACTCGGTGAAAAAGTTCGGGAAGGCCTCAATATTATCGGCATCCCAACCTCAAAGCAGACGGAAGAAATTGCAGTTCAACAGGGTATATCGCTCTCAACACTTGGGGAGCACCCTGTGATTGATATGACCATTGACGGTGCGGATGAAGTCAATCCTACCCTCAATCTCATCAAGGGAGCGGGCGGAGCTTTAGTCCGAGAGAAAATCATTGCCCACGCCTCCAAACGGCTGGTCATCATTGCTGACGAAGGGAAACTAGTTGAACAGTTGGGCTCTAATTTCCCGGTACCGGTGGAGGTTGTCCCATTTGGATGGGGGGCAACCCAGCTAGCACTCAATCGGATTTGCCGCAGTTCAACCCTGCGTCCCGACTTTGTCAGCGACAACGGAAACTATATTCTGGACTGTGGTTTCGATGGCATCCCCGATCCGAGCACCACTGAGAGTCTCATCAATAATCTCCCCGGCGTTGTTGAAAACGGACTTTTCATTAACCGCACAGATCAGGTCATTATCGGTGCCGCTTCGGGGATTCAAATCTTAAAGAGGCAGGGGTAAACCCGGAGGCAGCCTCCTTCTACCAATCAAAAGAACAGGGTAGGAAATTTGCCACTAGGAGGATTCCGATCACGCTTTTTACGTGTCGTGCGCTTCCAACTCAATCCAAACGGTTGTCCCAATCCCTTCTTCGCTTTCGACGAAGGTTTCTCCATCGTGATCGGTGATAATACGCTGAACAATCGCCATACCAAGCCCTGTCCCTGTCTCCTTTGTTGTATAATAGGGTGCGAAAATCTGTGATAGCGTCTCTGGCGACATACCGATGCCTGTGTCCTGAATCTTAATCCGGATTTTCACCCCGTTTACCAGTTGAGTCGAAACATTCAATGTTCCCCCGTCAGGCAGCGCTTCGATTGCGTTTTTAATCAGATTTCCTAACGCCTGTGTAATCTGCTCTGAGTCGAGGGAGAAGGGGGGAAGATTGGTGGCGAGATTTGTCTGCATCTGAATGTTCTCGACAGACTCCGCGTACAGGTTCACCACGTTCTGCACGATTTGATTGAGGTCGGATAGTTTCCGATCAGGATGGGGCATTCGGGCAAATTGATGGAACTCATCCACCATTCGCTCTAGCCGTTCCACCTCTTCGATAACCGTGTCAGTGCATTGTCCAAAAATCTCCTCAAACGCTGTAGATTGGTGGTGCCTACCTCGATAGGCTCGCTGAAGATTTTCGATCGAAAGCCGAATCGGAAATAGCGGGTTCTTAATCTCATGGGCGACGCGACGGGCAACATCTCTCCATGCCGCAAGTCGCTCGGCAGCAAGCCGTCTCTCCAGACTCGCCTTCAGAGCTGCCCCCATTTGGTTGAAAGCCTCCGCCAATCTACCGATTTCATCTCGACTCTGGATGGCGACCTGCTGCTCAAGGTTGCCTGACGCGATTTCAGCCGCTCCCGCTGCCAACTGATTGATAGGCTTTGTCATTTGAAGCCCGACGATATAACTGACAATGTAGACCGAAGCCAGTCCAACCCCACCGATGATAAGTAGGATAAACGTAAGCTGCTGTTGTAATCCAATTTGATCCCGATGGGAGTACGCAAGAATCAACTCTGGGCCAATGGATCGGGATTCCCGCTGCGCCTCAACCGATGTCTCGATATCCGAGGTTAAAATTGGGATACGACTGACGCTGTGCAGCACACCTATCAACTCAATCTTCTGAAAAGGCTGATCCGCGTCGTCTGCAAACGCTAGGAGCGATTCTCGTTCAAATATCGGAATGGTATCGCCGGGCGCGTTCAGTGGCACGAGGCGAGTGCCCTCTTTGAGAAAGGTTGGATGAAGTGTCAAATCTTTAAGGGCTTGACTGAGGTGTTTATGTAAAAAATAGCCGCCGGTGACAAATCCTAAAAACTTACCCTCTGCTTGAATTGGCAATGTAATCTCGATGGTGGACCGCGCTTCAGGGGTTCGGAGTCTCGACGCTGTTTCTCGCTTTAACTTTCGTGCCCGATCTAACGCTTCCACATCCTTTTCCCCGTGACGCAAGTTAAGGGGATAACGATCGCTGTTTCCTACTTTACTTGCCGTGACGATGCCCTCATGGGTTCCATATTCCAAGATATCCAGCACACTATCGGTGATACTAGGCGGATAGGGCTCACGCTTTCGGATCGCCTGAACGACACGCCAATCCTTGATTTCGCGCCGAACTTTCTCCTCAATATCTTGGCGAAGCAAATCTCTCGTGTGGGTGAGCCGTGTCCTAAATTCTTGGGTATCCTGTTGAATTTGGCGATCAAAAGGATGCTCAACCATAAGACTCGCGACCACGAAGATCCCGATGATTGTGATGAGGAATACAGAACTATAAGTGAGGAAGATTTTATGATGGAGTTTGCTGATGGTAAAAATCCTTGACGGTTTGTAGGTCGACTGTTGGATGTAACAGGGCGAGGATACTATAGCGGCTAGTTCCCTCTGGAGATTGAGCCCTTAGGCGGTTCAATGGGTCTATCGATTATAGCCCCGGCACCCAGCCCAATTATACCCGTATTCCAAGAAACTCACACCAATTATCGAGTATAGAAACGTGCAGAAAGTGTAGCAAAGTTTATCTTTGAAATCAAGGACGAATTTTTTTACCGCTTTTTCGCTTGATTGGGGCTATCAATCCTGATAAAATACCCACAACCGGCCATTTTTTTCAGAATAGATAGGATTTACGCACTTCGGGCTTGATCCATAGAAAGGGCTCAATATTTCGCTTCCAGTTACTCTAAATCTCGATTCCAGCATCGGGACGGAGCGGTATGCTGACACCGAGGCAAAGATTTTAGAATCGATCAACAAAACCATCTGTAAGGAGAAACGCTCTGTGTTTAACTGTCATATCATACCCTATTTGATTAGGGCTCAATATCGCATCGCACTCATTGTCCTGGTGTTCATTGTCGGTTCTCAAAATGTATCCGCCCAACAGCAGGTAGCCCAAGATGCCTACGCTATCTTTGAACGGAGTTGTCTCATCTGCCACGGCCCCGACGGTGCTTATCGAGAAACACTCTTAATCGAACACAACGCACTCATCGGAGAGGGAACCGTTGTCCCGGGAAACCCCGATGCCTCCGAACTGTATAACCGACTCCTGACCACTGACCTAGCCAAACGGATGCCGCTCGCACAACCCCAACTATCCACCCAAGCAATTGACACCATCCGAAACTGGATTTTAGCCGATGCACCCGATTGGGCGGCAACCTCTACCACGGATCGCCGCTTCATCTCCCCCGGTGAAGTGCTCAATACCATTGAGAATCATCTGATGTCACTTTCAGCTTTTGACCGTGCGTTTGCCCGTTACTTCACACTCACCCATCTCTACAATGCGGGTGAGACACCGAGGAGACTCCAAGAATACCGCAGCGGACTCTCCAAATTGGTCAACAGCCTCTCATGGGGAAGCACCGTCACCAACCCACACCCCATTGACCCACAGGGAACAATCCTCTACATCGACCTCCGACACTATGAATGGGATGTCAATGACGCGTGGACGCAGATAGAAGCGGCGTATCCCTATCACATCGCGTATAATGCGGCAACACAGACTGCGCTGCGTGACCAACTCGGGCGATTACAGACGGAGACGAAGAGTAATATACCATCGGTTCATGTCGATTGGTTTCTGGCAACGGCCTCCACCCCACCGCTATACCACGATTTGCTATCCCTGCCATTAACGGATAGGGAGCTAGAGACCCGATTGGAGGTGGATGTGGTCCGTAACCTACTCAATGCGCCGGGGGTGCGTGTCTGGCGGGCAGGCACCAACGATTCCGGTGTCTCCAATCATAACCGGGTGATAGAACGACACACCTCCCGATATGGCGCGTATTGGAAGAGTTACGATTTTGCGGGGAGTGTTGGCACACAGAACATCTTCACCCATCCCCTCAATTTCACGCATGATGGTGGAGAGGTTATCTTCAATCTTCCGAATGGATTACAGGGATACTACCTTGCCAATGCGTCCGGTTTTCGTTTAGATGACGCACCGATAAACATCGTCTCCAACCCCGCTGCGAGTGATCCGACGGTGCGGAATGGGTTGTCCTGTTTGGGGTGCCACACGGAAGGGATGAAAACCTTTGAGGATCAGGTCCGTTCAGTGATAGAGAGCAATGCCACGCCAGCGTATGACAAAGCACAAGCCCTACGCCTATACGTTGAACAATCAACGCTGGACGCGCTTGTTCAAGAAGACACGGATAGATACAAGGCGGCACTGGCAGCGACGGGGGGTGCGTTTGGTGACATTGAGCCGATTTCACGATTTCATGAGGCGTTTCAGGGGCCGGTGGACGTGGCTTATGCCGCAGCTGCGGTTGGGTTAGAGACGGAAGTATTCCTTAAAAAAATACGTGAGAATATAGGGCTACAGAACATCGGCTTGCTGGTGTTAGAGGGTGAGAATGGGAGTATGAAACGGGACGCATGGACATCGAGTTTTAATGCAATGATTTACGCATTGGACTTCCCGGAGGCGGAGGTTGATAGCCCATCGCAGCCGGAGCGTCTACCGGGTGCGGTTGTTCATATCCCTGACCCGAACCTGCGCGCTGCGATTGCGGAATCACTTGGTAAAAGCCTCAATGCCCCGATTACTGTGGAGGAGATGGCAAGGTTGGAAAGACTTGAATCACGGAATAAGGGCATCCGTGATTTGACAGGCCTTCAGTTTGCGACCAATCTGAGATCTTTACAACTTGCCGATAATGAGGTTTCCGACCTTTCACCGCTAGCAGGCTTAATCAACCTGCGTGAGCTTTGGCTTCGCGGCAACCCCTTATCCGATATATCGCCTGTGAGAGGCTTAACAAATCTCACTCATCTAGGGGTTGATCACAGTGAGGTATCTGATATATCGCCTGTGAGGAACTTAACAAATCTCACCCACCTAGAGGTTGATCACAGCAAGGTATCTGATATATCACCCGTGAGAGGTTTAACAAATCTCACCTACCTAGAGTTTCAGCGTACTCTGATATCTGACTTATCGTCCTCGTCCCTTGTAGGTTTAATCAACCTGAAAACGCTTCGGGTTGGGAACGATTCCATATCCGATTTATCACCCCTTGCGGGATTATCAAAACTGGAGATTTTAGCGGTTAATGACGGAGATATATCAGACCTTACGCCTTTGGTAGGCTTAACAAGTTTGAAAGAACTGAATCTTGCTGGAAACAACATATCGGATATATCCCCCCTTGCAGGGTTAACCAACTTGACATGGCTAAATGTTGGACAAAATAACATTGTGAACGTATCCCCCTTGGGGGGGTTGACCAACTTGAAATGGCTGGGAGTCTATAAAAATGCGATCTCTGACATTTCGCCTTTGGATGGGTTACGCAAAAATATAACGGTTCTTTGGCACGCAAATCCGGCGTTCCCAAAGGGAGGTCCCAAAATAGAGGGTCCGTGGCTATGGGTCGTGTTGCCGTACGTACAACCGAGTGGTAGTAGGGATTTATTGGCAGAAGCGAGTGGGAGTGCGGTGACAGAGGTGGCGATTGCTACCCACGGGGCAGTAGAGGGACAGTCCGTTGGCGATGACGTGTGGACCTCCCGCAGACTTTCTGCTACGGGGGATTTCAACATTGAGGATATGCTTGGAGGCAACCTTGATGATACTTTCCGTTTTTCCAACATGCTCTACGGCACTGTATCCCTCTATTCACCGCGGCAACAAGATACAACGATGTATGTTGGCAGCCATAACGATCTTCAGGTTTGGCTCAACGGGACTTTGATTTACCAGTCCCTCCGTTACCATGAGTCGCATGATTACATAGATTTTCTCCCGGTCACACTTCAGGAGGGGAGAAATGTCTTGTTAGTAGCGGTTGAGGCAAACTATAACGCCTTTTTTGGGTTTGAACCCGGCACCGAATATACAGTGGCAAACCCCGGTGTCGGCTACGCTTTTTCCCAAACCCCAATTCATACGGACGATACCTTCACCCTTGATATCCGCGCAGAAACTGTCACCGACTTAGCAGGCTGGCAGTTTGATATTGCCTTTGACTCCGCCGCCCTCGAAGCTATCAACGTGACCGAAGGCGGTTTCCTGAAGACGGACGGCGGCACGACCTTCTTTCAAGGGGGGAGCATTGATAACGCAGCGGGTAAAATCACAGGACTTAGCGCGGCACGGTTGTCCTCTCAAGGTGTAAATGGCACCGGCACCCTGCTTCAAGTAAGGTTCAAGGCGAAATCGGGAGGCGAAACAAGCTTGACGCTGCAGAACTTTGAGTTTGGCACCATCACCGGAGAAAATATCCCCGCAGGCCCGCATCAAATCCACATTACTGTGGAGGGAGGCCTTGCCATCGGGGACGTGAATCGGGATGGACGGGTGAGCATCTTGGATCTCATTCTCGTCGCTCAGCAGTTGGGGAAAAGGGTACCTGCCAACTCGCCTGTGGATGCCAACGGCGATGGGGTGGTCAGTATCCTTGACCTCATCCTCGTGTCACAGGGAATTGGGGAGACTACAGCGTCTGCTGCACCCCCCTTAATCCCCCCGCAGGTGTCTTCATCCCGATCTGTCGGGGTGTCTTCATCCCGATCTATCGGGGCAGGGGGAGAGAGGATGGTAGACGCTGCAGGGGGAGAGAGAATGGTAGATCCTATGGGGAGAGAAAGGATGGTAGACGCTGCAAGGAGAGAAGGGATAGTAGATCCTATGGGGAGAGAAAGGATGGTAAATCCTACGATGATAGAGGGGTGGATAGCGCAGGCGCGGGTGGCAGATGACGGTTCGCTTGCCTTCAAAGAGGGTATTGAAAATCTCCAAAAACTGCTAGCCTCGCTGATTCCTGAAGAGACTGCGTTGTTGGCAAACTATCCGAATCCGTTTAACCCGGAGACATGGATACCGTATCAGTTGGCAGAGTCGGCAGAGGTAACGCTGACGATTTATGATATGAATGGGGGAGTAGTTCGGTATTTAGCCGTGGGGCATCAAGCGGCGGGTATGTATCAGAATCGCAGCCGTGCAGCCTATTGGGACGGACGGAATCAGTTGGGTGAATCTGTTGCCAGTGGTCTCTATTTTTACACGCTAACGGCCGGGGATTTTTCTGCCACGCGGCGGATGCTAATACTAAAGTAATCGGTTCGTTGGTTCATCAGTATTAGAACCATACGACGAAATCGAGAGATTCAAAGCAACTCAATCGAAAGATAGAACCCTCAACGGGCGGGGAGACCCTGCCCCCACAGGGAAATCAATGGATTTTCAATGGCTAGCTACTTGGGCTAGCACAAGAAATATTGAAAGGATAGAAATATATGACAGGTAATCAAGCAATCGCTAAAATTCTGAAAGCCGAAGGACTTGACTGGTTCGCCTGCTTTCCCAACCATTCGCTGATAGATGCGGCTGCCAAAGAGGGATTGAGACCGATCCTCTCGCGCCAAGAGCGAGCGGGTGTGAACATGGCTGATGGGTACAGTCGTATCATGTGCGGCAACCGCATCGGTGTCTTCATGATGCAAGACGGTCCAGGTGCCGAGAACGCCTTTGGTGGCGTTGCCCAGGCTTATGCCGATTCGGTGCCCATACTCCTCCTCCCTGGGGGCCCGCGCCTCTCGAATGTAGGAATGCACCCGGGCTTCGTTTCGCATCGGAACTACGGTGGGGTTACCAAGTGGACGGAATACATCAATCAGGCGGATCGCATCCCTCAGTTGATGCGAATGGCATTCACTCGGCTAAAACATGGGCGGCCGGGCCCGGTGCTTTTGGAGATATCCTCAGACGCTGCAGGGCAGGAGATTCCGGATAGTGCCTTCAACTATGTGCCGGTGCAGGTCCGCAAATCGGCAGCAGATCCCGACGATGTCCGTGATTTAGTGACGACCATGCTCAAGGCATCGTGTCCCATTATTAGTGCAGGCAGGGGTATACTATACGCCGAAGCGACGGAAGAGTTGGTAACGCTAGCGGAGTTGACGAACATTCCTGTCATGACGACCCTACAGGGTAAGAGCGGCTTCCCTGAAAACCATCCTCTGGCGTTGGGGACGGCTGGGAATACCGGCACGCAGATGGCGGGACATTTCCTAAAGAAGGCGGACTTTGTCCTCGGCATTGCGACGACGCTCAGTGGCGGTTATAGCCCGCAGATGCCTGCGGGTGTCACGCTCGCGCAGATTACCAACTCGACGGATGACCTGAACGTGCATTATCAGTTGGCTCACGGTGCTGTCGGCGATGCCAAGTTGGTGCTGGAACAGATGATTGAAGAGGTGAAGCGGCAGATTGGTGAGCAGCGGAGAGCGGATGTCAACGGTGTGGCGGACGAAATCCGCAAAGTGAAAGCGGAGTGGATGGCGGCGTGGCGTCCGCGGCTTGAGTCTGACGAGGTTCCGATGAACGAGTATCGCGTCCTCAACGAACTTTACAAAGCCGTGGATGTGTCGAACACCATCGCCACGCACGACGCGGGTTATCCGCGAGATCGGATGTGTCCGTTTTGGTCCACCGTGACCCCAAATAGCTATATCGGGTGGGGCAAGTCGACGCAGTTAGGTTATGGACTGGGGTTAGCACTGGGAGCAAAGATAGCCGCGCCCGAAAAGTTGGTCATCAATGTGATGGGAGACGCTGCCTTCGGTATGGCTGGCTTGGACATTGAGACAGCGGTAAGGTCTGAGATTCCGATATTGACCGTAGTTTTGAACAACGGTGTGATGACTCACTACAACCAGAATATGCCGTATGCCTCGGAGCACTGGGAGAGCGACAAGCTGTCCGGGGATTACGCTGGGGTCGCCAAGAGTTTGGGTGCCTTCGCCGAAACAGTTGAGACACCTGACCAGCTGCCCGGTGCGATTGCTCGCGCCATCGCTGCCACGAAGGAGGGATGTCCCGCGCTGCTACAGACAATGACCTGTGGGGAGGAGACGGTCTCTCGCTACCAATAGCAGCCGATCAGAGCGGAAAGGCGCGCATTCCGCCCAGTGGAGTGCGCCCAAAAATAGGAATTTTGGTTGACCCAAAAGCGAAAACGGAGTAAAATGGCCCTCTCTATCTTTATCGGAGAGGGCCAACAAGGGGACAATCATGGATTTTTCAACACTGAACCCCGCAAAGATTACCAGCACGGCTTGGGAGTATGTCACAGTGCAAGAAAGAGGTGGAAATGACTGAACAACGGCAGAAGATTCTGGCACGCGGTAGTTATTTTCCCGGTGACTGGGTGCGGCCGCGCTACAATCCCGGCACTTGGATGGCGATGGTAGACGTGGCGGAAATTTTTACGGGCCATCGCAGTACAACCCGTCAGGGAAGCTACGAACTGTTCGATGCACCGGTTGGCGTGGGCTTGCGCGTGGAAGCAGCGCAGAAATCTGCACCGTTTATAAGCCCTGAAAAAGAATGGGAGAGCGACGATCCAATCAGTCCTGCCCATGTCTGGCGCGAAGATGGGCGGCTTCACATGCTATACAACGTCGGGGATAGGACCTGTCTCGCTGTCAGTGAAGATGGCTACCAATGGGAGCGACCAGTACTGGGACAGACTGAGTTCAACAGCTCGACGAACAACAATATCCTCAAGACACCGTTGCAGGCGAGCATCTTTGAAGATCCGTCCGCACCACCCGCCGAGCGTTACAAAGCTTTGGAAGCCAAGGGATTCTGGCTTGACCGCGAGTCCGGCGAGGAGGTGGATCCCGATGAAGCGGACAGCTGCTGGCGGGCCGAGCATTACGCGGGTCAATCCTATACCGGGCGTAAGGTGGTGTTGAAGGGGCAACTACTCGGCTTGACCTCGCCGGACCGGATTACCTGGACCCGTCTCCCTGAACCTCTCGCCAACTACTCGGTGAACGGTGGTATTTGCCCGGGTTACGACGCACACAATGGGACCTATTTTGCGTTCATGCAACCCCAAGGAGTTGCCCCGTCTGAGCCGCAAGCCTTGGGAACTAGTATGCCTGAGACCGAGGTGGTGCGTCGTGCAATCGGACTAGCACGGACCCGGGACTTCCGCCATTGGCCCGCGGCCAAGCTGTTGCTCCATCCCGACGCACAAGACCCTTTGGACATCTCGTTCTACGGCGCGTGCTACTTTCCCTACCCGGAGCGAGGGGACCTGCACGCCATGGTCATTCCGGTCTTCCACCAGTCCACCGATCATGTCGACTTGCAGCTCGCCTTCAGTCGAGATGGTCTGATCTGGACACGCCCGGAACGCCGGGCGGCTGTCGAGTTGGGATCGAGGGGGAGTGGAGAAGAGGGCCAGATCCATGTTTGGCGCAACGGTCTGGTGGAACTTCCCGATGGCTACTGGGCGGTGCCTTACCAAGCGCGCTCGACGCTACACACTGTTCCGCCTCAGCATCAGGGGGCAATCTTTCCGGAGTTAGCAGCCTCGCAAAACAGGTGGGCACGCTGGCATCCGCATCGGCTCTGCGGTGTTGAGGCTGAAGCGGAAGGGCGATTCACCATTCCCACGGTATTCCGCCGGGGAGATGAACTGCGCCTGAACTACCGCTGCGCTCCCGGCGGATGGATCCGCATTGAATTGCTGCAAAGGATACCCACCATGATGTGCCCGGATGTTAGTCCCCTTGAGGGCTTTACTTTCGAGATGTGCGATCCCCTGACAGGAGATCAGGAAGACCAAGTTGTTACTTGGCAAGGAAATAGTGATATCACCTGTGTCGGTGAAATGGTTGCCATTCGCGTGAAGCTGTTTCAGGCGAAGCTGTTCGCCTATAAGGTTTGATTACTTCACAACCAAGGAGAGATATGTGAAATCTGCACAAATTGTTGCCCCGCGTCAGATTGAGATGATCGATATTGATAAACCCGATATTTCATCTGACCCGGAGGGAGCTATCCTTATAAAGACTTATATGAACGCTATTTGTGGCACTGATATGCCATCGTTTGCGCTTGACCATCCAGCCGATGCCTATCCACTATCGCCCGGAATGACCATCCATGAATGTATCGGCGTAGTGGCTGCGAGCAAGTCGGATCGGTTTAAGGAAGGGGACGCGGTGCTTGCGCTGCCGGGGCGTATCGGTGGACTTGCGGAATACTTCGTTTCCCATGAAGCCGTTACAGTTCCGTTGGTGGAATTTGAGCGCAAGGATTGTATCCTGATGGCTCAGCCGCTCGGCACCGTGATTTGGGCATGTAGCAAGCTAGGGAATCTGCTCAATCAGGATGTCGTTGTGATGGGGCAGGGACCGATGGGATTGTTGTTCACGCATTTGTTGAGTAACTTGGGTGCGAAAACGGTCATTACAACGGATCTCGTCGATTTTCGGCTGGAGGCCTCAAAGCAGATGCAGGCGACGCATACGATTAACTCCGCTGAAGTGGATCCGGCCGCCGCTGTTGAGCAGATCACGGAGGGCAGGATGGCAGATCTGGTTGTTGAAGTGGTAGGACATCAGACGGAGACAATCAATCAGTGCATGGATCTCGTCAAGCGGGATGGGACGATTCTGGCGTTCGGTGTGCCTGATGATCCGACTTATGCTTTCCGTTTCGGTGATTTTTTTAGAAAGAACATCCGCTTCATCGGATCCGTGGGGCCCGATGCACAGAATAATTTCCCGTTGGCAATGGATATGATTGCACAGGGACGAATTGATGTTTCACCCATGATCACCCACCGTCTACCGTTTACTGAGGTGCAGCGCGGGTTTGAGTTGTCTTTACATAAGAAGGATGAAGCTATCAAGATCGTGCTGGAGTATGATTGACGGGGGACTGGTGTAAACCCTCACAAGGGTGGTCATCCTTAGAGCTGCTTGTTGTACACTTTTCGCTTCGGTGGAGTGAAATGAGTTCATTCGTTAAAGACTAGAGTGGTAATTCTACCATTCGTCCTTCTTGGCTGGATTTATAAATAGCGAGGATAATCTCGACAGCTTTGCGGCCCTCACGTCCATCGACGAGATGGGGTGTCCCGTTTTCGATGGCGTTGATGAAGTTTTGCATTTGTAGACGGTGATTCTCGTGGGTGATTGCGCGGGGATCTGCGGCACCGCCCCCACCTGATCGGGTCTCTGCGAACCGCTCGCGAATTTCGGCATCTTCGGGCAGGTCTGGATCGAACTCCCACCTGATAATGTCTTCATCTTCGAGGCTTACGGTGCCTTGATTGCCGGAGATTTCAAGTTTCTTTAGGAGGCCGGGGGTAAACGGTTGTCGTGCCTTCAATCACACCCAACGCGCCATTTTCAAAACGGAGTGCTGCAACGGCGACATCTTCAACCTCTATGCGTTCGTGCGTCATCGTGTCGGTAAACGCTTGCACCGCTTTTACGGGCCCCATGAAGTACTGGAGGAGATCGATTGCGTGAATTGACTGGTTCATCAACGCGCCGCCTCCGTCGAGGCTCCACGTGCCCCGCCAACCGCCGCTGTCGTAATACTCCTGCGTCCGATACCACTTGATGTAAGCATCGCCCAGAGTCAGCGTCCCGAAACGACCGCTATCAATGGTTCGCTTGACTAGCTGGCTGCCTTCGGTAAAGCGCGAGTTAAAAATTGCACATAGGCGCACCCCCGCCTCGTCACACGCTTGAATGATGTCATCGCAGCGGTCTAGGGTAATCTCAAGCGGCTTTTCGACGATGATATGCTTCCCCGCTTTTGCTGCGGCAACCGCTGGATCTCGATGCGCTCCGCTTGGTGTGCAGATGCAAACGACATCCAAATCGGGCCGCTTGAGCATTTCATTATAGTCGGGATACGAATCCACATTGTAACGGTCTGCCACCCGTCTGGCGTTGTCTGCGTTCCTTGAACTGACAGCGACCAATTTTCCGCCCTCAAGTTCCGCAATCGCCGCCGAATGAAAATCGGAAATCATGCCGCAGCCGATAATTCCAAATCCGTAAGTGTTCATAAGGTCATGGAGCCTCCATTCCATAAGATTGAATTATGACGATGGCATTATATATTGGTGCTAGGGGCGTGTCAAGTTCAAACCTCCGCCGTTTTTTGATAGTATCCCCCGCCCAATTTGTGATAACATCCCTACCGCATACTTGATGCAACAGGTTATTGCAGTTGGACGACCGATGGAGATTGCACATGAACGAAACAATCCAACACGCCCGCGAAGTGGCGTTAGACATTTTGAAACCGAGTCCACGTGATATCGAACACGGTATGGAACTCCACCAGAACTCGATTGTCTGTGACTCATACGGGTTTGCACCGCGAGCCGCTGTAGATGGGGAGGCTGTGGCAGCCGCTGTCGAAGCCGATGCGTCGGAAGTCGAGATTCGGGACATGATGGAAGATATGTCTATGACCCGATTTGTCACCGACGAGCGGGAGCGGCAGGAGTTTATGGCGGCGTGGGAAGCCGCAGGGGTGACCTGTATCGTGCAGAACGCAGGGGAGGAAGGGCAGTCCGCACTCCGCTTGGTCAAGCGTTTGGCGCGTTTCACTTACACCACAGACATGATGCGTGACTTTATCCAGAAAGCGGTTACGCCAGATGATATTGTCGCAGCAAAGCAGGAGAATAGGCACTGCCTATATTTTAGTGGAAACGGTGTCCCCCTGCCTCAAGATTGGGTTTCGGTTGAGGAGGAATTACGGTATATCCGAATCTTTTTCCAACTCGGTATCCGTATCATGCACCTCACTTATAATCGGCGTAACATGATCGGTGATGGTTGTGCGGAACCGGCGAACGGGGGGTTAAGCGACTTCGGTAGAGCGGTTGTTGCAGAGATGAATCGCGTGGGAGTGATTGTGGATGTGGCACATTCCGGCTGGCAAACGAGTCTTGAAGCGGCGCAGGTGTCAGAGCGTCCAATGGTAGCGAGTCATTCCGGGTGTTGTGCGGTGAATATACATGATCGCTGCAAACCGGACGAGGTCATCCGTGCGATTGTGGACACCGACGGTTATATTGGGATTTGTGCGATTCCGGCGTTTTTGGGTGGGAGCGGCGACATCAACGCGATGTTAACGCATGTCGATTATGTCGCCAAGAATTTCGGTGTAGACCATGTCGCGATTGGAACGGATGTGGCTTACACCTCTTCAGCAATCCGACAAGCGCAGCAGCGAATTCCGAAACGGCGTTCAGGACGAAAACGGTGGGAGTATTTCTGGGACAAGAATGATCCGATGTTTTCGCCACAGTGGCAGCAGGCGGGTCAGAAGTTGAGTTTGGCATGGACGAATTGGCCCATCTTTACAATTGGTCTTGTTCAGCGTGGGTATTCGGATAGCGAGATCCAGAAGATGCTTGGTGGCAATGTGCTTCGCGTTGCGCGTGCTGCCTTGGCGGATTGATTGCGTGGAGGGTAGAATAACAGTCGCAGGTTTATACAGAGGCGGAACTCTGGATCGCGGAAGATGACAGGTTACGTTTAGTAGATGATTTTTGATCAAGATTCGCTGGATTATCAGGGAATTCTTGAATATAGGTCGGAGATGGGATTGGTTATGTTCGGAAGGACACCTAAGACATTTCGATTTTTACGTTTTCTTTATCACCTGCCAAGTTTCGTAAAGCTGACGTGGCGGCTATTTTGGGATGCGCGTGTCCCGATTTATCGGAAAGCAATCCTCATCATCTTTGAGGTACTTGCGATCGCGTTTGCGGTGGGTTATTTCCTATTTTTGCGTTTAGATTTTCTTCCCGATATCTTCCCAATTCTCGGATATACGGACGACCTACTTATCGGTATTTTTTTGATTCTCGTCCCCGGTGCGTGGTTATTTATCAAACTTGTGCCGGAACATATCGTGCAGGAGCATGTTGACCGGATCTCACAGGGGAATTGATAAATTACTGGCAAATAGCTTGTGCGGATTCCATCAGCCGCTCTAGCTTCCGCCGATCACGGACTCCTTTCGAGGCTTCAACTCCCGAACAGAGATCTACCCCGTAAGGACGGACAGTTTCCATCGCTGCACTGACATTCTCAGGACGAATCCCGCCGGACAAAAAGGCTGGCACCTTACAAGCTTGGATAAATTGCGCGCTCAGATTCCAATCGCTCCGCTTGCCGGTGCCGCCGAATCGGGCTTGTCCGCTGCTGAAATCTGCGGTGTCGAACAGGAGGGTGTCTGCACCTGCCTCAATATACGCGTCCATCTGTGCGAAGATGGCTTTTACATCTGCTGCTGGATCATTTTCGGTGGGTAGAAACAACGACTTCCAGACCTCGCAGGATAGGATTCCCTTGAGTGTTGCCACTTGGGCGGGGGGCTCGTGTCCAAGCAACTGGATTGCGAACGGTTTAATCTGCGCCGCCGCTTCTTGGACCCAATCTATTGGGCGGTC
The DNA here is from genome assembly GCA_958296125.1 of uncultured Poribacteria bacterium. Classification (GTDB taxonomy): domain Bacteria; phylum Poribacteria; class WGA-4E; order WGA-4E; family PCPOR2b; genus PCPOR2b. The sequence goes on from OY282444.1 coordinate 1,163,394, forward strand.
AAAGACGAGCACAACGGTCGGAATCGGTGTCTGTTGTGCGATGTCCGCGGCGCACTTGATGGGAACGGACCGCTCAGAAAAAGGCACTTCGACAACAACGCCAGAATAATCCACTCCCGCGTCCACTGCCATGCGTGCATCGGCGACACTTGTCGTCCCGCAAATCTTGACCCTGCATCGGTTGGGAATCATAAGCATCCGTCCGGAATCGGGATAAAAAGGGGCTTCCTTGCAGACCTACACTATTCGTCTTCAACAAAAACGGTTTGCCGATCAGCGGCGGAATAGCAGATGATCATCATGACGGGTTGCCAACCGGTATTGACCGCGTTATGTTTCACGCCTTGCGGAATGCGTAACATGGTCCCTTCGCTCAACGGGATAACTTCGTCGCCGAGTTGGTGGTCGCATTGGCCCGCAAGCACGTAAATCAGTTCCTCGCAGTTCGGGTGATAGTGGAGTGGGTTGCCCTCGCCGGCATTGAGGTAAACGAGTCCAAAGGTCATTTCTGCCTCTGGATCGATTTGGTCGTTGCAGAGCCACTTAATCGCACCCCAAGGGAATTGAAGTGCTTCGCCTTCGTTAGCATTGGTAATTGTTGCCGAACTCATGATATCTCCTTAAAATGAAACGTGAAAACAATTTGTTCATAGGTTCATTGATTGATTGGACTGGTGACCCCCGTTCCCTACGAATATATCTCATTGATACATCATTGATACAGGTTTGGGGTTGGGCAAAATGCTTGACCTACGCGCGGTCAAATGTCAACAGAACCTAGCAACTTAGGTTAGATTCCTAAAGTTTGGCGCATGTATTGACAGCTCATGGTGACGCTTTCTTGCGTTGCTTTGTCCGTCCGGTCCTGTTCGACCGTCAACCACTCTGCCTCGATTCCGCTGACTGCTTCCATGATGCCCGCCCAATCGAGAATCCCGTGTCCAATTTCTCCAAAGGAGCCATCGGGGTTCATATCCTTGAAGTGGAGATAGGCAACCCGATCTGCGTATTGCTTCAGAAAGGCTGCGGGGTCTTCGCCACCGTGCTTGACCCAATAGGTATCCACACAAGCGTGAACCAGTTTTGGATCGGTTGAATCATAGAGTGTAGCGAGTCCTGTCGTTCCGCCGAGATCTTTGAATTCCCAACTGTGATTGTGGTAGCAGAACTTGATTCCTGCGTCATTACAGCGATGCCCAACCTCGTTGAAGACTTCCGCTGAACGTTGATAATCTTCAAGCGTATCTTGTCCACCGACACCGGAGACCATCAGGTAACTGGATCCCATCGTTTCGGTGAACCGAATCGTTTCATCGAACCGTTCGAGGCTGCCGTAGCCTGTATGGACACCTGCAAGCTCTAAGTTGTGCGCTGCTAGCAGGGCTTTTGTCTCTTTAGGGGAGCGGTCGCATGCGTGGAGATTTCCGGCTTCTATTCCGTCGTAACCTGCAGCTGCCAGCTCGGCGAGGACACCGGGGAGATCGGTGTCCTGACGGGAGCCGTAGATAATTAAGGCGCAACCGATTTTGTATTTGCTCATGGCTGATCTCCGAAAGTAGAATAGCTTCAGTTGCGAATGTTGGGTTTCACTCCCGCTATCTGTAAGAACGGCCTGTCCCGACGTGTCGGGGGGTGTTGAAAGACAAAAACTCTACTGTCTTTGATAGGGAAGTGCTTTCAGTCGTTCAACCCAACCTACGATATTGTAATGATGCGAGTGATTTCTTAAAGGGTCTATGCACATCAATACATCAGAAGATAGGTTGCTCGCAGAACTCAAAAGGCTTGTGGATCGGACGAGTGATCAACTGCAATGGGGCAACTTAACATTTTGGGAAGCCTGTGAACGGATACGACAGACACGCGCACAAGCAGCAGTGCTGATACCGGATCAGATGGAATTATATCAACGCATCTATGAGTCGCGGTTTCAACGCTTGCTTGAGCAGTTTGTCCTACCAAGGCAATCTCAACCGCAATTCAATCGGCACAAACCGTATTGATTGGCTTGACCTTTGACACAGGAAATTAATGTATAGCAACTATGGACTCACCACTGTTACTTCCTCGCCATCTTTGAGGGTGTGCTGCCCGGCGATGACCACCTGCTCGCCCTCAGAGAGCCCGTTAGTAATCTCCACACGGCTGCCTGCAGCCAACCCCATCTCGACCTGCCGGCGTCTGCTGCGTCCATCGGCAACCACAAAGACAGTTTGGACCTTTTTGACATTATCTTCGATTACCGCAGAACGCGGGAGGAGGATGGCGTTTTCATGAATTTCCACCGGAATCCTAACCTTCGCAAACATGCCCGGCTTCAAGCGCAGCCCTGCGTTGTCAATCGTAATTTCGACTTTCGCAGATCGACTCGCTTGGTCAAGAACGGGACTGATCAGGGAGATTTTCCCGGTGACAGGTTGTGCCAACGCATCAACCTCAATCCACGCCTCCTGATTCTTGGGGTCAAGTTTGCTCAGATCTGCTTCAATGACGCTGACTGTTGCTTTCACGGTATCCATATCCACAATCTCGAAGAGCGGTGCAGTTGGGGATGCCAACCCACCCAAATCTAGATAGCTCATGGACAAGATTCCAGTGATCGGTGCCGTGATGGTTGCATCGCCGAGCCGCTCTTGCGCGAGCTTCAGTGCGATGTTTGCTTGTTCCAGCGCGGTCTCCGCGGCAATAATTTCCGCTTCCCAACTTTTGGCGGCTGCTAACGCCTCGGCGGCTTCAAGAGTTGCACGCGCACCCTCTACTTGGGACTGTGCTAATGCCCTATCCTTTTCCCATGTTTTCGTGTCAGCTTGGGCGTAAACGAGTTTGAGGGCGGCTTCTGCCTGTGCGACCTGTGCTTCCATGGCTTGGATATCTTCCTCGCGTGCGCCATTTCGGATAAGGGCGCGTTGTTCGTTAGCGACCTCGTATTGCGATTTGGCGATATCCAACTGGGTTTTTGCTGATTCAAAGGATTGTTTGCTGATTGCGTCGTTCTCAAAGAGTTGTTTCATGCGCTTGTGGTTATTCCGTGCATTGGTGAGGCTTGCTTTTGCTCCAGCTAGCGCAGCTTCTGCCTGCCTGAGATCCTCATCCCTCGCGCCACGCTTAATCTTCTCCAAATTTGCCTTGAGGGATTCCAAGCCCGCCTTTGCCTGTTCGACCTGTGACGTGGTGCGGGTTTGCGACAAATCCTCCACCTGCTGTAGGGCAACGGTGGTGGATGTCAGCTGCGCCTTTGCCCGATCGATTTGCGATTGGACCCGAATCTTGGCTAACTTCTGTGCTTGATCCAAAGTGGTTTCCGCAGCCCACAGTGCCGTCTCTGCCTGACGCACTTGGAGTGCCAACTCTGCGTGTTCAATGACTGCGAGCGTTTGCCCTTTTGTCACCTTTGCTCCTTCGTCAACGTCCATTTGAATGATTTTTCCGGGGACCTCGGGGAAGACGGTGACTCGTGAGTTTGCTTCAATCGTGCCAGACAGTTGCAGCTCGGAGCGGATTTCGCCGCGGGGTGCTTTCATCACCTCGACTGCTTTGATTGTTGCAGCGACCGCTTCGGTTTCACTGCTTTGTTGCCTAGTGGCAGATCTGATAAAAATCGCTGCGAGAGCGATTAGGATTATTAGTGCGATGATCCCGAATTTCTTCATTTTTTTATCTCCGTGATGTAATGCGTGATGCGTAATTTGCATAAAGGTTACGGCATACGGAATACGCCTACTACCTTAAAACCCCACCCTACAATACAATCCTTTCCATCGAATTAAGTAGGGGGCTGAGACATATCTGAAATGAGGGCTTGGACCTCCGTTTCTAATTCCAGTGTGAAGTCCTGCACCGTCCGTTTCTTCTCCTGTTTGTAGGTTTCGTATAGGTCAAGCAGGTTCTTAGGTGTCCCAAAACGCATGAACGCTATCCGGGGGCCCCGGGGTTTTGAAGCCCCAAAAACCTCTCTTTCCAACCGGGTAATGACTTCCAAGAAACGCTCTGGAGATCGATTTTCACCGACGTAGCCATCGTAGATAGCGATGAAATTAAGCAGACGGTTTAGATCCGGATAGAACTCTTGAAATTTTTCTAATCGCTGTTCGTGTATCTGTCTTTCGTAAGCGGAGAGCTCTTCCGTCTCCCTGTAGACTTCTGCATCAATTAGGTTTTTCAAGGCACGGACCCGTGTTCTGGGGAGGGCGGTTGTTTGCGGTGTAACTCCCATAAATTCTTCCACCTGTGAGAGAATATGTTCGCGCAACTGTTCAATCCGCTCATTCAATGACCTATCTTCATCCGCTCTAAGTTTATATTCCCTTTCCAGCGTTGACACTATAGCGGCACCAATCTGTCGCAGCCGTCCATACAAATCTTCAGCGGCGGGTGAGCCTTGGGGCAGAATTTCTCGCTCTAATCTGGTGAGCGCGCCCTCGATTTCGTCCCACATCTCCTCGTCGTAGACGTACTTAATTCCGATTGGGACAATGTAGAGGGGTTTGACTGCGTCTACCTTTGCCATATCGTCCAATGCCCAGAAGCAGAGTTGGATAACGCCGCTTTCAAAGGGTAACACCGTATCGTTCTGGCGTGAGATTTCACCTTCAGCAAAGATGACCAACGGGTATTTTCCCTCTGCCAGCAGGCTGCGCGTTGTCCGAAACGCTTCTCGATCCACGCTACCGCGCATCACAGAGTATATCCCAAGGCGCTGCATAACAAAGCTTCTGATTCTTCCCTTAAACGTTTCCCGCGCACACATATAACAAAACGGATCTCCAACCCGCTTTGATAGTGCGAACATGATGGAAGCGTCTGCATAGTCGGCGTGGTTGGGCACCAAAACCATCGGGTGGTTTGCAATCCCGCTTAACTGCTCCAGCGATTCAGGGTCAATAACGAATTTAGAGATTTTTAGCGGACCTCGTAGGACGCAAGGCACTAGCCATTGGGCTACCCTCATGAAAAGTGCGTTTGGTTTGGGCGGCTTGAAGTCTAGCATTTTAATTGGTTCATTGTGGAATAATATACACTTGTCACGCCCTTGGGGCTAATGAAGCGTAATATGTAATGCGTAAGAAGAGAAGGAGCCTAATTGTTTATTGGTATTTTGTGTCCGATTGCTTTTTCCAATCGGGCGAGTCCCACGGTGTAATCGTGCAAGGATTGGAGGCGGTTTACCTCCGCTTGTGAAAGTGCGAGTTGTGCGTCGGTTAGTTCAACGCTAGTGATCATCCCATTTTCATAGCGCAAGTTCGCGATTCGCACACTTTCTTGGGCTTGCTCAACCGTTTCTCGTTGGAGGTTGATCAATGTCTTTGCCTCAAGCAGATTGAGATAAGCAGATCTAACTTCTAACTCGATGGCATCGGTCATTTGTTGCTTCCCAAGCTGTGTCTGTTTCAGACCGGATTCTGCCTGCTTCACGGCAGCTCGCGTCGCCAAACCGTCGAAGATTGGGACATTGAGCGCGAAACCGAGGTTCCAAATCCGGTTCATCTCCTCAAGTCTTTCGTTGGAATCGATCTGATAGTTGCTAAAGAAGGAGAGGGCGGGACGGTTGCGGGTTTTGGCGACATCAACCTGTTTTTTAGCGGCACCCTCGCTGAATTGGAGCTGATGGAGTTCTGGCCGTTTTTCCAGCCCCAGTTGGATGAGCGGCTCAAGGTCAAATTCGAGGATGGGGCGCTCCAAGCTCCCTTGTACTTCAACTGACTCTCCGAGGTCGATATTCATTACATTTTTATAAACATCCATGGCGATCCGTGCGCCATTTTTGGCGCGGATCAGGTTCGATCTGGCGTTGGCTAACAACACCTCCGCACGTAGGATATCAAAGTTGGTAGATGCGCCCGCCTCGAAAAGGTTTTGGGCAATCTTCAACTGTTTTTCGACAAGCTCGACAGTCTGTTCGGAGACCTTGACAAATTCGAGGGACAGGAGGATGCGGTAGAAGGCTTCGGAAACGTCAAGCACCAATTGGTTATAAGCCACGTCCAATTCCTTACGCGCCGCCTCCAAGCTGAGTTTCGCACTTTGATAGTTTTTGTAGTAACGTCCCCATGCAAAGATTGGTTGGTTCAGGGTCACCTTCGCCTGAAAGTTATGGTGCGCCCCAAACTCCAGTTCAATGATATTTTCATCGTCACCACCCGCTTCGGAAACGGGTGGCATCTCTCCCCCCACGCCTGCTGGTGGTCCAAATGCGCCACTGGCCTCAAGGACAGATTTTGGGAGGTCTTTGTCGTATCTATAGCTGCTGTCGAGTGAAACATTCGGGAGCAATCCTGCGTGTGCGGCACGCACCTGAGCTTCCGCAGTTTTCACGCGCTCCTGAGTCGTTTGGATCGAGAGATTGGTTTGTCGGGCGATTTGGATGCTGTCTTCGAGCGTCAAGGTTTTTAACTCTTGCGCGGATATGGTGCAGGTCGATAGCAGTAATAATAAAGATATTTGAATAAAAAAAGGGCGTTCCCCCATTCCGTTCTCCTCTGCTTAATCGTTGATGTATAAATAGTGCGAGTTGATAAGTTGGCTCATTAGTTCATTAGGTGGAACGTGGATGAGGGCGTTTCTTCTTACAATATAGGAATTATGTACTTGACGCATAATCTCCTCCGATTTTGCATCGAGGGGGATCACAGACTAGGAAATCTGTGCCACAATTATTTAAGCTTTGCCTCGATCCGTTTGACAATCTCTTCTCTTGTGAAAGGTTGCTCCAAATTCATCACATAGACACCGAGATTTTCGGAACTATCCTCCTGCCCAACAAAAACAATGCGCTTCCCATCGGGAGTAAAGATCGGATCTGTATTGATAACGTCATTGTTGGTGAGTTGTCTTTGATTTTTACCGTCTGCGTCCATCATAATGAGTTCGGTGTCGCCGTCTCTGTAGGAGTCAAAAACGATCTGCGTACCATCGGGAGAAAAGGCGGGGTGCGCGTTAATCGCTGGATCATCGGTCAATTTTGTGAAGTTGCTCCCATCGCTGCCAATAACGCAGATTTGGCTGGAAACGCCGAATGTACCGCCTATGATGTAAGAGGCAAAGGCGATACGCGCCCCGTCAGGCGAAAATGCTGGACCGTGATTATTGGTTTGGGTGTGAGTTAATTGCTGCTGGTTTGATCCATCTGCGTCCATAATATAGATTTCACTGTTTATACCAGCTCTGTTTGATTCAAAGGCAATTTTCCTGCCATCGGGCGAAAAAGTTGGACTGCCATCGGTCGCAGTATTGGCTGTCAACCGTTCTTTCGCTTTTGTGTCGATATCCATGACGAAAATCTCATCGTTAGGGTTGTGCCAACGGATAAAAGAGACGTAGGCGACTTTTTTGCTGTCGGGAGATAAGGCGGGGTTGTAATCGTTGGTATCGTTGAAAGTCAGCCGCTGCCTATTTTCTCCGTTGATATCCGCGATATCCATAACATAAACTTGATTGAAGTCATCAACGAAAGTGGTGAAAGCAATGCGCTCGGCGGCGGTAGAAACGTCATTAATCTTAACAAAATCGGGAGTCAAACGAGTGGCTTGATAGCTGTCACCGGTGAGTGTGCCAATTTTTTGGATCCAATCTTCCCGATGCGAATTCTGCAAAATTTTCAAAAATGAATTTAGCGCAAATTTCTCGTGTCCAGCTGCCATGTATGCTTCTCCCAGCACGAGTTGGATATCCACACGTTGCGGTGCAAACCTCGCAGCGGTTCTCAAGGATTCGATTGCCTCAGTATACTGATCTAGCTTCAGATATGCCAGTCCCAAGTGATAATGGGCTTCTGCGTTTTCTGGTGCTGTTGCTAGCAATTGTTGAAAATATGCTACCGCTCCTTGATAGTCGCCGGCTGCAAGTAACCCTTTGCCTTTTTTTATAGATGCGTCTTCTCCGCAGCCGGACAGCGACACCAGCAGAATCAGGCATACTAAAACCGTGAAACGTGATGGATAAGTTGCACTGATAGGATTATATTTGTCCATTGGTTCATTAGTCCAGAAGTTCATTGCTATACATCTGTCGCCCCGCCCCGATAAGTCGGGATTCAAAGCAACGTGCCTACCACTGTTTCCCGCTTCAACTGGGATTGGGTGTTAGGTTTCACGGTTCCCGTTTAACCCAAATTCGTTCCGAGAGGCTTCGACCTACGCGATGTCAAATGTCAACACGCCTTAGCAAAGCCATCTTTAGGGCATTTGAGGAATTGGTCCCAAAATGGGCCTTCTCAAAAACGGATTTGAAATATTTAAGCAGGGGGTTAGCCATCCCGGGTCTCGGCACGGACATGATTTTGCAAATCAATTTCATCAAGTGTCTGTGCAGCTAACACCCTCTCAAAGAGCAAATCCAGACGGGAGGGACTCCGTATCAAGCGAATCGCGTTGGCCACGGATTCTGGCACGGAATCAAATCGGAACCGCAGCAGTTTGAGGACTGCCTCCTGTTTTGCTCGTTCAATACCTTGTTCAATGAGACGCTCTGCCATTGTCTGCGTCATGGCTTCTACCTCCTCTCTGTCTGAAGGGGGTTAGCCATCCCGGGTCTCGGCACGGACATGATTTTGCAAATCAATTTCATCAAGGGTCTGTGCAGCTAACACCCTCTCAAAGAGCAAATCCAGACGGGAGGGACTCCGTATCAAGCGAATCGCGTTGGCCACGGGTTCTGGCACGGAATCAAATCGGAACCGTAGCAGTTTGAGGACTACCTCCTGTTTCGCTCGTTCAATACCCTGTTCAATGAGACGCTCTGCCATTGTCTGCGTCATGGCTTCTACCTCCTCTCTATCTGAAGGGGGTTCATCCCGGGTCTCGGCACGGACATGATTTTGCAAATCAATTTCATCAAGTGTCTGTGCAGCTAACACCCTCTCAAAGAGCAAATCCAGACGGGAGGGACTCCGTATCAAGCGAATCGCGTTGGCCACGGGTTCTGGCACGGAATCAAATCGGAACCGCAGCAGTTTGAGGACTACCTCCTGTTTCGCTTGTGTTTCACCTTGTTCAATACCTTGTTCAATAGCTTTAATACCCTGTTCAATACCTTGTTCAATACCTTGTTTAATACCCTGTTCAATGAGACGCTCTGCCATTGTCTGTGTCATGGCTTCTACCTCCTCTCTATCTGAAGGGGGTTAGCCATCCCGGGTCTCGGCACGGACATCATTTTGAAAATCAATTTCATCAAGTGTCTGTGCAGCTAACACCCTCTCAAAGAGCAAATCCAGACGGGAAGGACTCCGTATCAGGCGAATCTCGTTGGCCACGGGTTCTGGCACGGAATCAAATCGGAACCGCAGCAGTTTGAGGACTGCCTCCTGTTTCGCTCGTTCAATACCTTGTTCTTTGCCGCGTTCAATGAGACGCTCTGCCATTGTCTGCGTCATGGCTTCTACCTCCTCTCTGTCTGAAAGCTGTTGGATGTGTTGGTCAACTAATGTTCTCAATTCTTCGTGTTCTTCTGCCGGACGGCGATGCAGTATCAGCAAAAGCAGATAGGAAATCGCCTGCCGCCGCTGCTGCGCTTGTGCGTCACTAAGAGCGTTGAGGTGGGACATCGCTTCGATTAACGCACTCCTTATCGCTGCCTTGTTCGCATCTTCCTTTTGCAAGACCGTTAGCAACCAACCGAGCGGATGGTCAGTTTTCGTCAGGTCCGCTTCATCTGTATCCTTCACACTTAGAAACAGTGTGTCGAATGTCGGGACAAACCGAGAGAATACATCGGGGGTGTCCATTATTGCATTGAGGGTCAGCGGGGACTTCCAGCGCTGCCCCCCAGTGTAAAACACAACTGGGAGAACCGGGCGGAAACGCCACTGACTTTTGGGAACATTGTTCGATTCCCACTCCCGGCGTTGGGAATCCCAAATCTGGGTCATGTAGAACAACACTCGAAATCCCATTGTCGAATCAACCGTGGATTGGTGTTCAATGAGGATATAGATTAGCAGCTCGTCCGGCTCCGATTCGCTATGCAATGGAACGCTAAACACGAGATCGGACTCCTGCTCTCGAAGGTTGTCAGGAATAAAACTCCGGTTAATCTGTGTAAGTTGGTTAAAATCGATCAGTTCCACCAACTCGCCTGCGACGATTTCTAACAATCCTCGGACGTTCTCCTTGTCATGGAACAACCATCGGGCACTCCGGTCAGGGAAATGTTCAACCCGGATGTCGAAAAAATTGAGTATTTCTGTTTCTTTTGCCATAGTCCGATAGATTTTCAAACAGGCTCTAAGACAAACATAGATAGTTTAGTGATTCATTGTCGCACAACATGATTCACAACGCCCGATTCCGTAAGTCCTACTGCTTACTATTCGGCTGCGACTTCATCCTGTCCAATAGCGCAGCGGAATCCTGCTATATAAGCGATGTGGTCTTCTGTGCCCATATCACGCGAGGGAGTTCGGGCCCCAATCGGTCCGAGGTTATCGTAATAATACCAGGAACCGCCGCGCAGGACGCGATATTTTTGCCCAAATTCTTTGGCCGTGAAGGTGCTGCCCGGATACGCATCATACCAGCTGCTGGTCCACTCCCATACGTTTCCCCCCATATCGTAAACGCCGTAGGGACTGACCCCTTGCGGATAGCTTCCCACAGGTTTGGAGCCCGACCCGTCCCACGATTCCACATTGCATTTCGTTATATCAAACTCATTCCCCCACGGCCAGATTCTGGCATCGGTGCCTCTGGCGGCTTTTTCCCATTCGACTTCTGTTGGAAGCCGCTTGCCCGCCCATCGACAATACGCGTTGGCATCCTTCCAACTGACGTATACGACAGGCCGGTTATCTTCCCCTTCAGGATACTTTCGGTTTATCCAATGCCTGGGTGCAGAATGTCCGGTGGCATCAACGAATTTTTGGTAGTCGGCGTTGGTCACCTCAAATTTGTCGATGTAAAAAGCGTCTAAATAAACCTCCTGCTGCGGTTTTTCCGACAGGAACCACCTGGGGTGTTCCACAATTTCGCCACCGCCTAATTGACGGATGACGAGTTGTTGTTCTTCATCGCTAGTTCCCATGATAAACTTACCCGCGGGGATTAAAATCATATCCGACAGACCGATTTTTTTTAGTTGGAAGGTCCGCGAGAGTTTTTCTTTTTCGTTTTCGTGCTTCAGTTCGTCTTCATGCTTCAGCTTCAGTTCTGCTAGCGCCGCATGATAGCCACGTTTGCTAACGAGCACTTGGTGTGTTGCTCCTAGGGTTGTTTCTCCCTTATAGGGCGTAGGACCGACTTCAACACTATCTATAAAAACCGTCGCACCGGATGGCGTTGAAGTGATTTCGATTGTTGGGCCTTGTTCGCACCCTACACTTGCAAGCACGGTGATGAACAGAAAGATGGCAAAGAAACGCATAGGTATTGACTATCTCCTTAGGGTGGTGGGTGTGGAATCGGCTCGCACTATCCCCACTGCCACGATTGAAACGTGAAGGGATTGGGGCGAGAAGTAGGAGGACGCACTTAACACACACCCCCCTCCAATTTTGCGTCGGGGACAAAAGAAATCTGCGCTACGATTAACGCATCTGTGCCACTAGATAAATCCTATTAATTTCTTAGGATAGTGCCCCATTCACCAACAACCCAGAGGGTGCCGTCCGCAGATTGGGTGATGTCGCTCAGGGTATTATGGGTGGGGCTCTGTTGGGCAATCCATGTTACCCCTCCGTCGGCGGTGTGCAGGATAGTTCCTTTTTCACCAACCGCCCATCCCTCGTTAGCATCGAGGAAGCATATTCCCTGCAAGGTTTCATCGGTTGGCGTAACCTGTTCATTCCACGTCGCCCCCCCATCCATAGTTGCATAAATCGCGCCGCTGGATCCAACAGTCCAAGCCGTTTGAGTATCTATGGCGTAGATTGCTCTGAGCTCATCGGGTCCTGCGATTATCGCCGTCCACGTTTGTCCAGCATCCTCAGTTTTTATAACGGTCCCACTCGCCCCGACCGCCCAACCGATGTTGGCATCAGCAAAGTAGACACCGTATAGGTTGTTGAAAGCGACCGTCATGTTTCCAGAGTCCTGACCATTCCATGTCTGACCGCCATCATTCGTATGTGCGATTTTACCGACTTCACCGACTCCCCACCCGTGTTGCGGCGTTGAGAAGTGGAGATCATAGTAGCCAAGGGCACTCTTCCAACTCGTTGCCGGATCGGAAAAGACGATTCGTTGCGCCGTGCCGTGCCCTTCGTCCGATGGGTCGCTGACACTGTGCCATTTAGATCCACCGTCTTGTGCCTCAAGTAGGGTTGCATTGCTGCCGACGATGTAACCTCTATTTGGGTCAACGAAATGGATACCGAAAAGTTCAAACACGTTTCCGCTGTATTGGGCTAGCCATGTCTGACCGCCGTCGTTGGTGTGGAGGACGGTTCCCGATAACCCGACTGCCCATCCCAATTTATCATCAAAGAAATGGACTTTGGTTAAATGGTTACTCATTGAGATGTTTTCCCACGATCCACCGCCATCACTACTGTGCAGAATCGTCGCAAATTCACCGACCGCCCAAACCTCTTGATCGGTAACGTATTGGATGGCATAGAGTCGATTCGGGGCAGGCCTGGGTTCAAGTGGTGCCCAGGTCTTACCGCCATCGGATGTCTTCAGAATCACGCCAAACTCTGCTGCGGTCATTCCGTGGTTGGCATCAATAAAATGAATACCCCAGATCGGTTCGGGCATACCGTTGGAGTGAGGCACGTTGCTCTCCTGAGTTGCCCAATTCGCTCCACCATCGGCCGTATGAATCAGGGCCCCGTTACCGCCGACCGCCCAACCCATCTGATCGTTGAGCATATAGAGTCCGTCAAGACTGGCAGCAACGCCGCCCTGTTGGTATTCCCACGTCTGGCCCCCATTCATGGTATGAATCATTGTGCCCGCATCGCCAGCCGCCCAACCCACTTGAGGGCTTGTAAAGTCAATGCTCCGGATCGCGTTATTCGTCCCCGTTTTCTGTCTCGTCCATGTGCTGCCGCCGTCTGCGGAGTGAATCAGAATCCCGCCGTCGCCGCCTGCCCACCCGTGTAGCTTATCAACGAAGCAGATGGTTGACAGCGAGGCCCGGGTATCGGTGTAAAGCTTCATCCACGTTGCACCGCCATCGACCGTTTTCAACACGGTCCCCTCCTCGCCGGCAATCCAACCGATTTGTGGGGTGATAAACCGGACCTTGTGAAACTCTGTTTTGAAGGGAAGGGGTTGACTCGGTTGATTCTCCCAGGTCATGCCCCCATCGCTTGTATGGAGGATTGTGGATTGCGCGCCGACAATCCAGCCGTGCTGCTCATCTACGAAGAAAACATCTATCAACGCCGCCTGCCACTTTGACTCGCGCACCGAAGTCCATGCGTCCTCTGATGAGAAGGTGTTTGCCACAGAGATGAATAACACCCCTATAGCCACCAGCATGGTGATATACCACCGTTTGTTCATTTTCATTGTTGGTTCCTCCTGTTATGAATTCGTTGTCTTTCGTTGTCTGTTGTGGAAACAAACATATTATACAACGATGGATTAATACCGTCAAGCAGTTCTTTGATATTTTTGAGTCCCCAATCTGCTCTTGACAGTTGGTTAAACTGATGATATGATAACGCAACTTAGTCGATTAGTTCGTTAGAAACCATCAATCTTTTGCAAGGAGATTGAATATGCCAGAAACACCCCAACTTTACCTTGGCTTGGAAGCGGGCAGCGGGGAAACAGCCACCGGGTTCCAAAGTGTCCTGAATCAACTTCGCGAAGCTGCCGCCCCCTACCTCATCGGTAATGAGTTTGAACGACTCATGAAGCAGTATTTCTGTGTGGATCCCCTTTACAAAGAGCGGTTTACCGATGTCTATCTATGGAAAGAGTGGGCGGAGCTCAGCCCAGACTTCGACGGTGTTGATATTGGAATAGACCTCGTTGCGCGAGAGAGCAACGGCGAATATTGTGCGATCCAGTGTAAATGCTTTAAGGAGGACACGCGGGTTACAAAACCACATATCGATTCATTCATCTCTGCTTCAGCGGCCAAGGTGTTCACAAAGCGAATCCTTGTCCATACGGGTGCCGAGCTAGGCCCGAATGTGCGCCGAACTATCGATCCGTTGGGCCCCGATTTTCAAGTGATTGGCTATGGCCAGCTTGCCAGCCGACCGGTTTATTGGCCTGACCTGCGCCTTGAGGATCCGGAATTACTAGACTACCAACTAGATCAATTTCAGCTGAGAGCTCATCAACAGGAAGCGTTTGATGATGTTATCAACGGCTTCAAAGATTCCGATCGGGGCAAACTCATCATGGCGTGCGGGACCGGCAAAACTTTTACCGCCCTGAGGATTGCTGAGAAAATTGCGGGTATCGGCGGACGGGTGCTCTATCTCGTTCCGTCTATCGGGCTATTTTCACAAGCCATGCGGGAGTGGGCAGAGCAGCAGGGGACGCAGCATCGCTATATCGGAATCTGCTCCGATACCAGTGCCGGTAGGAAGAGTGAGGATGTGCCCATTCAGGAACTAGAAATCCCGGTCACCACAGAACCGTCAAAAATCTCCGAGGCACTACAGCAAACGGATGAGGAGGCGATGACCGTGGTATTCTGCACCTATCATTCGCTCCCTCGCGTCGAAAGTGCACAAGCCCAAGGCGCGCCAGCGTTTGACCTCATTCTCTGCGACGAGGCACACCGAACCACCGGCATTGAGGAGGCTGGAGACGAGACCTCTCCATTTGTGCTGGTGCACCACGCCGACCGCATTCGTGCAAAAAAACGGCTCTACATGACCGCGACCCCCCGGCTTTACACCGAAGGCGCGAAAACAAAAGCCGCACGGCATGATATCGACGTGTTCTCAATGGACGACCCCGCCACCTACGGACCCGAGTTTCATCGGCTCCCCTTCTCCAGAGCCGTCGAGCGAGATCTACTCTCCGACTACAAAGTGGCAATTTTTGCCCTGTATGAGCAGGACGCGGCTGAGACGCTGAAAGGAGATGTCGGGGCGAGTGGGAGCGAAATTAACATCACCGACGCAACCAAATTCGTCGGCTGCTGGCGAGCCCTACAAAACCCAGAAGGAAAGTTCGACGACGATGCAACGCACCCGCCCCTGACACGAGCGATCGCATTCAACAACACCATCCGCAACTCAAAGCGGCTAGCCGAACATTGGAACGGGGTGATTGAGAAGGCCATCCAAGAGATGCCGGAAGACCTACGTCCCCTCAATTTTGAATGTGAAACGCAGCATGTCGATGGGCAGCATAACGCATTTAATCGAAAAACTCGAATCGAATGGCTAAAAGGCAGCACCGACGGGGCGTGCCGCATCCTCTCAAATGCGCGCTGCCTCTCCGAGGGCATTGACGTGCCCGCACTCGACGCGGTCATCTTTATGACCCCAAAAAACTCGCATGTTGACATTGTGCAAGCGGTGGGGCGTGTCATGCGGAAAGCGCCGGGCAAGCAATACGGCTACATCATCCTGCCGGTTGCAATCCCCCCCGGCACCGATCCCGCCGACGCCCTCAACAACAATGAACGGTTCGCCGCGGTGTGGAATGTCCTCCGCGCGCTGCGCTCTCACGATGACAGGCTTAACGCCGAAATCAACAAAATTGACCTCAACAACGCCCCCATCGATCGGATTATCTTCCCTGGTGGCGGTGGCGATGGAGACGGGGACAATGGAGACAGGGACGACCTACAACGGCTAATTTCATTCGGGCTGGCAGAAATTCCGCCCCAGGACATTTATGCCAAAATTGTGGATCGGTGCGGCGACCGAAGATACTGGGAGAGCTGGGCGAAGGATGTCGCAGATATTTTCCAACGAGTCGCCGTCCGGATCGAAAACCTGCTGGACAATCCCGACAACGATGCGCTGCACGAATGGTTCAATAACTTCCACGAGGAGTTAAAGGAAACGATAAACCCATCGATTACTCGGAACAACGCGATTGAGATGATGGCGCAGCACATCCTGACCCGGCCTGTCTTTGATGCACTGTTTGAGAATTACGACTTCGCCTCCGGTAACCCGGTGTCGATCGCGCTGGACAAGCTACGGAACGATTTTGGGGAGTTTGGACTTGAGGACGAAACACGAGATTTGGAGGGATTCTATGAAAGCGTCCGGATGCGCGCCCGCGGCATTGACAACAGCGAAGGGCGGCAACGCGTCCTGTTGGAGCTCTACGAGAAGTTCTTTGCCACCGCTCTGAAGAAGGACGCAGAACGGCTCGGCATCGTCTACACACCTGTTGAGGTTGTGGACTTCATCCTACACAGTGCCGATGACGTGTTGAGGGAGGAGTTCGGCCGAAGCTTGAGCGACGAGGGGGTCCATGTCCTTGATCCGTTTGCCGGGGCAGGGGTGTTTCTCGCCCGCCTCCTTCAATCTGACCTTATCCAAGCGGCCGATCTCGAAAGGAAATACCGTGAGGAGTTACACGCGAACGAGATTGTCCTGCTTGCCTACTACATCGCAGCGGTCAATATCGAAGAAGCCTACCGCGGCGCACGTGGAGAAGCTACCGACTATGAGCCCTTTAATGGGATTGTGTTGACCGATACATTCAATCTGAACAAGGAGGACAAACCCACCCTTTTCCCGAAAGAGTGGCTGCCGGACAACAACGCGCGCGCCGAGCGTCAACAGCAGCTTCCTATCCAAGTTATCGTCGGTAACCCACCGTGGTCGGCAAAGCAGAAGAGTGCGGTGGACGACAACCCGAACGTGGATTACCCTGCACTTGAAGAACGCATCGAAGCAACCTACGCAGCCCGCTCTACGACGACGAATAAAAACAGCCTCTACGACACATACAAGATGGCGATCCGCTGGGCATCGGACCGGATTAAAGAGCAGGGTGTCATCGCCCTTGTTACCAACGGTTCATGGATTGACGGAAACGCTGATACAGGTATTCGGGCATGTTTTGCCGAGGAGTTCAGTTCGATCTATGTTCTAAACCTGCGGGGAAATCAACGGACTCAGGGAGAACAATCACGGCGCGAAGGTGGCAAGGTGTTCGGTTCTGGATCAAGGGCACCTGTCGCTATAACGATTTTGGTCAAGAACCCGGACGCTGCACACAGCGGATGCCGTATCCTTTACCGCGATATTGGCGACTCTCTCAGTCGTGAAGAGAAGTTGAGAATATTGCGCGAGGCCCCGTCTATCTCAAGGTTCACCGATTGGGGGGAAATCACACCCGATAAACATCACGATTGGATTAAACAACGCAACGATGCGTTCGCCAAGTTCTATCCAATCGGATCAAAAAACGCGAAGGCAGGCAACGTGGACGATACGATATTTAGATTGTATTCGCAAGGGTTGAAGACAGGCAGAGACCCATATATCTATAACTTCTCACATGATGACTGTGCTGAGAACGCACGGCAATTGACAGCGGATTATTTAGCGGCGGTTGAGGAGATGGTGCAGAGGCAGCTATCAATTCTGGATGAGAATCCGTCTATCAAGAGACAGTTTGACCGTGCAGTGAAGGAGACGCTTCGGACCAAACCTGAATGGACAGAGGAGGAGGCGAAACATAGCCAATTATTGGTTTTTAATAGGCGTTCGGATCTCAAGGATCTCAAGAAACAGTTTGAACGTGTAATAGAGAAGGTGGCACGCAGGTATTCATCAAAGCTAAAGTGGGATCTGAACCTCAAGAACAATCTGAAGTGGGGAAAAAAAACGAATTTTGAGAAGGACCATATCTGGAAAGCTTTTTACCGGCCATTCGTCCCGACGCATTGTTATACAGACCATGTCTTCATACAGAGGAAGTACCAGATGGATCGAATTTTCCCTAACAGTTCAATCGAAAACCGCGTGATATGTGTTCCCGGCATTGGAAGTAAAAAGCTGTTTTCCGCGCTTGTGACTGATACAATGCCGGATCTCGGTTTTAATGAAGCCTCACAGTGCTTCCCGCGATATTGGCATCCAAAGTCCTCGGAGGCACTGGACAAAAGGGACGTGCTTCCGGGGATTGAACCGGAGCCCGATCGTATCGACAACATTTCAAACACAGCGTTGAACGTTTTCCGTGGACACTACCGTGACGATACAATCACGAAGGATATGATTTTCGACTACGTTTACGGGTTTCTGCACGCGCCGAGTTACCGGGAAACGTTCGCAAACGATTTGTCCAAAGAGCTACCGCGCATCCCGTTCGCCCCCGATTTTCATGCCTTCGCGGAAGCGGGGAAGGAACTTGCAACCCTCCACCTCGGTTACGAGACGTGCGAACAGTATCCCCTTTCCCTTGTGTTCGCTCATGACGGGGAGCCACAACCGCATCATTTTCGTCTGACTGAGAAGGCGATGCGTTTCGACGACCCTGCAAAAACAACGCTCAGCATCAACGAGCACGTGCGTTTATCGGGCATCCCGCAGGCGGCACATCGGTATGTAGTCAACGGCAGAACGCCGCTGGAATGGTTCATTGATCGCTACAAGATAAAACAGGACAAGGAGAGCGGTATTCTCAACGACCCGAACGGTTGGTTTGAAAATCCGCGCGATTTGGTCGCGGCAATCCAGCGCATCGTCTATGTGAGCGTGGAATCAACTCGGATTATTGAGGGACTGCCTTCTCAGCTGACTGATGACGCGCAGGAGTAAATTGCCCACCGGGACGGTTGCGGAGTTCAGGGGGAATTAGAAAGGGGTTAAAAGTTTGACCAGTGAAGAAAAGGAATTGTCGCTAGCACTATACAAAGAGGCGGGACTTGAGGTTCGCCAGTTTCATTGGGAAGTTTATGTAACTAACCGCCTGATGTTACCCCCTCTTGTTATTGGCTTATTGGTATTATATGGCGAAGTAGAGAAGTTCATCGGGGTGGAAATTAAAAACCCTGAGGCTGTACATCAGGTAGTCTGGTTTGGGTGTGTCATAATATCCTTGATATGGATATTCAACGTGAGTCGTCTTGCACAACTAGCCCAATGGCATAGGGAAACAGTAAGAGATTGTGAATCGAAATTGGGGTTAGAAGGACACAAGAAGATTGCCAAAACGGATGAGGAATCAACTTTTTCAAAGATACTAAGACATAGCATACTCCGATTCATTGGTTTTGGGATATATTCCGCTCTCCTTTTAACTTATATATTAAAATCAATGAATTTTAATTTTCTTAATGAAACGTCTATTTCGTTGATTGCGATTTTAGGCAGTGCAGTTGTGCCATTCCTGATTTGGCGCTTCTATTTTAAGAATCCACCTACTTCATCGAGGAAAAATCTCATAAAATTTCAATATATTATTGCTATAATTGCACTCCTGATACTGTGTTTGCTCTTGTTTCTTTATCTCGTAGATCTACAGAAAGAGCCCGAGGTCCCCGAGGTCAAGGTACACCTCATGAGCGGGCTAGAATTTTCTGAAAAAGGTGATTATGACAATGCCATTGCATCATACACCAAAGCGATAGAAATCAAGCGCGATTATGCCAAAGCCTATGCCTTGCGTGGGGAGGCTTACCGTGCAAAAGGCGAGGATGATCAGTCCAACAAAGATTGGGGCATAGTCAACGCACTCCGCAAAGCACAATAAGGATTTCGCTCATGTTAAGAAATCGTGCAAAGAGAGACCGAAGCACTTCTAGCAACTAAGGTTTCAATGATATGGAAAAGCTCGTAGGTATCCTTGAACGCATCGTTTATGAAAACTCGGAGACGGGGTATACTATCGCTCGGTTGGCATCGCGTGATTACCCGAATGAACTCATCACCGTTCTGGGGGATCTTGCAACCGCAAGCGCGGGGGAGAGTCTCGCGCTCAGTGGGGAGTGGGTCAATAATCCGCAATACGGCAGGCAGTTCAAGATCGAGGGATATGAGACGGTGCTGCCCGCCACTGTCGTTGGATTGCGGAAATACCTCGGTTCGGGGATGATCAAAGGCATCGGCCCGGTGATGGCAGCGCGCATTGTCAATAAGTTCGGGATGGATACAATGGATGTCATCGAGCAGACCCCTGAAAAGCTGCGGAATGTTGCGGGCATCGGCAAAAAGCGGGTTGATACGATTCAGGAGGCGTGGGCAGCGCAACGCGAAATCAAGAATGTGATGCTCTTTCTGCAATCTAACAACGTCAGCACCGCCCATGCGGTCAAAATCTATAAGACCTATGAAAGCGATGCGATCACCGTTGTCCGTGAAAATCCGTATCGCCTCGCCGATGACATTTACGGGATTGGCTTCAAAACGGCGGATACGATTTCGCAGAATCTCGGCATCGCGCCGGAATCCCCGCATCGGGTGATGGCGGGCATAAAATATGTGCTGAGTCATAAAGCGGATGACGGGCACGTTTTCCTGTATCGAGAGGAGTTACTCGCCGCGTGTGAGGAGATTTTAGATCTACCGTCCGATACGATTGAAGCGGGAATGACAGAATTGAAGGCGAAAGAGGAGATTATTCCTGAAGACACGCCAGAGGGGACCGCTATCTACCTCGCGCCATTTTACCATGTGGAGATTGGCGTAACCAATGCCGTTTCAAGGTTATTGCAAACTCCCACTAGATCGGTGGAGATCGGTTTTGTTGACGCATCGATTGATCGGTTAGAAAAGCAGATGGGGATACATTTTGCTGCCAATCAGCGAGCGGCGGTTAAGACGGCGTTGACCGCCAAGGTGATGCTCTTGACCGGTGGGCCGGGGACGGGCAAAACGACGACAACCATCGGGATGCTCCACCTCTTTGAAGCCCTGGAAAAAAGGGTCCTGTTAGCGGCACCAACGGGACGGGCAGCGAAACGCATCAGCGAGACCACCGGGCGCGAAGCCAAGACCATCCATCGCCTGTTAGAATTTTCGCCGCAGAATCGCGGTTTCAAACGGGATCGGGAGAACCCGTTGGATGCAGATGTGGTGATCATTGATGAGATGTCGATGGTCGATATCGTGTTGATGAACAATCTGATGAAAGCGATACCGCAGCGCGCGACCTTAATCATGATCGGTGATGTGGACCAACTGCCATCGGTGGGAGCGGGGAATGTGTTGACAGACCTCATCGCTTCTGGACAGGTTACGGTTGTTACGTTGACTGAGATTTTCCGTCAAGCGCGGGAGAGCCACATCGTTACCAACGCGCACCGCATCAATCGTGGCAAATTTCCGCAGACCACTGGCCCCGCGGATCGCAATTTCTTCTTTATTGAGGAAGAAGACCCGGATCGAGCCGTTGACCTGATATGTGACCTTGTGAAGAAGCGTTTGCCCAAGCATTACGGCTTCCACCCGATGGACGATATTCAGGTGCTCTGTCCGATGCGACGGGGCACCGTAGGCTCCGAAAACTTCAACAAACGGTTGCAGGCGGTGCTCAACGATTCTTCGGAGGAAGCGATTCAGGGGGGGCGAAATTTTCGGGTCGGCGATAAGGTGATGCAGGTTCGGAACAATTACGATTATGACGTATTTAACGGTGATATTGGGCGTATCACAGGTGTGGACCGCATTGAGAAAACGGTTACGATCCAATTCCCTGAAAAGCGGGTTGCTTTTGATATGGCGGATCTGAACGAATTGGTGCTGGCTTACGGTATCACGGTCCATAAGGCGCAGGGGAGCGAGTATCCCGCGGTCATTGTGCCGCTGATGACGCAGCACTATCTGATGCTGCAACGCAATCTCCTCTATACCGGCATCACGCGGGCGAAGGAGTTGGTTGTCCTTGTTGGCACCAAGAAGGCGCTCGGTATGGCGATTCGGAATAACAAGGTTGTTGAGCGGAATAGTTTTCTCGCTGAGCGGCTTCGGGAGGTTTTGAGTGGCGGGGGTGCACCCCTTCAAACTTTCCAATCCCAACCGTGACTTCCAAATCATACAAGGTTCAAATCTGAGAGAAAGGTGATAACGATGAACGCATCAAACCTTATCGAAGCCCTCCGTCCGTGGCTGGACGAGAAAATTGGGGCAAAGTTGGATCTGGCGAGTTCAGATCCGATACCGATATATGAGACCGAACCATCCTGTGCAAGCGCGCTATTCGCAGCAAGAGTCGGCGAGCGTGGACTCGTCGCGGCACAAAGGCAGTGGTTAGCACCGCTTAAACCGATCGTTGCAAACCTGACCTTGGAGGAACTGTTCTCAACATTCGGCGGGTATGAACTGGCGCGTGTATCGCTGCCTGATGGCTACGGGGTGTGGGGACCGAGCTGGTTCTACGTCGGCGACACGGACTGTTTTCGGGATGTGGGGGATAACCGTCCCGTCCAGCTGTCCGCGGACGAATTGGCTGAAACGGTCGATCATCGCATTTTCTGGCACTGCTTTGAAGCTGAGGCGATGACGGGGTTCGGCATCTTTGAGGACGGCAAGTTGGCATCACTGGCAACGGTGCGCGCCGAAGCTGACACGGTTTGGGAAATCGGCGTTGACACCGCCCCCGAAGTCAAAGGACGCGGGCTAGGGCGGGCTGTCGTGAGTGCAGCTGGACGTTGGATACTGGAAAATAATCGGTTCGTCTTTGCTTCGACCGCCCCGTGGAATGTGCGCTCTGCCCGCACCCTCCGATCGGTGGGGCTGCAATTCATCATGTCAGTCATGATCGGAATGCCCGGACCGTTTTATGCACCGCCGCAGCCGCTCGGAAGCCCCTATCCCGGTGCCGAAGTGTATAACTACTATCCCGACTGGGCTATCAATAAAGAGATCAACTCCCCAATCAGAGATTGATTAACTCAAGGGATTTAGGCGCGCGGCCTCAGATAGGGAGCGGGATTGCCGTTGACCTCACGTAAGAGGGTCCGGATATACTGCTGAATGCGAAAGAGTCGGCAGCTCGCATTCCCCAGCAATCCGTGCTTCAAGCTCCCCGCTTCGTCCCAGAACGCCCCAAGTCGCGGCCTATCCAGCGCGGGGTAAGGTGTTCCCGGGTTCTGTTTGAGCAGCTCATCCCAATAGAGGACCTCCACAAAATGGACATACGTCGAAGTATGGTAATCCACGCCGATCATGAGCAGTTTTCCACCGTTCTGATAAGCCTTCTGCATCGGGGAGTGTGTGCCGTAAGTTTTGCCCCACGGTTCACGGTCCCACGGTGAGTTGTATCCCTCACGACTGAGATGGGTATCGACAAACGCCTTGGCACCTTTTCCACGTGCAGCAACCGAATGGGAGTAGTGATCGGATCGGTAGGTGTCGGGCATTTGGCGGAAGGCCTCGGTGAGCCACCCGACGGTGGACGGTGTGGTTTCGACGTTCCACGTCCTCGCCCGCATGTCCCTCCCTTCTACGAGATTGAACGAGGGCATCAAGATGAGTCCCTCTCGTCCAACGGTGTCCTCTAGTGCGCTGATCACAGTTCCCGCCCCACCTTCAACGGGTCCCAGACTCTTAAAGGAGGAGTGAATAAAGAGCGTATCCCCTAGCTCCACGCCCAAGTTTTTGAGGTCATCTGTGAGTGTTTCGCGTGTGTGTCGTGTTTTCATGGTAGTCATAATCACTGTTTAACTGATAAGATTGGAAATGTCTATGGGAATTTACGAACAGTTTGGAGTTACACCGATTATCAACGCCTCCGGAGCGGTGACCCGTCTCGGAGGTGCGCCGATGCCCGATGAGGTATTGCGAGCGTTTAACGAAGCCGCCCGCGTGTCGGTGCCGCTTGAACAACTTCAGGCAGCTGCATCCCAAGTCATCGCGGCGGCAACCGCAACGGAAGCCGGTTTGGTCTCCGCTGGTGCTGCCTCCGCCCTGACCTTAGGAGCCGCTGCCATCTTGACAGGCTACGACTTGGGATTGATGGAGCGGTTGCCGCACTGCGACGGATTTCCCAACGAATTCGTTGTCGCACGAGAGCAGCGCAGCGGTTACGACCACGCCGTAAGAGCCGCCGGCGCACGGTTGGTTGAGGTCGGCTTCAACGAAATCGTTGCAAATGCGGGGGTCCGGCGAGCTGAAGCATGGGAGTATGAAGCTGCTTTTGGCCCAAATACTGCGGGAGTGCTTTATGTGTATAGCCCGACCTCCAGCCCTCCGCTTGAAGCCGTGGTTGAGGTCGCACATCAGCATCAACTTCCTGTGTTGGTAGATGCAGCCGGGGAGCTGCCCCCGCGCAGTAACCTCATATCCATTGCGGCGACGGGTGCCGATCTGGTAGCGTTCAGCGGCGGCAAGTCCATTCGAGGGCCCCAATCAACAGGGATTCTCTGCGGCCGTCAAGACCTGATCGGGCCCGCCGTCGCACAGTTGTTAGATATGGACGACCACTTAGAACTTTGGAATCCACCGGCATCGCTCATTGATAAGACGAAACTCCGCGGCATTCCGCGACACGGCATCGGACGCGGTTTTAAGGTGTCAAAGGAAGAGATTATTGCCCTGCTTGTGGCGCTGCAGCTTTTCACCTCCGGTGCTTACGATGAAGAAGTCCTCAAGGCGCGTGCCCGCCTCGGACGAATAGTGGAACGGCTAAACCCCTCTCCCGTGCAATGTAGCATCCGTGATAAAGGAGATGGTCAAAGCCTCCCACTGTTGGAAATTGCGGTTGATGAGGCGGCTGTCGGTCGAGGGGCAATGGAGATCTGTCAGCGTCTCCGCAACGGTGTCCCCCCGATTTATGTCAGCCACGGCAGTCTTCAAGCAGGAAAACTTCTGATCAATCCACTTCACCTAGACGACAGCAACACCGAAACGCTTGCCGAACGAGTGCGTCAAGAGTTGGAACAGGGTTGAACGATGCAAGGATTAACAGGATAATCCTTAAAATCGAGATGTATTATGCCACGAAAAAACAAGATTCTTAACATCGGTGATACGGCACCGTTATTCACGCTGACATCTGTTCAACGTCAAACGGTGAGCCTTGAGTCCTATCTCGGTCAACAGTCGGTTATTCTTGTCTTCTTCCGGGGGACATGGTGACCGAATAGCCGTCGCCAGTTAGGAGACCTACAGCGTAACAGCCATGAATACGCAGCCTTAGGAGCTACGGTGCTTAGCGTCGTTGGTCAATGGCCCCGCGAAGTGCGTCGATACGCCGAAGCCCACGCTATCACCTTTCCGCTGCTCACGGATAAAGATCGGCAGGTGATTAAAAGCTATGGGGTGCACCATTGGCTGGGGCTCGATGCTTACAACATCGCTCGCCCTGCGACATTCGTGACCAATAAGGACCTCATTATTCGGTTCATATACATCGGATCACATCAGTTTGACCTCGCCAAACATGGGGATATTATCGCAGCTCTGAAGGAGCTTCAAGATAGCACAAACTGATATGAGATGAGAGAATCATATTGACCCCTTATCACCGTGCCCGTCCCGATCGTATCGATGTTTTACGCCCCACGATACGGGCCCGCAACTGCGATACTGCACAGCTCCGGATGCAGATATTTCTGGGCAGCCGCGTTCACCTGTGCACGGGTGATGCTCCGATAAATTGATTCATGCCGCTCAAGATAGTCGAATCCCAAACCGTATAACTCCGCGGTTAGGAGCATTGCGGCGAGGCCTCTGTTCGTTTCGAGTGCCAGCGCGAAATTTCCGACAATTAGGTTCTGCGCGTCCGACAATTCTTCTGCCATAATCCCATCGGATTTCATCAATTCGATTTCGTGGAGGATGCTGTTAATGGCTTGATCCACGTTGGTTGGGTTGACACCTGCGCTCGCATGGAAAAGCCCTTCGCCGATTGATGGATTGAATGAGCTCCACACGCTATATGCGAGCCCTTGCACATCGCGCACACGCCCGAACAAGCGAGCAATCCCCGCGCTTCCACCCAAGACCGCGTTCATGAGATTGATGGTGTAAAAGTCTGGATTGGTTCGAGCAATTCCTTTATGCCCCAACTCAATATTCGCTTGTGATTTATCCATCATCGATTTGACTACAATCTGCTTTTCACCATATTCCACCGGCGGTATGATGAAAGGGGGTTTTTCACCGTTTACCGTCCAATCCCCCATTGCGGCATCAATTTTTTCAATGAGCACCTGTGTCTCCACATCGCCAACAATCGCTAGGATGAGCGAATCGGGCCGATAGTAACACGCATGAAAATCAACCAATGCGTCTCTCTGGACGCGTTTGATCGATTCTTCGGTTCCCTGCACACGCCAATGGTAAGGGTGCCCGTCAGGGTAGACCGCCTCTCGCAGCAGCCGATCCGCGACATCATCGGTTTCATCCTCCCACGCTTTCAGCCAACTATACACCTGATGCCGGTGTTTTTCAATCTCTTCTTGTGGGAAGTTGGGAGCCCGCAAGATGTCGTTGAGCACGTCAAGCACCCGATCGAAATCCTTTGATAGCAGTCGTCCCTCAATACTCACCGTCTCGGTATTCCCCGCAACGCTTATATTGGCACCGACAGATTCGGTCGCCTCGGCGATTTCTTCCCACGTCCGTTTCTCAGTGCCTCTCGTCAGCATGTTGGCGACGACATCCGAGAGCCCGTAGAAACCTTGACGGTCATACATGCTGCCCGCCTTCAATCGTCCACTGATTGCAACGGTTTGATTGAAATGGTTCTCTTGGATGAGCAGCGTCAAACCGTTGTCAAAGACGTGACGTGTGGCTGTCGACTGATGGTGGCTCATGTTTCAATTCCTCCTTAGGTTTGAAAAAAAGTGGGCTGTCTCGTATGGTGCAGAGCGGGTGCGGCATATTCGCCAGATGCACCGCCCTGTCCCGGTGAAATCGGTTGGAAATATCCCACGGTGCAGTTATCTTCAATGAGGTATTTCTGGGCAGCTTCACGAATTTGCTCGCGGGTAACGGACCGAATATTGTCCAGATAGGTATCAAGGTATTTGTAATCGTAGATTGTTTCGTAGTAACCAATCTGCGCCGCTTGGTTTGAAACACTGTCGAGGGAGTAGATAAAGTGTGCCTCCGTTTGGTTGATTGCCTTTTCCAGCTCAGCCGCTGTGAGCGTGTCGTTCTGGATGCGATCTATCTGTGCTAACAGTGCCGTTTCGAGCGTGGTTGGATCGACATTTACCTGTGCCTCTGCGAATATCCAAGCAAGTCCGGCATCTTTGGAGAAATCTGGATAAAAATAGGCGGAAGTTGCCAACTGCTTATCAACCAACGCGCGATAGAAGCGCGAAGTTTTACCCACACTAAGGACGGTGCCAATCACTTCCAGTGGATAGAAATCTGGATGCCCGGCCGCGGGGATGTGATAGACGATGGCGACATAAGCGAGTGCTCCTTCCTTACGAACCGTGACTCGCCTTTCACCTCGCTGTTCAGGTTCAATCGTTGATGGACCCGTGATCGACTCCCCACTAGTGAGCGGGCCAAAATGGGTTTCGACCTGTTTCATCAAGTCGGCCGTATCAAAGGCCCCAACGAGGACCAGCGTTGCATTATTCGGAACGTAACGTTGCCGATAGTAATTGTAGAGGTCATCGCGGGTCATCGTTTTGAGGTCTGAGGGCCAACCGATGATACCCCATTGATACGGGTGGGCTTTATACGCGGTCGCCTGCACCTCCTCCCGCAACACGAATTGGGGCGTATTCTCATACCCCTCCCGTTCCGAAAGGATTACCGTGCGCTCCGCTTCAACCTCCTCCGGATCAAAAACGCTGTTCTGCATCCGATCCGACTCTAAGGCAAGCGCGACCGCAATTTTGTCCGCGGGCAAGGTTTCATAATAGGCGGTATAGTCGTTACTTGTAAACGCATTCCATCTGCCACCGTTGCCTTCAATAAAGCGTCCGAGTGCCTCTTTGGAGAATTTGGGGGTGCCTTTGAAGAGCATGTGTTCGACCCAATGGGAAACCCCTGTGAGGCCGGGGCGTTCATTGCGTGAACCGACTTTATACCAGATATAACTGCTGGCGACCGGGGCGGCGTGAACCTCTTTCGTCAATACCTTCAAGCCGTTAGCCAGCTGATGTTCGATGATTTCAGATCGGTTTTCAACCTGTTTGGTCATAATAGTCTCCTTTCGCTTATAGCACCGCTAAGATTGCTTCTACAATGTAATCCAAGTTCTTAGGAGAAAGCCCCGCCACATTGAGCCGCCCGTTTGTTGGCATGTAGATAGCAAATTCTTCGCGTAGCCGATTCACAGCGGTTTCAGAGAGCCCAGAATAAGAGAACATTCCGTTCTGCTTGTACATGAAGCTGAAATCCACTGAGCTACCCCCTGCATTTAAGCCTTCAGCCAACGCCCGGCGCATCCCAGAGATTCGCTCCCGCATGACCGCCAGCTCGATTTCCCACTCCTGCCTAAGCGCGTCAGAGGCGAGCACCGTTGCAATGATACGTGAGCCGTGCAGGGGCGGGTTAGAGTAGTTGGCCCGAATGATTCGCATCACTTGAGATTTGACCCGTTCGGCGGATGCCGGATCCGTCGTGACCACATAGAATCCGCCCGTCCGCTCCCCGTAAAGCCCAAAGTTTTTGGAATAGGAGTTTGCAACGAGCATCTGGTGTCCATCAGCGAGGAAATAACGGACTGCCATTGCGTCTTCAGCGATGCCTTGTCCAAAACCTTGATAGGCGAAATCAAATACCGGAAGCAGCCCCTGCGTCTTAATAGCTGTGGAGAGCTCCTTCCAATCTGCTGGTGTTGGGTCGATCCCGGTTGGGTTGTGACAACAGGCATGAAGCAGGATTGGGCTGCCAGTGGGAATGCGCTTAATCGCTTCGACCATACGCGACTTGGTAAATTCTCTGCGATCTGTATCATAGTATGGGTAGGATGCAACCTTCAATCCCGCCCTTGTGAAAACATGGTTGTGGTTCGCCCAAGTCGGATCCGGAATGTAGATGACTTGACCTCCGATTTGGGCGAGAAACTCGCCAGCGAGTCTGACACCGGCGGTCCCACCAGGCACCTGTGCTCCGAAGATATTGTCCTGCTCTATATCGAATACCAACTTGATGGAACGCTTCACATATTCCGGATCGCCATCTTGAGAGAGGTACTCCTTATCCATACCCTCCGTGAGGATTTGGTGCTCTGCCTTCTTGACCGCTGCAAGCACAAGCGGCTGGAGGTCATCGGTCTTGTAAGCACCAATGCTCAGGTTCACTTTGTTTGACCGCGGATCTGCTTTGAAAGCCGCGTTAAGCCCCAAGATAGGGTCGGGAGGTGCCATTTCTACTGTGTCGAAAAATTTCATCGCTTTATGCTCCTAAGTTTTCGCAGTCTTAACCGAGATGGTAAAAAAAACAGGGTGCCACTTTGGAATGGTGTCCCCTAAAGCGTTGTCATCAATTTTCGGAATGCGTTCAGTTGCGGCTGAATCACATGGGGTTCAGGCACTCTGCTGTCAAGAGCTTCGATGGTTTTCAGCCCATTACCGGTGATACTGATAACAATGCGCTCATCCCGACTAATGCGTCCACTTTCGATCAGCTTCTGCGCCGCCGCGAGTGTGACACCGCCCGCTGTTTCGGTGAAGATACCTTCCGTCGCCGCAAGGAGTTTGATCGCTTCGATAATTTCATCATCGCTCGCATGTTCCCCATATCCACCCGAATCCTGCACCGTTGCGGCGGCATAAATCCCGTCGGCGGGGTTGCCGATCGCCAGGGATTTAGCGATGGTGTCCGGTTTAACGGGCTTGACAAAATCGCTATTCTCCTTGACTGTTGTGACAATAGGCCCACACCCTTCAGCCTGTGCGATGTGGATGCGCGTTTGCGGCTTGTCAATCAGTCCCAACGTATGGAATTCCTTCAACGCCTTGCCCACCTTTGTGATGAGCGAGCCGCCCGCTGCAGGCACGACAATGTGATCGGGTGCCTCCCAGCCGAGTTGCTCGATAATCTCATAGGTGAAGGTCTTGGAGCCTTCTGCGTAAAACGGACGGATATTGATGTTGGCAAACGCCCAAGGATAGACACCGGCGATCTCGCTGCATAAGCGGTTGACATCGTCGTAATTTCCTGCAATCCCGACCACCGTCGGGGCGTAAACGAGCGAAGCCACCACTTTCCCCATCTCTAAATCCGCGGGAATAAAGATGAAGCAGTTGAGATTGGCAATGGCTGCATTTGCTGCGACGGAGTTTGCTAGATTGCCCGTCGAAGCGCATGAAACGGTATCGAACCCAAACTCCTTTGCCTTACTCAGTGCCACCGCCACCACACGATCTTTGAAGGAAAGGGTCGGGTGACATACCGAATCATCTTTGATATAAAGGGCTTCAACACCGAGCACCGCTTCCAGATTTTTGGCACGGATTAAAGGGGTAAACCCCGAATTGAGCCCATCGGTCGGCTCACCATCAATTGGCAGTAGGTCGGCATAACGCCAGAGGCTTTCGGGCCCTTGTTCAATGGATTCTCGTGAGATTGACTTTTGGATCGCCTCATAGTTGTAATCCACCTCAAGGGGACCAAAACAGAATTCACACACATGGAAAGGTTCTTTGGGATACTGCCTCCCACATTCACGACATTTCAATCCCAGCACTTTTTCTGTCATGTTTGTCTCCGTTGGTTCAGAATATAAGGTAATTCTCATAGCAAAGCGTCGGTCAATTTTCCGAAACCCCTTTGAAGCATGAATCTCGACCGACTGTTTCGTTCAAAGTTTGGACAATAAAAAAGCCTATTATCACGGTTGTGATAATAGGCAATTCTGTAGAGTATATATATTAAAAACAATCCCAATCCATACCTAAAGTTGCCTACTTTCACCTTGCCCCGAACGCATGGACACCGCAACAGCAATGCCCATGCTAGGCATGTACATGGTCGTATTTGTGAAGGGGACAAAGTGTCTAATTGGAGAAAAGCTGAAGTGAGATTGCCGCATCTTCCTGATTCGCCTACCTGTATTGTAGAATTAAAAGGTCGCTTAATTTTAGCATACGCACTCATATAAAAGCAAGTGAAAATCAACAATTTAGGGCTATTTGGTTTTCCGTTTTTTGACCGATTTTGGTAGAATGCCCCCCCTTAATCTCCCCTGCAAGCGATACCCCCCTTAATCCCCCCGCAAGCGGGGGGAGGGGGGCCTACATCTAATCCCCCCGCAGGCGATACCCTCCTTAATCCTCCCCGCAAGCGATCCCCCTCTTAATCCCCCCCCCGCTTGCGGGGGGGAGGGGGGGGGGGTCTACATCCGAGGTGGGGCATCTTGTCGATCCGCGGCGTGTGGAATCGAACCAGAAAACCTAGGGGGTCTACATCCGAGGTGGGGCATCCTGCCCCGCCCGAAAATTGTTTTACTATTGAATTGTCTGTGTCCCTAGGAAAGGTTCTCGATTATCACAGGTTCTACAGTATCCGCAGGCACAAAGCCAAAGACCTGGGCGTAAAAATAGAGTTCCGCTTCAAGTGCGCGCTGGATATTCTCACTTCGGCGGAATCCATGCTGTTCACCTTCAAACGGAACATAAGCGACAGGCAACCCTTTTGTCCGCAACGCGTCAACCATCAACTCCGCCTGGTTGGGAGGAACCACTTTATCTTCGAGTCCTTGAAAGAGAATCAGCGGACATGAAAGGCGATCTGTAAAATGGATCGGCGAGTACGCCCGGTAGCGGTCACGTTGTTCAGGGTAGGGTCCAATCAGGCTGTCCAGATAGCGAGATTCAAACTTGTGTGTCTCCTTGGTCAGTGCCTCAAGGTCGCTGACCCCGTAGTAACTGGCACCTGCTTTGAAAACATCACGGAAGGTCAGCGCAGAGAGCGTCGTGTAGCCGCCCGCACTCCCGCCCCGAATTGCCAGCCGATCGCCATCCACATAGCCCTGTTCGACGAGATATCGGGCCCCGTTTACACAATCGTCAACATCAACAACACCCCACTGACGGTTGAGCCGCTGTCGATAGGCACGACCATAGCCGCTGCTGCCGCCATAGTTCACATCGAGGACAGCAATGCCCCGGCTCGTCCAGAATTGAATTTCTAGGTCGAGCGCAGTCGAAGTTGCTGAAGTGGGACCGCCATGGCTAATGACGAGCAGTGGGGGCAGATCGGCGGCAGGTGCGGTGTAGTCCCGGTTTTGTGGGGGATAGAAGAAGGCGTGGGCGCTCAAGCCATCTTTGGTTGGAAACTCAATCGCTTGTGGGGTTGAGAAATATCCGGCATCAATCTCTATCTCGCTTGATCGGCACAAGACCTCAAATTGTCTCGTGGCAAGGTCAAGCTGAACGATTGACGCGGACTCTGTCGGTGAACCGGCACTGAAAAGGACTCCTCCGGGGATAGCTTGTAGATTTGCAATTGATGTGTAGGGAGTCTCAATCCGATCAAATCTTCGTGTTACCGTGTCTAAACTTGCGAGATGCCAGGCACCGTCCTGCGTGTAGGTACAGATAATCTGATCGGCAGAGACGAATCGATAGGTGGACATGCCAAATATCCACTGAGGTCTACCGAACTCCGCCTCCATCTCGCATAGCGGCTCGACGGTTCCAGCATGATAGCGATAGAGATTCCACCAATTC
The DNA here is from genome assembly GCA_958296125.1 of uncultured Poribacteria bacterium. Taxonomy (GTDB): domain Bacteria; phylum Poribacteria; class WGA-4E; order WGA-4E; family PCPOR2b; genus PCPOR2b. The sequence goes on from OY282444.1 coordinate 1,195,800, forward strand.
GTTCGATCGGAGACGAAGTATAACGTCCCATCTGGCGACCATTCCGGCTGAAAGATCGATTCATCAATGCCCCCTGCTACGCATTCGGTGCGACCCAGTGACCCATCTGTACTAATCTCACCAACCCAAAGCTCAGTCCCATCCCAAGGCATATTTGGGTGGTTCCAAGTCATCCATGCTAAGCGAGTGCCATCGGGGCTCAGGCATGGTGAGGCATAGAAATCGTTGCCGCTGACAAGCACCTGTCCGCCATCCGTTCCATCCAGTCCGATACCCACCAGTGCGTTGACGGCTTCACGCCCGGCATCAGTATGATCTTCACGCACACAGATTAAGCGTTTCCGTTTCGCGTCAACAATGCCAGCCGCATAGCGCAGTGCCGTTTCAGGCGTAATCGGTTGGGGTTCTGCCTCGGGCGGTTGACGGTAGAGGCGTTGATCAGCAAAGTTTGAGAAGTAGATTGTGCCATCACTGACGACGCACGCCGCACCACCGTACTCATGAACTCGCGTCCGCGCGTTGAAAGGGGCTGGTGTCACATCAGTCGTTTGTCCGTCCGGTGCTCGTCGAACAATAACATACCGACCGCTCTCCGCCGGACGCATCTCAATCCAATAAATATCTTCTCCATCGGCTACAGCTTCTACTATCCTGTGCCCTTCCGTCGAAATCAAATCTGCGCTGATTGGTGATTCCCATGAGCCGTAAGGTGCCGTCTGTGGTTGCGTCATCGTCTTCTCCTTCAATCATAACTTTGGTTCGCGTGGAATATCAAGGATAGTGTAGCAGAAAGTGAACTGTAGATCAAGGTGAGAAAAAACATTTTATAGGGTCATTTAATTCTTCGATCCGTGCCGAGACCAGGGAGACCAGGGGCGGGGCAATTAAGGAGGGTATCGCTTGCAGAGAGATTAGATGTAGGCCTCCCCCCGCTTGCGGGGGGATTAAGGGGGGTAGCACCTGCGGGGGGATTAAGGGGGGTATCGCTAACTAAATAGCCCTACAACACTTTACCTGCTCTACTTCATTTTCAAGACGTTAATAACCTTCCCGGCTGAACCGCTTGTCAGCTTGTGCTGCCTCATACATGCTAAAACCCAAAACAAGGAGGAGAACAGTCGCTTGCGTGACCCACGTCAATTTTGAGGGGACCTGGGCAATTATCTGCATCTCCTCGGATCCGGCTTGCAGCATACCAAAGAGCAACGCCGAAAAGATAACGCCAATCGGATGGAGCCGTCCGAGCAGGGCAACAGCGATAGCGGTATAGCCGTATCCGGGCGCATTTTGATAGAGTCTATGGGGACTCAACCCCATCAGTTCAACTGTGCCGGCCAACCCTGCTAGCCCCCCGCTGATTAACATGGCGATGATGATATTTCGAGAAACATCGATTCCTGCAACTCTTGCGGCGACTTGGTTTTGTCCGACCGCACGTATCTGATAGCCAAGGACGGTGCGAAACAGTATCCAGTGTAAGAGTGCCGCAAGGATAAGCGCAAGGATAATCCCCAAGTGGAATCGATTGTGCGGAATCCACTCTTTCGGGAGTAAACGGGGTAGGATAGCGTTTGCTGCAATTCTTTCGCTCTGTTGATATGCCCTTGTTACTTCTTGCAGTGGTCCCCCATCTATAGAGTAACGGACTAACTCAAGTGCGATGAAGTTGAGCATGATTGTGCTGATCACCTCTTGCACCCCGCGATAGGCTTTGAGCAGTCCGGCGATTATTCCCCAAAATCCTCCAGCGGCGAAGCCAACCCCAAGCATTAGAGGGATAAATAGAAATAGCGGCAGGTTGGTAATTGATGTGCCGATCCAGGTGATGGCCAACGTGCCGATGAGGTATTGTCCTTCGGCACCGATGTTCCAAACACCGCACCGAAACGCGAATGCAACAGCTAATCCTGTCAGCAGTAGCGGGCAGGTTTTTACAAACGTCTCCGTTACCTCCCTTGTTCCTCCCAACGCGCCTTGATACATAGCGACAAACGCCTTTATCGGTTGGTAGCCGCACACCAGCATAATTAATGCGTTGATGAGAAGAGCTAAAAGGGTGATGAGGATTGGAAAAAAGATCTGGGTTGATTTGATACGCATTAAGATCCGGGCGATGACGGGGCGACATAGGGAAGAAAATTAGGAAGGGGCAGCGGAAAAAGGAAGAAAGATAAACTTCCAATCGTTCCTTCTTCCAAATCTGGAAAGACGTTCTGCAAAAGTTAAAATGCGGTTGGATTTCACTCAACACCCCACGTATCGCCCGCATTAAGCAATGCTTCCAGATCGCCTTCTCCCATCTGCTCTTTAGCGGCGTTAATCTGTTCTGTCATCATACCTTCGTAGCAAGGGTTTTCAACACTGCGGAAGATGCCAATCGGATGGGGCAGGCCTGGAGCTTCAGTCATACGGCTGAGGAAGTACGCCAATGTCCGATCTTCGGCAAACTGATCGTGGGTAATCAGAGCGTCGGGGGTGTGCGCGCCATCGGTCAAGGAAACGACCTCCGGTTTAAATCCGTTTAAGCAGATCCCCTTGTCAGCGTCTTTCCCAAAGACTAGCGGCTCATCATGCTCTAAAAATACCGTATTATCAGCTTTCGTTTCCTTCTCAGTGTAAGTAAAGAATGCGCCATCATTGTATACATTACAGTTCTGGTAGATTTCGACAAACGAAGTGCCTTTATGCTCGAACGCTGCCTTGATAACCCCCCGCAGATGCGCTGGGTCTCTGTCGAGAGAACGGGCAACAAAGGTCGCTCCAGAGGCAAGTGCCAGGCTAATCGGATTGAAGGGATTATCGATTGACCCCATCGGTGTTGAGTAGGTTTTTTTGCCTTGCTCGGAAGTCGGGGAATATTGTCCTTTCGTCAGTCCATAGATACGGTTGTTGAACAGCAGCATATTGATGTCAAAATTACGGCGCATCAAGTGGATAAAGTGGTTGCCCCCAATTGACAGGGCATCGCCATCGCCGGTGATCACCCAAACAGAAAGGTCGGGGTTAGCAGCTTTGACGCCCGAAGCAATGGTTGGTGCACGGCCATGAATGGTATGAAAGCCGTAAGTATTCATATAATACGGGAACCGACTTGAGCAACCAATCCCGGAGATAAAGACGAAGTCCTCCTTTGGGATGCCGAGGTCTGGCAAAATTCGCTGGGTCTGGGCAAGGATGGAGTAATCCCCGCACCCTGGGCACCAACGGACATCTTGATCAGCGGTAAAATCTTGCTTAGTCAACGTCTGGACAGCAAGCGGTATTGAACTGGAGGTCCTGTTTTTCATACGTCACCTCTTAGCAACTCATTGATTTTAGATTCAACTTCAAATATGTGAAACGGTTGTCCTTGGATTTTATTGAGACCGATGGCATCTATCAAATACTCTGCGCGGATGAGTTGGCGCAACTGCCCTAGGTTCAACTCAGGGATGAGCACCCTTTTGAATCCTTTCATAACCTCGCCGAGATCTTTGGGAAGGGGGTTGAGATAGCGCAGGTGTACATGCGAGACCGATTCACCTTCCGCTTGTTTATGTTCAACCGCTGTTCTGACCGCCCCGTAGGTTCCGCCCCAGCTTAACACAAGGAGCTCAGCCCTTGATTCACCAAAAATTTCTGTGGGTGGGATATCCTCCACGATGCGAGCAACCTTTTCCGCTCTAAGATGAACCATCTGCTCATGGTTGTCCGGGTCATAACTGACATTTCCTGAGATGTCCGCTTTTTCCAAACCGCCAATCCGATGTTCCAGCCCGGGGGTGCCCGGGATTGCCCACGGCCGTGCTAGCGTTACTTCCTCCCGCAGATAGGGTTCAAATCCATCGGTGTCGGTCGGAAAATCCACATCAATCGCTGGCAGATCTGAAACCTTCGGAATGAGCCAAGGTTCAGCACCGAAGGCAACATAAAGATCGGACATGAAAATCACTGGTGTCATATATTTGATCGCAATTCGACACGCTTCATAGACGGTTTCAAAACAATCGGAGGGACGCGAGGTGGCAATGATAGGGAGGGGTGACTCGCCGTTTCGACCGTAAAACATCTGTAGGAGATCTGCCTGTTCGGTTTTTGTCGGCATGCCTGTTGAGGGTCCGGCTCTCTGAATATTGCAGACAACTAGTGGCAGCTCTGCAATCATCGCGAGGTTGATTGCTTCCGCTTTGAGAGCAATGCCGGGCCCGCTACTTCCAGTGACACCTAACGCGCCACTAAATGCTGCGCCAATTGCAACGCCCACCGCTGCGATTTCGTCTTCCATCTGCATGGTTTTGACCCCGAAATTCCTGTATCTTGCCAATTCGTGGAGAATGGTGCTCGCGGGCGTAATCGGGTAACTGCCGTAAACCAGCTGTAATCCGGCCTTTTGAGAAGCGGCAACCAATCCCAACGCCGTCGCCATATTTCCTTCGATATTACGATATTTCCCCGGTGCAAACTTGGCTGGCTTGATTTCATAAGAGGTCGCAAACTGTTCTGTGGCTTCGCAATAAATATTACCAGCCTTTAAGGCGAGGGTGTTGGCTTCGATGTATTGAGGTTTTGTCGCAAACTTTTCTTTCAACCATTGAAACGCATAGTCCATTGGGCGGTTATACATCCAACACACCATCCCAAGCGCGTAAAAGTTTTTGCACCGATCGATCTCGCGTTGAGTGAGATCCGTGTCTTTCAACGCTTCTCTCGTGAGGCGGGTCAGTTCGACCGGGATCACCTGAAACCGTGTCAATGAATCATCTTCGAGGGGGTTACTATTATATCCAGCCAATCTGAGGTTGCGTTGAGCAAAATTATCTATGTCAACGATAAGAACCCCGTTCGGTTTGAGTTTATCAATGTTGACCTTTAATGCTGCTGGATTCATCGCGACGAGAACATCACAGATATCACCGGGCGTATGAATCGTCAAGCTGGAAAAACGGAGTTGGAACCCTGAGATCCCAGCCAACGAGCCCGCGGGGGCCCGAATCTCCGCAGGGTAATCTGGTAACGTCGCAACATCATTCCCTGCGATTGCGGAAGCCTCGGTCATTTGCGTTCCAATTATCTGCGAGCCACCGCCAGAATCGCTCGCAAACATAATTGTCGCCTCCTCTATCAGTTGTTTCTGTTTTTTCATCCATTTATCCTTCTTTCTATTTAAACCTGTCCTCCTAAAAGCAGGACTCACGCTCCTTCACGGGCTTTCATCGCGTCATTGGTCGGTTTCGGCGGCAGGGTTAACACTTCCTGCGGAAAATGTTCGACAAGATAAGAGATAATGTGGCGAATTGACACGATTCCAACCGGCTGGTTTTGTTCATTTACGATGGGTATATGGCGGTAACCGCCTTTCGCCATATACAGTATCGCCGTATCCAGGGAATCCCTTACATGGGCGGTCTGCGGGTCGGCTTTCATAAATTGATCGATAGGAATTTGTGTCAAATCGCCTATCGGCTTGTTCAGAATTTTCAGCAGCACATCTCGCTCACCGAAAATCCCTTTGAGCACTCCATCGGATACAATGAGGATAGCACCGACCTTATTGTCGAGCATTCGATCGATTGCTTCTTGTGTACTCACCCCTTCGTCAACCGTGACAGGGGGATACATTAAAGAGTGAAGCGGGACATGAATTTCGTGAGGACTCAAGGTTTTTGATGGCTCATCGGGGGTTTTCTCATCCATGATAGCCAATTCTTCTTCAACGATATCTTGGTAAAGCACGGTTCATCCCTCCTTATCTTCCTCCAAAAACGCAGCGACATAATTCGCAATATCCTTACTTGAGACAACACTAGCGGGATATACACCTTCATCCTCATCAGATTCTCCAACGAGCAGGGGGATATGACGAAAGTGACCTAGGTGCATGAGGTTCAAGGCAAATGCTATCGAATCAGTGAGGCGCAACGATTCCGGCGATGGAGTCATGATATCATCTACTTGAATCTTGTCAGGGTTTGCCCGCACCTCGGTGATGTGAACAAGTAAATCCCGTTCCGTGATGATGCCAGCGAGCTGCTCCTGTGCATCAACGACTAGCACACACCCAAATCGCCCTTCCTGCATCAAATCGATAACCTCTGAAATAGGTGTGCCCGTCTCTACAGTACAAGGTTGATTGAGGTTCAGTATGCTAATCGGTAAAGATAGGGTTTGCGCGTCCATGGGGGTCTCCTTTCAATCAACGTCTGAATCAATCATATTTCTTTTGCAAAACTGGTTAAATGGGTCAGCGACGATAGTGTGAAAATGGTAGCACATACCCTCGGCATTTTGCAAGTTGAAATGGAGCAAAATCATTCGAGAGTTCATGGATTCATTGGGTCATGACGAGACACCCTGAAAACGATCGGACGAGGAAGCGGGTGTGTGAGGGAGTGAGTGTTTTGACTCGGTCTCACCCCTCCTCAGTCCCACGCTCCCACTTTTTCCCGTTATCCCGTTTTCCGGGCTTCACGTTTCACTCTCGGTCTCAACAGTTGCAAACTGGCACCATTGGTTTATGGTTCACACGATAACAATTATATCACCATGTTAATCAGCTGTCCATAAGAAAAAGGATTAGGGGGCTATAATGACCCCCCTCTATCCCCCGCAAGCGGGTAGGATGACCCCCCTAATCCCCCCGCAAGCAGGGGGAAGGGGCCTACTTGGATCGGGTTGGGATATAGGGGAATTGCATCTGTTAGGAGAATTAAGTTCTTCAACTTGGCTTTGACAACTGATATGATATATGATAAAGTGTCTAAAATAACTCGCTCACAATTATACTGCCGTCCATGCATCGCAGATAGTAAATCCATATAGTTTTGACTGGAATCATAGGAGATTAAAACATAATGATCAAGATGACCGGAGGCCAAGCCCTAGCAAAATCGCTGTATCGAGAAGGGGTACGGGTCGTGTTCGGATTGCCCGGGGCCGGGCAGTATGAAGCAATCGATGGAATTTACGAAGAACCCAAGATTCGCTACTTCACCACCCGTCATGAGCAGGCAACCACCCACATGGCGGACGGATATGCCCGCGTCAGTGGAAACATCGCAACGGCGTTAGTAATTCCGGGGGCGGGTGTGTTTAATGCTTCCACCGGCACCGCCACCGCTCATGCTGTGTCTTCACCAATACTGGTGGTGACCGGCAGGCATGACCAAAACACCAGCGATAAGCTGGATTCGGTCCGACAGATCACCAAGTGGGCAGCGCGAGCGGCCAACCCCGCTGATGTTCCGGGGGTTGTCCATGAAGCATTCCGCCAATTGAAAACGGGCCGCCCTCGTCCCGTCTATGTTGAGGTTCCACATGAGGTGCTAGCAGCGGCGGAGGAGGTTAAATTGCTTGAACCGGAGTCGCACGACCCGCTCGCCGGTGATCCAGAGCGCATTTCACAGGCAGCCCATCTCCTCGCAGAGGCACAACGTCCCGTTATTTGGGCTGGGACCGGTGTTCATCGTTCGGGAGCTTCACAGGCACTCCAAGCACTGGCAGAGCACCTTCAGGCACCAGTGGTGACAGGTCGGGAAGGCAAAGGGGCAATATCAGACCATCACCCGCTTTCTCTCGGTATGGCGGAGCTCCGCTTTGATCCCCTCCGAAAATGGCTCGCGCAACGAGATGTCATTCTCGCTGTGGGAACGACATCTCGCTTTGGTGAGGGTAACGGTAAACAGCAGATTATCCGTATTGATATAGATGACGTGGACATAGAGCGTAGAACCCATAACTACGTCGGTATTTTGGGGGATGCGCGATGTTGTTTGGAAGATATTTATCGTATCGTCTCAACCTTGACATCTGACCGTCTAAGCTGTGCAGCAGAGGTACACGCTATCAATGCCGCACGGTTTGATCCAAAGATTCAACTCCAACCTCAATGGGGATTTATGCAGGCAATTCGTGCGGCAATTCCTGACGATGGCATTTTCGTTCAAGGCATGAATCAGATTGGGTACTACAGCCGTAACTACTATCCGGTGTATGAACCGAGGAGTTACCTCATTTCGGCGGGCAACCTCGGCGTAGCTTTTCCCGTCGCGCTTGGCGCGAAAATAGCGAAGCCGGATAAGGCGGTGGTAGTCGTCTCCGGCGATGGTGGCTTTCTCTACAACTCTCAGGAGTTAGCGACCGCCGTTCAGTACGGGATCAATGTAGTGGTGATTGTGTTCAACGACAACGCTTACGGAAACGTTCTCCGCGCCCAAATCGAACAGTTTGACGGGCATGTGTTGGGAACACAACTATATAATCCGGACTTTGTCAAGTTGGCTGAAGCGTATGGTGTGGAGGGGGTCAGAGCGCACGATGCCGGACAGTTGGAATCAGCGTTACGTGATGCGCTGGCAGCTGATGCACCGGCAGTCATTGAGGTGCCCGTCGGTAGGATGGATCGGCAGTTTTAGGCGGTGTTGACGCACTCAGATGTTGAGCGTTAAGTCAGGTGCGAATGGTAGTTTTTCGTTTTTTTCGCTGGTTTCATTCGCAAAGATGCTTTATAATACAATCGACAGCGTTGAGGCACATCCAGAAAAATAGTTTCCCCGACACCCGATGTGGCGGGACGGGTGGAAACTTTAACTCGCTGGAAAAGCCTTGCAAAAAAGGAGGATTTGCTATGAGCACTTTACTTCATGTGGGAATACGCGCTTCCAACCTTGACCGCTCAATCCGCTTCTGGCGGGATGGTCTGGGACTAAAGGTCGCCAAGCAGCGCGGAAACCGCTATGACCTTACAGACGGCTATCATAACTTCGCTGTATTCCAACACCAGGGCGAGGAACGTCCGTCCCATTTAGGTGGAATGCTCGATTACCTGCACATCGGTGTCGGCGTGCCTGATGTTGCTGAGGCGGCGAAACGTCTACGGGAGATGGGATACGAAATCTTCTCCGATGGTCTGAGCGGCAAAGAGCCGTTGGACCCTGATAATCTCCAAGAGCTCGCGTTTAAGGTGGAGGACCCAGACGGGATTACCGTTGATGTCAATGGAACTGACACAAATTGGCCAGGCACGACGCTGCATCCGAGCGTGAAGCGTGAAACGTGAAAACAATTGGTTCATGGGGTCATCAATGAACTTATGAACCCATGTTTTGAACTCTTGAACAGTGTGGCAACGACAGCCTCACCAACTCTCCCCAAAAGTTGAGGGTGAAAGTTATCCCAAATAGGATATGAAAAATGACTGATTATCGCTTCAAGCTCGGTATGTACCTTCCTGAATTGCGTCTGCCCTTTGATGAGGCGTTGGCAAAAGCAAAGGATATTGGCGCAGAGTATGTTTGGTTTAATAGTCTACCTGATGAACCGCCAATCGCTGAGATGAGCGATGCCGAGATAGACCGTATAGGAGAGCGCGTTGCTCGGCACGGTCTCGAGATTTTCCTCATCGGTGCAAGTAACCCCTTCAAGCAGATTCATCTGACCGATTTGGATCTGGACACGATGGAGGGGCACCCGGCATTTCGCAAGGATTTTGATAACTTCAAGCACTCCCTACAGGTCGCGGGCCGTTTGGGGATAGGCACAGTGAATATCTTTACATTTGCCTGGCCTGGTGAGTACAGCGCAGGTAAGCCTACCTGGCCGATGCGCTGGCGGACGCGGGGTGGCGTTATTGCTGATATTGACATGGAGAAGCTAGTAAAAGCATTATCGATGGTCGCAGCGGAGGCAGAGCAATGCGATATCGATGTCGCCCTCAGCATGATGCCTTGGAATTACACCAATACCACCAACAATTTCCGTCGTGTCGCCGACATTGTTGGTTCCAAGCGAATTAAAGTCATGTGGGGGCCCGCAGATAACATGAACTGTGGCGAATCGGATACAGCAACCGCTGGCTTCGGCAATGTGCGTCCCTACTTGCATGGACTCCACTTAAAAGACTTGCGGGTAATCAATGGACTGCATCTCAATTTCGAGTATTGTCCCCTCGGTGAAGGCGACGTTGATTATCTGACGGTGCTACGCAACCTGCGTGATCACCGCTGTGATGCAGTGTTGTCGGTCGCAACACATTTCAAGCCGCCCAGCGAGTCCGCTGAAGAAGCGATGTGCATTAATTACGCCAATCTCAAGGCACTCATCCACAAGGTTGAAGCTGAAGCGGCGTAACCCCATAGGACAAATCTATCCGAAGGGTATTTGATCGGATGAAAGCTTATTACTTCCTCGGACAGGTTGGACAGATGCGGCTGGATAACATGGTGGATCCGAAATTGACTAGGGTCGCCAAGTGCCCGCGGAAATACCTATCGTGAGCGAGGGAAGAGCGGAAATGCCAACATTGATAAATCTCGTTGGATCAAAACGGATAGCGTTGGCACAGGAATCAGGAGACTATTGAATATGCTTGCCAGAGTTTTGAGCAGTGCTGTAATGGGGATTGACGCTTATATCGTTGAGGTCGAATTGGATATTTCGGACGGATTGCCCGCTTTCGCGACGGTGGGGCTGCCCGACAGTGCTGTCAAAGAGAGTCGAGAACGTGTTACCGCTGCGATTAAGAACTCGGGATTCTACTTTCCCTCCAGTCGAATCACGGCGAATCTTGCTCCTGCCGATGTCCGAAAAGAGGGTTCCGCGTTCGATTTGCCCATCGCATTGGGGGTGATGGCGGCGACCGGACAGGTTCACTCTGACAATTTTGATCGGATGTTGGTTCTAGGAGAATTAGCACTTGATGGGAGTATTCGGTCGGTGCACGGCTGCCTCCCGATGGCAACCGTTGCAAAAGAAAATCAACTCAAGGGTGTTATTCTGCCGAAGGCAAATGCGAAGGAGGCAGCGGTCATTGATGACTTGGCGGTCTATCCGGTGGAGTCCTTGCAGGAGGCGGTCGAACACTTGAACGGACAAAGCCCTATTCCTCGCTTCCAATACGATATTCGGGAAGCCTTTGACCAACAATCAGAATACCCCGTTGATTTTGTCGATGTCAAGGGACAAGAGCATGTCAAGCGAGCCATTGAAGTTGCCGCTGCAGGTGGACATAATCTTATCATGATTGGGCCTCCCGGCTCCGGCAAGACCATGATTGCCAAACGCATATCGACCATTCTACCAGATATGACACTGGAGGAAGCACTTGAGACGACGAGGATCCATAGCATCATGGGCCTGCTCGGAAATGATGTCCCATTGATTGCGACACGTCCTTATCGATCACCGCATCATACAATCTCCGATGCCGGATTGATCGGCGGCGGCAAGTTTCCGCGCCCCGGCGAGGTGAGCCTCTCCCATCATGGCGTTCTGTTTCTGGACGAATTGCCCGAATTCCGGAAGAATGTCTTAGAAGTGATGCGCCAACCGCTTGAGGACGGTCAGGTAGCAATCGCCCGCGCTGCTGCGTCCTACACCTATCCTGCCAATTTCATGCTTGTTGCAGCGATGAATCCGTGTCCGTGCGGTTTTTTCGGTGATCCAAGCCGCGAATGTCGATGCTCGCGACAGCAAATCCAAAATTACATTTCCCGCATTTCGGGACCCTTGCTTGATCGAATAGATCTACAGGTGGAAGTGCCTGCTGTCAAGTACAAGGATTTGGCAAGTAACTTCGCGGGTGAGCCTTCGACGAGCATCCGTAAACGGGTACAGGAGGCACGTCATATCCAGCAGGAACGTTTCACGCAGGCACCAATCTACTGCAACGCCAACATGGAATCCCGCCATCTCCGCGAGTTCTGCAAGGTTGAAGACGCTGCACAGGAGTTGCTGCGCGTTGCCATCACACAGTTGGGGTTGAGTGCTCGTGCTTATGACCGCATCTTGAAAGTTGCACGGACAATCGCTGACCTCGCAGCAAGCCCAACCATCGAAGCGGAGCATGTTTCAGAGGCGATTCAGTATCGGAGTTTGGACAGAAGTTTTTGGAATTCATAGCAGCGGGAGCCGTCCACCGATTAAAACGCTGCCTCGAACAGGTCACGCATATCCGTTTCGGTACAAGGGCGCGGATTGAATTTATAGCAATGGTCGAGCATGGCATCCTTCGCGATTTTCGGAATGCGTTCCCACTTCAAACCTGCGATACCCAATCCCTTCGGCATCGAAAACTCCTCGTTCAATGATCGAATTTCAGCGATGGCGGCATCGGCGGCATCTGCCGTTGACATAGCTGATGTGTCAACGCCCAACGCTGCGGCAATATCCGCGTAACCCTTGGCAGCATGAGACAAGTTAAATATCATCACCTCTGGCAGCAGGATTGCGTTGGCAATTCCGTGGGGGATATTGGCTTCCGTTGAAAGCTGATGTGCGAGCGAATGCACGGCACCCAACCCTCTCTGAAAGGAGAACGCTGCCATCGCGGAACCGATTAGCATTTCGCCTCGCGCTTCAATATCGTTGCCGTGGTGATAGGCTTGACGGATGCTTTTACCGATTATCTTCAAGGCTTGCAGCGCAACCCCTTCTGTGATAGGGTGATACCGTGTCGCCACGTAAGCCTCAACGCCGTGTGTTAGAGCGTCCATGCCGGTCGCTGCTGTCAAACCGGGAGGCATACCCACCGTCAATTCCGGATCGAGTAGGGCGAGAGATGCCACATTATACGGTGTCTTAATTATCCGCTTCCGATGCCCTTCCGTTGTGTGTCCCGACGTATCGGTGATGATTGAAGCCTGTGATACCTCGCTGCCGGTCCCCGCGGTCGTCGGTGCACAGATTAGTGCCGGAAGATTGCTGGTAACCCGATCCATGCCCCCCACGTCAAGATAGTAATTTTCTAAAGGCGGTTCGTGGGTTGTCAGGATACGAATTGCCTTGGCGATGTCCATGACGCTCCCACCGCCGATGGCAATTACTATATCACACCCTTCGGCTTGATGAAAGGCTAGCCCTTCAAGGACGCTGAGATCCGTCGGGTTAGGTTGGATTGCGTCGAAAACTGCACAATCGATCTGCGCGTGCTTCAACGGTTCAACGGCTTTCGATAAAATGCCAGCGTTTGTCACACCTTCGTCTGTGACAATGAGTGGCTTTTTTCCGCCGAAAGAGCGGACATGTTTTCCTAAGTTTTTTATTGCCCCTGCACCAAATTGGATCCATGGGGGCAAGGAGTAATTTACAATTGGTTGTTGCGCCATTTTGTTCTCCGTTTCAAGGATTTTCGCTAAGGTATAAGTACCTGACCATCAGTTTTTGTGCCGACAAACTTAAAGTCGATATTCTTTCCCGTCATTGTAAGCTTCCGATCTAAGCCCCCATCCTTTAGGGTGGGGGAGTATGTCAATCTTTCAAGCTAGCAATCGGTATCCAGAGCCCACCGGTGCCTCGTGCCAGCAGCTTTTGAAAAGGTTCATCACGCCCGATAATGTTGATGCTGATCTTCCCAGATTTCAGTTTTCTCAATACCTTATTCGGTGAAGCTGAACCACTTACATATTCATCTGTAACCAAGATGAATCGCCGCTCTGCACCTCTGCGAAACTTTACTTCGGCCGCTGCTTGGACGAGTGCATCTAACGCCTTTTCTCCACCTCGGCAATGTATGCCGTTTAGTTTCTTTTTTATCTCTTGAATAGAGGTCGTTTGGGGCGTTACCTGAAAGTCCCAACCCAGCAAGGAGAAACTCGTACCATCTCGGAACGCGACTAGCCCAACGGTGAAGTCTAATTCTGCCGCTTTGAGGAGATCGGTCATCTGGTTTAGATGATTGCGTACCGCGTCAATGTCATTCCGCATACTTTTGCTGGCATCGATCACAAACACGATATCGAGGGTATCATTTTTGCGTGTCTTTAGGAGGTGACGACCAATTTTGACGAGTGCCACCTCCGGTTGTGTCAAATGGCTAACCTCAGAAAGCATCGTCTCGGTTTCTAGACCGAGTGAAACCCGCGGCTGATCAACCTTGTTGCCGCGGACCAATCCGCCACCAGGCCACCCTTCCTTTCCTTGGAATACCCCCCGATTTGATGGCTCAAAAGAAGCGTCACCGATAGAAGTGTCACCGCTGGAAGCGGAAGCCGCCTCCAGCGGAATCGATTCTTCTGTCAACATTGAAAATGACTGTTCGTCCGGAAGATTCCGCGATGTAGATGCGGTGATTTGCGGGCGAGAAGGGCTAAGCATCAGCGGACTCGCTATAATTGACTGAGCCTGAGGTGCTGAAACATCGGAAACAGGAAAGACGTGTAGCGGGCGCTTCAATCTTCTGGGCACCGGTTTTCGAGGCTGTGAGATAATTTCAACCTGAACGAATAACTCGTCCTTCGCCTGTTTCGACTGTCTTTGAACGATACTCAACGTTACCATGAAAACAATATGCAGTATCAGTGAAAACAGAAGGGCTTTCGCTAGTTTCCGCTTCCCTCGCATACGTTGTTTCATCCGATCACACCCTTTTGGTTTCTCAATTCGGCATTCTCGTCCTCAACTTTACCATCCCTCTTACTTCTCCGTCAAGTTGAAAGAATTTCTCACAATGCCCTATGGGCCCTCTTCGTCAAAGCGGCGCAGATGTCGCGCAGGAAATTCCTGATACGGATATTTCGCAAGCACGGCTTCGTCAAGTGATAGTCCTAATCCGGGCGCAGTCGGTAGTTGGATGTAGCCGTTTTCAACCTGAATCGGAGGCACCGAAATCTCATTCCCGCGCCCAGTAAAGTTGACGAAGTATTCGGTGATAAGGAAGTTGGGCATCACCGCGCAGACCTGCACTGTCGCTGCCAACCCAACCGTTGTGCTGTTGTAGTTGTGCGGCGACATAATGACGAAATACGGCTCCGCCATCGCTGCAATCTCTTTGAGCTCTAAAATACCGCCACAGTTGCAGACATCCGGGTTAAGGATGTCTGCGGCACTCTTCTCGAAAACCTCGCGGAATTCTGCTTTCGTGTAGAGTTCTTCGCCGGTGACAACCGGCAGGTTAATAGCACCTCGGACCTCTGCCAGAGCGTCCAAATTTCGGGCGGAGACAGGCTCCTCATACCAGAACGGTTGAAATTCTTCCATCATTTTGGCGAGACGGATGGCGTGGATGGGCGCGAGGCGACGATGGATTTCGACAAGTAGGTCTATATCAGGCCCGACAGCTTCACGCACTGCCCGCACACAGGCGAGAGCCTCACGTTCATCGTCACAACTGATATGCGTCCGCCATGGATTGGGGAGCGGATCGAACTTCATCGCAGTGAATCCCTGTTCGACCAGTTGCACGGCACGTTCAGCGCGTTCCTCGATTGTGCTGCCGCCCCAACCGTTGGCATAGACACGAATCTTGTCCCGGCACGGACCGCCTAATAGGTTATAGACGGGAGTATTTAGTGCCTTCCCCGCGATGTCCCATAAGGCGTGCTCGATTCCACTGATTGCACAATAGAACTCCATTGACCCACGCTTGCCCGCAAAATCGTGATACGCCATAAAAGTAAAGTGCTTAATGTTGAAAGGGTTTCGCCCGACGAGGTAACGCCCCAGCTGATGCACATGGATCTCGATAGTGCGGTCACGGTCGGCTTGCGTATAGCATTCACCCCAACCGTGGATGCCCTCATCCGTTTCCACCTTGACGAACAGCCAGTTTTTACCTCCACCGGGGTGGACGAGGAATGTTTGAACGTTTGTGACTTTCATTTGATTTTTTCTCCCTATTGCAAACTAAACGTGAGGTGAGCCCCAATCTCCCTAACTGCTCCAGCACTCGTAACCGTCGATTAGGAACGGAGAATATGATCCCTTCATCAATCATTGACCCGCACATTATATGGCATCACCAAAAAGGCCCGGTGCGCCATGATAGCCTCTGCAAGCGCAGGAAATTTCCAGCTCGTTGGGGAACGGATCGACCGGGCTGTGTGAAGGGCAGCCATCCATTGTTTCCACACCTCCTGCCGCGGCAATCGAATGAGCTGCACCTCTTTTCGTGCTAAGCCCGCTTTTTTTCGAGCGATCGAGAGCGCAAGCTTTAATCCACCAAGCTCGTCAACGAGTCCAATCGCCTTTGCCTGCTTGCCTGTCCAGATTCGGCCCCGCCCAATCTGATCGACCGCCTCCTTTGTCATACCCCGCCCTTCCGCTACTTTGCCGATAAAATCCTCATAGATCTCTTGGATTTGGGCATGAATAATCTCGCGCTCCTCGGCCGGATAATCGCCGTAGTCCGTGTAAAAATCGGCGTGTTTCCCGCGTTTGATAATTTCTTTGTGGAGTCCAATCTTGTCGTAAAGCTCCTTGAGGCTATATTTGCCAGAGATGACACCAATCGATCCGGTGATCGTACCGGGCTCGGCAACGATAACGTCCGCCGGTACAGCGATGTAGTATCCTCCGGATCCAGCAACATCGCCCATAGAAACGACTAACGGCTTAACGGCTTTGAGCCGTATCAACTCGCGCCAGATTGTATCCGCAGCGACAACCAACCCCCCGCCGCTGTCAATTCGCAGCACCACCGCCTTGACTGACGAATCTTTACGGACCGCTCGGATGGAGCGAGCGATTGTGGTGGCCCCCATCGTTCTTGTGCCCGTGAACGGATCTGTAAAACTTTCACCCGTCATCATCATGCCTTCTGCTTCGATAACCGCGATCTTCGGGAGAGGGACTTCCCAATCATATTCATATTCAGTGATACCCAGATACTGACGTGCTTTCACCAAACGGCAGTTTTTCCCGGTGAGGTCTTTGGCAATATCTTTGAGTTCGTCGCGATAGGCAAGTCGATCAACGATGCCGTGTGCTAATGCCTGTTTTGCGGTGAACGGACCTTGATCAATCAGAGACTTCACATCGTTTTGGGTCCAACTCTGTTTATCCGCAATCGATTGGGTCAATTGATCGTAGAGATCATCGAGGAT
The DNA here is from genome assembly GCA_958296125.1 of uncultured Poribacteria bacterium. Taxonomy (GTDB): domain Bacteria; phylum Poribacteria; class WGA-4E; order WGA-4E; family PCPOR2b; genus PCPOR2b. Next base: position 1,212,593 of record OY282444.1, read on the forward strand.
TGTGTTTTGTACTTCGCGATGTGCCTCTGACATCTCCTCCCGTGTGAAGATATCCGATGCCGATTTGTACTCGCCGATGTGCTCAAGATCCGCCCGGATACCGAGTTTGTCGAGTAGCCCTTTGTAGAACGAGGTCTCTGAACGTAACCCAATCAAACGCACCTCGCCAGACGGGTGTAGCACAATCCGATCGCAAACCGATGCGATTAGATAGTTGCCTGTCGAACAGTTAGTCATATAACCAATAACCTTCTTGCCGCTCGCCTTAAAATCCAAGATGGTATCACGAATTTCCTGCAAACGACCGATACCGTAGCGACTGCCACCGATTTTGATTAACGCCCCCGCGACCTCCCGATCCCGCTTGGCGATTTTGAGCGTTTTTTCGATCTCATCCATTTGTATGTCTAAGAAGGCATTGCGCCGGATGTGTCGGGTCGTATGAAGTGCCTGAGAAAGAGAAATATATCCCACGCTTTCTCGGTACTCTTGATTCTCGTCGAAACGATTATACATTCCGATTCCAAACTGACGGACGTTGATTCCAAAACGAATATCAAAGCTGCTATCGTCATTCAGGCTACCGCGCAATGTCACCCAGCGAAAGGGACGGACCTCGACTGCAAAGTTGAAATCCAACCCATCGACTTTCTCGACTTTACGGGCATCAATCGACAGGGTTATACGGGAGGTACTCGGCCGAATTGCTACCCCGAAGTCGTAAGTTCTGCCCAGCTTTTCGCCGCGGAAACGGGGGCGGTTGAGATCTCGCACAATGATACCGGTTGAAAGGTATCGCCGCCGAAACATCAAGCCCAATGACCATGATGTGAGCTTATCGTAAGCTTCGTCATCAGAATTAATCCAACTATAACCGGTCCCCCAATACATCGAAGAGCCGATGCCGCTACCACTGGAGAGCGTATATCGATTAAAATCAATCCCATCTTCACCGGTGGCAAACTCCATCCCGAATCCTGCCTTCGCCGCGGAAATCAGAAGGGCATCATCAACCCCAAAATCGGTTTCGGAGGCGCGCAGATAGTAGAGGTTGAACCCTCGCCGTCCAGCCCCTAAACCGGCGGGATTAAAAAAAGTGGCAAGCGCATCATCGCTAACAGCAACAGAATTAGAGGGCAAGGAAGTCCTAACTTTGGGCAAATCAGCAGTTGACTGGTAAGCAATCAGAATTGAAAAAATGGTGCAAAGAAACAGGTGTGTTTTATTCAAATGAGCGTTCCTTGGCGTAAAAATAAGCGTTAAATTCAATGGGTCAACACAGAACAGTGCGAACCCCTTTTCACGTGTGCCGAGGTTGCGAGTTATTTCCCCGTTTTAAGTGTTACCATGCGCGAGAAATCCACCGTCCACTGTCAGGCAAGTGCCGTTGACGTAGTCCCCCATCGGTGAACAGAGAAACACAGCTGCCTGCGCGATGTCGTTTGGCACACCGATTCGACGACTTGGAATCGACGACACCGCGCTGTCACCGTAGCCATGTTGCGCTCGCTCATTTTCTCGTTCCGGAGGCAACTCACGACTATCGATCCAACCCGGTGCAATCGCATTCGCCGTGATGCCGGTCCCTGCCAAATCCCGCGCGATGCTCATCATCAAGCGAATTACACCCGCCTTCGCAACTCCGTAGGCGGTATCCTCTTCCCAAACCCGCACGGAATGGATGGATGAGATGCTGACAATTCGCCCGCCTGACTTTTGGCTAATCATCTCCTTTGCAGCCCGTTGGCTGCACAGGAAGTATCCCTTCAAACTAACTGCCATCGTCCGATCCCAAACCTCCTCGCTGATCTCCAAAAACGGCAAATTCTCCGACCAGTATGGGTTATTTACCAAAATATCAATCTGACCATGTTCAGCGAGAAATTCGTTGAATAGGGCGTTCACTGAATCGCTGTTACTGATGTCAGCAACTGTGAAGGTGCATTTGCGTCCCGTTTCACCGATGAGCCCAATCGTTCGCTCCGCGGATTCATCGTGTTCAATATCATTGAGTCCAACATCGCAACCGTTTTGTGCTAACGCGAGGGCGATTCCTCGTCCAATCCCGCGTCGTGATCCGGTAATAAGTGCTTTTTTGCCTTCTAGTAGCATATCGAGTTCTCCTAAGGTAGAGTCCATCAACTTTAACACAAAACTGATGGATTTCCAATACCCAGTGCCTTGGGTTATTTCAGCAGCTGTTGAAGTGACAACGCAGCCATGTTTGATGGCTTTATTTGGAGCGCGCGCTCAATCGCCGATCTGGCAAGATTCGTTTCACCAAGATAGTAGTAGCAAGCGGCTCTGAGCGCATAGAGATCGGCGGCTGACTGATAGTCGTGTCGAAAGAGGGTTCGATGATCTGCCTGCAATGCGTTGTGAATAGCACGGAGCGCAGTTTGAAAATCCGCGGCACTCTCACGACGGAGAAAGAGCGTGTTAGCTAACCCAATCCACGCATCCGCGTTGGAAGCGTCTGATCGGATGGCACCCTCAAAGGCCTTTTGTGCCTTCGCAAGAATTCCTAGGGTCTTTGCAGGGTTATGTGATTGTGATGTACTGAGATAACTCCAGCCCAAGCCGTTGTGTGCGTCCGCAAGGGTCACATCTAGGTCAATCACACGCTCAAAAGTCAGAAGTGCCACGGAAAAGTCTCCCTTGTCATAAGCTGCCCATCCGTCCCGCTGTCCCTTTTTCGCGGTGTCGGTATCAACTTCCGGGTCCTCCGAACAACCAAAGGATACAATCAACCAAAGGATTAAAATTACGCTAATCCGATGATTCACTTGAGAGATGAAAACGTGAAACGTGAAACGTGAAACCGATTTTTTCATTGGTCCATTCATCGCGGGCATAGATCTTTAATACCTAGCAAGTTGGGTTAGAATAGCATTCTCCAGATTGATTGTCAACCGCTTTCACCGCGGTCCACAAGAATTTGGCGGAGTTATAGTAGGCTTTACAAATTTCAGTGACAAACATAATGAGATATGCTATCATTGCAGTCAACTTTAATCTCTGAACTGTTGCGGGTGAGCCCTGCTCACTCGATCTACAGATAGAAAGGTAATGCCTGAATGATTCGACGAATAAAGGATAACTGTCAAATTGGGTTACACCTCCGCTTTATATTCTATTTTACTATCACCGCTTTCCCGCTGTTTGCACAAACGTCATCTAACCTGCGTGGTTTTACCCCTGCGAGCTCAATTGCACAAAAAAAATACGAAGCCGCGTTTAAGGCACTCACCTCTCCCGAAATATGTCGGCAGGAGTTGCGACGTTTAACAGAAGAACCACACCTTGCCGGGACCGAGAACAGTCATAAGATCGCTCAATATCTCTACAACAAGTATCGGGAATACGGATTGGACGCACAGATCTATGAATATGAGGTCTATCTGCCTTACCCAATCGAAGTTCGTGTCGAGATGATTGCGCCGACGCACTATCTAGCGATTGGAAAAGAGGAAAACTGGGAGTGGGATAAGGATTCTTACGAAACGAACATCGCAGCAGGCTATAGCGCTTACTCGCCAGACGGTGATGTGACCGCAGATCTGGTCTATGTCAACAGAGGGTTGCCCGATGATTATCAGAAATTAGCGGAGATGGGGATTTCTGTCAAGGGCAAACTCGCTATCGCCAGGTATGGCGGTAGCTATCGAGGGGTCAAAGCGAAAGTTGCAGGGGAACAGGGTGCCATCGGCTTGATTATCTATTCGGATCCGGCAGACGATGGATATATGAGGGGCGATGTTTACCCACGCGGGCCTTGGCGGTCACCAGACGCGATTCAACGAGGGACTGTCAAATATATTTTCCAGCACGCCGGCGACCCGTTGACACCGGGGTGGGCATCGACAAAGGGCGCACATCGTATTCCCATTGCAGAGGCGACAGATCTCCCTCAAATTCCCGTTGCACCGTTGGCTTACCGAGATGCAGAGCCGTTGCTCAGGGCACTGGCGGGCCCAAATGTTCCGGAAGCATGGCAGGGCGGATTACCTTTCGCATACCACATTGGCCCGGGCCCCGCGAAAGTTCACCTCAAAGTCCGTAGTGAGCATAAGAATCGCCCCATTCACAATGTCATCGCCAAGCTAGAGGGGGTGGAAAACCCCGACCAGTGGGTGATACTTGGCAACCACCATGATGCTTGGGTTTACGGTGCTGCGGACCCAAGTAGCGGCACCGCTAGTCTATTGGAGGTTGCGCGTTGTCTCGGACAACTTGCACAGGAGGGGCATCGCCCCCAACGCACTATCGTCTTTGCAAGCTGGGACGCGGAGGAATTCGGGATCCTTGGTTCAACCGAGTGGGTTGAAGATTTGAAAGCTGAACTTCAGCAGAAGGCGATTGCGTACTTGAATGTCGATATTGCGACAACGGGGCAGCAGTTTTATGCGAGTGCTGTGCCCTCACTCAAGCCATTGGTGAAGGAGGTTACGCAAGCCGTTATGGACCCACAGACCCATCAAACAGTTTATGAGAGATGGCGACAGCATCAGGAGAAACAGGTTCCATGGGTTGGCAATCTCGGTAGTGGTTCCGACCATTCCCCCTTTATTGGACATCTTGGAATTCCTTCCATCAGCATGGGATTTTATGGGCCCTATGGTGTCTATCACGCAATGCAGGATAACTTCTACTGGATGGAGCATTTCGGGGATCCAACGTTTCGGTATCACATAGCGATGACACAAATCTGGGGGATTCTAGCGTTGCGCTTTGCGGATGCGGATATTCTGCCATTTGATTATGCAGCATACGCAGAAGAACTCCTTAGTCATCTAAAAGCACTGCAAAACGAAAATAAACATAGCACCATTACAAAGGACAGACCGGAACGACTCCGGGCACTACTCAGGAAGTGGGAAAAAACAGCGGATGCTTTTCACCGCAATCTCACCACTCGGCTCGAAAGTGGAGAGTTCGTCGAAGTCGAAACGATTAATCGCAATTTACAAGGCTTAGAACAAATATTAATCTCCGAATCGGGATTGCCGCTACGTCCATGGTTTAAGCATCTGGTCTACGCGCCCGGGCTTCACAATGGATATGCCGCAGCTGTTTTCCCGGGAATCCAAGATGCGCTAGAAATGAACGATGAGGCAGAAGTGTCGATTCAGGTAGATCGGTTGGCAGAGGCGTTTCAACGGATGATTGAGGCACTTGAGCAGATTATGCTGAAGTAGGTGATAACTTGTGATTTGCAAGTGGGGCGCAATCTTCCATATCTCCAAGACAGCGGAGAAAGAGGACTTTCCCAATTCCCAAGCCGCGCAATGATTCTTCCACTCCCCCTGCGTGGTGTCAAAATCATCTGCCGTAAGGTCTACCGCTATATTGTGGACATAACGTTCAAAGGTATAGCCGTGCGATTGGAAAAGTGCTTCTATTTCTGCCAACATCGTGCTCCCAAATCTTAACTTTGGTTATTTCTATCTTCAAGGTCTTATAAAACCGTTAGAAAGGAGTCAATATCTATGAGCGTTTCATTCAACGATGCTCCGGTCCTGCTCACCGATGAGCAGATGCGTCAATTCGTTGTCAACGGCTATGTCATGGTGGAGCCATCCGTTCCCGATGGGCTACATGAAACCATCCGCCGAAAACTTACAACCGTTTTGGAGGCGGGTAGCAATCCGGGGAACAATGTGCTGCCACGGGTGCCGGAGATGCGGCACATCGTCAACAGCCCTGAAGTGCGTGGGGCATTGATTAGTGTGTTGGGTGAGGGGTATATCGAACATCCGCACCGTTACTGTCATCACTTGACACCGGTCACTCAACCAGATCCGGAACCGGGGGTCAAGTTGGCTGCAAACTGCCACCAAGATTCATACACGCCCTTAGGCAGACCCCGGCAGCATTATTCGCGTTTCGCTAGGATTATGTACTATCCGCAGGATACGCCGATCGAACTGGGACCGACCCATGCCATCCCCGGCACACAATTCCATAAGAGCCTAACCAATGAAGACCGGGCACAAGCTATCCCAATGCCAGGAAAAGCAGGCACGGTGTCGCTGACGCATTTCGATATCGGCCATGCTGCAGGTGTCAACCTCCTCAATAAACCCCGCGATATGGTGAAGTTCATTTATGTTCGGGCATCGGAGCCTACCGCCCCATCGTGGGATTGTCAAAGTCTCCAGTGGCGGAAACCGGCTGCTATCGAAACACCATACAATTTAGAACTGGTATGGTCTCACATGTGGGATTGGCTGTGTGGGAAACGTGACCGCTATGACAGTTTCCGAAACAGTGGCGTTCAATCGACGCAGAGCCGTTTATCTCAATACATCGCCGATTTGGGGACGGATCGGGATTTAGCTGACCGTCTGAAAGCTATCTACGATCTGGCTGGGCTCAGGTCCGATGCCGCTGAAGCTATCCCCGCCCTGACCTCCATATTGGATAACGACCATCAGGCGGCGCGGGTGGCTGCAATTTATACGCTTGGCGCGATTGGAAAACCTGCCATCGCGCCGCTGATAGAAAGGTTGAAAACGGCGGGGCATCGAGAAGACGCGCATCCAGTCCCCGAACCTTGGAACGAAGGTGCCATCTCGATGGAGGACGCAGGGCACGCCTTGACTGCTATTGGACCGGCGGCGGTTCCTGCCCTGACCGAAGTCCTTGCGTCACCGAGCGAATGGGTCCGCATTAACGCCAGCTTTGCCTTGGGGGAATTAGATTCCCATGCAGCGAGTGCAGTATCAAGACTGACAGTGCTGTTAGGCGATGATTCGCATCGTGTTGTTCGCACAACAACGGATGCGCTAGGAAGCATCCGTCAGGGTGCCCCGACGTTTATCCCGCACATTAGCCGCTCCCTGCTGGAAGATCGGGCGGACTGGAATGAGGAGGAGCGTCGTGGATGGACCACTCAAGATCAGGTGCGGACCAACGCGGCGATGGCGTTTACACGATTGGGGAAAGATGCCGCGGGTGCCGAGGAGATTTTGCTCCACGCACTAGACGACCCGTGTGGACATGTGGGTGCTTTTGCCATGGATGCCTTGAGGCGCATCGATTCGCCAACTGCTAGGCAAGCAGTTATGGCGTACCTGGAAGCCCAGCGTTGGGACGAATCTATCACGGCGGATAGGCAGTTCTAGAGTGAAGTGGGTTGGTGCGCGGCAGAGGGGGTTATCCCCGAAAACGTGGTGAGGCGGATTATGTGACCGCGAATCTCACCACTACCCAAGGCGGTGTCAAGATGGTAGATGCCACCATAGAGCGAAAATGCAGCCCACGCAGGTTTCGCGTTCAGCCGGAAAACGGCGCGATTGCTTTGCTCCGCAGATAATCGACGTTCATCTCAATCCCCAAACCGGGACGATTGGACAGATACAGATTTCCGTCCCTGACATCCAACGGATGGTCTATCAACACATCGTAGGCGTTGAGTTTGGCGCGGCTGGTTTCGAGCTTGTAGAAGTTCGGGACTGTCATCATTGTATGCGCTCCAGCTAGCACGTTGATGGGTCCGCTCGCATCGTGTGGGGAGACCGGCACGTAGTAAGCCTCGGCCTGCGTCGAAATCTTCTTCAACTCTGAGATACCCCCCGCCCACGTCACGTCTGGCATAATATAGTCGGCGAGCTCGTTTTCAAGGATTGGCAAGAATTCATAGCGGGTATGGAGCCGCTCACCGACACAGATTGGCACGCTGACGTTCTGCCTGACCTGTTTCAATGCGTTGTAGCTTTCGACCGGAACCGGCTCTTCAAACCAACCGATGTTGTAAGGTTCCAACCGTTTGGCGAGCCGAATCGCTGTCGCTACGTCAAATCGTCCGTGGCAGTCGATGAGAATTTGAATGTTGGGTCCAACTGCCTCTCGAATCGCAGCAATTATATTCGTGCCCTGTTCCTCTCCTGCGGCATCCATCTGCCCACTCAAATAGCCGTTGGCTTCCTCCGGATGGTGAGGAAACGGGTCGGTCTTCAACGCGGTGTGACCGGTTTCTGCAATTGCCTTGCAATGTGCTGCAGCACTCTCCGGATCTCTCCCACCCCCTGGGTGTGTGTAGAGGGAGATCGAGTCCCGAACGGGGCCGCCACCAATCAGTTCATAGATTGGTAACCCCAACTGCTTACCGCGAATATCCCACAACGCGATGTCAACCGCACTGACGATATTTGATGTGGCACCCCGTGTTCCCATGTACGTGAACGCTCGGAACACCTTGTTCCATATCGTCTCAATGCGGGTTGCATCGTCGCCTTCGATCAGCATGCTGGTTTGTGCAAGCATGGCACAGACCGCTTTATTCGCAACTGAGGAGGTGCCGGTAACCTCGCCCCATCCGGTGATGCCTTCGTCTGTTGAAATCTCGACAAAGACATACTCTCGTTCTCTTCCAGGGGTTTCACCGGCGGTATCTAGGTACGGTGCCTGTGATTTAACAAGCCACGGTGTAATACTGGTTATTTTCATCATTCGACTCCTGTTCTCTATTCGTGTTACTTCGCTTGTTCAGCACGGCTTATAAACTCGGCAGCACCGGAAGCGATCCAGGCACCAACACTGGTGAATAGGAAGCGGACTCCCGCCGCAGCGTACTTCGCAACATTGTCATTATTGGCGAGTGAACCAGCGACACGCCCTGCCGCTTGGATGCGGGCTAATGTGTCATCGATTGTGCGCTGCACATCGGGGTGCTGAAGGTTACCGATGTGCCCCATTGAGGTCGCCAGATCCGATGGCGCGACGAAAAACACATCAATATGGTCTACCGTCAAGATCTCGTCGAGATTTCTGACAGCGACGATATCTTCAATCAGGATGATGAGCAGCGTCTCATCGTTGGCAACTTGAAGGTAATCGGGAACGCCAAATCCTTGACGACTGGTATACATACCTCGGTAGCCGATAGGTGCGAACTTGCCGCCATCGACTAGGTTCTGTGCCTCTTCCTTCGTGTTGACGTGCGGGACGACAATGCCTTGAGCCCCTCGATCGAGGGTGCGATAAATTAGCCCCTGATCATTCTGGTTGATGCGGACCACAGAGGTCATTCCCCAGATATCGCAGGCACGGGTGAGGTTACCGAGTTCGGCAGCATCCACGGGCCCGTGTTCGCCTTCCAGCCAAACGCCATCGAAGCCGGCGGGCCCAAAGGCATCAATATCGTCCGGGTGTGTCATGCCGCCAGCCACATAGACGGTGCCACCTTCAGCCAATTTGTGCCTAATTCTATTGGGTCTAAGTTTCATATTTGATTCTCCTTGTTATTTGTCGATTGACATGGTACTCGTGGAGTAAATGTCTGAATCAGGACTAACAGGATTATTGTCTGAAAATCGAGGGGGTGTGGCGATGCGCTGCACCGCCAGGACTTCCAGTGCTGGGGACATGGCTCAGGAAAAGTTCCTTCGCAGCATACTCTAAATCACTGAAAGCGCAGCAAACAACGCTTTGATGTACCCAACCGAATATGCCAATCCACCGTCCCCTTCCATGCGGGGGATGTGGTCAGGGTTTAAGCAACCGTCAAATCCGACCCGATGCAGTTCAAGGATGATTTTGAACATATTCATATCGCCATCGTCTAAGAGGACTTCCTCAAAGGCACCGGCTGTCGCAAGACTGCCTCTGACGTTGCGTAGGTGAACCATAAAAATCTTACCTTTACGACCGTAGTTGTTGATCTCGTCGAGAACAAGCGGGGTGCTGCCCGCCTCGCCTCTGGTGCCGCAGCAGTAAAGGTATCCCACATTTCTGCTGGGAAAGGCATCAATCACGCGATGGAATCCCAGACTTCCCAAAGGCGTATCGGGGTTGGGGGTATCAGAGGGATGCATGGCGAGTTTTATATCATATTCTTCGGCAATGGGAACAAGATGCCCGTAGACCTCACAGAAGCGTTTCCACCATTCTTCGAGTGCCTCAAAGTTTGGCGTTTCGGGAGGATTCTCCGTCAACCCACGGCTTTCTCCGCGCGATAAATAGCCGCCGCGATGCTCGGAATTGTAGCGGGTCATTATTTCATTAAAGGTATCTCCCCAGAATCGCTGCCTTGCGATGGGGACACCTGCCTCTGCGAAAACCTTCAAGGCATTACAGGAGTTTTCCAGTTCTTTTTCTGCCCCCGATAGCCCTTTCATGAACGTTTCGGTGATGTCGGGCAGGGTCACGCGGTTGATATCGAGTCCCCAAGAACGGATTCGCTTTCTGATTTTGATGACTTCATCCAGATCGGGATAGCCCTGTTCCTCGACACCGGGGAAAGCCTGGCCCCCACCAAAATCAATGCAATCTGCGCCTAACTGCGTAACCTGTTTCAGATGACTGTCCGAGAGCCCTCCGTCCCAGACGGATATTTTCATCATCGTTTTGCCTCCAATTTATGGAACGTAATGCGTAAAATATAATTTGTTCGCACGGTGCGAGCAATGCTATTTTAGAGCAGAATGGAAAATTTTGAAAGAAAAAAGTATGGGAGATTTCCAATTGTTCCGGTATACGATCCCCGAATACCGTATAGATTTGCCCAGTTCGTTGTGATATAATAGCGCAGGTTTCTAATTGAACTGCGAACTCTAAATATATTGTTCCGCTGAGATTTTGAGTGGCAACTTAGGTTATAATATACCTACAACTTGAGGAACATGATAGATTGTATGGGCAAATTATGAAAGTCAAAGGACAGATCCAGCGAGACGATAACCCTCATAGTTACTGTCCCGAATGCTGGAGTGAAGGCATCCAACCTTATACGACTGAAGGCAGGGAATACTACCGATGCGAACGGTGCGGGTATAATGACAGCCGCTTCATCATGTTCTACCCGCAGATGCGTTACCTCATGTTACCCGACAGTGAATTGCTGCATTATTCCGTCGGCGCAGTCATCGAATGGGAGGGAAAGGTTCTCCTATTCCATCGAAGATTATTCCCGTTTCGTTACACAATCGTTGCCGGACATTGGGACTTGGACGATGACACACCGGAGACCGCCGTTGCTCGCGAGATAGCGGAAGAAGCGGGAATTGAGATCCGCCCCGAAAAACCGGTGTTTGTGGAAACGCTGAAAGAGCCGTGTCGTCGCGGTGCGGATTTCCACGAATGGCGATTATACCGGGCGACAGCAGATCGAAATACAGCGACGCTATCCGACGAAGCGGATATCATTGGGTGGTACGCCCCCGATGAGATAAAGGGACTGGATTTGACCATTCCGACTGAACACTTCCTAAAGAAGCTAAAGATTGTCTGAAGGGATGCGTCTGTTATAGTTCACCGATACAGAATACAGTGTTCTTGGCTTCCAAACTCCGAATTTCGGAATAGTGGTATACATGGGCAACTTCCACGCCGTCTTCGATGATTGCAGTCGGCCGTTCGATAACGAAGTCGGCGAAGTGAGGGGTATTGAAAGCGACGTAAGCGAGGCTGAACGCCTCAATCTGCCGATCGTGGTGCTTTGACAGGTCTGGAAATAGGACAATCCCTGTATCGACTTGATAAATATCCGCGTTTTCATCGATGTTCATTGTTTTAACAGGACACTCGATAATTGCCCGCTTATTTGTATTAGGCTCCCATATTTCTGTGTGCGTCACGATGGGCAGGCATTTTCGCGTCGCCTCAAAAATGGCTGCGTTGCTATCAAGGACTTGGACCGGCGCTGCCTCTCGAACTTCAAAGAGCGGACCTCCCCAATAATCCTTCGCCGGTCTGTAATCAACGTAATTATCGTTGCGGTAGGCGTGCCTTCTGAATACCGCGGTGTGTTCTTCACCAAAAACGGGGAGGAAATCGTAGTTTGGATTGACAAAGAGATCTTTCTCCGCAAAAGTGTGTTCACTCTTACACGAACCACACTGGTAATAATCACTGAAACTTCCATCCGTATCGTCTATCAAACGGCATCGGGATTCGACCCAAAAGCGGGGCGCATTCCTATTGCCGACAGAATTGATAAAAGAGAGTCCATAATCAAGGCAATTCATTGTTATTTCCTTTCGGTGTGGTATGCGATTCGTTAAACTCGTTCGGCTCCTGTAAAAACTGAGTGTAATGGTTGACTAAAATATGTTACCCTGTTAGGTATGGATTTCCCAATAGTCAATCTAATCTTAAAAAAATGGGGGTCAATGAAATACGCTAGCAGTTGATAGGCGATCTTCATGACAATTTCGCGCCCCCCGAATGGAATCTCCACCTGTTTGTCCCGCCGCAACAAGGGATGCTTCCCCAGTATGGCGACCAAGTCAAAGCCAGTGCTTTATCCCAATAATGGATTTGCACTCCCACGGATAGCAACAGGGGCCGACACCGTGATTATTAACATCGTTGATGCAGTTGGGATATAAAGATATGTTCTCACTGAACTAACTATCACAGTGTAACACCTTTAATGCAAAAATTCCGTGCTTTCACCTCCATTTTTCCTCGCCTTTTTTACCATGTTTATTTGCATTCCTTCCCTAAACCCTCCTGAGCCTATTGAACACGCTTAAGCTGCTAAAAAAGATAAAAGCGACCCCGTTGAGCCCCAGTATATTAACACTGTTAAGTTATTTACCCATGTTAATATATGAAAAACCCTGAAAGGAAAATAAAAGTGAAAAAGCGAAATCCATCCTACAAACACTTTCTTTCCGCAAAACCGAGCTCAGCAACCAACCGCGCAAAGCATTATCGACGGATTCTCATCTCCACACTGATTCTCGGAGTCTTTCTATCGGGGTGTTCAGGTTTGCTTGGCAAAAACCTGGTTGCTGTTGCACACTTTCTTAACATTAGCCCCTCATTTTATCCCTATGATATTCACCTGTCAATCAAAACATCTTGCTTTTCCGGAGCATTCTGTTTATTATTAGGACAGAGACAGAAAGGGTGAGCTTATGATTCATAAACAGATTGGGGCAGCCCTCATCGCAATTTTTGAATTGCGGACATCGTTGGTTCATGTTCGGTTCTGATTGCCGAGATTGGAGAGGAGCACCGCAATACAGGCGCAATGAACAAGGTCGAGCAGACGCACTCCACAACCGATCAGATGCCCCCCGATTTTCCGGATCGGACGACTATTCGAGCGTATTATGCCGGCATGTTTCTCTATTGGGGCGCGCTATACGTCTACTCGCCGATTCTAGCGGTATACGCTCAGTCGTTGGGTGCCTCGTTCACGACTGTGGGCATGGTGGTCGGGGCGTACGGCTTTGTGCAGATGTGGCTACGAATCCCGTTGGGGATTTGGTCCGACAGGTTGGGACGGCGACTGCCCTTTCTTTATGCTGGACACTTTTTCAACCTCGTCGGGTGTTTGGGGCTTGCGATGGCACCAACGCCGATGTACCTTGTCGCCTTCCGTGGCGTGCTCGGTATAAGTGCCGCCACATGGGTCGCGTTCACCGTGCTTTTTGCTAGTTACTTCCCGCTTGATCAGAGTCCCAAGGCAATGGGGATTGTCACGGCTATCAATGGCATCTCGCTCATTATCGTCAACGGGCTAGGTGGCCAAATCGCTCAGATGTGGGGGATGGGGGCTACGTTCTACGCCGGTGTGGGTTTGGCGGCTATCGGTCTCATAGCAACCGTGCCCATCAAGGAACATCGGGTGAAGCGTCAGCCTCCCACGTTTCGACAGATATGGCGCATCATTACGCACCCTGCCCTAATGCTCGTTGCGTCTATCACGGCTCTCAATCACTACGCATTCTGGGCAACCACATTCAGCTTTATTCCGCTCCACGCAGCGAATCTGGGCGCAAGTAAATTGACGCTCGGTGTCATTGGTGTAGTCGCTTTGGTGCCCTATACCTTAATCGCTCCGATGAACCACCGGTTTGCGGCTCGTTTGGGCAAAAATCGCGCTGTCTTTGTAGGGATTCTGGTGATGGCGGTGACGATGTTTGTTGTCCCCCTGATCAACAATATCCCGCTGCTAGCGATTTCCCAAGGCGCGAGCGGGTTCGGGCGCGGTCTCGTATACCCTCTGCTGATGGGATTGAGTATCCGAGAAATATCTGGTGAGGACCGGGCGACCGCAATGGGAGTATATCAGGCAGTATATGCAATCGGTATGTTCTTAGGCCCCACGACCGCTGGCACTGTCGCCGATGCGGCGGGTCTTTCTGGGGCATTCATCATGGCCGGCACGGTTTCAGTGATCGCGGCGGTAGCAGCTTTAATCCTGCTTGGACGGACAACCGACTCCCCAAATCGTGGGCGAGCACAGACCTAAATCGGCACCCATCACAGCCTGCTGTCCGCCCGCATTCGCGCACCGTAGCCTTATCGCAAATATCAGTCGTTCACGTTGCTACAAGCGGGTTCGTTCCGCCCCGCGAGCGGGACAGGCCTGCCCTCGGAACGGGGAGACCAGGGATGGAAATTTCTATCCGATTTAACAGAAAACCGATGGATTTTCAATACCTAGCAACTCGCGTTAATTACACCCGTTTGTGACGAGAGGTCAATCGAAAAAGGGAGTTTGAGATTCTGGCAAATCTGCTTGACATGCCCCCTGTCAGTCGTTAAAATATATCAAATCCTGATATTTTTGCAATGTCTGTTGAAAATAAACGAGTAGAAGGAGTCTCATTATATGCCGACATACGAATATAAATGCTTGGGTTGCGGTGTCCAATTTGATCGGTTTCAACGTATCACTGAAGATCCCATCCAAGAATGCCCCGAATGTTCAGGTCAGACCAAGCGGTTAATTGGTGCTGGGGCCGGGCTAATTTTTAAGGGATCGGGGTTCTACATTACGGACTATCGCAGTGAAGGATACAAAGAGAGCGCGAAAAAAGACAAAGAATCCCCATCGAGCGGTAACGGGGGAGATAGCAAAAGCAGCGATTCTAAACCTAGCAAAACGGAGAGCAGTGACGCTGCCAAAGCGACTTCAGATTCAAATGCTTGAGGGATAGTCAATCATTGTTCCGACGCATAAGCACCGTCTTACAATGTTCAGATAGCTTGATCGTATTCGTGAGCCGAAAGGGGAAAACATGGATCACGCGCACCACCATCATGATGGAGAGGAAAATGGGCATCAACATCGCCTACAGGGCAAATTTCGATTCGCAATCCTGTTGACGATTTTTGTGCTAGGTATCGAAATAGTAGGGGGGATTTTGTCGAATAGTTTGGCGTTGTTGAGCGATGCAGCGCATGTTTTCTCCGATTCCTTGTCACTGATTATGAGCTGGCTGGCAATCTATCTGTCAACTCGCCCGGCAACTAGCTCGCGCACCTACGGTTATCACCGGACGGAGGTGTTCGCCGCGCTCATCAACGGGGTTTCACTGATTGCAATCTCCGGGTGGATTTTTTACGAAGCGGTCCACCGATTCATCGAACCTGAGCCAGTTAAAAGTAAAGAGATGCTCGTCGTGGCGATCATCGGATTTATTGCGAATATGCTCATTGTCTGGCTGTTTCACGGGGAAAGCCATAAAAGCCTCAATGTGCGTAGTGCGGTGCTTCATGTAATTGGCGATGCGCTCGCTTCCGTCGGGGTCATCGTGGGTGGGGTGGTGATATATTGGACCAGCTGGTTCATTGTCGATCCAATTCTGAGCTGTGGGATTAGTCTAATAATCTTGATTGGGGCGGGCAGAGTCACGAGAGAAGCTGTTCACATCTTATTAGAAGGGTCTCCGAAACATGCAGATGCCCAAAAAGTGGCAGCGTGCATCAGTGCTATCGATTCGGTCAAGGATGTCCATGACATGCACATCTGGTCTCTATGCTCTAACTATTTGGTGTTGAGCACGCATGTGGCGATCACCGAGGACGCAAGCAAATCCCCACACGAATTACGGCAGGAGATTAACAACGAACTGCAAGCTCAATTTGGTATTTTCCACACAACAATTCAGATTGAACGAGCTGGTTGCCCCCACGAGGGCCAACTGTTGTGTAACGCACCCCACCACTGAAACGCGATGCGTAAATGGTCATGGGTTAATACGACCGGGGCAGATCCAACACGTGGGTGGCAAGATAGGCGAGCACTAGGTTATTGTTGACCGGCGCGACTTGATAGAGCCGCGTTTCCCGAAACTTGCGCTCCACATCGTATTCATCAACAAAGCCGTAGCCGCCATGCGTGTCAAGGCAAATATTGGCAGCCTGCCAACTTGCTTCGGAGGCGAGCAGTTTTGCCATATTCGCTTCTGCCCCGCAACATGCCTCAACATCGAAGAGCCAAGCGGCTTGGTAGCGGACTAGGTCTGCCGCAACGGTCGCCGCATAAGCGCGGACGATGGGGAACTGCACGCCTTGGTTGCGACCAATCGGTGCTCCAAAGACCTCGCGCTCGCGAGCATAGGTGCTTGCCCGATCGGTAAACCAGTAGCCGTCACCGATGGCTTCTGCTGCCAGCAGGATGCGCTCGGCGTTCCAGCCGTCAATGACATAGCGGAAGCCGTGCCCCTCCTCGCCGATTAAACTATCGAGTGGCAGCCGTAAATCACGGAACCCGACTTGGTAGGTTGCGTAGTTGAACATGGTGCGGACAGGCTGAATCTCCAATGCCCCTGCCTGCCCACGTGCATCGCGCAAATCGACAAGGAACAGACTGAGCCCATCCGTCCGTTTGTCAACTGCTTCGCGGGGGGTCGTGCGCGCCAACAACAGCAGTAGGTCTGATTGTTCAATGCGGCTGGTCCAGTTCTTGTGACCGTTGACGATGTATGCCGCACCTTCACGTCGGGCAAAGGTGCGGATACTGGGGGTATCAGAGCCGGCTTCCGCCTCAGTGACCGAGAATGCTTGTAGCCGGAGTTCGCCGTTAGCGATGGATGGCAGCCAACGTTCCTTCTGTATATCGCTGCCGTGTCGGAGTAGTGCGCCCATAAGATACATCTGTGCATGAAACGCCGCCGAGTTCCCGCCGGAACGGTTAATCTCCTCCAAAACGATGCTTGCCTCTGTCACACCCAAGCCGAGCCCCCCGTATTCTTTCGGAATCAGAATCGAGAGGAAGCCAGCTTCTGTTAGCCTTTCGACAAAGGCTTGCGGATACGCGCGCACCCGATCGGTTTCGCGCCAGTAGGTATCGGGGAATTGGGCGCAGAAATCGCGGATGCGCCCTCGGAGTGCTTCGTGTTCAGGGGAGAGCTGAAAATCCATCATATACACCTTTCTAGTTGTTTCTAGTTGAAGGACTGTCAACATTCTGCTAGCCCTGACGTTACTACGTTACTAGTTTTTATCTTATCACACGCCTCGTGGAATTACAATATCAAAATCAGAAACCGCATACTTAATACGTGATGCGTAAGGGGGCTTTGGTCAAATAACGGCTTCTTTCAAATTGCTTTGAAACTGTGGCTCATCTAAAAAGAAAGTGCAAGACACAAAGATAAACCGAGTTTTTGACAGTAAGGAACAACGGTTTCTGTGGCACGATTTCTTAACATGATCCAAAAATCTTACGTATCACTTGTTACGCATTATTCTTTTAGGTTATAACTCAGGGGAGGATCGGTGGGAGAGGCATCCCTGCCTCAAATTATGTTCAAACTGTTATCCAAAAACTTTTTCTTCCACTTTATAATTTGGTCGTCGATGGTTGTGGTCTCACAGCCCGTTGTCCTTGCGGCAGACAGCCAACTGATACGATGGCCGCCAATTATCTGGCCGACGCTGACAGAAAACTTGATCGGTGAAGATGGAGGAAAAGTCATTAGGGTATATCTGCCGCCAAGCTACGATTTTACCGAGAAACGCTACCCTGTCATCTATGTGCTACATGGATTTGGCGGGGATTCAAATAGCCTCACCCGAAAGGTGAAATCGGCGATGGACCGTATGATCCTCAGCGAGGAAATTCAGGAAGCTATCGCTGTGTTTGTCGATGGCTCGAATCGATTTGGCGGGAGTCAGTATCTCAGTTCTCCAACGATTGGTGATTACGAAACATACATCAGGAGGGATTTGGTCAATTTCATTGATAGGCAGTATCGGACGATACCCCACCGAGACAGTCGTGGAATTACAGGATTTTCGATGGGCGCGTACGGTTCAATGCACCTCTCGCTTAAATATCCAGAGGTGTTCGGGGTGGTGGTCGCCCAAGCAGGTACTTATAAATTTGATGATGATTTGATACAGTCTTTTACAGAGAAAGGGGGCGTTGTTATAACCCTCATGGAGCCGCTTAAACAGCAATCTGGGGACGATTTTTGGAATGCACTAGATGAGCTAGCCAATTCTGATACCTTACGAAGGGTTAGCCTACCGTTTCGTAGCGGGCTTGCGTATCTAGCGGGGGTCGCTTCCAATCCTGACAAGCCCCCCTGTTATCTAGATATGCCATATCGGTTAAAAACGGGGATTCCCCCTTGGGAGCGCGACGAGGAGGTTTGGGAGCGAATTGTCGAGAATGATATCATTCATGAATTAGACCGATACCTCAACAGATTAGAGCAGAATCCGCAACGACCGGTGCGGTTGAATGGAATTAAGCTGGTCCATGGCCTTGAGGACGATACGGCATTTCCCAGACAGGCGGAAGCGTTGGATCAAAGGTTGACGGAGCTTGGAATCGATCATGAGTTTATGAAACATGGAGGTGGACACACATTCATCGCAGAGGAATCGCTGCAATTTATGGCGGAGCATCTGGCGTTTGAACTGCCACCTGCTACCCCGGATGGTTCTGGCACAGCTTTGGTTTCACCGTATTCTGTTGCTGCATCTAGCAGTGGCAACGAACTTGTTATTACTTATACCGCTGAAGGGATGATGCGCGGCGGCACCTTTACGATTCACATTCCGTCGGGTTGGACACCGCCACAGGATCTCCCAGACCTTCCCGGGTACATAACCGTGACCTCAACCGGCACCATCGGCGATATAACGATCACCAATCAGCGGATTCAGGTTGATATTCAGACCTTGATGCCCGATGATACAATCACTCTTGTTTATGGGAAGGGTGGGGGTCACTCAGGAGCAACCGCGCCGGCAGAGCGGATTTCCACCTTCATCATCACCGCTGCCTCAACGTCGGACGGCACTTTGACACTGATTAAACAGAGCCCGGTTCTTGAAGTTTACCTGCATCCATGGGATGTGAATGGTGATGGAATCGTAAGTATCTTTGACTTGGTCCTCGTAGGATCTGAGTTCGGACGGGTGATAGATGGCGTGGTTTTCGGTCACAACCCGGACGTGAATCGGGATAGCATTGTGAACACATCTGATCTTGTCGCGGTCTTGTCGCATTTTGGAGAGACAATCGGCAGTCCAGCGGCACCTAATTTTTCCGCCGCCCCTATATCGGCAACAATCAAATTTGAGAATCCCCGGTTTTTGGGAGATCGCATCCTGCTTGACCTGATGATTGACACAACTGTGCCCATGGTAGGCTACCATATCCGGATAGCACCGGAGGGACTTTTGAAGGTTAATCCAAACAGAAGCGATAGCGATGTGTTTCGTTTGGAGGAGGTCACTCAGGCCGGAACGTTGGTAGGTGCCAAACTTGGCGTGGGGCATCCATGGATCGGGCGGGCGCGGCTCACTACACTGGAATTGGAAACTAGCAGTTCAATAGATTCAGGGCAACCCTTGAGCCCTACAGTCTCTGTGGACGCAGCGCACCTCGTCTCCGTGGACGGGCAGTCCATCCGCGTAGCGGTGGAGCCGTTCTTCATGGATAAGTTGCGCCCTTATCAGACGCGAGGGCTCCCCAACTATCCCAATCCGTTTAACCCGGAGACATGGATTCCCTTCCAATTACATAAGGAGGCACACGTTCGCATCACTGTTTATGATATTTTGGGGCGTGAGGTTCGGAGATTCGACTTGGGACATCAGCCCGCAGGTTACTACAACACGCGCGAGCGGGCTGTGTATTGGGATGGTCGTAACGACCTGAACGAGCGGGTCGCTAGTGGGGCTTACTTCTATCATCTCGAAGCAGATGGTTTTGTCGATATGCACCGTATGGTCGTGTTGAAATGACGCGAGTTGCGCCGTAACCGAGTGTGCTGCTAAATAGTATGCAAAGCAATACACCAATTAGTCCTGATCTTGCGTTGGACTCATGGATAGGTTCTGTCGCGGTATTTTCGCCAATTCTGCGTCCAGAATACGGATATCTGCCGCCTCCTTCTGTTCAGCCAGCCATGCCTTTCTCTGTTTTTGCAGGGCTTCCCCGATCAGTTTGTCCTGAATTTCTTGGCTGACCTCTGGATATGTCTTCTGGCGAGGGGATTCTTTTTTGAGCAGCTTAGCGATAAGATACCCTTCAGGCATGGGAATAGGTTGGCTCACCTCGTTGATTTCCAAATCAGCAATTGTCTGCCGAATTTCTGTATCGATTGGAAAGGGCTGCGGTTCTGCCTCAACCTGAAGGAGCGGGTTATCGCGATAAGCCCCCTGAATCTCCTGAAAGGTTGTATCTGCCTTCAACTGGGAAGCGATTGTCTCCGCAAGTGCCTTGGCTTGGGTTTGCAGATCTGCCGCATCCTCAGGTTTTGAGCGCACCAAGATATACTGAAATTGAATCTGCACAGGTTCAATAAATTCTGATCGATGTTGTTCAAAATATTGGGGAGCCTCTTGATTAATCTGTTCTTCGTCAATACTGCTGCGAAATTGGCGAACCGTCAGTTCTTTGACGATTAAGTCATTCCTCAACCGTTCCTCGACTTCCTGATATTCTAGCCCAATTCGCTTCAGATCCTCAAAGAACAACGCCTCGTCGGGATATCCGGATTTAATCGCTTGAATTTCCGCGTTCACATTTTTCCCCCAACTCCAGAGCAGAATTCCGATATCGGCCGCCTTCTGTAACATCAACTTCTGCTCGATGAGCATTTCTAAAACCGCCCGCTTGACCGTATTCGGAAGATTCTTAATTTCCCGAATCGTGAGCTCGTTCCCCCTTTCGCTTAATGTGATTAGCGGATCGTTGACGATAGTAATAAGGATTAGTTCGTTTTCCAGTTCGCGTAGCGTGATTGGCTGATCGTTGACAACGGCGATCACGTAGTCGATGACCCTTTCTTCGGTAAGTCCGCTTGACGGGGTAGCTATGAAGGAGAGATAGAGTGAAACGTAAAATGTGATGTGTAAGGCGTAAAATGGGGAACACAAAGCGTCAGTGTGCTTCCTGCATTCCTTGCTCCGATCTTCGACCGAGCGTTCGCAACCTCCCATTTCTGACCTCCTGCCCGTATTCTATTCTCACAGGTGCCTTGGATTTGGTCTGGCTGCCCTGTTTGATCTAAAGCGCGATGGCATATAACGCCTGCCGCCGCTCATCCGATGCTAATTTCACAGTAGAATTATATTCCTTTAATATCTCGCTGTCAATTTAATTGTATTCTCGTAGGGTAGAGGTTTTCACGGTTGATAGAATTGACCGGCTGTGCTATCATATAGTGTAGTGTGACGATTTTAGTTTAGAAGAGAGGTGGAAGGTTTTGGAAAATCCCGATCAGCCCATTTCAAAGGACCTGTTGGAAACACTGGATACAATTCAGCGGCGTGTGCTGTGGTTGGCAACGCTTATTATTCATTACGCGAACAACCTCCGTTCCAATCCAGATCAGACGAAGGTCGGCGGGCACCAAGCTTCTTCGGCATCAATGGTTTCGATCTTGACGGTGCTCTATTTTCATTTTCTTCAAGCCGGGGACCGTGTTTCTATCAAACCGCACGCTTCGCCGGTCTTTCATGCGATCCACTACCTGCTGGGTCAACTGCCAAAAAAATACCTGACCATGTTTCGATCATTTGGGGGGCTGCAGGCTTACCCGAGCCGCACGAAAGATCCGGACGCTGTCGATTTTTCGACCGGCTCCGTAGGTCTGGGGGCGGTTGCGCCAGCATTTGGAGCGTTAGCCCATCGCTATGCGCTGTCCCACTTCGGGCACGTGAGCTCGCGGCGTTTCGTGGGAGTCATTGGTGATGCCGAACTGGACGAAGGCAACGTGTGGGAAGCCATCCTCGATCAAGCCCTCACCGGTTTAGATAACCTTCTATGGATTGTCGATCTCAACCGCCAAAGCCTGGACCGAGTGGTGCCCGGTATTCGGGCGCGGCAGCTTGCGCGCCTATTTGAGGAGAGCGGTTGGCAGGTGCTTGAAGCAAAGTATGGTCGGCAGCTTCAGGGGCTCTTTGAAAGACCGGGCGGCACTGCCTTGCGCCGGCGGATCGACGAAATGAGCAATGAGGAATATCAGGCACTCATCCGTCTCCCCGGTGAGGAGCTCCGCTCTCGAATCATTGATTGTCAGGGCATCGATAACACTGCAATCGCCACAGTGATTCAGGACATCCCGGATGACACGCTGCCGTCGGTGTTAAGCAACTTGGGTGGACATGACTTGGAAGAGCTGCTCGCCGTCCTGTCGCAGGTTGAAGCGGAGCCAGAAAAGCCAACGATTATTTTCGCTTATACGATTAAAGGCTGGGGAACTCCTATCGCTGGACACCCGCTCAATCATTCGATGCTCCTGAGTGAAGCACAGATAGCCGATTTGCGCGAGGGCTTGGGGGTCCCCACTATCGACGACTGGGCGCGATTTGATCCGGGGTCGTCTGCCGGTCAACTTTGTCTCGAAGTCGCCGATCGACTTTTTCCGCGCGATCCTGCGCCATCGGTAACGCTGTCTGCCGATGATGTGCCGACAGCACTCTCTTTGCCAACCCAAGGTGCCTTGAGTACGCAGCAATCTTTGGGCCGGCTGCTGATGCGTCTGACTCGTGTGCCGAAGTTGTCGGATCGGATCGTCACAACCTCGCCGGATGTATCGGTGTCTACCAATCTATCTGGGTGGATCATCAAGACGGGTGTGTTTACGCCACAAGAATTGCCTGACTATGAGAGCGAAGCGAACCAACTCCGAAGCTGGCGGCATGGGCCGCAAGGGCAGCACATTGAATTGGGAATTTCGGAGATGAACCTCTTTACGTTGTTGGGGATGCTCGGCTTATCGGCTGAACTATGCGGGCAACATATTATCCCGATTGGCACCGTTTACGACCCGTTTGTGTGCCGCGGGCTTGAAGCCCTCATTTATGCCCAGTATTCGGGGGCGAAGTTTATTTTCGCCGGGACACCGTCAGGGATTACATTGTCGCCGGAAGGGGGTGCCCATCAATCCACCGTTACACCCTCACTCGGTGCGGAAATCCCCCGACTCAATGCCTATGAACCGTGTTTTGCACAAGAGTTAGAGTGGATATTGTTAGAGGCACTCCGCCAATGCTGCGACCGGGAGGAGGGACGCTCGACCTACCTACGACTGTCCACCAAGTCGATTGATCAGGCGTTGCTCGCATCGGCTTCGGAGCGTTTAGGGGCTGACGAATTACAGCGTCAGGTGCTGGCTGGTGGATACCGGCTGCTGGATTGGCGCAACGCGGACCCGGTTGCGCCAAGAGAACGCTTGGTTCATATTGCAACAACCGGTGTCATGGTTCCAGAGGCCATCGAAGCTGCCAACGCCCTTCGCAAGCAGCGGGTGGCGGTCAATGTGCTGAATTTGACCAGCCCCCGCCGACTGTTTGAAGCGTGGCAGGGGATGCAACAGTTCCCCGGACCCTCGCAAAGCGGCGGAGAGGGGTCCACCCCGTTTGACTGGCTGATTCCAACCAACGAGAGGTATGCGCCGATTGTTACTGTCCACGATGGTGCCTCCCACGCTTTATCTTGGCTAGGGAGTGTCTACGGGGAGCTGGTTATCCCCCTCGGAGTCGATGAATTTGGGCAATCGGGGGATCGCACCGAACTCTACCGACACTTCGGGATTGACGCTGAGGGTATCGCTGCGGCGGCGTTAGCCGCATTAAGCCGCTGTGGCATATCTGTTTGACCCCACTACACCGTCAGCGGAACCCCGATATGAATCGATTAGAATATGAGTATCGCTTCGACTTCCCAGAGATTGTCATACCAGAAGGATATCCCTTCAACCCGATAGATATCAACCTTTCCATCCGCCCCAGGTTCTCTATCATCTGGCTCGCCAAACGCTTGTCGGACATCAGCACGAGTGCTACCGACACCGATGTCTTGCGCCGTTTTGTATCTCTCATCAACAGTAATGATTATCGCCACCCGGCCGTTTTGCGGTATTACCCCGAACTCACCAAGTCTTGGGACATTAAACATGAGCGTCCCAGTCGCTTCGTGTAGGGTACCCCTACCATATTTTGATTCGACTTCGTTGATACTCTCGTCAACGTTCACACTTATATTCTCTAGACCTGGGGTGATCGCAACCAGAGCAGTACCGGGAAATATCTTGGTAGTTGTCTCGCCGATAGGTTCAGGTTCAGTCGGAGTCGAGATCGGCTGCGTTTGATTTTGTCCGCCAGGGATGGGGTCAAGAGTCTGTTGTCCCTGCTGGACAGGGGGCTCAGTCACCACCACTTGAACGCTTCTTGTTGCGCTCACGGGTTTATGACGGCGATCACTCACAAAAACGACAATTTCAACAGTCGTGGCGCGTTTGGGTGCGGTCCATATCGCGTTGGCTGTATCTAAACTCCCTTCGCTCACTTGCCAATTGATTGTGAGATTATCGTTCTCTGCGTCGCGTTTAACGACTTGCAACTGGACTTTCGCGCCAGCCTCCACTTTTTGAGGGAGTATGAGCGCGTCAATCGTGGGTGGCGTGTTGCGCTCTGGGGCGACAGGTGTCTCGTCGCCACAACCAACGATGATAACCAGTAACAGCATGACGAACAGCATTTTGCTAAACATGATTTTGTCTCCTTTTCGCGTTAGTAGTTTTTGGTAATCCAATCAGAAATTTTCTCATCTTTCAGTCCCCTTTTCATCAGGGCAAGGGTTGTAACTATTTATAGCGGGATGCGTTGCTTTCAGTCCCCTTTTCATCGGGGCACGGGTTGTAACAGGAAAGGTAATAGATTGTGTCAGATCAAATGCAGTCCTTTCAGTCCCCTTTTCATCGGGGCACGGGTTGTAACCGCACCATCATCGGCCGTTCTTGCATCTCCTCGAATTGCTTTCAGTCCCCTTTTCATCGGGACAAAGGTTGTAACTGAGGAACGGTGAAACGCCTCCCCGACATGATGAAAAATGGCGACCGGGGAGGCATTTCTTAGGGTGGGCTTTTTTGCGCCATGTGCGCCTCCCGTTAATTCTTGCGTTTATAAATCATAATATAGCGAATATTATTGACTCCTCTTATATTTACACCAAAAAGAATACCATGAGCAGGATAGCGTAATCTCACAGTATTATATCCTGCTCCTTCAGTTGTAATATCAAAAGGTTCGCCGTAATGATTTTTTAATTCTGTTTGAAGACTTCCGACACTTATTCCATTGGACAATTTCCAGGGCGGAGTCTGAACTACTATTGTGTCAACTTTATTATCTGCCTGATAAGTAATGATATAGTTAAAATCTAGACTAAAAAAGACTATAGCATCATCACTCCATCCTACCGTTTTTGGCTCGATAGTGCTGTATTTTAATTTTAAATCTGCAATACTATCTCCAAGACTAATCTTCACAGGCTTTGCCATACTCGCCGTCTTATACTCTAAGCCGACACCAGGGATAATACGGAAGTATTTATTGCTTGCTGTCGGTGGTGGTGGAGTTGGAGTTTCGGTATGCAACGTAACAGTCGCAAACGGATTTTGACGATTCTTTCCGAATAATGTGATTGTATTAGCGTCAGGCATCGTCGCTGTTATGCCTGTAGCGTCTACTTCGTAAGTCGTGTCTCCAGACTTAAAGCTCGTGCCGATCTCAGATACAACGGCATCGTTTGCGAAAGGTGTCTCAAAATCGCAGCCGACAATCATGAAAATGAAAAGTATCGCTAAAATTAGGTGGTGATTGAAACTATGTCCAAACATTATTAATCTCCTTATGCTAAATACTGGCTAGTGTAACTAGCGTGGCTAAGTTGTTGTTATATGTAACGATTAGAATAATCGATCCTGGAACTATAGCATAGAAATCGATCTTTTCGGTAGTGCGTATCGGCATGCCATAAGCGGCGTTAAAACTGTCACGTGTACTTCCTATCCCAACCCCCTTGTCGGATTTGTATTTCGGATCGCGAATGTAGATGCGCGAAACCTTCTTGCTTCCATCTAGACGAATCTCGATTTTACCGAATCGCGGGTTGTTAAAACGCAGCGTATTAGCAAGGTCGCCAGGAATAGCTGAACCATACAATCTTTCTAATTCGCTCATATCTTGATCTAAACTGATACTTATATCATTCATGCCCGGAGTCGTTACAATTATACCTGTAGAGATTATCTTCGCTGTTCCTTCGCCGACGGGCTCAGGTTCAGGTTGAGGCATAACAGGGGCAGGAGGCGTATCAGTGTGCAAAGTAATAGTCGCTAATAGTTCCTTCGTTTCATCGTAAAGTTTGATCGTATTAGCGTTTGGCATTGTCGCAGTTATATCTGTTGCATCTACTTCATAAGTCGTGTCGCCGGACTTAAAACTTGTGCTAATCTCGGATATAACCGCGTCATTCGCAAACGGCCTCTCAAAATCGCAACCATTTAGACTTAGAACGAACAGTGCTGCGAATAGTGCTGCCAAAATCATACGTAACATTGTAAATCTCCTTGTTGTTGTTAAGGTTAGGGTTAATCAAACAGCCGAGTTGGGGATAGCGGCCCCCGGCCCGCCGCGGGTTGGTTAGCTACCAATAGGGTTTTGATCGCATCTTTCTTCAAATCTTTCAGTCCCCTTTTCATCGGATCAGAATTTAGGTTAGCTTCTATCAGAAGAAACTGTAAAGTAGTGCAAAGAAACCGAGTTTTTTCAAAAAACCCGGTAATTCGGGCAACTGATACCCGAATCTTGTGTTAATTATACAGATCAATACCGTCAGAACATGTCGGTGATTAAAATTTTTATCGTTTTTTTTAGTGGTTCTCGTATTTTTTTTGTCATTTTCGTGATTTCCTGAGCGATTTCCGCACGAAAATTGGGGGGGGCGACCATCTCCGCACAACCGCCCCATTGCAAAACCTGACGCATCAACCCTTTTCGTCCTTCAGTATCGAAGTGCATTTCGATTTGGTCATTCCCTAAGTCGATCTGTTTTTGCAAACCCTGCCATTTCTGGACGCGCACCCAGCGGGAGGCAGGTGGGTCCACACGGATGACCGCTTGCACTGGTTGGTTTTTCATGCCGCCAAAGCCGCGTGTGATGTACTCATTGAGGTCGAAGCCTTCTTGAAGGTTAAAGGCTTCATTGAGGAGTGTCAGCGATCGCACGATTCCTTTCAGTCCCCTTTTCATCGGGGCACGGGTTGTAACTACAAAGCACTGGACGTTTAGGACAGATAGCTCAACTTTCAGTCCCCTTTTCATCAGGGCAAGGGTTGTAACTATTTATAGCGGGATGCGTTGCTTTCAGTCCCCTTTTCATCGGGGCACGGGTTGTAACTAAAGAATCGCTGTTGCTCCGCGTAGAAAGTTGCCTTTTCAGTTCCCTCTTCATTGGGGCACGGGTTGTAACTGAACGCCAGCAGCGCATCAAAGTCTTTCAAACCATACTTGCAGTCCCCTTTTCATCGGGGCACGGGTTGTAACCGAAGGAGGGAATCCACTCCGAGCAGGCACGCAACTTTCAGTCCCCTTTTCATCGGGGCACGGGTTGTAACGATCTTATCCCCGAATCTTTCTGCGTGTTCTCGTGTCTTTCAGTCCCCTTTTCATCGGGGCACGGGTTGTAACGGCAGACTGCTGGCTACAGGGGGACGCTTATTCGCTCTTTCAGTCCCCTTTTCATCGGGGCACGGGTTGTAACCAGTAGAGATATTCGGTGCCGTTCTATCGGTGCATCTTTCAGTCCCCTTTTCATCGGGGCACGGGTTGTAACCGACATCGAGAAACCAAAAGCAACGCTCTTGCGACCTTTCAGTCCCCTTTTCATCGGGGCACGGGTTGTAACAATGCTAGAAACTTGACGCGTGGATTATTGTCTAAACTTTCAGTCCCCTTTTCATCGGGGCACGGGTTGTAACCTGCGGACTGTCACTATCAATCTAAGTTGACCGATACTTTCAGTCCCCTTTTCATCGGGGCACGGGTTGTAACTCTTCAACCATAGCCCGGCTGGTGTCGTCAAATTCCTTCTTTCAGTCCCCTTTTCATCGGGGCACGGGTTGTAACCTGCGGACTGTCACTATCAATCTAAGTTGACCGATACTTTCAGTCCCCTTTTCATCGGGGCACGGGTTGTAACTCTGTCAGGTGCTGTCCTTTCAGTCCCCTTTTCATCGGGGCACGGGTTGTAACTGACCGAGCTCTATGTCGTCGCCGAGTTCACTGTCACTTTCAGTCCCCTTTTCATCGGGGCACGGGTTGTAACTGTCGTAGTCTGTCATAGGCTGTCGTAGTCTGTCGTCTTTCAGTCCCCTTTTCATCGGGGCACGGGTTGTAACCGGTGCGTATCGGTGCTATCTTTCAGTCCCCTTTTCATCGGGGCACGGGTTGTAACTGTAGAGAATATCAAGGCATTCGGTACCGTTCATAGTCTTTCAGTCCCCTTTTCATCGGGGCACGGGTTGTAACAACTTCAACAGATTGAAGCACGAGGGCAACAACAACCTTTCAGTCCCCTTTTCATCGGGGCACGGGTTGTAACCAAACGAACGAGGGACAGCACAAAGGGGCTGTAGAATCTTTCAGTCCCCTTTTCATCGGGGCACGGGTTGTAACCTGAATTCTTGTCGATTTCGCTTGACTTATTATCGCCTTTCAGTCCCCTTTTCATCGGGGCACGGGTTGTAACTTGGGTCTGAGGCGCAGTGGTATTGTAGTATCGATTGCTTTCAGTCCCCTTTTCATCGGGGCACGGGTTGTAACGAATTAACAAGCAGCACAGTTGTTACGCAACTGACACCTTTCAGTCCCCTTTTCATCGGGGCACGGGTTGTAACCGAGACAAGGTTTCTAAAGAGGCGATCGTCGTAAACTTTCAGTCCCCTTTTCATCGGGGCACGGGTTGTAACTTAACAGGCACATTCGAGGGCGGAGGTTTGGGGTATCTTTCAGTCCCCTTTTCATCGGGGCACGGGTTGTAACCTTCATCTGCTACCGTGCTGGAGGATCTGCAGGTTGCTTTCAGTCCCCTTTTCATCGGGGCACGGGTTGTAACATGAATCATAGGTTAAAGCACTTCTGCCAGTGATAGACTTTCAGTCCCCTTTTCATCGGGGCACGGGTTGTAACCAAGGATATCCTGTAGAAGAAAGAGAACATCGGCGTCTTTCAGTCCCCTTTTCATCGGGGCACGGGTTGTAACCACGAGAATACTTGCAGTCACACTGTCTCGTAGAATCTTTCAGTCCCCTTTTCATCGGGGCACGGGTTGTAACGCAAATTTCGCTTTAGAAACCGTTCAGGTTGGAGACTTTCAGTCCCCTTTTCATCGGGGCACGGGTTGTAACAAACATCTAATACATCTGCGTGCGTTGTGGCAGGGCTTTCAGTCCCCTTTTCATCGGGGCACGGGTTGTAACATCTTGATGAAGGCACTGCACAACTTCTTTTGTATGCTTTCAGTCCCCTTTTCATCGGGGCACGGGTTGTAACTGCGCTTAACGCCATGATGGGTGGTGAAGCGGGTGGTTACTTTCAGTCCCCTTTTCATCGGGGCACGGGTTGTAACCGACAATCTATCGGATGTCGATATCTATACCATCTGGCTTTCAGTCCCCTTTTCATCGGGGCACGGGTTGTAACTCAACTATTCCTTCATGAACCTTTGTCGCATTTGTCCTTTCAGTCCCCTTTTCATCGGGGCACGGGTTGTAACAGATTCACCTCTCCGTGAATGGTTGGATAATCGGCACTTTCAGTCCCCTTTTCATCGGGGCACGGGTTGTAACGGCACATTTGGGGCAAGGACGGTCACGCTCGAAATGCTTTCAGTCCCCTTTTCATCGGGGCACGGGTTGTAACTAGCTGCAGTATGACGCACATCATTGGCTAGTGTGCTTTCAGTCCCCTTTTCATCGGGGCACGGGTTGTAACACATTAGGGGTATTTAGGAATGATGCAGTGTTGGAGGCTTTCAGTCCCCTTTTCATCGGGGCACGGGTTGTAACTGGATATTGCGCGCATCAGGTTCTTGGAGGAGTTGGCTTTCAGTCCCCTTTTCATCGGGGCACGGGTTGTAACACTTCGTTTGAAACGGGCTCATTTTTTGGGGGGCCACTTTCAGTCCCCTTTTCATCGGGGCACGGGTTGTAACTTCAAGAGATGCAAGAGAGGCCAATGATGGTAAGGTACTTTCAGTCCCCTTTTCATCGGGGCACGGGTTGTAACGACAAAAGCAAAAGCGGGGGGGGCGTTTTTCAAGTTTCTTTCAGTCCCCTTTTCATCGGGGCACGGGTTGTAACGATTTTTGACTATCAGGTGCTGCGCGTCTTGGATTCCTTTCAGTCCCCTTTTCATCGGGGCACGGGTTGTAACGCCCCCGAATGTGAGAGATCTTTCTATGAAGTTGTCTTTCAGTCCCCTTTTCATCGGGGCACGGGTTGTAACTTCGGTGGCATATTGAGTGAGCTCCGGGTCAGCGGCTTTCAGTCCCCTTTTCATCGGGGCACGGGTTGTAACATATACGCGGCTAAATTGGACATCGAGTATGGATGGGCTTTCAGTCCCCTTTTCATCGGGGCACGGGTTGTAACCACCCAGCGGTGGTGCCAAACCATTGGCAGAGGTTCTTTCAGTCCCCTTTTCATCGGGGCACGGGTTGTAACTGGTTGACATTGTAACCTCTCTGGTGTCTGTCTGAATCTTTCAGTCCCCTTTTCATCGGGGCACGGGTTGTAACGGCTGCGTGGTATTGCCCGTAAACAATCGATTCGCTGCCTTTCAGTCCCCTTTTCATCGGGGCACGGGTTGTAACATCATCCTCTTCCTCCTCCTCGTGCTCTTTGAACTCACTTTCAGTCCCCTTTTCATCGGGGCACGGGTTGTAACATATCTCATTCGATTCTCTCCCGGCGTTGAGATGCTTTCAGTCCCCTTTTCATCGGGGCACGGGTTGTAACAGCATGTTAGATTCTTCTATTTCTTCGGCTCGTCGCCTTTCAGTCCCCTTTTCATCGGGGCACGGGTTGTAACTTCTGGTGTTGTCTCTGGTGTTGCGTTGCGTTTCACCTTTCAGTCCCCTTTTCATCGGGGCACGGGTTGTAACCGACTACGGGCAGCACTCATGGATCGCTCCAGAATGCGCGAAATATCTGTATTTGTGAAGCATATTCTCTATCATCACATGAAACGCCTCCGCGTTCACGTAAAAAATGTATATCTCCAGAGCGGCTTGTGTTCATCACGATCCGTGGAGTTCGGATCGTCACTTTCGCAAATTCCATTTGTGAGTCTCGGACCCCCCGTTCGATTGTGGAGATCAGGGAGAGTGAGTCGCAAATCCATCTCCCTTCTCATTGTATCAATGGTTGAAAGACGGGAAGCACAAGGCTTGCCGTTACAAAAGGGGTTAGCCTCTTTTTGCATTAGCTCGCGGTTGAAACGCGTTGCGGGCGGGTTCGAGACCCCATAGGAAATGCCAATCGACGTTCCCTACTTTTCGCAAATTGCCCCGCCTTTTCCGCAGAAACTCGATTTGCGATATACTCATAACACATCGGCACAGAATCGACGAAATTCGCATTCGACGCATTTTCCGCGCTGTGGTGTCGGTGGTGGCATCCGCTCGTCTGAGAGCATACTCCGTATCTGCTCGATGGCGTGAAGGGTCTTGCGCCGGAGTATCTCTGAAATCGGAACCGCTGTGATGCGCTGTGTGGGGATCCGATAGATAAACCCTTGAGACACTGATTGACCGAGACACTCCTCCACCATCAGCGCATAGGCTGTCAACTGGTATTTCGCGTTCAGGTTTAGCCGTTGGGTCGTGGATTTAAACTCAACTGGGAACGCTTCATCTTCGGTCTCAATGAGTAGGTCGAGCACACCGCTCAGGCCGAGGGATCTGGCGTGCAGCGAGATGTGGAATTGACGGCTGCCGGCATCCAGTCCGTAGCGAGCGAGGGTTCGCCTCCGCTCTAAAAGGCTCATCACTTCGTGTTGGATCGCGCCGATTTGCATCGGGTGCGTTGTTGGACGACTCACGGGGGTGTAGTGGGTGTGGTAGACCACTCTTGGACAGTAGAAATATTGTTTGATGTCGCTGACGCGTATATTCATTTTTCAGTCTCCTCGATAACGGTCCGTTTGTCGAAGTCTTTCGCACACACGCTGAGGACTTCGATCTTCCCTTCCGCTTTGCCGAGTTGTTCGGTCAGTTTTTCTTCTAACGCTCGCCGTCGTGTGGTATTGATGTCGCCGAGGAACGCGCTGTATTGGATGCGTTTTAAGCCGTAATCGAGGCAGACATCGGCGATTTTTTTGCGGATGCGGTCTTTTACGATGTCGTAGATAACGTAGGTGTGCATAATGAGTTCATTGGTTCCTGAATAGGTGAAATACACATTGCGCTCCTCTGGAGCGCGGACAATAGGCGTATCGCGATTCTATAGACATACCGCTCCTCTGGAGCGAAAGTTTTTCTAAAAGCGAGCAAATGGAACCCAGATCTGCGTCCTCTACGAAAAGAAGATGGCAATTTGAGTTCATAGTGTCCAGCGTAAAATTGGATATTTCGCATCTGTAACCCCTCCAGCAACGGAGTTTTTCTGAAACCGTAGGGACAACCCCGCCCCTACGGTTTCTTGGTTGTTTACCATGTGGCGGTGAAGGGGTGATAGTCGCGTTCGCGGCGTAGGCACATGGCTAGGTGCCGGGCTTGGATTTGGATGATGTTGCAGAGTTTCTGTGCTTTTCGCTCGAATCGCTCGGTTTCTTGAAGCCTCGCTAGCACGCGGTTGGCAAGTGCGCGTCGGGTCGCTTGGCTGAGGCGGCGTTGTGTCGAAATTTCGGTCTCTGCATCGGGTTTTGAGGATTGGTGCGCGGCTTTGGCAGCATCGCTATCGGGAGCTTCCCACTCGACTTTGAATCGCTTGTTAATCATCGCAAACACCACCCGATCCACGACCGGTTGACGGAACTCTTCGATAAAGTCCAGCACTAATGAGGGTTTGCCGGGGCGATCAACGTGCAGGAATCCGGCAAACGGTTCAAGACCCGCCAGCGTGAGTGCGCTCCAGACTTGCGAGTAGAGTATCCCGTAGCCGTAGTTGAGCAGTGTATTCACATCATCGACTGCGCCTTGGTGGTTTCGGGTGGTGAAACGTCCGGCAGGCAGCAGCCGTTGGACGCATTCCCAGTAGAGGGCACCGGCGCGTCCTTCAAGGTTGAGCAATGTCCCCCGCGCGCTGTCGATCGGTGGTTCACCGGCTGCTGCAACGGTTGGGGATTGAACACGCTGCATCTCATCAATGAGTCCTTCGATCTTTGTGAGCCGCTCCATCAGTTCGGCGTATTTTTTAGGTGCCTGTTTCTTGCGATATTTGCCGAAGTAGCGGACGAGGTTAATCTGATTCCGCAGCTTGCCGATAGCGAACTGTTTGGCAATTTCTAAGCCGCGCTCGTCGTGGTAGGCGGCGAGTTGTTCGCGTCGGGAAATCACGGTCGCGGTCAAGGACGGGCTGTTGAGCTTCGCATACGGTTTGCCGTTGAAGCTGAGGAATGAGATTTCGATGCCGCGCTCGGTGCAAGCTTCGATGAGGTCTGAGGACATGCTGACACCGCGTGAGGTGATGACGATCTGATCGAGGTCCATCAGGGCGTGTTCCTCTTTTTCTCGGTCTTTGTCTCGGTATCGGACGCTGACGCGCTCGGAGCGTTTGCCGAGGTATGTGCCGTAGTCGGAGATGATGAGTTGTTCCACTGTTCTGTCTCCTTTCGATCTGATTTGCTATGAGTGAACCCTTGAGAAAGTTGATGCGGTTTTGTGAATAATTACCGACGGGCAGAAGGGTTAAAAGCACTCCTTCTGCTTGCGTCGGTCTTGAATTTTGGGTATACTTTAATCAGGAACGCAGATCTGCTACGCGCTCCACAGGGATATTGTTGAGGATGACGTGGCAG
Source organism: uncultured Poribacteria bacterium (assembly GCA_958296125.1). Lineage (GTDB taxonomy): Bacteria > Poribacteria > WGA-4E > WGA-4E > PCPOR2b > PCPOR2b. The sequence continues at coordinate 1,246,610 of OY282444.1, forward strand.
CGGAAAAGCGTATTCTCGTCGAGGAAAACGTTCACAAGGATATGAGTTATGCCGCCACCATCACGGCGTTTGCCAACTGACTAGCTTCAGAATTGCCCATTGTCAACGCAATCTACATCCTCAACCAGTAGCGTTAGCAGCGGTGGATGCTTAGTCGAATGTCAATCCCACCGCCGAGTTATATTTGGCGGTGACGCTGTAAGGTTCTCGCCCGTTACCGGGTAGAACCTTACCCCCACCTCGGAGTGCATGAAACCTTCCCCAACTGATTGGGACTAACAGTTCTCCGGCGCGAATTGGCTCCTCCTCGCTCAAAGTTTTATATTCATCATAGAGCGACACCGGTAGGACCTCGAGTCCATCGAACGCCTTGTAAAACATCTCCTCAAGTTCCTCATTTGCTGCAAAAGGGCGCATTGTGCGTACACATGTTCTGTCAAAGTCGGCGGCGGCGTTTTTATACTCCTCTCGCCAACGCGCCTCCACTTCACGGTTGTAGATTTCATCCAACCAAGCACCGATGCTGCCCTCATCAATTGGACGTTCGTGTTCGCGTTCAAGGATTGAAAGGGTGCGTCGCACCAGTTCGGGATCATAAATCTTCTGTCCATCGTCAGGTTGGCAAAAGACGTGAACGAGCGCAAGGTCTTTCTGTTTCCTACGGCGGTTGATACGACCGAAGCGTTGTACCAGTGCCTCTAGCGGTGCCGGTTCTGTGTAAATCGTATCCAGATCAATATCAAGGCTAACTTCGACCGCCTGTGTTGCAACGAGGACAATTGGTTTACGCTTCTTACTAGTTGCCCCCGTCGCATCCCGAATAAGTTTTTCTTTCGCAGAGCGATCTCGCATATTGAAACGACCATGTAAAAGTTCGGTTTGGATATTCACCTCATTCAATTGGTCGCGAATCCGGTTGTATGCCTCTTGTGCCCGATCGACGAGATTGCACACAACCAACACCGACTTTCCCGCCCTTGCGTCTTTAACCACATTTGCCAACCCAGAATCGGTCAATAACTCGCCATCGTGTAGTATCAGTCGATGACGGATAAATTCTTGGAACAACGCTGGATCCGCCTCAATTTTAATTGGATCGTTTAATGCTTCAGATAGCCACTCTTGAATTAACGTTGGGAAGGTTGCGGACATGATGAAGAAACGTGCGTTGAAATTCACTCTCAAGTATTCGATGGTTTTGAGGATCATCGCTAATCGCCTGACTTCGTAGGCGTGAATTTCGTCAAATATAAAAGCAGCATTGTGGTAGTCGGTGAGCAATGCCTCGTAGCCCTTGAGGCGGAACATCCCTTTAAGCATTTGATACGGACTGAACACACGGACGGGTGGATAATTAAGTTGTGATAAATTTCGAGCCCATCTTGCGGTGCGAGCTGCTGCCCTTGGATGATAGTCTTTTTCTAAGAGAAGCCGATAAAGTGCGAGCAAACCGCGTCCATGTTGCAAACCGACGTGTGGGAAGATTTCTTCTAAGCGACCTTGCATTGCATTCATACTGGCTTGATAGGGGAGCGTATAAAAAAGTCGCGGCAATCCACCAACGATTGATGATTGCCGCGCCGCCCAGAGTAGTGCAGCTTCTGTTTTTCCGCTACCGGTTGGCGCGACCAGAAGGGTTGAGCTATCGACTTCTTGGGCTCGTGACTGGTGCTGAAAGAGACCTTCCTGCGATAGGTTACGACTTGTTAAAATTGTGTCCGCGTTAAACTGGGCAAGTGGTATCGGGCCAGCATGGGCAGAGGCACTGTGGTCTGCATTAATGATGTAACCGCGAACAGTAATCCCCTGCACAACTGCATGGGGCACGCTTCTGTCTTCTATAGCCCGATTGAGTCTCCGGTAAACCTTCAGCCAATGCCGGATTCGCCCAACACCATGTTGTTGAACAGATTGAATCGCGACATGCCTCTCTTGCAACTCTGGTTTTGAGATGCAGAAATCCACCAACCCAAGTTCATCTCGCCACGGGATACCGCATTCTGATAGCCAACGCCACAATCCGCTCACAGTTTCCTCTGATAGGGAGGCGAGTTGTATCTCCAACGGGTCATCATCGTCCCAATCGGGCGTAGGGTAAAGCTTCCAGATTTCCTCAAAATCTCGATGGTGTGAAACAATGCTGGCAACGAGCCACAGTTGTTCTTCCGTTGAAAGGTCATTGGTTACCCAATCCACAAACGCAAGCGAAAACACTTCGTGGCGGTGGCCCCATCCTCCCCCATCACGACGGAGTTGTGTTTGAAAACCCACTGCCGCCTTGCCAAAATCGTGAAGGAAGGCAGACCAGAAAAGGAGGTGCCATAAACGTGGCACGCCGAGCTGCATTGGAAGGTTAGGGCGTAGTTGGATAAATTCTGCCAATCGTGATAGCACATACCATGTGTGCTGGGCTAATGTCTCCGGTTGACCACCTTCACCCAATTCTGCACTCTTTGCCCACACATTGTTTAACCAATCAGGATATGGGACGTTTTCAATTGAAGCTTGCATCATCACCTCGCACGAAGTTATGAAAAATCAAGCCGAGATAATTGCCTTGATATTCAGGCGTTAATGGGTCGATCCAATATTTGTCGTTTCCATTTGAAAGTAACACTCGGTCAGTGAGCACTGTGTACTGCGAAAATGTTGGATGCCGGTTTTGATTGTAATCTAGATAACGGGGCATTAGAACCGAGATGCCGCGTCCGATTCGCGGTCCCATTTCATGCGGAATAATGGTGTGCTCGAGGTATGCCTCCTCGCTCTGCTGTAATTCAACAACGTTGATTTCTGTGTAGGTGAATAGATCTTGAGATCTGCCCAACGATACCGCATAACGTGGACTTCGGAACGCTGCCTCCCATTCGGGCCGGTTGATGTAGAGCGTAAGACGGGGTTGAAAGAGCAATTCCCGTTCAAAGGGGTTTACGTTACCCTCAAGTACATTTGGGATTTGAGTGCCTGGCAGCTTACTGCGACTAGAAGTAGGTGGTGCCAATACAATGATATGTTCAATATCCCGGACATGTCCCTGATGGGTGAAATGGTAAGCGAATTGAACCCCCTTTGGATCAAACCATTCTCCTAATGCACTACAGATATGTCCGTAAATGGTCGCAGGTGGCGGCATCTGGAAACTGGGGTGAATCTGTTGCATAAAGTGAGGATAGCGGAAAGAGGTAGTAAGTCCTTCCGCAACGATTTTGAGGACTTTCATAGAGACCTCCCGATTTAAGGTTGAGAAACCGAGTTTTTTGGAAAAACTCGGTTTCTTCTTCGTTGTCAATCCAACCAATTTGCATTTTCCGATTTTTGCAAATCTTCGGCGAAAGCCTTAAATGCGTCTCGTGGATGACTTACTCTTATATCTGCCTCACAATTTGCTAACCCGGAGGGGTCACTTAATACCGCCTCAAACTTAGCTCGTTCTTCGTCAAGATAACCCTTGGTCCAGCCGACATAAATATCCGAGAGAATATCATCTTTGAAGACTGTCAGTGCTTCGGCAAGCCCATCAATCTTCAGTTCCGGTTCATCCCGCTGATTTGGGCCGATGACGTGACCGAAAATGTGATTGCCACCTTTGGTCACAGCCAAGATTGTCAACGCCGGACTCACATCTGTGTAATGTAACGATTGCTTCGCGCCACCTTCGAGATGTGCCAATCCATCTAAGAGTGTGCTGATGCGTTGGACACGCGCCTCGTATGGAAGTCGATAGGATTTTTCATCTTCGAGGTGTTCAAGATCCTGTGCTTGTGCCAACTCAATCCGCACATCATCAAGGTTTCGATAGCCCGTTTTATTTCGGTAGGAAAATGTCCCCACGGCGTGTAAGTCGAGCGAAAGAAGCCCTTTGAGGGTTGTGCGATAAAATTGATGTTCATGTGGTACGGGATCGCCTTCATGACGTGACATCGTACCAAAATCGTCGGTAACATTTGTTGGTACAATAGAAACCAATGTACTCACGCGAAATGGCGACACACGAGTAACAGTATCTGTTGTTTCGGTCTCGTTAGTCCGCGACTCATCTGCCTCTCGCTTCTCTTTAGCAGATGCTCTTTTGGACGGTGCCCGCATGTAGCCGAAAAGATCATCGTCCCACCACTTGATTGGGTTGGCATCGGTGTAAGCGACTTTTTCCTCTCGGTAGATTGGGGCGGGTATCCACCCCTGTTCTCCACCCTCAAGGGTTGTGCGCAACCAATAACGAAACGACTGCGCTGACACATAGGGATAGGCCCCCTGCTTTGTGCGAATCATCTTGACCCCCACGGTGTTATCGGTGCGTGCACCGGGAATGCTTCCGAGATTATTAAGCGCGGATGCCGGTGCGTCAATGAGCATCAAACCTGTTGCAAATGCCATGATATGAACCTCCTTAAAATCTGCGGTAATCCGTTAGCCATTTTCATTCTTATTCTCTTGGGCGGTTTCCTCAACCAGATCAGGATTTTTGCCCAACCAGCCTTGCTCATGTAACTGTTCAACCATTCGGATGAACACCAAGTCACGTGCCAACCACCAGTCTGGACGTTCTAATCCATATCCCTCTTCAAAAACTGCTATGTACGGGTCAAGCTTAATAATCGGTGGATTGCCACGCCTGACATGTTCCAAATTGGCACGCATCAACAGTGTGCGTACATCACTCGGCCTACGCCGATGAAAAAACTCGCGAAAGAAGCGGCGATCATTCTGACTACTGACATAGTTCGCCAGTTGGTCGCCCATCTTGCGAATTTCCTCAATTCGTTCTTTTTCCATGTGAAATACCCTCCTTAAAAAAGATGCGATGATGTTCCATGACACCAAATTCATCTCGTGTGTTAAGCCGTAATGCGTCCGTGGGTCGCCTTGGTCGATGCGGGTGTAACGGAAGGGACGACGTAAAAAATAGGTGCGTAAAAATGCCTTCGCTCTATCTAGTAACAGAAACGAGCCATCATACAATCTTAAGAGATCCTCATAAAGCCAATTTTGACGTGGTTTGAACGGTTGATCATCCTCCTTCTTGCGTTTCTTCTGTGGTTCAGTTTCCCACGCGCGACGGACGATACCACGCCATTGCGTACGATAAGCTGCGCTCTCCATCTCACGCAGAAATCCAATGATTTGGAGCGGTAAGTAATAGATGTCCAAACCGGCACCCTGCCCGCTGTTGGTGAGGTGATACGCCGTGATCGAGAAAGGCCCCTCATCTTGAAGTTCCTCCTGCTGTCTAATGTTGCCTTGAAGGAGTGTGTTAATTAACAGCGTACCACGAGAGTGATGTGGTTCGTCCATTTTCTTGCTGCCTGCTTCTTGGGCAAGAACAATTGCTCTCTGGTTTCCTTCCAGAAATGACCGGGCAAAGTGCAGCATAAGCCTCGGGTTATCTGAATGCACTGCAAGCAACCGTCCCCCGGACTTCGCACATCCAAGCGGAAATGTTTGAATGGCAAGGAGTGCTTCGCCTGAAACGGGCAAGCCTGCCTCACCATAAGCATGGAAGTTGATAACATCCTCCCCGGTGAGCAGTGGGATGTGTTGGCGAAAAGCACGTCCCGGTGGTGGTCTCTTCTTCTCCGATACTCCAAAGGCAACATCCACAACAGGTTTACCAGTGAAAACACACACCTCATCATCAAGTAGTGGTGTATCATCCCTGTAGTTTCGCAGCACACACTCTGCATACTCCAACCGCTTTTCGGGCTTTTTATTGTAAGCCGGTTGGGTAAAGCCTGAATTCGGAAAAGCGACTGTCAAAAACGACTTGAGCGGGTCTTGGACATATTCACGAGTGATATAGTCCGCCACCTCGTCAAGGTCGGCTTCGGTCAATTCGTCAGGCTTTCGCTTGTTGACAAAAGCAGTAATTGTTGCAATACCCACATCAACAAGTGGGTGTCCTATGTATTTAAGCATTTTGCTTTAGCCTCCTTTTTTTTGAAACAGTGTTTTCGTGTTGGATCTGATACTTTCCCAACCCAAACGTCGCGTTTTTGCCGACGTGCAGAAACCTGCCCAACGCCACAAACGGAAGGAACACCGCCAAATCGCCCGCATAGGTTACGCTGCCGACCAATCCGCCAAGTTGCATCTTCTGATTTTGCCGCGACGAGTAGCGGGTCCAATCGTGCCAGCGTAATTCGTTCTGAACGGTTTGGACGGTTTCCGCCTGCGCGATGAGTCCCTTAAAATCGAGTTCCAGTGATTCGCCGCAGTGGAAATACGCTAATGCGGAGATGCGTCCAATCAACCGTCGCCAAAAGAGGTGGAACGGGAGTTTATCCGTTATTTGCCCCTTGTGTGTGACCCGCGTGGGGGTGAGTAGGTGCACGGTCAATGCGTCGGTTGGCAAAGATTCCGCTTCTCGCTGAATTTCGTCGAAACTGAGTGTATTATTGCGGTTGTGTACTATTTGGGTATCGCCGTCGTAGATTGATTCCCCGTTATCGGTCAGGACTTGGGTCAGTTGGAAACGTCCGCGTCCCTTGCCGATGCCGATCTCGCCCAACTCACGGAAACTGACAAGGAAATAGGGGAGGTAGTCGATGGCACGCCCGATAAGGGTGAGACGGAACACAAACGAATCGCCTCGACGGTATTCACCTCGCGTGTTTAACGGGTCAATTACGAAGGGTCGGGGGACATCGCCGTATGTCCGCAGTTGTTGGGCCCCCTCGAATGGGGTGGTCTCGAAGATGTACGGATATGGGCAGACCGCTTTGAGTGTGCAGTCCCGACAATCAATTGGGCCCTGCGTACAAACCATCCTTCTGAAAGCGTGTCCGAATCCGCCGCGGAGTGTGGAGCCTGCGTAGGGTGGCATCACAATTGTTGAGCGCGCGGTCAGGCTTACCTGGTAGCGTGCGAGTCGGAAGTTTTGAAGTGGGCTCATTGGCATATCCTCTCTCATGTTGTCCGCTTTTCATCGCGTCATTGGGATATTGGAAAAACTCGGTTTCTCGGTAATTCGGGCAACTGATACCCGAACCTTGTGTTAATTATACAGATCAACACCGTCAGAATATGTCGGTGATTAAAAATTTTATCGTTTTTTTAGTGGTTCTCGTATTTTTTAGTCATTTTCGTGATTTCCTGAGCGATTTCCGCACGAAAATTGGGGGGTGCGAGCACCTCCGCACAACTGCCCCATTGCAAAACCTGACGCATCAACCCTTTTCGTCCTTCAGTATCGAAGTGCATTTCGATTTGGTCATTCCCTAAGTCGATCTGTTTTTGCAAACCTTGCCATTTCTGGACGCGCACCCAGCGGGAGGCAGGTGGGTCCACACGGATGACCGCTTGTACTGGTTGGTTTTTCATGCCGCCAAAGCCGCGTGCGATGTACTCATTGAGGTCGAAGCCTTCTTGAGGTTTGAAGGTTTCATTGAGGAGTGTCAGCGATTGCATCCGATCGTCAAATACAAATTCGCGAAGTGCTTTTCGGACATGACAATAGCCAATCAACCGCAGCGCGTTGTCCGAATAGGCGATGCCGTAGGGGTCAACCTTGCGTTGGAGGGATTCGCCCCGGCTGGCAGAGTGATAGAGTAAGTCGAGTCGTCGCCGTTCTTCACAGGCGGTTTGTGCTCGAGCGATGTGTGGGGCGACACTTTGAAAATCTTTCACAGGCTGGAGTCGAAAGGCGAGGATGTCCTGGACCCGGTTAAAGTAGTCCTGACCTTCAGCCGGTAAGGTGGCGTGCACTTTTTTGAGGGCGTTGGTGAGTGCTTCAAAGTATGGCGTTCCTTTGAGGAATGTGGTGGCATCTTGTGCGAGGGTCAATGCGAACCGTTCGGGTAGCGACAGATCGAGTGCTGGAAACTGGTAATCGTCCTCGAATCTATACCGCTTTTGCCGCCCTTCCCTCTCTTCCAGAATTGATGGGAAATACCGCATGAGGATGATGCGGTCTCGCTCAATCGTGCGTTCACTGGCCCCGGTTTCTGCAATCAGTTGTTGCTTTGTGATACCGTTATATCTGGCAATCTTATTCAGAATCAGCCATTGCCGTTCTATCTGCTTTTCGTCTGCAATTCGTTGAGGCATTATTTGTTCCTTTTTCTGGTTCGGTATTTCTATGAAGGACGAACAAACGGAACAGAAATCTCCGTTCCCTAAGAATTCTGTGTGATACTGCGCCCCGTTGAAGTTTTGGAAGTCAGGCTAGGAAGCCCGACCTACGGAGCACATAGAAAAAGTTTGGTTTAGAAGTTTGGGAACATCAAGGGTTGGTCAGTAAACACCTTTTCATCCATTGTTGAAACACGCTCAACAATAGGTTTGAAGCCTATTGCGTCTAGCACGTCGCGTTTAATGTCAATCCCCGGCGCAACTTCCTTTAATACAACGCCGCGATTTGTCAGTTGGAAGGTAGCGCGTTCGGTGACATACAACACTTCTTGTCCCGTTTCGCGAGCGTATCTGCCGCTGAAGGTAATCTGCTCAACCTGCTCAACGAACTTGGGGACTACACCTTCCTTAACGACCTGGACCCTGCCGTTTTGGATCTGGACTTCTGCCTTCACGGCAAGTGTGCCGCAGAAAACCACCCTCTTGGCGTTCTGGGAGATGTCAATGAAACCGCCGCAGCCGGGGATACGGTTGCCAAACTTACTGACATTCACGTTGCCATGTCCATCCACTTGGGCGTGCGAGAGGAATGCAATGTCGATGCCTCCGCCCTGATATGAATCGAACTGGTAGGGCTGATCCAAGATCACCATCGGATAGTACATCGCACCGGAATCGAGTCCGCCTGCAGGAATGCCGCCCAAACTGCCTTGCTCGATACTAAAGGTGATCTGATCTTCAATCCCACTCTCTTCAGCAATCATCCCAACACCAAAGGGCATACCGAACCCTAGATTCACGACCGCATTCGGACGTAACTCCAACGCCGCCCGCTTGACGATGACTTTGCGTTCATCAAGCGACAGCCGCCCCATACTCAAGTCGCCTTCGCGGGCATCGCCGCACAGTGCCGGATCATAGTCGATCTGGTAGGTCTGTTTCTGATTTGGATCAAGGACGATAGTATCAACAAGGATCCCGGGGATTTTGACCATACGGGGATCGATGCCGCGCTCCCCAACCATCTGCTTAACCTGCGCGATGACTTTCCCTCCGGAATTCCTCGCTGCCTGCGCGACCGATAACATCTCGAAATAGGCTGCCTCTCCCTCCATTGAAATATTGCCATCGGGGTCGGCGGTGGTGCCGCGGATGAAGGCGACATTCACGGGGAAGCTGTGGTACAGCAGATACTCCTTGCCTCGCAACGTGACCACTTCAACCAAATCTTCCGTCGTCCGTGTGTTGAGTTTGCCGCCTTCGATTCGGGGGTCTACGAATGTGTGCAAGCCGACATGGGTCACGTAGCCGGGCGCACCGGCGGCGATACTCCGCATCAGGCATGACAACGCGCCCTGTGGGAGGTTGTAAGCCTCGGTTTTGTTTTCGATGGCGAGTTGTGCCATCGGCGGCGACATCCCCCAATGCCCGCCGATGTCGCGTTTAATCAAGCGTGGGTCGGCGAGGTGCCCCAAGCCGAGTGCCCCCTGATCTCCCATCCCGCTGATGTGAACGACTGTCAGGTCGCGCGGCTGCAGCGTTGATTGGAATCGTCGTCCCAACGCTTCGATGAGTGATTCGGGGATGGCGTGTCCTGCGCCGCTTCCCCCAATAACGAGGGTGTCCCCACTTTGTACCATCTGCACAGCTTCTTTTGCGGTGATAATCGGTTTTATCATTTAGTGGCTCCTGAGAATCAGGGTTGTTGGAAACCAAGCTCCTACGATTTACTCCTCCCAAATTTAGGGATGATGTCTCCTCGGATTACATCCACCTATTAAATGACTTGTCAAACAGGTTTTACGCTTCCACGGAGTGTATAACTGCAACCTCCCAAGGTTCGACGATGAGTTGGAATGCACCATCTGTAATCGGTACCTCACGATGAGCCAATAGGTCATGCGCGTGGTTCGTTCTCCATCTGGGACGCAGGGTGACGTGCGCCTGCCGCGATTCGACGTTGAAGACGAATAGCAGCCATCCGCGACAACGCGATTTCCGCACAATGGGTACGACGCGATCTCCTTCAACTGACACTGCGGGGTGCACCCCAAACTCACCCGTCAGTCCAAGAATTAGTTCGGGCTGTCCTACATCCTCGAATCCCGCCGACAGCGTAAAGCCGAACCATGTGAAACGTTGATCCCTCGTCTGGACAGCTACGGTGTCGCCGCCCAAAGACGCGATGGACCGGGTATCGTTACGCGGCTCTAGGATCGCGTACCCACACGGTGTCTGGATCGTCGCTTGTCCGTAGGGGGTTTCGACGATATTCCAGCCATCCTCAATGTCGTGTGGCGTTATCGCCGAGAAGTCGGCTACACGCACGCCGAACCGATCGGCGAACCCTTCCGGCGGACGATAGCTGGACTGTCCATCGGCAGAGTACATGCCAAAACTCCCCTCCGCCACGAAATGTGTTTCCGGACTTTCTAGTAACGTCAGTTCAATCCGTTCCTGTGTTTCTGCGTTCATCAATGTAACGTTGGGCAGAAACAGCAGTCGGTAGCCCGACCAGTCCATCCGTGGTGTAATGATGTCCGCAGAGATACCGTGCCCCCAGAGCGTCCGGTACACACCACGCAAATCCGCCAAAAAACGGTCGGATTCATCGTTGTAGCTGAAAAGCTCCTGCGATTCGGGGTGGTACACGATACCTACTTCAGCACGTGGACATTCCAAAGGCAGGTGTTCGGCGAGTCCCTCAATCTGCGCTATCGCACGTGCCACCGCATCAAAACGGGGTGTCGGCTCGCCATCCAATGCGACCAAGTTATAGCCGGGCGACTCGAAACTGAGATACTCTGGGCGATATTGCCAGACCATCGCCCCCGCGGCACCGCTCGCTAAGGTCATCCAGAGAAGCGTGGTCAGTTCTCGCGGATCGGATTGCTTTTTCCACGTCACCCCACCTCTCGACATGCCCGCGTAGATTTCTTCATTCCACCAACGCCCATTGCGCCCGACACTCCGCGACCAGTCGAAACTAAACGCTCGATCCGCAATCTGGTACGGGTCATCCGATGTGAGTAGGTTGTTAGACGGCATCGACATCCCCCAGCTATCCACAATCCGCGCACACCGCTCATCCCAAGGCCGTGGAGACCAACCGCCGTGTGATCGCACCTCATGATAGGGATCAATCTCCTCAACTTCGTCTACCATCCATTGCAGATGATTCGCTAGGTTCTCGTAGTGAAATTCGCGGTAAAGCAGCATCTCAACGACATTTTGATCCGAACGGGGTGGCTCCACATCTTCCCAGCGGCGATAGCGACGTGAGAAACGGGTATTGAGCGTGTCCAGCGTGAATCGATCGCGCAGCCACCCTTTGTACTTAGCAATCGTGTTTTCGCAGTAGCACGGATAGCCATCGCTATCTAAACTCCACACCGATGCCAGATTAACACCATCCCAGAGTCCCCAGATTAACAGGTTGGGACGGTCCTTATAGCGGTGGACCGCATGGCGCAACAGCCCGCCGCCATACTCACGCCAAGCGGGATGGTCATAGCAGTGGATCATCGCACCTTGGGGATAGGCGGGGCCCGCGTGGGATTCTGCGCGTTGACCCCGGTGGTTAACGACCCGCATATCGGGATACTCGCGGGTCAGCCACTCCGGGCAGGCACCGTGTGTTCCCAGCACGATGTCGAGCCAGACAGACAATCCGTGTTTTTCTGCTAGGTCGAACAGGAGGTCGAAGTCATCCAGTTCGTAGATGCCCGGGCGCGGTTCCATCCAGTTCCAGTAAGTAAAACTGCGTATAACCCGGAAACCTGCCGCGCTCAATCGGGCGAAGTCTTTATCCCAGTAGTCGGGTTTGGGGGTGGGTGCACGGTAGTACTCTACCCCGACGGGAAATGGAGTCTTCGGATGTTCAAAGCGTTTTGTGGTAGGCATTTGGTATCTCCTTAGTTATCTTTAGTCGGTTGATTTCCCAAAATCGAAAATATCCAGAACATAACGCGATAATCTTGGCTCAATCAGCCCGGAACATTGCGCGATAGTCCGGGGGTTTTGTCGAGACCCGAATAGGTAATAGCTTCGGTTCCCTGACACGCTATAGGGCTATTTAGTTTCCGGCTTTTTAATCGATTTTGGCGGGTAGTCCGTTCCATCTTGCCCCCTGGTCTCGGCACGCCTGTCCCGATCTTATCGGGGGACGGCACGGATCGAAGAATTAAATGACCCTATGACAAGCTATTTGGGCTGTTGACGGGAATTTGAATCTCTGCTATACTGAATCAGGCCAATGGTTGAGAACCGATGCCGTTCGTCGTTCCGTCGGTATATTCGGGCGGATGGATTCGGCATCACTTTTGTAGGGGCAGGTCTTGTGCCTGCTCACACTGTTTAGGAGGAGAAACTATGAGACTCATCCTCGTCGGTTGCGAATACGCTGGTAAGACAACGTTAGCCAACGAAATTGTGAAATGGATTGATAGCACAATGGGTGGTGCTCGCGGCTTCCATGACCATTTTACCATCCCTTCTTCTGAATTAACAGCGGAAGATCAGGATCAATTTATGGCACTGAGTTCGCGGCTCAAGGAGATGTTCCAGCGTTATATCATTGAGTATCACCTTCAACCTTCGTTTTACAGCGACCCCGACCACAACATGACCGGTTTTCATATTGAGGAGGCGGTCTATGCGCCGTTGTATTACGGTTACGGTGGCAAAGGTGAATATGCTGAACGGACGACGTTAGCGCGGGCGGTGGAGAAAACAATTATGAAGGAAGCACCTGACACGGTGCTTATCCTGATTACAGCTTCAGCCGAAGTCATCGCGCAACGGATGCAAGAGAATCGACAACCGCTCGGCGTTTTACAGGAGCAGGATATCGAATACGTCCTGCAACGGTTTGAGGAGGAATACCAAGCCTCGCTGATCCGCAGAAAGTTTAGCCTTGATACCACAACGGCGACTGTGGAGGAAACCCTCTCCGAATTTGCCGATCAGATTGAACTGTACCTGTCGGATGCGGACCGCCTGCGGATGTTGGCACATCAGGCTTTACACGCGAAATGAATTTGAAAGGAAAAGCTATGAAACATCTAACCTATACAATCGTCGCGGCGATTTCCGTTTTCTGGTGCATCGCTGCTTGGGCACAAACGGATTTTGCAAGGGTTAAAATTAAAACCACTCACGTTGCCGACAACATCTATATGCTGGAAGGGGTTGGTGGGAATATCGGTGTATCGGTGGGACCGGACGGGATTTTGCTTGTTGACGATCAATTCGCGCCGTTGGCGGAAAAAATTCGGAACGCGCTCAAAGAACTGGGTGAGGGACAATTAAAATTTCTGGTCAACACCCACTTCCACGGCGATCACACCGGCGGTAACGTCGTCTTTGGAACTGAGGCGCACATCATCTCCCACGCCAATGTCCGAAAACGGCTACAGCTGAAATCGCCCCCCAAAGAAGCCTTGCCGGTTGTCACATTTGATGATTCGTTGTCTATCCACTTCAACGGTGAAGAGATTCGCGTTATCCACTTTCCAAATAGTCATACGGATGGGGACAGCGTCATTTTCTTCACCGGATCAAACGTTGTACATACGGGGGATCTCTTTTTCTCCGGCCGATTTCCCTATGTTGATTTAGATAGCGGCGGGGATGTGGAGGGATTGATAAGGCATATTGAGCAACTCTTAACCGAATTCCCGCCTGACGTGAAACTGATCCCGGGACACGGTCCACTTTCGGATCTGGATGACCTCAAAACGTATCACCAGATACTTGTGGCGACGGCGGACTTAGTTCGGGGTCAGATAGAGGAAGGAAAAAATTTGGATGAAATTAAAGCGGCGGGACTTCCCCAAAAGTGGCGTTCTTGGGGAGCCGGTTTCATTTCCACGGGACGATGGATTGAAATCCTCCACCGGAGTCTGGTGAAAGCAGGTGACGGTTAATATAAAACCGCAGATCCCATAGAATCTCGTGGGTGATGCCCCATCGGCGTAGTTCTATGAAATCTGCGGTTCTTTATCGTTCTACAGGTTGTAGCCGCTTTCGTTGTGTAGAGCGAGGTCAAGTCCTTCTCGCTCATCGTTGTATTTGACGCGTAAACCAACGGTTCTGTCAACAGCCTTGAGAATGATGAAGGAGACAATCCCGCTCCAAAGTACAGTCACGATGAGGCTGATAAACTGACTGCCAACTTGTGAACCAATACTTTTGTCCATCCCCAACCCACCTAAGCTTTCTGCAGCGAATACACCGGTCAGCAAGCAGCCAACGATACCACCGATGCCGTGTACACCAAAGGCATCAAGTGAATCGTCATATCCCAAGCGCTGCTTGAGGCTAGTCGCTCCCCAGAAGCAGATTAAGCCTGAAGCCGACCCGATGACCAACGCACCTAGTGGTCCAACGCTGCCGGATGCAGGTGTAATCGCTACAAGCCCCGCAACGGCACCGGTGACGATACCGAGTACGCTTGGTTTGCGGTACTTGATCCACTCAATAGCCATCCAAGCCACTGCAGCGGTGCCTGTGGAGATTTGTGTTACGAGCATCGCCATGCCCGCTGCACCATCAGCTGCCAAAGCACTACCAGCATTGAAGCCGAACCAGCCCACCCAGAGCATAGAGGCACCAATGACTGTCAGGGTCAGGTTGTGAGGCGGCATGGGGGTTTCTGGGTAGCCGATGCGTTTGCCAATCATTAGTGCGGCAACGAGTGCTGCCATACCCGCGTTGACGTGCACCACGGTCCCGCCCGCGAAATCGAGCGCGCCTATAATATCACCAAAATATGAGCCATCCCCAGCCCACGCCATATGGCAAATTGGAGCGTACACAATTATAGACCAGATTCCCATGAACCAGAGCATGGCGGAGAATTTCATTCGTTCGGCGAAGGCACCCGCGATAAGTGCGGGGGTGATGATGGCAAAAGTCAACTGGAAGCAGACAAATACTGTTTCCGGGATAGTGCCTGTTAAACTATCCACATTCACGCCGCGAAGGAAAGCCTTGGCAAGCCCCCCGACAAATGAATGGCCATTGGTCACTTTCATAGTCATACCGGTCGTATCAAAGGCGATACTGTAACCAACCACAATCCATATAATGGTAATTAGCCCGGTCAGCGAAAAACACTGCATCAATAGCGATAGAACATTTTTGGTGCGCACCAGTCCGCCATAGAAAAGGGCAAGCCCGGGAATGGTCATGAACAAAACCAGTGCCGTTGCTGTGAGCATCCAAGCCGTGTCGCCCGAATCGAGCGCGTCTTGAGCCAGGGCAAGTTTCGGGAGTGCTAAGAACATCAGTACCAACAGCATTCCTAAAGCCCCTCTGGGCTTACTGTGTTTTAGTCTTAAAAGCCTTCTAGGTTCCTCCGTATGTTTCTGAGACCTATATACATTCTGTAGTTGTTGGTGCATTTTGACCTCCATTTAGGGTTAGACGATATTACCTGCTTGAAAACAGTTTCAGACTTCTCGTTAGGCAGTATAGCACCTTAGGCCTTAAAAGTAAACTGAAATTTTTCGATTTTGTTAATGCTTACCTGAAGTGGGCGTTTCAGAGGCGTTTCAGAGGCATTTATGCCACTGAGCCGAGTGCTTGTTGATGTTTCTCCAATAAAACAGGGTATCTATTTGTCACCATTTCGGTGACAAGTAGACACCTTTTCCCGCATCGAAGCCGTGTTGGATCGATTATTTCAGAAGGCACTAAGAAGCTGTTGTATTTTCGTAAGGATTCGGGTATCGCCTTTACCTAAACGCTTATCTAGCTTCTAGCTAATGGAGGAGATTGTAAAGTCTGGATACGCGCTGGCACCGTGTTCGCCATAATCCAACCCTTCTAACTCTTCTTCTTCACTGGCGCGCAACCCAACAATCACTTTGATACCGTAAAACAGGATAAAACCTGTTACCATGCACCACGCAAAAACGGTAACAACACCAATGAATTGGGCACCGAAGAACTTGAAAGCTGCGCCTTTATCTGCTGCGTAGAGGATGCCTTGCTCTGTGTGGAACAGCCCGAGCAGGAGGGTTCCCAAAGCCCCGCAAACGCCGTGCACAGAAATCGCACCAACCGGGTCATCGATTCTCAGGTTTTCAATTATCAGCACCGAAAATACGACTACAATCCCCGCGATTGCGCCAATAACTACTGCCGCTAGGGGTGTAACAAACGCACACGGTGCGGTAATGGCAACGAGTCCGGCAAGTGCGCCGTTGAGTGCCATACCGGCCTCGGGTTTCTTGAGTTTGAACCAAGCCGTTATCATGGCTAGAATTGCGCCCGATGCGGCAGCGATGTTTGTCGTTACCGCGATTAATGCAATGGGTTTTGCGTCAGCTGCCATCTGACTCCCCGCATTAAAGCCGAACCAACCGAGCCATAGGATAAACACACCGAGTGCTGCCAACGGCAGGTTATGGCCGGGAATCGGACGGGGCCTTCCATCTGCGTCATATTTGCCGGTGCGGGCCCCTAGTACGATTGCACCTACTAAGGCGAGCCAGCCACCCGTTGAGTGGACAACCGTTGAGCCTGCAAAATCCAACATTCCCAGACTCGACAGCCAGCCGCCTCCCCAGATCCAGTGTCCGACAACCGGATAGATTAAACCGGTAATGAAAATACTATAAATCAGATAGCTTCTGAACTTTGTGCGTTCAGCCATTGCACCGGAGACGATTGTCGCTGCGGTGGCGGCGAAGACCAGTTGGAATAACCATGCAGAGAGCGTTGGCACAGAACTCCACTCCAGTGCGCTGAACCCTTTCGTCTCTGCTGAGACAAACCATCCACTTAATCCGAGGAAGCCATTGCCATCGCCAAACATAATTGCGAATCCAATCGCCCAGTAGGCAATGGACCCCATTGAGAAGTCCATTAAATTTTTCATCAGGATATTGACAGCGTTCTTCGCACGGGTAAATCCCGCTTCAACCATAGAAAAGCCCGCCTGCATAAAGAAAACTAGAAAGGCGGCAACCAATACCCAGATGGTGTCAGCAATATATTTTGATGTTTCAATCTTTTCACCTTCGACGAAGCCGTCTAAGGCGAAAGCGTTCATACCTAAACATAGCGTCAAAATCAGAACAATTCCTGCAATCCTGTAATCGCTCAGAAGGAATTTTTTCATTTTGTCTCCTTATAGGTGGGCACCTGCGTCGGCGCATTGTAAATTATCCGTAAAACAATTGAAAGATTAACGAAAGGCTGCAGATACTTGAATCGGTTATCTTTCCAATCCCAAGAACCAAATGTTGATGTTAATGTTGACGTTAAGGATCGTAGGCAAAAAAGGTGCCAGTGATTGATGAGGGTGCTTTCTGCAGCGCGGAAAACGGTTGAAGGACAGCAGCAACGGGTTGACACCTGGATCTTATAAAATTATTTGTGGTATGTTCATCGTAAAAAGGTGATGCGATTTCCAACCAATTGCTGAAAATTTAGGCAGCGAATCACTTAAATTTCAGGCAAGGGGAGGCACCTAATTCCAATTCTCGTTTGCTTTATTGTGGCTTTACATTGTGCGGGGCTTTAGGTATAATTGAATTAAGCGACAACTTGAGTTAACACTAGCGACTTGGATTACACCTAATAATTAGGAGAAGGATTTTTGGCTCCAGCCTAGGAGGGATCATGAGTCATTCGGTAAAAGTTGGTTTTGTTGGAACAGGCGGCATCGCAAATAGCCATCTCCGTAACCTTGCGGAAATGGAAAATGTGCACATCGCGGCCTTGTGTGATATTGACGAAGCGCGCGTGAACGCAGCTGTCGAAACCTATGGTGGACACGCATACACAGATTATCGCAGGATGTTTGATGAAATAGATCTTGATGCTGTCTATTTCTGTCTACCTCCCTTTGCCCACGCCGATGCAGAAATAATCGCGGCAGCGCGAGGATTTCACCTGTTTGTGCAGAAACCGGTTGTTCTGGAACTTGAGACCGGGATTCGCATTGCGGAAACGATTCAGAAATCAGGCGTGATCTCCTGTGTTGGCTATCAAGGACGATACAGCAATGTCGCAACCGCCACGCGTGATTTCCTCAAGGATAAAACCATCGGTATGGTCGCTTGTCATCGCTGGGGAGGCGTTCCTGGGGGGCCGAGCCATTGGTGGCGCGTGATGGAAAAATCGGGCGGGATGCTTCATGAACAGGCGACTCACCAACTCGATATGATCCGGTACACTGCCGGTGAAATTGTCGAGGTCTATAAGATTGATGCGATGAAGATTAATATCGATCAGGAAAACCATACGATTCCTGATGCGGAGGTGGTTACGCTTCAGTTTGAAAGCGGGGCAGTTGGCTATATCTCAACCAGTGCTGCGTTGATTAATGGTGGCGGGGGTTCACGCACTGATTTTATCATTGAGGGCCACTGTATCGTTCAACTCGGTTGGGGGGAGGTAAGAATTGTTCCCGAAGATGCAGCGACGATTGAGGTGCCTGACGGGCAAGCTCTTTCGATCGATGAAGCGTTTATCCAAGCGATTCAGACGGGGGACAGATCGCTTATCCGGTCCTCCTACTTCGACGGGCTCAAATCGGCAGCGGTATCAATTGCTGCGAACCAATCATCGCATGAACACCGACCGGTGCGCGCACCCGCGATCTCGTAGAGGACATTCGCATGGTGGAAATAGAAACAAGGCAGAAGTGGTATTCAATCAACGGAGGTAACGGATGATTATTGACACGCATACACATTTCTACGACCCAACACGGCCCGAAGGTGTCCCTTGGCCTGACCCCGACGATGACGTGCTTTATCGCCCTGTGTTCCCGGAGCACCACAAGGCACTTGCCATCCCTGAAGGTGTGACAGGAACAGTCATTGTCGAAGCAAGCGTATGGGTTGAGGATAACCAATGGATACTTGACCTTGCGGCAAATGAGCCATTTATCGTCGGATTTGTTGGGAATTTAGACATTGACTCGGCAGATTTTGTGCAGCACCTTGAACGCTATGCCGCGAACCCACTTTTCCGGGGCGTACGGCTTCGAGGAGTAGATATCGGGGCAGTTGTGGGCAGTGGAAATCTCGCGAACATTGAGAGGTTGGCTGCGAGGGATTTATCGGTAGACCTTTTATCATCACCAGATGGTTTGCTGAGTATCGCTGCACTGGCAGCGAGCATCCCCGAACTGCGTATTATCATTAACCATGTTGCTGGTGTCTCTATTGATGGGAGGGCACCCGATGCGGGGTGGGTCGAAGGAATGCAGATAGCGGCGGCAAACCCGCATGTCTATTGTAAGGTGTCGGGATTGGTGGAAAATACGAAAGCGAAGCCCTCACCAACCGATGTAACCTACTATGCACCGACGGTAGATGTATTGTGGGATGCATTTGGGGCGGATCGGTTGATCTACGGAAGCAATTGGCCCGTATCTGAACGCTTTGCGGACTATGCGACGGTGCAGCGCATTGTATCCCAATACTTCAACGCCAAGGGAGTTGTCGCGGCTGAGAAGTATTTTTGGCGGAATGCCACGGCGGCATACAAGTGGTTAGATCGGGGATAACAAACGTTATCGTGATGCCGCGCCGTTGGTAAGAAGAGGGCTAGGTATCAAGAACTTCCCTTATCCCTGCAACGATGTTATCCCGATCCGGGAATACATGGTCTTCGAGTCCGGGGCTATACGGTATCGGTACGTGCAGGGCACAGACGCGCTTGGGGGGGGCTTTCAGCTTTGCAAAGGTCTCCCTATCCTCAGTGACCACGGTGGCGATTTCTGCCGATGCCCCTGCGGTGGGGCCCGCCTCGTCAGCAATGACCAACCGCCCCGTTTTCTGCACGGAGGCGCGAATCGCTGCCTCGTCCATGGGCACGAGGGTGCGCGGATCAATGACTTCGACGGAAACGCCCTCTTTCTCAAGCATTTCGGCTGCGGCAAGCCCCTCGTGCACGAGCCAAGCCAATGCCACCAATGTGACATCGCTACCTTCCCGTTTGGTGTCAGCGACCCCTAGTGGCACGGTGTAGTCCTCCTCCTGCACCTCACCTTCAACGCCCATGAGCCGGTTGGATTCAAAGGAGATAACAGGGTTATCGTCGCGGATGGCGGATTTGAGCAACCCTTTCATATCGTAAGGTGTTGACGGTAGCACCATTTTCAATCCCGCAAGATTCATAAACATTGAGTAAGGGCTCTGGGAGTGTTGGGCGGCGACTCGCCTGCCGCCTCCGACAGAGGCGCGGAATGTGATGGGGAACTTCGCTTGGCCCCCGAACATGTAGTGAATTTTCGCCGCTTGATTCACGATTTGGTCCATAGCGACGAAGGAAAATGTTATCATGCCCCAGTTGACGATGGGTCGATAGCCTGACCCTGCCGCGCCGATGGCGATGCCTGTAAAGGCACCTTCGGCGATGGGGGTGGCACGCACCCGATCGGTGCCAAATTCATTGACCAGTTCGTCCGGCGCGCTGGTTGCGAGGTGAAATGTGGTTGCATCCCGCTGCATCTCCTCGATGAGCGCGTCTGTTCCGGCTTGTGCATAAGAGATTTTTCGCATAGTAGGTTGTCCCATAATTTTCAATTAGGGTTGAAAGGATTTCACGGAAGAAAACGGTATTGCTCTTCGGGACTCGGAATTCGACATGTATCTCTTTGCCCGAACCATCGGTATCGATTTTGAGCGACAGTTCGATAAACGAAATCCCGCGCACCTCGTGGGAGAAGGCGCAGCAGGCTCAAGAACCACCATGCCCCTCCCAAACGGCGATATACCTCCAGAAAAGCAGCTGACCTCTCATAAATTCCCCGCTCGTCTAAATAGAACATGGACCACTCTTGAGGTGCCTCGGAAAGTGGCGGTAGCAACTGCTTAGCAGTTTCGCCTTGAATTGGCGCGAACTTGAAGACCCCTTTAGCGTCAATCCTCAGAATCAGATCCACGAATCGGTTGCACAGACCACACACACCGTCAAAGAAGATGATAGGTGGGTTGTGTGCGACATAGTCTACTGTTTTGTCGGTCTCTGAATTCATGATAGAAGTGGGTTAGGATTCAGCAAAGATATCTTCGACCGCGGCTCCCGGCTCTGGGAATGGGCTCTCCTCAGCAAATTTGACCGCATCCTCAATTGCTGCGAGGATTTCAGCATCCATTTCTTGCCATGCTTCCTCGGTCAGCAGTTCTTGATTCATCAGATTCGTTACAAAACGGTTGATTGGATCCCGCTGTCGCCACGCCTCGATTTCTTCCTGTGGGCGTGGGTCCGCTTGCCCCGGTCTTTCGGTATGTCCGCGCCAACGATAGGTCTTGCATTCGATCAGGGTAGGCCCCTGACCTGCGCGCGCACGGTTGACCGCGGCTTCGGCGGCTTCATAGACCGCCATCACATCGTTTCCATCGACAACCACCCCCGGAATACCGTAACCGGCGGCGCGGGCTGCTACGTCGCTGAGGGCTAAGGTTTCGGCTGCTGTGGTGCCGGCGGAATAGAGATTGTTCTCGCAGACGTAGAGCATCGGCAGTTTCCACGTAGCGGCGATGTTGATCGATTCGTGGAAGGGGCCCGCATTGGAAGCACCGTCCCCAAAGAAGGAAACGGCGACACGGCCCTTGCCTTCGAGTTGGGCAGCCAGACCGGCACCGGTGACGATGGGAATGCCGCCGGCGACGATGCCGTTGGCTCCCAACATGCCGATGCTGAAATCGGCGATGTGCATGGAGCCGCCTTTGCCTTTGCAGTAACCAGTTTGTCTGCCGTACAGTTCAGCCATCATCCGATTCAGATCGGCACCCTTAGCGAGACAATGCCCGTGCCCGCGATGGGTGCTGATGATCTGGTCATCCTTATTCAACGCCGCGCACACCCCCACAGCAACGGCTTCCTCACCGATGTAGCAGTGCACGACACCGTAGATGGCACCTGCCTGATAGTCATCCGATGCCCGCTCCTCAAAGCGACGGATGGTTTGCATCGAGCGTAGCATCTCAAGTGGCTTTGAATCCCGATGAAATCGGGGCTGTTTCTCTGTTGTGAGCGTCATGTCTGTATATCCTCCCAAAAACCACGCCTATTGCTTCAAGCTTCATCGCTTTCTCGTCGAAGCAGCACCGTGCGACCTAACACGATGATAGCCACCGCGAGAGCGACGACAGGACCGAACCATGTATGTTCTTTTGGTGCGGTCAATATGAAAATATAGATAAATCCGAACAGATACCATACCTTATCCAGCCACCCTTGCACCAACCGAGCCGCAAGATACGCGCAAGCGCACATGGTAAATGCAATCCATATCCATGAAAATAGCCCCGGTGTCCAACCATAGAAGGGGATGCTTATCAGGGCAGCCCCCGCCCAACCCCTGGGAAATAGATCGAAGGCGTGGTGGACAGCAAAAGCGATACTGATGCCCATCGCAAACGAGTATAATCCCAAGCCAATCCTTGATGCCAGTATCAATAGTATCAAAGGAATGAGCGGACTGTGCGTGATGATAGAGCGGTGGAGTAGCAGATTGGTCCGTTGGTCGATATCCGGCATGCCGATGCCGTAGTGCAGTCCTACCGCAACGAATACCGGGGCTACTAAGGTAACTAGCAATTTGCCCACTGCCTGCATGTCAGTCCTCCTACTATGCGGGTCTATCGCCCTTTTGCATCGGTGCTGTTCTGCTATCGACACCGGGCAGCATTTTTGCCGGATCTCGGGTCACAATCACGTCAATGATGGTGGGTACATCGCGGGCAGCGATGCCATCGGCGAACGCCGCCCCAAGTTTGGATGGTTCTGATACGCGAATACCGTGGCACCCGAGCTCACGAGCGACGTTTGCATAGTGGGTTTCACTCAAATCGCTTGATTGATAGCGTCCGCCGTATAAGCTATGCTGAAGGGCTTTGACGTAGCCGGAGGCGGCGTTGTTCACAATGGCAAGGGTGAAACCGAGCCGTAAGCGGCGCGCGGTCTCAAGTTCTCCGAGCACCATGTTGAATCCGGCATCGCCGGTAAGCCCGACCACCGGTGAATCGGGTGCTGCAAGCTGTGCACCGATAGTTCCCGGCAATCCGTAGCCGATGGACGCGAACCCCCGATTGGCGATGTAGGAGCGGCCCGCACGGGTTGAGTCGTAGAGCAGGCCGGTCCAATGGGCGGCAAATCCGCCATCAACGACGAGGATACCGTCGTCGGGCATAACGCCTTGTAGTTCCCGGACCAATCGTGCCATGTGAATCGGACGCTCCTCGGAGGCATAGCGGGGTTCTGCCTCTACCCGCCAAGCGGTCATCCGATCTGCCACTTCTGCTAGGTAGGCTGCGTGTTGCGCCTGTAGGGCGTGGGTGTCGTCAGATAGACTGGCGTGGAGGTCGAGAAGCCCCTCAGCGGCATCTCCCCAAAGCGCGACTTCCGTGGGTGTCGTGCGTCCAATCTCTTCAGCCACGATATCGAGATGGATGAACGGGATACCGCGCGGCATCAGAGCGTAGCGTTTGGTGGCAATCTCGCCCATCTTGCAACCGACTGTGAGGATGCAATCTGAGGATGCAATCAGGTCGTTGGCAATCCGCGACCACCGACCGAATAGACCCACACTCAGCGGGTGTGTACACGGGATGGCACCCTTTCCGCTCAATGTCTGAGCGACCGGGACGCTGAAATCCTCGGCGAACTTGAGCAGGGCTTTATAGGCACCAGAGAGATGGATACCGCCCCCGGCGAGTATAATCGGTCGCTCAGAGCGGCGGAGCTGGACTGCGGCTCGGGCAACAGCTTCACGCCCCGGGCGAGGCCGCTGGGATGGGATGGAGAGGGTTTCTGGGTCAACATAGAATTCATCGTTTGGGTAGTCAAATTCTCCGTGTGCCACGTCTTCGGGGACATCCAGAACGACAGGGCCTGGTCGCCCGGAGGTGGCAATGGCGTAGGCCCGTCTTACCAGTTCGGGGATGCGTAGTCCATCTTCGATCCGGATCAACGCCTTGGTCGCCGGGGCGAGAATCTCCGACTGGCGCGCCTCTTGTGTCATGTTTTTCCAAGAATGTGCACGATTGCTGTTGCCAACAATGACGATGAGGGGCACCCCCGCGTTCAACGACTCGACAAGCCCGGTCACTAGGTTCGTGGCTCCCGGACCGAGCGTGGCATCGCAGATGCCGGGGCGTCCGGTCACCCGCGCCCATGCGTCGGCGGCGAACACACCGCAACGCTCGTCGTTGATAAGTGTATGTTTCAGTCCGAGTTCGCGCACTGCGTCGTAGAAAGGCAATAGCTGGAACCCAGCCATACCAAACATCGGGGCGGGGTTGTGGTTTTTGAGCATTTCGGCGAGAGCTTGTCCGCCGTTCATGTGTCGAAATGAAGACATAGATTCTCCTTACCCGCAGTTACGAAGTGAGCAATTCTGCAAAGGTTGGCACCGTCATGCCAACGGTGATGCCACGTTTGGCAGCTTGCATGTTGATGTGTGAGATAATCCCGCTCTCCCATGCGGAACGCGCATCACCGATGCGAGCGGTCATGGTGTCAACTGTGACCGCCGGAGTGGAGTTTTGGTCAAGGATGCTGAGACGTTGAACCCCAGCCATATCTATCCCAACGCCGGCATCGTTGAACACCGCCCCTCGTGCATGGACCGCAAGTCCATAACCGGGGCGTGCCGCAAGCCTTCCACCATGCGAACCTGTAATGATGACCGCGTCGGCATCGTCGGGCTTGACGAGTGATGCCGAGTCGCATGCGAGCACCCGCATCGGCATCTCGCGCAGCAGCTTGCGCGTTTCCTCGTAGGGCGGTGCCTCGCCTTCAAATACCTTACCGCGTCGCATGGCTTCTGCCGCTTCTCGGCAGGTCTGGTTTATCGCACAGCCAAGGGATTTGGCGATCGCGTTACAGTGGCTGATCCGTCCGCGCGCGAGCATGTCGGCCCCGTCTCCGATGCGTGCCGATGTATGGGCAGCCGCTGCGGCAGCCATCCCTAGCCGCTGTAAGTAATCAAGGGCTCCGATGCCCGCGCTATCCAGTCCAACTCCCGCATCATTGAAGATCACCCCGCGCAAGCCTGCGAGGGCAGCCAAATACCCGCAGTAGCTGCCCCCGTGGGAGCCGGCAACGAGCACGGTTCCCCGGAATTGGGTGCCGAGTTTAGTAATGCTATCGGCGAATTGAACGGGCCCGATTTCATCGGGTCTCAAAGCAATTTGCATCGGACCTTTCCTTCCAGTCAGTAGAGATTCATATCTCGACGCTACGCTAGACTCAGTTGTTTGCTGAAACCGAGACAGATATGCCATTATACCACAACCCCAAAAGGGAGAAACAAAAAATCCACTTATCGCTGATTTGGTGCTTGTCCGTGAAGGCAAATTGTGCTATACTTCCGCAAAGTCTACAAGCAATTTTTTTTCTTTTCGATAAATCGTCCGATTGCTCTGGCAGACGTTATGCCACATGGAGGGAATATGCTAGGTGCAGTTATTGGTGACATTGTCGGTTCTATCTATGAGTGGAACCGAATCAAAACCAAGGATTTCATTTTCTTCGGTCGCAACTGCGATTTCACAGATGATTCGGTTTGTACTGCGGCTGTCGCTGATATTCTACTGCACGACCTCTCGCCCGCGGAGACTATGCAGCAGTGGTGTCGCCGTTATCCGGGGCGCGGCTACGGCGGGATGTTTGGAGATTGGATTTATACCAACGAGCCCGCACCCTACAAAAGCTACGGAAATGGTGCGGCGATGCGCGTTTCACCGGCGGCATTCCTATACCGTGGTGACTTAGATGCAGCACTCGTCGCCTCCGATAAAGTGACTACCATCACCCACAATCACCCCGAAGGTGTCAAAGGAGCGAGAGCAACAACGCACGCCATCTGGCTCGCATATCAAGGCGAGAATGTAACGGCCATCCGCGATGTTATCACCTCCAAATACGGCTACGACTTGACCCAGACGGTAGACGATATACGGCCCGATTACGGTTTTGATGAGACCTGTCAAGGCACAGTGCCGCAGGCGATTACATGCGCGCTGGAGTCAGATAGTTTTGAAGATGCGGTGCGTAATGCCATCTCTCTGGGGGGCGATGCCGATACCCTTGGTGCCATTGCTGGTCCCATTGCCGAAGCACTACACGGTATTCCCCAAGATATCAAAGAACAGGCAACACATCGCTACCTTGCCAACGCGCCAGACATCCACGAAGTAATATGGGAGATGTATCAGGCCGTTGACGAATAAGACCAAATTAACCGGATTCGTATGCAACTGTAGATAAACGACTCTCAACTCCTGCGTGGGTTTACCGGGGTGATACCAGCGGTGTGCTATCGCCGTTGTCGGCGGAAATGGGTTCATGGCACGGAGGTTACGGCTACTTTAATGGGGGGCAACCCGGAAGTGTTTCACTACACTTTCATTCAATTCAAACCCCAATCCCGGGCGGTCAGGCACCTCGATAAATCCATCCACATCAACCTCTACCGTCGGTGTCAGCAGTTCGGAGATGATGGGTGAATCTGGGAATGCGATGGGTGTCTCGAAATACGGCATATTCGGCAGCACCGCGGCGAGGTGAATTTCTGCAGCCACCCCGACGACATGACACCACGCATGTGGCACACAAATCAATCCCCTGCGATAGGCGGCCTCAGCAATCCGCGCTATCTCCCGAATCCCACCTGATCTGACTGAACTGGGCTGGACCACATCCACCCGCCCTTTCTCCATAATATCCTCAAACTCGAACCGTGTGGTAAAGCCCCAGTCGCCTACTGCAATTCGCGTGTCTACCGCATCCGCCAACCGGGCGTACCCGATGAGATTGTCTGCGGGCAGGGGTGCCTCGATGAAAAATGGGCGGTATCTCTCAATCGCACGGATTGAGGCAATGGCTTGTCCGACCTCGTACCAGCAATTCTGCACATCAATAAGGATTTCCCTATCCTCACCGATGGTCTCGCGGACAGCTCCCACAATCTCAGCATCCCGCTGCACGCTGACATGCCCGAAACCGCCGGGCCACTCCTCCAATTTCATTGCGTAGAAGTTTCGTTCCTTTGCCAGCGTGAAACGCTCAACAATCTCTGCTACATCCTCGCCCGGAGGGTAGACGGTCGCATAGGGCATCACCTTCTTCTTGATTTCACCGGCTTCCCGCACGGTGCAGCAGGCGTGCCAGATTAGTTCGCAGACCGGTTTACCGAGTGCTTTGCCCGCAATGTCCCAGAGCGCGGTTTCCACTGCGCCGATCGCTGCGATGGTGACACCGCGCCTCCCGAATAAGCCTGTGGCGGCATACATCTTCTGCCAGAGACGTTCAACTTGCAGCGGATCTTCGCCGTGCAGAAGGCCCTGTAAGCCGCCATCGGTGCGAATGATGGCATCAATCACCAGTGACGGGGATTCCGCCTGCCCGATCCCGGTGATGCCTTCATCGGTATGCACGCGCACTAGGGTTTCGTCTGCTTTGCCCGGATCTGTCAACGCAATGGTTTCTATCTCTGTGATTTTCATTTTAGTTTCGTTCCTCATTTCCGATACGTAGGGAGCCCCTCAACGGTGGATTATAGCACGTTTCCCCAAGTCGAATCAAGTGAATTTTGCTGGCTTGGCACACCGTGAGAGGAGCCATTACATCTCTGTTCTCCGTGTTCTCGGCGTTAAATAAGCGTGTAACGACTCATTGCGAATCACTTATGTAGGGTGATAGCCCCGGTTTTGATGTTGAGTTTTTTCCGCCCCGGTTGTATAATTTCCACAAGGATAAACGAAAGTTCAGTCAAGCGCATTTTCAAGGAGGAATCACACCGATGAAAAATCGAATGGGCGCATTTTTGGCGGATCGATTGCCTCTCAAGGATGTGGAAGATCACCTCAAAAAGCCGCTGCCGAAACATATTAACTGGCTTTTCTCTCTGGGGAGCATGGCAGCCTTTATGCTGATCCTGCAAGCTATCACCGGGGCGTTTCTAGCGTTTTACTATTCGCCCTCACCTGACCACGCTTATGACGCGGTGAATTACATCAGCAAGGAGGTCGCTTTCGGCGGCTTTGTGCGCGGCTTGCACCATTGGGGGGCCAGTGCGATGGTAATTATCGTGTGCTTGCACCTGCTGCGCGTTGTGGTTTACGCCTCCTATAAACCTCCAAGGGAGCTGACGTGGGTGACCGGGGTCTTTATGCTGCTGATTGTGTTGGGATTCGGCTTCACAGGCTACCTGCTGCCGTGGGATCAGAAGGCATACTGGGCAACCGTGGTCGGGGTAAAAATTGCTGGCACAGCCCCCGTCATAGGGGACTTTGTCGGGAAGGTTCTCCGCGGCGGGGAGGAGGTCGGTGCCGTCACCCTCACTCGGTTTTATGCCCTGCACACGATCTGGCTGCCGTGGCTCGCTTTTGGGTTGGTCGGCGTGCATCTGTTCTTCGTGCGCTATTACGGTTCAGCGGGAACCCCCAAAAATACCCCTGAAGATATGCGGTCAGGCAAACCGTTTTATCCGGATCAGCTTTTTGAGGATGCGGTTGCAATCTTTATCTTATTCATCGTTCTCGCTGCGATGGCGATTTTTATTCCTGTGCCGCTCGAAGAACTTGCCGACCCGACGGATGCCAGTTATGACCCACGCCCGGAGTGGTATTTCCTGTTTTTGTTCCAGTTGCTCAAGTATTTTGAGGGGCCCCTTGAAGTGGTTGGCACTTTCGTGATTCCCACTCTTGGGTTCATACTACTTCTGTTCCTCCCCTTTTTAGATAAGAAAGAGCGGGCTTCCCTGCGAAAACGTCCGGTTGCGCTCACGGTCACCTGTCTATCCGTTTTACTGATTGTGTCGCTTACTATTCTTGGTGCGATTTCTCCTAGACTGGAACCTACTCCTGAACAGGCGGCACCGAGTCAAGGTGAGACTCAGGAGGAAGCGTCGGAGGATACAGCGGTTTTTGATCTGGATTTAGAATAAATAACCTGAGTTGCCACCTTAGATAAGAAAGGGCAGGCGTGACCAGGGCAACCTGCCCCATGAATAACAAACAGGAGCACAGCACATGATCGACGAAAAAATCGAAAAGAGAGAAATCGAATCCGCTTTGGCGGCAATACCGGCCGGCGATTTTCTAGAAACGTCAAAGGAGCTGCTGGCGGTTTTGGGTTACCGCAGCCAACGCACTGTGAAACTTTCGGGAACAACGGATGACTTTATTCAGACATTTCCGGCCGAGAATAAAAACACCAAGACGGAACAAGAATTCCGCAACAATGTAGCATCGGTAGAGCTCGTTTTTCAGGTTACAAGCGATGAAATTGTCCCCAGTGATCAGCCAAGACTGTTTGAGTCACCTGCCTTTGATAAGGGATATGTAAGAAGTTTCATGTTCTTTGCAATCGAATTGAAAGATAAAGACTATCCCCGATGCAAATACGCCGAGTTTACGAGAGAGATTAACAAGCGGCTGCCCCTTGCAACGGTGGTGCTCTTTCGGGTTGGGAGTCGTTTGACCATCGCTTTCGTCGATCGCCGTCCAAACCAGCACGATACATCCAAAGATGTCCTCCAAAAAGTGACACTGATCAAGGACATTCGACTAAATAATCCGCACCGGGCGCATCTGGACATTTTATCTGAACTTTCGTTAGTGGAGTGCGCGAAGTGGATGGCCGCCAACAACCAACCGAAAAACTTCGATGGCTTGCTAGCGGCTTGGCTTGCTCGACTGGACACCGAAGCACTCAATAAGCAGTTCTATCGGCAGCTGTTTCACTGGTTTGAATGGGCGGTCGTTGAGGGGAAGTTTCCGACAAACGAAAATCGCACCTTGAAGCCGGAGGAACATGTGATCCGCTTAATCACGCGCTTGTTGTTCGTCTGGTTCATCAAGGAGAAGGGGTTGGTCGCCGATGAACTATTTAATAAAACACAAATTCAAGCCTTGTTGAAAGTGGACGACTTCGACACCGGCGATTCCTATTACCGCGCCGTGCTCCAGAACCTGTTTTTTGCCACGCTGAACACGGAGATAGAGAAGCGTCGGTTTAGCAAAGGGACAAACGCCGACCATCGCAATTTCTCGCGGTATCGCTACAAGGATCAGATAGCTGCCCCAGATAAACTGCTGAAACTGTTTGAACAGACACCGTTTATCAATGGGGGCTTGTTTGATTGCTTGGACAGTGAGAAGGCGACTGGGACGGGCGGCTATCGGATTGACTGCTTTTCTGATGGAGGTAACAAGGAGTTGAGCGTTCCCAACCGTCTCTTTTTTGATGAGGCACGCGGTCTGTTCCCCCTGCTAACTCACTACAAGTTCACCGTTGAGGAAAACACGCCGATAGAGCAGGAGGTGGCGTTGGATCCGGAACTGCTCGGCAAGGTGTTTGAAAACCTACTCGCCGCGTATAACCCCGAAACCGGCGCGACCGCACGGAAGCAAACAGGTTCTTATTACACCCCGCGCCCCATCGTGGACTACATGGTGGAGGAAGCACTGGTCGCAACGTTGGCACAAGGCGTGCCGCCAACGGATGGCGATGCGAAGTTTTGGGAGGAGCGGTTGCGCTATCTGCTCGATTATGCACAGGTGTTTGACGATGCGAGCGAATGGTTTGATAGCCGCGAGGCGGACGAGGTGGTGCGGGCAATTTCGGACCTGAAGGTATTGGATCCGGCGGTCGGTTCGGGTGCGTTTCCAATGGGGACCCTGCACAAACTGACCCTCGCGCTGCGGCGGTTGGACCCGGACAACAAACGTTGGGAAACACTCCAAAAGGAACGCGCCGCCTATCGCGCGGCGGATGCGTTTGAGACGGAAGATGACCAAACACGCCGTGAAGCACTCCTCGAAATCAACGAAACTTTCAAACGCTATCGGGATTCGGACTTCGGGCGGAAGTTGTATCTGATCCAAAACAGCATCTTCGGCGTGGATATTCAGTCGGTGGCGTGCCAAATCGCTAAACTGCGCTTCTTCATCTCCCTTGCCATTGAGCAGGAGCCGGACGCAACGCAGGTGAACTTAGGAATCAAGCCGTTGCCGAATCTGGAGACGCGCTTTATCGCGGCAAACACGCTAATCGGGCTCGAAGGGGAGCGAACCCTGACAAGCCCCAAAGCGAAAAATTTAGAGCGAGAATTGGCGGATAACCGCGAGCGGCATTTCCACGCAACGACACGCCCGCAGAAACTCGCGTGTAAGCGAACGGACAAAAAATTGCGGCGAGAATTGGCGACAGAATTAAGGCATATCGGTATGCCCGCCGACAATGCGGATAAAGTTGCTGACTGGGACCCTTACGACCAGAATGCCAGTGCGGACTGGTTTGATTCGGAGTGGATGTTTGATGTCAGGGAGGGGTTTGATGTGGTGATTGGGAATCCGCCGTATATCAATATTGAGAATCTTCCTGTTACAACGAAGCATTATTTGTTCAACAACTATCAAGCCTGTCAAGGAAGAACAGATATTTATATTGCGTTCCTCGAAAAATCTGTTTCTATTCTTAATATGAAGGGAATGATGTGTTTCATTCTTCCTTGCGCTTTTGCCACACAAAAATATGGCGAGAAAATGCGCCAGATTCTCATAGAAAATCATGCCATTCGGGAGGTTGTGGATGCGTGTAGCTATAGGATTTTCGAGAACGCAATCGTCTATAATATCGTTTTGATAATTGGTAATCATAAAGGACAAAATCAAACGAAGGTCCGGTTACATAACAGCAACGCGGATTTTGATAAGCGTGGCGGAAAGGAATTTTTCATCGATCAACACACCTTTGCGGAGCTTAAGGATTCCCGCCTTGAAACTAATCCACTTGTATTTAACAGTCTCAAATTAAAAGAAAAGGTATGGCATCGTGCAGTTCGTTTTGATCGCATTTGCTTTGTTGCGTATGGTGCTAGACTCAATCATCGCTCGGAAAAGTTGGGAAAGAAGCACTATATCAATCAGTCGCAGATTTCAGGCAGCAAACGATTTTGTGAAGGGAAAAATATTGAGCGTTACTCGTTCTCTCAAAAAGGGTGGTTGAATTATACACCCAATGAGCACTACAATTCTATGTTTCCAGAGCTATTCGAGAACAAGAAGCTGATGTTTATCAATGTTGTAAAAGATAGCTTGCGATTCGCTTATGATGATGAAGGCTTCTATAACAGTCATACAGTTGTAAACTGCGTTCGATTGGATTTGCTTTCAGATGCATCTCATATCTCGGCACGTCGTGCGGTGCAAAGTTCTGATAGCAAATTCTCTAAGCAGTATGATTACAAGTTCCTTCTGGGGGTTCTGAATTCTGGATTTACCAACTGGTATTTCCTTAGCTTTTTAAGTGAGGGATTGCATTTTTATCCCAATGATGCTAAGGCGTTACCTATCCCTAGTGTGTCACCTAAGCAACAAGCACCAATTATTGAACTCGTCGATCAAATCCTCGAGGCCAAACGCACCAATCCAGACACCGATGTATCCGAACTTGAAAAAGAGATTGACGATATAGTATACTTGTTATACAATCTTACCCTTGAAGAAATTGCGATTGTGGAGGGGGCGGCAAATGTCTGAATCGCGGATGAAACGGATAGCGCGGATTTTTTAATCCTGTAAATCCAGATGCTGATAGAGGAAAGAGAATGAGCAAACCACTAAAAGGATTCATTACCTACTCACATAAGGATCAAAAAGCAAAAGACGAATTGATAACACGCCTTGCCGTAATGGTGCAACAAGGGGAAATAGAGACTTGGCACGATGGCGAAATCACAGCGGGCGACAAGTGGTATGAAGACATTTCCAGCAACCTCGCCGAGTCGGACATTCTGCTATACCTTGTCTCCGCTACGAGTCTTGCGTCTAAAAACTGCAACAAGGAACTGGCAGAAGCATTAAACGTAAACGCGAAGATAAGAGTTATTCCCATCATCCTTGAAAGTTGCGATTGGCTGAAGCACGAACTCAGCGACTTCCAAGCTCTTCCTGACAAGGGTTTGCCTATTAATGAATGGCAACCTGAGGACAAAGGTTGGCAAAATGTGGTGGAAGGTATCCGAAAAGCCGTTGACAAAATGCAAACTCAGATGGATGCGCCATCCGAGGCATCTGAAAAAGATCTACGGGCCGAATTGGTGTTCCAACAAGGTAACGTTTTAATGATGCTTGGGCAAATCGACAGGGCAATAGAAACCTACTCACATTCGATTCACCTCAACCCGAATCTGACCGAAGCCTATAACAATCGCGGAATTGCTTACCACGATAAAGACGAGGTTGACCGGGCCATCGAAGACTTTGCCAAGGCAATAGAACTGAAGCCCGATTATGCCGAGGTCTATAACAATCGCGGAATTGTTTACGGCACAAAAGGCGAGGTTGACTGTGCCATCGAAGACTTTAACAAGGCAATAGAACTGAGACCCGATTATGCCAACGCCTATTACAATCGTGGAATTGCTTACGGCACAAAAGGCGAGGTTGACTGTGCCATCAAAGACTATAACAAGGCAATAGAACTGAAACCCGATTATGCTAATGCCTATAACAATCGCGGAGTTGCTTACCACGATAAAGACGAGGTTGACCGGGCCATTGAAGACTACACCAAAGCGATACAACTGAATCCGAATCTGACCGAAGCCTATAACAATAGCGGCAATGCTTACGTCAAAAAAGGCGAGATTGATCGTGCCATCGGAGACTTTAACAAGGCAATAGGCCTGAACCCTGAGTTTGCCCTGGCCTATTACAACCGCGGCGCGGCGTGGTTACGCCTGAGAGAATGGGAAAGAGCGAAATCAGACCTGACTATTGCCAGAGACATGGGGATGAATATCATTACTCTGTTTCGTAATGACTATGAAAGCGTTGAGAGTTTTGAGGGGAGAAATGGTGTTCAACTACCAAAAGACATCGCTGCCATGCTAACATTACCGTAGGCCTGTCCCCGATTGCATCGGGCCTGCCTGTCCCGTTCGCGGGGCCCTCGGAACGGGGACAGGCCCGTTCGCGGGGCATGAATGTTGACGAACCAACAGAAGTAGTGGAAATCGAAACTAAAAATTTCTCAAGAGAGGCACAATGAAAACTCGAATTGTAATTAATCCAGAAATTCTTGATGGCAAACCGATTATCGAAGGCACTCGCCTCAGCGTAGAGCATGTATTGGGACTGCTCGCCAGCGGCATGTCTGAGGCAGAGATTATCGCAGACTACCCAGAGTTGAACGAAGAAAACCTCCAAGCGGTGCGGGCGTATGCTTCCCCGATTCCATCGGGACAGGCGTGGATCCTCCGCAATGGAGTGATAATCGATCTCCCAACCACTCGTGATAGAGTTTTACAATGCTGCCTCCGCTTGTCGCTGACATAAACATTGCAGTTTCCGTCATTCAGTTTTTGCGGGTGCAAGGGATTGACGTGGTGGCTGGGCGCGAAGAAGGCTGGAACAGATATGAAGACCGAGACATCCTGCATAAGGCGCGTGCGATGAACCGATTTATGTTGACACACGATTCCGATTTCGGGACCCTGGCAATTCATGAGGGTCAAACCATTACCGGAATCATCCATTTGCGTCCGGGAAATCGTCCGTCCACGGAGGTAATTGCTGATTTGCAAGTTCTCCTCAACACAGAGATTGATTGGACCCCCCCGCTGATTGTTGTCTGTGAATCCGGTAAACCGCCTCGGCTACGCCGCCTGTGAGCGGAAAAAATCATCCCTGAACTTTCGAGGGCTACGCAATCCTTAGATTGGCTCTCATTGGATAGTCATGGGTTAACATTTGCGTTACCATAGCGAATTGAATTTTGCAATATGCTAAACAAGAATATGGTACGCTTAGGCCCGAAGAAATTGCGATTGTGGAGGACAAAAAGTATGGCAGAAAAAGAGTCGCGCCGTGTTAAAACGCTGAATAATTTTATCAAATGGGCAGCACAATTCAATGACGGCCAATATTTGTTTCGAGGGGTTTCAAAAGAATCCTACAAAATTGAAGCGTCTGCCTATCGCCGCTTGCCAGAAGCGCAGAGAAATCGGGCTCAACTCCTCCGAATCAATCAGGATTTGATAGAAAAAGCACGGCTTCTGGGCCACGATCAGAAAAACGGTCAGCGACTCTCTGATCTGGAACTCCTTGCTGAACTTCAGCACTTCGGCGCGGCCACCTGTCTGATAGACTTTACTCGCAACGCACTGATCGCGCTCTGGATGGCCTGCCAGCAAAGTACCACTGGAGCAGCAAACGGCAAAGTCTTTGCCGTGTGTATCGATAATTTTGCCGTGCGTAGCGATGATTTTGCCCGGTTTGAAACGATTACCCCCAAGTTGGTAATCGAAAAAGATATTGATTATTTTTTTAGAGAAGATGATCAGCCGGTCTCCCTCTACCAGTGGCAACCCACATACCAGAATAACCGCATTATTGCCCAGCAATCCGTCTTCATTTTTGGCGGTGCCCAAGTTGAAATCGAGGCCGAATGCGTCATCCTAAAAAGTGGTAAGGGAGATATGCTAACATCTCTGGAGAAAGTATCAGGAATCAGTGAAGGAAGTATCTATCCTGACTTTGATGGCTTCGCCCGCCTACATGCCCAGAATAAACCTTACACTGACCCTGATCCTCAAGGCCATCTGCGACGAGGTGTTGAGGTACATCAAAGAGGAGACTTGGATGATGCTATTGACCACTACGATAAAGTTATCTCGTTACGCGATCCAGAAGGAGATTTAGAATGAATTCACAAAGTACTGCCTCCTCCCCTGTCCGTTCCGAGACCAGGGAAGCTAGCTCGTTACAACCGGATAAACTCACCTTAGCCAAAGCATACTACAGTCGCGGGGTGGCTTACTACACTAAAGGCGAGTATAATCGCGCCATCGAAGACTTTACCGAAGCAATACACCTCAAACCCAATGATACCAATGTCTATTATTATCGCGGGATAACTTACGTCAAAAAAGACAATTATGATAGTGCCATCGCAGACTTTACCCAAGTGATACAACTCGAACCCAATAAGGCCATCGTCTATAACAATCGCGGGGCTGCTTACAATGAAAAGGGTAATTTTGATCGTGCTATC
This sequence comes from uncultured Poribacteria bacterium, assembly GCA_958296125.1. Taxonomy (GTDB): domain Bacteria; phylum Poribacteria; class WGA-4E; order WGA-4E; family PCPOR2b; genus PCPOR2b. Next base: position 1,282,715 of record OY282444.1, read on the forward strand.
GAAGACTTTAACATAGCGATAGACCTGAATCCCAATTATGCCTACGCCTATTACAATCGGGGCAATGCTTACACGAAAAAAGGCGAGATTGACCGGGCGATTGAAGATTATAACAGAGCGGTAGAACTGAAACCCGATGATGCCATAGCTTATAACAACCGCGGCAATGCTTACAGTGATAAAGGTGAATATGCCCGTGCCATTGAAGACTATAACACGGCGATAATACTGAACCCAGAACTTGCTGATGTCTATAACAATCGCGGGGTGGCTTACTACAACAAGGACAATTTTGACCGGGCTATTGAAGACTATAACACGGCAATAGACCTGAACCCCGATTATGCCGAGGCCTATAACAATCGCGGGGTGGCTTACCGCGATAAAGGCGAATATGCCCGTGCCATTGAAGACTATAACACGGCGATAATACTGAACCCCAATTATGCCGAGGCCTATAACAATCGTGGTGGGGCTTACTACTTAAAAGAAGAGTATGAGTCAGCCATCGAAGACTTTAGCAAAGCGATAGACCTGAATCTCGATGATGCTAGCACCTATAACAATCGCGGCGTTGCTTACTACCTAAAAAAGGAGTATGAGTCAGCCATCGAAGACTTTAGCAAAGCGATAGACCTGAATCCCAATTATGCCATCGCCTATAACAATCGTGGTATGGCTTACGCAGTCAAAGGCGAAGCTGACGGATCGATGACTCGACCGAGCTCGCGGAGTGCTAAGCTTGCCGCAATCCGTGCCATCAAAGACTATAACCCGGCAATAGGCCTGAATCCTGAGTTTGCCCCGGCCTATTACAATCGCGGCGTGGCGTGGTTACGTCTGAGAGAATGGGAAAGAGCGAAATCAGACCTGACTATTGCCAGAGACATGGGGATGAATATCATTACTCTGTTTCGTAATGACTATGAAGGCGTTGAGAGTTTTGAGGGGAGGAATGGTGTTCAACTGCCAAAAGACATCGCTGCCCTGCTAACATTACCGTAGGCCTGTCCCCGATTGCATCGGGCCTGCCTGTCCCGTTCGCGGGGCCCTCGGAACGGGGACAGGCCCGTTCGCGGGGCATGAATGTTGACGAACTAACAAAAGTAGTGGAAATCGAAACTAAAAATTTCTCAAGAGAGGCACAATGAATACTCGAATTGTAATTAATCCAGAAATTCTTGTCCGTTCCGTGACCAGGGATGGCAAACCGATTATCGAAGGCACTCGCCTCAGCGTAGAGCATGTATTGGGGCTGCTCGCCAGCGGCATGTCTGGCGTATGCTTCGTCCGTGCCGAGACCAGGAGGGCGCACGCATCCTTAATGGAGTGATAATCGATCTCCCAACCACTCGTGATAGAGTTTAACAATTTAGTTTATGTACCAATGGATGAGATCTTGATTGAAAGGAGAACTCGATGCGAAAAGCAGACCTACAACAGCGAGCGGTTGAGTTAATTAAACAACTCTCAACGGAAAAGCTGAAAACGGGCATTGACTATCTGAGCTATATTCAAGATAAGGACGAGTGGGAAGCCACACACGAATTGGCAAGTGATCCGGAAATCGCGAAGAGTTTAGAGCGTGCAGAAGCGGATGTGAGATCAGGAAGACTAAAGCGTTGGAGCGATGTTAGACGGGACATTTGATGTACAACTCACCGATGAGGCAGCGACGCATTACAACGTGATAGGGCATATCGTCCCTAATTTAGCGACTAGATACATAGACAATCCGCGATTCAGACAATCTTTCTATCGATCATCTCACCCCCTCAATCCCGCCCGATACGCTTTTGGGCTTGCATATCCCCCCTTTAGCCCAATTCCATCTATACATATTGGCGCATCCGCGAGTCAATAGTACCCGCTTAATCCTTGACACGCCTCCTTGTAATGTTCTATACTGTCTAAAAAGGAGACTGTCAGGTGGTGCAACAGACGACGCTGGAAGTGCCATTCACCGAAACACGCTGGGCTCAAGTGAAACCGCTTTATATTTCAGCGATTTTGCTGATGGCGGGGGCGTGTCTGTTGCAACCCGCATTTGCTCGACATACAGATCCGTTAGGAAACCCCGTATTCGATAAGAGTGGGAAAGAGCTGTATACACTCCAAGCGCGCTTTGGCGTGTTAGGAGGCGACTCGCTCCTGCGCCGCGACTCGGAGTTTCGCAAAAAGACGAGTAACCGGAACTTCTTCACCTTCAACATTCCGGGCGAAAGTGTGCTCCATCAGTTGACCGTCGGCAACTTTCCGACCAAATTTTCGAGTTTCACGCTCAACAAGGAACTCTTTGATGCAGCCCGCTGGAATATAACGGTTCCGAAAGCAGGGGGCAGGGTGTCAGCGTTTGTGGGGCGGGTCACGAACAACACTTTTGCGCTCTCCGGGGATCGGGTCAAACCGATTGAGGACCGGGATATTGTGAGTCAATCTGACTGGTTCATGGCGGGTTTACGAGCGGAAGCAAATCTCGGTGCCCATGAGGTTCGATTGGGGTCGTTGCCAGAGTTTACGGTGCCGCTGCCTAGGGTCGGGTTTAACTATGTGAATCGGTTTTTTACCAACTACGACCTCACTCGCACGGCCAATCCGTTTCGGGGTGTTACGAGTGCCAACCCGCCGCCGGAATTGTACCTGCGTTTCAGCGATGCCTCGCCGGAGAACCCCGGTGGCGCAAAGGTGTTTCGCGTCCGCGTTTTTATCGATGATGCCTTGGAATACGACATCATCGGCGGCAGAGAGCTGCCCGGCGTATTGCTGCTCCCGAATGATAGTATGCGAGACGGAGATTCACGCTGGGTGGATGGCGAAGGGAGGTTTACCTATCGATTCTTCCTGTTCAGTCCACAGGAGATCAACAGTGTGCGGTTTGAGATTGATATCGCCAACGACTACCAAGTTGAACTTTCAACAAACAATCAGGATTTTCAGGTCGAGTTAAGTGCACCGGGCAACGTTAAGGACGAATCGAATCGGAAGATCCATCGGTTTGAATATGGGGAATTGACCGATGAGGCAACGATGGGATTTGACCTTCAAACGACGCTGCTCGGATTTTCGATTGAGGCAGAACGGGCATGGTATGTGCAAACCAAACAGTATCCGCTCCTCAGTGGTAAGCGGGCGCACCACGCAACCGATGCGTGGTTCATCGATGTAAATCGGAATTTTGGCCCGGTGAGTTGGCGCAGTGAGATTACGCGGATTGCTCCCTTTTACACCGCAAGAAATTTCATAGATGATAACGACGACGAGGACCCCTATGCGGATTCCCGGGAGCCAGAGATTTTAATTTCGGGGAATACAAAGGATGATCTAGATGGCGATCGGGTCAAGGATTGGGATGACGATTTTCTGCTGTTCTTCGCGGATCCGCCGGGATTCCGCTTAGGGCTCAACCGCGAATCGATCGACTTCAACAACAATGGCCAGCCCGACAACCTTGAAGACGACGATAAACCGGACTACCGTTACGATTACGACGAGGGTTCCTCTGGGCACCACACCTACCTCAAGGTTGAGTTGCCGTTTGTGGAAGGGCTTTCGGTATTGCCCGGATATTATGAGAAATATCTCATTCTTCAACACAGGAGCGCAAAAGGATGGTATAATGTCCTATCTTACGCACCCAAGTCGATCCCCCATTTTGGGACCATCCTCTTTCGGCACACTGTTCGCAGATCTCATGATATTATCCCTGATGATGTTGTGATTCGCAGCACAGGCGATCTGATCGAAGATAACTTGGTGCGTCAAAGGTATATCGGCAACATTTTCACAATGATTGTTGATTACCAGAATATCAAGAATCTCACGATTCGCAGCAAATTCAAATACCAGCGGGATACATTGTTCCACACTCATCAGCGGGTGATCGACACGGCTTTGATTAACCAGATCCGCTACGACTATAAAATTCGTGAGGACCTGACTATTGCCCCGGCGTTTCGGAGCGATCGAAACATCGGCTATACTTTTCCTTTTGACAAACGGAATACCGTTGATACAATCCGAAACGCTTATATTTTGACCTTAACCCATCAGGTTGCGGCTCAGTTACAGTTAAGTGCCGGCGCACAATTTTTGACGTGGCGCGACTTCAATGATTCGCAACGGAATTTTAACCGAACCGTTAATTTTTTGGAACTTGTGCTACAAGGCGATGCCTTTGGGCAGCGAATGGGACTGCTGATAACCGCTGATTATGTTATCCAAAATTTCCTTGAACCGATTGGGGGCGCCGAAAGACACACACACATAGGGATTTCGCTGTTCTTACTGTAGCACGTAACTTAAGAGAGGAGTAACAACCATGCAACGCCAACCGTGGGATGACATGCAGCCGTATGTTCGGCTTATCACTCCCAAACGTATTATTTTAGGGATTGTTATTGTGCTTGCTATCGCCGTCTCCTTGACCAGTATGTATACCGTCGAAGCAGATGAGGTAGCTCTGGTGCTAAGGTTCGGCAAATACATCGATACGACCCAACCCGGCTTACGCTTCAAGCTACCGTTCGGTATTGACCAAGTCATCGGGGTTCCTGTCGAAAGGATATTCAAAGAGGAATTTGGGTTTCGGACGCTTCGCGCAGGGGTTCGGTCCCAATATGACCCCAGAGATTATTCTGATGAATCACTCCTGTTGACCGGAGATCTCAACATCGCTGATGTGGAGTGGGTGGTTCAATATCAGGTTAGTGATCCACGGAAGTTCCTGTTTGCCATCCGCGATGCGACCCGTTCCCTGCGCGATCTTTCCGAAGCGGTTATGCGGACTATCGTGGGCGACCGGACCGTCACGGAAGTGTTGACCATCGGGCGTATTGAGATTGCTGCCGAGGTGAAACAACGCCTTCAAGAGCTACTGGATCGGTATAACACCGGGTTGCTCCTTGTAAACGTGACCTTGCAAGATGTGAATCCCCCGGAAACAGTGAAGCCCTCTTTCAATGCCGTCAATGAGGCAAAACAGGAGAAAGAGAAGCTAATCAATGAGGCTCGGAAAGATTACAACGAATCTGTCCCGAAAGCCAAGGGGGTTGCGCGGCAACAGATTTTAGAAGCGGAGGGATACGCGCTCAAACGGGTCAACGAAGCCAGAGGGGATGCCGACCGATTCAACGCCATCCGACAAGAGTATCGAAATGCCAAGGCGGTGACCCGTCGTAGGCTCTATCTCGAAGCGATGAACGCGGTGCTGCCCAAGGTCAAAGAAATCTATGTGATCGATGGTCAGTCAAATGCGCCGCTCCCCATTTTACAACTTGATAGATAGCAATATTCATCTCACGAAAGGATATCCACGATGAACTCTAAAACACTAGTATCAATAATCGTTGTTCTCATCATCGCTATTCCCTTAGCCTCAAATGTATTCTACACGGTTCGTGAAGATGAACAGGTGGTGATTACCCAATTTGGCGAAGCCATCAAAGCAACGGATGAAGCGGGGTTGAAGATAAAGACACCGTTCATCCAGAAAGTCCAACGTTTGGAAAAACGGATTCTCGAATGGGACGGTTCCCCCAACGAGATTACGACGAAGGATAAGCGGTTCATCTGGCTAGATACCACCGCCCGCTGGCGCATTGTAAATGCTCTGGCATTCTACGAGAAATTCCGAGGCGGGAGTCCAGAAGGGCTTGCTCAATCTCGGTTAGATGACATCATTGATTCGGCTGCCCGTGATTTGGTGACGGGCCAACTGCTAGTCGAAGTTGTCCGCAACTCAGACCGTATTCTGGACCTCAACCTTGAGGAGCTGGATCAAGACGAAGGGAGTGGTGATAGCGAACCACTGGAAAGTATTTCGGTGGGACGGGATAAAATTGCAAAAATGATCCTTGAAAAAGCGCAACAGAGCACCCCTGAAGACTGGGGGATTGAGCTAATTGATATGCGGATTAAGCGGATTAACTATGTAGAGACCGTCCGTCGGGAGGTTTTCGCCCGAATGATTTCCGAACGAGATCGAATTGCTGCCAAGTACCGGTCAGAGGGCCAAGGTGAGGCTGCAGATATCATGGGACAGAAACAGAAGGAGTTGGAGCGCATTCAGTCTGAAGCCTACAAAACGGCGGAGCAGCTCAAAGGTGATGCCGACGCGCAAGCGATTCAGATTTACGCACAATCACACGGTCAAGATCCGGAGTTTTACGCGTTCCTTCAAACGCTGGAAACCTATCGTCAGACAATTGACTCCAACACCAAGCTAATTTTGACAACGGATAGCGATCTCTATAACTATCTTAAAAACACCGGACTGACAGGCAGGCGGTAGCATCGGAAAGGGGTAGATGCGAATGATTAAATCACTCCGGTTATACCAAGAAAACAGCAATCATGCTTCATGCGCGACCGGTAAAAAATCCGTTCAATACTCCCCGACCCGCCGACACCCACCGTGGATTCGCGCACGGGTTCCATCGGGCCCGAACTACACCGAACTCAAGCGGTTGATGCGCGATCTTGAGCTGCACACCGTCTGTGAGGAGGCGCAGTGTCCAAATATCGGTGAGTGTTGGGAAAGCCGATCCGCTACCTTCATGATCTTGGGCGATGTCTGTACTCGGCGGTGCATGTTTTGTGCGGTTACCAAAGGAAAACCGGAGGGGGTTGATTTCGATGAACCCCGTCGGCTCGGCGAGGCTGTGGGACATCTAAAACTGAAGCATGTGGTCATCACTTCCGTCAACCGCGATGAGCTTCCCGATGGCGGTGCAAGCATCTTTGCGGCGTGTATCCATGAGTCCCGTCGGCATAGCCCCGGCTGCACTGTTGAAGTGTTAATCCCAGACCTTGAAGGGAATTGGGACGCGCTTGCCGTGATTGTCGAAGCGAAACCTGACGTTCTCAATCATAATACGGAGACGGTGCCGCGCCTCTATCGTAGGACGCGCCCGCAAGCCAAATACCAGCGAACCTTAGACCTATTGCACATCGGCAAGCAGATGGACGGGACGATGCTGACCAAGTCGGGCTTGATGGTGGGGTTAGGGGAGAGCCCTGCAGAATTGTTGGAAACGATGCAGGATATCCGCGATACGAATTGCGACCTTTTAACGGTTGGACAGTACCTTTCGCCGACATCGAGGCATCTGCCGATTCAGCGGTATTACACGCCAGAGGAGTTTGAAGCGTTGAAAGCAGCCGGTATGGAGATGGGATTTCGGCATGTGGAATCGGGCCCGCTCGTCCGGAGTTCGTATCACGCGCGGGAACAGGCGCGGCTGTGAGTTGGGTTTCGACGAATGTTCTTATGTTTACGGGAAAAATCTCCCAAAAACGCAATAAAATACCATAAGGAAATAAACCTATGAAGAAACAACCTTTTCGTTTCACGTTTTCGCTGTTAATTTGTCTCTTGATTCCGTTGATGGCAACGGCGCAAACAGTGCACATCCCCGACCCCAACCTCCGTGCCGCGATTGTGAGTTCGGGCAATCCAACCGTGGCGGATATGGAGTCGCTTGACGAGCTTATGCTCACTGACGCTAACGTAAGCGATTTGACTGGGTTGGAACATGCAATCAACCTTACATTCCTGGATCTTTCGAGGAACTCCATATCGGATATCTCGGCTTTGGCGGGCTTGACTCAACTGGCATTCCTGAGTATTGGGGAGAACTCCATATCGGACATCTCAGCTTTGGCGGGCTCGACTCAACTGATATTCCTGAATCTTTGGGGTAACTCTGTATCGGATATCTCGGCTTTGAGGGACTTGACTCAACTGACATCCCTAATCCTTGGGGACAACTCCATATCGGACATCTCGGCTTTGACGGGCTTGACTCAACTGACAGAGCTGAGTCTTACGATCAACTCCGTATCGGACATCTCGGCTTTGACGGGCTTGACTCAACTGACATTCCTGAGTATTGAGGACAACTCCATATCGGACATCTCGGCTTTGGCGGGCTTGACTCAGCTGACATTCCTGAATCTTTGGGGTAACTCCATATCGGATATCTCGGCTTTGACGAGCTTGACTCAACTGACAGAGCTGAGTCTTTGGGAGAACTCCATATCGGACCTCTCGCCCCTGGTAGAAAATACAGGATTGGGGAGTGGAGCCACGCTTGATGTGCAAGCCAACCCCCTGAGTTATCTATCGATTAACACTCACATCCCAACCCTCCAAAGCAGGGGGGTTACGGTTGAGTTTGACAACCAAGCGCAGCCGGCACTTCTGAAAATCTCAGGTGATAACCAGAAAGGCATGTCCGGTGTAGCCCTGTCGGCCCCGTTTGTTGTTGAGGTACAGGATGAGAACGGTCCAGTGTCTGATAGGGTTCAGGTCACGTTCGCTGTTACCGCGGGCGATGGAATACTCAGTATCACACGCAACACAACTGACCAAAACGGCAGGGCGGAGAGTACACTCACGCTGGGCTCCTATTTGGGAACAAACACCGTCTCTGTGTCTGCCGATGGAATTGAGAATCCGGTCACCTTTAACGCGACCTCCGATACTGGATCACCACCGATTACGGCGGATGTCAACCGCGACGGAAAAGTGAATATCCTTGATATAGTCTCGGTTGCATCCAGCCTCGGGAATAAGGGACCCAATCTGGCGGCGGATGTCAACGGAGATGGGGTTGTCAATATTCTAGATCTGGTCACGGTTGCAGGCATGTTTGAAGCTGCGGCAGCCGCCCCCTCAGCGCATCCACAAATATCTGAGACACTCACGGCGGTAGAAGTTCAGAAGTGGCTGACCGCCGCGATCTCGATCGAGGTTAAAGATCCCATCACGAAAAAGGGGATTATGGTGCTTGGACACCTCATGGCAGCCCTGACCCCAACAGAGACGGAGTTGCTGCCCAACTACCCGAATCCGTTCAATCCAGAGACATGGATACCGTATCGGTTGGCAGAGGATGCTTCCGTCACGTTGACCATCTGTGACCAAAGCGGTTGGGTCGTCCGCACGCTCGACGTTGGGCATCGGGTTGCGGCGGTCTACGAGAGTCGGTCGAAGGCAGTCTATTGGGATGGGAGAAACGAGACGGGTGAGCGGGTGGCAAGCGGTTTGTACTTTTACACGCTGACAGCGGGGGATTTCTCTGCTACGCGGAAGATGCTGATTGTCAAGTAGGAAAGCGCGGGCTCCCCTCTACATACCGCTTATAGAACTGGAAGGGGTATGGAATAGGTAGCAACGTGCGTTAATTTAGATTTGTAATTGATATCAGATACTGCATACGGAAAGGCAATCCATGATGCCCCCCCAATACAAAGTTTTGATAGCCGATGCCCCGTGGTCTATAGAGCCGGAACGGGAGGTCTTAGGAGAGATAGGTGCGGAGTTAATCGTCGCCGAGACAAAGACAGCGGAGGAACTTCTCACCTTAGCCCCCCAAGCTGATGGGATACTCACTGATCGGCAATCGATCACCGGCGATATCATAGCAGTTGCTCAACGGTGTCAGGCTATCGCTCGGTACGGTGTCGGGTTTGATAATGTGGCATTGGAAGAGGCAACGGCTGCAGGCATCGTTGTTACCAACGTCCCGGCCTACTGCATTGATGAGGTCACCGACCACGCGATGGCATTGCTGCTGGCGTGTGCTCGAAAGATTCCTCTGTTCCATAAGCACATCAATAGTTGGAATCGAGATGTGGGGCCCCCGATGCGTCGTATCCGCGGGCAGACGTTAGGGGTCATCGGGTTTGGTAGGATTGGGCGGGCAATCGCACCGAAGGCAAAAGCCTTTGGATTGGAGGTTATCGTCTTTGATCAGTATCTCACGTCGGAAGCCATTCAAGCGCACGGTGCGGTGAAGGTTCAACTCCCTGAACTTCTCGCAAAATCTGATTTTATCTCTATTCATACGCCGTTGACACCCGAAACGCAGAACTTGATTGGTGAAGCCGAGCTTCGTCAGATGAAGCCCAACGCCTATCTCATCAACACTGCGCGAGGGGGTATCATTGATACAGTTGCACTCCACAAAGCGTTGAGCGAGGGTTGGATTGCTGGGGCGGGTCAGGATGTTCTACCGCAGGAGCCCGCGCCCCCTGATGAGCCGTTGCTCACGCTGGAAAACGTCATTTTAACACCGCACGTTGCGTTCCTCTCCGAAGAGTCAACCTACGATGCCCAGCGAACCGCAGCGTCAGAGGTCGCAAGGGTGTTGACGGGACAGATGCCCGAATCGGTAGTGAATCCGGAGGTTCTGGACAGTCCCGTGCTTCGCGCCAAAGGGCTCGCGGGGAAATGATTGAATGCCGTTTCCCGTCTTCCCGCCTTTTATGGGGTTGGATTATACTAACGCCCAACAAGCCAGAATTCGCCTTCGCTACGCGTCGCCAACATACCTAGCAACACCGCACCGGGGAAATCTTCCGCCATATCAATCGCCATTGTAAAGATTCGGGTATCGGTCGTTGTGTGTTGCGCGATAGCCTTTAGGTCGGGAATCCCTGAAGTCAGAATGCCATCGCTAAATAGCACCACGATTGTAGGCCCCCTGTTGCGCGTTTCTTGTAATGCTTCAAGCATATCTTTGTCTGAATAGCGCGAACTTTTCACAGGCTTTGCGCTCTCAAGGTGGGCGATGGTATCGGCGATGTCCACATCACTGACGGGGAGGAAGTTGGGTTGATAAAATTGGACCTCTTCGCTGAAGGTACAGACGTTGAATTGATCGTGCGATTCGAGAAATTCTAGCGAATTCGTCATGATGGTGAGAATCTTCCGAAGCTTTCGCGGCTTCAAGCCAACCATGCTTGACGAAAGGTCTACACAGTAGATAATCCGCTGCGGCCCTTCTTGCCTTTCGATGAATTTCACCAGGCGGCTTTTGGGGCGTTCCTCCGGATCGGTTTTTTTGATGGGGTTCGTTATCACCCGTTCCATCTGTGGCATCGCCTGCGGCACGACGCTGCCCGTTGATAATCCCACATTGTCGCCCAGATTTAATGGGCCAAGGCTAAACTGTGTCGGCTCCGCTGCTGAAACAACCCCTCGCTCCGTGGCAGGTGCGTTGCTTGTTAAAATCTTCAGCGATGGTTGGTTGGTTTGCACAGTCGTTTTCTGTCTCCGAACTTGAGGACGTTTGGGGCGATTCCTCCGTTTCGTCTTGGGTTGTTCGACCTTCATCAGCACTGCGTTGATAGCCCCTTGATCTGGAATAAAGTGCTGTGTGGGCCAGAAGAAAAATCCCACGATACCTACAATGAGGTGTAAGATGAACGAAACGAAAAGGGCTACCCTGGATTTAGACTTTGATTGCATTTTTAGATGATTGTTCCTTTAGTTTTGTGAAGGGTGTTGCCGTTCAACTGCTTCCCGCAAACGCGCCATATCCGCCTGCAATTCGGTAATAATCTGATCATGAGCCGCTGCAAGCATTTTTGCTTCAGTCGCATCAGCCATTGCTGCGTCGGCATCAATCCGTGCTGCGTCGGCATCTGCCCTCGCTTGTGCGGCTCTGGCTTCAGCAGCCTCGAATCGCATTGTTGCTTCAGCCGTTTCAGCTCTTGCTTCAGCCGTTTCAGCTCTTGCTGCTGCGGTTTCGGCTTTCGATTCCGTGAGTGTCACAAAGGGTGTGCCATCGGGCAGATAGGGGCGCATGAAACGAAGTTCGTTAGGGAGCTCTTCGGTTGAAAACAACAGATTCAGGGATTCGCTGTACAACGCGCCTCGCTCATCGGGCGGGATATCTTCATATCCAGCTCCCCTTCGCCGCCACCCGTGAAATTCGGGCGGACGCTTCCCTTCAGGTTGATGAATGAAGTATTCGTGGATACCTATTTCCGAGAAATACCGCCTCATTTTTTCCGCCCGATCTCCTTTCGCTGTCGAATCGGATAGAAATTCAAAAACAACAGTCGGAGCCGCGCCTTCCGCCCATGTATAAAAACTGCGACGCAGCGGTTCGGAGGGCACCCCCAACGCCACGAACACATCGGGAGCAACGACTTTTCGCACATCTCCCTCTTGATAGTAGACAAAGCTATCTGTTCCAACATACGCTAATGTGTCACCCCGACTGAAATAGTCGTTTAGTTGCCCGCTGAGGATGCTAATTTGGCGTCCATGAAATTCGGTAGCTGACATCGGTTCACCATCTTCTGTAGGATAGCCCTTCAGGTAAACAGTCGGTTGACCAAAGGCCCTCGGCACTTTTGGCAAGAACTTGCGGCGTTTCTCTTCAAAGGTTGTTAAGCCCATTACCCATCCCTCCTTAATAAATCACTACGCATTGCGTTACCGCATTGACATTTTCTCAGGATTGCTTGTGCGCCGCAGGACAACACCCCACTGACCGACTATCCATAGCGTATCGTCGTTTGGAGCGCGGACGATAGTATATAGGTTGTTGGAGATATCTGTATATTCTCGTTCCCATGTTGTGCCGCCATCCGTTGAATGGAGGATTGTGCCGGCTGCACCAACGACGTAGATTTTCTGCTCCGATAGCGCGAGGATGCCGTAGAGTGCTTCGGTGACACCGCTCGACAAGGCTTCCCACTTAAATCCGCCTCCAGTTGTGCGGAGGATGATGCCGTAATCGCCGGCTGCCCACCCCTTCCGTTTCGTGATGAACGACACCCCATACAGATTATAACCGGTGTCGGTTTCGTGATGCTTCCAATATCCGCCCCCGTTGATTGTTCGTTGGATAATGCCGCTGTGCCCAACCGCCCAACCGAGCGGCGCAAATTTCATCTCGACCCTTTCGAGGTCTTTCCCTGTGGAGGTACGTTGGGGGGTCCAGATGGGGCCCCCGTCTTGGTTATGGATAATCTGTCCATCCCTACCAACAGCCCACCCTTCGGAGAAATCGCCAAACGCGACATCGCTTATGGCAAACGGCAACGGCGGGTCTTCCTCAAAGAGACCTGGGAGCGTCGGGGTTTGTCCCACTGACCATTTCACACCGTTGGTTGTGTACAGCACGGTGCCATCGCGCCGCATTGACCAGCCCCATCGCGTTGTTCCTTCAGATTCGGCGTTTAACCCCGATACATCGGCAAAGTGAATGCCGACAAGCGTCTGTTCAGTTCCACTTTTCACTGGGGTCCAAGTCTGCCCGCCGTCTTGGGTCTCCAGCAGTAAGCCATTATCTCCGGTAATCCAACCGTGCGTGTCGTCTAGGAAGAGGATATCCCGGAAGTCATCAAGTTGCTCGCCGAGTTGACGTTCCCACGTTTGTCCGCCATTTTCAGTGTAATAGATATGCCCTGCGTCGCCAACTGCCCATGCGTGTTGGTCGCCGACGAAGTGCACATTGGTGATTGGCAGCCCGGATTGACGACGACCCCGATGTTGGCGGGCTATCGGTCTTTCTCGGTTTTCCCTCTCTGTATCTGTCTGTGTGGTAGCTGTGTCCTCAGCATCACTCTCAATCTCTCCTTCAGGCGTGAAACGCCCAACGCGCGATCGCCGCTCGCTCAAATCTCTCTGAAAGGTGTCAGCAAAGCCTTCGTCCAGTGGATTGGTGACCGGTGGCTGTGGCTCTTGCGCGTGATCCGCTGCTGCCTCCATGTCTACCTGTTTACTCTGAGCAATTAGTTCTGCCATCGTCTCAAGCCCGACGTAGTTCGGCAGCCAACTCTCGCCTTGGTCGCTTGTTACGAGAATCGCGCCGTTACGGTCAATGCCCCAAGCCCGCTGATGGCTATGGAACTTGATTCGACGAATCCCTTCCACCACGGTTTCCGGGAAGATTTGTCGCCACGTTACGCCGCCATCAGATGTGATGAGGGACTTGCCCTCCCTGCCCACAATCCAGCCGGATTTTGCATCGGCGAAATGCACTGCGGCAGCAGGCTGGTGGGTCTTGCTCTGAATCTCCCAGTAGTCCCCGCTGTTGACGGTATGCAGAATCAGTCCCCCTTCGACCCGTTGGGGGGTAATTGCCCACCCTTCGGTGCTATTGACGAAATGGAGTGCTGTGATGGGTTGGTTTGTCGTCCCGGTTTTCTGACGTTTCCACGTTACGCCGCCATCGGTCGTATGGAGCGTTTGTCCCTGATCCGCACCGAGCCACCCTTCTTGACTATTGATGAACTGCATGGCACTAATCCTGTGGAAGTTTCGCACTACCTTTTTGATGACCTGCCACGTTTTTCCACCATTTTCTGTCCGAAGCAGCACACCGCGTCCGACAATCCATCCGTGATCTTCGTTGATGAAAGTGATGTGGCGCAAATCCTCCTTCACACCACTGTGTTGGGGCACCCACGTTTTGCCGCCATCCGTCGTGTGTGCAATCACGCCGCCGGATCCGACTGCCCACCCGCGTAAAGTAGCTGGCTCATCCCCTGTACGATGAAAATAGGTATCGGCGAAATCCGTCTGCCAAGTTGCCTGACGGACGATTTCCCAATGATAGGTGACCTCCTCGACGATCGGTGGTTCTTCAATAGCTTCGGCAGCTTCCGTTGGCTCTGCCATAGGGGGGAGTTCGGCTGGCAATTCTTCCGCGTCAACAGAGTAACGCATCGCAATTCCCCCTTTGCCAACAGCGACCATCCCTTCCGGTGAAAGGGCAAATCCGTATAGGTCGTTCTCCGTGTCGCTCTCCTGCAGTTCCCATTTCGCCCCACCGTTGGTAGTAGTTAGGATAACCCCGTTGTCCCCCACGACGAGGCCATGCTTTGCATCGGCGAAGTAGACCTTATTCAAATTTGCCTCCACACCGCTCCGTTGGAATTTCCACGTTTTTCCCCCATCTTTGGTGTGCAAAATTTCTCCAAACTGCCCAGTTACCCAGCCGGTCTTGTTGTCGATAAAGTAGATCGCGTATAGTTCATTGTAGGTAGGTGTCTTTTGTTGTGTCCATGTCAGTCCGCCGTTGGCTGTGCCGATAATAATGCCGGGCCAACCGACCGTCCAGCCTTCCTTATCGTTGAGGAAGAACACGCCTTTGAGCATGTGAAATTCGCCCGGCGTTTGCTGCACCCATGATTCGCCGCCATCAGCCGTATGTAAGACCGTCCCAAGATCGCCAACAACCCAACCTTTTTTCGGACTGACGAAGTAGGTGCCCCGGAGCGAGTACCACCACCCGCTTTTTTGCGTTTCCCAGCTCTGTCCGCCGTCAGCGGTATGGACGATCATGCCCCGATCACCGACTGCCCACCCCTCTAGGTCTGAGACAAAATAGAGGCTTCGGATGTTGTCCCAGATATCCGTCTGAACCTCGGTCCATGTTTGCCCGCCATCTTGGCTCATGGCGATGGTGCCCCCTTTGCCGACAGCAATTGCCCGATTCGCATCAGCAAACTGTACCTCCTCAAGGTCGTTGGCGGTCGTGCCGCTGACTATCGCCCATGTTTCTCCGCCATCCTCTGAGTGCATGATTGTGCCATACCAGCCGATCGCCCATGCCTCGTTTGGGGTGGTAAACTGAATTCCTGTCAGATTATTTTCGGTGCCGCTCTCCAGCAATCGCCAATTGTCCCCACCGTCCTCTGTGAACGTGATGAAACCGACATCAGCGACCGCCACGCCGCGTTTGTTGTCCACAAAGTGGATACTGTTGACGGTGTCTCGAACATGTCCGTTGATTAGTGGGATACGACTATCCTGACGCGTCCATTCGGTACCTCCGTTTATGGTGTGAAAAATTGAGCCATCAGTCCCGACAAGCCAGCCCTCATTTTTGCTGATGAAGAAGACCCGCTTGTTGTCATTGATCATCCGGTCGCGTTCACCCTCGTAGCGGTTAGTTTGTTGCCGCCACGTTTTGCCACCGTCCTCTGTGAAGAGAATCCGATCATTTGCACCGACAGTCCAGCCACGGTACTTGCTGACAAACCAGATGCCGCTAAGTGGAAAGTCGCTGATGTATTCATACCGTTCCCATGTTTTCCCGCCGTTCTGTGTGTATAGGACATCGGCATCCTCTCCGACGATCCACCCCTCATCGGAATTTGCGAAGCAGACATCCCTGAGCATTGCTAAGGTGCCGCTTTCCTGAAGATGCCAGTGCCGTCCGCCATCATCGGTGGTAGCGATTAAGCCCTTATCGCCCACTGCCCAACCGTAACGGGGATTGGTGAAATAGACCGCCTTGAAATCACCTTCCGTTGCAATTTCTTGGCGTTTCCACGTCTTTCCACCATCGCTCGTGTGGACGATTAATCCCTTTTCGCCGACGATCCAGCCGCGTTCGGCATCTGCGAAGTGCAAATCCGTGAAATTAGTTTCCCAATCCGCTTTGCGGGTCACGTCTTGTTTACAACCGACGAGTAAAATTATGAATGTAAAAGCAAGCGTCGTCGCTCGGAATATATGTTGGTATGCCTGTTTCATTTGATTGTTCCTCCTCAGAATATCATAATGTTCTCAGAAACTCGGAAAGCTTGAAACTGTTTTATACGGTGGCGTGCTAGATTGCCTGTGAGCCCGTCTTAACTCCATGAACGAGCAGAGACTAACGATAAAAATACCGCCCGAAATTCCTGATTCTTTGGACGTAAAAGCATCCTAAATGTTGAAAGGGCTAATTCATTTCTATTTTACAAAGTATAACATAATTGTGCCCCAAACCCTATACCAAAATTTGCTGAACAAGGATGTTTGTCCATTAATCCTTTCCCATCTGCTGACTTGTGTATTTATATGATTCATTAATATCGCAATGTGCAACTTCCTTGCAGATGATTCCCGCTATTTTTCCCCTGTAGAAACGCATCCGCGCGAAATCCCCCTCTCTTACGAAGGGGGACCGGAGGGGATAGGGAACAGAGATCTCCATCCCATCAGGAAAGCCCGGCACAAACTCAAGTCCCGCGAATACGACAAAATCAAAAATGTTTGAGAATTGATGGCCGACCTGCCTTGAGTCAAAATCCCTACCGCACTCTGCGGCGATGGATGCCTGAATGAAGATACGCATCTTGAAAGCGATTTTTTGTTGACAATGAGTCGCTAATGTGGCACCATTTTTCCAATTTTTTATGCTATGCTAACGATAGGCCAACCATACTCGATCGTAACAAGAATAATGGGGTGCAGGTTTTCCCCACAAGATGGGGAAACCGAATCAGAAAGTATTGTCAAACTTGTCTCTATTTATTGTGTAAAAGGTGGTCTCATCGTAGCTCCGGTGTTGTTCGTTGGACAACGGAATTGATAATCTCTTAACAAGGAGGATTCAGTATGAACACTCGCAGGTTTATTACCACGGCCATTCTGGCAATAGTGGTGTTAATCGGGATAAGTTCATTCGTTGTTTACGATATGAGGGCCCCTGTCAAAGAAGTAAGGGTCTATGAAGTCCCCGAATCAAGGCAGGTGCAGCGTAAAGCGAATGTAATAGAGATAGCTGACAACCCAACCCTACCTCAAGATATTTCTACCCTTACGGCAGAAGAAAAGGCTGCTAAAATTGAACAGCTACGTGCTGAAATTGAACAGCTAGATGCTGAAACTGAACAACTACGTGCTGAAACTGAACAGCTACGTCAGGAAACAGCTGAAGCAAATCGAAGGAGTGCTGCTGCCTTACAACGCATTGCGGAAGCAAAGCGTGTAGCTGCGAGCATAAAAGATGGAACCCATCCCCTGATTGTCGAAACTCGCGAACTAGTGTATTGGATTGAAAATGATTTTACCCCCCGATTCGCTGCAGCGGCTGACGAGGCAGGGCATTTGGTAGTTCCCCACATGACGCGAGAGACTTTTGTTGAGATGTATCCTGACCCAGCGGACCAAGCATATTACATCCAAAAACTCCAAGAAATCGTAGGTCTCCATGAAGAACTTGCCACACGCATTGCCAATGCATCGCCAGATGTCCGCGAGGCGAGTATTGAGGGATTTCGGCGGGTGTGGACTGTCGCCTTTGGAAAAGATGTAACGGACGATTTCCTCGCAGAGATTTCTCAACGGATAACCAACTAAGGAGAACCCCATGAGAAAATTGATTGTAATCCCCTTGAGATTTCAAAAACGCCTGAACGACCCACACCAGCGTCTACCTCAATTCCCGCCTTCCCACTGAATGCCCTCGCTACCCATTCGATTTATCTTAAAGTTTCGGAGAAGTAGGTAGAAATAAAGTAAGAAATCGACCGCCCGTCCTACCCCGATCGCGTGCCCAACCCCCTTCTATCAAATTTCAATCCATTATCGCGGACGCAATCATCGAAAACAGCGTCTCCGTCCGTAGCATAAGTGATTCATTGTGCTCATTGATATGCTGCTGCTCCCGTTAGATTTAACAATCCGATGGGAGCGTGGGGGATTTGTTGTTATCAGCCTTTTTGCTTGCATTTCAATAACGGGTATGCTAAGATGAACACACTATTCCCGGTGGGAAATTGATACGGGTACAGGGACACACATTGCACTGTATGTGTATGACAAACGGATAAACATCGGGTTTGCAATGGAAACCGTATTTGCGAGGGGTGCCCATGATCACGGCACATACCGATGTCATTGGCAGCTTGCTCCGTCCGCCTGAACTTCTCAAAGCAAGAAGCGAGGTCACCGCGGGCAGAATAAAGCAAGCGGCGTTCAAAGCCATCGAAGATCGAGCGGTTGACAAAGTTGTCGCGCTTCAGGAAGCGGTGGGCTTGGAAGTCGTTACCGATGGCGAAATGCGTCGGTTATCCTTCCAGAGCCAGATGACAGAAGCGATTGCCGGTTTCGGCGAATATGACCTCAATGCTTTCCTTTGGGGAGATTGGCGTGGCGACGGGGGTGCGGGGAACTTGAGCCTAGAACGTCCCAAAAGCTTGGGCGTTGTCGGCAAACTCACCCGCAAGCGTCACCTCTCAGCGGAGGAGTTCACCTACCTACGAGCGCGGACGACTCGCATACCGAAGATCACGTTGCCCAGTCCCAGCCTGTGGACGAACTTCTGGTCGCCAGAATACTCCCTGCCTGCCTATCCCACGCTTGACAGTTTCCTTGCGGATGCCGTTGACATCCTACGGGACGAGGTTGCCGAGTTGGTTCGACTCGGTGGAACCTACATTCAACTTGATGCCCCCCACTACCCGCTGCTGCTCGATCCCAAGACTCGAACCTTCTATGAAGAGCAAGGTTGGTGCCTTGATCAGTGGTTGGACCGAGGCATTGAGATGGATAACGCTGTGATTGGCGATTTCCCGGAGGTGACCTTTGGCTTTCACCTCTGACGCGGCAATCAGGGCAGCCGGTGGTTGGCCGAAGGGGGCTATGACCTGATTGCCAAACCGATTTTTCAAGGCATCCGTGCACAGCGTCTGCTGCTCGAATATGACGATGAACGCTCCGGTCTATTTGAACCGTTGAAGGAGATTCCCGATGACAAGATTGCCGTTTTAGGCTTGGTTACGACGAAAACACAACGGCGAGAGACACCGGAAGCACTCACCACGCGTATCAAGGAAGCCAGCCAATTTGTGCCGCTAGAACGACTTGCGTTGAGTCCACAGTGCGGCTTTTCAACTTCGGTCATCGGCAATCGCATCACAGCAGAGGACCAGAGGCATAAGCTGTCGGTGATTGTTGAGACCGCTAGAAGGGTATGGGGCTGAACTGGGAGAAATTTTGAAGGAGGATGGATACGGCGCAAATCCCCAAAAACCATCAAATGCGATCGGTGATTCCTATATTTGTACTGTAGACAATGTGAGCCCCGGTGCTGTTATCGCTCGATCTACAGCGGCAACCCGCGCAGATGCTGAATCTGATGCGTTAGCACAAGCGAAAGCTGCTATGGGGACTTGAACTCGCGATGATATAATTGTGTTATACGAGATTAGAGAAACCGAGTTTTTGTCAAAAACTCAGTTTCTGGCACCTTTGCAGAAGGTAAGAAAAGTTGGGAGTGATAGGATGAACTTAAATAAGCTGTCACGAAAACATACCCTCACAAGTTTGGCAAAAACGTGTGGGTGAGCGGCGAAAGTCAGTCCAGTTGGACTGGGAGAACTCTTGGCAAAATTGCCGAAGAAAAGCGACCCGAATCTGCTTGTTGGATTTGAAACTAGCGACGATGCCGGCATCTACCGCCTCAACGACGAGATGGCATTGGTTACGACCGCCGACTTTATCACGCCACCCGTGGATGACCCGTATCTGTTTGGTCAGATTGCTGCAGCCAATTCAATCAGCGATATTTATGCGATGGGCGGCAGACCTGTGACCTGTCTGAATTTGGTGGGGTTTCCGGCGGATAAATTGGCCCCAGAAATCCTGCATGGCATTGTCGAAGGTGCGTTAAGTAAAATCACTGAATCGGGTGCAGTCTTGGCGGGAGGGCATACGACCGACGATGAGGAGCCCAAGTTTGGGTTATCGGTCACTGGGATTGTGCATCCGGAAAAATATTGGCGAAATGTCGGTGCAGAACCGGGGGATGTGCTAATCTTGACCAAACCGATCGGCAGCGGCGTGATTTTTAACGCCAATCTCAAAAATTGGGTATCAGACCAAGCGTTAAACGAATGCCTACAGACTATCACAACGCTCAACAAGCAGGCGGCGGCGGTGATGGCTGACTTCGACATCCATGCGGTAACGGACATCACCGGATTCGGATTGGGGGGGCATGCCTTGGAAATGGCGGAAGGGTCGACTGTGACTTTGGAAATTCATACCGACGACGTGCCGATTCTGCGCGAGGCACTGGAAATGTACCAAAAAGGGATGCGGACGGGTGTCAACGCTGCCAATCGAGCCTTGATTGAAGCTTTTGTACACTTTGAAAAATCACTCCCCGAATGGCATGAGGAAATTTTTGTTGATCCGCAGACCAGCGGTGGATTGCTAGTGTCTGTGCCGGATGCTCAAAGCAAATCGCTGTTGACGGCTCTACACAATGGCGGTGTGACAAAAGCACAGGTTATCGGGAATGTGAAATCCTTTGTTGAACCGAACCATCTTGTCTTTGTATGAATTATGAAAATATGCTTAATTACCCCTGCCCCAACATACTCTCGGAAGGGTAACCGTGTGACTGCCCTTCGGTGGGCTCGCATCTTACGAGACCTGGGTCACCGCGTCGTTATCGCGGAGGAATATCGGGGGGAGCGATGCGATTTGCTGGTCGCGCTCCACGCGCGTCGTAGTCACGCTTCTATTGCGCGTTTCCATCACGAACACCCAGAGCTGCCTCTCATCCTCGCCTTAACTGGAACAGATCTCTACGGCGATATCCATACAGATGCATCAGCCCAAGAATCTTTGGAGATAGCGGATCGTTTCATTCTGTTACAGCCCGCAGGCATTAAAGAACTCTCAGAACACCTGCGTGACAAAGCGTGGGTAATCTACCAATCAATAACAGCACCACCGGGGAGGTTTGTCCCAAAAAAGCGCGTTTTCGAGCTGTGTGTGCTGGGGCATCTGCGGCCTGTAAAGGACCCATTTCGGACTGCGATGGCAGCTCGATGGCTGCCTCCATCATCCCAGATTCAGGTGGTGCATGTTGGGGGTGCACTCACCGACGACATGAAAGCAGCGGCAGAGGCTGAAGCAGCCACCAATCCACGTTACCGTTGGTTGGGTGAGCTCCCACGCTGGCGGGCACTCCGTATCCTTGCACGAAGTCGGCTGCTCGTGCTGACCTCTCAAATGGAGGGAGGAGCGAATGCAGTTTCCGAAGCGCTCGCGTGTTCCGTTCCTGTCATTTCGTCGCGGATATCTGGCTCGATCGGTCTCTTGGGAGAGGATTATCCGGGCTACTTTCCGGTGGGAGATACAAAAGCGTTGACGGATCTGCTCATGCGTGTTGAAATGGATACCGCATTTTATGACATACTCAAAGCGTGGTGTGAAAGCCTAAAGTCGATTGTCGATCCTGACCGTGAGCGTCGGAGTTGGAAAGGTCTGCTACAGGATTTGCGGTAAATCTTCAGAGGTGACAGGGTTTAATCTATTGGATTGGTGGAGTCAACTATGAAAAGGGTTGGAGTTGTGGGGGCTGGTGCGTGGGGGACTGCGCTCGCGGTTACGGCAGCGCGGGCGGGTAGCGAAGTCACCTTATGGGCGCGGGAGCCGGAGGTTGTGGCATCTATCAACGGACGACAGGAAAACAAGATGTTCCTTCCCGGTATCGAGCTGCCCGACACTATCCATGCGGTCAACGATTTGGGGGCGATGCTGGCACAGGACGCACTGTTGATGGTGGCACCCGCCCAATATGTGCGGGACACCTGTGAGCAGCTGGCTTCAGTCAGTTTGGATGTCTCTCCTCCCGTAATTATCTGCAGCAAGGGGATAGAGCAACAGAGTTTGAAGCTGATGAGCGAAGTTGTGGCGGAGCATTGGCCCAATCCGCTAGCGACACTCAGCGGACCCACCTTTGCGACGGACGTGGCAAAGGGACTGCCTGCGTCGGTAACGCTTGCATGTGGCGACGAAGCACTTGGGCGGAAACTAGCGCGGTTGGTCGTGCACCCAAAGTTTAACGTCCATCATTCCGACGATTTGATAGGGCCCCAAATCTGTGGACCCATGAAAAATGTCATTGCCATCGCTTGCGGTATTGTGGAGGGCAAAGGGCTCGGAGAAAGCGCGAAAGCCGCATTAATCACCGAAGGGTTGGCGGAGATAAGCCAACTGTGTGTTGCTAAAGGTGGCAAACCCGAAACAGCGATGGGGTTATGTGGCCTTGGTGACCTGATTTTGACTTGCAACAGTCACACTTCACGCAATATGTCTTTGGGCTACGCATTGGGACAAGGAGAAACGCTAGAGGCGATTTTGCGCGAACGTAACAGTGTCGCCGAAGGTGTTGCGTCGTCCAACGCTGTGGCGGGATTAGCAGCCCAACTGGGTATTCAGCTGCGGATCTGTGGAATCGTTAATCAGATTGTGCGAGGCGATGCAGATGTAGATCAGGTGGGCCTGGCACTTGTTCAGAGCTAAAGATGGAAGATCCGGCGGAATTGTCATAGACCTATCGATCTACCGGGGTTATGTGGGTTGAAACGAAATGATTAAATACACCCCATTGACGCTTGATGAAATCCCTGAAGATGAGCAGGAAGTGCTTCTCACAAAGGTTGCGATGGAGATTGTGAAGCGGCGGCTGACCGTGCCCGCGATTGTATTCCTTGAGACCTGTAAACCGCTCAACTTTATCGGGAGTCAAATGCTTATTGCGCTTAACCCTTTTGTCACTGCAATTTTTAACACCGCTGAATATCAGAAATTTGCTTTGATAATCGAAAAGGATGCAAATGTTGAATTGCTGACTCAACTTATTGAGAAATTAGATGGAGAGGAGAAAAAGTAGTATGTCGGACCAGGCACAGGAGATGCGCTCGATTCTTGCAACAGATTGTGGCAGCACCACCACGAAAGCTATCTTGATAGAGAAACGGGGGGACGAATACCATCTTGTGGTTCGTGGGGAGGCACCGACAACGGTTGAAGCACCGGTGGAGGATGTCACCGCTGGGGTAATCAACGCGATAACGGAGGTCGAGGAACTCGCTGGACGTAGGCTCTTGAAGGACGGGCAGATCCTCAAGCCGCAACAGGGGAATGAAGGCACAGATCTGTATATCTCGACGAGTAGTGCAGGCGGTGGTTTACAGATGATGGTTGCGGGTGTCGTGCGGAACCTCACCGCCGAGAGCGCGGAACGTGCCGCACTGGGCGCGGGCGCGATTGTCATGGATGTAATCGCTTCTAACGACAAGCGGCTCCCTCACGAGAAGATTGAGCGCATCCGACATCTCCGCCCGGATATGGTGCTTCTTTCCGGCGGCATTGACGGCGGGACAACCTCCCACGTTGCGGAGTTAGCAGAGATCATTGGGGCAGCAAATCCCAAACCCCGTTTGGGGGTGAGTTATAAGTTGCCGGTGGTCTATGCAGGAAACAAGGAGGCGCGCTCGGTTGTCGGCGAGCGACTTGGCGATAAAATGGCGTTAGAGGTGGTCGATAACCTACGTCCGGTGTTAGAGCGCGAAAATCTGATGCCGACCCGTCTGAAAATCCAAGATCAGTTTCTAGAGCATGTCATGGCGCACGCCCCCGGCTACAGAACATTAATCTCTTGGACCGATGCGCCGATTATGCCAACGCCCGGTGCTGTCGGCGCAATTATGCAAACGATTGCCGCCCAGCAGAACATCGAGGTAGTTGGCGTGGACATCGGGGGCGCAACAACAGATGTGTTCTCGGTCTTCAGAAATCAAGAGGGTGAGGCGATTTTTAACCGCACGGTGAGTGCCAATCTGGGGATGAGCTACAGTATCTCCAACGTCCTTGCGGAGGCGGGGATGGAGAACGTTTTGCGTTGGGTACCCTTTGATATTGATGTCAGCAACCTTGGGAATCGGATCAAGAACAAAATGATAAGACCGACAACGATTCCGCAGGCATTGGAGGAACTAATTATCGAGGGTGCCATTGCGCGTGAAGCCTTGCGATTGGCGTTTGATCAGCACAAGCAGCTTGCGGTCGAACTGCGGGGGGTGCAGCAACAGCGCACCATCTCCGAGGCGTTCTCTCAATCTGAGACCGGGGCGACACTTGTGGATATGCTTTCGCTGGACCTGATTGTCGGAAGTGGCGGCGTACTTTCCCACGCACCCCGCCGGAATCAGGCGATGTTGATGATGATTGACGCATTTCAGCCGGAGGGAGTTACCCACCTCGCTGTCGATAGTATTTTTATGATGCCTCAACTCGGTGTGCTCGCTCAGGTCAACGAAGCGGCGGCGACACAGGTCTTTGAGCGTGATTGTCTCATCCACTTAGGCACCTGCATTGCACCGATTGGGGTTGCCACCCCCGGCGATTCGGGTGTCACAATCACCGGCGATTTGACGGAAACCGTGCCGTTTGGCGAATTGCGTCTCTATCCGTTGGGTGTCGGGGAGAAGGCACGGGTGACAATCCAACCTGAGCGTCGTCTCGACATGGGGGCGGGACGTGGACAGCTAGTGGAAGCGGAGGTTGAAGGGGGCGTAGTCGGCTTGGTAGTAGATACGCGCGGTCGCCCTCTCGAAGTTTCTAACGCGTCCACCGAGCGTGTCGCAATGCTCAAAAAGTGGTTCCAAGCGTTGGAGGTATATCCCGAAAGTTTCATGTAAAAAGAAAGTACAAAATGCGAAGATTACTCAAATTTTTGTCAAAAACGCAGGGGCTGTTACACCATTTCCTAACATGAGTTTCCAGACCCGATTAGTATGTCTCATGGATGCGGATTACCGGGGTAACACACAGACACTCAGAACAGGAGGAATCGACGATGCCCATTATGGATGCGCTGCCGGATATGAAGCGAGAGCTCAAATTCTTTCCGGGCGGGAATGACAATCCCCAAAAACTGACAGCAGAACAGATTCGTCAATTTAACGAAAAGGGCTACATCTTTCCGCTAGATATATTTACGGAAGCAGAGGTGACGGCGAACCGAGCGTATTTCGATCGGATTGTGGGAATGGCAAAGGAAGCTGGCTTGAACAGTTATTCAATCAATGGTTGGCATCCCACCTGCCGGGGGATTTACGATTTGGCAATGAATGACCGCATCCTCGATTATGTGCAAGACCTACTCGGCGAGGACCTGATCTGCACCATGACCCACTATTTCTGTAAGGAGCCGGGCGATACGAAACGGGTCACTTGGCATCAAGATGCTTCCTATTGGCCCCTGACCCCCAGTAAAGTGGTCACAGTTTGGTTAGCGATTGATGATGCAGATGAAGAAAATAGCGCGATGAAGGTTATCCCCGGATCTCATTTACAGGGACAGATTCCGTTTGAGCATAGCACAGCGGAGGAGAACAACGTCCTGGGCCAGTCGGTGCGTCAACCGGAAGAGTATGGAGAAACACCTGTTGCTTTTGAAATGAGAGCCGGTCAGATTTCGCTACACACCGATCTATTGCTACATGGATCGGAGCCGAATACCTCAAATCGGCGGCGCTGCGGTCTCACTCTCCGCTATTTCCCGCCGGACGTGCGTGGGAGGGATCCGAAGCACGGTTCGGGTATCATCTGTCGTGGAAGCGATGGCGAGGGTTATTGGCAGCACATTCCGAGACCTGAGGGCGATCAGATCCGGAGGACGTAGGGTTCGATCGATACCGGTCCCATTCAAAAGGGGATAAGTCTCTGCTAGCTTAAATTAACCGCAGAGACACAGAGTCCGCAGAGTTTTTTAAGGGATAGGGTTTTTGATATTCAAAAATGTGGAGAGAGGGCTTGGGCTCCAAGTCCTTGACCCAAATTAATAAGGAGAAAAATATGCCAGTTTTAAGTGCAGCAGATATAGACTTTTGGGAAGAGAACGGTTACGTTGTCCTTCACGATGCGGTGCCACCGGAAAACTGTAAAGCAGCCGAGCAGGCTGTCTGGGACTTCCTTGAAATGGATACAGATGACCCAGCGACTTGGTATCCAGACCCGCCGCGCCGCGGCATTATGGTCGAGATTTATCAGCATCAAGCGTTGTGGGACAATCGGCAATATCCCCGAATCCATCAAGCTTTTTCCGAGATTTGGGACACGGAGCAGCTGTGGGTCAGCTTCGATCGCGCCAGCTTGAACCCGCCAGAACGACCGGATTATAAATTTCCGGGGCCCCACCTGCACTGGGATATGTCTTTGGATATGCCGTTTGGCCTCAGGGTGCAGGGGGTGTTATACCTGACCGATACACCTGCCAATCAGGGGGCATTCACCTGTATACCGGGCTTCCACCGGAAATTGGAGGATTGGCTCAACGCTCTTCCGGAAGGGACAGATCCACGGCAGGTTATCAAGGAAAGAGATGCCGAGGCCGTGCCGGTTGCGGGGAAAGCTGGGGATCTGGTGATCTGGCACAGTGCTCTGCCACACGGGAGCAGTCCGAATAGCAGCGATCGCCCTCGAATTGTGCAATATATCACCATGTCGCCGGCACCGAAGGATAATGAGGAAGCGCGTCAGAACCGGATCAACGGATGGCGGGAACGGTTGACAGGGTTAGGCAAGGAAGAGAAGGAGAAGGAGCACCTCCAAGGTAAGACAGCGGAGTTGACCCCGTTAGGACGCAAACTTTTGGGGCTGGCCGCTTGGGAAGAGTGAAAGTGAGCAAGCGAGAAAGGGGTTGTGTTCATTGAACTGATGAAACTTAGAAATATCGATCCTCCCCGATAAGATTGGGTCCGTCCCGCCCCTGGTCACGCCTGCACACGGAACGGGGAGACCAGGGATTCAGAGCAACTGGAGTGAGAGGCAAAGCACTTGACGGGCGGGGAGACCGCGCCCCTACAGGAAAAACGATGGATTTTCAATATCTAGAACCTAGGTTAATTTATGGAGGTTTATTATGTATAAATGTGCATTTTTAGGTTGTGGTGGACGGGCGCGTGCCCATGCACACGCATATCAATATATCAAGCGCGGTGAAATTGTCGCGCTGTGCGATATGAATGAGGAACTGCTCAATAGTTTCGGCGATGATTTTGGGATTGAAAAACGCTACACGGACATCCATGAAATGTTGGACAAGGAACGTCCTGACCTGCTGCATATCGTAACTGCGCCGGTGCTGCGGGGAACGAACCAATTGATCCGCTACCCGCTGATGAATATCGCATCGGAACATGAGGTGCCTGCCGCGATTGTTGAAAAACCGATTGCAGTGATGGGAGAAGATTGGCATCAGCTGAGCGACTTATGTCAGAATACCAAGACCAAATTCGCTGTGAACACGCAGCTCAATTTCCATCCACCGAATCTGAAGTTAAAGGCTGAGGTCGCCGCTGGGTCAATTGGGGACATTAACTTTATTGATGCTAGTGCGCGTTCAACGCCGATTGATCAGGGCCCGCATGTACTGCAACTGGTCTCCTCGTATATCGACAATTCGCGTCCGGTCAAGGTTTTCGGTCAGGTTTCAGGAGGTGAGCATCTGGAGACCGCCCAACCGTCGCCCGATCATGCTACCGCGTCAATTACGTATGCCAACGGGGTTCGGGCGTTGGTCACGTTTGGCACAAAAGGCTCGCCCGAAATTAGCGATCATGAATCGGTGTTCCTGCACAAACGGGTCCGCGTTTTTGGGAAGCGCGGGTTTGTCCATTGGTGGATGTTCGGATGGGAGTGCAACACATCGACAGATCGCTATAGTCGTGGAGCACACGATTACGGTGAGCAGGATGTCTTGGGACAGGCGGGCCTCACCGAGGCGATGTTTGATTGGCTTGACGATGACGAAAAGGTACATCCCACCCACTTGGCGCAGTCGCTTGCGGAGTTCAATGCGATTTTGGGTATCTATCACAGTGCGTTGACGCATGCGCCGGTTGAGCTTCCCTTTGATCCTCCGGATGGGTTGATTGAGTCTCTCAAGACGCTGCTGCTGTGAGATGAAGGAATAGGGACGGATTCCAGAGCGTTTCAAACAGTTTTCACCCCGATAGCTCTGTCTTGTTTGAGCTATCGGGGATATCAACATCACTGGAAAGTCATATCAGTTAATATGTCCAAGGAAGGTGGATTGAGTCATAATCAATGAATGAGATGAATTCTATACAAACCGAATTAGACGCAGCACGGGCAGAGCTGCTTGATCAGAGTTTACGCAACCCCCTCATTAACTACAGACTGCTCAAGGCGCGAGGGCTTGAGGTGGTTGATGAATCTCCTCCAGATGTTTACCGTATTCTTGTTCAAGAGGGTAAGGCTATGTCTTTCCTACGAAAGCCTGAACCTGAAGAAGATGATAACTTACAACTGTTTGAAGATGATGAGGTGGAGAAAGATTCGGATCGACATACCGATAACAAACTTCAAACAGACTATTCACAAACGGAGCTTCAAAAGCGTTTACTGAACACTCTTAATACAGCGCGGACAGCTATCGAAGAGCAAGGGGTGACTATACTCTATCTCGCACTCGGCATGCTTCAATGGTATGAATCCGAATCGAGTGATATACTGCATCGTGCCCCACTTATCCTGATTCCGGTGGGGATTGATCGTGCCAGTGTCCATGCGCGTTTTAATATCCGCTACACAGAAGAGGATATCGGGACAAATCTTTCCCTTCAGGAGAAATTAAAATCTGAATTTGGCATCCAACTCCCAGACCTTCCTGATGCGGATGATCTTGAGCAGTCCAACATTCAGAGCTACTATCAAACAGTAGATGCGGCAATTGATGGACGTAAGCGGTGGTCGGTTGATGAGACTGCAATTACGCTTGGTTTCTTTTCGTTTGCTAAGTTCTTGATGTATCATGACTTAGATAGCGTAAACTGGCCCGACGATTCCCTATCTCAACATCCCGTATTGCACTCGCTGCTGACAACTGGATTTCAAGAACCGGAATCAGCCATTCCTGATGACGCTCAAATTGACAATGACGAACACTTCAATCCTGCGGAGACCCATCATGTCGTTGATGCAGATAGTTCACAGGCGTTGGCTATCCACGATGTGAGTCAAGGGCGAAACCTTGTTATTCAAGGACCACCGGGCACCGGAAAATCCCAAACCATTACCAATCTGATTGCGGAAGCCATTGCAAAGGGAAAGCGGGTGCTGTTTGTGGCAGAAAAGATGGCGGCTTTGGAAGTGGTCAAGCGTAATTTAGACAAGGTAGGGCTCGGAGATGCGTGTTTGGAACTGCATAGCCATAAGATGAACAAAAAGGCGGTAGTTGATGAACTAAAGCGAATCCTAGAACTCGGCGAGCCACGGACAACAGCCTTTGAAGAGGAAGTAAGATTACTGTGCAATAACCGTGATCGCTTAAACAGTTACTGTCAGGCAGTCAACACGCCCATTGGCGAAAGTGGGATAACACCTTATCAGGCGTATGGAGAACTTTTAGCGGTGAAACGTCGCCTTTCAGGAGTGGAACTTCCGACTTTGGATTTACACCAATTTCAACATTCGGTGTCTGAATTTGGAGAAGGGTTAGAGCGCACAGAAGAATTACAACGCCACCTCAAGCAGATGGGGATACCTGTAAACCACCCGTTTTGGGGCAGTCTTTGCAGACTTTTCCTTCCAACAGACAGGGATCTACTGGAACGGGTGGTGGGAGAGGCGACAGCGAAAGTTATAGCACTCAAGGATTCATCCGAACAACTCGCACAACACCTCAAACTTACGGTGCCGGACACTTGCGTAGCGGTCGAAAACCTGCTAAATGTGGCACATCGTGCGTTAGATGCGCCACACTTAGCAGGTGTCAATGTGCAGTCAACCGAATGGCGGACGCACCGTAGCGATTTGGAGGTAGGATTAAGCGCGGGGGAACGGTTGAGCGAACTTCATGCTAAATATGATAGTATCCTTATCCCTGAAGCGTGGGAACAAAATGTTCTGGAGATTCGGCAGATGTTGGCAGCCTATGGAGGCAAATGGTGGCGATCTTTTTCGGGCAAATATCGACGCGCCCACGATAAACTAACAGGCTTATGTACGCAACCACTACCCAAAACCCAAGAAGCGCGACTCCGTATCGTTGACGCGATTCTCGAAGCACGACGTGAACTACCCCATCTCGAAGATATACAGGAGCTCGGACAGCGGTTATTTGGCACACATTGGCAAGAAGAGTCCTTGAATTGGTCTCAACTTCAAGAAATTGTCAGGTATCTTTCAGCACTGCATGAATCGATAGTGAACCGTGAATTGCCAGGGGCATTGGTTGCATATCTCGCAGCAAACCCCGATTTGGAAACACTTCGGACATTGGTTTCAACGGTTGAGGGGCACAAAAACAGCCATTCAGATCTCCTTCAAACTGTCCTCGAAAAGATTCAACTTGACGAAACAGTGCGTTTTGGATGCAATAATGGCCTGAAAGCGTGTCCACTCACAGAACAGGTACACACTCTTGAGTGTTGGGAACAGGAAGCGGAGAAACTCCAGGATATTGTCACCTATAACCACTTGGTGGAGGCGTTAAGGAACAGCGGCTTCGCTGAAATTGTGAAAATCGCGAATGTCTGGCCTGAGGCGAGCCAGTTTCTATCGGACGTACTCAGACGAGCTTGGTACAGTGCACGAGTTGAGAAAGCGATGCTGGAGCACCCCATCCTTGCGGGCTTTACTGGCGATTCCCATCAACATACTGTTGAACGGTTTACAGAATTAGACAGCTACTCACTTGAATCCAATAAGGCTAAAGTTGCATACGAACATTGGAAGCGTTTGCCTCAACACAAAGCGTCTAGTGGACAGTTAGGGCTGCTCAGGCGTGAATTTGAAAAAAAGCGACGGCATCTACCAATTCGTCAGCTTATGGATAAGGCGGGAAATGCTATACAAGCGATTAAGCCGATATTCATGATGAGTCCACTCTCAGTAGCAGCGTTCCTAAAGCCAAACAGTGTTGATTTCGATTGGGTGGTGTTTGACGAAGCAAGTCAAGTCAAACCTGTTGACGCTTTCGGGGCAATAATTCGGGGTAGACAAACCGTTGTTGTTGGGGATAACCGTCAACTTCCACCGACCCGTTTCTTTGATAAGAACATAGCGGATGATCAAAATGGAGATGAGGGAGAAAACCTAGTAGGCGATATGGAGAGCATTTTGGGGTTGTTTAGTGCCCAGTACGCACCAGAGCGTATGTTACGCTGGCACTATCGCAGTCGACACGAATCGTTAATTACTGTATCCAACATTGAATTCTACGACAATAAGCTTCAACTCTTCCCAAGTCCTGACGCTGCGAAGGAGGAGGTAGGCTTAATTTATCATTACCTAAAAGATACTGCTTATGAACGCGGGGGAAGTAAAGGAAACAGGAAGGAAGCTCAAATCGTGGCAGAGAAAGTGATGGAGCACGCCCGTTCATCTCCCGATCTGACGCTCGGTGTAGCAACGTTTAGTACACCGCAGATGATAGCAGTTCAGGATCAACTTGAAATCCTGCGGCGGGCAGAGGATGATCCGTCGTGCGAAGAGACGTTTTTCAACGCGCATCCTGAAGAACCGTTTTTCGTCAAAAATCTAGAGAACGTCCAAGGCGATGAACGCGATGTTATTTTTATTAGCATCGGCTACGGACGGGATGCCAATGGACGCCTCACAATGAACTTTGGCCCTCTCAATCAAGATGGTGGGGAGCGACGGTTGAACGTATTGATTACGCGGGCGCGGCGGCGTTGTGAAGTGTTCACCAACCTGACTGCTGATGATATTGATCTGAGTCTTACCCTTGCACCCGGTGTCGTAGCACTTAAACGTTACCTGAAATATGCAGCGACAAGCGAACTTGACATCCCAGAACCAAGCAACAGGGAGGCAGATTCACCGTTCGAGGAAGAGGTTGCAAACGCCTTGCGTGAACTTGGTCACCAAGTTGACCATCAAATTGGTTCCGCCGGATATTTCATTGATCTTGGGGTCAAAGATCCAGAGCGTCCGGGACGCTATCTGTTGGGCATTGAGTGTGATGGTGCGACCTACCATAGTGCACAATCAGCGCGTGACCGTGACCGCCTTCGACAGCAAGTGCTTGAAGATCTGGGTTGGCGTATCCATCGCATCTGGAGTACCGATTGGTTTAAAAGGCAGGACCACGAAATCAGAAAGGCAGCAGAAGCGATCGAGGCAGCTAAAGCATATGTTCCTTCGCTACCTGAGTTGTCTCCCGGAAACAACTTCTCCGATTCCAATGGGAGTGAGGAAGAACCAGAGCCCAATCCTGATATAACTGTTCCTCCAGCACCAGAACCGACCGAAAAGTACAAACTCGCCAAACTGTTTATTTCTACCGGTGGAGTACATTTACATGAAGTTACGTTGTCCAAGATGGAAAATTGGATTCAGGATGTTCTTAAAATTGAAAGCCCAGTGCATCTTGACGAAGTAACGAAGCGTATCACAAATGCTGTGAAGGTAAAGCGAAGAGGCAATCGCATCCGAGAAAAGGTCAAGAGTGCCGCTAGGCAAGCAACGCGTTCTGGTAGCGTTCAGATTAGAGGAGAATTTCTCTATTGGACAAAGCAAGGGAAGGTCACAGTGCGGGACCGAAGTGAACTCCCGAACCCTTCACGAAAGCTTGAACTTATCGCGCCTGAAGAGATAAAAGCCGCTATCAAGCAGGCCATATCGGACGCATTTGGGATCGAGCGAGACGATTTAGCCCGTGAGGTTTGCAAACTTTTCGGCTTCAAGTCGTCAAGCGGGGATATGCGACAAGGAGTTGAGAAGGTCGTAGAGGAACTGATCGAGGAGGAGCAGTTGATTCGGAAGGGGGATTCATTGATTATTCCTTAACGCAAGTTGCCACCTTGACAAGCATTAGGGTTAGGGATTCCAAATCTTTCGAGGGAGCGTGCAGGTTCAAGGCCTGCCTATGTATCACGGTAAATATAGCTGATAAGGGGTTCACAAAGATAGAAGAATTAAAAAAGAATGGAGGATACAGATGATAGCCGCTCATGATATTGCTACAAGGGTAGTATCAGAAGACGAGGGTGAAATATCTTTTGCAATTAAAGCTTTGATTCAGAATTAGAGAATAACACTATACACCTTTCGCCCCGCTGAGACTTAAGGTGGCGATTCAGATTCTCTTAATTACGGAGGTATTAGA
The DNA here is from genome assembly GCA_958296125.1 of uncultured Poribacteria bacterium. Taxonomy (GTDB): domain Bacteria; phylum Poribacteria; class WGA-4E; order WGA-4E; family PCPOR2b; genus PCPOR2b. Next base: position 1,316,194 of record OY282444.1, read on the forward strand.
TGGCACAAAAGACATGTTTGATGATTGGCGGGAGCGGCATGGCAGGCGGCTGGATCCGAAACTTTGTCGATAACTTCAGCGATCGGATAAAAATTATTGGATTAGCGGATGTGCTGCCGGATGTGCTGGCACAGCAGGGAGAAGCCCTCGGCCTCAACGAAAACCAGCTGTTCACGGACTTTAACGAAGCGTGTGCGACGGTTAAAGCGGACTTCTGCGGCGTTGCGACTCCCCCACCATTCCATAGCCCCGCGGCGATCGCTGCGATGGAGAACGGGCTGCCGGTGATTTGCGAAAAGCCGATCGCGGACACGCTCGAAGCGGCGAAGGCGATGGTAGCTACCGCCCAGAAAACCGGGCTGCCGTGTGCGATTATCCAGAATTACCGTTATGCGAGGAACAAGCAGGAGTTGGTTCGGATTCGGGGAGAGGGACGGTTAGGGCGGCTTCAGCATATTGTAGGACGGTACGCCTGCGATTATCGCCGTTATCAATCGTGGGGAAAGGCGTGGCGGCACGATATGGATTTCAGTCTGCTCTTTGAGGGTTCCGTTCACCATCTCGACATGCTGCGCTTCCTCTCCGGCGGCGACTGCGAGACACTAATCGGGTTCGGTTGGAATCCAGAGTGGTCCAGTTTTAAGCACTTTTCCAGTGGGCTATATCTGATGCAGATGGACAATGGAGTTCATACCTGTTACGAGGGGAATAGCTCCGCTGCGGGCATCGTCAACTGTTGGCATAATGAACATTATCGAGCAGAATTTGAGGAGGGATGTGTCGAAATTGCCGGTGAAGATCAGGTTACGATTCATCGGGTCGGTCAGGAGCCTGAAATATACGAGGCACCGGAAATATCCCGCTTCGGTCATGAGCATCTGTTCGATGAGTTTATCAACTGGCTTGATGGCGGTGCACCCTCTGCAACGCGAATTGAGGACAACATCAAGAGTTTCGCGTTAGTGATTGCGGCGATGGAAACCTCCGTTGATGGACAACCGAAACGGATTGCAGACTACTTGAGCGGGCTGGATCTTTAATCCGTCCACTCAGAATTTAGAGCGAACGCGTAACAATACAAGGAGAACGAAAATGGCAAATTTAGCGATTAACGGCGGCACACCCGTTCGGACCGAACCGTATCCGTCGTGGCCCACCTTTGACGATAGCGACCTCAAAGCCTTTGAGGCAATCTATCGGAGCGGGGTATGGGGCACCGGCGGGTCAAGGGTTCCTGAGTTTGAAGAGCGTTTCGCTCAATTCCAAGGTGCAAAGTATGGTGTCTGTGTGAATAGTGGCACGGCAGCGTTATACGTCGCGCTCAAGGCTGCGGGGGTCGGGCTTGACGACGAAGTGATTACAACGTCATACACTTTCCAGGCGACGGTCGTGTCAATTTTGATGGCGAACGGAACGCCGGTTTTTGTGGATACACTTCCCGACGGTTTTAACATTGATCCATCAAAAATCGAGGCGGCGATAACACCGAAGACCAAAGCTGTCCTGCCAGTTCATATTGCGGGTTATCCTGCCGATATGGATGGGATTTTGGAAGTTGCCGAGCGGAACAACCTCGTTGTGGTTGAGGACTGTGCTCAAGCACACGGCGCGGAGTGGCGGGCCAGAGGGGTCGGCGGTTGGGGGCATCTTGGTTGTTTTAGCTTTCAATCCTCCAAGAACCTCTGCGCGGGCGAAGGGGGTATTATCCTGACCAACGATCGGAAACTGTATGAACGAGCGTGGGCGATTCATAACTGTGGACGTTCTCTATCAGAGTCCGAGTTTGAGACGGAGCCGTTCGGCGGGAATTTCCGGATGACGGAATGGCAGGGCGGATTGCTACTCTCACGCCTTGAACGGTTGGATGGCGAGGTCAACCTACGCAATACAAATATGCGCTTTTTAGATGCTGGCCTAGGAGAAATTCCCGGCATCAAGGTGGTGCCGCTCGATGCACGCGCAACCCGCGGCGGTTGTCACGGTTATAAGGCAATTTTCGACTCAGAGGAGTTTGAGGGTATCTCCCGCGAAACGTTCCTCAAGGCGATGGGTGCGGAGGGCATTCCAATGCGGCATTGGTACACGACACCGATGTACCGAGAGCCGTTTATGGAATCAGGTCTCTTGAGCGCGAAGCCTGACTATTCAAGCGTCTCCTGTCCAGAGACGGAAAAGCTATGTAAAAGCGGTTTAGCACTCGGTCAGAGCCTTCTGATGGGCACCGAGGCAGATATGGCAGATATCGTCACGGCGGCGACAAAGGTTCGTCGCTATGTGGGCGAATTGAAGTCGTGAAAACGAAAAGACGCGCAATGCACCAAGAACTCACTTACAAGCTCGCCCAATGTTGTTCACCAGAGGCGGGGGAGGACATCATCGGGTACTTTAAGGAAGATGGCACGGTTGCTGTCCACCGATCCGATTGCGCCTCCGTTCAGCGGCTGCGCCTTGAACGGCTCCTTGAGGTGACATGGGATGAAATCCACGCAGCGGAAACACCTACCGATATCAAAACAGAAGATCCGACGTTTGATCAACTCCATTCCGAGAGGCTTCGACTGGATGAGGTGGATTACCTCATCCTGAAACACCATCAGGAATTTGGGTTGGACTATTCGATTGTTGTCTCGGAGATGCTCGGTCTACCCTTGGAGGAGACCCATAAACGCCATCGGAAGCTGCGGGAGTTGGGCGGCTTGAAGCGTGTGGAGAAGCGGATGATTCAGTACCGTAAGAACATTGTGAAGGGGAAGTGGATCAAACACCGCAACCACACCTACTACGAATTGACACCCAAAGGGGATCGATGGATACGCTCGTTTGAGGAGAAGACAGAGGCAGTTACATCGCAAAATTTGTCAGACGCGAAATAAACGGAATAGTTTTAGGAGAGTGGATTGCAGCAGAACGTAGAAATTCGGGATGTAAAAGGAGGGGTAACGGGACCCGGTGGTTACCGAGAGGTCTGGCTGTTAGCCTATCCGATTGTTATCACGATGTTATCGCGGACAGCGATGATGTTCGTAGATGCGGCAATGGTCGGACGTTTGGGCGCGACAGAATTGGCAGCTGTCGGATTGGCAGGGATATTGACATGGGCGTTATTCTCCTTTTTTCAGGGATTTTTGGGTAGTGTCAACACCTTCGTCGCACAACGTTATGGGGCGGGGAATCGGCAGGGTGCCACTGTTGCAGCATGGCAAGGGATTTATCTCGCACTTGGTTCGTATCTTGTCATACTGCTAATTAATCAATTCACGGGCCCTGCGTTCGCCCTGATGAAACCGTCTCCGGAGGTTCAACGTCTAGGGGGCATCTACGCGCGAATTCGGTTATATGGTGGAATGACTGTCTTTATCTCTTTTGCGCTAGGCAGTTTTTTACGGGGCATCGGTGATACGAAGACACCGATGCGAATTGAGATTGTCGCAAATCTGGTTAACCTGCTCCTCGACTATCTACTGATCTTTGGAAAATTTGGTTGTCCCCGGCTTGAGGTTGTTGGGGCTGCGGTCGCTACGTTGGTTGCAGGTGCGGTCGCTGCAGTTTGCTATCTCGCCGTTTTCCTCTCGCGGAAGTCGAATCGGGCGTTCCAAACCCGATCCCATTCACAGATCGATTTCCGTGACCTCCGCCGTATTCTGCGAATCGGTCTGCCGATGGGCGTTCACAATTTGATGGATATGGGGAGTTTTACGGTGTTTGTCGCCTTAGTTGGGCGAATGGGCGATGTCGCGCTTGCGGCGAATAATGCTGGAGTAACTTTAATCTCTACATCGTTTATGCCTTTGTATGGATTTTCAATGGCAGCAACGACGCTGGTTGGGCATTACATCGGATCCGGTCAAGTCCATCATGCGCGCAGGAGCGGCTACACGGCGATAAAGTTGGGGGTTGTGTATACCTTTTTCGTTGCCATTGCGTTTTTTTTGGTACCGGAATTTCTTATCTCGCTGGTTACGCCGGATGCGGAGGTTATTCGTATCGGGACGCAGCTCCTGTTTTTCGCAGCACTTTTTCAACTTTCCGATGGATTCGGCATCTGTGCATCAGGCGCGCTCAAGGGGGCTGGCGATACCTTTTTCACAATGTGTGTTAGCATTGGCTATGCGTGGCTGCTCTTTCTTCCACTTGCATACATTTTGGGATTTTGGTTGGGGTATGGGGTGCCTGGCGCGTGGTGCGGCGCAACAATCTATATCATTTTGGCAGGTGTGACCTATTTTCTCCGTTTTCGGAGTGACCGGTGGGAGCGGATTCGGATCTAATAATTGATTCTAATGCCGTGTCGGGGCGGCTGTGGTCTGGAACGTCCATAGCCTTCATACATATCAGCGGAAAGGAGGCACAAATGCTGCAACAATATACGGATTTTAACAAAACTCGGCGGCGGTCGGCGATATTGGTCGCGTTAATTTTACACATGATTATCGGAATTGTTTACGTCTTGAGACCTGACCGAGAGATTTCCGAAGATAAGGATCATATCATGGTGGAGTGGGTGAAAGAACCACCGAGACCTGAGATCAAAGCAATCAAGACTAAGCCCCCACTGAAGATGCAGGTTCGTAAGCCTGACGAGAATCTGGCTCGCAGATCGAAGGAAAAACTCCTCGAATCCTCACGCCACAAACTGACAGAAGTTGCCCGCCTCAGCCAACGGATTGTACGCGAGAATCTTGACGTGACCACAGCACCACTCACTGAGAAGCTGCCGAAGGTAATGACAGATGTGGACCTGCGTGAATCTGAAAGGTCGGATATTGGACGACCGGTTTCGCTTCGAGCGGACGGTCAAGGCAAAGTGACGGGACGAATGCGGGTGCGTGGACAACGCAGCGGCCTTGATATGGTTGACTCGTTGGGGGACTCAAAAGATGGGTTGATTGGTGGAGGCGGGGCTCCAGGCATTTTGAAAAAGTTGGGGAAAGTACCGAAGGATAAATTGGGTATTATCAAATTCATTGAGGAATCGGAAGGCCCCCAACAGGTTGTCTTCTGCCTTGATGTCTCCGCAAGTATGCAGGCCGCTGGGTTAAGAAAACTGGAATTGGCAATTGAGGCAATCAAGGAAGCACTGTCTTCACTTGACGATGATGACTCTTTCAATATTATCACCTTCGCGGCGAATGCCAAGCTGAGGAAGCGTAAACTGGCACCGGCAACAGAAAAGAATATCGAAACGGTGTCGAAGTACCTAGACCGCTTCACGCCTGAAGGGATTGCAAATAATCAAGGAACGAATCTCCTCGAAACTATTGAAACGGCACTTGAGGTCAATCCATCAATGATTGTGTTGGTCACCGATGGTTTACCCACAACGGGTCCCAATGAAGCGATTGAAATAGATTCAACAAAAATTCTGGAAACCGTTAAGGCGAAAAATGTGAATGGTGCCAGCATCTATCTCGTGGCGTTTGAGATAGATTTAAAGTATTCACCCGGTGCCGCCCTCCTTGTCGATCTGGTGGAGCAAAACAACGGAGAGATAACGGTCGTTGATTACAAGCAGCTCGTGAAATATGCAGAAGAGGACTTGAATACACAAAATTCACGAATACAGTGATTGTAAAATTGAACCGTTCCCCCATCTTGTTATGTATCATAGCAGCAAACATGACATCATCATGTCAAACTAAACTCTCTGGAAAATTAGAATAGGCTTGACAGCCCATTTGGACTTGCATATAATTTGAACCGATATTTGATTGAATGGCGGACAACGAGCGTTGTCCTGTACTCAGGAGATGTTGTAAATGCTAACTGATTAAATTGATTGTTGAGGTGTTTTTATGGATAAAAAAAATTGGATTGTTTGTAGCTTACTCATTCTACTGTTTGGATTCACTAGCGGCACAGCCAATGCGGCGAAATTCAAGGTCGCCTTGCTGACCCCCGGCTCGATCAGCGATGCCGGGTGGAACGCGCTGGCTTATGAAGGGTTGAAGCGGATTGAAAAGGAACTGGGGGCAGAGATTAGCCATGTCGAAAGCAAAACCCCATCGCAATGGGAGGAACATTTTCGATTCTATGCGAGTAAGGGGTACGGTCTGGTCTTCGGACACGGATTTGAGTATCAGGAGGCTGCAAAAGCTGTTGCGCCCGATTTTCCGGATACGGTGTTTATCACAACCTCCGGGAATACAGTTTTAGATAATGTGGCATCAATTGTTTTTGAGCTTGAGGAGGTAACATATCTGCTAGGAGTCATTTCCGGCGCGATGACCCAGACAGGAAAGATTGGGCTTGTCGGCGGCATGAACATCCCGCCGATTAACAGCACTTTTCACGCCTTTGAAGAAGGGGCGAAATCTGTCAATCCAAATATCAAAGTTTCCCGATCCTACGTCGGAGATTGGGAGAACATCGGAAAAGCGAAGGAGTTGACATTGTCCCAAATCACAGAAGGAGCGGATTTCATCTTCCACAATGCGGATGCCGCCGGGCGTGGTGTTTTTCACGCTGTCGAAGAGAGCCGTAAAGCGGGTAAGGACGTTTACGCTTTCGGATCAAATCGGAATCAGAACGACATTGCCCCCGATGCAATACTTGCAAGTGCCGTAATCGATACCCAAGCCTTTGTATACGCCGCCGATTTGGTTCAGACGGGCAAATTTGAACCCCAAGTGATCTGGATGGGGATGTCGCTTAATGAGACTGTGAAGTTGGTTTACAACCCGAAACTGAAGGGTCGCATCCCTGAGGATCTCCTCGCCAAAGTTGAGAAAATTCGTCAGGATATTCTCGTTGGTAATTTTAAGGCACCTCGCGTGAAATTTTAGAAACAGGGGGCATTTAGAGGTAAAGGATGATTATATTACATGACAATTCAAATAGTGACTTATCGCATATTCAGGCAATGGGACGGATGGAGGAGAAGTTTGCTCTGTTTGATTATGTTCGTATAGAACAACAGGACGGTAAAGCGTGGATTGGACAGATTGTCCACCCTAACCGAAATATCTCGACCGTGGGTAATCCCCTTGATCCAACGATTCTTCATGGCCTCGAACTGATGGAATCCCACGCTGATGTGCACTCCGTAAAATCGGTACAGGTGTTTGATATATTGATATTAGGAGAAGACGACGGGAATCAGATGCTCACGCCGCGGATACGCCCCTTGCCGGGTGCTTCCGTGACTCCACTGGATAGAAAAACGATAAGCCTGGTTATTAGGATCCCTGAACAAGCAGAGCATAGAGATGGAAGTTCTAACGTCATCGGTGAGCTTCTCAATGCAGGCGGTGTGCCGCTCTGCATTGATGAGCGAACGTTTAACCACCACATCATGATTGCAGGTGGGACCGGTTCGGGAAAATCAAACATTGCCGCGAATTTAAGCGATCAGGCAATGAAATTTAACAAATGCGTTTTGGTTCATGACGCAAAACCTGACTATGCGTTTATTGAGAATCAAAATAGCGACCCAAACGTAGAGACAGTCTGGAAACGCTTTGAAAAATATGGATTAAAACCTCGTTCAGCTAATGACATAATTCGTCGTGTCGGATTCTACGGCAAGTGCGATCCAAACCGTGTAGATATTGTCGCTGGGTGTAGGGCATCAGATTTATCACCGCCTATGCTAGCAGGTTTCTTCTTTCCTAGAAAAGAGGAAGAATTACAATTTGAAGGATTTGTAAGTGCCGCTGATTCCATCGCTGATTCCATCGCTGATTCCATTGAGGAGAAGCACTATTCACTTGATGACATCGTGAAAGTTGTTCGAGATCGCATGGGGTCCGTGGATCCGGGAGAAGGGATTCATCCTGCAACAGGAAAAACCATATTGGGAAAAGTCCAAACCCGCAGGAAAGAAATGCCGTGGCTTGATGCTGTTGGTGTCAAGACAGTTGACGGCAAGACAGTAAAAAAATTTGATATTAATGTAAGGGAAGGGCGGATTTTGGTCATTGATTATTCACAGATGGACGATTCGTCCTATGCCTTACTCTTGTCCTACGTCCTTGAGTATTGTCAATCGCTTCGCAGTAATGGAGAAGGAGTGGGCATTGTTCACATGGTAGATGAAGCACACCGCATTTTTGATAATGAGTCACGTTACAGCGATACACTCGCCGGTTCATTCAACGACATTATGCGTGAAGGGCGAACGCTTGATCACTCAATTATTCTTAGCCTTCAAAATGCTTCGCAAATCCCCCGGCTTGTGATGAATAATCTCAACACGCATCTGGTGATGCATCAGAACAGCAAGGCTGAAGCGGACTTCGCAACGCAGGCAATGGGAAGAGAGTTTTCTGTAGAGGCGTTAGCACTTGGCACAGGCCATGCCCTTGTTAAGATGTTTGAATCGTCCGCTGTTATTCTAGTGCAGATGGCACCCTCTCCATTTGAACTCATGCGTAGCGATAACACGCTAAGCCGGGTTATTAGAATCCCTCAAAAAGTAGAGCATACAGATGGAAGTTCTAACGTCATCGGTGAGCTTCTCAAGGCAGACGGTGTGCCGCTCCGCATTGATGAGCGAACGTTTAACCACCACATCATGATTGCAGGTGGGACCGGTTCGGGAAAATCAAACATTGCCGCGAATTTAAGCGATCAGGCAACGAAATTTAACAAATGCGTTTTGGTTCATGACGCAAAATCTGACTATGCGTTCATTAAGTCTCAAAATAGCGACCCAAACGTAAAAACAGTCTGGAAACGCTTTGAAAAATATGAATTAAAACCTCGTTCAGCTAGTAACGTCACTCGTGTCGGATTCTACGGCAAGTGCGATCCAAACCGTGTAGATATTGTCGCTGGGTGCATGACATCAGATTTATCACCGCGTATGCTAGCAGGTTTCTTCTTTCCTAGAGAAGAGGAAGCATTAAAATTTGAAATATTTGTAAGTGCCGCTGATTCTATTGAGGAGAAGCCATATTCACTTAATGACATCTTGGAAGTTGTTCGAGATCGCATGAAGTCCGTAGATCCGGGAGAAAAGATTTATGCTGGAACAGGAAACACCATATTAAAAAAAGCCCAAACTCGCAAGGAAGAAATGCCGTGGCTGGATGCTGTTGGCATCAAGACAGTTGACGGCAAGACAGTACACGAATTTGATTTTAATGTAAATGAAGGGCGGATTTTGGTCATTGATTATTCACAGATGGACGATTCGTCCTATGCCTTACTCTTGTCCTACGTCCTTGAGTATTGTCAATCGCAGCGCAGTGAGAGAGAAGGAGCGGGCATTGTTCACATGGTAGATGAAGCACACCGCATTTTTGATAATGAGTCACTTTACAGCAATACACTCACCGATTCATTCAACCGTATTATGCGGGAAGGACCAACTCTTGATCACTCAGTTATTCTTAGCCTTCAAAATGCTTCGCAAATCCCCCGGCTTGTGATGAATAATCTCAACACGCATCTGGTGATGCATCAGAACAGCGAGGCTGAAGCGGACTCCGCAACGCAGGCAATGGGAAAAGAGTCTTCTGCAGAGGCGTTAGCACTTGGTACAGGCCATGCCCTTGTTAAGATGTTTGAATCGTCCGCTGTTATTCTAGTGCAGATGGCACCCTCTCCATTTGAACTCATTCGTAGCGATAACATAGATAACAAAAAGTGAGAAATTTCAAATGCTCAGAAGGATTTTGGAGTTCTTCAATCCATCGGAACACAAGAATCCATCGGAACGCAAGAATCCACCGGAACACGAGAATCCACCGGAACGCAAGCAACCTGTTGAAATGTTTCACGAACTGCTCAATGGATCGAGATGTGTATCGAGAAATGATTTTGCCGCTAATTTCGGTGGAATTGCCAACGATGTTGTGAAGATGCTCACCAGCGATCAAGCAAAGCAGGCAATACAGGAAGCGCGTAAAACTATGGACAATGATCCGGTCGATTCCCGGTTGCGTAAGGTGAAGTTTGGTTTATTCAGTGATGCGAAAGAATTAGAGAGGGGAGAAGTCGCCGCTATAGACGGAACCTTCGCCCTTCCAATGCAGAAGTATTCAGCAGGGCAGGCGATCTGCATTGGCATTGGTAGTCTCTCACATTGTCGACTAATGCAAGATTCGTCACACTATTGGTCAAGCAAGGCTTTTCTTTCTGATGCAGCCGATACAGATGATTTCATTGCACGCGAAAAACGAGGGCTTTTCGGCATATATCCAACAGCGTATTTGCGATACTATGAGATTAAGCACTGTCTTAAAATTAAGGAGCCATACCTGTTCTTAGATGGTCCCTTGATCGATGAGTCCCTCATATCAACTCAAGAAGGGGTGCAACTGTATAACAAACTATTTGGAAAGAAAAACAAGCAAGTTCTGGGGATTATCAAAAATATAGCGAATCCTGCATTTACCAAATTTGCTCGCGCCCTTAAATCCGGTGAAATTTATGTGATTGAAACTTTAGCAGACCACTTAAATCAGAGCAACGTAGCCCGTAGCCGCCCTGTATCGGCTGAGTTTAAGAATGGCATCGCCTGCGATGTGTTCAGGGGTGTCTTTAAGCCCGGAAAAAAAACATTCGGTTTCGAGGTACACAGGGATCACCTAGAGGATATGCTACGCATCATGGCCGCTGATTGTCAAATGAACAAACCCGGACACGAAATCCCATTTTTACTCAATCGAATTGATGAAGAAGTTCGCAAAAATTTCAGTCAACACATCTTAAGAGATCGAATCGCTACTGAGATGGCGATTCAGAGTGAGGAGTTGTTTTTTGAGGAGACGGATGAGCGTTTTTTCCGTTAGTGAGGGGTCTTAACCAGCTAATGGACTCTACCAAATCGTCTTTAGCACTTGAATTGCACGGCATCACCAAAGCATTCGGGAGCAACCTCGCCGTGGATGGCGTGGACTTCGCGTTAGAGCGAGGGGAGATTCATGCCTTACTCGGTGAAAACGGCGCGGGTAAGTCCACGCTGATGAACCTAATCTACGGCTTGTATCAACCCGATGCCGGGGAGGTTCTAATCGACGGAAAGCCGAGGGTTGTCGATTCACCAAAGACAGCGATTGCCTTGGGGTTGGGCATGGTGCATCAGCACTTTATGCTTGTGCCTTCGTTGAGTGTGGCTGAAAATATTGCCCTCAATTCTGGAAGCGGCAAATTTCGGTTTCGGCGGAACGAAGCGGAGGAAAACGCCCAGCAGCTTTCCACCCGTTACGGGCTGTCCATCTCGCCGGGCATGAAGATTTGGCAGCTGTCTGTCGGGCTTCAGCAACGGGTTGAGATTCTCAAAGCACTTTCAGCGGAGGCGCGAATCCTTATTCTTGATGAGCCGACCGCGGTCCTATCTCCACAAGAAACCGCAGAACTGTTTACTATCCTCCGTCGCCTCAAATCGGATGGGCATTCCATTATCTTCATTAGCCATAAGCTGAAGGAGGTGATGGAAATCAGCGATCGGATTACTGTGTTGCGTCGTGGCAAAAGTGTTGCGACGACGAAAGTTGCTGATACCTCGCCCGCCCGTTTAGCGAAACAGATGGTCGGATATGAGTTGCCACAGATTCAGCGAAGCCCACAAGTCCCCGGTGCGCCAATCCTTGAAATCCGCGAATTAACCGTTGCAGACCATCATGGCCGGAGGGTCGTTGATAGTCCTTCGTTTGATGTTTGTGCCGGTGAAATCGTGGGCATCGCTGGCATTGATGGTAATGGGCAGATTGAACTTGCCGAAGCGATTGTTGGACTCCGTAAGTCTTTGGGTGGTGCTATCCGTTTTAAGGGGGGAGCGATCACCAACCTTCCGACGAGCAAGAGTCGTCAGTTGGGATATGGCTATATCCCCGAAGACCGACAGACCGCCGGGCTCATCCTGAGTTTCACAATCGCAGAGAATCTGATTCTCAACGTTCACCGGCTCAGGCGGTATCGGTCGGAACTTTTGAAAGGTTGGCTGGCGTTTTTAGATCTTAAACGGATTGACGCTGATACCGAGGCACTCATCCAAAGCTATGACGTGCGGACAACCTACACACATGCGCCGGCGAAGTCGTTATCCGGGGGCAATCAGCAGAAGGTTGTTATTGCGCGGGAACTTTCACAGGAGCCACAACTGTTGCTAGCTGTCAACCCAACCCGTGGATTGGACATCGGTGCCGCGGATTACACACATCAGCAGTTTCTTAAGCAACGTCGGGATCAACGGGGTGTCCTGCTAATCTCAACGGAACTTGATGAGGTCTTGGCACTGAGTGACCGAATCTTTGTCATGTATAGGGGTGGATTGATTGAGGCGACACAGTTTCGGGATAACCTGTCCAAAATCGGGCTATTGATGACGGGGAATTGGCAGCATGAACTGTAATCTGAATCAGGATACTCAGGATTCAAGGATTTACAGGATAGAAGACGCGAGGGCCCGTATCACCGCGTTGGGGCTAAGTGAACCAATGAACTGCTGCACCCTATACATATTGCCCTGCTGGAGTTTTCAGACAGCAACTTAGCTTAGAATAGGATTCGCGTGGGTTTCTACTTCAGTCGGAGAATCTCACGTTGTGCCTCTGATAGGTTATCTGTGACGTGGTTGCTGAAAATTAAGCCCTGACCGCCCCAATCGGGCATGTAGCCGATACTGTAGCAGTAATAAATGGTTCGGCGCGGGCGTTTTGAGGTGTTCACCACCGAACCGTGTGTCAAGGCTTCGGTGAAAATAATGGCATCACCTGCCTTTGCAGGAATTGGTGTCAACACCGGATTTTCGTCGGGGTGGCTGCCCCAGGGTCTCAAGAAGTTGCTCTTATGTGCGCCCGGTATGACAGCAAAGCATCCGTCCTCAACATCGCAATCCAGCATCGGAAATACAGCTTTGGTCAGCGTCGAGATCATTTGACCGTTGCGACAATGATACTGACATTTGGGGATGATTGGGGTGCCCTGCATGTGCAGCCCTGTATAACCGCCGCCCCACCGGTAGATTGTGTAGGTATGGTTGAGTCGGTAAGGTCCACCGGTCACACCTTCAACCACATCTAACACCTCAGGAAGGTCAATCAGTGGATTGAAAACGGGATCGGCTTCGAGAATATTGGAGATATAGAGTTCCTTTTCTGTCTTAGGGGTGCCGAGACAGAGCGGCGGTGGATAGTTTTCTGGCGGCATGTCTTCAAAGGGGTCTAATGTCTTATTACACGCTTCCACCACAGATTGAGGCACCACATTTTCCAAGACAATGTAGCCTTGCAGGTCAAATAGATATTTTTGTTCTTCTGTCACTGTCTGTCTCCCTAGTTATCGGTTGTTCTAGCCGGAAATTAGTTTCAATTTAACAATTTTTTCACGCTTTGCCATAGACGCTAGGGCCACTGTGTTTCAAAGGCATCGGTTCCATCGCCATATACCAGTTTACCATACGCCTCCCAAAGCGGGAGATTTTGTGGGGGGTGTTCTGCCCCCTTCAGGGCGATTAGGTTCTCCTCCAACTGTGCCAGCGTCGCTGGTGCAGTTAATGCAATGTGGACAGCCGAGTGATGTAGGACGTATTGGTAGCAATTCGCTGCACTTGGGACGGGCCCGTCCCAATCTTGATGTCCTGTCAGCAGCGATCCCCACCGTGTGCATGTAAATGCAACCACCGGAACCCCAGCGTTGAGTGCTGCAGGGAGCACCTGTTCTTCTGCGCCTCGATGCGCCATGTTATAACGGTGCATAAGCACATCAATGCGACCACTCTCAATGAGCTCGACTGCCATCGGTCGGTTGTGTGCTGTGGCACCGACGTAACGGATGAGTCCTTCAGCTTTCCAACGATGAAGTTCGTCAAACACACCCCCCGCGCCCAGCAGCGTCTCCATGTCATCCCCAGGAGCGACATACTCTGCATAGAAGACATCCACCGCATCTAGCTCCAGTTGGCGGCGTATCTGATCGAGGTATGCACGCAATGTTTCGGGATTGCGAGATTCGCTCCCCGTTGCTACAACTATCGACTCCCAACTGTCGGATAGCAAGGATTTCAGTTCGCCGATGAGTATTGGATACGATTGATTATAAAAGAAGAAGTAATTGATACCCGCATCATAAGCTGCGGTAACACAACCTTCCTCCATATTTGGATTGCCAGCCAGACCGAGCGGCTGTACCGGTTGATTCAGCCGGGTTGTTATCTTGGCGATTTTTTCCATGGGCGACTCCCTGTTTCTGTTTTCACAATTAGCTCTACGCCTCCATTATATACCTTTGATTGGCTATGTCAACCAAATTTTTCTATACATATAGTTGGAGGTATGGTAACATAGCCCACGCGAAACCGAATGTGAGAAATTATCTGTATATCAAATTGAGAAGCCTATTCTAATGTAGGTTGCTACCTATTTTATGTGGGGTTGATGGATATCAGGTTGTGTAGGGAATGCAGATCTGCGTTCCCTACTATTGTCGAGATCCGAGACATAAAAGATAAGCCCAATCAGAAACCAGAAAATTAGCAGGGGTCGTTGATGGAGAATATGATCGGCGAGCCCGTAGACAAGGGCGGAGATCAGGAAACCGCTGCCTCCGATGAACAAGCCAGAGCACCAAAAGTCGTCCCTTTTACGTAGGGCAGAAAGCCGACGAAAGATGAGAAAGAGTATCGCTAAAAACAGAATTAGCGATGGAATTCCCTGTTCAACGGCGATGTGTAGGTAGATGTTATGGGCGTGATACGGCTTGTGATGGGTTCCTACTGGTGCGTGTAATTGGTATTCATGACGAAACCTTCCCAAACCGATGCCGGTGATTGGATACTTTGCTATCAGTTGGGCGGACGTTTTCCACCATTGGGGCCGCTCGCTCATAAAGCCCTGCGGACGTTGGCGAATCGTTTCAAAGCGATCCTTGACGGTCTGGGGCATCAAAAAGGGGGATAGGATCACAAGGGCTAGCAATCCCCAGAGTAGTTTCCGCTGAAAGTAGACTGCGATATAAATTGTTGCGGCAAACACCCCAATCCATGCAGCCCGCGTGAGTGTGAGGGCGAGATTAGCTCCCATCGCGCATAAGAATCCCCCTAACACAGCGATGAACTTCCAGGCTTTGCCCACGCGCCAGCTTGCAACCAAATAACCTATCGCTATCGGTAAAACGATTACGAGGTAAGCTCCCAAGTCATTGGGCATCTTAAAGGTGCCGGCGAGTCGAGGTTCAATCATGTAAACTTTGAGTTGCCCTTCACTTTTCTCGATAGCGTATTTGCGGTTTTGGTTCTTATCAACTATCAGCCAGTCACCGTATTTTTTCGAGGAAAAGATAGTCGCATTTTGAGAGAGCTGTCTGCCGTTTTCTTCATAAGCCCGCCGCAAATCCTCCGAGACCTTAATCCCATCATTACGATGGGCTGCATGGCTGAAGTGACTTTCTAAGTGTGACTCCATGCCGAACATATAGGCGGTTCCCATGTGTGTACCGGAGGCGTAGTAATATAGACCAAGGATAGAGGAGAACCCCCCGGCAAACACAAAAGCGATGATAAGGTGCCGCCAACGCCCATCCAGCCGACTGTGAACAACCGCATAAAACAACATCACAGCTCGAAGCAATTTCCAGAAATACCCTAGGCTACTTGTCGCTCGATGTGGTGCAAAGAGTGAAGCGACAAGTGCAAGGAGAAGAAAGACCGCGATCGGGATGTCTAGCGGTGTTTTTTTCCATTCAAACCGACGCTCGCAACAGATACGCCCTACCCACCCAAACAATACGAGTAGTAGACTCGCGTTCAAAATTGCCGTTGCATAGCCGAATGGGAGGATAAGCACGAAAAGAAGAAAACCAACGTAGATAGCCAGATCGAAAAACTCGCTTGGGCGGCGATAGTATTGGATTGTGGTCTGCCGAATTTTGTCTAACATGATGTCTGGAACGTAAGCCGTGAATAGGCAGGTTGGTGCTGCCGAGCCTTCCTCAAGGTAATTGGGCGCGTTATCTCAGTGCCCGTGGACAGACGCGAGCCAGCCATAATGTAACATATCAGGACTCGAAAGGACGAGCAAAAATGGTTCGACAACCGGAGATAGATTGTGAACAGATTGAGGTTATTGTTTCTTATTTTCGCCGCTGGTTTCGTAGCTTCCACCGTAGGTGCACAGGAGCGCGGAATGATAATCCCCCATTTGTCGTTTCACTTTGGCGTGAGCCAGAATCCACCGGGCGATCGTTTGTTGCCTGAGGTTTCTCGGCGTATTGTCTTCAGCTTGGATAACACCAAAATTATCTCCAAACTGATGGATGGGCGCGTTGAGCAGTGGGATTTAGAAACCCGCGAAAAAAAACATATTACTACCACCAAAGCCCTATTTGCCTACTCACCGACTCGCAATC
Source organism: uncultured Poribacteria bacterium (assembly GCA_958296125.1). GTDB lineage: Bacteria > Poribacteria > WGA-4E > WGA-4E > PCPOR2b > PCPOR2b. The sequence continues at coordinate 1,332,484 of OY282444.1, forward strand.
TTCTCTTGGTCAAAAAAGAGAATGATGACGTTGTGCTTATCTTGTTGGACACCAATCAGGAGACAATTCTGACCAATGGTGCATTTGAAAGCGTGAGCCTGTCAGCAAACGGGAGATTCGTGGTGCTATCGCGTGGGGATAAACAGATAGAAATCTGGGAAATAGACCAGAAGCGGCTGCTAAAACGCCTGAACACGGTTGAGCCGGTGAGAAACGGTTTAGCCATTTCCCACGATGGTCAGTACGTTGCCGCGGCTGAAGGCGTGTACAAGGATGGGGAAGGTCATCGCACAGTCATCGAAGTGTGGGATATCAAGCGAGACACCCCGGCGGATCTGATTGATACGGAACCCATCTTGGGTGTCTGGAACGTGCATTTTTCTCCTGACGCTTCAATGCTCGCTGTTGATAGTCAAATACAGGCGCAGGCTGGGATTCGTGTCTGGGACAGAACGACAAGAAGACAACTATTTCAGAAAGACCTCTTGAAGACGTATTGGGTGCGTGCCCTCACGTTTGCATCGGCGGGGAAATACATCGCGTTCGGCGATGAATCGGGAGTGATAGGACTCTGGAATATCAAAGAAGATAAAGAGGTGTTTACACTGAAAATCGATACCGGAATTGAATCCCTCGCGTTTTCTCATGACGGGAAGTATATGGCAGTTGGGCTTTTCGATTCGACAGTTCAAATCTGGGAGATCGAATCCGATCTCTAGTGTTTGCTCGGAATTTTCATGAATTGGAGGGGAAATCTGTTATGGATCCAAAAGGTGACACATCATATACCGATGCAAAAGGTCGTACCCGTTGGCGACGCAATGACGAAATTGCTAAGAAACTCCGGCAGCTCCACGAGATCTTGGTCATTGGGGGCTACGAAGAATCCCATGCTACACGATATTCAAGGTTAGCCTATACTATTTCGCGCCACCCGGAATCGATAGAGGAATTGCATCGGAAAGGACGTTTGGCGACGGTCTCCGGTGTCGGTGAAACGATTGCTGAGATTATCGGTGAGTTTATCGAGACTGGGACATGTGCGAAGTTGGAGGAATTCGCTGAGCATACCCCGAAAACTGTGCTGGAGTTGACAGCACTTCCCGGAGTTGGTATCAAGACCGCAAAGGCGTTGTACGATGAGCTTGGTATTGATAGCCTTGTCTCTCTTGGCGAAGCACTTAATGAAGATAGGCTTGAAGGGTTCAAACTCATGACAAAAAAGACGCAGGAGAGGATTCGGCAGCACATCAGCGAGGATTTCAGATGAGGGGGTTGCGTTTCTATTCATACAGTGATACCTTGTGGGTATGGAATAACCTCAGTTCCTACTCATAACGCAAGTTGCTAGACAGATAGAGGAGACAGAAAAGATGCAAAGACAAGATCAACCGTCTCAGCCTACGCCGGAATTTTCTCACCGACTCGCTGACAAAGTGGCAGCTGTCACCGGCACGGGCCAGGGGATCGGCAGAGCAACCGTCTTACGATTGGCACAGGAGGGAGCGTCGCTCTTTGCCAGTGACATCCAAGAAGATCTGCTAGAGAAACTCGAAAGTGACATCAAAGCGATCGGTGCCCCGATTGCCACAGGAATTTTCGATGCCGCTAAAGCGGCGGATGCCCCATCTTTTGTTCAGGCGGTCATCGAACGGTACGGACGCATCGATATCATGGTTAACAATGCAGGGGGCATACGGACGCAGCCATTTCCGGATGTTACGGAAGAGACGTGGGACTGGACGCTCAATCTGAACCTCAAAGGACCTTATTTTTATATGCAGGAAGCGGCGAAACCGATGATAGCGCAGAAAAGCGGCACGATTATCAATATTGCCTCGGTGGCTGGAATTGCTGGGGGCATGACTTACTCGCCACCTTATGCAGCGAGCAAAGCAGCGATCATTAATCTCACTAAGGTGGCTGCCGCTAACCTCGCGGAGCACGGGGTTACGGTCAACGCTATCGCCCCCGGTATTGTGGAGACCGCTTTTAACTGGACGCTCGATGACCTGATAGGGGTTCAGCAGATGGGGCTGGCCCCCGGCGAGTTTATGGAGCGTCGCCGTGCCTCTATTCCATTGGGTCGGCTTCAACAGCCGCAAGACATTGCCAACGTTGTAGCTTTTCTGGCAGGTCCAGATGCTTCCGAGATGACAGGCGAGACGGTTGTCGTTTCCGGGGGGTTGGTCACGCGGTGATTATTCAAAGGAGAAGTTATGATCAAAGAATCGGTATTATCAAAACCTCAATATGAAACAGCTCATGACAAGAATCAAGAAATTTCCATGCGGGACGGCACGATTCTTCGCGCTAACATCACCCGCCCTGATGTGGAGGGCAAGTTTCCTGTACTCATAGAGCGCACACCGTATAACAAGGAGGGGGGATCCGAGAATGGGGTGGGCTCCCCCCAATTCTTCGCCCAGAGGGGGTATGTTGTCATTATCCAAGATGTGCGAGGCAGGTTCGCTTCTGACGGTGAATTTTACCCATTTCGGGACGATGGGGCAGGGATAAACCGCGATGGCTATGATACCATTGAGTGGGCGGCGGCACAACCGTGGTCTGATGGCAATGTAGGAACGATTGGCGGTTCCTATTCTGGTGCCACGCAGTACAGAAACGCGCTGAGTCGCCCGCCTCACCTACGGGCGATGTTTGTCCGTGAGTCCGCCGCGGACTACTATCAGGAATGGGTGTACCGAAGTGGTGCATTTGAGCTCGCGTTCAACATGGCTTGGGCGCATGGTGTGACGTTGACTAATCTCGCACACCTCGCGGAGGGGGAGGAATTTAATCGACAAAAGGGCAGACTCGAAAGGGTTCAGCAGGAGATGGATAACTGGTATGCGCGCCTTCCGCTGCATCCATGCCCGTTCCTTGAGGGTTTGAGCGATTGGTTCAACGATTGGCTTCAACACCCGATGGATGGTGGATACTGGGACCGCTTTAACATCGACAAATTCCACGATCAGATAGAAACGCCCATGTACCACCTGGGGGGATGGTTTGACATCTTTTTGGCGGGGACTTTCAAGCACTATATGGGTATTAAGCAGCGTGGTCGTACAGAAAAAGCTCGCCAGAGCCAGAAACTGATTATTGGACCGTGGGTGCACGGTCCTGGGAACATCAACACCCAATTTGCTGGCGAATTTGATTTCGGCGTTGATGCGGCTAAGGATTTCAACGAAATGCGTCTCCCTTGGTTCGATTATTGGCTCAAGGGAATTGACACAGGAATTATGGATGTACCGCCGGTACGCATTTTCGTGATGGGGTGCAACGAATGGCGCGATGAGTCCGATTGGCCCCTACCCGACACGCAGTACACGAACTATTATCTACACGGTGGACAGAGTGGTTCAGTCAAATCATTGAACGATGGAACACTATCGCCGAAACCTCCCGAAGGAAGTGAAGATCCGGAGAGTTTTGTGTATGATCCACTCCAACCCGTTCCCACTCAAGGCGGCAACACATTAAATGTACCCGGCGGCGTTTATGACCAGCGCGAGGTTGAGCAGCTGTGTCTTACATTCACCAGCGAGCCATTAACGGAAGAACTCGATGTCACGGGCCCTGTGAAAGCGGTGATATATGGGTTGTCCTCTGCGCCGGATACCGATTGGGTCGTGCGGCTCACCGATGTGCACCCGGATGGTTACTCGCGACTATTATGTGACGGCATCCTTCGCGCACGATACAGGGATTCTTTCGCGCATCCTGAGCTGTTGGAGGTTGGTAAGGTATACAGATATGAGATTGATATGTGGGCAACGAGCAACGTTTTCCTACCGGGGCATCGAGTGCGGGTGTCGGTCACGAGTAGTTGTTTCCCTCGGTTTGACCGAAATCTCAACACCGGTGGATCCATTCACAACGAGGCTACCGGGCAAGTTGCTATCAATACGGTCATGCACGACGAAATGAGACCATCCCATATCGTGCTGCCCGTGATTAAGCGAAGGTGAGGGACGATAAATTGTAATTGCTCAGCCCTCACGTAGATGTTGAGGGCGTGTCAGCTCCGCTGTCAGTGCTTCAATAGAGTGGCTCAGTACTAGGTCCTCCTTGAGTAGTGTTTCAATTCGTTGACAGCTTCGCACGACTGTTGTTCGACTCTGTCCAAACCCTTGATAAATCTCTTTCAACGAGAGGGTGGTTAACTGACGCGCAAGATACATTCCGACTTGTCGAGGGAGTACAAACCGTCTTTCGCGCTTTCGAGAACATAGGTCTGATACGGTGAGGTGGAAATACCTAGCAACGGTTTCCTGAATAATTTCCAGCGTGATTGTGTCGGATGGAGGTCGATCCGGGCTTCTACCCTCTAACGCGTGATGAGCAGTCTGTAGGGTCAAGGGTGAGCCCAAACGCGCCTCTGCCATTAATCGGTTTAAAGCACCTTCAAGCTGACGAACGTGCTGCGTCAGATGTTTTGCTAAATAACGTAGCATTTTCAAGGGCACGGGTCCAGATTCCCGTTCTTTTAACTTCTGCTTCAGGATTGAAAGCCGCAAATCAAACTCAGGCGCACAAATTTCAACGATGTGCCCCTGCGTGGGTTCATTGGACGAGTCCCAAAACTCCTTCAGAAACTGCGGTAAACGATCGCAGGTGCATACGAGCCGTTGGCTTCGTTCACTCAAGCAGTTAAGTAAGTGGAAAAACTCCTCCTGAATCCTTTGCTCCGGCGATAAAAAGTGAATGTCGTCAATCAGCAACAGATTGACATCCTTATACTGTTGCCGCAGTGCGGCAGCTTTCCGAGGGTCAGCAATGGATCGAAGCCATTCACGCATGAATTTCTCTGCTGAGGAACAGTACACCGTGCGATTCAGGTGCCCCTGACGAAATTGGTTTCCAATTGCATGCAACAGATGGGTTTTCCCTAGCCCAACGTCTCCATGTATAATTAATGCCCGCTCTACCCTTCCAACCCCATTTGTCAAGCTTTGCGCTGCTTCACACGCCTCTTGATTGCTTTCCCCAACGACAAACCGATCAAAAGTTAATGCTGGATTCAATCCTGAATTGGCAGGTATGCGTGGTGCTGAAGTTGGCATATAAGTCAGCAATTCGGCTGACTGTGATACCGGAGGCTGGGAAGGGCGATCATCGCTGCCGCCATTCGAGTGATTCATTGCTATTGTCCTATGATTCGCGATTAAATATTTCTGCTAATACTCAATCCACATCCACACGTTGCAAAGATGCCTAGGTAGGGGCGACTGAAATCGCTCTTTCTCTGTCATTAGCAACATCATAATTGAAGCTTTGTGTGGGGGCTCATCATCCTCTGCCACAATATAGGCTGGGAAGACAATTTGGGTAGCACAATAGTCTATTAAAAAATCAAAACGAGATCAAGCCTTTTTTTCGAGGGCTCATAGGGGAATTGCCCCTGTAAATGTTAGCAGAGCGCAGATGATGGCACAGATTACCATCACAATCGTATCCATCAGTTTATGACAGGTACGACTGTCATTGCGTCGGGGAGCTGTCAAGTCGGAAAAATGTACTTAGATTGAGGCGATTGGTACTTTCGCCATTTAATCTGCTCCTTATGGGTTTGGATAGCTTAATACATTACCTCAAGTGACATATTCCCAAGCCTAAATGCTTGGGAGTATGTCACCGTTACGGTAAGCAGCATTTTAATCAATGGATCGGGATTAGCCTTGATGAAGTGACACGGATGAAAAAGTCTAATTTGAAGTCGGTCAGTTTTTATTATCCGCTTGTCGAGAAACGGTGGACGCGGAACGACTGCGTTCAGTATCTTCATAAACACGGCATTCCTATCCCCAATAAGAGTGCCTGTGTCGGGTGTCCGCTTCATTCTAATGTCACGTGGCTAAGCCTGACGGATGCTGAGAAACAGGATGCGATCGATTTTGATGAGGCTATTCGAGATAGCCAATTACATATAGATAATACGCCCAAGGCTAAAAAGGCTGTCAAGGGACAACTGAACCTGCTGGATATGGAGGAGGTGGATGCAACAACGAAACAGAGAACTCCTCGACAAGGAGGCACGCAACTATTTATCCATTATTCGGGCAGACCGTTTCGAGACGTACTATCAGATATAGGCGATTCACAACAACAACCAGAACTCTTTAATAGAAAAGATGAAGAGTGCGCTGGAGTGTGTTTTATCTAAACCTAAAAGAGAAACCTTGAGGAAAGACTCAAGCGTACCGAATTTCTTATTTAATCAATCGAAACGCTCCCGCAGGGGAGCGTCGGGGCAACCTAAGCGTCGGGAGCCCCCTGATGAGAACCCCGACGCACAACCTTAACCATAAGGAGATTTATAATGTTACGCTTTGTTTTGGCAATTACAGTTTTTCTCACCCTTCAGCTATCACTGCTTTCATTTTCAGATGAAGATAACCAAAAGCCAAAGATTCGAGCAGCCATACCGCTTATTGCATATACAGAAGATGGACGAAAGGTTCTATTAAAAAGCGATGGAACTTGGGAATGGGCAATTGACGCTCCCGCTCCCCCATCATCTAAACCTATCTATCCCAAACAAACAGTGGCTAAAATCATATCTTCAGGTGTTCTTGTAACAACCCCACATCTACAAGATGTGAGCATAAGCCTCGGGCAGAATATAGTCGAATTAGAACAATTATATGGCGCAGCTGCCCCTAGTCGCTACGACGAAGAAACAGGATTAACCTTTCCTGGTAATCGTGGTAATGCCCGATTCGGCGGCCTTGAGATCAGTTTGGATAATGACCACAAAGTAGAAACTATTATGATTTACGATTCAAAGTATAAAACGAATAAAGGAGTTGGAGTTGGCAGTCTCCATCATAAAGTTCGTATCGCTTATGGCATCCCGACAGACATCGGTAGCGGTGGCACGGACGCAAGGCTTGAGCACTACAAAGCAGGTGAAGCAGGTGAAATTACGCTAACTTTTGGGTATACAAAGGGTAAGGTTATACTCATTGCGCTATCAGCCATCCCAATCCCCAACTCAAACCAATAGATAACAACATCGGGGGCGACTTCCCTCGTCCCCGACTGTAATGCAGCCCCCGCTGTCATGTAGACAGTCGGTGACGGTCCCAAGTCCGGAGCGATGCAGAGGGATAACAAGGAGGTTAGACACGGAATACAACACACAAGGATATTATGAACGTCATGGATAGAACCATCATTGTGAATGCGCCTTGCGGGGATTGCGGCGGCGACTTGTATTCAGGCTATAGCACAGTAAAGAAGCCAGCCCCCATCAATTAAACCTGTTAATAAATCTTGCATTCCTTTTATTAATCTGTATAATGAATGCGCTGACCGTACGGTGGATCTCGATTTCCGTTCAGCTTTAGTTTGGCGTAGTTGACAATGGAGATGTGCCTATGTGTATCTTATCTAAAAACCGACGAAGACAGGTGCCCTCAATCTGATGTGGAATCGCCAATTCATCTCATTGTGCCTTATTCTACTTGTAGCGGGCCTTGTCACCGCGCCCATCGAACTCCTTTTCCCAGTCTACGTGGAAGATGTATTGGGAAAAACGGTATGGTTTGCCGCGTTATTACGGTCAATCCCAATCACCCTCGGTGGTTTATTTGCTCTGGTCGGTGGCGCATTCAGTGATCGATTGGGTCGGAAGCTCACGTTAATCTTGGGCATGACCGGGGCGTTGGTTGTGGGTATTGTGTTTATAAGCAAACAACTGCTGCTAATCTGGGGCGTGCTCTGCTATCAGGGAATTGCTTCCGGTTTCCGTATCGCGGGTGGACAGTCGTATCTCATCAGTGCCGTTGATGCGAATCGGCTCGGCTTAGCCGCCGCTGTCTACTTCCTGACGTATACATTCGGGGGGGCAGTTGGTAGTGCGATTGGTGGTAAATTAATTGACCGTTTCAACTACGGGGTCGTTGGCGGTGGGGCAATCTTTGTCATGGCCCTACTCATTTTAACGGCACTTATCCTTCTACCTCGCCTGCCGCGTGAGAGCGATGAACGGGAATCTTTCACTCAAATGCTAGTAGGGTATCGCAAAGCACTTCAACACCGAGAGATTCGTTTACTGCTCGGTATGCGTTTTCTGCCGACCTACTATTGGGGAACGGTTAGCCTTCTTCTGCCGGTTCTGATCGACCGCGCCGTGGGCGTCAAGTTGGCGGGATACTACGGTGCATCAAGAGATTTATTTGCCGCCTGCTGCCAACTAATCTCAGGCCGCATTTGTGACGCTGTCGGAGCTAAGTCAACGGCCCTTGTGGCAACTTGTCTTGTCGCACTGATCGCGGCCCTAATTACGCTGAATACAGACTCGACAATTCTTCTATTTGCGTTGGGGGTTTTCAGCGCGGGGGCAGCATGGTCAATCTCGATCACAATGCCCCGCTTTATCGATGAATTTTTTGCGACGGAGGAAAAGGGGCGAGGCGTTGGGATCACCCATCTCGCATGGAGTTCAGGTTTCCTCTCAGGACACATGGTCGGGGGCAGACTTGAATCGGTAGAGATTTCCTTGTCGTTTGCTGTGGCTGGCGGAATGGTCATCATTTCGGCGATACTCGCTTTTCGGCTTTGGCGAAGTGAAACAAGTGTGTAGCAGGATGTAGTGGAACTGGTAACATGGTATCCTGGCAATAGTGACGCGAAATCTTCTACAAACGGTTTCAGTCGGATAGCCTAGTTGATTTACAGCGATAATTATGATACTATCAGCATTGCTCTCACGAAGAGATTGGGATATTCATCAGATTTCTGCATCTGTGACAGACTGTGCACGGATTGAAAGGAACTTTTATGCATCAGCGGGCTTCGATCGCACTCTTTCACGGCGTGAATCAGCCATTTGAACTTTGTGAACGGAAGATTACAGCACCAAATAAAGACGAGGTACTAGTTCAGATCTCGTTAGCAACCATCTGTGGTTCGGATCTACACACCCTTACGGGCCGACGGACCGCACCCATACCGTGCGTGTTAGGTCACGAAGCGATTGGGCGTATCGCTTGCCCAACGACGGTCCGTGATGCGTATGGTGAACCTTTGCACGAAGGCGACCGCGTGACGTGGAGCATCATGGCTGCGTGTGGTGCGTGCGACTATTGTAACGAACGGAATCTGCCACAGAAGTGTGAGCGGCTGTTCAAGTATGGGCATGCACAGAGTATTCCTCCTCATTTTTTCAACGGCGGGTTCGCGGAGCATATCTGCCTTCGGCCGGGGACAGCCATCTATCGTATCCCCGATACCATCAGCGACCTTGAAGCAGCACCGCTTAACTGCGCCCTCGCTACCGTTTTAGGTGGACTAGCAACCCTTGACCCCACAGGAGGAGCCAGCGCGGTTGTTCAAGGTGCGGGCATGTTAGGTATTTATGCTGCGTGCTGTTTACGTGAACGTGGGTTTGAAATTGTCGCCTGCGTAGACCGTGTCGCCGAGCGGCTCCGCATCGCGGAAACCTTCGGGGCGACGCATACATTTAATCTTTCGGAAGGTTCTGCGGTTGAAATTGGGGAAGCCTTACATGATTTAACGGGCGGGCGCGGCGTAGATTTCGCTGTCGAGGTGAGCGGTGCAGAGGCTGCGCTGGTCAACTCCCTCGATTGGCTGGGAATCGGCGGCAGCTGTTTGACGCTCGGCTATGTCTTCCCGCACGCGGATGTTACGGTGGACGCGCACAAGATTGTGACAAAATGCTTGACGATGCGAGGAAATCACAACTATCATCCGTCTGCACTAGGAAACGCGCTCCGGTTTGTCGAGGAAACGGGCGCGCGTTATCCATTTGAGGAATTAGTCGGTGCGGTCTATCCCCTGCAGGACATCAATGCTGCGTTTGACCGAGCGGTGCAGGGAGATTTAATCCGAGTTGGTATTAATCCAACCTCAGAAGGGAGGCCATTTTGAGCCGACGTAAAGTTTTGATTATCTGTATTGATGCCGGTGGGCACGATTACCTGGCCGCTAGCGACACACCAAATATCCAAAGGTTAGCGGAGGATGGCTTCTACCAACACGCGAGGTCAGTTATTCCCTCGGTCACGAATGTCAACAACGTGAGCCTTGCGACCGGGACGTTCCCAGAGACGCACGGTATCACGACTAACTACCATGTTGACCGCGAGACGGGCGAAGGGGAGTTTATCGAGGATAATCGTTTTCTACTTGCACCGACGTTATTTGAGCACGCCAAATTGTCGGGTTTTGCAGAGAAAACCGCCCTGCTCGTTACGAAGAAAAAATTGTTACGGATGCTTGAGGCTGGAACGGATATCGCTATCGCTGCGGAAGCCCCACCTATCGAATATGTTGAGGCGGCTGGACCGGTTGAGGATATCTACTCGTCGGAAATCAATTGGTGGCTACTGCGGGCATTGCGTCAGGTCCTACGCGAGCATGACCCACAACTCGCCTACTGCTCAACAACGGATTGGACGCAGCACAAGTACGCCCCAACGGAGGCACCTTCGCTGGAACATATCGCTGAACTCGATCGACTCATTGGAGCGATTGTGGATGATAACCCGGAGCGGGAGATTTATATCACCGCGGATCACGCGATGTTGCCGAAGCCCCGCGCGCTCGATCCGGGGCGGTGGTTGATCGAGCATAGTATCCCGTCAAGTGCCATCCCTATCATCAAAGACCGCTATGTCGCCCATCACGGTAATTTGGGAGGGGCAGCGTATGTTTTTCTACAGCGGGAAGCAGATCTTCCGAGGGCACTTGAAACGTTAGGTGCTGCGCCGGGTGTCGAAGAGGTCTATACTTCGGAGGAAGCGGCGCGTCAATTTCGGCTCCATCCGGATCGGATTGGGGATATTTTCGTTCTCGCAGATCGAGATACCGTTTTTGGCGAGCTCATCGAGACCGAGATGTCCGTCGCTATCAGATCTCACGGGTCACGCCATGAGAGCGAGGTGCCGGTCATCGGCTACAACGGTCCTTGGACAGCGAGTGATTTCGCGTATAATCTTGATGTCGGTCGCTTGTTCCTGAAAAGTCTCGAATGAATACCTTGATTAGCCACGGAGCGGGTCAATGATAGAGGAATCCCAATGCTTTAGGTTTGGGAGTATATCAATAGTGAGCAGGGGGGTTATGCCCCACAACGATAGGAGACCATCATGGCACGAAAAGGACCATCTTCGCCGAAAAAGCGGAGAAAACCGCTTGAGGATTTGAGAACGCCTGATTTTTCAATTCAGTATTGGTCAGAAGTGGCTGATAGTTTGCTTTGGCTTTTTGAGTTGACCCGAGTCAATCAAAATTTCATAGAAGAATGCACAGATCCGATTCTTTTAGAGATTGCAGATTTCCTTAATGCGACATTAGAGCCAATGAACGATACTGGGGAATGGTTTGAGCATCTTCATGCATCCGTGCTGAGTAAATGTCCAGAACTTGAGCATGAAGCAGAAAAAGAAATATCTCGGCTGCTTGGGTCACAGGATCATGTATCAGAAAACGTCCAACAGGAAATCTTCTTTTTTTTACTAGAGCACCTGTATAGGCAGCTTCTGACCGGGCTCCTTGAAGGATTAAACGGATCTAGTTTGAGAGATAAACTTTCTACACGAGAAATCGAGAGTGTGTAGCGCGCCAGAAAATTAACTGACGCTTTAGATCGCGGCTTTGCCGAATGCGAAACGTAACGAGGCACAATCGACTTTAACGGTAATTAGGAAATGGAGAGGTAGCAACATGGCAAGCACTTCGGATCAGCCTAATGTAATCGTGTTTTTCACAGACCAGCAACGGTGGGACACAACAGGCGTACACGGCAATCCGCTGGATTTGACACCGAATTTTGATCGGATGGCACGACAAGGAACGCACGTCTACCACTCGTTCACATGCCAGCCTGTTTGTGGTCCTGCGCGGTCCTGCTTGCAGACCGGGCTTTACGCCACTGAAACGGGTTGTTACCGAAACGGTATCCCATTGTCGTCAAATCTGAAGACGCTTGCCCACCATTTTCGTGAAAGTGGCTACAGAACCGGCTACATCGGCAAGTGGCATCTTTACGATAGGGGTGATGAGGGAGCTGTCCCTGAGTCCGCGCGTGGGGGTTATGAATATTGGCTTGCCTCCAATGTGCTTGAATTTACCTCCGATGCCTATCACACTGTTCTCTACAATAATGACAACCAACCTGTCAAACTCCCCGGCTATCGTGTGGATGCCGTTACCGATGCCATGATTCGCTACATTGACGCTCACCAAGGCAATCCATTTTACCTTTTCACCTCGTATATTGAGCCGCACCACCAGAATCACCTTGATGATTATCCGCCGCCCGATGGCTACCGTGAACGTTACGCGGGGCGATGGATTCCGCCAGATCTCGCTGCGTTGGGTGGCTCAACGCATCAGCACATCGCCGGCTATTACGGCATGGTCAAACGCCTTGATGAAGCACTTGGCAGGGTGTTGGATGCCCTCAAGAGTCTTAACCTGCTCGATAACACGATTCTGCTCTTTACATCGGATCACGGTTGTCACTTCAAGACCCGAAATGCGGAATACAAACGCTCCTGCCACGAAAGTTCCATCCGTGTTCCCACTGCACTGCACGGGCCCGGTTTCGATGGTGGCGGGCAGCTTCAACAACTAGTCAGTCTCGTTGACCTACCGCCAACCCTTCTCGATGCTGCCGGGATTCCTGTGCCCGAAGAGATGCAAGGGCGTTCAATGCTTCCACTGACAAGAGGTGAAACGGATGGGTGGCCCGAGGAGGTTTTCGTTCAGGTAAGCGAGTCACAGGTGGGACGCGCGGTCCGCACCCACCGATGGAAATACGGTGTTGCTGCGCCGGGGGGACGCGGCGCGCAGGGTGCAGCATCAGAGCGGTATGCCGAGGAGTCTTTCTATGATCTACAGGCAGATCCATACGAGTTGACAAATCTCATCGGCCGAGAGTCGCATCAGGAGGTTGCTGCGGTGATGCGGGATCGTCTTATCCGACGCATGATTGAAGCAGGTGAAGCGGCACCGACCATCGAACCTGCGCCGACACAACCGAGTGGGCAGCGGCGGGTTTCTCCTGAGGAGGCACGTGCCTAAACCTGAGTTGGAATGAATTAAGCGAGCAGCCCCTAAATCCTTGCTAAGTTTGCGTAAACTTTTCGTCCTTCGTTGAACAAGTGTAGGACTTCTTCCCGCTGAGTATCCTTTGTAAACCGCCAATCCCGGTTCACTATCTCCATCGCACTGTCAATTGAGCGAACAAAGAACGCTGCTGATGCCTGTGCGATGTCAGCAGGGATGCCCGTGCCGATATAGACAGGGCTTGTGTGTGCATAGATCGGTTGTGCAAAGCTGTCACGGGCTTCCCCAAAAGCGCGTGCCGCGATCCAACCGTCAGATTCGATTCGGAGGTCAAACGCCCACTCCCCACCCTGTCTCACTCCGTCGAGGGGCACTGTTTGTGTGACTACCCCGTTGTAAACCAATTCGACACGGTCGAGCGGATAGTGCGACTGCCACGCGATTTGCCCTGATACCTTACGAGGATGTCCATCCGGCGATTTGATGGTGCTGCCGGGTGTTTTCCCATCAAGGTTCAGGAACAGTGCCGGTCCGTTCGTGATAAATGTACATCCCGCCTGCAAGCCTCTCAACCAGTTTTCATAGGTAAATTCGCCATCAGTCTGGACATAAACACGATTGTTCGCGCAGATGAACCAATCTGTCCCTGTGGATGCAGGCAGCGGGATACCGCAGTTGAGCAGGTGATACCAGAGGTCGTATTCAAGGTCTTTCCAGCCGGGATCGAACAGGTTAAAGGCATCCAATTTCCCTAATGCAGCCGCCACCGGTGCTTCCATCCCGCTACCGTTGTGGCACCACAGCACGATGCCTCCCTGTCGTTTCGCATCGTCACAGGCATAACAGATCGGCGGATAGTCGGGGTCAAAGCTACTGACGAGATCGCCACGACTGACAGGCTTAACCAGATTCTCAATGTGCAAGAACATGACGTGCCCGGACCCACCACCGTAATGGGAGTTATGGCGGTTCTCCTCGCCGCAATCGACGAGGTGATGCGCGGTCGAATAATCGGTCATGAACCCGAGCGGATACTTATTGCTGGCATAGGGCAGTTCACCCCGCTGAAGGATGCTGATGACGGTCACGCTGAGGTCGTGGACTTTTGGATCGAGCCGCAACCGATCATCAGGCTGAGCCTCCTGCTCATTGTAGTGCAGATGTGTATTCCCCGGATACCAACCTTGCGACGGTAGGTCTGCCCACCGTTTGAGATCCAACTCGACCTCAACCGCCCCTTTTGCAGGCATCGAAACGACCTTCCGAAGGGGTTCATACTCCGTGCCGCGCTCAACTACGATGTCCGTTGAACCGCGGGGCACATCCACAGTAAACTCGCCCGGACAGTAGAAAAACGGGTCGCCCGGTCCAATCTTCAGGATGCTATCGGTCGGGTGGACAAACTGCCCGCTACTGGTCAGGACATGGACTTTCGCCTCGACGCAGGCACCTGAAACGCTGTCTCGAATAACGCCTTTAAGTGTTGCCATGGAGTTGCTCCTCTTTACACATCGTCACGTAGGGCATCGGCGGGCCCCCACGGCGCAAATGCTACTGTTGCATACGGGTTGAAGATGATGTCGTCTTCGCGTCCTGCGAACCGCCACATCCGACGCACTAGATCGCGCTTCACCTCCTGATAATCGGCATGGTCGCTGAGGTTCACCATCTCGTGCGGGTCGTTCCGCAAATCATATACCTCGTCGAAGTCAAAACCGTTGTAGACGTATTTGAACGCTTTGGTGGTCACGACGCGCTGGCTATAATACAACTCGACACCGTTGAACTGTGTGTAGAATGTGTCCGTCCAATCGGAGGGGGTTTCGTCTTTCAGGAATGGCACGAGGCTCCGCCCCGTTAGGTTCTCCGGGGGTGGTTCGCCCGCCAACTCGATGAAGGTCGGTGCAAAATCGGCGAGGCTCACAAATTCGTCAACTTCGCGGTTGGAATTGGCAATCCCTTGGGGCCAGCGGGCAATCGTGGGGATGTGATAAGCCTCACGGAATGCCGGCACCCCTTTGAGGTACAATCCGTGTGCGCCGCAGTAATCGCCGTGGTCGCTCATTCGTAAAACAAGGGTGTTCTCCGCCTGCCCTGTTTCCTCCAATGTCTCAAGCACCTCACCGAACATCGCGTCCTCCATTGTGCAGTATCCCCAATAGTGCTGGATGGACTCGCGCACCTCGTCCTCCGAAAGTTGTCCCCAATACTGTTGACGCGCACGCTGATACGCGCGAGGCTTGTCTTCAAGTGTGTCGTGGAAGTTCGGCGGCAAGGGAATCTCTTTGGGGTCATACATCCGGGCGAATCGCTCTGGCACGATGAACGGGTCGTGGGGCCCACTCGGTCCGATGTATAGACACCACGGCGCATCCGCTTGGGATAATCGCTGCAACGCATCCAATCCAGACTGCACAACACGATAATCTCGGTGGTCTTCATAGCCTTTCGGTGTGTCGGTCGGGTAGGATTGATACAGTTGATAGTGCCCCCAGCCGGGGCGGAGGATTTGCCCACGCTGGCGTTCCGTTGATTCGGGTTGTTTGGCTTGTTCCTGCCACTGTGCAACAGAACGGTGCATGTAGCTGCCTTTGCCCGCTGTGATGTGCAAATCTTCCCAGCCCCGGTCGGATGGATTCTCGGCATCGGTGACATGCCATTTCCCGGCATACGCCAAGTTATAGCCCGAAGATCGGAGGACCTCACTGAACATCCCGACACCTTCGTAGAGAGCGTGGTGGATGGCGGTCGGATTGCTGACGTTGTTGTAGATGCCGTGCCGACTGGGATACAAACCTGTCATGAACGTTGCCCGTGAGGGGCAGCAGTGCGCCGTTGGACAAAATGAACGGCGAAAGAGAACTCCCTCCTGCGCTAATCTCGTAGCGTTAGGTGTGATACATGGATGGTCTGGATGCACCACATCGGCTTGCTCTTGGTCGGTCATAAAAATAAGAATGTTGGGTCTCATGTGCCCCTCCCGTGCCAAGCTTGTCTCAACGGTCAAGTAGTTAAGTGGATTTGCATTTCTTTCAACGATTTCCCCGCTTGATCCCTTCCGCAACTAGCAATATCTAATTAGGTTATCATAAGTCGAAAGTTAGGTTATGATAGTCGGACTATGTCAAGCTTTTAGTCCGTTAATCAACCCTCAATACCCGTTAAAATTCGGTGGTAATCCCTAAGTAGGGGATGATCGGAAATTGGTAAATTTCGTTTTTTTCTGTATAATCGTCGCTGTAACTAAACTCGAGCAGGTTCTTGCGATTATAGGCGTTTAGGAGTTCAAGAAAGAGACTCATCTCCCAACTTTTAAATCGAAACGCTTTACTGAGTTTCATATCCAACCGATGATAGGGTGGAAGTCGCCCCGAATTTGTTTCCGCGTAAATGGGGATGTAGATAGACTCTCCGTTACGCGGGTCGGTTTGCAGGATTGCATCTAGCACCGGAGTATAGGGGTTGCCGGTTCGGTATTGCCATTTTACACCAATCTCCCAAGTCGGCGTTAGGCGGTAAGTCGCCGCCAAGGTCGCAACGTGCGTCTGGTCAAACGAATAGTAGCGATACGGCTCCTCTGGTCGATCCCGGCGTTTGGAGAGCCCATACGCATAGGAACCCCAACCCAAAAATCGATCGCCCGTGCGATGGCGTAAAAACACCTCAGTCCCTTGCGCGAATCCAGCCCCTTGGTTAAGATAGATCATATTATCATCATTTGTGACAAGGTTCGCAAGATTTTTGTAATAGCCTGCAAATTTGAATTCGGTCCCCTCCGAAACTTGGCGTGTGAATTCCAATACATAGTGACTCGCTTGGCTTGTGCTCAAATCAGGGTTCCCAATGCTCTGGGTCAATCGCGGCGGGCCTGGGACCTGATAATAGTTGCCGTAAGAGAATTGGAGTTGAGAACCTTCCATAATGTCCAACAGGAGACTTCCGCGCGGTTGAATAGAAAACTCATCAATCAGACTATAGTAATCCACCCTCAAACCGAGCGCAACCGACAAGAATGGTAACACCCGATACCGGTCTTGCAGATACACTTCCACCCGTTTGCCAAGGACGGATTCATCGAACGTTTGCTTTTCAACAAACCGTGGATCATAATCGACTTCCCCCTCATCGGGCGGACGGATAAACCGACCAGTGGCTCTGCCCGGTTCGAGCCCAAGTATCACGCCGGATTCAAGTCGATGTTTTGGCGTTAAGGTGTAGATGAGGTCCTCGCGGAGTATGTAATCGGGTGCATCAATCTCGAGAGAAAGCCCCGGACCGACATCCACATCGAATTGGAAATAGGAGCGGGTCAAGGATAAAAAGGAGGTCAACCGGTCCGTGAACTGGGAACGGAGGTGAATACCAGCTCCTTCAAAGCCGCTCCCGAAGCTAACGTTCCCTCTAATATCCTCGTCCACATCTTCGCCATCCAGCTTGAGTGCAAAGTTGTCCCCGGAGGCAAATAGGTTCAGCGAGAGTTGATGTTTTTCGTCGAGGTTATAGGCTCCCTTTACCTGATAATCCCAGAAGCGGGGGAAGGCGGTGATTTGTCCGGTATCAAACGACAACGATCCGAGAAACAGATCAATGTAACTCCGTCGCCCGGCGGCATACCAGAACCCCTGATCGCCGATTTTTCCCTCCAAGAGTCCTTCCGAGTAAAGCACGTTCAGGTTAAATTTTGCACGGAAGCCGTCCGTGTTCTTGTAGCGGGAATAGATGTCAATCACCGCCTGGGAATCGACACCAAATTCGGCACCGTAGCCGCCGGCGTAGACATCGATCCGCTCAATGACTTCAGAACTGAGAGACGAGACGATGCCACCAAGATGGTAGGGATAACCGATTGGCACTCGATCAAAATAGTATAGGTTGTCTTCATCGGAGCCGCCGCGGATATAGAGGGCCCCGCTAAAGTCGTTTGCGACACCGATACTGGGCAAGGCTTGCAGAGCGCGCAGGGCATCGCCTACGGATCCGGGGACACGCTGAATCTCTGCACTGCCTAAACTCTGTCTGCCAACGACTGACGCAGCCCGCTCGCCCGTCACTTCTACCTCATCAAGAGTAACTACCACCTGTTCAACGTAAATTTTAATTTGGGTGGTTTCTCCCGGCTCGATGGTGACGGCGACATCGTTCTCCAGACGATACTCGGAAGCGGAGACGGTGAGTGTATATTTTCCGGCGGGTAAGTCGCTGAATCGAAATTCGCCATTCTGATTGGTTACGGTGCGCTGATTTGTTTCTACGATGCGGACCTGTATGGATGCGACAGGCTGCTCAAGATTCTGTTGATAGACTGTGCCGTAGATTTCCCCGGTGCCGCTTGGGACTTGTTGTCCAAATACAACATAGGGGTAAAAGGATAGGACGAATAGAAAACAGATTGAAAACCTTTTCACGGGGTGCTGTTCTCCTTTGATGTTTTTAGTTTGTTCACATAACGGAAATATTTCGATCTAAGTTGACACCTCAATAAGAAAGGAAGCAATTGAATTTTTGAGACGGGTGCACAGTTAGGGAGAACATCGGGACCATGCTGGCTTGCGGGATGGAAATCGGAAGGGATGAATCTCTAGGCATTTGGCAAGATTTGGAGGTGGTGCTGCCGCTCTTCCCAATCGGGCAGGTAGGCGGACATAAAACTCTTGAACACCCTCCCGTGGTTCGGGGCGAGGAGATGGACTAATTCGTGGACGATGACAAACTCTCTCAACGCTTCCGGCAGGTTAAGCAAGTCGGTGCTGAGGGTCAACCGCCCACTCGTTGATATAGATGCCCACTTCCGCCGCATGTCGCGTAGGTGCACCTCTCGCACAGTGACACCGATGCGGTCTGCCCATTCCCACACAGCACCTTTCAAATCCTCTGAATCATGTCGGACACTTTTGCTCTTCATATCCGTTGTATCTTCAATAAGGCATTTGTTGGCTCTATAACACCTTGGTTAAGGATTGGTCTCAAGGTCCGGTAGAGCTTAATTCTTAACTCACGATCCTGCTGTCTGTTCCATTGATAATCGGGAAATTGGTCAAATATGCTATTGACCGCTCCCACCTGTTCTGGGGTAATGTCTTTTTCAAACTCCTTAAGAACCGTATAAACCGTGTAGGCGTTTTCGTCTAGGTTCATTCGGGCGCGTTCGCTTGATGCCTGTTCACATTCCTTCACTAACTCCCTAAACTCAACTAATACCTCTTGCGTTGTCAGTTGACGGTTTTCATAAGCTTCGGTCAGTGCCTCCGCCCGTTCCCCAATTGAGATGAGAAAAGGTTTTGACCGACTCTCTTCTGTCACTGTTTTATGCAGTATCTTCCGCAAATTCAGCACCTTCACCTTATCGGAGACATCGCGATCCCCAACTTCCCTCAATGTGTTAGCGTCCAACACTTGAATAGACCCCGGTAACGCAAACCGATCGCTGCCCGTATGCTGCTGTAGCAGTTCCCGCGTCTTGGCAGTCAATTCCTTATCAACGTAAATACGATCAGCGTATGCGTTACGAATCAGTCCATAGAGCGATGCAAGCGATTGATAATCATCAATAAAGGGGTGTAAGTAGGCATCTGGCGAAAGGATGGTATAGATATCCTGCAACCGCTTGAAGAATTTGAAAAAGGTCTCTCTGTCCTCCCTGTCATCAAAGTGCTCAATCGCGTGCTCTTTCGCCCTATCGTCCCACCCCCTCGCAAAGGGCAAATACTGCGCCGCGTCCTCCTGAATTAGCTCAACGAACAGTTTCTTGAGTCTATCAAGATTCCGAATCACGCTCCCCACCTCTTCTGAATCAAACGCGAGGGCTTTTTCCAAGTTTGCAAAAATACCGACAAAATCTAGGACAAACCCGTAAGGTTTTATTAGCCCGTCGTCGTCGTCATAAGGACGGTTGACACGCGCAATTGCCTGTAACAGCACATGGTCACGCATCGGTTTATCGAGGTAGATGCAGTAGAGAATCGGAGCATCGAAGCCGGTCAACAACTTTTGGGTCACAATCAGAATTTTTGGATGCTTGCTTTTATCGGAGAATTTTTTACGAATCTCCTTCTCTTGGTCATCGGTGCGATGATACGCTTTCATGGCTGCGGGGTCTTGATGGTAGGGTGAATAGACCATCTCCGAATATTCTGGCGGTAAATATTTATCGAGTGCCGCCTTGTATAACGCACACGCTTCACGGTCAACAGCAACGAGAAACGCCTTGAATCCCATCGGCTCCACGTTTTCCTGAAAATGTTTGGCAACAGCCGCGGCAACGTTATCAACCCGATCGGAGGCTTTCATTATCTCTTTTAAGCTGATCGCACGGTCTAGAATCGCGTGCAGCTCTTCAAAATCGCTCACGCCTTCTGCTACCACAAGGCTTAAAAATTCTCGCTCCAGTGTTTCGCGGTCAACCTGCAAATCGGACGGGGCAAGGGCATAATTCAGTGGAACGGTGGTGCCGTCTTCAATGGATTCGACTATTGCGTATTTATCTAGATAGCCCTGATCGTCGTCCACACCGAACACCTTAAAGGTCCCTTTGCCCTGAGAGAGGTTATCGATTGGGGTGCCAGTAAAACCGATATAGGTCGCATTGGGTAGGGCTGCCATCAGGTAGTTGCCCAAATCGCCGCCGGTCGTTCGGTGCGCTTCATCAACTAGGACAGTCAACCCTTCGCGGGTATTGATGGCTGTCGGTATATCGTCAAACTTATGAATCATTGAGACAACTAAGCCGCGAGAATCGGACGCTAAAATTTTTCGTAGGTCCTGCTTGCTCCGGGCGACTTTAAGCTCAGTGATGCCGTAGCCGGTGATATTTCTAAATAGCTGGCTCTCTAATTCGTTACGGTCAATTAGCATTAGGACCGTCGGTTTTTCCGTCTCCCCACCCCCGCGCAATAACCGGGCTGCAATCGTTATCATGGTGAGGGTCTTGCCGCTGCCCTGGGTGTGCCAGATAAGCCCGCGCCGCTTGTTCGGATCGTGGATCCGCTCAACCACCTTCTCCACGGCATGGATCTGGTGCTGACGCAACACAACTTTGGTCAGCGCGTCGTCTTTGCTCTGAAAAATAATTGACTCTCGCAACACTTTCAGGAAGCGGTCACGGTCAAAGAAGGCCTTGACCTTCTCCTCGTAGGTTGTGGGTTCGTCGGTCTTATAGTTAAACAGGTTTTTGCGGCTGACATTCCATGTCACACCGTAGAAAAAGTCCAGCATCTGTGTGATACCGAATAGTTGTGCGGTGGTAAACATCTCCGGCGTTTCGCGGTGGTAGCGGCGGATCTGTTCCACACCTTCCGCCAATCCATCCCGTTTATTGGCAGCTTTGGTCTCCACCACCCCTACCGGAATCCCGTTAATCAGGAACACGACATCGGCGCGGTTACGGTGAACTGCCCCTTTCTGCGTCCACTCATCGGTTACATGAAACTGGTTATTGTCAGGAGTGTCAAAATCAATCAGGTTGATATTCCGCTCGCGGTTCTCCATCGGGACAAAAACCGATCGCTCTCCGCGCAACCAAGAGAGAGCGTCTTCGTTTCCTTCAAGCGTCGGATTGAGCAAACGCAACTGTCGCAAAATATCTTGACAGCGAGATTGGTCCAGTATGCTCCTATTGAGTTTCATCAGTTGCGCTTGTAGTATGTCGGTGAAGTAAAGCTCGGTATCACCGCGGCGCATCTGCATAGCTCCTGATTGAGAAACAGACTTCCAACCAATTTCATCGGCGTATTTGAGCATTGGGTTCTGGACAGCGGAACGTTCAGACATAATTTTCTATAAAAAAGAGTAGGCGATAGTGGTAGATCCTATTGAGAGGTGTTTGAAAGTTTCATAGTAAATGCGAAATTCAGTGGCACGGCAGACCTTTTCCCTGTCATCAGTTCGTCGAGCATGGCGTGGAATAGTTCGTCTAGATATTCCGCTTCCTGTTCAAGGGCTGCGATTTTGGTGTCACAAGCAGTCAGACTGATTGCTATTTCCCGTTGTTCAGGTAGACAAGGCAAGGGTACTTGAACTTGCTGAAAATTTTTTGACGAAATCCCTTTTGCTGTTGAACCAGTAGCTCGTCCCAGATACTCTTTCCTCACTTGTTCACTATAAAGTACATATAACAGATATGAAGAATCCAAAACCGTCTTATCTGCTCGCAAGAGAACCATTCTCTGAGCCAGTGAAAAACGGAAATTTGGTGGAACCATAGCAGATTCGCCAAGAGGACCTTCAGTGGTAAATATAATGTCACCAGCTTTAGGAAAGCCCCTTGTCATAAATGACTTATAAGTTTCGCCAGTCACATAAGTTATTTTATCGCTCTTTAAGGTCAAACGCCCTTCTTTAACATTTGAACTACGGAGATGAACTATTCCGGATTCTGAAAATTTTGGAGTTCTTCCCCTATAGTCTATAATGCGTTCACAGATCTCGCCTATAGTTCCTAAGTCCCAGCTTTCAGGAATCTCTCCAATCTCCGTCTGCTTGCGGGGTTCGCCTTTCGTGCCATAAGAAAAGAGGTAATCCATCAACGCTGCTTTGCGTTCGCGCTCTAAGGCAAGCTCGCGTTGCCGTGCGGCTTTCGCCGCTTGGATTGTCTGTAAAATGTGGGCGATGGCGCGTTGTTCGGGAAGTGGGGGAAGCGGGATTTCCAAGTTAACAAGTGTTTCTTTGCCTAATCGCTGTCGTCCAGTCGTCCCTTGCATTCTCCCTGCAAGCAAAATGCGAACATCAGACAGCAACAAGTAATAGAACAGATAGAATTTATCACTAGCACCTACAACTTCACGAATCGGAATTACTTCAGTCGTTGCAATACCAAATGGAGTCGGTAAATCTTCAATAATACACTGTTTCCCATTTTCAAAAGATGGCGTAATTTTAGCGAGCAGAATGTCACTGGGTTCAAAATAAGTTCCACTACTTAGTTCCTCCCTCGTTTTGATTATAAATTCTTCCGAAAAGAGTTTGGCAATTGGAATCAAGTCCATTGGTACGAACGGAATTTCATGGTATTCTGCATATTGCAAATCCCTCGGTTTCTTTGTAAATGTAGCAACTTCCCCAAAACGCACAATCTTCCAATGTTCTGGAAAATTCATCATACTCATTGCAGCCCCTCCCCGTTGAGCCCAAGTCTAATCAACACATCTTCCAACGCCTGATCTGCCTTCTCGCGAGTGATACGCGCTTCCGTCAAATCCGCTAGAATCTCAGAGACAGGACGGTGCTCTACTTTATCTTCTACGTCTACGAACTGGGAAGGACTCAGGTTATAATCGGTTTTTTGGGCATCTTTTAGTGTGATAACCGCGCTCAATTTCTCGCGGGTTTCCCACGCCTGATATACTTCAGCTGCGAGATTAATTCCCTCATCGGTCAGGACATTTTTCGGTTTCTGGTTGACAAAATAGGTGGAAAGGTTGACAAGCAGGATTTGTGATTTGCGTTCTGCTGGCTTGCTGCGGTTCAACAGTAAAATAATCCCCGGTGCGCTGGTGTTGTAAAACAGGTTTTCGGGCAAAAGTATCACACCTTCAATCAGGTCGTTCTCCACAAACCCTTTGCGAATATCGCGTTCCCGACTGGTCTGTTTACTGCCAGACCCCCGAGACACTGCGCCGGTATCGAGGACAATCGCTGCGTGTCCGGTCTCTTTTAAGGATGCGAGAATATGTTGCACCCACGCCCAATCCGCGGAGGAACTCGGCGGAACGCCATAGGTGAAACGCCCCCAACGGTCGTTGACGTAGAAGCTCTCGTTATACTCCTTCTGATTCCACATCGGATTGGCAAGCACATAGTCAAAGCGTTGCAACCCTGAACCATCTGCAACAAAGCCCGGATTGCGGAAGGTGTCGCCAATGTGCAAATCGGCACCGATAAAATCGTGCAGAAAGGCGTTCATCTTCGCCATGGCGTAGGTGGTGGGAGTCAGTTCCTGCCCATAGATTTTTGGAGCTGCGCTCTTTTCAGCTGGGTGCATTATCTCAAATAGGAGGCGGGGTTTGATAAGTAAGCCGCCTGAACCGCACGCTGGATCGTAAATAGTGGTGTGCGGTTCGGGGTTAATGATGCGCGCCATTAACGAACCGACCTCTTTTGGCGTGTAGAACTCGCCTGCACTCTGTCCCTGTCCTTCGGCAAATTTCCGTAGCAGATATTCGTAGGCACGCCCTAGGATATCCGGCTCTGTGTCTTGAAGCCCTAGCTGATGCTGACTTATGACCTCGATCAGTGCCGCGAGTCGGTCATCGCCAAGGGTCCGCTGCCCGCTCTGTTGCTCGTTAAAGTCCTCCACGTCAAGAACGCCCCGCAACAGTGGGTTCAGACGGGCAACTTCGCGCATTGCTTCGGTGACAAACTCGCCCAAGCGACCATCTGCGGGTTGGTCGCGAAGTGCCTCCCAACGATACTGTTGAGGGATGTAGAAACGGACAATCGGGTTGCGTCCCCCCTTGAATGCGTCCTGATGGTCTTCGTCAATGAGTTCCCGCGTCCCTTCCTCATCCCCACCGTATTCCTCAACCAGATTTGCAACTTCATCATCGAATACATCGGAGAGCCGTTTGTAGAAAATTAGGGGTAGGATAAAATCCTTGAATTTTGGGGCATCGGTCGTCCCACGAATGACACAAGCGGCATCCCATAGCCATGTTTCAAGGGTAGAGATGTCTAGTTGTTCATGGTCTGATGCGGAAAAGGGAATTGGGGTTTTTGGGGTGTTTGCATCGGTGTTATTTTTCGGCAATGGTTATGCTCCTATGGAAGGTGTTAAATTGGTTCATTGGCTGTGGGTGTTGGGTTTCACGCTCGCTATCTGTGAGAATGTAGTGTTGATAAATAGAAATTCTACTGTCATTGGTAGCGATGCCCTTTCAACCGTTCAACCTAACCTACGATGTTGTCGAGGTAAGGATACCTCTCCCACAGTTGTTGAGGTAAGGATGCCTCATTCATGATTACCTGAGCGATTCAGACTCGTCCCGGAAACTCTTTCCCTCGGATGTGCATGAAACGAAATTTTCCCGGCGGCATCTCGCATTCGGTCCGGAGGCGTGACTCCTCATCGTGGACACCGAGGTATTTCGTCTCGGCGTGGAGATAGTGTAATGCCAGCCCCCGCCGCCGCTTCGGTGTCGGGTTCGCTCCAGTTCGGTGGAAGTTCAGACCGTGGTGGAACATACAGTGCCCTGCCTTTAACTCCACAGGGGTCGGCTTGGCGATCTCCGGATCGTCGATGAATCGCTGTTTGTATTCACGGGTGACGGGCCCCCACTTGTGACTGCCGGGGATGACGGTCATACAACCGTTTTCGACGGTAGCATCATCCAAGGCAACCCAACAGCTGACATGGTCCTGCGGGACAAAGAAGGGCCAAGCGGGTGAGTCTTGATGCCAGTCGGTCACTGTCCCGTTATAGCGGGGCTTCATCATCAGTTGGTCGGTGTAGAGCTTAATGTTGGGACCTAAGAGCGTTTCGATGACATCCACAATTTCAGGTTTCTTGGCAACTGCTTGGAAAAGGTCGTCAAAGTAGCAGAGTTGTGTCATTTTGCGGACGGTGTCGATGCGGGGTGTGGCCGTATCCTCGCCCTCACGGAACGCCGCCTCAAGCTGGATGTAGCGCGAGGGCACATGCGTCACGCGCCCCTCAGCGATATCCTCGCTCCGCTGCCGGAGGGATTCCAATTCCTCGGCAGACAACACTTGTGTATAAGGTAGATAACCGTATTTCTCAAAGAACGCGTTCTGATCGGTCGTTAAAGCCATATCGTATCTCCTTTGCTGTGCGGTTAGTTAAGGGCTGAGTAGGAAGTCGGGATTCGGAGATCCCGGTTCTCGTGGGCTCCGATCGGAGGAGTTTTCAACCTACAGGAGAACTAAACGCCCCTACAAACCATGTAACTATGGGTTGAGATGTATGTCGTTTTGGTGTATAATGTTGTTGTTTCGACATACGACACAACAATACCTAACTACAAGAGGTTCAGTTATGAAGTGGGAAAATCACCAAACACTTTTGACAGTTCTCATCACGCTGCTTGTCGCTATCTTCGGCTTTGCACAGGTGTATATCTTATTCGCTGTCAAGCAGGTGGACAATCGAATCACACGACTTGATAATCGGATCACGCGGCTTGATACTCGAATGAATGAGCGGCTTAAATTGATAGAAAATAGACTGGATACACTCACTCAGACCCATATTGATCACCTCGCCTATCACAATAGGGAGGGCCGTTAAGCGTTGAGATATGATATGAATCCCAACCTACTAACATTTACAAACGATGTAACTATGGGTTGAGATGTATGTCGTTTTGGTGACAATGTTGTTGTTTCGACATGCGATACAACAATATCTAACGACAAGGGGTTCAGTTATGAAGTGGGAAAATCACCAAACACTTTTGACAGTTCTCATCACGCTGCTTGTCGCTATCTTCGGCTTTGCACAAGTGTATATCTTATTCGCTGTCAAGCAGGTGGACAATCGAATCACGCGGCTTGATACTCGCATCAATGAGCGACTTAAATTGATAGAAAATAGACTGGATACACTCACTCAGACCCATATTGATCACCTCGCCCATCACAATAGGGAGGGCCGTTAAGCGTCGAGATATGATATGAATCTCAACCTACTAACATTTCTCATCAAGGTAGCAACTCGGATGAATTCACACAAAACGGGGGTGAATTAATCACGTAGTTGATCCTCTTGATCGCTTTTGTTCAGCCAACCGTAAGATTCCAGTTTTCGATACAACGTCCGCAAACCGATTCCGAGCATTTCCGCCGCCCGCTTTTTATTGTTCCCGGTCTCTGCCAATGTCTTGCCGATAGCCTCTTTTTCGATTTCGTCCATTGTCATTCCAACGGTTCCAACCTTTCCATCCTCCGCATCAATGGAAGCTTCCTGATTATCCGGGGTATCGCGGTTCAGAGCCCCCCCCATTTGGGCATCAGAATCCGAAGGGACCTCCGAATCGGTGAAATTCGCTTGAAATTCGGAGGAAAAAGCATCGAGTTGAAGGGTCTCCGTCCCCGCTAAAATGATGGCGGTTTCGATGGCGTTGCGTAATTCACGGATGTTTCCAGCCCAATCCGCATTTTTCAGGTAGTTCATCGCCTGGGGAGTAATTCCTGAAACGGGACGGTCGTGTTCTTTGCTAAACTCTTTGATGAACGCGCTGGCCAATAGGGGAATATCCTCTCGCCGCTTTCTTAACGGGGGTACCCAAATTGGAAATCGGTTGATACGATGATAGAGGTCGTTGCGGAATTTTCCGTTGTTCATCGCTTCTTTGAGGTCTGCATTGGTCGCAGCGATGATACGGACATCGGTTTTGATCGGTTTATCCCCGCCGAGGCGCGTGAATTCCTGTCCTTCCAGTACACGGAGGAATTTCACCTGTGTTTCAGGTCCCATTTCCCCAACTTCGTCCAACAGTAGGGTGCCGCCATTTGCCTGCTCAAACAACCCCAGTTTGCGGGTAGTCGCCCCGGTGAAAGCCCCACGCTCATGTCCGAACAGTTCACTTTCAAGGAGCTCCCGATAGAGCGCGCCGCAGTTAATTGTCCGATACGGTTTGTCCTTTCGGCGGCTATGGTTGTGGATTGCATTCGCGATTAATTCCTTGCCAACCCCACTTTCCCCGCGTATTAGGACCGTTGCATTGGTCGGGGCAACGAGCCGAATCATGCGGAAAAGCTCTCGCATCGGTTTTGACGTGCCGATGATGTTCGCAAACCCGAACTTGTCATCAAGTTGTTCTCGCAGATTGACATTTTGGAGGAAGAGGGACCGCTTTTCGAGTGCGTTTTTCGCCGTTTGGCGTAAGATGTTAATCTGTATCGGTTTTTCGAGGTAACCGTCCGCTCCCGCTTTCGTGGCTTCAACCGCACTATCAATTGAGCCGTAGCCTGTTAAGATGATAACTTGCGTGTAAGGGTAGTTGTCCTTTATGTGTTTGAGCAGATCCATCCCACTCAAATCGGGCATCTTTTCATCCGTGATGACGACATCGATGTTTTCAGCGGCTAAAGTCTCCAATGCTTCGCGTCCACCTGATGCTGCGAATAGGTCGTAGCCTTCGCGTTCAAGCACTTCGATGGCTGCCTCGACGCTTGCTGAATCATCGTCTACAACAAGGATTTTGGGGATCATCTTATCACCTGCTACTACTTAGTCTAACTTGGATATGACGATCCAAGCCGATCGGGGTCAGGGCACGGCATGCGGAGCGTGCCCACTACTTTTTACTTGGTGGGCAGCAAAATGGAGAATTTTGTGCCTTGACCGGGATGGCTCTCCACATTTACACGCCCACGATGTCCTTCGATAATCTGTTTTACGATTGTGAGACCGACTCCGGTCCCCTCCTCTTTTGTGGAAATAAACAGATCAAAGATTTTGTCGAGTTGCCCTGGTTCGATTCCTTGGCCTGTATCCTCCACATCGATCTGTATCCCCGCATTCAACGGTTTTGCACGCACTGTGAGTGTGCCGCCATCTTCCATCGCCTGAACCCCGTTGATAATAAGATTCAGTAATGCCTGCTTGAATTGCGCTGGATCGAGTTGAACGGGAGGCAGTGCTTGGATCTCACGGTTGAGCTGAACGTTTTGCCTTTGCGCCTCCGGCTCGTTGAAGTCCAAAACTTCTTCGATAAGCACAGCGAGGTCGCAGGTTTCAAACGTCAACGGCGACAGATTTGCATAACGACGAAAATCGGTTAATATTCGATCAAGCCGCTCCACTTCCCTACGGATACGCCGGGCCCGGTGCTGTAAATCCGCCGGGTAGCTACGGTTTTTAGCGGATAGGTCTTCTTCCAAAATTTGGAGGTTAAGGTTAATGCTATTTAACGGATTGCGGATCTCATGGACTAACTCGCGGGTGAGGATATGTGTCGGTTTAGCGTGCTCATTATTAAGTTTTTGGGCACGCGGGTATCTCCGCCGCCGGATCGCGACGGTCAAAATGCCAACAGCAAGAATCAGAATGAGCCCACTTGGAACCAACCACCAGGTGACGGTCATACGATTTAACAGGGGAGATTTTAAGAGAAAGGACGTTGGTCGTCGGACCGCCGCGGCCTCATCAGGGAAATGTCTATGCAACTGCGCCCGAACGACTAACGATAAAAGTATGCGTGCCAGCCCAGAGGGAGTTCCAAAATCCCTCCGGGCTAACACCGATGGACACATCAGCTGCTATGCAGTGCTCTCTTGAACTTGCAGATTTCGGCTTTTTAAGTGCCAGAGGTATATGATTGGACTGGCGATGAAAACAGAGGAATACGTCCCAACGATGACACCCACAATCAACGCCAATGCAAAGGTGTTGATCTCTTGACCTGAAGCTGTTTGGAGGAAGATCACGAGAACAACAAACAGGGTTGTCAAAGAAGTCACCACGGTCCGGCTCAAGGACTGATTGATGCTTCTGTTGATAATTTCAGCAAAGTCGGTCCCTTTGAGCAACGTGCTGTTCTCACGAATGCGATCAAATACAACAATCGTATCGTTCAAGGAGTAACCGATAATTGTCAGAAACGCGGCAACTGTCGGCAGGTTAATTTCCCTTACGAACACCGAAAAGACTCCCAAGGTAATCAGCACATCGTGAATCAGGGCAGCAATCGCACCGACCGCGAAACGCAGTTCAAAACGCCACGAGATATAGAAAAGCAGGATAACAATCGACCAAATGACAGACCACAGCGCCGCCCATTTCAGGTCCTTGCCAACACTGGGTCCCACCTCATTCACACTCACAGCACGCGGCATCGCCTGCCAGTCTCCCTGCCCTTGCAGTAGCGCATCGGTGAGGATCTGTCCGACACTCGCTTGTATCTGTATCTGCGCTGCCTGTGTTAAATCTGACCCAATTTCGTTCGCGAGTACAAAGGTAATCGTGTCCCCTTCTTCCATAATTTCACGAATCTCGTTTCTTGACCGATGCTCTCCCTCGATCAACTGAATGGCATCACCGGGTTGGAACACATGTACTCTCTCCTCCGCGGGACTCACCTGAACGCTTGTCGCCATTGCATCCCCGGGATCGGCAGCCAACGGCACAACGACTCTCTGGCTTTCAAATTCCTCGCGATAGCCGATGTCAATTGATGCTTCCTGATTCGCCGCATCCACCTGAACTTTTGCACGCTCATAGCCAAGTTGCGTCAGTTTGGCGGAGAGCTCCGGTTGGGTGACCGCGCGATTAAATTTGGCGTAGGTCTTGACCCCCCCCCGAAAGTCAATCCCAAAATTCGGTCCATTATGAACGATGAGCGAAACTACACCGATAATAATGAGGATTGCAGATACAAAAAATCCCATTCGAGCTCTGCTCAGAAAATTAACGGTTGTGTTCGCGATGACCTCCCGCCCGATACTTAATCTCTCGACGTTCCGATTCCCAAGCACCCAGCCGTAAATCTCTCGTGTGACAACGATGGCAGTAAACATGCTAGCAAAGATACCGATTCCCAATGTGATAGCAAACCCCTTGATGGGACCGGTGCCGAAATGGTAGAGCACCACTGCAACGGCTAACGTCGTTACGTTGGCATCAAGGATGGTCCAAAAGGCTTTCTGGTAGCCGGTCTGAATTGCAGACCGTACGACTTTGCCGGTGCGTAGCTCCTCACGGATACGCTCAAAAATAAGCACATTCGCATCCACTGCCATCCCGATGGTCAAAACAAATCCTGCGAGCCCCGGCAGCGTCAGAGCCGCACCAAACCCGGCAAGTGCTCCCAGAATGATGAGCATATTAAATGCCAATGCAATAATCGCAACGATACCTGAAAATCGGTAGTAGATTAGCATGAAAATTAGGACGACTCCCATGCCAATAATCGCAGCGCGAACGCCGTCATCAATTGCTTCTTGGCCAAGGGTTGGGCCAACGGTGCGCTCTTCTGCGATTTTGACACCGACAGGGAACGCCCCGGCTTTGAGGATGTTCGCCAGATATTGGGCTTCCTCAAAGGTAAAGTCGCCAGAAATTTGGGCATTCCCCCCAAGAATGGGTTCGTTGATTCGCGGTGCCGATTGCACCTTGCCATCAAGCAGGATAGCTAAAAGCTCTCCGACATGGTTGGTGGTCAGTTCACCGAATTTCCGGCTGCCTTGGGAGTCAAAACCCATAGACACGACAATCTCGAAGCTGGTATTGCCTTGAGTTTCACGCGCACTCCTTATTCGATCACCGCTCAGTAAGACGGGACTCTGCACGACATACCAGCTATTCGCCAGAGAGGTTCCATCATCGTTGTGGTATCGGATTTCGGTGCCTTCGGGAATATCGTCGGGCGGTGGCGTATCCGCTGATCCGGACCAGGCAATCGCGCCGCCGGGACTTTTTTGGACCAGCTTAAATTCCAACCGTCCCATCGTTTTGACAATCTGAAGAGGTTTTGACGAGTCCTTTGCTCCGGGCAACTCTACGATGATTCGGGGGCGGTTGGCTTCGCGTCGAATCGACGGTTCGGCAACGCCGAACGCATCAATGCGGTTTCGTAGCACCACCATAACTTGGTCAATCGCTTGCTCACTGTATTGCTCCATGCCGGACTCATCCAAGCGAATCTGATAGATTACCTCTGTGTCAGTCCTATTAATCTCTTGGGGAGCATCAAAGAACTCTAACTCTTGAAGATTTTCCTGTGCTTTTTCGAGATATTCCACCTGTTCGCTTGGGTCCGAGAGCCGTTTCGGGATACCCACAACGACGTTCAACGCATTTTTCTCAAAGACAGGTTCGGCCTCTCTACAGTGAATTTTATCTGCCCGCAATCGCTCAGGAATCGAGGACGCACGTCCCTGTAGCAATTCAATCTTTGACTCCTCAAGATCAACTTCGAGAACGAGGTGAACGCCGCCTCTAAGATCGAGACCGAGTTTCAAGCGATTATCCGGTATCAAGCGACGGACGATTGTCGGAATACTCCCATACAGATGTAGATTCTCCAAAACTCTTTCCAGATCGGCTCTGCTCTTTGGAGATGAGAAATTGACAAGGAAATCTCCTTCTTCCGTTGCATCAAATTGATAATCCACTACCGCCTCGAATCCATCAGCCTCCAACCTTCGCTCCAAAATTTCCTTGAGTTCCGTTGTTGCATCCTGAAAATTGATGCCCTCCGGGTATTCGACTTCTTGCAGACTCACCTTTAACGCATTCTCATCAGTTACTTCAAATTTGGGGAGTTTTTCTTGCATCCAGAGAGAGAGATTTCCGTATAGGGGATTGTAGAAGCTCTCCGGGGTCGGGATGAGGTACAATGCCGAAAATACGAGGACCGTAAGGATTAAAATTAATTTCCACACACTAACGCTGTACATTCATTTCTCCTAAAAAATAAAAAAATGGTGCGCCTGGGAGGATTTGAACCCCCGACACGAGGCTTAGGAAGCCCCTGCTCTATCCCCTGAGCTACAGGCGCGTCTCCGCTAACAACAACCGAATAGTATAGCATATCAAGGGTCAAAATTCAATTAGAGAAAAAATATCGTGATCCTGGAATTTTTCGGATCCATTGAGGAAGGTCAGTTCAATAAGGACTGCAATGCCGGTAACTTCGCTGCCAAGTTTCTCAACAAGGTTAATAGCAGCGGCGAGTGTCCCCCCTGTTGCAATCACATCGTCGCAGATGAGGACACGGCTTCCTGGGGGAAAGGCATCCTGATGAATCGCGAGGCTATCAACCCCATACTCCAAGTCATAACTGGCTTCATGCGTAAGGTAGGGGAGTTTTCCACTCTTGCGGACGGGAACAAAGCCAACCCCCAAGCGATAGGCAAGTGCGCTGCCGAAAATAAAGCCGCGTGCATCAATTCCCACTATTACGTCAACATTTTTCGGTTCGTAGTGAGCTACCATGGTATCTATCGCATCGCGGAAGGCCTG
Organism: uncultured Poribacteria bacterium; assembly: GCA_958296125.1. Lineage (GTDB taxonomy): Bacteria > Poribacteria > WGA-4E > WGA-4E > PCPOR2b > PCPOR2b. Next base: position 1,365,446 of record OY282444.1, read on the forward strand.
CGAATCCTTGAGCAGCGGGGTAATATCCTTGAAGCTAATTCCCGGCTTTGGAAAATCAGGAATATCCCGAATAAATTTGGAAAAATCGGTCATACATTTACTCCAATCTGTAATAAAAAGAGAGACAGTTTTAACCCGCCGCTCTTGCCTCAAAATCCGCAAGCTGCGTCAAGTAATCATAGCTCTGCTGTGCGGCCTCCTCCGGCTCCATGATTTCGGTGAATGCCTGATGCACCGTCACATAGCTGTCGTAACCAATCTCTGCCAACCCTTGAAACACAAGCGAAAAGTCAATCCCACCTGAATCCTGCAAGCGAATTGGATTATGTGGGACCTCCCCGCGAACCCACGTCTCGATACTCGACTTTCCATCAGGGCACCGGACATGGTTTTGGAGGTAAACGTTAAACAGATAAGGTGAAAACCGCTTGAGCGTTTCGACTGTGTAATCCTGTCCGCAGAGGTCTAGGTTCGCTGGCTCATAGATGATGCCGAAGTTGTGTCTCCCCACCCGCTTGAGCACATCAGTTGAGCCGTCCACCGTTTCAAACAGGCTGAGCGTATGCGACTGATGCGCCAATCGGATGCCCCGCTCGCGGGCTTCGTCCGATGCTCGTTTCGCCCAAATGATGTCCTCCTCTTTTTTCATCGCAATCCGAATTAGATCGGCACCCAACAGGTCGGTCAGATCTAGATAAGGCGTGATGTTCCGCAGAGCATCGGGGCCCTGATCGTTGTTGATCGGAATCGGAAAATCGCCTGTGACCATCGACACGGCTAGGTTGAGTTGGCGGGTTTTCTGGCGGATAGCGGTGATTTGCTGAAGTGGTGTCTGTATCCCCGCCTGCGACGCTCGCATGCAAACAGCGTAATAACCGAGCTGATCGGCGAGCGTGGCAATTTCGTCAAAAGATCGGAGGGTCTCTTCTTTGGATCCGGGTGCCTCTGCAACCCGAACCGAGAGTGAAAGTTTCATCTTTTGAAACATCTCCTTTTTAAGTTAAGTGCTGCTTCAGAAGTTGTATGGCAATCCTCTCAATCGCATTCCAAATTCGTCGTAAGAACGCCTTCTGAGCATCTCCGGCATCCTGAGCTCTGGCAGTTTTATCTCTTCAAATGCAACACGCTGTTCAGGTGTCAGATCGGCTTTGATTTTGCGGATGAGCCCAGAAATCTCTTTGGCATATTCCCGCCGCTGCATGGTAAAACTTCTGAGTTTGATTCTCAGTTCATGCCCCTCAAGCCGAACCCCTCGGCCCAAGCGTCCCCCCTCATTTCGGCTCATCCGAGGTAAGCTGGCACGACTTTGGTAGCGGCGATATTCAGCCTCCACTTCATCTCTTTCAAACTCGTAATCCTCAACGATGTCGCGGATGAGCGCAATCTTGGGCTCAATGCTCTCCTGTTGTGCTTTCGACAGGTTAAGTGCGCTGCTGCTTTGGGGCAGATTAATCAGTTTAACCCCTCCGCCACAGCTAAGAAGTAGCAGACTGAGGATAAGCAATGCGATCCGTGTGCAGCGTGAAAACCCTTTTTTCATTACATGAGGTGTTATTAAAACACGATATAACAATTCGACTCCTAAAGGAATAAGTGAGAATCCCAATCCTTTAGGTTTGGGAGTATGTCAAACACGGCAGTTATCTAGAAGGTCCTCATCGAGTTCAATTCCCAACCCCGGCGTATCGGGTACGGTTGCGTAACCATTTTCCATCTGGCCTGCCGGCGTGACGAGGTCAAACGCTCGCAGGCAATTCAGCGTAATCGACGACATGGTGGCGTTGGGCATGGTGGCAGCGAGATGAATCAGATAGGTGGTCGTTATTCCCATCCCGACAATCTGAATCCAGAGCGGCAAATGTGCAGACTCAGAAATAGCCGCTTCACGCTTGGCGTTTGCAGCGCGTGAGTCCGGGTAGGCAATGATGAAGGAGTCGTTCATACCCGCCTTGATCGCTTCAACGGGGTCGGGATTACCGAAGTGTATCGTAATTGGCATATCACAGCCGCGTTGAATCTCCAAGTATCCGTCGATATCGCTTTGGGGGATTGGCGTTTCAAACGCCTCAATGTTGTAGTCTCGAAGCTGCTTCGCCACCTCAATAGACCTCGCAGGTGTCTCAAATGAGTCGTTGGGGTCAATTCGCAGCTTGTAATCGGACGGAACAACTTCAGTGATTGCTTGCACCTGCTCGATGATATCATGCCATGGACGCGCCTTGATTTTGTGAAGTCGGTATCCGAGTGAATAGGCGCGTTTGGCTTCCTCCGCCCACTCTGCCGGCGGCATATCGATCGACCAGTATCCAATTGCCACTCTATCTTGAACCTTTTTGCCGATAAGTTGATGGGCCGGCACTCCAAGTGCTTTTCCCATGATGTCGTAGACCGCCTGCTGAAACGGTGTCGGCATCAGCCCGTTCACGAATTCAAACGGGTCCCTGCCGATGTACTGTTGAAATTCCTCGTTAGGCTGCCCTTCAGCTTCACCGATACCAACGATTCCCGCGTCAGTGTGGACCTTATAGACGGTGTTCCCCTGGTACAGATTCCGATCGACCATCATTTCGTTGATGCCCTCATGATATGGCACCTTGACCGGTATCGCTTCGATTTGGGTAATCTTCATTGCGTTATGTCTCCTCTCATGGTTTATCGATTTTGGCTCATGTCATAAGAAAGTGGAAAACCCCAAAAGCGTAAGACGTGATGCGTGAAACGTGAAAACAACTCGTTCATGGATTATTCTACATTTCTATCTCGTTGAGAATAATCGAGAGATACCTGACAGCTAAAGCGGTCAGCAAGACGCTCGCGGATCTGTATCATTTCTCTTGACCCTTACCCATCCCGTTAATTTACTCTAAATGCAGTTGCCACCCATCACCCCGCCAAGGCAATAGATGGCAACTTAGATTAGACCTAATACCCCAACTGCTGGAGATATTCCCGATTCACTCTCATCCGATCTTGATCAGATCGATCTTCGATTTGACCGGGGCAGGCTGTTACCCAGCGATCATATCCAATCTCTTCCAAGGTTTTCATAATTTTTGGAAAGTCCATCACGGTCCCACTACCGACATCAACCCAACTGACATCATAGGACTCGCCCTCGCCGCCGGAGTAGCTCGCATAGTCTTGGAGATGAACGTAGATTAACTGATCTTTGTAGCGTTTTATTGATTCGACAGGATCATACCCCCACAGCGCAGAGTGCGAGACATCTATACACAGCTTGCACTTTCTGAGCAGACTCATATATTTCGCCCAATCTTCGATCGAGTCAATCGTCGTGTTAGTATGAATGTGGTAGCATATCTCCAGATCGTACTGTCCGGCGTATTCCGCCCATTCCTCCGAAACATCTGCCAGTGCGGCGATGTCGTCGTCATTGACAGGACGGTCTGGCGGTTTGCCCGCTCCCATGAACATGAAACAATCCGCACCGACTTCAGCGGCAAAGTCCATCCGTCGTTTGTTCATCTCCATCTGCTCCCAATCCTTGTCAATCGGGAGGCCCCGTGCAGTGACCACAACGACAGGCAAACCGACATTATCACAGACCTGTCGGACCCGCTTCGGCGTTCCTACCCAATCGAAGGATTGGCGCATCTCCCATCCATCCCACCCAGCTTCCTTGAGTTCTACCAGAAGCGATTCGAGGTCAGGTGTCTGCCAACGTAACGTGCTATAACCAAGTTTGAAACCCATAATCTAGCCTCCATAATAAAATTTGCAAACGAGCAAATCGGCATGAGGGATTGGACCACTTGCCGTGGAAATCTCTACGTAACCGTTCAGATGAAGAGTCAATTTTTTTCACATAATGGTTCTTAATAGGATAGGACTTACGCACTTCAGTTTGTCCCGACTGGAGTTGCCCGATCTTATCGGGGCGGCAATAAATCGCCGAACTCCCCCCCTCTTATCAGAGGGGTTGGGGGCCGGGGGTGAGCTTTGAGCGTTCAACTGCGTAAGTCCTATAGGAGCAAAAAAATTGGCTCTCGGATTGTATCTGGATACTGTTAATCAACCCCTCCGTCTTGGCTCTGAACAGCCGCTTTTTTAAGGTCCAGCGAAAAGATTGACAAATCAACGAACAAGGGTATAATAGCCAACTGCACATTTACCGTAACGCCTTACACACTTGTAATCACCCAGCTCTCTTTGTGGGCTTTTCACGAATCTATTATGAAACAGATGCGGTCAGTTGTCAAGGAATTTCTGAAGATTAAAAGGAGGGTGACATGCGAATATTTATACTCGGTGACTTGGAAGGTGCCGCTGGTGTTGTCGACTTTCACCAGCAGACCTATAGTGATGCAAAATACTATGAGCAAGCGAAACGACTCGCAACATTGGAGGTGAATGCGCTCGTTGAAGGCTTATTGGAAGGTGGGGCGCAGGAGGTCTGGTTTTTAGATGGTCACGGCCCAGGGGGAATCGATTATGAACTGATACACGCGGAGGTGCAGATGATCATTGGTCGACCAATTTTGGCACCTTGGGGGTTGGATGAATCGTTTGACGCGTTTTTGCTTTACGGACATCACGCAATGGAAAATACAGAACGCGGTGTCCTCTGTCATAGCTGGAGTTCACGCACAATTGCCAACTGCTGGCTTAACGGCGAAGTGATTGGGGAGATTGGGTTTAACGCCGCAATTGCAGGCTCATTCGGTATCCCAACGGTATTCATCAGTGGGGACGATACCGCCATTGCTGAAACGCAGCGGTATGTGCCGAACATCGTGTCGGTCATGACGAAGAAGGGGATCTCGCAGACAAGCGCGCTGTCGCTCGCGCCCGTGAAAGCGAGAGAACTGTTGCAGGTCGGCGGAAAGATCGCAATGAAGAAAATTGGAGAAATTGAACCGTTTACTATCGATCCACCTTACGAATTTATCACAGAGATGCGGGAGGAAAAAGCGGTTGACACGAAGGCGAAACGGGCAGATGTTGAGCGGCTAGATTCTCATCGCTACAAAATTGCCGGTGACACACTCATCGAAATTGCACACCGCCGATAGTGCCCTTAACGCGGCAGCTCGCGTATCCTATCTTCCGAATCGCCGCTCCCGATGGCTATAATCACGGATTGCTCGGAGAAAGTCGATTTTTCTGAAGCCGGGCCAATAGGTGTCGCAAAAGTAGTATTCCGAATACGCACTCTGCCAGAGCATGAAGCCACTGAGCCGAATCTCTCCGCTGGTTCGGATAATCAGATCTGGGTCTGGCAGATTGGAGGTGTAGAGATGCGTGGTAATCTTATCTACATTCAGTTCCGCTGCTATTTGGTCAGGTGCTTTACCCTCCCCCAATTCCGATTTTAGGTAATGACGGAACGCCTCAACGATTTCCTCACGTCCACCATAAGCCACAGCGACGTTGAGGATAAATTTATCGTAGTTCTTTGTCGCCTCCTCTACACCGCGAATGGCTTCCTGAAGGCTCGGCGGCAGCAACTCGATTTTTCCCATGGGCCGAACCTTAATTTGATTGGTGTGGAGCCCTTCAATGGTGAGCAGCGATCGCATCTTTGTCTCAATGACATTGAAAATCTCTGCCACTTCATCCTCTTCGCGATTGACGAAGTTATCAAGAGAACAGATCCAGATTGAAACAATTTTGACACCTAATTCGTCGCACCAATGGAGGACCTCCTCTAGCTTATCTCCGCCTTCGGAGTGTCCATACTGCCGCTTAACGGCATCAAAAAAGCCTTCCGTTTTCGCGTATCGACGGTTACCGTCAAGGATAACTCCGATATGATAAGGAATCTGCCACTGGCTGGCTTTCCGCTCAAGATGCTTCTGATAAAGGACGTAGAATAATTGCTTAATCTTCTTTTTAATAAATTGTAATGGCCGCATAATGGATAAATGTAGATTAACGTGAGTTGTCGTCGGGGAGTTCAAACTCATTCAACTCAAAATCCCCAGAAAACAGTAGATTGACGACTGATCCATTCGCTAATGTCCTATCGGTCAACAGATAGGTATACTGATATTTAACAACGCCGATATTCGGAACCACCCAATACTTCGCAGGTTCGTAGTTGGCCTCCTCCAGCGTTTGGAAATCATCAGATAATTTTAACGCTGGCAGTTGTGATAAACCGACAATTTCCTCCTCAACCAAGTAAGCATTATTGTAACTCCCGGCGGGCACTGTTACCGAGACATTTGTATTGATAACACGGCGGATTACCCGATTCGCTGGTGACGTTTTAGTCTCAAAGACAGCCCACTCTTTTCCAATCTGCAACGGAAAATCCCATAGAAGGCGTGGTGGGAAATGTTTCTGATGTAGCACAGGGTTATCAAGAAAGGAGACGAAAACATCAAACGCGGATTCGGTATAGGCTTGCGGCGTTTTCAAGAAGTAGGTTGAAAAAATAGGCAAATCGAACTCCAGAAAATCGGAGTCAATGCGATAATAGCGCGCATTTGCAGAAAGATGATCGACCGCTGCTCGGAAGAATCTTTCCTCCTCGCTCTGCTCTGTGAGAACGATTGCTCTGATTTCGCTGACGGTTGCCTGACGGTGGGTGAACCCGCTAATATCTCGTGTGCCTTCAATCCTGATTGTAAACGTCTCTTCTCGTAGGTCTAGGATGGTTTCTTCTTGCCCAGGGTCATACAATCCAAGTCCCACATTAAGATAGGTCCAGGCGGAGCCGTTGTTTGTGGGGAAGTCGGCGGCTTGAAATCCTTCGCTGGCAAGGGGCGACAGTTCGACTGCGCCGTGTGGGTCGATCAAACCCTCCTCACCACAACTGAAGATGGAAAGTAGGGCCAAAGAGAAAATAGATACAATAATCGTATTTTTTATCATCTTAAACAGATTCTCTAGGGTAAAGGAACGTAATTCACTCAAGTTGCCCCTTATAGGGCAGACCAACTTGGGTGAATGGCCCTAAAGCGAGCAAATCACCGCTCGCAGTCGATTGACAAATCTACTGCACACGCGCACGGTTGGCTTGGATATGTCTATCCAAACCGATCAGGACTGATAAATACCCTAATTTCTAATAGGTAGCAACTCGGGTTAATTAGGTTTCACGACTCTACTTCAGAATTGCCATCTTCTGCATGGAAACATAATCGCCAGCTTTCAGCACATAGAAGTAGACACCGCTAGCAGCCCGCTCTCCCGATTGGGTATGTCCATCCCAGTAGACTGCCTTTTCCTTAGTGATGTACTGTCCACGCTTTTTCATACCGATGGGCAATGTCCTTACCAACTGTCCTGATATATTGTAGATTTCAACCGATACGGGGGAATCCTCCCCTAATTCGTAAGGGATCCAAACGTCCGGATTGAACGGATTCGGGTAACTTTGCAGCAGCCGAGTCTGCATTGGCGCAGCGGCGGTATTCGGTGGATTAAAGACAGGGGTAATACCGTTTGGATCGATGCTTGGGGTGCCCATAATGCCAACTGCATCAACAGGCACAACGGCATAAAAGTAACGGGTGTCCTGCGGCTCAAAACGGGCATTGTCTACATCGATATCTTGAAATATCGTCGTATCCTCAAAGTGCGTATCCGTTGCATTGACCCATCCGACGATGTTAATGTCAGCGTTGGGAATGCCGTTACCATTTCGATCGGCGGCATTCAGCACTTCCACAGCAGTCTGGAATGGCTGCGGGTCATCGGTTTCAATCAACGATGTATATCGCTTTCGGACAATGACCACTTCGCGAATATCCGTCAAATCTTCGAGCTGCCATTGCACACGCACGCTCGTGTCCCTCTCTTGCGAGACGATAGGTGTCGAAAGAGCACCGGCGGGCGGACGGCCCGCCATATAGCTCACAGCACCGCCAAAATAGTCACCGCCGGGGATAATGACCTGCTCGACATCTGGACGTACATTAATCAGGATGAGTGTAATCTTCTTAATATCACCCCCAAAGTCGTTAAATGTGATCTGTCCCTCCTGAGAACGCTGGTAAGTGAATGCCTCTCGAATCTCGTGCGTTCCATCCCGATTTTCAACGATAAACTTTGCGCCCCAACCGCGCAAGCCATAGATATCGAGTCGATCCAATTCCCCCTGAATTTCAGCATGGTCTGTAAGGCTGAGGGAACTCATGTCAGTTGGGGCAATGTCGGCACCATCAACCTTAATAGCAAATTCGTTCATCACAACGCCGGGGGTGGGTTCAAAAACAATATAGCGTGCCGAGAAGGGTTCCGGCATCGCCTCTGAATCCCAATCAACGCGGACGGGATAGGTGTCGTGCACATCGTGCGGGTGAATGAGAACCGGTGGGAATCGGTGTCCATTGAAATAGTGCTTCCCATCATCACGGTCGTGGGTAAAATAGTTCCACTCGGTAAACGTCTTAAAGGCCTCAACCAGCGTTGTGCCATGGTCGGCAAAGACCTGCAAAAAGTTACCAAATTCGCGGTAAGAGCCACGCGTTGCCTCTCCATAAAACTGCCGAACAATATCAACATCGAATCGCTCCGCCATGTAAAACACCCAGATTACAGCCGCATATTCGTGCAAACCGACGCGGCTGTCGAGAGCGATGTCAGGCTGATCTAAAAAAATCCCAAGCTGTCTAGGGTAATAGTCATAAGCATCGGTCTCGCCAAGTTCATCAGGGTCGGGGATATCGTCGCGATCGTCAATCCGTCCGCCATCATACACTTTTGACTCAATCCATGTTGCTGAAGCCTCCATAAACCAGCCCGGCATACGTGCATTGTAGGCGAACTGAATTCCGTGCAGGAATTCATGTGCAGTGGTCGTTTCGATGAATCGGATGCCCTCTAACTTCCCGAAATAGTCGTATAGGCGGGAATTTATTGCGAAATAGGGACCGAAGGTCACGACGGTGGGTAGTATCCGCCCGTTGTACCAATCTGTCGTTGTAAAACCGAGTGCCGGAAACTGAAACAGGTACACATCATATTTATGGTTGCCGCCGTTTTCCGCAGCCCAAAAATCGTCAAAAGGCCTCTTAAACCCCATCAGATCAACCTCGACACGGAAAGATCGCTCGTGTGCCTCAGCACAAATATCAACGTAATCCGGCACACCGTTCATCGGATTCACATCTTCGAGCGGTGGCGCATGCGGACCGACAGTGGTATAGTGGAATCGGAAGTGAAGGGTATCAAACTTCTTTGGTAGATTAACGGAACTGTAGGGGCTGCCGGGCTGCCCCGGTCGCAGGAAAATCCCCTGAAACTCGCGCTGATAGACCGCTGGCAGGCGATTCCAGTTTTGGGCGAGGGTGTTGAAGGTGTCTGTAAAACACTCCTCAATTTCGCTGGGGACGTAACTCAACTTGGGATTGATATATTTTCGGGCAGTCCGAATGGTGCTATGCAACCCTGGATCGGGTGGGCGTGCATCGACAGATACGGACGTGGCAGCGAGAATTCCGAGGATCAATGACAGGACTAGGAAAAATCTCAAATGGTTCACTTACATTCCTCTAAATCACATTATTTTGGGGTGCGCCGATCATATCTATAGCTTGACAATAATAACATCTTGTCCCTCTTTTTGTCAACAACTTTGGGGCACAGGTATAGGGGAATTGCATCTGTTATAGAAATTAGGCAGTTGAGCAATCTGAACGTTGGGTAAAATCCCCGCGTGGCGTAGGAGGTCGGGATTTGGAAATCCCTCCCACGGCGATGTGTGTCGGGATTCGGAAATCCATCCTACGGGAGAACTAAATGACCCTAGGGCATAGGTTAGGACAATCAGATTAAGGTTTTCGCTTTTCCCTGCTTTTCCCTATTTGCCTCCTATGTTATAATGAGATGCTCCATCGTTCAAAAAATGAACATCACTGTTCGCTATCAGCACAGCCGCTTGGACCGGCATCACACCGCTACAGATTATACAGGCATCGTGATTCGGCATGAAAATTGCTCTCCGTTATAGCGATTGAAATTACTCTTCGCAAATAACATGAACATGGAGGGAAATGATGCAAACTCGATGTTTAATCAAAGTTGCTGTTGCAGTGCTTGTTATGGGAACGTTTACGGGACTGAAACCCGCGTGGGGAGCGAACAACTGGATACAGCTCGATGATGGACTAGCAATGGGAGGGGCTTACGCACTTGCAGCCCACGAACCTAGACTTTACGCCGGAGGCGATAACGGTGTCTTCGTTTCTGAGGACGGTGGAAACAGCTGGTTGCCAACTTCGTTCAATAATCCAGTTAGCACACTGACGGTTGATAGGGACACTGTCTATGCGGGCACATGGGGCTCAGGTGTTTTCCGATCCGATGATGCTGGGATGACTTGGAAACCGATTCGGAACGGATTGCGCTTTCATGAACACAAAGACGGAACACGCTATTACAGCACCGTGCGTCATATCCTTATCACGGACAACAATATTATCAATGTGATGTACCATAATGGCACCTATACATCAACGGACCGTGGGGAGACATGGCACGACATTTCAGCGGAGTGGTTGAAGGGTAATAGTATCTACTCTATGACGGAGTTTGGCGGCTATCTTTGGAGTGCAGTGTCGATCGGTATGCTTCGTTCACCTGACAGTGGCAAGACATGGGAAGGGATCCACCCTTTTGATTATGGTCGTGTAGACGACTGGGCAGTACTCAACGGACGGTTGTACGTTGTCGGTCAAGCTGGTGTTGGATTCTGGAACGAGACCGCGCGGACTTGGGAATACCCAATGGTTGGGCTTCCAACTGATCGCTTTGAAAACCCAAATGAGTTGTCGTATGTTTTCACCTACGCTGTTCACGGTGGTCAATTGTTCGCCGGATTGGACTCACACGGCGTTTATGTCTTTGATTTGCAGTCAGAGACTTGGTCGTCCGTCGGTCTGGAAGGACACTCTATTTCTTCTCTCCTATCGCACGGGTCGGTACTCTATGCGAGCGCAAGTGACGGTATCTACTACTTAGCCAGAGTCACAACAATCTCCCCTCAAGTGGGACACGTCGAAGGCGGCGAACCCATCGCGATTTTTGGAAGAGATTTTCCATCTGGAACAACTGTTGCGATTGACGGACGGTCATTGACGGACCTAGAGGTGACCCATACGTTGATAACGGGGCTCACACCACCGGGAGTCGTTGGTGAAGCAGATATTGAGGTTCGCTTTCCAGATAGTAGCAACTTGCTCGCTGAAAGGCAGAAATTTCTTTACACGAACACCCCATTGATAACGCTGACAATGGCCCCAACAAACGGACCTCTGATGGGAGGAGAGACAGGCATTGTAACTGGCAGCGCTTTCGCCCCTGATGCAGTGGTAAAAATTGGGGCTAACCCGGCAACAGATATCGTCGTCACGCCAACGTTGATTCATTTCACAATTCCACCTAGCGCGGTCGGAACGGTAGATGTCACCATAACGAACCCGGATGGAAGGGAGTGGATTTTAGAGAAAGGGTACACCTACAATCCATTACCTCCGCCGGTCATTCACGCGATTTACCCCATCGAAGGGTCTAATGCCGGAGGCACGGAGCTAACCATCAAAGGGAATAACTTCCGCGATGGAGCCGTAGTCATCGTCGGTGAGATACAAGTCAAACAGTTGGACAACCTCTCGCTAACCAAAATTCGCTTAAAGACACCGTCATCGCCCCTTGGTAACAAAGACGTTCGTGTGGTCAATCCCGATGGTCAACAGGTCGTGCAAAAACGAGCATTTACCTATAAGGTGCCTCTAACCATTACCAGCATTACCCCCAATGTGGGACCTATGAAAGGTGGAACGCTGGTGACTATCGTTGGAACAGGGTTTCGCGTCAGCCCCTGGAGCACTGAGGTCACCATTGGCGGCAGCCCTGTCTCAGCTGTCACCGACACGGCATTGACAGAATTGAGGGTCAGGACACCGGAGGCATTGACCCCTGGAGCGAAGGATGTTGTCGTAAGGAACACCAACGGGGATGAAGCTACACTTAAAGGGGGGTTCACCTATGATGATTTATTGGTAGTTGAAACGCAAGGGAAGTTGTTGACCACCCTGGGTTACGTGAAACAGACCCGTTTACTGCAAAATTATCCCAACCCGTTCAACCCCGAAACTTGGATACCTTACCAACTGGCAACGGAAACCGATGTTACCGTCGTCATCTACGACAGCGGAGGCCAACGGGTGCACACACTTAAATTGGGAACTCAGTCACCGGGTTTATACCTCACCCAAGAGAAAGCAGCATATTGGGATGGGCGGAGTGATACCGGGGAATGGGTTTCCAGCGGCACGTATTTCTACCGCTTGCAAGCGGGGGGTTACTCGGCAGCGAAGAAAATGATTATACTGAAGTAGGATACTCGGAGGAGCCATCCCTTAACTCACTCACAACGTAAGTTTCCAGCTGTCATCCCAAAGGGTTTTGGATCGGGCTAGGCAGTTCCGCCCCCACGGTTAGGGTGTAGTGTGTTTTGATACACATATCGTCCTGCCCCGATAAGATCGGGATTCAAAGCAACTAGGGGGTGAACGTTTCAAGAAGGGGAAGGGGTTGGTTATCCTGTAAAAGAGCGAGCGCAGCTGAGATAATCTTATGGTGTAGGGCGGGGTTGTTCGGCTCGCCAAGGGGATAGCCGAAGCAATATGGCACAGCCAAGGCTCGGGGCGGCTTGACCTGCTCAGTAATACTCCGAACCAAAGTAATCGAAACGGTTGAGATACCAACCGCCTCGATTGCACGCTGGATCAGCCCAACGGACTGATTACACAGCGGTCAGACGGGGGTCAGAAAGGCGACATCAACGCCATCCGATTTGAGGTGCCCCCCAACCTCCGGGGCGGTGCGTTTAATTAAACGTCCCGGAGCAGTTTGTGACCCCATAAAGCTGAAATGTCGATCGTTGAGCTGCCCGATTTTGCCTGTCTGTTCTAGCTCTCGAAAGCGGTCGATCGGAAACACCAGATTCCGATCTGTAAAGCTGCCGGTCTGATCGTATGCTGTGCTTCTGTGTGCAACTGTCAATGCCTGCACATTAACTGTGTTGGGGATTTCACGATAGGAGTAATCGCCGCCTTTGAAGTGATCATCGAACGGCTCCTGAGACGCTGTATACAAACCAGCGGTCGTGACTAAGGCAACTCGACACTCCGCTAATGGTCGCTGTAATGGGGTGTGCGGCGTTGTGTCGTAACGCCGATAGCGATAGAGTTTCATGAAGGTGCGAAGTTTGAAATCGAGTTCGTCAAAAGATGCCATGATTGGTTCTCCTTCTGCATCGCCCAAGCCATACGCAGGTTAATACTTTCAGCCAGATCCCTTATGTCAATTATAGCATTAATCGAGTTGATGAGAAGTCAACTCTTTTTCATTTGAACACGGATTATTTCCCAAGTCGAGGTATTCGATAATGGTAGATTCAAAGCGAATCGAGCATCCTGAACTGATTCAATTTTTCAAACAGACCCTGATGGCTGTTGGTGCGCCATCACATGTAGCAGAAGTAGAGGCAGAGATTGGGGCAGAGGTCGATCTGTGTGGCGTGCATTCACACGGGGTTCGACTGTTGCCGGTGATGGTTGAGAACATCCAAACCGGATTGACGAACCCGGATCCGGAAGTGAAAGTTCTTGGAGAGTATCCGGCTTCGGTACTCGCGGAGACAGACCGGGGCATTGGGCGGTATGTCTCTGCCATCGGGATGGATATGGCAATAGAACGGGCAGCAGCCTATGGTATCGGTGCGGCTACTATCCGCGGGGTGGCACATTGGGGGCGTGGATACAGCTATGCAGCACGGGCGGCGCGCGCCGGCATGATTGGCTTGGCGTTCACAAACGCGATCATCAACTTTCCAGCGTGGGGGACTTCTGCGCTGTCTCTGGGAAATAACCCAATGGCTATCGGTGTACCCGTGGAGGATGGCGGCGAGCCGGTCGTGTTGGACATCGCGATGACGCAGACTGCCATCGGTCGAGTCCGTGAAGCCGTCGAAGCGGGACAGCGTGTGCCTCTTGGATGGGGTTTAGACACCGAGGGAAAGCCGACAACAGATCCAGAAGCGATTGTCGAGTCCCAACGTTTTCTGCCGATGGGTGAACACAAGGGTTCCGGTCTAGCGTTCATGGTTGAACTCCTGACTGCGGGGTTGGCAGGTGGCTTGCTCTGCTATGAACTGGGAACGGAGGGACGACCGACGGACACATCGGGAGGCTCCTCAAAGCTTTTCATCGCTATCCGCCCTCACGAGAATTGGCTAAGTGAAAGAACTGAATCGCTTAAAGCCCACTTAAAATCCGCACCGGCAGCGGAAGAGCAGGGCGAGGCGCAGTGGCCCGGCGAGGGCAGTTATCGCCGCCGAACTGAGTATCTCAGGGATGGCATCCCAATTTCTCTCAAGTTGGCAGCGGACTTAGATGGGCTTGCACAAGAATTGTCCGTGCCGTTGAGCTGGAAGGTTTGATGGTATCAACGGAAGAAAATCAGTCCGAAGATGCGTGTCATGCGCTGTCGAATTGACGTAAAGCTGCGATGCGCTGAAGGATCGGCGGATGACTGTAGTTGAGAAAGACAGTCAGAGGGTGGGGTGTCAAATTGCCAAGGTTGGAAACTGATAGGTTTTTCAAGGCGGAGATGATCGGTTCCGGGGCGGCGATCGTCTCGGCGGCAAAGGTGTCGGCTTCATACTCATGCTTCCGAGACATATAGTTCAAACCAATAGAGAGGATCAGTTCTATTGGAGCGTAGAGAATAGAGAAGAAAACAATCCCCGCATAGATCGAGGTTTGCTCCATCTGAAAAGCCTCGAAGAGTGCTCGGTTGTCAACAAAGCGTGAGAGTAGAAAAAGCAACAGCCCTGAATGGAGAACCGATAATACCGTGCCCTTTAGAACATGCTTTTTCTTGTGATGTCCGACCTCGTGAGCGATGACCGAGACGAGCTCCCCAACGGAATGCTTCTCAATCAAGGTATCAAAAAGTGCGATCCGCTTTTTCGCCCCGAAACCGCTTAAATATGCGTTAGAGTGCGTTGAACGTTTAGAGCCATCCATGACAGAAATCTCTGTGATCGGGAACTTTACTTTTCCTGTATATCGTTGAATCGCATCCTTAAGCTCGCCCTCCGCTAACGGCGTGAATTTGTTAAACATCGGCGCGATTAGTGTGGTAAAAAGCGGCGGTGCAATGACGATGAAAAAGGCTATTAGCCCCCACGCATAAATCCAAGCGTAGGTGCCAGTTTTTTCAAAGAAGTACAGCACCCCGCCAAGTAGAGGCACACCTAAAATGATTGCCAGTGCGTAAGTTTTGATCTGGTCCAACACAAACGTTTTGACCGTCATCTTATTGAAGCCAAATTTTTCTTCAATGATAAAATTACTGTAGAGTGCAAAGGGGATAGAAATAATATCCCTCGCAAAATAGAGGATTGCGAAGAAAATTAAGCCGGTCAGGATCGGCACCAGATTCAACCCGCGGACGAAAGTATCCACAACGTTGAACCCGCCTAGCAGGATGAAAGCCAAAATTAGGCACAGATCGAATGTAGAGGAAACATAGGCAAACTTTGCGCCGGCTCTGGTGTATTCTTGGGATTGGCGGTATTTATCCCCATCGTAAAACCCCTCAAATTCAGCGGGGAGCTTTGGGTCCAGTGCTTTTAAGTTCAGATAGCGCGCCATGCTACGAAGGGCAAATTCGCCAATCAGCGCGGTCAGTATAATGACAAGGTATATGTTCATAGCATCAAGGTATTCGTTCTAGAGATCCAACCAGTAAGGCTCAATCAACGAAGATATCCTCCAAGCCGATTTCTATCACTTGACCAACCGCCGCTAACCTTTCCATGTCCATCTTATTCCGATCTCCAACAATTGAAATGAGCTTTGGATAGCCTTGGACATGCGCTTTATGGAATTGGAGCATTAGGTCCATATTCGACACCCGGATCGATTCATAGCGCGCTTTTCGCGGATCGACTGGGACTTCCAAGCGTTCCCACGAGCGCACGGCACCAATGACCTCTCGGAAACCAATCTTTGCCGTGCGATACCGATTGATTCTGGATTGACGCGCCTCATCAAATCGTTCAGGCGATTCCGGCAGGTTATCAATCAGGTCAATGAGGGCTTCCACCGCCTCCGGCGTTTTGTCCGTTTGACAGGCGATATATCCCCACATCAGATTTTGCTCTCCCTTGCGGGTGCCCGTCGTATATCTGGCAAATGTGGAATAGGCAAGGGCGCGGGCCTCGCGGAGCTCCTGAAAGATGATGCCGGACATCCCCCCCGCAAAGTAAGCGTTATAGAGTTGGATGGCAGGATTGTTCGCTTCGTTGTAATCTTCGCCGCCAAACTCAATGTCCACCTGCGATTGCGCCAGTTCCTTGTGGCAAAACAGTATCTCGGTCTTTTCAGGGACGCGCGTTTTGAGGAAATAGTAAGGGGGCGGTGCACCCAAAACCTCCGAGATGGGATGATGCGCTTTAAGGGTCGCTCGCATTTCATCGAGCGGGATTGAACCTGTATAGCTGATAGTGTATCTGTAGCCCAAAAGCCCTCGAATCACTTCGTGGAGTTCATCCACCGTTAGCTGCTGAACCGCTTCGCTGGGTAACAAACGCAGATACCGCGAATCTTCTCCGTGACGGTTGTAATTGACCAAGGCACCTCGAATACTGCGGTAATTTTTCTTGGCATCCTCCCGATTAGCGAGGATGATTTTAATCAGCTCCTCAAGCGTTGCAGCATCGGCGGTCGGATGCTTCAAGTAATCCATAAGCAACGCCAAAGATGCGCCGAAGTTTTCGTCAAGCCCCGAAATGGAAATAGTTGTTTCATTGTTTCCAGCGGTGAGGTTGCAATCGGTCCCCAGTTTATACCACTCCTTCTTCAAATCTTCGCTGCTGTATTTCGGCGTGCCGGATTTGTCGAGCAGTTGCGCGGCGATAGCCAGCTTATTATTGTGGCGGCTGCCGACATCAATGGAAATCGTAAAGGCAAAAAGGTCGTTGATTGGGTTTTGGGCGTAATAGAGTTTGACACCTTCGTGATAGTCGATAATCTGGTAGTCTTTAGCCACATCAACAAAGACAGGTTCAATCTCTTCCACAGGCATTTCCAAGACCCCTTTAGCGAAAGCGGATTGCCGTGTGGCATCAATCTCAATTGTATCGAGGGCAGGCTTTTCAATAGAGGGGACTTCGTGTTGCTCATCTATACGGTAGCCTGCCACATAGTTTTCACCAAAATATCGGTTAGCCACAGCAACAATGTCCTGTTTGGTCAACTTCTCCATGCGCGAGATTTCCTCCACGGTGGCATCCCAATCCTGATAGGCTAAGAACGAATCGCGCATGATGCTAACCCGTGCACGATTGGACTCCAAATCCGCCTTCTGAGATTTCTTAAAGTCGGTCACAACCGCTGGAATAATCCATTCTTCAAAGGCACCTTTTTTGATGAGCTCGATCTGTTCTAGGAGGAGCCCTTCAACTTCTGCGAGGGATTGTCCATCCTTAGGAATACCCCACAGATATTGCGCCCCATAATCGTTGTCCAGATAGGGATAGGAACCCGCCTGCCGAACTTTTTGCCCCTGATTGAGGTTCAGGTTAATCAACCCAGCAGTCGCATTATCTAAGGTCATGTCGAGAAGTTTCAAGGCTTCCGCATCACGATGATTGCGGCTCGCTGTCCGAAACGCAAGCAGGACATACTCCTCGCCCTGATATTTGACCGTTACACGCTCGGCACCCTGAAGCGGTTCTTCTTGCCACGTATTGGCTTCGGGGAGTTCTTTCGGTTGCCACCGGGAGAAGTATTCGTCGATAATACGAATAGCCTCCGCGCTATTGATGTCGCCTGAGATGTGGATTGCCATGTTATTGGGCACATAATAGGTATGGTAGAATTGGTACATCTGCTTCAGAGACGGATTTTTCAGATGTTCGACTGAACCGAGCGTCGTCTGTTGCCCATACGGATGATTCTTATAAAGTAGATTCCTGACAGCTTCACTGATGATACGACCCTTGCTGTCCATCGATCGGTTCTTTTCTTCATAGACGGTTTCAAGTTCAGTCTGGAAGAGGCGGAAAACCGGGTCAATGAAGCGATCTGATTCAATAACCCCCCACTGTTTCATGCGGTTAGCGGGCAGGTTGACTTTATAAACGGTTTCCTCCACCCACGTATGTGCATTCACCCCGCGCCCCCCCATCGCTTTGTATAGCTTGTCGAGTTCATTGGGGATGCCGTATTGGGTGGCGAGTTGTGCCGTTTCGTTAATCGCGGCGTAGATCTCTTTCCGCTTTTCTGGATCCGTTTCGTGGAAATGTTGTTCATAGAGAGCTGTAATCTTATCCAAATGTGGCTGCTCTTTTTCGTAGTCGAGCGTGCCGAAATTCTGGGTACCCTTAAAAAGCATGTGCTCCAGATAGTGAGCGATGCCGGTTGAGTCTGAGGGGTCATGTTTACTGCCGGCACGGACCGAGATCTCCGCGTAGAATCGTGGTTCTTCATGGTTTTCGGTGAGGTAGACGGTTAAGCCGTTGTCCAACTGATAAATTTCGACTGCCATCGGGTCAGCTGGGTTCGGTTCGTTGATACGTTTATAGGCAGCCCAACCGGTGGAAGCAATTGAGCTGAAAATTAAGACGTAAATAGAGAGTTGGGATAAAATTTGTTTGCTTCGCGACATGTTGAGAATCCTTCCTTTAAGAAAAAACGCCTTCACAGAAATATCTTTTTGTGTTAAACTCATCAAATGCTATACACATTGCGCTCCCGATGAAGCATCGAGGATTCAAAGCAATTTGGATCCCGATTTATCGGGGATGCCCGAACTACGGGTGTGGTGCGTTTGAGTACACATATCGTCCCACTAGGGCTATGTTGGTGCATTAGGACGATTAATGCACTTTTGAGGTTACGGCATACGGAGTCTGCCTACTACTCGCAACTTGGTTATTATACCATAACCGCCCTTTACAATACACACTGCAACCCTAAAAAATCCGTGTGTTAGTATTGACACACCACATTTTGCATAAGGAGTTACACTATGACCGGTGAAGAAAAATTTAGATTCGATCTCGAAGGCTATCTAATCATTAAGAATGTGTTGTCCGCCAACGAAGTTGCGGAGATGAATGAAATCGCCAATCGCGCCTTTCCACCCGAAGGTGACATCCGTTACCGCCGCGCAAGTCAAGTTTCGCGTTGGGGGGAGCCATTCAAAAAGCTGATAGATCACCCCAAAGTGCTGTCCTACCTCATTGAGTTAATGGGTCCCAAAGTTCGACTCGATCACGACTACTGCATCTTCATGACCGAAGGGGGCCAAAGCGGTCGGCTGCACGGGGGACCGGAAGTTGTCGGAGATCACTGGTACAAATACTGGGACGGGGTGATGCGTAATGGGTTGAGCGTGATTACATACTTCCTAACAGATGCGGCAGAAGGCGATGGCGGATTTGCATGTGTTCCGGGCAGCCATAAAACCAATTTTCTGTCAAGCCTGCCCGACGATATCCGCAGTTTTGAACGTCCCACACACTATGTCGTCCAACCGGCAGTCGAGGCGGGTGATGCGTTGTTCTTCACGGAGGCACTCATTCACGGGACGATGCCGTGGCGCGCTAAACATGAGCGGCGATCGTTACTTTATAAGTATAGCCCTGGACACTCAGCGTGGTCCGGAAACTACTACGATTTGGACGAATACGGCGACTTGACGGAGCAGCAGAAACGGATGTTGATGCCGCCTTCCATTGGTCAAAGACCCGACGTTATTCAAGAAGAGTAAGCGTTCAAGAATCAAGCACCGCGTTTGAGTGCTGGCAGCAACGGTCTTCGCAGGGCAAAGTAAACAGCGATAGCACTGGCAATCATGCCAACCAGAAAGACTGAAACCAACGTCATCATCAGTGAGAGCCAAGGCACCTGAGCCCCTGGGGTGGTCAGGTGCGGTGTCACCGCGATGAGCGCGGAAACGGTGCCAATCAGAATCCCGGTCAAGAGGAGAAATCCGTTTTCCGACAGGAGCATCAGCGATAGCGTTGCTCGCCGAAAACCGAAGGCGCGTAGGGTCGCTAACTCCCCACTTCGCTCGATGACGTTTCTCAGCAAAACAATTCCTAGACCGAGTGTGCCGAGAAGCAGTCCGAGTCCGCCGAGCGTCTGGAAAGTAGAGAGATAGGTATTCTCAACGGCTCGGTAACTGGCTAATTTTTCGGTCGTTGACGTGACATCCAAGCCGTAATCTTCTAACGCACTTTCCAGCGTGTGCCCAATGCGTTCTGCGCTTTCGGAAAATGTCCCTGGATTGGGAGCTGAAGGTGTCTGAATTAAGAAATACGCGTACCCGCTTTGGCTTGGGAAGTGTTTCTTGAAATTGGCTTCGGAAATCAACAGCTCGCTCTGAAAGATACTGCGCTGTAGAACCCCGACCAAGCGAAGCCTTAATCGTTCTCCCGATTCGTCTTGGATACTCAGTTCATCGCCAAGTCCAAGGTGCAAAATCCACTGGGCTGAGTTGTAATCCCCAATGGCGGGGATGATGCCCGGTTCCAGTTCGTCTTCCAATAACTCCCACGGATTCTCTTTCGCTACGGTTGTCCCCTGAAATTGGAATCCACCCCGTTCGATAAAATCCGTTGAAGCCCCTAAAATTCGAGGTTTTTGGGGGCGATACAGATTGAGGCAGCTCGCATCTTCCCCCGGAAGGCGGCGGAACGAGAAGATCTGAGCCTTAGCCGTGGTGCCCGGGGCCGATTCGGAAAACCCCAACTCAAATCGCCCTTCTTGAGAATTGAGGTCATGATGTAACGGGATGTCGGACTCTGCTACCAAAGCAAACCCACCGGTGCCTGACTCCTTTTGTAAGACAACTCCTTGTCCCCGCTCAACATGACGGTTTGCACCCACTGCAACGATGACAAAGCAGGCGCAGCCAACCAATGCTGCACAAAGCATACTGCGGCTTGGATGCCGTCCACTATTTTTAATTCCCATCTGCGCCGTTACGGCGACCCTCGGTTGACTCGTCACTCCTCTCCCTAACTGCAAATAGATGAAGAAGAAAGCCAGACCCGCGATCAGCAACAACACCCCACTGCCGAAAAAGAGTCCAACCGAAGCGGTAGTGCCAGAAACAAGGGCGAATATCGTCAAAGCAAGGGCAAACCCTAAACTGACAAATGCAAGGATTCGGTTCCGAATGCGGCCCCCTGCACTTCGATTGGAAAAGCCATCAGTCCCTAATCCGCCCGCAATCAGCGTCGGGATGGGGACCTTGCCGAACTGTCGAACAGTCCAACCGATCGAAAGTAAGACCACGCCAAGGGCAATCAGATACCCTAGAACTAGACTTAATGGGTTGATGTGCAAAGACAGGAAAAGCGTTCCCACCGCCGCCAACCACCAAGTTCGTAACCCAGCCATCAGCAACCATGCGTAAATGATGCCACCTCCCAACCCGATCAAGCCGCCAATTCCGGCGATTAACCCACCTTCCTTCATAAAACGCAGGCGCAGGGTCGAAATGGAATATCCCGCAGTTAGTAAAATACCGATTTCGCTCGCCCGTTGTTCGATGCCGAGTCTGAAAAGTAACCCCACCAAAAGGGCGGCGGATACGATGAGAAATAGGCTGAACCCGATAAAGAGGACGCTAAAATCTGTTGCTCCAGTAGCAGCTTCTAAACCATCCGCTTTGACGGGTTGAAACACCAAACCGACCTGTTCTGGACGGATTTTTTCCAGCAACCGCCTTTGAAAGTTGGTTTGGGTTGTTTGAAGGTCAGCACCCAAGACTGTTCTGATCTGAACAGCAGTTAAATCTCCGAACCGGCTACGCCACAACTGTCGCGCCGCTCCGTCTGACACGAACGCTTTAGGGGTCGCACGGAAGAGATCCCAGTACACCTCATCTTTGGGACGAATCTGGCTAAGATCTATCGGAAAGGGGGCGTTCCACTCGGACATATCACCCGCTTCATGGATCCCCGGAAATTTTGGTGTCAGTCCCCGATCGGCGGCTAACCCTTCTATCGCAAGAACCCCCTTCAAGCGGAATTGCGCGCCTCGTGTCAACAACTTTTCTCTGGGATCCACAACATAGTAACTCACATCAATTTGATCGCCAACCTGTGCGCCCAAATCTATGGCAGCCCATTCGTTGAGGAGAATTTCGTCATCGGTGAGTGGGGGCGCGGGTGAGCCGTCGGTCAAGTCAAGGGAAAATGCACGCCGCGTATCTAATCCCGTAATTGTTGAATACGGAATCGTTCGCCCATTGGCGGTAATGGTGTTGGCTAAGTAGGTCAGAATCGGCAGAAACAGCGTCCGCCGCTCAATCGCAACCGCTTTGGCAACCTCAATGATATCCGGCTTGAGCAGAAATTGCGTGCTTTCAAGGGAAAGATAACCCACTCCCCTGATGGATTCGGAAGAGACATAACGCAGCCTCAAGCCGAGGTCTTCTAATTTCAAAACCTGATGCAATCTATTTTGTAAGGCGGGAAGAGCATCAGTTGTAGTAAGATCGGATGGGTTAGGAGATGCAGCAGATGCGAAAATTGTGTTGACCTTCGCTCCACTTCCGAGGACTTTTTGCAGGACAGCAAGCGAAACATAAGCGTTTAGCGGGCGGCTTTGGTTGGGACGCAAGCTAAAGCTGCCCATACCACGGTCTGGAAGGATTTTCGTGACGGTGAGTCGGATGGTTTGAAGGACATCCGATGAATCCCGGTGACCGAGTAAAAATTCGCGATGAACCTCGCTCTGTTTTTCAAAGGAGAGGAGAATCTGCTCGCCAACTTTTATATCTAATTCATTTTGAAGGGATTGGTTGATATGGACTGACGGAAAGAGCTGCCCCGGCTGTCTTTCCAAAGAGAGAGCGGACTGACCGGAAGCCTCCTCCCAGCAACTTGTAAATCGTTCATCGATTCCCTGGATCTGGACACGAGAGGCGCGAGCCCTAGTCGTGGCATTGACCGCAGGGCCGCTCAATAGAATCGCCGGCACCGTTTCCTGATGAAATTGTGTTTCACCCTCCAATTTGCGCGATAGATCGGTCGCTAAGTCTTCGCGAAAAAATCGATCTGATACGAGCGCGTAATCGATTCGCCCCAATCGATCTAAGGTGAGATCGCGCAAGCTTCCCCGGACCGAGTCACCGACGAGCAGCGCGCCAGTCAGCACCGCCGTTGCTACCGCGGCACCAAGCAACACGGCGAGTTGAATTCGCCAAAAATAGCTTAAACTTCGGCGCATCTGCCCGCCTCCAGTTCAAAACGCCGTTCAAAGCGAGATGCGAGTTCTAGGTTGTGAGTCACCACAATCAGAATGTTCTGCTCGGCTTGGTGTAGTTCAAATAACAAGGCAGATACCCCATCTGCGGTAGCGCGATCGAGGTTACCTGTAGGTTCATCACAGAGGATGAGACTGGGCTGGTTGATAAGGGCACGCGCCACTGCCACTCGCTGCCGCTCGCCGCCGGCGAGCTCGGCGGGCCGATGACTCAAACGGTGGGCAAGCCCGACCCGTTCAAGGAGTTCGCGCGCGCGTTTTTCGGCATCCCCATCGTAGCTTTTGAAAGCCATCGTGGGGATTAGTACGTTTTCCCAGACCGAATACTGCGGCAACAGATGGTGATCTTGAAAGACAAAGCCGATGCCCCGATTCCGAAATCTGGCAAGCTGTGGCTCTGTCAACCCGAACGGATCCGCGCCGTTAATCTCAATCTGTCCCGACGAGGGTCGCTCTAATGTACCGATCAGGTGCAGCAGCGTACTTTTCCCAGATCCAGAGGGGCCGGTGATCGCAAGGGATTCGCCCTGCGCCATTTCAAACGAAACACCACGAAGCACTTCAACCGGTTGCGTTTCCGCACCAAAGTTTTTATAGATGTCGGATACTTTGAGGGAGTTCATTGGTCCATTAGTTCATTAATGAAACAAATGTGTTTTAGGTTTCATGGTCTGCGGCTTCGATCTGATCCGCGATAAAATCCGGTATCGGGATGGCTCTCAGTTTTTCGCCGGGGTTGCAGACGCAACACGCCGCTGTCAACTGACCGTGAGCAATTTCCACATCGTCTTTCATAAAAACAAATTGATAGGTGAGGGATTTGGTGCCTTTTCTAGCAACCGTCAGGTGGATTTCCAACTCATCTTCAAATTTGACAGGTTTGATATACTCACACGAGGCTGCCAGTCGGGGCCAACCAATTTTGTTTCCCTCCCATTCTGTGGCGACACTTGTTCCCAATGAACGCAGAAATTCGTGTTCGGCAGATTCCATGAAAACGAAGAACCGTGTGAAGTGAACGATGCCCGCCATGTCGGTATCGGAAAATTCTATTCGGCGTTTTGTGTGATATTCGTGTGGCATGGTGTTGTGAAATGTGAGGTAACATCTAAGTTCAATACCGCTTCTAGCTGTTTCATTCACTCAACTCCAGATTCAATTTCCCCATTGCTTCCTGTGCAATCTTCGAGCCCGGCTGAAGTGCGATGACCTTTTCGTAATCGGCGTGGGCTTCGTCGTAGTGTCCCAATCGTTGATATGCAGATGCCCTGCGGAAGTAGATCGGTGCCAACGTCGGATGCTCTTCTCCCCAACCCTGAATCTCATCGGTTGAAAACTGAACGACTTTGTGATAGTCAGATTTCGCTGCCTCTGGTTGATTTAATCGGAGATAGGTATCGCCCCGGCGAAGATACGCCTCCGCAAACACAGGCTCAATTTCGATTGCCTTGTCAAGGTCCGCGAGGGTCAGTTGATCTTCGCCCATCCGCGCGTAGGCACTCCCCCGGTAATAGTAGGCTGCGGCACCGGGTTTGCGTTTAATGACCGCCCCATAATCTACAAGCGCGCGCTGCGTATCTCCCATCTCCAAATAGGTTTCTGCTCGCTTCCATGTCACAAATCCTGCCCATCTTTTTTCTAAAGATGCCGTGTAATCTGTGATCGCGTGCTGATAATCGCCCAAGGCGCGCTGGGCATCCCCGCGACTGTAGTAGGCATCGGCTGCATATCGATTCAGGCTCAGTGTCTGCGTATAATCCTCAATCGCTTTTGGATATTCACCCAAGCGATAGTAAGCGAGTCCACGTTTGATGTAAGCTTCTGCGTATTTCGGGTTGATTTCAATCGCACGGGTGAAGGCGGAGGCCGCGCTGCGGTTATCACGGTTTGTTTGTCGTCCTAGGAGTTCTGTCCCTGTGACAACGAACTGGAGTGCCTTCGGGTCTTCCCTTTTCAGCCTATCCCAACTCACGAATCGGGAGGCGATGAGGGTGCAGGCAATGAGCAGCGGTAACATGACGTAGAGTAATAAACGCGACATAGACAGTCTGTTAATCAACCTTTGTGAAACGGAATCAAGCGTTCAGGGACGCAATGGATGAATCTCCGCATCGTATCGCAGCTCGGTGACAGTGCTGTAGCGTTTGGAGAGATCGATGGCAAGATAGGAGCGTGCCCCCGGCGGTGCACCGTAGCCGGTTGAGAAGATGAGTTGATGCCTACCGAGTCGTGCGACACCATCCCCGATCCCTTCCTTAGGGAAAGAACCCAACGGCGTGTGTCCCACAACCAACAACCTGCCCCCAATTCTTTCAAGGAATTCAGTCGTTTGAGACGGGGTGTATCCGCTCCGCAGCACGATTACAGGACGCCCCCAGAGCAATTCTTCAAATACCTTTTTGCTTGGGCGAACGAGGTCAGCGAGATTTTTGGCAGAACGCGATGTTCCCGCGTGGACACCAACGAATCCATTTTTACCGACAGCGATCGTTGGGAGGT
This sequence comes from uncultured Poribacteria bacterium, assembly GCA_958296125.1. Classification (GTDB taxonomy): domain Bacteria; phylum Poribacteria; class WGA-4E; order WGA-4E; family PCPOR2b; genus PCPOR2b. The sequence goes on from OY282444.1 coordinate 1,391,215, forward strand.
TGTTCAGGTAATCGTAATGCTCATCTGTCATCCGCTCAATGAAATTGAACTGCTTGAAGTAAGCACCGTGGACAGTCTGATAAAGTTGATCAATCATATCCCGGCGGTTGTCCGCATTCATACCGGCTTCTTTGAGCATGGCATACGCATCAGCGGACGCAAGTTCGTGATTCCCTTTGAGATAGATGAAACGTTCTTCGCCCAACTGCTGCTGCAGTTGCATGATTCGGTCGACAATTTTCACATCCCCGTAAGGCTCAAAGATTGGATCACCCGGTTTGTGATCGACCACATCGCCGAGAATCAAACCGTAGACATCTTCCCCAGCCGCAACCCGATCCACCAGTTTTGTCTGCGTCAGCCAACGATTAAAATTGCTCCACTGTGCATGAAAGTCCGTTGCAACATACACGGTGCCGCTGTCAGGTAGGACAACGAGCTCGCCATCCCGCGTGACTCGATTCGGATAATCGGGGAGCGATTTGGCTTCTGCCGCCGCTAGGAGACTGCGACAAAGGATGGAACAATTGAACAGAATAAAAAAAAGAAATCTTAGCATCCTCATTGATTCAGCTACCGCGTCGTTAAATCATCTCCGAAGTTGGTGGCATCGGTCTTGCCGCGTTCAAGACATACAGCGACCACAAGCATCTCAAGGTCTTCCTGCGTATGGTTATAGATCCCGTGAGACCCTCCCAGCCGATTGGGAATCGCCGCACCTTCGTAGACCTCCTCTGTTTCATCATCGACGGTCATCCGACCGCTGCCGTTCAGGATGATATAAGCCTCCTCGATTCGATCATGTCGATGGTAGCCGACGGAGGTGCCGGGCGGTAAGGTGGCATGACTGACGAAGCCCCAGTTGTTGCGGAAGTCCTGATGTTCCCATAGCATCCGAGCACCGATTTCGCCTCTACCCTCGTGGGACCGGCTATAGGTCAGCAGATTGCAATCAAGTCTAGCAACAGGCAGGCGATCTATCGACTCCAAGGGGGCGTTGGCACGATCATCGCCGAAATCGGTCGAATCCGGGGGGACACCGATCGCCCCAACATTGAAATTAAACCATCGCGTCTCCGTGTCGGTGTGGTTGTAGATGGCATGAGATTCCCCTTGACGCAACGGAACGGCTGCGCCGCCGACAATCTCCGCCGTGCGACCGTTGTGCGTAAATTGGGCTGCGTTGTCAACTGTGACGAAAACTTCCTCAGAGGTGTCGTGCCGATGATGGCCGATACCGCCGCCGGGCAAAAGAACCGCGCTATGGATAAACCGCCACGGGGTTCCAAAATCATCACTTCCAAAAAGGCTCTTGAATAGGATTGACTTCGCCCCACCATGGACGCTGCTGATTTCTTCCATCTCTTCACGTCGAGCATAAGCAATTTTCATTTTCAGATCTCCTATCAAAAATTAGCCAGTTAAGACATAACCGTTTATCTTAACTCAAGTTGCCACCTGTCGCTCCGCCCCGATAAGATCGGGTCCGTTCCAAGACCAGGGATTTAAAACTGGCGCGCGGGGATTGGACACATCGGGATACTATAGACATATCGCTCCGTATGACCCGGCATGATGAAAGCCCATTGCTAGGTCATTGCGAAAGGTTGAACATTTGACGGGCGAGGAACCCCCGACCCTACAAGTTAATCCAGAGTTTCGCCCGGCTGGAGCGCGACGATTTCAACCGCTTGATCTTTGGTTAACTCGCGTAGTGCGTCCGGCGTTCCAGTCAGGAGCGGGAATGTCGCGTAATGTATGGGAACAATCGCAGGTATATTGAGCAACTGTGCCGCATAGGCAGCCTCACGTGGGCCCATCGTGAAGTGGTCGCCTATTGGCAAGAGGGCGAGATCCGGCTGATAGATTTCACCGATAATTCGCATATCGCCAAACACATTCGTATCACCCGCGTGGTAAATTTTATACCCATTTGAAAACTCAAGGATATACCCCGCAGGTTCACCGAGATAGACGATTGTGCCATCCTCCTCCGTGAAACTGCTGCTATGGTTGGCTGTTACCATAGTTGCGCGTTGCCCACTGATCGAAACGGTGCCCCCTTTGTTCATCCCAATTACGTTTTCGACACCTTTACTACCGAGCCAATTACTGATTTCGACGATCGCCACGACAGTCGGTGAATGCTGCTTCGCAAGGTCAACAGCGTCGCCGATGTGGTCGGCGTGCCCGTGTGTGATGAGTATAGCATCGAGTTTGTCAAACGTTTTAAGGGCATCTGGGCATGACGGATTATTGGTTACCCACGGATCTATTAAAAGCGTCTGTCCCTCAAATTCAATCTTAAAGGTTGAATGTCCGAGCCATGTCAGTTGAATTTCGTTATTCAGCTTCATCTGCTTCCTCCCTGTATGATATGGGCTTATAGTTAGGTGAGCCTATTATAATTTGAGTTGTTACCTGTTGCCTAGGTGCCTATTTGAATTGTGAAACGTAATGCGTAAGCCTTCCATTCTCAATGCACAGTAGGAGGCGCGCTCTACCATGCTGCAATTTGCACAAAGGTTACAGCATACGGAGTAGGCCTACTGCTAGCAACTTGAGCTTATTATACAAAAGCCGCCCTTTCTTTGCAAGCATATTGTCGTTGACTTGAATTAACATATCTGCTATAATTCCCTTGTCATAATAACGCAAATTGCCAGCTAATGCCACAACGCGCTGTCGTGGACTTCACAGTTGATTGGCTTGAGGAGAATAGAGGGAAGAGAACCGAATTTTAACCGATCTACACGCACCTCTGCTGCAAAGGTGCGTTTTGGCTTTGTAGTTTAGATTTGTAGCTGACTTCAATCCGCAAAAATGATCAAAGGAGATCCTATGAAATTAGTAAGTTTCCAGAGTTCCGATGGGCCTAAGCTGGGTGCTTCAATCAATGATAAGGTCTTAGACCTGCAAGCCACCTATCAAGCGGCAGTCATAGATGACGCATTGCCTGCGCTCTTGAGTGGTATGGTTCCGTTTCTCGAAGGCGGCGGGAGAGCATTTGATGCCGCTACACATGCAATCAATGTGGCGGCGGAAAATCCGGAGAAAGCGGTTTGGAGCACAGATCCGCTCCTGTCACCGATTCCCAATCCTAAAAAACTATTGCTGCTCGCCGGGAACTACGCCTCGCATATTGAGGAAGGTGGCGGGACCGCCTTGAGCCGGTTGGAAACAACGCCGCGCGTTTTCATGAAACCGCCGACCACAACCATAGTCGCCCATGAACAACCGATTATCATTCCCCCCAACGGTGTTTTTACCGACTGGGAAGCGGAGATTGGCATTGTCATCGGTAAACGCGGGAAATTCATCTCCGCTGATGACGCTTACGATTATGTAGCGGGATACACCGCGGTCAACGATGTTTCGGAGCGTGAGCTGAAAGTGAAGGATAGTCGCGTAGATCGTGACGGCGACGAATGGTTTGATTGGCTCAATGGGAAGTGGTTCGATACGTTTGCGCCAGTCGGTCCATGTCTGACAACAAAGGATGACATCCCGGATCCGCACAATTTGCGTATCGCCTGTCGCGTCAACGGCGAAACCAAGCAGGATGCCAATACGGGACACATGATCTTTAACTGCGCGGAAATCGTGGAATTCACTTCAACGCTGGTCACACTTGAACCGGGCGATATTATCTCAACAGGTACACCCGCAGGCGTTGGACACCCCGATCAGAAACTGGTTGATGGGGATGTCGTTGAAGTCGAAATTGAGAAGATCGGTGTTTTGAGAAATCCCGTTGTTCAGGGATGACAGGAGCGTTTCTGCTCATATTAAGAAATCGTGCAACAGAAGCCGAGTTTCTGCCAAAAACTCGGCTTCTCTCCATGCAAATCAATCTAGTCAACGAAGCGGATGGTGATTCGGAAGTAGATTAATCATCTTTCTCTGAATCGGTCAAAAAACGGAAAACTAAATAGCCCTAACATTTCACTTTTGAATGAAGGGGGACTGTAATGTCCGAGCGCAAGAAGATAGCAGCCATCATTACTACATACTTTCCACTGTCTCACGCAGATGTAATCGCCACAAAGTATATGAAGGGATTTCCAACCGATGAGGGGCTGCGGCAGCCACGTGTCGATTTGGTTTCGATCTATCTGGATCAAGTCGATCCACGGGACATCGGACGTGAACTTGCCGAATCACACGGCATCCCGATCTATCCGAGTATCCGTCAGGCGTTGACGCTTGGGGGAAATGAACTCGCTGTTGACGGTGTCCTCCTGATTGGCGAGCACGGCGATTATCCATACAATGAACTTGAGCAACACATGTATCCGCGCCGTTATCTGTTCGAGCAGATCTGCGGTGGCTTCGCATCAAGGGGGCGTTCAGTCCCCGTTTTCTGCGACAAACATCTCTCGTATAATTGGACGGATGCCAAATGGATGTATGACCGCGCCAAGGGGCTGAATGTCCCTTTTATGGCGGGTTCATCCCTGCCGACCTGCTGGCGGAATCCGTTTCTTGAGTACGACCTTGACACCCCGCTAGAGACCGCAATCGGAATAGGCTATGGCGGCATCGAGTCCTACGGTTTCCATGCCTTGGAAACGCTACAGTGCATGATCGAGCGACGCACCGGTGGAGAGTCCGGTGTAATTGCTGTCCAATGTTTGGAAGGGGATGTGGTCTGGCAGGCGGGAGCAGAAGGGCATTGGTCCCCCGAATTGGCGAGTGCGGCGTGTGCGCCAATCCCTGATAAGCCAGAGGGGAAGCCGGAAGACCATTGCGAAAATCCTGCCGTTTTTCTACTCGAGCACAGCGATGGGTTCAGGTCAGCGGTGTTGATGTTGAATGGCTACACCAGCGACTTCGCCTATGCAGGACAGACTAACGGCGAGATTCAAGGTGTCCAGTTTTGTCTACAAGGCGGGGGTCCCCATGCACATTTTAGCTATCTCAGTCTCAACATCGAAGAGATGTTCCTCACAGGGGTTCCCCAATATCCCGTTGAGCGGACGCTGCTGACGACCGGTGTTTTGGACGCGGCGATGCGCTCAAGGTATCAGGGACATATCCGCATAGAAACGCCACACTTGGCAAATCTCTCTTATCGTTCTTACGAACAGCTGCCGATTCGACCGACGGGGCCGCGCCCTAGCGGATCGACACTAGACCCTTGGCCCCCGGATGCGCTGGATAGCTAAAGCGATAGAAATCTATCAACCTTCACCACGCTTCGCTGTCACCGCTTTGAAGGCCAGCACGGCGAGCACCGCACCGATAATCTGCATCAGGATAAACACCGCGCCATCCAAAGGAGTTACACCCGCCGCTGCGTAGGTGAACATCCGTGCAAAGGTGACTTGCGGATTGGCGAACATGGTGCTTGATGTCGCAATCAACTGTCCTCCAACCAACATGCCAACCACTAAGGATATCTTATCCGATTGACTATGCACTAAAAGGAGAATTGCAAGAACGAGAATAAAGGTGCATAGAATCTCCGAAAAATAGTTCCCTCCCGTGCGTGTTACCTCAGAAACAGCGATCAGTTTGGGAATTTTATGATAGAACATCAGATGCGAAAAGACTGTTCCTGTCAATCCACCGGCGACCTGCGTTAAAATATAGATTAACGCCCGTTTCCAACTTATTTTACCTCCAAGCACCATTGCAAGGCTTACTGCGGGATTGAAATGGGCACCGCTGATGGGACCAAATATCTCAACGAGGGTGAAAAGAATAAACCCAATGGCAATGCCACCAGCCAGGATCGTCAGACCGATTCCGGCTTCTAGTGCTTGATGGAAAAGGATAATCGGCGAGATCGCCGCCATAACGAGGAACAGTGATCCCAAATACTCACTCAGAATTTGAGAACCAATTGTATATTCTGTTTGTTTTGATGCCATTTGATACCTCCTTCTGTCTTTATTGTTAATTTTAACTCAAATTGCTACCGGTCTTATAATGCTATACATCTGGCGCAGATACCCAGAAACTCATCAGACGATTCGAGTACTCCGTCAGATAAATGTTAATGTCCCCGCTTGCTGCCGTTCAGCTCAACCTACACCTATACATATAGTGCTCCTCTGGAGCGCGGAGATTCAACCTATTGCCCTTCTATAGACCTATCGCTCCTCTGGAACAATAGGTAGAGCCCTTCAGCTTTAACAGAAAACCGATAGCATTTCAATAACTAGCAACTTGCGTTAATCTTAATCTGATTCCAATCGTCTCATTTATAGAGCAGTTTTCCTATTATACTGAGTTCTGGAAAAATTGTCAAAGTAAAAGATTGGCACGGTCTATTAATTTAACCTAAGTTGTTATCTGTCGAAAGACTTTCAATACGCTAGTAGCTTGCGTTAATTTTGCGGATAGGACATCCAAAGGATTGAAACGATATGAAAATTACGCAACTCGAAATTCTTCCTGCGCCATTTCAGGGGCGGGCGTATATCTACGTCAAACTGCATACCGATGAAGGTATTATCGGTATCGGTGAAGCGTCCTGTTCAGGGAAAGAGGGTGCATTAGTGGGCGCATTGCGGGATATTGAGCATGTGCTGATTGGCGAAGCCCCGTTTCAGGTCGAAAAACTTTGGCAGATGATTTATCGCAACGCTTTCTGGCGGGGCGGTCCTGTGCTCATCGGTGCACTGTCTGGCATTGAGCACGCGCTCTGGGACATCAAAGGCAAAGCCTTGAACGTCCCGGTGTATGAATTGATAGGCGGAATGTACCGACACAAGGTAAAAGTATACTGCTGGATTGGCGGGAGTACGCCAGAATCCTGGGCGGAGGCAGCTGCACAACGCATTCAAGATGGTTGGGGTGGGTTGAAATTCACGCCATTTAATCCGACGGGGCCCGCCTTTAATCTCGCTCACGGTAAGAGAGTCGAAGCAATAGTCAAAGCGGTCCGCGAAGCAGTCGGCGACGAGGTGCCGATCGCAATTGATGGCCATGGCCGCCTGAACCCCGTCAACGCAATGGAGATGGCGAAACGGATTGAACCTTACGGCATCCTCTTTTTCGAGGAGGCGGTGCTCCCAGAATCGGTCGATGCAATGGCGGATCTACGGCGGAATGCGGGTGTTCCAATCGCCACCGGCGAGCGACTTTATACACGCTATCCCTTCCGAGAGTATCTTGTCAAGGGTGCTGTGGATGTCGTCCAACCAGATATCTGCACCTGTGGCGGCATCATGGAAGCGTTCAAGATCGCGGCGATGGCAGATGCCTTTTTCGCTACGATCGCGCCGCACAATCCGCTGAGTCCGCTATCAACAGTGATTTGTCTGCACTTGGATACCGTTGTGCCAAACTTTCTTATCCAAGAAGTTCCCAACGGGAACAATCCAGAACGGAAGAACCTCTTGGTTGGATTTGAAGAAAAGCCGGTTGATGGACATCTAAAAGTGCCACAGGGACCAGGGTGGGGCGTTTCACTGAACGAAGATTATATCCGATCGCTTTCAGGAGATTCATCACGTGGGAAATGGGACGCTTTCGATGTCGATGGTTCCATCCTTGATCTCTGAGGATTCAATAGAAAGAAAATGAGAAAACTTCCCCATAGTATATTGTTGGGTTTCACTAGCGTTCAACCAAACCTAAAAGGGTTACGGCATGCGGAGTATGCCTACTCTCTTAAAGCCTACCACTAACCAACATAAGGGAACGTTGGTATGCAACTGAACTTAATTTTCTCACTGGCGTGTCTCTGCATTGTTGCGAGCGGTTTTGGTCTCCTCGTCCATGCCGCGGAGGATGCACACCCCCACGAAGCAGCCCTCAAGAACCCTGATGGGACATGGAAGTGGACGAATGCACTTATCCGCGAAACAAGTCCTTACCTGCTTTTGCACGCCCATAATCCGGTCGATTGGTATCCGTGGGGTCCTGAGGCATTGGAACAGGCAAAGGCTGAAAACAAACCGATTTTCCTTTCTGTGGGTTACTCCACCTGCTACTGGTGTCACGTCATGGAGCGGAAGGTGTTCTCAAATCCAGAGATAGCCGATCTGATGAATACGTCATTTATTAACATCAAAGTAGACCGGGAAGAACGCCCGGATCTGGATGAGATTTACATGACCGCCACCCAAATCATGACGGGATCTGGTGGTTGGCCCAACTCTGTTTTTTTAACGCCTGACCTCCTCCCTTTTTTCGGAGGCACTTATTTTCCACCAGAGGATAGCCGTGGCCGCCCCGGTTTTCCGAGAGTCTTGAGCGCACTTAATGAGGTGTGGATAAATCAACAGCCGGAGGTCATTGCACAGGCAGAGAAGATAACGGAAGTTATCAAACAGGCAACGGCTGCCACCCCGGCTTCCATCGGCGAAGCACCGCTGGATCGGAAGCTGATCTCGGCGGCGGTGAAAGCACTCCAATCGAGGTACGACGCTACATACGGCGGCTTTGGTGGCGCGCCAAAGTTTCCTAGTCCCACGAATCTGGAACTGTTGTTGAGTGAATATCAACGCGAGCCTTCCAAACCGACGCTTGAGATAGTCACCAACACCCTTGACAAGATGGCGTATGGTGGGATGTATGATCAGATTGGGGGCGGTTTTCACCGTTACTCGGTTGATGCCAAATGGCTCGTGCCACACTTTGAGAAGATGTTGTATGACAACGCCCAACTTGCGAAAATCTACCTGCAAGCCTATCAACTGAGGAAAAATCCGCTCTACCGACGGGTAGCTGAGGAGATTTTTACGTTCGTTTCGCGAGAGATGACATCTGCACAGGGAGGCTTCTACTCGGCACTTGATGCGGAAGTAGATGCGGAGGAGGGCAAATCCTACCTCTGGACCAAAGAGCAGATTCAAAAGACTCTTGAGAAAAAGGATGCCAAACTGTTCATGCAGGTTTACGGGGTGGACAAGGGTCCCAACTTTGAAGGCGGGACCAATATCCCCTACCTTCCCGTCCCAATTTCAAATGTCGCAAAATCGCTTAAAAAATCGGAGGACGACCTCCACAGCCAACTTGAACCGCTCAAGGCGAAACTACTCGCGGCGCGGGAGCAACGGAAACAACCCCTGCTCGATACGAAAGTGATCACGAGTTGGAACGGCTTAATGATTGATGCATTTGCCTACGGCTACGAAGTGCTCGGCGATAAACAGTATCGTGAGGTAGCGGAGAAAGCTGCACGATTTAACCTGAAACACCTCCGGACATCCGATGGACAACTGATGCGGACCTACAGGGATGGTATCCCCAAATATAACGGCTACCTTGATGATTATGCCTTCCTCGTTCGTGGTTTGCTAAGTCTGCATCAGGCAACGGGCGAAACGACTTGGTTGGATGAAGCAAAATCCCTGACCGATACAATGAACCGGCTGTTTTGGGATAATAAAAACGGGGGTTTCTACTTCACCCTTGCCAACCAAGAACATCTGGTTGTGCGTACCAAGAATCCTTACGATTCCGCCCTCCCATCGGGGAATGCTGTAGCGGCTAACAACCTGCTCACCCTCGCACAGCTCATTGGTGAGAAGGGTTATCTGGATAAAGCGGAAAAAACGCTTCAGAATTTCGCGGGCATGATGAAACAGTCCCCCCGTGCTTTTATGCACATGCTTTTCGCTACCAATCGTTATCTTTCAACAGACTGGACGAAAGTTGGAGCGGCACCCCAAGAAGGGGCATCTCAATTTGGCTTGAACAGGGAGGGAATGAGCGAGATCAACCTCTTTGCACCGCCTAAAGCCCAATCGGTTTTACCTTCAGCGGATGAACTCTTGACGCTTTCGGTGTCCATACTCTCGAAAGGGGGCATCTCCCCTGAAAGCCCCTTTGATGTGGAGGTGCAACTTGCACTTGCTGAAGGGTGGCATATCAACGCCAATCCCCCTTCGTTGGATCTGTTGATTCCGACGACCGTGTCTGTCAGTCCTGATGGGCCCGTCGAAATTTTGTCGGTGACATACCCCAAGGGGAAGCCGTTTTACGCAGATTTCAGCGAGGGACCAATCTCCATCTATGAAGGAAACATCACGGTCAAGCTGAAACTGAAGTTGAAGCCGGGCGAAACAATCGAAAAAGCGTTTCCGCTGAACGTGGATGTCCGCTATCAGGCGTGTGATGTACATCGGTGCTTGCCGCCAGCAATTGCAACGATTCCGCTCTGGGCTAACATTTACGAGAAAAGTCACAATTGACATACTTCTGACATACTTCGGGGTGAGCGCACGTAAATCGGACGATTTGCCAAGCGGGCCCCTAACCCAATCACAGGAGGTTACCATGGATCTAGGATTAGCAGGAAAGGTTGCTGTCATCACAGGTGGCAGTGAAGGGATTGGCAAAGGCATCGCCCAACGGCTCTGCGAAGAGGGCGCAAAGGTCGCGATCTGCGCCCGTCGTGAGGAGGTTTTACAAGAGGCAGCGCAAGAGATTCGTGACGCAACAGGTGGCGAGGTGCTCACTGTCACCGCTGACGTGACAGTTCCTGCAACACTCGAAAACTTTATCAACCAAACAGTTGATAAGTTCGGACAGATCGATATTTTGGTCAACAATGCCGGGCGGTCTGCGGGCGGAGATTTTGAACAGGTAACTGATGCGGAATGGTACGAAGATCTCGATCTCAAGCTGATGGGAGCCGTGCGCTGTGCGCGGTTGGCTATCCCTCATATGAGGCCAACGGGTGGAGGACGCATCATCAATATCACTCACCCCGGCGGCAAACAACCGGGCGCGGGCTCCGTCCCAACTTCCGTCAGTCGAGCGGCAGGCATTGCGATGACAAAAGCGCTCTCCAAAGAATTGCTCGCTGACAATATCCTTGTCAACACCGTTTGCTTGACCTCAATTAAGAGTGCACAGGGTGAACGCTCTTGGAAGGCGGACGGTTCGCTCGGCACCCTTGAGGAGTATTGGGAGGCAAGGGGAGCCGAGCACCCGCTTGGCCGCTTGGGTGAGCCCACTGAGGTCGGCGATCTCGTTGCTTTCCTCGTTTCGGATCGGGCTTCGTACATTACGGGGACAGCGATTAATATCGATGGAGGATTATCAGCAGTTGTTTAGTAACTTTTGGTGCTAGTTGGTGAGGGTGTTGCTGCCACATCGTTCAAGAGTTCGTTGGTGCATTGGTTTATTAATGCACTAATGAACCAAATACGTTTTACGTTTCATGTTTCATAGCTATACAGTTCGCTTCAGCTAAGATAAGTTTGTCGTCCCCTAATCATCAACGACATACCGCAACATCACCCCGAGATCGCCGACAATCCAGCCATTTTTAGCATCTGCCATATAAATCGAGTTCAGGTTATAGTGGCTCTCGCACCATTGTGGACGCCAATTAGCCCCACCATCAAGGGTACGGATAACCGTGCCTTCGCCACCGACCGCCCAACCCAAGTTCGCATTGAGGAAGAAGACACTATTCAGGAAACTTTCCACGTAACTCTTTTGACGTTTCCATGTGTGCCCGCCATCGGTTGTGTGGATAACGAATCCATCAATCCCAACAACCCAGCCATTTAGTCGGTCTGTAAAGTAAACCCCCGATAACCAGACCTCGCCGAGTTGGGCTTGCAAATCCCATGTTTGACCGCCGTCCCGGGTGTGAAGAATCACACCACCTTGCCCTACAACCCACCCGGTTTGGGTATCAACGAAGTGGACATCAAAGAGGTGACGGTTGACACTGCTGCGCTGTTTCTGCCACGTTTTGCCCCCGTTCGCGGTGTGCAAAATCTCTCCGCTGTGACCAATTGCCCATCCATACCGTGAATCAACGAAGGAGACACCGAGGAGGTCATTTTCCGTATCCGCCTCTTGCTGCGCCCACGTTTTGCCACCATCGGTAGTATGGACAATCGTTCCCCATTCCGCAACGCTCCAGCCAACCTTGTCGTTGATAAAATGCGTTGACCCAAAACACTCCATCGTTCCGCTATCTTGCGACTGCCAGCGTAACCCACCGTCGTTTGTGCGAAGGACTTCCCCCCGATCGCCCACTGCATATCCAATCTTATTGCTGATAAAATGGAGGTCTGTGAGCAGATAGCTGGGTGAGGATTGAAGTCCCCACGTTTTTCCACCGTTTTTCGTATGCCAGATCGTCCCAAACTCACCGACAGCCCACCCAAGCTGAGGATTGACAAAATGAACACCCAATAAAACGACATCCGCCCCGACCAACTGTGTCGCCCCACCCCGCTGATGCTTCCACGTCCTTCCACCATCGCCGGTGTGCAAGATGGCACCTAAGTCCCCAACAATCCAGCCATTCTGAGCATCGGCGAAATGGAGCGCATACAGGAGGAAGGTGTGTAGCGGTTCATCCCCGGTTCTCACCTGCTGACCGTAGTGCTGTTCATGGCGTTTATTTGAGCCTCGCGTTAAATACTCCCAATTCCTGCCGCCATCTTGTGTGGTAAGCACTGTCCGCTTATCACCGACGATCCAGCCACGATTTTCATCGACAAAGTGGACATCGGACAACTCGTAGCGGACATTCGTTCTCTGATAAGTCCAGTACCTTCCCCCATCGCGTGTATAATAAGCGTTACCCTGATGGCTAACAGTCCAACCTTGTCGGGAATTGAGAAAATATACACCTCGCAGTGAATTGTCGCCAATCCCTTCCGACCGATTTTCCCAAGTTTGTCCGCCATTCTGTGTGTACAATACCGTCCCGAAATCGCCGACGACCCAACCTTCCTGCGTTGAGACAAAGTGAAGATCGAACAGGTTATTATGCGTATTCCCTGATTGCTGTTCCCACCTCTGCCCGCCATTTTCTGTGTACAGGATGACACCATTTTCACCGACGATCCACCCGGTGTGGTTGTCGGCAAATCGCACCGCTCGCAGCAGATGGTAAACGCCACTCTGCTGTGGGTGCCATGTAATCCCGCCATCCGTTGTGTGGGCAATCACGCTGTCGAACTCCTCTGCGAATGTGCTTCCCGCGTTATTGCCGACTGTCCACCCGGTCTGCTTGTCAATGAAGAATACATCGTAGAACCGTGCTTCCCAGTCGGCACGCCGAACAATTTCCCAGCGACCGGGCTTGGGATTTTGATCCCTTGAACACCCAATGACTCCACCGACAAGCATCACAATGAGAAATATGAGACCTAGTGTGTGAAACGTGATGTGTGAAACGTGATCAGCTGAGTTTTCGGTCTGCTGATTTGTTATCAAATTAAAGCCCTCCTTTGCAAAATAACCTGACAGATTGATGCTAAGCCATCATTTTTCTGCGACGATGCGCCTATCCCATAGGTTTATCCGAGGCGATTGGTTTTCGTGTGATTGTTGCGGGGAGAAAATTTCCGATCTCTTTGTGAACGATTTTGTCCGTCAGTTCGTCTTATAAAATATGCGACATGCAATACAAAATCTCCCTGAACAAATTATCCACAATAAGCTATCTAGTATCCAACGTCGAATGCGGATTGACAGCATCTTCCAGAATCTAGCTACATTTAACTTCTGGGGGCTTCTCATCGTTGGGATATGGCTCACAGTCAACCGATTTTTCCCGTTACCGATACCGGTTGGATTTGTAGTTTCCCTGCCGCTCATCGCCGCGAGCGTTATTGCCGTTGGCTTGAATCTACTAAGGAAAACAGACCCGTTTGTCGTAGCGCACCTTGTAGATCAACGTCTCAATCTGAAGGAACGCCTCGGCACTGCCCTTGAAGCAATTCGGCGGAGGGCTACGGACGATTTCGCCATTTTGCAGATTCATGATGCTGCGAGGGTGGCACAAGGGTTGGTCCCCGATGCCGCTGTCTCCTACACGACCCCGCCAGCCCTCAAATGGCTTCCCATCCCTATGTTACTAATTGGGCTTTCATTTTTCATCCCGCGCATGTATGAAGTCCCCCCGCCCCCAACTATCTCGGAACATGCGGCTATTCATGATGCCGCAGCAACGCTTGAACAAGCGGTTAGCGGTCTCGACAACGCAGAACTCTCCAAGCAAGTTGAAGAAACCGTCAAAGCATTACAAAACAAGCGTATCGGTGTGCAAGCCGCCCAGACAGAACTCAGCAAGCTCCGTGAAGATGTTGAGGCCCGAAAAAGCCAACTGTCGGAAAATGCAATAGATCAGGCGGTTGCAGCCATTTCCACAGTGGGAGAAAACTCCAAACTTCTCAGTGGTGCGGACGCAGGGGAGATTGCGTTAGAACTACAGAAACTGACGGATCAGATGGACGAACTGACTGCGGTGCAGCGGGCGGAATTGGATGCGCTACTCAGACAGCTCGCTGAACGGCTTGGGGGCAACCCCGCCGCCAAGAACCTTGTGGACCAACTAAACGAGATTGAAACAGAGGGAGTCAGTCCTGAGATGCTAGCGAAAATTGCGCGTTCACTGTTAGAGATCGACCGGCAGGCAAAAGACATTGCACAGTTGGAAGGGATTTTGGAGGAGATCCGGGCAAGCCGAAAAAATATCGGATTAGCGGGTATCGAAATGGCGCGTAAAACGGGAGGGGTGGCAGGTAGTGATGGAGGACCGGGCGAGGAATCCGGGACAGGGGAGGCGCGAGGAACGCAGGTTGACGCTATGACTTCAGAGGCGCGCCCCACAGAGGAGCTACGGTTGAGAGGGGGCACATCGGATTCGCAGGAATTCTCCATAGGCACCACACAAGAGAATCCAAGCGGTGAAGAGGAGCCGGTTTATACGCAATACCAAGAAGTCTATCTCAACGCGAAACAGGCTTACGCGGAGGCAATGGAAAGGGATGGGATTCCTATGCGGTATCGACAACGGGTTAAGGATTATCTAGATGCCATCGCGAATACGGGGAAATGAAACGTGATGCGTAATGTGTAAAGGGGCAGCGATTTGTTAGGCGGACTGGGCGAGGTCGTACAATGTCGCAATAATCAAGGTGATTGAGTGTTTGCCGCGTCCTTTGTTTCTAGCGGGCACTGTTTTCACAGAAACGCTACCTCGGACATCCGGCAGTGGAATATGTATACCAGCGGCACTTTTGATAAAGCGGGGACGTTGCAGGGTGGACAGCCACTCGCCCGGCACATAATAGTTCTCGATAGCTTTGAGTCTTTCGTTAATGGTTGCGTCATCTAAGCCAAATTCTTCGAGGGTGACGGGGTGCACCCCCGCGCTGTTGAAAGTCACCGCCGGTCGATTCGCTACGATTGCCGCGGCAGCTGCCAGACCGCCGCCCATGGAATGACCTGTAAACGTCACCTTATCTCCATACACTTCCGCAACAGCTTTGGCAAGTTTGATGGCTTGTTGATATGCCGCTGCTCCAAATCCCAACCCCTGCGAAAGGCATGTCTGACTATCCCGGATAAGATTGGATTTTCTTACCCCCCGATAAACAACGACAATCTCCTGTGTATCCCTTGATTGGTATAACATGGCACGAAAGCCCGTGTTACAATCCTCAAATTTTGCGTCCTTTAGCCCTTCCGGGAGTTGATGCCGACGTGAACGGGCAGAGAGCTGCATCCAGTCCGGCGGCTCTGCTACTTCAGAGAAATAGATATCGCTATCACCTTCTGGCATCATAAAGATTTTGAATCTACCTGTCTCTGTGGAGATGTGAACTTCCTCTTTCAATTCGTAAATCGCTAAACACAACACAGCGTAATCAAATGGTGCCCGCCCGTTCATCTGCTTTGTGCCACCTTTGAGATCTTTATTCCGGCAGTTTCTCAGACAAGCGAAACCGATAATGAGAACCGCAGCTCCAGCAACACCGGTGGCAATCGTCGAAAGCATCAGCAAGCTATATCGCCAACCGCTCGGTGGGTAATGCCGATGCTCAAAACAGTATGGACTGTTTTCAACGGCGTTTCTGAAACATCGAAAAATAAAAGGGGTTCGGGCTTTACATCTCATCTTAGAGGCTACATCAGATTTCATGATATAGGGCAACTGGGTCAACAACAATTTCGTTCGCTAATTTTCCTGAGAATGTAGATTCCATTATCCCAAGCAGTTCGACAAGATACATAATCCTTTCTTTGAGATGCTCAAATTGGTCATCGCCTTCGCCGCCTGCTTCATAATCAGTGGGTTTGCTTGAACTTTGTGCGATAGTACCAACAAGAACAAATTCTTTTTCAGGAAGTCTGGAGTATTTTCTTACCAGCAAATGTTCATCTTCCCGAAGATACTCCCTGTTAAAATTTGAGGAAAATACATAAGGCTCTATAGGCATCCGAACTTCAAACTGATCTTGAAATCCATAATCTATAACAAAAGCTAATTTTTTCAGCAAAACAGGATCTTGATGCAGACCTTGATCTTTCGCTAATTTTTCTATATTTTCTAACCCTTTAAGTTGTTGTCTAAGTCGTGATTTTTGATTTCTGTCTTTGATAGGCTGCGCCGCTGTTGCCAGTTGTTGGCGGACTTCATCTATTTTTTCAAAGTTAGTGATGTATGCCAATGCTTGACCCAATTCATTGAATTGCTCTATAGTGACTTTAAGAGTATTCATATCATTGAATACAGCCTTAGCCCTCACTTCAACAAAGCCTACATTGTCAACACGCTTGATATTTTCATCAATGTTCTCTACCGAGAGACTAAGGATTTTTCCTGATTCCTTCAGATAATCTTCAAAGAGCTTGTAGGAATAATCATGAAGATACTTCTTTTCTCGAGTGCCTGATTCGGATTTCAAGATATCTGCCATGATCCGCCCACTACCAATGGGGCCTTTCTGCGCCTCGTTTTCTTGCGTTGTAGTCTCTCGATAGTCTATTAAATACTCTGTAATTCCCTCAAAAATCTGAGATGAGATAGAATACATTTTATACTCATCTAGATAGATAAAGCTTTTAATCGTCTGCACGGCGTTTCCTCCTCATATACTCCTCATAATACCGTTTTCTTGTGTCTATGAAAGACCAAATAGAAACACCAATACCTACTATAGCAAGGATTGAACCTGTGATGACAATTATTTCAGTCATTTGATCGCTCCTTAACTAGTTTCGAGATTCTGTGATATACAGATAAGCTGATCCCCAATGAGGCAAGACTTAAGCCCATAGAGACATATTTCATAGATTTTACATCAATTAACCCAGGGTTTGATTGACCGAATAAGTCAGCCGCGAATAAAACACTATAGAATGATATAAAAGCAATTGAAAGTCCGTTCTGAATTGTCTTCCATGACCTTTCTCGATCATCGAAATGCTCTATCTCGTTTATATTGGATATATGTAAGATCAATCCAAACGCCACAAAGTCTGAGGCGTTTAAGATATCCATGGTTCGATCCTGTAATATAAACCATATTAACATTCGTGAAAGAACCGGTATTAGCCCCACGAGGACCGTGTATATGAGCCACTTAATTTTTATATTCGTCATGTTGGGCTTGCCAACCCCCTCAGGGTATCTAATATGGTTGCCCTCTAATGATTGAATTCAGTGGCATGAGTTCACAAACGTCCGCGTGTATGTGCTTTGTTAGCCCTTGGAGTGAAGGGTGATAAATACTTTGGTTGAGACGTTTCCTT
Source organism: uncultured Poribacteria bacterium (assembly GCA_958296125.1). Taxonomy (GTDB): domain Bacteria; phylum Poribacteria; class WGA-4E; order WGA-4E; family PCPOR2b; genus PCPOR2b. Next base: position 1,408,690 of record OY282444.1, read on the forward strand.
ATGTCTTAGGTTTAATGAGAAGGCACCCCCAGATCGGGCAAGTCCTCCACAATCTCCGCGGTCTCCAAGCTAACCGCAATCACCTTCCCGATAAGTTTAACGATGTACCGCGGGTCATCCTCACGGTTCGGATCGCTGACGAGGCCGCTCCGTTTGTCCGTCTTAATGCGATACTGATCTATCACCCACTCCAACGCCGATCTATTCCCAAGCCGATAGTCAAACGTCTTTGCGGGTATCCCCTCCAGTGTCAGGAAATCGTTGTATACCAGCTGCGTTTTGTCTTTGGATAGCTTCATCTTCTCCACGTGCCATAACCCCCTGCCCCGCAAGTGGGGAGAAAGATTGATCGGCACTTCACGGTTTTCGATGAAATGTAGGGGATATTCGGATACTTCTTCATAGCCGATGTGGATTTCTCCCAACCGTTGACCCGCTCTAGCAAAGTCCCAAAAATGGGGTGTGTATGGCAGGTGCGGCAGGTCCCGCTTGAGGTTCGCTTGATACCGCTCTCGATAATCGGGGTGATGTAAGAGGGCATAGACGTAATGGAAGATATCCCACTTAGTGATGGCGTTGTCTCGGTAATGCGCCCGGAATTGTGCTAATGCCCAATCGGTGACGTTTTCGCGGCGGTTTCCCCCGTCCTCGTCATAGGTGTAGAAGGGGAAGCATTGGGAACCGCTTTGCGGCAATGTATCAGGAATTTTGTTAATCATTAACGCAAACATCGGCCAAGCAGCACCGACCTTGACCCATATCACCCGATTTTCCGCTTCTGTTTCAGGCGTAGGGAAGATGGACGGGAGAACAAAAACTCTCTGGTTCATAACGCGGTCAAAGAATAAGTTTGATTTTGCGAAGGGGCGGTAAAGAGATTGTCGGATTTTTGTGTCTGCAAATTCTGCAACCTGCCCGTTTCTCAGTTTTTGTTTTAAGGCGGAACTCCAACTGATTTTCAGGTCATCATAAACCACAAAATCATCAACATTTGCATCCCTATCTCCCCGATGTTTCCACTTAAACACCTGCTCATTGTAGGAGTCAATTGTCCGCTTCATGTTCTCGGCAAGTGCGTTTCGGTTAAAATTGTAAACCCACGCATCACGGCTAGTCGCGACCCCGCTACTAAATATCTTAAAAATCACATCTGCTGCCTCACCCTTCGCCGCCTTCGCTTTCTTAGTTCCCATGGGGATAAAAGTCTCAAATTCGGCGTGGAGCCCTTCTGTCAGCCATGTGTAGCGTGTGTCAGGACGAATGGCCCGCCAATCTATATTGCCGATATGTCCGCATTCATTTAGAAAATCGAATTTCTGTTTTTTGTTCCACAAGTCGTCAGTGCGATAGTAAAATATACGGGGCGGGACAGAATTTTCCCCATTAGTAGTTGGATGATTTATCGCCCGTCCAGTTTTCACAAATAGGTTAATACTCACGCCGACCCGTATCCCGAATACATTGGCATCCGAGACCTTCCCTGGTCTCGGCACGGACAATCCCTTCCGGGCGTTCCCACCCAAGTCCAGAATGTAAATTATGTCGAAATCGTCTGCGAGATGTTTCCGCATCCCATCAAACGCCACAGCGTCAAGAAAACTGTTATTTGTTACGAAAGCGACTATTCCTTGATCCCCTATACGGTCGGAGGCCCATCGAATCGCCTTCACATACGGGTCGGAGAGGGCCTTTTTATTTGTCGCTTTGGAGTCTTTCGCATAGGTCTCCTTAACTCGTGCATCCATCGTTGGATATTTCCGATTTTTGTTATTGTCGTTTTCGTTGACCTGACCGACATTATAGGGCGGATTGCCGATAACCACAAACATCGGTGTCTCCTTCTGGTCCTCAACGCGGCGGGTATTCTCCGGCGCGAACAGCGGCAATTGTCGGTTTTCCGCAAGGTCAAACGTATCGACAAGACAGATCCCCTCAAACGGTTGATAGTCTCCGGTTGCCTCGTAAAACTCATGCTCGATGTTCATTGAGGCGATGTAGTAAGGGAGCAGCATCACCTCGTTGCAGTGGAGTTCGGACTGATACTTATCCTCAAGGGCGGTTGGGCGAATTTCGCGCATTGCCCGCACAATGAAATTACCCGTCCCTACAAACGGGTCGATGATGTGAACATCCGGAGAAGATAAGGAACGCAGCCCCCCGTTCCCTACACGCTCAAATTCCGTCTTTAATAGCTGATCAACACTTCTCACCATGAAATCGACAATCGGTTGCGGTGTGTAAACCACTCCGTGCGTATCGGCAATCTCCACCGAAAAACCTTGAAAAAACTGCTCGTAAACCGTGTTGAGGAAACTCTGTTTTTGGGAGAAGTCGTCAATGGCTGCAGCGGTGCGCTCAACTGCGACGTAAAAAGGGTCAAGGCTACGCAGAAAATCTTCGCGGCTGAAAGCGTGAGACATCAGCGCGGTGATGACGGTCTCAATTTCGCGGGCGATAACATTGCGGCGGGTAAATTCGGAGTTGCTAAACACGGTTCGGAAAATCCGCTCGGTCAAGAGGTGTTGAATGAGCATCTCCTCGACAGCGGCTTCGGTGAGGTTGGGGTTGATCGATTGACGGCATTTCTCATGGAAGGCTGTAAAGGCGGTGGCAAACTGACGGTTCGTCCCCCGTTCCGTTTCGATCAATTCTGCCAAGCCGTTCCCAAGCGCGGGCACTCTGTCTTTGAACTGCGAAACCGCCGCCTCCCATTCCGTGTATTCTTGCGGACGGTGAGAAAAGAAGGTTTCGAGGGTATGTATCAGTTGGGTCGGGTCGGTCAGGTCGGCATCGAGCGTCTGCTGATTGTTTTGCCAAAGGATGGCGCGGTGTGGGGTTTGGAAAAGGAGGTTGTCGCGGGGGTAGCCTGCTGCAAACTTGCGGAGCATTTCGGCTGGCAGGTCGTCGTGGATATCCTTTGCCTCCCAATAGCCGTGGGGTAACCGGAAATTGTCGATCAATGCACCATCAACGACAATCCGCTTGTTTCGACTGGCCCCCTTATCAAGGGGGATTATTGAATGTTCGGGCACCAGGATCCAGTTAAATTGCTTCCCACAGTGTTCAAGCAGGGTTTGGAATGCCGAGCGGACAGCGGTTTCGTGGGAGACACCGATTGACTCGAAACGTTGTAGGGATTCGTAGTAGGCTTTGACTGGTTTGTGGGTTGATTTGAGATTGAGGGTTTTCATGTGAAATATTGTCGAAATATAATAAATTCGGGATGGTTGGCTCACCTTCTCCCCAAGCATTAGTGAACACCGTGCTATTTTTCCGCAATTGATCCAGGTGGGGGGTATCAACATAATCTTCCCAAGTGTGATCTACCACATCTGCTCGAAGCGTATCGCAGCAGATGACAATCGTGTTCATTTGGCAAACTCCTTGTTGAGATGGGCGGATTGCTTAAAGCGTGCCGATCTTGTCATACAGCACGCGCGAGATGTTAAGATTATAGCGATGGTGGGCAGACAAGTCAAGGAAATCTTGGAGTGCGATTGACTGTATGCGAAGAGCGTGAGGCGTGAAACGTGAAAACAACTTGTTCATGGGCTCATTAGTGTGGTCGGGCAAGATGCCCAACTTCCGGGACTCATAAAAAAAGAAAGTCGAGTCTACATTTTCTCATTGACATTATGCACCGAATGGGTATAATTGGGGAACCTGATATTAAAATTAAGATAGGAGCTAAACTATGAAACAACCGCTAACAGTAACAAAACTGACCTACCTCTTGATAGTGGGAGCACTCCTGATCGGAATTTGCCCGCTGATTGGTGTGTCAGCTGCAGAGGCAGAGGATGCCGGAACAGCAGCAGACCGAGCAGCTGTCACTCGCATCTACGAGGAGGTCTTTAATACGGGAGAGCTGGGGCAAGTAGACACGCTAATTGCCGCCGAATATATTGACCATAATCCAATAGGCCCAGGGGGTAAATCTGGCATAGAAGGATTTAAACAGACTGTAAGAGCGTTACGCTTTGCCTTTCCCGACCTGCGCTTCACCGTTGAGGAGATGATTGTCAACGGGGATAAGGTAGTGACTCGTACCACAATGCAAGGTACTCATCAGAATAACTTTATGCAGGTTGATCCGACTGATAAGCAAGTAACAGTGACAGGATTTGACATCTATCGGATTGCCGATGGGGTCGTTGCGGAACGCTGGGGTACACTCGATGGGCTAACGCTCATGCAACAGATGGCTGTCGTCGATCCGATGGCGTGGCAATATACGCTGCTTGGTGCGCTAAACCAAGCGGAACGTAAACCGTTGATTAACCAGATGAGCAAGACTGCCCAAAAGAAGAGAGATGTTTTAAGGGGCGATCGACGACCCGTAACGGAGCTCGTTCATCTGGATCAATTGATGCATCAGTTCCAAGCGGACGGGGGTAGTGTTCGCGTGGTGGCTCTGCTTTCCCCTGGCTGACCGAAATGTCGTCGGGGGGTCTCCGAAATAATAAAGATGTTTGAAAGAGTTCCGGATGATCGGCTGCGTGCTTACCTCATCTGGCAACCGATTCTTAATAGTGATAATCGGGTTTCCGCAGAGAGACGCGCTAGGGAATTTACCCATGAAAAATTTACGCATTTCTGGGATAGTACTAGTGCCACCGGTAACCTTTGGAAGGACGTGCTCCGCCTAAACGACACCGCATGGGATGTCTATCTATTGTATAGCGGGTCTGCCGAGTGGACAACCCATCCACCCTCGCCGGATCTCTGGTTTCCCCAACTGCACCATGCGACACGCGCACGATTTGAGGTGAAAACCAAACAACTCCTCCGAGAGATTCCGTAGGCAAATCCATGTAACGATGAATCCCTATTTTCTTTCTGTTGCTCTGCTAGCCGGTTCGATCATCGCTTATGAGATTACGCTGGTACGCTTATTTTCAATAGCGCAATGGCATCATTTCGCGCACATGATTATCAGTCTAGCGTTGCTTGGGTTCGGTGCCAGTGGGACGGCGATTTCGCTGACGCAACGTTGGCTGATGGGGAGTCGGTCAAAATCCGACGGAGTCGGGCAACGCTTCCGCAATATCTATACGACTTGTGGACTTCTCTATTCGATCAGCGTCGTTGGGTGTTTTGCGCTGAACCAATATGTGCCGTTCAATCCGCTGATGTTGGTCTGGCAGCCGAGTCAGGTGCTATCGCTTTTCGCGTTGTATCTCATTTTATCGCTCCCGTTTTTCTTCGGTGCAGTCTGCATTGGTCTGGCACTACTCCAATTCGCGGGAAACGTCAACCGTCTCTATTTTTTTGATCTCTTTGGTTCTGGTATCGGGGCGTTAGGCATCATTGTTACGATGTATCTGATTCCCCCGGCACAAAACCTGACTCTCGTCTCAGCAGTCGGGTTTTGTGCTGTCCTAATCGCTAATTGGGGGAGTTGGAGAACGCGGCCTTGGCGGCGAGTTGTCCTGATAACTGGATTCGCCGCTACGTTTATCGGCTATCTTTTATTCAACCCCGTAACAATAAGGATCTCACCCTACAAAGGGTTGAGCAGTGTACTGAATTTTCCGGATGCACAAATCCTGAATAAGCGACATAGTCCCCTCGGCATGTTGCATGTGGTTCACAGTGAGTTAATCCGTGCGGTGCCGGGGTTGAGCCTAAAGGCGCAGCACCCGGTGCAGCCACAGTTGGGCTTATTCACCGATGCCGACGCAATGACAGCGATAACCGATTTCGGAGGCGACCTATCAAAACTGGGGTATCTTGGAGATACAACGTCGGCGGTGGCATATCACCTCATTGAACCGCCCCGCGTGCTGGTCTTGGGTGCCGGCGGCGGTGGGGATGTCCTCAACGCGCTCTACCATGGCGCGGTATCGGTTGATGCAGTGGAGTTAAATCCACAAGTGCTTGAACTGGTGGCGAGAGAACACAAGGATTTTGCCGGGCAGATTTACGCGCCAGATTCAACCTATCCGGTACAGGTTTATGTCGCAGAAGCCCGTGGATTTGTGAGATCGACAACGAAGCGGTATGATCTCATCCAGATTGCACTGCTTGATTCCGTAAGCGCGTCCGCTGCGGGCACCCACGCCCTGAGTGAAAGTTACCTCTATACCGTTGAGTCGATCGCAGACCTGTATCAACACTTGATGCCTGGGGGGATTGTTTCGATCACGCGTTGGCTGAAAACCCCGCCGCGTGACATGATTCGGTTATTTGCAACAACAGTTGAGGTATTAGAACAGATTGACGGCGCACTCCCCGCTCAACAGTTGGCGATGATCCGCGGCTGGCGGACCGGCACGTTGTTGATAAAGAAAGGGGCCTTCCACGCAGCGGACCGAGCCGCGATTCAGGACTTTTGCCGCGAACGTTCTTTCGATGTGGCGTACTACCCCCAAATGCCGGAGGAGAAAGCCAATCGTTACAATCAGTTGGCGGAGCCGATCTACTTTCGGGCTGCACAAGCGATTCTGTCCAACGATCGGAAACAATTTTATGAAGGGTATCCCTTCAATATCCGCCCCACGACCGATAATCGCCCGTATTTCTTTCAATTCTTGCGTTTTGATTCGCTCATTCAGATGGTTCGGACGGTTGGCAGAAGTGCCATCCCGTTCATCGAGTGGGGCTATCTACTCCTGATCGTAACACTAATCCAAGCGGTTTTGGCGGGGCTGGTCTTGATCCTGATCCCGCTCTTTTTCCTGAAGCGGGAAGCTACCTCACCTACCGCTCACAACTCGCGTTTCACCATTTGGCGGGTGTTCAGTTACTTTTTGAGCTTAGGGGTTGGTTTTATGTTCATCGAGATGTCATTCATCCAGAAGTTTCTCCTGTTACTTGCGAACCCAACGTATGCGGTCGCGGTTGTGCTGTGTGCGTTCCTTCTCTTTGCGGGATTGGGCAGCCTTTTCTCGCTGAGATTGAGGAGGATCCGGAGGCTACAACGACATCCAACGCTCGTTGCTATCGGTATGTTATCGGGCCTCGCACTGATTGACCTACAACTGCTTCCCCCGATTTTTCACTACTTTCTCGCGAGCTCCGACATTCTGAAGATTGCCGTATCAGTTGGACTGATTGCACCTTTAGCGTTTTTCATGGGAATGCCCTTCCCATTGGGGATAGATTGGTTGCAAAGACACCATCCAAATCTGATCGCTTGGGCGTGGGGCATCAACGGATATGCATCAGTCGTGAGTGCGATTCTGGCGACCTGTCTCGCTATTGCGTTTGGATTTAACATCGTGATTCTTCTGGCGATCGGGATCTACCTCATCGGTGGGTATGTCCACTTCCGAATGGATCGGGAGACCGCACCCTATCGCCCTAGTCTCTCTGATAAAAGTTGACAAAGTACACACTTTTAACAAACAAGGAGGCACATCATGAAACAGGGTTTTTTCATTCTCGCTACATTTCTCTTGTTAATCGCTATACCCCCCTACAGCGTCGGTGATTTGGACAGCGACCGCGAGTGGATGGTCAAAACCCAGATTGACGCACGAGGCATCACGGATGGTCGGATCGGTGTCAAGAACAAGTCCGTTTTGGAAGCGATGCGGCGGGTACCCCGCCATGAATTTGTCCCGGACCGCCTGAAATCCCGCGCATATATCGATATACCCCTGCCGATTGGGTATGACCAGAGCATTTCGCAACCGTATATCGTTGCATATATGACGGAACTGCTCGACCCTCAAAAAGAGCACAAGGTGCTCGAAGTGGGCACCGGGTCGGGGTATCAAGCGGCGGTTTTAGCGGAGTTGGTCGATCACGTCTATACGATTGAAATTATCAAGGAGCTTGGCGAAAGTGCCGAAAAGCGGCTGAAGCGGCTTGACTATAAAAACGTGACAGTGAAAATCGGTGATGGTTACTTCGGTTGGGAGGAACATGCGCCTTATGACGCTATCATTGTCACGGCTGCGCCGGATCATATTCCACCGCTGTTGCTGCATCAACTCAAGCCCGGTGGCAGCTTGTGTATTCCGGTTGGTGGGCGTTTCCGGGTGCAGAATCTGACACTTGTCCAAAAAACAGAAGCGGGTTCGATTATGACGAGGCAGGTGATGCCGGTCCGTTTTGTCCCGTTGACCGGGAAGCATTGAATCCATTCTGAGTGAAATAGCACTGCACTATTGAGGAGAATATTGTGAGTAATGGAAATACAAACGGTTTGCCGACATGGGATTTGTCGGATCTTTACGATGGCGTTGATGATTCGCGGTTAGACACTGACCTAAATTCGATGGTCGATCAAGCAGCAAAGTTTGAGGAGAAGTACAAAAGCCGCATCGCCTCAGCAGATGTGACCGCTGGCCTGTTAGCCAACGCACTCAACGATTATGAAATCTTGATGACAGCACAGTACAAGCCAGGGTCTTATGCCAATCTGCTGTTTTCGACTGACACCGCGGATGCCCGACGAGGTGCACTGTTACAAAGAACGCGGGAGATCGGGTCAGCAGCGGCGACCCATCTGATTTTCTTTGACCTTGAAATCGGTAAAATCCCACAAGCAACTTTTGACCGCATCATTGATGACCCGCAACTCGCACCTTACCGCCATTATCTCGAACATGAACGGGCACTGGCAGCGCACCATCTGAGCGAAACAGAAGAGAAGATTTTGGAGGAAACAGCGAATATAAGGGGCCGCGCTTTTGGACGACTGTTTGCTGAAATCACGGCACGCCAAACCTTTCGCATGGACGATAAGGACCTGACCCAAAGCGAGTTGCTGGTGCACTTTTACAACCCAAATCGCGAAACACGCAAAGCCGCCGCTGCCGCCTTGACGGATACGCTCAAACAGGACGCTCATGTGTTGACCTTCATCTTCAATACACTCCTCCATGAAAAGCAAATTCTGGACGGTTTGCGAAGGCATTCATCGCCCGAAGCAGCGCGGCATCTCGACAATGAGGTAGACGAAGCGGTAGTCAACACTGTGTCGGATGTGTGTGTGGACAACTACGATATCACCGCCGATTACTACCATCTCAAGCGGCAGTTGTTGGGGTTAGATGAGTTGACTCACTACGACCGGTATGCCCCGTTGCTCGGAGACCGCGGTAACATCCCATTCGATGAAGCACAGGGCATAGTGATGGATGCCTTTGGTCGGTTTTCACCGCAGTTGGCGGAAATAACAGAGCCGTTCTTCAGCCAACGCTGGATTGACGCTGAACTCCGTGCGGGCAAACGGGGCGGCGCATATTGCGCGGGGGTCACGCCTGATTTGCATCCCTATGTTTTCATGAACTATACGGGTAAACCGCGTGACGTGATGACGCTAGCACATGAGTTAGGGCACGGTATTCACGATGTCCTCGCCAGCAAGCAAAACCTGCTCAACTATCATCCTGTCTTGCCCTTAGCGGAGACCGCGAGCACCTTCGGAGAGATGTTGGTGTTCGACCAGTTGCAGTCTACGTTAGAATCGTCGGAGGAGCGATTGGCACTACTGTGCGGTAAAATTGAAGACATTTTTGCCACAGTGTTTCGCCAGATTGCCATGTATCGCTTTGAGCAGGAGGCCCACCGTCTGCGCCGTGAAAAGGGAGAACAGACGACAGAAGCCTATTGTGAACTCTGGCAGCGGATGATGCAGGAGATGTTTGGGGACTCGCTCACGTTGGGTGAAGACCATCAGTGGTGGTGGCTCTATATCCCGCACGTTTTCCAATTGTCGTTTTATGTCTATGCCTATGCCTTCGGCGAGTTGCTGGTGCTGTCGCTCTATGCACAGTATCAACGCGATGGGGAGTCGTTTGTGCCTCGCTACTTCGATCTGTTGAGTGCCGGCTGCTCTGCCACGCCCAGCCAATTGGTCGCTAACATGGGGATTGACATCGCCTCCCCCGCGTTCTGGCAGGGCGGCTGCGATTTAATCCGCGAAAAGGTCGAGCAGGCAAAGGCGTTGATTGAAACGAGGAAGTAACATCTACAACTTAATCTATTCGGAGGAAAGACAATGCCAATTTATGAATATCAATGCAAGCCATGCCAATCCAAATTTGAGGTACTACAATCCATCAATGCGGATAACAGTGAACTCGTCTGTCCCGATTGTGGTGCGGAAAAGCCGACGAAGGTTTTTTCCAGCTTCGCATCGATTGGCAATGGAAAAGCCGCAATCTGTGAAACGGGCTCGACATGAGCAATTCCCGGAATGGACGGTTCGTCCTAACGGTTTAAGAAAAAGACAAACTGAAAGCAGGGGGCAGGTTGCTTTGAATCCCGATGAAATGGGGGTGGACTTCACTTTTTAACCAGAATCAGGTCAAATACAAGGAGTTACACAGCGAACCCTAATCTGACACTAAGGAGGATTTCCCATGAACAAGAAACCTGTTGAGTTGTATCTAATCGGCGGTGCCACCGGTTTTCTGAGTGGTGTGTTGATGCTCGTATCGAGTTACCTAGTCGTAGCACGTCTTCAGGCCGCTGCTTTGGGAACACCGGAACTCAAGTTGTTGGGAGTGACGCACGGATTAGGTGTCGTAAGTCTCATCCTGATTGTGCCAACGGTCATTGCGTTGTTTGTGCTGCTCAATACTGTCGTGACGGCACGCGGTTACCTTGGACTCGGTTTTGCGGTCATGTGGCTGGTTGTAGAGCTAGTTGGACATCTTTCTCAGACTGCACCACTTCGCGCCTTGGGGGAGCTGCACGCAAATCACCCCACCCACGCAATGGCAATTTACCAAGTATCGGAAGAGTTCACGGAAGCCCTACTGCTCACCGGAACCTTCTTTGCTGCGCTCACCGCTCTATGTTACGGTCTCTCATTGATAGGCGGCCGGAATCGGCTGGCAGGATACATCTTCTTGATCGCAGTTCTCGCGTTCCCAATCGGGATGTGGATTCCTGGGGTCGGGGTTCAACTCCATGTTGTCTTGCGTGCACTTGCTTTCTTGGTTGTGAGCGGTGTTCTGATTAAAATTGCAGCGGCAGAAGAGGAATAAAATGGGAACCTTAAAAGTTGGTGCCGCGAAGATTAACATCACGCCGCCGCTCGGCTGCAACATGGCGGGATATTCGGGCCGAGACCGTGGCAGCGAGACAATCGCCGATGCACTCTACGCGAAAGTGCTTGTATTTGACGATGGGGATACACAAGCTGCAATCATCACCAACGATCTGATTGGGGTGGAAGCGACATTTGTTGATCATGTTCGTCGGTTAATTGAGGAGGCGACGGGGATTCCGGCTGGCAACGTGATGGTCAGTTGCTCCCACACACACTTTGGTCCCGAAGTCCGCGCATCACGTGCCACGTCCCCCGATAATTCCAAGAATCGCGTTTACACCAATATGCTTGTGCAGCAGCTCACGACGGTAACGCAACTCGCTCAACAGCGGCTTCAACCCGCATGGGTTGGAGCCGGAAAGGGCAGCGCGGATCAGGTCAGCTATAATCGGCACACAATCCGTCGAGATGGGAGTGCACAAACCAGCTTTCGTCTCCCTGACCCCGATTCAGATTTGACGTTCGGTCCCTACGATTCGACGGTGAGGGTCCTTCGCGTCGATGGCGCAACGGGGGAACTGGTGGCTTCCCTTATCCACTTCGCTTGCCACCCGGTTACCACAACAGACCGGATGTACACCGTTAGCGCGGACTATCCGGGATATGCAATGGAGATGGTCGAATCGGGGGAGGGTGGGATCTGCTTGTTTGGATTGGGCTGTGCGGGGAATATTGTCCCCATCCAGCGTGAAGGCAGATACCCCCGCATGATTGGCAGAACTACCGGGGGCGAGGCGATCAAGGTCCTGCAATGGGTCAAGACCTCGAATGAAGTGAAGGTGCGGGTGGCGCACCAAAAACACGCTCTAGTACTGAAAGCAGCGGTCAATGGAAAAACAAACGAGGAGATTGATCTCCAATGTATCGCGGTTGGATCTATCTATTTCATCGGACTGCCGGGGGAAATTTTCGTCGAAATCGGCTTTGACATTGTGAATCGAGCGCAACGGGAAAACCTGTTTGTCATGAGCATGACCAACGGAAGTGTCGGCTACATTCCGGTCGAGATTGCCTATAAACAAGGGGGGTATGAGTCCAACTCCTCCCGTTTTCGTCCCGGATGCGGTGAGCAGATCGCCGATGCGGCGGTGGAATTGTTGAATCGAATGGGATGAGTTTAATGTGCAAATCTTTTTGAATAAAGAGCCACCGCTGTTTCAAAGACTTCCTCAATCATGAATTTTATGAATCGGGTGCGTAGTCATTGACGTTAGCTCATTTGAACTCGATACGCCATTCGCCCAAAGGAGAGTCTGATGTACGCTCGCTATCAATTGTTAATATGGACCTCTGTAATTTTTATGCTGACCTTGGCATTATTGACTATATTGCGTGATAATGCAGCGACCGCAAAAACGCAGTTAGAAGAACTCACACCAACAGAACTGACACAAATAGACATTGAAGATTTGTTGGAATCCAATACTTTTACTTCTCGCGAGAAAGCGGATGAGGCAGCACTCTACGAAGATCGATCCAGTGAAGTGCAAACCGAGAAATCCAGCAGACTACCGCAATTCTCCCTGTATCCTGAGAATACCTCCGCGGGTTCAGTGAAGGTCTACTACGTGCACAAGGGGGACACCCTCTGGAAAATCTCAAGAATCCATAATCTTGATTTGGGTACTTTGCTAGCCTTCAACAAACTGAAAGACCCAAATCTCATTCGCCCTGGGCAAAGAATTGAAATTCCTCGCCGGCACATCAATATACAAGTAAGTCCATGAGCAACAAGGGTGGGGCAGTCTGATCGGAAGTGGCATATATTTGCAACCGTTCAGGCACAATATCAAACGGCATTTAGAGAGAATCATACTACCTGAGAAATCGAGGCAATCTTCGACGATCCTCGACAGGTCTTGTGAATTTCTACGGTTGAAACGTGAAGGAAATCATACATCATGAAAGCTAGAGTTCTCATAGGCGATCATCTTTATTGTTTTATCTATTTTTTATTAATTGCAATCGTGTGTGGATCGGCTTCAGACGGTCACGCGCAGAGCTATTATCCGGACGAATTCGGGAATACTTGGGTTTTACGCAGCACCGACGGAGTCGACGAGAGAGTTGTTGCAATCGAGGGGCCCGCAACAATCGGCACTGAATCGCTGAAAGTCATTGCAGATCAGACAAATGACAATATCAGTAAATTTTTTATTAAAGTCGAACCAGACCGGATTCTGATATTTCGAGCCATCGCATCAGTCGGACTGTTTGGTGATGTGTCAATCGACTATTCCCCGCCTCAAACCTTCCTGCCTGTTCCAATTGAGTTGGGTTTAGAATGGACAGTGACCGGTGAAGCCACACTCTCGCTTGGAATAAAAATCGAGGTAACCAACAACACCAAAGCTGTCGCTATTGAAAATGTCATTGTGCCGGCGGGAACATTCCGAGACTGCTTGAAAATTGAACAGCACCTTCAAGTTCAGACCTCACTAGGTATCTCCGTTCCTCCACGAAGCAGCATTATGTGGCTTGCCCCGGATATCGGTTTAGTGAAAGCCATCAGTAGCGATAATATTATTTTTGAACTCATCGACTACGATATTACTATTGATAGAATCGAGGTCGCTGTGCAGCCAAAAAAGAAACTGGCAGCGACGTGGGGAGCGTTGAAAAAATGGTAAACACGAAAATCGGAAATCGGCACATAGAAACAGATTGGAAAGCGCAGCCGCGGTTTCCCTCTTCACGCGGTATTACCTCCTCGGCCTCCGCATTAATTTGATCCAGCTTACCTCCTGCTCAACCCCCTTGAACCCTAGTATTCTATTAGCCTTCATGTTGATACCCTCAACACCGACTCTTTGCCAGCGTCAATCTGTGCAACGTTCACCGACCGCAAAATGGCAATCCAACCCTTCTATACCTACCTTTTAGCCACGTCAAGCAAACCCGCCTTTCTTTAGATTAGAGCCGTTTGTCATTATAGCTTGGTTTAACGTGGAGAATGCAGAATAATTGTTTCTTCTCCATGTCCTCTACGTCTCGGCAGTTTATTTTAGCCCGTAATGACTCATCCTGAAAGATAAAAGCAAATGGCTCAGGTTAAAACAGAGTGCAAAAATGTGAAAAAATGTGGTAAACTTATCAATACTGACCTTTTTGTTCATAACCTTTGAAGGGGTGGGCACAAAAATTGCTCCATAGTTTCTCTGGAATAGGTGGCAATTTACATTATACTACTCACAATCAATTGGAGAAACGACATGTTAAGGAAAACTTGGAGAAGAATATTGTGGATCGTTTGTGTCGGTATGACCCTTTCTGTTCCGGTTTTTGGGCAAACTGAGGGGGAATCGTCGCGTCTGGAGCAAACCGAATTTGCTGCCCACGGAATGAACGAAACGCTGCTTCACATCGCTGCTCCGGGGCGTTATAGTTTGCAAGTCAAGAGCGACCAAGGCACGGAAATCGGAATTGTAGATCGGATGGCGGGTCCCTTCGCTGTTGATGGGAATGCTGGTGAACAGGATGGGCGGCTTGATTTACTACTGGATAAAGGCACTTATAAAATTCGATTGCGATCTCATGAAGCGGGTGTGGGCACACTGAAGCTGGCTGTGCACCCGTTTGTGGAGATCGGTTCGTCCGATAAACTCCTCTCGATCGACTCCTATAAAATCGAAAGCGGCTCGCTGGAAGATTTGCAACAGCAGTCTTTCTGGCTGCATCTCAAAGAGCGGCGGATCCTGCGACTTGAAGCAGTTGGGCGCGACCTCAAAGATTGTCGTCTATGGCGCGATGGGGTTTGGCTTGAGGATATAAAGCCTAACTTCTCAACCTATGAGCCGGTCAGCGGTCAACCGATGGGCTACGCAGAATTTTATCACGATCTCAACCCGGGGATATACCGGCTGACATTTTATGGTGGCGCGGCATTGGCGTGGGCTGACGATTCGGGAGAACACCCCTTCTCCCTGCGAATGGGATACCACCAATTGGGATCAAGCGGTAAGCAGATTATCACGCTTTCCCCTTTCAGTCGGGAGGCTTATGTGGCACCGGCGACAACAGATTTCTTCCAGATCTCGCGATCGGATAAAAAAGAGACGACGTTATCGGTGAAGAGGTGGCGAAATAAGGCGAGCCGACATGGCGGTAGGGCTCAGGGGACCATCACAAAGGAATCCCGCGACCCTTGGGCGGTCGTTCAGGCACCAAGGAAAATGGGGAAAAAGTGGGTTATTGTTCAGGGAAACCCCGGCGACCGGGTCGTTTTGACCTATTTCCCCGACGAGCGCGAGGCTTCTATAAGAGGTGGAGACTACTGGATTTCTTCTCTGCATTCGATCGAGGGGCACGACGCTATTGATGTCACGGGGATTCTCAGCCACCGAGAGCAGAGGACACCGGTGGATTCACAGGTGTTGCCTGTTGGGTTAAATACCCCCTTGGTCACGGGGAAATTCAATTTGTTGGGTGATACCAGTCTGTTCCTCAAGCTGGAGGATGCCGGGACCTATGTGATTGAGGAGGACAAGGCATCTGGTGCACAAGGGCGCTACCGGATAGAACCCTTCATGGTGAAACACCCCAGAAACTATCGCCCCCCGCCATTTCAGTCGCCGGGGAAAGCCTTGGAACTGACCCGCGGCTTCCATAAACTCACAATACGACCTGATGAATCAAAGGGAGTTCTCTCATTCGTTTTGCGCCAAAAGGACAGGGATGTCGGTGATTTCCAGACGAGCTCTCCAGCCGCTCGAAAACAGGGTCTATTGTTGCCCAACGTCGTTCTACCCCGACACCGCGAGCCATATACACTCCAACTGAATCATCGGCACAATGTCGCCACGGGGATAATTATCCGCTCGTTGCCGATGGATTTAAGCGATCCGCTGCCCGTAACCCTTAACCCAGGGCAATCTGTCCCGGTTTTTACTAGAATAAGGCAGAGGGCCACCCTTGTCGTTGAGAGGGATAAAGAAACCCCCTTCCTTTTGACTACGGATACGACCAAGTGGCCAGCGGTGGCCGTTGATACAATCCTAGCTACCGGCGTGTATCTGTTTAACCTGAAAAACTCAGGGGTAGAGACAACGCTCTTTACCTTAAAGACAATTCCCGCCGAGCCTCCTTCAGAATTGACGTTAGGGGGCCTAAGGGATCGGTTAAAGCAACCTAAGCCATTTCCGGTCCTCATCGAACAGAAACCGCTGTATGTCGATTTTAAGCGCAAGCAAAAGCAGCATTTCACCCTTATCGTAGAGGAGCCGAGTTTTTACCGTCTGGAAACGAGCGGGCGTCTAGCGACCCAGTTGACGGTGCGGACAGCCCTTACCACCCAACTGTTTACCGCCAAGCAGAACGGCATCGGACGCAATGCCTTGGTACAGCAGTATCTCAGACCCGGTGTGTATCAGATCACCATACAAACGCAAGGACAGTCTCGCGGACGGGCAGGAATCCACCTGCGTCGGACACCCCTCAATCTGCAAGGGGGCCTTACAGTCGGATCGGTCAAAAAAGCGCGCCTAAAACCGGATGTCGCCCTTCGATATACACTGACAATTGATGAACCCGGACAATACCGCCTGCACACCCTTGGTCTCGGTAAGATTTTTGCCCATCGCTTAGAGGATAAAGAGGAGTGGCCGCTTACGGTGCCTGGGGGTTGGAAAACAACGAGTCAACGTTTCGAGCCGGGGGTTTACTACTACTACTCCCTGCCCCGACCGGTTGCATCTAAGCGGATTACCACTTTGATGCGAAAGACTAAGAAGCAGGAGCGCGTCGGAAAAGGTCCCCATCCCATCGCCTTCAACGAAACGGTTAAAATGATATGGCGGGAAGAAGAGGATAGGCCGCCGGACATATTCACAACGGAAATTACGGCACCCGTTGATATGACAATCCACCTAAGCGGTGGAATGGAGGGAGTTATTCACCTGCGTGGGGAGGCAGGGGAGGGACGGATAATAACGGGAGGCAGGGCATGGAAGGATACGCTTCAACCCGGCCAGTATAAAATTGCAGTGAAAAGCGTTAAGGAAGATAATCTTTTGCCTTACACCCTAAGAATGGAAACGTTGCAGCTGATCCCCGGCTTGCAACAGGTTGTTGAGCTGCCAGCGACCCTAACCGTCCGTCTAGGAAAACCCGGTATCGTCGATCTCTCCAGCTTTGGTAAGACCGATGTGAAAGCTAGCTTATGGGATGAAACCGGCACCCGACTTTTGGCACAGAATGACGACATGCCGAACGATTGGAATTTCCGTATCTCCCAGCGATTGGCTTCCGGGCGTTACCTCCTTAAATTAATTCCTGTTGGACGCAATTACGGCACTGTTGAAATCGCCATGAAGTTCCGCGAACAGTCCGCTATCCCTGAACGCAGCTTCCCACCATTTACGGTGGAGGAAAACGTTGGAGAAGAGGTGTTAGTCGTTCCCTTCAAGATTGATAAAACTCATTCCCTCATGGGTGTTACTGTCAACACCTCTCAGCCCCTGACCGGAAACGGCACCATCGAATTGGGTGTTGCTTTGCTGGAGGGTGCACGCACACTGTATGAAGGGAAAATCGGTAACGCTCAAGCCTCGGTGTTCTATATCCCCTTACAAGCCGAGACCTCCTACCAGATTTTGCTTTGGGGGGTGGGGGATTTCACGGGCGAAGTGATGCTAGATGTCGCCCCTCTCACGGTCAAGCCGGTTTCTGTTTTGCGTGGACAAACTGAACTCCTGTGGCCGCCATACGCTGAACCGATCGGGTTGGTATTCACCAAAGCCCATCAGAAAAGTTATTGGGTCCGCGAGAGCACCGGTGCGCCGCTGCGATTCTCCTCTACGTTGGAGCGGCCTTTTGAAGATGTTACGGATGCACCGGTAGTGATGAACAATGGGCGTGGCTGGCTAATTTTGAGCCCTTATGAGAAGACACAACACCTAATCCTCGAACCCTTTGCGCTGGCAACTGGAACGATTAAAACGGTTGAATTGGGACAACTGTCGTTCGCCTTCGATCTGGAAAACGAGAATGATGGGCCCTTGTTGCTAGAAGTAGAGTCCATCGGGGGGCGGATTGGCGCGATGACTTATACCTCTGAAGATCAGTTTGGGTCAAAATTTCACTGGCAAGGGATGGGGATGGCACCCTCGACAACAGTGGCAGCAGTGCCGGGCAAAGGGCAATACCGCGCCAAAATCTGGCAAACGCGCGAAACGGTCGAGACAGAGAAGGTCCATCTCAGCACACAAACTTTTCGGATGGAAGAACGGGTAAAGTTTGGTCAACGGCTCTCGTACGAGGGACCACTCACGCCCAGCAGTGCCAAGGCCTTCAAACTGGATAACTCCCGTCAGACTTATGAACTACTGCTCACCAGGGGCTTGGTTGCGTTTGTATGGGATGGGGAGCACGCGCTGGTGCTCGTTGCCGCACACGATAATACCCAGCAGCCGATCACCGTTCCCGGTGGAGAACTATTCATTGTCAACCGGGGTGACGAAACCGGGTTATTCCGTGTCGAAAGGAAGAGAAAGCCTGTGGAGCGTGTGCAGGGCTTTGATTCAAAACGGGGGTTTGAAGGCGTTTTTACTGCAGCCGGCACCGTGTCGCTGCGAATAGGGAAGATAAATGACCGAAAGGAACTCTTTGTAGCAGGGGATGCGGTGAGGAGTCGTCTCTTAGGGAGCGATGGGATTATCCGTGAAGGTGAGCGTTTTCAGGCAAATCGGGCACAGGGGATCCTTGAACTCTCATACGTGCCCGGCTACCTCAAGGTCTGGGAAGCCAACCCGGGGGAGAAAGACTTGGCTTTTATGGGTAAGAAGCCTCGCAGAGTGAAAGGGCTTTCGGATGGGCTGGCGACATTGGCAAACCGATCGCAACGCTGGATGTTTGGCTTGGAACGCCCTGCTTATATCATCACTGATGCGGATGCACCCGGGGTAACAGCACTGTTGGCAGATCAAAAAGTATTGACAAGGAGTGTCGGAAGCAGCAGCAAGGGTCGGCAGCTTCGTTATTTTCTGCCGCCCGGAGATTATCAACTTTGGACGCGACCGTTGGAAGGAACAACGCAGGCGGGGAATATTCGCTTGCTGACGATTTTTCCAAAGCCACTCGATACTGTATCTGACAGCCCCCGGTTAATTCGCCCTGGTGAAATCCAAATTTTCACATTTAATGTCACGGTAAAAGGAAAGGTTGGTGTCGGTATCCGTACAGAGAGCGACCAACTGGATGCCAAACTTTTCGACAGCCAATTTAAGCGGTTGGCCTCTAGTCCCGTGATGATTCAGGAACTGGAGCCCGGCGATTATCTGTTGACGGTTGAAACAATTCCGCTGGCAGTCGCCCCGATTCGGTATACTCCTGTGGTGCTTGGTCACACCGGGGGTAGGCAGGAGATACCGGAGGCGATTATCGGTGAATATTTAACCCAAACTGCCGCTGATGAGTAAAGATTTACACAGAAAATGGTTAATCCGTTACCCCGCTCACACATGAGACAATACGATGTCAACTATTATGATTATCGTCGGTGAACCGTCCAGTGATCTCCAAGCCTCCCGTGTGGCTGCCAAGCTGAAGGAACTCACTCCCAATGTGGCGATCTTCGGTATGGGGGGGGATCTGATGGAGAAAGTAGGGGTTGAGCTTATCTATCACATCCGCGACTCCGCGGTGGTAGGTATCGGTGAAGTGATTACCGCCATCCCTACGTTCTTGAAGAAGCGCAAACACCTCAAACATCTGATTCGTGTGAAACGTCCCGACGCTGTAGTATTGGTCGATTTCGGCGATTTCAACATGCCGGTGGCACGTTTCGCACATGGTCTGGGGATTCCGGTCATCTACTACATTCCTCCCAAGGCGTGGGCATGGCGCCCGAACCGTGCGAAAAAGATCGCCAAAACGACAACCGTAGTCGCATCAATCTTCCCATTCGCGGCGGAATTCTACCGGGCAGCGGGGGCAAATGTCAAGTTTGTCGGGCATCCGTTGTTGGACTTTGCCCGAACCGATCTGAGTTGCGCGGGAGCCCGTCGTGCACTCGATTTGGTCGAAGATCGGCCTGTGCTAGGGCTAATGCCCGGCAGCCGTCGCCGAGAAGTTGAGCGTATCCTTCCGGTGATGGTAGCGGTTACAGATCAGATACATCAGGCTGTCCCAGACTGCCAATTTGTTCTTCCACTCGCGCCCGGTATTGATTCGGCGACGCTGCCGGAGATGCCGTTTGTCAGCATTGTAACGGGGGACGTATATGAAGCGATGCGGGCATCTGATTTGATGTTGATTGCATCCGGCACGGCAACCCTCGAAGCCGCGTGCTTAGGCACACCAATGATTGTGGTTTATAAGATGTCAAGGTTGTCGTGGCACATTCTCAGAGCACTTGTTAAATTGGAACTCAGCGGGTTGCCCAATGTCATCGCGGGACGCGAAATCGTTCCAGAACTTCTCCAAAATCAAGTGACAGCAGAACGCATCACACCCATCGCCCTTGAACTGCTGCAGAACCCTAAAAAACGAGAAGCACAACAAGAACACCTGCGCTGGGTGTATGAACAGCTGGGGGAGCCCGGTGCGGCGAAGCGAACCGCTCAGTTGATACTGAGCCATATCAAATGAGGAGAATTAGATGATTGACGAAAGTTGGTATAAACGCCCGCCCGGTATTCTAGATCGGACCTCCGCGGGCGGTGTCGTCGCACGGATAGCAGATGGACAAATCTATATCGCTCTTGTTGGGGAGCTCGGACTTACGGAGCGCGTTTTGCCAAAAGGCGGTGTCGAATTCGGAGAAAGTTTAGAGGACGCAGCCCGCAGGGAAATTGAAGAAGAGGCAGGCTTATCCTCGCTAGCACTGATTGAAAAACTCGGCATACGAGAACGCCTCTCGTATGACAAAGTTTGCTGGATTACAACCCACTATTTTCTCTTTGTCACAGAGCAGGTGGAAGGTACTCCAACCGATGTTGAACATCACTACGAACCTGCGTGGTATCCAATCGGGGCACTCCCGGCGATATTTTGGCCCGAACAGCGAGAACTGATAGAAACAAACTGTGACAAGATTATCGAGCTTATCAAGCAAAATCACCCATGAAGGATTACCTGTACGCTATCATTATGGGCAGAACGAGGGGAGTTATTCCAACGCTTCTACTTGGCTTGCTGGCTCCATTGAGTTATCTCTACGCTGTAGTTGTCAAGACACGCGGTTGGCTCTACAGTTGTGGTATTCTCAAACAGAAACGACTCCCTTGTACAGTGATTAGCGTCGGGAATATTGTCGCCGGCGGTACAGGCAAAACGCCAACCGTTATCTGGATCTCGAAATATCTGCAAAGCGAAGGGTTTCAGGTAGGGGTACTCCTGCGCGGTTATAGGAGAACCGACCATCATTCGGTTTCGGTCGTATCCGATGGGAAACGGATTTTGATATCTGCGACAGAGAGTGGCGATGAGGCTGGTATGATATCCAGCAAGCTACCGGGCGTTCCCGTTGTGGTTGGGAGCGATCGCTATGCTGCAGGACTTGAAGTAATTAGGATTTGGGGGCACACAAATGGCGCGCTTATCTTGGACGATGGGTTTCAGCGGCGACAGCTAGCACGGGATTTAGACATCCTCACAGTTGACAGCACTCAGCCCTTTGGCACAGGGAAACTGCTCCCAGCAGGGACGCTACGCGAACCGAAGACCGCTTTGAGGCGAACAGATGTCCTCCTGCTAACGCGGACAGACCTTACGACAGAACCTATCAACTTTGGGCGATTTGTACAAGAGAAACAGATCTTCCAGACTCGTCATCAACCCACGAGGTTGTATCAACTGAGTACCGGTGAGGAATATGGGCTAGATCTGTTAAAAGGGCAGTGCATCCTCGCCGTGTGTGGAATCGGTAACCCCGAAGCCTTTGTTGGAACGCTCCATCAGCTTGAACCAAAAGCTGTGGAACTTCTAGCGTTTCCCGACCATCATCGCTACTCGTTGACAGACCTCAACGACATAAGCTCAACAGTGCGCGAGGTTGGTGCAGATATAATTGTGACAACCGAGAAGGATTCGCAAAAATTGGAAGATTTTGCAGTACAAACAGAATTTTTGCCTCCAGAATCGGTGCAATTTTTTGTGTTAGGGGTTGAGCTCGAAATCACGACGAATCCGGAAGCCTTAAAACAACGGTTAAAGCAGGTTGTTGCCGAACCGAAATCAGGATTAAAAGGGGTGAAGGATTAAAAAATCCTCCGCACCTCAATCGGAAACCGGGACTCAGCAGGCTATGTCCTCGCATCCCGGCGTTTAATTTATTTTGCATACACTGAAAGTCCTTTACATTGATAATCATCTCCTTGTCGTCCGTAAACCGGCAGGTATGCTAGTGCAAGGCGATCGCACCGGCGATACGTCACTTTTGGATTGTGCTCGGAAATACATCAAAGATAAGTTCAATAAGCCCGGCAATGTTTATATAGGGCTTGTCCATCGTCTCGATCGACCGACATCGGGTGTCGTTGTGTTTGCGTTGACCTCCAAAGCGGCGAAGCGGTTGTCCGAGCAGTTTCGGGTGAGAGCTGTGCGAAAAATTTACTGGGCACTTGTCGAAGGCAAAGCCCCGACCCACGGGACGTTGGTAAATCGAATTCGTCGCCACGGTCCGACAAGCCATCTGGTCAAAGGGGCCGGCGGTCAACATGCGGAATTATCCTTTTGTCGGCTTCGGTATCGTGAAGGTGTATCTTGGGTTGAGATTGAACTTGCAACGGGCAGACACCACCAGATCCGTGTGCAGTTTGCTCATCATGGTCATCCGGTGATTGGCGATTTTCGGTACGGTTCTAAAGTAAAATTTGGACAGAGAGCGTTGGCTTTACACGCTCGCTCACTGACTATCATCCACCCAACACGAAAAGAAGAGATGACCTTTGTGGCAGAGCTAGAGCCCTTCTGGCCGATAAAGTTTAGGGGGTTGTAACGTTATTCCCTGCGGGTAGTGTCTTGGGGAGCAAGAACTCTCTATTTTTGGATGCAACTTTCCGCTCAGTGTCACGGTCCCTAGCGATATCAAGTGTTACGCTCGATTATGTTCCAGATCAGTAACTCCCTCTTTTTTCTATTTCTCGGCATCATCCCGATCTTGCTGATTATTAACCGTTACACACGCGTTGAGGCAGCGCGGTGGCGGAAGGTTGGGACCCTCCTCCTGCGTCTCGGTACTGTGCTCTGTCTCATCTTGGCGTTAGCCGGCTTACAGCAAAAAAGCCAAGAGGATATCCTCTCCATCGTGTTCCTCCACGATGTGTCTGATAGTGTTCCGACGATACAGCAGAAAGCGGGAATCGATTGGATTAACACAGCCCTCGACGCGCTCAAACCCACCGACGTATTCAGCGTCGTTCTGTTCGCGGGGAGTGCTGCGATGCGTATACCGAATCAGACGAAGGCGGAGCAGCCCTACTTAACAGAAGACATTTTATCCGCTACAGAAATCGATCGGGCGGCGACTAATCTCGCAGGGGCACTTCAACTAGGGATGAACCTACCAACCGGCGGGCAAGGGCGACAAAAGCGGTTGGTGTTGTTGAGTGATGGCGTTCAAAACGTTGGCGAAGCGTCGGTCTTACTTGACCTGGTTCAGGCGAGTGAAATTGAGGTCTTCACGCTTCCACTGTCGTCCGAGCGGGAATACGAAGTCTGGGTGAGAACGTTGCAAACCCCGTCACAGGTGCGGGCAGGCGAAACCTTCCATGTTCGTGCGATTGTTGAAACGACAACGGATACAGAGGTGCAAGTCAGACTTTACCGCAACGACATCCCCGTAACTGAACCTCAAGCGATCACTTTGAAGCGAGGAAGGCAGCCAATCGACTTTCCACAACGAATCTCTGAGGAAGACGTTTACACGTATCGGATCGATCTCTCCGTTGATAACTCAACCGGCGATAATTCCGAAAACAACACGGGGTATGGTGTCACCCGTGTCTATGGGACTCCGCACGTTCTGTATATTGAGGGAGATGCCGAACAGGCAGAGGTATTGAAGACCGTCCTTGAAACAAATCGTTTGGCAGTTGAAGTCCTCCCTCCGTCCGAATTTCCGACCGATCTTGTCGCGCTCCAAAACAACGATGCCATAATATTGAGCAATGTGTCCGCCGAAGAGTTTTCCACACATCAGATGGAGCTTATCGAAAGTTATGTTCGCGACTTGGGAAGGGGACTGGTTGTAATTGGTGGGGAGCGGGCTTTCGGTAGGGGTGGCTATCACGACACGCCGCTGGAACAGGTATTGCCCCTTGAGATGACACCTCGCCAAAAAAAAGAATCCCTTGCGTTGATGCTTGTCGTTGATGCCTCTGGAAGCATGGCGAACTATGTCGGTCCGGATCAGAAAATCGAGTTGGCACTTGAGGGGGTTCGTGCCTCTATTCGCGCGCTCGACGATGAAGACCGCGCTGGGGTGATTGCCTTCGCCGCGAAAATCAAAATGGAGCACTCACCGACGACCGACCACGAGGAAATACTCCGCGAAGTCGGACAGCTGCGCCCCGGCAGCGGCACGAAAATGTATCCCGCACTGGAGCGGGCTTATGAGCACCTTCAGACGATTGACGCAAAACAGAAACATATTCTACTTCTGTCAGATGGTAAATCGGAAGGCGATTTTATTCGGTTGGTGAAACGGATTGCAGCGGACAAGATGACCCTCTCGACTATTGCCCTCGGTGATGCGGATCGGGCATTGATGAAAGAAATCGCCGAGGCGGGAGGGGGTGGATACCGAGATGTCCGTAATATCAGTGAACTACCAAAGATTATGGCTGACGAGGTGCGCCAGACGCAAAAATACACTGTTCAAGAACCATTTCAGCCAATCATTAATGAAGGGGCTTACCCAATGTTAGCGGGGATTGATTACGTGCCGACACTCTACGGCTACATTGCCACCTCAGAAAAGGAACTCGCGCAAGTATACATCCATTCCCATGAAGACCACCCAATCCTCGCCGGGTGGAATTACGGGCTCGGCAGAGCTGTCGCCTTTACCTCTGATGTGAAGCAAGGTTGGGGGGCGGCTTGGATTGAGTGGGAAAATTTTGGGAAATTTTGGGGACAGGTCGTCAGTTGGGTGTTACCATTGATGGACGGATCCGCGGATTTTGATTTAAAAATAACCCATCGGAACGGCAGAGGACGGGTGCTCGTGGATACGGCATCAACCATAGCCACACACGGACTCACATTTGATGTGCATGTCGCCCGCCCCAACGCTGAGGGAGAGGTGGTTGAACTGCGTCGCGTCACACCGACGCAATATTCGGGAGAATTTTCCGTCCGTGAGCGTGGGGCGTATCTTGTTACTGCCCAGAAAAACCGGGATGGACAGGTCGAAAGTACAGCTTATGAGAGCCTTGTTCTGTCCTACCCCGCGGAGTTTGCCGAATTTGAGACGAACCGTCAGCTGCTCAATGAGCTTGCGAACCGAACCAACGGAATTTTTGAACCATCGCCCAAACAGATTGCCCAACATGGCGGCCCAGTGATGGAACACTTGAAACCCCTTTCGTTTGCCCTGCTGATAATGAGCTTTATTCTATTTGTCCTAGAGATGATTCTTCGCCGTCTCAGCATTGCGAGCGGCTATCTCGCGGAACTCAAAGCGCAGTTGGGATCGCTCCGCCGCCGATCGAGCCGCGTCTCATCGCCAACACATTCGCGCTTGCGGCAAAAGAAGGCAGTGCTGACGGGGGCACCAGCGACAAAATCCAGTGATTTCGCCCAATCTTCGGTGTCTCAATTCAGGTATCAGCGTGAGAACCAGTCAGATCCTGTTTCGGGCGAACATGTGTCTACAAACCCACAACCCGCAACAATGGGTGGCATGGGAAGATTGTTGCAAGCGAAAAGTCGGGCACATAGAGATGATTCATCAACATGAGTCCTCCCGAAATTCGGGACCTCGCTCTTGCGCGTTGCTGTGCGGAGTGGCGAGCCAAGGGCAATAACCGTTCAAAGGAGAACAGCATGAAAGCATCTTTTTGCACGAATGCGTTTGGTAACACGCAGCAGGCTATTGAACAAGCCATCCCAAAGTTGGCGCAGATGGGATACGATGGGTTGGAATTTTGGGAACAGTATCTCTCCGGTGCAGACCTGAAATGGCTCAAAGGGATGATGGATACACACCACCTCGAAATCGTCCAGATCTGCCCATATTTCGATTTTACCACGAGTTCGGAGACATGGGAGCAGAGTATCCGGGATGCGGAGCGGTATATCGAGTATGCGATTCAGTTGGGAGGTCCCTTTATCCGGACGTACACCGGCAATGTCGGCAGTGCCGATGCGACAACGAAGCAGTGGGATGTCTGTGTGAAAGGATTGCAGCGGATCTGTGAGATGGGCAGGCCGCACGGCATCGTATTTCCGCTCGAAACCCATCAGGTTATCCATTCCGGTCCCAATCTGACGGACACCAGTCCAACCACGCTCAAGTTGTTAGCCGATGTGGGATTGGAAAATCTGAAGGTGAACATCCAGACACCCCTGTTAGGCGAGTCGGTCTGCGACACGGCGGCGCAGCTGGGACCCCATGTTGTTCATGTCCATGCACACAACTGGATTGGAAGCTGGCCCAATCTGACGTTTCTGGATGCCGGGGATGAGGATTTTACCGAGTTTGCGCGGATATTGAAGGGTAAGGGCTTTGATGGTTACATTTCTGTTGAACATGGAAGCCATCATCCACCTTATGAGACGGCCGCCCACGAAATACAGTATCTAAAACGGTTGATTTCTGGGGCACTTTGGGAATGAGATGCAACGTCGAGAACTGGACTGGATGCTGAACATCGTAAGAACTCCCGATCATTGTGTGACAGCTTGGAGATTGTGTGACAGCTTGGAGAAAGAGAGCGACTGAAATTACCACTACGGGTGTATCCCTGGTGGCCATTCGCAGGAAGGAGAGACCGTGATAAGGAAATATCAACCGTCAGACCTTGAAACGCTACGGCAGATCACCGCAACTTGCTTCGAGGGGGTTTCAATCGACAAGAACATCGAAGACAGATTCGGTATTATCAATGAACTGGATTGGAAGCGGCGCAAAGTACCACATATTAACGATGATGTGGAAGCAAATGCGGACGGCGTATTCGTCGCAGAGATTGACGGGGAGGTGGCGGGTTATATCACCACCTATGTCAATCATCGGACGAAAATCGGCGGTATCCCAAATCTGTCTGTGCATCCAAACTTTCAACAGCGAGGGTTAGGCAGACAACTGATTGACACAGCGTTGGCGTATCTCAAAGCGGAAGGGATGCTTTACGCACGGATTGAAACGCTGGAACAGAATCAGATTGGAACGGCATTTTATCCCAAGATGGGCTTCGTCGAAATCGCCCGACAGATTCACTATATCCGGCCGCTGTAATCCGAACAGGTCGCCTGCTAATTTTCTGACGCTTCCAAACAGACAGATCGACTTTGTTTAGTAGTGGACGATAACATGATGCAATCACCGCAGATTTGAGGACTTTTTTAGAGGTCTACCGCGGGTGATGCGAGGATTCCCTCAACTCCATCCGTCTTGATAAGTTGGATCGCGTCCCGCAACTGGTTGTCATTGGCGAGATCGATCAATTGCTCGATGCCGACATTTATGTTGAAGAACTCATGAGCCACGTTCTTGACAATCTCGATATCAAGTATGATATTGTGCTCCGCAAGTGTCGTCATTAAGTCTGGGAGATCCGCCTCCAATTGAGAGAAATCTTTGGGAGTTTCGCCCATCTCCTTTTCTGTCACTTCAATCCACTCCTCGACAAACGTTTTGACATATTTCCCCGTAAGCATTTTTTGCCGCATCAGTGCCGTTACCTCGTCAAGTTTGCTCATCTCAACCACGACGTTGGGCTTAATCCCGTTTTTGTGAATCGAGATGCCGCTCGGTGTGTAGTAAGTCGAGATTGTGAGCGATACTGCGGCTGTTTTGTTTAAGGCGTTCAGAGGAAACCTTTGCTGGACAATGCCTTTGCCGAAAGTTTTCGTGCCGAGAATAGCTCCCCGCTTGGAATCCTTGATAGCTCCCGCAACGATTTCGGAACCACTTGCACTAAACTTATTCACAAGCACAACTAGCTCCACATCCGCCGGGCAGAGCGTGTCAGGCGTTGCCGGATACTCTTGGTTAAAGCTAGGGCGCCGCCCTTGTGTTGACACAATAAGCCCCTCGGAGATAAAAGTATCTGCCACATCGTAGGCAGCTTCAAGCAGGCCTCCCGGGTTGTCCCGAAGATCCAAAATCAGTGCCTTCATCGCCTCGTTTTCAGGGCCAAGTAAGGTGCTTAGTGCCCGCCTGAACTCTTCAACCGTTCTGCCGGTGAAGTTATCAATTTTTATATAACCGATTCCGTCCTCCAGCATGGTTTTATTAACGCTACGGGGTTTAATCTCCGCGCGGGTCAATGTCACATCAAATGGGTCCGGATGTCCCCGGCGCTGGACCGTAATCGTGACCTCCGTGCCGACTACCCCTCTTAAAACATCAATGACCTCTGAAAGCGTTTGTCCCCCCGGACTAATATAAATCGCTTCCCCATTGACTTTAGTTATGTAATCCCCTGCTTGCAATCCGGCTTGCATTGCTGGGGTATTGGGCAAAGGTCGAGCAATTTTTATAAAGTTTTTATCTGGATAAATCCGAATACCCAGGCCGCCAAATTTTGCATGGTAGAGATTCTCTGCTTCGCGTTTCTGATCCACCGGCGGCATGTAGAAAGAATAGGGATCGTCCAGAGCGGCGAGTGCCCCTTTGATTGCCCCTTCATACATCTTCTGCTGATCGATTTCGTCGTAATAATTTGCGTCTGCCTTTCTAATCACTTCTATTAAAGCTTTCTGCAGTGTGAGGCTGTTTCTACCATCGCGACCACTTAATGCAGTTCTCTCTCCTAACGGTACGAGAAAGAGCGCAATGATGACAGCAGCAGCCAAAATAGCAATAGGCAAGGTGTGTTTTCTATAGTAAACCATGAAACCCCCTCATATTTGTTGTTTGATTAAGCACAAGGTTTAGTTGAGATTTAGCTTTATATAATCATCAAAATCTTCGCAGTGGAACCCTCCGCCCTGACTCCCCTTGTCAGGCGGGGTTATTGACCTAGTTTAACCTAAGTTGCTAGTTGATTAAAGTTTGTACAATTTTAGGTGAAAATAGGCAGAAAAGCGGCTCTCCTTTCAGAGATTCGCCCCAATTTTGAAAGGAGAGTTATAATGGATCTCATTTTCTGCCTTGCTGCTATTTTAACGCAATTTCGCCCCTGATTCAACCGTTAAAGTATCAATGGATTGGTGCAACTCAGTTTCGTGGCAAGCTGTCTGACCCAATGCCTATTCAACACCGCTTGTGCCAGGCGAACAACTCGGTTTTTCTATGCGACTAGCAACTTGCGTTAATATAATCTGTCTTCGGGCATCAAGCTCTGCTTTCGATATCTATGAACTCATATTTAGGGGTAAAGAAGAAATCCTCAATTGCATCCAATTTGCCAACTGTTGCTTTTATAGCCTGCTCTGATTGGTCTATACCTATCCAGCTTCTATTTAGTAGATGTGCAGCTTTTAAGGTTGTTCCTGAACCACAAAAACAATCCAAAACGATACTTTCAGGATTAGAAGACGTTTTAATAATTAGATTTAACAGGTCCGGATTTTTTTCTGTTGGATAAATTGGAGATTGAGGGTCTTTATACTCCCAAATATCTTGAACTCTTTTACCGGCCTGCTCATCTGCAAAGATTATTTTTCTAGGGTTTCCCGTCGATGACCATTCTATCAGACCCGCCTTATCCCATCTTTCTAAGGTTTCTACATCTGTTCGCCAGTGACGACCTTCTGGAGGGAATAACCCTTTGAATGCTTGGTTCGATTCACCATTTTCTGTTTCTCCGGGAGCATGAATTGGCACTGTAGTATACTTTCTTCCCTTTTTGACTTTAGGGAATAATCGCTCTAGGTCTGCTTGTGTATACGGTGCTTTAGGTTCATTCCATATAGGGGCTGACGATTTAGAATAGAATAAAATAAGATCCTTTATATTGCCGTATCCTACCCGCTTAAAATTCTTCGGATTACACTTTACCCTTGTAATGTCATTCCTGAAATTATTCATTCCAAAAACTTCATCCATCATCACTTTTACATAATGTCCGATTTTATAATCGATATGAAGATAAATAGAGCCTTTATCCGACAGCAATTCTTTGAGTAAAAGCAATCTCTTTCTTAAAAATTCAATAAATTCCTTTCCGGTGAGCCTATCAGAATAAGCAACATCACCATTTCGGGCCCTACTTATAGTAGATGCTCTTTCAGCCGTAATTGTAAAATTGCCATTAGTCGCAAAGGGAGGGTCGATATAGACCAAGTCAATTTGACCTCTTAAGTTTGCGTTCTTCAGCAGGTATTCAAGCCCTTTGATGTTGTCGCCCTTTATAATTAGATTCTGCATTTGATAACTCGCTCTTTATTTTATGGCAACCTTAATAGCGTCTACATCCGTTTGGATAACACCTATAGCATCATTGAATTGTGCATTTTGATGTCCTCCCAAGTCAGTTAAAAATTTGGCTTCACCGATTACATATTTACCGTGTTTATTAACTAGCAACTTCCGTAATTATAACACGATTCGTGAGATACTGCAAGGCACTAAAAAGGGACTCCGCTTTAACCTCAACTAGGATTTAGAGATGTAAACGGATGAGCGGTTTCACTGTCACGTGAGCATAGGTTTGCTCTGAGACTGTATCGGAAAAGAATGGATCGAAAAAGCTGTCGAGACAGGCTAAAAATTCAGGGAGATTCATACCCATGTACATCCCTGTTGGATCATCGAGGTTGGTTAACACCTGACTCACTTTGCTGCGCCCATTGGTTGAAAGACTTTGCAGCCCGCGGAGTTGTCGCACATGGTACTTAATCAACGCCGCCGAAATTTGAATCAACCCTTGCAGAAACAGCCGGCAATCATCCTCCGTTTTATTCCAGAGGCCCTCCCATGCCTCATGAGCTTCCCACCAATAGGCAAAATTATAGAGATCGACACCGTATAGATAATCTTCGGTTTGATGCCAATCCACAGGTAGGGAAACCGGGCAATCGTCTTCCTCTAAGCCGTGGCTATGCCCTCGTGGATCTCTGATCGGGTGTGGTGTAACCCCCGGCACATGCCGATAGGGAGGGAAAGGACGCTGCGGACAATATCGGGGATTATCCGGATCGAACGGCTGCGGTTGTTCAATGGACGGTGCTTCCTCGGTAACTGATGGAACGATTACTTTCTGTTTTGAACCTCTGAAAAGTTTAGGGATTTTTAGTTTCATTCTTAAAATTGTGATTCGGTTAATTTAAACTAAGTTGATGTCTAAACAGTTATAGGCATTCGGCAATATCTGCTTGAAACCTATCTTTGTGGCAATCTTATCAAAATAGCTGCGAGGGTTCAACTTGGATCAATTCAAAAATCCAACACCCCCTGCCCCGAACGCACTAGCGGGGCGACAGGTAGCAACTTAGGTTATTATATCATATTCGGGATCAATTTTGCAGGTGGTAATAGATGCGTCATAGGGTCATTTAATTCTTCGATCCGTGCCGAGAGCAGGCCCGCCTGTGTCCGTTCCGAGACCAGGCCCGATGGAATCGGGGATGCAATCGGGGCCGGAACGGACGACCCGCCAAAATCGGTCAAAAAATGGAAAACTAAATAGCCCTAGGCTGTGTCAGTTTTAGGTGGCTGCGGCACTCAAACTCCACCTTTTTTTGATAGCATCCCCCGCCCAATTTATGATAACATCCCTGCTGTCTGCTTGATGCAATTAGTTGTCGCAGATTGCACGACCAACGGCGAGTAAGCGGAAACGAAACAATCTGAGAACCAGAGGAGACAGCAATGAAAACGGACATCTATGTGGTTAGGCTCAGTGATGGAGAGCGCATCGGAGAAGAGGTTAAGCCCCTCCTCGATCCAGTGGATATGGGAAGCATTGGTCACTTTGCGGTATCCAGAGATCAGCCAACAGAGCTACACTACCATGACTTTGATGAGTATTGGTACTTCACTGAAGGCACAACGACTGTCACCTTGTGCACCCCTGATGGCACGAGTCAATCGTATCAGATTGGACCGGGCGATTTGGTTGTGACCCCTAAAGGAGTGGAGCATGGACATGTTCCCGACGACACTGTGAAAGGAATTCAGTGGGTCAGTGTCATTGCGCCGGATGCGCGGCGCGGGCATTTACACCGAGAATTATAACCGATAAGGAGCAATCATGGCAACCCAAGGTGCAATGCTGCCCCGCCATCGGTTGGGGCGCACAGGTTTAGAGGTAACTGCGCTCAGCATGGGTGGTGCAGGTGTTGGACGTGACAATGTATCAGACGACGAAGCGATTGAAGCGGTGCATCGGGCAATAGAATTGGGGATGAACTACCTCGACACGGCACCGTTGTATGGGGCTTGCGAAAGCGAAAGACGGATTGGGCTCGCGTTGGCTGGCGGCTGGCGAGAGAAAATTTACTTGGCGACGAAAATAGGGACCCATCCGGAATGGCGTGGCGACTTTTCGGCATCAACAACGCGCAGAAGTGTCGAAAATAGTCTCCGTTTGCTGAGGACAGACTATCTGGATGTGTGCCTCGTTCATGATCCAGACCGCATGGACCCTGTGATTGCAAAAGGTGGAGCGTTTGAGGAGCTCCAACGGATGCGCGAAGAAGGGATGTTACGCTTTATTGGGTTGGGTGTCCGTGAACATGAGTTTCACCGTATCGCAATTGAAACCGGCGTTGTGGATGTGATTCTGACCTTCCTCGACTACACGCTGCTTCGCCAGACCGCTGCTGAGAGCTTGTTGCCCTTTGCGGCAAAACATGATATCGGCGTAATCAACGGCAGTCCCATTGCGATGGGCTTGCTCTCCGGCGTTGAACCGGACGTGACCGCGCGACCGCCGGAGGGGGCACAGGCGCATCGACTTTGGCAGTGGGCGGCGGAAAATAATCAGAACCTCCTCAATTTGGCAATCCAATTCTGCTTGCGTCAACCGCTTATCCATATAAGCCTGACGGGTTCTAAAGACGCAACGGAGGTTGAACAGAATTTTGCTGCGGCAACCACGCCGGTGCCGGAGGAGATCTGGGAGCAACTAGCGGCTGTGATGTGAAAACTTACATGGGAGGGGTTAATGTCTACTTACGATGTTGGGATTATTGGGGGCGGACCGGGCGGCTATGTCGCGGCGATTAAGGCTGCCCAGCTGGGGGGCAAAGTTTGCTTAATCGAAAAAGGGGAATGGGGGGGCACATGCCTGAATCGAGGGTGTATTCCGACCAAAACACTGTTTTCGGTGGCACACTTCGTCACGCAGGTTCGGGAAGCAGAGGGGTTTGGAGTCAAGATTAGCGGTGCGGAGATCGATTATTCGCAGGTGCTAGGACATAAGGATGCCACCGTCCAGAAACTTACCGGTGGGATTGCACAGCTACTCAAAAGGAACGGGGTTGACACAATTAACGGAGCCGGCCGCCTCACCGGGAGGAATAGGATAGAAACGACGAAAGCGGATGGCACACAAGAGCAGATCGACGCGAACCAGATTATTATCGCTACCGGTTCTGAGCCTGCGAATATTCCCCCATTTGACATTGATGAACAACAGGTCCTGACGACGACAGGAATTCTCGAATTAACGGAACTTCCCAAGAGTATCATCATTGTTGGTGGTGGTGTCGCCGGTTGTGAGTTTGCCTCGATTTTCAACGGATTGGGCTGCGATGTTACTGTCCTTGAACTGTTGCCGACGATTCTCGCTACGGAGGATACGCAGATTGTCCGACAACTCCGCCTTTTAATGCGAAGGAAAGGGATCGAAATCAAGACAGATGCCAATGTAACGCGCGTAGACAAATCGGAATCCAGCGTGACCGCAACGCTGGGATCCGGCGAAAGTTTCAACGCGGAAAAAATGTTGATTTCTATCGGCAGAAGTTTCAACTCCGAAGGCATTGGACTGGAAATTGTCGGTGTCCGCACGGATAGGGGCAAGATTGTCGTCAATGAACGGATGGAAACCAATGTGCCGGGTATCTACGCGGTCGGCGATGTGGCGAGCCGGTATCTATTGGCGCATGTTGCATCGGCGGAAGGGATTGTCGCTGCACAAAACTGCATGGGCGGAGAATCGGAGATGGATTACAGCACAATACCGTGGTGTGTTTTCACGATTCCCGAAATCGCCAGATGTGGCATGACAGAGGAGCAAGCCGAGGAAGAGGGTTACACGGTCAAGGTTGGTCGATTCCCTTATGCAGCCAACGGTAAGGCTCTAGGGATGCGTGAGTCAGATGGGTTCGTCAAGGTCATCTCAGATGAGGAATTTGGCGATATTCTCGGTGTCCATATCCTTGGGGCACACGCTTCAGACCTAATCCATGAAGCCGCAGTTGCTATCCGTCTAGAGGCATCGGTTGCGGATCTAGCGCACACAATCCACGCACATCCAACCCTTGCTGAAGCCGTTATGGAATCCGCCGAAGCAGCCTATGACCGTGCCATTCATCTTATCTAGCGCAACTTGCCGCCTAAAACCCCGTTAGGGCGACGGTCTATAGCCATGCCAGATCATTTATATCTCAAAGTCCCATCAGAATTAATACATATCTTGGTTTCTGACGTTTG
This sequence comes from uncultured Poribacteria bacterium, assembly GCA_958296125.1. GTDB lineage: Bacteria > Poribacteria > WGA-4E > WGA-4E > PCPOR2b > PCPOR2b. The sequence goes on from OY282444.1 coordinate 1,443,414, forward strand.
GCTTATTAAGATAGCAATTTAGGTCAATTTACTGGACCGCATCATGTCAAAGTCTCAAGTTTTTCACTTTGCCCCTTTTCGGGAGGGTGCACTCAATACGGGACTCCCCCCAAACGGTATTCGACTCGACCGCTTTATTGAGACGCAACTCCCAGAGCAGGTGGAGGAGGAAGCAGAGGCATCCTCCCTCTTTCCTCTGTCCCGAACATACATTCAAAAGCTGATCCGATCAGGTGCCATAACCGTAAACGGCAAACCGTCCAAGCCCGGCTACAAACTCCGAACCGGCAATCAGGTGTCTCTCACGCTGCCCGACCCCCGCCCCCTTCAGGCAGTTGACCCTGAACCCATTCCGCTCGACATCTTGTATGAAGATTCCGCCCTAATCGTTGTGAACAAACCGGCTGGCATGATCGTCCATCCCGCAGGTGCCGCCCAATCGGGCACGCTTGTCAATGCGCTGCTCAACCATTGTGATATTCTTCCCGGTATTGGCGGCGTTCAACGCCCCGGCATCGTGCATCGTCTCGACAAAGACACCTCCGGCGTGATTGTCGCCGCTAAGACAGATCGCGCCCATCGGCACCTTTCGGCTCAGTTTGAGGCACATACTACCACACGCCACTACCGCGCTGTCGTTTGCGGCGTACTTCCTAACGAGACGGGAACTGTCAATGCCCGCATCCTCCGGAGTCCGCGAGATAGGCGCAAGATGACCGTAACAGGCACCGGTGGTCGTCATGCGGTCACTCACTATCACCTTCTTGAACGGTATGATCGATTTTCTCTCCTCAAGCTGACCTTGGAAACGGGACGTATCCACCAGATCCGCGTCCATCTCAGCCATATCGGACATCCCGTTGCCGGCGATCCTGTCTATGGGGGCGGATACGCTCGCGCTGCCTACGATGCCTCTTCCCCTCTTATCAAAGAAGCCCTTGTGGCACTCAATCGCCAAGCGCTGCACGCTCACACGCTTGGATTCACCCATCCGGAGACGGACGAGCGACTGACCTTTTTAGCCCCAATGCCGGCTGATATTTGGTGGTTTGTCGAAGAATTGAGGAGTGTAAAAGGATAGAGATTTTAGTTTCACGTTCTAGAGTTGACCCGATGCAGTGTATGTGTTACACTCTGCTGCAAATTCAAATTCGGAGGAATTATTATGAAATGGTCGCTGAACACATATCAAACCTGTCAAGATTGGGAACTGAGCAAAATTCTCCAGATCGCTGAAGCCACAGGGTATCACGGTGTCGAGTTATTGATGGATTACAAGCAGAAGCACGGCTTCGAGTGGTCCACACCTGAAGCACAGTGGGGGCAACTCAAAGATCAGGTTGATGCCAGTGGGGTGGTAATCTCATCGTTGACAAGTTGCCAGAATTTCCATTCACCGGATGCCGAGGATCGCGCCGAAAGTGTGCGCCGTGTCAAGCGCGTAATCGAGATGACGGATTTCATGGGGTGTGACCACGTCCGCGTCCTTGGTGACCGATTCGACGATAGCACCCGCGCTGCCGTTGTCGGGTATGTCACCGATGCGCTGAAAGAGCTTGGGGAGTATGCTCAACCGAAGAGGATTACAGTATCCATCGAGATGCATGGATCCTTCATAGATCCGGTCCCAGCGATGGGAGTCATCGAAGGTGTCAATCTGCCCAACGTCGGCCTCATATTCAACTCACAGTTCGTCGGTTGTGAAGCGGGAAGTATCGAGCCACTCTTTTCTCGGGTTGCGCCGCACATCACGGCGGTGCATACCCACTCTGCCGAAGATCCGGAGACCTTTGAACACTACCGTCAGATGTTTCAGTGGCTTCAACGCATCGGTTTCGATGGCTATATTTCCAATGAATGTGCGTATCGGGGCCCAGATCCGGAAAAGGTGCTTGCGTTGTATGTAGGGCTATTCAAGGCGTTTGTGGGGGAATAATACCCGCTTCGGTTCATGTAAAAAGAAGGCACAAAGTATTAAAGCATCCGCAAGCAGGCCAAGTTGTATAGTTTTCGATTCCGGTAAAAAGTGGGTAATGAACCACCCTACTACAAATCATGAATGACTCACTAGGAGGAAAAATGGCTTACATAAAAAACTGGCGCGATGTCCAACCTAACATCGCTCATTTAAGTGCAGTGCACTGGGGAGGTCTACGTTCCCTAGAGGAAGGCAGTGACGATGACCGTAATCGCCTGGACCGCTTGAACGGCTTTGCCCGACACGCGCTCCAAGGACGTAAAACCTCCGATTATCACAAACATGAGAGTTTGGAGCAGGTCTATTACATTCTCAGCGGAAAGGGAGAAGTGCTGTTTGCCGATAAACGCTATCCCGTAGAAGATGGTGATGCGATTTACCTGCCCTCCGACATCCATCACCAGATGTTCAATACTATGAACGAAGAGTGGCTGGAGCATCACGTCATCAGCATGGGTGTGGCGGGCAACGGCGGTAAATTTACCGTCCGCAATTGGACCCAGGTAGCACCACAGGGGGACGGTGCCGGTGCGGTCCGATGGTATCAACTGGAACCCGAAGGCAGCAGTGAGAGTGGTTGTCTGAGAGGGATGCAGTTCATCGCTCGCGAGTCAGTGCAACCCGGTAACGAATCAATTGAACGGTGTCACACGGATATCGAGCAGGTCTACTATGTGCTAGAGAATCGCGGTGTGCTTCAGAGTGATGGCGAAGAGCAGGAGATAACCGAAGGCGATATGATTCACATTCCTGCCGACACAACTTACAAAATTCTGAATCCACATCAGGAGTGGGTAAGCTCCCTGATTATGGCGGGTTGAGCGACTGCGCGCTGTCTTACTCGCGTTCCCAACGACTTGGGTTCATGCCGGGGGCTTCGTGGGGCATATTGGGCGGTTTGTTGCCGCCCTCGTATATCCAAATGCGAGCGTTGCGATCGCCCATCAACTCACGCACGGGTGGGGGGAGTTTGGCAACTTCGGCTTTATCCCAAGGCTCCACCTCTCCGGCGGGCCCTGCCCAAGTCGGTCGGTAGGAGAGCTGCAGTGCCTCTCTTGGATATGTTCCAATGTTTGGATAGTTGCCGTGGAAGACATAATTGTTGAATAGCACCGCAGTGCCAGCGTTTTCCTGGTCTCGGAACGGACAACATTGGGTCAAACAGTGTAGTTTTTTATTCCATCCATAGTAAAAATGTGATATAATCACATCATACGCTCCTGAAACAGTATTTTGAAACAACGAAGTGAATGGGTCCGTGCCGAGACCAGGGTTGCGTCACCGTCGCCGAGGGGCACTCGGAGACGTTAAACGCTTGTGGAGATTCGGTAAGCCCTCAGTAGTCCGTTCCGAGACCAGGGTTGAGGCTCGAATCGTTGAAGCAAGTTTGGGCTGCGATAGCACAGGGCAATCCATGTCTCCCCGATAGATCGGGACAGGCTGGCACGGACTGCTACTGGTCAGTCTATCATAGGAATCCCAAGCATTTATGCTTGGGAGCAGTCAAATAGCTCAGTCTCCTTTCCTAAAATTATCCGGTCTCCCGTTTGAAAGCCGCATACAGATCTGGAACACCCGCCTCGTAGGGGTCTCCATCGTGGGCAACCCCCCGAATGGCTAAATCCACCTCTTCCCCACGGGCTACATAAGTGGCTCCCTTGCGAAACGGGTTGACTCGGATGGTTCCATAGCTCCCCGCATACCAAGCGACATTCCCCATCGATGGGAATTGGAAGACCGCAATGCCAGCGGTGCGCCCTTGGGAGTCTGTTCCGTAGTAGTCAATCCAATCTGCGTGCTGCCAACCTACATCAGCGTCCCGTCGTCCTTCAGAATCCACGATGCTGCCTCCCTGTTTCACACCATTCGGGTCTACAACCCTTAGGTGGTCAGCCATCCGAATCGTGAAATAGCCGTGCCGTGAGGGACCCAGGCGGATATCCCACTCCGTCGGCCTTAGCTGTGAGCGCACGTCAAACACATTGGCAACCTCGCCCGGAAAGACGCTGATGGTGCGCATCTCTTCGGCAACAACGCGGCGATATTTCGGGGCGTACCCCTGTTCAGGTCCCTGCCATTGCATCCTCACGATGAACTCCAGATGGTGCTCGTTCAATTCTGTGCATTCATTGTGCGTCATTGCCACGATACGTCCCTCTCCCCTCCCGCGCATGTCGGGCGAGTTGGTGTAAAAGCACATACCGGGATTCTCAAATCGTCCAGCGGCGGATGTCTGGTATGTAAAGAAGTAGTCGTTTCCCACGGTGACCGACTGATGAAAGGCGTGGTCGCTGGTTGGTCTCTCGTTTGTAACAGCAACCCCCGACGGTGTCATCACCGGGTAGACATAGCAGCGGCGAGAAGATTGGTTGAAGCCGGTGACAGGTTTGCCCTTCCAGCTAACCTTCAAAAGCCGAACCGGATCATCCATCCAGTCATTCGGAATGGATATATCTGAACTTTCCACCGAAAAATACTTCATAGCACAGCACTCCTATAGTGCGGGTTTATCTACTATTTTTGCACTTGACGTTTTTTTATGGGCAATGGTATATTGTATTAGGTTTTGGAGATTTATTCAACAGCGTTATATGTAAAAAAATGGCGGGGTAAATTCTCCGCTTCGTTCTGTTTATTATAGATGTATCGTCAGGAGATATTATAGATGAGTGCAATTACAAAGGTTGCTATCGTGACGGGAGCAGGTTCTGGCATTGGTAGGCAAACGTCGATCGCTCTGTCGCAGGCGGGCTATTCCGTTGTCTTGGCTGGCCGTCGTGTAGAGGCGTTAGAGACAACCGCCAAGGCGACAGCAGCGGATAGCTCACGAGTCCTAGTTGCACCGACAGACGTGACAGATCACACCTCCATCCAAAACTTATTTGCCCAAACGAAGGAGACCTTTGGCAGGCTTGATCTACTGTTTAATAATGCTGGCACCGGCACACCCCCTGTGCCGCTGGAGGAGTTGACCTACGAGCAATGGCAGCTGGTTGCAGATACCAACCTGACCGGCGCATTCTTCTGCACACAGGAAGCGTTCAAGATTATGAAGGATCAGCAACCCAGAGGCGGGCGCATCATCAATAACGGTTCTATATCAGCGCACGTGCCACGGGTAAACTCCGCACCCTATACCGCCACCAAACATGGATTAACGGGGCTCACCAAGGCGACAGTGCTTGATGGGCGGAAGCACGATATTGCGTGTGGTCAAATCGACATTGGCAACGCAGCGACCGAAAGAACGGACCGAATGGAGGTGGGTGTCCCGCAAGCAAATGGAAGTGTTGCACTTGAGCCGAGAATGGACGTGAATGATGTGGCACGTGCCGTGGTGCACATGGCGAGTCTTCCTTTGGAGGCTAACGTGCTGTTCATGACCATCATGGCAACGGAGATGCCCTACGTTGGACGCGGATAATCTGAAGCGAGCTGCCTCAAAACGATGGAAGATTCGCAAACATGGGAGAGCTTATGAACTCTAAACGGTTGGAAGGACAAATTGCCTGGATTAGCGGTGGTGCTTCGGGCATGGGGGCAGCCACCGCCCAACTCTTCGCAGCGGAAGGAGCGAAGGTTGCTGTCGTAGATATACAAGCCGAGTGCGGTCACAAAGTTGTCGAAGGTATCACCGATCACGGAGGTGAAGCCATTTTCCTCCAATGCGACGTTGCCCAAGAGGATGAGGTGCGCCAATCGATCGAGAGAACGGTTGCACACTTCGGTGGCTTGCAGATCATTGTTAATTGCGCCGGGGTTGTCCACGTTGCACTCCTGCACGAGTATTCGGAACAGGAGTGGGACCACCTGATGGGCGTTAACGTCAAATCAATCTTCTTCTCCATCAAACATGGGCACTCCCATCTGTGCAAGAATCAACGCAGCTATATGGTGAACATCGGCTCAGTGGGCAGCTTCATCGGACAAGCCCAAACACCGGCTTACATTACTTCCAAGCACGCGGTGCTCGGATTGAGTCGATCTATCGCACTCGACTACGCTGCCGATGGGCTGCGTTGTAACTGCGTCTGCCCCGGAATCACCGACACCCCGATGTTGCGTTACCATTTGAGCACCACACCCGATCCAGAAGCCACGCTTGCCAACCGCCTCCGCCGTGTCCCCACAGGCATCGCCATCACACCGATGGACATCGCCAGATCGGTGCGCTACCTCTCCTGCGAGGACTCCGCCGGTGTCACCGGGACATCGTTGGTGGTGGATGGGGCATATATCACACCCGCTGAGTGGGAAACCGTGGGACAAACGAAATTTATGGAGTCATCATGACGCTCAAACTGGCTTGTGCTGATTTTACGTTTCCGCTGTTACCTCATGAGAAGGTGCTTCAACTTATCGCCATGCTGGAGTTCAAAGGTGTGGATATTGGTCTGTTTGAAGGCCGCTCCCATCTTTTGCCTTCCCGCGAGTTCGAGAGCGTCACCCAATCTGCGCGACGATTAAAAAATAGATTAGACGCTTGGGGACTAGAGGCTGCCGACGTTTTTCTTCAAATGGCTTTGGATTTCAGACCTTACGCGGTCAACCATCCTGAAGCGTCGCAGCGAGAGAAGGCTCGTAACTGGTTCATTAAAACGCTTGATTACGCTGCCGAGTGTGAGTGCGAGCATGTGACTGGATTGCCCGGCGCACACTTCGAGACAGAGCCATACGATGATTCCTTCGCTCGCGCGGTTGATGAGCTGAACTGGCGAGTGGATCAAGCCAAGGCATACGGCATCGTCTTCGGTGTCGAAGCTCACATCGGTTCCATTGTCCCGCAGCCGGCACCGGCGGAGAAGCTGGTGCAGCAGGTCCCCGGCCTGACCCTGACCTTAGACTATGCCCACTTCACGCGGATCGGTTTGCCGGACGAGGTTGTAGAGCCGTTGGTCAAATACGCAAGCCACTTCCACGTAAGAGGTGCTCGCAATGATCGACTGCAAGAGACCTTTGCCAACAACACAATTAATTTCAAACGGATTTTGGAACTCGCACATGCGAATGGATACGGTGGCTGGTTCGGAATTGAGTATGTCTGGACGGAATGGGAGAACTGCAACGCGTGTGACAACCTGTCAGAGACGATTCTGTTTCGGGACTTTGTCCGGTCGCTGACTAACTGACAAATAGTGTAATTCACAAAAAGGAAAACAATAATGTATTCAATCGGTTTGTCTATGAAACTACGGCCCGGGAGTTACGAGGGATACAAAGAAGCCCACGATAACCTTTGGCCCGAAATTGCAAAAAGTATGGACGATAACAACGTGAGTATGTCAATCTATCGCTTAGGGGACCGCCTATTCTTGCACGCAGTTGCGCCATCCGAGGCGGATTGGCTCAAGAGTCGCGAAGACCCTGAACTGGAACGGTGGTCTGAGTATATGGCAAATTACCTCGAAACGGATGATGCGGGTAACATCATTTTTGATACATTGCCGGAGGCGTTCGCATTTGGCATGTTCAAATCGGAATAGAGGGGTTAGTCAATCTGAGCCAACACCGCTTAATCTCTGAGACCTGCAATCTCTTCTGGAGAAAGTGCTGTAACCTCAGCAATAAGCACTACATCTACACCCCGCGCCAACATGGAACGCGCTATCTCTATCTCCCGCGCCTTGCGTCCTTGCTCAAGCCCCCCTTCAAAAGACTCACGGAAGGCACGTTCTACAACGGCTTCATCCTTAATTCGCGCCAACTCTTGTGGCGTGATGTTATCTCTTCTAATTTCTTCAATGACCTGCTGGAAGACGGGAGGGCTATATTGGGTTTCATCCACCTGCTCATCCAGCGAATCATCAATCAGTTCGAGCCATGCCATGACGCTTTGGGGTGTCCCCTCATTTCGGATACGGGGATTTAGGAAGACCAACTTATGCGGATAAACGCCCAACGGTTGGTTATATTCATTGAATGCCTCCATCTGACTTGTAGCGACGCTGAACCGAACGCCGGGCTCATTACGGGGGCGTGTCGCACCCGTCACAACGACCACCGTATAAACCGCCTTGGGGAAGCGGTAATCCTGATGACTTTTGATCTGTTGCGTGATGCCCATTAGGTGATAGTCCATAAACCGATCAAAAAAGTCGACCTCCTGAACGTGCTGAATCTCGACAATAATCCGATTTTCGAGGTCTTCAGCAAATAGGTCATACTCAATATCGACATAGCCAAACTGCTCTGGGTACCGGTACGCTTGAATGACTGTATCTACCTGAATAGAAATTCCCAAAACGTCATGAACAAACTGACGAAACACACCAAGTTGGCTAAAGGCTTTCTTGAAAATAACGTCGAATCTTAACGAGGCAACATCAACCATGTTTAATGCCTCCCTTCAGTTTGTTTAGTTCTGCGTGTTTTGCAGATTGAGATTTACAGCATTTTCGCACGCTGTCGCAAAAAATGATCGACCAATACCAGCGCGGTCATCGCTTCGACAATTGCGGGTGCCCGGGGCAAAACGCACGGGTCATGCCGCCCACGCGCCGATAGCGTAACAGCATCCCCGTGGATGTCCACCGTCTCCTGCTCCTTGCGAATGGTGGCGGTCGGCTTGAAAGCGACCTGAAAAACGATGTTTTCGCCGTTTGAGATGCCGCCCTGCGTCCCGCCGGAATTGTTCGTCCGTGTCCGAATGCGCCCGGAATCGTTGTAAAAGGGGTCGTTGTGCTGTGAGCCGATGCCGACCACACCACCAAAGCCGGAACCGATCTGAAAGCCCATCGTCGCAGGGAGGGACATCATCGCCTTTGCCAAATCTGCCTTGAGTTTGTCGAACACCGGTTCACCGAGTCCAACGGGGACATTCCGGGACACCGCTTCGATAATTCCACCGAGGGAGTCGCCCTCCCGTCTCGCCTGATCAATGTGTGCTGCCATCTGCTGACTCGCTCTGGGGTCTGGACATCGAACGAGACTGGCTTCAATCTCATCAAGGTTCACAGTATCGGAATTGACATCCGCATGGATGGTGTGGATCTGCTTGACGTAGGCGAGGGTTTCTGTCCCACACTGTTCGCGTAGAATCTGTTTTGCGATCGCGCCCGCTGCCACCCGTCCAATTGTCTCACGGGCACTCGCCCTGCCGCCGCCTTGCCAGTTACGGAGCCCGAATTTCTGTTGGTAGGTGAAATCAGCGTGCGACGGTCGATACACATCCTTGAGGTGTTCATAAGCGGACGGTTTTGCATCTTTGTTCCACACTAACATTGAGATCGGCGATCCAAGCGTCTGCCCCTCGAAAACGCCGGACAAAATCTCCACCCGATCCTCTTCCTGACGTGAGGTTGTGAGATGACTCTGCCCCGGTCGCCGCCGATCCAGTTCTGTCTGAATGGCATCGATATCAATTTTGAGTTTCGGTGGGCAGCCGTCAATCACGACACCGATCGCCCCGCCGTGCGACTCGCCCCAGGTTGTAATCCGAAAGAGATGACCAAAGGTGTTTCCCATTATACGGCTCTCCAGTTCAGTTTCGCATCGTCTCCCCATAGAGATATTCGAGGCCCTGCCAAAATCCTCCCCCGATGGGATTGGGACTAAAAACAGCTTGACAAATCTGCGCTGCATCCATTACCCTAACCCCTATCTGAGGCTTGAAAGCATCGATGCGAATACTTGGCAACTATAGCACATCCGCCCCCAAATATCAACTAAAAGTTAGCGAAAGCAAACATGATAAAAAAATTCTTCAAACGGTTAGACATTCGCCTGATTGGTATCTTCATCATCATCGCTTTTCTGTGGAATACGCCGATCGTTTATCCGCTCAAAATCTTTGTCGTTTTTATGCACGAGGTCAGTCACGGCTTAGCTGCACTCGCAACGGGGGGCAGCATCAAGGAGATCCAGATTGTCGCCGAAGAAGGCGGGCACGCAATCACGTTAGGCGGTTCACGGTTCTGGACACTCACCGCGGGCTATCTTGGGAGCCTGGTGTGGGGAGGCCTGATTCTGATACTCGCGGCGCGGACGCACTTGGGTAAACTCATCAGTGCTGTTATCGGGCTGGGCATGATCCTTATTTCAATCCTCTATCTACGAAACACTTTCGGTTTTCTATTCGGGGTTGGGTTTGGTGGCGTGCTAATCATCGTAGGTAGATTCCTGCCAGAGTCAATTAATGAGTGGATGCTGCGAGTGATCGGTTTGACCAGCTGCCTTTATGCGATTCTCGACATCAAGAGTGATATCTTAGACCGTGTGCATCTCCGATCCGATGCCCGTATGCTCCACGAAGAAGTTACACCCTACATTCCGACCATTGTTTGGGGCGTTTTATGGATGGGGATTGCAATAGGCGTGACACTATGTGTCCTTTACATTGCCGGCAAAGATAGAGAGGGACCGGAAGCATTGGACAATGGAGATTGAACATTGAAACAGTTACGCGGCAAACCGCTCAAGGATTTTCTCAAAAGGGCATCGCGGCCGGATAGAGAACTCATCTTTATTCTACAGGATGTTGAGGATCCGGTCAACGTCGGTTCTGCGTTTCGGATTGCGGATGCAGCGGGGGTGCGTCAGCTCATTTTGACGGGGATTAGCGCACGTCCCCCACACCCGTTGATCCGGAAGGTTGGACGGGGAAGGGATCGGCGGGTAAAGTGGAGTTACACGGAACAGGCAGCGGATGCAATTTTAGACCTCAAAGCACAGGGCTATGTCAGTTGTGCACTAGAGATAACCGCAGCATCTATGCCATACAATGAAGCCGCATATCCCGATAAGCTCTGCTTAATCGTTGGACATGAAGACCACGGCGTGACGAAACAGACCCTCGCCGCCTGCGATATGATAATCTATATTCCAATGTATGGCAAGGGAGCGTCATTGAACGTTCATGTGTCGTTGGGAATTGCGGCATATCATATTCTGCACGGTCGTTAAAATGGGGTTCATCTGTTCAAAGGAGAAAGTTGATGAAGCTAAAAGTTGGCGTTGTGGGGTTAGGACGTGGACGTGTATACCTAGATAACTTCTCGAAGCAAACTCTAGCAGAAGTGGTTGCGGTGTGTGATGTAGATACGTCTCGGTTAGAGGCGGCAGACTGTCCCACTGGTGCGTCCAGATACACGAATTATGAACAATTTCTGGAACACGACCTAGATCTGGTGGTCATCTGCACGGAGATGCCGCAACATGCCGAACACACAATCGCTGCATTGGAAGGTAGCAAGCATGTCCTCTGTGAAGTGCCAGCGGCATACACACTGTCAGAGTGCGAGGCGGTTGTCCAAACCGTCGAAACGACCGGATTGAAATATATGCTCGCTGAGAACTGCTGCTATAGCGACATGCACCTCGCCTGGAAGGAACAAATCAACGCCGGCGAGCTCGGAAAGATTATCTACGCGGAAGCCGAATATATTCACGACTGCCGGGGGCTAATGCGTCGTGGGGATGGAACGTTGACATGGCGAGCCAAGATGCCGCCAATCCAATACTGCACACATAGCCTCGGCCCCCTACTTTTTTTAATGGAAGATCGATGCACCGCAGCGACAGGGTTAAATACTGGCTCTAACATCGCCTCCGATCTCGGCGCAATAGATCTGGAGGTAGGACTTTTCCAGATGGAGAGTGGTGCGGTTGTCAAGGTCTTATGCGGCTTCTCAATTGAACGTCACCCGGCATTCCACTGGTATGTCGTCTACGGCACAAAGGGCGCATTGGAAAGTAAACGTCAATACAAGGATAGGGTGAGCGGATACTTCCGAGGAATCACCCCTGACCGAGAGATGTCCCCCTTTGCAAGTGATGATAGTGGGCACGGAGTTGCCGAAAGCAGAATCATTGAGGGGTTCATCGAATCCATCTTGAACGATACGAAACCGCCAATTGATGTTTACGAAGCGATGGACTATACTGCGCCGGGGATTTGTGCACACCTGTCTGCTGAAAAGGATGGAGCGGTTGTATCGGTGCCAAATTATCGGTGAACCCAGCTCTGTTCCGAACATTATAGGATTACCTCACACCTTTTCAAACGCTACAATGTCCCGATGGATCTTATCAGAGACCCGCGTCCGCAGGTCAACATCGGCAAAACGCTGGCGAAACCCATGTTTCTGAATCAGATCGAGAACCGTTTCGCGGGGTAACGTGTGCAAATTATAAGCGACCACAACCGTTCCGTTCGGTTTGAGTAAATGGCTCCAACTTGGCAGGGCAGTATCCAGCAGCTCAGCTAATGGGATCGGGGTGAGTTTTTCGTTTCGGCTTCCAACGCGGACACCGTAAGGAAAATCTGTGATTAAACTATCGAATTGTTGGTTAGATAGATATCGATGCGCTTCTCGTGTATCGCCGTTGATGATCTGATACCGGTTTGGGGGAGCACCATTCATCACGAAAAGATGGCGCGTTCCATCGTGGGATTCTTCAAAATGCGTCCCAAGCCGCTGCAAGAGTTTTCGGAGATTTTCGGCACTCCGTTTCGAGGCTGTGGGCGAAACCTCTAACGTTGCCCCATCAACCCCCCTTAACACGCACTCGAAAAGTGTCTGCCCGTAGCCGCCCATCGGATCCAGCACACGCCCGATAGGCTCCGCGTTGTAGCTGAGATTCAACGTCGCGCGAATCAGATACGGTGACTGCCGCGCTGGAGATTGGTAATCAAACGCCTGTGGAGCGATTGTGGCGACCCAGTCTTTGTCGAGCGTGAGGATCGGTTGACGCGCCCCTGATTCAACGAAGGCACAAAAGGCATCGTAGTCCTTCCGTAAGGTCTCCGCCACCTGTGGGTCTCGATCCGCAGCCTCATCCGCCCACATGAGCGTGTCGATCTGTGTCAGAAAAGTCATCCATCGACACCGCTCGATTTCTTCGGGTGTCAATTCGCCTTCATGCCAGACGATACTCCCCGGCGGGTAGATCTCCGGCGTCGCAACCTCGACGACACGGGGCATCAGATTCGCAATTTCGGTCTCAGACAGTCGTCCAACAATGCTCCGCTGACCGCTGACCTGCTTGTATTGGAAGTAGTAAACTGATATAGGATTTATGCACATTTCCGCTGCCAGAAAAAAGGATTGACACAAACCGAAAGGACATATTAGAGTATATCCACTTGAGACGTTTAGGAGAATTGATAGATGCGTCAATCCGTTGTTTGGGTTTCAGTGATAGTAGTAATCGGTTTAATAGTAATTATAACTGTTTTACTGGTTAGGATGCCACCAGCGACCCCGAAAATGTTTCCAGCCGACCGGGGTCCCAACTTTATCAATGTGTCCATCTATCCGCCAGAGATGCAGGAAAACTATAAGCTATTTGAGCGAAAATGTAGTCGCTGCCACACCCTCGCTCGCCCCATTAACTCAGAATTTACCGGGGAGGCATGGCGAAAATATGTCTACAAAATGATGCGAAAACCGGGGTCGGGCTTGACACCGAAAACCGCAGAGCCGATTATTCAGTTTCTGATTTACGATTCGCAAACACGAAAAAAGTGAGAGCCAAATACTAACCGAATCATAAGCTTAAGGCTTCACAGCAGGGTTATGACGCAAATTCCCACACCTTAACAGACACAATGTTAAAAATCGGAGGCGCAACCATGAATGGACAGAACGACGCAATCAGAATCGAATCTGAACCCTTTCACCAATTTACAAGTGCCCTCTATCAGCGTGCTGGCGTTCCTAAAACGGATGCCGATGCCGTTGCCCGAATGCAGGTTGAAACCGACGAGCGAGGCGTTTTTTCGCACGGAACCCGCGCCCTCCCCGGCTATGTGCGCGGCCTTCTCAACGGCGAGATTAAACCGAAGCCCACGCCGCAAATCCTGATAGATGCACCAAGCACCGCACTCGTTGATGCGGATAATAGCCTTGGGCATGTCGCTGGCAGATACGCGATGAATCTGGCGATTGAAAAGGCTGATGCCACGGGGTTCGCATCGGTTGCGGTCCGCAATAGCAACCATTACGGTGCAGCGGCGTGTTTCGCAATGATGGCACTACCGAAGGGGATGATCGGCTTCAGCACCACTAAAACGGGTGGGGCAAGTGTCGTGCCGCATGGCGGAATGTCCGGAACCCTCGGCAACCACCCTGTTGGCTACGCAATACCCACCAAAGCAGAATTGCCGATTGTGCTGGATATGGCATGCGGGCAGATCGCGTGGGGCCATGTCGGGACGTATGCGATAGCGGGGAAACAACTCCCTCCCGGCTATGTGTTGGACGCTGACGGGGTGCCGACACAAGATCCGAATCAAGCGAGTGGGATGCTGCCCTTCGGCGGGTATAAAGGGCACGGTTTAGCGATCGTGATGAGTATCCTCAGTGGTGTGATGACCGGGGGACCCGCCGCCTGCAATCGGACCCCAGAGACCCCACCTGACTTGGCAAGACGGGGGCATTTCTTTTTTGCGATTAAGGTCAGTAACTTCTGTCCGTTGGATGAATTTACGGAAGCGGTGGATGCGGAAATCCGCACTGTCCGCAACGCGCCACGCGCTGAAGGGGTGGAACGAATCTATCTCCCCGGCGAGCTCGAGTGGCTGCATCAGCAGGATGCGTTGTGTAACGGCATCCCGTTGCATCCAACGCACCTGAAATCACTGGCGACACTCGCAGACGAATTGGGGATCGGTGTCTTCTGGCGGTAACACCTACGGTTTATACCCTGAACGATCCGTATTCCCTCCGTATTTCATGGCATAAACGAGCAGGTTCGTCATGAAGCGATGGACATCTGTCGAGCGACGCAACCGTAACATAGTTCGGCTTTCAATCTCCACCGTCTCCATCGCACACATATAGTCCTTGCGATTAAAGACGACAGCCAGTCGCTTGTTGATAGTGATACCTTTTTGGTATTTGAACTGCGTGGATTTCGGCTGGTTTTCAGACCCCCAGAAAACATCGCCGCCGGTTGGGGGACGGGGCAGCTGATAGTAAATGTTGTAGATTTGATGGTGGTGTGGCAGATTCTCCAGCGGATATTCGGGAAAGATTGTAGATAGCTCATCGGCAACGATTGCGGCGAACAAGCCGTGAAATCCGCAATCGTCGAAAAAGAGCATCCCACCCCGCTCGACAATGTATTTTCGCAACGCCGCCTGCTCTGACGCAGAAAAGGAATTGGTCAACGGGCCCCCTTTGCTAAGATTTCGTCCAACCGTGATGTCCTTGTCGTGCCCCGTCATGATAACCAGCGGAGCATCAAGGATGTGCAAATCGGTCAGGCGGAGTGAGCCCCCTGCGTATTTCATGTCAGCGCGGAGATTGGTATTTTCTCCAAGCCACCTCGCAAAGCTGGATATAGCAGTTGGATCCTGCCACCAATCGGAAAGGGAGTGTTTGAGTCGAATCAGGCGAATATGCCCGCGAATGTCTGTGCCTTCGCCCTCAAGCACAGCTCCTAGGCGATCTTCAGGAACTAGGATTGGATTCTTCACATCGAGAGCTAGGTCCTGTATATCCTCGCTTCGTTCAGCCACAAGACCTGCCCCTATAGTTGTCCCTTCATTTTTCCCGCGGCGTAGGGATACTCCTCGTGGTAGCCCTCTTTGGGCGGGCACAAAACCTTCTTCCACAGTTGGGGTGGCTCGGTGTATCGTTGCGGAGTGGGTCGGCACCAGATCCGTTTCTACAGATAAATCCTTGTCAAGGTTGACGGCTGGCCCCTCGCTTAACGAGAATGGTTCTCGCTTTTGTGGCAAGTCAACTGCGAGAGGTGTCCCCACTGGTGTCACAGTTTGTAAGGGCAATCCCTGTGCCTGTCTGGCTTGCGTCTCACGAAGGAGCTTTACAGGCTGGAGACGGACCTTTCTCGGCAGCTGACGAGCTGATGGAGGCAGCTGAACCCACTCCACACTGATGGAGTCGTCTTCCACCATTCCCCGCCGAATCGTTAGCACGACAAGGACAGTAAAGATGACATGAAGGAAAAGAGAGATGACCAACGGTGCCGTTAATCGCTTGCGTAGTCTCAACGTTTTGCCTCTCTAAACGGGATGGGACAGGAAAACGCCCTAGGGCAAATTATGAAAATGCACTCTATTCCAAGCGCGCCCCTACGCCAAAATCTGCCGCAGTCACAGCTAATCCGTCAACTCCATGCGTTCGCGGAGAAGCGAGGGATTCAACTCTACCTCGTCGGCGGTTCCGTCCGAGACCTGCTTCTCAATCGACCTATTGCAGATCTGGATCTCGCACTAGCCGGTGATGCGATCACTTTTGCCAAAGCCTTTGCGGCTAAAATCGGTGAGGCGTTTGTAAAATTAGAGGAACAGCCACCGACCGCACGGATCGTTATCAGAGAGACGCAGCTCACCTTAGATTTCGCCGGATTTCGCGCTGAGACCTTGGAGGGAGATCTACGCCTGCGCGATTTAACAATCAATGCAATGGTGCTAGATCTTTCATCGTTCTTGACGAAACCGATGGTGAATCTGATTAATCCGTGTAACGGTTTCGCGGACCTTAAAGCGCGAACACTGCGTTTTCCAAGCGAAGGGGTGGTGATCGATGATCCGCTACGACTGCTAAGGGTATACCGTTTTGCGGCACAACTCAGATTTGAAATTCCTGAAGCGACCATCAATCTCATTCGGCGACATAAAAATCGGTTGCCACAGGTCTCGTCTGAACGCATCCGCGACGAATTGACCAAAATATTAAATGTTAAAAACGCGACCGCTTATCTGCGCCGCATGGACGAAACGCGCATCCTCTCGCAAATTATCCCCGAAATCGAGGAGATACGTGGATTGTATCAGAACGCACTTGACCATTCCCTGATCGCCCTCGAAATGTTTGAGAGCGAACTGATACCGGATACACTAGAATCATACCAGCCGCACATTGAGGCATACTTGCGTGAAGAATTGGTTTCCGATTTGTGCCGCCAACAAATTCTCAAGCTAGCTCTATTACTGCACGAAGGGGGAATAGAAATGGCTGTCCGAATAACGAATCGCTTGCGGCTCGGCAGGAAAGCGACACGGTTGATGCGCTGCCTTCTACAAAATAACCTATACCTGATGGGCTTGATAGATACCGATGGTCAAATAGAGCGTCAAGCTATGACCCGTTTTCTAAGAAAGGCCGGAGATGACTGGTTAGGGGGCCTTCTGCTATCCTATGCGAATCTGCGGGCATCGCAAGGGAACATACATCAAACCGATGCCCTGATCAAACAGATCGCCAATCTTTATTATCACGAAATCGGCCCGATAATGGAGCGCGGCAGATTAATCACCGGCGACGATATCTTGCGGACGTTTGGTGTAGCACCCGGCATCAAAATCGGGCGCATCCTGCAGCATATTGAAGACCTCCAGTTTGAAGGAAAAATCGGCACACCAGAGGAGGCACTGGAAGCAGCACGCACATTTTTGGAACGTTATTGACGCATTGCGACCTATTATTTTATTAAAACAGTTTTGCCCCCCTCATCGTCTGTCAAGGTGAGCGTATTTCCTAACAAACTCCAAGTCTCATTCTCGGCACTGAAGATGTATCCGCGGAGTGCTTGTTCAATAGCTTCTCCTGTTACACCAATTAATTCCCAGAGATTTCTAGGCTCTAGGGTTACATTTACCTCCTCTAAAACGGAGGACAACCTTGAACCCGACACCGTATAATTCCCTTTCAGCGCGAAAGTCACCCCAATCGTGAAAGAAAGGCCGCTCCCTAAATCGATTTCTCCTTGAAACCCCAAATTTGCATACCATGAGCTATCAGCAACAAAAACATAGTCCTTCTGGGTAGCCCTGGTCTCTATTCCATCTTGACTAAGAATTGAGGCGGCGAACTCGTCGAGGGTTTCGCCATTAAGTGATTCAATCACCCAAGAGCCAACCAATGATGGTTCTTCCACCGTTGCCTCTTCCTCATCGCCACCACAGCCAATCATGAATAGCAGGATTGTTGCAAACAGTAACGTTTTCTGCATCATATCTTTCTTTCTCCTATAAATTCGTTCTTCCGTTTTATATCATACACCGAACCGCTCCAATAGCCGACAAACGAGTCCCAAGGCTCACACGCGAATCTTCACCCCCGCCCGTTCTTCCTGAAGCCGCGTCACTGAGACCGATGCAAGCGGCCCCCACCCCCGGTTTCGCGCTTCGGTGAAACGCTGCTCGATGATATTAGCGAGCTCCATCGGCATGCACAACTGACGACCCAGCTCCGTTGCCAGACCGACATCTTTCGCACCCAGGTCTAACTGAAAACCCGGCTCAAAATTGCCTTGAAACAGACTTGCGGGGAATTCTTGCATACATTCGGTATTGCCGGAGCTGTGAGAGATTGCCTCAAACAGGGTCTCCGTCTGGGCACCGGCTTTGAGCCCCAGCGTCAATGCTTCTGACACTAAAACATAGTTGCCAAGATTGATGAGGTTATTCACGATTTTGCAGACCGATCCCATGCCCTGCTCACCGCAGTATATGACTTTCTCCCCGATGAGTTCAAGGATGGGCTTGAAAGACATATAGACCGATTGATCGCCTCCGACCATAATGCACAGGGTCGCCTGTTCGGCACCGCTGACACCACCACTGACCGGGGCATCTAACACATGGATACCTTTGGGCTTTGCAGCAGCGGCTATCCGATGGATAGTATCCGGATCGGTGGTGCTTAGGTCAAAGTAAGCCAATCCAGCTGTAGCACCGTTGAGGATACCGCACTCGCCTAGCGCGACCGCCTCCACATCTTGGGGCCGCGGCAGTGCCGTGAATAAGACTTGACTCGCCGCTGCTACGGCACGTGGGCTCTCCGCCCATGACGCGCCCTGTGACACCAATTCTTGGGCTGCTTCCCGCTGCGTATCAAACACCGTCAGGCTGTGGCCCCCTTTGGCAAGATTTCGGGCCATGAAGCGTCCCATGCGTCCAATACCGATAAACCCGATATTCATACCTGTGCCTCCGAATATCGGCGCAGTCCGCTCGGCAACCCCTCTTGATCGCACGCCTGGGGCTTGACGGGGGCTTCGCAGGGCCAGCATTGACCGCCGATATGTTGATAATCTTCGCCGGATAACCAGCAGAACATTTCAGCCGCGGCGATGCCACCTTTAAACTGCTCAAAGTGGGGTTCGCTGTTGAAGCTGGGCCACGAAAAATCGAAATCGGGGTCAACCTTCCAGTCACGGCACGGTTCAGTCGTCCGCCAGTAATTGTATTTGAATAGGTTGCGGAAGCCGTTGATCCTGCTCCGCCCCTTGCGGTGCCATATCGAATAGACGGTGATGAAGATGGAACCCGCCGATGCGGTGGTTGGGACCGAGAGTTTCACACTGCGTAAGTGCGCCATGTAGTTCGCTTTAGTGCGGATGAAATGGGAGCCGGGAATTACCTCAGTAGGGCCCGCTTCCTTCGGTGTGTCCTGTGGATAATAGAACACTTGCAGGTAATCCAAGCGTGGGGTGTAAATGGACCCGCCATCACGGTGCCACCCCTGGGGCGGTGCCGGACATTGGGCCCGGTGATTACACAGCGTCTGGGGCAGCTTGAAGTTTTTGCCGAGCAAGGATCTAATCGCACCCGCCGCTTGTGGATTTTTGAACACGCCATCAACAAACCAGGCTTCGGTCAGCAGTTCAAGCGGTTGGTGCCCCGGGTGCTCCGCCACGAAGTCCATCATGCGCTGATTGACCTCGTCTTCGACCACCCCTTCGAGCAGCAGATATCCATTACGGCAAAATTCAAATACCTCTTGGTCGTTCAGCGTTGGTTCACAATCGTAGGTCCCGCCTATTGGGGTCTCGCTAGGGGGGATGCCGATGCGTTCAACCGGGGACAATGTCGTCGGGTTCATCAAAAAACTCCTTCGCAACTCACAGTTACGGTTTTAGGTTAATTTTTCGAGGATAAATTCGCAGCCGAGGCCAAAGGTCTTGTCTTCTTGGAGCAGCAATGCCATCTCCGGGAACTTGATCACCCGCCAGCCATCGTTCATCGCATCAAGCACGGAGTTATAGGGCCACTGATCCGTATCGTCTGGGCCTTCGAGGATTTGACCGTTTTCTACTAGGGCCATGCCGAGGACTGGGGAGTCAACGCCGGTGTTGCCGGTATTCAGATACAACAATCGCTGCCGCTGAGGCGAGCCGCCCTCCAAGGTGCCGTCACTTAGACGGTCTAACGCCTGTTGGAGATCTGCCTCCACTAGCGTGCCAGCGCGTAGTTTGTCTAACCACCGCTGGATCTCTTGTTTGTTAGCCATTGTGAAATCTCTCAATTACGCACGCCCAACATAGGGCATCTTCGTCGCCATGACGGTTATGAATAGCACATTTGCTTCCAGTGGTAGGTTTGCCATGAACACGACCGCGCGGGCCACATCATCCGTGTCCATGCGGGGCTCGACCATGAGCGACCCATTCGGTTGAGGGCTGCCGGTATCGCTTCTCTGGGCGGCATCGATCGACGCATTGCCGATGTCAATTTGTCCACACGCAATATCGTATTTGCGCCCGTCAAGGGAGGTCGATTTCGTTAGCCCGGTCAGCGCGTGTTTGGTGGAAGAGTAGGGCGCGGAGTTGACCCGCGGCACATGGGCCGACACGGAACCGTTATTGATGATGCGCCCGCCTCTGGGGTCTTGATCCTTCATAATCTTGAACGCTTCCTGCGTGCACAAGAATGATCCGGTCAGGTTGGTATCCACAACCGTTTTCCACTGCTCGTAGGTCAGGTCCTCTAAGGGGACACCCGGTGCGCCGACTCCCGCATTATTAAACAGTAGGTCGAGCCTGCCAAAGGTCTCCTTTGTCTTGGCAAACAAGGCGCGAATGGATGCAGGATCGGTTACATCTGTGGGCACAATTAACGTCCGTGAGCGCGCTTCCCCCGCTTGCTGAGCCGTATCCTCCAACGCTTCCGCACGTCGCCCGGCTAGCGTAACGGAATATCCTTCGCCTAGCAGCGCGATCGCTGTTTGTTGGCCAATGTTAGAGCCCGCTCCTGTAACGATAGCAACCTTTATACTCATTATATCTCCTCTTTCTATGCTATGGATTGATCCCCGTTTTGGGGTGGTCTTAGATCAGACATCGGCAGCATGAGGGACCGCAATCGCCCTGTCCCCCACGCTTGAACATATCGGATAGTGTGTTTTTATCATAGCACCGAAGGGAATGCAGATCAAGGAAAAATTAAGGGAGGGTCCAAAAGATTGGGAAATTGGCTGAATCGGGATTCAAATCAATTAGGATCGTCGTCTGATTGGAATAGAATTATCCTAGATGGAATCAATATCTTCTTGGCTAAAGCCTATTAATTGGAGAAGATTAACTTGAAAAAGTTGAAGACCGCCAGCTATGAAGCTACTTAATTCATTATAAGTCTCTGCCGATTCTAACTTACCTTCATGTGTTAGATCATCTCGCGCAGCCTTAACGTCAGTCAGCCACTTATCTCGCATGTTTTCACTTTCAAAACGATCTTTAAGTGGTTCGCTAAGGCACATCAGCCTATTTTTCAAAAACATACTCTTCTTATTTGGTTTACCAGATATTCTTTTATGATATGCCCCTACGCCTTTATGATATGCCTCTAAACCCTGCATTAAGGTCAAGAATATTTGGTGTAAGTATTGTTGTTCTTGTGCTGTAAGGTATAAATCAAGGGCAGGCCTGATATCTTCACAAACCTCTATCCACTTATTAATTATCAGTTCAGCATCGGTTTGTATCTTATCGAATTTAAATAGCATACCCCTATTAATCTTTGGATCATCTTGACGGTAAAAACATCTTGAATCATAAATATCTATCATATGACGATTATCTAAAGCTGCTGATGTGCTATCAAAGGGAATCATCTCATTTATGGCAAAACAGAGAAAGGCTCTGATTTTTTCAGCTACAGAGATGAATTCATTTAATTCACGTGCATTTGATGAAATCAATTCAAAACAAGTTTTGGAGCTTATTCTATCTGCCAATATGTGTGTGCGAGGGAACTTAATAGACAACCACATATCATTATTCAGTCTGAGTGAAATGTTTGTTGGCACTTGATACGACATGGTTGTGTTTTTTCTATCACGTTGAATTATCTGGAAGTTACTTATTCCACTCCATTCTTCAATCCCTTCTACGGAAAAAATGAACCTATTAAAACAGGGAATTTCGCCTTCATCGTATTCTACATGGATAAAAGCTCTATCTACAAGGATTGATAATTTATCTAGGTCATATATTGGTTGTTGAAACTGCGAAAAATATCCAGTGAAATAACAACCATCAAGAGTAACCTGCCCGTTATTTTTAATATACTCAGTGTCATGTTCAATATATCCAACAATTCGTTCTGTATACTTAATTTCTTCTGTTGAGTTGGGCCCTCTGGTTAGTGCGTGGAATAATGGGCCCATCCTATTATCATCGAACCCTCTAATGAGTTCTAGCTTAATAATCCCTGCATCTGATATTGATAGTGTTCCCGGTACTTTTTGGTCCGGTACGGAGGGGAGCCAAAAATAACCCAATTTCTTAAATTTGTTTTTGATTCTCAATGAGGTGTCCTCCTAGTGTAGTGGATAAATACTTCAATTAAGACGTTTCCCCATGTGCCGTGTTTAATGGGAAAGCACCCCCAGATCCGGCAACCCCTCCACAATCTCCACCGTCTCCAAACTGACAGCGATCACCTTCCCGATTAGCTTGACAATATACTGCGGATCATCCTCACGGTTCGGGTTATTGACGATGCCACTCCGCTTGTCCGTCTTGACGCAATACTGATTTATCACCCATTCCAACGCCGACCGATTCCCAAGCCGATAGCCAAACGCCTGTGCAGGTATCCCGTCGAGCGTCAGAAAATCGTTGTATACAATCTGAGTTTTGTCTTTGGACAGTTTCATCTTTTCGACACGCCAATTGAGGGGTAGCCCCGGCGTTTCGATCTTCTTGATTGGATATTCGGGCACATCCTCATAGCCGATGTGGATTTCCCCCAATCGTCCCCCCGCTTTGGCAAATTCCCAAAAATGGGGTGTGTATGGCAGGTGTGGCAGATCCCGCTTGAGATTCGCTTGATACCGCTCTCGATAATTGGGGTGATGTAAGAGGGCATAGACGTAATGGAAGATATCCCACTTAGTGATGGCGTTGTCTTGGTAATGGATGCGGAATTGTTCTAACGCCCAATCGGTGATGCTCTCGCGGCGGTTTGTGCCATCCTCGTCGTAGGTGTAAAAGGGGAAACATTGGGAACCACAGCCTGGCCCCACAACATGGAGATCGGTTAGTTGATGGCTCATAAGAACCATGAAGGGCTTCTCAGACCCTTTATCAGTCAGGCAAATCACCCGATTTTCCACTTCGGTCCTAGGCGTGGGAAAAATTCGATACTGTTGATAACGTTCTTCATTCCAGAGGTTATCAAAATAGAGATATTTCTGAGTAAATGGACGATATAACGCAGTGCGAAAGTGTGAATCTTCATAATCGCTCAACTCCAGTTTTTTCAGTGATGCTTTAACCTGGCGACTCCACTTGATGCGCGGATCGTTTGTATCAATGAAGTTTTCAATGGGGGCGTTGAGGTCATGCCTTTTCTTGCGGTCAACGGTGCTGTTGTATATTTCAATAAATGTGTGAACTCGCTCTTGCAGCACCTCAAGATCAAACGAGTAAGCCAAAATATCCCTACTTGTAACAACTCCCAAAGAGTAAAGGCGAAAAATCGCCTCCCCATTTTCATCCTTCACTGCTTTCCTTGTGTTGCCTCCCATCGGGATGAAGGTCTCAAATTCGGCGTGGAGCCCTTCGGTCAGCCATGTGTAACGTGCGTCGGGACGAATGGCCCGCCAGTCTATATTGCCGATGTGTCCGCTCTCATTTAGAAAATCGAATTTCTGTTTTTTGTCCCATAGGTCATCGGTGCGATAGTAAAAGATGCGTATCGGGGCAGGGATGCCCCTCCCACCCTGGTCTCGGCACGGACAGCTAGTAGGGTGATTTATCGCCCGCCCGGTCTTCACAAATAGGTTAATGCTTACACCGACCCGTATCCCGAACACATTGGCATCCGAGACCTTCCCTGGTCTCGGCACGGACCCTGGTCTCGGCACGGACAATCCCTTCCGGGAATTCCCACCTAAGTCCAGAACGTAAATCGTGTCGAAATCGCCTGCGAGATGTTTCCGCATCCCATCAAACGCCACAGCGTCAAGAAAACTGTTATTTGTTACGAAGGCGACTACTCCTTGATCTCCTATACGGTCGGATGCCCACCGAATCGCCTTCACATACGGGTCGTAGAGTTTATTTCTGAGCGTCGCTTTGGAGTCCTTAACATAGGTCTCCGCAACCCGCTCATCCATCGTTGGGTATTTCCGATTTTTGTTGTTGTCATTTTCGTTGGCCTGACCGACGTTATAGGGCGGATTGCCGATAACCACAAACATGGGGGCTTTTTTCTGGGCCTCAACGCGGCGGGTATTCTCAGGTGCGAAAAGGGGTAACTGTCGAGCTTCCGCTAGATCGAAGGTATCCACGAGGCAGATCCCCTCAAACGACTGATAGCCTCCTGTCGCCTCGAAAAACTCATGTTCGATGTTCATTGAGGCGATGTAGTAAGGGAGCAGCATGACCTCGTTGCAGTGGAGTTCGGATTGATACTTGTCCGTCAGCGCGGTCTTCTGAATTTCGCGCATCATCCGCACGATGAAATTGCCGGTCCCCACAAACGGGTCGATGATATGGACACCTGAATCGGAGAGGGATCGATTAAATTCGGTCTGTAGCAGCTCCTCAACACTTCTCGCCATGAAATCAACAATCGGTTGCGGCGTGTAAACCACCCCGTGTGTATCGGCAACCTTGACCGAAAAGCCTTGAAAAAACTGCTCATAAACGGTGTTGAGAAACCCCTGCTTTTGAGAGAAGTCGCTGATAGTCCTCGCCGTGGCCTCAATGGCAGTGTAGAAGCGATCGAGGCTACGGAGAAACTCGTCACGGCTGAACGATTGGGATGTGAGTGCGTCTATCACCTTCTCAATCTCATTGGCGATGACATTGCGGCGGGTGAAGTCGGGGTTATCGAAAACGGTGCGGAAGATGCGCTCGGTCAATAGGTGCTGGATTAGCATCTCCTCAACGGCGGCTTCGGAGAGATCGGGGTTAATTGATTGGCAGCACTTCTCATGAAAAGCCCTAAAGGCGGTGGCAAACTGACGGTTGGTCCCCCGTTCCGTTTCGATGAGCTCTGCCAAGCCTTTCCCAAGTGTGGGCACTCTGTCCTTGAACCGTGTAACCGCCGTTTCCCATTCGACGTATGCTTGCGGGCGGTGGGAAAAGAAGGTTTGAAGTATCTCAATCAGTTGAGCAGAATCGGTTAGATCCGCGTCAAGGACGGGTTGATCGTTCTGCCAAAGGATGGCGCGTTGTGGGGTTTGGAAAAGGATGTTGTCGCGGGGGTAGCCCGCCTCAAATTTGCGGAGCACTTCGGCTGGCAGGTCGTCGTGGATATCCTTCGCCTCCCAGTAGCCGTGAGGCAACTGGAAGCCGTTGATTAGCGCGCCGTCAATCGCAATCCGTCTATTTTGACGGAGGGCCATCGAATACTCGGGCACCAGGGTATAGTTAAACGCTCGGCCGCAGTGTTGGAGGAGGGATTGGAACGCCGATCGGACCGCGGTTTCGTGGGTAACGCCGAGTTGGTCAAACCGATCGAGTGCGTCGTAGTAGGCTTTGATCGGTTTGTGTGTGGGTTTGAGATTAAGGGTTGTCATTGGAAATACCTCCGTCCTATCCGACCCGCGCGCTCAAGCCGCCGTCAACGGGTAAAAGCACCCCTGTAATATACCGTGCATCATCGGACGCGAGGAACGCAGCCGCAGCCGCGACATCCCAACCGCTGCCCATCTTCTGGCAAAGCGGCACATCTTCGTCCCGTTCCTGACGGATAACGGCTCGGCTCACCCCCCGCTCTGCGACCCGTCGTTCAATCGCCATGGGCGTATCCATGAGGCCGGGCAAAATCGCATTCACGCGTATCCCATATTCCGCATTTTCAATGGCGAGGTTTTGTGTCATCGCATTAATCGCAGCCTTGCTGGTTTTGTAAGCGAGCATCGTCGGGCGTGTGCAGAGCGATGCCGTTGAGGAGATATTGATAAT
This sequence comes from uncultured Poribacteria bacterium, assembly GCA_958296125.1. GTDB lineage: Bacteria > Poribacteria > WGA-4E > WGA-4E > PCPOR2b > PCPOR2b. The sequence goes on from OY282444.1 coordinate 1,469,503, forward strand.
GACTCCCGCCCCTTGAGCTCGCATCACAGGTAGGACATGCTTGATCGTGAGAAACATGCCTTTGAGGTTGATGTCCATCAATAATTCCCAACTTGCCTCCGTTAGATCAACCGTATCCGCATCATCCGCTGCGATCCCGACATTGTTATGCAAGATATCGACGCGCCCGTAGCGAGCAACACAGGTTTCGACAACTGCCTGACAATCCGCTTCAACGGTTATATCCGCACCGAAAACTGAGGCTTCACCGTCAACCTCCTTTATCATCCGGGCGGTATCTTCTGCTGAGTTGGGTCGCCTGTCAACAAGCAGCACCCGCGCCCCCTCCTTTGCGAAGCGAATCGCGGTGGCCCTGCCGTTGCCAATGGTTTCCCCCGGTGTCTGACCCGCTCCAACAACGATTGCGGCCTTACCCCTGAGCGACATATAAAACCTCCGATTGTGATTTTCATAACAGATTGCTAAGGTATAGTAGCATAGATGAGCTGAATCCGTCAACTCCTCTTGACAATAAATGCACGCAATGCTACACTCGTCGAGCAGTGGGGATTATCACGAATATGGTGCTAGAATACCAATCCAAATTGGTTTGAGGATAACGGGGTGCTTCATTGCAAGAGACCTCCAAACGTAGGAAAGATGATGGCGCAACGGCGCGCGCAATACAGATCGGTCTGTTTTTAGTCCCCGTCAATGTCTACTGGGTGACAGTTGTGGAGATGAAGTATCGTGCGGAGGCGACTGCGCTGCCAATATTCATCTACCCTATTTTTATTCTGTTCTGTCTTGTCGTTTTCAACAACTGCCTATCGAAGGTGTGGCATCGAATCTGTTTAGCTCCTGGGGAATTGCTCACCATCTATTCCATGCTCGTGATTTCGACCTCGATTGCGTCGTATGGGATGCTGCAAGACCTGTTCGCGTTCTTCCTTCACCCTTACCAATTCGCCTCGCCAGAAAATGAGTGGAAGGAGCTCTTTTTCCACTACATCCCACCTTGGTTCACCGCCGACACGCCCAACGATATACTCGCCGAATACTATGAGGGCGATTCGACGCTTTACAAAGCCAAGCATCTTAACGCTTGGGTAAGGCCGATACTGATCTGGACCGTGTTCACGCTGGTCTTGCTATTTATGCTCCACTGCATGAACACCCTGGTGCGTCGGCAGTGGGTGCAAACGGAACGACTGGCGTTTCCAATTATCCAACTGCCGGTAGCGATGGCGCAGTCATCACGTTTCCTTCGGAACGGTTTTCTATGGCTTGGCTTCGCTATCCCCGCCGTTCTCGATCTCATCAACGGTTTACACGTCCTTTTCCCCGCCGTGCCGTATCTCCACCTTAAGTTGACCTCCATCGGTCAACATTTCGCCGAAAAACCGTGGAGCGCGATGGCAGGCACGCGGCTCTCTTTTTATCCGTTCATGATTGGACTCGGATTTTTCCTGCCGCTCGATCTCTCATTTACCTGCTGGTCCTTCTATGTGCTGCGCCAATTAACCCGCGTGTTGGTCAGTTATTTCGGACTGACCCATCTCCCCGGCTTCCCATACTTTCACGAACAATCCGCCGGTGGCTGGTTCTGCCTGTTCTTCATCGCGGTATGGGCAACGCGAAAGCATTTGGCCTTTGTGTTTCGGACCGCATTTTCCGCAACTTCATCGGTTGACGCAGATGAGCCGATGCGGTATCGAACCGCACTGATTGGATTGGCGGGCGGATTTCTGTTCATGGCTATCTTCTCCGCTCAGGCTGGCATGTCAATCGTCGCCATTCCAATTTTCTTCGTCCTCTATTTTGCCATTGCCATTGTTATCACCCGTCTACGGGCGGAATTTGGCGCACCTCACAGAGTTTCCAATAACCCCGCGGACGTAATGGTGACCTGTTTCGGAACACTCGCTTGGGGCGGGCGCAATCTGACCGTTATGAGCTTCTATCAGTGGTTCAACCGAAGCTATCGTTCGCATGCAAATCCGAATCAGTTTGAGCCGCTCAAGATGGCTGAAGTCGCTCACATCAACAGCCGCCGATTGGTTTGGGCAATGATGCTTGGATCTGCGGTCGCACTCATTGCGGGGATGTGGACCAATCTGGACATAATGTATCGCGACGGGGCAACTGCGCGCGTATCGTTCTTTAAGATTTGGGTCGCCAATACGGCATTCCGACGGTTGGAAAACTGGCTGTATCATCCGATGGCCCCCGATTTGCCGCGTATGGCGTTTATGGGGGGTGGAATGGTATTGACCTTGATTCTATTTGTCTTACGAATGCGCTTCTTTTGGTGGCCCCTTCATCCTGCCGGCTATCCGCTCGCCGTCAGCTCCTCGATCGATTACTTCTGGTTCACCTTTTTCATCAGTTGGATGCTAAAAGCGGTTATTCTGAAGTATGGTAAAGTCAGAGGGTATCAACGCGCCATCCCATTCTTTTTCGGCTTGATTTTGGGAGATTTCGTGACGGGTGGGCTCTGGATGGTCTACGGTGTTCTGACGCATCAGCAGGTCTATATGATTTACTTGAATGGGGGGACATGGTATTGAAATAACGGTCTCCTCACATAACCAACATTGAGCTTGTAAGAAAAGAAGGTATTTTTTTATGCTATCACACATCTCAAACACTCGCCCTGATCCCGACCCGATACTTGTTGACATTGCTGCATACGTCACACAGGGCACCATCGACAGCGACCTCGCTTACGAGACCGCCCGCTACTGTTTGATGGACTCGCTGGGTTGCGCGTTGCTGGCATTGCGCTATCCCGAATGCACGAAACATCTGGGACCAACGGTTCCGGGGACGCATGTTCCACACGGTGCCCGCGTTCCGGGGACGCAATTTGAATTAGACCCGGTGCAGGCAGCTTACAATATCGGCTGTCTGATTCGCTGGCTGGACTATAACGACACATGGCTCGCGGCAGAATGGGGACATCCGTCCGACAATCTGGGCGGTCTCCTCGCAATCGCGGACCACTTGAGCCGCCGGAATCTGGCAGCGGGTCGCCCGCCACTTTTGGTGCGCGACCTCCTCACCGCAATGATTAAAGCCCACGAAATTCAAGGGGTCCTCGCGCTGGAAAACAGCTTAAACCGTGTTGGCTTAGACCATGTGCACTTTGTAAAAGTTGCATCCACTGCGGTCATAACGGGGATGCTCGGTGGTAGAGACGCAGAGATTATCGATGCCGTTTCCAACGCTTTCGCTGACGGGGGCAGCCTACGGGTCTATCGGCAAGCACCGAACGCAGGTTCGCGGAAATCGTGGGCAGCGGGCGACGCGACGAGTCGCGCAGTATGGCTGGCGTTGACTGCGATGAAGGGGGAAATGGGCTATCCGTCCGTCCTGTCCGCCGAGGGGTGGGGCTTTTACGATGTCTCGTTCAGAGGGAAACCGTTCGTCTGTCAGCAGCCTTATGGAGCTTACGTCATGGAGAACATTCTATTCAAGATTGCGTTCCCGGCGGAATTTCACGCACAGACGGCGGTGGAATGCGCTTTCAAGCTGCATGAGAGCGTGAAAGATCGCTTGGATGAGATCGACGAGATTACAATCACGACGCATGAATCCGCAATTCGCATTATCTCAAAAACCGGACCGCTGCACAATCCCGCCGATCGCGATCACTGCCTCCAATACATGGCAGCGATTGGACTAATCTACGGGGCACTCACCGCTGACCACTATGAAGACGAGGTTGCGGCTGACCCGCGCATTGATGCCTTGCGCGAAAAGATGACTGTCGTGGAAAATCCACAGTATAGCACAGATTACCTTGACCCGGGCAAACGCTCAATCGCCAATGCGCTCCAAATCTGTTTCAAGGATGGCTCAACTACCGACACGGTTGAGGTCGAATATCCGATTGGGCATCGCCGTCGCCGTGTGGAAGGGATTCCGTTGCTGGAGGAAAAGTTTGCCAATAATTTGGCGACCCGTTTTCCGACAAAGCAGGCGCGGGCGATTATGGAGCTTTGTTTGGATGAGGAGCGACTGAAAGCTACATCGGTGAATGAATTTATGGGGATGTTTGTTATCTAATTCAAACTAATCACATTTAACGAAACCGAACGCAGAAAATCCTCGTCTGTGAAGCAGGATATACCACAAGATATTGAGTTGTTGAACCCAATAGTATACAAGAAAACGCCAAGACCCGCATTACCACTGTCTTTTTTCTCTTGACGGGCTAGTGTGTGTATAGTATAATTGGGGCTAACTTGGTAGTGTGACTTTTAAGTGTTTTCAATTAGGAGGATAATATGGCTGATGTTACTAAGCAAGACGTTGTCGCCGCCGTTGCTAACGCGACAGGGGCGAGTAAAGCAGACGCAACTAAAGCCCTTGATGCCGTTATCGATTGTATCACAAGTTCTTTAGCCAGCGGCAAGTCTGTCGGGCTCATCGGTTTTGGTACTTTTGAAGTTAGGACGCGAGCTGCCCGTGAGGGTCGCAATCCACAAACGGGTGACACGATCACAATCTCAGAAAAAAATGTGCCTGCCTTCAAACCCGGAAAAGGGCTCCGGGACTCCGTTGCTTAATCGTAATCACCTGTCCGTCTGAAGGAGTTGCAATAAGGGCAGCTACTGCCCTTCGTGGCGGTGCGCTAGTAAACAGCCCCGAACAACCCAAAAGGGAAAGCAGTGAGAAACCTGTAAAATTCCCTATAAGCCTTTTAGGGGTGGGTCGTTGAAAAATAGGTCAAAATGTAGGGGCAACCCTTGTGGTTGCCCTTTTCTATTGCTTACGGGCACGCTGTAAAGGCAACCCCCGATACAATCGGGATTCAAAGCAACTTGTGGTTGCTGTGATGGAGAACAAACCGTTGAACAAGACCAATTCCATTGATGTGCCAGACACAGATTTAGAAGCCGCAGAATTTCTGAAAAATGCGCGAGAATCAATTTTAAATGAACTGAAAAAACGAATCGTTGGCCAACAAGCAGTTATTGATGAATTGTTGATTGCGCTTTTTTCGCAAGGACATTGCTTACTTGTGGGAGTGCCCGGGCTAGCAAAGACCCTGCTCATCAATAGTCTCGCTCAAATTTTAGACCTTCACTTTAGTCGTATCCAATTCACGCCAGATTTGATGCCCTCTGACATCATCGGCACTGATATCATTCAGGACGAGGTCGAAACCGGCAGACGATTCTTTCGCTTTATCAAAGGGCCCGTTTTCGCCAATATCGTGCTAGCGGACGAGATAAATCGCACGCCACCCAAAACCCAAGCGGCGTTGTTGCAAGCCATGCAGGAGTATAAAGTCTCCGCGGGCGGCACAACCTATGAACTAGATCGCCCCTTTTTCGTTTTAGCGACGCAGAACCCGATCGAGCAGGAGGGGACATATCCGCTGCCCGAGGCACAACTAGATCGTTTTATGTTCAACATCTACCTTGACTACCCCAATCCCACCGATGAAAAACAGGTCGTCATGACAACGACCTCCGCATACGAACCGCAGCTAGACGCTGTCATCACAAGTGAAGAAATTCTGCGGTTGCAGCAGGTTGTCCGGAAGGTTCCGATTGCGGAGTCGATCGTTGATTACGCGGTTGCATTGAGCCACCGTTCTCGTCCAAACGCGCCGGGCGCACCGGATTTTATCAAGGATTGGGTCAACTGGGGTGCGGGTCCCAGAGCATCGCAATATCTTGTGCTAGGGGCGAAAGCCAGAGCGATTACGTATGGTCGCTATCATGTTTCTTACGACGATATACGCGCCGTTGCGAAACCGGTGCTACGACACCGCATCCTCACAAACTTCAACGCCGAAGCCGATGGGATATCGAGTCTTGATATCATCGATCGATTGCTAGAATTGGTGCAACCTTCGGAAACTTAGGCAGAAGTATACAAAGATTACGCCTACCCTTCACAGGACTTCATGCTGGTGGGGCGAAAATTCTAAACCCGAATATTGGAGGTAACTTATATGCGACCTAACAAACTACGAGAGTTGCTGAATGCGGGAAAACCGACACTCGGCACTCACATCCATACCACTTGGCCCTCCGCAATCGAAGCGATTGGACACACAGGATTATACGACTATGTTGAATTTGTGGCAGAATATGGGCCCTTCGATCTGCACGACCTCGATAACTTAGGTCGGGCGGCTGATTTATACGGCATGTCTAGCATGATTAAGGTTGACCAAGAACCGCGCGGCTTTATTGCACAACGCGCAATCGGATCCGGTTTCCAGAGCGTGTTGTTCGCTGACTGTCATTCGGTAGAAGATGTCAAGGAGTGTGTCCGTATCTCACGCCCGGATACCCCCGAAGATGGCGGCTCCTATGGGGTGGCAACTCGCCGTTTTGCATACATGGGATACGGAGGCTCCCAAAAATATGTTGAGGCGATTCGGGATGTCGTCGTCGTGATTATGATCGAGAAGGCAGGCACTGTCGATAACCTAGAGGAAGTCCTTTCTATCGATGGAGTCGATATGATCCAGTGGGGCGGATCTGACTATTCGATGAATATCGGCAAAGCCGGTGAGCGCGGCTCGCCCGAAATTCAAGCCGCCGAGCAAAAAGTATTTGAAACTGCCCTGAAGATGGGGGTGCCGCCGCGCGCTGAGGTTAATACCGTAGATACGGCGAAATCCTACCTTGATATGGGGGTGCGTCATTTCTGCATCGGAACCGACATTTCAATCCTTTTCGATTGGTGGAAGACACACGGTGACGATTTTCGGAAAGCACTTGACGGATGATGCTATTTTGATGCTATTTTAACTTCCGGATGCAACTACCGCACAAATGGGAGAGTTGCATTGCTAATTATAAAATGAAACGCAAAACTGAGGTTGTCCGCGAAACGCGGGAGACGCAAATTACGCTCAAACTCAATATTGATGGTTCTGGGAACTCCAACATCAGCACCGGCGTTGGGTTTCTCGACCACCTGCTCGAACTCTTTGCCAAGCACGGTTTCTTTGATCTCGAAGTAAACGCGACTGGCGACCTTCACATCGACGGGCACCATACCGTTGAAGATGTGGGCATCTGTTTAGGGGAGGCTTTCAGCAACGCGGTCGGAGACAAAGCAGGAATGCGTCGATTTGGCGGTTTCACCGTTCCGATGTATGAGGCACTTGCACAGGTCGATCTGGATCTCTGCGGCCGCCCCTATCTTCACTATCAGACACCTCTCAGCTATGGAAAGGTCGGCACTTTTGACGTGGAACTTGCCGAAGAATTCTTCCACGGGTTTGTCAACCATAGCGGGACGACGTTGCACATCAATGTCCCCTATGGAACCAACCGCCACCACATCATCGAAGCAATTTTCAAGGCGGTCGCGAAGGCACTTGATATCTCCACAAGTATCGATGATCGCGTCAGCGGCGTGCTCTCAACAAAAGGCACCTTATAGCTGCCATCAGATATCCCCATGAAACAAAAATCTTAATGGACTTCATAATTAACCCCTTTCTGTTAGTTAGAGGGAAACACTGGATATTCTTTCTCCAAAATATCCGCCTTGTTTTGCAAAGCCTCCATTTTTGCCCATACAGCATCTAGCTTATCAAAATAAGAAGGATCGGCTATATCACGAAGAAATTGATCGTAATCGCTGCTGAAGACAAGCGAATTAAAATCTTCCTCTAATTTATCTTGTTCCTCCTTCAGTGCGACTCTTTTTTTGTGATGCTGATCAAAAGCATCAAACCACTCCGAATGACGCCGACTTTCTGCTATCACCTCAGGCGACACAGGATTGTGATCAAGGTTGGTGTCATCAGCAAAACTACCCTGCTGACCTGTGGCGATAGCCCCTGTGGTGCCTGTCGTGCCAAGATCCGATTCCACACTGGGCGCAATGGAATCCGGCAATTCATAAACTTTTACTTCTTGGACAGGTGTGTTCATATCATAGGCAACAAACGCACCAATTCCAATTAGTATAAGAATCGCGGCGACAACCGTCACTATCGTGAAACCTCGTTGAGTTGACATAAACTTGTCTCCTTTTTGAAATTTGGGAGTTCATGGGAAGAATGATTCCGTTTTATACTTCACTACATCTGCGAGAAGATGTCAACAAAAAAATCAAGAATTTCTGGTGAGACCTACACGAGCCTACGGGTAAAAAAAATAAGATATCATTGCGCCCCAGCGTTAAAACCTCTGATTCCTACCGTTCCCCATCTTTGTACCTGGCAATCGCTCCCCGTTTGGCTAACTGCGCTTTTGTATAAGGTATTGGCATTTGCGAAGCCTTCCACCGTTCTATCAAAGAACTTTCCTGTAAACTAGCCCTTTCCCTTCTGCGTTTATCTCCAAATCTGGGTAAACCGTTATGAAAGATATCTGACGGATTAGTGAACGGTTTATCTGATTCCAGATTTGACGGAGATACGCATTGAATTTTATCGTCACAAAAATTTTCCGCCCTCCTTCCCTTTTTATCCTCACACTCATTTTCTCCATACTACATCCCCCCGCTGCCTACGCAGAGCCTGTTCTCAAAAACGTGTCGTTAACGGAATCCTACATGAAACGTCGCGCTCTAGCACTCGATAGGGAAGCAACCGAATCCTCAACCGAACTTGCTGCAGCATTGAAAGCGCAGGATTTTTGGGCACCTCCAGCAAGTGAGGAAGCGCGCAAGGCAGATACGGATGTATGGAAAGGCCCGCCCCCTCCGGCCGATGAGGAAACAGAAGAACAGGACATCCGCTCAGAGATGTTGATGCCCTACTTCGAGTCGTTGCGCCGATGGAAGAATCCGCCCCTCCTCGATCTCCGTGAAATCGGCAGTTGGCGCGAGGGAAAACAGAAGGAGAAAGAGAGGGGTATTGCGCTACCGCTCCAGTCGAACCTCCGAATCACCGGACATAAATCGGTGACAGTCGAACTGAACAAAACACACTATTTTGGCGAAGGCGATATCAACCGTTATGGAGGTGGCTATGGAGGCGGTAGTTTTGGCTCCGGACTCGATCTCGGACTGACCTCCTCCTACACCTACGATAGCTTGGGCAGCGGTTTCGGTGGCGGGTATGGCGGCGGATATGGTGGTGGCTACGGCGGTGGCTATGGGGGCGGCTATGGTGGCGGGTATGGCGGCGGTTTTGGAAGCGGTCGCTACGGCGTGCCCCGTGACACTGGGATAAACATTCGGCAAACCCTCGAAGTCGGCTTACACGGGCGGGTTGGACAACACACCCACGTTGCTGTTGACTATAGCGACTCCGGCGGTGGCTATGGGGGCGGATATGGGGGTGGCTATGGCGGTGGTTACGGCGGCGGATTCGGAGGCGCGAAAGAGCAGAAAATCCGCGTTTGGTATGAAGGAACGGAAACGAGTATCCTCAAAACCCTCTCTTTTGGGGACCTGACGCTCAGTCTGCCTAACACTCGCTTCCTGAATGTCAACCGCAATCTGTTTGGGCTTGAGGCGGTCGCCCAACTTGGTGGAGCGAAATTGACGGCATTCGGCTCTCGCAGCAAAGGCATCTCTGATATACGTAATTTCCGTGGGGAATCGCGGCGCGCGGCCGGCGGCAGAGGTCTCCAAATTCCCGATGCGAATTATGTTAAAGAGCGTTTTTACCTTATTCAACTTGGCGAAGATGAGCTCCTCCACGATTCCTACCGTCCAATACAGCGAGGCAGTGAGGAGATCTATATCGATGATAACGTCGCGAGCAACAATCAGGGCGGAGTGCGGACGGTGCGTGGATATTTCAATCTCCAGCAAGCGGGTCAAGATTATAATATCAATTACGAAACCGGTGAAGCCGAGTTTTTAACGCCGATTTCCGCCAGCTACGAAATCGTTGTCGCTTATGAATATCTCGGCGAGGGCGGTGGCGTGGTTGGCAATCCGGGGAATGTCTTTGAGGACGAAAACGGTGACGGTGCCATTGATGAAGAGGGGGAGGAGATTGGTTATGTCACCATCAAAGGGAAAAGCTTACGAGGGACGGAATCGCGGCGCGTGTATAGTCTCGGCAACCGGAATATTAGCCCACGGGATTATCAGATCGCCATTGTGCGTCAGGGGGGCGGCGAATCGTTTGATACGGGGTCCGGAGAAATCCCGTATATCCAAATCTTCGGACTAGATCAGAATGGAGATGGTATCGTCGATCCAGAGTTTATCGATTTTGACCGCGGCCTCCTGACATTCCCCGATTTGCGTCCCTTTGTCATCGATGATCCCCAAAGTCCTTATTTTCAACATCGTGCACAGTTAAGCAACGAAGCAATCTACCTCGAAAACCCACGGGGGACGGATGCAGCTTACACGATTATCGCAGATTACTCCTTCCAATCGGAGACCTACAACGTCGGACTGTTTGTAATCCCGGGCAGCGAGAAGGTGAAACTCAATGGACGACAGCTGCAACGCGATGTTGATTATACGATGGTTTATGAGGTAGGAAGCATTCGCTTTTTTACTGAACTTGATGAATTCGACGAAATCATCGTTGAATTTGAAAGAACCCCATTCGGTGGGTCATTGCAACAAACGGTTGCCGGGCTATGGCTGGAATATGCCTACGTTCCTAAACCAAAATCGGAGAAGGAAGAAAAGAAGTTGGACCGGTTCGAAAGGCTTACCGGCAAGAGCGATCGTCTAAAAACGGACGATTGGGCTGACACCGAAGATAGCACCTTCGGACGAAGCTCTTCCAGTGGTTTTGGCGGCAGATTCGGGGACAGTCGATATGGCGGCAGTAGGTCTGGTGGTTTCGGTGGGGGGTTCGGCGGTGGTTTCGGCGGATACTCAAGTTTAGGGGGTCGATCGAGACGGGGGCTGCGTACCGGCGGCAGCAGTTATTTCAATCCTACATTCCAAAAAGGATTTAGCTTTGCAACCGGTTACATCCTGAACACCGGACAAAAACCATCTAGTATTCCCGATGTCAACGGTGCACCCAGTCGCTTGCAGGCTGTTAACTTCAACACCACCTTGGGGCGGGATTTCAATTTGGCGGGGCTGTTGAATCCGCTGCCGTTTATTGCAGTCCGTAATTTTCCGCTATCCATAAATTTCAGCGGGGAAGCAGCGTTCTCCTATAACAACCCGAACAGCGTCGGGCTTGCCTTGATTGATAGCATGGAAGGGGCGCGGGAGGTGTCAAACATCCCCACATTCAAACATCATTGGCGCGTGAGCAGCGTGCCTATTGCAGAAGGGATAACTCTAGACAATCGCGCGCTTTTTCGCGTACTGGCACGAGATCGCAACGAATCCCAAGCTGTCGGCAACTATATGCGTAATCGCGAGGTGCCTGCATCGATAATCAATCCGCTGGCAAACTCCACGGAAGAACGCCTCGTCATGGAGGTCGGTTACGATTTGACAGATGTTATTGAAGAGTGGGGCGGTTTCTCGTATGGCCTGTCTGCCTCCGGAGAGGATTTCTCAGAGCGCCAATTCCTCGAAATTTGGTTTCGGGTGCGTGGTGACCCGGAGGTGACGTTGCATATTGACCTGGGTGTCGTAAACGAGGATAGTGACTTGGATAACCGACTTGACACCGAGGATCTTCCACCGGACCTGGCAGACATCAACGGGGATGGAAAAATTGATACATTGGACCTCGATTTGGAAAACCTACCCACCTCCCAAAAATTCCGTGCAAATGGCTCGTTGGATACAGGTGAGGATGTAGGTTGGGAGTATAGCGCGGGGTTTCAACCGACGAGAGTTGGTCCCAACAACACGGTTTTGGATACGGAAGATCTTAACGGAGACGGTGTCCTAGATGGTATCGATGCCTACCTCGAAATCAAAATTCCGCTCAACGATATTCCTGAAGAGTGGCTAAAACGCCAAAATCCGAACGGTTGGACATTCCTAAGCATCCCCCTCAGCGCAGCGACGCCTGAAGGCAACCGCCTGCCGAATCTTGGGTTTATCCAACATGCGCGCTTTTGGCTACAGAAGAACAGACCCGGGGTTGTTACAGGTAAATTTGAATGGGCATCAATTGAGGTGGTCGGGGTGCAGTGGGAACGCGGTGTAGTCACATGGAACGACACGATTACCAACGAGGCAGCCGAGAGGTTTACCGTTGGCACCAAAGACAACTTCAATTTCAATGACTATCAGGCCGCCTATGAACAGATTAAGGATGAAGATGATTTCAGAAAGTTGCATCCCTTTACGGAAACAACATACGGTTTCCAACAACGGCAGCAGCGCGAACAGACCCTGACGTTGAATTATATGCTGCTGCCGGACTCCTTCGGCGTGACATCACGGGTCCTGCGCGGTCGCCAGCACGGCGAGGGGCAAGATTTTTCAAAACACGATACGCTCAGGCTGTGGATTTATGGCGACAGAAGCGAAACGACCTTTGTGTTACGCCTTGCACCGAGCATCCGCACCGGATTTCGGTCTATCTATCGTTCTGCGGGGCCCTTTGAGGATCCGCAGGACCAAGAAGAAGATATCAACGTTTTTGAAAATCTGAAGGACTTTTACGAATATACGCGCGTAATCGATTTTGATGGCTGGAAACTGATTGAGATTGAGTTACGCGATCTGAAGCGAAATGAATACCCCGATGCCGACATACCAACCGATTTGGGCGGTGGTATTCCGACCACTCCCGCAGACCCATCCACGGAACAAGCGGCAGGCTCCGACGAACCGGATGGACATCCGGATGGTTTTGTTGTGCGGGGAACAAACAGTTCCCAGCTTTCAATAAAGAACGTCGGAGGCATCCTGATCGGCATCCGCAATGACATTGACCGGGAGATTAGCGGCGAAGTGTGGGTCAACGAGATCCACCTAAGCAATCCGCTTGTGCGTTCAGGTTGGGCCCGGCGCGGTAACCTGAACGTTAAACTCGGCAACCTGCTCAAGATGAACGGTGGATATGCAAGGCAAGACAAAGATTTTGAGAATTCCGCCGGTGATACAGGGCGTCAACGCCGACACGATTTGGGATATAGCACAACTAGCAATGATTTCAATGTCAATACCGAGCTCACCCTCTTCCCTTGGCTTCCGGTCCGCTACTCTGTCCGAGAGGAGGAATCTGAGACAGAAAGCCAGCCCGGGTCGTTTAGTTCCTTCCAGAGTGGAAAGAGCAAAACAAAAAATCGGGATTTTTCGGCGAGTTTGAATTTACAGCCGCTCCCAGCGTTGGGATTTGCGCTCAACCGTCAAAACTTTTGGAATGAACGCCAAGGCACGGAGCTAAGCGATCTCTACACGGGCTCTTTCCAATACGGTCTCGGCTCGTTTTTTGGGCTTGACGTTCAGTACCACCATGAAGACGTTGAAACCGATCCATTGACAGCGACAGACACTTATAGCGGCAGCACTTCTTCATTTGGCAGCTATTATGGGCGCAACCGAGATGAAAAGGTTGACAGCGGAAGTATCTCGATTGACCTCAGCCCGTTTGAGAGTTTTAGCCTGAATCCGCAGTATGAGATTCGTCGCACCCTTGAGAAACGGGATCCTAACGACCAAGGTGGACGTAGTTCCAGCAGTTTCGCGCGATCAACAGGCACAATAACAACAGCAACGGAGGAGACAGAAGAGCAGGCAGTAGTGCCGGTGTTCACCATTGCGGAACGAGAACATCGACTTGCTCTGAATCCGCGTCTGAATCGTGATTTGCTAGGTATCCGTCCAACGATTAACAACCGAGTCAGTCTGAGTGAAAACTGGTTTGGCGATCGAAAAGATGCCCGGATCAGTGCGAATGTTAACTTGGGGCTCAATGTTCGTCCACGGGCGTGGTTCGGCTGGTTGTTTCGGGAACCGGAACCTGAAGTACCTGCCGAAGAAGGGGATGAGAAGGAAGCAGGAAAGGAAGGGCAGGAGACAAAGGATGAACAGAGTAGTCCAAAATCTGAACAGGCCCCTGAGTTTGACAGCTTTGAGGAGGAGACACGACTCGAAGAAAGTCGTCAGCGAGAACTTGAGCGGCTAGAACGTATGGGAATTGATCAAGAGGTAGTTGAAGAAGCGGAGAGTCAACGCGGGGACTGGATTCGTCGGGACAAGGCGGAACTGGAACGGAAGTTGAGAGAACGGCAGACTCAGCAGGGAAAAAAGGAGGTGGGCCTCATTCAGCGGAGCATCGAAAGCCTTGGGTTGAATGTGAACATTAGTCTCAATAATCAAGATTCTCTACGGGGACTAGATCCGGGGATGCGGATTGCGGACATCTTACAACTCCCGGATGAGGCAGAGGAACGCACCCAGTCGCGTCAGGGGACCCGCTACGGCTTTCGCACATCGGTCGATCCGTGGAGTTGGGCATCGCTCGGCGGCAACATTGACCTTAGCAACAACTTCACCAAGTCATCGAGTACGTCCTCCCGATCCGAGTCCACACGTTATGAAGGGGATATTAAGATTTTCAACGCAAAAAACACATCAAGCCTTCAGTTGAGATACGGCTATACGCTACGGGATCAGAGCAATATCAATACTCAGATTGGCCAGAGCACCGCCCACGAGCCTTCGATTAGTTGGAGTCACACATGGGGCAAGACGACAAAGACTGCACTCGGTATGCGCCTGACACAACGCGATGGGGAGCGGAGCGGGATTGATACAACTTCTTTCATTGTTACACCGAACGTCAGCATCGACTACCGGGTGCGGATAGAGGGTGGAATTCGCCTTCCTTTCATCGGCAAGATTCCCCTCCGGCACGACTTAGACCTCAGTAATACCCTCTCAACAGTTATCCGTCGTGAACGGTTCGGGGCGAATCGGGAGGAACGGTCTGAGCGATACGAAACGTCTCTGCGGATTGGATATAGGTTGAGCGAGCGCCTCACTGCTAATATGAATCTCGGCTTAAGCTATAATAACGACCGTGTCGAAGAGGGGCGGGATTTTATTTCGGTGGCAAGTGCGTTGACGGTTCGTGGGGAGTTTGAGTAATTATAAGGGATTGATTCGGTTTCACATCAACAAGCTGATCGGCAGCTCTATTGGGCCACTGCACCGTAATTGAATCGATTTGGGGGGCATTCCCAATTCCAAAGATAGCTGCGAGCTCGCTCTGTGAACAATAGCTTGCCCCACTTTTCAGGGTGCGGGTCTGCGTTCCAGATTTCGACTGTAGGGTAATCTTCGCGCCGATTCCATTCCGATTGCTCTTGATCCCGATCAGTTTCAACTTAATCCAATTATTTCGATTTCCGCCATCGTTACGGTATAGATGGGCTGCCGCATTAGAGGTATTAACCAGCACATCCCAATCGCCATCATTATCGATGTCCCCATACGCCGCACCGCGTCCAACGATTGGCTTTTGGAGGTCTGATCCAACCTTTAGCGCAACATCTTCAAACTGACCGTCACCGATGTTGTGGAACAGATGCGGCGGTTGGGCATACGTCACTTTGCTCTGCAGGGCGTTGATGTCGCTTTCAATGTGACCATTGGCTGCAAAAATATCAAGTTTTCCATCTAGGTCGAAATCGAAGAAGAAACAGCCAAACGTCAACGTTAGCAAGCTTGGATGTCCAATGTTGGCAACGGGGGCATCATCAATAAAAAGCTCCCCCTCGTTATGATAAAGATTCATCATCTCATTAGAAAAATTTCCAATTACGAGGCTTTCCCGTCCGCTGCCATCATAGTCCCCGGTGTCAACCCCCATCGCCCCTGTCGCAATCCCTCTTTCATCGTAAGCGATACCGGTGAGCATTCCCCTTTCGATAAAGGTTCCGTCCCCGTTGTTTTGATAGAGCTTATTCGGTTGTGTGTCATTTGCCTCGAAGATGTCGGGAAAACCATCGTCGTTGTAGTCAAACACGCAGACACCGAGCGATTTACTGGTCGGGTCCTCGATCTGGGCAATTCGTGAGACATCGGTGAAGGTCCCATCTCCACGATTCCTGAATAGTTTGCTCGCTTGCCCGGGATATGCTCTGGGACCGCAGTAAGATCTATTCACACCGTCTAACTCGTCGCAGAAAAGATTTGTCTCAGGGGTCCATTCCACGTAATTGGCGACAAAGAGATCGAGATTGCCGTCTCTATCGTAATCCAGCCAAGCGCAGCTTGTCCCTAAACTAGGGTTATCAATCCCCGCCCGCTTCGTTGCATCAACAAATGTTCCATCGCCCTGATTCTGAAACAACCGATCCGTTGTTAGACAGCTTATATACAGATCATCATCGCCATCGTTATCGTAGTCAGCCACAGCGACACCGAGCCCGTATAACTCCACAGCCAGTCCGGCAATTTCCGTGACATCTGTGAAAGTTCCGTCTTGGTTGTTCCGATAGAGCCCCATCGTTTGCCGCCTTCCGGTTGAATGCCCAAGCCAATCTTTACCATTCACCAACAGAATATCCTGCCAGCCATCGTTGTCGTAGTCAATAAAGGCGCAGCCAGAAGCTATCTCCTCCGGCAGGTACTTTTCACCAAAGGCACCGGTATTGTGGACAAAATTGATTCCTGCCGCTCTCGTAATATCGACAAATTGAGGGAGTGTTTCTGCGGTGATTCCGTTCTGGATCCAGATCAGAGATATGGAACTGAAAATCCATTTTGTTATCAATGTGGTTTTCATTATTTTGCTTTTATCGACCTTACGACCTTATCTCACGAAAACGGTTGATTATATTCAAGTGCCCACTTTAACCTTCGTATTATGCGTCATCGCTGCCTCAATGGCTAGACAGGTTTCAACCGTTGCAATTCCTTCGGACAACGGACAAGCTAGAGCCGTATCCTGCAAGATGCTATCGACAAAGTTCTCCATCTCGTATGTCCATTCAGGTGAGCCGCGGCCGTGTAGCGGTGTCGTTGTTAAACGCTCTGGATTCCATTCGGCTGATTTGTGCAGATAGCCCTGCAGCTCCTCTTCCTCCCACCAACAGCTGATTGTCCCTTCGTGCCCATAGACGGAAAGCGACATGATGTATGGACGCACCACCGACATGCTGGTAAACACCTTGCCCATTGCACCATTTTTGAATTTCAGGACTGCGATCCGCGCATGTTCTGTATAATCACCGGAAACCTCCTCAATGTCGCCGGCAATCCAGCGCAACAGGTCCACGGAGTGATAGGCGATGCCCAACCGCATCTGCGCGCGGGGGCTACGTCCCCACGTCAAACGGCTCGGATATTCACCCGGATCTGGCTGATGTGCGTAGTTAGACGAGAGGTAGAAGACATCGCCGATGTTGCCATCGGAGACAATCCCTTTCGTCTGTGCGTACGTGGGCCAGGAGCGGCAGATATGTCCTGTAGCAGCTTTCTGGTTTGGATGCTCAAACATGGCAATGCGAAGTGCCCGGCATTCCTCGATCGTGAGGCAAGCGGGTGTCTCACCAAGGACGTGCTTACCCGCTTGCAAGCACGCAAGCAGCTGTTCCGCGTGAAGGTAGGGCGGCGTGCACAGATTAAATGCCTCAATTTCATCATCCCTCAAGGCTTCGTCGAATGAACGATAGATTTTCGGAACGTCCCACGTCTCCGCTTTCGCCTTTGAAGCGTCAGAATGCGCTACCACAGCGGCAACTGTCGCTTTTTCAGGAATCGCTTTGTAGCCATTAAAATGGTTTGTACCTGTCCAACCTGTACCGACCAAACAGATGTTGACTTTCTCCATCGCTTAGATCTCCTTAGTTTTGGCAAACTCTTCCGCGCATGAAAACTGATTCGTTATCGGACTCCTTTTAGAGACAAAAAAATTGACGCTCACTTCGGAGGTTCTGTGATATAATACCACAAGTTGATACCTGTCATCCTAGGGCCCGTCTGAATACGGAACGTGAAACGTAAGAAGTTTATTATATTCATTGATTCAAGTGAAACTATTAATCAACCCTACACCCAATCCAAAGTGGGTACACTCCGCCGCGCTGTGATTTATACAAGGGTCACGGCATACGGAGTATACCTACTACTAGGAACTTGGGTTATCGGTCGGCATTAAGAGTAGTGGAAAAGTCGGTGTGTGTCAAGCGCAAAAGACCTACTCAACCCAAAGAAAACAGACCGTGCTGAAAGCCAACGCTTTGCATCAAAAGGACAACCGTCACTCGCAACCAAACGCCGGAGGTATAAAAACTATGCCCAAACTTGTTGAACCTGTTATCGTAGATCCGGACGACATTGAATCCCAGATTGATTGCTTCAAAACAAACGGCTATGTCATCCTTCCAGATCTACTTTCGCCCCATGAAGTCAAAACCCTCAACGATGCCATCGACCGAGATCGGGAGGCAAACCCTTTCATGTGGTATTCTGGAACAGCACCCGATTACAACTGCAATCTCTTGTTGACAGAGCCCGCTTTTGAGATGACCATCCGCCATCGAAGGTTGCTCTCACTGATCGGAGAATTGATGGGGGGTCCCATCTGCTTTGAGGAACTCGCTGTGCGTCACCGTGATGGCGAGGCTGAAGCACGTGACACAGGGTGGCATAGGGATCGGGGCTATTGGCCCGAACACGCCCTGAACCTCGATTATCCACAGGTCATCTACTACCTGAACGATGTGGACGAGACTACCCACTGTTTTTCTATTAGCCCGGATCCTGCCGGTGGAGAAATCCTCGATGACAAAGAAGCACACCTTGAACGCGGTGGTATCCTCCATTTCTATGGCAAAGCGGGCTCGGCGATTCTTTTCAACTGTGCTACTTTGCACGGTGTCACACTACGGCAAACCGATAAGGTGCGCCGCACAATTCAGGTCTATTATGGACATCCACATCGCCGTTCTTTGAGCGAAGTGACGCTGATGCCCCCAAGTCTGTGGCGAGATCATTCAGACCCAGAAGTTCGCCGCTTCTATAGCAAGTTCAATAGATATACGAGAGTCATGATGGAAGGGCTCAGTCTGCCCGATGATAGAGAATTCTCGCTTCCGAAACTGTAGGTGAAAATTATGCAATTCAAAGAACATCTTATTGATGACACAATCAGAAGCGTTTACGGGTTGGAAGTCGCCGACATCAACGGCGATGGAAAGAAGGATATTGTCATGGGCTCGACCGGTGAGCCGGTCATTGTCTGGTATGAAGCACCTGATTGGAAAAGGCATCTGATTTCGGACCAACACCCCGGCAACATTACCATCGCTGCTCAGGATTTGACGGGAAATGGCGTACCGGATTTGATCGTTGGAAGTGCATTTAATCGGGGCGATCGTTCTCTCATCGAATATCTACATTGGCTCGAAGCACCCGCGGATGGTGGACAGTGGAAGAGTCACTTCATTGAAGAAATCCCATACCTTCACCGTATCGCAGTTGCTGATATCAACGGTGATGGGCAACCCCTTCTGTTCGCCGCATCAATTCAGGGGCCCGAAGGGGGTTTAGATGATTGGTATGATCCGGGCAGTCTTTGGTGTTACCAACTCCCAAGGGACCCGGTCAATGGACCGTGGGAACGCCGTTTAATTGATGGCGAGTTGCATCTCAACCACGGGTTGAGCATCGGCGATGTAGATGGGGATGGTAGGCTCGATATCTTGATTGGCTGCCGGGACGGGACGATTTGGCTTGAACCCCCTTCGGACCTGTTAACAGGTGAGTGGAGCCGATGGGTGATTAGCGACCAAGAGAGCAGCGAGGTTTTCACGGTCGATCTGGATGGGGATGGGGTCAACGAAATCTTATCAATTGAACCGTGGCATGGAAATATATTATCGTGGTACAAGGTGTCGGGGGATTTGAGGACAGGTCAGTGGACGCGACACCAGATCGATGACACGCTGAATCGCGGACACTCGTTACACGGAATCGACATTGATGGCGATGGGAGGGTGGAAATTATCTCCGGGTATAACGGTGAAGGCAGGAGTCTTCAACTCTATCGCCCTGAAAACCTTGATCAAAACCGGTGGACGAAAGAGCTTATCGACGACGGTGGCTTGGGAGTCGGTAATATGCACGTGCTTGACCTGAACGACGACGGCCGAGCGGACATCGTTGCCGGGGGGTTGAGTACAGGCAATGTCAAGTGGTATGAGAATTGGGGCGCGTAGATTTTTGCAGCAAACGCCTGAAAAATAGGAATTGGAGACATCCATTCCATCCGCTTCCAATCTTTTGAACCGCCATCCTTCATCTCAAGGATGGCACTTCTGCCCTCCCCAATTTTTGGCATGTTTTGAGAGGCAGTTCTAATTGTTCAATGGTATCAACTGTTTTTTGGTTTAAGATGATCGAATTATACCGCCGTTGTGAATAAATCCCAAACAGGCTCCTCTTCTGTTTTCTGAATTAGATATTTTCCTGATTCAATACGGTCGCGTGCTAACTTACAATATGCAGGAACAATCTCGAATCCTATGTAATACCTTCTCTTCATTTTGCTCACTACAGCAACTTGTCCAGAACCTAAAAATGGATCCAAAACAACATCCCCTTTTTGGCTGGAATAGTCAAGAATTTTCTCAATGAGTTCAGCTGGCAATTTAGTTGGCGTTTTGACTGCGCCTTGCCAATATTCTCGCTTAATTTCCCAAACATCTTCTTTGTCTTTATAGTGTGCAGATCCACCGTTTTCAGTCTTGGCATCCTTATCAAATCGGCGATAGGGATAAAATTTCCGTTTCCTGTCGTTTTTGCACAAGAAAAGACAGTGATAGTGAGAGGTTACATACTTACGCTTGGTAACGACACCAAACTGGTATTTCCAAATCAGGTGATTGACTGTAGTAAGATCGCATTGATCAATAGCTATTAAGAGGTCTTTTAGGCAATTCCAACCGGAAAAGATATACATGCTGCCAGAATCTTTTAACACTCTCGTCGCAGCAGAAAGCCATTCAAGCGTGAATGTGAGATAATCGTTTGCTTCGATTTCATTGTAGCCTTGCAGAACTCTATTCCCTGTTCGGTTATAGTTATGTCGAGTGGCTTTGAAGTCGATAGCAAAGGGTGGATCCGTTATGACAAGGTCGACGCATTCATTCGGCATTTCGGACATTAACTTAATACAGTTTCCTTGCTTGATAGTATCAATGTATTCAGGACAATGTGTATTTGCTATATCTTGTGTCATCTGTATTCCTTTTGCGATCCTTTAGTGGAGATAACCCCCAACAGTTCGTGGATTGCCTTTGCGAGCAGTTAGGCAGAGGAACTTAACACATGCTTATACTCTGTGCCAACGTTGGCAGCACTTCATTCAAATACCAAATTATTGATGTCCAAACATCAGCGTCGCTGGTCAAAGGGGGAGTCGAGCGGGTCGGCAATTCGCCATCACCGTTCACACATGCCATCCCTAACAAACCGATTGTGAGCGGCGAAATTAACGCACCAAACCATAATGCTGCGATTGTGCACGCGATAGATCTGATCACGTCCCCCGAAACAGGAGTAATGGCGAATCTCAGTGATCTCGTGGGGATAGGCTTTAAGACCATTCTCGCCAGAGGGATTTGGCGTTCCGCGTTGATAACAGCGGAGGTGGTCAACACCCTCGAAGCCGATATTCCATTCGCACCCACCCACAATCCCGCTTATATCGCCTCGATCCGCGCCTTTCAAGATCGACTCCCGGACACACCATTAGTCGCCGTTTTTGAGACATGGTTCCACCAAACGATGCCGGACTACGCCTCCGAATTTGGTGTTCCGCGAGCGTGGGTTGAGAAACACCATATCCGTCGCTACGGCTTCCACGGTGCCTCACATCGCTACATCTCAGAGCGCACGCCCCAACTGCTCGGTGCTTCATCGGCGAATCTGCGGATCATCTCCTGCCATCTCGGTGGGAGCTCATCGCTGTGCGCTATCCGCGACGGTCAGTCAATTGACACGACGATGGGGGTCTCGCCGCAATATGGGCCCATCCAGTCGTCTCGGAGCGGTGATCTGGATCCGTTTGCAGTGCTTTACCTGATGGATGCAGAAGGGTGGGGCACAGACGAAATTCGCCGTCAACTGATCGAGGAATCGGGGCTGCGAGGAATTTCAGGTGTCAGCGGCGATTTGCGCGATGTCGAAGAGGCAGCAATGGGAGGAAATGATAACGCGCGACTGGCAATGGACACCTTCTTCTATCAAGTCAAGAAGCACATCGGTGCCTACATCGCTGGGCTCGGCGGGGTAGACGTAATTGCGTTCACCGGCGGGATCGGCGAAAAGAGCCCGACCGCGCGTGCGGCAATCTGCGCTGGCTTGGAATGGCAGGGCATCCTGTTAGACCCACAGAAGAATGAAAGTCAGACCGGCGAAGGCGAAATTTCCGCCGCGGATAGCCGATCGAAGCTCCTTGTCATACCAGCAAATGAGGAAATTATCGTCGCGCGGGAAACGGCAAACGTCATCACACAGCAATGTGCTTCCAAATGAGCACATAGACAACGCCCGCTCATTTTCTACTGTCCACGGTCAAAAAGATAGGTCAGTAGTCGAGCCCCATCCCGAAAATCGGGAATCAGAATGTCCGCACCGGCGCGAAGCAGCCGGCCCCGTTTGTCCGCGTTCATCTGGTAGCGGTTGTTCTCCACGGATGTCACGCCCACAGCGATCGCACCGACAGCCTTCGCATTTTCGATTTCCACCGAACCGTCCCCGACGACCAAAAGCTCGCCCCCGGTCAGGTTAAAATCATCAAGAATCTGCTGAATCACCATCGCCTTTGAGAAGTTCTGGTACTCCCGCAATGCCCCGAAGATACCCCCGTCAAAGTAGGATGCAACCCCTAGCAACCCTGCTTCGTGCCGAACAAATTCAACATCGGTTCCACTGGCGAGGGAGCGTTTGATGCTGCGTTTTTGCAAACACTGTAGGAACTCAAGCGACATCGGCACACGCAAATCTGGAGCTTCAATCTCTCCCCTTTCCAGCTTGGCGATGCGTTTATCCACGGTTGGCAAGAGCAGGTTGTTATACAAATCTTTGTATTCCAGTGGTGGCTTCGGGACCCCGCCCCGCTTCTCGATCTCCTCACACAGTTGGATCATTTGATAAATGGTTTGCTTGCCGGTCAACCGATCCACAAATTCAACAACAATCCGCTCTAACTCCTCCGGTGTTTCATCGGTCTGTGTCTCCTCAAGCAGGATATCAACCATCATGGGCACCATGACGCTCTGCCACCCGTCACGAATCAGCGAAATCGTTCCGTCGAAATCAAATAGAGCGTGCTGAACCTTGGCCCGTTCGGTTTCGTGGATAATCTCAATTGATGTGTTCTCTAAGGTCTGTGGTCTTGCCACGGTTTGGAAATCCCCCATTTTTCGACGACATGGAAAGTCATTAAGCTAAGTCTTGCCCCCAATAATACTGCCCATACAGGTGAATCAGGTTTTTCGGATTGTCGGCTAGCAGGTCGCCAAAGGTTATCTTTTGAATTTCCCGCTTCGGGCCCGGAGTATCCTCTCGATACGCGGAACGTCGCGCCTGACCCTCAGCGGGGAAAGCAACCCATTGACCCTGATCATCTCGGAAGGCGTATATTGTGCCGCTCATCGGTGTGTGAACTTCGACGTTCGCATCTTGGAAGGGACGAATGCGCGTTTCAAGGGCCCCGTGATCCGCCAGAAACTCAATCCAAACACGGCGCATCCGTTCAGCTATATCGGGATGGGCATCAACGATGTTATGTTTCTGGTCGGGGTCAGTTTTCAGGTTATACAGTTCGGAAGGTATCCCCTCCGGTGCACACAAGTAAGCCCACTCATCGTCGGTGATGGTGCTGGGCTCAACGTTTCGGTCGGAGCCCACCCACCCGTCGAAAGTGGCACCCTCCACCGGTGTATAGCCGGTAGTCCCCGCGCTGGGCGGGAATCGACTTGAGAAAGCATAATCGTGTATCCTTTCCTCGCCCCCCGTCATCAGGGGCAGGAAGGAGGTCCCTTGGATGTGGGATGGTGTTGATATTCCAAGAAAATCCAAGATTGAAGGTAAGATGTCAGGGGGTTGGACAATCCCCTGAACCCGCTCGCCTGCCCCCAATCCTTCGGGGTGATGAATCAAGAGGGGAATGCGGATGGTGACTTCGTAGAGCTTGCCGAGCTCCGCCCCTGGTTTACCTTGCAGGTCGTGGTCTCCGAACAGATGCCCGTGGTCGGAAGCCCAGATGATGAGCGTATTTTTGAAGAGTCCCAACCGTTCTGCCAAATCCAAAAAGGCACCCACCCACCGATCCGTCAGGGTAACGTTGCCGGCATAGAGTGAGCGAAGATGCGCCGCCTCCGCTTCAGTCATATATGTTGGGCGACCGTATTCCGGGTACAACATCTGATCGCCATCGTAATTGGGATCGGCGTACAGCGCGTAGTCGTACCAAGGGCAATCGAAAGGCTCATGGGGGTCCCACATATCAATATAGAGGAAAAACGACTCATGGTTGTAGTTGGTCTCCAGCCAATCCATCGCAGCCGACATCCCCCGTCCAACGCAGAATTCGCGATCAAACTGGCGGGCGGCGTGGTTGCGGAGGTAGCCCTGTAGGCCGGGGATGTTGCGGATTTTATGCGGTTGAGCGAACAACTGAATGTCGAGAGCGGGGTCAGTTATCCACGGATCGCCTTTCTGGCTATGCACAAATTCGAGTCCCCCAAAACCGCGCGTGTAGTTATAATCGTGCATCGCAAGCATTGGAGTATCCCAGATCATTTGAGTATGCACACCGTTCGCAGACAGGATTTGTCCCCAAGTCACATCTTCAGGGCTCAGGGGCTGCCACCCCCGAAAAGGGAAACCGAAACGTCCGGTCGCCAAGTCCCACCGATTGGGCACCGTCGGATAGGAGGCCGCATAAAACTGATCAAATATAGCTGCGCGTTGAGCGAACCCATCCAGATTGGGTGTCTGAATCCAAGAGTTGCCGTAGCACCCCAAGTGGTCCCTGCGAAAGGTATCGTTCATGATAAAGATGACGTTCATGGATGTGAAAGCTCCTTCTTATCAACCTGCTAAACCGAGCCCCGCTTCCGAGAAGAGTGCCTTATCATTATGAAGATTTCGCCAACACGGCAGCAATCTTTTCAACGATACCATCTGCACGACCGCGAATTTGATCGGGCGTGAGGCTCTGGATTGGGTGTTCAACGGTAGTCGGATGGAAATCACGGTAGCCGAGCGATTTTGCTTGAACTTCCCCGGCAGCGAAAAACACATCCGAGCAGATCGACACGCTGGGGATGCCACGTTCTTCTAAAGCGGTTCCGTCGTGCACACTGCACGATATACAGGAACCTCAGTCCGCCAGTCCTTCAACTACGAAATCGCACCGATCGGCGAGCTCCGTGATGAGTTCTTGCGGCGCGGGCCGCGCAAAGGTTGGTTTTGTGACACGAACGACATCTACAAGGTCAAAATGCTCACGCATGAGCTCTTCGACACGGTCGAGGAAGATGTCGCTGCCGTTTTTGCTGATGTCCAGCAAGCCCATCACCTTGCCGTTGAGGTCGTCAAGGCGTGGCGCGAGAAATTTGTCGGATGCGTTGCTCGGAGCGATTGGATCGAGTAAAATTGTGTTTGCCATTGTAAACCTCCTGTGGATTCAAAAAATCGACTTAGATAGCATAGCATTGCCGGTGACTTCTGTCAACACCTATTTCCGTGGACTTTCTTTGGTGGTGTGATATAATACGCGAAGCGCAAAACGTGAGACTAACAGCAGGACAACCCCAAGAGTTGCCCCTACAATTTTGCAGAGATGATTACAACAACAGATCTGACCAAACGTTTCGGCAAGCTCGCCGCCGTGGATAGCCTGACCATGCAGGTCGAAGCGGGTGAGCTGTTCGGCTTCCTGGGCCCCAACGGCGCAGGAAAGACCACAACCATCAACATGCTGACCGGCTTGATCCGCCCAACCTCCGGCACAGCAACGATTTGCGGCTATGATGTCCAGACCCAAGCCTCGCAGGTGAAGGCGATAACGGGACTGATGCCCGATACACCGCACCTCTACGAGACATTGACAGGGAGGCAGTTTGTCCACTTCATTGCAGATCTCTACGGAATTGACCCTAAACGGTCCGAGCGGCGGATGGAAGAACTGCTAGCGGTGTTTGACCTGACCGACACCGCGGACGCGCTGATCAAAAGTTACTCCTACGGTATGCAGAAGAAAATCCTTTTGATAGCGGTGTTGGTGCATGAGCCGCGCGTCCTGTTTCTCGATGAACCGACAAGCGGCCTCGATCCCAAAAGTGCCCGCAGCGCAAAGGACCTTTTACGGGCGTGCTGTGACCGTGGGTGCACGGTGTTCATGACCACGCACATCCTTGAGATTGCAGAGCGAGTATGCGATCGGATTGGTATCATTAACAACGGGAAACTCGTTGCGGTGGGAACGATGGATGAGCTGCGTCAGAGCCGTACAGCGGCAGACCTGAGCTTGGAGGACATCTTTCTGGAATTAACGGAAAACGTTGAGAGCGAGATTGTTTGACAGGGCATTCAAGCGTTCAAAAGTGCATTGGTTCAGCAGTTCATTAATGAACCGATGTGGTTGGGTGGGATATTAATTCAATGGTGGGATATAGGGATCTGTTAAGCGATGCGCTTTTCGCACCAAATCCGGATTAATAGAAAACCTTTTGGCGGCATCAATCAGATGATTCACGTGAGCGTGCATATCCTTTTCCATCTGGGAGATACGGTTCAACAGATACGGCCGATCGCTCTGATAAATCGCGTCTTTGATGGTCGAAACTAACTCCGCATAGATTGCGTCTGACTCACCGGTCTCAAGCGCAACGGCAATCTCAAATGCCTCACTAAGTGTAACCTGCTTTGCACGCACACGCTCTTCATATTCATCCAATGTTTCGTTAATTCGCTCAATGGATACGTCGGCAAATTGAGGGGCGGGCGCGTCTAGCCCGAAAGTCTGGGCACAGAGCGAGCGTCCAAAGCCAACAAGGAGATGGTGTTGCCATTCCTCTGCGCTCATCTCCTGCCAAAATCGAGCAATTCGTTCATCAACGTTGCCCAATCTGACAGATAGCGTAGCGTATAGCTTTGCATGTCTCAGTTCAATCTCCTGACATAAATCAAAGGTTTCTGCTAAAGTCACAGCCAATTCGCCTTCTTCCAATACTGGTTTTACCTGTCAATGGTACATCAGACAGTAGTGGTGGTTTTAAGTAGCTGAAAACCATTTAATGCCGGGGGTCACAGCGGAACAATTTCGGGGAAACAGTTCAAGGTAAATCGAGAAACGCGTACGGATCAATCCCTCCATCTTCACGGGGAATAACCTTTATCCAACTCGGTTGAGTTCCCCCCACGACTGCCTGTTTGTAGTCCTTAAAAAAATAATGAGAAAGGTAACTATTCATATACTCCTCAACACTCCCCTCCGCATTTTCAACCTCTGACCACTTTACATAGAGAGTATCTTTGTAAAGTGGATAGACCTTTCCGTTCTGCTCGCTCAGAACGCCGCTATCTGTCTTCTTCCCCTGTTTCCAAAGTTTAATCAGGACACGATGGATTAACTCATGCTCTATACTCGCATAACCGTCATAGTAGGCCTTCTCAAGTTCCGCCCAGACGTTTTGACGTGGGTAATCCAGCGGAATCTCAGGATAGGGGCCCAACCCATGCGGAGATTCATGGAGCGGAGGTGGCAAAGTTTCGGCCGGTGTCAGTTCATATGATCCCGATTTCGATTCTATTTGGATGGAGTCAGAATCAGTGGGCCCCTCCGAATCCGATTCAGCCTCTGAAAATGTTAGTCTTGAAAGATCTATGTCAACTAACAGGGCAGGGGACTTTACCAACTCTGACACAGGAATTTTCGTGGGAATCGGCTCAGGGTCAAAATCCGCGTAGTACCATTGATTCAAGACGTAAACACTACCAACGATACACACTGCGATGATAGACATGCCGATAATGATCGGTTCAGGCACTAAATCCAATAAGGTTTTCATAGCGAATAGAGAGATGGTTAATTTCTTGCTTCAACATCGGCAAGGGTATATAACCGATTTGTCCCAGATAAGCTACGGGGCATATCGGGTGCCGTCAGTCCTACCGTTATGTCCCCTAAAGAATGAAATCGAGATCTCGGATGGACTCGCTTTCGATTTCTCCTTCATGGGGTTTCACCCCGCTGCATCCTTTCCGATTGTCAACTCGTGTCGCAGGGGATGGGTCGTGTGATGGGATGGTGAGTATTCACCAAATCGCAGCTCCAACTCTCCCAGACTTTCCAGTGACCCAACGACCGTAACCCAATCGCCAATCTGTAGTTCGGTGTAACCGTGCGTGATTATGATATGCCCAGCGCGGCGAGCTGATAGGATCAATACATCCGCTGGCAGGCGCAAATCTCGGACAGCCATACCCGCCAGATTGGGATTACGGATCTCTAAATCGATAATATCGTGGTTCTCCTCCATCCCAAGTAACAGTGATACCGATGATGGTGCCCGCACAAAATGGTCGAGTAAGCTAATGATTGCCGTAGAAGGTCTGACGGTAAAGGCACCCAGTTCACGGAAACGGTCATAATTGGCTAAATCATTCAATCGCACGACGAGGTTATCCGTTTCAAAATGCTCATAGGCGAGTTCACAGATCCGGTAATTTTCTTCGTCAGAAAGCATGACGACAAGGGCACCGGCTTCCCCTACGCCAAACGCTTGTAACTCGTTCAACGAAAAACCGGGCATCGGCTGCACATCAAAATAGGAATTTGCCATATTCTTCATCTCCCCCGTTTGCCTGTATGCGACCTTTACCTCCCAATCGTGCGCGCGTAACTGCCGAGCGAGTGCCAGCGATTGGCTGTCCGAACCAAAAATAATGGCGCTGTGTATCTGATCCGGTTCTGATTTCTTCGCACGAGGACGGGCCTCTTTTACCCAGACCAATGCCCACTTAAAAAAGGCAGGGCCGATAATCTGATTCACCACGATAGTGGAAATTATCAGGGTGGCGAAAGCCGGTCCCCACGTCGGAAACGCTCCTCCGACCTCTTTAGCCAATCCCAATCCAACGCCAGCCTGCGTGATATAAGCCATCCAACTGACTTTGTTGTCAATCATCGGTTCTCCAGCCAGAACGCCGCCGGTAAACGAACCGATGAATATTCCTACCAAACGAACCACAACCAACAGTAAGGTAATTGGCCAAATATCTGCCAAAATATCCAAAGTGAGTGAAGCACCGGTCAGTGTGAAAAAGGCAATATAAATCGGCGGTCCAATGTCGCGTAGCGTTTTCAAGAACTCATCGCGCAGGGCGGTTGCATTAATCAGCCAGAAACTCCCAATCATGCAAACGAGCAGTGGTTCCACAAACACTTCAAAAGGTAATCTGGCGTGGGTGAAATGACGAATCCAAGCGAATGCGGCAAAAACCGCATAGCCCGTCAGTAAAATCCCTACTATCTTTGCGATGTGATTGATTCGGCTTGACAGAATCCGTTGTAAGATTCTTCCAACGACATATCCCCCTGCCAATGCCGCAATCAACTCGGCAAATAGCAAAATGATGAAAGTCAGATTAAACCGGAGACCGGTTAAGAGGGCATCCGCGATCGAGGAATTGACCGAGAACAGGATGATGACAAGGACATCCGTAACGACAGTAACGCCCATAGCCGTTTGTGTAAATGGGCCCTTGGCACGGAGTTCCTTTATAATTGCAACAGCGGATGAGGGAGATCGGGCGACTAAAATCGCACCCGCGATAATAGCGATGGCAATTCGGCTTGCAACTGGAAGTCCCCGCATAAACGGTATAAAGTCCGCTAACACAAAAACGGCCAAGCTGCCCAAGATAAAGGTGCTGACGACAATGCCCGTGCTCACCAAATTAATACTCTTAAATCGGCTTCTTAACTCCTTCAAGTACAGTTCACTTCCAGCGACAAAGGCAATAAATGCCAAGGAGAGTTCATCCACAAAACGTAATCGCTCGGTCGCCTCTACTGAGATGAAGCCGAATATAAAGGGACCTGCAACCATGCCGGTAAAAAGGAAGCCACTGATCAAGGGGAGTTTAAATCTAGCGAACAACTCTCCAATCTGTTTTGAAGCCAGCGCAATGAGGGTAAAACCGGCGACAAATATGAACAAATTTTGATAGGCTGCCATAGTTGGCTTACCTCAACGAGATTAACTAAAGCATTAGCCAGTGCCGTTAGCCCCAATGCCTTGGATGATCTCGGAGGATGGTCGGGGGAGCGTGGGGGACGAAAGTAGGAAGTGACCTTGGCTCCGGTTCCCTCCACTTTTCCACGCCTCTACCGCCTTGCGTTTCAGCCTCCTGATGACGGACAGCGGCAATGATAGCTTTTGCCGCCTGTTCGTCGTTCATTGACCCGGTATTTAACACAAGGTCGTAGTGTTTTGTATCCGCCCAATCGGCATCGTAGTAATGTTTAATATATTGAGCGTGTTGCTTGTCGACAGCTTCAACTTCTTTCTCGGCTAAGGGATAGACGACCCCTTGATCCTTCATGACCCGTTTGATACGGTCTGCAACAGGTGCAATGAAGCGTACGTGAAGTGTATTTGGCTTGTCGGCGAGAATTATCTGGCTGCCGCGTCCGACAATGACAGCATTGTCCAACTCCCACAGCTGTTCAATGACATGCTGAAAGGATCCAAATACTTCCGCCTCAGTCGGAATCAGGTCGTCCTCAACCGCTGCATCCCTCTCAACAGGATAGCTATCCATCAGGAATTCGGATGGGCAGTAATAGTAAGGAAAATCAAGGTATCGTGAGAACTCTGGCACAAAGAGTTTTTTGAGGAAACCCTTCAGTCCATTCTCACACCTTTCGTCATAGCGGCTGATCTGTTTTGCGGTTGTGTTGGCGGCACGTGCCACCTCGGTGAGGATATTTTTATCGGAGTAATTGTATTCTAGGTCCTGGGCAACCTGCCGCGCAATCTGTGCACCGCGACTGTAGTATTCTCTGGAAACCGTGATGACTGCCATGATTGTTTACCTCCGTCATAATGTTGAGACGCGATAGCTGCCGCGTCCATTTCAGTTTTTTTTGTATGCTGATGTTCCACTTTACTATTTAGCCAGCCCTTTTATCTTTCCCTCAAAGCTGCGGTAGACGTTGAAGTCATGCCGATTAGGCAAGTTCGTCCGACTCGCGCTTTCGATTGACGAATTGAACCCCTGTATCATCAAAGGGCTCCCACATTGGGGGTTCCATTAACTGATGTGCAAAATCAACCCCTTCGCGATACTCCTGAAGAATTTCATAGGTCAGTCGATCTATCGTATGGTTTAATCCATCCTCAAAACCGTTGAGTTTGAGCCTTAAAGATGCTTCACTCCAAAGCATATCGATCTCCTCCGTATTCTTATCGATGTATTTCGATCAATTCATCTTTTCTCTACTAGCAAATCGACGCGCTTGACAAGCTCTTTGTAATCAAAGGGTTTGTCAAGGTAGTCCACACAACCTGCACGCATAAGTTCAAGAAATAGTGCCTGATCCCCATAGGCGGTGATGACCAGAATAGGGATTTTTATATTCAGGTAATTCAGTTCATCAATCAATTGAAGCCCGGTTAAACCGGGTAGCCGAATATCCGTGATGAGCAGATCTACCGGCCGACCCTTTGCTCGTGCCGCCAATATCTCCTCCAAAGCCTCCCGCCCCTCCGCTGCGGTCGTAACCTGATAATTTGCTGTTTCCAGGATAAATGCAAGGGTGTTAAGCATGTTTTGCTCGTCATCAACGACGAGGATATGTTCTTTTACCATGTTTTCCATATAGACTGTTACAGGCAAAGAACACGGCTGGATAGTGGGGATAAGGTTGGACTCCACAGGTGCGCTCTCACAGCGGATCAGATTGGCATCCGTCTCATCGCCGCTATGTCGCCCGTATGTCCCCAACTGCGCCTCGATCTCCAAGGACTCAGCTTCATAAACTTCACCAATTCCCGTAACATGAAGTGCTTTCTGACCGAGAGTTTGCGTTAAAGTTTCCATAATTCTCCCTGTGTTGTCTGATATTTTCTATCTTAAAAGAAACGTTTAGTCATCGCTCTCGCGTTCGCCCAATTCTTTGTCCAACAGGTACAAAGCCGCGCCAGTATCTGACGGGTTTGCTTTTTCGCCTCGATTTGCTGATTAATGGGCAAAATCTATGCCAAAGTGTGCAAAGGGGCACATGAGGCTTTTTAATCACAAAATGGCATCGGGGACACGCACGAGAGAAACGGCTCTGTCCCGCTTCCTGACTGCCTCCGCCACGCGCTTCGCAGAATTATTTTGAACTCACGTCGGTGTCGTCATTGGTATGAAATTAAACAGGGGGAAGAACTTCAAAGGGGTGAAACGGATGGAAGGTCAATTTTGAGGCGGATGCCCCGCAAACCCTTTTAGATACAAGGTCCGGGGCGATAGAAACAGATGTTGCTAAAAGAAACAAATGTTTCACCCCTTTGAGGAATAGAGAATATCGGATGGGATTGGTTCAATCGGTCAAATGTCAAGCGAGTTTCAAACCTCTGGATTTCATGACGAAACCTCCTTCTTGGTGTTAAGATTTTATCGCCCACACAGACGATGCCGGGAGCCGTGGCGGAACAATCCCAAGTAAGCGGCTCAATCTAAGCCGAGAAATGAATACGGCTCAATACCCCCGTCTTCGTAATGAATAACCTTTATCCAACTTGGTTGAATTCCTTCTCTAACCTCTTCTTGGTAGGATTGGAGAGAACTATGAGCGGTAAAGCTGCTCACATACCGCTCAATGCTCCCATCCTCGTTTTCATCTTCTAAGTACCTAACGTAGACAGTATCGTTGTAAAGTGGGTAGACCCGCCCATTTTTACTACTCATGAACGAACTATCTACCTTCTCCCCTTGATTCCATAGCTTAATAAGGACCCGGTGGAGTAACTCATGCTCTACAGTAGCATGCCCCGTCTCATAGAGATTTTCTAAATCCTCCCAGATATTTTGGTTCGGATAATCTGACGGAACTTCAGGATAGGGACCCAACCCAAATATAGATTCACGGAGCGGAAGATCGTCCACTACTTTCTCTATCAACAGTGCCTTCTCCTCCCCCGACAGCTCTGCCAAGAAATCATCGATCGATTCACTCTCCACCACAGGCGGAACTGTAGGCTTTGATTCCGTGTGCGTAGGCAATGATTCCCCCCCAATAAGATCGGGGTCAACCTCAGCGGGTATAACATTTTGGGACAGGGGCAGAGTCGGCGCAGAGATTTCTAGCACCTCAATAGGTTCAACATCGCCATAGTACCACTCGCTGCCAGTATAGGAACCGACCACGATCAGAACCGCTAAGATAAACGCCCCGATAACCATAGGTGCACGTAAAATCTCAAATAGGTCTTTCATTTGGAAATCCTCCTTTACGCCGTTAGTTCCATGCTGTTTCTGTTTTTTTAATTTAGCCCTCTCAATACGAAATCTACTAAATTATAATTATGTTATGGGCAAAATCCATGCCAAAGTGTGCGAAGGGGGCACATGAGGCTTTTTAATCACAAAATGGCATCGGGGACACGCACGAGAGAAACGGCTCTGTCCCGCTTCCTGACTGCCTCCGCCACGCGCTTCGCAGAATTATTTTGAACTCATGTCGGTGTCGTCATTGGCATGAAATTAAACAGGGGGAATAGAGAATATCGGGTAGGATAGAGATATGCAACTAAGGACCTTGGGTCTCCCAACCTGTCGGGCGAGGTAACCTCGTCCCTACGATTGATCAAGGTGCCCCCTCCCCAATCCAGCGATGACGCGACTCATGGCATAGATTTCCCAATCTGTGATCCGCTTTTCCGGTCGGATCAAACCGTCAATCGCCAGATTATCGAAAAAATATATACCTTCGCAGTCAAATCGTGTTATAATCAATTTTCGCAAGTTCCGATTCCGTATTTTGACAGTAGCCCCAAGGAGAAATCTATGAATCCGGTCCAAACAATTTCATCTGAAGAGTTAGAACTTCTTAAAGTCGCAGATACCCCCACAATTTGTAACGTTATCGAACTGTTTGACGTGCGTCCGCGAAACACCGGCTATATGGATGCCCGCATCCAAGCCTGTTTCCCAGAAATGCCACCGATGGTCGGCTATGCGACAACAGCGACGCTCTGTACCGGCTCACCGCCGCGTGAAGGGGAGACCTACGCCGGTATGGATGGACAAATTGCACAGTTCGATTCGATTCCTGAACCCCGCGTTGTTGTCTTCCAGGATCTTGATGTCCCGTCTGCTGCGGCGACATTCGGCGAAGTGATGTGCATGACCTATCAGACCTTCGGTTGCGTAGGACTAATCACGAGTGGTACCGGGCGAGATTTAGATCAGGTCCGGGCGATCAACTTCCCGACCTTCACAGATGGGACCATCTGCTCTCACGGCTACCACCAAATTACCGATGTGAACGTCCCTGTGCATGTCGGCGGGATCGTGGTGTATCCCGGGGACTTGATACATGGGGATTGCAACGGTGTAACAACGATTCCGAATCATATTGCGGGTCGTGTTGCCCGTCTGTGCGCGGAATATATGGAAGCTGAAGGCTATGTGCTTGACTTCCTGAAGACCGGCAAGCGCGATTTGGAAGGGTTGCAGGCAGCGCGCGCCGCGTGCGCTGAGAAGTTTGCTGAACTCCGAAAACGTGCGCTCGATTCGTTATGAAAATTGGATTGCTCTACGAACCTGCCTATTGGTTTCTATTGGAAGATCTGGTTCGAGGGATCGAACATGAAATCAGGCTTATTGGTGGACAGAGTTATCACCTGACAACGGACACGCTAGATCAGACGAACGTCGATCTGGTTTATGTGTTACCCTACGACGAACCGGAAAATCTGAAACACCTCGAAGCAGAGCGACTGGTTATCAATTCAGTGCGAGCACAGGAAATCGCCATTGATAAAATCGCGACCTCTCGGCTTATCATCGCAAACAACCTGCCGACACCTGAAACGGTCATCTCCCAGACACCCGATGCGGTGATAGAGATGTTAGACCGTTACGGAATCGTTCTGTTGAAATCGACAAACTTATGTGGCGGTGTGGGACATCGGATCTTACGGCGCGAGGCTTGCTCCCAACGTCGATTAGGTAGGGGAACGATAACGACCCGGATGCGGGATCAGACCTATCAGGTTGCTTTTGGGGCACGCAGCCGCATCCTCGATCGGACGCTCGTGCTTGCGCCTCCTTATTACGCACAACGGTTCATCGGCACGACAGCCCAAACCAATGACCGCGTCTATCGCATGTATGTCGTCGGGGATAGCGTCGTTATGGGTACAATGCGCGTGAAGGAGGGCGTTGATACGGCTGAAAAATCAATTATTAACGTTGCAACGGGAGCGTATTACCAATTCTTACAACCCCTCGATGGGGAGATGGTCTCATTCGCCCTACGTCTGGCGGATTTGATTGGATTTGAGATTGGTGTCGTTGATTTTTTACGCGATCCATCCGGACATCCACTGCTCATTGAAGCTGATTGCGATGGCTGCCATCTTTTCATCTGCCGAAAGTTCCAAGAGGCACCCGGGTACGGCACTCCCTACAATTTTAACGCGCATCTTGTGAAACGACTTGCAGAGATTGTGGGTGGTGCCCCACACCGCCGATGACGAACCCCAAACGGTTAAGGAGATCAATATGACCCAACAAAAACAGAAAATCTTCTTTGGAGAAGAGGGTTATCTCGTCGTAGAAAACTTACTATCACCCGAAGAATTGGCGGAATGTCAGGCAGAAATTCTGCGTCTGCACAAACTTGCCGCCGAACTTGAAGCGAAGGACGAAACCGGTCACTTTCAACGTGAGCCTTACGCCAAAAATGCGTCGCAGGCGTTGGCATCGCGCAGGGTTGAGGATGATAGGCTTCCGGTACTAAGAAAAGCTGAGAATACCCGTGAATATTCGGAGGTATTTCATCGACTCTCGGTCCATCCGAAGCTGATCCAAGTTGTGCAAAACCTCATCGGCCCGGATCTATTGCTATTCAGAAGCACCCTAATGTTCAAGCCGGCATTCCACGGTTCATCACACGGCATTCACCAAGATTCTGCGTATTGGCCGATGGAGCCGCCGACGCTCGTAACCGTGAGCATTGCGCTCAATGATGCCACACCTGAAAACGGCTGCTTTCAGGTGATTCCGCAGAGCCACAAATGGGGGCTTCAGTCCTGGGGACATATCGCTCGCAAACAGGATGAATCCTTGACAGACCATGACAATCTTGATTTTTCAGAGCAGATCGAGGTCCCCTTGTCCGCGGGGAGTGCACTGTTTTTCCACAGCCTCATGGCGCACGGCTCCGGGCCCAATAGATCGCCAAATCCAAGGAATACTGCACTTTACGCATACTTCTCGCCGCAAGTCCGTTATGTGCCACACAACGGGCAGCCGGAGCGAAAGTCTTTTCCTGTCGCTGCTGGACTTGGCGGCAAAGCGGAACTGACCCTCGTCGCTGAAGGTGCTGAGTAGCCACCGATCGGCGTTCCACTAACTATCCAATTACAAAAGGACAAAAGGGAGAAAAGAGAAAACCTATGGCGAATTGGGAAAACTATCTGGAAAGCCACAAGTCTCGATTCTTGGACGAAATGCTGGACTTTGTCCGTATTCCAAGCATCTCCGCACTATCGGAGCACGCCGCCGACATTCAACGGGCCGCTGAGTGGGTCATGGATCGCATGAACGCCGCCGACATTGAAGGAGTACGCATCCTGTCGACCGGTGGACCCCCAGTGGTCTACGGTGAATGGCTGCACGCCTCCAACAAGCCGACTGTCTTGATCTATGGCCACTTTGATACGCAACCGGTTGACCCGGTGGACCTTTGGTCTGACCCGCCCTTTGAACCAGTTGTGCGGGAGGGGAAGGTGTACGCGCGTGGTGCCTCAGATGACAAAGGAAATATGCTTATCCCCATCCTCGCTACCGAAGCAATGCTCAAAGCGGAGGGTAGCTTGCCGGTCAACCTGAAATTCTTTTTTGAAGGTGAGGAGGAGATCGGTAGCGGTCATCTCCCGGACCTGATAGACTCCTATCAAGAATTGTTAGATTGCGATCTGGTGGTCAGTGCCGATGGATTGCAGTGGCGCGAAGACCAACCCTCACTGCTTGTTGGGTTCAAGGGACTGTGCGCGCTACAGATTGATGTGATAGGTCCCATTGTAGACCTGCACTCTGGTATCTACGGCGGCACTGTCCAAAACCCGATCCACGCCTTGGTACGGCTCTTGGATTCTATGCGTAGTCCAGCAGGGGATGTCTTGGTCGAAGGCTTCTACGACGAGGTCATCCCGCTCGCCGCCACGGATCGGGATCAGATTGCCGCTATTGGTCACGACGAGACAGAATATAAGGAACAACTCGGCGTGAATCACCTGTTTGGTGAGCCCGGTTATACGGCACTTGAAAGAGCGTGGGCTCGCCCAACCCTTGAGTTGAATGGAATCTGGGGTGGTTTCCAAGGAGAGGGTAGCAAAACCGTCATTCCAAGTGAAGCTCATGCCAAAATCACCTGCCGCCTCGTGCCGGACCAAAACCCCGACAAAATCTTGGAACAACTTGCCACCCATATCGAGAAACATACGCCTCCGGGGGTAAAGATAGAGATCACCCCAAAGGCTGCGCCCTCCCCGGCGTACCGAATCCCCGACGATCATCCGGGAAACCAAGCTGCTTACGCTGTGCTTGAAGAGATGTACGGAAAAACGCCGTACTACACCCGGCTAGGCGGTACGCTCCCGGTATGCCGTCTCTTCCTAGATAAACTGGATGTCTATACAGTGACCTTCGCCTTTGCCTTGGAGGATGAAAATGCACACGCCCCGGACGAATTTTTCCGGATTAGCAGCTTTGAGCAAGGTCAGAAAGCCTATTGCAAGCTGTTACATCGACTCAGCCAGCAGGAAGGGTTGTAAGATTCCGCGTTCAGCCGTGCCACAGTAGGAAGGAGCAGGAACTGTGCAATTAGCCAATCAAACCGCGATTATAACAGGGGCTGGATCGGGGATCGGTCGTGCGACCGCCCGCCGATTCGCTGCCGAAGGTGCCCGCATCGTAGTGGCGGACATTAACGACGCTGCCGGAATGGAAACCGTCGCTGCGATCGAAAGCGAAGGTGGGACCGGTCGGTTTGTGCATACCGATGTAACGGTTGCCGCCGAGGTCGAAGTGATGGTGCCTCAGACGCTTGATGCCTACGGCGGGGTTGATATTTTGGTGAACAATGCGTACTTCTGCGCTGGAGACGATATTCTCGCCGTTGATGAGGAACTGTGGAACAGAAATATCCGCGGATGCTTGTCAAGTGCCTTCCTCTGTTGTAAAGCTGCATTGCCGCACATGATTAGTCAGGGGAAAGGGGCGATTGTTAACATCGCTTCGGTGAATGGGGTGCTCGGACTCGGCGAGGAGGCGTACAGTGCTGCCAAAGCAGGAGTTATCTCGCTGACGCAAAACATCGCTGTCCGCTACGGAGAAGCTGGTGTCCGCGCCAATTCAATCTGTCCGGGGTCCATTCAAACGCCTGCATGGAAAGCAGTGCTTGAAAAAGATCCAGACCTCTTCAACCGTCTATCAAAATGGTATCCGCTCAAACGGGTTGGCAAGCCTGAAGAAATCGCTGCAGCCGCTCTCTTTCTGGCATCAGACCAGGCATCTTTTGTCACAGGGACAAACCTCATCGTTGATGGGGGACTGACCGCCGGGCTGAAGCGTATGGGTGAAGAACTGGTGGGAGAGGGTACAGAATAAGTTAACCACATTTAAGCGTATAGAGATTGGAGACACGACAATGACATCAACACGACTCAACGACCAACAGATGGCATTCTTTGATACGTTTGGCTTCCTGTCTTTTCCGGGATTATTGGCAGACTGCGCTGATAAGATTATCGACGAGTTTGAAGCCATCTGGGCTTCCCATGGTGGCGGACACAACGGGGGACTGCACGACGGGGTGAATCGTTCTTGCATTTTCCCGTTCCCAGATCTAAGTGAATACCTCAGCTCCTTGCTCGATGACCCGCGCATCCATGACATCGCCGCCGGCATTTGCGGTGAAGACTTTAACTACACGAGCGGCGATGGCAATTTCTACGCCGGTAACACCCGTTGGCACTCCGACGGCTACGACGGAAACCGGCCGATGAGTATCAAGATTGCTTTCTACCTCGACCCACTGACACGTGACACCGGCGCGCTCCGCATCATCCCCGGTAGTCACCGCGTTGGCGAGGCTTATGCTGACACCATTGAGCGCGATATCCGTGAAAGTGGGCAGATCTGGGGGATGTCCGGCAGTGCTGTCCCGGCCCTCATTTTGGAGACGCATCCCGGCGATATTGTCGTCTTCAATCATAACCTCAAGCACGCTGCGTTTGGTGGTTCTGAGCGGCGCCGGATGTACACGATGAACTTCTGCCGGCGCTACCCGAACGAGCGACTTGGGGAGTTGCGCGACAAACTTGGCAAAGAGGCACGATTCTGGATTGATCGCATCCACGGCGAAGCGATGATTCGTACCGCGGGGCCAGAGCGGATGGTACACTTGGAGCAGGTGATGGAAAACGACACCCACCTCGCTGAATTACACCGCGAACTCAGAAAGACAATGGCAGAGCCGTCGCGCGGATGATGGCTCTATTTGATATAACCCCTCTAAAGGCTAATCAATGTGAGAAGGAACAAAAAATGGATTTATGGAATCAGGAAGTAGATCGGGATTTTTTCAATCAATCCGAAACCTCTTGATGACGAAGATACGATAAAGACTACGACCAAGAAAGGGTTTATCAGATTTGACTCTTATGAATTTTTGAAGCATTCTGTAGTTGAATTGCTTTCGAGGAAACTCAATTTTTTCTCCAGCATGAAAAGCAAAGAGGAACTTGGGCGATTTATTGAGATTGCAGATAAAGAACCAACCTATGAACTGAAAGCAGAAGTATTTCTTAAATTATTGGAGTCTGAAGCGAATGGATAAAACCAAGGCCAGCCCTCGAAAAGGCGGAACAAAGACAAGTAAATTTGGAACTTCCGGAAGGGTTAACCATGATTCTAGCGAATTTTATGATAGTAAACTTTATGCTGATAGGCCCCCTCCAGAAAAAGTCGAATTCATAGAAAACCCAATTGACAATGAAATCCTCAACCAAATTTATTGTCAATCGAGTGAGAATATGTCAGAGATACCGGATTCGAGTATCCATCTAATGGTGACTTCTCCGCCATATAATGTAAAAAAAGAATACGATCAGGACTTGTCCCTAAGCGATTATAGGGACCTGCTTAGAACCGTGTTTACCCAAACCCATGAAAAATTGGTGACGGGTGGACGGGCTTGTATTAATATTGCGAATTTAGGACGTAAACCCTATATCGCATTGCACGGACATATTATCGAAGATATGTTAGAAATTGGCTATTATATGCGGGGAGAAATCATCTGGAATAAAGCATCAAGTGCCAGCCCTTCGACCGCATGGGGAAGTTGGATGTCTGCGGCAAATCCTGTTTTGAGAGATATTCATGAATACATCTTGGTCTTTTCTAAAGGGTCATTTTCAAGGAGACGAAATCGGAAAGAGAATTCAATCAGAAAAGAAGAATTCTTAGAATGGACGAAAAGTGTCTGGACATTTCCAGCAGTATCCGCCAAAAGTATTGGACACCCTGCCCCGTTTCCCGAAGAATTGCCGCATAGATTGATTCAGTTATACACATTCAAAAACGATGTTGTTTTAGACCCGTTTTGTGGAAGTGGTACGGCTTGTTTAGCTGCACTTAAATCAGGTAGGAGCTATATCGGCTATGATATTGAAGAAAAATATGTTGAACTTGCAAACAACAGGATAGAACGATATTCCTCTCAAACCAGATTATTTTGAATAGCACGTGTGAGTCAAAGTAGAATAGGTGGGATAGCCAGAAAATGAGTAAATACGCAAAAGACGCTCGCCCCTTGACGAGAGGAGAGCAAAGCGGGTTAGGTTTTGAAATGAACATCCCGCTCTATTTTCGTGAAGTCCGTCCTGATAGGACAGGCGCAAGTGCCTATTCCTACTTCCTGCTCATTGTAGCTTTCGTAGCGGTGGCAGGCATCCGGGGTGCTTCTGCTGCCATCACCGGGAAGATTTCAGGTGTAGTCACCGCTGAGGCGACGAAAGCACCGCTGGCAAATGTCACGGTAACAATAGTCGGGACAAGCAGCACGACAACGACAAACGATGCAGGCTATTATGTCATGATTAATATCCCGCCGGGAGGTTACGATGTGAAGACAAAACTCACCGGCTACGGTTCGGAGACAGTGGCGGGCGCGAAGGTGTTCGCCGGGCTTACCACAACCTTAAACTTCGCGCTGGAGGCTGCCGATGTTGTCACGCTCGAAGCGGTGACGGTTAGAGCTGCCAAACCGCTGATTAAGGGGGATGTTACACAAACAACAAGAATTATTGAAGCAGAGGATATCGCCGCCATGCCCCGTGATACCGTGAATGGGATGCTCCAAACACAGGCAGGTGTTTCGGTGCTCAACTCCACTGGCACGCTCCATATTCGAGGGGGCCGCTCAATGGAGGTTAAATACCTTATTGACGGTCTCCCGATTAATGATCCGATTGGCAGAGGCTTGGGTGTGCATATCAGCACCAATGCCCTTGAGCAGATGGAAGTCATCACAGGGGGATTCAATGCAGAACATGGTGATGCACAATCCGGTGTAATTAATCTCATCACGAAAGCCGGCACGCAAAAATTTTCTGGTCGAATCCGGTATCGAGTTGGGCAGTGGACGACGCACCACGGCGACCCGTTATACGGTCCTTGGCGAGATCCGGACAACGGCTTCCGACCAGTGGCACTTGAACCTTTCAGGGGAATCTTCCTCGGTAAGCCTCACGATTATCAAACACCCTATCGAGGGCAAGATGTTACCGTTGGGGAGTTGGCCGATCGAGAGGGCGATGCACAGGTCGTTTTCACGGAGATTGTCCCCGGTGTATATGCGGATAGGACAGAAAATCCGTTGCTTCCCGTTATCGACCCCAATACAGGTCAGCCCAAAGTGGATGCCACGGGTGAGGTCCTGATGGCACGCCAACCCTACAAAGATACCGATGGCACCGTTATTGACTATGAGAAGAAACAGGTAACGCTGTTAGATGGCTACATCGTGGATTTGAACCAGTACAGCGGGTTGTTCAACGATACGAAAGCGTATGATTTGCGTCCGAGCCATATTGGAGAATTCGCGATCAGCGGGCCGATATGGGGCAATCGTTTGACGTTCTCCGCCGCCAGCCAGTTGCGACGAGATGAAAATTATCTGCCCAATGATGATGCGATGGGATACACCCTTCAGGGCAAACTCAAGTTTGAAGTGACACCCCAGCTCAAACTCACCGCAAGCGGGCTTTTCGATCAGCGAGAATCCACCTCCTATGGCGGTAGGATGCGCTTTTTGCCTAGCGCGATTCCGGTGGGGAATAGGGATGGACGGGGCGTTTCCCTGCAACTCTCACATAACCTCAATTCGGGCACCTTCTATACGGTGACGTTTGGGCAATTTCATCGTTCCTTTGAGAGTCATCAACCGGCGAAATTGTGGGATCCATTGAATAAAACGTTTGAGGAAAATGCCTGGGACCCCGAAAAATCCTTTGAGGAAAATCAGGCAGAAGGAAGAATAAGAAACCCGACCCAACAGGCATACAACGATACCAACTACTTCATTGCAGGAGATGACAACGGTTGGACCACCCGCAATTCGACAACATCAATACTGAAAGCGGACTTTGCCAGCCAAGTTACGGCACATCACCAGGTCCAGACGGGCGTTGGGCTTATGGCACACGAGCTCTATAATCTCGGGGCGACAAATTATGGGAGTTCAAACCTCTACATGGAGTTTTATGATGTATCGCCTAGCTCCATGAGTGTATACGCGCAAGACAAGATGGAGTATGCCGGAATGATTGTTAATGCGGGATTGCGGTATGACCTGTATCGGCCAGATGGAATCTCGCCCGCCGACCCCTTGGATCCGCTTGAGCTCAACTCTGATGGAACAATCAAGTTGGATAAAAGCGTTTACATAGTTGGTCTGCCCATCATCAAAAATCCGGTTGAGGCTTCCATCAAACAGATGCTTGCGCCACGCCTCGGCATCTCGTTTCCGGTAACAGACCGGGCGAAGCTGCACTTCACGTATGGGCATTACTACCAGATTCCGCGGGGCGATGATCTCTACGAAAACCTCAACTTTGATATGCGGGGTGCAATCCGCAGAAAAGGGAATCCTGACTTGGACCCGGAGAAAACAATCGCCTACGAAGTCGGGGTGGCACAGCAATTCACCAATGACTTAACCGCTGATTTCACTGGGTTTACGAAGGATATCGACAAACTTGTGAGTAGTGTGCACGTTGATATTACCAACGATTACAGTTATTTCATTAACGACATCTACGGACGGGTTCAAGGATTTGAGTTGACGGTTCGCAAGTGGCGCACGGGGGGGAGTCCGGTTTCTGGGATGCTCAGTTATACCTATTCCGTCGCGAAGGGGAAAGGCTCCAGTCGAAATCTGGGCTACCTGACCTATTATCGGGCCCAACCCGAAGTCACTGAAAGCCACCCCTTAAACTGGGATCAGCGGCACATTGTCTCCGGAACTTTAAATATTCAACTGCCCCTTGATACCGCTATCAACCTGATTGGCAGGTACGCCAGTGGCTTGCCCTACACGCCAAATCCGAGCGCGCCGATTAAACCTGATGTGAACTCGAAGCGTTACCCGCCAACCTACAATGTTGACGCGCTTATTAGCAAGCAAAGCTGGATT
Source organism: uncultured Poribacteria bacterium (assembly GCA_958296125.1). GTDB lineage: Bacteria > Poribacteria > WGA-4E > WGA-4E > PCPOR2b > PCPOR2b. The sequence continues at coordinate 1,513,265 of OY282444.1, forward strand.
GGTGGGTTGACATATACCCTCTTTGCAGATATTCGGAACATCTTCAACACGAAAAACCTCGATGACCTGATTGATCCGGTGACGTACGACCGATATGGTCTCCCGCTCAACGATAAGAAGCATTCGGATCCGCTCTCGTGGAGTTCACCACGCCTTGTTATGATTGGTGTGAGTCTGGATTTTTAAAGGAATCGCCTGAAGCCATGAAAAAGATTATTATAATCATCATTTTCTTAGGTGGTGGTGTAATAGCTATACTCACTGCAAACCATCTGATGCTTAATAAGCCGCTTGCAGATGTACTCAAATCCGATTCGCGTAATTCTGGTATTCATATGACAGCGCACTATGGTAACTATATTATTCCATCAGTACTTGTTATCGACTTGCGAAAATTTCTGGCAGAAATAGCACCACCGATTCTTCGTTAGGAGGAAAGGAGCATGAAACTCTATTTATATGATATAGTGTTTCCAATTGGGTTTGGGATTCCGGCAATATTTTTTCTCGTTATTGGACTTCGGGGCATTTTGATCAAGCGACCTTTCTTAATCTCACAAAGATGGTTTCTTTCAATTATGTTTGCTATTTTTATTCCAATAATCTTACAGTCTCTCTTATTGCGCCTACCCAACGGTTTCAATTTGATAAGTTGGCTGAACCCCCTTATATTTGGGTTTGTTCTTCTAATGATGTGCTATCAAATGAGAGGTTACAGCGCATATGCTGTTACAGATACGTCGTTTCGTGAGGCACTAGTCGAGGCTTTGCAAAAGCTACAATTGCCCTACGAAGAAAGCCTTTCTTTAATACGCCTCACATCTATTGAAGCTGACCTACAAGTGTCTATTCAGGGATGGATGGGAACAGGGCTTATCAAAGTCAAACAGCGTGCACACCGTTCTGTGCTTAGAGAAATCGTTAATGCGATGAACGAATACTTCCGCATGTCGTCTGTACCCACAAATATGATTACCTGCGTTTTCTTTCTGGTTATGGGAGGTTTTATGATTATCTTCGTCGTTAGCACGTTATTCATCTTCTAACCAATTGAAAGCGAGTTTTCCAAGTTGACAGCATGGAATTTGAATCGCATCCTAACCGCGCAGCAAGTAATTTCGCTAAATACTACGCAAATGACTGACATAACCACGTCTAATGACGAATTGCGTCCTGAGTATGACGAAACAGTGTTGAAAAGTGGGATTCGTGGGAAATATGCAGGACAATATGCTGTTGGCACAAACATTGTCCGTCTTGCACCAGATGTTGCCGCCGCTTTCCCCAACGAAGAAACTGTTAATGAAGCTTTACGATTTGCATTGAAGGTCATGGATGAGGCAAAGCAACTAGCCTGCCATTGCGATTGATAACGGGCTCTGGTGTGTCAAACCCTGTTTTGGCAAACTTCCATTGTGCTTGTCGAATTCATCGAATAACTAAGCTCGGGTGTTATACAGGAGAGTCAAATGAAACTTCAAGAATCAATACCACTATCAGACATCTACAATCGGATCGACGAATCTGATACATAGTGTTTTTGAAGAATAAAAAAGCAGTAGAATTCGTTACGCGAGCGTTAGAAATTAAGAAAGGAGATTCTAAATGAGATACGCTAGCATCACCGAATACAGTGAATTTTGGGAACCGATCCGCCGGGAAGGCCTATTTGCTGGGAAACCTGTACCGGTCCGTGATGAGTATCATATTATGAAAACGGTCCATGGAGTGCAACTGTTTCTTACCCTTAATAATAACAGCTGCTTTATCAAACTGGCATTTCGATGGAAGAACAAATCGGAATGCCGAGACAAGATTTCGGAACGCCGAGACGAGATTATGGAGCTATTCCCAGAATTAGAATACAATTATGAATATACGGAATCGCCCAAGTTTGCATTAGTTAGATTTCCGGTGATCGATAAGGGCAAAAAAGATCGAGACGATTGGCCCGAAATCCGCGAGAAATTGCTCAACATGGGCACTGACATCTATAATCGGATCGACGCATCTGATACATGGTGCTTTTGAAGAATAGAAAAATCGAACGTCAACACTGTTAATGAGTGTCTGGAAATTAACCATCCAGAAAACAAGGTACTATCACTCCAACTATCAATAGGAGGCTAACAAGATGAACACCAAAAAAATCACAACGCTCGCATCTGTATTAGCGATTGTCATTCTCGTTGCAGGGCTTTCCGCCTGCGAACAACTTCAGCAAATTCTCCAACCCACTGCGCCATCGCACGCCTGCACGGATGGCACCCGAGTCCTCAATGTCGGGTTTTATGCTTATTTCTCACCCGTGAGTTACAGTGCCGCCGAAGACCCTGCGTCCGAGGGCTTCAACACGCATCTCGGCTATGAAGCCGCCCTGTTGAACGCTCTCGAAGCCATGCAAGGCGCAGGATTGGCCTTTGTCCGCCATCCTATCGCGGTCTGGCCGGATATCTGGCTTAAATCCGCCGAACAGGAATACGATATTGTCGGCGGCGGCATCACAATTCTCGACTCTCGGACCCGAGATGCGACCGGCGACCAAGTCGTCAACTTTACGTCGGGACATATCAAGTTTCGCCAGTCGCTTTTGGTGCGGAGCGAAGATGCAGAACGTTTCGCTACCCATGCCGATCTGACTAGCGAGGTGCGCGTGGGTGTGCTTGCTGGCACGACCGGAGAAGCACGCTTGTTAGAACTGACGGGGCTCATTGATGCCAACGGTGTCCTCGCTGAAGGGACGCGCGTTGAGACACCGCTAGGTACCGTCGTTGCTGATGGCACCGCGGCGTACATGATTACCGCCGCTAACACCACCCCAAATTTGGTAGGGCGGAGTCATCTCTATCCACCTTCGGGAAACATGCCGCAAGTCATCTATCTTGGAAGCGAGGTTGGCGAATCAGAACTTCTCGAGGCCCTCACCGCAGGTAGTATTGACGCAGTGGCAAGGGGAGAGATCGGAAACCGCGATGCCGCCCAGGCCTCCGGTAACACTTTCGCTGTTACCGCCCTTGATGAGAAATTTGAACTCGGCGGGTTTACACTGGCGGTGGAAGATGCAGCCCTCGCTACCTGCATTGATGCGAAGCTCGACTATCTAACGGATAACCGGAATATCGGCTATGCGGAATGGGTGGCAGCCCCCTCGGTATTCATGCGTCGCGCCCAGATGTGGAACCCTAGGTAGCTATGACATGCAGCCATGACATACATGGAGAATCAAGGGTTATCTGAACGCGACCTTGAACCTTATCTCGGTTCGCGTTCCTGCGTGTCAGAAGTTCTGAATCGGCTTTGTCATCAACATTCGCAATATATGAGGTAAAACGAAAACTATGAAATTATTGCGATACCCCTTCTTATCTATGATTTTTGCACTCGCCACGCTATCGGCCAGTGCTGGCGTGGATTGGAAGGCACTTGATGTAGGCAATCTGTCGTCTGCGGTCTTCAACACCGCAGTCGTCGGCTACTCTAGTAACCCGACCGCAAACCCTTCAGGGTGGTGGCCCGCGGGAACAAACGATTCTTACATCTATGAAGGCGATATCTGGATCGGTGCCAAAAAAGGCGGGGAGATCGGGGTCTCCACATCAGATGGCAGGCACAGCGAAATTTGGCCCACCGACGATGTGCCTGAAGTGATTTCAAGCAAGCCCGGTGTGACAACAAAAGGAACGCCGACAAGCCAAGCTATCATGTTCAAATGTAGCGACACAAACCCTGAAGCAAATCAGGGATTGGTTCTCGGATTAGAACTTGAAGTCAACGGCTTTCAATGGAGTTATGCCCCCCTCTACGATTTCTTTATTCTAGAATACAAGGTCAAAAACGTTGGCAGCGAGCTGCTTGGAGACCTGTTTATGGCGTTCAGGTATGATATAGACGTTTCCAGCAATGAAACAGGTACAGCAAGCTACTCGGCTGATGACTTTATCGCACTGGATGAGACACCGGATGCCCTCAACCCCGATGCACACCCGAACCGTTACCTCTCTTACGGGTTCTCCAACGCATCCGCCCCCGGATACATTGGTTTGCGGGTATTAGACGCGTATGTGGGGGATAACCCACAAGATGCCGAGGCAAAAATTCCTTTTACAGCGCATAAACGGATTACCATATCTACTGACCCAACAACTGACGCGGAGATGTACGCTTTAATCAGCACCCCCGGTGTTGACCCTCTCCCCGCAAATTACGATGATCAACGTTTTATCCAGTCTTACGGGCCCGTTGCATCGCTTGCTCCCGGGCAGGAATTCACCTTCGTCACGGCGGTGGCTATCGGTGAAGGACTTGCCGGTTTACAAGCGTCTGCGGATTGGGCGCAGAAGTTGTATGATGATGCGTACGTTGCACCCGCCCCGCCGCCGTCCCCGCTGGTAACAGCTTATCCCGCCGATAGACAGGTGACGCTCGTCTGGGAAAGCACTGAACGCTGGGGGGATAAAAGTATCGAAGAATATGTTGATGTAACCGATCCGGAGAAAATTTTTGAGGGCTATAGGGTCTATCGGCGAGAGTCCTCTTACGATCCAGCTACCGGTGCACCTGTAACAGATTGGACGATGCTAATGGAGTTTGACAAACCGAGCGCGACCGGTAACTTCTTCACGGTCGCACATGTCGGTAAACAGTCAGACGCTACCATTGAAAGTGGCGGCGATGAACCGTCTTTGGCTGACTTTTTCAAAAACGCTGTCTACACAATCAAATTTAATTCCAGCACCACCTTTGAGGTGGTTAATACGACACTGTGGGAGGTTATGGCGCAGAATCCCCAATTCCCAGCGAGCGGTGAGGGATATGTTGTCGTGAAAGATCCGAATACAGGAGAACCTTATCCCGACGGAACCTATCGTTCCGGTGCACTAATCTACTTCGGGGGGTTGTATGTGGCAATTACGGACGGTCCCTCAGGTCCGCCCGTGGCTGGCGATATCTTTCGCGTCGTTTCCACACCTTCACAGGCACTCGGTGAAGATGCAGGCATCAAGAATTTCTACACCGATGAAGGATTGACCAACGGAATTCAATACACCTATGCGGTGACCTCATTCGATACTGGCAACCCGAAAACCGGGCTTATCTCGATGGAGAGCAGCCAGATTGAGACGATGGTCCACGTCGTTCCACGCGCCCAACCCGCTGGGTATCGAGAGGCAACCGCTGATGTGGAGGGTCAAGGGGTGGGAGCTGTCACCGTTGAACCGATGGTGCTTGCGCCAAACAAGGTGACGGGCCATCAATATAAAATCGTCTGGCAGGGCGCGAAACAGATAGGATCCGGTGCGTATATCACAGGTCCCGGCTATCAACCGCCCTCTTATAAAATTATCGACATGACAACAAATCAAGTGGTAGTGGAGCAGCAGCCGTTTGAGTGGTATGATCCGGATCACGGCGAGGCTGTTGCGGTGCTCTCCCCGATGTTTGATGGAATCGTCTTGAAGATAAAAGGGGTGGATGTGAGCTACGGGAGCCCCACCGAAAACCCGATCAACAACGTCGAACTGAGCGCAGGCTCCGTTCCGGGGTGGACGGTGGACATTCAATCTCCCGGTGTCGGAGAGAACACCTGGCCTAACATCTTCTGGGCAACGTATTACCGCCCGCATACGTACTCGATCACGTTCATTGACGATATACACATCAAAGTGGTGGACGAAGATACGGGCGAAGAAATTCAGTTCAACGAGCAGCGTGCCGAGGGATACGCAATCCTAGGGGCAGGGTGGAGTGATGCATATAGCAGGGAGGACACACCGGGGTTTTTTCGGATTTATATTCGGGGTGGGTACGTCTTCATAAAAGATCCCAACCATGAAATCTCCGCTGGGGATGTATTCATTGTTGACATGGGGGGGATCAGTGCGCCGCGGGATGGTGATGAATTTCTGCTGACGACACAGGGCGAGTCGCTCGCCGCTGAAGACATCAAAGCAGATCTAGAACGAATCCGCGTCGTGCCAAATCCCTACTTCGTCACGAACAGGGCTGTGACTGTTGAAGGAACGGATAAGATCTTCTTCACGCACCTTCCGCCGCGGTGTACTATTCGGATTTACACGTTAGTGGGTGAATTGGTGCGGGAGATCGAACATGAAAGCTTCGCGCCTTTCAACGCAGATGAGCGTTTGGCACAGGGTGACAAGGGCGGCACAGAGACATTCGACCTCCTCAATCTCTACAATCAAGCCCTTGCGAGTGGAGTCTATATCTATCACGTTGAAGCACGTGATGACAGCAATGCCGTTATCGGGAATAAACTCGGTCGGTTTGCAATTATTCGATAATCGGTAAGCACATGCACAACCCTATTTTTATGAATCGAGCAACGTGGCGATTTGCCTCAACAATTTCTATTCTCTTAGTTATCGTTACGTTTTTATGGGCAGCTCCAAGTGATGCGACCACTAATGTGGGGACTGCCGGTGCACAGTTTCTGAAAATTGGACCCGGAGCGCGGGTGGACAGTTTAGGAGGCGCGTTTGGTGGACTTGCTAACGATGCCACTAGCATCTATTGGAATCCAGCCGGGCTAAGTCAACTCAAACAGACCAGCTTTTCGGACACGCATACAATATGGCTTGCCGATACCCGCTACAATTACCTCGCGTTCGCCACGCCGATAGAAAAGGTAGGCACCTTGGGCGCAAGTGTTACATTCCTCAACATCCCTGATACGGAAATCACAACGCTTGCAAAGCCAGACGGGACGGGCCTTTGGTTCTCGGCTTGGGATGCGGCGGTGTCAGTGGCGTATTCCAAACAGCTCTATGAAAAAGAGTCAGGGGTCAACCTCTCCTTCGGCATTAACGCCAAATACATTCATCAGCAGATCCATCGGGAAAGTGCCACCGGGGTTGCTGTTGATGTCGGGACCTTATACCACACAGGTTGGAGAAGTTTACGCATCGGGATGTGTTTCTCGAACTTCGGTCCCGAGATGCGTTTCAGCGGTCCGGACCTTGAGACCGGTGCCGAAGAAGCCGGGGATTCAAGAAACGCGGACTATCGCCCTTATCCAGATACGACGAATCCGACGCGAAAGGCTGAATTGGAAACCGTAGAGTTTCCGTTGCCGTCCAATTTCCGCCTCGGTATCGCCTACGATTTGCTTGATACCGGCGACAACCTTCTCACCGTCGCGCTTGATGCCAACCATCCGAATGACAACAGCGAACGGTTAAACGTTGGGTTAGAGTACTGGTACAGAAAGATGGCGGCGATTCGTGGGGGTTATAAATTTCGCTTGGGACCGGAACGAGGTGATGATGAAGAGGGGCTTACGCTCGGCTTGGGTATCCACGTGAATTTTGCCGCAACGATGCTTTCTCTGGATTATGCGTTCGCTGACTTTGGGCATCTGCAACAGGCACATCGTGTGAGCCTGGGTATGAAATTCTAAGAACTACTAACAAAAACCCGCTGTTGGAACAAAGGAGCAATACCGTGCTTTTCAACAAAACCCGTGCACAGGAGTACATGCGTCGTTGCGGTGTGGATGTCTTGGTAGCGACCTCACCGGTCAACATTACCTATTTTTCGGATTATCGATGCTGGATTGATCCGCTGTTCAAAGCGTATATGATGGTGCCGGGCGCACCAAGCGATCCCGATCCGACTGCCGCTTATGCAATCTTCCCACTAGATGGCGAACCCGCGCTCGTAACCAGTCCGACGTTCGCAGTGAACGCGTCCGAACTGTGGGTGCGAGACCTGCATATCTTCGGTGACCACGGACTGGACGATTCGCTGCCGTTGCCGGCGTTGTCCGATGCGGAGCAACGCATCTTTGATCTACTCCACAGGCCGCAGCAAAATGCCACTCCGACTGATGCCCTCTTGAGCATTCTCAAGGCACGAGGGTTGACTGACGCGCGAATCGGAATCGAGATGGAGGGGCTATCATCAAGAGCAAAAGGCATAATCGAGACAGAGCTGCCGAAGGCACAGATCAAGGATTGCTCAAACCTTATTCGCCTCGTTCGAATGGTCAAGACTGAAGATGAACTGTCACGCCTAACCCGTTCGGCGGCGATCAGCGAGACGGCAGCGATGGAAGCACTCGCGCTTGCTCGACCGGGGCACCCAATTGCCGATGTCGTCCATCACTATCGGCAGCAGATTGCCGAGGAGGGTGCAGATTTCGATCACTTTGCGTTTGGAGTGCGTGGCTTGGGTCTTGCCACGGAGCCAAACTATATTCTGACTAACGACGATGTGCTCTATGTAGACTTTGGCTGCATTTATAGAGGGGGATTCTCCGACAGTGGCACGACATTAGCGATGCGCGAACCATCGGCGGCACTGATTGACAAGCACAGCGCGTTGCGGGAATGCGTTGCGGCGGGGGTGGCGGCGATGACCCCAGGTGCAAAGGCATCGGCCGCTCAAGCTGCCATGTGGAAAACACTCAATGCACACGGCATCACAGCCTCGTCTCCTCATGGACATGGACTGGGCTTGGAAGTCCGTGATTACCCAATCATCGTCGCGGACAACGGACAGCGGATTCGCGATGATTGTGTGGACTTCCCTTCAGACCTACCGCTTGAGGCGGACATGGTTATCAATCTGGAAGCGATGATTTCGATGCCGGGCGTTGGGTCGCTACACATTGAGAGATCGTTCGTTGTAACACCCAACCGTAGCCGCCCGCTGATTCCACAGGATCGGACGCGACCTATGCAACCAGACCAAGCGATGGCATGAATAAAATCCAAGTTGCTAGGTTCTGTTGACATTTCATCGTACACTTATTTAGATGGCAACTTGGGTTAAAATAAAAAGCTAGTTATGGAACGAGTAAATTGGAGAGCCAAATTTCCCACATATAATATCTGAATCGGTGTAAAAAATTTGGCTCTCACGATGAAGCTGTCAATTTGTGGTTGGCAAGGCACGAGATCAATTTAGACGCGGACAAACTTCTGCAACCGCTGTCCGCGGCCCGCCTCGCCGATTTCAGCAACATAGACGCTGCCCTCGTCATCAACGCAAAGTCCGTGCGGCGACTGGACAATACCGTTGTTTGTCGCACCGGAGAACCGACTCAGTCGCTCTCCCTCCGGGGTCCAAACGCTGACATGCCCGCCTGTCCCCTGCTCGACCACATAAATCATGTTGTCATCAGTGACCCACACATCGCCGGGTGCCGACACATCCGTCCACGTTTCCATGTGTTTCCCATCCGGATCGAAAATCTGGATGCGGTTGTTCTCACGGTCACAGACGATGACACGCCCCGTTTTATCACAACCGATGTTATGGACCACTGCGAATTCACCCGGGCCGCTGCCCGCTTCGCCCCATGCCAGAAGATGTTCACCCTCTTTGGAATACTTGTGCACAAGGCGATTGCCGTATCCGTCCGAGACGTAGATTTCCCCTTCTGGACCGAGTGCCACGCCGGTGGGCATGTTATATTCGCGTTTGTGGTATGTCACACCAGCAACACCGCGTGTTCCCCACTCGCGCTCCAAGTCACCAAGCAACGTGTACCGGCGCACGATATGCTGCCACGCATCGGTCAGATAGACTTCATCGTCGGGACCGATGAAAATTCCGTGCGATTGGCTGATTAGGTGCGGGGAAACACCGAAATCCCCATACCCCCACGAGGTGACGAAGTTACCTTCTTTGTCGAAAACAATGACCGGATGTGTGCCGCGGGTAAAGGCGAAGATCCGTCCCTTGGAATCGATTGCTGCATCCGACACCATAGAGAAAACCCAACCTTCCGGCAGTTTTGGCCATCCGTCAACTAACTCATATCTATAGTCTCCCTCTCCTAATGCCATGTTATACCTCCAAAATTGAAGTTTGAAATGATGCGTTTCTATTTTAGCATGTTTGCCGGTTTGGATCAATAACAAAGCGGAACTTCTTGAGAGATTCAAGAGGCATCTTTCGGGCGGCGTGGAAGTCCTCGACTTCCAAGGAGGCAAGACGGTCAAGTGGAAACTTCCTCACCATAGGATCATTTAATCCTTCGGTCTGCGGGGGGATTAGAAGGGGGGTATTCCCTGGTCTCCCCGATAGATCGCCTTTACAGCCCCTCTTCCGCCTCATCCGGATCTTTCACATCGTCCTCCTCACAGTATTCTTCGATTGGCTGAGATTCTTCCAACACCTCTTCTTCCTCGCTATCAATGGAACCGAATGGCGAATCTTCTAAGGGCTCTTCCGGTTGATAGTCAATCGTCCCTGAGCTCATTTCATTGATTGCAATCGTTACAGGTTTCTGGGCATTATTAATCAACATGGGCAGGCTATTTTCAGCATTGAGTTCACGTGCCCGTTTCGCTGCGATATTCACAGACAAATATTTGTTACCGCCCTGCTCCAAGATGTCCTCAAGATAGATAAGTGGCATTCTGAGTAACCTCGCAATTTATGGATAATTTAGGAAGTATATATTATCAGGGATTGCCCGAGTTGTCAAGACAATTTCTACCAATAATTCTTCGGTCCGTGCCGAAAACGGAAAACTAAATAGCCTTATATCAATCCAATCCGCCGAACATTTCAGATCTTAATGTTGTTTGCCTATCCTGGGGGACAACAGCATCGTAGATCCGTCCTCAACCCATTTGCCCCGATCGGTCAGGATCTCACTTGCTAGATGCTTTGAACCCTGATTTAACCGAGGACATTTAATTGTTCATCCGCTTAATCCCCGATTTTTAACGCTCCCGCTGCATTTTCCCAAATGGATAAACCAATCTCATAGCGTTTCGTCCAATTATTGGGGTGAAAATTAGGACAAATTAGGAGGGATACCATTGAGAATTGGCGAAGGGTTTTCAGTCGGATTTACAGCGATTCACATGAATAAGATGCGATCGCTTTTGACAATGCTTGGGATTGTTATCGGCATCGCTTCTGTGCTGGCGATGATTGCTATCGGCGATGGAGCAAAGATGATTGTGCTTCAGGATGCCCAAAAGATTGGCGGTGCCAATCAAGTCACGTTGTATCGGAGCGGCCATATCCGCAAAGGCAATCGCTGGGTGCGGAATCGCAGCAACGAATATTTTGAGTATGGAGATGTGCTGGCGATTGAAGCCGAATGTCCTTCTGTTGAGGGGGTCATCCCTCGTATTCCTCAGTGGCGTGGGGTGCTTGTGCAAGCGGAAGGCGGTGCCGAAAAACGGACAACGTATGAAGGGATCACACCTTTCTACCAAATTGGGATGAACTGGGAGCCTGCAAGGGGCCGTTTTATCACAGAGGAAGATGTTGCCAATCGGACCAAAGTCTGTGTCCTTGGATCGGAGGTGGCGAGCGAGCTCTTTAGTAATCAAGATCCAGTTGGTAAAACAATCAAAATCGCACGCAGTGCTGGTAACAGGTTTCGTCGCGGGGCGCAACGCAGTCAGGACAGAAGTATGGAACGGTTTACCATTGTGGGCATAATGAAGCCGCGCGGGAGAAGTCTCCGTTTTGGGTGGAATCTGGATGACCGGGTACTGCTCCCCCTAACAACCGTTCAGGAGCGGTTTACTGGTAACGACCGGGTCACAATGATTTCCGTCCAAGCAAAGCACATAGACCTGGTCGACCAAGTTAAGGAAGAGGTCAAAGCGGTGATCCGGCAACGGCACCGCAATCAGGACAATTTCTTCAACATCTGGGAAATGAAGAAAGGTATGGAGCAACTGCTCAAAATTAGCCGGATTATCAAAATCGTGCTCGGTGTCATCGCTGGATTTTCACTGCTTGTGGGCGGCATTGGTATCATGAACATGATGTTGGTCTCTGTAACGGAACGGACCCGAGAAATTGGCTTGCGAAAAGCGATCGGTGCCAAACGGCGGGATATCCTCTTCCAATTCTTGGTTGAAGCGATTGCGATGTGCAGTGTCGGCGGGGTGCTTGGCATTGGGGTGGGTGTTGCTGCCGGGTACGGCATGGCAAATATTGCAGTAAACATTGTTAAAATTGTCCCGGAGTGGCCCGCTGTCATTTCCACGCAATGGATGATTATCTCGGTTGCCTTTTCGGCAATGATTGGTATTATCTTCGGTGTCTATCCTGCGGTAAAAGCCGCACAACTTTCGCCCATTGAAGCATTGCGGACCGAATAGATACGAGAAAAAAATTTGAAACTGAGTGAAGAACTCTTAAACGTGTGGATTTAATTGGAAATAGAAAGTCCGCCATCCTCGCTTATGAAAGCGTTGAGAATGGAATTAACACGAAAAGAGGGAGCACCTTGAAACTCAGTGAAGGATTTTTAGTTGGATTTACAGCCATTCATACCAATAAGATGCGGTCCCTCTTGACGATGCTTGGGATTATCATCGGTGTAGCTTCGGTGCTTGCGATGATCGCTATCGGTGATGGTGCGAAACTGATGGTGCTTGAGGACCTTCAGAAGCTGGGCGGGGCAAATCATTTTCGTCTGTATCGCGAGAATTGGATTAAAAAAGAAGGACGCTGGGTGCGCAACCGCAGTAGTGAATATTTAACGTATGAAGATGTGCGAGCGATTGAAGCCGAGTGCCCTTCCGTCATTGGTGCTTGGCCACGCATCAACTATTATGGGATTCTCGTGCTCGCCGAAGGTGGCGCGGAAATACGGACGGGGGTGATAGGCATCACGCCCTTCTACGAAATTGGGATGAATTGGGGGATTGGACAGGGGCGTTTTCTTTCCGAGGCTGATATCGCCAATCGGACCAAAGTCAGCGTTCTTGGGGCAAAAGTAGCAATGGAACTATTTGGCAACCAAAATCCCATTGGCAAAGAGATTCGGGTTGTCCTTGATTCTGAAGGGTGGAGCGGGGGTTGGAGACCGGAAAGAGTGGTGGAACGGTTCACCGTTGTGGGAGTGATGAAGCAACGTGGGGACACCCTCCGTTTTGGAGGCGGTAGCTGGAGTTTGGATGACCGCTTATTCCTGCCACTGACAACCATGCAGGAGAGATTTACCGGAAACGACCATGTCCGGGGAATTTCCATCCAAGCACAAAGTGCTGAGTTGATTGAAAAAGCTGTCGAACAAGTCAAAACGGTTATGAGAAAGCGACACCGCAATCAGGACGATTTCTTTCGCCTCCAAATAATGAAGGCCAGTATGAAGGAATTGGATAAGGTCAGCTTGATTATCAAAATCATGCTTGGTAGTATCGCGGGATTTTCGTTGCTCGTTGGCGGTATTGGCATCATGAACATGATGTTGGTGTCCGTGACCGAGCGCACCCGAGAGATTGGATTACGAAAAGCACTCGGCGCAAAACGCAGGGATATTTTATTCCAGTTTTTGCTCGAAGTGGTTTTTATGTGTGGTGTCGGCGGTCTACTCGGTGTCGGATTAGGTGTCTTTGCCGGACAAGGCATGGCAAATATCGCTGTAAAGGTTGTTAAGATCGTCCCGGAGTGGCCCGCTGTGATCTCCGCACAATGGATGGTTATCTCAGTTGCCTTTTCAGCGGTCATTGGGATTTTCTTTGGGTTGTATCCCGCCGTTAAAGCTGCCCGACTTTCTCCCATTGAAGCGTTGAGAACGGAATGAACTGTAAGGAAAAGAATGAAGCTAACCGAAGGGTTTTCAGTAGGGTTCAGAGCCATTGGCATAAACAAGATGCGGTCTCTCTTGACAATGTTAGGGATTATCGTTGGTGTCGCTTCCGTGCTTGCGATGATTGCTATTGGCGATGGAGCGAAGACGATTGTACTTCAAGATGCGGATAAGCTGGGGGGTGCCAGTCAATTTAGTATGTGGCGCGGTGGCTGGATTAAAAAAAATGGTCAATGGGTCCGCAATCGTAGCAGCGAGTTCCTAAAATACGAGGATGTCGTAGCGATTGAAGCGGAATGTCCTTCGGTTCAACTGGTGATACCGCGTATTCCGCGATGGGGTGGTGTTCTCGTTCAAGCTGCAGGCGGTGCCGAAAAACGCACCGGGTATAACGGTGTCGATCCGCACTTTCCAACTGGGATGAATTGGGGGGTGGAGCGGGGACGTTTCTTTACGGAAACTGAATTCAACGAACGGCATAAAATCTGTGTTATTGGATCCGAACTCGCGACTGAACTGTTTGGCGATGATGAGCCTATCGGCAAAGAGATTAAGGTCGCACGTAGCGCGGACTGGGAAATCAGATGGGAAGGGCGAGAAAGAGTGATGGTGCGATTCACGATTGTAGGCGTGATGAAGAAGCGCGGAAGAAGTCTGCGTTTTGGCTGGAATCTCGATAACATTTTGTTTGTACCTTTGACGACTGCACAAGAGAGATTTACGGGAAATGACCATATCGGAATGCTGACTATCAAGGCAAAGCACATAGATTTGGTTGACAAGGCTCAAGAAGAGGTCAAAGCAGTCATGAGAAAGCGGCACCGCAACCAAGACGATTTTTTCCACATCCGGGTTTTGAATGAAAGTATGGAGCAACTGCATAAAATTAGCTGGGTTATCAAAATCACGCTGGGTAGCATTGCAGGGTTCTCGTTGCTTGTTGGCGGAATCGGCATTATGAATATGATGTTGGTTTCCGTTACGGAACGCACACGAGAAATCGGACTACGAAAAGCGATTGGTGCCAAACGGTGGGACATCCTCTTCCAATTCTTGGTTGAAGCGATTGCAATGTGCAGTGTCGGTGGACTGCTTGGGGTTGGATTGGGTATTGGTGCAGGTTACGGCATGGCGAATATTGCGGTAAAGATTGTCAAAGTCGTCCCGGAGTGGCCCGCTGTCATTTCCACGCAATGGATAATTATCTCGGTCGCCTTTTCGGCAATGATTGGTATTATCTTCGGTGTCTATCCTGCGGTAAAAGCCGCACAACTTTCGCCCATCGAAGCATTGCGGACCGAATAGATATATTCATCCAAGTTGCCACCTTGATCGGGACGGGGTTTCCGTAGGGAATGCAGATTTGCGTTCCCTACACTAGTCGACATCCACCAACACCAAAGGGTAAGAACATAAGTAGCAACTTGAGTTATATTAGTACATCGGTCCAAGAATTCAGTTGTAGGAGGAAATTGCATGAATCTCATTGAATGTATTATGATTGGACTTGCCAGCTTACGTCGTCATCCACTTCGTTCCGGATTGACTATTTTAGGCATTGCCATCGGTGTTGGTGCGGTGGTGAGCATGGTTTCCGTCGGAGACGGCTCGCGCGCGCTGGTCTTAGGCGAAATTGAGCGCACCGGTGGATTGAGCATGATTGAGATCTATCGAGACGCTTGGGATCGGCAATCGGGGACATTCAGCAGAAGGGCGGGACGTACGCTGCGACGCTGGCGCCGCAACCGCGCGGAACGCTTGGAAACCGAAGATGTATACCAGATCATGGCAAGAGCCAGGGGGGTCGTTCATGTAGTCGGTGAAGATGATAGCGGCGGCTGGAGCGTATATTACCAAGGTTCCAGCAAGGCATCAAGGGTAATTGCAGGAACCGCAGGTTACGACCGGTCGCACAATTGGTATCCAATCATGGGACGCTTTTTCACAGAGGAAGAGGTTGAAAGCGCGAGCACGGTCACCGTTATCGGTTATAAAATCTACGATGAAGTCTTCAAAGGTGAAGACCCAATTGGCCTGGAGATGAAGGCGACACGGACAACGAGTTGGGGGCCACGATATGACGTGCGCTTGACGGTGATCGGTGTATTGGAAGAGAAAGGCGACGCGATGGATACCGAAGGATGGGATGACCGCTTTGTAATCCCCCTCACAACCTTTCAGCAACGCTTTACCGGGCGGAAGTCGGTCGAGCGCATTCGTGTGGAGGCGACAAGTCTCGATGAGGTTGAACTTGCAAAAGAGGAATCGAAACGAATCTTGGGAAGACTGCACAATAACTCTGGAGAGGAATATCAATACTGGACAGCACAGGAGGAACTGGCGACCGCCGAAAAAGTCGGTAATACAATGAAATATCTAATGGGCGGGATCGCGCTTATTGCGCTCTTTGTGGCAGGCATCGGTATCATGAATATCATGCTAGTCTCGGTCACAGAACGAACAAAGGAGATCGGTTTGCGCAAGGCACTTGGGGCAAAGCGGCGCGACATTTTGATGCAGTTTCTGATCGAGGCGTTGGTCTTGAGCATAACGGGCGGTATCTTCGGCGCAATCCTTGGTATTTTTCTAGGGAAGGGGAGTGCCATGTTAATCACCAAATTTGTGTGGGAAGGCAGCAATTGGCCCTCGGTCATTTCCTATTCTACCATGCTCATCGCCATGGGTGTCTCTGTGAGCATTGGGGTTATCTTTGGATTGTATCCTGCCTATAGAGCGGCAATCCTAATGCCGATAGAAGCGTTGCGGGAGGTGTCGGGAGAGGAAACCCTCAAGATTGATGGAGAAGAATTTAAGCTTGCCCCGCTTGCCGGAAGATTTTGGGGACAGTTACTGGACAGCTTGGTCTACGCTGCCATCGTTGCTATTCCGTTCGGTGTGTGGACGCGTATCGGTTTAGAAGGTTCCAATATTGTGCTCTGGGTTGCTGCCTCCATTGCGCTACTGTATTTACTTTTTCAAGATGCTCTAAACGGACGAAGCCTTGGTAAAAGACTCATGAAAACAAGGGTCATTGATTCAAAGAGTGGGTTGCCTTGCAAAGTGTGGCAATCTTTTCTTCGCAATCTGTCGCTGCCAATCCTTGGAGTGATTGATTGTATGTTCATCTTAGGAGAGAAAAAACAGAGGCTGGGTGATAAACTTTCAAAGACACTTGTGGTCAGGGTTACATAAGGTGTTAAATCTAAGTAGCAGTTATCAACAAAGGAGTGGTCAAATAGTGAAAAAGATAATCGGAGCTGTTGCGATTTTCATTTTAGCGGCAACCCTCGTATCATGTGGGTGGATCAGAGGGCGCGGGAAAAAAGACGACGCAGCTGAGAAACGAGTTGAAATTGTCAGAAGTGGAGATTTCCAGAAGATAATTAGTGCAACTGGAAATCTCGAAGCACTGATTGATGTCGAAGTTAAAGCAAATGTTGCGGGCGAAATTATTAAACTGTATGTGGATGATGGAGATTACGTTGAGAAAGACCAGGTGCTGCTAGAGATTGACCCTGAACAGTATATCGAAGAAAAGAAGCAGGCTAAAGCCGATGTCGATGCTGCTAAGGCGCAACTCATGCAGGCGCAACTGAACATTATGTTAACAGCTGAAGGGCTTGAGAGTTCGCTGCAACAAGCCAGAGACAGCGTCAGAATTGCCCAATCGAATTTGAGGACAACCTTAGCGGCTTCACTAACGCAGATTACTGAGGCTGAAACAAATATCCACACGACGCAAAACCAGTTGAATCAAGATCAAATTGCGCTAGAACAGGCAAAAATCGAACTCAACCGGGCAGAAATAAGGCTCGCTGAACTTAAAAACGAACTTGAGTCCGTGCGAGTGGAGCGGGATAACGCCGAATCTGAATGGAATCGGAATAAGGAACTGTTCGAGAAGAAATTGGTTGCTAAGAAATCCTTGGAGGAGGCTGAATCGAGATATGCCAATGCAGAATCACAATACAAGAGGGCTGATAAGCAGTTAGAGTCTCAGCAGCAAACTGTCAATTCTCAAAATAAAACCATTAAGACCAGAGAAACTGCAATTGCAAGTCGTCAGGCAATTTTAGCGTCTCATCAGTTGAATTTGGAAAGACTCAGTGAAATGAGACAAGCGGAAGAGGAGGAGAAAAATCTCCAACTGCAAATCGCTCAAACCCGCCTTCAGGAACTTGATGCCAGCATCGACAATGAAAAAATTGTCACCGAGCAAGGGGAGGTGAGCGCGCAAGCGAATCTCCTGCGCCGTCTGAGTAGCCTGAAGAACCAGGATGAATTTTTGGAATGGACAGTCATCAAGGCTCCGATGGCTGGCACTGTGACCCTACTCGAAATTGAAGAGGGGGAGATTGTGACCTCCGGTCGCTCGGCTTTTTCGCAGAGCCCGCCGTTGATGACCATTGCGGACCTGTCAAAAATGGTGGTGAAGACTTACATCAACGAAGTCGATATGGAACGCCTTAGGTTGAATCAGATGGCAGAAATTAAAGTTGACGCATATAAGGACACAAAATATGAGGGCCGTGTCGTCGAAATCTCTCCAAGTGGAGAGGAGCGGGATAACATTATTACCTTCGAGGTAATGGTTGAGGTGGTTGGCTCACCCTCTGAGTTGCGGCCAGGCATGAGTGCTGATGTCGATGTTATTACCTACGAGGAGAAAGATGTCTTGATGCTGCCAATTGATGCAATCCAAGAGGAAAAATCGGCAATCGCCACGGCGAAAGTCGGTACTGATGCCGATGCTTTCAAAACAGATCAAGAAGTCGAACTCAAAACTTTAAGCGGAAAGAGCTTCAAAGGAAAAGTAACCAGCATCAGCGGAAACCAATTGACGATTAGTCTTGATAGTTCACAGCGAGGCTTGCGTGATGGTGAGCGCACCTTTACACTTTTTGTAAACGGTAAGCAGAAGGCGGACGGGGTTTCGACAGATATTAAAATCACGAAAGATAAGTTCGTCGCACTTGATGCAAAAGGCAGCTCTGAAAACGGGAAGGATGCCTCGAAAACTCAGAAGGGCAAGCGAGTTTCTATTGAGACGGGCGAGCAGAACGAAACCGATGTCATTATCAAGAGTGGACTGGTAGAAGGTGATCGAGTGGTTTTACCTGATCGAAAAAAACCTGAGGGAGGTCCAGGCAGACCTTAACCTATCAGTTCAAGATACAAGCGTCTCGGGCAACCGAGGCGCTTTTTTTATGCCTTTTTGCATCTTTCTGCACAACCTGTTTTTGCTTTGACAGAGAAGCCTATCCGTGATAAAATGCTGAAGAGTCGTATGCGGGCAGAAAAGGATAGGTACGATAATATAATATCAAAAAGATATAGGCCTTACGTAGTTGAATGTCTCAATGTTTCGTAATGGCGATTCAACCAGCAACTTGCGTTAAGATAATAACTGTATGAAACTGCAACTCGCTTTGGACTCAATGAATAGTCAGGAAGCCAAACGTATCCTTGAGAAAGTTAGTAATCTCGTGGATATTGTCGAGGTCGGCACACCCCTGCTCATGAAAGAGGGCGTAAAGGCTGTCACAGAGATTAAGAACGCCTACCCACAGCTTGAGGTGCTCGCAGATCTCAAAATCATTGATGCTGGCGATATTGAGGCAAGAATTGGTTTTGAGGCGGGTGCCGATATTGTGACCGTCCTGGGGGTGGCGCATGACGTTACGATTCGCCGCGCCGTGAACCAAGCCCATATCCTCAGTAAGAAGGTGATGATAGACCTGATAGCGGTCGGTGATATTCAGACGCGCATCGATCAGATCGATGCCATTGCCCCAGATTACTGCTGCGTCCATACAGCCTTTGACCTCCAAGCCCACGGTATACATCCCCTGCGAGAAATTCAGCTTGTTCAATCTGCTCTGAGGCGGGCTCAGATGGCGGTCGCGGGTGGGATAAATCCGGAGAGCTTACCAGATATTATCGTTTATCGTCCGGCAGTCGTGATTGTGGGTGGTTTCATCACAAATCATCTAGAACCCCGTCAGGCGGCTCTCGAAATTAGAGAACTGCTTGGCTTAAAAAAGGGAAATCAGTGAACATACAGGCATATATCAGTCAGATATGTGATGAACTGAGCGAGACCGTGGGGCATGTCTGCAACGATTCGGCGGAAAAACTAGCTGATGCAATCATAGATGCCGAAACTGTCTTTGTCGCTGGTGCTGGGCGATCCGGTTTGGCGATGAAAAATTTTGCGATGCGCTTGATGCACTTAGGCTTTGATACTCATGTCGTGGGGGAGACCGTAACCCCTAGCATCACAGAGAAAGATGTGCTGCTGATCGGTTCGGGTTCAGGTTCAACCAGCAGCTTGGTGACCAGTGCCAACAAAGCCGATGCAATTGGTGTCACTATCTGCCTCATCACCATCGATGAAAACTCACCGATTGGCAAACTGGCAGAGGTGGTTCTCCCCATCTCCGCTCCTTCACCAAAGATCGACAGAGATGTCGGTTTTCGTTCAGTGCAGCCATTGGGCTCTCTGTTTGAACAGAGTCTCCTGTTGACCTTGGAGGCGATTATCCTCCTACTGATGGAGAGAACTGGGAAAACCCCGGAATCGATGTTTACTAGACACGCCAATTTGGAATAAAAATAAAGATAGACTGGCACATGATTATTGACGCACATTCCCACATCTTCCCTGAAGTCCGCGGCGCGACGGGTACGGGTCTCAGCCGTGGATTGGGTTATGGCCGCATTGCTGTCGGTAATGAAGAAACCCAACTGTTGCCACCGTATAATGAAACAACCGTATTCACACCTGAAATGCTTTTGGCAAATATGGATTGGGCAGGCGTTGACAAGGCAGTGCTGCTGCAGGGGCCGTTTTATGGGGAGTGTAATTCGTATGTCCTTGAGGCACTAAACCGTTATCCGGATCGTCTCGTCGGCGCGGCTTATTTCGATCCATGGGAGACGAACAATCGCCAAGAATTTGAGACCATCACAGCGTCTTCGGTCTTTCGGGTAGTCAAACTAGAGTGCTCTGAGGCGACTGGATTGTGTGGTTTGCACCCCAACGCTAGGCTCGATATGCCCGACATCGCTTGGCTCTGGGATGCGCTTGAACGGCATGGATTGGTGTTGACGCTCGATTTGGGGGCTATAGGCAGCCGTTCTTATCAGACTGGTGCCGTGCGTGCTGTCGCGCAGGGCCATCCAGATCTGCGGATTGTTATCGCGCATCTGGGGCAGCCGAATCCGACAGCTGAAGCGGATGGGCAACACTGGGGCTTGTGGCTGGACCAGATTGACCTCGGACAGCTGCCCAATGTGTGGTTTGATACCGCCGCTTTGCCAGCCTATTTACCGGAGGAGGATTTCCCCTATCCGACTGCGGAACGGTATCTCTACCTTGCGGTTGAACGCATCGGGCCGTCGAAAATCTTATGGGGCACGGATCTGCCGGGACTGCTGCGGCACCTAAACTATCCACAACTAGTAAAGTTGGCAAAACTGCACACACAGTCGCTTTCCTCCGACGAACAAGCGATGATCCTCGGAGAAAATGCAATGAGCGTCTACGGCGTTGATTAAATCGGTCAGTAAAGCGGGTTAGAAAAAGGAGAGTTAATAAAATGCACCGAGATGCGGAAATTCTGGTCGTCGGGTTGGGGGCGATGGGGAGTGCGGTCCTATATCACCTCGCTCGCCAAGGGGCGGCACCAGTTGGCATAGATCAATACCCTGTCGGTCATACCCACGGCAGCTCGCATGGCCACTCAAGAGCGTTCCGAGTCTTCTATAACGATGCTGTATACGTGACCTTGGTGAAAGCCGCCCTTCCTCTGTGGCAGGAATTAGAGATGCTTTCTGGCGACCAACTACTTACCCCTAATAGTATGTTAGCCTTCGCCAAGCCGGGGAATGAACGATTGGATCAAAATATTCGCGTCATGCAGGAAACGAAAACGTCACACGAGGTGTTGACCGCTGAAGAGGTTGCCTCCCGATTTCCGGCACTTCAACTCCCGGCGGGCACCGTTACCTGCTACACCCCAGACTCAGGTTTCCTAAACGCAAGCCGGTGTGTTCAAACGCATGTGTCACAAGCCGAGCGTTTCGGGGCAACAGTTCACAGTGGGGTCAGCGTCCACCATATTGATAGCAGCAAGGAACGTCCCGAAGTTGAAACATCAGTAGGCAGCTATCGTTGCACACGACTTATTGTTGCCCCTGGACCGTGGGCTTCGCAGCTTCTCAAAGATCTTTCGCTGCCGCTTGAGGTAACACGACAGCAGAAATTCTACTTCCAGCCGCAAGACGGGGCAGCATTATACCAGCCAGATCGTTTGCCCGTCTACGCGGACTATGATCGGCATTACTACGGCTTTCCCTACTATGGGCCCGGAATCAAGGTCGCTGATGACGGGCATGGGCCCGTGACCTCCCCTGAAACGATCGATCGAGGGCTAGACCTGAACGTGCAGAATGCGTTGGAGCAGTGGCTCGAAACAATTATGCCCGGAGTCAACCCTTCCTTCGTCGAAGGCGCAACCTGTATGTATACGCTCACGCCAGACCGCGATTTTCTCATCGGGCATCATCCACTGAATTCAAACATCTTCGTCGGCGCAGGATTCTCAGGACACGGCTTTAAGTTTTCAACCATCGTCGGTAAGATTCTCGCTGAACTCGCCATTGACGGCAAAACGGATTATCCGATTGACCAATTTCGACTGGACCGCTTTGGATAGACAGACTAACCTTCGGAAGGATGGTCTCCGCCATCTGGATAGAGAAAGCAGACATTCTTTTAGAAAATTCTAACGAACAATCGCTGAAATGAGGAAAACTAATGGCTAAAACCTATCGTATCGGCATTATTGGCTGCGGCGGGATGGGACGCGCTCATTCGAGAGCTTACACTCAAAATCCGGCGACAGAATTGGTCGCCGTCATGGATGTAAACGCGGAATCGGCGAAAAGCCTTTCCGAAGAATTTTCTATCCCCGCTGTATATACCGACTATAGCCAGATGTTAGAAAAAGAAGGGCTCGATATTGTGAGCATCACAACATGGCAGGGAGTCCGCGCTGAGATTACGATTGCTGCGGCAAAGACGGGAGTCAAAGGGATCCTCGGTGAAAAACCGATGGCGGCCTCCTTGGGGGAAGCGGATGCTATGATTGCGGCATGTGAGGAGCATGGGACCAAGCTGGTTATCGGGCATAACGGACGCTTCAGCCCAGCAAACACTGAGATTCGGAGGCTCATCCAAGACGGTGCTATCGGACAACCAACGCTGCTCCATCGAAGGTCAAAGCCCAATGCCGGTTTGCTCAATATTGGCACACACGCCATCGATGGGATGCGATATCATCTGTCGGACCCGGAAACGCTTTGGGTGATTGGTCAGGTTTCTCGCACCACTAACAGATGGGAACGTCGGACACGGTGTGAAGATTTATGTATGGGATTGATTTGCTTTGAAGGCGGTGCGCGCGGCATTTATGAAAGCGACTTGCCTGAACCCACAGTCCCGGCAGCGATAGTCTCTGGAACAGACGGACAAATCAAAATGGGAGAAGACGGGGCAGTGCTGCTGCAAAATAATCAAGCAAGCGGCTGGCAGGAGATTCAGCCGCGCCCGGAGCCGACCGATCAATACCAAGAACTAATTGATTGGATAGAGGGAAGAATTGCTGAACATCGCAGCACAGGACAACAGGGCCGGTATACAATGGAAATCATGATGGCGATCTACGAGTCGTTACGGATAAAAAATGTGGTTACGATGCCGCTCGAAACCAGCGAATCGCCGCTTGAACTGTTGTTGGAGGAGGGCGTTTTTCCTGAGCTGACGGAGGGGCGTTACGATATTCGGGCACCCTTCCCAGAGCAGGGGAAGCGTGTGTAAACAAATTGACTGCATATTCTGGAGGGATTCTATGAAACTCACCGAACAACAAATCAATTTTTTCAACACCTTTGGCTACCTCATGTTTCCCAGCCTCTTCTCACCCAACGAAGTCGAGTGGATTGCCGAAGAATTTGACTTCTCCATCCAAACCTTCGGCAAAGGTAAAGCACATGATGGCTCAAAGCGAACTATGTTTGGCGGTCCGATTGAACATCGTCCAAGGCTTTGCTCCTTGCTAGACGATCCGCGCGTTCTAGGGGTTGCCGGTGGGGTTTTGGGTGAGGATTTCAACTACGCCAGCGGCGATGGCAATTATTACACCGGCGACACGGGCTGGCACCCGGATGGCAGTTGGGGGCAACTCTTTTCCTGTAAAATTGTATTCTACCTCGATCCACTGACAGCTGACACCGGTTGTTTGCGTGTTATCCCCGGTAGCCAGCGTCCGGAACATTTTGTGAGATCGGAAAAGATAGACCCGAACCGATCCGAAGAACGTTTCGGTGTTCCACCACAAGAATTTCCCGGTAGCGTTGTGTTGGAAACGCACCCGGGTGATCTAGTCATTTTTAATCACGACACCTATCATGCGTCCTTCGGTGGCGGTAAACGGCGACGGATGTTCACCATGAACCTGACCCGCCACTGCACAACCGAGCCGGACCTAGAGACTTTGCGCCGCTACTTGAGCATTCACTCCCCCGGTGGCTACAACATCGACACCGGTGCCAGCATGTACTACCCGACCGTACTCGATACCGCTGACGAGAAACGGATGGTTCATCTTTGGCAATGTGTCGAAATCCACGATGAACTATTTCCACAATACGCTCGGCGGTCCTAAACCGTTGTGCAGTTCAAACCTTCGCAAAATTTCTTGAGGAACTAAGCCAATGAATTTTGAAGAGATTAAGCGGCGGCTGTTGGCACTCGATACCGCCTGCGTATGTGACGGTAATAAAGCAGGAAGAGCTGCCGATCCTACGGTTAAAGAGCTAAGGGTTATCGATCCAGCCATCCGCCCTATCCGAACCGGACTCAAACTTGTCGGGCGAGCACACACAGTGACCTGTCATGAAGACTTTCTCACGGTGATCAAAGGGTTGCGGGATGCTGAACCGGGGGAGGTGCTTGTGATTGATACTCAGGGGAGTCGTCGTGCGGTGGCGGGTGAACTCTTTCCGACAGAGGCAGCGCGGAAAGGGTTAGCTGGCATTGTCATAGATGGTCCCTGCCGGGATACCAAAACAATCAGAACTTTAGATGTGCCCTACTATGCACGGTCCTTCAACCCGATAGCGGGGACAACCGCAAAAATCTTCGAGACACAAATCCCGATTGCCTGCGGCGGCGTTATTGTGAACCCGGGAGATATTATTTTCGGCGACGATGATGGACTTGTTGTAGGGGGCATCGATGAACTGTCAGAAGCGATCTCAATTGCCGAAGAAATCCAGCGGAAGGAAGATCTGATGCTAAAGCAGATGGCGGCAGGTGTAAGTCTGTTTGAGATGTTGAATTTCGACGAACATTATGCGGCGGTGTGTGCTGGAGAAGAGAGCAAGCTAGAATTTACAGTTTAAGCAAATCGGCATCATTGTAGACGAAGAATCGGAGCGATATACCAGCCAAACCTGCCTGTCCCGTTCGCGGGGCCCTCGGAACGGGGGACGATCTATCGGGGAGACCAGGTATGCTTGGGAGTATGTCACATTGCAGGAGAAAATAATATGTCACTTGGAAGAAAAATACGTTATGGAATGGTCGGCGGCGGCCCGGACGCGTTCATAGGTGCGGTTCACCGAAAGGCTGCGGCACTCGATGGAGAAATCGAACTGGTTGCCGGAGCCTTCTCTGCATCACCTGAAAAATCGCAGCAACAGGGTGTGGAGTTGCTACTTGACCCTAACCGCGTGTACGACTCATATCAGGAGATGGCGGAAAAAGAGAGTGCCTTGCCAGAAGGGGAACGCATTGACTTCGTGTCCATTGTGACACCCAATCACCTTCATTTTGAGGTTGCTAAGACGTTCATAGAAACAGGATTTCATATCGTTTGTGATAAGCCACTGACAACGACGCTAGCAGATGCAGAAGCACTCTGTGAGCTAGTGAAGCGGCACGATGTAATCTTTGCGCTGACACATAACTACACGGGTTATCCGATGGTCAAGCAAGCCCGTGAATTGGTATCGCAAGGGCTGCTCGGATCGGTTCGGAAAATTGTTGTCGAATACCCGCAGGGATGGTTGGCAACGTTCTTGGAGGGTGATGGTGCAAAGCAGGCAGTCTGGCGGACAGATCCAAGCCAAGCGGGGGTTTCATCCTGTATCGGGGACATTGGGTCACACGCAGAAAATCTCGCTCACTACATTACCGGCTTAAACTTAGAAGAGATCTGTGCGGACCTGACCACCTTCGTTGAGGGCCGAAAGCTCGAAGATGATGGGAATATCTTAGTCCACTATAAAGGCGGCGCACGGGGGCTGCTTTTCGCCTCCCAGATTGCTGTCGGTGAAGAGAATAATCTCCGCATTCGCGTCTACGGCATGAAGGCTTCGCTCGAATGGCATCAAGAAAATCCGAATTATCTCTATGTCCGTTTTCCAGATGGTCCTGAGCATGTGTATAAGCGTGGCAACGACTACGTTACTCCAATCGCGGCGCACAATTCACGACTACCCTTTGGACATCCGGAGGCGTTCATAGAAGCGTTTGCGAATGTCTATGTCAATGCTGCACGCACGCTTGCTGCAAAGCTCACCGGTGGAACGCCAGATGAATTCGATACAGATTTTCCAACTGTGCAGGATGGGGCACGCGGTGTTCACTTCATCCACAAGGCGGTGGAAAGCGGGCATAAGCGGGGATGGGTAGACGCAAGCTATACACCACCGGCATAACGTGAAATGTAAAACTTCTTACCCTTTAGGGTTGGCAGATATAAGGTTCCTTTACCAACCAAGGCATGATTTTTTACGAACTATACAAGGAGGAATAAGATGGGAAGACCTGTAACACTATTTACGGGCCAGTGGGCAGATTTACCCCTTGAAGAACTAGCGCAAAAAGCCAGTGATTGGGGATATGATGGACTGGAATTGGCATGTTGGGGAGATCACTTTGAAGTCGATAAAGCCCTCGAAGACGATAGCTATTGCCAAGGACGACATGAACTTTTAGCAAAATACGGACTGAAGGTCTGGTCAATTAGTAATCACCTTGTCGGACAGGCGGTTTGCGACAATATTGACAGCCGCCACGAGGCCATCCTGTCTCCTGACATCTGGGGCGATGGCGCGCCCGAAGGGGTTCGCGGGCGTGCTGCCGAAGAGATGAAAAAGACTGCCCGCGCTGCAGCAAAGTTCGGTGTGAGCGTCGTTAACGGATTTACCGGCAGCAGCATCTGGCACCTGCTCTATTCTTTCCCGCCCAACGCCCCGTCGCAAATTGATGCAGGCTTTGAGGACTTCGCCAACCGTTGGAATCCAATCTTTGATGCGTTTGATGAGGTCGGGATTAAGTTCGGGCTTGAAGTCCATCCGACCGAAATTGCCTTTGACATCGTGAGTTCGGAACGTGCCATCGAAGCGGTCAATGGGCGTGAAACGTTTGGGTTCAACTACGATCCAAGCCATCTTGGTTATCAAGGCGTTGACTACGTCGCATTTATTGAGCGTTTCAGCGACCGCATCTACCACGCCCACATGAAGGATGTGTGGTGGTCGTCAACGCCGCGTCTCTCTGGTGTCTTTGGTGGGCACCTGAATTTCGGCGATGCCCGACGGTATTGGGATTTCCGGTCAATTGGTCGCGGTAATATTGATTTCGAGGAAATCATCCGTGCGCTCAATAACATCGGATATGACGGTCCCCTCTCCATCGAATGGGAGGACAGCGGCATGGACCGGGAGCATGGGGCACGCGAAGCCTGTGCCCAAGTCAAAGGTTACGACTTCGAGCCATCCGCTCGTGCGTTTGATTCGGCGTTTGAAGAGTAGTCGTGCCCTGTAACTAATTTTCGGAAATAGACTTTCCATCCATTCTTCTAACCCCCTACCCCAATCATGACTAACAAACAGCAAACAAGACCAAGTCAGAAACTGGAAAATCTCGTGCTTGAACAGCGCAGTAGGCACAAAGATCAGGCCACAGGTACATTTCAGGAGATTCATCAAACCGTTCGCTGGAATCCACGACAAACGGGGCTCATTATCTGTGACATGTGGGATGACCATACGTGCAAGCGCGCTGCCCAACGAGTCGCAGAGATGGTGCCGACAATGAATCAAATGGTGTCAGCAGCGCGGGAGACCGGCGTGTTTATCATTCATGCGCCGAGTGGCAGGATGTCGTTTTATGATAAGACACCACAACGTCGTAGGGCCATCAAAGCCCCGTTTGCCGAATCTCCGGTGGAAATCAGGTGGAACTATTGGGACCCTGAGCGTGAAGGTGAGCCACTGCCTTTTATACAGAGCGGCGGGTGTGGTTGTAGCGAGCCGTGTCCCGGTTGGATCACCGACGACCAAGGAATTCGACAGTGGAAGGGCGGAGAGGTGCCATGGAATCGGCAGATCGAGACCATCGAAATTGCTTCCGAGGATGCAATCAGCGACAACGGTCAAGAGATTTATAATTTGATGCAGGAACGGGGCATCGACAATGTAATTCTGATGGGTGTCCACACTAATATCTGCGTTTCCGGACGTCCGTTTGGTCTAAGACAAATGGTCTACCTCGGAAAAAACGTTGTGCTATGCCGCGACCTGACGGATTCACTATTTCAGCCTACATCATCTCAGTTTAGCCATTTTCGCGGAACCGATCTGATAGTCGAGCACATTGAAAAACACTTGTGCCCGACAATCACCTCCACAGGGTTTACAAAAGAGACCGCATTTCGCTTCAAGGATGATACAACTGCTTAGGATTCAGAGATCGATCACCCATTTTATTTCGTTTCAGGTGGCTCAGGCTCTGGTAAACGATGAACCTCATTGCCTTCCACATTGGTCCCCAGCATGATCAGTTCACAAGGCTCTGCCCCAAAGTTTCTAAAGATGTGATACGCGCCAGTTGGCTTAAAAACGGAATCACCTTGTTCAATATGATACCACTCCCCTTCAATATGGATGTGGCACGAACCGGCTAGCACGTAGAACCACTCTTCCTCTTTTGTATGGGTATGGTATTTCGTATTTGTCCCGCCGGGCGGAATTCGCGTCAACCGAACTTCAAACTGTTCCGTGGCATGTTCTTGCCATAATGGCTTGAATTCGCCATACGGTTGTTCTTCGCCGGGAAAGAACTTTGGCTGCCACGGCATCTCTTGAGTTTTTACGATGTATTTCATGGGATGGCTCCTCACAAAGTTATTAATTGTTTCTTATCAGGTCAGATTACACAAACATCGCCGGGTGCCTCTTTAACCCTGACGAATTTTTCACATCCATTCAGAGAGGTCAACGCGCTCACCGGTTTCTGCCGCAATATAAGCCCCATAGCACACTGCGACAATGTCCCGACCCAACTCCACCGTGCTTTTAGGCGATCGCCCGTAAGCGATCGCCTCGCAGAAATCAGAGAGTTCATGTGGAAAACCGTTCATCCAATCCTCGTCGGGATTGGTCAGTTGCCAACCGGCGCGGGTCTCCACCTTCTCCCGAATATAGGTATCACCCAAAACGCGCTCGTTCGGCGTGTATGTCAACATCCCCGTATTCGGATTGATGTTGCATTGCACCACAGCTTTGCTTGAATAGACCGTCATGACGTTCTGAATACCCCCAAGCACAATGTCTGACGCGGTAATCTGCGCGATGGAGTCGTCGTTAAATGTAATAATCATCGATCCCCAATCCTCGCAATCCTTCCAACCTTCCTTGATCCACTTCTCGTCCTCATTGACAAAGCTTTCAATATGCGTCAGGTTCGCGACCTCCGCGACGACGCTCTTGGGTTTGATGGGTTTCCCGTACTTTCGCTGTCCTTCGCTGTATTTCAGATAGAGCGTCCCACCAACGGGATGGCAGCCCTTGTTGAAAAGGGCACCGCCTCCGGAGTAGCGCCATTCCTTTGCGTACTGAGAATGTGACCCGCTGTGCGACTCTTCGGCGATGATACGGAGAATAGTGTTGTCGCTTTGTGCGAGGATGTCGTTTGCCTTCTGCACACTTGGTGCGTGCACCCAGTTTTCTCCGTAGCAGAACGTTACCCCGTTGCGTTTAACAACGTCCACCATTTCGTCAGCTGCCTTTAGTGCGGCTTCAAACATCTTGCGCCGGGATGTCTCACGCCCCACAAGCGTTTCTCCACCGTCACCAAAATAGCCTGTCAGCGGCTTTTCACAGACAATATGCTTGCCGGCCTCGGCCGCCTGAACGGTCAGCGGATAGTGCAGGTAGTTGGGGACGCAGAGATCAACGATGGTTATTTCCTCGTCCGCAAAAAGGGCTTCCGCCGTGGGGTAAACTGTTTCCAAATTATGTTCTTCGGCGAAGGCAGCAGCACTCTCTTGGCTCCTCGCAGTGACTCCCTTGATTCGGATGTCGAGGCCAGGGACAAGTCGATAATTATGGACGTGAAACGTCGCAGAGAAACCAGCACCGATCATGCCAATGACAATAGGATTGGTATCCATAGCATCTTTTTCTCCTCACTTGAGTCATGTCATCCTGAGGTTTTGCAAATTAAGTTACTGAATCCCACCGTTCAGTTAAACCCTTGCATTATCGTTAAATCTGTTCAGTCATTGTCCCTTAGCGGAATTCATCGGGATAGAAATTATCCGACGAACGGGCCACCTTCTAATCAAACACCTCTTTGGCACGACTTGTGTTACCCAGTTTCAATCCAGCAGGCCCCAGAGTTGCTTTCGTTCGTCATTCCAATTTTCCCATTCGTCGGGAAAAATGTACTTCAACGCCTCTACATCGCGCTTTCTGCCACCGGCGGGAAAGTAGTTCCAACCCATCGCCCGGCGAGGGCCGGCAGCCGTCTTGACACCTGTTGCGTGCCAGCAGCTAGGTGTCCAGACCAGTGTCCAGCGTGGATCAAGGATTGTCTCAACTTCGGCAGGGTGTTTCGTGTAAAGTTCCTTCGGTGAAAAATCGTGCTGCCCCGTAGCGATTTCCAACTGTAACAGTTCTTCCCAAATCTCTTCCCTAGCTCGCAGATGGCTGCCCGGCAAAATACGTAACGGCGCATTAGTCGGGTCGTGTCGGTCTAGTCCTGTTCGGAACGAAACCTGTTTGATATCGGGCCCTCCATCGGCGTGCCAATAAACTTGCCGGTGTGGACCTTGACTCTGGGAGATAGCCTTCAACGCATCTCCCAATCCGCAGGCTCCTACATGTACCTGCTTACAGTCCAGTAAGCGTTTAGCAATCTCAACGAGTTGTGGTTGCTCCACTATCTTGAGGATTGGCTCTCCTACCATAAGAAATTGACAGGCCAGCTTGTTGAGTCCATTGGGCCAATCTGTACTCGCCCACTTGTCCTCGTTTTCCACAGCGACCTGCTCAATTTCGCGCATGCGTTCTTCGCCAAAGGGATTAGGCATAAAGAAAAATCCGTTTGTGTGAAAATGGTTCATCTGTGCCATGGTAAGCTTCACAATCGTTTCATCTCCCTTCGCAAATTGCACTTTCTATTTTATTCTCCTCATTACGAGTAACAAATTTGAAGGCAATACAACCGAGCCTTTGATTCCACAAGGTCAGCATGATAGCCTTTGGGTAGCGCGAGTACGTTATTGTGACGGAGGTTCATGGATTGCTCAAACGAATGTACCTCACTGTAGATGCGTTGAGAGGCATGCCCTTCTGCGGGCGCGAAACGGTAGAAACAAATCGCTTCGCCAGAGATTGAGTGAATAGGCGTTTCACTGACCATCAACGCATGTTCGCCACGGTTGAAATCGTCGCCCGGTTCGAGGATGACAGCTGCCGTTTCAAGAAAGGAGGGTGCTTTACAAACTGCGACCTCCGCAGGCTCGTCGTGCGCGAGAATTTCGTATGTCGTCCGATAAGGGACAGATGCACGATACGCCTCGCCGCCAAAGACGTTTGCACGTTCACCGATGAGTCCATGGGCTTTATTCCCATTATGTCCAACAAGCAATTCACACTGACCCCCGAGTACAATCAGCATAACCTCGTTATCCCCGGTATCTTCAAAGAAAGATTCACCGACACCGAGGTTGAGGATGCCAAAATCGAGCCCCATTATTCCCATTTCGCCGCTTTCGATAATTCGGATATATCCGTTATCTGGTTCGTATTTCTTGTATAGGTTCATCTCTGATCTGCTCGTTTGCCCGATGGTTGATGTATCTTGGCCCGACGCTTCACGCTGGAAATCTCGCTACGCTCGTTGCACCCGGGGGAATCAGATGGACCTGATTTGCTAGTTTGCATATCTTAATCGCATTATATCATCAAAGCAACTCGTTAGCGATCCAAAATAGAGCCGACTACCAATTCCCCATCTTTGACTCATGGGCAATCTCTAAGAATTGACAATTGACAATTAGTAGGCGACTCGCTATAATTGATTTACTAGTAGTTCGGGATGTGATAGAAGTAGAGAGGGAAATCGAACCTTATCCAATGGAGAACTGTGATGAAACAAATTGATGGCGGAATCACCGCAGTACCGGGTTTGAGAGCGACCGGTGTCCACGGAGGACTGAAGCCAAATAACGAAAAGGATGTTGCCCTGATAGTGACGGACGCACCGGCGGTCGCGGCAGGTGTCTTCACGAAAAATCGTGTTTGCGCCCCGGTCGTTTTGGTATGCCGTGAAAATCTCAGTGACAATACGGCTCAAGCGATTGTCGTCAACAGCAAGAATGCTAACGCATGTACGGGCGAAGTCGGAATGGCGAATGCACGACGGATGACCTCGCTGGTGGGGGAAGCACTCGGCATCGATCCAAGTTTCGTATTAGTGGCTTCAACGGGGGTTATTGGGCAGCAGTTGCCGATGGATAAAATTACTAACGGCATCCATCTCGCCGCACAGGCTTTAGAACCAGATGGTGGACATGATGCCACCCTCGCAATCATGACAACGGATACTTTCCCCAAAGAGATTGCCGTAGAGTTTGAAATTGGGGGGAAAACGGTCAGGATTGGTGGTATGACGAAAGGGTCAGGGATGATTGCTCCGAATCTTGCCACGATGCTCGCTTTTCTGGCGACAGATGTGAATATCGCCAGTCAACCGCTACAGCAGGCGTTACGCGAGTCCGCTGCGAAGTCTTTCAATCGCATGACAGTCGATTCGGATAGCAGTACAAACGACACGGTGCTAATCATGGCAACGGGCACCGCAGGGAATCCGAAAATCACCGAAACAGTTGACGATGATTATGAGGCGTTCCGTGAGGGACTGGACTTTGCCTGTATTGAGTTAGCAAAAAAGATAGCGCGAGATGGAGAGGGTGCAACGAAGCTGGTCACAGTGGTTGTGAAAGGCGCGAAGAACGAAGCGGAAGGGGAGATGGCAGCCCGTGCAATCGCGGAGTCGCCGCTTGTGAAGACCGCTGTTTTTGGGACGGATGCAAATTGGGGACGTATTATGATGGCGGTTGGGAAATCGGGAGCGGAATTCGACCCGTATCAAGTGGATGTCTGGCTCAGCGGCTATCAGCTTGTCAAGGATGGGATGGACGCAGGGTTTGATGAGGATAAAGCAACGGCACTCTTTTCCAAGGATACCGTGACGATAACAGTCGATCTAAACGCCGGCGATGCGGCGGTCACCATGTGGACATGCGACTATTCTTACGATTATATTAAAATCAATGCGGACTACCGGACCTAATATCCGTCCTGCCCCCGTCGTCAGCGGGACTTACTGCTACAAATTGAAGATTGGCAAGTTCATCACTAAACGGAAAATTTTGGGGGCCACAGGGAATCGAGGGGGGTAACTAGTTGAGGCAGGATCATGCAACATGCAGCATGATTTATGTGACCCCGTCGCGAACATAGTTGGGTGTCAGCGAGAAGTAATCACTAGATTGTCCATCGAGCAATCGGTCGTAACCAATTCGTGCGATGCTTGTACCGCGCGGCACGTTAAAAATCGGATCGGCGAGAGGCACATCATCGCCGAACCGCTCCAAAACAACGGGGGCGTATCGCTGCAAACCATCTCCAACAAAGATCACAGGGCCATCGATTTGATTCAAAAGTGACTCAATTGGCAGACAGAGATCATCAGACTGTCGCAGGAAATTTTGTCCCCCACGAAAAACTGCACCGTACACTTCATCTTTCCGCGCATCGAGGATTGGGCAGATTAATCTGTCTGTGTAGCGGAGGTTGTATGCAATTGCCTCCACTGTTGAGACACCGATGATTGGTTTTTTGAGGGCGTAGCAGAGCGATTTAATAGTGCCCACCCCAATTCGGATGCCCGTAAATGACCCCGGGCCTATCCCAACAGCACATGCGTCGAGGTCATGTACAGTCAGATCCGCCCACTTTAAGATTTGGTCTATAGCGGGCATCAGTCTAGACGAATGGGCTTTCACAATGCTGAGTGTATGTTCAGCAACGAAATGCTCTCCATCAATCAAACCGACACTACCAATGGGAGTTGATGTATCGACACCAAGAATTTTCATGCCCGGAGAACGATTAGAATCCATTGTCAAACTCTACCAACAACTCGGGACTGTATAGGTCATCCTTTTCCTGAAGAACCGCGTCAGGTGTTACCGATTGTTGCACATCATCCGTAAGTATAACTGGGAAGATTATATCAAGTGCCTTTTGCAGATCACCTGCAAACGGTGTGTACGGAATTGAGAGGGCGCGCAATGCTTGTTCAAACCGTTTGTAGCCCTGTTCATCACGCAACTCAACCCAAAGAATATCCTGTGAGTCCAGTTCCTCCTTGTTTGACTCTGAGAGTTTATCAGCCACGAAAATGCGGTTAGCCCGAGCGATCGGGGCATCTACACTTTCAGGATTCCCCTTGCCCATGAGTTTCACTTCGCAGCGGTGTCTAGTGTCTCTGTCATCTAAAAGATAAAAATCTACCTCGCGGTTTGAAGTGGGAAGACCGCTCTGATCAAAATATTTTCTTGGCACTCGAAAGAGCGCACAAAGTGTTGTCATCAGCGGTTTTTCGACCTGCTTACCCGCTGTGCTCCACAAGCCACCACGAAGTGCGGCGCGTTTAACAGCAATCGTATTTATGACAATTAAACTTTCATTCACATCGAGTTCAACACTCACGCCGCGGAACTTGATTGTGAGCAAAATATCAATATCACCTTCTGCCGTTAAACTTTCAATTGCATTATAAAGTGCTTCATAATGCTCAATGGAGGCTGCCAACACAATTTCGCGTTTTACCGAGTTATACATATTTTCGATAGTTTTCATGTTCAAGCCTGAATGGATGGCAATTTCTTCTTTAGGCAGATCGGAATTCAATAACTCTTTTTTGTACCAATCAATTGTGACAGATTGATTCTCCAATTTTGCAGAAGCAACCCGTTTGAAGAAATCTATGACATACTGCAAGACTGCAGCATTAATCAACGCAACGATTTCAGCGCGATAATCTTGACCCGAAAGCAATTTGCGTATAATATTCTTAATCACAATGCCGGTGATAGTCATGACTTCCCTGTTCCATTTCCATCCGTGTTCTGAATGTATCTAACGATAGCTGCATGGGCTTTTTATGCAAAAGTAGTGACATTTCAGCAAGGCGAGACATTGCCCGTTGAACGTACTCCTTCTCTTTTTCGACGAGGAAGAAGAACCGTTCAAGCGACAAGGCGGCACTTCCAACCGTTCCAATTCCACCAAACGGATCAAATACTAAATCTCCTTTGAATGAGTAAAATTGGAGAACACGCTCAGCCAATTCAATCGGAAAGATTGCGGGATGAATTTTATCGTTGGCCGGGTTAATCTTCCAGATATTTGTTTTTTCGTAATCCCCTTTGACTTTGCTTGCCTCAATCGTTTCATTGTCATATTGTCTCATATTCCAGTCGATGAGTTTGTCGGTTTTCTTTCGATAGACGATGACAGATTCTGAGACAGAATTTGCCTTGTATCCCAACGGTTTGCGATGCTGAAAGAATCCGCCATTTCGATTTTTTGCGCTCTGTTCGGGCTTGACCCAGATAATATCTTCGATAAACTCCCAACCCATTTGTGTCAATAGTGGATGAATATCAAAAGGAATAGCATACCGCTTGCTTGAATGAGACCGACTCATTCGTG
The DNA here is from genome assembly GCA_958296125.1 of uncultured Poribacteria bacterium. GTDB lineage: Bacteria > Poribacteria > WGA-4E > WGA-4E > PCPOR2b > PCPOR2b. The sequence goes on from OY282444.1 coordinate 1,548,948, forward strand.
GAATGATAACGGGTGAGGTGTTTAATACGAAAAAGCGTCCTTCTTTTGTGATGCGATGCACCGCCTTAAACACATCCACTAAAAACGCTAGGTAGTCATCATAGCTTGGGTAAATTGTGTAGTCACGGGCATTGTAATAGGGTGGGGAGGTGAAGGTTAGGTGGATAGATTCGTCAGGCACATGGTTCAACGTTTCGCGGACATCTCCGTGAACAAGCACGTTTTTCAGGGCATTGGGGCTTAACGGATGTGTTTTGTCCCTTGTCCCCTCCTTTTGATCGGTGCGTAGTTCTTTACAAATCGCGTCTTGAATCTCTGAATTTGGATGATCCGTCAATGGAAGTAAAGCGGATTGAACTTCTGGCAGCTTTTTGAAGTGAAGTAGCGCACGAATTGCTTGCAGAACGACCTTGGGATCTCCATCATGCAGAAATTGAGAGAGGATGGGGATTGCTTTTTCGGTTCGCATTCGCCCAATCGTTGAGATTGCCTCGCGGCGAGTCAACGTATTATCTTCGCTGGTCGCCAATTCTGAAACAACATTAAACCACGATGGGTCGTTCAACTTTCCAAGATTCTTCACTGCGAGGAGGCGAATTTTGGGGTTCGGGTGCTGAAGTAACTGTGCCAGCAAACTACCATTGAAATCGGCCGGCAATCTACCCAAGTTTTCAAGAGTAATCAACAATGTTTGCTCATCATTTGTCGGTGCAAGAATTTTGGTAAAAAACAGGGCATCACTTGCTGATTTTTTCGTTTGGATTAGTTCTTTTGTTAGCATTGTCGACTACCCAACCCTAAAGAAAGATTTGAGCTCGTCACCTACGCCAATAGGACCGAAACTCTACTACAAAAACCAAATCAATTATACCATATTTTACCTGCAAAATCGCCAAAAAACCTAAGGCGTGGGGATTCTATACTTGAAAGTTAATCATCGAATGGCTCTCAAGTTGTTTCCAAAGCTGCGCGGTCAAGCTCGCTAACGGAAGCCCCACCACGTTGAAGTAGCAGCCCTCGATTCGCTCGACGAAAGCCCCAGCTTTGCCTTGTATCCCGTAAGCACCCGCCTTATCGGATGATTCGCCGCTGCGGACATACGCCAAGATTTCCGATTGACGCAATTTTCTAAAATAGACCGCTGTTTTTTCTGCCCACCCCACTTCGTTTTTCCGTTTGACATCGACTAATGCAACACCGGTGATTACTTCATGTCGGTTTCCGCTGAGGCGCGTTAAAATTTCGATGGCGTGTGTATCGTTCTCCGGTTTACCGATTGGCTGCCCATCAATGACAACAATGGTATCTGCGCCGATAACTAGGCCCACATCGAGCTTCACAGCGACCGTTCTCGCCTTTGTCAGAGCGAGCTCCTTGACAGCTATTACCGGAGATATACGTATAATCTTTGGCTCCTCTACTTCACTAGGGCACACCTCAAATTCAAGCCCAATCTGCTTGAGCAAATCCGCGCGGCGTGGCGATTTTGAGGCGAGGACAATATTGGGAAGGGCGTTGTACAACTGGGGGCTTTCAATCATTTAAGTTGAAACCACCGAGTATTGCATTCGGTCTGTATCCGTAGCAATCCGGCCTCCATCAATTCCGTAAATCCCTTCTGAATTTCCCATGGGGATAAACTAATCTGTTGAAGCCGTTTATCTAACCGAGGTGCTCGGAACCAGCCATCCTTCGTTGGGGATTGGTAGGTATCTCTAAAAACCTCTAGCGCACCATACAAACGAAAGGCTGTTGAAGAAAGCCTCACTAAAGGGTTGACTGCACCGTAGCAAGATGATACTGCTTGTGTCAGAGGCATCGTTCTCTCCTGGCGTAAAATCAATGTTCGGCCAACCTTTGTAAGCTACTAATACCGGTTGGCACGGTGCGAGCTCACAAAAAGTTCTCAATAATATAATACGTTCAACCAGAGAAAACCGTTTCAAAAATAGGTATGTGGGGCTTTACCCATTCCAATATCTGCCTTCAACTGTTGTAATCTCCGCCTGTGTTTAATCAATGGTTAAAAAAGAATCAACCGCAAAATCGCTGAACGATAAATATACCAATGGGGCTACAGACTTCTCCGCCCCTCCAAGTGTTGCAAATCATTGGCGTTGATGCAAAGCGGTCTCTATTTCGACGACACCTAGCCATTTTCGACACGAACTGTGCCATCTCCGTCCACCGTCAGCTTGGTGGTTTGGAGCGATGAGCAAGGTCCATACATAACGGCGCGCTGCGCTTCTGTCATGCCCTCCACGAGTTCCTCCTCCCAATAGATTTCCGGGGGTGCGATTTCCCTTGCTACCCCTGCACGCACGGATGTCCGATCAGCATATTTGAAGAGCACCGATCGTCGGTGATGTTCACCACGCCAAGGGAAGGTGCCGTGCGTCTGGGCACCGTCCATGAAGAAAATTACGTCCCCCGCCTTCATCTCCGGTTGGATGACCACGCCCATATCATCGTCGCAGGTTTGCACACCGTGAGGCATGGGAAATCTAGATTTATGGCTGCCGGGTACGCAGGAGAATCCGCCCTCGCCTGCGTTGATGTCAGATAGTTGCCAAGTAACAGTCACCCCGCTGCAGTGCATCTTGTTGCTCTGGTGATGATAGGCAACGAAGGGCCTGTGCGGTTCACCTTGCCCGTGCATGATCAGCCCTTCGGTACCTTTCACACTGTCGGTCACCCAGGGCCCGTGATCGAATCGGAAGCCTGCCCCACACATCACACTGAGGCGCATGATGACCTGCGGGTGCACCAACATCTTACGGAACGGCTCACAATACGGTGCTGCCAGTTCAAGTAGACCGTGGAGGGCACGTTGTCCAGTGCCTCGCAGTGTCTGAGAATCTCGAGCACCCTCATTGGGTTTACCAACGTGAATTTGGTCGGCATGGTGGTCAATAGCTTCGTTGGCTGCCGCGATTTCATCGACTGTCAGTATGTCTCTGAGGATAAGGTATCCAGTAAGGTCCCAGAAGTAGCGTTCACGTTTGTCCATTTTGCACATCTCCATTTCGCAGGTTATACCGATTCTGATTGCCAATACCCCATAAGCCTCCGCTCTATTCGCTGCGCTCTAGGGCAGGTGGCAGCTAATGTTGGTCAGATTTCATTCCGCAATCCAAGTTTTCTTTCCATCGGATTCAAGTAAGGGGAGTTTCCCCCCCGTGTGAACGCCTGGTCCGTAAAGGGCAGCATGTTGTTCGGGCGAGAGAGTTTTCGTCCACTCGCCGAAGCGGGCTTCAGGTGCAAAGAATCTGCCCACCGAACGGGCGACACCGCGGGAAGCGTATTTGTAAAGGATGGAACGCCGTTCACCCTTTCCCTTCCAAGGAAGCGTGCCATGGGTGGCAGTCTCTGCAAAGAAGAGGACATCACCTGCCTTCATCGCCGGCTGCACGGTTAGCCCCATGTCGTCTTCCACAGTCCGGACACTTTTGGGTGTCGGTTCACAGGCTTTGTGGCTGCCGGGAACAACCGCAAATCCGCCATCACCTTCGTTAACATCGGTGAGTTGCCATGCCACAGTGATGCCTCGACAGTAGATAACTCCGTTCTGTTGATGATACCAAACAGCCGGGCTGAAAGGTTCTCCCGCTCCGTGCAACTGGTGCCCTTCCGTTCCAGCCATTGCGCCAATCATCAATGGTCCGTGGTCAAGACGGAATCCTTTTCCACACATCGCGTTCAGGCGAGAAACAACCACCGGATGGACTAGGAGTTCGCGAAACGGTTCGCGATAGGGCTTCTCCCATCCCAACATCCCCGTCATTTCCAGCCGCCCTGTTTGTCCCTGAAGTGTTGATGACCCGCGAGCCAGCCCACCGTCGTCAACCGAACGGGCACGGATTTTGTCGGCATAGTGATTAATAGCTGCATTACATTCGTCAATATCTTCTGGTGTCAACGCACCGCGAACGACAAGGTAGCCCGTGAGGTCAAAAAAATACTTTTCTTCCTCGGACATGACATATTTATTGTTGTCCATGGAATTTTCTCCTAGGTCTCTAGCTATAAGTGAAATTCCGAGTCATTGGGGGATCAAAACCGCGGTCAGATAAACTCTGAGCGTTGTATTGGTCGGCAAATGGAAGTCGGAGTAATTACAAATTTTCAATATGCTCAATGAGAAGTGTCGCCAGCGTTTCAATCTGCTCCTCACCCGAAACGACCATATCTGCAAACACCTTACTTGGCTCAACCCAAGCGAAGTGCATAGGGCGAGTCGTCGCGTAATACTGCTGGATGCATGAATCCACCGTGCGTCCACGTTCCTGAACATCGCGTACCAACCGACGGATAAAACGGATATCGGCGGGCACGTCAACGAATACCTTCAGATTAAGCAGTGACCGGATAGGGTCAAGTGCGAGCAACAGAATTCCCTCAATCAGCACAACCGCCTTGGGCTGAAGCGTGAGGGTTTCAGGGCGACGAGTATGCGTTGTGAAGTCGTAGCTGGGCACCTCAACGGCTTTCCCACATCTGAGTTGGTGTATCTGTTGGATCAATAATTGGACCTCCAACGCGTCAGGATGATCGAAGTTCACTCCTGCTCGCTCTTCAAGGGAAAGGTGACTGAGATCTTTGTAATAGGAGTCAAGGCGCAATACGGTGGATCTATCGTCTCCCAGTCGTTTATGAATTGCTGCGGCGAGCGTTGTCTTACCAGATCCACTTCCCCCCGACACCCCAATGAGGGTGGGGGTCAATCGAATTGAGGTATCCATAAAGTCATCGTCAACACCTAGACAAGATAACATGCTTTTCGCGGGCGATGGCGAAAAACATCATGACTATCGAAACCAAGTTACACGCCTATATCCCTGTGTAACTCAAAGTCTGCGAGTGCGTCCCTTTCGTTTTGGTAGATAAAATTCTCAAGATTTGCCGCTCCCAATTGCTTGAAAGTGTGTGTTAGCATTGCCGATAACCCATAGACCTTGAGGTCGCCACCGTTCCGTCTCAATTCATTTGATTTGCTGACCAATATGCCTAACCCTGAACTATCAATTCGACGAGCACTACTAAGATTGACAATTACTTTCATCGTGTTTTGGCTGATAAGTTGCTCAAGTATTTGGCGTAACTGAATCGATGAAAGTGCGATGAGGTCGGTGTCCACATCAATGATTTGAATCGTCGCCTTTTGGCGTTGAATCTGACGCCACGTATCAACCGCGATTTGTACCTCTCCACTTGACAAGGGCTCAGCTAATCCCATCACTCTGTAAGCAGTGCTGTCATCGGGTGCCTCAGCTGATAAATCTAAGTCATGTCCTTCTGGAAGGTATTCACGGATTGTTATTGATCTTGTTGCCATGAGAGATTCCTTTCTCGTATTTTAAACCTATCTCGCTTCAATCCACCAATGGGTGGGTGAAGCCTACTTTTATTTTACCTTAGTTCCTCTAGGGAGGTCAAATAAAATCCCGTTGTCCTTGCGACTAAACCGTGTTACAGATAGGGGCTTTAGCCCGTAAAGCCCAAGTATTGTCCGTTCCGCCTGCCTGCCCGGTCTCGGCACGGACAGACCAGGGATACTTGGGATAAAGACCTTTTAAAAGGTCTTAAGTTTCGCTTTAGCGTTTTTTTTAACTTTGTATGTAAAATATGATATACTTGTCTTGGCTTTCGTAGGGGACATCCCGAACCCTTCGGGATGTCCCCTACATCCTACAGGATAGGATATGCGAGCTAGAAAGCTGAATTCCATGAAAACGTACAAGTTCAAGATGTATAGCCATCACGGTAACGGCGAGTTGCACAAGACTATAGACGGTCACGCGCCTATATGGAATCATTGCATTGCCCTTCAGTGGTGCTACTATGCTATCTACGGCAAGTATATCAGCAAGTTTCGATTGATGAAACACCTCTCTAAACTCAAGCAACTCCCTCGCTTTGCCCACCTGGTCTCGGCACGGACCCTTCAGGAGAGGTCGTAAGTCCCGCTTCGATTGGCTAACCTCATTGATTGAACAATTCGACTCCTAAAGGAACAGGTGAGAATCCCAATCCTTTAGGTTTGGGAGTATGTCAAAATGTTGATACTGCGCGCAGGTAGGAACCTTCGTGTTTATCCCTTATTTCAATTATAAAGGAGTGCCTTCATGAATACCTCAGATCTGCCCAACATTCTGCTCATTATGTCCGACGAACACGCCCCGATGTACAGTGGGCCATACGGACATCCTTTGGTTAAGACCCCGCATATGGACCGCCTCGCCGCCGATGGTATCACGTTTACCAACGCCTATTGTAACTCTCCCCTTTGTATGCCTTCACGAATGTCTTTCATGACAGGTCGCTACATTCACCACATCGGTGCTTGGGACAACGCTACACCTATTCCCTCCGACACCGTTACTTGGGCACACCTCTTGCGCGGAGTTGGTTATGATGCGGTTCTCTCTGGGAAACAGCATTTCGAGGGGCTAGACCAACTTCACGGGTTCCGCGCCCAACTTGCTCGGGACCTCCACGCTGAGAACGATCACGGTATCATTGATTGGGAAAACGGCACACCTACCGCAGCACGCCCTTGGTCCGGGCTTGAGGAGGCAGGCCCCGGCACCACCACGGAAATCGAAGTAGACGATCTGGCAGAGGAGCAGGCATTGGCTTACCTCCGCGATCCGGCGCGCAAAGATCGACCTTGGGCACTCAACGTCTCTTTCATCGCGCCCCATTTTCCGCTCGTTGTGCCGCAACGATTTTGGGATCTTTATCCTCTAGATGAAATCGACCTTCCGGAGATTCCGCAGGGACATTTGGAGCGTCAGCATCCGGTCTTCAAGCGGATGCGGAGCATGTTCGGTTGCGTCGATTTCCCCGAAGAACTGGTACGGAGGGGACGCGCAGGCTACTACGGTCTTATCACCTACCTCGACGAAAAGATTGGTCGTCTCCTTGAAACCCTCGAAGAGACCGGACAGTTGGATAATACCGTAATTGTGTATACCAGCGATCACGGCGAAATGAATGGGGAGCACGGCATGTGGCGGAAATCTAACTTCTATGAAGCCTCCGCCCGCGTGCCGCTTCAAATTGTTTGGCCTGGACATCTTCCCGCTGGACATCGGGTCGATGAGGTCGTCTCACTTGTAGACCTTATCGCCACCGTTGTTGACATCGCTGACACAACACCGATCACCCCATTAGACGGTGACAGCTTGCTGCCTTTGATGCAGATGGGGTCGGGGGCTTCCCCGTTTTGGAAGGACGAAGCCTTTTCCGAATACTTGGCGCATGGTGTCGCGCGTCCGGTCGCGATGCTTCGGCGGGGTAGATATAAGCTCATCTACAGTTTGGGCGACTCGCCACAACTCTACGACGTTCAGACCGATCCAGATGAATTCCATGACCTCGCTGGAGATAGCGCGTATCAGTCGATCCTCGAAGATCTCCAGGGACAACTATTGTCCCATTGGGACCCCGTTGATTTAGAACAACGTGTGCGACGGAGCCAGAAAGAACGGATGCTCATTAACTCTGCTACCGATGGGGCGTGGCGCAGGTTCAACGTGCCTTGAGGGAATTATGGCGAGGCAATCCCTCCACAACAGTAAGTGGAAATTTGAGGACTTAACTAAGTCGTTTCTAGCTGCTTCGTCCCAATTTACTAGAGTGAGGCAGGATCATTAAGCCCTAAAAGAGCCAGCGTGTCCCGATGCAAGATCTGAGCGGGCAGATCTTCCGGCAGCGGCGGCAGTCGCATCTCTTGGGAAAGTCGAACAATATCGTGTAGTCCCTTGACAGATTCATCAAAAGTGGTTATGGGAAAATCGGTGCCGAAAAGCAGCTTGTCGGTGACACCGTATTCGACCGCCAACCGTAGCGAGTTGTAGTATTGCCAAGGGCGATAGAACAGGGCGGAGATATCGGCAAAGACATTGGGTTGCTTTCGGATAAGGACAATGGCTTCGGCTTCCCAAGGGTGCCCGATGTGGGCAATGACCATCTTCAGATCGGGGAAACGAAGCGCGATATCTTCGAGCAGGACTGGATTCGCGTATTTCAGCGGTGCTTTGCGCGGATAGGTCGTGCCTTGGTGGAACATGATCGGCAGTCCGAGTTCCTCTGCTCGTGCGAAGATTTGCAAGGCGCGTGGATCTAGCGGATCCCAACCGCCATAGATTGGACTCATCTTCAGACCACGAAGCCCTAGCTCTTGAACCGCGCGGTCTACCTCCGCGAGGGCGTTATCTTCAGTCGGGCAGATTGCCGCAAAGCCGATCAGTTTTTTCGGGGCCATGCGAATATATTCTGCAACGGTGTCGTTGACCGTAAGGAATCCGGTGAGCGGTGCGCGCAACCCAAACACAATCGCACGGTCTACTTTCGCTACAGCCGAAGCGTGCATCTCCGGTGTGATGTCCAAGTCGACCACTTGCCGACGCATGATGAAGGTCTCGTGGGCGAGCTCCTCGGTTAGCTCCTCCGGATATCGCCAGAAATGGGTGTGGCAGTCAATGATCATGGGTATTCCTTAGCTATTAATGCGCTTTTCTGCTGACTTGAGAATATTCGACAGCGAATGCAATTATCGCCTCCGCGACCTTGATTCCCGTAACCGCTTCGATTTCTTCAAACCCCGGCGAAGGATTGACCTCTAACGCTATTGGGCCTGCTAGCGTCTCCAACAGATCTACCCCGGCAATATCCAATTCCATCGCTTTTGCAGCCCGGAGGGCTGTGTCCATATATTCGCGGTGGAGTTCGATAGGATGCCCCTGCCCGCCGCGGTGGATGTTTGATCGAAACTCGCCTTCCGGTGCCGTTCTTCTCATGGCAGCAACAACCTGTCCACCGACGACAATCACCCGCACGTCATTCCCCCCGGATTCTTCAATAAAGGATTGAATGACATAATCTTGATGGAGGTCGCACATTGCGCCAATCGCCGACTTGAGCGATGTCGGGGTATCAAGCAACAAGATTGCGTTGCCGTGAGTCCCCTCAAAGGGTTTCATGATAAAAGGATATTCGCCTGCCTGATGCACAGATCTATCTATACATCGAGTTGAACCCGCAGCAAAACTGGGTGGGACAGGCAGGCCATGTTGAGCAAGGATACGAAGGGCGCGGAATTTATTTCGGGCGTTTGCAATCGCGTAAGATCGATTGATTACCGGCGTACCGATCCATTCAAAATGTGCCACCACCTCCTCCCCGTATTGTGCTGTCGCCGCACTTAGACGCGGGAGAACGACATCGAAATCTGTGGCGGGGGTTTCTTCGTAATAAATAGGTGTGCCCGGACTGCCGATATGAAGATAGAATCCAAACGGGTTGAGGACTGTCGGCGTGTGACCGACTGCGAGGGCAGCTTCAACCAATCGTCGGGTGGCGTGGTTTTGCTTACCGAGGGAGATGATGCCAATTTTCATTCTGGTATAAACTCAAATCCCGATGTTGTTAAATTATTCCGATTCTTACAACACCGTGGAAAATACCCGGAACTATCGCGCAACCGTTTATGGTGTTTTTTGTAATGTCCGAACGGGCAAACAGAACCGGAGCCTATCTGCTAAATCCCTACCTGCCGATCTCTCAAAAAAGCTTCGAGTTCCTTAATGGTGCCGAAAATCCGTTCACACAGATTCTCAAAAAATGGACTACGTGCATGGGAGTATACGGCATAAACCGGTTTGTTATAGCGGGAAGCAAAGTTCATCTCACTCAAGACACCGGGTGAGAGTTTATCAGTTGGGTAGATAACAACAATAAAATCGCTCTGGTGAATGAATTGGTAATCTCTGGAGATAGTGCGTGTCTTAATCTGCACCCTGAAATTCCGATCGATATCACTGAGAGTTGTGATTTCACTGTCATCTACCTCTTCCTGAGATGGCTCCGTGGAATGAATCAGGTCCATATCCCCGATGCAGAGCGGATCAAATATGATAAAGTCCTGCTGCATCTTTGAGCCAAACGAGCGGATGCTTTCAATTTGATCCGGTGCCTCCTTGCGGATAAGCGTGATCGGATAACTCAAGTAGAATTTCTTCTTTTTTGAAAAAAGCAGGTCGTAGAAGTTTCCCAGATCGTGTTGCCGGGCGACAGTATAGTGAATTTTTCCTTTGAGGTTAGCGAGTTGTTTGGTCAGAAATTCTTCCTCATCGAGCCAGACGTTGATTTCGTCGCGTCGCATGCCCGTCCACTGCGGATTATCCTCCATACGGTGAGCGATATCCGCGAGATTGTCTACCACATTGATGAACACGTCAGCCGGAAAGTGCTCCATATCTCGAAACGAGATGCCTTCAACTAGTTTTCCATTCCAGCGGAAGCAAGCGTGCAGACCAACGAAGGTATGCTCATAATCATGTGCGGTGTTAGCAATCTCATAGAAAGCCGATCGGCGTGCTAACGAGAGAACAGCGGGGTCAGAGTCGAGCACCTTGTCTGTGAATTGAACCCCGGAGGCTGCAGCCGCGCTGCCCATAAAATCCCCAACGTTGAAAAATCCAATCTGCTTTCCTTTACCGCGGCAGAGTGCTGCAAACTCTCCCATCAGTTCCTTTCGCCCCGAACAACTGATTCCTGTGCAGATGATGTTCATAGGAGTGCTCCGGTTTGGGGTGAGCGCATCTAAACCTGTTTAGCTAGCGAACACCGATTTTACGCTCAGAATCGCAGGAGGAGAGAGACTCGGTGAGCGTTGCCGACACCTTGATCTGGAACGAAAGCATAATCGAACTGAAAATTGACGTTTTCGAGAGAAGCCTCCCCGATTCGGCGCAGCCCAAACCCGGCCGTCAACCCATTTTTGGGATTTTCTCCCTTGCTAAAACTATAGCCAGCGCGAAGGGCGAGCATACCATAGAACCAATTCTCTGCGCCCAGATGGAAGGTTGGAAATCCAGCAACGATTGGGTAGTTGACATCAGCGGCCAATGCGAAAAGATCCTGCGGCGGTCTCGCACTGTCAACACTAGGCTTAGTACGGATGTGGTAAGCGATGCCGCCGCGCACATTCATCGGCAGATTTTCCCCTGTATCCAGAAAACCCAAGTTTTGTGCTGCAATTCCTACGCCGATCCGATTGTCTAGAATCTGTAAAAGCACCCCAACATCGGCAGCAGCACCAATCGAGTCCTCAACATCGAGTTGCTGAGAAATTGCTTTCGCTGTTGCCCCGACCGAAAACTCTGGGGATAAAATATAGGCGATAGATATCCCCGTAGCAAAACCACCGACCGTGGCAGTACTGTCAGGTTCCTCTGTCGATCTGCGACGGCGTTCAATCTCTGTAAACGCGCCGAGGAAACTCACCCCCCAAGTCCCTTTGCCGCCAAAACGTTGTGCATAACCAAGGAATTGGTTACTAATATCTGCAATCGAGAAATTCTGCATTGCAGTAAATTGGCGTTCTCCTACCGCTGTCAAGCCAGCAGGATTCCAATAGATTGTATTGACATCGTTAGCCAAGCCTGCGAACGCCCCTCCCATCCCGGCGGGGCGGCTGCCGGCCTCAATTTTAAGGAACGCAGCACCTGTTGTGCCGGCATCTGCGTGAATGTCCGCGGCAAAAGCGGGGAAAGCAATGATTGCAAAAAATACTGTCAGAATCAGGATTTTCAGAATTTTAGGATTACAAAAGTTTTCGTCTTTTAATCCTTTAATCCTGATTAATTCCTGTTTTGGGTGCATCTGTTTCTCCAATTCTTTTCCTCAATTTGGTTCATTGGTTCATAAACGAACTCCCGACCCTTTTGAACTATATCTAAGAGGGTCGCTCGCACCTACTCAACCACGACAATCTTCCCGACCACATTTGTGAGGTTGCTCGTTACCACATCCTCTGCTTCCAAACGGAAGATATAGATTCCACGGGCGACATCGGCACCGGACTGATTGGTTAGATCCCACATCACTTCATTGTCGCTCCTGCCAGCCCTCAGGTCGCTAAATCTCTTTTCGTACACCAAGTCACCGGCAAAATCATAGATACTCAAGGCGATCCGTGCGCCTTCCCCACCGGGAACATTGACTTCAAAGGAGAAGTGGGCAACTTCGCCGTTTGAACGCCTTGAGAGACTGAGTGGGTTGGGCCAAACATACGTCGGGCCTTTGAAGATAAGCGACACCGAGAAGTTGACAGTCACGGCATCGTAAATACCGATATTACCAGCGCGATCGGTGACGCGAATATCAAGGTTGTATTCACCGGACTGGGCAGGCAGAAAATCAATCGACCAGCGACTCCAGGGATCTTCCTCCTCATCACTGTCATCTTTTGCAGCAACCGGATCGATGGGTTGGTCATCGGGGCCAGTACCGACAATTTCAATCAGTGCGACTTCAGACGCAGGGATATCGTTCTCTGACGGGTCATGCGCGGTGCCTTGTAATGGTAACGGTTCATCTTCAAAGGTCGTTTCCCCAACTAAATCTGTTAGCTCAACGACCGGCTTCGTCGTTTCAAAGAGGAACTGCGTCGTGACTGAGTCAGTTGGTTGGAAGCCAAGATTTGCAGCGTCCAAACCGACGCTGGTAATAGTCACCTGATAAAGTCCCTGGTCATCGAGCGGTCCAGATTTGAAGCGGATGCGGTCGGTGCCGTTCTGCGTCGTGGTGCCGCTGATAATGTTTCCGGAGGGAGAACGCACGGTAATCGACGAGTTGACCAGGTCGGCTCCAAGGCCCTGGCTGCCATCCGGATTGACATCGGAAAGTTTTGCGTCAATAATGATGCTGCCGCTCTTGTTGGTCGCCGAAGGGTAATACGGATCATTTGAATCAGTAAGCAACGGTTGCCCATCAATGAACAACGAGCTAGTGTCGACCCCCGGCGGGCGTGTATCGTAGAAGAAGCGATATGTAACGACTTGAGTGACATTCCCCGCACGGTCCTTCGGAGCAATTGTTAATTGATATATACCATCTTGACTTCCATCGCTGGCAAGTGGCATAATCAGCGTTAATAAAAGGGCTTGTTCTTCATCGGTGGTAAGCGTTCCCTCAATCTTGCGGTTCCCTTTAACCTCATCAAGCGTAATCCATGATCCATCAAGGTTATCCCAATCCACCCCGGAACTTGGCTCGTCATCCGTAATAACTGCACCGACCGAAACCAGCGAATTATTGGTGCCCGGTTCGGCAACAATCAGTTGGATCGAGTCCGGATCCACCTCGGGTGAAACGGTATCGTAGACAAAGCTAAACTGCTCTGGTGCTCCCTGTCGCCCTGCACTATTGACAGGCATTACTGAAATGGTATAAACACCATCATCGGAGCCATCGGCAGCAAGTTCCCGTAAGAGTCGATAAATGAACATTTTTCCCTGACGCACCTGCTGTCCTGGGACGGTTGTGCCATCGGGGGCAAGCAATGTAATCGTAGAACGGTTAGCCTCCCCATCGTCCAATTGAAATTCAGCTTCCACCTGACGAAGTGGCTCATTTGTGAATCCTTCGCTGTCTTTGCCGGGAGCCGGGGGCTTCCCCTTCGTGGTTTTTGGAACGGTTGAAACGACAACCGGCATACCGGATGAAAAGGTGAAGTGTGCCTCAAACGGAGCGTTTAATCCGTTGCCCGCGCGATCAATCGCCTCCACACGGATTGTATAATTGCCGTCTGCCACAAGGCCGTTAATTTGCAACGTCAGCTTTCGATACCCATCGTTGCTCTGCACACCCTGAATTGGAGTCCCGGTCGGATCCAACAGCGTCAACGCCGATGCGGCGAAATTGATGCCACTATCACCAAGGTCATTCAGGTTTGCCGTAATCAGCGTAATATCATCACTACGGAGGTCACCATCGGTCGGATCGGTGCTGACAAGTGTTGGGGCTTGGGTATCGTAAACGAGTTGATGCAAAAGCGAGTTCAGGTTGCCTGCCTTGTCCGTCAACTCTAGGCTGACAGTGTATACCCCATCGTCGCTCCCATCGGCTGTAAGGGGCTGAGAAAGCGTCAGGAAAATTTGAGCCGCACCATCATTGGTCTGAACCGCTGCTACGACGTTCCCCCCTGCATCTCGAAGTTGAAGACGTTGGCTATCAATCTCTAAACCCGCCGGCCCCACATCTTCAACTTGAGCGGCGATTTGGATAAGCTGCTGACCGATGTAGGATAGCGGCTGCGTCGCATCAATTGGCGTTACCGAAGCCACTTCGGGCTCCTGTGTATCAAGTGTGAATTGATGCCGAGACGGTATTCCCAATCGGGCACCACTATTGACAGGGGTGACCGTCACGGTGTAAACGCCATCCGCTGAACCATCTATGGCAAGCTGTAGCGGTCTCCACGCAATTTGATTCTCTCCACGCGAGGTCTGAACCCCTTCAACTTCACCATCGGAACCAGTTACGGCAATTGTCGAACCATCCGATGTCAAATTCAAACCAGTGCCACTGACATCTTCAAGCGTTGCGACGATTTCGTCCAGCCGATTCACATATTCGACCGGTGCCGTTTGACCGTCGATTGTCACAGCAGAAACAGTAGAACGCTCAAGTTCCAGATTGAATTGGTACTCGATAGCGTGACTCGAGACGTTGCCTGATAGGTCGCGCGGTGTGATTTCAAGAGTATACGCCCCTGTCTGATACAACGAGGCAAAGCTGACGATGATTGTATCGACTCCATCATCGCGGATGTTGATGCCGAGCGGCGCATTCCCTGGACCGAGTAATTGGACACTTGTGCCAACCCAATCTATGCCGCTCACCGGTGTCGTTTCACCGTTCGCATCAGAAAGCTTGATAGTCAATCCATCAAAGGAACTTGCAATGGCTGTTAATCCGCTTGCTGGAATGACTGTTAGTGGATTGGTATCCCCCGTCACGGAGACGATAGTTGGAATAAGCGTGTCGTAGATGAGTTGATGTGAAAGTGAGTTCAGGTTGCCTGCCTTGTCCGTCAACTCTAGGTTGACAGTGTAGACTCCATCGTCGCTCCCATCGGTTGCAAGGGGCTGAGAAAGCGTCAGGAAAATTTGAGCCGCCCCATCATTGGTCTGAACCGCTGCTACGACGTTCCCCCCTACATCTCGAAGTTGAAGCCGTTGGCTATCAATCTCTAAACCCGCCGGCCCCACATCTTCAACTTGAGCGGCGATTTGGATAAGCTGCTGACCGATGTAGGATAGCGGCTGCGTCGCATCAATTGGCGTTACCGAAGCCACTTCGGGCTCCTGTGTATCAAGCGTGAATTGATGCCGAGACGGTATTCCCAATCGGGCACCACTATTGATAGGGGTGACCGTCACGGTGTAAACGCCATCCGCTGAACCATCTGTGGCGAGCTGTAGCGGTCTCCACGCAATCTGATGCTCTCCGCGTGAGGTCTGAACCCCTTCAACTTCACCATCGGGACCAGTTACGGTAATTGTTGAACCATCTGATGTCAAATTCAAGCCGGTGCCGCTGGCATCCTCAAGCGTTGCAACGATTTCGTCCAGCCGATTCACATATTCGACCGGTGCCGTTTGACCGTCGATTGTCACAACAGAAACAGCAGAACGCTCAAGTTCCAGATTGAATTGGTACTCGATGGCGTGTCTTGACACATTTCCTGCCAAGTCCCGTGGTGTGATTTCGAGGATATAAGTCCCTGTCTGATACAACGAGGCAAAACTGACGGTAATGGTATCGACCCCATCATCGCGGATGTTGATACCGAGCGGCGCATTCCCTGGACCGAGCAATTGAACACTTGTGCCAACCCAATCTATGCCGCTCACCGGTGTCGTTGCATCATTCGCATCAGAAAGCTTGATAACCAACCCTTCAAATGGTTGTTCGATGGCTGCAAATTCATCTGGTAGGAGGACTGTTAGTGGGTTGGTGTACCCCGTCACGGAGACGATAGTTGGAATAAGCGTGTCGTAGACAAATGTATGCTCGCTATCTACACGGTTCCCCACTTTATCGAAAAGCGACAGTTGGATGGTATATTCTCCATCCGCTGACCCATCTCGTGATAGCGGCTGGTTCAATTCCCAAGTAATTGATGATTGCGCTTCCTCTACCGTTTGATGACCGGGAATTGCTGATTGGTCTGGAGCTTTTAGGAAAATCGTTGCACGATCAAAATCAATGCCTTCACCGCTGTAGTCTTGGAATGTTGCACTGACTTCGGTGAGTTGGGCGACAGCGGTAAATTCCGCCGGTGTTGTAGAAATAACCTCAGGTTTGCGCGTACCGTAGAAAAATTGGAACTCAACTGGGTTTGTGAGCGTGTTACCCGCTAAATCTGTGGGAGTTACTCGCACCCGGTAGGACCCATCGTCGGATCCATCGGCACGTAACGAATTAAATGAAAGGAAAACCGTATCTACCCCGTTATCGGTCTGGTTCGCGCCAACCAGTGTCCCTTCTGGCCCGACGAGGTTTACGGTTGTCCGCAAGACATCCATACCGCTGCCCGCTCCATCAGAGAATCCTACCGTAATCTGATTGATTGGAGACGTAATCAGTTGCGTCTCCACTCCGAGCAGTTCTATGCGCTCCCCATCGCTCTGTGTAACGAGAGGGGTATGGATAGTGGGTGCCTGCGTGTCGTAGCGTAGTGCAAAGGTCTCTTCTTTCACGTATCCCGCTTTATCGACAGCCCTGACATGGAGCGAGTACAGCCCATCAAAGTTGCCTTCGCGGGTGAGAGGAGTTTCCAGTTCCCACCCGATTGTCATGTCATCATCATGATATGGTGAACCGGGGACGACCCCACCCGAAGCATTCAACAACTGAATGGTCGACCGCCTAAAATCAATGCCGGTGCCAGCATCACTAACTGTCGCTTCCACCCGCGTCAGAAATTCATTTACGTTGGAGACAGTTTGCGTCAGTTCAATGTGACTTACCGCTTGGATGGTCGGCTCCTCGGCATCGTAAATAAACCGCTGCGGAATACTGGGGTTGCCCGCTCGATCCACCAGCGTAACGACAAGGGTATACATGCCCTCCTCTAACAGTGCTTCAGAGCGAAACGCGAACTGACTGATACCATCGTCCGTTTGTGCACCGCCAATTCTAGCGTTGTTTGCATCAAACAGTTCAAAGGTTGATGCAGCAGCGTCAAATCCACTTCCCTGTACACCCTCAAAATCGTCAGTCACTTCAAGTTCAACTTCAATCCGCTCTGTGGTAAGCGGATTTGCGGCCTGCGGACGGGAGGCAACGATGATTGTCGGGGGTTGGCTGTCAAAAGTCAGAATAAAATCCGCCGTGAATGCTTCACCGATGAGATCTGTATATTGGACGTTGACAGTGTATCGGCCATCTGCTGAACCGTCTCGGGAAAGGGGCCTATCAACTGTCCAGACAAGACGAGCATTCTGCTCATCTGCTATCACGGGTTTTGCTTCCACACTTGCCCCATTTCTGCTGACTGTTACCGTTGATTTTGATTCGGAAAAATCAAGACCCGGACCGATGTAGTCGAACAGTTGAACATCGATTGTTGTCAGGGTATTGATTCGGGTTTCGGTGGGAGTATTCAGACGAATCTCCGGCATCCTTGACGCAACAAAAAATTGACGGAGCACAGTTGCTCCAGCATTGTTGGCACCATCTACAGGAGTGATTTCAATGGTGTATTCACCGTCCTCCGAACCGTCGATTGCCAGTACTTCTGTCAATGTCAGAAAAACTGTGTCTCTACCGTTATTGCGTACCTCCGTATTCACTTCACTTCCGTCGGTGCGGAGCACCCTCACACCGGTGGCAGAAACATCAATCCCACTGACAGTATTCAGGACAACCGACACTTGCGAGAGGGCGGAAACGGTTTCGTTTTGAGCAGGAGTTGTCGAAACGATAGCGGGAACTTGCGTATCGTAGGCGAACTCAAAGTTCTCCGTCTGAGAATTGCTCGCCTTGTCCGTCAATCTAACTCGAATGCGATAAATGCCGTCCTGGCTCCCATTGTGGCGTTCCAGCGGCTGGGTCAGTCGAAATTGTAGTGTGTCATTATCCTCATCAGGCGTTAGAGTCCCTTGAACTGGAATTGGTACAACGATGAGGTTACTCTCGAAACGAACCATTCCAATCGTTGTTGCACTAAAATCAATGCCACTGCCGTTTTCATCGTTGAGAGTAGCTGTCACCACGGATAGAGAACTGTTTAGGAAGGTTTTTGCCCCCACCGAAGGGTTTAGTTGAGCTCCCGCCTCTGATGTCAGTGAAACTAACTCGGGGGCTTGGGTATCATAGCTGAAAGGAATCTGAATCTCAACCGCATTCCCCGCACGATCTTGAGACTGCACCGTAATCGTGTAATCCCCATCGTCAGAACCATCCGTCGCAAGCGGAGCCCCCAGCGTCCAGCGGATGCTTTTTGCGCTGAATTGACGTTGGCTCCCAGCTACTACGGCTCCCCCTAGACCGTTCAAGCGAATCGTCGAAGCACTAAAATTCACCCTAGAGTCAATGTTATCCGCCAAGGTCGCCTCAATGAAAGTAAATTGTGTGTTGGTACTTGCATCGGGAGTCAACTCACCGTCATTAGTTGCAACGCTTGTTATCGTCGGTGCAACGTTATCAAAGGTGAAACTGACTCTATCTCGGACGATATTGCCGGCTTTATCTGCTCCAGAAACACGAATCGTGTAAACGCCGTTCTCGTTACTGGAATCGAGCCCCCGATCGAGCGTCAGGGTTATGCGACCTGCATCTTCATCATAAATGAGAGCGCCATTACTTTGTGCACCGCGCGTATTTTCTAAGACAATCTCCGTGAAGCTTGAACGAAAATCAATAGGACTGCCGTCACCTGCGTCGAATATCGCCTCAATCTGTTCAACGGGTGTGTTCCGAAACGAGTTCCGATCCGGTGTTATCTCGGAAATGGTTGGAGACTCGGTGTCAATTTGGAAAGTACCAATTCCAAAAGTCCCCACGTTACCCCCCTTGTCGCTGCCATACAGTTGGACGATGTAGCTGCCGTCACTTAGCGGCGTACCCAAGCCATCACTTCCCGTCCAAGTAAATGAGTGGTTACCTTCCGTAAGGCGGGTCAGAGGAACTGCCGGCTGATCTGACGGATTGATAAATTTCAACTCAAGCTCCGTTAAATCCTCGGAAAGTCCGTAGCGGATTTGTGTTGCATCCCTGATGGAGTCTCTATTCGGTGACAAATCATGTTGGGATACAGTGGCTGATAGT
Source organism: uncultured Poribacteria bacterium (assembly GCA_958296125.1). Lineage (GTDB taxonomy): Bacteria > Poribacteria > WGA-4E > WGA-4E > PCPOR2b > PCPOR2b. The sequence continues at coordinate 1,568,076 of OY282444.1, forward strand.
TGCGGCAGCGTATTGTCAATTACCACTGAAAACTCACGTACAGCGTGCCCCGTCTCTGCACTATTAACACTGTCATTGGGAATACCGTCAATTTCGATTTTAATCCGATAGTTTCCATCGTTAAGCAGGCGTGGACTTTTCTCTTCCTGATCGCTTGAAAAATCATTTCCGTTCCACGCCTTGCGGATGGCTCTTGGATCATCTTCTGCATCAATACCAGCACCGAGTTCACCGGTTACTACCCAATCTTCTTCAGGATCAAATCGGCCATCAGGTGTACCAATCCCACTTGGGCCATGGGTATCAATGATGATCCGGTAATCACCGAGTTCACCATCGGTGACAAAGCTGATAAGGAGCGTATCTTGTACACCATCTCCATTTGGGCTAAAAACAGTATCTTCATTGATATCATCAATCACCTGTGGTGGGTTTTGAAAGCGTAACGCCCAAACGAGCGATTCGCCACTCAGAAAGAAAAAGGACGGGAAAAATTGGAACAAAAGAATAAGGATGAATAGATAGCATCCGTTTTTAGAAAATAGTGTAGAAAGTGTTTGTTTTTTCGAGTATGGCTGGTGTTGTTTTGCAGTTTTGATAATTCGCACGCATTTCCCCCTACGGGTAGCTCCGCAGTTAAGTGTGGTCATAAAAGATATCGCTGAATAAGTGCCTTGATTTTCGCAGAATGCCCCGTTAAGCCGTTCGATGGAGTTCACATACACAGTAACAACAGCCGATACAACGCACCCTGACGCACCTATTGGAGGAGACACTGAATCAATGGACCATCGCGGCACGCACTGACAACCCCCGCCAGCTGCAGGCGAGTCGGCATAGCCAGCTAATGCCCCCCTGGTATTTGACCCGTATCTCATTAGCCGGCAACTGTATTGCGAGCACCCCTAATTTGTACCCGGACCGCGGGCACCCCTATTCCAAATGAAACTGTCAACATCCCGGATGGGGAGACCAACACGTTCTGCAGCTGCTTCCAAAAGGATAAGTGCCTCAATATCCGAGACGTTTCGGTTTAAGATATCAGATACGAATTTTTTAATGTGTATGTCAGGCTTTGAAGTCTGTGCGCCAAAGAGCATTCGCAGGTATTGAAAGCCAGCGAGCGCAAAACCTTTGATGTTCAACGTTTGGTAATCTTGAGGCTTGGCTTGAATTGCCCATTGTTTGAGAGCTTCTTCTTCGGAAATTGTTGGTGCGTTCTCAACAATTGTGCAAACATAACTTACGACAGACTGAAGAATCCTTGCACGATCCGCGTAATCGTTATTGAGTTCTTGTTTCAGGAATACATGAGATGTCGGGTAGCTATCCATAAGATTTGCTAATTCTACAACCCCTTGTGTATCCGGATGGTTCTTCATGAAGGTTTTCAATCGGGGAGTCAGGAACTCGTCGTACTTCCGGTTGAGCGACAGGACACAGTCGATGACTTTAACAGCAGGGGGGTGTGACCATCCAGGACTCACCGTTACTGATTTAGAAATATCATCTGCAATTTGGGCTAGCCTAGTCGCTACGGCGGCGATGTCAGCCTCCGCAACCCTAATTTCCCTCATTTGCCATTTGCTCCTTTTTTGTTGGGATCATATTATTTTTGGATTTTTTTGACATTTCAAACAAGTGACGATTAACCGATCAACTCATCAACAATGGAACACAAATCGATTCATTGGACTCGATCTGTGTTAGACGCAAAAATATCAGTTTGGTTGAGAGATTGACTAGGTTGTAGAAAATTGTTTCAGGGTGGATGATCGGACTGTATTTGTCAACATTCAAGGGCGATCAGGTTTGCATTTGACAACTTTGGTGGTGTCAATTTTCTTCTCGCGCTGTTTGATATTGCTTTTGAGTGAGTGATTTGAGACGCAGGTTTCGCGTCTCCAGACATTGCGGGCACCTCAATGCGATGTAATACTCTTCACTGAACATCTCATCGAGCCAATCAGCTCCGATCGACGGTTGATCCCTTTTTGCTAGAAACTCATCCATCACCTCATATTCTCGGTTGCAGTCGGGACAAATCTTCAAATCGTGTCCAATTCGGATAATATCTAGCCAACTCATATCTATCCTTTCAAAGATTGTCGCAGATTCCAGACATAAGCGGTAGGGTGTTATTTGGCATAATTGACTCGTATCGGTTTTTCGTTAAAACACGATCTGCTTACAACGTTCCGATGGGAGTGGAATCCTTCTCACATAGTGGGATATGAAAATGTCTTAGGTGAATGAATCGTGCACTTTTAGAGTAGATGTTGCCAGCATCCAACCGTCAATTTCACTCAGCCTCCGCACAAAGTTGTGCAGCGTGCTGGACTCGGCGCATCACATCAACATTCGCCCGGGGGCTGCCTCCCGCATCGATAGTATCAAAGAACCCTCGTAGACTTTCGCGCATGCCTACAAATCCATAAGTCGGTGTCGAGGCGGGAGTGTGCTCAAGATGCCAATCGCCTGTTTCACCGCGCCATCGCCACCTCCCTGTCTGTAAATCGGCGATAATCTCTCCCGATCGACAGGCAACAGTCAGCTCAATGGCAGTCTCCTGTGGTACCACCAAGTTGAATTCAATCTGACCGATTCCTCCACTAGAATAAAGCAGCGATGCCCAACCGGCATCCATCAGTGTCCCGTTACTGTGGCGACCTCCCACAACAGACGCTTGAATCGCATTCTGTTTGAAAATGCAATCCAAGACATCGAGATACCAACCTCCCAACCAAAGGAAGAAACTCTGCCCCTGAACCTCGTCATACCACGCGCCGCCCGTATACCCCCAGTTACACCACAGACGGATTTTCGCCATCAACGGTTCACCCACCGCGCCGGATTGGAGACACGCTAATATATCGTCCATCACCGGCAGGTATCGGAGTTCCAAATCGGCTTGAACCACGCATCCACTTGCTGCCAGCACGTTCAGTACGTGCGTAGCTGTTTCCGAGTTTGCCGCGACCGGCGGTTCAAAAAACAGATGCTTCTTCGACCCGGCAGCCGCTTGAAGGGCCGATGGGTGAAGGGAATTGGGAAGTGCAATCAAAACAGCGTCAGCGGTTACATCGTTCAACAGGTCGTGGTAGTCCTCAAATGTCTTCGTTCCCGGACCCAATGTTTGCTTTGCCAGTGCTCTTGTAGTATGACTCCGAGCAGAGACAGCCACAACCTGAACCTTTGGCATCTCCGCAAGCAACGGCGCGTAGGCTTGACGAGCCCACTGACCAAAACCGATGATTCCAATATTTGTCATGGTATCATTCTATTTTATACTTTTCCGCAGCTAATCCTTAATAGGTTTGACCTCCTACTGCATCGGTGAGAAGGCGGTCGGAATGAGGGTATCCGAGAGGACTTCCGCAACGATTGGTCCATTCGCTTCGGTTTGTTCGCGGGCTTTAATCCATTCAGGATCATCGCGGAAGGCAGCCCATGCCGCTTCCATCGCTGCTTCGCTTTCATACCTACAGATATACACCAATTCGTTGGCATCTGACCGTGTCCAGAATCCAACAACTTCTATGCCATGCTTTTCAAAGAGACCAAAGGTGATATTTTCAAATCGGCTGAGGATGTTTGGCATCCGGCCTTCCGGAATTCTATAGGTGCGAAGTTCATAAACCATTACTATTCTCCTTGTATAAATATGTGAGTTGTCTGGCGGCGTAAAAATTGAACACCACCGCGTTGAAACGTCGTCTCAATGCGACGAATATTTTGGTGCAAAAAGCCCGATCGAACCTAACCCAAAGGGGTCACCATAACCCAAAACGGTTGGCTCCCAACAGCGTAGTCTTTAAGTGCATGTAATTCACCAGTTGCCGCATCCACACGATAGCAAGTCATTGTGTCCGCAGCCTCGCCGGCACCGTACAGATAGGTGCCCGTCGGGTCAATATTAAAGGATCGTGGACTCGCCGAGATCGGAAAATGTCCGAACGGATTGAGCGACCCCTCGGTGTCAATGTTAAACCCGACAATGCTGTCGTGCCCCCGATTGGATGCATAAGCCCATTTCCCATTCGGATGTACTTCCACGTGGGCGGTCGCCCCGCCTTCTGTGTAATCCGATGGTAAGGTCGAAATATTCTGGAAGATTTCGAGCGTACCTTTTTCCGGATCGTAACGGTGGGCAGTCACCGTGTTGCCCTGCTCGTTGACGATATAGGCGACATCCCCTTGGGGTCGAAAACAGATATGACGAGGCCCCGTTTCATCGTCGGGCGGTGCGAGTTCGGCGGGGTCATTAGGTGTGAGTTGACCCGACTCGCTATCAAAGCGAAATTGGCAGGTCTTGTTGGTCGGGCAAACATGCGGTACAAAGATGAAGCGATCATCGGTCATCGAAAGGATCGCGTGAGCTTTCTCGCCGGTATCGACATACTGCACCAGTTCTCCAATTGCACCGTCGTCTCCTAGCCGATGTACGGTGATGCCGCCTCCACCGTAGTAGGCAGTGAGCAGGAAGCGTCCGTGCCTGTCCGTGGTGAGATGGGCGGGAATGCCGATGCCGGTATCCACTTTGTTGATAAGGGTGAGTTTGCATGAGTCAGTATCAAGGCGGAAACTTGCCAACGTGGTTGATCCCACATGACTATCATACATTATGTCTCCAGACGGCTGCAGACAGAGAGCACCTGAAGGTCCGTGCGCGTTACTAGTTGAACGCAGCTGTAATGCGCCTGAATCGGGGTCCATGTCATAGCATTTAATCTGTTCGTCCCCGGTAAGCGAAACAAATACGACACATCGGTTTTTATCGGTTTGCATCATATAATAAGCTCCTATCTTGTGGCAGTTTACTGAAATCTATACAATCCATGCAGGTGAAGAAACTCAGTGCACAAGCTACCTGGCCCATCATTATAGCCGTTGACCGAATTTCGCACCCGAATGGCTTAAATTCTACCATTTTAGACCAACCGAATGCCAATTGAATTTTACACAGAACAGTATGATATAGGGCTATTTAGTATTCCGTTTTTTGACCGATTTTGGCGGGTCGTCCGTTCCAGTCCCGATTGCATCGGACCTGTCCTCCCCGTTCCGTGCACGGTCCGAAGAATTAAATGACCCTACAGTATGATATAAAATCCGTTGACAGGGCATCCATTGCTGTGCTATGATGATGTTTTTCGAGAAGCTGTCCATTTTCTGCCTGTTAAGTATACAAAACTGAGGGAAAAGAGACAATGAAGAACTCAAGGGAACAAAAACAAACAGACGATCCCGTGCGAGCAGCCCGCGTGGACAATTTACTGCGCCCGGAGGTACTAAATGCCTTTGACCGCACAGCCTTCGAGCACGATGGATATTGGGTATGGGAGGGCATACTGACCGATGCCGGACGAAAGCAGTTCACCGCTAGTCTACAAAAATTGCAGCACATGAACGACTGCATCCTTATCGACACCGATTGGGCTTCTATCGACTTTGAGGGGCGTGGATTGTCATCGCCGCCGCCAGAGCAAATCACCCCGGAGTTTTTGATATCTTGCTGCGGTGGATCAGAGCAAATGCCCAGCTTTCTCAGATCAGAGACGCGTACATACATGCACGACCATGGACTCTTGGGGCCGGCCCCTACATTAGTCACACACGGGTTCGAGTCACTGGGGGTTATGCCGGAATATTTCCCGGCTGGATACGACGACTTCATTATGGATGTCACGACTGCCCATCCGCAGATGATAGGACTATTCAGGAAACTCTTTGGCGACCGCTTCGTGCTCGACCACTGTTTAATGCTCAACCGGGCGGCTGGCTCGCGGGGGAGACGCTGGCATGCTCACCAATATCGGGAAGGACAGTATGAGGTCGAAGATCCTATCGGCACCGGTAAGGCATTAACCCCTGAGTTTCTACAGCAGCAGTGCATCCGAACACTGTGCTACCCGGAAGGTGCAGAAGGCGGGGAAGGTGCGGAACTTGGGGTTATCCCGGGATCTCATCTTTACCGCATCCCGTACAAGTGGAACACGGAGCGACCTGATGAAGACACCGACATGCAGGTAAACTGGCTGAAGGGAAAGACCCACGCCATCACAGGCAAGCCGTTGGAAATTGTACATCTATCGCTACCCCCCGGGAGCATGGTTTCGTTTGTTCACCATATGCCACATCACGTCCAGCACCGTCCGCCAGGGGCACCCACCCGGTGGGGGCTGCTGATGGCGTATCGGACACCAGATCCCGCAGCCTCGCCAGCCAAGTGGACAGCCGGTATCCCCACCCATTGGGTAGAGCGTACTGCAGCAGCAGGAAAACTCTCCGATGCGGAGCACCGCGTGTTCGAGGCGGATAACCCCCTTAATTGACCTATCAAGACTGTGAATCCACAGTCCGTCCGCCCGTCAAGTCCTTGTCGTAGCTCGGCCGAAACAACTCGGTGAGAACGGTTGGCAACTCACCCCGCTCCGCCTTCATCGCCCATACCGGCGGAATTGAGTGCGATGGCTGGGCGTAACCGGTTATATCACTCGGTTTCTTGTAGCAGTAAAGCGAGCACCAGCGAGTCTTCTTCTCCAAAGCTTTGGGAGCCACTGCATGTGCGGCGTGGGATAGGCAGCAGACAACCGACCCCGGAGGCAGCGAGATGTATTCAATTTGAAGCGGCTCCGAAGTGACGGGATGTACCCGACCCGCTAACCATCCCTGCCGCATCTCTTCGTCGGTGTCAGCCCGGCACCCCGTCGGATCTCGAAAGAGATAGCTGCCTCGAATGATTTTGAGACCCCCGTCAGCCTCGGCTTCAAAGCCTTGGGGATAACAGAGTGTGAGATTGAAATTCGGTTGTGCCTGATACTCCGACAAACTCGTTACGCCGCAATTGTCAGCACCGCCGCCGATTTTATGGCTGTGCCACGCACCACCGGGATAGCCTGGGGGTCTCGTCAATAGCTGATTATGATCGAAATAGATGTCATCACTGCCGAGGCTCATTCGTTGCAGCTGAAGCATCTGCGGGTGTGTGAGGACGTTCATTAAGTATGGGACATGCCCTGCCGGAAAATACTCAGCGAACACACTGTGCTGCCGCAATGTCTTCACACCCGTCTCATCGTCTGACTGCGGTGCCTTTTGGCTCCCTCCGAGGGCGTTATTAATCTCCTCAACGGTTAGATATTTTGTCGGTGGTGTGCGGCCAAGAGTGTCCCAGTCAATCTGTGTCCAGTCTGCCCTCAGCAATCTGTCGTTGAGGTGCTGACCATATTTCAACGCCGCGGTCCATTCCTCGACAGCTTTGGGCGTTATGACTTCTTTCAGGACAGCATATCCATCCCGCGAAAAGCTGGCGTGATCGAATTGTGCAGCAACCGCCGACATGTCGAATATGGGTTCGCGATTTGCTTCTAACCGGTCCCAATCGCTCCGAGACCAATGCACAGGTGAGTGCTCGTTGGCAAGGAAGCTAGGGCGGGTGGCACGTGCAAGTTCGCTGGTCGAGCGCAGCAGAAGCTGAGCTAACATCGGATCTGATACTTCAGGAACAAGGAGTGGGTTCTGTGGCATTGTGGGAGCAGAATCAGGAGATGACGCACTTCCCTTCATAACTGACCTCTCTTCCCAAAAGTTACGGGCGGATTTTCTGAGAAAACGCACTTGTTGGCATATTGACCTTACGGTCTACATCAGCCAAACAGATAACAAACTTTTCCTTGATTTGTCGGACCGATAATGATAGTATCTGATTGAAGTTTAGCACCTTGCCCCTAGGCTGTCAAGCGGAAAAAGCCGCACGAAATAACGGGCACCGGAAGCTGAAATCCTTGCAAGTATGGTTGGGGCACCGGTTTATGAGGACTTAGAAGATTGTGTGGATGGAGCCGATGTGGTATACATCCTCACACCTTCCCATTGAATCTGAGCCGGGCGATGTCGTTTACTTCAGTCATCAACTCTGGCATGCGTCGTTCGGTGGGCGTGTGGGCAGGCGAATGTTCACGCTGAACTTCCGAAGCGCGCCAACTGATTAGAAAGGTCTGTTATGGAATATCGTGAATTTGGAAGGACAGGGATGCGGCTGAGTGTCATAGGGACAGGCGGTCTCCTTGCACACTATTGGGAAGGAGAATCCGGTCATCCACCCCCCGAAGAGAAGCGGCGGATTTATCTACAAGCAGCCGAATCCGGGATAAACCTATTCGACATGGGATACGGGGATGAGATCCATATCCCGGAAGAGTTGAAGGGCAATACGGACGAGCGTTACTTTTCCCTGAAAGTCGGTGCCCCTGCAGCGACAGACTTAGCAGGGATTATCGACAAACATCTTGTAAATCTGCGTAGAGATGCGATAGACATCCTCCGGGTACACTATTATGCCTACATGAAAGACACCCAACTAAGGAAGCGAATCACCGATCTCAAGCAGATGGGCAAGGTGCGATCGCTCTGTCTGATACGCCACTTTGAGGCGGATCAAGATGCCTATGTAACGCGCGGTCCAGAAAAGGGGGCAGACGCGGACTTGGTTATCTACAATTATGTCTGTCGCAGTCAGGCACAGGGTATTCGGGCCTCCTCCAAAGCTGGGAAGGGAGTCTTGGTAATGAAAGCACTCGGTGGGCAATACTTGAGTTGGCAACATAAAATTGGGACGGACTGGGCCAAAGCAACGGAGGAAACTCTGGTGCAGCTTTCACCCCTCGGTGAGAGTATGCGCAGCGAATTGCCGCTTGTCTATTCCTTTACCGCCGGTCCTTGGCAGGAGTTGGCTGAGTCAGGGGAACAGATTTCGCCGACCGGTAAGGCAGTATCATGGGTGCTCGAAAACCGAGGGGTGAGCAGTGCTTTGGTAGCGGTTGCCAGTGTCAAAGAACTTGAGGCTGTTTTGGAGGGGATATAGAAGGCCTCTTATACCGATTACGAGACTGTTGAGTGAGGTTTTCATGGATATACAATTAACATCGGTTCAAAAAGAAGAGTACCAACGCGATGGTTATACTATCGTCAAAGGCGCGTTCGATATAGACGAGTGCGATCAGTTTATTGAGTATATGATGGACCTACATGCCGGACGTAAGACTGTCGAAGGCTACCCCGCGCGCGAGCCGGATGACTGGAGGCGGACACATAACCGCTCCCTGCACGAGCCTGTGGGGCTAGCTTGGATGCTCGATGCTAGATTGTACCAGCCGTTGCAGACACTCCTCGAGGATGAACCGGATGCTGTGCAGAGTATGTATTTCTATAAAGGTTCGGAACAACGTCGGCATCAAGATGCCTATCATCTCCCGGGCTGTATGTCGGCGTGGATCGCCCTTCAGGAGGTTGGCGCGTGGAACGGAAGCATCCACATCCAACTCAGCTCTCACAAGGGACCGATTATTGATAAGAAGGATTTTAGAGTTGATGAAGACGGCAAGCGGGGTCCTTGGTATGGTTGGCATCCGGAAGACGCATTCGATGCCCTGTTTGAGAGCAACGGGCTTCCAGAAATCGCTGTCGAAGCATCAAAGGGAGATGTGGTATTCTTCCACGGTCGGCTCATCCATCGTGGCGGTTCCATTTTGGAGCCGGGCGCGTTTCGTCACAGTTTCGCTTGCCACTATATCCCCCATTCTTTTAATCCTTGGCCCTATGAAGCACTACCGAGGTTGCGGATTTCATTCGATGGGGTCTGCCGATTTACGCCGACCCACTGATAGATGGAGTATTTGCAGATTCAGTTGAGGGGAAAAGTCCGTTTGTATAAATACTAGGTCGAGTGAAATCTCTGAATCGCATCAACCAACTTATCCGCCCCAAAACGGATGACATCCGTGGCGGGTAGTCCCGTCTCTCGCTCTGTGTCTTCAACAGCTTGATGGGCTTCCTCTTCGGTGAGATCAAAGCAGTTGAGACCAATCCCAATGACTTTGGCGGGTTTAATGGGGTTGGCAAGCATCTCATACTGACGGATTAATTCCGGCACCGGAGGCAGCGGCACAGTGTATCGGGCGACAATCTTCCGTGAGGGTTGGTGACAGAAGATTATAGCATCGGGCATCGAGCCGTGCAGGAGGCTCAATGTAACGCCCGAATAGCCGGGGTGCACTAGCGATCCTTGTCCTTCGACGAGGAGGAGATCACGTGCCCTTTTTGCCCCTTCGAGCACAATCTCCTCCGATGCCCCCGCTGTGAAGTCCGATACCACCGCGTCAATGGCAATTCCCCAACCGGAGATCATGATACCATTCTGACCGGTCGCGCAAAATTCGGCATCCAATCCACGATTCCGCGCCATCTCTGCGAGTTCAATCGCTGTCACCATTTTGCCGATTCGACAATCCGATCCGACAGTCAGGATAACGGTTGGATCCACTGCGTCGGCTTTGCAGGTAGCAATTGGCAGGTCTGCTGGCGGTTTACGCACATCCCACAGTGTGACGTTGTGGCGTTTGGCGAGATCAGCGAGTTGTGGGTCATCACTCAGGAATCGGTGGAGTCCACTCATGACATGCAGCCCGTGTCCGATAGCTTCCTTCAGAATCGCTATCCACGTTTCAGGCAGTTGCCCCCCCGGTGGCGCGATTCCAATTGCGAGCATCGTTGGATTCAATTCCATCGCTTCTGCAAGGCTGCTAAGGACCGGAATTCCCTCTCCGATTTCAATGACTTCGCTGACATCTTTCCCGGCTTGTTCGCTGTCGATAACAGCAACGACATTTTCGGCATGGTAGCGCACCAATACTGTCGCTGCTTTTGATTCGAGGATGCCGAATGAACCTTCGGCGAGAATGGCCATTTTATGTGCTTTGGGATTGAGTAGTTGTTCCATATACCTCGTCCTTATTTTCCTGACAGTTTTTGTCCCTGATACAACATTTCTCTATTTCTTTGACGGAAAATTGTGCTTTTAATGGCAAAAGTTGTGCCTCTGGAAGATTTGTAATTTCAGCGATGAGCCCAATCTCCATTCCTTTAGCAAGCATCACCCTTGCGGATTCAATCTTCCCTTCCCTTTTGCCTTCCACTCGACCGTTGTGATGGATCTGTTGCTTCTCTTTTTCTAATGCGGTAATTAACATCGTCTTCACCTCTTTTCTGAGGGAAGCTCTGCCTTCAACTGCAAGAGTTGTGCTTGGGGAAACCCTGTAATTTCAGCGATGAGCCTAATCTCCATTCCTTTGGCAAGCATCACCTTTGCGGATTCAATTTTGCCTTCCCTTTTACCTTCGACCCGGCCTTCCCTTTTGCCTTCCACCCGGCCTTCCCTTTTGCCTTCCCTTTTGCCTTCGACCCGGCCTTCCACTCGACCGTTGTGATAGATCTGTTGCTTCTCTTTTTCTAACGCGGTAATTAACATCGTTCTTACCTCCTCTTCGTTTTGATAAATGGTTTCTAATGACTCATAGTCCCCAGATGCAATCCGTCCGTGGAGCGCGAGCTGCTTGAACCAGTTTAAGAACAGACTGACCGCCCCCTTGTCCGCCTCCGATGAGAACAGATGCAGCAATTCCGCCTCCAGTACATCTACATCATAATACGATTCCGCTAAAAACAACGTGGAAACGATGTTTCGGATTTTCATCAGGGCTTGTTGGCTATATTGGTTTTCAGCAATCAAGAAATACTGAAAATCTAAGGCAAAAGCACCCAACGAGGGGGTCTGTTCAATTAAATCGGATAGGTTAATCGGTGCCGTCCAGTGGTCTTCTCCATTGTATAGCACGATCGGGAAAACCGCAGGTAGCTTTTTGACCTGTTTGTGATTGGCAACATAGTCCATGTAGAAGTTGGTGATGTAGTTGAGGACCCGTAACGCCATGAACGGCTCGACGGTGGATTGAAACTCAATGACGATATAGATATAAACCTCATGGTTAAGCAACTGAACTTTGTAAATCAAGTCACTTTCGGTTTCCTTGTAGTGTTGGGAGATGAATGACTTATCAAGCGTTTCGCACGTCGCAAAATCCAGATGATTGACCCATTCTTGTGTAACGAAGGTCTCAAGCAGTTGCCGAAATACGGTCTGATTTGAAAAGAGTTTTTTGTATCCGCTGTCGTGAATGTTCACCGTTAGCCCCTCTCAAAGACTTACGTCGGCCGATTCGGCTATTCGCCCATTTGCTGACCGGTGGGTTTGTTGAGCCGATTCCCCTGAGCCTCATTCTGGATTTGTCGGGCAATAATTCTCACCGGCGTTGCTTTGGGCGGCACAACATCCGTATTGACGCGGTAGGTTCGATCATCCTTGCCGCCGGGCAGCGGATGGTTGAAGATTGAATCTGGATCGCGATAAACAGCAATAATATTGTGAAACAGTTGGGCGGTAAACTGGTTACGGATAAAACGTCCGCCTGTGAACACCCAATGGGTTTGCTGCATCGGCTGCTTAGTCATCGTATTCCACACCAATTCTTCGGCGCGATGCCGAATAATTTGCTCGCCACGTTGCCATTCAACCCATAGCTCGACCGGATCGCCTTCGGGGAGGTGGGGGTCACCTTCCACAGTAAGGTTCATGCCCGGATTCAGGTTCAAGCGGAGAAGCGCGAGTTGGATGTGCATCGGTTCTGCATCGAGCATGATGAGACTTTCATGTGTTTTGCCCAGTTTGCCGACCGCGAAAAATTCGAGGATGGTCTCTTGGCTGATAAGGTTGATTTCACCGTTCATTGTCACTTCATGTTTATTGGCATCAACAGTGACATCCCCAATTTGAACGATGCCATCGCCGATTTCTTGGATAGGGGAGGTTGGGGCAATCGCAGCGGCGGATTCCGGGCGAATGGTTAATTGCTGCGATGTGGTATTGTTGCTGCGATCCAAATCTGCAACTGTTGCATTTGGGTCAACAAGTACATGGAGTGTATGCTCTCCATCCTCACTCGCGATCCAGTTAATCGCAGTGGTTGTTTCATCAAGATTCCTGTTAAAGAGCACCTCTTGAGAGTCGATCTTTTTTCCACCTTCCGCCGGATGCCCGTCGTAAAAATCCACAGGAACCGTTGCCTCAATCGGTGCACCGGTATTTGTCAGTGTGACACTGATTCGCACAGGGTCCCCAACGCGCGGCGAAGGCGGAGAGTAGCGAAGGCTGCGGTTTACCGCCCCGAGGTCTGGCTGAGTCGGCTTCGGCAGAGCACGTGTCAGAAACATCAGGGCGAAGCAGGTTGTCGGGAAATAGTCCTCGTGATCGATCCAACGTCCATCGGGTTGCTGCTCGGCAACAAACATACTGGCTATGTCCTGATACCAATCATGTCCAACAAGTGTATCCTGTTTCGGGGGGATGTCACAGAAGCGTTGTAATGTCACAAAATAGTAGTGATGCCAAGAATTGGCACCGGGATTTCGGGTGAGCGACCAGTATTTTTTGATCCACTCCAACCCTTTTTGCGTCTGTGCATCCTCAACAGGAACGCCAAACGCGCGGAGCGTCCAAAGCCCCGTCGCTGTCATGCTACCGTAGACACCTTCCGCCCAAGGCGAGCCGTGCTCTACCCGATTATAGAGCCAGCCGCCGGTGTCCGTCTGATTGCTACGAATCCACTCCTCGGCGCGCTTCCATGTCTCTGACGGGATTTCGAGCCCCCACTGTTTCGCAGCGTAAAGGGCATAGACAACCCAGTTAAAGTGCGCCCCATCGGCTGTCGCACCGTAACCCCAACCGCCAAAATCTCTTGGATCTGAAAACTCCTCGCCGCCAAATGGCAACTGGCTCTTAACGAGCTGATTCACCGAAAACTGGGCGCGTTTGCGGTATTCTGGCTGGTTGGTGGTAACGAGGGTTGGCAACATGATAGAGTGGACGTAGACATCGAAGTTATTCCAATCCTGCACCATGAGAAAATCCAGACCTTGTTGTACAGCAGGATCCGAGGCAGGCACCCCCGCCGACATTAAGGCGAGCAGTGCAAGCGCGGTTTCTTGCTTGCTATCTTCCCCCAGGTCCCATGCTGGACCGTGCAAAAGATCTTCGGGCAACCCTTTAAGGGTGGCACCGCAGATAACACAGATTGAGATGAGTTGGTTTTCGGAAGCGCACTGTAAACAGGTGCGATTATGTTTTCCCTGTTGGGCTCTTATCCACGCCACCCCTCTTTGAATTGCGTTTTGGATCTGATCCGGGGTCGCCTTGGGAAATGTACGTTGCCTTGCGGTAATAGAAGTGTGAGCGATGTTATTGCTGCGATTGGCTTCTTGAATCTCTTTGTCATCTCCAGCCGGATTAACGACAGCATAGACTTCAGTTGTTCCGGGCGGCGGCCGCCATTGTGCCTTGACGCTGTTTGACGTTCCCACATCCAATCCCAAAATCACATCTCGACACATAATCTGCAGCGGGGTTGTCCCCGGATCCCCTTCGTACAGATTGACCACCAGATCTTCATTCATCGTCGGAGCAGCCTGCCCCACGTTTTTAACCGTGACGTAAATCGTGATCTCCTCCCCCTCAAGCGGAGAAGAATTGGAAAACACAAAACTTGTGCTGTCCACCTCAAAGTCCGGTAGCGGCATCTGTTGCGCTTGCGTCTGAAATGCGATGAGGAGCAGTATCAGGACGAAAAGGAAGCGAAATCTATACATACGAACACCCCTTTTTTGTCTGTTGAGATCAGACCGGTTGAGAAGAAAAGTAAGAGCGAATCAACAATTTTGGATTAAACATGGGGCATCAAGCAAATGGGCAAATGCCGGATATGCCCATCTACCCCTATGGTTGTGTGAGTACTACTGCCCCACCCAATTTCCAACAGAGACAAAAGAGGGCTGTGGAATTGGATTGCTAACCAATCCCTGCCCTGCTGCTGAAAATTTAGTGACTGATCCTTCCAAGGGGGGCATCCCAATCTGCTGATCGGCAACCCAAACACTTCCGTCCTGGGAATTTACACTAATTGAAAGGATTGCAATCCCTGCCTCAGGAATTTCCATCAGCTTTTGGCCAGTCGTAGACAACTTGACGAGGGTATTGGAGCTGGCAACGACCCAAAGATTACCATTTTTCTGGTTGACACTTGGAGAACTTGGTAGCTTAATGTCGGTAATTCTGAGCACTTCCTGACCGCTTGGATTCAATTTTATAACAATGTTGGCGTGTGGGTCTGTCACCCACGCATTGCCAGATTGGGAATTGACAGCAACATACTTAGGCTCTCTCAGCTTTACCGGGGAGGTCGCAGCCACTGCGCCACCCGCACTATACCGAGCAATCGTTCCGCGAGAATCTGTAATCCAGCAGCTGCCGTCGGTGGTATTGACCGCAACTTCGGGCTCGTGAACGTCAGCGACCGTCGCAAGCACCTGACTGCCATCGGCTGAAAATTTCTGGACCGTATTAATTCCGCCAATCCAAACAGTTCCGTCGGTAGGGTTGACTGAGACAGAATGTGGACGCTCAATCGGCGGAAGTGTAATGAATGCTTGGGTTGGAGGGTCAAATCTGTAGACCGAATTCGCAGCGGAGACCGCGATCCAAACAACACCGCTTTCAGGATTGACCACGGCGGCTTGTGCCTGAGTGAGGCCGGGTATGATTGTTGGATCCGCTAGACCATCCGCGTTAAGTTTATAGACCGTATCCCCGCCGCTGACGACCCAGCATTCGCCGTTATAACTCGCATGAAGCGGGTCAAGTGAAACCACGATGAGAACAAGTATCGCTGATAGCATCTGTAGTATACGAGAAACACACTTTTTCATCTAACTTAATCTCCCATAAAGTTTTAGGCGTAATCGTTGTGAGTACAAGTTGTGCCAAAGCAACAAGATGTCAATAGATTAACACATCTACTCGTAATGTTCAAGCATTTTTGGATGACTCGACAGCTTAGCCTTGATCATGGAATCCGAATCGGTTATAATTGTTATAGTCATCTAAACTGTGATGAGGATACAGCCCGATTGAGGCTCCGTAGACACTATAAAGATATGATTGCCCTAATCCTTAAAGAGCTGCGTTGTTACGCGCACCAATCAAAGTATCGCCGCACCCATCTTATCATTTTATGTATTCTTGCTTTCGCCCTATTTGCCACAGCATTTGAGCAATTCGCGTTAAGCCGCGGGCGACCACAGATTCTCGTCGGCGAAAGCATCTATGCCCTCCTAATCCCACTCTTTTTTTGCCTTTTAGTTGGCTTGGTCGTCCCCCTACAAGCCGTTGAATCATTCCAGATTGAACGACATGGGGCTAACTGGGATTTACTCAATCTCACCCCCATCGGTCATCGAAAGTTTCTACTTGCCAAACTGATAGGGGCGGTTTTGTCAATATTGTGGTGTATTGGGTTGACGATTCCACTCTTTGGGGTATCGGTTTACACGGGTGGATTGGGGCTCCGTCAACTGCTTCAGTGCGGGTTAGTATCTATCGCCGGGTTTACCGCTTTTTTTTTCATCGGGACCTGTTTTACCCTGTTGGGGCAGCCGAGTCACGCAAGGGGGCGGAGTTACGCCGTTGTGCTGTTGCTAACTTTTGCTCCACTTATTACTCCTGCGTTGACACCATTGGTGAATTTCTCAACGATTTTACTAGAAATGCTGCGGGTGTTGAGTCCCTTGTGTGTGCTAGTCGCTATCGTAAAATCTGACACCCAGATTGCCCTAGGTATTGCACCTGTTTGGATGTGGATGGTAATCTATCACACGATTCTATCTGCGACGCTTTTTGGGATTTTGAATTGGCAACTTGAAAAACGTGCTCGGTTATTATAAAGTAATTTTATCTTAACATCCACTGTCGCCGTAACAAAAGTAAGTCTATTTTTCCAATCAAATGTGATGTCGCTTAATTTTTACGTCTCACGTATGACAGAAAGGAAGCAAACGAAAAAATATGAACTTTCACTTCAAAGATGGCTATCTTTATTGCGAGAAACTAAAGATTAAAACCATTCAAAACCAGATTCCAGAGAGCCCGTTTTACCTCTATAGTCTCACACAAATAACAGAAAATTACAAGGCTTATGAAACTGCGCTTGAAGGCGTTGAGTCAATCATCGGTTACGCAGTTAAAGCAAATAACAACCTGACGATTCTCAAGCATTTACGTGGGTTAGGAAGCGGTGCGGTGCTAGTGAGCGGGCATGAACTGCGGATTGCACTGGCCGCGGGATTCGATCCAAAGCGCACTGTGCTGAACGGAAATGGAAAAACAATTGATGAGCTGATTCTTGCAGCGGCGCACGGCGTGATGATCAATATCGACAGCGAGTTTGATCTGGAACACGTCCGAGTAGCTGCCCAAGAAGTGAGCAAAGTGGCTGATGTCCTCATCCGGATTAACCCTGACGTTGACCCCGAAGTCCACGCCTACGTCTCAACAGGAATTAAGAACTCTAAATTTGGCATCCGAAATGAACGGCTGCACTGGTTCCTTGATCAGATTCAAGCGACCCCCCTTCTCAACCTCGTCGGTGTCCACTGCCATCTCGGATCAACGATTAAGAAGGTACGAATCTTCCGCGATGCCACCATCTTGATGATGGAGTTCATTGAAAAGATTCGAGACGCAGGATTCAATCTGAAATATCTGAATATCGGCGGCGGCTTGGGTATTGATTACGAAAAGACAGGTGAGTCGATACCAACGCCTTCCCATCTAATTGATTCAATTCGGGATGTGTTGACTGATGATGTCGGATTGATCATCGAACCGGGGCGGTCGATTATCGGGAATACGGCGGTGCTCGTCAATCGGGTCACCGGCGTGAAAACAAACGGCAACAAGCATTTCATCGTCATTGATGGGAGCATGGCGGAACTCATCCGGCCGAGTCTATACAACGCCTACCAGCATATCGGCTTTATTGAACCCATCGATGGCGAAGTGATTACCTATGACGTTGTGGGACCTGTCTGTGAATCGGCAGACTTTCTCGGCAAAGATCGGGCACTCCCAACACCTCATGAAGGTGCCGGGCTTGTCGTCTACGATGCTGGGGCGTACTGCTACGCGATGAGTTCAAATTATAATCTCAAGATGCGTCCACCGGAATACCTCGTCGATAACGATCGCTTAATCCAAATTCGTCGTTCGGAGACGTTTGAAGAACACATGCGGCTCTTTGAATTGTAGTGCGGGGACCCCCGGTAGGACTCCGGAGCTAAAAGGGTGTTGTCTTGGCATAGGAGAAGCGATTCGTGTGTCAATTTGGCATAGAAAGAATGAGCAAACTTTCATACTTTGTGGTCTTTATATCGCCCCGCGATTTGCTTAAAGTTGCCTGGTGTGCATTTGCGGCTAAATCGGGTGCAAAGACAATTGCTTTGGCATGTCATTTGCTAATTTAACTACGATTTACATTTCACGCAATACATATCAGGAGGAATAATTATGCACATTGACAAATTTACACAAAAGGGTCAAGAAGCACTTATAGAAGCGCAGAATCTGGCACAGGAGTACAATCACCCGGCAGTCAAACCGGAGCATCTGCTCAAAGTACTAGTTGAGCAAAAAGGGGGTGTCGTGCCATCTGTTCTCAAACGGATTGGCGTGGATACCGATATGCTACAACAACGGATTGATGAGAGCCTAACTCGTATGCCACGCGCCACCGGTGCATCTGTCCAAGTTGGAATGGACCGGGACTTAGCTAGCGTTTTTGATGAGGCAGAATCAATCGTCGATAGGATGAAGGACGACTATACGTCCACCGAGCATATTCTGCTGGCGATGGTGCAGGCGAAGGCGGCTACAGTCCGCGAATTGCTAGCGTCCGTTGGCGTAAACGAAAAGAGCATCATGGGTGCCTTGATGGGCATTCGCGGCTCCCAACGGGTCAGCAGCCCGACACCCGAGGCCCAGTACGAGGCATTGGTCAAGTACGGTCGTGACCTGACACAGGAAGCGCGTAAAGGGAAACTCGATCCGGTGATTGGTCGTGACGAAGAGATTCGACGCACGATTCAGATTTTGAACCGACGCACGAAAAACAACCCGGTACTCATTGGCGAACCGGGTGTGGGTAAAACTGCTGTTGCTGAGGGACTCGCGCAACGAATCGTGTGGGGCGATGTACCGCTGGGTTTGAAGGAGAAAAAGCTCGTTGCACTTGACCTCGGCGCGTTGGTCGCTGGCGCAAAATATCGTGGTGAATTTGAGGAACGCCTGAAGGCGGTACTACAAGAGATTCAGGATGCTGAAGGACAGATTCTCCTCTTTATCGACGAGATGCACACCCTCGTCGGCGCAGGGGCAGCCGAAGGTGCGATGGATGCGTCTAATATGCTCAAGCCGATGCTGGCGCGCGGTGAACTCCATGCTATCGGTGCAACCACGCTTGACGAATATCACAAGCATATCGAAAAAGATGCCGCGCTTGAACGTCGTTTCCAGCCGGTCTATGTCGATGAACCCTCCGTTGAGGACACTATCAGCATCTTGCGGGGTCTCAAAGAGCGATATGAAGTGCATCACGGTGTCCACATCACCGATAGCGCGGCAATCTCCGCTGCAACGCTAAGCCACCGCTACATCACCGATCGCTTCCTGCCGGACAAGGCGATCGACCTTGTGGACGAGGCCGCAAGCCGCCTCCGCACCGAAATTGATAGCAAACCGGCGGAATTGGACACGGTTGACCGGGAGCTCATGCAGTTGCAGATCGAACGGGAAGCCTTGAGGAAGGAGAAGGACGCGGCAAGCAAGGAACGGTTGGAAAAAATTGAAGAACAACTCGCCAACCTTGAAGAGAAAAGCACACAGTTGTCCGTCCGCTGGCAAGCTGAGACGAGTGCGATCGAGAAAGTACGCGGCATCCGTGAGCAGATCGACCAAATCAACCAGCAAATTGAGGAAGCGGAACGTCAGACCGATTTACAGCGAGCCGCCGAACTCCGCTACGGTCATTTGCGTCAGTTAGAGAACGATCTTGCTGATGCCGAAGCGTCACTCGCTCAACTTCAGCGTGATGGCGCATTACTGAAGGAAGAAGTGGACTCTGAAGACATCGCCGCCATTATCAGTAAGTGGACGGGAATTCCGGCGAGCAAACTACTGGAAGGTGAAATTGAAAAACTGGTTCAGATGGAGAAACGGCTTCATAACCGAATCATTGGGCAGGACGGGCCCGTCGAAGCGGTAGCGCGGGCGGTCAGGCGAAGTCGTTCGGGCTTGCAAGACCCGAATCGCCCGATCGGTTCGTTCATCTTCTTGGGACCGACGGGCGTGGGGAAAACTGAACTCGCCCGTACGTTGGCGGAATTTCTATTCGATGACGAGCAGAACATGGTGCGGATTGACATGAGTGAGTATCAGGAACAACACACAGTAGCACGCTTAATCGGCGCACCGCCGGGCTATGTGGGATACGACGAAGGCGGTCAGTTGACCGAAGCCATCCGACATCGTCCCTATAGCGTTGTGCTGTTCGACGAAATCGAGAAGGCGCACCCGGAAGTGTTCAACGTCTTTCTACAGGTACTCGATGACGGTCGGCTCACCGACGGTCAAGGGCGTACCGTTGATTTCCGCAATACGGTCATCATCATGACCAGCAACATCGGGAGCGACTCGATCCCGAATATCACGGATGACAAAGCGATGCGCGAGCGGGTGACCCTTGCACTGCGTGAGCACTTCCGGCCGGAGTTTCTGAACCGAATTGACGAAATGGTATTTTTTCATCGTCTTGAAAGCGAACATATTCGTCACATTGCAGAGATTCAACTTCGCAATGTCCGTCAGTTGCTCGCCAAACGAAACATCTCGATCGAAATAGCAGATGCGGCGGTGGATCTCCTCACCCGGGAAGGCTATGACCCCGCTTACGGTGCACGACCGCTCAAACGGGTGATTCAGCAGCGCATCATCGACCCGCTAGCGTTACAAATTATCCAGAACGAGGTGCGTGACGGCGACCACCTGCTCGTCAATGCAAAGACTGATAAACTCGCTTTCACAGTGACCGAACCGGCTGCGGAAGATAAACTCGCTGCGGATTGAAAATGAAATGGGCGAGTATAAGCAATAGACACGCACTCTACTATTTCACTTTTCTTAAAAAAACTGCGAACTTAATCCAAACTCATCTGCCCAAAGGGGCAGAGACACAAATTCACAGCCGATACCCAAATATATTTATTATTGATACATCCGTGGTTCGGCACTACTCCAACATTCATTTGATAAAAAAAGAAGGAGATTTTACCATGAAACGCAGATGGTTCGTCCTAACTGCCATTCTCGCAATGGCAGCAATTACCGTTTTCCTTGCAAACCAAGTCACCCAAGCCCAACGTCCAGACCGCGGCGGGATGCGCGATAGAGCCGACGGGGAAAGGCGTGGTAGGGGTGGATTCAATCCCACCTCAATTATTGACAACTCATGGACAGACCTCACATTTGCTGTCAAGGTCGATAATGACACACTCATCAAAGCCCGTCCAGTTTATCAGAAGCATCGTGATAGTCTTGAGAAAGCTGTCAAAGAAGCCAGTAGCTCCGGGGATTTTGGAGGAGTCCGCGAAGCCATGGGGAAGATTCGTGATGGGTTCCAGACAGATTTGAAGTCGGTTTTAACCGAAGCGCAGATAGCCCAACTCGAAACACTCCAAGAGAAGCAGATGCAGCAGATGAGGCGGCGAGGTGGTGGCGGAAGAGGTGGCGGTGGAAACAAAGACCGCTAAGCCACAACATAGAAACAGGGGGAGAGATGGATTCGTCCATTCTCCCCTTGTCTCTGTCTCAGCAACGAAGGAGGATAACCGATGGAGAAAAAATGGATTATTGTCATAGTGATTGCTGTCGTGGTCCTCGTATCCGGTGGTTTGCTGCTGCGGGGGCAGCTCGCCAAGGCAACCAAGGAGGAAGCCAGCAGTATGCCCGACATCAAAGTTGCTACGGTTGATCGGGGCAATATTGAAGTAACCATTGATGCCACTGGGACCATTGAGCCGCTTAACATTGTCCAAGTGAGTTCCAAAGCCAGTGGTAAGATTTTGGAACTCACCGTTGAAGAAGGGGATTACGTCGAACAAGATGCCGTGATTGCGCGGATCGAAACCACCTATGTTTCAGCGGATTTGGATCAGGCAAAAGCAGACCTTCGTGCCGCCCAAGCACGCCTTGACCAATCGCAGATTAATATCGAATTGCAAAAGGAACAAACTGAAATTCAGATTCAACAAGCGCGAGAAAAGCTAGCGGAGTCAAAGAAACAACTGGAACAACTCAGAGAACAGATACTGATAGAAAAAGTAACCAATAAACGCCAGTTAGGCGACGCGAAAAATAGCCACGAGATGGCGAAGTTGCGATACGATCTCCTAACATCTGAGACCGTGCGGGAAGAGGACAAGAAGCGTGCAGAAGCGAGCGTGAGCCAAGCGAAAGCCAACTTTGAACTTGCCAAAAAGGAGTATGCTCGAAAACAGCAACTTTTCGCTAAGGAATACATCTCGAAATCGGATCTCGATGCCGCCTCAACGCAGCGCGACTCAGCGAAAGCGCAATACGACTCGGCTCAGGAGCAAGCCAAGCTGGTGGCACAACCGGCGAGCGAAGCGGAATTAAAACTCTCGAAGGCCGAGATTCAGAAAGCGGCGTTCGCCGTTGATGCGGCGAACGAGCAGATCGAGAAAGAGAAGTACCGCGACATGGAAATAGAGATTCAGCAGCATCGTGTCACACAAGCTGAGGAGACTTTGGATTTAGCGATTGCCAATAAAAAGCAGATTAACCTGAAGGAAAAAGAACTTGAAAGTTCCAACGCACAACGCATGCGTAGCGAGAGTGCCTTGCAACTTGCACAAGAAAGCTATGACGATACAGTTATTCGCGCTCCTATCTCCGGAACGATTCTCGAAAAAAAGGTGGAGGAAGGGCAAGTAATCGTCTCCAGCTTTGGAGGGGGTGGTAGGGGCGGCTCCGTTTCGTCCGAAGGCCAGGTGCTGGTAACGATGGCAGATCTCGAAAAAGTGTATGTAGCAACGGAGGTCGACGAAACCGATATCGGTAAGGTAAAGGTCGGGCAATCGGTAACCATCACCGTTGAAGCTTACCCAGATCAACCGCTGCAAGGGGAGGTACTTCGCATCGCGCCGCAAGGGCAAGTGGTCCAAAACGTAACGACATTCAAAGTCATCACTGAAATTATGAATACCCGTCCAAGGGGCCGGGGACGTTGGGGGAGAGGCGGTGGATTCCCGGGTCGCGGTGACGGCGGCGGTTTTCGTCAAGGTGAGGGCAGCGGCGAATTCACGCCGGAGCAGCGAGAACGCTTTCGACAGATGCGTCGGCAGCCACAGGAAGAAGCGACAACATCAGAGAACACCGAAACTTCCAACGAAAATTCAGCGAACACTGAGCCAATAGAGGCATCGGATCCGTGGATGGCGATGGCGGATAACTTCCTCGGCGGTCAAGGGGCGGGAGATTGGAATCGTGAGGAGAGCCCGTCTGAAGATACCGACACGCCGTTCTTGAAGCCGGGAATGAATGCGACCGTTGAGATTTCCGCCGCAAGTAAGCAGAATATATTGGTACTCCCGAATGAGGCAATTTTGTCTTTCGGGATCCGAAAAATGGTAAGTGTCGTCGGTGAAGATGGTCAGCCGGGGCGTCCACAGCCCATTGAGGCCGGCGTGAGTAGTTTCGACAGAACGGAAGTCATCTCTGGCTTAAACGAAGGACAGGTCGTCGTCCTCGGCGGTTTCCAGCGCAGAGGGGGCGGCGACATGGAACGATTTAGACGTATGATGGGAAATCCGGCTTCGACAATGAGACGGATGCAGCGGAGCACCGGCGGTGGCGGAAGAGGGGGCCGCCGATAAGCAAGGGAGAGAATTATATAAATGGGAACGCTCGAAAGTTTAGCAAATGCGTTACGCAGTTTACTAGCGAACAAACTTCGATCAGCACTGACGATGCTTGGTGTGATTATCGGTGTCGGAGCGATTATGACCACGACCTCAATCGGCGAAGGGGCAAAAGCGGATATCACGGAGCGTATCCAGACGCTCGGGGCAAATATCCTAGCGGTTCGTCCGGGCCAAAGCCGTTTTCGTGGACGGAGTTCGGGACAGGACCGTCAGAGCCTGAAGTATGAAGATGCTATGGTGTTGAGGGAACGCGCGAAGAATATTCTCTTAGTCTCACCGGAAGTATCTTCACGCACCCAGGTCAAGCATGGGAACAAAAACCACAATACTACGGTTGTCGGTACAACGCCGGAGTATCAGATCACGGCGAACTTCCCGGTTGAGAAAGGCGCATTTTTTACCGAGAGCGATGTGCGTTCTCGGCATCGGGTGTGCACATTGGGAAAGACAGTTGTTGATGAACTATTCGGCGAGAGGGGAGATCCAATCGGCAAGACGGTCAAGATTCGCGGACTCAACTTCCGGGTGCTTGGTGTGATGAAGGAGAAAGGCGCGACCGGTTGGCGAAATCCGGATGACCAGATCTTTATTCCGGTGTCAACGGCGATGAAACGGGTTTTCGGCAGGGACTACTTATCAAGTATCAGCGCACAGGCAGTGAGTAGCGAAGCGATGGAACAGGCCGAAGCCGAAATTGAGAATCTCTTGCGGAAGCAGCACAAACTCCCCGCTAACAAGGCCCTCGATTTTAACGTGCGGAATCAAGCAGAGTTCCTTGAGACTCTCGAAGAATCGGGGCAGACGTTCACCTACATGATTATGGGCATTGCAATCGTGTCCCTAATCGTTGGCGGGATTGGAATAATGAATATCATGTTGGTGTCAGTGACGGAGCGCACGAAGGAAATAGGTTTACGGAAGGCGGTCGGTGCCAAACGTCATGACATCCTGATCCAGTTTCTGATTGAGTCAATGACGCTGGCGATCCTCGGTGGGCTGATTGGGATTGGCGTTGGGATATTCGGGTCGAAGCTCGTGCCATCGATCTGGGGGTGGCGAACGATAATTTCGCCGATGTACGCGGGGGTGGCATTTTTCGTTGCTGCGTGGATAGGCATCTTCTTCGGTGCCTATCCGGCGTGGAAGGCAGCAAAGTTGCCTCCGATTGAAGCCCTAAGACACGAATAAACAAATTCAACACAAATGCGTCAAAGTAGGTATTCTTGGGCACTTGGGTAAATCTATTCCACCTCAACTGACTCCCCACCCCGTTTTGGGTGCCCTTCCACAAATTTGAAATCGGAGGCCGGAGGAAGGAGGTTGGTAAACAGTAGTTAGGATTACACACCTGTCCCTACTATAGTTGTCCGATTCATCGGGCGTTGGAATCGGCATTGAAATTATACAGACAGCACCTTATCGAATCCAACGGTGGCGAACCCGTGGTTCTCAACCATCAACAGAGTTGCCCCGAATTTGAACTCACCCAAGATTGCCCCCCATCTTGTAGATCTTTAGTTGCCGAATGAACGGTCTCCGTCCGTTCGGAGACCAGGGGGAGATAGCTCCGAACTACAGTGCCTATTAGGAGTCTCCTAACAGGCGGCAACTTTGCAGGCCGTGCATAGCACGGCAAATACACGATTTGTTAGGAAATGTACAGGTTAAAACTATCGGAAAAGCAGACGATTTCACATTTCACACATTACGTGTCACGCCTCGCGTTTCGCGCATTTTGTCGCACTTTTCTACCCCTCCTATTCCTCATCGGTTGCGATGGGACAGACGAATCCCTTCAGCAGAGCGAGGAACTGATCCGTTCAGGCAGACATGATGAAGCGGTTGCCTTGCTGGCGAAGGTCATTGTAGCGGACGAGCGGAATCCCAAAGCGCGGCTCCTGATGGGGCAAGCACATGAAGCATTGGAAAATTATGATCGCGCGATTCCCCAGTTCAAAGCTGCAATTCGATTGTATGTTGCTCAACCCGAAGACCGGGCGATGGTACGACTCCAGCTAGCGAAG
The DNA here is from genome assembly GCA_958296125.1 of uncultured Poribacteria bacterium. Lineage (GTDB taxonomy): Bacteria > Poribacteria > WGA-4E > WGA-4E > PCPOR2b > PCPOR2b. The sequence goes on from OY282444.1 coordinate 1,593,878, forward strand.
ATTTATCTGAGGCTCGGAGTTCGCAAGGAAGGGGTCAATCAACTGCGAGCGATTGTTCATTCTACATCAGATAGCACGATGATACAACAAGTCGCAGGGCTCGTCAGTGATGCTTACAAGGTCGTTCAGATTACAAAGGGGCACCCAGACAACTACTCACCGAACTTCTCCCCTGATGGTGCACAGATTGCCTTTGCGTCGTCCCGGCTGGATAACAGTGAAATCTATGTGATGGATGTGAGCGGAAACAATATCCGACAGATAACGTTCACACCGAATTTTAATGAAGATACACCGAGATTTCTGGGCGATTCGCTTTATCTAGTGCATAGCCGCGAACCAAAAAGTGCGGGCGAAGTTCAGATCGTCCTCCAAAGCGATGGAACAACCCCGGTCTATATTGGCATTTATGCCACTCACCTTGATAGGAAGGTGACACAGGAACTGTTGCCCCTTGGATTGGGTGTCCGTGTGCCGTGTTTATCGCCAGATTGGAGACGCGTGGTTTATGAGGCAAGTAGGGATAGAAACTTAGACCTGTACCGCCTCGATCTGAACGACATCGATCTGGAAGATATGGCGGGAAGAACAATCGTCCCTATACGCATCACCGATAGTGAGGCAGATGAGGGCAGCCCGACCTTCTTCCCGGATGGAAAACGGATTGCGTTTGTGTCTGCGGGCCCGGAAGGCACAGGTCCTCGTCGCGCCGCGCCCGGTCGTAGCAAGCCGCTTCATCAGATCTATACTATCAATACCGATGGCAGCAATGAAAAACATCTGAATCCCAACCCCTATGACTGCTACAGTCCGGTGATTGCGCCGGACGGTCAAACCATTGCCTTCGTATCCGGGCGGATGGATGACATTGAGATCTACCTAATGGATATAGACGGAACGAATGAGCGACGTATCACTAGCGGTATCGGTGTCTCAGTACAGCCTACCTTTTCGCCGGATGGGAGAAATCTCGTGTTTGTCTCTGACCGGAGCGGCACCCTCCAAATCTACCTAATGTCTCTTGACCAACTGGTGACACAGGAGATGTTGATCCAACGCCTACAAGGTGAGTAGCCTCTCAGCTAGGACCATCATTCTCAAGTAAGTGAATTATCAAAATTTATTTGACAACACATTCCAGATATCCAAAAATGAAAGGAAAGATGTGTATGGATTGTCAGGCGCAGAGACGCTCCCCTTCTCAGGGGGAAGAACCTTACAAAATCTGTCTACTCCTTTGCTTATTTGTATATTTGCTCATTTTAACGCCCCGCATCGGCAGCGCAGCCCCCAGCTCCAATGAATATCAGGCGGGGGCGCACCGGACTTTTGCCAGTATCGAAATTGATGGCGATTTCAATGAGCCCGACTGGCAAAAAGCTAAACCTGTTGGGCAATTTCGTCAGGTCGAACCGGATGCGGGTGAGCCTATGACCCTGCCGACCGAAGTCCGCATTCTCTACGATCAAGAAAATATCTACTTCGGTTTCACCTGTTTTGATTCAGACATTTCCAAGCTAGTTGCCAACGACATGCGCCGCGACGCACGTGAATTGCATGAAAACGACTACGTTTTTCTCATCCTTGATCCTTATAACGATAAACGGAGCGGCGTTGCGTTCCGTGTTAATGCGTTGGGAGCGGTGCAAGATAGCGCAATAACCAACAGCGGAGATAGTTTCAACCGAAATTGGGATGCGGTGGTAGATTGTCAAAGTCGAATCCATTCCGACCGCTGGACATCAGAAATTTCTATTCCCTTCGGTCAACTCCGTTTCAAGGAAAGTGAAGCGATGACGTGGGGCCTGAATCTCTCACGCGGTATCCGCCGGACCAACGAGGAAGGGACATGGGCACCGGTCCCCGCATCGTATGGTGGGAGGGCGAAATACCGCACCGCCTACATGGGCAGTCTGGTGGGATTAGAAGGAATTAAGCCGAAAAGACAAATCGAGTTGCTGCCTTACGTTTTACCCGGTCTGAGTCGAACCGAAGCTGATGGAACAGATGGGGGGGTCGAGATGGGATTAGATCTCAAGTACGGAGTGACAACGAATCTCATCGCCGATTTGACATATAACACAGATTTTGCACAGGTCGAAGCCGACGAGGAACAGGTCAATCTCACCCGCTACAGTTTGTTCTTTCCTGAGAAACGGCCGTTCTTCTTGGAGGGGGCAGGGCTTTTTGAGTTTGGCGTTCCACGCCCTAGCTTTCGTCGCCCCCCTCCGTTCCTCCTTTTCTACAGTCGTCGGATCGGCATCGAAGATGAACATCCCATTCCAATCATCGGGGGTGGCAAGCTTACGGGAAAAATGGGGCCCTACGGCGTAGGACTGCTCAACGTGTACACCGATGAATTTCACGATAAGACAGATCCGGATGTCGATGTGCAGCGCACCAACTACTCTGTTCTAAGACTGACGCGGGACCTTTTCAGTGGCTCTCGCGTCGGGTTACTCTCCATCAACAAACAGGATTCAGATAACTACAATCGTGCCGGTGGATTTGACTTCTCGTATCGTCCAGTCGACAAACTGGAAATTCGTGGACTGTGGGCCCGGACATGGGATTCAGAGGAGGATGTCGGACAAAGGGATGCGCGGTACATCGGTTCGTATTGGCAAGGCAATCTCTTTCGATTTTCAGGTGCATACACCGACATCGGTGATAATTTCAACCCAGAGGTTGGATACGTCCGGCACCAGGCAAGCCGTCGAGTCCGTAGTCAAACACTTTACACACCTCGACCGCGTAAATTCGGGATTCGCGAAATGCGGGTGGGACCGGAGGTAGACTATATTCTCACTCAGGAAAATGAATTGGAGACTCTTGACATCACACTCGGCGGTCGGATCGAACTCAATAACGGTGAGCGGATAACCCTTGAAGCCAAACGCACACAAGAGCATCTTGACGAAGATTTTGATATCTACGATGATGTTATTATTCCCGATGGCCAGTACGATTTTAATTCGTTCCGCGTAATGGTCGAAACCGATGAAAGCAAGATGTTCGCCGGACAATTTGGGGTGGATGTCGGGGATTTCTTCGATGGAACGAGACGGGGTTTCGACATTGATGCCAAATTCAAACCGAATGGACGGTTTGTGGTTGAATCGCAATATCAATTCGACCGGGTTGAACTCCCTACGGGGTCTTTTAATGCAAACGTGTTGGCAAGCCGCGCTGTCTACTCCTTCTCTACCCGTCTCTTTGCAAAACTGTTCGCGCAGTGGAACAGCGCAGACGATGTGATTTCAACCAACTTCCTGATCAACTATATCTATCGACCCGGCAGCGACTTCTACCTTGTGTTTAACCAGATTTATGACGGAGATGGCGCGACGATTAATCTCTCGGAATCAACGTTTATTGGAAAAATGACGTATTGGTGGAATCCGTAAGGCAATCAATGAGCAATGAACGACGAGTAGAAAACGCAGGAGTTTCTTCATGAAACGATTCTTGGTTGGGTTACTTGGACTGGGATTAGCACTAAATGGACTGTTAGCGACCCCTTCGACTAGCTTTGCACAAGAGGGAAAGTGGTTGAGAAGAGCTGACATGCCTTTTCCAAGACTCTTTTTCTCAGTCAGTGCAGCCGGCGAACTGGTTTACGTCATCGGCGGTATGCTAGCAGGGCCGGTCGCGAGAGTCGATACCTACGCCCCAGCAACTGACACATGGGCACAGAAAGCTGACATGCCAACGGCACGCGCGGGAATTGTGACTGCTGTTGTCGATGGAAAAATATATGCTATCGGCGGCTGGAACAACGAAGCACCTGCACTTTCGACCGTCGAAGAATATAATCCGGCAACCGATACATGGACACGGAAAGCCGACATGCCAACAGCACGCGTGTTTTTCGCGACTGCTGTTGTGAACCGAAAAATCTATGCCATTGGTGGCATCGCAACAAACTTCGGCCCGGTGGTACCGGTTGTCGAAGCATACGATCCAGCGACTGACAGGTGGATCCAAAAAGCTGACATGCCAAATCCTCGGTCGGGAATGTCCACCGCGGTTGTGAATGGAAAAATCTACCTGTTCGGCGGCGTATCTAACGTGCAAGGTCCCGTGCTTGCGACCGTCGAAGAATACGACCCTATAACTGAAACTTGGGTGCTAAAAGCGGATATACCAACGAAAAGGACTGCCCTAGCAACCGGCGTTGTTGGAGAACAAATCTACGCGATTGGGGGCACTGCTGTCGTGCAAGGTCCGGGGCTATCCACAGTTGAAGGATATAATCCCGCTAGTAATACATGGTCGAAGGAAACGGATATGCCGACTGCGAGAGTGTTCCTGGGAGCGGGGGTTGTGGACAATAAAATCTATGTCGTTGGTGGAGTTGCAGAAGGGTTAGGACCAGCCATTCTACCTGCCACGGAGGAATTTGAGCCCGGCAGGTTGCATGTCGAAAGAAAAGAAAAGCTGCCAACGCTGTGGGCGCAAATCAAGGGGGATATTTGAGACAGTGATATTGAATGAGACGGCCGAGAAAACCGATGTTTTCAAGAAACGGATGACAGATCTCTTTGTCGCCCAGTTTGCTAAACCATCGGACTTAGAGGAAATTAACTTGAGTCAATTGACTCCATTTCAGCGGGTACTACTAGGCACCGATGGAACAGTTACGCGGTTCATCGAAGCCTATACGTTCTCTCCGGTGGAAATTGTGCTACTCCACCAAGAGATGCAAACCCTACCTACGGATCATATTTGGCTCGATGCCGCAAAAGGAACGCGGGTAATTGCCCGCCAGGTGATGCTGCAAACACGGCAAGGGGTGGGTCAGCAGCTGACCATCCATACTTACGCAACCTCACTCATTGTACAGAACCGAATCCCACAGGTCATTAGGGAAGGCTTGACGATAAAGGGTAGAGGTTTAGGACAACTTGTACAGCGCAGTAGTTTAGAAACCCGCCGCGACCTGCTGTGGTGTGGTCTCGAACGCCCGAAAGATTTGCCGAAGGCTCTCATTCATTTGGAAGGAGAGCCGTTTCTCAGCCGAGCCTATCGTATCGTCGCTGATGGACAACCCATCATGTTAATCAACGAGCAATTCCCGCTTGACGGATAGGGGCGAGATTGTGAGTCGAGTAAGGCAACAATCTCCCCGTAGAACGTCTGCAGTTATTCAACCTATTGGTTAGGCGATTCTTCCGGCCATTCGCTGCCGGTGCTAGGTGTCCCTTCACGATGCTCTAGGGCACAGCAAAGGAACACCCAAAACCGTTATCGGTGAGAGCAATTTTTTGGTGGAGAGGTATAGTGCGGCAATTCTTCTATCCACAACTCCTCGCTGTCTCCCTATTGCAGCCGTCCGCGTCCCAGAAGGGGCCAAACCGTTTCGACGATGCCATCGCGGATGCCGTAAATTTCGTCGTGTAGTGCGACAGTGACATCTGAGTAGCCAATAACAAATTCAATCTTGTCACCGACACGCGGCGTTTCGCTTGGTTCGGCGAGTTCAACCTTCCCATGTTCTGCCGACAACCCCACTGATTCTACACCCGAAATTCCGATGGGAGCCGGATCTGCTGCGCCCTCACTCATAGTCTTTCTACCGGCATCGCAGATAATCCGCGCGGGGGCAGGGCGACTAGTAACTGTAGCGAGAACTGTAAGGGCATACGGATGTTCGACACCAAACTGATGGCGGTAGATAACGTCACAGAAGATTCCGCCGCCCGCTTGAATTTCTGTGATGCCTGGCTGAAAGGCACTGATCCAGTAAGTCCCCGTCCCCCCACAACTGATGATGTCGATGGGGATCCCTTCGTTACGGCATTTCTGCGCGGTATCGGTGACGGAGGTCAGTGCATCGTCGATCAGTCGCTTTTTCTCCTCCGGATCTGGGATGCGGAGCGCCATTGATTCCCATGTAAAGAGCCCCGCAAGTTGTACCCCCTCTCTGCCGTGGATCTTGCGCGCCAAAGCGAGAGCGGGCTCTCCAGGATCTACGCCTGCCCGGTTCATACCCGTATTAATCTCAATGACAAGGCGAATACGGACCCCCTTCTCACGGGCCGCACGGTCAATGGCCTCTACATGCTCCTCACAGTCAACGGCAACCATGACATCTGCATGTCGCCGTAAGTTGACCAGACGGGCAACCTTCTGCGGTCCAACAATTTGGTTGGCAATAAGGATGTCCTTCACACCGCCGGCAGCCATAACCTCTGCCTCGCCGAGCTTGGCACAGGTGACACCGATGGCACCTGCATCTAGGAGTTTATGGGCGAGTGCCGGGGTTTTCATTCCTTTCGTATGAGGTCGCCAATTGACCCCAGCTTCATGAATAATGGTAGATGCCATTCGGTCAATGTTACGCTCCATCGTCGGCAAATCAATCAGGAGCACTGGCGTGTCCAGTTCTTCTTTGTGACAACCGATGAGATTTGTGTGTGCTATCATAATAAACCCGCGGTCTTCACCCCTGAATAATCGAGGTGAGGCTTGCGGACTCCTTTCTGTTTAATACTCGTCCCCAAAAGCAAAGTTCCGTGTTTATTTTTTTATATGAACCGGAAATTTTCCTCTAATCTGTTAGGAGTTACGCACTTCAGTTCGTAGTCGCGCGTCCATTGCGCGTCCGGATGGGCACTTCATCGCCGAACTACCCCCTGATAAGGGGGGCAGGGGAGTTGGCTTCGAGCATTCAACTGCGTAAGTCCTATCTGTAATCGGGGTTACGTTTCACGCTTCATGCCGGCTTCAAGCGTTTCGATAATTGTATCTACATCGTAGACGCAGCCGCCCCATGTCCCCCCACCGACGCTCTGGAGTGCCGCCCACAGGCGTGTATCGTCCGGCAGCATCTCGTCAGGGGCAAGGTCCGGACGTGGGAATCTTTCCGCTAAAATCTGCGTGCCCGCCTCAGCACCGAAGGTCCGGTCCCCGTGACCGACCAAATCAATGCTCCCTTCAAGCCGATTCCGATCAACGCGGATCTGGATTTGATCGCCATCAATCAGCTTGCCGATGGGCCCACCCGCCAACGCTTCCGGACCAACATGTCCGATACACGCACCGGTTGATACGCCGGAAAACCGCGCGTCGGTGATTAAGACGACATGCTTACCAAACGAAAGATGCTTGAGCGCGGCAGTGATCTGGTAGACCTCCTCCATACCAGACCCCATCGGACCGCGGGAGCAAAGCACCATGACCTCTCCCGGCTTAATCTGGTCGTCACCGTGACTTTTGAGTGATCGAATCGCGTCGCGCTCACGCACAAACACACGCGCCTGCCCGGTCATACGGTAGATACCATCCTCATCAACAACACTGGGATCAATCGCGGTACTTTTGATAACAGAACCTTCCGGCGCGAGATTCCCACGCGGAAAGGTGACCGTGCTGGTCAACCCACGCGCTTTTGCGGCCTCCGGGGTCATAATCACATCGTTCGGATCGATCCCATCGCGCTCCATCAAGAGATCTCGCACACGCTGACGGCGTTCCGACTTCTCCCACCAATCGAGGTTCCGCCCAAGGGGTTCGCCTGAAGCGGTGATAACATCTTCGTTCAGCAAATCTAACGCCCGTAAATGTAGCATCACTTCAGGAACACCACCTGCCAGAAAGACGCGGACCGTCGGATGGCCGACTGGACCATTAGGTAAAACATCAACGAGACGGGGCACACGCCAATTGATCTCGATCCAATCCTCAATAGCTGGGCGCTCGAGTTTCGCCGCATGTGCGATGGCAGGGATATGCAGAAGCAGGTTCGTCGAACCCCCGCAGGCAGCGTGGACAACCATCGCATTGCGAACCGCTTCATCTGTCAAAATATCACCCATCTTGAGCCCTTTTGCGTCAAGGTTGACCAAGGCACGGGCGGATCGCTTTGCCATATCCGACCAGATCGGTTGACCCGATGGCGCAAGTCCGGAGTGCGGTAGCGTCATCCCTAGTCCTTCTGCAACAACTTGTGATGTTCCAGCGGTCCCAAGAAATTGGCATCCGCCTCCCGGACTTGCACAAGCTTTGCACCCAAGGTCAGCGGCATCCTGCAAGGAAAGCTCACCGTGTGCAAAACGGGCACCGATGGACTGAATCTTGCCCGCGTCTTCACCTTCGGTGGGCGGCAACGTGACACCGCCGGGGACTAATACACACGGCAGGTCACGCATGGCAGCGATCGCGATCATCGCTGCGGGCAGCCCTTTGTCGCACGTTGCAACCATCATCACCCCTTTGCGCGTCGGCAACGACCGGATCAAGCGCCGGAAAATCATCGCGGCATCGTTACGATAGGCAAGACTGTCCATCATGCCGGGGGTGCCCTGCGTCCGTCCGTCGCACGGATCCGAACAGAATCCAGCGAATGGGATCGTGCCAAGTGCCTTGAATTCGTGAGCGGCAGCCTGCATCAACAAGCCAACCTCCCAATGCCCGGTGTGGTAGCCAAGTGCAATCGGACTCCCGTCCGGCGCACGGATACCCCCTTGTGTGCTTAGGATGAGGAACTCGCTCCGATTGAGTTCACCGGGTGCCCATCCCATGCCCGTATTATGGCTCCAGCCAAAGACATCCCCACTCGGCAAATTGAGCAGCATCTCCGATGTTAGCGGTAGGCTGCCCTCAGGACCGGGCGAATGGGTTTCCAACTCGTAAATTGTGGAATCGTTAGAATCCAGAAGTTCGTCGAAATCAACAGTTTTTGTAGAAGCCATATCATACCTACTTTCGTATCAAAAAAGGGAAGCGTGCCATCCCGTTTCACGCATCACAGCGGTTTACCACGCAACGCCTGCCGACACTGCATCAGGCCATTGCCGGTGACGTTATACGCAAAGGTGTTCATCCGTCGAGGCAGATTAGAGGTGTTGGCGGCAGAACCGTGAATAATTAGGGCGTTAAAAAAGACACCATCGCCCGGCTCCATCTCCACTCGGACAGCATCCTCACGTTCATGGTAGTGCCCCGGCAAGAATACGCCAAATGTCTGCTGACGCTTTTGGTGCGTCTGCAAACCCCACTTATGGCTGCCAGGGACAAATTGGATGCAGCCATTTTCCCGTGTTGTGGCATCAATTGCGAGTTGGCAGTTTACCATCAACGGGCGGTTATTGTCCCGATTCCAATAGGCATAATCTTGATGCCACGGAATCGCCGTGCCATCTTTGGCATCTTTGGGAAGCAGCTTGCTATGATACAGTGAGATGTTGGGACCAATCAGTTGTTCGAGAATATCCAACATTGCATCTGAACGCAAGATTTTGTTCAAGGTTGGGCTTATTAACTCACTGTTCATCAGCTGCTTAAGGCGTGGGGGTAGGGCAGGGTCATCGAATTCTTCCCACGAAAGACCGAGCCCCTCGATCGGTTGTTCCGCCATGCGATTGTGGATATCTTTAATATCTTCGCGGATCTTTTCTATCTCTTTAGGCGAAGCAACGGCTTTTTTCAGGATAAAACCGTTCTCATCATAAGATCGCTTTTCTTCGGAGGTGAGCATCAAGTCCATTCCTTTCATAGTAACTTTGAGATTTAGGCAAACCGAAGATAGATGGCATAGATTGCCAGCCCGATCATCGCAAGGAAGCAGATCCAAAGCGTGGCATCGGACTTCCCTCCCGGCGCGATGCGGCGGTCGGTGCGGAAATATCTCAGGTAGATTGTATTGCCTGCGACAAGCGGCATCATCATCGCTCCAACCGTGCCACTGATAGTGAGCATCCAGACCGGATTCTTAATAAAGAAATAACACACCGATTGGATAGCTGGTGCGGCCACTGCCCAGATTTGTCGGACGTGGATTCTCGCTTTGTAGTCGTTGGGGTCAATTACGCCAATGACACCCATTACGTCGGCGACCATTCGTGAACCACCGCCGAGCCCCGAAACCACCGTTGAAAAAAGTACAAAGAATCCCCCGACCATGAACAGCCACCATGCCCATTGACCTAACGTCTGCGTGTACATGTTAGACAGTATACTAATAGTATCTAATCCATCGGGCATCTGCCCCATGCGATTCAGTACACCGGCACCCAGCATGTAAAAAGGAATCGTTGCAAAAGTCAGGACAAGTAAGGTCAGCACCACATCGGTCTGCATGACGCGAATCCAGCCACGCGCACGGTTTACCCAATCTTCGCTTGCGTCGGCCGGCCCGGTGAAACGAGCGTAGCCTTTTTCGGTGCACCAGTAAGTATACGCCATCGACTCGCCGGCGTTGACACCGGTGCCACCATAAGCCGCCAATGCGGCTGCGATTGCAAAGGCGGGGAAATCAAATCGCAGCCCTGCCCCCACATCTGACCATGTGATGGCAAATTCTGTGAACTGTAGCAAAATCGCACATGCCAACGTGATGAAAGTGAAGGTTACGACCATAAAGGTCAATAACTTTTCGAGGAAGCGATAGGTACCGCTCAGAATCAACGCCGCTGTCACTACGGCGACGATAATTGTCCACCATCTTGAATCCAGAAACGGCATCATCATGCTCATCGCCTGTCCTGCACCCCCATAAATTCCGCCACCGCCCATGAGACCGGGAATCTGTTGAAGGAACCATAGCAAAATAAACCAAGAAATTTTGCTGCGGAAAAAGGGAATTTTGCCGGGGATGTCATTGAAAGCAGAGAGGGCAGTTTGGCCCGATGAGACCGCGTAACGTCCTAGCTCCGCCTGTACAATGCTCTTGCCCCAGCAACTGAGTAGCATCCACCAGAGCATCACAAAACCGACCGTTGCGCCGAGCGTTGTCGTAAGAATAATCTCCCCCGACCCAACCACGGAGCCCACGAGAATCAAGCCCCGTCCGAGAAACTTGACCGTATTCCAAAAACTGGCGGGAGGCTCTTGGATATATTCGCTCCGAAGGGCATACGGATTGTCGGTGTCCCTCTTTGCGTTTGTATCTTCGTTTTCTGCCATAAATAATTCCTTTCAATATCAGGATTTCGGTCCCAACCCGGCTTGTTTGCACAACTGATTAGCGGTTATCCAATCGGGATTTCTCGATTCTGCTGATGATATGCCATTACCATTTCATGCAGTGCATCTTGAAGTATTTCCCGACAATCTTCCCAAGTGCTTCCTTCGGTGAGTACTTCTGGCCATTCGATTAACTGTTCCATGTACCCGGAATCTATTTTTGTATATTTTACGGTATAGGTCATCAACATTTCATCAACCTCTTTCAATCAACCGATTGATGCCATTTTCAAATGTCCAGTCCACTGCGTCTGTAGCACCTGTTTCAATACCCGATGCGCGGGTTGACTCAGGTTTGGGTCCATCTTAGCGAGCCGATTCGCCTCTGATTTGGCGATTTCAAGCAACGACGCATCCTTGAGAATATTGGCGATTTTGAAGTCTGGAAGCCCAGATTGACGAGTTCCAAAAAATTCGCCGGGCCCTCGGATTTCCAAATCCACCTCCGCAAGATCAAAACCATCATTAGTTCGCGTCATCGCCTTGATTCGACGTACCCCATCGTCGGTTATTGGACCGCTAATCAGATGACAAGAGGATTTGTGGGTGCCGCGCCCAACGCGCCCACGTAGCTGATGCAGTTGCGACAGTCCGAATCGCTCCGCGTTTTCAATCACCATGAGCGAGGCGTTGGGCACGTCAATCCCGACTTCTATGACAGTGGTGGACACCAGAATATCGATTTCTCTATTTTTGAAGCGACCCATCACGTCCTGTTTTTCCACAGATCGCATCCGCCCATGTAGTAGCCCGACTCGCAGGTGCGGAAACACATTATCTTGAAAGTGGTCTGCCATCTCCGTTGCGGCTTTAATATCTTCCAACTTCTCCGATTCCTCGACAAGTGGATAAACGATATACGCTTGTCGTCCACGCTGGACCTCCTTCTCTATCTGCGCATACAGTTTTTCGCGGTCTTTCTCTCTTACCCATTTCGTCGTTATCTTCCGCCGCCCCGGCGGGAGTTCATCGATCGTGGACACATTGAGGTCTCCATAAATTGTTAGGGCGAGTGTCCGCGGGATGGGGGTCGCTGTCATGACCAAGACATCCGGGGTTGTCCCTTTGTCCCGGAGCGTCGCCCGTTGCATCACGCCGAAGCGGTGCTGCTCGTCAATAATTACCAGTCCAAGCTGATGAAACTCAACCCCTTCTTGAATCAGGGCGTGCGTCCCAACAACGACATGAGCTGAGCCATCGGCAATGGCAGCGAGGGCTTCGTCGCGCTCCGCTTTGGAAAGATCGCTTTTGAGTAGGACGACTTTCAGACCGAGGGGTTCAAGCAATTCCGACAGGTTATAGGTATGTTGTTCAGCAAGGATTTCTGTGGGCACCATCAACGCCCCCTGATAGCCGCTCTGAATTGCACACAGCAGGGCAACCGCTCCAACGATTGTCTTTCCGGATCCGACATCCCCTTGAAGCAACCGATTCATCGCCTGTACGTTCGCCATGTCCGACTTGATCTCCTCGATGACCCGTTTTTGCGCTTTTGTCAATTCAAAGGGCAATACCTCAACAAACCGATATAGCAGTTGATCTTCGACTTGGAAAGCGATTCCCTTCTCTTCTGTTTTCCAGCGTTGCTTTTTGAGCTCAAGCCCCAATTCTAGGAGGAAAAACTCATCGAACGCTAGCCTTCTTCGCGCGGCATCTTTATGTCTCTCTGAAGAAGGGAAGTGGATCTCTTGGATTGCCATGCGCCGATCTATCAACTGATTTCGTTGGCGGAGGTCCAGCGGCAAAATCTCTGGATAGCCCTCTGCGTACCTGTCTAAGACCGTTTTGGTCCATTGTCGAAGCATCCGTTGGGTGAGCTTCGCTGTCAGCGTGTACTTCGGCACAATTCTGCCCGTATGGATAAGATCTGCGTCCTCCGCCTCGAGCACCTCAAATTCAAAATCGGTGGTCTGGATTTCATTGTTGCGACGGGTAAATTTGCCGCTCACAACAACTTGCGTGCCAACTTTCAGCAGGCTCTTGAGATAGCCGACACGACGCCCAAAGTTGACCAACTGCGCCACACCGGTTTGGTCATAGACTGCAATCTTTCCGACAGACTGTGCACCCCTGCGGCTCGGCGTGAACTGGCTTTGATTGACCACCTCACCTTGAATTGTCTCGTATTCGCCGGTACGTCCCACTTCATAAATTGAGCGGAAATGCCCACGATCTAGATAGTCGCGCGGATAGTATTCCAGCAAATCGCGGACCGTGCAGATATTGAGCTCCGCTATCAGTTTCGCCGCTCGGCGTGGACCGATTCCACTTGCGTACTGAATCTCTGTCTCCAAAAATTTCAGCGACGCTGGATCGGTTGCGATGGGGACATCTTTAATCAGCACCTCTTCTGGGGGGTCAGCTTGTGAATCAGCGTGTGAAACGTGAGATTCTGATGAATCGGGACGGTCTATGAAACGTGAAGGGGCTGATTCAACCATCTCTGACGTTCTGCCTACCTTTGGATCAACAGGGAAAAGCGTCTGTTGACCTTTGCTCTCCCCGGCACGTTTTACCGAAGGGGAGGACATCTTTGCTGGTTGACTAGATGGCACTTGAAACAAGGGAAAATCATCAGCTGTTTCTGTTGCCGCGGGTTTTCTAGTAGGCGATTCCTTCTGATCTCCTAATCCTATTTCTTCAATCTGTTCGATGGCGGCTTGCACGACCTCCCGCCGTTTCGTTGGCGATAACGTCTCATAATCTGAAAACAGATTCGCAAGCGAAGTCAGCATCTGCTGCTCAGCGGGGGTAAGCGTCAACCGTTGTGCATTCCTGACCCAAAGTTGGACATATGCACCTAATCCGTTAATCACCACACTGTCTTTACAACCGCTCCGAATTTCCTGCTGAAACGGACGTCGGATTATTGCTAGAATTTTAGTAAGCTCATTCATTTAGATTTTGTTGACATTTGATAGATTGAATATAGACCTACGGGCTGAAACCCATACCCGTAGATCGGGCAAGATGACCGACCACCTGACAATCTGCATCGGTTGAGCTAGGAAGCCCAACACTAGATTTTGTAAATATAGAAGGATTCCGTCTTGAAATTGTGGCAGATTAGCCGACACAGTTAAGCCTCAACAAGCGCGTCCTTAACAAGCGGCATCAACCAGCGATTCATGCAGAAACAGTACCAACGGATCGGCTCCTTCTCAGCGATAAGTGTATGATGGACACCCGGCGCATGTCCGATGAGATCCCCCGCCGAAACCTCAAAGATGTGACCGTTTTGTTCGACATGCCCTGAACCTTCATGGATGTACCAGAACTCCTCATGGCTGTCATGGACATGGTTGGCGGCACGTGCCCCCGGCTCACTGCTATTCTGATCCCAATGATCTAATGTCGAATGCGGTCGAGCGTGTGGATACCGGTAACAGGAGTCCCCTACCTGTGGTGGCAGTTCCTCCCCCCGGACCAGTGATGGCTTGCCCTTGACATAATCGCCGTGCGAATCTCCAATACCAGCTTCCAATGTATCCGCAGCAATCTTCCAAGTGGCGGAATGGAACGCAACGTCAAACCATTTGACAGGCGCATCTCCAGCGGTGAGCGAATGGGGAACTCCCGGCGGGGTGATGATTAGGTCCCGCGGTCGGATTTGGAGGGTTTCGTTGCCACGCACCATTGTCCCCTCCCCACTGATTATAATCCAAAATGATTCACGCGATTCATCGATAACCTCTGGAGTACGCATCCCTGCGTTGAGGGTGCGGATGGTGAACCTCTCAAGAGAACGACAGTCCTGGTCCTGCGTCGCGTACGCAAGCATCGTTCCTTCGGGTAGCGATTTTGGTTCGAGTAAGTCCCTATAGTGAATGCGCATGTTTCACCTCATGACAAATCATCTGATGGTGCAACTATTGGATAAGATCAATTCCCCGGCGGTAGCGGCAGCTCTACACGCACATTTCCGCGCTCTTGCGACTTGAGGAATCCGATGATAATCTCAACCACTTTCTTCCCTTCGGAGGCAGGGGAAAGCAGCTCGCCGCCGCTCTCTATGACTTGAATGAGCTCTTCAATGCAGGCGGGAATACCGATTTTCATGTGTGGCGGCAGGTCGAACAGCTCAGATTTACCACCGCTGCTCGACAAAGTCACGGTGTTTTCCACATCCAGACGTCCCTCTTCGCCGATGACCTCAAGGCAAAAACCACTCGCCTGACCCTTTGATCCGTTCACAAATGCGCGGACTCCGTTCTTAAAATGGATGTATCCACTGCCGCCTGGATCGCCAGCAGGGCTACGTCCACCGTCTCCACGATAGGAAAAATAATCCTCAAAACCCTCGTCCAACTCTGCAAATACCCACGCCGGCTCCGACTCGGCAAAGAAGCAGATACCGTCAATCAGGTGCGTGCCGTTACGGAATAACATGGCTCTGGGACCGCCCATGTGCGCCACGATGCGACGCACGCCACCGATTGCCCCTTCACGGATTGCCTGACGGGCGCGATGATAGGCGGGCCACCACCGCCGCGTGTGATCAACTGAAATCGGTACACCCTTCACCTCGCAAGCGGCGATTATACGATTGCAGTCGTCAACCGTGGTGGCAAGCGGTTTTTCGCAGACAATCCCCTTTATCCCCGCGTTCGCTGCGTCAACCACAATATCGGTGTGGCGGTTGTCGGAGGTAACAACACTGAGGATGTCGAGGTTCTCTTTTTCAAGCATCTCGCGGTAGTCTGTATAGGTCTGCACGTCAGGAAGCACATCGCCCCATCGTTCCTTAAACTGGTCAAACAACTCTGTTTTCAATTCGCACACTGCGACCAGATCTGTGTGTGGGAGTGCTACATAAGATGCGACATGCGAACCCGGCATCGGGGTGTTGAGCACCATCTTTGAATCCGCTTCCAAGCGATTTGCTGCAATCCCCGTTAGCCCAACCACGCCGACTCGGTATCTCTTCTCTGCCATCGCTGATTCTCCTTATCAGTTTGTGTAGAGTATATCCTTTTCCATTATACGTAATTGAGAGATGTTGGTCAATATAAAAACAATTTCCAAAACATAGAGACATTGATTTTCAATAAAGCTCCAGTCGTTTGATTCGGTTGGGGCTTTTTTTATGGGATAAAATGGCTTTAATTTTTTAGCGAAATTTGATACACTTGAACTGGATTAAAGGATTTTTCTGATTATCTAGAAAATCGTGTTACCATCAACTGATATTGAAAATTGGAGGAAACTGATGAGTTTTGCTATCTACGATTATCATACCGATATTCGCAACGTACTGATCACCCCACAAATCCGCTCCCGATTTTTGCGGATGGAGCCCGGTCAAGTCGCCGATATTCACAGCCACGATTTGGGACATGAAATTTTCCTAATCCTTGAAGGACGGGTCATATTTGAAATTGGTGACGGGGTTGAGAAACTGGGGCCCGGTCAAATGTGCGTTGCGCTTGCTGACGAGGTCCACCGAGTGCGCGTAATCGGAGACGAGCCGATGATTATGTACCTCTCGGTGACACCCCACATCCATCCGACCCATACACCACGCACTGAGGATGGAGAGCGACTGCCGCATCAGTTCGCACCGCCCAACGCCTATGACCTAGGAGAGGACATAAGCAAACCCCTTGAAGAACTGATCGACCATCACGTTGAGGTCGCTGAGAGTCTTGCGGAAGCAGCCCAAGCCTGTGCCCGCGTTCAGAAAGAGATGGGAGCCAAACTCAAGGAAATTCACGCTGACGGAGATAATCCTGCTGCCGTTGCGGCTCGGAAAGCAATGTGGGAGGGTGTCTACACGATGTTCAAGAAGGTCTACGAATTTGGTGAAGTATGGAACGAACTTGCGCCACGGGCGGCGGAGAACGAACCGGAATAGTAGGATTTTTGTATGGTGAGGGTATACATCTGACACCGGATCTGGATTTGGCAATCCGAACTGAGCGAAGCGGAAAATTGGTTTTATTCAAGGTTTTCCGCACATCTTGTATCGGCACCAACGCTGAGCACGCCCTTTACCAAGTTCCCGTGACAATGGTTGGCAACGATGAGGTTCTTATCACTCGTCCCACTTTCTTCAATGCCATACGCTTGCGTCTGTAGAGATTGATCGTCAAGACATCTATTGCCAGTAACTATCATCCCGGTGACATCCATTAGGGCGATTCCGCTATATCTGCCGGGTTCCTCCTGTGAGTTGTTCAAGCAGATATTGCCGTTGATTGTGTTGTCTTTGCCCTGAGAAGCTTCCATGCCGTGACAGGCATTGTTGACACAGGTGTTGTTGGCTACGACGTTGTATTGATCTCCGCCATCAGCTAAACCGCCGATGCCGTGTCGGCCATTTCCATAAAAAGTGCTTTCGCTGACGATCGAGTGGCGGACATACATGCAGAAGTAGAGTCCGTCACGACCATTATCCCGCCCGATGTTGTTCGTCCAGAGGCTGTGTTGGACGGACGTGCCGGGGTGGAAACCGTGTCCCAAACAGCCCTCGGCGAGGCAATCGCTGACAATCGCTCCAACCCCTCCCTGAACGCTTATCCCGTCTGCGAGCCAATGTTGTACAACGCATCCCCTCACGCGGGCATCTGTTGTCCGCACCAGATGAATCGCAGACACCGTAAAATCCACAAAAACACTCTGATCAGTTGTACCGCCTCCATCAATACAAAGCGACTCCAATTCACAGCCGCGCTCTTCCCAACCCACGAATGCCGAGAAAGCGTGAGCCACCATGCCAGCTCGGTCTGGGAGGCAGGGACGATTGATAGGTCGATCCAGATGGAGTCTGTTTTCACTGATATCTACAATGAAAGCATGTGTGGCGTACCAACCGTGTTGCACCTTGTCAAACACACTGACTTCCATCCCAACGGCGAATTCCGATTCGCTTTCAACATGGACAGAGGTCTCACCTGCCTGGGCTTCACTCACAAGCGGAGAAGAAACCTCCGGTGCCCGGACGATGCGGCTGGCTTGGCCCGCGCCGCGGATAGTGACGTTGTGGCGCAGCCGTACATGGCGGTGCAGGGTATAAATCCCTGGAGGCACCCAAACAATGCCTCCACTTTTAGGGAGGGCATCAACCGCCTCTTGAAGTCCGGAAGTGAAAGACCCCTTCTCGTTAAAATCGGTCACATTTTGAGTGGCTGTTATCATGATTCTCGTGCCTACTCTTTTCTAAGTATTGTACGCAAATTGCACATGTCGCCCCGCTAGAGCTATGTTGGTTCATCACCGACCTCCTGAATCCATGCCCGTGTCCACTCAACGGTTTCTAATTCCAAATCGCAGATACAACTGGCGAGAAAAATCATGCCATCAATACGACCGTCACGGAGCCATTGCAAACCGATTTCGCACTGATGTTTCATCAAGTCAACCGGCATGGTTTGATGATTACCGTAATCGTACATGTAGCAGCCGAGTATTTTGCGGGGCGACAGTGCGATCTCCTCAACACGCTTGAAATTTTTCTCCAACCCTACCAAGTGCTCAGAAGTCCACGTCCAAAAGGTAACGACATCACAAGTTTCCAAATGCGGACCCACAGGGGCTTCAAGCTGATGGTTGTAGAGCACAACCCACAGATCTAACTTCCGATCCACGACGGTTAGTTGTTTTTGAATAGCATTTAGCGATTCGACATCATGGACAGCGACTTGGCCGGTTGCTGGATCGCTGAAGAAATCATCCATTATCACGCCGGTAAAATTTGGGAATTTTGCTGCCAACTCGCGCGCTGCTTGCACTTCGTAATGCTCAGTGGCACCGGCCGCTCCGACTATAGACCAGACGACCTGTTTCAGTGGACGAAACGCTAGTGCGTACTGTTCAAACGGCGGTTGAGGCAGATCACGATAGCGCACCAATATGATATTGGGTACGTTAAGATACAAAGCACCTTCTGCCGGTGTCATGCGTGAGGGGGTGGTCAATCCATATTGATCATCGTGACTCCCGGCATCATGTCCCCAGATCCAAAATTTATCCCTCACAACACCATTTCCCATTATGTCGTCTCCTTAGGTCACGAGCCCTCACTTTTCGCCCTCTCTAAGGGATGTCACTGACTCGATCTATTGGGCTTTCTTCTCCGCAAAGATAGGATTTTCTAGAAGCGTTTGCACTTCGTAGATTGACCCCTTGCGTTCAGCATGCGGTTGAGGAATACGAATGGGAGCAGGGACAACCCGCGGCTGATTCGTGGGTTCGCCACGTAGAGCAAAGGATTTGAAGACATTCCAATCCCCCCCGGATATGGGCCAGGCATCGAGGGCACAATACTGGAGTAACAGCAGCCGGCGGGGGTTGCTGGAGTTATTGGGGGCGGAACCGTGCAGCATGCGAACATGGTGAATCGAAATGCCGCCGGCTTTGACTTGAACAGGAACGGCGGTATCGGGACTAAAATTGGGATCTGTTACCGCACCGACGAAGACACCATTTTGGTGATGGTCATAGGTTGGTCCCTTATGGGAACCGGGAATAACCATCAGACAGCCGTTTTCCAGCGACATATCGTCAATCGCTACGCCAACTGCCAATAAGTCGTCGTTGGTATAAGGATAGAACGCCCAATCCTGGTGCCATTCGACGGGGCTGCCGAATTCGGGGTATTTCATGTTGAGTTTGTGACCATTATGGCTCACGCCAGGTCCAATCAACTGTTCAACGATGTCGAGGATACGGTCGTGGCGTAGCGTTTGGTCATAAACAATGTGGTGCAGGACGGGATTTTTGATCCGGCGCACGCGAGGGGTTTCTGAGGTATGCCCCGGTTCAAGGTCGAACACATCGGTATGTTCAGTGACCTCACGGGATTTCTCAACAAACTCCTCCGTAGTACGCCGAAGGTCAGCAACCTCTTCCGCCGAAAGCACATTTTCGACACCGAGATAACCATTTTCATTGTAGAAGTCAATCTGTTTTTGGGTTAGCATTTTTAGCTCCTTCCAGCTATACAATGTTGAGGATAACGGTCCAGTCGAGAGATAGTGCCAGTTAGTTCTGAACGGCTACGTTTGAAGTGTTCAATTTATCTTACGTCTTACGAATTACGAATTACGTTTCACGCATCAGCCTTAGTCACAAGTTCAACTACGCTGCCGGTCCGAGCGGATGTCATACCAGCCAACAAAATCTCCGTGACATGACGCGCTGCGTAAACGTTCGACAACGGTGGCTGCTTACCATCGCGGAGGCATTTTGCAAAATGTGTGTGCATATCGCCGAGATCAGCGTCTGAACAATCAATCGCCTTCACGTCCACAGGTGCTGTTTCACGGGTGTAGGATGTCGGTGTCCATTGACTCAGCGCAGCCCCATCCTCCCCCGGCAGTGTAAGTTTGCCTGCTGTGCCGTGAATGCTTGCCCCCCACGTCCGAGCGGGGTCACACCAGCTTGTTTCGGCAGTGACGATGCCTCCCGATTCCATTTCGAGAACGAGGGTCGCCACATCTTCCAACTCAGTCGGTTTATCAAAGGTAGTTGCGAAACCGGTGACTCGCTTAAAAGTCCCTAGCATTGCAACCAATCCAGCAACGGCATAAACACCCATATCGAACAGTGCCCCGACGCTTGCTCGCTTCGCGTCAAAGAACCAGAGATCGTCATCTTTCTCACCAAAAATGTCTCGAATCTCTGCGTAGTAGATTTCGGGCCCGCCGTGACTGGTTCGGAATCGAGCCCCCGAAACCCTGCCAATCGCGCCTTCTGCCAACAGTTGGCGTGCCTTGCGGATGGAGGCATTCACGTGAGGGAGACACATCACCGTCAGGCGACTTCTTTCTGCCGCTTCCACAAATTGATTGGCTTCGTCCATATCACCGCACAGCGGCTTCTGCATCAAGACATGCATCCCTGCCTCCAGCACTTTGACTCCCCAAGACACATGAAGCGGGTGAGGTGTACCAACCAAGATGGCATCGAGCGAGTCATCTGCGATGATCGAATCGTAGTCCTGTGTCCAACGCGGGATGTCAAACTGCTCACATTGATACTTGAGCCGATGCTCCCGTCTGCCTCCAAGGACGGCAACCTCAAAGTCTTTTCCGGCAACGAGGGCAGGAAGATGCAGCCGACAAACAATGCCGCCTGCACCGATGACACCCAATCTGATTTTCGCCATGTCTGTTCCCCTTCGATTTTATGAAATTAATCAAAAAAGGCTTCGTCGCCTTCAGGGAGATACTGTTTCGTGGCTTCCGCGTTGAGTTCGACACCCATGCCGGGGCGGTCCCAAACTGTGATAAATCCATCTTCAACGATGGGGTCTGGCAGCCCTTCAACTATATCATACCACCACTCAGGACGACCGACCGGGTACTCGAAAGCGATATAATTCTGGGGCAAGGTTGCTGACATCTGAACGAGGGCGGCTAGCCCAATGAGCCCGTCACCCGTGCCGTGGGGTGCCATAAGAATACCATGAAGATCTGCATGCTCTGCGACCCACTTCAGTTCTGCGATGCCGCCGATGTCACACGGATCGGGCCCGATTACATTCACGGCGTGTTTTTCGATTAGGTCTTTGAAGTTCTGTCGGAGGTAAATTTGCTCGCCGGTGTGGATCGGTGTTGATGTGCTTTGCGTTACCTCACGGTAGAGATCTGCTAAAACATACGGCACATAATCTCCGGTGATCATGTCTTCGAGCCACATCACGTTTAGCGGTTCCACAGCCTTCGCAAGCCTAATCGCGTCAGGGACTGTCAACCCAGGTCCACAATCCAAAGCTAGACCGACCTCGTCTCCCAAAACATCCTTCATCGCCTCAACGCACGCAACCGTATGTTTCAATCCCCGTTCGGTCAAAGGACCCCGACCTGTTCCAAAAGCCCCTTTTTGCATTTCACCGTAGAAAAAGTCCGGCACCTCACGTGGCATTCCGCTATGAAATGCGATGCCTTGCTTGATAATGGTGAATCCTTCCGGGGCGGCTTTCATTTTTTCCATATTTGCAGCGTAGGCTTCCGGGGAATTTCCGTCCATTGGAAACCTGACCGCACCATTATAGACCCGAACTTTGTCGCGGATTTTACCCCCCAGCAGCTTGTAGACCGGAAGGCCTGCTGCTTTGCCGGCGATATCCCAAAGTGCCATCTCTATCGCACTTACCGAGCTGCCCCACGGCTTAAAACTCCCCAAGCGGCGGATCTTCAGCATGACCCGCTCCACGTTCGTGGGATCTTCTCCGACAATGTGCTGCTTGTAAAATAGAATATGAGGCTTCAGGTAGTGTTTACTGCCTTCCACCTCTGCGAGCCCACTGATCCCCTCGTCGGTTGTTATGCGAATCACGGGGTTATTACCCAAAACAGTGCATTTTAAGTCCGTAATTTTCATTGATATAACTCGTCCTTTGGATGTGGTCCAACCTTCTGCGAACCTACCACTCGCTCGGAATTCGGGCGTGTTCAGTGTAGGCTTTAACAATGTTGATAATCAGTGCAATGTCGTTGCGAGCATCAATGACTGATGTGCGACAGGGAATCCCTTCAGTGATGCAGGCATGGAAGTGACGAATCTCACGGCTGAAGGCACTCTCCCACTCTATCGCAGGTTCTTTGAGCACCGTTGTGCCATCCGCTTCAATCTCATGCACTGTGACAGTGGAAAGAATGCCGCGGGAAAATCCTGTGGGGTATTTAACAATCACACGCTTGGTATCGCCGTAAACCTCTAGCGTTTCCTTGAAATCCCACAAGCCCGGAATGGCTGCCCATGTATACACAAGGCGCACTTCGTTTGGATATTCAAGTATCGTCGTGATACCACGTCCCCCATTCCACAACTCCGTGCTGGCTACCGCCTCCGGCACACCAAGCATGGCACGGAAACCGTAGAGATCATGGATGCCGCTGCCTGAGAGTGTGGAGAAGGCACTGCTAGCACTGTCCGATGCATCTCCAATAGCATCTTGACGCGCTTTCGCTCCATCTTCACCAGCCTCACGCATTGCGTCTGGCGGAAGGTCATCGAACCGCTTAATCCGAAAATTACGAAGGTGGAGCTCGTTGCCACAATGCAGATGATTTGCCTGAACAAATCGGATGTCTTCCATCTTATTGACTTCACTTTTCGCCAATTCAAACGCAGGGTCGTGAACTTTCATGTACCCAGCTTGCCCAACCTTCCCCGATGCCTGACACGCAGCGATTATAGCGTCCGCTTCCTGAATGGAAAAACAGATCGGTTTCTCAATGAAGACATGCACCCCCGCATTGAATGCTGCCACTGCTACCCTTGTCTTCGGATCGGAGTGGCAGAGCAGCACCGCGTCGACATCGGATGCGAGGAGGTCACGGTAATCTGTCACATAGCGAGGGATATTGAAGGTCTCGGCAACATACGCTGCGGCACCCGGCGATACATCGCAGACGATTGGCACCTCAAATTCGTCTTGAAGTGCTGTTAAATTGGGAAGATGATGGACCTGAGCAATTGCTCCACAGCCAATGACACCGATACGTACTTTTTTCATATAGTCCTCCTAGTGAAGATTTTCCAACTAGTGAAGATTTTCCAATTTTGTACCTCAAGAACCGTTATACGGCACGGCACGCCGTAGAGAAGTCTTCATTTGATGCAGTGAAGCCACACTGCTGCTCAACTTCCCGGATGGCGATTTCAGTGGTGAAAAGCTGGCCGAGCGTATCGGGGAACTCCACGCCCGTGGTTGCATCGCGGAGGAGGATGATGTTATACCCCCGCTGAGACATCGCTCGGATACCGTAGTCACGACCAACGACGCACCAGTTGGTCGCAAAGCCGACATAGATTAGGTGTAAGATACCGCGCTCCTCCGAGAGTTCATGCAGTTGCTCCCCCGTTGCGATTACAAAGTCATCGTCTCGCACTTCGATTGATGGTGACATCGCCAATTTTTCCGAGAGATTGTTCCAGTGAATACCAATGCTCGGAGGCTGATTACGCGGTCCCCGGTAGGCGGTGTATTTGCCAGTCCGACTCCGAAACTCTGGCGGGGGCCAATCGGGTTGAGGCTGGACTTCGGGAGGGGTATGCCGATCAAGTTGCGGGAATTGCTCAGCGACCTCCGGGCAGGGAGCATGCACGATTGTCAGTTTTGCCTCACGAGCGGCGTTCAGCGCAGGAATGATTGCGTTGATGGTCACGTCTTTCGCGCGTTCAATCCAACTCTCGATGAAATGCACGTTCCAGACATCAACCAGCACAAACGCGGTCTGCTCAATAGGCAGCGGCATCGTGATTTCACGTCGGATGAAGTTTTCTTCGCGACATGGCACCCCCATGGGAGTGCTATCCTGAAAATACCGGACACGCAGATCTAGCGTTCGCATATTTAATTTCCTTTTCGGGGTTCGCTAGGTAAATTTCCGATTTACCTCGATGCAAGATCGGGATTAAGAAGCCCCGATAAATCGGGATTAAGAAACATGCACTCATCCCAAGCGGTGGGTAGTTCAGGAGGGTGAAGTGCGGGGGTGGGAAAGTGGTCAAACAAAAGATATTAGTAACCTTGCGAAGGTTTGGAACCCTCGCAAGGATTGAGTCTATCAAAAATTTAACAAGTGCTACCGACTAAACTGCTCTCGGGTATTGCGACTCTTGAGGGCACCCCAGGTTGTGGTAGCTTTTCCTAATGGACTGACAGCCAGTGCCCCTTGCTCAAGCCCATCGTCCATGATGGTTCTAATTTCGTCTTCGGTCAACGCACGATCGAATAGGGCGACATCGTCCATAAGCCCCTTTAGATTGCCGGTGTCATTCGGACGGGTGCCGATGATGAATGGATCGCCGGCGGCTTTGAGGTCTGGCAGGGCATTACACGGATCGTCCCCGTTTGGACTGTCCCCATCGAAACATTTGTCCTGCCCTTTTCTTCCATCGGTGTAGACGAGCAGGGACGGTTGTTTCCAGAGCCCAACGACGTGATGCCACACGTCATCCGTTAGGAGGTCGCGTGGAGCAGTAGCATCCGCCCACTTGCAACATCCATCGGCACCGAAGACAATACGCGCTGTCTCTCCCGCTCCGAAGTTAAGCTCCCAGACGATATTCCTGCTCCCGTCTCCGCCCGGTGCTGATTCGTTTGAAAACATACGTTGATTCAAGTTGGGGGTAGACTGTGCCTTAACCCACAAGGATATGGTAAACTCGTCGAAGGAGTTATAGTTGTCTGGATTCGGGATTGTGACGTTATTGAGCTCCCCATCTATGTGGGGGAACCTTAGTGCCCCTCCAAATTTGCCTGGCTCTCTTGTCACACCTTTCGGATCGAAGTGATTGATTTTGCCATCCGCGTGGTGGCCACTTGCATCAACGATTGCATCGCCGTCAGCTTCGTCAAAGAGCCATATCCCTACGATATCCTCGTCTGCAAGCTCAATTTTGGTATATCCTGGACCACTGTATATCAGTCCAAGAGCAATAAGACTGACAAGGGTCAATTTTAACACCGTGTTCATGCGTGAACCTCCTGATATTTACTAATGTCTGCTGAATCGTTTCAGCAGAATCGAGAATTTGGCGGCGCATTGCCGCCCTTTTTAACCATAGTCTTTGACATACTCCCAAACCTAAAGGCTTGGAATTCTCACCCCTGAGTTCCTCCGTTCCGGTCTCGGCACGGACTCCCCTCGCGGAGACTATTAGAAGTTTAACATATTTCGCCAACAAAGCCAACAAAAAAATGCTAAAGCGAAACTTAAGACCTGTTAAAAGGTCTTTATCCCAAGCATGCCTATCCTGTCCGTTCCGAGAGCCCCGCGAACGGGACAGGCAGGCAGGTGGAACGGGCCTGTCCCGCCTGCGGGGAGACATCTATCGGGGAATGCTTGGGTGTTACGGGCTAAAGCTCCTTTTGATAATGTTAGCATTTTTTAGAAATTATTGCAACTATTTTTTAATTTCACTTGTCCTCGGGTTCTGCAATTTTGATAACTTGATTGATTGGAATTGCCTCCATTTCATAAACACGCCCACTTGGAAATGTTACGATGATTTTATCAATAATCGTGTAACTCCCTAAACCGAAATGAAGAGCGAGTGCATTTTGGCACAGGTAGCCAGAGCCGCTTTTCACTTCAGCCATCTGTGAAACACTTCCGGTAATGACTTCGACTCGCGCCCCGATCCCTGCGCGGTTACTTGTAGTTCCCCGGATGTGTACTTTCACCCAGTTGTTCCGATTTCCGCCATTGTTCCTGAGAAGTTGCGGCTTCCCATCGCTGTTGGTGACCAATATATCGATGTCACCGTCATTATCATAATCTCCGAATGCAGCCCCCCGGCTGGGTGCCTTTTGGGACAGATCGAGCCCGACATGCGCGGTGACCTCTTGAAAACCTCCACTTCCTAAATTCCTGAAAAGGTGATTGACCTGCGCGTAAGTTGTCTCAGGATTGAACTGCTCGACATTACCGAAAATATGCCCGTTGGCGATAAATATATCCTTGGCACCGTCGTTGTCGTAGTCGAAGAAACAGACCCCCCATCCCAAAGATGCGTAGGTGCTTTCGCCTGTTCCAGAGATATAAGAAGCGTCAGAAAAAAAACCATCTCCGTCATTATGGTATAGGGCCGCCACTTCGTCCTGAAAATTGGTCACCATAATGTCCAAGAGCCCATCGTTGTCATAATCCCCAAAGTCAACGCCCATACCGCTCCCCATTTCGCCGTTTTCATTCAATGCAACGCCCGCAAAGAAAGCCATGTCGGAGAATGCCCCATCACGGTTATTGTGGAAAAGGTGGTTCTCATTCGTGTCGTTCGCCACATAGAGGTCAATGTAGCCATCGCTGTCGTAGTCGCCCCAGACGACCCCAAGCCCTCTGCTCCGTGGTTGGTAAACACCCGCCGCTTGGGTAACTTCCGTATATGTTCCGTCGCCACTGTTTCGATAGAGGATATCGGCTTCGCCTACATATTCCTGCGGGTTGCAATACGTGCGCACCCCCTTATTCTGGCAGGTTTTGTTTTTATCCAGTTGGAACTGAATGTAGTTGGTCACATAGAGATCTAAATGTCCATCGTTGTCATAATCTGCAAAGGCGCAAGAAGCCCCCCAACGCGCATCTCCAACATTGGATCGGTCTGCCACATCAGTGAAAGTCCCATCTCCATTGTTGCGGTAAAGACGATTTTTTCCAAAGTTGGTCACATACAGATCGAGATGTCCATCGTTGTCATAATCGCCAACACAACACCCAACGCCGTAACTTTTGTCTCCGACCCCGGCAAATTCCGTCATATCAGTAAAAGTCCCGTCCCCGTTATTTCGATAGAGGCGGTTTGTTGGTGGCCTCTCCGATTGAAAACCGGGAAGGTCCGCCCCGTTGACGAAGTAGATATCCAGATTCCCATCGTTATCGTAATCAAAAAATGCCGCCCCTGAACCGAGCTGTTCTACGAAGTAAAATTGGCCGCTCCTGCCACTCGTATGCTTAAAATTGATGCCGGTTTCCGCGGTCACGTCGGTGAAGGTTGGTGTTTGGGCTGCGAGAGCTAGCGGGGCAAATAGCAAGAGGATGAGAACGTGATGCGTGAAATGTGAAACGTAATGTCTATTGCATATTGCGTAAAATAACCTTCCCTCCATTCTTCCTCTCCTTCCATTCTTCCCGTTTGTTATTTGCTCTGTTCGGTCATCGCTTTGTGGATTGATTTCTGACGTGCTACATAGTCCGGATCATTGGGTTGTAGGTCAAGTGCTTTGGCAATCGCCTTGGCGGCTTCTTTGTGCCTTCGCGCTTTATAAAGAGCGTAAGCGAGGGTATCCCAGTGGGAGGCGGTCGGTTTCAACTTAACGGACCTGGTCGCAAGTGCAATCGCTTCATCTATGTTCTTCCCAGCTTCAGCATAGAGCCAAGCAAGCGCATTACAAGCTGGCGCAAAATTGGGTCGAAGCGAGAAGGCACTCTCAAATGATTCAATCGCCTTCTCGATTTCGCCCTGCTTGTGATAAATCCGGCCCAGTTGATAGTGGCCTGCTGCGAAATTGGGTTTAATCTCAAGTGCCTTTTGGAGATACTGCGCTGCGGTTTCCAAGTCATTCTGTTGGAGGGCAATGGCACTGAGTCTGGCATAAGCGGGCGCAAACGCGGCATCCATGTCCAGCGTCCGCTGAAATGCTGTGAGGGCTTCGTCAATTTCTCCTTTTTTCAAAGATCGCTCTGCAAGATTGAATCGTTCCTTCGCTTTAATTTCCCGGAACTTCTCCAACTGACGTTTCCCTTCGTCCTGCTTTCCCATGCGGAAATAGGCATTCGCCAGTTGGTAGTAAGCACCTGTGTGATTCGGATAAAGTGCTATCGCTTTCTGATAGAAAGGAATAGCTTCCTCAAACTGTCCTTGTTGGGCAGAGAGGTAGCCGAGTTGGAAATGTGGCAGGGATAGTTCCGGATCTAATTCGATGGCGAGCTGATATTGAGTTTTCGCTTTTTCAAGAGCCCCCTTCCTGGCATGGATCAGACCGATCTGGTAGTGCCCGAGCACTTTTAAGCCGTATTGTGCGGTCGGTGAGTTGGGGTCAAGCTGTAGCACAACTGCGTATGATTCAACCGCCTTGTCAATCCAACCTAGCCTGCTGCAGGCAATTGCAAGTTGAACATGTACGTCAACTTCTCGCGGATGAATATTGAGTGCCTTCGAGAGATGTTCAACCGCTTTGAAAAATTCACGTTGACTCGCGTACAGATTTGCTTTTTGGAGGTGTATCTGAAATTCAGACGCTGAATAGAGGGGGAAACTGCACAAGTTCAGGAAAACAGTGAGAAGGAAAAAGGAAATCCACCTGCTGCTATGTAAGTTGACCATCTGATGTCACCTCAGCACGATTGCTTATTTTTTGTTAGACAATTGAGTGATTTTTTGTTAAACTTGTATAAGTGTTTCCAGATTTTATTGTGGGGATTCCGCGACAAGAATCGCACAAATTATCAGTTGTTCAACGAGGAGAGTATAAAACTCCCCTCCTAACTAGAATTCACAAGGAGAGCATCAACATGAAATTGTCTAACAGAACTATCCTCACCCTCACGCTTATCATGGTGCTGACACCTTCCATAGCGTTTGCCGCGAGCCCGGTCAGGAAACCTGTGCTTTATTTTAACCCCTTAGAAACTCGCCAGCAGAAGGGCGACAACTCTTGGAAAAATGCCGGCACAGCTGGCGGGGAAGTTAGCAGGGGCGAATCCAAACCAATCCTTGAAATGGGCCCCATTGAAATTCCATCAATCGGTTTTAAGGCGGACGATGCCGCGTGGTATACCGCAATTCGGGCTAAAACCGTTTTCGCCAACGAAGCGGATGACCGCAGCGCACCTGTCGTTAATCTCGAAAACTTTACCATCGGGCTCCTTATGCGGGTGAATGGCCCATACTTCGCGGAGGAGAACATCGTTATAGGCCTCCAAACCGAGGGGGTCATACCACCTCGGGCGCATGAGCAAGTTGTTCGGATATGGCTGGATGTCGCCGGCAAAGGCATCGTCCAAAACGTAAGTATTGCCCAGAACGTTATACAAGCCCGTCACGATTTCTCGAACAGGAAAAACAAGCTGAAGCTTGGACAAAACGAATGGCACTGGATGCATATCGCCTTTGAAAGTGGTAAGAGTGTAACAACCTACCTTGATGGCAAAGAGGCAGCTTCCCACGCAACAGAAGTAAAGTGGGATCCAGAACACGATTTGAAGATTCACGGCATATTTACCTCTAATTTTGATGTGCAACAGCGAACCTGCAACTGTTCCATCGCTATCTACCGCGTCTATGACCGGGTGTTAAGCGCAGATGAAATTAGCAAAAATGTGAGAAACTCACTCGCGGTTGACCCCGCCAGCAAGCTCGCTGTCACCTGGGGCAAGATGAAGCAGGGATTTTAGTTTGGAGATTTTTCCGACAGATTATCCCCAAACGTTTCGCTAAGGCATCGGTGCTTGTCTAACTAAGCAATACACTTATTGACAGGAGGATATAAGACTCCCACAGAATCCATCAGGAGGAGATCAAAATGAAAACGTCTAACAGCAATATGCTTAGTGTGGTGCTGATTACTGCCCTCATATCGTCTGTGGCGTTCGCCGTGAGTCCAGTTAGGAACCCCGTGCTCTACTTTAACCCTGTAGAAACACGCCAACAGAAGGGCGACAACGCGTGGCGAAACGCCGGCACGGTTGGCGGACAAATAGAACGGGGAAGGGGCAAGCCAATCCTCGAACGTGGCACTATTGAAATTCCCGCGATTGGTGTCAAGTCGGATAATGCCGCATGGTACACCGCAACTCAATCCAACACAGTTTTTGCTAACGAAGAGGAGGATAAAGCCGCGCCTATCGTCCACCTTCAAGATTTTACCATCGGGCTCCTTATGCGGATAAATGGCCCACTTTTCATGGAAGAGCACCAAGTTTTTGGCATTCAGACCAAGCCGTGGGCTGCCATTAAAGACGGATGGAACGCTGGAGCACCGAGAGATCAGATTGTTAGGGTCTGGCTGGATGCCAAGGGCAGCGGGATATTCCAAAACATCAGTATCGCCCAGAATGTCGCACAACATCGTCAGGACCTAGCGAAGCGGAAAAACAAGCTGAACATTGGGCAAAAGGAGTGGCACTGGGTGCACATCGTCTTTGCAAGTGGAAAGAGCATAACAAACTACCGGGACGGTGTCGAGGTTGCCAACGTTCCAACCCAGGTAGAGTGGGATCCAGCGCACGAAATGCTACAGCACGGCATATTTACTTCCGCTCATGTTGAACAACAGCGAACCTGCAACTGTTCCATCGCTATCTACCGAGTCTACGACCGGGCGTTGAGCGCAGACGAAATTAACAAAAATGTGAGAAACTCGCTCGCGGTTGACCCCGCCGGCAAACTCGCTGTCACCTGGGGCAAGATGAAGCGTGGACTTTAGTTGGTTCATCGGTTGTGGGGGTTGGGTTTCACTCTCGCTATCTGTAGGAACGTTCCTTGCTATAACCCAAGTTGCTAGGGCGTTCGGGTGACTATACGTCTGTCGCCCCGTTGAGGTTGTGCGGGTGGTGCTAGGAAGCCCGACCTACGGGAATAATGACAACTTGAGATATGCTATACACTCCCTTTGGGATGTCCAACGAATGATTCAGAAGCAGTGTCCAGCTGTTCTCGTATGGAATCATCAAGCGTCCAACCGACAGCACCAATATTATCGTTCAGGTGTTCAGTTGTGTCAGCACCGCTGATGGCAACGGTGATTTCTGGATGCGAAAGCACCCACGCCAAAGCCAACTGTGCAGGCGTTTTTCCTAATTCATCAGCGAGCCGCCTAACGGTTGTTATAACCCGCGCGGAGCCTTCTTCCATCATGCGGGCAAAGTCGTCACGGTTCCGTGTCGCAAACAGAGTTCCCGACGGCGGTGGGCGGTCTGGTGAATATATCCCACTGAAAAGACCGACCGCCAACGGGCTAAACGCCATCGCACCCAACCCCGTATCCTTCACCAAATCAAACATTTCGCCTTCCATCTGACGATTCAGCAGGTTGTATAGATTTTGGGCGCACATGTATGGCGTTGCATTGTATTTGTCCGCAATCCAGAGCGATTTGCAAACTTGCCACGCCGCATAGTTGCAACACCCGACGTAAAGTGCCTTACCCGCGCGAACGATATCGTCCAACGTCCGGATCGTTTCCTCAAGCGGTGTCAATTCATCGAAGCGATGGACCAGATAGATATCAACATGGTCTGTGTCCAACCGCTTGAGCGATCGCTCCACTTCACGCATGATGTGATATCTCGATAAGCCCTCATCGTTTGGGCCCGCTCCGGTGGGCGCAGCGACCTTCGTGGTAATCACAACGTTATCCCGCTTCCCCTTCAGTGCCCTGCCTAAAATCACCTCTGAACGCCCCTGATTGGCTCGATTGTCCATTGGGCCGTACCAATTGGCACAATCGATGAGGTTAATCCCCAGCTCAAAAGCGTGCTCGATCACTCTCTGGGCTTCCGCTTCATCGGGTTGCCCCCTGAAACCCAAGCCGAAAGCCAGCCGGCTCACTTGGATGCCGGCGGTTCCAAAGTTCACATATTCCACAATTTTGTCTCCCCTTTTTGAAATTGTTGCAATCTATGTTTCAATACCACGTCCCTCCATTCAAATAGATCATATACGTCTGCTGCTGTGTCAGGACACCGTAGATCATCCAAAGCCCCCCGGTTATAAAATCACCCAAAATCAAGCCGAAGAAAAACGGGATGGAGCGTTGATACCCTCTGACCTGACCGACCCGCAAAATAATGGCTTTCAACGTCCAACTGATGAGAAAAGTAAACCAGAAGTAATCAATGGCAAAACTCACGGCAAGCGGGTAACCGGCGGGATGAAGGGGCCACCAAAAGAAGCGGGTTCGTAAGACATGGAGAATTACGGTGAACGCCATGCCGACTCCCATAAACATGGTACGTGGCACATCGGCCGGCATTGGGTGAAACAGCCAGTTTTCTAACCGGCTCCAAGCGGTATTGGCGACCCAAACCTTAAAGAATGATACCCGCGCCAGCGCACCATCTCGGTACATCATGTCTAGGTTCGTCCACATCCCAACGATCAGTGCCACAGCCGCCCCAACCATCATCGCAATTACCAACCGACGAGTGTTGATACGAGCGACTTCAGCCATCTTGAGCGGCTCAAACTGATTTGGCATGGCGTGCGAGCGGTAACTCCGATTGAACCACTGATAGAAACTCATTACGGTTAAACTACTCCCCCCCCAGGTCAACGTCCCGAAAGCGGTCACCATCATGTCTGCAGGATGGTTGAAGATGCCGTGGGGCGCGCCGAATTCTGCCCGTAAACGGGTGACGGCGATAGCAATAGCAAAATAAAGCCCGAAGAAAACTGGAATGGCTAGCATCGTCATGCCAGCCTGATAAGACAAAATAAACATGAACAGACCTCCGCCAACCAGTCCAAGTATGGCGGTCCGATAGCGCATCGGCTCGTCGGCATCGGCTGATGATTTTTCAGAAAATGCGGTCCGAAACGCAAAAATCAAATGCCTGCGCGTCACCCAAACCGCAATGAGGCACATGCAGATCCATGCACCGGCGGATTGTTCATAAAAGTAGGGGAAGCCGGGAAGCGTGTCCAATCCAAGGTAGCTACTCAGCACGCGGCTGAACTGGCGCATCAGAAAGAAGAACCAGCAGGTAAACGAGAGGTCTAACGGCAGGAAAAACCCGAGGCCGATCATGAACGGGAAGAAAGATATCATCGTATTGGACATCGCATCCCACGGCTTTTCAGTGAGTTGTCTGCCGACAAAGTGCAACTTGAGATGAAGATATGGAACAGCGGGGAAAAGGACGTGTAATCCGTCCATGAGGTCTAAGGCGAAAGGGATGGAGAATCCGACCCATAGCAGACCGTTCCGCAAGAAATTTGACGACTGTGCCATCGCCACAGGCAGTTGGATGATTGGAAATGCTAGTCGTTCGGTGTGCACCCACTGTCGGCGAACGAGGGTGTTGATACAGTGGAGCATAAATAGCAAGACCAGCGTGAATAGCGTCCAGACTATCATGGGCCTTAGCCATGCTTTGAAGTGCTTCGGCTCGTAAAAGGAGGAATCCCCTTCGTAGTATCCGGTCAATACGGCATCAGGTGTGCTGACGGTAAACCAAGGCGGGATGTAATGGAAAAAGAGTTCCTTCCACTCATTTTCTTGGGTTGCAAATTGGTAGGGGTGGAGACTGATGGCGAAAAGGTCCTGTAACATCCCATACGAGGCGATGGAGGTCGAAATCACAATCATGGAGTAGATGGTGAGGAGCTCTCCAGTCGAGAATCGAATCCGCGGCCACAGTTGCAATATACTGTTGTTGAACACAACCAGCCAAAACAGGATAAAGATTGGATAGATGAAGATCGGCAGTGCAGTCGCTTCCGCCCGGTACTTCATCTCCGTAATTGTCACCCAATAGACATTAAAGGCGACAAGTGCCAGACCGATCAGGATAGCACGTCCTGTTGCCCCTTTATATCGCTGCTGTGTTTTAATGTCTTCCAATCACAATCTCCATCTTCACGAATGACACGGATAAACTGATTTCAGATGTCCTTATACGCTCAGGACTCTCCCTTCTCTGGCTGATTGGTAGATTTTCTCCAACAGTGCAACCGTTCGGCGTCCCTCCCTGCCATCAACTCTCAGGTCTCCACCTTCCTCAACAGCCTGAACAAAATCTTCGATGATGCTGTGAACGGGGTTCTCAATTTGTTGGAGCCGTTCCTCCAACCCTTCACCAAAGGGGCGCATCGTCCCGCCAAGCACGTCGTCAACAAGAATCCCGCCTTCGGTCCCGTGCACTTCGGCACTGAAATAGACGCTTGTCGGGAAGGTTGTTGTCCCAACGATGACCCCTTTGGCACCGCTCTTGAAGTTCACGATTGCAAGCCCGATGTCCTCGGTTTCAATATCGTGGTTCATAATTGCCATCTCACCGTAGACCGATTCAAAATCGCCCATGAACCAAGCAATGAGATCAAGCAGGTGGGCCCCCTGATTCGCCAGAGAACCGCCGCCATCCATCTCCCACGTACCACGCCATCCCTCGTTGCGCTCAAAATATTCGTCGGCTCTGAACCACTTGAAGCGGACTTCACCCAGAATGGGTTTACCGAGCCACCCCCGCCGAAGGGCTTCTGCGAC
Organism: uncultured Poribacteria bacterium; assembly: GCA_958296125.1. Lineage (GTDB taxonomy): Bacteria > Poribacteria > WGA-4E > WGA-4E > PCPOR2b > PCPOR2b. Next base: position 1,628,505 of record OY282444.1, read on the forward strand.
GCGATAGTTGGTGTCCACATAGCGGCTCTGATAATCGACAGCTAACTTGACCCCCGCCTCGTCGCAGGCGGCGATGAGGCGATCGCAGGCTTCGGTAGAAACGTCCATCGGCTTGGTGGTAATCACATGCATCCCTACCTGCGCCGCGCGGATGCCGAGTGCTGCGTGGGTTCCGCTTGGTGTCATCACCATCACGCAATCAATATCGCTCCGGCCCAGAATAGCGTCCAGATTCGGTGCCCACTCCGTGTCAAGCTCTTTGGCGATGCGTTTGGCGAGAGCTTCGTTCAGATCGACAACGCATTTCAACTCAGCACCTTCGGCATTTTTAATCAGCCGAGCGCGGTTGCTCCCCATGCCCAAACCCACAACTGCGAAATTGATCATATCGAAAAATCCTTTCGCGTAAAGAGTTATGCGTCAATGCTTTGATTTGTTGCAAACTCTACAACCGGCACTGTTACCCTGATAGAGAAGGACAAACTACAATAAAATCGAGTTTTAAAGTAAATGATAGCGGGAATAGCCAAAACACTCATTCTCATAACATGTGAAATTTGTATTGTAGCACCTTCCTTTATCGTTGGCAAGCGGAAAAAAAATGATCTTATCATAAAAGTAACCTAAAGCCCCTATAGAGTTGGAAGTAAATCCGCTGAGAGTGGGAGCAATCCAGCAAATAGGTTGATCGAAGACTTGGAAGTTCTGCAAATTTCCTGTATAGTCCAAATAGCACTCGGTTAAAAGAGACCACCAACAGAGCCGATCTCGCTGTAAACCCCTAGGAAGAGGAGATAGAAGGTTTTTAATTGAAAGACACCCGTAAGATGTGCTATAATTATTTCAGCTTTGTAAGCCAAACCTCAATCATAATCGTACTATTTCCTTCAATAAGGCTATCTCTATTATTTGAAATGGAAGTGAGACACAAATTGAAAACAAATCCATCAAAGTCGCCAGAAGAAGGCGCAGAAATCACGACAGCAACAACTGATTCGCTTGTTGTGGCATCCCAACCCAACCCAAAACAAACACTTTCCACTCCAGCAAATACAGTTAAACCGGAACGCGGCTTATTTGGGAAACGGAAGCGTAAGGGGGACCCCAAAGCAGAACAGATCAAACAGATTGTCCTTGACAATATCAACGCTTTCCCAGAGAGTGATGCGCGGATATTGCGTGGTTTCTTTTCCCTTTCGGGGACAACTGCACGGGAAATCATGATTCCCTTGTCAGAAATGATTGCCATTCATATTGCCACGCCGATCGAGCAGGCGAAGGCGATGGTGCATCATTCCAATTATCAGTATGTTCCGGTCTACGAAGAGCGGATCGATCGGTTGACAGGGATCGTGAGCATCATGGATATTTTGTACACCCCGCCTGGAACGAAAGAACTCAGTCCTTTCATAAGGACTGCATACTACGTTCCAGAGACAAAGCTGATAGGTGATTTACTCGAAGAGTTGCGTCTTGCTACAGAACCTGTAACCGTTATTATTGATGAGCACAGTAGCTGTGTCGGATTCGTAGCGTTGGAAGATCTCCTTGAACAAATTGTGGGTGAGATCCCTCATAACCATAAGCGGCGTGTGCTACATATCGAACAACTTGGGAATAATTCATGGACACTTGATGCACGGACACCGATCAATCTCGTCAACGCGACGTTAAGCACAAATATTCCCAGAGATCGCTACGATACCATTGGAGGATTTATGCTAAAACTCATTGGTCGGTTACCGGAACAGGGTGAAAAAGTAACCTATGATGCCATCGAATATACTGTTGATGAAGTATTCGATTACGGTATCGCTGTTATTCACGCCAATAAGAAGCTGTCGCAGGTTTCCGACAAAAGCTCCAGTGGCTGGAACCGTGTCACAAAAAAATTAACAGGCTCGTCATGACGGATTTATTCGTTGCATCAGATGGACAGAACACTCATCTCTGACACCCTATGCACAAAGAGCACTGGCTGAAATCCGAATTAGACCAACTCAAGCAAGCCGGGCTCTGGCGATCACTCCGTTCCGTCACGACAGCACCAACAGGGCGCATCCTGCTTGATGGGCGCGAGGTCATTCTGCTCGGATCGAACAACTACATCGGTTTGAGTGTGCACCCAATAGTGGTTGAAGCTGCCGCTACAACCGTGCAGAAATACGGAACGGGCGCAAGTGCCTCCCGTCTGATGTCAGGTAATTGCCAGCTTTATGCAGATCTCGAGGCAAAGATCGCTAAAGCTAAGGGAACAGAAACCGCCCTAGTTTTCGGTTCCGGGTATCTAGCGAATATCGGTACCATCCCCGTGCTGGCAGGCGACGGCGACCTCATTCTCAGTGATGCCCTCAATCACGCGAGCATTATTGATGGGTGCCGCCTCAGTCAAGCGACAAAACAGGTCTATCGGCATTGTGAGGTCGAGCATCTAGAATCGCTGTTGGCACAATCAACGAAATTCAGACGCAGGCTCATCGTGACCGATGGGGTATTCAGCATGGATGGCGACATCGCCCCGCTCCCTGAAATCTGTGCGTTGGCTGAGCGATACGATGCAACGGTGATGGTTGATGATGCACACGGTTTTGGGGTTTTAGGAGAAACAGGCGCGGGAACAATTGAACATTTCGGATTGGAGAATCGTGGAGTTATTCAGATGGGGACGTTGAGCAAAGCAATTGGCGGGTTGGGGGGATACGTCGCTGGCAGTGCTGTTTTGATTGATTTCCTAGTGAACCGAGCGCGGAGTTTCGTTTTTACAACTGGACTTCCACCCGCAACGTTAGCTGGTGCTTCGGCAGCGATTGATGTGATCCGTTCCGCCCCTGAATTGCGCCAACGACTGTCATCCAATGTTTTCCTGCTAAAAAACGCTCTGGTGGAAAGCGGATTCCAACTCCTACCGAGTAAGACCCAAATTCTTCCACTGATCCTCGGCTCTGCGGATGTCGCCTCACGGTTCGCTGAAGTTCTGCTTTCGCACGGTGTATATGCCCCCGCTATCCGGCCGCCCACTGTACCGGAAGGAACGAGCCGATTGCGGATTTCTGTGATGGCATCTCATACGACTGAAGATTTAGAGACAGCGGTCAAAGGGTTTGTAGCGGCGAGAGCTGCCACGCAGATCGACAGCAGCACTCATCCAAAGCAGCATGATTAGCTGAACCGCCGATATGAGTAGCCAGGGTCAACTATAGAGACACAGCGGTGATGCCGTTTAGATCCGACTCGACAATTCAATCTGATCGAATGACGTAATCTCCGGATGGCCATGCCCAGCCGGGACTTTTGCATTGCCGGGGCGTTTACACAAGCAGGTTTGCATCCCGGCCGCGCGGGCTGCTTCTAACTCAATGGGCACATCGCTTAAAAAAAGAATTTGCGACGGCGGCAGACCAAAGTCTTTGGTGATTGCTCCGTAACTCGCTGCTTCCTTCTTTGGACCGATGGTCGTGTCGTAATGTCCTCGAAACAGGTGCAGCATGTTCCCAACCACGGTATGCCCGAAAAACAGTTTCTGCGCCGCAATGCTCCCAGATGAAAAAATTCGGACATCGCACCCGGTGTCGTCCCAAGCTTGAATTGCAGGCAAAACATCATCATAGACGTGCGCCCGCATTTCGCCACTTTCAAAGCCGGACCGCCAAATTAAGCCTTGAAGTGCTTTCAACCCCGTCGCTTTGACATCGCCATCCATCAGCCGAAGCACCTCCTTCCGGAGCAGTTGCCGCGGTTTGCTTACCTCAATTTCGTTTCCACACCACGCAACGAAAGATTCATAACCGGCATCTTTGGCAATCAGATCGCACACCTCGTTCAACGCCGCTGAATTCCAGTTGGCGCACAGGTATTTATCCAATTCGCGGCGCACGAAAGGGAACATCCGATCGTAGACAAAGCTGACCGACGAAGTCGTGCCTTCAATATCGAGCAGGATTCCATGCCCGGAAAATTTCATCAGACTTGCACCATAGGCTCAATGTCGCTGGTAGGAGACAGGTAGGCTGGCCCCATGCAGACAGGTGTGTAATTCTCATGGACGGAATTATCAACATAGTGTGGTGTCCACCCCGACATATCCTCAAATAAGCGAATACAGCGGATAGTGCGGTCATCGCACAAGTCGAACCAATGCTGAGTTCCGGTTGGCACACGGATTAGATCACCGCTTTCCACCTGGATTGCAAACACAGGAGCGTTATCTGGATGGATGTGAAAGAGTCCGCTGCCTTTGATGGTGAAGCGAACTTCATCCTCGCTGTGTGTATGTTCTTTGTTGAACTTTGCCAACATAGCGTCCAAGCCGGGTGTCTCTGGCGTGACATTAATTACATCCGCCGTCACAAACCCACCTTGTTCCTTGAGGCGTTCGATCTCCGGGGCATAAGCGTTCAGAATTTCTTCGTTTGTCGCATCGAGACCAACGCGGCCCTCGACATCCCACTTTTCATACAAGATATCGAATGGCTTCAGAAATTCGCGAATTTCCTGGTGATCGGTGATTTCTCGGTTTTCGTCTTGCACTCGAATGCGAGCCATAATGTTCCTCCTTATTTCAATTAAGGGTTGGTTAATCAAACTGGCATCGCTCCGGCAAGTATCAGATGCCGAGCGACGCATTTAAATAGAAACTCAAAAATTTCGATGTGCCGTTTCGCTTCGTCCAGATCACGTCCCCATGTATACAGACCATGCCGCCGAATTAAAAATCCGTGCTGAATAAGAGAGTGGAAATCATTCAAGCACTGGCGAACCTGTTCGGCTAACGCGGGGATATCTTGTGTATTGTCAAAGACCGGCACCCACTCAGAGTGCTCATGGGTTGTTACGCCAGCAAGTCCCTTGAGCATTTCATAGCCTTCGACTCCGAAACCGTTGTCCTCGAAATACAAATCCGAAAGCAGGGTCCCCCAGATAGAGTGTGTGTGCATCACCGCCCCGATGTCAGGTTGTTCGGCGATAGCGATATGCAGCAGCGTTTCCGCAGATGCTTTCGGCTGCTCAGCAACGATGGGGAGGCCGCCGCTGCCTACACGCACAAAATCGTGTCGCGATAGGTGCCCTTTATCTTTTCCGCTTGCAGTAATTAGCAACTCCAGCGGCTCACGACGAATCACCACGCTGTAATTACTACTGGTGCCGAGCGACCAACCGCGAGCGTGAAACTGATTGCCAACCTCGCGTAGCGCGTCTATCTCTTTTTCAAAACCTTTAAGGGGTGTCCCGGATAGATCCAAGGCTTCCTTCCTATGGCTTACTGTTACAAAATGTGAGGCGGTGTTCGGGTATCTTCCTCATTCGGAAGACCACCAACTCGTAATAACCGACAAATAATGAGCATTCCCCGTTTTTTCCTTTGACAAAAAAACAGAACCGAGTAAAATATTGTAGCGCATTTCGCGGAAGACATCATGCGAAAGCAGCACCCGAAAAACATGGGCAGCCATAAAATCGAAGTATTTCTAATTACCGAATCCATCAATAATCATGAGTAGGAGATGACACAATGGACCTAACGCAACAGGACATCCACCACTTTCGGGAACAGGGGTATCTCGCCATTCCTGAATTTTTCTCCCCACGCGAGGTGAAAGCGATGCAGGCTGAACTCGACTGCCTGTTTCGAGAAGGCATGTTGCGTAACGTCGCAACCGATGGTGACGGAAAAACACACTCAACCACACAGTTCAATTTTCAGATTTGCCCGATTTATCACAAGAGTCGCTTTTTCAGGGCAATGCCGTTTGATCCGAGAATTATCAAAGTGGTCACGCAACTCATCGGGGATCGGATTATCGAGCATCTGGATCAGATTTTTCTGAAACCTGCCCACACCGGCTCACCTACCAACTGGCATCAAGACAATGCCTACTTCAAGATTAGCGACCCCTTGCGCGGCACAGCAATGTGGACAGCCCTTCACGACGCGACAGTCGCCAATGGGACCCTGCGTGTCATCCCCGGCTCTCATCGGGAACAGTATGAACATTCCCGCGACCCCCACAGCGACCATCACATCCGATGTTATCCGCCGGAGGAGCGTACCGCATCCCTTGAGTTGCCCGCAGGAGGTGTCGCATTTTTCTGCTACGGCACCGCTCACGCGACCGGTTACAACAATACCGACAAACCGCGCGGCGGCTTAGCGATTCATTTCCTGCATACTGATTACGCTGAACCGAATCTAGTTGAGGAAAATCGGACGACCCGCCCCTACCTGACAGGCATAGAAGCAACCGGCGGCATCAAGGAGTATGGTGTCAAGGTCGAAGGGACCTGGGAGCAGGAAGTGGAACGTGTGCTCGCCGAAGCTCAAGCCGCCTAGGACCAGTTTTGGTTGTAAATGCCTGTAACTGAATTTATTAGAATAGAGACTGGTTCACAACTCGGCTACAACACCGTTGTTGCTGATAAAATGGTCCATGTTCTGCCCATGACATCAACCCGGCGATTTCGGTTGAAACTCCAGCGGTGTGCTGTCCTGTGCCTGTTGCTTCAGTTGACGAATGAAATCAACCTCAAGCCGACGGTTATGTTCAATCGTCCACTCCCTGGCATCGCTCCGATTGCCCAAATAGAAGCGTGAACCTACCAAGCAAATTCCCACCGCATCCACATAACGTTCCTCACGTATCGAATCCACCAACAGGTAGAAGACAGCCGCGTTGATTGCACCGGAGATTAATCCATTTTCTAGCTTGCTAGCGTAGATCTGCCCAGCACCCGGAAGAACGGTGGACATCCACTGAGCCAGCCGGGGAGACTTGAAGGGTAGAGGCGTGTTTGCATAAGTCATGTCAGCAAGCTGGGTGGAGACCTGACTGAGCGGGGTATCCGGTTGAAGTTGTTGGACTGTGCGGAACTCCGTTATCGCTTTGAACCAAGCCTGTTCATGGATATAGCACCACCCCCGCAGGTATCGTGCCTGTGCCGCTGTCTCTCCACCCGCGTCCGCATTAGCAATCTGAAAAAAAGTCGATCGGGCGGTCGAATAGTTTTTGGCATCAAAGTACGTCCTGCCGATCATCAGTTGTGCATGGAGATAAAGCGGGGAGTTGGGGAAATTTTGTGTAACTCCCTCAAATTTTTGCCGAGCTCGTTCTCGGTTACCTTGATGATAATAGCTCAACCCAATCCGGTAGCGCGCAAGGTCTGCCTGAGTTGTGTCAGGATGATAAAAAAGCAACCGCTTGTATTCGAGGATTGCGGAGCGATAAGCACGTTGTTTGAAAAGGTGGTCAGCGTAAAGGAACCGACGCATTTCGGATTGGTGTTGAACGATAGTAAGCAGCGAAATTAAAACGTAAGAGAGCATCGGCAAATCGCCTCAAATTTAGTGAAAAACAGTTGGAAAGGGAAAGGATGGCAGAAATGATTCCTGCCTTCAATCAAACCTCCCCGCGGGTGCTAAAAGCGAGCGTCTAACAACACAAATACCATATCGGATGGCGGCCCATCCGAAGTGCTGAACAGATCAGATTCGGAAATCTGCTTTCGGAGTCCATCTCGGAGCTGATTTTCGCGTTGCTGGTTAAAAGCCTTCGCGGACTGCAAGCTATCATAAACATTGCTGATATAAAAAAATAGTCCGATGATACCTAATGGAATCGCAACCTCGTAGCGGTCCTGGTCAGTATAGTAAGCAGTTCCCGCAGCAGTCGTGCCGACGACTAAGAGAGAATACACGCCAGCCGAATAACGTCCATTGTAAACTTGACCAAGCCCCGGGAAAAATGTCGAGAGCAAACCAGCGGTGACAGGAGATCGGCGAGGGAGCGATTCTGCCTGCTGAGCCATGCGTATCAACTTATTGCTCATTTCCGCGAAGGGTGTTTGTGGGTGTGTCGTCCGTAGCTGCTCCCACTCCCGCACTGCGGCTATCCAATCTTTTTTGTCCATATAGATTGTTGCAATAATAAACTGTGTACGTGGTGCTAACTCGCTTTCCGGATAGTCCGATAAGAATTGCCGCAACGACGTAATCGATGTGGCTTGATTGCCCTCCAAGAGTTGACATTGTGCAATATTGGATCGAGCACGTTCGATAAATGGGCTTTGTGGATAGTTCTGGATTAACGATTGATACGCTTCTATTGCCGTGTTCAATCGCCCGGCATTCTGATACGCCGCAGCGATATGGAGTTGAACAAAATCTGCTTGGACTGTATTCGGGTAAAGGAACAGGTAGCGTTGATATTCATGTGCAGCATTCAGGTAGTCCCCTTCTCGAAAGAGGGATTGCGCGAAGCCCAATAGATTATCAGCGTTAAAGTTTTGTGAATGGACAGGGAAAGATACGAATAGAAAGAGACAGAAGGAACACCAACAGAGGAGTAAAAGAAATCGTAATTTCATGGGAGTATCAGGGTAAAAAGTTTACCGGGGGAACGTTCCGGCTTAACTTGAGGGTCGAAGGTGTGTGCTTTTATGAATCCAACCGAATAGCCTCTTAACCTGACGAAGCCGCTTGGCGTAAGGTGCGGATTGCGCCCCGGAGATCATCTCGCCCGAAAATCGCAGTGCCAGCCACTAAAATTGTCGCTCCACAACGTCCAACTAACGCGGCAGTCTCTTGGTTGATTCCGCCATCAACCTCAATTGCGACATTCACTTTTCGGGTTTGAATCAGCTGTCGTAGTCGGTCAATCTTGTCGAGCGTGTCCATTCGGAATGACTGTCCACCGAATCCAGGTTCGACACTCATTGGCAAAACCAAGTCAATATCACCGAGATATGGTTCAACCACTGCTACGGGTGTCTTGGGTCGCAGGGCGATGCCAGCTTTGACATTACGGCTCTTAATCTGATCGATAATTGTCGGGAATTGATCTTCCAGTTCAATGTGAACCGTGATAAGATCTGCACCTGCATCAACGAAGGCATCAATATACGCCTGCGGTTCAGCGAGCATCAGATGCACATCAAAGGGGAGATCTGTATAGGACCGGATCGACTTGATAAGCTGAGGTCCCATTGTTAAATTTGGGACGAAGTGCCCATCCATTACATCGAGGTGGATCAGGTCTGCGCCCGCTTCAACCACTCGGCAAACCTCCTCGCCGATTCGGCTGAAATCTGACGCAAGCATGGATGGTGCGATCATAATTTTTTGTTCCAACAATTGCTCACCTCACCTTGAAAATCCTTAAATCCTGCTCACCAATCAAACTCCTGCTTTTTGACTAGCACGTTGTCTTCATAAATGCGCATCGTCGCTTTACCCATAACGCGCACCGGCAGCTTCTCGATAAGCGTACCGGACTTATACCCTCCATCAACAACCTTGATCAGCTTTTTGCGTTCATCCTCTATGACAATCCGCACCTGTTTGTGAGGCGTACCGGTTGAGGAAACTCTATATTTTATCTCCAGATAGCCCCCCTTATCCTCGGACCTTCGTTGCTGAGAGCCGCTAGCTTCAAGATTGACCGTCTGTCCGACCCGAATTAGCTCACCCGCAATTGGCTGATGACCGATAATCAAACCTTGATCAATCTCCGGATGCGGTTTATAAACAGGCTCACCGATTTGGAGCCCGTGTGATTCAAGTAAGAAACGTGCCTCATCAATTGGCATAAGACGGAGGTCCGGCATTCGCAACACCTTTGAACGGATACCCAAGCTTAATAGCAGATGCACCTCGCCATCATACGGGTGCATGGTAGTTGCCCGAGGGGTTTGTGCGATGACAGTGTGGGCCTCTGGATACCGATCGGTGTGGACCGCTGCAACCCGTCCCCGGCGGAATCCAGCGTCTGTGATTAACATCTCGGCATCGCTCAGTAATTTCCCTGTAACATCGGGTATAGCAATTTTTTCACTACCCAAACTCAAAGTCAGCCGAATGGGCTTGTTCAACTTGATCTTGAAATTTGCAGGTGGCTCTTGTTCGATAACCTGCCCTGCCGGAAAGTCAGAACTCGTTTTTTTTTCCTGCACTGGATCGACTGCCAATCCTGTACTGTTGATAAGCAACACGGCTTGTTGATAACTTTGCCCTATCAGGTTGGGTACAGCAACTTCCGGGGTGCGGACTTGATGCGGAACAACCCAAAAGAGGAAAACCAACCCAATGACAATCATCACTACGAGACAAAGCAGTGCGATTTTAATGACAGCAAATAATATGACATCTCGGCGCATGTTCAACCTATTAATCTATTGACGTTTCCCTACGAAAGAGCCGATCACCTGTTTTCAACCGATATCCGTTTATAAAGGCGCGAGCGTCCATTTTCTTTTTGTTCGCGGGTTGGACATGATCTAACCGTAAGTGCTTGCCCCCCAATCCGTCGGGGTTGCTTTGCACCCCGATTTTATCTGGGATGCCCTTTCCGGTAAAAACAACGAGTTCTTTGTCAGACGTGATTTCGATTGTACCGTTGGGAGATTCTGCGGAATTCAGATAATCGACAACAGTACAAGCAGTTATTTTCAAACGGAGGTCATCACCTGTAGGGTCCTTGCCTGTTTTTACCCACGTATACGCACCGGGCCAAATTGAAACGCCACGCACTAGATTGCGAATCTGATCTGCCGACTGGTTCCAATCAATTTGACCAACTGCCTTGGTGAGTCGGGGGGCATGGGTCGCTCGGGCATGGTCTTGGGGTTGATGCGGTGGTGGACCATCTGAGATACGCGCCAACGCTTGAACCAACAGGGAAGGTGCCAGATTCGCCAATCGGACTGAAAGGGTCGCGGCATCATCCAAGGCATCAATTGACAGACTGCGTTGCAGAATAATATCCCCCGTATCTTCTCCTTCATCAAGCAGCATAATCGTGACACCGGTTTCCGTTTCACCGTTAACGAGTGCCCATTGAATCGGGGCAGCGCCTCGATATTTCGGGAGGCGCGAGGGATGCACATTGAGACAGCCATAAGGCGGAAGTGCTAGCACCGATTTAGGGAGAATCTGACCGAAAGCAACGACAACGATTACGTCGGGTTGAAGTGCCCTGAGCACACGAACAAAATCACGGTGCCGAGCCCGCTCCGGTTGATAAATTGGGAGATTGTGCATAGCGGCAACCACCTTAACGGGAGTTGGGTTCAGTCGCTTCCCTCTACCGCTTGGACGGTCTGGTTGTGTTACAACACCAATGAGCTCGAACTCCTCCGCAATCAATTTTTCTAAACTCGGAACGGCAAATTCACTTGTTCCCATGAAGAGAATTTTCATTTTCAGTCACCGTTTTTTCGGATGCTTCCGGTTGAAGTTCAAGCAGTTCTTGATCTTCGGGCAGCAGCAGATCGGTAAAAAAGATCCCATTGAGGTGGTCAATTTCATGTTGCAAGACCCGCGCCATCAGATTGCTTGCATCAAACTCAATTTTGCTCCCATTCGGCAGCAGGCCCTCTACCTTCACAAGTGCTGCTCGCCGCACCATCCCTCGCACTCCCGGCAAACTTAGGCAACCTTCTTCGCCTAGTTCTTCGCCAACGGTCAGTGTTATGACGGGATTAATCAATGCAATCCGTGGGTACTCCGGGTGGTGTTTTTCGATGTCAATGACGATAATCCTTTTGGACACGCCAACCTGCGGCGCTGCCAGACCAATCCCTTGCGCCTCGTACATTGTCTCAAACATATCTTCGATGAACGGGCTTAACTCTGCGTTAATCTCTTGAACAGAGACCGCTTTTTGTCGTAAAACGGGAGCATCGTCGGTTTGGATTTCTAAAACGGCCATAGTGTGAAACGTGATACTAAAATGTGAATAAACCTATAAATTGATTAAAAGCGATCTGAATCGCTAGCCCATCAAAACCAAATGTGAACGAGCGGCACAACGAGTCTATCTGGCTCATCGGGGTCCCAATCGTTCTGTCTGACATCTTGGATTGGTGACCGCCGTGGAGGGGTCATACGTTGCGGCGAAGTGGGAATCAGTTCTTCTGAAGGATTTTTATTGTGTGTATGCAGCCAATCCCAGAAACCGATAAAGAGAGCGAGCGATACCGCAGATGCCCCGATAATCCTGAAATCTGTCCCGGAGAGTTCGGGCGCAAACTCATTTTGCTGAATCATTTGGAGGCCACGCACGCCCACATAGCTATGAATCGCTGTAAATGGCAGAGCGATGATGGTAACAATCTCAAAGCGACGTAACGCGCTTTCATGGTAAACTTCCTCCTCTTGCCGACGAGCGGGCGACATCTCCTCCTCCGAACCTCTCTGATATTGGGCAGAAACATCGGTCACAACCATTGCGGTTAAAATCAGAATGATGAGTAATCTAATTTTCGATCTGTTTCGCTTCATCGTAATCTCCTCGATGCTGAAATAGATAAATCATCAGCAGCCCGGCACCGATACAAACGGCGACATCGGCAACATTGAAAGTGGGCCACCAGAAGCCGGGCAGTCGAAATTGAATAAAATCTGTGACTTCTCCGACGCGAATACGGTCGATAAAGTTACCGAGTGCACCCCCAAGCAAAAAACTGAGCGCAATCTTCATCCACAAACTCTCGCGGAACTGCCTGTAGTAGTAGGCAATGAAGCCCATTGCAACAACTGAGATGATAACTAGCAGCAGGCTTTGCCCCGGCATCAGTCCAAATGCGGCACCGTCATTTGTATCATGGCGGAGGTTCAACATACCCTGAATTATCACGTGTTGACCATGAGATGGGATATTTTGTTGAACCAGCCACTTGGTGAATTGGTCCACCAATAACACGGGCAAAGCAATACCAAATAGAGGTAAAATCAATTTTAGCACGTTTCTCTGCATTGGGAATGTCCTTATGTATTATGACCCCTGATAAACAGTGCTCAGTTGAAACTCGCCGAAGTTTCAGATCTAAGGCTTAAGCACAACACCTATTACGTTTTGATTTGCCTGTTCCTCTAGCAATTGCTTCCAACGCACGTCCGCGTCCGCAAGGTGAGGATGGTTACGGCATACGGAGCATGCCTACTACTTCAAGGTTAATATGGGAAACCGGGAAACCCAATTTTTCAAAAAAACGCTCGACAATTCAGACTCATCTTGACGTTGGGTGTAATCCGGATGTGAAGCAGCGGCCTCTCGTATTTGGATTAAAGCGTAGGTTTGTTCGGAGAAAAAAGGAATGATTGGCGCAAACCGTTGTACCAAGACATATAAAATCGCTGATAGTACCGTTTGGCAAGATTTCTTTTCTAGCACTGCTTCCGATGTATTGAACCGATTATCGCAGAATTGTTGAAGATTTGATTGGCAGAAGTCCCTTAGCAGACACCATGCTTGATAAAAATCGCGTTGCTGATAGGCGAGATCTACGGATTGGAGCACTCTGGCAGTGGTGGATAAGATCTGTGTGTCCGGTGTTAGCAGCGGTTCTAGCGGAGGCTCATGTAGGTCAAGGGTAAAATCTTCGAGATAACTTAATATCATGGTGCACAGTTCTTGAATGGTGTTGTATTCATGCTGACACTGTTGGAGGTGCATCTCCATTGATGACGGATCCAGATTGGGCTGGAGGCAGAGCAAACGCAGTACATCCTTTGGATATTTATCCATCCAGCTTTGGTTGACATCAATCGATTGGACATTTGAATGATCGCCTATCAACTCTATATTCAACGGTGCCGCATCGGAGATAGCAATCGAAGTCAAAACGAACTGAGCGAACCATTTACGAAATTGATTCGTGTAAAAGAAGTAAACATTAATCGGATCAATATCATTTCCCTTGACTTCAAGATTGTTGATTGCGTTGAGCAGAACCGCGAAACGTCCATCAAGGGTTGTAAATTCTTTCTGAAACTCTTTTGCATCACAGTGAAGGCATAAGGTGTTTGGAGGTAACTGATCTTCAGCACTCAACTTAAACCAGCTATCGGCCCCGCGACGACCCATCGAAGTACGGATGTCTTTGGTAATCCGGGTGTCAGAAAGTTCGCTCCCACATTTTTGGCACTGAAAAATAGGAATCGGAGTTCCCCAACCTCTGTAGCATGAAACACATGGAGGCGGAAGCTCCCGGATCGTTTGTTGTATCCAATCCCTATCTTTAGGGCTATAGTGTGTCAAATGTTCACCTGAACAAAGCACACGTTCCCTCAGTTGATTGTTGTCCAAGGAAAAAATCCATTGTTGAACAGCACGAAACAAGGCAGGCGTATCACACATCCGACAGTGGGGCTGCTGCACCTCCTCAAATCCTGCTGATATTAAGTACCCCCGTTTTTCCAATTCAAAGGCGATAAATTTTCCTGCGTCGGAAACTTCAAGCCCACAAAACTGCTCGCAATCCTCTGTCAGATGCCCCATATCATCAATAACCGATGTAATCGGCAGTTGCAGGGATCGAGCAATTTGATAATCATAAGGACTGTGCCCCGGGGTGAGATGCCGTACCCCGGTCAGTGGTTGAGATATTGTCTCCTCGTTCAGCGCACTGTTATGTTGAGAAAAATCCGGGATGGCGACTACCGGAAGGTCTGTGCCTAGGAACGGATGGGCGCAGATGCAGTCCGTCAGCACCTCAACCGGACAGGTTTGCAATTGATTTATACCTGCCTGATGATCTGGTGGAAAGCGAGTTGAAAAATCTTCCTCAGCGAGAAGAAGGATTTCACCGCCTAGTTCAACAATCCAATACTTGCTACTTTCCCTCAACCCAATGGCAACACTTCCAGCAAGGTGCCATAGATCTTGGAGCCATGCTAGCAGGTAAACGTCCTCGCCAAATTCTTCTAAGCCGATACTGACAGGAAATTTGACGTACCCGGAATATGCCGGGGCCGGGTGAATTTGCGTCTCATCCACATCTAATACTGTATTACATTCCGGACACCAAGCCCCCAATTTTTGATCTTTATTCAAATAACCCAGTTCTTGCAATGTGCTGAAAGCATCGATAATCTTCGCTTCATCGCGTGAATCCGGACTTTTGCCCTTTTTCCAATTTCCAAAGGTCCCAAGTGCCCGCAGTTGATTTTGCCGTTGTTCAACCTCGCGCTGGAACTCACGTCGACACTGCCGGCGAAATCGGAGTGCATCAAAGGTGCCATCTTTAGACTCTCGACTCAACGCCTTTGTTTCGACAGCAGACGTATAATAATTCCAATGCGGCACATATTCCACGCCCCTCCCTTGCATTATGTTGACTTTAAGAAAAATGTCTTGGTGGATCTTGCCTTTAAGCGCATCCAATTTCAAGTGATGGGTAGCTGTGGGCATTTCTCGAAGGATGTAGGTTGATTCCGCTCGTTGAGTCAGGTGGGCATAGATATCAATCTCATCCCATAATTTCAGGATTTTTTCTTCAGTCAGCATTTTCAATCACTGTTGGGACGCACCTAGAATCACAAGGATCCGGGAGTTCTGAACAAATGGCTGTTTAAAAGGTCGCCCTCAACATCCTTTGCAGTATTTGTAAAAAGATTATTAAAATAAGTGGGGAGATATCAATCCCCAAGCCCCCTGTCAGGGGACTGAGAACGCGGCGAATTGGATCTAGTGCTGGGTCAACAAATCGATTCGTCATCCAATACAGTTGTCTGACTGTCATATTACGAGAGAAGTTCACAACCCAGGATAATATCACATTGGCAAAAACAATGATTGAGTAAACCCCAATCGCTTCGGTCACGAGAGGTATCAATACTTCCATAGTCGAGAGACCTTCCAATTTCACTCAATTTGCAAGTTCTTCAGCGCGTTTTGTAGCAGCACTTACCGCATCAGCGATAATCGCCCGCAGGCGTCCACTCTCCAACGCATATAATCCCGCTGCTGTTGTTCCCCCTGGTGTCGTCACCCGGTTCTTTAGCACCGCTGGATGTTCGCCTGTCCCCTCAAGCATTTTGCTCGCCCCGAACACAGTTTGCAGGGCAAGTTGGTAGGCATCGGGACGAGCCAATCCGACCTGTACCCCCGCATCAGCGAAGGCTTCAATGAACAGGAACACAAAAGCGGGACCGCTGCCGCTTAAACCAGTAACGGCGTTCAGGTGTCTCTCCTCCATGACTAGCGACTTACCCGCAGCGTTGAAAATTGCTTGCGTTACGGTGAGGTGCTCAGTTGTGGCTGCACTTCCCGCCGCGATTGCGGAGATCGCTTCTCTCACAGATGCGGCAATGTTTGGCATCACACGGACAATTGGCGGTGGCGGAGAGGCGAAGTAAGATTCTAATTGGGTTGTCGAGACACCAGCTGCAATGGAGATAATCCACTGGGACGGAGATTGGAGGGTAGCAGCAATCTCTGGGAAGACATCCGGTACGTTATTCGGCTTGGCTGCATATAGCAGACAGTCCACATTTTCCACCAATTGCGGGATGTTTTCTGCACGGTTGACCCCTAGCTCCTTGCACAGTTGGTCAACAAGGGGGCGATAGACATCTGTTATCCAAACCTGCTCAGGCGGCAGTAAATCACGCACAACGCCTCTGAGAATCGCACCTCCCATATTACCGACAGCAATGAAACCAACTCGAAGTTTTGTATCCAAAGTGCTATGCTCCTATTTGCGTCAAACGCTTTATGCTCGCTCTCCGAAGATTGCCGTACCAACCCTGATGAGATTCGCACCCTCCTCAATGGCAACCTCAAAATCATTGGTCATTCCCATTGACAGGTTGTCCATCTCAACGTTCGGAAACTGCCGGGCGACAATCTTCTCCCGAAGTTGCCGCAGCAATACAAACATCGGACGCACCGCTTCAGGGTCCGGTAGAAAGGCACCGATTGTCATCAGTCCTTTGATCCGGACATGGGTGTAAGGGTGTGCACTTTCAATGAAGTTTAGCGTCTGATCCGGTTCCAGACCATATTTGCTCGGTTCAGCGGAGGTGTTGACCTGAATCAGTACCTCTGTCATGCGATTCAACTGAACAGACCGTCGATCGATTTCAGCAAGGAGGCGCAAGCTATCTACGGAGTGAATGAGGTCAAAAATCTGTAACGCTTGTTTCACTTTGTTTCTTTGCAGATGCCCGACCAAGTGCCATCTCACAGGGTGGTCAATCTGGGGGTGTTTACTTTGTGCCTCTTGGACGCGATTCTCGCCGATGTCCGTAATCCCTGCGTCAATCGCTTCTACAATTAGACTGACAGGTTTGGTTTTAGAAACAGCAACGAGCCCTATTGAATCTGGGTCACGGCCGGCACGCGCGGCAGCCGCAGCAATTCGATCTTGAATCCGTGAAAGGTTTTCGCGAATAGAAGCCATTGTTTTCCTCCTGCAAGAGCGAATTAACAGAGATGTGCGAAACCACTAAATGATAGCATATTTCAAGAAGCGATTGCAAGAGCAACCTGTCTGTTAGTGCTTCAATTTCTGACCTTCCAGAGACCTGCTGGGTCGTAGGCTTCCCCGCGCTTAGGCAGAAATTGCCGCAGATGTCGTCCGCCCAACGCAAATCCGGCAAGCCCTGGCATCCCCCGATCCTCATTTTCAACACAGAGGACATAATCATATCCCGACTCAAGCAGTGCCCCGATGATTGTTCCCCAATTCAACTGTCCGCGTCCGGGGACACGATACTGCCACCACCAGTTTCCAATGATTCCTTGACGGAAGCGCATCTGTGGACTCACCTCGCAATCCTTTACATCAGCATAGTACCACTTGCCAGAAAACATGCGGATAGCGTCCTCTGCCGGTAGAATTCCCATCCAGAGCCAGTGGGAGGGGTCACAGGACAGGCCCAGGTTATCGGAGGGAATTGCGTCGAGGATGCGCTCCCACATCTCCGGGTTACAGGCGATGTTGCCCATTCTTACTGCACAATCGAGCGCGATCTTCACGCCTTTCTCCTCAGCGAAGCGGATGACCGGTGTCCACATCTCCTTGAACCGGCCGACTAGTTCAACCGATCTATCGCCCAAGTTGCTAGGTGTTGAGGAAAATTGCCCGTAAAAATGCCAACTGACGGGGCTGCCTGCATAGGTTACGAGGACCGGCGCGCCGAGGAGGCTTGTCGCTTCGATCGCCCGTTTGAGGTTTTCACGGGCAGCTTCACGCGCTTCAGGATCGTCGTCCAGCAGGTTGTTGTGGGCACTTAACGCGGCGAGATAGATATCGTGTGCCCGCAAAGTTTCGTTGATTTCATCACCGCCCGCTTGCAGGATGTGCTCAGAATCAAATACTCCACTAGCGTTAGGACGAATTGCATCGAAACCGTTTGTCTTCGCCCATTCGGCACACTCTCCGAGTCTCCATGCCCCTCCACCTACGCCTGTACTAAAACTGATGTCCATGATTTCCCTCTTTCTATGAAGATTTCAGATTGGGATGCTACAATACCATATCCACAACAGATAGTGCCATGAGCACCAAACTCACCATGCCATTTAGTGTGAAGAAGGCGAGATTTACCCGCGAAAAATCATTCGGCTTGACGATGGCGTGTTCATAGCTCAAAATGACAATAACGACTCCAACGCCGACCAGATAGACAACACCAAGATCTGTCAACAACGTAACACCTATCAGGATTGCAACCATCACCACATGCAGCGCCGACGAAATCCATAATGCCGGTCTGATTCCGAATTTCGCAGGAATTGAGTACAGCCGATGCTTGCGATCAAAATCGAAATCTTGACAAGCGTAGATGATGTCAAACCCCGCTGTCCACAGCAGCACTGCCAACCCAAGTAGCATCGGTGTCCAATCGAACTGACCTTTGATGGCTATCCACGCGCCGATCGGCGCAATTGAGAGGGAGATGCCGAGCCAAAGATGGGAAAGGGAGGTAAAGTGTTTGGTGTAGGAGTATCCCATAATCACCACAAGCGCAACGGGTGAGAGCGCAAAGGCGAGCCGATTGAGGTTATATGCGGCGAATACGAGCAGGGCAGCAGAAATAAGCGTAAACCTCCACACCGCTCCCTTCGCGATCAACCCGGCGGGAATGGCTCGCATCGCTGTGCGTGGGTTCGCTTTGTCAATTTCGGCATCGGCAAGACGATTAAACGCCATGGCACAACTGCGCGCCCCCACCATGGCAACGAGTATCCAACCGAGCTTGTCTAACGTTGGCAATCCGTCCGCAGCGATGAATGCGCTCATGATCGCAAAAGGCAACATGAAAACTGTGTGCTCAAACTTGATCATGTCTAGGATGATTTTAATTTTTCGGAAAATCATGGTTTTTCCCGCTTTCGACAGCAAAATCTGGTGAGGCCAGTATAGTGTATCATATTCCGATTGTCAATCCCTTTTTGGTTTGCGGATTACGACATAGAAAAGACAACTCCCAACGCCTCATTCGGGGTTTGGATGAGTTGCTCGCACCCGTCGGCGGCCTGATCGATTGGGACAATATCGGTAATCAACGGCTTCACCCTTAGCTTGCCTTCAGACATAAACCGAAGCACTAATTCCAGATTCCGTTGCGTGGGCCAGTGGACGAAAACCGGTGGATAATCCGCGCCATGTTCATAGGCTTCGTCATGATAGCCGGGACCCGTCCGGGCTGCGCTGATTACGTCCACATTCCCAACGCCAGCCGCAAAACGGTGGGTAATGGTCGCCCCGCCGACGATAACGATACGTCCCATTTTATGCGTGTCCGGTGCCGTCTTGAGCATGCTGCGAATCTGGCGAAACGCTTCCGTGCCATCGCCGCCGAAGGCGATAATCCCGCAGTCCATCCCGTATCCGTTTGTAAATTCTTCTGCAATCGGTATCGGGTCAGCATCAGTCAATCTGATTGGCAAATCTACCCCAACCTCCTGTGCAATCTTCACGCGCTGGGGTAAGGAATCTAGCCCCATGACATACGCGCCGGCAATCTGTGCAATTTGACAGGAGAGCTGTCCCACCAAGCCAAGGCCTGCCACGACAACATTTTCACCAAGTGTGATTCGTCCACGCTGCACGGCGTGTAAGGCTGTGGCCGCAAGATGATTCGATGCCGCTTCCGCATCGCTCACGTTCTCAGGAATCTTTGCACAAAGATTATGCGGTATACAGGTGTGCGTCGCGTGCAGGGCGTATCCGCCACCCATCCCCGACACCCGATCGCCAATCGAGAACTCATCGCAATTCCCTTTTTTGTCAATGACGATGCCAGCGTTGCTATAACCAAAGGGACGCTTGGTTGGATTCGGTTCTGGATTTGCGCGTCTGTCCTTGACCCCACCCAGTCCGGAGCCGGGGCTTACCATCGAGGCTCCAACTTCAACCAGTAACTGTCCCGGCTTGAGTTCAGGGATAGGCTGTTCCTCCGTCCAGATTTTTCCATTACTATCCATCACAACAACTTTTCTTGTCTGGCTCATGGTGTTCTCCTTATGAGCAGATGGTTCATGAGTTCATAGGTTCAGCGGTGCATGGGAGGACTCTAACCCATCAGACTGAAGTGCGTAAGTCCTAACATTATATCTCAGGCTGCTTGTCCAAAGCAGCAATCCAGCTGCTCGCTTTATCCAGCGTTTCCTGATATTCGGCTTCGGGTTCGGAATCCGCGACAACCCCGCCGCCGACGTGAAAGTAGGCGTGCCCATCTTTAAGGATACAGGTCCGAATTGCGATATTGAGATCCATCGCCCCATCAAACCCGAAGTAGCCGATTGCCCCGGTATATACACCGCGATTCGTCGGTTCAAGTTCATCAATCAATTCCATCGCTCGAATCTTTGGTGCTCCGGTGATCGAGCCGCCGGGAAAACACGATTTCAGGAGATCGATTCGGTCAGCATCCCCCCGGAGCGTTCCCCTGACAGTCGCAACGAGATGGTGGATGTTGGAATAGCTTTCGAGCGCGACGCGTTCCGGCACATGGATGGATGCGATTTCGCAGACGCGCCCGAGATCATTTCGCTCAAGGTCTACAATCATCAACAGTTCAGCGAGATCTTTCTCACTATGCAGCAGCTCGACCGCCAGTTTCCGATCCAACTCCGGTGTCAAGCCGCGAGGGCGCGTCCCTTTGATTGGACGAGTTTCGACGGTTCGGCTACTTGGCCGGAAACGGAGAAACCGTTCAGGAGAAGCACTCAGAACATGGAAGTCATCACAGTGGAGGTACGCGCCATAAGGGACGGGGCTTAACTGACGCAAGCGGGCGTATAGCTCTGTGGGCGGCAAATCGCTAGACATTGACAATCGTTGCGATAGATTGACCTGATAGATGTCGCCCGATGCGATGTACGCCTTCGCGCGTTGCACAGTGGAGAGATAGTCTGCTTTGGAGAAGTTAGATCGAATCGGGGACTTCGTGAAATGTGAAACGTGAAACCTGAACCCTTCGGAACGTAGTTGTGAGAGATGATTTTCAGATTGGAGAATCGAGCAAAGTTTTTCGATCTGCTGTTGATGTCGATTGGTGGAGCCCTTGTCGGCGTTGGATCTGCATAAATAGACCTGATTGGATAGATGATCAAATGCAACGATAGCATCGTAGAACGCAAAATAGCAATCGGGCAATTTGAGGTCGTCGTGTGTTGTTGTGGGTAATTTTTCGACGAAGCAGCGGAGGGGATACCCCAAATATCCAACCCCGCCGATAGACGGTAGGTCGCCGGGAAGAGGACGCGATTGAAATCGATTCAAAATTTCCCGAAGCGCGTCAAACGGATTGCCCGACCGTTGTTCAACCCGGTCCCCCCAATCCAGCTGGAGGCTTGTCCCTTTGCCGCGGAAAATCAGGAACGGCTGCGAACCGATGAACGAGTAGCGTCCAAGCCTTGGGGCATCCATACCGCTATCAAGAAAAAAACTGTGCGGTTCATCAGCCAACAACCGAAAGAGATCAAAAGCTGTCAACTGTGTCTGAATCTCTTCAAGAGTAGAAACAATGCAGGTCGTAGTTCAACCTACCTTTCTCAGCGATGTGGACAGCAGAAGTACCTATAGGGTATTCCTAAACAGGGGTAATGTATCTTCATTGGTCATCGCCTCAACCCGATTTTGTGCATATTCGCAATACTCCGGGTTAATATCATAGCCGATGAAATGCCGTCCAAGTTTTTTGCAGGCGACGGCTGTGGAACCAGAACCGATGAAGGGATCTAACACGACATCGCCAGGGCGTGTGAGAAGGTGTAAAAACTCCTTAACAATTTTTACGGGATAAATTGCCGGATGCTTGATTCCTTTAATTGATTCAACGGAGTGCTCGAGCACATCCCGTTTGAGTTTGTTGCCTCGTAATCGAATAAGCGTGAAACCATTTTTTTCAATCTGAATCCTACGTCCGCCATCTTGTCCGCCAAATGCTCCCGCGTGGATGCCCCGAATTTTCATCCGTAATCCGGCGATTTCACCGCGGCGAACTTCTTGGATTGCCTGCTCCAAAGCAAGGCGGGCGTTATGTTTTTCGCTTTCAGACAAATCTGATTGATCAATCAACTCGAAATATTTCTGCCCGACACTCATCCCTTGCGCTCGCAATTTTTGGGGAGTGCCCTCGTTTGCCATGAACGCATCGGGATTGTAAAAATAATTGTCTGTCTTGACGAAATGAAAAAACGGTTCGGTGCTGCTGACCAATCGCCGTCTAAACTGGCGCGGTGTTGGATTTTTCTTCACCCATGTCACATCGTTGACCAATTTCACCAATCCTGTTTCCGTCGCCCCAATCGCAAAACGGTATGGCACAAGGAGTAAGCTGCTGGCTTCGTACTTATCCCCCAAATTAAACACAAGACTTCCGTCATCTCTGACAGCGCGCACGCACTCGCGGAACACGGATAGCAAGTTCTCAAGATATTCCTCCAAACGCGCCTCGTTGCCCATACCCCCACCGTAGTCACGTTGTTGGAAATAAGGGGGGGACGTAATAATGAGTTGAACAAAACGATCCGGAAGTTGTTGAATCAACTCCAGATTATCACCGCACAAAATCTGATCGAGTCGTAGGGGATCGGTGGAATTTCTGTCTTGCAAAATCCTTCCTCTTAAGACAACTGAGCAGAGGCTATCTTTAGCCCATGCCTAAGATCCAAATCGCTTCTCGCATCACTGTTGAATAAAATCTTCGCTGACGAAGCCCCTCCCATTCTGCCTGAGTATAGATTAATAGATCGACAGGGACAGGCAATGCCGTGACATTCCAACTGACGCTCCGTCTCTCAAAAGGCAGGTCGGAGTGTTTGACGATGACGATGAGATCGAGGTCACTTCCTACGCCCCAATCCCCTCGTGCGTAAGAACCAAAATAGCCGACGCGCAGCACATCTTTTCGGTTTTGATCGATGGCTTCTGCCCAACGACGCACCGCTCTATCAACGGTTTGCGCGTTCGGCCATTTGAGTACGGGCGAACTCAATAATCTCACGGGCATGTCGAATTGCCACCTCACTTTGCAGCGGACCGTAGTGATCAAAAGGGGCACCTGTCGAATGACCATTCGGATAACGGGATGGGATATAGAAGTTATCCAAAACGCGCCCCTTTTCAACCAATAGCTCTGGCACATCAACCGTTTCTGGTAACTCCTCAAGTAGCTGGGCGATGACAGGCCCCCACGCCTCCTGTCCAGTGTGGAGGTGTAAAGCCTTGATCGCTTTTTCTGCTGCTTGTTGTGCAGCGAAACATGCCCACTCATGTCGATCGGCATGAGTGGAATCCATCGCCTGATCGAAATCTCTGTCAGCTTGCCTCAACCAGTCTGGGGCACGATTTGGCATTATTCTAATCCTCTATGGCTGCCATCTGTAAAATGAAAGCATTGTGCCACCATACCGTTCTTGGCGACTTAAAACCAGCTCATCTAGTATCAAAGACACGGTCCAATCCGCCCCCCGAACCCTCCGATGTTCAATGACGAGCACCCCGGTTGGCGAAAGTAGACCTGCCTCCGCAATCTGCCTCAAGCAGGATGCATGAATCTTAGAGGCGTATGGTGGATCAAAGTAAATCAGGTCAAACTTCGCTTTACGTTTGCTGAGCCGGGCCAGTGCTTTCTGTGCGTCAAGGTGAATGACCCGAACATGCGGATGCTTGCGGTCAAGCCCACACATTTCAAGATTTGACTTGATAATACGGATACAGTGATAATTACTATCAATAAAGGTGGTGGATTTTGCGCCTTGGCTCAAGGCTTCGAGACCAATGTTTCCAGTTCCCGCACAGAGGTCAAGAAAATCGGCATCGACAACCTGTTCACCCAAGATACGAAATAACGACTCTTTGACGCGGTCGGCAGTGGGTCGAACTTCTGATCCTTTAAGGGTTTTTAAGCGTCTACCTTTGAATTTTCCAGCGACGACTCTCATTGTTCAACCTTGACGACGCTTTGCAGCTTAGTATGTGGTGCAACACAGGCAGATTATACTATAGCCAATTTTGCACGTCAACCTAAAACGAGAAAGGTGTATCAGAATATAAAGAGGCATTCCCCATAGGTTATTTCTAACAGATCTCTTACGTATGGGGAATCTGTGTCCGAATTTAGGTGTTGAATTTCGACCGTTATGGTTTATAATATCGGCAAGATAGGTTTATGCGACGGTCTGAAACCTTCATAAGATTGATTCTGTAAAGGGAGAAACGAATGACAAAAAACATATCGCGTGAGACGCTCGATCTTCTCTTGATTCCTAGTACCGCGACCTTGACTTCGGTGCTGCGGCAACATGGTGTCACCCGGACGTTTATGCACGGTGTCGCGCCGCTACGACCCAATATGAAGATGGCAGGTCCTGCATTCACTCTCCGGTACGTACCCATGCGCGAAGATCTGGATCCGGGCATAGTTGATAACCTGAAGGATGTCCAACGCATTGGGATCGAGCAGATTGGTGAGGGGGAAGTTCTAGTTATTGATGCACGAGGGGATACCCGCGCAGGGACGATGGGGTCAATCCTTGCGACGCGCGTCCATTGCCGTGGCGCAGCGGGTATCGTGACCGATGGCGCTTACCGTGATAGTCCAGTCATCGCGGAACTTGGCATTGCGACTTACGCTGCGGCAATGAATGCCCATACCAATAAAACCATACACCATCCGAGCGAGATTCAGGTGCCAATTGCCTGCGGTGAAGTGGCGGTATATCCGGGCGACATCATCGTGGGCGATGAAGAGGGTGTCGTCGTGGTGCCGGCGGAACTGGCAGAACAGGTGGCACAGACCGCTGTCGAGATGGAGGAGAAGGAGGAGTTTATCACGGAAAAGATACAGTCCGGAGCAAGCATTGTAGGTGTCTATCCACCGGATGAAAAAACACTGGCTGAGTATGAGGAATGGAAAAAGAGAAAGGGTGATCGGGATTAAAGCGAGCCTTTGGCTTGGAAGAAGTCTTTTAATTGCTCCATCTCTGCATCGTTCAGCGTGTGATAGGGTTTTCTACGCCAACGCCCGGCAATCCCGAATAGTTCAAGCGTTCCATGGATACCGATGGATACCGCCTGTCAACCCGCTAACAAAGTCGAAATAAGGGAAATCGTAATCCTGATATCATCGACTTCTACTTTACCAATCAACGACCGTTCCATCTTCGTGGTGTAGCGGAGATTGTGGACGGAAGATAGTGCCGATTTTGTCCGCCATCGCTTCATCATCGAGTTCAATCCCAAGTCCCGGTTTGTCAGGGATTGGCAAGTACCCATCGACCGGAACGAAAGGTTCTTTGAGGTAGCCCTCACCGAGCGTCACATGTTCCTGAGACACGAAGTTTGGCATCATGGCATCAAGTTGCAGGCAGGTCGCCAACGCAATCGGGCCGAGCGGACAGTGGGGGGCAACGCCGGCATAGTGCATCTCTGCCATTCCTGCGATAAGGCGTGTCTCAAAAATACCGCCAACATGGCAGGGGTCTGGGTTTAAGATTTTCGCTGCACCTCGCTCCAAAAGCTCACGAAACGCCCAGCGTGTGAAAACGCGCTCGCCCGCCGCGATGGGAATGCTTGTAGATTGAGCGATTCGCGCCATCTCATCGTAGTTTTCGCACTGACACGGATCCTCTATCCACGCCGGGTGCAACGGCTCCAACGCTTTGATGATTGGCACTGCAGCGGCGGGGAGAAATGCACCGTGCAGATCGATGGCAATGTCAATGGAAGGTCCAACAGCGTCGCGAATCTCCCCCACCCAAGCAACCGCTTGATCGATAAACTCTTTTGTGGCATGAACCTTGGGATACGGTCCGGGTAACCCAATCTTGAACCCTTTGAATCCCCGCGCTACATCCTCCTTCATCTGATCAATGGAGCCGCCCCCTTTGTACAGGCGAATGCGGTCTCGGGCGCGTCCACCCAACAACTGCCACACCGGCAGCCCGACGCTCTTACCAAGAATATCCCAAAGTGCTGCCTCAACTCCACTGATAGCACTCATCAAAATTGCACCGCCATGATAACACGGTTGTCGATACATGGCTTCCCAGTGATGGATAATGCGTCGTGGGTCTTGACCGATGAGGTAATCTTCCAGTTCCCTGACCGCCTCAGCGGAGGTTGTGGCGCGCCCTTCCAGATACGGCTCACCCAAGCCGACGATTCCCTCGTCGGTATGTACCCGCAGAAACAACCAGCGGGGTGCAATCAGAAATGTTTCGAGTTTGGTAATTTTCATCTTTTGATATACTCCCAAAGCTAAAGCTGTAATTTTACTTGACGTTGACTACGTCACGGGCTATCATCATTCGATACCTCCTTGCACAGGATAAGCGCGAACCTGTTGAAAGCGGTAGAAAATGATATAGGGGATGCTCTTTCTGCCCAGAGAAATAAAGCGGAGTGAATTTGGCAAGCGTCTACAACTAGGCGGTGGTTGTTGATTCAGTACCTCATTGAACTGGCTGTGAGGGTTGGCTGAACTCAAAATCAACCTTCGTATCTTGATTGGTGGTGACCGCAACTTCTTGAACCGGCTGCGTCCCCAGTTCTTCATGCCACGCT
The DNA here is from genome assembly GCA_958296125.1 of uncultured Poribacteria bacterium. Taxonomy (GTDB): domain Bacteria; phylum Poribacteria; class WGA-4E; order WGA-4E; family PCPOR2b; genus PCPOR2b. The sequence goes on from OY282444.1 coordinate 1,655,301, forward strand.
TTAATACGATAACTCCCTTCTGGCACATTTTCCAACCGAAACTGACCGTCTGCATCCGTGAGGGCGTAGTAGGGGTGCTCGGTCACAATGATCCACGCCTTCATCCAGCTATGCACGTCGCAAATTACCTCGATAGTATCAGGTTCAGGGAACACCAAGGGCAGCCATCTCCTTTTCGTTTTGGTTTGCATGATGTTGATTTCTTTGTTATGTGCACCAATAGCATGGAAGTTGTGCGACACGGGATCGCTATTTAAGGCTTCAAATTCCACGCCGGCGGGGACCAGCAGCACATGTGGAATAAAAATACACCTTTGCTGGTCTATCTGGATCGGTTCGTCGCCCGTTTCCACTGGCAAGCCTTTGGGAATTTTCAACAATGACACGACCATATTTTGAATACCACCGTTTTCAGAGACAAGGAGACTTTCAGATTGGTATGTATGTCCACACGTCTTTTTGTTTAAGGTGACACGCAGTTCTTTGGGGGGTGGAGGTTCACCTTTGAACAGTGCATGTCCGCTGATGGTTCCTACCTGTCCGGATTCGATTGCGTTTTGGAATGCTGCCAGAGTTTTCGGTGCTCGTTTCGGCATCGCAGGTTGAAAGGTTTGATTTGACTGTTGAGGTGCATCGGTCTGTGGTTTGCTCTGTCGGCGATCGCAACCCGCCAGATAAATGCAGAGACACAATAAAAGTAATTGCAGTGAAACAAACCAACGGCAAATAATCATCGATCTTCCTTTCTGTTTACCAAGTATCAGGTGAAGGCTTCATCAGGTTGAGAGGCTCGTCGGGCATTATATCAACCTGTCCAATCCGCGTCAAGCAAATTGCGGATTGCCATCTTTGCTGAACGATTCAGTGAAAGGAAACACCATGAAAAGAGTATGGGGTAGTTTCTGTTTTTTATTGATTATATCTGCTTGTTCGGATAGGAACACGCCCGAAGCTGTTGCGGAGGATTTTGTCTATAACTACTACCTGCATGCAAATCAGGGAATGGCGTTACGTTTGAGCGACGGGCTCGCTAAGGAAAAACTGGAAACAGAAATCGAATTCTTACGGGAAGTCCGAAGCGGTAGTGACCAATCCTATGTGAAACCAGACATCGAGTATAAGCAGGTGGGGAAAAAAATTGAGGATGAAAACCGCGTGTTTTTTAGATATCAACTGACCATCAAGGGCACAAGTTTTTCAAGCGCGGTTCGTAACACTGTGATCTTCACGGAATTGATTGATGGACAATGGAAGGTTACTAATTTTGATGAATACGTGGAATAGTGAAATTGGGAAGAGGCAAACGTTGTTTTCTCGATAATGATAGTTATCGGTTGACCTGTTTGATCCACCCCCACACCGTGAACTTTTTACCTGTCCGAGAGGATCCCGTGACCGGGGCGGGAGCAACTGCAAAAGCAGGGTTAGACCATGCAGGATTAATGTCATTATAATGGGCGAGATTGTATCTCTGGTGCATCTGCTATTCCTCCTCTGTTTTCAAATCAGTTTCTTATCCTTTCGGGTTGATGGAGTTCAGCTTGTGTAGGCAATCCCTTTCCAATTAAAGTGACAACTCGGTTTATTAATGGTGTTGGGTTTGGATAGTCTATGTTTCTACCCAATGCCGGTATAATGGTTTCACATTATCAGGTAGTGACGCGTAGACATCTGCTCGTATGAGGGGAGAATCGTAATTTTTTCCGTCCGTCTCGACCACTATTTGGGTGTGTTCCGGATTTCCGACCTGCGTGGGATTCAGATTCAGCCACCATGGCGCATAGCGGACAATGACTGCAACACGCGGTTTGTCACTACGATTCGGCGGCACCGCATGCCAGAGCCGGCTGTCGTAGAGTAGGACGCTACCTGCGGGCCCCGACACCTGCGTTTCTGTTGGATATGGGGCATCGGGATCGATTCCCGCTATCCCTGCTGCGGAAGGATTGTCCTCGGTTCTATGGCTTCCGGGGATGATATAGGTGCCACCTGTTTCGGGGCCAAATGGGGTGAGCATCCAAATGGTCGAGAGGTGCATGATTGTGTCCGGATACGGAGCGGGGATGTGCGTTGCATTGGTTTGATTGTAGGGCCAATCCGAATGCCAGTAGCCTCGCTCATTCCCCGGATAGTTAATCACACAATCGGTGCAGGAAATCCGCACATACGGTCCGAACAGTGCCTCGGTAAGTGCCATAATCCGCTCATCTGCCAAGTACGGGGCGAAAGTCTGGGTTGCGTTGATGATTCCTCTCATATTTGCAACGCCTTTAGCACCCACACGGTGCCCCCGCGCTCTCGTTTTTGCGAGTTCCGCTTCTGCCTTCTTATGGTATGCCGCTTGTGCTGCTACCACACACTCTCGAATCTCATCAATTTTGTCATCCGGGATGATCCCTTCAAGGACACAATAGCCATTCATTTTCAACTGATATAGTTTTTCTTCTGTTGACATGCTCTCCTCCTGATGTATTATAACTCAAGTTGCTAAGTAACCTGTAGGGCAAGTTTCCATACTCAACATCTAAGTAACTGCACACCTGTCGCCTTGCTTGGGATTTGGGTTGTGGTGATTTGCTCTTGCCATACACATTGCGCGAAGGAAGTGATAGAGTGGTCCAATGTTCTTAACACTCAAGGTTGTGCTGCTCAAGATTTGAAGGTAGTTGAGTACGCTTTCTGTATCTGCCTTTGTTAGTTGAGTGGTATGTTCGTTTCGTTTTCGTTGGGATAGCCCCATATTATACTGAAGGTTTTGGCGGTAGTTGCAGGGTTTGCTTTGACACCTAGAAAAACAGGTGCGTCGTTCTGAATCCAGTAAATTGCTATTCCTTGATTGTAGCTTGATGAAATTATCTCGCCTTCATTGAGGGTAAGTTTGATTTTGATTAAATCGTTTGCCTTGCCATGAATCCTTCCCACATGAAAATACTTCGATTGGATGGAGTTATTCTCAAGTGAAAGTTTTGCAAGCTTCGGTGTCGGCCATGAGGGATTGATACGATATTCGATGGTGAAATCCATGAAGGTGTCCCCCTTTTTCTGTGGATGGCTCTGCATTGTCGGACTGACCACTGTCGCTATAGACAGAATAGTAGTCTGTAGGGCTGCATTGCATGTCGGGAATGGAGAATACGATTCCCAACATGATTGATCTAATGTTCTGAATTATCAACCTTCTTCGCCATATCCCTAATGGAAGGGAATTCCTTATTTTCTTCCTTTTCTGATTCTAAATCGGGTTGTAAATAGTCTTGTGAATGATCACGAAAAGAGTAAATTACCCAGTAAAGACCAACACCGAGTAGAAAGGCTACTATGAAGTGAACTTGGCTGTGAGGTGGTTTGCCATGAGATAGTAACTCGGCAATCTCAATAGATTCATATCTGTTAAATATGAAAATGAGCGCAAAAGCAAAAAGTATGATTGATGTATTTTGCTTTAGTACACCTAGCATACATAGGCAGCCGATGGTTATCCCGAAAATCCAGTGTAGTAGCAAAAATGAGCCTGGCTCGGTAACAAAGTGTCTTGATGCTTCAGCATTTAGGGTAAAGATACACAAGATGGTGAAGAGTACTGCACACATCCATCGTAACATGGTAAATCTCCTTTGTTGTTTTGGATTAAGGTAAATGACGGGATTGGGGATACGACTCCCGTCACGCCGCACGGTTTGGTTGGTTTGGGTAGGGAAGTTGAATCCATCAATCTATTGGGAGTTGTCTGCGATCGCCCGGTCTAATATCATCAACACATGCGGGTGATTATCGTAAAACGAGATGAGCAGGTCTATATCGCAAGCGCATTGACGCTCTATATTATCTTCTGGTGAATATAGCAGCGCATGATGTACGGTGCGCGCGATTGCATCATGAAGTCCGGGATATTCATGGCTTGAAATTCCGCCATTGACAAAAACCTTCAGATGCACCCCTAACTTCTCAGCTAACCATCGCGCGGATTCATTATCCTCCCTAATATCGAAATCAGAGTGTAGATAAGCGACACTATCCCCGTAAAGCTGCTTGTAAATACGAAGATGACTTTTTCCTTTGCCGTAGTATTCTTGGTGTTCTTTAGCTATCTGTTCGTAGTCTATCATTGTTTGATTCCTTTACCACAGGCAATTTTGGATCAGAAGACGATGAAATATCTAAGAGTTTCATTATATATAGGACTTACGGACTTCAGTCCCGATTTTATCAGGATTCAAAAATTTGTAGTAGCGCGATTTATTGTGCATTGGGACGGGCGATAAATCGCCTGACTACAGAGATTGGGGCGTTCAACTGTGTAAGTCCTATAGGTGACAATTTAAATAATTATACCATTTTAAAAGGACTTTCGGGTGAAAAACCCTTAAAAATCTGCTGAAGAAATCGAAAAATTAACGGCTAGAGATCGGGCTTGGTGTGATTTTTTAAGCTTTGCATGTGTCCAGTTGCATATAGTAATCAATCGGAGCCCAGTTTCGCGTCGTCGTCCGTGTCAAACCTATTGTTGCTACGTGGAATCTTGGCGTTCATCTGTGAGAAAGTTACAAGTGTCCTCTGATTTTTGTTGATTGGAAAGTGAAAAACGAGTACAATGGCTTGCGAAGAATTTCCAAAATCAGGGTTAAAAGTCCCAATGTTGCTCATTTGTTATGAACTTCACAACATTGTGAAGTTTAGATTGTAGGACTTACGCAAATTTAGCACGCGGCGCAAGATTTTTTATGTTTTACCCCTTAAAGCCCCCATCCCCCCTTATCATGGGGCTCAGGGGGATTTGCGAACCTGCTGCGTAATTCCTATATTGAAAGTTCTCATCTAACAAAATCAAGTTAGAAAGGAAGTATCAGATGGCAGAAAAAAGTTTGAAACAACGTATACACGATGGAGAGGTACTTATCGGGCGGGGAGCCTCCGTTGCATCAGATCCGGATGAACTCAGAACCATCCTCGATGGGGCAGACTTCGATTTCATCAATACTGACAGTCAGCACTCCGCATTTAACGAGGAGCGGTTGGTGACCTTCTGCAATGTAGCCGACGAATTCGACATGCCGGTTCAATTCCGGATTAAGCACACCCGTAACACCTACCTTATTGGCAACTACCTGGATCTCGGGCCGACGGGCATTGAAGTGCCGCAAGTGGAACTCGAATCAACGGTTGATGAAGCCATTGATTACTTTTACTATCCACAGATCGGTAAGCGTAGTTGGGGTGGTGCTTCTCGGAAGGTCGCACCAGAACATAGTGGGCGCACCGAGTATGCACAATGGTGGAGCGAAAATGGTGTACTCTGGATGCAGATAGAATCGGTTGACGCAGTCACCAATGCGAGAAAACTGGCGAAGCCGGGTGTTGACTGTCTATCTTTTGGACCAGCAGATCTGAGCTTCAGTCTAGAAAGCTATCCTCACCATTCGCTCAAAACCCTTGATGATTGTGCGCGTCATGTGGCAGAGCAGTTGCAAGGCACCGGCATTGCTGTCTGCCTCCGGGGTATTGCACCAAACGATCGTGATAGATATATTGATATGGGTATCACGATGTTCCTCTAATCATCACAAGCCCATATAGAGCCTCATCCTTGCGAGGGTTCGACACCTTCGCAAGGATCAAGCTGTCACCGAAATCACAAGAGGAGGGATTGGCTACATGATAATGGCTAATACGTTTCGTGAGAAACTCAACCAAGGGAAACCAACTATTGGCACACACTACCTTTCCGCCGACCCAGATCTCCCAGAGCTCATCGGAGATACAGGTTTGTTTGACTACGGCGAGTTCTGTGCCGAGTATAGCACCTTTGATATGCAACTACTCTACCACATGGCGCGATCGGGCCAGTGTGGTAACTTACCGCTCATGACAAAACTAGACCAGAAAAGCGAAAGCTTTTGGGCGCAGGCTGCGCTCGGCGCAGGTTTCAAGGCGGTCCTTTTTACGGATGTGCGTACCGTAGAGGATATTCAGCGATGCCATCAAGCGATAAGACCCGATACCCCCGATATCGGTGGACACATGGGGGTCAAGCTGCGTCGTTCGGCATTATCAGGTTATAGCGCAAACGGCTACATCGAAGACCTGAATTCAGTTGTGTTTCTGATTATGATTGAGAAAAACATAGCGGTTGAGAATATCGACGAGATTCTGACTGTTGCCAAAGCAAAAGGGGTTGACATGACCCAATGGGGGCCTGCTGATTTTGGTTTCTCCAGAGGTGAACCGAACCTAATGAGCACACCGGAGATACAACCGTTTGAAGAACTTGTCATCAAGAAGTCAATAGAATACGATGTTGCGCCGCGGATCGAAATTGGTAAGCCTGAAGAAGCAAAACGTTATATTGATCTAGGGGTCCGGCACTTCTGTATGGGATGGGACCGGTTCATATACCAAAGCAACTTAATTCAGCTTGGCGAAGGGCTTCGGAAAATTGTAGACCCCCTCTAATGGTTTGTCCAGCGATGGATGCTATCTGGAGGTCAAGGTTGTAGTTAGAATTGTGCTCTCGGCTAAACCCTCGGCACCTGATCTATCAAACCAAAGTGGTGATTATGACAAGCGGCAGTAAATGCGGGAGGCAAATATGGAGTTAGCGGACATTAAAAAGGTGGGAGTTATTGGAGGGGGGACCATGGGGTTCGGCATCGCCATAAACTTTGCGCTAGGCGGATACCCCACCATTATCAGAGACCTTAGTGATGCACTTCTACAGCAGTCTATAAGCAATATCAGGGCTTCTATGGATCTCTTTGTCGAGGAGGAGCTGATAACCCAAGCGCAAGCCGATGACACGCTCAGCCGGATCACAACTACCACCGATTTGGAGGAAGTGGCAGCACAGAGTGATTTCATCACCGAAGTCATTGTCGAACGGTTAAAAGACAAGCAAGTTCTCTTTAATACATTGGATCAACGGTGCCCACCACATACCATCATCGTCAGCAACACCTCCGGATTTGTGATGAGCGATATCGGTGCAGGTGTCAAACGACAGGACAAGATCGGGTTAACGCACTACTTCGCGCCGCCGCACATCGTGCCCGGGGTTGAGGTAGCTAAGGGTCCCAGCACGAGCGATGAAACATACAACATCATCTATGACTTGATGAAAAAGGTTAAGAAAGTGCCAATCCGGGTGTGCAAAGAGTTGCCGGGCTATCTGCTGAACCGGATACAGGGTGCGATGGGGCGTGAGGCGACGCGATTGTGGGCAGAGGGAGTGGCAACCGCTGAAGACATTGAGCTCGGCATCCAGTCCACCTTTGGTTTTCGCATGCCCCATGAAGGTCCGTTTCTCCACTACGATCTAGCGGGTATCTGGAAATGGCCCGCAGATATACGAACTAGGAGGCGAAGGGGATCCGAACCGCTCGACGAAGCCGCTGAGAAAATCAGCGAGCGTATGGCGGAAGGGAAGCCGTGGTTTGTTGATCCGAACAAGTTTGATGAGGCAGTTGAAAAAAGGGATAGGGAGTACATACGCCGCCTGAAAGAGTTATATCGGTTAGAAGAAGATTGACATTTTTACTATGGATGCAATAAAAAACTACACTGTTTGACTAATGTTGTCCGTTCCGAGACCAGGAAAACATTGGGCTTGTGAGAATTACTGTCAAATTTCGATCATAGGATTTTCGGTGGGCCTAGGCTGAAAAAGGTTAAAATGGATCACGCTTAGCATCTATAAGGAAAGCAGGTTGCAGTCTATGAATACAAGACCAAGACATAGGCTTTTTTTTGTGAAAATGATGAACTCCGTTGGTCGAGCTTTATCAAAATCTTCCGATTGAATACCCCATCTCTTTAGCCTTCTTAGGCCCAATCTATTGGAGGCGGGGATACGGATCAGCTACATGTTTCTAACTCTGTTTTCTTTCCTTGACAGCAACCCTCCCCTGTGCTACACTTAACTATCGTGTGAAAACGGTCATCTGGTCAAAATGGATCAGATCCCAACCCGAACGGGTATCAAGGAGAAAATCATGCACAACTATTGCTTCCACACCGTGTGTATCTTCGCTTTATGTCTACTCCTGATGAGTTGCGGACCAGCCCCGCAAGGCGAAAGGATGCCTATCCCAAGCGCAACTCATTCACAGTCTACTTCAGGTGCCGCGACGACTCGCGCCGCTTCAGCGACACCAGCATTGCCCGCTGCCGCTGCGATTGATGTTACTAAGAAACCGCTCCTGAAGGCGTTCTTCAGAAATGAACCTGATGCCAATCGGCTTGAAGACCTCTATGCGACGACAAGGGGGAAAGTTCAAAACCTCAGCGTTGTATCCAACTGTAATTTGGATGTGTTGAAAGCGTTTGTAGCAACAGGCTGGACTCCCGTTATCCTATTAAGACGTTCTGGCAAGGGGGGCCTAACAACGGTGATGCAATATGATGATGCCGATCAGCAGATTCAGATTGGAAATCCGCTCCGCGCACAGAGAAAAGGACTACGCACTCGGGCCGGACAGACACTTACTTACTCAGACTTTAAGAAGGAGTGGGCAACCGGATCCGGGAATAAGTGTGTATTGATTACACCGAAAAAACTCGACGAAATAAGCATTCATGCTGCTTTGAAGAAGTACTTCCCCAAAGAACAGGTCGATCGGATTCAGGTGAGGAGTCGCTGAAAAAGAATGATCGGCAGCAACTTGAGTTATATTAATTAGGACTTACGCACTTCAACTGCGAAAATCGTTACCTCTATTTCATACCGCATAGGACAATGACTTTGACATCCGACCATGGAAATTCAATCGTGGACAGAGGTTCCCCTAATGTCCTGATTGCTCAACTGGGTAAGTCCTATTAATGAACTTTTGAACGAATGAACTTAGGTAGGGAAATTAGATGCCTGAATTGATGCACAATCTCTTTAACACACTGCAAACTTTTGAAGCCGATAGACAGCGTATCCATTACTACGCACTTCCTGCTTTAGAAGCGCAAGGTATCGGGAAAGTTTCTAACTTACCTGTCAGCATACGCATCCTGCTGGAATCGCTGCTGAGAAACTACGATAATCAGCAGATTACAGAGCAGGACATCGTAGACCTGGCAAACTGGAATCCGCAACAGCCCAAATCTGTCGAAATCCCGTTTAAGCCAGCCCGCGTGCTTGCCCAGGATTTCACAGGTGTCCCCCTCCTTGTCGATCTGGCGGTGATGCGTTCGGCGGTAGAGGAACTCGGCGGCGATCCGCAGATTATTGAGCCGCTCGTCCCTGTCGATCTGGTCATCGATCACTCCGTTCAGGTGGATGCCTACGGGACAGCGAATGCACTGCAGATCAACACCCGAAGGGAATTTGAACGGAATAAAGAGCGATACGAATTCCTGAAGTGGGGGCAGCAGGCTTTTGATAAGTTTAAGGTGATTCCGCCCTCCATCGGTATTGTCCATCAGGTGAATCTGGAGTATCTTGCCAAATTGGTCGTTCCCGATGCGATCAACGGCGAAACGGTTGCTTATCCCGATACATTGGTCGGCACCGATTCCCATACCACCATGATCAACGGACTCGGAATCGTTGGCTGGGGCGTTGGCGGCATCGAAGCGGAAGCCGCCATGCTCGGTCAGCCGGTCTATATCCTGACACCGGAGGTGTTAGGGGTTCACATGAAAGGGGCTCTCAAAGAGGGCGTGACAGCGACGGATCTTGTTCTAACGGTTGTGCAGCGATTGCGGGAAACAAATGTCGTCGGCAAATTCGTAGAGTTCTTCGGCGAAGGGGTCGAAGCACTTTCAACCCCAGATCGGGCGACCATTTCCAACATGTGTCCCGAATACGGCGCGACGGTCGGCTTCTTCCCATCAGACGAAGAATCGGTGAGCTATCTTCGGGCAACGGGGCGCGATGAAGCACATCTGGAGTTGGTCACGGCATACCTGAAAGCGCAGAATATGTTCGGCATCCCAAAGGCGGATGAAGTAGAGTATTCCGAGGTGTTGATGATTGACCTTGATGCGATTGAACCGAGCATTGCCGGTCCGAAACGACCGCAAGATCGGATTGAACTCTCAAAGGTCAAGGAGACGTTTCCACGCCTATTGACAGCACCGCTGACAGAGGGTGGATACGGGCTTTCTCAAGCAGAACTTGAGGGGCACCGCCAGCAGGCGGAAGCGGCGGGAAGCATTACACACGGCGATGTTGCGATCGCCGCCATCACAAGCTGCACCAATACTAGCAATCCGTCGGTGATGATCGCCGCCGGTCTAGTTGCGAAGAAAGCGGTCGAACACGGCATCCGTGTTCCCGATTCCGTCAAGACCAGTTTAGCTCCTGGATCCCGAGTTGTCACAGAGTATCTGCAAGGGACAGGACTACTGCGCTATCTGGAGAAGTTAGGCTTTAACGTCGTTGGATACGGCTGCACGACGTGCATCGGGAATAGCGGCCCCTTAAATGAAGAGATCCAAAGTGCGATTGAAGCGGGAAATCTCGTCGCCGTCAGTGTTCTAAGCGGCAACCGAAATTTTGAGGCACGCGTACACCGTGATGTCAAAGCCAGTTTCCTGATGTCCCCGCCACTCGTTGTCGCCTACGCGCTTGCTGGACGGATCGATGTTGATCTAACGAGCGAACCGTTAGGCTATAACGACGACAACCAGCCGGTCTATTTGAGAGATGTGTGGCCCACACGGGGGGAGATTGCCGATCTGATCGCTCAATCGCTGGATGCTAGCACGTTCAAACGCCTTTATGCTGAAATCGCCAATCAGGCACCGGAATGGGATGAATTAGATATACCCACAGGTGAACTCTATCATTGGAGCTTGGAGAGTACCTATATCCAGAAACCGCCTTTCTTTGAAGGGTTCGAGTTAGAGCCTGCTCCAATCACGGACATTCAAGGCGCGAGGGTTCTCGCTATTCTGGGGGATTCTGTCACGACAGACCACATTTCCCCTGCCGGTGCAATTGGTGCAGACAGCCCGGCCGGAAAGTATCTTATCGAACACGGCGTTGAGAGAAGGGACTTCAACACCTACGGTGCAAGGCGCGGTAACGACCGGGTGATGAGCCGCGGAACGTTTGCTAACAACCGGATCAAAAACGTAATGCTGCCCGATATCGAAGGCGGCTATACCGTTACCTACCCTTCCGGGGAGCAGACAACGATGTATGAGGCGGGTCAACATTACCTTCAGCAAAACACACCGCTCGTCGTTTTCACCGGCAAGGAATACGGCTCTGGCAGCTCGAGAGATTGGGCGGCGAAGGGACCGAAACTATTGGGGGTCAAAGCCGTTGTCGCCGAAAGCTACGAGCGCATCCACCGCAGCAACCTGATTGGCATGGGCATTTTGCCTTTACAATTCAAGGAGGGCGAGAGCGCAGCGTCGCTTGGCTTGAAGGGGAGTGAGGTCATCAACATCACCGGCTTTGCGGATAATCTGCAACCGGGGCAAATCGCCACGATGGAATGGATTGACACATCGGGGACGAAGCGGTCAACGGAATTGCTCATCCGAATTGATGCCTCCATTGAAGTGGAGTACTACCAACACGGTGGAATTCTCGATTATGTCATCAGAAATTTGATGGCGGATCGAAGGCAGTTACCAGGTTAAGGCGACCCATGTTTGCCTTTAGTGTAGCATGATTGCAACAAGAAAATCAAAAGGATTTGAAGTCGGATTCAATTAGGAAACCTGCCAATTAGCCCTCCTCGATCAGGGTGAGGATGAGATTGTAGTTTTCATCAAGGTGTAGTTCCGTACCGGACGGTATGAAGGTTGTCGAATCGATTTCTTCGATAATCGCCGGACCGGAAAGCCGCGAACCTACCGACAGTCCATCCCGCCGATAAACGGGCATCTGCACGGCGTGAGTTGCAGATTCATGAACCAAACGGGGAACGTTGCGCTGGACATTTTTGGGGGTTGCTGCCAAGTTAATCTTCGGGTAATGTGCGGCTTCAGAGACGGAGACCTTCAGGTGTACCAGTTCAATCGTCTCATCCTCGAAGTGATACCCGTAAAACTGATGATGCCGCTCGTGGAAACGGCCGATCGCCCCCTGTAAGCCTTCCTCCGAACGATACTCGATATCCTGTTCGTAGTTCTGCTGGTAATACCGCATGCTGATGAACAACGTTTCCCGTGGCTCACCCCGCACGCCTTCCCGATCAAGCTCTTCTCTCGCCTCCTGCTGCATGGGGGCAAATCGCGCTTGGAGGTCACTGTCCGTGACATCTGGGTTTTGCACAGCAAAGGTGTGAACTTTTTCGACGCGAAGTTCGGAAATGGCAGCCCCAAAGGCGGAGCAGAGCCCCGGATGGGGCGGCACGACAACGGTGTGGATACCCAGTTTTTTGGCGATCGCGACAGCATGGAGCGGGCCCGCACCCCCAAACGCCACGAGCGCGAAGTCACGGGGATCGATCCCCCGATCGATGGTCAGTAAGCGGAGGGCGTTGGTCATGTTTTCGTCAGCGATTTCAATGATGGCTGTGGCTGTCCCCTGTTCGGAGACCCCCATACGCTTCGCCAGTTTTTCGATCGCTTCTTTAGCCAGCGCGAGATAGAGTGGCAACTCTCCGCCGAGGAAGAAACTGGGGTTGAGCCGCCCCAGCACCAAGTTTGCGTCGGTCACTGTCGCTTGTGTCCCACCTGCGCCGTAGCAAGCGGGCCCCGGCACCGCCCCGGCACTCTCAGGTCCAACGTTCAGCATCCCCCCTTTATCAATCCAAGCAATAGAGCCGCCCCCCGCTCCTAACGTGCGGACTTCAATGATAGGAATTGCGACGGGCAGCCCCCACTCAATCTCGAAGGCTGTGGTAAACTGCTGCTCCCCATCAAGCACCAAACCGACATCGCAGCTAGTGCCCCCCATATCAAGGGTAATTGCGTTTTGGAATCCCGCCGTTTCCGCGAAGTATTTCCCCCCAACAATGCCGCCAGCCAATCCTGATAACAGAATGTCGACAGGACGCTCAGGCGCGTTGTTGAGAAGCGTGGTCCCACCATCAGATTTAAGAAATGAACAAGGTCCATTGACACCATTGGCTTCCAAAGCGGTCCCAATATCGTGGCAGTAGCTTTGGATCAGTGGCTTGACAAACGCATCAGCCAAGAGGGTGCTGGACCGCTCGTATTCCCGCCAGATTGGGGCTACCCGATGCGATAGGGAGATGGGGATGTGCGGAAAGGCTTCCTCAAGGAACCTGCCTACCTCCAGTTCGTGGGCGGGGTTGATATAAGAAAAGAGCAAGCAGAGAGCGATAGCTTCGACCGCTTGATTTTGCAGCCGTTCCTCAATATCGGTCTTTAGGGCTGCAAGGGTGTCAGCGGTCAGAGGTACGACGACCTCTCCTTGGGCGTTTATCCGTTCTGTCACGCCGAGGCAGTTGCGTCGCTTTACCAGCGGCTGCGGCTTGAGCCAATGCAGGTCGTACTCCTTCTTGCGATTAATGCGCTGAATGAACGGGACATCCTCGAATCCAGCTGTGGTGACAAACACGACATTTGCCCCAATTCGCTGGAGAATGGCATTGGTGGCAACCGTTGTGCCGTGCACAATACGTTCGATGGCTTCAAACGGTATCTCTGATTTCTCCAGCACACCCAAGAACGCACGCATCGGTGCTTCAGGTGTGGAAGGATGCTTAGCAACTCGCACAGCACCATCCGCCGAAATTGCGACTAGGTCTGTAAAAGTGCCACCAGTATCAATGCCGATTGTGCTGGGCACGCGCGCTTTCCTCCCGTGTTCCCTCAACCAAGAATCATCTGTCTATTTCAGGATAAATCTGATCCCAGGGCATAGGGTAAGTTCGTTCCCAACCGACGCGACCAAAGTCTGGACTGCTAGAGTAGCTGGAGGTATACGTGCGTTGTGGAAAGAATGCCTCATCCGTCAGGCGCATCATTTCTGCTGTCAGTTCGGTGTCCATGCGGTGGAGTACATCAGCGGCTTGGGGGTCATACGCCAAGTTATGCTGCTCGTGTGGATCGTTTGTGAGGTTGAACAGGTGCACCCCCTGAGCGTATTTACATAGCTTCCATGTGCCATCGAACCACATCCAGCCGTTGTGCAACAGCCCTATAATGGCATCCTTTCGCCCTTCATCCGTAATGCCTAGGCCGGGCAGCGGGGCGGCATCCATGTAGGCAGGAATCTTGCACCCCGCTAGACTCAGTATGGTAGCGGTGACATCAGTAAGTGTGACAAGGTCTTGACAGATACGGGCATCTTGGAACATCGGATGGCTCACCAACAGTGGGACATGGCAGGCAGCTTCATAATAAGACGCTTTGCCGCTGAGTCCGTGGTCCCCCAAGTAATCTCCGTGGTCAGATGCGAAGATAATCACAGTGTTGTCTCGAATGCCTTTTTGGCGCAACGCCTCAACGATGCAACCGACTTCGTGATCGATTTGTTTAACCAATCCGGCATAGTGGGCACGTTGTAGCATGTAATGCTCATGTGTTGGACTATTTTCGTTCTGAATAGCGTACCACGATTTCTGGGAGGATTCCGAGCGGGATGGTCGCCTCGGTCGCATCAGTGCAGTGTCTCCCGGGACAGCGGGGAGCGGTTCGGGTATGTCTTCAGGTTGGAAGGTAGCGTATTCCGGCGCAGGATCGTAGGGGTTGTGCGGGCCCGGGAAACCGACCATCATAGCAAAGGGTTGGTCGCTGTCGTATGCCTCAATCCAGTGTGCCACCTCATTACCAACGAAGTGGTCAACTGAGTATTTCCAAGGGATGGGACTGATTAGGGCACCGAAGTTGTTGTGATAAGCAGGATCGTTGTAGAAAGCGGTCTTGGTATAGCCGTGCGCTTTGAGAAGGTGGTCGTAGTCGTCCTGAATATAGCCCCAAAGTTTATCTTCCGCAATGATGCGGTGCTGGAAGCCTAGGCGCTTCTCCCACGGGTAAAAGTGCATCTTACCGACAGCGATGGTGTAGTAATCGTGTGCGTTGAGCAATTCGGGCCACGTCGCCAATCCACACACGCGATAATCAGGACGTAGGAACTGGCCATTGTCCAGCACACCGGTCTTAAGACCGTTCATGCCCGTGATGAGCGAGACACGCGCCGGCACGCATACCGGATGCTGCGAGTAAGCACGGCTATAGCGAACCCCTTGCACCCCGAGCGCATCAATATGAGGGGTATTAATGAAGTCAGCACCGTAGCAACTGAGGAAATCAGCGCGCAGTTGGTCGGGCATGATGAAGATGATGTTGGGTTTCTGGCTCATAAAAATCCTTTTTCTACCGATTCTGCTGCATAACTGAAAACATCATAACAGAACCTCAAGCGTTTCGCAACGATAAAATTGGCGTATCCGCAGCCCTTGCCGATTAAGTCCGAAACTCAGGTTGATTTTTTTCGTATATGATGTCAAGACATGTTTTATGTCCAGATAGTGAATCGGCAGTCATAATCTAAAATTCGACATTGGAGGATAGACAATGTTTAATAGTATTGGAATTATCTTGGGAGTCGCTTGCTCCCTCATGGGCATCGCGGGTGGATACCTACTTCTTTCGACTGTTTTCGCTGGTATTCAGTTAATCTCTAAGCACCGCGTGCCAAACCAAAAAATTGAGAAAAAAACTTGACACCTGACCCCCCTTTGGGTAGCATATTATGTAGCCTTGCTATTTATCCTTGCTCTTTTGCCAACTCTGATTGATGATTCCAAACCTTCGCAAGGTTGACCCAATCTCATTGATGTGCAAAAGCCAAAGCTATCCATAAGCCGGTGGTTCAGCCATGAATTATCAGCAGCTCCATCCGTGGGAGATGACTCCCGCCGAAGCACGCCAGATCCAAAACGAACTGCGTAATCAGGTGATATCCCAAGATCGATTTGGTGACATCAAAACAGTCGCCGGAGTCGATCTTGGGTTTAAGAAAGACATCGCCTGTGCGTCAGTTGTTGTTTTGAGTTTCCCAGATCTACAACTGATCGACGGTGCCCTCGTTGAAAGTCCCGTCTCGTTTCCTTACATACCCGGTCTGTTATCATTCCGCGAAACACCTCCCCTTCTCAAAGCCTTTGATCAACTTAATACCGAACCGGATCTCATTATCGCTGATGGACAAGGGATTGCCCACCCCAGACGTTTTGGAATCGCATCGCATCTGGGGTTAATTCTGGACAGACCGACGATTGGGTGTGCCAAGTCGCGGCTGTGGGGTAAACACGAACAGCCCAAAAATGAAGCGGGCTCGCTTGAATATTTGTACGACAAGGACGAAATTATCGGCGCGGCGGTTCGTACACGGTCTAACATCAATGTCGTTTATGTCTCGGTCGGGCATCGGATCTCCCTAGATTCAGCAATTCGGTTGACACTCGCCTGCTGTCGGCGGTACAGGCTGCCCGAAACCACGAGATACGCCCATCAAGCGGCAGCGGGGCAAATTTCCCTACCCCAAAAACAGATTGAAGCGGAAGAGCAGCTTACACTATTTTAGAAGGAATTAAAATGAGTATTCTTGTGAATAAAGACACAAAAATGGTCGTTCAAGGGATTACCGGTCGATCGGGTCGATTCCATACGCAACAGTGCGCCGCTTACGGCACAAAAATCGTTGCAGGCGTTACCCCCGGTAGAGGGGGCTCAGATGTTGATGGTATTCCGGTTTATGATACCGTTTCCGAAGCGGTTATGCAGACGGGAGCAGATGTGTCCGTCATCTTTGTGCCGGCGAGGTTTGATGCCGCTGACTCGATTATGGAAGCTGCCGATGCAAGCATCCGGTTGGTTATCTGTATTACGGAAGGTATCCCTGCCCTCGATATGGTGAAAGTCAAACGGTATTTGGAGGACAAGCCAACACGGTTGATTGGTCCAAATTGCCCCGGTGTCATCACGCCCGGTGAGTGCAAAATAGGGATTATGCCCGGCTACATCCATCAACCAGGAAAAATCGGCATTGTTTCCCGCAGCGGGACGTTGACGTATGAAGCGGTAGATCAGGTGACCAAACTGGGGATGGGGCAATCCACTTGTGTCGGCATCGGTGGTGATCCGGTCATCGGTACAAATTTTGTTGATGTATTGGCGTTGTTTGAAGCAGATGCGGACACAGAAGCGGTGCTCATGATCGGCGAAATCGGTGGGACCGCGGAGGAAGCGGCGGCTCAATTCGTAAAAGAAAACATGACCAAACCTGTAGTCAGCTTTATCGCCGGGCAGACAGCACCGCCGGGCAAACGGATGGGACATGCCGGGGCAATTATCTCCGGTGGGCACGGCACGGCTGCGGAGAAGGTTGAAGCATTGGAAGCAGCTGGCATCACTGTCGCTGAAAGCCCTACAACGATTGGGGAGACGCTAGTGAGGAGGCTTGAAAAAAGGGGATAAATATGATTATCCCATTGACTTCAAGCGGAAGATCGGCTACGATATGAAAGAGGCCGGGAGATGGTTCCCCCGACCTAGAGTGGGTACGTCTTGGTATACCTTAATTATTTTTCGCGCCTTCATCGATCCAATCTTTGAAGAGTTGAATTTGGGCTTTATCCAACGGTGCACCCGGCGGCATACCACCACCATCAATCCGTTGGACAACCTTACTGCCTTTGCTATCCCCAGGGTTAAATACGGGCCCGCCACGGCTCCCTTTCTCAAAGCCTGCGTATGTCTCTAAATTGAGCCCTACCCTTGGATTGAGGTCAGCATGGCACCCTTGGACAGCACAGCTCGCTTGAAGGATGGGTAAAATGTCCGCTTGGAACGAAACTGCCGGTGCCGGATCTGGTTGAGGTAGGGGTTCGGGCTCCGGCTGTACCTCCGGTTGCGGTGTTGGTTCTGAGACAGGATCTGAATCGGGTGTAACCACATTACCACTAATGCTATCATCATCGTCATCACCATTACCGCCACACCCTGTGACGAGGATGGGCAATGCTAAAACAGCTAAACAACTAATTACGGTAACTAACAAGTTCAAACGTGAACACTCCACGGTTGTTTCTCCTTTCAAAATTGAGAATGTGAAATTTTAGACTGGAAACCGTCTTGAAATCTGTAAGGACGATTCCAAAACCACGAGGAGATTGGCACATGAAGATCCTGATTAATACAGAAGTTAAGCCGGAACACCTGGAACGCATTCAACTGGTTTCCGACGATATTCAGATCGTCCAACCTCAAGATAATGAGGCGCAGCTCAAAGAGGTCGTAGACACCGATGTCATCCTCGGTGGATTTGGTCGCGCTCTCTTTGAAAATGCCCGACAACTCAAGTGGGTACAAGTACTTGGCGCAGGCGTTGATGGCGTGCTTTTTCCTGAGTTCGTTGAAAGCGATGTCATCCTGACAAGTGCGAAAGGGTTTGTAGGTCCCCATCTCGCGGATCAGACGTGGGCGTTAATCCTCGGCTTGCTCAGAGGCATTGGGCGTGCCATCCGCGAACGGACTTGGGAAAATCGGATGTCCATCCGTGAAGAGACGTGGGAACTCGAAGGATGTACGCTTGGTATCGTCGGACTCGGCGGCACGGGGCTTGAGGTCGCCAAACGTGCACAGGGCTTTGAGATGCGCGTGATTGCTGTCGATCCGGAGGATGTGGATCCGCCACCGTTTGTTCACGAAGTTTGGAAGATGAACCGGTTCTATGACCTCCTTGCGGAATCGGATGTTGTGTCCATCTGTGCACCTTTGACACCGGAGACACACGGTATGTTTAACGATGAAGCGTTCGAGCGGATGAAACCGCACGCGCTACTCATTAACGTGACGCGCGGCAAGATCGTTGATGGACCAAGTCTCCTCCGTGCCTTGAACGAAAGACGGATAGGTGGAGCGGGACTCGATGTGACCCCAGAGGAACCTTTACCGCTGGATAGTCCACTTTGGGATATGCCTAGGGTGATCATTACGCCCCATGCGGCGGGAGGCTCACCGATTCGGCTTGACCGGACGATTGGATTGTTCTGTGACAGCCTCGAAAGGCTTTTGGCGGGTAAACCCCTGTTGAGCGTCATAGATAAGCGGAAGGGGTATTAAGTCGTTACAGTCGCTTAGGTTCTACACCGTTGCACTTTTTAGCGATTACTCCGGCAGACTAATACCCTCCAAATCCTTTTAACAAAATAGAGCGTGAAAACTATTGGGATTTCTTAATCCGATTTTCCTGTTGGGCATACTTGCGGCCGCCGTGCCGCTAATCATCCACCTCTGGAGGCGTTATCAAGCGAAAACGGTGGATTTTAGCAGCCTAATGTTTCTCCTGGCCGCCCATCGGCAAAATGTTCGACGCATTCAACTTAAGCATCTGTTGATCTTGCTTTTGCGGGTGCTGATTATCATACTCATCGCCCTTGCGCTTGCACGTCCCCTGCTTAAAAACCGATTCGCCTTCGCCGGTGCCAGAACAAAAACCAGCGTTGTCATCATTCTAGACAATTCTTACAGCATGGGGTATCAGGGAATTCAGGGCGGAAGGTTTGAAGTCGCGAAAGGGATGGCACTTGAGGTCGCTCAATCCCTTCAACACGGCGACAGTGCCTCCGTGATTTTAATGTCTGATATCCCTGATCCGCTCTTCCCCAAATTGACGAAAGACCTGAATCAAGTGAGGGAGGCGATTCGTCGTTCCCAGATTGCTTATCGCGCAACGCTGGTCCCACCAAGCCTCGAAATGGCGCACGACATCCTCGACGCGTCCAACGATCCAAACAAAGAGATCTACCTAATCTCGGATTTTAATCGCAACGGTTGGGCACGCTGGGATCGCGTACCCAACCAATCCGGAGCACGGATTTTTCTGCTTCCTCTCGATGATGAAGTCACCGATAATATAAGCATTGAAGAAGTTCAAGCCTCTAGTCAACTAATTGGTTTGGGACTGCCCATTGAATTGGGAGTGGCGATAGGTAATCATTCCGATGCACCCTTGGTTGACGCAACGTTGACACTGTTTATCGACGAACAGAAACGACGGTCCATCAGTTCTCAAGCGGGGGCAGGTGAGTCGATGACATTGACTTTTACACACCAATTTGAATCGCCCGGTACGCACACCGGCTATCTGGAATTGACCGCGGATCGGCTGCCCCTCGACAATCGTCGTTACTTTGCCCTCGATGCGTATGGCCAAATTCGCGTACTTTGTGTGGGCCCTCAAACGATGTACTTGACACTCGCACTAAACCCGGCAATTCAGGGGCAACCGAGCACAGACTCGCCCTTTGTGCCTGCGACCGCTTCCCTCAAGGAATTGGAAGACCTAACGCTAACAGAGTATGACATCTTGATTTTAGCAGACGTGCCGGCATTCTCAGTCCGCGTTCAAGAACAATTACAAACGTTCATGCGAGCAAACAAAAGTGTCATCTACTTTGTGGGGGATGGCGTTGATACAGCGAGTTATAATGCGTTTGCTGATTGGTTGCCTGCAAATGTGGGACAACCGATAACGTGGCAGCCTCCGGTAACCTTGTCAAGTTATCGGGAAGATTCTCCGATTTTTGAGGTTTTTAAGCAGGAAGATTTTGCAGGACAATACGCCCCACAATTTTATCGTGGTTTGGAGTTGAAGCCAACTGGAGCTGCAAGGATTGTTGCACAACTGAGCGATGGTGCACCTTTTCTTATCGAACGTCCTATCGACCGGGGGATGGCACTACTATTTAATGTGTCCGCAGCTCAGTTGGATGCATCAAATCTACTGGTCAGTCCCCACTTTCTTCCTTTGCTGCAGCAGGTGGTACTTTACACAAAGGCGATTCAATCTGCACCTCAAAGGAACCTGATTGTCGGCCAACCTTACACAGCAAACTACCGTTGGAGTGGGGCGACAACCACACAGATAACGCGACTAGGAGATACAACCCATTGGTCAGAGACACTCTCGCTTGCGGAGGATGGTTCGCTCACGTTTAGTGGGACAAACGCCCCCGGTATCTATCAGGTTGAGGGGCAGGGCAGGGATACACTCCTGCGGGATTTTTTCGCCGTGAACGTTGATGCAACGGAGTCGGAACTGCAACCTATCCCCATTCAGGAAGCTGCAGATCGAATTGGTGCACAGACCGAGGTTATTTCAGAATCAGAGGCTTTAGAACAGACGCTCAACACCTACCGAGTTGGGGTGGAAATCTGGAGCGAGTTGTTGCTTATCGCCCTCGTCTTAATGTTGATTGAAGGGATTCTATCCAATCGAGAAAGTGCGATTTCTGATGATTCTGTGCCAAGCCGGACATGAATTATGTCTCTCAATCTACCGATGAAATGCCTTTACTCACTCGTCCTTATCATCTTAATTTTTCCCTCCCAGGCATCACCTGCCGATTTGGCTCCAATCCGCAATATTATTCTGACTGGAAATGAAGCGTTCTCTAGCGAAGAGCTCCGCGGCTTGATGCAGTCACAGGTCGGTGGTAATTATAATCTAGAGCTGCTTCACCGGGACTTTGATCGGATTGCGAGTTTCTACCAAGAGCACGGATTTCAGTTTGCTCAAGTTGATGAAGAGCGACTTGTACTCTTAAAATTCCCTGATGGTGTTTATCTCAGAATCTACATTGATGAAGGGAGGATTGGGCGAATCACGGTGAAAGGGAATCAGCGTACCAAAGCTGATGTAATCAGGCGAGAACTGCTTTTTGAAGGTGGCGATGTTTACATACAGGACGATGAGTTGGAAAGTGAACGTATCCTGCGCCGAAAACCGTATTTGGGAAGCGCGGAAATTCTTGCAACGCGAGATCCGGAAACCAATCTTATTTTAATAGAGGTTGAAGTCACAGATCTATGGACTTTTTTTCCCGCCTTGGATGTACCCGCTTTTAATAAAAATAAAACCGGGTTTTTAGTCGCGCTATCCGATTCAAATGTGCTTGGCTCCGGAGACGGTGCTCGCCTTCGTTACCAACAGACCCGTGAAGATGGAGAAGAACCACGTCACCTTGTCAGTGGCCTCTATAAAGTCTTTCGCCTGTTTGATTCGCATTGGGAATTCGATGGCATGTATACCCAAAAACGGGAAGGAAACTCATGGGAGGCGAGTCTAAAACGGCCCTTGTACTCGCTCCAGACCCGATGGAGTGCCGAGTTTACAGCCGCTGAGTCTGTGGATGAAACCCGTTGGTATGAACACGGTGTAAAAACAGCTGTCTTCACCCAAAGCAGGCAATCGGAGTCCGGGCAGGTCATCCGTTCCTTTGGTGGCCGTCGTCGACAGACACAGCTTGCGCTCTGGATGGTCTCTGAGCGCGCTCATTTCAATGAGATTGAGAGGGCACCATCTTCCACCGCTAACTTTCAGGGCAGAAACACAAGGATGATTGGGGTTTCGCTCGGGCACAGAAAAGTCAACTTTATCCGCACGCGCTTTCTCAATAAGATGGGTCGTGTTGAGGATATTGGGGTCGGATATGGATACGGCGTGTCAATCGGGCGCGCTTCCCCGTTGTACGGATCAGATCGGACAGAAACAGATGTAAATCTGTTTTTCAACATCTCCCAAGCGTATCGGGAGGTGCTTTTCCTCAATGGCCGCACCGGGCTGGCTACCCGTCTTATAGCGGATGAAGAAGAGAATTCAGTATTTCGGGCAAACATCAAAGTGGTACGCAAGAATCTCTTTCTCCGTCAAACCCTTGCTGCACAGATTGCTATGAATATGCAATTCGGACTTGAGGGGGAACGCCAAGTTCTCCTGGGTGGAAACAGTGGGTTGCGTGGATATGACCCTCGGCAATTCAGCGGCACCAAAAGGATCCGCCTCAACGTCGAAAGCCGAGCAATTTTCTGGGAACACTCGCTGATTGTGATTGGATCAGCAATCTTTGCTGATATCGGTTATATCTGGGAGGGGGATACCTTCGATCTGGGAACCCCCAAGCGGAGTGTCGGATTGGGATTACGGTTGGGTCTCCCCAAACTGAGCGGATCTCGAGTCTACCGTCTTGATTTGGCGTACCCGTTGGACGGGCCGGGAAAGCCATCGTTCATACCGGTTTTCACCTATGCAATCGGGCACGCCTTTTAAGTTATTCGCAGCCAGTGACATAACGCTGTATTCGCTGATGGAGAGTCTGATTTCTGGTAGTAATCGGGACTATACCAATCTGCACACCATTCGCGGACGTTTCCCATCATATCGTAGAGACCGTAACTGTTCTCAGGTGGATAACTCCCAACGGGAGTTGGCCTGCCGACGTGAGACCCATAATTCGCCCGTTTCGGGTTGATTGCATCTCCCCATGGGTATCGCTTCCCTTTCAAACCGCCCCGGGCTGCCTTTTCCCACTCCGCTTCGGTGGGAAGTCATTTTCCTGCCCACTTACAGTAGTCCCTCGCCGATTTCCAACCAAGTCCCACAACCGGCTGGTTGGGTTGGTTGTATTCGGGCTTATCAAAATACGGATCCGGTTTATGAACCTTATACGGTTTATCATACCTAGACAGTTCCCAATCATGATCCCAATCCTTAGCCGCCTTAAGGAACTTTTGATACTGTGCGTTGGTCACTTCATAGATATCCATGTAGAACGCATCTACATAGACGGTGTGGATAGGCTGCTGGTCTTTAAAATACCCCTTCCCCCGATTTGGATTTTCATCTGCATCTTCCCAGCGATTGCCCATTTGAAATTCGCCGGCAGGAATCAGCACCATCGGTGTGCCATCTTTACCGGTGATGCGTTTGGGAATCTGCTCCTGCGGCGGTTCGCTCTGAGGCTCCGACGTTTCATCAGAACTGAGCACAGGTGTCGGAAAAATTGAAAGAGACAAAAAAAAGATAAACACAAAGAACTGCTTAAGATACTTTTGGACTTCATGGAATGTCAACACGTCCTAACTACCATAGATGTTCTCCTTGTGTTTGGCAACGACCCCCGCTACTGCTGTGAACGTCCCAATACGGGATACATGGGATCGTTATAGCCTTTCCCAGTATGCTCACCGGGTGGCACGAGTTGGTCCACTGCCGCTTCGTCCTCCGAGCTAATGGCGCAGCCAAGACAGCCGAGGTTGTCCTCGAGTTGCTCTATATTTCGAGGGCCAATGATTACAGAAGTGATGCGTGGATTGGCAAGTGTCCAAGCCAAGGCAAATTGTGCCAGCGTTTTACCGTGTGCCGCTGCCAGCGGCTGGAGTTTTTGTGCGACTTCGTAGCTTTCTTCACGCAGTTCAGTTTGCAGAATCCGACGATCTTGACGTGCCGCCCGTGAGCCGGGGGGCGGCGGTTGTCCGGGAAGGTATTTTCCCGTTAGCACGCCACGCGCCAGCGGACTATAGGACACAACTCCCACGTTATAAACCTTACAAAACGGCAGCAATTCAACTTCAATATCCCGATTGACGATGTTGTAGAGTGGTTGCAGACAGATAAATTTCTCCAAATTCATGCGATCGCTCGTCCACCATGCTTCGCAGAGTCGCCAGGCATCGAAGTTGGAGCAACCGATATAACGAACTTTGCCTTGCCTGACGCAATCATCCAACGCGCGAAGCGACTCTTCAATCGGTGTCAGGGTATCCCAGCGATGGAGGTAGTACAGATCGATGCGGTCTGTGTCAAGCCGTCTGAGACTGTCCTCCACCTGCATCATAATATGATGGCGGCTCGCGCCGGATCGGTTAAGCCCTTCCCCCATCGCCCCACACACCTTTGTTGCGACAAGCACATCATCACGCACGGCTCGGATTGCTTTGCCAACAATTCGTTCCGATTCGCCTGCGTTGTAGACATTCGCTGTATCAATAAAATTGATTCCGGCATTGATTGCGTGTTCGATAATCTTGATTGAATCACTCTCGTTCGCTGCTCCACCAAACATCATTGCGCCAAGACAAATTCGTGAGACTTGGACCCCAGAATTGCCAAGAACACTGTATTCCATCGATTAATACCCCTCCCAAGAATTTTAAAATAATGCAAGCTGCTAGTTATTGAAAACCCATCGGTTTTCGACAGCGGTCACGCCGTTTTCACGCCAAGGGAATTCCAATATCCGTAGGTCAGGCAGCCCCGATAAATCGGGATTTTCAACTTGCCCGCCCTTCTCGCCCGGTCCGATGCCGGCAGGTAGCCTGTAGGTCTATATTCATATCTTGACACCCGAATGTCAACAGAACCTAGCAACTTAGGTTAAAATAAAACTGTAAACCGGTATTTTGTGCATTTTAGCACATAGGTGGATTGAAGGCAAACGAAAAGGGATAGTAGTAGGCATACTCCGTATGCCGTAATCGCGGTGCAACAGCGGTCCCCCTCAATTCTTGGATTTGGCGCATCGGAAGCCGATGTGGTAATACGCGCTTGATAAGGCGTAGGCGCGAGCAGCGCAACGCAGATCGAATATCGGATCGAACCAACTCCCGCCACGAACGACAAACGGTCCCTTTGCAGGAAGCCCCCGTCGGTTCACATCATCTCTGCGGTAACGCGGCAGGTATCTATCTGCACACCATTCCGCTACGTTGCCTCCCATGTTGTAGAGCATATAGCCATTCGGTGGAAAATGGTCAACAGGTTTCAGGTATCGCTGCATATTTTTTAGTCCACCGCTACGCACGTCCCTCGAATCGTAGTTCGCCGCGTCTGGATCAACTTGATTTCCCCATGGATAGAGCTTCCCCAGCTGCTCGCCTCGTGCTGCTTTCTCCCATTCCGCTTCCGTCGGCAAACGGTTCCCACGCCATTTGCAGTACGCTTGCGCCGCTTGATGGGTGACATACGTTACGGGATATCGGTCCATGCCAACAGGAAATTCGTTTCCGTCCCAATGCCTGAGATAGCCCCGGACCTTGACAGCAGATTTGCGCCATTGGGGATTTGCCAAAACAAACGCTCGATAGTCGGCGTTGGTTGTTTCATACTTGTCAATATAAAACGCCTCCAGTAAAACCTGATGGATGGGTGTTTCATTGGGTCTGCCATTATCGCTTCCCATCTGAAACGAGCTAGCGGGGATAAGCACCATCTCCGACGCCGCGATTGCTTGAGGGGATCCGATCGCGCCAACGAATAGTAAAACGTAAGGCATCAGATTACACAGACAGTTAAGCATAACTTGCTATCTCCCGTGATTCCTTACAGGGGGTGTTTTATAGTCAATCCACCTGCCAACTGTACCTTTAATTAAGTGAAGGGTGCTCATAAATCCTATAAGCCTAACATGTCCCCTGATTTTTATCAAGATTCGCACGATTCATTGATATGGTTCCGTTCGCTTGGGGAATTTCTGTGATTTGCCACTTTAGAATTGACCCAACACTAAAAATCGGATAAGATACTGCTCACAGGTTCTACTAGAACCTCAAACTTACACGCCAACACTAGAATCCCCAGTGCATAGAAAGGAGAAGGACAATGGACAAAACACATAAAATTACGATGTTAGGAACAGGGCTCATCGGTATGTTCTATACAATGACACTCCACGGGCAGCGGAGCCGCGATCGCGTCCATGTGGTATACTCACGCACTGAAGAGCGGGCGAAAGATTTTGCAGCCGAGTGGAGCATCCCTAAGTGGACGACCGACCTCGCTGAAGCAATTAACGATCCGGAAACCGATGTAGTTATCATCGGTCTTCCCAACAACCTACATGAAGAGGCAGTTGCTATGGCTGCCGAAGCAGGTAAGGCGGTCCTGTGTACAAAACCACTGGGACGCAACGCAGCTGAAGCCAAAACTATGCTCGATACGGTTGAAAATGCGGGTGTCTTTCACGGCTATCTTGAGGATTTGGTCTACCCGCCAAAGACGCTCAAATCGATTGAATCTGTCAAGAACGGCGCGATTGGGGAGGTTTTGTGGGTTCGTTCCCGCGAAACCCATCCGGGCCCTCACAGCGACTGGTTCTGGGATATTGAGCAGGCGGGCGGCGGTGCCATCGTTGACATGGGATGCCACTGTATCGAAATTATCCGTAATTTTGTTGGCAAAGATATTAAACCCCTTGAGGTCATGTGTTGGGCGGATACCCTCGTTCATCCTGTTGAAGCGGAAGACCACGGGATTGCCCTGATCAAATTTGAGAACAGGGCAATGGGGCAATTTGAGGTGGGCTGGGCGTTTCGGGGCGGTATGGATATACGCGATGAAGTCTCAGGCACGGACGGCACCATCTGGCTCAACCACTGGTTGCGGACAGGTATGGAGATGTTTACATCGGGCGGACAGGGCGGCTATGTCGCTGAAAAAGCCGAAACCGATACAGGCTGGCTTTTCCCTGTTGGCGACGAAGTGGGGGAACTCGGATATCGTGATATGTTCGTCGAAATACTCAACGCTTTGGATAACGGTACGGAGCCGATGGAAACTTTTTATGATGGATACGTCGTCAACGCCATCATTGATGCCTGTTATCGGTCTGCCAAATCAAAACAGTGGGAGCCAGTGGAATTGGAAGTATGGCGGGGAGCAACTGAGGTACAACAGATTGGTGTTGCGGCGGTTGAAGTTGACGGGCAATATACGCTGATTAAGGAAGAACGAATGCCTGATGGTCGCTTGAAACAGATCCTCAGAGATAAAGAGGGCGGCGCAATTGTTGAGAAAATTGCGGATTTGCCTTGAAACCGAGTTTTTTCTTGAAAACTCGGTTTCTTTGCATATTTCTTAGCCTAAGTTGCTACCGTTGTACAAATGATGGCATGGCGGCGCGTGCCTACTACAATTTGAACCGGTACTTTTCTACCTCCTTCATCACGAGTTG
The DNA here is from genome assembly GCA_958296125.1 of uncultured Poribacteria bacterium. Lineage (GTDB taxonomy): Bacteria > Poribacteria > WGA-4E > WGA-4E > PCPOR2b > PCPOR2b. The sequence goes on from OY282444.1 coordinate 1,682,954, forward strand.
TGATCCCAGCCCCGGTTTCGTTGGGATCCGTAGATAGCCATTTTCCACCTGCGGTGGGTCGGTCAATAGGTCGTTTCGCCACGGTGCATCCTGCTCATCATCAACATATTCCAAGACAAGCGCGTTAGGGATATTTGCCATTAGGTGAACGCTGGCGAGCGTTGAGATCGCGCTGTTGGGATTGTGCGGCGAAACCTGCATGTAGTAACTCTCTGCCATAGCAGCGATCTTCTTCGTCTCCGCGATACCTCCCGCACGGACCACATCGGGCATGATCATGTCCACCGCCTGCGCGGCAATTAAGTCGCGGAAGCCAAAGCGTGTGTAACGCCGCTCCCCGACACAGACAGGTGCTGTCACTGCGGCAGTCACCTTCGCCAGTGCATCGATGTTTTCTGGCCCCACCGGCTCCTCGTAGAATAACAGTCCAATCTCTTCCAATCTGTTCCCCAGTCGAATCGCTGCGCTCGTGGTATATCGGGCCCCCACGTCGGTCGCAATGTCTACCTCGTCCCCTACAGCCTCTCGACACCGCCGCATGTGCGCTAGTGCGATTAGTTCCTCACTTCGAGTGATGGAGCAAGGGGTATTGATGCGTTCGCCCGGTCGGGGTGTGCCGCCGGGGAAATATGCCTTGATAGCGGTGCACCCTTTCTCCACCAAGCGGGCGCATTCCTCTGGCTCACCCGCATGGCTATAAAAACGCACCCTATCCCGACAGGAGCCGCCCAGTAGGTCATAGATTGGGCATCCCAACGTTTGACCCACGATGTCCCATAGCGCGATTTCAATGCCGCTGATTGCGGCAATCACCGCCCCAGTTTGCCCAATTTGTTGCAAGGCGCGATACAACAGATGGTAGATGTATTCAATGTTAAATGGATCTTCTCCGATAACAAAACGGCTCAACTCCTCAATCGCCTGCTTAATGATTGTTCCGCCGGGCCAATTCGTTGCGTCTCCTACACCCACCACGCCCTCATCGGTGAATACCTGCACGAAGATCCACGGTGAAGGGATCTCCGTGTTGCGGTTTGAGTGCACGAGGTGCACTTTGATGTCAGTAACTTTCATCGAGTTCTCCTTCCTATCTGCCGGCTTGGCCCGGCCACTTGTATGGCCGTCCAAACGGCAAGCCAAAAGGCTCTTCAGTTGGTCGGAACGGCACCAAATCTGCAATCTCCTGAAGTTCGGTAAGGATATCCGATGGCAGCGGGCCCGCTTCAACCGCACGCACGTTTTGCTCCACCTCCTCCACAGACCGCGCTCCCATCAAGACCGTGGAAATCTCAGGGGTTGCCACCATCATGCGGAGCGCAGCCTCCGGCAGCGACAGTTCAATTTCATCCAGAAATGCGTAAAGCCGCTGATACTGTTTTTGGCGTGGTGGGCTCAACCACTTTGCTCCCGTCTCTATTTCGGGGTAGCGTCGGGATAAGGCACCCTGTTGAAGCGGCGAACCGATGACAACGCCCATATTCTGTCGTTTGGCTTCAGGGAAGATCGCGATGGTCGCTTCCCGCCAAAGTAGACTATAATTGAACGCTGTCAAAACGACATCGAAGTTTCCCATTGCCATAATAAGTGGAAGTTGATAAGCGGTGGTGCCGCCGAGTCCGGTGAATCGGATAATTTTCTCCGCTTTCAATTCTTCCAACAGCTCACAGACAGGTCCGTGAAAATTGTCGTAGTCTGTCCACCAATTGTACTGACCGGGCCGATCGGGCTCATGCACCAACAGGACATCGATATAATCGCGTTTGAGCAACCGGAGGCTTTCATCGACCGACTGCCGCAGAAGACCTTTATCTTGTGGATTAAACGGTTGTGGCCGACCGCCGAGCTTCGTCGCGAGAAAGTACGGCTGCGTCACACCTTCAAGCGCGATGCCCAAAACCTCTTCGCTGTCATGGTAGCTAGGTGCTGTATCCACATAATTTACGCCGAGTTCAAGGGCGCGGTGAACAGCGCGGCACCCTTCATCATGTCCACGGTCACCTGCCCTAGAGACGTATAGCCCTCCCATCCCCAACACACTGACCTCAAGTCCTGTGCGGCCGAGAGTTCGTTTTTCCATATCTTGTTCCTTTCGTACGGAACACGGATCTGCGTTCCCTACAAAACCTCGCGGAGGTTTAATTGTTAATCTATTCGTTTACTGGTGCCATGTCCCAAGCATCAACAGACTTCACACCTATACTCCCCCCGCGGCTGAATAGGGTCACGCCTAGACTATCACTTCGGGTCGGATAGATTCGCTGTGTCACACATTGGCGTCCATTGGCGAAAACTTCTAGCACCGAACGGTCCAGAAAGATGTGCAATTTGAGCGGTTCGCCGGAGAGTAACCCAAACGGTGCTTCTTGGGCAGTCACCACTCTCTTGCCTTCAGGCACCCTCTTTGTCGCGCTTTCGTTGCGATAGTAGATGTATCGTATACTTTTGTCAAGACTGGATTTGCCAATATCTACGCTTAAGGTCTTTGCGGTCGGATTACACACGATGGCGGTCTGTTCTTCCCCCTCCGGTGAACAACGAACCTTCACGCCAAACTCAACGCCATCCACTGGATCAATCTCCACAGCTAGCTCTAGACAGTCCCCTTGTACATCGTCAAGTGCCAATTCTGAATCGGCAGTCAGATGGATGTTCTCGTGATGACGGTGATTCTGCCGCAGCACCTCCAATTCGGGAGCGGGTTCAATCACCAAACTGATATCTTCCCCTAGCGATAAGATTCGCGGCACAGTCATCACGCCAGACCAACCGGAGGCACGCTCGGCTTCCGGGGTTCTTGTCTCGCGGATCCAGTCAAAGAAGATACGCCGCCCATTCCCATCCAGCATAGTAATCCCGCCTCCAAGGTGTCCGCCGGGCCAACTCATACGGGCGTATCGCTCCGGATAAAGGCGGTCATCCTCGTATTGACCGAGGTAGTATTGGGTTCCCTGCAAATGGCTGCAAAACAGCAGCATGTGTCTATCCCCTATCGGGAAGAAATTCGGGACAGCGCAATCCTCATCTGCCTCGGTCCAACGCCGGTCTGATTTGTAAAATGGGTGTAGATACTCCCAGTGAACCATATCAGCGGATTTGAATAGGTAGGCAGTATCGCCTCCCGCTGGGTCACGACTGCCGCACAACGCATACCAAAAGTCGCCGTGCTTCCACGCGCACGGATCATAGACACGATATTTCCCGTAGTCCGGGTCATCAGGTTTTGGAACAGGTATAACGGGATTCGCAGGGTGCTTGGTCCATAGGATTAAATCCGGATCCTCGCTGGTAGCGATACACGTTCCTTCGGGGACACCGTGGTAAATCAGCGTGGGAGTACCATCATTGATCACCGCACCGCCACTAAAGCAACCGTCCCGGTCAGGACCGCCCAACGTCGGTGTCAATGCAATCGGATGGTGCGTCCAATGCACAAGGTCTGGACTTGATGCGTGTCCCCACTGAATCCATTTCCAGTAGGCACCGTCGGGGTTATGCTGGTAGAAAATGTGGTATCTGCCGTTCCAGAAGAGGGGCCCGTTGATGTCGTTCATCCAAGCCCACGGCGGGGTGAAATGGTACGCTGGTCGATGGGGGTCTTTCTGAAATTTCTCTCTCAGTTCCTGTGCACTTTGGATAAGTTGTTCGGTTTTTTCGATATCGTTGGTCACTGTGCGCTCACTCCTTTCGTACTCCCGGAGATCCCTCACGAAGCTTCGATGCCCGGTAACAAAGGTTGTTCTGAACCAACACCGCCTATTACTCCCGTATTACCTATTACTTCAATTTGGTGTCCATATAGCAGGAAGTTGGGGATAGGAAGTGGATCCACGTGCAGGAATTTACTTGGATCGTCTTTTACCTGTTCTCGCAGTTCCATAAGCAAACGGCCCAAAGCATTAGTTCCAATTAGTGTATCTTTATCTACTAGTTTAGCCCCCCAGAAGTCATCCCGTCTTGATTGCTCAACTATTGGAAGATCTGTGGTTTCCATCAATAGTTTGCTAAACGCATCCCAATTCTGGGCCAGCTTCACTCGCAAGCACCAACGCATAATTTTAACTCGAACTGCATCCCAATCAGGACGAGAGTTTTGCCGATAGGGCTTGCCCTTCATCTTTGCTGTCATTGGGCTTTTTTGCTCTATAATCAAGCGTTGGATGTCTGGTATATGCGGAAAACGGCAAGCCTGATACAACGCCTCGGACGTGCGAATCTTGATGTCGTTTACAACCAGTGGAAAACCGCCGGACATGTTGGACAAGCCACCGTATTTTTCTTTAGTTTTGAGAAAAACAGCGGAGTTGATACGGTGATACGTCCGCAGCTGGTTTTTGTCTTGGTTGCTAGTTGCAGAGATCATTGTGACTCCTCCTACTGGTCATATATTTTGCGCGGAAACAGTGGATACCATCTGCCGAGCGGATGGCTAGGTGGGAACTCTAGATTCCCGTACCAAAGGGCAAGTGGACAATTGTTGGGACAGTTCCGGTAGGTTACGAACATTGAGCCGAAACCAGGATCGAAAGGACTATATCCCAAAGGTTTGATCCTCTGACTAGGATTGCTGGCGAATCCACGTATCGTTCTGCCAGCGCGCAAGAACTCCCTTTCAAGCAATTGACGCCCCTTGACACTAGAAAAGAAACGGCTCGCCCGCTGATTAAAGTTGCGTACCCCAATTTCTTCAGGACAAAGTATATCAGTTGGGACAAGCATACCTGATTGGTCACACCATGTGCGGCGGTTCTCGAATGAAATCGCGTGCCAAAATTTTACATTGATTCGTCTTTGCGATAGTGCAGCTATCCTATTATCCTGGTGGAACCAGTACTTTGCGTAACTATGAATGGCAATAACGATGATATGCAATCGTGCTCTTGGCGGGATATTTTCCGTAATTTCTGCAAGGTCCTCTATGACGCGGTCGCCAGTGAAAATGGCATCATCCAGATAAATGAATGCACTATCACTGGCACTAACATGATTTATACTCAGACCATACTGCTCCCTGAGTATTTCCCCGAACAGCATTCGCATTTCAGCCTGACTTCTTCCGTTTCTCTGGATATCGAGTATACGTGCATCTCGCCAGAATTCACGAGGAATATTGCCAACTAATGCTTCATGAGTAGCCACGGTTTCAAGAAATTTCTTTACCTCAAATTTTGGCTTGTAGGTGAGTTTGAACACATGGTCCAATTCACGCAGCATCGGGAGTTGCACGTTTTCATCGAACTGACTAATCCATCGGTCAACGTGGTCAGGCGTAGGTTCGGGGATTTCGCAGGCCCGGTAGTCCTTGATAGTATTGGTTATGGATGCCAGCAAATTCCTTCGCTCGGTCATCGTGGCCCCCCTGTGAAAATATAACCACACTTTGTAGTGGTACAAGTGACTGCATTAACATCGTGGGGATTTTATGCCATCGCAAGGTTGGGTTTCTGTACCGTTCGGTATCATAGCAAAGTTCGGGCAATTCCGCAACAAAAAAGATGTCTGCACGAGAACTGGAAATTTCTCTCTTGACCTGATTTCGGTTTCGTCATAATATAAATTCAAACTTCAAGATTTTAGCGATAATGCTCTGTCTTGGAGGTAACCCGAAGGAGGACAAATCTCATGAAAGCTGCTGTGTTATATGAAATCAATACGCCACTGAAAATTGAGGAGTTTGATCTGCCGGATACAGGACCCAATCAGGTGCAGGTGCGAATAATCGCCAGCGGTGTCTGTCATTCCGACTGGCACGTCGTCAAGGGCGATTGGCCCCACATCCCGATACCGACTATCTTAGGTCACGAAGGGGCAGGTATTGTTGAAGAGGTAGGGAGTCAAGTCAGTGGGGTTCGTGAAGGCGACCACGTCATCCTATCATGGAAACGGAGCTGCGGCTATTGCGAGATGTGTCAGAAAGGGTTTCCCACCCTGTGTGAGCTTCCGCCTGATAGTTCTACACTCCCCCGATTCCCCGGCGAACAGAAAACGATGGAAAAGATGGCTGGTTTGGGAACCTTTGGCACACATGCGCTAGTGCCTCAAGATGCGGTTGTTTCCATAGATAAAGATATGCCTTTCGCGCAAGCAGCACTGATTGGTTGTGGTGTCATGACGGGGGTAGGCGCGGCTATCAACACCGCTCAGGTGCAGCAAGGCAGTTCAGTGGCAGTCTTTGGTTGTGGCGGCGTGGGGCTCAATTGTATTCAGGGGGCGGCGATGGCAGGTGCCGAACCGATTATCGCGGTAGATGTCCGAGACAACAAGCTGGAAATGGCAAAGCGTTTTGGCGCAACTGATACGGTCAACGCTTCTCAGGAGGATCCCATCGCCCGCATTCAGGAGCTCAGCGGCGGGCCCGGCGTACACTATGCCTTTGAAGCGATTGGACTGACGGGTGAGCCCTTCCTCCAAGCCATCCAATGCACCCGTAGACGCGGCATCACCGTTTTCGTTGGTCATGCGCCTGAAGACACACCTGTGGCGTTGGACGCTCGAATGTTAATGCACGAGAAAATGGTTATCGGTTCCTACTACGGCTCCGCACGTCCCCATGTAGACTTTCCGCGTTTGATTCGTCTATACAAGGCAGGGAAGTTAAATCTGGATGAATTGGTGACGCGAACATACCCACTAGAGGGAGTCAACGAGGCGTTTGATGCGTTGGCGAGAGGTGAGGTAGCCCGTAGCGTCTTGATGCTTGATTGAGATGTTCAGCATCGTGGTTTTTGCGCCGAGGTGAGGATCGCGGGCATCGGAAGTTCCACGGGCCCGTCCTGTGATATGACCGCGCGCTCCTCTCCCAAGCGGCGTGTTCAAATAGCCAGAACGGAAGAGGGGGCGGATTGAGCTAAAATGCACTGTGTGTTGTCGTCAGAGGACACCACCGAGAGGTCAAGAAGTGATCAAACAAAACACTTGTCGCTTCAGTCGTGCCAATCTGTTTCAACGCAAACATTGCATGAAAACGGACATACCGATTTTCATCGTTCAATGTATCCGTTAATGTGGGGATTGCAGCCTCAGCAGCGGGGCCAAGCCGAGCTAACGCCCGTGCCGCGTTATCGCGAATCCAATAGTGTTCATCACGCAATAGGGCGATTAGCGCAGGAACCGTGTTCTGAACGGGTTGACCGATGAGCCCCAATGCCTCCGCCGCATGACGCTTCACCCACGCCGATTCATCCTGCAATGCTTGGGTGAGCGAAGGGACTGCTTCTTGAGCGGCACTCCCAATATCGCCGAGGGCGTAAGCCGCGCTCGCACGGATCGACTCGTTGTCAGACCTTAGTGCTTCTATTAATGCGGGCACTGCTGGCTCCCCAATCGCGCTCAACGCAAAGGTGGCGTGTTGGAAATTCTCGGTCTCTGATCCGGGACTACCTGTATCCTCCGATGCCCCCCGCCATATCTCAATCAACGCCGGCACTGCCAGTGCGCCGATTGTCCCCAGCTCATACGCCGCGTTGAGACGAACCATTTCATCTTTATCCCCCAAAGCCGCAATCAGCGCGGGGAGATCTTTTCCAGCCAACGCCGTATCTTCCGTTGCACCGTTCCGTTTCCCATAAAACCAATTCCAGAGGCTTCGCCACATCACCTCATGCTCCCCCGACGATGCCTCGCGGTCAGGCGAACCCCACGTCGAGTCCGTGCTGTTCCAAGAAGGTGCCTGCGGCTCGTCGAGGCGGGTGAAGAGGAATTTCAGCATGTGACGCTTTTTATCGCTCTGATTCGGCATTGCCCGGTGCCAAAGATCATAGTGCACCAACGTTACCGTACCGGCTTCACCGCAAAGAGCCAATTCCGGCTGAGTGTGCGCGCTTTCGTGCGTCTCATAATATTGCGTTCCGGGGAGGATCGCTGTCGGTCCCATATCTTCGGTGGTATCTTGAGGATAGTAAAACCCCATCATCCAGCGGCATCGGTGCCGCCGTATCTGTTCATCCCCTTCGTAGGAGTCTTTATGAAAATTTTGTCCGGCACTCCCCAGCGGATTGAAGTGGCAATAGCGGTGTGAGTGCATGATATAATTCTCCCCAAGCGCACTGGTCAGAGCACCGTGAACCGCCGGATGCGAAAAGACCTGCTGAATCTCAGGGATGAGGGGCAGCAGGTTATTCCCCAAATTTCCTTGATTCTCGAACATATCTTCGACCTGTTGGAAAATTGTGTGGTGGAAATTGGTAGGGAAGTCGGTTTGTATCTTGATATAGCCATCAATAATGAAACGGCGCATCTCTTTGTCGTTGAGAAGATATTCTTGATTTTCCATCGGTTTTTCTTTCATTTCGTCGTGAGGGGCTAGGTTCTCTGAAAACGCTCGTCGTCATTAACCTGTAGTGCTAGTTGGTGAGCCTGTCGTTTCCACATCGTTCAAGAGTTGATTGGTTCATTTAACGTTTCACTCTCGGTCTTTGACTGGCGGGTATATCAACAGTTGCAAGCTAGCATTATCTCGTCATAAAGATGTCACCAATTTCGTAGAGATCTTAAGGCGGTGCCGCACAAACTGTGATACGGAATCGATGCCCATATTGAGTAGAACTGTGATGAGAATCAACAAAATTGCCTTATCGATCTGGTCATCGGAAATCGCGCTGTCGATGTAGAACCCCAGCGTGTAGATGCCGAGGATGCCGAGGATTGCTGACTCTCGCATCATCACCTCCCAACGGTAAAATAGGAACGCGAGGAACTGTCCGTATACGCGTGGTAAGATTTCAAACAGGTATCGGTCTATCCGTCTCCCAGGAGCATCTATCCGCAGCGGCACCAAGTCAGCGTTGTTACTGCACAAGAATCCAAGAATGGCACCGTTATGCAGGAGAATCGCCCAGACAGCCGGGAGCATTGATGGGCCCCAGAGCTGTACAAGGATATACGCGAGGATGTACTCCGGCGTAGTGCGGATAACAATCAGTCCATAGTGTGAAATCCGGTTGGCAATCTTCCCTGAGAAATGCCGGCAGGCGAAGGGAAAACTGAGCAGCGCAAATATACCCGTCCCTACCAACACAACCTGTGTCAACACCACTGTGTTCCATATCCCTTCCCATGCCTCATGAACAAAAATCTCGTTTACCCAACTCACGATTGGCTTCCATGCAAATGAGATTTCGCGCGTACCGTCGAGGACACCATCCCGGCGCATGGGCCACGGGAGGAGATCATAAGTGAAAAAGCGAACGATGTTTTCCCACGACACCGTGATTGTCCTTGACAGCAACACAAACGACACCGCAACATAGAGTGGAACAAGGCGGGGCTTGAGCCAGTACCCGAGCGAGACAATCAAGATATAGAACGCGTAGAGCAGTGCCCAAGCCTCCGAGTATATGCCTTCACGAAACGCGGTCTCAAGGTGGAATCCGAGTGTCGGCAGTCCGATGAATCCGAGAATGGCACTGGAACGTAGGGCGCACTCGAAACGGTAGCCGGTATAGTGTTTGGTATCGGCGTAGATGACAGGAAGGATGCCATAGACAAAGCGACTCAAACCTCCAGACGCTTTAGGAACGCCCTCCAGTGGGCGCCGATCCGACTCTTGGATAATCTCTGCGTACACCTTCGCAAAGATGCCAGCGTAGGGAATTGCAATAGCGAGCACACCGCAGGTTGGGTTGAGCCCAACAATGGGGAGGAAGATGAAAGCCCAAAAAATCTCATGAATGGCACGGATAAAGGCGCAAAACAACCTGACAGGGTTAAAGCGGAAGGCACAAGCCAGTCCGATGCCAAGCACGACACCCAGAAAAATACCACAGAAAGCGAAGACCACTGTGTTGAGCAGCGCAAGTTTCAAATTCCAGAGGGAGGCAACATCCGGGGTGATTGCGCCCCAAGCCATTCGGCTCAGTTCTGTCCAAGGGTGTAGCGTGGAGATTTCAAGGTCTGCCAACAGGAGGGCTATCAGGGCAATCGCAACGAAGAACAGACTGGTTTTTAACATGGTGATTATGGCCCTTGAACGCTCATCGATTCAAAGGGAGTTCCCGTTCCGATACAGTTCTGTCAGCATTGTTGGGGTCACGTCCCCGGTTGGCAAATCAAATTGAATCTCCCCATCACTCAACCCGACTATTCGCTGTGCGAACTTTAGGGCAAATTCCACCGCGTGTAGCGATACCACAACGGTTTCTGTATTCTGAATAATGATTTCCATCACCGTGCCCGCTTGAAGCGGATCCACTGAGGCTATCGGTTCGTCTGCCAACAAGATATCCTCTCCGCGGTAAATCGCACGTGCAACAGCGACCCGCTGCTGCTGTCCTCCAGACATTGCCCCAACCTTGTCAAAAATTTTCTCTTCCATGCCCAATGCTTGCAGGATAGGAGTAATTTCCTGCAACACCTTCTTCTGGGGTTTAATTAGGTTCAAGAGATTGTGGACCGTGGAATATTGATCGAGCCGCCCAGTATAGACATTGTGGAAAGCAGAGAGCTGCAGGACTAAGGCATAGTGTTGGTCCACGAATGCAGACTGGTCCGCAACGCTATTGTAGAGCCTGCGCAGCAAGGTCGTTTTGCCAGCACCACTCGGACCAACCAGTGCGACCTTTTCGCCTCTGTCAATTTGTAGGGAGATATTTTTTAAAACAATGTTGTTTTCGTAGGCTACACTTTCTGCGGTCAAGTTAAACAGTTCGGTGCTGGGAGATGGCTTCATATTCTGAAAGTTAAAGAATTAATCTTCATCAAATACGGGGGCTTCAACCCCTTAGTTTTTCGTGTGATGCACGGATAAACGTAATGTTAGCGTGGGAGCGAGACCTCATTCGGAACGACAATTTCGCCGGCGATGATTTGCGCCCTCAGTGATTCGACAGTTGCTATAATTTCGTCTGAAAGCTCAGATCGGTTGTGTTCATCAAGGGCATAGTCGGCTCCGCCATCTGCGAGTCCTTGGTATCGGATACCTCCCATAAAGGTGCCGTCAATAGTTTCCTTGATGACTCCATATACGGAATCCCCAATCTGTTTGACCATACTCGTCAGGACTGTCCCCGGCGCGAGATGATTGCCGTTGGAGTCAACCCAAATGACATATTTCCCCTGCTCTTGCGCGGCTTCGAGCACTCCCGGACCGGATCCACCGGCAGCGGTGTAAATGACATCAACTCCGCCCTCATATTGGGTTAACGCAATCTCTTTCGCCTTGTCCGGCTGGCTGAAACCGCCTATATCCTCGCTGATGTATTCTATAGAGACAACCGCATCTGGGTTGACAGCGTGAACCCCAGCGACGTAGCCAGCTTCAAATTCTCGTAGTAAAGGCACGTCCACCCCGCCGATATAGCCAATTTTACCGCTTTCCGCTTTTAGCCCGGCGATTGCCCCGACCAGAAATGAGCCCTCGTTTGCCTTATAGTTGAGGCCCGCGACATTAGGAAGGTCAAGTGCAACATCAACAATTGCAAAATTGACATCGGGAAAGTCGGGTGCCACGCGCGACAGCGGGCCTTCCATTTGGAACCCCGCGGTTATAATCAGGTCAGAATTTTGAGCCGCCTCTCTGAAAAGCATTTCTGTCAATACCGGATCGCCCTCCATTCCAATAACCTCGTTGAGATGGATCCCGAGCTCTGCCTCAGCCCGTCTGACTCCGATATGGATCGTATCACAGTAACCTGAATCCCCCACGCAATCATCGGGATATATCATGGTTACACGGATCGGGGCGATCTCCATTTCGATCGGTGGTTGGATGATTTCTTGAACTAAGTCACAACTACAAAGTAAAAGTAGTCCTAACATCCAAAAGGGGTATTTTCTCAAGATGCTAAAATGTTTCATATCTGCTCCTTTATGGTTATAGTGATTTAGAAGGGATGAACTTCTAAATTAAGTCACACCTACAGATGAGGTGAACCTGTATGAAAATGATGTTTCCCCGCTTCCTTGAGATGTTAGCACAAGTGCTAGATTATCGCAAGACCTACGGGGAACAGGGCATTGAGTGCTCCTGTGGGAGGGATTTCCAAATTGTGAAACCTCCCGCCAGTTGCAAGCATTATCGATTACCGTAACAACCCCAAAAGTGAAGGGATAATTGGTCTAAATCTCACTTCGGACATCAATTTTGCCCGTCACAGCTTCAAATATCAGGGATTGACGGTATTCTTTGAGAAGTTCGACTTTTCGCTGTTCCGCGGATATCAGTTCGTCAATCTGTTTGGTTTTGCGGTCAAGGAAATTGGCGATTTGGGTCTGTTCAGAGAGCGATGGCACAACGCAAGTCATGTTAGAAACTTTATCTACTGTAACAGCATCATAAGTGGTTCCGGTCGCGACAACATGTAGCTCGGTACGTACAACCTCAAGCAAATATTTAGCATAGCGGCGTTCAAGTTGATCCGTCCGGGGGCGTATTGCACATAAACCACGACCAATCCCGTATTCTTGATCTGCGACGTTGATGGCTCCTACAGGTGCACGAACAGACAGTAGAATATCACCGGGACTCGCGTATTTCTTTGCCGTAGGACAATAAATTTTTGGCATCGGATGATGTGGTCCAAACTCAGCGTTGCCTTGAAGAAAAGGTGTTCCAAACTGATTGCTATTGTATTCTTCCGAAGGCGGTGATTGCCCCATGTTTAAGTCCGCAACATACTTCAACCGCTTCACTTCCGAATGCACCGGTATCTCCCCAATCCACTCCACGCCCGACGGTTTCATCTCCACATTCGGGTCAAGCCCTTTCGTCACTACCTCATTTATCAGGACAGTTCGTTGTTCGGCCAGCAGTTCTAGCAATCGTTCTTTGATGCGGATGAGCTCGTCAATCTGTCCTGTCTTTCGATCAAGGAAGTTAGCGATTTGGGTCTGTTCTACTAAGCTGGGAAACGGTATTCTTTCTTGAAAATAGGAATCAATATCAAGGTTTTGAAGTCCCGTGCTCTGTTTAATATGTTTTCTGGTTAAACCTATCTGATATAAAAAACATAAGCAATACAACAAGTATCTAGGAAAACACAAATCTGATTTCGCAGTGAATTTGGAGATAAAATTTGAGGTAACACTCGGCCTTGGTATTCCACCATCGAACATCACCGTTCTTCCAACAGGTGATTTTTCTCCACCTCCCGACTTTTCCACTAGCAAATCAGCAACTCTTAGTGTTCTTTTGCTTCTTTCTTTAAGCGGTATATTTCTCAAAGTAAGATTATGTGTCGAAATTGCCAATTGCACATAGTTAAAATCTGCCACTCGTATACAGTAAATATCATTTTCGTTTCCCTCTGGTTCACTTCCCCAGACACCACCTATTAAATCAGATTGCATATACTTTATTTTTTTTAGTTCCCAATCCTGCGGTATCTCCCCAATCCACTCCACACCGCTCTCTTTATATTCAGGATAACGCTTCATAGCCTGAAAGCCCTTTATTTTTCCGCTCAAGTGCCCCCCTGCAATTTTCATAAAGGTTTAGGTAATTCCAGATCGCCGTTGAAGTCTGTGTCAATAGTAGCTAGCCAATCTCGACTGGCAATTGACAGGGTGATTGGCTAGCATACCATGGTTTTTGTTACGCGTGGAGAGTTCGTCAATTTCTTATAATTCCAACCTCAATAGCAGTATCAAGGATAGGTTTGTACATGGAATTATCAGCAGGGATGAACCGATTCCTAGGAAAAGCCTTAAGTATGGCTGGGTCCGTGATGTCGAGAAGGGCTTGCTGAACCTTCTTGATGAATCCTTCACCATAAGTTTCTTCCACACTGCCGCGAATTGTCCAGTTGTAGTCTGGATAGGGGGGTGTGCGCCAGATGACCTGCACCTTTGTTGGATCCACTTTGCCCGCCTCGACCTCCTTTAGCCAGACTTTGAAATTCATCGCCCCAACCTCATAGCTACCGGCTTGAACCAGAGCTAGGGTTTTAGAATGGTCGCCGCTGAAGCCGACACGCTTGAAAACCTCACGAGGGGCCTTCCCAAATGCCTGTCGGATGAAATGTTCGGGCATGAGGCGGCCTGAGGTGGACCCCTTAGAACCGAAAGTGAATGTCTTGTCGGCAATACCTTTCGGAAATTCTTCAGAAAACGACAGGCCTGTGCTCGTATTGGCGATGAAATAGCTAATAAAGTCGGGATCTTCCGCGCCTTGCGCGATAGCGACTGAGCTTGGAACTGCGATACGGGCTTGGACACCCGACAAACCACCAAACCAAGCCAACTGGACTTCGTTGTTCTTGAACGCCTGAACTGAGGCACTGTAGGATTTCACAGGTATGTACTTCACCGTGATGCCCAATTCCTCCGAAAGGTAATCGGCTATCTTGCCGAAACGCTCTTGCAGTCGAGTCGTATCCTGATCCGGAATAGCGGTGAAGGTGAAATCGGCACCCCACGCCGATATAGTTGATAAGATAACAGCTAACAATAATGTAACGAATTGATGACATACTTTCAAAACTGATTTCATTTGAAGAATAGGTCGCTCGGATTCAGGTGGGGAGTCGCTGAATATTTTTCTTCTTCCGATGACTTTAGCCTTGCAAAGATTGTATATCTCTGCACGCTTAAAACCCATAAATGAAATGAGACCAACATTTTGCCATAAGTGTATTCTCACTATCAACTCCTTTTAGATATTGATTTTTCTCAGAAACTGATAACGTTTCTGGATTTGAATTTACGGATCGTGTGCATTAGGTGACCATCGAATTATCTTATCATATTTGACTAAAAAAATCAAAGCGAATTATGTTGTCTAGGGTCATTTAATTCTTCGGTCCGTGCCGTCCGTGCCGAGACCAGGGAGACCAGGGGCGGAGCATCCTGCCCCGCATACGATGTAGGCCCCCCCTCCCCCCGCTTGCGGGGGGATTAAGGGGGGTATCACTTGCAGGGGAATTAAAGGGGGATATCACTTGCGGGGGGATTAAAGGGGGGGCATTCCCTGGTCTTGCCTGTCCCGCTATGGAAAGTCAATACTCTTTGCAAGTAAACCGGCGTTTCATCGACACATCTACAGACTTCGGTTAACAGATGGGAAGATAATACAGTTAACCGATGGGCTTGGGAATGATAGTGGTGCCAAAGAATGGAATCCGCGGTTGTCTGTCGCTCCTCAACTGGGGGGAGTGCCTCTGTTTTGGGGAGGTATTAAATCTCACGCATTAGCCCCCTGAAGAAAGGCTTCGCCATTCCAGCCTGGAGGGCCTTGACCCCGCCCGGCAATTTGAGAGCGAGCAACACGAACGGGATGGACGGAAAGATCCAATCAATCGTCGTCGGTGTCTATGCGAAAGGCTCCCCACACCGGCCGATGGTCGCTCACTGCCAGTGACGCTGCATCGTCGTTGTTCCCAAAATAGGTTTCATCAAACCGTTCAATCCCGCTTTCTCCGGTGTACTCGGTCACATGACGTGTTTGGAAAAAGATGTTATCGTAGAGGCTGGTATCTCTGATATGGGACTTCTCTGGGAGTTGAAACAGATGCTTCATTGATGGGATAGACAGCAGGGGGCCATACGCCGATTGATCATCAGGGTTGCGATTGAAATCGCCTAACAGTATCACATCCTGTTCCGCTTCGTCAGCTGCTTGCACCATCTGATACACATTCGCTAATTCCTGTACCTCCCGCTGACGTTTACCCTCATCCTTACCCCAAATCACATGCATAGCGATCGCGGTAAAGTCAAACTCGCCTGCCTTGAAGGTAGCGAAATAGGGTTCACGAAAAAAGGTATCGTTGGGGTCAGGGAACACTTTACCATCTTCGATAACATGAACTATTCGTGGGTCAAACAGGAAAGCATAGCGTTCCTTCACGCTTGCCCCAACTGGCGGACTCATCACGTAGTCATAATCCCTTCCCATGCGGTTCAACACTTCCTCAGTCCGCATCAAAACGACTTCATCCCTCAATTCGACAATAGCGATAAAGTCATAGCCTATCAATACCTCGGCGATGTGGTGCAACTCGTCATCGTCCCGGCTGTTATCGCTGAAGATGCGGATATTCCACGCGGCGAGCCGGAATGTTGATTCGCCGTGCCCTGTTAGCGTATCCTCTTCAACCACCGCCTCCGGGATGTCCGTCTCAACAGAGGGATTCTCGGCGAGTTCCAAACATGCAGTGAGGAAACCAATCAGGATAAGGAGTAGGAAACTCTGTTTTCGGGCGGTCATGTGTTTCTCGTTGCTGGATTGGGAGGTGGGCTGAATCAGGATTACTCGAAGACCTGAAGTTCGCCGTTTTTGACAATCAGTATGACCGGATCGTAAACAGCATCCCCGACTGTGTTAAAAGAGAACTGACCCAAAACGGTGTCAAAATCTGTGATGTTCGCTAGCGCGTCTCGAATCGCAGTTGCATCAACGGATTGGGCATCGGCAATTGCCTTGGCAAGAATATAGACGGATGCATACGACTGCGCGGCCCAGGTGTTGGGGTCGATACCATACTTCGCACTATAATTCTGGATGAAGGCTTGATTGCCCGGCGTGTCAGCCGTGTTGACCCAATTAGTAAAAGCGATCGTCCCCTCGGCGGCATCGCCCGCAGCTTGCACATCGGTTATGGTCAGCGTGTTAATAATAAAGGGAACCGAGTCGGGTATATTGAGTTGATGGGCTTGGATCAGAATCTCAGGTTTGTCTGGCGGTAAGGCGGAAACAAAGACCGCGTCAGGATTTGATTCCTTGATGCGAGTTAATTGTTCGGAAAAGTCGGCATCGCCGCTTTGGAAGGTTTCTGTGGTCAGAATCTCGACACCGTTCGCAGTGAGCACTGCCCCTATCACCTCGGCACCATCCGCGGAGAAGAGATCCGTTTCATCATATATGATTGCCACTTTCTGGTAGCCGAGTTTCGCTTGCGTTGCCTTGATGCCGCTTAGAATCAGCATGTCTGTGGTGAGACTGGTGCGAAAGATAAAATCGCCAATCGCGCTCAGCCCGCGGGCGGCGGCGGTGGAGCTTATCGCCACAACACCATTCTGTTGTGCTATCGGAAACGCTGCTTCGGCTGCATTTGAGGTAGCGGGCCCGAGGATAATAGATACACCGTCTTGACCAATTAGTTTATTAAATGCCCCAACAGTGCCTTCAGCATTGCCCCGACTGTCTTCGGTGATAAACTCGAGTTTTGTATTGCCAAGCTGTGAGTTGTTAATCTCCTCACGAGCCAGCTCAAAGCCGCTTTCCATCTCCATCCCAACCGAGGCGAGTCGTCCGGTGGCAGGGTAGACGAGGCCAATGGAAATTTCTCCACTGAGCCCCTCCATCTGAGGTGAGGTGGGGAGGAGAAGTCGCTGCATCTGATCGCAGGCAGAAAGCCCCACAACTAACGCGGCAATTGCCAAGACAAACGCAAATTGGGTGAATCTCATGATATTCCTTTTTCAGTTTGTTGTCGCGCGTCCGGAGGTGCAATGAACTGCGCGACTACAAACCTTTCTGGCGTTTAGCAATTTATTCAAAAATTTGGAATTCGCCGTTTTTGACAATCAATATAACCGGGTCATAAACGGCATCCCCGACAGCATTAAAAGAGAACGGCCCCAAAACGGTGTCGAAATTTTTCGTATTTGCCAGCGCGTCTCGAATTGCGGTTGGATCGGTAGATTGCGCTTCCGCGATCGCCGCGGCGAGAATATAGACAGCGGCATACGACTGCGCGGTCCAAGGGTTCGGTTCACTCCCATACGTCGCTCGGTACTTCTGGACAAAGGCTTGATTTCCCGGTGTATCAGCCGTACTAATCCAACCTGCAAAAGAGATTGCCCCCTCGGCAGCGGCCCCTGCGTTTTCCACATCGCTTATCAGGCTAGTAATAAAGGGAGTCTCAGCGGGAATTCCAAGCTGGCGGCTTTGAACCTGAATTCCAGTTAGCTCCGGTGGTAACGCTGCGATAAAGATAGCGTCAGGGTTTGCCGCCTTCATCCGATCCAATTGGGCAGAAAAATCGGTATCGCCACTTTGGAAGGTCTCCGTAATCAGAATCTCAACCCCGATCTCAGTAAGCGTGTCCCTGAACTTTTCATGGCTATCTATGGAGTAGGGATCAATTTCATCATATATGGTCACTACCCGTTGATAACCGAGTTTCGCGTGCGTTGCCTTGACACCGCCAGGAATCAACACATCTGTGGTGAGCCCAGCGCGGAAGATTAAATCGCCAAGTGCACTCAGACCAGAGGCGTTTGAGGATGAACTAAAAGCCACAACCCCATTCTGTTGCGCGATTGGAAACGCCGCCTCTGCTTGACCTGAAGTTGTGGGACCGAAGATAACAGGTACGCCCGCCTGATGAATCAGTTTATTATACGCTTTGACGGCACCCTCAACAGTGCTCTGGTCGTCCGCGATGATGAAATTGAGTTTAATATTGCCGAGTTGTGAGTTGTTTACCTCCTCTAGAGCCAGTTCAAAACCACGTTGTATCGGTAGGGCAAACGTGGCAAGCCGTCCGGTGACAGGGTAGACGAGGCCAACGGGAATCTTCTCACTGAGCCCGTCCGTCTGAGGTGTCGCAGGGACGAGAAGTTGTTGGATCTGGTCACAGGCGGAAAGCCCTGCAATCAGCGTAACAATCGCTAGCACAAACACAAATGTGGTGAATCTTCTGATGTTCATTTTTAACTCCCTATTCGTTGTTGATTGATATAATCAAGATCAAATTGCGATCTATCGTCAGAAAAAGCGGGTTTTGACGTTTCGGTGTGAAACATCTTGCTGTTGTTTAACCTTTGCCTATTGTTCCATAGATTATAGTCGTCGTCAAATTAAAAAATGAAGGGATTTCTTAGCGGGATAGACACCTACTCGAAGACCTGAAGTTGGCCATTCTCAACAATCAATACGATCGGGTTGTAAACCGCATCGCCGACAGCGTCAAAAGAGAACTTACCCAAAACCGTGTCCGAATCCATGATATTTGCCATAGCGTCCCGGATCGCCGTTGAATCAACGGATTGCCCCCTCTTAATCGCAGTCGCCAAGATATAGACAGAAGTATACGCCTGCGCTGCCCAGATGGTTGGTTCGATACCGTACTTCGCGCGATAATTCTGAAGGAAGGCTTGATTTTCTGGTGTGGCAGCGGTGCTGATCCAACTGGTAAAAGTAATCACACCCTCGGCAGCATCGCCTAGAATTTGGATCTGATCCGAGGCGAGGGTAACGGGGACAATAAAGGGAATGTCAGCGGGGATGCCAAGCCGGCGACCTTGCCTCAAAATCTTGGTCGTATCTGGGGATAGTGCCGAGATAAAGATCGCGTCAGGATTGGATTCCTTGATGCGAGTCAATTGTGCAGAAAAGTCAGTCTCGCCGGTTTCAAAGGTTTCTGTGGTCAAGATTTCAACACCGTTCACATTGAGCGATTCTTCCAACACTGTATCGCTACTTCGGGAAAAGAAATCAATGCTATCGGCTATTTTAGCAACGCGCTGATAACCCAGTTTTTCATGGGTTAGCTGGACACCGGTAGGCACGAGTTTATCTACAGTGAGACTTGCCCGAAAGCCAAAATCGCTAAGCGCGCTGAGACCGCGAGCCGCAGATAGTTGGCCAAACGCCACGACCCCATTTTCTTGCGCGATTGGAAACACCTCTTTGGTCGCACTTGAGGTTGCAAGACCGAGGATAACAGGCACACCATCCTGATGAATCAGTTTATTGGCTGCTTTAACAGCACCCTCAACGGTGCTCCGATCATCTTCAATAATTAACTTGATTCTCGCATTGCCGAGCTGAGAATTATTAATCTCTTCGACAGCTAGTTCAGTACCTTGTTGCATTGCTATGCCGCTTGAAACGTAGGGACCTGTCTGCGGTAGGATAAAGCCTATGGGAATCTCTCCACTAAGTCCTTGCATCTGAGGTGATATGGGGAGGAGTTGCTCAATCGGGTCACAGGCAGAAAGCCCGACAATCAGCGGGACAATCGCCAGTACAAACGCGAATGTGGTGAATCTTCTGATATTCATTTTTAACCTCCTTGGTGTGACATACTCCCAAGCATACCTGGTCTCCCCGATAGATCGTCCCCCGTTCCGAGGGCCCCGCGAACGGGCCTGTCCCCGTTCCGAGGGCAGGCCCGATGCAATCGGGGCTGGAACGGACAATGCTTGGGCTTCTTACCTGTTGTTGACAGGCTTCTTAGATATGATCCCCTGGTCTCGGAACGGACGACTACAGGGGTGAACGCCCACCCCTGATACTTTGTCCAGATATGACTTGCACCCACAACTCTAAAAGGTGTCCGTGCCCCCGATTGTATCGGGACAGGCGAGACCAGGGGGGCAATGCAAAATCATATCCAATTATAACACATTCCTTAGGTTTGTGTAAGGTAAAAATCACGGTGTTTGACCCAACG
Organism: uncultured Poribacteria bacterium; assembly: GCA_958296125.1. GTDB lineage: Bacteria > Poribacteria > WGA-4E > WGA-4E > PCPOR2b > PCPOR2b. The sequence goes on from OY282444.1 coordinate 1,703,287, forward strand.
CTGTCCGTGCCACCGTTCCGTGTGCAGGCGAGACCCCCGCGAACGGGCCTGTCCCCGTTCCGAGGGCAGGCCCGATGGAATCGGGGACAAGCAGGAAAGCATTGGGATTGTGAGAAATTCTTTCATGCGAGTTACCCCCTTCTACCCCTGACTTATCACACCGCATAAGCGACTGAGCCATCTTTGCGCAACAGGGTCTGACCGGTGTTCATGGGTTGGTAGGGCATCTGCTCTATCAGGCTGTCGTCTAATTCCACGCCGAGCCCCGGTGCTTCGGGAATTGGGATATAACCTCCCTCGCGCTGATAGCAGGTTTTGTAAACCGCATGGTTAGGTGATTCGTCGCCCTTGGTGTACTCTTGGGTAATAAAGTTCGGGATGCTCGCATCGAGATGTAGCGAGGCGGTCGTAACCAACGGTCCCAAGAAGTTGTGGGTGACAACCGCACTGTGATAGGATTCAGCGATTGCGGCGATTTTTTTGCATTGGGTCAACCCACCTGCCAATGCCACATCCGGTCGGACGTACTGAGGCCCACCGGTAGCGAGCAGTTCACGGAACTCCCAGATGGTAGTCAGGCGTTCACCGTTCCCCAGGGGGACGGTCATCCGCTTGGCGAGCTCCGCCTGCGACACGATACTGTCGATCTGGATGGGGTCTTCAAGGAAGTAAAGATTAAACGGTGTCAACGCTTCCGCCAAGACGATTCCGTTCATCGGCGTGAGTTTGCGGTGGACTTCGACGATGAGATCGAGGTCGGGCCCGCCTCCTTCCCGCGCCGCTGCAACCAGATCGCGAGCGGTCTTAACCAAGCGGTCCAACGCCATGTCCTGATAGCCGCCGACCACCGGATCGAACTTCAGCGCGGTGAACCCTTCCTCTACCGCATCTTTCGCAGTCTGAAACATTGCCTCGGGAGTCGCTCCACCCGCCATAAGATGCAGACGAATTTTGTCACGACAATTTCCTCCTAATAACTCCCATACCGGCGCCCCGAAATGTTTGCCTTTGATGTCCCACAACGCAATATCCACTGCACTGATCGCGCCACAGAGGGCGGTGCCGCGAAATGGCCCCATGCGATAGAGATACTGCCAGTGGTGCTCAATACGCAGGGGATTCTGACCAATTAGGTATTTTTCAAAGGTTGCAACGATTCTCTCGACCGCTTCGGGATAGCCCCAGCAGGCGGTTTGACCGATGCCACTGATACCGTTATCGGTGTGGATGCGAACGATGTAGCCTCCACCGATGAAGAAGGATTCGATCTTGTCAATTTTCATGTTGTGCTCCTTGATGAGTTGATTTGAACAAATAGAGCCGTGCCTTAAACTGTGTCAGTATATCAAAGATTGCGGAGCGCGTCAATCGAATTTCAAAGATTGATAGGGGTATTTAGTGCTCCTGTAGGTCGAAGACTCTCGGAACGGAGAGGGAGCTCCGAATCCCGACACATCGCTGTAGGAGCCATCTCCCAATCGCGACTTCCTATCTAGACAGAGAGAAAACCGAAAACTAAATAGCCCCAAAAGACTGACGAGAGCAATTGTAATCGCGAGCGTTTTACGAGCCTCACGGAATTCTTGCTGTATTGTCTAGTCGAGGCGGTGCCTTTAATCAACTTTATCTCTGGAATTCCGTCAAAGCATTTATAGCGGCATTAATACACAAGGAGTCGAAGCCCTATGCACCATTCATCCTTTAGCCATCTAACGTCTCACGCTGTCATTTGCTTGAGTTTCGTAACCGAAGCGGCTGCATCGGCGTTAAGGCGAGTGGCGATATGAGGGGCATTGGGATTTTCCAACGATACTTCGTAGCAGCACCGCGGCTCAACAGGCAACGACTCCTTGATAGCAAACAGATTTACTACGGGAGATCGGTGGATGATCGAAGTTGAAAATCTCACAAAAAATTATGGACCGTTTCAGGCACTGAAGGAGATTTCCTTTCGTATCGACAAAGGCGAAGTCATCGGTTTTTTGGGTCCAAATGGTGCTGGCAAAACTACCACCATGCGAATTTTAACCTGCTTTATGCCCGCTAGCAGCGGAAATGTGACGGTCGCGGGATACGATGTTTTCAAGCAATCCTTGGAAGTTCGTAAGCACATCGGTTATCTGCCCGAAAGCGTGCCGCTCTATCCAGAAATGACTGTCACCGGCTACCTCAAATTTGTTTCAAAAATTAAAGGTGTACCGCGAAGCAAACGCGCCGATCGATTGGAGATAGCCATTGAATCCTGCGGTTTAACCGAGCGGCGGGGGCAAATTATCGGGCAGTTGTCCAAAGGCTATCGTCAACGGGTCGGCTTAGCACAGGCACTGATTCACGATCCAGATGTCATTGTTCTCGACGAACCAACCGCCGGCCTCGATCCACGGCAGATTATTGAGATTCGTGAACTGATTAAGGCACTCGGCAAGGAACACACAATCATCCTCAGCACGCACATCCTCCCCGAAGCAAGTATAACCTGTGAGCGATTAATCGTGATTAATGATGGTCAAATCGCCGGCGGTGTAAAACTCTCAGAGGGGCGCGCCGTTTCTATTGACGCAGGCGACAGTAGACATACAGAGTTAGGTGATACGAAAACCCTTTATCTAGAGGTTTCGGGGCCGGAAGCAGAGGTCAAGACCGTCCTCGAAAATCTCCCCGGTGTCAGCCGTGTCGAAAGCCGAGGCTTAAACAGTAACGTCAATCCGATATTCCACATCAATTATGAAATAAATGCGGATATTCGCGCAGCGGTTTCGTCAAGCATCATTCAGCACGGTTGGAGTTTGCTTGAAATGCGTTCCATCGAAATGACACTTGAGGAGCTCTTCTTGCAGTTGACAACAGGCGTAGAAGGTGAGACACGGTCCGATGATAAAGAAGGTTTAGAGGCGTGAGATTTGTAACCGTTCCCGTCCACTTCCATCGGGGAGAATTGACGACTTTCGCTAAATTTGAAGCCTCCCCCCATTGATTCATTTGGATATTTCTAGCACTCTTTCATAAAATTCCTTGACGTTAAGCGATCCACTAATGTATAATTTTGCCATCATATAGAAATAATTCCCACCAATAGTCGTCTGCTGACATATTTCGTATCATCCTGAATGCCTTCAAACGCTGATTTGATGCCTCTTCTATGTTACCCCGTTCGGGAATTCTTATCTCTCTACCGCACAAGACTTTGTGGCTTTAGCGCAAAGATGTAGTGCGGCTAAATATGTTGTTATTTTCGCTTGATATTATTGTCAAAATATGTTACAATGCCTTTGTCCTTCGTGGGAGAATAGCACGCCATCGCTTGATGGTGTCTCCCACACCTATTGCTATTGGGATAAGGACAGAGGGATAACCGAATGAAAACCTACAAGTTCAAGATGTATAGTGGTCATGGTAACAAAGCGTTGCATAAAACTATTGAGGGACACGCTCATATCTGGAATCATTGTATCGCCCTTCAGCGTCGCTACTATGCCATCTATGGCAAGTTTATCAGCAAGTTTAGACTGATAAACCATATCTCTAAACTCAAGAAACTCTCTCGCTTTGCCCATTGGAATCAGTTGCCAAGTCAGGCGATCCAAGACGTAGCAGCACGGATAGACAAAGGCTATAAAAAGATGTTCAAAGACCGTGCCGCGGGCAAAAAGTGTGGCAGACCTCGTTTCAAGCCCCGTCGTAAATATAAGTCGTTCACCTTGACACGGGCAGGCTGGAAACTTCTATCCGACAATCGAATCAGAATCGGGAAATGGGTCTACCGCTACTTCAAATCCCGTGAGATACAAGGCACTCCCAAGCGTTGCACCGTGAAACGGGATGCCTTAGGCGATATCTATATCTGTGTGCTAACCGACTATGAAGAACCTGACCAGAACCGAGCTATGCCTGGTCTCGGCACGGACACGGGTAATATCGCAGGCTTTGACTTTGGTCTCAAACGGTATCTGACCGGTTCAGACGGCAATGATATAGAATCACCTCTATTTTTCAAACGCAGCCTCAACGCTATCAAACGGTTCAGTCGTAAACACAGCACCAAACGTACCTGTCCTGTCCGTGCCGAGACCAGGCGGAACGGGAAAGGTTCAAAGAACAGGGAACGCGCCCGTTTGGATTTAGCCCGTAAGCACCGTAGAATCGCTAACCAGCGTGAGGACTTCCACTGGAAACTTGCCCACGATCTCACAGACAGATATGATGAGATACGGCTTGAGGACTTGAATTTGAAGGGCATGAAAGCCCTTTGGGGACGCAAGGTTAGCGATTTAGGGTTTGCTGACTTCATCAAAAAACTGGTGTATATCGCTTCCAAAAAAAGTGTTAAAGTAAAGTTCATTGATAGGTGGTATCCGTCCAGTAAGACCTGTTCAGTTTGCGGTGCAGTCAATGAAGCGTTAAATCTGCGGGATAGAACTTGGCAGTGTCCCTGCTGCCACACACAGTTAGATAGAGATCGCAACGCCGCGATTAATATCTATAGGGTGGGGGCATCCACCCTTTCAGGAGAGGTCGTAAGTTCCCGATGAATCGGGACTAACCTCATTGATAGAACAATTCGACTCCTAAAGGATAAGAAGCCCAATCCTTTAGGTTTGGGAGTATGTCAAAATTCACGATTTAACCAACCGCTATTCTACGTATCCTTGTCTTTAATTTTAATTTGATCCAACTTTCTTTTCGATAATTTCCCCCCACTATGCTGCCAACAGTCATAAGTTACAGTGCGTGAAAGCCAACTGGTGAGTAGTTGCACATCTCCCCGCTACGATGCTGTCACTTACCTGTTACATGATCGTTTGGAGTATAAAATCTTTTTCCCAAAGTGTAGCGTCAACCGTAGATTGCCTGCTGCACATGCCTTGTGCTAATTTTGGGGTCGGTTTAAGAGATAGGCATGTTAGGCAATCTGCAGACAGTTAGAATCTCGCAACTTAGAATCTCGCAATGAGGAGCAACAAAATTATGGAAAATGTGGACATTGTCAAACTCCAAGAGATGACGATCTCCGAATTGAACGGTATGGCTCGGAAGCTCGGGCTGACGGGATACAGTAGCCTCCGCAAGCAGGAGCTCATCGCCAAAATTCTTGAAGCCAAAGCGGAGAGCAATGGTCTGTTGTTCGGAGAGGGCATCCTTGAAATTTTACCAGAAAAATACGGCTTCCTCCGGTCATCTAGCTATAACTATTTGCAAAGCACCGACGATATTTATGTCTCTCCTTCGCAAATACGCAAATTTGATCTCCGGACAGGTCACGAGGTTCAGGGGCAAATCCGTCCTCCTAAAAAGGGGGGCGACAAAGATGAATTCTACTTCGCATTGTTAAAAATCGAAAAAGTCAATGACGAAGCCCCGGCGGTTGCAAAGGATACCATCCTTTTCGATAACTTGACCCCTGTTTACCCGCATGAACAGCTAAGACTTGAGCATAATCCGAGGGAGTTTTCAACACGCATTGTGGATTTGATGTCTCCGATCGGTAAGGGCCAGCGTGGACTGATTGTAGCTCCCCCCTACAGTGGTAAAACCACAATCTTAAAAAATATCGCCCACGGTATAGAGGAGAATCATCCGGAAGTCATGCTCATTTTCTTGTTAATTGATGAGCGTCCAGAAGAAGTGACAGATGTCTCCCGGTCCGTAAAAGGGGAGGTTATCAGTTCGACTTTTGACGAGCATCCAGAACGGCATGTGCAAGTCGCGGATATGGTCATTGAAAAGGCGAAACGGTGGGTCGAATATGGCAAAGATGTGGTAATTATGCTAGATAGCATGACACGCCTCGTGCGAGCCTGTAACGTTGTGGCACCGCACAGTGGTAAAACATTGTCAGGCGGTATCGACGCGCTCGCGTTCTTAAAGCCACGTCAATTTTTTGGAGCGGCACGAAAGTTTGAGGAAGGGGGTAGCTTAACAATCATAGCTACCGTATTGGTTGATACCGAAAGCCGAGGCGATGAGCATATTTATGAGGAACTAAAGGGGACTGCAAACATGGAGATCCACCTAGAACGTTCTCTGCTCGAACGGCGTATTTTCCCATCCATCGACATCGCTAAATCAAAGACTCGGCGCGAGGAGCTGCTTCTGAAGCCGGAGATACTCAGCAAAGCGTGGGTCCTCCGCAAATTCATGGGGCAGATGAGCACCGCCGAATCAATGGAACTCCTTGTCGAACAGTTAGGAAAAACAAAGACAAATGAACGGTTTATCGATATGATGGTAAATAATACCAAAACCAACGGGCCCGCACGCGGCGGGCGGTATCAGTGGTAGTACTGAGTCGGCCCCTGGATAAATTATGACGAGCCGATTTTCTGAGAGAATTCTAACACCGTAAGGAGGTGAGTATCCTCATGAAATCAGATATCCATCCAGAGACCATGGAATGTGTCATCAATTGTGTGTGTGGTGCGACATATACAACCAATTCTACCAAACCCCAAATCCGCGTAGAAATTTGTTCAAAATGCCACCCATTTTACTCAGGGCAGCAGACAATTGTCGATACAGCAGGGCGTGTGGAAAGCTTCCGTCGTAGGTATGGTCTTGCCGATGAAAATTAAATGAGGTTTAGCCACAATACCGGCAGCCGAACTCCTCAAGGTTGATTAATAGTTTAAGCCTTAGTATTGCAGCAGTGCTGCATTCTCACAAATTTCGCTTGAGGAAAAAATCAATTAGAATAAGCTAGACCCGGTGATTGTAAGGACAATTATTCGCCGTTCTGAGGAAGCCCCGCAGTGCATAGTAGGTGGAGGGAAAATGACGCATGGGATTTCAAGTATCTGATAAACATATTGAAGAATACTATATGCTGGGTTACACAGTTTTCCGAAAGATTCTCCCACCGTCATTGATTCGGGATCTGCGGCGAGTCAGTGACAGGGCGAAAACAATTGCCCGCGAGCAAGGCGGTCCGCAAGTGCAGCGACTCCAACCCGTTGCAAACTACGACCTTGACCAGCAGCCTTTTATTGACTACGCCAATCTACCAACATTGGTTGATGCCATTGCCAAGGTACTGACACCGCGTCATCGCCATGGGGATCGAGATCACTTTGGCATTCTTTTTGAACCTGCGGAGATGCCATACTGTACGCCATGGCACCGCGACTGGCGTGATAACGCCGTAGGCTTACCGCTCTCGATGTGGGATGAAGTGTTCCACGACATCAACCTTTTCAACCAGATTAACTGTGCTTTGTATGAAGACAGTTCAACATGGTTTATTCTGGGTAGTCATTTGAGGCGTGACCTGCCGGCGGAGATTGAACGGTTCCCAGATCGACCGATACCGAGCGTGGAACTTGATGGACACTTCGCCGAAGTGCGGGAATCGCTCTGCCTCGAATACTGTCGCAGTATGCCCGGGGCGGTGCAGCTGCACCTAGAAGCGGGGGATTTCGCGCTCTATCGAAATACGCTCTGGCATCTGGGTAACTATGTTCCCTACCGCAAACGGGCAACGTTACACGACAGTGCTTGGACACCTGAGTTTGAGGCGTGGTACAACAAAGCGCGAGCCAAAGCGAACAAGCGACGTGAAACTGGCATCGGTATGGAGAATCCAAACCTCAACGCGACCGATAGATCGGTGTCAATATCGGCTTAATAGTAAGGTGGGACTCAACTATGTTTGAGCAGTTAAAAGAGATAGAAACGAGATGTTTAGAAATTGAAAAGAATTTAGCCGATCCCGCGCAAATCGCTGATCAGCAAAACTTACAATACCTCGCAAAGTCGCACGCGGAACTTGCACCGATTGTTTCAAAGTATACGGCGCATCAAAAAACAGAGAAAGAGATTGAAGAGACCGCCGCCCTACTTGAACAGGAAACCGATGCCGAATTTATCGCCTTTGCCAAGCAGGAACTTGACGTGCTCACCGAACAGAAAAACGACTTAGAAACACAACTGAAAATCTTGTTAATCCCGAAGGATGCGAACGATGAGAAGAATGTGATTGTGGAGATCCGCGCGGGAACAGGGGGCGAAGAAGCGAGTTTATTTGCCGGAGAGCTTTTCCGGATGTATTCAAGATACACCGACCAAAAAGGTTGGAAAATTGAATTGCTCAACTCCAACACAACCGGCTTGAAAGGCTTCAAGGAGATTATTTTTTCAATCAACGGGAGCCGGACGTATAGTCGCCTGAAATTTGAAGGTGGTACACACCGCGTGCAGCGCGTCCCTACGACAGAAGCCAGTGGCCGCATCCACACATCGGCGGTGACTGTTGCCGTATTGCCGGAGGCAAAAGAGGTTGATCTCAAGATTGACACAGAAGATTTGCGGATTGAAGTGTTTCGTTCATCGGGCCCAGGCGGTCAAAGTGTCAACACAACCGATTCGGCGGTCCGAATCACGTACATTCCCACGGGGCTCATGGTATCCTGCCAAGACGAAAAATCCCAACATAAAAACCGAGCCAAAGCGATGAAAATTCTGCGTTCCCGTCTACTTGAACAGATGCAAGCTGAACAGGATGCCGAACGCGCTCAAACGCGGAAATCCATGATTGGCAGCGGCGATCGAAGTGAAAAAATTCGCACGTATAACTTCCCCCAAAGTCGGGTGACAGACCATCGTATCGGTTTAAGCGTTTATCAACTGGACGCGGTCTTAGATGGAGACATAGACACTTTCATCGATGCCTTGATAGACGCTAACCAAGCGGAGCAATTAAAGAACCTATCGTCGTGAAAACTTGGCGCGTGCTTGATCTCATCGAATGGACAACGAAATACTTTGAACGTCACGAAGTCCCCACCCCGCGGTTAGACGCGGAATTGTTGCTTGGGCACCTCCTGCAAAAGAGCCGCTTACAACTCTATCTTTCCTTCGAGATGCCTGTTTTTCAAGAGCCACTCTCGAAATTTCGGGAGTTAATCAAAAAGCGGATTGCCCACACGCCTGTGAGTTACCTCACGAACCACAAGGAGTTTATGTCCCTGGACTTCTATGTAGACCCGCGTGTGCTGATTCCGAGGCCCGAGACGGAGACTCTGGTCGAGACGGTCTTACAACAGCAAAAGGAACCCTGCCGCTTCGTTGACATCGGGACGGGTTGTGGTGCCATCGCGATTAGTTTTGGTCATCACCGTCCCGATTGGGAGTTGATTGCCACAGATTTCTCAACGGAAGCCTTGGTAGTCGCCCAACAGAATGCTCTCACCCACAACTGTGCAGATCGACTCACCTTCCTGCAAGGCGATCTGTTTGAACCTCTGCGGGAACTACCCAACCCCCGTTATGACTGGATCGCGTCCAACCCACCTTACGTGAGCACGGACGATGCGTCAACCCTCCCGTTAGATGTTCGGGAACACGAGCCAGAAATCGCACTCTTCGCTGGAGTTGATGGTCTCGACATTATTCGGCGTATCGTAACAGATGCACCACAGTTTTTGAATCCGCAAGGGAAGCTAATTTTAGAAATTGGTCACAACCAGAGTCACGCCGTTCAGGCCCTGATCAGATCGCAACCAGCCTATAAGCGTTGTGAAGCCATCAAAGATTATTCTGGTATTGAGCGCGTGGTTCTCGCTAGCGTTTAGTTGTGAATAACCGTTCAGGGCCTCGCTTCCTCTACCTCCACAAGATGCGGAGAACAGTCCCTTACAGAAAACCCATGTCTACCCAGCGCCATTCCGTTATTACCAGCATCAATAACCAGCGAGTCGTCGCCGCCCGCAAACTCCAGACGCGCAAGCACCGTCAGCGTCAAGGACGTTTTCTAGTCGAAGGCTTTGAGATCTTGCATCTAGCATTAGACGCAGGGGTACAACCGATTGAAGTCTTTTACTGTGAAGAGCAATGTGGTGAAAAGGCAACGCAGCAACTTCTGAATCGCTTGCGAGAAGCCGGCGCAACTCTGGTCCCGGTGTCGACTCAAGTGTTGCATACCCTATCGGCTGCCGCTGGCAACGTATATGCCGCCCCCCATAAGGCACCACCCAATGTCATACAGACCCATATTGTGGCAACTTTCGCCCTATTTGAGGTGTCATTTCAGGACATCGCTTTGACCGACGATGAGCTGGTCCTTGTGCTCGATGGGACACAAACCCCAAGCAATCTAGGGATGGTTCTCCGCACTGCGGATGCCGTTGGGGTTGCAGCCGTTTTTCTAATCCCGCCCTGCGTGGACATCTTCCATCCAAAATCCGTAAGAGGGAGTCACGGCTCGCTGTTCAGTGTCCCCCTTGTGCAGACAGCGGACATTCCAGGGCTTTTTAGATGGCTGCGTGAAAAAGGGTTCAGGACGATCGGGGCAGACCCACATCTCGGAAAGTTTTGGAATCAAGAAAGCTGGAAAGGGCGAGTTGCCATAGTTTTAGGGCATGATGTGCGAGGTATATCCGATGCGGTGCGAGCACAAATCGAAGGGTGGGCCCGGCTGCCGATGACGGGCAAAGTGGAATCGCTCAACGTGGCAGTGGCAGGGAGTGTCTTAATATATGAGTGGTTTCGGGTGAACAGGCTCGAATCATAGACCGGCCCCCCACTGACATCCACCTTGTGTTCAAAAGTGGGGCAGGTCCGTTCAAAATCTGAACACACCCGAGTTATAGGCATCTGCCCAAATCTGCATGGCCTCTGGGAAATTGACGAAATAGCGTGAATAAAAATGTTGGCATGGTAATTGCTCGCAGCGTAATGGCAGATCGTCGCACGGACACTACTTCTGATTGTAGGGGATGACAATTGTGTTATCTCCTACAGTCCTAATTTAGGGGAGGTTTATCATGCAACGCGCTGTGTATCTCTTGCTACTGTTTGCCCTGTCTGTAACTGGCCGGAGTGCCGTTGCGCTCAATGGCAAAATTGTCTTTAACACTAACTCCGATGGCAATACCGAAGTTTATGTGATGGATGCCAACGGAAACCATATTCGCAATCTCACCCAACACCCCGCCCGTGATATTGCCCCAGCGTGGTCGCCGGATGGCAGCCAGATTCTCTTTGATAGTTACCGTGATGGTAACGGCGAGATTTATGTTATGGATGCCGACGGGAGCAATCCGCGCAATCTTACCCGCCACCCCGCTTTAGACTGTGTTGCGGATTGGTCGCCGGACGGGACGCAGATTCTCTTTCTCAGTAACCGAGCTGGCGGTATCAATACCTATATCATGGATGCCGACGGACAGAATATCCGCAGGTTGACTAATTATCCGCCTGAGGGTGAGTTTGCTGACATTTCGGCATGGTCGCCGGATGGGGAGCAAATTGCCTTTGAATGGGTAAGGGCCTTGGACACCGGGATTTATCTGATGAACACCAATGGGAGAAATATTCGTCCTGTCAGTCTACCGGAAAAAGGGATACGAAAGGGCGGTCCTAGATGGTCTCCCGATGGGCAACAGATTGCGTATGTTGCATGGAAAGATAATAGCATCCGGTTTGGGAGATTGATGCTCGCCACGCGCTTGAGAGGCGATATTTGGGAGAGCAAGCGGCTGCCGCTGCCGAAGGAACTTGCGTTAGGGAGTGTCCGTTGGTCTCCTGATGGGGAACATCTCCTTTTTTGTGGGGGCGATATGTTTGGCGGGGGTAATAAAGAACTTCCAGGTATCCGTATCCGTCGTCATATTTATCGCTACACCTTTCGGACCAGGGAGGTTGTTCAGTTGACCAACATTCCAGGGTGGTACACTGGCAGTCCGGATTGGTCGGCTCATGCGCTGTCGGTTTCACCGACGGGGAACGTCGCCACCTATTGGGGACGCATCAAGGCTAAGGTGGAGCGGCAAGCAATTTATTGCGGAGGTAGGGGCTTAACAACCGTTAATCCCCTACCTTTTCAACTCATAAGGAGATTTATCAATACACCTTTCGCACCGGGGAGATTGTCCAAATAACTGAGGGGGGCTCATAGATCCAATGACCGAAATCGTGTCATCAGATGCGTTGCATTTCTGAGCAGTTATCAGCCCCGGAAAGTAAATGATACACGCTCCTCAGACCTTTCTCGTCCTTTAGGTGTCAACTTGAGTCATATAATCCTGTAAATTCTGTAAATCCTGATTCAGGTTGGGTAATGTTTCAGAGACTGAAACCAACCCAATCAGCACCGATCGAAACGTCGGGACATACTAGGGGCAGATTTAGGCAGCCGGGCGGCGGTAGGTGTTGGTCTCCCGGTGAGAGTCGGACTCACTAAATGGAGATAAAACCGTGCGAAGGTTCTGCCCCCTCGCACGGTTCACCAGTATCGAACCCCGTTTTAGGCGTGATGATGTCCGTTTTGATAGTGGGAACGGAGCAAATCTATACCGAAATCATCTTCGATATGCCGCCAAACGGTGTGGATATGGTTCGCGTTATTTTGCGTGTTGTCATATTCCACAAAGAAGAAGGAACCGTGAAGACGATAGTAATGCGGTTGTCCACGATTCGCCGGTCCTGCCCAAGCGAAATGGATATCATTTATACCCGCATCGCGCAGTTTCCGCTCCTCAATTTTTGCCAACTGATCGGGAAGCCGATCAATGTACGTGTCAATGAGCTGCGCCAAAACCTCACGTTGGCCGGTCGTCATTGATTCGACTGCTAACCCTTCAGCGGTGTCAAGTTGGACCTTTGGAACGTCTCGTGTCAGGATGTCCGCAGGAGCCGTTTCGTTGATAACTGTTTTGCTTTTCTGATCTGAATTAAGAGATCCTAAAAGTTGTCTAGCGAGATCTTCTTCCGCGGACAAAATCCGTAATCCCTTGTCAGGTCCATGCCGAACCTCTGCGGGGTTGGATCCAAAGAAGAACGGATTCGGCGTAATCAACTCCCGGTTCACAACGGTAAAATGGAGTGAGACATGGTGGCCCTCCGCCCGCCACCCCCAAGGACCGTGATTCGTCGGATCCCCAAAAACGCTGAAGGCGTAGAGTTCGGGATCTCGGACAAGCTGTGCCATCCCTTCCATCCGCTCCTGCTCACCGAGCGTAGCTTCCAAATCGATGATCGCCGTTGCCTTTTGATAGCCAGCCCGGCTGAGTCCGGTGGCGAGCAGATTGAAAGCCGCCACCCGTTGCTTCTCATTCATCTCTTGGAGGTATACCCCTTTGCGATCAAACATCTCGCGTGGGATGTAGTGCCAACGCTGGCGTTCAGCGTCTGCAAACGGGAATTCCACCTTCCGCCGCAAATTGGGCATCAAGGTTTCTAAAAAGTTCGCACAAGCAACCGCCATCCGCTCAGCTGTCTCGGATGCAGGAATCACTGTAGGTATGGGTGAAGCGTTATGCGTATGTTCTGTCATGTTGAAATCTCCTTTGCAGGATTAGAAATCCTTACCGCTTCTCACGCGACCCTGTGCAGGCGTTGCCTTGCATGTCCACGCGCGATCCGCACATCGAAATCAATCTCTGAGCGGTTGCACATGCCGAGATTGATGGCGTGTGCGATCTCCAGATCAAATCCCCAACGGATCCAATCTTCAAGTTCCGATTGAGGGATGTCTCCCGCTGCGATGACCTTCATGATGCTGAGCCCTTTGCCGAGGTCATAAGCCCGCTGAAGGTACTCAAGATGCCGATCCAACGGACCGCCCTCCAGCATTCTGCCCTCCTTGTTTGCTGTCGCCAAGATGACCTGAATCTCAGGATGATCGATAACTGCATCCATGACAGGTCCAGTGAAGATATGCGTCGAGCAACCGATGACACGGATAATTCCTTCGCTTTTTGCATCCAGAAATGCTGACAGGGCTCCCTCCCGCGATGCCAAATCTTCAGGCGAGGAAACGCCATGCAGCAAAAGCACATCAATGTAATCGGTCTCCATTTCTCGCAGGGAGCGTTGGATGCTCTTGTGGGCACCGTCATAATCCTGTGCCCCAGTTTTCGTTTGGATGACCACTTGGCTGCGCTTAATTCCCTTCAACGCCGAGCCCAGATGTGGCTGGCTTCCATACCCTTCAGCCGTATCCCAGAAAGTGATACCCCGATCAAATGCCTCACGTAGCAGGTCGCCACCCTCCGCGTAGCTCGCACAGACGTTATTGAGATGCCCTACTCCAAAGCAGAGGCGCGAGATTTCGAGTCCTGTGTTTCCGTATTCAAGACGTTCCATGTTTCCCTCCTTCACTCCAAAAGTCCGTTCTCCTTATACCATTCGGCATTTGGATACAGAGCCATAACGGATTTATGTTTCAAGAACCCCAGTTTTCTATAGAAGTCCTCTTGCCCAATCACACAAGCGAGAAGAACTTTGTCAGCAGCCAACCTTTCGGACATCGCGTTCATGATACGTGTGCCTATCCCTTGCTGTTGGAATTCCGGTAGCACAATGATATCACAGATGAAGGCGAAGTACTCTCCATCGGACAATGCTCGCCCGGCGGCAACCAACTGAGGCCCGCGATATGCAAAGCAGCAGACCTCACTCCTTTCATAGGCACGTTGTAGCCGTTCCGGATCGTATGTGCCTAACGGTGCTAGGCGATACACTTCAGCCAATTCTGTCCAATTGACAGAATTAATTGAATACACAAGTGTGATTCCATCCATGTTGATTTTCCCCACTCTCCCATCCGAGGCATCAAAAACGGTTTTCTAATCTTACCCGGCTGAGGACTCGCCATCATACCGCTTCCCGTTTCTTGCAACCCAGAGTCGATCCGTAAAGGGTTCGTTATTTCTTGCGTTTCTGGCGTGAGCCGGTATATACTGAATAATATACGCTTTGCGGACACCCGCTGTCAGGTTAGGACCACTTCGATGAAAAAGCAACGATGAGAAAACTGCCATACTTCCCTTTTTGAGCGGCACGGAAACCCCCAGATTATCGCCAGAGTATCCTACCTGTCCCAATGCTGTTCGCTCATGGAGTTGTGTGCCAAGTTTATGACTTTCGGGCAGCACCCAGATACAACCGTTTTCCAGTGTTGAATCACTGAGTGCCAACCAGCAGGTGTAATACTGTTCCGGATCGAGTGGTGTATATCCGTTGTCTTGGTGCCACGGAAACTCCCGCGGCGTTTCAGGATATTTGAAGACCGCCTGATTCCAGTAGAGGCGCACATCTGGACCGATGAGATTTGTCGTCAGTTGGACGAACTTATCCTGTTTGACAAAGGATAGAATCTGCTCGTTCTTTTCCGCAATGAAAGCGGTAAATACAATCTCGTCCGGACGGCTAATCCCCTTTCCACCATCTGCCTTAAGCTGTTGGTTCGTTTCGTCAACATACCTTTCGATCTCAACGGTGAGATTGTCAATCTCCGCCTCGTTGAAGATATCTTCAAGGATAAAAAATCCCGTTTCTTCAAACTGTTCTTTCTGTGCTTCACTGATCCGCATATTTTTCCTCTGTGAATATAGCGACTTATTTCATAATAGTTTAGCATTACGAAAAAAAAGAATCAAGCGGAAAACGTGATCCGTGAAACGTATTGCATGACTACAAATAGCGATGCGAAACATCAAACTCACCGTCGAATACGATGGCACGAACTATCACGGCTGGCAGATCCAGCCCAACGCGATAACGATTCAAGCAGCCATCCAAGATGCGCTCGCAAAAATTACCAAGACGCACACGCAAATCATTGGCGCAGGGAGGACGGATACAGGGGTACATGCTGCCGGTCAAGTTGCCAACTTTCACACCCGTTCTCAGATTCCGCCAATCGCCTTTCAGAAGGCACTCAACGCCACCCTGCCGCGGGACATCACCATCATTGATGTAGAGGAGGTGTCGCCAGATTTTCATGCCCGATTCAACGCGGTAAGTCGGACCTATCGGTACACAATTCTCAATCGTGCATACCCTTCCGCTTTGCTACGGAACAATGCCTATTTTTTTCCTAAGCCGATTGATGTGCAAGGTGCAGACGCGATCTACCGATTCCTCGTCGGCAAATGGGATTTTTCGTCCTTTCAACGCTCCGGTAGTGAGCGAATCAACCCAATCTGTGAAATTTACCAATGTCGGTGTTGGCAGGAACAAGATTTGGTCTATTTCGAGATTGAGGCGGATGCCTTTCTGCGGGGTATGGTTCGCGCGATTGTCGGCACCGTCTTGAAACTGCATGACAGAAAGGATGGCATTAATCGGTTGCGCGGGGTCCTTGATGCGCGGGATAGGTCTACGGCTGGGGCTTCCGTGCCGCCACACGGTTTGTCGCTCCTATGCGTAAAATACTAATTAGCGTGTAAAACGTGTAACCAGCAAATGACTGGGCCCCAACCTTGATATGGGAATGCTTGAAGCAGATCCACATAGACTCGCACCAAATCGTCACCAGCCGATGGGGTGGGGTTGCCCAATTCCGTGCAACAGCGGTGTCCTGAACGGTAAAAACGTCGCTTTTGGATTGGCACATAATCTGCACTGAATGACAAGACTCGACAATCTAAGAATAAAGTGAGTTTTTGACTGCTCCCAATGTTAAAACATTGGGATTCTTATGATAGACTGAACAGCAATAATTGTTCGCCTATTGCCGTGCTATCGCAGCCCAAACCTGATTCGACGATTCGTGCCTCAACGGCTGAGGGCTTACCAAATCTCCACAAGCGTTTTGCGTCTCCGAGCGCCCCTCGGCGACGGTTCTCAGGTTTATTGCAGCGTTGAGGTCTCGGTCTTGGGTATGACCACAATCGCTACAATGATATGTCCTATCAGACAAAGATAAGTCGCTGTCTATTACACCGCATGCCGAGCACATCTTACTGGACGGATAAAACCGATCGGCTTCAACTACCTTTACGTCTATCGCATCCGATTTATACCTCAACATCTCAAGAAACGTTGATAAAGACGCATCGGATAACGCTTTGGCAAGTCTATGATTCTTTATCATACCTGCGACGTTCAAAGATTCTATGCCGATACGACTGGCACCCTTGACAATCGCAGTGGTCGCCTTATGATGTGCGTCTTTGCGAATGCAGGTTATCCGATAGTGTAACTTGGCTATCTTGTCCTTCAGTTTATACCAGTTGCGGCTGCCTTTGACTTTGCGGCTAAATCGACGTTGAAGCCTCTTGAGTTTTCTTTCATGACGATGCAACGCTTTCGGATTCGCAAAATAGTGTCCTTCCGACGTAATGGCTAAGTGCTTGATTCCAACGTCAACACCGACAACAGGCTTGCCACGCGGGTCGGTCCGTTCCAAGACCAGGGATATTGGATCGTCAACGAATGTATCAACGAGAATGGAAGCAAACCACCGATGCCCCTGTTTAGAAATAACAACTTTGCAGATCGTGCCGAGGTAGCGTAGGGTTTCAAACATGCGAACCCAACCGATTTTGGGGAGTTTAATTCGCTTGCCTACGACAGAAATTGTGCCTCGACCGCTATCGGCTTGGTAACTCTTGCTATGAGACTTTTTCTTAAACTTTGGGAAGCGGTTTTGACCCGACTTCCATCGGGAGACCGCATCGTTAAGATTCGTGTAAATCGCATTTTTTGATACACATTGTGACATGGCTTTACACCAGTCGTATGTATCATGCTTGATGGCATTGAAACGGCGACAAAGGGCTATGTGAGAATGCCAATCCCCATCATCGAGACCCCGCTTAAAATCGGCTAAGGCGTGATTGTAGGCGACACGAGCGTAACCGCAATGCTGAGCAAACCTTGTCGCTTGAACGTTATTAGGGGCTAATGCGATTTTATGTGTTTTTAACATGGGATTATTTTCCATCTTTCATATCCTGTAGCGCAGGATGTGAGGGACACCGCCGAGCGGCGGTGCGCTACTCCCTCACTGAAAGATGCTCAATTATAACACATCCTAACTATAGTATCAAGAAAAAACACTGTTTGACCCAATGCTAAAGCATTGGGCTTGTGAGAATTTCTGTCATGAAATTGCCAACGATTGCCATTGGAGCCCACCGGGTGAACCGCCTGATTATTGGTGGCAACCCATATAGCGGCATCTCCCATCATTCCCCCGCAAAGTCGAAGGAGATGGAGGATTACTACACCGTTAATCAGATTATGGCAGATTTACGCGAAGCGGAACGGTGCGGAATTAATACCGTGCTGGCGCGGGCAGACCGCCACATTATGCGGGTCTTGAATGAGTACCGAAACGCTGGCGGAAAGATTCAGTGGATTGCGCAGACGGCAAAAGGGAGTGAATATGCCGATCTGATGACGCATATTCGGCTGATTGCCCGCTATCTGCCAATTGCCATCTACCATCACGGGGGAACAACGGATCGGCTTTACAATGCCGGAAAACTAAATACGTTGCACGATGCGTTGAAACTCATCCGAGATTTGGGGTTTTCCCCCGGCTTGGGAACACACGAGCCGCACATCCTGAAACAGTGCTACCATGAAGGATACGATGTTGATTTCTACGTCTGTGCGCTTTACAATCACACCCGCCATCGTGAGATGTATCTCGATGCGGATCGGGATGCAGCGATTGCAGCAATTCAAGCCGTGCATCTTCCGGTAATCTCGATTAAAGTCCTCGCCGCAGGCAGAAGTGAACCGCTGCCCGCGTTTCAGTTCGCACTCGAAAGTATCAAGCCTATTGACGCGATGGCGGTTGGGATGTATACAAAAGACCATCCAGACCAAATTTATGATAATGTGACATTCGTTACCCGTCTGATTTCGGAAGACTTGGACTATGGAAGCCGCACCACAATTTGAGATTGAACTTGTTGAGATTGAACTTGAAGAAACGCGAATTGCAGGAAGTGAAGTTGACGGAAAACAGATGAAAGAACAAGCGGAGTAGTTAGCGTCTATTTTTTTAATGGATCGGACTGTAGACACCCCAAAAGGAGAATCAATGAAACGTATTTTAGAACCCGAAGTTATGGATACCCGCGAAGAAGCGGACGCGTACGACGCTATGGATCACACTGCTGTCAACACGGCATTTGTGGAGCGCGTGGTTGAACTTGGTGCAAGCGAAGAGCATTTTCTCGATCTCGGGACAGGGCCCGCCCAAATTCCCATCGTTTTAGCCCAACGCTGTCCCAAAATCCGAATCACCGGGATTGACCTCTCGGTAAACATGCTCACACTCGGCGAGCAGCACGTCGCTGAAGCCGGGTTAGCGGATCGGATCGCATTAGAGCATGTCGATGCAAAAGCCCTCTTCTATCCCGATCACTCGTTCGATGGTGTGATTTCCAACAGCATTATCCACCACCTCACCGATCCGATAGCTGCCTTTCGGGAAATCAGCCGAGTCATTCGTCCTGGCGGTTTGATTCTCATCCGCGACCTGATGCGTCCCGATACGCCCGAGGCCGCTCAAGCCTTCGTTGACCGTTACGCAGCCAATGACACCCCCTACCAACAGAAACTCTTCTACGATTCCCTCCTTGCCGCCCTTACCATTCCCGAAATCGAAGCAATGCTTGCCCAAACAAACCTTACCGGCACCGTTGTCGTCCAAAGTTCAGACCGGCATTGGTCAATTGAACGTTCCAGATCGAATGGATGAAACGCTGACCTCTCAATAGCATTTAAATTCGATTGGGTCTCGATACACTGCTTCACCCGTCCTTGATCAATAAAAGCCTCGGAAATAGGAGCCTTTTTTCGCTTTCAATTTTTTTCGGTGCGTGATACAATAATAGGAGTTACGCAGTTGGATTTAAGGTGTAAATGGGTTGAGTGAGATAGGCACGCACCGCGTCTCTGATAATTGAGGCTTTCGATTCAAACCAACTGATGCCTGTCGAAAAATGAAGTGCCTTTCAACACCAACCAATTGCTGGATACCTCGATGCTACTCTTCAGTTGACCCAGGCAACTCGGCATACTTGAGTCGATACATCTCGTTCATTGATAGGTTACTGCTTGTCTAGTATTCACTGTTGCCGTTTGGGGAACCTCTCTTGAAAACTTTAACCAGTCCGTATCCCTTCATCGGCACGGACGATCTACCGGGGAGACCAGGGGAGGTATAGAGCGCAGATCTGCGTTCCATATTTGGGGGTGCCCCTACGAGGCTTTGAACCTTCGACTGCGTAAGTCCTAAATAAATTAAAATACGCAACAGGAGAACTAATGAAAATCGATCGATTCCTCCGTAAGTTCCGAGTGCTAGGTATAGTGCTCTTGGTCTTATTGATCGCTGGAATTGGAACGGGCTACTATCTGACTCATCAGTATCCTAAGGAGTGGAATTACTGGAAAAACCTTCCCGTATCGGAGAAACGCCGGGCCATTGGCTTAGAGATAAAACGGATCTGGGATGGTATTTTCCTTCCGGCTCCGCGGCCTGAACTCTACGCGCATGTGACCGCAGAAACACTGGAACATTCAATGCGTCTCGGTGCCGATTGGATCGTCACTATGCAAGAACATCACGGGCGGTTTCGATACTGGTATGATCCCGTCAGTGACAAGTTCAGCAG
This sequence comes from uncultured Poribacteria bacterium, assembly GCA_958296125.1. Taxonomy (GTDB): domain Bacteria; phylum Poribacteria; class WGA-4E; order WGA-4E; family PCPOR2b; genus PCPOR2b. Next base: position 1,723,641 of record OY282444.1, read on the forward strand.
TAAAGATGATGATAACTTTTTGCGCCAAGCAGGCACCTCATTCTCGCTGTCACTCGTTTATGAAATGACGGGAGAGCCCCATTATTTCGAGGCAGCGCGTGAGAGTGTCCAGTACCTGTTGGCTTTCACAGAATCACTTGACGCTGACAAAGCTTACTTCCTTTTCCGCAAGAAAGCGAAGCTCGGCGGAATTAGCCTTCCCATGTTGACGATGCTCAAAATTCGTCAGCTAACAGGGACGACTGAATTCGATGTAGTCTTGACGAAGTTGGCGAACATGATCTTGTTTCTACAGGAAAAATATAACACCGGCCAATATAAAAGCACCTATGTGTATTCCGGCGACTACGAGTATGAAAAACACTCCGGTTGGGAATCAAAGATTTACCCCGGTGAAGCACTTTATGCGTTAGCGGGCATGTATCAGGCTTTTGGAGATGCCCGTTATAAACAGAGCATGGATTGGGCATTAGAATTCTATTATCGAGAAAAATGGAAGTCACATGCGTTTCTCCCATGGACTATTTCTGCTTTCGCGTCGCTCTATGAACAGACCGGTGAATGGAAATACGCCGACTATGTTTTTTTCTTGAGCGATCAACTGCTGACGCAACAAAATTTGGATGGCGATGATGAGGCTTACGGTAGTTTTCATGGAGTACCTTCCGCGAATACGGGAAGTTACATGGAAGGATTGGGAGATGCCATTCATGTTGCACGATTGGTAGGAGACAAGCGGCGATTACGGCTCTATCAAGAACGTGCAAAAATGGGGTATCGCTGGCTGTTCACGCTGCAATACGGGGAATCTGATGCCGCCGCTCTGAAACGTCCCGATATGGCACGGGGCGGCTTTCGCAAGACCCTCACCGACTCTCAATTACGGATTGATAACACCCAACATGCAATTAGCAGTTTTGCAAAGGGGTTACGCTTTATTTATGAGATGCCGCCTGCCATGCCAGGTATCAATCATTTTCAGTAGGATGCTATGAACAAAAACAACGCAAATCGAACCACAAAACCGAGAAAAAAGTTGCGCTATATCGCCTTAGTGGCAGGGACAGCAGGGCTTGTAACGTCTTTTACTCTACTGCTGCTCTCTTGCGATTTTGGGCAACCGAAGCCGTTAACCCGTGCGGTTCTTGACCGTTCGCTCGAACTGGGTACACAGTTTATGCTCAATCACCAAAAACCAGAGGGCAACTTTACCTACATTTACGATTGGGTTAAGAAGACTTACACTCCCGGTGACAATCAGGTACGGCAGGCTGGGGCGATGTGGGGCTTAGCGGTGATATATAACGATTCGCCGAATCCGAAGGTCGGAGAAGCTGTTGAAAAATCGATGGATTTCTTCGCCCAAAACTCAAAGCTCACTCACGACGGCCACCGCTATGTAGCTTATCCAGGGGAGGAGGTCGGACGGATAGGGACTGTGGCACTTTGTGCGCTCGCTCATATTGATTACTTGCGCGCTGCCAAACCTCAGATCTCCGAGGAAAAATTCCAAAACTATCGGCAACTCCTGGACGAGTACATTGGATTTCTCATCAAGGCACGTATACAGACGAAACTAAAGGCGGGCCTTTGGCACCGAAGCTACAGCATCTCCAACGGACAGCCCTACGGTCCGTCCTCTCCCTACTTCGATGGTGAATCCCTTCTTGCACTGATTAAAGCAGCGAAGTATATGGGACGTGAAGATTTACAACCCATTATCATCGCTTCCGCTGATACCGGCTATCGCTACAATATTCAAGAAGCGCTTCAGGAAGATCCGGATTCGTCTACAACGAAGGGGTACTATCAGTGGGGTTCCATGATTTTCTTTGAAATTGCTACCTCCGGCTGGTTTGGTACGGAGAAGTACGGTGATTATGTCATTGACCTTGCCAACTGGATGATCGATGTTCATGAGACCCTAAAACGAAGGCGCAACACCGCCTATGCGTACGAAGGAATCATTCATGCCTATCAACTGGCCGTGCAGCGCAACGATACCGAGCATATCAAGAAATTCGCCGGTGTTATTGAGGCCGGCTTGGCGAAATTGACTTCGTGGCAGGTTGGCAGTCCGCTAATGAACAAGTTTATACGTAGCCATCTGACAGATGATCCGCTTGCGATAGGCGGCATACAAAACCAGCGCCGCAAATCCCCTTTACGGATTGACGTAGTTCAGCACCAGATGCATGCGATTATTCTGGCGCGCCGTTATGTATACAAGTGAGATTTTTCTAATCCAAAATATCAGGAGATTTTCTACATTTTGATGTTGATATGGTGTCCTCTCAACTTCTGTTACGCGATTAAAGTGAGGGCACTAAGGTTGGCAATGGACTATGTCCGGACAAGAATTTTGGTTCGCGCTCGCTTCAATCGACGGTGTGGGACCGATGCGAATTAAGCGTTTGCTCAATCGTTTTGGAACAGTTGAAGCTGTCTTTGATGCAGAACTTTCCGAGATTGCGCGGGTGCCACTCTTTAACCCGCTGTTGGCGGCACGGATTCTAAAGGCAAGAATACGGGTCGCTGAATTCCGCCGCCACATCAAGTGGTTCAAAAGTCGCGGGATTGACATTCTCTGCGTTGAGGAGGAGGACTACCCCACACAACTAAAGGAAATCCTGAACGCTCCGGCAATCCTTTGTAAAAAAGGGAATTTATCTCAAGTCAGCGAGAAAGCTGTTGCTATTGTCGGTACAACGACCCCCACAGAGTTAGGAATCTTGACAACGCTTGAGCTTTCAACACGCCTTGTTCGAGCGGGATTGACCATCGTTAGTGGACTTGCCAGAGGGATTGATACCTCTGCTCACTTAGGGGCATTATCAGCCAATGGTACAACCGTTGGTGTCGTGGGGAGCGATCTGTTTTCGATCTATCCGAGCGAACATCGGGAACTTGCCGATCAAATCTGCGAAAACGGCGCACTTTTTTCCGAACACCCTTTTACGACGCAACCGACACCCGCAAATCTTATCCTTCGGAACCGGATCATCAGTGGGCTTTCAATAGCAACAATTGTTGTTGAATCGAATGAGAACGGTGGGGCGGTTCGCACGGCAGCCTTTGCTTCGGAACAAGGACGTCTCGTTTTTGCCTGTAACTGGGCTGGTCATTCTCGATTAAGTGAGGGGCCACGCAAACTCATTCAGCAGGGGGCTTACCCTATCTCGCCGGATCGGTTGGATAAGGTCGTTGAGGTTTTATCGGACCCCAATCGTCTAGAAAAGATTCAATCGGCTCATCTCACAGGGGAACAGATGAATCTGTTTTAGGAATACAAGGGCGAGGCTCAGTAGCCCAAGAGTCAACAAACCGCCTTATTTAAACCGCTTTATTTTAGGTTTTGTCGTGGACAGGCTGCCTTTTTTCGCTTTTTCACTTTACTTTTTTTGCAAAGTTTGGTAGAATATCGGTCATCAAACATTTGGCAATCAAAATTTGTGGAAAAAAATGTGAAGATTTCTCTTTACAAAAATCACAAACTTTGATAGGCTAAATGGAGAACAACGTTTAGCCTGCGTTGTGGCCACGCGCGGAGAGCTTGCTAAAAGCATGAGGAGGTCGCCGCGATGAGAAACGCGAAGGTCAAAATGACCATTTTGTGAACGCTTTTGATGTCTGGCTTCGTTGGAAGCAAGTTATTATTTTTCAGCTGCAACTCGCTCTTGCCAGAACGGAGTTAATTGGACTTGAGCGGCTCTCACACAAACGAGGGTCACGGAAAGTTCATGCGACATAAGATTTATAAACCGTAGCATACAAAAATGAGTTGCGGCCAACAATAGGAGACATGAAACAAATGTACCAACTCACGCAGCACAAATTCTGGGGCGTATTGGCCCTCATAATATCGATCATGTTTGTTGTCTTCATGGTCAATGGTTGTGGCAATGACGATGATGATGATGATACAACAAATGACGATGATGATGATACAACAAATGACGATGATGATGCTGGACCGCCACCGGCAACATCGGTCATGGTAAATCCAGCTGCCGGTTCTACAGTTCCATCAAACCAGGAATTCTCACTGACGTTTGATCAGGGCGTTACGGCGGCGACAGTCAATGGCACTGCAGCGACTGGATCGGGTCTCAATTGGACAGCGTCACCGGCGGGTTTATCTCAAGGTTCAGCGACTCTGAATGTTGGTTGGACAAACCGAGACGGCTCCCCCGGTTCTCAAGCGGTTGGCCCTTATACCATTGATGACCCAGATGTGGTAGCACCGTCGATCACTACTGGCACGGTGGCAGATGGAGACAGTGATGTCGACCCCGCGCCGATCAATGCAGGTGGCTTCCGGTTTGATTTCGACGAAGCTGTCACAGGATCCATTAAGCTGACCGATGAGGCTGGTGCTGACCTCAATTGGCAGGCAAATGTAGGTGGTCAGACAGCAACGCTGACTGCGATTGCAGGACAGGAACTTGCCAACGAGACAACCTATATCGTTGACATTGATGTCAAGGATGGTGCTGGTAATGCAACTACAGCGCAGCTTACCTTCGTTACCAAACCCAAAGAGTAAATAAACCGTTTTATTTTCGGTTTCAATGTTTGAAAAAGGGCAACGTGTCATAGGCATGTTGCCTTTTTTTTGGCTTAGAAATTTTCAATAACGATATAAGCTTGTCGGCAAAATCACCATCAAAGGGCTTTACAAGGAGCCCGAAATCGGATAAAATAACATCTACTTACTCCGGTTTAAAAAAAATATCAAAATCTGCCAAATTTTTTGAACGGTTCTTGAAGTTGAGTTGTCTAAAACAATTGAGAGCAGCAAAATCAGGGAGAAAGTTCTGTGGAACGAGTTGAAACGTTGCTTATTGATGAGCTCCGTGAAGGAGATATGGCAGCATTAGCGATTCTGGTTGAAAAGTACAAACGGCTCGTTTATCGGGTTGCCATTCAGATTACAAAAAACCATGAAGACGCGAACGATGTCATGCAAGATACGTTTCTGAAAGTGTACGAATCTATTCACAGCTTTCGCAAGGATGCTGCTTTTGAAACATGGCTTTATCGTATTGTTGTCAACCATGCTACGAATCTCGTCAAGCACCGAGAGCGCCGTCGTGAATCTCCGCTTTCAGCTACTAGTGAAATGGAAATTCATCCGGATTTGAGGCGAACCGCAGATCTGGCAAATAATCCTCACTTGCACGCTGAAAGAAAAGAGCGACAAAGATGGGTCACCCAGGCGGTAAATAGTTTGCCACTCAAGCAAAGAACCGTTGTTATTCTTCACGAGTTTGAAGGCTTAACGCACCCAGAAATTGCTTCGATTCTCAACTGCTCCGAGGGAACAGTTCGTTCCCGGTTGCATTACGCAAGACAAAAACTGAGAGATTTGTTGAAGCCTTATGTAGACTCAACAGACTTTCCTCTAACAGAAGGCAACTGAAATCGCACAACAGATATACCTAAGTTGTCGCACGATTTACCCTAGCAATGATAGATACATACCGAGGCAAACATGAAACCTCAATGTCGTTCAATTCAACGGTGCTTGTCTGATTACATAGACTATACACTCTTATGGCGGCAAACCGTCATCGTGGATCAACATCTACGATTTTGTCGAGATTGCCAACTCGAATTGGAATCTTTGCGGCGGACAGAGGCACTGCTTCGTCTTCATGTACCTCCACAGCCCCCAGAAGGTTATTACGATCAATTTGGGGAGCAGTTGCAGCAGCGGATAATTGAAAAGCGTCGTTGTCCTATATGGTGGGAGGCGACTGCGTTTTCGCAAGCAATCACTTGGAGATTTCAAGAATTTCTACATCAGTCTATCTGCTCTTTTAGCAAGCTAATTAGTCTTCCTATAGGCTGGGTTAAACAGTCTCCTGCTTATGCGTGGACGCTGCTTATCGTTCTTGTCGGTCTGTCTACATATCAATTCTTCCAGCCCCAAGAACAAAATCGCTTTGACGCTACAAACTTGTCACAGGTCCTGAAAGTTCAGCCGACCTCTCCCCTGAAACGGGGCGATAATCGAGAACTGATTAGCAACCGGGAACGGCTTGTTGAAATCGCACAGGCTCCTCCTGAACACGTCGTTCAGGGTGAACAAAATTCAGATAAAGAGATTGAGGTCGTTGCATCGCTTGCAGAACTTTCAAGATGGGAGGGCTACCAGCTAGGTCCTGTTAGTGATAACAGTCTCATTAGTGATAATGATGCGTTTAAAGCAATGGCAATCCATGATGCTTCTCCCAACCTGATAACAGTTGCCCAGTTATCAAGTCCTGAACCGATTGCCGCGAAAGAGGATTTTTCGCAGCCTTTGGGCGTTGTGGTTATTCCTGTTTCAGCGGAAATTGGTTGGAGCGACAATCGCTCACTGAATGGCGTTGTTGAGATGTTGATGAATGTACCGTTACCCAATTTCTCGATTACGGAAGTTTACGATTCTGTCAAACTTTAGTTAGGCTAATTCAGGAGCAACAAAATGGAAAGCCAACCTCTATCTGTATCTCAACAAAAAACTTGTGTTTCTTACGAAAATATGCTACGATTTCTTTTGCAGAACGCGAATCTGCGTTCCCTAACTTGCTACCCCACTGGGGTGAGGGGAGTATATCAATTTAAATGAGCAATCAAACAATTATGCAGGAGAAAATAAAGCTAGGGGCCCCATCCGAAAGAGATTGAGATTCTTGTCGAGGGACTGGACGCTTTCAGGGCTGCCAAGTTTTTGGAGGCCTTGTACTTGTCTTCGGATTACGTCAGTGAATATCCTGAGCGAGCAGTGGTTGAAAATCCGGGTGATTTTGACGTGCTGCTGTTCTATCCCAAACAACTTCCACACGATTCATGGGATGAGCAATCGGTTGAGAAAAAGGTCGCAGGATACTGTCAATTACTTTCGATGAATCCGTCCTCGGTTGAGGTGTTATGGGCTTGGGACATACTTAACATACCTTGTAACTCCTTGCTCATTTGTGCATTTACTGTGCATTTACCTAGTTTCTTAATTACGGAAATTTATGATTCCGTCAAACTTTAGTTAGATTAACAACATCCACCAATTACTATCCGAAAGGAGAATCTTTATGAATCCGAGACTTTTAGGCGTTCTCGCCGGAATAGCCTTAGCTGTCGTTCTGTTTTGGCCGGCAGGCAGTTCTAAAAAGGTCGAACGACTCTATAACGAAGCAGAAGAACTTTACCGTCAAAATGATTACGAAGGGTCAAATGAAAAATACGATCAAGCCCTTGAAGAATCTGTTAAATGGGGTGTCAAGACCGAGGTCATTGATAAGGACTTCCCGACACTTGCAAATTACAAAATCGCCGTTAACTACTCTCAATGGGCTGAGCAGAGTGGTGATATTACCCACTACGATAATGCAATCGAGCGGATTGAGGAGGTTGCACCGAATGCCACTGTGCCGAAGCATCAGGAGGGATTAACCTACCTATGGGGACACGTCCTCTACAAACAAGAGAAATTTGAACTCGCTGAACCGAAGTTTCACACCTTGATTGAAAACTTCCCCAATAGCCTATTCGTCGAAAATGCTTGGTATGCAATTGGGCAGCTCAATTACAAACTGCAAAAGTATGATGCAGCGCGTCGGGCTTACAAAGAAGTACTCGACGGATTTCCAAACTCAGAGTTCAAAGATGATGCACAACACTTAATCGCGCAATCCTTCCTCAACGAAAAGAATTACGAGCAGGCGTACCCAGAATTTGATAAGCTTGCCACCGAAGAATTTAAGACCTTCGCAGATCTACAGGCGGAGGCAATGTACAAAGCCGCTTTCTGTTTGAATCAACTCGCCCGTGATGAAGAGGCAATTGGCCGATATACTCAATTTATCACGGAACACCCAACAAGTGGTTATGTCACCGCTGCCTATTTTGACATAGGGGCGATTTACTCAAAACAGAAAGACTATGATAATGCGCGAGTCAATTATGAGCTGGCCTTGCAGAATACAGACGATCGAGACCTCCAAGCAGAAATTCAGGTCACTATTGGTCGTACCTACTACGAGCAGCAAGATTACTCTAACGCGGTGGAATCCTACAACACCCTGCTTGAAGAGTATCCGGAATGCGATTTTATTAGTGAAGCGAAGTTGGGCATTGCCGATAGCTACTTCAAGTCAGCGGCTTGGAGTGAATCCACTGTCGCGTACCAGCGTGTTCTGGACGAGCATCCCGATGAGACCGATTTTACCCCTTATGTCACCTACCAGATGGGGGAATCAAACTATAAGTTAGCTTCTGACTTGAAAGATGATGGTCAAATAGATTTGGCAAACGCGTCCTTTGAAGAAGCACTAACATGGTATCAGAAAGCTGTTGATGACTTCCCGGCAGACCCGGTTGCGTCTCATGCACTCTACGGTGCAATCTGGGCGTTGAACGCGCTCGGGCGAAAGGATGAACTGGAAGCTGTCGCGAGGGAATTTATCGATAAAAACCGCATGGATAACGAACTTGACCTTCTCGCTGCTGAAGTTCAGTTGAAGTTTGCGGACCTGAAATTTAATGATTTTAAGCAGTATGAGGATGCAGCCTCGGAATACGGCAAACTTTGGGAGTATCGTGATTTCCCGAAATTTCACCTAATTAAGTTGATTGGAAAATTTCAGGAAGCGCGTTCATACTACGAAGCCGCCAAACCGGCGGGTTACCGTGAAGGCGATCCGGAAGCAGTCTTTAACGAAGCCCTGCTACAGAAGGCTGTAAACGCGTACCAGCAAGCGATAGATAAGTTCAAGGGACCCGAGGTTAAAGGTGGAGAGAGTGGCACCTTCCTCGGCGGTGTTGAGCAGGGGCGCTATGATGATTTCCCGCAGCGTCCAATGCAGGTCGAAGCCTGCGTCATGAATCAAGCCCTCTCCCACGAAAAACTGAATGGGTGGGGTAAAGCTCGTGACCTTTACAAAGCGATTCTTCCAAGCAGCGATAATTATCAACGTGCACAGTTGCTCATCGCACAGAGTCTTGTCAAAGAGGGCAAGAACAGCGAGGCCGTGGCGCATTATCAGTCGATAATGGACGTTTTGAATACGGACAATCGCTCGCTCGCAGAAATTAAGCTGGCAGACCTGCTGCGCTCCGAGGAACGATTTGCTGAAGCAGCAGCTGAGTATGAAAACGTCGTTGCAGGTAACCCAACTGGTGAATACGCCGACGATGCACAGTATCTTGTCGGACTTTGTTACTATAAAGCGGCTAAAGCGGCCTCCGACGATGCAGCCCTCTTGGATAAATCTGTTGCCGCGTTCCAGAAATCAATTGAGGATTATCCGGAGAGCCCGAATGCGGTTGAGTCATATTATGGATTAGCGCTCGCTTATCGTGACATGGCACTGGCTGGAAATGCGGAGGTGTGGCCAAAGGTGCTGGAAACCGCCGATACTGCTTACGAAGAACATGGCAGCAGCGATAACACCATCGTCCAAAAGACGTTGGGCCATATAGACTTGGTCAAAGCGACCGCCATTGAAAAACGGGGGCTTGAATCTGAAGAAGAGAAGGCTGATCTCATTGCGAGTCTGAGGCGAATTGTCCAGAATACCGGTGCCCCAGAAGATTCTCGTTCGCGAGCACAGTTGAAAATCGGACACCTATATTATGGTGACGGTGATCATGAAAAAGCGCTCGCTGAATACCAAACATTCGTTCAGATGTTCCCTAATAGTGAGCTCGTGCCGAATGCGTTATATCAGGCCTCTGTTTGCTATTATCAGATTGGTCAAGACAGCACAGATGAAGGGGCCCAACAGCTTGCCTTCCAGAATGCTGTAAATACCGCGACACAGGTTACCGAAAGAAATCCCGATGTCGATGCGTCAATCAGTGCCTATTACACGGTAGGACTGGCAAAGCACGCGCTGAATGATAGTAAGGGGGCAATTGCGGCGTTTCGCCAGACCACCTCGTATGAGGGCCAAACGGAGGACAAACCCCGACAGGATTTAATTCGTCAAGCACATACCCGTCTCGCAGATTTAAATACCGCTGTTGGCGACCACGCGGCAGCTGTGCGAGAATATCAGTATGTGATTCAGCATACAGATGATGAGGATCAGAAGGGGCGCGCCTACTTCTCTATAGCATATGCTCAGGATGAGCATCTCAAGCAGTATGATGATTCGCTGCTCAACTATCAAAATGCGATTCAGCTTTCAAAAGATTCGCTCATCAAGGCACAAGCGTACTATCGAATGGGTTTGATTTATCAAGAAAGACTGAATGACCCCGCGAATGCACTGAAAGCATATGAGGCCTTGATTAATCAGTTCGGTGCCGATTCTAATACCAGCATCCAATCTATGGCGGCTGACGGTGGCATTCGTCGGTCTGACATCTACTTAAAATTGGGGCGTATGGAGGATGCAATCGCTCAAGCAGTCGCCGCTCGCGAGGCAGCACAAACGGTTCCACAGAAAGTTTCCGCACAGTATACTCTCGGTCTTCTGTATTTTCACCAAGCGCGGAAGCTCTTCTCCGATAAACCGGGTACCGACTTACAACCGTATATTGATGCGAGTCGGCAAGCCGCAACCGTCTATGTTGAAGCGGCTAATGTTGTACCGGCCGATAAGGTCAATGACACCATAAGCCTATTTGTTCAGAACGCGCTCTTTTCAGCCGGGCAGATTTACTATTCGCTCGGTACAGGGATCAAACTTCCCGATGACCTCAATAGCGCGATTCCGGTGCTGAATCAGTTCGTCGAATATGCGGACAAGGGTGTTTTCTCGGTCTCATCACAGGCGGATGTGTCGGAAAACGTCCAGACCGTATTGGGCTACCTCGCCCCCACCTATTATGAGTTGGGTCGAATGCAGCTCGGTTTTGACGAGGGGTTTTCTGAAAAAACCATTCGCTTCTTTGAGCAGTCAGCGGGTGTGTTCATAGACCTCACTCGACGATTCCCTAAGGCGAAAGAGGCACCGTTCTGGCAGTATCAGGCAGGCGAGGCGTACTTTGCGGCTCAACAGTACCAGAAAGCCATTGACGAGTATAGGAAGGTCCGCCGCATCAATCCACAGCATGCACAGGCAGCTGAATCTCTCGCTGCGATTTCAACTTGCTATGCGTTGCTGGAGAAAAATACCGAGGCTGAAGCAGATAGAGAGAAATGGCTGGGTAAGATCTTTGAAACGAACGAGGTACTCGTAAAGAACTATCCAACCAGTCCCTTTGCAGCAGAAGCGTTTCTCAACATCGGCAACACTTACTATAACCAGGGGGTTCTCACGGATGTTACAGAAGCAGACCGTATCCGTGCTTATACGATGGCTATTAAGCAGTATGAGCAAGCCCTGGCAGTTCCCGATATCAATGCAGAGTCCAAAGAACAGGCCGAGGTTTTCCTGCGTGATACGAAAAGAGCCCTCTCAGCAGATGTGTATATTCAGGCGACCACCAATTTCGACCTGGCAAGGGTGGTGCATGAAGATCAACAGAAGGAAGCCGTTGAGAAGGCAATCATTGGGTTCAAGGATATTATCAAAACCTATCCGACTACTAAATACGCCGACCTTTCTTTTGTGCAAATTGGTGAAGCGTATATGATGCTAGCGACCCAAAATGATGAGTATTATAACGACGCGCTTGACTTCTTTGATGCGTTTTGGAGTAAATACGCGACCGTCCCGCCTAGCGACACACAGGTCAACAAAGCGTTGAGATACGCGCAAAGTCAGATTGCCACAATCACGGAGTATATGAGGGCACAAAACATCCCACGTCGTACCGGTGGCGGTGGCGGATAGGGCACCGTGTATGTTTTTGATTCATCATATCTTCGCAGTAGAAACTCCGTTCCTTAGAGCGAATAGGGCGGGGTAACTGATCAACTCCATTTCAACAGAGGCGTTTGGGATATATTTCCCAAACGCCTTTTTTATCATATCTTGCTGACAAGCCCCATTAATTATCGGATAAGGAGTTGGATAACCGTTTGAGTGCAAAGACACCAAGACAATTGCTCATAAGACCTTTTAAAAGGAGATCAATTCATTGGCAACGCGGTCGAAAACCTCAGCTTGGCAGAGTGATTTAACTCCTCCTCTACGAAAGAATTCCCCGCGGAGCTCCCAGCGATCCAGATGTCCTAATAGGCACCGTAAGGCCCCAAGCCGTAGCCAGCAAATCCGTCGTCATCTAGCTCCAGAGCTGCTGACTCAGATTCGCGCTGAAAGCCACGGACGCGCTTACGTTCAAAAGCAGATTCGGAGGAGAACACCGATGGTTTTTGAACTTTACGGGGGACATATTGAAGGCATCATCAGTCGCCGCTTGACTTATGCCCTTGCTGTCGTCTTAGTCAATGGAGAGGTGCACCATCTTGAGAAACTCAACATCAAGTATATGTACAAGCAGGATGAGATGTCTCAAGTTGTTCAGGATATTGAGGTGGATGCGGATTTGAAAGCGCAAAACTTGGTCTCGATTGTTCCCAGATCTGAGCGATTCCAGATTGATGACCGTGTGCTTGCGCGTTGCCGCAAGGAAAAAAATCCAGTGCGCTTAATCCTCAGAGGCGGGGAGATTATCACGGGGGTTATCAGTTGGTTCAGCCAATATGAGATGAAGATCTTTTTAGCTCATGGAGGCAACGTTATTGTATTCCGGCACGGATTACATAAGTTAGGACTTACACCGTTGAACGCTCAAAGCCAATTCCCCTAACAAGGGGGCTCCGTGCCGAGAGCAGGCCGGGGGTTGGGGTCCCCCTTGGCATCCCTCCTTATCAAGGGGGTTCAGGGGGGAGTTTGGCGATTTATTGCTGCCCGATGAATCAGGCAACCATAGTCGGGACATGGGAAGTCGTGGTTCTATAACGGTTTGTGGGGTTACGGCAGGTTTGGTCTGGGTGGGCAATTTCGTTGAACATCTGCTACAACTGGATTTTTTATCATACGTCCTCTCGTTCATAGTTAGCACGGACGATGGTTTTAATTCCCCCACGGATGTGAAAATCCCCAACAATCTCAACCTTCCGTGGATCGCATGCTGCAACAAAATCCGCAAGGATTTTATTGACAACATGTTCATGAAAGATTCCGACATCTCGGTAAAATAGCAAATACTCTTTCAGTGATTTGAGCTCGACGCACTGTTTATCGGGAATATAGGTAATCTGAATCATTCCAAAGTCTGGTAACCCGGTTTTGGGACAAACTGCCGTAAATTCTGGGTTCGTTACTTCAATGGTGTAATCTTTGTCGCTGTATTCATTTTTCCAGGTTTCGATGTTCGGCGTTTCCATTTCGCGGATGTTGTCCTGCAATCCACTATAGGATTGATGATGCATAGATAAAAAGCCTCCCTTGAGTTTCTATTTCAGGAATGATAACACCGTGTGAGAAACATCGTCAAGCAGTAATATTGATGGAGCATGTTTATCGATCTTGCTAAAATTGATTGGATAATTTCGCACAAGGCATTCCCCGAAGGGACTTTTTTCACTTTGGGACTCACCAATCGCTTGCTTTTCTCTCGACGGTATCAATCCATCGTGATATAATCTCCCTACTGTTCAGAGGAAAAGAAAATGCCAAACCAAATTTAGTAAACGATGATTATTGAATGTGAAATCCTGAAGTCTAATCCACCCAAAGCCTTTGAACCGTGGTGGAAGTTTCACAGTGCCAATCAAATCCTACGAAACCTGTTTTCTGGCAAAGTTTGGTGTTAAAAGGAGAGATTGATTACTATGTTACAATTAACACATCCCATCGTTGACATCGCTATTACGTGCAGTAACTTCGAGGAGTCGCTGCGCTTCTATCATGAATGTTTAGGCTTGAAGATTGTCATGGACATCCAGATTCCTGAAGACGTAGCGAAAGGAGCAGGACTGGCACCGCGAGGGTTTCGCCAAGTTCGCCTGCAAGCTGGGCAAACACTCATTAAGTTGATGGGTATCGAATCGCCGCCTCCAACACCCTCCTACGATTTTTCAGCTGGCGTGCGCTGGATCACCTTTTTCGTCGAGGATGTGTGGAAGACTGTCGAAGAATTGAAGCAGCAGGGGGTGGAATTCTTGTCCGATCCGGTCGGGGCACCGGATGCCGGAGGTGTAGTCTGCGCGAGAGACCCCGACGGTATCCTCATTGAGCTTGTACAGAGATAATACTTTGGATATGGAAAGTGTTTTTCTATTCTATCAATCTTCCCCTTCTATTCACCTTTCAAGTTAAGTACCTGTTAAAAAACTTAACCTTCCATCCCCTAACAGGACGAAGAGAGAGGGGTTCCGGATAGACCCTAAGGAGAACTTTATGGCGACACAATTTGTTGCGGATTTTGAAGCCTACATGCCTGCTGAATTTAACGGAGAGTCTTACGGTAAGGCAGGCTTGATAGCCGTTGCCGACAAGGCAGGAATTGACGTTTGTGTTGTATTTCCCGGCGGCCTGCCACCCAATCCAGCGAAAATCAACGCCCACTTACTCGAAGAAACGAAAGGTGAACCGCGCATCGTGCCGGGGTGCCTGATTAACCCCACAATGGGACCCGATGCCTGTGATGACCTAAAGCGATGCGTTGATGGCGGTGCTCGGACAGTCAAATTGATGGCAGCGGCACATCGCTATCGCCTTGACGCGCCCTGCGTTGATCCAGTCATGGCACTCGCGAAGTCACTTGACATTCCCGCCACCATCCACTCTGGCTCACCGATGAGCGGGTGCTCACCGGAGTTCATTGGAACACTTGCGCAACGTCACCCGGATGTGACGATCATTATGGATCACATGGGATATCGTGAATGGACAGGACTTGCTGTTCAAGCCGCGGTTGAGAATTCCAAGATTTATCTCGGTACAACCCTCATCGCCGCTGCCGAACCGATTACCATCAAGGGCATTGTGCGTGGTGGACAGATTGGTGCTGATCGAATCGTTTTTGGATCTAACTCGCCGAGTGGAGATGCCGTAAATGGTGTCAACGGTATCCGAAATATCGGGTTTACCGACGAGGAAGCCGCAAGCATCCTTGGTGGGAATCTGAAGGCAGTTTACGGTCTCTGATCCTTGGTTTGGCTTGCTATAGCTATTTGACTTTGCCGCGCCCGGCAATTTTCCAAACCGTTTCTACCTGCTCATCTCTCACTACGACCAACTCATCGTGCAGATTGCTTGTCATGCCTTGATGCAGCGGAATAACAGCCAATTGGTCGCCGACGCGGAATTCATGCTGCGATTCACTTACATCGAGATGGCCGTGTTCGACGGACATCCCGTATATCTTGACATCCGGGTGCCCGATGATGTGGCCATAAGGTGTGGGGGGATAGCTGGTGAACGTCTTGGCACCGCTGTCAACGATGATTCGGTCAGCGGTTGGGGTGCTCACAACCGTCACAATCATCCGCAAGGCGCATCGATCTGGATTGAGTGCTTCTGAACCAGAAATGCGCGTCATACCTTCGTAGACATACGAGCCGCTGCGCGTTTCCGTGCAACCAATATCTTTTGATGCCTGCTCGGCACCTGTCCCACCCCCGCTGATGATACTGATGGGAATGCCTGCGCCATCTAGAAGATCGACCGTTTCGTCAATGAAGGGCTTTGCGCGAATATTGCTGCCATAGGTCATAATGCCCTGAAAATCAAGTCCGGGCATCTTCATCACCTTCTGGCCGAGTTCAAGTGTGGCTTGGGGGGATTGCACACCGACCCGGTGTCCCCCTGTGTCCTGTTCGATGACCACGCGCACGGTGCAACCATCTGTGACTGCCTGTCCAGAGATTCCTTCGGCGGTTATCTCCGAGTCAAGGGTGACGGTAATCTTCGCCCGTTTGACCAACTGTGTCAGCCGCTGCAGTTTCGGTTTGCCGACGATGTTGTAGGGAATCAGGATGTCATCAAGCCCCCCATCAACCATAGCCTCTGCTTCGCCAAGTTTTTGGGAGGTAATCCCTTTTGAACCGGCAGCAACCTGCATTTTAGCAATCTCCGGAACTTTGTGGGTTTTTGTGTGGACACGCAAATCAATGTCGATTTCGCGACAGAGGGCTGCCATATTATGGATATTACGTTCAAGAACATCAAGGTCTACAGTGAGTGCAGGCGTATCCAATTCGGAAATGTGCATATCATTCTCCCCAATTAATAAATTAGTGAACAAATCAAGCTTTTCGTTGCACGTATAAGGTTAATTAATAAACTGAGGGGCTGGGAAACACGAATCTGTATTCGTCGTATTATTCCCAACCCCTCGCATATCGTAATTCGTCACTATGTAGTCGGTGTCATGCCTATCTGTTAGTATCTTTAGTTTCTTTTAGATATTCGGGCTCTTGTTTTGGGGTCTCCTCTGCCGTGTCGGCTTCTTCTTTCATACTCGGTTCAACTAAGTACTCAACCCGAAAGTCTCGGACGGATATGACGGGGTAGGGTCCATCAAAACCTACAATCTGTCCTTTGGCTTCGACCCCCTGAACACCCTTGCCCGCCTCTTGTATTAACTCATCAAATTTATCACTATCGCTAAAAACGACCTTCTGGTCCCGACCAACAACCATCGCATGATTGATTTCTGATGTGTTAGCACGCCAATGTCGCCAAAAAGGAACGTTGCGTATGTAGCTCCGTGAGAACCCCGGATGCGCGTAGAGATTGCCCGTGACTGTCGCTTCGGATTTGGCGACCCAAGCCCGACTTCCGATTTGACTACCCCGAAAGCGTTGATCGTTCAGTTGACGGGTAATGTTATAAATGTCAAAAGTACGACCCTCGTTGTACGGATTCTTACCCCGTCGCGGGGTGACTTCAACGATAGTTGTAAAATGACGTTCACGCCCCTTTTTATCAACAGGCGAGTAGAAACTCACATTTTCCGGATCCGCCCAGGGTTTCAACAAACGTCGAATCTGTCGAGCGTCATCACCATTGACAAAGCCGAAAAGGTGGATTTGAATGCTTTCAACCTCCGCATGACTTGGATTGGTGAAGCCAGCGAGTAGAAAAATGGAAAGAATGAGGAGACTGAGGTGGAACTTGTGGGGTAACATTTTTCGTTCACTCCTTTAATTCATATCGCGTAATCTCGACAATTTTCCTCGCCAAGATACTTGAAAAAAATTCAAAGAATCCAATATGGGCATGCACGATTCCTTGATCGACAACTGAAAATCACAGCGATATTTTTAGCAAATTTTATGCCATATAGAAACTTGCTGAAGAGGTGCTCTCTTGAAAACAACTCGCGAAAGCGCAATTGGTCAAACACCACCAATTAGGACCTCATACTTTACTCCGTATCATTTTTGTAACACAGTTGCTAGAGGGACACAATTAACCGCTACTATTGATTGACGCTTCGCGGTATAATGAAGTTTACTTCAAAAGACGAACAACAGCCAATCGCCGATTCAACCATTTTGCCGATATTTCCGTTTTGTTTAATCCGTGAAATCTCTTAATTCGTCTAACTTATCAGAAAAGATGAAGATTGTCAACTCCATACGCTTGCGATGGGCAATACGCTCAAACATCATTTTAGTCTGCGTAGCGATTCTATTCCCGTTATGTGTGGATGCTGCTTTTGAAAACATCGGGCTAGCCGCCCGTCCGATGGGAATGGGCGGGGCTTACGCAGCGTTAGCTAGCGATACCAATGCGATGATATGGAACCCAGCTGGTTTGGCGAAACTTCGTGAGCCCGAGATAGGCTTAAACTATCTAGAGCTTTACGGTTTGGTGAACTATGGCCTTTTGGCGTGGGCCCATCCACTTCAAAACAGTAGAGCCATCGGGGCAAGCCTCTTGAGCTCTAGTGATCCGGATGGGCTATACCAAGAACTAGTGATTGACCTTTCCGCAGCCCTGACGATTCTGGAGAATCTATCCGCCGGGCTCAACCTCAAGTATCTGTCCTCATCAGCAAGTATGGGCGAGATTTCCGTTGGATCCGGCAGCGGCGGGGCAGTTGATCTGGGGATACGATATATCTCCACCGACCAACGTATTACCCTTGGGCTTGCACTGCCTAATTTGCTCTCGCATGTTCTCTATAGCCGGGAGGAACTGAAAAATGCTGATGCCACAAGCTATAGTGAAAGACTTGTACGAGCATCACGCCTCGGCATCGCCCTGCGTTTGGATCTGATCTCCCCCCGGTTTTCAGGCTTCATCTTTGCAGCCGAGTTTGCCAACGGCCATCCGATCTTTGGTGTCGAGTACACTGTCTACAACGCGAGCCTGAGATTCGGGTGGCGATTGACAGAGGGGGTTTCCAGAGGCTTAACGGCAGGTTTGGGCTACCGGTTGGGAGATTTGCAATTCGACTACGGTTTCGTCGGTGGTCGCTATCACGCTCAAACATCCCTGTTTTCTGTCACACTTTATTATTAAAACATGGAGGACAGCAGACGGGAGCTATCACTATCGTCATGAGCATTCTCGCCATGCCTGTATCCGAGTATCGTGAGGTTCATGCCCAAATCGGTGGATTTTCGCAAACATTTAACGATAGTGGTCTATCTACTTTTCAAGGGGAAGGATGAAAGGGATGGAATGCGCGCAATTTTACGTTTTACACTTCACATTATCCTGTTATCTGTCTTGGGAGTCTCAACAGGGGTGGGGGACGAAAACGTGAGAATCGCCGGCATGGGAGGGGTAAAAATTGGTATGAACGCGCCGGATGCGGGGCTATTCGGAAACCCTGCTGCCCTCCTTGACGTTGAGTCAAATAATCTGTCAGTTGCTTTGTCGGTCGAAAATTATCGTTTTGAAGAACTGCCCCAAACATCAGGCCTCCAATTCGCCTCTGAGTTGACTCTGGGCTCTCAACCTTCAATCTACTACTCCAGAGCCTTTGGTGAGTGGGGGGTTACTTTAGGACGCACAGCAACTCTGGAAAACCTTGCCAAATTTGAAGTTGAAGCAACGCGATCCGAGTATATCATCGATCGGCAGCATTTTTCGGCTACGACGGAGATGGTTACGGGCTATAATCTTTTCTGGGAATCTAGGTGGGCAATTGGAGTCAGCAGAGGAATTGATGCGGGAACGGTAGGTGTACGTCTGAAACAGGTATCACAAACTGCGAAACGTGGGCGAATTGTGTCGGTGCTGAATTTGGAATCGCAGCACGCACGGGATGTCAATCCTAACGACCCTCGCGAACTCATCCCTGCGATTATTGATGGTATTGACTTTTCGGACCCGACTCAGTATTTGGGCGCGAGTGATGAGCCAATACAAGATTTAACAATGTCTACCTTTGAAATCGATCTCGGCTATCAAAGAGATTTCTCAATCACGGAAGCGCACCAACTTCGGACCGGGTTGATTGTTGAAAATCTGTTGCAGCGGAAACTGATTAGACCACTTCCACTGAAGCTGGGTATTGGAGCAGGTTATGAACCGTTGGATTGGATCGGAATAGGAATCGATATATGGCGTGTTGCTGGGTATCGCGGGCTTGATTTCGCGCTCGGCGGCGAGTTGTACGGTACATGGGATCGTGGCTTCACCGGCGCGGCAGCCCTCCGCGGTGGACTTGGTCGGATCGATACAGTAGGGGCATTTTCAGTAGGCGTGTCCCTCGCGTTCGGCAGTTCACATTGGGAGTACACATTGCGAAAACGCTTTCGGAACCAGCCACTCCGTCAAGCAACTCACCTTTTTGCATCAACTATACGATTCTAAAGGAGTAGGGGCACATAGGCGAAACTCATCAACCTCACTGCCCGGGACTGTTGCAATCGAGGGGAATATCTCTTGAGGTATCAACGAAATTTCATCATCGCGATGATTTCGCTGGCCGTTCTTTTTGCCATCGGGGTTGTCGGATATTGGATTATTGAAGGGGAGAACCCGCATCAAAAGTGGACCGTGTTCGACGCAATTTTCATGACTGTCATTACATTAACGACAGTAGGATACACCGATGACAATATGTCCAAGGTGGGAAGGGCTTTTACCGTTTTTCTGTTGCTCGGCGGGTTTGGCATCTTTATATATAGTGTCGGTGTTGCGACCGCCTTCGTTATTGAAGGACAATTGCGCGAGGTATTTCGACGAAGAAAGATGGAAAAATCAATCGATAAACTTTCAGACCATTATATCGTCTGCGGCATAGGGGATACAGGTGTTCACGCACTCGATGAAATGATTCAAATGAACATTGATTTTGTCGCTATTGAGTACGCGCAGGAACGAATCGATTATTTACTTGAAACAAAGGATTTCTTGTGTGTTCAGGGCGATGCAACGGATGATGAGGTTTTGATTCGTGGGGGTGTTGAACGTGCACGGGGGCTAATCACCTCGCTGTCCCGCGATCAAGATAATCTATTCGTTGTCCTATCTGCAAAACAACTCAATCCGGGGTTGAAGGTTGCCTCTAAAGCGGTTGAAGCCAATTCGCTAGCCAAGCTGCAGCAGGCGGGGGCAGATGAAGTGGTCTTATCAGACCATATCGGCGGCATGCGGTTGGCTTCGACAATTACACGTCCAATCGCGGTCAACTTTCTGGACATTATGCTCAGGAGTCAAGAGACAACGCGCTTCGCTGAATCCGTCATCCAGTCAGGGACACCATTGGTGGGACTCACTCTGGGTGAGGCACGCATCCCAGATCGAACCCAACTGATGGTTGTCGCAGTGCACAAGCGGCGAGGGGATTTTATCTATAACCCCTCTGGTGCGTTGAAGCTGGAGGCTGGTGATGGCTTGATTGTCATCGCAGATAACGAGCAGCGACAAAACCTAAACAAGCTAACAGGCGACACGCTTTGATGCTTCAATTGCCTTCAGAGGTAAGCCGTCCGTATTGCTTCATCACGGCTTGCAACCGATCTAGAGGGATGGCATGGATTGTGTTCCCGTTTCTGCCCACGGTGGTCACTGCTGTGGTCATGGAGTTGAGGACTGCTTCCTCCGTCGCTTCAATGACAGCTTGGTACAGCGCATCCATCCGACGATTGGCAAGGATTGTGATGGGAAATGTCCCATCGTCCGTCCGGCGCGGAATTGTGTTAGCGGTCGAAAAAGCAATTACAAATTCGCCGCTGCTAACGGTACTTGGCGTACCGGTGCGGGCAAGCCCATGTGTCACCCGCTTGGCGAGTTGCGTCAGCTGACGATGTACCAAAGGAGCGTCCGTTGCGACAACGATGGTAAACGAACCGTCTCGGCCCCACTCTGGTGTAAGTTCCGTAATCTCTCTGCCGACAGGAACACCATTGATTTGCAGTTGATGGCGCCGACCGCCATTGGAATTGACCAGCACACCGACCGTGTATCCCCCCCGATCCACGGGCAACACTCGTGACGATGTACCAATGCCTGCCTTAAAACTGTAGCACCGCATTCCCGTGCCTGCGCCAACACACCCTTCTGCAACGGAACCGTCTGCGGCGTTTTCTATCGCCTGAACGGCGTGTTCTGCGGTGACATGCAGCCCGCTGATGTCATTTAGCCCACCGTCATAGCACTCTGCAACGATTGGCAGAATGATGTGGTCTTCCGGGTACCGTTTGATCATGTATCGCACAACGCCCTCATGAACAGGTCCAACGCTGAGTGTATTCGTCAGCATAATTGGGGACTCGATCCACCCCGCTTCATTAGCCCAGGCTAACCCCGTTGCTTCACCGTTACCGTTAATTGCATAACCCGCACCAAACAACTTATTTGTCCAGATATCGTCCCGCGGAATGACGGCAGTTACGCCTGTCCGAACATTGTCACCGTTTTTTAGCGTAACATGCCCCACCTTCACCCCAGCGACATCCGTGATTGCATTGTGTTTGCCGGGTTCATAGATCCCGATTTTGATCCCGAGATCCCGGGCCCGCGCCCTACCTTCAGGAACGCCAGCACCTTGGTCGGAGTTGGCAGGTGTCCAGCCCGCTATCAAACATACGCACAGGCAGAACCATAATCTTATGTATTGTTTTCTCATTACTTTGTTCCTTTACTATTACGCTAATGCTTAGGGGTGCGGAGCCGGACTAGGAGCGTGCATTCAGAAGGGCGGCGCGAATCCGTCTTTATCTAAGAGTCCGCGGAGTCGATTGAACTCTTGCTCCGCTACAGTTGGGATTACCCTATCCAAGACTTGGGCAACCGTTTGCCAATTCATATTTTGATTACCTCCGTTGAAGCAGTATATACATGTTGGGTTCATGTAGTTTCGCATCCCCACATTAAATCCGTATCGACATGTTAAACTTCACTTCAACTCAGGCTTCCCTGCACGAAGCCATGCGGTATACCAGTAGCTTGCTGTCGCTGTTGCCGCGTCACTCATGCGCTGCACCGCTATCCAACCGCTAAATCGGAATAGCTTTTCCAGATACGATGCGCTGTAGGTATCTTCACCTAACTTTGCCTTGCGGTCGGCATGGAGGAGGTTGTTGGCGTATACATAGCTGTCGAGTACAATGTCAAAAGCAGCTTCCAGCGGGTCTCCAATTTCCAACGCCCTCTTCGGTGTGAGATGGATTCGTTCTGCATAAGCATCCACCATATCGTCCTCAAAGCGTTGATGCACACCGTGTTGATTGGTCAATTGTCCGTTGTAGTTTTTAACGACATGCAGCGGCATATGAATATCCTCAACATAGTGAGCGAGTGCACCGGCAGCCTGCACAATCTTTTGGGTATCTCCCGATTTCATTGCCTCAGATAGTAGCCGTGTGTAGTCAGCAATACGCCACGTTGCCAAACCGCGTTTCGTAATGGTTTCCACGCCAAATTTCGCAACCGCGTCATCATAGTCGTGGGGAAGTTCTACAAATGGATAGGGACCATACAGATCAATATCAAGAAAATGCCGAGGGCCCTCGGCGGGGTCGCCCGATTTGTAGACATTTAGACTGGTTAAAGATAGCAGATTCTCCTCTATATCAAGGGCGAAACGGGTTTCTTCTTCAGACCCCAGCAGCACCGGCTCCGCACTTCGATTTTCAAAAATGGCTGTTTTATCCCCTAACAGGTATAATTTATCTGCCTCTTTCCTAATCGGGTACTCCTGTTTACCTACTGTTATGAACCATCTGCCCTCCTTTCCGCGAAGCGAGACCGGGGCGTTTTGCGGGAAGTCGATTCTATGGACCTCAAACACTTGACGTAAATCCGCCGTAATCTGCCCACTGTTCAAATCCTTTTCGTACTTCAATCCAATCCGAAACAGCAGCTCCCTTCTCCATCGATCCGGATCGTTCGAGTGATAGGCGAGTTGTCGGCGGTGCTTAACGAAGAAGGGGGAAATTTCTGAAGGGAGAAAATCGCAGGCAGCATCGGTGATTCGCTCGTGTGCATTGCTTCCCCAAGGAAAGGCGCGAGACGCGTAACAAGTGACTAGGATTACATAAACAAGTAACCAAATAGAAGTGGACCAGATTTTCGCTTTCATCATTTAAAAGGGGTGGGAGTTTAACCCGATTGCTCTCAATTGCTCCATATAGATACGGCGGATATGGTTGAAGATGTCAATGTAGGTGGGTGTACGGTAATCAGGGTAAGTCCATTCCCAAGGTTGGAAAGTCTTACGGTAAAATTTGAGCGTAATCTCAGCATAAATGCCACCTTGGAGATAGATGCGGTGTGCATGGTCTTTCGTCGAAGCGAGTACTAACTTTGCCGCCGAAATATAGCCCGGATCGAGATTGACCGCGCGGGGAGCCGTATCACCCTTCGCAAACTCACATTCAACTGCGTTAGAAAAACACTTGGCGAACGCGAGCGACTCGGCGGGGATAAGTCTCCCAAAGCTCACGAACTGACGCTTCAAATCCTTCCCCATCTCCGCCTCATAGTATGTGGTGTAATCAAAAGGTAACACATCACTGACGAAATCAACCTGTCCAAACTGCTCTGCGAGTTGTTGATGTACGACGGAGAGTAAATCGGGGGCCGCCGTAATAATTCCAACAATCAGTTTAACAGGGGGGTGGGATCTGATTTGCCCCATATCTGCGTTCCTTTGAAGGATAGGCGTTTATACTTAGTTCTCAATCAGAATTGATATTACAAAACGTTGACCTCGCCACCTGAGGTGCACCCATGCGGCACATAATATCAGGCACTGCCAAACCTACTCGGTGTAGACCGCTTCGATCAATCCTTTCATATAACCGATGGCAAATAGCCGTTCCATACTATGTTCATCCGCGATGCTAGCATCGCCCATTTTCGGGAAATGGTCTGGACGTGCGACTCCCGTATAACCAACGTCACGGTAGGCACGTACGCACTCCGCCATATCAGCCTGTCCGTCGTCGTGAAATACTTCTACGAACTTCTCAGGTGTTCCACGCACATCCCGGAAATGAACAAAGAAAATCTTTTCTTGTCCTCCGAAATGCCGAATCACCTCGGGCAAGTTGTCGGTCATCAGGGAGAAGTTCCCCTGACAGAGACCAATTCCGTTGACAGGACTTGGGACCAAATCTATCAGTTTCTGATAATTCTCCACGCTGCTCATGATTCGGGCGACCCCTCGGATAGGCGACAGTGGTGGATCATCCGGATGCATCGCCAATTTGACGTTGGCTTTTTCCGCAACTGGAACCACACGCTCCAGAAAATATTTCAGATTCGCCCATTGCTGCTCTTCGGTGATAATACCATGCTCGGTCAGGGGTGCACCCTTCATGTAATTATGGTCATAGCCGCTGACCTGAGACCCACCGCGTGAAGGGATTGTGACAGAGGTTCGGAGTACAAAAAGAATCGGCATCCACGCGGGGCACCACACCGGAATCTCCAATGCCCCCATGTTGCGGATAAACTCACAGATAACATCAATTTCTTCATCACGTCCCGGCGAACCGAGTTTTATTTTCTCCATTGGGGGACGGCTCTCAATCACCTGCAGGCCAAATCCTCCATCTTCGTATGCAGCCTTCACACGGGCAAGGGACATGTAACTCCAAGGCTGCTGCTCGGCGCTGGCATTCGGTATTGGATTCAAGTCCATGCTGCCAACCGCAGACTCAACACCGGCTTGTTTGGCTAATGTCCAGACGGGGGTCGGTTCTGGCCCAAGGGCTAAAGCAATCTTTACCATTTTCGATTCCTTTCTGCTTAGAGTGAAAAACCGAATTGTATGTTATCACGCTTCCAAAGGTTCCAATGAATTATATCACAACCATCAACGATTTCAACCGAAAAAATGTTCTAGCACCGGTAAGGATACAGAGACATAAACTAAATTGTCACTAGGAAAATTATCCCGACTAATCGGAAGCGGATATAGCTGGATTTGAGGGGCTTCCCCGATTCCCCTATGGGGGTGAACAGGCATTTGGAATCTACACGGATATAGTCATCGGCGGCAGTTTCTGAAGTATATTTTGCGCGATCCTCGGTCACCCGGCATACACCTTCTGGATCTAATGAGAGTGTTTCAGATATCGTAAACGATGCTAAACCGATGGCTGCCTGATGTGTTCCGGATCCCGCCGATAGGGAAAAGGAAACCGTAGTCGATACGGAGGCTTTTGAACGGACGATAGCTACCGCCGAGTGTCAAGTTTGTTCCCCATGCCAGATTTTCCAATCGGAATCCGCCGCGCAAGGTTAAACTGTCCCCATAAAACTGAGACTCAATGCCGACCTTGACATCAACCTCGCTCTCTCTGAAAACGAGATCCATGCCCCATGTGGAGTTTTCGGCAACAATACCAATGCCGAGCATCACTTGTAGCGGCAAATTCTCCGTCACAAGTGAGTTCGTGGAAGCAATATTAGGTGTGTTGAGGTTCTGGAGGGATAGGGCTATTGGAATATTTGGGGATGGACGAAAGATCATGCCAACATCTAGACTCAACCGACTCCGACCCGGTAAGTCTTCCACGACCAAACCATCTGCCCCGATTGTGGGTGCCGTATCCCAATTTAACAGCTTGACGGCACCTCCGAGTGAGATGCGCCGTTTTTCTTCCGTCCCTAAGTCATAACTTTTGCTCACCCCGATGAGGATGTAATTTTCCGAATACAACTGCCCGACGTTCAACCGCTTCCAGAGAAGTCCCAAAGCCCCTCGAGTCGGGCGGGAATAGGCATAGCTAATCAGGTTTTGTGTGATTGACGTTTTATCGCTCAGTCCGACATGTAGTCTCGCTGTTGTCGCTGATAACTGTTGCGCGGATTGGCGCGATTCCGATTGAGGTCTCAAGTTTGCAATAGATGCGGGATTAACCAACAATCCATCTGATTCATTGCCAATGGCTGTAAACGTTCCCCCCATTGCGAAAGCACGAGCACCGATAAATCCATCTTCAAATGCCGCATGCGTCTGCACAGAGAGTCCCACCACGCTAATTCCGATCAGTACGAGAAAAAGTATCAACTTGAGAAGAGGAAAAGAATGGCAGAAAGAAAAAAGGAAGGGGCGGAAGGTTGAGGCACAAGGGGGGGAAGAATGCGAGATTGGGAGATTAGAACAGCGGCAAGTGACGGAAATCCACAGCCTGTCTGCGCTTCCATTCTTCCTTCCAACTGAAAAATTACTCATCGGTAAATTTGTAGCCAACTCCCCAGACAGTTTTAATGTATTGGGGATGGCTCGCATCCGTCTCAATTTGTTCCCGCAATCGCCGGATGTGTACATCGACAGTACGCGTTCCTACGAAGCTATCCTGACCCCACACATAATCGAGTAAGTGATCGCGCGAATAGACACGCCCTGGGTTTCGCATCAGAAACAGTAGGAGATCAAATTCCTTCATCGTGAGTTCCAACAGTCTATGTCCGATGGTTGTCCGCCGGCGGTCAGTATCAATGGACAAATCTTTATATTTCAGTATTGCCCTCTGGTTATAGGGTTGATAATCTTGGCGATAGGTTCTTCGTAAGATTGCTTTAACCCGCGCTAGCAATTCACGCGGGTTGAACGGTTTCGGTATATAATCATCTGCGCCAATCTCCAACCCGACGATTTTATCTACATCGGTATCCCTCGCTGTAACCATCAAAATTGGAACAGTAGACTCTGCTCGCATTTGCTTACAGACTTCAAAGCCATCCAATCCAGGTAACATAATGTCGAGGATAACTAGATCGGGGAGGTCTTGGCGCATTCTATCAAGAGCTTCAATCCCGTCGTAGGCTTTGATAACCCCATATCCCTCTCCCGTCAGATAATCACCGATAAAATCAACGATATCTGCTTCATCATCGACAACTAGGATTTTATAAGTTTTCATTGCAATCGCTCGCCTTGGAACCGTACGCAAGTTTATAACTTTCCGGGTTGCGGTTGTAAGAATACGCTGTTGGGGATGGGTTTATCAGTAGTCCTAAAGAAAATCCAGCGGCTTGAGGAGATATCCCTCACGGTGTCGGATATGAAGCCTAAAACGTGAGGCATAATCCTCCCCACGTTGCCGTTACGATTATTATACTTTATGTCCACATCCATGTCAAATTTCATGTTGGAAAGCAATGGGCTAAAAGACTCTGAAATCGGCAGTTTTTTTTGTAATATTCATGAAATTGGGATATAATTATAGTCATTAGGGAAGTAACACGGTGGCGTTGTCTGAGTAGAGAATTAATTTTGCCACTTGACATGAGCAGAAGCACTTGATCTCTGCTTCTTTTTCTGTTATAATAACTGACCAAAGTAATAGCATTGAGAGCAGCGTAATAGATTACAACACCACAACCTATCAGCGATGACGTTGTTCATACGAACCCTTCAACCCCAATTCGGAAGGAGCCAATAATGGCGACAGAAAGTTTAGCCCCTTTTAATGCGGATGCGATATCCCCAGAGTCTGCCCGCGCAATTGAAATTTATGAGATGCAGCTGGAGCGTGTTCAAGCGGGTCAGATGCCAGAGGAGATTTTCCTCGAATTCAGACTCCGTCACGGCGTTTATGGACAGCGTGATGAAGGTTCACAGATGATTCGCGTAAAAATTCCATTCGGTGGTCTGAATGCGAAACAACTGGAAATGCTGGCCGATGTTGCCGAAGAATTCTCGGATAATATCATTCACATCACGACTCGCCAAGATGTGCAGTATCATTATGTCGACATTGACAATACGCCAGAGTTAATGCGTCGATTGGCGTCTGTTGGTATAACAACCCAGGAGGCGTGCGGCAATGTGGTTCGGAATGTCACCGCTTGCCCACTTTCTGGCGTGTGTAACGATGAACCGTTTGATGTAACGCCTCACTCCAAGGCACTGTCCGCCTTTCTGTTGGGGCATCAGGATGCACAAGACTTCGGACGCAAGTTCAAGATTGCGTTTTCCGGATGCCATGAACACGCCTGTGGCTTAGGATACATGCACGATATTGGCGCAGTTGCAGCGATTAAAGAGGTTGATGGAAAACCGAAGCGTGGATTTAAGTTGCTTGTCGGTGGCGGTCTTGGTGCCGTGCCACATCAGGCAAAAGTCTTTGACGAGTTTGTACCTGAAGAGGAATTGCTACCAATTTCACAAGCAATCTCGAAGGTATTCACCCGTCTCGGGGAACGTAAAAATCGCAACAAGGCGCGGATGAAGTTCGTCGTGGCAAAACTCGGCATTGAAGAATTTCGTCGCCTTGTGTTGGAAGAGCGCGAACAGTTGCGCCATGACCCCGCGTGGATTGCTCATCTCGACAATCTAGATGCGTATGACGAAACACCGCTGAAACCGCCGACGCAGCTCAACGGTGCCTCGAAACCGGAAGGATTTGATCAGTGGCATGCCACGAACGTGCGTCTGCAACCACAACCGGGATACGCGGTCGTCAATATCACCTTGCCACTCGGAGATATCACTGCGGATCAAACACGGGCATTGGCGGATGTCTCGCGCAAGTATGTGAAGGACACCATTCGCACGACTGTCGAGCAGAATCTTGTATTGCGTTGGGTCAGCCTGAGCGATCTGCCTGCCCTCTATCAGGAGCTCAAAGCAATCGGCTTAGGTGCATCGGGTGCCGAAAGCACGGTTGATATTACAGCATGCCCTGGCACCGATTCCTGCAAACTAGGTATCTCATCTTCTCGCGGGTTAGCCGCTTACTTGCGGAATTACTTCATCGAAACCGGGGTGAAGGAGGAGATCCAAGATCTGCGAATCAAGATCAGCGGTTGCCCCAATTCATGCGGTCAGCACCACATCGCAAACATCGGCTTCTTCGGCTCATCACGACGTATGGGGAAACATAGTGCCCCGTATTATCAGGTCATGTTGGGTGGTCACGCTACCGAGAATGCAAGTGCTTATGGACTTGCCGCAGGGAAGATTCACGGCAAGAACATCCCGCAATTTATCGAGCACTTGACAGGAAGGTACCTTGAGGAACGGCGCGACGATGAACCGTTCACCGACTACATTGCGAGACTTGGCAAGCCCAAGATTAAGACAATCCTCCGCGAGTATGATAAGATCCCTTCCTTCGAGGAAGATCCCAGCTACTATATTGACACCGGTGACACGAAGGAATTTCAACTCAAAACGGGGGTTGGTGAGTGTGCAGGGCAGTTGGTAGAGTTGGTATCATACATACTTGAGGAAGCGGACCGGCTGATCTATGAGTCGGGGGTTGATCTGGAGAACGACCAATATGTGGATTCCGCTCAGCACGCTTACGAAGCGATGATCAAAGCCGCGGACGCATTGCTGACGACCGAAGGGCTGCAACACATTGACGACGAGACGACGGTCAGGGAATTCCGAAGTCGGTTCTTTGAACCGGGAATTGTCTTCCCCGGCTTTGGAGCGCACCTATTTAAGGCGGTCGAGGAGGATTCCAGCACCTTTGATAGGGAGCTAACGCACCGCCGCGTCGAGGAAGCGACCCTCTTTGTTGAGGAAGCACATAATGTCTACGGACGGATGCGGATTCGGCAGGAGGAGGAAGCAAGCACTAAGAAGCGCGAAGCTCGACCGGCACGCATCCCCAAGGCACCGCCGAAAGCGAAAAAGGTCGAGGAAATCGTTGATAGTCTTGACCTCAAAGGTGTAGCGTGTCCGTTCAATTACGTGCAAGCGAAAATTCGTTTGGAGACGATGAATGTCGGTCAGCTGTTGGAAATCACGATTGACGATGGCGAACCGATTGAAAATGTTCCCAAGAGCCTCACGAATGATGGGCATGAGATTACTGATACCAAGAAGATTGGTCAGCACTATCGGCTCGTGATTCGTAAAGGTGAATAACAGATAAGGTATCGTCAAAGTAAAGCGTGATGGACTGCAGCAGGGTTCGTCACGCTTTATTTTTTTAGTGGGGACGTGGATAACCAGACTTATCAAACAGTAAAAAATTATGGAGAATTTGTTTGAAAGAGAGAATTATAAAAATTATTGAAAGCCTGAATGAAGGAATTCATGAAAGAGAGGAAACTATCGCCGTTTCGTTTTTGGCTGCTTTATCAAATCAGAATGTTTTCTTGTTTGGTCCACCTGGGACCGCAAAAAGTCTGATAGCCCGCCGTTTGTCCCATGCTTTTGAAACCAATAGTTATTTTGAATACTTAATGCACCGTTTCAGTACTCCAGAGGAGGTATTTGGACCTGTCTCGATTACTGAACTAAAAAAAGATAACTTCCTCCGAAAGACAGCAGGGTTTCTGCCCCAATCTGATTTTGCATTTTTAGATGAAATTTGGAAATCGAGTCCTGCTATCCTAAATACACTTCTAACCATTATCAATGAAAAGCTATTTCGCAACGGCACGAAGGTGGAAGAGGCTCCCTTGAAGGCATTGATTGCCGCCTCAAACGAAACACCGCCTCCAGGGCAAGGACTAGAAGCACTATATGACCGCTTTCTCGTTCGGTTAAATGTTTTGCCGATGGAGGTGAAAGACAGTTTTGAAGCCTTACTAAATTCACAACCAACCCATGCAAAAGTAAAATTACCTGAGGACTTGGCTATAAAACATGAAGAGTGGGAGGAGTGGTGTAATGGTATTTATTCAATTAAACTTTCGGAAGAAACCCTGAACATAATACACGATATTCGGCTCTCTTTTGAGGAAAAGGGAGAAGAACTCAATGTATATGTTTCAGACCGGCGTTGGCAGAAAACCTCAATTTTGCTTAAAGCCGCAGCATTCTTTTGTGATAGAAAAGAAACAAATTTAGTTGATACTTTATTGCTGCGCCACTGCTTGTGGACGACGAAAGATAATTACCCAGAGGTAGTAAAAATAGTTGAGGATGCTGTGAGAAATCGTGGCTTTGAAACGGGCTTCAGTCCGCATGAAATTGACGATGAAAAACAGGATTTAGATAAAGAAATTAACAAAGAGCTTTATTATAGCGAGGATGTCTATAAGACTGAAAATCTTAGTGGTCAGGAATATTTCAAACACAATCTAACAGGATCTGGTCGCCAACAGACTTTTTATATTCCAGTAAACAAAATGAAAAGCACAGATAAGTTTCACCCAATAGCTAAGGAAGGAAACGAAATTAATGGGATTAGGTGTTGCTTTGACGGTCAGGGAACTTGTTCAATTGAAAGACTGGACCATCGTTATTATCATGAATGGACTCAACTGGAACCCTTCTCTCCCCAAGTATTACTTCACAAAGGAGACAAGAAAACAGATGTCAACTCAAGGCTTATTGAATCATTCGGGGAAGCCGTGCTGGAATTACGCCATAAAATCGAGGAAATTATAGAGCAAATTGAAGCTAGGTTAGACCAGTTTAAGACAAAATTGGAGACACCTTTTGTCCCTGAACACACACGCAACATTGCTTTAGAAGGTATAGAG
This sequence comes from uncultured Poribacteria bacterium, assembly GCA_958296125.1. Lineage (GTDB taxonomy): Bacteria > Poribacteria > WGA-4E > WGA-4E > PCPOR2b > PCPOR2b. The sequence continues at coordinate 1,755,341 of OY282444.1, forward strand.
AAGCAGTTAGAAGATATGAAGTTGAGACATAAGGACTGTGACCGCTTAAAAAGTTTAATAGGATGAGCATGAACAAAAAATCAGTTGAGAATGAAACACAAGAAATATTAGAGGAGTTGTCTCAAGAGTTCCCCGTAGCAAAAGAGGGGGCTATCAGAGAACAGCTATCGTCAGAGATTGAAACTGAACAAAGGAATACTCACAGGCATTTAAGACGGGATAATCCATTTAGGGAAAGCCAGATTGCCCTGCAGCGCACGGAAAACGAATTAGAAACAAAAAATACCGCAACGATAGAGCAGATAAAGCAAGACTTTCGACACTTCCAAGCGTTGGCAAAACAAACAAACTCAAGAATTGATGAAAAGTATTGGTTGTCGGAGCTCCAGAAACTCAAAGGAAATCAGCAGCGTCAAGCCAAGTTACAAACTCTCGTCAAAAAATATAATTCAGGCAACCGGAAGAGAAAAGAAAATGATCTTAAAAAAGTGCACGAGGAGCAGGTCATTTTTCGGAAACTTTTACTGCAACAGTGGAGAAAATTGTTAGACCAACAGTTTGCCAAATGGGAAATAGAAACAATCCAAAGATTTAGGCGACAATTATTGAACCGATTAAAGGCATGGCTAAAAAATCTCCAATTGCTTGCAGATACATTAGACGAGTTATCTATTGAACCGGGCTTACTGTTTGATCTATCAAAGGACAATTTGTCTCTATCAAATATTGAACAACTAAAGAAATGGGTATCATATATTTCAAAAGATGAAGGAGTTAAAGAATTATGTGACATGCTGGGCCGCCTCCGCCGGGCTGAGAAAACAATGCGGCAAGAACTCGTCAAAAACTCATTAACTGTTACAGAATATGTTCCAGACATAAACTCCAGAGAAGAAATAGTAGGCGTTTACTTAGGAAAAGATATCGAACACGCGCTACCCCAAGAAATAGCATTGCTTTCCGATGATGAGACCTCAATATTGTTTGACATGAAATTTGTGGAAGGTCGCTTGATGTGTTTTGAAATGGAAGGTATGCAGACAAGCTCCCATGAGGTTGAAGAAGAACACACGATTGAGGTTGAGGAGGAAGAAAAGTTAGGACCTATCATAATCTGTGTTGATACCAGTGGTTCAATGCAAGGCTCTCCTGAAACCATAGCCAAGGCTGTTACCTTATTTATGGCCACTCGTGCCCGCTCACAAAAACGAGACTGTCTCTTAATCAATTTTTCAACAGGTATAGAAACTTTAGATTTGTCGGGGCAAATTGGTATGACAAAAGTGATTGAGTTTTTACAGCGTTCTTTTTATGGTGGGACAGACGCAGGTCCTGCACTTACCCATGCCCTTAATATGATGAACGACAAACAATATAACCAGTCTGACCTACTTATCATTTCAGATTTTATGATGGCCGCGTTGCCTGAATCATTGCATGAAAAAATCTCAAATGCGAAAGAAAATAAAAATCGATTTTATTCGTTGTCCATAGGGGACCTATTCTTAAGTGAAAGGCTACAGGAGATATTCGACAATGAATGGGTTTATAATCCGAGCAATTCTAGTATCAGTTCGATTCAAAACATCGTAAGATCAATTTAAGATATAGTTAAGTATTCCTAAGTCTTCCATTGTGCTCAGACGAGAAGCAAGACACTGAACTTTTTCGTTGGAATTGAAAGGAGAAACTTATTAGGCAATGACACTTAAGGAGCACCTTGACGACATACGCAACAATTTAAGAGAAGAGATATTTACAAATGAGGCATCGGTTTCTCAGGGCATCTTACTTAGGCTACTCCGCGCACTGGGTTGGCCAGAGTCTAATACGCAGGTTGTCATTCCTGAATACTCAGTTGAAGGGGGCAGAGTAGATTTTGCACTGTGTCATCCTCCATCAAAGCCGCTGGTCTTCATTGAGGTCAAGGCAGTTGGCCAAATTGAAGGGGCGGAGAGACAGCTGTTTGAATACGTTCATAGGGGGGTGCTAATCGCTATCCTCACCGATGGTCGAGAATGGCGGTTTTTTCAACCGGATGATCAAGGAGATTACAGAGACCGTAGGGTATACAAGCTGGATCTGATCGAAACAGACAATCAGGAAAGTTCCGAACGTCTTAACAGATACCTGAACTACGAGTTGATACGCACCGGTGAAGCCATTAGGGCAATCGAAACCGACTATCGGGACATCTTCAGGCAGAGACATATTGAGACAAGTTTGTCAGAAGCATGGATCAAATTGGTGGAGGAAGCCGATGAGTTTTTGATAGATGTAGTGGCGGAGAAAATGGAAAGTCTGTGTGCGTATAAACCAACAGGCGAGCAGGTGTTAGATTTTCTGAAAAGCCTAGGCGGGGATAGGTCACCCCCGGAAAAAGATCCTTCTCCACCAAACCCCCCGGGTAAAAAAACACGCCTTGCCGTAACTATGCCCAATGGAGAAAGGATTGATCATCACAACGCAACAGACACTTTTGCTGAGGTAATTGAAAAGCTAGGAATAAATCAGGTGGGGAGTGTTTATCCTGATCTCATCTCTACCTCGAAATCATCTAAATATGGATATCAGGTTGGGCAGCATTATATAAACAATCAGACAGACACGAAGGACAAGAAGCGAATCCTAGAAACTATTGCTGACAAGCTTGGGGCACAGCTAAAAGTAGAAATCATCTCCAAAAATTGAATTGATGAATCGGGAATTGGAAAATTATTAATGATGGATATGGAGGCATACCGCACACGCCATTACTCTTGACGGTAGAGAACTATGGTTTTATAATATTAACAAGACTAGGACAGAGGATATATGTTTTTTACATTACTGTTGGTCACATTCGTCTTAGCGGCTGCTGTCTCATTTTGCGTCGTAAAGGTCTTTGATAAGCCAATATCCGCCATTTTTAGGCGCATCATTCAGGACGAGATCAGCAGTGCATGGCATAAGTATGTGAAATTTGCTGCTTATGTGGTCGGTATTTCCGGTGGCGTAAGAATACACCAGCTAGAAAAGTACATAAGTCCATTTGCCGAACATTCTCAGATATTAGAGTTGAATGATAGGCGATGGATACTAGAAGTATATCGCACCATTATTAGCACTCTTCAAGCAATTGCTTGGATGTACTTAGTAGTATTTATATTCGCCTTAATCGCGTACGTCATAGTTAAGGCTTTTGAGTTAAGGCGTGCGAAAGAAAAATAAATGCACCCTACCAAATACAGTAAACGGGGACTCACCTCCCATAGAAAGGAATTGACAGTTATAATTACCTATGGATCTACAACAGATTAACATCAAGGTCTTCGTTACAGAGGACAGCCATATCAATTACGAGAATTTCATTAAGGTTTTCAATAGGTGGATGGCGGAAGGTGCTCCAGATGAATACTTGAACTACGCCGACTACTCGTTCACCCATGCTGGGCCCGGCGTTATGTTAATTTCCCCAAGCACGAATTATAGTATTGATAACGCCAGAAGTCGTCACGGTTTTCTCTATAACCGGAAGCATAAAGTGGAAGGCGAGAATCGCGAAAAGATTCATCAGGCGTTTGTTGAAACGCTTCAAAGATGCCTCCATTTAGAAGCAGCTGAAGAATTGGAGAACGCAGTGCATCTAAACGGAGCTGAAGTCCTGTTTATGATTAATAACCGCCATATTGCGCCGAACACCCAAGAGATGTTTGAGGCGATTCAGCCGGATTTAACCACTGTGCTTGAGCAGATGTATGGTGGGGACGATTTTACGGTTGAACGCCCATCTGAAGATGTAAGAGAACGATTTGCGGTTCAAATTTCCGCGCGTTCGAGCAAAGGCATATCAGATCTTCTGGCGAATTTGGAAAATCACTAGTGCTCTGTCAAATAAATCGTGATAAATCACTCACGGCAGTGGATTTGGCAATCGACAGCAAGCGGGGACATTGTACTAGAATCAAATCTTACGATTTACAACGAGGGCATTTTTAGATGCACAATTTTAGTAATGAACAAATAGAGCGATATAGTCGACACATCATCCTCAAAGAGGTTGGGGGGCTGGGCCAAACCAAACTGCTTGAGTCGAAGGTGCTTCTCATCGGTGCAGGGGGGCTTGGGTCACCTGCGGGACTGTATCTAGCCGCAGCTGGTGTCGGAACGCTCGGAATCGTCGACGACGATGTTGTAGATATGAGCAACCTCCAACGACAGGTTCTTCACGGAACGAGCGATGTGGGCAAACAGAAAACAGAGTCAGCAAAAGAAACGCTTGCAGACATCAATCCTGATGTTAAAATTATCACGTATACCGAGAAGATTGTTTCGGCAAATGCTTTTGAAATCCTTGAAGGTTACAACCTCATTGTTGATGGGTGTGATAATTTACCGACCCGCTATCTGTTGAATGATGCCAGTGTGATGCTTGGCAAACCGATCGTGCATGGCAGTATCTTCCAGTTTGAAGGTCAGGTGACAGTTTTCCATCCCGGCAGAGGGCCGTGTTATCGTTGCCTTTATCCATCGCCTCCGCCCCCTGATATGGTGCCAAGTTGTCAAGAAGCGGGTGTAATCGGCGTGTTACCGGGCATTGTCGGGAATGTGCAAGCTGCAGAAGTCATCAAAGTTCTACTTGACATTGGGAAGCCATTGATTGGTCAACTGCTTCTGTTCAACGCCTTGTCGATGGAGTTTAAGAAGCTCACGCTTCGTCAAGACCCTGAATGTCCCGCCTGTGGTAAAAACCCGACGATTCACGAACTGATCGACTATGAAGAGTTTTGTCAAGTGCGTTGGTAATCTATCAACCCTACACGCACACCAAGCCCCAAGACAGGAGTATGGAGTCTTGGGGCTTGGTTTTAAGTAACATCCGACTCTTGGTGCAACCCATCAACAATCCATCCAAATCGAGATGGACTACAAATAGCTAACGTCCTGCTTCCGTTTGACCGTATACATATCGGGTGCCATCCCTGCCTCGTCTAAAATAAGAATCAGCATAGAAAACCTCTCCTACTTCTCCCGGGGTGATACGGTGTCGTTACCAAAGATGTTCTTCGTTCCGCTCATCCCATTGAAATCTTTCGCTGTGTATCCCCAATTTTTTCCTCACACGTGTTTTCGCTCAGTGAATTATATGTTATCATCCACCGCCGTGGAGATTGAGTGCCTCGTCAAAAGCATGTTGTAGGGCGATATGTTTGTGCTTGACAGCACCTATGATGGGTGCTATACTAAAGCCTATTCTAAAAAATAAGTTGCACCGGAATGAAGCCTATCGAACCGTGAGGTTGTGAAGATCTGAACCTTGAGGATAGGTCAATATAAAAACTGTGAAAGGAGCTATTGAATCATGTTGACAAAAAGGGTGGTTTTATTGAGCGTTATTGTATTAGCGGCTGTGTTGGTAACAACCGTACTCCATGCCGGCGGACAGTGGAACATTTTGCAACAACGCGATGTAGAGGATGTTCGGAATTATAATGGAATTGCTTTTGTGAGTCCAAAGGAAGGTTGGGTCGCCGGTGTTTCAGAATTAGATATGGAGAATCCCGGATATATTGGGCACACCATGGACGGGGGCAAAACGTGGGAAAAGCAAGAAGCGGGAGATCCTATCAATCAGATGCTCACAGATATCTACTTTTTCGATAAGAAACATGGATGGGCAGTCGGCGAAGCAGGGTTGATTGTTGGAACAGCAAACGCTGGCAAACGCTGGGATATCCAAACGAGCAAGGTCGGAAATGCTCTTAAAGGCGTTCACTTTGTTAGCCCCAAAATAGGTTATGCGGTTGGAATGAATGAAACAATTATTCAGACCAGCAACGGTGGAAAACACTGGAACCTGCTTAGCGGCGGTGAGGTTGCCGCTGCTGTGGGTGATGAAGAAACAATCGTGTTTAATGCAGTTCAATTTATTGATGAGTCTACCGGCTGGGTGACAGGGGTTAGGATTAGTCCGGAAACCGGGGGCCAAGATGGCTTAGTCCAGCAGACTACTGATGGCGGCCAAACATGGATGGACCAACCCACAAATATCTCGGATATTCTCGAAGACATTTTCTTTATAGATGCCCATAACGGTTGGGCGGTCGGAGAAAACGGAGTCGTCTTACACACCACAAACGGTGGTAATACTTGGGATATTCAAACAAGCGGGACGGAGGAAAAGCTATTGAGTGTCAGCTTTGCCGATACTGCTGTCGGCTGGGCCACTGGGGGCGATCTCGGTGTCAACGTTATCATTCATACAACCGACGGTGGAACGACATGGGTAACGCAGACCATTGAGGACCCCATTATTAGTAAGATGCCTGCGTATGGTGTTTTTGCGTTAGACGCAAAGAACGTTTGGGCTACAGGTCGTGACGGTTTTGTTTTGTCATCTTCAAAGTAGACATTATCAGTTTGAAGCACAATCCTAAGCTAGGAGAATCTATTTTCAAAAATTGAGGTGATAGATGAATTTTGCAGATCGAATGGACCGTCTAGGAACAGAATCTGCCTTCGAGGTACTGGCCAAAGCCAAGGGATTAGAAGCGCAGGGTAGAAACATCGTCCATCTCGAAATTGGTCAGCCCGATTTCATAACCCCTGCGAATATTTGCGAGGCAGCCTTCAAGGCAATGAAGGACGGTCACACCGGATATGGACCCTCTGCGGGTCTATTGGAGTTTCGTGAAGTTATCGCCGAGCATATTTCGGAGACGCGGGGCGTAGAGATTCATCCGGATGAAGTCACTGTTACACCCGGTGCCAAGCCTATCATTTTCTTTACCATTTTGGCCCTTGTCAATGAAGGAGATGAAGTTATCTATCCGAATCCCGGATTTCCGATCTATGAATCTGTCATTGATTTCATTGACGGAAAAGCAGTCCCTTTGCCATTACGTGAAGAGGTTGATTTTCGCTTCCGGATTGAAGATCTTGAGGCTTCCATCTCGGATCGGACGAAACTACTGATTATCAACTCACCCCAAAACCCGACAGGCGGCACGTTGGCAAAAAGCGATTTGGAAGCAATCGCCGAGCTAGCGATTCAGCACGATTTCTATGTGCTGACAGACGAGGTATATTCGCGAATCCTTTATGAAGGTGTCCACGATAGCCTCATCAGTCTACCGGGTATGAAGGAGCGAACGATTCTGCTTGAGGGACATTCCAAGACCTATGCTATGACCGGCTGGCGGTTAGGTTATGGGATAGCTCCCAAAGAGTTGGCGGATAAGATTACACAGTTGACCATAAATTCCAACTCGTGCACTGCAACTTTCACGCAATTTGCAGGGATAGAGGCACTGAAGGGGCCGCAGGATTTTGTCCACGAAATGGTTACTGAGTTCAGAACACGACGTGACGCAATCGTTGATGGTCTCAATGCAATTGAGGGTGTGAGTTGTATCAAACCCCTCGGCGCATTCTACGTGTTCCCGAATGTCTCACAACTGCCCTTTTCCTGCCAAGACCTATCGGACTACCTGCTTGAAGACGCAGGGGTTGCAGTTTTGCCCGGCACTGCTTTTGGTAAATTTGGCGATGACTACTTGAGACTGTCGTATGCAAATTCGCTGGAGAATATTCAGGAAGCTCTAGCCCGGATGGATTCAGCAATTTCAAGGATTCGGTAATTGCTTTTAATTTTCGCAGGTAAACTTGATGCCCAACAAAGCAACCGCTCGTGTTCCAGCGAGCACAACAAACCTAGGACCGGGCTTTGATGTCCTTGGGCTAGCCCTGCAACTTTATAGCACTATCTCGCTTGAAGAGATTGGCAAGGGAACGGAGATTGAGGTCACCGGCATCGATGTGGATAAGCTCTCCAACAACGAGAGTAATATTGCTTACCGAGCCGCAAATTTGGTTTTCGACAAGTGTGGATATAAGCCGAGAGGATTGCGATTGGTTTTAACAAATGGCATTCCCGCAATCCGGGGATTGGGTGGCAGTGGCACAGCAATACTCGGTGGATTATTGACAGCGAATGCCCTATGTGATGAACCGTTTTCTCGCTCTGAACTGCTCGATTTTGCCACGGAGTTTGAAGGGCATCCGGATAATGTTGCTGCATCACTGCTAGGTGGTTTGGTCATATCTATGATGCAGGGGGACCACGTACATTCGATCCAAATGGATTGTGGTTCAGATCTGCGTGTTGTTGTGGCAATCCCCGACTTTTCGTTGTCCACCCAAGCAGCCCGCGGCGTTCTGCCCCAAACAGTTGATTTTGCTGATGCTATCCACAATGTGAGTCGTTCTTCAATGCTGGTCGCAGCAATTGCAACAGGCAAATTAGAGATGTTAGCACTTGCTATGGCAGATCGCCTCCATCAACCGTATCGCGCTGCCCTCATCCCTGGATTTGATGATGTGGCTGAATCTGCGATGCGCGCTGGGGCATTAAGTGTGGCTCTGAGTGGGGCGGGCCCAAGCGTTGCAGCCTACTGCACAACATCCACACAAGAAGTCGGTTCACAAATGAGCCACGCGTTTGCACGAAATCAGATTTCTTGCGACATCAAGGTGTTATCCATCGATTCCACCGGCGCGACCCTGCAAATGAACGAAATCTAAGCACCTGAAATCTATTTTCTATATCTCTGACGAATCCGCTGATTTTTCCTTTCTGTCCCTTATTTTTCTGTTTTGTTTTACTGTTTTCCATTCTTCGTAAAAAGCCAGAAAGTGCAGTATTTCTACAATTAGATGGGGAGCAAATGATGAACACAGATACCGCAAAAATCTACACGAAAGGCGGCAGAGGTGGAAACGGTTGTATCAGTTTTCGCCGCGAAAAATTTGTGCCGCGAGGGGGACCCAACGGCGGTGATGGCGGACGGGGTGGCAACGTCATCTTAGAAGTTGCCGAAGGGATAAGCACACTTATCGATTTCCGGTACAAGCCCCATCAGGTTGCGGAGCATGGTCAACACGGCATGGGGAAACTGATGCATGGGGCGGATGCCGAAGATCGAATCCTCAAAGTCCCAGCTGGTACGATTGTACGGGTGCCAGAAACGGAGGAGGTCATTGCCGACCTGAAAGAGGTGGGACAGCGTGCCGTTATTGCACATGGTGGGATTGGCGGCAAAGGAAATGCACGTTTCAAGAGCAGCACGTTCCAAACCCCGCGCGTTGCTGAAAAAGGAGAGCCGGGGGAGGAACGTACCATCACGCTAGAAGTCCAGCTGATTGCAGACGTTGGCTTGGTCGGCTATCCAAACGGAGGCAAATCGACGCTGCTCGCCCGAACCTCTGCCGCGAAGCCGAAGATTGCGGACTATCCCTTTACAACCCTGACTCCCAACTTAGGTGTCGTCCGAATCGATCTCGAACGTAACTTTGTGCTTGCAGATATTCCCGGTCTCATTGAGGGCGCGCACGAAGGGGCAGGATTGGGGCACGACTTTCTGCGGCATATCGAACGCACGAAGATGCTCCTCCACATCATCGATACCGCCTCTGTCGATGGACGCGATCCAATCACCGATTACGAACAGATCAACACAGAACTCGAACGGTACAACCCCCGCTTAACTCGCCTACCCCAATTGGTTGTCCTCAATAAAATTGACCTTCCTGATGCACAGACCAATTTGCAGCGAGTCAAAGATTACTTCAAGAAGCGGCGTGTCTTTCCGATCTCCGCGGTCACCGGCGAAGGGGTAGACCGGCTCATCAGAGCGACCTATCAACTCCTGCAACGGATAAATGAACGGATTCGGGAACGCCAAGAAACTGTGGAACCTCAACCAACCTTCCACATACCCAAACCTGATAAACGATTTGAACTCATCACGCAAAAGAATCGTTTTGTTGTGCGTGGCGAAGAACCACGTCGCGCGGTTCTTATGACCGACATGGAAAATGATCAGGCATTGGTCCTCCTCCATCGAAAACTGAAAAAAATGGGTGTCCTGAATGCGCTCATCAAAGCTGGTATTACGGAAGGCGATACCGTTCAGGTTGATACCTTTGAGTTTACATTCACCCCTGATGAAATCAACACAAATTGAACCCCGTCAGCTGTTAGCGCGTGCTCGACGAGTCGTCGTGAAGGTTGGCAGCACAACCGTATCAAAGAACTTCGATCTCAATTCCGAGCGTTTGGACGCATTGGTACAGAATCTTGCATCAGTCAAACAAAAAGGCAAAGAGGTTATTCTCGTCACTTCCGGTGCAATCGCCGCGGGCACCGGAAGGTTAGGGCTCACACAACGTCCACAAACACTCCCTGAGTTACAGGCGGCGGCATCAGTTGGACAGACCCGCTTGATGCACGCTTACGAGCAGCGGTTTTCGCAATATAACCAGATTACGGGGACGATGTTGCTGACGCAGGATGACTTCAATTTCCGCGAACGCTATACATACATGAGTGATACGTTACGCGCACTGCTGCGGCTTGGCGTTCTTCCAATCATCAACGAAAATGATACCGTTGCGGTAGAGGAAATAAAGGTCGGCGACAATGATACGCTGGCGGCTTATGTAACCAATCTCGCGGAGGCAGACCTGCTGATTATCCTATCAGACCAAGACGGGTTTTATACCGCAGACCCCCGCAAAGACCCGCAGGCGAAATTGATTAGCCTTGTCTACGACGTTACCGACGAACTCAAACGCGCAGCGGGAAGCGCGGGCAGCACCAGCGGCACCGGCGGCATGGCTACGAAACTACGCGCTGCTGAAATTGTGACCGGATCGGGTGAGATGATGGTGCTCGCGAATGGCACCGAACCTCAAGTTATCAATCGAATACTAGCGGGTGAAAAGATTGGGACACTGTTCCTCCCACAGGAACGGTTGTCAGGACGGAAACGGTGGATTGCCTATTCACGCCCTCCGAAAGGGCACCTGTTTGTGGATAGTGGTGCACGTCGTGCATTGGTCGATCACGGTAGAAGTCTACTGCCATCGGGGATTCAACGGGTAGAAGGAAACTTTAATTGCAGGGACACCGTCTCCTGTCGAGACGAAGATGATGTTGAACTTGCGAGAGGACTTGTTAATTATAACACGCACGAATTGAAACGGATTATGGGCAAACAGACCAGCGAAATTGAAAAGGTCCTTGGCTATTACTATTATAACGAAGTGATTCATCGGGATAATTTGGTCGTGATGCACAAAGGTGAAAAGGGTGAGACGTGAGACGAGTAGGGTGCTTAATCCAAAATATCCTACAATTGAACATGAACGGGCTTCTGAAACTATCGTGCATTTCTTCTCCACTTTCTCAGTCGTCGAGGCAGTGACCCTTATCTGCTCCTGCACACGGGGCAAAGCCAGCCGTGATAGTTGTCTGGACATGGCGGTACTTGTTCGACCAGAGATTTTTGCGACGGAGCGTGAGGGACTTGAGGAACAGTGGAGCGAATTTTATAGGCGGGAAGATGTTTTCAAGAGGCTTCAGCAGGTCGGTAAATACTCGCACGTTGACTTGGAGTTTTTTGATGGATGCTTTGTACCCGTATCGCGTGGGTGGACCTCTGGAGCCGATGGGTTTGAGTTAGAAATCGGGAACCATTTGGCATACAGCGTACCGCTATGGAAAAAGAGCGATTATCTAGATGACCTCAAAGCCCAATGGTTGCCCTACTATGATGAAGCCCTTCGCCGAGAAAGATTGGCAATGGTGCACCGTTATTGTCTTAATAATCTTGATCACATCCCACTATATGTGAATCGAGGTTTGCACTTTCAGGCATTTGACCGGCTGTACAAAGCGATCGGAGAATTTCTTCAAGCACTTTTCATCGCCCACCGAACCTATCCCATTGCCTACGACAAATGGATCCGCGAGCAGGTTGAAGAAATTTTAGGACTACCCAAACTTTATCGAAAGTTGGTAAAGTTCTTTGAGATTGCCTCCTTCGAGAGCCAAGAGATTACTGCCAAGGCAGCAGATCTGGCATATTTGCTGAACAAATATGCTTCGGAGTGATTAACTCGCTGTGCTGTTTTGAGATGGCGAGCGAGCCCGGCTTGATAAAAAAACGGGCTTCAAAAATTAAATCGCTGAAGCCCGTTAATGATTTTAGTGTTTCGATCTGGATTTGGGATGTTGATCTAATTCAATTTATCAAGTTCGCTCAACACCTGATTCACTGCAAGAGTGTTGTCCGGTGGTGCATCTTCAACATGCTTGAAAACGATATTGCCTTCCGCATCAATGATGATAACGCCGCGGTTCGTGATGCCGACCTCTTCAAGTGCCATCCCAAACTGCTTGGATACCGCAAGATTCATGTCGGCTAGGAGCGGGAACTTGACACCTCCAAGATGCTCGCTCCACGCTTTATGTGCAAACGCTGAGTCACGGTTTATCGCTATAATTTCAGCATTTTTTGCTCGAATCTCATCAACCTTTTCATTAAAATCAGGAATCTGCACGGAGCAAACCGGCGAGAAGTCGAGCGGATAAAATATCACCACTAGATTCTTCCCTTTAAAGTTGTCCGAAGAGACCTCTGTATCCTTGGATCCAAGAACGCCTGTCAGTGTAAAATTAGGTGCAGCACTTCCTACATCTGCCATATACGTAAACCTCCTTTAAGCATTTGATGCTGTGATTTGATAGTTAATAGAGTTATGTTTGCATTGCAAAGTCTATCACAAATTCATAGGTGTGTCAAATCGAATTTGTTGACAGCCCATGGATATGATATGTTGACATACTCTCCGCCCTGAAGGACGGAGACTCTTTTGATTGCCCTTCAGTCGGAATTTGTGCTATCAACAAAAGAAGTGAAAGTTAAAACCAGCCTATGATGGGTCAGAATCACAGGCTAGGAACACTCCAATAATACTATAAATACAAGGCTACGTTAAACCTAAATCGGATAATTTCGATTTGTATTAAGGTGTGTCCTCACTTGCACCAACATCTCCTCTTCAGAAATCGGATCCTCCCGCTCTGCAGCGTATTGCGCCTCCACCCACCGATGAATTTCCTCGATTGCCGGGTGGTTTTCGTTCACGGACGTTTGGCCTTTCCCCTCCAGATAGGCATTTATCCACAGCAGCACACCATATTTGCCAGAGGTTCGGGCAATGATAATATCGACCATTTCCGCTTTGTCTGCTTTCTCTTGTGGAAGTTTGCCTTCCCCCTCCACTTCCATGCCGGATACACTGGAGATAACCGCCTTGTCAATATAGGCATGTCTAAAAGCGTAATGATGAGGACGTGGGTTGTCAAATTCGGTATATTTGCGGATATTAATCTGGCAACGGAAAACTACCGGTGCCTCCCCACGAGATTGTGCCAACTGAGCCGCTCGCCTACGGGCTTCGATCGATTTTCGAGTAAACCAGATTTTCTTCCCTGCTCTCCCACGTGCCTTGAACCCTTCTGTCATAATCGCCTTTGCCCTATCAAGCGTCGTGCCGTGCCAGACGGTGATGACATTCTTAAACTCGGTATTCCATCCCACATTGACAAAACTGCGAATCCATTTGGGCTCAACGCCCTGGCGAACCGCAAACTCCTCCAACGTCAGGTCGGGGTTTTGCTCAATTTGCCTATTAAACTGTTCCGCCAACCATGCGAAGTCTTGATCTTCAAATCGCCGCTGATAATGACCTTTTTGTTTCTGATCTCTTCTCTTTTTCGCCAACGTAAAATCTCCCTCATGACAAACACCAGGCATTTCCGGGGGAATAGACAATTGAGCAGCCCCTTCGCTTCGTCGCTGCCTCCACAGTCAACAAAATTGGCTTTCAATTCATTGAACAGGCGGCGACCACATAGAAGTTGCAAAAAGGCCAGGTCTGGAATTGCAGCGGCAAATTTCTCACTTTGTTCTTTTTATTTATAGTGGAAATTTACCGCTGAGATTTACCGGGCATTTGGAGATCTTTAATCTAAAATACAGTAGTAGAATACTTTACGGTTTCAATTTTTTAATGCACACTCTGCGATATTCTTCAGTTTATTTTTGATTTGGCGTACTTTTCTATTTTCCAATTGAGTCAACGGTAGATTAGGAATTGAGTATTTGTTGGCATCGGATGGGCACATTTGATATAATACTCGATGGGTGTGTTGCCTTACCCGAAGTCAAGTGAGTAGAGGAGAAAAATCGAAATGGCAGATGGATTCAACGCACCGGGTGTCGTCAAGCCCTTTGGGATTTTTTCCAGTGCCGCATGGCAGCCGGAGGGCAAAGTCCTCCATATTTCTGGACATGTTGCACAGGATCCGGACGGTCACACAGTCGGGGCGGGTGATATCCGTGCCCAGACCCGGCAAACGCTGGCAAACATTCAGGCAGTCCTATCGAGCGTCGGTGGAGAAATGTCGGATATCGCCAAGGTTACAGTCTTCGTAACCGATATGTCAACGCTTGCTGATATCCACGCAGTACGCTCTGAATTTTTCGATCCGCCGTATCCCGCCAGTACGTTGGTTGAGGTGAGCCGGTTGGTCAACCCTGAGTGGATGATTGAGATCGAGGCGGTGGCGGTGATTCCGTTTGACCGAGTCAAGCACCTCGTATAAGATAAAAGTTCGCTCCGCGTCCCTATAGCAGTGCTACACTCGTCAGAATTACGCCAAATGCACCGTGTCGGGACATAGGGGTTGAGTATTAAGGAGAATGCTCCGTGAACACAGAGGATAGACAACCAAAAGTGAATCGAGTTGGGTCTACCGCCCAAAGGCTTGCAGAGAAGCCCTACGAAAAGCGCGTGTGCCGTATAGAATGCTATCCAAGTTGTGTACGACCAGAGGAGTCATATATTGGTCCATCGGTCGAAGAATGGGTAGATTTCATCAATGAAGTAGGTGTCGAAGTGCAGGTTGTTGATGGGGAAATTAACAGGGGCACCCCGCGCTTTCGCTCAAAGATGATTCCGCCGCACGCCAATGTTGACAATGATCGCCTGCCAAGATTCTTGGAACTGGCGCACCAACGGGGCATCCTTATCCTCAGCTACTATCCTGTTATATATACCAAGCCACTTAAACCGTTTCATCCGGAGTGGTTGATGCAGTTTCTGGACAATGGCAGACCTGAGATCGAGAACCTGGGTTGGTTCTGTTTCAATTCGCCCTACCGGGACTGGTTGCCGGAATATCTCATTGAGTGGTTGGACAACCTTGACCTCGATGGCTTCTACTTAGACGACACCAACTACGGATCCCACGAGGAACGACCCTTTCACCCCTCCTGCTGTTGTGGATACTGCGAAAAACTGTTTCGGAAAGAGACAGGGTTGGAACTCCCCCGGAAGGTTGACTTCGATTCTCTGGACTTCCGACACTTTGTCAACTGGCGTTATGAGAAGATGAAGGATTTTATGCACCACATCTTCCGGCGGATCAGAGCGAAATATCCGGATGTTATCCTCGACATGAATTCATACATTCGACCGACCGCCGATTGGACAGACGGCCACCCGCTCAACTCATTTCATCTGGAAGACGTTGGTGGCTATTTTTTCGTGGAGACATTTCGGTCCCTACGAGAACCCAACTTTACAGCAAAGGTGTTGCGGTCAACCGGTACGCCCTTCGGTCTCTTCCGAAATGTCACTCAATCGCTACAGGGATTTGGTGGTGCACCTTATCCTGAAACGTTTTCACCCGCCATCGCTGGGCTTGCCGCCATTGCGAATGGCGGTGCACCGTGCGGGAATCCCTTCAGCGGGCCAACAATTCTCCATAAGGACGCGGTCAAGTCTGTCTTCAATGAATTCAAGAAACGGGTCAATTATATCAAAGGCGATACGGTCAAATACATCGCACTCCACTACTCACAGCAGAACCGGGACTTTCGTCCGTCGGAGCTTCCCAAGAACATGGGGCAGACCTACTTCCACGAGATTGGGCAGAAAGACGCTTACGGTGCCTACGAGATATTGAATCGGTCACATCTGTTGTTCGACTTCGTTTTGGACGAGCATCTGAACCATGAGACGCTGTCACAATATCGCTTGCTCTTTCTCTCAAACAGTGCCTGTCTGTCCAATGAACAGTGCGAAACTATCAGAAGATTTGTCTATGAAGGCGGTACGCTCATCGCTAGCCATGAGACCTCCCTGCTGGACGAACTCGGACGAGAGCGGGGAAAATTTGCTCTCTCCGATGTATTGGGAGTGGAGTACCGATGTCCACGCGGGGATACAAACGACCACCGTATCATATATGTCCCCCATGATGCGGAGTTGTCGCGCAAATTCGGCTATGTCATCTGCTTCTATGGTCAGGAATCTGCGGTATCTGTCCTACCGGATGCTGACCTCCACGTGCTTTGTACGCGAAGCTGTCTGGAAGGGGAACGCCCACTAAACGATTTCGACCCAAGAATGGATTACGATTCGTCCGAACCAGCTATCACAATGCACCATTTCGGGAAAGGCAAGGCGATTTACATCTGCGGCGATGTGGGTGGAGCGTACATGAACAACCCTTACCCACCACTGAAACAACTCATCGCCAACTTGGTGAAGAGGACACCGCCACCTATCGAGTTTGAGATGCCGGAAGCCATTGAGGTTACCGCTGCCCATCGAAGTGTCAATGAACTGATGATTCATCTGCTCAACAACCCCACCCCACTACTGCCTTGGCGCATTGCGGATCGTGAGAAGCACGATGAGGAGATGACCACTTTTTTCGCACTCCATGAGGTAAACCCCATCCACAACATTCGGGTTCATTTCAATGACTTTGCGGTGAAGGCAGCACATTTACCACTACAAGGGATAAATCTGGAGGTGTCAGAAGCCGCTGCGACGGTTGCGGTGCCAGCGGTAAGTCTCCACGAGGTACTTCTCGTGGAGTATCGGAATTGAATCGGAGGGCTCATGATGCCGTTTACACCAGATGTATACTATCCTGAACGAGGAAAAGATTGGAAGTGCAGAAAGCCGGGGGACGTGGGTATGGACGCTGACTCCCTCAATTGCTTTCACAGTAGCCAATCAGACGAGTTAGCGGTGCTTCAAATTAAGAGGAGAAATGCAATGCCACACGAATGGGATTCGCCCGAATATGTTCATCGGTGGATAGAAGATGGTGACAAAACAGACCCACAACGGGCAGAACAGATCACGGCACTCGTGGGTTTGATTCGATGCAGTTCTGAAGAATGTATTGAAGTGTTGGACCTCGGTGCGGGGTACGGGATTGTAACACGCGAGATTCTCACTGCTTATCCGAATGCACGGGTGGTGTGCCTCGATGGGTCATCAGAAATGCTCAAGCATGGGAAAGCGCGACTGGTAGATTGGCAGGATCAACTCAGTTTTGTTGTAACGAGTTTTGATTCTCCGAATTGGTTGGCAACCCTGCCAGCGAAACGACAGTTTGATGCAGTGCTCTCATCGCGAGCCATTCACCACGTTGTTGATGACCGTAAGCAGGGGCTATACGCGGAAATCTTTCAGTTGCTGAAACCGGGTGGCTGCTTTGCTAACCATGATTTGGTCCGAAAACTCGATGACCCTGTGCGCGACATTGATAATCCATTTGGAACGGTTGAAGATCAGCTTGTTTGGCTTGAAAACATTGGGTTTATTGATGTGGAATGCTTTTGGCAGATGGAAGGTCGTGCCTTGTTTGGGGGATATAAGTCAGGATAGTTAGTAAAGTTTTGATTTACATCCGATCACCTCAAATTGCCCCATGATTCCCTGCACCTCTCATGTAATAGATGGAATGCGCTTTCGAGAGATCGCATGAGTTTTTAATCGGAGGAATACTTTGGCGCAAAAAGTTCAGTTAGACCGTTTTAAGAATTATATGCTAATGGTTCACCGCAGCGTTGATTCGGAGCTATTCCGAAATCTATACGCTTCTGTTGACGGGGAAGATACAGATATCCTACGAGACGGAATACTTTCTTGTGCCTACTTCGTCTCATCGGTGCTTTTCCACTGTAAGCTGATAGATGACCTACACACGACCGTCAGGGGGCTAGAGGCGAATCTCCAACGGTCCGGTTGGAACGAGATAGAAGAACCGAAAGTTGGTAGTGTCCTAGTCTGGGAACCGACAGAATTTCCTGATGGCAGTATTCGTAGACATGCGGGATTCTACATTGGCGACGCGGAAGCGATTAGCAATCGGACGGATCAGCGCGTACCCAGAGTTCACAGCATGAATTTTGAAACAGAGGGAAAGTATCGTGCAGTTGAAGCCATTTATTGGCACGAGAATTTGGATGAAGCGGACAGCTAACCACGTAATGGAGCGAAGCGATTGGAAAACTACAAGAACAAGGTAGTCATCATCACCGGCGCATGCGGCGGCATCGGAAAGGCAATCACCGAAAAGTTCGCGGCTGCCGATGCGACATTAGCCCTTTGTGACATTCGCCAAGACGAACTCTCACACACCGTTGAAAAATGCCGACAGGCAGGGGCGACCGTCTATAACGATGCTATCGATGTTGCAGATGAAGCCCCAGTGCGTAGTTTCTGCGAAACAGTCGCCCAAACTTTCGGGACGATTGATTGCTTAATCAATACTGTCGGCATTGTCGATTGCCCGGGAGATGTCGAAGAACTCTCGCTGTCAATGTGGGATGAGACGCTCTCCATCAATCTTACTTCCGCTTTTCTGATGGCAAAGTACTCGGTGCCGCATATCAAACAACAGGGCGGTGCCATTCTCAACATCGCTTCGGTTTCAGGCTTGGCAAACCAAGAGAATGCGATGATCTATTCGGTGACGAAAGCTGGACTACTATCACTCACCCGGAGCGAGGCCATCGATTTGGCAAAATACGGTATCCGTGCCAATGCTATCTCGCCCGGATCAGTGGAAACGCCATTATTGGAGGCAGCGGTTGACCAAGCGGCGCAACTGTTTAGCCGTACCAGAGATGAGCAGTGGCAGGTCTGGCGCTCACAATACCCAACCCAACGTTTTACATCACCGCAAGAAATCGCAGAGCTGGCTCTGTTTTTGTGCAGCGGGAGAGCAACCAATATCACTGGCACTAACTTCGTTATTGATGGCGGGCTGACGGCACTGCTCCCGGAGCGATAGCAATTGTCGTCAAGCAAAATGTCGCTTTTGATTGTGGGGCAGAGCACAAAACCCTGGTGAACTTTGCGGATAGTCTCTAGTAAGTGCGAGGGAGTAGATAAACAACATGGCTCAAGAGCGTGTGGTATACATCAATGGAGAAATAGTCCTAGAGAGCGAGGCGAAGGTGTCCTTCCGGGACCAGGGCTTTGTAACCGGGGATGCAGTCTTTGATGCGCCCCGCACTTTCGGCGGGGTGATATTCAAACTGACAGAGCATCTGGACCGGTTGTATAACTCGCTAAAATATATGCGCCTGGATCCGGAGATTCCCCAGCACCAGATGACAGAATTGACCATGCAGGTGCTAGCGGCAAATCAGCCCCTGTTGGGAGCAAACGATGACTACTGGGTGATACAGCGGATTAGCAGAGGTGTCCCCACGGGAAGGGGCAAATATAAGCCAACGGTAATCATCGAGTGCAACCCTTTACCCTTCGCTGCAAGGGCACGGTATTACCGTGACGGCCTTAATGTCGTTATCCCTTCGATAAGACGAACGCCGCCTGAGTGCATGAGCCCTAGGGTTAAGGTGCACAATTACATCAACCTCATACTTGCCGATCAGGAAGTAAAGGCGCAGCACCCGGATGCCTTCTCTATCTTGCTGGACATCAACGGTAATATATCTGAAGGTCTTGGGAGCAACTTCTTCCTCGTCAAAAACGGGATAGTCGTCACACCAAGAGAGCAGTACGTTCTGGCAGGCATAAGCCGTGAGACTACCATTGAGCTCGCCCAAGGGTTGAACATTGAGGTGCATGAGGCAGACGTTGACCTCTATGATGCTTACACGGCGGATGAGGCCTTTGTGACCTCCACCAGCTTCTGCATCTGCCCTGTGTCTTCTGTCAACGGTTCAACCATTGGTGATGGCGGTGTGCCGGGCCCGGTTACCGACCGCCTCCAGAAAGCATATAGTGACCTTGTAGGGATAGACATCGTGGGACAGTACCTAACACGACTCGGTTGAAAATATCCGGACGGTTGTCCGTCTGTTCATGGCTCATTGAGCCTAAAATGGTCAGGTGAGTTAACGGTATTTTCTTTGACTCAAAGCGATATGCACTCGTATATTAAGGGAAAAATAGGTATAAAGAGATAGTGGTCGGAATGTCTAAAATGCTCCAGAGGCTACCCAAGATATAGTCTCCTAACGCGAGTCCTAAAAAGAATGGGATTGCGCGTCGATACGCGTTGAATCCGCTATAGCGCAGGATGACAACCTTGCACCCCCAAGCGACAAAGAGACAGCACCACAGATTCCCCATCCCCCAACTCTGTGCTGTAGCATAGCCGAGGGGATGCAGAGACCACCACAGGAAGCGCGCTCGCAAAAACATCAGCAAAACTGTAAACACAAGCCCACCCCCCATAAAGGCGAGTGCTGGACGATCTGGCTCTTTGGGAGAGCTCAGCCAATTTTCAAGTTGCACATAGACATCACGCCCAAATCCCAATGTGGCGGGATCAAAGTATCCAGATTCCGCGCCATGTCGATAATAGACATCCAACAATAGCCAAAAGGTCACCCCCGATCCAATCACTGTCGCGAGCAGAATAGCAATGGCCGTATGGCGCGGGTTAATATGCCGCCTTTCCGAGATTTTCAAAGCTTCCAGTTGCTCTGGCATTGGATTTGCCCAATTGGCGCGATTGAAAAACATGTACAGCGAAAAAACGGTCAGCGTGCTGGAATTAAGTCGCCATGTGCCAACACCGACAATAATCATGTTATGCGGACTAATGTATTTCAAACCGTGTACTAGGAACCCCAACTCTGCCCTTAGCCGGGTAATCATTATCGCTAATAAGAAGTAAATCGCGAAAAAAATTGGAATCACCCACAACGACATGCCAGCTTTGTAGGAAAATGCCATCAGAAAAACCGTGCCGAGCAGGATACCGACGAAAGCTAGACGATATGGCATCGGTTCGCCGGAATCATCTAGTTGTGACGGGGAGGCGCGGGAGCTGAACAGATGACGCACCAGTCCTTTGATGTGAGATCTGCCGGTCCAGAGGACAAATCCTAGCAGCCCCATATATACACCGAAGCCCTGTTCGGCGGGATAAGGGAAACGTGGTAGACCTCGCCAGCCCATGACGCTACCAACCATCAGTTCGATCTTGTAGATCCAAAAAAACGCCCAGCATGAAAACAGAAGATCCAGCGGTATGAGAAAGCCAATACCAATCGCAAAAGGATAGAAAGCGACTTGCACACCGCCCATCCCGCTCCAGGGGCGGGTAGTAAAATAGTGACTGATGCTCTGGCGTTTGACGGGGATGTAGGGAATAACAGGGTAAATTGAATGAAGTAGGTTCACAATACTAATTAAGGCGGCAATGCCGAAGCCAAGCCACATCAGCCTATTTCTGAAGAATCCCAATCTGGGATTGGTCATCTCTAACGGGAGCTGAGTCAAGGGGTAGGTCAACCGCTCGCGCTCAATCCACTGAATCCGCAATAGCGCGTTGATACACAACATCACAACCATCCACGCAAAGATGAACGCCATCCACGCAATCGTCGGAGCGATCCACGCTTTCAAATATCTCCCGATGTAAAGACTTGAACCCCCTTCATAAAGAGCAGTCACCGCTTTTTCGTCGTGAACGGTGAGCCACTCCGGAAGTTGTCGCCAAAACAGTTGCCGCCATTCGTTTTCGGGACTAGCAAACCGAAACGCATGCACCATGATTGGTATAAAGATTTCCATACAGTCGTATGAACAAAGGGTGGAAACAATACACAGCATGAAGTAAATGGTGAGGAGCTCCTGCTGGGAAAGACCGAGCTTGGGGGAGATTTTGCCGAATATGCATCCAATCAGAACGAGCCAGAAAAGCGTAAAAATGACGTGCGATAGCGGATGAACAAGCGTTGGGAAGGTATGGCGAATCACTTCAAGCTGAATGATCCAAGCTACAGTGATCGGAATCAGCAGGAGAGCGATAAAAAAGGATTTGAGTGTTAAACCATTCTGGAAAGGCGCAGGGGTATTTTCTACTAGGGCAAAACGGGTATTTTGAGGTTCTGTTAGCATGCTTTTCATTTTACCAACTATATGTGTTGGCACCTACTACGATCGGGTCATTATCTCTGTCCGCTAGGGAAAAAATTGATACAGAGTAGTATTGGCTACAACACTGATAATACTCCAAAGACTGCCTAAAATATAATCGCCCAAAGCAAGCCCTAAAAAAAAGGGGATCGCCTGTCGATACGCTTTAAGTCCACCGTGGCGTAGAATTATCGCTTTTAGCACCCAGGCAACAAAGAGACATGCCCACAGGTTGAACATTCCCCAGCTATTTGCCATGGCATAGCCGAGTGGATGGAGGGGCCACCACAGAAAGCGCGTCCTCAGGAACATGAGTAGCACTGTGAAACTGAATCCCCCGCCCATGAAGGCGAGAGCTGGGACATTTGTTTCTTGGGGATAGTTCAGCCAGTTCTCAAGTTGGCGATAGATGATTCGTCCGTATCCCACTGCAAATGGTCCGTAGTAGCCCGTTTCTGCGCCATGTTGGTAGTAATTATCTAACAATACCCAAAACACACTTATCGATCCAATTAAGGTAGCCAGTAGAATAGCTGCGGCTATATGGCGCGGATTGATATTTCGCCTTTCAGCGATTTTCAGGGCTTCCAGTTGCGGGGGCATTGGGTGAGCCCGATAGGCACGGTTGAAAAACTTATACAGTGAAAAGACGGTCAACGTGCCGGCACCTAGTCGGCGTGTCCCAAATCCGGCGATGATCATGCTGTGCGGGTCAATGTAATGCAAATCGTGTACTAAAAACCCCAATTCCGCACGGAGTCTCGCAATCATTATCGCTAATAGGAAGTAAATCCCGAAAAAGATTGGAATGACCCACAAAGACATCCCTGCTCTGTAGGAAAATACCATCAGGAACGCCAATCCAGTTAATATACCGGCGACTGCCAACCGATAGGGCATCGGTTCACGAGAATCATCGAGTGACGATGAACGTAAGAGATGGCGCACTAATCCTTTGAAATGAATTCTGCCGATCCACAGCGCAAATCCGAGTAAGCCAACATAGACACCAAAGCCCTGTTCGTTGAAATAAGGAAAACGCGGCAGATTGCGCCACCCCATCATGTTACCGACCATCAGTTCGATCTTATAAACCCCGTAAAACATCCAGCATGAAAAGAGGAGGTCTAGCGGTATGAGGAAACTAATACCGATGACAAAGGGATAGAACGAGATCCGGAAGGGCCCCATCGCATTCCAGGGACGGACGGTGAAGTATTGATGTAAGTTCTGCCGCTTGATGGGGATATAGGGAACGGTGGGGTAAATCGAATTGAGCAGGTTCACGATACTAATCAATGCAGCAATGCTGAAGCCAAACCACATCAGCTTATTTTTGAAAAACCTATTTCTGGTATCCGTCATCTCCAGTGGAAGTTGAATGATTGGGTACGTTAGCCGTTCCCGTTCCGTCCACTGGATCCGCAACAGTGTATTGATGCACAGCATGACAAACAGCAGCACAAAGATGAATGAGATATATGCCAGAGCAGGGCGGAGCCAGGCATACAGGTGCCGCTTGATATAGAAGCTTGATCCCCCTTCGTAGTAAGGGGCTAGCACGGTTTCATCTTGAACGGTGAGCCAAGGTGGAAGCTCCTTCCAGAACAGTTCACGCCATTGGTTTTCAGGGGTTGCAAAGCGGAAGGGGTGCCCCAAAAGCGTAATTAAGATCTGCATCATGTCGGCTGAGCCAAGGGACGATACGATGCCCAACATGACATAGATAACCAAAAGCTCCGGCGGACTAATCCCAAGCTTGGGAGAAATTTTCTTGAGGATGTACCCAATTAGAAGTAGCCAAAATAGAATGAAAATGACATTTGATAGGGGATGGACGAGCGTTGGGAACGTGTAGCGAATGACTTCGAGTTGAACAATCCAGTAAATATTGATCGGAATGAGGCACAGCGCAATGAGAAAGGACTTGAGCGTTAGACCGTTTTGGAAGGTCACTTCAGGCACTTTAGACACTCTGTTAGGCCTCCTTCGTTCTCCTTCCAATCGGTGCCGGTCGCGATCATCGCCAGCACAGAAGCAACACCAATGATGATGCCCAACATTGTCAGGAAAGCGCGCATCTTATTCATGACAATGGCTGTGAATCCGACTGAAATTCCTTCGCTAAGTTTCAATCGTGACTCCTTCCCTCACTTCTGGGCTTTAAACGAAAGCGACCGTATTGTTCCGGCTCATCAAAATGCTTCTAGACCCATCTTAGCCATTCGTCTCAACAAATCCGATTATCTCTTGTTTCATTCTTCCGCAACGATTACTGACCTGGCGTTCACCAAATAAACCGATACATTGGCTTCTGCACAATCACACCAATCAGTGCCCATACACCTCCGAGCAGAAACTCGCCGAATAGCATTCCTAGAAAGAACGGTGCTAGGCGACGAAACGTCCTTAAGCCTCCAAAGCGGAGGATGCACCACTTAATCACCCAAGCGACGAGCACCGAAGACCAGAAAAAGTTGACCGCCCATGTGCCTGTGATGCCGTACCCAACAGGATACAGGGGCCACCAAACGAAACGATGACGTAAGGCAGTCAAAGCGAAAGTGAAAAGCATACCGAAGAGCATTGCCAAGATTGATAGGATGTCGACGGGCATTGGGTTAGTGAGCCAACTTTGAGTCCGTCGAAAGACACCGCCTCCCCAAAACGCCACCGCGCCAGATTCGTAGCCGAGCTGTAATCCACCCCAGAACAGGGGCAATGGGCTGATGATAACAGCGATTAATATCGCGAATCCGACGCGACGCGGTGAGATACCCGCCCGCTCGGCGAGTTTCAACCCCTCCAGTTGCGGTGGCATAGCATTGCCGCGATAGGCACGATTAAAAGGAAATACGAGCGAAAATAGACTGAGGTTTCTAGGACCCAATTGCCGCATGCCAAACATCTTTGGAATTAACACGTCGGGTCCCATCCTGCGGAGGTCATGGAGGGGAGGACCGAGCTCGGCGCGGATGCGGGTCGTAACGGTCAAGGTTATAAAATGGATGATGAAGACTAGGACAGCAACCCAGAGCGACATCCCCGCTACCACCCAAAAACCAACCAGCAGTAGGAAGCCGATAATCAGTCCGAGGACCGCCGCGCGATAGGAAATCGGTTCGCCAGACTCAGACGCTTTCTCCCCACGCCATGCGCCCATCAGCACATCTCGCAAATGACGACGCGCACTCCACAGCGTCAGAATCAGTACCCCAACACAGACACCAAATGACTGATCAAAGATGAAGGGAAAGTCGGGGATCTGCTGCAACCCGAGAATACTCCCCATAATCATTTCAAACTTCCAGAAGATGTAGAAAAACCAGAACGTGAAGGAGAGATCGAGCGGCATAAAATAGGCCATCCCAACGGCAAAGGGGAAGAGCGTGACAGGTGTCCAACCGATAGCGTTCCACGGTTTCGTGGTAAAATAGGGTCGCAGATCGAAGAAATCGCCACCCAGTCCTGGGATGGATGGATACAAGAAATGCAGCGCGTTGACGATATCCATACCGCCAGCGAGGATCGCCCCAGCCCACATCAATCGATTCCGAAAGAAGCCCTTGGTAGCCATCTGCTGCGGAAGTTCGATAATTGGGTAACTCAACCGTTCTATTTCAATCCACTGTTTTCGCAGAATGACGTTGATGCAAAATGCTGTGAAAACGAGGACGACGATAAACCCAGACCACGAAAGGACAGGCTTCCACCATAACCGAAGATGCTCGTCAAGGTAAAGGCTCGATTCACCAACAAAATAGGTCGTAAGGCTGTTTTTATCGGTCAACGCCAGCCAATCGGGGAAGTAACGGTGAAACAACGTTGCCCATTCGTTCTCTTCGGTCGCCATCCAGCCGCCGACAGCGATATGTGTGATGATTACGGCGAAGAAATCCGCACCGGCGATTGCAGTGGCGACGGAGAGCATAGCGTAGAACGTCAGCAATTCGCCCTGCGTCAATGCCAGACGCGGCGAATATAGAGAAATTCCATAGTTCAGCGCAAGCAGAATCGCAAAGATAAAAATCACATTGAAGAAGAGCGACATGGTCGTCGGAAGCCCTTGTGCCCACCGCAGCATCGCGTAAACCCAGTAGTTGTTAAAGGGGATGACAGCTGCCGCTAACCAGATTACGCGCCAACGGATTTCTGGCTGCGGATGGTGGGTTGAAGCGGGAAAACGATTGTCTGTTGGGCTCAATGTGATTCTTTCTTGGGTTGGCTACTTGTCAACTTGATGCAGCAGTTGATACGAATTCTCAATTATTAGATTACAGGCGGTGCCACCCCGCGTTTGCCTGCCACCAGAGCATATCGGTATTCAGGCCGATTACGTTCACCTCAAAGCGTTGGGCTTGGCGTTGGAGATATTTATGCGGAGGCGATTGTTAGTTCCCTCATCTTGTCCTCGTCCAACTCGACTCCCAACCCGGGCCCCTCTGGCGGATACAGGTGACTCTCCTCTGCCCGAATGCGCGCTTTGGCGGGCGAAACCGTATAGAGCAGGGGACCAGCAGGATCGGCAGGAATATCTAGGTTGGGCACCGAAACCCCTAGATGTACTGCCCCGGCTGTACCTACGGTCGAATCCTGATCGGTTGAAAGCAAGGTCTTGAACCCAGCGGCTTCTGCCAGTGCGAACATCCGGCGCACGTAGGTCGGTCCCCACCAAATCCACGCCAAGTTAAGGACGGTGCACGCCCCGCGCTCAATTGCCTCGTAACCGTCCTCTAGGCTGCTGATGTGCAGACTTACCTGCACATCCATCCGCTTGACAAACTCGGCGCATACCCGCAAATTGTTTGATGGTTGCTCAAAGTTATACGGATTATGGTGACGCAGCACGTCTGCATAGCGCAGGGCGGTCTCCCAATCCGCAAAACGTCCGGAAAAATCGAAGGCTTTGAGTTTGATCTTCTCTCCAAAACGGGCTTTCATCTCGGTGATGAACCTGTTGTCCAGATCACTGTCTCCTGAAACGTAGTAGCGAAACAGATGATGCCCCAAATCCACCAGCCGCTGTAGGTAGCTGGCATTCCGCTCAAAGCCATCCTCTAGATGCGCTCCTATAATTGGATAACAGAAGTACACGCTTTCTCGCATTTTTCCGCCCATTAAACTGTAGGCTGGCACGCCTTGCACCTTGCCATTGAGGTCGTACAGCGCGATGTCGATGGCAGCCGTCAAGTGCGAGTTACTGACTGTGCTACCAAAGTCCTGCGCCCGCAGCAATTCATTAATCTCAGTGATCCGGGTGGCATCACGTCCAACCAGCAAATCGTTGTAGCGTTTTGTTAGCGCACCTAGATCTTCAGCCCTGCTGTCTGAGGCTTCTCCTAGCCCCACAAGCCCGTCAGATACATGCAGCTTCACGATAACGTGCCCTGACGATTCGCCCGTTTTAACCGGGTGTTCTTGGTAATAGCGTGGGGTTTCAATCTGGAACGTTTCGATTTTCGTGATTTTCATTTGTTCTCCCTTTCAGTGACTAACAATGGTGCAAAGTGACAGTAGTAATATCACGCCCAGACAAAAATCTCTTCATCGTCCGGGGACATGCCAAAGAAGGCAGCGAGTACAATGCGCGGCTTCTCGCCTATCACCGGCGGTACTTCATGGATGTTTTCAGAGAAAAAGAAGTAAAGGTCGCCGGGCTCAAGCTGAATTTGAATCCGGGGGATACCTTGTTCAGCGACATATTGGCTAAACGTACCTTCGGTGATATATTCCTGCACGGCGGGTGTCCAAGGGCAGTTATAGAGGAAAGGTTCTCCGCTTTCACCTTCCTGTTCGGAGTTCTGGAAGCACATCACCCCAGCCAATTGATGCTGAAACCGCGAGACCTCATAATGGAACCACTTTTGCCGCTTTGCTATGGAGTCAAAGTGGGGTCCGTGTCCCGTACCGGCATAGTAGACACGGAAAACGGCGGGGCCGTAGAGCCGTCCCCCTGACTCACGCGCGGTCATCACCCGTTTGTCCGGTGCCAGACATGATAATGCCTCGTAGAAGGTCTTCACCGGATCATCGTACCCATCGAACAAGGTTTTAAAAAGTTCGTGCGTGTCAGCGGCGTAGGCGAATAACTTTTCGGGATCAGTGCTGTACTTAACCAAAGCGGGCCCAACGTATACAAGTTCCTTGCCGTCTCCAGATTGACGTGGGCCGTATGCCAAGCCACGTTCATAGAGCCTCTCCACGAGGCCCGCACAGTGATCCGGATTGAAAGCTTTACGGAAGACAATGGCCGGTACTTCACCCGATACCAACGCATTGAGGGGCTTGGGATATTTTTTCAATAGGTCTTGTAGACTGCCCTCAGCAGGTGTCCACGCATGGGGTACTGTCATTATACAGTCCTTCCTTCAAATCATGGCATGAGAAAGTCACAGTGTGGATGTCTCAAAGGTTTATTCGCAAAACAGAACTAAGGCGCAACAGAGCTGACGCAACGAAAGCCAAAGTAACTGAGCGTAACCGCTGGCTCGCTGCTGTTGCGGTACGCCACGCGAACGATCTCCGGAGTGCTGTGCCACGAACCGCCTCGAAGTATGCGACGTTCTGTAATACTAGTGAAGTTATTATCCATGAATAGTGTAAGTCCACCCGACACCGGGTTCTCTTTTGGGCTGTTTGCGTAAAACTCTAAATCCAATTCATCTATGCACCACTCCCATACGTTTCCAGCTATATCATATAGCTCGTAGCCATTTGGAGGATATAGACCCACAGGAGCGGTTTTTTGGTGCCCGTCATCAGAGTTCTGATCCGACCAAGAATAACTCGTGTTCTTATCCGCAAAATTGCACTGACTCCCATCCGGCGCGTCCTCTCCCCACGGATATCGTTTCCCGACCTGCCCACCGCGCGCGGCTTTCTCCCACTCCGCTTCGGTCGGCAGGCGTTTGCCGGCCCAATGGGCATACGCCGCTGCACCGTACCAACTCACTTCAACCACAGCATACTCTTCAAACCCTGCCCTGGGGCGGTATTGCTCCTCAACCCATTCAATCTGCTCGTCACCGTCGCCAATATCCAACCAGATATGACCGGTATCCCCCACATGCTTTCCTACCGCATTGAGGAACTTCGCATACATCGCGTTGGTCACCTCGTAGACATCAATATAGAAATCGTCAAGGAAGACAGTATGAACGGGGCGTTCGTAGGTAGTACCTTCGTTGAAGTGGTCGCCCATCTCAAACTCTCCAGCAGGAATCAGTACCATTTCCGCCATGTCTTCACCAACAATTCTGTCGAGGGCATCTCCATTCTCTTGCTCATCATCACCTCCACAGCCTAGCCATAGTGAAGCAATCAAGATGGTAAGTAACGCCATGCTATAAGCAGATATCCAATCAGAATCTTCACGCATCAAATTATCTCCCCGTAAAATTAGTTTTGACTGTCATGTTGAGGTATAAAGTCTACCCTTGAGTGAAACGAAGGGCGGGCGACTCTTTGGGGTGAGCACATGTCGTGAGGCTAGGGAGAACATTTGCACTCTCTAGCGGGCTTCGGGCTTATTCATCAACACAGCTTCGAGGGGTAGCAATAGAGTCTGATCCCCGATAAGAAGGTTTCAAACGGAGTTCGATTTCATCGGACAGGCACTGCCATCAGTCTTGGCAAGTCCCGATTCCGTGGGATCGTCCCGATCTTTACGGAATTGAGAACCTGGTCGATTAGTTGAATTGTGGGTGTAAGGCACCTTCACCGAAAATCGTGGGGAGGGACTGACCATCGGTGGTCTTGGTCGCAGCATCTGTATAAGCGACGCTGAATGCCCGCCGCGGCAAACCGGTCTCATTCACCGCGGAAGTGTGAATCAGGTTAACGTGTAGCAATACCCCTTCACCCGCCTGTAATTCAAGGGTGACGGGATCCGCCACCGCGAAGAGGGCTTCCAGTTGTTCTTCTGTAGGGAAGTTCCCTTCATAGATACGGTGATGAGATTTGGGGATTACCCTGAGACAGCCGCTATCCAGGGTCGCAGGGTCAAGTGCTGCCCAGATGATAAGGCGTGAAAATGTGTCAAGGTGGCGAAATACATCCTGATGCCAAGGGAGGTGGGTTCCCGTCTCCGCCGGCTTATTCATAAACATTGCACGCGGGGTAGAAATCGGGGTAGAGGGCCCGTAGGCTCTGGCACAAAGTTCCCGGAAGGCGGGTTTTTGCATATAGGACAGGAAGAATGGATCAAACTCAAGTTCGGTGATCTTACGATAGTTCAACGTCGGACCTTTGTGACCCTTGGTCATTGGCTCCATCTTACTGTAGTCACTGGTCTTGCCATCCAGTTGCATCATTAGCTGGTCGTAGGGGAGTTTGGCTTTGCCCATCATGATGTCATCAATGCGCTGCTGTAAGGTATCGAGTTCTTCATCGTCCATCACCCTGCCGAGACGAAGATAGCCTTCTTCCTCGAATTGCTGCCATTGATTGTCACTGATTGGTTGCATGATTTGTGAGTCCTCCTAAATTTAAGTCATTCGTGTATCGTAACATAAGTCTTGATAATCTAGATCGCTGTGTATTGCTCAATCCGCAGCACGTTGTTGAGTATTGGCTTGAAGTTGGTGCTCCAAGTCGAGTAGAGCTAGTTGTCATCACTGCTCTGACTAGTCTGGAACTAGTCTGGAATTCGGTCAGGATATATTTTGACCTTCGCTTTATCACGAAGTTGAGCGTACAGGTTGTTGGTAAGTGCCACGCGTTTTTCCGTTTGGGTATCCGCTGTTACTATCCGTCGAACCTTTGGGTCATCAAGCGTTTTGTGGCGTGGTGGGTTGTGTTCTTCTTTGCGAAAAATTGTGTAGTATTGTCTGCCTTGAAAGCTGACAGTCATGATATCATCAACGGTCTGTCCCACTGCCATCGCAAAGGCAGCATCAGTAAAAGCTTGTTGCTCTTGCGGAAAAGTGTCTCGGGTCAGGTAACCGGTATCGCCGGGTTTGATGGGATCTGCCCCTGGCCCAGTCAATTCTCCACTATCTGACAACGTTTTCGCCACTTCGACAATGTCTTTGCCTAACTGAATCGACTCAAAAACCTCCTTCGCGCGGTCGCTTTCCCTAAGCGTGATACAGGTTAGCCGCACCTGCTCCTCCTCGGCGAATTCGCTTTTATGCGCTTCATAGTGGGCTTGTACGTCTTCCTCTGTCACTTCGGTTTTTTCCTCAACTTCAATTTTCCAGAGTTTATTAGCAAGCAGCGTATGGAGATACCTCTGCATTTTTTTTTGGATTTCCGGAGCTTCTTCGAGCTTCCGATCTTTAGCGAGACAGAGCATTAAGCGACCTTCTGCCATCAGGGTCAAGTATTCTTCAAGGCGTGCTTTGTCTTTATAGTGCTCAGGTGCATACTCCGAGAGGTCGCGAATGTCCTGCATCATCACTGCAAGAGTAATCTGCTGCTTTCCGTTCCAATCAAATTCCGCAACAACAATGTCTTCCGCGTTTGTCACCGGTTCCTCTTGATCCAGCACTGTTTCAGGAATCCGTTCCGGATAGGTTTTCAGCCCACTTGTCGAGGTGACTTCTGTCACCCATTCAATAATTCGCTGCCGTTTTTTTTCACGCTTAACGGAGGGTTCAATATAGTCTCTGACCTCCTCAAAATCCGCTATGCGTTCCGGTATGTGCTCCTCCATGCGGAAAATGAGGTAGTAGGTTTCGTGATTCATCTCAAGTTCAAGGATTTCTTCCGTGATTTCGCCGACTTTCATGTCAAAAGCGGCATCAACAAAAACCTGCCAATCTTTGGATTCGTCCTTAGTAAAGAGCCCGGTGTTCCCCGGATCTACCATGTTGCTCCCGGGCCCAAACAATTTTCCTTTTTCTGACAATGCTTTTGCCAATTCGCTGATGTCTCCCCCGGCTTTGATTTGCGCTAGCGTCTCTTGTGCAAGTGTTTTTTCCACGACACTGATGCAGGTTACCCGTGCTGCTGCCTCTTCGACATATTCCGATTTGTGTTCCTCGTAATATTGCCGCAAATCTTCCGCTGTAGGAGAGACCTTTTCATCAACTTCAATCAGCGTCAGTCGCTCGATCAAGAGCGTGTGCTTGTAATCTTGTGCCTTTTTGATTAATCCCTCATCTTTATCCAATCCCTTATCTATAGCTGCGAGGACTTTCAGTTTTTCGTCGATGAACTCCGGCAGGTATTCTGCCTTTCCGGCTCTGCTTGCGTAATTTTCCTGCTGGAAGATTGATAACTCTCCAATCGCCGCCTTGAAATCCGCAAGTGAAATCTCGAATTTTCTGCCGTTCCATTGATATCCGGCCAGGATAATCTGACTTTCATCGACAGATTCGGTAACAGAATCTGTTTGCTGCGATCGAGTAATCTGCCAACCCATTATGTCAATTGCTGCAAGTACAATCAACATAATCAACGTTTTTTTCATCCGCAGATTTCTCCCTTCGACATATAAAAAATTACGGCGAGAAATCTGCACGAATGAATTCGGCAGGTTCCGCGCCGTAATTTGTTGTGAAAACGAACCCTAAATTCAGCCCGCTTTCCTACTAGATTACACCTCATTCTTAGGTGTAAAATTGGGACAATGGAAAAATCTCTGATACACTCTCGTTAATTCCGGGCAGCTTTGAGACTCCCCCAGGTGAGGGGCAGTTTCCCCTTCGATTCAACCGCTAAAAACTGTCCTTCCATCAACAGTTGAAGTTCGTCAAGCGTCAAATTTCTCTTCATCAGGAAAAGTTCATCAAACTCTCCATCCCAAAAACGCTCCTCCTTAAACCGACCAATTTCTAAATTGGCAGGGGTATTAGCGGAACCGGGGGCTGAACCCGCGTCATCCTTATGGTCTAGTTTACCATCAATAAATAGCGAAACTCTCTCTTTGTTTGTACGCATCGAAGCGACATGGTGCCATTGGTTATCTGAAATCTCCGTTTTACTCGGAATCTCAGCACCGAAGCCAACGGGCGCGGGTATGTGATATCGGGTGTAGAGCTTCTTATCCCTTAGCTTGATATACCAGCCACCGCCATCCCACTTAATATAGACAAATCCCTGACCTTCCTCTTTACCGGTCTTAACCCAAGCAGCAAGGGTGGTATCAGATTCGCCGAGATCCAAAGCTGGAACATCTGCCACGAACCCCGACTGCTCTTTCCCGTCTATAAACGAAAGACAAGTTTCAAATTTTTTATCTACGGAATCCACCCATGCTGGGCCACCTTCAAGTTCCCCCTCCAGTTTATTGGGACCGAGGTCTGCTATTATATCCCCTTTGCCTTCATTGAGAGGGAAGTAGAATACGAGGAGTGGGTCATCCAATTGGATCTGGCTATATCCCAAGGAGGGCAACAGGCCTATCAAAAAGATAACGACCAGGGCCCTGATTGGAAATCTCTTTAATCTTTGCATTTGAATATCCTCCAGTTTGCGGTTATTACAGAAATTTGCATCGGCCGACACATTGTCCGCGCGAATGGTGATTCGTTTGCGAATCTCATTAACCAACCGAAGTTATGCTGATTGACCAGAATCGCTGCAAATCTGCTCATTCCATTGCAAATCTCTGAAGATTATTACATCAAAATTAATTATAATACCAAAGATTAAAGATGTCGATCGAAAATTTATTTTTTTCTTGACAGGTATTCAATAAATGTGATACGATGGATCTAATTTTTTTAGGTCTTTCAATTTTAGGCGCACTATCAGGTTTTACTAAAGTTTGGACAATTTGTTTGGAATTAATTCAGTGTTATCAAGAGGCTAATGAATATTCGGTGAGTAAGTATCTTCAGGGATTGTCGCAGAAAATAATCGCCGCTCGATTAAAGTCCTAAAGATATTCCACCATTAACCCCCATGTCAATTTACGTGGATGAGATCAACCAATGCCTAATACACGGTACACCTGCTCAATGTTTATTGAACTGCCCAGGGTAGAAGTGGTGTCGAATGCCACTTGTGTCAGGCAACTTACCACGAAACTGAGTTGTACCAATTGATTGATGCTTTGATGGGATTTGACTCGATACTTGTCAAACATGAAGCGTTGTTTGACATCACCATAAGCAATCTCAATTAACCATCTTTGTCGTAAATTGTACAAACTTTAGCAGATTTTAAGGAGGATTTGAAAATGAGAATGTCTATTGGGACAAGTTTCATCACAACGTTTCTGGTCGTTACGGTTTTCGCTGCCCAGGCCGCTATAGATCCGAACATGCTTTTGTGGTTCTCGTTTGATGAGCAGCTCGATGGGAAGAAGATCGAAGACCTGACTGGCGGGGGTAACGATGGGAAACTCAAGTTGGGTGCCAAGATCACCAACGAACCCGCAGAGGTTTACAAAGGGGCGGGAGCGGTTAAATTCACCAATATCAGTGCTCAGGTCCGCGTCGAGCCCTTTAAGAGAATGAATGAGTATAAAGATAACACCTACACCTTTTGGATCTATATATTCGGTAACACCGCTAAACCTTGGAATTGGGAACACTGTGGTGCTGTTCCCTGTGGAGAAGGAAGGGCAAGCATTCTGGAAAAGGGCAGAGTTCTAGAGGGGAATGTGAAAGGTTGGGCACCAGGCATACTTCTTCAGGAGAAACCGCTAGCCCTTATATATCAATTTGAAGATAAAGGGGGGGGCGGGGTCCAAGGAGCTATAGGCGCGAAGGGAATCGTCGGGCCCGGTGGTAACGGTACCGAGTTTGAAGTGAAGAAGTGGTATCACATCGCGGGTGTCAAAAAGGCGGCTGAACTGATAATCTATGTCAACGGCAAAGAACAAGGCAGATATGATGCCCCAAGAGATTTCGTTCAGGGCGAAGCACTACTTCGTATCGGTGGAACCCGGGAACGCTCCGCCCATTTTGCCATGGATGAATTTTCCCTTTATGATCGTGCCTTAACCGAAAAAGAGGTAGCGTTGGATGCCAAAGGCGTACTTCTGTCGGTTGAGCCCGAACGAAAATTGACAACCACTTGGGGCGATATCAAAATCAGTCGTTAACCGATGGGACTTCTGATAATGTTACAACAGTTGGCTTAAGGTCCAGTACCATCCAGCCTAAATTGATAACAGGAGGAATTGAAAATGAAAACACTTATTTGGCTGAGTTTCATTGTCACGTTTGTTGCCATGACGGTTCTTTCTGCCTCTGCGGCTCTAGATCCGAACATGATTTTGTATTTCGCGTTTGATGAGCAGCTTGATGGAAGGAAAGTCGAAGACCTCACCGGCGGGGGTAACGATGGGAAACTCAAGTTAGGTGCCAAAATCACCAACGAACCCGCAGAGGTGTACAAAGGGACGGGGGCGTTAAAAATTTTCAACAACATCAGTGCTCAGCTCCTCGTCGAGTCTTTTAAGGAAATGGATACCTATAAAGAGAATACCTACACCTTTCAACTCTATATCTTCGGTGTCAGAAATGATCCGTGTTGTGCAGAGGAAGGTATCTTAAAAAAAGCCAACGTTCTAGATGCCGCTGACAAGGGGAGCGCGCCAGGTATTTTTCTGACTGATCCGGGTCTATCACTTATATATAAATTTAGCGATCAGGGGGCTGTAGCAGGTGAGGCGGTTGGGCCCGGCGGCAAGGGTGAAAAATTTGAACTAAAAAAATGGTATCACATCGCGGGTGTCAAACAGGGATCAAGCCTGACAATCTATATCGATGGCAAAGAAGAAGCCAGATATAAAGTCCAGCGCGATTTTGTTCAGGGTAAGGGGCACCTGCGTATCGGTGGAACGCGGCAACGGGCAGCCTCGTTTGCCATGGATGAGTTTCAGCTCTACAATCGTGCCTTAACCGAAAAAGAGGTAGCGTTGGATGCCAAAGGCATATTTCTGTCGGTTGAGCCCGAACGAAAATTGACAACCACCTGGGGCCATCTCAAAACAGGTCGTTAATCGATGGAACTCTGATAGTATGTTAGGCGAGATCCATCCGATTTTAGCTTCAAAAGATTTTTATCTTTCAGAGCTATATCATTTTGGACGGCGAGGGCCAAACCATTTAACTACCATGCAGATTTTGGGAGCTCCTCCGATTTATCGGGGGGCGGAAAATCTTACAGTAGCTGGCTTAAAATGTACCGAGCGAAGGTACTGCCAGAAGTTTACAATCATTTGGACTGGGACCCTGACGAAGTGAAAGTGCGGTGGAGTAGATTTGCCGGGTGTAAAGCCTGCCCATGTTCGCCTGGGTTTGTTGTAAAAGCTATGCCCAAAGAATTGGAAGATTATAGTCAGATTATAACTTCTAGACCTGAACCCATGACAGGGTATGAGTATACTCCGGTAGGAGGTATACAAAATGGGAGTTTTTGATATTTTCGTAGAAATAAGCTCGAGAAAACTATAAAGGAGGATAAATGGGTGAGGGTAAAGGTAAGGTTACATACGAGATAGTAAAAAAGTACGGTTTGAATAGTGCCGGAACAGTGTATAGAGTGATGCAAAGGAAGGATTCTGGCTGGTTTCGACATTATAGTATCGGTTCAGCTTCAACTCGCGAAGGAGCTGAAAATCTTATTCAGCGAGAGATAAAGAAGCAAGAAGCTAAAGCTCAGAAAAGAGAGGAGCGAGCCAGGAGATACGAAGCTGAAGAACAAGATCGCAAAAAAGCATATGAATTAGAAAAACAGATGTATATTGCGAAAGAAGCACGCGATCGAGGTATTCGCATTAGCGAAAAGGGTACGAAACAAAGTTTTCTAACGAAAATTAGAAACTTTTTCAAATAAGGAAAGAAGAGAATTTAAATGAGAGAGGAATTTTTCACTCGATCTCAAATCGAGAAAACGTTACAATATGATGATCCGCATTTAATTCTGAGTTGGGGTCTGTATACGGATCCGAGTTGAGTGTCATTCAACCGAAATCGGTATAAAAGGAGGAATTGAAAATGAGAACATTTATTTCGATGAGTTTCATCACCATGTTTCTGGTGATGACAGCTCTCTCTGCCCCGGCGGCTCTAGATCCGAACATGATTTTGTATTTCGCGTTTGATGAGCAGCTTGATGGAAAGAAGGTCAAAGATCTCACCGGCGGGGGTAACGATGGGAAACTCAAGTTGGGTGCCAAAATCACCAACGAGCCCGCAGAGGTGTACAAAGGGACGGGGGCGTTAAAAATTTTCAACAACATCAGTGCTCAGTTCCTTGTTGAGTCCTTTAAGGAAATGGATAACTATAAAGAGAACACCTACACCTTTTGGCTCTACATATACAGTGTTAGAAATGATCCGTGTTGCCCAGAGGAAATTATTCTGCAAAAAGCCCACCTTTTAGTTGGTGATGTGAAAGGAAACGCGCCAGCCATCTTTGTGACCGATCCGGGTCTGACGCTTACCTATAAATTTGGCGACCAAGGGGCTGTACCGGGTGACGGGGCCGGGCCCGGCGGCAGGGGTGAACAATTTGAAATGAAGAAGTGGTATCACATCGCGGGTGTCAAAAAGCCATCAGACCTGATAATCTACGTTGATGGCGAAGAAATAGCCAGATATAACGTCAAACGCGATTTCATCCAAGGTAAGGGGCACCTTCGTATCGGCGGATCGCGGATCCGAGCTGCTTCTTTTGCCATGGATGAGTTTGGGCTTTATAACCGTGCCTTAACCGCAAAGGAAGTGGCGATGGATGCCAAGGGGCAATTCCTGTCGGTCGAGCCTGAAAGAAAATTGACAACCACTTGGGGTCGTCTCAAAACAGGTCGTTAACCGATAGAACTCTGATAGTATGTTAGGTAGGATTCATCCTAGCTATATCATTTGAAGATGGAGAATTGCCTTGACTTTGGCAGGTCTACGGTGGATCTGCCGATGTGTGTTGTTTAACTGACTAAAGTCCAATATCAAAGGAGGAATTGAAAATGAGAACATTTATTTTGATGAGTTTCATCACCATGTTTCTGGTCATGACGGTTCTCTCTGCCCCGGCGGCTCTGGATCCGAACATGATTTTGTATTTCTCATTTGATGAGCAGCTTGATGGAAAGATGGTCGAAGACCTCACCGGCGGGGGTAACGATGGGAAACTCAAGTTGGGTGCCAAAATCGCCAACGAACCCGCGGAGATTTACAAAGGCACAGGGGCATTAAAAATTTTCAACAACATCAGTGCTCAGTTCCGTGTGGACGAGTTTGACCAAATGAATAAGTATGGAGATAACACCTACACCTTTTGGCTCTATATATACGGTGTCAGAAATGATCCGTGTTGTGCAAATGGAAGTGTTGTGGAAAAAGGCAACGTTATAGGGCAGGCTCACAAAGGTCATGCGCCAGCCATCTGGATCACCGATCCCGGTCAATCACTTGTATATAAATTTGGCGACCAAGGGGCTATAGGGATTGACGCGGTCGGACCCGGCGGCAAGGGTCAAAAGTTTAAACTGAAGCAGTGGTATCACATCGCGGGTGTCAAACAGGGAGGAAGTCTGACCATTTACATTGACGGTAAGGAAGAAGCCAGATATAAGGTGGCACGTGATTTCGTTCAGGGTAAGGGGCATCTTCGTATCGGCGCAACCAACATACGATCCGCCTCTTTTGCCATGGACGAATTTGAACTTTATGACCGTCCCTTAACCGAAAAAGAAGTGGAGTTGGATGCCAAAGGCTTACTTCTGTCGGTCGAGCCCCAAAGGAAATTGACAACCACCTGGGGCCATCTCAAAACCGGTCGTTAATCGAGGGGCCTGCTGAGATAGATTATAGGGGAAAGCAAATGAGAGGTAGTTAGTGCCCCAGCATAAAAACCATGTTATCGGATATAGTATTCTCATCATTCTGATTAGCATGGGGACACGGCAGACATTTGGCATTTATCTGCAGCCGATTACTGATGAACTCGGTGTTGGACGTGAACTGTTTAGCTTAGCCATAGCCCTCCAAAGTATTATTGGGGGTCTGCCATTTGCGGGCGTGCTGGCAGATCGTTACGGTTCGCGCTGGGTGGCGATGGGCGGTGGGTTACTATTCGCTGTATCGATGTATTTGATATCGATGACAACTCATTGGATCGGTTTGATGCTCGGTTTTGGTGTGTTGTCTGGCGTGGCTCTGAGTTGTGTATCGTATGTCGTTGTATTGGGTGCGGTGGTGCAGGTAGTTCCACCTGAACGGCGCAGCAGAACATTTGGCTTTATCACAGCCGCCGGTTCGGTTGGGATGTTTATTGTCGTGCCAGTCGCACAACACATCTTGAATACCTTTGGTTGGCGAACCACTTTTGCAATTTTTGCAGGCTTTGTGGGTTTGACTGCCTTATTAGCCGTGGGATACCCCAACCCCGCTCGAAAACAACAGGTTGCAGGCGATGCATCCACGGATAAGCCTTCTGAGTCGCTAACTCAAGTGTTGGCTAAGGCAAGCCAGCATTCGGGATATTGGCTGCTGACTATCGGTTTTTTTGTCTGCGGCTTCCACGTTTCGTATGTTGCGTCCCACTTACCCGCCTATCTCACTGATAACGGATTATCAGCTACAGCCGGAGCAACCGCACTCTCGCTGGTAGGATTGTTTAATCTATTTGGTTCTACGCTATTTGGCTACCTAGGCGATCATTATCGCAAGAAATACCTGCTGAGTGGTCTTTATCTTGGTCGGTCGCTCGTTATCAGCCTGTTTCTCCTCTTTCCAGTAACCGAAACCACGGCGATGATTTTTGGTGCTGTGATTGGTTTTTTATGGTTGGCTACTGTACCGTTGACGAGTGGCACGGTGGCGCAAATTTTCGGTCCTCGTTACTTATCCACGCTGTACGGAATTGTATTTTTTAGCCACCAAGTGGGGAGTTTTCTTGGGGTTTGGCTTGGAGGCCGAATTTATGACGCAACAGGGATGTACACGCCTGTATGGATAATTGCGATTATCCTAGGTGTGCTGGCTTGCATAGTTCATCTTCCCATTGCGGATCGACCTGTATATCCACTTAGGACAACAGGCGCGACGCTTGAGGATGGTGCATAGTATATGCAGTGCCAAGGCTTTGCCCCTTCCTTGCCTCCCTTCACCTTGCCAAAAATGGCGAAAAAAAACGCCCCATAACCACAGCCATCCTCTCTTTTTTGCGTGACAAGTCCTATTCCAATATGTTAAAATACTTCTCGCTGATATGATGCCAGCTAAGTTGAAAATTCCAGAAGAAATACAAGGTTGATTAACAGATAAAACTATGGCATACAAAGTCTCAATGTGCATCGTTGTTGTGAGTCCTCCAGTCGGAGTCGATTTCTCTTTGGAAAACAACGGGAACTTGGTTTCGGTTACTCAATCCACAGGGGAGGATATTACGTTTGATTTTGACACGGTTGTGAAAGCGCATCGTAACACGGGCGTTCCCAACTTTACGGGGGCATTCGCACGGGGAACTCCCTCGAAACGGTTCTTCTACGTCAATATCGGGGAGTTGGCAGGTCAAGCGGATTGTAAATGGAGCAGAAGGGCAAAAATCTGGATTTCATCGGGTTATCCAAAATTTAACCTCCAGGAGGAAGTGACTTGGGGAATGGTGAAAGCGGTATCCCAAAATCCGAATAAGGTTCTTATGGCGAGATATATGGGAACAGATAAAGATGGTGGACCTAGTTGTGCAACTGTTGAACTTATAGA
The DNA here is from genome assembly GCA_958296125.1 of uncultured Poribacteria bacterium. GTDB lineage: Bacteria > Poribacteria > WGA-4E > WGA-4E > PCPOR2b > PCPOR2b. The sequence continues at coordinate 1,796,050 of OY282444.1, forward strand.
TGGTGGGTGGATTATTGCTAACAAGTGATTGCCGACAAATCAAGCTGCGGGTTTGCATGCCCCAGTTATGAAGTGTTGGGTTTCACGGGCAGGTTCAGGGAGGTTTCACACCAATTTTTTTAGATAAATCGATACGTTGCCTGCCCAAGAATCGTTCCGACCGCGCCCCAGAAGCTTGCGGTCACAAACTCTCCCAAAACGAGACCGATAAAAAATGCGCTCGCCTGTCGATGCTGCCTGAGCCCACCGAATCGGAGGATGATTAATTTGGTCAACCAGCTAATGAAGATTGAAAACCATAAAAGATTGAGCGACCATGTCCCACCAATCACGTATCCCGCCGGATGAAAGGGCCACCAGATGAAAAGCCGACGCATAATCAGAAACCCCAACCCGATACCGAATCCCCCACCCATAAAGATTAACGATTTGATATCCGTGCCCCGTGGATAGCTCAACCAGTTTTGCAGACGGTTAAAGATGGGCCAACCCGGCCACGTACTCCCTTGGTAGCGATAGGCGGTGTGTAGGTAAGCCCAACAAGCGGCAATTGCTCCAACCACCGTGGCAATCAGGATACCCGCGATCAGCAGCCCATTTATGGAGAGATTCATCCGATCTGCAAGCCGAAATGCTTCCAGTTGATGCGGCTGTGGGTTGCTCCGATGGGCATAAGTGAAGAAGTGGAGATAGGAGAATAATGTAAGGCTTGTGGGACCAATTGCTTGTGTGCCGAACCCTGTCACGACAATGTCTTCGGGGCGGAACGCGAAATCGTGCATCGGGTAGCCTGCTTCGACACGGATGCGTGTCACTACCGTTGAAAGTCCAAAGAAGATTAGGAAAAAGACCGCCGCAACCCACACGGACATCCCCGCAACGTAGCAGAACCCGATGAGATAGCTCATGCTCGCAAAAATGCTAAAAACTGCCCAGCGATAGTGTCGTATCTCCGCTCGGTTGCCCGGAATCCCGCGTTGGTTATCTCCGGTGCGTTGCGCCGGACCTGCAAACCGTTCCGCCGTGGTGGGCATTCTGAAAAAGCTCTGTAGAATTTCCCGTCCGGTAGACCGCAGCCCCCATAATGTCATAAACAAGATTGCCGCGCAAGTGCCGATGGATTGCTCCCATGTAAAGGGAAATCCGGCTAGCAGGCTACCACCGGAGAAGACTGTTCCCACCACCCTCTCCATCCGCCAAAACCAATAGAAAAACCAACAAGAGAAAGAGAGGTCTAGCGGCATAAAGAATGCTAGCCCGATAGCAAATGGGTGAAACTCGATCGGGATCCAACCGAGTGCGCTCCACGGCTTCGTGGTGAAATACTGGCTCAGAAGATAGCGTCCATAGAAGATATTTGGCGCGATGGGGAATAGGGTGTGAATACCGTTGACGAGGTTAAACACCAGCGAGATGGCGAACCCAATCCAGATCAGGCGCGTTTTGAACAGGCGAGGGCCGTTGTTGATGATGTCTAACGGTATTTGGGCGAGGGGGTAACTGAGGCGTTCATGTGCTGTCCAGTGCTTGCGGACTAGGAGGTTGATGCCTAGCATACAAACCAACAGCGCGATGATGACGGTACACCATGCAAGGCATGGTATAACCCACGCGTTGAAGTATTCGGCAATGTAAAAGGTGTTATCGTAAAATGTGCCGCGGTCTTTGTAGTAGCCAGCTAACACCGATTTGTCTGTGACGACGAGCCAACGCGGTACATAGCGATGGAAGAGTTCCTGCCAATCGTTCTCAGGCGCGGCGAAGTAGAACGCGTGTCCGATGAGCGGGAACAGTCGCTGAATCATGTCGTGACCGGCGATGGCTGAAGAGACGCACAGCATCACGTAGATCAACACCATGTCGCTCGAATCCAGTGCGAATTTCGGAACGTAACGCTTGATCCACGGATTAATCAGGCTCAAGACGAAGATGCCGAAGATCGCGTTCATGAACAGCGACACCCGCGTAAAGTTCACACCGTGGCCCGTGATGCCTGTATCAACAACCCAGAGACTGTTGATTGGCAAAACCACGAGACCGATGAAGAGCAGCTTGCAAATCTGTGCGGTTAGGTTCGGTTTGGCTTGGCTGGATGGTTTGATGTGTGGCGCACGGATGATGAGGTGCCTCCTGTCGTTGGTGTGCTATCACTAAATATAGGGGGGTGCCGTGACAGGAGCTGCATCAAACGTGCCCCATAAGAGGTGAGGAGTGACGAGTGACTCACTTATCACTCCTTCACGTTGGTTGGAGATTCACCTGGTTTTCTGAGCGTAGAGTGGCTTTTCCAGAACGGTCTGGGTTTCGTAGATCGAACCGCCTCGCTCCGCACGGGGGAGGGACATGCGAACCGGAGCATCAATCATACGTACCTGATTCGTGAGTTCGCCACGCAGGACATTGGCACTTAAACCATCCCAGTCACCTCCGCTCAACGGCCATGCATCAACTGCGGTATAGGCAGCGAGCAGTAAACGGCGTGGCGTGCTGGAGGTGTTGGGTGCAGAGCCGTGGAGGGTACGGACATGATGAATCGAAATACCTCCGGCTTTGACTGTGATGGGAACGGCACCATCCGGCGTAAAATTGGGGTCAGTGACCGCACCAGCGAAACGGCCGTCTTGGTGATGGTCGTAGATTGGACCCGTGTGGGAGCCGGGGATGACCATTAGCCCGCCATTTTCGATTGACATATCATCAATAGCAACACCGACCGCCAACACGTCATCGTTCGTATGGGGGTAGAACGCCCAATCCTGATGCCATTCAACAGGGCTGCCAAAATCGGGGTATTTCATATTCAGTTTGCTGCCCATAGAGCGGACACCGGGCCCAACTAATTGCTCAACGATGTCGATAATAGGTTCGTAACATCGCACCTGATCATAGACAATGTGTTGAGCTGCCGGGTTTTTGATACGGCGTACGCGGGGAGATTCTGAGCTATGACCGGGTTCAAGATCAAAAACGTCGGTATGTTCGGTGACCTCGCGGGATTTTTCCACAAATTCATCTGTCACGCGACGCAGGTCGATGATATCCTGCGTCGAAAGCACACTCTCGACACCGATGTAACCATTTTCATGATAGAAGTCAACCTGTTTCTGAGTTAGCATTATGTAACTCCTTTCGCATAAAGCGATTGAGGAAGCCTGCGAATCAACTCGCAAGCTGAGGACTTACTCTAGTTGAGGGGTTTGTAAAAATCTAGTTGACACAATCAGTCAAAGAGGGTTTCCTATTGTTACCCCAACAAAAAGGAGGCCCGCCATGGCACTAAAACCCACTGTGAGTAGGATGGAGGTGCTTCCCATAACACCCCCAATTAGAATTGCCTATAGAGGAGTAATACATGGACATTAGCAGGCAACCCTTATATTTAGTTTAACACGGAAAAACAACAAAAAACAACACTTTTTTTGAAACAATGTAAAACCGAAAAGTTAAGTGTGCAAAAATTATACTGAATTTAAGCCCATCACTAAGCAATCCTCAAATATCAAGTAAAGCGGTAAACGATGTGCTGAGATGCGGGATTGTGAATCTGGCAGACGCAGGGAGATCACTGTACTGTCCAGAACCACACGACATACATCGGTGTCTCTAAAATTACACCTAGGATAGCCCAATAGCTGCCGCTCACCACATCGCCCAAGACCAGCCCTAGGAAGAAGGGCAATACGCGTCGGTACAGACGCGCTCCGCCGTATTTGAGTATCGCAAGCTTGGCGACTGAGGAGAGGATTAACACGAGCCAGAATTGATCTAGCGTTCCACCGTTGATGCCTATCACATAACCGACCGGGTGGAGGGGCCACCAGATAAACTTGAGTCGCATGATACCGAGAAACATCGTAAATATAAATGACAGACCGATGACCGCTGATCCGTAAATATCGGTCGGGCGTGGAAATTGTAACCAGCCAGCCAGTCGGTTGTAGGTCCCCCAGCCAGGCCCCAAAATCATTCCGGCCTTGCTGCCTCCATGCTTATACAGAACGTAAAGGTACATCAGAAACGCCGAGAAAACGCCTAGCACAATTGCAAAGAGCATCACCCCCAACAATTTACGATGGTTCATTCCGGTGCGTTGCGCCAGCTTAAAGCCTTCAAGCTGATGCGGCATAGGTTGGCTGCGATTCTGGCTGTTAAACCACGAAAAAAGCGAGAATACTACCAAATTACCACGCCCGAATGGACGTATCCCAAACACCGTCGTCAAGGCGGTCTGCGGATTGACACCAGCCATGTCGTGGGCAGGGGGGCCAAGTTCAGCGCGGACACGGGTCACAGCCATTGTGATCATTATGTACAACCCGAAAAATAGCACGAATACCCACATAGACATCCCCGCCTGATTGCAGATTAGATAGAGGAGGAGGAGACAAACTACAATTCCTAAGGCTGCTGATCGATAGCGCATCGGTTCCGTCGAATCGCTGATAGATGTGCTCATGCCGATAATCCGTTTACCAATTTCCCGAAAATGTTGCCGGCCTGCCCACATTGCTATCACAACAATCGCAAGTGCCGCGCCCATTGCTTGGTTCGGTTGAAAAGGATAGTAAGGGATTGTATACCAGCCAGCCGCCCTTCCTCCAATGTATTGCGCCTTGCGGACCCAGTAGAAAAACGCTGTTGAAAAGCTCACATCCAGTGGCAAAAGAAAACACAAGCCGATAAAAAACAAGCGCAGGTGAAAGAAGGTTCCTCCAATTGCATTCCATGGCTCCTCGGTAAGCCACAGCGAGAGGTCCGCAGTCTTTTCGCGAATTGGTATCAGTGGGAAGGACGGATAAAGGAAATTAATTCCGTTGATAATTTCGATGCCCGCTGCAATCGAGAACCCCAACCACATGCTGCGGTTCCGAAAGAGCTGCATTCCGGGCGCAGTCATATCGAGCGGCAGTTGGGTAATTGGATATGGTAATTTTTCATGCTCAATCCATTGGCGTCGGAGCAGGACATTTACAAAGGCAACGAGAGCAAAAATCAGGGAGGAGATGACTGTCCAACCCAGGATAGGAACGATCCAGTAGCGCAGATACCCCTCCGTGAAGAAATTAGCTCCTCCCTCATAAAAAGGACGGGCAGCGGTTATGTTACCCATGACGAGCCAGTTCGGGAGGTAAGGCTGGAGAATCTGTTTCCATTCGTTTTCGGGAGTGGCAAACCAGAAAGCATGACAAAGGGGTCCCATGAGACCGACCATGTTATCGTGGGCAACCACCGCTGTGACACATGCCAGCATGACATAGATGACTAGGAGTTCGGCTTGGCTCAACGCATATGCTGGCAAGAAGCGTTGGGCAATATAGTTCAAGAGTGCCAACACGAAAATGATGAAAATGACATTCATCGGGATAGAGGTTGCGGAGAAATGGAATCCGTGCCAGAGCATCTCTTCCATCCCGATCCAGTAAGCATTAATCGGCATAAGTACGCAACCCAATATCACAGCGCGTAAGGTAATTCGCGACTGAGAAGGTTGAAGCGTAGAGGGAGAGGCTTTCATTATTTCTTTCATAAAATCATTTCTCCGGTCCGTTGAAGAATTTGCTGCGGTCAGTTTTCTTCCATTCCGCTTTGCCCCCTCTGGGCCTGGGCAACCCCGTCTCCCTTCAAAGTTGAGGAAATACAGATGGGGTAACAGGATATGCAAAGACTTTTGCTAGGCACTTACTTGTGGGAGTTCATTTCGGCTTTGCCGCGTGGTTTGTGGGGTTCCGGATCTTCACCGGGTTGTACTAGAGTAGCCCCATCGTCCTCAATAAGAGGCCGGTTGTAGATATAAGGCGGTTCAAGTGCTGCCTGCTGCACTTCTGTCAACTCGTTAACCCATGTCGGCAGGCTGGTTTGAAAAATGCCGCCGCTGGCGTGCATATACTTTGGGCAATAGCGGTAGAGTAGAGAACGCCTCTCATGATTAGCTTTCCAAGGCAGGGCACCGTGAATAGTGGCTTCCATGAAGATTACGAGATCACCTGCTTTGCTTGCCACGTTATACACAACTTCTTGGTTGTCGTCGTAAAGCATGATATCTTCGGGGCAAAGGAAGTTAGCTTTATGGCTACCGGGAATAACAGCGACCCCGCCATCTCCGGGATTGATGTCGGCCAACTGGAACTGGCAGACGATTAGGCCGACGCGCATCTCGCCATTCGCATAGGTATAATACTGCACACCGTCGAAATGCCTACTGGTCGCACCGTGTAATCCGTGTCCACCGGTGCCCTTCCTTGAGACTAGCAAAAAAGGCTCATGGTCCATCCGCCATCCACGACCAAAAAGGGTATTGAGGTAGGGGATGAGTTTTCGGTGGGCTATCAGATCTCGGAACGGTTGGCACCACGGTTGCTCCCAAGTTAGCATACCTGTGATAGATCGACGCTTGTATTTGCCATCCATGCCAAGGCCGTACATTTTGTCATCCTCTGTGTATTTGTCTGGGTTGGCATCAACGGCTTCGTTGAGCACCTGGACCTCCCCGGGAGTCAAGAAGTTTTCGACCCGGAGGTAGCCCCGCAGATCGAAGAGGAATTTTTCACGTTCGTTCATATTATACTCCACGTTTTGTGTCATGCCAGCTAAAGCACATGCCTTCCGTTGTTGTGGATGGGTCGGTGTTGAAAGCAATCCAAATCACCACGATATATTCACCTCATCGTTACCCCAATCTGAGTGAGCCAACAAGAGTATCCCTGTCTACCGTCCGATTATTCTCTTTCCGACGGGGGGACAATCTCTCCGTCGATAATCTGCTTTTTGAGCCCTTCAACGCGCTTCAGGATTTCCGCTGATAAAACCTCTCGATTGTTGGCATCAACAATATATTCGATTCCGCCCTCCTTGAGACCGTATACCTTTGTTCCGCCGGTGAAACGGTTCTCAACGACGGCCTGAATCGTTTGGTAGACCGAGAGCTCGACACCCTTGATTATGCTCGTGAGGACAAGTCCCGGTGCGAGATGATTTCCATTCGCATCCACCCAGATGAGATGCTTCTGTTTTTCCTTGGCGGCTTCGAGTATTCCTAGGCTCGTTGCACCCGCTGCCGCGAGAATCACGTCAACGCCTCTGTTGTATTGCGCCAATGCAAGTTCTTTCCCCTTAGCGGGGTCGCTGAAGGCTTTCGGCGTAACACCCGCATAATCGATGATAACTTCAATCACTGGATTGATAGCCTTTGCCCCGGCGTAATATCCTGCTTCAAAAGCATGCAAGAGTGGGACGTTCATCCCACCGATGAAGCCGATCTGATTTGTCTCTGTTTTCAGTGCAGCGATTGCCCCTACAAGGTAGGTTCCCTCATGCGCTTTGAAAATCAATGAGGCGACATTTTCTCGTTTGGTTTCGGCATCAATAATTGCAAACTTGACGTTTGGGAATTCAGATGCCACGCGCTCCATCGGTTCTTGAAAGAGAAAACCGACCCCAATGATAAGATCATATTTCAATCGAGCTAACTGCCTCAACGCAAACTCGATGTCGGTACTCTGCCCAGGCGTGATTTCTTTGAGGTCAAGTTTCCACTGATCGGCCGCTTTTTTAGCACCGGCGTAGGAAGCATCACAGAACGAGAGATCTCCGCGACCGCCTGTGTCGTAAATTAATCCAATCCTTTTTGTCTTCGCAGCACTTGATGTGATGAACAGAAAGATAAGGGCGGCACCGTAAATAAAAGTTTTAATCAATTTTTTTTCCATAATGTTGATTCTTACAAGTTAGTCCTGTTTACCTGACTTTACTAGGTTTAGGTTACGCCCCCAGCCAAATTGACATCGCTGCAACTATTCCCAACGCAAAGCAATAGTAGGAGAAAATAGAAAATTTCCCGCGATTGAGCATCGCGAGCAAAAAGCGTAACGCAATGTAACCCACAAGGAATGCAGTCAATGTTCCCGCGACAATAACGGCTGGGGCGATTGTCATCTCCCCTACGTCTTTGAGCTTGAGGACGACTGCACCCAAGATTGCAGGGATGGAAAGTAGAAAAGAGTATTGCGCTGCAACCTGCGGAGACAGCCCAAACAACAGCGAAATAGAAATCGTTGCTCCAGACCTAGAAATTCCGGGTGTAATGGCAAGTCCTTGGGCAATCCCGATGAGCGGCGTGTGCCAAGCTCGTAAAGGTGTTTCCGCTTGTAGCCGTTTTTGTCCGAAACGAGACAACTGCAAGATGAGACCCGTGACAATCAGCATGATGGCAACAACCATCGGTTTGCCAAAGATTGCCTCAAGTGAATTTTTGAACAGCACAGCGATTAGCCCGGTAGGAATCGAGCCGAGCAGGAGCAGCCAGATCAGCCTGAGATGGGGGGTGTTACCGATCGTAAGCCGGGGGTGTTGGTAGAAATCTGCCTGGACGAGAGCGGAAAAACCGGTTCGCACCAAAGACCCGATTAACTGATAATAAACAATAATGACAGCCCCCAAGGTGCCAAGATGGAGCATAACATCGAAAAATACTTGTGATTCCTTTATCCCCAAGAAATGTTGCATCAGCACTAAATGTCCAGAGCTACTCACCGGCAAAAATTCTGTCAGTCCTTGTAAAACACCAAGCACAATCGCTTCGAGAATGGTCATCTGCACTTCCTTGAATCAAAGACAAGCTGTTTGGACTCGCTGCTTATTTCAGAGGTGTAAAACGTAAAAGGTGTGTTTTTACGCTTTACTCGCTATGGTATGGTAACAGTCAACAGCAAGGCATTCCGCCGGTCGGTGGTGGTGATGTCGTGCAAGGCAGTAGGCAAAAGGATAGCCGATCAGTAAGCAGACAGTGGTTGAGATGATGCCTATCGAAATTGTATCAATCAATTGATGATAGTTTTGCAGCGTAAAAACTCAACGCCCCCATAAGTGCCGCGTTGCACAAACCTATAGACGAAAGTAGATCCAATAGGAATTAGAAAGAAGCAGATCAACCAGAACAGGGCAGGAAAACGGAGAATGGTCCCTTGAATGCGAGGACGCTCTCGAAGATATTGGGCAAATTTAGAGATGAGATTCATCGCGGCTGGGGGAGGTACTGGATCCGAGGAGATTGACCCATAGCAAGTTTATTTAGAGGGATTATTCGATACACCTTGCGAAGGTTTGGAACCTTCGCAAGGCTTATTAACCGAAGTTGCCAACGCCACAAGACATTGATATTTTCTACTCAAGAGCTTCTTCTACTGCCTCTGGCAGGGTAACGGTACTTGGATCTACATCAATTGGATATTCGGTGCCATAGGCTGCAACAAGCTCATCAAATGTTGCGTTATCCACGTTCTCAAGTTCTCCACCGGGACGATTGAGAAAAACACCTTGGCAGCCATCACAACTCATCAGATCCACATCCGATCGCTCGATTGGGAATTGTGTGAGTGGATTATTACAACCTGGACAAGGGAACATAGATTAAATCCTTTCAAATGCAGGGTTTGCAAAGCGTAAAGACGTTACACACAAGATGCTCTACGTTTTACGCTTTATTTTTTAGTCGGCAGCAGTCGCAAGATCTTCGGAATGATCCATTTCGCAGAACTCGACGTAATCACTGATTAACTCGGTAATCGTCGGTTGTTCGCCGCAGATCGGGCAGTCCTTATCCCGATTCACTTTCAACTCACGAAACTTCATGCTGAGTGCGTCGTACATCATCAAGCGACCGATGAGGGGTTCGCCAAGATTAAGTAACAGTTTGACAGCTTCAGTCGCCATCACAAGGCCAATTGTGCCTGGGAGCACGCCCAGGACGCCAGCCTCGTTTCAGCCAGGCACCATGCCGGGCGGCGGCGGAGTCGGATACATGCACCGATAGCAGGGGCCATCGTGTGGCTTAAGGACGGTCGCCTGCCCTTCAAACTGGAAAATACTGCCGTGTACAATGGGGGTGTTCGTCAACACTGCAGCATCATTGACTAGATAGCGTGTTGCGAAATTATCGCAGCCATCAACGACCAAGTCGTACTCATTAAAGAGATCGATGATGTTGTCTTCTGACAGTCGCATATTGTAGGGAACAATATTGACATCAGGATTCAGGAACGTCATTGTTTCAACCGCAGATTCGGCCTTCGGCTTGCCAACAGTTTCCGTGCGGTGGAGGATTTGGCGCTGCAAATTACTTAGCTCGACAACATCTGAATCAACTACGCCGAGTGTACCCACACCTGTCGCCGCAAGGTATAGTCCCGCCGGCGAACCCAAGCCACCTGCTCCGACAAGTAACACTTTAGCGTCAAGCAGCTTCGCCTGTCCCCTTTCGCCGATTTCGTTCAGCATGAAGTGACGGCTGTACCGCTCCAGCTGATCTGGTGTCATAGGTTTATCTTTGGCGGTCGAGAATCCAGCCGCTGACCAATCTCGATATCCCCCCGCCATAGATACGGAATCCGTGTACCCCATCTCTTTCAGAGCTTTGGCGGCGAGCAGGGATCTCATTCCGGCAGCGCAATAGACAATCACTCTCTTGTCCCGATCTGGCACTTCATCTTCGATCGAGAATTCGAGCATTCCCCGCGTGACATGAACTGCGTCAGGGATATATCCCGCTCGATATTCGTCTTCATCTCGGACATCGAGCAGCACGACATCATCTCCGCCTTCTGCTTTCTCTTGCTGAGCTTCTTCAATAGAAACTTCTGGGATTTCTTTTTTAACTTCTTCGATAATTTGTCCTGGGGATTTCAATGCAATTCACCTCATTTGTTCAATCTTATATGGCAATCTCAGATTGGATTGGTGATGGGAATTCACTTTATTTACAACTTTCATTATATCACAAGCGGATAAGACTGTCAAAACTAAATTGAGATGTGATATACTTGTGCATATTCGTGTTCGACGAGCCTATCCGAAAATCTCTGAAGGAGAAAGTAGAACGTGTGGCATGTTCTACAGAGCCCGTGCAGACCCCAATTTCCATCGTTTTCGTTCTGCTGTCCGCCTTCTTCCACGCACTATGGAATTACTATGGCAAAGCAAGCCGTGCGCCACAACTGTTCTTCTTCTGGATTGGGGTTTTTACAGTAGGTGTGGCGGCCGTTGCTGTCGCGCTACAACTACCAATCGTCCCAAAACCGGTTTGGGGTTATATCGCTGGGTCGGGTGTCGTCCACTTTTTCTACTGGTTGTGCTTGAGCCGCGCCTATATGTCTGGCGACATCTCTTATGTCTATCCGATTGCGCGGTCCGCCCCCGGATTCCTCCCTTTTTTTGCCTTTCTGTTTTTAGACGAGCGGCTTTCGGTACAGGGACTGATTGGCATTTTTTCAATCGTACTCTCGATCTATCTACTTCAGCAGCGAGATGGTGGACTGACATTCAAAGAGCTGCTCCGATACCTCAGACAACCGGCTTCTGTTTGGGCATTTTCGACGCTCGGCACGGTGATCGCATACTCGCTGATTGACAAGGCTGGAATGTCGGAATTTCATGCACATTCGACCCAACAACACGCTTGGCAACCTGTGACCTACTTTTTGGCGGAAAGCGTGATTGCGATGATATTATATGGCAGCTATATCGTGCTTTGCTTCCCGCTACAGGAGATCTCGGACATTGGGTGTCGAGAATGGAAGCAGATTATCGCAACCGGATTGCTTTCAATGCTTTCCTACACGCTCATCCTTTACGTTTACATGACCGAAAGTGTCAGCTACGTTGTCGCACTCCGCCAGAGTTCCGTGATTTTTGCTGTGTTGCTCGGCGGGTATCTACTGAAGGAATCACAAACGAAACTCCGATTTGCTGCAGCGGTAGTGATGGTTATCGGGGTATTTCTAATTTCGACAGCGTGATGTGGGGCAATTCATGCGTCATGTTTCACACCTCTTTTCCGTATCTGTCGCTTCATCTGCCATTTCAGATCTGGTTGTGTTTTCCATCGATTGTGCGTCCAGAGCCACTGATCCGGATATTGTCGGATATATGCCTCAAGGATTTTCAGGATATGCGCGGTATTGGTCTGTACATCCTGCTCGAGATCGCCGGATATCTCTAGATTGATCGCCGGTGTGATGAGGACATGATGCCGGTCATTGGGCTGACGGATATCCATAGATAAGAGAAGCGGTGCACCTGTCTTGAGGGCGAGCGTCGCGGGCCCACGGACAGCGGAAGCCGGTTTTCCAAAGAAATCGACAAAAACCCCTTCTCGCCCTGCATTCTGATCCGCGAAAAATCCGACAGCAAAATTCTCCCTAAGCGCGCGAAGGGTTTCCCTGACTGCTTGACTTCGGGTGATTAACTTCAAACTCAGACGCTCTCGATATTGAAAGGTAAGCGCGTTAAGGTATCTGTTTTTGAGCGGAAACGCAATTGCTTTCGCTCGGTCCGGGATGAGTGCTCCATAGACAAGAGCGAGGAGTTCCCAATTCCCAAAATGGGACAGAAACACGATGGCACCTTTACCCTGAGTCAATGCCTGTATCAAGTGCTCTTTCCCCTCGACGGTCACTTCTTCCCAAATGTTGTCGAACGTTAATTTGGGGAAACGGAGAAATTCGATTGCGGTTTTCCCTATTTGTTGGAAACTACTGCGGCAAATCTGTGCTTGCTCATCGGTAGACATTTCATCACCGAACGCAATTTTCAGATTTTCTAAGGCAATTCGGCGGCGTTTCTTTAGGACAAAATAGAGGAGGTGGCCCAAACTGCCCCCCAGCCCCAGGGCATACCACTTGGGAAGCCAACGGACGATTACGCCCAATATACGAATGATAAAAGTAATAAGCCAGTCAACAATCAAAGTCCTTACGCATTGAGTTTTACGAAAGTGCATCAACTTTCTTCGCCAATTCAAAATCCAACACGCTAATGCCTCCGACATCGTGTGTTGCGAGGTCAACTGTCACGCGATTATAGACGTTAAACCACTCCGGATGATGATTCATTGATTCCGCAATCAGAGCAACACTCGCCACAAAACCGAAGGCTTCTACAAACGAGTCGAACTGAAATTCCTTGTGCAGCTTTTCATTTTCAACTGTCCAACCCGATAGTCCCTCAAGTTGGGTGCTAATTTCTGCATCGGTTAGTTTTGTGATTGCCATGTCATTTTCTCCCTAAAAACTGAGTCGTTTTAATTCCTATATCCCGATGGCATTGTATTGGGATTTTGGGATAAAGTCAAGTTAAAATTTCAAGATTTCTATTGTTGACAGAAGATCGCAAGTGGTGTATTATATGCCAAAGTTCTGGACTCCTAAAGTCTGATGTAGAGCTGGCTGATACCGTGGCAGAATCCGTTGAGAAATTGTCCAACAACTGGATGAAATAAATGGCTGAATTGCATTTTGATTTTCGAGATATTTTCCGAGCCGGGCATTACGGCTTTAATGTAAGGAAGATTTCAGTTCATCTTTTCGGGCTTGTCTTCGCTTATCTCATCTACGAACTATTGGTATATACGAGCTTGCTCATCGCAGGCGGAGGTGCAGTCAAGCAATTCTGGGATACCTATGCACTCCTGCCCGTTTGTCCCCTTGTCGATTATGCTTTTGAGGACATTACAGTTGGTGCGATGTGGATCGGCACATTAATCCTGTTTGTGTGCTTTTTCTTAACGAGCACGATGGTCTCGAAAATCACAATCCAGCAACTGCGGGGCGACTACTTTTTTTCTATAAAGGCATCTTGGGGCTTTGTGAAGAAACATTGGAAAGCGGTTTTCGGGACGCTTGTGGGCTTGATTGTCATTCTCGTGCTTTTGGCTTTAATACCGATTTGCGTCGGTCTGCTCGGCAAGATTCCAATGGTGGGTCGCGTTATCCTCATGTTCGCATCGGTCTTGACCCCTTTTGCCTTCTTTATCGGATTGTTGATGGCTTATCTCCTTGTTGCCTTGGCGGTGAGCCTGTTTTTCGCGCCCTCTGTGGTTGCGGCTGCGGATTCGGATACCTTTGAAACAGCGTATCAGCACCTTGCGATGATTTGGAATCAATCGTGGCGTGTCCTTATTTACGAAACCCTGCTGTTCGGCGTGAAAGCAATCTGTACCCCGATTTGGGTCATCTTTTGCCTGACCGGCTTTGCCTTAGCGATGCAACCCATCTGCTTTCTGGTCCCCACGGATATGCAGCATATTATGTGGCGGGCAGATCGGTGGCTCGGTGGCTCAATTGATAAACTCGCTGCGATATCAGACATAGACAGTTTCAAGGTATTCAAAGTATTTGATATTAGTCCTGAACCCACTCATTTGCCAATTACGCTTGATATTGCCGCGATTTTTATGACGCTGTCCCTGTTATTTATCGTAGGTTTGGTTATCGCTTACCTATTTTCGATTGCTTCGGCCGGTAATACCCTCATCTATACGATACTAAGAAAGCGGATTGACGGGGAAAACTTATTGGAAGTTGAGGATGAAGAAGATGTTTCAGACCCAGCTACTCCGGACGCACCGCTCTCCCAAGCTGCTTTGAATCCCGATGCAATTGAGACTGAAGAAAAAGCTCAATGAGATATAACTAAATCGTGTGTCAAACGTCAAACGTGAGTAGGATTAGACAATTTGAAAATTTGTACAATGTAAAGGGTGATGATGTGCCATGCTTCAGAAAGTTTTGACCAAGGTTTTCGGCAGTAAACAAGACCGGGATATGAAGCAGCTCCAACCAATTGTGGACAAGATCAATCAATTGGAGCCAGAGATGCAGCGTTTATCTGATGCTGCCCTCCAATCAAAGACACCGCACTTTCGAGAAAGGCTAGACACCGGTGAATCCCTTGATGCTTTACTGCCCGAAGCGTTCGCCGCGGTGCGTGAAGCAGCAGTGCGGACCTTGAACCAACGCCATTACGATGTTCAGCTTATGGGCGGGGTTGTGTTCCATCAAGGCAAAATCGCCGAAATGAAAACAGGCGAAGGAAAGACGCTAACTTCGACGCTCGCCGTTTATCTGAATGCCTTGGCAGGCAAAGGTGTCCACGTTGTGACTGTCAATGATTATCTCGCTAAGCGTGATGCGGAATGGATGGGAAAAATCTACACCTTCCTCGGATTGAGTGTGGGATTAACCTACAGTGGGTTACCCCATAATTTGAAAGCGCTGGGGTATAAATCGGATATTACTTACGGTGTACACAGTGAATTCGGCTTCGACTATCTATGGGACAATAAAGGGCAGACGCTTGAGGAAAAGGTACAGCGCGGTCATCATTACGCCATCGTTGATGAGGTCGACAGCATCCTGATTGATGAAGCGCGGACCCCGTTAATTATTGCTGAACCACAAGGGGAGCCGGTCGAACTCTATAAAAAAATTGACGCTGCGGTGCGACGACTGAAAAGTGAAGGGCATTATGAGCGCGACGAAAAAAGTAGCAAACGCGGCACCGTCGCGCTGACTGAGGAAGGCGTGGAAGAGATCGAACGCCTTCTGGGGTTAGAAGATCTCTACGGTCACGAAAGCATGAACTGGGTGCATCACGTGAATCAGGCACTGATTGGACACACCCTTTACAAGCGGGATGTGGACTATGTTGTGCAGGGCGGGGAGGTCATCATTGTTGATGAGTTTACAGGACGATTACAGGAAGGCAGGCGATTTAACGAAGGTCTCCATCAAGCCCTCGAAGCCAAAGAGCATGTGCGGATTAAGCAGGAAAACCAAACCGGTGCCTCCATCACTTATCAAAACTATTTCCGGATGTACAAGAAGTTGGCAGGCATGACGGGCACGGCTGAGACAGAAGCCGCTGAATTTGCACATGTCTATGGATTGGATGTCGTCGTCGTCCCCACGAACGAACCAATGATTCGGATAGACCACTCGGACGTGATCTATAAAACCGAGGCGGCAAAATACCGGGCGGTTCTTGAAGATATTATTGAGCAGAATGAGCAGGGGCGCCCTGTGCTTGTTGGCACCATTTCAATCGAAAATTCTGAAAAATTGAGTCAGATACTCCGCAAAAAACGGCGTGATATCAAACATCAGGTGCTAAACGCCAAAGAGCACACCCATGAAGCAACAATCATCGCCCAAGCGGGTGTCCCCGGCAACGTGACAATCGCAACGAATATGGCCGGCCGGGGCGTGGACATCTTGCTCGGCGGGAATCCGGAGGGCATGGCGAAAGAAATTCTTCGGAAGAAGAAGATAGACCCCTCCACTGTTGACGAGGATTCAGTAGAATGGAAGGAGGCTCTCGCTGAGGCTGAAGCTATTTGCGCCCCAAATCGTGAACAGGTGCTGAAGGCAGGTGGCTTGCATATTATTGCTACGGAGCGGCATGAAGCGCGGCGGATTGATAACCAGTTGCGTGGACGTGCCGGGCGTCAAGGGGACCCGGGATCATCTCGCTTCTACCTTTCGCTCGAAGATGACTTGATGCGGAAGTTTGGATCCGATCGTTTATCTAGTATCATGGATCGGTTGGGCATGGAGGAAGATATACCGATTGAACACAAAGCAGTGACCAACGCAATTGAAAAAGCGCAGAAGCGGGTTGAGCAGGTTTTCTTTGAAATGCGAAAGAATAGACTTAAGTTTGACGACGTGATGAATTCGCAACGTCAAAGCATCTACAGTTTGCGCGATAGTATTTTGGAAGGGAACGACCTCAAAGAGACAATTTGGGAAATGATCGAAAATGTGTTGGAGGATTACCTTGAGGAACATTTACCCGAACATATCAATGACGAGCGATTATCTACGATTCGCCCAGAATTCCAAAATCAGTTAGATAGTAGCGAACTAATCTCAGCGGATTCGTTGCGGGAACTTAGAACCAATGGACTTCCCCTGTCCGAAAACGCTATCGTTTCAAACCCGAAAAAAGGCAGCGAATGGCTGATCTCCGATGATGAAAATCAGAACACTTACGTTATTAGGAAAGAAGGAGACCAGCTAAATATTTATGACGGCACCATTGAAGGTTTCAAGACTTGGCAGGCGAATACCTTCACTATTGATACGATGGGCTTGCAGCAGCCGTTGAATATGAGTCGATCTGAGCTGCGGGAATATATTCTCAAATCGCTGCGCCAGTTTTACAAACAACGGGAAGCCGAAATGGGCTCAGAATTGATGCGTACGCTTGAACGGCTGATCCTTCTCGACCGAATCGATCACCACTGGAAAGACCATCTGTACAATATCGATTACATTGAAGAGGGGATTTATCTGCGCGGTTATGCTGGCAAAGATCCGATTGTTGTTTTCAAAAATGAAGCCTTCGGTGTCTTTGAAGCGATGTACCGACGAATTGAAGAGGAGGTCAGCGAATATATCTTCAAAGCACGTATCGAGACCGCAACCCCCCAACGCGTTCCGCCTCGACGTACTTCCCCGCGGGGTCGTGGTGCCGCCGCGAACACACACGGTGCCATTGCAGGAGCGGTTGATGGGCAATCAGCCAGTAATACCGCTGAATTTGCCTCCCGTCAGGCGGCTGGCGGGCTCCCGAAGGTTGGCCGCAACGCTCCCTGTCCCTGTGGGAGCGGTAAAAAATACAAAAGGTGTCATGGTCAGTAGAATATCACTCAAGCGAAGGGTTACGCAATCACGGAGGCTTCCTTTGGGTTCACAGGCGCAAGAAATTAACAGCGAATTACTTGAAATCCTCGCATGTCCGGCTTGCAAAGGCGATATCGAGTACGATTCGGAAAATCAGAAGTTAATTTGTATCGGCCAATGCAAGCGGCGTTACCCAATTCGTGACGGCATTCCAGTCATGCTAATCGGCGAAGCAGAGATGCCAGCCGATGAAGCGTAATAAAAAAACAGAGTGGGAAATTTATTTCCATCAACCTAAACTACCGATTTACTGATTTGACCTTATATAGATAACTATGACTCGTCGAAAAAGAGTACTCCTCATCTTGATTGTTGGTGTTGGATTGTTGTTCTTCTTGTTGATTGCTCGGACCCTAGTGCAAAGCACAGCAATTGGAGACAAAGTTGCAGTCATCGATATCGTTGGTGCCATTTCGCGCACAGAGACAATTATTGATCAGATTCATCAATATCGCGACGATCAGGCCGTCAAGGCAATTGTCCTGCACATTAACTCGCCTGGTGGGAGCGTTGCCCCCGTTCAAGAAATCTACAGCGAATTGAAAAAATTGGAAAAACCGATCGTCGCTTCAATGGGGAGCACCGCCGCGTCCGGCGGGTATTATATCGCCGCTATTGCTGATGAAATTCTCGCAAACCCCGGCACCTTGACAGGTAGCATTGGAGTAATCATGCAGTTTACCAAACTGAAAGGGCTCTACGAAAAGATTGGATTAGAGCAACAGGTTGTTAAAAGTGGCAGGTTCAAAGATACAGGTTCACCGGTGCGCGACCTGACGGACGAAGAACGTGAACTCCTGCAAGCAACACTCGATGATGTCCACAATCAGTTCATTGACGCTGTCTTTGAAGGGCGTCAGACACATTTGACACGAGAGGGAATTGTCGCACTCGCCGACGGGCGAATCTTTTCGGGGCAGCAAGCGTTGGAACATAAGCTGATAGACCAACTTGGTAACCTGCCTGATGCGATTGACCGCGCAGGGGAGCTTGGTGGCATTTCGGGCAAACCGAAAGTAGTTCGTACGAAGCGCAAACCTTCTATGCTTGAGCGGGTGTTAGGCACTACAGGGAAAGAGAATTTAGATAGGTTGCTTGACAACGCCGGTGTCACTTTTCGGTATGAACTCCGTATCCAGTAAAACTGCGGTGGGGTTGATACCCAATACTCGTATAAAGTAAATGGCAGATCTCTACCAACCGAACCGTGATTGGGAACACCTTGCCCAAAAGGTAATACAACCTCAACAGATTATACTAGTTATTGGTGCAACGGATGTCGGTAAATCAACATTCTGCCGGTTTCTCATTGAACGGGGGGTGACAAGTGAGCTGAAGGTTGGTTTCGTTGATGCGGATGTGGGGCAATCGCAGATTGGGCCGCCAACCACGATTGGGTTGAAGGTCTTTGCGCCAAACGGTCCAATGGAAAGCCTCGAAAAGATTGATGACGAACCTGATGCACTTTACTTCGTAGGATGGACCTCACCAGAACGTCACCTGCTGCAATGTGTAGCCGGGACGCGCTTGATGGTTGATGCTGCCTTGAGGGCGGGCACTGATTGCATTGTGGTTGATACGACAGGCTATATAGAAGGAGATACTGCGGTAGCTCTCAAGCAGCACAAAATCGAGTTGGTCAAGCCCACACACCTGATTTGTCTCCATCGGTCACGCGAGTTGGAGGCAATTGTCGCCCCCTTTGGAGGTGACGATACAATACAGACACATCGCCTTTTGCCGCATAGGCGTGTTACCTCCAAGAGCGACGAATTTCGTAGGAAGTATCGTGAGTCGAGTTTCGCGAGCTACTTTTCAGACTGCGTCCATGAGACGTTGCCCTTCGATCAGATGCGTGGACAAAGAACCCCGTTTTTCAATGGGCGACAGGCGAACCCCAAAGAACAGGAACTGCTTTCCAATTTTGTTGATGATCGCGTTCTTTATGCGGAATGGGGACACCGATCGTTGGCATTGGTCACGCCAGATGTGCTGCCGAGTCTAATCCAAGCACGACTGAAAAACCATTTGAGTTTGAAGAATTTGGTTGCCAAAACTCCCCAATATTTTGAACGTTGCTTGGTCGGGTTGCTCAACGCATCAGGCACAACGATTTCACTTGGAGTAATTGACGCTGTGGATTTCAATACCAAGCAGTTGAAAATACGATGCAAGGCGGGAACGGCAGCCCAAGCAAGAACCATCCAGTTTGGACGGTATAGAATGTGATTTACGATGTGGGATCAAACCTACCTACTTTCCGAGCTCCCGCCGGCAGCGGAAACAGCAGAAGATGTCAAATTTGTTTGTGAAGCCCTTGAACTTCTGCGAGGGGCGACTGTTTTAGACCTCTGCTGCGGTCAGGGACGACATGGGCAACTCTTGGCAGACAAAGGCATGAAGGTTGTCGGCTTAGATAGCTCCCGTTTCCTTTTAACGGAAGCGCAGAAAAATGCCTCTTCAAGCCAGAACCGTCTACATCTCGTTGAAGGAGACACACGCCATATCCCTTTGAAGCCAGTCTGTGACGCTGTCATTAATCTCTTTACTAGCTTCGGTTTTTTTGAAGATAATGATAATAAAAAGGTTATTACAGCGATTGCGGCAGCCCTCAAGCCAAGCGGGAAATTGTTGCTGGAGCACTGGAATCCTTACGCTGTGCTTCAGTTGGATCAAACACGCAATTGGTGGTGGATGTCCGAATCGCTGTTGGCACTTGCCGAGGTTGAATACGATCCGGCATCTGGACGGCTCTCTGACTATCGAACGGTGATAGACATCTCCACCGGTGCTATTCGGGAGTCGGTTAATCGCATTCGGTTCTACTTCCCGACCGAATTGAAAGGGATGTTAGCATCAGCAGGCTTGAAAGTGCGTGCAATGTACGGTGACTTTGACTCTAGCCCGTTTCTGACGGAGTCGCGGCGGCTCATAACGATTGCGGAAAAGT
Source organism: uncultured Poribacteria bacterium (assembly GCA_958296125.1). GTDB lineage: Bacteria > Poribacteria > WGA-4E > WGA-4E > PCPOR2b > PCPOR2b. The sequence continues at coordinate 1,816,516 of OY282444.1, forward strand.
GTTAACAATGTCCACATTCTCGCGCTTCGCAAAGTATCTATCGCCGTACCTCGGTTCGATCGTATTGGCGTTAATTTGTGCGCTCCTGATTGCTTTCTGCGAAATGGGGTACGTTCACATTTTGGCAGACACAATTGATGCGCTCAAGCTGATTGAAACCCGGCGTTTTGAAGATGGGCCCATTCAGATCCAATATTTCCATTTGGAAACGGGCTTTGATGGCCTCGAAATTACCATTACAGACGCGAGGGATGCCTTCAAACTTATCGGTTGGGTGTTGGCGGGCCTCCTTACACTTGTCGTGATTAAAGGAGGATTTACTTACTGTAATGATTACCTAATGGCGCGTGTTGGATATCAACTGATTACGCGAGTGCGGAATGAGTTATACGAAAGAATCCTTTTCGCGCCTTTGGGGGTACTGAAAGCGCATCGGACCGGAGATTTGATGGCGCGCGTTACAGATGATGTCCGGACATGGCAGTATGCCATTGGATCTACCGCAAACATCATTCGTGCAACCGTCTTTATCCCTGTCTTTGTCTCAGTCATGCTATTCCGAAGTTTCAAGATGACGGCACTTGCGCTGCTTGTTTTTCCACTGCTTGCCCATCTGATCAATCGATTTGGGCGACGTATCCGCGGCACTAGTTCGGAAATCCAACAACAGACTGCGGACCTCTCCTCGCAACTGAAAGAGACGCTCTTCGGGCTCAAAATTATCAAGAGCTTTACTGCGGAGGAAGTAGAACGTAAGCGCTTTGTCGCAACAAACAAGGGGCAGTATCGCGTTGCCATGCGCCGTGTGCGACTCGCAGCAATGTTGCCCCCACTTGTGGAGCTGCTCAGTGCAATCGGTATCGCAACCGTGTTTGGGCTTGGCTGCTGGCAGGTTGTTCAAGGTAAACTCTCAACCGGCTGGTTTATCGGTTACATTGCGATGATCAGCCTGATGTTTAAGCCGATCAAAACCATCGGACACTTCAACAATGTCCTGCAACAGAGTCTCGCTTCTGCTGAAAGAATTTTCTACGTCCTCGATTTTGAGAGAGAGGCACCCAAGCGCGAAAAACAGCTAAAGCTACCGTCGGTGCGTGGCGAGGTTGAATTTCGGGAGGTCTCCTTCGGATATGAACGCGAACCAGTCATCAAACATATCAGTTTTCACGCTAAACCGGGCGAAGTTGTCGCGTTGGTTGGTCTGAGTGGAAGTGGGAAAACAACGCTACTCAATCTGCTGTCGCGTTTCTACGAAGTGGATTCCGGCGAGATTCTGATTGACGGGATTCCTACCTCCGAAGTGGCATTGAACGACCTCAGACGCCATATCGCGATTGTGCCACAGGATACCATCCTATTTGATGGAACGGTAATGGAGAACATCATCTATGGCGCGCCGGCCGCAACACGGGAGGGGGCAATTGAAGCTGCAAAACAAGCAAATGCACACGATTTCATTGTTCAAATGCCTAAAGGATATGACACACAGATTGGCGAATCCGGAGCCAAGTTATCCACCGGTCAGCAGCAACGTCTTTCGATTGCACGGTCAATCTTGAAGGGGCCTCCCATCCTTGTGCTTGATGAAGCCACTTCAGCACTTGACAGCCAATCGGAGGTACTTGTTCAAGCCTCGCTTAAAAACCTGATGAAGGGAAGAACAACCTTCGTTATCGCCCATCGGCTTTCGACAGTTATTCATGCGAACAAAATTCTTGTCCTGAACGGTGGGAAGATTGTTGAAAGTGGCGCACACCATGAGTTGTTAGCAAACGGAGGGCTATACCAGAAGCTGTGCCAGATGCAATTTCGATGATGAACCGTGTCTTTGGCTGAATCGAGATAATCCTGTTTATTTCTAAACTGAATCAGGGGAAAAAACGTCTCAATGATGGTCAAATGAAACTTGCATCAATACTAGGTGTTGTATTAGACCGGATGCTGTGGTAGTATATCAGCCCCAATGATGAGAAAGCGTTTCCGGCGTTCAATCCCAAATCGATTCTTGGAATGCCTTTTTGGTAACTGCCCCTTCAAGATCTAAAGATTTGTATACGGCTTCTGAAAGATCTACTTCATATAAATAGGCACCTTTGAGGTTAGCCCCAAACAGGATTACACCTTTCATCACAGTTTCGCCGAAAATCGCATCTTCGAGATTGGCATTTTCAAAATTTGTTAGGCTGCCAAACGCATCCGAAACGACCCAATTTGGGGCACCAATTGTGGCATTGCGTAAATTCGCGCTTCGAAAATTTGTACCAGAAAGCACCGCACCACTGAGAAACGCGCCTTCAAGGTCCGCCCCTTCAAAGTTAGTGTTGGTCAAATTCGCCCCAACAAGGAAAACGCCTTTCATTACTGCCCCTTCAAAGTTAGCATTGGAAAGATTCGCGGCGTTGAAATTTGCTTCTGTCAAATCAGTGGAAGCCCCTGACAGATCGATATTCGCCAAATCTGCTCCAATAAATGATTCGCCTTGTTGAAGGCATCTGAGCACATCAGTTTTGGTGAGTTGATTCATAGTAACCTCCGAGTTGATAAATGATTATGCAAGTCGTTGGACAGAATTATGTTAACATTTCATACCCATCGCATGGGCAGCTTGCCTGATGAGTGAAGAGCACTTCTGAGGCCACACAGTTAAATACTGACAGGTGGGTATGATTTTCGATGGTCAACTTAATTTTTTATGATACCTATTATAACATATCACGTTTCATACATCATGTTCATTGTATAAATGCGACCGATAAATAGCAGGAGGTTTATGGATTTTTGTATATTTTTATCTTTTTTAGATTCGACAGAATTTAGCAGAATGGAGATGAACAAGAAATGAGTAAAGCACGTAAATTCACGCATAGTGGAACTGGCGATGAGCGAGCGAACGAGCTGGAATTTCACGACAACGATGAGCTCCTGTCAGCAGTGCCCACTGATGAAACGAATGCAGTTGATGAGGAAGAAAGTATCACGGAAGATACGACAGAAGATAGTTTGATTTCTTCCTTTCGACAACGCAGCGATGTTACCGATGGTACCCGAGATGAAGCTTTTTCTTATCTGCAAGAGATTGCTCGCACCCCCTTGCTTACGCCTGAAAAAGAGGTCGAACTGTTTCAACAGTTTGAAGTGGGAAAACAGGAGGTAACAAAGTTATTGGATCAGCTTCCACCTCGTATTTTAGAAGAAGTGCGTCCCAAAACCGGGCGGCGACGTGGTGCCAAACAGAAGGAAACGCAGGGCATTTGGTGGAGTCCAATGCACATCGCTACACTTTTGGAACAAATTCAAAAGGCAATCAAGACTTACCAAAAGCACATTGAGGCAGATGTTGCAACGACATTAAGCGATCAGGTTGAAGAGTGTGAACGCCTCGCAACCCTATGGATCGACTTAGGCGACGCTGTTCAAATTATTCAGGATGCGAAGTTGAAAATTGTTGAGGCCAACCTGCTGCTTGTTGCGAGTATTGCCAAACAGCATAATTTCAACAAATCATCACTTTCCTTCCTTGACCTCATGCAGGAGGGAAGTGTTGGCTTGATGAAGGCTGTGGAGAAATTCGATCTCACAAGAGGGTATCGCTTCAGCACCTATGCGACATGGTGGATCATGCAAGCGATCAAGCGTGCCTTGGATCAGCAGAGCCAGACAATTCGCATTCCCTGTTACGTTGGGGAAACCCGGAGATCTATCAAGCAGGCACAGAGCCGACTTGCTAGAGATCTCGAGTGTGAACCGGGCATCAAAGACATTGCCGAAGAGGTAGAGATGCCTGAAAGCCGTGTCGTCGAAATTCTCCAAAGCACGAAGGGTACAATTTCGCTGGACTCGCCATTGAGCGAATCTTCACCTGATGCAACGATTTCTGACTTACTGGCTGATGACTCACAGGTGACCCCTGAGGAGGAATTGCTTTCTAACTCAGAAAGAGAGTCGCTTGAAGCGGTACTCGATACCTTAGCGGTTCGTGAAACACTTGTAATCAAGCTCCGCTACGGCTTGACCAATGACACGGAGCACACCCTTGCCCAGTTTGAACAGCTGCTTGGCATTAGCCGAGAACAGGTACGTCAAGAAGACGGCTTGACCGATGGCACGGAGCACACCCTTGCCCAGATTGGACGGCTGCTTGGCATTAGCCGAGAACGGGTACGTCAAATCGAAGATGAGGCACTCAGGAAGTTGCGCCATCATACGCGAGTGCAATACCTTCAAGAGCTTCTCTAACCTTCCAAAGGGGCTTCACCTTTGGAAGGTCCTGCCTGAAAAGGAAGGAAAATCTTTCGCTCTTTTTCTTCTATTCCATTCCCCCAATTTTCAATTGGAAACTCAACAGCTTCTCAATCTTAACCGGCAAATTCAAACATAGACGGGTTTGTTCGAGTAATGATTGATTACCTGTTTTACGAGGGTTGGGTTGCCAGCGAACAGGCCCGTGAGCTGCCTAACCCTCTTTTTGTTATACCTTATCATCTGACCCGCCTTGTCCCACAAGATGCCATCGGCTTCACGCAAGATGAGATCGCCGGCACAGAAATCCCACTCATTTTTAGGGCGCACGGTAACATAAAGGTCGCCTGTCCCTGCCGCAAGCCTTGCTAGTTTGTAGGTGACGCTGCCGATATATTGGATTTCTCCAACAAGTGGAACTATCCCCGCTAACAACCCCTTTCGGTGTTCCGTTTGGCTCACAATCATTGATGCCTGTTTGAGGGTTCGGCACGGTGAACAGCGAATCGGCTTGCCGTTGCAGAATGCACCCCCGCCCGCATAAGCATAAAAGAGCTCCGCGGTAGCGGGGTTGTGCAACACACCGATGACCGGTGTTCCCTCAACCACGAGGGCAATCGAAATCGCAAATTCGGGGATGCCTGCGATGAATTTCTCTGTACCGTCAATGGGATCGATGACCCACACGCGGGATTTTGTCAATCGATCCGGAGAATCCTCTGTTTCCTCAGAAAGCCACCCATCGTCAGGGAAAGTATGGCGGATAATCTCTCGAATCCGATGATTCGCCATCAGATCGGCGGTTGTAACGGGATTATTGGAGCTTTTTTCACGAATGTCGTAGTTACCCCGGTAATATGTCATCACGATTTCGCCCGCTTCTTTGGCTGCCTGCATGGCAATTTCGAGTGATTTCTGCAACGCAATCTCCTCCACTTATCAATTTGCGTGGCTACCGTGACTGCAGCCAGCCGGCGGTGAAGCCCTCGACACTAAAATCGGTGGGCATTTCGTTGAAGTGATACCGCGACGGACGATTCTCATACCCGGGAGCGGCATCCTCAACATCCGACTGGATACGGGCATCAACCGGCTTAAACCGTTCCCACAAGCTGCGTGCCTCCTCGAAAGAGAATCGGTTTGCAAGAGGCAAGCCCCATTGAAGCGTTATTGGATGTGATCGAACCGCCGAGTCACGACTCTCCTGCGGTAGCTGGTCAAAGTCGGGGTGTTTACAATCATATACGCGTTTGGCAATCTTGCTCAAGTATACTGTCGAGAGCATTTTACCTTTTTCGCCTCTACCCGGATGGAGTTTTTCGAGTCCAGCATGGTAGGCGGCGGCATCCTTTTCGATGACGGCTCGCAGCACTGACTCGGTGTGCGTTATCATCTGCTCACTGCGCTGTATCCAGCGTTCAAATATCTCTTGGGCGCAAGTCGATAGATGCTTCATGTAGTTCTGGTTTTCATACTGGGTGAAAGTGGAAAAGCCGCCGTGAATCGTGCGCCGCATTTTGGTGCTATAGTTGCTGCCCCAGTGCAAAATCGGCAGAATGTAAGCCACGCCATCACCCGCATTGAGGTGCGTCTGAACGCCACCGGGAAAAGGAATATGGCCATTTGTCCGCAACAATTCGTTTTCTCGCTCTGTGTTGAGACGCGTGTGGCTGCCGGGTATCACCCATAGCACGGCATCATCGTAGAGGCAGAGATTCCACTGTACGTATCTGGGACCGGCCTCAATGATATCGTCCACATAACCTTGCAACGGGGCACCGTAAGGGGGATACAAATCGCGGTGCCAATGGGCGGGCCCTTGATCTCGGACGGGGTTACACATCAACATCATCTCCGTAACCGCTGCGTCTGGTACCCCCAATAACTCGCTGCTAGCACCTTGTGTGTTTTCATGAAGCCAAATCTCCACCGCGCTAGCGGTATCCTCGTCTATCAAATCTACGAGAGGGCTCTGGTGCAAGTGCAACCGTGGTTGACGGGAGGTTTCCCACACACCGCCGGGTGGTTCGTCTGGCTTGCGCTCCCGCGCCCAAATCGCTTTTTGCCGTTCAACCAGAATCTCATAGCTTGCACGCAGTGCATCCAGTTCATCTGCCGGAATGACGTTGCGTAGGACGACATATCCCTCCTCAAGGAATTGAGTAAGATCTATTTTCATAACACCTCTCCCTTTCGCTGCGGCTTGTGCGCCGTAATTTGTTACAGTTTTCAAACAAATTACGAATAATTGATAGGCTCACGCAGGTTGGCGATTGGATTATCTATACGGGCAACGAGATCTATCTGTGCACCCACGGTGCTATCCAATCCTCCTTGACCGCCATACCGAATCCCGGCGCGTCCGAAGGAACCAAGTATCCGTCCTTCGGCATTGCCATGCCGGGGATGGGACACACCTCGGAAAGCGGTATGCCGGGGTCTGTGCCGAGCCAGTACTCCGCCATCGGTGACTCCGGCAGCACCATAGCGAAGTGCTGGCCGAAAGGCGTATTCCCACCGCCATGGGGAATTGTGACGATGCCAGCCGCCTCAGCGATGGTATATATCTTGACCGCTTCAGAAAGCCCGCCGCACCACTTAAGATCGGGTTGTAGCACGTCTACGCATCGGTGCTCAACGAGTTGTCGAAATGCATGCCGTCCGTGGTGGTCTTCGCCGGTGGCAATCGGCATCCAAGGCACCGACTTCTTTAACTCAATGTGCCCCTCAAGATCTGTTGGAATCAAAGGCTCTTCCAGCCAGCGCATCCGGAAGGGACGCAGCCGTTCAGCGATCTGTATTGCGAATTCCACGTTGTATGACATGACCGCATTGAGCATCAATTCGGCGTTGGAACCAATCGTTTCTCTAGCCGCCGCAAGCTTCTCCTCAACCAGATTCAACCCCTCAATGCCCATCGCGTAATGTGCGGGGTTTGTGACTTTGAACGCCTTGAAACCGAGCTCCATGCTCCAGTCTAGGTCATCGCCTGTGGCATAGAGTTCAATTTTATCTCGACACGGACCGCCGAGTAACCGATACACCGGCAAACCCAGCAGCTTTCCCTTAAGGTCCCATAACGCTAGATCTATGCCGCTCTGCGCCACCGCAGCATGACCCGCTGCACCAAGGCGCTGCATTGAACGCCACATCAGGTCGTTGAGGAATTCGGTGGCAAAACAATCCCGACCTTCCAACAATGGCGCAAAAACATGATCAATCAATACTGCCACGGAACCGCCGAAACTGCACGCCCCTAGCCCCCAGGTCCCATCTTCAGCGATGACCTGCACCCACACCTGTCCACCGCCCATTCCGGGCATTTGGCTGGGCAATCGGGAGAACTCTGGATATTTGTTGATAGGCAAAGCACGCGGCGCACTCCTATTCCATGTCGGACGGCGTGACTTGGTTTTTGGCGAGGTATGCGGGATATTTACGTTGACAGCACGAATTTCTTTAATCTTCATGGAAAACCTCCAAACATCACCAATAGCGTGTATAACTGACGTATCTCAGCGGCGACGTTGGGTGAACTCGTCGTTCCGTGTTGAAGGACGGACAGGCTTACCCGTCCGTGCCGATTCGTGTAGCGCAACTATTGTTACGATATTATTCCAACTATCTGCCAGAGAGATTACCGGTTCGGCACCATTCAGCACACTCTCCACTATCGAATCGACTTCGCATTGATAGGCGTTGATATTTTCATACCTCTTTGTATCGGTCGTGTGACCTTCCACACTGTCACTGAAGGTCGATGTCCCTTCGACATCACCGCTTCGAGTAACCCGCACGCTGGCTGAAGCACCGATGTGATTGACCCACGGTATGTCCGCATAAATCCTCCCTTCGGTGCCGAGAAAGTCTGCCTCAATATGAGCGAATGACTGAAAGCTGGAAAAAAAGTGAACGAGTGTGCCGGTAGGGAAGTGCATCTGCGCCGAGAAACTCAAATCAACACCGCTATCGCCGCTGATCTGATAGGCACTGACCTCAACCGGCTCCGCTTGTAACACCGTCCGCGCAAAACTCACGCAATAGCTGCCTAAGTCCCACAGCGACCCACCGCCCATGCTTGGGTTCAGCCGGATGTCCCCCTGATTGTCAAGGATGAAGGTGAAAACGCCTCGAATCAGACGGACATCGCCGATGATCCTTTTGGCGACCAACTCGCGCAGATACCGAGTCTGCGGGTGGAAGCGCATCATCGCGGCTTCCTGTATGATGACACCGTTTTTCTCAGCTGCCTGTGCCATACGATCCACTTCTTCGGTCGTGATGGCGATGGGTTTTTCGCACAAGACATGCTTTCCTGCCTCCGCGCACTTGATAGCCCATTCGGCGTGCAGGTGGTTGGGCAAAGAGAGATAAATCACGTCGATCGCTGGATCGTCGAGCATCTGTTCATACGTGCCGTAGGCGTGGGGGATGTCCCACTGTTTTGCATAAGCCTGGGCCCTTTCGTCGCTACGACTCGCTACCGCCAAGAGTTCGCTTCGCCCCGAAGCACGGATGGCAGGTATCAATCGCTCATTGATTCGGGCGGTGCTTAACAATCCCCAACATGCCTGCTTATCTGCCATGGCTTACTCCTCGTTGATCCACCCCCAATAAGATTGGGATTCAAAGCAACCCGTAATTCGATTATCGAGGCGAATCGGCATTAATCGTCGCCTACATGCCGATTCATCGCTTGGATTTCTGGTGGCATTCGGTCGCGCACACCTCTCTTCATCAGATACCACCCCCCGGCTGCCGGATCCATCCACGAGGCGTGAAACCCGCTCGACACCCCCATGCGGTGCTTGTCCGCAGTGACATTGGCACCACCGCGATGCCAGAGGGCTCCGTGAAAAATAACAATAGAACCCGCGGGCCCCTCGGCGGTCACTAGATGATTGTAGTCTACCCCAGCCCGCGGGGTTCGGCGCGAATAGTGGCTGAAAGGCATCACCTGCGTGGCACCGTTTTCGAGCGTAAAATCGGTCAGCATCCAGATACAGTTGACGAGAAAGCAGGCATCCGGTATCGCCAAACCGGATTGGGGAAACCAGCCGATTGGCACGTCTGCATGGAGATTTTGCGCTTCTGACCCAGGCTTAATCCAGCGAGCACCAACCTCTGCCATCTGGAAGCCGGGGCCCAGCATGTGCGCCGCTAGCTCCAGGTACACCGGGTTGGTGACGAGCGGGATGAACGTATCTTGGTCGTCGTAGTTAAACACGCCGCGCAGGTTTTGATTCGGCATGTTCTTATCCGGCTGCTGGCGCATGATTTCTATTAGACGGCTCGTCATATGATCAGCTTGATCGGTGGGAATCAGGTTATGTATAATGAGGAATCCATATTCCTCTAGATCGACTTTCAGCTTCTCAATGTCCATGCGTTTCTCCTTCCCGTTTTGGTATCAACCCCTGCAACCGCTTTCATAAGATGCCCTAGACGAGTGTATCATATCCCACTATCGGGGTCAATTCTTTTTCTTGACATCGATTGTACGTCTCAGTTACAATGTTCTATAACTTTCACCTATTGGGCGATTGATAATCTAGAATTTGTATGCAGTTGAAAAGTTGAATTTATGATATGGTTCCTCTGTGATCAGACAGGATGGGGGTACCCTGATAGCGAAGCAGCTCTTAAATTATAGACCGGTCTGACAAATCCGCCGACCCCAAAAAAGGAGAACTCAACCATGAAACCACTACAACAAGGGAAAGCGAAAATGCACGTGGGCGTTCAAGGCATAGGAACGTCAAAGCTAGAATTGCAATTTCTCGTCCGGCACGGTGTAACACACATGGATGCCTCCGTCGAAAACACAGAAGTGGAGACGCTACGCCGACACAAGGAAGAAGCCGCATCCGAGGGCATCAGCCTTGAGATGATTCATATCACTCTCCCACAGAGTATCACCCTCGCTCAGGATCCGCAGCGAGACCGAGACCTCGATACAGTTTGCAAAGCTATTGAAAATGCAGGCAAAGTCGGGCTCCGTGGATTAAACTACAACTTCTGCATTGTTCAGCACCAGCGGACGGAGAACACACCCGGGCGGGGCGGAACCACGTACAGCACCTTTGATATTTCAAAATTCGACAATGAAATTCTGACCGAAGCCGGGCGGGTGAGCCGGGACGAAGCGTTTGAACGGGCTGCCTATTTTCTGGAGCGGGTCATTCCGGTGGCTGAGGCGAACAATGTACAGATGGCTTGTCACCTCAATGACCCACCGGCACCGGTTTTAAGGGGCGTTGAGCGGTGGAACTATCCAGTCTTTGAGGGGTTGAAGCGTTTCGTTGAACTGGTGGACAGCCCTTACCACGGATTCAACTTCTGCTGTGGAACCGCCTCGGAGGGGTTGGAAAAGCCCGGCGAAGAACTGTACGAGATTGTGCGGTATTTCGGGGAGAGAGGGAAGTTGTTCAACATCCATTTCCGTAACATCCGCGGGGGACTGCACAACTTTCAGGAGGTCTGGCCCGATGAAGGGGATGTGGACATGTACAAAGTAGCGCAGGTGCTTGGAGACGTAGGGTACCCTTACATGCTGATGCCTGACCATGCCCCGCATCATCCGGATGACAAATCCCCGCCGGGAGTTTCGGGTCGGGTGCGGCAAGCGTGGGCGTTCCAGTTCGGCTACATCATTGCACTCCTCCAAGCGGTGAATGCCGCAGCATAACAGATGAAAGCCAAAGGAGACAGGTTTGTGCAGCATTTTTCCTCCCTAATCAGAGTTGGGACGAGAGCGGCTTTCATCCAGAAACCGTGCGAATTGATGCGAGTTTTTGGATTTCGATTCGCAAAGATTGGCGGATGAAAAACGCGGACTGACCCGACGCGGCAACGAAAGAATCAATGCGCTCAAATCCCAACTCAACGGGAGCGTGGAAGTTGTCAACTGCCCCTTAAACTCGATTGATTTTCATTGACACCCGATGCACATCCTGATACTATTATGACAGTTTTAGTTCATCGCAATTTACAACGCACGAAAGGAGATTTTGAATGTACAAAATTGGTGTTTTTGTCTTGACAGCACTCCTAACGCTCTCATTGGCAATTATAGCAAACGCGGAAATGCACGAAAAAGCCAATGAAAAAGCCAAGATGGGGCGGGAACTCTTCAGTGATCCGTCTTTTGGTGGAACGCTTGACCCGACCAAGGTCAGCGGGCTCTCCTGCTCTGACTGCCATGCAGATTTTGACGAAGCAACAACCCCCGACGGTCGGATACGGGCGGGACACAGCATCATCGGTGTACCACATCGTGGTGAGGCAAAAGGTGGCATGATTACAGCGGATATCTTCGCGCGCGCTGCCGGCGGCGGCGGCTTCTGCTATCAGCATTTTCTGCAAAAGGTTCCTTCCGATAAAGTCGATCCGATTGCAATTCCAGAGGAACAAGCCGAAGCCTTGATGGCTTATTTCGAGCATGTCTCTGGAGATAACAAAGGGCCCGATTTCCAAATCACAATGCTGGATAAAGACGCTGCGAGCGCAGCCGCCGATAAGATTATGGAGATGAAAGGGGACGCGCAAAGAGGTTGGAAATTGTATGGTCAGGCATGTAACGTGTGCCATCCAACCGCTCAAAGGCCGGGTATCGGGTCTCAACTTGTCAAAAAGAGACCGCCGCGAGACGTAGAGAAACGTAAGCACCGTATCGCTGCTTACGTCCGCAAGGGTGGCTTTACCATGCCCTTCTTTACAGAAGATCGGTTATCAGATCAGGAGATAGCTGACATCGTGGCATTTATCGCTGAATTGATCGACAAAAAGAAATAGATGTGTATCATCACACGACGTGCGAGGGATCCGTCTGAGGGCGTGAGTGATAGGACGCTAATTTCCTTTACCACGACCCTTTGGGGCTAATCGGTTGATGCTTCATTCTAGGATTTTGAGGGCGTTGAGGCTTTGATAAATTGTTGAAACAGGCTCTGGGCTTCAGTATCAATGTGGTCTTCATCTGCGTCCTCAACTGATAGGGACGGCTGTGATGAAGCCGCTTCCCGTGAGTGCGGGGCACTCGATTGGGCGGGTGTTGTTTGTGAAGCCCGGCTTTCCCTTCCCAATCGTTATTTTGACTTCGGAAAGAATTTAATTGCTCTAGCGAGGGCCGCGTAAAATCATACACCGGGTGACATCCAACCTTTGTAACAAACCGTAATGCACAAAACGTAAACTCACGTAGGCCACAGCTCACTTTTGCTCTGATTTCGCTCCTGACTGTGCATTGAGGCGCCAGTCATATTGCACATACTGAATCTGTATCTCTTGCTCTTTGAGAAAAGTAGTATCTGCTTCTGGCAGATATTCCGCGATGAAATCGATGACGCTACCGTGGGTGTCCTCAAAGTCTTCCGCGAACCACTCAAAAATCTGTGAAAGATATAATACTCCGTTTTCACGGTCTAAACGCACTTTTTCTGGATTATTAATAAAATTCGCTGTGGCATTGTCGAGCCGCCCTTCAAGTGTTTCTGGAAAGAACGCCCGATTCTCCAAAATCGGGCATCCTAGCGACGCACAAACCAGCGCAAAGTGAATACGCGGGTCGCCAAATTCATAGCGGATGATGTCATGTTCAATGTCGTTCAAGGTGTAGCTGCGACCGCCGACTTGGAACTTGATGCGGGAAAAGAAACCAGCAAATGGCTTGATTTTACGAACACTTGTTGTTGGGTAGTGATCAAGGACACCCTTGATTGTCAGCGCGTTGTAGGCATTAATCCAAAAGGCAAGTCCGGTCTGAAAGGTTGCTTTATCGTCGGGCGCATTCACGGCAAGCAGATCCAAGTAGGCTTCTAACATTCCCGGATCGCTTTTAAGTTCGGCGTAGTTGACTCGTCCTTGCGAACCGACAAATTTTTGCAAAACTTGGTCAAATAGTTGGTGACTGAATTCACCATCAGTTACGGTCGCCTGAACTTCTTTTCCGACCCGCTCTTCGTTTTCAACCCGATACTGATATAGGAACCGCGTACCTAAAATACATAAAGCAGCAACCCCACCAATTAACCAGCGTGTCATTAATCTCATCCCATTTTATCCCAATCCATTCTCATGATGCGTACTTCTCTAGAACGGATTGATCAATCTCAATCCCCAAGCCCGGTTCCTGCGGGACGGGAACATACCCTTCGACCGCATGAATCGGCACTTTGGCGAGATCGGTACGCAGGCGGTTTTCCGTCATATCGAACTCAAACAACGAAGGGATGGGGTTTAACGCTTGTGGGGAATCTGGAATTGTTGCTTGCCAGTGCAACGTGGCAGCGAGACGGATGCTGCTTCCCCACATGTGCGGCAGTACACGGAGGTGGTTGGCACTTGCCATCGCCTCGATCTTGCGGCACTCCGTGAATCCACCCGCGATGCTAATATCGGGTTGCACGATGTCATATCCACGCTTTTGGATAAGGTCTCGGAACGCCCAGCGCCCCTGTAATCCCTCGCCGCCAGCAATTCGCATGTTGAGTGAGCGGCGAATCTCTATATAGCCCTCCACATCGTTTGTCGTGATTGGTTCCTCATACCAGAAGAGATCATTATCAGCGATTTTCTGTCCAATATCAATTGCTGTCCCAACATCATAACCGCAGTTGGCATCAACTGCAAGGATAATCGTATCCCCAATCGCTTTCCGCACGGCGGCGACGTTTTTGACATCGTAGGCTTCCCCAAATCCGACCTTCATTTTCATGGCGGGAAACCCTTGGTCAACGTAACCTTTCGCCTCGTCCATCAAGGCTTGAGTTATGTCAGGTGCTTCTTTTTTGAAGAGCCCAGTAGCATAGGCAGGAATCCGGCTCCTGAACGCTCCACCGAGGAGGCGATAAATGGGCTGATCCAACGCTTTCCCCACAATGTCCCACAGTGCGATGTCCACCCCACTTATAGCGGCAGTATTACTCCTGCCGCGTTGGTGCATCGCATTCCAGATGACCTCCACATCAAACGGATCTTTTCCAATCAGGCAGAGGTCAATTGCCGCTTGCGATGGCGTACTTGCACCTTCCCCCCAACCCATAATGCCAGCATCAGTGCGAATCTCCACAATACCGGCATGCCTCGCCTTTGACCACGTGCGAGCATTTGCAAACGGCTCAACTAAGGGATAGCTGAGATTGTAGGTTTTGACTTCGATGATTTTCATACTTTTCTTGATACGTAATATATGATGGATAGACGGAATGTCGGGTAGGGGAGGCATCAGGCAGCTCGCCTCCCCTACCCGTTGAGGTTAGTTTACTTTAAGATCAGCATCTTGCGAGTAGCAGAGAAGTCACCGGCACTAAGGCTATAGAAGTAAATGCCACTGGCAACCTGTTCCCCGAATCGGTTTCTGCCATCCCAGTAGATAGCTTTGGCTCTCGACTCATAAACCGCTGCGGTTTGATGGCCGAGGTCAAGGATTCGCACCACTCGCCCGGTGGAATCGTAGAGGGTCAACGTAACATCGGCATCTTCTGCCAGACGATACGGAATCCACGTTTCAGGGTTGAACGGATTTGGATAGTTCCGAAGCAGTTCAGTCTCTGCCGGAATCTCATAAGCGATGAGATCTTCCATCTCAAGGATACCGCTTTTCACATCATCTACTGTAACGATATGACGCATCGGCTTGACCCCAATCAACGGATCTGGTGAATCAACGGAAATCTCAATGACATCGCCAACTCGTGCGGCGTGAGCGTCATTGAGGTCAACAAAGGTCATATTGTATCCACCCCCGGGGCTGGAACGGACTGCTGCCGTTTCATCGGAGGTGATCCGGCTGAGTGAAGTTTTTGTTGACAGGTTCTTCACCTTGACGCGGAATCCTTCCCTTGCGAGGCCGGTGCCTTCGTCAACAACAGCCCCGTGGACATCAAGGACCGGGGTTTGACTGTCAACCTTGTATCCAGCGAGCGCAATGGGTGCAGCCCCCGCCATCGTGTCGTTAGTCCACCCGTCCCCGGTGACCGTTGCAGAAGCATCAGCAGTCGCCGTTATGAGATATGCTGCGTCTCCCATGACGGGCCCGTCTCCGGGGTCCCCGGCTTGGCTGATGGCTTGGAAGTTGCCGTCGATTGAAACAATGATGTTTGCGACACTCCCACCGAACAGCGTTATGAGGTCGCTGATATTGGTTACGCTTGCATCGTTGAGGGGCAGCCCGACGAGGTTCTGGCCCGCATTGAGGTTAATGGTGCCATCCTCCCACGCCTCACCGGTGAAGGTGACCGTTGTGTCGGCGGTCATCGAGAGGATGATACCCAGGTCGGCGGTAATCGGCACGGCATCGCTGCGGCTATTCCACGAACTGCCATCATAGATGGTGGCGAGCGTGGCAGCATCGCCAAGCATCTCGCGGAGATCGCCCACAGTGTCGAGGCCTTCAACCTTGAGTGGCACGTGGAACAAGCTGACCCCTGCCGGTATCATCGAAGTGTATTCGAGGCTGTTTTGTAACATAACCATTGCAGAGGCCATGCCACTATTGCCGGCAGCATCCATCGCTGTCACCGTGATGGTTTGCATACCGTTCATCGCTTCGTTATCTGCACTGATAGTCACTTCAGCACTGTAAACATCCTCTGCCATAGTCAGTGCGACTGTCATTTGCGTTGAATCCAGCATTGAGACATCCGCCACAACCGAAGCAATCGCTCCGGCATCTGTAACGGTAGCCGTAATCATCACCATCTCCCCGTTTGAAACGGTATCAGGCGATGCGGTTACTGTTACCGCCGGTGCCATTGTGTCAACGGTCAACATCCCCGCAGACAAGCCCGAACCTGTTTCCGTGAGCGTAACCGTTACCTCATGGACTCCATCGTGTAGGTCCGCAACGGCTGTATAGGTGCCGGTATAGGTCCCTTCAGGCGACTCGGTCATTGCGGCTCCAGTCACAATCGAACCGATCGAAAAGGTTAGCATCTGACTTGCGGTGCCGGTGGCGTTGATCGTTACGATATCCCCCGTCTTCGCCATAGTTGTATCAATCGAAGCGGTTAGAAGGGTTATCATATCGGTCGTAACCGTCACTGCATGCGCTGCCGGTGTTAGGTTCGGCGCGCTCGCGGTGATCGTCGCTGCCCCAACGGTCGAATCCATGTAGTAGACCATCGCTGAAACATCACCGGTAGGAATAGTCACGGTGATGGCTTCGGTCCCTGCCGCCTCAGCGGTCTCAGCGAAGGTGCCGGCTGAAGTTGAGGTCAGGGTGACATCTACATCGGTCCCCATCGCGGTCTCATTGCCATCAGCATCTCGCAGCCCAACCGTGATCGCCAGCGGCATTGCCCCGGCATCGGCAGAAACGGCACCGGCACTGCTCAACGAAAGCTGGCTCGGTGTGGAGTCTTGGACTCTAACCTGAACGTCGGCTACAATCGGCTCGCCATCAAACAGAATCTTGAACGGCGTAACTTCACGATTCGCAGGCGCGTCGGCATTCTCATAGGTGAAGATAATCTCATCACCCGCTTCCACCTCAAGCCCCCCTAGTTTCACGCGGGCAACCATATCCCGGCCGACGGGGTCCAATTTTTCCACACTCACCGTCGTCGAGGCACCTTGGTGCCTGTGCACCACGGTGTAGGTCCCTTTGTCCTCCTCTGAAGCGGCAGCACTGTTGGGTGTTGTCCACGGAGCAGGAACTTGAACTCGGAACTCACGGGGCGCGTCAATGATACCGACAGCGGTGTAGGTAAACGTAAGATCCACCCCCGTCGCACCTGCTTGGACAATCTTCGGTGTAACGGTCCCTGAACCGGAACCCGGTCTCGCTTCGCCGATATCAACGGTAAGCATTGTCGTCTCGCCGGAGACATTGACATACGAATCGGCTGCGTCACCGCCGTGAACTGCAACGGCAAATGCAACACCCGTCCCTGCGGCAGGCTGCACATCACCTGTGTAGACAAACGTCACGGTCCCGTTGGCACTCAGATTGACACCCTCAACGATGACCATTTGGCCATCAAAGGTGGGCGAAAATGCAGGTGTTACCGTTACCGTCTCCGCACTCGGCGCAGACCAGCCAGCGGGGATGGCCAATCGAACCTTGCCCCCAATCATTTGACCCGCCGCAGTGTAGGTGACGGTCAGCTCACGATCGGTATCCCCGGTATGGAGTGCCGCATCGCCATCGGTTACGGCAAGGACTGCTTTACCTTTCCCACTCGCTTGTGGATTGACCGTTATCGTCGGTTGCGTGCGTAGCGGTGCAAGGTTACCACCTTGATGTCCCCGAATCGCAACCCGAAACGCATCGGTGCCTGTTGTAGCGGAGGCTACCGCACGCCCGGTGCCGGTCGCACCATAGGTGATTTTGATAGTATTGGTTTTGTCAAGCGAAAAGATAGGCACGTTCACAGAGAACTTATTATCGTCTGTGGCGGAGCCAAGCCCAACACCTTCCACTTCGGTATACCCCGGCTCGCCAACCTCTTCAACTTGGGGTTTACTCCAGCTCGATGGCACGGTAATTTTCAACTCCCCATCTTCAATGGTCTGGCTCGGGGTGTAGGTAAATACCAATTTCACATCGTCCGCAGCTGCACGAACCGTTGTCGTATCAACTGCCACGGTTCCGGTGCCGTCCAATGCACTGGTTACTTTGATTTGTAGGACACCGGGCTTATCTTTATAAATCTTCCCCGTCTTGTCAGGGTTTCTTAGCTTCTCCCGGTCCTTGTGCTCCAAATCACTGGTAATGAGGGCGAAAACGCCGTCCCCACCCCCATCGGATTTAATCGTGAAGTCGGCGGTCCCAACAACGTCCTGAACCTCTGCACCGACATCGGCACCGGTCCCACCGCCATAGATAAATCGGAAACTTCCACCTTTGGCGAGCTTATCAATCGTTGCGATCACGAGGCTGTTGCCGATTTCCAATGAGGAGACCCCCGAACCGCGCGTCGTTATGTAATTCCGCTTTTGAGGGTCATTCTGCAGCGAACCCCAACCCGATGGAAGCTCGAGGCTTACCGCGCCCCCGTCCATCGTGCCTGCCGCTGTGAACGTCACCTCTAGTGCCCGATGACTACTGCCCGCCTCGATTGAGGCCGGTGATAGCACCGCAGTCCCCTTACCATCGCTGATATTGCCCAGCGTGACCGTAACCGTCCCGGCCGTCCGGGTGCTCGCACCTGAGGAGGTTCTAAATGTGCCGGTTACTTTGACATCAGCGGCAACATGATGTAACACCGCTGCCTTGCCATCATCAGCCGTGCTACCATATCTAATCGTGACGAACTCACCGACATCCAGCTGCCCAACCGCAACGGTGATCGTCCGACCGGAGACCGTGATCTCATCGTTCCCAACGCTCCCCGTGCCTCCGCTCTTTTTCGCTTGGCCATCGACTGCTATCCGGCCCGCCACCCCTTTCGTCTTCGTCGGTGCACTGCCCAACGCGGACGGGATGGTCAACCGAACCAAGCCACCCCTTATCGGTGTCGATTCCGCTGTAAACTTGAAATCGATGGTGGCATCACTGCCGGCATCGAACGTGCTGGGGCCATCGATTGCAAATGTTATCGCATCCCCCGATGTCTTTACAACGGAGAGGGTCGGTGCCTCATTCACATCTGTGGTGGTCGGATCGTCCACAAGTTTCGCTGTCGAACCTCCAACCGTCACCGTCCAGGGATACTCGTTCGCTTCGGCTACGATGTTGACCCTGCGGATTCTCGCCGTTACCGTTTTCCCCTTCTTAACGGTGATACCTGTCCAAGTTATCGTCGTAGCAGTTACCCCTAAACTATCTGACTCCGAACCGGTGACATACCCGTAGGCAGCAGAGTTGTCGTCCTGGAGCACCTGATCGGCATCGGGATCTATGACAATCCCGGTCGGAGTAATCACGATCGTTGTGTTGGTAAGATCGGTATACGCGGTATACGTTAGGGTGATATCGCGACGCTGCGAACCCGCCTCCACTGAAACCGGCGACAGATCCACCTTACCAGAACCGGCACTGTTAATTATCACCCCGCCCTCGATCACCGCTCCATCCGCCCCGGTTGGTTCTGTTGTGATGTGTACCACGAAAGCACTTCGATTAATATTATCAGGATCAGCAGAACGAGTAAAAGCATTATCGGGAATCGCGGTGTCGCGAGTATAGGAGACGATAACTTGCTGTCCTATATCTATCTTAGTCATGGGGATCGTTATGAAGTCCCCCTCATTACCGATGATGTTGATATTAGCCTCAGGGGTTACCGTAGGATCACCAATAGTTGCCCCGCCCCTTTGTCTCACATAAACTTGCTTTGACGAGGTATCACCAACATCCGCTTCTGCAATGCCATCGTCATCCGGTTGGAGAGTGTTCGGTATATATATTATTAGATCCCGACCATACATCGGCCCAGGGGCCGTAAAGGTAATGTCAAAGGAAATCTTTGCCTCGCCCGGGAAGACTCGCCCCGGTTTAATCACAACCTTTCTTTCGAGGGGGTCTCGATCGTTATCCTTATCTCCTATGATATTGCCAACCCTGACTACTGGTAGAACCGATAACAGATTCAGAACACGGTCCCTGGGAGCCTCACTGCATTGGAATGGATAGCCAAAATACATGACATCATCGGCAGTATTGGTGGTCCCCCGCTTGTCCGTGCTAGGCAGACTCCTAGGGATAGCGGCAGTCACATCACCCAATCGAATGATGAGGGCTTGATTAGGAATATCCCTCCCGGAACCCCAAGCTGAACCGAGGGTGACGGTTATCCGCTGGTCCGCTGTAAAGTCTACATTTGTCACGCTGTTATTATCTGCGAGGTTAGCACCTCTGGTGACAGTGCCATCTTCATCCGTTGCGTATATCACGGTCCCATTATCAGCCTTAACGGACAGGAACTTGTTAGAAACCTTCCAACCCGGTGGTATCGCAATCCGAAACCGACCGCCAATTAGGTTTTCAGTCGTTGGCAGGTAGGTAAATTCCAGAACATTGCGAACACTGCCCGCAGCAAGAGGGGGAGGATCATTCATAAGCATCGCGGGGACCGTGACGGCCGAGGTGGCATCAGAGCGGTGCCCCCATTTTACCCCTACAGATCTTCCTGCTTCTGATTTGCTGATGTTTAAAGCATAGCTGCCCCCACTGGCCGGTCTCGGAGGCTCAAAGTCGCTCCCGTTTTTGACCTCGATAGTGAATGTATACCCAGTTGTCACGCTAGGGGTAGGGACAACTGCCTTAAAGACTATGTAATAGCTACCAGCCGCCGCAGTTTGAGTGCTTTCCGCTTTGATCACACCATCCAAGGCTTGTGTTAGATCCGGAAGTGAAACATTTGCCCCTGTGATAGTCCCCCCCAGGGCAGTGTCATCCGGGGCCGCATTCGTAGTAAAGACATAGCCATTTATGCCCGTTACAGTGCCATCCTCCGGATTCGGATCCACTATCTCGAACCCGTCTGGGACATCAACACTCAACCCATCATTGCTAGTAGTTCCAATCCATGCCATCTTAACGGCTACCGTGTAAGTGCGACCGGCACCCCCCTCCACATCAGCCTTACTGGCGACCGAGGAGCCATCAGCTGAAAAAAAGTGGAACGATATCGATTGATCCGTCGGGGCGATGTTTAAAACATAGCTGCCCGCACTGGACGGGTTCGGAGCCCCAAAATTGCCGCCAGCACCGCCGCTTTTGACCGTGGAAGTGAATGTATAACTAGTTGTCACGCTAGGGTCAGGGAAAACTGCCTTAAAGACTATGTAATAGCTACCAGACGCCGCAGTTTGAATATCGTCTATTGTGACCGTGCCATTCGAGGCTCGGGCTATACGTAGATGTCTACCATTTGCCGTTGGGAAAGTCCCCCCCAGGGCAGTGTCAGCCGGGGCCGACCGCGAAGTAAAGACATAGCCATTTATTCCCGTTTCTGCTCCACTCCCATCCGGATCCACTATCGTGAACTCGTCTGGGACATCAACACGAAGCCCATCATTGTTAGTAGTTCCAGACCATACCAGCTTAACGGCTACCGTGTAAGTGCGACCGGCACCACCCCCCTCCACATCAGTCTTAGTGAAGGCCGAGGAGCCATCCTCTGAAAAAAAGTGGAACGTTATCGTTTCAGTCGGCGCGGCCTCGTCAATGAACAAGCCCGCAACCAACATCAAACTGATAACTAAAAATACGCCGCTTTTACGTTTTTGGATTAATGGGCTTTGAGTGGCTTTGAGTGGCTTTGAGTGGCTTTGAGTGGCTTTGAGTGGCTTTGAGTGGCTTTGAGTGGCTTTGAGTGGCTTTGAGTGGCTTTGAGTGGCTTTGAGTGGCTTTGAGTGGCTTTGAGTGGCTTTGAGTGGCTTTGAGTGGCTTTGAGTAGTTCAATCATCGTTCTCCTAAAATAAAAACCCTTTCGGGTAAAATGCTAGAATGGAGACAGGGGGGCACCTGCATAGAACGGTCAACTGACCAAAGTCAATCCCATACAGGTAGTTCCCACAACTTGCCCTGTCAAAACTAAGAAACAATTAGCTGATGTTACTTTAGAATCAGCATCTTACGGGTGGCAGAGAAGTCACCGGCACTAAGGCTGTAGAAGTAAATGCCACTAGCAACCTGTTCCCCGAATCGGTTTCTGCCATCCCAGTAGATAGCTTTGGCTCTCGACTCATAAACCGCTGCGGTTTGATGGCCGAGATCAAGGGTTCTCACCACCCGCCCGGTAGAATCGTAGAGGGTCAACGTAACATCGGCATCTTCTGCCAGACGATACGGAATCCACGTTTCTGGGTTGAACGGATTTGGATAGTTCCGAAGCAGCTCGGTCTCTGCCGGAATCTCATAAGCGATGAGGTCTTCTATCTCAAGGATACTGCTTTTCACATCATCTACTGTAACGATGTGGCGCATCGGCTTAACCCCAATCAACGGATCTGGTGAATCAACGGAAATCTCAATGACATCGCCGACCCGTGCGGCATGAGCGTCATTAAGGTCAACAAAGGTCATATTGTATCCGATCGCTGCCGTTTCATCGGAGGTGATCCGACTGAGTGAAGATTTTGTTGATAGGTTCTTCACCTTGACGCGGAAGCCTTCCCTTGCGAGTCCAGTGACTTCGTCAACAACAGCCCCGCGGACATCAAGGACCGGGGTTTGACCGTCAACCTTGTATCCAGCGAGCGCAATAGGTGCAGCCCCCGCCATCGTGTTGTTAGTCCACCCGTCCCCGGTGAGCGTTGCAGAAGCATCAGCAGTTGCCGTTATGAGATATGCTGCGTCCCCCATGACAGGCCCGTCTCCGGGATCCCCGGCTTGGCTGATGGCTTGGAAGTTACCGTCGGTTGAAACAATGATGTTTGCGACACTCCCATCAAACAGCGTTATGATGTCGCTGATATTGGTCACGCTCGCATCGTTGAGAGGCAGCCCGACAAGGTTCTGTCCCGCTTGGAGATTGATGGTGCCATCGTCCCACGCATCGCCGGTGAAGGTGACCGTTGTGTCAGCGGTCATCGAAAGGACAATCCCCAGGTCAGCGGTTATCGGCACGTCCCCGCTGCGACTATTCCACGAATTGCCATCATAGATGGTGGCGAGCGTGGCAGCATCGCCAAGCATCTCGCGGAGATCGCCCACGGTGTCGAGGCCTTCGACTTTAAGTGGCACGTGGAACAAGCTAACCCCTGCCGGTATCATCGAAGTATATTCGAGACTATTTTGTAACATAACCGTTGCAGAGGCCATGCCACTATTACCGGCGGCATCCATCGCTGTCACCGTGATGGTTTGCATACCGTTCATCGCTTCGTTATCTGCACTGATGGTTACTTCAGCACTGTAAGCACCATCTGAAGCGTCATCTGCCATGGTCAGTGCGACCGTCGTTTGCGTTGAATCCAGCATTGAGACATCCGCCATCACCGAAGCAATCGCTCCAGCATCTGTAACCGTAGCCGTGATCGTCACCATCTCCTCGTTTGCAACGGCGTCAGGAGATGCGGCAACCGTTACCGCCGGTGCCATCGTGTCAACGGTCAACATCCCCGCAGACAGGCTCGAACCTGTTTCCGTAAGCGTAACCGTGACCTCATGGATTCCATCGTGTAGGTCCGCAACGGCTGTATAGCTGCCGGTATAGGTCCCTTCAGGTGACTCGGTCATTGATGCCCCAGTCACAATCGAACCGATCGAGAAGGTTAGCATCTGATTCGCGGTGCCGGTGGCGGTGACCGTTACAGTGTCCCCCACCTTCGCCATCGTTGTATCAATCGAAGCGGTTAGAAGGGTTATCATATCGCTCGTGACCGTCACCTCATGCGTTGCCGGTGTCAGGTTCGGCGCGGTCGCGGTGACCGTCGCTGCCCCAACCGTCGAATCATGGTAGTAAACCATCGCTGCAACATCACCTGTGGGGATAGTCACAGTAATGGCTTCGGTCCCCGTCGCCTCAGCGGTCTCAGAGAAAATGCCGGCTGAGCTTGAGGTGAGGGTAACATCTACATCGGTCCCCATCGCGGTCTCATTGCCATTAGCATCTTGCAGCCCAACCGTGATCGCCAGTGGCATCGCCCCGGCATCAGCGGAAACGGCACCGGCACTGCTCAGCGAAAGCTGGCTCGGTGTGGAGTCTTGGACTCTAACCTGAACGTCGGATGCAACCAGCTTGCCATCAAACAGGATCTTGAACGGCGTAACTTCACGATTCGCAGGCGCGTCGGCATTCTCGTAGGTGAAAATAATTTTATCACCTGCTTCTACCTCAAGCCCACCCAACTTCACGCGGGCAACCATATCCCGGCCGACAGGGTCCAATTTTTCCACACTCACCGTCGTCGCGGCACCCCTGTGCCTGTGCACCACGGTGTAGGTTCCCTTGTCCTCCTCTGAAGTGGCAGCATTGTTGGGTGCCGTCCACGGCGCAGGAACTTGAACTCGGAACTCACGGGGCGCGTCAATGATGCCGACAGCGGTGTAGGTAAACGTCAGGTCCACCCCCGTCGCACCCGCTTGGACAATCCGCGGTGTAACGGTCCCTGAACCGGAGCCCGGTCTCGCCTCTGCAACATCAACGGTGAGCATTGTCGCGTCGCCTGAGACATCAGCATACGAATCGGCTGCGTCACCACCGTGAACCGCAACGGCAAAGGTAACACCCGTCCCCGCAGTCGGCTGCACATCACCGGTGTAGACAAACGTCACGGTCCCGTTGGCACTCAAATTCACACCCTCAACGATGATCATTTGACCGTCAAAGGTGGACGAAAACGCAGGTGTTACCGTCACCGTCTCCGCACTCGGCGCAGACCAACCAGCGGGGATGGTCAACCGAACCTTGCCCCCAATCATTTGACCCGCCGCAGTGTAGGTGACGGTCAACTCGCGGTCAGTATCCCCGGTATGGAGCGCCGCATCGCCATCGGTCACGGCAAGGACTGCTTTACCTTTCCCACTCGCCTGTGGGTTGACCGTTATCGTCGGTTGCGTGCGGATCGGTGCAAAGTTGCCACCTTCATGCCCCTGAATCGCAATCCGAAACGCATCGGTGCCCGTCGTAGCAGAGGCTACCGCACGCCCGGTGCCGGCAGCACCGTAGGTGATCCTAATACTATTGGTTTTGTCAAGCGAAAAGATAGGCACCGTCACCGAGAACTTATCATCGTCCGCGGCGGAACCCAACCCAACGCCTTCCACTTCGGTATACCCCGGCTCACCCACCTCTTCAACTTGGGGTTTACTCCAGCTCGATGGCACGGTAATTTTCAACGCCCCATCTTCAATGGTCTGGCTCGGGGTGTAGGTAAATACCAATATCACATCGTCCGCAGCCGCACGCACCGTTTCCGTATCAACCGTCGCCGTTCCGGTGCCGTCCAATGCACCGGTCACTTTGATTTGTAAGATACCGGGCCTATCTTTATAAATCTTCCCCGTCTTGTCAGGGTTTCTTATCTTCTCCCGGTCCTTGTGCTCCAATTCACTAGTAATGAGGGCGAAAACACCGTCCCCATCCCCATCAGATTTAATCGTGAAGTCGGCGGTCCCAACAACGTCCTGAACCTCCGCACCGACATCGGCACCGGTTCCACCGCCGTAGATAAATCGGAAACTCCCACCTTTGGCGAGCTTATCGATTGTCGCGATCACGAGGTTGCTACCGATTTCCAATGAGGAGACCCCCGAACCGCGCGTCGTTATGTAATTCCGCTTTTGAGGGTCATTCTGCATCGAACCCCAACCCGATGGAAGCTCGAGACTTACCGCGCCCCCGTCCATCGTGCCTGCCGCTGTGAACGTCACCTCTAACGCCCGATTACTACTGCCCGCCTCTATTGAGGCCGGCGATAGCACCGCAGCAGCCTTACCGTCGACGATATTGCCCAGCGTAACCGTGACCGTCCCGGCCGTCCGGGTGCTCCCACCCGAGGCGGTTCTAAAACTACCGGTCACTTCGACATCAGCAGCGACATGATGTAACACCGCCGCCTTCCCGTCGTCATCCGTCCGACCATACCTAATCGTGACGGAATCACCGACATTTAGCTGCCCAATCGCAACGCTAACCGTCCGACCGGAGACCGTGATCTCATCGTTACCAATAGCCGTTTTCCCACCGCTTGTTTTAGCATTGCCAAGGACTTGCACCCGGCCCGCCACCCCTTTCGTCTTCGTCGGCGCACTGCCCAACGCGGACGGGATGGTCAACCGAACCAAGCCACCCCGTATCGGGGTCGACTCCGCTGTAAACTTGAAATTGATGGTCGCCTCACTGCCGGCGGAGAACGTGTCGGCCCCATCGATTGCAAATGTTATCGCATCCGCTGAGGTCTTCACAACCGAGAGGATCGGGATCTCATTCACACCTGTGGTGGTCGGATCGTCCACAAGGGACGCAGCTCCAACCTCCACATCCCAGGCATACTCAGCCGCATCGGCTATGATGTTGACCCTGCGGATTCTCGCCGTTACCGTTTTCCCTTTCTTAACGCTAATACTTGTCCAAGTCAGCTTATCCGCAGCTACCGTTAAACTATCAGACTCCGAACCGGTGACATACCCGTAGGCAGCAGAGTTATCATCCTGGAGTATCTGATCGGCACTGGCATCTATGACAAGCCCCTTCGGCTCTATCTCTATCGTTGTGTTGCTAAGATCGGTATACGCGGTATACGTCACGGTGATATCGCGACGCTGCGAACCCGCCTCCACTGAAACCGGCGACAGATCCACCTTACCAGAACCGCCGACAGCAATCCACCGACCACCACTCACCTTCGCATCGGCGGTCTCAGATTTGATAAGCGTCGGCTCAACATCAGCGGCGACACCGCGCTTGACAATGGTCTCCGCGGTGATACCCGCATCAGTGCTACTCCCAATCGCAGCATCGCGAGTATAGGAAACGATAATTTGCTGACCCGTATCAAGCGTGGTAATCGGGATCGTTAGCTTCGTAGGATTGGTGGCATCACCCGCCGTAACCATCTCGGCACCAATGGCTCCCCCGCCCCGTGTCCACACCTTGAAATCACCAGCCACAGGGGTGTCCTTTGGCCCTAAATGGGCCATTCCGACTCCTGCGGGTAGAAAGGATAACGCTAGCTCACTGTTGTGCATCGGCCCAGGGGCTGTAAAGGTGAGTGTGAATCGGGTCTTTTCCTCGCCCGGGAATACCCGACCCGGTGTGATTTTAAGCTCTCTTGTGAGGGGGTCACGGGTATTAGCATTAGAGGTGTCAGCAACCGGCGGACCATCTCCTATGATATTGCCAACCCTAACTACCGGTGAAACCAGTAACAGACGCAGAACATTGTCCCTGGTGCTGGCACTGCATCGGAATTCATAGCCAGCATACCTGATATCATCGGCCGCATCGGTGTTACCCCGAGTGTCCATGCCAAGCAGACTCCTAGGGATAGGGGCAGTCACATCACCAAATCGGATGATAAGGGCTTTCTCAACACTCCTCTGGGCATTCCAACTCGAACCGAGGGTGACGGTTATCCGCTTGTCCGCTTCAAATTCTACATTTGTCACGCTGTTATTATCTGCGAGGTTAGCACCGGTGACGACATTGCCATCTTTATCCGTTTCGTATATCGGCGTTGCACCATCCTTGATTGATAGGAACTTGTTAGAAACCTTCCAACCCGGTGGTATCGCAATCCGAAACCGACCGCCAACCATGTTTTCAGTCGTTGGCCTGGGCCTGTAGGTAAACTCCAGAACATTGCGAACACTGCCCGCAGCAAGAGGGGGAAGCGGGGTCTTAGGATCCGCCTTGACAATCACCGAGGGCATCGGGTCGGGCAAGTTGGCGTTAGCACGGTGAGCCCAGCCTATGTTTACTTGGCCCGCGTTGACGAATAAATGCCAGTTTTCGTTGTCACCTACGTCTTGCCTTCTTCTTGTAATACTTTGATCAGCACTTTCCTCATCTCCTG
Organism: uncultured Poribacteria bacterium; assembly: GCA_958296125.1. GTDB lineage: Bacteria > Poribacteria > WGA-4E > WGA-4E > PCPOR2b > PCPOR2b. The sequence goes on from OY282444.1 coordinate 1,844,164, forward strand.
TCCGCTCTGCAAGCGGAACGAATACAAAATCACCTCGAATTTCCTCTCCTTGAAGGTTTCCATATACAGGTGCCTGGTTCATCGGGTCAAATACGGTTAGCCAGAGCGTTCTGTAGTTCGATTCCGTTATTATCGGAGGCGCGACCTGGACGACGGTCGGGGTAGAGACGATGGTCGTATCGGCCGCGAGCGTCGATACGTCTATGTGCGACGTGTCCAGCTCCCTCCAAGTGCCCCCTGCGTTGACCTGATACCTGAATACAAAGGTCGTGTCCTTGACAAGGGGACGGATATGTATCAAACAGCTCACTAAGTAGTGAGCTCTCACTACAGCTACGTTATCGGTAGTATCTGGATCCATAGCGGAAATTTGTTGTTTGATTCTTACCAACTTCTCTCCCTCGTCCACGAATATACCCGTGGAATCGTCCACATCGGGGTCATCGTAAAGCGCGTGACCGGGGAGTGTAGTGTAGAGACCGGGAGAGAATTCAGTATTAACCATAGATATGCTTCCTGAGTAGAAAGCACGCACCCGAGTCCCCACCAGGGCCTTCCCTTCGGAATTCCGAAGGAACTCGACACCGTCTGGGAGCCAAAACTGAAACCCCCGCTTATCGTCGTTATTGTGCGTTGTATACGCAATGGTCAACAGGTAATCACGGCCGCCCCGAATATCCCCCTCGGGAATAATCCATCGATTGGTTGGATCACTAAGGGCGAAACCTATTAGGTCAGAGAATATCCTGCCTTGCGGCGCGGCCTCGTCAATGAACAAGCCCGCAACCAACATCAAACTGATAACCAAAAATACGCATCTTTTATGTTGTTGGGTTAATGGGCTTTGAGTGGCTTTGAGTGGCTTTGAGTGGCTTTGAGTGGCTTTGAGTGGCTTTGAGTGGCTTTGAGTGGCTTTGAGTGGCTTTGAGTGGCTTTGAGTGGCTTTGAGTAGTTCAATCATCGTTCTCCTAAAATAAAAACCCTTTCGGGTAAAATGCTAGAATGGAGACAGGGGGGCACCTGCATAGAACGGCCAACTGACCAAAGTCAACCCCATACAGGTAGTTCCCACAACTTGCCCTGTCAAAACTAAGAAACAATTATATATATAATACAACAGATCGAAAGATCTGTCAAGTGTTTAGCGAACCGCCTCCTCATCCTTTTCCTTATCCATTAGGTCCGTAAAAACCGCGTCAAAGAAGTTGGGCTTATGCACCCTAGCCTGATAAATGGCTTTCCGCCCCCCGGCGGATGGTAATCGTCAATTAGCACCACGAATTAGGGAGAGGAGGGCGGGTTTTTAGAAAAACTCGCCTTCTGAAGGTCACAACCCCACGGTTACAGGTCCTCGTCTTCATCATCTTCATCATCGTCCCGAATCCGCGTTGGTTCTTCGCCGGGTGCTGGTATTTCTGGGGTCGGATGCGGCTTTAACTCAAAATCGAAACCGGTCCTCATTTCTCCCATCTTTACATGCGTCCGGGTCACTATGTTAGAGTAGGCCCTGTCTCTTACCACTTTCACCTTGACTTCCCCAACGGGAACCCCATTGAGGGTATACCTCCCCTCCCGATTGGAAAAGATATACCGCAGTTGACACCATCTATTTGACACCTGTATCCGCGCTCCTGAGATTGGTGTCTTGTCATCAGCGTCAATGATGGTCCCGGAAAGTCCCCCGTGCGGGAAGATGTCTACGGTGCCAGCTGGCGTGTGCGCTGTTATCAGCGCATTTTCAGCTCCCACAAGGCGAAGGTTTTCCAGATAGATTTTGCTGCTGCCTACCTGTTTCGCCTCAAAAGTTACAATCGCTAGAATTCCCTTCTTACTTTTAACAGCGGTATTTGTGGTTCGATAAGATCGAATGTCCGCAATAACACCTTTTTTATTATCCACACGCGGTTTTTCCCACACCGTGGTGTCAATGCCCTTTCGGCTTAAAAAATCTCCTTCTTTAATATCGACCACCTTTAGGATGGCAGGGTCAAATTTCAGGTCGAAGGTAAAGCGATAGAGCGGGGCAGTAAGACCAACAGAAATATTCGTGGTAAATGTCTCGCTTGGATTGATAACCGTGCTCTCAACATCAATTGCATTGGCGGGTGTAAAGCTATTCGGCAAGGTTGCTGCTATAATCTGGGTAGATCCTTCGAGAACACCGTGATTCCCGTTTGGGGACAGATCCGCTGCGGTGCCGTCGTCGAAGTTCCAGTAACCCGCCAAGCCCGGTTCATCCCCTGTGAGGGGCGCATTCATTGTTGACAGGATTTCTTCGTGGGTGCGGGCGACGTTCCAGATGCGGACCTCATCGACCATACCCGGCCAATACTGGTTACCGTGCGTTCCGATTTGAACCGGCGAGCTGCTTGAAGGAATGGAGCCAGGCCAATCTCTCTCTGCTGCGAGACCCCCGTTGATGTAGACCCCCTGTTTTTGGCCATCGTAGACACAAGCGATGTGAAACCATTCATCCTTTGGCGCGCCAAAGCGGAGCATATCGTCTTCCCGCCCCTCTCGAAAGATGAAGAACCCATCGCTGTGAATATCCCAGGACATCGGATCGGCTAAATATTTGGATAGCCAGGCCTGTGCCCATTCGTTTACGGTCTCTGCATCCTTATGAAACACCCATCCTTCAAGGGTGATGGCCTCCGTAATATCAAGACTGTCCGAGTGGGCAATTTCGACATAATCTCCACCGCCATCCAGACTCAACACCCGATTAACGGCCCAAGTGTCGTGCATTATGGCGATAAAGGTTAGGGTGAAAACGCTCGATACTGTCAATGCAAACTTCATATCTTATGCCTCCTTGCAATTGGACTTGGATATCACCTATCATTTAAGTTTCAACCTAAAGTCAAAACTTGCCATCCCGCACTTCAAACTTCGTCGGCTTGCCCAGGGTCATCCCTCCGATTTCTACCCAATGTGCTACCCACTGGGTCATCTGTTCAAGTGAAATTCGCGGATAACCGAAAAGCTGATGACAGCGAGCGGCATTGCTTAGGAGTGCGGTATCTGCCTCTACCCCTTCAAAGACGGGCACTTTCCCAAAAATTTCACCGAACCGTGTGGCGAGCCAGCGAATCGAAACGATTTCTGGCCCTGTGAGGTTAAGAAGCATCGGTGGACTTTGACAGTGCCCGATGCTCCTCAGTGCAACTGCGTTCGCGTCTCTTTGCCAGATGACGTTGGCGGCTCCCATTGTTACATCTACAGGCTGCTCACCGTAAACCTTTTCTGCGATGTCCAGCAGGATACCATACCGCAGATCGATGGCGTAGTTCAAGCGGAGGATTGCGACGGATGTTCTGAATTGATTTGATGCGTGTGTAAACATCCGCTCGCGACCAAGACAGGACTGTGCATATTCGCCCGCTGGATCCACAGGGTGCGTTTCTGTCGCGCCGCCGTGGGAAACGGGTGTGAGTGGATAGACGTTTCCTGTCGAAAAGACGACGATACGGGAGTTCCGATATTTTTCGGCGACCCGTCCGGGCAGATAGGTATTCATCGCCCACGTCAAGGGTTCATTCACTGTGGAACCAAACTTCCTGCCTGCCATGAAAATCACATTGGGAACATCCGGCAACCCCTGCAACTCGGTTTCGTTGAGTAGGTCACACGCAATAGTCTCAATGCCCCCCCGATTCAGATCGGCCTGTAAGCCCGGTGCTGAGAAACGGGATACGCCGATCACGCTCTGTGCTGAACCTGATTCGTCGATAGCGCGTTTTGCCAGCTTTGCCAGCGTCGGTCCCATCTTCCCACCCACGCCGAGTATGAGCAGATCGCCCCCCATTCCCCCCATCGCTTCAACGACTTCTGGCGTAGGTCTGGACATCATCTCCTCAAGTTGCTCTGAATCCTCGATACATTGAAGTTGTGATACGGTTTCTATTGTATCCATCTCTTTTACTTTCGTCGCGAAAGATAAGACGACAGCGCATAATCAAACGGCGTTGCCGTATCAATTTGCACGTAGTCAATTAAACTGGCACCGCACCCCCGGCGATAGGCTTGAATAAACTCCCCCAACTGTTCCAGATAGCCAACTTTGAGTACCTCTGCCTGTGTTGAGAGGGTGCTATCCGTTTCCATATCCCGAAAAACAACCGGGCCCTCAAACGGAAATGTCATTTCGGCTTTGTCGAGCAGATGAAACACGATGACCTCGTGCTTGCGATGGCGAAAATGTTTGAGGGCAGAGAGGACTTCTGACGGTTGATCGAGGAGGTCAGAGATCACGATGACCAATCCACGACGAATAATCCGTTTGGCAAGCTCATTAAAAGTGGCACTGATGCTCGTTTCTTCGCCCGGCTGAATGCTTTCCAAGGTGGACATGATGGCGTGCAAGTGAGTTGCAGCGCCGCGTGGCGGGATGTATTGCCTGATATGCGTGTCAAAGACCGCTAGGCCTGCGGAGTCCCGCTGCTTGAGCATAAGGTACGTCAGCGATGCGGCGAGATAACAGGCGTATTCAAACTTGGTGATGCCGTTATCATCATATTTGTAGTTCATCGATCCGCTGGCATCGAGCAGGACATAGGCGCGAAGGTTGGTTTCCTCCTCAAACTTTTTAATGTAATAGCGGTCCGATTTGCCATATACCTTCCAATCGATATAACGGATGGCATCGCCGGGCATGTATTGGCGGTGCTCGGCAAATTCAACGCTGAAACCCTGATATGGGCTTTTGTGCCGTCCTGTGATAAAACCCTCCACGACAAGACGGGCAACCAGTTCCATGCCACCGAGCCGGGAAAGTGCTGCAGGATCTAAGTATCTGTGAGAGGTTCTCATGGTTTTTCCGTTCTTTTGAGGACAAGCTTTGAGGTTTAAGATGGCTTTACGTTGAAAACCCTTCCCTCCGGGTGAGGCACAATAATCGCGGCGACCGACCCCTCCGGTGTCAGTTGGAATTCCTCCGAGAGTTCAACACCAATCCGCTCCGGCTCAAGCAGCCGCCATAGCTTGGCGAGCATTGCTAAGTCTGGACAAGCGGCATCCCCGAACCGAAAACGCGCCCCTTGATAGCTCCCGTGAAACAGATCGAGGACGTACGGACTATCTTCTGCGGCGATGTCAAGTTCAAGGCGAATCTGTCGGTGGGCATACTCTTCCAGTGCTTCAGTCGTCTCGATAGCCATCCCACGTAGATGCAGGCATCTCCCTTCATCGCCTTCAGCCATCGCGTGCTGCATAACCTCCGTAATTGTGGATCCAATCGTGACAAGCTGAAATGCCACAACATCCATCTGAATAGAATCAACACTGGCAAAATAATCGGTGATGCAGCGTCGCTCTTCAGTGTGCGTCTGACGAGGAAAGGTGAAACGGACCCATTCGGTTTGGGCATCAACATGGTAGATGATGAGGTCGTCGCCCTCCGACTGTGCGTGAAAATAGCCGTACACCACCAATGGACGTAACCAACCGTTATCCATGCAGAGCTGCTTGTAATGTTGGTATATCGGCACAACTTCCTGCTCGATGAAGCGATCATACTCATGTTGCGACATACCTAGCTGACGGCGATATCGCCACTGGACGCGGAACAGCACCACAGGGTTGATATAGTTGTAGACCTGTTCCAACGAGATGTCGGTGACGACCCTTACGCCGTAGAATGGCGGCATCGGAATGTGGGAGTGAGATGCAAACTGCAAGGTATGACCCCTTCCTTATCTTCTAGGGATTGAGAGCCGTTTTCTACTCCACTCGCCCGGAAGCCAATTCGTACTTTCCCTGAATCCCCTTGACAGCTGTTGCACTCCCGTGCTGCCAGAAGTAATTCCCGAACTGTGATGCCAAACGGATAGCTTCATGCGGATGCTGATCAATGAGATTGTTCTGCTCGCGCGGGTCTTCAAGCAGGTTGTAGAGCTCATCGGGCTCACCTTCAGGACGCTGGATATAGCTCCATGTCGCATCCCGAATACACCGATCTGCTCCCTCATGGTATCCCGTAATAACAGTATCACGATGCGAATCGCTGTTCCCTGTGAGGACATTGAGGAAACTGTCGCCGTGCATCGACGAGATGTTATTCCCCAATCCGAGTGCCTCAAGCAGTGTCGGAAGAAAATCTTGGAATTGTATGATTGCACCAGTTCGGCGTGCGCCTTCACCCTTCGGAAGCCGCACCATAAAGGGGATTTTGAGTAGTTCATTATACATCCGATCTGCGCCTTTGAGAAACTTCCCGTGATCGCCGAGGGGATGTCCGTGGTCTGCGAGCAGGAAGATTAATGAATCGTCATAATACCCAAGCTGCTTTAACCGATCAAAGAGTCTACCAAGACAATGATCCACAAAAGCCGCTTCGCCGGCGTAAAGCCCCTGAATGTGCTTAATCTCGGCCTCGCTCGCCCAATCGCTTGCCACGCCGCCCATCGGCATAACGATACGGGGCCCATTATAATCTGAATCGGTATAGGTATCCCACGGATCCGGCGGATCCCACGGCTCGTGGGGGTCAAAGGAATCAATCCAGAGGAAAAGCTTCTCATGTGGACGGTTATCCTCAAGCCACCCAACCCCTTCATCCACCACCTTATGAGCAAACCAATCTTCGGGACCTGCGAACTGGTCGGTGTTTGCCAAAAACTGACTGATCCGATTGCGCCACTGTTCGGGAAAATTCTCGTTGATATAGTCGTTAAGATCCCGTTTCAGAGGAGCGGATACATAGGGGTCGTATTCCTGCCCGCGGATCCAACGGTAAGAGTGGAAATCGCGATGGAAGTTCATTCTCGGTGCGCGGTAGTGATAGGTATCCGAAATGAGTCCAGAAACGTATCCCTCTTGGCTCAAGATTTGTGCGATTGCCATATCTTCCGGGGTTAACGGCTGCCAAGGACGGTATGGAAGCGTCCGCTGCCCCGTCATCAGTTGGGTGCGGATTGGGATTGTGGGTAAGGCTTCCGGGTAGGCATTCTCGAAAACAACGCACTCTTCCGCGAACTGATCGATATTGGGTGTTTGACACGGTGCGATGCCTTCAAACGCAGGGGTGCCTTTGTGATAGGTGCTGACGTGGTCTTGACGGAAACTATCCAGGACAATAACGATGAGATTCACTATGATGACCTCCAAGTTTCAGATCTGTAACGCTTTTTGTTGCTGGATCAACTGCGATTTTATTCTATCACAATCAAGCGTATGCGACAAGCGTTTTTTCGCGGTGCACATCGCCGGGATGTTAAGATATGATTTCAGCGATCGAAGTGTGTAAGTCCTACATAATATTTATACGCGATTGCCCTGGTAGAACCCCACTAAGGCTATTGACAAGCGGAATTTGTCGGACTATAATCTATTCAGCTTCATCGTTGTGCAGGCCTAGGTGCGCCATTGATAGGGGGTAGGGATGAACGAACAGAGCCCGAAAGTTGTGGTCGTAGGAAGTTTTAACATGGACCTCGTGGTCAAAGCAAGCCACCGTCCACAAAAAGGCGAGACGCTCATGGGGGAAGAATTCGGCATGTTTATCGGGGGGAAAGGGAGCAATCAGGCAATTGCCGCTGCACGCTTGGGGGCGGATGTGACGATGATTGGCAGACTAGGAACGGATCTTTTTGGAGATACGTTAATGACCGCCCATGCCGAGGAGGACATCTGCACGGATTATGTCGTCCGAGATACGGAGGTCGGGACAGGGGTTGCGTCGATATTGATTGATGCCGACGGAGATAATAGCATCGTGATTGTGCCACAGGCGAATATGCGTCTGAGCGTTGCAGATATAGAACGGGCTTCGGAGTCAATCGCCGCCGCAGATGTACTCCTTCTGCAATTGGAAGTACCAATTGCTGCTTCCCAACGTGCCGCAGAGATCTCGAAATCCAACGGTGCAACGGTGGTGCTTAACCCTGCCCCGGCACAGGAATTGCCGGATGACTTTTTGGCGCAAGTGGACATTCTCACCCCCAACGCAGTGGAAACCGGATCGCTGTCAGGTTTCAAGGTTTCCACTGCGACAGAGGCAGAACGCGCCGCCAAAGTGCTGTTGGACCAGGGACTCTCTGCTGTGATTTTGACACTCGGTGAGCGAGGTGCGCTATTGCTGACACCCAATCTGACGCAACAGGTTCCAGCGTACCCCGTCGAGGTAGTGGATACGACCGCGGCAGGGGATGCCTTTTGCGGTGCGCTCGCAACGATGCTCGCACGGGGCGAAAATCTTGTGGATGCGGTCGCCTTTGCCAACGCCGCGGGTGCCTTAGCCGTTACTGTACTCGGCGCAGCCCCATCTGTGCCAACTGCGGCGCAGGTTGAGGCGTTTCGTGAGAAGCACAGTGAATCACAGGACTGAAACTCTCGGATTCTAACTTTTCTGAAAGTGGCTCATGCCAAAAGAAAGTGCAAAACGCGAAAGGTGTGAAACGTGATGCGTGAAACGTGAAAACAATTACGGAACTCATAAAAAAGAAAATGCAAAACACAAAGAGAAACCGAGTTGTGGTCATTGAGCAGATTGATAACCAACTCAACATTGAGATTGACACGCTAACTAAGATGGGTTAAAATAAACCTAATCTAAACACCGAGTTATTTTTTTGAGGGTCAATACTGAAAAACCTGAGAGGTTAGTAAAATTCACTTACCAAAACACCATGACTATAAGGAGGCAAAAAAATGTTTGAAGGATCCTTTGTCGCACTTGTGACACCATTCACAGACGATGAATCCCTTGATGAAGCCAAACTCAAAGAACTAATCGAATTTCAGATCGATGGGGGCACACACGGCATCGTTCCCTGTGGCACTACCGGTGAATCGCCCTCCCTTTCAGAAGAGGAACATGATCGCGTGATAGAAATCACGGTTGAGACCGTCAACGGCCGTGTGCCAATCATCGCAGGGACCGGCTCCAATTCGACGACGCGGACGTTGCGAGCAACAGAGCACGCAAAAGCCGCCGGTGCTGACGCTGCGCTCATTGTTACGCCTTACTACAATAAACCGAATCAACAGGGATTGTACGCGCATTACATGAAAATCGCCGACAGCGTTGACATCCCGATTATTATCTACAATGTTCCCGGGCGGTGTGGGACTGATATTCTCTCAGAGACCGTTGCTCGACTCGCTGAACACCCGAATATCGTGGGGCTCAAAGAGGCAACCGGTGAACTTAAACGCTCTAGTGAACTAATCTCAATGTGTCCTGACGATTTTGTCGTGCTTTCGGGCGATGACATCAATACCTTGCCAATCCTCTCTGTCGGTGGAAAGGGCGTGATCTCGGTCGTTGCGAATGTGAATCCCGCTGATATTGCTGAGACGTGTAACGCCTTCAAAGCGGGTAATATTGAACTCGCTCGAAAACTCCACTACAAAACCATGCAGTTAGCGGTGGACCTCTTTATCGAGACCAATCCCATCCCCGCGAAAACTGCGCTCATGCTAATGGGGAAACTCAACGGCAAACTGCGGCTCCCACTCGCACCCCTCACACCTGCCAATCAGGAGACGCTGCGTCAAACATTGAAAGATGCAGGTTTGGTTGGCTAGTAATGGGGCAACCTTGGTTTGATGGATAGCCTGTCGATCGATGCTGCAAAATTGAGCGACAGGCTATCTGACAGCTTATCAATTGGAGGAGCAGCGATGCAATATCGTGGGTTGGGAACAACGGGCTTGACTGTTTCCGAAATCGGCATGGGAACGTGGGAACTGGGTGGACGAGAGTGGGGAGATATAGACGAAGCAACAGCAATCCGTCTGCTTCAGTATGCGTATGAACAGGGGGTTACTCTGTATGATACCGCCGACCAGTACGGCGGCGGTCGCTCTGAACAGCTGCTCGGACAGGCTTTCGCTAACATGCAAGACGCAGTGGTTATCGCTACGAAAGTTGGCTATGAAATAGACTCCGATGGCTGGGTGAGTCAGGGGTGGGAACGACGGCCGTCGTATAACGCTTCCCGTGACTACATTCGCACCGCTGTGGAGGGGAGTTTACAGCGGTTGGGGCGTGAAACGATAGACACTTACCAATTCCACGCGCCTCCGGCTCCTGAACAGTGGGATGAAGCCTTCGAGACAATGGAACAACTCAAGACTGAGGGGAAGGTGCGCTTCTACGGCGTGTGTCTCGGCAGTGAAGCGCAAGCGTTGCAAGCAGTTGAGGAGACCGGCATCTCCACAATGATGCTGACCTACAACATCCTGAATCAATCTATGGCTGAAAAGGTTATGCCGGCAGCACAATCCAAAGGTGTAAGCATCATCGTCCGACAACCGCTCGCATCGGGGATGTTGTCTGGCCAACTGACACTAGAGACAAAGTTTGCCGACAATGACTATCGCAAAACTTGGTCCCGTGAACAGCTTCACAACGACTTGCAAAAGGTGGAAACCGTCAAAGAAATTGTCGGTGATGCAACCGCGACTCTTCCGCAAGCCGCCCTCAAATTTATCCTTGCCCATCCAGCCGTTAGTGCGGTTGTCCCCGGCATGATGACGACCGCGCAGGTGGACGATGGTGTCGCCACGGCGAATCTCCCCGCGCTTCCGCCGCACATTTTGCAGCAATTGCAGAACAAATTCTGACTCAAAAGGAAGCCAACCGATGTTAAGGAATGTGTGGGGAGTGAGCATTAAAGTTCCCAACCTAGAGCAAGAACCGGAATTTCACAGATAGGTCGGAAACCGGATTGGCGACAGTTTTACCTTTGAGTTGGAAGGCGAATCTTTTCGTGTTGGATAAGCTGTCACAGACGATAGGAGAGCACATCAATATCTCTTTCTCGCGGAGAGGCATATCATCGAACATCAACTTGGGGAGTCCCTGCCATACGGCATTTGTTTTCACTTACGTTTAACGCCTTATGCTCATGAGTCGCCTGAAGTTTCAACGCAAGCTGATGGTTCTTTTTGTGGGGATGGCACTGCTACCCACTGTTGTCCTCGTCCTCGTCTCCTACCACCTCATTAGTCGAAGCGTGGAACGTTGGGCAAAACACCAGATGGCGTTGACACTTGCGAATTCCGCGGCAATTATTGGAGATGCCAGTAAAATCGCGCATACACTTGAACTCTATGAAAACCTCCCCTTGACAGATACCGCTGAACTTTTGGCGGTTGATGAGGACTTGGTTGCCGTATTGGATAATTTCGATTCGGCAGCTGTCGAGGTACGAGCGACTGAACTCGCGGATACCTATGGCGGTTACCTCATCGCTGTTTACGACTGGGGCGGGGATCTCGTTTTTAGCACCGACCCAAACCATCCTCCCGAAACGCTCACCACTTTTTTAGGGCTATTAGATGCGTTACCCGACGGTCCAACCATTTCGCACGAATTGGCAGACCAAGGTTTCTTGATATGTGGGGTGCCGATCTTCTCAGAGGATGGGAGGAAACGCTTGGGGGCGATGGTGGTCGGGAAATCTATGGCATTGACACCCGCCCAAATGCGGGCCCAGATGTCAGCCATCCATAACAAACTCAACCGTCTGGAAACGGATATCGATGCGGAAGGGACCGCATATCGCCGAACGGAAAGACGCGCAACTGTTATCGCTCTGCTGATTACGGCGGCACTGATTGTCGTCGTTGCCTTTTTTGTCAGCAAGATCCTCGCAAAAGGAATTAACACGCCAATCCGGTCCCTTGTCGCCGGCACCGAACAGATCTCCAATGGGAACCTCGACTATCAGGTAGCGGTGCGGACCGATGACGAGTTCGCCATCTTAGCCGGTGCCTTCAACCGGATGGTATCCGACCTGAAAGCGCGCACTGAGGAGTTAAGGCGTGCCGAAAAAATTGCGGCGTGGCAGGATATCGCACAAAAATTGGCGCATGAAGTTAAGAATCCGTTGACCCCGATTCAGTTGTCGGCACAACGCCTGCAACGCCGTTACCGCAATAATCCTGACGGTTTCTCTGAACTTCTGGAACGCTGCACCCAAACTATTATCACCGAGGTTGAGGGATTGCGTCGCTTACTCGATGAGTTTTCCGTACTCGCCCAGATGCCCGCCCCACAACTCTCCCCCGTCAACCTGCGTGAGACGCTTGATGCGACGTTAGCACTCTTCGACGAATTCCCCGACCCCATCGCTTGTCAAATCGACTGCCCCGCCGATCTCCCTGCCGTTAATGCGGATGCAGACCATCTCAAGCGTGCATTTCTCAACCTTATCAATAACGCCCTTGAAGCGATGTCGGAGGAATCTGACTCCCCTTCTCCCGTTGAGGGAGGAGAGCGGAAAGGGTGTTTGACAATTCGCGCTTTTGTGTCAACCGATCAATCCAAAATCTTCGTGCAATTCACCGATACCGGACGGGGCATCTCCCCCGAAGTCCGACCGAAGTTGTTCACCCCGCATGTGTCCACCAAGAGGGACGGCACGGGGCTTGGGTTGGCGATTGTTAAGAAAGTGATGACCGATCTCGGCGGGGATATACGCCTTGAAGACAATCCACCCGATCAGGTCGGCGTAACTTTCACCTTATGGCTGAGAGCGACCGCGAAAAGTTGAATTTATATGATGGAAGAGGGAAAAAATGTCTGATGAAGTTCTGAGGATTGTACAAGACTTACAGTCAAATAAGGAGTTAACCTCACTTAGTGAAGCCCACCGCCTTCCCTCGACCTATCGAATAATATGCACCCGATTCCCGCCTCGCACTGTCTCATCGGGCATCGTGATCGGTGTTTCGATGAGGGCAATAAACCGCCCGTCCGTGCTGATGTCAATGGTATCGTAGGGGAGTTGTCCCTTCGTGCGATAGGTATAGAGATACTTAGAGAGACCGCCTCCCTTGGCGGCGAGATCAAAGACAGAGACACCGTGAAGCTGCTCCTCAGCGTTTCCTCCCTGCTTGGATACACTGACAACGGCATACCGTCCGGTCCCATCAACTCGCAAGCCTTGGGGCATATTTTCCAACGCCCACTGCCAAACCTTGTCTCCTGACCATGCGTGAGCGAACAGGGTCATTCCATTCGGGTGAGCTGAGGGCGGCTGTTGCGCGCCTTTCTGCAAATGATACGGGATAAAAGTGTCGCCCGTCACAAAGAACGCGAAGTCATTGGTAGCCCCGATTGTTCCGTTGGTAGCGATGATTGGGATGCCGCTGACTTCAAAGGGTGTCGTGAGGTTTGCGTTCCACAGCGGCTTGATTTCTCCGAGTTCTGGCATCGCATTGAAAATGAACGCTCTCCCATCATCTGTTGCGACATTGATGAACCCTCCATCGGGTGAGACGCTTACCCCGCGCCAGAACGTCACTTCCTCGAAATATGGCTTGAGTGGATCGAAGGTGTATTTCCACACTGTTTCGCCTGTCTCACCGTCGATGATGTACAACGTGCCGGATTTGAACCCCCTAATCTCCTCACCGCCCCTTCTGTAAGCGAGGATTGCGACTGTTTTCGCATCACGGCTATAATCAAACCAACTGATAGTCATCGGAAGGGTTTGATCGGAGGGCCACTTCCATTTGAGCGTTCCCGTTTCTCCATTGAAACGGTAGAGTTGCGCTTTTTTTAACCCAACGCCATCCTTCGCCCACGAGTGATTTCCCACCACAAGTAGGTCGCCCCCATCCGTTGTCGAGATTCGATAGGGCCCCGGATACTGCACCCATGCGTACACATCGTCAGGATTCTGTGGTATTGAGGTGTCGATATCATCCGCCATGCGGTATCTCCATAACAGCGTGGGTTTTGTCGTTGACAGATCGTAGGCATAGATGAAGCTATCAGCGGATTGCTCCCCGATATAGAAACGCTCTCCATCCGGACTAAAGGCTGCATGTTTGGCGTAACCTTCGGAGATACGTATCTTCCAGATCCGATCCCCTGTGAGTGGGTTGATGATTGCCAGATGGCCGGCATCTGTCCCAATCGCGAGTTGTTCACCATCGGGGGAAAAGGCAATCGTCGTCGGTTGCGCCGGACGTTGCAGGTTCGCCAGCAGCGATAGTAGTTCCTCTAATTCGACGGTGCGGATGCGATAAGGGAGGGGCTTGAGCGGCGCGGTGGTATTGGTCTCAAATTGATTGCCATCAGTCCATCGGAGCGCGATGGGGTAGCGTGTTTGAGGTTTCCAATCATAAGTTGCAAGGGCGCGTTGGTCGTCGATCCAAGAAAGTGAGACTTCCTCCGAAGCTCCGGATGCCTCATGTATAACCAAACTTGGTAACGAGTCCGGTGGATTGGTTGTCTTGAGACGTTCTTCCAGTTCAATGACAATCCCACCCCGCGTGAAAATAACATTACCCTTGAGGGGCCTCGCCACAGCGAGACTTGGGCCGAAAGCGTAAATCAGTAGAAGAAATAGGCTCAATCGTAGATTTTGAATTTCCATAAAATGCCTCCATAAAAGTGTATCAAGGTTTTCAGGATTCTCAGGATTGAATAGATTAGGAAAAATTTGCTATCATTCCGCAACCCGCCACAACCCCGAACCTAACCGCTTCCCCAAAAGGACACCGATAAATGTATAAGCAAACCCATCGACAAAGATTCGTGTCAGGATATACCAATCCGCGTAGAAGAGACGGTAGAGCGTCATGCTCAGTTGGAATTCAACATAGACAGTGAGCGCGTCGCATAAGCCGAATATGAACGCTAAGATCAGCAGATTCGCGCCTCCAATTGCACCGGAATCCAAAGTAACTTTCCGCGCTATCTGGAAACCTGTTTCGAGCAGCAGTACAGCGGTGACAATGTGAAGCAGTATAGCGGGCGTGAATAGCCCCAGTGTGACACCTCCCAACAAGAGGCGGACTGCGGAAACGAGGGTAATCGCTCCAAATTTGGGGATGAGTATCAGTAGAGATATGAGCAAAGCATAGTATAGCATCTCGTTGATGAGACCCGTGATCAGAAATGCTATTGGACCAAGTAACGCAGAGATGAGATTGGTCAGCAGCGTTGATGGGACGCTGATGGCGATGAATATCGTTGTGCCAAACAGGGAGATGAGGATTAGCTGTTTAGTCGAAAAGCGGCGGAATAGTTGTTGGTGAAAACAGAGTAGCAATCCAACCCCCAAACCGGTCCCGACGATTACAATGCCGGTAACAAGCAGCGCGTGGAGATTGGGTGTCACAATCAACAGGGGTCGTGTGGCGCGTACGACCGTTGCGTCACTTCCCCAAATTTTCACTTCGATTGCGCGCTCATATTGCCCCGCCCCAGTGAAATCCCGATGCAATTCGGACAACGGATTGAAATAGATTGGCAGGGGGACTGGGGTGGTGCTTTCTCCCGTCAAACTGACAAACGCAAGGCTGCGATTCGTGCCGGCGTTGATGGCATCCGGAGGTGACAGGAAAGAGACCGGGGCTCCGTCCTTTGTATCGCGATTCATTGATGTCACAATCGCGTGAACCGTCTCCCGGCCCTGATTGCGGATGTACACCGTTTGGTATGCGACAGGTTGGAACTCATTCATCGGGCCAGCTTTTTCGCCGAACCATCTGCCGAATCCTCCCAAGAGCGGACGTGAATAGGAAATCGCATCCGGTCGTTGGCGGGGATCGGACACGCCGCTTGGGTCTGTCGGCATGGTAACGCCCTCAATGCGGAGTTGACCCGCAATCTCATCGAGGGAGGCAGAACGTAATGGGGTGGTCACACTCCGCTCCCAGCGATATCCCGACGTATTCTCAAAGAAAACGTGTCCGCGGATCTGTGTGCTACTCGAAAGGCGTTCATCCGGAATTTTTAGGGTCAATTGGTTGTACCAAACCTCTGATTCAACCGTAAATTTTTCTGATGAACTGTAGGATAAGATATCCTCCCCAACTGCACCGGGATTCAACGCTCCTCCCTTCACCTCACTATCCCATACTGGATTGTGCGGTAACACTTGAAATGATGCCGGGATCTGAAGCACGACATGAAAGGTGACAGGTACCTCCAATCCATTGCGGATCAGCACAGTTACAGTCATTTCGATACCTTGTAAAACCAGTGATGCGTTCTGCGTGGGTGCTGCCGATGCAATGTTTAAGCCGGTGCCAATCTCAGCATCGGCGGTCTGATTCACCTCGATCGTACCGTAAGGAATGGCAATCTCAATCGACCCTCGCGGATCGGTCTGAGGTGCCTGCACCATTTGAGCGATCGATTCACCGTTCTGGCGCATCACTTCAAACCGATAAGTCCCCCCCTTTTTCCACCGAAAGTAAAGTGACTCGGTGCCACGCGAATATCCCCCGAGGTCAAGTTGAGCCACTAACCTGCCTTCCGAATCGGATGCGGTGATTTTTTGAACGTCCTCTCGAATCGCAGCGTCAAATTGGATTTTTGCACCGAGCGGAAAAAAGGTGGCAGTCCATGAAATCGGGGATTGCTCGCCGTTTTTCGGCG
Source organism: uncultured Poribacteria bacterium (assembly GCA_958296125.1). Taxonomy (GTDB): domain Bacteria; phylum Poribacteria; class WGA-4E; order WGA-4E; family PCPOR2b; genus PCPOR2b. The sequence goes on from OY282444.1 coordinate 1,860,512, forward strand.
CACAACTGAGGTAAAAGAGGCAGAAAAACAGGAACAGAAGACGTGAAGCGTAACAGATATCAGGATTCAAGGATTTTGGGATGATGGCTCGAAGGATAATCGATCCGGATGAAAGGTTAAATAATCAGGAAAATAAACTGTTTTACGCCTTTATCAATGGACATTTTCCCCGAAATACTTCGCAATACGGACGAGATCGAAGATATCGACAATTCCATCCCGATTGATATCGCCTTGGAGGTCTGTACCTGTTTGTGCAAAATTGTTTGAAACGATAACCAGATCGAGAATATTGACGATCCCATCCTGATTCACATCAGCACCCACAATTCCTATCGATTGGACCTGCGCCACGGCAACGATAGACGCTCCCGGGCCGACACGATAGGTGTTAAGCAGCGTCCCATCGGGTGCAACGACATATAACTCGTCCATCCTGCCACCCGTCCAATCTGCCTTTGTGATATACAGGTTATCGTTCTGGTCAATTGCCCCCACTTCGCCCAAATCTGTAAATGGGTTGTCGGCATCGTGTGTCCACGCCTTGCTGACCAGATCGTACACAAGCAATCCACCTGAACTGATAAAGACGCGCTTCATGCTGTCAACGGTAGGAGCCCCTGCCATCGTTTCGAGTTCGATCGTTTTTTCAATTTCGTCGGTAACTGTGTCAATCAGCACAATCGCACCCGGGATGCCGCCGGGGCTGAACCAGTCGCTAACGCCGGACGACACTGCAATCACTTTAGATTCACCATCGTTTGTGATACCGCTTGTGTTCATCGGCATCGGGATGGTTTTTAAGAGCGTGTCGGTCCGTATGTCAATCACTGTGACACTGCTTTTATCTTCATAACTGACGTTCCAGGTACCTGGCTCCTTAACATACGCCGAATTGGCGACATACGCTTTTCCATTAAGAATCGTTATTCCATCTGGCATTGGGCCGCTGGGAATGCGCTTAACAACGCGGTTCTGGTTCAAATCCACCACTTTGATTTCATCGCTGTATAGACCTGTAACGTAGGCTTTGGAGGGAGGGATAAGGGCAATCTGCTTTGGAGTGGTATCGGAATCGAGTGGGATGCTTCCGACATTTGAGCGTGTCAACAGATTGATAATTTCGACAGACCCACCGCGCGGATCAAGAAATAGGTCTGGGTATTGGTTGAGAACATAAAGGAGATTCCCTTGAACCTTCATATCGCTTGGTATAACAGCTCCAAGTGGAATGATCTCGTTCTCAACCGCCTTTTTCAGGTTCAGCTCATCAAGGTTGACAATTGAGAGCGATGGGGAAATGTCGGCTTCTGGTTTCCGTAAACCGTTGGCAACGATTGCTAGATTTTGCACGCCTTCCTGGGCATAAACACTCAGGACGACAAAAACTAAAATTGTGAGTACAGATGTGAATGTGAGCCTGTGTATATACATAACTGAGCTAGGACCTACGCACTTCGGTTGTGAAAATCGTTACCTCGATTTCCGACTGCCTATGATTTTGACATCCGACCGTGGAAATTCACTCACGAGTGGGGTGCCCCCAAGGTGCTGATTGCTCAACTGCGTAAGTCCTATGAACCTTCCTTTCATCAACGATATAGCGGTGTCAGCTGTAGGTTTTGCAGCCTAAAAACAAAAAAACCCCAGCTTTCACGCTGAAAGCTGGGGTACGGTCCGCCATTTACATCTGTAATATGCAAGTATACTCAAGCACGATGAGTCGGCAAAGAACCCCGTTTCACAGCCTTCCCGCGAAAGCTACCATGTGAAATCAGATTCAGGTAGGTCTCCTGACTTACGACAACGCATCGTCCGCCTTCCCATCCCGATGTGGAACAGTGGCTTTCTGGACACGGTTTAACGTCGTTTACAGTGGCGGGGCCGTGGCGGATTTTCACCGCGCTTCCCTGTTCTTTGGCAATCTTCATCGATTGCCAGCACCTGAATCAACATATATGCAGTTTTGGGATGCTTCTTTGATTCTGTTTGAATACGCTACTGATTATAACAGATTGTCGAAAAATTGTCAAGGGGATTTATGCAGTGCTAAAAAAGAAGGGGGAACGGTGGCGGGAAGTTGAAAGGTTGTGGAGAGACCGACAAAATACGCTAAAAATGACTCTAAGAAAAGCCTGCTACTCTCTGTTACCAAGTACGACTTCTCGCAAAAGGAACTGCCCATCTCGGTAAATTTTAATGGTAACGCGGGTATCGGGGAGGGAACTTGCAACCTGTTTTTGGAGGTCAAGGAATGTACGGACCGGCTTCCCCTTAAATTCAACGATAACGTCTTGGTGTTTGATGCCGGACTTGTGAGCGGGGCTACCTTTTGAAACTTCTGTGACGCAGACACCAACGGCGGTGGTTCGCTCGCGTTCTTGTTCAAGCCGAACCCCAAGCCAACCGCGAGGGACTTTACCGTATCGAGTCAGTTGTTCGGTGATATGTTTCACCGTATTAATCGGAATAGCAAAGCCGACTTCGCTTCTCGTCCATGTCCGTCCGAGCGGCGTTCCAGCTTTCAGCATGGCCGCTTGTCCCTGGGACAATTCTGGAAGCGTTAAATCGAGCAGATGCGATATCTGTTTGAGATACGGATCTTCCAGCTTCGCCGCGATGACACCAACGATTTCCCCTGACGTATTAACGACAGCACCTCCACTATTACCCGGATTCACAGAAGCATTAATCTTGATCGCATCATAAAATGGGCGGTTGGGTAAAATCTCTAAGCCGCTGACCGTCCCAAAGGAGAGAGTTGGAGAATGTCCATAAGAACTGCCGACCGTGATGACCCACGACCCCGTATCAATCTGATCTGAATCGCCAAGCCTCGTCTGGGGCAGATTATCGTTCTCAGCAGAGAGGAGGGCGATATCTGTCAGGGCATCAACGCCGAGCAGTGTTCCTGATGCGCGCTCCCCATTTGCAAATACGACTTCAATTCTATCCGCATTTTCAACAACCCCCGCGGTCGTTACAATGTGTCCGGCGGAATCGATGATAATGCCGGATCCAATGTTCTGGTAGTAGAATACAGCCGCCGAATCGTCAGCTAGCAACGTCCCCTGCCTCCCCGAAATTTTTTGGGAGGTGATTGAACATGTCGCCACAACCTCAACGACAGACGGTTGCACAGATTTTACTATCGCTTGAAACTCACGTTCCATGGATTGCAGCACACTCTCTTCGGCAACCGTAGAGCAGAGGAAAGTCGAAAACAGTGTGATAGCGAGGACGACTGACTTATGATACGGGTGAATTGAGAAACGGTTGACAGGCGCGTTGTATCTCCTATTCTGTATCTTAATCGTTTTGTGCATTCTACAAGCCTCCACCTGTAGGGGCTTCAGTATAGTTAATGGTCTGCAAAATATAGTTCTGTTCTAGCCGCTGCGGTTGTTGGCTTCTACGCACCGGTTGTAGGTCAAACGCCGAGGATTCTGGAAAATTAACTAGGGATTGCGGCTCTCGACTGGGTACGGCTAAAGGAAATTGCTGCCGCCGCCATTGAACCCTGCGCCCCTCAGCAAACGGTACACGCCGCGAAGTCTCTGGTGCTACAGTGATTTCAACCGACTTGGGTTTGACCAACGCTCTTTGATACAGATAAGTGCCTGCGACCATCACAAGCAGCACCGCAATTCCACTCAATGCCAAACGCGTTTGACCGTGCAAAGGGCGTAACACACGTTGCCAAAACGGGATTGGTTCAACTTGGGCATCTGCAAGACGGACTTGCAAGGCGATATCAAACTCCGTTGATAGCTCAATCTGTGGCAACTGATGCAGCAAATCTAACGATTCGCGAAATAGCGCAAACTCTCGACGACATGACTCGCAGGGACTCAGATGGGCTTCAAACGCCTTAACCGCCTGATAGTCTAATTCATCTTCCAGATACGCAGAAAACTGTTCTTCAGCTTTTAAGCAGTTCATGATGACTCCACAAAACTTCTCAATTTATCTTTTAACATAAGCCGTGCGCGGTTGATGCGCGATTTTGTCGTTCCGAGCGGGAGGATTAACGTTTCACTGATTTCCTCATAGCTCAACTCTTGCAGGTCCCGGAGAATCAATGGCAACCGATACCGTTCGGGGAGCTCCGAAATCGCGCTTTGCACAGCGTGTTCCCGTTCTTTCCGTTCAAGTTGGTTCCCAGGTTGTAGGGAGACATCCGCGGGAGCAGTCGCAATCAAATCCTCTTTGGTTGATTCTGGACCTAAGGAGGGTTCGGTGATTACATTATCGACAAAAAACCGACCCCGCCGCCCCCGATTTCGTAGCTCATTCTTGCAAAGATTGGAGGCAATGTGATACATCCACGTGCTGAACTTTGCCGCTCCGGATTTGTATCGTTTGATTACTTTGAACATACGAACAAATGTCTCCTGTGCCAAGTCCTCAGCGGCATCCGGATTGCCTAAGAACCGGGCGATAAAATTCACCAAAGGAACCTGATTTCGGCGCACGATCAGGTCAAACGCCTCTATATCCCCTTGTTGACACTGTTTCATCAATTCATCGTCCAGATCTGGCATAATCAGTCCTCCGCGGGTGCTTGATTAAAAACACACCAATAGATCCAGGAAGTTGCAACCTTCGTCTAAACTTTGTCTAAAAATTTGACAGATTCACCATCATACTGTTACATTTTATGCACCCCGCAGTCCGATAAGATTCGGAACTTTCAGGATTTGATAGTTGTTGACTGAGAAATTCAAATTCCATACGCTTCCGTTGGATTCACGAGTAAGGAATGTCTAAAATGAATTTTTTGTTGACGCAACGTCAAAAAAACTGTAAAATGACTTTTGTTGACAGGTGTTGTAGCAAAATAGGTAAACCGGTGCGAGTTCCCATCTATATCGAAGCTGAATAGATTCGCCTCAAACGATTATAGCAAGGAGAATACAATGCAATCAACAAGAATTTTGAGCCTAATGCTGGTTTTAACGATTTCCGGGCTGTTGGTACTCCCCCACGCTTATGGGGAGGGGAAATGGGCAGTTCTACGGAATGACAATTATACGCGTGACGATGGTCTGTGGGGACATCTTCAGGATGTGGAGTTTATCGATAAGATGAATGGTTGGGCTGTAGGGTCTGACGGATTGATTCTACGGACAACCGATGGTGGAAAAACATGTCTGTCGATAGTAGTCGAGTTGGAACGCCAAGTTGATTTCTGGAATGTTTATTTCCGTGACGAAAGTGTCGGTTTTATCACGGGGACACGGGGTACTATCCTCAAGACAACTGATGGCGGTCAAACTTGGGAACTTAAAGAGGCAATTAATGAAAGCCGTCTGGATCGGGCGGGCAATCCCGCGGTCCTTCGTCGTCGTTTAATAGATACGTGGATGGTGGATGAGCAAACTGGATTTATGGTTGGAGAAAACGACACATTCATTAAAACCACCGATGGCGGCGAAAGCTGGACTGGCACAGGCAAGCGTGTGGCTGTTGGGAATACGCGCAATAATTTGGAAAGGCTCCATTTTGCCACGCCCACACTTGGTTGGATAGTCGGTTCTTTCGGAACGATTCTGAGGACCACCGATGGTGGTGAAACATGGGAAAACCAGGACGCTGGCGTTGACAATAATCTGAAAGGGGTCGATTTTGTCGATGAAAACACAGGCTGGATTTCGGGACAGGAAGGTGTGATTCTCCACACCCAAGATGGGGGGGCCACATGGACAAAGCAGGAGACCGAGTCTTACGATAGCTTGTATGATATCGCCTTCGTTGATTTACAAACCGGCTGGGCTGTCGGTGATTTTGGGGCCATCTTGCACACTACTGATGGTGGACAAACATGGACACGCGAAAAAGCCGGAAACCTCCCAACGCTGTACGCCATCGACGCAATAGATAAAACACATCGATGGGTGGTTGGCGAAGGGGGGATAATCATAGGAGTTGGACAGTAGCCTTGTTTCTGATAACCAAGATCTCCATTTTCAGGTTGAGGTACTGAATGGTAGACCTCAAGAATATTGACGAACATTTTTTCCAAACCGTGTGGAACGAGCAGCGGTTCCTCGATTTTGATTTTAAGTCCACAGATGGGCGTTCAATTCAGGTGCTCAAGCCGGGCTTCTGGAATAGCGATGAAGGTCCGGATTTTGTGCAGGCGGAGCTCTTGATTGATGGGGACCTATATGCCGGCGATGTGGAGATTCATATCAATTCGTCCGGCTGGTATAATCACAAGCATCATCTCGATCCAAGGTACAATCGTGTCATCTTGCATGTCGTTTACTTGAACGATGACATCAACCTCCGGACGCGGCTTCAGAACGGGAAGCGGATTCCAACGCTCGAAATCCTGAACCGACTTGATGCACCGATCGGCGATCTGTTTGACGAAAGAAAGAAAAGTCAGGAGACATCCACTGATGACTGTCGGGTGACGGGCAAAACACTCAAAATCGAGTGCATTCAATCGATCTTCGACGAACTGGGGCAGGACCGGTTAATGGAAAAAGCCGATGGGATGCGAAACCTGCTGATTCGAGTTGATTTTGAACAGCTGTTATACGAAAGTATCATGGAGGCGTTGGGCTATACAAAGAACCGCAAGTCCTTCCGGGAATTGGCGCAACGGGTGCCTCTTTCGGAACTCCTTGGCAAATCCGATGAATCAATTCAGGCAATTCTGTTTGGCGTGTCGGGGTTGCTGCCTTCGCAATCTCAGCAGGTGATCGAATGGGACGAAGGGGACAGGAGGTTTATCGAACGATTGGAGTCGATTTGGGAATCCGCTGCACACTACAAACACCCTACACATATGACAGCAGAGCAGTGGCGTTTTGCCAAGATGCGTCCAGCCAATTACCCCTCCCGCCGCATCCCTGCCATCGCCCAAATTATCAGTCGCTGTCAAGATACCCTGATGATGAATTTTCTTCCGTTAATCGAGGAAGCAGCAACAGCGAATAAGAGAGCTTTGGTACGTATTCGTCGCCGATTGCAAGAGAGGTTGATGCCTGCTCCCTCCGGTTACTGGGAAGACCATTCCCATTTCGGAAAAGGTATCCCACAACGCGGTGCTGCCCTCATTGGGATGGATCGTGCCTCCGACATTATTGTCAACAGTCTGTTGCCGCTTGCGTTAGTATGGGCTGAACATTCCCAGAGTCCAAAGCTAACAGAAGCGGTGCAGCGACTGTACGATAGCTATCCAAAACTGCAAGAGAATCATATCACTCAACAGATCGAGACGCAAGTCTTCAGCCAAGAACAACCAATTAAACGTATCTCTCCTTCTGCCAAGAAACAGCAGGGAGCAATCTACCTCTACAGAAACTTCTGTAGCAGCCGACTCTGTGATCTCTGCCCTATCATTGAGGGAGGCGGGGTCGGCGAAGAAGAAGCCGGCTAGAATTGCGGTGCGGGACAAAGCCAATTGAGAAGGTACGGAGAGATATATGAGGCGGTTTCTGAATGAAAATACGACATGGTGATGGCAGCAAATCCGTTGTTGCTTAATCCCGCAACCTGTTGGTATAATAGCTTTTCGGTTCATAGGGCATCGCCGTTATTTAGATGGAGGTTATATATGAAATTGGGGTTTCTCTCAAAGATTTTTGAAGGCGCACTTAGTATTGAAAGGACCTACAACGATTGTGATAAGGCACTAAATAAATTGGGTGCATACAACGAGCGGATTGAGGAAATGCAAAAGAACGGTGAGGATTTAAGTCGTTTTCCCACCGAGGAGAAAGCAGAACTCGATGAAATCGTGAATCACGCCATTCAGGGAGCAACGCGACTAATCAATCTGGAGGCGACGCGCAACTGGCCGGGTGTTTTCAGGGAGATGCACAAGAACCTAGCGAATATCTACTACGAACTGCATGACCATGACAAGGTCCACGAGGAATGCGAGAAGTTAAAGGCGGACTACGGCGAAGTCGGTCGGCAGGACGCGGAAGAAGTCTTGCAGAAACTCGCGGATGAAAAGAACGATGCCGATTCCTCTGAAGAGGCAGCTGCGACAATGTAACGATGCATTTCCTTAACCCTTCTGCTTTTTATCTCTTAGCATTCATTCCAATCGTGGCACTGCTGCATTTCCTCAAACTGCGTCGCCAACGCCATGTTGTTCCCAGCGTGATGCTTTGGCTCGAAGCTATTGAGGACATGAAAGCCAACGTTCCCTTCCAACGCCTGCGTAACTCCCTTTTGCTCCCGCTTCAGATCCTGTTTTTACTAATTGTGGTGGGCGGTGTTGCTCGTCCAGCACTGCGTCAACTAGGCGGCTTGAGTGAGCAGTCGATCATCATTATCGATACGTCGGCAAGTATGGGGGCAACCGATCTGGGAAAAACCCGTCTTGATGTAGCTAAAGTGGAGGCACTCAAACTGATTAATCAGCTTGGGGCAAATGGGCAGATGATGATTATGGATACATCTCGCCCCCCGCATAATATCCGTCAGACATTTACATCGGAGGTGGAAAAATTGCGTCAGGCTATCGAGAATCTGTCTGTTGGGCATACTCCTCCAATGCTCAAAGCGGTATTCGATTCTGTAGGTGTTTACGCGAGCGTGCCGGGGGCGCAGGCTGCTTGGAGTCCCAATAAAATCGGGGTTGTCTTTATCAGCGACAATTTTGGGAGGCTCCCCGATTCTGCAAATCCAGTTCAGTTTCAAAAAATCGGTTTGGGAGACCGGGGCGAAAACGTTGCCATTGTTCAGTTTAGCCTCACCCGTGCGCTAACTCCACCGAATCGCTACCAAGTGCTCGTTGGCGTACAAAGTTTTGCGGACACCTCTAAAGAATTTCAGGTGCAGTTGGGAATTGAAGGACAGTCGTTTTTTGAAGACGAAAGGGTGGTCCTACCGCCGAAAGAGACAACATCAATTCTCTTCTCTCTTGACGACGACGCAAGGTTTTATGGACAAGTCGTCACCGCCCACCTTGATATTGATGATCACCTCTCCGCTGATAACACTGCTGCGGCGATTTTGCACCCACCGCCGAAATGGAAGGTCTTACTCGTCAGCGATCGGAAGCACTCACCGCTGACTGCAATTCTCAAAACGGATCCACATGTCAGCCTGAATCAGATTCAAACGTCGGATTATCACAGTCTAGGAGACAACGATATCCTTATCTTTGATCAGTTTGTCCCGGATCTGCTCTCCAAAGGAAATATCGTTTTCCTGAACCCAATCGGCGGCCTCCCTTTTATGCCGACCCAAGAAAACAGGCAGCCGATTCAAATCATCGATCAGCACCCAACGCACGAGGTGATGCGCGATGTGTCCCTGATTGATTTGGAGGTCAAAGCGTCCCTACAAGTCCAATTGCCATTGTGGGGCATTCCGCTTGTTGAAACGAATCAGACACCGCTCATCTGGCTCGGAGAGCGGGACGAAGGTAAAATGGTCGTTTTTGCGTTTGATCCGTTCGATCTGGACGTGTCAAACTTTGCCGTATCTATACCCTCAGCCCCTATTCTGATGTCTCAGTGTTTGGAGTGGCTGGGGGCAGCGACATCCCCGATCCAACCCGACCTTGTTAGGACTGGTGAGCCTGTAAAGATCCGCATTGATCATATCAGCGAGGTCAAGCGGGTAACTGTCCAAATGCCTGATAGCAAGGTGCGAGAACTACAGCCGCGAGATTCCCGAATCGTTTTTACAGATACAACGCAGATTGGCGTTTACACCGTATTCGTTGATGGCGAGCCACTTGGCAGATTTGCAACCAACCTACTCAGCCCGCAGGAATCTGACCTTTCGCCTCCCCAATTGGCGGATGACCCCAATACGGATTTGGATACTGGACGAGTGAGATCCGATTTGCCAGAAGTGAATCGAGAGATATGGGCATACGCGGCCTTCCTCGCGCTATTGCTGCTTATTGCGGAATGGTGGGTCTACCATCAGAATCGCGGTTTTAGACAGCCAAGGTGAGGTGGGGCACGTTTTCGTAGCAACAGCAGTGCCCGCCAACGAACGGTAAGGCAATATCAGGAGAAAGATCTCTCTCACTGTAGGAGAGGCCTCCTGCATCGACAGTTCAAGGATTCATTTATCTATCAGGTTGTCTACCTCATGAAACCAATAGCTTCTGATCGCGGCATCATCGTCGGTGTCACGGGGGGCATCGCCTGTGGCAAATCGACTGTATCTCAGCTGCTCTCAAAAAAAGGCGCGATTCCAATTAACTCGGATGAGATTGGGCATCAGCTGCTCAAACGTGGAAGCCCCGTCATGGGAGCGTTGCTTGAGGCATTTGGATCTGACATCCTTGATGAATCCGGTGATGTCAGTCGTCAAAAACTCGGTGCAATTATCTTCAACGACAAAGCTGCTCGCGAGCGTTTGAACGCGATTATGCACCCCCCGATTGTCGAGAAATCCCGTTCCGAAGCAAACAGGCTCGTCACCGAGGATGCAAATTGCGTTGTCCTGATTGATGCAGCGTTGCTTATTGAAGTGAACTCACAAGATACAGTAGATATCATTGTTGTGGTCACGACTTCAACGCAAATTCAACTCCAACGCCTATTGGAGCGAGGCATCGCGCAAAATCGTCCCCTCAGTCCGGCAGAGGCACAGGCACAGATTGATTCGCAGATGCCGCTATCCGAAAAGGTAAAGTATGCAGACTTCGTGCTTGAAAATAATGGGACACTTGAGGAGTTGGAACGAAAGGTGGATGGGCTATGGCATGAGCTTCGTCCCCTGATAGCACACTGATTTCACTCACCCTATATCTGCGATCTGCGTAACACAAGGAGATTATAATGTTTAGTGCATTATTAGCGAAACGCGCATCGGAAAATAACCCTATCCGTGTGGGTATCATCGGAACGGGAAAATTTGGCGCGGGATTGGTGGCGCAACTTTCTCAAATGGAGGGCATCGAAGCCTGTGCCATCGCCGATATTAACTTGGCTCACGCGAAGCATGCCTATACAGCGAGTTGCGTACCAGCGGACACGATAAAAGTTGTAAACAAAGTTGAGGAATTGAACGGAGCCATCCACAGCGGCAAACGGGCGATAACCGAGGACGGTCTGCTCATCCCCCAATCTGACTTGGTAGATGTAGTGGTGGAAGCCACCGGGATTCCAGAAGTCGGTGCCCGCATGGCATATCATACTTTGACTCATAATAAACATCTGGTGATGGTCAACGTGGAAGCTGATGTGACCATAGGACCCTATCTAAGCCGTCTGGCGGATACCGCCGGTGTCGTCTACACCTTGGTGGACGGAGATCAGCCCGGTGTAACCATGAACATCGTGGATTGGGCGAGGACGCTCGGATTTGAAATTGTCGCCGCCGGTCGTGGCACAGTTCTCTACGGTGATGATAGAGAGGGAACGCCGGATACAGTGCCAGAGCGTTTCGGTTTCAGCCCAGAGATGATTGAGCGACGGACAATTAACTTGAAAATGTTCAATTCGTTCCGGGATGGTACCAAGGCACAGGTTGAGATGACCGCGCTGGCGAATATGACTGGGCTACCGCCGGACGTGCGGGGTATGCACGAACCCTCACTCAATATCTCTGAGATCGCTCAAGCTTTCAGCCTACGAGAAGAGGGAGGGCTTCTGAGTCGGCATGGAGTGGTTGAATTAGCGAATAGTGTGGCGGAGGATGGAGTGACCCCATTGGATTCACCGCTTCGGATGGGGGTTTTTATAGTCATCCGAACCGACCACCCCTTCATTCAAGAGGATCTGACCGGCTATCATCTCCATCCGGGAGGTAATGGCAAAAACTTTCTGCTCTATCGGCCCTATCACCTCGTAGCGGTGGCAGCTCCCATCTCCATTGTGAAAGCAGCACTCTACAGGCAGCCCACCGGCACCCCCTTGACCACGCCGACCGCAGAGGTGATTACTGTCGCAAAACGAGATCTGAAGCAAGGAGAGATTTTAGATGGTGGGGGCGGATATACAGTTAACGGGCTAATTGAGAAGGCAGAGACTGCCCATGTAGACAATCTGCTTCCTCTGGGCTTGGCACCCGGGGCTAAATTGAAGGTAGATTTAACGAAAGGGGCAGTAATTACCTACGACATGGTAACACTCGATGAAGACTCCTTTATACTCAAGCTCCGCAGGCTGCAAGACGCAACACTGAAAGGTGAAAAATTCCGCCGATTAGGCTAAGGTAAATTTGACATTAAGAGGTACAGACAATATAATATAGACAAAGGGTTGTCGTTGACCCTAGTGACATTCGTGAATCCTATAGCCATTCATATAACAATAGGGACTTGAAGACAGATATGCACACCCCACAGGTTATTGAGCATTATGAAAATCCGCGGAATGTTGGCACAATCGCAGATGCGGATGGGGTGGGGGTTGTTGGCACACCTGCCAGCGGCGAAATGATGAAACTCACAATTAAGGTTTCTCAAGAGCGGGTTGTCGATGCAAAGTTTAAGGCATTTGGGTGTCCAACTGCAATTGCAGCCAGTTCCCTCATCACGGGGCTGATCAAGGAACGCACAATTCAGGAAGCATTGAACATAACAAATCGGCAAGTTGATGAAGCACTTGGAGGATTACCGCCGGATAAAGCACGTTATGCTCTACTTGCTGAGAAGGTCCTAAAAGCTGCAATCCAGAATTATATTTCACATCTGAATGAAAAAGGAGAGTCAAAATGATTACAGTCACTGAAGCTGCAGCAGAAAAAGCACACCTGTTATTACAGGACGCAACGGGGGAAGAGGGTGCGGATGCCAGCGCGGAGCATGGTCTGCGTATGCAGGTTATCGGTGGAGGGTGCTCCGGTTTCCAGTACAATCTTGGGTTCGATGAACAACGGAATGGTGATAAGGTCTTTGAACACCATGGGTTAAAAGTCTTCATCGATTCGCGCAGTACCCTCTATCTCGCCGGTTCAACGTTGGACTATAAAGATGGTTTGATGGAGTCAGGCTTCAAGATTACCAACCCCAACGCGAGGTCCGAATGTGGTTGTGGCGAATCGTTCAGCGTATAAACCGGATTCGCGTTTCATAGACATTGGCAGGAGACTTGGGTTAAGTGTCCTGCCTTTTTTTGTGCTCATTACTGTAAGGAATTTTTGCCCCATCCAAGTAATTGATCGAGCCTCTAGGGACAATAAACACGCTATCAGGTAGACGATACACTTCGCCCTGTAAAATCAGATCATGTAGCTCTTCGGATCGATGCTTTTCCTCAAACTTGATTACAGGCATTTAACTCCCTCCCTTCTTTGTTCAGTTTTTTTAACGCTTCAATTTCACAAGCGCATCAAGCTGCTGCCGTGCGTAAGCGACAATTACGCTCTCAGGATAATCTTGAATGAGTGCAGAATAGGTCTCTTGGGCTTTGTCGGGCTCATCGAGCTGCCAATGGTAAATGTCTGCGATTTTCGCTGTTGTCTCCGCTGCGATTGGACTCCCCTCCAAAACCGTAACCTGCTGATATGCTCGAATAGCATCGGTGTATCGCGCCTCACGTTGATGGATTCCACCGACCAGCATCCAGAGATCATCAACGATGAGTGCTGTCGGATATTCCTTTATCGTTTCTTGGCACAGTCTTAACGCCACATCGGTCTCTCCGCTCAAATCGCTTCGCAGCACTTCAAGGTAGCGTTTGAGGGGTTCGTTGCTGTAGTCCGAGTTGGACTGGATCAGGACGATTCTGTCTAGTGAATCGTTGCTCAACGGATTGGACATCGCAATATCAAGCACCCGCTTGTATGCCGCAACCGCCGCTTCAATATCTCCCCGAAGCAGATGGGCATCACCAATCAGTTTTTGGGCTTCTGCCTTGAAATTACTATTCCCATCAGCAATCGGCTGAAGCACAATCTCTGCTTCGTCCGATTGCCCTTGCAAGATGTAACACGTTGCTACGCCGAGTTGAATTTGTATGTTTTGGTCGGTCAACAATGGTTGGTTGGCTAACGCTTGGTAAACTCGCAGTGCAGCATCCGGATCCCGTATTCCGTGTAACCATACGTGCCCCAAGAGCAGTTGAGCGGCTGGTTGGTTGCTCCGCTGCGTCATATTTGTTAAAACAGTCAACGCATCATCCCACCGTTCCCACCGCTCATAGAATCGTACCAACTTCATCTGTGCAGTCCAAGCCAGATGCGTATTCGGAAAGAGGTCAGCAATTGTCTGATAAAAATCTGCCGCTTTGGGATTTTTGTTCCGCTCCAAAATTTGTGCATATTTTTCAAGGATACGCCCCCGGTCGGCGGGGTAAAGCCGGCGTAGCCGCTTAAAATTTTTGAGTGCTAAATCTAAATTCCCACGATAGAAATAGACCTCTGCCAAAGATAGAACGAGACTCGGATTTCGTGAATCCGTTCTCAGCGTCGCTTGGAGCCGATCAATTACCTGTTCAAACAGACGTTCCTGTTGAGCTCCCTCATAGATCTCCGCCATGCTTTGGATAAGCGTATCGCGTCCACTATAGCCAATATCCACAACGCTCAATGCCCGCAGATAGGTATTGACCGCCATATTGACCTGCCCTTGAATTTTGTAAACGTCCGCAAGTCGGTTGTAGAGTTGAGCATCTTTGGAATTGAGACCGATGGCGATCTCATAGGCTTCGATAGCCTTTTCATACATCTGGTGAGACGTGTATATTGACCCTAGTTGCTGGTATCGATAGGCTTGATCCGGATCATCTTGGACAATCTTCGCCCATTGCTCCGCTGCAAGGTCTTGCTGCCCGCGCTCCGCGTATAGCTCCCCAAGCTTTTTCAGAATATCTGTATTTTTCGGGCTCTGATTGAGGGCAGTACGGTAGAGGGATAATGCGTCATCATATTTTCCCTGCGCTTTGTAGAGGGCCGCCAACTGCTCCGTCAGACTGACATCGTTCGGTTTTTGACGAAGCTCACCCCGGATTAATTGCTCTGCATCAGCATATCTGTGGCGAATCCGGTATAGCCGAACAAGGCTATTGAGCGCACTGGTACGGTACGGAGAGGTCGGAAAATCGTTTAGGAAACTACGGTAATTTTCAATTGCCTCGTCATATCCACCCCCTGCGAAAGTATATTGGGCGATCAGATAGCGTGCGATCGCTGCGGTTTGTGTTTTCGGATATTTGTTAGCGAGTTGGCGGCAGCGGGTAATGGCTTCTTTGTACTGATACCGATCGCGAAAAAGTGCCCCAATTCGGTGCACCGCTTGGCTCGCATACGAACCGTCTGGATCAGCATCGATTACCGCGTGGAACTTTTGGAGTGCCATGGCATCATCGCCCAGTTTCGCGTAGGACTGCCCTAAATTCATACGGATCGCATCTTTTGAGTGTTGGCGTAGCGGCGTTTGCAATAGAGCCTGATATGCTTCAATCGCCTCCGAATATTTCTGGGAATAGTACAAATCGTGGGCGTTTTGAATAGCGATTTGGTCTTCTTTAATGGGCGGAGCTTGAGCGAAAGTTGTCAGGGAAGTGAGGATATAGGTGGGTATCAAGAAAAGCAGGCATAGAAACGTCCCTAACCCTTTACCAATTCTCGTTGATTGGGGCTGACTTTGCAGGAGTGACTTTAGATGCTGCCTTCCTATCATAATTCTCCGTCTCCTTTGCACTATAGACGAACAGAGTAGAGCAGGGTTGATTTTCTGAGGTAGTAATCCGTTGTTATCTGATACAGATTCAGATGAAAGCCCACGAATGCCTCAAGTGAGAACCGATTATGTTAGATGCCCCTCCATCGGTCTCTACCAGATTCAACTTCACTAATCCAATCCAAGCAGGGAAAGCGAGTCACGATGGATGAGATCCTCAATATCTTCCGCTGGGACTTGTGGCATACCGGTGCCCTCAGCGAATCGGTTGGCAGTGCGGAGTGCGTCAATGGTTTCCTCAATGGTGGCGATTGGGAAATCGCTGCCGAAAAGGAGTTTGTGCATCACACGGTTCTCATGACAGAAAGCCAGTGCCTGATACCCCCACCATGGTCGCAGGGGAACACCACCGGAGACATCGGCAAACACATTTGGATGCTTGCGTATCATCACCATTGCATCAGTATACCAAGGCAGCCCGATATGAGCGAGGATAATCTTCAGGTTTGGGAATTCACGAGCCACGGGGTCGTAGAGCAGCGGATTTGCCCACTCCATCGGTGTATTAGCGATGATATGGTACGCCGCATGTGTGAGGATGGGGAGTCCCAATTCTTCCGCCCGTCGATGTACCCGTCGCGCCTTATCACCATTCGGATCGTAGTGTTGGTATACCGGACTCATCTTGATACCTTTTAGGACCAGGTCGTTGACGCATCGATCAAGCTCATCCAATGCAGCCGGATCGTTCGGGTCAATCGACATGAAGCCGATGATTTTTTCCGGGTGCGCTTTAGCGTACGCGGCAATAGCGTCATTCGGTGTGTGCATACCTAGCGCAATAGAGTTGATGCCGAAGACAATTGCACGCGAAACCGCCGCCACCGCCTCCCAATGTATTTCAGGCGTCACTTCCAAATCAATCCCGGTGTAACCGGTATATCCCCGATCGAACGCTTCGACAAAGACTTTGCCCCACTGCTCGCGGGTAGAAAGGTGTGTATGTACGTCAATAATCATGCTAAACCTCCGACTCAGGCAACCCCTGCCCCCTTTTCAGGGGGGCGATTCATCACCGGTGAACATGCCTCTCAACGCCCAATGAATCGGGCGGCTACAGTTGCGATTTATCGTCTATCGTGACGTGGGTTGAATTGCGTTACTACAAACTCAGGTGTGTAACTCCTAATTAATGAATCAATGCACCAACAAAATGAAACCATGAACAAATTGTTTTCACGTTTCACTCTCGGTCTTTGATCGGAGAATGTATCAACAGTTGCAAACTAGCACCATTGGTTATTGTGAGAGTTTAGCAAATTGATACCCCACCCGTCAACATAGAAATACCCAAATTAGGGTCATTTAATTCTTCGGGGAGGGCAATCTTCCGTCCCTGGGCTCGGCACGGCCTACCCGCCAAGATCGGTCAAAAACGGAAAACTAAATAGCCCTATACCCAAATGGGCGGCGGTAGCTAACACTTTTCCATTGACACGCAAGGAGGAATAGATATAATAGCGTAGCCGAAGCCAAGCGGATTTTGTAGTTTTGGCTCTCGCTGGATTTCGTACGGTTCACGGGATTGAGGAAAGCATGGAGCACCCGACGAAAAATGATAGCAAAGGCGATGTTACCTTACGAGCGGTACTCATCGGCTTAGCACTTGTACCAATCAACGTCTATATCGTCGTGCAGTGGGAGACGGTCTGGAATACACAGTACCCGACCACAATGACGATCTTTTATAACGCGGTTTTCACCTTTCTATCCTTGATCTTGTTGAATATGCCGCTGAAACGGTGGCTGCCGCGGGTTGCATTGAGCCAGCAGGAGCTGCTGACAGTTTATACGATGCTTCTCTTGGCGGTCTGTGTCAGTGGTCATGATTTTAGCCAATCCATATTTTGCACGCTGGGCACCGCCCGCTGGTCTGCGACACCGGAGAACGATTGGAGCAACCTCTTTTGGAAGTATCTACCGCAACGACTTACCGTAAATGATGATCACGTACTTTACGGATTTTATAAGGGAGAATCGACATTTTATACCGCGGCTCACATCAAAGGTTGGCTTGAACCGATGGTGTGGTGGACACTTTTTCTCTCAGTGGTTGCGTTTACCATGTTCTGCATGAACACCATCATCAGGAGGCAGTGGATTGAGAAGGAAAAATTAACCTATCCACTCGTTCACCTGCCTTATGAGATGAGCCGTGAGGGGAACGGGCATCACCCGTTTTTCAGAAACAAACTGCTCTGGCTGGGTTTTGGGTTAGCCGCTGGCATCAATCTGATTAATGGGACAACCTTCTTGTTCCCGGTGCTTCCCCAGATCCCCCTCGGATACAATCTCAACGTGTACTTTACAGAGCGTCCCTTCAATGCGATGGGTAACTTCCCCGTCCAGTTTAACCCTTTCGCTATTGGCCTTGCTTTCGCCATTCCGCTCGACCTCCTCTTTTCGTGCTGGTTCTTTTTCTTGCTTTGGAAAGCGGAGCGAGTCGTAGGCAGTATGGCAGGGATTAACATGCCCGGATATCCATTTGTTGCACAGCAGGTCCTTGGTGGGTATCTGGGAATCGCTATCGTCGCCTTCTGGTTGGGACGGAAACCGATTTGGCAGGTCATAAAGCGGGCGGTCGGCGCAAGGTCAGATGCGGATGATTTCGGGGAACCGATAAAGTACAGAACGGCGGTACTTGGGATAATCGTGGGAATCAGCTTTCTGGTGTTCTTTTCATATCAAGCGGGAACGACGGTTCAGTTTGGATTGGCGTTCTTTGGCGTTTATTTCGTCATTGCGTTTGCACACACGCGGACACGAGCAGAACTTGGGCCCCCGATACACGGGATTTTCCACTACGGTCCGCTCCAGCTTTTCATAGCGATGGTGGGCAGTCGCAAACTCGAAAGTCAGACATTGACAGCAGCAGCCCCGTTTTGGACGTTTACGAAACAGTTCAGAAACCATCCGATGCCGTATATGCTCGAAAGCTTCAAGCTAGCAGATCGGTCGGGTATGGATATCCGCAAACTCGGGAAGGTCATTATGTTCTCCGTCGTTGTGGGTATCATCGTAACCTTCTGGACATTTTTGCAATTCAGCTACAAATGGGGTGGCATTAGTGAAGGGCGCGGTATTGGTGCCTATACAGTAATTGAGCGGTGGCTCGTGCGTCCACTAGAACCGGACGCACGATCGCTTAGTGCTGTCGGCATTGGTGCCTTGGTTGTGTTCATCAACACGGTACTGAGGCTGCGGTTTTTATGGTGGCCGCTGCATCCGTTAGCTTATCCGATAACGGGGTATCTGCCCTTTGAGCACTTGTGGTTCCCATTTCTTATCAGTTGGGTAGTAAAGGGGACAATCCTCAGACATGGGGGCATACAGACTTATCGTCGGACATTCCCATTCTTTCTAGGATTGGTCTTGGGTGCGTTCACGATAGGCAGCCTCTGGGGAATTGTTGGGCTAGTGACTGGCATCCCCACCTACGCGTTTAAGCGATGGTGAAGATGCAGAATGCGACGGGACGATGGTAAGCTTCGATCACGTCCCTCGCTCACCAGTTAGCAGATTAGCAGCGGATGGGTTGATAGCTAGTATAGGAGAAGAAAAAATGTATAAGCGTCATCGGCTTGCCTTGGCGGGATGCGGCGGTATGGGCCGCCGGCACCTGCGCGGATATCGTGTCCTAGAGAAGTTCGAGCCCGGACGAATTAAGGTTGTCGCTGTAGTTGATCCAGAGTTAGAACGTGCTGAATTTGTCGCTGGCGAGGCAGAGGAGTTTTTTGGTGATCGACCACAGGTGTACCGCTCACTTGAAGATGCTATCGCAGACTCGAGCGAACTAGAGATACTGGACATCGTTGCTGCGGCATCCGCACACCACTTGATTGCCAGAGTTGCAGCAGAAAGCGGCTTGCACGTCCTGTGCGAGAAACCGATGGCACCGACTGTGGCCGCCTGCCGGATGATGCAAGCCGCCGCCCAGCAATATGGCACTGTGCTCTCCATAGCAGAGAACTACCGGCGCGATCCGATAAGCCGCCTCGCGAAGGCGCTGCTTGAGACAGGTGCCATCGGTGACATCCGCACGGTCCTAGACTTCTCTGCCGGTGGCGGACGCAGCGCATCCGCTGGCGGATGGCAATATCTCCGCAAACAGGGTGGGGCAATTCTGGAATCTGGCGTTCATAACGCCGACATGCAGATATACTTGGCTGGACCTGTCAGGCAGGTGATGGGTCAGGTTCGCCTTCAGGAGCGTGAACGGATCTTCAAAGGAGCACGCGTAAAAGGGTTTCACGATCACTACGCCCACACCTATCCCGATGTTCAGGCAGCAGATGCCCCTGACCTCATGATGGCAACCCTTGAATTTGCAAGCGATGCGTTGGGGCAGTGGCTATATGACCAAGCAGCACATGGCCCCGGATTCCGTCGCTTCACAATCTTTGGCAGCGATGGTCAGATAGATTTACCGTCGGTGCGCACCGGTCAACCGTTACGCCTTTATCGGGACGATCACGATGGTGTGCTTGATGACGACGATGTGCTGGCACTTGTTCCAGACTTCGCGCTTGATGACCGCACGGCTCGGTTTTTCGGTGGTGAACGGCTCGCGCGTTACGGTCAGTCCGGATCGGGCGTAGGCGGTGGAGGCGACTTAAACATCCTCGCTATGGAGCTCGCGGAACTTTTGGACACCATCGACAATGGAACACCAGTCGAAGTTGGGGCAGAGGAGGGGTTGTTAGCTGTTGCTCTCGTGATGGCTTGCCATGAATCATCCGAGGCAGGTCGAACTGTCCGCATGGCAGAGGTTGTGGATGGGGGGCTCAATGCCTATCAGAACGTCGCAAACCAAGAGTTAGGGATTGAGACCTGATTGAGAACTGAAGAAGTAATTGAATCAGAAAGCTATTGGAGACTTTCGGTAATTCCAGCAGCTGTAGAGAGCGTCTTACCAAGCGTCTGGCTAAAATCTAACACCTCGCTCTGAGGGAAGCCCGATGCCCACACTCAAATGGAGGTACTAACATGAATTCATCTAATGAACAAATCATCTTTGAAGATAGCTTCGACGGTCAACTCGATGAGGGCTGGTCGTGGCTGCGGGAGGATTCGGACGATTGGCGTCTCCGAGACGGTGGACTGGAGATTCGCGTCCAACCCGGCGTGGCAGATACAGTCAGGAATGCGGTGTTGAGAACTGCGCCAGACCGCAGTAATGGCACTTACGCCATCGAGGTAACCATCACCAACCATACCCGTCCCACCCAGCAGTACGAGCAGGCGGGAATTACGTGGTATAACAATGGCAAACCGGTCTTCAAGGAGGTCAAGGAACTTATTGACGGAGACCTCTACATCATCCCCGGCAGAGCAGCGATGTCAGCGAAAAGTGTCCGGCTGCGCCTGCTAGTTACCGCTGATTCGTGGGAAGCGCAATACTGCCCCTCAGACGATACCGAATTCCAAACGGCGGCGACGGGTGAATTGCCGCCACCGGGCGATGATCAGGTGAGTATCCAGTGCTACAACGGTCCGCCGGATGCAGAACACTGGATTCGCTTCGAGAATTTTTGTATCAAGATTCTAAATTCCGTAGGAGTTACGCAGTTGAACGCTCAAAGCCAACAAACGTGAGGCGTGAACAACTGAAGCAGCTACTGGCTATGCAAACACAGTAAAATAGGCAGCTCCTATCTCAACCACCACCACCCCGCTCTTCGCTAATGCTGCTGGTATCTTCGGAAAACCATTCACCAAGCGAAAGACTAACGAGGGATAAAAAAGGGAGATCTTAGGAATCTCCCAAGACACCCCAGTCTGTTTTTGTCTGCTTGCTAACAGCGTTTAGGGTTCATCAGGCACATCAGAGAGAACCGGGGCACCACTTGCATTTTCATTACTGCCCCTCTCAGAAACGAAGTCTGTCGCTGAATACTCCCTTTGCAAAGTTACAAGATGCTGTAACTCAGGAGCTGTTATCTGTTATTAAATCCTTTCCAACTTTAAAAAATTCTAACACCTCTCCAGATTCATGCCAAGTAATTTGTGTTTTTCTGCGAATTTTTGACCCTCAATCTCCGCTTGACGAGAAAATGGATTCTTGATAATATAACTACTATGAAAGAACAGCAACAGAAAACCTGGGAGCCTAAAACGCCTGACATCGAGAAGAGTTCCCGGCTGGCAGTGAGACTTGAGATTTCGCAATTGGTGGCACAGCTGCTCATTAATCGGGGAATTGAAACGGAAGACGCAGCGCGTGCGTATTTGTACCCAACGCTCGATCAGCTGCACTCCCCATTTCTAATGTACGGGATGGAGAAGGTGGTTGAGCGCATCCGTTTAGCAATGAAGCGTGGTGAACAGATCTGGATCTTCGGAGACTATGATGTAGATGGCACAACAGCGGCTTCGTTGCTGATAAATACTTTCCGGCACCTTGATTTTCCGGTGAAGCCTTATATCCCCAACCGTTTTGAGGAAGGATACGGCCTCAGCAAGGAAGCGATTCAGAAGTTGAAGGAGCAAGGCTGCGATCTGTTGATTACCGTTGACTGTGGTATCACGTCGATTGAAGAAGTTGAATTCGCCAACTCGATCGATATAGATGTCATCATCACCGACCACCATCAGCCACGGCCCGATGCGCTGCCTCCAGCAATTGGAGTGATCACGCCCAAAATGCCGGAGAGCGAATATCCTTTCGACGGACTTGCGGGGGTCGGGTTGGCGTTCAAGTTGGCGCACGGATTGGTCGGAGGCGGGGATTTGGACCCGTTTCTGCAATCTCAACTGGATCTGGTTGCGCTTGGTACAGTTGTCGATATCGCTCCGCTAACGGGGGAAAATCGAGCCCTGACGAGTCTCGGCTTGGCAGAAATTAATAAGCGCGAACGACCGGGGATAAAAGCACTCTGTGATGTGGCAAACCACGGCGATAACAAGCAGATTGTTGGGCGTACGTTGTCGTTTGTCCTAGGACCTCGAATTAACGCTGCGGGGCGGATGGAGACAGCGGACAAGGTGGTCAAATTACTGACGGGTGAGTCCTATGATGAAGCAATACCAATTGCTAGAGAACTTGATGCCTATAACCTAAGGCGGCGGGAAGTGGAGAACCAAATTCGGGAGCAAGCGGCCGCTCAGATTGAAAAGAATCGCGACCATATAAAAA
Organism: uncultured Poribacteria bacterium; assembly: GCA_958296125.1. Lineage (GTDB taxonomy): Bacteria > Poribacteria > WGA-4E > WGA-4E > PCPOR2b > PCPOR2b. The sequence goes on from OY282444.1 coordinate 1,883,266, forward strand.
AGAAAGGGTTGGTTGTCTACAATGAAGGTTGGCATCAGGGGGTCATTGGGATTGTCGCTACGCGGATCCTTGAGCGGTACTACCGCCCGGTGTTTGTGCTAGCAATTGAGGGCGACGAGGCACACGGTTCAGGACGCTGCATAGAGGGCATGAATCTCGCTGACGGTTTGAACGCATGTAGCGACCTATTGGTCAAACATGGTGGGCATCAAGCGGCAGCAGGGCTAACAATCAAAACAGAGAACATCAATGAGTTTGCTGTCCGATTTGACCAATATGCGTGTGAGCACCTCTCTGATGAGGATCTGGACCCCAAGTTAAAAGTCGATCTTGAGGTACAGCCTTCTTATTTGACGCTGCAAGCCATAGAGGAGTTACAGTATCTTGAACCGTTTGGATCGGATAATCCCGCCCCGCTCCTTACAATGTGCAATCTTAGCCTCCAAAGAACACCAATCTTAATGGGGAAGGAGAAGAATCACCTCAAGCTATTTGTGACGGACGGAGGGCATACGCTCGAAGCGGTTGGGTGGGGCATGTCAGATCGCTTCATCGCGCTGAAAAACAGGAACATTCGATTAGATCTGGCTTTTAAGCCGGAGATTAACGAGTGGAACAATACCCGTCACGTCCAACTAAAGATTGATGATCTGCGTCTCTACACACTCGAACGACGTGCCGTTGGAGCGGTGTTTCCCACGAGTGAGGAAGAAAGCCCTGCTAAAATGGTTGACCGCAGGAATCTGCAAAGCAAGCAGGATTACCTGTGCAAGCTCCTTGATCGGGAAGAGCCAACCTTACTATATGTGCGGGACGAAAAAGCGTTAGACCAACTCTCGGAGTTGATTGGTTCAAAAGAAAAGGTTGGGCGGTGCGAAGCTAATATGACTGAAGCTGACAAAGCGCAAGTCGTAGACAAACTGGCACGTGGTGAATTACTCGCAATTGCTTCAAGTTGTACTTTGACCCACCTGCCTCATATCGCCCACTTGGTTTTTTGCCACCCAACTCCTCAACATTTGACTTTCTTTAATCGATGTCAACCTGCATTCAAACATCCTGAGACTACATATATCCATCTCATTTATCAGCCCCAAGATATAAAATGGATGCGGAAATGTATCTCTGAGCAGTATCCAGATGTGCAAATCTTGCGAAAACTCTATAAGCGATTACAAACGCTCAACCAAGACAATGAGCATCGACTCACACTGGAAGAAGTGATGGTGGGTGCTCGGACCGATTCAATTCCGGCACTTGCTGTTGAAAATGGACTTTCAATCCTTGAAGAATTGCAGCTTTTGACGCAATACTCAGATTTTCCAAAACACGAAATCCAACTTTTACTACCTCCATCGAAGAAACGTCAACTCCATGAATCCGAAACCTATCTGAACGGTGAGCAAATCAAGCAAACAAGCCAGTGGTTTTCGGAATTTCAATTGCGGTGGAACATCAAACAGATTTGGGAGAGGGTGTCGAATGAGTGTCGAATATCTAATTCGCCAAGTCCAAGCCTATAATTCTGATGCGGATTGCGATCTTTTGCGAAGAAGCTATGAATATAGCCAAGCCTGTCATCATGGTCAGCAGCGGATCTCCGGGGACCCTTATTTTATCCACTGCTTTGAAACAGCTAAGACATTAGTTGAATTGAAATTGGACACGGATACCATCTGCGCTGGGCTGCTGCATGACGTGCTGGAAGATACATCAACCACCCGCGATGAGCTGGTCAACCTGTTTGGAGAAGCACTTACTGAGCTGGTTGAAGGCGTGACCAATATCAGTAAGTATAAGTTCAAAGGTGGGGTGCAACAAAGACAGGCGGAGAATTACTTGAGGTTGCTGCTGGCAACGGCGAAGGATACCCGGGTCATCCTGATTAAGTTGGCGGATCGTTTGCATAATATGCAAACGCTGTCCTCTTTACCACCGCACAAACAGGAGCGCATTGCCAAGCAAACCTTTGAGGTTTACGCACCGCTTGCCCACCGATTGGGTATCGCGCGGATTAAAAGCAGGCTTGAAGATTTGGCGTTCAAATACCTACATGCCAGCGAATATAGAGAGATTGCTAATTTACTTGCGGCGAAGTTAGCTGAACGCGAAGCGTATACGAAGTGGATGGTCAATGTTGTACAAAAGGAACTGGATCTGGTGGGAGTTAAGGCAAGGGTCTATGGCCGCCCAAAGCATATCTATAGCATCTATCAGAAAATTCATCAGAGAGGGGTTCCGTTTGAGCAGATTCAAGATCTATTCGGCCTTCGTGTGTTGGTCAATAGCGTGGGTGATTGCTATGCGGTGCTTGGAATCCTACACAACAAGTGGAATCATATTCCAGAGCAATTCAAGGATTTTATCGGTCTCCCGAAAGCGAATGGCTATCGGTCTTTACACACAACAATTTTAGAGCGCGGTCAGCCTATAGAGATTCAGATTCGGAGCCATGAAATGCACCAGATCGCTGAATATGGGATTGCTGCCCATTGGCGGTATAAGGAAGGCATGCCATCGAAAGCGGATAATGAAAGGATTTTTGCTTGGTTCAGAGAAATGCTTGCGGAGATTCAAGAGTTCAAAGATCCTTTTCAGTTTATCCGTTCCATGAAAGGCCAGTTGTTTCCGGACGAGGTTTTCGTCTTTACGCCCAAAGGAGACCTCCACAGTTTACCAGCGGGTTCGACACCTATCGATTTTGCATACAAGATACACACCGATATTGGACAGACGTGTTGTGGGGCGGAAGTTAATGGCGTGATAGTGCCCTTTAAGTATCGGCTACAGAATGGGGATCGGATAAAAATCCAGACGCGGGCGAAGGCACATCCAAGCCGTGATTGGCTGCGGTGGGTCAAAACCGCGCGGGCGCGTAATAAAATTCAGTATTGGCTCAATGAACAAAACCGTGCACAGGCGATTGATCTCGGAAAGCGACTTCTCGAAATTGAGATGCGGCAGCACCAACTGAATCTAAAAGACTATCTCAAATCGTCAGAGCTACTTGCTATAACGGAAAAACTCATATCGAAAAAAAAGGTACAACCGCCACTCATTGACGAACTTTTTAGGCAGATTGGCAATGGTAAGGAATCGGCAACACACATCGTCAACTTATTGCAGTCCGAACCCCCTACCACTGAGAGGAAAGAAAAGACTGCGCGGACACCCCGCTCTGCACCGGCAATTGAACTTGAAGGTATTGATTTAGATTTGGCGCGTATCATGAAGTGTTGCCATCCCATTCCGGGGGATGAAGTCATCGGGTACGTCACACGGGGACGCGGCATTTCCGTTCACAGAGCAAATTGCCCTCGAATTATTAATGAACCAGAAAGAATTGTTGATGTTGAATGGAAACCTATTGAGAATCTCACTTATCCTGCACCAATTACCGTTGAATGTGATAACCGTCCCGGAGTGTTGGCAGAGATTACAACATTAATTGCCCAATACAAGGTGAATATTGACACAATCGGTTCTCACAGGCTAAATAGGGAAACTGGCTACGATCAATTCACTTTAGAAGTGAATGGAATCGAACAGCTAGAAGCTATCATAGAGTCAATCCGCCACTTAAAAGGGGTGCGAGGTGTCACTCGGATTACATCTTTGTCCTCTGAAAATCGTGCAAGCGTTTGAAAGCAACCCAAATCTGGCATGACTCATTCCCGCCTTAATTTTCAATTGCCGTAGGCAACTTGCCCGCCACCAGAAATCGCCTTTATGATTTTCCCGGACCGAAGGCATCGCACGCATACACGGACTCGCTGGCTTCCACTTTCCGTTTGAATGCGGACGCGCTGTAAGTTTGGTAGTTGTCTATGCTTTGAACGCTTACTGATCTGCCCACGGGTTCGGGCGATTTTGTTACCTGCCATCGGTTTTTTCTCACAAACATGGCAAACTCGAGCCAACTGGACCACCTCCTTTCTGCGTAGTATAACCGCTTTAACATATCATATACCCTGCTGAAATGCAAGTTTTTTGTGTCCTTTGGACAGAGTTTCCTCGACTCAATTACAAATATCGAAGCTATCATTGTATCTCGCGTAATGTAGCCAACAATTCAGGTTTTCGCTACCCTCCCGGTGGTGCGATCCGCTCTAACTCAAGCCCTTCCGGGCGGCTGAAGTCTTTATAGCGTGTCTGTATCTCGATACCGTTGACGCTACGGGTAAAGCCCGCTGTCTTCATCAAACGCTTTGTTTCGATTTCGATGGTATTCCGCCCTCGTTTGAGGTCATCCAATTCCAGTTTGTACCGGAACCAATGGGCGGACATACCGAGCGGTGCCTGAATGTGCATCGAACCCGCGAGTTGTACCTGAATGGTCAAGGCACGCTCGTCGGTGATTTCTGCGTCCTCCCAAGGCAGAACCCGGTCGTTGAAACGAAACTCAATATCGTCTTCAATGCAAAAGAAGGAAAAGCGAAGGGTGAGGATAGGCTTGCGCATCTCTCCATCTTTCTTGGCACTTTCGATGTCATCGGCAATCCAGATATTGATAGCAGCAGTTTCTCCTTCCTTGAGTTCTAATGGTAGTTGACGCTCCGGCGTAGTTGTCGGTTTGTCCGGCTCTCCCTCTCGTGGCTGGAGTAGATAACGCTTGTCGCGTCGGGCGTGAACTTCGGGATAAGCGCCCTCTCGCAGCGTCTGGTACTCCCTTTCACTGAAGGGCCAGGGTAGGTAGCCGTGATACATGCCAGCCCATCCAGCCCAGCGAAGTGTCTGCCCTAATGCGTTGTACATCTCAATACTCGGCTGACCGACCCGCTCATCATAGACTCGTCGGGGCGGACGGTAGTAAGCTGCGGCACCGGCTGCATTGGCCGCATCCGGCATCCAACGAGGTTTTGGCTCCGTGTCGGTCAGCACATCCGGATCCTGTCCGACGACATAATTGATGCTGCCCTCCTGAAGCCATGTCTCCACATCCAGTCCCATCGCCAGATTTTTTTCTCTGTCGAGATCGACGCGCGCCATAATGGGGATTGCTCTTCCCTGTTGACCTCCAATGTCGTTCGCCATCTCCCGAATTTCAGCGATGAAGCGATTCATCAACGGGGTGTTTTTCTCTATTTCAACCCGCTTGAAATAATACGAATCGAACATAAAATCCAACTCTATCCCGTCGGCGTTGTAATCCTCCAACATCTCCCTGAGCACGGCGAGTTTGTCCTGCCGCACTAACTCGTGGGCGAAGTCATAACACCATTCCGCTCTGCCTTCCTCTCCGATACATACCTCAGCACCGTGATTCCATTTCAGCAAGCCGCACCGATCGCTTCCCGGCGGCGAACTTGCCTGTAACTTCAGCGAAGGAAATACGGTCATCCCCATTTCGCGCCCCCGCTTGATAACCTCGTGCACTTGATCAGTACCCATCTTCTGGGCTTCTTCCACCATCCGCATAATTCGCCAGTCGATGTAGTTTTCCCAAACCTCTTTCATTTGTCCCACAACACGCCCGACCTTGCTGTTATGAAAGTAGACATCAGCGTATCCAAGCCCCAACACCAAGAGATCTACACCGGTGCCAAGTACCTCATCAACGGGCCATTGGAGTTGATGGATAGAAGCCGGTGGCTCTATCCGCTTTGCGTTGAAATGATGAGCATCGTTGTAGTAAATCAGTCGGGGTTTCTTCATCGCTATCTTTCTCCTTTAAGGTAGATACTTGGGGACCGGCTAACAGTTTCTTGTAGTCTTGGAGGCGAAGCTCAACCCCCTTATGTATATCATGCCACAATCTTCGCTGCTTCGCCTCGACGAAGGACAATATGCTTTTTCCATTTAACATCGTCCCGCTCAGGAAAATCCTCACGATAGTGTGTGCCACGACTCTCGGTGCGTAGGATTGCCGCTTCCGTAATCAACGCCGCGAGATCTCGCATGTTTTGGAATTCAAATGCTTCGGTGCTGTGCCAATAGCAATTTGGATTTAGTGCTCTCAATTCATCGGATATCGCTTCTAAACCTTCTCCAAGTCTGAAAAGCCCAGCGTGGTGCCACATCATCTCTTGAATGGATTCCTTTGCTGCTTGAATCTCAATGTTCCGAGATACCGTTTGAGGCGGAGCAGCGTCATCGTCAGAGGAGATTCGGAGGTTCGCATAACTGTCCGCTTGGATTGCTCGTGCATATTCGACAGCGGCACCCCCGGCGCGCGCACCAAACACAATAGATTCAAGCAAAGGATTATTTGAGATCCAATTTGCGCCGTGAACGCCGGTGCAGGCAACCTCCCCACAAGCGTAAAGCCCCCGGAGGTTCGTTTCAGCGTTCAGATTCGTGCGGACACCGCCCATCATAAAATGCGCGCCGGATCTGACCGGAATAACATCGGTGGTGATATCAATTCCAAAGCGATGACAAAACTGATAGATTTTTGAGAAACGCCTTCGTATGAGATCGGGTGACAGATAGGTCATATCTAAATAAACACACGGGGTTCCGGTTAATTCCATTTCATTCAGGATCGCGCGACTTATAACATCACACGGGGCAAGTTCCTCCATTTCGTGGTATTTTGCCATAAACCGTTCCCCACGGGAACTGATTAGGATACCGCCTTCCCGACGCATCGCTTCAGAAATCAACAAGTGCGGTGCCTCCATCAGGAACAACGTCGTTGGATGAAATTGGACAAACTCTATATCCATCACTTCACAACCCGCTCGCCATGCTGCCGCGAAACCATCACCTGTAGCAACAGCCGGGTTGGACGTGCATTGATAGATATGCCCAAGTCCACCTGAAGCGACAATGGTAGCTTTAGCAAAAATGCAGTGGAGTACGCCATCAATACAGGCAACTACCCCATAGCACCTATTCCCGTGCGTCATAAAGTCAACCGCGAAGGCATACTCAATAACTCGCACCCGCTCCTGCTGTTTGAGGTGGTTGGCTAATATCGTCTCTCCCTCTTTGTCAAAGTTTGCTTCCCACTGAATCATCTCTGAAACCCGTTGAGCACCTTCTTCAACCATTACCTCGACAGCGGTTCCATTGCAGAGCCCCTCCCCTGCTTTGAGGGTGTCTTCAACATGGAAAGCGATGGTATCATCTTCGCTCATGACGACAGCCATTTCACCCTGTGGATAGTAAGTATTACTCCCTCTCATAACGTCCTTAGTAATCAGTAGGACATCACCGTGTTGATTCGCTTCAATGGCTGCCCTTAGCCCGGCACTTCCGCTCCCGATCACTAGGAAATCGGTGTCGATTCTTGGTAATTTGGCTGAATCAAATTGGACGATATATCGACGAGTCATTGTGAGTTTGATACAGTTACGGGGCTCGCATACGCTCTCTTTCCTTAGAGCCTTACTGCGTTCAAAGAGTGGTGTCGTTTGACTTTGGTAAGTAGGAATGCCGCCCAAGCCCAATGCGGTAGGACATCGGACTGAAGTTAAAAAACACCACCAGCCTTCATCACTTTCCCGCTTCCCTCGGCAATCCGTGTTCCATTTTCCGAATCAATGTACGCTTCAACCTCAATGAGGCGTTTGGTCATTTTGAGTCGATTGGCTGTAACGATTAATTTATCACCTGTCATCGCCGGCTTCTTGAATCGGATTTCAAGTTGTGCTGTCACCGCGGGCCCATCAAAGCTAGCAATACCCACATGGGTAATTGCTTCATCAAGTAATGTACTCAAGATGCCGCCATGAATCACATTTGCCCAACCTTGAAAATGGCCGGGGGGTGTGCACTCAATCTTGACCTGCGTTCCATCGGGATTAATATCCGGATTAACTTGCAGGCCAAAAGGGTTTTCCTTGCCACAAGCAAAGCAACGATTATTGTTCTCAACGCGCATCCGCCAACTCCCTACTCAATTTTCAAGCCTAACATGAATTTATATTGTAGCATACCCTATAATAAAAGGCAAATGAAATCAAGAACCCCTTCTGTTATTATGACTGGGTTCGATCATCAGTTACCGATGCTGAAATTTTTGCTGATAATTCTCTTGACAGAAGAACGAATATTTTGTAAACTTAGATTTTACGCAAAAGATACATGCACTGAAAAAGTGTTGTACCTAATACAATCCCTTAAATTTGAAAGAGGAGAAAAAGAATTAGATATGAAAAAATTTTCAACCCTACTGATATTTCTCATTTTGGCCGTTGGTGTTGGGTGTAATCAAGAACAACCGGTTACACAACTAGAAGTTGGTAGAGAGAAGCTACTCGGTGCCGGCTTGTCAATCGAAGCCATTGAACACCTAAAACGGGCGGAAGCTGAGGAAGCCAAAACCGACACCGAAAAAGTGGAGCCGCGAGCACTATTACTGATTGCCTACTCATACGCCCTCTCTACCGGACACGCTAAAACTCAAGAAGCGGAAACTCCGGGACTTGCAGCTGAGTACAAACAGGCGCGAAGTGAAAGAATTGCAGCATTAACCAGTACTGAAATGAAGAAAATGCTTCAGTTGCTCAAAGAAAAACATCGTACGCAAGAAGCGACGATACAAATCCTGGTGGATAAAGGGGCTGGGGCCGTCCCCGTATTGCTCGAATATCTCGGTATAAGAAGCTATCTGGTTATTCGGCCCGATTTGGTTGAAATGTTGTATCAAATCGGTTCCGAGGGTGTGGACAAGATCGCTGCTGCACTGAGTGATGCCAATACCTCTCTGGAGATGAAAGGGACCCTGACGCGGTTAATGGGACGGATAAATGATCCGCGTGCAATCCCCGTTTTAGAGGCAATCCAAGGCGAAAGTGCCCCCGGGCTTAGGATGGAAATCAACATCGCACTTTATAACCTCGGCAAAGGAGAGTACAGGGCAGAAATTATCGCTGGGTTGAGTGATAACGATGTTGCGGTTCGCCGTGCGGCTGCACAGGCAATGTTGAAACTCGACAATCCCCCAACGGAGGAGCTTGTCACAGCTCTCAACGACTCCGATGCACAAGTGCGTATGTACGTGGGCCAGACTCTTGAAAAACACCCAACTGAAAACGCCATCAGTCGCCTCACCGAAATTCTTACAAATGATACAGATGAAGGTGCCAAAGAAGCAGCGGCAAAGGCTTTAATCGTTCATAGTGAACAAGACTTTGGAAAAAGGATAGCGCAGCGGCTCATTAAGGCATTGCCGGAGGTAAGCGACCCCAAGGATCGGATACGGATTGTCCTGGTCCTTAAAAAAGATGCACTCGTAGAGCAGATTAAAAATGCCCCGAAAGCGTATGATGATAATATTGAATATGATCTCTTTCTCTATTTTAACAACGAAGAAAAGAACGATATGGTTAGAGAAGAGCTCAGTATGCTATTGAACAATCTAAGAGGTTAAAAACTTTTTTGAGCGATTAAAATCGCCACAACGTCCCCCGCCATCTGTGTGAATTGGTGTGAGGTGCTGGAGGCGACAACCAAGGCAGTAGGTTTCTAACTTCGATCATCAATTGGGGTAAAGCTGTTTGCCGCCTAACCGTGCGGGAGGGAGTGTAGGGGACACTAGTGTAGAAGTTTACAAAGCAAGTTAAGTATTCACCAATGTCGCCTCAAGCGAAAAACTTTGACTCAGCCCGATAGAACTAGTCCTTCGCCTGAGTCAGGTCACAGAATTTGCCCATCTCCCGATATAAATCGGTACTGGCAAATCCAATCGGCCGGGGCTTGCTGCGCTATAGACTGGTTGCTCCCAATCTCAAGGGGGAGAATTGGCGTTACACGGGTTTACAAAATTTGAATCTACCGAAATGTTCTTATGCTTGTATGCTCATTTGCATACTTTAGCAGCTCCATAAAAACCTTCAAAGTAAATTCTGCGCTCCAAACGGACTGCACTGCCCTTATATCAATTAAAAATAGCCTGCCTACTCCGCTTCCCTCCCGTCATGTGGTTCGGTTCTTAGTTTTGGAGCACACGGTGCCAACTGAAACAATCGCTCCATTAAATCCGAATCCTCCTCCATGCTCCCTATATTTTTACTGATGTGCAAATCTGAATTTGCTATGTATGATATTAATTGGGTTAGATCGCGACGGGTACTTTTGGGACTGAGTGCAGTTGACACTTTCCAAATACAAAAGAATTGAGATGAATTCTATGCGTAGACGAAATAAACTCTTAATTCTACTCACGCTTATTGGAGTGGCTCTTGTCATTGGGGGAGGACTGTTTTTAGGCACCCCCTACGTGCTCAACTGGACCCGCCTGGTGTTAGAATCTGAACTCCAAAAGCGGTTAAAACACCCGGTCACTATCGATCAGATTTCAGGAAATGTGTTGACCGGTTTGAATATCAAAGGGGTTCAAATCGCGGATGCGAACCCAGAAAAGCCTCCTTTAATTTCTCTGGATGAAATCCGGATAAAATATAGATTATGGAGTTTGGCACGAAGGAAATTCCTCATCACTCGGTTGCATTTCAATCATCCCCAAATCAATGCTCGTATGGATGCAGACGGGGGTCTCAATCTAGCCAAGCTAATTCCGAAAGGTGGATCGGAGGCGGGTGTGAAACTTCCTATTCAACTGCTAATCTCTGATATTAGTATCGGAGATGGTGCTATCAATTTTGAAGATGGAAGAGGTTTTCTCAGAGTTGGAGTCGGCGGCATTTACAGTCGTAGTCGTGTTGATAGCTTCGTAAAAAACTGGAAGCACATCGGCCATCTGGAAGTGCGAGACGGACATTTTGAACTGAATGGTGTTGAAACGCAGATTGATGAATTCAGAACTGAATTTGAGTTACAGCAAAATCGAGGTGTATTGCAATCACTGCGTCTAGCGTTAGGCAATTCTCTACTGACCGTTTCCGGCGAGGCAAGTAATCCCAGCAAACAATCCCCACGAGTCGAAACCCAAATTCACGTAACGCTCGATTTCCATGACGTACAAAAAATCCTATCCTTCCCAGGGGAGATAGAAGGAGTCGCAAAAGTGGACGTAGAAGCCAGCGGGCCAGTGTCGGCACTTATCGGGAGATTTGGACTCAACCTCCCCTCCGTAAGGCTGAATGCGCTCCAACTTGAGAATCTTACTGTGCAAGCTGAGTTCACGCCAAATAGTTTCCGAATTACCAACATTGATGGGGGGCTTGCGTCAGGAAAACTGACAGGTGGGGTAGAAATCAACGTCCATCCCAAACAGGAGGATGCACAACGCTTGATGTATAAAGGATGGGTACAACTCAATTCCCTTCGGACGGAACAGCTGCTACCGATTAAAGATTTCTTGGATGTCAAAGCAGATTTGGGCGGTAAAATCCAATTCAGTGGTAACGGTTCAGACCTTCGCAAGATTGACCTTGACGGAAGCCTCCAATTAGACAATGCGACCCTAAATGGGGTGCCAATTCGCCTTTCAACAGCGCACTACCAGCTCAATGATGAGCATCTGTCGGTTACGGCGAACCTCGACGAGGCGCAAATTGAAATCAATGGCAACCCTGGATTAACCGATCCGCACGATATGGATCTGCGTATTACGAAAATCGATATAGGTAAACTCGCACGGATTTTGCAAATGCCAGACCTCGCCGGCGAAGGCACACTCGCCGGAAAAAGCAGCACCAGCGTAGGGGATAGTCCTCGTTATTCCCTACGGGCTCACCTCAGTGTTCCAGAAGCAACGTTATACGATGTGCCAATCGGTGTATTGACAACTGATTTTCATTATACCGAGAATCAGGTTTTCCTGCACCTGATACGCCTTGTCAAAGGTGAGAGCGAATTGATTGCGGATGGCATCGCCCGGATTGAAGGGGATATTCCGATCGAACTCAAGGTACGTGCACAACCACTCCAGATTGCGGACTATGTGCGCTTGACAGGAAGTGATCATCCAATCAAAGGGGTCGCAACAGGTGAATTGGTGCTGGACGGAACGCTATTACAGCTTGACGGTCGTGGCACGCTTCAGATTTTGAACGGCAAGGCATGGGATCTGGCACTTGATCCGCTAACGCTACCGATAGAGATTGAGAATTATATCGTGAAAATTCCAGATTTTGAGTTATTAACCCGCGGCCAAAAGGCTATCCTCAACGCACAGATTGACCCAAATCAAGATTATGTAATTGATTTTCAAAGTGAGTCAATGCAGCTGGCAGAGATTGCGCTCGCACGCGGTATGACTGACTTCTTGTTGGATGCTGATCTGGTTGTCACAGCCAAGGGACAAGCGAACGCGGCAGATCCAACGGCAAATCTTACCTTTGAGTTTGCAAATGTCACTTACGCAGGTCATCCGCTGGAAGACGTTTATATCACTGGTACCTACAGGGACAATGCGCTAAACTTTGAGGGCGTTGGCTTTAATGATACCTGTCAAATCCGTGGAGTTTTGGAATCAATTGAGGACAACCCGTATCATATCACTGTTGATGGTGTGGGAGTTGATCTCCTGCCGTTCCTGCGAATCTTTAATGCAGCAGACTATCTGACCGGCACAGCAGATGGTAATGTTAAGATTACAGGGATGCTAGAAGAGTTGCCAAAATTTACGTTCCAGATGCTCCTGTCCAAGACTGACCTTGATGTTAAAGGATGGCAGTTGATTAATCCTGATCCGATTCGCGTTTCCTTTGCGGACAATCTATGGCACGTGCAATCTCTCGTGATCGCTGATAAACGGGATGGCCGTCCATGCCTGAATGCGATGGGCACTTTTCCCATTGTGAGTGAATTGGAAGGCTCTACACATGTGGATTCAAGGACTACCAATATCAGTTTTTCTGTAGAAGCCGACGGGTTCCCATTTGAAGGGGTATCATACCTGTTGGGGCTACCACCGCTCCTCTCAGGGAAAGTCAGCTACAAGCTCACGGGCAGCGGCACTTATACGGCACCACAGTTGGCACTCGATTGGACCATTCCAAATCTGACGGTTCAAACGCCCATCGGTCCGATTGCGATTAGTGAAGCTGAAGGAAGTCTAGACTATCAGGATGGAAACCTCACCGTTGATTCTTTCGATCTACTTTTACTCGACAATCCCATCAAAGTGCAGGGGGATGTGCAGATTGATCTCGATCATTTTCAATCTTCACGCTTCAACCTCCACGTTTCATGCCCCAATTTTGAGTTGAATTCTCACGATTTTCAGAATTTGCCTGATTATCTGAATAATATGTTAATCCTATTAGATCTAGAAGCACAGATTACCGGCGATCTGGTTCAGCCGGAGTTGACCGCCTCGATTGATGCGACGCAAAAAACAATGCAACTCTTGGATTTGCCCCAACCTGTTGAAGATCTGAACGTTGTGCTTCAGGTCTCAGCTGGCCAAAAGGCATCGCCTGACTTAATCGCGGTGAAGCTGAAATCGGCGGATTGGCAGTTCGGAGGAGGACAGTATCAGGCATCGGGGGCTTGGCGTTTACCCAAAACGGAGCCGGGATTATCGCTCACCTCAATTATAGACACCTTGGAACAGAGCAATCCAGTCCTGTTTCAACTTCACGTCAACGGGGTAGATGTGAATTTCATCACCCCCCTGAACTACATAATGAAACGTGAAATCCTCAATATAGAGAGTCGAGCTAATGTAGTGCTTGAACTACAGGGCCACGGCTATCAGCCCGACCAAATGTCGGCGACTCTCAGGTGTAGCGATCTGCGTACTCAGATTAACGACCATGATGTGCGGAATATCAATGAGATTCAGCTCCATTTCACAGATCGGAAACTCACACTCAGACCAACCCAAATAGGTGAAGGCGGCTCTGCTTGGCTCAACGCTACAGGTACTATCGATCTTGATGGAAATATGGACCTTCATTTAGAGTTGGATCGACTGCCTTATGGCGTACTGCTCCCAGCAATAACACTAACGCTTTTTGATCAATCTTTCCTGAAGTTTGAAGGTTTTCTGACGAGTCAAATTCGTGTGCGTGGGGAACTTACAAATCCAATTATAACTGCAAAGTGGGAGTCGGATGGCCATATCGGAAACGCCAATCTTAAGGACAATGGAAGCGCAAGCTATCAGGAAAAATTGCTTTCCCTCCAAAACACGCAACAGATTGTCGGGGTGAACAAGCAGCTAGAGGTGTTTGGCACGATTCCGATTGATCTCGCCTTTCAGCCAATAGATCTCGCAGATCGATTTCTAAATCTACCGATCGATTTGAAATTACGAGGGCAGCAGATTTCTTTGGCCCCCATAGCGTTGCTATTGCCTCCGCTAATTGAACATGCCGATGGTATTGCTGACATAGACCTCAGAATACAGGGAACAACCGCTTCGCCTTACCCGCAAGGAAAGTTGTCACTTCAAAACGCTACGTTGAAGTTAGCGAACTTTGACATGCCAATTTCAAACGGGAAAGTTGAGTTGCGGGCGGATAAGGGAGAAATTCGTATCCCTACACTCAGTTTTCGGGTAGGTCAAGGGGAGTATGCAGCAGAAATCAACTGTAGACTTGCTGGACTTATCGCAACTGATTTTGAAATCTCCCGATTCGGAGTCCATAAAGCAAGAATTGCTGATTTTATCGGAGATAAATCAAGATTGCTTAATCCTATTGTGTCGCGGTTTTTGAATCCCGAAGCAATTGGGACGGAGGTGATGTCAACCGAAGTGTTGAATGGATATATTACGGCGGAAGCCAGTTTGAAAATCCCAGTAAATCAGTTCCTCAGCCCCGGCAAGACTGCATGGATTCCAACATTTATTAAGCCATTCAATCCGCCAAATGTGATTAAGTATGTAACAGGTCAGCTAAATATTCAAGATATTCTAATTGAAGGGTTAGGTTATCAGATTCGCAACTCTAGGCCGATTGAGATTCAACTTGTAAACCAGAAGCTCAGCTTGGAAAACGGATTCAGCTTAGAAGATCAAAAACCGGTGCTAGCCGAGGCAAAATGCCTGCGAGTTACAGGATTCGGAAGTTGGGAACTTGGCAAAAAATTGCTCTTTCATGTTGAAATGAAGAATCTTGATCTCGGCTTTATTTCAGGATTTCTCCCCGAAGCTTACGCGATTCGTGGTTTTTTGAACTCCTCTCTTGATATACGTGGAACGGATGCCGAACCGAAGATCTCCTTTATGTGGGAAACCCCGGAACTACGAATAAACCAAGTCGAGGTTGATCAGTTTACCGGTAGCGTCACGTATGAAGATCGAAAAATCCGAATTAGCGGAAAGCAAAACGACGATGCTCATCTGTCCATTGGGAACAATCACGCCGCTCTATCTGCGCTGATTCCCTTTCACCTATCCTTACTGGAATTCAAAGCTGAACTGTTACCAGAGGATATTGAAGGCGGATTAGATATAGCTATCGGAGATTTAGATTTTTTATCTCTCATTTTTCCTCAATTTGCCTTTACCGAAGGTACAGGTGCCCTTAATGCCACGCTCGGCGGTCGATTTGACTCACCCGTGCTTAAAGGATCGACAAACTTGAGAGCACTTGCGTTCGAGCTGCCGGATTCACACATCAGGTTAGAAAACGGAACAGTACACCTCGATTTGACCGAGAAAGGGGTCAATATTCAACGCATTACGGGAGATATGAACAGTGGCACCTTCGAGATTAACGGGGTAATACAATCCGATTGGTTCGATGTACAGCGTATAGATGTTGTTGCCGAGTTGGGTGAGGGGACCACGTTTGAGAAACCCGGATTTTACCAACTTAAGTGTCAAAGCGTCAACTTGCAGATGAAAGGTGCTATCACGACAGATGGAAATCTCAAACTTCCACCGTTAAGAGGTTCAATCCGTGTCAAAGAAGGTCGATACGAGCAAGACTGGAAGCAGCTAGTTCAGGATTGGGTGGATAAGGCGGCAGAGGTACAGTTTGAGGTCTGGTTTGATTACCCTATCGTGCGCGATCTTCAATTAGACCTTGATATCATTGTCCCCAATAACTTTTGGGTGGAATCGAATTTAGGGGAAATTTTTCCAACTGTCGGAGAAATTGAGATTGAAACATCAATTAACGGTGAGATTGTTGGACCGATCCAAAAACCTATTTTTAGCGGGCGTGTGGATCTGTTAGAAGGCAAATTGTCCCTCTCTGGAGGTCATCAATTCGAGATTCAGGAGGGATCATATGTAGAAAACAAAAATGCACTGGAATTTAACCCGTGGTATGAGATTACTGCCAAGACAGTTGAACCGATTCGGAATGTCCAAGTTCCAACTACAGACGGAGAAATCCGTACGAAAGATCTCAGAGTCGTTATGCATTTGAATGGTTACCTCAAGGATAAACATAAGTCAGAGTTTCGAGAGGAAGTTCTCAGAAAAGATGCTGGCGAAGAGTACCAATTGACTCAACAACAAATCCTTTCTATTTTAACCCTTGGTGGAACAGATCCCCTTGACTCTGAAGCCTCTTCTATTCCAACCCGGGTCGTTCAACAGTATCTGAGTAGCCGGATTGCGAGTAGTCGTATTGCGAAGGTAGCGGGTTTAAGAGAAACCCGTTTCGATCTGAGTCCTGACAATTTTGAACAGTCGCGGTTCCTTTTGACGAAAGAACTTTCGCAGCACCTTTCGTTGACTTACTCTTCAACCTTCCAACTTCACACAGAGCCTCGGATTGAGGTAGAATATCAAATTAGTCGATATTTTTATATCAAAGGAGAACGGAATGAGCGCGGAAAATACGGCGTAGACCTCAAGCTGGAACAACGATTTTAGATAGTAACTCCGAGCTGTCATCGTACTCGCTGCGTCACAGCACAAAGCTTTTTTTATCGTTGACGATAACCGTCCATGAGACAAAAACCTAACAAAATTGCCATAATCCTGTAACATCTCCTTGCTACAATAATTTTTCTTATACCTTACGTCTACAACAATGACCCGCATCTTTGGGCCAAATCACCTACATGCTAGATGGTGACACCAGTGCGAAACTATCACCACAAAGAACTGTAAAGAAATCAGGAGAACCAAGTGTTATGAAGAAACGTTTAGTAACCATGCTTGTTAGGCCTCAATTCCCCAAATCACATTGCCATTCTGCCAGCTTGAGCAAAGATCTTTCGACCACAAGAATTCAGAGCTTCTTCACTTCGTTCAGGACGATACTTTGTGGAGGACTAATATTGTTAATCTTGCTGGCCGGCTGTGAACCGAAACAGCAAGTCGATCATTTGAAAGTTGGGCGGGGCCAACTGTTAAATTCGGGACTTGCGGTTGACGCAGTTAAGCATCTGAAACAGGCTGAAATAGATGAAGTAGACAAAACTGAGCCTCGCGCGTTGTTGGTCCTTGCATACTCACATGGCCTCTCAACAGGAGCTGCAAAAGCGCAAGGGTTGGACGCTGAGTTCAAAAGTGAACGTGCACAGCGGTTAGCTGCGTTAGGAGATGCAGAAATCGAAAACCTCCTTCAAATTTTGGTGAGACGTTCTCGCCTCCAAAAAGATGCAATACAAGTGGTCGTTGACAAAGGTGTGGATGCAATCCCTGCCCTGTTTAATGCTTTAGGTAACGTCGAGTTTCAAAACCTGCATGGCGACATTATAGAGATGATGTATCAAATTGGAAGCGATGGGCTTGGTCTAATGGTTGATGCCATTCAAAATGCCGATACCTCAACAGCTGTGAAGGTTGCACTCGTACGCCTGATCGGGAGGATTGGCGAACCACAGAGTCTTGAGGATTTAGAAACAATCCACAGCGATATCGACGATGCCGGACTGAAGATGGAAATCAACGTCACCCTCTACAGGCTTGGAAAACATGAATACTCAACGGTAATTGTCAAAGGCTTGGAGGACGATGATGTGAATGTACGTCGTGCCGCTGCACGGGCAATGATACATCTTAGTAATTATCCGGTGGCCAAGGTCATTAAAGCACTGCAGGACACCGATGATAGCATCGTTACCTATGCGGCGCAGGCATTGCAAAACCAGCCAGATGTACAAGCAGTCATACCCCTCACCGAAGTCCTCACAGGCAAAGCCGATAACGCTGCAAAACAGGCAGCTTCGGAAACGTTGCGAATTCACGCGGAACAGAAGTTGACCAGAGGGTTGACTACCCGGCTTATTAAAGCGTTGATTTCTGGCAAAATTGCGGATGCAGAAGATCGACTACGAATCGCTCAACTGCTCCGGAAAGATGCGCTGATGAAGCAAATTAAAGTGGCTATGTTGGTGAATCCGCAGTTGGCATACGACCTCGATCGATACCTGAAACTAACCGAAACACATCAGATGGTTAAGGGAGAGTTAAGATGGATACTTTCCGAACTAGAGTGAAAGATAGCGACCAAGTTGCTAAATTCTGTTGCTAGAAGACTAGGCGATGTTATGACGAAGATAATCATATCATCGTCCAGACTAATCCATATCAACGCCTTAATCCGCTCAACCTCTTGTGCGATAAACCGCTTTTCCATTCCCAAACCAAATAAATTTTTTAATTGGGGAAACAACACCCCGAACCCTTGCGTTTGGACGTTAAACAGTGTAACCCCTACCCTTTGAACTGAGCCGACAGGAAAGGAAGGAGGTGAGGATGTACGAATGGGCAAACGGACAAATCAGCGAGTTCATAAACCAACGAATCAAGTCCTCTGCATTTCATCCTTCATGTCCCACCACTCTCCTTTATTGCTTCATGCTATACTTATCTTCTCAATCATTTTCCTCAAATCCGCTTGGAGCCAACCTGAAACAATCCCCATCACTAAAATTCAGTACAGGCTGAATGGTCAAATCCTTGACTCGGATTCGCTGCTCGCGGACTTGCAGCGCAAGACGCGGATTCAAGTCGGGAATCCAGTTTCACCTTATCA
Source organism: uncultured Poribacteria bacterium (assembly GCA_958296125.1). Lineage (GTDB taxonomy): Bacteria > Poribacteria > WGA-4E > WGA-4E > PCPOR2b > PCPOR2b. Next base: position 1,902,012 of record OY282444.1, read on the forward strand.
GATTCGCAAGAGCATTGAGGCGATTTATGTAATGGGCCTCTTTTCTCAAGTCACAGCAATTGAGAATCTCGGACCAGATGGAGTGCAGTTCACGTTCGATCTCACTTACAAAATACGGGTTGGGAAGATCGAGTTTACAGGGAATAGTATAGATGAAAATCTGATCGTTGGTGTGATGGTCTCTCGTTCAAAAAAAGAATATTCTATTGAGCTTGCAGAGGCAGATCGGCGTAGAATCCTCGATTTATACAAAGATTACGGATACTTTCAGGCGGCAGTTCACCTGACCACCTCTGCGGATCTGAGTGCTTCGCATCAAGTCGATCTGTTATACAGTATCAACGAGGGGGACCGAGCACTTATTCAGGAAATCCGGTTTGAAGGTGTCAAATCGATTGAACTCGAAAAATTGGAACAGATTATTAAAAGCGAGAAAGGCAAAGTCTACCAAAAGCAATCGGTTGATGACGATGCCCATCGCATTCGAGAATTATACAGGGAAAATGAGTATCTGACCGTAAAAGTCAGATCTCACGGGATTTACAATGATGCAACCGGGACAGTTACCCTTAACTACGAAATTATCGAAGGGAAAAAGATCGAAATCGAATTTGATGGCGATGGTATCGACACATCGGAACTCGAGCAAACGCTGGCTTTGTTCAAACGAGATAGCTTTTCGGAGACAATCCTAAAAAGCACCGAGGAACACATTCGTCGAATCTATCAAGAGAAGGGGTATTATGAACCCATAGTGAGCCATGAGGTTAAAAAAGTATCGGGTCAAGCAGAAGTTATCTCTTTTGATATTCAGTTGGGTCAAGTCCCACGAATTCAGCATATCACTTTCGAGGGGAACATAGGATTTGCGGATGCTGTCTTGCTGGATCAGATGAAAACCCAACCGCGTAGTCAATTTTCAATCCCCGGATTCGGATGGCTGCTTTCCACAGGTATTTTTAACCCAGCTACACTTGACATAGACAAGCGAGCGTTGGAACACTTTTATAAAAAAGCGGGTTATCCAGATGTTCGGATTACGACCGATAAACCAGAGATTGATAAAGAGAATCGGCTTAGCTTGCATATAAAAATTAACGAAGGGGCACAGAAGCTCATAGATCGCGTTTCAATCGAAGGGGTCACCATCTTTGAAACAACTCAGCTATATGCAAAACTTGAGGCAAAATCCGGAATGCCTTACAGCACAGATATAGCTAATCGTGATGAGCGTTATCTCGAATCCATTTACAATCGAAAGGGGTATATCTATGCGCGTATCAGCCACGACTATAATCCCGAGACGCGTACGCTCATCTATCGCATCTCTGAGGGGATTCAAGCTAAATTTGGAAAATTCAAATTCGATGGAGATGGGCAAATAAAACTGCATGTTTTGCAGCGAGAGTTTGAAAATCTCGGCTTGGTTGAAGGAGCGGTGTTTAACGAGGAATTATTGGCGGAATCTCGACGACGTTTATTGACCGCAGATCTTTTTAAAGAGGTTGAAATTAAGGTGCCTGACCGATATGTTGAAAGTACGGAGATTATCGATGTTAATGTGGGCGTTGCGGTAAAAAAATCAGGAGCAATCAGCATCAGCGGGGGATATATTTCCTCTGAGGGTATTCGTGGCACATTGGGGCTTGCCCATAACAACCTGTTCAAGCGTAACATGAAAATCAGTAGCAAAATCAGTAAGGGGACAAGAGGCAATTTGTATGAAATCACACTTATTGAGCCGTGGTTCAAACTCGCCCCCCTCGATAAACTCATCGGACCTACAATAGGAACTTTTCGCCTATTCAACGATAATCTGGAGGAGTATGAAGATATACGGGCGCGAGGCGGGACGGTGAACCTTGCCAAACGGCTTGGGCGATTCAGTAATCTTGCGATACAGTATAAATCTCAAGATTTGCGTGACCGTGACGACCCGCCTAAAATTCAGACAACCGTAAGTAGTCTCGGTGTCGAATACCACCGAGACAGTCGAGACCATTTTCTGAACCCGAAAAATGGTTGGTTCAATGAAGTTGCAATTGAATATGCGGGTGGATTCCTCAAAGGGAAAACCAGTTTTCTCAAGTTTACAACTGATCATCGCTACTATTGGCAGTTTTGGGGAGATGCGGTCCTTGCCAGTGCAATTCGCTTCGGGTTTGAAAACGGGCTTAGAGGAAACCGGGACCGGGAGATCATCTCCTTTGAGCGTTTCTATGCCGGTGGATCAACAACAGTCAGGGGATACCCGGAGCGAGGCCTGGGACCGGAAGATGAATTCGGGAATCATCGTGGGGATGTGTTATTTATTTTTAACACGGAGCTCCGTTTTCCAATCTATAGGTTCATCGGTGGTGCCCTGTTTTTCGACACAGGCAACGTCTGGAATAAACCTTCTGATATTGACGATGCCCTCCCACGGTCGGCAATAGGCTTAGGTGTGCGCTTAGATACCCCCCTCGGACCTGCTCGTGTCGACATTGGAGTACCATTAGCAAGGGAATTTAAGCCTTTGTTTTACCTGCAGCTAGGTCAGGCATTTTAGATGTGAAATCGACAACAGGAAAAGACACCTTGATGCCCGACTGCTTGTGCTTTGATTTGATGCACACCTCTAACCGCTTTGGTTAATATCAATAAAAGATGAGGAACAATTAGATGCAATTGACAGACGAACAAATTGAAGAATTTAAGACGAATGGCGTGTTAATCGTCAAGGATGTCCTGAATGAATCCGAGTTGGATCCCGTGATTGACGAGCTTTCGGCTTGGGTGGATAGGCGTGCGTGTGAACTACACACCGCGGGGAAAATTCAGAACCTGCATCCCGATGCCCCCTTCGACACACGCTTTGGACTCCTTTTTGAGCAATGCAAAGAGATTGGGGACGGTCTTGACATCAGTGCATCTCGCGGTAAAGCGATGTTTGAGTTCTTGCATAACAAAAATTTGATCGACACGGTGGAATCGCTCGTTGGCTCAGAAATGACCTGTAATCCTATTCAACATGCACGTACCAAGCCACCGACAGCGTACGAGGGGCGGACCGGGCCATCATTCCATGTCGTACCTTGGCACCAAGATGCCGGTGTGATGATGCCGGAAGCGGAGGGGTCGAACATCGTAACCTGTTGGCTGCCGCTAGGAGATGCGACGGTCGAAATGGGCTGTATGCAAGCACTCCCCGGTGTTTCCACCCTTGGCTATCTGAGCCACTTCAAAGAGGAAGTGGCGACCGTTACGATTCGGCCTGAAGTGCTGCCATTGATTGAGCCGATGGATCTCGTCTGCTATAAAGGAGACGTAGTTCTGTTAAATAAATTCACCCCGCATCGTTCGGTTCCCAATGTCTCAGATAAATGCCGTTGGTCTCTGGATCTGCGTTACCAGACCACCGGGCATCACACGGGCAGAACAGCGTATCCAGCGTTCATCTTGCGCTCTCCGAGCAACCCCGAGAGCATTTTGCGTGATTATGATGAATGGTGTCGGCTTTGGATTGATGCCCTTGAGAATCCCAAAGGAGTATCAATGCACAGGACGGACTGATTGGGGTGGGGGGTGCATGGGGAAATTTCTAATTTACGTCATATTCAAAAACGGAGGGAATTTATGTTCAGTTTTAGTGGCGCATGGCCCGCTTTGGTCACACCCTTCACAGCCGAAGATACAGTAAATGTAACACTGTTAAGAGAGCTCGTGGAGTATTTGATCGATAAGCAGGTCGGGGGATTTTACGTCTGTGGTGGCACTGGAGAGGGGCTTTTTATGTTGCCAGAGGAGCGCAAGCTGGTCACTGAAACCGTGGTTGCCCAAGCGAATGGACGCGTACCTGTCATTGCACACGTCGGTAGCATGGTTGTAAGTGATGCGGTCCAGTTGGCAGAACATGCACAGGAGGTAGGGGCTGCAGGGATAAGCAGTGTGATCCCACCGATGTTTCAGGACGGCGAGAGTTTATATGCTTACTTTGCGCGAGTGAGTGCCGCTGCCCCTGACCTACCACTGCTGACTTACATATTTGGTGGTTCCATGGATGCCATTGTGCTGATGCGACGGTTGATGGAAATCCCTACCGTCGCCGGTGCAAAGTACACGGGCCCCAATATGTATGAGTTTAGAGAGATTGTGGAGTTGCGGAGGGATAGCTGGAGCATTTTTTCGGGTATGGATGAGCAGTGTATTTACGCCGCGATGCAGGGCGCGTGCGGCAACATCGGTTCAACGCTCAATTATATCCCCGGAATCTATCGTGAGATACACAACAGTTACAAGATGGGGGACATCGCTCAAGGACAAGAGTTACAAGTTCGTGCGAATCAAGTGACCCGTGTGCTATTTTCCTTCGGTTTCTTTGGTGCCCTCAAAGCGGTGATGCAAATGTTGGGCTTCGACTGCGGAAAACCGCGTCTGCCCCACCTTCCCTTCGCCGAGGAAAAACGGGACGATTTACAAGCGCAGTTGGAAGCCCTTGATTTCTTCACGGTGGCAGAAATGTAACTACCCTTGCCGACGAAATCAGCGAATCCAACACTCCGGCGTGTAGGCCTCGCGCAAGAACATCTTTTTCCGGGCGGGCCCTGCGCGTTCAATCCATTCCGGTGGAATTTCCTGTGTATAACGATGTGGTGGGCCCGCCTCCTTGAAAATATCAATCAAAAAAAGTCGAAACGCCTGCGGGGAATCCAAAGGCTTCGGTTCAACACCGTGAAACATCCGGGCGTTAAGATAGACCATGCTTCCCGGTGGCAGTTCGAGATGTCTCACCGCGAGTGCACGACCGGCAGCCTCGTCAAATTCGCCCGAAAGCAGTCGTTCCGGTGTCACACCCTCCGTTGGCGGAACCCAATGGCTGCCCGGAATGACTGAGAGGCTCCTGTCTCCGCATGTGAACCCGTTGGGATAGTAGAGTATCTGGATGTACCACTTGTCCCTCTCAGCGAGGTTGATAGGGTTAGCATGACGCCAATGGTGGTGATCCTGATGAAAACCGACCCGCCTTGCACCACGAGGAGCAATATTTAGTGCAGAATGACAGAAGTGGTAATCGGGACCGATCGTGGCTTGGAGCAGTGCTGTGACGAGCGGCGCGTCGATTAGTTGGTCAGCCCACGGCCCCCTGTTGTTCCACGGTCTCACAAAGTATACGCTCGGTTTGCTCGGCTCACCTTGCTCGTCGTCTAAAGCGCGGAGAAATTCATGGGCACCATCCATGTTCAGGACCTCATCGGTCAATCCCGAAAGGCCCTCCTCTGTAAAGACATCGGGTATGGCGACATAGCCGTCCCTGTGAAAGGTTTCAAGGGCTTCCGGCGAAGGCGCGTCAATGCGAAATATCGGACTCATAGTTGCTTCTCCATGATTTCTTAGTCGGGCATTCCCTTCAAGACAGGTTGCCATTGGGTTCAGATGTGGCTCATGTTAAGAAATCGTGCAACAGATATGAACCCCGTAGGTCGAGCCCCAATGAACAAACGGCTTTCACGTTCCACGCTCTTCACATTTTGCACTTTCTTTTGACATAAGCCTCAACCGTTTACGTCTCACCAAAAGGCAGGGCAACCGGTGTGTGTGTCTGTGCGGACTGGCGACAGGCTAGACATAGCTCAATCACGCGCTGGGCATCCTCGATTGTCAAATCTGGATCTGTTTGGGTCTGACAACACGCCACCCAATGGCTCATTTCGTCGAGCAAGTTGCTATTTTGGAGGCGATAGAAATTGCTGACCCCGTCCTTAGTGAAAACCGTCCCTTCGTAAACGCTTTGCTGCGTCCGAATCGCCCCCGCTGTGCCGATCAGCTCAACCTCATAAGCGGGAAACCGAAAATCTTCGACGGAAAAATAGATGTCGATTGACCCCATGACCCGATTCTCAAATCGCAGGATGATTTTACCGTTGTCCATAAAGAGGGAACGGTCTGAAAGGTAATTGTCATATTCGGCGTAAACCCTTGTCACTTCCGAACCGGCAAACCATCTAACCACGTCAGCGGCATACCAAATTAAAGACAGTTCTGGTCCCCCTTGCGCTTCCTCCCAATACCAATCATCTTTTGGAAAACTGTTAATGTTCCCGTGTTGGTGTAACGCTCGAATCGAAATCAGTGATCCAATCGCCCCACTTTTGAACTGCTGATATGCCTCGCGGATACCCCCATCGAAACGTTCCGTTGTGCCGGAGGTCGCAATCACCCCGTGCGTCCGCACCGCTTTTACGATGCGTTCCGCTGCTTCAACGGTTGTCGCCATCGGCTTAGCTATGTAGATAGCGACACCCAAAGGGGCAACCTGCTCGACAAGGCGGACCGCTTGGGTGTTCTTCGCACAGATGCAAACGGCATCCAAACTCTCCTTTTGAATCATCTCTACCGGGTCATGATACAATCGGAGGTTGTACGCTGCGGCATATTCTGTTGGTGTTTGGCCGAGGGAGATAGATATTAGATTCGGGTCGTAGCCTAGATCGGCGCACCCCACAAGCTCAGCGTGGGACATAGCACTCAAGCAGTTTGCAAAGGCGTTGGGCCAGTAAACGCTCTGAAGGCCGACAATGCCAGTTCTCACACCCATTGATTTCTCCTATGAGGCTGCATACCGTCTGTCGGGACATGTTTTGCGGATTAGGGAGAGCGACTCAAGCTAGGTATAAAGCACTAGAACAGGGTGCCAAGCCAGTTGTTTAAGAGAAAATCAACGCGTTGAATCAAAAGGGCAACACGTCCCATCACAGTGTTGCCGAATGCAGAGCCGAACCCGATCATGAGGAAAGCAATCCCAATTTTTGAAATCCCAGCAATAGCTCCTTGGTGTTCCACCGAGAAGAAAAAATAGGTGAGTGTGCAAATAACCCCAATCACCATGAGGATTGCGCCAAAAATCTCAAACGCACTTAGCCTCCCTATTTGTGAAAATGGTGTAAGGGTTCCATGCGTTTGCGCGAAAATGTCCGCCTGCAACACATTCGGAATGGCGATTCCGGAGCCAACACCGATAAGAATAGCAAGGGGATACCGAATCAGCCACGAATGCCGCCGCGACAATCGGGCGAAGAACAACAGGCCGATACAAATCGGAATCAAATTTAGTAAGCCCCAGCGCGATGCTTCTCCTTCTCCTGTTATCGCTTGCCAAAGTGGATTCCATGCCAACGGGATTAAGCCTTGATGGATAGTGATAACAATGCCATATCCAACCGCTAAACCTATAAAGAGGTGTTCTGCAAACCGATAAAACGGGTTATCTCGATAAAGAAAACTATAGATACAGAACGTCAAAAATGCTGCGACCCAAATGCCAAAAACTTCCATAGAATCTACTCCTCTCGTTGTGACCGGGATGACGCTCCTACAGATTGCCGTTGATGAACAAAGAAAGCAATATTGCTCATAATCACCAACCCCACAATCAACAGGTGGGCAAAAGATTCGGTGTTTATTCCTTCCGTACCCTTTGCAGGTGCGTTTATCAATTTCTCATACTCAGCGGCACCCAAGAATCCGGGCATCAAACCGACCAACTGCCCCGTCTGTAAGTAGGGATACATTTGGGAGACAATGACACCGGTGACCCCGGCGGCAATCTGCAGACCGTACTTCACGTTCGCGTAAGTAATCCAGATTTCTACCGTACTTCCAGCGGAGAGGTCTAAGAGCAAATCAATTTGGTCATAGTTGGTGATATTTGCCATCATCGGGATTTCGGATAGGGGTTTTCCTGTATAATCGCTTTCAAAGACACCAGCGATTTCGGTTCCCATGCCAAGAATGACTTGGGTGACCCCTGGTCGGAATCCAAGTAGGACATAATCTTTACCATACACGGCCCCTTTTTCTTCCGAGACTTTCTGCATGAGTTTATCGGCAAGTGTAACAGCATCAACTATCAATGTGACTCCGATGATCCGCACCCCTTTATCAAAGCAGTGTTTCATCACCGCTTCTGCCATTGGAGCGGGTTCCGCTAGGGAGGATGGGCCGTAGTCAAAAGCAAGCATGATAGTCGATCCGGGGGGAAGCGCGTCAATGTAGTCGTAGAGTTTCTGCGTTGGCTCAGAGCCGGTGATTGGCAAGTTGACCGGTAGCAATGTTGGAATGATCACTGACAGCGCAATGGCGATAAAGATAATGCGGCGGTCTATATTCATGAGTTTCTCAAGCATCGACTAATCTCCTCCTAGGTACGAGCGTTCAATTCCCAAGATAATCCGGATGGATTGTGAAATCACGCCTAGACTGACCCCGAGGATAATCCCACGTCGTGCTGAAAGGTTGGGGTTATCTAAAATCCACTGGCGAGCGGTTGAGGTGACATCGTCCCAAGGAGTCCAAGCCATCACCGTATTCCAAATCAGATCTCCGATGGGCACATTTCCCATCATCACAATTAGGGCAGTGATAAGGAGTAGGGTAGCCTCAAACGTTCGGGCACGAAAGGCACGGTATGCCGCGGACGCAATAAAGAAAGCGAGCAGTGAAAACATTGTTGCGTCCATCGGTACCTGGACGTTGTTGAATAACCACTCAAATATAGGACTCTTAGGACCAAACGATAGGCCTATCTTGGAAAGGAAGGAAACGTTATTAAGAAAGGTGGGGACACCTATCAGCACCATGATAATGATGCCAATGAACACAACATAACTGTATTGCCAATGTTCTGTGTGGCGGCTGATGCGCGTCCAGTGGGTTTGGATAAGCGTTGCCACTGCTAACACCAATGCGAAAGGCGAAATGATGAGTGACCAGTTGACAATTCCTTGGTAAAGCCCTTGAGAGCGTGAATGTGGAACGAACTCAGTGAGAATCATCACAATGCCGAAAAGAAAGCAGAGCACTAAGGGTACTTGTCGCGTCATAAAGCCTCCTAACTGACTCTTTGTAAGAAAGTTGTTATCCAATTGACACCGAGTAATTCAAGAATCACGCCGAGGACGATAGCCGCAAAAATGAATAGCTTGCCCCAATCTTGCCCTCTAAGACTTCCGAGCAGCATCGGTTCTTTAGACAGATAAGCACTAGCGGCATAGAGTTCTTCGCCTATTAGGGTGTAATCACATGCTGCGATGAAGAAAGGGAGCTGATGTTCAGAAGCGGTTCCGGCGATTTGAATGGCACCAATAGAATTTCCGGTTTCAGCGAGAATCAGCGATTCAGCATAGAACGTACCTTGCAGGAAAACAGCCGCCGGTTTCTCGCGAACCATGATGCCATCAACCCCGGCGGCATAAGCAAACTGGCTTTCGGTAAGAAAGAAAATGTTTTCCTCGTTGTAGGCATCGGGACGGCCTTCATTGAGATAGGAACTTCTCACTATCTCGCGCACCACGTTCAGCACAACCGGGTCATTGCACGGTACACGCAAAGGCGTTTCATAGTCCGCTGTCCTTCGAGCTACCTGCCCCAGAATCGTCATGCTGGCAATGGTCGCGACATCACTTACTCCGCCTAACCCTAAGACATATAGAATTGAGCGTCCCATCTCTGTTGCCCTACCGATGGCTTCATCCACTGCCTCTAAGCCGGGGATACGGCGGACAAATATTTCTTTTCCACTCTGGGCATGATAGATATTCCAAACAATCGCTATGGAAAAAAGAAGCATTGCGAGAAACAGCGGAATTTTTTTGGTATGAAACCACTCCCCTGTCCCTTTAACAAAGTCAGTTTCCCCGGAATCGAATGTCGTCCCATCTTCGGTAACAGCGCGCACGATATAGGCGTAGGGAGTGCCCTCTTCGATTGTTGAATCTTTGTATTCGGTTGTTTCTGGGGGTAGTAACGGCCCGACTTCCTCAAACTCGCCCGTTTCAATGCGCCGTAGAATTTGGTATCCCCTGACACGGTTCGCCACGGATATTCCATCTACCGCCTTCTCCCACGTAATTGTTATACTTTTGCCAGCATCATTGGGTGTATCCTTGGCATCAACGTTCATCGGCGGCGTGACTCCTTGTGCAAAGGTGTTGAGGCCAAACCCAAGCACAAAAACCAATATAACCAACCCTTGAACCACCGGGGACGGACAAAGGATTTTTTGCCCCTTCATTTTGTAACCTCCAGTCTTTTGGTGCGGTGCGTCTATTTCTGTGGTTGAGAATATCATTACTAGCTGTGAGTATAGCCCCGTATTGCAAGTCTGTCAAAAGGGAACAGGCTGCAGCAGCTTTTCTGAACGGATATTGATTCACCCGTAAACTTCTGTTAAAATAAGCAACGATCAGAACCCGCGCTTCTTACCGACAACGTTTCGCAGTTGTTCCCCTTTCAGGTAACGTTCCAAGTTCTCGGAGAAAAACTCAAAAGTCTTGCGCGGCCGATGTTGGGAAGCGCCGGCGCGGTGCGGAGTGATAATTAGGTTAGGGGCATCCCAGAGTGGGCTGTCCGGCGGGGGCGGTTCAATTTCGGTCACATCCAAGCCGGCTCCGGCAATTTCGCCGTTTTTCAACGCGTCAACGAGGGCATCTTCATCAATAATGCCGCCGCGAGTGACGTTGACCAAGTAGGCACTCTGCTTCATTACAGCGAGCTCTTCGCTCCCAATCAAGTGATAGGTCTCCGGGGTTTTGGGACAGGCAAGCATGACCGCATCAGAACGCCTGAGTAGGTCATGCAGGTTTTCCCGTGTTGCGGGTTTTAGTTCAGCAATCTCGTCCGGCTTGTCTTGGCGCACCGGATCGATAGCCAATATGGTCATATCGTAACCGCGAGCCCGCAGCACCATCTCCATGCCGAAGCCCCCCAAACCGATGATTCCGATAGTGCAGCCGGTGAGTTCAATCGCTGGCATCTGCCATGCCCTGCGTCCCTCGCTTCCTATGACGTGCGGGATACCTCGCGCTAGAGACAAAAGCAACGCCCATGCGTGTTCACCACCTTGGCTTGCGTAGAGCCCCGCCATGTTGGTGACTATCACATCCCTCTCAACAATCTCTGGAAATAGAAAGTTATCCATGCCTGCGCTGTTGGATTGAATCCAGCGCAGTTTCGGGGCAGCCGCACAAACCGAGGGCAGAAAAAGCCCCAATATGACCTCTGTCTCCGATGCAAACTGGAGAGCTTCCTCCTCGCTGGTAGCGTGGCAAACTTCGTGGTCGCCGTATTTGTGTGCAATCTGTTGAAAGGTTTCAATCTGCGCTTCGTCAAAGGAAAAATGGATCAGTATTCTCATGATTGTTTCCTGATAGACCAATCTCTAGGAAAATAGAGATTGGCGGAAGAAAATTAGTTAGGATTTACTCAAACTCCATTTGGATAGCGGGCGATTTCAATTGGTATCGTAAGTATTCAGCGGATAAGCTGTCCTAACTTACGCACTACTAGGATAAAAGGGGAATCAACAGAGCTATTTGTATTTAAGGAACGACGTATTTATTTGGGCTTCGTCAATACTCGATTCACCAACGGCAGCATGCGCTTTCCCTATCCCTGTTATCAAAACCGCGTCTGTCCCTTTACGCTAACGTAGGTTGGATTTCTCTTCGTGCAACCCAACTTTCACTTTAGTATACTTTACAACTTTACGGTTTCCCCCAGGCTTCCCACCGCGCAGCAAGGGGAAGAAATCTTGCATAAGTCCTATTAGTAATAGTTTGCTCTAACTACAATGTCATCTTATCATAGGTTGATTTTTAGAACAACAAAAAAGTGATGCAATGTAGCTGTTTTATTCCATTCCAACCTTGAAAGGTTCAAATCTTAACAACCACGATAGACGGAGGGGAACATGATTATCGACTCACACCAACACGCATACTATCACGGTGTCAATCCCGCCGGTGTCATCGCCGAGATGGATGACTTCGGGATTGACGTAACTTGGCTGCTGACTTGGTATCTGCCGCCGGCGGAGAATGCGCCGGGAAGTTGTCGCGCCTTTAATCCCTGCAATATCCGACCAGACGGAACACATGCGGGGGCGACTTTGGATGAACTACTGGGCGCGCGAGATCGATATCCAGATCGCTTTATTGCTGGATATTGTCCGTGTCCGTCTGAGGAGGAGGCTCCAGCACTTTTTGAAGCTGCCTATCACATGCACGGAGTGCGGGTCTGTGGAGAGTGGAGCTACCGCATGCTGTTGGACGACCCACGCGCATTGGAACTGTTTCACAAAGCTGGCGACCTCAAATGTCCGGTAGTATTACACTTGGATGTGCCTTATCTGTCAGACGAAAATGGCAAACAAGTTTACCAAACTTACTGGTATGGCGGCGGCACAGGTCCCTTGGAGCGTGCTTTGCAAGCCTGCCCCGAAACGATTTTTATCGGCCATGCCCCCGGCTTCTGGCGGTATATCAGCGGTGATGCAGACACTGACCCGGCGACATACCCGTGGGGACCGATTAAGCCCGATGGTCAGGTGCAACGACTTCTCGACACCTATCCCCATCTCTACGCAGATTTATCCGCCGGATCCGGGCTGGGCGCATTGCAGCGAGATATAGAACACGCACAGGAATTTCTCACCCATTATGCAGACCGTCTCCTCTTTGGTCGCGATCAACACGGTCAAGCCTTGCAACTATTTCTGCAAGGACTTGCGCTTCCTGATGAGGTAGCAAACAAGATTTTTTATCAAAATGCGCTACGGTTGGTGCCCCTCCCGGAATTCGGAAACAGGATATGATTTTCGCAATTGAAGTGCGTAAGTCCTACACACTATTCACATGCGATTGCCCTGGTGAAAATATCAATTGATATTGACATCATCCCTGCTTTCTGCTAAAATCTAAAATAGCGCACCGCCTGAGATCCCTGAACGAAGCACCTAAGAGATAGCTTTTAGTCGCTGAAATAAAATTATCTATCACGTTTCAAATCTAGGAGAATGCAATCATGGCAAAACATCCAATGGACAACATCGAACCGGGTATCAAAGTCACAGCACAGATGTCCCCTAAACCGAGCGAGGAGGATTTACAATTCACCAAGCAGATGGGGGTTGAATATGTGGTGCTCTGGACGGATGGCGAACACGCCAATTATGACTATTTTATGAGTCAGCGAGAGATTTTCGAGAATGCCGGATTAAAAATCTACGGCTTCGGCAACAGCGATGTCCACAATCAGGACGCGATTGTGTTGAACTTGCCCAACCGCGATGAGAAAATCGAGCAGTATAAACGATATATCCGAGATCTTGGCCGCGCCGGAATTCCATACACCACCTACGCCCACATGGGCAATGGTATCTGGAGTACAGAACGTGAAACGACCCGTGGTGGAGCGAGCGCGAGGGGATTTGACCTAGACAAAGCGAAAGAGGGGCATTGGCGAGAAAAAACTTATCAGATGCCGCTCTCACATGGGCGGGAATATTCGGAACAGGAAATCTGGGACAACTACACCTATTTCATCAAGGAAGCTGCCCCGGTGGCGGAGGAAGCCGGGGTAATGATTGGCATCCACCCCGATGACCCACCCGTGCCAAGGCTAGCGGGCATCCCGCGCTGCATCTTCAGCAGCTTTGAGGGCTACAAACGGGCGTTTGAAATCGCCGACAGCCCCAATGTCGGGATGTGTCTCTGTGTCGGCTGTTGGTTAGAGGGGGGCGAGTTGATGGGCAAGGATGTCCTAGAATCCATGCGCTTCTTCGGTGAATGGGGCAAGGTCTTCAAGGTGCACTTCCGCAATGTAGACCAGCCACTGCCACACTTTGTCGAGACCTTTGTGGACAACGGGTATCAAGACATGTATCAGGTGATGAAGGTGATGCGCGAGGTGAACTTCAAAGGCGTTGCGATCCCAGACCACATCCCGTCTATGGTAGGCGATCGAAGCGGGACAGCTTACACCATCGCCTACATGAACGCACTCGTCAAGCGAGCAAATGAGGAAGTTGGTGGGGTGTAGGGGTCATCGCTCTCGGCAAATCCATTGGACTGCCGCTTGCAGAATCTTGTCGTTGCTGTATTGGGAGCCTATTTCCCTTAGCACAATCGGAGACGCTTTTTGCAACCGCTGCATCTCCTGAATCAGCAGCGGCAACGCCCGCACCACATTATCCACAATAGTCACACCCGCCTGCTTAGCGGTTCGTGACATCGGGTTAAGGTCAACGGTTACCACTGTTTTGCCCATTTTCTGCAACGCTTCACAACGATCGCCATCCTCAAGAGGAACGAATACCACATCGGCGTGAAAGATTCCCTCTGGATGGACGAACTTCCGGTTTGAGTCAATAAAGGACAGTTGCGCCTCCGTTGTGGGCATTAACACGTGAACCGCCCCATGTTTCTTGAGATGCTCTTGTATCGCCTGCTCCCGCGCTTTTGAGGCGTGGAAGATGTTCACCTCTAACGGGGCTTTGAGGACGTTTGAAAACGCGACCAGTTCGCCGGGTGTCAGGGCTGCGACATTTCCATTAACGGAGATTACGGGGTGTTCGGCGAGTAGAAGGGTGGCTGCCCCGGCACGAATCGCGTCCATAGCGAAAGGTTGTGTTTGTTCGCCGATAAGATAATCGAAGGCTTCGCCGCGGCCATGCGCCATCAAGCCGTGGATAGAAGTCACTCCACTCTCCACACCGGCGACAATTGTATCTCGCAGCTTCAACGACACATATCGAGGATGACTCTCAGGAACATCGTTCATAACAATCTCCCCTTTTCACCTTTAGAGAGTTTGGTTTCGGTCGCCCCTTCAAAGGATTGGGCACTGAATACAGCGTTTCCCAACATAATCATGGACGCAACCCCTCCCGCCGCCTCGATCTCACGGATGACCTCCTGCACCTGTCCGTCCTCTAACAATCCACTATTGATGGAGAACTGTTTGGACAACTGAATACAAGCGTTAAAATCAACTGCGTCCGATTTCGTCAGTTTTTCTAAAGCCTGCAACGCCTCATCAGCTGCTCTGTTAATCCGCTCTCTCCGTTCAGCATTTTCGAGGATGGTTTTCGTTTGGATAGAGCTAAAATATCGGTAGTAAATGGGGTGTTCTGAAATCGGCAGCCGTTCCGCAGCGAGGGGATAACCTATCTTCAATTTGACAAGACAACCACCGTGGTATTGGGCGCAGACATCTCCCAATCCCGTCCGATTCTCCACTTCAGCGACATGAGCGATCATCGCCAGTTCTTCCTCATATTTGCCGAGTCCTAGCAAGGCATTGAGCGCATACGCCGCGGCGAGCGAAGCCGCTCCACTCAACCCGAACCCGCAGCCGAGCGGTAGGGGAGAATCAATGTCGATCTCTACTGGCTGAGGTGTCAATTTTTGGACAACTGATACAACCGTGGGAAAATGAATCTCGCTGCCGTTAAATCGGACAACGGTCTGGCTATTATTATTATGCTGTGAAACTGTTACGACAACGCCCTCTGTAATGGTAAATCCCATACCGAGCGAGTGCATCTTGGTTGCTTCTGGATGAGGGATAATCTTGAACACGCAAGAGAGGTTACCGGGTGCGAATGCTTTCGCCTTTTCCATGTTTTCGTTGTTTTGACCTTATTTCCGTTGGGATGGATTCAGTGGCTTTATATCGCTGAATATTATACAGATTGGGAACGTAGTGTCAACGGAAATTAACGAGTCCAGAAGTACCTGAATGGGCAAATCAACTTTACCTCTCTTCCGCACAAGGCTTTGTCGCTTTAGCGCAAAGATGTAGGGAGGCTAAGTACGTACGACCTTTTAAAAGGTCGTTTGGCATTTTCCTTGATATTATTGTGAAAATAGGTTACCCTCCTTTTGTCTTTCGTGGGAGCATCTGATCCCTATCGCACAATTCCACGCTTTCTGGACGGGGATAAGAATCCCAATCCTTTAGGTTTGGGAGTATGTCAATCCCTGACTGCAATAATCTCTGAGGTCTGGTGTTGCAGCTGCACAAGTTCGTAGAAAATTCCCTTCTTCTTTATCAATTCGCTATGTGTTCCCATCTCAACGATGCGGCCGCCTTCAAGTATGGCCAGCCGGTCTGCATTGCGTAGAGTTGACAAGCGATGGGCAATTGCGAAGGTGGTGCGACCCTGAGTCAGCCGGGCGATAGCCTCCTGGATCTGCTTTTCCGTCTCCACATCCACCGACGAGGTCGCTTCATCAAGGATGAGGATTTTGGGGTCGTGGAGGATGGCGCGTGCGATGGCGACGCGCTGTTTTTCACCTCCCGATAGTGCCCCTCCTCGCTCTCCGACCTGAGTATCATAGCCATCGGGGTTAGCAACGATAAAGTTGTGAGCATTCGCTGCGATCGCCGCCTCCATAATCTCCTCAAAACTTGCCCCGGGTTTGCCGTAGCTAATGTTTTCCGCAACAGTGCCACTGAACAGAAATGGCTCCTGGGGCACGATGCCGATTTGACGACGCAAATCCTCAAGACGAATTTGCTGAATAGGTACGCCATCGACCTCAATTATGCCTTGATCTACATTGTAGAACCGACAGATCAGATTCACGGTAGTCGTCTTGCCAACCCCCGATCTACCCACAAGTCCTATCATCTCACCGGGCGCGACATCAAGGTTAATCTCGTGGAGGACCGGCTTGCTCTTATCGTAACCAAACGTAACCTCTTTGAACGTGACATGGCCCTTGATGCTGGATATTGAGCGTGCATTGGGGTCTTTGTACGCTTCGGCTGGTGTGTCAATGACCTCGAAAATACGCTCCGCACCGGCAAACGCCCTTGTCATCCAACTGTTGACCTCTCCAAACCACTCTATGGGATCATAGAGCATCCACATGTAAGCGTAGAACGCCAGCAGCGTCCCTAACGTCAGTGCATCTCTGATTACCTCCCGTCCACCGAAAAACCACACGATTAGCATCCCAAAACTGGTCAGGAGGGTTGTTGTGGCGAAGAAAATCTCCCAGTTAATCTCTGTCCGAATGGCAAGTTGCCGGATGTTCTTATTCTGCACCTGAAATGCAGCGATTTCCCTCACCTCTTGGGCAAAGGCTTTGACCACACGGATACCGGACAATGCTTCGTTTACCCTCGCCATGATATCTGACCAAGCCTGATCCCATTTGTTGAAGTAAAGCCGCATCCGCTTCCAAAAGATAACTCCCCACCCCATCATAAACGGAACCGGTACGAGGATGAGCAGTGCCAACAGCCAATGCATCCAAAACAGAATGCCTAAAATGCCGATAATCATTAATGCGTTGATGATTAAGTAGGGTAATCCTTCCACCAAAAACTCTTGTAGCCTGCCGGCATCTCTGGTCACACGGGACATCACCGCACCGACCTGCCGCCGATCGTAGAATTGCAGCGAAAGTAACTCAAGCTGCTGATAAAGCCGGTTTCGGATATCGGCGGTGATACGCGCTCCCAACCAACTCACCGTCCAACCGCGTGCCCATTCCATTCCCCAGTCCAATACACGTATGCCGACCATACCCAGCACCAGCAAACCGAGCAGCGTCAACCGTTCAGACATACTATCAGTGTTTCCCTCCTTCGGTACTAGGACACCATCCACTATTTGTCGGATCAGCATTGGAGGAATTACTCCTGTACCTGTTCCTATGAGGGAAACGACCGCTAAGAGGATGGCGTGTCCTTTGTAAGGCTTTAAGTAGCTAGCGATCCGCTGCAACGTTGCAAGTCGCCGGATACAGGCAGGACAGATACCGTTTTTTTCGGGGAGCAGCTTACCACATTTTTCGCATCTCGTGCGGTCAAGTTGCGTGTTGATTAGGAAAAGTTCTCCCTTACGGAGCTGCTCAATCCCCCGCGTGACCTCCGAAAACTTTTCTGCAAGCGAACTGGAGTACGGGACCGTAACGGTTGCTTTGTTCTTGCGCTCAATAGTCAGGTGTCCTCCACCAACGAGGGCTTCGGTCTGCACAACGGTCAATTCCTCAATGGGTATCTCAACAACGCTATCAAGGGCTGTCGTTGGGACAATCAGGAGCCGCCTATCCGTAACAACCAGCCAATCAGTCCCAAACCCACCTTCCTGATTCAGGTCAGTGGACACGCGGATCAGTTCCTCTTCCTCTGCGGAGAGAAGACCTTTAATCTTTGCTGTGACCGAATGTGGCATTGATTCAAGTAATTTCATGATTATAACGCCTTACCAACTGTATATTTAGATACATGACACAACCGTACTTAATCCGTTTCCCCCAGATTTCTTCACCGAAAAGTGCTGGAGATTCCCCCTCGTTCGCCACGCCGAAATGATACCATTTTTGAATGGTTACATGTGTAAGAAATTCCCCAGACGACTTCTTGTTCCTTTTGCTTTATAAAATAGGTCGTGATATAATTAACTCAAGTTGCCACTGCTCATAGCTCAGTAACCCTGATATGTTATCTTAATTTCTGAACGGGGTATCTTAGGAATATCCTGCCAGCTTATTTGAAGGTGTCGTGCTAGGGGCTCTCAGCACATTCTACCCCGTCGGCAAACAACTAGCCTCTGATTAAAGATTGATGGAGTCATCCTTGCCCAAGCACATCCAATGGTCAGCGACAGATCGAAAATTTATGGAACACGCCCTGGCATTGGCAGCGAAAGCGCGTGGACGCACCAGTCCGAATCCTCTGGTCGGCGCGGTGATTGTTCGGGATGGTGAAATTGTCGGCGAAGGTTACCACCAAAAAGCCGGAGAAGCCCACGCAGAGATTCATGCACTGAATCAGGCAAAAGAGCTTGCCGAAAGCGCGACGATGTACGTCACACTAGAGCCATGTTGTCATTGGGGGCGAACACCGCCCTGCATCGAAGCACTTATCCATGCGAAGCTAGCCCACATCTTCGTTGCGATGAGAGATCCGAACCCGCGAGTCGCTGGCAATGGCATACGTCAGCTTGAGGAAGCCGGAATGCACGTTCAAGTTGGCATCTGTGAGGTTGAAGCACAGCAACTTAACGAAGTATTCATCAAGTATATCACCACGCAATGCCCCTTTGTCATCCTCAAATCCGCAATCAGTCTAGATGGAAAAATCGCTACTGTTTCGGGTGAATCCCAATGGATAACTTCAGAGGCATCACGGATGAAAGGGCATGAGATTCGTGCCCAGGTTGATGCAATTCTCGTCGGCATTGGCACTGTGCTGCAGGATAACCCATCGTTGACAACACGTTTACCAGAACGGAAGAACGAAGATCCAATCCGTGTTGTTGTTGACTCACATGCTCGCATACCGCTCGGAGCGAAAATCTTCAATCCGGAGAGCAATGCAGGACCATTAATCGCCGTAACGGAAAATGCGCCATCAGAGAAAATCACAGCCTTAAAGTCCGTCGGTGCCGATGTGCTCGTCATCGAAGAAAGGGCGGGACGGGTCTGTTTAAAGGGGTTAAAGCGAGAGCTTGGCCAAAAGGGGATCACGAGTGTGCTGATTGAGGGCGGAGGAGAAATCAATGCCGCTGCCTTACAAGCGGGAATTGTCGATAAGCTCATGTTCTTTGTTGCACCAAAGTTGATTGGTGGTAAAGATGCGCCCGGTCCAATTGGTGGCACGGGAGTTGTCTGCTTGGCTGAAGCTTTTGAACTTCGTGCCGTAAAAACGACCCAAATCGACACCGATTTTCTAATAGAAGGATATTTGTCGTAATGCTATCCAAAAGGAAGTACATTTGATGAGAAGATATGAATATCTAGAGCATACCGGCGATATTGGGATTCGCGCCTATGGAAGCACACTAAAAGAGCTATTCATCAACGCAGCGCAAGGGCTACTTGAGGCAATCGCAGATCTCAGCACAGTTGGCACAACGGTACAAACTCAAATCGAAGTGTCAGCGGAATCACTCGAAGAGTTGATGGTTGCTTGGCTGGATGAACTAAATTTTCGACACGAAGTTGAGGAGCTTTTCTTTCGGCGGGTTGAGGTTCAGGAAATCTCTCAAGTGCCGTACCAGTTGACAGCGGTTGCCTATGGCGAGCCAGTGGATTTCACGAAACACGGTGTTTATACAGAAATTAAGAGTATCACTTACCATCAGTTAATTGTCGAGAAAACTCCGGATAATTGGTGGATGGCACAGGTAATTTTTGACCTGTAATCGTCTATATAGTTCACAATCGATAGGTGCCCACTGAATCTCAAGGTTTTAGCAGGTTCAACAGCTTTGTGGACAACTTCAATTTTAGCCATCAAACCAAGCCTGAGAAACCGCTATCAAATCCGCATAACAACAGGAAGTACCATCGGTCGCCGATCCGTTTTCCTTTTAAAAAACCGCCGTAGAACCACCCGAATCTCTTCCTGCACTGTTTCGGCTTCACTCCTACTTTCTGGGCTTAGGTGGTTAATCGCGTGAATGACAATCTCTTTGGCTTCGTTCATGAGATTCTCGGATTCATCCATGTAGACAAATCCTCGTGAAACGATGTCTGGGCCCGCGGTAAGTTCATCGCTGTTACTGTTGAGAACGACAATCGGAATCACCATCCCATCTTGAGCGAGTTGCTGTCGGTCGTGCACCACGATGTTCTCAACCCCCATATCAATCTTCCCATCAACGAGAACGCGTCCCGCCGGTACTTTCCCCTGAACACCGCAGAAATCAGATGTCAATGTGATTAGATCGCCGTCTTCAGCGACCGTGATATTGTCCGAAGGTATCCCAACTTCCTCTGCCAGTTCGGCGTGTTGCACGAGATTGTTGTATTCGCCGTGTGCCGGGATAAAAAACTTAGGACGAACAAGGTTTATCATTAATTTAAGATCTTCCTGTGCACCATGGCCCGAAACATGGATATTGGCATTCTTTTCGTGTAAGACATGTGCACCACGACGCAGCAGGTGGTTAATCATGTGGCGGACAGATAGCTCGTTACCTGGGATAATTCTCGCGGAAATTATGACCGTATCCCCCGAATCGATATGTAGAAACGCATGATCATCTTTTGCAATGAGTGCCATTGCAGACCTCGGCTCACCCTGACTGCCGGTGCTGAGCACAACTACCTCGTGAGGGGCAAAGCGATTAGCTTCACGTGCATCGACCAGGAGATTGTGCGGGACATCTAAGTACCCCAACTCAGATGCTGTCCGAATGTTATTAATCATTGAACGCCCGGTGACTGCAATTAAGCGACGGTGGTCAACTGCGAGATCGATAAATTGTTGGATACGGTGTAGGCTCGACGAAAAAGTAGCAAGGAAAAGCCCACCTGTCGTTCTTTGAAATACCCCATTCAGGTCGGAATGGATTGAACGCTCAGAAGGGGTAAAGCCCGGTCGGTCTGCGTTGGTACTGTCAGAAACGAGTAATAGAACGCCCTTTTCGCCGAGCGCAGCAAGTTTGGGAATCTCAGTCAGGCGATTGTCAACGGGGGTCTGATCAAACTTAAAATCACTAGCGTGGACAACGATACCAACCGGCGTGTGAATGGCGACCGCAACCGTATCGGGGATGCTGTGTGCAACATGAATAAATTCTAAATTGAAACAGCCCAGCTGCAGTGTGTCATCAGGATGGATAACGTTCAACTGCGCGATGTCTAAGACACCATATTCGCGTAGTCGCCCTTTAGCTAGGGCAAGGGTTAATTTGGTACCGTAAATGGGCACGTTAATCTGGCGGAGAAAAAATGCAAGTCCACCCACATGGTCTTCATGGGCGTGGGTGATAATGATGCCCTTAATTTTGTCTCGATTTTCATACAGGTATGTGATGTCTGGAAAAACCAGATCCACGCCGGGCATATCGGCTTCCGGGAACATGAGCCCGGCATCCACAGCGATGATATCATCGCCGTATTGGTATACCATCATGTTTATGCCGAACTCCCCTAACCCGCCGATGGGAATAATCGACACACCTTCGTCTCGGTTTTCAGACATTATGAATGTAAATACCTCCAAATCAGTTCTTGAATAGTTCTGTTTAATAATTACACATTAACTAGGCTCGTTATTGGTAACTCCGATGATAACAATAATGTTTACTGTTAAACAGAAATCGTTATTAGAAAGGAACTCTGGTGAATTTCTGTTCTCCTTGCTCAACAGGACTGAAGGCAAACATCATAGATTCAACGTGCCTTTGTACATCATTTATGACTTCAGCAATTTCTTCATAACTCTTGAGGGTCACTAATTTTTCTCGATACATCTTGACGTTTGGTATGCCCTTTAGATAGTTTTTGTAGTGTTTTCTCATCTCTAAAATACCATGCTTCGCTCCCTTCCATTTAATGGAAAGCTCTAAATGCTTTCTTAAGATGCTTAACCGCTCCCTAATGGAAGGGGGCCCAAGCAATTGTCCTGTTGAAAAATAGTGCTTTATTTCTCTAAAGATCCATGGGTAACCGATAGCCGCTCGCCCAATCATTATTCCATCAACACCGTATTTTTGACGCATCCTCTGCGCTTTTTGCGGAGCAGCCACATCCCCATTGCCAAAAACAGGGATTGTCATGCGCGGGTTATTTTTAATTTCACCAATCAGTGTCCAGTCGGCGTTCCCTTTATACATTTGTACGCGGGTCCGCCCATGGATCGTAATCGCTTGGATACCCACATCTTGTAATCTTTCTGCGACTTCAACGATGTATTTTGTCTTTTCATCCCAACCGAGCCGCGTTTTGACAGTGACAGGGAGAGCCGTTGATTTGACAATTTCTCGCGTCATCCTGACCATCTTTGGAATATCTCTCAATATTCCTGCCCCCGCCCCTTTACATGCAACTTTCTTGACAGGGCAGCCGTAATTGATGTCGATCAGATCTGGATTCACCTTTTCCGCAATACCGACCGCCGCTTTCATTGATTCAATATCACTTCCAAAAATCTGAATGCCTATCGGGCGTTCTGATTCAAAAATATCTAGTTTCATGACGCTTTGCCGAGCGTTTCGGATAAGCCCCTCAGAAGAGATAAATTCCGTGTACATCAAGTCTACGCCCCCTATTTTGCAAACTGCACGAAAAGGTGGATCGCTCACATCTTCCATCGGAGCTAATAACAGCGGAAAATCCCCTAACGCTATATCACCAATTTTCACCATAATCCGAATCATCTCCAGTCCATAATTAGCCACGCATGGCGGCATCAAGTGAGGCTTCAATATGATTGAGGACCGCTATCAAATTATAAGGACTTATTAAGAGTTTGTCAAATAGGAAATGAAATGTACAAAAATTTACGGGCAAAGCCAATGATGTGGATGTTAAACTATAAGACGTTTAAGAAGGTGAATTCAAGGTAGCTGCCCGTAGCGTTTAGCTATTTAAGAAAGGAAACATTGATTGGAAAATAGATCTGTATATTTCAGATTTTACATATTAGGCACTGTACTTCTCTTTGTTTTGATTTATCCCTGCGCAGCTGCGCCACCGAACCCCTATCTTTTCTACAATTACAATCCCGCTACAAACGATTGGACACCGAAGGCACCCGCAAGTGAGGTTCAATTCCGCAATGCGTTAGATCGCTGTTGTTTCGCTCGTGAGGGGAGCGTTTTACAAAGAGATGGCATTGAGTATGTTCTAGCAATAAAGATTGACTTTTCAGATCAACCCGGTCAGCGACCGGGAGCAGCGTTTGATCAGTACCTCTTTGCAGACAAAGGTGTTTCCCTTAAAACCTACTATCGGGAAGTCTCTTATGGACAAATGGACATACAACCCGGACCAATGGGTGGAGTTGTTCCGAAAGGCAGCCAATGGGTTCGTGCACAAAAGCCGATGAGCTATTACGGCGAAGGTCAGATTAACGTCAGGCGTTCCCAAGAACTGGTCCGTCAAGCGTGTGCAGCAGTGGACGATATCGTGGATTTCTCCCTGTACGACCGTAACAAAGATGGCGTGGTTGACCATGTTTTCGTTATTCATTCGGGAGACGACCAAGCGTCGACTTTGGAGGTGAATGATATCTGGTCGATCTTAACACGGGATGTCAACAGAGAATTTGACGGCGTATGGGTAAGTGCAGCCGTTCTGGTCGGTGAGGAGCCGAGTTTCGATATGCCACACCTTGGCATCTACTTCCACGAGTTCTTCCACGATTTTGGCGCACCCGATGTGTACGGTGGAAATTTTATTGGTCCCCAAGACCACAAGTGGGGATTGATGGGGCAGGTTGGTCCCTATCAGGGTGAAATCATCGATGGGGTTGGGAGTGGACTACAACCGAGTCATATCAGCGGCTACCTGAAATGGGATTTTGATGCACGTCCTGAAAACGGACGACTCGGCTGGATTCAACCTGTTGAGATTAAAGAGAACGTTTCCAAGCTGTCCATCCCTAGTTTTGAGTTGCCTCCGCACGAGAATAAGCTCTTCAAAATCGATATTCCCGGAAAAATTAACAAATTTGGGGATAGCACAGAATTTTTCCTCATTGAAAACCGCTATCGAGAATCGGGGGCAATCTTTGATACCCGTTTGCCTGAATCTGGGATTCTTATCTGGCACATTGATGAAACGAAGGTACGTCCTCCCGGCGCGATTGATGCCGCAAGTCAGGTTTGGCTTGAAGATCCGAACGATCCCAAGCACTTTGGCATCTCTCCGGATAATCCGGATATCATAGACATCCGCACCGTTACGGATGGGGCGGCGTATTCCGCTGACGACAACCAGACCTCTTTTACCCCCGCAACTCGCCCTAACAGCAACGCAAATGACGGAACAATCTCAAAAATCTCTATTACGAACATCAGTTCTGAGGGACAGGAAATGACTCTCTCCGTCGCGTTTGGAGACACCTATGAACCGAATGATGATCTGGCAACAGCTTTTCCCATCGAGTTTGACCAAACCTATGAGTCCTTTATCTTCGATGAGAAAGATAAGCGAGATCTCTATCGATTTGATGCGATACCACGAGAAGCAATCGTGGTCACCTTGACCGCTATTTCCGCTATCGTTGATTATGAACTGTCTATACTTGATGAAAGTGGCCGGCACATTGCTACTGCAGGGAAGATTGGACCAACCGAACAACAGGTTGTCTTTCAGTCGGAGCGAACCGATACATTTTTCATTTCAGTCGAATCCCGATCTGGCTTTAGTGAAATGGATTCATATCTATTGACCGTTAACGTGGTTCAAACGCGATCTGGGACGTTAAAATTAGCGCAAGTTCGTGCCTTCCCCAATCCTGTGCGTGCCGATCACGGCGAAGTGATTTTTTCCTACACAATCCCTGACTTTCAACTAGCTGAAGCACTTGAACTGGAAATCTTCAATATCGCCGGAGATCTGGTGCACACAGATGTTCGCCAGAATGTCATTGGATCTGGTCAATTCCGCTGGGATGGCAAAAACCACAGTGATGAGATGCCCGCTACTGGGATCTATATTTTCGTTATCTCTGCGACTCAGGGTGAGGAGACGGTTCAGGAAATTGGGAAAGTTAGTTTAGTCAGGTAATGGAAGCATCGATTTTGCTTGGAAACTTCCCCCGTTGTATGATAATCTAAATCAATCTCCGCAAGACAATTGAACAAACACTTGGGAAACCATAGTTGATAGCACAAGTTCCGACTGAATGGCAATCAAAAGAATCTCCGTCCTTCAGGGCGGAGAGTATGTCAAAAAAAGGAGGCAGGATTTCCTCCCCATCTACTTTTAAAACAGGCTCTAAAGGTTGGGGGCTCCATCCCACAGACTTGATGAACATTCTTGGCATTGAAACCTCGTGTGATGAAACCGCCGCGGCGGTCGTCACTGACGGCAGAGAAATTCGATCCAATATCGTCGCTTCACAGGTAGAACTTCACGCGAAGTATGGCGGTATCGTCCCTGAACTCGCTTCCCGTAAACATGTCGAGGCGATTAACTACATCGTCGATCAAGCGATGAACGAAGCCAGCATAGCATTCAGCGAACTTGGGGCAATTGCCGTGACAAACCGCCCCGGCTTGATTGGGGCACTTCTAGTCGGAGTCGCCGCCGCAAAGTCATTGGCATACTGCCACAACCTACCGCTTCTGGGGGTCAACCATATTGAAGGACATATCTACGCCAATTTTATGGAACATCAAGTGCTACCTTTCCCGCACATCTGTCTCACCGTTTCGGGTGGCCACACCCTTCTGGTGGAGGTTCGGGAGGGCTGGAAGTATGATATTCTTGGCACGACGCAGGATGATGCCGCCGGTGAAGCGTACGACAAAGTTGCTCAATAT
Source organism: uncultured Poribacteria bacterium (assembly GCA_958296125.1). Classification (GTDB taxonomy): domain Bacteria; phylum Poribacteria; class WGA-4E; order WGA-4E; family PCPOR2b; genus PCPOR2b. Next base: position 1,928,068 of record OY282444.1, read on the forward strand.
CTCGGACTCGGCTTTCCGGGTGGTAAGGTGATCGATGATTTGGCAAAAGAAGGCGACAGCAACGCAATCCAGTTTCCGCGCCCTATGCTTGACCGGAGCAATTACCAATTTAGTTTCAGTGGAATCAAAACTGCTGTCCGCTTTTTTGCAGAGAAAGCGAAAGCGGCGGGGACTTTGCCGCCGATTGCGGACATTGCAGCAAGTTTTCAGGCAGCGGTTGTGGAGGTGCTTGTTGGGAAAACTATCCGAGCAGCGAAAGCGAAGAACGTCAGGGCGATTACTTTGACTGGCGGCGTTGCAGCGAATCGCCAACTACGCCAATCAATGCGTGAGGCAGGTAACGAGATCGGCGCGGAAGTTTACTATCCGCCGATTCAACTCTGCACCGACAACGGCGCGATGATTGCCGGAGTCGCCTACCACAAGTACCAAGAAGGATTGAGAGATGCCCTTGATCTCAACGCATTTGCCTCCGGATCGATTGTGTGAGATGTAAAACTTAATGTACAAGACCTAAAAGTCGAACCCTTGAACTTCTGAAACCAATGAGCCCATTCAACGATTCACTCATTAATCAAGCCATCGCAACTTTGAAAGGAGGGGGCGTGGTCGCTTTTCCGACTGATACGGTATACGGCATCGGTGTCGATCCCTTTCAACCGGAAGCCGTGCGAAAACTATATCAAATCAAAGGCAGACCCATCGACAAGCCGATTCCAATCTTGGTTGGATCTGTCGATGATATTGAGCGTGTTGCTCAAAATCTACCACCAATCTTTTCTCAACTCGCCGCACAGCTCTGGCCCGGAGAATTGACGTTAATTGTAGAGGCGAAAGCACTGCCATCCGAAGTCACGGCAGGTGGCGATACAGTTGGTGTGCGTATGCCAGACCACCCGCTAACACTTGCACTTCTCCAGCGTTTTGGCGGTGCCATCGCGACAACTAGCGCAAACAAATCTGACGAACCACCAGCCACTTCAGCAGAGGAAGTTCGATCCGAACTTGGCGAGTTCGTCAATGTCATCCTTGATGGTGGGCAGACAGCAACCAGAATTGCCTCAACCGTTTTAGACCTCTCGGTGTCGCCGCCGCAAATCCGACGACATGGAGGCATTTCAATGGATCAACTTGCCCCTTTTATACGCCAATTTCATTGAATTAAACCCATGTTAATTGCATACTTAGTGACATACTCCCAAGCATACCTGGTCTCCCCGATAGATCGGGGAGACCAGGAAAGGGCGACCACGAGTCTAAGCGACATAGACGTGCATTAAATCTCACACCTACGGGCGATGCCACATCTTTTAGGTTTGGGAGTATGTCAACAAATATAAATATGCTAAGCTCCCCTTAAAGAAAGGAATTCATCAAGTAAATTATGCCAACAATCCATACCAAACTTAGGGCGGGGGCAGCCTCAGATGTTGGAATGTCGCAGGACACTCTCTCACAAGCGGAAGCCATTCTCCAAGCTGAAATTAACAATCGGCGAATCACTGCGGCAACTCTGCTAGTGGCACGCAATCAAACCATCGTCCACTCCAAAGGCTATGGGCACCTGACACCTGACGCAAATTCACCCCCAGTCAAGCCAGACTCCGTTTTCCTGCTAGCATCGATTACTAAACCGGTCACGACTTGCGCTTTGATGCTGCTGGTAGATCGGGGGCAAATCTCCCTCGATGATCCGGTCTCCCTTTATCTGCCGGAGTTTCAAGGTGGGGAACGCAATAAGGTGCGGGTTCGCTATCTGCTATCGCATACCTCGGGTATGCCGGACATGCTGCCCGAGAATACAGAGTTGCGTCGTGCCCACGCGCCGTTAAGCGAGTTCGTCCGTCGTGCAACTCAAACTCCGCTACTTTACTCACCCAATACAAATTTTAGTTACCAAAGCAAAGGCATCCTGCTAGCGTCGGAGATTGTAGAGCGGGTTACAGGGAAACGCCTGCGGGATTTTGAAGAAGAAGAAATCTTCCAACCACTTGGAATGATGGATACCGTATTGGGACTCGGACGATTTAGGATTCCCGACACAGTGTGGTGTGGGACATCTATGGCGGAAACCGAAGACCAGCAGCTCTTCGGACCGAACAGCCCGTATTGGCGTGATTTCGGGAACCCGTGGGGCGGGATACATAGCACAGGCCCAGACCTCGCCATCCTGTTGCAGACGATGTTGAGTGACGGAGGATACGCCGGGAAGCGTGTCTTTAGCCCAGCTGCGGTCAAAGCAATGACGATGGATCAGAATGGAACACTGAATGCACCGTGGGGATTGGGTTGGGGACTGGCAGGTTCAAAAGCGTGGAACTTCTTCGGTGAACTAGTCTCCCCGACGACCTTTGGTCACACCGGCGCGACCGGTACCGTGGCATGGGCAGATCCTGAACAAGAATTACTCTGTGTGATTTTGACAAATCAGATGGTAGATAATGGAAGTTTGCTTCGGCGAGTTTCCAATATCGTTTCGTCTGCGGTTGTCTGTTAACATCCAATAGTGGAAGAATCTTTATGACCGTAATTGACTGGCTACTCGTCCTCGTAATCAACGGTGGTATCGTTCTGTATGGAATCATTGCGTTCAGGGGACAGCGGGAGAGTTTTGACTGGTATCTGGCCGCCAAATCCATACCTTGGTGGATCGTTGGGTTATCTGCCTTCTCAACAGCAGTAGATAGCGGTGATTACGTGGCTATTGCTGGAGGGGCCTATACACTCGGACTATCCCAGTTGTCTCAGTGGTGGTTGGGTATTGCCGTGGGCTGGTTCATCCTGAGTTTTTTCGTTATTGTTCCGATGTATCGGTCTGGGGTATTCACCAACGCAGAGTGGCTCGAATTCCGTTTCGGGCCCGCAGCTCGATTCTTATCCGTCTTAATCAACATTCAATCCCGCACCAATGTGTTAGGTAACATCTTTTTCTCTACCTTTCTGGTCCTTAATATTGTGGCAGATATCGAGAAGGGCTGGAGTTGGTTGATTGTGGTTGCCGTCGCCTTCACCGCGATTCTGTATATCGTCAGGGGTGGCTTAAAAGCAGGCGTTGTTACGGACGCGCTGCAGAGCGTTACCATGATCGTTGCAGCCTTTGTCCTTTGGGGTGTAGTATGGACGAATGCCGGCGGCTGGAAAGGCTTGAATCAGAAACTTGCCGAAATAGATGCTAATCTACCTGAAACGTTGTTGCATGTGGGTGGATATTCGCCGCCTGGGGTGCCTCCCCTTCTGGTCGTCTTTGGGCTTATCGTGACATTGACGATGTATGTGCTGATTAATCAATACGAAACCATTCGGTTTTTGGGGGCACGTTCCGAATGGGATTTCAAGATGGCAGCGTTGGTCGCCAGCGTCGCAACGGCAGTCTGTCTGTGGTTTAACGTGAGTTTAGGTCCTTTGGCGCGGGCAGATTTCCCTATGCTAGAGATGAGCGATCAAGCCTATCCCCTGATGCTCAAAAACTATCTTCCCACCGGCTTAATCGGCTTGGTGCTAGCTGGGTTGGTGGCAGGAGGATATTCGACCTTCGATTCTATCGGCATCGGTATCTCCAGTCTTTTTGTCCGGGACATTTACGCCCGCTTCATTGTGAAGAGTGGCTCTGACGCTTACTATACACGAGTCGGCAGAATAACGGTTCCTTTCATTATTATGCTCGGATTTTTGTATATACCTTTCCTTCAGGGCGGGATGGTACTGTTTTATCTGCGTTTAGCTGGGGCAATTCAGGTGCCGCTCATGACAGTTATCCTCATGGGGGTTTTCACCCGGGTGCATCGTGGGACGGGCATCATCGGACTCGCGGTGGGACTGACCTACGGTATCTCGGCGATTCTAGCGGACGCGAGGGACTGGGCACTGCCGATCTGGTATACCAACACTTGGTGGGCTTACCTATGGAATCTGCTACTACCAGCCGGAAGCATGTTGATTGCTTCAAAGGTTATTGATCGGTTGCGCGGGCCCGTCAAGGAAGAAGAAATAAAAGGTTTGCTCTATGCCCAGCATGAGGCAACCGCCGATCTCCGAGAACTGATGGCTAACCGATTGAAAGTGCTGGAAGGTACATGGCTGCAGAAGACCTTACGAGAAGCACCGATTCGGCCAAAATATCCTTTTGACGTGCCGGAAACAGGCCTGCGCTGGTTTCAACGTCCGGGGGTGTGGGCAATTATTTATCTTGCCATCGCCTGCTATCTGCTTTTTATCCTACTCTGGTGAAGGGATATGAAATGGGAAATTTAGAAGACACTAAAAAAACGAAGCAGTTTGAGAGGGTGTACACAGCTGTACTTGTGCTGCTCGTGGCGGCTTTGCTGCTGATCTCTATCCTTTATACACCGCACTTGTGGTGGGTGAAGATTGCGATTGCCGTGATACTGATAGGTGTCAGCACTTTCTTCGGTTACAGATACCTACGCGCTCGATAAGGTGTCGATTCATGCGAAAAAACGTCCGAATTTCGCATCGCTTCCCCTGTGTATCGTCTACCTGAACCAGTCATAATTGAGTCCCAGTGAGCGGTCTTCCAACGGCAGATCTACCCGAACGCTGCCCCGCGCCGAGGACTGTTTGAGCGCGATTTCGACCTCAAGAGCCACAGCGACTCTTCTACCCGAATTCTTAGGTTCATCCAATCTACCCTCCATACAATCTATCACATCCGCCAATCCGTAGACTGTACCGTAGGGACCGACAAACTGCGGATCGGGCCACGGTGTCTCCACTCGACTGACACCGGCAGCCGTTTCAATATCCTGCCACAGCTTGAATCCGGTCGCCATTGTGGGAACAAGTATCTCACCGGTGGTGCCAGTCACACGCAGATGCGGTGCACCCGGCCGAAAATAAACCGCTAATTCAGCCTCCGTAACCATCATCCCTTGACCGGCAAATTCGTCACTGCCGCCGGGGCCCCTGAATTCATCGCTGCCGGTACCACGTCGCTCTTTGTCCCCAATACCGATAACCCACGTAGGGGGGCTATCCAAAAAGTATGACCAACTCTGATGTTGTGCGCCGGGCCTCGGTGCCTCGATAGAAACGACTGCGCCAATTGCGCCACCCGTAATCAACTCCCTTGCCTTTGCAAATGACGGATGAGTCGTTGAAATAGCACCACAGTTGAGCGGTACACCGGCATCGGCACACACCTCAACCATACGGTCGGCTTCCTCAAGCGTGTGCACCATCGGTTTTGCCGTCACAATCCCTTTTGCGCCGTTCTCGACTGCCAAGCAGGTCAGATCAGCCCGTCCCTTAACGTTCGTGGCAACGGCGACGATATCGAGTTTTTCTGTACGCAGCATCTCAGTCGCGTCAGTGTAGAGTGCCTTGATGCCGTACCGTTCCTCGAAAGCCTTTAGACGCTTCTGGTCACGGTCAGCTGCGGCGACCAAATCTACCTCCGGCCGGTCCCATAACGCCTCAGCGTAGCTGCTAGGCAACCCCTCTCTGCCGGGGTGCCCATGGTGGTGGATTTTACGATGAACCTCCAGTTCGGGTGTTGGACGGTCAACATCATCAATGTTGAAAAGATCGCCGATTCGCTCCGCCATGTCGTAGAGCATTCCCATCCAACCCAGACCAATTACTCCTGCACGATACTTTGCCATATTTTGGTTCTCCTTGTGGTATACACCTCTGATTCTTCACGTGATTCTTCACGTTTCACGTTCCTGCATCATGGCAGCAAACATCATCATATCTTGTTGGAAAGCCTCCGTAAAATCTTCCGCTCGCTTCATTTCAGCAAACCGCTTGAATACCGTTTCTAACGCTTGGAGAAATTCCTCGGATTTACCTGCATCTTCTGCCTGCTGTTTCATCTGTTGAAGGATTGTCATCTTAGCTGCTGCTTCTCGTTCTGCCTGTACTTCCCGTATTGATTTGTCAAACGTAACTCGAAGTGTTTCAACGATGTGATACGCCATAGAACGGTTATACTTCTGTGAGTCCCTTTTTGAACCTTCATAAACATCAAGAGGCAGCAATAAGCTAATCTGTTTTTTTAGTGAGTCTTTGGGTTGGCGATATTCCTTCATTGAAATCCTCGAAATTATTGTATTAGATACTATCTCAAAACCAATATAAAAATTATTGTATATAGTATAACATTAAAAAATGCAAATGTGTGATAAAATTATTCGGCACAAAAGACTGTGTTTAATTTTATTCAATTTCATTCCCACGATATGCTCTCCATAATCATATATAAATCTCGTTCTGTAGGCATTGTATAAACTGCGGTCGTATTTACATTTGAATGTCCCAAGATTTTTGATACTTTATCTATCGATTGGCCCGCATCAATTAAATTCTTAGCGCAGGTATGCCTAAATACGTGCGGAGAAATATGCTTTATTTTTGCTATATAGGCATATTTTTGAATAATATAGCGAACACCACGATCTGTCAACGGCATCCGCTTCTGTCCGTAAAACAGGAAGCGTCCCTTCTCAGGATTTGGGCCGGTTATCAATGTCGTTTGTCCATCGCTGTCAAACGACTTTAGGTAATCCTTCAAAACACCTATGGCAGTTGAGTTTAAGGGGATGTTGCGTCGTTTCGTCCCTTTGCCCTCGCGAACAGCAATCGTATTACTATTTCTCGATAAACTAATATCAGAAACTCTAAAATTGCAAAGTTCGCTAACGCGCACGCCGGTATGGAGCAGCATTGTGATAATTGCTAAATCCCTCAAATTCCCCGATTTACGAACCGCCCTTAACAGTCCCAACTGCTCTTTACGCTCCAGTGCCCGCGGAGCAAGCGGCTCTTCGGCGACACTGCGTATGCCTTCAGCAGGGTTATTTAGAATCAGGTCGTTTTGCTGTGCCCATTGACAAAAACTGGAAATACTAATCAAACTGCGATTGATCGTCGATGGCTTCTTGCCCCAGTCGAGCATTGCATTTCGATAGTCGATTATTTCCATCGGCGTAATACTTTCAGGGTCCAGTGATTCCCCGGTGGTGTGCTGGAACCAGCGCGAAAATGAGCGGAGATCTGCCATATACGCTTTAACCGTCTGCTCGGATTTATCCTGATTATAAAGATAATCGCTATAATCCTGTAATAGATCGTTCATTTTTTACCTCGCGTTATCGGACATTTTAAAGAAGAAGGTTATATAGCCGCTCTAGAATGAGACTTCCCTAATTTTACCGAAAACTCAATTTCACATCAACACTTTTATCTTCGTTCATTCGATTGCTTGCTCATCCGTGTAGGGCTATTTAGTTTTCCGTTTTTTGACCGATGTTGACGGGTAGCGGACCGAAGAATTAAATGACCCTATTATCCGTATGTTTGGACTTGACATCAAATCCGATGAATGCTATCATCCAAATAGTCAATATACCTCTGATTCATTGACTGTCTAAAACTAGGTAATAAAATGGTAGACATTCATTCGCATATCCTCCCCCTGCTTGATGATGGGTCGCGTGCACTCGAAGAATCAATCGTTATGCTCCAAAAGAGCATTGCATCTGGTGTTGATGCCATTGTCGCAACTCCACACCTTTACCCAGGCCGTTACGTAGCATCAACCCTAGACCGTGATCAAGTACTCTCGGAGCTGCTAGATGAAGTCCACCAGCAACAGTTACACATCGAGATTTTTCCGGGGCGTGAATGTTTCTTTGCCCCAGAAATGTATGACTACGAAAAAGACATCGGCAAACTCACTATCACGGATAACGGCAAATACCTGCTCATTGAATCGCCGCTGGGAGAGATTCCTCAATATGTTGACCAGATGATTTTCGACCTCCAGATAAGGGGAGTGACACCGGTGATTGCTCACGCTGAACGCTACCACGATGTTATTGAGAACCCCAATCTGGCTCATAAGTACATTCAGATGGGATGTTTAATCCAGATCAATGTAGGCAGCTTGCTAGGGGAATCGGGGAGCGATATTCAGCGGACCGCTAAAATTTTGCTAGAACACCGGATGGGGCACATTGTTGCATCAGATATCCACACCCACATGTCAACGCCCCTTGGTAAAGGTTTTGAAACCTTAACCGAAATTGTTGGCGAGGAAGAAGGGTTGCGTCTTGTTGAAGAGCGTCCGCGATCGGTCATCAAAAATCTCCCCGTTCAGTGTCCAGATCCGTTAGAATATCGTCCAAAGAAGAGCTTCAGAAATTTATGGGGGTTACTTCAGTAAACCTTTACTTTTAGAGATTGTCCTTAATGCCGATTATTCTTGGATTAGACATTGGTGCTGCACGGACTGGCGTGGCGATTAGCGATGAGTTGGGAATTGCCGCTCACCCACTTTGCACAATCCGGCGCAAAAGCAGAAAGGCTGTGCTGGCAGAGTTGCAGGAGTTGACTGCTGTCCACAAAGTCGATCGGATTGTCGTTGGGTTGCCGCTCCGGCTCAATGGTGAAATGGGGATTGAAGCACAAAAGATTAAAAAATTTGCAGAAAAACTAAAGCAGTTGGTTAATCTGCCAATCGTCTTCTGCGACGAAAGTTTCACCACCGTTGAAGCAACACAAATCTTGAGGGGCACCAAAAAACGGCGTAAAAAACGGAAACAGGTCATCGATCAGGTTGCCGCCGTATTGATTCTTGATGCGTATCTAGAGGAATTACGGAACTCATGCAGAAGAAGGCAAGCTGATGAATATGAATGATATCATTAACAGATTTTTGCTCATACGCTTCAAGGCGTATACCGATTGTACAATTACGTGATTTTTTTTAAGAGCAAGCTTCAATGAAATTATCAGATATTCGGAAAAACACACGATGGTATGTTTCCATCACCCTCTTTAGCATATCAACGCTTAGTAGCCTTTTAATCTTTATTATGATGCTCTACATGGTACGCTATTTAGCCCCTGTGGATGCAAACGCAAAACCTACACAGGTGAAAATCGTTCCCGGTATGAGTTCAATGGCAATAGCAAATCAACTTGCCCACAAGGATTTGATTCGTAGGCCGTGGGCTTTCCTATTCGCCACTCATCTCAGCGGTGCGACTCACAGCTTGCAGGTAGGAAGTTACCGCCTCAGCGGGGCAATGAGTACCCCGCAGATTATCGACCATCTCAAAACCGGAAAGGTAGTCACACATCAATTAGTGGTGCCTGAAGGTTTGACGGTTGTGCAGATTGGCAAGCTTTGGAAAAGAGGCGGTTTTGGAACTGCAGAGACATTCAACCAAGCGGCGAGCGACTCAAAGTGGCATCTCAACTACAAGATTGAGGGGAAAATACTGGAGGGTTATTTATTCCCAAATACATACCAATTTCCTGATGGAGCACCGCCGCAAGTGCTCATCCAAACAATGCTTGATGAATTTAAGCAGCGGTGGACGACTGAGTTGTGCGAAGAAGCCAAGTCGATCGGATTTTCTAAACACGAGGTAATTACCCTTGCGTCTATCATTGAGGCAGAGGCAAGAATCCCTGATGAACGCCCTTTAATTTCAGCAGTTTTCCACAACCGTCTGCGCCGAGGTTGGAAGCTTCAAGCGGATCCAACCGCGCTCTATGGATTGGGGAATCCGGATCGTCCACCTACATCAGCAGATCTCAGAACCGATTCACCCTATAACACTTATCTTTACAAGGGGTTGCCACCGGGCCCGATTTGTAATCCGGGTATGGCTTCAATCTTGGCGGCACTACGCCCGGCTTCGGTTGATTACATGTATTTTGTCGCAACAGGTGATGGAAAACATCATTTTTCAAAGACATTAAGAGAACACCAAAATATGATTAACAGAATAAAGCGGAATCGTAAGTTGATTAATGATTGAACAAAATCTGAAATTGAAGGCAACGCACCTACAAGTTCAAAATATATCGCGCCTAGGAACACACGAACCCTTCAACGAACAATCACTAATTTCTAACCAAACGAAAGGGCATACACTCTTTGGCTTCACAACAAACCATTCAAAATGAGGTAACTATCTCAGGGACCGGTTTAATGCTTGGCGAGCCAGTCACCATCACATTCAAGCCAGCACCAGCAAACCACGGAATCGTGTTTCACCGGATAGATCTGCCCGATGAACCGCTAGTCCAAGTTTGTCCCGATAACTATCAGGCGATCATGCCCCGCTGTACAAGCCTCCGTGCCGGAGGGGCAGTGGTCAACAGCGTTGAACATCTGTTATCCGCATTAGCTGGCATGGGAGTCGATAACCTGCAAGTCGATATTGATGCACCGGAATGCCCTGCGTTAGATGGCAGCGCGTTGCCGTATGTTCAGATCCTTCAGCAGGCAGAGATAGTCCAACAAGATGCCCCACGCGCTCCCATTGAATTGACAGACCCATTTGCTGTTTATGACGAAGACAAACAACTTATCCTACTTCCTGCGGATTCCTTTCAAATCTCCTTTGTGTATGATCATCCTAAGCTTCCTGCCCAAATTGAGACCCTTACTATGGATCCGGAAACTTACGTGAACGAGATTGCTCCTGCACGCACTTTTTGCTTTGCTGACGAAATCGAGTTACTCAGAGGGCAAGGTATCGGCAAGGGGGCGAGTTACGATAACGTCCTTGTCATTGAGAATGATGGTAGCACTAGTAGCGATTTAAGGTTCGCAAATGAATTTGTCCGGCATAAAATGTTAGATTTGATTGGGGACCTTTACTTAGTCGGAAAACTACCCCAAGCCCAAGTCGTTGCGCTGAAGTCGGGACATGCGCTCCATGCACAACTTGTCCTATCAATGGCAGAAAAAGGGTTGATCCAACAGCAAGATCCTATTGAAATCATGGATATTTTGAACGTGTTGCCACACCGCTATCCGATGTGTATGCTGGATCGGATTGTCGAAGTGGAGTTTGGCAAACGGGCGGTCGGCATCAAGAATGTCAGTTTTAACGAGCCTTTTTTTCAGGGACATTTTCCGGAACAACCCGTCATGCCCGGTATCCTGCAAATGGAGGCGTTGGCACAACTTGGGGCATGGTTGCTGATAAAGAAGGTAGGAGCTGAAAGACAAGTCGGATATTTTGTGTCAATTAAGGAAGCCAAGTTTAGACGACAAGTTATACCAGGCGATCAACTCCGGCTAGAAGTCGAAATTCTTCGGACCCGCCGGCCCTGGGCGTGGCTTGGTGGCAAAGCATACGTCGGCGATCAGCTTGCAGCGGAAGGAGAGTTATCAATCGCACTGGGTTAGGAATCAGCGGGGTGAGGGAAACGGTTAATTGGTGTATTCATTCAGATTGAACCTATCGAGATGCGGTATTTTTCAATCGAAAATTTGGGTAACTCGTCAATAACTAAGGACCACTTCTGCAAGAACTCGACGTATGAATTGCCCTATTGACAACACGAGTAATGGGCTGCTTGCCCCTTATACTGGTCTACACTCTTTGTGTCGTTTGTGGGGCAACCTACTAAAAAAAGGAGAGCAGCGGTGACGAAGATTCATGAAACTGCCATCATCCATCCGAAAGCCGAATTAGACGAGAACGTTGAAGTCGGGCCCTTCTCGATTATCAGTGAGGATGTGCAGATTGGTCGTGGAACCGTGATTGGACCGCATGTGCAGATCGACCGGTGGACGACCATCGGTGAAGCCTGCCAAATCTTTTTTGGCTCTACACTAGGCAATCCTTCAAAGGACCTCAAGTACGGCGGTTGGCGAAGCTATACCCGAATTGGCGATCGAAATGTCCTCCGCGAGTATGTCTCGATTTCTAGAGCCACGACGGAGGACGGCGCAACAATCATCGGTGATAACAACCTACTTATGAACTGGGTCAATATTGCCCACGATACGGTTGTCGGCAGTCGAACCATTATGGCGAATTTTGCGACAATTGCTGGACATGTCCTTATTGAGGATGATGCGCGGATCGGTGCCCACGCCGCAATTCATCAGTTTGTTCGGGTTGGCAAAATGGCAATGGTTGGGGCGTGCTCAAAATTTGTACAGGATGTGCCTCCATTTACCGTGTCTGATGGGCATCCTGCCCGTGTATGCAGTCTAAATATTATTGGGCTCGGCACTTCACAGATTCACCCAATGGCATCACTCTCTCCTGAAACCATTAGATGCCTTAAGAGCGCCTACCGCACTCTATTCCGCAGCAAAGTCAACCTCACACAGGCAATCGCGCAGGTAAGAAGCGAAGGTGAACCGGACGCGGAGGTAGAGTATCTTCTGAATTTCATTGAGAACTCCAATCGGGGGATTGGCATTTAACGAAAAATAGATGCAAGGAGACAGCATTGGAAAAAATCGGGCTCATTGCCGGGGCTGGCGATTTACCATTACTGCTGGCACAAGCAACGTTAGAACAAGGCCGGATGCCGATTGTCATTCAAATTACGCAACCCGCCTCCAAACAGCTTGAAAGTGTTGCTTCAGAGACGTATTCGTTTGGCATTGGACAGGTTCAGAAGATAACAAGAACGCTACTTGATTCGAGTGTCCGAGAGCTTGTAATTATCGGCAAAATTGATACAAGTATCCTCTTCCGTCCGTTTCTAGTGGACCCGATAGCTGTTAAAATTCTGACGAGGAATCGCAACAAAGGCACCCACGCGATTGTTGCTGCGGTGATTGAACACTTTGAATCAAAGGGAATCACTGTAATTGAGCAGCGTCAATTTCTGAAAGGGTTAATGCCCAAGGCAGGCGTGTTGACAAAAAGGCAGCCGACCCAATCTCAATGGGCGGATGTGAGGTACGGGATGCAGCTCGCGCGTCGGGTAGCAGATTTAGGGATTGGACAGACTGTCGTTGTAAAAAATATGACAGTGATCGCGGTTGAAGCCATTGAAGGGACAGACGAAGCGATAAAGCGGGGCGGGGCACTCGCCGGTAAAGGGGTTGTCGTCGCCAAAGCTGCGGCGGCAGATCACGATTTTCGTGTCGATGTGCCAACAGTCGGGGGTCAAACCCTAAAAGCCCTTCATGCAGCTGGTGGCAGTGTGCTCGCCATTGAAGCGGAGCGGACGTTTGTCATGAATCAACGCGTACTTTGCGAAGATGCAGATCGGTGGAAAATTCCGATTGTCGCTTTGGACTTCGCCAATGGGAACCAGATCCGCTATTCTTACAACAAATCAGCGCGCTTCTTTCCTAAGGGCAATCCACGTGCAGAGTCCCATCCCAATGACTATAAAGACGAAGAGGAAACCTGATACCACCGCGGCTGCCTGCAACGACCTCAACCCCCCCGTTGAGACGGATCACATTTCACGCTTTCCTTTAACATGAGTCAAGGCTCTATCTACCACCATGTGAGTACTCTTAAACATTACGTGAATACTCTCAAAATGGTCTCATGACTCACCATAAATCCCGATTTTCCGATAGCGTTCGCATCGTTGTTCAACCAAAAGTGCTGAATCAATCTCCATCAGTTCCTTGAGATGCTTCCGGATTGCGGTTTTAACACGTCTGGCCGCTAGCGCGATATCGCGGTGAGCTCCACCAAGCGGTTCGCGGATAACCTCGTCGATGACACCCAATTTCAAGAGATCTTCGGCTGTTGGCTTGTAGCCTTCTGTCGCTTCCGGTGCACGCTCACCCTGATCTTTCCATACGATACTACTGCACACTTCGGGCGCAGCAACACAGTAAATCGCATACTCCATCATCAAAACACGATCTCCAATAGCGATAGCTAAGGCCCCCCCGCTTCCACCCTCGCCAATTACCACAACGATAATCGGGACGCGCAGTGTAGACATCTGAGCAAGATTCTCCGCAATCGCTATCGATTGTCCTCGTTCCTCCGATTCCGCATCGTAATGTGCACCGCGCGTATCAACAAAGCAAATCACAGGACGATTGAACTTTTCCGCTAGCAGCATCAAGCGTCGTGCCTTGCGGTATCCCTCTGGGCGGGTATACCCAAAGTTCATCTCTTGGCGTTCCTTGATATTTGTCCCTTTCTGCTGAGCGAGATAAATGACAGGCTGACCGTCAAACCAAGCCAATCCACCAATCAAAGCCCGGTCATCAGCATACAGCTTGTCACCGTGTAGTTCAATCACATCCTCAAGCATTGCGTCAATGTAAACAGGTGCCTGCGGACGTTCTGCGTGTCGTGAAAGCCATACTTTATCCCACCGCGTCACCTTTTGAAAGGCTCGCCTTGTGAGTTCTTTTGTGTTCTCGTCGAGGGCTGTGATCGCTTTTGTGAGATCTAACTCAGGATTTACTTTAGCAAATGCCTTCAACTGAGCGGCATATTGATTTAGTTCAAGCAACGGTTGTTCAAAATCTAAAAGGCTTCGCATGATTCAGATCTCTCTATATAATAAAATAACCTTTGGTGATAGTTAGCGTGTAGGTTGAGTTGAACGGGAACCTGTGAACAAATAGGTGTGAAACCGCCCTCAACCTGCCCGTGACACCCAACACTTCATAACCCTTGGTGCGAGTTGGTGAGGATGTCGTTTTCTAATGAACCAATGATTTTCACATTTCACGCTCTTCGCGCTTTACACTTTCTTTCTTACCTCGGCTCCGATTAATCCTCCGTAACTTCCTCCCGTTCAAACAATGCTTCAACAAAATCGCGCCCGACAAAATCGCGGAGATCATCCAGTTTTTCACCAATCCCAATTAATCTGACCGGGGCACCTATCTCTTTTTTTACGGCGATGACAATCCCGCCCTTTGCTGTACCGTCCAATTTCGTCACAGCGACCCCAGTAATAGGAACCGCTTCGTTGAAAACCTTCGCCTGCATAATCGCGTTCTGTCCTGCCGTTCCATCAAGGACAAGCAGCACTTCATGCGGTGAATCCGGGATCGCACGTCCCATCACCCGTCCAATCTTGGACAGCTCATCCATCAACGGCTTTTTCGTGTGAAGTCTGCCGGCGGTGTCAACGATGAGCAGGTCCGCCTGTCGAGATTTTGCCGCCGCAATGGCATCAAAGACAACCGCCGCTGGATCTGCTCCTTCACTACCTCGGATTAGCTCTACGCCAGCACGGTCACACCAGATAGCCAGTTGGTCTACCGCCGCCGCCCGGAAGGTATCTCCCGCAGCAACAAGCACCCGCTTCCCCTCGGATCTGAAGCGATGCGCCAGTTTGCCGATGGTCGTTGTTTTTCCCGCACCATTGATGCCAAGCACCAAAATCGTATGCGGTTGGCCTTCATTGACGTTGATGTGAGTGTCTGCTCCAAGCACATTCAGCATCTCCTGCTTGAGAATCTCTCCCAATTCGGATGCATCTTTTAGCCCTCTTTCCCTAACGACCTCGCGTACATTATCCATCAATTCCAGTGTGGTGTTGACACCGACATCGGCTAGGATTAAAATCTCCTCGATTTCCTCCATTAATTCCTCGTCAATGGTTCGACCAACGCGCAATAATCCAGAAATCTGTCCTATAATATTATTTCGTGTTTTTGCCAACCCTTCTTTGAGGCGGCTAAACCAACCACGTTGCTTCTCCGGTGCAGCTTCAGACACCAACGGTTCAGTTTCAGGTTCTTCAATTTGAGCTTGTTGTTCTTCCAACAAATTTTCTGTTTTTCGATTGAATAGATTTCTGAGCATTTATTTCCTCATCACCAATACATCCTGAAATGGTATAAAAGGGATTTTTACGTTGGATCATGTTAAGAAAGCGTGCATGATACGCCTTCCCTTTCCCTTTTCTTTTTGCGTTTGCTTTTGCGATGAACCCCGTAGGTCGGGCACCAATGAACAAATGGTTTTCACGTTTCACGCTCTTCGCGTTTTGGACTTTCTTTTTCTATGAGTCTTTACACTTTTAACATATTATACATCAACATTGTCGAGAACGAAACAAAAATTTGACATCCCCCCGCGCACATCATATAATAGCAATTCTGAATTGAACCCCAATCAAATCACGAGGAATACGATGGGAACCCCACAGGGTTTTTTAGCGTTCGATCTCGGGGCAGAAAGCGGCCGTGGCGTATTAGGACGTTTCGATGGAAAACATTTCAAGCTAGAGGAGCTCCATCGATTCCCAAATGAGGGTGTCCGGGTATTGGATAGCCTACATTGGGACGTGTTGCGGCTCTGGAATGAGATGAAAGCTGCGCTCTCAATTTGTGCACAGAAAAATATAGACCTCAGCGGCATTGGGATCGACACATGGGGCGTTGATTTCGCATTGCTCGGCAGAGGCGATGTACTGCTCGGATTTCCGTATCACTATCGCGATTCACGCACCGATGGCATGCTGGAGGAGGCTTTCCACCGCCTGCCTCGGGCAGCACTCTTTGAACGAAGTGGCTGCCAGTTCCTTCAGATTAACACACTCTATCAACTATTGTCAATGGTTGGGCACGAATCGCCATTACTTGACGTTGCGGAGACGTTTCTGATGATTCCAGACCTCTTCAACTTCTGGTTGACGGGACGGAAGGTCTGTGAATTTACCGCCGCGACGACGACGCAGTTTTACGATCCGCGAAGGAAGGGTTGGTCAAAGGAAATCTGTGACACACTCGGTTTGCCCTCCGAAATCCTGCCAGAAATTGTGCAACCGGGGACGCAGCTTGATACGTTGCTGCCATCTGTTGCATCGGAAACGGGGCTGTCTGAAATTCCCGTTATCGCCCCGGCTTGCCACGACACCGGTTCAGCAGTCGCCGCAGTACCGGCACACGACGAAGATTGGGCGTATATTAGCTCCGGCACATGGTCACTAATGGGGATTGAAATCCCTGCACCAATTATCACCGATCGAGCACTCGCCCTCAATTTTACAAATGAGGGCGGAGTGGAAAACACATTCCGTTTCCTCAAAAATATCATGGGGCTCTGGCTTTTACAAGAGTGTCGGCGGACTTGGGCACAAGCAGGTGATGAAATGTCCTACGCTCAAATGACGCAACTCGCTGAGACTGCAACGCCCTTCACCGCACTAATCGATCCGGATGACGACACTTTTTTGTCTCCCGGCGACATGCCCTCGCGCATCGTTGATTACTGCAAACGCACGGACCAAACCCCGCCGTCAGATGCAGGGGAGATTCTTCGGTGCGCGTTGGAAAGCCTCGCACTCAAATATCGGTGGGTTCTAGAAAAACTGGAAGTTATCCGCGGACGGTCAATTGATGTTATCCACATTGTTGGCGGGGGAGCGCAAAACCAAACGCTTTGTCAGTTTACCGCAGATGCGACTGGGACCCCGGTTGTTGCAGGTCCCATTGAGGCGACAGCAGTGGGAAATATCGCAGTTCAAGCGATGGCATGTAGCTTAATCGGATCCATTTCTGAGGCGCGGGAGGTTGTCCGCCGGTCTTTTAACGTTATCACCTACGAACCGCAGAACCCGGCGAGGTGGGATGAAGCCTATGCACGATTCCTGAAGATAACAGAGCTGCCATCTTAGTTGTATTCTCATAAATCTGATTGAACAAAAGGAGCATGCTTCATGCTGACTGAAGAAGAAAAATGGTGGTTTGATCTGCACGGCTATCTAGTACTCAAACAAGCCGTCCCACAGGCAGACGTAAAACGAATGGTCGAATTGAGCGATACTTGGCACGCCCTTGATGACAGTGAACTGCCACCCCCATTAAAAACCTATCATGATGTAAACACCAAGCCGACCACACCGCGCTCGATTAATAACGTTCCGTATGCGGACGAAGTTTTTCAGCGGCTCGTTCTCAATCGAGAGATTATGCGAGTGGTGCTTGCACTGACAGGAAACGCCCCTCAGTTACTCTCAGTTGCGCTCACACGAAATACGAAAGAATCCGACGATCTTCATTTTCACGGTGGCTTCTCCGGCGGACTCCGCAATCCGGCGAACGATTATCAAGCCGCCAATGGAGAGGTCTTTGCGACCTTTCTCAACGCCGGCGTTTCACTAGTAGATGTGCCAGCCGGCACAGGGTTTGTGTGCATCCCCGGTAGCCATAAGTCAAACTTCCCCAAGCCCAATCATGTGGACATCTACGATGGACTACCAGCGGTCGCAAACGTCAATGTGAAGGCGGGGGATGTAGTTCTATTTACAGAGTCGCTCTGTCATGGTGCACGGCGTTGGACACTCGACGAACCGCGGCGCACCGTCTTTGTCCGTTACGGCACCTCCTACGCCTCCTGGTCGCCCGGATATGGTCCTATTGAAGAGCATCGAGACAAGTTGTCAGAGGACGTTTATGAACTCCTTCAAATGGCAGGTTTCCAGCATCGCAAGCGGGTGGTGAGCCGGTTACTTGCAGAGATGGGCGAGCAATAGCTTGGTTACTCTTATTGTCTGACGTAGGTTGAAACGATGTCCCCCCAAATGCTACTCCAGCAGATTAAAAATCGTTATCCGGTTGCAGAGCAAACCATTCCCCTAACCACTGCTCATATCCGCATGGCGGTTATCGATGATCCAGATCAGTTGCTTGATACATTAAGCAAGGAAGACCAGTGGGGGATGCTTCATCTCCCCTATTGGACCTACCTGTGGCCCTCTGCAATTGGCCTCGCCCACTACCTTGATCAGATTCATGGATTCGCGAGACAGCGGGTCTTAGAAATCGGTTGTGGGTTCGGACTCGCCGGGATTGTGGCATGTCAAAAGGGCGGTGTCGTGCTATTCACAGACTATGAACGAGACACCCTGACCTTTGCCCGATATAATACCTTGCGAAATGGGTGTGTTAACCGAGCATCCTTTGTGCAGATGGATTGGAACACCCCATGCCTGAAAGGCAAATTTTCGCGCATCCTCGCCTCAGATGTTATCTATGAGGAGACGCATTGGGACCCAATTCTCACGCTGATCCAAACGTATCTGACCCCCGATGGAGATGCTATTTTCTCCGAGCCCAATCGTGTCAGTGCGTCTGGCTTCCTTGAACGGATTGGTCGTTATGGATTCACATACGCGAAACAGACCGATGACGTTGTTTCTCCGGACGGGACAGTTTCCAAAATCTCCATCTATTGTGTCAAGCGGGGCAGATAAGGGTGCACCCTGCCTATCCGACGAGGTTCAGAAGTTCATTACTGAACCAATACACCAATTTCTATGCTCACTTAATCACTTCGTAACGCACATCGATATTAACCCTGCCCTCTAGTGCTTCCGTGAGCATTGTGAGCAACTCCTCATCACAGCCATTCTCTCCCAAAAAACTTAAGGAGTCTATATCGATGTAATAATCCTGATCCTCAACCCCTTCCTCCTCCAAGTTATCAATGAGAAACTGCACCTGATTTCCGGTAACGACCCCAATTTCGTTGTCGTGTTCGATGTCTACCAATCGATACAGTTGGTCCATAGATGACCTCCGAAAGTTTATGCCATCTTCTATAAATGCCGCGTAAATATAGGGCCCGCATCGGAACGGGATTTCACGCCTCACGTTTCACTATCTATGTCCAGCGGGTCACCATCTTGGTGCGCGGATCTTCGCCGCTGCCAATTTCCTCATGACGAAACAGCTGTTTGGCGCGGTCTGAAAGTGAATCATAGATGTCCTGTCGAATCCCGATTTGCGGATACATCGTCTTGAACCATGAACGCGCATACATCAGTGCAATGTTCGGACGCGGTTCGTCAGACACGTTGGGCGTACCACGATGCCACATCCGTGCATCCCGAATAAGCAGAGAGCCAGCCGGCATGAGCACCTGTTCCGAGTGCATGATTTTTGATATGCTTTCGACATCAATTCCACTTGGCATCAGATGTGTACCACCGGGCCAGATTTCCATCGCGCCGTTATCCTTACGAAACTCGACCAGCGGAATGTCCAAAACAATACAGTAAACCGGTGATGCGGCATCCGTCTCTGGAAAGAGTTGATGAATATCAGAGTGGGCGGGTTGATAGTCCGATCCCGGAAGCGGTGTATTATTTCCCAAATAATGACAGATACAGTTTTCTCCTAGTAATTGGTCAATTACTGACAGAACAATTGGATGGCTTATAACGTCTGGTTGATTAAACGGTGCACGGAACGGTAGGTGCATCTGCCAACGTTTCGCCCCGCGGTTCGGTTCATTTTTGGCGATATTTTCATTCAAAAGTTCCATATAATGCCAGCGAAGTTCATCAACTAGATCTTCGGACAGAACGGCCTCGAAAACAACGTAACCATTCATCTTGATCTGCTGAAGTGCAGCATCAAGTGTTTCCAGATTCAGGGTCTTCGTTTCCCGTTCTTCAGTGCTTAGTTTCATCAAATTTCCTTTATAAATTGTAGCTATTAAAAGAATGAATGACGAATTGATCAACCTCAAATCAGAGGCTAAAATCGGAGGGATGCATTCCCTTCTTGAAGGTACCGAAACCGAAGCAAGTGGGGCTATACTCGCCCACATAATCAACTTGGCTTTTGTCGGGAATCTGATTTTCCAACCCCATGCCCCAGTAGCAGGCATTTACCAACAGACGCCGCAAACCCTCGCTTTCTAGGTCTACCGAGGCTCCCATTGTCGTGCAGAAGACACGGGATGCTGCTCCTTGCTCACCCACGTAGGTCTTAATCCACGCCAACGGCATGGTGGGTGTGTCAGGTTTAGGTGGATCTGACGGTTCCATCCCGACAAGAACCTGACCGCGGAGGAGCACTTGCGGATTGCCTGACAATGTTGTGGTACCATAAACATCGGTTGGTCCCCAAATAGCTTCGACCCCTTGCAGAATAGGATGGTGTTTTATCTCTGCGTCGATGATGCCGCGCGTGCTCTCTTTGCCGTGGTGACCATGATGATTAATCCACGTTTCTCCCAAAACTTGGCGCCCATACCCACCGTCAAATTCCTCACTGTTGAAGCTGTATTTGGCATAGGGGCTTTGTCGGTTCCTCGTGTAACTGAAAGCGTGTGTTGCTGTCCGCAATCCCATAACCGGCTTGCCCGCATTAGTATAATCAATAATATGTTTCATCTGGTCATCGGGCAGCTCGCGGAAACGTGTGAAAAGCACCATCATGTCCGCGGTCTTGAGATTGTGAAGTCCGGGAATATTGGTTTGTTCCTCTGGATTGATTTCCCCTGTTTCCGGATCGATTGCAAAAAGCACCGTGCATTTGAACCCGTGATGGACAGCCAAAATTTTAGCGAGCAGTGGGAGCGCTTCTTCGGAGCGGTATTCCTCGTCGCCACTGACGAGCACGATATGTTTCCCTGCGCCTGGCCCTTCCTTTCCCTCATATACAATCCAATGTTCAGAATTTTCCATATCATTCTCCTTTATGGTGTTCGGTAGAGCTCTGAACCTTTGTCCTCCCTGCGGTAATGTGGCGCAGAGATGACCGCCTTTTGGCCTTCAGTCAGTTCATCGTAGAACGGTGGTGGCGTGTAGTCTCCCATCAACGACTCGCCCATAACCCCAGAGTTATAGCGAATAATCACCGAACGCCTTTGGTGCTTGGCGAGCCACGGCAGTCCGCCGTGCATCAGACATTCGACAAACAGGATGGCATCGCCCGCCTTCGCGGGGATCGAAACAATCCGATCTTGGTATGTGTGATAAAGCCGAATGTCGTCCGGGCATGGGAAGTTCGCCTTGTGACTGCCGGGCAAACAGGCGAAACCGCCATCTTCCGGTCCCACATCGGTCAACTGAACCGCCATGTTCGTCATGCCGCAAAACATGCGGCCATTACGATAGAGGAAGCCGCGCGAACGGTCAAAGGGTTCGCCGCCTTCGTGGAACCAGAAGCCTTCCGCACCTTCGTCCATCGTGATGATACCGAGTCCCTCCAGTCGGGGCCCGGATCCCAACAACTCCTCCAGATACGGCATGAGTCTAGGGTGGGCAATCATTTGGCGGAACACATCGCAATGTGGCTTTTCCCACGTCAACATGCCCCCCAGATCGCCACGGCCCAGCTTGCCTCGCAGCGTGATGGACCCGTTAGCGAGATCATTTGGACGGATCTGGATCTCATCCGCATGGTAGTCAACCGCTGCATTCGCAGCATCCACCTCTTCGGGTGACAGGGCACCTTCTATCACCAAATAACCGTGCACGTCAAACAGATATTTTTCTGCGTCTGTCATTGTCTTTTTCCTTTCTTTCCACCGGTTTTCCATTAAAGTTGAAGGGCTCAACCGTTCGCTCTAGTGGCTCTGAATCCCGATCGCAGTATCAGGGCGGGACGGTATGTGGAGGCAGCCCGAGCAGTCGCAACGCTTTCACACCATCGGAACCCTAATTCCTGTAGGGCGGGTTTTCTAGCTCGGCACTGGCACCCGGTCTAATACCGGGCCTCTTTCTCTCTTTCGACAAAGAGGTAAAAATTGTCCTTACGGATGGCATCGGGGTCAATATTCTCGTAGCAGCGCGGAGGGATTAAAAAGATTATGTATTCGATTCTCATTTTTACATCTCTATTTCGGTACTATTTGGCACCGAGCGGAGCGGATTTGTAACCTACGGTCTGATCACGGTACCATCAGCGCGCCGGGCATCACCCCACAGCTTGGGGCCTCCCACATCTTTGGCAGGAAAACGGGCTGCCAGTTCCTCGTTTATATCCACTCCTATCCCAGGCTTGCCATTGGGCCACATATAGCCGTTGCACAGTTCAGGTGTTCCGGGGAACACCTCCTTCAACGTCTCATGGGTGTTCAGGTATACCGAAGCCTCCTGAATCCCGAAATTCCACACATTCATATCTAGCATGAGGTTAGCTGCGTGCCCAACCGGAGAAACATCAGCGGATCCGTGCCAAGCGGTGCGGACGTTGAAGGCTTCGCACAACGCAGCCAGCTTACGGGTTGGCGTTAACCCCCCTATCGTGGAAATGTGCACCCGAATGAAATCGATTAGTCGATCCTTAATCATCGGGACAATCTCTTGAGGGTTGCTGTATAACTCTCCCATAGCGATCGGTACGCTGGTCTGTTGACGGACAAGGCGGAAGTAGTCATTGTCTTCTGGCGCAAAGAGATCCTCAAGGAAAAATGGTCTAAATTGCTCCAGTTCCTTTGCCAAACCAAGCCCTTGGATGGGGGGCATACGCTCGTGAAGATCGTACAGAATTTCTGGATTCGGTCCAAAAGTTGTGCGGAAGTGTTCAAAAGCAGCCACGACGCTTTGAGCATACGGTACTGGCTCAAAGATGCTTACCCTGCTGTCCCCGACTTTGTTAGTGATGATGACCGGTTCCTGATGAGGCGTATCCTGTGGTATTGAAGGGTGCATCGAACCCAGCTTGAAGTGGCGGAACCCCCGTTCTTGGAGTTCGTGGATGTGTTCTTCGTACTCCACAAGGTCGCGTCCAGTTGGGATGATGTATACAGCTGCAGCCTCTCTAGATTTACCACCGAACAACTCGTACACAGGCATCCCCGCTACCTTGCCCTTGATGTCCCACAGTGCTTGATCCACACCGCTTATGGCGTTGTTGAGAACGGGGCCATATCGCCAATAGGCGGACACATTGCACGACTGCCATATATCTTCGATGTCAGCAGGATCTTTGCCGACGAGAAAGGGCGTGAAATAGTCGTTCACGGCTGCTGCCACGGCGGTGGGCCTCGAGAAAAATGAAGCGCACCCCAAACCGTACAGTTCAGGCTCGTTGGTCTCTACCTTGACGACAGTGAGGGTGCGCGCACCGGGCGGCTGCGTAATAATCGCTCGAATATCGCGAATCTTCAGGTTGCTCATTCCATACACCTTTTTTATTGAAAAGCGTCTTTAGCTCTCAAACCTAAGTCTGTAGGGAAGGCCAATCGTTGTTCCCTACTACTAACTCAAGTTGCCAGTTGCTTTGAATCCGGATCGCAGCATCAGGACAGAGCGATAGGTAGCGACTTGCGTTAAAATAACTTCGGTATTTCGTTATCCTCACATTTCCCAATCCCTATACACAACCGGGAAACTCACTTCCACGAATAAGGGGCCAACCGTTGACCGGTTCCGGTCCCACAAGACAACCCAACTGTTTAATATGTTCGGTCTCCTTTGGTGTGCCGATATAGCGCGTCTCTGCCGAAACATAGTGGATGGACCAACCTCGCCTGCGGTGAGAGGTTGTATTGGGACCGCTGCAATGCAATGCCAAGCTATGGTGGAAGGTGGCATCCCCCGCTGCAACCGGCACTGGAACCTCTTGTGCAAGGACATCTTCCGTCAGCATGTAAGGCAGGTGATCCCAGTTGACCAACCCGAAGTTGTGGCTGCCCGGAATAAAACGAACACAACCATTTTCCACAGTTGAATCGTCTAGCAAAAGCTGACAGGTAATCTGGAAGTTGCTCGCAAAAAAGCTCCAGAACACAGAATCCTGATGATAGCGGTTGGCGCGCGCATAAGGCGGCTTGGCGAACACCTGATCATAGTATAGCTTGATATTTGGCCCTATCAGATCGGCGACGATGTCAACAATCTTCGGTGATCGGACAAAGGTGTCAAAGACAGGATCGTATCGAGAGGGCACATTCACCTTATTTATAGCGTCGATCGGGTCTTTAACCTGTATCTTACGTTGCGCGTTGTAATCGTCTTCGCCTTTTGGAAAAACTTGGGTGTCGCGCCGATTGTGCCGCTTTCCGTGCGGTGCGGACGCTTCCAATTGCTGCGCCTGTTGCGGTTTGTGGCGAGAAACGTGCTGTTCAGGAAAGTCGGGTACACGCCCCAATACGAGGTTGGCATAGTGTTCCCGTAATGTCTCAAGTTCATCGCAAGAAATTAGATTCTTGATGACGATGTAACCGTCTCGAAAGAACAAGCTTCTCTGTGCTTCGCTTAGTCTCATGTTTATCCCTTCTCTTAAACATTGGTGCAGCATGAAGGTGCACTTCTAGCATCTGGGTACAATGAGATTTTTTCGCAACTCTACCCTAATTCCATCATGAGGTCAAGGATATTCTTACACGGTGCAGTCTGTTTGTATAGTTTGAAATGTCTCTAAGCATCTCCAGATCTGTAAGGAACTGGTTATACTGTTCTAACCGAAGTTTTTCAAAAAAACTCGGTTTCTCTAGTTACACATCACATAGCTGCACCGCCGCGCGTAAACCTTCAATCGGATCGCCTTTCGGGATAAACTCGTGCCCCACATAGAGCGTATAGCCCGTTTCTGCAATGGCTCGCATGATGGGCGGATAGTTGATTTCCTGTGCTTCGTCTAAGTCGTGGCGACCGGGATTGCCCGCCGTGTGGAAGTGTCCGATATACTCAATATTATCTTGGAGCGTGCGGATAATATCGCCTTCCATAATCTGCATGTGGTAGATGTCGTAGAGCAGCTTCGCTCGCGGTGAATTGACCCGTTTGCATACCTCTACACCCCAAGCGGTGCTATCGCACTGATAATCGGGGTGGTTGACCTTGCTGTTGAGTAATTCCAAACAGAGGTTGATTCCCTTCTCTTCGGCAGCTTTTGTGACGCGGCTGAGTCCCTCTGCGATAATATCAATCCCCTCTTCATCGGATAAACCGTCATAGCGGTTGCCTGAGAAAGTGATGAGGCCGGGAATATCATTTGCGGCGGCAAGTTCAATGTTTGCAAGGAGTTCATCCTCGATTCGGTCGTGGTTCTCGCGCTTGTTAAGTCCATCGGTGAGCGAGCTGTGTCCAACGAAGGTAGCGATATCGAGTCCCAACTCCTTGACAAGGGGCCAATACTGCTGATCGACCAGTTCGACCGCTGTTAAGCCAACTTCGGCTGCGCCCCTGATAAATCCGTCGGGGGTCAAATCCCCTTGAATGAAACTCCATCCTGTTGCAGATTGCTTAATTCGCGCCATATTACTCTCCTCTACTTCCACTGATTAGAAATGTGACAAGTCCAAAATTTCAAGATTGTTTGAGATAGGATTGGACGATTTCTCGCTCGATAGTCAACCCCTCCCACTCATCGTCGCCGGGCCCATCGTAGATAAGCGTATGCGGTCCAGAGAAACCGGCATCCTGCGTCAGATCCAGGCACCGGACATAATCATCGGTGTCCATTTCACCGGGTGCCGGAAAATGAGCTTTGGTGTGGCAAGACTCCGCCCGTGGTGCGATTGCCTCGAAATCCGCGTACTTGGTTTCGCCCTCCCAGTTACCAAAATCGAGGCAGAACCCAACCTCTCCGTCTAAACGGTCAAGCAGCGTCAATACGTTTTCTGGGGTTGAGAGGACGGCGAACCAATTCTCTGTCATCAAGCGGACACCGTTTGCCTCCGCCCGCTCTGCCAATTTTTGTAGTCCATTGCGGCTCATCTCCAACGCTTCTGCGGAGGGGGACGCTTTTCCAGCAATCGCGCGAGCACAAGTGGCACCTAGCAGCCCTGCAGTCTCAATCCACTCCCCCATCCAGCCGAGATCCCGATCTGCATATTCGGGATGTGTAATATCGCCGTGATCGATCAATACGGAGAACAATTCGACATTTGCCGCCTCCAATGCAGCGCGGAGTTCATTCAGATACCCCTTGTCCAGACTCGGTATATGGAAGTGGCAGAGCTCTAGGGTGTTGATGCCAAATTTGGCGATGCGGGCGGGTACTTCCAGAAGCGAGAGCTCACTCCTACCATGCGTCGCGACAGGAATTTGCTTTCCATCTTCAGGTCCATAAAAGTCGGGACGGCCGAGTTGACGGTGCAGGCTCCAGGTCGAGACGGATAGTCGAGGACCTTGATTGGTCACGTTAGTCTTTGTCATGGGCGTTTCATCTCTCCTAGGGAAAATCAGTCAAACGGTTTTTCAGTCAGTTTTGTAAAACAGTGTGACATTTTTTCGCGGATACTCTACTCTCCACGCGTACTGGGCTGCAATCCACGCCATCGTTTCTTGTTTGTAGAAGCAGACATGCGTGGGCTCACGATGATACCACCAGTTGGCAAAATCCTCATCCGATTCCAGTATTTCCGTCATGACCCCCAACCACCCGCCGCGTCGGAGCAGTTGGTCAAACCGATGAAATTCTTTCGCAGGATGATAGAAATGCTCGACAGTTTCAGTGCAGGTGATAAAGTCGTATGTGTGCTCAAGCGGGCCGGTATCCGGTGCAAAATAGGGATCGTAAATCTCCATGAGAAACCCCGCCTCCTCAAGCATCACTGAAAGCGTGGGCCCCGGACCTGAACCCAAGTCAAGTCCCTTCGCCCCCGGCTGCAGTTTGAGTATCAGATGGTCGGTCAGGCGGCTGAGAAACTTCCGATAGCGGTAATCTTCAGGGTTGTTTTCGTGTAACAGATACCGGGCAAGTTCATCTTCTGGAGACAGATAGGATTTTGACGAAAGGAACGTCAGGTGGCATACGTCACAACGCCAGTAGGTCTTAAAATCAACGGTAGCAAGTTGTCGAATCGGATCAGAACCGCACAGGGGACAAGCTCCCAGAGCTACGGGTTCAAGTTCGCAAGCTGCATTTTTATCCACGCAATCACCTTCTCGATCATCACAGGCGTATGCTCGTCACTGAAAACATGGTTTGCGCCTTCAAGGGTGATGAGTTGTGCTTGCTCGTTGGCTTTGGTTAAAATATCGTGAGAATCCTCAATTGGCACAACATCATCTTCGTCGCCGTGCACCAAGAGCCAAGGGACCGTGATCTGCGGAGAACAATCTACCACCGTATTAATTTGGATCAGGTCATCCATATAGGCTTGCGAAAGTGGACAATCCGGTTCATCCCACATAAAGCCTTCATCGGGGGTGACATCGCCAAATTCGCGTTGTGCGAAGGCTTTGGTGTGGGTCATTCCAGCGAGAGAAACCAACAGTTGGATGCGACGGTCCTCGCTAGCACGTAGCACGCCGACAGCCCCACCCATGCTGTGCCCCACGTAGCAAATTGTATAGCTTGCCAGAACGTTTAACACAGTGCCAAGATCATCTACCTCCTTGGAGATGGTTGAATCGGTAAAATTGCCTTCCGACCCACCGTTACCAGAGAAGGAGAACCGCAAAGCTGGAATACCCGCCGCAGCCAATCCTTCCCCCAACGCCACGATAAAAGGGCGATCTTTGTTTCCGGTAACTCCATGTCCGAGGAGGACGATGTTTTTGGACTCCCTTTCGCCCTCGTGAAAGGTATAGTCAAGTCGTTCACCGTATGTATTTTTGATTTCGCCAAACATAATTAGGTGTTTCCCCACAAATTTCATGAAAGATAAAGCTGCAGATCTAATTCATCTAGCTTCACCAGATTCTTTTCCCCCTCGGTGCGCCGCTTGACCTCCACCGAATCGGTTTCTAGGGTGCGTTGGCTGATTGTGAGCCGCAAAGGCATCCCCAACAGATCCGCCTCCTTAAACTTAACGCCCGGGCTCTCTTGACGGTCATCGTAGAGGACTTCATACCCCTGTGCACGAAGTTCCGCATAGAGCGACTCAGCCCGTTGACGCACCTCATCCCCCTTGCCGATGTGCATTAGATGAACTTGATACGGCGCAACGGCAGGGGGCCAAATGATACCGTCCTTGTCATGGTTCACCTCGACAATGCTGGCAAGCAAGCGTCCGAGTCCGATGCCGTAACAACCCATGAAAAGCAGCTGCGGTCGCCCTTTCTGACTGAGGTAGGTCGCATTCATCGCTTCACTGTATTTTGTGCTGAGCTTAAAGATGTTGCCGACTTCAATTCCGTGTTTCTCCGTCAACGTTCCTCCACAGTGAATACAGGTCATTCCGCTTGGTGCCATCGAAATATCGGTGACGATATCCGCCTTAAAATCCCGCGGAAAGTTCATATTTTTCAGATGGTATCCCGGTTTATTGGCACCGGCGACCAGATTCGTGGTGGATGCCACTGAATCATCCACAACCACTGTGATGCCTTTCACGTCAATCGGTGAGGCATAGCCAGCTACCAAACCGTATCTTTGCAGCTCCTCATCAGTTGAGAACCAGAGATCGGTCGCCCCCACAGCCTTTTTGAGTTTTGTTTCGTTTACCTCAATATCGCCACGGATTGCAGCGAAAATAAGATTTTCGTCGGTCGAATAGAATACCGCTTTAAGCGTTTGTTCTTTTTCAACACCGAGGTAATTCGCAACATCGTCGATTGTCCTTTGACTCGGTGTCTCAAGTTCCTCGATTGCTTTGGGCGCACCATTATCAACCTGCGATTTCTGCATCACAGCAACTTCCGCATTTGCCCGATAATCACAGTTGTTGCAAAAGATAATTTTATCCTCGCCAGAATCCGCAATCAGCATGAACTCATGCGCCTCCGTCCCCCCAATTATTCCAGGATCGGATTCTACCGCGACGACATCAATGCCTGACCGATGAAAAATGTTGAGATATGTCTGATGAACTTGTGCATAGTATCTATCCAGATCGGCTGCATCAGCGTGGAAACTATAGGCATCTTTCATGGCAAATTCACGGACGCGAATTAAGCCAGCGCGTGGACGCGGTTCATCACGAAACTTCAGCTTAATCTGATAGAGCATCAGCGGGAGCTGCCGATACGAGTTGGTTTGATTCCTGACGAGGTCAGTAACCGCCTCCTCATGCGTCATCGCAAGCACTAGTTTTCGCCCAAATCGATCTTCAAAGCCGGCTAACTCTTTACCCACAAGCAGCTCCCACCGTCCGGTTTCTTGCCATAACCCCGCAGGCTGAACAAGCGGCATATCAATTTCTTGGCCCCCGATGGCATCCATCTCTTCACGGATAATGTTTTCAATCTTGCGTAAGGCACGTTGAGCGAGTGGCAGGTAGCTATACATACCTACTACAAGTCGCCGAATCATGCCAGCTTGTAGGAGCAGTTGATGGCTGGGGATTTCCGCCTCTGATGGAATTTCTCTGAGTGTTCGACCAAATAGTTGAGACCTTCGCATCGCCGTACCCCTTTTCCAGAGCGCAATGGCTGATCGTTCAGGATCTAAATTGCTAAACTTGTGAACTTAATTGGCGACCGATTCTGCAATCATGTCCCCGATTTCTGTCGTTGTATACCCCATCTGTCCGGCAGCGAGTGCCTTGATTTTTCCACTGGCAAGCAGGTCACTGACCGCTCCGTCAACTAAAGCTGCGCCTTCCGTTTCACCAAGATGATCGAGCATCATACCAGCGGCACTAATCGCTGCGATCGGGTTAATCTGGTTTTTCCCGGTATATCGCGGCGCGGAGCCGTGAATCGGTTCAAACATAGCAACGCTCTCAGGATTGAGGTTCCCTGACGCAGCAATCCCCATGCCGCCTTGGATCATCGCCCCGAGGTCTGTGATAATGTCCCCGAACATGTTGCAGGTCACAATAACATCAAACCATTCGGGGTTTTTAACCATCCACATCGTTGTTGCGTCGACAAAGGCGCGGTCTGTTTCGATGTCGGTATATTCAGCACTCACTTCATCGAAAACGCGTCGCCAGAGATCATGTGCATACGTCAGCACATTCGCCTTATCGCACAACGTCAACTGCTTCGCTTTATTCCGCTTCCGAGTCAGTTCAAAGGCGTAGCGGACGCAGCGTTCCACCCCTTTGCGCGTATTGATCATCTCCTGGATGGCAACTTCATCAGCTGTTCCATACTTCAAGAATCCACCAATTCCCGCGTATAAGCCTTCCGTGTTCTCCCGAACAATGATAAAATCAATCTCTTCAGGTCCTTTGTCTTTGATAGGTGTCCAGACACCGGGGTAGAGCTTGACGGGGCGAAGGTTGATATAAAGATCCAATTCAAACCGGGTCCGCAATAAGATTCCTTTTTCCAAGATACCCGGGGTCACATCGGGATGACCAATGGCACCCAAAAAAATTGCGTCCATCTGCCGAAATTCATCGAGCGCACTGTTCGGCAAAATTTCCCCAGTTCCGAGGTAGCGCTCGCCGCCGAAGTCGTATTCAACGGTTTCATATTTGAAGCCTGTTTTGTCCGCAGCAGCCCCGAAGACCTTCATCGCTTCAGTTGTCACTTCGGGGCCAATCCCATCGCCGGGGATGAGGGCAATTTTATACATCAAGTTCCTCCAGAAATTGTGGTTGAACTAAAAGTTGTTTTGAATCTTCCGACTGAGACTTTCGCCAGTAGTTTCCCCAGAACTGAATGTTGTTACTCTCAGGATCCGAAATATCAAAACATGCTAATCCGTCCTCTAAATTTTTTTAACGGTCTTATTTGAAAGGGTTCAACCGCTTAGAAACACAGCTATATTTTAACACGCTTTTGTGCAGACTGACAATCTTTTTCTAGTGATGTCCAGTCTATAATGGAGGAACTGTGCTACAATAACTCAAGCTGCGAGTTGATAAACCAAGCGTCAGAAACTAACGCAAGAGTCGGGGATTGGAATTCCCTAATCCGCGGAAAAGACTCTCAAAGCCGTGTGGGTCGCTCATTCCATCCCTTTCCCCAGAACTCATAGCATCACTCATAGACAATCGTATCGACGCGGTGGGCATTAATATAGTCCCAATCCAATTCCACACCAAGCCCAGGGCCCTGGGGCACCGAGACATGCCCATTGGTGTCAATGTTCTCCAGTTCATCCGTAAATTCGGGCGGATGGATAGGCGGTTTTGTGTTACTGATTAGCGGGTGCAGCAGCCCCAGTTCATAGTAATTGGTGTTACGGATAGCGGCGATGCAGTGACGGTGAGGTATACTTCCACCGTGGAACTCTACATCCAAGCCGAAACCTTCAGCAGCGCGTGCCACCTTCATCGCGCCGGTGATACCCCCGTCCTCATAAGTGCCGGTTCGCACAAAATCCGTGCCCCCGTTGACGATAAAATCAACATGCTGCTCTAACCCAAAGATGTGTTCCGTCTGCAAGAGCGGTGTCTTAATCAGTTCCCGTAGTTTCCGGTGCCCAAAGACTGATACCCCGCCGTCCTTGTACGCATCCTCCAGCCAGAAGAAATTCTCAGCGTCGCACGCTCTACCCACCTTGAGTGCGTCCGCCCACGTTTCTAGCTCGCAGGCAGGATCGACCATCAAATCCATCCGATCCCCCACACGCTGCCCGACCGCGTGAATATTTGCCACTTCCCGCTCAATGGGGGCGTTCCCCCAGCCGTGAATTTTAAAGGCAGGATACCCCAACTCGGCGCACTGTTGGGCAAAATCCGCAAAGGCTTCGGGTGTGCTCAGTCCACCGTTTTCATCGCCGTGGTAGGTGCTCGCATAAGCCGGGATAGTTTTTCTCCACCCGCCAAGCAGTTGGTGGATTGGTGCGCCGTATACCTTTCCCGCAAAATCCCACAACGCAACATCAAGTCCACTGATGGCAGTGAGGCCGGTATGGCGTAACCCCCGCTTGAGGTCGTTGTATATCTTTTCACGCTCGAAGGGATTCTTTCCTAGCACGTAGTGGGCGACATTTGCGGACATCTGCCGCCCTGTGGATTCACCGATTACCCCGGTATCGGTATGAATCCGTAAAATTGACGACTGCATCTTGTGGACATTGCCCTTCTCGTAGACGAGGTTGAAGCCGTTGTAATCGGTGCCCATGTTTTGAATCTCATGTTCAAAAATCACGGTTTCAATTTTGGTAATTTTTGGATTTGTCATTGGATTAGCTCCTTTTTTCGCGGATAAAAATAGAAAATTGAGAGATGTTTGAAAGTTTCAGAGTTTTCAGAGTAAATACCAGAATTTGATAGAGACAAAAAAGGGTGAGAATTCAGGTCCCCGTCGTCCCCTTTAGGAAAGGGGCGGCTGCTCACGATAGGCTTGGTAGAGTTGACGTTTGAGATCCGCATTGACCTCCGGTTTCGATAATTTCGTATAAAGTTCTAACTTACTATTGACGAAATCCAATAAAATTTCATCAATCACCTGATCAAATTTATACCGCTTATTAGTATCCGTATTATCCCCCTCGATTACCTGCCGAAGTGCTGCGTTTTCGTGCACCTTTCGGTGAATGGTCTCAATATCAACCTTATCCTCTACCGTGAAATCTGTCTGATAGGCACTATTCAGAGCCTGAATGATATTGGAGAGGAAATCTTGTTCAGGGTCTCTGATGGTGTGGACATCGCTGCCGATCCCTTCGACCTCGCTATCCTGTGTTTCAAGGGGGAGTTGTAGACCGTCATACGTTCTCTGCACACGAAACGAATCCAAGTCCACAGATGCCAAGACATCGTGCAGGTCGGGGTGATCCCGTTTCGGCAGCTTCTTGTTCAGACTGCGCCCGAAGGTGTACAGCTTTTCCAACGCCACATCGGTGAAGGTAATCAACTGTGAGATGTATCCGTAGAGCCGAATGTAACTCTGCAAGGTAGAGCGGAATTTTTCCCTGTTATCCGTTTCGAGGTCTGACCACCTCTCGACGACGCGATCGAGGATGCTCTGTAGAAGTTCGTCCGGCCGGGTCGGATCATAAAAGATGAGGCAAAATTGGTCAATGGTATCCGCATCGTAGAGGTCAAACCTCTCCAACTGGCTCTGTCGGTTATACAAGCTGTTCGGGTCGGTCTCCTCCGCGAGTTTCGTGGTCTGATAGTATTGCTGAAACGCTTCCTGCACCTGGTCCGGTTCATTCACAAAGTCGAGCACCAGTGTATCCGTCTTACCGGTGGCGACGCGGTTCAGGCGGCTTAAACTCTGGACACATTGAAGCCCGCCTAACCGCTTATCGACATACATCGTCTGCAGCAGCGGCTCATCGAAACCGGTCTGGAACTTGTTCGACACAATCAGAATCCGATAATCAGGACTTTTGAAACTGTCCGCAATCGAAACGCTCGGCGGTAAGCCGTTCATCCCGTCTTCCGTGTAGGCCCGCCCGTTGTCGGTGTCGTGCAACGTGCTGCTGAACGCCACCAGACAGCCGTAGGGGAGCCCCATCTCCCGCATTTGTCTGTCGAACTCCAGCTTGTATCTGACACAGTGCCACCGGGACGGCGTAATTAGCATCGCCTGCCCCTTCCCCTCGATCGTCTTTGCGGTCCGGGCGATGAAGTGTTCTAGGATAATCCGGGTCTTGGTCCCAATACTGTGGGACTGTAGGTCAACGTAGTTGGTCAGCATCCGCAGCGTCCGCGCCTTCTCGTAAGCTTTATCCTCCGGCACACTCTTGACCAGTTGAAAGTATCTTCTAAAGGTGGTGTAGTTCTGCAGCACGTCCAGTGTAAAACCTTCGCTGATACTTTGGCGCATCGAATAGATGTGGAACGGGACAAATTTCCCGTCTGCGTCCTTCCGTCCGAACAGTTCCAACGTCTTGTTCTTCGGTGTGCCGCTGAAACCGAAATAGGAGATATGATCCTGCATTCTGCGCCGTTCCATCTCCTCAAGGATTTTGGTGTCCATATCCGATACTTCGTCGGTGCCCTCGTCGTCTGCCACCCCTTCCTCGATCCCTTTCGAGAGCGAGGCTCTGAGGCTCCTTGCGGACTCACCGCTCTGCGAGGAGTGCGCTTCGTCGATAATCACGGCGAAGGTCTTGCTTTTGAGTTTGCCGATTTCCTCAGCAATCACGCTGAATTTCTGAATCGTCGAGATGATGATGTCTTTGCCGGATTCAAGGTATCCCCTGAGTTGTGCCGAAGTTGCCTCAACGGGATGCACCACGCCTGCGACTTGTGCCGCCTGCTTAATCGTCTCCTGAAGCTGCTTGTCAAGCACGCGCCGGTCAGTCACGACGATGACGGAATCGAAGATCCGATTGGTATCTGTCGGAGACCGATACAGATGCGTGAGCAGGTGTGCCAACCACGCGATGGAGTTCGACTTGCCGCTCCCTGTGGTGTGCTGGATCAGGTAGTTGTGCCCAACCCCTTCCGCTACGAGGGCCCGCTCTAACTGACGGATCACGTCAAGCTGATGGTATCGGGGAAACACGAGCACACGGTGTCTCACATCTTTCACCCCGCCGATTCCAGGGTCGTAAACCTTTTCTGTGGTCTCCTGCTCATGGATGAAGTTGTCCATTAACTCCATCAGGTTATCGGGCTGTAGGATGTCCTCCCACAGGTAGGCAACCTTGTGACCGTCCGGGTTCACCGGATTTTCGACCTCTTTGTTAAAGGGAAAGAACCGCGTCTCGCCTCCCTGCAATCGGGTTGTCATCGAAACCTTTTCGACCCCCACCGCAAAGTGAACCAAGCACCGCCGAAATTGGAACAACGGCTCTCTCGGATCTCGATCCGTCCGATACTGTTTCTCGGCATCTGTCACCGTCTGCCCGGTAAGGCTGTTCTTCAGTTCCATTGTCACTAGGGGTAAGCCGTTGAGGAACAGGGTCATATCGATCGATTTTTCGTTCTTCTGTGAATACTTCAACTGCCGAACCAAAGAGAATCGGTTCTGTGCGTAGAGGTGCTGATGGTCGGGGTTCATGCCACTTGACGGACGGAAGTAGGTCAGGTCAAAGTAACACCCCCTGTCTTTAACCCCTTTCCGCAGCACGTCTAACACCCCACGCCGCTCAATCTCCTTGCTCACACGGTTGCGGAGGCTAGTTGGTGTCTTTCCATCATACTGGCGTTCCAGTTTCTGATACTCTGTCGGTTGCGTCTCCTGAATAAATCGTAGCGTCTCATTCGGTATCAAACAGAGGTCTTTATCATAGCGGGCAGGCTCTCGGGAGCGGTAGCCGGACCGATTCAGGTGTGCTTCGATGTGCTCCTCAAAATTTTCTTCTTTATACGTCGGCATGGTCTACACCTCGCTTCGGACATCTATCTTGCCGGTCACCACTTCGGAGATGAGGGATTGACGGTATTCTTTGAGAAGTTCGACTTTTCGCTGTTCTGCGGATATCAGTTCGTCAATCTGTTTGGTTTTTTGGTCAAGGAAGTTGCCAATAGCTTTTTGTTCACTCAGTGGTGGAAAAGCCAGTGGTATCTCTAGTAAATTTGATGGGCTAAGTGAGGAACGGACACCTTTTCCCAAGAAATTGAAAATGTGCTGCTTATACAAATCATAGTATTGATAGAAATAATACCTTTCGTATGAATCGCTGTTACCTTCAAGTCTGATATAAACGGGACTCATAATACCTTTTTCAGGAACGATACCGACTCGACTCGTTTGAATGTTCTCCAAATCAATCAGCTTAAACACAAGATTGTCCGGGTAGAAAACCTGATAAGTCCTATAATCCCCCGGTATAAGTCCCTCAGCTGAGTTCATATCTTTTCTCAGGACACCGTTTAAAGTAAGTGAAAGTAGATTGTTACATTGAAAATCAGAGTTTATTTCCTTTTTATGACTTAATATAAACTTACCTCTGACAATCTTCCAGTGTTTTGGTATCTCTCCAATCCACTCCACGCCCGACGGTTTCATCTCCACATTCGGGTCAAGCCCCTTCGTCACTGACTCATTTATCAGGACAGTTCGTTGTTCGGCCAGCAGTTCTAGCAATCGTTCTTTGATGCGGATGAGCTCGTCAATCTGGCCTGTCTTGCGGTCGAGGAAGTTGGCGATTTGGGTTTGTTCAGAATGTGTAGGATATACAATTGGGATATTACCAACTTCTGACTCATTTATTGATGGAACTGTGCCACCTGCCCTGTAGTGCCTTTTAAAATCAACATTCAACATTGCATAATACAAAAATTTATAATTTGATTGATTTGAATATAGTGACATCATGTTGTTGTCTATACATGATCTTTGAGAGAGAATATTCCTCTTGTTCAATAGTAGTGCGGCACCTACTTTCGGAAACACGATGCTGTTTGGTTTATGGAGGATAAACTTGAAATCAGAAACTTCCTGCAAAGACACGGTGTTATGGGCATACAGCATCTCGACCTTGTTCTCAGGTGTATTAGTGTCTGCGACTTTGAAGAAAGGAACTTCTAATCCTATCTTACCCTGTAAATCATGTGAGAATCCATTTCCTGATTTCATTGAACAGAAATACCTTAATTTTTTTACCTCCCAATGTGCCGGTATCTCTCCGATAAACTCAACTCCGCTCTCTTTATATTCAGGATAACGTTTCATAACTCTAAACCTCACTCAGTAAACTTTCACTGTCTTGTTCAAGCACTAGCAACTCACCGGGGACCACCTTCATTCAGGGAGCACAGCAATGGATACTGAACTTGAACAGTGATTTTGATTAAAATCGTATCCGGCTAGAACTCTCTTTCCTCCTGAATCTTTGCGTATTCAATGGACTCTTCCAACCCATCTATAAATTCATCAATCCATCGCTTGACATTCTCATTATCTTCTCCCTCCTTCAGGCGAAGCAGCTGCTGTTGTTTGTCTTTATAGTGCAGGCTACCAGGGCCCCACCAACCTTCTGTTGAATAATTTGCCCTCAGATTGCTGCGGACATCCTCTCGTTTACCGTAACGAACAAGGACAGCTCGCGCCAGAGAAGTCGGCCACTCTTCTGTTAAAAGGGTTTTAGGGACAAGGCGATAGGCAAGATACCACGTCCGGTTTTCTACATCTTTATCAACCCATTCCCAGATTTTTTCCTGCGGAATGAGTGTTAGTGCCCCGGCTCCTTCTTCCTCTAGTGAACCATCTTTCAACCAATGTTCTAGCGAAACTGTTCTTGAAACATTCGTTTGGTCCTCTAACAGTTTGCTAACTTGTTCCCATACCTCCACAGGATACTGCTCTGTAATTTGCTTCAGGAACGAGCCAATATCAAAAACTGACCCTGTGTGACCAAATTGAGAGAGCATTGGTTCCACTAGTTCTAAACTCTTTTCTGGAAAGTGTTGTAGAAACGCTTCCCCGATTTCTGTCCAATAGTGCTCTGTCATTGTGTCAAATTGATATGGATTCAATTGTTCAAACAGGAATGGCTGCGCGAGCAACCGGAATGTCAGGGCACATGGTAAAACGGGCTCCGATTTTTTAAAGACGTAGTAATGGTAGTAAAGCCCCAATGCAATTAACACAGCGGATGTTTTGCTAGCACTGAGCAGGAACTCAATCCATGCTGTGAATACTTCATCGGATAGACTCTCAATCGCTTTGCCGTAGACGAAAATTCCGAAGTAATCGGCACCGATGATGTTACTCGTAGCGAGGTTGAGAATACGCCAACCCGCTTGATTTGTTAAGCCAGAACGATGTGTGAGCTCTGGAATTGCTACATTGAGTGTGGTATCAGCCACCAGCGCATCAAGTTGTTCTTCCCACAGAGCCTGATCTTTGTCAAAGATTGCACGGAAATAGCCTCCCAGAAAGTAGACACTTGCATTTTCCCCCGCGTTTCGTTGGGCATCAAGAAGCGTTGGTAGAAGGGTAAATCCATCATCTCTTTTCCCCAGTTCATACCCAAAGCCGTAACCATTTTGTGCCTCGATTGCGGTCAGCCAGTGCAGTTCGGCTCCCAAAAGGGAAGGTGTGTCAACAGCTTGCTGGGCGAGTGTTTCAATCCGAGGGTGTGCTTGATCGGTGAATTTCTGGTCTTCGTCGAATTTGTCCTCTAGCAAATTCATCCCAACATACCGTTGCATCATGGAATGAAAGTCGGAACCAACTAATTCATCCATGAGTTGCTGCCAACGCTGTCGAGTTTTTGAAGGTAGTTCTTTGCCATCATAGTACAGGATTGAATTAATAGTTGCAATAACCTGCTTTTCACCCACGTACATTTTTTTTCCAATTGTGGCAACCGTGTCCACAACCATATCAGCTAACTTCGGAATCTGTCCTAGCTTACGTGCATGTTCAAGCAGAATGGCTACCCCCTCTTGACACTCATCTTCGGGCAGATGTTCTAATTGTCCAACTAGGAGTTGCCATACTTGACGGTAGGCATCCCAAATTTCGTCCCATGTTTGGGTCTCCCACAACTTAAGTTCTTTGCGTAATCCTTGATATTCGGCCCCTACAATTCGCCTCCACCTATGCCTTGGCTGCAATCCAATTTTACAAGCCTCTAATGCTAGCAAGCGTCGGGCCCTTGAGTCAGATTCAAACGCCTCTTTTAAGACAGGAAAACGTTCTGCCGGGGAGGCTGCAGTCGGTGCTACTCTACCAGGGCCCGGTGAAAAGAGACCCGCGAATACGCCGCTTGCATTGTTTGAACAGCCTTCGTTCTCTGCTTCACCGAGGGCAAGGAGTAACCGCGCGGCATCGGCAAACCGATCTCTCCACATGGCAATTTTTTCAAGTGACCATACCACGTTCCTTCGACCCGCTGTGAAGTGCAAAAGGGTTTCTTTATCCCAAGTTCCTATTGTTCTCATCAGACATTTTAAGGCAGATTTTGAATCTGCTTCAGTCAGTGCTAAAAAAAAACGGCTACCCAGCCCAGTTTCCAGATTTGCATCGTTTTGAAAGGGGCCGTTAGGGCCGAGAAGGTCCTTGACAATTCTTGATGCGGCTTTCGATTCGGCAGCATATCGAAACATTTCATAGAAACACTCAAGTAGTTCCGGTCTTAAGTCTTGTTTAAATTCCTCAAGGTCAAACCCGCTGCCATAAATATCCCACCATTCTGTCCATAGCTTGATATGGAGTAGTTTTGGCGTGATATACAGTGTAAACTCGCCTTGAAGAATTTTACGGTTTTTCAAATCATTAACGATTTCCTGGAATTCAATCCATTCGATCCCGACTTTTTGGGCAATAGCTTTGGCTTCCTCCACAACAAATCGCTCGAAACCGAATCGCTTAAAGAGCGCAATGTATCGAAGCACTCGCCGTTTCTCTTTAACTTCTTGGCTATTTGGATCCGCTCTTCCAACAATATATTGTTTCCAGATATCGACTGTGCTAGGCGGTTTAAGCAAATCCTTTGGATGATTCACCAAGTTCCAGCCGATAACATGCGCGACCCTTGGTGAACCACCACACAGTTCAACCCATCGGTCAGCGTGGTCGGTGGGTATCCTATATTCCCGAATAATATTGCGAATCTGTTCGCGCTCTAGTGGTGGGGTATCATAATAGGTAATGCCCCCGGACTCTTCCTCGTAATCATTATAGATGGTAATCAATTTAATCCTCGGACCACGATGCAGCAGTTTATTCCAGATATAACCCCGGCTATCCGTATCGCACTCATCAATCACCAAAACAACGGAGAAATGGTTGTCATCTCGGAGAAGTTGATTCATTAGATCGCTGTCCCGAAACTGAGATGCCGAGCAGTAAATAACAAGTGGAGATAGATCACAAGGCCTTGTTGCTTCCAAAACGAGTTTTGTCTTACCGATACCGGGTTCACCTAACACCCGCAAGTGAACCGTGTCATTATCTTGTCGTAATTCGTTTTGAATTCCTGCAATCGAATTGTCCTGCGATTGTCCGCGGATAAATTGTGTTCGCATATCCTTATCTTGCGACCAACTATTGTGTGTTTGAAACTCCAATCCATCACGTTGGGTTACCCGCAAAGACAGCGATGGAAATGAATCCAGAAAACTGATTAGATTATTCTGACTCCACACCTCAACTTTGGGCTGCCGATAACCACACTGCTTTAAGTAATTCTTAATATGATTGAGGGCATCTATATGTTGCGGCTCAACAAGGTCAATTCCAGTGCAAACGAGAACGTAAGTTCCACCGACATCAAGGCAAGCACGAATACTCCCACCAAGATTCTGTTTATTTAGTGGTGTTCTTTCACCGAAGAGTTCCTTCCGAATTTCTGATTTCTGCCACGGACTAAAACTTTGCCCCGATTTAATCTGGTAACTAGTTTTACCAGGCTTAATTATTCCGGCTCCCGTTGTAATTTGAGCTTCATTAACGGTAGCATCAACTCCGCCATCTGGGGTATTGATGTCGCTTGACACATTAATTTTGCTAGTTTCGATTCCAATTCTCCGCGCTTCCGCCCACAGCAATTGCTGAAAGAAGTCAACTGCTGTCCGTTCATCAAGCCGGTCAAGATGTTCATTTTTGACGGTAAAAATAGTTTGGTCATTCACTGCCTATCTCCAATTGATTAACGCTTACAGCCCCGGACTTCTCTAATCCACTCCACATCGCTATCTTTATATCAAGTGCTCCCGCGCAACCGTTGAATATCATCCTCACAAATAAACTCCACTGTCACACCTTTTTCACGGAGCACATCGCGGAAATCCCACCACTGACTATCTACTGCCTGTAAGATGGGCGGTTTCTCTGGATGGGCACATGCAACCGCGATAAATTTCCGATCATCCGGATCGAAGTCAGCCAGTGCCGGATCGTCTGGAAACTCTTCAAACTCATTTTCTAAACCCTTGACAGGTGTAATCGGAACCAAATCGCAGTGGTTATCCTTGTTCACCAGGATCCATCCAAGAAACCTATCACCAACATCGGCACCATTAGATCGGAGATTTTGCATGTACTCCCTGAGAATTATCCATCTATTATCAAGAACCAATTTCACCTCGCCGCTCATAATTTTCTCAAGCTTCTCTCCACAGGTTTCCACGCAATCGGAGGAGGCTTGTTCTGACCGTCCGTTGGCTACCACTATGACATTTGTGTCTACAACAACCATCAGCCTATCACTTTCCGCCGCTGCATCTCAGCTTTAGTCTTTTTAATTAACTCGCCTGTACTATCGCCAAAGAAGTCTTGAGGCCAATTCCGAATGTTGCCGTATTCATCCATGTTGAGGCGTTCAATTTCGGATGTGCCGTTATTGATGTGGCAGAAATAGAGTGCTGTGTCATTCATCGAAATCTTCTCCTCGGCAATCCGACGCATCAAGCGTAGCAGTAGGTGCTCGCTGTGACTCTCAAGAATAATCTGTATGTTCCGATTTTTCACGACATCAATCAGAACATCCGCTAACTCTGATTGCGCTTTCGGATGCAGGTGTGCCTCCGGTTGTTCAAGGACGAGGATTGAGCCTTCATCAGCATAATAACAGAGGATTAGCACCGGCAGAATCTGGGAAACGCCGAAGCCAACGTCTGTGAGTCCGACTTCGGTCCCACCTTTGTACTGTTTGACGAGGAATTCGTAATACTGATCTGTATTAGAGGTAGGGTTAAGAGTATAGGAATCTATCAGTTCCAGCCTCTGTAACCATTTCATGATCTGCTCGTCAGTGGAACGGAATTTAACTCGGCTTGAAAGCAATGCGGAAATCATCTTCTCTCCATACTGCCCGATATCTTTTGGATGGCTCTCCCCCCAAGTATAATCGTGTCGAGGATCATCCCGTCGCGGACCAAGGTAGTGGATTCGAGAAAATCGGTTTTCAAAAGCTTCCTGAAGCTGCAAAAAAGGCTCCCAAAGTCCAGCTCGGTTAACGACCCCATAGCATCGAAACGGATCCACGCTTATATTAACAGGGGAGGTCATGTATCCTCTAGGTTTGACTATGTACCCTTTAGGTGTGATTGGGTTCTCTTGTGAGGTCCAACTGACCCAAAAGTTGTATCCATCAACTGTTGTATAATGAAAATCTCTCAACTCCGATTGCTCAACATTTTTAATAATGGTTGTTGAGAAGGAGAGCGAATTGGTTGAGTAATCTCCAATGTTTCTGTGTTCAGGTAGTTTCCACGAAACAGAAATACCTAAAGTAAAAGTCGGATTGTGTCGGTTGATAACAGTATTGAAATTGCCTAAATTGACAAGCGATCCCTCACTGCCGAAGTAGAGTGGCTCATTCCAATCCGGTGATGGATGCTCTGCGGTCTGCTTGAGCAGAAGCAGCACCTGCAAGATACTGGTTTTGCCGGAGTTATTCGCGCCGAAAAGTCCAGTTAATGGGGCGAGCTGTAGTTTGCCTGTATCTTGCCATGACTTGAAATTTTGCGCGCTGAGTTCAGTAATCATAACTTATCCCTTCTTTTATAAACAGAGTGAGTAGGGAACGCAGATCTGCGTCCCCTACAATTTGAAATGTGTAAATCCTTATCTCATAACCCCAAAAGCTCTTTCAGCAAGCCTTCACTTTTCCGTTCAAGTGTTAGTATTTCATCGGCAATCTCCTTCAGCGAGCGCAGCGGCGTGTGCTGGTAGAAATATCGATTGAAGTTAATCTCGTAGCCCACCTTATCCTTCTTCCTGTCTAGCCAACTGTCCGGTAGGTGTGGTTTGATCTCCCGTTGGTAGTAATCATCAATCTTCTCCGTGAGAGGGACACGCTCAGAGTCTCGCAGCGCAGGGTCCGGTTTCGGATTCCCCCGCTTGTCCCGGAGGATGTCTCCCGTTTCAGCGTCGATCAGCTGCCTCTCAACCGTCACTTTCGTGTAGCCGAAAAAGTCGTTTGGATAGATTTTACAGTGTTCGGTCTCTTCAAAGTTGGTATAGGTTTCCACCAGTTGACGGATATAGCTATCGGAGATGAAAACCCCCTTGTCTCCGAGATTCCTTTTCATCTTATCGAAGTATTCAACGGCGTTGATCAGTTGTATCTTACCCTGTCGTGCTTCCGATTTTCGATTCGTCAAGATCCAGATATAGGTGGAGATACTGGTGTTAAAGAACAACTTATCGGGCAGCGCGAGAACACACTCCAGCCAATCTTTTTCGATAATCCAGCGTCGGATTTCACTTTCACCGCTGCCGGCATCCCCCGTAAAGAGCGGCGACCCGTTAAAGACGATTCCAACCCGACTGCCGCGTTTCTCCATCTTGGAGAGCATGTGTTGTAGAAACAGCAACGCCCCATCGGAGGAGCGAGGGGTACCAGCTGAGAATCTGCTATTGGCGTTCTGCGCTTCTGTTTTCACCGCCCCTGCATCAGACTTCCAACTGACACCAAAGGGCGGATTTGTTATCATATAATCGAATCGGCCTTCTTGGAATTGGTCCTCAGAGAGGCAGGAGCCGAGTCGAATACTATCGGGGTTCTCTCCGGTAATAAGCATATCCGACTTGCAGATTGCGTGGGTCTGCGCGTTCAGTTCCTGCCCCAACAGTCGGATATCGGCATCCGGATTAATCTGTTCACGAAAGTATTCCTTCCCAATGGTTAACATGCCGCCTGTCCCGCAACACGGATCAAAGATACTGCGTATAACCCCCTGCCCGCGTAGATCTTCACGGTGTTCCGCAAACAGCAGCGAGACCAATAACCGCACGATATCCCGCGGCGTGTAATGTTCTCCGCTGGTTTCGTTGGACATCTCTGAGAATCGGCGGAGCAGCTCCTCAAACACCTGTCCCATTGTGTGGTTGTCCACCTTATCCGGGTGAAGGTCGACTTCGGTGAATTTATCGCAGAAGATGAACAGCCGATTGTTTTTATGCAGCCGTTCGATAAACCCATCAAGATTGAAGTTTTCGATGATGTCGCGCACATCCTTACTGAATCCGTTGAGGTAGTTCTCAAAGTTGAGGTGGATGTTGTTCGGGTCCTTTTTCAGTCGAGATAGGTCGTACTGGGAGATGTTGTAGAAATTGGTGTTTATCTCTTTCAGAATAATCGGCGGCAGCAAGTCCTCGGACACTTTGCCATTATACTGATTGCAGGTATTAATGGCTTTCTCTTTTCGGCCGTCTTCATCTAGGATGCAGTCCAACCGGCGCAGCACCAGAAACGGGAGGGTGATGTCGCCGTATTCGTGCGGTTTGAACAGGCCCCGCAGCACATCGTCCGCCACATCCCAAACCAGATTTGCGAGTTCTCGATAGTTTGCCATCTGTCTCCTTTTTTTGCGATTGAATCTATTGTGAATCGTTTTTCCGTTTTCTATATTTGCGTTTTGGCGAGTTTGCGTTAGATTAAGAGCACGTAACGTAGTTTGGGTTGAACGGAATCAGAAGTCGGGTTAGGAAGCCCGACCTACCGCTTCTCCTTCACATTCATCCGTCGGCGGGCACAATGCAGTTAGGCGAGTCGTTACTGGGCCGATTGACGAAGCGCGACACCGGGTAAGCCATCATCTCTTCAGGGGGGTACGGCTTGAGGAGCCCGTCCAACCGATTAGCGGTCTGGTCTTGTGGATCTAGCCACTGATCGTAGGTGTCAGGCTCGAGGATGACCGGCATACGCCGGTGGATGGTCTCCATGAGCGAATTAGGCCGGGTCGTGATGATTGTGCAGGAGTGAAGGGGTTCATCATTTGGGCGCGGATACCACGCTTCCCATAACCCCGCGAAAGCAAA
This sequence comes from uncultured Poribacteria bacterium, assembly GCA_958296125.1. Lineage (GTDB taxonomy): Bacteria > Poribacteria > WGA-4E > WGA-4E > PCPOR2b > PCPOR2b. The sequence continues at coordinate 1,972,891 of OY282444.1, forward strand.
CGGTTTCTCAGATTTAAGTCGAATATAGATCGGGGTTTTGGACTTGCTATCCGGTTCACTCCGCCACTCATAAAACCCATCGGAAAGGATGAGGCACCGGCGTCGCTTGTAGGGTGCCCGAAACGAAGGTTTCTCCGCCAAGGTCTCGGCGCGCGCATTAATCATGCAATTGCCGATTTTGGGGTCTTTTGCCCAAGACGGAATCAGCCCCCACTGGAAGTATTCCACTTTATCCTCACCGTTGTTTGGCACGACAGCGATCTCTTGGGAAGGGGCGATGTTGTAACGGGGAGCCAGTTCATCGGGCATTGTGAAACCGGGGAAAGTTTCTGTCAAAGTCTCAGGGGTCGTTTTCAACGTGAATCGTCCACACATGCTAGTCTCCTTAAAAATAACACACACTGTCACCTATGGGCAACTTCCCGTCTCAATTGAGGTGAAGGGCGTTCAAAAATAATACGTAACAAGTCATGCGTAAGATCCGCTCCTTTACGCATCATGTATTGTTAATAATAACATAACAATAGTTAATTGTCCATTGAAAACGTCTCACGTCTCACGTTTCTAGTATGCCAAGGTGTAGCGCGCTCATAAGCATGAGCGACTTGCAGCAGCATTTTTTCAGACCACCACGGACCGGCAATCTGTAACCCGACGGGCAATCCTTCTTTACTATCAGAATTTTCAACCTGTGCAAAGCCACACGGCACCGAGATTGATGGCAAACCGATCAGGTTAAACAGACGGGTGTTCTGCGTTAAGCGCGGGCGAATGTGATTGGACTCGCTACCGCCGGACAAATCATGTGTGCTCCGAAGCGGAGCGGGAATGGGAACAGTTGGCGATAAAATGCAGTCAACCCCCTCAAACGTCCCCGCAAATTCGCGTCTGGCGATTTCCCGCACCCGAACCGCTTTGATATAGTCCGATGCCGACAATGACAGTCCTTTTTCAAGTAGTTCACGTACATCAACCCCGTAATCCTCTCGATGCTTTGCAAGGCGTTGCTGATGAAATTGGCCGGCTTCCGCCATCAAAAGTGTCAACGTTACCTCATGCCCCGCCACCACAGAGGGCAGATCGAGCTCGACAATTTCTACTCCCAATCCCTCTAGGACTTTGATAGCGTCCCCAACAGTTCGCTCGACTTCTGGATGGAGGTTATCGAAGAAATGCTGTTTCGGAACACCCGCTCTACGCCCACGGATGGGTTGATTTAATCCCTCAGTGTAGTCCGGCACCGGTCGATTTTCGCTGTGCACATCACGGAAATCATAACCGGCAAGGGTATTCATCATCAGTGCGACATCGTGAACATAGCGGCACATGGGGCCAACAGAATCAAGAGACTGCGCGAGCTCAAGCACGCCGTAAACACTGATTCGCCCATAGGTCGGTTTCAGACCGACATGCCCACATACCGCTGCTGGGATACGGATTGACCCGCCGGTGTCGCTGCCCAATGCACCGGCACAGCAGCCCGCAACAACGGCTGCCGCTGATCCCCCGCTCGATCCGCCTGGCACCCGCGAGGGGTCCCATGGATTGGTGGTCGCGCCAAAGTGCGGATTTTCCGTCGTGACACCGAAAGCGAATTCATGCAGATTGGTTTTACCGATAATGATTGCCCCGGCACTCTTCAGCTTAGAGACCAGCGCGGCATTAAATTGCGGCGATTCCTCCGAAAAGAAGTTTGAACCGGCTGTGCTGCGGGTTCCTTCAACGTAGATTATATCCTTGAGGGCAATTGGTATTCCGTGCAGAGGCCCGAGATCTTTCCCGTTTCTTATCTCTGCCTCCGCCCGGCTAGCCCCTTCGAGGCTCTCCTCACCAAATACCGTGATAAAAGCGTTCAACTGCGGCTCACACTGATCAATTGCCTGAAGTGTCGCTTCAATAAGCTCAACAGGAGAGAGTTCGCCTTTGCGGATCTGCGCTGCAAGTTGAGCGATTGAACCGTGGAGCATATCGTCCATTACAACCTCCGTTAGCTCTTAACCAACTCAATGATGATGGCAACAAGTATACCAAACCAAACTGGAATCATCAGCCCAATCGTCCACTTGAAGTTATCTCGAATATCTTTGCTCAAGCTAGTGCTCAAGCTAGAGTAAGTATCGGTGAGACGAGCCTCAAGCGAGCTCATCCGCTCCTCAAGCGAGCTCATTCGATTTTCTACAGAAACAATACGATTTTCCATTGAGCTCATACGTGCATCAAGTGTACCAAACCGTTCATTAATCTGATCTAGCACCCCACGCAAGTAATTCTGTTCTTTGACAACCTCCAACAATATTTCACCGTGCTGTTGGAGGATTGCCCCGTGTTGCTGGAGTGTTATACTGTGCTGTTGGAGAATATCTCTGTTCTGTTGAACGATATTTTTGATTTCCACGATTTCGGGATTCGTGTTCATGTGAGCCTCCTTTTGGCGGGGTGCATTCTATCAACTGTTTGCCCATCGGTCAAGGATAAATGGGCAACCGCCCCATGAATCATGCCCCCCGTCTGAGGAGTGCTTCTGCGTTTGGGCGGATTTGCGTCAAATCTTCCGATCGACTGAGTTCGTACATGAACACCCCAGGATACTCAATCTCATCCAATGCGCTCACGATGCCCTTCCAATCAACGTTACCACGACCGGGGAGGAGATGTTCGTCCTGCTCACCGTGATTGTCATGCAGGTGCAAGGTAATCAGATGTTCACCGATGGTCCGCAGGGCTTCCACCGGATCACCCACGATATTGCGATGCCCTGTATCAATAACAACGCCCACATTCGGGGCGCCCAAATCCGTCATAAGTTCGACAAGGCGCGTGGGCTCACGGGTATAGCCCCGCGGCACGTTTTCTAACGCAAACGAAACCTCTCTAGCGGCTGCATAATCTGCAACGGTGTTCAGGTTGTCCAGAAATGCCGATCGCTTTTCTGCGTGGAGGGGTTCGTCAGGCTCAGGGATCTGGATATGATGTGTTACGAGGATACCCCCACCTAACGCTTCCATGACATCCACCGCCTGACGATAGGCAATCAGCGTTTTATCCCGCTGTGCGGCATCAAGTGTTGCAAGGTCATAATCGTCGAATATCTCCAGATGGATGTGAAGCGAGTTGAGATGTAACGACAGATCTCTCATCGCTAAATGCAGTGCTGTAAATGCCTCAAGATCTGTGTAGGAAAATTCGGGGTGATAGTCTGTCAATTCCAGAGATTCAACCCCTGCCTGCTGGAATTCATGAAACAGTGTCCAATTCAGCGGGCGGTCGCGATGTAGTATTGTCGAAGCACCAATTTTCATAGTCGTTTCCCTTTCTTTGTTGGGTATGAATGTCAATCTTGGGTGTCAACGGGGCAGTTATTTCTGGATCATTAAATCAATTTCGAGTAAACTTCTATCGTCCACAGTTCCAAAACCTTTGGAAGTTTAGCGCATAGCGTATATTGGAGGGAACATGCAAAAAATTATACTCGATACGGACATTGGCGATGATATTGACGATGCGCTCGCCTTGGCTTTTGCAATTATGAGCGGCAAAATTGATGTGCTCGGTGTAACAACGGTCTTCAAGAATACCGATCAGCGTGCGGAATTAGCGTGCTGTCTGCTGGAGGCGTTAGGTCAAACAGCTATCCCCGTTTATGCGGGGATTGGCAAGCCCCTCCTTCAATCCATTCCGGATTGGGAACAGGTTGCAGCCAGTCATCGTCCGCGCCAAATAGAGGTCCTGAAGCAACAGCAGCCATCAATTCAACCGAAGCCGGGTCGCGCCGTTGATTTTATTATTGACACAGTGATGGCAGGAGATGGAGACATCACGCTTGTGCCCATCGGTCCCTTTACGAACATTGCGGCGGCATTCACCTTGGAGCCGCGTTTAGCGCAGAAAACAAAAATCTGCATGATGGGCGGTGCAATAAACCGGGCGCATTCGGAGGAGTGGAACGCATGCTGCGACCCTGAAGCGACGCGGGTTGTCTTCGGCACAGGGGTGCCCATTACAATGGTCGGGCTTGATGTCACGATGAAGTGTGTCATGGGCTATGAACAGGTCAAAGCACTAGGGGTAGTAGACCGTCCGATTAACCGAATTTGCTTTGAGCTAATCCATCTCTGGGGCGGTGATAACCCCGAACCACGTCCAACCCTCCATGACCCGTTGGCGGTGGCAACCCTTATTGATCCAACCTTCTGTGAGACGCGTGAGATGCGGATTGAGGTTGAGACGCGGGCAGGTCACCCGCGCGGAGCGACTGTGCCGATGGCAGGTGAACCGAACACCTCCGTTTGCGTCGCCGTTGATGCCACTCGGTTCATGGATTACTTTGTCAAAACGCTGACCACCTGAAAACTGACAGACGAATGCCCTCGCATTTTCACCGGTGTCGGTTCCGCTCCTGATAAAGCAGCTCCATCAGCTTTGGCACGTCGGGGTTATCCGGCTCCAAGCGCATGACCTCTTCGCCTTCGGCAATCGCTGCGTCGAGCATACCCACGTTGTAATACGCCCAACCGAGTGCCGCGTGGATAATTGCAGCATCCGGATCTAAGCGCAACGCCTGTTGATATTGCTCAATCGCTTCGTGATACCTCTTTTTTTTAAGGTAGATATTCCCCTGATCAAAGTATGAGTTGCCGTGCCTTGTGATCCGAGGCTCTCTTGTTGGTTCGGATCGATACGTTGCCCCACAACCCATGAGAAGTAAAATCCAGAGCCACATTGTGCGTTTAAACCACGGTTGTTTCATCGTAACCAGCCCTCTCCGCCAAATAAGATAGCACTGTTGAGGATTTCTGTCAATTTGAAAGCTAAATTCCGTTACAGAATAAAAAGGATAGGGCAGGAAAATCAACCTTTAATTTCCTTGAATGTTAGCTTGTATTTTCCACAGACTTATGATATTATAACCGTCATTCACATCGTAATTATCGTTAATCAAAAATCTCTCAATCTTTCATGAGGAGGAAACACAATGGGAAAGATTAATACACTGGTGTTTGCTGGCGGTGCCGTTCACGATTGGAAAGGGTGCAGCGAAAAGATAATTGACCTACTATCACAACGGGATGAATTTGAGATTACCAAAGTGGAAGAAGACCTTGATGCCTTGGTTACCCCCAATCTTGATCCTTATGATTTGATTGTCTTTTATTATACGATTGGGGAGATTACAGACGCACAAAAGAATGGCTTGCTAAATCACATCGCTTCGGGCAAAGGTTATGTCGGGGTGCATTCTGCAGCAGATTCGTTTCGGGAGTGTCCCGAATATAGAGCGATGGTCGGCGGCTATTTTGTCACACACCCGCGCTATCGAGATTATCAGGTGAGCATCGTAGATACCGAGCACCCGATCACCGAGGGGCTTGACGAGACAATGGTCACAGATGAGCAGTATATCCTCGACTACGATCCCCGCAACCATGTACTCGCATCGGCGTTGTGGCAGGGCGATGCGGTGCCTGTTGCATGGACAAAAAATTGGGGAAATGGTCGTGTATTCTATCTGGCACTGGGACACGATGCCAACGCTTGCCAACATGAGATATTTGGGACGCTTCTGCAGCGGGGTGCAATCTGGGCAGGAACGCCGGGGGAATAATCTGCATATAAAATAACTCAAGTTGCCACCTAATGCCAAATTAACCTGAATCGTATCGCTACTGTGTCCTTTAACTATATCGAAAAAAACAAGGGGATCTATAAGCGCGGTTTGCACACTCCTTATTTTAGCCCCAGAAGGGCGACATGTTCAGAGCTTAGAGGACGTGGATGCCCTGACTGATAGCGTGGCGTTTTAGCACGGTTCGTTGAGGTGGAAAGTCGTCTGGTAGATTCAATCCATCGCACCTATTCTGATGAAAAAACGGCTCACGGACATTCAAATAGATGAGAGAACGCCTTCACACCGAATCCTTTTCCTTGATGGGGTATACTTTGGCAGCGTTGATGCGAGTTGCATCCCCAAGTTCGGCTTGCGAGTTGGACTAGAGATCGAGGCAGGGGTGCTTCAAAAGCTAATCGAAGCGGACGAAGGAATGCGAGCGAAGAACTACGCATCTGAGCTCCTATCCAGCCAGAGTTATAGCAAGAATCAGATGATCGATCAACTTGGACAGAAAGGCTTTAGCCCTCAGGCAATCGACACAACACTGGAAGATTTAGAGCAGCTTGGGCGCATCAAAGATGAAAAATTCGCGAAGAAGTGGGTGGCTCGCCGTCAACGTGCAAAGCCAAAAGGTAAAAAGATGTTGGAGCACGAGTTGGCTAATCAGAGCATCGACAAAACTACTGTAGACCGTGTGCTTAACGGGATTGATGATGCGGAGGAAACAAACATAGCATTGCAATTGGCACAAAAACAGGCAAAACGCTACCAATCGCTCCCCCCACAGGTTGCAAAACGCCGATTGCACGGTTTTCTACTAAGGCGTGGGTTTGACTATGAGACGATTCAAAGTGTAATCGAGCGAGTATTAACCAAGGAAAATGGACAATGACATCAGATGAAATTAGATCGACTTTTCTAGAATACTTCCGAAAACAGGGACATACGGTCGTTCCGAGTGCCCCGTTAATACCTGCCGACGACCCGACCTTGCTGTTCACAAACGCTGGGATGAATCAGTTTAAGGATGTGTTTCTGGGAACGGGGCGACGCGAATACAAACGGGCTACTGATACTCAGAAGGTGCTACGCGTCAGCGGAAAACATAACGATTTGGAAGAGGTTGGGTACTCCCCGGGGCACCATACCTTTTTTGAAATGTTGGGGAATTGGTCTTTCGGAGATTACTACAAGCGTGAAGCGATTGCCTATGCTTGGGAGTTAATTACAGAAATCTGGGAAGTCCCCAAGGAACTCCTCTGGGCAACGGTTCACGATACCGATGACGAGGCGGAAAAACTGTGGCTTGAGGAAACCGATATACCGCTTGCTCGCATCCGTCGATTTGACAAAGACAATTTCTGGGAGATGGGCGATACAGGGCCCTGTGGTCCCTGCTCTGAACTTTTCGTCGATCTCGGCCCTGAGATGGATCCGGCATCGGTTGACGACCCCAATGCAGGTCCCAATGTTAGTGAACGATTTCGCGAGATTTGGAATCTGGTGTTTATTCAATACAACCGAGATGCGGCGGGTAAACTCCATCCCCTACCGGAGAAACATGTCGATACCGGCATGGGCTTTGAGCGGGTGGTTGCCATCCTGCAAGGTGTTGATTCCAACTATAAAACGGACGTGTTTGGCCCGATCCTTGAGGAAATCTCTAACATCACCAATCGAGACTATTTTGACGACGACCGCGGGGTGCCACACCGTGTCATCGCAGATCACATTCGGTGCCTTACGTTTGCCATCGGCGATGGTGTAATGCCTTCCAATGAAGGGCGCGGCTATGTCATCCGCCGCATCTTACGTCGTGCCGTTTTATATGGCAAACGGTTGGGTGTGGAGGAACCGTTCATTTACAACCTCGTGGATAAAGTGATTGACTTGCTCGGCTCTGTTTTCCCCGATGTTCTGCCGCGTCAGGACTTTATTAAACGGATTATTCATGGCGAAGAGGGGCGGTTCCATCAGACCCTTGATCGTGGGTTGGAAATTCTCCGTGGTTCGCTTGATGAACTGGAAGCGCAGCATCAATCTATTCTGTCGGGGAATCGAGCGTTTGAACTGTATGACACTTTTGGATTCCCGCTAGACCTAACACAGATACTTGCGCGGGAACGCAACTTTACTGTTGATGAAAATGGGTTTGCCGTAAGTATGTCGCAACAGCGAGAGCGCAGTCGTGCGGACTGGAAAGCTGCCGGTGGTGGGGACAAAGGAGAGGCAATCTACGCGAATATCCTCAAGGAATATGAGACTACCGCGTTTTTGGGGTATGACCGTTCTCATGCAGAAGCGGAAGTTATCGCTCTCATCCGAGGAGATGAATTGGCATCGGGCGCACATGAGGGCGAAGAAGTCTCCGTCATCCTGAATCAGACACCTTTTTACGGAGACTCCGGTGGTCAAGTCGGCGACATTGGCGTTATCGAAAGCGAAAATGCGAAACTAAAAGTTGTTGATACTGTAACCCCCGTTCCCAATCTATTCGTTCATAAATGCAAAGTGATTGAAGGAGAGATTACTCCACAGATGCCGGTAGAATCGAGGGTTGATGCTGAACGCCGTCAACACATAGCTGTCAGCCACACTGCCACGCATATCCTGCATCATGCTTTGCGCAACGTCCTCGGGACGCATGTTGGTCAGGCGGGGTCACTCGTTGAGGCGGGGCGGTTACGCTTCGATTTCACGCACTATGAAGCCGTTGCCCCACAACACCTGCACGAAATAGAGGGCTATATTAACGACAAGGTCCGCCTGAATAACGATGTCGCAACCGAATATCTGCCGCTGCAGGCAGCAAAAGACCGGGGTGCCCTTGCCTTCTTCGGTGAAAAGTACGGCGAGATTGTGCGTTTTGTGCAAATTGGTGACTATAGCAAGGAGCTGTGTGGCGGGACCCATGTCCATGCAGCTGGTGAAATCGGACTTGTAAAGATTATCAGTGAGAGCAGCATTGCTGCCGGCGTGCGCCGTGTTGAGGCGTTGACCGGAGCTGCCGCTTATCAACACATCCGCTCCGAAGATGAGACACTGACTGCTATAGCGAATATGCTCAAGATTCCAAAGCAATTAACCCCTGAACGGGTTGAAGCACTTCTTCAAACCAATCGCGAGTTTGAACGACAGATTAACGCGCTTCAATCACAGATGGCGCAATCGCAGGTTACTGATTTAGTCAATAACGCTGCGACCATTGACGGTTTTCGTGTGATTGCCGCTGCCTTCAAAAATACCGATCGGAACGGGCTTCGGCAACTTGTTGATGATTTGAAAAATCGCATTGGAACTGGTGTTGTCGTTCTTGCTTCGGCAACTGGTAACGATGTTGCGTTTGCTGCCGGTGTCACTTCAGATCTCGTGAAAACACGCGGCTTACAAGCTGGAAAGATTATCCAAGCTGTGACTCGTCTGGCTGATGGGCGCGGTGGCGGACGTTGTGAGCTTGCTCAAGGTGGAAGCAAAAACCCAAGCAAGATGAAAGAAGCAATTGATGCTGTCATGAAAATTGTGGCGGATCAAGCGTAAATACCGGCTGAACCCCCTATGAAATTGGGGGAATATAGCTCCGTAAGGAATGAAATATGGATGCTTCGCTTTACTGGCAAATTCCTTTAGGTTTATTGTTATTAGCACTCGCTATTTCTGTTGTATGGTTGGCATCCCGGATTGGAACGACTCTAAAATCCGTGGAGAACCTGCTCGATAAAAGCGTTCCGAGTCTACTCAAAGCGACTGAGGACCTGGTAGGCATACATAAAGATGTGAGCATTTTACTCAAATCTGTGGATGGGACCGTTACGGAATTGAATCAAGAACTCCCGCAGTTGCTTGAGAATATCAATGGCATCACCGCTTCCATGCAGCAGATTAGCGAGGCGGAGATCCAACCGACAACCCATAATATCCAACAAATAACAGAAACGATAAACCAAAACATTGCGAAAGTCGATGAACTAATCGCCACTGTCAGGGATTTTTCGCAGACAACAATCGAGCAGGCGGAATACTATCGCGATCAACTTTCTGTCCCTGTCAAAGACATTATCAGTGCATGGAGTGCGATTAAAGCCAGCTGGAAGGTATTCAGCCCGTCTCGAAAATCGCACACATCGGATTCAGAAGATACAACTCAGAAGGAACAAAATGGGTATCAGAAGGAACAAAATGGGTAGATCGTCGTTTTATAGCGTTTGCTCAGAAGGTTCGTGTGTCACTGAGCCCATGAGAGCAAAAAAAATGATGAATGATAGACCATCAGCTTCTCACGCGTCAGATTCACCGACCAGTTATTATTGAAAAAATCGTAAAAAGGGGCGTAAGCGCACGCTTAAATACTTAACTATAACTAAGGAGATGATTCAGATGGATGGCGAAAAACAATGCAATGGGCTTGTTGTACTTTTGGTATTTTTTCTGGGAGGCTTAGTCGGCTCACTTCTCGGTTTACTCTTTGCCCCCATGACCGGCAGAAAGACACGGAAGAGGATTCGCGATGCTTCCACGGATGTCAAAGCTCGGACCATCAACACCGCCCACAGAGCAAGAAACGTGACAACTGAAAAGGTAACCGACTTGGTCGATAAGGGGAAAACACGAGTTGACGACGCGACGGAGAGTGTGAGAGCCGCTGTCGAGGCTGGGAAAACCGCTTTCGTCGAAAAGAAGTCTGAACTGACGAATATCATCTCGCCTGATAAATGATAGACCATCAGCTTCTCACGCGTCAGATTCACCGAACCAGTTATTATTGAAAAAATCGTAAAAAGGGGCGTAAGCGCACGCCTAAATACTTAACTATAACTAAGGAGATGATTCAAATGGATGGCGAAAAACAAGGCAATGGGCTTGTTGTACTTTTGGCATTTTTTCTGGGAGGCTTAGTCGGCTCACTTCTCGGTTTACTCTTTGCCCCCATGACCGGTAGAAAGACGCGGGAGAGGATTCGCGAGGCTTCCACGGATGTCAAAGATCGGACCATCAACACCGCCCACAAAGCAAGAAACGTAACAACTGAAAAGGTAACCGACTTGGTCGATAAGGGGAAAACACGAGTTGACGACGCGACGGAGAGTGTGAGAGCCGCTGTCGAGGCTGGGAAAACCGCTTTCGTCGAAAAGAAGTCTGAACTGACGAATATCATCTCGCCTGATAGCAGTGAGGACGCTCCCGACCCCGAGTCCGAGGAAACGGTTAGCTAAAATTCACACACTGCACAACAGTAAGGACAGGTTTGAAATCTGCTTTTATACAGTTTGAAACCTATCCCGATACAGAAACCATAAGTGAAAACACCAGATGCTTGTGGTTTCTTTATCTGGAGCAAATGTTATATGAACCTCGACCGATTACGCGTGCTCTTGGAAGATGTTAAACGCGGTGAAGTTAACGTTGAAGAGGCTATACAATCTTTACGTCACCTGCCATTTGAAGACCTTGGGTTTTCTAAAGTTGACCACCATCGACAACTACGCAAAGGTTTCCCGGAAGTGATTTTTTGTCAAGGGAAAACGGTCAATCAGGTGAAGGAGATTAGCAAACGCATTCTCGCCGCCGGTCATCTCCTCCTTGCTACCCGTGCCACCCCAGAAATTCATGAAGCATTGGCCTCCCTCAATTCAGCGGCGCGTTTCAATGAACTGGGACGTACTATCACGGTTGGGCAGCCTTCCGGCGAACTGCATGATGGCATATTGGTCGTATCTGCTGGCACGTCCGACATCCCTGTGGCTGAGGAGGCAGTGGAGACCGCACAAATTATGGGCAACCGTGTGGAGAGGTTGTATGATGTCGGCGTTGCTGGCTTGCACCGACTACTCAATAATCATGAGCAGCTGATCCAAGCCCGTGTCCTCGTCGTCGTGGCAGGCATGGAGGGGGCGTTAGCAAGTGTTGTCGGTGGGTTGGTGGATAAACCTGTCATTGCTGTGCCGACAAGTATCGGCTATGGAGCTAGCTTCGGCGGCGTTGCAGCCTTGTTGAGCATGCTAAATAGTTGTGCTTCGGGCGTGACTGCTGTTAACATCGACAACGGGTTTGGAGGGGGCTATAGCGCGTCATTGATCAATCAACTCTATGTATCGAAATAGGTGGCGTGCAAAATGTTTGGGACAATAACCAGCTTCACTCTTCACCTATGTGAGCGTGCAAAATAATGTGGGTGTCGGTTAAGGGCGAATTTTTATCCTACAGATGGGATGTAACAGCTGACCCTAACGCATTATGGAACTTCACCTAATCCGCCATGAACAGTCGACCAACAACGGTGGATTGCCTCACGTCGCAGACCCACCACTGTCAAATCTGGGCCAACAACAGGCGCACCATTGAGATTTTGGGGCATTTTTTAGCCTACCGCCCAATGATGATCCAGACCGCTTTGCCCACCATAACGCAGCAATCAGTAAAATCCGAAGAACCGCACAAGGAACTCAATTGCGTTATTTGGACCGAATTTGCCATCTCCCCAAAGAGATGATTACGTAGTAAACCTCTTTCACCTACACGATTTCGCCCGCATATCTTCACTCATCACTCGTCGCGTATTTGGAAATGCCATGTCAGTACCACTTCTCAAAAATACAGCGATGTTTCCATATTGTACATTGAAGGAAGGTGAATCCCAATAATGTCCAAAACAATAACAATAGATTCGACCAAGTTAAGATGGAAAATCAATGACGATAAGAATTCATTATGAGACTGTATTAGTGGTAGTAGAAGCATTTGCCGCACAGGCCCTGCGATTGCAGGTCTTAGATCCATCAGAGCGCGATTATGGCGGATTCCGTTGTCCAGAGCACTGGATATGCGAACCACTGGCAGCGGCAAACACACTTGCATCGCTAGCGGTGCTCTATCTGACACCAGATTCTCAATATTATCACAATTCAGAATTGTCCGATCGGCTGCATTTGGCGATGCGGTTTCTCACCTATTCTCAGCGTCTAGACGGGACACTTGACGGATACTCTCGCGGTGATATACGCGCAACTCCCACGATGGCGGAGGCTGCACATGCGCTCTTGCGGACGTACCGATGGATTTCTCGTGAAAGTCAACACCAAGCCCTGCTGCAACGGATTGAGGATTTTCTCCGCAAAGGCGTAGAAGCGATTAAGAACAAGCCGGTTTTTACTTCGCATGATTGCTGGGTTGCTGCAGCCGCGCTTGTCGAATTTGACAAGCAGTTTGGAGATGGTGCTGCTGTAGGGAGAGCGGAAAGCTATTTACAAGAAGGTATCGACATCAACAGTGAGGGCGTTTACAGCGATCGGAGCCCCGTTTATAGCATGTTATCCAATGCAATGTTGTTCAGTCTCGCCGAAAAGTTGAATCGGCCTGCTCTGCTAGAGTCTGTTCGGCGCAGCCTCAATTTTCTGCTTTATACGTTCCACCCCAACGGTGAAACAGCGACTGAATTTTCTGATCACAAGGGCAGAGAGAACGGCCTGCCCGTAGGCTATAGTGTCTGGAAAAATATGTCGATCATCGATCACAATGGTTACTATGCAACTGCGGCCGATTTAACGCTAGCATCCTACCTTCGTCGCGTCGACAACGGTCTTATCCGTCCGAACCTTAACCACCCCAACCGATACTTCAAACAGGAAGGTGTCTCCCGTTTCTTTATGACCGCCGATATCGGTGAACTGCTGGCGATTGAATCCGAGCGGAACAACGACTGGATTACCCGGCTCCCGCTACCGCGTCAGTATGAAAAGAGGTGCCCGCAGTCGAACATCGCACGCATTCGAGGCGATCGAATGAGTTTGACAGTCATTGGTGATAAGCAGATCTTGTTTGCTCTCCGAAATGGAGAAGCGATTATCGACGGTTTCCGTATTAAATATATCTACTACGGTTTTCGAGATTATGAGCCGACAGGATTGACGGTCGATGGAAGGCAGTATCTCACCCAAAATAAAGTTATCCAATATGTGTACAAACCCACATCGACAAGGCGGGAAGTAATTCCGTTGAATCTTCGGATTTTTACAGAGATTGAACCGATTTCGGATGGCTTGGAGCTTCGTATCATAACAGAAGGGGAAGCGCGGATTCCACTTCAGCTTGAATTCGGACTGCGGAAAGAAGGAAGTTTATATATCGGTGAGATGGCGCATGACTTGTCCCAGACCGATGTTGTGTTTCTCGACAAGGAGCCAGCACGGATTGTCAACGGGACAGATGAGATTGAGATTAATGGGGGTGGGACTGTGCACCGGATCCATAGCTTTGATGATGATTGGACGATGAACCACGAAACGGCGCGATTGCTGATTACCCCCATAACCCCTTACGAGGGCGTAATCCGACTGACGTGCCGTTAGCGCGAAACTGGCAAAGAAACCGTTTTACACTTTATTATTTCTGTATTGGTAATGCTCTCCTTGTTTAACCGCTTGTTTTCTCCACCCCCATTCATCAGATATTTTTTACATGCCTTGAGGACTTCGCCGACTTGTATTGTATGCATGCAGGGCGAAGTTCCGTCAGAAAGTGCGGAGCAACCGTACTCAAAACCGAGATTGAGGCACGGGCTGCACGGCAAAGCCACATGAAGAATTGTGTGATGCTTCCCCCAGGGGCCCCATTGCGAGAGATTTGTCGGTCCATGTAGCGCAACAACCGGCGTGCCAGCGGCGGCAGCGAGGTGCATAGGCCCACAGTTTCCACAAATGACACAGTCAGCATTGGCAAACAACGCAGCTAGTTGATTGATTTGGGTTTTGCCGGCTGCGACCACGCAAAATGACCGGGTTTGTGAAGCGATTTGCTGCGAAAGTTCAACCTCTGATGGAGCACCCGTCAAGATAATTTGTGCGTGATAGCGTTCGGCAAGCGCATCAGCAAGCAACACAAATCTATCGTGGGGCCACCGTCGTCTCGGTTCACCACGCCTGCCCGCTTCTGGATGAATGGCAACAACTGGCCTGTTCGGATCTATACCCATCTCATTGAAGAACTCCCTCGCCCAATCCCAGTCTTCCTTTTTCAACCACACCTCCAGATCTGTTTCGTTAATCGGACACTCCAACACCTTCGCTATCTTTAGAAAATTGACTACCTCGTGTTGGCCCGGCACATGCTCGACGACATCGGTAAAAAGGTAGTGTCGATGTTGCTCCCTCGAGCGAAATCCGACTCTTCTCGATGCACCGCTCCCGTAAGCGATTAATGCACTGAGCCGTGGCCAATGTTCAAAGTCAATTCCCCAATCAAATCTTTGACGGCGCAACGCCACGATAAACGCAATCAGCTTCCGCGGCGATTTCATCAGTTCTTCTAAGCGACACGGAATGTATTGATCGATATAAGGGCAGCCTTCCAAATATTGTAGGTTGATAGACGACGCAACCATCGCCAAGTGTGCATTCGGAAAGCGACCCCGAATTGCCCGGATCGTTGGAATTGTCAGGATGGTATCGCCAATCGCAGACAGTTGGATGAGCAAAATCCGCTGCGGATCGCGATGTGCAACAGCCTCGCGGGATTGAAATACGCCGATCAGGAAGCAAAGAAGGCTGCCGATGTAACGATCTAAAATCTTTTGTAGTATGTTTGGATGCATTGATTCTCGCTCCGAGGTTTTGCGCCAGTTAGTGCATATAGACTTGAATCGCCTAAACCGTTTTGGGCATTAGAAAGATTCTAGGGTTGCGGAAAACAGTGGTGTAGGTTGGGTTGAATGGTTAAAACCGACTCCCTATCAATGGCAATAGCAGTGTTATCTTTCAACAACACGGTCTTATAGATAGAGTGAACTCCAAGTGCTACACAAGATTATTCACTGTGGCTGAATCAAGCTGCGGGATGAGATGCAGCAGCAGGTCTAGCGTCGCTCGGTAATCGTCGATATTGATGATAGACACGTGGCTATGGACATAACGAGCTGGCACTCCCAGTACGATTGATGGCACGCCACGCCCGACCTGGTGGATCGCCCCGGCATCTGTCCCCCCGGAAGTACGCACAGCAATCTGATGTGGAATCTGGTGCGCGGTTGCAGTTTCAATGGTAAGTTCTGCCAAACGTGGATTAGCAATCATCGAGGGGTCGTACAGCCGAATCTGCACACCGCCGCCCAGCTTTCCCTGCAAGGTATCGCTGCTAGCACCCGGCAAATCGTCTGCGGGCGGTCCTTCCAGCACAATCGCTACATCCGGCTCCACTGCAGCGGCAACTGTTCGGGCACCGCGCAGTCCGACCTCCTCTTGCACACTACCTGTGCCGATAACTGTGTTTGGGTGATCACCGAGTTGTTGGAGGGTTTCGATAGCTAAGCCTACACCAACGCGATTATCAAATGCCTTCGCAGAAAACAACTTGGGGTTTCTCATGGGCATGAACGGGCCATAAGGAACGATTGGGCAACCAGGTTTCACCCCATACTCTTCCATTGCCTGTTCAGCACTGTCTGCCCCAATATCGATGTACAGGTCCTTAATATCCATCACCTGATCACGCGAACCAGTGCTTAAAAGATGGGGAGGTGTAGACCCAATCACGCCAGAAACTTTGCCTTGTTTGGTCAAAATATTGACCCGTTGTGCAAGCAATGTATGCGCCCACCATCCGCCGACTGTGAGAAATTTGACATATCCCGCGCCTGTCAGGCTCTGAACGATAAATCCGACTTCATCCATGTGTGAATCGAGCAGGATGCGCGGTTTTTCAGTCTCTCCAGTCTTTGTGCAAAAGATACTTCCCAATCGATCCTTTTGGATAACTCCAACCCCTTCCAAGCGTGAATGGAAGATTTCCCTGACCTCCTCTTCGTGTCCGGGGATGGCATCGGCTTGAGTGAGTTCTATAAGTAGTTCAATGGATGCTTGGTTCATCACTTCCCTTTCTGATTGAGATTAAAAACGTCGAAGTGCCAAAATACGCCCACACCTCTTCCGCTTTGCCCTCGACAATGCCTTTCCACTTCTCCCGCTGATATATAGGCGTTTCAACGTGACAACCCTCGTACCTATCCAAAATAGCAAAATCTTGAACTGTTAATCCTCGCCAAACAACTCCTTCGACGCTCGAATTTTCGTCGGGTATCATGACTAAATATCCCCATTTAGAGGTAACAGTTGTGCATTCAGGCATTATCGCCCTGCTTGGATCGTCGAGCAAACGTTTAAGTAGCGATTGAATCAATTCTCGATCTTTCAAAGTGCCATAAACAAAGAGGTTCATACTATAGAGTGAAACGTGAAAACAATTTTAGTCCATTAGTTCATGAACGAACTCTTGAACCTTTGAACGATGTGAAAACGAGAGTCTCATCAACTAGCACCGAAGGTTAATAGGTCAGAACGCTCTCTGATTACGCTTTACGTTTCAGCGTGAGATAGAAGCGACTTCCTTTACCCAACTGACTCTCCGCCCAAACCTCACCGCCGTGGAGTTCGACAAGGTTTTTCACTATCGGCAGCCCTAAACCGATGCCGCCTCTTTTCGAGTCTGTCACTCGATGGAAACGATCAAAAATGAGATCCAATTCTGTTTGGCTAATACCGATGCCCATGTCTTCGACGCAAATTTGAAGCATCTGATCCGATAGGGCTGCCACACGGACCTCCACATGCCTGCCGTTTTCAGTATATTTGATGGCGTTATCCAGCAAGTTTGTTATAATCTGCCCCATCTTGTCAGCATCTACACACGCAACGACATCCAAGGCACAATCCAGACTAACTTGAATACCTTTTCTATCTGCCATCGGTTGAATCCCCGCGATTGCCTCATCAAGAATAGGGTACAGTTTCGTCGGTTCAAGCTGCAAGGAAATCTCGCCCGATTCAATCTGTGAAAGGTCTAGCAGGTCATTAATCAACCGGATGAGCCGATCGCAATTGTCCTTTACTCGCAACAGATAGCTCGCCTGTTTCTCTGAAAGTCCCCCACCGACACCGTCAAGCAGGTTGTCCACAAACCCTTTGATATGTGTTAA
Organism: uncultured Poribacteria bacterium; assembly: GCA_958296125.1. Lineage (GTDB taxonomy): Bacteria > Poribacteria > WGA-4E > WGA-4E > PCPOR2b > PCPOR2b. The sequence continues at coordinate 1,990,458 of OY282444.1, forward strand.
TGGCGTTCGTAGCTCGTGGGACACATTATCCAAAAATTGAGATTTGAGCGTGTCTAATTGCTTGAGTTGGTCATACGTCTCTTTGAGAGCGGCAGCAATGTTGTTAAAATCCGAAACTAAATCTCCATTTGCAGCTTTTGGTATTGTGCCGCCATAAGTATCCAAGTAGGTCGCCATCAATTGTTGCCGCGCTATCTCCATTGCTTTTGTTCGTGCACTTAGCTGGGCGTAGAGCGTCGCATTTTCAATCGCAGTCGCCCCCTGATGTGCAAACGTACCGAGGAGTGCCAAATCGGCTTGGGTATACGGCTCTTCTGATAATTTTTGACCGAGTACAAGCAACCCCACTAGATTCTCGTGTTCCTTCGTCCGTGTCACGAACGGAATCCACACTGCGGATTGGAGAAAGCCAATAAAAGTCTCTGCCGATTGAGATGGGGCAACCTGAATTAGATGAGGATCGAGGGGTTGATCTGAAAAATCAAGCGGTTTGTCTGCCTTTTCTAGCCGTTCAAGCAGAGACGTGGATAATGTCAACGGTAATCCATTGGAGAGTGCATCAACCCCGACCGTCGCTTCTGGAACAAACCATGCCCCCTCGCCTGAAAGAGGATTTGCCTCACCTCCCTGATTGTATTGGGATTCAAAGTAACCTGACACGCGATACATCACGACTCCTCGACTGATGTGTATCGCTTTTGTTACTTGGCGGAGTAAGGTATCTGCTAAGATTTCCAGATCGAGAATCGAGTGAAGTGTCTGGCTCAACGCCAAAAGCATTTGACGGTAGTTGTACGCCTCACGGTCAAATGCCCGATCTATCAACTTCTGAATGCGTGTCTTTGCAGGTGCAAAGAGTACAGCGGCGATAAGCACCGATATAGCGGTCACCGTCCGAGAACGCGCAGCCGTATGGAAAAACATGGTGAGCCCTTGAATGCTTAACAGATAAATGCCGAGTGCGAATCCGCTGACAAGTGTATATACAACGCTGCGATTGATAATGAGTTCGATATTCATCAGCCGATGTCGGATAATCGCGATGACATAGCAGATTGGTATAAGGCACAGCGTGTAAGCCGAAAAGCGGACATAGGGAATCGAGACATCCCAAACCCTCGGCATCGTCGTAAAGATAGCTTGGGGCAATGTCCCCGCAGCGATGCCAAGCAACAGCCATCGTACTTGACGACGTTGGGACGCAGAAGGTGCAGCAAAACAGGTGTGTAGGAGTAACAACTGTCCAGCAATCGAATAAGCGAAAAGAAATCCGGCCGTGACGTTTTCTAGAGGCGATAACTGTATCAGAAAGAATTCGCGGGTGTAGTCGTGCCCGCGCAGATAGAGGATGGAGGTTACGAGACACAAAGCAACCCCCGGAACGTAGAGCCCTTTCAACAGCCACGCATGACGCTGGATAAACTGCTTTTCTGCCGGAAAGATGAGAAAGCAGTGAAGAAAAAGGCAGGGAGTAATTGTCGCCGATACGAACTGGCAGATCGGCAGCAGCTGACTGCTCAACGTTCCCTCAGTGCTTGAGAAAGTAGCGTCAACAGAGCATATACTCATGAAACCGATACTCATCAGGTAGGAGATTCGCGCTGCCCGATGCGAACCCAAAGTTTCCTCACTTCTGTTTTTTCCATCAGATGCCGAAGAAACTTGGCTTTGCGACTGCTGCATCCACACAAGCGTTGCAATCACCCATGTAATAAGCCCAATCAGGTAGAAGTAGCCGATTTCAGGCGTGTCCGGTGCTCTGGCGAAACTCCTTGCTCCGACGATGAGGTATATGCCTGATGCAAGAATATAGAGAATGGTGGTCAGGTCGCGCTGGATTTTCATTCAAATTTTCGCAGTGGTGCCCCATGTTTTTAGGGGGTTCGTCTCAATAAATCGGGCGGCTCACGTAAAAAGAAAGTGGACAATTTCTTAACGTGAGCCAATCGGGATTTGCATCCGCTTCAAACAGGAGAGGCAACTACGCCGCCCTTATAGCCCAAATTGATTATTTTCTTAACCCCGCTTCCAGATAAGGGCGGTAATGCACAAGGTCCGGTGTCAGGGCATCCGGGTCTTTCCCCATCTCGTCATATCGACGCAACCGCACCGCGTCGGCAAAGTGCGGTAAGGCTTCAAACGCCTTGACTTCCGTTTCCGTTAAAGGACCGCCTTGGAGCTCCAAGCTCTTGACCGAAACAGGGGATAACAAATTGAAATAATCCGGATCGATGGCACAGAGATAACGTTTCGCAGGCACATGCAGCCGAGCTGGTTCCGTAACCGCTGAGACAAAGTAAGGCTCTAAAAGTGCAGCGACAAGCTCTTCGTGTTTGTCGTCTATCCCGCGTGCTACAACCTCCTGGGGTAGATCATGAACTAGATGACCGTAATCGTGCAGGACAGCGGCCGCTATTAACGTATCACTGGCACCATCCTTCTCAGCAGCGTGGGCGGTTTGCAGTGCGTGCTGCTGTTGCGTGACCTGCTCACCCCCTTCATAGAGTTGATCTCCATATTTCTGAAAGGCTTCAAAAATTTCGTTGATAATATTTGCTTTGCTCATTTTCCTATCCTTATGCGTGTAAAATGGATAAAATCTACGTTTTCCATTAAAATACAATCTCCCGCTCAGTCCTCGCCGATTCATAGCAGCCATCGATCAATTTCTGTAAATTCAGCAGTTGCCGACGGTCCTGCATTGACCACGGAGCCCCATCCCGCAGACGCTGAATAACGTCGGTGTCTTGGTTTTGGATGCTCTCACCCCAGCCACTGTTCTCCTGCAATTCTGGGGTTTTATTGACAACCTCGCCATCTTCATCCACTGTCACGATGAACGGATCGCTGTTGAGTTTGCCTTGGGTCGTGACCATCTCGAAACTGTGAGGCGGGGGACGGTCATCGCACCAGTTTCCCTCTAGCACATAGGTGGAACCATTGTCGAAGCGAACCAGAGCGGTAAATAGATCTTCAACATTGAACCGTTCCTTTACCTCCGGTGAGGCGAGGGGCCCACGTTTCCCTGGAAACAGGCACCGCATTGAGGCACTCACTGAGACTGGATTTGGGGACCCCCCTACCCAGATGGCAAGATCCAGCGCGTGTATCAGTGTGGAAGCAAGGACACCGCCGGCAGAGCTGCTCAGATAATAGTGAGGCCCCCACCAAGGCGGATTGACGTGACACCCCCAAAGCTTGCAGAACACAGGCACCCCGACTTCTCCGGATGCCACTAAATTGTGGAGGTAACGAGAGGTGGGCATATACCGCATGTTCGTGCCAAGTTGTACCTGACGACCCAGCCGCTCCGCCGTATCAAGTACTGTTTCTGCCTCCTCCAAATTCCTCATGAATGGCTTCTCGCAAAGCACATCCGCCCCTGCTTCGAGTGCTGCAAGTGCCATCTTCACATGAGTGTTTGGCATCGTCGCGACAATGACCAAATCAAGTTCGCTGGACGCGAGCATATCCGTGAAGTCGTCAGTTGTCCGTGCTTGGGGCCACACCTCTTTTGCATTCTGTAACCGTTCGGGGCTGAGGTCACAGCACGCACTCACGACAGCGGTTTCTATGCCCAGTTCCTTGATAACCTTTAAGTGGTTTTGACCCTGCGCGCCGCAACCAATCACACCAACACGTATCGGTGGATCTATCATGTCTACTCCTCTTTGCACAATCGTTCACTTAGTGGTGTATCTTTTAATCCGAAAATGACTCGATTATCATTGCAATACTTCCTTTCACTCACCGTTAATCAACCCTCGCCGGTTGCTGCGACTCTGTCCAATTTTCGCACCCTTGGAAAGCCATGTGAGCCCCTTCCACATACTGCGGACGCGGCGCGTAGTCATTCACACCGTGGACAACCTCACCGCGCAACAGAAAGGCACAAGGCCAAGGCTCCTCTGAGGTAATTCGTGTGCTCGTCGGGATGTAGCGAATGGTTAAACCGCAACGCCGCTTTGCGGAGGGATTCGGGTTGGATCCGTGAATGATGTTCGGGTGATGTACCGAAACGTCACCGGCTTTAAGCACAAAATCAACCGCCTTGGATTCATCGACCAATGCAGGATCTATGTGAGAACTGAGAACGTTAGGGACACCAGTGCTTCGCTGCATTTCATGGAGTTCCATTCGATGCGTGCCGGGGATAACGCGCATACAACCGTTCCTCGGAGTTGAATCATCAACAGCAAGCCATAGCGTGACAACCTCCATCGGTGCCAACGGCCAATAGCTGCCATCCTGATGCCAAAGCACAGGTCTTCCATCGGTAGGCGGCTTGCTGATATAGTGGGACGCAAACAAAGCAATGTTGGGACCGATAAAGATTTCTGCAACATCAAGTAGTCGAGCGTCGCTGATCAACCGGACCCAGAACGGATCTTCTCTGACAAGCCGATGGTGTAGGTGCTCAGGGCGTAACTCCGGATTCTTTTCAAGCAGCCAATCAACGTGATTGCTTGTCTCTTGAATTAAGTCTGAATCCAGAATGTCTCGAAAAATCGCGTAGCCGTCGCGTCTATACTGTTGTTGAACGAGGGCGCGTTTGTTCGATGAATTATCCATCTGATTTCCTTTCGCGGTAGGTATTGAGGCTTAGACATCGGGCATAAGCAGGTCTCACTCAAACCGAATGCCGCCATTCTAACACGAATTCACGCACGATGTAAAGTCAACTTTTGCAATTGGGGTGCAGCTCCAACTTTGACCTGATAGGAAAGCTTCAAGTTAGTGGCTGGATTCCTTTTTCTCGATCGGGACCTGCATCAACTCTAAGATAAAACCATCTGGATCCTTGAAGAACACCACATACACAATACCCCAGTCCAAGTCAAAGCTAACCGGCTCCGACACGAATTCGACTCCCTTTGCCCTCAAATCCTGATAGGCAGCCCACACATCCGGCACGCCGAAGCAGAAATGTGAGTGAGCGACATCCCCTACTTGTGCATCAGATACGTTGCCTTCGGGCGCGATGTATTGCTGCAAGTCGAGCATAACTCCCGGCGTTTCGGGTGCCTCCAACCGGACCACTTCCATAATCACATCCGGTTTGCCTGCCATCTTCGAGATAGTTTCACCCTCTAGGTGATGCCGTTCGACCTCTTTCAGCCCAAGCAGATCGCAGTAAAACGCCAACGAGCGTTCCATATCGCTGACTGTTACCGATACATGGTCTAGAATATTGACGGAATTAATCATGTGATGCCTCCTTCATATCGCGTTATACGCAAATTGGACGAAAAACACTTTCCATGTTGAGTGCATCTTCTTTGAATTGAGGTTGCAGGAAGGGGTAATCTTGAGTATAATAGCGCAAGTTGCTAGGTATTCCCAGTTGGTCAAGTCTCTTATTGCGCCCCCATAATTTGTGGGACGATAGGTGTTATAGCCGCAAGGGGGAAAGGGGGAGACCAACGCCTGTGCCTTGGCTCACTTTCTCACTCTTTCACCTGCTCACTTTCATTATTCACCCCAGCGGAGCGATAAGTGGCAACTTGAGTATAATGCCTGACAGAACTTCGCACAAGCCCAATGCTTGCCTGGTCTGTCCGTGCCGAGACCAGGCGGAACGGACAGCATTGGGTCAAACCGTGTTTTTTTATTTCAACGATAGTGAGGCTGTGTTATAATTAGATTATCTTTCTTGTGGGAGAGTCTCACGCCACCGCTCGTCCGTGCCACCGTTCCGTGTGCCCCGCGAACGGGACAGGCAGGCGTGACCAGGGGTGGTGTCTCCCACACCCCATTGAGGCGGGATATGAAAGATAGAAAGAGACTCCCCTGTTAAAACATGTTAAAAACACATAAAATCGCATTAGCCCCAAACAACGTCCAAGCGACCCAGTTTGCCCAACATTGTGGTTACGCTCCCCGATTCTATCGTCCGTGCCGAGACCAGGGGGACAGGCGTGTCGCCTACAATCACGCCTTAGCCGACTTCAAAGCAGGGCTCGATGAAGGGGTCTGGCATTCGCACATAGACCTTTGTCGCCGTTTCAATACTGTCAAACATGATACATACGATTGGTGCGGTGATATGTCACAGAACGCCTCCAAGAATGCGATTTATACAAATCTCAATGATGCGGTCTCCCGATGGAAGTCAAGTCAAAACAGATTTCCGAAGTTTAAGAAACGGTCTCATAGCAAGAGTTATCAAGCCGATAGCGGTCGAGGCACAATTTCTGTCGTAGGCAAGCGAATTAAACTCCCCAAAATCGGTTGGGTTCGCATATTTCAAAACCTACGCTACCTCGGCACGATTTGCAAAGTTGTTATCTCTAAGCAAGGGCATCGGTGGTTTGCTTCAATCCTTGTCGATACATTCGTTGATGACCCGCCACTCCTGGTCTCGGAACGGACAGACCCGCGTGGCAAGCCTGTTGTGGGCGTGGACATGGGTATTAAACACTTGGCTGTCACGTCTGTCCGTTCCGAGACCAGGGACGGTCGGTATTTTGCGAATCCGAAAGCGTTGCGTCGGCATGAGCGGAAACTCAAACGGCTTCAACGTCGATTTAGCCGCAAAGTCAAAGGCAGCCGCAACTGGTATAAACTGAAGGACAAGATAGCCAAGTTGCACTATCGGATAACCTGCATTCGCAAGGATGCACATCATAAGGCGACAACGGCTATTGTCAAAGGTGCAAGTCGTATCGGCATAGAATCTTTGAACGTCGCGGGCATGATTCAGAATCATAGACTTGCCAAAGCGTTATCCGATGCGTCCTTGTCAACGTTCCTTGAGATGCTGAAGTATAAGTCTGAACGGGCAGACGTAAAGGTGGTTGAAGCAGACAGATTTTATCCGTCAAGCAAGACGTGCTCGGCCCCGTTCCGAGGGCAGGCTTGCGGTGTAGTAGACAGCGACTTATCTTTGTCTGATAGGACATATCATTGTAGCGATTGTGGTCATATCCAAGACCGAGACCTAAACGCTGCAATCAACCTGAGAACAGTCGCCGAGGGGCACTCGGAGACGTTAAACGCTTGTTGCTTTGAATCCCGATTTATCGGGGTGGAGATTCTGTAAGACCTCAGCAGTTGAGGCTCGAATCGTCGAATCAAGAAGATAGCACAGTAATAGGTGAACAATTATTGCTGTTCAGTCTATCATAGGAATCCCAAGCATTTATGCTTGGGAGCAGTCAAGCAAGGATAGTTCTATATCTCTGAACAGGGAAGTGTAAACCGTGCGATTCCGACGCAAGGGGAAAATTATAAGCGATTCCTCATCTACCAATCGACAAACCGAGGTGCCCGATCCCTACCTTCAGGCACACAAATATAGCATCCAATTTGATATTTCTCCAGAAATATCTTATCTGAATGATTCGCTCCCCCGACTACTGCCCGAATTTTTGCCCCTATTTGAAAGATTCCCCGAAGGAGTCTGGATTTCGCAGCAAGCCGTTGAGGAAGGGCTTGATTTTTGTCAGGTCACCTTCTGGGTTTTTGCCGAAGAGCCCGATGCCATCAAGGCGTTTTCTATCTGGTTTCAGGCTTTTTTTAGAGATGAGCGGGTTATTACTCTTCTGGAGCGTTTTGTTAAACATGCACTCGAGGACTCTGATGAAATAGAGGTCGTCCTGCTGGATTGGACACGGGTTCATGTGACGGAGGAGGAGGCACGACAGGCTGCCAAGACAAGGAAGAATTAAATGACCCTAGTAGCAGGAAAAACGGCGTTGACAAACTGCACAGCAAGTGCTATACTGCTAGCAGTATTTCTGGAATCTACTGAGATTTGTGACAAGAAATCATTGATTGTTTATCTAAATTGCAAAGGAGTGCGGCTCGGGTGAAGTCCACGCCGCGAAGGTTGATTAACAGAATGATGAAACGACTCTACTTTCTTTACACTTTTACGTTCCTATTGACCATCACCGTAAGCAGCGGGTCTGCCGAGACTATTGAGAAGGTTTTTCAAAACTTCAAGGCGGCTTACGAAAGATCTAAAAACTTTAGTGCTGACTTTGAGGAGACCACGTTGCGAGCCGGGAATAAAAGTGTTGCACGCGGACGATTGATGTTTAGCAAACCGAACCTGCTACGCAAGGAATATGTCAGTCATAAAAATCCGGCACAACTGGCACAACTCATTGTGCTTGACGGTGAGTATTCTTGGTCATATACGCCGCTGCTCAGCCAAGTCAATAAGATGAAATGGGGTAGATCTAACCGCAAAGAATTATTGCCGGGGCTTGGAGCATCGTTAGACGAAGCAGCTCAAAAATTCAGCATGCAACTGGTGCCGGATGAGGTTGCAAATCCGAAGGGTATTTACCGTATCAAGCTGACCCCCAAGCCGCGGATACCGCCTAATGCTGAAGCCGACACATCTCGCGAGACCATTGAGATATGGGTCAGATCCGATAAGTGGTTGCCTGTCCAATTCAGTTATCAATCTGAAAATGATGATGAAGGCAGTATGAGCGTCATTGTTGCATTTGCTAACATTCAGCGGGATATAGAGATGGACGCTGATTCATTCAAATTTGTGATTCCCGACGGAGTTGATGTCATTGACCTCTCTGCGAATTAGTGAAACGTTAAATGATCTGCTGACCTTAAATCCGATACCGCAGCATGAGAAGATGATTTGGTTCAGATGCCAAGTTATAACTTGGCAAACCACTACAATCTAAAGAGGTAAGCAAAGCGTATGAATCTCTACAGTCTGATGCGCCTTGCAAATTATTTAACGATTGCACGCATCCTCCTTATCCCCTTTTTCATGCTCTCTTTTCGATATGAACGCATGCTGCCCGCGCTTGTTATTTTCTGTGTAGCAGCGGTTACAGATTATCTTGATGGGGTGATTGCTCGCAGACAGGGGACAACCAGTTTTGGAAAATTTATGGATCCGCTCGCGGATAAACTCCTCGTCGGTGCGGCACTGATTTGTCTAACACGCTTTAAGGGGGGATTGATTCCGGGGTGGATGGTGTTAATCATTATGGGGCGCGAGGTCGTCATCACGACACTACGCTTGGTCTTCGTTGGGCGATACGGCACGGTGGTCGCAGCGAGCAGATGGGGCAAATATAAAACATCTTCGCAGATGATTGTCATTATCGCTAGTCTGGTTTTACTCGTTATCCATGAATATAACCGGTTACTGGATATAGCAGCAGATTTTATTATTCAACCCCGGGGACAGATTTACTTCATGATGTACATTCCCTTGGTGCTCACAGTCATTTCAGGATTGGAATTCCTGTATAACAACCGCAAGGGGCTCTACGAGCTGATGAGATCTCCGGACACTTACACGGATGATGACATATAGTAACATACTCCCAAAGTGATGAATCAATTTATTCGCTGTTTTGTCGCGATCGAAATTCCAGAGCCAATCCAGAATCAGTTGGCGCGAATCCAGGGGACGTTGCGAAAGCAGATTCAAAAAGCATCTTGGGTTAAACCGGGCAACATTCACCTAACGCTGAAATTTCTAGGAGACGTTGACCCTGTGGATCTTGAATCAATCGGAGAGGCAATCGAGGGAGCGACCAGTCGTCACCGCAGTTTCTCATTGTGCATCGGCGGCGTTGGGGCATTCCCAAATCTCGCACGTCCGAGAGTGATGTGGGCTGGCGTAAAAGTTGGAGGGGAGCGCGTATCTGCTCTCGCCCAAGACATCAACTTGGCACTCAACCACTGCGGATTCCCGCTTGACACCAAGAAATTCAATCCCCATTTAACAATCGCCCGGCTGAAAGGGCGAATAGACCTTAGACCTTACACGGACCAGTATCGTCAATATGATCGCATTGATGGGGCAGAGACGACCGTCAATGCAATTTCGCTTATCCAAAGTCAGCTTCACCCCCAAGGCGCAATTTATTCAACTTTACAGTCTTACTCACTCACGTAACACTGAGGATGCAATCAAAGGAGATTTAGTATGGCACCAGAGGATAGGAACAAAGCAATTGATTCCGCAATTTCGCAGATTGAACGGCAGCACGGTAAAGGCGCGATTATGCGTTTTAGTAGTGAAGATATTTTGCCTGTTGAGGTGATTCCAACCGGCTCACTCGCACTAGACATCGCACTTGGTGTCGGCGGTGTGCCCCGTGGACGAATTATAGAGATTTTTGGGCATGAGTCCAGTGGCAAAACGACGCTCGCTTTACACATCCTGGCTGAAGCTCAAAAAATGGGCGGTGCCGCTGCGTTTGTCGATGTTGAGCACGCCATTGACCCACTGTATGCCAAACGGATCGGTGTCGATATGGAGCAACTACTCATATCTCAACCGGATACAGGCGAACAGGCATTAGAAATCGTTGAAACGTTAGTGCGTAGCAGTGCCATCGATGTGGTTGTCATTGACTCTGTGGCAGCACTTACACCTCAAGCGGAAATTGAGGGTGAAATGGGCGACGCGCATGTGGGCTTATTGCCGCGTTTGATGTCCAAAGCATTGCGAAAGCTCTCTGGGGTGGCAAGCAAATCGAAAGCGTGCATCATCTTCACGAATCAGATTCGTCAAAAGATTGGTGTTATGTTTGGTAATCCGGAAACCACACCGGGCGGGCTCGCACTCAAGTTCCACGCTTCGGTCCGACTTGAGATTCGACGGGCGGAAACCCTCAAAGCGGGAGACGAGATGATTGGAAACCGCACCCGGGTTAAAGTTGCCAAGAACAAAGTGGCCCCCCCCTTTACGCAAGCTGAATTTGAAATGATCTTCGGAGAGGGGATTTCTAAGCTCGGTGACCTACTTGACGTGGCAACGGATCAGGATATCATACAGAAAAGCGGGTCTTGGTTCTCTTATAACAATGAGCGTCTCGGCCAGGGAAGAAATAATGTGAAAGAATTCCTAGGCCAACATCCGGAAATTATTGACGAAATTGAAACCAAAGTCCGCGAGAATCTTGGCATTTATGCCCAATCCGCTCCCGCATCGATTGCCGGTGTGGATGCTGACACGCCTGATGAGGAGTAATTCCCATTCGTTTGCAATTCTATGGACACACTTGAAATTGACGGAAACTACGGCGAAGGTGGCGGTCAAATCCTGCGCTCAAGCCTGAGTTTATCTGCGATTTTTCAACGTCCCATCCGCATCAGCGGCATACGCGCAGGACGGAAAAAACCGGGACTGGCACCGCAACACCTCACTTGTGTTAATGCGGTGGCTGCAATTACTAATGCTGAAGTGGTCAACGGGACGCTCGGTTCCCAAACGTTGACCTTTCGTCCCCAAGAAATCTCCGGTGGAAACTATACCTTTGATGTCGCCGATATTCGTCCGAGTGCCGGGGCGTTATCGTTGGTTTTCCAATCGGTCGCGTTGCCACTGTCATACGCTAAAGTCCCTTCAACCGTTACTTTGCGCGGGGGAACGCATGTCCCCTGGAGTCCTACCGTCCACTATCTACAGGAAATCTTCATACCGATGGCAGCAAAGTTCGGCTTTAAAGGCTCAATTCAGTTGAACCGATGGGGGTGGTATCCCAAAGGAGGCGGAGAGGCAATCGCAAAAGTACAACCGACCGCCAATTGGCGCGGTGTCCAGCTGAGGCATCGTGGAAAACTGCAAAAGGTTTGTGGCATTTCCGCCGCCTCCAATCTCCCTGAACATATCATCAATCGACAGCACAACCAGATCCAAAAACGCTTGGCACAGTTCGACGCACCGGTCGACATAGCACAGGTCAAAGGGGAATCTATCGGACAGGGAACGTATGTTTTCCTGAAGGCGGAATTTGAAAATGCCCAGGCCGGATTCTCTGCGCTCGGTGCTCGAGGCAAACGTGCCGAACGAGTTGCTGATGAAGCCTGCCAAGCGTTAGAGAATTTTCTGGCGTTAGACGCAGCGATTGACCCCCACCTTGCAGATCAACTCATCCTTCCGATGGCACTTGCAAAGGAAGAATCCCGCTTTACTACCTCTCGAATCACGCGGCACCTTACCACAAACATCGGGTTAGTCCAACAGTTTTTACCCGTTAGATTTGAGGTGAATGGTGCTGAAAACGGACCGGGGGAGATTATAAAGGTGGACAGTTGAAAGCCGTATTGCTCTCCAAAAATAGAAGCATTCAAAAAAACCTCCAACAAAGCAGATGAAACCTCCCAATAGCACCAGAAAATCGGGGAATCGGGAGCTTGATGCACTTATACAGCGTGGAATCTCTGAGAAAGTCTTTCCCGGTGCCGTTGCCTATATCACCGAACACGGTGTAGTCTCATACTGTAAAGCATTTGGTTCGCGAATGTGCACCCCCGAAATCAAGCCGATGCGGCGCGATACAATCTTTGACCTAGCCTCCCTCACCAAACCAATTGTGACCGCGACGCTCATCATGCGGCTCATTGAAGAAGGAACTGTTGAACTCAACGCGCCAATTCAAAATTATTTCCCTGAATTCATCCATCCGCAAGTAAACATCTCTCATCTTTTGACCCACACCTCCGGACTCCGAGCGTGGCGTGCGACTTACTTAGAATCAAAAACCAAGGATGGAGTCGTGAGCTATCTTAGTCAAATCCCTTTGGATTATCCGACGGGAACGCAGGTTGTGTATAGCTGCTTGGGATATATCCTACTCGGCGCGCTGCTTGAGCATCTGACAGGCGAATCGCTAGATACACTCGCCCAGAGATGGATTTTTCAGCCGCTTGAAATGAACTGGACACGCTATAATCCGCCCTTGGCGTGGAGGGATAGGTGTGCAGCAACGGAGGATTCCAACAGTTTTGAAAAACGGATGGTGGACTATCAGCCGTACGATTGGCGGGAAGGGGTCATCGTTGGCGAGGTACATGACGAAAATGCCCATTTTCTTGGCGGAGTTTCAGGAAACGCAGGGCTGTTTTCGACCGTCACGGATATCGGGAAATTTTGCCAAATGCTGGTCAACGGTGGAAACGGCGTCTTGACGACCAAAAGCATCAACCGGATGGCAACTGTTTATACAACGGGGTTAAACGAGTCGCGTGGCCTTGGCTGGATCATATTAGAAGATGGTTCACTCTACCATACCGGATTTACGGGAACTTCGATTCGAGTCAATCTGGAGAGAAAAATGTTTGCTATCCTCCTGACGAACCGGGTTCATCCCGATGCTTCCCGTCCCGGCATTATCGATTTTCGAGCCAAGTTTCATCAATCCATTTTTGAAGATTGACAACCCCCAACGTAGCGCGGGTTTCTCCTCCAACGCCTTGCTCCTGAAGTTATGTTTGAGCGATTAAAAAATAGACTGAAGTTTCAGATTGAGCAACTGTTGTTGCGTGGTGCACACTCGCGATTGTTATTTATTGCGTCATTGGTTGGCACAGCCGCTATCGGTGGCGGTTTGCTGGTGCAGGCGACGGACAGCCCTTTTGATGGCAACCAAACGGCAATCTGGTGGGCATTCTTGCGTTTGACCGATCCGGGGTATTTGGGAGACGACGAAGGACTAATACGTCGCATCATTTCGACCATGTTGACAGTGCTTGGATACGTGCTTTTCATGGGATCGCTGATCGCGATTCTGACGCAGTGGCTCAATCAGAAGATTCGCAACTTTGAGAGCGGACTCACCCCCATTGTACGGCGCAATCACATTTTGATTTTAGGTTGGACAAATCGCACGCCTGCCATTGTTGATGAGTTGATGCGCGCTGAGGGGCGCGTGCGTCGGTTTTTACAGCGGCGCGGTGCCCGTGGACTCCATGTGGTCATCCTATCCGAGGATGTCAGTTTGGAGCGCACAATGGAACTGCGAAGGGCACTCGGGGGCCTGTGGAATGCTCGGAAGATTACATTTCGATCGGGGATACCGCTGCGGATGAAACATTTAGAGCGGGTGGACTTCCAAAATGCAAGTACTATTATTTTACCGGGGGCTGATTTTGCCTATGGCAGCGCAAACGAATCGGATACGCGCATCGTCAAAACAGTGTTATCAATAGCCAATCAACGGCGAGCCAATCGGAATCAATCCCTACCCTTGCTGGTGACAGAGATTTTCGACCCCAACAAAGTTCTCATGGTACAAAAGGTCTATCGGGGCATTTTAGAGATTTTGGCGAGTGATGTGTTGATTACGCGATGTATGGCGCAAAACGTGCGTCATCCGGGATTGTCACATCTGTTCCACCAGATTTTGTCCCACGGATATGGGAATTCCATCTATATCCGCACCTTTGAATCGTTAGTGGGTTCCTGTTTTGGCGATTTAGCAAGAGCGTGTCCAAAGGCGGTTTTACTAGGTATGGTACGTCCCCATGGCGAGACATTTCACTCCATGCTCAATCCGTCCGGGGATCTAATTCTAGAATTAAAAGACCGCTTGGTCTTTTTGGCGCAGGAATATGAAGATTGTAAGATACTGAAAAAGTTTCCATTGAAACAATCATCACATCAATCTCAGGAAGTTTCCCATACTCGAGTAAACGGCGAGCGACGCATCTTAATTTTAGGTTGGAATCACAAAGTCGCGGCACTGCTCAAGGAATTTGGTAGGTATCTTCATGAACAGTTCGAGATCTCGATTTTGTCTCTTATACCTTCCGCGGAAAGAGAAGCTGAATTGGGGTGGAAAGGAATTGACCAACACCGCCTGAGAATAACTCATTGTGAAGGCGATCATACCTCTCTATCAGATTTGGAAGCTATCCACCCAAATAGTTACGATAATGTGGTGATTTTGGGGAGTGACTGGTTAGAAACACAGGAAGAATCCGACGCACGGACGATTGTGGGGCATCTGGTGCTGAAGAATATACTTGAAGGAACCACCCAGAAACCGGAGATTTTGGTAGATTTGATGGATGCCGACAATATCGGATTGTTTCAAGACGAAGATACCGAAGTATTGGTTACACCGATGATAGCAAGCCATGTGCTGGCACAAGTTGCGTTGCGTCGGGAGCTCAATGTTGTTTATGAAGAATTGTTTGGTGCCGGCGGTGCGGAGATTTGTTTCCGCCCGGTTGCAGATTATGGCATAGCGGGTCAAAAGGTAAGCTTTGGAAAACTCAAGGATATATCGGCGGACCGCGGTGAAATCGCGCTGGGGGTTCGCTTGGAAAGTGGGTCGATTGAACTGAATTCGGCACAGAACAAAACCTACATACTGAAGGAACCGGATGATCTGATTGTATTGGTTCAGGAGGCTGCAGTATGAAAAGCTGGCGAGAGATTCTTGATATATTAGGAAAAAAACTTGTTTCTTTGGGAGATTTGACAATAACGCCAGCCGTTTTGATGACGGTTGTGTTGATTATTTTGGCGGCGTTTTGGGTCTCGCGGTTGTTCCAGCGTATGTTGCGGCGCAATGTGTTTGAACGGATGCACTTAAAGGAAGGCACACAAGCAACCATTTGCCGTATATTGCACTATATAATAATGTTGCTGGGCATATTTATTGCCATACAGCAGGCTGGGATTGATCTGACAACTTTGGCTGCGATTAGCGCGGTATTGATGGTTGGGATTGGTTTGGGGTTGCAAAATATTACCAGTAATTTCATCAGCGCGCTCATTCTGCTGTTTGAGCGTCCCGTGCAGGTGGGAGATTTTGTGGAGGTAGGCGGTGTCCAAGGCCGTATTCGTGTGATTAAAGCACGCAGCACAGTCGTTGAAACCCTAGACAATGTGTCCATTATTGTGCCCAATTCAAATTTTATATTTGAAAACGTGACAAACTGGAGCTATCGAGATTCAAAAGTGCGTATTCATATATCTGTCGGTGTGTCTTACGGTTCGGATGTTGACCTGGTTGCAGAGACCTTGTTGCAGGTGGGGCGCGCCCATCCAGAAGTTTTGGACAATCCCGAACCGAAAATACAGTTTTTGGAATTTGGCGACAGTTCACTTAATTTTGATCTGCTGGTTTGGATCGAGGATTCACCCCGTCAGTATTTTGTGAGAAGCGATTTGAATTTTGCCATCGTAAAAGCATTTCGAGAGCAAGATATTACCATTCCATTTCCACAGCGAGATCTGCACATCCAAAGTGCGGTGCCACTTGAGTTTAACCAAGCAAGTAAGCTAGAATAACCCAAGTCGCTAGACGTTGAAAATCCATCGGTTTTCTGTTAAAGCTGATATGCTCTACCTTCGCTCCAGAGGAGCGATATGTCTATAGAATGTGATACCTCTGATGCCTGCGCTCCAGAGGAACGCAATGTCTATAGCAGAGTATGTCTAACCCAAATTCTCCCACCATGACTGAAGTCGGTTTAAGCGTTTTATTCAGAGAGCGATTGGCACTCGTAGAGAGTCGATCCATCGGGTTAATTACTAACCAAACCGGGGTTGATGCACAGTTTCGGAGCAACCTAACGTTGTTCGCTGAACACCCGCAGGTTCAGCTTGTGGGGCTCTTTAGCCCAGAGCATGGCATCTCGGGAAGCGTGCAAAGTGCAATTCATGTCCCCTCTGCGGTTGACAAAGGGCGACAGATTCCGATCCACAGTCTCTATGGAGAGACACGGCAGCCAACATCGGAGATGCTTACTAAAATTGATGTGCTGGTATACGATATCCAAGATATCGGTTCCCGCTTTTACACCTATATTTCGACGCTGCTTCGATCGATGCAAGCAGCTGCAGCCAATAGTGTGGACTTCATCGTTCTTGACCGTCCGAACCCGATTCGCGGGGATCGCGTTGAGGGAAACCAACTCCAATCGGCGTTTCGATCCTTTGTTGGGGAGACTTCGCTTACGATCCGGCACGGCATGACCGTCGGTGAACTCGCGCAATATTTCAAGGCAGAACTCGATTTAGTGCCCCTACCCCGACCGCATCAGGATTCAAGTCAACTGGAAGTCGTTCCAATGCACAGTTGGCGACGAGCGATGTGGTACGATCAGACCGGGTTGCCATGGATTCCACCCTCACCCAATATGCCGACTGTCGAAACGGCAACGCTCTATCCCGGCACCTGCTTAATCGAAGGCACAAACCTTTCTGAAGGACGTGGCACGACCAAACCATTTGAGTGGATAGGGGCACCGTGGATCAATCCGGACCAGTGGGCGGAAACGCTCAACACTCTAGACCTGCCCGGCATCCACTTTCGTCCGATTCACTTTACACCCGCCTTTTCAAAATACGCAGAGCAATCATGTCACGGCGTGCAGGTTCATGTCACAGATCGAGACCAATTCAAACCTATTGAGGCTGCCCTGCATCTGATCACAACGGCTCGGAGCGACTATCCGGATCGATTTGAATTTCTGGAGAATGGAGGGCGGTACTTTTTTGACCTCTTGGCTGGAACTGATGAACTACGACTGAGACTAATGGAGCGCGAATCACCTACCGCAATTGTTCGGTCTTGGGAGGCAGAGGTGGAGAAATTTACCGATCGGTGCCGCCCCTATCTGCTTTATAAGTAAGTCGAAAGAGTCCCTAAAAATAAGCTAAATGCGTACTTCGCGCACACAGACAGGGTTTACGACTATGAAATCCCTCCATCAACTTTCCCAAAAACAGACGAAAAAAGTCATCGGGTTAATGTCCGGCACCTCCGTCGATGGTGTTGATGCCGCCCTCGTCGAAATTCGGGGGCACGGTTTAGAGACGCAGGTTGAACTGCTCGCATTCCATTCGCATCCCTTTGAGGCAGAAGTCCGAAATCGCATCTTTGACCTCTTTCAGCCAGAGACAAGCCGCGTCGACGAGCTCTGTCAGATGAACTTCCTTATTGGGGAGATTTTTGCAAATGCAGCACTATCGGTCATTCGAGGTGCCCAGTTGGAGGTAAGAGAAATAGACCTGATAGGCTCACACGGGCAGACGGTCTATCACCTGCCCCCTCAGATAGACGCGCAGTACATTCCATCAACGCTGCAGCTCGGTGAACCGGCAGTCATTGCATATCGTACAGGCATCCCGACAATCGCAAACTTTAGGGTCGCTGATCTTGCGGCGGGCGGACAGGGGGCACCACTCGTGCCATACATTGATTTTCTACTGTTTCGGGGTACGGATCGGACGATCGCGTTGCAAAATATCGGCGGTATTTCCAATGTAACGCTTATACCGGCAGGGGCAGCGGGCTCCGATGTCCTTGCCTCCGACACGGGGCCCGGGAACATGATTATTGATTCGGTTATGGAAATGCTCACAGATGGAGCGGAAAAGTACGATAACGCGGGCCAGCTTGCTGCACAGGGGAGTGTTTGTGAGTCGCTGCTAGGAGAGTGGTTGCAACACCCATTTATAGGCGCACGTCCCCCTAAGACAACGGGCCGCGAAGCATTTGGCAGGCAGTTTGCACATCAGGCGCTCCAGCGGGCACAAAGCCAGAGCCTAGCACCAGCGGACTTGGTTGCCACCTTGACAGCGTTTACGGCGCGAACAATCTTTGACTACTATAGTCGATTTCTATTCCCACACTATTCCGTCGATGAAATCTATATCAGCGGAGGAGGCAGTCATAATCTCACTTTAATGCGACACCTCAAGACGCTATTCCAGCCAATTTCACTCCAGCCAATTGATTCCATCAGCATCTCAAGCGAGGCAAAGGAAGCGATTGCCTTTGCTGTCCTCGCCAACGAAGCGATTTATGGGCACCCGGCAAACCTGCCACAAGTCACAGGGGCATCGCAACCGATGGTGCTCGGGACATTTTCTCCTGCTTGAAAAGGTGGCAACTTGCATCACCCTCTACCGGGGAAAGTGAGCTCGGCAACGCCAGATTTATCTAACTCCCCTTTGCCGAGTGCAATCATTCTGTCATACTGATTTTTGGTCGCCTCAGCGAGTGGGAGGTTCAAGTCAGCGGCTTTGGCGAGGTCAAGCGCAATTCCCGAATCCTTCGACGCATGGGCCGCAGAGAAGTAACACTCGTGGTCGCGATTCTCCATATCTTCGCCATCGGTTTCTAGGACCCGGGAGTTTGCCCCGGTTTGGGCGAAAACTTCTTGCAGCATCCCCAGATCCAACCCTAGTGCAGCACCAAGCCCAAGCCCTTCTGCCAAGCCCGCAGTGTTGATGTTCATCACCATATTCACCAGTGCTTTGACCTGAGCAGCCTGTCCCGCTTCACCGATGTAGCGAAGAGAGACACTCATTGAATCGAGAATCAGTTTGGTGTCGTTGAATACTTCTTCTTTCCCACCACACATCAGATACAGCGTCCCCTCTCGCGCTTGGGTGATACTGCTCGCCATACAACCCTCAAGGCTCGATGCACCGTGCTTCTCTGCCAGTTTTTCGACCTCCACGTGCACCTGCGGCGAGATTGTCGCGCAATTGATAAACACCGTTCCACTCGCGCCTTTGAGCAAGCTATCGTCCGCATCCTCTGAGAAGATTTGCCTCATCGCGTTATCGTCGGTGACGACGGTGATGATATACGCCGCAAGCTCTGTCACTCGTGTAAGCTGATCCGTTGCCTCCGCGCCAATCTCCTCACCGAGCGATGTCGCACGGTCTCCATCCGTATCATAAACAGCGACAACCGAAAATCCTTCATCTGTTAAGTGGCGTGCAATGTTGCTTCCCATCCTGCCCACGCCCACAACACCGATTTTGTAATCTGAGTTTGCCATGTTTACCTCCTAAAATCGTTTGAACATACCCGAAAGAAAGAGTTGGTTCATTTGACAAGCTCCCAAACCTAAAGGATTGGGAGTCTCATCCTTTAGATGGCTATACATCTTGAACTTGTAGGTTTTCATTATGATGGTCCTTTTGTCCTTCATGCCCGAGACTAACGGGTGTGGGAAGCCTCCCGATGGATCGAGGCGTAGTAGCTTCCCACTTAGGATAATCTCATTATACCATAAAACGTTTTGAAAAATAATACTAAAGCGAAACTTAAGACCTTTTAAGAGATCTTTATCCCAAGCCTACCTGGTCTCCCCGATAGATCGTCCGTTCCGCCTGGCCTACCCAGAGTGGACATTGGAGTATTGAGAATAAGTTCCATCGGGTGCGGGATGTTGTTTTGGGGAAATGCGTCTCAAGTGCGGTGGGGTGTCATGCCGCAGGTGATGAGTGCTTTGCGGGCTATCAGAGTGTGTTCAAAGCACTGCGTTATTTCGCCGCACGCCCCCAACGGGCTTTAAACTTAATCAACGGAAAAAACGAAAACTAAATGACCCTAATGAGGGTTGAGATTGAGGTTGACTTTGGGAAACAGTAATGATATAATAACACCTGTTTTTAGCACTCACCGTGTGAGAGTGCTAAAACCACTTGGCTTTTGAAATTGTTATATCATAGACCTATCTTTGATAGAATTTTCGTCAACAAAGTGCGTAAATCCTGTTTCAAGATGAGGAGAAACACGCGTTTATTTTTTTAAATCAGTTCAAGTACATTAATGAGGAGGAATATCATGGCAGCAAAGCAGCTAATTTTTGATGTGGAAGCGAGGAATGCCCTAAAGCGAGGTGCCGATGCACTGGCAGACGCTGTGAGGGTCACGCTGGGGCCTCGTGGGAGAAATGTTGTTCTCCAGAAATCCTTCGGATCGCCGGTGATTACCAGTGACGGCGTAACGGTGGCTAAAGAAATCGATCTCCCAGATCATTATGAGAATATCGGTGCCCAATTAGTGAAATCTGTCGCTACCAAGACCAATGATGCAGTGGGAGATGGGACAACCACAGCAACCGTGTTAGCGCAAGAAATCGTTCACGAGGGGCTCAAAAACGTTGCCGCCGGTGCCGATCCAATGCAGCTAAAAATCGGGATTGACAAAGCTACTGAAGTTATTGTTGGTGAACTCCAAGAGCAGAGTAATTCGGTTAGCACAAGCGATGAGATTGCACAAGTCGCATCAATTGCCGCCAATGATAACGCAAATCGCAGCGACATCGGCAAGACCGTTGCCGATGCAATGGAAAAAGTTGGGGAAGATGGCGTAATTACGATTGAAGATGGCAAAAGTGCTCAAACAGAAGTCGATATTGTTGAAGGGATGCAATTTGACCGAGGCTATCTCTCCGCCCATTTTGCGACAGATCCCGAGACTATGGTTGCTGAATTAGAGGATCCGCTCATCCTGATGAACACCGGCAAAATCAGCGCAGTTGCCGATCTGGTTCCAGTTTTAGAAAAAATCGGTCAACTTGGGCGTCCGCTGCTGATTGTTGCTGAAGACGTTGAAGGAGAGGCCTTAGCGGTGTTGGTTGTGAACAAACTCCGTGGTGGGCTTAAAGTTGTTGCAGTGAAAGCTCCCGGCTTCGGGGACCGTCGCAAGGAGATGCTTGAGGATATTGGCATCCTCACTGGTGGCCAGGTAATTTCGGAAGATATCGGAATCCGTTTGGAAAATGTTGTCGCCGATATGTTGGGAAGTGCGAGGCGTGTTATTGTTGACAAAGAGAACACAACAATCGTTGGAGGAACCAGTACCGCGGAGGATGTTCAGGCACGGATTGGTCAGATTCGACAACAGATTGAGGAAACGACTTCCGATTACGATCGGGAGAAATTAGAGGAGCGCCTTGCAAAACTTGCCGGTGGTGTTGCCGTTGTCAATGTCGGTGCTGCAACAGAAATTGAGATGAAGGAGAAAAAGGCGCGATTTGAAGATGCCCTGTCCGCAACCCGCGCAGCCGTTGAAGAGGGAATTGTTACAGGTGGAGGCATTGCACTGCTAAGAGCAGGTGCCGCCCTGGAAGATTTTCATCTTGAAGGCGACCAAGGGACCGGTGTGAACATTATCCGAAGAGTTCTGGAATCCCCCACCCGAATCATTGCTGAAAACGCGGGCTTGGAAGGGTCCGTCGTCGCTGCGAAAGTCAAAGATGGTGAGGGAAGTTACGGCTTGAATGCCGCAACCGGAGAGTATGGGGATCTGCTTCAGGCGGGGATTGTTGATCCGACGAAGGTGGTGCGATCTGCTATTCAAAATGGCGCGAGTGTCGCAGGATTGCTGCTGACGACCGAGACACTAATCACAGAGGTAGAGGAAGAGCCTGAAGACCATGGGCATCATCATGGGCACCACCACCACCATTAATCATCACAAGGCAACAACACAAACCTGCCCCCGGAGTTCGCTATCGGGGCACGAAAAAGCCATGCTGTCATATAACAGCAGCATGGCTTTTTCTATTTCTGTGGGGGGGCACCTCTTTTTCTCATCACTGTTCTCCCGTCGCCTTCTCTCGTTAATGTCCCTCCTAACAGTCGTGAATATACTTCAGGTTATCCCATTCGCAATCGAGGCAGAAGATATCCGTTTGGCTTAGATTCTGCACATTTTCACTCCCACATTGTGGACAGGCTTGCACTTCTCTGGCTTCCGACTGATTCTCCTGAAAGATGTTCAGGTAGTATACTTTGATCTCCCCTTCGTAGCGGTGTCCGAGTGGGCAGCGGATGCGTTTGATGGAACGGGATTCAATACGCTCGATCATCTCCCGCAGGAACGGGATGCGACGCCCACAAACCGGGCAAGGGTTTGGATATAGTCCTTTTACAACGATAATGTCCGTGTTATCTTCTCGAATTGTGATTGGAATTGAGAAAGCACCTTTAAGCGCGGACACCGGATCTTTTCTTGCCCCGAGTCCCTGCTGGAAGTTCGATTCTTCCACAATCTTTTGATGTGTTTCGGGACTCAGAACAATCTCCGCTGGAATCATTTCCCCTCTGAAACTCAGTGTTATTGCGTAGATTCTATCTAATATGGGTGACGATTGAATTGACTCCACCCCCTTACTCCTGTGGTTCAAGTCAACGGTTTGACCTTGAGTAGTCAGTGTATATGTCGTCGGTTGAGTGAAATAATGCTAATTCTACAGAAGATGCGTTTTCTTGTCAACCCTAAAAATGAATCTGGGGGTTTTGGCTAGTGGAAATAGAGACGGGCTTAAAACCCGTTGTACCATAATCCACTCCGGGATTTCGGTTGACGGTGTTTTCGGTATAAGGTATAATTCACCAAACCCCCGAAACGAAGAAGGGAATTTGATGCGATTTACTTACCTGTGGCCATGGTGGGCGATTGCGCTCGGACTGATCGTCATGGCTAGTATCACGGCGTATGGGTATCTCCGCTTGAACCGCCCACTGAGTCAAAGGTTTAGGGCACTGCTCATCGGCTTACGAATTTTAGCAGCGTTCGTGTTGTTAATCTGTCTGCTTGAGCCGATGCTGATTGAACGAAAAGATATCACCCCGGCAACAAACCTGCTGGTTCTTGCAGATACCTCTCAAAGCATGCAACTTAAAGATGTGGAATTGGCGGGGCAGCCTTCGACACGGTTAGACCTTGTGAACCGTATCCTATTTAATCCGACCAGTCGCTTTCTTCCAGCCCTCGCCGACCGATTCGATATTCACCTGTACCGATTTGATAAACAGTCCCACCAGATTTCTAGTGAGATTGGTTCGCTCGATGCGGTGGGGGGATTAACCGATGTAGCAACCTCAATTTATGATGCCGCCAAGGAGTGGCGCGGTCAATTGCTTGCGGGGGTAGTCCTGCTCACCGACGGTGCACACAACGCCTCAACATCCGTAGTTGAGAAGGTAACTGAAACGCAGATCCCTATCTACGCGGTCGGTGTTGGAAACCCCGAACCGCCAAGAGATTTCAAGCTCTCCAGAGTCGAAGTCAGTCCTATCGCCTATATGGAGCACTATGTGCCGATTCGCGTTACCGTGCATCATACAGGTTATTCAGGGAGTCAGACGCGTGTTTCACTCATGATGAATAATCAGGTTGTGGATACGGTGCCGATTAGGCTAACGGATGAGCCAAAGCAAACAATTGAATTCGTTCTGAATCCTCAGAAGGAGGGGACCTTCCAATACGTCGTTTCCGTTCCTGTATTTGAAGGTGAATTGACCGCTGAAAACAATGTGCGAGCGTTTCCGCTGAAAGTAGTCAAGACGAAGTTACATCTGCTTTACATCGAAGGGCACCCCGGCTGGGAATACGCCTTTCTCAAACGTGCTCTCGAACGCGATCCCAATATTGATTCGACCTGCGTTATTCTATCAAGCCGATCGCCGCATCAACTCCGTGGAACGCTGTTAGCCCGTTTCGATGGATACTATCCGCAGACAACCCATCCAACTCGTGTGTCCCGCTTTCCGAAAACACTTGACGAGCTACTGTTTTACGATGTACTCATCATCGGCGATCTCCGCTCCAGCACGCTAACTCCGCAACAGCATACAGTGATTGTCGATTTTGTGGAAAAAGAGGGGAAAGCGGTCATATTTCTCGGTGGACGCAACTCGCTTGGTCGTGATGGCTTCAAGCAGACCTCTCTTGCTGCGCTTCTGCCGATTGTTATCCCACCCAACGGTTGCTATGTGCGGGATGAGGATTTTAGCCTTCAACTGACGCAACAGGGGCTGTACCATCCGATTACCCGTTTGGGAGATACGCAAGCAAAAGTTGAAGCCTTATGGCGCGATTTGCCGCCGTTATCGCGACGGTTGGGTGGATTTGAACTCAAGGGAGGGGCAACAACACTCGCCGAGTACCACTCAGAGAGAAATCAGATGGTGCTGCCGATTATCATCTTTCAACGTTCGGGATTGGGAAAAAGCCTCCTAATCGCCGCCGAAGGGTTATGGAATTGGGGGTTTGGTGTTTGGAATTTCAAAGATGAGGACGATACTTATCCTCGCTTTTGGGGGCAGATGGTTCGTTGGATGGCAACACGGACGGATACCAAACAGATCAACGTCACAACAGATTTGACAACTTATTCAGTCGGTGATGAGGTCCAAATTATCACGTATGCCTATAATGAGAGCTATCAACCGATGGTCGCCGCAGATCTTAAGATTGAAGTGACCCCGCCGGACGGAAAGCGTTTTCAAGTCCGAACAAGTGCAAATTTACAGAGCTCCGGCACCTATCGTGCCCAGTTCCGTGTAAACCAAAAAGGGGCGTACCGCATTCACGCTTCAGGCGTAGATCGCTCATCCTCACTCGGTGAGGACTCAACAGAAATTTTTGTCGAATTTCCATTGGCAGAGTTTGAGAATCCGCAACTCAACGAAGATTTGCTTAAACAGCTTGCAGCCAAAACCGGCGGTCTTTATACCCCAATTGCCGATGCTACATCGCTACCCGAAAAGATTAAACCGATTCGAGAGTCTGTCTTTGCGGTTCAAGAACGCGCATTGTGGGATAACCCGATTGTCTTGATCCTTGCGGTTGGGTTCCTGGGGGCAGAATGGTTTTTGCGTATGCGGAGAGGGTTAGTGTAGTTTGAAGGATATGATAGAAAATGATTAAAAAAAAACAGCTGAGTTTCAAATAAATCACGCATCACGTTTCACATTTTACGCCTTACTGAGTTTAGCTCTCGTGATCGGATCAGCCCAAAGTGCTGGCGAGAAATTTGTCATCGCGCAAGTTCAATACGGTGGGGGAGGCGATTGGTACGGTGATCAGACCACCATTTCCAACTGGCTGAAGATTCTTCGCATCAGAACGGATATTGAAGCAGCGGAGGAGCGCGTGATTGTGAAGTTGACGGATCGGAACCTGTACCAATATCCGATGCTCTATATTGTGGGTCATGGCAACATTCGCCTCGCAGAGGAGGAGGTTGAGGCATTGCGCTTTTATTTGACGCACGGCGGTTTCCTTTTTGTGAATGACGATTACGGGTTAGATGAGAGTTTCCGTCGTGAAATCCGCCGCGTATTTCCCGATCAGGTGCTCCAACCTATACCGAATTCGCACCTCATTTACCGCTGCTTCTACGATTTTCCCAACGGACTTCCGAAAATTCACGAGCACGATGGGGAACCCGCACAAGGCTTTGGGTTATTCCACGAAGGTCGAATGGTTGTTTACTACGTTTACAGTTCAGATATTGGGGATGGTCTGGAAGATCCGAAGGTCCACCCCAAGGATACACAGCAGGTTCGAGAACTTGCCGCGAAGATGGCTGTTAATATTGCGGTTTATGTACTGACACACTAAGTGGGGAGCGGCCAAAGGAATAGAGGTGAACGCACATGATAACCATCCATACCCATCCCATTGGCGACAAGGTGTTGCTACCAAATCACGAATTAGAGAAACTGATTGAACTAGCACGGCAGAAACAGGAGATCAAAGCCGAGCGTTTGGATGCCTCTGACTTCCCGCCGGATCCGAAAGCACTAGCGGCGAAGATGACCTACGAGGAATTTCTCGAATGGTTGGACGAAGACACCCATGCAGAGTGGATCAATGGAGAGGTGATTTTCATGACACCAATATCGATTGAACATCAGAATTTAGGGCGTTTCCTGCTATCGCTGATCTCACACTTTGTCGATCTCCATCAGCTAGGTGTTATCGCTTATGACCCATTTCAGATGAAAACAGCCCCTGAGTTGCCGAGTAGAGCCCCCGATATTTTGTTTGTTGCAAACGAAAATCTGCCCCGCTTGGAGGAGACGTATCTGGACGGGCCCGCGGATCTGGTGGTAGAAATTATCAGCCCCGGCAGCCGTGGAACGGATCGAGGGGACAAATTCTACGAATACGAAGAAGGCGGTGTTTGTGAGTACTGGTTGATTGACCCACAGCGTCACCAAGCCGAATTCTATCTGCGCGGCGAAGATGGTATTTATTGCCTAACGCCTATCAGCAAGGATGGTATTTTTCGCAGCACCGTGCTGCATGGCTTGTGGCTGAAGATAGATTGGCTCTGGAAAGGATCGATGCCGCCAGTTCTGGGGGTATTGAAGGAATGGGGGCTGGTTTAGCTGCCATTGCATTCGTTCAAGAGTTTATTCACGCATCATGTTTTACGCATCCGGCATCACACCAATGGAGGACATACCGTGTCAAACTCAAATACGGAACAAACCTATCAAGAAATTATTAACCGGCTTCACTCATTACGAAGACAGTGGCGATTGTTGCTCTTATCCCACAGTTTACTCCGATGGTTAGGTGCGGTTGCTATCGCCCTTGCCCTTGTCCTTATCATTGATCAGATCTTGCCTTTGCCGCGTCTTTTCCGCATGGGACTGGTCTTGCTGTGGTTAGGGATTGGCGTGTACGCAGCATTTCGTTACTTGATTCGGCCTGTGTTTCAGAAACTCACAAACGTTCGTGTGGCGGCTTATGTTGAAAATCACTATCCCGGATTTGAAAACCGTATTTTGAGTGCTGTCCAACTCAAGCCAGAAATGGAGAACAATCGCTTCGGCTATGCCTTGGGGTTCATTGAAAAGTTGATTGAGGGCACGCACCAATTGATGGGTGAGATTGAAGCCGGAAAAGTCTTTTCGCAAGAGTTTTTGAAACTCAAGCGATATGGTGGTTTTGCCATCGCCTCTTTCGCGCTGCTGCTCGTTACCCTCTTCATTTTTCCGTCCGCGGCAAAGGATTTTGCACAAGCATTCGATGAACTGCCTAAAACGCCGCAGGACATCCTCGTCGTCCAGATTGATGAGATTCAGCCGGGAAATGTGCGAATTGAATCCGGGGCAGAGGTCACCATCGCCGCAAAAGTGACGGGGCACCTGGGTGCGCCTGTGCACCTCTACTATCGCGTGGGAGGCGGCGGGGAAACGATGGCATCAGCGAGTGCATGGCGTAATATTTTGATGACAAGGAATAAGACCGAAATCGCTTACCGCTTCACGTTCAAAAACGTTACGCAATCAATGGAATACTACATTGCGGTCAAAGAGACACAATCAGAGCACTTCCAAATTACGGTTGCTCGAGCACCAATTGTGAGCCGCTTCCAACTCAAGTTCAACTACCCAAAATATACGCAACTTTCGCCGCAGGTGTTGGAGGAGAACCTTGGCGATGTCACTACTCTTGTTGGAACAATGGTGCATTTTGAGGGGGAGGGAAATAAGCCAATCGCTTCAGCGCGGTTGGTCTTTGAAGAATCAGATATAGTCAAACTTAAAGTTTCAGAAGGGATCCGGTTATCCGGCAGTTTTATCGTCCAGCGCAGCGAAAAGTATCATGTCGAACTAATCGACACCGACAGCGTTTCAAACTCACAACCGATTGCGTACACGATTCACGCGATTGAGGACGCTGAACCCCAAATCGAAATTGTTGCGCCGGGGAAAGATGTTGTGCTCGACGACTCAATGATTGTTTCCCTGCAACTTGATGCGAAAGATGACTACGGTGTGGAGAAAATTCAACTCGTTTATCGGGTTGAAAGCGCGAATGATGACGAGATCGTGCCGTTGAAAACGTGGAATCCAACGGATACGGCAGTCTTTATCGAATTTCCTTGGGATATAGATCCGATCGGGCTGTATCCGGGGGACATCATTTCTTACCACGCCGAAGCCCTTGACGCGGATAATGTCAGTGGACCCAACGTCGGCAAATCCAATATCTATTCGATCCGTTTCCCTACCCTAGCAGAGTTGTACGATGCGGTCGAATCTGAACAGGAAGCTGAGATGCAAGGACTTGAGGCGTTGTACAACGATCAGGCAGAGCAAAACGCGACAATTGATGAGCTGCTGGACAAGATACGGAAGAGCCAAGAACTGACCCTGAAGGATGAGCAACTGATGGAGCGGGTTCTCAAAAGCCAGAGACAGATTGAGAAAACGGCAAAAGATCTGATCGAGGAGATGAAGCAAACTGCGGAGCAGATGCAGAAGCAACAACTGTTTGACATGCAGACGGTTGAGAAGTTTCAGGAGTTGCAAGCACTGATGGATCAAGCCCTGTCGGAGGAGCACAAGGAGTTACTACGCAAGTTAGCTGAAGCGTTGGAGAAGCAGGAGCTATCGGAGCAGGAACAGGAGTTGATGGAAGCAAATTTTAATCAAGAACGGTTTCTTCAGCAGCTTGACCGACTGAAAGACCTCTATAAACAGATGATCCTTCAGCAGAAGCTAGAAGCTGCAGTTAATCAGACAAAGGAGCTCGCGGAACGCCAAGAACGCTTAATGGCACAGTTGGGGGAACTCGCTGAACACGCTCGTCAGAACAATACACTAGATGGGGTTCAGGGTATCGACGCGGCCCGATGGGATCAGGATTCAAAGCGACTCGCCAAGCAAGAAGAACGTATCGCAGAGGAGATGGACGACCTCCACCAAGCACTCGATGAACTTGGGGAGGAGATGTCGGAATTAGAGAATCTCAAACGGGTTGCTGATGAAATCAAGCGGCTGAATCAATTCGCACGCGACGTACAAATCGGGCAGGATCTCCGATCCGCAAGCCAGCAGATGCGCGGCAATCAGATGCAGAGCGCAATGGAATCGGGGGCGGCGGCGCAACAAGGATTGACCGAACTGCATCAAGGACTGGACAATGCGCTGGAGTTTATGGAAGGTGGAAATGCAGAGGAAACGTTGACTGCAATACGCGAGGCGGTGCGGAGCGGTCTATATCTTTCAAGAACGCATGAGGAAACGATTGATGGTACCAACGAAATTCTGCAATCTGGACATGGACGGTATTTGCCGGGTGAGGTCAAGCAGTTGCAAGGACTCGCAGCAAACGAGTTGGGACTTGCAGCGGGGCTCAACCTGCTTGCCGATCGTCTCTGGGAGTTGGGCACAAACCAGATGCAAATCGATCCCAAAACCGTGTGGCGGCTTAATGCTGCCGCCGATGCCTTTGAACGTTCTGCGCGTGCGTTGGAAGACCGGAAGCCAAACCTCGCTGTCCCGATCCAGAAGCAAGGGTTGGCAGACCTCAACCAAGCGATTTCTGATCTGCTCAAAGCAATGGACCAGATGAACCAACAGATGGGTGAAGCTGGGATGCAGAATATGCTGGAACAACTTGAGCAACTGGCACAAAGTCAAGGACAACTGAACGAAATGGCGCAGCAGTTGAACCAGCAGATGCGGGAGCAAGGGCGCACACCAAGCAACGATCAGATGCTCAAGCGGATGGCGTATGAGCAGCAGATGATTCGGGAAGCCACCGAACGGCTAGCGGACATGATGGAACGGCTGTCAGAGGTACTCGGCGATCTCAGTGCTGTTTCTGAAGAGATGAAGGAGGTAGAAGGCGAGCTTCAGAGAGGCAATCTGAATCAACAGGTGTTAAACAAGCAGCGGGAAATCTTGACAAGGCTGCTCGAAAGCTCCAAATCTTTGCAGAAACGGGAGGTCAGTCAAAGACGGAAGAGTCAGGTAGCGAAAACACCAACAGCCCCTGGAGATACGGCACCTCCGATCGACCCCAAGCTGTTAGAGACCATACAGCAAATCGAATCGAATCTCAGGTCTGGACAGCGGGAAAACCTCCCGCCTCAGTATCGAGAACTGATTGAGCGGTACTTCAAAGCATTATCTCAGCAGACGCAGAAAAAATTGTAGACCGTCCCCACTTTTCAGTCTTTCTGCCAAGATACGCTAGTCTCCATGATCTGACTAACCGTGCGTCCTAGGGACTTTTCGCAGCAGGTCTTGCTCCCGCGGCGACAGTGTTTGGTAGAACGACTCGGTCAGTGCCGGCGTGTCTTCGTTCGCCTCCAGTCGATCACGGCTGATGTTATACCAGTGGCGATTGTGGACGATAACAGCAAAAGGTCGGGGTGTATCGGTGCGGTTGGGTGTGCCACGGTGAACGGTACGTGGGTCGGTGATCAGCACGTCGCCGGCTTTAAGCAGCAAAGGATTGAGAGGAATTTTGCCTGCATTGGCTCTCTCCAACGTCTCGATTCGGGGCAGATGTTGGGTGCGTTCTGCCACTTCAAAGGGACCGTTCTCCGGTGTCATATCGACGAACGTAAACCGCACGGACAGCAGTGCCGGTGGGTGGCGATGCTCTGGTTCCTCTGTGAACAGAAAAGGTAAGTCCGCGTGGACTTTTTGATATTCTGACCCCTGTATCGGCGTATCCGTGCCGTAATAAGAGATGTGTATGTTTTCGCCCAAGATGCGGCTGACAATCTCGATCACCGTGTCGTCATTGAAGAAAGCGGAGTGATAAAATGGCGGCGCAAAGGGCAACCCAATTGCCCATCGATTGGGTCCGCGGTTCCCATCGGGAATACGCGCGGCGACATCTGCCAGCAACGGTTGAAATGCCTGATAGCATTCTTCAAGTGCTGCCCGAGGAAAATGGTTCGGTAGGACGCAGTGTCCGATGTCCAGAATTTCTGCTACACACTCGTCGATATCGATTGGCATTGTGATCTCCATCCCTGATTTTGAACCCTCGTTGAAATCAATATCAACGGTGGCGGCTCAGTCGTAAGTCCTGCGTTCTAAGTTAAAACGTTTCTCGTCTGTCAGTTGCATGGGGCTCTCCTTCTGATGGCTGAATAGGTATGTCGGCACAGGTATAAACGTTTTCAGAGAGTATAGGCATAAGGATAGAGAACCGAATTTTTGACAAAACTCGGTTTCTGGTGCCTTTGGCTTTTCAAAAAAGGGGCTTGAGTTGGGAATAAGCCGGTTTCTGTTCCCTGAATTGTTCTCACGCATCAAGGCGGTGATCATTCATCTAGGATTGATGTTACCATCAACCTCAAGCAGCCATACCCGAGGACGAGGCGGGCGCACCTCATACATCCTCCTATTTGGCCTTGCTCCGGATGGGGTTTACCGAGCTCCCGATGTCACCATCGGAACTGGTGCGCTTTTACCGCACCGTTTCACCTGTACAACGCTTCCGCGTTGTAGTCTGCTTTCTGTTGCACTTTCCATAGCGTCGCCGCTCCTGGGGGTTATCCAGCATCCCGCCCTGCGGAGTCCGGACTTTCCTCATCCCGATCTCTCGGAACGCGATCACCTACCTAACTCAAGCGTTTAACTATGATACCATATTGTGCGTGAAACGTGAAACGTAAAACGTAAGGGACCGCAGGGGAATTGCATCTGTATTGTCTGAATCAGAATTTTCAGGATTTAAGGATTAGCAGGATAAGCAGCCATGCCGCGCCCCTACAATGGCGCGAGGAGTTGGTGTTTCAATTTAGAGGGCATAGTTTGATAGCAGGTGGATACTTGGACTTGGAAAGTGGGCTCCGTTTCTTTGAATTGGAGAGAGAACTCTTTGGAGAAAAAGTAGAGAACATAGGAAAGTCATGTATTACTGCCATGACAACATCAGCTTGTTAGGCGTACGCCACTCTGTTAGGCTTTGCCAACAGAGAACAAGTCGTGTAAGATCTGGCAAACTGGAGGAAGGAGAGTCATCTGATGTTTAAGCACCGTTTCATCCTCTATATTGTTGGGGTTTGTATTGTTGCATTTCTCTCTGTCTCTTATGTTAGCTATAGGGCTTACCAGAGGCATATCGAGTTTAAGGCGTTTATGTCGAATGCTCAGGCGTTTAGTCGTTCGATTGAAGGGCATGGGCAACACGCCCATTCTTCCAAAGACCACACCCATCATGGCGAAGAAGGCTTGCCCGTTGAGGCAGGACGGGCTGAGCCCGGACATGAGCATGACTACCATCTGACGCCAGATGGTGAGTACGTGTACAATATAGACGATCATATCTACGTTTCTGATAGCCCTATGAGCCAAGAATCAATAGAAATACAGGAGTGGCTCCATACGGGAAAGATGACCCCCGCTGTGGAGGAGGCGATTCGGGCGGCTGAATCTTTCCGTGAAGAGTATAAAGGAAAGGTGATCCAACGGGTTGTGAGCCCTGATGGAAAACTGCATCAAGTGATTGTCCCCCATAACTCGCAGTATGGGGAGGGGGAGGCGATTTATAGAGATGAATTAGATTCACCCCTGATTGAGATGGCAGCTCTCGCAGAAAAACCCTGGCTGAAGAATAAACTCATTGATATAGATGGCGTTGATCACTATCCGCCCGAAGAATATTATTCGATAGAGGACACGTATAAGCGTCGAGAGTATTATGATAAATTCGCGTGGTCTATCCAATACGGCATCTCAATGGCTGAGGTTGAGAAGAAAATCGCACAAGGCGAACTGGATGTGTCATTATCTGATGAACAGCGGGAATATGTTAAGGAACAAGAGAGAATAATCGAAAGGAGCAAGATGTTAGCACCGGGCACACCACTACCGATGTCCGATAAGCCACCGGTGAAAGTGAGGTTTCTGCCCGATGAAGGTGAAGACACACGACCAGGGTGGAGGCGAAAAGGAGAGAGCAATCGCCCATCAGGAAGGGGTGAGGCAGCAGACAACAGAGAATATTCAGGGGCAGACATTGTTTCTGAAGGAGACACCCCGATTGATACAGATACCGCCCCGGTTCGCTCTGATGCCCCTGTCCCTCCATCAGGTCTCCCCGGCATGGTCGAGTCTACACCTTCCCCGCCCAGCGTGACAGAACTTGAAAAACAGTTGATGCCGGTGGGGGTTGAAGCGGAGTTGAGCCAAGGGGTATCAGCCGATCGTTTTGATAAGGCGCGACAGTTGATTGACCAGTATGGTTCGGAGGAGGGGCTGCGTCGGTTGAGGGAGATGGACCCTGACACCGCTCGACAATTCGAGCGCACGCAGCGCGAACGGAAAATGGATACAGAACCGTAGAGGGTTGGCATTTCGTTGCTGCGAAGTGTCATCTTTCCAAATCAGCCACCTCTTTGATTTGTACCTTTCTTCCGCACACGGGGAAGGCAGAATCGAGGGGGTGGCTTTTTTTATTGTGGATATCACAGAAATTATCACGACCTTACAACGTCCTGCCAATCATCCTTTTAGCAGAGCGCGCCGCTCAACCAAAGACAGCAAATCCGACATACATGAGCACCGAAATGAGGTTTATAAAGACTAGGGCACCCTTCATAAATCGGGATTGTAGGCGGGGAAAGAGATAGACCGATGCCCCAATTGTCACCAATATTTCGATAGCCGAGACAATCCCGCCATGATGTTTGGGGTCCCAGTAGGAGATTGGGCTATGGAAGCGGAATTGGAGGAGCGGGAAGAAGTGCCGATGTCCGTCGTCGTGGTGGAGGAAAAAATCGCCGGCAGCGTGTAACAGCAGGCTCAGGGAGCAGATGATAATAGCGTTGGATTTACGCCAGTAGCCAATCCCAAGAAGGATGAGAAATAGTGGGATGGAGTTGAAGAGGTCAAAGAGGTTTTGCCACTCCGGGAGGAAATACCGCTCCCCCCAGATTAGGCTTTGCGGATGTCTGAGAATGAATGCCTCAACCCCAAAAAAGAGAAACATCGGCACGTCTGGCAACACGGCACCGATGAGGGTGTAACGGTGGAGGTGCGGGGTTGCCTTCCGACTCAGGAGCGCGATGTTAATGATGGCGTGGGATTGGGTGTTCATTGGTTCCCTAGTTCATTCATGAATCAGCACACCCATGAATTAACTTACGTTTCACCCTCGGTCTTTGGCCGGAGAGTATATCAACAGTTGCAAATTCCGATTTCGTTGTCTCGACCTTCGTCGGGATAAACGAAACCGTGAATCCACGATTGTGTAAGGTTTCTCAAAGACAAAAACCAACATAATCGGGCCTAGCACCGTTGGTTTCATGGAGTGGTGTATCTGATCATTCCCTGATCCAGCATAGTCAGCAGTGCAGAGTCATCTACGTCAAGCGGCAGGGTAATCTTTGCACGACGGCGGCTTGACTCGTATGTCGAAAAGATAAGTTCTGTTGTTTGGATCGCCTTTCGTCCGCTGAGTTCTGGCTCGCGTCCCGTTTTGACGCAATCGATAAGGTCGAGTACGGAGAGGACGGTATCTCCGCCGGGCGGCACAACGCTGTCAAGGTTTGGCACTTCCCAATTAGCAGCCCCATATCGGAGGACGCGCACTGGTGGCTTATCTCGTCCGCCAACTTCAATGATGCCATCCGTGCCGATGATGCGATTTTGTACTCCGTCTAGTGAAGCTGCACCTGTTGCGAGTAGACCTTCTACCCCGTTTTTATAGCGAATCCATGAAACCCCGCTTGTCTCCACTGGCACCCCAAAAACGAGATGTTCTTCAACGACATCAATTTGGCCCATCACCCACTCTGCCGGTTCGTCGTTGTTATAGAAGAAGAACATGTCGAACCAGTGCGTTCCCCAGTCAATCATATTGGGACATGCCCCCTCAAAGCGGTAGACTTGACCGATTGTGCTGTCGTTTGCCAACTCCTTCGCTTTGACGAAACTTGCACCGAAGCGGCGTTGATGGCAGAAGCTAATCATCACGTCGTTGTCTACACACGCTTGATAGAGCCCTTTGGCATCGCCCCATGTCGGTGCCATCGGTTTCTCGGAGTGGATAGCTTTAATCCCACTATTCGCTGCTGCAATAACCATCTCTTTGTGCAGGGCAATCCACGTACAGACGCTGACAAAGTCGAGCGATTCTTTATCCAGCATCTCACGGTAATCCTCATAGGTTCTCGCAACTCCGAACTGCTCTTTGAAATTCCCCCGTGCCTCTTCAAAGGGATCCGCACATGCGACAATCTCCACGTCTGGCGAGGCTTGATACCCTTCCGCATGACCACGTCCACGTCCACCACAACCGATGACACCTGCTTTGAATAACGCCATAAAGGTTCTCCTTCTTAGAATCGAAGATTGTATAAATACAGGAGGTCCTACCGTGGCGGGAATACCTCCAACAAATGGTCATTTGCAGCTTCGGTAGCATCCCTCTTTGCTCAAAACAAACAGCCTTAACACCGTAATCTCACGTTTTACATCGGTTTCTGCGCCGTTATGATACCCGATCCGTCCGGCAACGTATCCCGCTTAAAATCCACAAATCCAACTGCTGTCAGCCAATCGTGATATTCATCTTCGGTGTAAGCCTGTCCTTCGTCGTAGATATTGATGAAGATGGTATTGGATATAGCAGCTGCTCGCGGAGAAATGCGAGAGTTATCAAGAATACCAATCCCCAAGATATAGATTACGCCGCCCGGTGCCATGGTTGCGCTGATGTTTTTGAGTGCACGCTGTGCATCATTTGGCGAAAGCACTTGAATGAATGACTTTAGAACGACGGCATCAAACTGCCCATGGAGTGGGGCTTCCACGACATTTGCCGCAATGACTTTGACTCGGTCAGATACGCCTGCCGCTGTTACGAAACGTTGAGTGATCGGTGTCACATTCGACACATCCACAACCGTTGCCCGGATATGGGGGCAGGCTTTTACCACCGCGATGGCTAGTCCCCCCGAGCCTCCCCCAACGTCTAACAACGCCTGACAGGACGAGAGCCCATAGTCTTTTATCAGTGCACGCCCCGTTGCGAGGGCTCCCGGATACAACCCCTGGAAGAACGTTTCTAACGCTTTGCGGGACATCTGTGTGTAATCGTGCTTGGCTTGTGGATGCCCGGTGCGGATGGATTCCGCTGTTTGAAGTGCCGCTCCCCACAAATCTGCATATAGCGTATGCACTCCGCCCATGTAAGACGGACTGCCGCGGACAAGGAAATGGTTCGCCTCGTCAGTATTGGCAAAACGATCTCCTTCTACGGTCAACAACTCGGCGGCCACAAGCGCATAGAGTAGCGGTTTGAGTTTGGCCACATCTACACCAATGGCATTGGCAATCGGCTCCGGGCGCATGGGACCCGCTTTGAGTGGCGTGAACAGATCGAGTTGCATCCCTGCCAGTAAGGCAAAAGACGGAAAAACATCTACCAATTTCTGGATGGTCTTCGGTTCAAGGGGTGATGTCATGTGGATGCTACCTTATCGTCGTTGATGTCCTTTATTTTTGTATTTTTGCACACCAGGTCTGATGAAACGCAATCTCCACTTCCACAGGTTTCATTGTAGCATCAAAGGAGCTGTGTGTCAACATAGGGTCATTTAATTCTTCGGTCCGTGCCGTGACCAGGAGCGGGGCAGGCCTGTCCCCGTTCCGAGGGCCCCGCGAACGGGACAGGCAGGCCCGCCTGTCCCGATGGAATCGGGGATGCAATCGGGGCTGGAACGGACTACCCGTCACAATCGGTCAAAAAACGGAAAACTAAATAGCCCTAGTGTCAACATACTATCGCTTGCCACGACTATAAATTAGCTGTTATACTAACGCAAGTTACCATTTGTCGTCCCGATAGGACTATGTTGGTTCATTAGTTCATTGATTCATTAAAAAAGATCTGTTGTCCCGCTGGGGCTTTGGGATATTTAGGTTAGACATGCTTTGCTATAGGCATAGTGCCCCTCTGGAGCGAAAGTCTGAACACTTCACAGAGGCTACATTTACGCAATATGACAAACGACTTAAATTCTTTCATTGAAACGCTCGGACGAGAAGCGTTGACGCAAATCCAACTAAAGAAGCTGCAGGCGATGCTTACCTCGGTGTTGGCAACCAATCCCTTCTATCGGCGAAAACTGATCGAAGCGGGAGTGAGGCAGCCGAAAGATATACAAATACTCGAAGATTACCGGCGGCTGCCTTTTACTACAAAGGAGGAACTCTCCGCGGATGAGGAGGCTCACCCACCGTATGGCACCAATCTCACGTTTCCCCGCGAACGGTATGTCCGTATCCATCAAACCTCCGGTACGACTGGCGAACCGTTGCGTTGGTTGGATACTGATGAGAGCTGGAACTGGTGGGCGCGCTGTTGGGAGTCAGTGTATAATGCCGCGGGTGTGACTGCGAGTGATCGGATTTTCTTCGCTTTTTCGTTCGGTCCCTTTATCGGCTTCTGGAGTGCTTACGAAGGCGCACGGCGGATTGGTGCATTGTCGATTCCGGGTGGTGGAATGACCTCGATTCAGCGGTTGCGAGCCATTTGGTCCAACGATATTTCGACCCTAATCTGTACACCCACTTATGCCTTGCATCTCGCTGAAGTTGCCGAAGTAGAGGGAATTGACATCGCCAACGCCAACGTCCGCGTGACTATTCATGCCGGTGAGCCGGGCGCAAGCCTGCCATGGACGAAGCATCGTATCGAAAACGCATGGAACGCTCGCTGTTACGATCACGCCGGCGCAACGGAGGTGGGGGCTTGGGGGTTTGAATGTCAGGCACAAGCTGGGGTACACCTGAACGAAGGGGAATTCATCTGCGAAGTTATTGACCCTACGACCGGCGAACCCGCCAAAGAAGGCGAGTTGGTCATCACTAATCTGGGCAGGGTTGGGATGCCGGTCATCCGCTACCGCACGGGCGATCAGGTCAAGCTGCAAACCGAACTGTGTAAATGTGGACGAACATTTTGGTGTCTAGAAGGTGGGGTTATCGGGCGAATCGACGACGCGCTGATTATACGCGGCGTGAATGTCTATCCGAGCACGATTGAGAACATCATCCGTCGTTTCGCTGAAGTAGGTGAGTTTGCGGTAGATGTTTATCGGCGGGGAGCACTTGATGAGATGGAGATTCGGATCCAGACCAGCGGCACGGATCTAAACATGACCGCCCAAGCTGTCACCAAAGCAGTTCGTGAATCTCTAGGCCTGCGCGTGGTGGTGAAGCCGGTGCCTCACGGCACATTGCCCAGCTTTGAGTTGAAGGCGCGGCGGTTTACAGATCATCGCCGGAATTAGCATACCGACTACGCTGACTTGCTTTTTGGCACCTCCACTCCCGATCTCTGCATGAAATCTCGCATGATTTCCAACTGGTCCGCCTGCCCCCGTCCTTCAGCGCAGAACCGCCTAAAAATATCTTCGACAAGCGGACCGAGTTCTATTGGTATACCGAGTTCCCTGCCAAGCTCAACTCCCAAATGCACGTCTTTAACAGCAAGCTCCGCAGCAGAATTGACATCATCGCCTGCCATCAGTAACCCAATTGTTCGGCGCAAGTACATGCTATCACCCGTGCTGGTTTTAATCACATCGAGCAGTGCTTGCGGATGGATGCCCGCCTTGGCACCCATCGCCATCCCTTCGCAGACACCAGCAAAATTGATGAACATTATGAAGTTGTTTACCAGTTTGGTTACGTGTCCACTGCCTACCGGTCCCATATAGGCAATATGTTTGCCAATGCTCTGAAGCAGGGGTTGAAACCGCTCAAAAACTTCCTGCTCACCACCCACAAATATAGTGAGTGTCCCGTCCTTCGCGCCAAATACACCACCGCTAATCGGTGCGTCGAGAACGTGAAATCCGCTTGACGCTCCAATCTCGGCGATTCTGTGCATGGTTGTGGGTGAATTGGTGCTCAGATCGATATAGGCGCATCCGCTGTTCAATCCCGCGAAAACACCGGTCTCCCCCAGAACAACCGCTTCGACTTCTTGGGGCCCCGGCAGCGAGGTAAGCACAACGTCTGATTGGGCTGCGACGCTCTTCGGGCTTATTGCCCACCTTGCGCCGGCAGCTTCGAGGGGGTGACCCATCTCGCGACGGATGTCATAGACTGTTAAGTTGTATCGGGCCTTGAGGAGATTTGCTGCCATCGGATTGCCCATATTACCAAGACCGATGAAACCAACCTTCATGTCAATCTCTCCGAGGTGTGTTGGTAATTTTTTTGACTGGGCCGCAGGCCCATTCCTCTCGATAACCAAGCATTAGTCACCTGCGGCATCAACAGCGGTTGGGGGGCATAATGCTTTATCTTGAATTTGTCAATCATATCTAACGCGACTCGTCTTGTGTGGGAAACTCGGCGGGCATGGTAATCTCAATGACCTCAAAGTCATCGGAATACTCCAACACCTCATGCTTGATTCCGGGCGGCTGGTACCAGGCATCGCCCGCCTCAACCCGAATCTCGCCGATGTCTTCAAAATCAAGTCGTGCCCAGCCCTTGAGCAGGTAATTCATCTGAAAATCGAGGGCGTGGGAGTGGTAGCCCATGGGCCCCTCACAGGATTGATCGGCGCGGATGACGTGCGCCAGCACCTTGCCATCGGTGGCGGCGTTAATCCCCAAATCACGGTAGACAAAGTAAGGGCGCAACCCCTTGGCCCAATGGGCATCCTTTATGTGTGAAGCAAACGCTTGGTTTGTTTTTCCAGTCATGTTGTAACTCCTTTCAGTATGAGATGGTAATACCTAGTGCCTCTCATCGCCTGTTGAGAGAAAGACTTGGGATTTGAGTTTATCTATAACGTTAAGATTTCAGGGCTAATGCAGGTGATAGGGAGTATCCCCCCATAGAATCAACGAGTTAAGTTTTCAGAAACGCCTCAATCTCCGATGGTGTTGGTAAAGCAGGAATGACACCGATTTTCTGTGTTGTCAGAGCTCCCGCTGCGTTGGCGT
Organism: uncultured Poribacteria bacterium; assembly: GCA_958296125.1. Taxonomy (GTDB): domain Bacteria; phylum Poribacteria; class WGA-4E; order WGA-4E; family PCPOR2b; genus PCPOR2b. Next base: position 2,030,469 of record OY282444.1, read on the forward strand.
ATCTCATCATTCCTTGGAGTTGGTTATCATCGAGTTCAAGCAGTTTCCGCATACCTCCAGAGGAACGCATGATTTGCGTCAGCATTGCTGCAACAAATCCGTCACCCGCACCGAGTGGATCGACCACTTCAACCTTGAATCCGTCCACATACCCTTGATGTGAGCCGTTATTGTAATAACAACCGTGCTCGCCTTGTGTTACGATGACCAACTCCACACCAGCCTCTAGGAGGATACGCTCACTTCCATTTTCCAGTTCAGAGGTGTCTGTGATAAACTCCCACTCCTCCGCTGCTGCTTTGACGACATTTGCATACGGCATGACCTCCCAGATCCAGTGTTTGGCGGCCTCCGGCGTGTCCCACATCATCAGGCGCAGATTAGGATCGTAGGACATAAATGCGCCAGCCTCCTTCGCATACTGAATCGCTCTCAACGTAGCATCGCGGCTGGGGCGGTGACTCAAACTGCACGAACCATAGTGAAACACGTCCGCAGATTGAACATACGCTTCATCAATTTCGCCAGGCTTGAGAAGTGTATCCGCCCCCGGATTGCGGTAGAAAAGGATGTCCTTCGCGCCATCTGATCGGGTCGCAACAAACGCTAATGTTGTCCGGCACCCCGCCTCTGAAATGAGATGAGCGGTATCAACACGGTTCCGTTCAAGCGTCTGGCGCAGGAAATCACCAAACGGTTCATCGCCGATTTTGCCGATAAATCCCGAATCAACGCCAAGTTTTGCCAAGCCAACGGCGACGTTCGCCGTTGCACCGCCCGCTGCTTTGGCGAATCCCGGAGCTTCTGCAAGCGTGACATCAACGGTTGTGGAAACGAAATCAATGAGTAACTCGCCGATACAAAGTGCTTTGGGCATGTTCCCGCCTTCATATTGGGAATAATGCTTGCGTTACCTTTCCTGACGTTGATTAACCGGTGTGAAAGGCAACATTTGCCGATTAGGAGATAGGTGTGGTTTAGGGAATTGATTGATTGGAACAATCTCAAATTCTACGATCAGGGCTTGTTTATCCCTTGGTGACTGAGCAACTGTCAGTGCGTCGTCCGATGGGATTGGAAACCGGGGTTGATACAGTGTGATACTCACAACTGCCGCGATCAACGCCAATGAAGTCACAACAGCATAGGGACGCACCCGTGTCCGAAAGCTGTAAAGCATCCATGCAAACAACGATTCCAATCGCCGGCAGATGCGACGAATGGCGGGAATTTGCCCTTTTTCAATTATGGTAATCGCTGCGGCTTGACGCATTAGGTCCGGCAGGAAATTGTCAGAGGTTTTGACCGGATCGAGGTGGTGAAGGATTTTGTTTGTTTGCCGGAGGCGCATCACTTCATGTGCACAGTTAGGGCACCGCTTGAGGTGCCACCGAATCAGTCGGATTGTCCACAAGGGTATCTCACGGTCTACATAAGCAGATAGCTGTGGTTGAACATTTTCACACTTTAGCATGGGAACTCTCTCCAATTCCAACTTCGGTCAGGAGTGTTTTCATATTCTGGCGGGCGCGATGGATCAGTGATTTCACAGCACTAACGGAGCACTCAAGCACTTCTGCGATTTCATCGTACCTCAGATTTTGATAGCTCACCAGCAGTAATGCCAATCGCTGGTTTTCAGGTAAGCGGTTAATTGTTTGCTGAATGATGAGTTGTCGCTCCTTTTTTTCATAGACTTCGTCGGGCAGTTGGCTGACATCCTGCATTAGCTCAAAATAGCTGGCATCCTCATTGTCAGGCACAAGGTCATCAAGGTAAGCCGTATTCCGCCGCTTCCGATCCCGAATTTCGTTTCGGCATAAATTCGTCGCGATGAGATATATCCAATTTTTGAATCGACACTTCGGCTCATAACGGCCTGTACTCCTGAAAACGCGCAGAAATGTCTCCTGCGCCAGGTCTTCAGCGCGGTGATAGTCGCCTATAGATCGATAGATGAAATTCGTGATGAGGTCTTTATAACGCATCACAATTAGCTCAAAGGCACTCATGTCACCGTTTCGACATTTCATCATCAATTCTTCGTCGGAGGTACGCAAAACGCATTATCCTTCTTTTCGGGAATAGAAATCTTGAAATGCTGGCCTAAGATTATAACATCAGAATTGTAACGTATCAATAATTATTATAAACACCGTTGTCCTACTAGAAGTTTCGCTCGGTGATTTTTGTTGACCGGCGGTTGATAAATTGGTAAGATAGCTGAGCGTCCACTTCTAACTACAAAATCTAGCGTTGTCCCATGCTACACCGAATCATAAAGAGTGAGGGTTAAAGGAGAGAAACGGATGAGAGTTGTTACCGGCGGAGTCAGCCATGAGAGCAGCACCTTTACCACAGTCGCAACGGATTGGCAGAGCTACACAGATTGGTTCTACCTACGAGGCGAAGAGATGTTAAACAAATTCCGCGGCACTAACACCCCAATTGGCGGATTTATTGATGGCGCGGAAACCCATGGCTTTGAACTGATTCCGACTGTTCTTGCCGAGGCGCATCCCAGTGGGCCGACCCCTCGTGATATCTTTGATGCTATTCTGGAGGAGATGTTAAATCGAATTGCTGAAGCTGGTTCAATAGACGGGGTGTTACTTGAGTTACACGGCTCGATGGTGGTCGGAGACCTTGAGGGGCCGGATGGTATTGACGACCCTGAGGGCCATATACTGGCGGCGATTCGTCAGGCGGTCGGTCCAGAGATCCCTATCCTTGCCCAACTGGATATTCATTCCAACGTCTCTCCACAGATGGTTGATGCCGCAGATATACTGATTGGACGAGAGACCTATCCAGAGATTGATATGGCGGAGCGTAGCCGTGAATGCGCCGATGTGCTGATGTCGATCGTGAATGATGGCAAACGCCCGACGATGGCACTGCATCAAATTCCGATGATCTGGGGGATACACCAAGTTACGGCACATCCGCCGATGCGGGAGGCGATTGACGAGCTGCACCGTATCGAAGCACAGCCCCGCGTCATCTGCGGTTCGATTGCAACCTGCTACTATTTGGCTGATGTGCCGAATATGGGGGCCTCGGTTTACATTGTGACCGATAACGATCAAGCCTTAGCCCAGGCTTACGCTGACCAGTTGGGGACATGGATCTTTGATCGCCGCGAGATGTGGCACGGGGCCGCACCGACAACCTGTGAAGCCCTGAAGATAGCGGAAGCGGATGGGAAATTCCCGGTGATTTTTGCGGATCGAAACGATAACACCGGCGGCGGTTCTCCGGGCGATAGTACCGGCATGTTACAGTGCTTCATAGAAGCGGGCCTTCAGAACGCTTGTGTACTTTACATCGTTGATCCAGAAGCAATTGCACAGTGCCAGCGCGCTGGCATGGGCGCGACGTTGACCCTGGATGTCGGTGCCAAATCAACCCCTGCACAGGGTCAACCCATCCGCATGACAGCGGAGGTGATTGCACTATCGGATGGTGATTTCCGTTACGGTGGGCCGATGCTTGCCGGTTTAAACAGTACCATGGGCCCATCAGCATACATCAAACAGGATGGCGTTCACGTCCTGCTGGTTACGCAACGGGAACAACCTTTTGACACCGCTTTTTCTCGAACGCTTGGACTAGAGCCGCGCCAGATGCGTTATATCGGTGTCAAATCTTCCGCCCACTTTCGTGCGGGGTTTGAGTCGTGGGCGGGGGCAATCCATGTTGTGTCTGAGCCCAGCGTCCACACATTGAGCGATCTGACCTTCAAACGGCTGGGTCGTAAGTTGTATCCCCTTGATAATATTTAACGCAAGTTGCTAGGTTCTGTTGACATTTGGGGGTCGAGATATGAATATAGACTCAAAGGATGGGAAACCCCGACGAGTCGAGGGCAGGCTCTGTGGCTACGAGGGACTTTGGTGCGGGTAAGAGGACCGACCTACGGATATCGGGGATTGACTTTTAAACTAGCAACTTAGGTAATATTTAAGTAGCCATAACCCGACTGTTAAGGAGAACCTATGAAAATTCCAATTCTATACGGAGCGCGAGATCTCCGCATGGAGGAGCACCCCCTTGATACGGATAACTTGAACCCAACAGACGTTTGGATCGAGACTGAAATCTCCGCCCTGAAAATCGGGACAGATCGTGGCAACTATGAAGGTGCGAAACGGGTCCCGGGAGCACCCGACTACCCCCGATGGGTTGGAGACAGCAATTTCGGGATTGTTCGTGGCGTGGGCAGGGAAGTCACCCGTGTCCAGGTTGGCGACCGGGTTGTAACCCGTCAACCTCATCAATCCGAATATATCACCGATGAGTCTGCGAGCATTGTCAAAGTTCCCGATGGTGTCCACCCAGAAGATGCTGTCTACACCCATCTCTACGCCCTCAGCGGTCACTGTTATCGCAAAGCCCATTTCCAGCCCGGTGAAACTGTGGCAGTTGTCGGGCTAGGGGTGCTCGGGTTGGGTGCAGTGGCGTTGGGACAACCTTTTGGGGCACGGGTCGTTGGAATTGGCAATAGCCCCATCCGTTTGGAGATGGCAGAGCGAATGGGGGCTCACGCCGCCTACCTATACGATGACCCTGACCTCGACGCAAAGTTGGATGCCTTTACCAACGGCATCGGTATTGACCTAGTTATCCTCACGGCAAATCCTTGGCCCGCTTTCCGCACATCTGTGCAGATTGTCCGGGATAACGGTCGTGTATCCGTCGTCAGTTTGCTTGGTCGTGGTGAACCTCCTCTCGATTTTAATCCGCTGGCGATGGAATGGTTCTATAACAAAGGGATTTCAATCATCGCGGTGTCGGGCCCTGCTGGCTACTTGTATCCCACCCCCGAAGACCGATTCAACAATGACCGACACGGGGATTATATCGTTTCCTTAATGGCAAACGGGCTTGTTGAACCGAAGCGGTTAATCACCCATCGCTTTCATTACACAGAGATAGTCAAGGCTTATGAGATGGCGTATCATCGGGAAAAATCGATGCTGGGTGTCATTTTTAATTGGAAAGATTAGGAGACCTTATGTCCAACCCAGAGATATGCTTCCTAACTGCCACAGAGTTGGTGCGTCGCATCCGTGCGAAGGAACTCTCCGTCAGAGAGGTAATGGAAGCCCATTTGACTCAAATCGAGCGCGTCAATCCGAAGGTGAATGCCATCGTCACACACTCCGATTTTAGCAAAGTGATAGATTGGGCAGATGCCGCCGATGCAGTATTGGCACACGGCGAAGATGTGGGTCCGCTGCACGGACTACCTATAGCACATAAAGATCTCGTCGAAACCAAGGGCCTCCGTACGACCTACGGCTCTCCCATTTTCAAGGACTTTGTACCCGATCACGACGCTCTGATTGTGGAACGCTTGAAGAAAGCCGGGGCTATTACCATTGGCAAGACCAATACACCGGAGTTTGGTGCCGGATCGCAAACTTACAACGAGGTGTTCGGAGAGACGCTCAACCCGTATGATACAACCAAGACCTGCGGTGGCAGCAGCGGCGGTGCTGCGGTTGCGTTGGCGTGTGGTATGATACCCATCGCTGATGGGAGTGATATGGGCGGTTCGCTGCGAAACCCTGCTAACTTTTGTAACGTCGTGGGCTTCCGTACTTCCCCCGGCAGAGTTCCTGTATGGCCCGCATTGTTGGGGTGGTTTCCAATATCGGTGGAGGGACCGATGGCGCGAACGGTACAGGATGCCGCCCTGATGTTGAGCGCAATTGCCGGGCCCGATCGCCGCGCCCCTATCGCTATTAGTGAGCCGGGGGAGCTGTTTTCTCGGCCCCTTGATCGTGATTTCAGCGGTGTACATATCGCTTGGGATCAGGACTTGGGCGGGCTCCCGGTTGACTCACAGGTGACTGCTACTATTGACGCTCAACGAAGTGCCTTTGAATCGTTGGGTTGCGTAATCGTGGACGACGTGCCGGATTTCACGGACGCGGACGAAGTCTTCAAGGTATGGCGTGCCTGGCGTTTTGAACTCGCGTATGCAAAGCTGCTCGAAACCCACCCGGATCAGATAAAGGACACTGTGGTTTGGAACATCAAAGCGGGTATGGAGTTAAGTGGGCCGCAGATTGGGGGTGTAGAGATTAAGCGGACCGCACTTTATCAGCGCGTACGAGAATTTATGGAGACTTGCGAGTTCCTGATTCTCCCCGTAAATCAAACATGCCCCTTCGACGTGAAGCAACACTATATTACCGAAATCAATGACGTAAAAATGGAGACGTATATCGACTGGATGCGGTCCTGCTATTACATAAGCGTTCTCGGTCTACCTGCGATTTCGGTGCCTTGTGGTTTTACCCCCGATGGTTTGCCGGTGGGCGTTCAAATTGTCGGGCGACACCAAGATGACTTTGGCGTGCTTCAATTAGCTCACGCCTTTGAACAGGCTACAGGGTTTTGGAAACAGAGACCAACTGTGGTTGACTAGTATAACTTTCAAAAAAAGGATATTTCCCTTTGTATTATCAGCAGCAAAGGCAAGGATAGAGTGAGGAAGTTTCTCCCTCTATCCTTTTTGTCTACGCTCGCTACCTACCTGTTAGGTGACACCTAACATGCGTGAAAGGAGTTACCAATGTCTCAACTTATCCATGATGTTACCCGTTCTAATGAGTTCTACCAGCGGGCTGGCGAAATTATCCCCGGTTGGACGCAACTTATCAGTCGACGTGCCAGCCAGTTTGCCAACGGCATCAGTCCTACCTATGCCCAGCGCGCCAAAGGCTCTCACTTCATTGATGTGGATGGGAATGAATACATCGATTGGGTCAACGCGGTCGGTGCGATTATCCTCGGTCATGCGGATCCGGTCGTGGATACGGCGGTTAAAGATCAGATTGATCGCGGTAGCCTTTACACGCTGAATGGACCGGTCGAAATCGAATTAGCGGAAGAACTTATAGACACCATTCCGAGTGCTGAAATGGTACGGTATACCAAAGGGGGTGGCGAAGCCTGTGCTGTCGCAGCGCGTATCGCACGAGGCACGACCGGCAAAGACAAAATTGTGTTCTGCGGCTACCACGGTTGGCACGACTGGTATCAAGCAGCGAATTATGGCGTTGATCCCGAAAGCGGCGAATACCCGTTTGCAGGGATTGAACCGATTGGTGTGCCCCAAGCACTCGCTGGGACTGCCATCCCCTTTGTTTATGGTGACCTTGCGATGTTGGAAGGGCTGCTAGAGGCACATCAAGGTGAGGTTGCGGCGGTTATGATGGAACCCGCCCGTTCTGAGTTGCCTGAGCCGGGATACCTAGAAGGGGTCAAAGCCCTCGCCCACAAGCATGATGCCATTTTTATCTTTGACGAGGTATCTTGTGGTTGGCGATATTCGGTTGGCGGTATGCAAAAACCCCTAGGGGTTATCCCAGATATGACCGTTGTTGCAAAGGCAATGTCAAACGGCTATCCGATGGGTGCTGTCGTTGGTTCACGAGAAGTGATGGAGCCCGCCAGTCGTATGTTCATCTCAAGTTCCTATTGGAGCGATAACATTGGGACTGTTGCTGCACTGACAACGATTCGTGAACTGAGACGCCGGAACTCGGAGGTTCGCTTTAAGGAGCTTGGCGAGAATTTGCGTTCCATCCTCAACGAAGTGATCGCCGCTAGTGGCCTATCAGGTGCCTGCACCGGTCTCCATACAAGTCTTTCCATCTCCCTTGACTTGCCGGATGAAACACCGGTTCCCCAAGCCAACACGCTATTCGTCCAAGAAATGGCAAAACGTGGCGTTCATTGTGGTATGGGATTTAAGGGAACCCTTGCCCACACCGAAGAAGACATCCGTCTGACAGCGGACGCAGTAGCGGAGGCGTTGGGCGTGATTAAATCTGGTATAGACGCGGGCGATGTGGAAAGTTTGCTGGAATCTGATCCGAAGAGAGATCCGTTCCGCCGTTTGGTCCGGTAGCCGCCTTAAAACCCTGTTTGTTTTTGATGAACTGATATTGGGAGATTTTTGCTTATGCTAATCATCGATGCACACCTCGATCTTTCTTGGAACGCGCTTCAAGGGAATCGGGACTTGCTGCGTTCCGCTTATACTATCCGAACACAAGAAGTCAGCACCCCAGGCAAGGGACGCACCCAAGGCACTGTTGCATTCCCGGACATGCGTCAGGGGCGACTCGCGGTATCTGTGGTCACCTTGTTTGCCCGATCCACTGGGCAGCCTTCTCCCCACTCGGATTATGCGTCACCAATCCAGTCTTACGGGATTGCCCAAGGGCAGTTGGCTTACTATCACGCTTTAGAGCACGAGGGTCATATTCGCATCATTGCAGATCGGGCGAATTTGGACAGCCATATTGCCCATTGGGAGGCTTGGGAAGGGACGGGATCCGATGACACCCCGCCGCTTGGGTTTGTAATCAGTATGGAAGGGGCGGATCCGATTCTAAATCCAGAGCAGCTAGAGGAATGGGTCGGAGGCGGTCTGCGTCTGCTTGGGCTCACACACTACGGACTAGGACGCTACGCCGGCGGGACGGGCACCGAACTCGGTTTAACTGAACTGGGACCGCCGCTGCTCGCTGAAATGGAGCGGTTAGGCGTTACCCTCGATCTTACCCACTGCTCGGATCAGGCGTTTTGGGAGACGTTGGAGCATTACGAGGGATTGGTATTGGCAAGTCATAACAACTGCCGGGCATTGGTCCCCCATCAACGTCAGTTCAGCGATGCACAGTTGCGAGCGATTTTTGAACGAGATGGCGTGATTGGTGCAGCTTTTGATGCGTGGATGCTGCAACCGGGTTGGGTCTCTGGACAAAGTACAAATGCAGCGGTCACACTGAACACAGTCGTTGACCACATGGACTACGTATGTCAGTTGGCGGGCAATAGCCGTCACGCCGGCATCGGCACAGACCTTGATGGCGGTTATGGACGGGAACAATCCCCTTGTGATTTAGATACCATCGCCGATCTTCAAAAACTTGCGGGTTTGCTGGCAGATCGGGGCTACAATGACGACGATATTGGTGCCATCATGCACGGAAACTGGCTGCGTTTACTACGTCAAGCGTGGAGCCATTAACACGGATCGCAATAACCGGAGGAAAATTATGAGTGCCGATGAACGCAGTGTTATAGATCTATTCAACTTGCAGGGTAAAGTTGCGGTGGTGACTGGCGCATGTGGTTGGTTAGGGTCAGCGATGAGTCGGGCTCTCGCCGAGGCGGGTGCACAGGTCGTAGTTACCAGTCGCGACGGTGGACAGGCTGCCGAATTCGCTGCCACGCTGCATGGCGATGGTCATTTGGGTTTGGGGTTCAGTCAGAGTGATACCGATACGATTCCCGGCTTCGTCGCAGAAGTGGTGGAGCGGCTGAGCAAGATCGATGTGTTGGTCAATAACGCTTACGGTGCTACAGCCCCGGACATCGACAATGCTACAGCGGAGGACTTTAATCAGGCGTATCATGTCGGTGTAACAGCTTACTTCCTGCTGGCACGAGATGTGATGCTTCATCTACGGGAGCAGCAGCGTCCCGGCTCGATTATCAATATCGCCAGTATGTACGGCGTTGTGGCGAGCTATCCGAATGCCTACGAAGGATTGTCTGCCAACAGTCCCCCGAATTACCATGCCCTCAAGGGGGGTGTGGTGCACTTAACCCGTCATCTCGCAGCATACTGGGCAAGATACAACATACGGGTCAATGCTATCGCTCCCGGACCTTTCCCCAAACCAGAGGTACGCGACAGCGTTGAAGGTTTCATCCCTCGTCTGGAGGAGAAGGTGCCGTTGGGACGCATGGGGCGGCCAGAGGAGTTGAAAGGGGCAGTCGTACTGTTAGCCAGTGATGCGGGTAGTTATATCACCGGACAGAATCTGTTAGTTGATGGTGGGTGGACTGCTTGGTAGGAAGCCTAGATTGGTGGGAACGGACGGGCAGTAGACAATTGGGCAACCATAAGAGTTGTCCCTACGATGGCAACAAGACAGATAATCCTATACACTACTTTAGACATTTGACATCTCCAAGTAGTAAGGGTTAGCAGAGCTGTGTGTCTTCTCTTGGTATCGACAAACTTTGCACAAAATGCTGACACAAGCATTGTATTTATGTCCCAGCGCAGTGGGGTTGCCGAAATTTACAGGATGAACCCCGCCGGGAAACAAATTCGCCAACTCATCGAAGAACCTCAATACGCTATTTCGAGATCTACACCGCCCAGGCGGAATAATTCTCGCTGAACTTTATGTGATGAATGCCGATGGTGCCACCCCCATTAACTTGACCAACCACATGGGGACAGGTCAAGCGCGCCCGGTAAAGCAGATAGAAAAAAGTGGAATATCCAGCAGGAACGAAATAGATTTAATCAGACACCGATTGAAAAGGGCTCAAGATTTAACGAAAGGAAGATAGCTTATGACACAAGGAGGATTCATCTATGTTTGGCGGTGGTAGTAGTGGTGGCAGTCAACTCTACGACTATAGCGAAGAAGAAGATCAGCTCGGTAAAGTGTATGATCGGGTGTTGATGAAACGGCTGATTGCCTACCTGAAACCGTATCGGCTTGAAGTTGTACTCATCGCGTTTTTGATGGTTGGCTACTCGGCATCTGAAGCGTTGCTGCCGTATCTGACACAGCTTGGAATTGATAACCATATTCAGCCGGGGAATCTGCAAGGGCTGGAAACGATTGCGATCTATTATATCCTCGTTCTGGTGGCAAGATTCATATTTACCTATTTTGAAGAATACGGAATGCAGATAGTCGGGCAGAAAGCGATGTATGACATGCGCATGTCGCTCTTTTCACATCTGCAGCGGTTGGATGTCCGTTTCTTTGATACCAATCCGGTGGGTAGGTTGATGACCCGCGTCATGGGTGATGTGCAGGTGTTGAATGAGCTATTCACCTCTGGAATCATTACGGTCTTTGGGAACCTACTCAGTATCTTCGGCATCGTGGTAGCGATGCTGCTCTTGAGCTGGAAGCTGGCGTTGGTAACTTTTACTGTGTTACCAATCATCTTTGTGGCGACGACTGTTTATCAGGTCTATTCTCGGCGCGCCTTCCGCGACCAGCGCAGGTATCTTGCCCAGATCAATGCCTTCCTGAACGAAAATATCGTTGGCATGACAACGATGCAGCTGTTTGCGCGGGAGCCGCGCAGCTGGCTGCAATTCGATGAGAGGAATAAGCAATACCTCGGCGCAAACCTGCGTAGCATCTTCTACTTCTCGCTCTTCTCTCCGATGATCGAGGTCTGTGGCTCGATCGCACTGGCGGTTATTATCTGGTATGGTGGCAGGCAGATTCTGCAAGATGCGATAACTTTCGGCGTATTGTTCGCTTTCATCCAATACAGTCAGCGATTGTTCTGGCCCATTCGTGAGCTCAGTGAGAAGTACACGATCTTCCAAAACGCGATGGCATCGTCTGAACGGATCTTTGACCTGATGGATACGCAGCCGACAATTATCAGCCCAACTCCAGCCAAAGTATTAGACGGGTTAAACGGCGAAATCGAGTTCCGCAATGTCTGGCTCGCCTACAACGCAGAGAATTATGTCCTGCGCGATGTCTCTTTCAAGGTGAAGGCGGGCGAAAAGGTCGCATTTGTGGGGCATACCGGGTCGGGCAAAACATCGATTATCAACCTATTATGTCGATTTTATGAAGTGAGCAAGGGACAAGTTCTAATTGATGGCGTAGATCTTCGGGAGATGGAGTTGGCAGACCTCCGCCGTGCTATCAACATCGTGCAGCAGAATATCTTCCTATTTTCAGGGACCATTGAGAAGAATATCAATCTGGACAATCCCGATATTTCAAAGGAGCAGACTATCGCCGCTGCAAAAGAGGTCCATCTAGATAGGTACGTGCAGAGAATGCCGGATGGCTACACAACAGAACTTAAAGAGGGCGGGGCAGGGTTATCGGTTGGACAGAAGCAGCTCGTTGCCTTCGCACGTGCGCTGGCTTCTGATCCCGATATACTGATTCTCGATGAGGCAACCTCCAGCGTGGACACCGAAACCGAACTCCTCGTTCAGGATGCCCTGAGTCGCCTGATGGCAAATCGGACATCCATCGCGATTGCACACCGGCTGTCGACAATTCAGAATGCGGATAAGATCATTGTCATGCACCGCGGTGAGATTCAGGAGATGGGAACACACAACGAACTGCTCCAGCAACGGGGTATCTACTATCGGCTGTATCAGCTTCAATACAAAGGGCAAGAGGTTGGGTAACCAAAGAAAATGATGGGGCGTACTGGATTTGAACCAGTGACTTCTACCGTGTGAAGGTAGCGCTCGTACCCCTGAGCTAACGCCCCATAGGCAGGATTGCGGGGAAAGGGAAAACCAAGATGGAAAAAAGTGGTGGGCCCACTAGGATTCGAACCTAGGACCGGCCGGTTATGAGCCGGCTGCTCTAACCCCTGAGCTACAGGCCCGCCTAGAACTACGCAAGTATTATAAAAGGTTGCCGCAGATTTGTCAACGTAAATATCAAGATGGTCGGCGCGTTTTATCAAGGAAGCTCTTAACCATCAAGGAAGCCGCGTAACTGCTGGCTCCGGGTTGGGTGGCGCAGTTTTCGTAGTGCCTTCGCTTCAATCTGGCGTATCCGCTCACGGGTGACTTGAAACTCCGTCCCAACCTCCTCTAGCGTCCGGGGGTATCCATCCCCAATCCCAAATCTTAAGCGGATGACCTTCGCCTCGCGCTCTGTCAATGTACGGAGAACCTCTTCGATACGCTCTTTGAGCATGGTAAATGTTGCTTCAGCGACAGGGGACTTTGAAGTTTTGTCCTCAATAAAATCTCGGAGTTGGCTGTCGTCATCTTCTCCGACCGAAGTTTCCAAAGAAATTGGCTCTTGTGCAATCCGAAACACCTGTCGCACTTTGTCAATGGATATGTCCATCTCACCGGCGATTTCCTCCGGTAGGGGCTCTCTGCCCTTCTCCTGAACAAGGTAGCGAGAAGTACGGATCAGCTTATTGATGGTCTCGATCATGTGGACGGGGATGCGAATAGTACGCGCCTGATCAGCGATAGCGCGGGTAATCCCTTGGCGAATCCACCATGTTGCATAAGTGCTAAACTTATAACCCCGTTTGTACTCGAATTTGTCCACAGCTTTCATCAAGCCGATATTTCCCTCCTGGATGAGGTCTAGGAACGTCAACCCTGGCGTTCGATTCCTATATTTTTTCGCAATGCTGACGACGAGCCGCAGGTTGGCCTCGACAATCGTCATCTTCGCTTCTTGCGCCGCCACTTCTCCTGCGCGGATTCGCTGGGTCGCGCAGCTCAGCTGCTCCCGTGAGGCACCAATTTCACGCTCCAACCTTTTGATGGTCCGCCTCGCTTTGACAATTTCCCGGTTATATTCCTTGAGTTTCTCGATGCAGGTAGGCGCAGCTGGTTGTACCTTACCCAGCGTATAATCCTGCACCCGCTGACAGATTTCAGCCGCGGATAAGTTGCACACCTTCTCAATCTGTGTCACCCGCTCTTCCAAATCCGCCATGCGTGCCGCAATATCCTTAATTTTACCTGCGATTTTACTAATCGCCTCACGATCGATTTTGAGTCCCTTGAGGGTCTCCACCAATCCTAGACGGTTACATCCGATCTTTTGACGAAGGGCATGTTCTTCCTCAGGAGACAGCTTTTCATAGTTCAGCTTGCGCTCATGGAGGCGCATTTCTAAATCCACCTCCTTCAAATATACCATCAGTTCCCGTGCTTTCTCCAAGTATTTTTCTTCCTTGTCATTAGCAGATGTGCTTGAAACCTCCATCGCAATTACATCAGAAGCCTTTTTCTTACCAATTAAAATCTGATTGAGGAGTTTCCGAACCTCTGCAATTGCGATTGGCGTTTCAAATATTGCCTCTTCGACTTTACGATGTCCTTCTTCAATCTGCCTTGATAAGGAGACCTCTTGCTGCTTAGTGAGCAAAGAAATACTCCCCATCTCTCGTAGATACACCTTCACCGGATCGTCAACCTTATCGAGTTTACCCGGATCCAGTGGTAACTCGTTACAATCAGTATCGTTGTAATCTTCATCGTCGGAGTAATCAGGTGTATCAAAATCGGCTGTTTGATTGATAACTTTGAAATTCATTGTTAAATCCCCCTCATCAAGGTCTGCTGGATTTTCTGAAAGATTAATTTCTTCCAGGTCAATTTGAAGTAGGTCATCAAGATCGTCCGGTGGTGAAGGATTCGGTTGCTCATCGCATTCAAGGAAGTGTTTCTCTTTGCCTATATTGATCAAGCGAGCATCTACTTTACTTACTGAAGCCATTGTAGTCTATTCTCCTAGTACCCTTCCCGAAGCACTAATAGGGATTAACGGGCTAACTGTCTTCTTCGATTTGAGAGTTCAACGAGTTCTGCAAGAATGCTTTTGCTGTTATGCCCTTGTGCAAGGGCTTCAGAACGCCTCATACGTTCAACATCCCACAACAGAAAATCTTTGAGTTTCTTCAGACACCCCTCTACTCGTGTACTTAAATTTGGAGGGATTGTCTTTTTTAGAAGAGCCTTGGAGATTACGCCTGTAATTTTTTCATTAGCACAAGCATTTATGAGATTCTGCATGTCAATAGTGGCCTCGCTATCACTCGCTTCCCAGAGCATTCTGCCAATGGTCGCAAAGTCAGGGTGGGTGAAGTCTTGATAGTGAAAATTGGCTTTGGCAAGGGGGATAAGATCGGGGCCTTGTAGCAGTGCTTCAATCAGTTGCCACTCAATTGATTCACGCGGGCTCATCTTTGCCGTTGGCGCGGCGTGAGTGTATCGCTGCGGCGAAACTGGACGAGATGTCTTGATGCCCAGACGCTGCAGCTCCCTCAAAAGCACTGGCCGGTCGATGTCAAGTTCTTGCGCTGCGTACCTCGTATATTCGCTGAGTTCAACCTGATTTTTCAGGTTCGATAGCGTCAAAGCAATCTCTTTGATGGTCTGCGTTTTCACATCAATGCGATGAATGGCATGCTGCCGCGTTGCTCGTTGGATCTGAAACTCGATCAGGTTCATCGCAGAATCAATCAACTGATTGAACGCATCGAGATCTTGTGTGCGAATGAATTGATCCGGATCTGTATCAGATGGTAGGCTCGCAATCCGCACACGCAATCCTGCTGTCAAAAGGATGTGTAATCCCCGCAACGCCGCCTGAAAGCCCGCCGGATCCCCGTCATAGAGTAGAATGGTTTCTTCAGCGAACCGCTTTAATAAATCTGCGTGTGAGGTGCTGAACGAAGTGCCTAGCGACGCGACGACATTTTGGGCACCCGCTTGATACGGCATGAGCGCGTCAAAGTAACCCTCAACGAGAATGACTTTCCCCTCCTTTTGGATTGCCGGACGCGCCTCGTATAAATTGTAAAGGGTTTTGCTCTTATCGTAAAGGGCGGTGGTAGGTGAATTTAGATATTTGGGAAGATGCCCTTCGGACAGTGCACGTCCACCAAATCCAACGGGATTGCCCCGTTCATCACGGATTGGAAAGATAACGCGCCCTCGGAATCGATCCATCGTCCCTTGGTCATCGCTCCGAATGAGTCCAACATCAATGAGTTGTTGGATTGAGAAGCCGGCTTGTGTGGCAGCCTTAACGATATCTTGGCGTCCCGGGGTCGCGTATCCAAGTTGAAATTCTCGGATCGTTTGATCTTTGATGGCTCGGTTTTTCAAGTATGCCAGCGCATGGCCACCAATTTTTGGAGTCAGGAGTTGCCCGTGAAAATGCTCCATCGCAAAACGATTCAGGTCTTGCAGCTCCAGACGTTTTTGGTTAATTTGGCGTGCTCTTCCATCTTGGGTTGGCAGCGGAATGCTTGCACGTTCTGACAGCCATTCCATCGCTTCCATAAAAGACTTACCGTCATATTTTCTGAGGAAGCTAACGACATTGCCCCCGGCATTACACCCAAAACAGTAAAACGCCTGCTTGTCAGGGGAGACATTGAAGGAGGGCGTTTTCTCGTCGTGGAAGGGACAAAGGCCTTTATAGGCTTTGCCAACAGGCTTCAACAGAACTCCACACTCCGATATCACTTCGACAATATCGTTCTGTGCACAAATATTATCAAGTATCTCGCGTGGAATGTAGTTAGAAGCTTGTCTCATCACAACTCACCTTCGTCTGATACAGGTTTAGGCTTGCTTTTCCCCTGTCGAGCCGTGCCCTGTTTTTCAACCGAGCAACGCTAAAGAACCGAAATGGGAAATTTCAAACCGAAATCGGTATGAAACGTACTGTGAAATTCGACGGCTCAACGTGGCTTGGATTTAGCAATCCCAGTCGGTGGATTAGGCAATGGTATCAATGGGGCGGTTAACTTTTAACATTGTCATTGCAATACCGACCATGCCCTGTTGTAAGTCATCTCCTTCGATCGTCTTGTGAATTGAATAATTGTCCTTCGCAATTTTCCAACGCTGCTCGCAGAGAAAGGAAATCTTCTCAATGCGAGCGGATAATTCTAAAATATTAGTTCAAATTTCCTTCTGACTATTCCTTCAATGTGACAATCGTTGCACCTGCTCCGCCTTCGTTGAGTGCTGCCAATTGAAAATCATTCACTTGCGCGTGGTCCTGCAAAAGGTCGTGAATTGCAGCCCGCAACGCTCCGGTACCTTTGCCATGAATAATCCGCACCCTCAGTAACCCCGCAAGAAATGCATCATCTATATATTTATCGGTTTCCGTCCAAGCCTCATGGACGGTTTTTCCTTGCAGATTCAACTCGGTTTTAACATTCCCCGTCTTGCTATACTGGACATCCAAGATTGAGGTGGAGAGTTCGCGTTTGTTGTCTTCTGGGTGCACAGGCTCAATTTCGCCGTATGATACCCGCATCTGCATGTTGCCAACCTTGACGAGTAAAGGAGTTCTCCCATTTGAAATTGAGAAGACCTCGCCAAATTGGTTCAGGCTTTTCACACGGACTTTATCACCGACTTGCACCCTGATTGCATTGGGAGTTGGTTCTACCGAGCGTGTTTGCTGCTGGCATTCCTGCCTCAGTTTCCGCTGCGCCCCTTCAATACGACTAAAAGTGGTGCTGACACTGACTTTTGAGGCATTCTCTCGTCGCACTTCCGCTATCGTCTGTTCAACAAGTTTGCGCGCATCTTTGAGGATTGTAGCGGCTTCTCGCTCAGCTTGCTCCTGAAGTTCTTCCCGCTCCGCTTCGATCTGGTTGATTAACGCCGCGTGCTTTCTGGCGGCGGTATCCGCCACCCGGAGTTTCTCCTGCACCATTTCACGTTCGACATCAAGTTCGTTCTGGGATGCCTGCATACTGACGATGAGATCTTCCACAGCAACAGTCTGGTTGCCTGTGTACGCCTTGGCGGCATCGGTAATTGCGTCAGGCATACCTAATCGCTGTGCAATTTTGAAGGCGTTACTACTTCCGGGTACACCAATCTGAAGGCGATAGGTGGGGCGCAACGTCTGCCAATCAAATTCCATTGAGGCATTTTCCATGCCTGCCTGTGCATGGGCGTATGCTTTCAGCGCACCGTAGTGGGTGGTCGCAACCGTGCGAACTTTACGTGCCCCTAACCAGTCCAAGATTGCCATGCCGAGTGCTGCCCCTTCCGTCGGATCTGTGCCTGCCCCAATCTCATCCAACAACACCAACGAGTTTTCATCTGCTTTTTTCAGGATGGCGATAATCTTGGTGATATGGGACGAAAAGGTGCTGAGATTCTGCTCGATACTTTGCTCATCACCAATATCGGCAAACATTTGGTCGAAGATGCCAACTTCGCTCCCCATTTTCGCGGGGATGTGCAGCCCCGACTGCGCCATGAGTGTGAGTAACCCAACCGTTTTGAGGACGACAGTCTTCCCGCCTGTGTTCGGTCCGGTGATAACCATTGTGTGAAATGTGTCGCCCAGCGTTGCATCAGTTGGCACGATCCGCTCTGGTAGACTAGGGTCGCGTTCTTCTTTCTTCAGTTTTGTGCTATCCCGAAACTTCATCTCAAGGAGCGGGTGTCTTGCTTCTATCAGCTTGATGGCACCTCGTACGTTAAGCATTGGTTCAATGCCGTTGAGTTCCATGCTTAATCGCGCCTTCGCCCCCAGAAAATCCAATCCCCCCAATATATCCAAGGCCAGTTCCAGCACTGTCAAATGCTCGCGCACCAAGTCACTGAGCTCAAGCAGAATACGTCGTATCTCTTGGCGTTCCTCATCTGCTAGCTGATGCAGTTCGTTGTTGAATTCGACAATGCCAAAAGGCTCAATGAAAGCGGTTGCCCCACTTGAGGATTGCCCTTGAACAACACCGGGAAAATTGTGCTTTGAATCTTGTTTGATGGGAATGACATAACGCTCATTGCGAGAGGTGATAACGTGTTCTTGGATAGATCGCTGATGGTGGGGAGAGTGGAGGATAATTTCTAACTTCGATTGAATGTTTGTTCGTGTGTGTGTCAACTTCCGGCGAATAGCGCGTAACGCGGGGCTAGCATGATCAAGGACATCACCATCTGGACTAAGACATCTGTCAATAGATTGGGTAATTTCAGGAAAGGTCGGAAGATTGCGAACAATCGAGGATAGCTTGGGAAAGTCCTTCGGATTTCGCTTTTTGATAGCTCGTTGGACATTTTGGGCAGCCGCCGCCACGCGATCGATGCCAAGCAATTCGTCCACTTCCAAAATGGCACCGGGCTTCGACACCTTATGGAGTGTCGGAGAAATATCCTTTAAACCTTGCAGCGGAAAACCGTTGGAGGTTTGGTAGAAGGCTTTCGATTCGCTACATAACCGCTGCTGATAACGAACCGTATCAAGTTGCCGGAAGGGCTTCAACTTTGCTGCCCTTGACACCCCCAGTTGGGAGTGTGCATACTGCTTAAGCAATACCTTCAGCTTATCATATTCTAAGACTTTTTCAGTGTGAGGTGATATCATGAGATTGACCTTATTCGCTGAGTTGACCAAGTTTCCATGCGATGGGCAAATCAGTCTTCACCAACAATTTCACTTCTGCACATATTGAAGTTTATCACGGCGGAAAAGTGCTTTTTCATAGAGCGTACGGTGCGGCGCAAATCCAAAGACTTTTTCATAGAAACTACGCCCGCCGAGACCGACAGCTTGCACGTAGTAATACAAGGGGTCCCGCCCTTCCGACTCAGCTCGTCGAGCATCGCGCAGGTTTTTGAGAAAATCGTTCGCGGTCTTTTCAAAGCGATTGATATCTTTGCGCCGTTCATCGGTAAGTCCCCCATGAATATCCTTATCAACTTTGTAGTCATGAATCGCTGCGGCGTAAACAGCAAAAGCCTCGTGATAGTTGCCTTCACTTTCCAACCCTTCGGCGGCTGTGACGTTCGGCGGCTGCGGAAGGGTCGCAATCAGCATTTTTGCTCCGGGAATTAAGTCACGGCTTTTTTGCTGAATCGCTTTCTCCAGATTGGTGTCAAAGAGATCGATGATATCTTTATAGATTGCTAGTGCATTATCAAAATCACCAAGTTTCTCATAGCAACGCGCTTGACTCAATCGAAAATCCGACAATGCGTAATCGCGCATGGCAATCTGAGGCAACTTATCCTCTGCGGGGGTATATGCCTCAAGTGCCTTTTGGTATTCGCCCTTCTGCTCATAGCAGTTGCCAATCGCTTTTTGAGCATATAAAGCGAGAATCTGGTTTTCCGGTTGATGCTCGTTCACGACCGTTTGAAAGTGGGTAATTGCCCCGTCATAATCTCCTTGATAATAGTGCGCTTTTGCATAATTGTATCGTGCTTTATCCGCAACAGAGGTGCTAGGATATGTTTGGAAAATGGTTTGAAGTTGCGTCGCAGCAGTTTCAAATGGATTTTCTGTCCCGTCCGCATCTACCCAATCGCTTTCGGCTTCCTGATATTTCTCGATGGCTTGGGTGTATTTTAAAAAGGCTTCTGCGCTTGCACTCTGTTGCTGGTGTTGATAAAAAGCAAATCCCCCAACAACCAAGATAACTATTGTTGCACCAATAATAATCGATTTTAAGTGCTCCTTAAGAAACTCATACACCTGTAGCGTACTGTCAACAAACTGATCGCTTTTTATCTCTTTTTTTGTTAAACGTCTGTCTTGATTCATCTAGTTTCTCTTGAACCTCTACTTAAAAAGTGGACCGCTCTGTCTGTCCTCGGAGGGATAATCGTAACCATGGTGATAAAATCTATCAGGCTTAGGTTTTTCGTGGATTCCCCACTTCTTCTCAATTCTACCGTTTTTTAGCGGCCGCTGTTTCAACTTTAGAAACGGAACTGAAAGAAAGGTGCAAATTGGGAATTTATGTTTAGGGTCTGGGTGTAAGAGACCAATAATTTCTGAAGATGCACAGCTAGATACAAAGATAGCACAAACTAACAGATGAAAACGGTGTCTATAGATTACCTTGAAAATCCTTCAATTCAGGCGCACGGTTTGGGTGTGTGATGTCCGCAAGTCCCACACATCGGTATATCAGTTGTTGATGCACCTACGGCCTCTAATGTTCCAACACCAAAGACAGAGAACAACTGTGTGATGTCGCCGCTTTCACATTGAGGACAGGCGGAAGAGGGTTCTTGTCGGCTCGAAGTGAAAAGTTGCTCAAACGTATTATCACACTGCCTGCAACGGAATTCGTAAATTGGCATTTCGCTTCCCCCATAAAAACAAAGCCCCAAGGTGCGAAGTTCAGGTGTCCAAAACGGATAAAGCGGGTGACGGGACTTGAACCCGTGGCCCTCAGCTTGGGAAGCTGACGCTCTACCACTGAGCTACACCCGCTTGGAAAATCGCTAAATTATACTGATTAACTTATTGTATTGTCAAGGAATTTTAGAACCAAGCTAGGACAATCGCATGTAAATATTGTGCCGGACTGACGCGCTTCAGTAGGGACCACCGATCGGTAGTCCCTACGAACTACAGCGACTGAATCGCTATTACGAGGCATTGAGCCATTCAACTGCGTAAGTCCTGTGATTTCTAAAATAAAATGGCTCATGTGAAAAGAAAATGCAGAGTTGCTTAGACTTATCGCCAAAACAAAGATGTCCAAGCCGTCCCGGTTGCCTTCCCTATTTGGGTCCGGTAGAGACTGCTTCTTGATATGATGGACAGGATGTTGTGTGCTGCCTCACGACTAAAAGCAACGTGGAAGGGGGTAATTGACATTGTTCTCACTCCTTCACGGGGACAACCCATCTTTCAACTGCAAGAGCTGTGCTTCTGGAAGGTTTGTGATTTCAGAAATGAGTGTCATCTCCATTCCCTTGGCAAGCATTGCCTTTGCAGTTTCAATTCTGCCTTCCTGCTTACCTTCAAGCAGACCGTTTTGAAAAAACTGCTCCCTTTCCTTCTCTAACGCGGTAACTAACATCGTCTTCACCTCCTCTTCGTTCCGATAAATGAACTCCAATGACTGGTAATCGCCAGATTCAATCCGTCCGTGGAAAGCCAACTGTCTAAACCAGTTTAAGAACAGACTGACCGCCTGTTTGTCCGCCTCCGAAGAGAACAAGTTCAGCAGTTCTACCTCCAACACATCTAAATCATAATGGGATTCTGCTAAAAACAACGTGGATACGATGTTTCGGATTTTTAACAACGCTTCCTCGCTATATTCGTTCTCAGCAATCAGGAAATACTGAAAGTCTAATGCAAATGCGCCGAGTGGTGGTGTCTGCTCAATTAACGCCGCAAGGTTGACCGGTGCTGTCCAAGGGGTGCCTCCATTGTACAGCACGATTGGAAAAACCGCCGGTAATTTTTTGACATCCCTATTATTGACGAGAAAATCCATGTAAAAATTGGTGATGTAGTTCAGAACCCGTAATGCCATGAACGGATCCACAGTGGATTGAAACTCGATGAGGATGTAAATATAGACCTCGCGGTCGTGAAACTGGACTTTGTAGATTAAATCACTCTCGGTTTCTTTATAGTGTTCGGAGATAAAGGATTTATCGAGGGGTTCACAACTGTCGAAATCGAGGGAATGGACCCACTCTTGGTTGACGAAGGTCTCAAGGAGTTGTCGAAATATGGTCCGATTTGAGAATAGCTTCTTATATCCGCTGTCGTGAAGGTTCATGTTAACAATTCGTGCAACAGAAATCGTAGGGAACGCGGATCTGCATTCCTTACGGAAATGTGTAAGTCCTAAACTAAGAAATTAGCACCTTCTCCCCGGTCTCCGCGCTCAAATAGATAGCGTCCAGCAACTTCATGAACGTCAACGCATCGGTGGGGGACACATCGGGCGGGTTTGTGCCACGAATCGCGCCAGCGAAATCGCGAATCTCTGCATTGAAATTACCATCACTGTGTGCCACGTATTCGTCAATGAAATCGTCACCTTCGGTGTAGATCGCGCCAAGCAGCCGGCGTGTCCCCGAACGTTTTGTGCCCGAAGACTGAGATACGGATTCCTGTTCAACTGTGCCAGTCGTCCCTAAAATTCGCAAACGGAGATCCCATGCGCGGTCTGTCCATGTCGGAATGACAGCGGAGGTATCCATCTGGATTGTGATACCGTTGGCGCACCCCACGAGAAAACTGAGGTAATCCTCAGAATGATGATCTACCTCTAGTGTCGTTGGAAACGCGCTATGACTGACAGCAAATGCCCATTCAGGTTGCGGACAGCCCATCAAAAACCAAGCCTGATCGAGGTAGTGTGATCCGTGTTGCCCCAACGCGCCGCCCTTGAACCCCCACCGATATAGCCAATCTCTGCCCGGTGACGGTGCATGGTTGACCCCACGTTCCCGATAATGATAGTGCACCCGTGCATGGTATACCCGTCCGATTTTACCCGCTGCGATAATTTGACGAGTCGCTTTATTCTCCGTCTCATGCCGCATGAAGTAGGAGTACACAAGGGTCTTCCCGGTGGATGCCGCCACGTCATTGATCTCCTCCACATCGGCGGCGTTGCACCCGTGCGGCTTCTGCACCAACACATGCTTGCCTGCGTTCAACGCATCGATTACCATCGGCTTCCGTACATCAGGGGGGGTGGCGACTCCAACCGCTTCCACCTCATCGTCCGCGAGCAGTTCCCGATAGTCGCCATACACCCTGGCGACATCGTTATCGGCGGCGACCTGTTGAGCGAGTTCCTGATTCAGATCGGCAACCGCCCAAGCGGTTGTATCTTCGCCTGCTTTTGCACCCGCTACCCACGTCCGACCAACCCTGCACCCAATTACCCCGATGTTGATTTTGTCTGCCATGACGATATGCTCCTTTCACATTTCACGCATCATCGTTCAGCAACTGAGGAAGATGCGTTTGCATCAGGTTATCTTGCGGCTGATAACCGAGAATCTCAGCGGCACCACTAATATCAAGATAGCTCTGTTGGTAGGCGGTCGAATTGGCGGACCTGCCATACGTGATAAGATATTTCACAGGTCCTTCATAATCAACTGCCCGTCCAAAAAGTTGGGCACAGTCGCGCGGGGTCAGAAGTGTGCTACAGGTACGTAAATGATTCGCTTCATACCCACCTGTGAAAGTACCAATACGGATACTGATAAAGCGCATGTCGAAGTCATTGACGAGGTAGCGACCGGCGACCTCTGCCATTCCTTTCATCGCCCCGTACCAACCATCAGGATTCACCTGCTCCGCTGTGGAGAATAACGGCGGTGAACTCAAGCGTTCGTTCCAACCTGTGACGTGGTTTGTGGACGCGAACACGATTTTTTGGACACCCTCTTCGCGGGCAGCTTCAAACAGCAGCATTGATGCCCCGATATCGGTCACTTCGCCCGGCACTTTGCCAAATTGGTCTTGAGTCACAAGCGCGAGGTGAACGACGACATTCTGATTTTTGCAGAGTGCTCGCATTCGCCGGTAGTCCCGAACATCTCCCAACTCAACGCGGGATTTCGCTCCCTCAACCTCCTTGATATCTACCAATGTCAAGATGTATTTATCTTTCTTTTCCCACGCACCCCACAATGTACTGCCGACTTTGCCTGCCGCGCCGGTAATGAGCACCCGTTGTTTTTCAGTCATATCTATCCTACCCCTTTCTGAGTATGGAATAACTGCGGTCATCCCCTATTAGTATTGGGTTCAAAAGCATAGCACGCATTGAAACGGTTTGCAAGCGGAATTTTTAAAAGAAGTAAATGCGTTAATCACAGTTTACCGATCCATTTCGCAATTGACAAACAAAGGCGGAAACGGTTATAATCATCTTATTCGTTATTTTTATTTTTTAGGAGCTTTAAATGCGTTACAAGGGACTACAATTAGATCCGTTTCAGGAGGAAGCGATTCATGCCATAGATCGGAATCACTCCGTGCTTGTCACTGCGCCGACAGGAGCGGGCAAAACCGTGCTCGCCGAGTATGCTATTGAAAAATGTATTGAGATGGGGCACCGCGTGATTTATACAGCACCGATTAAGGCGTTGAGCAACCAAAAGTATCGAGATTTCTATCAGGCTTATGGCGATTGCGTCGGAATTGTCACTGGCGACGTGGTACTGAACCAATCTGCTCAAGTGCTGTTGATGACAACGGAGATTTTCCGCAATACAATCTTTGATGACCGTACCCGCTTAAACGATGTCAGATACGTCATTTTCGACGAAATCCACTATATCAACGATATTGAACGTGGGACAGTTTGGGAAGAGAGTCTCATTTTTGCCCCTCAGAATATCAAATTTGTCTGTTTAAGTGCAACAATCCCGAATATCAACCAATTTGCCGAATGGATGCGAACAGTCCGAGATGTTGAGATTGACGTAATTGAAGAGCTGGAACGGCCCGTTCCTTTGGAGCATCACCTCTACTTGGAAGGATACGGTATTGGTGATCTTGAGGGCTTACAACGGGTTCAAGAGTCTATTGCCTATGACAATTTCTACGACTATGATGGCTTCTACGACAACGACGAAGCCTCCGACGACACCGATGAGGATAAAACTCTTGAAGAGGCACTGTGTAATTATCTCATTCAGGCAGACCTGATTTCCTACATTCAGAATCAGAACAAACTCCCGTGTCTCTATTTCTGTTTTAGCCGCAAGGTTTGTGAGCATAACGCGGCGCATTATGCCAAACAGAATTTCCTGACCCCCAAACAACGGAAAGAAATCCTTCACCTGTTTGATCTGTTATGTACACAATACAGCATCCGAAACGAGCGTAATATCCAAGTTTTTCGCCGCCTTGTTTCTAAAGGTGTTGCATACCACCACGCGGGTATGTTGCCGACCTTGAAAGAGGTCGTCGAGTGCTTGTTTACCTCTGGACTGATTCAACTGCTGTTCACGACGGAGACTTTTGCGGTTGGCATCAATATGCCGGCATGCACGGTTGTTTTCGAGAGTTTAGAGAAATACGATGGCATCAGTTTTCGCTACCTGAAAGCGCGCGAGTACCATCAGATGTCGGGCCGGGCGGGACGGCGTGGTATTGACTCAATTGGTTATGTTTATGCGCGAGTTTCCCCAAAATTTGTGCATGTTGAGAGTGTCAAACGAATCCTCTCCGGCAAAATCGAGCCAATCGAAAGCCAGTTCAATCTCTCCTATTCAAGTATCCTGAATCTTTATGAAAAATATGGAGATGAGATCTATGATGTATGCACCCAAAGCTTGAATAACTTCCAAAATCATGAGCGGGTGCGGAAAACGGAGGCACAGGTTCAACATACTTCCTCAACGCTGGGAAAACTCCCCAAACCTACCTGTATTCATGAGGGTGTTAATGGGTTTGATCAGATTGGCAGCTATAACCATCTCCGAGACCGGATCACTGAACAGCGCAAAGCCCTGAGAGCGGAACGTCGGGCGATCAAGCGAAAAGGAGGTAAGCGGAAACGGCAGAAGAATCTACACCAGAAGCTTATTGGGATCGAACGTCAGCTGCGGCAGATTGAATCCACGAAAAATGAAAATCTCTGCCATAACTGCGAACAGTTCAAAAGCTGCGATCAAAGGTACCGCAAAATCAGACAAGCTGAAAATCGGATTCAGAAGCTTCAAAATCGGAAAGTCCTCCTTGAAAATTATCAGCGACAACAGATTTCTTCGCGTTTGAAAATTCTTGAGGAACTTGGATATATCGATGCCTCTGGATTACTCGCACGAGGGAAGATTGCATCGCAAATTTACGGCTATGAGATACAGGTGACTCAACTCCTCTTCAAAGGCTTCTTTGACAAACTAAGTGAAGATGAACTCAATGTCTTGGCAATGGCGATTGTTTGCGAAGAGAAAAAGGACTGGGGATACTATAAAAAACTGGGAGATAAAGGCATAAAAAAATTGCTGCGAACGGCGGACAGAGAGATTGAGGCAATTCAAATATTAGAGGGACGGTATCAGGTTGATCCGATGACCCCGAAGCTAGTAACCCAGTTGAGTACAGCGATGCTTGCGTGGAGCCAAGGTTGTGAGTTTGAAACGCTGCCTCAATATGTAAACTTAGCGGATGGAGACTTTGTGCGAGCGTTTCGACTTGTGATAGATCTCCTTCGGCAGGTACGCCGGGCAGTGGTTGGGCACGATTCGTTATTGGATAAGGTGGATCGGTGCCTGGACAAAATCAATCGTGATGTAGTAGATGCTGAACGTCAGCTACGCGCCGGACAGGAAGCGTTATAAACATCGTCAATGGACTTTTCCCTTGTCCTCAGATTCATGTTTATGTTACAATAGTTAATATTTGTTTGTAATCATGTGAAATCCAACAAATTGTACACACTTAATCAATGGAGAAATAACATGGCAGATCAAGAGTTTGAACTCACCACAACATTGCGAATTCGAGCTGCTGCTGCAAGCGATGTGAAAGCTTTGGAGCAGTACTGTTTTACCGGCAAAACTACAGAAGAAATTGACAAGGAATTACAAGACGACCTCTCGCGGGGGCAGAAGGGGGAGGTCTATCGAATTATCGCTGAAGCAAGCGGACATGCGATTGGAAACATTCGGCTTGAGCGTCACCCTATTAACCATGAAATTGGTGAGGTCAGCCAGTTGGCGGTGTCTGCGCCCTTCCGGCAGTTCGCGGTTGCAGATAAATTAATCGATGTTACTGAGCGGGTTGCACAAAAAAATGGCATTACGACCCTTCAGATTGAGCTCTCCCGGTCCGAGGAAGCAATCATAAACGCTTATAAAGGATGGGGGTTCGATGAACGTCCTTTTGTGACACTGCAAAAAACAGTCAGTCCTCCCAGCCAAGAAGAAGAAGCCTCCACAGAGGAAAACCCTGTGCCAGACGAAAACCTTCCACCAGAAGAATCCTCTGAAGAGTCGGTGGATTCCACTAGCGCAGAACAACAGCAAAAACTATTGTAAAACGCGTAAAATTTTGCGTTTTACGCCTTACATGTTGCGATTCACCGATTGGAGTGAATAATGAAGAAATATTTCAAGTTACCTATTATTGCGATTAGCATCGCCGCCTTTCTTATCAGTTGCGGAAGCCAAAATCAGCACCTTTCCAAGGGTAAAGAACTGATCAAATCTGACAAACGACGGAAAGAAGAACGGGCCGCTCAACAGTTTAAGTTGGCAATTCAACTTGAGCAAGATAATGCAGAAGCACACTATCTTCTCGGTTACTACGATTCTGAGGCGTTTTACGCAGATGGCACCCCGGAAAAGGCGAAGGCATCGATCGAAGAACGGGGTAAGCACATGTTCCAAGCCTACCAAAACGACAAACGGAAATATCTTGAAATCCTTGTCTTCGAGACGTTGAGAAACCGTGAGTCTGACGTTCAGAACGCGGCGTTAGATGCACTCAAGCGCATCTACCAACAAGCCGACCGAAAAAAGTTACTCAATGCCTTGAAAAAAGCAATCAAGTCCAAGGATAACCGGGATCGACATGACGCACAGTGGGTGTTGGCAGCCCTTGGCAGAAGTCACCCGGAGGCGATTGTACCAATTCTTGTAGACCTGCTGGAACACAAACGCAGGGAAACCCGTTTGAACGCTATCAAGGCACTTGGTGCAATCGGTGATGAAACCGCAATTCCAGTATTAGTAGAGGTGGTCAACTCTGGTTCAGCCAAATGGAAAAAAGATAGGGAAGACCCAGAGATACGTGGACTTGCTGTCGAAGCGTTGGGTAAAATCGGAGGCACTGCCGTAGAAAAATTGGTCGAAATCGTCCAGAACAAGGGTTCCTCAATGCGCGTTGATGCGATTCAGGCTTTAGAACAGCTCGGTGACGAAAGGGCAGTTAAGCCATTGTTAGAGGTGTTAAGCGAACAGGGCAACCGACAGGTCGTTGTTCAATTCTGATCTGAAAATTCAAAAATTAGCAATTCTCCATGAGAAACCTTGGGAAGCGGTACGACAAACTCTCCGAAGGTGATTTCTAACCTATTGGGACTTACGCAGTTGAACACTCAAAGCCAACCCCCCGGCCCCCTTCAACTGTGGTCATTGTGGCTTTGCATATCACTGTGACGGTGTAAGTGCAATCAATATCTGGAATAAAGTATCAGGGCGGGTGTTCCGCCCTGTAGTTGGGGTTATGGTGTCCCCCATAGGTGTTCGGTTCACCCCGCACCTATGTAAGTCCGTCGGATAACACCGACGTTCAAGAATCCCAAGCCTTCAGGATTGGGAGTACGCCAATCGAAAATCAGTCTGAAAGGAATCTCATGATTTGGAAAATAAAACTCGGTTTTCTCTTAATTTTTACAATTCTATGTGTTGCTGGGTGCAGCGATAATCGCTATTACGACGATCAACTTCAAATGGAGCTCCAACAGTTGGATAGCGATCTCGACAACCGTTGGTCAACGACCGGCGTGGTCATAATTGACGTAAATGCAAACGGGCCCGCAAGTCGAGCAAACCTTGAAAAAGGCGAACTGATTTCTCATGTGATTGGTGAACGCACAATCGGTAGTAAAAGCGACTATAAACAAGCTGTCAGGAATGCAATGAAAGAGGACAATAACTTTATCCTCAAGCTGACAGATGGTCGAGAAATCCGGTTGGCTGTCCGAAAAAGGGGCGATAAAGTCGGCTTAGAGGTTGATGGGGCACGCGTTAGCACAGTGACTTCGGGAAGTCCCGCTGACACAGGTAACATCAAGGTGGGTGACACAATCCAAAGCGTGATCGATGAGTGGAACATCCGAACCATTAAAGACTATAAGAAGGCACTCGGCGAATTTGCGAAGCATGACTCTAAGGTTACATTCCGCACAATCGAATTAATTGGTATTAAGATTGGCACCGTCAACGCGCTCGGTAACCTGGGAGATGTACGCGCTGTCCAGCCATTGACCGCGATTTTAGAGAGTGAAGGCAGTACCTTGCGTCAACCGGGTGCTCAAGCCTTAGAACGCCTCGTCGCCTTGAGCCAATTGAATACTCTCTTTCAGCAATTCCAGAAAGCCAACGTTGACGAGTTACCCGCCGATCAGCTGAACCCGCGGCAGCGTGAATCTGCCGAAATCTTGGGGCTGCTCACAAGCGATCTTGAGAACAACCGCGTTACGCTCAACGATCCGTTCGGCACACAATTCCGGCATCGATCCGAAGCTTTATACAAGAAAATAACTGGTGGACAGATGGTCGAATTGGCACGCAAATATATCAAACGTGATATTGAGCCGAATCAGGAGATTCGACGGGCCTGCATCTCCATTTTGGGACATCTCAAACCGACATCCGCTATTGAAGATTTGATTGCCGTGATGGAAGACGGTATGGAGGTGCCTGGTATCCGCTTCAAAGCTGGACTTGCATTGAGCCAGATCGGCGAGGATTCTGTTGATGCCCTTATTACTGCCTTCGACCGCGGCGATGCGAGCGTTAAAGATATCGCTGCCTCCGCGCTCGGAAACATCGGCGGGAATAAGGCGCGGAACACGTTAATCAACGCTCTCAAAACAATAGACAACCCAACGATTAAATTGACTGTTGCCGATGCCGTTGCCAAAGTCGGTCGTTCCCCTTCGATTGAGGCACTTCGTCATCAAAGAGAGGGGCTCCCAGAGGGAAGCGGTTTAAGGACATTCCTCAACGAGCTGCAGATATTACTGTTCAATGTTGAGTTAAAGTACCAAACCCATCTGAACAGTGAAAATATCTCAGCGGAGTTACGACAGGAGTTTAAAAAGAATAAAATCCCGCTTTCTCAAAATGTCATCCTTTCGATTCAAAAGAAAGATAGCGAGTGGTGGATAGATGATAAGGATAACAAAAGAACGTATATTGTCCGTAAAGAAGCCCGTAAAGAAGAGGGTAAACTCAACATCTATGAACCGCTTGACACACAATCGATCTCGTATTCGGTCACAAACTGACAGGTTTTCCCGTTATCCTGTTTTCTGGCACCCTTCCAATCTTCCATGCTTCCCTGCAAGCAGGCCCCAATTAGATGAAAATTGGCGTTACTTCTGATCTGCATACCGATGTCACCCTGCTGAATAAACAGATTCTCCCGTATATCGTCGAAGCGGCTGAGAAAGCGGCTTTGGATATCTTCATCCTTGCCGGGGATCTCTCGCCCAACCTGCTTGAACTTGCCAAAATCCTCATGGCGTTCACCGAATCCAACCTGAACTGCCCAAAATTATTCGTTCCCGGAAACCACGATATCTGGGTTAGCGAACATCCCGACATCACGAGCGAACAGAAATACGATGCCATCGCGGCAGTCTGTCGCGAGTGCGGTTTCCATCCACTGGATGCCACTCCCTTCGTGAAGAACGGGGTGGGTTTCTGCGGTACAATCGGGTGGTATGACTACTCGTTTCGACGCAACGAGTATAATTTTTCAGAGGAGGCGTACGCGTCGAAACAGCTACTCGGATCCGTTTGGAATGACTCAAATTATGCAAAATGGGATGGGACAGACCCGGAAGTTGCTCACCGATTTGAGAATAAATTACGGAACCAGATCAGTTCAATCAAAGATTCCGTCTCCCAGATTATTGTGACAACCCACCATGTCCCCTTCCAAGAGTGCGTCCCCCCTCGCGGAACACTGCCGTGGGATTTCTTTAGCGCGTACATGGGGAGTCAGGGGCTTGGGGTGACCTGCCTCGAAGAACAGCTTGTCACGCACTCTCTCTTTGGGCATACGCACGTTCCAATTCGGCAGCAAGTTGGGGATGTCACTGCAATCTGCTCTCCGATTGGCTATCTGCATCAGGCCCCTGCGGGCGATTTATCTGCCTATGCACAGGAAAGGCTTACCTGCTTCGAGCTCTGACCCTCGATAGTGAACAAACGGTTTGTGAACTAAGTTACGGAATCGTGGAACGGGGATTTGTACCATTCAAACAACGTGAAGAATCACATCTTAACAGTCTACTAAGATGTGATGAATAGTGCACGATTCACCACTATCCGCGCTTGTATCAAGGAGGCAACGCCCGCATGAACCGTCTGAACCGACAAATCAGTGATTCCACGGAAACGGGTGTCAATTTCACCGAGAATACTACGGTGCTGAGTCTATGGGCTTCTTACCTGCTGCCTTTTACGTTTTACGCATTATGTTGCTTCCATCTGCTTAATACGTGGACTTCAGACGCTCACGCAGGTTCAAACGTCAGAACCGATCAGAACGGAATTACTGTCGAGTTTAATCTTCCGAAACTTGAGGTCTCGACAGTTAAACGGAATGGCATTCGGTATCAGGCAGTCAGCTTCGAGGGAAGTGGGTTTACCAGTAAAGCGGGAAATCCACGACTCCCTGTGTCGCGCGTTATGCTTGGCATACCGCCAAAGGTCAAGTTTCATGTCGAAACCCTTTATATAACTACAGAAACACGGTCGGGCTATCATATCCCGCCGGTACCACACAGCGTTCCTAAACCCCGCAGCGACAGCTCCTCTTCCTTTTCCCATCCCGAAAATTTCCAAACCATCCAAGAAGAATGGCGCGAAGATGGGCCCGCTTACAAATCCAGCAGTGCCTATCCGAAAGCCGTGGCGCAAGTTGTTTACGACGGTTACATCCGCTCCCAGCGGGTGCTTTATCTAGAACTCCGTCCAATCCAATATCAACCGAAATCCAGAGTGTTGCGGATTCACCCTCGCATGACTGTCCGTGTTCACTTTAGGCACCAAGGTTCAGATAACAGATTTCAGAGTCCAAGCCCTTCATCTTCTCAATTCACGACCACAGAGCCCGCTTCATTTGAGCGGATGTACCAAAACTTCCTGTTAAACTACGATGCTGCCAAACGTTGGCGTGTTCCAACGACGAGGGCGGGCACTGCGCCGGCGGGTCCCGCGGTGCGGAAACAAACGGTTGAAGAACGGTATAAGATCTTCGTCGATAAAACCGGCATCTACCGCCTGACAAGCGAAGACCTACGCCGCAAATGGGGGATTGATTTGAGCGGGATCGATCCGCGGTATCTGCATCTTAGAACGAATGATAGAGAGATTCCAATATATGTTTACGGTGAAGAGGATGGACGGCTCGACCGTGGCGACTTCATCGAATTTCTCGGCATAGACGCAAAGAATCGGTATACAAGGTGGAATGTTTATTGGCTCGGTGCTGAACGCACACGGGGGGCACGGGTTGCCGAAATCCATGCCAGCCCTGATGATTCAACGGCAAAACTGATTCCCAGCTTCCGATCGAAGCTTTACTTTGAAGAAGACCACTTCCATAGTAACTTGCGACAGGCCAAACCCGAAGATGTTTCGCCAGATGACAAGCACGGTTGGTTTGAAGCACTTGACTTCTGGTACTGGACCGGTGTCAAAAACCTAGCTGATGCAAATGAAATACATTTGGAGTTTCCACTTTATGACCTCACACAGAGTTTCGATCAACCGAGTATCAGCGTAAAGCTACAAGGTGGAACGCCAACCGATCACGAGGCTCTGGTTTCGATCAACGACATTCGGATTGATGAGGCAAAATGGCCAAACCACGACGTTGCCACAGTTGGCAGAACACTACGGGTCTGGAACAACCTGCGGGATACTACCAAGGGTGAAAAGAATGTGATTACCCTCGCTCGAATTGATACCACGGAAGAAGAAAATACCACAGCCTACCCTTATCACGTTTATATTAATTCTTTCGAGGTCGAGTATACCCGTCTGCTAAAAGCTGTCAACGATTCTCTTGAGTTCATCACGCCTGCCAGCACCGACCCACACAATGTCCGAAAACGGCGTCGGCTGGAATATACTATCCAGACCTTCCTTTCCCCAGATGTGACAATCTTTGAACATGACGGTGAAGTATTGGTCTCAAAGTTTCAAAACCTCAAGATTGAGCGCGTAGATTTGGACCGAACTGAACGCGACCGCCTCCGCGAAATCTACCGCGTCAATGCTGAAGCTGACAGCGCGAACCAACCATCGCTACAGGACATCCCGCGCGTTGCTTACAATGCAACATTCCAGGTGCGTGACGCGCACAATGCCAAATATATTGCCGTTTCCTCTGCCAGTGTGCGGCATCCGGTTCGGGTTGAGACAGCAACGCCGAGTGATCTGCTCTCCCCCACTAACGGTGTGGATTATCTGATCATCAGTCATCCGGTATTCATTGAGCCATCGAAAAGGTTGGCGCGATGGCGGTCAACGCAAAAGGGCGGTGGATACCGAACGAAAGTTGTTGATGTGACGCAGATTTATGATAGCTTCAGTAATGGCATGGTTAATCCGCAAGCCATCAAGGACTTCCTCACGTATGCCTATAAAAATTGGGCACCGCCTGCGCTCTCCTATGTCACAATTATGGGGGATGGAACGTACGATCACCGCGGGATTGATAAGGAGCTCTATCCAGAACCTCCAGAATTGGCGGGGTACATCCCAACCCACTACATCTGGACAACCTCCTTTGGAAAAACCTCTATCGATCATTGGTATACAACAGTGAACGGCATTGACGAACTGCCGGATTTCTACATTGGAAGACTGAGCGTGGAAACGCTTGAACAGGCCGAAAACGTTGTCGATAAACTCATCAACTATGACGACAAACGCCCCAACGGAGACTGGCGTCGCCGGATTATCTCCGTAGCAGATGACGAAATCAATAACTCCGGCGACGAGATTTTCAAAAGAAGTTTGACCACGCTTTCAAAAAATCAGACACTGCTCGGTTACGAAACCGTCCCCATCTATCTCGAAGATGTCATTGACATGGTTGAAGCGAATCAAGCGGCTTACTCTGAGCTACCACAACGGGTGGCAAAGGACATGATCATTGATGCGCTGAGTGATGGCGCGGTTATCGCGCAATATGCGGGGCATGGTGGACGCATTGTCTGGGCGCATGAGGCAATTTTTGATAACCGAGCACTCGATCAGGTGAGTCAGACCGACCACCTCCCATTTATGCTGGTGTTGAGTTGTTACAATGGCTATTTTGATGCCCCCGGCGAACCGAGCATGGCGGAAAAGATGCTCCGAAAGGATAAAAGCGGAATTATCGCCATGTTGAGCGCCACACGCCTGACCTACGGCAGCGGTAACGACGCACTCAACTCTATCATTTTTGATATGATTTTTGAGCGAAATATACGGCAACTCGGACCAATCAGCTTCGACTCGAAGATCGAACAGTTAATACAGGATGGTCGCGGGCAACTCGATGTCATGTTGGAATATACCCTATTCGGTGATCCGGCGATGAACCTCGCCATGGCGGATTATGAGGTTCAGGCATATATTGAAACGAAAACCGTTGCATCAGGACAGCTTCTCAAAACCGCTCCGGGGCAGATTGTCGAAGGCACATACGATCCCGCGATTAAAGGGAAACGGTTTACACCGACTTCAAATTTCAACGGAAAGATTCAGGCAAGAGCAGTTTTCCCCGGTACTTATTCAACCGTTGAGGGAAAAGAGGGGCCACTGAAAGCATACTCAGGTGATGTTGCTATCGCCCAAGAGACAACCGTAGTGAACGGTAGATTCCCCGGATTTTCTCTCCCTGTGCCCAAAGGAATCAGTGCCGGTCAAGCCCATATTGAATTTTATGCCGAGAGTGCAACCAGTATTGCTGCTAGCGGATACTCATTTACCGTGCTCGTACCGAAGATTCTTGATATACAGCCGGAGCTCGTTGCCAGCAGGCCGGGAAGCGACCCCTCTCAATTTCGTATATCCGTGCAGGTCTCCGATGAATTGAACGAACAGGGCATCAAGTCAGTCCTCCTAGAATGGCGGGATCCGGTGAAGGGGGAACGGTTAAGAGAAACGATGATCCGGGACACATCACGCGGGGGTGGTTGGTATACAATTCTTAAACCGTTACCTCTACCAGCCGACCGCGCAGGCATTCGATATGAGATTACGGTCATTGATATTGACAATCGACAGGTCAGTTCCGGACGGCGGACATACCGCCCGTTTATATTTCCTGACGTGCGAGTTATCTTTGGGCGGGGATTTTCAGATGCGTTAATCTACTACGGCTACTCCCGCAAAGATGGCATCTGGACCATTAACGCAGATATTGAGCAGATTGAAGATATTGAATTGGAAGAGAATCTAGAAGTCGCTTTTTTTGAGGGAAACCCCGACCGTGATGGAGATGATGTAGTTGATGTCGGTGCAAAGCTGCTTGGGAAAACGCAGATTCCACCCAGTGCGTGGCAGCGCAGAGATCCGGTAGAACCCCACAAAAATTCACTCAAAGACAGGGACGAAACCGATAGTCTGCTCCGGCCCCGTGCTTTCAGGGATAAACCTCTCAACACCAACTGGATTGCAACAGCGACCCTTAAACATGAATTGCCGATCGGTAATCACGAGATTTTTGTATATGTCGATCCAGCCTTCAATTCTGCCGAATTGCCTTATGGAAAACTGCGCGAAGGCAATGAGAAAGACAATATCGAATCGCGTCTCATCCAAGTTCAGAGTGTTCTCATCGGTCAGACGAATCAGCGTGTTTTTAGTCAAGACGCGTCTATCAATTTTCGTATACCCGCTCGCGCCGTTCCGCAGCTCGCCGTTTTGACGATTACACCGCTGAATAGTCAACAGCAGCCAAAACCGGTAAATCCATTGAGTCTCATCCCGGTGGCACTACCAAACGGGGATGACACAGCGGCCTACAGTGCAGTGCTAGACATAGCGTCTTTGAATCAAACACCTTTACAACAGCCAATAACGGCGGAACTGCGATTCGACCGTTTGGCGTTACAAGAAGCGATTAAGGATGAGTTAGGCTTGGAAGAAATCTCAAATCCGGCTCCCGATCAGATTGTGACGATTGACGAAGGAGCAGAAGCGGTCGCAAAGGAGATTGGCATGTATCTGTGGGTAGATGTGTTGAAAAACTGGGTTCGCCTTGATTCAGAGTTGGTTACATCGTCTGACGGATCGATGCAAACCCAATCTACGCTTGTAAACATCAGCGCATCAAATCACGGGGACGGTGAAATCCGCAGGGTTATAATTGAGCCAGCTGGTGCCCGGGTGGGCAAGTGGGTGTTGTTGTTTACATCGTCCGAAACCTACCGCGTGCTGATTAGCGAAGCAGGGAAATCGGTTGAACTCATTGACTCAGATCGGCTGGTGGACCCATCTACCCAAGCACCAAGCGTGTTTAGAGACGGCGTTGCCATTGGGATACGGTTAGGCGAAAATGATTTTCAGTTTGGAGATGTCCTCACTTTTCAAGTCTTTGACAATGCGTCCAGCGGTTCCGACATCACATTCTATGCCTCCTCCTTCCGCGAGCAGAATATTGGGAAAGGCAGCATCCAATACATTCGTCTTGAGGACAATTCATCAATGCCACTAGATCAGTGGGTCATTCTGTTCATTGATTCGGCGCACTTCCAGGTTGAAGGG
The DNA here is from genome assembly GCA_958296125.1 of uncultured Poribacteria bacterium. Classification (GTDB taxonomy): domain Bacteria; phylum Poribacteria; class WGA-4E; order WGA-4E; family PCPOR2b; genus PCPOR2b. Next base: position 2,067,283 of record OY282444.1, read on the forward strand.
CAAAAGAACGGTCCCCTGTCACGGAACGGTCAGCCCGTACGCGGTAAAGTTGATAGCGAGTTCGTTTATCCTGAATTCGGTCTACGTCTCAAGGTATCAACCGGCGAACGGGAATTTGAGGCAGGAGATAGCTTCCAGTTTAATACAAAGGAGACTGGACGGATCCGCGCTGAAGTCCCAATGCTTGGCACGTTGACATTGATGCAAAGTAACGATACCATTCCTCCCGATCTCCAGCTGACAATTGGCAAACAGAATTTTATTGATGGCGACCCGGTTTCCTCAGAACCGTTCATCCAAGCGACGCTTACGGACGACAATGGTATTGATTACATTACCCGCCCTGTCCGTCTCGAAATCAGTCGGGATAATCAGCAATTCACGTCAATCCCGGAAACAGAGTATCGACTTAGTAATTTTTCAGGGTCTAATCAGGTTAGTCTGAACTATCAGTCGCCCAATCTGGAACCGGGAACATATCAAATCCGCCTGAGTGCCAGCGATCTGGATGGGAACACAACCGAGGAAGAAATTGAATTCCGTATCCACAAAATCCTTCAGTTACTCAGAGCGATGAACTACCCTAACCCATTCAGCGGTGAGACCGAAATCACCTGTGAACTGACTGGTGCCGCCAATGAAATAACGGTCAAAATTTACAGTCTGTCGGGGCGGTTAGTCCGAGAGTTCACCGAACCGGCACGGGCGGGGTTCACAATGATACCTTGGGATGGACGTAACAGAGATGGCGATGAGGTCGCCAACGGCGTGTACTACTGCAAGATTCGCGTTAAGGCGGCGGGAGAGAAAGACTTGACGGAATACATCAAGATGATGAAGCTAAAATAGAGCAGGACTCCATGATGACGAGAAAACGAGACGACCAGAAAACGAGACGACCAGAAAACGAGACGAATTTAACGCAAGGGTGCAAAGGCGCAAAGGCGCAAGGATTTTGTTTGGCTTTGCATCATTGCGTCATCGCGTCATGGCGTTTTATTTTTCCCCTTTTCCCGTTTTCCCGCTTCCCCACTTTCTGCATTCTCGTTGTCCTCTGTTGCCATACTGTTGCCCATGCTGCGGAAAAGTATGCGGGCGATTTCTTGACACTCGGTGTCGGAGCACGACCGTTGGGCCTAGGCGGAAGTTTTGCAGCGATTGCGGACGATTCCACCGCGGCTTATTGGAATCCGGCTGGCCTCGGGCGTTTGCGCCATTCCGAAGCAGCTTTTATGCGCTCAAGTCTTGGCGACTTGGATAGTTACGATTTCGTCAACTATGTTCACCCAATCGGTGGGGCTGCATCGCTTGGGTTGAGTTGGCTACGGGTGGGGGTTGATGACATCCCAATCACAGCACTCCCACACCCTGCGAATCCTGTCAGTCCAGCCAATCGTCCTGAACAGGTCGGAACTTTTAGCAGCACCGACAACGCCTTCTTCCTCTCCTATGGTAGGCAGGTCGGATTCAACCTAGGGTCAAAGCGGTTGAACCTATTCCTTGGCGGAAACGCTAAATTAATCTACATCACCGCGCTGGGCAACACAAATGCACTTGGTGTCGGTGGAGACCTTGGTGTCCTCTGGACGACACCTCCCGAAAGATCTCGCCGCTTATCAGTTGGTATCGTCGCACAGGACTTTTTCAGGACAAAATTGTACTGGAATACACCACCAGAAAATCCAGGCGAAGCCTCCAATACAGACACGATTGAACCCAACCTGAAAATCGGGCTCTCTTACCGAGGTTCGATCAAACCGTTGAACAGCCACTGGCTATTGACAGTTGATACTGATAGCTTGTACTCCTTTGAAATGCACTACGGCGCAGAGTATGTCTTTGCAGAGCTCTTGTCGTTAAGGATTGGGGTTCAAGAGCGGAAAGGTATCAATACCATCCGTCTAATGACGGCTGGCGCGGGGCTACGGCTTTCTTTCCTAACTGGTGCTGCCTTCTCCGTTGATTACGCTTTCTTGAGCAACAATGAACTTGGTAACAGCAATCGGATTTCTTTGATGACGCGGTTCTGAAATGACGAGAGAACGATCGAAATTTAACGCAAGGATGCAAGAAAAAGCAGAAATGGATCTGCCTACGCATGAAAACCTATCAATGCTCCCTCAGTTTTTTTACCCTACTCACGCTTATCCTCAGTATCGGTGCGCCTGCCCCAAGCCACCCCGATGGGAATGCTGATGGAGACCTTTTCACCTTTGTGAGGCTAAAATACACAGGGAATAGCTGGTTCGGTAACGGTTGGGATGTCGATTTGCCCGCCGCGGATCGAAATTTTATCCGGCAGCTCGCGCGAGCGACCAACATTCCCGTTGCCCGCCGCGAAAAAATCATCTCTGTTGGCTCTCCAGAACTGTTCAACTATCCCTTTGCTTACATCTTGGAAGTTGGCACGCTCAACCTGACCAATGCGGAAGCCGCAAATCTCCGTGAATATCTATTACGTGGCGGCTTTATCATGGTTGACGATTTCCACGGTGGACAGGAATGGCGCAATTTTTATCGTCAATTCAAGAAAATTTTCCCGCAACGCGAGCCTGAAGACATCCCCATCACCCACCCGTTATTCCACTGTTTTTTCGATATCGACAGACTCCGTCAGATTCCCGGTCTGAGATCCCTATTCAATGGACGCACCCACGAGCGGCGTGACGGCTATCCCGCCTATTGCCGCGGCGTTTACGATGAAAATGGCCGCTTAATGATGATGATCAATTTCAATACCGATATCGGGGATGCCTGGGAACATGCAGCGGAGGGTTTCTATCCACGCGAGTTATCGGATATAGCATACCGCATGGGAATCAACGCTGTGGTTTATGCGTTGACGCATTAGTAGCCCGGATAACACAGGGTGCTGAGGGATTCGACCATGATCCGTCTTATGAGCAATGCACGATACAAGGATGGGAAAACGATAAGGAAGAAAAAATTGATTTTTTGTTGACAAGTTTTGCCAGGTGTGGAAGAAAAGCAGCAAGCGCGGATGCAGCGTTCTATGACTGCTTGAGGGGGCATAGCAATTAAGGGGGTTAGCGATGAAAAGTAAAAAGCCAATCAAACCTCGCTGGTGGCAAGTGGAAATTGGGTTTATGCAAAGCGCAGGCTTTCGAGTGGTGATGAGGATGATTACACTAGCCGTCATAGGTTATTGTGGTTATAGCGTCTCAGTTTGGATTATCCAAAAGCGTGAGCATAACCGTCTGTTACGTCTCGATCAAGAGGCTAACCCTTCTGGATATGTTCCACGACTGCCTTCTCCCCCGTTCAAAAACGAAGGTGCACCCAACGATTCCCCCCAAGAGGTAACTGATGGACAGCCGCCTTCCTCTGTGGAAAATGGTTCTCTCGCTGATCCGTGGATCAAGAGGTCTGCCACCCAGAATAGGTATTCTGGTGTGAACAAGCATAAGATGTTTATGGAGTGGATTGATACTGGGAAAAAAAACGATTTGATAGAGGCATACATTAAAGAGTCGCAAGCCAATAATCCGTTTTGAAGTAAGGTGATACAACGGGTTGTGAGCCCCCAGGGGCAAATTCACACCGTCCTTGTCCCCGAAGGATATGAGTATCAGGAGGGAGATGCTATCTTAAGATCGGAACTGAACCCGCCGACGCGCGTCTTTTCTTTCGGAGGGGATCCGATGACATTGACAGTAGGCGGGGTTAAGTATGAAGTGCCCGGATATCATTCTATAGCGGATCCGTATGAACGTGAAGAGTATTTTAATAAATTCACCTGGTCTATAAAAAATGGTGTTTCTATGGCTGAAGTTAAAAAAAAAGTAGAAGCAAGGGAACTTGATTTTTCGTTGTCTGAGAAAATGAGAAGATATGTGGATCGAATAGAGGGACAGCGGGAAAGGGCACAGTGGCTATCGGATCAGTTTCCAAAACCGCTGCCGCCTGACAGACCACCGGTGAAAGTGCGTTTTCTGCCCGATGAAGGTGAAGACGCACTACCGGGGTGGATGCAAAAACTGGAACGCAACCCCCGGCTAGAAAGCGGGGAAGCAGTAGCTAGCGGGAGTGATTCAGGAGTAGACCTTGTTTCTGAGGGAGACAGCCCTATTGATACAGAAGGGACGCTTTCTCCTAAAGATCTACCCGATATGGTCAAGCCGACACCTTCTGATCAAAGCATGGCAGAACTCGAAAAGCAATTGACACCGGAGGGGATTGAAACGAAACTGAGCAACGGGTTATCACCGGAGCGTTTTTCAAAGGTACAACAGTTGATTGACCAGTATGGTACAGAGGAAGGGCTACGTCGTTTGAGGGAGATGGACCCTGAAGCTGCTAAACAATTTGAGCGGGAGCGGTCTGCTCCCCCTGTCCGTTCCAAGCCAGATGATGATGCACCCGCGACACAGAAGAGACAGATTTTTTTCAACACCCTAAACGATATCCTTCCTTTTAATCCCGTCTGTGGGGTAGGAGGGATACCGTTTTTTTACTTACTTTCCCGCCCGCGGACTTTCTCCCTTTTGCCGAGTATTAGAATTTTCCAAAAACGCGCACGAAGGTTTCCATAAAGTTATCATCGTTCACGTCCGCGTTGGCGCGTTGATCGATATATTGTGCGCCGATGTGCAGAAACAGTTCTTTTTCGTAGGCGACAAAGCTCTTTTCCATCTCAGCCAGAAGGGCTTGGCGAATGAAATCGTTTCCATCCTCAAGCATATCGTTAAAGAGTAGCACCTGTCCACCGCCGGTAATTTTGATTGTCTTAGTGAATTGATAGACAACTTTGAGAATAAATGCAGCCGCCGCGTCGCGCACATCCGCCGCTTCAATGACACGAAGTCGGATATTGCGTGAAGTCGTTTCACCGTCGATATCTCCCATCAATGAAAGATGTTCCAGACGGTCTTCTGCCATCTGAAAACCGTTGCGAATTGTGTATTTGAACATCGGCGTAATTTCGAGCGATTTGGATGGACGGATGCGGTAGTTTGTTTTCAGGATACCGACCTCGTAATGTTTGTTATCCCGATCGAAATCGAGATTGTATCGTAGTTTGAAGCGTCCTGTTGTAACCATCTGCTTTATCCCCGAATATTCCCAAGTGACCTTGGCGGTGTTGATGAGATCATCCTGCATCAACAATGGATCTTTGCGTCGCTTCTCGACCTCAACACCGCTATCTATATCAAAAAACGTCACATCCCCTCGCGCCTCCATTTTCTGCACGTCAGGTTGCGCTCGGTAAAGTTGTCCTTCGGCTCTACTCAAGAAACCGGCAAAGTACCACGTCTCATCGGGGATGCGGTCTTTTACCCACTTCAATTCGTTCTCGACCACCAAGGCAGCCTCCTGAGAGAGATCTTTCTTGTAAATTATATTGGTGAACGCCTTTGTTGCCGTCGAAGAACGGCGGAACGCTGTATTCCTGAGATCCTTTTCAAATTGCAAACCAATATCGAGGTCTGTGGAACTGCCACTACGACTGGTCTTCCGTTTCATCAGCAGTCGCAGCCCACGCAGTCCAACATCAAATTCGTAATTGGGGTCTTTATCGTTCTCTTCCTCGTCCCGGAGCCCATTGTTATTCTGATCTCTTTCGTCAAGGAAATCCTCATCGACATCAAAGAGCAGAATATCGTCCTCATAATCAAAGGTGCCGTTGTTGTTCTTATCAAGGTCGCCGGGAATAATCAGGGAAGGCGGGTCTAGCCATGTGTTATCGGTGTACCGGTCCTGATCATCGTTATCCCCGACAGAACGAGAGGCATCGAAACGGGGACCGACGCGGAAGGCTTCCCCTTGAAAGATTGTGTCCCCAACGGTTCGGAATGCCTTAAACACTGTCGTCGCTGCGTCAAAACGCGAACCGAGGTCCTTTCTCAACGCGCTTTTTGGTGTCGTCGCGAACTCCGCCTTCAGACCGTAGTTTGCAAAGTTGGTCTCCATATCCAAAGCCCATACCGGCGTGTCGCGGAAATACCAAGAAACTCCCAGCTTGGACTTTCCGAATTTCGTCACTTCGCGTATGCCGACCCCCGACCCCTCGACACCTTCCTGGCCAATCACCGGATTGAGCAAGCCGGGGACCATTAAGATCATCCAATCGGTGCGTTCGGAGCGCACATCCCAACGCACCCCTGAGAGGTCAATCTGATCGAAGGTGAACTTTGTGAAGGTAGTGGGAACCTCTCCTAAACTCAAGATGTTTTTGACATTGCCAGCAGTTTCCTCAATAATCATGACGCTATGGAAGCCGCGCCGAAACACGCGGTCAAAATCGAACTCGTTCTGCCGGACTGCATCCTCCTCCGTATCTGCGAGAAAGTCTCGTTTATTAGTGAAATCATATTCCACACGCCCTGATATAAAGAGCTTGCCGAACAAACTGTAGACATCCTCCGCCTCTGCCGGAAAGGTCAAAAGGTTGAAGAGGAAAAGAACCGCAAAGCCGAAGACCGAAAACTTCGCCTTTACCTTCCATTTATTCATCTGATGAATTTCCTTTTACGTTTTGTATTTCGCATTTCACCTCTCAGATTCCGTCATGGTCAAACCGTTCGGTATAAACCGTCCACTGTTCGTGCCGAGCCAAGCATATTTTTCGTCAACTGTCAGGCAGGTGACACTTGGGGTGTCATCCTCCTCATCATCCATCCCCTTCATACGAGGGGCAAACCAACGGTCTGTTTGTTTGTCATAGCGATGTAAACCATCCGATGTCCCTAACCACACATAACGTGCTTCGGAGGCAATTGCGTACACTTTCCGCCAAGGGTTCCAAACCTTCGCACGTTTTCCTTGATTCAAGTCGAATCTGTTCAACAACACTCCAAATAAGTTTGAATTCATGATAGAATGATTTGATGTCTGCGGATCGTGGAATTATATCACAGTCACATAAAGCCTTCAAGTGAAGTACAAGTAACCTTAGGGCTATTTAGTTTTCCGTTTTTTGACCGATTTTGGCGGGTAGTCCGTTCCCCCGCCTGCGGGGAGACCAGGGAATGCCTCGCCCCTGGTCTCGGAGCGGACCAAAGAATTAAATGACCCTACAAGTAACCTGTATAAATTTCTATTAACGATTCTCTGGATGAAACTCCGAGGGGAATCCAGTTTCTTCAACATATTTTGGTAAACCACAGATAATCATCGCTCCGACTTTCACTCAATCCGCAAAACCGTAAACACCTAAACAACGCTAAAAATAGGGGAAAATTCACAATGATTCAAGTAGGATTTGGTCAACGTGTCATTACGCCAAAAATCGGCACAGAAATGCCCGGAGGTATTAACAAACGCTTTTCTCAAAGCGTACATGATGACCTCTTTGTCAATTCAATGGTAATGGACGATGGCGCTACACAGCTTGTCCTAGCAGGGCTTGATGCACTATCAATAAAGCGCTCGATAACACTGAGTGCACGAAAACAAATTGCAGATGCCACCGGTATTACCGCTGACAACGTGCTGATCGCAGCAAGCCACACACACAACGGCGGAGCTATCGCAGATGTCTTTATGAGCGAATCGGATGCGGCTTACTGCGACTTCGTTGCTACACAGATTGCACAAGCAGCCATCGAGGGGTATGAGAAACGGGAGCCTGCTACATTGGTCATTGGTGCGGGACACGAGGGAAGTGTTGCTTTCAACCGACGTTTTCGCATGAAAGATGGATCGGAGCGCACCCATCCAGGAGTGGGCAACCCCGATATCGTTCAAGTCGCAGGACCCATTGACCCAATGGTCGGGGTTATCGGTGCTATAAATCAATCGTGCAAATTTCTTGGATGCTGGGTCAACTACTGTTGCCATGCCACACTGGGTGTCGGCGGGGATGGGTTTTCCGCTGATTACATCTACCATCTGAGAAAAACCGTTCAGCAAGCGATGAGAGCTGACCATGCCATCATCGTCTTTGGAAATGGCGCATCAGGCGATGTCACTCAAGTCGATAATCTCAGAGATCGAGGGAAGCAGTCTGGTGAATGCTGGGGATGGCATGTCGGTACAACGGTTGGTGCGGAGGTCATCAAGGTGTTGGCACGCATGGATTATACAGATGAGGTTCCCTTAGCATGTGCAACTGAAACACTTGAACTTCCCTTACGTGATCTTGGCGATGCGGCACTCAACCAAGCACAATCTTGGGGAGATCAAGCAGTTTGGGCAAGGGAGCTTGAATTGCTCAAAGAAATCAAGGGGATTGAACCGAAGGTTACGGCAGAGGTACAAATGATGCGGATTGGGTCAGCGGGAATGATTGCGGTGCCTGCGGAATACTTCTGTCAGTATGGGTTGGGTATTCAGGAGTGTTCTCCCTTTGATCCAACGTTTATTGTCTCCCTCGCTAACGGTTGTGTCGGGTACGTCCCAACACCACAAGCATTTGTCGGTGGGGGGTATGAACCGCGAACCGCACGGTCTAGTAAGTTGTGTCCAGATGCGGGGGATCGAATTGCAGCGACAGCAGTTCGGCTACTTCATGGTGCTCATGGATAAATGCCAGAACATGTTAGGGTCGCTAATCGCCTTGGCTGGCAAGACTCACCTCATAGGGAGGGTGAGCGATACCTTTCTCCGTGATGATTGCGGTGATGAGGTGGGCGGGAGTGACATCAAAGGCGGGACTGTAGACTTTAACTCCTTTGGGTGCCGTTCTGTTGCCGAAGCCCTCCGTCACTTCTTCGGCGGCGCGCTGCTCAATCGGAATCAGATCGCCCGTTTTAAGAGAGAGGTCAAGCGTTGAAGTTGGCGCGGCGACATAGAAAGGGAGGTCGTGTGCCTTTGCCAATATCGCAACGTTATAGGTTCCAATCTTGTTCGCGGTGTCACCGTTTGCGGCAATCCGGTCCGCCCCAACAATGACACACTGAATCTTTCCTTCCTTCATGACCTGTGCCGCCATGTTGTCACAAATCAACGTCACATCAATCCCCGCCTGCATGAGTTCCCACGCTGTCAACCGTGCGCCTTGCAATAACGGGCGCGTCTCATCGGCATAAACACTGATGTTCTTTCCCGATTCGTGTGCAGAGAACATAACCGCTAGTGCCGTGCCGTAATCAGAGGTTGCGAGTCCTCCTGCATTGCAATGTGTCAAAATGGTATCACCGTTACGGATGAGGTCTAATCCATGTTGACCGATGGCGCGACACCTCGCCCGGTCCTCCTCAATAATGCTTTGTGCTTCATCAAGAAGAGTGCTCTTGAGTTGCGGAATCTCAAGGTCTTTGTGCTTTTCCGCTGTTTGCTCGATGCGCTCAAGAGCCCAAAAGAGATTCACTGCTGTCGGGCGTGAGGTCGCAAGATAAGCCGTTACCTTTTTGAGTTCATCCGCAAAATCAGGGTAGTTTGTCGCCGTTGACTTCCAGATTCCAAGCACCGCCCCCAATGCGCCCGCAATCCCGATCGCGGGTGCCCCACGAACTCGAAGTGATTTAATCGCCTCCCAAACGCTTTCTACATCGTAACAATAAATCTGCTTGAATTCATTCGGTAGCAGGGTTTGATCAATTAGGTGGATTCTACCATCAACCCATTCAATTGTCGGAATCGGCATCTTCCTCCTCCCCTCGGTCATCATGGTCAGCCCATTCAGCGTTCACCGCTGCCACGCTAGCTTCTTCAAGATTTTCATTGAACCCTTCGGCGGTCTTGTCATCTTCGGAATCGTCGTCGATTCGGGCTTTGGTGCCACGAAGTTTAGGGCTCGCAATATATGCTTCGTGTGCATCTGTAATCACCTTGACCGTTTCGGCATGATTGAGCCAACCGGATAATTCAAAGTAGGGTTCAAAAAACTGCACGATTTTTTTGAGCAACTTAACGTCCAAGTCAGAAATATCCTTAACCGAGGTGTAACGCTCATCGCCCAACATCACACAGATAACGTGATGGTCTCGGTCTTTACGCTTTAGTACGCCGATGGGTCGCGCCTCACAGATGTAGCCGGGGTGACTCGCATTGCGAGCGATTACCATTGCATTCAGGAAATGCCCATCTTCAGCAACTGTTTCCGGAATCCAACCGTATTCCGTTGGCACCGGCATACTAAATTCATACGCCAACCGAAACTTTCGGCTCTTCGCATGGTAGCGATATTTTTTCCGACTGCCCTTTGGTGCCTCAATAACAACATTGATGATTGAGGGTGCATGGCGTCCCAGTGAAATATCTCGCAAGTTCATTTTTCTTCCCTACCTTTGAGCATGTCCCCATGAAAACGGGGAACGGTTACCGGTATCTGTAACCTTAACAGACCTGAAATTCAAAGGAGGTAATGCAGCCCCTCCATAACCCATGAGGAAGGAAATGAACCATCCCACTCCTCAACTCTTATCGAACCGGATAAATCCTGATATAATCCATCAATTCAATCCTGAGAATCTAGTAAAATTTGCTCAAGACGATTCAAGCGGCTAAGTTTTGGCTGACTAATAGTTTGACATTATAGCACACCTCACTTAACCTTGCAATGGAAAAACTGGTCAGTTACAATTTATCAGCGAGCCAACAGCCAAAGGTTCAAATCCAAAGGTTTGTTTTCAAAGCCGTGTTGGGGTATAATAACGCAAGTTGCTAGCTGAACCTCCTCCCAGTAGAGAGGCATATCTATAGAACATACAACAGCCAAAACTTTCCACTCCAGCATGTAGGTTAGGTTGAACGGCATTAGTGAACAAACCTAGCATGTTACTTGGATTGAGAGGTTCGATTCTGATTGAATTCTCACAAACATATTGAAACCCAACTCTTGATAATCACCGCGTGAGTTGGAGGGAGTGTTGGGTTTCACTGTATCTATCAATAAGACGGTGTTTTTGAAAGGCTATGCCTCTCTTGTCATCGATAGAGATTTGGTTTAACCGTTCAACCCAACCTACCAACTATCAAGGCAAAATAAGGAACTCGACCTATTGGCATGCTATCAACTAGGTAATTATATTCGCGGATTGAAATCACGGGGTGTACATTTCTCTGAGGATTAACTAAACTATATAACTGTTGAAAACAACTTGGAGGTTACAACATGGCTTACGATCTGCTAATCAAAGGCGGCACATTGATTGATCCCGCACAAAATATCCACGCAAATAAAGATGTGGCATTTTCAAACGGCGTTGTCGCCGAAGTCGGTGACGATTTGTCAAAGGCGGACGCACATGAGGTATTGGATGCCAGTGGGTGCCTTGTCACACCGGGCATGATTGATTTGCACGTCCATGTGTTCTACGGTGTCAGTCATTACGGTATCGACCCGGATCCAACCTGCTTGGCAAAGGGTGCGACGACGGTAGTTGATGCCGGTTCGGCGGGAGCCGACATTTTTCCCGGCTTTCGCAAATACGTGATTGATGTGAGCGAAACGCGCATCTTGGCGCAAATCAATATATCGTCGCAGGGGATGCTGACACAAGAAATTGGCGAGTTCGAGATTCCTGAGTACGCCGATGTGAGCAAAGCCTGTGCAATGATTGAAAAACATCGCGATGTGATTTTGGGGGTGAAGGTGCGATTGACAAAGCACAGCATCGTCAGTGAACGGTCAGGGATGATTCCGCTGCATCATGCGCGTGAAGCAGCGGATGCAGCGGGGCTACCCATTATGGTGCACCCACAAGCTGCTTGGTGCGATTCTATAGATGACATTTTGGCGGTTATGGGCAAGCGCGACATCTTGACGCACTGCTTCCATGAGAGTGAATGTGGCATCTTGGACGACAACGGGAAGGTTCGTAAGTCGGTACATGAGGCAGTGGAGCGCGGTGTTATCTTTGATGTGGGGCACGGTGCCGGATCTTTCTCTTGGGATATCGTTGAACAGGCGATAGGCCAAGGTGTTGCACCGCAAACAATCTCATCAGACCTGCACATTTACAACGTCAACGGGCCCGTCTATGACTTAGCGAATGTTGTAACAAAATTCCTCCATCTCGGTATGTCGCTCGACGAGGCCATCGCGAAGGTCACTTCAGTTCCGGCAGAGGTGATTCTGATGTCCGACAAAATCGGCACACTGGCACCCGGTGCTTGGGGAGATGCGATTATCTCTGAACTGCGCGAAGGCGAATTCCAACTGGTAGACTCGCGTGGCGAAGCCCGTATCGGCAGCCAGAACTTTGTGCCGATTACCGTTGTCAAAGGTGGACGGGTGTATCGACAAAGAGCGAGTTAAGATAGAGCACCCCTGCGGTGACAATTTTAACCGCTTTCCTTCTTGAAACGAAAGCTGGCGATCCAGTTGCGGCGGAATGGGGATGTCTCGTTGTCCCTGAAAATCGATCGCGAACAAAAGGCAACCTCTTCGATGGAGATACTAAAGGCTGAAGCCCAACGCATTTTATCTAGGTACGACTCGGCAGTTTCCCCTTCTGGAATATCTGAGTCCCGAACCGACATCGGCGCGTCGAACTCCCACGGAGGGAAAGCAGTAGGCCCGCTGGCCCACTCCTCTGACAGCCCAATATCCCCGTCTTTGTACTCTCTGCCTGCAGGCATGTAGATTATGCGGAGATTTCCGTTAGGGGCTTGGATAAGCAGCGGCTTCAGAGGAGCACCAGAAAGCTGCTCTCGCTGCGCCTCTAGCTTCGCCCGCACTTCTGGTGGAAGCTCCGACATGTCTACGGGTTTTGCTTTCCCCATATCTTCCTTTGAAATCACTGCCACTTTCACAGGAGGGGCGCTGATATCTAGCGGATGCGGCGGGTATGTCGTCGTTGAAGTGCTCGTATCTATCCCTTGAGGATTGGCTTCCGTCTGCTCAGTCCGTTCCGAGACCAGGGGTGGATTGGCCTCTTTATCCAAGGCTGCTTGAACTTTTGCCATAAACATCTCAAATTCAACATACTTTTGGTATTCCCTATAGCCCATGTAGCAGACTGAAAGCAACACAACAATACCTACCACAATGAGATAGGGGCTGAAACGATGATTAACCATGATAACCTCCTAGCCTCCACATTCCCATCCACTGGATCCGTAATGATCGGCATAAATGTATCTATTCTCAATGCGCCGTGTTCCTGGCAACTCTCTTCTTCCTTATAACCATCATTTAGACCTAAAAACAGAAAGAGGGCTGCATCCTCAAATCGCGCAACCCTTCTGTTTTGGATCGAAACCAATGGCTTAAACGGGTTATACTATGAAAGATTGTCAGATGTTGGTTCACCTATCAATCATGAAGCGATTCGAGTCCATCTCTCGTCTTGCTTCAGAGGGCTTCGAGTATACGGCTTGAAGTCCCCACAATTATCGATCTTAAACCATCTTGAAAAGGGTGTCAATAAAAAAGTTCACTTTATACGCATAAGCTCCCCTAGTTGCCCCTGGTGCACTTCTTTGTCTTAGTGTCGCCCAACTTTTTTATTTACAAAACTGTCTAAGAACCTTCGACAGTGGAGATAACGAAAGCAGAAATAATATGGCATATTCCAGTCTGAGAGATTTTGTAAAAGAGTTAGAACAAGCCGGCGAATTAAAGCGGATTAAAGCCGAAGTCTCCCCAGATCTTGAGATTACACAGATCACGGATCGGGTGAGTAAGGCTGAAGGACCCGCACTGCTGTTTGAAAAAGTTGAGGGAAGCGACATGCCGCTGCTGATTAACGCGTTTGGCTCCTATCGACGGATGGCGATGGCACTCGGTGTTGAAGATATGAACGAAATCGCCGATGAAATTGAAGGCATGATCCGGCTCGGTCCCCCAGAATCACTACTCGACAAGGTCAAACTCCTCGGCATTCTGAATAAACTGACCAAATTCCCACCGAAAACGGTCAGGCGTGGTGCATGTCAGGAGGTGGTTTGGACCGGTGATCAAATTTCATTAGACCGCATCCCGCTCATCAAATGCTGGCCCCTTGATGCAGATAAATATATTACCTTGCCGCAGGTCTTTACGCATAGTCTGAAAACGGGTCAGCGCAATGTAGGCACGTATCGGCTGCAAAAACTTGATGAACGGACGCTAGCAATGCACTGGCAGATCCACCATGATGGTGCCGGGCATCACCGCGAATACCGCGAGGCAGGACAACGGATGCCTGTTGCTGTCGCTATCGGCGGCGACCCCGTCATGTCCTATATCGGGACTGCGCCGCTGCCAAGTGGCATTGATGAACTTCTGTTTGCAGGGTTTCTCCGCAAAGCCAATGTGCCGATGGTCGCGTGCGAAACCATCGATATGTTGGTCCCCGCAGATGCGGACATCGTGATTGAAGGGTATATCGAACCGGACGAGATCTGCATCGAGGGGCCCTTTGGTGATCACACCGGCTACTACTCCCTTGCGGACGAATACCCCATATTTCACATCACCGCTATCACGCACCGTAAGCGTCCCATCTACCAAACAATTATCGTCGGTAAACCGCCGATGGAAGATTGTTACATGGGCAAGGCAACGGAGCGCATCTTCATACCTTTGATCCGGACCCAGCTGCCAGAGTTGGTCGATATGAACCTGCCGCTGTTCGGTGTATTTCACAACTTTGCTTTAATTTCCATCGACAAACGCTACCCTTTCCACGCAAAGAAGATTATGCACAGCCTGTGGGGGCTTGGTCAACTGATGTTCAGCAAGATTATTATCGTCGTGGACAAAGATGTTGATGTGCAGAACGTTGATGAAGTACTTTTCCGCGTTGGCAGCAACGTTGATCCCAAGCGAGATGTGACCATCGTTGAGGGGCCTGTTGATGTGCTTGATCACGCAGCACCACTGATGGGAGCAGGATCAAAGATGGGGATTGATGCAACGACCAAATGGCGTGAAGAGGGTTATCAGCGCGAATGGCCTGATGAAATCAAGATGTCTCAGGAAATCATCGATCTGGTGGACAAGCGGTGGAAGGAATATGGGATTGAATAAACCGCCAAACGCGGCCGTTTTCCTAATCGCTCGCAAGACAAAATCTTGAGAAGGCTTGTTTTGAGGGAACAGATTTTACATTACAATGGAGGCAAAACGATGAAAACTTACCGCGCCGCTGTCATCGGCTGTAGCCGGATGGGGGCATTTATCGACAATGAAGTACCCGATTATCAAGCAATTCAGCTGCCGTATTCACATGCAGCAGGCTTTTATGCCGAAGCACGAACAGATCTTGTCGCTTGTTCAGATCTGCGTCCGGAGGTTATGGAGGTTTTCGGAGAGCGGTATGATGTACCCAAAGAACGGCAATACACCGACTACCGAGAACTCATTGACAAAGAGGACTTGGACATCGTGAGTGCGGCGACGCAGCCGGAACACCGCGCGGAAGTTGTTATCTACGCTGTGGAGCACGGGGTCAAAGCGATCTACGCGGAAAAGGCGATGGCGGCTTCTATGGACGAAGCGGATGCGATGGTGGAAGCGGTGGAACGCAACGGAGCCTTCTTCAATTTAGGCACAAATCGCCGTTGGGACACCGGCTTTGACAAGATGAAGGAGGTTATTGACAACGGTGAATTGGGAGCACTCAAAACACTAATTATTTACGGGAACCACTCGCTCTTTAACGGCTCCAGTCATCAGTTCGATCTAATCCTGCGTCTGAACAGCGACCGCCGCGCCTTGTGGGTATCTGCACATATCACCGATGATGACAGTATCTTTGACGGTGATATTGTTCGGGAAGATCCGAATGGTCAGGGGATAATTCAGTTTGAAAACGGTGTTACGGCGCATGCCCTCCTCTCCCCGCGCGGTGGCGAGTGGGAGGCAATCTGTGAAAAGGGGGCCGTGACATGCTGGAATAATGGTTGGCAGTGGCACCTCCGGCGGCAAGCTGACGTTCCGGGGTGGAGAAGTTGTTTTGTGCCGGAGCCTTTTCCTGAGTTTGAACACACCAGCAGCACAACAAATCTCATCAAAGATCTGGTTCATTCGCTCGATACCGGCGAGCCATCGCGTTGCGGTGTCCGCGTGGCACATGCAAGTACGGAATTAATCTTTGCGTTCATGGAATCACACTTGCAGAACGGGGCGCGGGTCCAACTTCCGTTGAAGGGATCGAAGCTGCGGTTGCAGAGAGAGCGTGCCCCGAGGCAACCTAGGTTTCAATAGAAAAATCAGGGCAGTCTCACGGACCCGCTCCTTACAATATTATGCACACGCCTCAACGAAATAGCCTTGGTCAACTGGAATTGCCTCTGTTATAGAAATTAGCCAACTGAGCAATCAGAATCTTGGGTGAAACCTGTGCCCACGATTGGATTTTCATTGTCGTATGCCAAAGTCAGAGTCAGACACAGCCGGAAATAGGACATGATTTTCGCAATTGACGTGCGTAAGTCCTACACAATATTTAATGCGATTGCCCTGGGTCAACTGGATAATATGCTTGAGTTTACCGTTGTGCAATGCTATAATGACGACGTGCTTTGGTTATGTCAAACCGACAGACACCTCACTTGACATAGGAACTTTTAACCAGTTCAGAGAGGTGATTAACCGCTGGGTCCGGTATGATAGTTGCTCACGAAGACGTTTTCACTTTCCATAAGGAATAAATCTCACGATTTGAGAAAATTTTGAGAGAGTGAATTGTAAAATAATGAAAGCGTATATCAATCAGATTCTTCAAGGCGATTGTCTCGAATTGTTTCACCAAATTCCTAATAACAGCGTCGATATGACCTTCGCCGACCCGCCCTTTAATTTGAAGAAGAAGTATCACAGCACGAGAGATAGCCTTGAGTTGGAGGAGTATCTGCATTGGTGCGAAAAGTGGATTTCGGAGATGGTGCGTGTCACAAAGGAAACGGGATCGATTTTTGTACATAACATTCCCAAATGGTTGACGTACTATGCAGGCTTTTTGAACAAGTTAGCTGATTTTAAGCATTGGATTTCGTGGGAGGCCCCCACGGCACCGATGGGAAAGACGCTTCAACCTGCACATTACGGCATCCTATTTTATGCCAAAGATGCAAAGCAAAATAAATTTTATGAAGTTCGTTATCCGCACAAACGTTGTCGTAAATGCAATTATTTGCATAAGGATTACGGCGGGAAAAAGGGGGGGTTGCATCCTTTTGGGCCGCTTGTTCCAGATACGTGGACAGATATTCATCGGATAAAACACAACAAATATCGAGATCCACATCCATGTCAATTGCCGATTCATTTGTTAGAACGGATCATCTTAATGTCCACTGATGAAGGCGATACAGTGCTTGATCCGTTTTTGGGAACCGGAACAACAGCAATAGCTGCAAAGCGACTTGGACGGCACTACGTCGGTTTTGAACTCGATGAAGTTTACGCAACGATCGCCCATAATAAAGTGAAGCAACAGGCATCGAACTCCCGAATTAGAAATGTATGGGTCAGTGTTTACTTAAACGAAATTATCACACTCCGTAATCAAGATTGGGAGGTGTTACAGCCAGAATTTCATACCCCTGAGTCTGCCAAAGTAATCGATTACACCAAAATAGTGCTAAAAAGTAAAAGACCGCTTACACCAACGGTTAGCCAACAGGAAACACATCAAGAAACACAGTTGCGATTGATAGAGAATCGCGAAAGATAAGATATAAGTAACTATAAACCATACCCTGTTTTCGTTAGGAGGTTGACTTTTATCGCACCTCACATAACTAGCGACCTACGTTATAAGTAAGGAGGGCTTTTATGCCTACAATCGATCATGATGTTTTGAGGAAATTCGTTTATGATATGTACATCGGCGCTGGGGGCGTTGAGGAAGACGCACGGATCGTCAGTGACCACGTCGTAGATTCCAATCTGATGGGGCACGATTCACACGGCGTGATCAACGCGCCCAACTACGCAGGCGGGATGAGTGGCGGTCCCTCGACAGATAAGATGGAAATTGTCCGTGAGACCCCTGCAACGGCGGTGATAAACGCGAACGGTGGGCTCGGCATGGTCATCGCTCAGAAAGCGATGGAGTTGGCAATTGAAAAGGCGAAAACGCACACATTCGGCGGGGTTGGACTTCACCGTTGTGGACACGCCGGGCGGATGGGGACGTATCCCCCACTTGCCGCAAAGGAAGGGATGATTGGACTCGTCTTCCTAAATGGCGGTGGACGATTTATGCACCCTTTTGGTGGCACATCCCGAAAACTCCCACCCAACCCAATCGCCATCGCAGTCCCACGCAAAAATGGTGAACCGTTGATGCTCGATATGACGCTGAGTGTTGTTGCAGGCGGGAAGATACTGGTCAAACGCGCGCGCGACGAGGAGATGCCAGAAGGTTGGATGATCGATTCAGAAGGGAAGCCGATCACCGATCCAAATGCTTTCCTAGACCGCCATGACGATACGGCGGTGATGCCAGTAGGTGGTTTTCAATTCGGGCACAAGGGCTTCGGCCTAGGGTTTATGATCGATGCCATTGCCGGTGGGCTTTCGTGGGCGGGTTGTAGTCGTCAAGAACCCACTCGTGGGGCGAGTGGGATTGTGATGCTCGCCATCAAGATCCAGGATTTCATCGATCTTGAGGTCTATCAACAGGAGATCGAGTACCTTACGGAATGGGTAAAGTCATCCGAAAAGCTGCCCGGTGTTGATGAGGTGTTCGCTCCCGGTGAATTTGAGGAACGGAGCCGTGAACAGCATCTGAAAGCTGGCATCCCAATCGAAGAAAAAACGTGGGATCGCCTAATTGAAGCAGCTGCGTCCTATGGCGTTTCAGCACCAGAAGTCTAAACCAGAAGTCTAACGGACGAACAGAGCTATAGGCACACCGGAGCGCGCTATTTGGCAGCTCGACCGTTTCGCCAAGGAGGTCATGCCCGCATTCAGAAACTAGTGTATTAGCCCGCTCTACTTCTCTAGAACCATGCCCTCTCGCTCGATTCGCGCAAGCATCTCCCCAAAGGCTGGGGTGCTGTCGTCGTCCCAATACTCGGTCTCGATCGGCGCGTCATAACTCATGGGAACCAACCCACCACGCCAATCTGGCCTCACCATAAAGTGACCGCTATTGGCTGGATCATAGCGATTATACATCATAGAACCGTTGGCAAAACGCGACCTGATAATCCACGGTGCCTGCGCTGGCAACTCCAGATGCTCCAGTCGCTCCAGCGCATCACGATCTAATGTGAGCCCCAACCCGGGTGTTTCCGATACGCATACAAATCCGTTGACTGGATCTAATCTTTCCTTCACGACATCGCTCTTATAAATCTCCGTGGTGGTGACAAAGTGGAAGGTGGCTGTAGGAAAGGCCGCCATCATGTGCGTGGTCATAGCTCGGGTGATAGTGCCACCAACGTTTTGTAACATGAAGGGGATATTGCCTGCAGCAAAGAGACCGGCACAACGTATGGCTGCGCCTATCTTCTGGTGTCCTCGCATATACACATCTCCAGCCCCCATCAGTACTTCGTAGGTGGCATCCAGCGGTGCTTGGTGACGTACGATGGGCAGCGGCACTCGCTGGCGCAGATCGATCGAAGCCAGCGTATCCCCGGCGTTAATGCAATCCTCGAAGCATCCGGCAATGGGAAACTGCGCCAATTTGCCCAGCAATTCTGGCATGTAGTCGTCTGTCCCGCCGCCGGTGAAGTCGTAGTGAATCTTGAAGCCCTTGGGTGCCACCGCCTCCATAGCCTCAGTCTGGTCAAAGACGTTTTCAAAGGGTGAAAGGTGGTACTTCATCCAAGTGTAGCCCCGCGCTGCGTACCGCTCTACAGCCTCTGCCATACGCCGGGGGTGCGTTGATACTGTCCAACTGCTCACCGGCACCCATGAGCGAGTCTTCTGGCCGAAGAGTTGGTAGACCGGCACACCAGCAGCCTGCCCCATTAAATCGTACATGGCTGTTCCTAAAGCCAGCGAGGTTTCGTCCCCGAT
The DNA here is from genome assembly GCA_958296125.1 of uncultured Poribacteria bacterium. Lineage (GTDB taxonomy): Bacteria > Poribacteria > WGA-4E > WGA-4E > PCPOR2b > PCPOR2b. The sequence goes on from OY282444.1 coordinate 2,087,093, forward strand.
CCACTTGAAGGGGTTGGTGTTGATGTACTGATCGATGACCTCCTGCGGCTCGGGTCTGCCGCCTTCTCCAAGCCCTGTCCGTCCGTCGTCTGTATGTACCACATACACCGTACGGCCTGCGGGCCCTGAATAGTGGTTGAGTTGGTAGGCAATCCAGTCTTGGTATTCGGGGGTAATTTGATGGACTTCGATTTCGGTGACTTTCACATCGTCCTCCTGTCAGGGCAGCACTAATTGATCGCCAATGACGGATTTTGAATCGTTGCATGAAGTTATGACAGTGGAAGGGTAGTTTTCACAACCGCTATAGCATAGCACTGTACAGTTGTTGTGTCAATCTCGAAAAAGACAGAGTTAGGGCTATTTAGTTTTCGGTTTTTTGACCGATTTTGGCGGGTAGAATGCCCCCCCTCTAATCTCCCCGCGGGCGGTACCCCCCTTAATCCCCCCGCAGGCACCACCCCCCTTAATCCCCCCGCAAGCGGTACCCCCTTTAATCCCCCCGCAGGCGATACCCCCCTTAATCCCCCCGCAGGCGATACCCCCCTTAATCCCCCCGCAAGCGGGGGGAAGGGGGGGCCTACATCGTAGGCGGGGCATCCTGCCCCGCCCCTGGTCTCCCTGGTCTCGGCACGGACGGCACGGACGGCACGGACCGAAGAATTAAATGACCCTAAGACAGCGTGAAGTGTCGGGATTCGGAGATCCCTCCTACGGGAGAATTAAATGCCCCTAAGTAGACTATTCTTTCCTTGACGTTCAGATAAAATTCTGCGAAAATAGAGTCGAAAATATAAATGGTAAATGTTACAACGATGGTTTCGTAGTAGCGACTTCAGTCACTCCTTGTTTGCAATCTGTAACATAATACTCGAAAATTCGTATCAGAAAGATTGAGGTAATTCACCATGAATCACGATGCGGCGAATCGAACTTTTGACTGCGAATCTACCCTCACCGACACGCAGGTTCTGGAATTTTGTCGAAATGGTTTCCTCACCTTGGAAGGCGTTGTCTCCGATGAGATCAACCAACGGACATGCGATTATTTGAATGGGAAGCTACCTGCTAACCCCTGTTTCATTCCCGAAGGACTTACCGATGCGGATTTAGAACGCATCCGCAGCACTCATGAACCGAGCACAATCCTTCTTGAGGATTGGTTTATTGAGCATGTGCTTCTCAATGAACAGGTCGCCGGTGCCCTGCGGTCATTGCTTGGTAAGCATGTGGGGCTGCCTGTGCTCGTGAGCGACCATAGTGTTGAATGTCCAGCACCCGCCCAAGGGTGGCATCAGGATGCCGACCACATCTTCGGACCGGAAGTCAATTTCATTGAGGTTTTTTACTTTCCTCAAGATACGCCCCTGGAGATGGGCCCAACTGAGATTGTGCCAGGGTCGCATATCGGGCCCGCTCAACGTGACGCAGCGGATCCAGGGGTGCCAACCGGTGGGCCCGCTGGATCGTTTGCCCTCCACTCCCAAAGTATTCTACATCGCAGAGGTGAATCGAGTGGGAAAGGGTTGCGCCACATGCTAAAATACAGTTACTGGCGGACAGGGGCACCAGAAAGAGATTGGATTATTGAGCCTGACTTTGATTTTCATCGATCCTATTATGGAGGCCACCGCGCTGCCAGATACGTTGCTCATATGTTTTATTGGTTATGTGGAAAAGGCGATGAATTTCGGGTTATCGGGGGACAGGGGTGGCCCTGGTCAACTGAGAACCAAATTGGGCCGTCTTATGGATTTGGGGCGGTGGGAGGATACCTGCCGGATTGGCGCAGGAATAACCTTGACGGTTACGCAAATTAGAGTAGTTTATTTATCAAAAATCCTGCTTTAACATTTTTTTATACAAAGAGGAGAAACATGTACGTCATAGTCGCACCAATTCAGATTAAGGAAGGACACAGGGAGGCGTTCATTGAAGCCATGCTCGACGATGCCAAAGGCTCGGTGAACAATGAGCCCGGATGTCTAAGATTTGATGTAATTCAGGACGGTGCCGATCCCAACCGGATCTGGCTCTACGAGGTTTACGTAGACGAGGCAGCTTTCCAAGACCATCTGCAAGCTTCTCACTTCATAAAATGGCGAGATACGGTTAAGGACTGGTTTGCTGAGGGGCCCAAAGGTGCGGGCGGAGGAAGTTTCAACATCTGGCCCCCCGATGATGAGTGGAAATAGTGTAGTCCTTGCCATAGGCTTGACGTACTCTCAAGCATTCACCCTTGGCAGTACGTCAAGTTTTGGCTAATCACACATGGAAGGAATGATAGCAGAGTTAAGGGGTTAGTGATAGAAAGATACCCCTACTTAGGCCCGCCTAAATACCTTTCAAAGCTCCCGTTTCAGTTCCGCAATCTCATCCCGCAAAGTCGCCGCTTTTTCAAACTCCAGATTCGCCGCCGCCTCGTGCATCTGTTTCGTCAGATCAGCGATTAAGGCATCGATTTCTGCCTCAGATGTCGCCTCCGAGATTTCGATTTCCAGAGTATCCCCCTTCTCATCGTTATCAGCAAGTTCACTGATGAGATCTCGAATTTCCTTGTCAATCGTCGCTGGCGTTATGCCGTGTGCTTCGTTATAAGCCATCTGAATTTCGCGGCGCCGTTCTGTTTCATTGATGGCATTGCGGATGGCATCGGTTATCTCATCAGCATACAAAATCACTTCGCCATCAAGGTTTCGAGCGGCGCGGCCCGCAGTCTGGATCAGCGACGTTTCGGATCGGAGAAAGCCCGCCCGATCTGCATCGAGAATAGCGACCAGCGACACCTCGGGTAAATCCAACCCCTCACGGAGCAAGTTAATCCCGACAAGCACATCAAAGTTGCCCTGTCGGAGCTCTTTTAAGATTCGCGCTCGATCTAAGGTATCAATGTCCGAATGGAGATATTCGGCTTTGATGCCGGCTTCAGTGAGGTAATCAGTCAGATCCTCAGCCATGCGCTTGGTGAGGGTCGTGACAAGGACTCGCTGCCTTTGAGCAACCCGTTCGTTGATAACTCCGATGAGGTGGTCGATCTGTCCTTCGACCGGGTAGACGGAGATCTTTGGATCAATTAAGCCGGTAGGACGAATAATCTGTTCGACTATTTGGGTACTGTGTTCAAGTTCATAAGGGCCCGGTGTCGCGGACACAAACACCGCTCGAAGGAGATGCGATTCAAACTCCTCAAACTGGAGCGGACGATTATCCAATGCCGATGGCAGACGGAAGCCGTAGTCCACCAATGTCTGCTTCCGGGCGCGATCGCCCCGATACATCCCGCGAATTTGTGGCAGGGTCACATGGGATTCGTCAACAATCATGAGATAGTCATCGGGAAAGTAGTTGAGTAAACAGTAGGGCGGTTCGCCGGGGGCTAGCCCTGAGAAATGGCGTGAGTAGTTTTCGATGCCCTGACAGTAGCCGACTTCCCGCATCATTTCAAGATCGAACCGGGTTCGTTGTTCAATCCGTTGGGCTTCCAACAGTTTGTTGTTAGCAATGAAGTGGTCAATCTGATCTTGAAGTTCGGCTTCAATGTTCAGTAACGCCTGTTCAAACCGTTCAGCGTCCGTCATGAAGTGCTTGGCAGGAAAGAGCATGATTGTCTTATGTTCCTCCAAGATCTCGCCCGTCAGTGTATCAATCTCAGTAATCCGCTCGACCTCGTCGCCGAAAAGTTCGATTCGGTAGGCGGTATCCGCATACGCGGGGAAAACCTCGATCACGTCGCCGCGCGCCCGGAAACTCCCACGCGAAAAATCGATGTCATTCCGTTCATATCGAATATCCACAAACGCACGCAGGAGTTTATTCCTTTTGATGATGTCCCCACGGTTCACCTCAACCCGTTGAACATTATACTCCTTAGGGGATCCAATGCCGTAGATGCAGGAAACACTCGCAACGATGATAACGTCAGGTCGCGTGAGCAGCGATGCAGTTGAGGCGAGACGGAGCCGATCGATCTCCTCGTTAATCTGTATATCTTTTTCAATGTAGGTATCTGTGGTCGGCAGATATGCTTCAGGTTGGTAGTAATCGTAGTAGCTGACGAAGTAGTGGACAGCGTTGTTCGGGAAGAATTCCCGGAACTCGCTATACAACTGTGCGGCAAGGGTTTTGTTGTGCGAAATGACTAACGTAGGACACTGTAAATTGGCGATGACGTGTGCCATCGTGAAGGTTTTTCCCGAACCTGTAACACCTAACAACGTTTGAACGTCGTTCCCCTGTCGCAAAGGACTTTCTGTAAGCATCTGAATCGCCTGCGGTTGATCTCCCTGCGGCGTATAGTCCGAAACCAACTCAAACTTTTCCATATTTTCACTTCCTAGCAGCATCATGCCGACCCTAGCAAAGCCTAACAATCGTTATTCCCTACAGGCATCGGTTGGATTTTCGCCCCAATGGTGTTTCTTGCTCCGCCGTAAAAAACTCGGTTTCTGACGCTTTCTCCACGCTTCACGTTTTACGTTTCCCGCATTACTGATGTGCATTACACAGCATCTTCGGTTCATGTCCAACGAGGAAGGCTTCCTTAATAATAGCTTCCTCCGGACACTTCCCTTGGTATTTCAGCATTCCTGTGTTTTTATCAATGTCTCGCAAAACAACGTTGGGCGGTTTATCAAAATCCTTGACGGGTCCGCGTGCCCCTTCAATCATAAATCGAGCCCAAATGGGTAAGGCACCCTGAGCTCCTGGGAACGTTGTCTTCTTCTGTGGATCGTTAAACCCGACCCAAACCCCGGCGGCGAGATTCCGAATATAACCGACAAACCACGCATCTGTATAATCGTCCGTTGTGCCGGTTTTGCCGGCGGCGGGACTTTTGAGCCCCATCAGACGCGCCCGCCTACCGGTGCCATTATCAATCACGCCTTTCATGAGATGTGTCATGAGATAGGCAACCCCTGCGTCAATGGCCTGTTTTGCTGGCAGTTCATTTTCAATTAGGATGTTCCCATACTGATCTTCGACATACTGAATACCTATCGGTTTCTTACGCAGCCCACCATTAGCAAAGACCGCGTAGGCAGCAGTGAGTTCAAGTAGTGGCAATCCGCCTGCCCCTAACGCAATTGACGGATATGCGGGTAAATCTTTGTGGATGCCTAGACGTTTGGCGGTCGCAAGCGTTCGATTAAGCCCGGCAGGTTTGTCGTTTTCCTCTATCGGTGTCTCCCACATCATTCTTGCTGTCGCAATGTTGATCGATTTCTCTAATACCCTTCGCGCGGTAATATCTCCGTAGTAGCGCCGTCCGTAATTCCGAGGTCTCCATCTTCTCTTCGTTCCAACGTTAATAGACCACGCTTCGTCACGGATAATTGTTGCTGGTGTTATTAAAGGCGGGTGGTTAAGCAGTGCTGCAAAGACAATTGGCTTGAAGGCTGAACCGGGTTGGCGATCTGCATCGACAGCTCGATTAAAAAAGTTAATCTTTTGCTGGGTGATATAGAAATCGCGTCCCCCCACCATCGCTTTGATGTGCCCCGTTTGTGGTTCAAGTGCGATTAGCCCCGCTTGCAAGTAATTGGTAATTGGATCAATGCCATTTGGATTATTTTTATTCTCGTCGTAATCGGGCAGATTTCTGTAGGTACCCTTGCCCCTCAGGGTCTGATCCAATTCCCGCAAGTGGTTAGCAACAGTCCTTTCCGCAATCTCTTGCATGGAGACATCAATTGTCGTGTACACCCTTAACCCTTGGTTGTACAAATGTCCTTCTAATTCAGGTATGCCTATCAGTTGTTCATGAACATATTCCAAAAAATGTGAACCCCCTCGGCCTTGCGCGCTTTTAGGCACTTTGATGACAACGGGTTTCTTCACATTTGTAGCGTATTCCTCTGCATCAATGTAACCTGCTCGTAGCATCAATCCGAGCACCAGATTGCGCCGTTCTTTTGAACGCTCCGGATGACGCACCGGCGAATAGCGTGTCGGTGATTTCGGAATGCCCGCCAGGGTGGCGCACTCGTGGATTTCTAACTCCCATACATTTTTCCCAAAATAGTTTTGGGCTGCCTCTTGGACACCCAGTACCTCCTGCGAGCTGTATCGCCCCAAGTTAATTAGGTTCAGATATCTTTCGAGAATTTCGTCCTTGGAAAATTGATGCTCAATACGAACAGCGAGCAAGGCTTCCTTCACCTTTCGCAACATCCGCCTCTCACGGGTCAGATAGATATTCCGTGTGAGTTGCTGGGTGACCGTGCTCGCGCCTTGCAGCGTTCCCTGTGTTCGCCTCAAATATAACTGAGCATTGTGAAGGGAGGCGCGGAGAATCCCCAGAAAGTCCACACCCCAATGGCGGTAAAATCGCTGATCTTCAACCGCGAGGAATGCCTGTAGTAGATGGTCTGGCATCTGCACGAGTTTCACAATCTCTCGTACCTCGGCTTCACCTTTTCTATCATAAAGCGCGTTAAGCAACTCCGGTCTAAGATCGAAACTATCGATTTTTTCACCGTCCTCATTTTGGATTGTCTCAATTTTTCCATCAACCACAGCAAGCTCGACCTGATATGCCTCCCGATTCGCACGTGGAAAATGGAAACCTTGGAGGTAAATCCATAGCCTCTCAGGTTGCCCTTGTCCATCGCGCCCAATTGAATATTGTCCAATAACACTCGGTTTAATAAATTCCCCGCTTTCTTCATACTCCAACTGCTTCAATTTATCCAGCAGGAAATCAACCGAATCTCCTAGTTGAACCGTACAAAGGGAGGAATAGACCTCAAGATGCTGTTTCCACGTCTCGACCTCGCGATATTCAAGTTGGCCCAAGTCGATATCTTTGATGGAGTCCCACGAATCGAAGACAACACCTCCTACAAATCCAATACCAACGAAGATTAGCATCATCACACAGATAGTAGTAATGAGAAACAGTGTGAGCGTGCCTCGAAGAATTTTTTTAATCATCCAATTTTCCTCATCCCCAATCTTGATTTTATCGATTTTCCTGAAAAATCCAGAAAACTAAAGAATCCTGATTTGAATTTATGGTGTCCGGCTCCGATCCCTCTCTTTCCTAACACGCTTGATAGTGCAGCCAAACGCCTTCGTCTTTTTGAGGGCTTCGGGAATTTCTTTCCCGGCAACCACGAGGTCAAGTACCTCGCTTAAATAGTGTGTTTCGGGGTCATTCTGGCTATTATCAATGGCACCATGATACCGAAGTATCCGCTTTTCGTCCAACAAGTAGATTTCAGGCGTACGCTTTGCCCCAAAATTATCCGCAATCTCATTTCTCAGATCCTTCAGAACCAAGAAACGGAACTTGTTTGCTTTGTTATGCTCAGCTATATCTTTGACGGATTCCCTTTTGTTGGAGTTGATCCCAATGAACTGTACCCCCCGATCTTTGTAGTTGTTATGTAGCGCGATAATCCTTTCGTTGTAATTATTAGAAACAGGACATTGGGTCGAAATGAACATTACAACGGTCGCCTTTTTGTCGTGGCTCAAATCCTTGAGTGAATGCTCTTTGTCCATAGCGTCTTTGAGTGTGAAGTTAGGGACCTCCTTATCCATCTTGACGGTGTCGGCGATCACACTAGAAGCTAGGGTAAAAACAGATATCAGGGCAAGGATTCGGATCAATAATTTCATTTGATTCCTCCTAAGGTTGCAATCAATCTTCCGGTCCGCTCGAATTCAAATGACATTCTATTAAGACGTTTAACATCCCGTTCCGTTTAGGATTGCTTTTAAGCAGTTGGACAGATTCAACTTCGTGCTACTTATATTGCACACGCTTTATAACTACTATTCTTAATATTTAAACGTTCAGATTGAAACGAAGGTAACAGTTACTGGATAAAAATATACCAATCCATTTGCGAAGCCTCGCGATCGCTAATGCTACGCAGTTTCTGTAGGATCTCAGAGGAGGTGGCACATAGTATGCCAAATTCGATAAAAGCTGGCTTTGGCGTTTGTAAGCGAATTTCTCACCATTTATGGCAAGATGGGCCCTTCATATTGTTCATTTTTTGAACACTTCTGTTCATAAAGCTGATAATCTCCGTTCCTTTCGGGGCAAACTTTGTCTCTTCGCTTCACGCTTCAATGCGCTTTGTTACCGAGTGCGTGGGACCGCCCCATCTAGGAATTGCGACCGTCCATTGACCCGCAGGACCTCCGGCAACGATGATAATGATATCTTCAGGGAGCCGATTCGTCTGTTGGTGAATATATGCTTGTATATCGCTCCTGCTAAAATTATCTCTGGCGATTATCTTCATGTGCTCAAGGCTAAACACAAGAACAATTTCAGCAGATGGGGATCCCAGTGCCGAAAGGCTGTGGCAAATTGTGTTGAGGATACTCTCCGCTGTGTTCCCGCTGGAACCGATGTGATATGGAGAGGAACCTGCGTGGACTGTCACCGTGCTGTCAGAAGGTTGGAATCCCCGTTCAACGTGCAAAGGCTTCCACAGACTTGCCTCCTCCCGTTCAGCGATGCAGAAGGTATATTTACCAGCGTGACCCAAAGTCGATCGGTCTAATTCGCCGGGTAATGCACCACCGATATTCGTGCCGATTAAGCGGATTGCCCGCCCGATCGTCGCGTTTGCCCGCCAACCTTGCCCAAAAACGTTAAAACTGTCATTGATATCCAACTGCTTGCGGATGGGACCATTGATAATCAGCAACGGTGTGGAGTCAGCGGTTGTCACTTGAACACCGTGCAGATTGAATGCTGCTTCGGTGACTGCCTCGGTCGCTGCGATGACGACCGGCAGATATTCCGGCTTGCAACCCGCCATCACCGCGTTAATAGCGATGCGTCCGATTGTTGCGTGACCCCATTTGGGAGGGATCGATGCGAGCAATTCATCCGGCTGTCTGTGCGTACCGGCTAACATTTTTTCTACCCGATCCGGTGTCGGGGGGACAACCGGCAAGCCGTCAGTCCAACCGTTTTGGTAGCAAAGTTCGATGAGGTCTGTGTCATCAGCCGCTTCAATCTGATTTGACTGCCATTGGATTTGTGTCATCATAAATTTCCTTTCAAATTCTGTTTTTTTGTGATATTATGCGTAAAATATAAGCAGAAATAACATCTTACGCAGTAAGCTATACGAACGGAGACATACTTATGCGGATCGCAACGGGTTGCATCGGTCATGAAACAAACACATTTTCATCTGTGCCGACTTCAATCGACGACTTTAAGAACAATTACCACATCGGTGATGAGATAATCTCAGCGTTCAGACAGACGAGCACCATCACCGGCGGGTTTATTGAGAGTTCAGAGAAGCTGGGGATCCAGATCGTTCCGCTCCTATGGACGTTCGCAACACCCTCTGGCGCAGTTGAGCAAGGGGCGTACGACACACTTAAAGGAGAGTTCCTTGACCACTTGCGAAACGCTGGACAGATTGACGGGGTTTTCCTAGATTTACACGGGGCAATGGCAACGGAGGAGATCGAAGATGCCGAGGGCGATCTGATTCGATCGGTGCGTGAAATTGTCGGCTCCCTCCCAATTGTTGTGACGCTAGACCTCCACGCGAACATCACCGCTGGAATGGCGGAATGCAGTGACACAATTATTGGGTTCGACACCTATCCGCATGTCGATTGTTATGACCGAGGTGTTGAGGCAGCACAAGTAATATTTGACACAATTCAGGGAAACATCCACCCGACAATGGCGTATCGCCAACTGCCGCTACTGACCTCGCCGCCGGCGCAATGTACGATGAAACCCCTGATGAGTGGGGTAGTGGAACACCTTCACGCCCTCGAAACGGAGCCGGGGGTGGTAACGGCAACTCTATCGATGGGGTTTCCTTTTGCAGATATACGCGATGCCGGTGTCTCGGTGCTCGTAACGACCAACGGCGATCAGCAACTCGCTGAGCATCATGCAGACAAGTTTGCGGGATACATCTGGAACCTGCGAGAGGCATTTAATCCGAATCTTGTTTCCGTTGAGGAGGCAATCGAAATCGCGGATCGGGCAGAAGGGCATCCAGTTGTTCTCGCGGAGGGTTCGGATAATCCCGGTGGAGGCGGTCCCTGCGATGGAACGATTATTCTTCGGAAATTCATTGAAGCCGATGTCCAAGATGCGGTTATTGCTATAATCGCTGACCCAGAATCCGTAGCCCTCGCGATCCAAGCAGGGATTGGCAATACCGTAGCACTCAATGTCGGTGGAAAAACGATTCCGTTGCACGGCGATCCGGTTGCGTTGACAGGCTATGTGAAAACAATCTCCGACGGACAATTTGTGCATAAAGGTCCGATGGGCCGCGGAGTCAGAAGCAGTTTGGGACGAACAACCGTTGTCAAGGTCGGCGGCATCGAAATCATCCTCACGGAACGGCGTGTCCAACCCCTTGACGCTGAAGTGCTCCGTAGTGTCGGCATAGAACCGAGGGATCGGAAACTCATTGCGCTCAAATCGGCTGTTCATTTCCGTGCAGATTACACGCCAATCGCTCATAAGATCTTGGAGGTAGACACCCCCGGCGTGCATAGCCCGGATCTTTTCACCTACGATTATCAGAAGGTACGATGCCCCATTTATCCACTGAATGCAGACGCTGATTTTCGGCAAACGTAACCTGTGGAAGTTCCTTCGTTACAATAAACTCACTTCAAACTCTATAGGTGTTACTATGAGAACAATTTTACACATCGCACTCATCTGGAGTACGATTCTCCTTTTGCTTGCTTCGGGAGTCGGGGCAGCACATGCCTCACCTGTAGCCATACTCGGTGCATTTGATGAAGAAGTCGCCATCCTTGAGGCACAGCTTGTAAATCCAAGGGCGCATACCATCGAGAGGATGCAATTCATCACAGGGACGCTCAACGAGCAAAACGTAGTTATCGCAAGGACAGGGGTTGGCAAAGTCAATGCAGCAATGACAGTCACTCTGATCATTGAGCATTTTCGCCCCAATCAAGTCATCTTCACGGGGGTTGCTGGTGGACTCAATCCAGAACTGCAGCTTGGAGATATTGTCATCGCACAAAAGACAGCACAGCACGATTTGGGCAGATTGGAATCAGTCGAGATCGAAAACAGAGGTGTCAGGAATCCTATCAATGGGAAACGAAATCCCATCTTCTTTCCTGCCGACCCTGAGCTGTTGCAGATAGCAGAAACCGCTCTGGAGGGAATTAAACTTAACCCATTTCAAACCCCTCAAGGTCAACGGCACCCACGAATCATCAGGGGAACAGTTGTAACTGGGGATGTATTTGTCGCTTCCGATGCAAAAAAAACAGCCTTACATAAAAATCTTGGTGCCGATGCAGTAGAGATGGAAGGCGCAGCAGTTGCCCAAATCTGCTGGCAATACAACGTTCCCTGCTTGGTCATACGCAGCCTTAGCGATGATGCCGGTGCAAACGCTTCAGAAGATTTTAAGAAATACTACAAAATCGCCGCGCGCAATTCCACAGCACTCGTTACCCGTATTATCAGTCAACTTCATTCTGAGCAATCGCTGCAACCGGATCCGAAAATCAATCATGCACAGAAGCGAGAGGCTTCTGTATCACCACAGCAAAACGCGCTTACCCCTAATGAGCGGCGATTTCAAAAGATGCTTTCGGGCGTTACTCTCGTTGGTCACTTCACTATCACAGGGGAGGGAGATCAGAGCACCCTAAGAGCAGAAAAGTATACTATCACAAAAGTCACCAAAATGAGCGGCGATTACTGGCTCTTTTTTGTACGAATCCAATACGGTGGGAGGGACGTAACTGCGCCATTGCAGCTTGAAGTCAAATGGGCAGACGACACCCCCATCATCACATTAACTGATCTGGAATTGCCAAACTTGGGAACCTACACTGCAAGGGTGTTAATCTATCGTGGACAATACGCTGGCACTTGGAGCAGCGACAAACACGAAGGACATTTGTTCGGAATGATAACCAAGAATACGCCCAAATCAGATAATACTGACTCCCAGCGGCAGGACTAGCAAATACAGATTCATTCTGTGTGGACCGAACATGAGAAATCCGTCTGATGGTGATTGAACACGGCTCGGTGCATGGATGAGGTCAGAGTACGGATTCTCAAGAGTTTGGTAATAGTACGCGTGCTCTATTTGAGTGACATTCGACTTAACCTAACAATATGAGGAAATTCGACAGTGCAAATCAAAGGCGATTACACCATTTCCGCCCCGCGTGAAAGGGTCTGGGAATATTTCACGACTCCTGAGCTTTTGCAGCAATGTATCCCCGGCTGCGAAGAGTTAAAACCACTTGACGCTGATACTTTTGAGGCGACAATTAAGATAGGGGTCGCTACGATCAAAGGGGTATATAAAGGCTCGGTCAAGATAGAAAATAAACAGTCCCCTTCAACCTACCGGTTGGGTGTTCAAGGCGAAAGCAAGATTGGCTTTGTCAACGGGGCGTGTGATTTCACGCTGGAAGAAACTGGGGGAAATCAAACGGCGGTCAACTTGACTGGAGAATTAACGGTTGGTGGAAACCTTGCCCGTGTGGGGCAGAGAATCATCGGGGGGGCATCTAAAATGATGATCGGTAAATTCTTCAACGAGGTTGAGCAGTTGGCGAAATCCGAAACGGGAACTTAATTGAGGATGTGTGCTATCAGATGACTCCGTGCATCCGCACCATACCAACTTCACGCTAGATGTTGAACGGTAGATGCGCGTCAGCCACCGAATCTGCTGCGAGAATAGGGATAGCACACCACGCCTTATGTGCTTACTGACGGTGTCCACAAGTTGATTTTTTGACAATAGCTTCAGGACTCAAGGAATTTGATGGATGTATATGTCAGCGTCTTTGCCCCGGTAATCACTCCAAACTATAAATGCCCCACCCCTGCCGTTGGCGATTGCACGAGGCGCAATCTGATCCCCGTCAGCCGTACATACAGGTGCCCCGTTAAACGTCCAGATAGATTTACCGTCCGCATCAATCCGTTGGGCATAGATTGCATCTGCGGTAACGTTCCCATAATCCTCTCGAAAATCTTTCCAGTAGATTATTGCGCCTTGTGAGCCATCGGAAACGAGGTGAGGCTCGCGCTGAACACCTGCTGCCACACAGATGGGACTCCCGTTGTTTTGCCACATCGGCACCCCATCTGGACCGATTCGCTGTGCGTAAATATCGGCGAAAATATCACGGTCATCCCACCAAGTAACAATCAACCCACCCATACCGTCGCTGATTCCCTCGGGTTGCTGTTGATTTGACGGGTCATTACAGAAATTGATGCCATCCTTTTCCCAGAGTACCTTCCCATTTGCATCAATCCGCTGGGCGTAGAGGTCTGCGCTACTGAAAATATTCGGATCGTTACGGTAGTCTGACCAGACCACAAACGCTCCCCCCGAACTATCGGCAACGACAAACGGACCTCCCTGATTGCCGGGGGCTGTACATACCGGAACGCCCCCATTTTCCCAAACCCGCTCTCCTGTGGCCCCCATCCGTTGAGCGAAGACATTCCAATCCGGTGTACTGATGTCCCACCATGCGATGATTGCGCCCCCGGTGTCGTCTGTCGTCAAAAACGGGTCATACTGATCGCCCTCCCCTTTATAGACAGGCACTCCGTTGAGTTCCCAAGCCGGCTTTCCAGTGCCATCAATCCGTTGGGCATAGATATCCAAATTTCCATGCCGGGAATCCTCCCACACAATAATCGTCCCACCGTTACCGTCGGAAATTGCTTTGACATCCTCCTTCAGGAAGGGCACGATGCTGACAGGGATTCCATCCTTACCCCAAAGTAACTTGCCGTTTGCATCAACCCGTTGGGCATAGATGTCCCGGTTGCGGTGGCGCGAATCCCCAAAAACAATGATTGCGCCTGCTTCCGCATCGGGAACCAGGAGGGGCCAGCTTTGCGCGCTAGGCTGTACGCAGATTGGAATGCCATCGTTTTCCCACAGCATTTCGCCATTTGCGCTGATCCGTTGTGCGAATACATCCCGATTCCCGTTCCTCACATCGCGCCACGCGACAATAATGCCGCTGTGGTTGTCGGAAATTAGGTCGGGGAAATGCTGATCCTCTCTCGCAATACAGACTGGCAGATTTTGGCTAGCATCCTTTATCCATTCAGCGGGCAAACCCTGAAGCCACACATTCATGAGGAAAAAAGAGAAAACAAGGAGAGGGCACTTCCGTCTACTCTTCCATTCTTTCATTCTTCCTTTCCTTCCCACTATTTGACGCAATAGTGCAAATCCCTCGATTCCACTTCAGTATTTACATTACATATAATTTGGAGGCCATCAGCGGTCATAAATGTAGGGCCGGTGTTGAAGCGTGAGTAGAAGGGAGCAAGGGTTGCGAAGAGCAAGTTTTTCCAGCTTCGCTTGACTCACCAATTGGCCGATTTGTGAATCGTGGAATCCTTCGTCCTTGCCGTCAGGGTTGGGTGTTTAGTGTTGACTGCTCCCAATGTTGTCCGCAGGCGAGACCAGGAAAACATTGGGATTCCTATGATAGACTGACCAGTAGCAGTCCGTTCCGCACCGTTCCGTGTGCAGGCCTGCCCCGATGCAATCGGGGAGACCATGGTTGCTCTGTGCTATCTTCCTGCTTCAACGATTCGAGCCTCAACTGCTGAGGGCTTACAGAATCTCCACCCCGATAAATCGGGATTCAAAGCAACAAGCGTTTAATGTCTCCGAGTGCCCCCCGGCGACGCTATACTCAACCCTGGTCTCGGCACGGACCCGTCCACTTCATTGTCTCGAACCACCGCTTCAGGGGAGTATAAAATAATTATAACACACTTCTAAAGCGTGTGCAAGGTAAATCACACGGTTTGACCCAATGCTGTCCATTCCGATGACCCCCGCGAACGGGACAGGCAGGCAAGCATTGGGCTTGTGCTAATTTCTGTCATACACGCTTAGTTCGGGGGATCATCAAGGATAATATGGTTTTTTGGATCCTGCCATTTGCCGTTGGCATAGACACCGTAGTGTAAATGGTCACCGGTGCTTGTACCGCTATTTCCCACATAACCGATAATTTCATAGCGTTTGACCCGTTTTCCGACTCGGAGGCCGTCAGCGTGATTTTTCAGGTGCCCGTATAACGTCTTCATCTGTGTAGACTTATGTTCAATCTGGATCAGATTGCCGAGGAATCGATCTTTCGCGATTCGATTGATAACACCACCAGCGGTAGCAATCACTGGTGTTCCTCGAGGTGCCGCGATATCCAATCCCTTATGAAATTGAGGTTTTCCCGTCAACGGGTGTCGGCGGTGCCCGAATCCGGAAGAGAACCAATAATCCGTTGGCATCGCAATTGGCAAAAGAGAAGGCTTCTCCGCCAACTCTTCGACCTTACTTTTTAGGTGTTCATAGATCGGTGTAATCTCGCGTCTTACCTGTATAATCTGATTGATTAGGGGATTGTCTGCGAAATCAGTAGGGACTGGCATCGAAGTAGATTGTGTTTCGACAATCGAAGTTGTTAATTCATTATCACTCACCTGTTCGGTGTTGAAACCACTGCCCCCCTGCCCGAGGATACCTTGCTCTTGGTTCATGCCTGCCCATACCTCGATCTGGCGTCTCATTTGACGAACATCTTCGATCTCTTCTTTGATGGCCTGCTTCTCTTTTTCATACTTTTCAATTGTTTTTTCAAGATGTTCTCTATCCGCGACTTCACCTTGTAACTCAGTCTTGTAGTAGACACCGTGTTTCATTCCTGAAACAGCAAAAGTGATTATCAAGGTAAACACCAGACATAGAAAAAAACCTAGGAATAATGCACACCAATGTTTAATCGAGATTTGCCGTACTGAATCTTGATTAGATGACATAAGTAAAATCGTATATGTGTTTTTCAATGAACTCCCCTTCATACTATACAGGACCTGAAGTATAAGTTGATTACCATATATAAGCTACAATAAATAGTATAGCACAGATGTCAAAGTAAGGCAAGCGTATTGTCTATGTTTCCGCATCTTTTCTTATCAAGATGGTAACTCGGATTATATTATAAATTTCCCGGCATCGGGACTGGTTCAGCCCGTCAAATATCAACAGAACCTACTGTCCGGGAAATATTTAACGAGACCTATACAGAAAGCGTTTCATGACTTCCATTCCAGTCACAGAAAACCAATGATTAAAATAATCCTGTCTTGGGTTTTCATTCAATTTTCAAGAACGTAGCGTTCGGAGTTGTCCGCGAATATCTGCCTGTACCTTCCAATCTTCCCAATGGGGTAGCATCCACGGACTGAGGTGTGGCTGCCGGACTCCCCCCATCCACTTCAATGTGATTCTCCGTTCTTGCGGTTCATATTCAACTCGGAATTTCGCCCCATTCATTGAGAACGCTTGTGGATAATTTCCGTTGATTTCTGCGAACGCCGTCTCGTCGATTAGCGTAAATGCAAAATCATCCGGCGATAACAGCAACCAATCCTGTGCAGCTTCAACGCCCAAATCGGTGAGGCGCGAGAATAACCACGCACGAGGCTCCACTGTAGCGGTGCCCCCTCCCATCGCTAGATGGAGGTTGTAGGCGTTGATGCGATCAATCAGACGTTCTCCCAGATTTGGAAATAAACGCCCTGAAAGGAGGAGAGTTGCAATAGCCTCTCTGAGTAGCACTCCGGTCAGCGGTTGACGCTCCCGTTCAATCTCTTGACCTGCGTATACGAAACGCACCTGCCCGATGATTTCATTTTCAACTAAGGTTGGTGCCTCCAAGTGAGGGGTTCCTAACCCAACCTCTTGCAAATCTGCAAAGGTGCAAGGGAGAGCGGTGCGGCCCAAGAGTTGAACGCGCGTGCCTTTCGCAAGTCCTTCTTTTTCGAGAATAAGCGCGGCCCGTACCTCTGGACGAATCAGCGAACTGGAATCTAATAGCACTTCGTCCTGACCGTTCCCCCACGTGTCCCCCTTACGCCGTCGAACATAGGCGCAATTCTGCCATTCTCGCAACAGGTAACGCATGAGCCCAAGTCGATCTGGTTGAATAGGGCCTCGATCTTCGTCCAAGGTTGGCACACCAAAAAGCGAGCGAAGCTGGGAGGCAATTCGGCGGCATTCCGAGATAGCCGCGCTATGGAGGTGGTGACGCTTAGGATTGCCGTATCGTAAGGTCAAAATCAACGCCGTGATGTCACAGTGACTACGGGTTAAATCTTTACGTCGTGCTTCAGAGATAGCGTAGATTTCTTCGGGTGAAAGTCGATCCAATTTCCGCCACAACGGCGCGGGGCGTTCCAGCGTTGCAATCAGGTCAATGAGATCTCGCCAGACGGAAGGTGGTGCTTCGGCCAGTAACCGTGCATAAGAAACGTCAACAGGAAGCACAGATAACCTTCGCCCAAAATCGGTCAGTGTTCCGTCCTGAGAGAGGATGCCCCATTGTCCCAACTGTTCTTGAGCACGCTCAACAGCAAAAGCCGGCGGCGCATCGAGAAATTCTAGGTCCTGCGGGCGAAACCCTGTTGCGGCAACTGCGAGCACAAACTGTGCTAAGTCCTCTCTTACAATTTCGGGCGGTGTCTCCCTTTCAAGTTGTCCTCGTTCTTCCCACAGCCGGTAGCACACGCCGGGCATGAGCCTTCCCGCCCGTCCGCGGCGTTGTTCCGCGGAGGCATGCGATATGGGACGCAACGCAAGAACAACCCGTTGTGCCTGATGGATGCGCTGACGCACCAAGCCTGTGTCTACAACCGCTGTTATGCCTGGTAGTGTGACAGAGGTTTCAGCAACATTCGTTGACAGGATCACGCGGCGGCGGGTCGTCTCCTCAAAAACCCGATCTTGTTCTGCCGTCGACAAATCGCCATGTAACGGCAAGATCTCAACATTTCTTAGGTGGCGCAATTCATCAAGACATGCAGAAATCTCCCCTTTGCCCGGTAGGAAGACCAATATGTTCCCATCTGTCTCTCTTAACGCTCGACGTACCCCCCGTTCCACCCGCTCCTCCAACCGCCGCGCTGTCGGAACAGTCACATCGCCAAGGTAGCACACATCAACCGGGTAGGCTTTTCCCGCCGCGGACAGCGATTTTCCACCGACAAACTGAGCGAATTTCTGGGCATCTATCGTCGCAGACATCAGGACAAGCCGGGTGTCTGGATACTTCTTTCGGCAAATCGCCAGAAAGAGATCCGATTCTAGCCCGCGCTCATGAAATTCGTCAAGTATGATTGTCGCATATCTGTCAAGCTCTCCATCAGCTGCATAGCGTAGGGCAACCCCCGGTGTGACAAATCGGATTCGTGTTGCTTTAGGCCCGACATCTTCAAACCTCACCGTGTAACCGACTGAAGTTCCTAACGGCTCTCCCCGGAGTTTCGACAGCCAACGAGCGAGCGAACGGCACGCAACTCGCCGTGGTTCCAAAACTAGGGTTGGGCGGTCCGACAATTCTGCACACCAGATCGGGACCATCGTAGACTTTCCACTACCGGTAGGGGCTGTAATAATGAGCGGTTGAGTTGCAAGGGCAGTTTGAAACGCTGCACGCAGTGGCGTAATTGGAAAAGCTGTGTTGTTTAATAGTTCTGCGTGTTGCGTCTTACCCGATGCGCCATCCATCAATTTATCAACCCACTCCTCTTTTTCTTAGTGACGAGGCTATTATCGCATAATTAAAGTTTACCTGTCAAGGGCACAAAATTCCTTACAGATAGGGGCATTTAATTCTCCTGTAGGAGGGATTACCGAATCCCGACACACATCGCCGTAGGATTCATCTTCCGATAGCGACTTCCTACTCAGACAGGGAGAAAACCGAAAACGAAATAGCCCTAATTCCTTGCAATCAATGATTGACATCTCTTTCGCTTTGTTGTATCATTAACCGATTGCTACTAGGTTTTATGTTTTACCTTTTTGCTCAACAGGATACTCGGAGTCACCCCGAACCATGAACATTTCCGAAACAAACACCTCCCACACGACTAGCCAAACGAAGTCAGGGCTGAAATTCTGCCCAAAATGTGCAAATTCCCTTGAAGAGCGAATCCTCGAAGGAAAAGCGCGCCAAGCATGTACAGTATGCGATTTCGTATTCTATCGCGATCCAAA
The DNA here is from genome assembly GCA_958296125.1 of uncultured Poribacteria bacterium. Lineage (GTDB taxonomy): Bacteria > Poribacteria > WGA-4E > WGA-4E > PCPOR2b > PCPOR2b. The sequence continues at coordinate 2,106,160 of OY282444.1, forward strand.
GCCCGTTGCCGGTGTCCTCGCACTCAAAGACCAAAAACTGCTACTGATACAGCGCGGAAATGAACCCAAACTGGGACTATGGAGTTTCCCAACGGGTTACATTGATATTGGCGATACGCCAGCGGAGACAGCCGTGCGAGAGGCAAAAGAAGAAGCAGATGTTGATGTCGAATTGGATGAGCTGCTAGGGGTTTACTCCAATGAAAGCCGGACGGTTGTCCTTATTATTTATGTTGGAAGAATCGTCGCGGGAACTCCGGCGGGTCGTGCGGAAGCGTTAGATGCACGCCTCTTTGTCCCCGATGCACTGCCTGAATTGGCATTCGACCACGATTATCATATTTTAGAGGACCTGCTTCGTCCAAAGACAGATTCACAACAGACAGAATTCCCTATCAATAAATGAGTATCGGAATTTTCATCTTCCACTTAATGTACAAGGAGAAAAACGATGTCGTCCCACACAATCCTAGAAAAATATCAAAAAACTTTTTCAAAAAATACAGAACTCGCTCAACAGGCGAACCATATTTTCCCCGATGGTGTGACGCATGATAACCGGCACACAGAGCCATTTCCAATTTACATTAATCGAGCACAGGGATCAAAAAAGTGGACCGTTGACGAGATAGAAGTAATCGATTACTGGTCGGGACATGGGGCGTTGTTACTCGGTCACAGCCCGCCTGAAATTGTTGAAGCTGTCACGCAGCAGATGCCGCACGGAACACACTATGGCGCCTGTCATGCGCTTGAGGTGGAGTGGGGCAGCCTCGTGAAGGACCTAATCCCCTCAGTGGAACGGATCCGATTCGTCAATTCCGGCACGGAAGCAACCTTAATGGCGATTCGGCTGGCACGGATGTATACGGGAAAAAACAAATTCCTGAAATTTGCGGGCCATTTTCACGGCTGGCACGACTCCGTTATTTTAGGCGTGTATCCGCCGTTTGAGATGCCTGTGCCCGGTATTCCAGAAAGTATCATTGACACAACGGTTATCTGCCCACCTAACGAGATTGACGCAGTGGAGAAATATCTAAAATCCGACCCGGACATCGCTTGTATTATCTTGGAGCCGACAGGCGGTGCTTTCGGCACTATCCCCACACATGGTGAGTTCCTCCGACAGTTACGGCAGATTACGCAAGATTACGGCGTTGTGTTAATCTTTGACGAAGTGATCTCCGGTTTTCGTGTTTCTCCGGGCGGTGCACAGGAGTATTATAATATCACGCCCGACCTTACGACGCTCGCCAAAATCTTGGCAGGTGGACTTCCCGGCGGTGCGGTTGCTGGAAGCGAAGATCTACTGAATTTCATCTCGATTAAAGCCGAAAAATCGAATCCACGCGGAAAAAAGATGCCGCATCCCGGAACCTTTAACGCCAATCCGTTATCCGCTGCCGCTGGAATTGCGATGCTGAAGCGCGTCAAGACAGGTATCCCCCATGAGAAGGTCAATCGTAGCGCGAAAATGTTGCGGGAAGGGCTCGTTGATGTCATTGATCAGCACGAACTTGATTGGGCGGTCTACGGCGAGTTTTCTGGGGTGAAGTTTCTCATTGGACACGGCGTTGATGGACTGCGTGCCGCCGATTTTGACCCTTACAAGTGCGACTATCGTCAATTGAAAGGCGGCAGCAATGCGCTGCTCACAATGAATTTGCGTTGTGGAATGCTACTGAACGGAATCGACATCGCCGGAAATGGCGGGATGACAATGGCAGCACATACCGACGAAGATGTGCAACAGACGATTGCGGCGTTTGATCAGACCATTGGCTGGATGAAGGCAGATGGGCTTTTGGACTGAAGCAATCAAGGGGCTAAGGAGGTATGCGAGGAGGTCAACCCTTAAACTTTCTGCTCCACGCTATCTTCTGATGTCCCATCTACTCCGCAAGCTGTCTTGACTCAAGGGTGACCCTTTGTGCCCCTCCATTATCTTTCAACCTCTTCCAGAACGTTTATCCACAATCTGGGCACCCTTCTTCAAGGTAGCTAACCAATTTCTGTAAATCTCAGTTTGTTTTGTCTGTAGCAATGCTTTATAAATTTTGGTGCGCTCTTCTAAGTCGTTCTCGAACGTTTCCATATCTGGTTCTTCGCGTTCAACTAGCTGGATAATATAGGCGGCGTTGTCCCCTTGGAGGCCGCCCTGCACCTCATTCAACTCCATCCCAAAAGCGGCAAACATAGCGTCCCGGCACGACCCCATCCCTGAGATAAACCCACTGTTCGGCGCGAGCGCAAACAGGTTACTCTCCTTAACTTCTCGTTCTTTATTCGTAATATCTTCCGGTGCTTCATACTTTTTCACTAGATCCTCGAGCGATTCATCAGAGGCACGGAGTGCTGCCAGTTTCTGGGCATCTTCTAGGGCGAGCTGCTTTGCTTTTTCCCCTTTAATATCATCAATCACTTGCGCCTTGACGGTTTCAAATTCAGGAAGTGTGGCGTGTTTCTTTTCAAGGACTTTCGCTACAAAATAGGCATCAATATCCCCATTCTGTTTCCTGTTTGGACTGATCGCACTGACATTTACTTCCATGTCGAAGGCCTGATCAAGCACATCTTTATACGCCCACGTCCTTCCGATTTCAGGGATGTTAGTATCATCCGCTGTAAAGAATCCTGTGTCCTGAACCGTAAGCGACAAATCTTTGTATCTGTCCAGTTGGATCGCCGCTTCATAATCATGAATCTCAACATCAAACAGGAGATTTTCCACAACGGTTTTCGCCTGTTCTACGCCTATAATCTGAATCAACTTATCACGGATTGCGCTCCTTGCCTGGCTAAAGGGTTGAATCTCTTCCGGGCGCTTCTCTTCCAACTTGATGATGTGGTATCCAAATCTCGATTCGACCAGATCGCTCACCTCGCCGGGGGCTAACTCATCAAACGCTGCCTTCTCAAAGGGCTGCACCATGTCGCCTCGTGCAAAATAGTCTCCCGGCGGTAAGTCTGGGTTTCTCCCTCGCAATGCCCCTCCCTGCGGAGCCGAGCCGGTATCTTCAGAATGTTCTTTTGCAAGTTCAGCAAAATCCTCTCCCTCGGCAATTGCAGCCTTGACTGTTTCAAGCAACTTTTCCGCTTCCACCTTCACCGCCGCCTTCTGCTCGTCGGTTGCGTTATCTGGAAACTTCTTCAAGATATGACGCGCTTTCACCGCTTCCGGAGTCTTAAATTCCTGTTGATGTTCATTATAATAAGCTTGCAAATCCTCGCCCGAAATGAAGTTTTGCGGATCGAGTTTGATGAACCTTAGATTGATCTCCTCTCCCTTTTCATATTTCTCCTTGTGTTCCTCAAAATAGGTTTGCGCTTCAGTCTCCTCCACCTTAACAGCACTATTGTACGCGAAATGCTGAAATTGAATGTACTTCAGCTTGGCTTTGGTATTCTGGCGGCGGTGCTCATTTAACACTTCCACATCCGTGACCAATTCAAGTCCTTGAATCTGATTCAGCAGAATCTGATTCAGCAGGAGAGAACGAACATATTGACGGAACTCATTTCCGTTACCACTCTGCTGCACCACATTATAGTTAGCTAGCAGGTTTTCGTCACTACGGATATATTGTTCGACTTCTACCTTGCTAATCTGGAAGCTGCCAAGTAGTACCTGACGATTAATGAGCAGATCAAGCACCTGTTGCTCAACCTCCTCGCGTTCAACCTGAGAGCGGCCTTGGCTCTGTTGCTGTTGCCGGGTCACTTCGCCAGAGACAAGGTTTTCAAATTCGCGTTGTTGTATTTTGGCACCGTTGATCTCGAAAGCGACCGCGTTCTCTCTTCCTCCCCCCAACGCGCCACCCCCGCCGACAATGTCGAAGAGAAGAAACGAACCAATAAGAAAGGCAATACCAACAACAATTAAGAAAATCTGCGCGATAAATTTCTCCCGTAGAAAAACAATCATGGAAATCTCTCCTGTTTGTAGTAAGAGTCAGTTCGACGTAACGGTTAGTATGATAACCCAAGTTGCTAGCTATTAAAAAATCCATCGGTTTTTTGTTAAAACTAAAGTGCTCTACCTTTCATTCCAGTTTTGAATCCCAATCTTATCGGGGAGGAGCACTATGTGTATAGCAGAGCATATCTAACCCAAATCCCCACTCCAGCGGGGCGACAGGTAACTTGCATTATGATACTTGATTTTTTTAGAACGTTCAAGATTAAAAAGATTAATTTTAAGCAGGATGTCAGGATTCTTATCCTATCAATCCTCCAGTTCTGATGCGGTTTTTGCTCAAGCGGGCTCGATACCAATCGAATTGATACCGTTTTCGATAAATTGTGTATTTAACCTGAAAAGAAAAAAGGGGTGGAAATGGTTATAGCCCCATCCCTACCCCTTCAGCCTCTTGTAACAGTTGCTAGTACCACCCGAATACTTGACATACTCCCAAACCTAAAGGATTGGGATTCTCGTCCCCATCCGATAAGCGTGGAATTGTGCGATCTACACGGACAATGCTTGGGCTTTACGGGCTAAAGCCCCTTTCTGTAATGCCCCCGACTGGACTCGAACCAGCATGCCAATTAAGGCACAGGCCCTCAACCTGCTGTGTATACCAAATTCCACCACAGGGGCAAAAAACCTAATTATCCCCATCAGGAAAGCGGGGTTTGACTTACTCCCAAAGCTAAAGCATTGAGATTCTTATCCGCTGTGTGAGCCGGATTTACACAGGTGCCAGTGAAACTTGCCACCTATGGAGGTCCCCATAGCCCCAACTACAGGGAATGAACCCTGACACTCGTCTAATAATAGTAGATTAACACCATCCCTATATGTTGGTGTTAAGATTCTACCAAAAAGCAACCTAATTATACCATTTTTAACCTAAAAACGCAACAAAAATTAACCCATTGGGCCCAAGTCTAAAGACTTGAGTTGGTTGCAAGTTTGCTGTCAAGCGAAATTTCTGTCTCGAATCAGTGCTTGGAAAACACGAGAACCGACCATATTGTATGTGGTTAATATCGGTTTCGGTGGAATGGCATAAAGTTAATATTGAATAAGCTTCGACTCACTAACCGTGTGACTTCGGCAAAAATGTCTGGCTGAATCGCGCAGATTTTTTAACGCGTTCCAAGACCGGCTGATACCCCGTCCCAGCTGACTGCGACGGCGTAAATGTGCAGTCATCGTTCAAAACCAATTCCGTTTCCGTCAAATCTTGTCGATAGAAAAAATTACTAGGGAACAGGTCGCCGGGATAGGTGAAGTTATCCAATGTCGCGAGCTCAACCAAGACACCGGCACCGATGCCGCTCTCTAACATGCTGCCCACCCAGCACGGGATTCCAGCGTCACGTGCCATGTTATGCAATCTCACCGCGATAGAAAGACCCCCAACACGGCCCGTTTTGAGATTGAGAATCTGACACGATTTCAGCTTCAATGCCCATTCAAAGACACGCACCGATTCGATCGACTCGTCCAGACAGATTGGGGTTTCAACCTGCTGCTGCAACTCGGCGTGTTCCAATAGGTCGTTATGATACAGCGGCTGCTCAATCATCGCCAACGCTAGCTTATCAATCTTCTTGAAGAAATCGATATCGTCCAGTGTATACCCTGAGTTGCAGTCGATGTGGAACGTTTGATGAGGAAAAGCTCCACGGACCGCCTGCAACATCTCAAGATCCCAACCCGGGCGCACCTTGAGTTTAACCCGCTTGAAGCCATCCTCAACGGCACGCTGAATCTTCTCCAACAGCATGTCAATAGAATCCTGCACACCAAAGTCAGCACCGGCATCCACCTTCCTGAAACTCCCACCCAGCAATTGGTGTAGCGGCACTCCCTCCATATTGGCTTTGAGCACCCACCAAGCAACCTCCGGACCAGCCTTGGCAAATGGGTTCCCTTTGATCCACTTGTACGCAGCGAGTAGCTCTTCAGCCGTATCAAACGCTCTCCCAACCAGCAGCGGCGCGATAAATTCGGTTATCGTGTGGTATGCCGACATTGTGGATTCGGGTGAGTAGGCGGGTGCCTTCAGCGGTGTGGTCTCGCCCCAACCTTCATGTCCGTCTGACTCCATTCGGACCAGGACCGAATCGACAGCGTCATCCTCGCCGTAAGCGGTGCGCCAAGGGTAGATGAGTGGTAAACTGACATAATAAACGTCAATACGATCTATCTGCATGGGTAATTCCTCTCTATCAGGTATTTGACATACTCCCAAACCTAAAGGATTGGGATTCTCACTTATTCCTTTAGGTGTCGAATTGTTCTATCAACGAGGTGAGTCCCGATTCATCGGGAACTTACGACCTCTCCTGAAAGGTCCGTGCCGAGACCAGGGGTGGATGCCCCCACCCTGTAGATATTAATCGCGGCGTTGCGATCTCTATCTAACTGTGTGTGGCAGCAGGGACACTGCCAAGTCCTATCGCGCAGATTTAACGCTTCATTCACGGCACCGCAAACCGAGCAAGTCTTAGATGAAGGATACCACTTATCAATGAACGTGATTTTAACGCCTTTTGTCCGTTCCGAGACCAGGTGGGAAGCGATATACACTAACTTCTTAACGAAGTCAGCAAACCCTAAATCGCTAACCTTACGTCCCCAAAGAGCTTTCATGCCTTTAAGGTTCAAATCCTCAAGTTGCTCTGAATCCCGATCTTATCGGGGCCGTATCTCATCATACCTATCAGTGAGTCCGTTCCGAGACCAGGGTTGGTGTGCCAACTTCCAGTGGAAGTCCTCACGCTGGTTAGAGATTCTGCGGTGCTGGCGGGCTAAATCCAAACGGGCGCGTCCCCGATTCTTTGAACCTTTACGTTTGGTGCTGTGTTTGCGGTTAAACCGCTTGATAGCGTTGAGACTGCGTTTGAAAAACAGAGGCGATTCTATATCATGTCCGTTTGACCCTGTGAGATACCGTTTGAGACCGAAATCAAAGCCTGCGATATGACCCGTGTCCGTGCCGAGACCAGGCATGACTCGGTTTTGGCCTGGCTCTTCATAGTCTGTCAAAACACAGATATAAACATCACCAATGGTATCCCGTTTCACGGTGCACCGCTTGGGAGTGCCTTGTATCTCACGGGACTTGAAATAGCGGTAGACCCGTTTCCCGATTCTGATTCGGTTGTCGGATAAAAGCTTCCAGCCCGCCTGTGTCAGCGTGAACGACTTGTATTTACGACGGGGCTTGAAACGAGGTCTACCACACTTTTTGCCTTGCTTCCTATCGGCAAACATCTTTTGGTAGCCTTTGTCTATCCGGGCCGCTACGTCCTGAACCGCTTGGCTTGGCAACTGATTCCAATGGGCAAAACGTCCGTTCCGTGACCAGGGAGGGAGGTGCTTGAGTTTAGAAAGGTGTTTCATCAATCGAAACTTGCTGATATATTTGCCGTAGATAGCATAGTAGCGACGCTGAAGGGCGACGCAATGATTCCATACAGGCGCGTGACCGTCTATAGTCTTATGCAACTCCCTATTGCCGTGATGGTTATACATCTTGAACTTGTAGGCTTTCATTGAATTCGGCTTTCTGGCTCGCATATCCTATCCTGTAGGAGGTAGGGGACAGCCCTAAGGGTTCGGGAGGCAGCATGCCCCCTACGAATGCCAACACAAGTATATCATATTTTACATACAAAGTTAAAAAAAACGCTAAAGCGAAACTTATATCCCAAGTATACCTGGTCTGTCCGTGCCGAGACCAGGCGGCACGGACAACACTTGGGCTTTACGGGCTAAAGCCCCTATCTGTAACATTTTGTTGTTGACACCGATTTAAAAATGCCTATAATACCAGCAAGCCTCAAAGCTAACACGTTGGGTTCAACCTTGGGAGGAGAACCGCAAAATTCATCAGAATTGGGAGTTGGGAGCATACTAAAAAATTTACCTTAATTTTACCATATCCGGAGAAACCAAGGAAATAGAGAAATGAAGATGGGGCTTCACCCAATACACGGATAGTTTTGACACGAAAGGGTTTCGACATTTTTACTCATTTGCTCGAAAGGATAATTGGATGAAAATTGTAGATGTAGAACGCATAATCGTTGATGTGCCATTTACCCCACGGCAGCAAAAGATCACGGCACGAGAGGTGTACAACTGGGCGGTTCTAGAACTGTGCAAGGTAACAACAGATACCGGACATGTCGGTTGGGGCGAAACTGTGATTCACTACACTTGGGCGCGAGTGACAGACGATGCGGTCGAAAGAGTGAAAGGACAAAGCCCCGCAAAGTTGATGAACGATGATTCTCTCGGAGCGGGCTTACAGATGGCGTTGTTCGATGTGGTCGGCAAGGTGTTGGAAGTGTCGGCTTACGAGTTGATGGGCACACAGGTGCGCGACTGGGTTCCTATCTCTTGGTGGTGTATTGATGCTTCCCCCGAAGACTGGGCAGCCGAGGCTGCGGCTGCTGTGACAAAGGGTTACACCAGCATTAAGCTCAAGCCCCGACCTTGGTGGGATATCGTTGCACAGGTCGATGCCATCGCCCAAGTCGTGCCCCCTCACTTTAAGCTGGATCTTGATGCCAACGGCACGTGGCAGAATGCAGCCGCCGCAATTCCCATCATCAAGAAACTGGAAAAATATACCAATGTGGCGATGTTTGAGACACCCATCCCGCAGGACGATGTGCTTGGGAATATGCAGATTCGGGGTGCGATTAATCGGCCGATTGCGATGCACTTCGGGGCACCGCCCTATATTACCAATATCCGCGAAGGGGTTTGTGATGGATACGTTATCTGTACCGGGAAGTCTGGCGTTATGAAACAAGGGACTTTAAGTGCTGAGGCGCAGATGCCCTTCTGGTTGCAATTGGTGGGCAATGGGCTGACCACGACTTGGGCTGCCCATCTAGGCTCAGTTTTAACCCACGCCACTTGGCCCGCGATTACCTGCATAAACCTCTATAGCCACCAGTTGTTGAAAAAGGAGATCGAGGTTGTCGGCGGGTATCACAAGGTGCCGGAGGGTCCAGGGCTAGGCGTTGAGGTTGACGAAGAGGCAGTTGAGAAGTATCGCGTCCCGCAGGATACACTCGAAGAATTGAAACACAGGGGGGAAATCTATGACCGTCCGAAACCACGTATCATCAACACCATTGTATACCCGGATGGCAGCTGCATCCACATGGGCTATAGCAGTCAAGGGTACGGTTACTTCAATGCGGGACATGGCCCCGCGTATGTAGAGGGTGTGCGTTTAGAAGCGCAGCCGGATGATGGGTCCAAAACGTGGCAAGATCTGTTTGAGCGGGCGCAGCAACATCCGGTAAGAAGTCGCTGGGAAGCGTATTAAAACATACAAATTGGATGCTTGGGAGGAGTCATGAAAATGAACTATGAAGTTGTTGAATCGAAGTTTGTCGCAACCGAGGAGAAGGGCGAAGTGTCGTCGCTGCTGATTCGTCCTGATGGTGCCCAATGCCTGCTAGTGCTAGGGCATGGGGCTAGCACAGATATGCGGCACACAACCCTTCAGACTATTGCCGAACGATTGGCGGAAGTTGGCATCGCTACATTCCGCTACAACTTCCCTTATGCAGAACATGGGGCTGGTCGAAACGCAAACGCCGTTTGTCAGGAGACCGTTCGTTCGGCGGTCGCAGGGGCGTACACAGTGGCGAGCGATCTGTCGATTCTCGTCGGCGGGCACTCCTTCAGCGGACGAATGTCATCAATGGCTGCGGCGGAGGCACCGCTGGAGCATGTCCGCGGCTTGGTGTTTTTTGCTTTTCCCCTGCATCCATCTGGGAAGCCTTCGACGGAACGTGCAGCGCACCTGAGCGATGTCACAATACCGATGCTCTTCCTGTCTGGCACACGCGACAAATTGGCTGTACTCGACGTGCTACAACCTACCTGCGAGCAGATCGGTGACAAAGCGACGCTGCATCTTTTGGATACCGCTGACCACGGATTTAAGGTCCTTAAACGCTCTCGCAAAACCGACGAAGATGTGTTCGTGGAGATGGCGCGGGTCATCAATGAATGGGTATCAGCGTTGGATGGAACGTAGCCGCGTTTACCGGCCGTGAACAGTTCGCAAATCTAACCGTTGCTCAACATCATCCGAAACTGCGTTAGTCCACTCCACATCGTTGAGGCTTTGCAGGCTCATCAGAGCGACATCAACGAGTGGATTGGAGAGGACGTAATTCAGTAGAAAACTGTCCAGATTGACCCCCTCCATCTGTGTCGGGAAGCACCGCTGCATTAGATTCTGGAAGGCGTTGCTTGTTGTCGAGCGCATCAACACAACCCCCATGTCCTGAGCCACCGCCTCCGGTATCGTCCCACGATTGCCAAAGATGTCACAGGTGCTCTGGTACATGAGGTTGTAGTGAACCTGAATCATGTCGAATTCACCGGACGCAACCATCCGCTCGATGCCTCCTGACGGTCCATCTGCCGAAAATCCAATAAAGCGGATTTTCCCTTGGTCTCGCAACTTCTGATAAGTTTCCAACCCACCCTGCTCTAGGATGCGGTCTGCATCGTCCCCCTGATGCCAGCCGCCGTGAAATTGCAAGACATCGATCACGTCTATCTGCAGCCGTGTCAGGCTTCCTTCTACATCGGCGAGAATGCCCTGCGGATCGAAGGCTTCTGTTTTGGTCGCCAGAACAAGCCCCTTCTTACGCCCCTGAATCGCTTTCCCTATAACCGTTTCACTGAGACCGTTCCCGTAGGTCGGTGCTGTGTCGATGTAGTTGAGGCCCATGTCGAAGGCGTGGTGGAGCATGTGGATGAGAGTTTGCTCGTCTTGGTCGGGACGCACACGCCCCCCACCGTATCCGATCTCCGAAACGCGCAGCTGGGTGCGACCTAATGTTCGATACTGCATGGTGAAATCCTTTCGCCTTTGATACAACTAGCAAAGCGATTTATGGATGTGATTATATTGTGCCCCGACTAAAAGTCAAACTCAATCTCTACCAGCCGGTTTTCACGCGCGGCGGTCTCGCACCCCTCGATACACTGGATGGTCCCCTTCGCCCACTCCGGTGTAATCAGTAAAGGCTGCCCGGAAAGCAGATGGTCGGAGACGTTCTTGTAATACGTCCCCCAGCCTCGGTTCGTCACCGTTGGATAATTGGAAACCATTTGGCGACCGTCCTCCATAATGGAGGTCACGGTTGTGTCGCCTTGGAAATTCTGCACCACAATGGAGCCGTGGGTGCCGAGTATCGTCCAGAGCGGTTTCTCAGCTGCGTGCAGGTTCGACTGGATGAGTTGCGCTTCCAAGCCGCTGTCGAACCGAACATACGCCCGGCAAAAATCTTCAACCGAATTGGCTTGCCAATGCTGTTTGAGAAAATTACCGTACAGCGTCGCACGTTTATTGATGCGGTTCCCGTTTCGGTCCTGTTGAGGAACTAATTGCAGGATCTTCTCAAACTGATGCGCTCCCATATCGTACAACAGTCCTCCCGAAATCTCCTTATGGTCTCGCCAAGCCTGCCCGGGCGCGCCGTAGCCGACCATGTTACATTCAATCGAATACACCTGTCCAATCATCCCCGATTCAACAGCATCACGGAGGGTGAGGATATCCGGATCCCAGTGTCGGTTGTGGTAAACCGAGAGCATGACACCCTTTTCGCGTGCGAGCGCGATCAACTCGTTAGCTTCGGAGACATGGATGACAAACGGTTTTTCGGTTATGGTGTGCAGCCCCGCTTCCAACAGAGTTTTTGCAACCGGGGCGTGATATACATGCGGCACAATCACAATGCCCAGATCAATTTCGCCGCTTTCTGCCATCTCCTGTGCATCAGTGAAAGTGGCAATCGTCTCCCCTTGTTCCTCTTTCGCAGCGCGGAGGCGTTCAGTATCCCTATCACATACAGCCGCCAACTCAAATCCATGGGTCTGCGAAATCATATCGGCGTGATGGCTGCCCATATTAAACAGCGGACCGTAGCCCACCAGACCGATGCGAATCGGTGGGTTATCCTTTAGGTTGGTCACATAGCGGAGCCCCTTGAGCAATTGATCTTGAAAGTCCGAATGACCGAAAGCGCGATCATCGTGTCCAAGCGCGGTGTAAAACACCTTCCCCTCACCATAGTCACGCACATAGCCGAGCGGATATTTTTGGAGTCGCCACGCACCGTATTGAAAATAACGCAAGGGGGCTTCCGTGCGAACCTTCATCTGATAACACTCATCTACGATACGAAACTGCTTGTTGAGGCGCGGTAGAATATCGTCAATCCCGTCTTCCGTTGTCACTTCAAATGGTGCTAGTGGGTCGTGCTGGATGAACTCCGTGCCGATGAGTTCAATGTAGTCATCATACTGTCCGAGTCCGGCGTTGGCCCCATGCACTGCCAGCAATCCACCGCCGCCTCTGACATATCCGGTCAACCCCCGCTCAACCTCTGGTGTAATTTCTCCACCGCCGATGTATAGCGCGACTGCATCGAACGCGGAGGAATCAGTCAAGCGGTTGCGGTCCTCGCTAACCTCCACTTCAAACTGCCCCGCATCTTCAACCAGCGGCTTAAACATCTCCGCAAACGCACTAAAAGGGGGATGCGGACCGTTAATAATCAATAAGACTTTCTTCAAGTTGCCCTCCAAAAAAGGATTACGGTTGCCAAGATAATCGAATTGCCCCGAAAATCCTGTTAATATACCCAAGCGTCCTCTGTGAGTTCACCTGAATAGATGATTCGGGCATCCCCCTCCAGATAGACATTTTCCGGTCTGCCATTAACTAGGTCAAAGTGGATGGTCAGCACCGAACCGCTGGCAGTCCGCACGGCGACCGGGGACTGAACCTTCCCTAGCGCGGCGGAGACAACCGCAGCGGCAATAGAGCCTGTACCACAAGCGAGGGTTTCATCCTCGACACCGCGTTCATAGGTGCGGATGTCAATCGCTTGAGAGTCTTTGACCCTAACGAAATTGGCGTTTGTCCCCGCAGGCTTGAAGTCGTCGTGGGAGCGCGTCTGCCTACCAAGCCCGAACACATCCGTTCCCTCCAAATTTTCGGCGAAAAAGAGGGCATGGGGGACACCGCTGTTGGCAAAGGAGATGTTGTGGACACCATCTTCTAACTGAAGCGGAAAGTTCAATCGAATATCCGTTGGATCGCTCATCCGCACCTTGACATCTGCATCGACAATTTCTGATTCGTAGATTCCTGCTTGTGTTTCAAAGGACATCCGCTCCGAAACGATGCCGTTAATATAGGCGAACCTTGAGATACAACGCGCGCCGTTTCCGCAGGTCTCCGCCTCGCCGCCATCCGCGTTGAAATAGCGCATCCGGAAATCTGCTTTATCCGTATTTTCGACGAGCAGCACACCATCCGCACCGGCAGACATCCGGCGTTGGCAAACCTTTTCGACAAAATCGGTATTTTCGTATTGGACAACCCCATCGCGGTTATCGATGATAACGAAGTCGTTGCCTGCACCACTTAGTTTCATGAAGGGTATTTTTTGAGTCATATCAATTCCCCTTTTCTTAATAGTTGAGTCCGATAACAGCTCCTTCCCTTCCTTCCAACCCTCTACTTACGCTCTCAGGAACAAATCAAAGAATAAATATTCATCAATGGCCACCATGTCCTGATTTCCAATATCCTTGACCACCAATTTCCGCAGCTAATTGAGCTATAGATGTGTATACTCCATCATGAATTTCACCATCGCAAAAACAATAACCAGCTCTCTTTCTATGACTGCATGCAAGGATTTTCTCACAAGCCCAAGCAGCTCCTTCAGGAGTAAAAATCAAAACATCATTGCTAGGTGTTAAAAAGCCTTTGGCAAAAGGAGAGTATGGTTTGAGAAACTTAACCTTAATCGGAGAATAGCATGCAAACTCCTCACGGTGCAAATACCATTGTGGTTGAAATACCTTTGCATCATAGGGCAGTTCAGACAACAATTCTTGAAGTTTACAAAATGGTATTGTTAATCTTCTGTCGTCATTCATCAACATTGTTGTCTTATTAGACAAACTAATCTCCTTAAGAGCTTCATAAAAAGAAAGGGACGAACGAATATGGCTGCATGCTAGTGGTGGTTGATGTTTATGGAAACGTAACCCATTCCTTTCCAGCGCTGCTATCACATCTTCTTCAGAAGCAGTCTTAGCAAGCCCCATATACTTTTCTATCAAACACTTAGGCACTCCAGAATCAAGCAAACAAGCCTTTACAGCCTGCTGTCTATCTTTACTACTTTCTATAGTTCTAACCACAACCTTTTCTACTTTCATTCAGGTTATCCCTCCAAAGCGTTTATTTAATTAAACTCTTATTCAATCTTTCTGTACTGCTAGTGTTCATGAGTTTAGATGTCTCCCCTTAATTGAAATGGTTTACCACCCCGATGAACGATACAATTGAGGCTACCATCTAACGGTAACTGCACTTCGAGACTATGCTCGTTTGCGTGGGCCGGTGGCAGGTCAAGGAGGTCACTGTTCAGGCGCATAGTCTCAGCCGCAAGGTCCTTATCGATCTCAATATCCCCAAGCGGTGTACGGGACGCGCCGCGTGCGTAAGAGGGAGGGGCAAGAGGTTCACGTTTCAGTTGTGGTAGATAGTGCACCGCGAATAATCGTGATCGTAAATATTGGTTATTCGTCAAAAATGATGATTTGTGCTGGCAGCGATCCGGCTTGATTGTTATGCTCCGGGTTTTCATTCATTGCGAGAAAGATTACACCGTCAGCCGGTGCAGCGTTATCATACCGTGAACCAACCGCGAACACCATATCGCCGATTTGTGCGATTAATGCGCCAACGTTGGCACCGGGCATCAGGAAACCCTCTTCAGCGGGCAGATTGGCAATGCCATCGGCACCGCACCAGCAGATACGATTCTGTGTATCCGGCGACCATGCCCCTTGTGCCTCAATGACCATGCGTTGTCCTTTTTTAACGCGAACGTATGTCTCCTGCCAGACCGGACTCGGACGGGCTGTGTGGATAATGGTTAATGCCATAAAAAAATCCTTTCTTTTAATAAATTAGGTTTCAGGAAAAAAATCAGGGGCGAGAAATGAGCAAACCTACAAAAACGCAAATGAGCAAGCAAGACAACCAATGCTCTGTTTTCATTGCTCATTTGCACCATCACTTATTTTTCGTCTTTTTCACGAATCTTGACCGTCATGATCTGGTCGCCTTCCGCGATGCGGTCGATCGCCTCCAACCCTTTCGTGACCTTCCCAAATAGGGTGTAGTCGCTGTCTAAAATAATCGTGTCGAGACAGATGAAGAATTGCGTGGCATCTGCTACAGTGGCCCCCTCTGCTTTTGCCATAGCGAGGATACCTCTCACCGGTTGGTGGTCACTCGTCTCAATCGCGATAGTGTCTTCGATGGGAAAACGCGACCCGGCTTGAATCAGCTTTCCGGGCTCAACGCGATGGAATTTCCCATGATTATAATATTCCAACCGCGCATTCTTTAGAAAGTTTTCTACGGTTTTGGGTGCAACGTCCGCAAAAAACTCGACCTCAATTGTCCCCTTGTCTGTCTCAATGACAGCCATAGCGTTGTGGATGTCAATTTTTGATTTGGCTGCTTGCATCGTGTCAGCCGATACTGTTGGACGCGCCTTCGGCTTTGGTGGACCCTTCTGTTCCTGTGAACAGCTGACAAGATATATGGTAAACAATGCTGCGAGGAGCATCACAGTAAAACGTTCAATGTAGCTGCGTCGGTTTTTATTCTGAAGTAACATACTTTGACTTCGCCTCCAATCGAACTTTTTTCATTACGTCGCCGACCCTTAACAGATCTACGACCGCCATACCCTGAATAACTTGACCAAACGTTGTGTACCGGCCGTCTAAATGCGGTTGCGCTTTTAGACATACATAAAACTGACTTCCTGCCGAGTTGGGGTTGCCTGTGTTTGCCATGGCAATTGTTCCTCGTTGGTGCGGGACCTGATTCGGGTTGGTGTGCTCATCGCTGATGGTATATCCGGGCCCACCCGTTCCATCCCCGCTCGGATCGCCTCCCTGAATGATATTCAGGCCTGGTTTATCCACTCTACGATGAAATGTTAGCCAATCGTAGAACTTTTTCTTAATTAGGTTTCTAAAGTTATCAACTGTGGCGGGTGCTGTGTCCGGATACAATTCAATGACAATTTTCCCTTTATCTGTTGTTATCACAGCAACCTGCTCTTCTTCCATCATTCTACCACTACCACTTGAGGCGGCACAACCAATCCAAGTGGCTAGCGGGATTAATATAGCAAGCACGGAAGTGGTAAGCAGAATACGTTTTCGCATCACTGCCCCTTTCCTCGTTGTTCGGGATTCACTAGTTGTTTGACTGCATAATGACTTGACGAAATATTAGCATAGCAAAGATTAACAGAAAAGTCAAGACTTTCGTGACACGAAAAAAATTTATGGTTGTTCATCAGAAAAGTTTGTGCTATCATTTGATGCATACAAAAATACAGGTGCTGCATCACAGGAGACACTGAATGCCGCAACGAGATATTTATCATGATGCTGTCAAAAATGCGCTTATCAAGGAGGGTTGGGAGATTACAGCTGATCCACTCACACTTCAATTTGGTGGGCGTAATATCTACGTTGACCTAGAAGCGGAATCGCCGATTGCTGCCCAAAAGGAGGGACGCAAAATTGCTGTTGAAGTCAAAAGCTTCAGCAATCCATCGGAAGTTAACGACTTAGAAAAAGCCGTTGGACAGTATGTGATGTATCGTGAACTCCTCGCATGTAAGGAGTCTGATCGCGCGCTTTATTTGGCGATTTCCATTGAAACTTACAGGGGGATTTTTAGCGAACCTTTGGGTGAATTGATGGTTGAGACCCAACAACTCAAACTGATTGTTTTCGACGAGATTCAAGAGGTGATTCAGCAATGGAAAAACTAGCGACCTACCAAGACATTATCAAACGCATTCTCCGCGAGTACGCACAATGGAAACCGACTTACGGCGACATTGAAGTCGAAACGGTTTTTGACGATGTACAAGGACATTATGAAATGCTCTACATGGGTTGGGAAGACCGCTGTCGGGTACATGGTACGGTTATCCATGTAGACATTCGGAACGGGAAAGTCTGGGTCCAATTCGACGGAACGGAAAATGGCATAACGGACGAACTTGTCGCATCGGGTATTCCTCCCGAGCACATCGTGCTTGGGTTTCATAGCCCCTACAAACGAAGATTCACGCCCTATGCCGTGCAGTAGCTGGCTCAGGCTCCTTGAGGACAGCGGAAGATTAGAAAAAAACGCCCCGAGACCTGCCTAAGTTCCGCAAATTTCGGGGCGTGATGTCCTATGATTTAGTATCAAACCAATTCGCATCGGCATCAGTTTCAAATCGGTTTCAAGGTTGGCTTTTCGCAATATATGCTTTCAGATGCGCTAGAGCGCGCCCGCTATCAATCGCTTCTTTCGTCCGCTCGATAGCTTCGTGTGGATCCAAGCAAAACCCGAATAGGTAATCGGTCATGGCTGTATTGAGCACTAACCTGTCATATACCTGCCCTTTCTGACCGGATAGTGCCTTCATTCCCGCTGATGCAAATGCTTCAGGACTTATCGTTTCTATGCGCGGGTTTTTCTCGTAATTGAATCCGAATTCTGACGGATCTATGTCTAGCGAAAAATCCTCACGCCGTTCACCGACACGCCGAAACCCTTGTGAATAATTTATCGCTTGTCGCTCTTCCGTTGAGGGATTCCCCAAACGCAGGGCGTAGTGGCTTGTTCCCTCCTCACCTTTGACCACAAGCCCTGCTTGGAAACCGCGCTCCCATATCAACTGCAGCAATGGCGTTTCGTAGCCGGGGTGGTAATACCCAATAACCATGTAGTTTGCATCGGAAGCGGCGAACAGTTGCTGCGCTTTTTCCGTCGCTGCCCAAGGGGGCCGCTTTTTGATATGGACTCGTAATTCTCGGAGATCGTAGGCACCGGGTGCATATTCTCGCTGACTCACGTAAGCAAACCGGACCTCTGGATCTTCGATTAAACCTGCCGCTTCCTCAAGGGCGAGATCTGTGCGGGCACCGAGCACATGCAGAACTTTTTCCTCTGTGATTCCGCTTTTCGGGGGCATCTCATCAACGCCGTGCAGCACTGAGGGCTCACCCAACGCAGCTCGCACGGCTGCGATAAACAGCGTTGGTCTAAAGTAACGTGTCGCACCATCGAAAGGTTGGCCAAAATGCGTCAGGGACTCGACGGAAACCTTGCGAACCTGCTCCGGACTGAAAGTTGCATCTAGATAGCCGCGCACCTCATCGTAGCTCTCAAGGTTCATGCGCTGACCGATAAGGGCTGCCCCCTTCAGTGCTCCCTTCACATCTCCATTCAGGATAGCTTTCCCCATCCGGTGCGTTTCATCGTAGGTCAAGTGCTCCCCTCTCAAGATTTTGTCAAGGGCTTTTACAACGACAGCTTCATCGGGATTTGCATCGGTATGCCCCAACGCTGGTTGCATAATAAACTTAATCTCTGAAGGCATAAGCCGCTCCAAATCCGCACGGTATTTGTCGAAAGCCAAGATCTCGGCTTCGCTCCACTGAGTCTTTTTCGGAAAACCCTTCCGAATCGTCATCGCGGCGAAAAATGCCCCCATCTGGGCTTCTGAGACAGCTTGATCCTCAGGCAACTCTCCTTTGACCGACATCAAAATGGTCTCAAGAATTGCCGAGGGTTTGATTGTATCCCCCGCTTTTGCCCCCAAGGGCCGGGTCTGGTGCGGTCCGGTGCAAACTCTCGCCAAGGCTTCCTCGACTTCCGTATTGGGTCCTGGATACTGTTTTCTATACATTCTGGCTTGTCCGCCTTCCGTGGAGCAGGTATAGATAGACTATACGATATTAGGTATTGTCGATTTTGGAAAATCGACCTACAATAGGGCAACCATAGGGCTAAAGTGGAACAAGTAAATCTGCTTTATTTTAGAATCAGCATCCGTCGCGTCGCCGTGAATTCGTCCGCTGTCAGTGTGTAAAAATAGAGGCCACTAGCGACAGACTCACCCAACTGATTTCGTCCGTCCCAATATATCGCACGGCTGCGACTCTGATACATACCCGCCGCTCGATGCCCCACCGCCAAACGCCGAATTACTCCCCCGTTCATATCATAAATCGTCAGCGTTACCTCTGCCGCCTCCGCCAACTGATACGGTATCCACGTCTCCGGGTTAAACGGATTCGGATAGTTGCGATGCAACGCGGTCTCTTCAGGAATCAACGAGGCTAACAGGTTCTGAAGATTCTCAATACCCTCTTTGAAGGCAAGCGAACCGTCATCTACCAACCGCGCCTGCGCTATCCACGCCTCTATCGTCGCAGCATCTACCCTCCCCTCTTTTAGTGCGAATCGCCTGGTGTTTTTCGATGCGGTGTCTATCATCGCAGCATCGACCCTCCTCCCTCTCCCCACAGCATCGACCATCCTCTCTCTCCCCATAGGATCTACTATCCCATATCTCCCCGCAGCGTCTAACATCCTCTCTCCCCCTGCCCCGACAGATCGGGATGAAGACACCCCGACAGATCGGGATGAAGACACCCCGACAGATCGGGATGAAGACACCCCGACAGATCGGGATGAAGACACCTGCGGGGGGATTAAGGGGGGTGCAGCAGACGCTGTAGTCTCCCCGATTCCCTGTGACACGAGGATGAGGTCAAGGACACTAACCACCCCATCGCCGTTGGCATCCACCGGCGAGTTGGCAGGCACCCTTTGCCCCAACTGCTGAGCGACGAGAATCAGATCCAAGATACTAACAATCCCATCTCGATTCACGTCCCCGGTTGCCAGTTGTCCCTCCATAGCGATGCGGATTTGATGCGGCCCTGCGGGGATACTATCGCCGGTGACGGAGCCGAACTGGAAGTTCTTTAATGCCAACTCTGTTTCACCGCCCGATTTCGCCTTGAATCTTACCTGAAGCAGGGAGCCGGTGCCATTTACACCTTGAGAGGACAGCCGCGCCGCGCTGAGTCCTGTGATTTTACCCGCTGCGTTATCAATGCTGCCCCCTTGAAAGAAGGTCGTGCCGCTGTCCGCCTTCAGGAAACCGCCTTCGGTCACGTTAATGGCTTCGAGGGCGGCAGGGTCGAAAGCAACATCAAACTGCCACCCCGCCAAGTCGAAGATATTTTCTGCGCGGATATCAAGGGTGAAGGTATCGCCCGTATGAATTGGGGTCTTGGAAAAAGCGTAGCCGACACCGGGGTTTGCCGCTGTATATTCGGTGCCGGGTTCAAACCCAAAAAAAGCATTATACTGGGCTCTAACCGCAACTAACAAGACATTTTTCCCTTGTTTCAGCGTGACCGGGAGAAAATCCGTGTAATCAACACTCCCATGGTAACGAAGAGACTCATAAATCAGAGTCCCGTTGAGCCAGACCTTAAATTCGGTATGGCTGCCAACATATAGCGTTTTCACCTGTTGCCGTGGTGAATAAAGGGACACGGTGCCGTAGAGGTTGGCGTTATCAATGAGGATGGCATCATCACTTCGGCTGTCAACCATCTTTACAACATTATTCCATCCCGTAGGTGGGAGTCTGCGGGATGTCCACACGTCATCGCCGACGGGTTGTCCCTCTACTGCCCCGTGGGTAGCAATCTCCATCTCTGTTACCGTGCCCCCACTTGCTTCTGATAGTAAATCCGTACCACTTTTAAAATCGTGTATTGCTACGTTTGGTAGCACTATCCATAACCACGGCCCCTCTATTTTCGGAGCATCTGTAGGAAAAGCCGGGTTGCCATGCCAAGCAACCGTTGTATTCTCGCGTAACCCATCCAAAGGCGAAATGTCAGAGATCTCATTGTTGTAGACCCCGAGCCATTTCAGGTTGGTTAATCTCGCAAGCGGCGATACGTCCGATATATTGTTACCTGCAAGATTCATACGGGTTAACCCGGTTAATCCCGTAAGGGGGGATATATCCGATATTTCGTTGTCGACAAAATACAGTTCTTTCAAACCTATTGATCCCGCAAGAGGCGTAAGGTCTGATATATTACCGCCGCAAAAATCTATCGTCTCCAGTGTTGTTAAACCCGCCAGGGGCGATAAATCGGATATAGAGTTGTTCCACGAGCGAACCCATTCCAGATTGATTAATCCCGCAAGGGGCGACAGGTCAGATAGACTTTCATGGGAAAAAGCTAACCACCTTAGATTGATTAATCCTGCAACCTGCGATAGGTCAGATATCAGAGTGTCATGAAAATATAGGTGAGTGAGATTTGTTAAACCTCTCACGGGGGATAAATCGGACACCAAAGTGTGACCAAAATCAAGATGGGTGAGATTTGTTAAGTTCCTCACAGGCGATATATCAGATACCTCACTATTATCAACCTCAAGGTAGGTGAGATTTGTTAAGTTCCTCACGGGAGATATATCAGATACCTCACTGTGATCAATCTCAAGGTGAGTGAGATTTGTTAAGCCTCTCACAGGGGAGATATCAGATAATAGGTTTTTGTCAAGCCAGAGTTCGCGCAGGTTGATTAAGCCTGCTAGCGGTGAAAGGTCGGAAATCTGATTCACTTGGAGCTTTAACAGCTTCAGATTGGTCGCAAACTGCATCCCTGTCAAATCACGGATGCCCCCATCCAACACGTCGAGTCTCCCCAATCTTCCCATATCCGCCACAGTAATCGGGGCATTCGGGCTTTTGTCGAGCTCCTCCGCAATTGCAGCGCGCAGGTTCGAGTCAGGGATATGAACAACCGCACTCGGTGTCTGTTCCGGTGGTGTTATGACCGTCGGAGGGGTGAACTGCTCCGGGAAATCCAACGCAAAAATCACATCCCGAAACCTCGATGTCCACGCGTCCCGTTTCATACTCCCATTCTCACCCTCTAACACTAGCAAGCCCGCGTTCTGTAGCCCTATATTCTCACGAATCTTCTCTTGGAAGGCTTCGGTCTCTAACCCAACCACCGCAGCGGCATAAGCCGCGTCCACCGATCCCTCAAACGCTTCATGAAATCGTGAAATCGGTTCAATATCACCAAACGCACCTCCCGTTGCTGCCAGTGCCGCCTTGTATCTATCCGTGTCTTCTTGAACAAGCGCGTCCATCGTTGATTGTTCGGCATACAAGCGTAACGCCTGCGCTTTGTCATACGCCGGGGTGGCATTGCTCTCTATCACGGAACGGACTTGATCCTCAAACGTCTTCATCCCCTCCGTGTGGCACCCCAAACAGGACAACCCATTCCGCACCGTCGGATCGCTCGCCGCGGGATTGGAAACAATGTTTATCGGTGCGTCATCTAAACGAAGGCCGGACGCATTAGCGAGGTAATATCCCTGTAATCCATTGGGAAGATTAAAGATAACCTCTCCACCATCATGCGTGAAATTGAGGGGGTAGGTGAAGATGTTCTGTGTGCCAACACTCCCCGCGAAATCGTAACTTTTCCAATACGCTCCGTGTTGAGAGGTGTGTCTTTCTATCACCCGGTTGTGATTGGAGACACCGGAATCGTTGGTGCCTGCCCGCCAGACACGCACCCCCGGCGCATTGCGTAGATTTTGGGTAACATCCACCTCCAATCGGGTCTCTAACTCCCTATCCGTCAATGGGAGGGATAGCAAATCGTGGTATAGCGGTGGGGTGGAGGCCGTTGCCAGAAACCAATCGACATGAACCGATGGTATATTACTCTTCGTCTCCGTCTGTAATCGCCCGAGTTGGTTATGCAGCGCGGTCTGTGTTGGCGCATTAAACGCGATGTGATAGGGATACGCCGCTTCTATCTGTGTCCAGCCATCATTACGATCCCACTCGTAGTGTCGGAGGTCGATGTAGAGAATTGTTCCTTGTGGGTCAATGGGTTGTGGGTTGGTAACGGTGCTTCCCCATGAGAGACTATTGACCAGTTTGGAGAGTCCTTTACGGTATTCTCGGAGTCTCCTCGGTGTCTCACCGGCATTGTAGAGGTGTGTCATTGTGAAGTAACGGGCAAACGCACGGTCAAACGGTGTGAGCGACATGACGTGATTCTCAATGGTATTGAGCACTTCACCGGGAGAGATGAACTGACTATCGGAGATGGGAGGGGCCGCCCAATCGGGTGCACCGATTAAAATCCAGTTTCGGATGGTGTCAATCGATTGAGGGGACAGCTGCGGTTGTGCGAGCGGCATCCGTTTGGCTAGGTCAGTAGTCAGGAGCCGTTTATACAGTTCGGAAGCATCGGGGTTTCCCGGGACAACGGTTCCCTCTTCGATGAGGGCGTTGTGTTCAATTAAGAGGGTCTCCCGAAAGGCACCGTCGGGGCCGTGGCAGATGAGGCAACGCTGTTCAAAGATAGCGTAGGCATCTTGGGCGATCTGCTGTTGGGCGGATACATTTTGAGAACTGACAATGAACATCAATAGGCCAATGAGTGCGATGAGATGTTGCTGTTGCTTACAAGTCCTAATCAAATAACAGACTAAATGACGCTTAAACATAGAAAGTATCTCCTGATAATAATGCAAGTTGCTACCTAAAGCCCCAGCGGGGCGATAGGTGTATAGCAACAAAGTTTAGAAACCGAGCTCTTCCGAACAACTCGGTTTCCCCGGGCCTCTTTGCCCCCTCTTTTGACATGAAATCAATTATCTTTTAAGTGGATGCTCTCGATTTACGATAGGGAATGAAACACGCTTCCCCGTCAGTTGCGATTCGTAGGCACCGAGAATCATCTCCAATGCGGCAACTGCATCTTCCGCAGCGGAAATTGGCTTACGGTCATTTTCAATCGCATCAATCAGATCGAGGACCGCAAGGTTATTGCCGCTGGAAAAAGGCGTGTCGTTAACTTGCACAGCTTCCCATTTCTGAGAGGTATCAGCCGGTGTCCAGCACGGATAGGGATAGATGACCAAACTGTCCCCGCCGCCCCCTCGCATCGATAATCTGCCCTCGCTGCCGATAATCTCCATTCCGTAGTAATCACCGCTCACCTCGTGCTTTCGGGAATCAAATAATCCAGAAACACCACTTTCAAAGGCGAAGTAACTATTGACGCAATCGCCGGCGATAAGGCCTACTGGCTCGGTGGCGTTGCGGGCATCGTTGGCTGTGACCTCTTTCCCATTCTCTGTGACGTGTGCCTGCATCCACTTAACATTTCCGACGAAAAAGCGCATCATATTGAAAAGGTGTGTGCCGAGCACGATCATGTCCTCGCCCCCGCCGCGCCGGTCCTGCTTACCGTGTGCGTGAATCGCTTGAACTGTCCCAATCGTCCCGTCGTGTAGCATCTGTTTGACCGCTTGAACCGATGGCAGATAGACCGCCTGATGGGCGACAGCGATTTTTATCCCTTTCTGATTTGCCGCTTCCACGATTTGGTCTCCATCGGCGAGGGTGGCTGTCATCGGCTTTTCGCTGTAGACGTGGCAGTCGGATTCGATACATGCCAACAGCATATCGAGGTGGTCAGTCGTCCAGCGAGGGCCCATGCTGACGATGTCCAGCTCCTCTTTGTCGAGCATTTCACGGTAATCGGCGTAACCCCGTTGTATGCCTGTTTTTTCCAGCTCCGCCTGCCGTCCCGCTTCGTCGGGATCCGCAATGGCAACAAATTCAATGTTCTCTAACTCCTTAAACGGCAGGTGAAGTCCGTGTCCATAGTTTCCGGCACCGGTGTGTCCAATCGCAGCAGCACGATACGTTTTCTGACTCATGAAATTCTCCTTCTCCAATCTGTTTACGGTAGAAGATGTAACACCCATAGGACTTACGCAGTTGAACGTTCAAACTGTTATTCAACCCGCATCCCCACACACTACAGTCCAGCGATATACCCGCCGTCAACCAGCAACGAGGCACCGGTGATCCACTCCGCGTCATCCGATGCAAGAAAGACCGATGCCCGGCCGATGTCTCGTGGCAAACCGAAACGCGGCATCACCGTTCTTTGGCTCGCTTCCTGAATCTGTTCCGGTGTAAGGTAATCTTGGATTGCGGTTTCAATGTAGCCGGGGCAGATTGCGTTGACGGTAACACCGTATCCCCCAACTTCCAGTGCGGTGTCACGCACCATGTTAACGAGGGCAGCTTTTGCCGAAGCGTAAGCGGGGCCACCGCCACCACCGAAGGCGTGAACGGAAGCGATCTGGATGATACGCCCATATTGCGATTTTGTCAAGTGGGGGATAGCGAGTTTTGTCGCCACAAAAATGGCGCGAAGGTTCACGCCAACTACCTTGTCCCAATCGGCTATTGTAATTTCTTGGCTAGTACCGGGGATATGGATACCAGCGTTATTGACAAGAATATCCAACTCACCAAAGTGTGCAACCGCCTCCTGAATGAGTCGATCAATTTGCGAGGCATCTGACATATCGGTTTGGACGAATAGCCCTTGGCTTCCCAGTTTTTCGACCTCTTCAACCGTTGGGGTTGTCACATCCTGTTCATGGTACTTACCGCGTTTGGGAGCGTCCTGAACATCAGCGACGACAACATTGGCACCTTCACGGGCGAATTCGACCGCAATTCCTCGTCCAATACCCGAACTGGCACCGGTAACAATGGCGACTCGGTCTTTTAATACCATCGAAAACTTCCTCCAGATATGCGTGTTATGCTAAATGTTGCTAGCAGGTTGGGATGTGTCAGCGGGCACTGATATAGCGCGGTTACAATGCTAACTGAAGTACCACCGCTGTATTCGCAACAGCGATCGGTGCGGCGACGATAGTTTGAAGGTAGGTGTGCCTTTTCCGATGCACTCTTGCCCACGCAATCAACGGCAGCAGGATGAACAAACAAACAAACTGGCTGCTGATTAACGTCGTGAGTGCTGTCATACACCCCGCGGCAACCCCACTGTGGAAGCTGATTTTCCACGCTTGTGTGATTAAGGTAAACACAACCCCGTTAATGGCATAGGCAATGCAGAGCCAGACAAGCTCTGGTGGTGCATCAAGGATGTGTAAAATGCCGCTGCCGACAAGGGCACTCATAAGCGAAAACATCAAAGGTTTGACACGTTGTTCTCTGACCGTCAAGCGAACATCACTAAGTTTCCCCAAACAAAAAAGTATCAGAATAAAAAGCATCGGCACCACACTGGCAAACAGTATGACAATCATCATCCACAACAATCCCTGCTGCATGGTCGTGACATATATACGGACGATTAGCAGGATTGACGCAATCGGCACGAGGAAAGGACTGAAGAGCACGGATATAGTAACCGCAATGCGATTGAGTATTTGTGTGTGTAGGGCGTGACGCATTATTTTAGATTCAGAACCGGCATCAGACATGATTGACTATTTCTGGCGATTTGTGCCGGCACCAAGGAATCTTCCCACGATTCCATTCTTGATAAATTGGGAAAGCACCCAATGCCAACAATAACGTTAGGATAAACCAGTACCCAAAAGTGTGTATTGTATGAAATCAAACATCGACAAACCCTCCTCGTTTTTTCGTATATTACGACAGTATGTTATCTATTGTATCATAATCATTGGCATCAGCGCACATCAAATGCACTGTTTTCTCTTGACACACCCCTCTATTTCTGCGATAATACTTTGATAGCAGCCTATATTATTGATGGCTCACTAAATTGTGAATACCGTTAGATCTCAATTACCTCAATCGTAGGAGTGGCTTTAATGAAACAACCATATCGATGCCTCTTTGTAATTTTTTTGTTTTTAATATCCTCTGTCTATACCGCTGCCGCCCAAATGATTGGCGGCACACTGATTTTTGGGCGCGGCGGCGATTCTGTTGGACTCGATCCTGCCTACGAAGAGGATGGCGAGTCCTTCAAGGTGTGTGAGAATATCTACGACAGACTGGTACAGTATAAGGACGAGAGTACGGAAATCGAGCCAGCGTTGGCAGAATCGTGGGAGTCCTCGGCGGATGGGTTGACATGGCGGTTTAATCTCCGCAAAGGCGTTAAGTTTCACGATGGCACACCTTTCAACGCGGAGGCAGTGCTTTTTTCTCTGAACCGTCAGCATGATTCAAACCACCCCTTTCATAATGTTGGTGGTTCCTACACTTATTGGTCTTACACCGGATTGGCTGAGATTATCGGAAAAATCACTGCGCCGGATGCGTATACGGTCCAATTCACCCTCACACGCCCCTATGCCCCTTTCATTTACACGATTGCAATGACACCTTTTTCTATTGTCAGTCCAACTGCTCTCCAAAAATGGGGTGTGGATTTTAGAAATCATCCGGTCGGCACCGGACCGTTCAAGTTTGTACGTTGGGACCGTGAGGATAAGGTTGTCTTAGAAGCAAACAAAGACTATTGGGAAGGACGACCCCCGCTTGACCGAATCATCTTCCGATCTATCCCCGACAACTCAGTCCGCCTTATCGAGCTCCAAAACGGAAGTATTCACGCAATGGAATTTCCGAATCCGGATGACTTACCCCAGATTCGTGCAGATGCCCAACTCAGGATTATCGAACAACCCGGCATGAACATCGGTTACCTCGCAATGAATCTGGATAAAAAGCCTTTCGACAATCTCAAGATTCGTCTCGCCATCAACCACGCGATTAACAAGCACGAGATTGTCACACAGCTTTATCAAGGTATGGGCATCCCTGCCAAAAACCCCATCCCCCCGACGATGTGGAGTTATGATGACTCGATTGAGGAGTATACCTACGCCCCAGCAAAGGCGAAGGCGTTGCTGGCAGAGGCAGGTTACCCAAACGGCTTCGAGACAACGCTGTGGGCATTGCCGGTGCCACGTCCCTACATCCCCGATGGGAGTGCCCTTGCTGCGGCGATTCAATCAGATTTGCGCCACATTGGAATCAAGACCAAGATTGTGACCTTCGATTGGGGGACGTACTTGGAGAAAACCAAAAATGGTGAGCATGACATAGCGATGCTCGGTTGGTCTGCTGACCTCGGCGATCCGGATAACTTCTTCTACTACCTCTTGAGCAAGGAAGCAGCGAAAAAGCCTGCGGGGAATATCGCATTTTATCGTAGCGATGAAATGCAGGAGGTGCTTGTTCAGGCACAGTCAACCACCAATCAAGCCAAGCGGGTCGAACTTTATAAAAGAGCTCAAGGCCTCTTTCACCGCGATGTGCCTTGGGTGCCACTAGCACATGCCAAGCAGATGATAATCATCAACAAACAGATTAAGAACCTCAAACTTCACCCGACGACGTGGAAGTACTTTCGGCAGATTTGGCTTGAGGAGTGACGTGACGGATGATTGCCTACATCCTGCATCGACTCCTGTCAATGGGATTATCACTCTTTGGTGTTTCGCTGCTCGTCTTTTTTATGGTGCATCTCATCCCCGGTGATGCCGCCCTCGCAATTCTCGGTGAGCGTGCTACAGAGGAAGCCTTGACCGCACTCCGCCATCAGATGGGGTTAGATCAGCCGCTGTATAAGCAGTACGGGGTGTTCCTATGGGATTTGGTGCATTTAGATCTGGGACGCTCGTTCAAGACAAACCAGCTGGTCATTGACGAAATTCTCCGCAAATTTCCTGCGACAGTCGAGTTGACGCTCGCAGCGATGAGTTTCTCAATCTTTTTCGGAGTAGCTGCCGGGATTATCGCTGCTATCAATCGTGGGAAGTTTTGGGACTACACGACGATGTTCGGATCGTTGGCAGGGATTTCAATGCCAATCTTCTGGCTTGGTCTGATGCTCATCCTACTGCTGGCTTACGCTTTGCCGATTTTTCCCAGCTCACAACGGCTCGACGCTGTATTAGATCTCAGCATTGAGCCCCGGACCCACTTTTACCTGATTGACACCCTTCTCGCCGGCAATTTCACTGCGTTTCGAGATGCAATTGCACACCTCATCCTCCCTGCGGTAACACTCGGCACGGTGCCGTTAGCCATCATCGCTCGTATGACCCGGTCTAGCCTCCTAGAAGTGCTTAACCAACAGTATATCGTAACCGCCTACGCAAAGGGACTACCCAAACGGGTTGTGATCCTTAAACACGCCTTAAAAAATAGCATCATTCCGGTGTTGACGGTAATTGGTCTCGAATTTGGCTATCTGATGGGCGGCGCGATCTTAACAGAACATATCTTCTCCTGGCCCGGATTGGGGTCGTGGTTACGGGCTGCTGTTGAAGCTCGTGATATTCGCCCAGTGCAGGGCGGCGTTCTCTTTGTCGCTACGGTTTTCATGACGGTGAATTTGATTGTCGATCTGCTCTACGCATATTTTGATCCGCGGATCCGGATCGGAGGAGAGGCAACATGAGGGAGCATCGTCGTCAATTTTATCGAGAGCTGCTGCGTCAGAAATCAGCGTTGATTGGCGCATCAATTTTAACCTTCTTTATCCTCATCGCAATCTTTGCCCCACTGATTGCAACACATGACCCCCGCAACGCAGATGTGGCATCACGCCTCAAAGGCTGGTCTCAAGAACATTACTTCGGGACTGATAAGGTTGGAAGGGATATTTTCAGCCGCATCGTCTACGGCTCGCGGATCTCGATTAAAGTCGGGTTGGTTGCAATGACATTTTCGATTTCGATTGGCGCGCTGCTGGGTATCATTGCCGGCTATTATGGAGGTTGGATCGACAACACCATCATGCGGACGATGGATATGATGCTTGCCATGCCGAGTATCCTACTAGCAATGGTTATTGTTACCATCTTGGGGCAGAGCCTGACGAATGCGATTATTGCGGTCTCAATCGTTTACATCCCGCAATATGCTAGAATCCTTCGTGCCGCCGTCCTCACCATCCGTGAGCAGGATTATGTAACCGCCGCCCACGCCATCGGGGTCAGTGATTTTCGCATTCTGACCCGTGCGATTTTGCCCAACTGCCTTGCGCCCCTAATTGTGCAGGCAACGCTGGGTATGGGCGCAGCTATTCTGGATGCGGCCGGCCTCAGCTTCCTTGGGCTTGGTGCCGAAATTGGTGAACCAGAGTGGGGGGCGATGCTCAACGAGAACCGGGCGTTGATTCGTCGGGCACCATGGACTGTTATGATGCCGGGGATTGCAATTTTCCTGATTGTTTTAGGGTTCAATCTGCTGGGGGATGCACTGCGGGATGTGCTGGATCCGCAGGTGAGGACATAGACCGAGAGTGAAACGTGATGCGTGAAACGTGAAAGCAATTTGCTTATTGGTTCATTACATGAGCGTTGAGGATTATTTTCAGTGTGCTTTGACTCGTGCCCAAGTCGTTGTCAGTTTGTTGGTTGGTTCAACCGCCAGCTTACCTGTGATGTTTTGGATAATCTCGGCTCCGCTCAACGGTCTGTCGTAGATACGAAGGATAGCGATTGAGCCGTTGAAGTTTCGATCTCTGTCTCCAGCGCAAAATATTGAAAGCCGCACAGGTTCTTCAGGATCGAAGTTCTGATTGACTTCATTCATCCCGACCTCTTCACCGTCTTGGTAGGTAACAACTGTTTTTTGATTGGTGAAGACAAAGGCGATCCAGTGCCACTCTTTTTCCTTAATATCAATGCCGAGGTCTTCCGGGATTAACCATTTTCCTTTGTTGTTATTTTTTCCCTTAAACTTTGCGATAAGTTCGCCGGTATCCGGTCCGTTGAGAGAGACCTGAAATCGCTGCATCTCCTTATCACGCGCGTGGAATCCCAGCACTTGGGAGGCTACAACGAGATCTGGCCATTTGGGACCATTGCGTTTGATGAGAACCTCCATCGTCCAATCCTGAAGTTGCATTTGGGGGGTTAGGTCTGGAGGTCCCCCAAAAGTCTCGGACTTTCGTGTGGCGGTATACCACCTCGCATCCTCTTTGATACCGAGCGTGGGGATCCTGAGTTTCCCCTCCTCAAGTTCAGGCACTTCATTGTCGGCTGGCATCTTTCCACCGGCTAAACCGAGATTCTTCCAAGCAATTTCTCGCTTATGCTGCTCTCTAGCATCAAGGTGGATTACGGCACCGGGAATTACCTTCTGTGCCGCCGCTGGGAAGCCGGTGAACCCCAGTATAAAAATCACACTGAAAATTGCAATGTTGTTTATACATTTCATTTGGATATATTCCTTTGGGTGAAGCTGGAGGTTTTCTTCAATGACAGTAATTCGCACAAGCCCAATGTTTTCCTGGTCTCGGAACGGACAACATTGGGTCAAAATGCGTGATTTTCTCTTGATATTGTAGTTAGGATGTGTTACAATAAGGTTGTCTTTCTTGTGGGAGAATAGCACGCCACCGCTTGGTGGTGTCTCCCACACCCATTGCTATTGGGACAAGAAAGACAGAAAGACAATCCAATGTTAAAAACACACAAAATCGCATTAGCCCCGAATAACAAGCAAGCGACCCAGTTTGCCCAGCACTGCGGTTACGCTCGTGTCGCTTACAATCACGCCCTCGCAGACTTCAAAGCAGGGCTCGATGGTAATGACTGGCGGACGCATATAGACCTTTGTCGCCGTTTCAATGCTATCAAGCATGATACATACGATTGGTGCGGTGATATGTCACAGAACGCCTCCAAGAATGCGATTTACACGAACCTTAACGATGCGGTCTCCAGATGGAAGTCAGGTCAAAACCGCTTCCCAAAGTTTAAGAAAAAGTCTCATATCAAGAGTTATCAAGCAGATAGCGGTCGAGGCACAACCGCTGTCGCAGGCAGGCGAATTAAACTTCCCAAAATCGGTTGGGTTCGCATGTTTCAAAACCTGCGCTACCTCGGCACCATCTGCAAGGTTGTTATTTCTAAACAAGGGCATCGGTGGTTTGCTTCCATTCTCGTTGATACATTCGTTGACGACCCAATACCCCTGGTCTCGGAACGGACAGACCCACGCGGCAAGCCTGTTGTCGGTGTTGACGTTGGCATCAAGCATTTAGCAATTACGTCTGAAGGACGGTATTTCGAGAATCCGAAAGCGTTGCGTCGGTATGAACGCAAAATGAAGCGACTCCAGCGTCGGTTTAGCCGCAAGGTAAAAGGCAGTCGCAACTGGTATAAACTGAAAGACAAGATAGCCAAGCTCCACTATCGGATAACTTGTATTCGCAAGGATGCCCACCATAAGGCGACAACGGCTATTGTCAAAGGTGCCAGTCGTATCGGCATAGAATCTTTGAACGTCGCGGGCATGATTCAGAATCATAGGCTTGCCAAAGCATTATCAGATGCATCCCTGTCATCATTTCTTGAGATGTTGAAGTATAAATCGGATGCGATGGACGTAAAGATAGTTGAAGCCGATCGGTTTTATCCATCCAGTAAGACGTGCTCGGCCCCGTTCCGAGGGCAGGCTTGCGGTGTCATTGATAGTGACTTATCGTTATCGGATAGGACATATCAGTGTAGCGAATGTGGGCATACTCAAGATAGAGACCTCAATGCTGCAATAAACTTGAGAACGGTCGCCGAGGGACACTCGGAGACATTAAACGCTTGTGGAGATTCGGTAAGCCCTCAGCAGTTGGGGCGCGAATCGTCGAATCAAGAAGATAGCATAGCAATAGGTGAGCAACTATTGCTGTTTAGTCTATCATAGGAATCCCAATGCTTTAGCGTTGGGAGTAGTCAATATTTTTGATTGATGCCCACGTTGTGGCGAGCTTCCCTGATGGGGCAACTGCAAAGATGGCCTTATCAAGTCCCTTCCCAAGCTGTTTTACGTCTGCTTCGCTCAAAACAACATTGAAGATGGCAAGCTCATCAATGATACTCTTACTGAACGAATCAAACCGCTCTGGCAATAACGCGCCAATGTACATCGATTCCCCTTGTGCCGGTGCTAGCACCATCTTCTTCTTCCCATCGCCATGTTCAACGGGCTTTGATTCGCCATCAATATAAAGCGTTGGTGCCCTTTCTCCATCTTCGGCAACGGCGACATAGTGGTGCCACTGATCATCCTTGATACCGCTGGCCCCCTGAAATCCGTCTTGATACCAGAAATAAAACATATTGTCAAAAACCTTGTGGAGCGCGATGCCGAAACCTGGGCCCGGGCGCTGCCATTCCGCCCCCCTATGTAGAATGACATAAGGTGCAACATCAGTCGCTTGTAGCCGGGGTGGTCTCTTGACCCAAACCGAGATCGAGATAGCATTCTCAAGGTTTAATGCCACGTCGTCCGGCACTTCCAAGTAATTTTTTCTGCTGTCACTAAACTCGATTGCCTTGCCGAATTTCCCATCAACGAGCGCGGGTTTATTCACCAGCTTTGCGTCATGACCTTTGCCGGTAATATCCGGGATACCAACCCGACCAGCCTCCTCAAAGGTCCATATCGCAACAGCCGCCTCCAGCAACTTACGTCCTCTCAACTGGGCATCACTCACCGTCGTGAAAGCTAGACTCAGGACGATTAAGCTGAGACTGATTGTGCTTAACTTCGTTATAGAATTGTTCATGATTGTGTAGCCTTTTTTTCTAGCTTACCGACTCTGTTTAAGGGCCGCCCACGTTGTGGCAAGTGCCCCCGATGGAGGAACCGCGAAGATTGCTATATCAAGCCCTTTCCCAAGCCGTTCAACGTCGGCTTGGCTCAACGCGACATTAAAGATAGCAAGATCGTCTATGGTGTTATTGGTCCACGAATCGAATCGCTCTGGGAACATCGCTCCAATGTGCAGGGCCCGCCCCGGTGAAGGTGCCAACACGATTTTTCGTTGACCATCCCGATGTTCAACCGGCTTTAACTCACCATCAATATACATCTCAGGGTCCCGTTCCCCATTTCTAGCAACGGCGACATAGTGGTGCCACTGATCATCCTTTATGCCGTTCACCCCTTGGAAGCCACCCTGATACCAGAAATAGAACATGTTGTTAAAAACCTTATGCAGCGCTATTCCAAAAGCGGGTCGACCGTGCTGCCATTCTCCCCCTTTTTCGAGGATAAAATAGGGTGCCACATCGGTTGCTTGTATGCGCGGGGGTCTTTTCACCCATACCGAAATCGAGATTGCCTCCTCAAGATCGAATGCCTCATGGTGTGCTACTTCCATGTAATTTTTTGCACCATCACTAAACTTGGCGGCCTTGCCGAATTTTCCCGCCACCAGTTGTGGTCGATTTACCAACACTGCATCGTGGCCGTTGCCAGAAACGTCCTTGACAAAAGGCTCGTGATCTTTATTTCGCTCCGTTTCCTCAAAGGTCCATATTGCTACAGCCGCATCCAGAAACTTTGGGCCCGTCAACTGGGCGTTGCTCATATCTGTCAACAGCAAATTCAGAATGATTAAGCCGAGTCCAATTCCGCTTAGCCTAGTGATGAAAGTATTCATTTTCAGCACCTCTCTGTCTGTTATTTTTCAAGTGTTCTGCAAAGTATGCACCGAAGTATCGAGATAAACCCGATGCCCTTTACAGTGTATCGATAAAGAGATTGAATGTCAATGCAAAAGTTACTTCTTTGCGCTTGACTTGTTCAGCAGAAAAATGTTAATATGTGTATGTTACCAAAATCATATTTCCACAGGCTCCCCTAATCCTACAATGTCACGTTAAAATTGGATCTCGTTGTAATTCAACTTTCTAAGTTGGCTATAACTCATGGCGATTCAAGCAGAACAAGATAGGCTCTTGGGCGACAGTCGTGGGATGTATTGCAGTACGAGATCAGAATCCAAAACCCTACTATCCAAACCCCTTAATAAAGAAAGGATACTCCGATGAAAAAAAGTAGATTAATCTCTATAGTTTTGGCTCTTGCATTTGTGCTCTTATTGACGCAAGTGAGTTTTGCTGCGCCAAAGAACTTTGCACTCAAGTTCGACGCTAAAAAAGATAATGGAGAGAAAGGCACACGAGTCATTATTGACCATAGCGAGGAATTGAACCTTGCAGACAAACTAACCATCGAAGCATGGATTTACCCCACTGCCCTAGATTCGGGCGGAGGGAGAAGTATGATTACCGGGAAGGCAGATACATGGATGCACGCCATCTTTAACGAACAGTCAACCTACCAAGGAGCTGTTAACGCTGCTCAGTGGAATTGGCAAGGCACGGGCAAAGTTAGCTTAGACAGATGGACTCATGTTGCGGCTTCCTTCGATGGTCGTGCCTACCTTCTCCACGTCGATGGTAAGTTGAAAGATGAAGTCGAAGATCCAGGGGATATCAACACCTCTTTATCTGATGTTTATATCGGTTGGCTTCCTCAGTGGAATGAAGCGTTTACCGGGTTAATCGACGAAGTCCGGATTTCTAACATTCCCAGATACCCAGCCGCTAACTTCCCGAGACCGACAACCGAATTTGAAGAGCGGGATCGCAATACCATTCTGCTCATGCATTTTAATGAGGGACAAGGTGGCGAAGCGATGGATGCTTCCGCTTTTGAGCATCATGGCTTAATTGATGGGGCGACATGGGAAGAGGTGCAGGATGTTCCCTTCAAACCGTTAGCAGTCGAGCCGGGTACAGACAAACTATCAACGACATGGGGTAAACTCAAACGCAATTACTAGCCCCCATGCGGGTTGAGTCAGCTTTGCGACACGGAATTTCCTGATTATTTGCCTCCTGGTTTCCGATTAGATCAAGATATTTTCGATCGGTATCAGGAGGCTTTTCTTTTGGGGATCGTATTTGGGCCCTAAATGGTTACTGGCGGTTTAAGCAGGATTCACAGCCAATTATATTCCGGCGATAGTAATTCAAATATAAAGAGGTATTACATGATTTTAATGAGTCCGTCTGTAAGATTGGGAAAGACATCGGAGGAACGAGCAGCCTTTCTTCAAAAAGTTAAGTTAATGGAAGTCAAAACTGTGACCACGAACACGCCCGCCGATTGGAGCGATGCGGATGTCGAGGAAGCCAAGCGGTTCCTCGATGATCACGACATCCGAGTTGGTGAGTTTAGTGGGCATCAAGGGGGATTTGGCTCAGCGAACAAAGACGAGTATCGGGCTGCTATTGAAGGGCATCGTCGTCAACTCCGTCATGCCCACATCATCGGGGCACACTGCATCGCCTGTGCAATGCTTATCGGCCGGGTCTGGATTGAAGAGATGCCAAAAACCTTTGCCGAGCGGGGTGGAACTATCCCCCCAATGTGGTCTGAAGAAACGTGGAAACGATGCATCGGCGCGGTTGATGAACTCATGCCTTATGCGGAGGAGTTTCAGACGGATGTTGCAATCCATCCCCACATTATCACACCGGTCTATTCTGTGGAGCGATATAAGGAGCTTTTTGATGCTGTCCCCTCTCCGCGCCTGAAGGCACTTTTTGATCCGGTGAATATGACATGGCCCCGTATGTTCCTCAAAATGACGGACTTTATCAATGAGATTTTCGATGAAATTGGGGATAAAATTGTCACGATGCACGCAAAAGATGTTACAATGTGGTCAGCACAACCAATCAGCATTATCAGCCGTGTGGATGAAGCTGTTCCGGGAACCGGTATGATGGACTATGCGACAATACTCCGGCGGCTGGATGAACTAGAGCATGATGTTCCGGTGCACGTAGAGCACTTCCCTGAATTGGAGACAATTGCGGGGCAGCAGTATATTCGGCATGTGGCGCGGGAAATTGGTGTCACCGTAGGTTAATAGCAGACACTTTTCGATTTCTTGCACATCGATCCATCTGTTCTAGATATCCCTTCGCTGGTCATTGGTGAAACAAGGGATTGGATAGATAAATGAGGGAGAGGTTATGGCCAAAAAAGAGACATCAGATTGCTCTGAATCCCGATGCAGTCGGGGCGTAAATCATCCGTGGAATATCGTGGTTGTGGTTTCGGACACGTTTAGGGCAGCGTATCTGGGTGCCTATGGGAATAAATGGATCCATACGCCTAATCTGGATCGTTTCGCTCAAGATAGCGTGCGATTCACAAATGCACACCCCGAATGTCTGCCAACGATTCCGACGCGCCGCACTTTGCACAGCGGCCGGCGGGCGTTCCCGTTTCGGAATTATCATCCCGTGCCTTGGGATAATGTCTATATCCCAGGTTGGCAGCCGTTGTCGTCGGACGAAAGCACGATAGCAGAGGCACTTGTCCGTCAGGATTATCACACCGGCTTCTTCGCGGACGTGCCCCACTACTTCGTGCCGGGGATGAATTTTACGCGCGGATTTCGGCAATGGGAATTTATCCGTGG
Organism: uncultured Poribacteria bacterium; assembly: GCA_958296125.1. Classification (GTDB taxonomy): domain Bacteria; phylum Poribacteria; class WGA-4E; order WGA-4E; family PCPOR2b; genus PCPOR2b. The sequence goes on from OY282444.1 coordinate 2,143,256, forward strand.
TCAGGCGGAGGATCGGTATAATGCGATAGCCCATGCGGATGAGACGCTGCTATCGCGCTACCGTGGGGGTGCAGATCGGATTCGGGCGCATCTAGTCAACGTGCAGCCGGGACAGGCAGAAGAGACGTGGCCCACAGCACGCACATTCCGATCCGCAATAAAGTTTGTCGAACAGAATTATAACAACCGCCCATTTTATCTGTATGTCGATAGCTTTACACCGCACGAAACTTGGGAAGCACCACTGCACTACTATGACCTCTACGGAAGTCGGGAAGACCGGGAACCGATTTATCTCTCTGCACCTTATGGATCCATTGACCGCAATCCCGAAGTCGAAGAGCGTCTCCCCAGCATTCGGGCAAATTATGCCGGTTTGGTGACGATGGTGGACACGTGGTTTGGAAAACTGATTGATACTATCGACAGGTTGGGGCTGAAAGAAAACACGCTCGTGATATTTTTGAGCGATCACGGGACCAACTTCGGTGAGAACCCTGACCGTGTTACTGGCAAACCGGCGGATTTCATGTATCCGGGAACAATGGACCTCCCGATGCTGCTACGCCACCCGGAAGGGGTCGGTGCCGGAAGTACACGCGATGAATTTGTTTACACTTTGGATGTACCGGCGACCGTTATTGACGCTGCTAGTGTCGAACCGATCGGCACAATAGAGGGGCAAAGTCTGCTTACACTGGCAGCGGGAGGAAGTGGATTTCAGGCACGGGAGTATCTGACCTGCCGCTACGGTAACTCTGTTTGGCACAAAGATTCAAAGAATTGGTTCTTCAGCGGTGTGGATTTCCAGAATTCCCGTCTCTTTGACCTAGAAGCGGATCCGACGTGTCAGAATAACATTGCTGCAGCGGGTGCGGCGGATCGGCTCGCTCTCGCACGAGAACGAATTTTAGCAGATGCGGGGGGTGAACTACGACGCTATGAGCGGCAGGAAAAGACCGATGCGTTGGGAAGACCTGAGTTTGCAGAAGGGAGATAAGGCCCTAGCATTGTGCGGGCTATCTATCCACCAGCTTTAGTGCTGAGTTTTTATATCTAACGGAGATATGAGACACATGAATCCACATTTCTTTGAAGGGATCGACGGAATCGATCGACAACAGAAACCGAGAGATTGCGGTCTGACGATGGTTATCGATTGGGGCATTGGGCTGCATGAACAGGAAGACCTCATCGAGACTGCGGCAGACTACTTCGATTTTGCAAAGATCGCCGTCGGTATCTCCCGTTTATTGTCAAATGATGTCCTGGACACGAAGTTGAAAAAGTATCGGGAGCATCGGATCGAGCCATTTGCGGGAGGCATGTTTCTCGAATACGCAGAGGTAACCGGGAAGGCAGCTCTCTACTTTCCGGCGATCGTTCAGGCGGGCTATCGTTGGGTTGAGGTATCAGATAATTTGGGAGCCGTTTCAGTTGAGTGGAAACGACAGATGATACGTCAAGCGGCCGAAGAACACAGTTTACAGGTTATGGGTGAGGTCGGCAAGAAGGAAGGGCTTGTAAGTGAGATTCCTTTCCCGGACGATGCACAGGGATGTCTGGATGCCGGCGCAGCACTCGTCCTCCTAGAGGCTGCTGAATTGATCACCGAAGATGTTGACACAATGCGGGCAGTTGAGGCAGTCGTGGAACTCGTTGGACTGGAGAAAGTTATGTTTGAGTTACCCGGTCCGTGGATTGCTGGGGTGACCGCGCATGACATCCACCACCTGCGCCGGCAACTTATCGATCGATATGGTCCAGAGGTCAACCTAGGTAACGTCGCACCCGCTGACTTGGTGTCATTGGAGGCGTATCGCCGGGGATTGGGGGTCAACGCTGGCGAGGTTAAACGTGATGCGTGAAACGTGAAAAACATTAGTTCGCTAGTGAAGTCGGGCTACGGTCGCCCCTACAGTTTGTTGCACGATCTCTTAACATGACCCAAAACCAAATGAGGAGGAACAATCAGTATGATTTATGGAAGTGGTGATTACCGATACGAGGTTGTAGAAGGTTGGGGGCAGATACCACAGTTGGGGCTTGCCTCCGGTGTTGCTTGCGACTCCCAAGACCGGGTCTATGTGTTCAATCGGAGTCCTAATCCTGCCATGCTCGTTTATGAGCGCGATGGGCGGTTCATCGGTGCGTGGGGAGAGAATCTTTTCAAAACACCACACGGGATTTGGATTAGCCCGGATGATGAAATCTACACCACAGACACCGAAGACCACACCGTTCGGAAGTTCTCGCTCTCTGGGAAACTTCTACAAACGTGGGGAACTGTGGATGAACCGGGGCCGCCGGGGCAACCATTTAATCAACCGACCCGTGCGGTCTTATCCCAATCCGGCGAGATTTACGTCTCGGACGGCTACGGACAATCGCGGGTTCACCGCCTGACACCCGATGGTGAAGTCATCGTTTCGTGGGGTGCACCGGGCTCAGGCCCCGGCGAGTTTAACTTGCCGCATGATGTCACGGTGGACAAAAATGATCGGGTCTACATTTTGGACCGGGGGAACCTTCGGTGTCAGATTTTCGACTCAAATGGGGAATACATTACAGAGTGGGGGGACCTCCGTTCTCCCAATGATCTGTTCATAGATTCGGATGATGTCATCCACATCGCAGAAGGTGGACAGCGCATTACCGTCATGACACTTGGCGGTGAGATTCTCACCCATTGGGGCGAGCAAGGCGAGCGTGCTGGACAGTTTAGCAATTCGCCGCACGGTATATGGATCGATTCCCACGGCGATGTTTATATCAGCGAGGTCATCGCGGAAAAACGGTTCCAGAAGTTTGCGCGGGTCTAATTCACGGCTCCAAGCGACGCATTATTGCATCGCTTTGACCTCTCTCCGGCGAGGGTGCAGCACAGCCTCAGTATAGCCGTTGGGGACCGTTCCCCCCTTAAAAACCAAATCTAGTGCTGCTTGGAAGGCGATGCTCTGGTCAAATGCGGGTGCCATGTTTCGATAGTTAGCATCCCCCGCATTCTGCCTATCTACAACCGCAGCCATCCGCTCAAAGGTTGCTATGATCTGCTCCCGCGTCACAACCCCATGATGTAGCCAGTTAGCAATATGTTGACTCGATATACGCAGCGTTGCTCGGTCTTCCATCAACCCAACGTCATGGATGTCCGGCACCTTTGAACAACCAATCCCCTGATCGACCCAACGCACCACATAGCCCAGTATCCCTTGGGCATTATTATCCAGTTCCTGCTGGATTTCTGCCGCACTAAATTCCCCATCTGATAACGGCGGTGTCAGGATATCCGACAGACTCGCACGTCCTCTGCTCGCAAGTTCTGCCTGCTTGTTCGTAACGCTCACTTGATGGTAATGTATGGCGTGGAGTGTAGCAGCTGTCGGCGAAGGCACCCAAGCGGTCGTTGCACCGGCTTGTGGGTGGCCTATCTTTGTCTCGACCATGTCGGCCATCTCATCCGGCATCGCCCACATCCCTTTACCAATCTGTGCCTTACCGGGGAGTCCGGTCTCAATGCCGATATCCACGTTCCAGTCCTCATAAGCTAGCATCCACGGTTGGCTTTTGATGTCAGGTTTGGGTATCATCGGGCCCACTTCCATACTTGTGTGGATTTCATCGCCCGTCCGATCGAGAAATCCGGTATTGATAAACACGACCCGTTCTTTCGCTGCGCGAATGGCTTCTTTCAGGTTAATAGTGGTTCGACGCTCCTCATCCATAATCCCCATCTTCAGTGTATTCCGTTCAAGCCCAAGGGCGCGCTCTACGCGTTCAAACAGTTTGACCGTTGCTGCAGCCTCTTCGGGGCCGTGGAGTTTGGGTTTAACGATGTAGATGCTGCCTGCGCGGCTGTTGACATGTTCCCCATTTCTCTGGAGATCGTGTATCGCTGCCAGTGATGTGATCATCGCATCAAGGAAGCCTTCGGGAATTTCCTGATCGTCTGCCGTGGTAACCGCATCGGTGTACATGTGAATCCCAACGTTCCGAACTAGCAGGAGACTTCTCCCCGGAAGCGTTAGCGTTGCCCCATCGGGGGTTCTAAAGGTCTTGTCTGCATTTAGCCTGCGAGTCTTCTGCTGTCCACCCTTCTCAAAAGTCGCTTCCAGCGTTCCCTTCATGATGCCGTTCCAGTTGCTATAGACTTTCATCTTGTCCTCGGCATCGACAGCGGAGACGGAATCTTCGCAGTCCTGAATCGTTGTGATGGCAGATTCCAGTAGCACATCTTTTACCCCTGCGGGGTGGGCTTTGCCAACAGGATGATCGCGGTCAATTTGGATCTCAATGTATAATCCATTATTTTTGAGCAAAACACAGCAGAGTTCACCATCTTTCTCATTAAACCCGGCAAAGTTACTAGAGTCGGCTAAACCTACTTCGCTGCCATTGTTAAGCCTTGCGGTCAATTGGTTGGTTCCATTAACATCTTTGAGTGAGAATTGCGTGACTTCTGAGAACTTCCCCTGTTCAAGCCCCACGACTTCATCTAGAAACGCCTCTGCTTGGGCGATGACCGCCGCGCCGCGCCCGGGATTGTAACCCCCACTCTTTTCCTTCCCATCTTCCTCCGAAATCACATTTGTGCCGTACAACGCATCATACAGACTCCCCCAACGAGCATTGGCGGCATTCAGCGCGTAACGGGCGTTATCCACTGGCACCACCAGTTGAGGCCCGGAGGTCTCCGCAATTTCGGGGTCTACATTCGCTGTAGTCGCTTGGAAATCTTCGCCTTCGGGGAGGAGGTAACCAATTTCTGCTAGAAATTCCTCATATTCAGTTGGCTCGACCGGCTCGCCCTTTGTAGATAAATACCATTCGTCAATCCGCTGCTGCAATGCGTCCCGTTTGTCCAGAAGTGCCCGATTTTTGGGCGCAAGATCTGCGACAATCTCACCTAGCGACTCCCAAAAGACATCTGCTTCCACACCCGTGCCGGGCGCAATTTCGTCTCGTACCAGACGGTATAACCCTTCATCAACTTTGAGTCGCCCAACTTTAATTCTGTTTGCCATTCTTTCATGTGTCTCCATGTTTGAGGACTTCCGAAGAAAATCAATTTTTGAACAGTTCGATATCTGATTCCTATTTTAACCCGATCTGTCTCATCCTGTCAAGATGCTTACGTCCCAACATCAGTCAAAAAACGGAAAACTAAATGCCCCTATCTTTCGCTTTTGACAATATGGATCAAGTATGGTATTATACTGTATCTTATATTAATTCTCGATCACCACGTTACGGACCGCAGAGTGTAATTGCCCCCAAAACCTGGGCAGCTGAATAAGATGGAGACTGGTAACCCGGTCATCAGCTGTGGAAAAATATGGGTCAGAAATATCCATGACAAGACCTGTTTACAACCGCTCACTAGCTATGGTGTGAAATGAGGTTGGATAACATTTTACTTATTTATGCGCCCAATTGTCGAACTTTTCATCCGTTGGATACATCTCATCGCTGCAATCGTTTGGTTTGGTGGAATCGTTTTTTCTGTCAGCGTTGCGACACCGATCCTGAGGAAGCATTTCCAAATCCCTGAAAGTGTCCAACATGCTTCCGCGATTCGGAATCGCCTGCGTCATATTATCCGTTTCACAATCCACATTCTCTTGATCACCGGTGCGATGAACCTGTTCATCGTCGGGCTGAATACGCAGATGCGCTTTTCTCAGGACTATGGCTATTTTGTTGCTTTTATCGTAAAACTTGCCTTTGTAGGATTGATGACGCTATTTCATAGCCTGCATATTGCAGTGTTCAATCGAAGGTTAGAGGCAGCGGTGGCAAACCCCAATTTCGACGATTCAGCGGTCGCCAAGCTACAAAGAAGGGTAGACCTATTCGGTATTTTTACGATGCTTGCTGGGGTTGTTGTGTTCGCGTGCGCCCTGTACCTCTCCCAAATGATAGGGGTTTGATAAGGATGGAACTCACGCCGAAAAGCCAAGAACGCGGGGACGATGTGTTATCGGGCTCAAAGTGTAATAAAAAAAACCTGCGTTGTCTGTGTCTCTAGGGTTGAAATACGCGACCCTCATATCACGTTTTAAGGAACAACAGTGGAAACGAAAATCCAAGCCGTTTCATGGAATATCACACGGCTATGCAATCTCAAATGTACGCACTGCTATCTCCCCGCCGGGTTTGTGGATACCAATGAATTTCCGAGCGGGTATTATCGGGCTTCGGAGTTGACCCAATCCCAGTGCTTCCGCGTAATTGATGAGATTGCCGAAATTAATCCCAACGTCCTCCTGATTCTGACGGGTGGTGAACCGTTGTTGCGTCCTGACATTTTGAACATCTCAGATTACGCGGCTCGAACCGGATTCTTGGTGGTGATGGGCACAAACGGTGTTCTACTGAATGATGAAACGGTCCAGAGGCTGAGCGATCACGGTGTCGCTGGCGCAGGCATCAGTTTGGATGCGGTGGACGCGGTCAATCACGACAAGTTTCGGGGCATGGAAGGGGCTTGGGAAAGCACGATGAACGGGGTCGAAGCCCTCAAACGAGCAAACCTCGATTTCCTCGTGCAGACCTCTGTGACACGCTGGAATTACGATGAGATTCCGCAAATCGTTGATTTCGCTTATGAACTCGGTGCCAAGGTGTTCAATCTCTATTTCCTTGTGAGAACTGGTAGGGGAAAGACAGTGATGGACATCACACCCGCTCAATATGAGCGTATGCTCTCAACGCTCTTTGAGTTACAGGCGAAATATCGTGGCAAAATGCTTGTCGCTGCGAAATGTGCGCCACACTACAAACGGGTCATCTATGAACAACAATCGGATTCGCCCTTTCTACAAGCCTATCCGAGCGGTACATGTCCCTGTGGCATCTATTACTGCCGCATCACACCTGAAGGCGATTTGACACCGTGCCCGTATATGCCGGTGAGCGTCGGCAATCTGAAGACAGAAAGTTTCGCGACGCTCTGGCATCAATCAAAGGTCTTTCACGAACTACGAGATCGGAAACTGCTGGAAGGCAAGTGTGGTGCCTGCGAATTTCGTGACGTTTGCGGCGGGTGTCGCGCCCGCGCCTACGCGCTTACCGGAAACTATCTCGCTGAAGATCCGTCCTGCGAATACCAACCGGGACAAGCCGGTGGTCAAAATATTCGGTTCGAGCAGACGACCCCCTTTGCGGCTGAAACCGACTACGAGTTACGGTGGACAGCTGCTGCACAAAAAAGATTGCAGCGTGTTCCCTCCTTCGCCCGGGGGATGGTCACCAAAAGCGTCGAAAAATACGCCCGCGAACACGGTTACAGTGAAATTACGCCGGAAATCATGAAAGCTGTCAAGGATCGGTTTGATAAAACAGGAATTCCGTCGTTCAGGCCTCGGCGGTAAAATATAGTTGACTGATATATTTCCGGTACTTTTGCGTAAATCCTTATCTGTTTAGGGGTTCAAGAGTTGATTCACGTTACACATCACGCATAATGTCTGCACATTTGAGGAGAAAAAACAGTGAACAGTGAAAACAAAGTTGAAGAACGATTATCTGCGGTTGAAGCCCGGTTGAATCGCTTGGAAGATTTGCTGGTTGGTATCAGTCAGAAATTGGATCAGAACCCCCAACCGACTACAGTTGACGAGGAAAAGGGAGAAGCACTCAAAGGTTGGGTGACCGATTACGTTTCAATGCGCTTGCAGCAGCTTGTGCCGGAGACGTGCGACCATCCCTCTGAAGCCAAATCGCACGAAGGTCCATTCTTGGGTAATACCTCTATCCGTTGCACGGAGGAAGTTGTCCACCGCGTCAAACGCATCCCCATCCCATTTGTTCGGGAAATGGTTGTTCAGCGGGTCGCTGACAATGCCCGGCGTGCGAATGTGGAGGTGATCGAGATTGACTTCTTTGAGAAAACGGCAACTTTTTGACAATGCAAAGCAACGGAGGAGTTTCCTCTGCCACACTTCCACTGGGAGGATTTTTTAACATCCCCTCTCTGAGATGATTTCAACCCCCCTATGCCAACATACCCATTCGATGAAAACCAACGGAAAGCCTACCAAGCCTTGGCTGCTCGTATCGATTCCGGTTCTGAGCAAGGGACGGTTTGTCTCGTCGGAGATTTTCAGTCGGGTAAAACGAACCTAGTCAAGCACCTACTCAAGGAAAAATTCGGCAACTCCACAGATTATTACGTGAACTTGAATCTGTATCTGCTTGATGAACTAGACAAACAGCGTGCCTCAATCGCCTACGCCGGCGCGAAAGCAAAAATACACCTCCTGATACAAATCGCTATTGAAGATCTGCTAGAAAGCCATTTCCGAACACACAATCTCCTCGTCCTTGATGCTATCGAGATGATATATTCCTACGAGCTCAATCTTGTTGCGATTACCGATCGCTTCGCCCGCAATGGTAAGTGCTGCATCATCTGCGTCCCTGAAAGCGAAAAGCATAATTACTACTTTGATTTTAGCTGGGGCCTTACAGAGGCGATCCAAATCGTCTGAAGTGACTGTAAGACCCCGGTAGAACCTCTCCCGTCTAACCTCCCGATTCTCTTTGCTTATTTGCACATTTCTATCTGATTTTGGTGTTGACTGAAACTGTGGAATGTGATACAGTTATTTAGCAATGTTATAATTGTGGTAATAACCTTCCTTGATATTGAGGCGGCTTGGCAAAAGAAGCAGCGCGAGTAAGATCCAAGTAAACTCTAGGGATCGGGGCTAAACTGCGAATGATTGAAGGCTCGCGAGTGCTAACCCCAAGCTCACCCCCCATACCACCAAATTGGAAAGATTCATGAGTAAGCACGCTAAAATCGCTAATGACCGAGCCATTGAATATTGGAAACGGAATCGCTTTGACGAGGCAATTGCTCAATGGGAGGAAATCGTTCGTAAAAATCCGAATCTTGCGGAGATATACTATAACCTTGGAAATGCTTACGTGTACCAAGGCAAAATTGAAAACGCGATCGAAGCATTTAAGCAAGCATTATCTATTGATCCAGCCCTGCTTGAGGCGTACAACAAGTTGGGGATTATCTGTTACAAGCAAGGCAATTTAGAACTGGCGTTTGCCTGTTGGAAGCAGGCGTTAATGATTAACCCAGACTTTGAAGAAGCACGCCACAATATCGGATTAATCCAAAACGCCCCTCAGTTTAACGCGGATGACGAAACACCTGTTAACGCGGATGACGAAACACCTGCACCCCAGCCTGTAACAGAGGACGATGCAAAAGGTGATAAGCATGCAAGGGTTGAGGATAGCAACGACCTACCTACATGGAGAAATCGAATCCGTCAAGGTTGGGGCGCATTCCGAAAAAAATAGAGCGGCTCCCTTGATAGGTGAATGATCGAAACAAGATCTACTGATCTGGCTCAATTTTCTGGAGGAGTCAGGGTAGTTTCTCAGCTAGCACTGCTGTGTTAAACCTTGCAATGAAGTCACGAGTAAGTTACTGGTCTGTGAAACTCAGGCAAAACCTGTCATTGCGTTTGTCTCTCCCAATAAAAAAAGCCCCCAATCACTTGAGAGCCTTTTTTCCCCGGTTTCATTTTCTATCTAGTTTTTTGACTGCTCCCAATGTTAAAACATTGGGCTTGTGAGAATTACTGTCAGCTTTATCAACCTCAAAGTCTTCTAACTTCTTCGGCCTGAAGCCCCTTTTGCCCTTCCACGACGTTGAACTCAACCTCTTGTCCTTCATCAAGGGTTTTGAAGCCAGTTCCTTCAATGTTGGAATAATGGACAAAGACATCTTGCCCTTCATCAGTTACGATGAATCCGTAACCTTTCTGATCGCTGAACCATTTCACTCGACCTGTTGCCATCGGTGTGTACCTCCTTTCCTGAAGATTCAAAACTGCAAATGAAAATCAAGTTTTAGCGCTAAGAGGTACAAAATACAGCATACAGCCGGGGAAATGCTTCCATTTGAACCTAACATCACTTTTTGAACTTTCTTTAATCCATTGTACAGTTGCGACACAATTATACTTGATTCGGCGCAGGAATGCAAGAAAAAATTCTGATAAGGTAAAAACGTACAGCAGCGAATCTGATTTTGAATTCGTTTTGACCGGTTGGCCCTAATGTTGTAGCGTTTGGGAAATGAAAAGCTGCGTCCGTTCATGCTGAGGGTTATCGAAGAAAGCCGCCGGTACCGCTTCTTCGACAATTGCTCCCTCATCGATAAAGATAATCCGATCTGCCACCTCTCGGGCAAACCCCATCTCATGTGTGACAACCAGCATCGTCATGCCGGACGCGGCTAACTCACGCATCACATCCAAAACTTCGTTAATCATCTCAGGATCAAGGGCACTTGTCGGCTCGTCGAACAGCATAATTTTGGGCTGCATCGCCAAAGCCCTTGCAATTGCGACACGTTGTTGTTGTCCTCCTGAAATCTGTGCGGGAAATTTGTGAGCATGTTCTTCAATACCCACCCGCTCCAATAACGCTAAAGCCTCCGATTCTGCCTCACTTTTTGCCACCTTCTTTACCCAGACGGGGCTTAACGTTACATTTTGCAGGACAGTCAGGTGGGGAAACAGGTTGAACTGTTGGAACACCATGCCGACTTCTTGGCGGATACGTTCTATATTACGGAGGTCATCACTGAGCTCGATACCATCAACAACGATTCTGCCCCTTTGGTGCACCTCCAGACGGTTTATTGTACGGATGAGTGTGGACTTACCCGAACCTGAAGGCCCACATATCACCACCTTTTCCCCTCTTTTGAACGCGGTGGTAACCCCTTTGAGTACATGGAAATCGTCGAACCATTTATGGACATCCTCACAGATAATAATCGAGTCCTCCGAAGTGTTTTCCAGATCAGCCACTGCTTTATCTCTCCCTTCCTAGTATGCGCGAAGTAATCTCATCCCTACCCGACTTCCAGTGCTTCTTCAATTTTCTGACTGATATATGACATTGAGTAACTGAAAACAAAATAGACAACCGCAGCGAACAGATACACCTCAGCTTGCAATCCCAACCAGTCGGGATTTGCAATAACCGTTTTGGCTATACCCAATAGATCGAGCAATCCAATGACAGCGACCAGCGATGTATCCTTAAAGAGACTGATGAACTGCCCAACGATTGCTGGGATGACAGAGCGAAGTGCCTGCGGTAGGATGATAAGTAACATCGTAAGCGGATAGTTGAGCCCCAGTGCCTGGGCAGCTTCATGCTGTCCTTTTGGAATTGCTTGAAGTCCACCACGGACGTTCTCTGCCATGTAAGCCGCCGAAAACAATGTGATACCGAGCATCGCCCGTAGGATTTTGTCAATGCGAAAATCAGGTAGGAAAATCGGGACCATAATCTGTGCCATAAACAGAATTGTTACCAAAGGCACACCACGTACTGTCTCGATATACGCTGTCGAAACCCATTTAATCGCGGGGAGAGTGCTCCGCCGGCCGAGAGCTAAAAGAACTCCCAGCGGAAAAGAGACAACGATACCCACAGCTGCTAGGATAAGTGTCAGGAGAAGCCCACCCCAGTTACTTGTAAAAACAACAGGCAAGCCACCGAACCCGTGCAGCCATACCATAGTCCAAGGAAATGATAACAACCAACCGCCTAGAACCCAAAGGCGCATCCCTTTTCTGCCGCGTCCCAGAAAAAGAGAGGCGGCCAGCAACACTACCCCGCCCAAAAGCCCTAATCGACTCGATAAAGGGGCAGGGAAAAAGGCTAGGATAATTCCAATTCCCCCTCCAACTCCCCCGATGACAAGGGCCAGTCGGAGGGCTAACCCTCCCCAAATTCCGGCACTCAATCCCGTCAGGATACCCAAAGTATAAATCACAACCCATACGCGCCATATCTCCTCTCTCGGATAAGCACCGACTAGAAAAATTTGCAGGTTGGCAGGTATAACGTTCCAATTTGCCTCGGTGAGTACCCAAGTCAAAATCCCCTTAAAAATAACGTACAAAAACCCAACGGCTAAGCAGGTAAAAAGCGCGTTATACCAAGTGTTAAACAAATTTTCCTTCAGCCACCGCAATATATCCTTCGATTCAGTTGGCGGTTTAATTGCTTGATTTGGTGCTCGCTCTTCCACGCTCTTTTCTTCCCCTTATCGTCCGATCCGGTTAATCCTGCGGTTGTACCAATTCATGTACGCCGATGTCGTCAAGCTGATGAATAGGTAGCTCATCATGATCATTGCAAAAATAGGGATCGATTGTCCGGTTTGATTCATCATTGTGTTGCCGACGTTAAACAGATCTGGGAAACCGATTGCAACAGCTAAACTGGAGTTTTTGGTGAGATTTAGGTACTGACTGGTGAGGGGTGGCGCGATCACGCGCAAAGCTTGAGGCAGGATAACCAACCTCAGCGTTTGAAATTCACTCAGACCTATTGCCTTAGCTGCTTCCCATTGTCCCTTCGCCACGGACTGTATCCCACTTCTCACCACTTCGGCGATGAAAGCCCCGGTATAAATGACAAGCCCAATTAATAGGGCAGCAAATTCGGGAGAAAAATATATCCCTCCGGCGAAGTTAAATCCCTTCAAAGCCGGTAACTCCAAGGTAAACGGCTTCCCCGGTATCAGAAACCAACCCAAAATAGCCACCAACAGAAACGCCGGCAGTGCCCACTTTGCAGCAAAGCCGGGCTGTTCCATCTGTCGAAGTTTCCTCAGTCGTACGAGATAGAGAGCCAGTGCAAAAATGAATCCCACAGCGAGGCAGCCGATCCAAATCTTCACACCCGATGTGGGTTGCGGTGAGGGCAGATATACTCCGCGTTGATTAATGAACACACCCCCGAAGAATGTAAAACTCTCCCGTACCGAGGGGAGTTGAAGGATTACAGCAGTATACCAAAACAAAATCTGTAGTAGGAGTGGGATATTGCGGAAACATTCGACGTAAATGGCTGCTATGTTTCTAACCAACCAGTTGCTTGATAGCCGAGCGATACCAATAACAAGCCCCAGAATTGTGGCACACACAATTCCTATGACGCTGACCCTTAAGGTGTTCACTACGCCCACCCAAAACGCCCTTAGATAGGCATCTGAAGGCTCATAAGCGATCCCTTCAGCTATCCCAAACCCAGCCTCATCATTAAGAAAATCGAGATTTAAAGTCAAGCCAAGACCGCGTAATCCTCTCAACATATTTGTGTAGAGAATACCAGCCAACAGGATGACTCCAATAAGGAAGCTGACCTGGAACAGCACACGCAGGACCCGAATATCCCGCCAGAAGGGTATTTTATCTGATGCACTTTGGGGTGAGTTGTTTTCCATAGGCTTGTATGGTTTCAGTGATTGCGCTTTTGTATTGTGTGTTGTTCATCATTGATTTTGCATATTCGCAGGTTAATTACCTAAATATTCGTCCAAAATTATATCTCCATTGAAGGGCAAAACTCATTCCAATTTGCCCATCTAAAGAACTGGCAAGCAATCGCATCCATTCGTTTTCGTTTGGCAGACGAGCGACATCCTTATAATTTTCCACAACCCAATTATCTGCTGCATCAACAATTCCCAAAATTAGAGGTTGAGTTTTAGCTATGGAAAGCAATCTTTCAAGCTGATGGTCAGGTATTACCTCTTTATCGGTGAGCAGGCGTTGGATATTCTTTTGTTGAAAGTCGTTTTCCGCTGCAAATACCAAACGTTGTATTTCATCTCTGTTTTGCATGGTGTCAATGATACGAAGCAGATGCGCTGCTTGCCAATTGCTCTGATTGACATAAGCCAAAAATCGAAAAATCTTTTGTGTCCAAATCTCGCTCTGTTTAAGCAACCAATCACGGTGTTTCCGGGCAATTGTGGTCAAGGCAAAGTCTGCCAACTGCGTATTGAAGAGGTATTGCCACCTAATTACCTGAAGTTTCAAAGGTGGATTTGTTTTTCGTGTTTGGTAATCAGTCAGCATGATAAGAGCATCATATTCGCTACCAAGTAGTCTCTCATACGCTGAGAAAAAAGGTTCACTGGTACAGTAGTTTTGAGAGGGAGACTTTATATTCAAGTCAATATCCGGCAAGTCAACGCCTCGCGCAGGATTAATATGGAGCGGTGGTCTTTCGACATCTCGAAAAGTCATGGTTTCAAGAACAGCGACGAAAAGCATTTCAATAACACTACCCACTGTCTTACCGTCAAGGTTAGGAAGAGTTTGTGATTCAAACAGTTGTTTGTACCAGTGAGGCAAGGTCCGCCCTCTCCCGATACGTAAAAGAACAGGTTCAAGATGTTCAAGGTTTATCCCTTGAAGGGCTCGATTTAACGCTGATATAGTTTCTTCTAGCCGTGTATGAAGTACGCCGCGTAATTCTGCTTTAGTAAGCATCATTTGGTGATTCATGAAGAAAAAGATGAAGCTGTTGTTGTTTAGGTTCTCTTAATTTGGTGACATGATTCCGTAAAATCTTATGAATGAGCCAATCTCCAAATATAGGTGGGATCGCGTTACCATATAAAGAGTATTGATTGTAAATGGAAACCGCTGAACAGTGTTGGTCTGGAAATCCTTGTATTCGAGCATATTCTACATTTGTCAGCCGTCGATAACAGTTGCCCACTTTGTAACGTTCATAGTGGCGGCTGGTCGCAGACGTGAGCGTTGGGGCGACTCCGCTACTACCAAACACGGTGTAGCCCATACGAGCACCACCGTTTTGATTATAGAGAATTTCAACACCTTCAACGAATTTATTAGTTTGCTTACTATTCTTCAAGCGTTGCAAAGTATTCTCAGTGAAGTCAAAAATTGGTTCAACTGTAGATTGTAATACCCGGTGCAAAGGTAGAATGGGCTTTGCCTCAGAAAAATATTCCAAATTATCCGCAAAGAAACGTTTGTTCCAAGCCACCCCCCAACTGGGAAATTTCCTACTATGTCTTTCAATTTCAGTCCAGCTTGATACATTCCTGATGATTGGAAAGTTTCTTTCCAATGTCTTACAAAGATCTTCTGATGAAGCAAGTCTGACAAGGGGGCAATCATCCGTCATACCTAAAGAGCCCAATATAAGCACACGTTGGCGATTTTGCGGTAAGCCAAAGTGCATTGCATTGACCAAACGCCATTCCACCTGATAATCAAGTGCTGTCAAAGCGGCAAGCATTGTTGCGAAATGATCCCCTTGTTCCATTGAAAGCAAGCGTTTCACATTTTCCAAAATGAAATAACGTGGGCGATGCCTTCTTAAAATATCAACAATGACAGCGAAAAGATGCCCACGAGGGTCACGGAGTCCCCTTTTTTTTCCTGCACTGCTGAATGGTTGACAAGGAAAACCAGCTGTGAGTAAATCGTGCGGAGGAATCTCATGTGCGAATGCTTGAATGTCGCCTTGGCAAATTTCGGCATCTCCAAATTGACTACGGTATACTTGGCACGCTCTCGGACAAATATCATTCGCCCACAACGTCTGAATACCGTGCCTTTCAGCAGCGATGCGGAATCCACCGATGCCCGCGAAAAGTTCTACTGTTGTTTGGATAGCTTGCGGTGCCCTGTCCCTCCCTTTTAGAATTTGCCGTTGATGTTTCATGCTTTTACGTGTTGCCGAGCATTGAGACTCGGAAGCATCGCCTGCATTTCAGATGCCTTCCTTCTTGCATCCTAGTGCACCAACATGCCAGAGTCAAAACTACACCATGTTAGGTTAATCTCCAGTAAGGAATTTCCTGTCGAAGTTTGCTAATGCACCCCCTGCCCCTAGTACTTCTCGACTATGCTATTTCAGGTTATTCCGTTTAAGTATCATAAGGTATTCCTTTTACTTTGTTGATGGAGGTAATTGCACTGCGTTTGTGAAACAGTCTAACGGAACGGCATCGCGTACAGCAGCCCCCCTTGAATCCAAGGCTTGTTGACACCGCGCGGTAGACCAATGGGAGTAAGGTTGCGTTCAAAAATTTCACCATAGTTGCCAACGGCAGCGATAACCTGACGCGCCCAATCTTTCGACAGACCGAGTTTTCCGCCCATATCGCCGGCCTCACCCAAGAAACGTCCAATCTCTGGGTTTTTGGATTGATAAGTGCTGACATTCGATTGCATAATTTCGTGCTCCTCGGCGAAAAACGTCGCGTAAACAACCCAGCTAACGACATCGTTCCATTTGTTATCTCCATGGATGGTGACGGGTCCCAACGGTTCCTTTGAAATAGTCACATCCAGAATAACATGTGCCTCTGGATTCTTTAATACCTTGCGACGGGCGGCTAGCTGCGATTTATCACTTGTAATGACATCACAACGCCCCTGCTCGTAACTGTTGTAAAGGGTATCAATCTCCTCAAAAACAACCGGCTTAAAATCTACCCCTAAAGCCCGCATTGTATCCGCTAGGTTTAGCTCAGTCGTGCTGCCTGCGGTGACACAGATACTCGCGCCTGCCAACTCCTCTAAGGCGGTGATGCCGTGCGCTTTACGTAGCATGAATCCTTGGCCGTCGTAAAAGGTAGGCGGGGCGAAGTCAGCACCTACTTGGGTGTCGCGGGTAAGCGTCCAAGTCGTGTTTCGGATTAAGACATCTATTTCACCTGTCTGAAGGGCGGGAAAACGTTCCGGTGTCTTCAACGGCACAAACTCAACCTTATCTGGATCGCCGAAAATAGCGGCAGCAATTGCCCGACAATAATCTACGTCGAAGCCACTCCACGTACCATCTTGGTTGAGGAAGCTGAAGCCGGGCAAACCGCCGTATACCCCACAAACTAGCCTCCCCCTATTTTTTACTTTGTCTAATACACTATCTTGTCCACTGGCAAGTGGGGGTACTACCAGTGAAATGACTAAAGCAAATACAAAAGTGTTAAATAACAACCTACGCATTAAAATCCTCCTTTTTACTTTGAAGTAGGTGCGAACTGTACGCCCTTACCATCAGAAACTCGGATAGCCCAAAATAGCTTAGATTCAACGAGCATTGTAACACAAATGTAAATCAATGTCAATTAATCTGTCAATAAAGGGCACAGTGAAATAATCTACAGTTGACTGCTCCCAAGCATAAATGCTTGGGATTCCTATGATAGACTGAACAGCAATAATTGTTCACCTATTACTGTGCTATCTTCTTGATTCGACGATTCGCGCCTCAACTGCTGAGGTCTTACAGAATCTCCACAAGCGTTTTCAGTCTCCGAGTGCCCCTCGGCGACGGTTCTCAGGTTTATCGCAGCGTTTAAGTCTCTGTCTTGTATGTGACCACAAGCCCTACAATGATATGTCCTATCAGATAAAGATAAGTCGCTGTCTACCACACCACATGCAGAACAGGTCTTACTCGACGGATAAAACCGATCGGCTTCAACTACTTTTACGTCTGTCCGTTCAGATTTATACTTCAACATCTCAAGGAACGTTGACAATGACGCATCTGCCAATGCTTTGGCAAGTTTATGATTCTTTATCATACCCGCGACGTTCAACGATTCTATGCCGATACGACTTGCACCCTTGACAATAGCCGTGGTCGCCTTATGATGGGCATCGTTGCGAATGCAGGTTATCCGATAGTGCAACTTGGCTATCTTGTCCTTGAGTTTATACCAGTTGCGGCTGCCTTTGACCTTGCGACTGAATTGACGTTGAAGCCGTTTGAGTTTCCGTTCATGCCGACGCAATGCCTTCGGATTCTCAAAATACTGTCTTTCAGATGTTACCGCCAAGTGTTTAATACCAACATCTACACCAACGATAGGCTTGCCACGCGGGTCAGGTATTGGCTCGTCAGCGAAAGTGTCAACGAGAATAGAAGCGAACCACCGATGCCCTTGCTTAGATATAACAACTTTGCAGATAGTGCCAAGGTAGCGTAGGGTTTGAAACATGCGAACCCAACCGATTTTGGGAAGTTTAATTCGCTTGCCTACGACAGAGATTGTGCCTCGACCGCTATCGGCTTGGTAACTCTTGCTATGAGACTTTTTCTTAAACCTAGGGAATCTGTTTTGACCTGACTTCCATCGGGAGACGGCATCGTTAAGATTCGTATAAATCGCATGCTTGGAGGCGTTCTGTGACATATCACCGCACCAATCGTATGTATCATGCTTGATAGCATTGAAACGGCGACAAAGGGCTATATGCGAATGCCAGACCCCTTCATCAAGTCCTGTTTTGAAGTCGGCTAATCCGTGATTGTAGGCGACCCGAGCGTAACCGCAATGCTGGGCAAACTGTGTCGCTTGGACGTTGTTAGGGTCTAATGCGATTGTGTGAGTTTTTAACATAGGAATATCTCTCTATCTTTCATAGCCTGTAGCGCAGGATGTGAGGGACACTGCCGAGCGGCAGTGCGCTACTCCCTCACTGAAAGACATTTAATTATAACACATTTTTACTATGGTTGCAATAAAAAAACGCCGTTTGACCCAATGCTAAAGCATTGGGCTTGTGAGAATTTCTGTCAAAGCCATCAACTCAGAAGGGCCACAGGTTAGTTTTTCGTGCCGTTTTCTGTGGAATTATGGTATAATAAATAACTGTTCCACCGAGCGACACGCTGAGAAACGCGATGCTGCTGAAGGTATGAGAACTTACGATAAATCACTCCCACGAGGTCTGCCTCATGTCATTCGATAGCCTAGCTTTACATCTTGTAACGGATGAACTCCGTCATACAATTCTGAATGGGACCATTCGGCATATTGAACAGTTGAACTCTCACAGCATTGTACTGAAAATCTCTCAGTCAACCACAAGTCACTTTTTACTCATTTCAACTCATTCTGTTCATGCCCGCGCACATCTGATTGAACGTCCACCGAAAGGACAATCTAGGTCGCATTTTGCAGACTTCTTGATGAAGCACGTTAGGCGGGGCCAACTCACAGGGATAGAACAGGTTGGCTTGGATCGAGTTCTAAAGCTCACCATCGTACCCACTTCCGATGTCCTCGCAACGTCCCCCAAATCGATTATCGCAGAAGTGATGGGCAAGTACAGCAATATCATCCTCGTTGATGAAGCGAGCGGCAATATCCTCGAAAGTATCAAGCATATCGATGAAACGATGAGCCGCTATCGTGAGGTATTGCCCGGTCTAGCTTATACCCCACCGCCGCAGCAGGATAAATGGCATCCACTCAAGTTAGATCGAGGC
The DNA here is from genome assembly GCA_958296125.1 of uncultured Poribacteria bacterium. GTDB lineage: Bacteria > Poribacteria > WGA-4E > WGA-4E > PCPOR2b > PCPOR2b. The sequence continues at coordinate 2,162,363 of OY282444.1, forward strand.
ACCTTTGTTTCGCTTATTGAAAACCGGAAGGTTGGCTGGCGATTTCTGTTTAACCAGATCGATGGTTTGAGCCCAACGCTTGCCAAAGAAATCATCGCCCGCGCCGGCGATCGCTCAACCCCAGCGAACCTGTGGGACGCATATCAGCAGGTTGTGGTGTGCTTTCAACCCTCTCACAGTCGTCCCCAAGTGCTCATTGAGGCAGATGGAGATGGTTCGGTCAAACAGTCCCAATCAGAGGAGGGCGCAAACAGCCACGATTACTTGGATGAAGGAGCTAAAGTTGTCGCTGTTTCTGCGCTAAAACTCGCGCAATTCGCAAACACCGAGAGCCGTTTTTTTGAAACGATGAGCGAAGCACTATCCGCCTACTACGATATGGTTACTCGTGATGAGGCGATGCAATCTGAGCGGAATACACTGCGTCAGGTTTTAGACAAGATGAGGGCGGCACGCGATCGGAAACAGGTGTCGCTACGGCAGGATTTGGCAAATGCGGAACAGGCTGAAGATTATCGGATCAAAGGCGAGCTCCTCACTGCGAATTTACACCAAGTTGAGCGAGGACAGACGGTTATCGAGGTACAGAACTACTACAGTCCAGATTTAAGTGCCTTGCAAATCGAACTTGAGCCGCAACTTAGTCCTTCAGAAAACGCTCAGCGATACTTCAAGAGGTACACCAAAGCAAAGCGCGGGAGTTCAGTTATCCATCGGTTGATTGCTGATAATGAAGCGGAGCAAGAGGTATTACGGGCTTATGCGTTGGAAGTTGAGGAGGCGCGGAGTTTGAAGGACCTTCGAGCGATTCGGTCTGAATTTGTTAAAAAAGGTTGGATAAAAGAAACTAAACGTCAGTCCAAGCAGAGCGAATCTGCGGGCGCATTTCGGAAATATACCTCGCCAGATGGTTTTCAGATATACGTGGGCCGCAACAGCAAGGAAAATGACCTACTCCTTCGCCGGATCGCTTCAAGTCGGGATATGTGGTTACATGCAAAGCAGATTCACGGTTCACACGTTATCATCCGGAATCCCGAAAACAAGCCGGGGATCCCAATGCCAACGTTGCTAGCAGCCGCCCAGATTGCGGCGTTCTTCAGTAAAGCACAACACGCCAGCTATGTCCCGGTCGATTATACATGGTTTCGATATGTCGTCAAACCGAAGGGCACCGCTGCAGGCTTCGTGACTTACACCCACGAAAAGACATTGTATGTTGAACCAAGCGTTAGAAGATAGAGAAACCTCCCCGTTTCTTGCGTTTGGCTCATTCCTTTTAATGAGCTTAATGAGCAGACGCATCAAATCTTGAAAATCTCGCCCAAACGTCCCCCCAGTATACGGCCCGCAGTCACTAGGCACGCGATTAGGATAAACATCCCTATGACACCCAACGCACAAGCAATATATGCCCCACCAACCGGGCGTTGTGAGAGATTCCAAATGGCTTTGGTAATTGGGTTGTACTGGTCCCGCATAGCCAGAATCAAGCTGTCAGACACTTCCAGCATAGAGAACGAGAACACGAGGATTGAGCCGGCGATGATATTGGCAATCACGAGGGGCAGCGTAATCTTATACAGCGTCCGTGCTGAGCTTGCGCCGAGATTCTGTGATGCCTCTTCCAATGTAACGCTCGTCTGCTGAAGGCCCGCATAAATGGATCGGAGCATATACGGCAAACGCCGCACCGCATAACTAATGATTAGCAGCACAATGGGGTTTTGTCGGGGATCTAAGATGGATACGATGGACTGGGGCAGATGACGGAGTAAAAGCGTTGTATCCGCGAAACTACCCACATAGCCAAAGGCGAGCGCAACACCGGGAAGGGCCAGGGGTAACATCGCGATGGCATCGAGGAGGTTCTTGAAGGGAATCCGCCTACGGGTGAGAAGGTATGCGAGGCTAATCCCGAGGAGGAGCGCAAGCAGTGTGCTGAATACGCTGTAGAATAGACTATTCTTGATACTTAGCAACGTATCTTCCAGCTTGCTTTCATGGCTAAAAACCTCTGAATAATGGTTCAGCGTATAGCTCTGAGGTAGCACACTCAGCCGCCACTGACTTGCGTCAGGGGTTAGTGAAGTCAAGACAATACTGATATGCGGCAACAACGCCATGAATATGATAGTTCCCACGAAAAAATAGATGAGGGCACACATCCAGCGGCTTGCTTGAACCTCACGTGAACCCACATGCCCGCGTCCGAGCATCTCATACCGCCCGGCACCAGTCCAACGCTTGGAGATGTAGAATGCCAGGGCTGTCAGCACTACAATCAAGACGACGAGTGCATACCCCATCGGGTTGACGTTGGCATCGGTCACTTGGCGAAATATCCGTACGGCGATAACTTCATTGTAATTGAAGATTAGCGGTGTGCCCAGATCGGTGAACGCCCAAATGAACACTAGGATGGCACCTGCGAAATATCCGGGGAGCATAAGGGGGAGCGTCACCGTCCGAAAAAGCGTGAAGCGTGAGGCCCCCATATTTTCCGCTGCTTCTTCCAGACTTGGATCCACATTTGCCAGCACCGCGACGACGTTGAGATACATAATTGGATAAAGGTGCAGGGTGGACAGCAGTATAACTCCCCAAAAGCCGCTACCGAACCAATCGATCGGTTCCGCCAAATCGATAAGCCCAATCTTGTTCAGGAAGATGTTCACGCTACCGTATAAGCCGAACAGCTGCTTCATGCCGATTGCCCCAACGAAAGGCGGCATAATAATCGGAATCAGGATAATCCCTTGTAGGGTGTTACGTCCGGTGAAGCGGTAGCGGGTCAGGAAATAGGCAAGCGGCAAGGTAATGAGCGTTGTCGTTAGCGTCACCACAACGCCCATATTGAAGCTATTGATCACTAGTTCGCGGATGCTCGCATCCGTAACCATCAGCTTGAAATAGTCAATGCTCAGACGGTTGTTAATCCAGAAAGATTCCTTGAAAATGTACAGGAGTGGATATATCAGAAAGACACAGAAAAAGAAAATTATCGGTAGGAGGAGTAGCAGGACAGAGGGCGTTAAATCGTATTTTCTCAGCATAGCCATTTGGGTGGGCTTGCAGCGGAAACTTCCATCCACCGCAAGCCCACTCACCTGCACTAATCATCAATCTTTTTCGCCATAGCGAGGTTGGGAGGAAGCCCACACATGAGCTCTCGAGGTTTGAAATTTGGCGAGAAGTCGTACAGTCCATAGTGAAGCAGCCCATCATTTTTAACAATTTTACCTTCAACAGGATCGAAAACGAGATTTTTCAGATATTCATTTTTGTTCCCAATCCGCTGTGCATTCATGTTACGCCGCTTTATAGTATTCACAGCTTCCTGAAGCTCCGTTGGAATTGGCTCCTGATTTTGGCGCATCTCCAGATATGTCTTCATCACGTGCCAACGCTTAGGACCGCCGTTGTAGAAGGTATAATACGCCCAGTGATAGGGCTGCAGGTTTTGTTTAAGATTGAGCTCGGCTGTGAGAGCTTTGGCGTTTTTCCTGTAAAAATCCAGACATTCGTTGAAACGATAGGTCTTATCGCGCTTTATGTGGTAGGCTGCCAAGAACGCACCGATGTGAGGGGCTTTCAGAAGATTCGTGTAATATTTCCCAGTCGGATTGTTTTGACGATCGTAGGTCCCCGCTAGTTCTGCTTCTAATCGCGGCAAATACTCATTCCAAGTGAGCTGTTCCCTCGTTTCCCACCCCTTTCCAGGTCTGAGAAACTCAAAAAAAGGAGAATATGCCGGCATACTTGGATTTAAGATGTGGCGAATCAAGTTGGGTAAGACCGCCAAATTATTCTGAGCAATGCCAATATCATCTTTGCCAGTTGCAGTCTGACTGGGGCCGACTATGATTTCATCGAAATGGGTCTCAATTTCAAAAATCTTTAATAGAAGCAACGGGTCTATGTCGGCGACCCGTCCGGCAATAAGCGCGAATGGAAAGTAGCGCCGTGCCTCAAATAGCACATGCTCTAACGCCTTTGGACTGTATCCCGGTACACTTAATCCTTTTTCGTATACTAGTTCGTTCGCGGTAATCCCATATACTTCCTGCTCAGTTTTCCGATTAAAGTCGTAATAAATTCGATAGGCTTGCTCGAACGCCGGTTGAATCAATTGTTCGTAGTTCTTTTTGTGATCTTCCTGCACCGCCATATTATAAAGGATGGGAACCTGTTGCGGATTGCTTTGGGCATATCCATCTAGTTGCAGTTGAATCAACCGCTCTTGCATCGTCTTACCGGGGATTGTGAGTGTTTCCAGAACACCATAGGTTGCAGTGTCCTGGACTTTCGTTCCCTGTATCAATGTCAGGACGATGGTGCGGTTTTTTGTCAGATAGTACCAAAACGTCTCTTTCTCCTTCACTGCGCGATGAACTAGAAATCCACAAAGTGCCAAAAAAGACAGGAGACAAACGATTAGAGCGAATCGGAAAAGAATCCGAAAAAAACGCTTCCCGCGCGCGGTGATAGAAGTTTTCGATATATATGGCGGAAGAATTGCGCTCAACCGTTCATTTATTTCTTGTTCTTCAGAGAAGTATGGTTTAACGGGGTAGGCTTCTAATTTCTTCGGTAATAAGTCCATGGTCCTCCGGAATAATTAATAAGGGCGAGGGGCAAAATCGGGCTAGTATTCCATTATTAATTCCTTAAGAGCCCGTAGTATAACTCCAGCCACACATAAAACGTAAAAAATTAAAACGTAAAAAATCTGTTTCCGTTTCGCATCTTGAGCGTGTAAACTTGTAGATAGATTTACGGTATAATTCTACTTACAGAAAGGAGGAGAACAAATTAGATAGAATCGTAGTCTGCTTTGCCAGACTTCTAAGGATTTTCCGCTATCAACAGATGGCTTTATTTATCTTTGCGTAGATACTCTTCACATTTCAGACTTCTTAGGTGGGTATTAAGCAGTGCTCCTGAAGAAATATTCCAACTGCTCAAGTGGAGTGTCCAACTGCATGGGCATCAACTCAGTAATAAGCGATCGAAGTTGATTTTCACGCCCCGGGACACTCTGAAGTTGCAGGTTTTGTGTGTCCAAGTATTTCTTCAGTTGTTCTACGAGGAAGGTCTGCAACCCTTTTCCAGATTCGTGCAGTTGCGCTGGCAGCAATGCGGGAACATTAATTCCGCTAATAAAGATTTCAATCAACTCCAGTTGATAATCAATCTGTTCGGCAATCTGCTCATATTTCTCCATTGCAGACTCGCGCACCTTATCATTGAACTTTGCGACCTCACGATCGACAAACTCCGTATAAGCAGTATTCCAATTATTGTCATTGAATTGATCGCTAGCGGTACAAAACTCTTCCAACCTTTTTGTTATCTTCATCAACTGGTTCGATAGTGTGATCTTGGTATCTCCATGAAGCGTAGTGGTAAGCTGGACAAGTGTTCTAATGAATCCAAGTTCAAATTCCTTATAATTCTCATCCGATTCCCGCTGCATCAGTTCAATCAGTTGATCAGAAACAGGGCGTAAGTCGGGAAACTCCTTCAAATGAAGTTGAGCTAAAATGTAAGCGGATTTTGCCAGACTAAAAGCGACATCAAGAGCGGAGTCGTTGGCTTGCTCTTGGATATCATGAACAGTTTTCTGGACATCCAGTAACCACTCATAAAAGCTTATTTGGTCCTCGGTTTTGTCAAGGGTGTAGGTGCGGGGGTTAGGAACTTCAAATACTTTCTGCGTCAAAATCTCACGTCTGTCATGGATTTCACGACGGCGTTGCTTCTCCTCGGCATCCTCAAGTGCTTGTGAAAGTGATTGGACATATTCTTGAAGCGAATCAACCTGGTTCCTGATGGGCGGATAGTGGTGGTAGCGGAGGTCTGTTGTAATATCGCGAATCTCTTCTAACAGCTCGACGAGAATCTCTTCATACGCTTGATCTTCGAGGGGCGAGTATACCTCTTCTTCTTGTTCCTCTTCTTCATCCAATAGCCTTTGCACAAATTGATAGAGATATTCAAGTTGGTGCTCTTGTAGCACAGCTGCCTCTGTATAGGAGCAAAGTTTATCCCTCAAAATTGCACAACCATCAGTGACTGCCCCCCGATCTAGGCTCAATGCTGCGAGGCTGATGTGCATCAAGTCTTCCTCGATTTCTGAGAAATGTTGATCAAAAGTAAAGGCTAGTATCTCATACATTTCATCCGGTATGGGTTCAGGGCGGCCTTTATCGACAGTTAAATGCTGACCGGGGTGTCCTCTACGCGTAGGCTGATGCGTTTTTGTGATAATTAAGGGATGTTCTTCATCTTCGTGCAGGACAGCAGATCGCCGCCTTGAAGTTCTTTGGTTATATAGATTGAGCGCATCTTGGTAGTGGTGGAGCAGCTCCTCACTACCCAATTCAATCAGTAATGATTCGATAGTGCTTTTCGGATCGACGGCAACACCTTCTTGGACAAGTAATCGATTCGACAAGGAGGCAAACCCATCGGCTCCCAAATTCCGGAAGGGGCGCAGCAAATATGCCCGTTGACCGTCAATGCAGATTTTATGTCGTCCAAGTGAAAAAAATTGTTTTGTATGCTTCTGATCGCTATCGAACCAGATTTCCAGCGGATAGGTCTTGTTATAAATTTGGAAATTGATAGCTCTGGTGTTGAGTTGATCAAACATCTCCTGACTGACGCGAGCTAGATCATTTGCATCAATAAGGATGGCAGAGACATCGGCGTTCGTATAAAAGTTCGCTTCAATGATCCGGTCTTCTGGAAGAAAGTGACGTCGTTCGATGATATGTGTTCCCGTTGCGTTTTCATTCGTAATGGCAATCCGCGGGATATCATACACATCATAGTAGTAATAAGACTTCCAACTGAAGGTGCGCCGTCTCATTTTCTCAAACAACTGATATGACAAACGTCCCTTAACCTGCTTTTCGCGGCGTGTTTCCCTTCCCTCATAGATAGCAATTTTCTCAGCTGCTGCGGGTGATTGCAGGCTGAGTTGAGGCAGCGTCGAACCCTTTCTCTTTCCTGAAAAACGCTCGAGTGTGTCCTGAATATATTCACTCCAATTTGCCATGTTATCTCCTCAAAATTTTAGCTTATGATGACAGATTATTTTGCGATAGGATGCTTTAATCGATAGTCAACGAATCGTCATTGGTCTAATCGCAGTCGATAGCCTCACTATATTGAACGCTTTTGCTGAAATAGTTGTTTCATTTTCGAGCGATATAGTGTATAATTTCTATAGTGGCTTCTAATTCGTAACCATAAATCTATGGAATTATTTTGAGCATCCGATCCCCTATTAGATAAGCAGCGTATTATAGCACAACTTCGTATGAAAGAAAAGAAGAATTTAGCGACAGTGGATAAACCTCAGCAATTAATAACTCCTAAATCAGTGACGGAAATAGCGCAGTTGACCTCGGAATCTCTTAAAAAGACGTTGTTAGAGTCGAAGTTGTTGGCAGAAGATTTTGAGAAATCTAATAACTTTGTGGATCAGATTGAACATTTGAGTGCAGCCCCTCTAGGGTTTGATATATTCCAGAGAAAGATTGTGCGCCTCATTGAAAATCTCAAAATAATCAGTGGACGCGCAGCTGAAAATCACCGGTATCTCGCTAGCAATCTCGAAGATATATACGGATATACTATCGAACTCCAAAATATGATTGGTGAAACCCACGCTAGTATTAACGCTCGTTTCAAATTCTGGCTACACTCCTTTCAGCCAGAGCATCAACGTGAAGGACAGAAATCACGTGAAGTTTCAAGCTTTTCGGAATTTCTCGATTTGTTCGCTGAAAAGCCGGCGCGCTATGCTTACTTTTTAGCGTCGATCAGATCAAAGCCGCTTCTCATTTGCCGGTATATCCCTCCGGACACCGATCCACAAAAAAATATCACCTATTCCCTGTCCTCTTACGTTGCACCACCCTCCGGATCCTTTCGTGGCTTAAAAAGGGCTTGGAATAAACTCTTCAAATCTCCCAATAAGAATGTGTTACATCTTTTTCACAATTCTCGTCCTCAGTCGTTGCTCGGCACGTTCAAAGGACGTTCGCCGGTCTTGATTGGACCGTATTCCCCCTATCAATATAGTGAACTAGATCAGCTGCCCAAAATTATCTATGATTTCATCAATATCTACGGCATTTCCGGCTGCATTCACGTCCACCTGTTGAAGCGCGAGGATCAGTGTGCTGTCTTCACAACGCAGCGGCAGGTTGAGTTTGATGGGAGTTCAGTTCAGTTGTCCGACACGGACTGCCCTGGCGAGTCGCTGAAAGATTATCATCAGCTAATCATTGAATAACGCAGGAAGTTGTCCTATAGGTATTAAAAATCCATCGGTTTTCTGTTAAAACTGAAGGGCTCTACCTTTCGCCCCAGTTGCTCTGAATCCCGATCTTATCGGGGAGGAGCGATATGTGTATAGCAGAACATATCTCACAAATCCCCAAAAACCCCAGCGGGGTGACAGGTCGCAACTTGGGTTCAAATAGTGTAAACCAATACAAGTATTTAAAAGTTGACAACCCCGATCAGATTTGGTATGCTTTGGCCACGTCAAACTACATTCAGCGTCAACTATCTTGCGAGGCGCGGGATGCCTCGTACTTTACAGGGAGGTCATAACATTGAGAAATTTCGAGTTTTTTGAACCGACAACGATTGAGGATGCGTCAGCCCTGCTGACAAAATATAACGGTAAAGCAAAGCTCTTAGCCGGTGGAACAGATCTCATTATAGAAATGAAAGCCCGGACGGCGACACCTGAATACGTTATCAGCTTGGAAAAAATTCCCGAATTAGCGGATATCACGTATGATGAAGAAAGTGGACTGCGAATCGGTGCGCTGACGAAGCTGCGTACGTTGGAAAAAGATTCAATAATCCGTGAACGCTATACTGCGCTTGCCGAAGGGGCCGGTGAGGTCGGAGGTGTCCAAATTCGCCACCTTGCAACAATAGGGGGTAACATTAGTCATGGCTCTCCCGCTGCAGATACCGCAGCACCCCTGCTGGTGCTTGGTGCTCAGGTTAGAATTGCGAGTGCCGATGGCGAGCGCACCGTGCCTATTGAGCTGTTCTTTTTAGGTCCGGGGCAAACCGTATTAGAAACAGGAGAGATTGTTACAGCGTTTGAATGCCCACCCCGCAGTGCGAATGAAGGTTCACAGTATATCAAGCAAAAAATTAGAGAAGTGATGGACCTTGCCTTCGTCGGTGTCGCGTCATCCGCAAAATCGGATAACGGCACTGTATCGGAGGTTAAGATCGGGCTTGCCGCCGTGGCACCCACGCCTCTTCGAGCCACCGATGCCGAAGCAATGATCAACGGAAATTCGTTGACACCAGAATTGCTAGAGCAAGCGGCTGCGGCTGCTTCAGCTCAATCAAGCCCCATTTCAGATTTGCGGTGTTCGGCCGAACATCGTCGAGAAATGGTTGGTGTCTTAACCCGGCGGACACTTCAAGCCGCAGCCGCTCTTGCACAAGGCTAAACGGCAGGTTAAGCTCAGCCAAATCCCGATTTATCGAATGCGAGAAAACTTAGAACATTAGGCCTTACGCAGTTGAACGCTCAAAGTCAACCCCCTAACCCCCAACTCCCTTATCAGGGGGCTTTCTCTTATCAGGGGGGTAGTTCGGCGATTTATTGCCCGTCCGAACGCGGGTTGACTTGCGCGACTCCAAACTGAAGGGCGTAAGTCCTCACATCATACTCATTATAGATTCGTCCCCGAACCCATTTGGGGAACAGAAAGGATAATCCAATGAAGAAGCATCCAGTCAGCCTAACGGTCAATACTGATACGTATGATCTGTTGATTGAACCGAGAAAGACATTGTTAGCGACCCTTCGTGACACGATCGGTTTAACGGGTACGAAAGAAGGCTGCAGCACCGGCGATTGTGGCGCGTGTACAGTCATTGTAGATGGAAAAGCGGTGACATCTTGTATGATGCTTGGTGTCAGTGCCAACGGCAAGGAAATCACGACTGTAGAAGGGCTAGCAAGCCGAGATCAGCTGCACCCCATCCAGCAAGCGTTCATAGATAAAGGGGGATACCAATGTGGCTTCTGCACGCCGGGATTTATCGTGGCATCCAAAGCATACCTTGATGAAAACCCCAATGCAACAGAAGCAGAGATAAGGCACGCCCTTGGTAATAACATCTGCCGATGCACGGGGTATACGAAGATTATCGAAGCTGTGATGAGTGCAGCAGAAGCGATGCGTAATGCGTGATACCCACCCCGCATTGAGGTCAAGATTTTAACCTTTACGTTTTACGCATCACGTTTCACGTTCCATCCCAAAAAGGAGATTTGTCATGTCAGAATATGCTGTTCTTGGCAAAAGAGTACCACGAGTTGATGCCCTCGAAAAAGTGACAGGTGCGGCGCAGTATGGAGGAGATGTCCACCTGCCCGGTATGCTTCACGGGAAGTTTGTTCGCAGCAAACACCCGCACGCAAAGATCCTGAATATTGATACGAGCGAAGCTGAAAAACTGCCCGGTGTCCGAGCTATCATCACCCAAGATGATGTCGAGAGTGGACGACGGGTCTTTGCTTCTGATAAAGTCCTATATCTTGGTGAACCGATAGCAGCGGTTGCGGCAACAGATCCGGATATCGCGGAGGAAGCTGCGGATCTCATCCAGATCGACTACGAAGTACTCCCCGCTGTTCAGGATGTGATGGAAGCCATTCAGCCGGACGCGCCACGTCTACATAGCGATGATACGAAAGATGGACCCGCCCGTCGAGCAATTAGCACCGTCTTGAGAAAACTTGAGCGAGACAACTCGCAAGACCACAGCGCAGAGATTGCCGAGTTAAACGCGCAGTTGGAAACCATTGAGGGCGAGGTCTATTACAATATCTCTGCTGAAACACACTCCGCAAGCGGCGATGTCGAACAAGGTTTCGCCGAATCAGATCTTGTTGTCGAAGATACCTATGTCATTCCACGGGTGCATCAGACCTACATGGAGCCACACGTCTCCGTCGCTGATGTCGAGTCCACTGGAAAAGTGACGGTATGGGCAAGTACGCAGGGTCCCTTCGCCATCCGATCCGGCATCGCCGGTACGCTTGGTATTCCGCTCAATCAGATTAACGTTATCCCGACGACGATGGGCGGCGGATTTGGTGGACGTTTCGGCGTTGTGCTCACGCATGTGCCCGCTGTCCTTCTTTCCCAAAAGACGGGACGCCCGGTGAAGATTCAGATGACCCGCGAAGAGGAGTTTACCGATGGCCGCCCGGCACCGGGCTGCGTGATTAAATTGAAGACCGGCGTGAAGAATGATGGCACAATCCTCGCCCGTGAAGGACTGGCTTTTTGGGATTCCGGTTCCATATCGGGTGCCTCGATCGGGAGTACCATCCGCCTGCGTGGTGTCTATAAGTTCCCGCACCTAAAGGTTGATGCGTATGGTGTCTACACAAATAAGTCAGGCACCGCCGCCTATCGGGCGCCGGGAACACCACAGGTGGCTTTTGCTGGCGAGTCTCAGCTTGACGAGATAGCCCGTAAGCTCAACCTGGATCCGGTTGAATTTCGCCTCAAAAACATGCGGGTCACGGGAGACCCGGTGCCTGCGGGTCCGAAAGAGCCCAAAGTCGGTTATAAGGAAACCCTGCAAGCGGTCGCGGATGCGGTGGATTGGAAGAATCGCACGAAGGGACCGAATCAAGGGTGGGGTGTGGCGATCGGCGATTGGACAAATGGCTGTGGACCGGGTGGGATGTTTGTTTCTATCCACGAAGATGGGAGCGCGCGAATCTTCCACGGTTCAATAGACATCACCGGCACAGATACCGCACTCGCCCAGATTGTCGCTGAAATCTTGACCCTCCCCTATGAGGATGTCACAATCTCACGCGGCGATACCGATTCAGCACCCTATGCCACCGGCTCCGGCGGCAGTGTTGTCACCTTCACAATGGGCAATACCGCCAAGCTCGCTGCGGAGGATACACAGAGACGCCTCCTCGAACTCGCCTCTGAGCGGTTGAACACCGAGGTTGAATCCCTCGAACTCAAGGATGGAAGGGTCTCAACCATCGTGGGCGATCCACCGAAGTCGATCGGATTCGGCGAATTGGCTGCATACAGCCTCTCAACAACGGGTGGGCCTATCGTTGGCAAAGGCTCCTTTGCACGAAAGCCTTCGACACCGGCCCTTGCAGCGCAGATTGCTAAGGTCGAAATCGACCCGGAGACCGGCAGGATTAAAGTGTTGAAGATGGCATCCTCACAGGATGTCGGCTTCGCCATTAACCCGATGGCGGTTGAAGGGCAGATTGAGGGCGGCACGGTGCAAGGCTACGCTTGGGCGACTATGGAGGAGATGCAGTATGACAAGAAGGGCAATGTGAATCCGGGCTTCGTCGATTATCGCGTGCCTACCTCCGCGGATCTCCCCACCGTTGAGTCCGTTATCGTTGAAGTGGAAGCACCCGATGGACCGTTTGGTGCGAAGGGTGTCGGTGAACCCCCAATCACTCCAACGTTGGCAACCATGGCAAACGCTGTCACCGACGCGGTTGGCATCCGGATAACGGAACTCCCAATGAAACCGGAGAAGGTTGTCGCTGCGTTGCACGGCAACGGGAAGTAGAAGCAGAACCGGTAGGGGCATGGCATAACCTGCTCCTACCAGTATTCTTCATCAGCCTTTATGGTATCGTGGACGTAGTCGGATGGTTCATCGTTCGTTGGATTAAGACGACGAGCACTCAAGTATACCCTTAACAGGATTGTTCAGCGCGCAGGACACGGCGCATGATTTTGTTGGAGGCGGTTCGGGGCAGGGCATCGACAACAATAATGTTGTGAATCCTAAAGAGCGGATTGAGATGGCTCCGGATCGCCGATTGTAAAGAAGTAGTCAGCGATTGCGTATCTGCGCCTGGCAGAAGCACGGCGTAAATGACCAGTTGGCTGGGTCCACCGTCGGGCGGAGACACGGCAATCGCGGCGACTTCTCGAATGCCGCTCACGGAATTGAGGACTTCCTCAATCTCTGCCGAACTGACTTTGATGCCGCCGAGATTCATCGTATCATCTACGCGCCCGTGGATGCGGTAGTAGCCATCAGCCAGTTGCTCAACTCCATCCCCATGACGACGGAGAAGCGATCCCTTCGACAGTTGGGGAGTTCCCTCAAAGTACACCTCATGATGGTCTTTGTTTAGTAACTCGGTGGAAAGTCCAATGGAGGGCGGTATTACAAAGACCTCTCCGTTATCGCTCAGCTGACCATCCTCATCGCAGATGACGACATCCAGTCCCAAGGCGGGGGTTGTAAAGGTTGCCGGGGCAGCAGGCTGGACGGTCGTGCCGGTGAGATAACCACCGCCTATCTCGGTCCCGCCACAATACTCAATAATTGGACGGTATCCCGCCAAGGACATCAGAAACAGCATATCTTCCGAGTGAGAACACTCACCTGTGGAGCTGAAGGCTTTGATCGCGTGCCAGTCGAGCCCCTTCATACACTCCGTGTTTTTCCAACTTCTCACCAGACTCGGCACAACGCCAAGCATTGTAACGCGAGCGTTCTGCACAAACTCGCCAAATTCCCTTTCCGTCGGAGCACCGTCGTATAACGCAATCGTCGCCCGGTTGATTAAACTCGCGTAGATGAGCCAGGGTCCCATCATCCACCCAAGATTCGTGGGCCAAGCCAACACATCTCCGTGCTGAATATCATGATGCAAGTAAGCATCTGAGGCGCACTTAATTGGTGTAATTTGCATCCACGGAATTGCTTTAGGCTCTCCAGTCGTTCCCGAAGAAAACAGGATGTTCGTGTGGTTATGTGGATCACAGCCAACTGCATCAAACTGATCGCTATCGCTGAGAAACCCCTCCCAACTTAAATCACCGTTTCGTAATTCCAGCGAGGGTTCGTCTCCACGGGAGAGCACAATCGCTTTTGGCGCGTTGGTGTCAACAACCTTCGCATATAGCGGCAACTGTTTTCCAGCACGGCGGATATAGTCTTGCGTAAAAATCCCTTTCGCATTTGCGATACGCAAACGCATCTGGATCTCATCCGGCGCGAAACTATCCGCAATCGAAATCACGACACCGCCCGCTCTGATGATGCCCAGATAGATGGCAACCGATTCGATGTGCATCGGCATATTAACGGCGATAGCATCGCCCGGCTCGAAACCGGCAGCCGTGAAGCCATTGGCAACCCGATTGGTCAGTGCGTTGAGTTCACCGTAAGTCATCGCTGCAAGTGGCGAACCCTCTGCCTGAAATACAATAGCGGTGGCATCGCTTGGCGCGTTAAAACAACTCTCGACGATGTTAAGCCGTGCGTCCACGAGCCACTTGGGGAATTCATCGCCTTTGGACAGATCAACCACCTCGCTGAATTTTCGATTGAATTGAATCCCAAGCCTTTCAATCATCAACTCCCAAAAATCGGCGCGATGGTGCACCGACCACGAATGGAGTGCTTCGTAAGAATTGAGATGGAGTTCTCGCATAACCATCGCAATGTTTGTTTTCTCAACCTGATCCTCAGTCGGAAACCAAGCGGGTGCAGCTACACCCGCCCAGTTAGCAAAAACCGCATCGTAGAGGAGTTGATGAAGGGCGAATGGGTGGTCAGGGGTTAAAATGGTCTGCGAGATTTCCAACCAACAGGCTGCGGGTGGGAGTGATGCGAGTAATGGGTTGATACGCTCTATCATTCGTTCCGATGTCGATTGGTCCAATCCGCATTCGGTGAGGTTTTCACTCGTCAGTTGCTTCGCCATTACAGGGGGTCTCCTGTGAATTGCTAATGCCGACATTTTAGCAGAAAGTCAGATTGAACAGTCCCTGATCTTCTCTCCGCTTACACTCCTAACGCGGCTAGTGCTGCCCTGCCAGTTGGGAGAATCTCAAACTCTCGTCCCGCCTCCACCATGGTATCCCAGATGTATGCTCCCAGCGACTGTGCACCGATGATGGAAAATGCTGGCACCCCGCCGATGTCGCGACGGATGATTAGCTGTGTTGTTTTGGCGAGACTGCTCTGTTTCGCTGTTTCGTTTGGGAAGGCCGAAGGGTGGAAATCCAATCCACACACCTTGCTCAACAGTTCTTGACTATCAGGACCAATCACCCGGATCTCCGCTCGTCCGTGCGTTATATCTGTGACTGTGACGAATTGTTCAGCCGCTGCCGATGCGGTCGTCAGCTTTTTCCGTGCGTTAGCCTCTCTGCCGGGCGGCGTGCTAATGAAAAAGAGGTCATTCCGCAAACGATAGATTCCATCGTGTCCTTCGTTGACTTTGAGGGCCCCTAATTTCAAGGTATCCATCAACACAGATTCGGCTTGATCTCCTTCGAGCAGCAGCTTCCCATTCGGGGTTTCGTCGGCGAGGGCAAGCCCTTCCTGTGCGGCAGCAATTTCCGCTTTCAGGGTTGTATAAACCTCTGGGATACGCCATCCGCGTTGTTCGGTGAACGTCGCGCCCAAGCGTTGGGCGATGGAGTATAATGGGGTCAACTTGATGGGTGTTTTGGAGGTGTTCACATGCGTAACCTTTCTCCGCTGGGGTCATAAAAGGCACCGTGATGGACATGCGCCGCTTTCAGGTCTCCCCCCATGCGAATTGTAAAGGATGCACCGTTTTGAGATGCCAAATCCGCCGGCAGCCAACAGAGTCCAATCGCTTCCTCTAGGGTTGGACTGAATCGACTGGAGGTGACCCAACCGATAATTTTCAACCGGCCATCCACTTCAGGCGCGACAACCTGTAGCCCTTCGGCTGGAACAACGTCCGGATCAACCATCTTGAAGCCTACTAGCAGCTGCTTGGGTCCTTCGGCAGAAATTCGCATCAAGGAAGGTTTGCCCAGAAAATCGGGTTTGTTCAATTTTACCGCCCACGCCATATTGGCAGAGAGTGGATCGGACATGGCATCGGTGTCCTGTCCGACGATAATGTGCCCCTTCTCCAATCGCAATATGCGCTGTGCCTCAAGACCAAATGGCGCAATACCCAACTCTCTACCTACGTCCATCAGTGCTTCCCAGACGTGCAGCGCATAACCGGACGGACAGTGAACCTCGTAGGCGAGTTCACCGGTGAAACCGATACGCAGCAATTGACACGGCACATCCGCAATCTTGGCGGAACGGATACGCATGTAAGGGAAGGCTTTGTTGGCGAGGTTGCGCGCTGTTAATTTCTCCAGCACCGTCCGTGATTGGGGACCTGCCAAGTTGAATGCGGCATAGGTATCGGTCAGGTCCGTTAAGTGGACACCCTCCCCCCACCCCGATTGCAACCACCACTGCAGCCACTCAAAGACCGCTGTTGCACCGGTGGAGGTGGTGGTCATATACCACGTTTCGTCCTTCAGATGGGCGCAGACCCCGTCGTTTAGCACCACACCTTCGTCATTGCACATCACGCCGTAGCGCACTCGCCCCACGCGGAGATTGTGCCATTGGTTAGTGTAGATGCGTTCGAGCAGTTTGGGGACTCCAGGACCGGTAAGTTGTAGTTTCCCTAACGGGCTCACGTCAATAAGCCCGCCCTGTTTGCGAACGCACACCGCCTCTGCCGCTGGATCGCCGTAATGGTTTGGACGTAACCACAACCCCGCGACCATCATGTTTGCGCCGTGATCGAGATGCCATTGATGAATAGGGGTTGTCTGCACCGGTTCCACGTTTTGTCCCGCCAGAGCCCCTAGTGTCACCGGCGCGATGGGAGGTCTCGCAGTCGTGGTGCCGGTCTCCTGCACTGTCCGGCCGTTGGCCCGGGCGCAAAGGTGGATAGTATTCATCGAGCACATCGCACCCTGACAGGGTCCCATTGAGATGGTGCTGTATCGTTTGAGCAACTCGATGCTGTCGTATCCTTCCGCAATCGCTGTCTCCACGTCCTCGTCGGTGACATCTTCGCAATAACACACGAATCGCTTCTTTTTGCCGGGCACGCACACCCGTTCGGAAGTGCGGCGCGGTTCCGAAATGTCAGAAGCTTGTGCTGCTAACTCGTCAAATTCACCGAAACCTGCGAAGGTGGCCGCATTCGATCCAGCTTGCCACGCTTCGGTAATCTGTGAATCCACGGCGTGTATTCCTGCCGCTCGCCCTGCCACATAGATACCGGGTGGGGTAGACACCGGCACTGTTTCCGCTCGGTCTGCACTGTATTCCGATTTTCCACCCGCCATATACAAAAGTTCCGTAGCAGGGGTCCAACCCATGCTTGTCACGATGAGATCGCACTGCAGCACTTGTGTCGTCGCGGGAGCGATTTCACCGCGTCCGTCGAGACGCACAATCTTTGCTCCGCTGACTGCGCTTGAACCGATGGCTTCACGGATGGTATGCCGATAGAACACCGGAACGCCGATATTCGCCAATCCATCCCTATATGGACTGGAGCAAGCGTTGTGCTCACGTTCGTCCACGATCGCCGCTACGTTCACCCCCAGTGCCTGAAGGTCGGCGGCGACATCCCAGCCATCCTCGTTAGCGGTTACAATCACGACCTGCCTGCCGGGAAGGACACCGAAAAGGTGAAGCAGACGCTGTGCGGCACTACCCAACATAACGCCCGGCAGGTCGTTGTTGTCGAAGATAAGCGGCGTTTCGTAGGCACCTGTTGCCACAACCACCGACTTCGTCCGTATCTTGAACAGACGCGCTCCCTTCGCGGCGCAAAGCCAGTTGTCTTGATACCAACCCAGAACACTCGTATCGGTGAAAGCCGTGACATTTGGCTGCTGACTGAGGGCTTCTAGCAATTCAGGTAGGTCTTTGGACACTTGCGAGGGCAAGGAGGAGTGTAGGGGGACGGTGAAGCGGAGGTGCCCTCCGAGAGCTGAGTTCTCGTCGAAAAGCAACACTTGTGCGCCGCCTTCCGCTGCCCCCAATGCCGCGCTGATCCCTGCCGGCCCGCTACCGACTACGACGACATCGGTATGCAGATATTGCTTGTCAAACTTGCCTGAAGGTGTATCAATATCGACCTCACCCAAACCAGCGGCATGACGTAGGGTATGTTCGTAGAGAGGCCACAGCTTTTTGGGACGAATGAAAGTCTTATAGTAAAAGCCGACCGGCATCAAACGGGATCCCAGTTGGGTCAGGGAAAGCAAATCTCGATTGAGCGAGGGCCAAACGTTCTGCGCTCGCACGTCCATCCCCGCTTCGACGGATCTCATACAGGCGCGGACGTTTGGTTCATCTCCAATTTGCACCAGACAGTTGGGGCAGTGCCCGGCGCAACAGAGCAGCCCACGCGGACGATGATACTTAAACGAGCGGCTCAAGACTTTGACACCCGCCGCTGTCAAAGCCGAAGCAACGGTATCGCCAGGGTGGGCGATATACTTCACCCCATCAAAAGTGAATCGAATTGTGGTAGAGCGATCAATCACCTCACCTTGCTTTGGATGGAGTCGATTGGGCGTTGTTTTTAGTGTATCTTGTTCAGTTTGCATTAATTCTCCAATTACCGCACCTGATACCTGATAGATAATCGCAAAATGGGGAGAGACCCCATCACGCATCACGCTTCACGTAAGGGAAAGTCTTTATCACTTCGTTAGTCCGTGTATACCGCTCTGCCAGAAACCATAGACCACAACCATCGCTGTGATGCCACCACTCCGTTTGTGCGCCCATGACGTTATGGCGCATGTAGAGATAGTTTGCCCATTCTGCATCACTAGTAGCCGACGGGTCTTTGGGACGCGGACCATACTCTCCACCAAAACGGAATTCGCTCACATTTCGATCTCCGCAGTTAGGACAGGTTAAAAGTAACATATATTGACCTCCATTCACGTTTCACTCATGTTAAGAAATCGTGCAACAGTAATCGCAGGGGCGGGGTCTCCCCGTCCGAACATTTACAGTTTTGGGCGGACTGTAGGGGCAAGTTACCCGTCTTTAATCTCTCTTTTTTTATTTGTGTAAATTCGCGTTGATTCGCGGATACTTCGCACCTTCTTTTTACATGAACCTCGCGTTTTAGTGTCCCACTGCCGCCGCACCTTTCTCACCGACCAGATCATTTTCCTCAAAACGTGATAAGCGGAAGGGGACGATGAGGATTGGAGGCTTGCCGGTGGCGATTAACTCTGCCAAGGTTTTGCCGGCAATGGGGGAGGCCTTGAACCCGTAAGTTCCCCAACCGACATCTATCAGAAAGCCATTGACGGGGGTGAACCCCATGATTGGGCTATAGTCGGGAGGCATTTCACAGATGCCAGCCCACTGACGCAGGATACGGACATGGCTCAGAGACGGGAAAAGTTCGAGAACGTGCCCCGCAATGCCTTCGAGAAATGCGAGGGAACCCGCCATCGAATAGGAGGAAAAGGGGTCTACGCTCGCGCCCATCACTAACTCCCCCCGATCGGTCTGGCTGATGTAGACGTGCAGGCTACCGGAGACAACCACCACATCCAAGAAGGGCTTGAGCGGCTCGGTCACACAGGCTTGCAGGGGGATGGTGGTCAGCGGCAGCTTGACCCCCACCATCGCTGTAATTGTTGAAGCCCAGCCGGCGGTCGCGTTGAGGACCGTTCCCGTTTTGATGTGACCACGCGTTGTTTCCACGCCGGTCACTTTTCCGTCCTGCACCTTGATCCCGGTTACCTCTGTATTCTGGTGGATGTGGACCCCGCGCACGTCCGCTTGATGGGCATACCCCCAAACGACCGCATCATGGCGAATGATACCGCCGGGCGGATGGTAGAGTGCCGCCAAAATGGGATAGCGGGGATGGTCGCTCACGTCGAGATAGGGGCAGAGGCTTTTGATGTCATCGGGAAAAATCAGGCGCGAATCCACGCCTTCGATCTGATTGACCTCCGCTCGACGGCGCATGGTATTGACCCCGCCATCGGTGTGGGCAAGTGTCAAGTGCCCCCGCTGGCTAAACATCACATTGAAATTGAGTTCATCCGACAACTGCTCGTAAAGTTTAACACTCTGGTTATAAAAGCGCACACCTTCTGAGGTGAGGTAGTTGCTGCGGATGATAGCGGTGTTACGTCCGCTGCCGCCCGCACCGATGTAGCTTTTTTCCAGCACAGCCACATCGGTGATGCCGTGCTCTTTGGCGAGATAATAGGCACAAGCGAGCCCGTGTGCCCCCCCGCCGATGATAACGACATCGTAGTATTCTTTCAGTTCATGCGACCGCCACATTTTTGGAGGGGGTCGGTTGCCGTTGAAGGCTTGTCGGATGAGTTGGATTGACATTTATTTCCCCGTAAAACTTCAAGCATTGCGTCTTGGCATATCTGTGTTCTAGTTGCCAGCGCGTGGAACAGCGCGTAATAGGTGGCACTAACTGACCGCCTCAGGTTGGCTTCGCGGGGACGGCCTCTGCTCGTTCCGCGTGCCAGTTGTTTGGCAATTCTTAGCAAATCACGCGGATTCAAAGTATCGGCCCCTTTGGAGTGCCTCCCACTCGGATTTCTCCACGAAGGACTTGCTTGGAAACTCGTCGATCCCCATTTCTATTAGCTTCGGACGGATACGCCCAAGTAGGCCAGCAGTCCATTCCGGATCGAGATGTTTCTGGTCCCCGTCGAATACGATGATAATGTGCAGATACTCTTCGCCATCACGGTCTGTTTCAGGTTTTACGATAATCGGATCGAATACAAATTCGTCCTCAAAGCGTTGGGCCAGCGTCTTGCTAACGATATTCGCAACCGCATCTGTCCGTGTTTTGTTTGTCATTGTATATCTCCTATGATTGCCGACGTACATATCCGGCTATTATTAAATCCGTCACCCCTGCGGAGGTATCAGCATTGCGGCGATGTCTGCTGGCAACCGAAACCCATTTAATCCGCGATTCAGACATTTGCCGCCCCCTCCACAATCGCAATTTCTTCAGGGGTCAAGTTGTATAACAAGTATACTATCTGATCAATCTTTTTTTCAAGTTCGGATACATCGGTGTCTGGATTGGTGCGTTTGGCATCAAGGATTTGATCGACGAGTTCAATTATCGGTACTTGTTGTTCAAAAGTAGCAATTGGGACAGGAACCTTGCCTACATAGTAGTTATCGAAATCCATAGTCCTAATTGCAGAGCAAAAAATGAACCTATAAGCATACCAATTTATAAGCGTTGAATTAAAAAGAGACGAAATGAAAATCGGGCTAAAGTTTTTATTTTCAATGATTGTATTTTCCACTGTATCAACATTCAATATATCGCCGGTTTTATCAACCGTTGAAGTTATTTTAATATGAGGCTTAGGATTTTGAATATGAGCCACAAGCCTCTGAGAAATTACTTTCGGCTGAAGTAAACGTTGAATTTTCTGACTTGTGAAGTCTAAATTCTCACGGTTTACAAATCCTTTTATACCTACAATTCCATACCTGCTGACTTCTTTACCGCCAATTACTTCAATATCACCGTGCGTGCTGAGATTCTTTTGGATAGGCAATCCTCGAGTCGTCTTAGAAATATCTCTGCAATACGTTCCTGTGTTGGCAATTTTTGAACCCAACTTAATATCATCGCTTGACACATCACAGATCCAAGCCTGAAACTGTTTGGGATATTTTCTATCAATATGGGTCGTTCGCACAAAAGCGTTATTCAAAAACTTGCGCCCGACATAAAAACAATTGTCGCATTGAGGAGAATAAATAAAAACAACCTGCTCCAACTTGACCTTTTTAAAGGCTTTTTCAACATCTACCAAAGTCGCTGTCTTTTCTAATAGAGAAAAAGCTAACTCATGCCATTTTTCGGAATACAATAGGGATTTGGGAACAATAAAAGCGACAATACCACCTTGACGATTACCCTGGATTAAACGATTCTTAGCATAATCAATAAACAATGCCGCACTATTTGAATTTTTCGTGTTTTGGGCATTGGCTTTAATTTTGTTTAAATCATCTTGATTAATCTTAGCATTATAGGGGGGATTCCCAATCACCACATCAAAGCCCTCCCTGACCCCAAACATCCACTCCGAATCAAACCAATCCGCGCTTGCATTTTGGTCGTAGGGGTCCCAGTTGGCAACTTTATCCGCATTGTCGGCGGGCATGCCGATATGCCTTAATTCTGTCGCTAATTCTCGCCGCAATTTTTTGTCCGCTCGCTTGCACGCGAGTTTCTGCGGGCGTGTCGTTGCGTGGAAATGCCGTTCGCGATTCTCCCCCAATTCCCGCTCTAATACTTCCGCTTTGGGGCTTGTGAGGGTTCGCTCCCCTTCGAGCCCGATTAGCGTGTTTGCCGCGATAAAGCGCGTCTCCAGATTCGGCAACGGCTTAATCCCGAAATTGTCTGCATTCCTATCCGGCTCCTGCTCAATAGCAAGGGAGATAAAAAAGCGGAGTTTGGCGATTTGACAGGCGATGGATTGAATGTCCAAACCGAAGATGCTGTTTTGAATTAGATACAACTTGCGTCCGAAGTCCGAATCCCGATAGCGTTTGAAAGTTTCATTGATTTCCAGTAGTTCTTCACGCCGCACTTGATCATCTTTCGTTTCAAACGCAGCCTCTGCCCGCTGTAGGGCACGCTCTTTTTGCAGTTTTTCCCAGATTTCGTTTTCGGGGTCAATCCGCCGCAAAGCCAGAGTGAGTTTGTGCAAAACGCCCATCGGGAACGCCCCGGAACCGACTGCGGGGTCTAACACCTTGAGCTCGGAAATCGCCCGCACAACCCTCTCCGCCTCGTCCGCTTCAAACAACTCGTTGGCATCGTCGAAAGCTTGTGCATAATCGAGCAGATAGCGCAACCGCTCCTCCCAAAACTTCGCATCGCCGTCCGTTGGCGGCCCCTGTCGCGTCAGTGCCGCTACTAACACCTCGTCCACCATGTAATCCACAATAGGGCGCGGAGTGTAATAAGATCCCGTCTGTTTCCGTGCTGTCGCGCCGGTTTCGGGGTTATACGCTGCAAGTAGGTTTTCAAACACCTTGCCGAGCAGCTCCGGATCCAACGCCACCTCCTGCTCTATCGGCGTGTTTTCCTCAACGGTGAATTTGTAGTGAGTTAGCAGGGGGAATAGCCCGCGTGCCTCATCAAAGAAGAGACGGTTGGGAACGCTCAACTCCTTGTTACCTCCATCAGAAAAGCAGTCAATCCGATAGCCGCCGGTCCCGGTAGCCTTCTCACTGTCCAAGCAATCAAACAAGCCCCCATTGATAAACGGTGTCTGTTCAAACAGTTTCAGCAGTTTATCCGGGGCAGCTATCTGATCTTTGTAGCGATACCGCGAGAAATTGCGATGGTCGGCGTTTGTCCCTTTGCTAAACCGACGCTTCTCTATCTCCGTGTTCAGTGTGGCAAAAAACAGGTTCTGGAGCACGGCGCGGTAATAGGTATCGCCTTTGTCGCGGTCATAGTTTTTCAACAGGTTACCGATTTTCGTCTCGTTAAACAGATCCGCGGTAACCAGTCCTTTCTCTTTGATAAACCAGATAAACAGTAGGCGCGTTATCAACCGGATCACATGCTCCTCCGGCTGTAACGTCCGCTTCTCTTTTTTCGGGAATTCTGCCACTGCCACCGCCCATTCAAACCAAGCGAACAACTCCTTGTAAAACCGCTTGTTGAGTTCAGAGGTGTCGAGTGTTTTCTGCCACACCTGATGGAGCTCGAGGAAGTTTGTGAATTCGTGTTGGCGGTATAACTCCTTGAGGGAGAGATCGGATAGGATATCGATATGGGCACGGTGGGGGCTGCTGAAATCAATGTCCTTGATCAGCGTTATCTTTTCGAGAACATCGCTGTTTTCGTCGCGCTTGTGGGGGCGGCGGTCAATAATCGACAGCGTGAGCGTCCTCCCATGCTGAAAAATTACCATCGCGGGCATCGGGGTCAGCTTGTTGATTTCACGGGTGACCCCCGAAAGTTGGGTGCGGGTGTAGTCACGGCTCCGTAGCTTCAGGGCGAAAAAGAGGTAGGATTGATAAAGTTCCTTATCAACTTCGCTGCTGCCGAATCGAAGCGTGCCCTGAGCGCTCTGGGTAATATCCTCGCCTGTCAGTTGACACAGGAAATCAATCGACTCCCATTCCTCTAGCTGCGCCCTCTCCTGATTCATCTCACCAAACTGCCCGAAAAGCTCAATAAATCCCGCTGCGGTATTCGGTTCAAGGTCGATCGCTCTTTCGCTCTGGTAGCCGAGTGTGTTAAGCAGGTTTCGGGCGTTTTCGGCGAGGTCGCCACTTCCGAAGCCGTTTAGGGCGTGTCCAACTGCGTTTTTGTATGCTGTATCGTTCATTTAATCACCAACCATGTAATAAGTTCAAAGTCAGTCATATCGCTGACCTGTTCACCTCGTTTGGGCAGGACACCGCCACGACTCGATAAGAGGTTGCCGATAGCCCGTTTCTGATAGGTGCTATTCAGCGACTGCACCGCTTTCTGAATCAGGTCGTTATATTGCGTCATGTTTTCGCCGTTATCTGTCTGCTTGTTGAACAGACGCACCAGCTCCTCGTGCGGTTTTTCCACGCCCGCGCACAATAGACGATACATCTCAAGAATCTGTTTCGGTTGGACAAAGGTAAAGCGCACTTTGCCATCTTCCCGGATATAGACGAGGAAATAGGGGTGCAACGGATTGATCTTCTCGTTTTCCGTCACATCGCCCTTTTGTCTCAGACAGAAGATAACGCCGGGGGTAATCACCGGATAATCCGGGTGCGTTGGGACAACGGCATAAAGTCCAAACGGCGCGTCTCCGAGGATTTGCCGATTATTCTCGATATACTTCATCAGCTCGATGCGGAAATCGTCGAGGGTGAATTCATTGAGCGCGACGCTTTCACTGAAATCCTCAAGGTCTAAGACTTCATCTTTCAAGCGCAGGAGTTGCTTGTCGCGGTATTTGAGATCATCGGCAATCGCGTCCTGAATCTCCTCGGGCGGCAGCAGATTGTCTTCCTGAGTGGCGGCGATATCCACCAGTGCCATCCGTGCCTCAACGCGATTTTTCAGCTTGATGTAGCGGTTGAGGTCGGGCGTTGGCCAAAAATTGACAAGTTGGACGCTGGAGTTGATACTCCCGATGCGGTCAATTCGTCCAAACCGTTGAATGATACGCACCGGATTCCAGTGAATATCGTAGTTAATCAGGTAATCGCAGTCTTGCAGATTTTGCCCTTCGGAGATACAATCTGTGCCAATTAGTAGGTCGAGCTCCCGGTCCTGCTGCATTGATGTGATTTTGGCGCGGTTCTTCGCAACTGGCGAGAAATTGGTGAGGATGTGGTTGAAGTCATTCATTCCAAACGTGGTTTTGTTCGCCATTGAGCCGCCCGTCACCAGCGCACTGTGAATATTCAATTCCTCGGTTGCCCACTGATGGAGTGCATCGTAGAGATAGGCGGCGGTATCCGCAAAGGCGGTGAATACTAGCACCTTGCGATTCGGTTGTCCCCGTTTATCGGTCGGCGGGTTTTTGACCTTCTCAGCGATCAGTTTCTTGAGTTCGGCGAGTTTGGCATCGCGGTCGGCGGCAATCTCTTTTGCAGCACGGTAGGGCAGCTCAAGTTGCTTACGGTCGCGCTTCAAATCCCCCAACCACGCTTCAACGTCAAGGTGCGCCATCTTGAAGACTAATTTTTTGCCAACCTGCATCGCTGCCTGTAGGTCTTCGTCTTCGAGGGCTTCAATTTCAATCTCTTCCAGGTCCAGATTGGGATTTTCGTCGCGGAACGCTTGAAACCGTCGGATGCGTGCTTCCAGGCCCTTAATTTTTTCGATGGTCCGCTCCAACGTAATGGAAAAGGAGTGGACGGAACTTTCCAACCGTTTGAGGAAGTTTACCTTCATCATACCGATTAGATAGTGTTCGCGGTGGCTTTGCGTAAAGTGTTTGATTCGCCCCACATCATACTCGGAAAGGTATTCGGAAAGGACATAGTTCGAGGGGTTATACAGGGAAAGCTGGTAATCGGAGATCTGATCGTTCAGCGCGTCGTAAGACATAAACTGACCTCTCAGATCGATTTCGGAATAGACAGAGAGCGGGGTCTCTCGTTTCGGGAATCCACCAAGTTCTTTAAGCGAGTCTGTGTAGTATTTCTCAATGTGTTTGCGGGAACGGGCGATGGTTAGCTCGTCAAGCAACTTGAAAAATGCGGAACTGAGCCGTTCCAACAAGGTGGAGGTTTGTCGGTGTGCACCGCTCTGCTTCGCCCATTCGGTAAAGACGCGTTGAGCGGTTGCTAGGGTGTCTTTCAGGCTAACAATACCGATCGATTCACGGAAGGCTTCATCGCGATCTTCGGTCAAAAAAGAGATCTGATTGCGTAAGTCTTTCAAATCGTTGTTGACCGGCGTGGCGGAAATCAGCAGCACTTTGGTTTTGATCCCGCTCTGGATAATATTCTCCATCAGCCGTTGATAACGACTTTTGCGAATCAGGTTGCCATCCTCGTCTCGCACTCCCGGTGTGTTATTTCGGAAATTGTGCGATTCATCAATGACAACCAGATCGAAATTGCCCCAGTTGATGGTTGCCAGATCAAGGTCACCCGACTTGCCGTGGTCGCGGCTCAGATCGGTGTGTGACAGCACCGTGTATCCGAAGCGGTCTCGGAGGAAGGGATTGAGGGCGCTATTGTTCTGTGCCTGATAAATTGTCCAGTTGTCGCGCAGTTTCCGGGGGCACAGGACGAGGACCCTGTCATTGAGCAGTTCAAAGTATTTGATCACTGCCAATGCCTCGAAAGTTTTGCCCAAGCCAACACTATCAGCGATGATACAACCGTTGTGTTGAAGAATTTTGTTAATCGCGCCCTTTACGCCATCCTTCTGAAATTCAAACAGGGCGTTCCAAATCTCTGTATCAACGAGTTGCATTTGCTCGGTAAGCAGCCCGCTGTCTTCCTGTTCCCCTAAAAATTGCTCAAAGATGTGAAACAGCGTTTTGTAGTAGATAAATTCCGGATCGTGATCCCGATAGAGTTGCTCAAGATACCACAGCACATCCTCTTTGACATCTTCGACCCGATCTTTGTCATGCCAGAGTTCATCAAACCACGCTTTCAGGTCGCGGCGGTCGCGGTTGCTATCTACCTCCAGATTGAGTTCAATATTATTGCCCGTCGGACTCATCCCCAGGCCGCGCATCGTGAAATTGGAACTGCCCACAATCGCCTCTTCCACGCCATTATTGGCGATGTGGTACATTTTCCCGTGTAACAGATTCAATGCTCTGATCGACCGAATCTGCACCTTTTTTGTTATCCACTCGGCGCATTCTTTGGCGACGCGATTTTGTGTTAGTCGATCCGGAAGTTGCAACCCCTCGTCCTCGAGCTTGAAGGCTTTCTTGTCCGTCTTTTTCGGGTCAAGGCTGTTGATAAAACGCGGTTCGCCAAACAGAAACCGGAGCTCTTCGATTTCCACAAGCGATGCTTTCAGCGCATCAAAAGCATAAATTGTAAAGTACGCGGAGACAATGGAAAGTGATGAACCGTTCTGGATTTTGGACTTGAGAAACTCGCCCACCGTGCCCCGCTGATGGTTATCCCGGATTCCAGACATTTGAAGCTGTGAACTGCTACGTGACATAATCTACTCCTAGCCGATCGTTCCTTCATTATTGTGGAGATGACGCTATTCTTATATCACAATTTGTCCGTCACGTCAAGGGGAAAGCATCATCGGGGTGTGAAAGGAATTTGTCAGTCACGTTAGTAGAAAGTAGAAATATGTTGTCAAATCCCTAGATGGATGTTATTCTAACTCATAGAAAGGAGTGCTTTATGTCACATCAACCAAAAATTGAAGATAGTGGATCCCAAATCAGAATTACTGCGCTACACGCCTTTCCTATGGGCGTCAAAGCCTATGTCAAAATCGAGACCAACATGGGAGTGACGGGTTGGGGCGAGATTAACAACATGGAGAACAATGTTACCTGCCGCCTCGCAGAATCGCTCTCGGAAATCATTATCGGCGAAAACCCGACTCGCATTGAGCATCATTGGCAGCGACTTTTTCGCGCCCACCGCAACATCCGCGGCGGCGGATTGATGGTGCATACCATCTCCGCAATTGACATGGCGTTGTGGGACATCGCCGGCAAGCTCTGGAATGTCCCCGTCTACCGCTTACTCGGTGGTCCATGCCGCGACAAGGTCTGGATGTACCCGAGTCCCAAAGCCATCAAAACAGGGCCCGGCGGTTCCAAACCGTTTGCCGGAACACCTATGGAGATCAAAGAGCTGGTTCAAAAGGTGCGGGAAGCGCGTGCACAGGTTGGACCCGATGGAGCTGTGATGTTTGATGCCCATAGTTGCCTACCACCCCCTATCGTGAAACAATTTGCAAGCTATCTAAAAGCTGATGACCTGCTTTTCTTGGAAGAAGCGTGGGTGCCCGGTAACATTGAGGTGATGCGGAAGATTCGCGAATCGGTTCCCGTCCCGCTGGCGACAGGGGAGCGCGATCGGACCATCTGGGAGGTTCGCGAAATCCTCGAAGCGCAGGTGATTGACATCCTTCAACCGGATTGTGGACATGGCGGCGGCATCAGCCAAATGAAGAAGGTAGCAGCCCTCGCAGAAGCCCATCACGTCCCGCTTGCACCGCATTGCACAATGTCGCATCTCGGGTTGACCGCTAGTCTACATGTGGCGGCATCCGTCCCATTTTTCTTAATACATGAAGGTTACAAAGGTGTCTTGCCAGAAAGTGTGGCACGGAAGACATGGGAAATGGATGCGGAGGGCTATGTTTCGCTACCAGAAGGTCCCGGCTTGGGCGTTGAGGTTGATGAGGCATCGGTGATTGAAGTCGGAAAAGATACTGAGCGTAAGTTCACCTGGCCCGACAGTCGATTGAAGGATGGCTCGGTCGCAGATTATTAGAACCCAAGCTGCTGGTAGTAGGCATACTCCCTATGTCGTAACCTCCACACACCCGTAGGTCGGGCATCCTGCTCGACTCATAACCCTAGCGGGGCGATAGGTGGCAACTTGCGTTATTAATGCAGCGGCATTCTGATTGTTGCTATGAGGAGAGGTGCGCTATGAAAGTAACTTCTGTTGAGAGTTTTCGGGTTGAAGTTCCAATCACTGAGGAGAAACGGCAGCAGCGATACTACAATTCTTCGGGGATTACGCGAATCCATACCGATGAAGGCATCACAGGTTACGGCTTCCATGAAGTGGATGTCGATGTTGTCAGCCAACTTTTGGTGGGGGCGGATCCGTTTCAGATTGAGCGACATCTCGAGGCGGGTTTGGATAAGTGGTTTGGTGCAGAAAATGCGCTTTGGGACATTGTGGGCAAAGCAGCGGGAATCCCCCTGCATAAGCTAATGGGTGCCTATCGCGATGAGATTCCTCTATACCTGACCTGTGTTTGGCCCGGCGCAGCGGATCAGACCGACGTGACACCCCATCAACAGGCTGAAGATGTATTGCGATATTCAGAACACGGGTACAAAGCGGTCAAGATTCGCATATTCCGGCCAGATCTGATGGAGGATATCGAAGCCATCCGATTAATTCGCGAACAGGTTGGTGGACGGGATAAGATAGAAGTGATGGTGGACAGAACAGCGGAATACTCTGGCTCCACTTGGGATTATGATACCGCGCTTCGCGCCGCCAGGGCACTGGAGGCGGTAGATGCCACTTGGCTGGAAGAACCCTTCACTCGCGGCGACATACACCTTCACGCTCGGCTGCGGGCAGAAACAGACATCCCCATCACCGGCGGAGAGCATCAGCCGGCAGAGGTCTATCGGGGATATGTTCAGGGCGAAGCGTTTGATATTGTCCAACCCCATTGTGCCAATCTGATCGTCACACTGAAAAGGGTGGCAAGTATGGCTGAGATGTTTGGCATGGAATGTATTTTTCACGGGTCACACGGGATGAATCTAGTCTATTCGTTGCAAGTTGCTGCAACCATCCGCACCTGCCGGATGCAAGAATTGGTTTTCACAACCCCGCCGGCCCTCCCTGAAGATGCTTGGTCGCCTTTGAACAAGTTGGTCAAAGCGGATACGCTTTACACGGTGAAAGATGGCTGTGTCCAAATTCCACAAGCACCGGGCATGGGAATAGAGCTCGACGAGGAAGCACTTGAACGGTATCGCGTTGACAGCTGACAGATATGAGGGGAAAATTCGCTGCACCAATGAACTAATGAACCAATTATTTTCACGTTTCACGCATCACATCCCATATTCAGACAGGCGCCGGAACAACAGCTAACAACCCACGTTTTAATACCGTAGAGGAGAATATACATGAAGAATCGTTTCGGCTTTGATGTTTCGGGCCAACCTATTGAGGACTTGATTCGCTGGGCAGCCCAAAACGATTTTTGTTACATCGATTTTCAGGCGGATTTGTCCCCGAATGACATCGCCTCATTCGACACCGCTCGTGTTCGGACTGTTCGAGACCTCTGTGAAACGCATCATATCGCCATCGGCATCCATCCATCGTCTGCAATAAATAACGCCGAGTATGTGCCTATCATGGCGGAAGCGGTAGACGAATACCTATTTTCTAACCTCGACCTGGCCGCTCGACTCGGCTGCGGTTGGCTCATCGGGCATGGGGGGTATCATTTCGGTGATAGCCCACGACGGCGGGAGGTGGCTGTTGAACGGATGAAGCGACTGGTGGACAGGGCAGAGCGGGCAAATGTTGTCATCTTCTTCGAGAACCACAACAAAGAGCCCGAACATGCTGAAATCCACTACATCCCGCACAACGTCGAAGAAACGCACTGGTTCTTTGATGCGATTCAATCGTCGCACTTTAAGTGGGCGTTCAATGTTGCCCACGGTCATCTCGTGCCCGAAGGTTGGCAAGGGTTCCTCGATGAGTTTGGCGTGGAGAATATCGGTCAGGTCCGCCTCAACGACAATACAGGCGATTATGAGGTGCATCTCGTCCCCGGTGAGGGGACTATTGACTTTGAAGCGTTGTTTGCGAGGCTGAAGGCGGATGGCTATTCCGACTGGTTCAGTCTCGGTTTTGGCAACAACGCGGATAAAGTGCGGGTGCGGGATTGGTTCGCGACTTTGGTGTGATAGAATCAACTCCCCATCCGCCCCCTTTCTCTTAATAGGGGCATTGGCTCATGTTTGCTTTTGGTGCTTTGCACTTTCTTTTTAATGATCCGGGGCATTTAGTCCGCCTGTAGGAGAGATTTCCGAATCCTGACATTCTTAATTTTTTTCTTGACAGTTGTGGGTCTGAATGCTAACATTTACCCGTATTATATCTGAAAGAATAATTGTCGGGGCGTAGCGCAGCCCGGAAGCGCGCTTGAATGGGGTTCAAGAGGTCGCTGGTTCAAATCCAGTCGCCCCGATTTTATGGAGAGGTTGTAGTGGATAACGCCAGCATCAATGTAGGGCTTCTTGGCTGGGGCACAGTCGGCACAGGTGTTTCCAAGATTTTGCTCAACCAGCGTAATCTGATTGAACAGAATGCCGGGATCCAACTCCGTCTAATCAAAATTGCGAAACGTTCGCTACCGGCATCTCGTCCGGGGGTTGAACTGGACGCGGCCTGTTTGACGACGGATCCCGCTGAGATTGTCGAGAACCCTGAAATCGATATAGTTGTAGAGTTGATGGGTGGGACCGATGAAGCGCGTCTTTTAGTGACTCAAGCCATTCGCAACGGGAAGCACGTTGTGACGGCAAATAAGGCGTTGTTGGCAGCGCATGGATTTGAGCTCTTTCAACTTGCTGATAAGCATAACGTCAGTCTGAATTTCGAGGCGAGCGCGGCCGGGGGCATCCCAATTATCAAGACCCTACGGGAGAGTTTCGCCGCAAACCGCATTCACTCAATCTACGGCATCATCAACGGCACCTGCAACTACATCTTAACGGAAATGCACGAAAGCGAAGTCAATTTTGACGAAGTGCTGAAAGATGCACAAGCCAAGGGGTATGCTGAGGCAGATCCGACATTTGATGTTGAAGGGATTGATGCCGCGCATAAACTGACCCTCCTCACTTCCCTCGCCTACGGTTTTGCCATGCCGATGGAGGGGGTTTACACGGAAGGTATCTCACACATCACGCCAACTGAGATTCAGTACGCTCGTGAACTCGGGTACGTAATCAAACTCCTTGCTATCGCAAAACTGAATCAAGACCGGGTTGAAACGCGTGTCCATCCGACGTTGGTGCCCGTACGCAGTATGATTGCAAATGTTGGTGGCGCATTCAACACCATCTGTGTCATTGGCGATGCCGTTGGTCCAACCCTATTCTATGGACAAGGTGCTGGCGAAATGCCAACAGCGAGTGCCGTTGTTGCTGATATTATCGACGCAGCGAAATCGATTAGCGGTAAGGTTAGATCTCAAGTCCCGCGCGGTTGGCTTTCCGGATCGCAAGCCAACATTTCTCTCTGTCCCATTGATGACGTTCAAACCCGCTACTACGTCCGCCTTGTTGTCCTAGATCAGCCGGGGGTGTTAGCACAGATTAGCAATATCCTCGGAGAACACCGTATCAGCATCGCATCTGTCATCCAGAAAGAACGCCATGAAGTTGACGATACCGCTTCAATTGTTATCGTAACGCACAAGGCTGTTGAGAAAAACATGCAGATGGCAATCCAAGAGATTGATACACTTGATGTTGTCAAGGGGGCAAGCCGCCTGATCCGCATTGAAGAGGAAGTTGCATTTTAAGGAAATCGCAGCGAATGATTTGGAAGGGTGTCATTCATCACTACCGTGCATATCTACCGGTCACATCAGAGACCCCGGTTATTACACTCAAGGAAGGGAATACGCCCCTCATTGAAGCGACAAACTTAAATGAGGCAATCGGTAGCGACCTGCACATCCACCTGAAATACGAAGGGTTAAATTCGACAGGTTCCTTCAAAGATCGGGGCATGACCGTTGCTATCTCTAAATCCGTTGAGGATGGTGCCCACGCGGTAATGTGTGCCTCAACTGGCAACACATCGGCATCTGCCGCTGCCTACGCTGCCAAAGCAAAATTGAGATGTATTGTGCTCGTTCCAAAAGGGGAAATTGCTCTTGGGAAATTGGCACAGGCGTTGATGCACGGTGCAAAAGTCCTCGCGGTTGATGGAAATTTCGACAAGGCACTTCAGCTCGTGCGAGACATTACCGAAAAACACCCGGTTCATCTGGTGAATTCGCTTAACCCCTATCGCATTGAAGGGCAGAAGACGGGTGCCTTTGAAATTATCGACCACCTCGGTTTTGCTCCTGATTATCAAGCGATGCCCGTCGGCAACGCAGGGAATATTACCGCTTATTGGAAAGGATACAAAGAATATTACGACTGTGGCAAGGCGGATAGCCTTCCTAAAATGCTCGGCTTTCAGGCATATCGAGCGGCACCGATAGTTTTAGGCTATCCTATTGAGAAACCGCAGACAGTCGCCAGCGCAATTAAAATTGGGAATCCTGCAAGTTGGCGGGCTGCGGAGGAAGCGCGCGATGAATCGAAAGGTTTAATCGATCGAGTATCGGACGACGAAATCTTGCAAGCCTACCAGATGCTCGCAAAATTAGAGGGATTGTTCGTCGAACCTGCCTCGGCGGCCTCTGTCGCTGGCATCATCAAGTTGAATCAGAGCGGATATTTCGAGCCGGGCTCTACGATTGTTTGCATCCTGACCGGACATGGCTTGAAGGATCCGGACGCTGCGCTAGGGGAAATCGGGGGAGAGCCAATTACGGTGCCTACGAGCGAAGCTGCAATCCTCAAGTACGTTTATGAAGCGTGAGCGGCGTGAGACACATACGGCTTACGCACCTCAGTTTGTACGGACAGCTACTAAATCGCCCGACAACAAAAAGTATAAAAGAGGTTGGTAAGCGTGGGAATCATTGTCCAAAAATTTGGTGGAAGCTCCGTCGCGGATGCTGCAAAGATTAAAAATGTTGCCAAGCGAATCGCACTGACACACGAGCAAGGATACTCTGTCGTTGTCGCTGTTTCCGCTATGGGAAATACGACTGACAACCTGATCCAACTTGCCCATAAGATCTCTGCAAATCCTCCTGAACGGGAACTCGATATGCTGCTGTCCACCGGTGAACAGGTCTCGATTGCCCTGTTAGCGATGGCGGTGTCAGAACTTGGCTATCAAGCAATCTCCCTCACAGGAACGCAGGTCGGCATCATCACCAATGGTTTTTATAGCAATGCCCGAATTAAGAGCATCAACAAAGAGCGCATCCTGTCGGAACTTGAGCGTGGCAGGATTGTTATATTAGCGGGCTTTCAGGGAGTAACCATTGATAACGAGATTACGACCCTCGGACGGGGTGCATCCGACACCACTGCTGTTGCCATTGCCGCAACGTTAGGGGCTGATCGTTGCGAAATTTATACGGATGTAGAGGGGGTTTACACGGCAGACCCCCGTATCGTTCCAAATGCCCGTAAGCACGATCGGATCACCCATGATGAAATGCTTGAGATGGCGAGGCTCGGTGCGAAAGTTTTGCACTCCCGATGCGTAGAGCTTGGGAAGAAATTTAATGTCCATCTTTGCGTCCGCTCTAGCTTCAGTGAAGCCGAAGGGACAATGGTGGTAAAGGAAGACGAGATGATAGAAGAAGTTGTCGTCAGCGCGGTGACCTCTGAGAAAGATCAGGCAAAGGTATCGCTGCTCGGTGTGCCGGACATACCAGGGATCGCGGCGCGTATTTTTCAGGCAGTTGCTGATGCTCACATCAGTATTGATATGGTCATCCAGACGACAAATCCGGGGGGTACAGCCGACATCGCGTTTACAGTTACTGAGAAGGACCTACAAGCAACAATTAAAATTATCGAAGGCCTCAAAAGCGAAATTGGTTTCGCCAGCGTTAGCCCGGACAAAAACATTGCACAGGTGTCGTTAGTCGGAATTGGGATGAAGAGTCATGCGGGTATCGCTGCGCGAATGTTCCAAGCCCTCGCTGATGCAAATATCAACATTCAGATGATCAGCTCTTCGGAAATTACGATTTCTTGTGTGATTGATGAGCGTGAAACGGAACGTGCCGTGTGCACAATTCACGATCGATTTGAACTCGGAGGCACTGCTTCGTGAAAACGCTCGAATTCATTGTTAGGGAAATCTCTGACAACCAATCCGCACGACATGAGGTTTGGGTTCCGCCTGCAGAAATCGACTTAGAGCTAGAAGAAGCACAGTTTGTTGGAGAGATTCACGGACATCTACAACTCTCACGCCGCGCGGAGGATGTTTACGTGAAAGGAAGTTTTTCAACGTCGGTTGAGGTCGAATGTCGTTGCTGTGTCGAATCATTCACAACCAGCATTTTGGGGGATATTGAAGTCCAGTTTTGTCCAGCAGATGCGACTACCCCCTCAGCCCCATGGCAAGCGGATACCGGCGAGCGGTATTATTTGGGAGATACAATCGATTTATCAGAGGAAGTCCGGCAAAGCCTCATACTTGAAATTCCCAATTGGCCCCTCTGTTCGGAAACGTGCAAGGGACTCTGTCCGCAATGTGGAGAAAATCTCAACGTTACTGACTGCGGTTGTCAGATCGCCGAGGAGGCCTCCTCTCCATTTGCTGCTTTGGCAGATCTATTAGATCGGTCTGATCGCGCGCTCGAAAGTTGACTTCTCTGATTCTAAAATATATAATTTATACGCTGATAAGGAGATGACCTATGGCACATCCAAAACGTCGAACTTCAAAATCAAAAAAGCGGATGCGAAGAAGCCACCATGCACTTGGGGAAAAATTTGTTTCAACATGTCCTCACTGTTCAGAGACAATCCTATCTCATCGTGTTTGTCCGAGCTGTGGCTACTATAACGGGCGGGTTGTGGTGAAAACAGCTGAGGAAGCCTAATCCAATACTATAACCAAAATCAACTTCAATAAGGATGCTATCGTAATGGCTCGACATGCAGTAATTACCGGAACGGGTTCATACCTGCCGGAGGGGATTTTAACAAACTTTGACCTAGAAAAGCGGGTTGATACTAGCGATGAATGGATCCGTCAGCGAACTGGTATTGTCGAGCGGCGTATCGCCGATCCCGATATGGCAACCTCGGATTTATGTATTCGAGCAGCTCGCCAAGCTATTAAAGCTGCTGAGGTGGATCCACTTGATGTTGACATGGTCATTGTTGGTACTGCGACCCCTGATACATTTTTTCCTTCAACAGCGTGTTATGTGCAGCAAGGCATTGGTGCCAAAAATGCCTGTGCTTTCGATCTTTCGGCGGCTTGTGCGGGATTTATCTATGGACTTGACGTTGCCGACAGTATGATTCACTCCGGGCGTTATCAAACAATTCTAGTCGTTGGTGGAGAAGTTTTTAATAAAATTCTCGATTGGGAAGACAGGGACACCTGCGTTTTGTTCGGAGATGCGGCAGGGGCTGCAATCGTGCAGGGGACAGATGAGGCAAAAGGGATTCTGGCATCTTATATTGGATCCGATGGTGATTATGCCGATCCAGATCTGCTTGGAATGCCCGCTGGTGGCACACGCCTTCCGGCAAGCTATGAGACCATTGATAACAGAATGCACTCGATTAAAATGCGTGGGCGGGAGGTATTCAAACTCGGCACCCGTATTATGCCAGAAGCCGCTCAACGTGTATTAGACATGGCAGGAGTAACGATTGATGAAATCGATCTGCTTATCCCGCATCAGGCGAATATCCGCATCATCGAAGCTGTCGGCGAGCGGATTGGAATTGCCCCAGAAAAAGTCTATGTCAATGTTGATAAGTACGGAAATACCTCTGCTGCCACTACAATCGTTGCACTTGACGAAGCCCTCCGGTCCGGACGGGTTAAACCGGGCGACTTAGTGTTGCTAGTTACATTCGGTGCCGGACTGACGTGGGGAAGCACCCTGATTAAAATCTAAACGAAACAGAGATTTAGGGGTCATGTCTGATATGATTGAAGCCTCGCTAAGAGACGCATTTGCTTTCCTCTTCCCCGGTCAAGGTTCTCAAAAAGTGGGAATGGGGTTGGAGCTTTCCCAAGAATACGCCACAGCTCGTGCAGTCTTTGACGAGGCGGACGCGATCTTGAATCGGAAGTTAAGCCAACTCTGCTTTGAGGGACCCGCGGAAGCACTAAAACAGACGGATAATACACAACTAGCGATTCTCACATGCAGTGTTGCGGCATTGCGAGTCTTGAGCGAACACGGAATTACACCCCAAGCTGTTGCTGGTCATAGCCTCGGAGAGTATTCCGCCCTTGTTGCGGCAAACGTGCTAACCTTCTCAGACGCGCTGAAGTTGGTTGAATATCGGGCACAGGTCATGGCGGAAGCTTCCCAGCAGCAAGATTGCACCATGGCTGCAATTTTAGGGTTGGAGGAAGCAATGTTACAAGATTTCTGTGAAGCTGCTTCGTCTGCCAAAATAACCTCCACGGGTCAGGAGGTAAGTAACGGTGTGGCTCAAATCGCAAACTACAACTGTCCTGGGCAACTAATTGTTTCTGGTGACACCGCTGCTGTTGAACAGGTCATGGATAGTGCGAAAGCTGCCGGTGCCAGACGTTGCCGCCGACTTGAGGTGAGTGGCGCATTTCATTCTTCCTTGATGGCACCTGCACAAGAACAACTTCAAACTGTAATTGATGATTTCCAATTCAACGATCCAAGTATTGGAGTGGTTGCTAATGTAACGGGTGAATTTGTGCAAGCTGTAGATGAAATTCGTCGTCTGTTGATAGCGCAAGTGACGACCACTGTCCAGTGGGAGCGGTCAATACGAACTATCGGAGCCGCCGGTATCTCGCACTTTGTGGAAGTAGGCCCCGGGATAGTGCTTTCTGGACTGGTACGCCGCACCCTTCCGGAAGCGATTTGCCTGAATGTTGAAGATGCCAAGAGTCTTGATAAAGTAATAAGTATAGCGAGTGGCCCCTCACATGCAGGTTGATGAATTCAGCGTGAGAGCAAAATTTTTCACACCCACTAAGAACGTATATGTGAAAAAATTGGGTTCTCGAACTTATTTTTACCGTCAATAGCCCAAAGCCAAGTCACGTAGGTGCAGCAGTTCGACCGATTTTACCTCAATACACAAGCATAAGTTATCTGACAGTGTACTAGGGTGAAAGGGATAATTAGATGACACTTAAAGACAAAGTGGCAATTGTAACAGGCGCATCGCGTGGAATTGGGGAAGCGATTGCTCGCAAATTCTGTCAGGAAGGCGCAAGTGTGATGCTCTGTTCACGTTCCGCTGAATCAGTTGCTGCTATCGCTGAATCCCTTTCGGACGAAGGCGGAAACGCAAAATCGACGCAAGCCGATATTTCCAACAAAGCCGATGTAGAGGCACTCGTGGATTTGACTCTGAAGGAATTTGACCGTGTCGACATTCTCGTGAACAATGCCGGAATTACCCGCGATGCCTTGTTTATGCGAATGAAGGCTGAGGACTGGGAGACGGTTTTACAGACCAATCTCACAGGAACGGCATATTGCCTGCGTGCGGTTATTCGTTCGATGATACGCCAAAGAGGTGGACGCATCATTAATATTTCATCAGTGATCGGAATCGTAGGAAATGCCGGACAAGCCAACTATGCGGCTTCCAAAGCCGGGATAATTGGCTTGACGAAATCTGTTGCAAAAGAGGTTGGCAGCCGCGGTATCACGGTCAACGCAATCGCCCCCGGCTTTATCACAACCGATATGACGGGAAAAATATCGGAAACAGATCAGCAGAAAATGCTAGAAATGATTCCAGCGGGTAGTTTCGGTACACCAGAGGATGTTGCAGAAGCTGCCCTGTTTTTAGCGTCGGATGCCGCCCGATACATCACAGGGCAGGCCATCCAAGTTGATGGCGGTATGTTTATGTAGGTTAATCGATATACAATTTTTAATGACTAGGAGGTTAATAAATCAATGGCAGTAGATCAAGGTCGAATCATCAAAATGATTGCAGATCAGTTACAGATTGACGAAGAGCAGGTTAAACCTGATGCCTCGTTTATGGATGATTTAGGTGCTGATTCGTTGGATACAGTGGAATTGATCATGGCACTTGAAGAGGAATTTGATATTGAAATTTCGGATAGTGAAGCTGAAAAGATTCGCACTGTGCAACAAGCATTTGATTACCTAGCTGAGAATGCCTAACGGTTGTATTCGCTCAATTCGAGCGGTGCAGTTACCGGTCCGGTAGACGGTATTCTGCTCATTATTTGGGGAAGGTGTTCTATCACTAAATACGTGAGGCAATCTATTGCTTTGCTATAAGGCTTCTCACAGTGTGATAGCACACATTCCCTTTCCACCAATCTATTCCTATATTTCTAAAACGAGAGAGGTATATCCGTGGGGGCTCGAGTCGTTATCACTGGAATAGGAGTTGTCTGTTCCGTTGGCAACTCTAAAGATGAGTTTTGGGAATCAATTGCGGCAGGCAAAAGCGGTATTGATCGGATTACACATTTCGATCCGCAAAGTTTTCGTACGCAAATTGGAGGCGAGATCAAGGGGTTTACGCCGGAGGCGCATCTTCCACGGAAGGCTGTGGCGCGTTTGCCATTATTCATCCAATACGCACTGGTGGCCGCAATCCAAGCCCAACAAGATGCGGGGCTTGATCTTTCTTCAGTAGACCCTTACCGCGTTGGTGTCGGTGTCGGATCCGGAATCGGTGGCATCAGCGTTCTTGAAGAAAATTACCGAATCTTGCTCGAAAAAGGACCGAGAAGGGTCAGCCCGTTCTTTGTACCTTACGAGATTATTAACATGGCCGCTGGGCAGATCTCGATTCATTTGAAACTCAAGGGGCCCAATTTCGCATCGGTTACCGCCTGTGCAACTGCGAACAACTCGATTGGGGAATCGTTCCGGATCATCCAACGGGGTGATGCCGATGTCATGTTTACCGGTGGCTCAGAAGCTGCAATCACCCCATTGAGCTATGCCGGCTTCTGCGCTATGCGTGCAATGTCTACGCGCAATGACGAACCGCAGCGGGCAAGCCGCCCATTTGATAAAAACCGCGATGGGTTTGTGATGAGCGAAGGGGCAGGTGTGCTAGTCTTGGAATCCCTCTCACACGCCTTGAAACGCAATACCCCTATCTATGGCGAGCTGGTTGGCTATGGGATGAGTGCTGATGCATATGATATGGTGCACCCGAGTGAAAATGGAGAAGGGGCTGCCAAGGCAATGGAATTGGCACTCAGAGATGCCCAAATTGCACCGGAGGACGTTGATTATATCAATGCCCACGGGACCTCAACGCCAGTGGGCGATATTGCAGAAACTCTTGCCATTAAGGAGCTTTTTGGGGAACATGCCTACCGTCTCTCCCTGAGTGCAACGAAATCCATGATGGGCCACCTCCTCGGTGCCGCCGGGGCAGTTGAGTTAATTGTCTGTCTGTGTGCAATGGAAAACAGCTATATCCCCCCGACCATCAACTACGAAAACCCCGATCCAGATTGTGATTTGGATTGCGTGCCGAATCAAGGACGATCTGCAGATATTCAAGTCGCATTGTCCAACGCCTTTGGTTTTGGCGGGCACAACACGGCTATTGCTGTCCGAAAATATGTGGCGTGAAACGTGAGCCTCTGTTAGGCACAACCTAACAGAGATTCATTTTTGGTTCATGTAACATGAACCAACTTTTTGAAGGCGAGCTCGGATTTATTCTACCTAAACTTAGCTTCATCTAACCGCTAAAGATTTCTCTAATCCTGTATTGCTGTGACTTAGAGTTGTTGGAAGGCATTCCGCACTTCGGACACCAATCTGTCGATATGTGCCTCCGTCATGGGGAGCGATACATTTCCACCGCTTGTCCAATAAATCCCGTGGTTCAGGAGCCAGAAAAAGAGATAATCCTGCAATAGCTTGTCATCTTGTGCGGCTTCGCGATAGTTTCGTGGAGCACGGGGCAAAAAGTGCACGCGGAAAAGCGAGCCGACGACAGTGACCTGAGCCTCAACCCCTACCTCGGCAAACACAGATTCCAATCCTGCTCCCAATCGTTGCGCCAGCACACCGATTTTTTCGTATGCCGCCGGTGTCATTGTTTGGAGTGTAACGAGTCCGGCGACCATAGCGATGGGGTTCGCGTTGTAAGTTCCTGATTGGGGAATCTTCGCCCCAGAGGTGGGATCGTACAGTCCCATCACATCAGCGTGTCCACCGAAGGCAGCCCCCGGCGTTCCGCCTGCGATGACTTTTGCCATGCACGTTAAGTCGGGTCTCACGTCGTAGAGTTCTTGTGCACCGCCGCAGGAGGCTCTAAAACTGATGATTTCATCAAAAATGAGCAGGGCATCTGCCTGCGTTGTAAATTCTCTCAGGCGGGTCAGGAAGCCATCGACTGGGAGGCAGGTGCCCGCACCTGTTGCCAGCGGATCTACGATGACAGCAGCCAGATCGTCCGCATTCTCATTGATAATTTCTGCACAAGCATCCGCGTCGTTAAACGGCAGCACCAGCACCTCTTCGAGAACAGCCGGTGAAAGCCCTGCTGTAGAGGGAATTGACCGAGGACGGTCAGCGGGCCCCAAGTCTGGTCCCAGCGGCGGAACGTAGCTAACCAGCGCGTATTCACCTACACCGTGGTATGCCCCCTCAAATCTAGCAATTTTACGTTTGCCGGTGAAAGCTCTAGCCACTCTCAGTGTGTTCAACACCGCCTCAGTGCCTGAGCTACAGAAGCGAATCTGTTCTAGGGAGGGCACTCGCTCCCGCAGCAGTTCTGCCATTTCGACCTCAAGGGCTGTTGGTCGAGAGAACGCTGTTCCTTTAGCCACACGGTCTTGAAGTGCTTCCACAATCGCAGGGTGAGCGTGGCCCAGAATCAAGGCTGTGTTGTTGTTGACAAAGTCTAACAAACGATGACCATCTAAGTCGTAAAAATAGACACCTTCACCGCGCTCTACATAAATCGGAAAGGGATGCATATACGCGCCAGTACGGGTATTCCCCCCCGGCAACGATTCCTGTGCCCGATCGAACATCTCCCGCGAGCGTGGATTGTTAGCCACATATTCCATGACCAAGCTATCCAGCGAATTTTGTAACGCTTGCTTATCCATATTACTCCCCTATTTTCTGCTGATTGTTGTTACGACTTCGTCGGTTGAAAAAGCTCCATCGTGATGCCATCCGGATCCGTCATATAAACCGCCCAAGCACCTTTATTCGCTCCTGCCCTAATCTCGACGGGCGGTGAGCGGAACTTCACACCTGCGGCGCACAATTCCTCATACGCTGCCGACAAGTCATCAACTAGAAACGCGATGTGTGAACTGCCCACATTTTTGGTCCGGACATCGGCGGAGACACCACGCGGGACGACGTACTCAATTAACTCGATAGCGTGGGTGGAACCGGGAACACTCAACATTGCCATCTTCGCGACGCTATCGGGATAGCCCACAATATCGCGAAAGTATTGGTCGCGGTTCTCGCGCTGCCAAATTACCTCGCAACCGAGCAATCCAACATAGAACTCAAGCGAGCGTTCGAGGTTAGAAACAGTGTAACTGGTGTGGTGCGCGCCGGTAATTTTCATGCCGTCTCCTCAAGGTTGTATGTTATTGGATAACTGATGTTTTCACTATCTCCGGGCATTTTACCAAAAATTCGACATGCTGTCAATTAAGAATGTTGTTTCAGTCCCCTATAAATCGTGCTATAATTTTCAAGTCACAGTATGGATGACTACCTGTGCGCCCTCCTGCAAGGAAAAATGTCAACGACCGTGAAACAATGGTTGAAGAGCAAATTCGGGGAAAGCTTGCCGCAATGCTGCTGGGTTAAATGCCAATAGTAGTAACCTTTGGTGCGAGCTGGTGAGGATAATGAACCAATGACCATTTACGCATCACGTTTCACTCTAACGAATGGTGGCTGTTAATCCTTAGCCCCTAAATTCCGTCTCAGTATATACACAGAGGTAAACGCAAAAGATAAGGGGGAATTCAATGCAAATCATACAAAGCTTGCTCATTGGGTTGGCTGCCCTGAGACGGAATAAACTCAGGTCCCTGCTGACGATGCTCGGTATCATCATCGGCATTTCTGCGGTTGTCGGCATGGTTTCAATTGGTGATGGGGCAAAGTTTTTAGTCTTAGCGGAATTTGAACGGATGGGTGGATCGGATTTAATCATTTGTTTCCGACCGAGATGGATCCAAAGGGAGGATGGCACCTGGATCCGGAACAAAGCCCCAGTGTATCTCGAATACGAAGACGTGGATGCAATTACAACTTCCTGCCCTTCGGTGAGAAGCATTACGGCAGAGATTGATACGATGGCGCGGCCTATATCCTACAAAGGAGAAACGAAGCATTTCCGCTTTGAAGGTGTTACGCCGCTTTATTCAGAGGTGCACAACTGGCATGTGCAATCCGGGCGTTTTATCCAACAGGATGATTTGACTCGGAACGAGTCGGTATGCGTGATTGGGGCGCAAGTCCAGAAGGATTTATTCGGCAAAACGCATCCCATCGGTCAAGAATTGAAGATTGGCAGGCAACGATTCACCGTCATCGGGGTGATGCAGGAAAAAGGGGACAAAATGGCGACCGAGGGTTGGGATAAAAAGTTGATAATCCCGTTTACAACAATGTGGACCCGTTTCATCGGCAATCAGAAGCGGGGATTTGAATTGTGGATGAAAGCGGAGAATTTTGAAAAAGTGGATCAGGCACTAGCGGAAGTGATGATTACTCTGCGTCGCCGACACGGTTCTGAAGAGCACTTCCAATTTTACACCGCAAAGGCGGTCTTGGAGGATGTTGGAAAAGTCAGCCAGGTCCTCAAGATTCTGCTCGGCGGTGTTGCAAGTATCTCATTATTGGTCGGCGGCATCGGTATCATGAATATCATGCTAGTTTCCGTGACGGAACGCACGCGGGAGATCGGACTGCGTAAAGCAGTTGGCGCACGACGACGCGATATTCTGCAGCAGTTTCTGATCGAATCGGTTGTTCTGAGCGTCTCTGGAGGGTTGATTGGAATTCTCATTAGCGGGTTCATTACTTTTGTGGTCGCATGGGGAGTCACAACGTTTCTTATCAAAGAGACAGAATGGCCCGCAGTTGTATCATTATGGGCGGCGATGATTGCTTTCGGCTCTTCCGCTCTTATTGGTATGGTATTTGGCATTCTTCCTGCGTATAAGGCGGCACGGCTGACACCAACAGAGGCTTTGCGGCATGAGTAGAGGTGGGATTGAACGGAATCCGCCAGATAGGTGGAGGTCAATTAATAGAAATTAGATAATGAAAGTATGAAAGGAGGAAGGGATGTGATCAAATTATACGGCGAGGAATACCATCGGCTACAACTGCTTCGGCACGTCGGAGACATTTCCCAGATTGCCGGTGTGAAGCAATATGAATTAGCGAGCGGACCTGAGAAGGGGGTAGCTGGCGTTGATTTTCGGACGGGCTCCGGG
This sequence comes from uncultured Poribacteria bacterium, assembly GCA_958296125.1. GTDB lineage: Bacteria > Poribacteria > WGA-4E > WGA-4E > PCPOR2b > PCPOR2b. The sequence goes on from OY282444.1 coordinate 2,206,799, forward strand.
TTAAATTTTACCGTCCTACCCGACCGTGGATTGGACATCTCTTATGCAGAATACAACGGCATTCCATTGTGCTGGCGTTCGAGCACCGGCGATGTTGCACCGACCTATTATGAGCCGGAAGGAAATGGCTGGCTGCGCGGATTCTTTGGTGGGTTGCTAACCACCTGTGGCATGACGTACCTTGGGGAACCGGACACCGATGACGGAGAGCCGCTTGGCTTGCACGGCCGTGTCTCTTATATCCCCGCCCGGAATGTGTGGATCGATAGCCGCTGGGAGGGAGATCGGTATATCATGTGGGCTCAAGGTAAGGTGACGGAGACAACAGTCTCGGGCGAAAACCTCTGTCGAACCCGGCGCGTTTGGACGGAACTCGGTGCAACGAAACTCCGTATTGAAGATATTGTTGAAAATCTTGGCTATCAGGATACGCCGCACATGTACCTATTCCATATCAACCCCGGATTTCCAATTGTCGCTGAAGGTTCCGAGTTGATTGCTCCTTCGACGCAAGTAAGCCCAATGGATGAGCACTCGGCGGGAAAGTTGAGCGACCATGCGCGGTGTGAAGCCCCTACCGTCGATTTTCATGAGGAGGTGTATTACCATGAGATGGAAGCGGACGAGGATAACCATATCTATGTTGCTCTGGTCAATCGGTCGTTCGACGATGGACAGGGGTTGGGACTGTACGTGAGATACCACAAAACGCAGCTTCCCCAATTCGTTCAGTGGAAGATGAATGGTGAAGGTTTCTATGTCATTGGCTTGGAACCGGCGAACTGCTGGGTTGATGGCCGGTCGAAAGAGAGAGAACGAGGGACGCTGGAATTTCTCGAACCGGGTGGACGTAGACATTATGAAGTTGAAATCGGTGTTCTGACTTCTAACGCAGCGATCGAGAGGCTAGCAGAAAAGATTGAAGCGACAAAGCGGAATAGCTGATCTGGATTGACTGAAACCCCCTAAAGGGTGGGGATGTGCAAGATTAGGGTCATTTAATTCTTCGATCCGTGCTGTGACCAGGGGCGGGCTGGAACGGACTACCCGCCAAAATCGGTCAAAGCACGGAAAACTCAATAGCCCTATCGCACGATTGTTGGGCATTGCTTAACAATCGCAAAATATGGTATACTTGTTTTAGATTTCGTGGGAGAATGTCACCACCGGCGCTCGTCGGTGCCTCCCACAACCTAGTGACATAGGATATGAGATCCGGAAAAAGGAGAAAATAACTTATGAGAATGCTCTGTGTTTTTACTGCCGTAACCCTAATCTTGCTGACCTGCATCATGGTACCGAGTCGCAGCGGCAAAGCAATGGCAGCGACTTCCGATATCGCTCCCGATAGCGTCTTGAATGTCATCCCCCAAGACACTGTTGGGGTGATTTACATGCCAAGCTTACTTGGCCTCAATGACGAAATTAATACACTCCTTTCAGAAATGATTCCTTCAGACCCACCGCAAGAACTGCCCGCTAAGGTGTTGGCGAACGCTTTTGGTGCGGGTTTTGAGACGCTGGCGGAATTGGAAGAACTGGGTTTGGACCTGCGGAAAAACTTTGCGGTGTTTCTCTCCGGTGTGAATCCACCGATGCTCTCCGCTGCTGTTCACGTTAAAGATGCACAAAGCGTTAAACAGCTAATCGAAATGGAAGCGGAAGGCAGTAGTTCAGTTACCCATAACGGTGTGACATATTACACCACAGGTGAGGAAGGGGCGTTCGTTCTGATGGACGATGTGATGGTCTATTCGGGTTCAGCGGAGATCTGCGAAAAAGTCATTGATACCCAGAAGAAGGCGATGCCATCGATTGCCGCCAATACCGATTTTCAATCGCTCAGGCTCGATACGACATCTGGCGTAAATGATCTGGTTGTTTACTTTGCAATGGATTCTATTGTGCAAGCCCTCCGTCCCTTGCTGACTGAAAAAGCGGAAGGGTTAAAAGCGGAAATGGAGGCAAGTGCAGAAGTGGATCCAGAACTCAACGTCGGTTTAGGGTCTGCCAAGCATCTGATTGACAGCGGTATACGGCTGCTGGATCAGTCAAAAACCTTGAGCCTTACTGTGCAACTCAACGGCAGCGACCTGCAGATTTCTCCATTCCTCAAATTTAAGCGGGATAGCGAAATCCAAACCTATTTTCGCCAAATGCCGAGAGAACTGACACACCTCAAATACCTGCCTCCAAATGCGTTTCTCAACGGCGAAATGCAATTTCAGAAGGAGATGTTCATTGGTTTGACACACACAATGATGAAGTTATTTATCCCTTCGGATCCGAACGCAGATACAGAGGAGGTCGAAAAAACCTTCGAGGCACTTACTGAAGCCACGACAAATTTCTACGAAGGTTTGGGAAATGAGGTCGCTGTTTCCGTCAATTTCAGCGGAAGCCTGATGCCCGACTTATTATACATCTACGATGTGACGGACGAAAAGCAGGTTAAAGCGTCCATGGAGAAAGATTTCATCTCATATTTGGGAACCTCGATGGCATTGGTTGAAGCGATGGGAGCGGGTCAGGAATTCATTGACATGTACGCGGATGTCTCAGCAGGCCGCCCTGAGATATACAATGGCGTGGTGATTAAAAATTATATTCTGCCAAATATCACCGATCTTTTCGCTGGACTTCCGTCCGGAATGGAAGGCTTTGCTCCAGAACAGTGGAATATCTACTATGTCATCAATGGTGGCAAACTGCTCTACGGAATGGCGGCTAATGCCCGGCCGGTCAAAGATGCCCTGGATCGAATGGCGGGGACGGGGGTAGGCTTTGATCGCGGGGTAGGTTACGCCAAACTGACCGGTGCCTTGACTCTAAAAAACAACATGCTCTTTGCTATTTCACCCATCACAGCGGTCAAGAGTCTCGTACAGACTTTTGCTCAAATGGATCCGAACGTCGGCATGATCCAGATGCTTTTGGTGAACATTCCCGAAACTTATGGCATCGGTATTGCCAGCCAAAATCGGGATGATGGGGTTGCAGGGGAGCTATTTGTCTCACTCAGTGATTTCAAGGAAATCATCACTATGCTCATCGGTTGGCAGCAAATGGAGGCAATGCAGTGATGTTGTGAGGGCAGGAAGGAGGAAGTGAAAGAACGGAAGGTATTGGTCTCTCAATCCGAGACCAGACCTTCCGTTCACGCTTTAACTGTAGGAATGGACTAATTTGTTGCGGTTTCTGCGCTGAAACCCGCCTTTTCGACAGCATCTGCCAGTTGGAGGGCGGTGGCTTTGCCTTTTTCCAGCTTAACGATGGCTTTACCATCGGCTTGAAGAACATCGGCACTAATCACGCCAGGAATGTTTGTAAGTGCGGTCCGCACTTTGGCTACACAGCCACCTCACGTCATCCCATCAACGCTTAACGTGATTTGCTCGTGAGCCGCCGGAGCTGCTTCAGACATATCCGTGCTTGCAGTGGTATCGGCTTCTGTGGTTGCAGGTTGCGCCGTCTCAGCTGCCTTTTCCATCTTCTTCTCTGAAGCACAGCCAATAGCAAGCAGCATTGCGATGCAGCAGATTAGTGTGAGTTTTAGTATACGCATTTGGATTACACCTCCTTTCAGGATTACAATCGAGTGCCCATTCATTGTATGTGACAACACCGATTTTTTGACTGCTCCCAAGCATAAATACTTGGGATTCCTATGATAGACTGACCAGTTGCAGTCCGTTTAACGTCTCCGAGTGCCCCTCGGCGACGGTTACTCAACCCTGGTCTCCCCGCAAGCGGGCCTGGTTTCGGAACGGATCCATCCACTTCATTGTTTCGGACCACCGCTTCAAGGGAGTATAAGACAATTATAACACATTTTTACTATGGACGGAATAAAAAACTACACGGTTTGACCCAATGTTGTCCGTTCCGAGACCCCCGCGAACGGGCCTGTCCCGATGGAATCGGGGACAGGCAGGAAAACATTGGGCTTGTGAGAATTTTTGTTAAATAGAATCTGACGTTCAGATTTTCAATAATGGCAATATTTAGCAAAAAGAGATTTCTACGATGAGGTCCTGACGTTCCCTCCGCTGCGTTACTGCCATTCAAGGCGTTAGAACGCCCTCAGATTTTGCGATAACAGGGAGGCCAAAGAACCTTATTGTATCAATTCACCAACCCGGTGTATTCACACGCCGAACCCTACCATCCCGCCCTAGAAACAGAAGATACCCATTTTGACAGGCATACTCATGCAGTTGCTTTGTGATTTCGACATCCTTGCGACAGTATCTTGCAACCAGATCGACCCTGCCTGCTTTCCACCACCGCACAGACTGCAACCCATCCGCTGATTTGGAATCTCGTAACGTCTCCTTTGCAAGTGCATCAAGGCTGACACGAAATCCCAGTGCACGGTTGATGTGTTCCAACATATCGAAGGTTGGCAACCGCCACAGATTAACCGATGTATATGGACCGAGAACGAGGTAATCAAAAGCCTTGAGATTGAATCCAACGATGCAGTCTGCTTTTGTGAGTTGGCTTATCAGGGCATCAACATCGGGCTCTTGGAAGGTCGTGTATTGCTGATCGACGGTGCTGAACGTCACAGCGACTGCGAGTTTCAGCCGGTCAATATATGACCAACCTCCGACTTCCTGGGCTGCTTTTTGTGTTTCCAAATCAAAGTAGATTGTGTTTCTTCGCGCTTTGCTGGGTTTGCTATCCATAGTGTGCATATTATACCTGTAGATGACCCTCTCTGTCATCTAACAATCACTGATATGTTTCCATTCATTCAGGGTTGACAAGGCCTGAACCCTATTGAATTTGTCAGTCCAACGGGAGCTTGGGATTTCTAACCGATAACTCATGCTTGACAAGGTTCGCCTCTCGTGATAGGATAAAGAACGAGTTCGTAGGTAAATGAGTTAATGCGTGTAGTTGCCTATATTCTGTTTTACGCATTACGCCCGGAGTCCACTCATGAAAATCGTTATTGCCCCCGATTCATTCAAAGGAAGCCTGACCGCATTGCAGGTAGCAGAGGCAATGGAAGTTGGATTGCACCGCGTGTTCCCGGAGGTGGCTATCGAAAAAGTACCGATGGCAGATGGCGGTGAAGGCACGGTACAATCTCTTGTCGATGCAACTGGTGGAAAAATCCTAACTGCACAAGTGCTGGATCCGCTTGGCAATGCAATTAATGCCCAATATGGAGTGCTTGGCGATGGTCTCACAGCGGTTATCGAAATGGCGGCGGCATCCGGCTTAACACTTGTTTCTCCCAATAAACGCGACCCGCGCGTCACGACAACTTACGGCACAGGAGAGCTCATCCGAGCCGCCTTAGCACACGGTTGCCGAAAACTGATCATTGGAATCGGCGGCAGCGCGACAAACGATGGTGGTGCCGGAATGGCACAAGCCCTTGGTGCAAAGCTGCTCACAACAAATGGGGAACAGATAAAACCGGGAGGCGGCTATCTGGCGACACTCAATTCAATTGACCTTTCCGAATTGGATCCGCGCGTCGCTGAAACAGAAACCGTCGTTGCTTGCGATGTCAACAATCCACTAACGGGTAAACAGGGGGCTTCTCATGTCTATGGCCCTCAAAAGGGAGCGACCCCCGAAATGGTCGAGGTATTGGATGCAAATCTGACGTATTTTGATGAGATCCTGCGGCGAGACCTCGGTAAATCTGTTGGAAACATCCCCGGCGCGGGTGCCGCCGGCGGGTTAGGTGCCGGCTTGATGGCTTTCCTGAACGCATCACTAAAATCCGGTATCGAAATCGTCACCAAAGCGACCCAATTGAGCAAACGGCTCGCCGGTGCAGATCTCGTCATCACGGGCGAAGGGCAAATTAACTTTCAAACGGTTTTCGGCAAAACGCCTGTCGGTGTTGCGAAGGTTGCAAAGACACACAACATTCCGGTGATTGCAATCGCTGGCAGTATTGCTGATGATTCTGATGGCGTTTACGACGCAGGGATTGACGCGATGATTGATATTGTCCCTGAACCAATGCTTCTAGAAACCGCGATTGAAGATGCAACAGCCCTCATCGAAACTGCTGCGGAGCGCGCAGGACGCATGGTCGCCACCGGCATGAAAATCAAACACGATCTATCGTGAAAGCTCTTTTGACAGAAACTAAGAGCAACTAAGAGATATATGCTAAGGGTTACGTTCTTTCTGTGAGAGTGGTTTCTAATTTGCTTTTCTATGCGGTTCAAGATAGTGAAAAACTTTAATCACGAACCTCCACCGAGGTACACGCAACCCAGCTTGAGTATTGAGGGGCCTTCAGATGTGAGGCAGGGTATCCAAGCACATTGGATGCCCTGTTTTTTTTCTGGTCACGCTTTGTTATGCCTTGTGCAGCGTAAGGTCAATGTAGAGAACGCAGATCTGCGTTCCCTATCCAAGCCCGCCACCAAATGGATGGAGTCCCTCCCCTGAAGATTCGATGCGGATTAAAAAGCGAAGGATTTATCTCCATTTAGCAACGAAAAAGTACAGGGGTGAAGATAAGGTGCGAATCGCCATCAGTGCAATCGGACTGCTTATCTTGTGTGCAGGAGGTGCTGTCGCCGCATTTAATGACATCGGTATAGGCGCACGACCGCTCGGAATGGGTGGCGCGTTCGTGGCACTAGCTGACGATGGGAACGCGGCGAGTTACAACGCCGCCGGGCTTGGCTATATTAACGCGGTTCATGTCAATCTAACGACGGCGCAACGGTTCGGAGGGCTCATCAATTATAACTATATTGGTGGAGTCGTGCCGCTCCGATCTGCAGGTTCTTTCGGCGCGAGCATCGGCATTCTGAGCGAAGATTCAGAGATCTATAAAGAACAGACGGTTACCATATCTTACGGAAAAAGCTTCTTACAGAAGTTCGCAATCGGCTTGAACCTGAAATCCTTTAGCACCCGTTTCGATGAAAATAACGAATCCGTTAGCACCCATCTTGAAAACAACCGCCAGTTTTTCGCCCACACCTCCGCCACCGATATCTCCTTTGATCTCGGTATGATAGCACATCCGGCAGCCGGCTTAACCTTTGGGCTCTCGGCAGAAAATCTTCTCCCTGCTAATGTCAGTGTCTCCGAGGTAGGGGAAGATCCTGTCCCGCGAAACATTCGTGTCGGCTTAGTATATCGCCTTGCCGCAATTGCTGCCACTACCCAGCAGGAAGCCTTGCGCGAAGTGCTCAAGTCGGGGCTTGGCCTTTTTGAAATTGCCTTTCGAGATGGGTCTCGACACATCCACGCTGGTGCGGAGTTGTGGCTCAACAGGGTGATTGGTGTCCGTGTCGGTTATTCGCTAAGAAGCGGTGTCAATCGTGCGACCGGTATTGCGCTCGGCGGCAGTGCGAAACTGCCGATCGCTGCCCTTCGACTCCAACTAGATTACGCTTTTCAGATTGTCACAGGGGCCCTAGCGGACAACACGACCCAGCGGTTTTCTTTGAACCTTATGTTTGAATGAACGGTTTTTCCCTTTGCTCGGTCTAGATTGCCAAATCCAGACCTTCCCCAGCTTTGTCAATCCGGCGGGAGCAGTTGACGCAAAATGAACGAAAAAAGACAACCCCATCTCCTCGTTGGACTGATTGCATTTTTTGTGGTGCGTTTTGCAATTAATGGGCTCGCGGCGGTTACATCGATAGGCGAAATCAACGTTAAAGACGATGACCAAGGGCTTGTCCCCGCAGGTTCAACCGTGACGCTGATCGTCACTCTAAGAATTGATCGATCGCTCGCCAAACCGGTTGATGAAGCCATCAAAACCATTGAAATCATACTGCCGGCAGGATTTGTCGTTGAACCATCAAATTTCAGATCCTTTTCTCGTGACGGTAAGCAAGTTGATGCAGTTCCAGAGCCTGCGGGGAATCGTCTACGGATTCGTTTGGACGAGGCGATCACAGATTTTGAGAATACCCTCAACGAAATTATCTTCGATAGCAGGACACCGGATCCCACGCTTGCAGCGAATAGCACTGCCGAAGAGGTCACTTTTAGAATACAGCTCAGAAACTTGGAAGATGTGCCGATTGGCGGATTCATCGAGCCAGGGAACGCAGATGGCAAACCGAATAATGACGATTTTACCCTGCAAATCATCCCCAACCTACCCCCCGCCCCCGTTGAAGGGTTCAGTGCTACCAGGGATGCGAATGGTGAAAACGACGTTATCCTCATTTGGCAGAAATCAGACAATCCGGATGTGGCTGGTTACTTTATCTATCGTGACGATGCACCACGGATTGACATCAAAGTCGAAGCCGATTCGAGTCGAAATACCGAAAGGTTTCTGGATGTGAACGTCGCACCGGGAACGCACGATTACGCAATTGAAGCCTATAAAACGCCGCTCCTAAGATCCAAGCGTTCCGAAGGTGTTACCGTCGAAGTGCTACCGGACACCGCCCGACCTCAGCCCCCTGAAGGCCTGTCTGTCGTCGAATCCGACGATGTAATCAACGTGAGTTGGACCAGCAGCCCGACCCCCGATGTCGTTAAATATAGGCTTTTCTTTAGTGCATTGGGGACGCAACTCATGCCTCTAAGAAACCGGAGCGGAAAAAACGTGGAAATTTCTATAGAGGCGGCCAGTGAGTTTCTGGATGAACGCAGACTCGGGGTCGGCGTTTTTACCTATGCCATTGAAGCTGTTGATGAAGTGGGGCATCACTCGGAGCAGATTAACCAAATCCTGCGCATCCTCGGCAAACCGTTTCCCAATCCGTTTACCCCGCTCTCGGACAATCCCGATTTTAATCGTGTTGTATTTCCCGCCCGCGCTATCGAAGGCGTTGAAGGCGAGTTCGGTGTTCTCATTTTCAACATCAATGGCGTTCTCATCAGGGAATTAAAGTCCGCAGATCCGGGGGCGCGTGACTTGGAATGGGACGGTAAGGATGAAGTTGGCAATTTTGTCGAAAGCGGCGTTTACGTTTACCAGATTCAAGTGGGTGCAAGTTTCGATACCGGCACAGTCATTGTTGCGAAATAGTGCCGGTAAATCTGATGCGGTCGGTAAGCCTTTGAAACGGTTGACTAACGCTGCATCCGTTGTCTCGCGTGAGGTGTGAGAGCCCCTCGTCACCAGCTACCAAAAGAGCACACGTAGCTTGTCAAAGGCCAGATAGCAAATTGGTATACAGGTAACGCAAGAGGTGATTTATATGAATTTCAAAACAACACTGATTATTCTTGTAATATTCATCCTACTCGGCGGCGTTTACTTCCTTTTCGGACGGCCATCTCCCGATGCCGAGCAGTCGAAAGCGGACATGCAGAAGATTCGCGAGGTTTATGCGCTCAATAAAGACAAAATTCGGCAGATCCGCTTATCGTTCAAGGACAAATCGTATCAACCCCTGATGTTGGCCAAAAACGCTGACAGTATATGGCAATTGACTACACCCTTTACCGCTGATGCCGATCTACCCAAGATCGATGAGATGCTGCAAGACCTGCTGGAAAAGAAGGTCAAGCAGACTCTCGAAGCGGAGGATTTGGCACAATACGGACTACAACCCCCCAATATCCGGATCGAATTGTGGACAGCGGGAGAGAGTCCAGCTAAAACCTTCCTCATTGGCGATAAGACCGTCAACTATTCCGTTTACACAAAGGAGCAGTCTGAATCCCATATCTTTCTGATTGAATCGAGTGCACTTGATGATTTTACAAAGTCGCCTTCAGATTTACGAGATCGAAACGTTTTCAAGTTTTCACCGGCTGAAGTGGCAACACTCCGTCTTCAAGTTACCGGGCATCCCGAAATCCGCTGCGAGAAACAGGTTGCTTTGAATCCAGATACAACTGGGGAGGCCGGTGAATGGAAAATGATTCAACCGGTGAAAGCAAAAGCCGATACCAGAGCGGTTGAAGCAATGGTATCAGCACTTGATGGCCTGAAAGTAGTGGTCTTTGAAGCGGATGGTGAGTATGACCCCGCCGACTACGGGCTTGCTCAACCCAGAATTACCGTTGCGCTCCAATTCACGGTTGATGACCGGATACAAGAATTACAAATCGGCAACGATGTAGGGACACCCGATCGGATTTACGTTGCACGTTCGGAACACCGTGCCGTTTACGCGGTCAACAAAGAAATCTACACGAAATTGAACAAAACCGTTTTCGATCTCCGCAATAAGTGGGTCATCGACTTCCAACGTACAGCCACCCATCGGTTTGCGATCCGTCAAGGGGACAGTAATATTGTGTGTCAGAAAAATGCGAACGGCGAATGGGAGATTACGGCACCGGTTGCGCTGCAAGCAGATGAGGCAGCTGTCGATGACCTTCTATTTGGCGTTGATGCGCTGAAGGTTGTTGCGTTTGTCGATGATCAACCGAAGAGCCTTCAGTCTTACGGTTTGGATTCACCTTCGATCAAGGCTTCGTTCATGGTGCCCGACACCGAGCCTGCTGTCCTACTTGTGGGGAAGGTAAAAGGCGATAATATTTATGTCAAAGCCCAAAACACTGAACCGGTCTTTTTGGTCAAGAAAGAGCTCCTCGATCTTGTTGGGGTGGGAGTCGCAGGACTCCGAGACAAACAGATCCTTGATTTTGACAGCGATGCCGCTGCGAAAATTGTCTTGAAGCATGGCAGTGTCAATCTGACTTGTCAAAAACAGGGAACAAATTGGCGACTCACGCATCCAGTACAAGAACGAGCGAAAAACGGAGCGGTTCGCGGCATCATCCAGCAGATAAACAGGTTGACAGTCGAAGCGTTTTTAGCGGTGTCGCCCCCCATAACATCCACAGGCTTTGATGTGCCGGAGGTTCAACTTGTCGTCACACTGAAAGATCAAACGAAGCACCTACTGGAAATCGGGAAACTCGCTGATGACGAGCACTACTACGGACGTTTGCAGAACTTACCGGATACAGTTTTTCTCCTCAAGAAAGGAACTACGAAAATCTCAAAAAGACGGTGGACGATCTGCGGTCAACGCCGGACGAAGCGTAAATCAAACTGGCAGTAATATTCACTTGCCCCAGTTCTTTGTGAGGGGTTATGCTCATTGGTTTTGTGAGCGATAGATGTGAGAACGGCTTGTCAGATATGGTAAAGGAAAATACCCCCAAAAGCGAGGGAATCCCATACCCATGATAACTACCGGTGCTATAAGCGGGGAATAATGACTAAAAAACAGAGTAACCCCCATGTTATCATAACCCCTTTCATTGGGAAACCGCCTCTTCGTTTCGGTGGCGTTGCACCTGCTTGGCAACCTCTGGGTCGCTTTCTTTCAGGCGGCGGAGCCCCTCTTCGGGCCCATACCGTTCCAACGTGGACATCGCCCGCTCGAATCGCTCTGATGAAAACTGTGCTTTTAGGACGGTTTCAAGTTGAAAACTCTCGGAACGGAGCCCTTCTACGGTGGGAAGCTCGGTCGGTGCTTTAGGCGCATCGGTTAAGTCGGGGTCCGGTGTCGCTGCGGCGCGAGGGTCGTTGTCGGGAATTGTAGGACGTTCAGCCGCATCAGTTGAGGAAGGGACTCGGCTTGGACGGGACATCTCCGTTGCGTCAGGGGATGTCGAGGAACTTCCATCAACGGACGAGAGATCCCACGAAGGGGCAGAAGCTTTTGATTCGGGAGACTCAACTCTCGCTTGCTCCGCGGCTGCGACAATACTCGCCGCATTTCGCTGCACGCTGGCTATCCATGCCAAAGCGGAGTTGCTTTCCATACCTTCCTGTTCAACTAGGAGGGACCCGTCCCAGTCTTCATCGAACTGACCGAGGTGCCATACAGCATTCAGCGTGTCTTTTCTTCTAAATTCACTGAACACTTCGCGACGTTGTTGAGCATCTGCTTCTAGATCTGTCAGGTTCAGCGGCGAGAAACATTTTTGCTATCTTTAGCCGCATTTCCGGCTCATAATCCTCCGGCTCTCCGGTGGGAAAGTGCCCTCGGAAGAGCTCGTTAAACACTTCCCGATCTTTTCGGAAGCCCTTTTAATTCCCAAAAGTCAAACCAATTCCGAGTACTCGGATGTTTCAAAAATTCGATGAACTCCGGTGAATCATAAGCCTCAAGTTCTTTTTGCACCCTTGGTGTTGCGAGCTCCGCTTCGCTATATCTGGACATAATCGCTCTTTTGCCGCTCCTGACAAGTCTTTCCTCGGCACTCAACTCTTCCCCTTCCAGATTGCCATCAGGATTTTGAGACAGTTGTGGGGTGTTTCTGCTTTCGGTCACCCCCCGTTGTTGGAGGGGAGTGGTTCTCTCATGCACGAGGAGGCTCCTCCCTTTGTGCTCCCGGAGTAACTCCCACACCAATACACAAACGGCTATTCCTATCAACAGGGCCCCGAACACATAAACTGAATTTTTCATCTTCATTGAAAAATTGGGTATCAATTTGGTTTTCATCAGTTAACCCCTTGTGTCCCTCTGTGGCAGAATGAGAGCACTGCCACAGGGGTAGAAAATGTTGCTAAGATTTTAATTGGAGCACCCCTTAGGCAAGTTACAACACACTTATCGGATCAATATCCACAATCAGGTCGATATTCGTGGGCGATGTCGCGGAAACCGCACACCGAATCAGTTCACGCAGCTCCTCCACATCCTCAGATCGCAATTGAAAATGCCACCGAAATTTATTTTTAATTTTCGCAAGCGGCGCGGGGACAGGGCCCCGAATCTCAACGGAGGGAAAGCGATCCGCTTTGAAGGCTTCAAGTTGCTCCAGCAGATGATTGGCAGTCTGAATCACCTCCGCCTCAACCTCCCCACGGAGCAGGATAGTTGCAGCGTGACTCAACGGTGGATAAAGCAGTGCCTCCCGATAACCGATCTCTTCACGATAGAAACGGAGATAGTCGTGCCCCTGCGCTGCTTGGATGCTATAGTGTTCGGGCATGTAGGTCTGAAGGATGACGTTGCCGCCCGCCTCGCTACGTCCCGATCGGCCAGCAACCTGTGTCAGCAAATTAAACGCCCGCTCGCCGGCACGGAAATCCGGCAGATTGAGCGCGGTATCGGCAGAAATCACACCGACAAGGGTCACGTTCGGGAAATCTAACCCTTTCGCAATCATTTGTGTCCCCACCAAAATATCAATTTCTCCGGCCTTGAAGCCATCCAAGATCTTCTGATGCGCGTCTTTGCGTGTCGTCGAATCGGCATCCATCCGTTTAACTTTTGCTTTGGGGAATGCCTTAGTAACCTCCTGCTCAACTTGCTCGGTGCCAAGTCCAAAATAGCGGATGTACATGCTGCCACATTGCGGACAAACCTTGGGGGTTGGGCGCTTATAACCGCAGTGGCGACACCTCATCTGTTTGGTGCGAAAATGAAACGTCAGTGAAATCGAGCAGTTATCGCACCGTTCAACGTAACCACAGGTTCTGCAAAAAACGTGAGTGGAGTATCCCCGCCGATTCAGGAACAGGATAATCTGTTCCCTCTTAGAAAGCCGTTCCTCGATTGTCCCTCGGAGCGATGTCGAAAAGATTGTGCGATTGCCCCTTTTTAACTCCTCGCGCATATCCACAATCTCGACGGGTGGCATCTCAATATTCGATACGCGGGAAGGGAGCCTCAGAAGGGTATATTCTCCCTGCTGCGCATGATAAAAACTCTCCAGCGATGGTGTCGCACTACCGAGAATCAACGGACAGTTGGTTAGCTCAGATCTCTTCACTGCAACGTCTCGGGCGTTATAGAATGGCAGCGCGGCATCCTGCTTGTATGACGTTTCATGTTCTTCATCAATTACAATCAGTCCGAGATCCGCAAAGGGTGCGAAGATGGCGGATCTGGGTCCCACAACGATGTCTGCCCCTCCGTTTTTAATCTGCTGCCACTGATCGTATCGCTCTCCATCTGAAAGATTGCTGTGGAGAACAGCAACTCGCGCCCCAAAACGCCCGACAAACCGAGAGACCGTTTGGGGGGTCAGGGAAATCTCAGGAACGAGCACAATCACCTTTTTGCCTCGACCCAAGACGGAAGCCATCGCTTGCATGTAAACCTCCGTCTTGCCGCTACCGGTGACACCGTGCAGGAGAAACAGTTCACGCCTATCCGAATCGATCGTCTCTTGAATTGCCTGCAACGCAGATGCCTGATCCGGATTCAGGGTGAGCGGCTGCGTGGAGGGCACCGGATCCAAACTCAGCGGATTCCGCACAACTTGGACAACCTCAACGCAAATTAACCCCTTCCCCTCAAGGGATTGTAGCGTTGTTAGCCGTGTGTTGGCGCGTTGGGTCAGGTCCGCCGTTGTCACCGTTTCATCGTTGCAGTCGAGGAGAATACGGAGAATTTGTGCCTGTTTCGGGGCGCGATTGGCTTCCAACTGAGTAATCTGATTCTCAATCTCCGAGATCGGCTTGGCAAGCGAAACAACCGAGACCGTTTGTGGCTTCGCTTTGGATTGGAAGTTCGATCGTAGTTCAATGAGCCCTTTTTCTTGTAGAACAGACAGCACCGGACGTAACTTTGAAGCTCCGACCCCGATACGCTGCGCGATCTGGTTAATAGATAACGCCTCATCCTCCCTGAGTATCGACAAGATCTGCGTCTGACGTGATCGCCGCATATTCGCAATCTGCTCATCGGTTGCAAGCGAATGCACAACCCGGTTTTGACGGGTTCTTACCGCTGCGGGTGCAGCACACCTCAATGCCTCCCCCCACGACGACAGGTAATATTCCGACAGCCATCTCGTCAATGTAAGCAGTTCGTCGGAGAATGTAGGAGTATCATCCAAGCAGTTGGTGAGGTTTTTGATTTTGATTGAGTTGTCAGGGAGGTTAGGTTCATCCATTAAATCGACGATGACCCCTTCCCGCGTGCCTTCTCCCAAGGGCGCAAGTACGCGGCTGCCAACCTGCACAAGGGATTGAAGACGGGGCGGAATGGCATAAGAAAAGGTGAGATCTTGGGGGAGTGGGAAAGCGACGCGAGCGTACTTCATGGCGTGAAATGTGAGTGGTTCATTGGTTTATTAATGAACTAATTACGTTTTTAATTCCGCCATTACCTTTTGCATATCTTCCCAGACATCTCGTTTGCCATGCGGATTTCGGAGGAGGTAGGCGGGGTGGTAGGTTGCCATGAGTTTGCAGCCGTGATAATCGTGGAAACGACCACGTAACGAAGAAATACTCTGTTTGGTGCGGAGCAGCGTTTGAGCAGCAAAGGTGCCGAGGGCACAGATAACTTGGGGCTTGATGAGCTCTATTTGTCTGAGCAGGAAAGGCTCACAGGTTTCAATCTCGATCGGTTTCGGATTACGATTGCCGGGCGGACGGCACTTAATCACATTGGCAATATAAACATCATCGCGCGTCAACTCCATCGCTTCGATAATCTTTGTAAGCAGTTGACCCGCCCGTCCCACAAAGGGGATGCCCTGAAGGTCTTCATCCGCGCCGGGGGCTTCTCCAACAAACATAAGGTCTGCATCTTCATCGCCTATTCCGAAAACGACGGTGTTTCGTCCCTGATGCAATTCGCACCGCTCACAGCCCATCGCTTCATGGCGCAACCGCTCTACATCAAACTCGGAAAATTCGGATTTCTCTTCTGGCTCAAGTAATTCTGTGAACCCAAGTTGTATTTGTTCTTCCACGTATTCCCTCACTGTTGCGACAATTTGCAAATATCCTTCGACAACTTCATTCTGATCTGACATGGGGCATAACACATAAAACGCTTTGTGTTTTACATCTCCAATCGGCGTTTGAGTTCTTCAATTCGCCCAACGGGTGTTGGATTCTGTTCGTACAAAATTGCGAGATAAAAACTGGTCCAATCACCAATTGCAACCAAGGATAACAGGCGGGTGAGTAGCGATCCACCCCCCGAATGCACCTGAGTGATGCCGGCGGTATGCGGTTGAATCAGTTCTGCTGTGATGTCCATCCGACGCTGAGTCTGATACGGAGCGATCGGATCTCGGAGTTGGATGACGTGGCACTGTTGCGTCAACGCCGATGGCTGCTTCCACCCCTCGATCTCATTGTGATTCATCTCCGGATACACACTATAATAAGCGAGCGATTTGCTGTTTTCATTAATCTGGCCCTTCCATCGCATCGCAATGGCCTCTAATTCTTGAGGAGCATAGATGACAGGCAATTTTCCATGCAACGCTTGTGCAAGCTGCTTGGGCTGACTCTCTGGCACATCAGGATGAAAATCTTCCACCAACTTCGCCAGCACGGTAATTGTCTCCTCCAGATCGCTCTGGAAATCGAGGTCTGGGGTAAATCCAAGCCGGACAAAGGTTGATAAGATCGGCATGAGCAGATAGCCGAGTGAGGCTCTAGGCGGTTGTCCGGGTGGAATAATCACACAGGGGAGACCGTGTGCGTCCGCGAACGCTTTTAACTTCCCACCGCTGGTAACTGCGAGAATTTGCGCGCCCTGTGCAAACGCCCTTTCAACGGATAGGATGGTTTCTTCGGTATTACCGGAATAGCTGACCGCAACGAAAAATGTCTGAGATGTAACAAACGCAGGGAGCGTATAGCCACGGCAGACGATAATTGGACAGGGGGATTGACCCCCGAGCACTGCTTTCACCAAGTCGCCGCCAATTCCAGAACCGCCCATCCCAGCGATGGCAATGTTGTTAGGGATTCGCTCATCGCCCCCATCTAATTCGAGTGCTTCGCCAATCTCCCATCCACGCTTACACTGCTCAGAGAAGGTGCACAACAAGCGAAGCATGCCCTCGGAATCATATTGTTTGATTTGATCGAGATTTAGCATCGTCATCTATTTAATATGAGTTCATTCGTTCATTAATGGACCAATGTGCTAATGAACCAATCCAGCTTTCGGGGTCAGACAAAAAAGACGCGCAGGAGGTCGTAGAATGTGATATATAAAAATAGACCCGCCAGCAAGACAATACTGACCTGCTGGATAATAACCTGCTTACGGATACTCAAAGGTCTGCCGCGCAACTTCTCAAGGCTGAAGAAAAGGATTTGACCCCCATCTGCAATCGGAATGGGCAATAAATTGACGATGCCGAGATTGACGCTGATGAAGCCCACGAAAAAGAGCAAACTTCTTAGACCAAATTCCACAACTCGGCGCGTCGCATCCACAATCCCAATCGGCCCGGTGAGATGTTTTGTCTTAACTTCGCGGGTGACGAGGCGCTTGAGCACCTTTACAACCATCTCCAAAATTAACCAGTTCGTTTGGAACCCCTCCCCCACAGCCGTAATGACATTATATCTCGGAATTGGAACCGATGGTACGGCAAGCGTAAGTCCATCCAGCGACAACTTCCAATGTAATCCCTGGAGGTTGAGTTGATTCTCATCGCCGCCAAGGTCGGGGGTCAGCGTTGCGTTTAGTTGTTCACCGTTGCGGAGCAATCCAATTTCAATGGGTTGACCGGGATTTGTTGCGGTCAATTCGTACAGTTTCGGATATAACTCGAAATTCTTGACAGATTCACCGTTAATTGAAACAATCTCGTCTCCGCTTTGGATGCCCACTTTTTCTGCTTCGCTTCCCTCTACAACAACAGCATTAACTATCCAATTGATAGGCAAACTGACAGTTAAAGACTCGGAACCACGTCGAATCCCTAGGGAGATCTCGTCATTTTGACTTACGTTAATCTCCTTGTAAAATCTCCGATGCGCCGATCCAAAGAGGTAAGAAGGTTCCCAAATAACCGAACCAAATTCAGGTATATGATAAATCTTTCGTCCATTGATACTTTCAATCAAGTCTCTTGCTTGGATACCGACTTTCGCCGCTGCACTGCCTTCGGTGATACCTTCAACCATCACCTCCTGCCGCGCAGAAACTTGAATCTGACCAATCTCTCTTCTATCAAGACTTTTCGGTGTCACATAGAGCGTCTTGGGTTGACCCTCGCGGGAAACAATAATTTTCAGCTCCTCATCGGGATGGGTGAGGATTGTTGTGTTGAAATCCTGCCAATTTTTAATCTTCCGATCATTGATTGAAACAATCGTGTCGCCCGGTTCAATGCCTCCCCGCTTCGCGGGGCTATCATCAGCGACCAAGCCAATTTGAGCCATTCGATCTGACCGTCCAATCAGCATCTCTATCAACCACATCGTACCATGGTCTAAACCGACAAGATACACAAACGCAAAGAGAATAATACCCAGCAAGAAGTTCATTGCGGGGCCCGCAATTGCCACAAAAATACGATGTCCCACAGGGGCTGAAGCGAATTCGCCTTCCTCACCTTTCTGTTCTTCAGGGTTTTCCCCCGACATTTTCACAAATCCACCAAACGGCAAGGCAGATAAACAGTATTCTGTTTCTCCCCGCTGAAAACCGATGAGCCTAGGACCGAAACCTATTGAAAATTTCTCCACTCGAATCCCGCATCTTTTTGCCGCAAAGAAATGTCCGAGTTCATGAATAAAAATGAGAAAGCCGAGGGCGAGGATAGCGAGAATAATGGTAGCAGAATGAATCATCAGTATTACCTTCCTGTTTGGATTAATTGGTGTGCAACTGACCTTGCCCATCGATCAGCGGCGAGAATATCATCAAGCGTTGGCTGAGATGTTACATCATGTCGAGTCATCACTTCTTCAAGGTAGTTCGGGATGTCCATGAATCCGATTTGCTGGTTCAGGAATGCCTGCACAACCACTTCATCAGCACTACTGAGAACAGTCGGTAAGGTCCCACCAACATTCGCAGCACTATAGGCGAGTTCTAGGCAAGGAAACTTTTCAGAATCAACCGGCTCCATGTGGAGGACACCAATTTGGGCCAGGTCAAGGCGCGGAACGGAGGTCGGAAAACGGCACGGATAGGTTAATGCGTATTGGATCGGCAGGCGCATATCCGAAACCCCCAATTGAGCGAGTAACGAACCATCGACAAATTCAACCATTGAATGAATAATACTTTCCGGGTGAATAACAACTTCAATTTGCGACAGCTCCATATCAAAAAACCATTTCGACTCAATGACCTCAAATCCCTTGTTCATCATTGTTGCCGAGTCAATTGTAACTTTTTCTCCCATCTTCCAGTTCGGATGCTGCAAAGCCTGTTGAGGTGTCACCGAGTTAAGCTGATCCGAAGGTGTTTCACGAAAAGGACCCCCAGAACCTGTGAGGATCAGTCGATGAATTTCAGCACGCTTATAACCATCCCTATTAACGTCGGAAAGACACTGGAAGATTGCACTGATTTCGCTGTCCACAGGTAAAAGGCGGACCCCATATTCCTTAGCCGCCTCCATAATCAGCGAACCGCACATGACCAACACCTCTTTGTTGACAAACGCAAGGTCTTTTCCGGATTGAATCGCTTTTAGTGTTGGTAAGAGTCCTGCTCCCCCGCCGATTGCTTCAAGGACAAGGTCAACCTCCGCCATCGCCGCAATTGCCGAAACCCCTTCGGGCCCTGACAGGACTTCAACGGTTTTGACATCCTTCAGGCGTTTCCTCAGTTGATCAGCAGCTTCCCCATCGCTTAACGCCACAAGCCGCGGGCGAAATTGACGCGCTTGCCGTTCGATCCAGTCAACCGATGTATTGGCAGCAAGCCCAGCGACGACAAATTCATCGGGATGGGTCTCCACAACTGAAAGTGCGTTTTGCCCAATAGATCCTGTGGAGCCAAGAATGGCGAGGTGTTTCATAGCGAGTTCACGACTGAAAGCACAGCAAGTTTTGGGCCCCTACGGTGGTATTGTCCATTAATAGTGATATCGGGCTTGGAGGAAATCAATATGATAATTACTTACAATATCTGCAATCCAATACTCTTGAAGACAGGTTGACGATGCATATTCAGCTAAATATCTTCGCCCGGGTTGCCATCTAAACCGCTTCCCAACCAGGCAGGTCCGTAGAGCTAACCTTTCCCTGCTTCAGTCCTCCGCTCCAAAGGGGCGGCCTGTTTATAGAACGCCGATACCTCTGATTCGTCAGTACCGCTAAATCTGAATTGGCACTACTAGACCTCACAAGTTGTTTTGAAACCCGATCTTATCGGGGCAGCGCAATACGCCCATCATGCCGGCTGTATCAAATACGCAAAATAGTAATAAAGGGTCGGTGCCGAAAAAATCAAACTGTCGCATCGATCCAGTAATCCACCGTGGCCCGGAATTAAATGGCCTGAATCTTTAACATCAGCACTCCGTTTGATAACAGACTCGCTCAAGTCGCCCAGTTGACCAACGATTCCTAACAGAATACCAAGAATCAGCGCGTGCGGGAAGCTCAGTATATCTTTCAATAAGACAGGCCAAACGCCAAGCCCACCGAGTGCCCCAAAAACTAATCCTGCAATGGTCCCTTCGATAGTTTTGCCGGGACTAATTTTCGGACTGAGTTTGTGCGTCCCAAACCACTTGCCAAAGAGATATGCCGCTGTATCACCGAGCCAGATAATCGCCAGCAAGAAAAAGATTAATCCCTTACCAGCTCCGCCAATATCGCGCAGCAGAATCAGATGATAGCCAAAAGCCCATCCGATATAGACAACTCCCAGTAGCGTGCTGGCAACAGAAAGGAACGCAAGGTTGACCTGATCTCGAAAAACCTGGTAGGAGAAGGGAAGCAGGAGCGTCAAGGCGAGCGCCAGTTCAACAGGAATTTTGAAGCCGATTGAATCCACCGCCGATAAACAGAACAGCACGCCACATACAACGGTGAACATTCGACCGGCTTTCACCCCAATTGACCGGGAAAGCCCCCAAAACTCAATCAGCATCAGACTGGTAACCAGAACAATCACTGCTGAATAGGGGTACCCTCCCCACCAGACAAGGAAGATAATAACAGGCATTAGGATAATCGTACTAATAGCTCGCTTCCAAAACATTGGCTGCAGGGGAGACGATTTTTTTGGTCGAATACCATGCCTCAGTTGCTGATTACAATTCGAGCAGTTCCGCTTCCTTGGATTTCAACAACTCATTGGCTTCGTCGGTGTATAGATCTGTGAAATCTTGAACCTGCGCTGCATAAGTATGGCGCTCATCCTGAGAAATCTTTTTTGACTTTTCTAACTTCTGCAACGAATCATTTGCATCACGTCGGATGTTTCTGATAGCGACCCGTCCCTCTTCAGCTAACTTCGCAACATATCTGGTCAGTTCCTTTCGACGTTCCGTTGTTAGCTCAGGGATTTGGATGCGAATCACGTTTCCGTCACTGTTTGGATTCAATCCCAAATCAGATCGGGCAATCGCTTTTTCAACATCCTTCATAATCGTTTTATCCCACGGTTGGATGACGATAAAGCGAGGTTCAGGGATGGTAATCGTTGCAACTTGATTAATTGGACTTTTGGTGCCGTAGTAGTCGACATGAATATTATCCAATAGAGAAGCCGAGGCTCTCCCGGTGCGTACATGTGCAAAATCTCTTGCTGTCGCTTCCACAGCCTTTTGCATTCGCGTCTCTGCATTACGAAGAATTGTTTTAGGCATTTTGAAAACTCCTTTAGATTGCCCATCGATAACAGCCAATCACCAATCCACATTCCTGTTCTACAATTTAGTCTTGTCCTAACACATAGAGCGAAAACCGCTTCACAACAATGTTTTCTCCAAGCTGAGCGATTGCATCTTGAATCAGTTGTTTGACCGTTTTATCCATTTCCCGAATATAAGGTTGTTCCAGTAAACAAGCCTCAGCGTAAAATTTAGAGAGTCTGCCATCAACGATTTTGTCAACGATATGCTCCGGTTTTCCCTCGTCAAGTGTTTGCCGCCTCAAAATCTCTTTTTCTGATTCTAACACACTTGCTGGCACATCTTCCCCGCTAACGTATTTCGGTTTTGCGGCAGCAACCTGCATTGCAATCTCTTTGGTTAATTGCTGAAATTGTTCCGTGCGGGCGACGAAATCTGTTTCACAGTTGACTTCAACCAACACGCCAATTCGGCTGCCGGGGTGAATATACGAGGCAATCACCCCCTCAGAGGTAGTGCGTCCACCTTTGAGCTCCGAAGCCTTCAGTCCCTTTTCGCGCAGGAGTTGAATGGCTGCCTCTAAATCGCCATTCGATTCGGTAAGGGCTTTCTTACAGTCCATAATTCCGGCACCTGTGCGTGTGCGCAGCTCACTAACCATCTTCGCGGTAATTTGCATTAACTGTTATCCTCCATCGCTATCACAGAATTTTCTTGATTTTCATCCTGTGAGTCCTCTGATTCTGATGTTTCCGGTTCGCTAGCTTCCTCTAATGGCGGTTCCGAATCATCTGCACCCTCTAGCGCACTCGCCCGTCCTTCGATGACCGCGGTTGCAAGTACGGAACAGATAAGCTTAATCGCCCGAATCGCATCATCATTTGCAGGGATTGGATAATCAATCGGGTCCGGATCACAGTTAGTGTCAACGATTGCAACAACTGGAACGCCCAGCTTATTCGCCTCTTTTACCGCAATGTGCTCCTTACGAGTATCTGTAATAATAACGGCTTCAGGAAGTTGCCCCATCGTCTTGATGCCCGCAAGGTTATTATCCAACTTCATCTTCTCACGTCTGAGGCTTATTACTTCCTTTTTAGGGAGCTGCTCAAAGACTCCGTTCGCTTCGTCTGCCTCTATT
Source organism: uncultured Poribacteria bacterium (assembly GCA_958296125.1). Taxonomy (GTDB): domain Bacteria; phylum Poribacteria; class WGA-4E; order WGA-4E; family PCPOR2b; genus PCPOR2b. The sequence continues at coordinate 2,229,351 of OY282444.1, forward strand.
TTCGTCAACCGGCCGATACTACGCTTAATCGTCTCATAGTTGGTCAACATGCCGCCCAACCAACGATGGTTCACATGAAACATCTGGCATCTGGCTGCTTCTTCTACAACCGTTTCTTGGGTCTGCTTTTTCGTTCCGACAAAGAGCACTGCCCCGCCCCGCGCCGCAACATCCTGCACAAATTCATAAGCTGTCTGGAGTAGACGCAACGTTTTCTGGAGATCGATGATGTAAATCCCATTGCGTTCCGCAAAAATGTACGGTGCCATCTTCGGGTTCCAGCGCCGAGACTGATGCCCGAAATGAACCCCCGCCTCCAGGAGCTCTTTCATCGTAACTGTTCTCAAAAGAACCTCCTTACCTAACTTTAGTTTTTTGCTTCTACTTCCCTCATATTTACATCAGATTCTCAAAAGAGGAGAGAATCTTCTGTTTGACGTACTCCCAAGCATGGAGGCTTGGGATTCTTGAACGCCAGTATTATTCGACGGACTTACATAGGTGCAGGTTGAACCGAACACCTATGGGGGACACCATAGCCCCAACTACAGGATTAAATAGAAATCCTGATACTTTCACGAGCAAGTTCATCCAATTCAGCCATCTTTTCGGCTTTAACTGTTGTTTAACCTTCTTCGTTGTATACATTGGGATTATCCTTTCGGTCTTTCGTTTCTGGTGCCAACGGTTGTGGGAGACATCGCCGTGCGACGGTGTAGCACTCTCCCACCAAAAGACAATATAAGTATACCATACTTTGTTTATAAAATTAACACAAAAACGGCTAAAGCATGGCTTATATCCCAAAACTAAAGCATTGGGCTTTACGGGCTCAAGCCCCTATCTGTAAATCAAGAAGTGTGATTCATTCAAACAAACTAGGTTCAAAACAGAGAAAATATAACATATCATCCGAAAGCCTGTCAAGACTGTCTGGGTTTTCGTTTTCTCAAGAAACGCTTCATGAGAAACTTTCAGAAAAACACCCTGCCACTGAACAATTCCCCATTTTCCCCGTATTATCAATAGAGAGGAGGGAATCGGTGTCAAATAGTGGGGAGCATAAACGCTTTGAACAAGCAAAAGCGAGCAATCGCACAGCGTTCGATCAATTGCACTGGATACTGTTCTACTCTTAGGAGTACGTCAATGATTTACAGAAGCAAGTCCGAGTTGAAGCACACCGCGCCTATCGAGAGGTAGCGAATGCCAACGAGACGAAGCAACCATTACAGCGGTATTTCCACCTTCTGCGGATGCCCGGTGTGGATTGACTCCGTAATCTTTTCTACCAATAAAGTGGAAACGATGCCAGGGCGTGTCGGAACGTAAGAATCAGTGTCGTTGCGGATGGCTGCTACCAACAACGGCATCCGTTCGATAGGGCCCGGCTTCAGGGTTTCATCACCACCAAAAGTGACCTTGCTGAAGTGCTCGTATAAGACCGCGGACTGTTCGCCATCGAAAAATTCAAAAAACCACTTGGAAATGACGGGGTTGCTTCCAGCATCGCTCATCAGAAAGGTTGCCACCGAGTTGTCGGCAAAACGGATGGTCGCCGCAGCCGTGTCCACCATGTCAGGGCTACCTAACTCCCCATCGGGATGGGTAATTTGCCCCCCAGTTGCGTAAACCTCTACCGGATCCGCGCCGTGAATCCAACAGAGTAGATCTACGGCGTGCACACCGACATCATAGAGCGGCCCCCCGCCCTCTTCGGGATGCCAACGCCACCGACTCAGATCTGCCGGTCCCATCATACACTGGCCATGGCTTACTTTCGGTGAGTGCAGCCGTTTCTTGATTTCTCGCGCCGCCCCAGAGAAACGGATCGAGAAGTTAATCATCAGTTTCCGATTAGCGGACTTCATCGCCTCATGGATGCGCAGGCAATCCGCCGTTGTCATTGCCATAGGTTTCTCTAGATAGAGGTGCTTTCCGGCATTGAAGGCAGCAACCGCTAAGTCGGCGTGGGAACTGTGGGACGTGGCGATTGAGACAATGTCCACTGATGGATCGGAGAAAACTCGGTCCGGATCAGTGGTGTAGTAATCGCCACCATACTGTTCGTGAAAATCCTTCGCTGAATCGGATCGGACATCACAGAAGCCGCGCACCACGACATCCGGCGTGTCCGAAGCACTCCGCGCGTGGCCATTGCCCGCCCCTCCACAACCGATAAGTGCCCAGCCAAGCGGACGATTTGCGCTATCATTGGTTGCCATGTTTATTCCTCCCTCGCTTCTCTCAACTGCCGGCCTGCTTCGGCAGCCAAGAAACTCATATCATTGCTCAAGTCAAAGAATACAAACCCCTGTTCCTTCCGTTTCAGAAGCTCTTCGGCGGAACCGACCGGAATGCCGCACGGTTTGCCAACCCGATCACAGGCTGCCAGAAAGTGTTGAATCGCTTCCTCGTGTTCGGAACTTCCAGCCGCGACCCCCATTTCAAGGGATAGGTCTCCGGGTCCGAGAAAGCCGATATCAACGCCTTCGATCTCCATGATGGCTTCCGCATTCTGAATTCCCTCCCGGTCCTCGATCTGCGGTATTACCACCACTTCACGGTCAATCCACGTTCTGTAGTCGGGCCCCCATGTCCCCGCTCGACCGGATCCCGAAGACCGTCTCCCCCATGGCGGGTAGCGGCAGGCTTGAGCAATTTGCGCCGCTTGCTCCGGGGTGCTGACATGCGGAGGAACAATCCCGAATGTGCCCGCATCCAACACACGCCCGATGGTCTCCGGCGCATGGTCCCATACACGCACAATCGGTGTCGCTCCACGCGATTCAATCGCTCGGAACATATTCGCAATCTCTGTGATTCCCACCGGCGAATGTTCCGCATCAACGGCAAGCCAATCAAACCCGGCGGCCGCCATCACCTCTGCCGCCTGTGGCGAGCCGAGGTTCAGCCATGACCCAATTGAGACCCCTCCATCTGACAATTTTTCACGAATCTTGTTTCTCATCGAAAATCGGCGGTAGACCCTCTCTGTTTTTGAGGCACCGCACCTCCTTATCAAAAGATAAATCCGACGAACTTATCAAAAGATAAATCCGACGAAATCGACAAGCCACATCATATCAAAGTTTTACCGCTTCTGCAATGAAAAAGTGTTCTGATTTACCCCGGTTCTCAATGAGAAGATATCATTAGCAGGTTTTAAGAACAGGCGCGAGAAAGTGGCCTCAGATGTAGTAAAATAGCTTCTGCCAGTCTCCATTTTTCTGTCTGCCATTTTACAGCTGAGATATTGTCTCCATTAGTTATAGTGAGTCTTCTCACATTGGTGTCCCCTCCTCTCCAGTAACAGGAATTGATGAAGCCAGTCCGTTGAATGCCCCTGATTCTGTATCCCATCTGGACTCGGACATGAGTGAAGTTCCCTTCTTGCCATTGAAAGAGGCATTGGTGCGTTATGAACGCCCATATCTCTGTCAAGTGTTGGAATGGACAGGTGGGAATAAGGCGGCAGCGGCGCGTCTGCTGAATATACCCCGGCGAACATTTTACCGAAAATTAACCAAGTACCATTTGTGAGCGAGGATCGTGACAAAAAGGGGCACGTGGTGTGACGAAATAAGGCACTGCATACCCTTTTTTGGCACACCTTCCCTCCTTAATGCGGTGCTTGTCTGCCCCCTTAACAGAAAAAATAAAGGAGGTGTGGCATCGCATGGACTCACGCACCGTAAGGATTTCAAGCGTTACGTCGCGGCGTGGCGATGAGAGGAACAGGTTTCAAAAGGAAATATGGCACAAAAATTGCTTAATACAGTAACACCGATGAAAGTCGCCGTTATTAACTCAATATCTTAATATCGAAGTCATACCAAACGGAGATTTCTGCCTACAACTCCAGTATTGTTCTAACTGATTGCTGCGATTGGGACGTTTGCACTGGCATTTTTGAGTTTGTATGACGCTTATAAAGCAAAACAGGGACAGGTAAAAAGAGATTGCGTTACGGCTGCCTAAATCATTGAAGCAGCGCATCCACAAAGTCATCCGTGAGCAGACACGGACATCGGGGGTGATTATCGGTGCATTGGTCATTGGGTTTGCAATCTCTGTATTGGAGTTGGTCTGCACAGGTCAGGTCTATTTGCCGACGATTACGTTTGTGATGGGGGTTGAGGGGATGCGGGGCCATGCGTTGGCTTATCTGATTTTGTATAATCTAATGTTTATCGTACCGCTGCTGGTCGTGTTTGGGTGTGTGTATTGGGGAACGACTGCGATGCAACTGGGTGGTGTGTTACAGCGGCATTTGATGCCGGTGAAAGTTGGGACGGGAGGCTTGTTGTTGGGATTGGGAGCTTGGTTATTATCCAGTATTGCTTAAGCGGAGGAGTATCAGCGATGAGAAAATGTGTTAGTTTTTTGTCTACTGGGTTGATGCTGACGGTGTTTGCAGCGTGCAATCAATCTTCCGTTTCCTCAGAACTTCCCGGAGATATGATTTTAATTCCTGCGGGTGAGTTCATCATGGGAACAGATTCTGAGGGTGCAAACGGGGATCAGAAACCCGCGCATCAGGTCTATTTGGATGCCTTTTACATTGATAAACACGAAGTAACTAACGCCCGATTTGAGGCATTTATCGTTGATGGTGGATACCAAAACCGGAAGCTTTGGACAGTGGCGGGTTGGAATTTTATTCAGAAAAATCAGATAAAAGCTCCACTACATCATGGTCAAAATTCAGTGTCAATGGCACCAGACCATCCGGTGGTTGGCGTGAGTTGGTATGAAGCGAATGCCTACGCGACCTGGGCGGGGAAAAGACTTCCGACCGAAGCGGAGTGGGAGAAAGCCGCGAAGGGAACTGATGGACGGATCTATCCATGGGGGAATGAGATGGATTTTTCTCGCCTCAACTATTTTTCACATCACGAAAAGATTCTAGGGGTTGGCAGTTTCCCAAGTGGGGCGAGCCCATACGGTGTGCTGGATATGGCGGGTAGCGTATGGGAATGGTGCGCGGATTGGTATGGTGAAAGTTACTATTCACAAAGTCCACAGAAGAATCCAACAGGTCCAAATAAGGACAAGTACCGAGTTTTGCGGGGCGGGGCTTGGGATTCGATTCGGCTTCAATTGCGATGTCCCTACCGGTATTATGATAAGGAAGACCGCAGAACCTACACTATCGGATTTCGTTGTGCTCAGGACGCAACTCAGAAGTAAAGGGGCTCGCAACACTTTCATAAGGAGGAGAATATGGAACGGAAATTCTTGGCTTTTTCATGTCTGGTGCTTTTGATTTCAATTGCGTATTTCATCTATACCAGTTATCAATTGCGTATCGAAAATAAAAATCAACAAGAAGTGAGCGTTGAATTGGAGGCACCTTTTACTAGGCTTCGGGATGCTAATCGCTCTTTTCACCCCTTAACGCCGGAACACTCAAATCCAGAACCGACTGCGGAAGAGTGGAAAGCGTCTGAGAAGACCTCTGAAAGCACAGAATTGGAAGAGACAGAAGTTATTTTCGATACAGAGGGCTTTGAGGAATTGGAAGCGAAGACTTCTGAAGAACAAAGCAGCCCGGAACTGGAAGCTCTTTTCATCGATGTTAAACAATTAGATGATCAACGGCAAAAACTGAATCAAGCGGAGGAACCCTTCTTTAAGGACTTCGTTGAACTTCGGCGTGCCATTTTTGAAATTGTCGAAGAGATGGGAACAACAGAGGGTAAGCAAATGATCCAGCAACTAGATGAAGACTTTAAGCAGCTTACCACGCGACAGAATGAACTGGCACCTATACTCAATGAATTTTACGAAAAACAACGTGAAATCGATAATGCGTATGAAAAATTAGCAGATAAGTATGGAATTTCTATGACGGAATTTCATGAAAAACACGAAGCAGCGTATCAGTCTTGGAAAGCAGGTTTGTAAGTTAAGACACTTTAGAACTTGGAAATACCTACAGGTTTGATGTTTAATCTGTGAAAAAGGGGGTGAATTTAAAATGACGAAAATTGTGCTTACAACCATCATCATGATTGTACTTGTCAGTCGGACTGTCTCTTACCCAGAGCTTTGATTCTTCAACCGAGCCAATTTAAGCAATGACGTGATGGGAAAACTCATCGTAACGGGCGGAAATGCTCATAGGTTGGCACATGGCTTTAGATCTAACATGGTGCTGAAACTTTGTATTCCGATCTGACTGGAAGTTCAAAAATTTAATGATTTTTTCTTCATGAGTTTAGGCGATATTGCATTGTCGCACGAATCTTCAGGAGAGATTTTATGTCCCGGATATTTTTTTGCAGCCTATGTTACTTCATCTTTTTCATGAATTCGTTATGTTTCTCTAAGGACCTAACACTTGATGGGCTAATTCATGGCGTAAATCTGACTCGCAATCATATCAGAAGCGGGGAAGTCAGGGCTATCGTAACAGTGGATTACGCCGCTGAAAAGTCACCAGAAGAAATTCAGGTTTGGATGCAAGAAGAAAGAGAGCAAACTCTGAAGGATTTTGCACGCGATGGTAAGGCTGAATTGGAGCGTCAACTCAGGACCATTCCGTTTGGTGCGGAACTATACAGCGGGTATCAAACAATTGAAGAATCAAATTTTGTCTTTCAGATCTTCGATCAAGATATCATTTTCTCACCAAAAGCCTATCAATATAAGATGACCCGGGTGGATTTGACAGAGAGTGACCTATATAGTGAAAGAGCAGCATATTCCTGGGCGGGTTTTCTTGAAATTCTCACTTACGATGGTCAAACCGAGGCACTTGAAAGAATTGAAGCATTGGCACCGCGTTCCTCTTTTGAACTTTTCGATGCCCATAAGAACGCAGGCTTTCTGCATTTTGAGTTTTATGGATGCCCTTCCCGTCGTGTACCTGTGAATGCACAGTTGGTCGGAAAAGAGACAATTGCAGGAGCCGATTGCTACATTCTTGAATTTCAAGGTTCAGAAGAAAACGTTGATATGGGAATTTTTAACTTTGTGAGAATCTGGGTTGATGTGGAGAAGAATTTCTGTGTCCGTAAGGAGGAATTCCGACAAGACAGACAATCGGTCGTATCGTGGGAAGACAGGTATGAGCATTTTCAGAAATTAGGCGACATCTGGTTTCCGATGGTAATTAGCCAGACTCATAACAAACCGGATGGCACTCCTATGATAACTACTACAGTGCTCGTAAAAGAGGCAGCGTTTAATGTTAACTTCCCTGAGAATTTTTTTCAGGTCAATAGGCAGTTTTATTTTAATCATCCGCGCCTAAGAATTTCATCTCTTTCTGAAATAATCTCCCCTTAATTTGGTCGAATCGAAAAAAGCGAGCCACCAAGAAATAGCCCTCCAGCAGAGCCGGATATTCTTCTACTAACTTGCGGTCCCAACAGCCTGTTACGGATCTGTGAGTTGTTGAAAGTCGATACAAACTTCGACGAACTTGCTCAACTCTCCCGTTTCCACCCCGATCGTGGCACAACTATGCTCGGACTTCGGGATGCGGCAAAGTACAAGGGGTTAAATCCCCAAGGTATCCAAGCAAATCTAAAATTGCTTACATTTGATGCCGGTGAAAGTTGGGACGGGAGGCTTGTTGTTGGGATTGGGAGCTTGGTTATTATCCAGTATTGCTTAAGAGGAGGAGTATCAGCGATGAGAAAATGTGTTAGTTTTTTGTCTACTGGGTTGATGCTGACGATGTTTGCAGCGTGCAATCAATCTTCCGTTTCCTCAGAACTTCCCGGAGATATGATTTTAATTCCTGCGGGTGAGTTCATCATGGGAACAGATTCTGAGGGTGCAAACGGGGATCAGAAACCCGCGCATCAGGTCTATTTGGATGCCTTCTACATTGATAAATATGAGGTGACTAATGCTCAATATGAAGAGTTTATCTTAGCAGGTGGATACAAGAAGCGGGAATTTTGGACAGCGGCAGGTTGGGATTTCATTGGGAAGTTTCAATTTGATGCTGGTGAATGGCATCAAATTGAAACCCCTATGCAATATGGAGAAAATTCGGTTTCAACAGAGCCAGATCACCCCGTGATTGGCGTGAGTTGGTATGAAGCGAATGCCTACGCGACCTGGGCGGGGAAAAGACTTCCAACCGAAGCGGAGTGGGAAAAAGCCGCCAGGGGAATAGATGGACAAATCTATCCGTGGGGGAACGAGATGGACTTTTCTAAACTCCGTTATTTTCCCCATGTCACTAAACTTCAAGCAGTCGGCAGTTTTCCTGGAGGTGCAAGTCCTTACGGTGTCATGGACGTGGCGGGTAGTGTTTGGGAATGGTGTGCGGATTGGTATGGTGAAAGTTACTATCCACAAAGTTCACGGCGAAACCCAAAAGGACCAGATGGTGGTGAATACCGAGTTTTGCGTGGCGGGGCTTGGGATTCGATTCGGCTTCAACTGCGATGTCCCTACCGGTATTATGATAAGGAAGACCGCAGAACCTACACTATCGGATTTCGTTGTGCTCAGGACGCAACTGAGAAGTAAAGGGGCTCGCAACACTTTCATAAGGAGGAGAATATGGAACGGAAATTCTTGGCTTTTTCATGTCTGGTGCTTTTGATTTCAATTGCGTATTTCATCTATACCAGTTATCAATTGCATATCGAAAACAAAAATCAACAAGAAGGGACCGTTGAATTGGAGGTACCTTTTACTGGGCTTCGGGATGCTAATCGCTCTTCTCACCTCTTAACGCCGGAACACTCAAATCCAGAACCGACTGCGGAAGAGGGGGAAGCGTCTGAGAAGACCTCTGAAAGCACAGAATTGGAAGAGACAGAAGTTATTTTCGATACAGAGGGCTTTGAGGAATTGGAAGCGAAGACTTCTGAAGCACAAAGCAGCCCGGAACTGGAAGCTCTTTTCATAGAGGTCAAACAACTATATGATCAACGGGAAGTCATTTACCGAGAAACCGCTCCGTTCTCTATAGAACTTCGTGAACTTAAATACAGGCGAATAGAAATTGGTTTGCACGACTTAGTCGAAGCCAGTGGCGAGGAAACGGAGAGGCTACACGAAGAATTTCGCAGGAGTCAAGACCGAATGCAAGAATTACGGACTATAATCGCTCCTCTTGACGAACAAAGATTTCAACTAGAAAAAGAAGTAGAACAGATAGTATTCGAGTACGGAATGACTGTTGAAGAATTCCATGACAGATACGGAGAGAAGTATGAATCTTGGAAATCAGGGCTATAACATAATCTCTGATTCGGGATCTATCATATAAATTTTGAGCGTGGAAATACCTCTGGCCAGGCGAAGTGAACTGGGAAGAGGGTTAGTCTAATATCTAAAGTAAAGGAGGTGATCTAGAATGTCAAATTTTGGGCTCTTCTTCCTTCGGGCCATTACGCCGGAGGAAAAGATGTTCAGAATACTCTGCACCCTCGTATTCTTTTCGATTGGTCAGTTGTGCCAGTCTGAAGAGCTCACAACGAAACAGCTAATCGCCGGTGTCAATCAGGCACGTAACCAGATCCGAAGTGGCGAGATGAGAATCATCATAACATTCGACTATGAAGCGAAAAAGTCACCTGAAGAAATTCAAGCGTTGATACAACAAGAGAGACAGAGAATTTTGAGGGACTATTCAATGCCTCACCAGAAGGAAATCCGAGAGGAAGAACTCGAGGGGGTCCCTTTCGACGCCAAGTGGTATGATAAACGTCAGGTGGTTGAAGAGTCAAATGTTGCGTTCCAAATTTTCGACCCAGATTCGGTGCATTATCCAAAGACTTTTCAATATAAAATGAACCAAATTGATCGCCTAGAGGTAGATCTATTTAGTGAGGCAGCAAAATATACGACTGCGGGTGATTACCACGTCATAACTTACGATGGGAAAACTCAGGCTTATGAAGCGTTAGATGAATTTCCTGCTCACTCCGTTGCCTTTGCGAACCGTAGTAAATACAGGAGTTTTCTGTATTTTGAACTATATGGACGTTCCAGCCATCAAGTGCCCTCCGATGCAACGCTTGTCGGTCGAGAAACGATAGCTGAGGTGGACTGCTATGTACTTGAATTCCGGACAGAAGAGGGTGCCCGTGTGCTATCCTCCAAACCGACTGTGAAGATCTGGGTGGATGCGAGAAAAGGGTTCTGTATTCTCAAGGAGGAGCACTATGATGATAGGTGGACGATGATTTATGAGGATTTTCGGAAATACGGAGACATTTGGTTTCCTACGGTGTCCAGACACATACATAGGTGGCCAGGGGGGAAACTAGACCGTATTAACACGTATGTGGTTAAAGAAGCTCAATTTAATCTTGATTTTCCGCCCGATTTTTTTCAGGTCAATCCGAAGTTTTATCTGAATCAAGGTTTGCAACTTCGACCCGATTCAGAAGGTTTGGAAAGGGCACCGGACAAATCACCAACAGAGGACAACCCCCCAAACTAATCCAAACCTACTTTTGCTCACCTGCGGTCCCAACAGTCTGTTACGAATCTGTGAGTTGTTGAAAACGGAATAACGTGTTCGTTCACGATTTCTTCATATTTTACGCCCTGAAGAAATCGAACTTGGATTAACAATTTAGAATCTGTCCCGTATCGGTCAAAATTTGGGTCAACAATATCGGTTACACACAATCAACGGAATAGCAAGGCACCCATAATAAGGAACCCCACATTGACATACCCATCAAACTGCCCTTGGGGGATAAATCTGTTCAATTTGCCGCCGAGGAATATCGCCGCCAAAATTAGTGGCCAGGAAATCACATAAAGCTTTAACACATAAGGTGTCCATAAGCCAGCCAACCCATGACTCGCCAAAATGAAAAGGCCGGTAAACACAAAGTAGCTCTGCAATGTAGATCGGAAACGCTCCGGCGACCAATCACGTAGTGTCGCATAAATGGTAATCACTACCCCACTTGTGTTGTAAGCCGCGCCGACAACCCCAGCAACGAATCCAAACAGATAAGCAATCCCGGAACCACCGCTCACCCGGCTCAGATCGATTATCTTTAGATGACGGTTTGCCAGATTATAAAGGCTGAACAGGATGACCAGTATGCCCAGAAACACTTTCATCAGTCCTTCGGGGCCCCCTTTTAACAAGAACAGTCCCACAGGTATGCCGAGACATGACGATAGCACTAAGCACCAAACAGCACTCAGATCCACGACGCGCCAATTCTTTAACAGAATCACAGCTGCAACCGTCATTAAGACAAACGCAACCAACGGGGTAGCGGTCTTTAATTCGACAACCATCGCCAGCAGGGGCATAGCGATTAACGCCTGACCAAAGCCGAGCGTCGAATGTATAAAAGTTGAAACAAACAGAATGGCAAAGATCAACAGATATGGGTGAATCATACGCGACCATTCGTCGGATTCCCGGACTTGACTGCCAAGACGGTTGAACCCATCTCAGATGTTCTCCGTTAGATTGGGACAGGCGAGATATGAATCTCGACCTACTGAGACTGTAGGAATGTATAGGGTGTATCAGTTCAATGAACCGATGAACTTAGGTACTAATTTGCGTCACTTAGGCAACCGCCGTACCCATAGGTAGAGCGCGAGGTTCATCCCACCAACAAAACCGAAGATGTGCGATTGAAGTCCCACCAAAAGCCCGTGGGACTGCCTCAAGGACAGCCCAATCAAAATCGGAATTCCGAGCGCAAGAATCACAAAAACCGTTGTTCCTGTGGCACCCTTCGCCTCCCAAAATGTAATTTCTCGTTGTATCACGCGCAAATAATCACGCGCCCACAGCCGCGATATCCACTTACCTTGAATGTAACCGATAACAATCCCAAAGGCAAAGCCAACGCCGCACCATCGCACATCGACACCCCCAGTCATTGCTATAGCCGTTATCCACGTAAGCTGTCCCATCAGCGAAACCCCCATGAAAGCAATCAAAATAGCGGGTTTCATGTAGAACGGCAGTAAGCGGCGATGTAGTTTGTTAAGTCGATGCTTCGCTCTTTTTCCGGGGGGAATATTCACTGGACTTCCTTCTGGCGATAGGTGCAACGCAAAATGTAAGGAAATTAGTAGATCGAGGCTTGACATTTCGCAACGGAATGAGTGGAGGCAGAGGGTATAAAAGATTTGAAAACGGGACGGGACAAGGTTCGATGCACATCACCTCATCTTGTTTTCTCTGTGTTCTCTGCGTCTCTGTGATTGACGCAACTACTTAACTTATTGCAAAACAGAGTAACTGTTAATCAACTCCACCGCTTCCATTCGGTATTCCTTGTAACCTCAACCCCGCAATCCCTCAAGGAACGTATCATTATCTTCCGGGAGCCCGATTGTTATGCGCAAACAGTTTTGCAATGGGCCCGGACGATCGAGATTGCGGACCAGTACCCCATGGTCGATCAGACGTTGAAACACCTCATGGGTGAGCTGGTCTGTCCGAAAGAGGACAAAATTCGCCTCCGTTGGGAATGGGTGAATGCCCTCTATCGCTTTCATAGCGTTGACAACCCGTTTCCGCTCACTCCGAATCAGTTGCAGATGTTGGGCTAATCGGTCAGGGCGTTTGATCAGAAGCGTTGCGGCGATCTGCGAAAAACGGTTGAGATTATACGGGAGGCGAACCTTGTTGAGTTCATCGACGACCTCCGGGTGTGCAACCACGTAGCCGACCCGCAAGCCCGCAAGTCCGTAAGCTTTGGAGAAAGTCCGCGTGATGACTAGATTGGGGTATCGCTCCCGTTCCGCCATAAGGGACTGCCCCGAAAACTCGTAATACGCCTCATCAAGAAGCACGAGCGTATCAGGACGGGAAAGGATTTGGCGGATCACCGCTGCCGAAAAATTGGTGCCTGTCGGATTGTTCGGATATGATAGGAATACAAGGTTAAGCGCGTGGGCATCGAGATGAGCATTCCACGCTTCTGGATCCAGATCAAACCCGTCATTAAGCGGCAATCCAACCGCTTTGAGTCGCGCAACTTGTGCAAGGATTCCAAACATCGAAAACGTCGGGGTTGGAAAGGAGACACACGCCTCGTGCCTCCCGAACGCCAACATAAAATTCCCAATCAACTCGTCAGATCCATTGCCAACGACAATCTCTGTCTTATCAACCCCCAACTGTCTACAAAGTTGTGTTCGCAGCAGATCCGAACTCGGGTCCGGGTAGCGGTTAAATTTGAGTTTAGCGATGGCTTCCGTCAACTCCTGTCGAATCTCTGGTGGCAGGTCAAAGGGAGATTCATTCGCATCCATCTTGACTCGGTGTGGTGGTTGAGCAACGTGGTAGGGGGTAAGATCTGCGAGGTCATCTCGCAAAAAGGGGCGAAGGTTCATTCATTCAACTCACTTTCTAATCAGGATTCAAGGATTATCGGGATACGGACTAAGACAATCCTGATACATAATCGACAGCATTTTGAAAAATCGCTAGACCATCTCCCGCTTTCGGCAGCTTCTCTCGTGTCCAACGGGGGTGATTGAGGCGTGTCAGAAATCGTTCCGGGTGTGGCATCATACCGAAAATTCTGCCGGTGGGATCGCAGATGCCGGCGATGTGGTGATCGGAGCCATTCGGATTATCGGGGTATTCCGGTGCGCCGCCGTTGGCTGAGCCATAGCGAAACACCACCTGTCCATCGGCTTCAATCTGATTAAGTATTGGTTGCGGTGCGGTAAAGCGGCCCTCTGCATGGGCAACCGGCAGATAAACGCGAGGTTTCAAGCCTTGTGTGAAGATGCAGTTGCTTTCTTGAGTTTCTAAGTGAATCCAACGACATTCAAACTTTGCGGAGGTGTTCATAGCGAGGGTAGCCTGTTGCACCTGCTGCAAATCGAGGCGCGGCAGCAAACCAGCGCGCACAAGCACCTGAAAGCCATTGCAAATACCAATCATCAGCCGTCCTGATTCGACATAATCGGTGAGCGAATCGGCGAGCTTGTATCTCATCTCGTTTGCCAACAAGATGCCAGCGGCAACGTCATCGCCGTAAGAGAAACCGCCCGGAATCGCCATAATTTGATAATCCATGAGGGCAACCTCACCAGCAATCAGCTGGTTGATGTGAGTCAGCGATGTCTCGCCTCCCACAAGTTGAAAGGCGTGATCTGTTTCATAGTCGCAGTTAGTACCTGCGGTACGAAGGATGAGGACCTTCGGTTTCATTTAGATTCTCTCCTATTAACCTTTGGTGCTGGTTAGTTAGGGCTGGCTGTCGTTTTCACACAGTTCAAGAGTTCATTAGTACATTACTGAACCAATACACCAATGAACCAATAAAATGACCCCATGAACAAATTGTTTTCACGTTTCACCTTCGATATTTGATCGGAGAGCGTATCAACAGTCGCAAGCTAGCACCATTGGTTACTAAAGACTTTACCCCAAGGGATTTCACCACCGAAACGTCCCCTGCCAACTCTCCTTGAGCCGATCGATTGTCGTCTGCACAATTACCCCTCTATCGGTGCTGTTGACAACGAAATCCCCGCTCTCAACCACCGTGCCGATGCAACCGATCGGGATACCTGTCATGCACTTCTCAAACGCTTCCTGTTTCTTCGGCACAACCTCCACAATGAATCGGCTATTAGACTCCGAGAAAAGCAACAGGTTGTCTGTTGTAACGCCTGCATCGCGGGGCACGTTCATGAGCGAAAGGTGCATACCAAGTCCACCGGCAAATGCCATTTCCGCCGCAGCCGCACCAATCCCACCCTCGGAGCAATCGTGGCAGGAGCGGACAAGCCCCTGATCAATCGCAAGACTCAACGCCTCCATCGTCCGCTTCCCTTCAGCGGGGCGCACTTTGGGGGCACTGTTTCCGATGAAGCCGCAAATCGCGTAGTAGTGTGATCCACCGAGTTCAGGGTAGGTCTTACCGATAACATAGATTCGGTTGTCGGGCGATTTCACGTCCATCGAGACCGCCTTGCTCACATCTGGCATGACACAGATCGCAGAGATGAGCAGGGTCGGTGGAATCGCAAGTTGCTCGCCGGTAGTGGTGTCGCGGTATTCGTTGTAGAGACTATCCTTGCCAGAAATGAAGGGCGTACCGTATGCAACAGCGATGTCGTAACACGCTTTCGCTGCACGCACCAGACCGCCAAGACGGTCAAGTTTGTCGGGATTTCCCCAACTGAAGTTGTCAAGCAGTGCAGTCTGATCAAGATTCCCGCCTACAGCGATAACGTTTCGCAAGGCTTCATCAATCGCTGCGGCTGCACTGTGATACGGATCGATGTCCCCATATTTGGGGTTAATGCCGTTTGCCACAATGACCCCTCTTCGGGAGCCGAGAATAGGTGTTGTGATGCAAGCGTCCCCAGGACCATCATTTTCGCGCCCAACGAGCGGCTTGAGCACCAACCCGCCTTGAACTTCATGGTCGTATTGTCGGATAACCCACTCCTTGCTTGCAACATTAGGACTTGCGAGGATACGGCACAGGTCTTGGGTGAGTTGCGTAGAACGCGCATCGTCCATCGATCGGTGTAGCGTGGAGTCAACCTCACTTAACTCAGGTTCAGGGTGTTGCGGCGGTTCCCAAACCGCCTTTTTCGTATGGCGAGGCAAGCCATCGTGGAGGAAGTCCATGTCGAGGTCTGCTACAATTTCTCCGAGGTAGAACACCCGCAGTCTGTGGGTATCGGTGAATGTACCGAGCACAGTGGCTTCAACCGATTCCGCCTCACAGATCGCCATCAATTCATCCAAGTTTTCAGGCGGTGCAGCGATTACCATCCGTTCTTGCGCTTCCGAAAGCCAAATCTCCCACGGATCAAGGGCTTCGTATTTGAGCGGTATGTTCTCCAGATGTATCTCCGCACCCGTCTCCTGCCCCATTTCACCGACAGCAGAGGAAAATCCACCTGCACCGCAATCTGTGATATTGCGATAGAGCTGGCGATCCCGGGCTCGCATCAGAGCATCGACAATTTTTTTCTCCATAATCGGATTGCCGATCTGCACGACGCTGCCGAGGTTTTCAGAGGTGTCGTCCAACTCCAGCGAGGAGAACGTCGCCCCGTGAATACCATCACGCCCGGTACGCCCACCGATGGCGATGATTAGATCACCGGGTTCCACCGTTTTATCACATCGATCTTTGGGAATTAGCCCAACGTTGCCACAATAGACGAGTGGATTTCCTGTATAGCGTGGATCAAACAGGATAGCACCGTTCGCTGTCGGAATCCCCATGCGATTGCCGTAGTCCCGCACCCCTGCGACAACGCCTTTGAAAATCCGTTTTGGATGGAGCGCACCCTTGGGAAGTTCATCATAGCTGAGATTGGGGAGTCCGAAGCAGAAAACGTCCGTATTCAGAATAGGCTTTGCTCCAAGCCCTGTACCGAGCGAATCCCGAATCACCCCCCCAATCCCCGTGCCTGCGCCGCCATAAGGCTCTATCGCGGAAGGGTGATTGTGCGTTTCAACCTTGAAAACGATATTATAATTATCATCAAACTCAATGATACCCGCGTTATCAGTGAAAACGGAAACACACCAATCCGCCCCAATCTCCTGTGTTGCCCGTTGAATGAACGTCTTGAAAAGCCCATCAATCATCTCCGTTTCTCGTCCTTTTTCGGCATACTCAATCATGCTCTTAAATGTTTTGTGGACACAATGCTCTGACCATGTCTGGGCGATTGTTTCAAGTTCAACATCGGTGGGATTTCTCTCCAATTTGGCGAAGTAGGCTTGGATCGCCTGCATTTCGAGGAGATTCAGCGAAAGCAACCCCTCCTGACTGATGCGCGACAATTCAAGGGCATCGGCGTTTAAGATTGGAATCTGTTTAACGTTCATCGGATACCTCAATGGATTACGATCAACACCCATTTATAAGGGTTTCAGTCCTTTTTGAAGCATAAAAAAAGCTGATTCCGGGGTACTAGAATCAGCTGTATGTTCAGTAAACTTTATTGGTGGAAATCTTGCCAATTAGGTCCTAGTTGTCTCACAATCGCACGGATTGTTCCTATTGGTAGGTCTCGTCTGCCGTGATCTGGAATACTAGTAGATTTTTCAGTATTGGGGTTAAACCATTTTCTGTGAAATCCACGTTTTCTTCCTCTTTCGTGACAACCAAATCCTCTTAATTTTTTAGCAAGTTCTTGGTATTTGACTGCTCCCAACGCTAAAGCATTGGGATTCTTATGATAGACTGACCAGTAGCAGTTGCTCTGTGCTATCTTCCTGTTTCAACGATTCGTGCCTCACGTGCTGAGGGCTTACAGAATCTCCACCCCGATAAATCGGGATTCAAAGCAACAAGCGTTTAATGTCTCCGAGTGCCCCTCGGCGACAGTCGCTCACCCGTTCACTTCGTTGTATCTGCTAAACGCTTCAGGGGAGTTGAGGCAAGTATAACACATTTATACGGATATATCCAGAGAAAACTACACGGTTTGACCCAATGTTGTCCGTTCCAGCCTGCCTGGTCTCGGCACGGACTCCCGATCTATCGGGGACAGGCAGGAAAATATTGGGCTTGTGCGAATTACTGTCATAAAGCAGATGCTAACCGATGAGTATCAGGCTGTCGGAGATATTCTACCGTTCGGTTGTAGACATATCTCGCACACCCTAACCATTGCCTAAGTTTTGCACGTTGCTTTGAGTCAGGATAGACTCGAATCTTCTTTGATTTGGTCACAGTATTTGCGGAGTCCGTGCATTTGGCAACTGAAGACATGCAAGATAGCGAGTAAATCTTGGGTGAGCTCGGATTCGGGGCTGTTGCTTTTATTGTCAAGAACTACGAGCTCGCCACCGTTTTGCTCGACAAAGTATTGTATGATTTCAATGCCGAATCGGGCGAGTCTATCCCTATCGGCAACCACAACTTGGAGCTTATCGCCTCGATGAAGGCGGTCCAGTAAGGTTTGAAGCCCTTTGCGTTTGAAGTTGAGCCCGCTTCCGATGTCGCGGACGATTTCTGCGTCGGGGTAAATACTTCGCAGGTAGGCGACTTGACGCTCAAGGGCGGCGCGTTGCTTGGGGCTGGAGACACGACAGTAGCAAACGGTGGTAAGAGTTGATTCGGATTTGCCTTCAATAAATGCTTGGACATTATATCTTCGTTGACCTCCCTTAGTGCGAATATAATCAATCTTACCGGCTGTTGCCAACCGTCTCAAGTGGTCTGGCGTGTAGTCCAGCAATGCACTTGCTTTTTTCGCTGATACGTAAGCCACATTGGAATTATACCACAAACATGCGGATATATCAAGAGATATCAAGAGAAAATGTTACTGTTAATCAACCTTAACTCCGCATCACATGTAAATGTAAATTTGTGAATTGGAATATTTGTAATCACTTCGGAAATTTACACTGTAGTAAAACTGATTTAGATTACCTCCGACGCGACGCATAAGCCCTACACAATCAGCATCTTCGCCTCATTACACGTTCCCCCCGGCAAGGGCCCACACCGACGCTTCGTCCAGCACCGATCGTTCATCGTCAGTCAATTCCCAACCGATAGCCCCCACGTTTTCCTCAACCTGCTCTGGGGTGTCGGGCCCAATCATCGCTGCGGAGATTTCAGGGTGTGATAGCACCCATGCGATTGCAACTTGAGCAGGCGTCTTCCCTCGCGCTGTCCCAATGCGAATCAGCGTTTCCACCACCCGGTCAGCATCAGGCGACATGATTTTCTCGAATCCCAACCGTCCCTGTCCCCACGGTGTATCGGGCGAAGGCGACACACCATGCCGAAACTGCCCCGTCAGTAAGCCGATAGCCAGTGGGCTGTACGTCATCATCCCCAACCCTTCCGCACGACAGAAAGGCATAATCTCCTGTTCAGGAGAGCGGTCAAGCAGGTTATAATGGTTCTGCACACAGATAAAAGGAACAAGGTTACGACGATCACTGATCCACAACCCTTTACATACCTGCCATGCGGCAAAGTTGGCGCAGCCGACATACCGCACCATTCCCTGTCGCACGAGATCATCTAACGCTCGCAGTGTTTCCTCGATTGGTGTCGTTGGGTCCACATGATGGAGCAGATAGACATCAATATAGTCTGTCTGAAGGCGCGATAGGCTTTTTTCAACTTCGCGCATGATATGAAAACGTGATAGTCCCCGGTTATTCGGTCCCTCGTCGATAGGCTCGCATACTTTGGTGGTGATAACGAACTGGTCTCGTCGTCCATTGATAACCTCGCCAAGGACACGTTCGGAGTCTCCGCGCTGATAGGTGTTCGCGCAGTCAATAAAATTGACCCCGTGCTCGATTGCGCGTTCGATTGTTGCCCGTTGGACTGCTTTATCGGGTCGTCCACGAAAGGCAACCCCCAGACAGATGGGCGAAACCTTGACACCCGCTATACCAAAGTTGCGATATTCCATTAATTCCTCTCCTCAAGAATTCGTCTACGTCAAAGTTAAAATTGTGTGCCCCTTATCCGGCATGTATCGGCGAACCGGGACTGACTTGCCGGTCCTGATGGATTCCGTGATTGCCGCATCAATCTCCATGTGACGCAGCCCCGCCCAGCCGTCCGCGACGAAAGGGCACCGCTCCTTAATCGAAGCGACAAATTCGGCGATTAAATCCTCGAATTGGGCAGTATACGTGCCTCCATCTAGCTGGCGGGCATCGCTCCAATGGGTAACATCATGCGAGTTGTGCAGATGCCAGTAAGCGTTGCCGGCGATGTTGTCAATCGTCACCTCTCCCAACTCACCGATCCACTTGATTTGAAATTGCAGCCCCAAGTCCTGCGATACCGCCAATGTTCCCACCGCCCCACTCTCGAACTTCAGACACGCCGCCTTGTTTCCCATCTCCTCGCCGTCCGCATAGGCAAAGACTTCCTCCACTTCCCCACTCAGAAATCGAACCATATCAATGATATGATTCCAAGACCCCAGAGCCGTGCGGGCTTGAATCTGCCGAAGTTGACCCAGTTGACCGCTTTGAATGACCTGCTTTACTCGTCTTACATTGCGCGAAGCATGGAGACAAAAGCAGATACCAAAGTGTACGTCGTGCCGCCTCCATTCGTCAATCATCTCTTGAGCAACCGGTACATCGGAGCGTTGAATTCTGTACTGACCTTCCGCTCCTGCTAAAGGCTTTTCAGTGAACACATGTAGCCCCCGCCTCAGACATTTCATGACGAGCTCATAACGATACCCCTCACCAACGGGGATATCTACGATGTCGATATCTTCCGCCTCAAGCATCTCGTCCGCATTGGTATAGGCTGGCACGCCGTACCGGTTCGCCCCCGCTCTTGCACGTTCCACAACGATGTCACATACAGCAACTATCTGGCAATCGGTCAGCTTGACAAACGATGGCGCGTGGTGATTAGCCCCCTGTGCACGATACCCAAGAATCGCAACTTTGAACATTGAGAACCTCCTTTCCCATTTACCCAACTGAGTCCCAAAGCTTTGTCAGATATTCACGACTCCTTTGCAATACAGCGATACGCTCCTCGTCCGGAACATTTTCGCAGTTAATCAGATGGACGCGGGCTCCCGTATTCCGTTTGAACGCCTTGATGTACAGTTCAAATGGACTGTGTCCGGTCCCCAACTCAATCGACCACATTGGGCGTGGACGCTCTTTTGCCAGACTATGGTCTTTCCAACCCACAACCGGTATCCGATTGGGATATTCATCGACAAGCAACCACCCGTAACCCTCTGCGCTAGTCATGTGCCCGATATTGAGAATAATGCCGGCGTTCTCGCACGGCATGGAGTCGAGGAGTAGGCGACAATCGTCCAACCCCTCCACCCACGCGGTATGGTGAATATCAACCCCAATCCAAAGCCCCCTGTCCATAAAGGTTTCTGCTACCGTGTTCATGCAGGTAGCAAGCCGTTTGATTTCCGTCGCTTTTTCTGCCGTAGGCACCTTAGACCTGCCACAGCTTGGAACGGGGTGCGTTAAGTATTTGCACTCCAGTGCCAATGCGTAAGCCGCATACTCCTTTAAGGCCGTAATTGTCGGTTCGATTCCCGCATCGCTGTCGATATCGATGTCACCGGAAAAATGGAGTGCGCCAATCTCTAACCCGGCGTTACGTATCGCTTTGCGAACATGCTCAGGGTCAGAATCAAGGACGTTGGGAAACGGGCTCTGACTCGTGCCTTCTGCACTGACCGATTCCGCTACCCGACTCGTTAACAACAAGATGAAATCGAAACCGAGTCCCTTAATCGCTGCTAACGTTTTTTCAAACGACATGTGAGGTCCGACCGCGTGGGTCACAACGCCAAATTTCATCGTTTTTCAACTCCTTATCTTACGTCCGATTTCGAGCATATCCCCTCTAACGCCCAAAAAAGACTTGCAGAGTTCATAGCTTTCCTTGTAAAATTTAAGGGATCCGATGTTGATTCGCGTAGATACGAATCCAATCCGTGCTATCAAGCACTCAAATCACCCGCCCGGAGAGAAGCCTAAACTGCATCCGATCTCCGGGAACTTCTGATACTTTAGGAGGACTAACAATGGAACTGCGAGTTGAATACTGCTCTGCTTGAAACTACCTGCCCAGAGCCGTCAGTTTGACGGACGATTTGTTGAGCAAATACAAAACAGATGTTAAAGGACTCACACTAGTCCCCAGTGGTGGGGGATGCTTTGAAGTCTCCCTGAACGGAGAACTGATCTACTCTAAGTTGCAAACAGGAGAGTACCCAACCACAGGACAGATTGTCTCTGCAATCAATGGCAGTTAAAAAAGATTGACCTTAGGATGCGTGATGAGTCAGTCAACCAATCATCACGCATCACATTCACCTCCAACCCCCTACACACCAGCTATCATTGACAGCAGCGCGAGAATCGAAGGGATTAACTGAAATCAACGTATAGTTCTCGCATTACCCCCCGCATATCCATTTCGTATTCAATGTCCACAATCGGTGGACGTGACGGATACCAATGGATGCCGTGCGCCTTAGCTGCGGCTAGCTTCGGAAGCACAATCTCTTCGACGAGGCCGCTGATTGCCTGCACGGTATAGATGTTAATCCGATTCACCGCATCCCAAGCACCATCCAGCCCCAAGAGGCGTTCCGCCATTACTTCGACGACATAAGCAGCCTTCTCTCGCATGGCATCTATATCGGTTTCTCCGCGGCGAAGGATGCCTTCGGAGTTCAGGGCACCCTCCAGAAGCTCACCGGCACCTGCAATGATGAAGGTTGGTTGCGCCGCTTTATCACAAGGAAGCACATAGGAAAAACCGCAGAGCATCGGCACTTCCGGCGGCTCTACCAACGGTGCTACATTTGTGCGTGCCAACGGATTGAGTTCATCGACATAAAGGCCCCACTCTTGCAAAACTTGGCAGTACCCATGATTAAAGGCGATAAACCCCTCCATGGTGAAAGGTGCTGGACTTCGGAGTTGAATCGCACACAGGGCTGTCCGCCCTTGACCCTGTGCCTTCAAGTACGCCTCAATGTGTGTAAATCCCTCACGCCATGGGATAGGATTTTTCAGCGTTATGTTGACGATTTCGTAACCAAGATCGGCGATGACACCGCAGGAATACGGATCGATGCCTTTGAGAAAATGGTAGTGACCTTTGGGATTATGGATAAGCACAGTTTCCTCCATCGGGATAAGGTAGTAGGCCCGCTCCGTCGTGCCGTAAGTTGCATAATGGTTACGGCATACAGAATATGCCTACTACTTTGTGGCAACTTGCGTTATGTTAATTGGTATACTTCACCGGCATCGGTCAGATCAACACGCAAGAAACGAGGCACTCTCCCTTCAGACGCTAATATATCAACGCCAGTGACACTATGCCCTGCGTTTACCAATTCCTTCACAACATAATGACCGATGCGGCTACTCGCCCCGGTGACCAAAATCTGCATCTCCAACTCCTTTTCGTTGCCTTAATTCCCCGACTTTGGTAAACTGAAAGAAGTCATCGTATGCTTTCAACTGATTCATTCCTAAATAAAAGGAAATCTATGGACTTCAACGAAATCAAATTTCAGGACGCAAAAACACAAACCTACCTCGGCAGTCCGAGCATCGTCCGGCTCGCAGATGGGACACTGCTCGCAACACACGACTATTTCGGGACAGGCTGCCCCCTGAACCACGAAAACGCACAACACCTAACCAGCGTCTACCGTTCAAGCGATAACGGAGAGACTTGGGCCAACATCACCCATATCGCAAATGCGTTCTGGAGTTCGTTATTTACCCACAACGGCAGCGTTTACCTATTCGGCACATCACAGGAATATGGCTCAATTCTAATCCGCCGCAGCTGCGACGGAGGATACACTTGGACCCATCCCAAAGATGAGAAATCCGGCTTACTATTTCGGGGCGGTCCTTTCCGTGAACCACCGAATTACCACTGTGCCCCGGTGCCAATCCTTCTGAAGGACAACAGGTTGTATCGGGCATTCGAGGACTGCGATCCGTGTATCTGGGGCAGCGGCTTCCAATCCCTCGTAATTTCTGCCGATGTAGATGCAGATCTCCTAGACGCTGCCAACTGGACGATGAGCAACAAACTTCCCTTCGATCCGGCATGGGTTCCAGAGACGTGGGGAGAATTAGAGCGTCCGGGCTGGCTAGAAGGAAACACAGTAGAAACGAAGGACGGGGAGATCTGGAATATCCTCCGCTTCAATTCGCTTCCCTTGTGGGACAAGGCAGCAATCGTTAAAGTTCACGACAATGGCACGACCATCATGTTCGATCCAGAGACGGGGTTTATCGATTTTCCCGGCGGAATGACGAAGTTCACCATCCGTTTTGACCCAGCGACCGGGCATTACCTAACCCTTAGCAACAACAACCCCAACCCAAGTCAACCTTCTCGGCGCACCGTACTGTCGTTGCACACTTCTGAAGACCTTCTCCGTTGGGCGCACAAACTCACGCTGTTAGAGGACGATCAGGGCTTACCTTATGAGCAATCCATCCAGTTGACCGGTTTCCAGTATGTGGATTGGCAGTTTGACGGTGACGGCATTATCTACATCGTTCGCACCGCTTACGATGGCGCACATAACTTTCATGATGCCAATCGGATTACGTTCCATCAGATCCGCGACTTTCGGGGCTTGCTGTAGCGACGAAACTAGCTTACCATACAAACACAGTCCCCAACAGTTCATTGGGTGTATCCCGCAGTGTGTCATAGATGCGCTTGGCTTCGCTCACCGGAACGACATCACGGATTAACGGCGCAATCTTCACCAACCCCCGATCAACCAAACGACACAGATTTTGCAGGTCATCGCGATCAAAATGGCTGTTCTGTTTCAGCTGGATCTCGCGTCCCTGACCGAGGTTAAAGGTATAGCTCACTTTGCCTCGTCCAGCGATGAATATAACCCTGCCGCGCTGGCGCACCGCACTGATGAATTGGTCCTCCATGCCCGGCACGCCTGCGAAGTCAATCACCGCGTCGAAGGTTCCGTCAGCCACCCCTTTTTCCCACCCGTCTCCCGAAACATCCAGAACGGTTTCAGCTGCACCGATCTGTCTAGCAATCTCCAAACGGTTGGGGTTAATGTCGCAAAGCGTAGCACGGGCACCCATAACAGCTGCAATTTGCGCGGCAACCTGGCCGATGATGCCAGCCCCCACAATCAACACCCGTTCTCCCATTTTCAACTCGGTGTTACGGCAGGTACGCATGGCGACACTGGTCATCCCGAAAAGTGCAGCCTCCGCGCGGTCAATCGAGTCGGGCAGCTTGATGAGCAAGTCATCTTCCGGCATCACGACGTACTCTGCATGGATGGCACTCATATACAGCACATCCCCAATCTGTAGTTCGCTGACCTCGGGCCCCACCTCAATCACCCGCCCCACATTCTGGTAGCCGTTTCCGCCGGTGGGCAGTTGTTCATCCTTGGGAGCGTAGTTTCCGCCAATCAGCTGATTTCGTTCTGTACCGTTTGTTATCCCGGAATAGAGCGTCTCAGTTTTGATTTCGTTGCCGGTTGGTCCCGCCGAATCGGGCCAATCGTGGACAAGGACTTTCTGCCGTCTCTTATCAGGTAAGCCTTGAATACTCAACGTACGCATTGACTATCTCCCCCTAAATTCTTCCCGCCAACCACTGAATCCCCTGCGAAATCACCGCGCGGAAATTTGGATCAGAAAAAACCTGATTGTCGTGGCCCGACTGGCAACAGAGCACGCGCGCGTTTTTGTACTGTCGAGCCCAAGCCAGCGTCTTCATGCTATCAGGGTGATCGGTAGTCAACAATAGGTCACTGTCATCCCCCGGATCCGCCATGATATAAATCTCATCCACCATCTTCCACGGAGTCAAGCCCCGGAGGGTCGGGTGCTGCGAATCTACGATGTCAACATGCACATTTTGGTCTATCTGGACACCGAAACTACGATTTTCAATACCGCACAGCTCCGACCACAATTGCCACTGCGGAAACGCAAGGATGGCGTGGTGCAGCACCAAGATACCTGCCCCATTTTCGCCCAACTGTTCAATGGCTTCCTTGACTCTCCCCTCATCGGGCGTTACCCGATGAAAATTATAAAACACAAGGACATCATACTGCTCTTGGACTTTTCCGGCATCTGCCGCAAAGTTCTCCAGATCCTGTAGGTAAAAATCAATTTCGGGAATACTCCTGAACAACCCGTGAAACCCCGGCACATCAAAGGTGTGCTGTCCGGTTATCACCGCTGTTTTAATCTTGCTCATAATCCCCTCCAGTTATAGATAAAATAGAATATGCTGCCAGCTTATTTGACAACAATCAGGAACGGGGCAGCTATGTTGGCAAAAGCCGTATCTGTTATCTGAATAGCTGGTTTTTAATTTTTGTCTGAATCTCCCGTGAACCAATCAAAGCACGCTCAACCACTATTTTTTGGCGTTTATTGAGGAGATTAAGAAAGGCGAGGGAAAGTCTATCGGTGTCAATATAGGGAAGCGCAGTTGCATACGGCGGAGACGTAATAATCAAGTCAATTTGATTGTTACGTTTTAGATAAGGACTATGAATCTGTTCATGTCAATACTTCAACCAAACGCTTGGCGATAGCTTCCTCCTCACCCGGCATCAGCGTCATCGGATTGAACACCACAGTGTCGTTACCTCCACCGTTCACAATGGAAGGAACCCCTTCTCTCAATTCACCGTTCACCTGTGCCGCTGTTTTCCCATACGAGGAGTCAAGGGTGATATGCACTGATGGATGCTGCTTGGCATCAACCACCTGTGCGTGAACCCCATCAACCGATTCAACAGCTTGGGCGATATGTTCCATCTGGGCGCGCCACTCGGCATATTCCTCTTTCTCATCTTTCGCAAGGAAGATCTCAACGGCTGTGAGTAGCCCCATGACCTCTTCTTTGCCGACCTTCATGCCGCGCCCAATTGCGCTGTGAGGGTTAGAGTTGAGACGTGCTGCTTCGACAAACTCCTGTTTCCCAATTACTAATCCTGAATTTTGGGGGCCGCGAATCCCTTTTCCGCCACTGAAATTGACTAACGATGCACCCATTCCAGCAATCTCTTTCAAATTTGACCGGGGCGGCAGTTGTGCTGCGGCATCAACCACCACAGGCACACCGCGCGCTGTGGCTTCAGGAATAATCTCTGCAAGCTGCTCCTTCGGCTGTGCACCGAAGAAGAAGACAATTGCCGCGGTATTGGGACCAATCCCCTCAAGTATATCTGCTGCTGAAACCGATTCGCGGGTGCCGACCCGAACCAACGTTCCGCCGACCGCCTCAATTCCCTGATGGATGTAGGTATGCGAATCGACCATGCTGATGATAAACTCGTTTTTTGCACCGCTCGTGTCAGGTAACTTGTGAACACGGTTTACATCTGTCCCTGTCAGGCAGGCGGCGGCAGAGACCTGTACGCCACTTGCAGCCCCACAAGAAACGAATGCGGCTTCAACCCCGATCATCTCCGCTAATTTGTCACCAACCTGCTCGTGGAGGTCATTGAGATGGATGAAGGAAGTTGACGCCTCACGCATGGATTCGACCACTTCCGTCGGCATGATGCTGCCCCCGAGCGTCGTGATAGTTCCACTTGCGTTGATAAAAGGTTTGATACCCAAATCTTGATACGTTAGCATTGGATCCTCCTACATAAATTTTGGCTACAAATATAAATCCAACCAATTTTTCGCATGGTTGTTGAAATCGGTACATGGTGAATGCCCCAAGTCAGGGTAGATCATCAGTGCTTTCTGGCTTACGATGCGTTCAAACACAGGTGCGATTGTGTGGTACGGGCAAACGTCGTCTTTCATTCCGATATTAACGAGCATAGGACAGGTAATCATTTCCACCAGATTGAGGGGATCAAAATAGGCGAGTGTTTCGAGAACAATCTCTTTCCGTTCAGGGTGTTGACTCAGATATTCGCCCAGCTCGACATACGGGTTAGTTTTCACCTCAATAGAGAGCGGATAGTTGCACAAAAACGGTTCTTCGGCAACGCCGGCTTTCATTCGCTCATCTAAGGAAGAGGTTGCAAGCGTCAATCCACCACCTTGACTGCGACTCCACATCCCAATCCGATCTACATCAATTTCGGAACGATCCACCAGAAAATCGATACCCCGCACACAATCCATATACACCTCACGATAAAAATACCTGTCCCGATCGGTGATATGATAGGTAAGGTACGTCCCCGATTCAATCTGCCACTCCGCCTTGCTCTCCCCCTGGCTTCGCGGAAACAGTGTGAGGACAGCGTATCCCTGAAGGACGAGCTGCGTTGGGATCTGCTTGCTCCCGCTGTAACCGGGGACAGCGAGAATGGCGGGACATTTTCCCCGTGGATTATCCTTCGGTACTGAGTACCAACCCCGGAGTTTGATTCCGCCAAAACTGGTCAGCGTCACGCCATAGGTGTCGAACTCTCTGCCACTCTGCTCAGGTGCAGGTGAGAGTTCGGGTTGTATGGGAATTTTATCGAGTGCTGCCCGCGTCCCTTCCCAGAACTCCCGAATGTCATTTGGTGAGTACATACTTCGATGCCTCCGTTGAACGTGAAACGTGAAACGTAAATTGACAATAGGCAATCTGTTCCTACCCCTATTTATTAGTTTCTCATCATACCGTTTTGCGGAGATGCTGTCAACCAAAAAGTAGGGCAAAGTCGCGGATCAGAGCATACCTGAAAAGGAATCGCCGAAGCAAAGAAAAACCCGTTCATGCAGCGGTTTGTGCACTTCCCCGTTAGTAGGTAGTCCGTGGGTCAAGATTCATATCTCGACATGAGGATGTCGATTTTGGAAAATCGACCGACTAGAAATCATCATCAAGGTTTGTCTTAGGATAGTGGCAACTTCGGTTAATTTATCAAAATCAAATGACGATCTCAGTTGATTTAGTCGTAGTGTCCGTGTTATAATTAGGGGCGATCGGTCGTCCGCCTAAAATTCATCCGCGTTGACCACTGATTTCCGCCACTCATTCCAACTGCAATGGTTCTCAAATTCAAAGGAGGGAGCGCGTTTCTAATGGCTTACTACATAACAGAAGAATGCGTCGGTTGCATGGCATGTCTAACAAATTGCCCCGTTGATGCCATCACCGGCGACCGTAAAATGCTTCATATCATAGACCCGGATATATGTATCGATTGTAGTGCGTGTGGTATGGTCTGTCCGGTCGAAGCCATCCATGATCAGAATGGAGATGTCGCTAAATTTATTAAGCGTCCCAAAGATCGTCCGATTGCTGTAATCTACGAGGAACTCTGCTCTGGGTGTGATTTTTGTGTCCACATCTGTCCATGGGATTGCCTAGAGTTAAAAGATCCGGAGACCGGCGAACACGCCGAGAGCTTCTTCGGTATCTGCGAACTTGTGAAACCGAGGGATTGTGTCGGGTGCAAACTTTGTGAAGAGGTCTGTATCAAAGATGCAATCCGTGTTGAATCTCCAATTTTAGTCGAATGGCAGGAAGCGGCAGATTAATCATGATCAGAAGTATGACCGGCTATAGTCGGCATAAAGCAGAAACTGCCTTCGGGCAGTTGATTATCGAAATTAAATCGTGGAACGCTCGCTACTGTAAAGTAACCGTCCGCACCCCAGAATTTCTTTCCAGATTTGATCATCAGGTCCACAGTGCGATAAGGAATCGGGTTTCGAGAGGACAAATCCAAGCTACAGTCGAGTGGACCGAGGCCGCTACCGTCTCAAACCAATTCCCCGTTCTCGATTTTAAGTGGGCAGATCAGTACCATCAAGCCCTTGTAAAGTTGCAAAATAGGCTGCAATTAGCGGACGAGATTTCGCTTTCTCTGCTGGTCCAACTCCCCGGTGTCTTAACTACACAAGAAACCGATTTGGACGAAGAAGCGGTTTGGAAGGTGTTACAGGCTCACCTAGAAACCGCTTTGGATGGGTTGGAAACAACCAAGCAGGCAGAAGGCACTGTTATGCTTGAGGAAATCAAAGGACTCATCCACTCTATCCAGCTTCTGACTCGGAAGATAAAAGCGGCTAGCGCAAATCTTGTCGAAGCCACGCATACAAGACTGGAAGCACGTTTGAACGAACTCTTTGAAGGACGTGTTAAAATCGATCCACACCGCCTCACGATGGAGGCAGGCGTGATTGCCTCCCGCTCAGACATCACGGAAGAACTGGTGCGGCTTGATAGCCACTGCTCTCAGTTTGTAGAATATCTGCAAGCAACCCAACCCATCGGCAGACAACTCGATTTTCTACTGCAAGAGATGAATCGAGAAGTCAATACCATCTCTGCCAAAGCGTCTCGATCCTCCATCTCCTATACCGGCGTTGCCCTGAAAACAGAGATTGAAAAAATTCGGGAATTGGTTCAGAATGTGGAATAATCGACCCTCCCAAAAGGGGTTACTCATTGTTATATCGGGCCCTTCTGGGACCGGCAAAACGAGTGTTGTCAGAGCACTCTACGAAGGCGATGCAACATTGGAGCTTTCGATCTCCGCGACGACCCGCCCACCCCGCTCCAATGAAACCAATGGCATCAATTACCATTTTTTAGACCAAACCGAATTTGAAAATCTGATTCAGCATGGCGGCTTTTTGGAATGGGTAAAGTATGGCGGATACTACTACGGCACCTTAAAATCCACGGTAGAATCAACGATCGCAAACGGTAAGGATCTGATTTTAGAAATCGACGTGCACGGCGCAATGAAGGTAAAAGACCTCAACATCCGATGTACTAGTATTTTTCTTTTGCCTCCCTCCCTAGAGAGTTTAGAAAAACGGCTTCGCAACCGCAGAACAGAATCCGACTCAGAACTTCAACAACGTTTGCTGACAGCGAAATCAGAGTTCGATTATATTGCAGACTACGAGTACTGTGTTAAAAATCCGGATAACGATGTCGCAGGAGCTGTGACTCAAATTCGCTACATCATCTCCGCAGAACGCTGTCGAATCGACGACCAGCTTCTCGCTACAATCTCTCAAGAATTTTCCACTCCCCAATAGCAGGACGCATAGCTGAAAACCCCGTTCCCACAGTACCCCGGCATCAACCCAACGAAAAGGAAAATTAACATGAACGGCGATGACAGGGCAAAAACCCACAATACGCCGAAAGTCGAAATCTCAGTCCGCAACTTCGGACCGATTGCAGAAGGGGATATAGACCTTCGCCCGCTAACGGTATTTGTCGGACCGAGCAACACCGGCAAGACTTATCTCTCTATGCTGCTCTATGCCCTGCATCGCATCTTCGGGGAGCTCTCAGGATTTCCCGCAATGCATAGCTTACGACTCCTAGCATACGGCTTGGATTACGACCCTCCGGTAGACAAAAAAGAACTTTTAGAGACCTTCAACAAGACAAACCGAAATCAACCGTTCAAATTCTCGGAACTGCCCAAGGCAGTGCGTGAACGGGCACAAACCAGCCTTAATACCCCGTACTTTTTCGGACCAGATCTAAAGACCGAACTTGTACGTTGTTTCGACCTCGATTCCGTTTCGGGGTTAATACGGTCGCCCGATGGGCAAAACGATGAAATAACCGTTTCACTAATAGTCGGCCAGGGAAACCAGGATCTCTGGTCCTTGACAATGGAAGTCTCCGAATCAGAGATTACCCCAAATGGAGAGATCAACGAAAATGCTGTCATTTTTCCGGCGGATTGGTTGCCTTCAACTTCGTCGATCGATTTTGATGATACAGTTGCACTCTTGTCTGAACATCGCAGATACGCAGAAAAACCTTACTACCTGCCAGCCGCCCGGAGCGGCATCATGCAGAGCCATCGGGTGATAGCGAGTTCGCTTGTAGCAGGTTCTACCCGCACTAACTTGGAAACGTCAGAGATTCCGACGCTTTCGGGAGTAGTGGCAGACTTCATGGAAAAACTCATACTCTACGAAGAACATTCAAGATTAAGGAAACGTACAAAACCGGACGATGGAATGAATCACATCGCCGACACGTTGGAGTCCAACGTGCTCAAGGGGCAGATAATCATGAAACCTTCACCGACAGGGTATCCAGAATTTCTCTATCGCCCACAGGGAACAGAACAGGATATGCGTCTGACCCGTTCCTCATCAATGGTGTCTGAACTTGCCCCCCTTGTTCTGTTCATCCGTGGTCTCGTCCGCCCCGGCGATACACTCATCATTGAGGAACCCGAAGCCCATCTACACCCCGCCGCCCAGACTCAAATGGCAGCCACCCTCGCCCGCTTGGTCCGTGCAGGCGTGCGGGTGCTTGTAACAACACATAGCGACTACATGCTCCAAGAGATTGGAAACTTGATGCGTGTCGGTATGCTCAAGGAAAAAGATGCGCTGAAGAAGGGGACCAACGATTGGCTGTTACCGGAGGAAGTGGGAGCGTGGTACTTCCAAAAAGATCAGCCGGTAAAGGAAATTCAATTCGATCACACCGTAGGCATCGAGCCGGAGGATTATGAGGATGTGGCTGAATCTCTTTACAACCGCTGGGCAGGCTTGCAGAACCGAATTGAGGAACTGAAAGACGAGAGTGAACGTGAATGTGAATAGGGTTCTCGATCACATCCGGGCGCAGGTGGATGAAGGGAACCTTACCAATTCGTGTAGCGGTGAGGGATGTCGCGTGGACATGACTGGCACACCCTCTCATCGGGTTGTGATACATGTCGAGCATGAATTCGAGTCGCGTAACATAACAGAGAAACGATGTGACCGTCTGCTCTTCTTTGTTGACATCGCCGAAAACAACCTCGTTGCGGCACCCATTGAACTCAAGAGCGGCAAAGCCGAACAATCGGAAGTCATTGAAAAGTTGCAAAACAGTTTGAACTTTGCCACCGCCCTCGTTCCAAGAACAAGGGCTTTGACAACCGTTTACAGACCAATCCTGTTCCAAGGGCGGGGCATTAAATGGATTAATCCCAGAGGGACCAAACAACTTAATGTGAACTTTCGCGGCAGTAATCTGCGGATTCAAATAGGGCGTTGCGGAAAAAGCGGGAATCTAGTGAGAGTGCTGTCTGAGCCAAACAATCTCTAACAACCTTCGCTTGCCCTAACAAACACAATGCTAACCCTCAAACCCACACACAAACCCATCAGAGCCTACTACACCGCACTCGATCGATATGCTCGGCACTCCAAATTAACTCGGCTCCGATATGACTGGAACCATTCAGAATCATAAGCACAATGAAACAAGAAAATAAAACTATCATCCTCGGTGTTACCGGCGGAATTGCCATCCATAAATCCATCGACTTAGCGAGCCAACTGGTGAAGCAGGGGCACTCGGTGTATGTAGTCATGACAGAAAACGCGGCACGTCTGGTGCAGCCGATCCAATTTCAGGTCATTTCCCGAAACCCTGTGCTGCTTGACCTCTTCGATCTCGGTTCCGACTGGAAACCGGTGCACATCGACCTCGCAGACAAAGCCGATCTACTGGCAATCGTCCCCGCCACCGCAAACATTATCGGGAAAATGGCAAATGGCATCGCAGACAACGCACTTTCCACCGTCGCAATCTCCGTCCACTGTCCCATCCTAATCGCACCCGCGATGGAACAACACATGTATGAAAACCCGTTTGTAGCAGCAAACATCCAAAGCCTGAAAGCACACGGCGTAGAATTTGTCGAACCTGTCAGTGGCGAGCTCGCCTCTGGAAAACAGGGTATGGGACGCTTGAACACGGTTGAGGTCATCTTGGAACGTATCACGCAAATGCTGAAAACACTCAAAGACCTAGACGGGAAGCGAGTGGTTGTCACAGCGGGCCCCACACGGGAATATCTCGACCCAGTCCGTTTTATCAGTAACCGGTCCAGCGGAAAGATGGGATACGCCATCGCCGAAGCGGCACGAGACCGTGGCGCGGCGGTTCTCCTGATCAGCGGACCGGCGACAGCAGCACCGCCCACGGGCATCGAAACCCGATATATAGAAACCACACTGGAGCTGCAAGACGCACTCCTCGAAAGGTTCGATCAGACCGATATTGTAGTGATGGCAGCAGCCGTTGCTGATTACCGTCCGCAAGCGTTCTCTCCGAGCAAAATCAAGAAAACCACCGATCAACTGATTATCCCGCTGGAGCAAAACCCAGATATCGCACAAGTGCTGGGAGAACGCAAGCGGAAGGGGCAGATCACGGTCGGTTTCGCTGCCGAGACGAATAATCTCTTGGAGAACGCCCAAAAGAAGTTGATCAAGAAGAACTGTGACCTTATCGTAGCGAATGACGTATTGGCAGAAGGCGCGGGGTTCGAAGGCGACACCAACATCGTAACCTTGTTGGACCAAAGTGGGAATTGCGAACAATTGCCCCTGCTCTCCAAACGTGAAGTCGCGGATCGAATCTTAGACCGTGTGGTTGAACCGATGCAGGCAGACGATTGACCGAGGTATCATTAGCAATCCTATCGTCCTTAATTTGTAGATTAAGCAATTAGGACGCAATTACAAACTCCCCATACAACAACTTGAACCTTAAAAAAAAAACAAAGGGAGGGATGCTATTGCCTCTTGATGTACACGATCGCATAGATACACATTCCTATCAGCATCAAGAGGCTTTTCTTTTACGGAGGAGGAGGGGCAGATGATTTTAATGAGTCCAAGCATACAACCGGGAAAGACGGCAGAAGAACGGGCGGCGTTTCTCCGCACAGTCCGCATCATGGAGGTAAAAACGGTCTCCATGAGTACACCTGCCGATTGGAGCGATGGGGATGTCGAGGATGCAAGGAAATTCCTCGAAGATCACGGCATCCGGCCGGGCGAGTTTAGTGCGTTCCACAGCGGGTTTGGCGCAGCGGATGAAGCCGAGTATCAGTCAGCTATCGAACACTATCGCCGTCAACTACGCCACGCTCGGATCCTAGGCGCGCACTGCGTCGGATTTAACGTCGGATTAACCTACAGATGCACACCCCAAATGTGGTCCGACGAGGCATGGAAGCAATGCCTTGACGCTGCGGTAGATTTGGCAAGGGAGGCAGAGGCAGCAGAGATGGACGTTGCCGCACACCCCCATATCATGAGTCCGCTCTGCTCTGTGGAACGGTACAAAGAGATGTTTGAGGCAGCCGCCTCCCCCCGAATGAAGGCACTGATGGACTGCGTAAACCTGACCTGGCCCCATCTGTTCTACAGAACAACGGAGTTGGTAAATCAGATCTTCGATGAGGTGGGCGATAAAATCACTGCGCTCCACGCAAAAGATATAGCGATGTCAGCCGTACGCCAGAATGAGAGCGGGCGTTTATCAGTCGTTCACGTAGACGAAGCTGTTCCGGGAGCAAAGGACACAGATCACCGTTTTGAATCCGGCGTTATGGACTATGCGGCAATCCTTCGACGACTCGATGAGTTAAACCACGATGTCACGCTCTATGTGGAGCACTTCCCATACGAAGACACCATCGCAGGTCAGCAATACATCCGCCACATCGCACGAGAGATTGGCGTAACCATACACTAAGAACTGAGAATGCGAGTATCGTAGGTTGGGTTGAACGGTTAAAAGCAAATCCCTATCAAGATAAACCACCGTTCCGCTTTTCACCGCAATCGTCGCGCAGATAGAAAAAGTGAAACCTAACGCTATCGGCGCAATTAACTTCGCTTCAGCGGAGCGATATTTCTCTACAATGGCTGGCAGATCCCCTTTCCTCCACTCAAACACAAAATCGGCAGAAATGACTCTCCACCAACAGGTTCGTGAATTTCTCAAACGCACCGGCAGAAACCCCAACCAAAAACTCGGTCAACACTTCCTGATTGATCCACACGCCTTGCAAGAGATAGCTTGGGGGGCAAAATTGACCGATGCCGATTTCGTCTTGGAGATTGGGGCGGGACTCGGATTTTTAACCTCTGTCCTAGCGGCTACTGCCAAAAGGGTCATTGCCATTGAAATCGACGAATTTCTATACGCCGAACTACAGCTCAAATTCTCAAAAACACCTCACATCTCTCTAATCCAAGGGGATATTCTCAAACAGAATCTTCCCACTCTACTGAATAACTTTCCTCCCCAAAACACCAAAGTTGTCGCCAACCTGCCCTACTATATCACCACACCTATCCTATGGGAGTTATTGAAGTATCACCGGAAAATCGGTGCTTGCGTCCTGACAATGCAGACGGAAGTGGCTGAACGTATCATCTCACCGCCGGGGAACAAACGTTACGGCACCCTCTCCATCGGTGTCTCCTATTATGCAGAGGCTGAAATTGTGCACAGGATCCCACCGGATCGATTTTACCCTTCGCCGCAGGTCGATTCTTCCGTCCTAAAACTACAGATGCGAGATACTCCCCAAGTCAACGTTGAGAATGAGGAGCTATTCTTTCGGATAATCCGGGCTGCGTTCCAATCTCGGCGCAAAATGTTACGAAACGCACTCTTGAAAAACGTCGTTTTTATCTCTGCTGAAGTGCTCAACGCCGTTTGTGATCAACTCGCCATCGATCTACAGCGACGTGGAGAAACGCTGGACATCGCCGAGTTTGCCGCGCTTGCGAACGGTTTGCATAAACACATGAGCAAACCAGCAAACTAAGATTTTCACGGATCGGCCTTACACCACACTGACATTATGAATAAGAAAAGTATTGTAGGTTGGGTTGAAAGTGCCTCGCTATTAAAAACAATAGCGTTTCTACCTTTCAACGCTACGTCCCTACGGATAACAAGAGTGAAACCCAACACTCACAACTAGTGTACCTTAGAGAACGCCATGAAAATATATACATACGCGCTTATCTTGCTCGGATCGCTGCTGCTTGCTTGCTCTCCCGCCATGCCGCCTTCACCACCTCCCCCTGACGCATCATCCTTTTATAGCGCGGCTGCAGCCAAGCATCACCAACTAGTGCACGGAGAGATTCCATCCACCAAAGCGGAGTGGATTTCCTTGATTGAAGAATTTCAGCGGACCATCGACGCGGATAAGGAAGGGGAGTGGGCAGACGATGCCCAATACGCAATTGCTTCTTGCTGGCTCTGGTTGGGGCAACGGAGGAACGAACAGCCGGTGATTGACAATGCAATCGCCGCGCTCAAGAACCTGCTCCAAGATTACCCAGATTCAGGGCACGCAGCAGAGGCACACTATTGGCTAGGGGATTGCTATAATCGGCTTGGAGACTACGGTAAGGCAGTAACACATTATCAAACGGTGATCGGTCGCTATCTCAATCACTCAATCGCCGCCAAGGCACAGTTGCGCCTCGGCAGGGTATACGAAGCACAAGGTTACTTCACATTGGCGCGCATTACCTACGAAGCACTCTCTCAACGAAGCCAAGATCCCCAAATCGTCGCCCAAGCGGAGAAACGGGCTTCACGGCTTGATACCGAACAAACGGAGGAGGCTGCACCCATCGACTCTCCACCTGAAATTGCGCCACCTACGCCACCCGATCAACCAAATCTAGCCAAAACACCGCCGGAAACGATCAAGCCTCCACCTGCGCCTCCGAAAGCACCTCAACCTAGTGCCAATGTGCCTCCATCGGAGAAAGCGGACGTTGCGTCCAAAACGGTAACACCGCCAAGCGAGGCAAAACCTACGCCGAAAACACCGAAAACACCGAAAACACCGAAAACACCAAAACCCGTCCCCGATCCGTCGCTGGCACAGCAACTGGGCTTGAGCGTTAAAACGATTGTTATCGATCCAGGACACGGCGGCAAAGACCCCGGTGCCGTGAGTCAAGTGGGGCAAGAAAAACAGATTGTGCTCAGTCTATCAAAAGTGCTGCGCGATATCCTCGTTAAGAAAGGGTATAATGTGCAGCTGACACGCGAGACCGATGTTTATCTCCCGCTCAGAAAACGGACACAGTTTGCAACAAACCAGAAAGCCGATCTATTCATCAGCATTCACGCCAATGCTAGCACCTCTCGTGCGGCTGCCGGCATAGAAACTTACTACCTCGCCCTCGCATCCGACGAATCCGCCCGAACCACCGCCATGCG
This sequence comes from uncultured Poribacteria bacterium, assembly GCA_958296125.1. Classification (GTDB taxonomy): domain Bacteria; phylum Poribacteria; class WGA-4E; order WGA-4E; family PCPOR2b; genus PCPOR2b. Next base: position 2,266,781 of record OY282444.1, read on the forward strand.
AGAAAATGCCGGGGCAAAGTACAGCATGAAAGAGCTAGACGCGCTTGTGGGAAGAATCCTCAAGGAGAGCAAGAGCACGGAGAGCCGTCGGTTGGCACAGTTCATTCAGGCACAACTAGCATCAGGAAAACAGGTGAAGAGCCGGGGGGTCAAACACGCCCCTTTTGTGGTCCTCATCGGCATAAAAGTTCCCGTAGTGCTTGTTGAGGTCGGCTTTATCTCAAATCCACAGGAAGGGAAGAAACTCACGACAAAGGCATACCAACGTCAGCTGGCAACAGCGATTGCCAAAGGGATCGAGCAATATATCAAAAGCCTCCCCCTAGCAGCTGCGAACCAATCGTGAATAAAAAAGTCAATCGAACCAAAATTGGCAAATTCACCCAAGATAAGCAGCGGGAAGAGATTTTGCACCTATTGCATGAAGGACGAAACATCTATGCAGGGTTGACAGCGGGGGATAGGGAGTTCATTTTCCGATAACGCTGTAGTAAATCGCATTGAACAGCAGCTTAAATGTCCCGTGCGATTGCGCCCGATGTTGCGGCTTGAAGCCAAACAGAATCACACGTCCCTTTCCCAACTTGACATCCCAAAGCGCGCCTTTCTGACGAATCCGTTTCTCCCCTTCAATCCAACCACTCATGAGTGGATTGAAGTTGGGATAAGCCGCAACCCTTTTTCCACCCCTCGCCTCAAATGCTGGACCCGACTTGAAAAAGACCGCCATCTCACGCTCCAACCCGTAACCGATTGGATGGGTTGTTTCAACAAAAACGCGCAGCAGCGAGCCGGGGCAAAAAAATTCCGCTCCAGTCAATTTTTGCGGACCCGATCGATTCGCTTCCAGAGCGTTGTTAATCTCCAGTCCAAAATGTTTCATTGGCAGCTCTGTCGCCCAGTTCAAGCAGATAAGCATGCCACCTTGTTCAACAAAGGTGCGAAGGTTCGCCACACCTTCCAATCCGATACCGCCCACGTACTCTGGCGGCAGGCTGCCTTCCGCGTGCCCTTCAATCATCGTCGATGCCTTCATGTCGGGCAGGATTATCGCGTCATACCACTCAGCTAAATTTCCGGCACGAATCTCCGCATCTGTTAAGTTGCGATAGGGAAACTCATGCGCTTCCAGCACCCAGCGAGTCCATCCTTCATCCATGTTCGCCACCCACGGTTTATAGAGCCCCAAGCGCGGCTGCCTCAACTTTGCTCTTTTTTCCACGCGTCGATTGAAGGCATAGATTTCAACTCCAAGGGATTCAGCAAGCTGACGTAATTCGGCGGAATCGCTTCCCGGTATTCGATCTGATTGAAGGAGAATCGTTCCACGGGGGAGGTGCAAATCCTTCCACACGGTTTCTCCTTGCTGCTGATAGATTGTATATCTGTCCTTTTGGAGCAACCGATTCAGTGCTACGGTTTCTAAGTTCGTTTGATTTCTGAAGACGTAGACGACCGCGTCTTGGAAATCAACCCCGTCAAGGTGGAGTTTGCCCGCCGCTGCTGGGATTTCCTCAACGAGTGCTAAGTCTGCCGCAAATGCGTTAACCACCTTGATAACTTTGATGCCCATCTGCATCGGCAACGTCCAGCCCGCAATGTCATACGGCCGTTCCGGCGGAGCACCGGGTGCCGGGATGCGTCGAGGATAGTGTTGTATCTCAAGGAGGTCTTTGGCATGTGCTCGAAACGGCTGCGCCATCAAGACGACGTAGGTTCCCGCAGGATATTCGACATTATCAGCTGTAAAATTCGTGTTCGCCTGATGTATCTTCACACCACCACGCTGTAGAATCTGCAGCATCTTGAACGTCGTATTGATATCCCGCTGATCCATCGGCACCAGAAATGCGCGCGGTGGCTCCTGTTCTCCTTTCTCGACAGCGTCTAACCCCATCTTATAAAAATTGGTGAGAAACATCTCTCTCTGCTTGGCAGCAAGTGACAGGATTGAATACGCTGCCGCTTTCTCGTATTCGATAATGTCGCGCAGCCGCCACCAACCGCCGGGCCACGGTTCAGGGAAGTTGGTCTGCTGCGCGTATTCGCTCAAACCCCGTCGATGCCCCCTCAAGCTCAATCTTGGCTGAAAAATTGGTGAAGCGATGTTGACGCTTGCAGCCTCTGTCAAAATACCTACCATGTTGTGGCGATACGGTACGGTGCGAAAACCACCGTGCCACCACGTATCGTACACCGCGTTCGATAACACGCCGGTGAACCCTCGCGATGTGAGATCAAGTGCCATCTGTGCACCGATTAGGGAAAGTTCACGCTGCAACAGTGGCGGGATATTCGGATTAACGGGATGAAAGTAGGGGGGGATCACGAACCGCGCCCCTCTGTTTCCCATCTGATGCACATCGTAGACCACCTGAGGAAACCACTCCTCATAGAGCATCTGGGTCACTAACTGCGATTCGATCTGCGTCAGCATAAACCAATCTCGGTTGTTATCGTGGCCTGTGTATTTGTGGTAGAGCCAAGGCATTGGGGCACCTTCATACGGCGTGTTGACGGTGCGCTCGTACCAATCAACCACCATGTTCAACCCGTCAGGATTGGCGGACGGAATCAGCAGCAGGATGGTATTTTCCAGAATCTCCTTGATCTCCGGCGTGTTCTCCGTCGCTAGTTGATACGCCAATTCCATCGACATCTGAGACGAAGCAACCTCCGTAGAATGGATGTTGCAGCTAATCATGACGACCGCTTTTCCCGCTCGCGACAGTTGCTTTAACTCCGCTAATTTTTGCTCCTGCGGATTGGCAAGTTTTCGCTGGATAGCTTTGTAGTGGTCACGGTTCGCCAAATTTTCTGGCGAGGATATTAGGGCTAGCACAAAGTCGAGCCCCTCGGTGGTTTTGCCGCGCTCCTCTAGGATTACCCGATCCGAGCTCGCAGCCAGTGATCGCAGATAGTCGGTGATCTTCTCCCAACGCGCCAGCTTGTAATCCGCCCCTACAGGAAAGCCGATCGCTTCCTCCGGGCTGATAATCTGCGCGTCTACCGACACCGCTATTAGCAGTAAGCCGAAAATTCCGATGAAAATAGAACCATATTTTTGCCGCAAGCCTCGCTTCCTTTCCACAATTACAAGATAAACTGCACTTCCAAAAGCAGCAGCCGTCCGCAAAACTCACCTATAAATACCGTTAACATAGCAATATAAAGAAATCCGGTTGCAGCGCGTGTTGCCCCAACGACATCCCGCTGGGTTGATTTATCGCGCAGACAATCCCAAATAATGATATATAGCAGCACGGATCCGCCAAATCCGATGAGAAGCCGCAACCCAAATGCAACCTGATGGAAAAAATTCAGTGGACTCACCTCTGCCGCCTGCCATCGGAGGCATACATTCAGTATGAAAAACGAAATTGATAAAAGCAGCGACACCAAGAAGATCCGATTGAATCGCTTCAAGTGGATAACGGGCAGGTTTGGGGTCACAAGATACCAGTGCCCAAACCACATGCCGCTATTCACAGAGCCTAACAAAACGGCGGAAACAAGAAATTGTGCGGACAACAGAAATTTTCCCGCAGGCAGGTCTATTGATGTCTCATACGATTGCGCGCTGTATCCAACCCAGATTACGCCACAGATTGCGCCCCCAACTAATAAGAGGCGATTCATCAAAGGCTGTTTCAACCACAGACTTATCGTATACAGAAGGAGGAACAAACAGAACACAAGGACAAAAATGGAATCGTGTCCCTGCCATGCGAGGAAGAAATTGCTAAAACTGACGGAATTGCCGCTGATCGCCAGGTTCGCACAACGCGCCAAGACCATGACAAGCAGGTAAATCAGTGCCATGAGTCGGTAAAATCCGCGTCCCACCAAGTCTTTAGGTATGATGAGCAGCAGCGCAAGACCGCCGACCGCTAATTGGCTAAAAACGATATAAAAGATAAGAACCATATCGGTTAGCCTCTGCATTGAAAATCTGGAGCGTGAAACGTAGGGTGTAAAAAGAAAAACCCATCGCAGTCATGAGACCACAATGGGTTTGTGTAGGTTGGGAGAAGTTGGGGATTAGAGAATTTCTACGACTGCATTGACCGCTTCCAACTTACCCTTGATCTCCTCAGCTTCTTCTTTGGTGACACCTTCCTTAATAACATTTGGTGCAGCTTCAACCGCCTCTTTGGCTTCTTTCAGTCCGAGTCCGGTGACCGCCCGTACCTCTTTAATTACGGGAATCTTATTAGGTCCAATCTCTTTTAATTGGACATCAAACTCGGTCTGCTCCTCTTCTTCAGGTGCAGCCTCAGCCGCGGCACCTTCTGCAGCTCCTGGCATCATACCGGGTGCCATCATCATTGGCGCGGCGGCGGCACTTACCCCAAACTTATCCTCAAGGGCTTTCACCAATTCGGAAAGCTCTAAAACTGTCATATTACTAATCTCATCAATTAGCTTCGCAACATCAGCCATTGTTTCATTCCTTCCTTTAAAAAATAGAGTCCATCAGCAATCAATCTTCAACCTTCATCTGATTGCTGATGCCTGTGTTTAACCCGAGTCAAGCTGGCTCAGTCTCTTTCTTCTGATCAGCAATTGCCTGTAATACCGTCGTTACCTGACGGAGTGAACCATTCAGCACATTAACAAGCCCAGCCAGCGGAGAACCCTCGTGCAAGGCATTGACAAGCCCGGAAATGGGCGCTTTCAAACCACCAACGGCGTAGGCAAGCAGCTGTTCCCTTGATGGCATATCGATCAGTCCTTCAGCCGCTGCGGCATCAATGGTGGTCTTACCAAGTACTCCCCCCTTAATTTTTAGATTTTCATGTTCGCGGCTAAAATCCCTTAAAATCCTTGCGGATGCAGCCGGATCATTGCTCATTGCAACAGCTGTCGTTCCTTGAAGGTAAGGTTCTAAACCTTCAATCTCTAATTCTTGAGCGACAACATTGATAAGTGTGTTCTTATAAACTTTATATTGGATGGCCGCATCACGACACTGATTCCGTAACTCGCTTATCTCCTCAACAGTCAATCCTTGATATTCTGTCAGGATAATAATTTCCGAGTTCTGGAAATCCGCTCGAATGCTTTCTACCTGTTCGATATTTTTCTGGTTAGGCATTCGATACCCCCTCTCTTTTCAGTTCGGTCATTCGCACTCGACGCAAAAAAAAGCCTCCTGTCGTATAGGAGGCTTTATATCCATATCTATGGAGCGCACCTACCAACTTCCGTCAATTCCGGTCCGAAAGTAGAAATTGGTAAGTATCAGTCCGCCTCGGTAGGCCAAATATTCGTTTAAGCAAACTTGCACCCACTGTCTACGACGACACCCAAAGTCAAATCAGTGTGATATATTCAATTTAGCTAAACTGCTGCGGCTCCAGACGAATCCCAACGCCCATCGTTGATGAAACAGCAATAGTCTTCAAATATCTTCCTTTGATAGAAGACGGACGGGCCCGCATCAGGGCACCCATCACCGCTTGGATGTTTTCTTTGATTTGATGACCGTCAAACGAAGCTTTACCAACAGGGGCATGAATTACTCCGGACTGTTTCTCGACTCGGTACTCAATCTGCCCGGCTTTAATGCTACGAATTGTCTCTGCCACGTCCATCGTGACAGTTCCCGCTTTCGCATTGGGCATTAAGCCTCTCGGTCCGAGAATGCGCCCCAACTTCGGCATGATTGACCGCATCAAATCAGGGGTGGCAACAGTTGCGTCAAAGTCCAACCAGCCATCGACAATCTTTTCGACGAGGTCATCAGTCCCAACCGCATCGGCACCAGCCTCTTCTGCCTCACGAGCCTTATCCCCTTGAGCGAAAACAACAACGCGTATCTCCTGACCGGTGCCATGCGGTAAAGAAACGGTGCCTCGGATATTCTGATCTGCGTGACGGGGATCCACACCAAGATGTACCGCCAAATCCACCGTCTCTTCAAATTTTGCTGACGCGGACTGTTTCAACAGTTGCACACCCTCATCTATATCGTATAGCTTCAAGCGATCGACCAGCTGCGAACCCTCGCTGTATCTTTTTCCTCTTTTGCCCATTGTCATCCTCTCCAAAAATTATTGATTAATAGTAATTCCCATGCTCCGTGCCGTCCCCGCAACCATTCGCACCGCAGATTCCAAGCTGATTGTATTCAGATCTGGCAGCTTCGTTTGGGCAATTTCTTCAATCTGCGCCGATGTTACGGCAGCGACTTTATTTCGGTTGGGCTCGCCGGATCCTTTTGCCAGCTTTGCTGCCTGTTTCAACAACACAGCTGTCGGCGGTGATTTGACTTCAAAAACGAAGGAACGATCTGCGTAACAGGTAACAACAGTCGTCACCACTAATCCCTGTTGGTCCTGCGTTCGACCGTTAAAAGACTTGATAAATTCCGGGATATTAATCATATAAGGGGCAAGGCTTGGACCAACAGGTGGATTTGGTGTCGCCTGTCCGGATACCAGTTGAAGTTTAACAACCCCGGCAATCTTCTTAGCCATCTATATCTCCTTATTCTATATCTTCTCCACTTGAAAATGATCCAGTTCAATTGGCGTAGATCTGCCTAGGATAGAAATCGTCAAATGTAAGCGTTGTCTATCTTCGTCAATCCCATTAATCTCTGCGGGAAATTCCTTAAACGGGCCATCAATCACTCGGACTTTATCGCCAATTGCGTGCTCTAACATTGGAGGTGCCTGCTTTTTCTCTTCATCTGTTGACAGATTGAGAACATGCTGAACCTCCTCTTCAGTAAGCGGGGCAATCACATCCATGACACTCGGCGTATCCTGGATGAGGTGCCAACTCCGCTGGCTTGCCTCGTTCGGAGCATCTGCACGCAGTTCGTGTGCGGTCTGGACGAGGAGATATCCGGGGTAAGATGGACGTTCAAATGTCCGTTTTTTGCCGTTCTTGATCTCTACCACCTCTTTGGTTGGAACAATTACTTGGCAAACTTCCTCCTCTAACCCCAAAGCCCGTGCCCGCTGCTCAAGATTCAGTTTTACTTTTTTTTCATGCCCAGAATAGATGTGGAGAATATACCAAAAAGCGTCCATAGCGCACCTAAAATTTGAGATCGGTTAGATTCACCTGCGGATCAACCTGTCCGAATGAACAAGCTACGTAACAAAGCCAGGCCGAAACCTGCAATGGAGTAGTCAAGAACAACATAAGAGACAGCCACCACTATCAATGGAATTAGGGAAATTAAAAACGCGATTTGCCATCTCGGCGTATAGCGTTTTGCCATCACGGTTATACACACGATGATTCCTAGGAGCAAAATTATGCCGTGTATAGAAACCCAGCCGGGATATTCCGTATTTCCGTCAACTATCCAGAGGAAAATCCCCAAGACTGCACAAGCCACAATCACGACAAGGGTGTTGCCTTGAACTTCCTTCCGGTCCGGTTTAGAGACTTTGCCCCATTCAGTCTGAATGTCTCGAAGGAATGTTTTTATACGTTTTATCATAGGTCATAAAAAAATAGAAAAGACAGGCCAGGAGGGATTCGAACCCCCAACATTCGGTTTTGGAGACCGACGCTCTAGCCGTTAGAGCTACTGGCCTGCAAGACAAACATAAATTAAAACACTATCGAATCTCTTTGTGAGGTGTGTGCTTACGGCAATAGCGACAATATTTCTTCAACTCATAACGCGCTTGCTGCGTTCTTTTGTTTCTTGTTGTGACATAATTTCGCTGTTTGCAATCATCACACGCCAACGTGACAATATCTCTTGGCATAATACCTACTCAATTTCGTTTGACTGCATCAAGTTAAAAACAGGATGGAGCCGACGACCGGGTTTGAACCGGTGACCTCGTCCTTACCAAGGACGCGCTCTACCTACTGAGCTACGTCGGCATAACTAGGAAACACACGCTCAGAAGCAAAACCTAAAAGCGGGAGACGGGACTCGAACCCGCGACAATTGGCTTGGAAGGCCAATGCTCTACCAACTGAGCTACTCCCGCGTTTTGCTTGGGACACGACAGGAACACGTCTCCGACGCTTTAGGAACGATGGGGGGAGAAGGATTTGAACCTCCGCAGGCAGTGCCAACAGATTTACAGTCTGCTCCCGTTGACCACTTGGGTATCCCCCCGTTTTTAAGATAGAATGAAAGCTGGCGAGAGGACTTGAACCCCCGACTAAGTGATTACAAATCACTCGCTCTACCAACTGAGCTACGCCAGCAAACGCACGGATGAATTATACATGCTAGCTTCCCAATTGTCAAGCAGAAATTTTCACAACCGCAGGGGTTCCCCATTTACTCATACTCAGTAGAAAATATAGGGTGCGAGCGGAGACGGTCAAATACCCTTTCTTCCTTTGCAAATGTCCACATCTGTCCATCAAGGTCTATCGCTCTTTGGAGGGAATCAATGGATTTCTGGTCCTCGTTTTTAAGAGCGTATGCACAAGCCAAGTTATAGTGGATGTGTGCAACATTTGGAGCAATCTGAATTGCCGCCTCACAAGACTCGATTGCCGAATCCGGTAGGTTCTGCTTCAGGTAAGCGGTCGCCAGATTGATATAAGCCCCCACCGCATCTGGTCTCATTTCAAGTGCTTTGTGGAATGCAGCGATTGCCGAAGCGTATTCCTCTTTACGCAGATAGGCTTGACCCAGATTATTATATGCCGAAGGTTCTTGGGTGAAAAAGATGGTCCGCTCTTTGTTCTTGATGGCTTTGGTATATACCTCAACTGCTTGATCTAATTCGCCATTCCTCAGATGAAACCCCCCCTTGCGCGAATGGTCGTTAAATTGACTCTGATGGTGCCAGACCCAAATAAATAGAATAGTCACGATGAGGCAAAACGCCATGCTTATTTTTCTAATCATTATCTACTCGAACAGTTTTAACCAATCCTCAAGGCTATTTGCCACAGACGCTGGCTGTGCCTTGCTTCTCGCGATAAATCCCGGCACCCTATCGCGCCCGGTAGGCATCCGAGGGTCGCTATAGCGTAGGTCCAGGCTCCAGCGGACGTGATCGGAGTGGTTGGGCACCGAGCGGTGAATGGTTTTATGTTGGATGAGCAACACACTACCTAACGGAACTGGACACTCCACCTGCTCGCCTTCGGGCAATGCCTCATCGACGATGCCCTTAAAATTGGCTCCCGGACCAAGTCCTGTGACATGGTTAATCAGCGGTGCTTTGTGGCTTTTCGCAATCACTTCCATGCAACCGTTCTCCACCGTTGCATCCACAAGCGGGATCCAGAAGTTGACCATGAAAGTCTCTGAGGCATCCGGTTGTAAATACCCAAGGTCTTGGTGCCAAGGAACCACGGATGTATCCTGATTGGGCAATTTCGGTCGGATATTGAACTGGGGATGCACCAGAATTTCTGGCCCAATCAGCGATTCAACAATGGCCAAGATAGCCGGGTGGGTCATCACGGCGAACATGCCCTCCGTCTTCAATTTACCATGTAACCCCTCAAAGAAGATATCTGTGAATGAGGTCTCGGATGGCTGAGCGACGGACTCTACAATCTGAGCCAGTCGCCGCTCGAAGGGTTCATCTTCAAAGAGCTCGGATAGCTCTCCCCTTGCTTGCGCTTTTCGGGCGTTCTGGTCAACGGTCTCGTTTAACTCCGAAATCAGCAGTTGCAGGTCCTCGATAGGGATTACATCCTCCACTAAGAGGTAACCTTGATCTTTGTAAAACGTAATCTGTTCAGAATCTAATCCACGCATAAGGAACAGCCTCCATTAAAAATAAAGTATAGGACTTACGCAGTTGGACACGGTTACTATATTTTCCGTTCCTGCTTACGCATTATGTATTATTCTGCATTAGTTCGGGGTGAGCAGATGTCAACTCGTTGACCTAAAACCACGCATCACTTCGCTAGCCATGTCCTCTCAAATGCGAGGACACCCCCCGATACGACCTTCACTCCACGGACCTTGGGGTGACACAAAAAACTAGAAGGCAGCAGATAAAGCGGAATCAGGGAATTGGACTGGCCAACTTCTAACGATGAGACATCACTTTCTGGTGCAATCGGCATCGATAGCAAAGCAAGCGTCGGCGCATCTTCCTTGAATCCACCCCGCAAAGTATCGGCATCCGCCGCTTTGACCTGTACTTGCAACCCAATCTGAGAGAGGGAGCCACGCTCGATCCACGTTGCAATCGCATTGCCCGTGTTGTCCGGTAGCTGGGCATAGATCAGATTGAGTGGACTATTCCAGCCCGCATGTTTCAGGCGGCGGCGCGCCTTTACACGATTGTGGGGGAATGCAAAGGGAACGAATACCATCTTGGAAGGATTTTCTCCATATTGTAAATGCAAGAGCGCGCGCGAGTCAATAGCATATTTGAGCACGTTGTGCCAAGTCGGAGTGGGTGAGGTTTGCGGTAAGCTGAAAACCTTGACCTTCTCAGGGAGGCGAAGATATACAAGTGTTGCTGCATCTGTTTGGATTAAAATGCCATCAAGTCCCTCACGCTGGTGTCTTTCTATCTCTGTAATGGGAAGCGGCAAGGTGTCTAAAACTCCCGATTCAAAGTCAAACAGGGCTTCATCCAGATTTGCATAATAGCGGAAAGTCAGCTTTTCCAAATAAGGGCTGCCCCAAACGTAATCCGAGTTCGCCGTCAATCGCACCTCTGTCTGACCAAAGGACTCCAAGCGAAATCGCCCCGTGCCAATGGGCTGCGAATCCCCCGGTGTTACCACCCACGCCGCTGGTGAGGTCAGTTTCTCCAGAAATTCCGGATCACCAGATTGCAGCGTAACTTGGAGGCGGGAATCGTCAAGGACATGAATCCCTTCAATCTGTGTCACGGTGTTGTTTCGATACGCCTCGGTGCCCCGAATCAGAAATAAGGGTTGCGGCGAAACTCTCCAAACTCCATCTCGCACAAATCGCTCCCAAGCCAATTTCACATCAACTGCTGTCACCGGCTTACCGTTGTGAAATGCTATCCCCTGTGCGATTACAAATGTCCAAATTCGGTGATCATCAGAATGCGTCCAGCTCTGGGCGACCGCAGTGCTGATTTGTCCGAACCGATCTCGTTTTACCAACCCCTCGTACAGATTTGATGCGACCTGTAACTCCGCAAAGCTGAGATAGTTGACCGCATCAAGCGTTGTAACTGGTTGAAAAATTGCCCCCTGTAAGATGCCCCCAAATCGTGGATGGGGCGCAGATTCAGCCGCGGTAGCTATCCAACAAAAGAACGCTACAGAAAAAAAATGAGGCAGAAAACCCTTTCTGATCCGAGCACTGCTTAATAACACAACATGAAAATCTGAAGTCCGACAGTCCTGCTCCCCTTCCACTATTTCTCTCCTACCATTCTGTCAAGCTACCTCTGACATCTCATCTAGACTCTTCAACAACGCATCTATCTCGATTTGCAGATCGCGCAAGGCTTTAGAAACGTCATCACTTTCAAGATGAGCGTTACTTATCTCCGTCGTCCGGATCCGGATGATTTTGGCATGTGTGTTGTCAAGCGACACACGAATTGTCATTAAGCGGGCATCAATTTGTTCCCTTAATTCCTCAAGCCGCCCATGATTTTCAATACGTTCCTCAAGTGTGTGTAATGCCTCCTCATATTGAGTATACACCGCAGTGTTGGGTGACTCTGCCAATTTTCTTGTGATTTCCATTTTTTCGTTGTGCAGCGTTTGCATATTCGTTGTTTCCAAGTAGTCATCAATCTGTTGCAGGCGGTGACTGAGATGGGCCGCTTTCTCAAAAACATTATCAATGTGTTCGATCGACCCCTCTAACAGCGGTTTGATACTCTCGTTGGCAGAATGAATCTGCTCAAAAATTTGGTTGCGGATGTCACGAATTCGCGAGACAGGTCCAATATATTTAGCTTTGAGTTTGAAGGGATATTCCTGCCACGGCTCAAGCACCTCCTGTTGAAAGGCTTCCTCAGGCTTGAAGAGGTCCCGATAGGCAACCACTTGGACACAGACAGCAAGCGGAACGGTGATAAAAAGACCGAAGAAGAACCCCAACGTGCCGAGACATGAGACAAGGGGCACCGCCAATCCATACAGCCAAAATCGCGCACAATTCTTCCATGTAAACACAGTATTGAACGCAGTAGCAAAGGCGGAACCAACGCCTTCCCGTTCATCAATTAGTAATGGAAACGCCAACATCGAAATCGCCCAGACTAGGGGTGCTACCAAGATGCCAATCCCCGTTGTGCACAGCACGATAAATGCAATCAGAGATAACCACCATAGAAATAACGCGCCCCAATACCGGCGAAATCCCTTGAAAATATCGCGAACCCGCGGCTTCTCTCCACGCATCGCTTTCAACGCCATATAATACAAACCCGCATAAAGCGGTGCAGCGAAAAACAGAAAAGCCGGCGGGATAGAAATTAACGCCCCAAGCCAACTCGCAAAGAAAAAGGTTACTGGATGCCGCTTGTATAGTTTCCAGCCCTCGGTAAACCATTGTTCAATCGTGACTATCGGTTGATTTGCCATCTCCAATTTCTCCTATCGTTTTATGCACTCGATATCAAAGCCCAATTTGACAATGGAACCAGATTGCAAGATATTCGCCATTTCTCATTTCTATAACGGAGAAACTTAGAAGCGCGATTGGCACATTCCTTCTTTAAGCTCCAGCGGGGCGATATGTGTATAGTGGAGTGGTAGGTTGGGTTGAACGGGAATTGTGAAATCTAACCCCATCAACCAAGGTGCTAATGAACTACTGAACCTTCTGACCCCTCTGAAACACCGCCACGACACGACTAAAAGCGGAAACATCAACCGTTGGATCACCGTCGAAGGCAGCAAGGTCAGCAACTCTGCCCGGTGCAATAGCACCAATCTCATCTCCCATGCCGATCGCCTCGGCGGAGACACTTGTGGCGGAAACAAGTGCCTCGGCAGGCGTAAAGCCAACACGAACCAGTAACTGCAAATCGTAATCCAGATGTCCAAAGGCGAGATCTCCGACACCGGAGTCCGTGCCCGGCACAATCCGATCCCGCATACCGTGGTCCAACATACGCCGCATCACGTCCAAGCGCACCTCCGCCCGTTCCTCAAGCGCATTCAATTCTGCCTCACCTTCAGGAGCGAGGGTGCCCGCCTCCCGTTGTGCTGTGAGCTTGACAATCGCCGGATAGCCCGTCCATGCCTGAAGCGTTGGACTGATCCAGATACCGGACTCCGCCATCATCTCGGCGACTTTCGGATCGAAACGCAGTTGGTTATCCGGGTCCAGAAATTCCGCGTGTTCCATCAGATCGATGCCCGCTTCAACGGCTCGCACCATCGACTCCTTTGCGCGACAGTGCGCTGCTGTCAAACGATGAAAGTGATGCGCTTCGTGGGCAGCGGCGTGAAGTTCTGCGACGGTATAAGTCGCCCGGCCGGGAATTGTGCCTGCGGTGCCGCCGCCAGAAGCCATAATTTTGATGTAATCCGCGCCTTCGTGCACCAAGCGGCGGACGGAACGGCGCATCTCTGCCTCGCCGTCAGCGACCTCATTGCACATGTGAAAATGCCCGCCGGTGCAGGTGATGGGGCGACCACTCACAAGCATACGCGGGCCCGGAATGTATCCACGTCCAAGCCCCTCCTTGAGCGTAAATCCCACCCGGTTCCGCGCCCCGTGTTCTCGGATTGTAGTAATGCCGGCAGCCAAATGACACCGTAGATTCATCGCCCCCGTGAGCACCATCATTTCGTCGGTCTCGGTGAACATCTCAACGTAGTTACGCCCATCACCCGCCAAACTCAGATGCGTGTGCCCATCAATAAGACCGGGGGTCACACATGCTGCACTTAGGTGGATCTGCTCGGTATCGGGCGGTGCCTGCTGCTGAATCGCCTCCCGCGGTCCCACAGCGGTGATGCGATCTCCCGTCACCAGAATCGCCTGATCGGATTTGGCTTCGCCACCAAGACCGTCTGCTAACAAGCCTGCTAAAATGAGTTTTGAAGTCGACTGAGACATAGTTTCCTCTGCTTTGTTTTTTTATTGGGGGGGTAATATTCTGAAGACTTTGCAAACCTTCATATAGGATCCCTCAAAATTTACAGGCACTGGAACTTCGGAAGTGATATACAACGGCAGCTCAGGCAACGTATCTCCAATTTTTAAAGGGCTGTGCCAGATGTCCACCATCCCCAAATTAGATTCCCCGTGAGGATGCTTTCGGTAGGCAGCACAATAAAGTGGATTTTCTGGATTCTCCTCTATGTACCCTGCTGTTGCTTTGACCGCCCGAAGCAATTGATTATGAAGGTTGAAAAGAGGCAGTTCGAGGACATCGACAATAATCAGTGAGACATTTTTGGCTATCAGGTTTTCGCATTTGGCAACAAAACTGTCTCTCTCACTCGGCCGGTCTTTGTCGGCACGACTTAAAATCTCAATCGCCCCCACGGTGATATGTCTGCCTCGATTAATGTAATCAACGAATACTTCAAACGCTGACGGAAATTCTGCCCGTGTTGTGATCGGCAGCTGAGGCTGATATAACCCTTTGAGGGTTTGTCCTATTCCTCGAATTTTGTCCGCCCTGACATCAACTTCCCGCGCGCCAATGCTTGTCTGTGGTATGGCTAAAAACCCTGTCGGCAGTATTTCATTCAAGCCCTCAACAATATATGTCGTCCATGCGCTGTGAAAAGACTCGAAAGGGGCAATGTCACTAATTTCGGGGTTTAAGTGGTCTAATATTGGCATTTTAGACGCTCCGCACTACGAGACGTTGAGCCTTCAACTACATTAGTCCTGATTATCAAGAATGTACTCTTTAATCTGTGCATGGAGCCGCGCCAACGCGTCAATCGCAGCGGCAAGACGGTTATAAACCTTCTGTCCATCACTGGATGCAACGCACAAGGGGCCACCCACAACTTCAAACATGGATACTTGAATATCTTCCGGCATGGTCATCCCCTTAAAAAATGTCATCTGCATTTCGGTCAGAAGCAGAACCGTAAGTGTGTGTATCTGCCGTGTTACTCCCCAAAGATTATCCGTTTCAACTCATCGTAAGTAGACATCTTAGGCTTGATTAGTGGAGCAACTGTATCACGCAGAAAACCTTCACGAGTTTCACCCACCCCACTTATCCCCCAAACAGTTACCTTCTGACGAATTTTATCAGCAGCATCTTTGATATTTGAAGGACCGTTTCGTAATTCTATCAATTCGTTTACTTTTTCATTATAAGGTTCTAATTCGTAATACTTACATAGCGCGTGTAATACATCGTCTGCAAGCAGGCAGTCTTCGATTTGCCTTTGCTTCAAAACTTTTATTCCCTTTCGTTGCCACTGGGTTACTTCCCCACCCGTGGCTTGATCCCGATCTCTGAGACCAAAAACCTTTGCCCCTCCCGTAACTGCGCCAATAACTGAAATGTAATTTTGCAAATCTCTCTTTCCGCCCGCTGAAATGAATTTTGTATTCGGAAATTCCTTGGAAAAGATTCGGTTGTAGCATTCTGCGTCGAAACCCTTAGCTCCGTGTTTTCCCTCACAAATAACAATCTGATCTGGAGCTACAAGCGTGGCTAAATCGTCTAAAGCAACCTCATGCGTTTGTTCCCAAAATCTACGATCGGGGGTTCTAGAGTTAATAACCACCTGACTATCAAAGTCTTCGTCGCTAAAATCAAGAAATACAATTTCCTCTCCGTATTGTTCATACAACTGCAATGCCTTTCGCATCACGCCAATGGCATGGGTAGCAATCCACAATTGCGATTTATCGTTCATAAGCCGAAAGAGTTCCTCAAGAAGATTTCCCTGTAATCTAGGGTTCATGTGCGTCTCCGGCTCGTCTATACAAAAAACAGTATCATCATATTCTACTCTTTTGATAAAAATATCGAGCAGCAAGTCAAAAGCGGACTTTTCACCCCCTGAGAGGTTCTTATAAAGAAAATTGCTACTTTTTCCCTTTTTAAAAGTAAAACTTCTGTCACTAAGTGGATTCCCCAAGCTATTGAGCTTCAAATCAGGGAAAAGCCGATTCATAGCCTCTTGAATCTCTCCAAGGGTTTCGTCTTGAAAGTTTCCTAAACTTTTTGAGCGATCTTCTCTGCTGTATGCGCGTTCTAGCGCATTAGAAATGAGTCTTTGATAATTGCCGCTAGCTGTATCATCGTTTTCAATCATGCTGTTGAACCTGATCTCTTGAATAACCGAGGACATTCTTTGTATCGAATCTACACTTATCACCGGGGTATTACGATAGGCAGTTCGCATATAAATCGCTTTTCCCATATCAGAATCAGATTGTAGAGGGCTGTGAAATTTAATATCTATTTGATCCGACCGCTTGCCCTGAGTAGACATTTTGGAATAGTAATCAGGATCATCGGGTTTCCCCAACTGTCTATAGGAATAAGATTCGTTGTGTAACGCATCAAACACCGATGACTTTCCACAACCGTTAGGCCCAAGCAAAACCACCAGTTTCGCTGTCTCAGGGATGTTTTCGATTTTCAAGTCAGTAAACCGCTTGAAATTCTGCAAATGAATTGAAGCTATTTTCATACTGTTACCTCCACAATCGTCATCGTATCATTCCCAAAAATGTCCACCACCTTGATGGCGAGTTTGCGTCGTCCGGGGGTGCATTCATGGGCGACACTGGTCAACTCCAACGAGCGGTCCTTCTTGGTGCGGAAACTCTGCCACTCATTTTCAAAGATGTAATCGCCAGTCCACTGCTCTTCCCACTCGTCCGTCCCAGGATGTTGCACGCGGATAATCTCACGCTTGCTCTCGAAGTCAAAATCTACCGACCAGTAATCGATCCAGTCTGTCCAGTGTTTCGTCAACACTTCGCGGCTGACAATCCCGTTTGTATCTTTGCTCACTTTTATAATCTGCCCCTGTTCCACCGTGATCCGACTGCCCCTGTTTCTGAGCTGCTGATCGGCGTCGGTATTGGAATCCTGTGAGTAAAACACAGAAAAATCGGTCAATTCTACCGCCACTGTCGCAAGTTTCCCTGATAAGGGGGGATGGATATGCGGTTTGACTTCAATAAAGGCCACATCGTGAAATACTACCTGCTCCCGATCCACCGCCCGCTTGTCGAACACCTCAGTGGGGATATATTTCGGGGCGAGGTCAATGCCCTTGCCCCGCGCCTCATCCAGCAGGTTGGGGAACAACCCCATCTCAAACTCAAAGCCGAGAACGTCCACACGCGTGATCCGATGCTTGCGGCATTCCAATATGAGCTCCTCAATAAAAAGTCGGGTTACTGGCAGATTGACAGGCCCCACCGCGACAAGCCGCCCCGCTTTCACCCCTTGAAAGGCGGCAAAACCGTCGGTTTTCTCAGCGGAGTAAGCCCGCAGGATGAGGTTGACAAACGCCCTCTCCTTCTCCTCCAACTGCTGCTCCTGTTCCACTTCACGCAGGTTTGGATTGAGACCGATGTAATGCTGACGCTCATACTCGCCGAGGTTGAGGATTTCAAAGGCGCGATAGTCCTCGCCAGTCGCCTTCAGTTGACGTTGGACCCCAATCAGCCGTTTGCGCGTGGTGTGGATGGCGAACTTGCCGAGGTCTGTGCAAATCCACTTGCGTCCCAATTTTTCGGCGACAGCGGCGGTGGTGCCAGAGCCGCAGAAGAAATCAGCGACGAGGTCATCCTCGTTGGAGGAGGCTTTGATAATGCGTTCAAGCAGAGCTTCGGGTTTTTGGGTTGGGTAGCCAACCCGTTCTGGGCTATTGCTCATGCTGCCCGTTTCCCACAGCGAATTTTCCAGGACCTCTTTTCTTATCTCGTACACGATATTCCCATATTCATCTCGAACCATATCGGCTTTCTTGGTCACGGGATTGAACTTTCGCTTCGCTTGTTTCGATTGCTTATCTTTTCGTTTCTTAAAAAGGTGGTTGAAAATGAAATTATCGTTCTTGGAGTAGACATGCAGAGTGTCCGAAACTTGATGAAATTTCTTTGACCGTGCCTTGAGTCCAGTATTAGCATAATGCCAGACAATTTCATTACGAAAACGGTCCTTTGAAAATACCTCATCTAGCACTAGCCGAACGTAGCCATTTACCCGCCAATCACAATGCACATAAATACTCCCATCCTCCGCTAACAAATCTCGCATCAGAATCAGCCGCTCGTAAATCATCGCGATGAAGGAATCTGCTCCCTGGCCCCAAGTGTCGCGGTATGCAATCTCTTCGAGGATGTTTGGCTTTTTGGTAAGGGTCTCAACCCCTCCCCCAGGGGAGGAGTCGGCACTGTCCTCCCTGACAAGGGGGGATATAGGGGGGTTGCCCCCCACTTCGATATCCATCGAAAAATCCGCGCCCACGTCAAAGGGTGGGTCAATATAGATTAGCTTGAGACCTCCCTGCGCTTCGATTTCCTCGCGCAGGGGCCCATTCTTGAGCGATGATAGAATCAGCTTGTTATCACCCCAAATTAGCTTGTTGGTCCAACCTTTGCGCTGGCGGCCGCGCTCATCAAACAGACTGAGTTGCGGGGTGGTTTCGTCCGGTTTTTCGGCGCGAGGTTCATCCACCAGCTCAATCGATTGAAAGGGCAAAACGATGTTACAGACCTCGTTGGTCTTGCCGTTCCAGACCAACTCCACCTCGCGTTTATCTTCAAACAGCAGAAAGCGGTATTTCTCAGGCAGCGGTTTGTCCGCCTCAAGAAAGCGGATGATTTCTTGTTGTTCCTGTGCTGTGAGTCGGGGCATAAGCTTATCTCGGTTCTGTTTATTGCATTGCAACGTGGGGACAGAATAGCAATCAACCCTTAGGTCCTATTTGGTGAGACCGTCATTTCCACATCGTTCAAACGTCCATCATTTTAATGAACCACTCTGCATCTTGGGAGAACCTGCGTTGCTGGGTCGCTTTGAGTTCTTTATCATTGTGAACCATTGTTTTCGGTGTCATCTGTTTAATCCGTGATTCAGAAATAATTATGAGTACCCTACATCTACCAGATACTGGAGATTCCGTGATTGACTGCTCCCAAGCATAAATGCTTGGGATTCCTATGATAGACTGAACAGCAATAATTGTTCACTCCTGTCCCGATGGAATCGGGGTATTACTGTGCTATCTTCCTGATTCGACGATTCGCGCCTCAACGGTTGAGGGCTTACAGAATCTCCACCCCGATAAATCGGGATTCAAAGCAACAAGCGTTTTGCGTCTCCGAGTGCCCCTCGGCGACGGTTCTAAGGTTTATTGCAGCGTTCAAGTCTCGGTCTTGTGTATGACCACAAGCACTGCAATGATAAGTTCTATCTGACAACGATAAATCACTATCAATGACACCGCAAGCCGAGCACGTCTTACTTGACGGATAAAACCGATCGGCTTCAACTACTTTTACGTCTGTCCGTTCAGATTTATACTTCAACATCTCAAGGAACGTTGACAGGGACGCATCTGCCAATGCTTTGGCAAGTCTATGATTCGTTATCATACCCGCGACGTTCAAAGATTCTATGCCGATACGACTTGCACCCTTGACAATAGCCGTTGTCGCCTTATGATGGGCATCGTTGCGAATGCAGGTTATCCGATAGTGTAACTTGGCTATCTTGTCTTTCAGTTTATACCAGTTGCGACTGCCTTTTACCTTGCGACTGAATTGACGTTGAAGCCGTTTGAGTTTCCGTTCATGCCGACGCAATGCCTTCGGATTCTCAAAATACTGTCCTTCAGATGTTACCGCCAAGTGCTTGATTCCAACGTCCACGCCGACAACAGGCTTGCCGCGTGGGTCGGGTATTGGGTCGTCAACGAAAGTGTCAACGAGAATAGAAGCGAACCACCGATGCCCTTGTTTAGAAATAATCACCTTGCAGATAGTGCCGAGGTAGCGTAGGGTTTCAAAGGTGCGAACCCAACCGATTTTGGGGAGTCGAATTCGCTTGCCTACGACAGAGATTGAGCCTCGACCGCTATCTGCCTGGTAACTCTTATGATGAGACCGTTTCTTAAACTTAGGGAATCTGTTTTGACCCGACTTCCATCGGGAGACGGCATCGTTAAGATTCGTGTAAATCGCATTTTTTGATACACATTGTGACATGGCTTTACACCAGTCGTATTGTTCATACTTGATGACATTGAAACGGCGACAAAGCTCTATATGCGAACGCCAGACCTTTTCATCGAGCCCCGCTTTGAAGTCGGCTAAGGCGTGATTGTAGGCGACGCGTGCGTAACCGCAATGCTGGGCAAACTGGGTCGCTTGGACGTTATTAGGGGCTAATGCGATTTTATGTGTTTTTAACATGGGAGTCTCTTTCTATCTTTCTTGTCCCAATAGCAATGGGTGTAGGAGACACCACCAAGCGGTGGCGTGCTATTCCCCCACAAGATAGACAACCTTATTGTAACACATCCTAACTACAATATCATGAGAAAATCACGCATTTTGACCCAATGTTAAAACATTGGGCTTGTGCGAATTACTGTCAGATTAATATGTGCTTCCATTCCACTGTCGGTAACATTGACGAGATTTTTGAAGAAAGCCTCTGTTTCTCGAATAACCTTGCTCGTTAAGCGAACTTTCCCACTCGGCGATTGTGTCCAGTTGTAGGCTGGCATACCAAAGCCGTGGGCGAAACTATGGCGAATATGTAATATCTCATTCAATCTTTCGCGAACCTCCAAGCCCTCCATTCCACGTCGAGGCCAAGCCCAGTCACCGATTGGGTCATATCCTGTGCATTGGATAAGCAGATTGCGTGTATTTTCCCAGTTTGGCGTATTAAATCTCTCCAACGCTCTGTCTGCCGCTTGCCGGGCGACTATGTAAATGGCATGGAATCTCGAATCTGATGAATCTGCTATCACATTGTAGAATTCGCGCACTAGGTCATTTATGTATGCGTCCCAAGCTGCGACGTACGCTGTAAGCGAGGCATGGTAATAAACCTGTATCTCATCCTGCGCCATGGGGCGCAAACGCCTATCAGTCGCTGCTTTACGAAGTGTCTGGATACGATCTGCTGCGGTTATGTATTTCAATGCTGCTGGTGATGACACTGGAAACCCTTAAAGATAACTTACAAATTTGGTGAGTGCTTCTCGATACCGTTCTAATGGTTCGGGATTGAGTTGCACCTGTTTACCGCGAATCTTATTCGGACCGGCTCGAAGGTTATCTAAGGGGATACCTTTAACTGTCATAACGACACATGCGCTATGATAGTCGGGGACTTCTATGAACCTTTTGCTCGGTAACTCTTTTGGGGTTGCGTAGACCTGGCGATGCTTTTTGTGAAGTGCATCCACGGTTTCTTTAATAGACTCGATCACCGCTTCAAAAGCCCTGCTTGCTTTGCTACGATAGAGGGTTATGCGATTATTAACGAAGGTGTGCAGTTTCGGAATATCCAAACCTTCTTCCTTGGCTCTTTTGGCAAAGCTGATTCTGGCATACGTTTCTATCTTTGAATCACCTATACCGTTGCCATAGAGCAGCGCGACGACATTCAACATAGCCCGGCGCGAGCTATCATCAGGAGTAAAAGGCACCACAAGATTTTCTGCCGCTGCGAGAGCCAATTGGGTGTAAATCGCAAAACTCGGATTACAGTCAAGGATAAAAAGTGTATCTCTGTCTCCGCTCTGCTGCCGCAACACCATTGTTAAATCCTTAATCCAACTGAGTACCTGTTTCCACGCATCTACTGGAATCGCAAGCTGAGAAGTCTGGCGAATTGCTTCTGATAGAATTTCCAGAAGATAATCACCGCAAACCAAAAGTAAATTTTTTGGAAGTTTTGCATTGAACTCCCAAGGCCGACACACATAGGGGGACACATCCTTGATAGGTTGAAAGGGAGAATTCAGTCGCGCTTCAAGATAGCCTGCAACTGTACAGCGGGGTTTCTTCTCTATCAGTTTGTTAATCACATCATAATTGCTGTTAATCACATCATAATCGAATAGCTCTTCGTCGGAATTACTTGATATATCGGAATTCAAGAGTAATATCTCAGAGACATTTGCCTGCGGGCAAAGGTCTACAACGTAGACATCAGTATCTGGGTAAGTGCGGGCATACTCAGTAGCTGCAACAAAACTTAAAAAGCTCTTGCCAACTCCTCCCTTGTTGTTCCAAAAAGCGTAAGCTGTCATAACATACTCCTCTCAGAAAAATAACCTTATCAATCATAATATCAGGTTTTGTATTCGGTGAACGCCTCAAGCAGTTGCCCAAATGTTCTCGGCTGATACGTCTGAAAGCTTTCCTCGTCAACATAGACAAAGTCGTAGACGACATCGGACTGGACTGCGTTGATATCCTCGCACCACTGCGCCAGTCGGTGGGTCTTGGAATCTACATCCACATCCTTCCGTCCTTTGGTTTCGGCAATAATCACTCGTCCATCGGTCAACTTCGCGAAGAAATCGGGGTAGTAGTTGGCAATGTCCCCATTGGTGTTGATGTAATCAAGCTTGAAACCCACCCCAAAGTAATTTTTAGCAAACGAAACTACATCAGGGCAGTTATCCAGAAATGAGGCAAAGTCCAGTTCCAATTGATAATCGCTGGTAATTCTGTTGAACACAGATTTTTCCGGCATCAAATAGGGTTGCTCCTTGACCACAAAGGGCCGCATATTCTGCACCCTGATAGTCCCGCTAATTTGTGCTTCGCCCTTGTCCTGTATTGTGAGGTGGTTGATGGCTTGCTTGAAGGTTTCAATCCCCGTTTTTGTGGCAGCGGGTTCTGACAGGTTACGCAAGGTATTGGGTGAATCCAACTCCACAGGTTCACCAAACAGCTGGTTCTGGATAAAATCTTTAACTTTCCTGTACAGCGCATCGTAGCCGCTGACTAATTTTAACTCTTTCATGATGGTGTGTGCAAAATAACTGAGCACGTTGCGATAATCCGCGACACCGGCACTATCCATCTCTGTGGTGTGAGTCACTTCACCGGTTGTCATGTCCCTAAAAACGATTTCGCGTTGCTCCTCTGCGCTAAAACCCCGATACGTCACAGGCGTAAAATCGAGCTGTGTAAGATCCAGTGCCCCCAAATTCCTGTATTCTCGATAAACGCGCCGCGTTAGGGTTGGAATTTCGATGTCTAGGGCATTGACGTCCTTGTTGCGGTTCTCTTCGTCCACTTCAATCACAAGCGGCGTTTTGGGTTTTGCCCCTTCACCCATCGGTCGGCGTTCCAACTGCACGCCCTCCGCTTGAATCGACTCAACAAATGTCATGAAGGCATCCGTGCCGACGACGCTCACATACTCCTCCACGCCGTTGAGGTACATCCGGCGGAGTCCGCGCCCCAGGGTCTGCTCAGGTAAAATGTTGCTTTTGGCGGAATACGGACGCAGGCCCACAATGGTGGTAACGTTTCTGACATCCCACCCCTCCTTGAGCATCAACACCGAAATAATCGCCTTGTATGGACTTTCTATCGAATCGATCTCCTTCGCCTGTTTACGCAGTTTCTCCAATGCTTCCTTTTTCTTGCTAGATGTAGCCTCGGAGATCTCGCCGTTCTGATTTGTGTGAATCACCAGCACGGCATCTTTCAGATCCGGATAGCGGTCTTCAAGATACTCCGCGACCTCATCGCAGTTCCGGGTGTTATCGGTCATCACAAACAGAATGGCTTTCTTACCTAACTTCTCATGCTCTGTATACGCTTTGCGCCACTCAATAACGCCCAGATCAAGGTAGTCCGCATATTTCTCGGTGTACTTCGCGCTTTGTCTCTCAGCCAGCTTGTCTCTACTCGGTTCATCGGGGAGCACGGGGTGCTTGACCACATTTTGCGAAATCGCCTCCACGAGAGGATAATCCGCCACCGTCTGCACAAAAATCGCACCATTATTATGCTTGGGCGTGGCGGTTACGTCCATCTGTAACGCCAACGCGCCTCCTTTCTGCAGCAAGCGGTTGTGAATATCCTCGATCGACTTGAACCATGCCAATCTAGGGTCGTGGATATGATGCGCTTCATCGTTCAGGACCATCAGTTCGTCAATGTCACGGACAATTACCCCCAAGTCTATCTTAGAATCTGTGGTCGCACCCGTCGGTCGTCTCCCCAGGAAGTAGTCCATACTGTTGTCGTCATCGGGCGATGGCGGCGGCTGATCACCCGAATAGACGCGGTGGATATTGGTCAGAAAGATGTTGCCGATAGGGCGGGTGACGCGCACCTCGTCCTGTAGGTGCAAGGTCAGTTGAAAATCGTCGCGCCAGTTACGCCCCTCAAAGCCGTTATCGGGCAACACAGGGTCCCCAAAGAAAATACGCAACCCCCGAAAGTCGTGATAGATGCGATCAAGCACAATGATATTGGGGGCAATGACCAGAAAGTTACGGGATAGTTCGGAATTGGGTTCATACAACTTGTGAAAGAAACTCCAAGCGATCGCAAGGCTCATCACCTTTGTTTTGCCCGTTCCTGTCGCCATCTTCAGCACAAATCGCCGCCAACTTTCGGCAAACATTCCTGCCGAAACAATATCGGAACTGTCGAAGCGCATCAGATCGTATTTGTCCCTCGCCTTGATCACGTCGTATAGGTAGATAACAGTTTCCAGTGCCTCGCGTTGGGCAAAGTAGTACTGAAAATTGCTCATCGTGCCATCTGCCCCTTCCAGCGGGTGATGCGTATCGAACCACCAATTGAGAAGTGCTTTGCTCGTTTCAGCAGCCCCGTTGTAGCCGTTATCGCGCCATGTCTTGACCTGATCACGAATCCTGTGAACAAGTGGGGGCAGCAGTTTCCCGTAATCGGTGTCTCTCAGTGTTTGGTTGTCTGGCAGCCAGCGCACTGGGGGATCAATAATTTCGTGCGGCGATTCGGGAAAATCGGGGTGTAGTGCCATCAGGATACCTTATTAATTAAGCGATTAAAATGAAGCCTCGGACTCCCGAAAATTTTCAGAAAAGCATCAGGGGAGTCGTGTAATCCTTTGTAAGGAGAGTAGTGACGGGTTCTTTTTGTTTCCTTGTTACTGTTAATATCTACCATGCTTATAAATCGGTATCGGTAGCCATCAAGAAATTCTTCCCATTCCCAGAATGACCTTCCAATACATTTGCAGTAGCTGATAAAGCATTGTGCCCCTTTCAACTGTGCTACAACATGCGCTTGATTTTTACTGTCTCCTGCCTGAGTTTCAATAAAAACAATCCACTTTCCCTGCTCCCCATTGGACACAATTACGAAATCAGCCCGCCTGCGTTCACCCTTTGAACCTTTAAAGATTGTAAGGGGGCCCTCAAAATTTTCCGCTCTGATAACAACTGAATCATGAGGCAGCTCTGTTATTTCTACAGTTGTGTTTGCCTGCCTATCCATTAGTTCAACAGAGGGTAATCCGTCTCCCTCCTGTTGTAGCGAAACTTGGGCATTACAGACAAGCATTTCCCTCAATATCTCAATGTCATTCACGGTCTCACTCCGCACCCCACACGATGTCTTCCAGAATACTGTTCATCTCATCAATTGTCTCGTCAAAGCTGGCTGCTTCAATGCCAAGCTCCGGATCGACATCCGCCGCCACGAGCATGAGTCCCCTTCTACGCCGCTTTTGCCCTTCCTCTAACGGTATCAACGCCTCTTGGGTCATATAGACCTTGACCCGATCTGAACGGATTAACTCAGACTGTCGATAACCGTTTTCTTCGGCAATTCTTTTCAGGTGTGGCTTATCGTGATTGAGCATGATGAGGGTGTTCAATTCTTTGACGATGTAATCACTGTGGGTGGTGATAAAGACCTTAACGCCCAAATTCACCAGACGCGCAAAAAGTCTCGCAACGCGGCGTTGGTTCGCCGGGTGGAGGTTTAATTCCGGATCATCTACCATAAGTAGATCACCTTTTTGCGCGCTATGGCGTAGATAAAAACCAAGATCCAAAAGCGAGCGCACAGCACTCGAACTTTCAACCATCGTCAATTTAAGTCGCGTCCCCTTGGGAGTATAGTAGAGTTGGTCATCTTGTGTTATAGCGTATTCGCCACCAATAATATCAGCGAAGTCGTCTAATACTTCAGGGTGTTCTTTGGCGATGAAACTTTGTCTTTTTGCAGTATCTTCAAGTTGACGCATAAAATCCGCATTATCTGCTATCGGCATAGGGTAACTTTGATAGGCTTTGAATAGTAATTCCTGAGGATCAATCTTTTGACCCGATCGCCCCATCTCCTCAAGCAAGCGGTTCCGAGCAAAATCGAGTTCCCTCCGGAAAGTAGCGACCCCGGTACGCTCGGCTGAAGAAATAAAGGGAGTAGGCAAAGAATCGGAAAAAATAGCATTGCCGATAATGAAGTTAACAGCTCTTTCCGTAAAAAAGCGATCAATTTCTCTCTCTTGGTCTCTGCTCACCACCAAATTCACTGAGAGTTCTTCACTACCTTGTTCCTTTGAATACCCAAGAAATCGCTCTTGAGCAATTCTCATTTCGCGTTTGAATGCTTTATCGCGTATATCAATTGCTCCTATCTCAATGTGGAATTCGCTGGCACGAAATCGACCTTCAGTTGCCGCAAAAACAGTTCTATCCAGTTGATTGGTATATTGTTTACACGCTGCTGCGAGCAACCGATCTGCCCTTTCGACATATCCTGCTAATCCGATCTTGATGCCACCGTCTGTAAGCAGGTGTTGAATTTGAGTCGTGTGCACCCCAAACTCAGTCAGTCCGCGCCAAGCATTCAAGAAACCGTATAGTGCATAGGCCGCATAGGTTTTCCCGGTGTTATTTTCCCCGCAAATAAGGGTCAAATCTCCGAGCGAAAATTCCGCATGTTTTAGGATGCCAAGATTTTTTAAGCGTATTTTCAGGCTCATACCGATACCTCCACAATCGTCGCGACAATCTCCACCACCTTGAGCCGATAAAGCTCCGTTGACGCTTTTCGTTACCAATCCTTGTGTGTTTTTCTTTACACCTGTCACCCCGCTTAGGGCTTTACGGGTGCGTTGTTATTCCGCTGCGATAGTATCATACAACCTCACAGCATTGCAAGCGTTTTCTACGACCGCCATTCTCACTGCTCCTCCACATGATGCGTAATCCAACACCGCTGTCCATCGGTTCGCAAACGGATAGCCCCAAGCCGATCCGTCCGCAGCACACGACACCCCCGTTCACGGTAATGTTTAACGACCACCTCAGACGGGAAGCGGTATCGATTCCGTTGACCTAGCGAGAAAATCGCGTACTGTGGACGCACAGCATCGAGGAATTCCACGCTGCTCGAGGTTTTACTTCCGTGATGTGGCACCTTAATAAGCTCTGCACCTAAATCCTTTCCCGATTCGACCAACCTCAATTCCACCTTTCGTCCGATGTCTCCTGTGAACAAAATTCGCACGTTACCATAAGTCAACTTCAGAACAAGTGAATCGTTATTGACATCACTATCGTGCAGATTTGTCGAGGCTGCGTCAAATGGGTGCAGCAACTCCAACCGCGCCGTAGAAGTCAGGTCAATTGACCCAGCATAACCGAGTTCATGGGGAATACCCTTCGCATCAATAATTTCATGCAAGGTCTGATGGGTTGACTTCAACAGATCCTGATGTGGCACCCCCAATACCCGCTTGACACCAAACTCCCGCAAAATGTGTGCAAACCCACCGCCATGGTCGTTGTCCGGATGGCTCAAGAGGAGTAGGTCTAGCCCAAAAACACCTTCGTGGCATAAGAACGGGTCAAGCGTCCGCTCGCCATGGTCATAACCCACTCGCCTAGCAATTCCCGCTTTAGTCACCTTAATCCTCGAAGAATTGAGTCCCCCATCGACCAGCATAGTCTTTCCGTCAGGAAATCGGACGAATGCCGCGTCCCCCTGTCCAACATCAAGAAAAGTGATGTCTAACAGTCTGCCCCGGTCACGCCAAGCCGTGTCCCAGATCCAGATTGAAAGGATTGCCAACCCAATCACCATAGCCTTCTTGCGGTGCATCCACACCCACACCCAATGCACAACTGCGAAACAGCCCACGATATAAGCCACGATGAAACCAAAACTTGGCACCGGTGTCTTCAACACCGTCCACGGTTGACCGAAAAACTCGATCAGTCTCAAAAAGATTATAAGGATGAAGTAGTTGGCATAAACAAACAGCGTCGCAAGGGGGAGCCAGATTAAGCCGAGCAAGACCGAGACCAATGTAATGTTGACGATCAGCGCAGCGAGTCCGACAGTAAAAAGTCCGGCAACAAGCCCGATCGGGTAAATCCGATGGAAGTGCCATGCGATGATTAAAGTCGCCCCCACTTGCGCGGATAACGTCACCCCAAACCCCATCACCAACTGCCACACCCCCCGCACCCATACAGAGCGAGGGGGCATCGTGCGATCGGGATCTGCCGTTGGGTCGGTTCGACTGAGTCCAACGATACGGGCGATAAAGTGCTCCCACTTAGGTGCAAGATAAACGATAGCTGCCACGGCGGCGAAGGAGAGTTGGAAGCCGATGTCCCACAGCTGCGCCGGGTTCATCAACAGCAGGACGAGCGCAGCAAATGCAAGTAGATTGAACAGATCTCTATCTCGCTCTATAATCCGCGAGATTAGGAAGATAACTGCCATCAGCGACGCACGGAAAACCGATGGGCGAAAACCGACAAGGCAGGCATAGAGAATGACAGCAGCAATCGTCAGCAGGTCGGTGGCTTTTCGAGGTAGGCGCAAAAGCGAAAAGCCGAAAAAGCAGACAGTTGCAATCAGTCCAACGTGCAATCCCGACACAGCAAGAATATGTATGCTCCCACTATTACGGAATGCGTCGAGAATATCGGGTGGGAGGTCGCTCCGTAGGCCCAGGAGCATCCCTTTGAGAACTTGGGGATAAATACGATCCTCGCGATACGCCGCATCAATAACGCGCTCCACCCGCCGACGCACCCCTTCCGTCCAATGCAATAGCGGAAAACCGGATCGATTCGTCGGGGTAATCTGCTGACCTCGATCAAGCTGCAGAATCCCAAAGACCCCCCGACGGGCGAGATAGGGACGGTAATCGAAGCCTCCCGGATTGCGTTGCCCGTTTGGACGGCGCAAGACCCCTTCCACCTCAAGCCGATCACCGTAGCGCAGAGGGATCGGCTCACGGAATCGGATCAAGAGCTTTGCCTTTACCGCTAAATCGGGGTGTTCCACCGGTCGGATGGTGCCATTTGCATAGCCTGCCTCCCACCGTTCACCCCGCTCTGGCTGATACGTCGTCTCCCCTGAGAAATGCACCCGCTGATCATAGAAGGCCGGGGGAATGGGTGAAGTCAGCACAACCTTCAGACGGAACATGCCACAAGCACAAATCGCCCCTAAGAGGAACACCCAACCCATCCTCGCCCTACGAGTATCCGCTTTCCGCAAATAGGATAATCCAACGCCGCCGATGAGGCAGATTAGTGCAATCAGCCAGATCCAAAAGAGGGGGATGGGCAGGAACCCCGCGATAAAAACGCCGAGCGTGTAGGGAACGAGTGCGCGGAGAGTCGGTCGATGCACGTGCTTTCGTCCCTTCCTTACATCAAAAGAGAAATGGAAACAAGCAAATCCAATCTAGTAAAAGTAGTAGGCATAATCCGTATGCCGTAACCATTGCGCCAATCACGGCAGGTCGCTTTGGATCCCGATTTATCGGGGTCGAATCGTGCTACTATAATCGCGCCAACGCACCAACATCAATATCCGATGCTTTTCAGGTAAGCCCGATTGATTCGCATCTTCGCTTCGTCAGTCCGCTCCGTCGCTCCCGGGCAGGCGGTTATCCAATCGCTGTAGCCAACATCTTCCAACGCCTTCAGAAAAGCGGGATAGTCGCACATGAGCCCCTCACCGAGTTCGACGTTGCCGCCATCTTTATGGTCGTGGAGGTGAACATAGGAGATACGATCCCGATAATCGTAAACAGCCTGAATGGGGTCGTAACCCCAGTGGACAGCGTGAGACATATCGAGGCAGAGGCGACACCAATGGAGGCGACTCATAAATCGCTTCCACTCATCGGCACTGTCCACCAGATGCCCCGTATGGGGGTGGAAGGTGACAGTGACACCGAGGGGTTCGCCGTAAGCAGCGAGGTCCTCATAGACAGCGGCCATGTGGTCCAGATCGAGGTCCGTGGTTCCGCCGTCAAGTCGTCCTGGCCCCTTGGTCATGAAGGTGGGAACCTCAAGGTCGGAGGCGAATTCAATCCGCCGTTTGTTAATCTCATGGGTTGGATGGGTTACGTCGAGCGTGACATTGGGACCACAAATGGCAGCGACTTGTATACCAACGGTGTCGCAGATCTGGTTAACGCGACGCGCAGAGCCGAGCCAATCCAGCGACTGGCGGGCTTCCCAACCTTCCCAGCCAGCTTCTCGGAGTTGCACCAGCGTTTGTTCCAGATTGGGTGTTTCCCAGCGGAGGGCACTGTAGGCAAGTGGAAATGACATAACAGGGGATCCTTTCGGGTTGGTGTGAGGGCATAAAAATAACGCAAGGCGATAGGTCTATAGCATGATCGGGCACGTCGTAGCTTGGTTCATATCACCTCATCATCGCTCAAGCTGTTGTATCAGCTTTCGCAATGCCTGTCGCGCTTCATGCAACCGCGATCTGACACGCCCAACAGAGCAACCGAGCACTTGCGCCAATTCCTCGTAGGACAGGTCTTGCATTTCGCGAAGGATTAGTATCTTTCGGTAATCATCTTTGAGGCTAGCGAGTGCCTTCTGCAAAATCTCCCGTTGCTCTGCCAACAAGACCGTGCTTTCCGGGGTAGCCGTGTCGAGAGGCACCCACGGCTGCGAGTCGTCAATCTCCATCGGATCGGTCTTACGTCTCTGTCGTTGATCTTTCAAATTGAGACACCTGTTGGTAACAATCCGGTAGAGCCATGTCGAAAACTGAGATCGGAACCGAAATTGTCCAATATTTTCCCAAAGCCAGAGAAAAACGTCCTGTGCCACATCGCTAGCATCTTCAGGATTTGCGAGCATCCCG
This sequence comes from uncultured Poribacteria bacterium, assembly GCA_958296125.1. Lineage (GTDB taxonomy): Bacteria > Poribacteria > WGA-4E > WGA-4E > PCPOR2b > PCPOR2b. The sequence continues at coordinate 2,297,760 of OY282444.1, forward strand.
TAAGCGATATTATACACCCAGTGCTGATATTGACGCATAATGGTTTCCATGGCTTGCTTGTCACCGGCTTGACATCGGCGGACGAGCTCATGTTCACCGCTGTCATGGGATCGCGCTTCGCTAGAGACTGGTTGGTCGTTCAATTTTCTAAGCCATACAGAAGTTGGGGCGTACAAGGGAGGCTTGTTCCACAGTGGATTAGCCGATTAGTTAATTTTGGGTGCTGTCGTCTTGGACGGATGAAGTTGGAAAAAGTTCTGTTTTTTCGTTTTCTACGGCTTCTTCCTCACACAAGTTTGTGGGCACCCATAGTCTCCGTAACCAACAGGTCGTTTGGCATTCCCCTTTGCATGCAAAATTGTATATAAGGTCTATTTTATCCCGTTTTCCGCAAGTTGTCAAGCAGGCGTAGCGGAAATCATAATGCTTGCGAAACTATAGCAAATCCGTTATAATAATCCAAGTTATCACAAAGTAGTAGGCTTCATCAATTCAATGAACCAATAACCGAAGCCAAGGAGGTCCTATAAATGGATACAACACAAGCGATAGCGCGAATCTTGAAAATTGAAGGCGTTGAATGGATATCCTGCTTCCCTTCTAACCAACTCATCGAGGCGGTTGCCGAGGAAGGTATCCGGACCGTTATGTTTCGGCACGAACGCGGGGCCGTTATGGCAGCCGATGGATACAGCCGCGTCAATAATCGTAATAAGTTCGGTGTCATCATCACGCAAGGCGGGCCCGGTGCCGAAAACTCTATGGGCGGTATTGCACAGGCTTTTACCGACAATGTTCCGATTCTGTATCTGCCGGGCGGTCCTGCAATTGACCAGTATGCGGTTCGTCCATCCTTCTCACCAGTTCGCACATACCAAACGGTGTCGAAGTACGGCGAGGTCATCACAAAACCGGATCAAGTTGCTAGCGTCATGCGCCGAGCTTTCCACCACCTTCGGAATGGACGTCCCGGGCCTGTGATTGTCGAGACACCTAGCGACATTGGGCTGCAGGAAGTCCCGGACGATGCCCTTAACTACACACCACCGAAGCGGGCCCTTCAAATCCCCGCCCCCGGCGATATCAAAGATGCCGTTAAGGAACTGCTGAACGCGAAGAAGCCCGTCATCTGGTCCGGTATGGGTGTGCTGCTGTCCGGGGCAACCGAGGCACTCACAGAATTTGCTGAGTTGACCGAGATACCTGTGTACTGCACCATGCCCGGCAAGTCCTCCTTTGACGAGCGTCATCCCCTTTCCGTTGGTTCCGGCAGCGGCGCGACGACCCTCCCGGCGTGGCAGTGGCTACAGGGATCGGACGCGCTATTCGCCGTCGGTTCAAGTATGACCCGGACGCATTACGGTCAACCCATTCCGGACGGCAAAGTCATCATCCACAACGCCGAAAGTATCGAAGATATCAATAAAGACTTCTCGGTTGATATCGGACTACCCGGCGATGCTAAACTGACGCTGCAGGCTATGATTGAGGAAGCCAAAGCCCAACTCGGTGAAGATGGGAGAAAGGGCAAAACGCACGTCGCCACAGATATTGCCGAACTGAAGAAAACTTGGATGGCGGAGTGGGCACCCCTGCTGAACTCTGACGAAGAGCCGATTAATACCTACCGTGTGATCGGAGATATGGTCAAGGCACTAGATCTGGAGAACAGCATCGTCACCCACGATGCGGGCGCGCCTCGTGATTCGATCATGCCTTTCTACCCCGGAACGGTTCCCCACAGCTACATCGGCTGGGGTAAGACCACCCACCTCGGTTTCGGCATACCGTTGATGATAGGGGCAAAGGTTGCAAAACCAGATAAGTTCTGCTTGAACTTCATGGGCGACGGTGCTTTTGGCATGTCCGGCTTAGACATCGAAACCGCTGTTCGCGCCGATGCACCCATCACCACTGTTGTTCTCAATAACGGCGGCATGGCGACCTACCCAGGGGGCTATCCAACAGCCCGCACGCAGTTTGGCACAACTGAAATGACGGGCGACTACGCCAAGATTGCTGAAGGCATGGGAGCGGTCGGCATTACCGTGATTAAGCCGATCGAAATGATTCCCGCGCTTGAGCAGGCGCAGCAACTGAACGCGGACGGTCGCACGGTATTGCTTGATGTGCACACCAACATGGAGGCTCGTCGGTCTCGCTTCGGCTAGGTTCTGCCGACATTGAACTAGAGCGTGTTGACGTTTAGGTGAGGCGTGTGTGTAATCGTAGGGGCGGGGTTAGTCTGCTCCTACTTGTTAAAAACCCGGTTGCTGTTATATGCTTTCCTAACATAAGCGATTTTTCGTTATCGATAATTACAGAGGAACACACTATGATCAAGTTTGTGATGATGCCGCCGTTGGACGACCTCAAGCGCGAGTTTGCCCCGCGTTTGGAGGAAGCCCTTCCGGAGTATCGAGTCGCTGTGCCCGAAACAGCTGAAGAAGCACGCCGTGAAATTGTTGATACTGACGCGGCATTCGGTTGGGTGCCACCTGATGCGCTGAAGGTCGCAACAAAATTACGGTGGCTGCAAAATCCGGATGCAGGTCCTTTTCCGGGCTACTATTACAAAGAACTGATTGAGCACCCTGTGGTGGTCTGTAACCCACGCGGTATCTACTTTGACCATATCAGCCACCACATCATGATGTTCCTGCTCGGACTCTCTCGTGGACTGCCCTACTATGTCGAAGCACAGCGAGAGCGAAGATGGGACCCGAATGCCCGTAAAAATGGGTACGTCTACCTCGCTGAATCAACCGCACTAATCTTCGGTGTGGGCGGCATCGGCCATGAAACCGCAAGGCTATGTGCAGCGTTTGGCATGACGGTAATCGGTGTAGAGCCGAGGCCCGAATATGACCTACCATTCGTCGAGATGCACCCACCGGGGGATTTGGATGCGCTGCTGCCGCGCGCCGATTTCGTGATAGCGACAACGCCGCATACGCCTGAAACCGAGGGGATATGGAATGCCCAATGTTTCCGTCTGATGAAGAACACCGCCTACTTTATCAACATCGGTCGCGGCAAAACAATGAAAATTGACGACCTCGCGGACGCGGTCGAGGGGGGTGAAATCGCAGGGTGTGGCCTCGACGTATTCGAGACAGAACCGCTGCCGGCGGATCACCGTTTGTGGCACCTACCCAACGTTCTGCTCACGCCCCACATTGCGGTGAAGGATGCAGAGAACATCCCTGAACGCCGATTTGAGATTATCCTCGAAAATGCGCGCCGGTTCGCCGCCGGTGAAACGCTACGCAACGTGGTAAACAAAGCGGCGTGGTATTAAAATCTCGCGCGCAACGTGGAGAAATAATTCATGACGGAATCCGAAATCCGTGCCTTATACGGTTGGGCGGAGATTGCCCCGGCTGCCCCTGTTGTGGCGGGGTCTGTCGGCACATGGCATATCACCTATCATGTCGGCCGCTACGGCATCGATGACGGTGGCGTTGTTAAATTCGCTTGGCGAGATGTCAGCGATTGGGCGGCACCCCAATTTGAGAATCCTTCCGCACCGGAATATGCCTCCGTTTCTACAACAGGTCCGGCATCGCTGCGGGCGAGGTTTGAAAAGCAACGCTACATCCGTCCTTGGCGGCTTTGCGTTACCGTTGATGTGTTCGACGATTCCCTCTCCGAGGGGGATAGTATCACCCTAACACTAGGAGACACTTCAGGGGGGAGCTCGGGGAATCGGGCGCAGACCTTTTGCAAAGAAGCATTTGAATTTCGCGTCGCTGTCGATTGGTGTGGGACATGGGTTTACACGGAGGTCGCATCGCCAAAGATTCCAATTATTAGCGGTCCCCCCCATCGGTTGGTGGTATTAGGGGCATCGGAAACCACACCTGATGAGGAAACATGGATCGGGGTTAAGGCGGAAGATGTCTGGGGCAATCCTAGCACCGGGTATGCCGGGACGGTCCGACTCAACGCCGGGGGCCTGACAGGCTTGCCGGAAATTTATCAGTTTCAGCCCACAGATCGAGGTGTAAAACGTTTTGAAGGCGTGAAAGCACCGAAGGTGGGAACTTACCGCGTGCAGACGACAGACTCAGAGAATGGGTTGGAGGCGGAAGGAAACCCACTCCACTGCGTGGCGGTTCGCGGCACCTATCAACCCTTCTGGGGAGACCTCCATGGCCAGAGCGAAGAAACTGTTGGAACCAACCCGGTCTCCTCCTATTTTCGCTTTGCACGGGAGGCAGCACTCATTGATTTCGCCGGACATCAAGGGAATGACTTCCAAATCACCCAAGCGGTCTGGACAGAAATCCGAGAGCAGGCGAATACCCAATATGACCCCGGCAGATTTGTCACCTTTGTCGGATATGAGTGGTCAGCGAATACGCCGTTGGGAGGCGACCGCAATGTCTACTATCCGGGAAATGATGGGCCCTTGCACCGCTCCAGTCATGTGCTAATTCCTGATAAATCGGATAGCGATACCGATTGCACCCATGTTACAGAACTTTACGATACGCTGCGAAGCCATGTCAAAGATTCTCGGAACGGAGATGTCCTGCTCCTGCCCCATGTTGGGGGACGCTACGCCAACCTTAATTGGCACGACCCGATACTTGAACCGCTCATTGAGGTCTATTCCGAATGGGGGGAGTTCGAGTGGTTTCTGCGGGAAGCATTGGAGAAAGGCTACCGGGTCGGTTTCACCGCCGGGAGCGACGATCATAAGGGACGTCCCGGTGCCGCCCCGCCGGGGAGCGGTTCGTTTGGTGTGTATGGCGGATTGACCTGCATCTATGCGGTAGAGTTGACGCGAGAAGGGTTGTGGGAAGCCCTTAAAACCCGTCGATGTTATGGGACGACTGGAGGGCGCATCCTGCTTGAGGTCACCGCAGACGGTCAACCGATGGGAGCAGCGTATCAGGCGAGCCAGCCGCCGGAGATTGCTGTGAAGATGGTTGGCACCGCCCCCATCGAACGGATTGACATTTTCAGAGGGTTGGAACAGGTCTACACCTTCCCCACAACGACCGAACGGGCGGAAGACCAGATCCGTGTGGCGTGGTCAGGGCAGCGCATCCGGGCGCGAAATCGGCTCGTCCGATGGGACGGCAGCCTTGAGATAGATAGGGGACGGATTCTGGAGGCGGAGGGTTACGCCTTCGATTCCCCGGCTGAAGGGATTGAGGCCGTAACGGAGCGAACCGTGTCTTGGAAATCTGTGACAACCGGTGACGCTGACGGTGTCATTCTGAAGCTCGACGCGCCGCCTGAGACAACCCTCGATTTTAAGACACCGGTAGTGAATGGGGATGTCTCGCTTCAGGAGATTGGCGATTCGTCTATTGTCGTTGATGCCGGTGGGATTGATATGAAGGTTGTATTTGAACGGTTACCGTTGGGCATTGGCAGAGAAGCGGCGTTTACGTTTCGGGAGGCAGCGTTGCCCACGGGCTGCCATCCCTATTGGGTGCGAGTGTTGCAGACAGATGGAGCAAAGGCATGGACGAGCCCCATCTATGTGACCATGTGACCCACTTAACGAATCAAGGAGGACAACCGTTGTTCTCTACTTGGAGGCAAATATATGGGAAAGGTAGACACCTCTCTTTTAGCACTCGAAACACCCGCTATCCTGTTAGATCAGGGAAGGTTACAAGCCAACATCCAACTGATTCAGGACATCGCCAATACTCACGGTGTCAGTGTTCGCCCGCATATCAAAACCCACAAGTGCCTTGAACTCGTCCGGCAACAGATAGACGCGGGCGCGGTAGGCATTACCTCTTCAAAGGTAGACGAGGCCCTTACCTTTATCAACAACGGGATCCGTTCTGTCACTGTGGCGTATCCTTTGGTGGTTGATTCAAAGTTAGACCGCCTGATAGCCGCTGCCCAATCTCATGACGTTGACCTTCGACTCATCGTTGATAGTGCTGCGGGGGTCAATGCGATTGCTCAGGCAGCGGGGAGACACGAAAAACAGATTAGTATCTTTGTGAAGATAGATGTGGGGCTACACCGTTGTGGACTCACGGAAGATGATCCGGGCTTGCTCGAGTTAGTGCGGCAAATCATCCGAGAACCCGCTCTGAAGTTCACAGGGCTTTTATCCCATGCTGGACATGTTTATGGGGCAAAAGATGGCGAGGCAGCGCAAAAAATCGCTCAAGAAGAGCTCGAAATTCTGACCCGCGTGCGGAAAAAACTCGAAAGCAACGGCATCGAAGTTTCGGAGGTGTCCATTGGATCCACCCCCACTGTCCTTGCGAGTGATAGCTACGACGGTATAACAGAGATTCGACCGGGCAATTATATCTTTATGGATAGGACCCCGTTGCGTTTGGAACTCATTGAGTTAGATCAGATTGCGTTCTCGGTGCTGGCAACGGTGGTCAGTCAAAACTCGGACTACTTTATTATTGATACCGGATCTAAAACCTTGAGCTCGGATCAGGGCGCACACGGAATGCCGGGGATGGAAGGGTTTGGGCTTGCGTATCCCGCGGACCGGTTCGAGGATAAAAATTACGAGATGATTGTCGCTAAACTTTCGGAGGAGCATGGATTCGTAGCACGCGAGGATTTCGATCTGGCGATAGGTTCTAAAATTCGACTCATCCCCAACCACTCATGTGTCGTTGCGAACCTATTAGATACCTACACAGTGGTAAAGGATGAACAGATTGCCGAGCAATGGGACATCGTCGCACGCGGGCAAATCCGTTAGCAGACAAGCAGACATAGCCCCAGCGGGACAATAGGAAGTCACCTGGATTACAGTTAAATAACATCTAACTCACTAACAACCCACCCCTATCTACACGGAGAGCAAACAATGATGAAGATTGGCACCCGTATCAGTCCTGATTGGTTGAACCGTCCCAACGACCTTCACTTTCTCAAACAGATCGGTGTTGATTGCGTGGACATCACCTTGGACATCTGTCCCGGTTACGCGGAAGCTGGCGGGCGTGCAAACCGCGAAGGACTCACAAAAGTGGTGGAAGCCATTGACAAAGCTGGGCTCAAGATCGAGCGCGCCAATACCTCTAATGGCGACTGTCTCAAGACCTTTCTCGGTCAACCCGGATCCGAAGCAGAAATCGACAACTTGATTGTCAACGCCGAACTCTGCGGCGAGTTTAATCTACCGGTAATGGGAATCCAATGTTTTCAAGCGGGCCAATTCGGTCATTTCCCCGAATCTATGCACAGCTTCATTGAGGGACGGGGCGGATACCAGCACCTGAAAGTAGATCTGAGCGAAGCCCTCAACCAACCACTGCCAGACGGTGCACCGACCCACGATGAGATCTGGGAGCGCACCCTAAAGATTTTCAGGAACGTTGTGCCGATTGCGGAGAGTGCCGGCGTTAAGATTGCCATGCACGGCAACGATCCACCCGTTCCCAGCCTCTACGGTGTGCCACAGGTTCTCTACAACTTCGCCGCCTTCGACCGCCTCTTTTCCGAAGTCCCCTCCCCGAACAACGGTATGACCTTTTGCGTGGGCACCCGCTACGAATCAGGCGAGGATGTTTTCGAGGGCATTCGGCACTTCGGTGAACAGGGCAAAATTTTCCACGTCCATTTCCGTAACGTGCGCGGAAAGATTCCTGAAAAGAAGGGATACGAAGAGGTAATCCCCGACGCTGGGGACATGGACATGTACGGTGTGGCTAAAGCTCTGCACGATGTGGGCTACGATGCCGTCATTGACTACGACCATATCATGCGACTCACCACAGACGGACCAGAAGGCAGGGAGTACATCGCTTACTGCATTGGGCACATGCGGGGGTTACTTCAAGCACTCGAAAGCAATTCCTAATCCTATTCGCCACTAAAGGCCCAGTATAGCACGTAGGTTGGGTTGAACGGTTGACAGCACATCCCTATCAAAGATAGTCGAGTTTATGTCTTTCAACACCTCGGATATGTCGGGACAGGCCGTTTTTACAGATAGCGATAGTGAAACCCAACACTCATAACTAAACTATGTTAGAAACCCACCTTCAATCACGGTCCATATTCCGGTTCCAAAACCTGTCGAAACAGAACGGGGTAGACCACTTTGTTTCAACCCGTATTGGTGGTTTGAGTTCCCCGCCTTACGAATCTCTCAATTTAGGGTTTCACGTCGGCGATACCGCTAAAATTGTCCTGAAAAATCGTGAACGTTTGGCAGCCAATATCGGAATCTCGCTCTCCGATTTTACCATCCCCAGACAGGTTCATAGCGGGACGGTGACAATCGTGACGGAGGGGATGAGAGGCTATGGCGCGGCGGACCTCGATACGGCAGTGGAGGCAACAGATGCGATAGTAACAGATGTGCCCCACTTATGCCTGATGGTTCTTATGGCGGATTGTGTGCCGATTCTCTTCTTCGATCCTCAAAAGAGAGTGGTAGGTGCTGCACATGCTGGATGGCGGGGGACCGTTAAATTGGCAGCGCAGAAAACGGCAGAAACTTTAAAGGAAAAGTTTAACTGCAAGCTGACCGACGTTCTTGTAGGGATAGGGCCCTCCATCGGTCCCTGTCACTACGAAGTCGGGCCCGAAGTCATCTCACAAGTTGAGGGCACTTTTGGGGACACGGAGGGCTATATCAACGGCGAGGCCCCTGATGGGAAAGGGTATTTTAACCTTTGGGAAGCCAACAAACGGCAAATCATAGCAGCGGGCATCCCGAGGCAAAATATAGAGGTCGCTCAGATATGCACTTATTGCAACGCCCACCTATTCTTTTCTGAGCGGCACGAAAGGGGAAAGACGGGCAGATTTGGAGCCGGTATTATGCTGTCAACATCAACCGATATGTAATTTCACGCATCACGTTTCACGAATTTCCTGTAATAATCAGATACATACCACTACAGACGAGAAGTATGCCGATAACATATCGTAAGGTGAGCGGTTCTCGAAATAATATCATGCCTACTATACTCGTCAGCAATATCCCTCCGAATCGGATAACGGGTGAGCCGAGAGAAATTGGTGCTCCTGCACTAAAGGTGACATACAATCCTAAAGTCACGCCGCTGAAAGCAAATCCTACACCCATACTCGCTAAAACCCCTAAAATTTGGGCTTCTTGCGGTATGCCACGCGCCCGTTGCCACAGCACCCAAGCCAGTCCAGTCGAGAAGGTGCAGGTTCCGTATATTAATACCGCCAAACTGTTAGAAAGCCTGCCCACTGCCAGTTTCACACAAAGATCTGCAGCAGCCAGGGCACATGCGGTGATTGCTGCGTATTTAATCCAACTCAAATTTGCCTCCGAGTGGTCAACACTACTAACGCTTATTTTCGTTCAATTTAACTGCGGTGTGCCTTTCTATTTCGGCAAAAGCGTGCCTTGATTCTTCGGGGATGATAGATGATTCTGAGGAAATAATCAAGGAAAAAATGATTTTCATGGTTGAGCGGCTCCTTTCATGCACCAAGGTTGATTAACAGTGTTGCTAAGTGGTCGAAACTGTGATATCATACACCATCATTTTCCCCAAAGGAGGCGGTTAATTATGAAAACCCTCACCATCTGCTTGTTCCTACTCCTTCTAACATCGTCCGCGTTTGGCGAACTGACGAAGGACGACCTACGCACTATCCTCAAAGAAGAGATTAACGCGTCCGAAAAACGCACAAGGGAATATATCAATCTCAAAATCGATGGGTTAGACAAAAGCTTAAACGCCAGAATTGATGCGTTGGATCAGCGAATTGACGATGTGGGGAAAAACCTGAATGCCAGAATTAACGATGTGGAAAAAAACCTGAATACCAGAATTGGCGACGTGGAGAAAAACCTGAATATCAGAATTGACGACATAAATAACAACTTTAGTTGGGTGTGGCTCGTGTTACTTGCGCTGATAGCAGCTGCGGTTGGTCTTCCGCAACTCATCATTATCTACACCGAAAAAAGACTGGGGCGGGAGACCCGGTCTGAAATTCAACAACTCCGGGAAAAGATTGAAGCCATGGAAAACGCGTCCTCATAACCCCGCCCTCGCTTATCCTACCCCCATTTTTGCAAGATAGAACCTACGTGTTTCAAGATAGAACCTACACAGGAAATCCCTCCTAACGATCTGCGCCGGTGATTCTCGTGATTTTATAAAATATGAGATATAGTTTTCTCCAAAAAAAACTCATGACACTTGACAGATCTTTCAATCTGTTGTATTATACATATAATTGTTTCTTAGTTTTGACAGGGAAAGTTGTGGGAACTATCTGTATGGGGTTGACCGTTCTACGCAGGGGTTCCCATTCAATAATTGGCATTTTACCGAAAGGGTTTTTTATTTAGGAGATGATGATTGAACTACTCAAAGCCACTCAAAGCCACTCAAAGCCACTCAAAGCCACTCAAAGCCACTCAAAGCCACTCAAAGCCACTCAAAGCCACTCAAAGCCACTCAAAGCCACTCAAAGCCACTCAAAGCCACTCAAAGCCACTCAAAGCCACTCAAAGCCACTCAAAGCCCATTAACCCAAAAACGTAAAAGCGGCGTATTTTTAGTCATCAGTTTGATGTTGGTTGCGGGCTTGTTCGTTAACGAGGCCGCGCCGCAGGGCAAGATATTGTCAGATGTAATAAGTTTCAGGCTTAGTGAGGGGACCGGTGCGGACTCCACAATTATTCCGATGGCGGATCTTCAACCTGGCAATACTTACGTGCTGAGCATATTCTATACATCGCACAACGACGACAATAAGGCAGGGTTCCGGGTGTGGATTCCAGAGGGTCTTAGGTTGGTTCCAAATACCCTAAGTGCCCGGGTGCGTGCTGTCATTGTAGGAGACCCGGCTCTACACGGCACCTTCCTAGCATGGGAAAACAGGTACGATGCCGATAGGGTCGCGCGCAACGATGGGGTGATTTTCGGTGCCCCCTTCCCCCTTCAAAAAGATAGTGACCCAAGGCGCAAGTTTGATGAGGCTCCGCAGGGAGGAGCTACGCAGCAGGGGGAAGGATCCTTTACTGAGGACGGTCTATTCCTTGACGGGAATCAGATAACAATCAGGCTCTCAGCTGACGATTTGGAAACTGCAGATGCGACAGTTCGGGCGGGTTATGCCACTCCGCAGACTGCTAGATCTGCTTCTGATAAAACGAACCTCCCTGTATTGAGGCTTAACTACCTGCTCTACTGTAAAATCCGTATTCCTTCCATTACCAGTGACACTACCTATGTATTCAGGTATAAGGTCAACGCACCAGGCAGCTCATCAAGCGACAATTGGAGAGAGCTGAACACGACAAGCCTAAACATAGCGGTAGGCAGCAGCAGGCTCCCGGCCCGTTTGCTTGCGGGTGGCTCCCTTCCGGGCCAAAGGAAGGCCAATGAGGTCTCCGACCCGCCCCCGCGGGCTGATTCCGTATCGACAAAGTCAGGGTTGATATTTGTCCCGAATAACAGGGCACCCGAATATGGAAACCTTGGAGGAGAGTGGTTTCAAGGATATAGGGAAAGTCCTGATGAAAGTATTACAAGAAGAAGACAAAGAGGCACCCCCTCCGATGCCAACTTTTATTTAACCGTCAGAGCCGGCCTGTCAGGCCGAGTAAATGTAGGTTGGGGCCACCGAGCTGATGCCGGGCCCACCACGACACCCGACCCGATTGTCATTCATAGTGTTACTGCACCTACTGCCCCTCTTGCTGCGGGCAGTGTTCGCAATGTTCTGGAATTTTCCTACATACCACGGATTGACAACATGGCTGGCGGTCGGTTTCGGATTGCGATACCAAGCGGTTGGAAGGTTTCTAACAAGTTCCTATCCGTTAAGGATGATGATGGGGTGATATACGCAACGGATGAAGATGGCACTGTTACCACAGGTGCTAACCTCACCGACGATGACAGCGTGACAAATGTAGACTTTACAGCGGACCAGCGGATAACCGTCACCCTCGGTTCAGCTTGGAGTTCGAGGGATAATACTGGTAAAACAACCCTCGTCGTCCGATTGGGTGATGTGACTGCCGCTATCCCTAGGAGTCTGCCTAGCACGGACGATCGGGCTACCCCGGCCGATGAGGACGATGATGTCAAGTATTTTGGCTATCCATTCCAATGCAGTGATGCTCCCAGGACCCTTGTGCTAAGTCTGTTATCGGGTCAACCCGTGGTCAGGGTTGGCAATATCATAGGAGATACGACTGACGATCGAGACCCCCTTGAAAGAAAGGTTGTGATTAAACCGGGGCGAGTCTTCCCGGGCGAGTCAAAGATTTCCTTTGACATTACCTTTACGGCCCCTGGGCCGATGTATGGTCAGGATTTAAAGATATCGATACCGGACACGCTCCAACCGGATGATGATGGCATCGCATTAACGGATGTTGGTGATACCTCGTCATCGCAAATTTATGTGAGACAAAGGGGCGGGGCACCTGATGATATTGGTGATCCTACGGTAGACGAAGCGGATGATATACACGGTATCACCAATAATGATGGGGACACCATAACTATCCCCATGACTAAGATGAATATAGGTCAGCAAGTTATCGTCTCCTATACTCGCGACACCGCTATTCCCAGTAATGCTTTTAGTGTTTCTGTCGATCCTGATAATATTAATCAAAGTGCTTTCTTGGCGGTAACCGCAGTCACCGGATCAACCGGGGAGGATAAAGCAGTAGAGAAGATCGAGGGCGGTGTGATAATTAACAGAGCCGGTTCTGGTAAGGTGGATCTGTCGCCGGTTTCAGTGGAGGCGGGTTCGCAGCGTCGGGATATCACCCTAACGTATACCGCGTATACCGACCTTACTAACACAACGATCGTGATTACTCCGACCGGGATTGTCATAGATCCCGATGCCGATCAGGTGCTCCAGGACGACAACTCTGCTGCCTACGGGTATGTTACAGGTTCGGAGTCAGATAGTTTAGGGGTAACTGCTACGACGATAACTTGGACAGGTATCACCGTTAAGAAGGGGAAAACGGTAACGGCGAGAATCCGCAGGGTCAACATCGTAGCCGAAGCGAACGAGTATCCCTGGACGGTGACGGTTGGAGGTTCGACAGCGAAACTTGTGGACGATCCGACCACCACAGATGTGAATGAGGAACCGATTCTCTCGGTTGTGAAGACATCGGGGGATGCGATAACATTTGCAATCGATGGGGCCGACACATTCGATGCCGGCAGTGATGCCACCATCAATTTCAAGTTTACAGCGGAATCAACCCCGATAAGGGGTGGCTTGGTTCGGTTGACCATCCCGTCTGCGTTGGGCAGTGCGCCGACGAAGACGAAAGGGGTAGCGGGACGGGTGGCAGTCGATGGCCAAGCGAAAAAGAGCGGAGGCACGGGGAGCGTTGGGAACGATGAGATCACGGTCTCCGGTCGGACGATCACCGTTGCGGTTGGGCAGCTGAATGTCGGTGAGTTCGTCATAATTACGTATGGTAGCACGGGTGATGATGGCAAGGCGGCGGTGTTACATCATGTCGCCGCTGATGTCAAAGTAACCGGCACGTTTAGAACCTCCCCGGGTGCGAGCACCCGGACGGCCGGGACGGTCACGGTTACGCTGGGCAATATCAGCGACGGTAAGGGTGCTGCGGTGCTATCGCCGGCCTCAATAGAGGCGGGCAGTAGTCATCGGGCGCTAGAGGTGACGTTCACTGCGGCGGGCACGATGGACGGGGGCGCGGTGAGCCTCGAACTTCCATCGGGTTGGGGTTCGTTGCAGAATGACCCGCAAAAGCGGAATTATGTGACGACGCGCGGTTCGGGGGTCTCCTCATTGGAAATCGGCAACAGCCTCGTGATCGCAACGATCGATAAGCTAGCCAAAGGTGGGAGTTTCCGATTTATCTATGGTGGTGGGACCGGTGCCGATGTCGGTGCAGAGGTTCAGGACGTTGTTGGGACCGCCGACTTCACGATTAAATCCGATGGGGATGGAGATGGTGTTTTCGCCTTCATTACCAGTGATTTGGAGCACAAGGACCGGGAGAAGATAAGAAACCCTGACAAGACGGGGAAGATTTATAAAGATAAGCCCGGTGTCCTACAAATCAAAGTGACTAGTGCATTGGACGGCACCGGGACCGTGGCAGTTGATACGACAGCGGTGCGTGCAGCTGCGGACGATGTGAAATTGGAGTTTACCTACACCCCGAGCCAGACCATTGAAGATGGGGAGTTGCAAATTACCGTGCCGTCGAGCTGGAGTAAACCACAAGTTGAAGAGGTGGGTGAACCGGGGTATACCGAAGTGGAAGGCGTTGGGCTGGGTTCCGCCACGGACGATAATAAGTTCTCGGTGACAGTGCCTATCTTTTCGCTTGACAAAACCAATACCATCAAAATCACCTATGGTGCGACTGACACCGGGCGTGCCGTTGCCTCCGCTACGACGGGCACCGATGCGTTTCGGGTTGCGATTCGGGGACACCAAGGGGGCAACCTGGCCCCGCTACGCACGCAACCGACAATAACGGTCAACTCGCAAGCGAGTGGGAAAGGTAAAGCAGTCCTTGCCGTGACCGATGGCGATGCGGCACTCCATACCGGGGATGCCGACCGCGAGTTGACCGTCACCTACACTGCGGCGGGTCAAATGATTGGGGGCAAGGTTCGGTTGACCATCCCCGCTGGTTGGTCTGCGCCGAGTGCGGAGACGGTGACGGTAACCCCTGCATTTTCGCCCACCTTTGACGGTCAAATGGTTATCGTTGAGGGTGTGAATTTGAGTGCGAACGGGACCGTGACGTTTGTCTATACAGGTGATGTGCAGCCGACTGCGGCGACGGGTGTTAAATTTGCCGTTGCGGTTCACGGCGGTGACGCAGCCGATTCGTTTGTTGATGTCTCCGGCGACGCGACAATGCTCACCGTTGATGTTGCAGAGGCGAGACCGGGCTCCGGTTCAGGGACCGTCACACCGAAGATTGTCCAAGCGGGTGCAACAGGGGTGGACTTGACCTTTACCTACACCGCTGTCGGCATCATTGACGCGCCCCGGGAGTTCCGAGTTCAAGTTCCTGCTCCGTGGACGGCACCCAACAGTGCTGCCGCTTCAGAGGAGGACAAAGGGACCTACACCGTGGTGCACAGGCACCAAGGTGCCTCGACGACGGTGAGTGTGGAGAAACTGGACCCTGTCGGCCGGGATATGGTTGCCCGCGTGAAGTTGGGTGGGCTTGAGGTGGAAGCGGGTGATGAGATTGTTTTCACCTATGAGAATGCCGATGCACCGACTGCCCGTGAAGTTACGCCGTTCAAGATTCTGTTTGACGGCGAGCCGATTGTAGCCGACGTTCAGGTTAGAGTCCAAGACTCTACACCGAGCCAGCTTTCGCTGAGCAGTGCCGGTGCCGTTTCCGCTGATGCCGGGGCGATGCCACTGGCTATCACGGTTGGGCTGCAAGATGCTGATGGCAATGAAACCGCGATGGGGACTGATGTAGATGTTACCCTGACCTCAACTTCAGCCGGCACCTTCGCTGAGACCGCTGAGGCAGTGGGGACCGAAGCCATCACCGTGACTATTCCTACAGGTGATGTTGCAGCGATGGTCTACTACCGGGATTCGACCGTTGGGGCAGTGACGATCACTGCGAGCGCGCCGAACCTGACACCGGCAACGCATGCAGTGACGGTTACGACCGATATGATAACCCTTCTAAGTGCTTCGATTGATACAACGATGGCGAAGACGGGGGACACCGTAACAGTCACCGCCACCGGCACCGCGAGTCAGATGCTAACCTTCTCAATCGGTTCGATTGTGACTGGGGCCGCAATGACCGAGGCAACGGCGGGGACCTATACCGGCAGCTATACAGCCGTTGCGGACCTGCATGATGGAGTCCATGAGGTCACGGTTACGCTCACGGAAACAGGTTCGAGCTTGTCTGCGGGGATGTTGACCGTTGACACGATGGCACCGGGCGTAACAGTGACCGCATCGCCTGACACCGTTTCAAACGGGGAGATGGTGACGATCACGGCTACGGTTACAGATGCTGGAGCGATTGCTTCGGTGATGGCGGATGTCTCAATGTTGGATTCAACGCAAACGACAGTCGCCCTGACCATGGCAGAAGATGCTTACAGTGCTGAAGTGACCATCAGTGCAGATAACGAAGCGATGAACGGTATGCAAACCATCACGGTGACAGCGATGGATGCCGCCGGCAATAGTGGCATGGCCTCTGCGATGGTCATGTTACAAAATAGCCTCGAATACACTTCGATGATACCGGCAGGGATTAGCTTGTTCCACGTGCCACTTAAAGTTGAAGGCCTCGACACTGTGGCCGATCTCCTTGAGATGCTTGGCGATGCCGCCACGCTCGCCATTACCTATGATGGCAGTTCGTGGAATAGCCGCAGCGGTGCCTTGCCGATAACCGCTGACCTGGGGATTGTCCTTTCGATGACCGCTGACACAACGGTCACCTTCACGGGTGAGGCGTGGGAGGATGGCACCATTAACCTCCGAGCGGGCCAGAACCTTGTCGGGCTGCCCCTCAACGATGCAAGCGTAACCAATATCAGCGACCTCATAACGCTGTTCGGGGGGAGTGTCGCAAACATCATTGTTTCAACCGACGGCAACTTCCAAGCCATCAGCCAAGCCGGGGACCCCGGAGACGGGCCCGTCATGGGGGACGCAGCATATCTCATAACAGCGACTGCTGATGCTTCTGCAACGGTCACCGGGGACGGGTGGACTAACGACACGCTGGCGGGGGCTGCACCTATTGCGCTCGCTGGATACAAGGTTGACGGTCAAACCCCGGTCCTTGATGTCCGCGGGGCTGTTGTTGACGAAATCACCGGCCTCGCAAGGGAAGGCTTCCGCGTCAAGGTGAAGAACCTGTCAACAAAAGCCTCGCTCAGCCGGATCACCTCCGATGAAACGGCAGCAGTCCGTGCCGAGACCCCCGCGAACGGGCCTGTCCCCGTTCCGAGGGCAGGCCCGATGCAATCGGGGGCAGGCAGGGGCGGATATAACATGACCTTTGTTGACCTCAATGACGCTCACGCCGCACGAGTCGGTGATGTCATTGAGATTTCCGTTGATTCACCAGATCCGTTGATTGGGGTTAAGCCGGTGCGCCACATCGTTACAACAGATGATGTGAAAAGCGGTATCCTTGAGATAGAAGATCTCGTTGCTTATGAGATTCCGGCAGAGACTGAACTGCTTCGGAACTATCCAAATCCGTTCAACCCAGAAACGTGGATTCCGTATCGTCTGGCAGAAGATGCCGATGTTACGTTGACCCTCTACGATTCTACCGGGCGGGTGGTGCGAACCCTTGACCTCGGCCATCAAACCGCAGCGGTTTATGAGTCGAGAAGCAAAGCTATCTACTGGGACGGCAGAAACCGATTCGGCGAACAGGTTGCCAGTGGCATTTACTTCTATAGCCTCAGTGCCGGTGACTTCTCTGCCACTCGTAAGATGCTGATTCTAAAGTAAACTAACCTCAGCGACATAGCTGCTAAATGCTTCACGCCGAGGCATTTAGCAGCTTTTTTTTTGTGCAAATGCTGAACCCCGTTGGTCGAGCTTTATCAAAATCTACGGTTTAGGGGAGAGATGCAACAATCTCCCGGTATTCATCTTCCGTGAAGGCGCGAAGTGTCTCGATGCGGACGTTACCTTCCGAGGCGGTAGCAAGCGCAAACTTGGCTGCGGTTTCATCGTCTGGCGCGTCAATGATAGTGACAAAGTCGTACTGACCCATCACTATATAAAACGCCTTAAATTCCCCGCCCAAGGCTTGAACGTTTTTTCTGGCAGCGTTAGTACGCGCGGGTCCTTCTTTAATATTTTGTATGCCTTGTTGTGTATAGCGTCCCAATGCGATATAAGTAGCCATTGGATTCCCTCCTTTGAAGATTATCGTAATCTTCCGATCTAAGCCCCCGGTGAAGGGGGGTAGGGGTGGGGCATCCACCCTTTCAGAACCTGCCCCCGTTCCGCACCGTTCCGTGTGCGGGCCTGTGTCCGTTCCGAGACCAGGCCCGACTTGTCGGGGAGGACAGGCCCGATGTATCGGGAAGAGGTCGTAAGTTCCCGTAGGTTTAGGAGTCTGTCAATTATAGTAGCCTCTCAAAACACGATTCATTGTAACAAAAGGCACCAAATCTGACAATGGAAATGTAAGAGGAATTGGGGGATATCCAAGGTGTGGGTGAAGTGAATGCCTTGAATGAATGGAAACCATTTCGGAGTATTGCATCGTGGTACATGTACAAATATGGCAATGAATTTGCCTAACAAAGGAGTAGCGAAAAAGAGGCGGTCGTCTCCGCTGAAGGGCGAGTGATTTGCTGAACAAGCGTAGATTGTCGCACCGGGGGCTGGATGTTGACCTCAACGCTTACATTGCAGCTATCACACCCCCCACCGTGGGACTGTCAACCCCCTGAGATTCGGACCGTTTCTTTATTTTGGAAGAAGTGAGGTATATGTATGAATAATGATGGAATTTCTGTGCGAAACCTTGATGGTTCAATCGCAGTGGTGACGGGAGCAGCTCAAGGGTTAGGTCTTGGAATCGTTGAGCAACTTGCCCGCGACGGCGCAACGACAATCATCGCCGACCTGCAACTGGAGAAAGCTGAGACGGAAGCTGACCGGCTACGATTCGATGGCTTGAAGGTACATGCGGCTCACTTGGACATCACCAACAGTGCCAAGGTAACGGCGTTTTTTGAAAGGATTGTCAGTGAACACGGACGGTTGGATATCTTGGTCAACAACGCTGGTGTGGGGCAGAAGGTCACCCCCATCGTTGAGTTAAGCGATGAGGAGTGGGATCGTGTGTTAAACGCTACGTTGACAGGGGCATTCTATTGCTGCCGCGCTGCGGGTGGGATTATGGAGCGTCAGGAATACGGTTGCATCGTTAATGTCGCCTCGATCAATGGTCAAAATCCAGCGGCACTGGTTGCAGCATATAACGTAGCAAAGGCGGGTATAATCAGCCTGACCAAGACATTGGCATTGGAATTGGCAGCTTATGGCGTGCGAGTAAATGCCGTGAGTCCGGGTCCGGTTTACACCGAATTTAACAGGAGGAATATGGCGCAACGCTGCCAGACCCTCAACATCACTGAGGACGAGATGATTGAGCGCATCCGCAGTGCCATCCCGTTGGGACGGTGGGGCGAGCCAACCGACATAGCCCGTGGGGTTGCCTTTCTATGTAGCTCTCAAGCGTCTTGGATTACGGGCGAGGTACTCAGGGTTAGTGGCGGTATGGAAGGTGTCTCCGCAACTCCACCGAAACGCCAGCAGAATTGAACCTTAATTCTCCTACTTGGAGTGAGTGTATGTAAATCAAGGATTTCATCGGGCAAACTCCTAGGCTTGGGAGTCCGTTAAACAAGGAGATTACTAAATGACTGAAGCCCAGAACGATGATCATATTTTTCATAGAACGCTTAAACAGCAGTGGCAACAGATTTCTCATGGTGAAGGTGTCTATCTATTCGATACGGAAGGCAAACGTTATCTCGATGCGTGTGCAGGGGTGCATGTGGTAAGTATCGGTCACGGTGTCAAAGAGATTGCCGATGCCATGGGCGAACAAGCGAGTCAAGTCTGTTTCACATACAGCCGCTTCCTCACACAAGCCCAGATCGAGCTCGCAGAAAAAATCGACGACATGGCACCGGATGGGCTTTCAAAAGTGTTTTTCGTCTCCGGCGGTTCCGAGGCGACAGAGTCTGCCATGAAGATGGCGCGCAAATATCATCTCGAAACCGGTAACCCCAAAAAGTATAAGGTGATTTCGCGGTGGCAAAGCTGGCACGGCAATACGATCGGCGCGCTGTCAATGTCTGGACGGACCTCTTGGCGAGACGACTATGTTCCGTATCTGCTCGATTTCCCGCACATTCCAGCCCCTTACTGCTACCGCTGCCCTTACGGACAAGAATATCCTGACTGTCATCTCACCTGTGCGGACGAACTTGAGCGCGTGATTTATCAGGAAGGCAGCGAGTATATCTCTGCATTTATCGCTGAACCGATCCTCGGCACGTCGGCAGCAGGGGTGGCACCCCCACCGGACTACTACCCGACCATTCGGGCGATTTGTAATCGTCACAACATCCTGATGATCACCGATGAAGTGGTAACCGGATTCGGGCGGACCGGTGTCAACTTTGGTATTGAGCATTGGGATGTTATCCCTGACATCATGACGACTGGAAAGGGATTGAGCAGCGGTTATACACCGATCGCTGCAACGGTTGCCCATGAAAAAGTCTACGATGCCATCTATAAAAAATCGAGCAGCTTTACGCATGGACATACCTATGGCGGGAATCCCCTTTCATGTGCCACCGCGCTCGCCGTGCAGAACTATATTGAGAAACATGATCTCGTTACACAGTGTGCACGGATGGGAGATCTGATGCTTGAAAAACTGAAACCCGTTCAAGAATCACCAATTGTTGGGAATATTCGCGGGAAAGGGTTGCTGATTGGTATCGAATTTGTTGCGGACAAAGAGACGGGAACGCCATTCGACGTTTCAAAAGGTGTGACCTCAGCTGTTGTGGATCTGGCTTTTGATAAAGGAATTCTGATAATGCCCGGCGCACCCGGGCTGATTGATGGCGTGGCCGGTGATCATATCGCAATCAGTCCTCCTTTCACAATCAACGAGTCGCAAGTCCTCCAAACGGTTGATGTGCTGAAAGAGACGATTGATGAGGTTTCAAAACGTTTGGGGTATTAAAATAGTATTAAAATCTCACGGGAAGATGTCCCCCTCTAGTATTGGTTCTCCCGCGTGGTGATAGGGCACCATCGAGCGGTGAAAAGGGCGTTCATAAACGCCTCCCGTGATGGCGGCGTTACGCCGAACTCGGTAATCTTCATCCCGCACCGCGTCTAAGCTGCAAGATCCAATGGTTCCCAATGCCTCGATTGCATTGCGGCGCACCCACCAGTGTTCATCATCCAATGTTTCGATTTTTTGGCCGATTTTGGCGGGTCGTCCGTGGATAGGCGAGACTAGGGAATGCTCCCCCCTCTAATCCCCCCGCAGGCGACACCCCCCTTAATCCCCCCGCAAGTGTCTTCATCCCGATCTATCGGGGCGGGGGGAGGGGGGAGGATACCCTGCCCGAAGAATTAAATGACTCTAGATTGACGCAATTTACAGTTGAAAGATGATCCGATTTGTGGTATGCTTTCAAGTTGATGAGATCTCAAACCTTCGCAAGGTTAGGACAACCGATTTAATTCAGGAATTAAAGTGAAGTGAAATTGGGATTGTGTATAATTGCTTTGCACCAACTTTTCGAGCGGCTGCCAATGGACCGCATGAAGCGGTACAGAAACCAGTGATAGAAAGGGGCCACAAAGAGTTAGCAGTGGAGGAGACATCGCATAACATGCGTCTTGAAATTGGCATCATCGCGCTCGTTGAGGAGGTGTTAGGGGTTCCTGCTGAACGACACGCCCAATTCAATTGGCTGACTAATAAACCGTCTCTAGCACATTTCGGTGAATACTATCCGAAAATTGTCACTCTCTTTGAGAAGATAGGCGGTGATTGGGGTGGCTTATCCACAAAAGCAGATGGATACCTAACCCCTGATGCCTATTTCCCTGCGCCCTATAATTTTATCTTTGAATTTGACGAATTACAACACTTTACCGCGTTTCGTCAGGCAACTTTGGGTTTTTATTCGGAGGACTTGGCTCTGGGATTTGATCGCCACGCGTATCTCCAATTGTGTGTCAAACATCAAGAGATGGCGCTTCAGAAAGGCACAGACCGCTTTCGACGAAAGACCGCGGATTTTCCGTTCCCCAACGGTCGGGCTGCACAACGCGCTTTATTCGACACCTTCCGGGACTGGCTGCCGCCGTTGCACGGGTTAAAACCAACCTTGCGTTTAGCGGAATTTGAAGTTACTGACATTCTCAGCGGTAAACTGACTGGAGAAGCCGCTAAGGACTACATTCACTCGCTAATTGGGCAGCGACTGGCTCAAATGGAGTCAGTTAGGTAGCGTATTACGAGTCATTTTTCAAGGCTGCTCAACAGCAATCTTTTATATAACTCCGTTAGAAAAAGGAAGTAACATCCTAAATGAGTAAACAACCGACTGGCTCCTTTTCTCTCTTAAACTATCCGCTTCTTCAACAGATCGGAAATACACCGCTGGTCAAAATAGACCTATTTGCCGATGAGTTACCCGATGTAGAAATCTATGTAAAAGCAGAGATGTACAATCCGGGCGGGTCCATTAAAGATCGGTCTGTACTGCGTATGTTGACTGAAGCCATCCAATCCGGCGAGCTAACGCGTGACAAGTTTATCCTTGACTCAAGCTCTGGAAACGCTGCCATCGCTTACGCCATGATCGGTGCCGTTTTAGGCTACCGAGTTGAATTGGTCATTCCCAACAACGCCAGTGAAGAACGCAAAAAGCGGATTCAAGCGCATGGTGCAAATATCATCTACACGGACGCAATCCTTGGCTATGACGAAGCCCTCCGCGAAGTCCACCGCCGCCATAAAGAGATGCCCGATAAATATTACTTTGCCGACCAGTATAAGAACGATAACAACTGGCGGGCCCATTATGATACAACAGGGGTAGAAATTCTGGAACAGACAGCGGGCAAGGTCACCCACTTTGTCGCAGGGGTGGGCACAGGGGGAACAATTACCGGCGTTGGACGACACCTGACAGAGCATAACCCGGACATTCAAATTTGTGGTATTGTTCCTGATGAATTTCCGGGCATTGAGGGTCTTAAGCCAATGGGGAGAGCCGAAGACATCGTCCCGGAGATTCTCGACGAGAGTATCATTAATCAAAAAATCGCTGTTACCATCGATCAAGCGTATGACATGTGCAACCGTCTAGCGAAGCGGGGATGGTTCGTTGGGCAGTCATCCGGAGGATACCTGCAAGGTGCTTATGAAGTTGCTAAAGAGATTAAAGAAGGGATTATCGTTACCGTCTTCAATGATCTCGGAGAGCGATACTTCAGCACAAGGTTGTGGGATTAGAATGGAGGGTTTCAGATGTCCCAAGCCGATTTAGACACCTTAGCCTTTTCACATGAAATGTACGATCAAGCCTCTCGTGCGATGGCGTTTCAGGCTTCGACAGGCGCGGAAGCGGAGGAGTGGCAGCGCACTTTGAGAGCCAAGCTGGTTGAACTGCTCGGCGGTTTTCCTGACGAGAGGTGTGAATTACTCCCCAGAGTCACGGAAACGAAGGAGTTCCCAACCTATACCCGTGAAACAGTGCTGTTTCAAAGTCGTCCAAATATGACTGTATTCGGCTATCTGCTGCTGCCGAAAGATTTTGAAACGTCTTGCCCCGCCATCCTTTGTCTGCATGGACACGGACGCGGTGTTGATGACATCGTCGGGATTCAGGAAGATGGCACGATGCGAACCGAATACAGTGAGTACCAAAACGACTTTGCCCTTCAGTGTGTTGATCGCGGCTACGCTGCGTTGGCAATCGAGCAGTTCGGATTCGGACATCGCCGAGATAATGTGGCATGTCAACGGGGAGCCGGCAATTCATCGTGTCAGCCCGCTTCCGGAGCGGCATTTCTGCTTGGTCAAACGATGATCGGCTGGCGAGTTTACGACGTAATGCGTTCTCTTGACTACCTTTCAACACGCCCTGAAATTGACATGAACCGTGTTGGCGTTATGGGAATCTCCGGCGGTGGCACGACAACCTTTTATTCAGCAGCAATAGATGAGCGGTTCAAGGTTGCCGTTGTCAGCGGTTATTTCAATACATTTCGTGACAGCATCTTGAGTATCAGTCACTGTATCGACAACTATATCCCCGGTGTCCTCAAGTATGCGGAGATGTACGACATCGCTGGCTTGATTGCCCCGCGGGCGATGTTCGTCGAGTCCGGCACAGAAGATACTATCTTCCCAATTGATGCCACCCGATTTGCGTTTGACCGAGCGAAGGGAATCTTTCGCGTCTTTGGTGCCGAGGATCAGTTAGGGCTTGAGGTCTTTGAAGCTGCCCATAGCTTTCACGGGGTTGGGGCATTTCAATTTCTTGACCGAAAGCTATAATAGACAGGCGAATAGATGAATAACCGCAAGGAGGTTAGGTTGGAACGCACCCCCGTTATTGAATTGTTTTCAATTGGCACCGAGTTAATCCTTGGGCAGATTCAAGATACCAATGCCCATTGGATTGCACAGCAGATTCTTCAGTTAGGCGGCCAGCTGAGCCGTGTGACGATGCTTCGAGATGAGTTTGACGAGATGTTTGAAGCCATTGCGGATGCAATCCACCGGAAAACAGATCTGATCCTCACAACCGGGGGACTCGGACCCACTCCCGATGACATGACAGTGCAGATTATTGCAAAAATCCTCGGGGTACAACCTATCATACATGAGAAAACATTAGCCTCCTTTATGGAGCGGCGGGGTTTAACGAACCGTGCCGACGTAACCGATGCGATGGTTAATATGGCAACCGTTCCCGAAACCGCTGAAGTCTTTCAAAATCCGGTCGGTTGGGCACCGTGCGTTTGTGTTACAAAAGGTTCGTCGTCAATTCTGCTGATGCCCGGTCCCCCGCGGGAGATGAAGTCCATTTTTGAAACCTACATTGCACCGTTGATTTCTGAACGCTATAGCGCGAAGGTTGCGACGTTGCGCGTTTATGTAAATATGTTTGAGGCGGAAGTTTCGCCACTTCTGCAACAAGTAATGGGGAAACACCCAAACGTCTACTTGAAAGCCTATGTCGCCTTGCGACGCGATGACAACCAGTACATGCCCGTTGATTTGGTTTCGACAGGTAGTGACGAAAATAACGCCCAATCCCAACTCCAAGAAGCAGCGGAGTATCTTCGCACACTTGTCATCGAAAAAGGAAAGAGCTTCAGTCTTGAAGACGAATAAACAATCGGTTGTACTCATGAGGATCACGATTTAGCATTTCAGTCTGAGCCATGCTTGGACTCAATTTGGAAAATCACTATTTGTGACCTACGTTCTAACCCGTTAACCGTATAGAGGAGATACCTACAAGTGAGAGGTAAAAGACCTACACAAGGAAGAGGTACATCGCCAAGTAGAAACAGACCTGCACAGGGTAGAGGCCCTACGCAAGGTAGAGGCCCTACACAAGGTAGAGGCCCTGCACAAGGCAGAGGCCCTGCACAAGGCAGAGGCCCTGCACAAGGCAGAGGCCCTGCACAAGGCAGAGGCCCTACACAAGGTAGAGGCCCTACGCAAGGTAGAGGCCCTACACAAGGCAGAGGACCTACACAGGGTAGAGGCCCTACACAGGGTAGAGGCCCTGCACAAGGCAGAGGCCCTACACAGGGTAGAGGCCCTGCACAAGGATCAGGAAAAGCCAGAAATAAAAAGAAAAATAAGCGTAATTTTCGTAAGGATAAGATTGAGGTTCGCGCGGAGCAAGAGACCCAAGAAACTAGAGATGGTGTCCAATCTCGAGTCCGAGCAAAGGAAGACAAAATTGAGGTCCAAGGGACAGTGATTGAAACCCTACCCAATGCCATGTTTCGGGTCGAATTGGATAACAAACATGAGATTTTGGCACACATCTCTGGTAGAATGCGGAAGAATTTCATCAGGATTCTGCCGGGAGACAAAGTCCTCGTCGAACTTTCACCTTACGATTTAACACGTGGACGCGTTATTTATCGAGATCCAGGGCGGCGCTCCCAAGGTTAGCTCCGTCGCCCAACAATAGACCTGAAACGTGATGCGTGATAACGGGAAAACCAGAAAACGGGTTTCTTTACCGTAGAGGCACAGAGAGTGCAGCGATTTTTTTATGTTAGGACTTACGCCATTCAGTTTATAGTCGCGCAATTCAACCAGCGTGCGGACGGGCGATAAATCGCTCGACTCCAAACCTTTGTCCCGACGGTAGTTGCCCGATCTCATCGGGATTCAAAGCAATTTGCGGTGGCCCCTCTCGTTTTCAGGTTTTCTGCTGGTCGGGCACTCATCTCGGAGGAAGAATGAAAACATCTCCATCTCCGCGTTCCGAGTCGCGGATTACCTGGCGTGCCGTGCTATTAGGGTTTAGCCTCATGCCCGTGAACGCCTATTGGATTGCCATGGTCGAAATGGTCTGGCACGGCTTCCACTTCTCCGCAACTTCCATCCCGATGAATGTAATTTTCATCGTCTTCATCCTTGCCCTTGTAAACGCTGGCATCCACCGTTTCTTTCCAAGTTATGCGCTGACTCAAGCCGAACTACTCGTCATCTATGTTATGATGGCAACAACAACATCGGTAATTGCACACGATAACATGGTGAGTCTCATGGGGCCACTCACCCACGCATTCTGGTTCGCCTCACCTGAGAACGAATGGAAACAGCTGATTCATCCTCACCTTCCAAGATGGCTTGTCATGGAACACACTGAGATGGCACGCCCATTTTACGAAGGCGGCGCGAATTTCTTCACCGATGGCTATTTGCGCTACTGGATAGCTCCTATCCTAAGTTGGACAGCCATCGCTACACTAATCTTTTTTCTGGTTGCCTTCCTGAATGTCCTGATACGCCGTCAATGGATTGAACATGAAAGGATGCCGTATCCGATTGCTCAATTGCCGCTCGATATGACTGCCCCAGGGATGAGTTTCTTTCAGAACCGTGCCATGTGGTGGGGATTTGGGATTGCAGCGACAATCGAAATTATCAACGGACTCAATTTTCTTTATCCATCTGTCCCCCTGATACCGATCCGCGAGCCAACTGCCGACCTCGCCTTGTGGCTGAACAACGAACCGTGGGATGCGATTGGAACGACCTATTTTCATCTACGATTATTCATGATTGGGTTGTGTTTTCTACTCCCAATTGATTTAAGCCTTTCAATGGCGTTCTTCTATTGGGTCCGAAAAGCCCAATTCATTGGTGGACGGGCTGCTGGTTTGTATACAATCCCTTACTACCCTTTCCAGCCAAACCAAGCGGTCGGTGCCTTTCTTGCGATTATTGCGATGGCAATTTGGGCGGGGCGGAAACACTTCCGGGAAATTTTGAAGCGGGTGGTTGGCATGAACACCCCCCTTGATGATTCGGAAGAACCGGTGCGCTATCGATCCGCCGTTATCGGCATCGTGGTTTGTCTGCTTCTACTCTATGTGATTTCCAGTCAAGCGGGGATGTCCTTATGGGTATTCCCACTCTTTTTTGGCTTATACATGGTAATTGCAGCGGCGGTCACACGCATTCGCGCTGAACTCGGTCCACCTGTGCATAACATGGGGGGCGTTAATCCACAGACAATCCTGACATCGGTAGCTGGCGTGACAACCTTTGGCAAGGGTGACCTAACCCTGTTCTCGCTTTTTTCGTGGTTCAACGGCTCCAATCGAAGCCACCCAATGCCCCATCAACTTGAAGGCTTCAAACTTGCCCAACGCACCGGACTCAACAATCGTCGGTTGATGGTGGTTATGCTTCTTGGAATTGCCCCCAGCGTTTTCATCGCTTTTCTGGTTTATCTCTACTGCTTGTACGACTTCGGTGCCTCCATTGCTGTAGACGCTCCCGGGCAGGTGTTGGGACCGGGACAGGGGGTTTACAACCAACTCTCCGGTTGGTTCCAATTTCCGCGTGAAATAGACATTTTTGGCACCTTTACAATCGGTTTGGGATTCGCATTTACCATGCTGCTGGGGCTCCTGCGGCTCAAATTCATCTGGTGGCCCCTGCACCCGGTCGGATATGCGATGGGTATCAACGGCGGCACAATGGACCACTATTGGTTTGCCCTAATCCTATGCGGCACCATTAAGTTCATCGTCTTCAGGGTTGGCGGAGCGCGTTTATACCGGCGTTTCTTGCCTTTCTTCCTAGGGCTTATTTTGGGAGACGTTGCAAGTGGGTGTTATTGGTCAATTTTGAGTGTGATCATCGAGACACCGTTGTATGTGGTGTGGTTCTGGTAGGAAAGGAGAGGCACATGGCAACAATTTTGGTTGACGCACGCCGGCAGATCGACGCGATCCATCCGAACATCTATGGCAATTTCATCGAACACCTGCGGCGTTGCATCTACGGCGGTATCTACGAAGAAGGCTCGCCATTGTCGGACGAGAGGGGGTTTCGGCGGGATGTGCTTGCAGCCATCAAGTCGTTAAAGGTGCCGAATATCCGTTGGCCCGGCGGGAACTTTGTCTCAGCGTACCACTGGATGGATGGCATTGGTCCCAAGGAGGAACGTCCACGCAAAATGGAGTTGGCGTGGAACACAGTCGAATCAAACCGCTTCGGAACAGATGAGTTTATCCAATTTTGCCGCGAAGTCGGGACAGCACCCTATATCTGTGTCAATATGGGAAACGGCACAATGGAGGAGGCACAGCATTGGGTGGAATACTGCAACGGGGTGGAGGACACCTACTATGCCAACCTCCGTCGGAAAAATGGGCACGATGAACCGTATCGTGTGAAATATTGGGCATTGGGCAACGAGATTTCAGGGCACTGGAAGATTGGACACAAGCCAGCGAAGGAATACGCCGCCCTTGCCTACGAGTACGCAAAAGTGATGAAACTGGTTGATAAAAATATCGAACTGGCTGCCTGCGGCTCATTTGAGCAAAATGCCTCCGATATGAAGTGGAATCAGGTAGTGGTCGAAAAACTAGCGGACCTCGGTGATTACCTTGCCATCCACATGTACGTTGGCGATTGGTACGGTGACTACTACGAGTACATGGCCGCATCTGAACACATTGAGAAATTTATCCGGGCGGCTCGCGGGATTATTGATGTTGGGGTGTATTATTCGGAGCATGGGAAGAAACTAAAAATCGCTTTCGATGAATGGAATGTGATGTATAGCCATGATCCCGAGCATCCACAACACGAGCGATATACATTGCAGGATGCTTTGGCGGTCGGGATGTTCCTCAATGCTTTTCTCCGTCATGCGGACGCAATCAAGCTGGCAAATATGGCGCAGCTGGTCAACGTCATTGCACCGATTCACACAAACACAGAAGGTCTGTTTTTGCAGACAATCTTTTGGCCCCTGCAACTGCACACGCTCGAAAATGGAACGATTGCCCTCGATGCCCACTGGAATTCGGACTGTTTTGAAACGGAAAACTGCGGCAAAGTTCCATACCTTGATTCCTCTGCGAGCTATCAGCCGGAACTCGGGCGCATTTCGATTAACCTGATTAATAGGCATCGGACGGATGCGCTGCCGGTCACAATCGAAAATCAACATGGGAATCTCAAGAGTGACGGCATCTTGTTTGAAATTACCGGTGAAGATCCAAAAGTGATGAATGACTTCGGCGAAGAAAATGTAAAACTGGTGAAACAGACATTAGAGGTCCCCGCCAATTCGTTCACAGTTACAATCCCGCCGCATTCGATTTCAATGGTACAGGTATACCTTGGGTGAAACTATTTGTTTTGCATTGTGATCAGTTACGTGAAACTTGACCGCGCCCCGGTGAAAAGCAGAGAATGAAACGTGAAAACAATTTCCATACACTAACTCGCACCAAAGGCTATAATAACGATGGGAACAAATACAGAACGTCCGAACCTTTTGTACATTCACTCCGACCAGCATAACCCCGCTGTCATCGGCTGTTACGGCGATCCGCTGGTGCAGACACCGAATCTCGATAGTTTAGCAGCAAAGGGAGTCCACTTTACAAACGCCTACTGTCCTTCGCCGGTCTGTGTACCATCACGGATGTCGATGTTGGCGGGACGGTATCCCTCTGAGATTGAGGTCTGGACGAACAACCACATCTTGGATTCCGGTGTTCCCACGCTTGCACACGCGATGGGGGCGGCGGGATACCATCCGGTGCTGATTGGCCGGATGCACGGGTTGGGACCTGACCAACTACACGGCTATGCGGAGCGTCTGGTCGGCGACCATGGCGGTAATTACCCCGGCAGCGGGGAAGCCCCGAAAAATATGCGTGCTAGTCTGCAACAATCGGGGTCCGGTCAAAGCGGCTATCAAGTCCACGACGAGGATGTGGCTGCCGCAACTGTAAATTACCTTGACCGCCTGGGCATCCAAAAACGGGCTGGGCTGCTAGCGGAGCCGTTCTGCCTCTCGGTGGGGTTCATGCTCCCACATTCGCCCTATGTAGCGCGTCGGGAGGACTACGAACTGTATCAAGATGTGATGACCCTTCCCAAGCACCCCGAACCGTATTCCGACGCACTCCATCCTTATTTCAAGTGGTGGCGAGAGTGGGGAAAGCTCATAGATGTCCCTGAAACAGAGATTCTCAGTGCACGAACAGCATACTGGGCGTTGGTGACACGGATGGACATAATGATTGGCGAGATACTCGAAGCACTCCGAAAAAATGACCTAGCAGAGAACACGCTTATTATCTATAGTTCCGACCACGGAGATCAGGTGGGTGAACACGGCTTGTGGATGAAGCGCACGTTTTACGAAGGCTCAGTCAAGGTGCCGGCGATTCTTTCGTGGCCCGGAGCCTTGCCGGAGGGACTTCGGTGTGACCGCGTTCTCAGTTCGCTCGATCTAAACGCGACAATGTTGGAAGCCCTCGGTGCGCCACCCCTACCTAACGCTCGCGGGAGAAGCGTGCTTAACCTACTTCGCCATGCCGATACAGAGTGGGAGGATCTCGCCTTCTCCGAATACTGTACCTACGAGAGCTGCTTGCACCGGATGATTCGGCGTAATGAATGGAAGTTGAATTACTATCACGGTCAAGAGCCACAGCTTTTT
This sequence comes from uncultured Poribacteria bacterium, assembly GCA_958296125.1. Taxonomy (GTDB): domain Bacteria; phylum Poribacteria; class WGA-4E; order WGA-4E; family PCPOR2b; genus PCPOR2b. The sequence continues at coordinate 2,328,509 of OY282444.1, forward strand.
AATCTCGCTGATGACCCTGACGAACTATCGGATCGGGCGCAAGATACAAGTTGTCGGGAGATACGGGAGCACCTGACTGATGCGGTGCTGGAAGGTTGGGATCCCGAAGCAGTTGCCGAGAAGATGGCACAAAAACGGGCAGACCTAGAGATAATTCGAGCCTGGGCAGAACACACCAAACCGAACGACCAATTTCGTTGGGAACGCCATCCGGAGCTAGACTATTTGGATTAAACCCCGTCCAATCAACGCAAGGAGATCCACATCAGATGTTACCGATTATTTACTGGTTAGCCACCGCTGCCCCGATTGCATCGGGAGCCGCTTCCCTAACCCCTCCCGTCGCAAAAATCGACCCAAAAGTGGACACGGTGCATGGTGAAGAGCGTGTCGATAACTATTTTTGGATCAGGGAGAAATCAAATCCGGAAGTCATCGAATATCTTGAAGCCGAAAATAGATATACCGAAGCGATGATGCAGCATACCGAGGATTTTCAGGAACAACTGTATCAAGAGCTTTTGGGAAGAATCAAAGAAACCGATCTCTCCGTTCCTGAAAAGCTAGACGACTACTACTATTACACCCGCACCGAAGAGGGGAGACAGTATCCGATCTACTGTCGAAAGCAGGGAAATTTGGAGGCAGCGGAGGAGATACTTCTAGATCAGAATGCCCTTGCCGAAGAGCATGAATATCTGGAGATGGGGGTCTATAAAATAAGCCCGAACCATCAACTGTTGGCATATTCCACCGATACGACTGGTGGAGAGAGCTATACCTTGTATATCAAAGACTTGAATACCGATCAACTGTTAGCGGACCAAATTCCCAATACCTACTACAGCGTTGAATGGGCGAGCGATAACCAGACCCTCTTTTACACCACACTGGATGCGGCAAAACGTCCCTATAAACTTTACAGACACCAACTCGGCAGCACTCCCGAAGCGGACATGCTTATCTACCATGAGACAGATGAGTCGTTTTTCCTAGACGTTTCCAAGACGAGAAGCAAGGCTTACCTGCTGATGGAGTTGGAGAACATCAACACTTCTGAAGTCCACTATCTGGAAGCCGCTCAACCCACAGGCGATTTCAAAGTCATTGCGCCACGCCAGCCGGAGTTGGAGTATTCTGTTGAGCATCACGGCAATCAATTCTTCATCGTCACCAATGCGGACGCGGTGAATTTCAAGTTGATGCGTGCTGCTGCCAGCAATCCGTCAAGGGCAAATTGGGAGGAAATGATACCCCATCGGGAGACGGTAAAACTGGACAGCGTCAGTGCCTTTCAGAATCATCTGGTGATTTCTGAACGAGAAGCTGGGCTCCAAAAAATCCGGGTGCACAACCTCACCACAGACGCAGAGCACGCGGTAGATTTCCCTGAGCCTGTCTATACGGTCAGGCAGGGAAGGAACCCGGAGTTCAATACAAATACCCTCCGTTTCAACTACGCCTCGCTCGTTACCCCGATGTCGGTCTTTGATTACGAGATGGACACCGGAACTCGCGAATTAAAGAAGCGGGACGAAGTTCTCGGCGGATATAATCCGTCCCTTTACGAATCGGAACGAATTTTTGCCAACGCAACTGATGGCACGCCCATCCCGATCTCGCTAGTTTACAAAAAAGGACTCATCAAAGACGGGGGGAGTCCCCTGCTTTTATACGGATACGGCTCCTACGGCATCAACAGCGAACCCTATTTTTCATCAAACCGATTGAGCTTGTTAGATCGAGGGTTCAGATACGCCATCGCTCACATCCGGGGCGGCGAAGAGATGGGACGGACCTGGTATGAAACTGGCAAACTCCTCCACAAAAGGAACACCTTCACCGACTTCGTCGCCTGCGCCGATCACTTGGTCGCTGAGAAATATACTACGAGCGACAAGCTGGTTATTCAGGGCGGTAGCGCGGGCGGGCTGCTCATGGGTGCCGTCACAAATATGCGTCCGGAACTTTTTGAGATTGTCATCGCAAAAGTGCCTTTCGTCGATGTTGTCAACACCATGCTCGACACCTCTATCCCGTTGACGGTCATCGAATATGATGAGTGGGGCAACCCCAACGAGAACGTGTTTTACGATTACATCAAATCGTATTCCCCCTATGACAATATCGAGGCGAAAGTGTACCCGCATATATTGGTGACAGCGGGACTTAACGACCCGCGGGTCCATTATTGGGAGCCTACCAAATGGACAGCGAAGTTACGCGCATTGAAAACGGGGGACAATCGGCTGCTTCTCAAAACCGAGATGGGTGCGGGCCACGGGGGACCTTCGGGACGGTATGACTACTTGAGGGAGATTGCCTTTGAGTATGCGTTTATCTTCGATCTGTTGAGGATAGACAAATAGGAGGCAGCATTTCTGTGATGCGTGAAACGTGAGAAAAGGCAGATACCTCCTCATATTTTGCGTTTCATTAGGTTGATAGGCACATATTGAACAGCCAATACTTTGAACTATTTGACGCACTCCCAAAGCTACCCTCTTGTCAGGAGGGTCAGGATTGGGATTTAACACTAAAATGATTTTTCGTTAATCACTCACGAGGTGACCGATGAGTTTACAAGACAAAGTTTGTATCATCACCGGAGGCGGCAGCGGCATCGGCCGTGGTGCAGGGATAATGATGGCACAACAAGGTGCCAAGATAGTGTTGGTCGGCAGGACAGCGGCAAAGGTCGAGGCGGTCAGAGACGAGATTATGGCCGACGGCGGCACAGCCGTAACCTTTTCATTGGACGTTGCTGACCACGATGCCGTTCATCAGATGGCAAAGGATGTTCTCGACACCTTTGGTCGCATTGATGTGCTGGTGAACAATGCCGGTCACAGTTCCAAAAATCGGAGGCTGCTGACTATCACACCGGAGGAGATTCGCAGCGTCTTCGATTCCAACCTGATTGGCACGATTTACTGCACACAAGCGGTGGTCCCCGCCATGCTGAAGGCAAAACAGGGCACCATTCTCAACGTCTCCTCCCTAGCTGGCGTAACACCCGGACCTTTTAGCGGATTGGCGTACGGACCCGCCAAGGCAGCGGTCATCAATTTCACCGAATTTCTCAATGTCGATCTCCGGAACACCGGCATTCGGGCAAGCGTCATTATTCCCGGCGAGGTTGACACCCCCATCCTCAATAACCGCCCCATTCCGCCCCCCGACGAGACTCGCCCCGAAATGGTGGATGTCGACGAAACCTCGGCGACAATCTGTCTCATCGCTAGCCTTCCACAACGGACTAACATTCCCTCACTGGTCATCAGACCGACGATGCAGCGGGATATGTCTAAAGAGGTGGAGGCGATGCCAGCGGTCAACTGAGAAACCGAGTTGCTTAATCTCGACCCTATCGAGGTTGGAACTTAGGAGCGAGAGAAAAATCCGCCGCTTGGTGACCGCCCAAGGTACAGCGGAAGATAGAAGGAGAAAAGACAGCATGCCAACGCCCAACCCTTACCTCCAACTAGATCGGAAAATCGTTGGGGATATATACACCTCAACTGAACCGATGGCGTTGCTGACAACGCTCTGTGATGAGTTTGGATCGCGATTTGGTGGAACGGAAGGCGCATACCTTGCCGCTAATCTACTAGAAGAGAAATTGGCTGCCTACGGGTTGGCTAACGTCCATAAAGATGCCTATAACTATGATGGGTGGTATCGTGGGGCGGCCACCTTGGAGGTTCTCAACCCTATAGTGCGCGAAGTGCCGTGTATCTCGCTGCCATACTGTCCAGCTGCAGCGGTGGAGGGAGACCTCGTTTTCGTCGATGAAGGGGTTGAGAAAGATTTCGAGAAAGAGAAAGACCGTCTTGCAGAAAGTATTGTCATTTCTCGGAGTGGCGGCATCCACCGTATGGAGAAGTATGACCGCGCTATTTTATACGACGCAAAGGGATTCATCTTCCAGAACCACTATCCCGGCTATGGTGAGGTTACCGGCACCGTCGGTTGGAATCACGAAGCGGTTATCCCCGGCATTGGGATCTCCTATGAGACCGGCGAATTTCTGCACCGACTGTCTCGGCAAAACGGGGCAGTGCGTGTCAGGATTAAGACTACCGATACGTACCGACGCACAACGGCGTGGAACATCGTAGGGGAGATTCGCGGCCAAACGTATCCCGAAGAGGTTATTATTGTTGGGTGTCATTACGATGGGCACGACATCACGCAGGGTGCCAATGACCCACTCAGTGGGATGGTGGTCGTCACAGAGATGGCGCGGGTGCTGTCGGCTTATGCAGGGGCTGGACTGTCCCGCACCGTGCGATTTATCGCTTGGAGCAATGAGGAGGTGGGGTTATTCGGCGCGTATCATGATGCCCAGCAGTTAGGCGACACCCCTACGCACGTCCGCTTTGTTTGGAACTTGGATTCTGCCGGTAACCCCGGTGGACGCAAAGGGATTCAGCTTCACCGACTGCCGGATTTTGAGCCTTTCATCGGAAACGCAGCCGAAGAAATGGGACAAGACATCTCCGTTGGAGGGGGCATCAGCTGCTACTCCGATCACTACCCCTATTTCCTCAAGGGTATTCCGACCGGCAGCATGACGACAGTTGGTCGCCCGCTCGGCAGAGGGTTTGGACACACGGCGTTTGACACGGTGGATAAGACCGACGCTATGTCGATCCGAGAAGCAGCGGCACTCGGTGCACGGCTCGTTCTGCGTCAGTTGAATGCGAAGTCGTTGCCGCTTCAACTCCGAAAGACGGAAGCGGTCGAGCGGTTACTGAAGGAAGACTCCGGATTGGAACAGCATCGGCTGCGAGAGGCGGTTTACGAGAAACTTGGCAAGGAGAATCTGCGGCAGTATTGTGATGTTGTCAGCACGTGATGTGAGCAATTAGGTGTCCTTTTTGCCATCTTGACCCTTTCGCAAGAGGGTTTCGCCAATCTCCCCTACGGTTCACCGCATGAAGTCTACACTGTTGGTAATGGTAACCCCTAGTTGGGACATATCGTGCAAGAACGCATCGCCAAATGACTCAAAGCCGGGGACATTCGACGAACAATCCGCAAGGATAACAAACTTCTTCGCCCCTTCGTCTCCAAGCTCAGCGGTGACATCTCGCATTGTACTTGCGACGCAGTGGGATAACGCTTCGCCGACGATAATCACCTGATCACACCGTTCTAGTGTCTGGATTAGGTCGGTATTGAGCTGCGTGGCGGGGTCTTCTGGATCAGGGACATCCGCCTGCACCGCGCTGTAGTGTTCGGTGAAGATATTTGAACCCTTCGGCACGAAATCAACAATTCCCAACTGAGATGTTTCCCAGTCTCGTACCACCTCATCCACAGAAGGATAAAGCGCGCTCCCCCACGTTGCGATCCGGCAGTGTATTGGCCAAATCGTCAGTTGATACCGATTATTTTCCTCCAACAACCGGGTGTAATCCAGCATCCGTTGGGTAAATGCTGGATTGTACGGCAGCCAGTTTCCAGCTTTGATATCCTCATGTGTGATGGTGGTAAACGGTTCCGGCGACTCACCGGCACTATTTTTCCAAAATATCGGATGCCCGACATCAATCGTGTGATGGGTGTCCAGTGTAAAGTGCATGTTGTGTAGACGAGCCCCGACTCGGGCAATAAACGACCCCAAGCGGGACATATCGTTCTCTGCGCTCGGCACATAAAGCGCGCCTTTCGGGTCACAGAAGTCATTCTGGCAATCAATCGCTAAAAGTTCAACGCGCATGGGCAACCTCCTTTTTCCTCCATGAATTCTCTGAAACAAATTGCTGCTTGGGAATCTGCCGATTTGATCGTGGCGTAATTATACTACAGTAGGGGTTTGATAAACGATATAAAAAGATGTATAATAAGGTTAAGCTGCCACCTAAACCGGGGAAAACATCATTGCTGCAAAAGCGCGGAGGGTTTTACGTTGAAAAACCAAGCGGTTCTCAGCAAGCAATTTATCAAACAAGCACTTGCGGACAATTAGGATATATTGCGAAAATACGGTGTTAGGTAGATTGGACTGTTCGGATTTTACGTGAATGGAACGGCACACGCCACGATTGCCTTTTCACGACTACATGGGGCTCGTTATATTGAAAAAGAGGTAGAGTATGTTGCGAACCTATGACATATATCTTCAAGATATAGTGGAGGTAATTAATCGTATTGAATCGTATGTTTAACTGGTCATCGAGTACAAATTTAGCGTTACGGCTATCAACGTGTCAAATAAATTGGCAGATTTTGCACTGAACAGGTAGGCGGTACTTTATTAAGGATTTGCATTATGAGCCAACTTTTCCCAAATTATGTCGATCTCTCACAGGAAGATTCCATTAATCAACTAGACTTAAGTACCCGTTCTTTCAATGTTCTTACACGCGCGGGTATTCAGACGATTGGAGAACTCATACAACTAGTTCAATCGGACGGGCTTCAAACTATTCCCGGTCTTAGAAGGGGATCTATTTTAGAAATAAAAAATAGGCTGGCCCGGGTGAAAATCTTCAATAATATTGTCAATGAGGCTGAAATTGACAGTGTGTTCAAAGACCTTATCACCATACTAAAAGAGGAAATTCCAAAACGGGTTATTAGGGGACAATCACAATTAGTCTGCAAGCAGCTATCCAGGGGGTTACTCCATGAAGATGCGATTATTGGAGAAAAATCGATAGAAGATTGGCTCGCGGAGATTGAAACGACAGAGAGTAACCGCGTATATGAGGTGTTAGCAACCATTTTGGGCTCCTCAGTTAACATCTGTGAGGAAATTGAATTCCTTCTCAATCGGATTCCTGGACAGTATCGTATAACTGTTTTGCTCTCTACGTATGGTTTAGAACCTAAAAGCTTAAAACAAACTGGGGAGGAGCTAGGCATCTCACATGAAAGCGTGAGGCAGATACGCAATGAACTCAAGGATAGGGCTACATCCATCAGTAACCTAAAGGCTAAACCTGATTTACTTAGAATGCAGTCTGCTTTCCTCATCGCCGAAGATTTAGGTTTCGATATTACCTATGAGCAATGGGCGCAGCACATTCGATTATCAGGCCTCGTTGGTGATTGGAAATCTCAGGATTTTGTCGGTACGGATGCGGTCGAAGTTATGATTGCAATCTACAATCTACTTACCGATTGTAAGATTCGCTGGCTACAAATGCCCAAGAAGCGGGTTATTAGGTGGCAATCACAATTAGTCTGCAAGCAGCTATCCAGGGGGTTACTCCATGAAGATGCGATTATTGGAGAAAAATCGATAGAAGATTGGCTCGCGGAGATTGAAACGACGGAGAGTAACCGCGTATATGAGGTGTTAGCAACCATTTTGGGCTCCTCAGTTAACATCTGTGAGGAAATTGAATGTGAGGAAATTGAATTCCTTCTCAATCGGATTCCTGGACAGTATCGTATAACTATTTTGCTCTCCACGTATGGTTTAGAACCTAAGAACTTAAGACAAACTGGGGAGGAGCTAGGCCTCTCACGTGCAAGAGTGGGGCAGATACGCAATGAACTCAAGGATAGGGCTACATCCATCAGTAACCTAAAGGCTAAACCTGATTTACTTAGAATGCAGTCTGCTTTCCTCATCGCCGAAGATTTAGGTTTCGATATTACCTATGAAAAATGGACGCAGTGTATTCGGTCATCAGGCCTCGTTGGTGATTGGAAATCTCAGGATTTTGTCGGTACGGATGCGGTCGAAGTTATGATTGCAATCTACAATCTACTCACCGATTGTAAGATTCGCTGGCTACAAATGCCCAAGAATTTGCAGTATGCTGTACAACTTGCAGCTTCAGGCACACCAAATATCCCTGCGAAGATTCCACACGCGCGTGATACTCTACCTGATGAAGTCAAAAGACTTATCAACCGGCATACAAGGTTTTCCGGAAGCGTATATGCTAGGTGGTTGTCTCAAGAAATGGAAATGGAGTTAGAAGAGGTAACAGATATATTGCAGGGGCTAGGATACAGAGCTCTTTCCGAAGGATGGTTTACTCTCAATCCTTCCCAAATCTCATATCGCTATGTTTTTCATCGTTGCCTGCGTAAAATGTTTCATTACTGTGGACGATTGGATATTGATGACATCTGTGCTGGTATCAGACATAGGGTATCAAGGTCAGGGTTCACTGAACCAGAATATCTAGTCAGCAAGGGCACTGTCCAATCGCGGTCAGTATTCCCTGTACCTCCACCTAATGTAATGGCTGAAATACTTAGGATTGGAGGTTACCAGTATGACGATGAATTATACTATTGGGATGGAATCTATGAAAAGAGTCTAAACGCCGGCGAGGTCATCATAATGAATTGTTTAAAGCAAATCGGGCCTGTGTTGCATCATTCCGAATTAGTTCGCGCCTTTATAGAAAGCGATCTGTCTGTTCCGGCCTTATCTGCGACCCTAAATTATTCTCCCTTGTTTGATAAGATAGAATCGGGTTTATACAAACTGCGCGGGAGGGAAGTAACCTATCAAGACATAGAACGCGCCAAAGCTGCTAGAGAAATGCACCCACTTAGACCGGAGGTTGAATACGATACAAACGGAAACATCATCGTGAGTATTACCCTCAGCGCAATTGCTGTGGGCTCAGGTACAATTCTTTGTGAACGGTTTCCAGATCTAAGCGGTGAAGATTGGGAGTGCTACATCGATGGCGAGAGAGCCGGTGAACTAAGTGCAGTTGAGAATAAGTTTCGACGCTTGAAAAAGCCCTTTGAACTGCTAAATTGCCAGCCAGGAGAGCGGCTGAAGTTTATATTTAACACATGGGAAAGAAGGGTTGCAATCGAAAAGGAGGGGCTGGATGCAGCAAGCTGATTTTTCAAAATCACAACTTGTGACAATAGCGGTAGCACTCTTAGGCGGAGATACCGTGTATGTCGATCGTGAAGATGTTGCTCTCAAGGTGAATGATATTGCACCGGGCCGTTTTAATTGGCGCAAATACCCTGAACAAATTGACCTAGACGCTGTCGGCGGATCTTTGAGAACCGCAAAAAAGCGAAACTTAGGATTGGTGGTTGGAAACAATACAAAAGGTTGGATGCTCAGTCCCACAGGCTTGAAGTGGATAAAAACTGTAGACCTCACTGCTGTTCACAACGAACTTCCAGTTAAACACAGGAAAGCTTCTATCTCTGCAAATCAGGAGCTAGAACGCAACCGCTTGTTCAACACAAAAGCGTATAACCTATTCGTTGAAGGCAAATCTAAAGCGATAACCGTTCAAGATTTCTACGAGTTTGCACGAGTGAATGAGTATTTTCAGACCAAAACCAGACAGAGGCGATACGCAATCATAGCGAACGCGGTAAGCAATGATGACACATTATCGAAATTGTGGGATTTGCTTCAAACGAAATTTTCAAAGGAGATAAAGTAGTGGCGAGACAACGCTCTATTGAGGTTACTTCGCATGTGGCTAGGGATTTCCTTCAGAACGCTGCATATTTTAACACCATGCCCAAGGTGGTTTGGGAATACGTTGCGAACTCGCTGGATGCCGTCAAAGATGACATCTTAACAGTCATCGCGGTTGAGCTAACAAGCCATGAAGTTAGCATATCTGACAATAGTCGCGGCATGTCCAGAAAAGAGTTGGGCAGCTTCTTCCAGATGCACGGGGAGAACATTCTTAGAAAACAGGGAAGGAGAGTCCGAGGACGATTTGGCACAGGCAAATGCGCCGCCTTTGGCTTGGCAAATTCCCTTCGTATTGAAACAACTCAGGCAGGCTTGAGGAATGTCGTTGAATTACACAGAAAAGACATTGAAAAAGCGCGAAATGGCGAACCGTTTGCTGTTCGAGACATCGAGATTAATCAGCGGACGGATGAAGACGATGGAACAATCGTAGTCATTTGCAAGTTCAACCTAAAACGTCTGGACATTGACAAGGTAATTTCATACGTTGAGCGCCATCTCAGCCGTTACCGCACCCGTGCCCATGTTACTGTAAACGGGCATGTGTGCAAGTTCAAAGCCCCACCGTTTGTGGCACAATTTGAGCGTTCTCCGCCAACAGAAGTTGCCAAACATATTGGTAATGTATCCCTGAGTGTGAAAGTATCTCCCGCGCCATTAGACGATGATACGCGAGGGATTGATATTTTATCACACGGCATCTGGCATGAAACAACGCTTGAAGGAATTGAGCGGAAAGAGAACGCGAACCAAATTTTTGGACAGATTGATGTGCCGGTCCTAGAGGACGGTGAGTGGCCCATTCCAGCTTTTGACAATACGAGAAATAACACGCTGAACCGACAAAATCCCATAGTTGTGGTACTATTGGGTTGGCTTTCAAAGGAGCTTGAAGAAATAAGATCAGAGCTTGTGAAACAAGCTCGTGAAAAGCGTCGGTCAGAGATAGAAGCAAAGCTGGCGAAAGAAGCTGATAGGATCTCGAATATCCTCAACCAAGACTTCGCTCAACAAGAGATGGAACTTGAAATGACTCGAAGGGTTAAACCTGTTAGGAGGAGAAGCGTACCCGGAAAAACTCCGAAACCGAAACCACCTACACCCCCAGACAACAAACCCAAGCCGAGAAAGAATCCAAGCGGAAAGAACGAAAAACGGAGAAAAGCAGTTTTCTCGATTGAATTTGAGCGTGTCACCGCCGAGGAAAATCGATCAAGGTATGCTGGAGATACAAAGACGATTTATATAAACTTAGACCATCCCCAGATCGCTAGTGCATTTGAAACTGGAGGAAATTCTACCGACTCACGAGAATTTCGAGAAGTTTGCTATGAAGTTGCAGCGGTTGAATATGCGATTGCTTTACCGTATGAGAAACTTGAGAAGGACGAGTTATATCCCGCAGAAGACGCGCTGTTTGATGTAAAAGAAATCATCGATCGGGTAACTAAGCGGTTTATGGAGCACTTTCATAATGTAGGTCGTGTGTGAAACTCATAATGGACCGATATATTATAACGCAAGTTGCCACTTTTAGTGGTTATTACACAAGGAGCACAATCATGCGGACGACACATAAATGGAGTGATGAAACGGCAACAATTTGTATTGAGGGATTGAATCAAACGGTTCGGATGCTCCACGTCACCGATTCACACATTGCCCTCATTGATGACCGTGATGCAGAACATATAGAGGCTTGTACCGGAGCGTGCGAGCGTTTTGAATCGAGAGAACAAATCTTTGATACGCTCATGGAAGAAGCAAAAGAGAGTTCTCTGGATCTGGTTGCGTTGACAGGTGATATGGTGCATTTCCCCTCTCAGGCGGGTGTCGAAAGCCTTGTAAGGTCGATTGATAAGGCAGGTGTCCCGGCACTGTATACCTCCGGAAATCACGACTGGCATTATCCGGGTGTGGAGGGACGTGGGGAATTACGGGAAGTGTGGTGGGAGGCGTTGGCACCGCTGCATCACGGGCAGGCGGCGTATGCCCGACATGAAATCAGTGGCATCCAATTTTTGTCGGTTGATGATTCCATCTATCAAGTGAACGCGGAGCAGACAGCATTTGTGGATACACATTTGGCAAATGGAATGCCGACGGTGCTGCTCACCCATATCCCTTTGAGCCTTCCAACGTTACGGGAGCCGACATTAGAACACTTTGATGCCCCAATTCTAATCGGTGATCCAGAATGGGGCCCTGAGAGTCGAGATCGATGGGGCACGGGAGAGAATCTACCCCCAACCTTAGAATTTGCGCGCACTCTTGTGAGGGCGGAAAACCTTGTCGCTGTTTTTTGTGGTCACATTCATTTTGCACATACGGATAGCATCAATCTAAATGCTGTCCAGTATGTAGGAGCTCCTGGGTTTGATGCCAACAGCCGGTTAGTGGAGTTCCGTCCACTGTAGGGAGCGCAGATCCGCGTTCCCCACAAGCTCGCAGCAGGTAAGGAGAAATAGGTTCGTTTGGGGTTGAAACATATCGCATAATTTGTTAAAATAAACTCGTTCAGATTTCACCCATCACCTAAGAAAGGATAGCACCATGCAGAAACTGACACAGCTATTCTGGCTACTGACTGTCATCAGCCTCCTTCTAATTTGGCCCTCTGCTTTCGCTCAAGAGGAAGCGGTTGAGCCGCAGGTATCCGCCGATTCCTTAGACGCACCTTCAGACGCACAGCAGAGACCTTCGCGCAAGTATGTTGAACTATCAATCCGGGGACCACTTGCAGAGGTCAGACCCACATTTGTATTTTCGGCACAAGTCAAAACCCTCCGAAGCATAACAAAACAGATTGACAAAATCCGCAAGGACGATGAAGTTGCCGGTGTCCTGCTGAAGATCGGGGGACTTGGGATCGGTTGGGCGAAGCTACAGGAACTCCGCGACAAAATTATTCAACTCCGGAGCGGCGGGGTCGAAGTCATCAGTTATCTCGAAAGCGGCGGCAATGCGGAATACCTACTCGCCTGCGCCGCGGATCGGATTGTGCTGATGCCGACGGGGATGGTCGGTTTGACCGGGCTACGAGCTGAAGTGATGTTCTACAAGGGGCTGCTGGATAAACTAGATATCAAAGCGGATATGTACACCGTCGGCAAGTATAAATCGGCACTTGAACCGTTCATGCGAGACAGTATGTCGGAAGCCCAGAGAGAGGTGCTGAATGCAATCCTTGATGACCTTTATGCTCAGCAGGTTGAAATGCTCGCCAACGGACGGGGTGAAATTGATGCGGCGTTGGCCGCGGATCTCATTGATCAGGGGCCCTTTACCGCCGAAGAAGCATATCAGACGAAGTTGGTTGATGCACTCCAATACTACGATGAACTTGTTCAATCACTTGAAGGGCGTGCGGCGGAAAAAATCGAAGTGGTTTCGAGGCACGGCAAAAAATCGACGGAGGCACCTGAACTCATCGGCTTTGCGGGTTTCATGAGACTTTTTTCGATGCTTACATCGTCGAAGAAGCCAACCTCCGGAGCGGGAAAACCGAAGATTGCATTAATTTACGCCACCGGTCCCATTATGCCTGATGCACCTACCAATCCGTTCTCAACCGGGCAGGTGATTACCCCCGGCGTAGTGGCAAAGGCACTTCGTGAAGCCCGCGAGGACAGTGACATTCAAGCGGTCATAATGCGGATTGATAGTCCCGGCGGGTCTGCGGTTGCATCAGACATCATTTGGCGGGAAGTGCTACTGACCCAACGTGAAAAACCCCTTGTTGTATCGATGTCAGACGTTGCCGGATCGGGTGGATATTATATTGCCATGGCTGCAGGCACGATTGTCGCTGAACCGGGGACAATCACCGGCTCTATTGGGGTCCTTGGCGGAAAACTGAATCTCAAAGGATTTTACAACAAAATCGGGCTGACAAAAACGGTTATCACGCGCGGGAAGAATGCGAACCTCTATTCGGATTACGGCGATTTTACGCCGACGGAACGGGAGCGGCTGCAGAAGTTACTAGAGACGATCTATCAGGATTTTGTCCGAAAGACTGCTGAGGGGCGGGATAAAACTGAAGCGGAGATTCACGAACTCGCACAGGGACGGATTTGGACCGGAAAACAGGCGAAGAAGATTGGACTTGTCGATGAACTCGGGGGACTTGATACCGCACTCGCAATTGCCAAAAAACAGATTGGACTGGATCGCGCCGATGAGATTGATATTATCATACTGCCAAAGCCAAAGACCTTCTTCGAGACACTGATAGAGGATATGGAGATGGACATACGGATTCCGATGATGTCTCACCTCCCCATGCCGACACCGATTGAGGGCACTTTGTCCAATTTTTACTGGCTGCATCTATTCGCCAATGAGTCTGTTGCAGCGGTAATGCCGTTTGAAATTGTTATTCGCTAGGAAGGAGGGGCGAGTTGACGCGAATTAAGATTTGTGGGATCACCAACATCGATGATGCACTGATGGCGATTGAGGCGGGTGCAGATGCCCTCGGCTTCGTATTTGTTCCTGATACCCCGCGCTACCTTAAAGATACAACAGCTGCAGCAAAGATTATTGAACACCTTCCCCCTTTCATCACGACGGTTGGACTGTTTGTCAACGCGGACCCGATGGTGATTCGGGTAACTGCTGATGAGTGTCATCTGGACATGCTACAGTTGCACGGCGATGAATCCCCTCAATTTTGCCGGGCACTCAATCGCAGGATTATCAAAGCAGCGCGAGTCAAAGACGAATCGAGTTTTGCTCATCTGTCCGATTACCGTGTCAGTGGGTATCTGCTAGATACTTATGTCAAAGGAGCCCTGGGCGGCACAGGGGTGGCGTTTGACTGGCACCTTGCTGTCAAGGCGAAACAGTATGGTCGGATCATCCTCGCAGGCGGACTCGATCCCGATAACGTTGGGTCGGCTGTCGAACACGTGCGTCCCTACGGCGTTGATGTCAGCAGCGGAGTCGAGGCGAGACCCGGGCGGAAAGATCCGGTCAAAGTGGGGGCATTTATTCAGAACGTGAAAGAGGTAGATCGCGAATGGAAACAGTTGAACTGATTTACAAACGCCCGCCGGCTCGCGTAAACTACTTTCAACAAAATCTGCTTTACGAAGATGACGACATCATTGTCACCACGCAACGCATCAAACCTTCCAACCCGATCGTTATTGATGGCGTGACTGTCCTTGGGGATAACTACCGGGCGGTTTGGTTTGTCTTCGCGAATCGCTGGTATGACATTGGGAAAATCTATAACCTTGAAGATGACTTCACCGGGTACTACTGCGACATCATCTTGCCAATGAAACGGACAGACACCCATTTTGAAATAACCGATTTATTTTTGGATCTGTGGGTTTCACCGGACGGTAGCTATCAGGTTGAAGATGCAGATGAATTTGAGTCAGCTATAGCGCAGAATTGGATACAGACCGATTTGGCAGATCAGGCGAGGAAGGCACTTCAAGATTTGATTGCTCAGATTGAAGCCGGTGCGTTCCCACCGGAGATTACAAATCGCTGGTGATGAGAAATCAGCAATTTACCTTACGTTTGGCGTTTGCTAGGTGATAGCGAACCCGTCACGTATTACGCTTTATGGAGATCTTTATGCTCGCAATAACCAACGGAGAAGTTCAAGATGATTTCCGGCTTTTTGCCGGGCGTGCCAATCCGGAATTGGCGAAGGAGATTGCTACGATTTTAGGGGATGAATTGGGGAAAATGTCAGTCAGCACGTTTCCCGGCGATGAAACTCACGCTCAAGTTGAAGAGAGCATCCGAGGTGCTGACATCTATATTGTCCAGCCAACCTGCCCACCAACAAACGATAATCTGATGGAGTTGTTGGTCATAATTGACGCTGTGAAACGCGCTTCTGCCCGACAAATCACCGCTGTCATCCCCTATTTCGGCTATGCGCGACAGGATCATAAATCGACAGGCCGCGAGCCAATTAGCGCGAAATTGGTAGCAAACCTACTAACAACCGCGGGCGCGAATCGGGTTGTCGCCGTTGATTTGCACGCCGCGCAGATCCAAGGTTTCTTCGATATTCCCGCCGACCATCTGACAGCACTGCCGACACTGGCAGATTATTTTAGGGAGAAGCAGATTGAAGATGGCGTAATTGTGTCTCCCGATGTCGGTCGGGCGAAATTGGCGGATAAGTATGTCGATATGCTCGGCATGCCACTGGCAATCATGCACAAACGGCGAAGCGGGACTGGTGGACGAGAGGTGAAGGTTGTCACCGAAATCATCGGTGACGTTGTGGACAAAACCCCAATTATCATTGACGACCTTGTAACGAGTGGGAGCATCTATCAGCAGGCGGATGCTATCGCCGAAGCGGGTGCCAAGCCAGCGTACCTGAGCATTACGCATCCGGTGCTTGTGGGTCCGGCACTAGAACGTTTGAATCGGCCCTCGATTCAGGAGGTTGTTGTCACCAATACAATTCCCGTCCCTGCTGAGAAACAGATTGGCAGCAAAGTCAAGGTCTTGTCGATTGCTCCACTTCTTGCCGAGGCGATTCTGAGGATTCACCAGCGACGTTCTGTCAGTCAGGTCTTCTTTGATCAGAAACTAGTTTTTCCGGTGTAGTGTATCGATCCGTGCGAAAGTTTGAAACCTTTGCGTTGCCACTTATAGGAAATGTTGCTAACCGAGAAAAACTGCACAAGATACCTAGGGCGTGTTGACATTTGGGTGTCGAGCTATAAATATAGACCTACGGGGTTGGATTGAGCGAGTGGGTCGGGCTAGGAAGCCCGATCTACCAAGCCCGACCTACCAACGATCGGGGGTAGCGAATCTAAATGGACTTGGAGGTGTAAAGTGAAATTCAAACGTGAAGATATTTTAAGCCGATTGCGGGCAAACGTTGAGGCGGGTAAACCGATTATCGGTGCAGGCGCAGGCACCGGCATCTCTGCCAAGTGTGAGGAAGCTGGCGGCGTAGACCTCATTGTGATTTATAATTCGGGACGCTTCCGCATGGCGGGGCGCGGGTCGCTCGCGGGAATGATGCCCTACGGTGATGCAAACCAAATCGTTGTTGAAATGGCGAGCGAAGTGCTGCCGGTTGTGCAAAATATACCTGTGCTCGCAGGTGTTTGTGGGACAGATCCGTTTCGCTTGATGGATGTATTCCTCAAACAGATTGACGCAGTTGGCTTTTCTGGGGTGCAAAATTTCCCGACTGTGGGTTTAATCGATAGCACATTTCGACAAAATTTGGAAGAGACGGGGATGGGGTATGGGCCAGAGGTGGAGATGATTCGCACCGCCCATAATTTTGGTATGTTGACAACGCCCTACGCCTTCAATGAGTCGGAGGCGGAACAGATGGCAGATGCCGGCGCAGACATCCTTGTTGCCCACATGGGATTGACAACGAAGGGAAGTATTGGCGCAAAGACCGCCTTGACGCTTGAAGAATCCGCCAAACGGGTGCAAGCCATCCACGATGCAGCGAAGTCGGTCACCCCTGAAGTCTTAGTCATTTGCCACGGCGGTCCCATCGCCGAGCCGGAAGATGCCCAATATATCCTTGACAACACGAATGGGGTTGTCGGATTCTACGGTGCGTCAAGTGCCGAACGTCTGCCAACAGAGCGTGCGATTACCGCTCAAATGGAGTCGTTCAAGTCGATTCATTTGTAAGGAGATATTGATGCAAACGCCACACCCCTCTCAGGCACGCACGAAATATGAGGCAGATGGGTTCTACCTTTTCCCGGAGTCGATTATTGATGAAGCGGTGATTCAACGTGCCATCAAAGGCATGGATGCGGTCCGAGCCGGGGAATACGAAACGGGCACTCCCCCGCGTCCATCGGCTTGGAATCCCGGGGACGATTTAAAGAAGTTATGCAAGATAGAGATGTCTCAGATTGCGAACCGTGCGATCATGGAGTTGGTCAGCCACCCGTCAATTGGAAAACTGGCAGCGGAGATTACAGGTGCCCAGATGGTGCAGGTGTGGTGGGTCCAACTCCTCTACAAACCCCCCGCAGCTCCAGACGGGATGGTGCCCACGAACATTGGCTGGCATCAAGACCGTCACTATTGGCAGGCGTGGGAGGAGGGTAGCGAGCTCTTGACAGCGTGGGTTGCGCTCAGTGATGTGACCCCGGAAGTCGGTCCCATGAAATTTGTTCGCGGTTCGCACAAGTGGGGATTGCTCGACCATAGCGATTTCTATGGACAAGACCACGAAGCACAGCGCGAAGAGATTGAAGTGCCTGATGGTGAAAGCTGGGAGGAGGTCCCCGCCATTCTTCGTCCCGGCGGGATTAGCTTTCATGACAACCTCGCCTATCATGGCAGCGGTCCCAATCTCTCAGGGGAACCACGGCGGAGTTTTGCAGTCCATTTGTGCACGGAAAAATCAAGACCTGTTGACGATCTCCGACAAGGGTTAACGGCATTCATCGATAGGCCTACACACTGTCCGGTGATCTATCGGAAGGGATAGAAGTTCATTGGTGCAGTCAGGCTAGGAAGCCTGACCTACAGGGCTCATAAAAACAGTGCAAAATGCTAAGAGAAGCCGAGTTTTTGTCAGGGCAACCACAAGTCGCTTTGAATCCCGGTCCATCGGGGGGTTGCCCCTACGGTTTCTGTTGTCCGATTTCTTAATATGAGATGAGCCAAAGGAGTTTTTCTGATGAAAGGTGTCGTCAAATATCAGCGAGGTGACGGGTTCACCGAACTCCGTGATGTTGATGTTCGGAAGCCTAACCCCAACGAAGTTCTCATTGAGGTGCACAGTGCGGGCCTCTGTGGGTCTGATCTGCACATCCATCACGATCACATCAACCTCCCGATGCGGCCGCCGGTCGTTATCGGGCATGAGTTTAGCGGCACCATTATCGAGTGTGGTTCGGAAATTAGCCGCGTCAAGGTCGGAGATCGCGTGACCGTTGAGCCCACCTTTTCGATCTGTGGACGGTGCGACTATTGCCGTTCAGGATTTTATAACCTATGCAATCAGCGGGAGATTATCGGCTATTGGCATAACGGAGCATTCACAAAATATTGCACCACCCCTGAACACGGCTTACACAAACTCCCCGAAAACGTAGACTTGACCTCTGGATCTTTGACGGAGCCGGTCGCTTGCTGTGTTCACGGTGTAATCGAGCAGACGCAGGTCTCCGCTGGCGACTTTGTCGTGATCACCGGACCAGGAACCATTGGACTGCTCAGTTTGCAACTGGCGAAGGCGGAAGGGGGCATTGTTGCTGTGTGCGGCACCTCTGTTGACGCAAATCGGCTCGAACGTGCGACTGAGCTGGGTGCGACCCTGACAATCGAGGTTGAAAAGGAAAACGCGGTGGAAATCATCAAGGCACACACCAACGGCTACGGTGCTGATGTGGTGTTGGAATGCTCAGGGGCAGCATCGGCAGCATCACTAGGGCTTGAACTGGCCCGCAAGCGTGGGAAATATACGCAGATGGGTTTGTTCGGCAATCCAATTAACATCGATTTTGAACAAATTGCCTTTAAGGAACTTCAGGTGACGGGCTTCATCTCGCAGAAAAAAACCGCATGGGAGCGTGCACTCAAACTGATGGAACACGGCATGGTTTCCACAAAGGCGTTGATTACCCACGAAATGCCCATCTCCGAATGGCAGGCGGCCTTCGATCTATTTGAGAGGCGGGAAGGCTTGAAGTTAATGTTGCGCCCTGAATAGGGAAGAATAATAGTAGTAAAGGAGAAAACAGAATGGCAAACGCAAAGATAATGATTGTTGAAAGCGATACCCTTATTGCCAAAGACATCGAAGAACGATTAAAAACGCTAGAATACACCGTTTGCGCCGTGGCTCCCTCCGGCTCGCAAGCCATTGAAAAAGCGTCAGAAACGCGTCCCGATTTAGCCCTGATCGCTACAGCACTTGGAGATAAGGAGGATGGCATCGAGGTTGCTCGGGAGATATACAACCGTTTCGATATTCCAGTAGTATATCTGACTAATTATGTAAACGAAGATTTATTGAAGAAGGTAAAGACAACCAGGGCATTTGGCCATGTCTTCACACCGTATGAAACGAACCAATTACACCTGAGTATCGAAAATCACCTTTACTGGCATAAGGAAGATTCAAAATTCAAAGAACAAGAGGAGTGGCTCTCTACGATTCTCAACAGTATTGGGGATGCCGTGATTACCACAGATGAAAGTGGATTTATAACATTTATGAATCCGATTGCCGAGTGCTTGACAGACTGGCAGCTGGAAAAAGCTGCTGGGATGTACATAACGGACGTTTTCAAGGCGTGTGCCAGCGAACAGGGAAGGTCTGTTAGAACCAACCTGGAAAATGCACTCTGCAGAGGAACTATTGTCAACCGGGGATTATCTGTGACAGACCATGATATCACGCTCATTGCCAAATCTGGTCTAAAAATCCCTATTGACTATAATGCCAAGCCCCTCAGAAACAAACGAGGAGACATCACCGGCATTGTTGTGGCCTTCTGTGATGTCACGAAGCATAAAGACATAGAGGATCAGTTAGAACAAACTATCGACAAACTACTAGATCAGACCCAACTCATGGAAACCGTGCTTAATAGTATCAGTGACGGCGTGATTGCCTCCGATACAAACGGGGAATACTTAATTTTTAACCCAAGTATGGAACAACTCATTGGTAAGCGTCTTATGCCGGACATAGAACTGGATCGACGCTCTGAGGTATACAATCTCTTTTGGCCCGATGGAGAAACGCTTGTTCCAGCAGAGGAGCTTCCCCTCACACGGGCTATCCGCGGTGAGGCGACAGACAACGTTGAGTTATTGATATGCAATCCGGAAATGCCGCAGAATGTTCGTATCAGCGTCACCGGGCGACCGATACGAGACCAAAACGGGAATAGAATAGGTGGCGTTGTCCTTGTCCGCGATATCACGGCACTCAAGGAGGCAGAGGATAAGTTACAACAAACCGTCCAGCAACTGCAAGACCAGACCCAACTCATGGACACCATTTTTAATAGTATCAGCGATGGGGTGGTCGCTACTAGTGAAAAGGCGGAATTTTTACTCGTTAATCCAAGTGCAGAAAAAATAGTCGGTATGGGGGAAACGGAGGCTAATTCCGGTGAATGGGCTAAAGAATATGGGACTTTTTATCCCGATAAAGTTACACCCTTTCCATCAGAGGAACTTCCGCTCGTCCAAGCCATGCAGGGTAAGAAGACAGACGGAGTCGATCTGTTTATCCGCAATCCGGAGAGGCCGGATGGGCTTTATATCAGGGTCAGTGGGAGACCCCTCTGGGACGAGCAAGAAAACGCTCTGAGAGGGGGTGTTATCGTCTTACGCGATATCACGGCACTCAAGGAGGCAGAAGACCAGTTACAACAAACCGTCCAGCAACTGCGAAATCAGACCCAACTCATGGACACCATTTTTAATAGTATCAGCGATGGGGTAATCGTTGCCGATGGGGAGGGGAGATACACAATGTATAATTCCAGTGCAGCACAAATAACCGGTCACGAATTCGAGAGCATAAAAATTGAGGACGGGCCTGAAAAGTACGGCCTCCTTCTCCCCGATAAAAAAACGCACTTCCCCGCAGATCAGCTTCCGCTCGCACAGGCCCTCCGCGGTAAGGCGACAGACAACGTTGAGCTATTTGTGCACAATCCGGCAAAACCGGGACTGGGTACTCATGTGATTCTCAGTGGCAGGCCCCTACGGGACGAGCAAGGCATTGTGAGAGGGGGCGTTGCCGTTGCCCGCGATATCACGAAGCTCAAGGAGGCACAGCTCGAGTTACAACAAACCGTTGGCAGGCTGAAAAATCAGACCGAACTGATGGAAACCATTTTTCATAACCTCAGTGATGGCATAGTCGCTGCCGATGCAAGGGGGCGATTCACATTTGCTAATCCAAGTGCAAAAAAGCTAATAGGTCTAGATTTAACGGAAGTAGGCTTCCAACACCAAATATCCCTTGGTGAATGCACTGAAACATACGGCTTTTTTTATCTGGATAAAGTTACGCCCTATCCAGGAAATGAACTTCCGCTCATACGTGCCATCCACGGTAAGGAAACAAACAACGTTGAGATGTTTGTACGCAATGCGGCAGTGCCGGAGGGTAAGTTTATCAGCGTCAGTGGGAAACCGATACGGAACCAGTTAGGCATTAAGAAAGGTGGCGTTATCGTTATGCGAGATGTGACAGAGCAGGCACTCGCTCAAGAAGCACTGGCCCGAGCATTCGCACAAGGGCGGTTGGAGATTGTCGATACCATCCTCCACAATATCGGAAACGCAATCAATACCGTAACAGCGGGAATTGAGACCCTCCACAGGAATTTGACGAACAATCGGTTAATCGGCAGATTCTCCGCGGTCGCCGATGCAATAAAAGCGCGTGAGGATGATTGGAGTGATTACATCAAAAATGACCCACAAGGCCAGAAGGTGCTACCGTTTATGATTGCGCTCGCCGAAGATTTTACCGAGCAAAACGACAGGTTGTTACGGCGGGTTGAGCGCGTCAGGCACCGGGCGGCACACATCGCTGATATTGTCATCACACAAAAGTCGTTTGGCAACCTGAATTTGGTGCGCAAAGATATCAGTGTTCAGAAGGCGATCGGTGATGCGGTGAATTTACAGCAGGATGCGCTCCACAAAAGAGGGATCCAGCTCGATATTGACTGCGAAAATGCACCCAAAGAGATTCGGATTCAGGAGAGTCAATTTCATCAAATGTTGGTCAACCTTGTCAAAAATTCGATTGAAGCCATTGATGAACTGGCTGAATCGGGCGGCCTCAAAGAAACGCCGCGTATCCAGATCCGATCCTATATCAATGAGGATTTTCTCAACATTGATATTACCGATAACGGCATCGGAATTGCGGAGGAACATGCTAAGGCAATCTTTGCCGCGGGTTATACCACGAAGGAATCGGGAAGCGGGCTCGGTCTGCATTCGAGTGCCAATTTTGTGATTGGGGCCGGCGGGCAAATTCAACCGTTGAGTGAAGGCGAGGGCAAAGGCGCAACAATGCGCGTTATGTTGCAGCTCTCTTCTGTCAACGGGCGGGGATAAAAACTTTGGCTCATGTTAAGCAGAAGCCCGACCTACTCGTCGAATTCAATCTCTATACCATGCGCTCACCCCAAGTGGACTGACAATCCGCTGCACCTCCGCAGAGACTACGCTATACACCGTGATATAAGAGGCAATTTTAAGAGGCAATTTAATGAAATCAAGAGATAATTGGAACAATCGCGTTTTGATTGTTGATGACCAAAAAGAGATTCACGATGACATTGAAGATATGTTGAATCTTTCTATACAGGCAGCAACGGATGATTTTGGCGACTTATTTCTCGATGAACCTGAAGAATTCCATCTGCCAGATTTTGAAATTTTTCACGCGGCAAACGGAGAGCAAGCGTGCGAAATTGTAGAAGCAAGCAAGGAATCGAGCTGTCCTATCGCTGTGGGATTCGTTGATATCAGAATGCCGCCGGGCATTGATGGTATTGAAACAATCCATAAGATAAGACAGTTCGAGAAAGATATTGAGTTCGTCATCATGACCGCTTACACAGATAGGCCACTGCCTGAGATTATCCGTGATATGGAATTGCTTCACAAATTGCTCTATATCAGAAAACCTTTTTCGCAGGAGGAGATTCAGCAGATTACCCTTTCCCTTATGGAAAAGTGGAACATCGAACAGGAATTAGCTAAAAACCGGGAGCAACAGAGAATCAGTCATAAAAGGCTCGAAACGGTGCTTGATTCTACGGGAGATGCCATCGGAATGTTCGATGGTGATGGGTCTCTGTTGTTTGCAAATCAATGGTATGAAGAGTTGTTTGACTTACCCGAAAAAAAATTGAAGCAGATGACACCGAATGAACTCAGAACCTCGGTTCAAGCGCGTTTCCAAGAGCAGGAGCTCCCTGAAGAGATGACAACCTCACCCTTTGACGGGATCAGAATGGTGGAAGATATTGTGGACATCAGCCAGTCAGAATACAGGTTGTTTCATCGTTCGACCACGCCCGTGCACGATGATCAGGGAAACATTATCGGCAATGTGGTCACTTACCGCGACCGGTCCAAAGATATCGAAATCGAGCAGATGAAATCCGAAGTCTCTCGCTTACGCAACGAACTTGAAGTGACCTATTCCTTTGATGGAATCCTAGGTAAAAGTCCAAAAATGCAGGAAGTGTTCGCCCTGATGCAACGGGCGGCTGAAAGCGATATCACGGCGTTAATTTGGGGGGAAAGTGGGACCGGTAAAGAACTGGTCGCCAAGTCAATCCACTTTAATAGCTCTCGCAAAGCGGGGCCATTTATCGCGATCAACTGCGCCGCCATCCCTGAAACGCTTATTGAAAGCGAGCTGTTTGGACATGAACAGGGAGCTTTCACAGATGCGAGAGGTCAACGAATCGGGCAATTCGAGCAGGCCCATAGCGGCACAATTTTTCTCGATGAAATTGGCGATATGCAACTTACCCTGCAAGCCAAGTTGTTGCGGGTCCTTCAAGAGCGGCAGTTTCGGCGCGTCGGTGGAACCGAAACGATTCCCCTCAACTTCCGAGTCATCGCGGCAACAAATCAGGACTTAAGGACCGCGGTGGAAAAAGGGACCTTCCGTGTAGATTTGTTCTATCGGATCGCCGCTTATCCGATCGAGATTCCACCCCTCAGAGAGCGGCGCGAAGATATTCCGCTGTTGGCCAGGCACTTTCTAAAAAAATATGCCGAAAGTGCCAATAAATCCATTAGTGAAATATGCCCAAGTGCCTTACAACTGCTGATATGGCATGACTTTCCCGGCAACGTGCGTGAGCTAGAGAACATCATTGAGCGCGCTGTCCTGCTTGAGACAACGGACATCCTACAAAGGCACCATCTGTCTCCGTCGACCCTTTCTATGCCCCCTTCCCAAACTGCCCCCACTACAGATCTTGACTCAAGGCCAATCCTTCCGCTTGAAGAGGTCGAGAAGCAAGCAGTTACCCACGCGCTCGAAACTACGAACAATAATGTCGCCAAGGCAGCGCAAGCATTGGGTATCAATCGAGCGACCCTTTATCGAAAATTAAAAGTGTATCAGCTACCCGCGTCGGATTAAATGATCCATTATCCCCAGTAAGGGGAGTCGTTGATTCACCCGGTCTTGATTTCGATCGTAAAATGCGATTTTGTCGCAAAATGCAACACTTCCCCCGCATCCCGCATCACCACAAGCTCTTCGTCGATTTCCCCGATCTAATCCCTTCCCAACCGTCGCATTGTGCGACACTCAAAGCCATTCAATCATCAAGTGGTAGTCCCTTTCTGTCTGCATCCGCTACAGCCCGGACCCTTGCCCTCAAAGGCTTTACCCGCTTTCCGAGTAATCTTTACCAACTCCGATTGGGTATTGGCACGCTGCTTGCTCATACTAAGCACATCATAGCAAGTTCAACAAACTTTTAGCAGATTCACAGAAAGGAAGTTATTCACAATGGACAGGCACAATATGGACAAGCACAATGTCGAACTTAGTTTGGACGGTTTTCGTTACTTCTACCGCGTTCTCCCCAATCCTGAAAGCAATCTTGACCCGATTGTGTTGCTTGGTGGGATTTTCCAGTCAATAGATACATGGACTAAATACGCCCAATACCTTAATCAGTTTGCGCCGGTCATTTTGGTAGACCCGCCCGGCAGCGGCGATTCCGACCTGCTTCCCGCCCATTACGGTGCCGATTTCTTGGCAGCCTCCCTTTTGAAGGTGCTCGTAACAGAGAGAGTGCCTCGGGCAAATGTGGTCGCTTCCTCTTACAGCACGCCTATCGCTTACCGTTTTGGTCAGTTGTATCCCGATAAGATGAGTCGAATGGTATTGGTTGGAACCATGAAGGAGACCCCTCCTGACCAGGTCGAAAACTGTAAAACCGCCCTCACATTTTTGCAAACACAGCAAATGAAGGAATTTACAAAGATTGTGATCAATCATTTAATTTGCCAAAATCCGCAAGTGTCCATTAACAGACGCAGCTTAGTTGCGCGGATCCTCCGGTTTACCCTGCTAAAATTGTCCATAGAGTGTCGGAATAAATATCAACAGAACATTTTGCGTTGGATGAATCACCCTCCTCTGGACTTGACGGACACTCCAGACGTATCGGCTTTGATCTTCACTGGTCGTCATGACTCCTTCACGAAACCGGAGTATTGTCGGGAAATGGCACAGTCGTTTTCTGATGGCGTTTATACCACGGTTCAGAATGCGGACCACCTTGTCCACATCCAACAGTTCCAAACAACTATGGAGCTGACAATGAATTTCTTTATGGGGCTATCGTTGGAGTCAGTGGCCAATTGCACTCCAATCGAATACTTCAACCAGCCCATGAAGTCCATGAAACCCGTGAAGTCCATGAAGCCCATGTTATCTGAGTTGGCGGCCTGAAACCGATTCTACCCCTATAGCTGCTTGCCCACACTAGGAACATCGTAGCAAGTTCAACGAGCTTTTAGCAGATTTACAGAAAGGAAGTTATTCACAATGAAAGAGCAAGATATCGAACCTCGTTTGGACGGTTTTCGTTACTCCTACTTCAATCGCAGGGACAGAACCGAGCGCGATGATGTTATCGAACTGAGTTTGGACGGTTTTCGCTACTCCTACCGCGTGTACCCCAATCCTGAAAGCAATCTTGCCCCAGTTGTGATGCTTGGTGGAATCTTCCAGTCAGTGGCTACATGGACTAAGTACATCGAATACATTAATCTGTTTGCGCCGGTCATTTTGGTAGACCCGCCCGGCAGCGGCGATTCCGACCCGCTTCCTGTCGATTACGGTGTCGATTTCTTGGCAGCCGCCCTTTTGAAGGTGCTCACAACCGAGGGAGTGCCTCGGGCAAATGTGATCGCTTATTCTTACAGCACGCCTGTCGGTTACCGTTTTAGTCAGTTGTATCCCGATAAGGTGAATCGACTGGTATTGATTGGAGCCGTAAAGGAGATTCTTCCTGATCAGATTGAAATAGCTAAAGCCTCCCTCGCACTTTTGCAAGAACAGCGAATAAAGGAATTTGTAAATATTGCGGTTAGTAGTTTTACTCGCCAAGAGCTGCCACAGGCCATTAACAAATGCCGCTTAGTTGCGCGGGTCCTCCGGTATAACCTGCTAAAATTGTCCCTAGAGCATCAGCATAAATATCAACAGAACATTCTGCGTTGGTTGAATCAATCCCCTCTGGACTTGACGGACACTCCAGACGTATCGGCTTTGATCTTCACTGGTCATTATGACCACTTCACGAAAGCGGAGCATTGTCGGGAAATAGCAAAGTCGTTTTCTAATGCCGTTTATACCACGGTTCAAAGTGCGGACCACCTGGTCCACCTCCAACAGTTCCAAACAACTATGGAGCTGATAATGAATTTCTTTATGGGGCTATCGTTGGATTCGGTGGCCAATTGTAATCCAATCGAATACTTCAGCACGCCCATGTTATCTGAGTTGGCGGCCTAAAGCCACGAGAACTCTGCTTCGGGGAGAGCTACCCTACCTTCAGAACAATCTTCCCAAAGTTCCGATTCGCTTCCATATATTCGTGTGCTTCGCGGGCTTGCGATAGGGGCATCACACAATCAATAATCGGTTGAACCTTTCCTTCTTTGAGGAGGGGCAGCCATCGATCGACAAAACGCTGCGTAATTCCAATCTTCTCTTCAATTGATTGTGGGCGCATCACCGATCCGAAGACCTGCAACCGTTTCCGCATGATTTGACCCAGATTCAGTTCTGCGGTGGCACCGCCCATCAGGCCAACCATAACCAAGCGTCCTCGCGTCTTGAGGATTGAGAGGTTGCGTTCCAGGTATGGTGCCCCGATGAAGTCCTGAACCAATTCCACGCCTTCCCCGTCTGTCAGTCGCATAATCTCTGTCTCAAAATCCTGTTCCTTATAATTGATGCCTTCCGTGCAACCGAGTTGCTTGCTTCTCTCGATTTTCTCCGCTGAACCGGCTGTGATAAAGACGCGAGCACCTGCCTGATACGTCATCTGCGTTCCCGCTGTCCCCACACCGCTGCCGCCGGCATGAATGAGCACTGATTCACCAGCGCGCAAGCCACCGATGGTAAAGAGGGTTTCATTGGCGGTAAAGAAGACCTCCGTGACCGCCGCTGCCTTCTCAAAACTCCAATCATCAGGAATTGGCATCGCCATGCGATAGTCGATGACCGCCTGTTCCGCGTAAGCACCGCCGCCGACCAGACCGAATACGCGATCGCCTCGCTCAAAGCCTCTCACTTTCTCCCCCCACGACGCAACGATCCCAGCAAGTTCTAAGCCGAGCAGCTCTGATTCACCGGGCGGGGGTGGATACCCTCCTTGTCGCTGTATCGTATCCGCTCGATTGAGTGCGGTTGCCTTTACGTCAATCAATAACTGTGTGGCTCCAGGGGTGGGGGCAGGCACTTCTGCTAATTTCAAGACCTCGGGTCCCCCGTCACCGGATCGAATAATTCCTTTCATCGGTTCTCCTTTTATTGCACATTTGGGATGAGTGGAGATAAGCGTGTTTTGCCCGATTGATGCCCCAACTGTTTTTCCGTTTTCGCTTGACTGTTTGACATACCCTACGTATAATCGCGTCTTGAACCATAGAATTCCTAACTAACCGTGTTCTCACGCGTCAGGGCTCCGACTCAGGCGCATTCTATCTGGGCACAGCTGCTCCTTCAGCGGGGATATGTTATCACCCTCTCCAGGGGGACGCAAGGCCTATTAATCTGGGGATGACTCAGATGTTGTCCACAAGGAGATTCCAACCATGAGCAAAATCCGAACGTTTTTCGATGAGAATGGCTACTACTTGGCAAAGGGCATCTTCTCAACAGCTGAGATAAGCTCACTTGAAAACGAGTTTGATCGAATTGTGCGACAACTCGAAATACCCGATGACGGGGACCCAAACTATAACGGGGTCATCTCCACGCGCAATGTGCAGCAATATTCAGGGCTGTGGTTGGCAGCGCTGCTTCACAAGGGATTCCTCGACAGTGTTGAACAGTTCATCGGACCCGATATCGTCCTCAACCATTCAACGCTCTTTGAGAAGCGAAAGACAACCGCAGATACCCCCTTCAAGATGCACCAAGACTGGAGTTACCTACCCACTCAAAAAAATACCATGATTGCCGGAATGATTCATGTCAGCGAAGCGACGGAAGAAATAGGGTGTCTAAGAGTCTATCCCGGATCCCACAAACAGGGGCGGCTGGAGCGTTCAAAGGCGGTTGACCCTGAGTTTCACGAACAGTTCCCATTTGAAGGCGCGATACCGATTGAAGCGGAGCCCGGTGACGTTACTTTCTTCGATTATTTTATTATACACGGTTCGATGTCCAATCACTCTGAGCAGCCAAGGAAGGTAGTTATTGCGAGGATGTTTTCCGGCAAAGATCGGAAGGAGGACATCTATCAGTTTAGTGAGAATTTGGTGTTGCGCGGCTGGAACTCCCATACGAATGAGGCAACGGCTAGGAAAGCGGTTGTGAAACCCCAGTAGATTCGGGTGGAATCCGCTCACACGAAAGGAGAGGCACTCATGCCAACTGTTGCTAAGGAGAAACGAAATCAACTCATGCGCGATGGCTTCTGCATCTTTGAGAATGTGCTGGCACCGGAGATGGTAGCCAAGCTAAACGCCATGAGCGAATGGATGATCGCACAACAGGATGAGGATCACTTTGAGCAGCATCGTTCACAGGGGTGCATCATTCCCTACTGGACTTGCCCCCATCCAACCTTCACCGAACTCCTCATTGATCCCGGTGCGATGGCGGTTTTCGCCGAGTTGGGATTTGATTCCCCTAAATTCTGGAGCGGCTTTGTAATCAGCAAGCCTCCCCATAGCCCCCCGTTATACTGGCACCAAGATGGCGTGTTGTGGGAACACCCTATCAGCTACACTAATCAGCCACAGCAGTATTTCCTGATGTATTACTTAGTTGACACCAACATATCCAATGGCTGTTTACGCTTGATTCCCGGCTCCCACTTGAAACGCCACGCGCTGCACGAGACGCGACCGAGGGACACCGACAGCGTCACCCGCGCAACCGACATGGAGCATCTCGCCTTCCAGCAGGTTGAGGGTGAGGTCAACGTCCCAGTTTGCGCTGGCGATGTCGTCGTAGGCGATTCACGGCTATTGCATTCCGCCCATGCCAACCAAACCAACCAGCGGCGAACAGTGCTGACAATTTGGTATTGGCCCGCCTATGATGATCTACCTGGCGAAGTTAAGGCGTTGATCCTCGATCACATCATAGGCAGACTTGACTGGGCTGATTGGGTTGAACAGACGCGACATATCACGGAGCCATTCCTGCCGGTCTATGAAGGTAAGACAGAACCGGTTCCTTGGAATACGTTTCCCGGTGAGGCGTTAACGTAACAAAGTCGGCTTAGTATCCCCGCTTCAAGTCTACCCAATTTGTGAGTGGCTCTTTGGCAAGGTATCGCCGTAGATTCTCATAAAAAATGGCTTTGCCCCCGGCAGAGGTATAGGAGGAACGTCCAGAGCAATGTGGGGTCAGCAGCAAGTTCGGCGTATCCCAGAGCGGGCTGTCTTGGGGGAGCGGTTCTATAGCCATTACATCCAGTCCAGCACCGGCGAGTTGCCCATCGTTCAACATCTGCACGAGTGTATCTTCGTCTATAATGCCACCCCGCGACACAACTAGCAGATAGGCGGTCGGCTTTAAGAGTCTAAGCTGTTCAGGACCGAGCATCCCTGCGGTTTCCGGTGTGATGGGGGCTGCAACTGCCACGACATCTGAACGCTGCATCAGATCATCGAGTCCATCCAACAATCTCATTTCAGCCACAAAATCGGGTTTGGGCACTGCGTTGATGTCAACCCCAATGACGTTCATATCAAAGGCGTGACCGCGCTTGGCAATGGCACGACCGATGTTGCCCATGCCGACCACCCCTAGCGTCAAGCCTGTTAACCCGACCTGAGGCCCATCGAATCGACGCAGCCAGTCGTGTTCGTGTTGTGCCTGCAAAAGCCGTGGCAATTGACGCGTGAGACTGATTAGCAAGCCAAAGGTGTGCTCAGCGATGGTGGCAGCGTGAGCACCGCGAGTGTTGGTAACAGTGACATCGCTCTCTGCTATCTCAGAAATTCGCGCCAATCCTTCTACTCCAGCACCCGTATTTTGGATCCACTTCAACTGTTTGGCTGCCAGAAATGCTTCCCGACTGATTGCGCCGAAAACAGCTTCAGCATCGACAATTTCGCGCAGGATGTCATCTTGGTTAGCAGCAACGGTGAACTGTACTTGGGGAAAGATTTTCTGTGCATCTTCGATTTGCTGTTGGGACCACGGGCCAGCAATAAGTAATTTCATAGAAATTGCGCGGCGGAAGCCTCAAAATTCAGATTCAAGGACTCAGCCGCTTTTCTCCTTTGTCAATTGAGTTGTGAACGTTAAAAGGATATACTAAGACGAAATTGGTGTCAAGAAATAACTCAATGATGGTGCCAAGGTGAAACGTGAAAATAATTTGTTCATTGGTTCACTAGCACATTAATGAACTAATGAACTCAATATCCTTAGCAATTCGGACCAAAGGTGATTGAGAGAGGAGACATTGGATGACCATAGAACTTCCCGATTGGGTCACATTTCCTGAGGACGACTGGGTTCAGATCACGGCAGAGGAAGCGGGGGTTGATCCGGAAAAATTTGGAGACTTCCTAGCAGGTATTGAGTGCAAGGGAGCGGCTTTCGGTGGAGAGGACCACTCCGGCAACAACTACGGTGCCATGGTTACCCGCGGTGGTTACTTGGTCCACGCTTGGGGAGATCGGCATTATAGGCATCAAACCGCTTCCGTCGGAAAGGCGTTTATGTGGGCGATTCTCGGTTTCGCAGTTACCGACGGACGAATTGATCCGGACGAACCAATCCACAAATACTGGACCGGCGAGGGTGAACTTTCCCACCTTCACAAGTATCTGACCGAAGGCTATCATAAGCAACTAACTTGGAGGCATATCATTGGACCAAAGCACGAGACCCTTCACTACGGCGGATTCCCGATAGAGCTGGGGATTCGTTGGAGAGAGCAGGTTACCGGGCTTGAGGCGGTGAATGTTATACCGGGCGTTCCTGAATGGTCTAAATGGAGCGGCGATCCTTTCTATGACCTCTACTCCCATGCTGAGCCGGGCACAGTTGGTCATTATAGTAGTGCCGGATTTTGGCGATTGAGCCAAGCCCTTACCTATGTCTGGGGGGATGACCTCAAAAATGTCATTCAGGAACGGCTCTTTGATCTGATAGGTATTCCGGCCGAGCGATGGGACTGGTTCACCGGCGGTTATGTCAAAGACCAAAAATATTTGTATCCCGCGATTCCAGATTCGTATACCTATCTCGACCCGCCCTATGAGATTAACGGGAACCCCATCCGTAGCGGGCCCGGATGGGTCGTTATCAGTGCGTCGGATCTCGCTCGGTTTGGTCATCTGAACGCGACGGGTGGCATCTGGAAGGGTGAACAAGTCATCGATCCCGATTGGTTACGAGGGCACAGCGGGGGCAATAAGAGCGGAACGAGTGGCGAGTCCAAGTACTTCACTGCGATGGGGGTCGTCACAACGGAAGGCTTTGAATACAAGCACGCTACTGAGACGACGAGCTTTCTGCCCGAAGAGTTGTTCATCGGGCCTGTGCGAATAAGCAGGGGCTCATAATGTCAAAACTTCTGAATGAAGATGCCACTGCACAATATCACCGGGATGGATACTATTTTCCGGTGTAAAGTGCGAAGAGCTTGGCGTTATTGAGGTAGACCTTAACTTTGAAAGTTCCTGCCGATTGGGAAACCATCTTATCCTCAAGACCGCTGGTGCCTGCCGCTGCCCTCCGATCGCCTTTCCATCTCACCCGATGTTCTGTTGCGTCGCCGGTGAAAGGCACACAGTCATCTTTGGAGAAGCCAGAGATCACCCGATCGAAAGGATCTACCAACTCCACCTGCAATGAGCCACCTATGGCATCGGCGTTTATCCACAGCGAATCCGGTTCGATGCTGAGGGGCACCGTGGTTACAAGTCCTTCTTGCTCCGTTCTTAGACAGACCAACCGGTCCTTCTGAATCTTTGCTAAACTTATCCCTCGGCGGACCGGCTCGCCGTCGCGAGGCGGCTCACCGTGCAGGTCGTTTGAACCGCCATAATAGACCCAGATCTCCTCGCCCCGCACAAAGGGGGCATGTGGGGGATACACACATCCGGAGTCAAAACTGCCGCGGGGCCCACAGACCAAAATTCGCTCACGCCCACCCGCACGATGCCATGTCCGACCGTCCTTTGAGTATGTTAGTTGAACGTCCATCTGGTTCATCCAATCGGGCATCCACGGTTCAATCTGATTCTGGGCAATCCAACCCTCGTTGAGTGTGTGGAACACAGACAGGAACCCGACCCGAAAATCGCGATACGCCAGCGAGCTCATACCGTAAAACTCGTGGTCCTGCGGGGGATCTTGCGCGTCGGGTTGGACGATGATTTTCCGTGGTGTCCAGCTCTCAAAATCATCGCTCTCAGACATACAGATAATCCGGACGTTCGGTCGACCGCGAAGGTAGACAGCATATTTATGGAGATTTGGATCCCAATACGCGGCCAAGTGTGTGTCCGATCCCTCTGGAATGACCGGGTTGAGCCATCTTTGGGGCACATTCCAATGAATTCCGTCGGACGAATACGCGACACAGACCGGCTGGACAATCCCGGCAAATCTCATTGACGCGCTCTGAAACATAAAAAGCATTTTGTATCGCTTGGCGGGGTCTAATTCAATGGGATCTTTCATAACTCCAGTCCCCGCACCCCATCTGAACATTGGAAAGACGAGGTTATTCGCTTTGCTCCCATTGTCCTCGACGAGGTTAAGGACGGGCTTTTCCCAATGGTAGCCATCTTGTGAAACGGCATAGGCAAGCCCGTCCGCCTGTTCGCCGCGAGCATCGCTTAATTTTCGTCCCACGCCATACCACATCTTAAACATGTTTTCTTCGTTGTCGTAGATGACATTGATGTAGCTGCCAATGGTCCACTCCGCTTCCCAAGGCTCATCCCTGTCAATCAGTGGCTGGTCGGACACCTTCTGTGCTGGAACGATGCCTTTTGCAGCACCCTCAAGGCTCTCTATGTGTATATCGTCAATAAACAGATAGGCAGTTCCTTTGTCTGTCATACAATCCCTCCTTGCTTTGGATTATTGTAGCATCCCCCCGCTAGCACATTCCATAGAAATCCGTCAAACCTGTGCCCTGCACCCCGGCGATGGGCTTTGCTCAAAAAATCGTTCCGACACTCGAAAATCTGCTTGACATCATCCACGAATGGGTTGATGATATTGGCATGGCTAAAACCAATCTGAAGAGATGGGCCCGGATTTTCGGACGGGACTGTGCAGATTGCTGCTATACCCGGTCAGAACTGTTCCAACGATTGAACTGCTCACTTGCTAAGGCACGGATTTATATGAAAGGAAGTTTTCAATGAACCGCCCTAATGTCATCCTCATGATGGTAGACCAGATGCGCGGTGATTGCCTAGGTGCTGATGGCAACACCTGTATCGAAACACCGAACCTCGATTACCTTGCCGCCCGCGGAACCCGGTTTCGACACGCTTATACCGCCTCCCCCTCCTGCATTCCGGCACGAGCAACACTTATGACGGGGATGAACCAGTGGCATACCGGTATCCTCGGCATGGGCAGCGGACAGGGACCGATTCCCAATGACTTCCCACACATGTTGGCGGGCGAATTAACTCACGTCGGATATCAGACACATCTCGTCGGGAAAGGGCACTTCACGCCCCAACGCGCGAAGATGGGTTTTGAAAGCCAAGAGTTCGATGAATCCGGACGGATGTTACGCCACGGTCTGAAGGATGAATATCGCACATGGTTCGAGGCGGAAAAGCGGCGCGACATCACGCCCGATGACCACGGTGTCGATTGGAACTCTTGGGTTTCTCGCCCTTGGCACACCGAGGAGTACCTGCATCCAACGTCATGGACGATGAACCGTGCGATTCATTTTCTTTCTCAACGTGACCGGGAACGTTCATTCTTCCTAAATATCTCCTTCGCTCGACCGCATTCTCCCTTCGTCCCTCCCGCGCCGTATTTCGAGATGTATTATAACGGCACGACCCTACCCCCGTCTGTCGGCGACTGGGCTGCCTGTCACGACAGACCAGAAGTCGCGGTTGACCCTAACGCATGGCGCGGAAAACATTCGGACAGACGCATTCATCGCGCCCGATCTGGTTACTATGGTGAAATCTCCTTTATTGATACCCAGATTGGTCGGTTGATGAACTGGTTTCGGCGGAATCAACAGGACACATTTGCGGATACATGGTTTATCTTTACCTCTGACCATGGTGAAATGCTTGGGGACCATAACCTGTGGCGTAAAACCTACGCTTACGAAGGCAGCGCTCGCATCCCCTTCATCGTCACCCCGCCGACCCGTGGTTCCACAGCCTCCCGTGAAGTAGCCGATGAGGTGGTCGAACTGCGCGACATTATGCCGACCATCCTAGATGCGGCTGGTGTCGATATTCCGAAAACCGTCGATGGGCAGAGCGTCGTCCCGCTAACACAGCAGCCCGACCCGAGTTGGCGTTCTTACATTCACGGTGAACATTGCACCTGTTATTCCACTGAGCAAGAGATGCAGTATGTCACTGATGGAAAACGGAAGTTGATTTGGTTACCGCGCATGGATGAGATGCAGTTTTTTAATCTTGAAGAAGATCCGGGGGAGTGCCATAACCGGATTGACCATCCGGAATATCAGGCTGAAATTGCCAAATGGAAGGGAGACTTGATTGCGGAGCTGGCAGCGAGAGATTGTGGTTGGGTGGTAGATGGGAAGCTGGTCTCGCCACCGCCGGAAGCTCCCTTGGTGTCACCCTACAAAAACGTTCGCTGGCAGGGAGAAGCGTAAAAATATAGGGTGGCAGATTCAGCTCTATAGGTTGAAACAGATGCAAGCCCGTTTCCATCATCGCGCCTCGGGGTCGATTTTGGTCAGCAAGTAGCAGGATAGGTGCGCGATTTAACTTTCAGGCGGAGACTTTTCCCCGCTGCGACAGGGCTTTGAGCCGCTCACATTGCTCGGTTGATAAAACCACTTGATGTTTTTGAGTAGGCATTGTATACTCCATTCGTTGAGGGTGAGTTCAATCAAAACCGATAAGTCTGAGTCGCAGGATACCCTATCAACAAATTGCAACACTTGTCTGACAGAGTACACATCACGGCAGAGAAAGCGAGGCTTTTTAGTCGCGATGCTTCATCTCAAGGAACTATCATGAAAATCATTGAGGTCTCAGGCTCGCCCCGCGAAATTGGCAATCTCACAGGCGAAGCGTTGCGCGAGGAAATCCGGGAGCACCTTTCTCGTTTTCCACCAAGCATCGACAGAGCCATCTGGGCACAGCGGTTTCCACGCTTTTTGGAAACACTGAAAACCTATCTGCCAGCGGTTCTCGCGGAAATCGAAGGCACGGCAGCCGGTGCCGACATCTCCCTCGATACCATTTTCCAACTGAATCTCCCAATGTACGCCAATGAACTAGTGGTTGATGAGGGGTGCACAAACATCGTATTTAACGGCGGGCCGGACGGACCGCTCTGGGGCAAGAACAATGATGGGCTTGCCAAAGACGCGCGGCGGCCCGTGTGTGCGCGAGTCATCCACCGAAACGATGCCATTCCTATGATAGGCTTTACCTTCTGCGGTATGGTTGCAACAACCGATGGAATGAACGCTGAAGGTGTAGCGGTAGGACACTCGTCGGTTGGGAGCGTTTTCCAACAAAGCGATGACTTCGTCCCGATACGGCTTTGGGCTTATGAGTCTCTGATGCAGAGTCGGACGACATCGGAATTCGTTCGATGCCTGTCCCAAATCCCGACGCGGGGCAAGGGCTACAGTCACGTTTGCGTAGACGCGAAAGGTGTGATGTGTTCCATCGAAGCACCATGCCCGATGATGCAGGTACGCAACCCAGAACCAGACGCACGTCACATGAACTGCGTCAACTACTACCAACTTCCAACGCTTGCCGATGCCGACCGTCGCAGCGCAGACGGCAAGTGCAACGCCAAAGCGAGGCAGCATTTCCTTGAACAGAGTCTCTCCGAGTTGTCCGATTATAATCTGGCGAATATGAAAGCGATTTTGCGTCATCACGGTCCCCCAAGTATCTGCCGTCACGGTGGAACGGATGACACGTTTACAGAATATTCGACGATCGGGTTGACACAAGGTCGGCGGGTGTTGTTCGTAGACGGAAATCCATGCCAAGAAACCTACCAAGAAATTCAGCTATAAAAAATAAAACGGAAGGAGATTAAGGTGATGCAACTGGAAACCCTTTCCTCGTTTGAAGACCGACACCACGAACAGTTTATGGAGCAGGGTTACCTGCGTCTGGGCAAACTTCTATCCCCCGCCGAACTGGCTGCCATCCAGCAGCGCATAGACGATATTATGCTGGGCAAAATCCGCTACGACAACATGCGCTTTCAACTTGACCCTCGGTATACTGGAGGCGATAGGACCCGTACCGTAGGGAACGAAGAAGCAACTCTGAACTACCGGCGCATTGACGACTTGGAACAGGATCCGCTCTTTCTCGCCTATATTCAGAAGCCCCTTATCCGCCAAATCACCCGCCGCTACATCGGGGAAGACGTTTCGGTTTTTCGCTCCATGTTCATGAACAAACCCGCCGAGCGTGGGACTGAGCTGGTTTGGCACCAAGATATCGGGGTGGGTTGGAGGATTGATACCAATCCGATCACCACCGTGTGGACTGCCCTAGATGCGGCTACCGTGCACAGTGGTTGTATGCAGATCGTGCCGGGCAGCAATAATCTGGGCATTCTCAATGAAAGGCACTTTACTTCGGAGGAGGATCAAGCGAAATATACCCGAGACGAAGATGTGATTGACTTAGAAGCGGAGGCTGGAGAAGCCGTTCTGTTACACAATTTTTTGCTGCACCGTTCAGGTGTCAACACGACCTCAGCACCCCGCCGGGCGTTCAGCGCGACCTATATGGATGTGGCAACTCGCTCAGTGATTACGGGCGATACATTTCCGATAGTTTTCGGGGAGGGCGCGCTTTCTCCCGATACCGTGACGGGTAAAGCAGCAGAACGGATTCAGGTTTTTCATGGATAGGAAGTTTCTAAGGGATATTAACGCAACCAGGGGAGGCGTTCCTGCGTTGTGTTATCAAGCACAGGAGGTCGATATTGGGTGCACCCCCTATCATTATTTGACAGCCTAGAGTATCACACATTTCTAAAGGGGGGCAAGGTGAAAATCACAGTGTTAGGCCCAACGCTGTCCGTGCCGAGACCCCCGCGAACGGGCCTGTCCCCGTTCCGAGGGCAGGCCCGATGGAATCGGGGACAGGCAGGAAAGCATTGCGACTCTTTTTAGTTTCTTTCATGTTGCCGCCGATTAGAGTATCTTCTCTACCGTGACAGGTAGTTCGACACCGAAGTTCGCACGATCGACAGCAGCATCGTTCAGAATGACGACACCGCTTTCCTGATGCGGTGTATCGGCTTTCAGATGCACGGAGCGTAGACCGCCGAGCCATCGGCGGGCATCCGATACATAGATGAGGTCCCCTTCCTGAATGGAAAGTTCGTCCATCAATTCAATCGGCAGCTGCACGCGGTCGGCATCAACCGAACTTGTACGAAGTTGGAGGGGGGAGGAGGTTTTCGGCTCAGACCGATTGGGTTCACCGCCCTTAAACAGTCGCATTCCTTCGGACAAGGTAGCGAGACAGAGCCCGGGGAGGTCTGACTTGGGTCGCGGTTTGGTAAAGAGCGTGATGCCCAAACCTAGGACAACTGTGACCAGCGTACCGAACAATCCGCGCATATATATGTATCCCTTATCGGGGGGTACGCCGTGGGCGAGTGGCTTAATCAGAAAATAGAGGGATTTGTGATGGGTAATGAGGGTAAGTAAAGATCCCAGGAGAAGTGCCCAGAACGCCGCTGTCGGTGTGAAACGGGACCAGAGGACACCCATAAGTAGGACTACAATCAGTGATGGCAATATCGTTGTGAAGAACTTTGAGTGAGCTGTATAGATTTGATCATCCAGTTCAAAGATGGGAACTAGCACCACCCCCAGAAGGGTCGCGCCAACGGCTGCCAAGCGAGCGGCATGGAGATAATACTTATCGTCTCTGCCCGGCACAACCGCTTTCCAGATATCATTAACTCCCACAGCAGAAACGGCGTTAATAAGTGTATCAAGCGTGGACATCAATGCTGCTAGCAGCGCGGCGATGACGAGACCAAACACCCCCGGCTGAGTGATGACTTGCATCACCATTACGAAGACGCTTTTCGCCTTTTCTGGAGCTTCGGGCCAACCGTAGGTCTCCATCGCTTTGCCAACCCAACCCCCATTACTGACGACGATTGCTGCAATAGGCATCAGGACAAGCACCATAACAATCATGGCTTTGCGACCATCATGGACGGACTTGACCGACAGGAAACGCAGAATAATGCCTTGATTGATGAAAAAGAAAGCCACAGTTCCTGAAAGCGCATCACCCCAGAACGTGCCAATAAAGTGAAAGTTTGCAGGTTCGTTGAATCGAGGGAACGGGACTTTGTGCGTCGCCGGAAGTCCGTTCCAGAATGCATCCCAACCACCAACGTGATGGATGCCGAGCAGGAAGATGCCAATCCCGGCGACAAACAGGATCACGCTCTGAAACAGATCGGTCATGAGCACCGACATTTGTCCCCCGCTGTGCATATAGGCAAGCGAAATGATTGCCACCGCCACGGCACCCATCAGTATAGGCATCCCTATGACACGGTTCAGAACGACGGCAATCGTCTGTAGGTTCATGCCGATATAACCGACGAGATACAGCATGATCAGGATGAGCACCATGTATCGCGTGCGTCGATCGAACCTACGTTCAAAATACTCAGGGATGGTGCTGATGCGGTTGAAATAGATAATGGGGAACCACCCTAACAGGAACAACGGCATGACGAACCAGTCGTTCGTGTAGTACGTCATACTGGCAAGTCCACTGTCGTAGCCCAGATCGGAATAGTTGATAAAACTGTAGGATCCAACAAGGGTGGCAATACACGACGCGGCGATCAACCACCAGACGAAGCGTTGGCCGCCGAAGAAGAAGTCTGCCGTAGATTTTGTATATCGCCCGAAGTAGATACCGCAAGCCACGATAGCCGCGAAGTAGAGAACAATGACGGTGTAATCAACTGTATGGAGTGAATTGCTCATTTGCCGGGGGGTCCCTCCATAGAATAGATCCAAATCAAGTGGATGCCTGCGAACAGGAAGAAGCCAACGACGAGCACCCAGATAATCCGCCGGTCAGCGCGTAGTCCCTTGTATACCGCACCGGCACGGAGGGTAAGCCAGAGGGAGCAGAAAAAGAACAGCCCGCCGAACAGGTATTGATAAAACCACGCAAACCAGTTGTCTGATAGGACACCGCGAGCGAATACAACGAATTGATCTATCATAAAGCGACTCCTAAAAAATGCCGTTCCTTTTTATAGTTAGTCGAATTTCTCGAAAAGAGTTGTTTGGCATCTATCTTATTCGCCATTATAGCACAATCCAAAAAACGGGGCAACACCTTTTCGGCCACACGGCTACACGGTCAAAATGTCGCTTGAACTTCCATTTGGCGCGTCTTTTCGTTGCTGTTGATTTTTGTGTTCTCAATTTTTCAGAATTGTGCTATAATTACGGTAGGGACGGTTCGCTTCCGATAAGCGAGAAACTTCGGATGCTACCACACTTGTGCACTCGTCGTCTAATGGTTTAGCTAATTTGTCCTATCGAAAGCGATTGGACACAATCTACACAAAGGAAGGTAACAAGATGTCACATCTTACCGAAGCCCAAGTGGCACACTTTAAGGAACAGGGGTATCTGGTCGTTGAAGACGTGTTGGACCCCGAACAGGACCTAAATCCAGTTATTGAAGAGTACGCAGGTGTCTTGGATCAGCTCGCCCAAGATTTATATGCTGAGGGTGAGATATCTTCGACGTATGATGACCTGCCGTTTGGCGATCGACTGACGAAAATTTACGCTGAATCTGGCAGGGTGCACGCACAGTATTTCGATTTTTCATTACCGCAGCAGAATGTGCAACCGGATACGCCGATGTGGGTGGGACCTCAAGTTTTCCGCCTTCTGCGTAACGAAAACCTTCTTGATGCGATCGAATCGTTGATTGGTCCCGAAATTTACTCAAACCCGGTGCAGCACGTACGTCTGAAGCCGCCGGAGCACCTCTGTCCCGTCAACGAAGATACCGGGCGCGTCCAGATAGGAGCCACCCCATGGCATCAGGATAACGGAGTCGTCACAGAAGAAGCAGATGAAACCGATATGCTGACAGTCTGGTTCGGTTTGTGGGATGCAACCATTGAAAATGGCTGTCTCGAAATTATTCCCAAAAGCCACCGTGAAGGATTGCTGCAGCACTGCATCACGAGCACCGACATGTCAAGAGGATTTGGCCGCCACATTCCGGGCAAATTTCTGCGTGCCGAAAATAGTGTGCCAATCCCTCTCAAGCGCGGAGGTGTCCTGTTTTTCCACCGTCTCAACTGTCATAGCTCGCTGCCGAATAACAGCGACAATATCCGTTGGAGCTTCGATCTGCGCTATAACCCGACGGGTCAGCCAACCGGGCGCAGTGCGTTTCCGGGCTTCGTTGCGCGTAGCCGCTCCAATCCGGAGAGTGAATTGCACGATCCTGAAGAATGGGCAAATCTGTGGCATGAAACCCGTCACCGGCTCTCCCAAGATAATGACAATCCCACCTTCCACCGCTGGAAGACGGACGATCCCCGCTGTGCTTGAAAAAGGAGGGCATACGACCAATCATCTATCGTCAGGAACAGGTAGGGGTCGGCATCGCAGACGGATACGCGCGGGTTATTAACGGCACCCCTTCGGGTGTGTTCGCTATGCAGAATGGACCTGGTGCCGAAAACGTCTTCGCGGGTGTCGCCACCGCCTACTCAGATGCCGTGCCCATGTTATTGCTCCCACTAGGCCACCCCAGAGCACGTAACGGCGTATTTCCTCACTTTAGTGCGGATGGGCAGAGCGAGTCGCAGACCCCGCAGATGTCGGTCCGGCGATTCTGCGCGCTCGGAAAGCCACTAAGGATGGACAAGCAGCACGG
Source organism: uncultured Poribacteria bacterium (assembly GCA_958296125.1). Classification (GTDB taxonomy): domain Bacteria; phylum Poribacteria; class WGA-4E; order WGA-4E; family PCPOR2b; genus PCPOR2b. The sequence goes on from OY282444.1 coordinate 2,370,300, forward strand.
CTCGAATTCATCACCAGCGAAGAAACCGCCTTCTCACACGGATGTCCCTTCTCGTAGCAATTCCCGATTGTACTATCAATCGCCCTTGGGAACCTGCTCGTCTAAAGCCATAGGTTGTCGCCATAGCGACGACATCAGTAGCGACACGAATGAAAGCAACACAATCCCCAGCACCGCATCAATTCCGATGGCAAATGGTGCGCTGTGTATTGATGCGATAGTGCCTATCATCAGTGCCCCCAACGGACCGGCACCGATGGCGAGACTGATGACGCCTAGTGCTCGTCCGCGCATCTCCTCCCTAGCCCGCAGCATCACAAGGGTTGACTGCATTGTTGAGAAGCCCGATGTCCCGAACCCCAGAACGAATAGAATGGGAAGGGCAACGTAATACAATCGCACCATCGAGAAGCATAAGAGCATGATCAACCCAAGCATTGACCCACCGATGTACAACCGTCCATGGAAGCGGATAACCCCTATCGAAGCGACGCTGATCGCACCAACAAGCGCGCCCAGCCCCTCGGCGGCTAGGAGAGTTCCCATCAGCCCGGGCCCAATCAAAAGGACATCGCGAGCGATGACCGGTATCATCTGCACATAGGGAAAGAGCAGCAAATTCATCAGGACGGTGACGAGTACCGTTGTCACCAGCACGTTGTCGCGCTTCACATACCGGAACCCCTCCATCAAGTTGCCAAGGACGTTGGACAACCCCAAACGACTCCGATTGGATGGCGGCAGGCTCACCACCGAGATTAGGAAGATTGCCACGACGTAGATTGCGCTGACAACCATGTATCCTCCCACCACGTCAACTGTGGTTATCAGCGCACCCGCCAACGCCGGGCCGATCATACGGCTCGCCTGCATACCCACAGAATCCATGGCGATCGCGTTGGTCACTTTTGCCCTGCCAACAAGATCGTGTATGGCTGAACGCCGGGATGGCATATCCAGTGCCCATCCAACGCCGGTGCACCCCATCACGACGTAAGCGTGCCAGAAACGTATTGCCCCTGTCTTGAGCAGCAGCACCATTGCAAAGGCAGCCGCGCAGCTTACTACCTGTGTCATGATGAGGACTCGGTGCTTATTGACTCTGTCAGCTAACACACCGCCTATCATGCCAAGTATCAGAAGCGGCAGCATCCCGAAGAAACCGACCAGAGCCACTAAAAATGGTGAGTCTGTCAACTCCAAGACCAGCCATCCCAGCAGCGTCAGCTGCATCCACCGGCAGATGTAGGCGAGAAAGTTCGCAGGCCAAAGCAACCGGTAGCTGCTATTGCCGAAGGCCTCGAAAGTATGCGAGGGGTGGCCCCTGTGCCTCGTCAGGCGTGAAATATTTGCCATTAAGCGTTGAGGACTACCCTATAGAGCCCTGATCATAGTGCTAGGTTTTGAGAGGCTCGCTCGCCATGGATTGACAAATCCACGGCACATCGTTGAGAGTTAGCTCGGGTTTGGTATGCCCCGCAGATTACCACTTATCTGACCGTGTACTACCGCGCACCACCGAAGAGTTTGGTGCCTAAACTCCAAGTACCAACTCCTGCAAAAGTAATCTGAATCAGCACAGATATAATTCCACCGATCAACATCACACGGTGTGTCCGATAAGGGTGAGGAAGTTTGAAATTCAAGTATAGCACAAGAACCATCATAAATGACACTGCGAAGTTCCCCAAGCCGCCCGCAATTTGCGTGAGAATGTCGAATTTTAAGTTGCACCAAATAATAATGAAGGTGGTAACGAAAAGGTGGGAGCAGATGAAACAATCGGTACAGTTCCTAAGGTGAGAGGGAAACGTGACGCGTGAAAACAATTTGTTTATGGGTTCAAATGATGCGGACATGACATCTTCACTAACTAGCCCCAAAGGTTAGTTAATTTGCACGGCTTGGAGGCCAAATTCTGGGGAAGAAGGGGTCTGTGCACGGGTCTCCATGCCTTACATAGGGGCCGAGTTGGGCACCAATCAGATTATCTCTGCCATGCTTGTTATAGGTCGTTCCGCCGGGCATCATGTTGAGCGTAATCGAGAGGCGCGGCGTATCCGTCCGATTGGGACCCGAACCGTGAAAGGTCAACCCCGTGTGGAAACTGACTTGACCCGCTTTGAGTACGCACGGTTTTTCCACCCACCGCCGGTCACCTTGGGAAAACTTTTGTGCCAAGCTGTGCAGATCTTTATTCGCAAAGCCGGCGGCATCTTTGATCAAGCCCCATTTATGTGACCCCTCAACAAAACGCATACTTCCATTGGAAAGGTCGGTGTCCTGTAGGGCAATCCAAGCCGTACAAAAGGTGGTAGAGTTGAACATAGTCCAGTGGGCGGCATCCTGATGCCAACCAACATTGCCATCCAGAATTTCTTCCCGATCGGCCCCAATCCCCGGCTTGTAAAGGACTTGGTCGTGCACCAAACGGATCTCCTGAGTCTCCAGCAGTTGAGAAGCCAGATAACCAATCCCGTTGGAACGGATCAATTCGCGGATTTTGGCGTTTACCCACCAACCGTTGACCACATGTACCAGTTTCGGACTCTGCGGGTCGAATTTTGGTGGCTGCCCCCAGTGCATCGAATCGAAATCTCGCTCACCGCGGGTGGTGCGGTAGACCGCATCACGCAGTTCATCCACCGCCGCGTCGTCGAATAACTGAGGCCCCATCCAAAACCCTTGATTACAATATGCCCGCCGATCTTCCTCTTGCAGGTCAACTTCGACCATCTGAGTGTTCATGTGTCTACTTTATCTATTTTCAGGCGAACGGTTATACTTATATAAATGCAAAGACGCGCGTTGGAGCACCGGAGCTCCGTGCTAATTTCATCGGCGCAATCGCTACATGAAAGTGCGTCGGCAGTTGGCTCAGATTGCAGAGATCTTCGACCTGCGGGATGCCAGTACCGAGAAAAACGAGATGGGCGGGCGGTAACCCGTCATGCTGCGGGGGATGGCCAGCCATCGAGTCGATGCTGCACGCGTCGGTCCCAATCGTCTTGATTCCTTTCTGGACAAGCAATCTTGCTGCATCTTCGCTGAAACCGATCCATTGACGGTTGAAACTATCTTGGTACGCATACCGATCCATGCCGGTCCGCATAAAAACGATGCTGTCCGGAGGAATATCGCCGTTTTCGACGATCCACTTTTCGATGTCTTCCGCTGTCACGGCATCGCCCGGCTGCTTCACCTCCGATAGATCCATCAGCACCGCGGGCCCAGTTAATTTGTCCTGCGGAATTTCAGCGACAGTGAATCCTTCGGCATACATCAGGCAAGGTGCATCAATATGCGTCGCGCAATGCCCGGATAAATCCACCCGGCTTTCAAAGTAGCCATCCGTTTCGATTGTTGCTGTATCGTAGATCTTAACCGGGTCAATCGGAAGTTCACGTGGACTGTTCTCATCGACTGTGTAAGAGAGATCTATTACTTTCTGAAAATTGATTTGCATTGTTATTCCTTTGCATATACGTTGGTCGTTCGGTGGGGCAAAAATTGAACGCCATCAATTTTTCCTTCGCTAGTTTTGCGGGCTTGACACCTATAGTTCTATGACGTTATAAAATAAGTTAGGGTTTATTTCCCAGAATACAGGCACATACTGATTCTGTTTCGATCGCCGAGCATTAGCCCCCTTTAGCATTGGGATTACATCCCAGTAATAGCATTGGCTGAGTGGAGCGGCGCTGATATTTTGTCAAAATTCCACGAAATCGGCAGTTCTAAAACGAGCACGTGCGAAATTTTTTCTGAACAAAAAGATGGGGAGCAGCGTCTAAAGATTGAACCGTAATTTTTACTCATACATTAGAGAGGAGATTCAAATGCACCGTCTGTGCACCATTTTATTGATGTGCTGTGCTATGAGTTTGATGTGCCTCAACTGGCAGCCTGTATACGCGCAGGGTGAAAAGCGCGTGGACCGGAAGGAAGCTAACGAACAAGAAGGCGATGGAAATTTCTATCGCGTTATCATTGAAAACAACCTATTCCGCCCATTGGGTTGGCGAAGGCCAAACCGAGATCCGGAATACGCATTGGTTGCCACATGGATCGGCACGCAAGGAACAGTTGCAAAAGCCCTCGTGATGGAACGAAAATCTAGCCAGCTCTACTATGTAGCCAAGGGGGAGAAGGTTGGGACCGCGATTGTCGAAAATATCGCAGCGAATCAAGTGAGCCTCAAAGCCTCAAATAACATCGTAACACTCAAAGCGGAATCAATGCAGTTTCTGAGTGGTTCAAGTCGTTCAGGAGACAAATCGGGTGAAGGCGGGGCCGCTGCAGCTTCCGCAGCGGATTCGGGTGATGAACGCCGGGCTCAAAGAGCAGAAAGGCGTGGGGCAAATCGGGGCCGCGATGCGTTGCGCGAGTCGTTACGCACCGCCTCACCGGAAGAACGTCGTCGGAAGCTAGAAGCAATTCGACAACAACGTAAAGGGGGTGGACGCCGTGGTGGCAAAGGCAGGAACAATGACGATGGTGGGAAAAGAGTTTCTAAGGATGAAGATAAAGAAAATTGGGAAAAGACGGAAGGCAAATGACACAAAAATCGCGGGGGGTAACAGGTATATCTGCCATGGGAAACCTATATTCGATGAATGATGGCAACTTGGATTAAAATCAATGTCCCGAAACTACTATAAAGGAAAAACATGGTAAAAGACAATTTTCGGGAATGGCTGATTTGCAAAAAAGCTTACGGTCCTAGACCTGCTAGGGATATGCTCTCCCGCTGTCAAAGAGTGGAAAAAATTTTTTAACATATCCCTTGACAAGTCGATAACTCGCAACCTGTATACGCGAGTAAGTACCATTGCCTAATGCGTGCTTTCTCGACTGGTCAGGGGGCACCACCGAGTCCTCATTAGAAAGCGAAGTAAAATTTCCTTTGCTTCCGGCGTGCCGATGCGATACAGGGCATGAACCGCATCACCGCGCACATACCGGTTTTCATCAGAAAACAGCTCACCCAACACATCAACGGCATCCGCTGCGTGGGGACCAATCCGCGCCAATGCAAGGATGACCTCTCGCCGAACCCGTTCATCCTCATCCCGTAGTGCTGCGCCTAATGCAGAAATGGCTGTTGATTCGTGTTGACTGACTGTCCCCAACGCCTCCGCCGCACGGGAACGCACTCCCTCCGACTCATCTTCCAACACGCCGACTAGTTCCGGAACGGCGGCTTGTGCGGGACGACCAATATCTCCCAATGCCTCCGCGGCGGTCTCACGCATCTGCGAATTTAGATGCTTCAAGCGATTGATGAGTGGGTCAACCGCAGGCACGCCTATTGCGCTCAACGCATAGTACGCATTTCGACGTATCGTTTCGGATTCCTCCTCAAACGCTTCCATCAACACAGGCACCACTGATTCCCCAAATTCGCTTAACGCATAAGCGGCACTGAGGCCTATCGACTCAGATTCATCCCCCATAGCTTTAATCAGTTCTGATACAGATTTCATAGATTGACCGTTGGTCGACGTATCCCCATTCGTCTTTCCATAATGCCAGTCCCAAACGTGCTGGAACATCTTTTGATGCACACCGTTACCAATCGGTTCAATCTGCTCCCACTCCGCCTTTTCACTATTCCATGAAGGCGACTGCGGCTCCGACATCCGGGCAAACAGGAATTTCATCATGTAACGGTTCTTGTCGGTCCGATTCGGCATGCCGCGGTGCCAAAGATCGTAGTTCACAACTGCCACGGTGCCGGCTTTGCCGCAGACCGGGAGTTCGTTGCTGACCGTTGCGCCGTCAGGGGTATTGTAGTAGTGGCTCCCCGGAACGATTCCGGTGGGACCGAGTGCTAGAGGCGTATCCTGTGGATAGTAGAAAACCAACAATCTTCGAGTGTGATGCGACCATCGTCTACCACCGTCTTGGTGCATCCGCTGCCCTTCACTCTTTGGCTGATTGAAGTGGGGATGACGATGGGGCTGCATGTAGTAATCCTCGCCCAAAATACTGGTCAACCCACCGATAACCCACTTATCATCAAAGACCGTTTGAACCTCAGGGATTCTGGGTAAGAGGTTATTCCCCGGATTGCCCTCCTTTTCAAATACCGTTTCGGTCTGTTCATAAATAAAATCGTGAAAGTTCGCAGGGAGGTCTGTGTTGACGATTACATAACCATTAACAATGAAGTGCCGCATCTGCTCGTCAGTGAGAAGGTATGTTTTATCTACCATTTTATGCTTTTTCCTTTCGGTTGTGAATCTGTCCGTAGGGGATATTTCTGTCTTCATAGTCCTTGATTAAAGTTCATAGTGTATCTATCAACGACTCGATTAGTAGGGCTTCATTTTCGCCCGCCTCGTCTATCAATTCGTCGATCCGCCCAACAACTTGGTTGCACCGCTGTTCGGCTTCAAATGTTGATAGGACTTTTGATACGACAGGCCATACTTTAATGGTGCCGGCTAGTTCTTAATCTAAAACCTTCATAACTTACTCCTTCCTCACAGTGAAGCGAGTTCGATCGGTTCAATCTTCAGATCTTCGGTCAAGTAACCTGCTTTGATATCCGACGAATGTTCAAAAATGAGTAGCCAGTTTTCCGCTCGCGCCTGTTTCAACACCCGTTCCTTGTTTTCCATCGTGGCCAAAGGGTTAAGATCAAATCCCATGACGTAATGCGTTTTCAGGTGTGCAGGTGTCGGGACCAAGTCTGCCAGAAAACATGCGGTCAGCCCGCCCGACCCCACCGTAACGATCTGATGGTTTGGGGTGTGTCCCGATGCAGACAGCACCGCCACGCCGGGAGCAACCGCCTCGTCCCCGGAGGTGAGCACAACCTGTCCCCACTTTTCAAGCGGTTCCCAAGTGTATGGGAGATAACTGGGTTTGCTGCGCGGGTCAGGTTCCTTTGCGTAGGCCAGTTCGCCCTGATTGATATAGTAGACAGCGTTCGGAAATGTGGGTTTGAATTCTCCATTCCCCTCTTGAAAGCAATTCCCGCCGGCGTGATCGAAATGTAGGTGTGTTAAAATGACTTTGTTGATATCCGCCGCCTGTACCCCCGCAGCTGCGAGACTTCTCAGCAGCTCTGTCTGCGACTTGTCAACGTCATACAGAAAAGCGAATTTCTCATTGTAGGCAGTGCCGAGCCCGGTATCTACCAGAATGTTCTCCGTGGGTGTCCGAATCAACAGACAGTTTAGCCCCATCAAGATTCGGTTGCGGTCGTCAGCAGGATTGGTGCGTACCCACAGCACTTTCGGTATCGTGCCGAACATGGCACCTCCGTCCAGCCGGAATGTGCCGTCGCTTACCACAAAAAGTTCAAGTTCACCAAATTCCATAATATCCCCCCCGATTTCATCGGTGCACGGTTCATGCCTAATTCTTCAACGGTTTCCCTGTCTTGAGGGTGTACTCGATCCGCTGATGTGTCTTTTCCTCACCACAGAGACCGAGAAACGCTTCGCGCTCCAGTTCAAGGAGATAGTCCTCGGATACAGATTGCGGAGTGGAAAAATTCCCGCCACACAGGACATACGCAAGCTGATTCAAGATCTTCACATCGTAGTCGCTGAGATGCCCGGCACGTCGCGAAAGGTCGATCTCTGACCTCAACCGGACGAGTCCCGTCTCACCCAGCACAAACATCTGTCTCGGTTGAGGCCCCTGATACCCATCCGCTGCCATCGTCAGCACTAGCTGCTTCGCATCGTGAAGGTGATGCCTCCGATTGATTGAAATACGGTCCGTGCTGCGGAGATAGCCGAGCCGCTTTGCGTGTCCAGCACTCTCAGACACTTTGGCGTAAGCAACGGTTTCAAAGGCACGCCTAATGTATGGAAAAGGGTCAACGTCCGCATCCGATGGGACATCTTCCAAGCAGCGGATTGCCATCTCTTTTACACCACCTGCAGCGGGGATAAGCCCAACGCCCACCTCAACCAGACCGATGTAAGTTTCGGCAGCAGCGCAGATGCGGTCTGCCCCGAATGCGATTTCGCAGCCGCCGCCGAAGGTCATGCCAACGGGAGCAGTGACCACCGGTTTGGAGGAAAGCCTAAACCTCATGTTCGCCCTTTGGAAAGTGGAGATCATCGCCTCAATCGCTTCCCAATCTCCGTTTCGGGCCCGCTCAAGCATCAAGGCGAGGTTGGCACCGACGGAGAAGTTGTCCGCATGATTCCCGATGACCAGTCCCTCAAAATTCCGCTCTACCGCATCAAGGGCTTCAAACATCATCTCAATGCTTGGATTATCAATCGTGTTCATCTTGCTATGAAATTCAAGGCATAGGACTCCATCGCCCATGTCGATGAGGCTTGCATCTGCATTGGATTTCACGGGCTTACTTTTGGGCGATGTTCTGTAAAATAAGGTATGCCCTGAATATAGTAGATTTGCAACAAACGGCGGAATCGCATGGTCTTCTGATTTCATCCGTTCAACGGATTCCGGCGCACCGATCGCGTCCCACGCCTCAAAAATCCCCAGTTCCCAGTTAAAGCCCCACTTCATCGCGTTATCAATACTATCTATATCGTCCGAGATTTCGGGGATGCGTGATGCCGCATAACGCATCGCATGGCTAAGGCATTTCCACGCAAACTGACCCGCACGATCATCGCTGTCAATGAGTCCCTTCAACCGCTCCCCTGCATCGGCAATTCGTCTGACTCTATCGACCGAATCAAACCGGACCTCCGAACGGGGTGCGTATTCAAGCGTATTATAGTCCAGCGTCCAGATCTCGCTGCCGTTTTCGCCGCGGCGACTTTGATAGAAGCCACCCCCCGTTTTCTCACCGAGCCAACCCTTTTCGACCATCCGTAAGATAAAATCGGGAACTCGAAAAACCTCACGCCGCTCATCGTTAGGCGCGTTCTCATAGACGTTGTTTGCCACATCCACGAGAACGTCCAGTCCAATCATGTCTCCCAAACGGAAGGTTCCACTTCGAGGCCGCCCCATCGGTGGGCCCGTAATCGCATCCACCTCGTCAATGCTATACCCCTCTTCAAGCATCAGGTGAATGGCATGCAGAATTGAGAAAATGCCGATCCGGTTAGCGATAAAGTTCGGCGTATCTTTACAACGGACAATCCCTTTACCAAGGGTATGTTCCGCAAAATCGAAGCTGAATTCGACCAGATCCGGGCGGGTTACAGCTGTCGGAATAAGCTCGACGAGGTGCATATAGCGCGGTGGATTGAAGAAATGTGTGCCGAGAAAGCATTCCTGATAATCCTCCGAAAGAGCTTCAGCAATGGCACGAATTGAAATGCCGGAGGTGTTGGAGGTCACAAGTGTGCCGCGCCTGCGATGCTGGTCAATCCGCGCATGAACCTGTTTCTTGACCTCCAAGTTTTCGACCACCGCCTCGATAATCCAGTCCGCATCCGCCAGCCATTCGGCGTGGTCGTGAAAGTTGCCGATACGAATCAACTCCGCTGCATCGGGCACGTAAAACGGCGATCGAGTTTTCGCACTTTTCATCCGATCCAAAGCCGATTGCGCGATCCGATCCCGCACAGTGGGACTGTCGATTGTCAAGTGACTGGCACGTTCTTCCAAGGTCAGCTCCGTGGGCGGGATATCTAGCAAATCGCACGGAATCCCGACGTTGGCAATATGGGCAGCGATCTGAGATCCCATTGTCCCTGCCCCAACCACAGCAACTCTCTTGATTTGGCGATACTGACTGTTTTGCAAGGGACTATCCTTTCTTCTGGTGAGATTCGTTCTGTTGAGCTAAGGGACGCTCCCTAAATTGTTGCAATCCGAAGGGTGTCAGTTCTATCCTATTAGATAAGAAACCCTTCAATTATCTCATCAATCTCTTCCATGATCCGAAGCGTTTCCGCCACTGCAACCAAGATACCCCGATACTGCCGGACTTCATCACGGCTTAAGGCCGACCCCTTCCTATCCTTCAACCACTTTTCACACACCTGATACGCACCTATCTCATAATCCCATACGTTTATCGGCACATCTGTGAAATGCTGGGTCGGATTGATCCAAACGCTTTCGTCTACATAGCGGATCTGTGAGACAACCCCTTCTCCCTCTCCTTCAAACCGATGGGGCGGCGGCTCCCCACTACCGGTAGGAGCGATTTGTGATTGTGACGCTTTTAGGAGATGCCAATCAATCAACTCTTGCCCCAACACACCAAGTCTGCGGAAATGTTCAATATCCCGCGGCAAGGGGATGCGCGGGAACCCGTATTTCAGGAAGTCATAATACCGTTCACGATAGGCATGACTACATAAGATTGCATAGATATAGGCGAGAATCTCCCCCGGCGAAACGCCTTCGGGGAGCCCTGATGGCAGCGTTTGTAGTAACCCGAGCCGCTCCGAAAACGCCTTGAGAAAATCTGGTTTGAGATTGAGCAAACGTTCTGTAACAAGCTCCAATTCCTCCGGATCCGGATACAGGTAGAGTGGAAAAACGTGGCCGGATTCACTTGTTTTGTTTGAAATATAGGAATTTTCAGTAATCTTGTCGGTTACCAACGCGTGTTGCCATACAGGACCTTTGACGATACGACAGACACAAAGAGCGAGGTTCTCCTTTCGTAGATGGCGCATAACATTATGGCGTGGGCTTATGTGAAATCCACACGATTGTTCGGTGTAGTAAGTCCAACGCGTGTCAAAGGGGCGATAATGAATTGGCGCGATGTGTTGTTCTGCATTGGGATGATTTCGGAGATCCGCTTGGGCGCGGTAGACTTTCCAATCTTGGCTATCCCTTCCCAATCTGTACTTCTCCCGTGCATCTGCTTCAGGTAGTGAAACAAAATCGGCTACAGTCTCTTGTAATGTTTCAGGTGTCCGGTGAATTGTCAATTTATCCCGTCCAGTTACAATCGCAACCGAAGTTTGTTTAAAAATATCGGTAACCTCCCAGCCCTGCTCGTATTCAGTTTTATGTTCTATTATTTGCGGCACAAAAAGATAGAGAGGTGATGTTGGTTGAAGTCGCATCCATTCCGTGGTTTGGACATCGATCTCCGAGAGCCTCCTATATTTCTCCTCCCTGCTTCCCCACATATCTGCGTAATAGACTTCAGCGGGGGCAGGATCATCGCGTCGTTTGACGCATAACAGAATGGAAACACCTTGCACGATGCCAAAGACATTTTCATCTGTTTCTGTTTCAGGGACAGCTTCAGTTTTTCTGTTGCTACCGTGCAAATTGAGTAGATAGATGGCGTTGAAACTGTCCAAAAGGCTCCTTCGCATCCCGCGAGAGATAAGACCGTCAAGGAAGCTGTTATTGACAATATAGCCAATAACACCCTCACCATTTCTGTCAATTCGCCACTGTGCCCACCGAATAAATTTCACATAATCCGCTTGAAGTGGCTTTGAGTTCCTCTCACCGAGCGGCTGCCCGTCTACCTGTCTGTAATCCTCAATCAGTCTCCCGATAAAAGTGAAATTTCCATCGCTATCGCGACTGGGATTAGCCGATTTTTCCTGATATGGCGGATTGCCGAGGATAACGAGGAGGGGTTCATCGCGTTTCACTGAGACAGCGGCATTCGCCTCATCGGAGATAAACTCGGCAAAGGTATACAGTGCCTTTTCTACAGGTTCCTCCAGTGTATTGGTGAGATAAATGTGGAGGCGTTCCGCTGCGCGCCACCCCTGCGCTTGGAGAAATCGGCTCAATTTCAGATGGGCAATCGTATAGGGCGCGACCAAAACCTCAAAACCGAAGAGCCGCCGCACCAGTTGTGGGTCGTTAATGTATTGATGCCACTCCCCCGTGCCGTAGACGGTTATGATGTATTCACTGATATGGTTTAATACTGCCAAGAGGAATCCGCCGGTGCCTGTGGTGGGGTCGAGGATGAGCGCGCTATCATCGGCGAGTCCATCGGATGTGTTCAGTTTCGTTTTAAGCAGTGCATCAACAGAACGGACGATGTAGGAGATAACCTGCGGCGGTGTATAATATACTCCACGGTCAATGCGGCGTTGCGGGTCATATTCGGCGAGGAAGGTTTCGTAGAAATGGATAACCGGATCCTCAGAATGGGCTTGAAGGACAAAAGCGGTGCGGAGCATCTCTGTGGGAACGTTTGCCAAGAGGTTTGCAATATCGTCCAAAATATAGGTGACGTTCTCCTCAAGGTTTGGGGAGGCGATTTGGTGGAAGAGTTGACGCAAAAACGGGTTCGACTGGGGGAGCGCGCTAGAGGCAGTAAACCGTGAGAAATTGGTGGTGTTGGGAAGTGTACATCTCGCTGCGAAGAGGCCATACGCGAGGGTTTGCGCGTACATATCCGCGAAGCCGTCGGGGGTCAGCGTCGTCAGGAGCAGTTCTTTAAACGCGGAGAACATCCGGTAGATATCGCTGTTTTCATTGGTGAGCGTCGTTGCGATTTGCGTTTGGAGTTCGCGGGTGCGGCGTGCGAGATGTTTGGCAAGGACCTCTGGGGTCCCAATTTGGGTCAGATTTGCGCTCAGAAATCGATCGAGCAAGTTTTCTAAGGAGGCTCTACTTTCGTCCGTAACTCGTGCCGACGCACGCCGTTGACCCTCCGCGTATAACTGAAATTCGATAAAGTTAGTAAGGATGAAATTATCAAGGTTTTCGATGAACCGCTCGTTTTGTATTTTGGCATGACCTGTAAGGGTATCAAGGTCCCTGCCGTATGCCTCTGCCTCAATATAACCGACTAGAAGTAAGTTACTTTTCACAACGAAATCCGGCCTACCCACTTCCAGTCTTCGCGGCTCTGACATAACCGTGATTTCGTTTCCCAAAAATGCAGCCGTTTTTTCCAAAAACGTTTTGAGATGCGGCTGCAAGGAGAGTTCAGCGGTGGCATCACTCTGTGCACGGGTGCTCTGGATGTTTTGCTGGTAGGTCTGACAAATCTGTTGGAACGACATAGGTTACTCCGGTTATAGATCGGGGCAAGATACCCCGACTACAGGGGGAAGGTGACAATGTGGGTTATTATACCATCTTTCGCTGAGGAAAAGAAAAAAATTGACAGGTTCAAGGGTGTCTGATATGATGAACGAAAATGTGAAGGAGGTAACTCAATGAATATTCTCATTACCGGTGCATCCAGTCAGCTGGCGCAAGCGATAGCAACCGAACTGAAGGATGACCACAGTGTGCGCCTCATGGACAGTGCGCCGGTTAATGTAGCAGAAGGCTGCGATTTTATTCAGGGAAACACCTTGGATCCCGATGATTCATGGGAAGCGGTTCGGGGGATTGATGTCCTGATTCATACCGGCGAGCCACCGACTGACCTACCATCGGACGAATTAAAGCGCGAACAAGTGCTGCTCGACTTGGCGACGCGAGGCACACATGTCCTCTTCACCGCAGCGGTTGAAGCGGGAATAAAGAAATTTATCTATGCGAGCACCTTATCTATTTTCAACGCCTACACCGACGATGTGTATATCACCGAGCTCTGGAAGCCCCTTCCATCGCCGGAAATTGTGGAGATGACGAAGTATTTGGGCGAGTTGACCGCCCGCGAGTTTGCGCGGGAGCACCTAGTTACGGTAACAGGGCTGCGGCTGGGAGAATTGGTGCTTGAGGAAGCGGTTCCGGGGGAAGCACCAAACCTTGCGTGGCTCGATATCCGCGATGCCGCGGGGGCATTTCGTTGTGTCTTGAACCGCGACAGTAGCAGCAGCGCATGGTGGACGCAACGGTGGGCTATTTATCATATCTGTGCGGATATCCCCAATCCCAAATTTCTAATCGATCAAGCACGGGGGATCGGGTATCAACCTGCTCACGATTTTCAGAGCCTCTACCTGAAGCCCTCCGCTCCATCTGGGTAGAGCGAATGAAGGTTGATTAACAGTGCTCATCTACGCAATCATATTACATCTTACGGTCCACGCATAGGAGAATTCAACCATGAAAAAAGTGCTCGTGCTGGGCGCGTCTGGCAATATCGCCCCTTACGTCACGCCAGACTTGGATCAGGACTACGATTTGTATCTCTCAGATATTGTGCCGCATCCAGACGGAAAACCGATTATTAATGTTGACATAACCTCATATCCGGATGTGTTGGAGGCATGCCGCGGGATGGATGCCATCATGAACTTTACCGTCCTCCGCGATGATCCGGTGGTGAGTTTTGAAGTGAGCACGAAGGGGGCATATCATGTGATGAAAGCCGCTGCTGCACTCGGCATCAAAAAGGTGGTTCACACCGGGCCCCAATCGATCCGGCACGCATATGATCACGAATTTGACATTGACGATGTGCCGTTAGCACCGGGTGTCGGATATTATGGGATTACCAAGTACCTCAGTATGGAGATATGCGAGATTTTCTCGCGGACATACGATATCCAAACAGTCTGTTTTCTTTTTAACGGTCTCGGTCCAAAGCCGACAGAGGCTGTCCCCCAAGGCGACTTTCCACCCTTCACGGTGGTGTGGGAAGATCTGCAACACGCCTGCCGTTTGGCGTTGGAGATTGAATCCGTTCCCGGTAACTTCCAATCTTTCAACCTACTGAGCTATTTCGCGCAGGGAAAATATCAGGTCGAGAAAGCGAAACGGATACTGGGATTCACGCCCATGGGTAGGCTTGAGGATTACTTCCGGCGGACGACGGATTGACAGCTTGGTGCGCTCTCGACTTCTACATCATCGGAAGCATTCGACAGGCCAAAATAGTTATAGCATATCTGAAATCGTTCGTCAAAGAATCACCTCTGGAGATCAATGCTGCTGGAGAGAATATGTTCCGTCATTGCCTGCTGTGCTTGATCCGCTTCTCCCTTTTGAAGGGCATCAAGAATTTTCTGGTGCTCCAGTAAGGACAATTCCGCCCGCGTCTCTGTTTGAGTCGTTGATGGCTCAGCGAGGCTTCCTTTGATCCACTCTTGCAGATATCCTCGGATCATGCTCAGAAGACTGTAGAGTATCGAATTTTGCGTTGCGCGTGCAATGGTCAGGTGAAATTGTAAATCAAATTCTAAGTATTTCTCAGGCTGCCCGATCGACGCTTCCATCCCCCGCAAGGTTTCCTCGATTGCCTCAATATTTTTCGCTGTGACTCGCTGTGCAGCCAAAAACGCTGTCTGGGATTCCAGCATGAGCCGGGTTTCGATAAGGTCTTGGACCTTTTTACGATCAAGCAGCAAGCCCCACTGTAGCGTTTTTTCCAGATACCGCTTGTTACTATTAGAAACAAAGGTGCCATCTCCAACCCGTCCGTCTATAATCCCCATAACGGCGAGTGAACGCAACGCCTCTCTCAAGGAACTCCGCCCCACCCCCAACCGCTTACACAATTCCCTCTCAGAAGGTAATCGGTCTCCGGGCTTCAGCACGTCCCGGGAAATAAGGTCAACCAGCTGCTCTACAATCCCATCACTCAGAGAGGTGCGAGTGTCGGGCTTCATCTCCTTCATCGTCAATTTTTCTTGTGCTTGTGCTTTCATAACATACAATATAGGACTTACGCAGGTGAACACTCGAAGCCAACCCCCCGGCCTGCTCTCGGCACGGAGCCCCCTTGTCAGGGGAGTAATGAAAATTTTGCTTTACAATTCCTCAATTTTGAGTTAAACTTATGCCTCAAAGGTCAGACCATTAATCATTATGCGAATAAATTTCGTTTTTGTCAAGCAAAATTACGAGTGAGAATCAAGAATGATGACCTAGCCACTAACTAGCTCAGTTCATTCCTAACGAGGAGGTAGCCATGGGTCAAATAGTCGATATTGGAAAACGCGTTGAATTGGTCCCGATGGACCCTCATTTCCACGATATAACAATCGCCCTATACCAGCAGGGACAGGATGAGAACCCCCTGTTTTTAGTGCATACCTACAGTCAGATGGAAGGGGCTCAAAAGCGGATTCAGTTTGCGGTCGAAGCGATGACGCACATGGGCAACTTGGTTGAGAACACGCATAGGCTGCTCCGGTTTCCCTGTGGAGCGGCGCACCAACTGGCTTGCAGGCGAACTTTTCTGGAGTCGTGTAAGCTCTCCCCGAACGATCCGGTGGAACCCCGCCCCTTGCAGATTCTGGACAAAAAGTCAAGGCTAACCATCACGGTCAACAGTCTTGGGAACGGAATTTACCAAGTGATGGCTGACGGTGAGGGCAGACGCGTTGACAGACGTATCTCTGCAATTGCTGGGGGGTTAATGAAATTAGGAGAGATGGAAGAGGTGGATGGAACGCTCGACAAGGTTGCGTTTCCGTGTGGCCACTCCCACGATGCGCTGCTCGGTTTACTGCTGGTTCGTGCCCCGAATGTACGCTCCATTGTGCGGGAACAGGAGATGGCAGCTGCGCGGGGTATCCTTGCAGCACCCAGCCAACAGAATTAGGAGGGAATTATGGGAACCCAAAAACAAACAGTCGGACCGATGACCGGTAAAGAACGGGTTTTGGCAGCGTTGAATAGAGAGCCTGTGGACCGAACCCCGGTTTGCAACCCAACGTCTGTCGCCACAGTAGAGCTTATGGACTTGGTGGATGCACCATTCCCGGAAGCCAATCGGCAACCTGAATTGATGGCACGTTTAGCCGCCACCGGGTATACCGAGTTAGGCTTTGATTCAATTATGCCTGTTTTCTCGATTATCCAAGAATCCTCTGCGCTCGGATGCAAAATTCAATGGGAGCAGAAGGACAATTGGCCCACGGTTAGAATGCGCGAGCCCATTTGGGAGGATGTCGATGAAATCAAGCTCCCAGCAGATTTTCTGACGCATCCGGATACCCAATGCGTCCTCGATGCCATTAAAATCCTCAAGAAGGAATACGGAGATGAGGTCGCGGTTATCGGAAAAACCATGGGGCCTTGGTCCCTGGGCTATCACTGTTTCGGCGTGGAGCCGTTTCTTCTGCTCTCCTTAGACGATCCGGGCAAAACAAAACTTGCTCTGGACAGGATGAAGGAAGCCACAGTAGCGTTTGGCGTGGCGCAGATTGAAGCGGGAGCAGATGCACTAACCCTACCCGACCACGCAACAGGCGATCTTGTCAGCGGTGAATACTATGAGCGTTATCTTCGCGACCTGCACACTGAGTTTGTCGATCGGATTCCCATCCCGCTAATCCTTCATATTTGCGGGAGGACAGTCGACAGAATGGAGTACATCGCTCAGACAGGAATGGCAGCCTTCCATTACGATTCCAAGAATCAGCCCGGTGAATCGATGGAAGTGGTTACGGAGCGAATCTCTCTGGTGGGAAACATTAATAATCCTGAGACGCTCTTCTCGAAGGGACCGGAGGAGGTTCGGGGCGAAGTCTACAAGAATCTGGATTCCGGCGTGCAGCTTGTCGGGCCAGAGTGTGCGATTCCGTTGCAGACCGCTATTGAAAATCTCAAAGAAATCCCCAAAGCGGTGCAGGATTGGCATCAGGAACATGCGGGCCTGAATTAGGAGCTGGACAGAAAAACTTCGCATTGAGCTTGGTTTTGAGTGCGCGGGCTAGTGGGGGCATCCCCCCCTGGTCTCGGCACGGACCCTTCAGGAGAGGTCGTAAGTTCCCGATGAACCGGGCCTGTCCCGATCCAATCGGGGACTCACCTCGTTGAGTGAACAATTCGACTCCTAAAGGATAAGAATCCCAATCCTTTAGTTTCGGGAGTATGTCAATTAGAGTTCAAAGAGAAAAAACTATGGCAGAAATCACCGACATTCAGAATGAAATTATCGTAGATGAGATTGAGGAGTTTATTGAGCGTGCCGATGAACGGGAGCGCACTATTAATACATTCGCCAAGGTTGCCCCTGAGATGCAGGAAATCGCCGCAGCACTCATTGACGGAGACAATGACGGTGTGGATGAGATGACCAAAGCCGCTCTGGAGTCGGGCACGGAAGCACTGGAAATCATGGATGACGGCCTCATCGCGGGGATGGGGATTGTCGGGATCAAGTTTCGAGAGAACTTTATCTTCGTCCCAGAAGTCCTCGCCTGTGCGCGGGCGATGAAGGCTGGAATGGCATATATTGAACCCATTCTATCCGCCTCCGGCATCGACCCTGTTGGGACCGTGATTATGGGAACGGTGAAAGGCGATCTTCACGACATCGGCAAGAACCTTTGCATCATGATGTTACGGGGTGCGGGATTCGTTGTGCACGACTTGGGTGTGGACACTTCGGACGATGAGTTTATTGAAGCGGTAGAGGAGCATGGGGCACCGATACTCGGAATGTCAGCATTACTGACCACAACGATGCCGAACATGGGCAAGACAATCGAAGCCTTTATTGATGAAGATCTCCGGGAAGATGTTAAGATCATGGTGGGCGGTGCCCCGGTGACCCAAGAGTTTGCCGATGATATGGGGGCGGACGGATACGGCAAGGACGCACTTGAATGCGTGGCACTGGCAAAGAAATTTCTTGAAGAAGAAGACGAGGATTGGGACGAGGAATAGGATTCAAATGAACAACGAAGAATATCAGAAGCGTTTAGACAAAATAACAGAGCTGTTCTCAAGCATGGTGAACCATGCCAACGAGCAATCTATGTATCGGTGCCCCTACAAAAACCGCTTCGATCAATGTACCGCTAAGTTTGGGTGTCGAAACCAGCGAAGACCGCCTAGCGAGGGTTTGGTGGATCAGCAGGATAGCGTCCGCGGCACCCCAAAGGAGGGGTTGCTCTTGTGTGGTGGGGACGATAAAATCGACTATCGGCCTGCGTGGGAGACCGAGGCTGCTGAAGGGGCTTTCATCGACAGTGATGCGACCTACGGGGCAGGAACAATAACGCATGACAGCAAAAAGCGTCCGCTCGCAGCCGGAAAGACCATTTTCGATTACGCCGATGAGCTCAAAGTTCAGGTGCCAACCTCCTGCTTTCGCACAGGACAGTGCCATGAATGTATTGTGGAAATTAGAGAGGGGATGGAGGCACTGCGTCCACGAAACGAAGCTGAGTCGTTTTTGCGGGAGAATTATCGGCTCGCTTGCCAAGCGGTGGTTAAGGACATCGATATCGATATAGTGTTCTCACCGATACGGCGCACCCCCAAGATTCTTACACGCACCCACGAAAAATGCCTCCAAATTGACCCATTAGTGACCCGCCGCGAAAATATTGTTTACTATGATGATGAGGCAATCGACAAATATCGAGGCCACATCTACGGCTTGGCGATTGATCTCGGCACGACAACAGTAGTCATTGATTTGGTCGATCTGGAGACAGGTGAGAGTGTCCATGTCAGTTCCTTTGAGAATCCCCAACGCTTCGGCGGCAGCGATATCATGCACCGCATTTCGTATGATGGCGAGTTTAGCGGGGAGTTACGCCGGGCGGTCATCAACGCGCTCAACCACGAGATTCAGGAAATGGGAGCGCAGTTCGGGTTCGTCCGTCAGGAAATTTACGAAATTGTCGTGGCGGGTAACTCAACGATGCGGGATATCTTCTTTAAGCTGGACGTGCAGAGCATCGGTCAAAAACCTTACCAGTCGATAATCGAACATCAATATCGCGCCGGGGAGCGCGAAACCACTTCGCTCATTGAGAAGACGCGGCGGCTCGGAATCCGAGCTAACCCCAAGGCGCGGGGGTATGGGCTGCCGTTGATTGGCAGCCACGTCGGTGCCGATGTCGCGGCGGATCTGGTGGCACTCGACATCGCATCTCAAAAAGAGGTTATCATGCTGGTTGATGTCGGCACGAACACCGAAGTGGTGGTCGGACATCCGGGGCGGCTGATTGCAGCCTCCTGTCCGGCAGGCCCCGCTTTCGAGGGCGGAGGCATTAAGTACGGGATGCCGGGCTACGATGAAGCGATCGAATCTATCCGATGGATAGACGGTCAGATTGAATATAATACGATCGGCGGCCTCGAACCTCAAGGGATTTGCGGCTCTGGGTTAATCGATCTATTGGCGGAGCTCCGTCGCCATGGACGGATGACCTCAATGGGTGTATTCGGGGACAGAAAACAACGTGAGATAGCACTCATCCCCGAATACGGCATCACCTTCTCCCGCGAAGATGCCAGCAATCTGGCTCAAGCGAAGGCTGCCAATTATTGCGGTCAGTTCATCGTTATGCGAAAGTTTGGTATCAATCCGGTAGATGTGAGTCGCCTCTATTTGGCGGGTGGCTTCGCCAACTATGTCGATGTTCGTAACGCGATTGAGATCGGTTTTTTGGCACCTGTGGACGAACATCGCATTGTCAAAATTGGCAATGCGGCGGTACAAGGGGCGAAGGAGGTTCTCCTTTCACGGAAAAAACGCGAGGCTATCGAGCGTTTAGTCAAAGGAATCGAACATGTCGAATTGGAGACAACCCCCGACTTCTTTGAGGTATTTGTCGAGGGGTGCCAGTTTAAGCCGATGGAGTTTGCGTAATCAAATGAACAGATGTCGGTCTAGCAACACCAAAAACGAAAGTCAGAACGCAGGATATTCAGATGGCATACAGCGATTTCAAAAGTGTAGAGCAGGTTATTCAAACATATCCCCTACAACTTCGTCCAGAAAGATTTATACCTGACCTGCAGCTGGAACCTCCTCGCTGGTTTATTGAGAACCTCGATTTTTTGTTGGACAGACAGGCGATTCAAGAGAGTGAAGCCTTTTTAAGGGAGAGTTTTATTTTTCCGTTTTTGCAGCAGGCGTGGAAGCGTCATGGAATGCTGAAATTATGGTCTCATCGCGCGCTGAATGTTGACAACGAGTTGTATGGAGAACCGGATTATTTTGTGTCAGCATGGATTGACGGCGTGACTGATAGGCTGGTGAATCGTCCACTACTGACAGTGGTAGAAGCGAAAAAGCAGGATTTTGAAGGAGGTTGGGCGCAGTGCTTGGCCGAACTGATAGCGTGCCAAAAACTGAATCAAGATGAAAAAGTCACCGTGTATGGAATTGTGTCAACAGGGCTCATCTGGGAGTTTGGCAAGTTGGAGACAAATACTTTCGCAAAACATCCGCTTGCCTACTCAATAACCGATCCTGCCAAGGTCTTTGGAATCCTTGACTTTATTTTTATGGCGTGCGAAAAGCAGCTCAGCGGCAGCCATAATTCTGAGACGGAAAAGAGAACGACATGTTAACGATTCAACAGAAACAGCATTTTGAGACGTTTGGATTCCTTACCCTGCGACAGTTATTTACGCCGCAGGAGATTGAGGTCATCCGTCGTGAGTCCGACGCGGTTTTGCACGAAAACCGCCAAGGTAAGCCGTTTCCTGGAGAAAAGCGTCAAGCCATGATCCCGTTCTTCGAGTTGAATCCCCGGCTCCAATGGCTCATCGAAGACGACCGCATCTACGCGCTGGGCGAAGACCTCCTCGGACCTGATTTTATCT
Source organism: uncultured Poribacteria bacterium (assembly GCA_958296125.1). Taxonomy (GTDB): domain Bacteria; phylum Poribacteria; class WGA-4E; order WGA-4E; family PCPOR2b; genus PCPOR2b. The sequence continues at coordinate 2,391,615 of OY282444.1, forward strand.
TGAACGCTACCGAGGGCAACCTCCACGTCGGCGACACACAGTGGCACGGTGGAGGGCTTGACCTTGAACCGGTCGCTCACATCAAGATCGCATTCTACCTTGAGCCAAACACAAAAGAAACGGGAGCCCTGCGTTTCATTCCGGGGTCTCATAAGCCGGAATTTAGGAAACGGTTACAACTGTTGACCGCTCAGCAGGAGGATCCGACCGCGCTGCCGTTAGGGGTTGCGGGCGCGGACATTCCCAGCGTTGTCATCGAATCACAGCCCGGCGACATCGTAATCTTCCCAGAAACGCTATGGCATGCGGCGTTCGGCGGCCCACCGGGACGCTCTCAGCACGCCATCAATTTCATGGCAAACCCCGTAACAGATGAGCAGGTCACTTACATAAAGGGACTATACGAGGGTTGGAACTATTCATTGCATCCGGCAGAAGAAATGATCAACAGTGACCGTCCTCGACTTCGACGAATGGTCTCAAGGTTGGTGGAACTCGGCTTCGGGCCGCCAAAGCCGACACCGCTGTTTGTGTAAAATAACCCCCTATTGCGCCATTATTAATTTCAAAATGTGGCTGTTACGCAAAACTGCCACAACGAATGCAGATGTCTATATCAGTCGACAAGGATTTCAACTCACGTAAAGCCGAATTGCTTGCCTATCTCAGGTTCAGAGCCATTGAATATCTTAACGAGGTAAGACAGGAATTCGGCGAAAGACAATTCAGGAAAAAAGCCACAGCAATTAACCGTGCACTTGTGAAGGAAAAACAGCAATTAGCTGCTGTTTTACGGCAAAATGCCGGACGAGAAGATTGGCCAGCGGATACAATCCTCCGATCCAACCTCTTATTAATGCACTGCACCAATGTCGTGATGCTTGAGAGTCGGAATGACGTATGGTCCTATGACTACATGGCTTTCTCTCGCAGAATTGGTGAACTCTGGGAACCTTTCGTGACAACTTGCTTTGATTACCCAATACGGAAAGATGTTACCTTATTTATCCCTCCTCTATTTGAGGACATCAAGAGAAGATTGACCAACGAAGTTCGGGATTTTATTCAACGGTTAAACATCAGCAGGACTGACAAAGGACACCTCCTCCGCTATTACGATCAAGTTTGGGGGCTTGTTACATCAGGTGAAATCAAACTCGAATTAGATCTTCATTTTTCAATTGAACGTATCCGGTATGTAGTCGATTGTAAGAGTGGTTTCAGTTCAAATGAGAAAGGCAACACCAATCGCTTACTTCTAGTTGCCAGCATATATCAGAACATAGAGCCAGAAGATTATCGGTGTCTTCTCTTGGTGAGAGCACCTGAAGATGAAAATAATCACTACCTTCAAATCCTGAAGAGGTCGGGACTCTGGGAAGTCTATTGCGGTGCGGAAATCTATCCAAAGGTGCTGGAATACTCGGGTTTTGATTTAGGCGTGTGGATGCACGAAAACGTTACTTGGGCGGATGATGTCAGTCCCCAGCTCCTAGACTCTCTTGAACAAAACGACTTAGTTAAATACTTGACATGGTAATTCCAAGACCTCAACGATATAAAGATACGCTTCAAGCTCATTATACCGATTCGCCCGATATTGTTTCATATATGGTTTCTCGACTTAAACCAACCGAAGCGGATTCAATATGGGAGCCTTGTGCAGGAATTGGCGACTTAATCGATGGGATCATTCGGTTATCCCCGAATTCACAAATTCGGGCATCTGAACTCGACCTTCAAGCATTGACCACGCTCAGGGAAAAGTACAAAGGATTCCAAAATATCATGGTCGTCCACGAGGATGTGCTTGAACTGGGTCACTCTCCCTTATTTGAACCAGAGATCCAATTCAGCCGCATAATTGCTAATCCACCGTATGGAGCTTATCAATCTCATCAGAAAAGAACTGTTCTTAAGAAGCAATATCCCGGGCTCTACGTGCGCGACACCTATGGCGTAATCCTTTATCACTGCTTTCGTTTGCTATGTGGGGCAGGTCGTTTAGTATTTATTATCCCGGATACGTTTCTATGGCTTCACCGCCACGATTTTCTACGCAGAACTTTACTGAACGAATCAACGATCGAAGAAATCGTATTATTCCCATCAAAGTTTTTTCCAGGAATTAGTTTTGGGTATTCCGGGCTATGTATTATCTCCTTAATTAAACGACCTGCTCACGGGACGCATCGAATAAGAATAATTGAGAACCTCGCTAATGAGAATGTTTTGATGGAACTGGCTCTGGGATATGAGTTAAAAAATCGGTGTTTAATCACAAATGTCAGTCAAACGGAAATTCTGTCGCGCCCATGTGCGGAATTCGTGAAACCCTCACAAGACGATGAAGTTACACTCAGTAGCAGAGCCAACTTGACTTTAGGCGATATGGCTGATGTTCGCACCGGCTTTTACTCAGGCAACGATCGCCATTGGGTGCGCCGTGTCAACGCTGATGTATCGCGCTCAAAATCTTTTGAGGATGTGGAAGTCGATAAAATTTCCGACCTCACAGCCCCCTCACTTCATGGCATTGATGGACCAAACTGTTTCATCCCGATATTACGAGGCGGCGCAGCTCGGTTTGTAAAACAGACACAATGGTATGTCAATTGGAGCCCGTATGCCGTTTCTGAATATCGAACACCGGGGAAAAATCCAGCTCGGTTTCAGAATTCCCAATACTATTTTTCGCAGGGCATTGGCGTTCCAATGGTTGCCTCAACGCGTCTCACGGCCGTGTTACTTGAATGTAGATTATTTGACCAAAGCATCGTTGGCATCTTCCCTAAAAATGAACAGCACCTGATGTACTTTCTCGGCTTCTTAAACACGGAACTTGCAACTAAACTGCTTCGTCAGATCAACCCAACAGCCAACAATTCAGCAAACTACTTGAAACGTATGTCCATTGTAAATCCAACCCATTCAGAGTTGAAACAGTGCAACAACTCCGTATCTAAAGCGATAAAAGAATCTCAAGAATATGGAGATGTGTCAAAAGCGACCCTGAACGAGATAGAAGATATTTATTGCAAGATATGGTGTAATTCAGAAGATTTTCAAACCTGTGCATAGTCGATCGAGGCAACAACCATGAACCCCTCCCCAACCGAAACGGACCGTAACTTTGATGCTTCGCAGAAGCCCTCGCTGCGCCATCTGCTTCAGGAGACAGATACATTCATCACCTGTGTGGAATTGGTAACCTCGCGTGGAACTATCACCGAGCGCGATGGACGGCGGGTGTTGGAGTTGGCGCAAAAACTGGCAGACAATCCGCGTATACACGGCTTGAGTATTACCGACAATCCGGGCGGCAACGCCATGATCGGGCCCGATACCTTGGGAAGACATCTCATCTCCCGCGGTCAGGAAGTGATTATCCACCTCTCTTGCAAAGACTGGAACCGCAATGCACTTCAGAGCCGGGCTTGGCAGCTCGCCAGTGAAGGGTTTAACAATATCCTAGCGTTATCGGGCGATTACCCAACTGATGGGTATCGGGGTCAAGCGAGCCCCGTCTTTGACACCGATTCGGTGGGTTTGTTAAGGATGTTCGCCGACATGAACGCCGGTATGACGGTGGGCACCGGGAAAAGATTGCAGGTGCTGGAAAGCACCAATTTCTTATTGGGTGCGGTGGTCAACAACCACAAACGTTACGAACGCGAGGTCATGCCGCAATATTTCAAGCTAAAAAAGAAGATTGAGAACGGTGCGACCTTCATCATCAACCAAATTGGATACGATTCACGCAAACAGGATGAGCTGTTGAAGTATATGGCAACCCACGATTTACATGTGCCGGTGATTGGTAACGTCTATGTCCTCAGCCGCACCGCCGCCCGTTTCTTCAACAAGGGTAACATCCCCGGTGTAACCGTAACCGACCAACTGCTTAATCTAATCGAAAAAGCGGCAAAATCAAAAGACAAGGGCAAAGCCTTCCTTTTGGAATTCGCTGCCAAGCAGTGCGCCATCGCCAAGGGATTGGGCTATCGAGGTGTATACCTAGGGGGTCATATACGTTACACAGATTACGAACGAATCCTAAAGATGGTAGACCGCTTTGGAGAGGACGATTGGAAGGATTTCGCCAAGGAAATTTGTTTCCACTACCCCGATGAATTTTACTTTTTTGAGCCGAAACCGGAAACGGGGCTCAGTTCAACTGAGATTAATCGCGAGTATCTCTTTTCAAAACGACCGGAAGCCTTGAAAGCCGCCAAACAGAAAATCCCTTTGAGCTATAAAATTAACCGCATGGTGCACGACCAAGTTTTTGAAAAGGGAAGCCTAGGGTTCAGTATTGGGCAGCGAATTTCTCAGGCAATCGATGGGGCGGGCGAGGGTGTAAAGAAAGCCATGCACGGTGTGGAACAAGCGGTTAAGGTCCCTGCCTTTGATTGTCGTGACTGCGGCGACTGCTCATTGCCGGATATTGCGTATTTATGTCCCGAATCCCAGTGTGTGAAAAACCAGCGCAACGGACCGTGTGGCGGAACCGATCAGGGGAAATGTGAAATCGGGGAGAAGGACTGCATCTGGGCACGGGCTTATGACCGTCTCAAAGCCTACAACGAAGAAGAAAAGATGCTGGATGGCCCGGCGATTTTCAAGGACGATGCCCTTAACAGCACGAGTGCTTGGGGCAATACTTTTCTGGAGCGAGACCATCACGCCCAGAAAAAATCTGATAGCTGATGACGCGGTTGGATGCAAATTTTAATCGGCGAAACAGGTGTCATCCGTGCACAGCGTCACGAGGAGTTGACGATGCAACTAAACGGTCAGGACTTTATCATTATTGGCGAAAATGTCCACACCACTCGCGTGGTCCGCCGAAAAGGAAAATTGGTTACGAACAACCCAGAAGGACTTGAATCCGTCCGCTATTTGGATACGAGCAAAAAACGCCGCTACCTTGTCATCCCCGAATCCATCAAGCAATCCCAAGAGTATGAGGAGGGGCGCGTCAAACACGTCATTATCGCAGTTCAGGCGGCAATGTCGGGTGAAGAACCCCACGCCAGCGAAGGGCTGGAGTATATACGCAAAATCGCCCAACGGCAGGTCAATGTCGGCACCGACTTCCTCGATGTCAATGTAGATGAAATTTCGTGGCGGCTTGAAGAGCAGAAGGAAGCCATGCGCTGGCTGGTGCAAGCCCTCCAGCAGATGTCTGATACACCTTTGTCCATTGACTCCTCTAACACCGAAATTATCGCAGCGGGGCTTGAAGTGTATGATAGTCGTGTCGGGCGGGCACTACTGAACTCCGCGTCACTGGAACGCCTTGAAGCGTTGGACATTGCTAAACACTACAATACGAAGGTTATAGTGACAGCCGCCAGCGAATCTGGAATGCCGCAGAACCCCGAAGAGCGAGTCGCCAACGCCGCACGCATGATACAGGCGGCACGAGACAGAGGAATTGCAATCGGGGACATCTTCATTGACCCGTTGTTCTTCCCGATTGGAGTGGACACCGAGAACGGCAACCACGCTTTTGAAGCCATCCGGCAGCTCCGCGAGAAGTATGGTCCCGACATCCATATCAGCGGAGGATTCAGCAATGTCTCTTTCCAAATGCCGTCCCGTCGTCTCATCAATGACGTTTTTATGATTCTCGCAGTTGAAGCCGGTGCGGATAGCGGGATTATCGATCCTGTGACCAATCATCCGCAAAAGGCACTCTCCGTTGACCGAACATCCAGACCCTATCAACTGACCGAAGCCATGCTGCTGGGCAAAGATCGCTTCTGTAGAACATTCCTGCGTGCCTATCGTAAAGGAGAATTGGAAGGGTGAATCATGGCAACCTATCAAATCCTATACTGGAAAGATATTCCGGCTCAGGTCAGAGTCTTTAAGGGAAGAAGGCCCGTTTCACATCCGATGCCGGATCGGTTTCAGACCGCAATCGATCGAGCGGCGATGGAAACGGGTTTAGCCGGAAGCGACGATTATCTCGATCAGTGGAAGTGGACCGAGAAGCTGGAGCGCCCCGGCGAGCCCGAGGCTGTTTTGAACGCACTTGTGCAGGAATTGGAAGCAGAATACACCGATAAGATACAACGGAAAAGGTAGAAAAACAGATCTTGTCTCCCCGAACCCAATCCCAAGGGAGGACTTCGGCTTTTTTAATTGAAATCCCTTTCACCTGAACCTCCCCGGCGATTAATCTCTACCCTATCCGAATCAAGATAATAGGAAGGATGCCTTATGCCCACATTCCAACCAGATACGCTGCGGCAAATCGGCTATGACCTCTTTAAAGCCGCTGGCTGCACAGTAGCAGACACTCGATCGGTTGTTGACCACCTGATCGAATCTAACCTCTTCGGACACGATTCCCACGGTGCCATCCGTTTCTACGAATACGCCCGCGCCATACGAGATGGCAGATTCCAGCCCACGGCAACGCCTGAAATTGTGAGTGACAATCCCTGTGCCGCGGTGGTCGATGCACACGGTGCGCTTGGGCAGGTTGGGGCGACCTTTGCAATGAACCTCGCAATCGAAAAAGCAGGACAATACGGAACAGGCACCGTCGCATTGCGAAATACAAGTCATGTCGGACGGGCTGGTGCCTATCCTTTGATGGCGGCTCGAAACCAGATGCTAGGGACTGCTTTCGTCAATGCCGGTCATCTCGGCTATCAGATTGCTCCCTTTGGGGGCCTCGATGGTCGCCTAAGCACAAACCCAATCGCGTTCTCCGCCCCACGTCGGAAGGATGACCCACTATTAGTTGATATGACCACATCCGTGGTGGCTGAAGGCAAAATCCGCGTTGCAATCAATCAGGGGAAACAGGTGCCCGAAGGGTGGCTCATCGATTCACAGGGCAACCCGACCACCGACCCAAACGACTTCAGAGCCGATCCGCCGGGAGCCATCCTGCCGATGGGCGGCGTTGTGGCACACAAAGGTTACGGGCTTAGCTTTGTGGTGGAGCTCTTGGGTGGAACCCTCAGCGGCCAGGGGTGTGCTGCCGGTGACCGCACAATGGTCAGCAACGGTGTGCTCTTCACCGTTTATAGTATCGCCCACTTCACTAGTCTCGACACCTACTACGACGAGGTGGAGGCCCTCATTCGGCATGTCAAATCGAGCCGCCTTGCGCCGGGGTTTCAGGAGATTCTGAGTCCCGGTGAACCCGAATTCCGCAACGCTGAGCGAAAGAAGATTGAGGGTATTGAGATTGATGAGACAACTTGGGCGGCTATCTGCGCGGAGGCACGTGCCTTCGGGCTCGATCCAGAACGTTGGGCAACGGAATAGAAATTCCTCCTACTGGATCGGATAGATCGAGGGTGAAAGGAGTGAAACCGAAGTAGGATGATTTTTTTTGAAACATCAGGGGACTTTAGATGAAGACATTTTTGGATAGATTGAAAGATCCCACTCCAATGATTTATGACGGTGGGTTTGGATCACAGCTATTTACTGTGGGCATCACGTTGACAAACAGCACCCTCGCAAACGAATTGCACCCGGGAACGGTCATCGACATCCATTCGGCCTATATTGAAGCGGGGGCTGATGCAATCGGAACGAACACCTTTGTCGCCTCGCCCCTGCACCTCGAAATGGCGGGAAAAGATGCATCCGAAGCTGAAGAGATTACGAGGCAGGCTGTGGGACACGCGAAAGCAGCCGTCGAGAGCAGTGGGAGGGATGTATACATTGCGGGTTCAGTCGGACCGTCGCCCGGTGCCATTGAAGCCGATAGCGGCGGCGTTGATTTTGGAATTGCCAATGAAACCGTCAGAGATGCCCATGAACGGGTGATGAATGCCTTAGCAGAAGGTGGGGTGGACTTTTTTTGTATTGAAACCATGTTCTCCGCAAAGGAAGCTGCAATCGCGGTTGATGTCGCGAGGAAAACGGGGGTTCCCATCGCTGTGAATATGACCTACAAGTATACTCGGGATCGGCGGACAAAACAGATAATATACAAAACGGATTGGGGACATTCGGCTGAATCGCTCATTGAAATCCTAGCGGGCGGGGAATTCTCCAACGGAGACAATCTACTCGATCACATTCAAATCTTAGGGCTAAACTGTGGTGCAGAATCAAGGCGTGAGGAACATACGGGAATGCCCTATGCGATAAATGGAATCCAGCAGCTGCGGGAAGCGATGGCGGAGAAGGGGATTAACTCAAAACGGCTGATGGCTTATCCAAATGCGGGGATGGCACGTTTAGACGAAAACCAACAGACATATTGGCCCCAAGGGCCGGGGGAGATGTCGCCTTACCTGCCAGAGTTGCTCAAGGAGGGGGCTTATCTAATCGGCGGCTGTTGTGGCACAAGCCCCGCGCACGTCAAGGCGTTTCGGGAGACTTTATCTCAGACGAGTTAGGGGTTTCCACATCTAAAGGAGTTTTTTGATGAACGACCCACAATACACAACCGCCATCAAGGAAGCCCTAAACCGCTTCACCGCGGGGGATCTCGTCGAAAACGGCCGAAACCTGCTCAACACACTCGGCTATCGGAGTGAAAGGCGGCTAGCCCTTGAATCGAACACCGCCGAGGCGTTTATCGCCGCCTACGATCTGCAAGGGAAACTCAGTCGCGATAGAGCATTGACAGCAGAGTGGACCTCCATTGACCTGCTTTTCCAACTCAGAGGCGAGGACCTGACGCTCGCGGATACAACCGAATGGCTTTTCGATCCCAGCCAGACGCAGGTAGATAACACCATCATCACATCTTACCTTTTCCTCGCGATTCGGTTGGAAGGCAACGATTACAACCGCACCCAACTGTCGCAGATTACCCGCGAAATCAACAAATTGTTCCTGATGCCCGCGATGCTGCTCTTTCAGCATGGCGAGACGCTCACGTTGTCAATTATCAATCGCCGTTTGCACGCATCCGACCCCTCCCGCGATGTCCTTGAAAAAGTAACCCTCATCAAGGATATTGATTTCAAGGACCCCCACCGCGCCCACATCGATATCCTATTCGATCTTGCCCTTGAACCGTTGAATCAAACGCACGGTGTCCACAACTTTGTCGAGCTGCATCGCGCTTGGGAAAAGACACTGGACACCGAAGAGCTCAACAAGAAATTCTACCGGGAGTTGTTCGCTTGGTTTGAATGGGCGGTAACTGAGGGGGCGTTCCCGACAGACGAAAATCGCACCTTGAAGCCGGAGGAGCATATCATCCGCTTAATCACGCGCCTGCTATTCGTCTGGTTTATCAAAGAGAAGGGACTGATCGCCGATGAACTGTTTAGCGAGACGCAAATCGCCCCGTTGCTGAGAGACTACGACCACGACACCGGCGATTCCTACTATCGCGCCGTGCTACAGAACCTGTTTTTTGCCACGTTGAACACCGAGATAGAGAAACGTCGGTTTAGCAAAGGCGGAAACACGGGGCATCGCAATTTCTCACGGTATCGCTACGAGGCGCAGATAGCTGCCCCGGATAAGCTGCGGGAGCTGTTTGAACAAACGCCATTTATCAACGGGGGCCTGTTTGACTGCCTCGACAGTGAGGAGGCGACGCGAGACGGTGGCTATCGGGTTGACTGCTTTTCCGATGAACACTACAAAAAGTTAAGCCTCCCCAACCGTCTCTTTTTTGATGCCGATCGCGGTCTGATTCCCCTGCTGAAACACTACAAGTTCACCGTTGAGGAAAATACGCCGATAGAGCAGGAGGTCGCGTTGGATCCGGAGCTGCTCGGCAAGGTGTTTGAAAACCTACTCGCCGCGTATAACCCCGAAACCGGCGCAACGGCTCGGAAACAGACGGGGTCTTATTACACCCCACGCCCCATCGTGGACTACATGGTGGAGGAGGCGTTAGTCGCAGCACTGGCAGAGCGGGTCTCACCAACGGACGACGATGCGAAGTTTTGGGAGGAGCGGTTGCGCTATCTGTTCGATTACGCAAAGGTGTTTGACGATGCGAGCGAATGGTTCGATAGTCGTGAAGCGGATGAGGTGGTGCGGACCATTTCAGAACTCAAGATACTGGATCCGGCGGTCGGTTCCGGTGCGTTTCCGATGGGGACCCTGCACAAATTGACCCTTGCCCTGCGGCGGCTTGACCCCGATAACGTCCGATGGGAGCAGCTACAGAAAGAACGGGCCATCCAGCGAGCGGCGGCTGCGTTTGATACGAAGGATAGAGAGGCGCGCGACGAGGAGCTCACGGAAATTAGTCGAATTTTTGAAAATTATTCGGGCAACTTCGGGCGGAAGCTGTATCTCATCCACAACAGCATCTTCGGCTTGGACATTCAATCCATCGCCTGCCAAATCGCCAAACTCCGCTTCTTTATCTCGCTCGCCATTGAGCAGGAGCCGGATAGCACCGCAGACAATTTTGGGATTAAGCCGCTGCCGAATCTGGAGACACGGTTTATTGCGGCAAACACGCTAATCGGGCTCGAAGGGGAGCGAACCCTGACAAGCTCCAAAGCGAAAAATTTAGAGCGAGAATTGGCGGATAACCGCGAGCGATATTTTCACGCCACGACGCGCCGACAAAAACTTGGATGTAAGCGTAGGGATGAGGTATTGCGCGGAAAATTGGCGACAGAATTGAGGCATATCGGGATGCCCGCCGATGATGCGGAAAAAATCGCCCACTGGGACCTATACGATCAGAACGCAAGTGCGGATTGGTTTGATCCGGAGTGGATGTTTGGTATTACGGACGGGTTTGATGTAGTGATTGGCAATCCGCCGTATATTAAGGAATATACATTTAAGCACGCGTTCGATGGGCTTCGAGAGTCTCCTTACTATCAAGGTAAAATGGATATTTGGTATATGTTCGCCTGTAAGGGGCTGGATATGGTAAAAAATGGCGAAGGTTTAGTTACATTTATTGCTCAGAATAATTGGGTTACCAGCTATGGTGCTTCAAAGATGAGAAATAAGGTTATTAAAGATGCACAGATTTTAAGTCTGATAGATTTTGGTAGCTTCAAGATATTTGAGTCCGGTATACAAACAATGATAATGATTTTCAGAGAGAATACCGATTCTGACAGCTACTCATTTGATTATAGGCGACTCCATGGGCGGGACCTTAATATCAATGATGTTATATTACTTCTCAATAAGAGCAATAACAGTAAAGCAGAATACTTAACTCCGACGATTAACGAAGGTGAATACGCAGATCGGTCTTTAACATTTAGTAATCCTGAAGTTGAATTGGTTCTTAAGAAGATTTCATCAAAAAGCAATTTTCGTCTAGATCCCAACAAGGAAGTTGCTCAAGGGATTGTCCCCAATCCAGACGTAGTTGGAACGTCGAATTTAAAAAAGATTCCAGAACATAAGGTGATAAAATACCAAATAAAAAAGGGGGATGGTGTTTTTGTCGTACCGAAAGACTTTTTCAAGCGATTAAACAATTATGAAAAAAACCTGCTTAAGCCTCTTTATGAACCTAGCGACTTAACCCGATACTTTATAAAAAAAGCGAATTCCAAGAAAATTATTTACATGACAAAGGCCAATGATGACAAACAAATACCAATTTTATCTGACCATCTAGAGAAATTTAGAGAGATAATGGACGCAAGAAGGGAAAACCAAAATGGACACCTCAATTACTATCACTTGCATTGGTCGAGAGATGAGAGTTTTTTCAAACCAGGTCCTAAAATTTTATCGATCCGAAAATGTACTAGGCCAACCTTTACATACACTGAGGAGAGCGCGTATGTAATGATGGCTATAAACGTCATAAAATCAGTCCGATTAGCTACTAAGTATCTTGTAGGCCTGTTAAATTCCAAACTGATCACTTTCTGGTTAAAACATAGGGGGAAGATGCAAGGAACGAATTATCAAATTGACAAACAACCGCTATTATCAATCCCCTTAATTTCACCTTCGTTTGAACAAAAGGATTCGGTTGAAACTTTAGTGAATCAAATCCTTGATGCTAAGCGCACCGACCCGGACGTGGATGTATCCGCCCTTGAAAATGAGATTGACCAGTTGGTATACTTGTTATACAATTTGGCCCCTGAAGAAATCGCTATTGTAGAGGCGGCGGCAAATGTCTGAATCACCGAAGCAGGATGGGCAAGACCATGCACGTAATCAGTCGGAAAGCATTACGCACACTCTCCCGGTTCTGTTTGCTAACCCTTCTAATCCTTAGCGCAGCTACACTACATAGCGCAACTGAGGATGCCTGGGAAAGGCTCGACAGCGAACACTTCCAAATCTACTACCAACCCGACGAGACGCATCCTCAAGAAATCGCCAACATTGCCGAAGATTTCTATCCGCAGATCAACCGCCTGATTGATGGGATAGAGATGGGCAAGATTGAGATTTGGATGTGTCGGACCCAGCAGCAATTCCAAGCCGCCACCCATGCCCCCATCCAAGATTGGGCGGTCGGTTGCGCGTTCCCCCTCATCCGCCGCATTGTGATTCAGAACCCGCGTGTTATCATTGATCGAAAGTTTCAACTCTCCCAAGTCCTCCGTCACGAAATTGTGCACATCGCTTTTGGACAACGCACGAAATCCACGATTGGAGACATCCCCTTGTGGTTTATTGAGGGGATTGCGATCTACCTCTCCGGGGAGTGGGCACCCCATCGCCATGAGGTGATGTTTGAGCATATCCTATCGAGATCGATTATTCCGCTCGCGGAGCTAACGGAGCGGTTCCCAAGTGCCGAGAGAGGAGCCCAGTTGGCTTACGCGGAGAGTCTGAATGCGGTTGCATGGCTGGCAAAAATTGCAGGGGTTGAAAAGCTGTGGGAGGTTATTCATCTACTCGGTGAAGGAAACGATTTGAATACCGCGTATGAGCGGGCAATCGGTTGGGATCTCGCCACATTTGACGCGGAATGGCAAGCCTCGCTCTCCCGGCGTTACTATTGGACGGCGATATTCTCAAGTTCGTATCTTTTTTGGGGTAGCCTTGGGTTGGTATTTATTCTCGTGTATCTCCGATGCCAACAGCGCAACCGACGACGGCTCGCCGAACTAGATCGGCAGGAGTCACAGGTGGATGCGTTTTTCAGGCAGGACAACCAAGGCTAATCCGACAGGGGGGCGAATTTAATCGGCTTCTCGACCAGTTCAACGGGTGCCTGACAACACACACAATCCCCCGGCGCAGCTGCCCGTATTGCACAGGTATCGCAGTAGTAGTAGAGGTCATGGACAACCCCATCGTGGAGGGATTGGAGTCGAATCGCTTCCAGTAGATACGTCTTTGGAAAGGTTCTTCCCCTAATGATGAGCGTTTTTTGGTGTAAGCGTTTATCGACGAACAACGCCTCCGACAGATTTGTGCGTAGCAGCGTGTAAAACACACCGTCTGTTGTCTCAAAGCCGTGCAGGTGTTCGTGATCAGCGGGGAGATCTGCACGGTATAAATCGTGCATCGCTTCTGCAAGACACACCAAACGCCCACGGATCCGAATTTCCTCCGCTGCTCCGACCCCGTCCGCGTTTTGCGATTCGACTGTCTCGGCATTTTGACCCCTCATATTGGCTGCTGCAATCACTAGAAGGATAAAAATCAACCCACCTAACCAGAAAACGCTGTGATTTTGTCGATCAAACATCGGCTCCCTTTCCTTGTTCTGAATGTTAGCGGTGAACTCTATCATTTTGGACGCGCGCTGATCACCGCGTTTATATTTTCCCATCCGCATGGGATTTTGTCCATCCATTTTTGGCTTGACTTCACTTTTTTTAGGTGATACACTTCAGACGATCCGAAAATGGGTAGATGCCGTCTCTTGCTTTTTTATTCACGTTGAAAAATTGTATAGAAGGTTGAGGAAAAATGATTACATCAACGCAGATCACAGAAACAACGGATGCCCACGGCACTTCTACTGACGCGCCGGTGTCCATGACCCCGGAGCAGAAGTTCTTTTTTGACCTCCGCGGCTGGATCCTCCTGCCCTCCGTGCTGTCAGAGGCTGAAATTGAGGAAACGAGGACAGAGGTGTATGCCGGTGCTAAACAGAGCTATGAGGGCGCGCTCCAAAAACTGTTAGACCATCCGGGTATCGTAGGCATTTTGACCGAGATCTTGTCTGAAGAGCCTTTTGTGAAAGCCGATTGCTACAGCTTCCGATGCGAGGGCTCATTCACCACGGTCCGACCGCCCGGATGGAGTAAGTCGGAACGAGGCGACGGGGGGCTGCCGCACGTCGTGCGTCCACCGCAGCAAGCCAACGCCATGCGGTATCAGGTCGCGGGGAGTAAAATATTCTCCGGACTTACACGGGTGGTGTGGGAACTTGAGGAGGTGAAGGCCGGGAGCGGAGGCACCTCCTTTCTCAGCGGGTCGCACAAAGCGCATTTCAATTACGGGGGGCCCGACCCATTCCGTCCAAACATCAGCGAATCGCCGTGGGAGCTGAGCATGAGAGGTGCAATGGACGATTACAGTTGTCCGCCGGGCTCAGTGGTTATCTTCACGGAAAGTCTCGTCCATGCAGCAAACGATTGGACCAATCAGGACAATCCACGCTGTGCTGTCTTTAATTGCTACAACTCAATCTGGGCACAGTGGCATCGGCTCAATCTCAGCCACGAAGCGATCGAAGCGATGCCGCCGAAACGACAGTCCCTCTTCCGCGGCACTTGGGCAATTGGTGGGGGCCCCGAGGGCAACCGTGAATATTCGCTGGACAACAGAACCGTATGACAGCAAAGGAGAAACATCAGTGCACCTCGATATGATAAATCCTAAGCAATACCGCCAGCTTTTCCTCGATGACTTCGCGGTGGAAAGTATGAAAGGCACCACGCGGACCCTACATTCCCCAAAGAAATGGGGGGCCGTCATCAACGGCAGCGGGGTTCAGAGCCGGTCCTGCCCACAGTGGAATTCGGAGAAAAAACTATGGGAATGGTGGTATTTTGGACAGCACGCATACTATGCGTGCTCGGAAGATGGCGAGCACTGGGAACAGCCTCCCCTAGGGCTACACGAATGGAACGGTTCCAAAGACAACAACATCGCCTTTGACCCGGGGGACAAGGGCCCGGGCCGACCGTATCACGTTGTGCGCGATGAAACGGATCCAAATCCCGGACATCGCTACAAAGGACTGTTTGGTGCCCACAACCGCCCGCCTGCCGTGTCGCCGGATGGATTTAACTGGACCCTCGTTGATACACCTCCCATCCCTAGCCAAGACGAGTCCCAGTTTACGCACGATCACCAGTCGAACCAGTTTCTCGCCATGGTCAAGCTGAGCACGGAATGGGGACGTTCTGTTTGGCTCTCCACCAGTTCAGACTTCAAGACCTTTTCCGAACCCAAGCTGATTTTCCATACTGACGAGACGGATCGGGAGAATCGTCGCCGCCGTGTCCAAAAAATTATTGAAGACCCGGCATATATCACCCCACCCATCATTGACGACGAGGACTACATCGCCGAGTGTTACAACATGGCAGTCCTACCTTACCAAGGGTTTTATATCGGTTTCCCAACGATATTTAATCCTTTCGGTGCTGTTCCGCCGCCGGCGACAAATTACACCCGCATCAACCAGATCGAGTTGACAGTCTCACGCGACCTCCATCACTGGGAACGCGTCGCCGACCGTGCGTTGTTTATCGAGCTCGAACCGTTCGATGGCGAAAATTATGGATGCAGCCAACTCCTGATGGCAGGGCATCCCATCGTGCGCGAGGACGGTGAGATTTGGTGCTACTACAATGCCCTGCGTATGCCGTCAAATATCGAGCGGTATAAAGAGTTCAATCGTGCCAAGGAGTTGTTCCGATTGAATGTTAGACCCGAACACTTTGAAGATGCGGGAGCGTTGACCCTCGCCAAGCTACGACCGGACGGTTTCGTTTCAGTGGATGGCGGTGAATGCGGCACAATTGTAACCAAGCCGTTCGAGTTAAAAGGCGAAGATGTCTACATCAATGCGGACGCAACTTGGGGCGAGATCTACAGCGAGATCATCGATGCAGAGACCCAACGTCCACATGAAGGATTCTGGGTGCCGGGAGAGGAACCGCCACCATTTACCGGCGACAGCACCAAAGCGAAGCTCCAGTGGAAATACCCACACGACTTGGTATTCGAGAAGCCGGTGCGCCTGAAGTTTTATCTGCGACAAGCGCGTCTATTCTCATTCTGGATCGAGTAGAATATGGGTTCTGTAAGTCGGGCCCAATGAAATGAACTGAAGAGGTCAGGCATGAGTTATACATCCTCTGCCGGGCATCGTTTCCGCGATGCACTGGTGATAGAAAATCCCTTGCAAGTCGTCGGAACGATTAACGCCTACTCAGCGTTGATGGCAGAGCGCGTGGGGTTCCGATCAATCTATCTTTCGGGTGGGGGCGTGGCAAATGCTTCCTACGGGCTTCCAGATATAGGTATGACTACCTTAAACGATGTTCTGGAAGATGTGCGCCGCATCACTAGCACAACGGAACTTCCGCTTCTGGTTGACGCTGATACCGGTTGGGGGAATGCGTTTATGATCGCCAAAACCGTCCGCCAGATGATCCAAGCGGGTGCCGCCGGTGTGCATATCGAAGATCAGGTGCAAGCCAAGCGTTGTGGTCATCGCCCGAACAAAGAAATTGTGAGCGCATCGGAAATGGTTGATCGGATGAAAGCCGCCGCCGATGCCAAAACAGATCCGGACTTCATCCTGATGGCACGGACGGATGCTGTCGCTGTCGAGGGGTTAGATGGTGCGATTGAACGTGCGTGCCGCTACACGGAGGCGGGGGCAGATATGATTTTCGCCGAAGCCTTGACAAAACTGGATCACTACCAAAAGTTTGCCGATGCGGTTGGCGTTCCCATCTTGGCGAACATCACCGAATTTGGCAAAACACCACTTTACACGATAGAGGAACTCAGGGATGCGGGGGTCAGTCTTGTGCTTTATCCGCTATCGGCATTCCGCGCAATGAGTGCAGCTGCGCTCAATGTGTATCAGACATTGCGCCATGAGGGGACACAAACGGATGTGATCCATACCATGCAGACGCGGGCGGAATTGTATGAGTTCCTAGACTATCATGAATATGAACATAAACTCGATCGACTTTTGAACACGGATCGGGAAACGGATTAACCCTTCCAACAGTTCCCACTCAATTGACAGAGGAGAAAACCAATGCAGGCAAAACAAACTGGGGGATTAGCCGGTGTCATCGCAGGCGAAACCGCAATCGCTACGGTAGGAAAAGAGGGCGTTGGACTCACCTATCGCGGGTGTTCCATTCAGGATTTAGCGGAACATGCCACCTTTGAAGAAACAGCATATCTGATGATTCATGGCAACTTGCCAACGCAAACCGAACTTGATAACTACAAACAAAAACTGATAGAGCTACGCGGTCTACCGGCTGGGCTCAAACTCGTGCTTGAGCAGGTGCCGGGGGATGCACATCCGATGGCGGTCATGCGCACCGGCTGTTCAGCTTTGGGAACGATGGAGAGCGAAAATAGCGAAAGTGATCCGTCTCACACTGCGGATCGGCTGACCGCTTGTTTCGGTTCAATGCTGCTCTACTGGCATCATTTCCACACGAACGGTAAACGGATCGACGTTGAAACGGACGATGAAACCACTGCAGGACACTTTCTGCATCTGCTGCACGGAGTTCAACCGGATGAATTGCACCGCAGAGCCGTTGATGTGTCGTTAATTCTTTATGCAGAACACGAATTTAACGCATCAACTTTTGCGGCGCGGGTCGTCACATCCACCCTATCCGATTTCCACTCCGCGGTTGTTGCAGCCATCGGAACGTTGCGAGGTCCCTTGCACGGTGGCGCAAACGAAGCCGCGATGGAACTCATTTCACAATTTCAGACACCGGACGAAGCCGAAGCCGCTATTTTGGATATGCTTGCAGAAAGGCAGTTAATCATGGGCTTTGGCCATCGCGTCTATAAAATCTCTGACCCGCGTTCGGATATCAGTAAGAGTTGGGCACAGAAACTCTCTGAAGCGAGTGGAAACAGGTTGTTTTACGAGGTCGCTGAACGGATTGAACAGGTGATGTGGCGGGAAAAGAAGTTGTTTCCGAACCTCGATTTCTACAGTGCCCCCGCTTATCACCTGTGCGGCATCCCGACACCGATGTTCACACCCATCTTCGTGATGTCACGGATCACCGGCTGGGCTGCTCATATCATTGAGCAACGCAGTGATAATCGGTTGATTCGCCCAAGGGCGGAATACATTGGTCCTGAGCCAAAGTCATTTATGCCGATAGAGAAACGGGCGTGAAGCCTCATCGGGGCAATAGGTCTGTAGCGAGATCTACAAAGTTATGGCCACCATTCTCATTGTCGATGACGAAAAAAATGCTTTGAAGATGCTCGCGCAAGCCCTAAAATTGGAGGGCTACGACACGCTAACAGCCTCGAGCGGAGAAGAAGCACTGCAGCTGTGCGCGTCGAAAACGGTCGACCTGGTGCTGCTGGACATCTTGATGCCCGGCGGTATAAACGGCGTTGAGACGCTAACCCGACTGCGGCAGCTTAAACCACAGTTGAACGTTGTGATGATGTCCGCGCAGAAAGAGATTGAAACGGCGGTCAGAACAATGGAGTTGGGGGCGAGACGTTACCTGACGAAACCCGCCAGCATCAACGAGATTGTGCACGCCATCGAGCCATTTCTGGAGCTGTCACGCCTGTCGAAGGAAAATGAGGCACTGAAAGAGCAGATAGGCACTCGGGACGAAATGGTTGGAGAGAGTGTCGCAATGCAACAACTCCGATCACAGATTAGCCTAGTGGCATCCAGTGATTTGGGCGTGCTAATCACCGGAGAAAACGGCACCGGCAAAGAACTGGTTGCCGATGCGATTCATCAGCAGAGCCAACGCAGTCGAAAGCCGTTTATCCGCCTCAACTGTGCGGCATTGCCGGAAGAACTCATCGAAAGCGAATTGTTTGGACATGAACGCGGTGCCTTCACAGGTGCAACGGTGCGACGACAGGGAAAATTTGAGATCGCAGATGGCAGTGCACTTTTCCTCGACGAAATTGGCGATATGAGTTTGAAGGCACAAGCCAAAGTGTTGCGTGTGCTGGAATATGGTGAATTGGAACGCCTCGGCGGGACGCAAACGCTGCATGTGGATGTGCGGATCATTGCTGCAACCAATAAGAACCTTGAGCGGGAAATTGAAGACGGGAGGTTTCGGCAGGACCTTTACTATCGTCTGAGTGTGGTCCCGATCGCTGTCCCGCCCCTCCGCGATCGCACCGATGATCTGCCGATGCTGGTGAAGCATTTCGCCGAGCGGTTCCACAAGGATAACGCGCGTGCCCCCAAAGTCATCGATCCATCGGCGATTCAGGTCCTGCAATTATACCATTGGCCCGGCAACATACGAGAGTTAA
This sequence comes from uncultured Poribacteria bacterium, assembly GCA_958296125.1. Classification (GTDB taxonomy): domain Bacteria; phylum Poribacteria; class WGA-4E; order WGA-4E; family PCPOR2b; genus PCPOR2b. Next base: position 2,411,004 of record OY282444.1, read on the forward strand.
AGAACATTGTCGAACGCCTGCTCATTATGGTCAATCAAGATGTCATCCTGCCGACTGATGTGGAGAATATCCTGCCAATTCCACAATCTGCCTCCCAACCCGCCACCGCCGCCGTTTTCCAAGAAAATCGGTTTCAAGCGGGCAAATCCCTGCTGGAAATGGTTGACGAAGCTGAAGCGAATCTCATCCGTAACGCCCTTGACGCAAACCGTTGGAACATCAAGCGCACCGCAGAGCAGTTGAAAATCGAGCGTAGCAATTTCTATAAAAAACTGGAAAAATTTAACATCAAGCGTCCAGATGATCTGTGATACATTCGCCTGAAGGTGAAAACGATACCCGTAGTTGGACTATCGTAATCATGGAAGGAGGATAAGTAGCGATGATAGCGATATCCCTCCTCATCTTTGCGCTCGGATTGGCAATCGGCAGTTTTTTGAATGTGTGCATCTACCGCATTCCCCAAGGGCTCTCTATTCATTCCCCGCGCCGCTCTTTTTGCCCTGAATGTCAGACACCGATTCGCTTCTACGATAACCTCCCAATCCTGAGCCACCTCCTCCTGAGAGGACATTGTCGACACTGCGACACGGAAATCTCAAAAGTTTACCCGCTTGTCGAGCTGATGACGGGTATCCTGTTTCTGTTTTCGCTGTATCAGTTCGGACCGACGCTCGCACTTTTGCACAGTTGCCTGTTCATCAGTTTGTTGATCCCCATCGCTTGGATAGATGCGCGGTGGTATATCATTCCGAACTCCATTATCCTTGTCGGGTTGATCACCGGCGCGGCGGTAACTGCCCTCATTGCGTTGACGCGTCACAATCCGGGCTATCTGATTGAACACCTAATTGGGGCGATAGCGGGCGGTGCGTCAATGCTGTTAATTGCGGCGGTAGGGACGCTTCTCTTTCGTAAGCGGGTTGCTGCTCTGAATCTCGATGGAATCGGGGTGATGGGTGGCGGAGACATCAAATTGATGACCCTTATCGGGTTGTTTCTGGGAGGGTGGCCCCATCTACTGATTGTGATTATGGCTTCCGCTTTCACCGGTTCAATCGTCGGGGTGTCCCTGATCGCGATCGGTAAAAAAAGTGGGGGCGGGAGTCGGATACCTTACGGTCCTTTTCTCGTGATTGGGGCGTTGCTGGATCTATTTTGGGGGCGTGAAATCTGGGGCTGGTATTTAAGGCTCATCGGTTGGCAATAGCCAAATGCGGCATCGCAACTACGCGTTCCATTTCCCCCCTCTTTACAACGGTCACATTTAGTGGTAAAATATCCTCAGAATCAGGGGAGCTCACTCAATATTGATAGAATAGGACGGTGAAACCAAGAGATAGGAGGGCAGCAATGGAGGAATTGGTTAAAAAAGCAGAAAATTTAATCGAGGCGTTACCCTACATTCAGACTTTTTCCGGAAAAACCATCGTGATCAAATACGGGGGTTCTGCAATGGAGCAGGAATCGCTCAAAAACAGTGTCATGCAGGATGTCGTGCTGATGAAGTACATCGGTATGAACCCCGTTGTTGTGCATGGTGGTGGCAATCAGATCAGTGAATGGATGCGGCGAGTCGGGAAGAAGGCCGAGTTTGTCCAAGGGTTGCGGGTCACCGATGCGGAAACCGTTGAAATCGCTGAAATGGTACTCGCGGGGGGAATCAACAAAGAAATTGTCTCATTGATTAACCTGCACGGCGGAAAAGCGATTGGGCTTTGTGGGAAGGATGCGAACCTCATCCGTGTGCAGAAGCACTGTCCGCAGGTCGTTGATGAACATGGAAAGACAACTTCCGTGGATATCGGTTTTGTCGGAGAGATTGTCGGCGTTAAGCCAGACGTACTCTTGACCTTGGAGGAGGAAGGTTATATCCCGGTGCTCGCTCCAAACGGTGTGGGAGATGATGATTGCACGTATAACATCAACGCGGATACAATGGCAGGGGAGATAGCTGCTGCCCTCAACGCAGAAAAACTGATTCTGTTGACCGATCAACGCGGTATCCTACGAGATTTGCACGATGAATCCACGCTGATGTCAAGAATAAGAATCAATGAGCTCGAAGGGTTAATTGCCGATGGGATAATTGGTTCAGGGATGTTGCCGAAAGTCGAAGCGTGTGTGGCTGCACTCAAGGGTGGGGTCTGGAAAACACATATTATTGACGGTCGAATTAGCCACGCGATTTTGCTAGAGGTTTTTACGCAATCGGGCATCGGGACTGAGATTGTCGGATAGATAACTCCCAGGGACAATACAGTAGGACGCACGAAGCCTAAGAGACCTTAACCTGCGCTCCAACGTTGTTTGCATTTGTGATAAAGCAGGTCCCACCTTCCGGCAACGTTTGGAGGAACGCTACTGTCTTCTCTTTTAAGGTGGAGAGGTTGTCCCCAAGGGCGAAGATTGCCGGGCCCCAACTGCTCACACCCGCCCCAACTGCGCCGTTGGCCCGTAAAAAGTCAAGCGTCCGTTGTAGAATGCTGCCTTGGGCATCAATTTCAACCTTCTTCCAGCCAAAGGTCTGAACCCCGTTAATCGCGGAGCCAAAGGCATGGCGGTCCTCTTCAAAGATTGCCGGCAATAGCTTGAGGAGGATGAGGTGGGAGAGTTGTTCGGCGGTGGATCTGGGTTGGGGACAGAGGGTTTTGAAGAGTTGAATCTCTGTCTCGCCAGAGATGTGCGTGCAACGCGGAATGACGATGAGCAATTCCCAATCCGGGAAGGGCTGCCAGAGCAGAAGTGGAGGTGCGGGAACGCTACCCGCTGCGGAGGAGGGTAAGAAAGAGGATTTTTGATTGGGGAAGCGGTGTCCACCATCGAGGATAAACCCGCCCCGTTCAAATGCGGTTATGCCGATCCCTGATGTCCCCCCGCGCCCGACGACTCGCGCTAAATTCGCTACACTCAAGTTCAGGTTGTAAAGTGTATTCACCGCCTGGGCGATACCTAAAGCCAGTTGTGTCCCGGAGCCAAATCCGGAATGTGGTGGTATTTCAGAGGCGAGTTGCAGGTGGATGCCCGGGAAACTGTATTTTGCTCGAAGCCTTTCGACGATGGTGCGTGCCCGCTCCTCGTATTCAGCAGACGCGACCCGAATCTGATTTGCTGGTTCGGCGATAATTTCAAAATGCGGGTCATTGATTGCAAGACCGATGCTCCCGTCAATCCTGCCCAGCGAACCGTTAAGGTCAATGAGGGCAAAGTGGAGCCGGGCGGGGGTCGTGATTATGACCAAGTCGCCGCCGCTAGCGTTCATTCGTTGTCGGGAGACATGTGTCAATTCACTCATCACCCTATCTTCTCATCTCTCTCAATCAATCCATCCCGAATGTGGAGGATGCGTCGGGCATGTGCTGCGATTTCGGGTTCGTGTGTGACCATGATAATCGTGTTCCCCGCTTCGTTTAATTGGTCAAAAATCATCATGATTTCGCCGCCAGAACGGGTATCTAGATTTCCCGTCGGCTCATCGGCAAAGATCATTGACGGGTTATTTACAAGTGCCCGTGCAATCGCTACGCGCTGGATTTGGCCCCCCGACATTTCATTCGACTTATGATGAACGCGATCTGCGAGTCCAACGGATTCCAACGCTTCAAACGCTCTACGTCGCCTCTCCTTGCGCCCCAGCCCGCTGTAGATGAGCGGCAATTCGACATTGTGCAACGCGGTGGTGCGTTGCAAAAGGTTGAATGACTGAAAGACAAAACCGACCTTCCGATTGCGAATCTCAGCGAGGCGGTTATCGGACAGTTGGCCCACCTCTTCCTCTTCGAGGTAGTATTCTCCTTCTGTCGGCTTTGCCAGACAGCCGAGGATGTCCATCATTGTGGATTTCCCTGAACCAGAAGGGCCCACAATGGCAATAAACTCGCCGCTTTCGACGGTGAATGAGACCCCCCTCAGCGCATGGACCTTTACATCCCCCATTTCATATACTTTTGTTAGGCTACGAACATCAATTAGCATTGTTACCTCTCTATTTATTATTTAGACCTATTTTTGTGAGTTGTTGCATGGAGGGCACAAACACACGGTCGCCCTCTACAAGACCGCTAATCAACTCAAAATGGGTGTTATTTCGCTGCCCGACTTCGATACGGGTCCGAGTCCCCTTCTCTCCCTCTTTCTTGTCCTTTTTCTGTTTCTTCTCAGCATCTGCTTTCGAGACCGCTTTATCGAGCTGAACGAAGTACTTCTTTTCGCTCTCAATTTCAGCTTCAAGCCCTTCAATCTTATCCGTCTCAGAGAATAAAACGTGCACCTCAGTAGGCCCCGCCCGCAAGCCGCGCGGTGTGCCATCGAGTAAGATTTCGACACTGCCCCGTGCGCTGTTCGGCGAGATCTTACCAACTTTGCCGGGAAACTTCTTTCCAATCAGGTTCTGTACTTCCACTTTCTGATCAGATTTGAAACGCCCTACCGAACCGGAGGGCACATTCACCTTGACCGTCAACACCACAGAATCGATCACCGAATCAATGGGAATCTGAAGGACATTGCTGTCCCGCATGACGATGATGTCTACGTCCGCCGACATGCCGGGCAGCAGTTCGGGAGGCGATCCGACCACTTCAATAATCACCTCGAAAGTAATCGTGCCATCTCCTTGTTGCCCTGCGGCAGGTGTGTATGCGCTCGGCGCGATTTCACTGACTCTGCCTTCAAAGACTTTATCACGGTAAGCGTCAACGCGAATTTCTACCTTTTGCCCCAGTGCAATCTTGGCGATATCAACTTCGTTGATTCGCGTTTTGACAACCATTCTGGAGAGATCCGCGATAGTCAGGATGGCGGCCCCCTGCGAAAACGCGGAGCGGCCAGAGGTGACAATTTCGCCCTCCTCAACGTTGAGGCGCGTAACGGTTCCTGACATCGGCGCGACAACGGTTGTCCAAGTGACACGTTCTTCTTGAGCTTTTAGGGTACTTGCAGCTTCTAGTAGGGCCGCCTGTGCGCCCGTCTTTGCATGAACGGTGAGTTTTCTCTCTTCATCCGTTGTCCCTAGAATCTGTTGGAGTCGAGTTTCCGCATTTTCCAACTCTGCGGCAAGTTGCCTTTTTTGCGCTGCTTGCGATTCTTTAACCGTAACCAGATTCTTTTCATGAAGCTGAAGGGTTGACCGGCGGCTTTCAAGTGCCTCTTTTCTTGCATCAATGGTTTGCTGTTCGGATTCAACCGCCTTAATCTGGGACTCAACATCTTTTTGAGCGGTTTCATATTGGGAAAAGGCGTTTGCACGGGCTGTTGCCGCTTCCTCAAGCACCCGCTTCGAGACCAACTTTTTCTCGAACAGCTCCTGATTTCGTTTCAATTCGGATTCGGCTGTCTCAGCGGTAACCTTCGCTGATTTCTCTGATGTCCGCGCTCGCTCAAGTGTAAGGGCTGCCTGCTGTAGCCCAATTTCAGACTGACGTAGCGAGATCTCGTCCTGCTGCAGTGCGTTTTTCGTTGTAGAAATTTGGGTCTCAGCTTCAGTAATCCGTTGGCGTGTGTTCGCATCCAGCGACTCGAGTGCTGCCTTTGCGACTTCGACAGCGTTTTGGGCTTGCGTGATTTCGCTCTCCTGCTGCTTATCTGTCATCTCGATGCGGAGTTTCGCCTGTTCCAGTTGTGCCCTCCGTGCATCCCGATTCGCCGATGCCTGCTTTTCTTGTTCGCGAACCTGCTCATCATCAATTTTGAGGAGTGGCTGGTCTTTTTCAACTACATCGCCTTCTTTGATATAGAGCATTTCAATCTCCCCTTCGACATTCGAGCGCACCTTAACGGAGATCAAAGGTTCAAGGTTACCCGATTCCCTAACTTTGACAATGAATTCACCGCGTCGGACAACCTCTTTTTTCTCGTCCGCATCATCTTTATCTTTTTTACCTCGTGTTGTAGTTGCACGGATGGCAACCACAGCAACGAGGACCAGAATCCCGATAATAAGGATAATCAACCGTTTTCTTTTCATTGGATTACTCCCATTGCTCGCTGCAAAGCAACTTGCGCGATTTTATAATCGTAAAAAGCTCGAACCTGATTGGTCAAGGCTTGTGCAAACTCTGTTTGGGCATTGAGCAATTCAAGCAGGATGGAGAGTTCCTGCTCGAAACGTCCTCTGATGACTTGGAGGCTTAACTCGGCGTTTCGCACCTGTGTGTTAGAGATTTCTACCGCCCTTTCAGCCCGCTTCAAGTTTAGGTAGGCTTGGCGGACATCTAATGCGACAGAGCGCTCAAGGTCACTCACATCTTCACGAACCTGTTCGAGCGATAACTCCGCTCCTTCGACGCGCCGCTTTGTCACGCCGCCATCGAAAATTGGAAAATTCAGTGTCGTTTTTACTTCCCAACTTTGGAAGTCCGTGAAATTGTCGCGCTCATGGAAGTAATCATCAAGGTTGACCCTATAATTATATTCAGCGTTCAATTGGGGCCAACGATCCAACCTTGCCAATGTTAAATCCCATTCCAGTCGTTTTATTGTGGATTGGAGCTCCTTAAATTCAGGGCGAGTTTCAAAAGCCCTCTGGATAGCTTCCTCGACAGATACCTCTATGATTTCAATTTGTCCTTTCTGACTGTATAGTTGATAGTCAGTGTCTTCGGTAACCGTGATGAGCGTCGCTGGGTCTAGTCCCATGAGCCGGGGCAAGGTTGCCATTGCAATCTCAAGGGCATTCTGATCATTCAGCAGACTCAATTCGTCGTTTGCTTCTCTGACTTGCGCGGTTGCGACATCCGCTTCAATCTGAATTCCCGCCTCGACAAAAGCCCTCACCCGGGCGGTATTCTCCTGCGATCGCGCTAGGATTTCCCGATCGACCTTCACCAATTCCTGCGCCTTGAGGACATTATAATAGGCTTGCGTAACTTGAAAAATCAGGTTCTGCTTTGTCTGTTCGTTGCGACTTGTTGTCGCATTACGTCGCTCCTTTACCTGCGAGAAATTTGCCTCTCTTTGTCCGTTGTCCCACAGCGTGTATCGTCCGCTCATCCCTAGGTCATAATTATCGCGCTCAAATCCGAAATCAACTGCATCTGAAAAATTGTATTGACCATCGAGGGAAATATTTGGATAATAGCGGGCACGCGCGTCTTTGATACGCAAGCCCTCAATGGCGAGATTGATGCGGGCATTCCGCATATCGGTTGAATTTTCAACAGCGAGCTGAATACATTGTTCCAAGGTAAGCGGTTGGGAGAGGTCAATTTCCTGTTCTTCTTGGGCAACTGCTGTGACAGCAACAAAGATTAGCGTATAAACCAAAACGAACCATATCCTCCATCGGATCATTCTCATCTCCTATCGGTTATTTATTCAATTTGTTTCGTTCAGACAGAAGCAAAGTACGGATTTTCTGTGAGATTACATTGAAAAAAATGACATGCAAGGTTTTTACCACTGATTTTATCGCATACATCTGTGAGTAATTTGACAGTGAATTTTGACGGAATTGAAGATCGAAAGTTTAGACTGAAGATGAGAGGCTGTATCGAGAAGTCTATTAATCCAATAGTATCACTGGTGGGAAAACCCCTACCCCAAATTGAATGAAGAGTGCGGTCAGACGGTTAGCCAGATCTGAGAAGCCTAATTTTTCCTTGCAACACCTTAACGAATTCTGCTACACTTATTTTAATCTAAGTTGCTACCTACCAGAAATTGGGAGCTTTTGCATCTTTTTGGGTGTTCTGCATTGCGTGCCATTTATCAACTCCACTCGGCTTGGGGAATGGGGCCCGATGCTGCAATCGGGATTCAAAGCAACTTGGTAAATCGGAAACTTTACATACGCCCACCCCAAATTGACAAATCCAAGCCATCTCTCATTATCCCGCAGGGTCAAAAACCGATTTTTTTTGGCTTTTACGTTTTACACTTTGCATATTATGGGGTAAATGATGAAACAAATTCTAGTATTTATCGTATTCTTTATTGGGGTTTCACTTATCATCGTTTCGCCGTTAAACGCCCAATTTGTTGATGCGACAACTTGGTGGCTGATTGTGACCCCTGACGCTGATGCGCTTTCTCTAAGTAGTCTCGATTCATTGGTCAGTCTGCTGCAAGAACGCGGAACAGTCCCGTCGAAGCACATCCGCCGAATCAAAGGTGAGGAGTGCACCCGCGACGGTATCAAAGTTGGCTTAGACAACCTTGCCCGTGAAATGGGACCGGGCGATCGTCTCATCTTCTACTTTCGCGGCTTTGTCACAAAACCGAGAAGATCGAATTCAATTTTCTTTCTGACATACGGAGCGACATCGGAAAATTTGGCGGATGCGCTTGAAAACCGCCAACTCAATCGTTGGTTTCGTGAATTGTCCCAAAATAGAGTCATTGCCATTCTTGACAGCTACACTCGGGATCGGAATTTAATGGCTTACTACGCCAATCGTAGGATGCCTGGGACTGCGGCACTTATATCAATTCAGCGTGCAGCTTTAAGTGCTGAAGATCTGTTCGCGCAAACTCTATTGAGGGCACTGGGGACGGATGAGACCGACCTTGATGACAACCGACAAACTTCTATTGAGGAACTCCACACGCACCTCACCTCGAATTTGGAGGAAGACACTTTGCGGCTTACAGAGGGAATTCTGCTCCCGATGGGAAGAATCGAGGAGGTCATCCTAAAACTCAGTCCAATGCTCTCAACTGTGACAGTGCCTGATGGGGCATCCGTTGTCCTCAATGGACAAGAGATAGGGGTCACGCCGCAACGTTTTGCTGATAAGCTCCAACGGGGAACTTACACTGTGGAAGTGAGAAAACTGGGATACCTCATTCCACCCGCACGTTCCGTGCAAGTTGAAATGGTTCAGGGTGAGTCGATTAATCTCTCATGGGATTTGGAATCCATCGCTGTTCACGGCAGTGTCAAAGCCTCTGATGGCATCCCCCTTGAGGGAACGATGGTGTGGATAGACGGAACGACGTATGAACAGAATCCGCTACACCTCAAAGCAGACGGTCGATATCAACTTTCCGCCAATATTGCTAACTTTACATATCAAGCAGGTCGATCAGATAAAAAAGTGCTGGAGCCGGGTAAAATGTACACCCTACGTGCCGCAAGCGATGCTCTCTATCATGCGGAGGCAAATTTTACACTCGCCCCACACAAATCCACCGAGCGCGACCTAATCCTTAGCAAAAAGACATGGTTTGAAGTCGCTCAAATGCGGTTCGATCGAAAGGCTTACGAGGAGGCAATTGCTGCATTCCAAAATGGTATTGAGGAAACCATCGAATTTCCATTGATGTCCCCTGAGTTTACCAAATTACTCTTCGATTCTTTTTCGGAGGTCGTGAATAAAGTAAACGTCCAAAACATCGCTTACGTCGTCACAACTGCAAAGCTAGCAGATAGACTGAATCTTCGAGAAGAATCCAAAGTCTACTGGGCGCAGGTAAAATTGCAGGCGGCAAAAGGTTCGACACCGCATGAACTCGCGACAAAGCGGCTACGGGAACTTAATTTTGGACATCAACTGATTAACATCGGTGTCTTGGTCTTATTCATTGTGGTGTTAATTTCTGGCGGATATGCTATCCGTAGGGCACTTCTGCGTGCTAAAACGTAATGTCGGTGAAATCCCGACGATGCTAAGGTGTGTCAAGCAGCTGCAATCACGGCCTCATATCAGGGCGATTCAAAGCACCTTCTATTGAGGCATGACTGATTTTCGGCTTCCTGAATTCTGACAAGTTCGGCTACGCTCAAAGCGGCAAAGGGGATAAATTGATTTTCTTTTTTGGCTTTAAGATTTTAGGTCGTAGACAATACCAAAACCTGCTTAATCAGCAAAAAGATCTGCGTCACGAACTCCATGAACTTGAGGAGAACTTCAAAGCGCTGAAAACACAGAAGGGTGAACTTGAGGCACTTCATCAACAGGAAACCTCCGCGCTCAACCAGCAATTGGAAACCCTTCAGCAGACAAGTCAGGACTATGAACGGCTTCAGCAGCGCATCACGGAAGATATGGAGAGTGTGACAAAAGAATTTGGGATGAGTCGAACGCAAATTGAGGCACTCTGGGCGGATAGATTGCATCTGATTGACCTGTATATTGATAAACTTTACTCACTCGCAAAGGGCTTCGCGCGCACCAACCGGGAAATGAAAAAGAATCGCGGGTTGTTTTTATTGCTAGTAGACCGCCGAAATATGGACCATGACAATTTCTCGGAATTTTACGAAGGTCAGATGGAACACTTAATGGAGAGACAGTATCAGGGAATCAATCAGATTCCCCAGATTTTTTCTCCTAAAATCAATGAGATATTTAGTTATATGGGGGAAAAGGTCATCTTAAAGGACAAAAGCGGCGAAATTACGGGACATGAAGAACGGGATGGCGCAATACTTGTCGATCTGAGTGGGGTCGCCTTTAGATCTCGTATTATGGTGGAAGGGGTGCGGACCCATCGGGTGTACGACAAGGTGGAACGTTTACAAAAAGGAAGTGCGAGACACAATGCTGCGATTTACGCTTCATCGCTTGATGAGATTATGGTGTCGATTGTGATTAGCGAGGAAACGAGTGAGGTCACGCTCTTCCGGGATGGACGCTTCATAGAGAGCTATGACCCTTACACCGATCAAGAGACGTTGCGTGAAGAGAAAGTGGTGTCCATGAAGCGCAAAGAAATTTCGGAAGAATCGCTAAACCGGGAACTCCAACAGGAAGAAACGGTGACTCAAGCATTCACCGAATGATTGAGGGCAATCAGACGAGATGTCCCACAAAATGGAATCGTCGCATTCTTAACGACAAATGGGATGAGACGTAGCCCCTTAACGGAACTGACTTTGGCAGCCCGAAATTGGATAACGTGCGAGAAATAGAGAAACGCCCCGGTGTCGAGGTTTGGCATCGGGGCGTTTTGGGTTGAGTAGAGTTTTGATTTGACCACGGCTATCTCTCATCAATATCCTCAAAAATATCTTCAAACGACTATCGCAATTCCCTTCGCTAAATGACCCTAAACAGGATCTAAAAAGGCTTGAAAACAGAGAGGGGCAATGATATAATAACCACTCGGAAGCCTGTGAAACATTGAAAGGTCGAACGATGATACGTCGAGTAGCCCCCTTATTTCGCAAAATATCGGTCATTATTACAATAATGACATGGACAATTTGTCCCACGCTTGCGGGCGAGCGTGACGAATATATTTTTGCCTACAAACTCTTCCAAGAGGGTGCCTATTTCATTGCTAAGGATGCGCTTAAAGCATTCATCCAAGACTACCCACAGAGCGCAGATGCCGATGATGCACGTTTCCTCATGGGGGAATGTGCACTGCAGCTTGAGAAATATGACGAAGCAATCCAGCATTATAAACAACTCCAGATTGATTATTCGGACAGCCCATTGCGTTTAGATGCGGTTCGCGGCACGGCAGCAGCTTGGTTCCATCAGGGTAGATATGAAGAAGCAATCAAGGCTTACGAAAAAATTGTCGAAAGTTCAGACGATGCCTCCGTCATCTCCCATAGCCTTTATCTCATTGGCGAGTCTTATGACAACTTGGGGCTCTACCAAAAATCCTGTGAATATTACGAGCAGGGCCTCACTCAATATCCCCAGTCAGACGAAGCATCAGATGCCCTGTATGCAAAAGGTTGGAGCCTTTACAGACTTAAAAAATATGGCGAGGCATACGATACGCTGACGGATTTCATCAAAAAATATCCTACCCACTACGCCATCCCAGAAGCTTCCTACCGTGCAGCCGAATCCCTGTTCAACCTTGGCGATTGGGCAAAGGCACAACAAGCTTACCAGCAGGTCATTGACACCTACCAGAAAGACAAGGTGCACCAGCAATTTGCCATAGATGCGCGATTCAGACTCGGTGAGTGTTATTTCCAGCAGGAGTTGATGGCAGCGGCGAAAAACACGTTTGAGCTCTTACTGCGCGAGCATGGAAACTCCCCCATCGTCGCGGAAGCGCAATATTGGATTGCCGAAGTTTTGTTGGAAGAGCAGAAATATCCTGAAGCGATTCATGAATATCAAAAAGTTATCACGCTTTACCCACAAAGCGAGGTTGTCGATGATGCCCAATACGGAATTGCGATGGCGCATTTTCTAAAAGGTGACTATGCCAAAGCAGGCGGTGAATTCAAGAGGGTTGTAGATAACCGGCGTTCCGAACTCACCGATGCAGCCCGCTTCCGCTTGGGCGAATGTTTCCGCTTGCAACGAGAGTTTAATTCTGCCCTCCTTCACTATAAGAAGGTGGACACGAAATCCGCTTACACAGATGACGCACTCTATGGGAGAGCTACCAGTGCATTTGAACTGCGAGACTATTCGCAAACTATTGATGTGCTGAATGCGCTGTTGAGTTCCCAGCCATCCAGTCCACTCAGACCTTATGCCCTTTATCAACTCGGAGTCGCGTATTTTAACCAGAAGGCGTATCAAGAAAGCTCCCAAGCCTTTGATAGCTTCCTATCCGAAAACCGTGATACCAACTTGGCAACTGCCCCTACTGATGAGGCACTGTTTTGGAAAGCGCGCGCCCGGTTTGAGCTAGAAGATTATTCAGAAACCCTCCAGGCCTGTGAGGAATTGCTTCAGCGTTTTCCAAATAGCCGCCTGCGCTATCGGGCAGAATTCTTTATCGCGGAAAGCACCTATTGGCGTGAACAAACCCCGCAAGCCTATCAATCGGCGCGTCAAAAATATCAAGCCTTGCTGAAGAAACAATCACAGATTGCTCCCGATGCTATTGATGCCGAGTGGGCTGAAAAGTGTCGCTATGGAATCGGTTGGACCCACTTCTCTGAGGCAACGCTCTCAAAAGACACCGCCGAGCAGCAAAAACATTATCGAGAAGCAGTATCGGCTTGGAAGGAGGTGCTTGCAAATCACGCGAAAGGTGCGCTGGCGGACAAAACGCAATACCATATCGGTATCGCTTATGTCAATCTCAAACAGTATGATAACGGAATTCAGACTTTCAAACAGGTACTTTCGGACTACTCCGGCAGCAAGTGGAGTGACAATGCACGATATCAGACGGGATGGGTGCTTTATAAGCAGGAAAAATATCCCCAAGCGATTGCCGCCTTCAATGAAATGCTCAAGGTGCACCCTGGGTCGCAGCTTGTGCCGCGAGCCATTTTCGGTATCGCCAACGCCTACTTCAAGCAAGGAAAATACGCGCAAGCGATTCGTGAATATCAACGGGTGGTTGACAAGTATCCCAATCCCATTCGCGAGGCGGGTGCTGAAAAGGCAATCGATCTCCGTCCAGAGGCGCAATACTATATCGCAGAAAGTTTTTTGAACCTTCAGAATTATCCCGACGCAATCGCCGCTTATCAACAGGTGCTCCAGCATCACCCCAAAAGCGAGTGGGCGGACGATGCACAATACGGCATTGCAACCGCCTACGAAAACTTGGGTCAAAAAGAGAAAGCGATCCAGGCCTATCGAACCCTGACGCAGAAATACCCCAACCGTGAACTGGCCCCAGATGTCCAACTCCAAATTGGGCGCTTCTACTATAATGAAAAAGACTATAAACGGGCGATTGCTGAATTCCAAAACGCGATTAACCAATATCCCAATACCCCATCGGCGTGGCTAGCGCAGTACAACATCGGTAAATGTTACATTGTGCTGGGGTCTTACCGTCAGGCAATTAGGGCATTTGAACAGGTTGACACTAGGAGCGAGTTTGCAGCCACCGCAGCGTATGAAATCGGTTACGCCTGGTATGATCAGAATAATCCGAGCCGAAATCTTGGTAACGCAGTGAAGGCACTTCTTGCCGTACCTGAGCAATATCCGCAAAGCGCGGATCTCCCCCGCGCCCTATTGCTCGCCGGTGAGTGCTACAAAGAGTTGGTCGAATTGGACAAAGCTGCTGAGGTATACCATCGCCTCCTAAACGATTACCCGAGGTCGGAGCAAGCGCAGGGGGCGCAGTTGGCTTTGGGGGACACCTATCGCGCCCAGAAGAAGTATCAGCAAGCCGCTGCGGCCTACGATGTGATTCGGGAAAAGGGAACGGAGCAATACTCCGTTGACATCGTAATCGACGGGTTGCTCCGTCTGGCAGAAACGCAAGCACTGATGGGGAAACATAAAGATGCCGGCACAACTTATCTGCGTATTCGCTACTTGTACAAAGACGATGATCCGTTCAGGGCATTCCAAGCAACCGTTTATGCCGCCGATGCCTTTGCCAAAGCTGGTGAGACCTTAACTCAACCGGCATACACCCATCAGGCGAAGGATGAGTATGAGAACGCGATTGAGTTTTATGAATCGAATGTTCAACAAGTGCAGGACGCAGGGGAACGGAAGAAATGGGACGCGCTATACGATTATGCGAAGACCAAATCGCAACAACTCTTCGAGTAAAGTTGGGTGAGAGGGATAAGGAAGGATGGCAAAAGTATTCTATGCAATACGCCTGACACAATACCTCCCATGTTTTGCGTTTTGCGTTTTACTCAGTTTATCACAGGTCTACGCTCAAACGCCGGAGCCATCGGAAGAACAGCTGGAATCAGATCTCCCAGACGAAGTCATCGCAGAGATTATTGATACTACCCGAATCGTGCTTGAGCCGCGCAGCCGCTTTAGCGATTCGCTAGCACCCCAACTGATTCACGCCATCGCCCTTTATCCCAAAGAACGACTGTGGAATCTACCGCCCACTGCTACACCCCAGAAAGCTGTCAAGCCTGCTGCCCCTCCGCCGAAGAATTATAAGTTGCGCCTCACCGTCTATCCGAGTTTGCCAGAATCGTTATTCTATCAGGTGCTCTTCGCGGGACGTATGGAGCAGACACACGGTTTTCTCCACTTGAACCGGCAGCAACTCGGTCAGACGCGGACCAAAGAACGGGGAGATTATAACCTTGACGGGGTTCGTGGTGGATTAAGTCATCGTTATCAGGAGTTGAGCGAAATCTCCTTTGACCTCGGGTTAAACCTCAAAGCCCTGGAGTGGTTGCCTACTACATCTAGAGAAATGAATGGGGAAACCCCAAATCCTCAGAAGAATTTGAGGCTTTTCCGTTCCGATCTGAATTGGCAGCAGCAGATTTCCGAAACGACATGGTCAACATTGAATCTCGACACGACACTACTTCGCGTTGGACACGGCCAATCCAATCTGCGGGATGAAGCGGCAGATCTCTATTTCAACGTTGACATAGCATTTTCGTGGCCCTTCTTGAACCCAATTCACGCCGGCGGTCATGTCGAATATTTTTCCGTGACAGATGAGCAGTTCAATAGAGATGCTTGGGCGACCCTCTTTCGCCTATATGCCCGCGATGAGTTCACGCCATTTGGGCCGTTCGTCTGCAGCATAGGCGTGGAAGGAGTTAGCCTTCGCGAACGTGATGACACCGGCGAATATAAGGCGAACTTGCAGTTTAACCCGTCCCTTGCATTGACGACCCATCTTGATAAACACTGGTTAATTCGACTTGAAGGGCTTCGGACAGTGGCACGGCACCGATTGTCAACACTTTACTTTGACACAGATTACATCAGCCTCAACCCGTTTCTTCGTCCGGAAAAGACTTGGAACGAACGGATTGTGTTAAAGTATCATCACGGTGGGAAATTTGAAGTGAACCTGTCCGGTTTCGCAAAGCAGATAGACGATCTCGTTGTCTTGACTCCTCAAACGGAACACCTCGAAATTATTGGTGTGCAACCTACCGCCGATGCCGCGGTCGGGCTTGCATGGACTCCGACGAACATTGATGCGTCAATCTACGGCGGGCAGCTGCTTATATCCGCTCGCATTGTTGACCGCATCGACCTGCGGTTTCAGTACACGCATGAGGTTCCCGCGCCGAAGATGGGTAAACAAATCCCTTACAGGGCGGTGGATCGCATCGATATAGATGTAGTATATCATCTCCCATTGGAGTTCCACGTCACACTTCAGGCAGAATTTCAGGGGCCCAGGCATGTTGATACGATGACTGATGAAATACTGAAAGGCTATCTCCTGTTGAAACCCAAACTAAGCAAAACGATTGGAAGCTATGTTGATGCCTTTGTTGGCGGGACGTTTGCGATTGGGGAGTATCGTTTGCTAGAGATGTATGAGCTTTCGCAGGGTAATTTTGATTTTGGGATTGAGTTGAGATTCTAACCGCTTTGATAGTAGTTTAGTTAAATGGTTACAAGACAGCGGACGAGGAGAACAGATTCAGCATGGGCAATCTGATTGAGATGATTACTTCAGGATTAGAACAGTTGGGTGGGGGTGGGATCCTTCTCATCCCCTTGATTGGTTGTTCGATCTGTGCACACGCGATTATTATGGAACGGACTTACCATTTGCGTCGTGAGCGAATCATCCCATCACAGTTTGTGACCCGTAGCATCTACCATGAACTCGTGCAGGGGAATTCCGATGCCGCGATCCAGATGTGTGAGAAGCGGCCGGGGCCTTTGACAAATGTCCTCCGTGCCGGGATAGAACGCAGAGATGCCGATGAGGAAACGCTCAAACGGATCGTCCGTTTATCCATCAACGGCGAAAAACCGATCCTGACGCGATACCTCCATATTTTGGGAATGCTGTCTGCTGTTGCGATATATACAGGTTTACTCGGCACATTTCTCGGCATGATAATCTCATTTGGCAACCTATATGAGGTGAGCGGACAGGTGGGGCAGTCGAGTGAGATTGCTGCGGGCATCTCGCAGGCCTTAATCACAACAGCTGCTGGATTAATGGTCGCGCTACCAACGTATGTCGCGTATTACTATTTCAACAGCAAGGCACAACTCTTTTTAACAGAGTTGGAAAGACACGGCATGTCTCTGGTTCGCTTCCTTGTCGCCGACGAACACAAGTTGTTTCAGGAAGGGTTTGAAGATATTCAGAGTTTAATCCAAGGCTCATCTCAAAAGAAAGTGTAAAGCGCAAATAGAACCCGTAGGGTTCTGTTGCACGATTTCTCAACATGAGCCTAACCCAAAAGGAGGTCAGCTGATGAGCACGCGAGGTGAAGTTAAACTCAGTGCTTTTGTTGGGATTGCAATCGTTGAGCATCTGCTTCTTATTCTGGCGTTAGCTATGGCAGCCTATACAACCCCTGTGTCAAAGGTTAATGACACAGCCATAACTGTGGACATCTTGATAAATGAACCGGAGCAGAAACGTATTGAAAAGGAAATCCCCATCGCTATTTCTCCGACTCGGCAGCCCGACATACCTGCCGAATTGCCGCCAATCCAATCTGCCTATAATGTCCAGCGATATCTCAATCCTGGCGGTCCGTCGGGAGGCCTGCCGACCCGCGCCCTAGCACGGACGAGCAATCAAGATCCGAATCGCTTGGCGTTAGGGGCAGCCCCTTCACAAGGCCGAAATCAGACGCTAATCGATGATTTGGAAACCACGAATGCAACGGTCCGGGAGAAACCACTAGTTGATAAGGAGGGATACCACGGTGCCTCGGCTCGTCGAGGTGTACGAGATGCGGAGCGGCTGAGACCCAGCGGGGAACGTGGACACAACTTGACCCGGAATGTCTCTACAGGAAACGTGACCCATACCGGGCAAAGTCGTGTGACAGATGGTGTTGGTTTCGAGTTGGAGATCTCCGGTGAAGTCAGCGGACGCGGCTATCGTTTGGGAAAACCCATTCAAACAAAAGGGAAACAAGGCGGAGGTGTCCAGATCAGTTTCAAGGTGAGACCAGACGGCACGGTGTACGATGTTCGAGTAAAACCCGGTTTTCTAACGACGGTAGGCGAAGTTCGACTCAAAGAACAGGCCAAACGATACGTCGAAAGAATTCGATTCAACACCTTATCCAAGAAGGCACCGCAGGTTGATCAGTCCGGGGAGATTTTCATTAATTTCACAACGCAATCAAGCAATTGAAAAATTTTTGGGTATTCTCAGGCTATCCTAGCAATATCGACCATTTTCCCAAGAAATTCAAAATGATTGTTGACAATTTTTGGGAAAACGATTATAATGGGATGGCAATTTTGAACAGGATTCCTGAGAATCCTGCTAATCCACCAATCTAGTTAAAGTTAGGAGGAATAACCATGAATCGCTGTTTTGTGAACCTTTCCTACTATATTGCGCTTGTAATCATAGCAGGGGTGATTACCGGTTGCGCGAATGTAATGCCAACAAGTATAAAGATCCAAAATGCAGACCGTAAATATGAGAAGGCTGAAACTATGCGCATTCGTACAGACACCATGGAAAAGAAAAAAGAGGACCTTGCCAAACGGAAAGCATTGTTGGATGCTGCACTCGAAGAGTATATCGGAATTATTGCGGTAAATCCGACCGGAAAGTATGCACACTATTCACACTTTCAGGTGGCGGCAATCTACAAAAAACGTTTTGAATGGGATAAAGCCACAGAGCATTATCAAGCCATTGTGGACATTGCCCCGACCGGTTATTTGGGGGGCCGTGCAAAGAGTGGTATTGCTGATATCCGTAAAAATCGTCAAGTCATCCAAGAAAATAGGCGCACCTATCAAAACCACGCACCCCTCAGCAAAGATTTAGCCAAGCGTGCGATGGAAGTAGAACAGCGTGCGATGGAAGCTAGCACCCCCGAAGAAGTTGAGATGCTCAATCAAGAAGCACAAATACTCAATCAACAAGCACAAGAGAGCAACGATACAGCCGTACGTGCGCTTTACGAGGAGGCAAGGGCTTACCAAACGCTCGGTAACTCCGAGGAAGCAATTAAGCAGTTTGGACGAGCGGTCGAAGAGTTTCCTCAACATAAACTGGCACCTCAAGCGCAATTCCAAATTGGCAATATCTACTTTTACGACCTCTATAACTACTCCAACAATGGAGGGTGGGGGGCATTTGTCAAAGTCATTGAGAAGTTTCCAGATTCTTACGAAGCCTCCGATGCAGAAACCCTGTTGAAGAAGTCAGCGGACATCCTGACAGAGATTAAGCAAGATCAGGATGACATTCAGAAGTATACAAGCAAGAAAGCAATCGAGTACGAAAGAGCGGGGCGGAAGATACTCCCGAGTGACCGGTATGTCGCAGGTTACGCGGAGCGTATTGCTCAGAATTTCCAGAACATTGGATCTGGTTGGGTACAGATGAGAAACTACCCGTTTGCAATTGCTGCTTACCGCAAACTGGCGGAAAATTTGTCATACAAAAAGTTCCATGCTGCAGACGCGCTGTTCCGGATTGGCGACCTGTATCAAAAAGACGGGCAGTATCAGCGTGCAATTAGTGCCTATGATGATATGTTTGATAAAGCCCCTGAATCCACCTTCCGGGATGAAGCGGTTTATCAGCAAGCCGTTTGTTATCGCGCGGTCCGTGAGTTTGGGCAAGCCTACAGAGCCTTTAAGGCTTACATGAGTATAGACAAAGAGGGAAAATACTACCGTGAGGCGGAACAGATTGTCCGTCAGTATGACCTGGATCAGGATGGAGATGGCTTCAAGTTCTATGTCGAGCAGGAAGCCGGCACCTCCGATAAAGATCCCAACGACAATCCTGATGTTTTGAAACAACAGGCTAAAGCCGAAAAAGCACAGGTCGGTGGTATGTAAGGGCAATATATTGCCTCATGAATCCGCAAAAAAGCAGGGGAGCTCATTCCCTGCTTTTTTTATTCTCACTTTTTGATTTTAATTCCAGATCTAAAGAACTGCGGGTTGAGGAATAATTGATTGGCAATAGGGCAGCTTCCTTTTCTGGGACCCCGCGAAAATCTCTCATTGGTTGGAGATGTTTGTGGCATGAGCCTTCCGTCCTGATAACCGTTATTCTCATCACCACGCTGCTCATCCTGTTCGTGGTGTTTCCGCTGTTTCAGGTGTTCAAAACCTGTTTCATCACGAGAGAGGGCGCAACGCTCACTCTGAAGTATGTTTGGGAACTCTTCACTAAATCTTACAATCGGCAGCCGCTCTACAACAGCATCATCTTGGGTATCTGCGTCGCGTTGCTCGGCACAACCGTCGGATTCGCCTTTGCCTACGCCGTCACGAAGACGGATATGCGGTTCAAAAGATTCCTCCAAGCCAGCACACTCTTGCCGATTATTTCCCCGCCTTTTGTTATTGCTCTTTCGGCGATCCTCTTATTTGGTCGAAACGGCCTGATCACGCGGAAACTCCTCCTCGAAGGGGTTGGCATCGATCTCTACGCAGCGGGCTTCGACATTTATGGACTGACGGGGTTGGTCATCGTTGAGACACTCGCATACTTCCCCACTGCCTATCTGGTATTGGTCGGTGTGTTGTCGTCCATTGAACCAGCGTTGGAGGAAGCCGCGTCAAATCTCGGCGCATCTCGGTGGAAAGTCTTCCGAACTGTTACAGTCCCACTTTCGCTGCAGGGGATTGCAAGTGCGATGCTGTTGCTGTTCATTGAGTCGATGGCAGACTTTGGCAACCCGCTCATTTTGGCGGGGCGATTCAACGTCCTCTCTGTCCAAGCATATCTCCAGATCACCGGCAACGATAACCTTCCCGGCGGGGCAACACTAGCGATGGCACTGCTGCTGCCCTCACTCGCGGTCTATTTCTTACAGCACTATTTCCTACGCCAACGGATCTTTGCCTCGCTGACAGGACGGGCCTCAGGCGCAGGGATACAAACGGTCGATAAGCGGGTGAAGTATCCGCTGATAGCTATCTGCTGGGGAGCGGTGGGATGCGTCTTTCTTTTATACGGGTTGGTGCTAGTGGGGTCATTCACTCAGCTGTGGGGCGTTGATTATTCGCTGACGCTGAACAACTACGTGGAAGCCTTTCGTCTAGGAGCAGATTACCTCCTAGACTCGCTCCTGCTCGCGGCGATTGCCACACCGTTGACAGGGCTGCTAGGAATGGTTATTGCATATCTGGTCAAGCGAAAGCGGTTTGTCGGTCGTGGGTTAATTGATGTGACATCCATGTTGAGTTTTGCCCTACCGGGGACGGTGGTTGGTATCGGCTACCTCCTCGCTTTTAATCAACCACCACTTATGTTAAGAGGGACAGCGGCCATCATTGTGCTGCTGTTTATCTTCCGTAACATGCCTGTCGGAATCCGTGCTGCCGCCGCTTCGCTGGACCAGATAGATGTTTCACTGGAGGAGGCTTCGATTAATTTAGGCGCAGGCAGCTTCACCACGTTTCGTCGAATCCTGTTGCCGCTGATCGCGCCGGCATTTTTCGCTGGGCTCACCTACAGTCTCGTCCGTTGCATGACCGCTATCAGTGCGGTAATCTTTGTTGTCTCCGGGCGGTGGAATCTGATCACTGTAGCGATTCTGGGCTTTGTTGAAAACAGCGACTTCTCGCAGGCGGCTGCGCTCTCGATGATCCTTATTGTGTTTGTAATGACCGCTGTGGGACTGATTCAGCTTGTGTTGACGTTAGCTTTCAAGCGGCGTATCACAGAATTTTTTCGGGATGCAAGCGTTTATGAGCAGTTAAATTCCTAACAGTATTTTCTACCCCTGTGGCAGAGCGAAAATTCTGTCCCCTCTTTAGGAGATTGAGACCGATGAAAACCAAATTGATAAGAAAAACGATGCTTGTGGGCAGCGTGCTGTTGATAGCGATAGCCGTTTGTACGTCTGTGTGGTTTTTTCTTAGTGAGCACAAGGACAGAGGGAGCCCAACGCATGAGAATTCCAGTAGGGAACCCCAATCGGGATTCCCTATCAACAATAGGGTGACTCCTACTCAAAATCCCGATGGAAATCCGGGGGAAGAACAGTTGACTGCTGAGGAAAGAGTCGCACGGCACAGCAAACGTGATTTTATGTCCATTAGAGATTCGGGCATGTGTTTTTACTTCTAACTTCAAGCATAGGTAAAGGAAATTACCAATGAAACGTCATCACGTAATAAGCGTATTTTGCATCATCTTCGCAGGGTTATCCGTTTATAAGGGCTTCCACGATGGTGATATAGGGCGTGCAATTGGAATGGGTATTGCGTTTGCCATATTTGGTGTCATCGCGTTATTTTATGGGAGATTGCGGACTGGGCTCAGACCCGTCGCCGTCGTGATCCCTGTAGTTCTCTTAGTTTTAACTGCTTATAGAGATTTTATCAGTGGAGATATAGCCAATGCACTTGTAGCGGGGATCGTGTTAATTATAGGGCTTGTGCTGACGTTGTATCAGGACAAACCATTCGTTAAGGAAAAAGTGAGACCTTGGTTGAGACCTATTTCGTTTATCGCGATGGCTTTTTTTCTTATTTTGGCACTGTATTTTCTCTTTTCTACTGAGCGAAAAAGGACCGAACCCGCAAAGATGGTGGGCGAGAGTCAAAAGGCAAGCGTTTCAGAATAAGCTGCGCTCAACAGCAATTTGCAAGCAGCCTTTACACGCTCTAACCTCTTTCGTCTTCAAAAGCTCCACGACCTCGTCTCCTCTGAAACATTTGCCCATTTTTATGGCTCGTCCCGCGAAGCGATGTTGCACATTAAATCACGGATACAATTCACATAAATGTCAACACATCCTAACAATTTGTGTTAAAATATCATTTCTAACCCATATTTCAGGAGGAACACATTTATGGCAGCATCACAACTGGCAGCACAACTGTATACGGTCCGTGATTTCACAAACACCCCAGCCGATATTGCCACGACAATGAAGAAGGTCAAGCAACTCGGCTACGACGCTGTGCAATGTTCGGCACTCGGTGCTATTGACCCACATGAATTGAAAAGCATTGTCGATGGTGAAGGCTTAACAATCTGTGCCACGCATACAGACTACGATCGGATGCGCGACGAACCCCAAGCGGTCATCGACGAGCATAACCTCTGGGGCTGCAAGCATGCCGCAATCGGCGGTTTGCCCCAAGAATATCGCAACGCTGCAGGCTACGCGCGGTTTGCCAAAGATGCCTCCGAAGTTGCTAAACGGCTTGCGGAGGGCGGACTGATTTTCTCCTACCACAACCACAGCTTTGAGCTGGAGAAGTTCAACGGGCGCACCGGGCTGGAAATCTTATATCAGGATAGCGATCCAAAATATTTCAACAGCGAGCTCGATACATACTGGATCCAACACGGCGGCGGTGATCCGGCGGCATGGATACGACAACTGAAGGGGCGTGCCCATATCATTCACCTAAAAGACATGGCGATGGAAGATCGGACCCAGCTATTTGCAGAGGTCGGTGAGGGAAATCTGAATTGGCACACAATCCTTGATGCTTGTAAAGAAGCCGGCGTGGAGTGGTATATTGTTGAGCAGGATACCTGCCAACGCGATCCATTTGAGAGCTTGGGGATGAGTCTGAGGAATCTTAAGGAGATGGGGATCCACTGATATAGGACTCACACCGTTGCGGGGCAAGAGGCCCCGCCTACGGATGGTTTTGAAGTGCGTGAGTCCTGAGCTAAAAATCATTAAACACTTTCACCGGCTGTCCTGTGCGAATGGATTCCCATGCAGCGACACCGACAGCGACCGATTTTGCTCCATCAACTGCATTCGGCGATGGCTCCAGATCTTCTTCGAGACAGTTCTGGAAATGCCGCATGTAGCGGATGACGGTTTGACCGTGCCCGTAAACGCTCGTATCGATCTCCGGCGGGCACGTCATCTCCAACGGTTCTTTCGCCGCCATCTTATCCAAGATTAGCTTGACCTGTCCCCCTTTGTTATCGGTGAAATCCCCGATCATTGTGCCGCCCGTGCCGTAAAGCGAGACCTGCATCATCGGCATAGGGGGATGGACGATGTCATACAACCCCATTGCTCGCGCAATCTGTCCGTTGATGAATTTCAGATTGAGGAAGAAGTTGTTCATTTTCGGGTATTCGGGGGTGAGTTTCCCCTTTGCACCGTAGGCGTGTACCTCTTCGACATCGCCCAAGAAACAGCGCAAAATATCGACGGGATGCACCACGCCACCGAACATTAGGTCTTGAGGAACCTGCAATCTCCAAGGGGTAAAATCGTAGACATCGCGGAGGTCATGTGCGTAATACGCTTCCGCCGCCATAATCTCCCCGAGCTCACCATCATCGAAGAAGCGGCGCATCGTCTGGAATTGTAGGTCAAAACGCATCGTTTGACCCACCAGAAATTTAACCCCTTTTTCCCGGACCAATTCGACCAGTCGCTTGGCATCGTCAAGATTGGTCACCATCGGTTTCGTGCAGACAACATGCTTTCCGGCTTCAATCGCGGCGGCACAGTGCTCGGCATGTAGGTGGTCGGGCGAATAGACAGCAACCACGTCAATGTCATCGCGAGCAACCAACTCTTGATAGTCGGTGGTCCAAAATCCGACCCCAATCTGCGCCGCATACCCCTCTAAGACATCCGCCCTTTTGGCACATATCGCCCGGAGTTCGTATTTGAAATCGGGCACATCCTTGAGCAACGTTGCAGTTGACCCCATATTGGTGGGGTTCATTCCGATAACTCCTAATCCAATTGCCATTTTATCTCTCCTTCTCATTGCCATTGTTCATAAGGTATTTGAAATAGCTATTTAACAAAACTTGGACGAAAACCACTCTCATGTTGAATGCTTCTCCGTATAAAGTGCACGGTTTTTTGAGTTTACCCAAACGTGAAAATCTGATATATTGTAACTCATAACCGAACTGAAATGAACTTTTTTCTGGGAGCAACACATTATGGACTTCACATTGACCGCAGACCACGACGCTATCCGTAAGACTACACGAGAATTCTGTCAGCGTGAGCTTGTGCCACACCTCCGCGATTGGGATCGTGCCCAGCAGCTTCCGCGTGAGGTTATACAGAAGATGGGAGCAGCGGGTCTGTTGGGGGGGTGTATTCCCCGGTCTTACGGCGGGTTAGGCTTTGATTACTTGAGCCTCGGCATCGTCTCCGAAGAATTGGAACGTGCCGACAGTGCATTCCGCGTGCTAATCGCTGTCCACCTTGGGCTTAACTCGCTAGCGTTGTTTCAGTGGGGAAACGAAGCACAAAAACAGAAGTATCTTGTCCCGCAGGCGCGTGGCGAGAAATTGGGGGCGTTTGGACTGACTGAGCCGGGGGCGGGCAGCGATGTCACCGGCATCAGCACGACTGCCCGATACGATGGCGGCATCTACATCCTCAACGGCGAGAAAATGTGGATCGGTTGTGCCGATATCGCTGACCATTTCCTCATTTTCGCCTACACCGATCGGGCGGCGAAACATCGCGGTATCTCTGCGTTCATCGTTGAACGTGGCTTTGATGGCGTGACCACTTCCAGCATCCGCCACAAATTAGGGGGGCGCATGGGCAACGTGGGTAGCATCACCTTGCAAGACGTGTGTGTGCCCGCTGCAAACCGCGTCGGCGAGGAAGGCGACGGCTTCAAGATTGCGATGAGTGCGCTAGATAACGGCCGCTACACAGTAGCGTCAGGCGCGGTCGGTTTGATAGAAGCATGTCTTGAGGCAAGCGTGGCTTATGCCAAAGAGCGTGAGACCTTCGGGCAACCCATCGGTAAACATCAGCTGGTCCAGCAAAAAATCGCTAATATGGTCGCCGGGCGCGATATCGGGCGGCTGCTTTACTATCAGGTCGGCTGGATGAAGAATCAGGGAATGCGCTGTACACGAGAGGTCAGTCTCGCCAAGTGGACGAACTGCCAGAACGCCTTTCAAGCCGCAGACGATGCGATACAGATTCACGGGGCACACGGCTATAGCGACGAATACCCTGTGGAACGCTATTTCCGCAATGCACGTGGTGCACTAATCTATGAGGGGACGCAGGAGATTCACCAGTTGATTCAGGCGGAGTATGCGCTAGGCGACCGGGTCGATAAACCTGTGACCCAACCGCTGCCATCTTATCCGTTTGAGTAGCTCCTCAATACCTCAAGGGTTGTTCAAGGAGTGCTTCAAATATTATGAGGAATAGAACATTTTCAAAGAGGAGAGGAGAGCGTATATAATGACCTTGAGTCCGTTGGAGGGCAGCCATGTTCTTGACCTGTCGCGGCACTTGGCAGGCCCCTACTGCGCCATGATGTTGGGCGATTTAGGTGCCGAAGTCATCAAAGTCGAACGCCCCGGCGTTGGCGATGAAACTCGTCAGTGGGGACCCCCATTCCTCGGTGGTGAGTCGGCGTATTATCTCTGCTGCAACCGCAATAAAAAAAGTATTACACTCAATCTCAAGGACGAACAGGGCATCGCTATTGCGCGGAAACTCGCAGGGCAAAGCGATGTGTTAATTGAGAACTTCCGTATCGGCGGTTTGGACGCAATCGGTCTGGATTACGCAGCACTCAAGGAGATTAACCCGCGTCTGATTTACTGTTCCATCAGCGGCTTTGGGCACACGGGACCCGACCATAAGTTGCCGGGCTATGACTTCTTGATTCAGGGACGTGGCGGTTTTATGTCCATCACCGGCGAGCGCGACAGCCCTCCCCTGAAAGTTGGCGTGGCGATCGTGGATGTCGCCTCAGCACTGTTTGCGTGTAATGCCATCTTGGCTGCATTACTTGCCCGCGAGCGCACCGGCGAGGGACAGCACATCGACATTGCACTGCTCGACTCACAGATTGCGCTGCTAGCAAACGTTGGCAGCAACTATCTCTGTTCGGGCCAAGTACCGGAACGCTGGGGGAATGCACATTCCAGCATCGTGCCGTATCAAGCGTTTCAGGCAATGGACGATTACCTTATCCTTGCTATCGGCAACGATGGGCAGTGGGAACGTTTCTGTGCAGCAGCGGGGGTAAGCGCGTGGGCGGCGGATGAACGGTTTGTCACCAACCCGCAACGCGTCGCTCACCGAGCGGTGTTGATTCCAATGCTGGAGGAGGTGTTCCGTCGCAAGCCCGCCGCTGAATGGCTGAAACGCTGCGCTGATGCGGATGTTCCTGCCGGACCGGTCCACTCCCTTGATAAGGTGTTCGCTGACCCACAGACATTAGCGCGAGGGATGCGGGTGGAGATGCCACACCCAACGGCGGAAACCGTGCAATTGGCTGGCACACCCCTCAATCTATCAGGGACACCAACACAGATGCGGCTGCCGCCGCCGCTGCTTGGAGAACACACCGCCGAAATTCTCACCAACCTACTTGGGCTGAATGACAAGATGATTGCAGGCCTGCGTCGGGATGGAGTTATTTGAAAATGTGGAAGAAAAGATATGTATCGGAAACTTGCCTCTGGTTTTGCACACTATTCTGTTGTGCCGTATTATCTAGTTGTGGAGCACCTTCAACAATCGAAGTTTCACCACCCGCACCGCCAAAGCCGTCAAAATCCGTTCGGCGATTACAGGCAAAAATCGAAGCCACGCTGAACGATCCACTCTTTGCTTCCTCAAATGTCGGAGTGAAAGTCGTTTCGCTTGCAACGGGAGAGGTGCTTTATGAGAAAGATGCCGAAAAATTGTATCACCCGGCCTCAACCATGAAGTTGATTACCGCAGCAACGGCACTTGTTAAGCTGAATCCAAACTACCGTTTCTACACCACGCTTTACGTCGATCGCCGTGAAGATAAGCGTGTCCTAGGGAATATTTATCTCAAAGGGGGCGGCGATCCAGTGTTTGCTAGCGATGATTTGGAGAACATGGTTGAAAAATTGGGGGAAATGGATACGAAAGATTTGCAGGGCGACATTGTGGTAGATGAAACCTATTTTGACGCTATCCGATGGGGCAAAGGTTGGATGTGGGACGATGGGCCCATTGGTGGGTATTTCTCACATTTAAGCGCACTGACGATTAATCATAACGGTGTACTTGTTCGCATCTCGCCCGGCAGCAAAGTTGGCGATTCGGTTTCCGTCCAGCTCGATCCGCCCACACAGTATATGAAAATTATCAATGAAGCAACCACCATAGCGACATCGGAAGAAGCACAACTGAAACTTAAACGGAAGATTGCTTTGAATCCCGATGCAAGCGGGGGGGGATCCACCGAGGAAAATGTCCTGATGATTGATGGAGTGATGGCAATCGGTCAAGCTGAGATGAACCGACGTATAGATGTACTTGACCCGGCACTCTACTGTGGCACCCTATTACGGGAAATGCTTGCAAAGCGGGGGATGACCCTTCGGGGGAAGGTGCGTTATGGTGAAGTGCCTGAAGGTGCAGCGGAAATCACCAAACACGTGTCCCCACCGCTATCTCGCATCCTCTGGAAGATGAACAAACCGAGTGATAACCTGATTGCCGAACTCCTGTTGAAAACAATCGGCACTGAAATCAAAGGAGCTCCGGGGACAGGGGAGAAAGGGCTGCAAGTAATTAACGACTTTCTGGGCGAAATTAGGATGGATACGGGGCATTACGCCCTTGCCGATGGTTCGGGGGTATCTCGCTATAATTTAGTAACCGCTTCTCTGCTGACAGATTTGCTGGTCTATATGTTCCGTAATTTTGCGGTGATGCCGGAATACCTTGCGTCTCTGCCCGTTGGAGGGAGGGATGGAACGCTAACACGGCGGATGCGGGGCATGACAGCGGAAGGGGTTTTACGCGCCAAAACTGGAACGTTGAGAGGGCTCACAACCCTTGCTGGCTATACCGCAACAGCGGATGGGGAAACGGTGGCATTCTCGATTTTAGCGAGCAATTATATCGGCTCCGCCAACCCACGTCGCGCCCTACAAGATAAGATTGGCGATATACTCACGCGGTTCAGCAGGCAGGACTTTGATGACAAATAGGCGACAGATCCGCTTGAGAGGTGAACTCCGCTACAGATTTCGCCGAGGAGAATTTTGAAAGGCAGCTTTCACGGCGTATTAGGCATCAGGTGAGAACACGAAAATCGCTTCACGGAACTGTCCGAGTGACCAGCCATCATAAGTTACATCCAAGGGAATAACGGTGCGTTGCGTGCCGTTGGCGTGTGTCGGGATCGGAATCGAAAAGGTGATATGCCCGTCCTGCTTTGGTGGAATGCTCACTGCTTGTTCGGGGAGGTCAATGTCCCATGATTCAGGAAGGATTGGGCGGCAACTCGCGGTGCGGGCTTGTGAGGAATGATTGGTAAAATATAGACGCAAAGTTGCTGTCTCGCCGGCGATAACGTCTTGCTCGTAAGGATAGGGACGCACCCAGTGTTCGTCCATCCCGTAGTTGGGGTGATCCCACGGAAAAAGATCCGCATAGAGCCGCTCCCTTTCAGCAAGATTCGTGCGCATCTGCCGAATCTCGTCGTCCCTAAAAGCAAAGGCACACGATACGTGGCAGTTGAAGATATGGGTCGGTTTGAGTTCGGCAATCCAAGCCAGGCACCGATCATATCCCACACCCTCACCGAGTAGGTTGCGATTCCCAGAGCAGTAGTCATCAATACCTGCCATTGTGAAAGAATCGCCGGCGAAGAACATACGGACCCCTCGCCCTTCAACGAGCAATCCACCGTGATAGTAGGTCTGACCGGGGAAGTGGTAAGCGGTCATCTTAAATTCGTTCCACCGCCACGAATCTCCGTCTTGGGTGCGATAATCAATCTGAGCGGGGGCGGGCGAAATGCAGGGGAGACGGAAGCCGCGTGGGTTCTCCACAACATCCGCCACAACTGAATCAGTTCGCGTTGTGCACGGAAAGCTTGCTTGAAATTCAGGGATGCTGTCCACATGATCGTCATGATAGTGCGTAATCCAGAACTCTGTCACGTCGGAGATTTCCCCTTCGGCTTTGAGCCGCTGAATCTGTTTCAGGATGCCGGGGCTGCCACAATCCATGACAAACGCCTCCCTGTTTTCCGAGATAATCATCCATGTTGTTCCGTAGTGACGTAGGAAGTCTGGCACTTCTTTGCCCTCGCGGATGGGCATGTGCCCGGTGCTGCCTTCAAACGCGGTGAATAGCTTCGGAAAGTAGTATCGGAGCGCGGAAATGGCAACGTATTTATCGTAGCAGGCATCAAGTCGCCGTAGGAGCACCTCAACTGCGTCCACTGGATCGCGCATAATCTTTCCATGTGAAGGGATAAGGACTTCGGGATACCGCTGCCGTAGTTTTTTGAGGCTATGGGTCAATCGTCCTCTATCACCAAGAAACCCGTGATAATCTGTTGTCTGTTCCCCCTTTTGGAGGCTGTATAGTTCCCAGATCTGTCCCGTGTCGTAAACCATATCGCCGCAAAAAGCGAAACAGAGTCCATCAACTTCAACCGTGTAAGATACACTCCCGTCCGTGTGACCGGGTGTATCGATAACACAGATTTTTGCGTTCCCCCACTGGATGGAATCGCCCTCCGCGTAGGCATCGGTTACAGGGATCGACTCGGCAAGCATCAGGTTGTGGGGACGATAGTTGTAGAGATGCCAGCGTGTCTGTGGGTCGTTCCAGAACGTTTCGACCGACTCGAACCATTGGCGTTCCTGTGCGGGAACACCAATGCGTGTATCATCCGACGCTACGATTCCAATGCCCGACGCTTGATCGCGGTGGTGGTGTGTGAATAGCACCGTATCAACCGTTGTAATTCCGAGCGCGTTGAGGGTTGAACGCACGCTACCGTCGCCACAGTCAATCAATAGGGCGCGATTTCCATCGCGCAAAATTCCGACGTTGACAGAGCCGTGATGAATGAAAATTTGGTTGCCTAATTGAGTAAATTGGATTGACATCTGTCCCCTTGATTCAAAGTTGACATACTCCCAAACCTAGCGGGCACAGCACCTGCCCCCAATACCTTCAAATAGCACCAGGTGGGCAAGGCACCCGCCGCACTTATATGCGGCCTATTATATCAGATTCCGCCCAACCTATAAACTAAAAAGGGGATACAAATTTTGGCGGGTAGGATACCCCCCTTAATCCCCCCGCAAGCGGGGGGAGGGGGGGCCTCATCGTAGGCGGGGGGAGGGGGCCTCATGGTAGGCGGGGGGAAGGGGGCCTCATTAATTGAATGACCCTGTGACACAAATTCCATCCCTGAAGAAGCAGTTTGAGGACTGAAGGGCGGATTTCGCACGGCGTATGCAACCCACCGTATCACTGACTTCAGCATAGCAACACCGTAAGTCCTAAAAAGTTATATCGGTAGTTGAACAGTAGCATTAAAAAAGGAAGTGCCAATGGAAGCCTTGAAGGTGGGAAAGTTCTCTGACTCTCGGTCGCAGGCCGGGGAACGGGCGGAAAAACCAAACGCTTTTGGTCCCAATCGAGCCCAGGGGATTTCATGGAAGGCAGTCGTCTTTGCTGTCGTGCTCATCCCGCTCAACACCTACTGGATCGCTGTGACCGAGATGGTGTGGTCCGGATTGCATTTCACCGCCGTATCACTTCCGCTGAACGTAATCTTCATCCTGTTTTGGCTCATCGGCTATAACGCTATTGCGCGTCGAATCTCCCCGCAACTGGCGTTCTCACAGAGAGATCTCTTGGTGATTTACATCATCTTGGCGACATCGAGCGCGGTTACAGGCTACGATAGCCTTGTTGGGCTGATAGGCGTTTTGCCACACACGACATGGTTTGCAACGCCTGAGAACGATTGGGGAAATCTGTTTGCAGGGCACCTCCCGACGTGGCTGATCATCACCAATAGAGAAGTCGTCCGCGATTTTTACGTTGGAGAGGTCGATTTTTACGCGGCAAATTATTGGCAATACTGGTTAATCCCAGCAATCAGTTGGACCCTGCTTGTGTTAATTTTAACCGTTTTGCTGCTCTGTATCACCGTCCTCCTGCGCCGTCCCTGGACAGAACAGGAGAAATTGACCTATCCGATCATACAACTGCCGCTTTCGATGAGCAACCCCAAAACCCGGTTGTTTCACAGCCGGTTGTTCTGGATTGGCTTTGCGGTGGCGGCGGTCGTTGATATTATCAACGGGCTAAATTACCTTTACCCTAGCGTCCCCTACATTCCAGTGCGGGGCATCCGCCTCGATCACTATTTCACGGAAAAACCGTGGAACGCCATCGGGTGGACCCCCATCCGTTTTCGCTTCTTCATGATTGGCATGACCTATCTGCTGCCGCTAGATCTGTCCATCTCTTGCTGGTTTTTCTACATACTCCGCAAAATCGAACGGATTACCGGTCATGTCACCGGATGGTCGAATATCCCGGGATACCCCTTTTTGGGGCAACAATCAATGGGAGCCTTGCTGGGAATCTGTATAATTGCCCTAATCTCCATCAACCGTCATCTTCGGGGGGTGGTTAAAAAAGTCTGCTTGGGGACAGGAATCGACGATTCTGGCGAACCGTTGCGTTATCGTGGAGCGGTGCTTGGCATTGTGATTTGCAGTATACTGCTCGGTATTTTTGCACAACGGATGGGGTTGTCCCTTTGGGTGGTAGCGGTCTTTTTTCTCGTTTTTCTGCTGATGTGCATTGCCATGGCACGCATCCGGGCTGAATCCGGCGTGCCGGAGCATATTATGCACGTGGTCTCCCCACAAGATTCGCTCGTGAAGTTGTTGGGAACGCGAAGCTTCGGGCCCCGTAACCTTTCGGGCCTATCCCTTTTCGTGTGGTTCAGCTACCGCAAGAGAAACTACTTGATGCCGCATCAACTCGAAGGCTTCAAGATTGCCGAACAAGCAAGTTTTTCAAGCCGACCCGTCTTCTGGTTTCTGCTCTTGGCAACCGGAATAGGGCTCCTTTCGGCGTTCATCATTTTTCCGCAGGTGCTTTACCGCTATGGTGCTGAAGCGCGTGCCGGTGGGATGAAGGGGGTCGGATGGGATTCCTTCAACCGATTATCTGACTGGTTGCAGCACCCCCGTTCACCGGATTGGATTGGCAATGGCTGTTTGCTTTTGGGGCTGTTATTGACATTTGTCTTGACCTTTTTACGTCGCACGTTGCTCTGGTGGCCATTTCACCCGGCGGGCTATGCGTTAGCGACGAGCCGTGCCATCGACGACTACTGGTTCACGATAGTTTTTGCCTCAACCTTAAAATGGGTGATTCTGCGGGGTGGCGGTGCCCGGGCATATCGCCGATCGCTGCCGTTTTTTCTGGGACTGATTGTGGGGGATTACATCTTCGCGTGCGGTTGGTCGCTGCTTGGGATCATCTTAGATCGCCCGATGTATACGGTGTGGGTGTGATGCGCCTAATCTCCATATAGGTGTCGGGCTAGGAAGCCCGACCTACGGGAATAGGGAATAATTTGTCTGTAGGGACAAGCCCCGCCCCTACATTTTGCCGGCCTGTCGGTCGATTTTCCCAAATCGACATTTGGGTGTCGGGCTAGGAAGCCCGACCCACAGGAATAGGGAATAATTCGTAGGCACAAGACGGCCCCTACTTCAGAATCAGCATCTTGCGTGTGGCTGAGAAGTCACCTGCGCTTAGGCTATAGAAATACATGCCGCTCGCAACCTGTTCACCGAAGCGGTTACGACCATCCCAGTAGATTGCTTTGGCTCTCGACTCATACACTGCTGCGGGTTTATGTCCCACATCAATGCTTCGCACAACAGCTCCGCCTGTATCATAAATGGTCAACGTTACGACCGCATCTTCTGCCAACCGATACGGAATCCACGTTTCAGGATTGAACGGATTCGGATAGTTCCGAAGCAGTTCAGTCTCTGCGGGAATCTCATAAGCGATGAGATCTTCCACCTCAAGGATACCGCTCTTCACATCATCAACGGTAACGATGTGCCGCACCGGTTGGACCCCGATCAACGGATCCGGTGAATCAGCGGAAATCTCCAGCACATCCCCGACTCGTGCCGCATGACCCGCAGTCAAATCAACAAAGGTCATGTTGTAACCGCCCCTGCCTGTCCCCGATTGCATCGGGCCTGCCCTCGGAACGGGGACAGGCCCGTTCGCGGGGGTCTCGGCACGGACCGCCGCCGTTTCGACGGAGGTGACCCGGCTGAGCGAAACTTTCGTTGACAGGTTCTTCACCTTGACGCGGAAGCTTCCCCTTGCCAAGCCGGTGATTTCGTCAACAACGGCACCGTGGATATCAAGGACGGGGGTTTGACCGTCAACCTTGTATCCAGCGAGCGCGATGGGCGCAGCTGTTGTGCCGCCATTACGCCAACCGTCACCCCTGACCGTTGCGGACGCATCGGTAGTCGCCGTGACGAGATATGCCGCATCCCCCATGACGGGACCATCCCCGGGGTCACCTGCTCGACCAATGACTCCGAATTGACCGGCCCTCGCCGCAATAATTATGTTTGCGACGACATTTCGACCGAACAACCCCATGATGTCGCTGATCCTCACCACATCCGGATCATTGACGGGCAGCCCGATGAGATTCGTTCCAGCCTTGAGGCTTATCATCGATGTGCCGTCACCCCACGCATTGCCTGTAAAAGTAACCGTCTGATCGGCGTTCATCGAAGCGACGATGCCGAGGTCAGCTGTAATCGGGACCGCATCGCTACGGCTATTCCACGTCCCTGATGCGGTATTATAGGTGATTAACAGGCTAACAGCGTTGCCAAGCATCCTGCGGAGATCGCCTATGTTGTCGAGGCCGTCAACCTCCAATGGCACGTGGAACAGACTGACCCCTGACGGTATCGTTGAGGTGTACCTCAGTATGTTTGTCAACATAACGGTTGTAGACCCCATACCACTATTGCCAGCGGCATCCGTCGCTGTCACAATGATGGTTTGCGGGCCGCTGGCTGCCTCGTTATCATCACCGAGAGTGAAGGTGGTCCTATAGGTTGATAGCGTCAGCTGAATCGGTGCTGTTTGCGTCGTATCGAGTGCGGAGACATCTGCCGCGACGGAAGAAACCGCCTCGGACACCGTAGCGGTGATAGTCACCGTATCCCCGTTTGAAACGGTGTCCGGAGATGCCGTAACCGTAACCGTTGGTGCGGCGGTGTCAATGGTGAGAGCCCCCGCTGTCGCGCGGACACTGTTGAGGTTGACAGTAACCGTGTGTGTCCCATCGTGCAAACGATCAACGACGGTAAAGCGGCCGGTATAAGTCCCCGCCGGGGACTCGGTCATAGCAACATTGGGGACAACCGAACCGATCGAGAAGGTGGCCCTCTCATCCGATGTGCCGATGGCGGTCACCGTTACCCTGTCCCCCGCCTTCGCGATGGTCTTATCAATCGTAGCGGTGATAATGAGAACCACGGGCGTGACGGGAGTGACGGGAGCGACGGGCTTAACAGGGGGAGTGGGCGTGCCGGTGCCGACTCTCACCTGCGTGTTGTCGCGAATCTGTGCCCCATCAAAAAACATCCTGAAAATAGAGTTTTCAGAAGTCGCAGGCGCGGCGACATTCTGGTAAGTGAATATAATTTGATCCTCCGCCTCTACCTCAAGCCCCCCTAATCTCACGCGGGCAATCATATCCCGGCCAGCCGGATTGAGTTTTTCCACACTCGTCGTCGTCTCTACGCTACGGTGCCGATGCACCACGGTGTAGGTCCCCCTATTGTTAGGCGAGGTTGCAGCCGCACTCGGTGGGGGCCAACCTGAGGGCACTTGGACGCGGAACTCCCGCGGCCCAGAAATCTCACCGACCGCGGTGTAGGTAAAGGTGAGGTTCACCCCGGTCGCACCGAGGGCAACGCTTGTCGGCGTGACCCTTCCGGATCCGGACCCCGGTCTCGCCTCTCGGACCTCAACCGTGAGCATCGTCCCCTCTCCCGTAACTTCTTCAAACGAATCTCCGGAAAACCCGCTGTGCACCTCAACGCCAAATTTAACAGCAGATGCTGTCCTTGGCTGCACATTACCGGTATAGACGAAGGTTAACCTACCGTTTGCATCCAAATTGATACCCTCAACAACCACTATTTGACCATCATAGCGGGTGGGAATCGAAGGCCTGACCGTAACGGTGCTAGTGGTCGGCCGGGACCAGTTGAAGGGGATGGTGAACCGAGCCCTGCCCGAAACTATTTGACCGGCTGCGGTGTAAATAATGGTGATCTGGCGACGGGTATCACCGGCATAGAGGGCGGTATCGCCACTGACGGGTCTCACGGTGAGGACCGCTTTGCCTTCGCCACTCGCTTGACCTCTGACCGTCACGGTGGGCTGCCTTCGAATCGCTTTAAGGCTACCCCCTTCATGCCCCTTAACCTCAATCCTGAATGTATCTGTGCCCGTCGCGGCGGAGGCAATGGCACGGCCCGTGTCGGTCGCGCCGTAGGTAATTGTGATGGTATTTGATCTGTCAAGTGTATAGATAGGCACGGTGACAGAGGATCTACCATTATCCGTGGCAGTGCCAAGGCCCAAGCCCTCGAATTCGGTATACCCCGGACTCCCCGCATCATCCACCTCCGGCTTACTCCAACCAGTCGGAACGGTGAATCTCAGTGCCCCATCTTCGATCGTCTGACCCGGGTTGTAGGTAAACACCAGCCTCACAGCCTCAGCGGCCCGAACCTCTCTGGGCTCAACGGTCGCCGTGCCCGTGCCATCCACTGCGCCGCCCACCTGAATTTGCAAGACACCGGGGGCATCTGCATAAATCCGCCCCAACTTTTTAGGATTTCTTATCTGCTCTCTGCCTTCGTGCTTCACATCGCTTTTGACTCTTTTGAAAACATCGTCCCCATCTCCATCGGATTTAACCATGAAGGAGGCAATCCCAGTATCGGGCTGGACCTCCACACCGTTTTTGGTGCTCGATGTGCCACCGCCATAAATAAATCGGATACTGCCCCCTCTGCCAAGCTTCCTGACCGTCGCTGTCGCTGTGGTGCTCCCGACCTGCAATGAGGATACAGCGGACCCTCTAGTCGTAACGTAATTCCGCAGTGTGGGGTCCTCCTGCATTGAACCCCAACCCGATGGAATTTCAAGGTTTATTTTACCGCCATCCATCGTTCCGGCTGCGGTGAACACTATTTCAATCGTTCGATTGTCGCTGCCTGCCTCAACGGCGGTCGGCGATAGCGTTGCAGAACCGGTCCCGTCTGCGACGTTTTTCAGCGTGACCATGGGCCGCCTTCCCACAGATCTGGTGCTCGCACTTGATGAGACCCGAAAAGTGCCGGTAACTCTTACTGCATCATTTGCTACATGATGGAACTCGGCTTTCTGACGATCATCGGTCGTCCCATCATCGGTTGTCGTATCACCATACTTAACCTTGACAATACCCCCGATAGCCAGCTGCTTGACTGCAACGTTGACGGTCCGCCCTGATACGGTGGGCTGCTTCGCTTCAACCGGCTCACCACTCCTCTCAATGGTGGCGGTCACCCGCCCGGGTCTCCCTTCCGCCGTCGTCGGTGCAGATCCCAAATCGGAGGGGATTGTCAACGAAACCCTGCCATTCCGAATGGGGGTGCTCTCCGTTGTAAACTTGAAGATAATTGTCCCCTGACTTGCGGCGTGGAAGGAGGTGTCGCCATCGATTTCAAATAGAACCGGGTTCCCTGATGTGCTCACAACGGAGAGGACCGGTCGCTCATCAAGATCTCTGGTGGTCGGATCGTCTATAAGTATGATGCCATTAACCTTCACCGTCCATGAATAGTTGTCAGCGGTGGGTAAGATATCGACTCTGCGTATGGTAGTCCTCAACGTTCTATTTTTACGAAGGGTGATACCTGTCCACTTAATAGTATCCCCATCTATAATCGTTAAATCACTAGAAGAAGGACCAGAGACATAACCGTAGTCATCGGAGTTGTCTTTCTGTAGTATCTCATCACCACCACTAATATCAATCCCCATCGGCTCAATCTCTAAAGTGAGGGGACTGGCATCGGTAAAGTCGGTATAGGCGGTATAAATCAGGGTGATAGTTCTGCGCGGAGAACCCACCTCCACAAAAGTAGGCGAAATGCTCATACTTCCAGAACCCGCTACTGCACTCGCCACTCCTCCCGTAACCTTTGCCCCTTCCTCTGTGGCATTTACGGTAGTCGTCGCGGTGACCTGACCAATAGTACCCCCAACCGTCGCTATGTCATAGGAAACGGTAACTCTCTCACCCTTATCGATCTTATCCATGCGGATAGTAAGGATATTGCCGCTGGAGATACTAGGTTTATCATCGTCATCATCATCAATAGTGGCCCCGCCCCCTCCTACTATCTTTATGGGCTTATTAGCTCCAATAACCGTATTGTCAAAGTCGGGTTTCGTCTGGAGAGCAGAGGGAACGGTTATTTGGAGAGCAGAACCATACATCGGCCCAGGGGCTGTAAAGGTGATTTTGAATCGGATATTTGTCTCGCCTGGGAATACTCTCGTCGGTGTAACCTTAAACTCCCTTATGAGAGGGTCACGAGTCTCTGGATCAGTAGGGTCAGATAAATCACGATCCCCCAAAATGTTTCCAACTTGGACATAAACGCTATCCGATAACCGACTCAGTGTGCCGTTCGCGGCACTGGAGCTGCACTGGAACTGAATATTCTCAAAGTCATCAGCAAAGTCATCAGGAGTATCGTTATCTTCAGTTAAATGACGAGGGATAGGGGCAATTATATCAGCGAGTATAATTTCGAGTTTTCTATCCTCATCAGTCCTACCGGACCCCCAATTTGAACCGAGGGTAACCGTTATGCGTCTGTTGGCTTCAAATGTCACCTTAGCATTTGCTTTCACCCGCTCCCTCTCGTCATCATCATTAAAGGCCGCAACGAGATTCCCATCGCCACCCGTTTCGTATACCACGCCATTGTTACCAGGCCCGAGAAGATCTCCATCCGTGACTTTTATGAATTTATTAGACACCTTCCAACCGCTTGGAAACGCAATCCGAACTCTCCCGCCAGCCATGTTTATGGCCTCATTATCCTCGTCCCGTGCTGTGTAGGTAAATTTCAGAGCATTTCGAATAGAACCGGCAGCCAAAGTATTAGTATCAAAAGGCACAAACCCAACGGTTGAGATACCATCATCAGCAGCGTCACGGGATCCACCCTCTACCTCTACCTCTCCCTCGCCATCATTTGTTGCTGTCATTGCTGCGTTATTGAATACCCCTACAATCATCATCAAACCGATAACAAAAAGTGCTCTTAATTTCCAATTATACATCGTTCAAACTTCCTTTAGATTGTAGTCGCTGGACATATCGAGCGACGAGAGATGTGTTTTTCGGCGATTCATCGCTGACCTACGACGATGAATTCTCGAATTATCGTTAAGTAGGGAACGTAGATCAGCGTTCCCTACTCAAGCTACTCTTGGTGGAGTGTCGGCGATCGTCTCGGGGGCCCGAACTCTAGCTCCGTTAGCGGAATGGCGTGCTTCTTGTAGACCTGCACCCGATAGGAGCAGTTGTCCGCTATAAACAGCAGCCCATCTCCGTTGATCGTCACCGAGGTCGGACGCCTCAACAATCTCTGTGGTTCAAGATTTGACATATCCCGCAGACGATTGGGACTGGCGTTTGTCATCATATAATCGATCGCGGTCTCTGACAGAGTTGCGTCTCCTAGGAATTTTTCTACGTACCTCGGTTCGGAATTGAACAGTTGGACGCGGTCGTTTCCACAGTCAGCCACGTAGATATCGCCGTGATCGTCCACCGCCACGCTGGTGGGTCTATTGAACTCGCCATCCTCGCAACCCGACTTGCCGAATGCGAAGATAAACTCGCCCTTAGCATTGAACTTCTGCACCCTGTCGTTGCGCCAGTCTACGACGTAAACGTCTCCCAGTTCATCGACGGTTATGCCCCAAGGCATATTGAATTCGCCCTCTTGATCACCGTAGCTGCCCCACTTCGAGATAAACTCGCCAGCCTTGGTAAACTTCTGGACTCTGTGATTCATGCTATCAGCAACGTAGATATTCTCTTCGGCATCAAAGGCGATGCCCGCGGGTGCATTAAGTTGTCCATCTCCGTCGCCATACTCCCCCCAGGTGCCGAGGGACTCACCATCTGTGTTGATTGCTGCGATACAATGCTTCGCTTCGTCGGAGATGTAAAGATTCTCCTCACTGTCGGCAATAATTGCCACCCCCCACATAGCCACACCGCCAATTTCGCCCAAGTTATCCTCATCTACGGTGTATTTTCTAATCATCGATGCGTCGCCGTTTCGACACAAGATGTATAGGCGGTTTTCCTTTCCAAGCGCAACATCCACCGGAAAGTTGGTGTGTCGCCGCATACCGACAGTCTTGAAAAATGGGAATCCTGCGCGTAACAGTCCGTAAGGTCTACCCATGATTCACCTCCTAAAATTTGTGCGAGCGAGTGTGTGAGGGAGCGAGAAGGCACGTCCCGTTATCCCGTTTTCCCACGCCTCCTCATATACTCACACACTCGCCCTCTCAAAGTTTCAGCTACTCAAAGTTTCACTTGCTACCAAAAGGATGGATCTGTTCAAATGTTCCATCCACGACTGGGGTGGGATCAAGTTTCAACCACTGCTCAAGGACTGTTGAGTATACGCCGCGGAAGTCTATCGTATGCTCAAGGTCCTCGCCGTTTGCCCATCGGGCGGGGTCAAGGGATGGATACTCTGCGTATAACCCCCCTTGGACATGGTCACCGATGATGAATGCGCCACCTCCTGTGCCGTGGTCGGTGCCGCTGGCGTTGTCCCTGATGCGTCGTCCGAACTCTGAAAAGACGAGCATAACCACCTCGTCAGAGACGTTGTGGTCGCGCAAATCCTTGAAGAAATCGCGAATCGCTCCCGACAGCTCGGCGAGCAGCTTCGGATGCGACGGGACCTCATTTGCATGGTGGTCGTAACCGCCATGCTGCGTATAAAAGACCCTCGTTCCGAGGTCGGCAAGATGCACCCGCGCAACGTCCCGCAAGCTCTTGGCGATTGGGTTGTCCCCATACTCAACTTCAGATGTATACATCGCTGGCGCTTTCTTTAGCGCGTCAGAACCTTTAATGACATCAAGGCCCGTTTGCGACAGGTAATCCATTACCATACCGGTGCCGATAGCAGGGCTGTACATTTCCTTGAATATCTCAAGGGCTTGGAGTCGCTGCGGGTCTGCCTCGATATCGGTCATCAACCCGTAGGTGTCAAGATTATCAATAGAGGTAGCCGGCACGCCGGAGAGGGCGAGGGCTCTCGGCAGCCCTTTGCCGAAGGAGACCCCCGTTAAGACGTTATCGCCATTGGGATCGAGTTCCCGGATGACTCTGCCGACCCACCCCTCCGTGCCAATTTCTATCGGTTCGCAAGTGTGCCACACGTCCATCGCTCGGAAATGGGAACGACTCGAATCGGGATAGCCGATGCCCTGAACAATGGCTACGTCGCCTTGGTCATACATATCCTTGAGCGGCTCAGTATTTGGATTCCAGGCTAAAGTATCGTTGAGCGGGAGGCCTTCTTCCTCCTTGAGCCCTACCACTGGCCGTGAATCGTAGTATACGCCCGCGGTATAGGGAATGATTGTGTTCATGAAGTCGTTGCCACCCTTCAGTTCGACAACGACGAGGACCGGATCTTTCTTACTGACAGCCATGTGCCTTACTCCTTCCCCGCAGGAAATGTGGCCCTGCGGCGTATAGAACCTGAAACGTGATGCGTGAAAACAATTACCAAATTAGGCAAACTGATACTCTCTCGAAGATACAATCAACTGTAGCATACGCACCACTCGAGCGTTGTTCTCTTCTTCAGCGTCGTCAGCCCCTATGTTGAGGTCGCCCTGAGATGCTGCAAGCCGGGTCAAAGACTCGCGTGTCATTTCACCGACATCTAGCGGCCCCACTAGTTCGAGACATCTATCCACAAACTCGTCGGGAGATAGTGGGCTGCCATCCGCTTTAAGCCGACTGATGATTTGCTCAATCCCCGGCTTTTGGGGATCGCTGACCTCACCAACAGAAAAGTTAATGCGCTCGGTAAGCGTACCGCCATCAATCCATTCTTTACCGGTGTGCCAACCTTCTACCGTCGGGGGATTCAATAACTCCTGCCCCATCAAAGTGGTGGCTCCCGGATATTTCCCCATGCCCAGTTCGGGCTGCTGATAAGTCCCTACCAGCTTCACGATACCTGTGACAAGCTCTGTAGGACTCTTAACCTTTTTGAATCGGGCTTCCTTGAAGAAATCGGAGTTGAAGAGCGTTCTGAGTATGTGGCGCATATTCCCATCCGACTCCAAGAAAGCGTTAGACAGCGTATCAATCGCGTCCGGGTCTTGTGGAGGGGTCACGTTCCAAGACGGGACCTGCGGTTCGTCGGCGACAAAGAAGTTGTAAAGGTGTCTAGATATGAACTTCGCGCAGGAAGGCTGCTTTACGATGATGTCGATTATATCATCACCGTTAAGATTCCCTGTATGCCCCAAGAACGTCTTTTCGCCATTATCGTGTTCCTCTTCAATGAACACGAAGTGTGCAGGGTAGTAACCTTGCGGGTATAAGGGCGGCGGCTGGGTGAATGTCCATCCTGTAAAGGCGCGGGAACAATCCTTAATATCGTCCTCTGTGTAATTACCGACACCCATTGAGAACAGTTCTAATAACTCCCTGCCGTAGTTCTCATTCGGTTCACCTTTCCGATTCTCGTTATTGTCAAGCCAGAAAATCATCGCTGGGTCTTTCGATAGCGCGAGCAGAATCTCTCGCATATTTGAAAGCCCTACGCGCCGGAACGTATCAATCTGGAGGGCAGAAGCGAGAATATGCTGATTTTTCCCAACACCGGTGGCGAACACATGGTGCCAGAAAAGTGCCATTTTTTCTTCGAGCGGGCGTGGACTATTAATCATACGAAACATCCACGTTGTCCTATATCCACCCTCAGAGCCGCCGAAGTAACGATCCAAAATATCCTCGTCAACCGGCGGGCAACGTTCTAGCTCTACTAAGTCTTCAACAACATTTTCGTAGCCCTTCTTGACGTATTCCTCTAACTCTGTTAAGGTTGTGCCAAACCCTGCACGACGCATCAGATGGGCGGTTAAAGCAACATCGGCATTCGACATTTTCTCCTCCTTTGATTGACGAAAAATTATCGCCCAAAAACACTAAGACTTTAGATAAAATCCATCCTGTGACACACTCCCATACTCAAGCGTGGAATGCTTACCCCGGCTCAGTAGGGGGGCTAGCAAGCCCTGGTCTGAGCAGCGGGACAACGAAATCTGCTCTTGGATGACAGCCTCGGATCTCAACCTTGGTGACTTCGGATGATGATGTCCAATCAGATACTTTTTCATCGTATCACAGTTGCCAAAAGCTGTCAACCCTTTTCTCATATTTATTTAGGGCTATTTAGCAGGGCAACCTCTCATTTGTGGTGACAAAAATTTTGTTTTTCGTTCCAATAGTCATAGTAAGATCCTTTCTTTCACCTACTAATCTGTCGGCGTTTCCGGTCCGGTTTGGATGACCTCCCCAACCAGAAATCTCCGCCGTTTTCCATTCATATCTCTGAGCAGCAGTCCACCCCCCTGATCAATCGCTTCGGCTTGACCGCGAAAGACGCGATCAGCCATCTGAATCTGGACCCAATCGTCAGAGCGGTATAATAGCCTGTTAGCGGTTGCGATAATCGAAGCAGTTTCACCATGTTTCAAGCGCAGGTAGTTTTCTTCAAGCCGATGCAGAATAGCTTGGAGGAGGGAGACGCGGGAGATTTCCCGGTTGCTTTCCATCTGCAAAGAGGTAGCGGAAGCGCGAAGTTCCTTCGGCAAGGCTGCCCATGTCGTATTGACGTTGACCCCGAATCCCATGACGAAAAACGGCTGCCGATGTCGGTCATATTCCAACTCCATCAAGACACCGCTCACCTTTTTCCCGCGAATCAACACATCGTTGGGCCACTTAATCTGCGTCGAAAGATTTGTCAACTCGTTGATTGCGATTGCGATGGCGACCGCACCGATGAGGTTGGGTAAACCGACCTGATGAGCGCGGAGCCGATGCCGCAGGATGACCGATGCAAGAATGCTGGATCCGGGAGGAGCCAGCCACCTTCTGCCGTGTCGTCCCCGTCCTTGGGTTTGGCTCTCCGCTAAGATAAGTGCCCCCTCCTGCGCTCCATCAATACCATATTGGCGCGCCAAATCGTTCGTTGAGCTCACCTGATTGTAGATTTGGATCTGCCGCCCGATGGTTTGATTTTGCAGCCCGGATAGAATGTCGTCGGTTGTCATTATGAGTGTTCATAGTATCACGCCCATACCTAACGTGTCAACGCCTAACTTCGATTGGAAAATCTGGAAAATCCCCTTACCAAATCCAACAAAGCGTCTATATGGATTACACAGATTGAGTAGGCAAGGATATATCAAATCTTTTCGCTTGACTTTGCGTTATTGTTATCCTAAAATTGCCCCGATGAACGTTGTAGTTTGCGAGCAGCTGTCTGAATCTCGATCTGATCGGGATACTTCAATCACCCATTGCCTACGACATATCACGCTGGCCCATGCCTATAATACTCACAATCAACGCCGGAAGCTCCTCTGTTAAGTTCCAATGCTTTGAGATGACGGACGAAGTGTGTTTAGCAAAGGGGCAAGTCGATCGATTGGGTTCTCCATCCCCGAATCTTTTCTATAAGCGGCATGATAGCGTTACACATCAAACCAACGTTCCACCAGTGGAGTATGAGACCGTTTTCCACTCGATCTTTGAGATACTTCTCAACATAGAAAAGGGCATCCTCCAAAATCTCAATGACATTGCCGCCGTTGGACATCGTGTCGTCCACGGAGGGAGCCGCTTCGCCGAATCCGCATTAATTACGCCCAAAGTTGAAACGGCGATTGATCAGTGCATTCCCCTTGCTCCACTGCACAACCCGTATAACTTAGGTGGCATCCATGCCTGTCGTCAAGCACTGCCAAACGCTACACACGTCGCTGTATTCGATACA
This sequence comes from uncultured Poribacteria bacterium, assembly GCA_958296125.1. GTDB lineage: Bacteria > Poribacteria > WGA-4E > WGA-4E > PCPOR2b > PCPOR2b. The sequence goes on from OY282444.1 coordinate 2,455,686, forward strand.
GCATTCCACCAAACGATGCCGGATTATGCCTATATGTATGCACTTCCTTACTCGCTTTATGAGCAGCACGGTATTCGGCGATACGGCTTTCACGGCACATCGCACCGATATGTCTCAATGCGAGCAGCAGAAATCCTCGGACACCCGCTAACCTCGCTCAAGCTGATTACCTGCCACCTTGGAAATGGGTGTAGTCTTACAGCGGTCAATCAGGGAAGGTCGGTTGATACTAGCATGGGATTAACGCCACTCGAAGGCTTAATGATGGGGACCCGCTCTGGCGACATTGACCCCGCGATTATCTTTCACCTGATGGAGGAAGGACAGATGCCCGCGGCCGCGATTAATCAGATGCTCAACCGTGAGAGCGGTTTGCTTGGTATTTCAGGAATCGCGTCAGATGTCCGAGACCTGTTCCGGGCTGTTTCGGAAGGCAATCCAATGGCGGCACTGGCACTAAAGATGTTCTCCTATCGCGTGAGACAATATATTGGAAAATATGCGGCGGTTCTCGGCGGTTTGGACGCACTGATTTTCACCGCAGGGATTGGCGAAAACGCCCCGTCCATCCGTGCCACAATCTGCGAGAAACTTGGATTTCTGGGAATCCACCTTGACGAAGAGAAGAATCGGTCAGACGAGATGGAAAAGGTAATTCATCAAGCAGACGCTCCGGTAAAGCTGCTTGTCATACCAACCAACGAAGAGTTGATGATTGCCCGCGATACCTTGCGTCTCATTGAAGGTTCAGGAACATAACAAATAACGCTCTCCTCCGAACTTTGATAAAATAACTAGATAGTTGAGCGACTTAAATAACCCCAAACGATGAAGGAGATTTCTATGAAAATTGGTTTACGTATACCGGGCACAGCGCGCGAGCTGCCCTTTGATGAGTTTTGTCGTTGGTGTGTAGATAACGGTTTTGACGCTGTCGATATAAGTAGCGTCACGCCCGAAATTGTGGGGACAGCAAGGGACGCTGGATTGGTCATTGGCACGGCGGACCTGCCGGGCACTAATGACCTGTTAAGCGTTGATAAATCTAAGCAAGAAGCGGGGGCAGCAGCGGCAAAAGCCGCCATCCAAGCTGCAGTCGATAACAATGTCTATCTCATGTTTTGTGTTTTCGTGCCGGCAGATCCAACCCTTGGACGGGCGACAGCCTTCGACCTGTGGAAGGAAACTGTCCCACCAATCGCAGAATTTGCCGCGGATAATGGGGTTACAATCTCCGTTGAAGGTTACCCAGGTCCCTCGCCCCATTGTCCCGCGCTCGGTTGCACTCCTGAGACGCTGCGAGCGATGTTCGCGGAGTGCCCGAGAGGACTCGGCGTAAATTATGATCCATCACATTTAGTCCGCATCGGCATTGATTACCTGCGGATGCTCAATGAATTTGCCGCGCACGTCGTGCATGTCCACGGCAAGGATACCGATTTTGATCAGGAGGCACTCTACCTCCACGGCAACTTGGGACCAAGTTTCCACGCTCCACGCGGTTTTGGTGAGGATTGGTGGAGATATACCATCCCCGGCGATGGTGTCGTCGATTGGCTCAAGGTTACTCAACGACTTGAGGACGAAGGGTTTGACGGGATTGTCAGCGTTGAGCTCGAAGACTACCGTTACTGGAAGACTTGGGAGGCAGAAGCCGATGGGCTCAAGCGTTCACGAGACTACCTCGCACAGTATGTGCGGTAGGACCCTGTGAAACGAATGAGGGGTGTTCTAATAAGCGTTCGTTGATATGCCCCAGATGGCCATCGGTAACAGCACGGAAGAAAGGAAGAATACAATGATCATCGACTCCCACGCATACTGCTTTGAGCCGGCGGATAGCCCCCGCGGATACGCTAGCAGTGAAGAACATCTCAAGTGGGTGCAGGTATCGCATGCAGCGCATCACCAGCCGGCGTTTCGGATTCGAGACCGCGCCCCCGGTCCCTCAGCTGTTCTTGCCCCCGACGGACGTAGCGATTTATCCAACCTTCCCGATGTGCGATTTCGGATTAACCACCCGCGCGGTAGAGTGGTCTGGAACTACGAAGGCGAGGAGTACACCAAACACTACTATCCACCGAATCTGCGAAGCTGTGAATTCACGCCTTTCAGCTTGAACTGCGAGATGGATTATGCAGATGTGGACATGGCACTGCTCCACACGAACCCGATGCTGGGGCGGGATAGTACCTATCAGGCGGAATGTGTGCAGCGGTTTCCAGACCGTCTCCGCTCAATGACGCATGTTGATGAGTGGCGGATCCGCGATGAGATGGAGACCGTCATTGATGAAGTTACCACTGCTATCACCGTGCACGGCTTGCACGCTATCAAGTTCAATCCGTTAACCTACCTCGTGAGCCCCGACCCTTGGGATGATGGTGTCTACCGACCATTCTGGGAGGCAGTTACCGCCCTCAATGTTCCCATATTCTTCACGATGGGCACGGGCCCAGAGGCAGAGCACCGCACCCTTTCCAATGCCGAACAGCGAGCGGGCTATCTGAACGAACTGCGCCTCCTGATGCGATGGATGGAGCGTTACCCGGGGGTTACTTGTAGTATTACCCACGGCTTCCCTTGGCGCGCATTTCTGGACGGGGACCACATCACGCTGCCAGAAGCCATCTGGGAGCCGTTCCAAAGTCCGAATCTCAACCTAGAAGTGTGTTTTCCTATCCGACTCGGCGACATCTTCGATTATCCCTATCAAGAGGTCTGGCACACCCTCGAAGCGATGGTTGAGCACATCGGCGCAGATCACCTGCTTTGGGGAACGGATATGCCGTTCCAAAACCGTTTTTGCACATACCGCCAGTCTCGCCACTGGATTGAGAAATACTGTAGCTTCCTGACCCCCGATGATTTGGCGATGATCATGGGCGGCACTGTTGCACGTATCCTCGAGCTTTGAAGCCTGAACCCGATGAACTACATGAGCCAATTTGGTTTCGGTGTTTGCCAAGGTTCGTATAATCCTTGACATTTTTTAATCACTTTAATTATAATAGGACTTACGCACTTCAGTTTGTAGTCGCGCAATTCAACCCGCGTTCGGACGGGCGATAAATCGCCGAACTACCCCCCTGAACCTCCTTGATAGGGGGGGATGTCAAAGGGGACCCCAACCCCCCGGCCTGCTCTCGGCACGGAGCTCCCTTGACAGGGGATTGGCTTTGAGCGTTCAACTGCGTAAGTCCTATATAATTGGGAAATTATTATTTTGCGAGAAGCAGCACTCATCATTTTAAATTCATACTATATGACAATAGGCAAGGAGAGAGCCGATGCTGAACATTATTAAAAAAGCACTACAAGAGCTCTTCAATAGGAACACAAATAGGAACACAGCCCCCTCGGTCAAAAGAGGTTTGCCCCGAGCCGCACCCAGTGCCGAAGAAGCAATTATCCCTTTTAATCCTGCTGAACATGCCCTCCAACCTCAGCACCTCAAGCGATTGATAGATAACGGTCACGATATTATTTTATTAGATGTGCGTGAAGCGTGGGAATACGAAATCGTCCATCTTAAAAATGCAAAGCAGATTCCCCTAAGAAAGCTACCGCAACAGGCATCTTTACTGAACCCCTACGCCGAAATCATTGTTTACTGCCATAAAGGGATGCGCAGTCTAGATGCGGTGCATCTGCTACAACAACTTGGATTCAAGCGAGTTAAAAGTTTGGTTGGCGGTATCGATCGGTGGGCAAGGGAATTTGACACCAAACTTCAGCGATATTAACTCAAGCAGATAGTAGTAGGCATACTCCGTATACCGTAACCTCTGAACCGACAATGAACTTCTTACCCGCTGATGGCTTCTATCTTTTCACGCAGGACAGCGACGCATCCGTCCACCTCTGCCTCGCTGAGCCCGTGAAGAATTATCGGGATGTCGGAGTCGATCTCGTTGAGCAATGACAGGTATTGGTCATAATCTAAAAGGCCCTTTCCCGCGGCAAGATGCCCCGCTTCGCCATCACGGTCAAGGTCTTTCGCGTGTGCAAAAGCGATGTCTTCACTAAGGAGCCCGAAGGCTTCATCAAGGATTTCACGCATGTGAGGCAATTCCCCGGCATGAAAGATATTGGCACCATCCATGACCACCTTCAGATAGGGTGAACCGATCCGGTCAATTAAGCGACGGGCTTTGCTTGCGGAATCAACCACATTAGCAACCTCCGGCTCAAAGGCAAGGGTGACTCGGTATTCTTCAGCGACTTCTATGGCTTGACGCATTGAAATTATCAGATCGTCCCATGCCTCCGGCGAGTCATTGTCAGGATGTCGCCGCCACATACTATTGGGGTCTCGTGTACCCGTACACAGTGTAATCACCGACGTGCCTAGCTTGTCACAAGCAGATGCCAACACACGCAGTTTTCGCAATCCATCGGCGCGTTGTTGTAAATCGGGATGAACCATGTTATAGGTGCCAGAAAGCGCGGTCATTGTGATGTTGCGCGCACCCATTTCTTCGCGGATTTTATCACACAGGCTCGTATCAATATCCGTTGGCAGTTCAGTCACACCGGCACTGGAAAGATCGAATTGTATACAGTCAATGCCATGGTTTGCAACGGCATCCAATTCTTCCTCCAGCGTCGCACGGGCAAAGGTTCTGGACATAATTCCAATCTGCATTTGCGTCTCCTCCTCAACTCAAGCCAATTCTCGATTTATGCACGACCAATCTATAAACGATCCACCACTATACCACCCTTCATACACCGCATCAAGTGAAAATCGATTGATACCACGACCGGGAAAAAACTGAACGTATCAAACAGCAATTCATCGAACATCGCCGATCCTATTCTCTGATTCTCCAATACGTCTTGACTATGCACACACTATCAATCTTACTCACAGCCAGTTGGCAGGGCTGGTTAAATAATATACAATACGCTTCAGAGGAGAGACGGAAAAAGGTCGCAGAAACCATCGGTTTTCTCGTGCTGATGGCTGCCTTATACTTGATAGGACACGCTATCTTCAAAGTGGTGGAACAGCAGATCGACACCCAGGGACAAACAATACTACATGCCATCAATATTTGCGTAGGGCTCAGCGTATTCATCTTGGTGAAAGACGCAACTGAGGACACAATCAAACAGTTTTACGAAGCCACGGATACATCACTACTGCTGTCGTCGCTATCTCCATCAACCGTTTTCGGATTTAAGTTAGTCCAACTCATTGCATCGAATCTATCGAGCATGGTGATGTGGCTGTTCCCCCCGTGGATTGCATTTGGACGACTCTTCGGTTTGCCTTGGCATTTCTACCTAGGCCTCATCCCAGCCTGCTTCTGCCTACTCGTCATCATCGTGACGACTGTTGCGGTTGTGATGATGTTCGTTACGCGCTTTTTTTCTTCGCAGCGAACGATACAGCTCTTAAAAATCGTCGGCGCAACTATCGGTGTGCTCGCCGGTTGGTTTCTCTCGGTCAGCTTTCTTGCATTTGATCAATCCGATGAAATTGCCAAATTTCTCCTAGAACGATTAAAACTTCCCACGTCCGACTGGTATCCGCATTTGTGGACAGCGAAATTGATGATGAGTTGGCTTCCTGAGTCGGGAATCCAACCGTTACGGTGGGTGCTCCAACTGGTGGTTGCAAGTATAGCAATACCGTTCTTGAGTGTATTATTCGCTTCCAAAATCTACCACCAGAGTTGGGAATATGCTAGGCGCGTGGAAGTCGATCCGAGACAGGGCGGCAAGAAGCGGATGAGTGCTGCCGTCCTAGGTCGAGGCAAAATCCGTTCAATGATGGCAAAGGATTTCCATATCTTCCTCCGACATAAGGGGCGGGTGATGATGATTATAATGCTAACCCTCATCCAGTTGATACTGATATTTGCCGCAGCTTACCAGATACGAGCAGATGATGAAAGCAGCTACGGCGTTCATCTGCCACTCTTAGGGGGGATAGCCGTTCAGATCATGATTTACAGCGTGATGGCGACATCTGGATTCTCATGGGGAGGCTGCAAAGCGGAGGCAAAAACGTGGTGGCTGTTAAAATCAAGTTCGATTTCGCCGGCGCTGCTGTTCAACAGCAAATTTTTTATCGGGACCCTCTGTGCGGTTGTTTACGCAGAAGTGTGGTTTTTTGTAGGATTAATTCTGTTTCGGATCCCCCTTCAGCTATGGCTGCCCATCCTATTGATGACTACAGTGATTACGGCGACAGCGACAGCGTTCAACACCGCAATGGGGACACTGCCCTGGGTCGCGGAAATCGGAGAAACGGATTGGGATTCCCGCAAGCAACCAACCCTCCGATTTGCGACACTTCTGGTCACAATGATCGCTAACCTAATACTGCTCAGTGGCCCCATCATCGTCTTGGAAATCGTCGTTCTTGGCGAAATGGAGTTTTTTGGAGGAAAACAGAACGGCTCACTTTCGACCCCACAACAACTCACGATTGTGTTTATTCTGAGCACCCTCATTGGTGTGTGGGTCATGTTATACCTACTCGGCAAGCAATCGTTACGGAAACTGCTCTATCAATAACCCAAGTTGCTATCGGATAGGAGAGCGGGTCGTAATCATCGCGGGAATACCGGCGGACGTACCAGGCAGCACGCACATGATTAAAGCGGATATCCTCTAGGATAACTCGCTTTGACGAAAGGACAAAATCCGTTTGCAAAGAGTACCACTTAGACAATATGTTTCACTCCTCACTTATTACCTCAAGCCCCAGTGGTTTCGGGTGACGCTGCTTGCCATTTTCATGTTTGGTGGGATTGGCTTGAACCTGCTCAATCCACAGATTCTACGTTACTTCATTGACACTGCAAAGGCGGGTGGCGCACTCCGAAATCTGCTTATCGCTGGTGGACTATTCCTTGCGATTGGTATCTTGGGGCAAGTCGTTACGCTGGTCAGTTCCTATCTAGGTCAGGATGTGGGCTGGCGGGCAACGAATCGGATGCGGGGGGACTTGGCGTTTCACTGTCTGAATCTTGATATGTTGTTCCATCAACAGTATACCCCTGGAGAGATGGTTGAGCGCGTGGACGGTGACACAACCGCGCTCTCAAACTTCTTCTCGGAGTTTGTGCTTCAGGTTATTGGCAGCACATTCTTCCTAATCGGTGTCGTCATCTTGGTCTTCCGAGAGGATTGGCGGGTTAGTGCTGCACTGACAGCGTTTGTAATTATTGCGTTTATCATCTACAACCTCATACGAAGCATCGCTATTCCAACATATACTGCCGAGCGAGAGGGCTATTCCAAACTGTATGGCTTTATCGAAGAGCGGCTAATAGGGATTGAAGACATCCGGACGAACGGCGGAAAAGCCTATATGATGGATCGGTTCTACGATGTCAACAGTGATGCCTATCAACGGGTGCTGAAATCTGAGATCATGGGCGAAGTCGTGCAAGCAATCACGAGGATTATGTTTGCCCTAGGGCTTGCGATTTCAATGGGTATGGGCATCTACCTCTATCGGGAAGGGGTATTCACCATCGGCACGGTTTTTTTGGTCGTCTATTATACCGCCATGCTTCGGCATCCCCTTGACCAGATCAGTCGCCAGCTTAACGATCTTCAGAGAGCGACAGCGGGTTTAAAGCGAATCGAAGCCTTGCAGCGTAGGAGCTCTCACATTCAAGATGGGACAGAAACGCTTCCCGCCTCGGGCGCAATCTCGATCGAGTTTGATGAGGTGACATTCAACTATACTGAAGGTGAACCTGTTCTAAAAAAGATTTCCTTTAATCTAGCACCGGGCAAAGTCCTCGGCCTGTTGGGGCGCACAGGCAGCGGAAAAACAACCATAACGCGCTTACTGTTTCGATTTTACGAACCGAATATGGGGGAAATCCGTCTGGGTGGCACGCCAATAATGACGGTATTGCTAGACAACTTACGCCAGCATGTGGGGTTGGTCACACAAGATGTTCAGCTTTTTTATGCGACCGTCCGCGACAACATTACACTTTTCAACCCTGAGATTACCGATTCGCAGATTTTGGCGGTTATTGAAGACCTTGGGCTGTCGGCATGGTATGCCTCGTTGTCAGACGGGCTTGACACCGTGATCGCCTCTGGAGGGCTTTCCGCTGGAGAGGCGCAGCTGATCGCATTTGCGCGAGTATTTCTCAAGGATCCGGGGATTATCATCCTTGACGAACCCTCGTCACGGCTGGATCCAGCGACCGAACAACAGATTGACCGCGCGGTTCAGAAGTTGCTCCATAACCGGACAGGCATTATCATCGCCCATCGTCTTGGGACGGTTGAGCGGGTCAACGAAATCATGATTTTGGAAGATGGCGAGATTCGAGAACATGGGGAGCGGGAACACCTTGTGAAAGACCCGAATTCGCGATTTTCACAACTGCTCAAAACAGGACTGGAGGAGGTAATTGTGTGATGGAGCTCCCACGCTGTATGGCATCCTGAATGCGTGAAATGCAAGCCGCGATAATCCAGCGTGATAAGCCTTCAGATGCCTTCGGCGGATCGAAGGGATTTTTTGTGGGAATTGGAGCGGTTTCTTCCTATATTTAGTGAGCTATCTTCTCTCTTAGTTGACTCTGAGGCAGGTAGAATGTATAATTAACGTATCTTAACTCAAGTTTCTAGTAGAATGCAAGTCTCACGCATTACGTTTCAGACCTGACGGATAACAGATATGACAACCAAATTTACGCTCCCCGAACTCGGAGAAGACATTGACACAGGCGATGTCGTTGCCCTGCTAGTATCTATCGGCGATACAATAGAAATAGATCAGCCGGTGCTGGAGATCGAAACGGATAAGGCTGCTATCGAAATACCTTCTTCAGTCAGCGGTGTCATCACGGCGATTCATGTGGAGGAAGGCGGAATAGCAGAAGTCGGGAAGCCGATTCTCACAGTGGATACGGAGGCAACGGGCGAAGCGGCAATCACACCTACAGAGACACCTCAGAAAACCGTTCCTGCCCGCGAGGCCGTATTGCGTTCACCTGTCAGCGTGGTAGAGCAAAAGGAAACGCCGGCTATCGTAGCAACGGAAACACAACTGACTGCTGGAATTGCTGAACCGCTACCAGATTTCTCAAAATGGGGTGCAATCGAACGAGCGGCGATGGGGGGGATACGCCGTGCTACAGCGACGCATATGGCTGCTGCTTGGGCGACGATTCCGCACGTCACGAATTTCGATAAGGCGGACATCACAGAGTTAGAGAAACTCCGAAAACAGTACACCTCAAAGGTTGAGGCTGCCGGTGGCAAACTCACCATCACGGCAATACTCCTCAAAATTGCCGCGGGGGCGTTGCAGCAGTTTCCGCAATTTTGTGCAAGCGTGGATATGGAGAAAGCGGAGATTATCTACAAAAAATATTATCACATCGGTGTGGCGGTCGATACGCCGCAAGGGCTTCTGGTACCCGTTATCCGCGATGTCGATCAGAAAAGCATTATCAAATTGGCTGTTGAACTCAGTCAAGCGGTGGAGAAGGTAAAAAATAGGAAACTCGGTTTAGAGGAAATGCAGGGTGGAACCTTCACGATAAGCAATCTCGGCGGCATCGGTGGGACAAACTTCGCCCCGCTTATCAACACCCCCGAAGTTGCTATTCTCGGTGTTGCCCGTGGTCAGATTGAACCGGTATTTATCGATGACCAATTTCAGCCGCGTCTAATGTTGCCGCTTGCACTTTCCTACGACCACCGCTTGATTGATGGTGCCGATGCAGCCCGTTTTCTCCGTCGGTTGGTTGATGTGCTGGAAAACCCTTTCTTGATCGCTCTGGAGGGATAAATGCGGAACGGACCCAATCTTATCGGGTGCGTAAGTCCTAAAAACAGTGCAATTTCCTCACTCAACGCTAGTCCATTCAAGACACTTCTAAGGATATGTTATGGAAGATTATGATATTAATGAATTGATTGAACAGTTGGAATATGATGAAGATCGAGAAGCGGCGATCTCTGCGTTGGTCAAAATTGGTGAACCTGCAGCGCCCAACTTGATAGCGGCGTTAGAAAACGTAATTTGGGATGTGTGTGACGGCGCGGCCGATGCCTTAGCGCGGATTGGAGAACCTGTCCTCCCTGCTTTAATAGATGCGTTTGCCCACGAACTGAGGCATGTTGCGCTCAATGCTTCCGATGCCGTCGCTCGAATTGGAGAACCTGCCGTTCCGGCTTTAGTTGAGGTATTAAACGATACCTATGACCCCGTCCGAGAAAACGCTGTCCGTGCGTTGAGCACGCTTGGAAAGTCGACCCAATCTGTTGTGCCTGCATTGATTCAGGCACTCGGTGACGATGAAGTGGAGATTCGCACCTACGCTGCGGTTGGGTTGGCAAACGTTGGTGAAGCTGCGAGCGATGCCGTGCCTGCTTTGATCGCCGCATTAACAGATGAGTCCGATCGGGTCCGTGAACATGTCGCTTTCGCGTTGGCACAAATCGGGACACCAGAGGCAGAAAAAGCGTTAAGTGAGCTGTGAGGGAGAAAAACAGTTAAAATTGTTGTTCAGATTACTGTTCAGGAAGAAAACATTTCTCCTTAACGAAAACGCGGGATGTCGCTAATTGAGATAATTCATTTGAAAAATAAAGCGGGATGTGGTATTCTTAATATGATCTTCTGCCGCCCAGACTTTATCCAACCATCAAAAATTTGGTACATTGGCTTAGTTGATCAACGAACTCTTGACCCCATGAACTCCTGAATTTGGTATAGTCAAAAGCAAATTTCTCATCTCTCACTATGTAGAAGAAACTTGCCTTTGTCAATCTGCGATTTTCAAACAGGTGGAACCCCTATGATAGAAAGGATATAAAATGGCAAATTACGATTTTGCGATTGGTATGGGTGGGGCACCCGGACAAGGAATTGAAAGTAGTGGACCACTGCTGTTGAGGATTTGTGCGCGGCGTGGCGTTTATGCGTTCACTTATAGTGCCTATCAATCCCTCATCCGTGGCGGCCATACTTATTTAACGATGCGGCTCAGCTCCGAGCCGGTCGCAAACCATGGTGATAAGGTTGACTTAGTAATTGCGTTGAATCAGGACGGGATGGACAAGCACCTTCGGAACGTCATCTCCGGCGGCGCAATTCTCTACAATAGCGACAATACGAAGCCCCCAGATGATGCCCCAGAGGGGGTCCAGCTGTGTCCACTCTCCTTTAAGGAAATGTCCAACAACAGTCGAAACCGGATTATGCTGAATACCTTGTTGCTTGGTGCCACCCTTAAAATGATTGGCGCAGGCTTGGAACAGCTTGAAGATATTTTAACGATCCAGTTCCAGCGAAAAGGACCAGCCGTTGTTGACGAAAACGTCGGGCTCGCCAGAGCAGGATACGATCATGCCGCTGAACATTTCACGCCGTTTCCCACATCACTGCCCATCCAAGACAAGCCGCTCGCCGTAACGACTGGCAATGAGGTGATGGCAATGGGGGGTGCGGCAGCAGGTGTCAAATTCTACTGCGCCTATCCGATGAGCCCTGCGACCGGTGTGCTGCACTGGATGGCTGCAAACGCGCGCGATTTGGGTATCATGGTACGGCAGGTTGAAGACGAAATCGGTGTTGCGAATATGGCAATCGGTGCTGCTCATGCGGGATGCCGTGCGATGTGTGCGACCTCCGGCGGCGGCTTCGCGTTGATGACAGAGGCCATCGGCAGTGCAGCGATGATGGAAATTCCGGTTGTTGTTATTAATGTTCAGCGTGGTGGGCCTTCAACCGGGCTGCCGACCAAGACCGAGCAGGGCGACCTGTGGCAGGTGCTCGGTGCCAGCCAAGGGGACTTCCCGAAGATTATTGTGGCACCAACCAGTATCATGGATGGTTTCGATGTGATTCCAGAGCTCTTCAATTTAGTGGATAAATATCAGTGTCCGGGGATGGTGATTTCCGATCTCACACTCTCTATGGGATACACGAATATCGCTCCAGACCTCATCAAGTGGGATCAGAAGATCGATCGGGGCGAGATCATCACTGAAGGCAACGATACAGACGAAAAGTATCTGCGTTACAAGATTACCGACAGCGGAATCTCCCCGCGAGCGTTGCCCGGAACGCCGGGCCATGTTTATGTTGCGGCCACTGATGAACATGATGAGGATGGTGGACTGATTAGCGATGAGTTCACGAACCCCCACATACGCCGAGACATCATGGAAAAACGCCAGCGTAAGATGGACGGTATCGTTGCTGAGTTACCGCTTCCCCCGGTGGAGGGGCCTGAAGATGCAGCGCTCACCTTGATCGGTTGGGGGTCTACGAAGAGTGTCATTGGGGAAGCTGCCAGTCTGTTGAGAACGGAAGGGCACAGCGTCAATCATATCCACTTCAAATGGCTTTACCCAATGAGCGAAGAAAAGGTCAATGAGATCCTCTCGAAATGTAAGCAGTCAATTATCATCGAGTGTAATTACACGGGTCAATTTGCACGCTTCCTGCGTAGTGAAACCGGCTTCAAGGCTAATGGCCATATCCGCAAATATGATGGTGAGCCATTCATGCCACACCACATTGTTGATGGTGCTAAAGAGATTGAGGCGGGTCAGACCGAGTTATATATCCCGTATCAAGAAATTGTAGTTTAAGGAGGAATAAGATGGCAAAGGATGGAAAACCCATAAAGGCGGCTCCAACAGCGAAGGATTTTAAGGGGAGCGTTTCCCCTGATTGGTGTCCCGGTTGTGGTGATTTTGGCGTATTGAGATCTCTTGAAATGGCATGCGCCAAGACGGGACGCGAGCCGCACGAGTTCGTCACAATCAGCGGAATTGGCTGCTCGTCTAACTTGCCCGGATTTTTTAACACCTATGGGATGCACACCCTTCACGGTCGAGCTCTCGCTGTGGCAACGGGCATGAAACTCGCCAACCACGATATGGAAGTGATTGTCACCGGAGGCGATGGCGACGGCTTCGGTATTGGTGGAAACCACTTCATGCATACCATGCGCCGCAACATCGATCTCCTGTATATTGTGATGGACAACCAGATCTACGGATTAACAATCGGTCAAGCTTCACCCACGAGCCGAATGGGTATGAAGACCCAAAGCACACCGTTTGGCAGTGTCGAACAACCCATCAATCCGCTCGCGTTGGCTATCGTTTCAGGTGCGACCTACGTCGCCAGAGGGTTTAGCGGTGATACGAAGCATCTCGCCGAACTGCTATATAGGGGTATAGAACACAACGGGTTTGCGTTCGTGGATGTCTTCAGCCCCTGCATCACCTTCAACAAGGACAACACCTTCGCTTTCTTCAAACAGCATGTGCGGAAACTCGAAGAGGAAGGGCATGATCCGACGAATACGCAGGCGGCCCTTGAGCAAGCCATGATTTGGGGGGATGAGATTCCCATTGGCCTGTTTTATGAGGACACAAGTCGTCCCGCGCTCGAAGACCTCGAACCCGTCCTACACGATGGCGTGCCCCTTGCCCAAAAGACGGGTCTGGCTGTCACAGCGGAGCAAGGCGAAGCAATCATCAAGCGGATGATGTAAACCAGTTCGCGGAGCACTCGGAGTCGGCGCAATTTATGTCAGTCGCGATTGGAAATCAGCCTGAAATTTTCAAATCAATTTCAGGCTGTTTTTCTTTCTATTCTTGAGGATTTCCGTAGTCAACGGGTTGTTCTGAATTCCGATGTAATCGGGATTGACATCCGTTGACCCCAAACCACGATGAAATGATTGCATACGCGGCTGACGGTCTTCGGGTGAAGGGGCGAACACAAATCAATAATGCAACCCACCCTCGCTTATCTCGAACTTTCACGCCCGATTAACGGTGTGATTGCATTCATCTCCGTGTTCTTGGGAGCGATTTTCGCCGTTGGGATTGGAACGGCTTTCGTGCCGAAAACCTGCATCGTGGCGGTTGCAGCGTTGCTCATCTTGTCCGCTGGCAATGCGTTGAATGACTATTGCGATTCCGAAATGGATCGAATCAACAAGCCGAAACGGCCGATTCCCTCTGGACGGATTCGCCGAAGCGAGGCACTAATCTTTTCGATAATTTTATTAAGTTTGGGAACGTCGCTCGGATGTCTGGTCAACCGATACGCGGTTGTCATAGCGATGGCGGTGTCCGGCTCTCTGGTCCTATATGCACTATGGCTCAAACGCACCCCACTTGCTGGTAATCTGGTCGTCGGCTGCCTCACAGGCTTGATTTTCATCTCCGGCGGCGTTGCGGTTGGCTCCATTCGTGGGACGTTTGTTCCGGCGACTTTCGCTTTTTTATTTACAACTGCACGAGAAATTGTCAAAGACCTTGAGGACACGGAAGGGGATTCCGAATACAACGCGCAAACCATCGCGGTCTTATGGGGGCAGCGTGTTGCGGTGTTGACCGCCTTGGTCTTTATGTTTGCGCTGATCTTATTCAGTCCGATCCCTTACCTGTTGGATTGGTATTCGTGGCACTATTTGCTGATAGTTTTTATCGGTGTGGATCTCGCCCTCATTTGCTTTTCTATTCGTCTCTGGCGAGATCCTTCCAAAGAAAATAGCGCGAAGATTCAGCGATGGATGAAGTGGGATATCTTTGTGGGACTCGGTGCAATCTATCTTGGATCGTTCGCATAAATGTATCCCCGTGGAAACGAAAAAAGAAAGACCGGCTATGATTCTCATTAACGAAGAACTGTGTAGCTACTGTGGGGCATGTGTTGCTGTCTGCCCTGAAAATATCATTGATCTTGTGGATATCTACATAAAAATTGACCAACCTAAATGCACAGATTGTGCGCGTTGCGTTAAAGGTTGTCCTGTTGGAGTCTTGGCTTTGGAACGAAACGGTAAGGTCTATTATCCTGCCTACGAAGGACGAGGTTTATTTTAATGTTAGGTTCAGAATACGATGTGATTGTTGTCGGTGCCGGACCGGGCGGTTCGATCGCTGCAAAGGTTGCGGCCGAAAACGGCTTGAAGGTCCTCATGCTTGAGAAGCGTCAAGAAATTGGTGCACCTGTCCGCTGAGCGGAGGGTATTGGTGCAGAGGCACTGCACGAGTTTATTCAGCCGGATCCGGCATGGGTTTCCATCGAAATCAACGGTGCCCGGTTATTCTCTCCCGACGAAACTCCCGCGACCATCCGTTACCCCGGTGCGGGGTATGTCCTTGAGCGGAAGGTCTTCGATCGATGTCTGGCAGAGATGGCAGCGGAGGCGGGCGCAGAGATTATCGTCAAAGCGCGGGTAACGGGTGTCACCAAAGCGGATGATGGGTTCGTCGACGGGGTTATCTTCCGTTACTTCGGTCGTGACTATACCTGCAAAACTAAAGTGGTCATTGCTGCAGACGGCATCGAATCGCAGGTGGGACGTTGGGCGGGAATCGATACAACGCACGATTTGCGCGATGTTGATATCTGTGCCCAATACCTAATCTCTAAAATTGACATCGTTCCAGATTCTTGTGATTTTTATCTCGGACGAGAAATTGCGCCGCGGGGATATATTTGGGTCTTCCCCAAGGGCGACGATATCGCCAATGTTGGAGTAGGCATCGGTGGAACAATCTCAGGTCGAGGCGGCAAACTTGCCATCGATTACCTGAACGAGTTTGTCAAACGTAAATTCCCCAACGGCAAGATCTTAGCTCAAGTTGTTGGGTGTGTTCCGGTCGGCGACAGCCTCCCTGACCTTGTTGGGGATGGCATCCTACTCATCGGCGACGCGGCTCACCACAGCGATCCAATTTCAGGAGGAGGCATCGCAAATGCCATGTATTCTGGGCAGTTTGCCGCTGAAGCCGCCGTTGAGGGCATCCGAATCGGGGATGTGTCTGCGGAGGTGTTACGGGCTTACCAAAAGCGTTGGGACTCGCAGATTGGAAAAAATTTCAAGCATATCTGTCGTATAAGGGATGGTGTCCTCAAATTCAGCGACGAGGTGTTCAATAGGTGTGCTGCTGTCTTGTCCAAGATGCCGCCCGAGAAGGTAACAATGGCTCAGATTTTCAAAACAGTATTGAAGCATCAGCCACGATTGCTGCTGGAGTTAAGGCATCTGATTCTCGCCGGATGGGTTTAGCGTGATGCGTGATTTCAAAAGTTCATTTGAATTTTGACCCCATTTTTTGTAAACTAATGATATGCAATCAAATTCCGTCCTCGATTATTTGCTAAAAATCCCCACGAAATACAAAGCGGGATACTTGGTGCTCATCGATCCGGACCGATACGAGCGCGATGCCTGCATCCGTTTAGCCCATCAGGCGGAGGAAGCTGGGGTTGATGCGTTGCTGCTTGGCGGCAGCTTCTTGACCGGTGAGCTCAATCCGATCGCGGAGGTTTTGCATAACGAAATCTCAATTCCCCTAATTCTTTTTCCCGGCGATGCGATGCACGTTTCTCGCCACGTTGACGCAATCCTATATCTAAGCCTCATTAGTGGTCGGAATCCCAACTTGCTCATCGGTGAACAGGTGAAGGCGGCACCGCTCATTCAGCGTTATGGAATTGAAGCGATACCAACGGGCTACATGCTAATTGATGGCGGCTGCCAAACATCAGTTGGCTTCATGAGTGGAACCAACCCCCTGCCACGCGATAAATTTGACCTCGCCTGGGCCCACGCCCTTGCGGCTCAATACCTCGGCATGAAGCTCATCTATCTTGAGGCGGGCAGCGGGGCAAACCTTCCCGTGCCGAATGGGATGATCTCGGTCATTCGGGAACAGATTGGTTTGCCGATTGTTGTCGGTGGCGGGATTAAAACGCCAGAAATTGCAGCTGCGAAGGTTGATGCAGGGGCAAACTTTATTGTGACGGGCACCATCGTTGAACGTGGAGCGGATAGCTCATTGATGAAAGCACTGACGGAAGCGATTCATCGGTAGATGTGAAACGCAAAACCTGATTTGTGATGTAACTGGTTTCTCGCCCGCTACGCTTCCTATTTGCCGATCTCTACGCCCATGACATTTTGCTTGACAAATCCCTCCGAAAATGGTAGTTTAAGCCGTTAGCATTCTTAAAATTAGAGTGCTAAAAAAACCTGCGAATTGAGGCGATTCCTGTTGGCAACTCCTGCGCTAGATTCTCGAAAACATGACGTTTTAGAAACGATTGTCGATTGCTATAATCGAACAGCAGAGCCCGTCAGTTCACAGAAAATTGTGCGGGACTACGATATGGGATTAAGTGCGGCGACGCTTCGGAATACTATGGCAGATCTTGAGGAGCTTGGCTATCTGACGCATCCGCACACCTCCGCCGGGCGTATTCCAACGGAGCAAGGCTATCGTGTCTATGTTGATAACCTGATGACCGATCAGAAGTTGAGTCGAAAGGAAAAGCAGTTTATCCGAGATAGATACGCTTCAGCTCGCCGCGATTTTGAAGAGATTATGGAGCAGACCTCCAAGATTCTGTCTGCGATTTCGCATCATATCGGTGTCGTCTTGAGCCCAGAGTTGCACCAGAGCATCCTACGCCGCCTTGAGCTTATCTCGATTGACAGTGAGCACATACTTGCGGTTTTACTGATGGCTTCTGGTGCTGTTAAAAATCAGGTCGTTTCTATTCCTAAAGATCTGCCCGATGAGGAGCTCTACCGGATAAACCGGATATTAAATGAAAAGTTAGCAGGGCTGCCATTGAAACAGATACGGCAGATTTCACAAGATCCCGTAAAGTTGAGAGCTGTTTTCGATCGACCCTTGTCGGACCCGATAACGGTTGTCACACAGAATACTTTTGCGCTAGAGCAGGAGATTCATGTTTACATCGATGGGACTTCCAACTTCTTCAGTCAGCCTGAGTTTGGCGAGGTTCGGAAAATCGAATCGCTATTTCGAGTCTTGGAGCAGAAGGAGCAGGTTGCCGATCTGTTGTCCGCTCGGCAAGAACCCCTTGGAATTCAGGTACTTATTGGGAGTGAAAACGGTTGTGAAGGTATGGAAATGTGCAGTATCGTAAGATCCAGCTACCGGGTACGAGGGAATCAGTTTGGGACGATAGGTGTCATTGGGCCGACCCGGATGGCGTATCCGCGTATCGTATCGATTGTCAAATTTACATCCCAGATGATTAGTAAATTGTTTGAAGAATCACTGTAGTACCGGCAAGATGTGAAGCCTACTTTGTAGCTATCCCTTAGAGAGGTCATAGGTATGTCAGAAGAAAAAGCAGAAGTGCAAGAAACAGAAACACATACAGCCAATTCAGAAACGGCAGAAAGTCCACCGATTAACGATGAGTCGGGAGACTCGCCCGAAGCGGAGGTCCTTGCTAAGCTTACAGCCGAATATGAGGCCTATAAAGCCGAGTCTGAGGCACGACACGATCAGATGCTTCGCACCATTGCGGAGTTCGATAATTCAAGAAAACGGGTTGAACGCGAGAAGGAGGAATCCTTAAAATACGCACTTGAAAGCTTTGTAAAAGAGTTAATCCCGACGGTAGATAGTATCGAAAGAGCTATCCAGTCGACAAAAGAATCTCAAGATTTTGCCGCCATTGCTGAGGGAGTTGAAATGATTTACAAGGGCATTCTTAGCACCCTCGAAAAACGTGGTGTCACTCCAATTGAAGCTGTCAATGAACCATTCGATCCTACGCAACATGAAGCGGCGATGCACGTCGAATCAGAAGAGGTCCCCGAAAATAGAGTTATTGAAGAGTGGCAAAAAGGGTATATGTTAAATAACCGCGTGATTCGTCCATCGATGGTTTCGGTCTCTAAAGGAAAAGGCGAACAGGTTGCGGAAAGTGAAGCCCCGAACATCGAGGAGAAAGAATCAAATGAGTAAAGTAATCGGCATAGACCTCGGTACCACGAATTCGTGCGTTGCCGTTTTAGAGAGCGGAGAACCGAGGGTCCTCGAAAATGCTGAAGGTAACCGTACCACCCCTTCCGTAGTCGCTTTTACGAAAGATGGTGAGCGGATTGTTGGGCAGGTTGCGAAGCGGCAGGCCGTGACAAACCCCCAGAACACGGTATCTTCGGTCAAACGTTTCATGGGGAGGCGTTATAACGAAGTTAGTGAGGAAATGCAGCGGGTGCCTTATGCAGTCATTGAGGGAGACGGTAGCGAAGCAAGAATCAGGATTGACAATCGTGAGCACGCTCCTCCTGAGATTTCAGGACTGGTTTTGCGTAAAATGAAGGGGACAGCGGAAGCGTATCTCGGCGAAACGGTGACGCAAGCTGTCATTACGGTGCCTGCATATTTTAACGATGCACAACGCCAAGCCACCAAAGACGCTGGCCAAATCGCTGGACTCGAAGTGCTGCGAATTATTAACGAACCGACAGCGGCCTCCCTCGCTTATGGATTAGATAAAAAGACGGATCAGAAAATCGCCGTTTATGATTTAGGCGGTGGCACCTTTGACATTTCGATCCTTGAGATTGGCGAAGGCATTTTCGAGGTCAAAAGCACAAATGGAGACACGCATTTGGGCGGCGATGACTTCGATGAGAAAATTGTCGATTGGTTAGCTGAAGAATTCCTCAAAGAGAATGGTATCGATCTGCGGCAAGATCCAATGTCGCTTCAACGCCTGAGAGAAGCGGCGGAAAAAGCGAAATGTGAATTATCAACGGCACTACAGTCAGAAATTAATCTGCCTTTTATTACCGCGGACGGAAGCGGTCCCAAGCATCTGAATCTTACGCTCACGCGCGCAAAACTGGAGCAGCTCACCGCAGCCCTCATTGATCGGGCAATTGAGCCGTGTCGCCAAGCCCTTGCTGATGCGGAGTTACACGCATCGGACATTGACGAAATAGTACTCGTCGGCGGGCAGACACGGATGCCAAAGGTGCAGGAAGCGGTCCAGCAATTTTTCGGTAAAGAGCCGCACAAAGGGGTCAATCCCGATGAAGTGGTCGCCATTGGGGCATCAATCCAGGGCGGTGTCCTCTCCGGCGATGAAGGGGTCAAGGATGTGCTATTGCTCGATGTCACCCCCCTTTCACTCGGCATCGAAACACTTGGCGGTGTCTTCACCCGTCTGATTGAGCGAAATACCACCATCCCAACCAAGAAAAGCCAAGCCTTTTCAACAGCTTCGGATAACCAAGAGGCTGTGAATATACATGTGCTACAGGGCGAGCGGGATATGGCGGTCTATAATCGCACGCTGGGTAGATTCGATCTGATAGGCATTCCCCCGGCACCGCGGGGGGTCCCAAAGATTGACGTAACGTTTGATATCGATGCGAATGGCATTGTGCATGTTTCTGCGAAAGACCTTGGCACAGGGAAAGAACAGAAAATTCGGATTGAATCCTCAAGCGGCTTGTCCGACGAGGAAATCGAGCAGATGGTTACAGATGCCGAAGAGCACGCCGAAGAAGATTCGCAAAGGAGAGAGGAGGCCGAGGCTCGCAACAGTGCCGACTCGCTAATTTATAGCACGGAAAAGTCCCTCAACGAATATGGGGATAAAATCGCTGAAGCAGATTGCAACGAAGTCCAGAGGGCGATCGAAAAGTTAAGGGAAGCGTTGAACGGAAATGATATCGAAGCCATTAAGGCAGATACCGATGCGCTGACGCAAGCGAGCCATAAATTGGCAGAAGTAATGTATGCCCAAGCAGCAGCCGAATCCGAGGCTACAACGGAAGCAGAAGATGTAACAGCAACATCAGATGAAACTGTTGTCGATGCTGAAGCGGAAGTTGTTGATCGAAACACAGACGACAGGGCAGATAAAAAATAGTAGGGAGGAGCCATGGCACCAAAACGTGACTATTACGAAGTGCTCAATGTCAGTCGAAACGCAGGCGAAGATGAAATTAAGAAAGCTTACCGTAAGCTGGCAATTAAATACCACCCTGATAAAAATCCTGATAATAACGAAGCCGAAGAAAAATTCAAAGAGGCAACCGAAGCATACGAGGTATTGCGTGACTCCGAAAAACGTAGCCGCTATGACCAGTTTGGTCATGCAGGGCTAGAAGGAATGATGGGGGCAGGTGGATTTGACTTTGGTAACTTTGAGGATATCGTCGGGGATATTTTCGGTGACTTTGGTGATATCTTCGGAGTTGGTGGATCTAGCCGCAGGCAGGGAGGCCCGAAACGTGGGCGAAGCCTCCAATATGATCTGCAAATCTCCTTAGAGGATGTCATGCTTGGAAAGGCCTTGACCATTGATGTCCCTCGCTTGGAGACCTGTCAAACCTGTCACGGTACTGGTGCTGAAGTCGGATCCAAACCTGAGACCTGTCCAGAATGTTTTGGGCGTGGACAGGTCACACGCACACAAGGCTTCTTTAGTATGTCGCGCACCTGCCCACGGTGTCAAGGTAATGGTCGAGTGATTCCAAACCCTTGTAACGAGTGCAGCGGTCAGGGGCTTGTTCGGAAGGTCCGCCAGATTAAGGTTCACATCCCCAAGGGGATTGACACTGGGGCTAAAATTCAGATGCGGAGTGAAGGCGAAGCAGGAGTCAACGGTGGACCGCCTGGTGACCTCTTTGTTATGATTCGCGTGGCACCGCACGAATTTTTTGTAAGGGAAAACAATGATCTGGTGACAAGGGCAAAGATTTCATTCCCACAAGCTGCGCTTGGCACCACCATTGAAATCCCGACGATTGATGGCACAACCAAACTCACGGTCCCCAGCGGCACACAATTTGGTGCGCGGTTACGAATTCCCAATAAGGGAGTTCCCTACTACAACCACTACGGTTCCGGGGATCTCATCGTTGAAATCCAAGTCGAAACCCCAACGAACTTAACAGAACCAGAAAAAGAGCTTTTGGAAGCGTTTGGGCGGGCTCGCGATGAAGGCGAGGACGAAGAACGTTCAGGCTTTTTCGATAAACTTTTCCATCGCCATGATGACCACGATGAAAGCTGACGGTTTGGAATGGATGAGAAAACCGCATAAAAAAAGCGGCGAATACCGCTTCCACGAACTCCCTCTGGCTTACTGTGTCGCAGGCACATTACGGCCAGGCAGTCCGACATTTTGGGGACTTTCCACCCAGGCAGTGCGGATCACTCATAATGCGTCAGGTGTTCGATATGAAATGGGCTCAGGTAACAATCGCAACCTCTCAAGAAGCATCGGACGCTGTCACAAACTATCTCTTTGAACACAGTGCAACGGGCATTGAGATAAGAGATAACCCCTCCTCAAATTCTACCGCCGTTACACTAATCTCCTACTTCCCGACGGACGATCTCATCGGTGAGCGCGTCCAAGATTTGCGCGAATTTCTAGCCAGCTTAGTTCAAACCGGAATCGATACGCAGCCTGAAAAGGTCTCGATCAAGTCCATTAAGGAAGATAATTGGTCAGAGCAGTGGCGGTCAGCCTTCCCACCTCAAAAGGTCGGAAAACGTTTGGTAATTGCGCCGACATGGGACGATATTGTATCTGAACCATCTGAAATCTTGATCCAATTGGATCCGGGCATGGCATTCGGCACAGGACAACATGCTACAACGCAACTCGCATTAGAATTACTGGAGGCAGCCATCAAGGCAGACGATGTTATCGCTGATATTGGATCTGGATCTGGCATCTTGGCAATTGCAGCCGCCAAGCTGGGTGCCAAGCAGGTTGATGCCGTTGATTTGGATACAACAACGATTCCAATTGCCCAAAACAATATTCGACTCAACAAGGCCGAATCAGTCATCCGTTTGTATCATGGCGATGGACTGAACGCGCTTGACAGGCAAATTTCTTTTACATCATCTGAAAAGACTGGGGCGATCGATTTGCCTTTTCCGAAATATCCGCTCATTGTCGCCAATATTCTCACAAAAGTCATCTTACCGATGATTCCTCAATGTCCGAAATTCCTTGAGCCGATGGGGCGGTTGATACTGTCGGGGATTCTGGTCCAAGAGGCACGGCAGGTCGAGATCCAGTTGGAGGCAAATGGCTTCCGAGTGCTTGAGACCCGTCGCCTGAAAGCAAGAAGTGAGGCAACGCAAGGCGAGGAGAATTGGGTTGGGATTTTAGCGCAGATGGAAAAGTGATAAGGAAGTTTTCAGAACGGAAGAACCAAAGAATGAAAGCGAGCAGATTGAGCGTAGGGCGCGTTGACATTTGACAAAATGCTTTGCGTTAAATCCCGACCGTCGTCTCGTTCTCTCCCCGCTACTGGATGTACTTAGACGGAATACCGATCTTCCCAACCGATTCACCGCTGGCAACCATCGGGTATACTGGACGCGACCAGAAGATACCACTTTCGGAAGCTCGGATGGTCTCCCGCAAATGACCAAAGACATCACAAATCTCCGCAATCGGCTGATACGCTTCAACCCGATCATACAGATTCGCTTGGTAGTACACAAAGCCGCCCTGATCGCTACAGAGTGATACAAATCGATCGATAATGACCTGCTGCTGGGGCAGTATCGGCTCGCCATCAATAAAGCCGTAGTATTTAAGGATGTTCAGTAGACCCTGCACACCTTTTGCGATGCTGGCAGAGTCCCAACCGTGACACCCCCCTAACTCCGGATCAATCGTCGGAATCCCAATCTCCGGTGCGGCTTGGGCAAGTTGACCCTTCGGGCCCTTCTGATCAAAAATGTAACCCAGCCCAAAGATACGCGCCAACTCAAGGCAGGCTGCATGTTGGGGGTGTTTTGGGTCAACACGCACCCGAACCTCATCGATCATAGGGTGGACACCGCCTTGATGGAGGTCAATGCAGTAGTCGGCTTGGCGGATGACCGTATGAAAGAGCTTGTAAGCAATTCGTTCACTGGAGGTGCCGTCGGGACGGCCCGGGAAGCAGCGATTCATTTTCATGTTATCGACGGGGCTGTGAGCTTGTCTAGCGTGAAACGCGTGAAAATTCACGATCGGAACAGCAATAATCCTGCCCCGCAGATTACCAGGGTGAATCTGGCGTAAAATCTCATGGATGACGGCAATCCCGTTAAGCTCGTCCCCATCGCTCGCCGCTTGCAGGTAGAGCGTTTTCCCACCCTGTGCACCGTTAACTAAAACGATTGGCAATCGGAAGGGCGTACCATCCTGCATATTCCCCACTTTTAGATGTCCTTCGACGCTTTGTCCCGGTTCTGCTATCAATGAGCCGACGACAAGTTTGGCTCGGTTCCTGTCCACCTACACGTTCCCCTTCAAATCTAAAATTAGGATATTCCGCTATGTTCAGAGGCATTTTAACACCTACCATCGGTGGTTGACAATAGGAAAAATGCCTCCACGCTTCATACCCCCGTTGCAAAATGTATCGTGTTGCAAAATGTAACACATCAAGCACAAATCCTGTGTTGACGCACTGCAGCGCACTTTTCCCCTTCAAGTAACCTTCCCTGACCTTTCTCAACTGTCACATTTTGAAACGATCCAAATATTCTATTCCGATCAACGCCTTCTCCCGGAAGCTTAGTCATAGCAAGGGCTAAAGCCCATTTATAGATCTAGATGCGAAGTTGGCACGGTTTATGCTTAATAGCCCTCCCGTATCGCTATGGTGGAGGCTGTTACTCCACTTGAGGTAAACGCATGTAAACTTGTTTACCTAGTAAACCCCGCCATCATTTTATGTTGGGGAAAACCCGACACAAAGGCTGTGAAAAAAGCTGGGAGAAGTAACAATGAATCAACCAATGACCTTAGCACGACCTATAGACTACCTCCACACCGTCCAAGAAGCCCTGAAGTACCGCAAGGAAGATGTTTCATACACCTATCTGATGGGTGCGTCCGGTGAAGCCTTCCGTTTCTTTTATAACCGCGCTAACCCTGAAGCGGGGATGAATACCTTCTTTCACAACCCACTGCGTGCAACCTGCCGGACACTTGGCTATAGCTTCGAGATCTTATACGATGATACCTACGAGGCTGCATCAGAGCGGCTCCAAGAAAATACGTGCGCTGGAAAGCCGACATTATTACCGTTCGACGATTCCTGTCCATTCCTTACCAAGGACGACGGGCCCGAAACCCTTATCTGCCAAAACGGCTCTCGGTATCAGATTAAAGCCGCCAATCTCCACAAACAGTGGCATCCGAGCGGTGGATTTCTTGAATTGGGGCCCCACGGCTACTACCAATTTGTGATCGGCGAGCGGGAGCGCGAACCCAAGGGCCGCGACGCAGCCCTAGGCACCTTGCGCGTTGCGAGAAAATTAGCAGAGACTCGTCGAAAAATCCACGGTTGTACAATCGGCCTCGCAGCCTATGACGAACTCATCGCACACTTGAGCGGTCTGCTGAGTCGAAGGAGAAAGCTGACTGAGCATAACGTTTCTAAAGTTATGAAGTG
Source organism: uncultured Poribacteria bacterium (assembly GCA_958296125.1). GTDB lineage: Bacteria > Poribacteria > WGA-4E > WGA-4E > PCPOR2b > PCPOR2b. The sequence continues at coordinate 2,480,927 of OY282444.1, forward strand.
GAGCGGACAACCGTTGACACAATTTATTGAAGCGCGAACCGCAGCTGTAGACTATCTACAGATGATCCGGGAACACTTTGAAGCTGAGGAACTAGAGCACCTGGATAAAGCGATTGCTGAATACCAGAAGGTTGTAAAATTACTCAAAGCTGTTCAACGGGTACTGCCTTCACTTGAAGCCCACGAAACTTCCCCAACAGATGCAAAGTCCAAGGTCCGACTCGGCTTGGGATTATCTCGGATTGGCTTGTGGATGCATCCGAATCGAGAGCCACAGACCCCGAAAGAAGCGATGAGCCACTTCAAGCCGAAATGTCGTGCAGCGATTAAAGTGCTCCAAAAAACCGTCGTAGCGGAGACAAAAGCAACCAAAGAGATTCAGAACGTGCTTCAAACTAGTGAAAAGACGAAGATGTAAGCAGTGACTGAATTGTAGGGACTTGGAGGTCCGCGATGAAACAGTTTTTCAGATTATTCGCATACGCGAAACCTTATATACCTAAGCTGATTCTCGGTTTTTTCTTGGTCGTGCTTGTCGGACAGTCGCCGCTATTTATGCCGCTTGTTCAGAAATTCGTCATTGATGACCTTTTGATACCTGCTAATAAACCGATCGCAAGCGTCAATTTGATGTTTCGGGATGATTTAGACAATCAGGTGGGGCTTTCTAACAGGCTGAGGCAAGAGTTTGAGGCACAAGGGATTTCACTCTCCTCAAGCACCGTTGTTTCAATTGAAAAGCAGGGCGAAAAATGGAAACTCAACGACACCGAAACGGGTCAGAAATACCGCATCAATCAGAAGGTGTTTCGGCTTGACTCAGAGTTCCAGAAGAAGGAATATTTAGAAAAACTTGCGGGTGTGACGGATTCAGCGGAACTCCAAGGGATGCCAGATCCTTTGCGTAAGGAGTTTGATAGAGCCTCCAAAAAGTTGCATAAAGCGTTCAGAGACCGGGACATTCTGCTATCTTCAAAGGCAATTGTCTCGGTTGAAGAGGCAGGCAGCCGCTGGCTCGTCATTGATAGGGCAAATGAAAAACAGCATACAATCTGGAAAGAAAACGGTAAGCTATACGCCGCCGAGGATGGAATCAAGGTTTATACCGCAATGCTTGCATATACCTTGCTAGGGCGTGAATTCGATTACACGCTGGTCGACTGGTTGATTATTATCCTTGTTCTTATTGTTGTCTACTATGCGATTTTCGGTATCCTCTCCTACCTCTGCACTTACGTGATGACATGGGTCAGTCAGCGTATCCTATTTGACTTGAGAAATAAGGTGTTCTCTCACCTTCAATCGTTGTCGATGGGTTTCTATGAAGCCCAAGGGACGGGACAGATCATCTCACGGGTCAGGGAGGATGTCGCTTCGCTGCGGAATCTCGCCACCGAAACAACGATTCGGATCGTCACTGATGCGGTAACTTTCATCCTCATGCTTGGTCTCATGCTGTACTGGAATTGGAAGTTGACCCTTTTCGCCTTACTCATCTTCCCACTAATCATCGGGAACTATCACATCTTCATCCAACGGCTGCGTCCAATGTGGCGGCAATGGCGGCACAAGTGGGCGGACATCGCAACGGGGATGTACGAGGCGGTCGCGGGAGCCAAGGTCGTCAAGGCTTTTCATCGGGAACGTTATCATGAGCGACAGTTATTCCATAATATGCGCGAGACCCTTGAATCGAGAATCAAAATCATGGCAACTCAAACAGCCATGAGGCGGGTTGCACTCTTTTTTCGGTCAATCGGCAGGGCGGCGGTCCTCTGTTATGGGGGGTATCTGGTCATTCAAGGTGATTTTACCATCGGGGGAATGCTTGCTTTCTACCAGTTTATGGAACGCCTCCAAGAACCCATCATGAACCTAATTCGGGTCAATACACAAATTCAGGAGGCGATGATTTCAGCTGAACGCGTTTTCGGTCTGCTCGATTCGGAGCCGACCGTTGAAGAGGCACCCGAGGCAATAACCCTTTCCAACATTCGCGGCCATGTCAAGTTTGATAACGTTTCCTTCCATTATGAACCAGAGAACCCGGTACTGCACAATATCAACCTTGAATCCAAGCCGGGGATGATGGTCGCGTTGGTGGGACCATCAGGGTGTGGAAAAACCACTATTGCGAACCTAATCTCCAGATTTTACGATCCGGTAGAGGGAAATATCTTCGTGGATGAGTATAACCTCCGCGACGTTTCGATTAAATCGCTGCGAAATCAGATGGGAATTGTGTTGCAGGATAATTTCCTGTTTGCGGGTTCGGTTGCCGAGAACATACGATTTGGCAAACTCGGTGCTACGGACGAGGAAGTGGTGCAAGCCTCCCTCGCCGCCAACGCGCATCAGTTTATTGTCGATCAGTTGCCAGAGGGGTATGAGACAGAAGTTGGGGAACGCGGGATGCGCCTCTCTGGTGGGCAGAAGCAGCGTATCGCCATTGCACGCACCATTTTACGAGACCCGCGCATCCTGATTCTGGACGAAGCGACCTCCAATTTGGATACGGAATCTGAGGCACAGATTCAAGAGGCACTGGATCGGTTGATGCAGTCCAGAACCTCATTTGTCATCGCACACCGACTTTCAACCATCCTGAATGCAGATATGATTGCTGCGATGAAAGCGGGCAGGATTGTTGAGGTTGGCACCCATGAGCAGCTGTTAGCGGCTGATGGGATGTATGCAGATATGTATAACAAACAGTTCAAAAATACAAATTCAATTGATGACGACTCTTCTTGGTCAGCATAGATAGGAGATAGTAGTGATAATGTGGACAAATGTTCAACGACAACGATGGATAGGCTTGGGGATCCTAATTATAACGGCGTGTTTGGCAACATCAGCTTTCGCTAAAAGTCAGAATTCCGGGCGTGTTATCAAAGCCAAATGGCTCGATACACCGCCTATTATTGATGGGGATCTCTGCGATGGGGTCTGGGAGGAAGCCGAGATTGCGGACAATTTTTACCGCGTGGAAGGTTCACACGGTGTCCCCGCAGAATTGGGCACCAAGGCCATGGTCCTGTATGATGAAAATACGCTTTATGTCGGCTTGCATTGTGACGAACCGAATATGGAAGCATTGCGCGAGACGCAAACGCGCCGCGATGCCCCCGTCTGGCAGGACGATACGGTGCAGGTACTGCTTGATACCTATCATGATCAGCGCAACTGCTATGTTCTGGCTGTCAACACGCTGGGAACACAGATGGACGCAAAAATCAGCAACGAAAGCAACTTTGATCAAGCGTGGGATGCGGACTGGGAGGCAAAGGTCCAGAAGAATGGAAACCATTGGACAGCGGAAATGGCAATCCCCTTCAGCGAACTCCGTTTCAATCCTGAAACAACGACATGGGGCATTAACTTTGCGCGACCCCATCCGATGGACGGGGTCCGTTATACGTGGGCGGATACCGGAGACGACTTTAGTCGGGTTTCGGAGTTCGGCAGGTTGGCAGATCTTGAACTCAGCAAAGTGAATACGGATCGAAAGATTGATATTCTGCCCTACGTCACCCAACGCTCGATAGAAAGTGAGTCGCTCGATATGAGCGCAGGCTTAGACGTTGCCATCCCGTTCTCGACGAACATCACCACAAATCTGACTTTTAATCCGGACTTCTCACAACTAGAAAGCGATTCAACCCGTATCAGCGTCTCAAGCGATCGGGAGATGTATCTGCCGGAGCGGCGTCCATTCTTCCGAGAGGGCTCGGAGTTGTTTGAACTGCCACTTGACCTATTTTATAGTCGCCGAGTTCAGGACATCGATTACGGTATAAAATCAACGGGGAAAGTTGGGGACTATACTTTCGCCCTCATCGACACCTACGGAACAATGGTTGACCGCTACGACAGTGATCAGAAGAAGCAGGCAAATCTCCTTGCCACGCGAGTCAGTCGAAACGTTGGTCAGCGCACAGTGATTGGCGCGATGGGGTTGCAGAAGCATCAGGAAGACCGAGATGTGACCTTGATTTCGTTAGATGGTCGATTCGCACTCCATCGGGACGTGACCGCGCGAGGTCAATATGTGACCGATTGGATCCATGGTGAGAGCCACTCAGCGTTCCACGCCTCTATGGACTGGGATCATGAGAGTGGTTGGGGTGCCGAAGCCCGCGTCGAAGATATGCCAGACGGTTTCCGTCCAAATGAGATGGGATTGGAAGATGAGGCGTTCCGTAAGACATTCGGTCGCTTGCGATACAAACATCGATTCGACAAAGACAACCTCATCCGCGGATACTATGTCAGCGGTTACCATCTCTATAAACTCAACGGGCAGCACCTGCTATGGGATCGGCGTATCGGATTGTCTGGCGGAGTTGATATTGGCAGGTTCGACCTCTTTACCTTCGCTGGAAGCGGAACCCGACGCGAGGACGGTACGCTTTACGACAGACAATATATCGGTTCAAATATTAGCTACCGTCCCAAATGGGGACGCCTGTCGCTTTATAACCGGTTCGGACCTCGTCAAAACAAGTATAGCCGGTTCACGCGGATCTCCACCAGTGTCAACCTATTTGGCAAATTCACCTTTAGCCTGAACGGGAGCAATTTCTTCTGGCGTGAACATCGCAATACGCTCATCGTCGGGGTGAATGCCAACTACCAATTCACCCGACGGATGGGGTGGCGGATCTTCGCAGAGCGCGTGGACGAGCGCATGTCCCACGAGGTCAAGTACAACTTCAATTCTGTGTTTGATTACCGCTTCACCCCAGAGAGCCGCTTCTTCCTCGTATTCGCCGACAGCACCAGCGGCGAGCGCGCAGTCCTTACCAAAATGTCCTACCTCTTTGAGTCAGGTTTTCTGTTTTAGATCTCATTAGGTCGATTTTCCAAAACGGGCTCGGTTTTTGATAGATCCCCAAAGTAGTAGGCGCGCGCCGTCGTGCCGTAGTATCCATAAGGGTTACGGCATACGGAGGGATTAATAAAGACTCATCAATCCTTCAACCCCGTCGATGTGTTTATGCTCAAATTCCTCACTAATCCAACGGGCTGCAGATGGCCTCCCGGGGTTACGGTAGGCGTAGACCACTGCCCATCGTGTCTTACTATTGGGCTGTCTCGGACTGACAGCGTGTGCGGCATGCGTCCACATCAATACTACCGTACCATCGGGAACGGACAGGTCTTGTATCTCCAACGGTTCGCCGGTGAGCATGTGCTTTTTATCCGCTATCCATCCTGATTGAAACTCCTCATCTGTCTGGAAACGGTACTTATCCCGATACAGGTGACTCCCCGGAACAGCCTTCAATCCACCATCATTGACATCAAATCCGTTGACGTAAAAGAAAATGCGTATGAATCCTAAGCTTGGATCGTCGTCCGAGTATGTGTGGCTATGCCAACCGGTCCCCTGATTGCCCCCCGGCCGGTTAAGCGTAACACAGTGATCGTAGCGGAGGTCTTGCCCAAGCACTTGTCGAGCGAGCGCGAGCATCTGCGGATGCCCTATCAGGCTCTCCAAAAATTCGTCGTATTCTGCGGCAAACCGGTTCGGCTCGTGCCCCTCAGCTGCGTTTGGAACAAGCGATTGAATGTAGGATAGCGATTCGGTCAACCGTTCACACGCCTTCGATGTCAGGAGGCCGGGGAGCACGAAATGCCCGACCCGGTCCATTTCTGCCTTCTGCTCCTCATTAAATTCGTATGATTCAAAAATAGGAAAACGTTCCATCAGAAATCCTTTCTCCCTTTTTAATATATTGGCTCATGTCAAAAGAAAGTGCAAAACACAAAGAGCTTAAAACGTGATGCGCGAAATGCCGTTCCACCTGCCTGCCTGCCCGGTCTCGGCACGGACTCCCCGATTACATCGGGCCTGCCCTCGGAACGGAGAGCAGCCTCAACGAGTCGGGCCCTGAAAATCTTATGTTCACGGGGGTAGTCGGGCTAGGAAGCCCGACCCACAGGGCTCCCCGACCTAGGGGACTCATAAAAAAATGCAAAACCCGAAGAGAAATCGTAGGAGCGGGGGGCGGTTGCTGTTGCACGATTTCTTAACATAAGCCAATATGTTTAATCCCAGTCTAGTAACCTCGCTAGATTCTCCCCTTTTACCTTTTGTCGATCTGCTTCCGTATATTCTGACAGATGCGCGTCCACAATCTCAGGTGTGCCGCTGCCCCAGACCATCCGATCCGGTCCAAAGGCTTGGATCACGCGACGGGTAAACGGAATTGCGCTCAAGTAGAACGGTACATCCGTAGCGAAGTGATTGAGACCGGAAAGCTTCATATAAACGGTATCGAAATCCGCCAGATCCAGGACATGCACATACTCCACCGCATCCCCCATGTGCGGCTCGGCCAAGTGATCTATTAACACCTTGGACTCCGGGTAGGCCCTCAACATCTCCGCTGCCCCCTGTGCATGGTTCGGTCCAATATGCAGCTCGATGATTAGATCCAGTGCCAACGCCTTCTCCCAGATTCCCCGCACTTCAGGACTGGTCAGGCTATCCAGATACATCTGCTTGCCGCGATGGGCGTGGAATCGTGTTGCAATAATCCGAGGTTGTCGCGCCACCAACGCCTCCATCTTGCGAGGGGCATCCGGATCTTTTGGGTAGAACAAGCACGTCCCTTTGACACGCTCCTTCTCCTGTTCCAAGCAGTCCAGAACGAGCCGGTGATCATCCCCATAAGGCTCTGGATGCACTAACACCGCACGGTCAATGCCTTGTTGATCCATGTGCGCCAGATATGCCCCCAGCGGGTCAGCCGATTGGATAGAGACATCGGGTGTGTAAACCGCCTTCTCGTGAAATGGATACCGTTGCAGATCTGGACTGAAAATGTGCGTATTCCATTCGATAATCATCCCTCTCCTCCTACCGCGCAGAAATTGCTTTCCATTCTAACCCAAGCGGACTGAAGCTGTCAATCTCAAAACGTTCCTCTTAGGGGCATTCAGTTCCCCTGTAGGTTGAAAACTCCTCCGATCGGAATCCACGAGAATCGGGATCGGAACGGAGAGAGATTTCCGAATCCCGTCCACATCCCCGTAGGAGCGATCTCCCGGTTGCGACTTTTCAAACAAAATAGTTAAAAAGCCGAAAACTAAATAGCCCTAACGCCCCACCGTTTGCTCTTGACACAAGTTGAAGTTCGTGATATTTTTTAGTCAAACCGGACAACCACCAAGGGACATTGGATTATCATGAGGGAACAACAATGAAAGATGAGATAGCGAAGGAGCCGTTATTGGAAGATAGCAACGAATCCATCAATTGAAATTGACAACCAAAGAACCATGGGGTAACTATGAGACCGAAACCCGGAATTGAAACCATCCAGCCCTATCAGGGGGGGAAACCGATTGAAGAGGTCCAGCGCGAGTTAGGTATCTCGGATATCATCAAGTTAGCATCAAACGAAAACCCGCTGAGTCCTTCGCCCTTGGTGATGGGTGCCATCCAAGATGCAGCAACGCAGGTGAACCTCTATCCCGACGGGAATGCCTACTATCTGAAGCAGGATTTGGCAACGCACGTCGGTGTTCCACCCGAAAACCTGATCTTAGGGAACGGCTCCAACGAAGTCCTACAACTGGTCGGGGAGACCTACATATCGCCGGGCGACGCGGTAATCTACTCGGCGGGTGCTTTTATTGTCTACATGTTAGTCGCCAAGGTGTTCGGTGCGAAATCGATCGTTACACCGATGTGCGGTTATACACAGGACGTGGCGGCGATGGCGGATGCAATCACTGATCAGACCCGCGTCATCTTCATCGCCAATCCGAACAACCCGACCGGGACAATAGTTGCGAAAACGGAGACGGAGAAATTGATGGCGCGTGTGCCGGACGATGTCCTCGTTGTCTTTGACGAAGCCTACTACGAATATGTCGATCGACCCGACTATCCGCAGACGCTGCCCTATATCCACGAGGGACGGAACGTTATCATCACGCGAACATTCTCCAAAATCTACGGGCTTGCGGGGATGCGGATCGGATACGGGCTCGCCAAGTCTGATATTATTGAAACGATGGATCGGGTGCGTCAACCGTTTAACTGCAACCTCGTCGCGCAGGCGGCGGCGCGGGCTGCGTTGAAAGATGTAGAGCATGTGCGGCGCAGCCAAGAGATCAACACCATCGGCAAAACGTATCTCTATGAAGCGTTGAATGAGATAGGACTGGCGTATGTCGAATCGGAGGGAAACTTCATTCTGGTACATTTTGACCGCGCCGGAGATGAAATCTCCGACGCACTCATGCGAAAAGGCGTGATTGTTCGTCCTGTGGCGGGATACGGCTTCCCCAAATCCATCCGGGTGACGATTGGCACACCTGAAGAGAACGAACGGTTTGTGAAGGCATTGAAAGCGGTTCTAGCGGACAACTGAGGTTACAATTCAGAGGCATAAACTATCGTGAACCAACACACCCTCGATATTCTGGAATATGACAAAATCAGAGAACTGCTGGGCGGCTATACAGCGTCAGGGCTAGGGGCGAAGCTGGCACAGGGGATTCAACCGCTGACCGACCTGCATCGGATTGAGCAACTGATTGCGGAAACGACCGAGCTGAAAAGGCTGTTGTCGCCGGATCGCTACCTGCCGTTGGGCGGGCTGCATGATCTCTTTCCAATTTTAGATAAATTGGACAAAGGCGCGGATAGCCTCATCATCGAGGAGATTATGCACGTCAAGGAAACCCTCCGCGCCTTCAGGACTGTCAAAGGATACTTGGAAGCGGCAAAGGGGGACTATCCGCATCTCCATCGATTGGCAGAGGAGATTCGGTTATATCCCGAAATTGATGCGAAGATTGAGAACACACTGAACGAAAACGGCGCGGTAAAGAGTAGTGCCAGTCCCCAATTGAAATCTATCCGTAAAACGATTCAGAAGGTGAAAGGACGCATCCACGGCAAGCTGCAATCGACCCTCCGTTCAAAAAGTGTCAGTCCATATTTACAAGATCCGATCATACGCGAGCGCAAGGGACGTCCTGTGATCGCCGTGAAAGAGCGCGATGCGTCCCGCGTCCCCGGCGCGATGCGGGATAGATCTGACCGAGGCAATACCGTATTTATTGAGCCGGAGGGGGTGCGCGAGCTGGGAAATGAGCTGCAAGCCGCGATAGATGCCGAAGGGTCAGAGATTGTGCGGCTGCTCCGCGAAATCACCGCCAAGATTGCAGCAGTGACTGAACCGATGGGTGAAACGTTGAAGATACTCGCCCATCTGGATCTGACGTATGCGAAAGTGCGCTTCAGCCGCGATTATGAGATGAATCCACCAGCCTTGAACGCAAACGGACAGCTCAATCTCAAGGCTGCACGCCATCCATTGCTCTTAACCCTGCAGCGGGCGGCGGAGTCAGACATCGAAGCGGTGGTCCCTATTCATTTCCGTCTGGGCGACGATTTCAATACCTTAATTATTACGGGTCCCAACACGGGCGGCAAGACCATCACGCTGAAAACGGTTGGTGTGTTGACCCTGATGGCGCAGTCGGGTATGCACATTCCTGCGGGCAAAGGCTCTGAAATAGCGGTATTCTCACACATATCAGCGGACATCGGCGATGAACAGAGCATTGAGCAGAGTCTGAGCACATTCTCCAGCCATCTCCGTAATATTGCGGAAATCCTTTCGGCCGCGGATGAAAACAGCTTGGTGCTGCTGGATGAATTGGGCGGTGGCACCGATCCGGCGGAAGGCGCGGCGTTAGGGAAGTCCATCCTCGAATATCTGCATACCCGCAACGCACGCACGGTTGTCTCGACGCACATCAGTCCGCTCAAAAATCTCGGCTACACTGTGCCGGGGGTCGAAAATGCGTCCGTAGCGTTTGATATAGCGACGTTGCGGCCGACGTACAAGCTGTTGATTGGCACGCCCGGCAGCAGCAATGCGCTAGCAATCGCCAAACGTTTGGGATTGCCGGATGAAGTAATCACAAACGCAGAAAAAAGTTCGGAAGGACAAGATGACGGCACCGCCGAATTGATAGATCAGTTGCAGGCTGCTAAGGTAGTAATGGAGAAAAATAAGCGCGCTACAACAGAAGCACAAGCGGAGGCAACGCGTCTGCAAAGCGAATACCACCAGAAATTGGACGAAATCTCCGCCCACGAAAAGGAGATACAGGCACAACTCAGCGGGGATACCTATGCCCTACTCCACCAAATTAAAGGACAGATTGACCGGTTGTGTCATTCGGAAACCTCTCGGCGGTCCCTGCTCGAATCGCTATCTGAAATCAGCACCTATATGGCTGGTGAGCTCAACGATTTTCCAGAGGAACAGGAACGGCAGGCATTTATTCACGAACTAAAAAAGGGCGATGAAGTCCGTGTGCACAGTTTAGACAGCGTTGGGATACTCAGCGAAATAGATGCACAGAGCCAGAAAGCGGTGGTTCGCTTCGGTGCGATGCAGATGACTGTGCCGTTGGAAGATGTCAGCATCGCTTAGGAATTTAGAACCGAAAACATTATTTTCGCACCAGCACAGCGTGAAGGCAAGAAAGTATAATGCCCACTGGTGACAACACCGAATCTACTATTGAACGACATGAAATTGATCCAATTCTCAAGGAAGTATTGACATTTAGCTTTGGAGAATTGGGCATCCCGATTCAGACACAGGTTGAGATTAGCCGCCTTCCTCGCACAATGGATGTACTGGTTGTTGCCGAGCAAAGCGGCAATTTGGAAAAGATCCGGCACGGCACCGCTTTCGACTTTTTTCGTGTTCATAACTCAATCGAGTTCAAAGGCAAAAGCGATTCGCTGACAATCTTCGACTATCACCTGATTCTCGGTCGCGCTCATCTGTATATAGGTGAGAGGAAAATCTCTAGCTCCGAAATGACTGTTACGATTGTCTCTGCTCGCAAACCAATTAAAGTCTTGCGTCAGAACCAAAATGATGTGAAGTGGGAAGCAATCGGCGTTGGTCATTACGTCAGCACAGATCTCCTACCTGTTCACCTAGTTGTGTGCAATGAACTTCCGATCGAATCGAAATATTATCCGTTGCTTCTGTTTGCGGCTTCAAAAGAGAAATTTCGCCGGTTCATCCTTCGGCTGATTGAAGAAGAAAATGTAACGTACATTGACTATGCCTCTCGTACAAATCCTGAATTGGCAAAGGAGGTCTTAAGAATGGCTGGAAAGCAAAGTCTATACGAAAAACAACTTGAGCGTATTGCGAAAACTTTCGGACCAGATTTGATTTCTTTTTTAGGCGAAGATGAACTACTTGAGCAGATACCTCTCGAAGTACGGATGCGCGGACTGACTCTTGAGGAACGACTGCGCGGACTGACTCTCGAGGAACGATTACGCGGGCTTAATTTGGATGCAGAAACCCTCGAAAAACTCAAGGAACTCATCAACGGTCAAGATGGAGTATCGAGTTAAAAACAAGAGGAAAGGCTGTCATGTCAAAAAATTGTTTGCTGCTCATCAACCCGTGGATCTACGATTTTGCCGCCTTCAACCTATGGGTGGAACCGATTGGCTTGCTCTCTATCGGTAGCATCTTCCGCCAACACGGTTATCAACTCGATTTTATCGACTGCCTCGACCGCTACAATCCAGAACTCCTCAAGCTGCAAGGACTGACCGCACCCAAGGGCAACGCCTACGGCACGGGGAAATATCACCGGGAGCCGGTTGAGCACCCGGAGGTTGTTAAAGATATACCCCGTTATTTCTGCCGATACGGTATCACGCCGGAGATTTTTGAATCGGAATTGGATAAACGTCCAAAGCCAGATGTGGTGTTAGTGACATCGAAGATGACCTACTGGTATCCCGGACCCCACGAGGTAATCCGTCGTGTCAAGCGACGCTATCCCGATGTGCCGGTGGTGCTCGGTGGAACGTATGCGACGCTCTGTTACAAACACGCGGTGGAAACATCGGGAGCGGATTTCGTGGTCAAAGGCGAGGGGGAACTTTCTGCTCTGAGATTGGTCGATCAGTTGACGGGAAACCAATCGGATGCATCCCAACTCCCCACCCACATCAACGACTATCCCTTCCCTGCCCATGACCTCATCCGTACACTTGATTTTGCAGCGGTTCTGACGGCGCGGGGTTGTCCGATGACGTGCTCCTACTGCGCCGTGCGTTCGGTCAGTCCCGGCTTCCGACAACGCGACCCCAAACAGGTTGTCGAGGAACTCCAGTGGTGCTACGACGAATTCGGGACGCGGAATTTTGCGTTCTACGATGACGCGCTCCTACTCAACGCACGGAAACACATCCATAAAATTTTAGACCAGGTCCTTGAACGCGGGTTGAAGCTCTACTTTCACACGCCCAATTCGATGCACGCCCAAGTGATTGACACCGAGCTTGCACATAAGATGTACGCCGCTGGGTTCAAAACAATCCGAATCAGCTTGGAAACCAGCGATGTGGTAAGGCAGAAGTTGACCGGTCCCAAAGTTACTAACAACGGTTTCACTCGTGCGGTTGAGCGATTGAAAGCCGCCGGGTTCACAGCGAAGGATATCGGCGTTTATCTGCTGATGGGACTGCCCGGACAGCCCTTGGCAGAGGTAATCGAAAGTATCCAGTTTGTGCACGCGCAAGGGGTTCAGGTGAAACTTGCTGAGTTCACGCCTATCCCCGGCACCGTCGAATGGGAACGGGCGGGTGAGATTTATGGGTTTGATCCGGACACCGATCCGCTGCTGCATAATAACTGTGTCTTCCCACTTACCATAGGCGAGCATAGATGGGAGGAGTGGGATGCGGTCAAGCGGTTGGCTTCGGAAGGAAACCAGCGAGTCCTTCAATCGGAACTTAATGAGATAGCACCTGCCTCAAACTAAAAAAAACAGAAGCAAAGCAGCATCAGATAGAGGCCAACATGAAAGTTACTGAAATCGAAGTTCACCTAATTACCCTCGAATATGTGGACTGGATCGCGTATCAACTCAACCACTTCTACGGTCCCATCACACGCACAGTGTACGTTGTGCACACGGACAACGGACTGGTAGGGCTAGGCGAGAGCGGGAGCATGGAGACGCAGGAGGTGATCGACGGATACATCGGCACCAATCCGTTTGACTGGGTGGGAGACGAGATCTCCCTGGGTTTGGGAACAGCGATGTACGACCTGATGGGACAATATGCGGGTGTGCCTGTTTATAAGCTGTTTGGACAGAAATACCGTTCTTGGGTGCCGGTGGGGAGTTGGACGGTTTCCACGCATCCCCATCTCATGGCGGAGACAGTGGAGCAGTACGCCGCGCAGGGATACACATGGCTGAAATATCACCTCTCGCCCTTTGAGAATGTCATGGACCAAACTGAGGCGATGCAGGCGGTTGCACCGGAGGGGTTCAAGGTCCATTACGACTTCACCATGCACGGCACGGATGACCACATGCCGGAATTGCTTGCCAAACTGGAACAGTACCCTATCGCCGGATGCTTTGAGGATCCACTGCCGGGAGAGGATATTGAGGGGTATATCGAATTGCGTAAACGCTCGCGGCTGCCCGTTGTCCTCCACCATTTCCCGATGGGCGCAACCTATGAAGTGTTGATGAAACCTGCCGATGCCTACATGCTGGGGCATTCCAGGATTGGAGACGCTATCCGACGTGCCGGGCTATTTGCCGCGGACAACAGTCCGTTCATGCTCCAGAACGTCGGTGGCACTATTACCCGCACGATGACAACACACATGATGGCTGCGTTTCCAACAGCGACCTTCCACTTTTTCGCCGACACCGAAACTTGGAAGGCCGATGTCGTGAAGGAACGATTGGAGCCGATCAATGGCTTTCTGCGCGTAACAGAAAAGCCGGGGCTGGGGCTCACACTCGACCGGGACGAATTGGAGCGACTAGAGAACTTGAAACTGCCGGCACAGGAGAAGTGGATCATCAAGTCGCAGTTTAAGAACGGGACGAAGATGTACAATATCGCCGATCCAAAAAATTCCATCTTCATGGTGCGACCCGACCGGAGCCGTCTCATCCCTATGAGCTACGACTCGCCCATCTCCACGGAGTATTGGGACAACGATGGCACACCAGCGTATCAAGAGATGTTCGCGCGGATTGAACGGGAAGGAATCATACTCGAAAGAGGGTGAAACGACTGTTTTCGATGATACCACAGTGCCATCGGCAGCAGCAACGCCGGATATGTTTGAGCTCCTACCGGGGCAGGGAGGCTTCTACGGTTGGGAGAATGTGTGTGACGATGCCAATATTATTGGGCACAAGTCTGTGGCGATATCGGGGATTGTGGCGAGGCTATGTGCGGTCATCAATTTCCGACGATGCCCAACATTATAGAGGAGATTCGTATGAAAATAACAGATGTCAAAACGACGTTGCTATCCTTGCCAGACCTCGGCGGGATTCAGGATGCCACCATCCGCCATGTAGCAAGAGGACGTTCCGCGTGCTTTGTGCATATTATAACCGATTCCGGTCTTGAAGGGTTGAGCCCATCGGGCGGCGGCAGCGCGGGCCAGACACTCATAGAGGGCACCTTCAAGGAGTTGTTGGTGGGGCAAGACCCATTAAACATCGAAAAGATTTGGGACGATCTCTTCTGGTGCGTCCGAGGGGTAGGTCGCAAAGGACTCGCATTCTGCGCGCTGTCCGCTGTTGATATCGCCCTATGGGATTTGAAAGCAAAACACTTTAACGTCCCGCTCTATCAGTTGTTGGGTCCCTACACCGATTCTGTCCCGGTCTACGGCAGCGGCGGTTGGACAAACTTCAACCTAGCGGAATTGGTGGCGGAACAGACCGGTTATGTTGAACGCGGTTTCAAAGCCATCAAGATGAAGGTCGGCAAGGATTTCGGCAAAAGCGAGCGGGAAGATATCCAACGACTCGCCGCTGTCCGCGAAGCGGTTGGGGACGATATCGAAATCTATATCGATGCCAACAACGGCTATTACGCCAAACAGGCGATTTATATGGGTAAAGCTTTTGAAGAATATCGCGTCGGTTGGTTTGAAGAGCCGGTGTTGGCTGACGACATTGAGGGATTAGCAGCTATCGCCAAAGCGATCGACATACCTGTCGCCACAGGCGAGCATGAATACACCAAATTTGGCTTCAAAGAGCTTATCTCTCGCGGGGGAGCGGACATCGTTCAGCCGGATGTCGGGCGAGTCGGCGGAATCACGGAGTGGATGAAGGTCGCTCACCTAGCGCACGCTTTCAATCTCCCGGTAGCCCCACACGCCTACCAACTTATCCATCTGCACCTTACCTGTGCCACGCCCAACCTGAAAGTGGTGGAGTACCTTGGGATGGCTGAAGCATCCGACAAAATTGTCTACAAAGAATGGTCGGAGCCTAAAGATGGCATGTGGTCGCCAGACCCGAACAAACCGGGCTTGGGGTTGGAGTTGGACCCTGAAGCCGTAGAGAAATATGCAGCGGGTGGGGATATTCCACGCTCGCAGTTGTAATCATTTTGAACACCACAAGGGGATATAAAACATGAAGATCCTACGTTATCGCAGTAATGGAGAGGCAAGTTACGGTATTCTAGATGATGATGGGAGCATTCGCCAATTGGCCGGTTCGCCTTTCGACAGTCTGGATACGAGCGGTGCTGTCGCACACATAGATCAGGTGACTGTCCTCGCGCCGGTCGAATCTCCTAGAATCATCGGTGTCGGTCTGAACTACGCCCTACACGCCCGTGAGGCAGGCAAAGAACCGCCCACCTTTCCGATGCTTTTCATGAAACCGACCCTGACAGCTATCGGCCCCGAAGAGGCTATTATCTATCCTCATCAAGGGAAAGAGGTGCATTACGAATGTGAATTGGCGGTTATTATAGGCAAACAGACGCGACGCGTCTCCCAAGCGGAAGCCCTCGACTATGTGCTCGGTTACACCTGTGGCAACGACATCAGCGAGCGGGTTATCCAGTTCGCTGAGATGGAGATGGGCTGTATGCTGCTTGGGAAGGGATTCGACACCTTCTGTCCGCTCGGACCCGTGATCGCCACCGACTTAGATCCGACCAACCTCGATATTAAAACGCGGTTGAACGGTGAAGTGAAGCAGGATTCCAACACCTCCGATCTGCTGTTTTCCGTCGCTCACTTGGTTTCCTACATCAGTGCGGTGATGACTCTCCTGCCCGGCGATGTAATTATGACCGGTACGCCCTCCGGTGTCGGACCCATAGCACCCGGTGACACCGTTGAAATTGAGATTTCAGGCATCGGTGTTCTGCACAACCCGGTGGTCGCAGAAGCGTAAGATTTTCGGAGTTGACCCAATTTAGTAATCTTTGGCGCGAACAGTTGCAAACTAGCACCATTAGTTAGTAAGGGTATCAAAAAAAGGAGGATGCACAGATGGAATACCGCAGTCTTGGCAGGACCGGTACAAAAGTAAGCACGCTCTGTCTGGGGTGCTTGATGTTCGGCGGTCGAACGAACGAATCCGATTCCATGGATATCATTGACCGAGCGATTGGTGGGGGCATCAATTTCTTTGACACAGCGAATATGTACGTCCGGGGCAGAAGTGAGGAGATGGTCGGGAAGGCGTTCAAGCGAAATGGGAAACGCTCACGAATCGTGTTGGCGACCAAAGTCCACTTCCGCATGGACGATGAAGACCCAAACGCACAGGGCAACGGTCGGCGGCACATCATCGAGCAGTGCGAGGCATCGCTGCGCCGCTTACAAACCGACTATATTGACCTCTATCAGATCCATCGCCCTTGCTCAGATATACCGATTGATGAAACGCTCCGAGCGTTGGACGATTTGATTCGGGCGGGCAAGGTACGCTACATCGGCAGCAGTACCTTCGCTGCGTGGCAGGTAGTTGAATCCCTATGGGCTTCAAAGGAACTGGGACTCAATCGCTTCATCTGCGAACAACCGCCCTATCACCTGCTGGATCGGAGCATCGAGCAGGAGTTGGTCCCGATGGCACAGACGTATGGAACGGCACTCATTCCGTGGTCGCCGATGGCGGGTGGATTCCTCACCGGGAAATATCGTCGTGGTGAGGCGCGTCCGGCGGACGCACGCTACCAAGACGAACGCCAAAATACGGACCTATTCTCAGATGCGGCGTTCAACGTCTTGGACGTTGTCTTGGCAATTGCGGCGGAGAAGGGGTGCACACCAAGCCAGTTTGCGTTAGCGTGGTGCGCCCAGCAGCCGGGAATTACCAGTCCGATTGTCGGCATCCGTACGATGGAACAACTGGAGGATAACCTAGGGGCAATCGACGTGCAGATAACCGATGAAGAGCGGACACAGATTGACGAAGTTGCTCCTCCCGGCGGGGTAATCACACGATACTACAAGGCAGACTTTGGACCGCACCTATTTCGGTGGTAGGACACTCGGATACACTTAGAAAGGAGTTTATCAAGATGGCTGATAGCAAATATTGGCTCACTGATGAGCAGATACAGCATTTTATTGTCAACGGATATATCAACATCAGAACCGACCTTCCCACTGATTTTCACGAAGCGATCTTCCAGCAGACTGAAGCGGTGTTTGAGAAGGAAGGCAACCCAGGGAACAACCTGATACCTAGAATTCCGGATATTCAAGAAATTTTCGACCATCCCGTTGTCGATGGTGCGCTGACCGGTCTTGTAGGCCCAAATTATTACACGCACCCGCACCGCCACTGTCATTACAACCCGCCGGGCAGTAGTGGACAGAGATTGCACAAGGACAGTTGGACGCGACGACGGCATCCCACCCGTTGGGTAATGGCATTCTATTATCCGCAAGATACCCCGGAAGTACGGGGCCCGACCGGAGTTCTTCCGCAGAGTCAGTGTTACAATAACCAACCGGATAATGGGAAGGAAGAACTGCCGCTTGCCGGGGAAGCAGGGACAATTACCATCGTCCATTACGACCTCTGGCATCGTGCCATGCCGAACCGCACCGACACGAATCGATATATGATGAAGTTCCTCTTTACGCGCATGGAGGAACCCCAGCAACCCTCTTGGAATAATGCGGGGGCGGAATGGATACCTAGCGATGATAGACAGCAGTTGATGTGGAAACACCTTTGGACGTGGCATTTGGGGACAGGGAACGGGGAACATGCCTCAGATAGCGGCTCCCTTCCTGAGCGGATAGATGCACTGCGAAATGATTCGGAATCGGTCTGCCTCAATGCTGCTTATGCGTTGGGGGCTATGGGCTCCTCCGCTATACCAGCGTTGATTAAGACCTTGCGCGATGAATCTGAGATGGTGCGCCGGAATGCCAGTTATGCCCTAAGTGTGATTGGGGGCCCCGCTGTGCCACCCTTAATAGAAGCCACGAACGATGCAAACGAGGGGGTGCGTGCGATTGCGGTCGAGGCGTTGGGAGATATGGGGTCCGCCGCTCAGGAAGCGATACCCACGTTAATCCGAGCAACACGAGATGAAGCGGTGGAGGTCCGGAAGGTTGCCGCAGAGGGGTTGGGCATCGTCGCACAATCGTCTTCGACAGCGGTTTCCGCGTTGGCACAGCGGTTGAACGATACGGATGAGTGGGTCCGCCGAAATGCCTCGCTTGCGTTGGCGCGAATTGGTTCACCAGCGGAGGAGGCACTTCCTGCGTTGAAAGCCGCACTCAAGGATGAGAACCGGTATGTCCGCGCCAATGTCGCGCATACGCTTCATCAGATTGGAACCCCGGAAGCGAGAGATATTTTGATACACTTCCTGATGAAATCACGTTGGTGTGCATCAACCACACGAGAAAACGGTTATTGAAAAATTCCTAAATCCTCAACCGCACA
Organism: uncultured Poribacteria bacterium; assembly: GCA_958296125.1. Lineage (GTDB taxonomy): Bacteria > Poribacteria > WGA-4E > WGA-4E > PCPOR2b > PCPOR2b. The sequence continues at coordinate 2,499,716 of OY282444.1, forward strand.
ATAGGGACGGGCGGGTCAAAAACTCGCCCCACGCCTTTCAGTCAACCGAAATTCGATAGGAGTTCTCCGTTATCCGCTCATGGTCAGAAGCGCGGGCATTTTTGAGGGCGTGTTCGGTGAGGGGTAGATAGTAGTGCGTCTCGGCACTTAATGAGATAAACCCTTCCGCATAGGCGCAGCCGCCTGCGCTTCCAAACGCCCCATCGCTGGTTTCAATCCGTTTACGTGCATAAGCCCCACCATATCCTTGGCTCACCAGACAATCCAGTGCCGCCAGTTTTTTATCCACTACATCTGTGATGTTGATAAACACATCGTTATAATAGCCGCCCTCGGACTGCCACACGTTTCGCGGCACAGCCGCAGCACCGGTCCCAAAGAAAAAGACCTGTGCTATCTTATGGGGCGGATTCCGATCGCCCGGATCAACGCTGCCGGCATGTGAAATGGCGTGCAGCGCGATCTGTCCAGCGATGGCGTGTGCGTTGGTTAGCCCATCGCCCTCCTTGGGAAAGTGGGTCAGGATAATGTCGGGACGTACCTCGCGCAGCAACCGTGCAAGCCGTTTTACCGTTTCCTCCGTGACGAGCAGGACAGCGTCGTCTGCACCGAAGAAGTAGATATCTTCGACACCCAAGATCTTGCACCCCTTACGCACTTCATCCGCCTTGACATCTGAACGTTCTTCCATCAACGTCAACAGGTCAGACTCGTCTGGAACCTCCTCACGATGAAACATTGAATCGCTAATCACCGCGTCATGCACGCGGGCACCGTGGGTCAACACCACACAGCCGACATAATCTCCCTGACTCGTGTGATGCGCCATAGTACCGCCGGATTGATCGAAAATATCTGCCGGGTGTGCTCCAATTGAGAGTATCCGTAAAGATTCAGCCATGATGTATGTCTCCTTCGAGCGTAACCGGCACGCCTTCTAGCAACCCATTTTCGTGCATATCGACCCACTCGTCCATGAAGGTTTTGTTCCATTGATCGGTGAGCGGGTGGTCCATCATGTCCCGGTAGACCGTCCACATAGTAACGAGTTCGTCGGCCCCATCACGGAAGGCAGCGTGGGCAGTCTCCACCGATCGGATGAGTGCCGCCATGATGAAGGGCCGCTGCGCCCAGCCACTGAACATCTGCACACATTCACGTATCAGTTGGGTTGGATCTCCGCCCACCGCTTTGACTGGATCGCAGAAAGGCAGGAGGTGGTCGACCCCGGCCTGGGCAACAGCGGCGGCCTGGGTCAAGGAGAAAACCGTTGTGCAGAAGGTCTCAACCCCCTCTTCTTTGAGGATGCTAAAGGCCTTGAGCCCGTTTACTGTGCAGGGAATTTTCAGGATAATTTGATCCGATAGGTCAGTAAATACCTTCCCAACCGCGAGCAATTCCTCGACCGTGTGACCATCGATTTCCATGACCACGGGTTTGTCGGTTATGTCAAGGTACTTCTTGATCAGGTTGATGACCGAACCGTATTGCTTAGCGTACTGATTAAGCACTACGGTATTGGTGACAATTCCGGCAATACCGAGCGGCATCCACGGCTCCAGCTCTTCGGGAGTACCAGCGAGCCAGATCGTTGGGCCCCGACCTTCAGAACGAGTTTTCGGTACAGATCCGTTTACTACCATAATCAATGTCCTCCTAGTATTGATAAATGCTCAAGTCACGTTAGTTCAACGTAAAGAATTAGATAGTAACTGTAGGCAAAAAGAATTACCCCAAAAATTGTAGTCAAAAATATACCAATGTGTCATTGACATACTCCCAAACCTACTTGTTCTACTCACGCTAAGAATATGAGCCATTTACATTCCATCCTAATAGTAATCTTTTAGCACTCAATCGATCCACCTACAGTGACTTCTAGTAGGTCAATCTCCAATTCTAGGCACTTTAGTTCCGCACCTCTTGGATAAAACGCCGATACAATCCCTCAATCCCCGCCGCTTCTGCATCCCCATCGTGAACGACGACCCGCACCGCCAAATCGAGCACCTCGCCACGTTTTATCGATCGTCCTTCTTGGGCAAATGGATTCACCGCCAAGGTTCCCCAATCAGCGATATACCACGACGCGCTAACTGTAGAAGGGTATCGAAACAACGCCACCCCCGCGCACCGGTCCGCGGTAATTTGTCCCGAACAGTCTACCCAGTCGGAAACCTCGCCGCTTATCGCTGCGCCGCCGGAGCGACCCGCAGAATCGACAAGGGTTGCGCCGGCTGTGGAGCGCAGGGATTCGACCATGCGAACACCGAAATAGGCGTGGCGTGTGCGACCGATGTTGATATCCCAATCGGTTGGGCACAACTGCGATCGGATGTCGATCAGGTTCGCCGATTCGCCGGGGTAGATATCGATGGTACGGGTTTCAACCGCAAGGATACGCCCTTGAGGCGCACCCCACTCGGACGGACCTTGCCAATTGAGCGTTTGTATGAGCCGGAGATGGCTTTCCGATACTTCCGTCTCCTCCACCAAAACGCTGACGATGTGTCCCGGTGCCCGTCCCTGAAAGGTATCATTGACATAGAAGTTATAGGTTGCTTCCTCATAGGCATTGGTCGAGAAAGGCAAGTAGCAATGGAAATGATCGGCACCGATCCAAAGTGAGTTGTGGTGCGGGTGATCTATCGGGCTCTCGGAGGTGATGGCGAACCCCGCCGGGGTGTATACGGGGAATAGGTAGGCGCGATATTCGCCTTGACTCAGAGCGGTAATGACTTTCCCACGCCAATTCACATTCAACCGATGCGCTTTCGCCCACGCCCCTCGCGGAAGCGAAATTGCATCGCTTTCAATGGAGAAGGATTGCATGTTAGGTGCCCTTTTCACGTTTTAGAGGTTCCTCCTATTGATTGCTCATGTTATTAGGATGGTAGACTATCGCTGTATCCGCTATTTTAGCAGAACCTCAAAATTCTCTCAACATTAAAGTGAAGAATGTCGGAGGAAAGGTGGCTGCCCTGCTGAACTTTTCAGTTGTATTCCTAGTGAACTCTTGCTATAATCCCGACGTTGATATATCCATATCAGTGAATGCTGTAATACGCAAAGGGGGTGTACATGAACCGTTCCGATACACACATCGAACCCCTCATCTCTCCCAATCAATTTGTGGGACTGGAAGGCGTGACGCATCTCTGTACGGGGGGTGAAGCTCCTTGGCTGAAGGTGCAAGAAGCGGTGTACACGGAATTCGCCCGTTTGAAGAGTGCGGGATACGATGGTCGGGAAGAGATCTACGCACGAGGGGAACGCTGTAGAAGCCGGATGGGTGAACTTTGGCGGGTGTTGCCGGAGCGGATTGCATTTATGCCATCGGCGGCGGAGGGAATGAATTGGCTGGCACGCGGTGTGGATTGGCGGGAGGGGGACAATGTGATAACGACCAATTTGGAGTTTCCCTCGGTTGCCTACGCATGGAGGGATCTTCGCGCTCGCGGCGTGGAGGTGCGATTGGTGCCACATCGGGATTGGCTCGTACACGAGACAGATCTGCTGGATGCGGTGGATGAGCGGACGCGGGTCTTGGCGGTGAGCCATGTCAGTTTTTATACGGGGCAGTGTTTGAACCTAGAACAACTTTCGGACGGGATCCGACGGAGGAGTGCACTTTTCGCGGTGGATGCGACCCATGCTGCAGGGGTTGTTGATGTTCCCGCAGGACTGACCGATCTGACCGTGAGCAGCAGTTACAAGTGGCTGCTTGCCACGCATGGCGTAGCCCCCATGTACCTGAGTGAACGGGCGGAGGAACAGATCGCAGCGACCTGTTTCGGCTGGCATAACTTGGCGGTGTGGCCCCCCCAAGAGGCGGAACGCACACCGGAAGTCGAGGAAAAGCCGATGCCTGAGCGTCTGGAGCCGGGCAATCCATCAATGCTAGTGGTGATGCACCTGGGCCGAGCATTGGAGGTCCTGCTTTCAACTGGAATCGAGCGAATCTCCGACCACGCGCGCACGCTATCTGAATTGGTAAGTGCCGGGCTGAAGAAGCTGGGGTTTACGGTTATCAGCCCACAGACCCGATCGGCGCGATCGGGGAATACCTGCTTTTTGGTTGAAGATGCACCCGCAATGCAGGGGCGGTTAGCTGAGATGGGTGTGCTGTGTTGGGGCGAATTCGGTCGGATGCGGATTTCAACCCATCTCTACAACGGGAGTGCGGATGTGGCGCGCTTGCTAGCGGCGTTGTCAAAGTAACAAGAATGAGTAAACTCGCAAATTACGCATCGCGCATAACGCCTCACCTTTCACATTTTACGGGCGACGTGTCGCCTCGCCTGCTACCCACTGTTTTCGCCCTTTGCGCTGCGTTCCTGCTTGGCGGCGTGTTAGTTCTGTTTTTCGGCGAGCGGCCATTTGAAGTTTACGGACTCTTATGGCAGAGCGTCTTCGGCAGTCTCGACGATTTCAGCTACGTTCTATTTAATGCAACCCCCCTAATTTTTACCGGACTAGCGGTCATGGTTGGGTTTAAGGGGGGACTTTTCAATATCGGCTGCGAAGGGCAACTCTACCTTGCAGGCTTCGCAGCGGCATGGGTGGGATTTCACTTAAAATGGGGTGGTAGCTGGTTTATCATACCCGCCTGTTTGGTTTCCGCAACCCTCGCGGGAGGACTGTGGGGGGCTATACCGGGGACACTCAAAGCGCGTTACGGTGTGCACGAAGTCATCAACACCATCATGTTGAATTTCATCGCAATTGCGTTGACGAACTACCTCGTCACAGAGGTCTATAAGGCACCGGATCAGATGATACCGCACACGCCCCTGATTCATGAAGCGGCACAGCTGCCACGTATAGCGGCTTTTACTTCAATGCTTCCGCCGAGTAATCCCCTAAACATCACGCTGTTCATTGCGCTCGGACTGATTGGACTGACGCAGTTTTTATTAACACATACCAAATGGGGATATGAGATTCGCTTTGTCGGCAACGCTCCAGAGGTCGCAACCTACGCAGGAATTGATGCGCGTCGCGTGACGATCTGGACGATGGCGTTGAGCGGGGCGGTCGCGGGTTTTGCTGGGGTGTGGGAAGTGATGGGCTACCGTTATCGTTTCCTTGACAACTTCTCCCCCGGTTTCGGATTCACCGGCATTGCCGTTGCGTTGCTTGGCAGGAATCACCCTTACGGTGTCCTTTTTGCCGCATTCCTGTTTGGCGCGTTGAACAAAGGTGCATTGGATATCGAGATTTTAACGAGCGTACCGAGGGAGCTATTCCTGATTATCCAAGGCGTACTCATTTTATTGCTCGTCTGTGCCGAAGGTTTTAGTAAAAACAGAGGGGCAGAATAGGCACTCTTTTTACGATTCACCGAGCGGATGGGCACGTTCAGTTAGAGGAATAGTGATTCGACTGCCGGCGAGCAGGTGTGAGCTGTAAACTCCCTGAACCATTTCATTTACGAAGCGGACTGCCGAGATACTCGATAGGGGTTCGCGGTCGTTCTCGGCGGCATCGATCAGGTCCCGAGCAAGGGTTTTGTTTCCGATAGACAACCAGTTCTTCCGCAGCAGCGGCGGCGCATGTTCAGGGAGTTCATGCCATTCCGGCAGCCAGACCCGTTCCCAAGCGAGATCTTGAAGGTCGGGCAATACCCGCGGTGCCGGGTAGATGTAGACATCGCCCGGTTCGCGGAGTTCCAATGCTGCCCGCTCGCATTCAAGGGACAGCCCGTAGAGATTGTCAAAATTTGATTCGCCGGGGATAGCCAAACCGGCGGTGGAGTCGAAGAACCCCCGGACACCATTGTCGAAGCCGAATGCCGCCGAGATAGAATCGCCGATGATGGGCCCAACGGGGGCAGTGCCCTGCCGTGTATCGTCGGTTGTAGCATCTCGATCGCCGACGGTGATATGTCCGATCGCCCAGCGCGGTTCACCGACAAAAGCCATCATCAGATCGAACAGATGTGTCCCGTGTAGGAGCAATTCTTCACCACCACCTCGGCTGTCGTCTTTCGGGCGGGTGCGGACGCGAAGTAATCTTCCGAACTTGCCAGCTTTCACATCTTTGATTATCTTTTGAATCGGCCGCATTGCACGCCACTGATGGGCAACCGCCATCTTCACCCTTGCATTTTGGCAGGCAGCAACGATTGCATCGACCTCGGCGAGACTACCCGCGACAGGCTTTTCACAATAGATGTGGCACCCCACCGCTGTCGCGGCTTCGATCATCGGCACACGCTCTGTGATCCAGCTCGGCGCGATACTGACGAAGTCGGGCTTTTCCGTCTCAAGCATTTGCCGGTAGTCGCGGTAGAGTCGGGAAACCCCCAGCCGCTCGCCGGCAGCTGCAAGTCCTTCGGGGTCGTAGTCAGCGACAGCGACCAATTTGACACTATCGATATCCTTGAACGCAGTATCTAGACGATGTCCGTAGCCACCCTTGCCGGTCGCCCCGATAACGGCTGCGCTGTAAGTTTTGGACATGTTGTATCTCCGTATTTAAGGAATGGGATAAATGACTGTAACCTAAGTTATCATAACGCAAGGTATCACTTCCCGTCCCAAAGGACTTTGAGTCGAGCTAGGAAGCCCGCCCTACGGCTAGTGTTGGGTTTCCGCCAACCTACGCCATACGCCACTATCAAATATCAACAGAAACTAGCAACTTGCGTTAGATTTAACAACTACTGAGCAGGGGTTGAAACGCCATGAAGCGGAACCTTGTGAAGAGTATTATCGCTATCATTATTATTGTTGGTGTGTATAGTCTATCAAGTCATTACGGCGTGACAGAATACCTCAACCGCGACAACATCCCCAAAATCAAAGAGAAAGTTGACAGCTTCGGCATCATCGCCCCTTTAGTGTATATCGGTTTTTACATTGTTGCGACCGTTTTCTTTCTGCCCGGTTTGCCCGTCACAATGCTCTCTGGACTTGCCTTCGGACCCATCTGGGGGGTTATCTACGCCTCCATCGGGGCAATCATCGGGGTCTCATGTGCCTTTCTGATTGCGCGTTACGTCGCTCGTGGTATGGTGGAGGGGTGGGTCCAAGGTAACGCACAGTTTCGACGAATTGATGAGGGGGTGCAACGGCAGGGGTGGCGGATGCTGATGATTACCCGGCTCGTCCCGCTATTTCCATTTAACTTGCAGAACTACGCTTATGGGCTCACAAACATACGGTTTACCACTTACTTTTTCGTCTCATGGATCTGTATGCTGCCCGGCACCGCCGCCTACGTCCAGTTGGGTGCCGCGGTAAATGTTGGCAAAGGGAATATTAAAAAGACGTTAATCTACCTCGCCGGCGCTGGCATCTTCATCGTTCTGGTGTCGCTGATTCCGAGTGTAATTCGCAAGCGGCAGCCGGAGGCGATGTGAACCGTGTGGGTTTAGCGACACCCACGAAGGTTGGACACCCACTAGGGGTATTCCTACTAATGATTACTCAGTTTATCGACAGAGAAGACGAGTCGATGGATAGCGGTGATATGTGCGGTCACAGCAAGAATTGCGAACACGCCGAAGAGAATAATCCCCTTCGACTGGAAGAACGTATGCTGATCTGGGATAACGCCTTGCACCAGAACACCTAACGCTAATAAAATAATCCTTTCCGGCCGTTGCATCAGTCCAACCTTGCACTCAATTTGAAGTCCCTCCGCTTTGGCGCGCACATAGCTGACAAGTATCGATCCAATCACCGCTGCGAAAACCAATACCATCCCGAAGAAGTTCTGTAAATGATGAAAATAGATAAGGGCTCCAAGGAATATCACCGCCTCTGAATACCGATCAATCACGGAGTCCAGCAGCGCTCCGGAAGGGTTGGTCGACGTTCTCGCTCGCGCAACGGCACCATCCATCATATCGAAACTCGCCCCGAATAAAATCAACAACCCCGCCGCTATCAACCGTTCAGTCGCCAAACAGAAGGCAGCCACCAAATTCACAAGCAAACCGAACATCGTGACCATATTCGCAGTTATGCCGATCGATACGATTTTTTGTGCAAGGGGCGAGAGTATCGCACTGATTTTTAACCTTAGCTTTGCTTCAAACATGGGCAAAATCCATCCTCTATGCTCCAAGTGATGTGGATATTTCTTGATTGCGAACTAGTTTAGCATAAACCGAGCGATAAATCAATCCCTTTGAACAGTTGACCCCTGAAAATTGAGTAGTCCCTCACCAATTTCTTAGGGGTACATTTTAACTTGACAAAGGCAATAATGTCTGATAGAATGATTTTGTGTTTTGTGATCGGCAGGGGGTTCATTCGCTTCAGCAGCAAAAGCCTCAACGATATGGGGCTTTCGAGAGGCTGGCCGTTGAACCGACAACATCAGGGATTAAGGGAGAGAGGCACGCGCCTCACTCTCAAATAAAAAACAGGAAGTGCAAATCGTGAAACAGCTGATAATCCGTAATACCTTGGTAGCTAGTTTGGTATTGTGCTGCCTATTTGGCGTTCCCACTGTCAGTTTCGCAGGGGAGTGGGAAGCAAAAGCACCCCTGCTGAGGAAACGGTGGGGCCTAGGAACGGAAACAGTCAATGGGAAGATTTATGCCATTGGCGGACAAGATGATTTACCGGTCGCGGGTAAAAAAGTGGCAGAGTACGACCCGGAGCGGAACGAGTGGACGGAGAAAAAGGAGATCCCAACGGGTCGATTTCGACTTGCTACCAGTGTGGTCAGAGGGAAGATCTATGTTTTCGGAGGAACTGTCAATAATTTTGAAGCGGTCCCGACAGTAGAGGAGTATGACCCCAAGACCGACACATGGAGCAAGAAAGCGGATATGCCAACCGCGAGGTTAGGGCTCGCCACCGCTGCGGTAGGTGGGAAAATCTATACTATTGGCGGGGCAGAATCGTTCTTCTTTCCATCGGGTGCCGTCGAAGTTTACGATCCCGTAACCGATACTTGGGAGCAGAAAGCGGACATGCCAAACCCAAGATGGGGTATATCTGCTGTCGCGGTTGCCTCAAAGATTTATGTCTCAGGCGGAGCGATTGATAACAGTCATCAGAAATATACCGATACGATGGAGATGTACGATCCCAAGACGGACACTTGGACCAAGAAAGCGGACATGCCAATCGAATATTTTAATGTAGGGCTCAGCTTTGTCAACAGTGGGAAGATTTACGCCATTGGGGGACAGAAGTGGAAAGGTCGGGACAAAGATGGAAGATTGGATCAGAATTGGACGCTCCATTGGACTGTCTGTGAATATGATGTAGAAAAGGACAAATGGACGCGGCTCAACGATAAACTGCCGACTGAAAGGTCAATTCTATCCACAAGCGTCGTTGATGGGAGAATTTACGCAATCGGAGGTTGGCGAGGCGGTTGTTGTGGGCCCACGCCGGTGGTGGAAGTATACACTCCTGATGGTTGGCCCTTCCCTGAGAAATTCGCCGTTTCTCCCCAAGGTAAGCTGGCGGCAAAGTGGGGAAATATTAAGCAAAGACGATAAAAAAACATGGAGGTGCACATCATGAAACATCAGATGCAGCGTTACCTACTAACGGGATTGATAGCGTGTGGGATATTTGGTTTTTCGACAATGGCTTTTGGGGGAAAATGGGAGGAGAAAGCCACGCTGCCAAAATTGGGTGCCATTGCAGGCGGTGTTTGGTGGTTGGGGGCCGAGGCGGTCAATGAGAAGATTTACATCTTTGGCGGACAAGATGATTTGCAGCCTGCGGGAAAACTGGTGCATGTATACGACCCAGATCGGGACGTGTGGACCCAACTTAAGAAATGGCAAAGGGGTCGATTTCGGGTAGGCAGTGCCACCGTGAGGGGAAAGATTTATGCCGTTGGGGGAACGGAGGATAATTTTCAGGCGGTTCCGTTCTTGGATGAGTACGATCCCAAGACCGACACTTGGACTCCTAAAGCCGATATGCCCACCCCGAGAATGATGACAGCTACCGCTGTGGTGGGGGGGAAGATTTATGTCATCGGTGGCGCGGAATCCTTCTACTTCCCGTCAGCCGCTGTCGAGGTCTACCACCCCGCAACTGATACCTGGGAGAAGAAAGCGGACATGCCAAACCCGAGATGGGGGGCAGGCGTTTTTGCCGCTGAGGGGAAGATTTATATCTGTGGCGGTGCCGTGGATCAAAGCCATCAAAAGGCTACTGACCTGACGGAGATGTACGACCCGAAAACCGACACCTGGGAGAAGAAAGCGGACATGCCAGTCTCCTATTACGATATGGCGGTGAGCTTCGTCAATAGTGGAAAGGCTTATGCCATCGGGGGAAGGGCATTTAAAGGTAACGACAGAGATGGACGATTGATTGACGGGTGGCGCTATCATTGGACCGTCTTTGAATATAATTTAGAGAAGAACAAATGGGCAAGGCTAAAGGACCAGATGCCAACTCCCCGGGCGAGTTTAGCTACAACCGTTCTGGACGGGAAGATTTATGCCATCGCGGGACATAACGGCATCCCCGGGATTACAGAGGTATATACCGCCGACGGTTGGCCCTTTCCAAAAGTCTTTGCGGTCTCTCCCCAAGACAAGCTAACGACTACGTGGGGAAAAATTAGGCACAACCACTGAGAGTCTGTTTGAAAAGCCATTTAATCGAGAAGGGGTCGTAATTTGACGCACATTCTCACTATATTCGGCAACGCTTTTTAAAACAGGTTCTAAAAGAAAGTTGGAGGAAATTAATTATGAAACACCGAATCACATATAACATTTTAAGAGGTATGATAGTGTGCGGTTTGATCGGCTTTTCGGCGGTCAGCTTCGCGGGAGAATGGGAGCAAAAAGTCAATCTGCCACAATTAGGGCCCCGTGCTGTAGGTATCTGGGGGTTAGGTGTCGAAGCGTTTAACGATAAGCTTTACGGCTTTGGCGGACAGGATGACTTGAAACCGCCGGGCAGATTTGTGGGAGAATATGATCCCGTGCGCGATGTGTGGGAGGTAAAACAGAAATGGCAGCGAGGCAGATTTCGCGTAAGTAGTGCCATCGTAAGAGGGAAGATTTACGCCTTTGGGGGAACGGAGGATAATTTCCAAGCGGTGCCGTTGGTGGATGAATATGATCCCGAGACCGACACTTGGACCCCCAAAGCCGATATGCTTACCCCGAGGATGGCGACGCTCTCTGCGGTAGTAGGGGGTAAGATTTATCTTATCGGTGGCGCGGACTCTTTCTTTTTCCCTTCCGCTGCGGTTGAGGTCTATGACCCTGTCAGCGACACATGGGAGAAAAAGGCGGATATGCCTAACCCGAGGTGGGGGGCGGGTGTTTTTACGGCTAGGGGGAAGATTTACATCTGCGGCGGTGCCGTGGATAACACCCATCAGAAGTATACCGACCTGACGGAAGAATATGACCCGAAGACGGACACATGGACGAAGAAAGCAGACATGCCACTCGACTATTACGATATGGCGGCGAGTTTTGTCAATAGTGGAAAGGCTTATGTCATTGGAGGGAGAACCTTTAATGGCAACGCAAAAGATGGGCAACCGATCGAGGGGTGGATCCTGCATTGGACCGTCTTTGAGTACGACTTAGAGAAAAATAAATGGGCAAGGTTAAAGGATCAGATGCCAACCCCACGGGCAACTTTGGCAACTGCTGTCCTAGATGGGAAAATTTATGCGGTCGGTGGCCATGGGGGCGGAGGACCTCGGAGAGAGACGGAAGTCTATACGCCTGAGGGCTGGCCCTTCCCTAAAGCCTTTTCGGTCTCTCCCCAAGACAAGCTAGCGACGATATGGGCGGATATTAAACGGCATCGGTAGTAGGGTAGGGACAACTATCACTCAACTTGGAAATCAGAGGGGTCTCTGAAAGGAAACCAAACTATATCTTATACAGGAGGTCTGTAACATGAAACGGGCAAAATATCAAATGTTAGCGGGATTGTTGTTATGTGACCTGTTCGGCTTTTCGGCGACAGGCTTTGGAGCCTGGAGAGAGTTGCGACCTATCCCAACGGGTCGATGGGGGTTAGCCGCTGCCGCTGTGGGTGACACAGTTTACGCCATCGCTGGACAGGATGATAGCCCCAAGATCTCAAAAGTGGAAGCATTCGACACAGGACAGGGCAAATGGGAAGGGAGAAAGGAGATACCGAGCGGTCGGGTGCGGCACGCTGCGGTCACTTTCAAGGGGAAGATTTATGTCTTTGGGGGAACCTTCGATGGGATTGCCGCCTTGGGGCAGGTCGAGGAATACGACCCTAAAAATGATGTCTGGAAAATGAAGGCAGATATGCCGACCCCAAGAATCGCTCCGATGGCGGTCGTAATGAGCTCGAATATTTACGTCATCGGCGGCGCAACCGACCTCTACTTTCCGTCTCCGGCGATCGAGGTATACAACCCCACGACGGACACTTGGGAGAAGAAGGCAGATATGCCGAATCCGAGATGGGGGGCAGCCGCTGCCGGCATCGCCACCAAAGGGAAGATTTATATCTTTGGTGGCGCGACCGATTTCACCCACGAAAACTCAACCACAGAGGTGGATGAATACAATACCAGAACGGAGACTTGGACACCCAAATCCAAGTTGCAGCGACCGCTTCATAATTTTTCCGCCAGCTTTGTGAATAGCGGCATGATTTATGTCATGGGCGGTCAGAAATGGAAAGGTAAAGGGGGCGTTGATGGGGGCATTAACGACCCAGATTGGACCTTCTATGACGATGTCTGGGAATACTCGCCAGAGGAGGATAAATGGAGTCGTATGCAAGCCATGCCCAAGTCAAAGTCCAGTTATGGATCTGCCGTTGCGGATGGCAGGATTTATGTCATCGCCGGTTGGGCGGGCGGTGCCGGTGACGAAAATAGCGTGCATGTCTATCAGCCGCCCGGTTGGCCCTTCCCCAAGAATTTTGCGGTCAACTCCCAAGGCAAGCTAGCAACAAAATGGGGAGAGATTAAAAACCATCAATAACGAATCTGTTTTGCAATGGACAACACTACTTGAGTGGGAAAAACGCGCCTAAAGAAAGGGGAAGGTTCTCCGAAGGGCGCTCAAATTAAACCTTATAAGGAGGTATTACGATGAAGCGGACAAGCTATCAAATGTTAGCAGGGTTGACCCTATGTGGGCTGCTTAGTTTTTGCTTCACTACAGCCAGCTCTGCAGCTTGGCGCAAATTGAAGCCGATGCCAACGCATAGATGGGGAGTCGAAGCCGCCGCTGTCGGTAACAAGGTTTACGCCATCGGCGGGCAAGACGATACCCCCCAAATCTCCAAAAATGAAGAGTACAACATAGATAAGGATAGCTGGGTCGAAAAGAAGCCGATACCTACAGGTCGGGTGCGGCACACCGCTGTCTCTTACGATGGAAAGGTTTATGTCATCGGCGGGACCCGTGACGGAATTGCACCTATGGCAGCAGTCGAGATGTATGACCCGAAAACCGATACGTGGAGCAAGAAAGCGGACATGCCAACGCCGCGAATCGCCCCTGTTACCGTCGTGTTGAGCGGCAAGATTTATACTGTTGGTGGCGCAACCGATGTCTTTTTCCCGTCCCCAGCGATCGAGGTATACAACCCTGTGACAGATACTTGGGAGCAGAAAAAGGACATGCCGAATCCAAGATGGGGAGCAGCGGGTGCCGCTGTGCCGGGCAAAGGGAAAATCTATATCTTTGGCGGCGCGACCGATTTCACCCATAAAGAGTCAACCACAGACGTGGACGAATACGATACCAAAACAGAAACCTGGGTGCCCAAAGCCAAGATACAGAGACCTCTCCATAATTTTTCCGCCGCCTTCGTCAATAGCGGGAAAATTTATGTCATGGGCGGTGAGAAATGGAAAGGTAAAGGAGGAATTAAGGGGGGCGGCAACGATCCAGATCTTGTATTTTACCAAGATGTCTGGGAATACTCGCCAGAGGAGAATAAATTGCGCCGTATGGACCCGATGCCCACCGCGAGGGGAAGTTTTGGAGTCGCTGTCACAAATGGGAAGATCTATACCATCGGCGGTTGGAACGGCGGTGCCGGTGCACAGGAGATAGAAAATGAGGTCTATCAACCGCCCGGTTGGCCCTTCCCTAAGAAGTTCTCGGTTGATCCGCGGGAAAAGTTAGCGGCGAAATGGGGGGCGTTGAAAACCCGCTAGCGGTAGGGAGCGTAGAAATATCTCAGTGGTAGAGAACGTGGATTCGCGTTCCCTACAGCGAGGTTTTGACCGCAAAATAAGATAGATACCATGAGACTCAACGATGCCCAAATCGCACGCTTTAATCAACACGGCTATCTGTTTTTCCCAAATCTACTGGAGGCCGATGAGGTGAAGGTCCTGCAGCGGGCGATGCCGCAAATCCTCAGTCGCCGGGGGCCGGAGGTGATACCTGAGAAAGATGACCCGAACTCCGTCAGGCTCGCATTTGGGGCGCATGTTTATTCCGAACCGTTCCGGTATCTCCCGCTGCTTCCACGCCTGCTGAACCCAGTTCGCCAACTGTTGGGTGACGATGTGTATCTCCATCAGAGCCGTCTTAACCCCAAACAGGGATTCGGGGGCGGCGCGGCGTGGGATTGGCACCAAGATTTCCCGCCGTGGCATCGCATCGACGGGATGACGGAACCGAAATGTATTATGGCATCTGTGTTTATCGACGATTGCACAGCGGTTACGTCACCGCTACTGGTCGTGCCGGGGTCACATACGTATGGACTCCTCGACTCTAAACCCCATAAGGACGCGAAGGGCTATGCTTTGCACCATATTGACCGTCCCACTCTAGAGCAGCTGGCTGAAGATAGCGGTATCGAAGCGTTGATAGGATCCGCAGGATCTGTCTGTTTTTGCCATTGCAATGTCGTGCACGGTTCAGCCAACAATGTCTCCCCTTGGCGACGAGCGATCATGTATTTGAACTACAACGCTGTCAGCAACGCCTGCACCGGCACAGAGCGCGGTTGGTATCACAATAACCGCAATTTCACACCGCTACAACCGATTGATGACGACCGCCTGAAAGCACTCGCATAATCATCAGTGTGCTGATGCTGTCGAATCCTCTCTCTCACTATCACTTTCCGTGAACGCAACCCTCCCCTATTCTCTCCAATCCTCAACTCGGAAACCGTTGAAAGCCGATGACCCTATTACTGTCTTATTGAGGGCAACTGTAGCGAATACAGATCTACGTCCTTCGTTTTGGGATATTGGGGTGTATTCTTTCTATCGTTGATTCTATACTGGTATGTGAGGCGTGATACATGATACCTGAGAACAACACCGCAGAGAACACAGAGAGTGGAAAGATGAGATAATGGGGAGGCGAGGAGGCAGAAAGAAAAGTTAATGCAACAACGCAAGGACACAGAGGAGAAAGACGAGATAACGAGAGACACCGTAGGTTGAGTTGAACGAACAGTGTGAAATCCAACACCTCAATGAACCACTGAACTCTTATTATGACTGAACAATCAATTGGCAACCAAACCCCAAACACCGGATTAACGTTTCGGGCGGTCATGCTCGCGTTGGTACTGATGCCGATCAACACCTATTTTATTATCACGAATGAGGTCAAGTACATCGGTACGCTGGCGACAACGATGTCGCTGATCTACAACGTGGTTATCAGCCTCACCGTGCTAATCCTCATAAACGCACTGATAAAGCGTTTCCTGCCACGTTTTGCGCTGCGACAAGGGGAGTTCATGACTATCTACATGATGCTCTCGCTCTCTTCAGCACTCGCCGGTCATGATGTCATGCAAACTGTCGTGCCAACCCTCCCGCACGGTTTCTGGTTCGCTACGCCTGAAAACGAGTGGAAGACGCTTTTTTGGAGACACCTGCCCCCTTGGCTGACAGTGAGAGATCCGTTAAGTCTGCTCGATTTCTATGAAGGCCAGAGCACACCCTACACAAAGACACACCTTCAACCGTGGTTACGCCCAATTCTATGGTGGACAGTGCTTTTAACCGTCCTGATCTGGGTGATGATCTGCATGGATGCCATCCTACGTCGGCAGTGGATTGTCCGAGAACGGTTGGCGTACCCAATCGTTCAGCTGCCGTTGGAGATGACCCGTTCCGATGGTACTTTCTTCAAATCCAAGATGATGTGGCTCGGATTTGCCGTCGCAGGCGGGATTGACTTAATCAACGGGTTGCACGTTCTGTTCCCCGCTTTCCCAGAGATCCCCGTGCGCAAAGCGGAGATAGGTCAGTTCTTTACCGAGAAACCGTGGAATGCGATGGGGTGGACACCGCTCTATACGCTACCCTTTGGACTTGGACTGGGGTTTCTGATGCCGTTGGAGATGTCCTTTTCGCTGTGGTTCTTCTTTCTTTTTTGGAAAGCGGAGCGCATCTTGGGACGCGCGTTGGGGCTCGCCAGTTTTCCGGGCTTCCCGTATGAGGGCCCCCAAAGCATCGGGGCTTTTTTCGCCATCGCCTGCTTTGCCCTCTATGGCGGGCGTCGTTACTTTATTTCGATCTTCAAGAACCTTGGGCGCGATCAACCCGGCGAAGAGAACGAACCGATGAAGTATCGGTGGGCGGTATTGGGATTGACGGGCGGGGTAATCTTTTTATTGGCTTTTTCCTTCTACGGTGGGATGACGCTTTGGATGGCGGGGCTCTATTTTTTCACCTACTACCTTTTGGCGATTGCTGTGGGCCGCATCCGTGCTGAGGTGGGACCGCCAACGAATGAGATGTTCCTTGTCAATCCCCGTCTTTTTATCACAGATGCAATTGGCACCCGTCGGATCCCGCCGGGGAGCTTGACCATGATGGGGTTTTATTATACGTTCAATCGCGGCTATCGCGCCCATCCGATGCCGCACACCCTTGAAGGGTTCAAAGTGGCGGACGCGACGCAGATGGCCCATCGCCGCTTAATTGGTGTGATGGTTTTGGCGACGGTGGCGGGTATTCTGACTACTTTTTGGGCATACCTCACGCTCGCTTACAGCAGCGGTGGCGATAATATTAATGTGGGGTTGGGAAATGGGGCGTATGCTAATATGCGGAACTGGCTCTACAATCCAACGGAGACCAATGGGCCCGCAGTGCTTTTTATGGCGGTAGGCTTCCTCTTTACCGGGTTCCTCTGGGCGATCCGTATGCGATTTCCACTTTGGCCCTTCCATCCCGCCGGTTACGCGATTGCCAGCAGCCCTTGGACCTTCGGCTGGGTATGGTTTTCGGTATTTGTCAGTTGGGCAGTAAAAGCGACGGTGTTGAAAGTCGGTGGGATTCGGCTCTATCGGAAGACACTGCCCTTTTTCTTGGGGTTACTGTTCGGAGAGTATATAGTCGGTGGGGGTTGGGTGCTCATCCGTGTCTTTTGGGGGATTGAGGTTTATTCGTTCTATCGTTGATTTGTAGGTCGAGATTCATATCTCGACGAAATACCCGGCGTGGCGATTTTGGAAAATTGACCGCCTTATACAGAGATGTTTCCTATCGCTTCAACTTGCTTGCGTAACTGTTCAATTTCGGCGCGGATCTCCTTCTGCTGCCTGTCTCTATAAGCGATAATGATTTGAGGGATTGCAATTGAGGCTGCTATCAACCCAATGAGCGCAATCGTCAAAACCCATAGATAGTCCATTCTCTGGTCCAACCCATCAATTTTGGCATTTAGTTTGTCATCCAACCCATCAATTTTGGCATTCAGTTTTTCATCCAACCCATCAATTTTAGCATTCAGGCTTTTATCCAACCCATCAATTTTGGCATTCAGGCTTTTATCCAACCCATCAATTTTGAGATCGATATACTCCCTTGTCCGTTTTTCGGAAGCAGCGATCTCTTCCTTGATGATGGTTCGCAAATCCTCCTTGGTCAATTCTCCAAACACAGGTGATGCCAAAAGTAGTAGTGACAAAACTGTTATGACCTTCATTATTGATGCGCCTCCTTGGGGACGGATTTATAAGGGCAAACGGTATTATATATTATCACGGTTTCATTGATTTATCAATATTTTCCTGATGTTGGTTAGGGCCATTTAATTCTTCGGCCCGTGCCATCCGTGCAAGCTTGCGGGGGAACGAACTACCCGCCAAAATCGGTCAAAAACCGCCATTTTCTCTCTGTCTGAGCGATGTGTCGGGATTCGGAGATCCCTCCTACAGGAGCACTAAATGTCCCTAGATGTTTGTTCTTCGTAGGTCCGGCTTTGACCGGACACCGAAAGGATTGCCCTTACAAAAGAGGAACAGATGATTCGGTTGGGAGAACGGAATAAAAAAAGGGCGAGACATCCATTGATGCCCCGCCCCTGTTATGCTACGCGTTGTCTTTAATTCTTAGAAACCGCGTTTCAGCTTTGCCCACGTTGTGGCAAGTTTGCCCGCGCTATCGACTGACAACTGTTTGTCCGTTGAGGGGATATTCTGCAATCCCTGCTCCGGCAAAGAATCAACACGGACCCAATAGTAATTCACTTGACCGCCACGTCCACCAAGACCTGGAGGTCCCTTCGCCCATTTATTATTTTGCACGACGATTGACAATCTACCATCAACCGAGTACTTGAGGATATTCTGTTCAACCGAAAATGTGAGAATGTAATGCTCGCCGCCCTTCGTATCCTTTGAATCAGGTCGTTTGGGGCGTCCAGCGTTACCGCCGGGGGTAATTTCAGAGCCTGCGCCGCCGGTAAATTCATACATAGAGATGGTGTTGGAGTTGTAGCTGACCTCGACAAAATAGAAGTCTTTGGTCGGTTCAACGGTCCGGACAAAGAGATGGAAGTACTTGCTATCGTCGCCGATTTTTCGCGCAGACACTTCTAACTCATAGTCGGTCAACTCTGCAGGGTTGACATCCGGGTGATTGAAATAGAGCCCGGTATTGCCTTCAGATTTAAGTTCAAGTTCATCTCCCTTAACTTCTGCTTGTGCGCCAGGGCCTACCTCCCAATGCTTGATTCCTTCAGCCCAGGGGATGGTAGCTTCGTCGTCCCCTCGTTTGCCGTAGATGACAGCATCCGCAGGATACACGCTCAGAAAAGCGAATGCACACACCAGCAGCAGGGTAAAAAGTGATTGGATTTTCATGATGTGTCTCTCCTTTTTTTGAAGTTGGCACTATCTGATATTTGTAAACTGTTAAATCATCGTTATTTTACGCTATCACGTTGTAGATGTCAAGTTATTTTTTAACGTTATAGGGTCATTTAATTGTTCGGTCCGTGCCGAGACCAGGGGGCATCTTGGCCCCCTCCCCCCGCTTGCGGGGGGATTGAGGGGGGTCATCCTACCCACCAAAATCGGTCAAAAAACCGAAAACTCAATAGCCCTCTGAACATTATACACCCGTTGCTCCGTTAGGGCTAGTTCAGCGACCTTTCCCAACGGCTTGATGGAGACCCTCCAATCGCTGACGGACCAACGTTTCGACCGGAACAGTTGACAGGTGGCTTAACAGTTCTAAAATATCCGATTTGAGGTGGAACGGACTGTTCACAACCTTTACCAAGGTCAGAAGATTTTCACCCCTTGAAGGCTGCAGATCCGCCTCCTGCTGCTGTAAGAGAACCGCCGCATCAACCACAGCGAAGTCCGGTTTGAGGGGCAACCTATCAAAAACGCCGATGATAGGGACAGGTAACTTCAACAGGTGTAATTGGCTATTTTGGGCTGTGCTCCTGTCCCGCAGGGGGGACGTTGAACCGGTCAGGCCAGCCCGGAACGGGACCTCCCACAACAGCACGGGCCGCCGGAGCTGTTGGGCAAGACCGAACAACCGTGACACACGACGCCAACTGGGTGCCTGGAGTACGCCTGCCTCACCCCCTCCTATCAGGACAAATTTGGTTTCTTCTATCCATGCTAGCCCAGCGTGGATTTCATCTCCGATCGCTTCAGTTCGGTCTCCGTAGAGCTCGATGAAGCGACGGATGGTGTGTTGAAATTGTTTGGAGTCGATCATTGAAATAGGGAAGGGCAGCCACAAGTTTCTTAATCCCGGTCTATCCCCGATAAGATCGGGACAGGCGGGGGGTTGCCCTACAGGATTAGGATAAAAAAAAGCAGGGATAGCGCGCGCTATCCCTGCTCAAATGTTAAAGCGTATTGTTTTAGAAGGGTTAATCGCTCCCGATCGCGCTGATGACAAACCAGCCGGCACTACCCGCTAACGCGGTAAGAAACGCGAGGGTGCGTTTCGATTTGTTCGGCTCTTCTGTCGCACCCTTTTCAATTTCGAGGAGTTTGTTGATGCCTTGTGCATTCTTTTCAATGCCCGCTGCAAGCATATCTTCGGTAGCTTCGAGTGTCTTCATACCCTTTTTCAGATGCTTCTCTGTCATCTCGTCCAGTTTTTCAACATCTTTACGCAACGATTTGACCTGTTTACGAACCTTCGAGATCTCCATTTTGCTGGCTTCGGCGTGTTCCATCAGAGAGGCATTGAGCTCGGCGGTCACCTTCGGCAGCCCTGCTAACCCATCTTGTACGTCTTGGAGACCGCTTTCAATCATCTGCTGCTTCGCAATCAGGTCCGCAACCATCTTTTTGAGGGCAGTTACATCAGCCGCGGTGGCATCCACCGTTTCTTTCACTTCTTCTGCGGCCATCGCTCTGGCTTCCATGGCAGCCAACTCTTGTTTAACCATTTCGAGTTCTGACACGGTTACCATGTCTTCCTCAACGGCTGCCTCCATTATCTCCTCTACCATTTTGGCAGGGATTCGCATCATCTCGTCGGGGTAGATTCGGTCAGGATTGGTAAAATCGTTATACTTTTTGAATTCTGGCCATTTAAGTGGATCTTCCAAATGCTTTGTAGCGAGTCGCCATAGGGTATCGCCCTTAACAATGGTGATGAGGGTTGTACCGTCCATGTCCGGTTTGGGGATAATTTTGGCAGAGGCAGTGAGGATATAAGCTGCCCCGGTCAAAAACAAACAGAGATAAAGGATAAGCGAGAAGCGCAAGATCGATTTCATCGTCTTCATAGGATGCTCCTTTGTAGAATCGGGTCGTTAGAATTAGTAACTATAAGAGAGTGATATAAAATGCGTACTGTCATCGTCGAGGTTATTGACAGCACTATCGCCCGCTTTCAAGGCGTAATCGAGTTGAAGCCCACTGACATTGACACCGAATCCGACGAAAAACCGACGGCGATCGCTGGTCAGTTTGCTGCCACCCCGAATTGCGAAGGTGTTCGCGATCAGGTATTCCGTCCCAATATGGAGGCTGGTAGTGGATTCTGGCAGGTCAATAACCTCGTGTTCGACATCAACGGAGAAGGTCGCAACGTTCTTGTGGTGGACTCGATAAGCGAGACCACCAGCGATTAGGAGGGGCAATTCGCTGCCGGCGATTGAACCACCAAAATTCCTGACTGCGAGACCGTAGCTGAAGGTACCTGCCTCGTTGTGCCCTAAAAGCCCGATATCGTTACCACCGAAACCACTTTCGCTCGAATGATCTCCAAAACTATCCATAAGGAAGCGTCCACTTACGCCGAGGCTCACGGCACCGAAGTCATGACCGTAGGAAAGGGAATAAGCGTTGGAATTATAGTTAAATGAACCGCCCGCCTGATCGTCGCTGCTACGGGAAGGTATACCATCGACACCAGCATTGACCACTGCCAACCCCAACCCGCCTTTAGCACCAACTTTTTTAACGAAGCCGATAAAGCTGTGTTTTCTATCGAGAGAGAGGCGTGCGGAAGATAGCGTGATTGTTAAGTCATCCACCGCCGGCAATCCGGCGGGATTCCATATCGTTGAAGTCGCATCGTCAGCGATGGCGGTAAACGCGCCGCCCAATCCGAGGGACCGCGCACCGGAACCCATCCCAAGATGGGGTGCAGCATTCACGCTAGCGAAGCAGACAGGTGCAAGCAAAACTGCGAGGGCAAAAAACCCGATTGAACTGAATAGTACTTTGTGCCTAAGTTGAAACATTGTCTCCCTCCTTTATGAAGGCAAATACATTTGGTTCATTGGTACATTGGTAATGAACCAATGCACCAATGAATGGTTACTAGTCGCTGACAATTGCCATCTTCAGAATAGCAGATTGAGGTTCGAGCTCGCTTTCCATGAGAATATGGCAGAAGTACACCCCTCGAGCTAAATTGTCGCCCGAATTGGTTTCGCCCTGCCATACTATCTCAACCGGGCCCGCCTCTCTGATGGAATCCGCGATAGGCTGTGCAACAAGTCTGCCGGTGAAATCGTAAATCCGGATGGTTATGCTCGCTTGCCTCGAAAGTCTAAAGGCAAGCGTGGTGCCGGTATTATCTTCAAATGGATTCGGATAATTCCGTGCATTGGCAATCCCGATCCGTTCAACAAAGAAGGTCCACTCTTGAACTGCCGTGTTTGGATTCGGTGCCAAGTCGGAGAGTTCCAGCTTCACCGTATGTTGACCAAACTGTAGGTCATACTTAGGTGTGAATGTCACCTGAGTTTCTGACATCTCGTCTGGATCAATCGCGGCACCATCCAGCCAAAGCTTAACCGATTCACCGTCAACCCCCGACATGTTATCCGTGTAGGTCGCCGAAATAATCGGCCTCCGATTTTCGGTGTGTTCCTGCGATGGACGCGTGATGAGAACACTCGGCGGTATCATGTCAAGCTCAACGGTAAATTGCCATTTGCTTGATGCCTGATTTCCACTCATATCCGTTACTTTAACATCAACGGTATGTGTGCCATCCTTCAAAGGAAGGGTCGGCGTAAACGTGGCTGAAGTCTTATCAGAACGCGTTTGGGCAACCCCGTCGACCGGCAAATTCTTGCCATCTTTGACCGTGATTTCAATCGTATCCACACCCGACATGTCATCGCCGGCGGAAACCGAAATGATCGGTTTATCCAAGTGAATCACCCCGTGCGGAGAGGTAGTCGTAATCATTGGTGGCGTATCATCTAGTTCAACCGTAAACTGCCACTCTGCCTCGGTCCGGTTGTTGTATCTATCAATCACCGTAATCCTTGCCGTGTAGGGACCAGGAGTTACTGAGATACTTGGCGTAAATGTGACAGTTGTAGAGGTCGGACTTGAGCGTCTGCCTGAGCCTTGATTACCCGGAACACCTGCGAGAATCAGCGTGATGCCATCACTCTTGAAGCCAGATTCATCACTCACCGTCGCAGCAAGCACCGGTCTATCCGTCCGAATGATTCCGAGCGGTGAGTAGGTGACAACTTGCGGTGGCGTTGTATCAGGATTCACTACGGTGAACGTCCACGTTAAGGTTGAAGCACCACCGGTACTTTCGGCAACAAGCGTTACACTGTGTGTTCCGAGCGGACTGTCGGTAAAGTTAAAGTTCGTCTGACCCTTTACCTCGGTCCCCCGTCCCACTTCGACGACCATAGCCGGCGAGAACGAGATCTCCTGAAGTGGATTGTCGTCAATCGCGAGCATGATGCGTGTGATGTCCGATTCTGCGTCGGTTACCCGTGCGGTGATTCGACCGAGCTTCCGAGTAACTTCACCCTGCGGAGATGGGCCCGAAATAACTGGCGGGGTGCTATCCAAGGAGACCGCGAAACTAATAGCACTTTCAGCAGTATTCCCCTCACCATCAACAATCTTGACAGAAATGGTGTTATCACTTCCGCGTTGGAGAATTGAGTCATCTGCGCCAACAAGGGGCGGCTGCATCGTATAGGTCAGCCACTTATCCTCTAGAGTCCCTTCCATATCTGTACCGTTGATCTGGAACTCCGTTACTGTTAGCTCCCCGGACCCTGTCAGGGCGGTGCTGATAATCAATGGCTGCCTTGGATCAACAATTTGTCCAGCGAGCGGTGATACGATTGACACCGTTGGCTTCACACCCTCCACCGTAAACTCAACCACCTCTGCGGCACCAACATGGCCAAGGACATCCGTCGCGGTGGCTTCGATGCGGTATGCACCGCCAGCTAGGTCGCTGGCGTGGGTGTAGACCACATTCCCACTCTGGGTTAAAACCTCGCCGGTCGCAGCTGCGGTTATGTGAATCATGCTTTCAACAACGTCGATCGCTTCGCCATCGGGTAAACGGGTCAAGGTGATAACAACGGGCATCGGATCCGTAAGGGTAGGATTGAAGCCACTCGCATCGGTGTAAGTGATATGGAGAGTTGGCAACGTGGTCAACTGACTCCGTAAAGTCGGCGAGACAATCTTAACCACAGGTGGTGACCTGTCAACCCGGATACCTGGCAAGCCGAATCGGGCGGTGCCGTTTGGCTTGATCACTACTCCGACAAGGTTGAACCGCCCCTCATCCAATACAGAGGTATCGAGGGTGATTGCAAAGGTAGTGCTTCCATCGGCGTTAGCGGTGACCATAATCCCGTCGTCGGTGAGGGCACCGAGCGTCCGTGCGGAAGCCCCATCATCTCCAATCAGCACATCGAGGTCACTTGCAGCGACATTCGGCACGGTCAACGTAAATTCAATCGTATCGCCGATTGCCGGGAACCCTATCGGGTACATGGTATCAATTTCACTCGGGCTCCGTGCTTCGTTGAGAGTATCAACAACGCTGAGGATATCAACCGATGGAGCCGCAAAGTTGGGCGGCGGTGTGAAATTGCCAACCTCAACGGCAATCTCCATAGCGACAATTCTCGCCTCTGGCGAGCCATCGGCGGCGTGTGCCACTGCCATGAAGGTATACATCCCATTCGGAATTGACGCTATATTCAAGGTTGCTTTGTAGGTGTAATTGCCGGCATCATTGAAGACCGCATCCACACCCAATACCGCACCAGAAACGCGATCGTTGACAGTGAGCTTAATGCCCCCTGCGAACACTCCCGGATGTGCACCTGTCCGAGCGATCAGGGTCAGCATGGGGTCGGGAACGCCTTCAGCGAGCAAGCCGCTGACGTAGTAGCTCCCATCTTCACGGGGATCGAGCGACTCATCAACTTCGTTGCCAACTTGGGTAATCTCTGTCGGTGAGTAGTTGTCCACAGAGAGGTCGTCCATCACCCCATCTGCCGCTGGATACCCTGTGCCAGCCGTATCAACGGCGATGGCTCGGACAATATAAGGATTGTCATCTAGGGTTGCATCGCTTGCAGCGGGGGTATCATCTAAGATGGTATCCTCAAGGAGCGTGGTATCTACCGAAAGCGTCCATTGTCGGTAGAATGGAGCAATCGACGCGGTTGGAGCACCGTTGACAACTGCACCGACCAGATCTTCGATGATTGCAATTTGAACATTAGAGACAACCGTCGTATCGGCTAATTGGGCGATACCAACTGCCCCCCAATCCGTATCTTGGGAACGGCGAATCTCAAACTGAACCGCGGTGGTTACCGGGTTCGTCAGTACCTGTGTGAATGCACTTATCGTGACCTCTCCACGAGCGGCACCGCTATCAGGGTGAGAGTCCATCGCCTCCGCATAAACAGCAGAGATTTCAGGCGGCAGACGACGCTGATATGCGAAGGTTGCCATTGACATCTCGGAGATGCCCAGTGCGTTGGTCGCAACGGTGCGCACCATCACGTGGCCTGTCGTATCGGGAAGGGAAACGTAATCACCAACTTGCCATTGGACTTCAAGTTGATCCCCTTTCACCGCGTTGGCAAGCTGATTTTCGTTCAGCATCCCAATCGGTTGCCAACCACCGCCCGCTATCTGGTATTCTACCACAATCGACAACGGATGGTCAGTGCGCTCTGTTATTTCAACGGCGAGCGTTACCATCGTGTCTGAGAAGATGGTCACATCTCCAGCGGTGGACTGTGTTTCAAAGGGACCGTCCATCGTGCCATTGGCATCGTAGTCGGTCTGCACGCGGGTCACCATCGCCCTATCGGGGTCTGGAGGAACGATGTTCAACAGGACTCCCGGGCCTATGTTCGAGTTGATATTCAGGATATCATCAATACCGACGGTGCGAAGCCCGAATCTCCCCATCAGAGTGCTCTCATCACCGCGGATGAACATCTGGATTTGATGCGGCGGCATATAGGTAACTGGCAGCAACGCTTCGAGGGGATTGGTCATAAGGCTCA
Organism: uncultured Poribacteria bacterium; assembly: GCA_958296125.1. Classification (GTDB taxonomy): domain Bacteria; phylum Poribacteria; class WGA-4E; order WGA-4E; family PCPOR2b; genus PCPOR2b. The sequence continues at coordinate 2,525,685 of OY282444.1, forward strand.
TCATATTTAACGACAACAGATCCGCTGTCGCCACTGGCTCCCACACTGCATTCGCTGCCGGAGATCCTGCGGCATCTAACCGAATTATCTGGTAGAGGTAAGTCGCTGGGTCTCCGTCGCCCGTTGGGGTTGCAGAGAGGGTTAAGCTCGCCTCCCCTTCAACCGGGAGCGCGGTCGCGATATAGACACCGTCGTCCCGCAGATACATGCCGATGTTCTCACCGGGCGCATCGGGGGTAAGCATAACGTCGGCAGTTGGCGATGTCCGATCCACCGTGAACATTTTGCCGGTGAGCCGGTCTGTGGCACCGCTGCGATATTGAACATCAACATCTAACTGATACGCGCCATCGGCAGCAAAATCAAATTTGCCAACCCAGAGGGATTGTGAATCATCTACCGTTGGAACGGTAAACACAGACCTCACCATTGGATCCAGCATCATGGGATTGAGCTCGGCTGTGAGGAGCGCGTCGACCGCTTGAAGGATTCCACGGTCTTCAAGCTGTAGGTTCCGTGGATCGGGCATCGGCCATCCGGATAACGTTAAGCCTGTTAGTGCATCATAATACGACTGAGCAAGCTCAATTTGGTAGTAGTAAGCGACTTTGGAACCGGGGGTTAGCTCGACTGCCGCTTCCCATACCACGGTTCCTCCAATCGACTTTGCCTCCATAGGCATCGGGGCATGTCCGTCAATCATCACGTTCACTGACTCAAAGACCGGCATATCTCCCGATGGCAGGAAGAGCGTTGCGAGCTCTTCTTCCAGTTGGAAGGTGTGAGTAAAGGTGCCGCCGGCCGGTACAGAAACCGCTTCAACCATCCCGGACTGCGGACCGGCGATGCTGAAGGTCACGCTTTCGGCGGTCGGACCAACGACAGTATACAGATTCAGTTTATCGCTATTCACCCATCGACCGGGATCCGGCTGAGGGTCATTTATCAGGATATGCCATATCGGTCTGGGGGTTATCCCGTTGCCGAAGTTCTCCTTGTCGATATGCTCATCGGTGGGGTCGAACCCCGGGGGCAGCTCTGACCGCAGCCCGCGTAACGTCTCAGCGATTAATGAGGCAGATAGCAACAAGCCCGGCGGTATTGAGCCAGATGGAAGTATTCCTATCAGATCTTCACTAGCCTCGGCGATATCCTTCAAACCCAAATTAATCAAATTCCCCAACGCGTTAAACTGAACGTCTGCGTAATGGGTATTCACCGAAAGCCCACCCAGCCTTAAAGCGGGAGGTATGAGCTCGAATGTCGCGATTGACTCACCTTCGACATCCAGGGCGTTGGTCACCGTGACGCGAACCATCGCCTGACCGTCTATGTCAAGCAGGTCTGCGAAATCGCTCATCCGATTCCAGTTGACCTGAAGCCCGGTCTCGGCATCCGCGATGTCATCTCCGGTCAGCATCGCAATCGGTTTCCAATCACCTTCGCCGTTGATCTGGAAGTCAATGGCAATTGAGGTCAATGGATGGGGTGTGCGCTCCATCATTTCAACGGTCAGGGTGACATCGCTCCGGTTTGAGAAGATGGTCACGCCATCGGAGACGCGCTGCTCCATTTCAAAGGGACCGTCCGTTGTGCCATCGCCGTTGTAGTCAGCGTGCACGAGGGTCACCGCGGCGGTATCGGCATCTGGCGGAACGATATCCAACATCCTCGGCATTGTGTTGGAACTGATATTTAAGAGGCTGTCAATACCCACAGCGCGAATACCGAATGTACCCAATGCACCCGCGTCACCGACAGGCACCTGGATCTGGTGTGGAGCCATATAGGTGAGCGAGAGCAGATCCCCATTCAACATCCAGGGATGCCACACCTGATTACCCGGATCGCCATTGGTTACGGAAATCATCTGGTATAGATAAGCGTCTGGCTCCGATGGGTCACCCATTGGGGTTGCCGTGAGGTTTAAGGTCCCCGCCTCCGTATGCGCTGCGGCAACATAGGAACCGTCGTTACGTTGATACATGCCTGAGCTCTCACCAATATCTACCGTGATATCGGCGGTCGGCGGTGTCCGGTCCACCATGAACATTTTGCCGGTGATATTTTCGACGTAGGCACTTTCATATTCAACAACCGTATCCAAACGATACGCGCCATCGGCACTAGCAGAGAGATCGAACTCACCGACCCAGAGGGCTTGTAAATCGGTGACCACTGGTACGGTAAACACCGACCTCATATTGAGATCCATCGTTGTGATAATCGTTTTGAGCTCGGGCCCCTCTGGTGCGAGGAGAGTTTCGACGATGCCGCGGTCTTCAAGTTGTAGGTTCCGTGGATCGGGCATCGGCCAACTGGATAGGGTAACATCTTCTAATTCATACGATTGGGCAAGTTCAACTCGGTAGTAGTAAGCGACTTTGGAACCGGGGGTTAGCGCGGCTGCCGCTTCCCATACCACTGAATCGCCAACTGCCTTCGAGGTCATGGGTGTTGGGGCCTGTCCGTCGATCATCAAGGTCACGCCTGAAAACACCGGCATGTTCGCGTTCAAACCGGGCCATGAGGGTAACAGGAGAACCGCTCGCTCCTCTTCCAGTTGGAAGGTGTGCATAAAAGTGCTGCCAGCGGCTACAGAGACAGCTTCAACCATCCCGGGCTGCGGACCGGAGAGGGTGAAGGTCACATTCTCTGCGGTCGGGCCTGTGAGGACATACAGACTGAGTTTATCTCCGTTCAGCCATCGACCGGGATCTTGCGGACGGTTCTGTCCCAAGACATGCCATGCCGGTCTAGGCATAATCCCGTTGCCGAAGTTCTCCATAGCGATATGCTCATCGGTGGGGTCAAACCCCGGTGGCAGATCTGATAACAGTCCCTGCAACAGATCCACGAGCAATATGCCAGAGGGGATCAGTTCAAGCAGGTCGGGATTGGTATGAATTGCATCCAGACTGATTAATCCATCGGCTGCGTAATTGGGATTTATCGAAAGCCCACCTAACTGCAAAGTGGGGGGAATCAGCTTAATGGGGTCAACCCTCAGCGGCTGGTTCGGGAAAACAATCTGGTAGGACCTCAACTCGATCGTTCTATGACCGTGGTATCCGGTGGCCGGGCGTAAAACGTCTATCGCCAAGATATCGCCGGTGGCAGCCACTGGGGTTAGCAGATTGATGAAAGTATGCCCATAGCGACCGGTCGCATCGGTGAAGACCTGTGCCATCATGTTCTGCCCGTTCATCCGAAGTGTGAGTGTGACTTCAAGTCCCGGACCGGCGGGGTTGCCATTTAGCTCGATGACGCTACCGGCTACATCAAGTACCAGTGTTTTGGCGGGAACCTCTGTCTCAATATTAACATCCGCCTGATTCAGCTCAACCTCTGCTGTGGTAAGGGTGTGGGTGCCCCCCCCGACCATCTCACCGGCTTCATTCTGCACCTCAATCGTGAGCACATCACCCGTTTCTGCAACGATGGTGGTCGGCATGAAGAAGGTGGCGGCATATTCGCCGAGGTTATCAACGGCTCCGCTCGCAGTAAAGTTACGGTTGGCATTGGTCACAACAACGGTCAGTTCTTCATCCCTGAAATGACTCTCTGCCGCCACTTTATCGGTATCCCCATTTTTGAGGTAGACCGTACCTGTAACAGCGAGGAGTCTTGAAGTGGATCCAATATCTGTCGTCACATCCTGTGTGACGGTCGCTGAATCGGCCTCACCGAGTTGGATATTTGTCAGGGTAAACGCTGCGCTGCCCCGTTCTACGCCGGTGTCATCCGTCACAACAATCGAAACCGAATCGCCGGTGGTTGCAACAGTACCAAGCAGATTAATAGTTGTCGCCGTAAAAGAGCCATCCCCATCGGTTTGTGCTGTCTGGGACGGATTCGTCCCGACCGTAATGGTAACATCAAGACCATCACCCGCAGGGATTGTGCCACCCTCTTTGTAGACGACTCCCTCCACGACCAGGATACTGACCGAGCGGGGCGGGATAATAATATCCGTTGTCACATTCCGTGTGACGGTCGCCGAATCGGTCTCACCGAGCTGGGTACTCGTCAGGATAAACATCTCGCTGCCCCGTTCTGCGCCGGTGCTATCCGTCACAACAATCGAAACCGGATCGCCGCTACTTGCTGCAACTCCCAGGGGATTAAAAGTCGTTACTGTAAAAGCACCATCCCTATCGGTTCTGACGGTCTGGGGGGACATCGATCCAACTGTTACCGTGACATTCACGCCGTCCGCAGGGACTTGACCGTCCACTTTGTAGGCAACTCCCTCCACGACCAGGATACTGACCGAGCGGGGCGGGATAACAATATCCGTTGTCACATTCTGTGTGACAGTCGCCGAATCGGTATCACCAAGTTGGGCACTCGTCAGGATAAACATCTCGCTGCCCCGTTCTGCGCCGGTGCTATCCGTCACAACAATCGAAACCGAATCGCCGCTACTTGCTGCAGCTCCCAGGGGATTAAAAGTCGTTACTGTAAAAGCACCATCCCTATCGGTTCTGACGGTCTGGGGGGACATCGATCCAACTGTTACCGTGACATTCACGCCGTCCGCAGGGACTTGACCGTCCACTTTGTAGGCAACTCCCTCCACGACCAGAATATTGACCGACTTGGGAGGAACCAGGGTCAGTTTTAGGGTCAAATCCGCCGAAACCCCATCAGCCGTGACCGTTATCATTTCGGCACCTTCGGCATCAACCGTGGGCGCGGTATAGGTTGCGGTGTAGGTCCCAAAAACCGCAGATGCAGCAAAGTTGGTAAGGGTTCCACCGCTCGATGTGGCCCCGGCCAAGCTCACGCCGCCAACACCGTTACCGGCACTATCGGTAACCATCGCGGTGATGATGGAATTCCCTCCGCTTGAAACCGAATCCGAGGAGGCACTGAGTGCGATTGCGGAGGGCGGACCGGCATTGACAGTGATGGCCGCCGTTCCTGAAGCGTTGGCTTGGGTCGCCGTTGCAGTGAGGGTTACATTCCCAGCAGCTCCGCCGGAGGTGTAGGTTGCACTATATGTGCCATCTCCGTTGTTTGTAACCCTACTAACAGTTCCGATGGCAGGGGAGAGCCTAAGCGTGACCGTCTCATCTGTTACTGGCCCCTCTCGATCGACGGTGACGGTCACCGTTCCCGTGCCCGCCGTATCTGCGTTGAACGTATTCGGGGCAACGGTTGTTGTAACCGTGGTTGGAACAGTTGGAACACGGTTAACATCAATATCAATCGTCACACCGGGGGGAGAGGCGTTTACATCCGCCGCCGTAACAGTATACATTACGCTCGCGACATCGTTACCATCAGCATCGGCAGCCGTGATTTGAATCTGATCTCCGGCCCTTATGGTCCCATTCGTAAAGGACAAAAAGATGAGTTGGTAGGTGCCGTCGTCCCGCGAGGTAAAGGGGAGAAATTCGCTGTTATCCGCAGTAACTCTAAGGCCAGCAACGGGATCGGCGGCATCCGTCACTGTTCCCCAAATCGTAAAACTATTGCTAGATTGTCCATGGGCGAGGCCACCTGCAATGAGACCATAGACAAGCGATATTACTAAAAAATAAACCAGTTTCTTGCTGCTCATATATCTATCCTCCTGAGGATTCCCAGTCAGTATAATTTAATTAGAGAAACCGAGTTTGTCCAAAAACTCGGTTTCTGTCCACTTCAGGTTGGGCCTGCCATTAAGAAAGGTAAACCCCACCCGACTATTAGGATTTGGGACTGAACCATTGACATACTCCCAAACCTAAAGGATTGGGATGCTTATCCCCGTCCAATAAGCGTGGAATTGTGCGATTCATACGGATAGTCCCCGATTGGATCGGAACAGGCCCGATTCATCGGGAACTTACGTCCGCTACTGCATGGGACGATGCCCCGCCCCGTGGGTGGCTGCCCTGCCCGTCAAAGCAAGCGATTCCCACCCTGGTCTGTCCGTGCCGAAATAACAACATATTTAGCCGCACTACCTCCTTGCGCGAAAGCGACAAAGCCTTGTGCGAAAGAGAAGTGAAATATAATATACCATATTTTATTTGCAAAATCGAGCAAAAAGCTGCTAAATGACCCACGCCGAGGCATTTAGCAGCTTTTTTTTCTCAAATCGTTTATCATGTAGGAAGGAATTCCAATTCCCAATGGTAGGAGGGAATTCTAATTCCCGATAGGCTCTGGGCAGGCACAAGCCCTACCCCTACACTGTTTTATTGTGTATATTGACTGCTCCCAATGTTGTCCGCAGGCGAGACCAGGGTTGCCCTGTGCTATCGCAGCCCAAACTTGCTTCCCTGGTCACGGCACGGATCCGTCCACTTCATAGTCTCGGACCACCGCTTCAGGGGAGTATGAGATAATCATAACACACTTCTAAAGCGTGTGCAAGGTAAATCACACGGTTTGACCCAATGCTGTCATGTCGAATCGCTATACCTCAAAGCCCCGTTTGAATATTATACACCTTTCGCCCCGCTGGAGCTAAGGAATTTATTCCCTACGGTTGCCCCATAATTGTTTATTTACACAAAAAATAGCTGCTAAATGCCTCGGCGTGAAGCATTTAGCAGCTATGTTAAGGTTGGGTCAGGTGCTCCCGATGAAGCATCGGGGTTGGTTGACCTACAGAATGTTGGGTAAGGGAGGCATCAGACAGCTTGCCTCACCTACCCGTTGAGGTTAGTTTACTTTAGAATCAGCATCTTGCGAGTGGCAGAGAAGTCACCGGCACTGAGGCTATAGAAGTAAATGCCACTAGCAACCTGTTCCCCGAATCGGTTTCTGCCATCCCAGTAGATAGCTTTGCTTCTCGACTCATAAACCGCTGCGGTTTGATGCCCGAGATCAAGGGTTCGCACCACTCGCCCGGTGGAATCGTAGAGGGTCAACGTAACGTCGGCATCTTCTGCCAGACGATACGGAATCCACGTTTCAGGGTTGAACGGATTTGGATAGTTCCGAAGCAGTTCGGTCTCTGCCGGAATCTCATAAGCGATGAGATCTTCCACCTCAAGGATACCGCTCTTCACATCATCTGTTGTAACGATGTGGCGCACCGGCTTGACCCCAATCAACGGATCTGGTGAATCAACGGAAATCTCAAGGACATCACCAACTCGTGCGGCGTGAGCGTCATTAAGGTCAACAAAGGTCATATTGTATCCATTGGTTGCCATTTCATCGGAGGTGATCCGGCTGAGCGAGGCTTTTGTTGACAGATTCTTCACCTTGACGCGGAAGCCTTCCTTTGCGAGGCCGGTGATTTCGTCAACAACAGCCCCGTGAACATCAAGGACCGGGGTTTGACCGTCAACTTTGTATCCAGCGAGCGCAATGGGTGCAGCCCCCGCCATCGTGTCGTTAGTCCACCCGTCCCCGGTGAGCGTTGCAGAGGTATCAGCGATCGCCGTTATGAGATATGCTGCGTCTCCCATGACAGGCCCGTCTCCGGGGTCCCCGGCTCGGCTGATGGCTTGGAAGTTGCCGTCGATTGAAACAATGATGTTTGCGACACTCCCATCAAACAGCGTTATGATGTCGCTGATATTGGTTACGCTTGCATCGTTGAGGGGCAGCCCGACGAGGTTCTGTCCCGCATTGAGGTTGATGGTGCCATCGTCCCACGCCTCACCGGTGAAGGTGAGCGTTGTGTCAGCGGTCATCGAAAGGATGATCCCCAGGTCAGCGGTTATCGGCAAGGCACCGCTGCGGCTATTCCACGAACTGCCATCATAGGTAATGGCGAGCGTGGCGGCATCGCCAAGCATCTCAAGGAGATCGGCCACAGTGTCGAGGCCTTCGACTTTAAGGGGCACGTGGAACAAGCTGACCCCTGCCGGTATCATCGAAGTGTATTCGAGGCTATTTTGTAACATAACCGTTGCAGAGGCCATGCCACTGTTACCGGCGGCATCCATCGCGGTTACCGTGATGGTTTGCATACCGTTCATCGCTTCATTATCTGCACTGATGGTCACTTCAGCACTGTAAGTATCATCTGCCATGGTCAGTGCGACCGTCGTTTGCGTCGAATCCAACATTGAGACATCCGCCATCACCGAAGCAATCGCTCCAGCATCTGTAACCGTAGCACTAATCACTACCATCTCCCCGTTTGAAACGGTGTCAGGCGATGCGGTCACCGTTACGCCCGGTGCCATTGTGTCAACGGTCAACATCCCCGCAGACAAGCTCGAACCTGTTTCCGTGAGCATAACCGTGACCTCATGGACTCCATCGTGCAGGTCCGCAACAGTTGTATAGCTGCCGGTATAGGTCCCTTCAGGCCCCTCGGTCATTGAGGCATCAGTGACAATCGCACCGATTGAGAAGGTTAGCATCTGATTCGCGGTGCCGGTGGCGGTGACTGTTACGCTATCCCCCGCCTTGGCGACGGTGCTATCAATCGAAGCGGTTAAAAGGGTTATCATATCGGTCGTGACTGTCACCTCATGCGCTGCCGGTGTTAGGTTCGGCGCGGTCGCGGTGACCGTCGCTGCCCCAACCGTCGAATCCATGTAGTAAACCATCGCTGCAACATCACCTGTAGGGATAGTCACGGTGATGGTTTCGGTCCCCGTCCCCTCAGCGGTCTCAGCGAAGGTGCCAGCTGAGGTTGAGGTCAGGGTAACATCTACATCGGTCCCCATCGCGGTCTCATTGCCATCGGCATCTTGCAGCCCAACCGTGATAGCTAGCGGCATCGCCCCGGCATCAGCGGAAACGGCACCGGCACTGCTCAACGAAAGCTGGCTCGGTGTGGAGCCTTGGACTCTGACCTGAACGTCGGCTGCAATCGGCCTACCATCAAACAGGATCTTGAAAGGTGTGACTTCACGATTCGCAGGCGCGTCGGCATTCTCATAGGTGAAGATGATCTCATCACCCGCTTCCACCTCAAGCCCACCCAACTTCACGCGGGCAACCATATCCCGGCCGACAGGATCCAGTTTTTCCACACTCACCGTCGTCGAGGCACCTTTGTGCCTATGCACCACGGTGTAGGTCCCCTTGTCCTCCTCTGAAGTGGCAGCACTGTTGGGTGCTGTCCACGGCGCGGGAACTTGAACTCGGAACTCACGGGGCGCGTCGATGATGCCGACAGCGGTGTAGGTAAAGGTCAGGTCCACCCCTGTTGCACCCGCTTGGACAATCCGCGGTGTAACGGTCCCTGAACCGGAGCCCGGTCTCGCTTCTGCAACATCAACGGTGAGCATCGTCGCGTCGCCAGAGACATCAACAAACGAATCGGCTGCGTCACCGCCGTGAACCGCAACGGCAAATGTAACACCCGTCCCCGCGGCAGGCTGCACATCACCGGTATAGACAAACGTCACGGTCCCGTTCGCACTCAAATTCACACCCTCAACGATGACCATTTGACCATCAAAGGTGGACGTAAACGGTGGTGTTACCGTTACCGTCTCCGCACTCGGTGCTGACCAACCAGCGGGGATGGTCAACCGAACCTTGCCCCCAATCATTTGACCCGCCGCAGTATAGGTGACGGTCAGCTCACGATCGGTATCCCCGGTATGGAGCGCCGCATCGCCATCGGTCACGGCAAGGACTGCTTTACCTTTCCCACTCGCCTGTGGGTTGACCGTTATCGTCGGTTGCGTGCGGATCGGTGCAAAGTTGCCCCCTTGATGCCCCCGAATCGCAATCCGAAACGCATCGGTGCCCGTCGTAGCAGAGGCTACCGCACGCCCGGTGTCGGTCGCCCCGTAGGTGATCCTAATACTATTGGTTTTGTCAAGCGAGAAGATAGGCACCGTCACCGAGAACTTATCATCGTCCGCGGCGGAACCCAACCCAACGCCTTCCACTTCGGTATACCCCGGCTCACCCACCTCTTCAACTTGTGGTTTACTCCAGCTCGATGGCACGGTAATTTTCAACGCCCCATCTTCAATGGTCTGGCTCGGGGTGTAGGTAAATTCCAATTTCACATCGTCCGCAGCCGCACGGACCGTGGTCGTATCAACTGCCACGGTCCCGGTGCCGTCCAATGCACCGGTCACTTTGATTTGTAAGATACCGGGCTTATCTTTATAAATCTTCCCTGTCTTGTCAGGGTTTCTTATCTTCTCCCGGTCCTTGTGCTCCAAGTCACTGGTAATGAGGGCGAAAACGCCGTCCCCGTCCCCATCGGATTTAATCTTGAAGTCGGCGGTCCCAACAACGTCCTGAACCTCTGCACCGACATCGGCACCGGTCCCACCGCCATAGACAAATCGGAAACTTCCACCTTTGGCGAGCTTATCGATCGTCGCGATTACGAGGTTGCTGCCGATTTCCAATGAGGAGACTCCTGAACCGCGCGTCGTTATGTAATTCCGCTTTTGAGGGTCATTCTGCATCGAACCCCAACCCGATGGAAGCTCGAGGCTTACCGCACCCCCGTCCATCGTGCCTGCCGCAGTGAACGTTACCTCTAGTGCCCGATGACTACTGCCCGCCTCTATTGAGGCCGGCGATAGCACCGCAACCCCCTTACCGTCAATGATATTGCCCAGCGTCACCGTGACCGTCCCGGCCGTCCGGGTGCTCCCACCCGAGGCGGTTCTAAAACTACCGGTCACTTCGACATCAGCGGCGACATGATGTAACACCGCCGCCTTCCCATCATCACCTGTGCTACCATACGTAATTATGACGGAACCCCCGACATTCAGCTGCCCAACCGCAACGCTAACTGTGCGACCGGAAACGGTAATCTGATCGTTACCAATATCCTTTTTCCCCCCGCTTGTTTTGGCATCGCCACTGACTGCCACCCGTCCCGCGGTCTTTTTGGACTTCGTCGGTGCACTGCCCAACGTGGATGGGATGGTCAACCGAACCAAGCCACCCCGTATCGGGGTCGCCTCCGCTGTAAACTTGAACGCGATGGTGGCATCACTGCCGGCGGAGAACGTGTCGGCCCCATCGATTGCAAATTTTATCGCATCCGCTGAGGTCTGCACAACGGAGAGGATCGGGATCTCATTCACATCTGTGGTGGTCGGATCGTCCACAAGGGGCGCATCTCCAACCTCCACATCCCAGGGATACTCGTTCGCTTCGGCTACGATGTTGACTCGGCGGATTCTCGCCGTTACCGTTTTCCCTTTCTTAACGCTGATACCTGTCCAAGTCAGCTTATCCGCATCTACCGTTAAACTATCAGACTCCGAACCCGTAACATACCCGTAGGCAGCAGAGTCATCGTCTTGGAGTTTCTGCGTGCTATTGGCATCGGTATCTATGACAAGCCCCTTCGGCTCTATCTCTATTGTTGTGTTGGTAAGGTCGGTATACGCGGTATACGTCACGGTAATATCGCGACGCTGCGAACCCGCCTCCACCGAAACCGGCGACAGATCCACCTTACCAGAACCGGCACTGTTAATTATCACCCCGCCCTCGATCTTCTCTACCGCTTTATCCTCCCCGGTTGATCCGGTGACTGCGGTTAATGCCAAGAAAGCACTCTGATTAATCTTATCAGGATCGACAGAAACAGTAAAAGCATTACTGGGAATCGCGGTGTCGCGAGTATAGGAGACGATAACTTGCTGACCTATATTCATCTTAGTCATGGGGATAGTTATGGTGTCCCCATCATTACCGGTGAGGCCGTGTATCTCATCCGGTTCGTCTACCGTAGGATCACCAATATCACCAGGGGCCCCGCCCCTTTGTCTCACATAAATTTGCGATGACGAGGTCTTACCAACATCCGCTAATACAATGCCATCGTCATCCGGTTGGAGCGTGTCCGGTATCGATATTTTTAAATCCCGACCATACATCGGCCCAGGGGCCGTAAAGGTAATGTCAAAGGAAATCTTTGACTCGCCCGGGAAGACTCGCCCCGGTTTAATCACAACTTTTCTTTCAAGGGGGTCTCGTTCGTCAGCCGTATCTGCTATGATATTGCCAACCCTGACTACGGGTGGAGCCGATAACAGACTCAAAACACGGTCCCTGGGAGACTCACTGCATTGGAAGTTATAGGAAGCATGGGTCGTGCTAGGCAGGCTCCTAGGGATAGCGGCAGTCACATCACCCAATCGGATGATGAGTTCCTTATCAACATCCCTCTGGGCCCAATCTGAACCGAGGGTGACGGTTATCCGCTGGTCCGCTGTAAATTCTACCTTTGTCACGCTGTCACTGCTGTCGGTGAGGTTAGTGGTGACAGTGCCATCTTTATCTGTTGCGTATATCACGGTCCCATCATCATCCTCAACGGATAGGAACTTGTTAGAAACCTTCCAACCGCTTGGTATCGCAATCCGAAACCGACCGCCAGCCATGTTTTCAATCCGGGGTAGGTAGGAAAATTTCAGAACATTGCGAACACTGCCCGCAGCAAGAGGGGCAATAGGCGCAGTAGCACTATCAGTGGCAATCGGGTCGGGTGTCGTGTCGGGCTCCGCGGCATTAGCGCGGTAGCCCCAGCCTACATTTACTCGGCCTGACAGACCGGCTCTGACGGTTAAATAAAAGCTGGCATCGGAGGGGGTGCCTGTTTGTCTTTTTCTTGTAATAAGTTGATCGGGTGTTTCAGTAGCAAGCTTTCCGCTCCATCCGTGTGTTCCATATACGGGTGCACGGTTCCCAGGGGCAAATACCTTACTCGGCGGGGTGTCTCCGTAGCCCCCTGGGGGACCTGGGACTGACCACGGTGGTGCTGCATTGAGAGTGGTAAAGCCACTGAAACGGGTCAGGAGCTTAGTACCTGCTGTGCCAAATAGTTTTATAGATGTCGTGTTCAGATCGGACCAATCGTCGGCTGTGGGGGTGCCTCTGTTGACCTGGTAATCGAATTTATAGGTAGCGTCAACGGAAGGGAAACGTATTTGACAATAGATTAGGTAGTGAAGTCTCACGACAGGAGCATTCAGTTTTTGGGCAGCATCTCTTCGACGGGGCCCGGATGGAACTACAGTTTCCAAATCCTCAGCTGATTGTCTGATTGTTATCCGATTCCCGTTAACGTATAGACCCGAATTACCCGGAGATCCATCCTCCCCCTGAGTAAGAGTCATCGTATAGGTATAGGGGTTAGTGTTGCCAGAAAACGATGGAGTGCCGTAAACCACCCCATCATACTCATCATACCTTGGATCCGCCGAGCTAGGATACGGGGCCGCAGGCCTGGCCAGTGTGTAGTTAGGTAGATAAGTAGTGTTTTCAAATGGCCAACCAGAACTGGGTCTGTCTGGAGGAGTACCAGTTACTGATGAAGAATAACTTGTGTGGAAAGCACGCACCCGAACATTTAGGGAACCCGGAATCAACTGAATACCCTCTGGGATATCCAACCGAAACCCCTGCTTGTTGTCGTCGTTGTGCGATGTATAAAAAACTTGCAGCCTGTAAGTGCGACCAGGCTGAATAGCGTCTATTGGAATAGTGTCACCGCTAACGGAACGAATGCGGAAACTTATCAGGTCCGAAAATATCACGCCCTGCGGCGCGGCCTCGTTAATGAACAATCCCATAACTAACACCAAACTGATAACTAAAAATACGCCGCTTTTACGTTTTTGGGTTAATGGGCTTTGAGTGGCTTTGAGTGGCTTTGAGTGGCTTTGAGTGGCTTTGAGTGGCTTTGAGTGGCTTTGAGTGGCTTTGAGTGGCTTTGAGTGGCTTTGAGTGGCTTTGAGTGGCTTTGAGTGGCTTTGAGTGGCTTTGAGTGGCTTTGAGTGGCTTTGAGTAGTTCAATCATCGTTCTCCTAAAATAAAAATCCTTTTGGGTAAAATGCTAGAATGGAGACAGGGGGGCACCTGCATAGAACGGTCAACTGACTAAAGTCAACCCCATACAGATAGTTCCCACAATTTTCCCTGTCAAAACTAAGAAACAATTATACTTACATAATACAACAGATCGAAAGATCTGTCAAGTGTCATGAGTTTTTTTTGGAGAAAACTATATCCCATATTTTATAAAATCACGAGAATCACCGGCGCAGATGGTGTTGTGGATAGATCTCCAATTATGCGAGGGATAATACGATGGTAGGGGTGGGGCGGTTTCAGGTTTTTTTGAAAGAATTATGGGGTGTTTTCCAGTGTTTCAACTTTTTGGCGTAGCTGTTCAATTTGGGCTTGCATCTCCTTCTGACCACCTCGCTCCTTGTAAGCAATGATGATTTGAGGGATTGCAATGGTGGCTGCGATTAGTCCAATGAGTGCGAGCAACAAGAGCCATATATCCCCAATTCTGTCAGCTAGGTTCTCATCCAATGCGTCAATTCTTTTATCCACGGCATCAATTTTGGCGTTTACCGTCTCGATTTTGAGATCGATATACTCCCTCATCCGTTTTTCGGACGCGCCGATCTCCTCTTTGATAACAGTGCGTAGATCTTCCTTCGTCAATTGGCCAAACGCAGAAGAGGCCAGCAGCAGGTGTAGGAATAAGATGGTTATGATTTTCATCGTTAATCGCCTCCTTCGCAGGGAATAGGGAACAAGGGGATTCATGAGTTCGCCCCGGTTTCCGTCCCTTCGGGCTTTTCACGCAGTTGTTGAAGTAGCGTCTGGAGCTCCCGCTCCCGTCTCCTTTCTGCATAAAGGATGATCCATTGCGGGAGCGCAACCGCCGCGGTTATCAGCGCGATGATGGCAAGCCAGATGCGATTAAATTTGCTATCCGCGTCATCCAGCCTCGTATTTAAGGCATCAATACGGGTGTTTGTCGCATCAATACGAGCATTCAAGCTTTTCTCCACAGCATCAATTTTGGCGTTTACTGTCTCAATTTTGGCGTTTACCGTCTCGATTTTGAGATCGATATACTCCTTCATCCGTTTTTCGGACGCGTAGATCTCTTCTTTGATAATAGGGCGCACCTCCTCTTTGATGATGGAGCGCAGATCTTCCCTCGTCAATTGGCCAAACGCAGCAGAGGCCAGCAGCAGGTGTAGGAATAAGATGGTTATGATTTTCATCGTTAATCGCCTCCTTCGCAGGGAATGATAATATATGATATATAGTATCACGGTTGGGTTGATTTAGCAACACTTTCTTCTGTCTGAATCGCGGATGAAAACGGATTGAACGGATAAGCAAATGGGGCAGTCAGCGCGCCGTGGTAGGGAGGCTTTTATAGTAAACACAAGAGATAAATAGACTCTTTTTCAGAGGTATGCTATACTCTGGAGATTACGGCACATTCAGTAGATTTACACAAACGCGCCCTTGCATTCATTAGGGCTATTTAGTTTTCGGTTCTTTGACCAATTTTGGCAGGCCATCTCGGCCCCCTCCCCCCGCTTGCGGGGGGATAAAGGGGGGTCAGTCGGGAATAGAGGGGGTCAGTCGGGGATAAAGGGGGGTGAGGGGGTCAGTCCCCGGTCACGGGAGGGATCAATCCCCAGTCCCGGCACAGACCGAAGAATTAAATGACCTCAATGCTAGCACGGTGTGGTTGATTTATAAACGGTTTTTTGATATAATGACCTGAAGGGAAGGAAACGGGAAAGCGAGAGAAAAATTTAACGCAAAGGCGCAGCGGCGGATTCATTAGGTTCATTGATCTCGCGAGTCATTGGGAGTCATTGGAGTAAAAGGATGGAATATGATTTAACCTTAAACATATCACGTTTCACGTTTCACGTTTCACGGCTTACATTGCTGATCCTACTTTTCGGATGTGTGATCGGGTGTAGCGGGGTGGATGACCCCCTCCGGCAGAGCGAGGCGTTGATCCATTCAGGGATGCATCCCGAAGCGATTAATCTACTGGAAAAAATCCTCGCCGTAGACAATCGCAACCCGAAGGCGCGGTTTCTGTTAGGTCAGGCGTATGAGGGGTTGGGCAGCTATGACGAAGCAATCCACAATTACAGAGCGGCGATCAACCTATATGCCGCCCACCCTGAAGACAAAGTAACGGTGCGGCTCACACTGGCAAAGGTGTATCTGAAACAGGGGTTGCGGGAATCGGGATACCGTGAGCTGCGCGCGACCGTCCGATCCACGGCAGACAGTGCGATACTGCAGCAGATAGCAGGACTCGTCACCGATGCGTATCAGGTGGTGCAGCTGACCAGTAGCAAGTCGGATAACTATTCGCCGCGATTCTCGGCGGACGGTTCGCAGATTGCGTTCGCGTCGTATCGGTTGGATAACGGTGAAATTTTCATAATGGATCTGGACGGACGGGTGCGTAAGCGGGTGACGTATACCACTGACTTCGATGAGGGGGAGCCCGCGTTCTTGAGCAATCCGCATTATCTGATCTATAGCCGTGAACCGCAGACCTCGCGTCAGGTGAAGATTCTGCTGCAGAGCAGCGGATCGACACCAATTTATGCGGGTTTTTATGCCACACACATCAATAGCAAGGTCACACAGGAGATAATGCCCGTCGGGTTCGGTGTCCGCTCGCTGGGGATATCGCCGGATCGCCAGCGCGTGGCTTACGAATCGAATAGTGCCGGCAATTTGGAATTATACACGCTCGATCTGCGTGGCGTTGATCTCGGTGCCATCGATCCGGCGGCGATTGCGTCCCAGCAGATTACCCACAACGACGTGGACGACGGCAGCCCGACCTTTTTCCCCGATGGGAAACGGATTGCGTTTGTCTCCTCACGATCCGACGACCCGCAGGACACCCAAGCGGAGCGGCATCAGATCTATAGCATCAACATCGATGGCAGCGATGAAAAACATCTGAATCCCAACCCCTATGACTGCTATAGCCCGGTGATTTCGCCGGACGGGAAGCAGATCGCCTTTGTCTCGGCGCGGGACGGGGACATCGAAATCTACCTGATGGACGCGGACGGGACAAATGAACGGAGGCTGACGAACGAGATCGGCGCGTCGATGCAGCCGGCATTCTCGCCCGATTCGACCCTGTTGGCGTTTGTCTCTGACCGAAGCGACACTTTCCAAATCTATCTGATGCACCTCGATCGACCGATAACGCGGAAAGATTTGCTTCGACACCTAGAATAAAAATCCGTTGACACCAACTTTTCTCGACATCATTGGTAGGAGAGGCATCCTGCCTCGACTTGCCTCGACATTCGGACGGATACTGAGGGAGGACAAATATGCGCTTTTTCGCAACTGCAGCCAAAGGGGTAGAGCCGCTTGTCGCAAAGGAGTTGGCGGCGAGCGGCGCACAGAATATCCGACCCACCATCGGCGGTGTGCATTTTGAGGGCGGATTGGAAACGCTCTACCGGGCAAACTTGTGGCTCCGCACCGCGAATCGGGTGTTGATGCCGATAGCCGAGTTCCCCTGCCCGACCCCGCAAGCCCTCTACGAAAACGCTCGCCACGTCCGCTGGGAGGATTGGATGACGGTTAAAGAGACATTTGCTGTCACTTGTAACTGCCGCGATTCACAGATCTCCCACTCCCATTATGCCGCGCTGAAGGTTAAGGATGCGATTGCGGACGAATTTCGGGATAGCACAGGCCGCCGCCCAAACGTGGACCGGCGGCATCCCGCGCTCCAGATCAACGCCTACATTGCCAAAGATCGCTGCACCCTCAGCCTTGATGCCTCCGGCGACCGCTTACATCTGCGAGGGTATCGCCGTGAGACGACGGATGCGCCGTTGCGAGAGACCTTAGCCGCAGCAATCGTGGCGTTAGTTGAATGGGACAGCGAGGGGATGTTCATCGATCCGATGTGTGGTTCTGGCACCATCGTCATTGAAGCCGCGCTCAAGGCGATGAATTACGCGCCCGGACTCCTGCGGTGCGGAGACACCTCTTCGGGGCGAACGAGTTTCGGTTTTCAGCGGTGGCCGAACTTTGATCGGAAGCTGTGGGCGCGTTTGACCGATGAGGCGCGGGAGGGGATTCGTGAGAAGATTCCGGGGCGGCTCCTTGGATACGATATTTCCAGGCCGGCGATCCGGATTGCCTCGGCGAATGCGAAATTGGCGGGGCTAGAAAAACACCTCCGTTTTATGAGAGGGGACGCGCTGAAGTTGAGTCCGCGTGGGTATCGGGGGGTTATCGTTTGCAATCTGCCTTACGGTGAACGGACCGAGGCGGTGGATGAATTGAAATCGTTGTATAGGGGTTTTGGGAATGTGCTTAAACAGCGGTGTGCGGGGTATACGGCGTATCTCTTCACCGGCAACCTGAGGTTAGCGAAGTGGATCGGGCTGCGGACTGCGAAGCGGTTTACGTTGTATAATGGGCCGATTGAGTGCCGGTTGTTGAAGTATGAATTGTTCTAGATCAGCAAGTGGGAGGGTAATATAGATACCCTGCTTTCGATGTCCCATCATTAATTGTAATGGGAAAAACGCTTATTGATTCGGAGTTTTTGGAACGTTCCCGTGATGGAAGGCGAGGTGGTCAATGTAATTCTGGTTGAGGCGATCCACTTGATCAGCTAGCCTCGACATTTCTTTACGAATCAACTCTATTTCTTTACGAATCAACTCTCTGTCTTTGGCAGCTCGCTCTGCCTCCGTTTTTATATCGTCTTTTATATCAATTTGAATTGACTGAATTTCCTTGCGAATCAACTCTCTGTCTTTGGCAGCGGCCCCTAACCCCCTTTTGAGGTCACTACGAACCAATGCTATTTCTCTCGACAGCTGCTTGACATCTGACTTTAAGGCAAACCAACTGGCAAGCATACCAACAAGCACCAGAGTGACGATAACAATATCGGAAACAGACCACTGCTTAGAAATTTGCATAACTAACAATTTCCTTTCAGGTGTTTATTCGGTTTGGTTGTGCTTACTATACACCTACTGCCTCGCTGGAATTTTAGGTTGCAGTCTATGTTAGTATTATATAACTTTTACCGATATAAGTCAACCTTAAGATGAGGAGGGTAGAGTCATTTAATTCTTCGGTTCGTGCCGTCCCCCGATAAGATCGGGACAGGCGTGCCTCCGTTCCGAGAGCCCCGCGAACGGGACAGGCAGGCGAGACCAGGGAGCCCAGGGGCAGGCCATCTTGGCCCCCTCCCCCCGCTTGCGGGGGGATAAAGGGGGGTCAGTCGGGGATAAAGGGGGGTGAGGGGGTCAGGCCCAATGCAATCAAGACTAGCACGGACTACCCGTCAAAATCGGTCAAAAACCGAAAACTAAATAGCCCTAGCATTTTTTCGCTTCATCTTGCGTTTTATAGGGATCTGCGCTACACTTAACTGAGTCTTTGGATTTGTCAACCCAAAGAGAACCAACAGAAAAGGAGCTTCATACACCGATGACCGATCATAAACCGCCCCTCCACCGTTTCACCGTTCTCGATTTGACCCGGGTCCGTGCGGGCCCAACTGCTGTGCGTCAGCTTGCCGATTGGGGAGCGAACGTCATAAAGATTGAACTGCCGCCGGACCCCGACAAGCGTGGGGACGCGCTCGGTTCGCGCCACGACTTGGACTTTCAGAACCTCCAGCGAAACAAGCGGGGAATCACCTTGAACCTCAAGTCAGAGGGCGGTCACGCCGCATTCATGCACATGGTCAAGGGTGCAGATGTGGTGGTGGAGAACTTTCGCCCCAACGTCAAGACCCGACTGAAGATTGATTACGAGGCGTGTCGATTGGAGAACCCGCGCATCGTCTACGCTAGTATTTCCGGGTTCGGGCAGGACGGTCCCTACGGGATGCGCCCCGGTTTCGATCAGATCGCGCAGGGGATGGGCGGTTTGATGTGGATTACCGGATTTCCGGGTCAGGGGCCCCTGCGAGTCGGGGTGCCCATCGCAGACCTCGCCTCCGGTATGTACGCTGCCCTCGGCATCCTGACCGCGTTGCTGCAGCGCGAGGAGACGGGGGAAGGGCAGTGGGTGCACACATCGCTCCTCGAAGCCCAGATCGCGATGCTCGATTTCCAAGCGGCGCGTTGGCTCATCGGGAACGAGGTGCCGGGTCAGGCGGGCAACGATCACCCCACCAGCATTCCGACAGGAGTATTTCAGACAACTGATGGCTACATCAATATCGCAGCGAGCGGCGGGGTGATGTGGCAGCGGCTCTGCGACCTCCTGTCAGCGGATGAACTACGGGACAACCCCGACTATGCGGACGATGGGGCACGGTCACGGAATCGGGCTGCGTTGAACGCGGCGTTGCAAGAATACTTCTCGACCCGAAGCAGCGACGAATGGATTGAGGCACTCAACGACGCAGGTGTGCCGTGTGGACCTATCTACAAGATGGATGAGATGTGGTCAGACCCGCAGGTGAAGCACCTCGAAATGTCGCGTCCCGTGGATCACCCCGCGCTTGGCACGCTGGACGTGCTGCGTCACGCGACAAACATGAGTGGCACGCCAAAGATGCCATACCGTCCGGCACCCGAAATAGGTGAACATACCGATGAGGTCTTGAGGGAATTTGGATTCTCGGACGACGAAATCGAGACAATGCGAAAGGAGAATATCGTATGAACCCCGTGGTAAGCAGCACCACAGATTTGCTCATCGTCGAAAAGCGGAACGGTATCGGCTATCTCCGTCTGAACCGCCCCGAAAAGCATAACGCGGTCTCTTATGAGATGTGGCAGGGCATCGCGCAGGTGATGGCGGACTTTGAGGCAGATGATACAGTGCGCGTGGTGGTCGTTTCGGGCGAGGGTGGCAGGGCATTTTCCGCAGGCGCGGATATATCGCAATTCGAGAAGCAGCGCGCATCGGCGGGGGCGATTGAGGAGTATAACATGGAGGCGGGGCTCGCTCACGAAAAGCTGACGAACATCTCCAAGCCAACTATCGCCAAAATTGCGGGATATTGCATCGGCGGCGGGCTGGGTATCGCTCTCTGTTGTGACCTGCGTCTCGCCACCGACGATTCAAAATTCGGTATCCCCGCAGCCAAGCTGGGGCTCGGTTACGGCTACGGCGGGTTGAAGCCGTTGGTCGCCCTCGTTGGTCCCATCCGCGCCAAAGAGATTCTGTTCACCGCCAAACAGTTTGACGCGGCGGAAGCCTACGACATGGGACTTATCAACCAGGTACTGCCGAAGGAAGAACTGGATGGCTTTGTGGACGAATACACGGAGACTATCGCAGGCAATGCTCCCTTGACCATCAAAGCTAGTAAGCAGATTATCGCCGAGGTCTGCAAGGATCCGGACGACCGAGATTTGGAACTTTGCAAGCGTCTGGTGGATGCCTGTTTTGACAGCGAGGATTATAAAGAGGGCAGGCGGGCGTTCATGGAGAAGCGAAAACCGCAGTTTCAGGGGAAATGAAGCGTGAAAGCAGAGCAATATAAGTGAAATAATCAACCTATAGACTAATGAAATAAAAGAGGGATATATGGCATCGGAGAAAGATTACGCGGTTCAGTTTGTTGCACAGGAACAGGCGGAACTTCGGGTCGTTGAGCGTGACCCGACTCCGCTCGCCCCGGACGAGGTCGCCGGCAGAAGCATCGTCACGTTGATAAGTGCCGGAACAGAAGCGACGGGCTCTTACACTTCGGAGGGCGATTTCCCGCGTGGATCCGGCTATGCGGCGGTCTTTGCGGTCGAATCCATTGGGGCGGATGTGGGTGACATCACGGTAGGCGATTACATCTTCTGTATGGGGAATCATAGGTCCTATCAACGTGTTAAGCGGGACGCGGCAGTGTCGCTGCCCGAAGGGCTCGCACCGGAGACGGCCGTTTTCGCCCGGCTGATGAACGTGAGCATGACCACGTTGACCACGACGACCGCTCGACCGCCGGAGCGAGTTGTCGTCACCGGCTTGGGCATCGTTGGGAATCTCGCCGCACAAAATTTCACGCACGCCGGCTACGAAGTGTTCGCCTGTGAACCGATTGAAACGCGCCGCAGGGTCGCTATTGAATGTGGGATCAAGAATGTCCTGTCCGCTGTTCCGGTGGATGCGCCCGATATCGCGGGTACGGTGGGGCTGGTTATCGATTGTTCGGGCCACGAGCAGGCGGTGTTGGACGGTTGCAATGTTGTCCGCAAGAAGGGCGAAGTGGTGCTGATTGCGACACCGTGGCACCGGTATACGGAGATGTATGCTCATACCATCTTGCACGCGATTTTCCACAAATATGTGGTCATCCGAAGCGGGTGGGAATGGGAACTGCCGAACCAACCGACGGAATTTCGCACGAACAGCATTTACGGAAATCTCGCCGCCGGGGTGAGATGGTTAGCTGAAGGCCGCATGTCGGTTGCCCCGTTGGCAACGAAGATCTCGCCCCGCGACGCTCAGACCGTATATCAAAACCTTTTGCATAGGCGGAGTGAGCGGTTGACCTATCTCTTTGATTGGACGGATTTTTGAGGGGCGTAAAATGTTAAGGAGTATAGCCCGTAGGTTGGGTTGAACGGTTAAAAGTAAATCCTTATCAACGACAATAGAGGGGGCGTATTTCAACAACCCCCGCTTATAGATGAATTGAGTGAAACCCAACTCGGTAAGGACTTCTGTAGCTCGATTTTAAGAACTTCTGTAGCTCGATTTTCCAAAATCGACAGTTTTGCGTCAAGATATGAATCTCGACCTACAGACTAATGAACCAATAAACTAACAAAAAGGAGACTTATGCAGGCGGAAAAGCGGGTAGGGACAAGACCTACCTCTACAGAAAATCACATTCCTTTACAGGTCAGACCGCCCAGAATCCTCTGTAACACTGGGGCTTGGAGCCCGCTGGTTGACACCACCGACATCTTCGCCGGCAACCGGGGCATGAGCCGTGACGACCAATTCACGCTCTTCGATGCCCCCGTTGGAATCCAATTCGAGGTGGAATCCGCCCTGAAATCTGAACCGCTGCTTGAAGCCGTGCAAGCGTGGGAACGTCCCGGCATCGCTCCGCTCTATATCTGGCAGGAGGAGGGGGCCTACCACATGCTCTACGAATCAGGGGGCAACGGCACCGCCTATGCACACAGCACTGACACCTATCAATGGACTCGGCCCGAATTGGGACAGGTAGAGTTCCAAGGGTCAAAACAGAACAACCTCATCACCAATCCGCCGCGCGGGGCATCAGGATTTTTCGAGGACCCACAGGCACCGCCCGATCAACGTTACAAGGCGATGGGCGGTAATATGGCGTGGTACGACCCGGACACCAATGAAAGGTTGGTCGGAGAGGCGGCGGGCAAGCGGATTGCTGCCCAGAACGCTGAAGGCGCAGCCTATAAGGGACCCAAGGCGGTCATCTGGGGATGGATGCTGGGGTGGACCTCGCCCGACCGATTTCGGTGGAGGCCGTTGGAACAGCCGCTCGGCAACCGACCGGTCAACGGTGCGATCGCCGCCCGTTTCGATCCACACCACAACAATTACTACGCTTACCTACAGATTATGGGCTACCCGACGGAGGTGCTCGGCGGTATCGGTACGGGACGCTTGGAAGAAAGCACCCACCGCCGCACGATTGGCTTCGCCCGGACCGATGACTTTCGCACTTGGCCCGCCCCGAAACTTATCTTGGAACCGGACGCACAAGACGATCTGGATATCTCGTTCTACGGTGCCAACTACTTTCCCTATCCGGGCAGGACTGATTTACACGGGATGCTGATCCCGGTCTACCACCAGATTACGGATCACATGGATGGTCAGATTGCCTTCAGCCGCGATGGATTGTTCTGGTCGCGCCCAGAGCGGAAGCCGATTATTGAGGTGGGCGCACCGGGCAGCGGCGATGAGTGTTCCGTCCACTTCTGGCGTGGTGGGCTGATCGAACTCCCCGATGGTTATTGGGCATCGCCCTATACAGGCAACTCGAAACTCCACAACGTCCTGCCCAATATGGCGGGTGCGATGTTCCCCGCCCATCGTCCTTTGCAAATCCGGTGGGCGCGTTGGCAGCCTCATCGCCTCTGTGGTTTGGTTGCAGCGTTGGAAGGGCGTTTTACGATTCCCACAATCTACCGTTGCCACGATGAACTGCGACTCAACTACCGGTGTAAGCCCGGCGGTTGGATAAAGGTGGAACTCCTTGAGAAGGCACCCCACCTGATGACCCCGGATGCGGACCCTGTCCCCGGCTTCAGCTTTGACGAATGTGACCCTTTGACCGGCGATGTAGCTGACCAACCCGTCACATGGAAGGGGCAGCGGAACATCAGCGGTATCGGTGGGACCGTCGCCATTCGTATCAAGATGTTCCAAGCGAAACTCTTCGCCTACCGGGTTTGAAGGGGTGGTTCATTGAACGCATCAACACCTGTCTGAATCAGGATTTTCAGGTTTCTTAATCCCGATTTATCGGGGATTCAAGGATTTACAGGATAGAAATGGGGAGGCCGTATCACGTCGGTGGAGCGGAGGGATAAAGAACGCACCTAATGACACTTTTGCAGCCACGCTTATGGAGTATGGAGATTATCAACTTGAGCTACACGACAATTCACCTTTCACCGAGGATCCAAATTACCTCTCAAATCAACTCATCACATATATTGGTAACAAACGTGCACTTCTGGGGCAAATTGGCAAAGTGGTCAGGCATGTCAAGAAACGAACCGGCAAGCAACATCTTCGCGTCTTCGACGCATTTAGCGGCTCTGGTGTCGTTTCGCGCTTTCTGAAAGCGCACGCATCGTTTATTATCAGTAACGATTTTGAAGACTACGCTGCCGTGATTGCACGGTGTTATCTGCGTAACAGAGGTTCAGTTGATTTCACGGCTCTATCCGAAATTGTGGACGAACTAAATGTTCGAGTGGCTGCCGAACCTCTTCCCAAGGGATTTATTGAAACACTTTATGCTCCAAAGGACGAATCAAAAATCACGAAGGATGATAGAGTTTTTTATACGACTACCAATGCCCGCCGTTTAGACAACTATCGTAGAATGATTGATGAGTTTCCCTCAGAGTTTCGCGATTTGCTTATAGGGCCTCTTCTTAGTGCCGCATCTGTCCACTCAAATACCGCAGGTGTATTCAAGGGATTCTATAAAGATCGCATCACCGGAGTCGGACAGTACGGCGGGACCGGATCGGATGCTTTAAACCGAATCAAGGGCAAAATCACACTCGAAACGCCTGTGTTGAGCGAGTTCGAGTGTGATTATCAGGTTCTGCAAGAGGACACCAATAAAATTGCTAGTCAAATAAAGGGGCTTGACTTGGCTTACATTGATCCTCCTTATAACCAACATCCCTATGGTTCCAATTACTTTATGCTCAATTTGCTAGTCCATTATAAACAACCAAATAAAATAAGCCGTGTGTCTGGTATTCCATCGAATTGGAGGCGTTCAGGATACAATGTTCGAGCAAAGTCTTTACCGCTTCTCAAAGAACTACTTCACAAAATTGACGCACGTTTTCTCTTAATCTCTTTCAATAATGAGGGGTTCATTACTCCTAATGAGATGCGGGCTATGCTACAAAAAATAGGCTCCGTTGACGAGTTTAGTATTCCCTACAATACGTTTCGCGGATCAAGAAATCTTAGGAACCGGACTATTCATGTGACAGAGCAGATGTTTCTCGTAGAAAGGAGTTGACATACTCCCCCACCCTGAAGAACTGGGGCTTGTTTGAAGCTGCCATCCTCCGGGATTTATTGGGTTTTTCGATGCTAGATGTAGCTTTACACGCCCGCCACCGAACAGGCGCAGCAACCGTTTAGAAGGATTCTCGTTGCCCCCTGACAAGGGGGGCAAACGGGGACTCCACTGCGAAGATTTTGATTATTTTCTAAATTCATGATTCCACTTTAACACAGTAAGGAGAAAGATTAGATGAACAATACCCCGGATTATACCTCGCGGGTTCCTCATTACACCTTCGCTGACACCCTCGAAGCACAGGAGGAACAACTCAAAACCAATCCACTGATGCTCCGGCTCATCGAGTCGCGCAAAGGGTATGCAGGCGATCCGCACCGTCCCATCTACCATTACGTGAATCCCGAAGCGATGCTCAACGATCCCAACGGACTCTGTTTCTGGGGGGGAAGGTGGCATCTTTTCTATCAGGCATATCCGCCGGAGGATACTCGCCAGCATTGGGGTCATGCGATTAGCGATGATCTCATCCATTGGCGAGACCTGCCCTACGCGATTTACCCGAATCCCGAAAGATGCTGTTTCTCCGGCGCAACCTTTGTCGAGGAGGACCGGGTGATCGCGATGTATCACGGCACGGAGGTGGGCAATATGGTCGCCGTGTCGAGCGATCCGTTGTTGTTGAATTGGGAGAAGGTAGCGGGCAAGGCGGTGATCCCGATGAAAAATCCGGACGGTTCAACCCCGCCCTACCGTGTTTTCGATCCGTGCATCTGGAAAAAGGATGGCGTGTACTATTCGCTTTCAGCGGGTACGCTGCCGCATGGGCCCGGCGGCAAACGGATCCGCGCCAATTTTCTGCTCCGCTCGACAGATTTAGCAAATTGGGAGTATCTGCACCCGTTCGTCGAGGATGACCTGTACACATTGGTGGGCGATGACGGTGCTTGTCCATATTTCTGGCCCATCGGAGACCGTCACATCCTCCTATTCTTCAGCCACATGAGCGGTGGGCAGTATCTGCTGGGCGATTACGATAAAGCGCGCGATAAGTTCGTTGTGACCGCAGGCGCAAAGAACAATTTTGGCGCGGCAGCCCCCGCGGGCGTACACGCTCCCTCCGCGACCCCCGATGGGGAGGGAGGGCTCATCTGCATCTGGAACATGAACCCCGCGAAGCCGACCAAAGGCTGGAATCAGATTATGACATTGCCGCGACGCTTAATCCTCGCCTCAAAAGATGAATTGGAGATTGAGCCCGCCGGAGACATCGAATCGTTGCGCGGCACACATCAGGCGGT
This sequence comes from uncultured Poribacteria bacterium, assembly GCA_958296125.1. Taxonomy (GTDB): domain Bacteria; phylum Poribacteria; class WGA-4E; order WGA-4E; family PCPOR2b; genus PCPOR2b. The sequence continues at coordinate 2,552,403 of OY282444.1, forward strand.
CAGTGGGATGACGCTGTCCGCGAATCAGGAGGTTATCCTCAAGAATATCGAAGGGAACGCGATGGAGCTTATCGCGGAGATCGATCCGAAAGGCGCACCGATGGTCGAAATGAACGTCCTCCGCTCACCGCAAAAGGAGGAGTTCACCCGCATTGCATTCTTTAGGGAGCGGGGTTTCAGGGATCCGGATTTGAGTCGGGAGGGGCGGGACAGCTTGATAACGATCGATTCCTCGTATTCGTCGATCTTGCCGGATGTGCTTTCACGCGCCCCCGAAACTGCTGCCGTTTTCATCGAGTCCGATGAGACGCTCAAGCTGCGCGTATTCATCGACAAGAGCGTGGTCGAGGTCTTCGTCAACGGGAAGCAGTGCGTTGCGATGCGCGTCTACCCTGGTCGCGAAGATAGCGTCGGTGTGTCGCTGCGGTCTCAAGGGCAAGATAGCGAGCTCAGATCGCTCGACGCATGGCAGATGGAGAATATCTATGAAGTGTGAAACGTGAGAAAAACACCGCAGGCAGCATCTCTTCTATTTTATGTGCTACCCTCAGCTAAACGACACCAGTTTTGGCTATCTAGACCGAGTCGTTTCGGTCTTGTGCCGACTAAGCCATCGGCTCTTAGTGCTAGAATCCAAAGTTCGCAAGTCCTAAAAATCTGAATCTATTGAGCCTGATCTGCGAATCTATTCGTTGTCTTACAACCCAACCCCGATCGGGTGGAAGGAGAAAGTAGAATGCCAAAAAGTCATCGCCCCTCAGTCCGCGGGAAACGTTACGTTGTCTCATCGGTGCACTATCTCGCAACAATGGGCGGGGTTCGCATCCTCGAAAGTGGCGGTAACGCCGCCGATGCCGGTGTCGCCGTTGGCATCTGTATCAATGTGCTTCAACCGGGATTCACCCATTTTGGCGGTGTCGCACCGATTATCTACTGCCCGGCAGCCGGGGCACCCGTAGAAACCATCAGCGGTCTAGGACGTTGGCCCCAGGCGGCGAGCATCAATTATTTCCGAAAACATTACAACGGCGACCTGCCCCCCGGAATTTTACGAACCGTCACACCCGCATCGCCCGATGCGTGGCTGACGGCGTTGGCACGATTCGGCACCATGACCTTTGAACAAGCCATCCAGCCCGCGTTAGACCTCGTCGAAAATGGTCACCCGGTCGATGATCAGTTCCACACATTTGCTAGCGAGGAGTTAGGGGGTGAACCATCGACCACTGCCGTATTCAATCCCGATGGACATATTCCACAAATCGGGGAGATCTTTTTCCAGAAAGATCTGGCGAACACCTTCAGGCGGATGATCGATGCCGAACGGGCGGCGGGTGGCGAACGGGCGGCGGGAATTAAAGCCGCACGCGACCTAATTTATAAGGGTGAAATTGCCCACGAAATCGCCGATTTCCACGCACAGGAAGGGGGGCTGCTGACCTATGAGGATCTCGCTGCATTCTCCGTTCGGGTCGAGCCGCCGACACACATCACCTACAAAGGTTATGATGTTTACACCTGCGGCCCTTGGTGTCAGGGGCCAACCCTAAATATGGCACTAAAGATTCTTGAAGGGGTTGACTTGCAGGGGCTAGGCCATCAATCAGCGGACTATCTCCACACAATCATAGAAGGACTGAAATTGGCGTTTGCGGATCGGGAGGCGTACTTTGGTGATCCGGATTTTGTGCAGGTGCCGATGGCAGGCTTGCTTGATGAGCGATATGCCGCCGAAAGACGCGATGCTATTAATCCGCGGCATGCCGCCAGCGACATGCCTCTTCCTGGTGATCCGTGGCGGTTCCATCCGGAGCCGCGCGGAGAAAACGGTCCTGTCCCGACCCTGAACCCGAATCGATCTCAACCGGAGCGTATATCGCACTGGGAGAGCGATACCAGTTACCTCTGCGTGGTGGATGAGGGGGGCAATGCCTTCTCAGCGACTCCTTCGGATGTGGTTGGCTGGTCTCCGGTCGTGCCGGGCTTAGGTTTTCCCGTCTCAGGACGAGGGACCCAGACGTGGCTTAATCCGGTGCACCCCTCCTGTCTGCAGCCGGGGAAGCGTCCACGCCTCACCCCGAACCCAGCGATGGTTCTGAAAGATGGTGCTCCATTCATGCCCTTCGGCTGCCCCGGCGGCGATGCACAGGTGCAAGGGATGCTGCAAGTGTTCCTCAACATCATCGAATTCGGGATGGAGCCGCAAGAGGCGATCGAAGCCCCCCGCGTGATTAGTCACAGTTTTCCGAACTCATTCTGGCCCCATGGATCGCTGCCCGGCGCGGTGACGGTTGAAGCTCGTATTGCCCCGCAGGTGCGCGAGTCTTTGAGAAATCGTGGGCACCACCTCGAAGATGATGACGATTGGAGCGCAGGGGTCAGCCGTGTATGTGCGATTACTGTTGACCCTCAGACCGGCACACGGGTCGGCGGTGCCGATCCACGCTCTACATCGTATGCAATCGGTTGGTAAACGAACCTGCTGAAATTGGACTTACAATGATACGAATGAGAACTGATGGACACCATCCGTCCGCCTTCAACACAATTTGCCGCTTATAACAAGATCGAGGCAGATAAATCATTAGCAATTTATCCTGACTTTGAGCATGAAGATCTGCCGGGACACGGAGACCAGATCTTTCAGTTTATGAGCGAGCTTTAGTCCTTATTCCCGCTACTTTGCTGAACTCTAGTGGGCTTTCAACGATGATGAAAACGCAAACCGTTCGACTCACTCTATGGCTGCTGGTTTTCTGCCTCATCTCCGTCGCGGGGTACGCTGATGAAGGCAATCTTTTTGCGCGATTGGATCGAGGCATATTCAATGCGATCTACGATGAACCGCCCCAACTCAAGCCGCTCGGCACAATCATGGAGGTAGGCACCGAACTCGGCAATGGCAAATTAATGATGGGGGTCTCCCTCCTCCTTATGGCTTATGGAAATGATGAACACCGAGAGATGGGCAGGTTGATGACTTCCACTTTCATTAGCACAGGCGCAATCGTTTGGGGGATGAAGGAGATTATTGGACGTAAGCGGCCCTTAGACGATGTGGTCGGTAATCCGGCATTTCCATCGGGGCATACCGCCTACGCTTTCGCCGGTGCGGCACTCCTCGGGGCCCAGTATCCCAAACTCCGTATTCCGCTTTATATCGGCGCGGGGTTGGTCGGCCTCTCTCGGATCTATCTGGGCAGGCATTACGCCTCTGATGTGATTGCCGGCGCAGCGGTTGGCACGATAACCGGCACCCTCGTCTCGCGCTACCGCGCGACGTTGTTGCAGTGGCGGTTTTGATATGGCTTTGCGGGTGCACAGTGGCTTTGACAATCCACGGCGAGCGGCAATTGATGGGTGTGTGGGTTACGGCATACGCCTACTACTTTTTCTGGTGGTGTCGCAAAGCTGATATCTAAACAATAACGATAACAGCCGAACAGATAGCAACCTCACCTATTTTTATGCTGTCCGTAGGCGCGGATCTAACGCATCACGAACGGCATCCCCGAATAGATTTGCCGGCAGGACCAACCCAAACATAAACAGAAACGCGGCGATGAGATTCCACCAGACCACCGGATCGCGAGCTAACTCCAAGCGGGCGGTGTTGATCATGTTACCCCAACTGCCCGTCGTGGGATCCACGCCAATCTGGAGGTAGGTCAGCAGGGCTTCAAAGAAAACCAGTCCACTGAAACGCAGGATAGCAGAGATAAGCACGATGTGCATGACGTTTGGGACGATGTGTTTGAGAAGGATCTTCCACCGACTCACGCCGAAGGCTTCTGCGGCCTGGATATATTCTAACTCCCGCAGCTTGAGGGTTTCGCCACGCAGCAGCCGACACAGCCCGGTCCAACTGCTGATCCCCAGGATGAGACAGAGGTTAAATAAGCCGTGCCCAAACAGGAGCATGAACGCAGCAATCAGAAGAATGCTCGGAATTGACGCGAGGGTGGAGTAGATATACTGAACGATGTCATCAACCCGCCCCCCGAAATACCCAGCGAGCACGCCGAAGCAGAGCGCAAATGGAATCGCGGCTAGCGTTGTGAACCCACCGATGATCAACGCTGTCCGAATCCCTTTAAGCGCGCGGTAGAGGACATCGGTGCCGACCTTGTCCGTCCCGAAGAGGTGTGAACGGGGGTGTTGCAGTGGCGGATGCTCGCGAGCAACCCGTCCATCAGGTTGTTGGATTGTCGTTTTGGTGTAGAGGTGGGTTGCGAGAGGAGCGGAGTAGGTTTTTTCCGTCTTTTCGCGCAACGGTGTACAGAGCCGATCGAGGAGGCTCCACCTACGTGGGGAATAGATTAGTTGCCCCGCCTCATTGCGAACCAGTTTTCCATTGGGGTTGAAGGCCGGATCACCCCAACGGAGACTATCAAGCAATCCAATCGATATGTAGACCGATAGGATAGCAAAGGACACCATAGCCAACCGATGCCCGCGGACCTGACGTGCAGCATTTCGCCAATACTCCCGATGTGAAGCGTACCGAATCAGGAAGATTGCCGCCGCAATCATTGCAAGAAGGAGCAGGTTATGGTAGGCACCAGAGTGCCAGATCCATGCAATTCGATCACCGAAATGGATGGCTCCCGCTGTCTGATCCATTCCGATGAGAAAGATGGGCATCACTCTTTGTCCTCTACGCTATAGAACCTCGCTTCATATGATCGAACAAACCAACGTGGTTCGGGAATCATGAAAAATTACACAAATTACAAGCGAAAGAGGTTACGGCATACAGAGTATGCCTACTACTGGGCAACTTGGGTTACTAATAGTGTAGCTGCTCATATACGTGGCAGCGTATCGTGTGGGTGAACTAGCGCATGACGCTCGTGCAACTGAGCCAGATGACGGAGCCGCTCTGGGCTAGCGGTCTCTAGCATCAGGTCGGTGTACATGCCTCCGATTTTGAATCCGTGCGCCACAGGGCAGTGATGACGGAGGTATTCATCCACGCGCGCCAACCCTTCCTCTGTTACCCCCTGCTTAATCAGATTCATCGTAAACATGCGTCGGCGATTGCTACCGCCGAAGGAGGCGTGGAAGGTATCGTGATAGAAGATTGCCAGATCACCGGGGTTCGTTTCTAAGGCGACATTCCCCGGCACCTCGGAGGGTGGAAGGCCCCATAACTCTTCAGAATCCCTTGGCGATACATTCTCCGTCCGCCAAAAGGAGTCGGGGCGATGACTGCCCGGCATAACGCGCAAACAGCCGGTATCGCGGCGCAGTGGGTCGAGATAGTATGCTATTTTGATCGCGAAAAGTTCAGGGTATCCGCCATCGGCATGCCAGCCGGTATCCCCGCTGTAGTAGTTACCATCGCCCGAAGCGTAGTTAAAATCGGCTCCCAAAATGTCGGAGGCGATACCAACGACGCGTGAATCGTCAAGCAGCGTACAAAGTTTTTCGCTGTGATCAATCGTTGGAACAATCATGGTGCGTTGTGAGCCATCATGTCCATCGCCCCTGCCGTAAGTATTGAGTACGTGCTCAAACTCTTCGGTAATCCAAGCAACCTCGTCCGGCCGGAAAAGTTGCGGAATATGGATAAAGCCAAAGGTGTGGAAAAAGTTGAGTTGTTGTTCAGTAAGATTCATGAGAATGCCCCTCCCTACGGGCACACATTAATGAAAGCTCATAGAAAAAGAAAGTGCAAAATGCTAAGAGAAACCGAGTTTTCAAGAACAAACTCGGTTTCTGGCGCGCGATGCAGTGGTAGCCGTAACAACTCATGTGGATTGCGAGGAGGGAATCGATCCCCATTATTACGATATTTGGATGTTTTGCCATAGGGGTCCGTGGTCGGGTCAATCACCATCGCTCCCTAGCTTTGAGAGTTGAAAAGCCGTCGCATATAATCAGCGGGCAATACACCCTAACATCTCACCCCTCTATCGCCTGATCCAAAGCCCGAATGTAACCGATAGTCCAAGCAAGCCCAGCGGCGGAATCTCCGGCGATGGATGGGTAATGCTCGGGGTAGATCTGCCCCTGATAGTTGATCTGCTTGAGTGCGCGAATCGAACCAACCATATCGACCTCCCCTGTACCGAAAGCGACTTCGAGGTAGCCGATGTCTGCCAGACGTTTTTCAACCTCCGGTGGGATGTCACCAGCAACTTGCGTCACCACATCACGGATGTGGAACATGAAGATCTGATCGCCGTAGTTCAAGATGTCCCTCACCAAATCGTCGCCAGCCATCTGGGATTTTCCCTGACAGAACGTGACACCGTTGGCAGGGCTATCTACTTCGTTTAGGAGCCGCGACATCGTTTCATAGTTCCAGAGCAGGCGATCCGGCACATGAAAGTGGTGGGTGGAGATTCGGACACCGGCGGTTTCGGCGATACGGGTGAGTTGGTTATAGACCTCAATCAAGCCGCTCCAGAGTTGGTCTCTTTCGGCATCGGAACTTAATCGGTCAACGTTGAGATAGAGATGAACGTAAGGAATGCCGGCTTCACCCATATTTTGGATAAGCTCCCCGAAGATTTTCACCTCTTCCTTTTGGGTGTCGGGATCAGAGAAGGCCTCCTGGCGAATGCGGTCTGGTGTGAGCGCGGCGAGGGTGATGCCCGCAGCGGCGTATTTGCTGACAAGGCCTTTCAGGGCATCGGTTGAAGGGATTCCATCGGTGTCCTCACCAGCAATTCCAGTAACGCCCAAGACGATGTGGTAGACATCGGTATCGTGACAAAAGGCGATGTTGCGGTCGTGGTCTGTTCCGTAAGGGGCAAAAATACCGATAGCTAACATAGATAACCTCCGTAGGGTTGAAGTCGCAGTGGCGATGATGTGCGATTGTTAAGTGAACTGAGCTATCCCAATCCGTCCTCAATATGATAAGATCAAGCCGTTATTCTATCACTAAAACAGTTTCGTGCCAAGCAAAAATTTAGATGATTGCGTTATCTCGCGGAAAATGGTATAATTTGGCAATCTATTCAAACAGTAAGGAGGAATTTCAACTATGAGTCAGGAAAAGGTCTTCCAAGTCGGTGGGGTTGAACTCCACGTTGATAACCGGAGCTTAGGCGATGATGGGGGCCCCTCTGTCCGCGTCTACGGCGATGTTGATGGTGAAGCGGTACAATTGCTGCGGTTCGATTGCTTCCGAAAAGACCCGCACTATCATTACGATCCGTCCGGCAGAAACGAGCAACACCCCCTCGATCAAGCGACTGTCCCCGATTCAATTGGCTGGACGATTGAACAACTCGGAACCAACCTCGCGGAGATGATTCGCACGGCTAGCTATGACAGGGTTGCCGCAGGAGTTGATCAAGCGGCGATCGAGGGTGTGCTGTCAGAGGTTGAATCAATTATGCGGAGTTAAATGGTCATCTGCCTTGTTAACCCAATCGAGGGTTATTAACAGGAGAAGTCCCCACTCCCCAAATACGTTCATCGGTTATAAGATCGAAACAGAGTTTATCCGCACTATTGATTTGTTCCCAACTATTTTAAGTCAGTCCGGGCGCACTGTCGAACCGAGTCAAATTGATAGCACATCCTTCGCTAGGTCAACTCCTCATTGTACGCGAATAGTGCGGGTGTGCCGCCGGTATGCAGGAAAATTATCGTATCATCGGAGGAAATCCGTCCCTTTCGGATGTGATCGATCAAGCCTGATAACGCTTTGCTAGTGTAGGAGGGATCAAGGAAGATTCCCTCGGTTCGCGCCATCAGTTTCAGAGCATCGACACACTCTGGCGTGAGGATGCCGTAATCTTTCCCGACATAATCGTCGGAGTTACACACATCGTCATCGTTGATAGCGAGGTCAAGTCCCAAAATCGCTGCTGCATCGTTTGCAGCAGTTCGGATACGCTCGACTCGATCCGCCCAGCCAATTGGCGCAATTCCAAAGGGTTTCAGTTTCATTCCTAGTGCCTTTGTTCCGAGGATTAACCCTCCCTGCGTTCCGCCCGCCGAAGCCGCGTAAATCCAGTCGGCATCAATTCCCATTGCTTCCTGTTGTTCGTGGATTTCAGCGATGCACCACGCAAAGGCAACCGCGGCGAGAGCTGTCGATCTGGGTGCAGCAAGGACATGGGGTTTAAGGCCCTTTCCCTTCAGTTCTTCGGCGAGGGCATATTTTATCGCGTCAAGTTCGGGGCCCATAGGCGCATCGACAAATTCAACATCCGCACCAGCCAAATCGTCCAGCAATACATTCCCCTGCCTCATGCTTTTGTTGTCACGAGAGAGCCGGAGGTAGCACTTCAACCCCAACTTTGCCGAAGCGGCGGCGGCTTGCCGACAATGGTTCGATTGCGAGGCAGCACCCTGAATGATTGTGTCCGCCCCCTGATGCACCCCATCACCGATTGTAAAGGTCAATTGACGCACCTTGTTCCCACCGAACGCAAGCCCTGAACAGTCCTCACGTTTGATGAGGATGCGGGGACCGCCCAATGCCTCTGATAAACGCGGACACTCCTCCAAGCGCGTTGGAAAATGTCCGATATTGACTTGCGGCAGTTGTTTTATTTTTTTACAAAGTTGCTCTCTGGTAACTGCAGCATTTGATGACCTCATGAGTTCTCCTTCTGAACCAGCAATTCTTTCAGTAAATTGGTCAGTTCTTCGTTTCCTGAAGTTAGCTCAAATACACGTTTTATTTTATCTTCGCGACTGGTCTCAGACACCCCACCGCCCGGCTCCCAGATGACTTCCAACTGCCTGGGGTTCAGACGATCATAGTTGATTTTGACGATGGTAAAAGGGTAGTTATCCGGCACCAGTATAATCCAGTCAACGGTCTCGCCCCGATCCGAATATTGACGGTCTGTTGTCAGGCGTCGATCCTGATGGGGGACATTCTGTTTAATCCACTGTTTGCGCCCGAACGGATCTGTTTCATAACGCCCCACTTCCAGCCAACTGCGCCCTGAGCCGTTGGGTTTGGTTGTAACATTAATCTGCGGCACGGTTGCACCCCCCTCTTATTTCAGTCTCTTTTGATTTGAACTGAGGCACCCTGTTCGTGGCTATCGGCAATCGCTTGGCAGATTCGCATCACCTCACAAGCCTCGGCAAGACTGGCGTGAGGTTGTCTACCAACGAGGATTGACCGGGCAAAATGCTCCAGTTCTTCGAGGTACCCGGGGCGTCCGTAGCCACGATAGTGGGTTCCTTGATCCCATTCCAGCGTCGGGAAATCCCGATAACCACCGACACCCTGCCACACATCTGGCTTGAGATACTGGACCCGCTGCATGTTGTGCACTTGGATTACATGTCCACCGTCGCCGGAGACCATCACCGATGTTTCTAGTGTTGGTGCCCCCGCAACCATATTTAGCGTGCCGACGGCTCCGTTGTCAAACTGTAGAGAGATGGCAAACGCCATTCGTCCGTCCGCGCCGAAATGTTCAAAGGCGCGAAGTTTTGTCACGTCCCCCACCAGATACCGCATGCAATCGACAATATGAACGCCCTGATCCAGCAGGTACGCCCACTCCAGCGTTTCATGTGCGCCTCTCGGACTCGGTGCCAGATAACGTCCTTCAAATAGGAGGGGCTCTCCAAATTCTGCGCGTCTAATAATCCGCTTTGCTATCCGATGTGCAGGCGCATGGCGCCACATCGTGGCGACCATGCCAAATTTTCCCGTTCTCGCCGAAGTTTCAGAGAGCCGCTCGGCATCTTCCACATTGATCGCGGGTGGCTTTTCAATGAAAACGTGCTTTCCTAGTTCCATGCAAGTAATCGCCAAATCCGTGTGCATGGTTTTGGGGTGTCCAACAATCGCAACGACATCCAGTGCTTCAGCTGCAATCATCTCCTGGTAATCTGTATACCACTGGTTGGCACCAAAGCGTTTGGCGTTGCTCTCAGCTTTTGCGGCTGCGATATCGCACGTCGCGACAAAATCAATTTCAGGGACCAACCGAATACACGGTTGCAAATTCCGGGTCGCGTGTGCGCCACAACCGATAAAACCCAATTTAATCTGTGCCATGACAATTCCACCTATATTTTGAGGTCTCAGCCCACAGTATACTCCAACGCCGTTTGCACCCCATCGTTTACGGCGGATTTGGCTGCCGCTTCGATGAAGGCAACAATTTCCACACTTTCGGAGATATCGATCGGTGGCTTTCCGGTCTCGAACATCTGAACAATCTGTTTGAGAAGTTCACGGTAGATGTAACTTGCATTTATCGAGGTTCGCACGATGGATTTTTCACAATATGCGGTGAAACCGTAGCCCTGTGTTCCCTTCCGGAGGCCGCGCATCGTTCCGATTCGTCCATCTTTCCAACGCCCGGTCACAACGTCCACGTCATCGTTCGAGATCGCCCCAACCGTTTCACAGCCAGGTCCCATCAGCGCGTATAGGGTTTCGACACCGTGGAGTCCGTAATGAAAGAGCCCCGGATTGCGTGGGTGGAGCGGCGCGGGTGAGGAGACTTCCGCACCGAGAATCTTTCCAATTTCGCCCTCTTTACCCTTAACCTCGACCACCTCCAGACCGTAACGCAACGATGAAGAGGTGAAAATTGCGACGTTTTTTGATTGGGCGAGCGCTACTAAAGCCTGTGCTTGTGTTAAGTCACAGGTAAAGGGTTTATCCACAAATGCGGGCAATCCTGCTTCCAGAAACGGGGTCGTTCGTTCATAGTGGAAGCCCCCTTCGACCGACTCGATGAGCACCGCATCAATCTGTCCAATCATCTCCTCTGGTTTGTCCACCAACGGTACGCCGTATTCCTGCATCTGCTTTGTATATCCGGGGATGCGTTCAGGCGATAGTAGCGATTCCCCCGGACAACCGACCACAACTTTTGCTCCTTCTACCCACTGATCCGCACCTATATCAATATGGTTAAGCCGTCGTGTGAATTCAACCACATGCGACGTATCAAAATCAACAATTCCGAGCCGAATCATATCTCCCTCCAAGCTATGCTATTATTAATCGTTCGGCTAATGGTATGCATCCTCTTCAGAAATTTCTCATGGACAATCACAATACTGAATTTTCGCTGATTTTTCAGCGTTTTGTCAAGGTATTTTTTTCTGTATACAAGGGATTGGGTCTATGATACAATGTCAAAATTGATTAACATTTCCAAATTATCGGCGTTGGGGTGTGTTACGTGGATTTTTGCGTGAGATGAGCCCTGTCCCTAACCTTTCAAATTTCCAATCCACTATGCAATCAATATTGACGAAACAGGTCATACGCTGGCGTAATTCCTACCCATCCCCGGCTGAGGATTCTCTCGTGGTTGAGGAACCGCTCGAAATTCGAGTGGGTAGACAGAGCCTGATAGTTGTGATGCGAACACCGGGGCATGACTTTGATCTCGCTGCAGGATTTCTTTACACGGAAGGGCTGATAACATCGTCCGATGACATCGGGGCAATCGCTTACTGTGAGGATATTGAGGGGCCGGACCTGCAAAATATCATAAACGTTCACCTAACGAATGGACAGGTTCTCGAAGAGCAGCAGGGTTGGCAACGGAACTTCCACGCGAATGCTAGTTGTGGGTTGTGCGGCAAAATGACTATCGAATCGGTCAAACAGGAGATTCCACCGATAACATCAGAGATTCAGATAGATCCGGGCGTTTTTTACCTGCTCAACGATAAACTCCGATCGGCGCAATCTGTCTTTGAAGCAACCGGCGGGTTGCACGCCGCTGGATTATTTGATGAGCGGGGTGAACTGCAAATCATACGCGAGGATGTTGGACGGCACAATGCAGTGGATAAGGTGATTGGACAGGCACTGTTAATTGAGCAACTTCCTTTAGATCGACACATTTTGATGGTAAGTGGACGCGCCAGTTTCGAGATTATTCAGAAAGCGTTATTCGCCCGCATACCAGTGATTGTAGCGGTTTCTGCGGCATCCAGTCTAGCTGTCGAATTGGCGCAAGAGGGGGCAATCACGCTGATTGGGTTTATGCGCGGCAAAGGCATGACGGTCTACAGTCATCCGGGCAGGATTCGATGAACCACCGCAGAATGGCAATAAAGTTATAATCAGGTCTGGAATATACCAAAATAAACTCAACATGAGTTTTTTCGGAAAGTTCGTCTGTAGTCGAATCAACTCCCCAACTGCTTACATTCGGCTATGCTCAACACATTGTGGTAAAGGAGGATTATTCTAAATGGAAGCGATTTTAGGCACAACCCAATCACTGGTGAATTTTTTATTTTTGGTTGTCATACTGGCTACGGCGGGGCTCTCATGGTGGTTATCTACCAAATATCGCGAACGGTATGCGGAATTCCCGTGGAATAAGGCAGCGATTATTCTCGCAATTGAAGTTTTAGCTTGGATTGCATTCAATATCTTTTGGAGTTGGGTTACACATAATTGGTGGATTGCCATCGCCCTCATCGTTATCATTGTTCTCGTGCTAAAAAAGCGGAGACGCGAATAAATAAGAAATGGAGTCAATCCTATGAGTAGAGTCAACCGTGCTATCGAACTTCTTGAGGGGAGACATACCCTCATTTATGGCGGAAGCAGCGATTTCTCATTCGAGGGCGGGGTTAGAGCCTGTCAGACGGATAACGATTTCCTCTTGCTTGAACAAGAGCATGTCCCGATGAATATACCGGGGGTGGGGGAATTCATGAGAGGGTTAGCAGCGGCGGGCCCTACAAAAAGTGGGCACCCGACACCAACCGTATTGGTAACGCTGCCCATGCAAGGCACCGACGAGCACGTGGTACGAGCAAACGCTTGGATGGTGACACACTACCTTGCCTGCGGCGTTCACGGTTTCGTGCTTTGTCACGCCGAGACTCCAGGGGCGGTGAAGGCTTTGATCGAATCTATGCGGTTTCCCTTCCATAACATCGGCGTAGGAGAAGGACTGGATCAGGGACATCGGGGTAACGGCGGTGGCGCGGGTCATATCTGGGGATTGGATCACCCGGAATATCTGCGGAAGGCGGACGTTTGGCCCCTGAACCCAGAGGGCGAATTAATCGTGGGGTTGAAAATCGAGAACCGCCGCGCCCTTGAGAATGCCGAGGCGACCTGCAAAGTACCGGGCATCACCTACGTCGAGTGGGGTCCCGGTGACATGGGGTACTCGTTCGGCGACCCGGACGCGCATGATCCACCCTACAGTCCCGAAATGGCTGGGGCCCGCGCGCGAGTGAATGCCGCCCGCAAAGCAGCAGGCATCGAGTTTTGTGATGCGATTACCGTTGACACCTACAAAGAACAAATCGACAACGACATCTTGATCAGTGGGGGAGGGCCCGAAGTCGCTGCACTGTGCCGAGAGTACACCAAGCGAACCATGCCGGCGTAACACCGTCCCGCGAGCGATTGCTGGCTGAACCTAACGAGGAAGGGATTTGTCTGAGGTTATGACAGTAATTCGCACAAGCCCAATGTTTTCCTGCCTGTCCCCGATTCCATCGGGCCTGCCCTCGGAACGGGGACAGGCCCGTTCGCGGGGGTCTCGGAACGGACAACATTCAGACTAGAGGCTACTAACAGTAAAGGGGACCATTGAACTCAGTCACTTCATCAGGGAACATGGAAGTGATATAGCTGATCCTTTGTCAATTTCATGGTGCCTGGCTCCCTAAGCGTTCGGGGTTTTGAACCCTGTATGACAGTAGGATAATATTCCACAGAAACCTTTACGCCAGCAAATTGAGACGGTAGAATCAAGCTGTATCACTTGAATTGAAACGAGTAGAGCTTGGCGTTCTTGAAGTAGAAACGCAGCTTTATCGGCTTGCCAGCTAGCGCACTCACATCGGAATCCCCGTTCCACGAGACAGGGTGGGCAGTGCTAGACTCCGTGATCGGATCAGCGTCGTCGAAGCTAAATCCGGGCAACTTCTTATGGTTTGCCATTAAAATTTCTACCTTTACCTCGCCGGGACTTGGGCCCGCGGCAATCGGTGCCATGCTTGTGTTCAGATATAGGCGCGACCCGGTGAATCCAAACGGGCGGGTTGTCATCTGACCGAAGGATTCAGGCTCCTCGAAGATTTGCCGTTCGCCATAGATGTGTTGCAGTTCCTCCTCAGATCTATCCTTGACCACCCAACCCTTCCCACTATCAAGAGAAACGAACCCGTCAAGACGTGAGACCGCCAGTCCAATCCCCTCCGTGGACTTGTCCCCTAACTCTAGGGCAATTTCAGGGGATCGGCTATTCGTGCCAATGTAGTAGGTGAAGATGTTATCCCCGTGAACAATCATGTCTTGAGCGTAGACGCTGCTGAAGTCGAAATCCGCTCGCGAGCCGCCACGGGGTATGAAGGGCTCCCGGTAGTTTCGCTGAAAGTGAAAGCCATCCCGACTGAAGACAACCTCCGGATGATGGGTTACATTGGTGGTGCGAAAGATCCACAGCAATCCAACATGGACACCTTCATAGGCGATGACCGGCAGGCTGTAGAACTCGGTGTCGGGGTAGTCGCCCTCGTCCGGTACAAGGATAATCTCCGGCTCGCTCCAATGAATCATATCTGGACTCTCTGCCCTGCCGATAAGCCGCTTGCCGTAGGGCCCCCGCCAGTGGTGGCTGGCTTCCATGGTGACGTAGTACGTTTCGCGTATCGGGTCCCAACCTTGAAAACGACCCGCCCAGCGTCCCAACTGCTGTCCGGTATCAATGACGGGGTTGCCTTCGTAGGGAGTCCAGTTGAGCGCGTCCGGGGAATAGAAGAGATCGTATTGCATCCCTCGTGTCTGCGTGCTGCCCATCATTTGCAACGCCTTGTACCGTTTGGCGGGATCTTTCTCGTGCAGGTCTTGGAAAGCCGGCACTGTGGGTAGACCTTCACTTTGGGGGAGGATGTTATTGTCCGTCGATCCATCGAATTGGACGAGTCCCAGCGATGGTCGCTCCCAGTAAACTCCATCTTCAGAGGTCGCCAAGCACATCACATCGCCCCGACTATCCAAGACCAGGCCCGCAGGACCACCGGGAATCGGCTTCCCATTTTCCAAGCGCACAGTGATAGTTGAGGAAGAATACCACATCTTGAAGCCTTGAGCAGTTGGATCGAAAATCACCTTGATGGGCCGCATGAAGTTGCCTTCCCACGGACGCTCTGGCCGGAGGATGGGGTTGTCGTCCACCTTTACCGCGGGGTTCAACCCTTGTTTTGCGTTGACCAAGCTCTCAATCAGGTAATCATCGAAGAAGAGCTGCTTGGTCGATCCAACGTTGAGCATCGGCATCTTTTTTCTCCTTTTTCCAATTTCGGCAAGTAGATGTTCATACGGGATTCATGCCGCTGAACCGCTAGCAAACAATCCTCACCAGACATTCGGTTTTAGATCCTATCCGTGCCGAGAGCACGATTTGGTCATGTTTGAGGGCACCCCCCGCCTGCCTGCCCTCGGAACGGGGAGACCAGGGCCTCAAAGAAACTTGGGGGTGCCCCTACGAGGCTTTGAACGGATTCATCTTCATTTTCCGTGTGCTTCCGCCCAAGCCCTCAATGGAACATCGTCCGAATTCTTTGTAATCCAGTGTTGAGAGTGAGGTTGAAAATCAGGAGAAGCACCCAACGGATGACCCCCCGTTGCCAATGCACCAAGTAATTGTTTCCGGATCGGTGAACTGTCGGCGACCAACTCCGGCGCTTGCTGAATGTAATCCGCCGGGCGGAGCCACCGGTAGTGGTAGCCGATGTGCATAATCTTGCGGGTTTTGTCCGAGAGATTGGGACCGACACAGTGCCAAGTCGCTGTGCGCCATAGAACCGCAGCCCCCGGCTTCAGCCTGAGCTCGACCGCCTCGGAGAGATCGAGTTTGCGCCCCATTTCCCGCAGCTCCTGTGGGGTACGCTTGTGGCTCCCCGGCATCAACCAGAGATTACCGGAATTGGATTCACTCAAATCAGAGAAGACATAGAACACCTTGATCTCCATAAAGGGCAGCCGTCCGTCCAGCGACGGTCCCTCAAAGAGCTCTTCGCCCGACAGATCCGGATGCCAGCCGAGGTTGTTGTAGCCAGCTTTCTGATCATCTCCGTCACCGACACCAATGTCGCCGGGTTTCAGGTCCTCTGGGTAAGGGGGGCGATAGTCGAGGTGCGTGGTTCGGATCTGAATGTTCCACCCGATGGTATCAACGACCAACGGCAGCATTCTGGGGTGGTCGATCAGGTCGAGGAACGCTTCGTGATGAGCTAGCGCATTGCGGATAGTAAAGGGCTCGTTGGGGCCCCCGCCTTCGGCACGACGGACCCTAACTTTCACCTCGTCAACAGCCGATAGTAATCGGTCTAGTTCCTCTTGGGTCAAAAAATCTTCGAGGATAACGTATCCCTTCTCTTCAAAGTCCTTCTCCTGCTGCTGCGTCATTGCTATCGACATCAGTTTGTCTCCTTTCGATGGATTCGTGAAATACTACTATTACGGTGTCCACGCTCGCGGAGCAATGCCTTCGACGTGCGTTTTAACATCGACGACCACTGGTCTCCCCGCAGAAAAAGCCTGATCCAATGCGCTCGAAAGTTCACTTGGTTTGTTGACCGTAATTCCGAGGCAGCCCATTGATTCCGCGATCTTGGCGAAATCGGCATCGGGAAATAGCCAGAGTTCATCGGAACCAGCTGTCCGTCCGCCGTAGATGGACTCGACACCACCCTGTTCTTGGTTCAGGGAGTGATTGTTGTTGACCAGAATAACAGCATTGATTTCGGATTTCACAGCGGTTTCCAAATCTGCTAGATGATACCAGATACCGCCATCGCCGGTGAAGCAGAGCACGGGCCTGTCAGGTTGGGCACATTTGGCACCCATCGCCGCAGGCAGCCCCCAGCCAAGCGAACCGGAGCAACGAATGAATATCTGATCGGAGTGTTTGAGATCGAGCATCGTGCCAGTCCAGACACCGGAATGCCCTGTGTCGGAGACCAGAATTGCGTCAGACGGCAGATAGTCGGTCAGTTCTTTGCAGAGGCGTTCCGGTCGCATCGGCACAATATCCGAGTTTGCGACTTCGCTAACGCTCGCTTTCCAGTTCCGAACCAATTCCTGCACGCTGTCAATCCATTCTGTCCGCGGTTCAACGGTTTCCGCATTTTCAATCATGCGGCGCAGCGAGTTTCTGATGTCACCCTGCATCCCTAGCTGAATTGGGTAATTGCGTCCTAACTCCTCTGGATTGATATCGAGTTGGATAATTGGCGTTCCCTGCGGTGGGACACTGTATCCATTGGTTACCTGTCCTCCGGTATGACTCCCGATGAAGAACACCAAATCCGCCTCACAAACTGCTTGGTTGGCGCAAGCTCGTGAATATGAACCGGGGACACCGACCGCCAACGGATGGTCGCAGGGAAACATCGCCTTCGCGTTGAGAGCGGTGGCAACTGGAATCGAGAGTTTTTCTGCAAGGGCGATAAGTTCGGCGCGAGCCCCTGAAGCGGTTACACCGCCGCCGGCAACGATGATAGGACGTTTGGCATCCGCGAGCAGTTGGATTGCTTCTCTCACTGTTTCGATCTCCGCTTCTGGACGGAAAGGCGGCAGGTGGGTAAAGGGCTCTTCGATGATGACTTCCAGGTCTGCCTCGCGATCCACGACTGCTTGACCGGCGAGCCCTTCGAGATCCAGATGTGCCGGGCCCGGTGTGCCGGAGGTAGCGGAACGGAAGGCTTGACGCAGATAGACCGGGAGTTGTTCCGGTGTAGCCACGAACGCGCTATATTTGGTCACCGCCGAAAACGGATTGACGTGGTCAACCTCCTGATAGGCGTGGCGTTGTTGGTTAATCTGATTCTCCCTCCCGGTAATAGCGATAACCGGAGAGCAAGCGAGGTAGGCATCTTGTAGGCCCGCGGCGAGATTGACCGCACCCACCGACTGCGCCATACAGAGGCCGGGCCCGCGTTTAACGCGAGCGTAGGCATCCGCCATATATGCAGCCCCTTTCTCACCGTGGGTTTGAACGCGCTTTATCCCCAGTTTTTCCATCTCCATCAACGCCCTAGGGGCGATATAGGGCATGAAAAAGACGTGGGTAATTCCGTAACCGTGGACGGTCTCTGCGATGAATCTACTTCCTGTCATTTTAGGCATACTGCTTTCTCCTATAAGCGATGTGACAAAGCCCCCGGTCTAGGGTTAGGCAGCTTACAATTGATAATTGGCAGCTGATGAGAGCCGGGGTTCTCATGACATGAATCTTCAACTTCTCATTTAGGAACGATTTTTCTACAACTTTCTTGGCGTGCCACCATCTATGTTTATGATTTCTCCCGTTATGAACCGGGACTCATCGGAAACAAGGAAAAGCACTAAATTCGCTACATCTGCCGGATAACCCGGACCGTCAAGTATTTGAGACAGATCGAAGATTGGCTTGAAGAAGTGATGTTCTCTGCCACCGGTTGCCCCCGGGGTGAGGATTTGCCCAGGGCGCACGCAGTTGACTCGAATATTATGCTGTCCGCCCATACTCGATGTGTACCGCGTGAAAGCCTCGACACCCGCTTTTGCCACATAATATGAGGACGACGGCGTTCTGCCGGTTATATCATACATGTTCTTACTAAACCCGATAACAGCTGCAATAGATGAGTTGTTTACTATGGCACCGCCCCCGGCCTCTACCATGTGGTGCCAAACCGCTCGCGACATGTAGAAGGTGCCTGACAAGTTGACGTTAATTACCCGATCCCAACCTTCATCTCCTTCGTTGGGGAAATTCTCCCCGGCTCCTCCGCCCGCGTTGTTAAAGAGGATATTGATTGGGCCGTATTTTGAAACCGCCTCTTCGACCGCCGAATCGACAGCACTACTGTCCGAGACATCGCAAGGGATAAATGTTGCTTCACCTCCCTCACTATTTATAGCTTCTTGAACTTGAACGCCCTCCTCCTCTCTTCTTGCCATAATAGCGACTTTTGCCCCTTCTTGGGCAAAGAGATGGGCAGTCGCTTTACCGATACCGCTGTTTCCCCCTGTGACAATTGCAACTTTACCTTCTAGTCTTGCTGACATTATTTTCTCCTTATGCCGCCGCCGCTCTTAGAATAGCCGTTAGTTGTTAAATTCTATCGCCTTAGTCTTTGTATTCAACAACGAGATCATCGCCCTTAATTTTAACTGGGTAGGTCTTGGCTCGTATCTCTGAATCTACCAGACAACGCCCATGAAACACCATCTTTAGGCTTGGCGGTCCAGCCCGGTGCAGTAATCGGTGCGGCTCCTACTTGACTCATACAAATACCCCCTTACCCTTGAAGTCCGCCTTGGAAAATTCTAATAATTTCGTTATAAGATACCATAGATGGGGGGGCAGATCAATAATTTATTTTTAGGGGTGGGGAATTTGCACTGAGGAATTAGCTGCTTGACAAAGTTATCATGTTACTGGATACCAGTGGGTAGATAGGGGCATTTAGTCTCCTGTAGGTCGAAGACTCTCGGAACGGAGAGGGATTTCCGAATCCCGACACATCGCTCAGACAGGAAGAAAACCGAAAACTAAATAGCCCTAGGGGGTAGACACGATATTTGACATCAGCGGTGGATTTAAGGTAAAATAGTAGTGGCATTTGCACACAATCTCACCTCATCGCAGATAAAGAAGATATGAAACCCGAAGAAAAAGCGCGACAGCACATTGACCAACTGCTTATCAAAGCGTGCTGGACGATTCAAGCTCGCAAGTGCCAGAAGGATACTCTCTCGTGGATCGCAGCAGCCTCGGAAGACAGACCCTCAAAGAATTTCAGCAGTATCCCACACCGGACGATGGCAGAAAATTCACCGAACTTTACAACGTGCAATATCCCACCACCAACCGGATCGACGAGGTGAGCTCAGTAAACAGATGCGCTCATGTTAAGAACTAGTGCAAAGAAACCGAGCGTTTCCGAAAAAATTCGGTTTCTCTAAGCTACTCTGTACTTTTTTGACATGAACCAACAGATTTGCTAAGCACCCCCAAGCAGGGAGAAACGATTGGGGCCCCCTAACCATTCAGGAAATTCTTCAACAGCTTTTTCCCTTCGCTGGTCAAGATAGACTCAGGGTGGAACTGCACCCCCCAGATCGGGTAATCTGTGTGCCGAAATCCCATAATTTCGCCTCGGTCGGTCCATGCAGTGAGTTCTAGGCAATCCGGCAGCGTCTCTTTTTTCACAATGAGGGAGTGGTAGCGTGTCGCCTCAAACGGGTTTTCAAGGTTGTCGAAAATTTGATCACCGTTGTGGTGAATCATTGACGTTTTGCCGTGCATCAAGCGTCCTGCGGGGACGATATCGCCGCCAAACACATTGCCAATACACTGATGCCCCAAACAGACACCGAGAAGGGGCACACGTCCGGCAAAATGACGGATCAGATCGCAGGAGATGCCGGCCTCCCGCGGTGTGCGGGGCCCCGGCGATATGACGATCTTCTCAGGTGCGAGGGCTTCGATCTGGTCGAGCGTGATTTTGTCGTTGCGATGGACGACAAGGTTTGCTCCCAACTCACCGAGATATTGCACAAGGTTGTAGGTGAATGAGTCGTAGTTGTCAATCATGAGTATCATGGGGGCCTCTCCTAATCATTTCTGTGGATTCTCATCATTTCGTTGCCATCTTTCTGGAACTCATAGGGTACGCGACAAATATCAACTGTGAATCCCGCTTCCGAAAAGTATGATTGAATCGGTGCAACGTAGGGCGACTTCTCGCCATTCAATGTTAGCAGCGGGAAAATCCGTACCTCTTGAGAAACGCGACAGAGTTCTTGTATAGAATCCCGATGAAAATCGAAAGATAGCTGAACAGAATATAGAAAGAGCAGATGCGAGCAGAGTGCTAAATCGAACTGGCAATCGGTAAAACTGAGTGAAGGTAGAGACTCAGGCAGATAACGTCCCTGCACCTTTCCCACCTCAAAATCTTCTAAAAACTTCCTCATGGTCTCAAGGCGGAAGCGACCCCAATGCGCTGGATCTGAAAAGAAATCCCAGACAAAGTTGTCGGAGTTTTGTTTCACCTGAGAGATGAGGGTATCGTAATTCTCTTCAATTCTCCCCTCGATCTGCGCTCTTGAAAACAGGTAAATCGGGTCAATTGACAGAACCGTATGTCCCAAGGCAGTCATCTCGCTGTTAAAGCTGGCAGGTCCATCACCGACACCGAGGATACGTAGGTCTAGTTCCTTGGCGGAGAGATTGAACATCTGCGTGTATTCTTGCAGCGATCTGCCCCAAGGGATGACTTGATTGAGTGCTACACTCACGGTTTGCCTCCTGTCGCCGATCTACTCCAATCCCGCCTCAGCTAATTCAATTGCTCTTAATCCCGCCCGCGCCTTGTTGACCGTTTCCTCGTATTCCATTTCGGGCACAGAGTCTGCAACGATACCGCCGCCCGCTTGGATGTAGGCGATGCCATCTTTGACGACAAGCGTGCGAATTGTTATTGCTGTATCCGCGCTGCCAGAGAAACTAAAATAACCGACGGCTCCACCGTAAGGACCCCGGCGGGTCGGTTCAAGTTCGTCAATAATCTCCATCGCCCGGATCTTGGGGGCACCGGATAGTGTCCCGGCAGGCAAGCAGGCGCGAATCACATCGAAGGGGGTCTGCCCCTCGCGTAATTCTCCGACAACGTGCGAGACAATGTGCATCACATGCGAGTAACGTTCGATTACCATCATCTCACTCACGTGGACAGTATGGTATTCGCAGACGCGCCCCAAGTCGTTTCGCCCAAGGTCAACGAGCATGACATGCTCTGCCTGCTCCTTCGGATCGGCGAGGAGTTCCGCTGCCAAGGTTTCATCTTCGGTCGGGGTTGCTCCACGCGGGCGGGTTCCCGCGATTGGACGCATCTCTACAACACCGTCCTCAACGCGCACCATCATCTCAGGTGAGGCACCAGCAATCTGGAGTTCATCAAACTTGAGGTAGTACATATAAGGCGAGGGGTTCACGGTGCGCAAAGCACGATACGCATCAAATGTATCGACCGATATCGGCACGCTAAAACGCTGCGATGGCACAACCTGAATGATGTCCCCCGCGGCGATATACTCCTTTGCTCGAAGGACAACCTGATGGTAATCTTCCTTCGTAAAGTTTGACGTAACAGGCACATTGTTCGGGCTTCCATCCGGCTGTTTGACCCCGCCTGCGAGAGGGAAAGAGGGGGACAACGGCTGTTGGAGTTTGGCAGTGAGCTCGTCAATATGATCGATTGCCTGCGCGTAGGCTTCGTCAACGTCCCTATTGATGTGGGCATTGGCGACCACCTTAATCTGATTATTCACATGGTCAAACACCAAGAGGGTATCGGTGACCATGAAAAAGCAATCAGGTAGCTCTCGATCATCCACGGTAGTGTCGGGGAGGTCCTCGACGAAACGCACCATGTCGTAGTTCAGGTAGCCAACCGCCCCACCGTAAAACCGTGGCAATCCCTCAACCTCAACGGGTTGGTAGCGAGTCATCAATTCTTCAAGCTCCTCTAACGGATCTTCGCTTTCCCGTTCAACCGTTTGCCCGGTTCGGAGGTCATCGATCCGGACCAGATTGCCGCTGCTCCGAAGTAGGATTGATGGGTCACTGCCGAGAAACGAATACCGAGCGACGTGTTCACCGCCTTCAACGCTCTCCAACAAAAATGCGTGATCCGTTGCGCCAATCTTGTAAAACGCGGACACAGGCGTTTCCATATCCGCCAAGATTTGTTTGTAAACGGGAATCAAGTTACCGTGTTGCGCTTTTTCTCGAAAATCTTCTAAGTTTGGGTGATACATGGGAGTCTCCTTAAAATCTATCAGTACACTGCATCCGGATCAAAAACCTTTTCACCAACAATGCGCGTGGAATTGCCATGGGGGGAGACTTCCCGAAAGAAACAGGAGCGGTAGCCGGTGTGGCACGCCCCGCCTTTCTGTTCGACTTTGATGAGCAGCGCATCACCATCACAATCAAAGGCGACCGTTCGCACAGCTTGTGTGTGTCCTGAAGTCTCGCCCTTGATCCAGTATTCCTGGCGGGAGCGGCTCCAGAAGCAGACACGCCCTGATTCTAATGTCTTCCGCACTGCCTCGCGGTTCATATAGCCAACCATGAGGACCTCTTTGTTTTCGTCATCCTGTATAATGGCAGGAATTAAACCGTTCTGATCGAGTTTAAGTTGATCAAGTATTTCCATTTTTTCCCTCATTTAACAGAGAATAGGCATAAAAAAAGCCGTAGACAACGGGGTGCGCATGCCTACGGCTTCGGTAGAGTATGAGTCCAAAAGTTTATCTCAGCACAGGCACACCGTTTCCCTCAACACAACGCCACCAATGCCAATGATAAGACGCGATTTGAAACTGTGGTTGTCGGTTCAGGGTTTGCATAGTGCCTTTCAACTTCCTAATTATCTGGATGCTTAAAGAATATCACAATCCCAGTCTCGGTGTCAAGAAAATTGATCGGCAATTCTCCTCGCCTTATTTTTTAGGTAGGCCGCGGAAAATTACCGATGCGGTGCCCTCACCCAACCAACGGCTTCAAAAACTCGATGCTTCGACGTGCAATTGTCTCTGGATCCGGCTTAAAGTTGAAGACTTCGGTCGAAAGATAACCGGTGTAATTAATCTCTTTCAGTGCCTCGATAATCGGTGGATAATCCACGTTACCGGAACCGGGGAGGTATCCGTTATCATCGTTGGTGTGAAAATGCGCCACATGTTCGGCGTATTTGCGGATCTGCGTGGGCATGTCCAAATTTTCGGCGGCTGTGCTTGTGACATCAAGGATGATTTGGAAATTCGGATTATCCACCGCTTTGACCATCTCTACCGCAGCCGCCGGTGTATTGATGAAATTTGTGCTTTGGCTTGTCAACGGTTCCATGCACAAGATGATATCCTGTTCCTGAGCAAATTCGGCGCACGTCGCGAAGGTTTCCTGTGCATAACGCCACGCTTGCTCTGGTGTCAGTGGATCCAGCACATTGCGTTCATTGGGCGAACCGATGACCATAATCTTCCCACCCAGATCGGCACAACATGTGATCAGCGCGAAAAAATAATCCTGTGTTCTCTCGCGGATGTCTCCATTGGGGTGATTGACGTGCAACCCCTTTGGCGAGACCAGCAGCCAATGAAGTCCGGCGATTTCAATCTTCGCTGCATCCGCCGCTTTTCGGATGCGATCTCTATCGGTTTGGCTGATGTCCAACACCGCTTCTGCGAGCGTGAAAGGTGCGAGTTCCACCGCATCGTAGCCGAGTTTGGCAGCACACAGAAAAACATCTTCAATCTGCCAATCCTCAAACATTTCGTTGCAGATAGCCAGTTTCATGGTTAACTCCTGATTCCGTTTAATTAAAGATTTTCCTTCCACCGTTGGATGAGACCTGTATCAACGTCAAATTGGTCCAGCACTTTCGTGATGACGAAATTAATCATATCATCAACCGTCTTGGGGAAGTGGTAAAAACCCGGCATCGCAGGCAACACCACAACGCCAAGTTGAGAGAGCTTGAGCATATTTTCGAGGTGGATAGGACTGAGCGGCGTTTCTCGTGGCACGAGGACCAGTTTACGCTGCTCTTTGATGCACACATCGGCGGCGCGCTGGATGAGGTTTCGGGAGATGCCAGCCGCTATTGCGCCGATAGTCCCCATGCTGCACGGTGCAACGACCATACCCACGGTGCGAAAGGAACCGCTGGCAATCGATGCCCCGATGTCGGACTGATGGTGGTAAATCACCTGATCTGAGGAATAGCCGATTAGGGATTCGAGGCGGAAATTATCCAAATCTATGCGGAGCTGTAGTTCTTCCCATAGTGCCCTTGCGCCGGAGTCGGAAATCGTCAAATGGATTTCATAGTCGCCGCATTGGGTGAGGGTATCCAGCAGACGCACACCGTAGATGACGGCACTTGCTCCCGTTATCCCGATAATTATGCGTTTCAAGCAATCCTCCCAGCTTCTTGAGGCATCATGTGTAATGGTTCAGGTAATTTCTGAACCTGCTCACCAACCCTTTCCGCAGTTACCATGGCAGTCTCCTGATAAACAGCGTATTATTCTTCATCAAACGGCGGCAGGTTGTCGGCAGCGTCAAACGCAAATGGTTTCAGTTCGCCGATGACCTCTAGATCGGTGCGCAGTTTTGCATCTTCAAGTAGGCCTTCGGAGATATCCACCTCTGCTAGACCGAGGGTGCTTTCAATTCGCACGACTTTCGTCTGTTCGGGTGGGGTCAGTCCAACCGTGTTCAATGCAATCTCGATAGCTTCCCGGTCTGTGTCGTAATAGAAGGGCGTTTTCGATTTCTGCGGGCCCATTCCGGTGATGCCATTCATGTACGTCGCGTGCCGATCCATCTTTTCCACAAGACGCGTCGTTGTGAAGTCCGCCAGTCCAACCCCTGTCGCGTTGCCATCGCTATCGTCTGTCAGGTCTCGGACAAAGATTCGCACAATCGCGGGCTTCTCTGGCTCTGGCTCGAGGATCTGCATCATACGACCGATGATGTTTGTATCCATCCCGGTCCCACTGATATTCTTGCCCATCCAATCTACGATTAAGAGGTCAAAGGCATCAAACGGAAGGCGTCCCATCAACGATTTGGATTCGACGAGAAGTTCGCGCTCGCGACGCATCATCTCACCGGCGCGCATCGCGGCAACTTTCGCTGTCTGTTCGTGTGCGTTCTCGACCAATCCCACGCCAAAAGCAACCCTCCCGGCATCTAAGAGCAAGCCAGTAACTGTCCGGATGACATGCTCAAACCCGTAGTGGAAAAAGGCGCGGTGGTACATATTCGCACCGTGCTGCTTACCAAACCCAATCGTCAACATCTTCAGCAGACCGCTCTCAATCGTGCCGCTGAAATCGGTGTGTGCTTTAATCCGATTGATTGGGACAATGTGATCTGCTTCGGCGGCGTAGGTATCAAGGTAAACCGGCAACCCGTCGGCGGTCTGACCGATCTCAACAACCTCCATCGTTGCCTTCACCGGTGCCCCGACCGTCTCTTCGGTAACCCCGTAATGCTCCAGCACGGATCGCTGTCCTTCTGCGGTTGCGCCGCCGTGGCTCCCCATCGCTGGCACAACAAACGGTTTTGCGCCGATGCCCTTGAGATAATCCACCGTTGCTTTAATGACGACATCAATGTTTGCAACTCCACGGCTGCCGCCGCCAACAGCGACGCTATCCCCTTTGCCGATAATTGATGCCGTGCCGATTTGATCTAATTCCGCTCTAACTGCTGCGGGCAAATCTGCGACGACAGGTGCATTAAAATGTTGCTTTATACGAATCATCCTTGGTAGTGCCATTGGTTCAGTCCTCCATATCTGTGAAATGCTGCTACCATGTTACCAGAAGTTGGGGCGAATAACAAGAGAGAAATGCGTGGTGCTAGGGCTATTTAGTTTTCGGTTTTTTGACCGATTTTGGCGGGTAGTCCGTTCCCCCGCAAGCTTGCTCTGTCCGTTCCGAGACCCCGTGCCGAGGGCAGGCCAGGCGGAACGGAGCGGGACAGGCGAGACCATGGAATAACCTCCCTCAATCCCCCCGTAGACGAGACCAGGGAATGACCCCCCTCAGTCCCCCCGCAGGCGGGGGGAGGGGGCCTACATCGGGGGCACGGTGTCAATAGATTGTTGTTCCGCTCCTACTTTCATAACGATGACCATGATATATCTCCTCGACCAATTCGTTCTACCTTCTAAGCGTGGATTTGAAAGGGGAGGCTATTTTTTACTCAGGCTCACCCGCTCGACTTCTCCCGGTTCAATGCACAAATCCTTCCAATCTGACTTTGTCTCCATGTCTGTTTTCGGGCACCAAGAAAAAGATAACGTTGAGTCGCCGCCATTATAGAATACTACATCCCCTTGACCGTCTACAAGCGGCCGAATAAGCGATAAGAGGTTCTGCGGTAGGCAATGTTTGCCGTCCTGCGTCCGCACCTCCAAGGTCGGCACAACTGCGCTCTGGTGTTCACGAGTGCCAAGCAGAAGCGGACCGTAGCACGCTGTGACGGCTCCATGGCCCCAATTTCGTCCATGCCCCGCTGCGACTGAACAGACAGCACCGCCCATATCCGCATGTTCCCTACCACCGCGAAGCACTCTCCGTGCCATCGTTAGGCGTGTTGATGCGCTTCGGAACGCCCGCATCGCAAACTCCATGTTGCCGGTAATCTGATAAGCGAGGGTCATGGCTGCTGTCGAAGGCTCCCTGATTGGCTGCACGGAACCGTCGTCCGACCATTCACCCCAATATGCCATATCTGCTCGGCGGCCAACGCCCGGCTCCCGTCGCCGGATCTCCTGCGGAAAGATGAGCGCAAGCTGTTTCGGTGAGGGTGGCAGCCTACCCAGTTGATCGTGAATACACTGGTCAAAAGTAGTATCCTCGAATGTCCAGCGGTAGTAACTGATTGCGGCGACACCGGGGTCGTTGTACGGGTCAAGCAAGGATTGAATGAGTGGTTCGACAATTCGCTTTGCCGCGTCTCTGAAAATCGTATCCCCCAACAGATGGTAGAGATCGCCCAACGCGTAAATCGCACCGGAGGCAAGCAGATTTTCAATTCCCGCCAATGGATCGCCTGAGAGGTGATGCGTGCCGTGAGCGGCAAGCCCGTGTAGTTTCCTCTCTTCAACTTCTGCCTCGCCTAAGCCATTGCCCTCTAAGTCCCACAGCAGCGGCATTGGCGATTCAGCAGCGATGATCCGCTCTGCACGTTTCCGACCATATCGCAATGACCAATCAAGGTAACGTTCTTCCCCCGTGACCCGATATGCCGCCAGCGCGATATGGATGAATCGGAAGTGTTCGGCAATCTCATACGCTGTCTCTGGGTCCGGTTGAACCGTTCGGCTCCCGATGTAGTAGCCGTAAAACGTATCACGGTCATAATCGTACCAAGCGGGGATCTCCTCCACCCAATTCCCGATGTGCTCGGCGGCATCCGTCAACATCGAGCGCGCTTGCTGATCGTCCGGCACAAGATCTATGTATCGCGGCAGAAATAGCAGAAACGGTTCCGTGCCGTGATGCGCTTCCGCCTCTGGCTCATAGCCGTGCAGACACTCCCGTTCAATCCAACCCGCCAATGCGGATTTCAGGTCCCCAAAATGTTTCAAAACGGTTCTATCGCCGGTTACAAGGTAGTGCGGAAACCACGCCAAGGCATAATTGGCTTCATCTTCACCGCCACCGTTTGGTCCGGGCGGATCAAGTGCCATGCTCTGCTTCAGCCATTGATCCATCTCTTCGCGGAGATCTATATAGTATTTATAGCATTCTTGAAGGATGTCGTTCATTAAGTCCTCTCACAAGTTTAGGTCAGGCATCTGACAGCACCGGTAATTCAGGCACATACTGATATTCCGGATCCGTCTTCTGTTTCTTTAGAAGGTCCTTATGCTAGTTACTAAGGAGCTGGGAAAATCAACTCTTTAATCTGTAAAAACGCCTCTTTTTGAATAGCCGATTCAGATAAGGGAACCGATTGGGGGCTGGTTCAATTCGGACAGTAGTTGTGTTTCGATGGGCCCTCCCTTCCATTCGGCAATCCATATCATAGCGACTCACTCCCTATTGCTACAAGGAGGGGGGCCGGAGTCATGGTGCGAGTTTTATCCCAATGGCATCAACAATGACAGAAGTCCATAGACAGAAGTCATCGAAATCGGTTATCATATTGTTAGCCTCTAGTTTTGGATGGATTATCAAGTTCATCCATAGTAACAGACTGGAGGGCCTTTTAACGTCCTTTTTTTATTGCCGATAAAAATAAAGGGAAGTTAATTAGCATAAGGCCCTGCTAGCAACTTGGGTTATTATACTAGAGGTGCGGCGGTGGGTAAAGGCAAATTCCAAGGGGCTAGGGCTATTTAGTTTTCCATTTTTTGACCGATTTTGGTGGGGCATCTTGGCCCCCTCCCCTCGCTTGCGGGGGGCTAAAGGGGGGTCAGTCCCTGGTCAAGGGCGGTCAGTCCCTGGGCACGGCACGGACCGAAGAATTAAATGACCCTACCTAGTTACAGATCAAATGCTCCCTTCTAAGGGATAGTTGTCTCATTACAACGGAATAATCCGTTAGTTTTTTTTCTGCCTTGTGGTTCTTGCCATAAAGTCTAATGTTTGGTATACTATAATCAATTGCCGGTTCACTCATTAAGGAATTTCCTTAAGCCTATTTGTCTGTCAATACGCTCGTACCAAGACGTACCAAGACCAAAAAATGATACAAAGACACCCATTCTTTCGATGGGTGGATAAACTGTATCTGAAGGAGATTTAATATGGTTGAGACCCCAGAAGATGAAGTAACGCAAGACGATATAGAAAAAGGGGAAGAAACGATAGTGGAAGCGGAGGACACCTCTTCCGTAGATGATGAAGTAACCCAGGATGATATAGTAACAGCGGAAGAGGAGAGCTCTTCCTTAGTAGAATCCCTCGGGACGGATCTGGAGTTCCTACATGGTGATAATCAAAGTTTTTATCAAGCTAACAAGGCATATTATGAAGATCGAAACTACGAAGAAGCCATCGCAGAATTTCAAGCCGCAATCGAATATGAACGCGCGCAGGATCCGGATTTTCTAGATTCGGTGGATTCAGCAGATCAAGCGAAAATGAAAGAACCGAATGAAATCATTACCAAATCTATGTACTGGATGGGGGAGGCTTATCTCAAATTGAACCAGATTGATCAAGCCGTTGAAATGTTTGGGCGGTTATCCAAACACTTTAGTCAACACTACCTTAGGCTCGCGGCGCAACGACGAATCGCCTCGCTGAGGCTTGATGAAGAAAGTGAGTCCGTGTAATGGATAAGATTATTGACCTGCGAAGTGATACGGTAACTAAACCGACCGATAGGATGCGCGAAGCCATGATGAATGCAGAGGTGGGGGATGATTGCTACGGGGAGGACCCGACCATCCATCGCCTAGAAGCGTTGGCGGCTGAAAAGGTTGGCAAAGCGGCAGCGATGTACGTTCCAACAGGAACAATGGGGAATACGGCTGCCATTTTGACCCATACCCGCGCCGGCGATTATGCCATCATGGATGCTGAGTGCCATATTTACTACTATGAACATGGAAATCTGTCCTCATTAGCGGGAGTCATGCCGATTGTGATGAACAGCCCAGATGGTGTCCCTAAACTGGATGAGGTTGAGCCTTACCTGCAACGTGACCCCGCCAAATTCCCCAAAATTAGTCTAATCTGTTTGGAGAACACACACAATCGTCGTGGTGGACGTGCCATCCCGTTGGATCGGATGGGCGCGGTTCACGAATTGGCACAGCGATATGGGGTTCCGGTTCACTTGGACGGTGCACGCATTTTCAATGCCGCCCATGCCTTGGGTGTTGATGTGCGTGAAGTCGCAAGCCATGTCGATTCGGTTATGTTCTGTCTCTCAAAGGGGTTGGGTGCTCCTGTTGGATCGATGCTCGCCGGAGACGCAGACTTTATCCAAGAGGCACGACGCGCTCGGAAACGGCTTGGCGGTGCCATGCGGCAGTCGGGGGTACTTGCTGCGGCTGGCATTGTCGCGCTGACGGAAATGCCAGATCGACTCGGCGACGACCACGCCAACGCTAAACTGCTCGCCAAAGCGTTGTCTCAGTTTGACGAATTAGCCCTGCAGCCAGAGGACGTGCATACCAACATGGTGTTTGTCAACACAAAACCGTTGGGCATTTCGGCAGCAGACTTCGCAGACCACACCCTGCAACACAATATTAAGGTCTCCGTTTACGGACCGATGACCGTCCGAATGGTGGCGAATCACGACGCGAGCCGGGAGGATGTGCTGTATGCCGCGGAAGCATTGGTGGATTTAATCAAGTCCCTAGGGCCTTAAAACGCAACGACAAGAAAACGAGAAAGCGAGAAAACGAAATCTCCTTTTTATCCTATCCAAAGGACACGCCGCCCCGGTACTTTACGCCCTGCCGCGATCTGGCAAGGCGGACGAACTTTTGGAAGCGCACGGCATCAGCGCACGGGCGATCATCCGAAAAGTGAAGGAGATTCTCTGAGTACAAAGATTAGCCCCGCCCGGCCCTACCAGCTATCCCCTTCTATCAATCCCCGCCTCGACAAAGGCGCGAGATAATGTTTCATAGGAGAGGGTCGCTGCTGCGAGCGGGTCATAGTTTTCGCGGGCTTGCACCATAAAACTGACTTCCGCGGTGATGAACCCGTCGTAACCGTGCTGCTGCATCAGTTTCAGGTAGTTCACGTAATTGAAGGGGCCTTCGCCGGGGATGAGGAACTCGAAATCGGGAGCGAGCCCGCGCTGATCTTTGACATGCGTATGGGCAGAATGGGGTGCCAGGGCAGCGACACTCTTCGCGGTTGGTATGCCGATGATATCAAAATGGCTGATGTCGAAATTGACCTTGAGGTAGGGGGAACCGACGAGGTTGAGGAGTTCAAGGACTTTATCGGGCGTATCGATCAGACCACCGATGTGGGGTTCCATGGCAAGCGTCACCCCGCGCGTTTGGGTATATTCGACCAGTTCACCGATCCGTTCGGCGAGGAATTGCTTGCAGTCGTCCCACTCTTCCGGCTGCCCGCCTGACGTTGTATTGATTGCCGGTGGACTAGCTCCTTGTGCGAGTTCAACCCCGAGATCTGCCGCGCCTTTCAGCCGCCACATGTTTTGTGCATGTGCTTCGGGATCGGTTTCCATCAAGCTTGAATGTGCGGCAATCGCCGGTAGTGCTAGGTTGTGCTGTTTCAACAGTCCTGCAATTCGCTTGCGTTCGGCGGCATCAAGCGTGCTCAGTTCGGTAATGAAACGGGGTCCGACAGCCAGCTCCATCCCATCAAATCCGAGTTGTGCGATATGCGGAATTGCTATATCAATGGGGACGGTCGGCATTCCCCAAGTGCTATAACCGAGATTCATGTAAATATTCCTTTTTTTGTTAGATTTTCGATTAGATAGGGTTGTTACAATTCAAGCTGCCACATGTCGCCCCGCCCCGATAAGATCGGTTTCGTTCCGAGGACTCCGATAAAGTCGGAGGAATCCCGATTTGTCGAGAGATTCAAAGCAACTGGGGCTTTAGGTGGTAACTTGGGTTATTATAAAAGAGTTGATGTGCACATACAAGGTAAAAAGAGGCGCAGTTTCACCCTCATCTTGAAAGATGGAGGAATCTACTGCGGAAATTAGATAAGGACAAATTCACCGAAAAACGGAGGGGTTAGATGGCTGCGGAAAATTGGATACCGGTTGGACCGGATTTAGAGACGATTCGGGGGCATTATGCAGACCCACTTTATGCCTTGTCTCAGGCGGAGATGCCTGCCATTATGTTTCGAGGGGCTTACGACGCGGATCAATGCACTCCATTGATTCAACGGTTCTACGACATGGGACTAGCGCGCAACCCCGAAGATGGCGCATACGGCGGAGACGAACGGGTGAGGACTGACATCGGCACCAGTTTGGGAATTCGCGGACAAAATCAAGAGCGTTTCTTCCAACATGCGGAAGCCACCCATCACCTGTTTAAATTCCTGTTTGATGGGTTCGACAATCCGGTAGACCTCATCTATAATACGCTGTCGGCTCTTGCACCGGATAAACAGGTCAGAACAGCATACGAGCCAGATGGTCGCCGTTATGGTCCAGCGATTTTTCGCATCCATTACCACACCCAACTCTACCTACCCCACATTGATCATGTGAGGCTGCGAGAGGAGCGGACCGATTACGCCGTATACCGTTTTGAGCACCAGTTTGCGGGTGTGCTCTGCCTCCAAAATGCGGATGAATTTGACGCGGGTACGCAGGCAATTCTACATCAATGTTTGTGGACGGAGGAGGTCCAGCCATATATCGCCGAGGGCACTTTCCATCAGTATGCCGCTGAAAACGGTATCGAGAAGTGTCAAGTCGAACTGTCGCCGGGCGATCTGTATTTCTTCAACACCCGGTGTATTCACGAAGTTCCTCCGGTGCAGGGGGACCACCCTCGAACTGTGCTAGCGGTGTTTATCGGCTACTCTTCAGACGATGATGAGATTTTTGTGTGGTCGTGATCATAAAAAAAGCCATATAACCTCAACAAGGCTATATGGCGGATCAATGCCGGAGGTCGGACTCGAACCGACACGAGCCTAAGCTCACTGGATTTTGAGTCCAGCGCGTCTACCGATTTCACCACTCCGGCAAAAGTATCCCTAATTTTAGCATATCCACCTTAAAAGAATCAAGTGCAAAATCTGGAAATTAACTAGAGTTACCACTTTGATAAGCCAAGCATCAGAAACTAAGAGACGTGATACGTAACGCGTAATTCTTCCTGTATTGCCGCGGGGGTGGCCCCCTATAAGGGCAGAGCGTTGTCCATAAGACCTTTTAACAGGGCTTTGGAGTAGCGGACGTAAGACGGACTTTGGTTCGCTATCCGTGTTGACACCACAATTCGATGCCTGAAGGACAGCGATTGTTAGGACTCGTCCTAATAATCTTAGAATCCCAATCCTTTAGGTTTAGGAGTATGTCAATCCTACGGTGCTGCGGTTATCTTGCGGATAGAATCCCCAACCCGAATCTTCCCGGCTTGGGTTGTCCGTATAAACAACCCGCGGAGTCGCTGAGATTTATAGGGCTCCGCGTTGACTACCTCAAGCGCATCTTTGCCGTATCGGCGTTGAAATTTTTGACAGCCGGTATGTGGGACATCTGTGACTTCGAAGGTAGCGGTGCCAATCTGTAATTGAGTGCCGGCGGGGAGATTCTCCTCGCTCAGATCCAAATCGACGAGCAGGTTATCGCCGGCGAGGGGCATTCGGGCATTGTCACCGGCGATTATCCTCAGAAATCGGGAATTTATCACAGATATTTGGGCACCCGGATTGGGACTTTTCGGACGTGCCCAGCGATCTCCTTCAAGCCCTCCGTCGGGACTAACTCCCGCTTCTTGAGGGGTTGCCCGCTGTTCGTCGGGCAAGCGAAGGACAATATATTCAAGGACACCGAGGTCTTGGGGACTTTCTGCTAATTGATCTATCCGGGCTTCAATTTGAGAAAGTGATAAACGCTGGATTGCCATTTGTTTCTCCTCTGTAGTATGCGCTGCTACGGATTTTTGAGCGAATCTCTCTGCTACCGGCGCAAAGTGTATCTCGTAATTGTAGTATAGAATCGAAAAAATTAAAAGGAAAAAGATTTTCCGATTGCTTTCAACCATTAACCTACTGCATATTTCCGCTGCTACCCTTTTGGCTTGACTGACCGATTCGGGTTGTGTAGAATATACCCCTTGAAAGGTGGGATTGAATTTGTCAGTTCGTATATTCTTACTTCTACTCGCTTTGCCTTTTGCGATATTTGCGTGTGGGACCTTACAGGACCACCCCACGATCGAGCAGTATAATCAATTTGCGATTAAATCCGCAGAATTGCAGCTTTGGAACGAAGCGATTTTCCGTTGGCAGCACGTTTTAAAGATCGAGCCGCAAAATGCGAAGATATACAATAATTTAGGTGTCGCTTACGAAGCAGTGGGCAAGATTGACGAAGCGATCGAAGCGTATGAGCGTGCGACAGAATTAGAACCCGATAATAGGTTTTACCGCTTCAACTATAGGAAGTGCCGGCTGCATGTTCAGCGCAACCGCGTGAAGCCACCCCCCGCGGAAAAAGCGGAGACACCAGATCAGCCTGAATCTTAAAACGCGCCTTTGAACAGATGAACCTAAATCCACAAATCCACAAATCAATCCGGATCCAGAGAATCCCATTCATCGTTACAATGCTGCCCATGCTCTTATGCTTGTGGACTTATTGGGGCTGTGGGTCCGCGGTTACGCGAGTACCGATCAAAATTCAGGTTGAATCCACAATTGATGTCACCAAGTATTCCGGCTTTGCTGTGCTGCCATTTATTGAAGCGAAGGACTCAAAGAATCAGCGGGTCGCAGCTTCCGACAAAACAGGGGGGGAGATTGCGTCCTT
Organism: uncultured Poribacteria bacterium; assembly: GCA_958296125.1. Classification (GTDB taxonomy): domain Bacteria; phylum Poribacteria; class WGA-4E; order WGA-4E; family PCPOR2b; genus PCPOR2b. The sequence continues at coordinate 2,587,370 of OY282444.1, forward strand.
GATGCGAATCGGATTAGGGCGGAATCAAAACTTAGATGTCGTTAGCGCACAGGAAACGTTGCGGCTATTTAGCGATGAAACGCTTGATGAAGACCTGCTGGTAGATGTGTCAGAGTTGGTGCGTATTGGTCAGTATTTTGAAGTCGATGCAGTTATCGCGGGCAGCTATAATTTCTTTGCGGTGAGTCAGCCGAGACGTTACTACGGGGAACGTTATTCCAGAAGGCTGCAACGGTATGTCACTGACTATCAGGATTACCTTGAGAAGACCTACATCCTTTCGTTGAGAATTGTCATTACCAGTGTAGACACAGAAGAAATTATACGGGATGATACGTATGAACGGCGTGCGTATCAGTCGCACAGCGTTAGTTCATTCCTGATCTCGGAGGTCACGCCGGCTGAGGGCCTCTTAAAGAGTTTAGCGCGACAGGCGATCTCGGAGTTCACCCGACAAGTCGCACCGCACTATGAACGAGAAGAAAGGTTTTTGGTGAAATGATGAAAACCGGACAAAATCGCTTGACCCAATTGAATCAACGACTGCGGGAGGGGCATCCTTGCCCCGATACCTTGAGTTTTCAACTTGTTCTTCTGATCGTTTTTTCGCTGTCTTTTTTCCTTTCGGTTGGCAGTGGTTGGGCGCAAAGCTTTGGTAAAAATAAGGTCACGGACCAGGATTTTGATTGGCTGATTCACCGGACAGAGCATTTTGATATCCACTACTATCCGGGTGAAGAGCAGCTGGCCGCTATCATGGCGGACATTGTTGAAGAGGCTTACGAGAAACATAGCGAGGATTTTGAGCACGAGCTTAAGGATCGGACACCGCTCATCTTATATCAATCCCACAAAGATTTTCAAGAGACCAATATTACACTGGCTGAACTGCACGAAGGTGTCGGCGGGTTTGCCGAACTCTTTAAGCGGCGCATGGTCATCCCCTTCACTGGTTCAATGTCCGCATTTCGTGAGGTTATCTTTCACGAACTGGTCCACATCTTTCAGTATGACATCATCTATCAGAAGCCCGCGGGGCATTTTTATAGCGGTGAGTTTCTGTATAGCCCTCCAATCTGGTTTATGGAGGGAACGGCAGACTACTTCGGTAACGATAATGATGCCGCTGGAGAGATGGTATTAAGAGATGCAAGCATTGCCAATCGGGTGGTTCCACTGACGCGGCTTCAGGATTTTCGCGTGCTCGGATCGCAGGTGTTTTTGGGATATAAGCTGGGCCAATCCGCCGTGGCATACCTTGTTGAGACTTATGGGCGGGATAAGGTTGGGCAGATTATGCACGAACTGCGCCATATCCGCACCAAAGATCTTAACCAAGCCTTCCAGAACGTAATCGGCGTTGAACTTGAACAATTTGATAAAGAGTGGCGCTTGACGGTGCAGAAGCAGTATTGGCCAATGATTGAACACAAGGATATGCCCGACTCGATTGCCAAGAACCTGACGGAGAAATCACGCTATTCGCATAACGTGAAGCCGATCTGGTCTCCTAGTGGTGACCTTATCGCTTATATCACAGGTAACGATGGATTTAGTGAAATTGTCCTTGTGTCTGCCAGAAATGGCAGCCGTTTAGAGCGCATCAGCAAAGATTTTTTCGGGAGTAAATATGAAGAGATTCGGAGCGACGGCAGTGGGTTAGCTTGGTCCCCGGATGGTGACTGTATCGCCTTCATCGCCAAGCATCGCGAATCGGAGTATCTGCTTGAGGTGAACATTATCAGTAAGCAGCTAGAACGCCGAATCAAGCTCGACTTCGACGCTGCCGGTTCGCCAAGCTATGACAGCAGTGGTGAGCGGATTGTTTTTTCTGCGCTAAGTGCGGGACAGACCGACCTGTTTATTATCAACTTAGCGACAGAGGAGCTAACACGCCTGACAAATGATTCCTTTGACGATAGTCACCCCTCATGGCATCCAACGAAGGAAGAAATTGTCTACGCCTCGGAGCGAGGGGGTAAGTACAAGCTGATTATCATTGACGTTAACGGGCAAACATCGCGACAGTTGCCGCATGGTGAGCACAATGCCGTTAATCCTCGTTGGGCACCCGGTGGCGAGCAACTGCTTTTTTGTTCAGATCTGGGGGGTGTCTATGACCTATGCACTGTGCAATCGGATGGCACAGACCTTACACGGTTGACCAACATCATCACCGGCTGTTTCAACCCAAGTTTTTCGCCAGACCGGAAGCGCATCCTGTTTGGTGCTTACCAATCGGGTAAGCAGGACATTTATGTCATGGAGGCAGAGAAGGCACTTAATGAAAAGATTGAGATGCCGCCCCTTGAGTTTGAGCCGGTTGTCATACAATCTGGGAAAAGGAAACAGCGCCGAGTCGGGCATCGGAAGTACGGCACGAAGATTGGCTTAGATGCTATCTTTACAAACTTCAGTCTCGGCGCTGATGGCTTGCTGCGTAATTCGACGGAGCTGGTCGCGAGTGATATGATGGGGAATCATCGCTTAGGATTGAGTGTCCAGAATCAGTCAGGTTTCCTGGCTCCGGATTTCATTGCCCGGTACGGTTCCCTTTCGCGGCGTGCGGATTTTGGGGTCTCCCTCTTTAACTTTCATGAATATCACCTGCTGGGGACAACCCGGAATCGTCGCCGTGTCTCGCAACGTTTAACGGGCCTTGCCGGCTCTGCTACTTATCCCTTCAATCGGTATCGTCGCGTGGAGTTACAGTTATTGATGTATTCTACCCCCTACGCTTTCAGATTCGATACGGAATACGAAGATAATCGTGGGCTTTTGATGCTTGCAACGGTCTCTCTGGTTAACGACACGACGCGATGGCAGGTGTTCGGACCCCATAGCGGTGTCCGTTATAATCTCACATTTGAAAAGTCATATCGTGCGACCGGCAGCGACCTTGAGTTGACAAACCTCATTTTTGATGCCCGCCGATACTTTAAGCTCGGTAGACGTTCGACCTTCGCAACCCGGTTGCTTCTCGGTGGGAGTTTCGGAAGAGACAAGTCGCTGTTTTATCTCGGTGGCATTGATACGCTACGCGGCTATAGTTATGAAGAACTGATCGGGACGCGGATGGGGCTGCTGAACTTTGAGCTCCGGATTCCGTTTATTGATGAACTCCGTTTTGGTTGGCCCTTTTCGTGGGCGATTGGCGGCATTCGCGGCATAATCTTCGCCGACTTTGGAACGGTTTGGTCGAAGGGCGAGTTCAACTTGGATAACCGTTACTATCTGCTTCGACGTGAGGGATATCGGCTTCGGCTCGATGATGCCAAAGGCTCAATTGGCGTTGGACTTCGATTGCAGATCGGTTTCTTCTCCCTCGACTTTGACGTGGCGCGGCGCACCGATCTTGCTAGTATCGATCCGGATACGACGTTCCATTTCGGTTTGGGTCAGGCGTTTTAGCTGAGAAAAGTTCACCAATTCATTTAAATCACCGCAGCGGCGCAGAGGGCACGTAGGAGAGGCATCCCTGCCCCGATACGTCCTCCGTGGCTCTGCGGTAAATTCGTAAGGAAGGAAAGTATGCAACCAAACTTGACTCGACTCATCATTATCTTCGTTGTTTTAGCAATAATCATCGGCGGGGGCGCGATCTTCGTCAAAATCTATCCTGACCTGCTCTGGTTTGATATGGTCGGCTACCTCACCATCTACAAAACGGTCCTACTGACAAGAATAGGGTTGGGAGTTGTCGTCGGCGGTTTCTTTCTCGCGGTGACCCTGACAAACCTCTATCTCCTGTATCGCTTTACCCCACCTCGACTGAGTCCGACGCTCGTCGAATCGATCCCGCTTGAAGGTATGCCCGATTTTAACCTCCGGAAAGCGGTCTATATCGTACTTACACTCTTGGCGGTTGGAGGGAGCATCGTAGGCGGTTATGCCTCAACAGACTATTGGGAACAATTTCTCCGCTATTCAAACGCTAGCAATCTTTCCTTCCAATCCGCGACATCGCTCGATGCACCGGCAAATCGGGAGGCTACAGAGGTTGCCATCTCTGAATTGGAGTATAATGCGAAAAGGTTTAAAGTAGGGGATGAGGTTACAATCGAAGAGGGAGATAACAGGCATAGTGCGAAAATCCGATCGATAAGCCCGGGTGCAGATGGGAGCGTCAAGATTGCATTAAGCCAAGGGCTTAGCTTCGGGGCGACCGAGGACGCAGTTCTGGTCGGAGCTGCCCGGGATCCAATTTTCAATAGAGATGTCAGCTACTATGTTTTTCGGATGCCCCTAGAACGCCTAATCTGCGGTTATCTATTCGGTCTATTCATGTTGGTCACTCTCTTTACGGGGGTGCTCTACTTTTTTCATGGGCTACTCATCAATGAAAACAACCGCTTTGAACCGCCGCAACGTGTCAAGACCCATCTGTTTCTGCTGATTGGGTTGATGCTGCTATTTCGTGCTTGGAATTACAGGTTTGTGATGTATGACCTACTCTACACCACCAACGATGTCGTGCGGGGTGGGGGCGGTTATGCAGCGATACAGGCACGGTTGCCTGTGTTATGGATACTGCTCGCGCTTACCATTGGCTGCGCGTTGATTTTCTTCATCAGTATTTTTTTCCGGCGTATCTCCTTCGCTGTTGGGAGCGTCATTGTTCTTCTGCTTGTTGCTTTTATGGGACAAGCCTATCCCCGTATCGTTCAAAAGCTGAAAGTTGAACCGAGCAAGCAGGAACTTGAGGGAAGATATATCAACTATAACATCAGGGCAACGCTGCACGCCTATGATCTGGAGGATAGCACCGTGACCGAGACGGAGTACCCTTTGACGGGGGAATTGTCTTATGATAGCATCACGGGGCAGGAAAATGCAGCGGTGATTAACAGCATTCGGCTTTGGGATTGGCGGCCCCTGCGGCGAACTTTCCGCCAGCTACAGGAATTACGTTCACAATATGATTTCTCTGACGTAGATATCGACCGTTACCCGATGGGAAGCGGTGAACCTCGACAGGTGATGCTTTCCGGGCGCGAACTGAATATTAATGATTTACCGCGTGAAGTGAGTCGGGACTGGTTTAAGCGCACTTACGTCTACACTCACGGTTATGGAGCGGTGCTGAGTCCTGTGAACGAAATCCTCGACGGGAAGCCGAAGATGTACATTCGGGATATGGACCCAATTAACTACGAGCCTGAATGGACACATCGGTTTAACGACAATCCCGGGCCTCGAATTTACTATGGTGAGCGCACCAACCATTATGTTATCGTCCACCCGGACCGCTCCGATCCTCTTGAGTTTGATTACCCCGAAACGTTTGGACAAGATTTTGCCAAATACGCGTACCAAGGCAAGGGCGGTGTCACCCTTTCCTCGTTCACCCGAAAATTCGCGTATATGCTGAAATTTAACAACGCGCTCAACTTTATTTTGCCCGGTGAAATACAATCGACAAGCCGCGTCCTCTACGATCGAAACATAAAGGAGCGTGTCAGCCAAATCGCCCCGTTCCTGAAATATGATAACGACCCTTACCTTGTCCTCCACAACGGTCGGTTAATCTGGGTGATCGATGCGTATACAACGACCGCCCGTTATCCCTATTCTGCACCGATGCAGGATGCCATCCGCAGAACCATTGCGGAACGGGGGGGTAGACGTGCCGCTGGACGTATCGTCGGTGGTGAAAGCCCTTGGGGGAATTATATTCGTAACGCCGCCAAAGTCACGATTGATGCCTACGACGGCAGCGTGAATTTCTATCTGATGGAGCAGGAGCAAGATCCGGTTGCGGAGTGTTATCGCCGCATCTTCCCAGATCTATTCAAACCGTTCGAGGCGATGCCCGCAGATCTCAAAGCGCATATCCGATATCCGACGACCATGTTTCGTATTCAGGCGCAAATGTATCAGGATTATCACATGAAAGACCCGATAACCTTCTACGCGAGTGAGGATCAGTGGCAGATTGGCGAGGAGCTTTACGATAATACCGAGCGTCCCCGCCCCCAACAGGCACCGCAACCGCCAAGCCCATTCACACGTACCCAACAATTGCCGGAGACGGTCACGAATGTGCAAGAAGTTGACCCTTACTATGTGGTTGTCAAAATACCGGGAGAGGAACATGCGGAATTTGTCCTGATGCTTCCTTTCACACCGAAAAACAAGCCGAACCTCACTGCATGGATTGCTGCGAGATGCGATTTACCACAGTATGGACACCTTCTGGTCTATCGCTTCCCGAAAGGAAAACTCGCCCCCGGCCCGATGCAGGTCGAAAACTTCATCACGCAAGAACCTGGAATTTCCCAGCAGATTAGCTTGTGGAATACGCAAGGCTCACGCGTCCTGCGGGGGAACCTGCTCATCATCCCGATGAATGAGGCCATTCTCTATGTTGAACCAATCTACATCCAAGCAGAGAACGAAGAGTCGGCGATTCCCGAATTGCGCCGCGTTGTTGTCGGTTATAAGGAAAATGTCGCATGGGGTGCGAGTCTTGATGAGGCATTGATCAATATGTTTGGTAAGCGACTGGAGGTCGCACTGACACAAGACACTTCTTCTGCCGACCCTCCCAAAGCGGCAAGTGCAGCGGGTTCGCTATCAATTCCGACGTTGGCAAAACAGGCGAGGGAGCAGTTCAAGGAGGCGCAAGCGGCGCAACGCGCAGGGAATTGGGCGGAATATGGACGTTACCTTAATCTTCTCGAAGCAACCTTGAAACAGCTTGAGGTGGATGCCCAATAAGCATGAAGACGAGTGGGAGGGGCATCCCTGCCTCGATATCCATCTTTTAAGCGTTCCGCTTCTGGGTTTGGGACTGACGTAAAGGATGAGACTAACGTAAAGGAGGTGAATTACATGGGACTCGATTGGAAACCACGTCATCGGGATATGCTCATTGGCGGGTACTGGTGGTTGGCGCGGGTTACGGATAAGGCACGTGCCAAGTTGAACGGTACTATCGGTGAGTACATCTACCCGTGACCGCAGGACAAAAAGTTCCTGGAGGAACACAAGCTAGACGCTGACGAGTTTGTTGGTATGGTGAAAAGCAATCCGTCAGACGACGATATGATTGCCGCGATGAAGCAGCTCAGTTCATAAGTAGGAGGGATTTCTCAATCCCGATTTCCATTGAAACGGCGAGCAGGGGAGCGGGCAGCAACTCCCCCTGCTCCAATTCCTAAGAATATACCTCAGAATCGACAATATAAAACGGAGAACCTCTCTCAATGAAAAAGACGACATTGTTTACTTTTATCCTATTATTAGTCTCTGTTCTGTTGTTATCAAACAGCTTCGCGCAAAATAATCCGCAGTGGCAGCTGCCCGATGGTGCCACTACGCGATTTGGAAAAGGCTGGATATCTGGACTTGAATATTCGCCTGACGGCACCCGGTTGGCAGTCGGCAGTGCCATCGGTATTTGGCTCTACGATGCAGCGACACTTCAAGAGGTTGATTTACTCACAGGGCACACAGAAGCAGTGTCCACTATCGCATACTCCCCGGACGGAGGTATACTTGCCAGTGGGAGTTGGGACAATACTATTCGGTTGTGGAATACTGCAACCGGTGAGACCATCAATACCCTCACCGGTCATGAGGAAGGTATATTGAGCATTGCCTTTAGTCCGGATGGAAAAACCCTCGTCAGTGGGAGCTACGACGATACCGTTCGCCTATGGGATATTGATACCGGCGAAAATATCAAAACCCTTACCGGGCATGAGGACTGGGTCTCTAGCGTTGCTTTCAGTCACGCTGGGAGCATGATTGCTAGTGGAAGTTGGGATCAAACCGTCCGCCTGTGGGATGTTGACACCGGCGAGAACACCCAAACCCTCACTGGACATACATCTCTCATCGAGACGCTTGCTTTCGGTTGGGGAGGCACTCTCGCCAGTGGAGACTATGACGCGATGATCCATCTGTGGAATGTTAAAACAGGTGAGAAAATCAGAACTCTTACCGGGCATACTTCAGTTATCTACGAGGTCACTTTTTCTGCGGATGGGGGCATATTGGCGAGCGCGAGTGAGGACGATACCATCCGCCTATGGAATGCGGTTACGGGTGAAACCGTCAAAGCCTTTACCGGACACACGGCTGATGTCTATAGGGTTGCGTTTAGCCCGGATGGCAGCACCCTCGCCAGTGGGAGTGGTGATGCAACGGTCCGTTTGTGGGATGTTGACACAAATGAGAACATTGGAACCCTTACCGGGCATGAGATCCGTGTCCTGAGCGTCGCTTTCGGTCCGGGGGGTCGCACGTTCGTCGGTCGGAGTTGGGATCAAACTATCCATATCTGGAATACTGAAACAGGAGAGCGTCAACCCTTTCTTGTGGGGCATACGGATGATGTAGATATTGTTGTTTTCAGTCGGGATGGCCGCACAATTGCCAGCGGCAGTCAGGACAATACTGTTCGCCTGTGGGCCGTGGGAGGGGCATCCCTGCCCCGAACCGGAGCGCACCTGAAAACCCTCGTCGCGCATACGGCTTATATTACAACCCTTGCTTTCAGTCCCGATGGAAAGACCCTCGCAAGTGGGAGTGAGGACGATACCATCCGCTTGTGGGATGTCGCCACCGGGGCGCGTTTGGCAACCCTCTACGGACACGGTGCTGGTGTTGAGCACATCACTTTTAGTCCCAATGGAAAGACCCTCGCAAGTGGGGGTCGAGACGCTGCCGTTGCCCTGTGGGATGTCGAGACCGGGGATGTTCTGCAAGCGTTCTTTGGCCATCGGGGTCATGTTCTCACCGTTGCTTTCAGTCCCGATGGAGAGACCCTCGCAAGTGGAGGGTGGGACAATACCATTCGCCTGTGGGATGTCACCACCGGTGAGGAGGTGACAACCATCCGAGGGAGTGAGTATGGTGTCGAAAGCGTTATTGAAAGTGTTGCCTTCAGTCTCGATGGAAAGATCCTCGCAGCCGGGGGTTGGGGTTATACGATTGGCTTGTGGGATGTTGCAACAACAGAGCACATCGAAACCTTTACCGGACATACCTCTAGGATTGAGAGCGTTGCTTTCAACCCCGATGGCACCGTCCTCGCCAGTGGAAGTCAGGACGGCACGGTGTTGCTATGGGATATTCCAGAACCCGAGGTGCCCCCGTTGGTCGAGGATGTCAACGGGAATGGGGTGGTCAACATCTTGGATTTAACGCTAGTTGGCTTACGCTTGGGCCAGACAGGGGAAAACGATGCCGATGTCAACGGGGATGGCGTTGTGGACATTGTGGATTTGGTTCAGGTCGCCGGTGCGATAGGCAACGTGGCTGCTGCCCCTGCGGTGCAGTCCCTCGCTCTAGCAAATCTGACCAACGCCGATGTTGAGGACTGGCTCACCCAAGCACAAGCGTTAGATCTCACGGATGTCCGCTCACAAAGGGGAATCCTTTTCCTTGAACAATTCCTTGCAGCACTAGCTCCCAAGGCGACAGCACTCTTGCCTAACTTTCCCAACCCGTTCAATCCAGAGACATGGATTCCTTATCAACTCGCCAATGACACTGATGTAATACTGACGGTTTACGATACAAAGGGCACACCGGTGCGCCAATTCGATTTGGGACATCAGTCCGCGGGATTCTATACTACCCGAACGACAGCTGCCTATTGGGACGGATGTAACGAAATCGGCGAATCGGTCGTAAGCGGGGTCTATTTCTATCAACTCCAAGCAGGCGATTACACCGACTTACGACGCATGGTGATTCTCAAGTAGGCACACCAATTGCTGAATCTAAGCTACCTCTACTGTTACTGTGGATTTGGAAATTCGCAAAACAGACAGCTCAAAACGGAGAACCCCTCTCAATGAAAAAGAAGATACTTTTTAGCCTTACTGTATTAGTCTTTACTCTATTTCTATCAAATAGCTTCGCCCAAGATAATCCGCAGTGGCGGTTACCCAATGATGCCATTGCGCGATTTGGTAAAGGGTGGATAGCTGGACTTCAGTATTCGCCTGACGGCACCCGGTTGGCGGTCGGCAGTGCCATCGGTATTTGGCTCTACGATACGGCAACCCTTCAAGAGGTTGATCTGCTCACCGGGCAGACCGCAGTATATTCTTCTGTGGTGTTTTCGCCATCCTATTCTATAGCGTATTCGCCGGATGGGAGCATACTTGCTAGCGGGGGTTGGGACCAAACTATCCGTCTGTGGAATACCACTACAAGTGAGGACATCAAAACCTTGATCGGGCATAGGAGTAGTATCCGCAGCCTCGCTTTTAGCCCGGATGGAAAAATTCTCGCAAGTGGAAGTTACGACGATACTGTTCGCCTGTGGGATGTTGACACCGGTGAGACCGTTCACACTCTGACCGAACATACGGATCGGGTCACCAGCGTTGCTTTTAGCCCAAACGGGGATAGGGTTGCTAGTGGAAGTTGGGATCAAACGGTCCGTCTATGGAACGTTGAGACCGGCGAGAATATCAGAACCATCACCGGACATACGTCTCTCGTCCGGGCAGTTGCTTTTAGCCCGGAGGGAGCGATGCTCGCCAGTGGAGATTACGATGCAGCCATCCGTCTGTGGGATGTTGACACCGGCGACGAAATCAAAACACTCACCGGGCATACCTCCATTATCTACGGACTCACTTTTTCGGATGAGGGGATGTTGGCAAGCGCGAGTGAGGACGATACGATTCGCTTGTGGGATGTTGACACCGGTGAGACCGTTCACACTCTGACCGAACATACGGCTGATGTCTACAGAGTCGCGTTTAGCCCGGATGGGCGCACACTCGCAAGCGGGGCGTGGGATGCAAGCGTCCGCCTATGGGACGTTGATACGGGTGAGCCCATCGAAACTATTACTGGGTTCGCGGATGTTGTTTTGAACGTTGCGTTTAGTCCGGAGGGGCGCGTACTCGTCGGTCGGAGTTGGGATAGGACCATCCGCCTGTGGAATACCGAAACAGGAGAGCGCGACCACTTCCTCTCCGGGCATACAGACGATGTGAGCATCGTTGCTTTTAGCCCGGATGGGCACACCCTCGCTAGTGGCAGTGATGACGATACGGTCCGCTTGTGGGACGTTGATACCGGCGCACACCTGAAAACCCTCGTCGGGCATAGGGCTTATATCATAAGCGTTGCTTTCAGTCCCGATGGGAGCATGGTGGCGAGCGGAAGTGAGGACGATGACATCCGCTTGTGGGATGTTGCCACCGGGGCGCGCTTGAGAACCCTCCGCGGACATAGCACCGGCATCGAGAGCATCGCTTTCAGTCCCAATGGTACAATCCTCGCCAGTGGAAGTCGAGACAGTACTGTTCGTCTGTGGGATGTCGCCACTGGGGAATCTCTGAGCGTCCTTGGCGGCCATGAGGGTCATGTCCTCACTGTTGCTTTCAGTCCCGATGGAAAATTTGTTGCAAGTGCCGGATGGGATCGTGTCATACGGTTGTGGGATGTTGACACCGGTGAGGAGGTAATAGCCATCAACAGGGAGGCGCATGGTGTCGAGAGTGTCGCTTTCAGTCCCGATGGAAAATTTGTTGCAAGTGGAGCGTGGGATGATACGGTTGGTTTGTGGGATGCTACCACCGGCGAGTCATTGAAAACCTTCGTCGGGCATACGTCTAGCGTTGAGAGTGTTGTTTTCAGTTCCGATGGTACCACCCTCGCCAGTGGGAGCTCGGATGGCACAGTGCTTTTGTGGGATGTGACACTCCCACCATCTCCCGAAGAGCCACCGCCCCCGGTTGTCGAGGAGGTTGAGGATGTCAATGGGAATGGGGTGGTCAACATCTTGGATTTAACACTGGTTGGCTTACGCTTGGGACAGACAGGGGAAAACGATGCCGATGTCAACGGGGATGGCGTTGTGGACATTGCAGACTTGATTCAGGTCGCAAGTGCTATCGGAAACTCCACTGCCGCGCCTGCCGCACATCCCTTGGCACTTACGAACCTGACCCCCGCCGATGTCGAGGGGTGGCTCACTCAAACACAGGAATTGGATCTTACGGATATAAGGATACAAAAAGGAATTCTCTTCCTTGAACAACTCCTTGTAGCACTGGTTCCGCAAGAGACAGCACTCTTGCCGAATTACCCCAATCCGTTCAATCCGGAGACGTGGATTCCTTATCAACTTGCTAACGACGCTGATGTGACCCTCACGGTTTATGACACAAAAGGCACGCCGGTGCGCCAGTTCCATTTGGGGTATCAGTCCGCAGGATTCTACACCACTCGGACGAACACCGCTTATTGGGACGGACGTAATGAAAACGGCGAATCGGTCGCAAGCGGGGTCTATTTCTATCAACTCCAAGCAGGGGATTATACCGACTTACGACGGATGGCAATTGTCAAATAAGCGCGTAAAAGAGAAACCGGGGTTTTTAGCAAAACCCAGTTTCTGAATCCAAGCCACTTTTGCTTATCCGAAGCGTAGGAGATAGCACTTCACGCAGCTATTATGAAACTAAGAGACTACCGCAATCTGCTGGATCAGATTGATGACCAGATTTTAGCCCTTTTACAGGAACGGGCAACTATTGTCAAACGGGTCGGTGAGCTCAAATCGCGCACCGGCGTTGAACAGATTTATGCGCCGCATCGGGAGCGGGAAATTCTCTCTCGGTTGGAAATGCGGAACCGAGGGCAATTCCCGTCCGATGCCCTACATACAATTTATACTGAAATTATCTCTGCCTGTCGTGCGCTCGAAAGGCCGTTATCCATTGCCTTCCTCGGGCCCGTTGGTAGTTTCGGTCACACGGTGAGTTCGCACCTCTTTGGTCAGTCAGTAAAGTTTATCGCGGTGGTGCCCCAACCCGACATCTTTGCGACGGTGGAATCCGGTCGAGCGGATTATGGTGTTGTCGCGATCGAAAACTCTAGGCATGGAACGGTCCGTGATGTTTTAGATATGTTTCAGTACACATCCCTTCAAATTTGCGGGGAGTGCTTCTTGCCGATTAAGCAGCATCTCCTCTCAAAATCCCCCCTCGCACAGATTAAAAAGATCTATTCCCATCCACAGGCTTTCGCCCAATGTCGTCAATGGCTCAGTCAAAATATGCCAGGTGTACAACAGATTGAGGTTTCCAGCACATCAGAAGCGGCGGAACTGGCAACCAATGAGCCAAATACAGCAGCAATAGCGAGTCAATTCGCCGGCGAGATTTATGGACTGCGTATGGTGGGAGAATCAATAATGGACGGACCCAATAACACGACGCGCTTCCTTGTTATTGGGAGTCACTCGGCGGCACGCACTGGAAACGACCGAACCTCTATCCTTTTCGCGGTTAAGGATAAGGTTGGCGCATTATGGGAGGTGCTGCAGGTTTTGAAAAACTATGAGGTCAATATGAGCAAGATTGAATCCCTGCCATCTCGTACCAAAGCGTGGGAGTATGTTTTCTTTGTAGATTTGGAGGGGCACGCGGAGGATGAAAATGTCCGAAAAGCACTTACAGAAACTGAAGAGTTTTGCGTACTCGTGAAAATCTTGGGGACTTATCCGGCTGGGGATCAGAGCGAGGGGTTTTAAATTCTATCAATTGAACCCTTGCATTCAGTAAATCAGGATTAAAATCAAGTTTACCAAGCTATGCGTGATTATGCACGGGATTAGCGATTTCGTCCGAATGTATAGCCACGCGAGGGCAAGCCCCATGATAAATATTGGAATCCCTCCAAAAACCAACGGCACGAAAGCCCGGATGTATCCATGGAGCACCGCAAAAAGGAGTGCACTGAGTAGTATTCCTTTAGTTTGACCAAATCGACCGGCGAGACTGATATACGCAATTCCCCGAAATAGAATCTCTTCCCCTACTGGCATTAGAATTAACATCACGAAACTGATAAGAATTACTGTGCTATCTCCGAAGTTTTCTGGCATACCGATCGACCATTGCTGCTGCTCCCACTGAGCCAAAGCTTCTAGCTCTCCTAAAGACATGTGTCCGCTGAACCAGTCTATCCCTTGCTGAAAACCTACCGAAACAAAGGCTAAAGCAGGTGCGAGTAATAGAGGCAGTCCAAAGTCGGCAAGGTTGCCGCTGTATTCCAACCCAATAGATTTCACAGTCCTGCGATAACGCCCAGTTATGCACAAAAGAGATAGCCAAATCAGCACATTTCCAATGACTAGCTTAACGATCCAAAAGTGAGAAGCTGGAAGCGTATACGCAGCTAAGTTTGTTGATGTAAGGACATCAAACCCTTCCGCCGCTAAAATTGCGACATAACGCGCGACCTCTTGAAATAAAAAGGTTACCAAAAAAATAACCACCGGATCTGATGGATTCAGATAGCCGTGCAGTCTTGCAACTGTTTCTTCCACTGTGTAGAATTGATCGCAGTGTCCACATTTACGCGACCATGCCCGGTTATCCCGTTGGCACTTAGGGCAGGTCCAGATGAGTTCGGGCATCTGATTCCAAAAGTAAAGTGGGAAGCATGCGTACGGAAGGAAAAAAGTCCCCAAAGCCCAAAACCCAGATCGCTCTTGCAGTCTACTATCAGTGTATACCCAAAGGGCAAGAGCACCGTTGATAACTGCGTTCAAAAATAGTGCGTATACCTCTTGCATTGGCAGATTCCATGGCTCCACTAAAGATAATTTGGAGCGCATGGTAGCATATCCAAACTCCCTTGTCAATGGTCATCAACCATTTTGTAGAGCTACTTAGTTCTCCGTTTTTTGACCGATTTTGGCAGGTAGTCCGTGCCAACCCCCCTGGTCTGTCCGTGCCGAGACCCCCGCGAACGGGACAGGCAGGCGGAACGGACGATCTATCGGGGAGACCAGGGACGGACCGAAGAATTAAATGACCCTAGCTATTTTGATCTTCACATCGTTGCGACAGGTGTGTTATAATCAATTCTATCTGATTCTACCGGAGGAAAAAATGGTCACTTTAGGTGCTGGAGATTTTACGTATCAAGTATCGGGAGAAGACTGGGGTAACATACCCGAAGATTGGACTTATAAAGAAGCCACTGCCGTTGCTGTTGACTCGGATGATAATGTTTACGTCTTTAATCGTGGGACACATCCGATGGTTATTTTCAACGCTGATGGCGATGTGCTTCGGACATGGGGGGATGGCATATTCGCCAATCCACACGGTGTAACTATTGGTCCTGATGGATCGGTTTACTGTGTTGATAACGGAGACCACACCGTTCGTCAGTTCACGCCCGATGGGAAACTCTTGATGACTCTCGGTCAAGCCCACCAAGCTGCATCCCCGATGAGCGGCGAACCATTCAACCGTCCAACGCATTTGGCAATCGATCCGCGTACCGGCGACCTATATGTGGCTGATGGGTACAGCAACGCGCGGGTTCACAAATTTACGCCCGACGGACGACACCTGTTCTCTTGGGGAGAGTCAGGGACAGCGGAAGGACAATTCAACATTGTCCACAACATCACAACCGATAAAGATGGATGGGTATACATTGCAGACCGTGAGAACCATCGGGTACAGGTATTCTCTCCTGATGGCAAGTACGAAACGCAGTGGTTGAACCTGTCTAGGGCTGCCTGTATCTGTCTGGACACCAGAGCTGAACCCTTAGTTTACGTGGGTGAGTATTTCGGGGGTATTGAATCGAATGCAATAGGCACAAACCTTGGACCCCGGGTCAGCATCATGGATACCAAGGGAAATGTATTGGCACAACTGAGTGATGCGTCCTATGGAGATGAGCCCGGGCGCTTCTACTCACCGCACGGAATTGCTGTTGACTCCAAGGGAAGTATCTATGTCGCTGAAGTTTCTTGGAGTGACTATGGCAGCCGGATGGATCCGCCCAGAGAACTTCGTTCACTCCAGAAGTTGGTCAAGGAGAGTTAAGTCCCCCTGGGGCTTTGTTTAGGTGGTAACTGGGGTTACTTTATGATATCTTAGTTTTACTGGAAGTCTGTATATTTCTATATCTTCCATTTTTGCTTGACCAACCTCTCTTCCGGTGATATGATTATGGAATCTCGGAATCTTTGATTGAGGCAGGATGGAACCTCTGCTCAAAAATGGCAAGACGCAAGCGCAGAAAATGGCAGGCACCATTGCCAAAAATCGCCAAGGCTCCAATGGTGGATAAGCCGCCTCATGATTGGGCCGAGGGGCCTTACCGTATTCGGCCCTACGGCGATCTGGTACTTCGAGAAAAAGCACTCCCCGTTCAAGAAATCACAGATGTTGAACGAAAACTTGCAGCGGATATGCTGACCATGATGTATGCTTCACCGATTGGAGTGGGGTTGGCGGCACCGCAGGTTGGGGTTTTGAAACGACTAATTGTGATTGATGTGGACCGAAATGACCCAGAGGGCTCTCCATTGGTGCTGTTTAACCCTAAAATTCAAAGCATGGAGGGCGAAACCATCAAGGAGGAAGGGTGCTTGAGTTTCCCCAATATTACCGCCAATGTCAAGCGGGCGGCGAAGGTAGTGGTGACAGCGCAAAATATCGACGGTGAGCCGATTCGCGTCGAAGGGGAAGCTTTACTCGCTCGCGCCCTGCAGCATGAAATCGATCATCTTGATGGAATATTGTTCATTGATTACGTTAGCGGTTTGAAGCGACAACTCCTCCGTGGAAAACTTAGAAAACTTCAGCAGCAATCGCAACAGTGAAAATCAGAAAGGTCAAACAGATGCCGGAAACAGAAAAATATCCAGATATTGGTCAGAAGCTAAATCGGCTCGATAGTTTATTAAAATCTTACGGAAAAGTCATCGTTGCATTCTCTGGTGGAGTCGATAGCACCTTTCTGGCGGAAGCCGCAAAACGGGCGTTGGGAGCCAATGCCCTGGCTGTCACAGCGGTCTCTGACTCCTACCCGGAGCGCGAAATGAAAGCAGCGCAGGACATCGCCAAACAGATTCGCATCCGTTATGAAACGATAAACACCGACGAATTGGAAACCGAGGGGTACGCGAGTAACCCGACCAATCGCTGCTATTTCTGCAAAACCGAACTTTTTGAACAGATCCGTCCGATTGCTGAACAGTATAAGATTGGCACGACCGTCTACGGGGCTATCCCTGACGATGTGGGTGATCACCGTCCTGGTATGGATGCCGCCAAACAGATGGGTATTCAGGCACCGCTCATCGATGTGAATCTGACAAAGGCGGAGATCCGCGAAGTTTCAAAGCGTTGGGGGCTGCCGACGTGGGACAAACCTGCCTTTGCCTGCCTCTCCTCCCGTTTCCCCTACGGCACACGGATTACCCGTGAGAACCTACGCCTCGTTGATCGGGCAGAACAGTTTTTGTTCGATTTAGGGATTCGTCAGTTCCGTGTGCGTCATCATGATACGCTCGCACGCATTGAGGTCGGTCCGCAGGAGATTGAGTTCATTGCTGCCAAATCCATCCGCATCCAGATTAACGAGAAATTCAAATCACTTGGGTATCAGCATGTCGCTCTTGATTTACAGGGGTATAGATCTGGGAGTTTGAATGAAGGGTTGCTGAATGTTTCAAAATTAGTATCCCATTAGAAGGTATTGGACACACACTCTCCGCAAAAATATGTCCTGCCTCTCCACTTTGTTCAAGAGTTCATTAGTTGATTTAGCTGACCATTTAGATATCACGTTTCACACACTGAAGCCATATCTTCAAGTTAAGCCGAAAAGCGAGGTGTGATCGGAGGCGGAGAGATATTATGTACAAGATGGAGGGTAGAGGAGGTTGGCGCAATTAAACGCGCCGCTGAAGCGAAGGGACGTGAGCCGTAAGGCAGTAGGAACAAAAAAATGCAACAGCCACAAACTCAACCAGATCCACAGACTAACCCCCTTATCGGGGCAGAATTTTTTAGCTGGAACAAATGGGATGCTTGTACTCACTGCGGGCTATGCCTGCCAACCTGTCCAACTTACCGCGAGTTAGGACTGGAGACAGATTCGCCGCGTGGAAGGCTCTATCTGATGGGGACGGCATTCAGGGATCAAAACCCGATGCCGATCAACGACGATTGGGCAAAATATATCTACCGCTGTCTGGACTGCCGCGCCTGTGAAACGGCATGTCCTTCCGGTGTACATTTTGGCGAGGTTATCGAAGAAGCCCGAGCGATCTATGAACTGAATGCCGAGCGTCCAATCGAACAGCGGTTTTGGAGGCGTTTGGCTTTTAAGGAACTCCTACCCAACAAAGATCGCTTAGACCTCGTTTTTGAAATGATGTGGCTATATCAACGCCTTGGGATTCGTTGGCTGGTGCAAAAACTGGGGATACTCAAACTGATGGGGAAGCTAGGTGAGATGGAATCGTTACTGCCCGACATTCCTAATCCGTTCCTCAAGCACAATATACGCGAATTTACCCCCGCCAAAGGAAAGGCAAGGCATCGGGTCGGATTTATCTCTGGGTGTGTGATGAATCAGGTGTTCACCGAAACCAATCTGGCGACGATTCGCGTCTTGACAGAAAACGGCTGCGATGTAATCACACCGGCACAGCAGATGTGCTGTGGGGCGTTGCACGTCCATAACGGGGTCCGAGACACGGCATTAGCACTTGCCCGAAAAAATATCGATGTCTTTGAAGCCGAAGATGTGGAGGCGATCATCATTAACTCCGCAGGTTGTGGGGCGACCCTGAAAGAGTATGAAGCCTTGATGGAACACGATCCGGTCTATGCCGAAAGGGCAAAAACTTTTAGCAGCAAAATGCGGGACATCAGCGAGTTTCTCGCGGAGATTGAAATGATACCTCCCAAAGGAGAAATTAAGCGGCGCGTGACGTATGATGAACCGTGTCACCTCGTCCATGGGCAAAAGGTTCAACTTCAACCCCGCACAATCCTCCAATCAATTCCAGGGCTAGAGCTCATCGAGCTCACCGAATCGGAATGGTGCTGTGGCAGTGCTGGCATCTACAATATCACGCAGCCAGAGATGTCGCGTGAAATTCTGGAACGTAAGATAAAGCACATCGCCGAAACAGATGCTGAAATTGTTGCGACGGGGAACCCGGGGTGTATTCTACAGATCCAACTCGGCGTTAAAGCGCATAGACTACCTATGAAAGTGATGCACCCAATCGAACTGCTTGACCGTTCATATTGGGGTATTGATCCGCTTGGCTAGACAGCGATATGGTCGCAGGTTGGCTATTTATCCTTGGACTCATGATATATGCGGCGTTACTTGATATTGGCAGATTCATCGCCTAATCAATGACAGGAGACAATCGTGATGATTCGCGTGATTAAGCCAGAGGGCTTCGGCAATATTCAGTTAGAGGAGGCACCTATTCCTGAAATCAACAACCGTCAAGTTTTGGTGCGGACGGAAAGGACGTTGATTAGCCGTGGTTCTGAACTGTTTCGCCGTTATATCAGTGAGGAAGCACTTCCCCATTCGATTATGGGGTATTCCCTCACCGGCACCGTCGAGCAGCTCGGAGATGATGTCACCGAGTATCAAATTGGACAACGGGTGATGGTCGCTGCACCCCACGCACAATATGCCATCGGCGATGTGGATTCGACGCGGGGACATTTAGTCCCCCTCCCCAATGATGTTTCCTTCGAGGCGGGAACGTTCCTCCTGCTTTCAACAGAGGCAACGGCCTGGGCGGCATCGTCAGGGGCACAAGCGGGGGATACGATTGTCATTCTGGGGCAGGGGGTTGTGGGGAGCTTGATGCTGCAGATTTTGCGGGGATATGAACCTACCAGAATCATCACGGTTGACGCGCTCCCGTTACGCTGTCAACTGTCGGATGAATTGGGGGCAGATGTGGTCATTGATGCTTCAAAAGAGGACCCTATTGAGGCGGTGCATCGTTTAACCGATGGGAAAGGTGCCGATCTCGTCGTCGACTGTGTTGGTGGACATGCGGGTGTCAAATCGTTTGAGCAGGCACAAGATATGGTCCGCAGGGGAGGCACCATCCAGTTAATCGCGTTATATCAGGGTGCCCCGCTGCCGTTGCATTCATCAAAAATTATGCATAAGCGGCTTGTGGCAGGTATTCTCATCGACGAGCCGCTCTCACAAACAGCGTTTCGAGCACTGGAGAAGATTCGCACCGGAAAGATTCAAGCCAGTCGGATGATCACCCACCGTTTCCCCTACGCACGGGCAAAGGAGGCGTTTGATTTCTTGTGGAATACGCCGGACGAAGCACTTGCGGTCTTGCTGGTTTGGAGGTAATCGTTAATTTCTCGATTGAGTGGTCTCTGGCACTCAGCTGAGTTCATACATCACCGATGCGACACCAACGATTGCGGCGGTCTCCGTGCGCAAGATGTTGTCGCCAAGCGTTGCAGATAGACAACCGTTTTGAAGTACCAACTCCACCTCTTCGTCTGAAAACCCGCCTTCGGGGCCGACAAAAAGTCCAACTGCCTTTGCCGCTTGATGATTCCGTAATATTCCCTTGAGTGCCTGCCGATTTTCACCTTCCCACAAAAGGATTAATAGATCGAAACGGCTTGCCTCCCCAAGACACACCTCCATCCCCTGAAGTGCGCGCACGTGGACGAAGTGGGGACGTTTACACTGTTTGGCGGCTTCGTTTGCAATCCGTTGCCAGCGCGTCACCCGCTTCTGCTGAACGACCGATTTCGGTATCGAATACTGACAAATCATCGGCGCGATTTCATTCACACCGATCTCCGTCGTCTTCTGCACGATGAGATCCATTTTGTCAAATTTGGGTAAGCCTTGAAACAGGGTAATATACGGCGGGGTATGGGGGTGAAATTGATGCTGGTGGATTTTCGCCTGTAGAGGGGAAGCGCGCGTATCACAGAGCGAGGCAACATAACGGTTGCCATCCCCGTCAAAGACTTCAATTTGCTCGCTAGCCCTTAGGCGCAGCACGTTGAGTAGGTGATGCCGCTCGGATTCGCTGATACGGATGGTGTCTTTGGTGATTTGCGCGGGTGGAACATAACAACTGTGCATGGGTCAGTTGTACCGAAGATTAGAGCGTGTTAACGAATCAGCCTTTTATATCTGCCCGAAATGCTCTTTGATTGCCTCCCCCCCAAAGTCGAAAACTTGCCTGGTAATCTCTAAGAGATCGGGCGCAAAGCGAGAATTTGCAACGGCTTGTTTAACTCCCTCTCCGCCAAAGTGATCCAACAATAGGAGGAAACATCCGATCAAAATGGTGCTAGACACCACTCCAAAAGCACCCCCAACGATGTGATTGACCCACCCTAAGACCCCACGCTCCACGACTTTCTGAATGTGACTAAATATCATATCGATCACGATGCTTACAGCGGCGACGACAGCGATAATGCTAATCCATTTAGCGAGCGACTCATGCTTTATGAAGCGCAGAACGAAGGGTATAATATCCCGCCATACTTGGCTGGCTACGAAGGCACCCGCAGACATCGCAGCAATTCCCCAGACGCTCCGTGTAAAGCCCGCCCGCAGGCAGCTCAGCCCACCTAATCCAACGATGACTATCATAGCAATATCGAGTTTTCCCATGGCTAACCCTCCTAAACGGTGATGTAATTCTCCGCGCTTGAAGCGGTGACAATTTCTTCCTCTACCTTCCCAAAAACCTCTTGAAATGCAGTATCGGTCGATTTTCCGTCGCCGAGTCGTTTGAGAACATCGCGTAGAGCGGAAACACTGAACTGTTGTATCAGGTAGTTGGTAATTGCGTAGGACTGAAGGTATGCTAAACGACGTTGCTTCCCCGGAAGGTGCCAAAACGGTTTTTGCAGGAGGTGGAGGGGTAAGAAATGATTGTCTTGACTTGCCTGCTGTAAGAATGCCTTCTCCGAGTTCATCAGCGGGCGTGCCATGAATTGAGCGAGTCCTTCGTCAAGCCAGTTGGGACATCGTCCCCTCGCGAGTAGATCAACAAGGAGATGCGTCCATTCGTGGCGAATGACTGCATACAAAACGCCGACGCTGGAATCGCTGTAAGGACGATAAGTAAGCCGAATGCTCCCATTATTATAGCACGCTACGGCCCATTGTGGGAGAGAAGCACCTGAAGATGATGTGTGAGTAACCCCTCCAATTCGAGATTTTGCGTCGTCAGCCGGATTGGCAGCTTCAATGAAAATTGGAACTTTGTGTTGCGGGTAGCATTGGAAAACTTTGCCAACCTCATGATAGGTGTGTTCGACGAGTTGGGATAGGACCGATAATAACTTCTGTGGGATTGTGCACCCACAGGTGAGGGTGAAAAATTCGCGTTCGTCGGCGGCATCAAGGGCTAAATTCAGTTCATCGGTTAAGCTATCATAAACACTTTTCTCTTCAAGAATGCGTTGCTTGCGCCGAAGGGCAGTTGGGTAACCGGGACGTAGCCGTAGTGCAACTTCCAGCGATTCAATCGCTTGATTCCAACACCCTAGCATTTCATACGCCTTTGCCAAGTCGGCATACGCTTCCACGCACATCGGATCGATTTCTAAACCCGCCAGATAGTCCTGAATAGCTTGGGTATAGCATACTTGCCGATAAAGATTTCCAGCACGGTTAAAATAGGCAAATGCAGCTTGTCTCTGACTCATGGGTATGATGAAGGTTAAACCTAAATGGTCAGACTGTAGGGCAGGATTCTATTCTGTCGTCCCGTTGGGGCTTTAGTTAGAATTAACGGAACGGAGATCCCTGTTCCCTACGGTTAGGAGTTTATTATCAGTTCATTACGACATCGTTATATCCTACACATAATGAAAAAGCTGCGAGGATTATGTAGATTCGGTTTTTCTATAGACTCGGTTTTTCTATAGACCTAGGCCTATTGCACTCGACTTTAAGTGACAACCTAGGTTATTATACCTTAGACTGTTAAAAATTCAAATAGAAAAAAATACCGCATCCCTCTCTCCGCTCGATAGCGGGAAGAAAAATGCGGTATGGTGTTGACATACGTTATGCTGCATCACGAAATCACAGCTTAACCCGGCGGCTAAATGTGTTCAATAGCTATGACTTCACAGACAACTCCGCTGAACGCAATGCGCGTGTCTTGCTCAATAACGGTTGGTTCCTCTATGCGAAACCCATCAACGTAAGTCCCGTTTTTGCTACCCAGATCGGTAAGGTACACCTCACCGTTTTTCAGATTAAACCGGGCATGCAGGCGAGAGAGGGTGCCTGTTGAATCAGCAAATTTGATTTGCGCCGCTGCGCTGCGTCCCACTGTCATTTCTTTGAAATATGCCCAGTAAACCTGTCCGACATCTGGGCCCTCGACAACTTCAAAGGAGACACCGAGGACACTAGCATCTCGCCGAAACGCGGCCACTTCAAGCAACTGCCCACCAATTTGCACCGTAGAGGCAACATGTAGTGGTGTTGGCTCAGTGATCCGAACTCCATCAACGAGCGTCCCGATCCTGCTGTCAAGATTCGTGATAAACACCTCGTCGTTATCAATAGTGAACAACGCATGACGCTGTGATACAGCGGCGTTGGCATTCAATTGGAGAGCTGCTTCAACCCCATGTCCAATCATCATGGGTTGAAAAGAGATGTCATACTCACGTCCAGCTTCGTCGCCCTGGACAACTTTTAATTTCAGGTGACACGCCTCTTCTACTAATGGAAACATTACCGATTCGACATTTTCATCGTCAAGGATGACCGTCTCATTAAGCGGATCCACTCCTTGAAGCGGCGGCGGAAGGTCACTGGAAAGATGTGGCAGGGCAAGTTCGCTATCACTTCCGACCGGATCAGGACTGTAAGCTGGTTGCAAACCGAGTTCATCTCCTAGCAGCACATCATCTTCCGCAGCATCACGACTAATTAGCTTCATCAAATCGTTAGCGATTCGTCGTTTCGCCTCGGGAAGTGGAGTGACGTTTTCTTTTTCTTCAAAACGGTGATGTGCGAAATCAATGAGCTCCTTCAAAGGGTCCAATTCCGGATATTGCTCGCTCGCCTTTAACAGCCGCGTCTGCTTGCGGGATAGCCTCTCTCCCCCGATTCGGCGCGTATGAATCTCTAGCATCTCCGCTTTTTTTGCCTCATCTTTACCGAAATTTTGCGTTGGTTTTTTCCAAAATTTCATTTTATCTCCCCCAATTATTAAACCCATTTTAGACCTTTTCTGGTAAGAATTTGGCGCAATTCCTCTGTGCAACGAAAGATCCAAATCTTCACGGTCCCTTCCTTGCGCTGGAGGGTTTGCGAAATCTCGGCAATACTACACCCTTCCAGATGGCGTAAAATCCAAGCCACTCGGTGGTTCGGCTTTTTCACCATTTGGAGTGCCCATTCAAGAATCTCTTGAGCTTCTCGGGATTCGACCTGCTTGTCAGGCGTTGGTCGCTGGTCTTGGTATTCAACAAGTGGCAATTCAGATTCATCCTCCATACTTAAAAGTACTTCACGAATCCTTTCTTTCTTGCGGATTGCATCAATTATTGTGTTCTTTGCAACAACGTTCAACCACGCTTGAAAACTGCCTTGAACAGTATCCCACTTCTCAATCTTCTGCCACACTTTCATAAAGATGTCTAAGGATACTTCCTCGGTATCCTGATGATTGCATAGCATTCGATATGTTTTACTATAAACCCAGTTGTAATGTTTATCATACAACGATCTAAAGGCAGTCTCGTTCCCTGCCTTTGTCAGCGTTGCTAATTGTATGTCTTCTTGATCTGATACGGCATCGATCATCTTATCTGTCACAATAGGCACCTCCTTGTCCCTATCGTTTACAAGATCGTACTACATCTAAACGCCTTCAGGGGAGAATCTGTTTCAAAAATTATCGAATTTAAATAAAGGCGGGCTTTATGCCGCCATTAATAACGCGACCGCCGTCCTCAAAGCATCTTGCTCTATCTTCAGTTTCGCAAGTTCAACCTCACGCTCCACATATAAGACCGTGTTCTCAAGGTTCATCGGACCCGCGATCTCTTGGATGATTTTATGCAAGCGTTTGATATCCGTTTTCTTGAGACTTGTCTGCTTTTCCACCTCGGTATATAGCCCGGCGTTATCGGGTGATGCTTGTTGCTGTGAGGATTTTTTCTTCGTCGTTGGTATGTTCTGCTGTAAGGTTCGGGTAGATCGCTTTCGCGGCACCGGTTTTTTAATTTTCCCGGCTTCGATCGCGTTTATCCCACAATCTTTGCATAACTTTGCGGTCACCGGCTCAATCGTCATCGTCACAACCAGATCGGTAATTGAGCCGCAAATTTCGCATTCAGTAAGGGCTTCAATATGCGTGAAGATTGCCGCTTGCAGCTTTAGTAGTTTTGCCTTGTCCGCTTTGTTAGTTCGTTTTTGCTCACAGATCTGGATAATATCCTGCGCTGCTGTTGCAATCTGTTGTAAACCTATCATGTGGAACCTCCTGTTAATTTAATTTCCGAATTGTTATACATATTATAACAATTAGAAGCGTCCCCGTCAAGAATTAAGACTGATTTAAGATTGAGCCTCCTCATGGTGTGCCGAGCGGGAAGGGTAGATGATTCTTCCGAACTTCTCTATTTTCTCTTTTTCCCAGTTAGGAATCGTCACGCACCACGTTTTATGCCTCACGACTATCTTTGTAGAGCTTATACTCCAAGCTATCAATGAGGGCTTCCCAGCTTGCCTGTATGATGTTTTCCGATACGCCAACCGTTCCCCAATGCTCTCGCCCATCACTTGCCTCGATTAGCACCCGCACTTTCGCGCCGGTGCCGGCTTGAGTGTCCAAAACGCGCACCTTATAGTCGGTCAGATGGACATCCTGTAGCGAAGGATAAAAACGCTCAAGGGCTTTGCGTAGGGCCCTGTCGAGGGCATTGACGGGCCCATCTCCATCAGCGGCGGTGTGTTCGACCTCACCACCGGGTGCCATCACTTTAATCGTCGCTTCAGACCGTATGCTATGGTCTTTGACTTTCTCGATAATCACGCGAAATCCGAGTAGATCGAAAAATGGCTGATAGCCGTTCAGGACTGTGCGGGTCAGCAGTTCAAAGGATGCATCGGCGGCCTCATACTGATAGCCTTCATTTTCTGCCTCCTTCAACCGATCAAAAAGCGCAATGACTTCCGGTGAATTTTTATCGTCATTTGGATAGCGTCTTTCAATCTTTTTCAGGATAGCACTTTTACCCGCCTGATCTGAAATCAAGATACGTTGTTCATTGCCAACCAGCTCTGGATCGATATGTTCAAAGGTGCGTGGATTCTTGCACACAGCGTCGATGTGCATGCCGCCTTTGTGGGCGAAAGCAGAGCTGCCGACGTAAGGTTGACGCTCGTCGTGCGGCAGATTTGCCAATTCACTGATGAGACGTGATGTTTCCATCAGTTGGCTGAGTCCATCCTCGCTGATGCAGTCAATCCCCAGCTTGAGTTTGAGCGTCGGGATAATAGAAGCGAGATTTGCATTACCGCAGCGTTCACCGTAGCCGTTGAACGTCCCCTGCACATGAGCCGCCCCCGCTTGCACAGCTAGCACGGCGTTTGCGACTCCCATTCCAGCGTCGTTATGGGGGTGGATGCCAACCGGCAGATTAATCTCCGCCATGACGGCTCGCACCCCTTCCTGAATTTCCAGAGGCAATCGTCCTCCGTTAGTGTCGCATAACACGACGCATCTGGCACCGGCTCGGGCTGCGGCTTTGAGTGTTTGAAGGGCGTAATCCGGTTGGTCGTCATAACCATCAAAGAAATGCTCCGCGTCGTAGATGACCTCGCGTCCGTTCTCGACTAGAAAACGGACTGAACTTTCGATGAGTTCGATATTCTCCTGTGCTGTGACACGAAGCACGTCTGTAGCGTGGAGTTCCCAGCTTTTTCCGAAAATTGTGACCGTGCGAGCACCTGTATCCAGTAAGGCTAACAGATTGGGGTCCGCGCTGGGCTGATAACGTGGATGCCGCGTGCTGCCGAAAGGCACAATCGCCGCCTGCTGAAGTTCAAGTGCCTCCGCACTTTTGAAGAGTTCCATATCTTTCGGATTTGAGCCGGGGTATCCACCCTCAATGTAATGGATGCCCAGATGGTCAAGGGCTTTGATAATGAGCAGCTTGTCCTCAACTGAGAAAGCGACCCCTTCCCCCTGGTTTCCGTCTCTGAGTGTTGTATCGTAAAGTTCAAGCATGTTGCTTGTGTTTCCTCCTCGTTTGCCTATTTGCAGAAGGTACCATTATGTTCCCAGTTGTAACTGCTGCGATTTTGCCATTGCGTCTTCCGCCTCCTGAATCATTCCTTTACGCTGGTAACAGATTGACAAGCTGGTGTAATTAAGCGGATCTTTTGGGTCAACCTCAATCGCTTTTTTGATCGCCTCAATCGCCTCATCATATCTGCTCATCCGTTCGTATGTGTGTCCAAGCCCAATATGCCCGTCCACATAATCAGGGTACTGTTCAAGGAGCACATTGAACGCAGCAACCGCCGCCTCAAGATCGTCATTTCCAAAATGTGTTAAAGCCTGATCGTAAAGTTCCTCTTTTGTTGGCATGTTTTTTTCTCGCTTTCGATTGAATGATACCAGCTTCCTGTTCCGTCCGAAAGCTGTTTAGTTTATTTCAAAATCAACATCCGCCGTGTCGCTGTGAATTCGTCCGCTGTCAGTGTGTAAAAATAGAGACCACTAGCGACAGGCTCACCCAACTGATTCCGACCGTCCCAATAGGCTGCACGATTTCGACTCTGATACATACCCGCCGCTTGATGCCCCACCGCCAAACGCCGAACGACTCCCCCGTTCATATCATAAATTGTCAGCGTTACCTCTGCCGACTCCGCCAACTGATACGGTATCCATGTCTCCGGGTTAAACGGATTCGGATAGTTTGCCAACAACGCAGTCTCTTCAGGAATCAGCGAGGCTAGCAGGTTCTGAAGATTCTCAATACCCCGTTTGAAGGCAAGCGAACCCTCATCTGCCAAGCGTGCCTGCGCTATCCACGCCTCTATCGTCGCAGCATCTACGCTTTCTGCTCCAACCGCGGGCGCAGCGGGTGATTCGGCAATCCCTTGTGACACAAGAATAAGGTCAAGAATGCTGACCACACCATCGCGGTTAATATCCACCGGGGAGTCGGCGGATACCCTTTTGCCCAACTGCTGTGCGACGAGAATCAGATCCAAAATGCTCACCCGTCCATCCCGATTCACATCCCCAACGGCAAGGCCTCCCTCTACAAGGATGCGGATTTGATGCGGGCCTGCAGGGATGTTTTCTCCGGTGCCGGTGCCAAACTCGAACTTCTGTAATGCCAACTCTGTTTCACCGCCCGATTTCGCCTTGAACCTCACCTGAAGTAGGGTGCCGGTGCCATTCACACCTTGAGAGGACAGCCGCGCCGCACTAAGTCCTGCGATTTTACCCGCTGCGTTATCAATGCTCCCCCCCTGAAAGAAGGTCGTGCCGCCATCGGTCTTCAGGAAACCGCCTTCGGTCACGTTGATAGCTTCAAGGGCGGCAGGGTCGAAAGCAACATCAAACTGCCATCCTGCTAAGTCGGTGACAGTTTCTGCGCGGATGTCGAGGGTAAAGGTATCGTCACGGTGAATTGGCATCTCGGAGAAAGCGTACCCAACGCCGGCGGGGGTCAACACTGTATATTCCGCATCCGGTTCAAACCCAAAAAAGCCGTAAGCATGGGTGAGGACTGCAACTAACAGAACATTTCTTCCTTCCTTCAGTATGACCGGAAAAAATTCGGTGTAATCCTCTGGGCCGCCTTGCCAACTGAGCTCTTGGTGAACCAAAGTCCCGTTGAGCCAAACCTTTATCCTGTCGTCGCTGCCGACGTACATTGTTGTCTCCTGTTTACTTGGTGAATACAGGGCCACAGAGCCATAGATGATTCTGCCATCAATAGAACGTTTCAGCATATCTGCAATGTTGTCCGTTCCTGTAGGTGGAAGTCTATAGGAGGTCCACACGCTATCTCCGACAGAATCCCCTTTTATCGCCCCATGAGTGGCAATCTCCATCTCTGTCACCGTACCCCCACTCACTTTTAATAGCAAATCCGTATCGTCCTCTAGTAGTCGTCTAGTGTCTGGTAAAACGACCCATAACCACGGTCCTTCTATTTTTGGCCCCCCTTTTGGGAACCCCGGATTGCTGTGCCAAACGAACGTCGTTATATTTTTGCGGACCCCCTCCAGAGGCGAGATGTCGGCGATATCATTGCCATCGATCTTTAGCCATCTCAAGTTGGTTAACCCCGCAAGCGGAGATACATCCGAGATATGATTAACTGAAAGAGTTAGACGATTTAACTTGGTTAACCCCGCAAGGGGGGATATATCCGATATATTGTTGACGTGAAGGTGCAACGCTGTCAAATTGGCTAAACCTGCCACAGGCGTTAGGTCTGATATCTCTGCGCCGGCAACCTCTAGATAATCAAGTTTTGTTAATCCGGCTACGGGTGATAAATCGGATATAGGGCTGCCCCACGTAAGAATCCATTCTAGGTTGATTAATCCCGTAACCGGCGATAGATCGGATATACTCTTACTAGAAAAAGCGAAACCTCTCAGGTTGATTAATCCTGAAATCGGTGACAGGTCGGATACGGGAGCACCGTAAAAGTGTAACCACTCCAAGTTGATCAATCCCGCAATAGGCGATAGGTCGGATACCGAAGTTAGCCCAAAACTTAGTTCATACAGATTTTTTAAGCCCCTCACGGAAGATAGATTGGATACAGGGTTGTTCCAAAGGTTCAATACTCTCAGATTGATTAAGTCTGCTATCGGTGAGAGGTCGGAAATTTGATTGTTGTTGAGAGCTAATTCGTTGTTGCTGAGAACTAATTCGTTCAGGTTTGTTGCAAACTGAAGTCCTGTCAAATCTTGAATACCCTTGTTCCGTGCCTCAAGGCTTCCCAATCCTTCCATCTCCTCCACAGTAATCGGGGCATTGAGGCTTTTACCAAGTGATTCCGCAATCGCGGCACGCAGGTTCGGGTCAGGGATATGAACAACCGCACCCGGTAGACGCTCCGGCTGCGATGGGCTATCAACCTCCGTCTCCGGGAAGTCCAATGCGTAAATCATTGCATTAAAACTCGATGTCCACGCGTCCCGTTTCATACTCCCATTCTCACCCTCTAACACCAGTAAGCCTGTGTTCTGTAGCCCTATATTCTCACGTATCTTCTCTTGGAAGGCTGCGGTCTCTAACCCAACCACCGCGGCGGCATAAGCCGCGTCCACCGATCCCTCAAACGCCTCATGAAATCGTGAAATCGGCTCAATATCACCAAACGCACCGCCCGTCGCTGCCAGTGCCTCCCTGTATCTATCCATGTCTTCTTGAACAAGCGCGTCCATCGCGGACTGTTCAACGTATAGGCGTAGGGCTTGGGCTTTGTCATACGCCGGGGTGGCATTGCTCTCTATCACTGAACGGACTTGGTCCTCAAAGGTTTTCATCCCTTCCGTGTGGCACCCCAAACAGGACAACCCATTCCGCACCGTCGGATCACTCGCAGCGGGATTGGAAACAATGTTTATCGGTGCGTCATCTAAACGAAAACCGGACGCGTTGGCAAGGTAATACCCCTGTAACCCATTGGGTAGGTTGAAGATAACCTCTCCACCATCATGCGTGAAATTGAGG
Source organism: uncultured Poribacteria bacterium (assembly GCA_958296125.1). Classification (GTDB taxonomy): domain Bacteria; phylum Poribacteria; class WGA-4E; order WGA-4E; family PCPOR2b; genus PCPOR2b. The sequence goes on from OY282444.1 coordinate 2,617,902, forward strand.
GGGTGGGTGAAGATGTTCTGTGTGCCAACACTCCCAGCGAAGTCGTAACTCTTCCAATACGCGCCATATCGGGAGGTGTGTCGTTCTATCACCCTATTGTGATTGGAGACACCGGAATCGTTGGTGCCTGCCCGCCAGACACGCACCCCCGGCGCATTGCGTAGGTTACGGACCACATCCACTTCCAATCGGGTCTCTAGCTCCCGATTCGTCAAGGGCAGAGAGAGCAGCTCGTGGTATAGCGGTGGTAAAGATGCCGTTGCCAAGAACCAATCGGCATGAACCGATGGTATATCACTCTTCATCTCCGTCTGTAATCGCCCGAGTTGGTCACGCAGCGCGGTCTGTGTTGGCGCATTAAACGCGATGTGATAGGGATACGCCGCTTCTATCTGCGTCCACGCGTCATTGACATCCCATTCATAGTGTCTCAGGTCGATGTAGAGGATTGTTCCTTGTGGGTCAATGGGTTGTGGGTTGGTGACGGTGCTTCCCCATGAGAGGCTGTTGACCAGTTTGGAGAGTCCGTTGCGATATTCTTGGAGTCTCCTCGGTGTCTCCCCTGCGTTATAGAGGTGTGTCATTGTGAAATAACGGGCAAACGCACGGTCAAACGGTGTGAGCGACATCAGATGATTCTCAATGGTATTGAGCACCTCACCGGGGGAGATGAACTGACTATCGGAGACGGAGGTTGCCGCCCAATCGGGTGCGCCTGCTAAAATCCAGTTTCGGATGGTGTCAATCGCTTGGGTGGATAGTTGGGGTTGTGCGAGCGGCATCCGTTTGGCTAGGTCAGTGGTTAGGAGTCGGTTATACAGTTCGGAGGCATCGGGGTTTCCCGGGACAACGGTCCCCTCTTCGATGAGCGCGTTGTGTTCAATTAAGAGGGTCTCCCGATAGGCACCGTCGGGGCCGTGGCAGATGAGACAACTCCGTTCAAAGATAGCATAGGCATCTTGGGCTATCTGCTGTTGGGCGGATACATTTTGAGAACCGACAATGAACATCAATAGGCCGATGAGTGCGATGCGATATTGAGCCTTAATCAAATAGGATATGACATGACGGTTAAACACAGAGCGTTTCTCCTTATAGATGGTTTTGTTGATCGATTCTAAAATCTTCTTTTGAAAAGTAAAATTACAGGGTTAGACCGAACGCTGTCCGTTCCGCCTGTGTCCGTTCCGCCTGTGTCCGTTCCGAGACCAGGCCCGCTTGCGGGGAGACCAGGCAAGCATTGAGATTGTTTTTAGTCTCTTTCATTATACTTTTGGTTTATAAGAATGTCAAGAAGGGAACGATGAATCTAGAAATATGAGGTGACCATTTGACTCAAATCGGTAACTATGCTATAATCTTCCACCAAGTTTCCACCTCTGTTTACATATCGTCCAGGGGTGTCGAAAAGCGTCCCGGTACGCTATCGCATTTGTATTGATGAATCTCGTTATTTGTTGAGCGATTGAAATCGCCACGACAAACCAATTACTTTTTGTAAGAGAGGTTAATTATGCCAAAGCGAGTCAACAAAGCAATTGAGTTACTTGAGCAAGATCAGCCCGTCTACTATACAGGCAGCCATACAGGTGCCAATCTCACCTATGAAGCTGGTAAAGAGATGGCAACAACATGGGCGGATTATATCAACATCGGTATGGAACATGGTCCCTTTGACTTGGTGGGTCTGGAGAATTTTATGCGCGGGCTTGTGGACGGTGGACCAACCAACAGCGGTCATCGGACACCAGCGGTCGTCATAGAATTGCCGGTGGATGGCTCCAGTTCTGATGTCATCCGGGCGAATGCGTGGCAGATCCGGCAGCTATTGGCGATAGGTGTGCATGGCCTCCTCCTATGCCATGCGGAATCACCAGAGGCGGTGAAGGCATTTGTCGAATGTTGCCGGTATCCGTTCCAGACGATTGGCGTTAGTACACAACAAAACGTCGAACGCAGGGGTTCGCGTTTTGGGCCTCAGATTGATCCCGATCGCTCTGAGACACAACTAAACGTCGGACGCAGGGGTTCAGCGGGACAGGGGTCCGCGGCACCTGTTTGGGGTATTTCCGTTGATGAATACTTAGATAAAGCTGACCCTTGGCCCCTTAATCCCGATGGTGAGCTGATGCTTGGGCTGAAAATCGAGAACGTGCGGGCAATCGCTAACACTGAAATGACGCTTCAGGTGCCCGGTATCGCCTTTGCCGAATGGGGCCCTGGGGACCTCAGTATGTCGTTCGGTTACAAGAGTGCCCCCCACCCGTTCCCGCCTGAAATGCTTGAGGCAAGAGGCCGGGTATATGCCGCTTGTAAGCAGGCGGGGGTTGCATTCTTGGAAGGTGGCCCCGCGGAAACAGTCGGCGAGCGGATTGATGGGGGTGTCAGGATTATGGGCGGAAGTCCTGAGATAGCGGCTGCTGGCAGGGCTCATAGTGGCCGGACCATGCCTGTGTAAGTCAAAGATGTGGATTGCTGGACAAGGCGCGTGAGTATACCGCGCCTTGTCATAATCTGATAACTGTTTCTTAGCGGCAATCTGAAGAGGAGGAACAGATGAACAGTGACCTCAAGGCCGCAATTGATTGCTTGACAACCTACGGCTACTGCCTGCTGGAAGATCGCATCCCCGAAGGCACGGCACGCCGCATGGCGGAACGGTTTCTCGAATTGCACACCGACCCGAAGTGCCAAATCTACAACACGGGTGATCAGTATTATCAGACGTTGTTTGGCATGATGAATCTGGACGATCGCGTCTGGATGTGCGCCAGTCACCCGGACACGGTAGCGATTGCGCGGCATTTTTTGGGACAAAATTGTCGGGTGGTTGAAGCCTGTTCCAAGCCAACTTGGCCCGGTGCGCCGGGGCAGCATCTGCACGTGGATTCTGCCCGTGAATTCCATGAGGTGCCGGACGTGCCGTGGATTATTAACAGCATCTGGATGCTGACGGATTTCACGGAAGATAACGGGGCGACGGGTGTGGTGCCAATGAGCCACCGCTCACGTCGGAAGGCCCCACCGCCGGACATCACCCCGGACAGCCCGCTGATTAAGCCGATTACCGGCAGCGCAGGCTCGGTGATTATGTGGCATGGCGGCACTTTTCATCAAGCACGCCCAAATATAAGCGATCGGATTCGGGTCGGATTGAATATCGCCTACTATCCGCCGTGGTTTAACAACTGGATTGAAGGTGGGCACCAACCGATTTGGCCTGAGACATACGAACGGATGCCGCCAGAAATGCAGCAACTATGCCCCGGTCTTTTGGGGCACAACCGTGCGGACAGGTACGAGGCTCTATAGAGCACGACCCGTCCCCATGGTTACGGCATGCGAAATATGCCGACTACTAGCAACGGAGGATCCATGACTGCACGATGTGAAGACATAGATTTCGATCTAAAGATAGCCGAGTTCAGGATCAACGGCTATGCGGTGATTGAGGATGTGTTGCCCATCAAGACTGTAGATCGCATCCGAGAGGCGTTCATACCTATGCTGGAACATGTCAGGACGCGCGAAACCGGCTTCGCTGAGAAAGAGTGGGGAGACCTGCACACAGGCTTTGGTCGCCAACAGGTCATCAACCGCTACACGCTGACCCTCCCGTGGGTGCCGCCGTTCGCCGATCCGGAGGTGTACGAGAATCCGGTTATTCTGGAGTTTCTCAAGCGTTATTGGGGCAAGGACGACTTCTACATCAAGTGTCTCCACTCCAATAACCCCTATCCGGGAAGCGAGTTTCAGCGTTGGCACCGAGACACCGGACTGGCGCGGGAGATTCCACATGTCGGGCTTGATACCTGTCCGATATTGGGCATCAAGTTTCCACTCGTGGATACTTCAGAGGAGAATGGTAGCATCGAGGTGTTGCCATCAACGCAGTACATCGCCAATCCCGACCTAGAGGGGCGTTACGATGAAGTGCTGACGCAAGGGCATTTTCCATCCGCCCGTCGACTCAACATGAAAAAAGGCACGATGTGGATACAGGATGTTCGCACACTGCATCGTGGCACACCCAACACCTCCAATGGACCGCGCCCCGAAATTGTGGTCTGCTACGGACTGTCGTGGATTAGTATCGGTCATGCGATGAAAGTGCCATCGGAGACGTATGAGGGATTTTCGGAGCGGGCACAGAAGCTTTTTGAATTTTGCGAAGTTGGCGATTACTAAGATGCAGCCGGTCCGCCGCCATCAGATAAACACCATAGGTGGTAACTCAGATAATTATAGCAGAACGCAAGGTTGATAACCATCAATTTATAGAGGGTAAAATGGCACGACATGGTAATGACAGCACACCTACCCACATCGGCACCGATCGCCAACTATTCGTGGATGAGTTCTGGATTACTGAGGCGAAAGATGTCACCCGGCGGTTGCATGAGCCGATACGTCGTGAGATTGTAATTGCCGCCGAACAGCCTTGGGAGCAGGGCGGTGTTTCTTACATGGTGACGTTTCGCGAGGGCGATCGCTTCCGCGCGTGGTATCGCTGCGATCAGGAGATGCCGATTCGGGGTGAGCGTCAAACGCTTATCGCTTACGCTGAAAGCACGGATGGGGCTCACTGGGAGAAGCCACGACTCGGACTGATTGAATTTCAAGGATCGAAGGACAACAACCTTGTTTGGACGGGCCCGGGCAACAACATGGCACCGTTTCTCGATCTCAACCCCGACGCGTCGGACGATGAACGGTATAAAGCCATCGTGCGGACAGGCGACATACTCGCGTTGGTCTCGCCGGACGGTCTCCGCTGGCAACTGATGCAGGATGAACCTATTCTAACCGAGCGACCCTTCGATTCACACAACATCGCCTTTTGGGACGCGGAGCGGGAGGAATATGTTGCCTACACGCGGGGGGTGGCAGGTAGGGGCAACTTCAAAAATGGAGTGCGCTGGATTCGACGCACAATCTCCAAAGACTTCCGCAGTTGGACACCGCTCGAACCGATTGACACCGGCGATGCGCCTTTTGAGCATCTCTACACCAACGCCTGCGTGCCTTATGAGCGTGCGCCAGGGACGTATCTGATGTTTCCGGCGCGCTTTGTTCCAGAACGCGAGCCGGTTCCGGATTGGGAATATGGTTCGGGCGTGAATGATATTGTGTTTATGTCCAGTCGCGACGGAATCTACTTCGATCGCAGCTTCATGGAGGCTTTTGTCCGTCCCGGGCTCGATGAAGGCAACTGGCATGAGCGTGGGATTTATATGGAGCGGGGTATTTTGCAAACATCGCCGGAGGAACTTTCGCTATACAGTATGGCGAATTGGCGGCTGCCGAGTGTCCATATTCGTCGGTTCTCGCTCCGAACGGACGGGTTTGTATCGGTCCGCGCAGGATACACCGAGGGTGAGTTCGTCACCCGTCCTCTGATTTTTACAGGGGATAGCCTGAGATTGAACTTTTCGACATCAGCGGTGGGATTTGTTCGAGTTGAGATTCAGAATATGGAAGGGCATCCGCAGCCGGGCTTCACGTTAGACGCATGTCCTGAGATATTCGGTGATGAGATTGATGGCACGGTCAAGTGGGAGGGTGAGGGGGATCTGCGCTCGCTGGTGGGTCAACCGATGCGGTTACGCTTTGTCCTCAAGGATGCGGATCTGTTTGCGTTTCGGTTTCAGGAGAGCTGATCACTGTTTCGGTGTTATTGCCTCGATACTTTGATCGGGGCTCACAGCACCGTGAACCCCCGATTGCGACTTAGTCTCCCCCTGACAAGAGGGCCGGGGGGTTGGACGGAGAGTATGTCAAACATTGGAGATATTATCATGCGCTTTGTTTTATCAACCATCGGAACAAGCAGCCTGACCAACCAGATTCGTAATGAGGATCCCAGGGAATGGCGGCTGCTGCTGCGCGATTCGGCAAACCATAAAATGGAGGAGCTGCAGTCGGAGGCGAAAGCGGCGATCGATACACTCGCTGACCGGGCACTTGAGAAACTCCTGCAAGAGGACCCCCAGCTAAACCGTCGAATCAGTGCTGAACTGAACGGCATCTACGGCATCTATAACGGCAGATTGCCGCAAAATAGTCCTGACCAGCACTGCCTCATCTGTACGGATACCGCACAGGGACAAAAGACGGGCGAACTGATTCGGGACTTCCTTGCGGATCGGGGGTTTAGTGTATCCATCTACACGCCTGAAGGGCTTTCGACAAAGGATACCGCTGCTTTCACCGCAGGGACAAAGGCACTCATTCGGTGGCTGGAGGAGAATATACCGTGGCGACGTGACAGCAGCTATCGCGTGATTTTTAATCTCGTTGGTGGCTTCAAAAGTTTGCAAGGCTACATGAATACTTTCGGGGCGTTCTACGCCGATGAGGTAATCTACATTTTTGAGGCGGAAACTGCGGACTTAATCACGATTCCGCGCCTGCCAATTCAGATTGATACCACTGTAATTCGGAAATATCGGACGGAATTTATGTTGATGGCTGCTGGAAAGCTGTATCCGCGCCGAGAGCTTGAAGGCATCCCAGAGACACTGCTTGAATTTCTGGAGGAAGGCGACGACGAAACGGATACAGGATTATCGGCGTGGGGAACCTTGATTTGGAACCGAGCCAAAGTGGATTTGTTGGGAAAAGAGCTATTGTCATTCCCACGATTGGCGTACGCGAGAAGTTTCCAGAGTGACTTCAAACGTGAGAAAGATCTCAAGGCACGTCTCAAACTGCAAGAAACCTTAGCAATGGTCGCCTATACCCTTGAAAAAGATGGGGGGCATACCAGCGGTCTTACAGGGGGTGCACTGAACTATGAAAAGATTCGGGGGGCAGAAGGAAAAGCTGGTATCCACACGTTCCGTGTTACCGAAGCCATCCGTGTCAGTTGCACGGTTGCTGAAGGAGGTGGATTGACCCTTCAGCACTATGGGGGTCATGACCACGTGTACAAAAATCCGTAGTATTGAGGAAACTGTCTATCTCAAACCATTCTATAGCTTACAATAAAAAGAGCCGATGGAACTCTCCTGTTCCATCGGCTTTTTTTGTTTCGGTTCCATACTGGTTCGATTAAAAGTATGTATAGTGGATCGGATGTTACAACCAAGGCAGCGTTTCAATTCCACACTGGTTCGATTAAAAGGAGAATCGCGACGAGCTGGACAAGCCAAACGAAAATGTTTCAATTCCACACTGGTTCGATTAAAAGAGGGGATAGGGGGTTCGCTTCCAAGACAGTATGCAGGTTTCAATTCCACACTGGTTCGATTAAAAGGGAGACGAGGAGTACATCTCCGAATCCACCTGCGAGTTTCAATTCCATACTGGTTCGATTAAAAGAAGAGTTGAAACCGTTCATCAACAAAAACGGTTGGGAGTTTCAATTCCACACTGGTTCGATTAAAAGTAAGCAGACGGCCGACGCTGGTGTGTATGAGCCCTAGTTTCAATTCCATACTGGTTCGATTAAAAGCAAGGTCCGGACTCCGGAATGGTGTAGCCGCGAAGTGTTTCAATTCCACACTGGTTCGATTAAAAGGGTTGAACACATTAAGGTTCTCACGATCCGGATGGTGTTTCAATTCCACACTGGTTCGATTAAAAGGGAAACTGAAGAAACCAAACGGACTTGGACAATCACGTTTCAATTCCACACTGGTTCGATTAAAAGCGGATGGATTGAAGATGACGGCATCAATCAATCATAAGTTTCAATTCCACACTGGTTCGATTAAAAGAGATACAATGGACATGATGAACGCGATGTATATCATGTTTCAATTCCACACTGGTTCGATTAAAAGCAGACATAATGTCGGTAGAGTTTATCTTACCAGAGAAGTTTCAATTCCACACTGGTTCGATTAAAAGCCGACAGATTAGAGAAACTGACAGGAGATGATAAAACGTTTCAATTCCACACTGGTTCGATTAAAAGACTGTGGACGGAGTGCCTCTGCGATCGGTGTTACGCGTTTCAATTCCACACTGGTTCGATTAAAAGGTATAAATTCTGCGATGAATTTCCAACATCAATCATGTTTCAATTCCACACTGGTTCGATTAAAAGTTGACCAATACGGTACAATACAATGCGACAGGACGAGAGTTTCAATTCCACACTGGTTCGATTAAAAGCCGATCAACCCAGACGCAACGATAGAGGAGACTAAGTTTCAATTCCACACTGGTTCGATTAAAAGTTTCACGCGCGTGGGGATACGTCGCTGATACTAAATTGTTTCAATTCCACACTGGTTCGATTAAAAGGATTGAGCGGGAAGCAACGATCGCTCGAATTTACAAGTTTCAATTCCACACTGGTTCGATTAAAAGTTAGAGATTCAGAAATACAATATCAAGTCGACCTTGTTTCAATTCCACACTGGTTCGATTAAAAGAAAAATGTGAGGGTCAGGAGACTCAGGTCTACACACTGTTTCAATTCCACACTGGTTCGATTAAAAGCAAGGTGGCCGAAATTGATGTGGATATCCACATCGTGTTTCAATTCCACACTGGTTCGATTAAAAGGTATAAGCGAGGCATTGGAAACGCTTCAATAGCCATGTTTCAATTCCACACTGGTTCGATTAAAAGCCCGGAAGAAGCAGCTAATGAGATAGTAAGTCTCATGTTTCAATTCCACACTGGTTCGATTAAAAGGATCGCCTACGGGTCTGAAGTTCACATTGATGTGACTGCGTTTCAATTCCACACTGGTTCGATTAAAAGGAGCCGCCGGAGTAATAATCGAAACGCTCCCCGCCCCCGTTTCAATTCCACACTGGTTCGATTAAAAGCTGCCCAGACGCCCGATTCCGAGGGCAGGGTTGTAAGTTTCAATTCCACACTGGTTCGATTAAAAGTAATACCAGCAATAATCGTAACCATCTACGCTATTTCGTTTCAATTCCACACTGGTTCGATTAAAAGATGTCCTAAGTGATGCTCATCTGTTAGCTACGGGTAGTTTCAATTCCACACTGGTTCGATTAAAAGAGATCGGCACCCACTAAAAAAGCCCCTCTGTTTCAGTTTCAATTCCACACTGGTTCGATTAAAAGTTCAAGAAACCGCCTCCCGTCCATCACGAGTCCCTAGTTTCAATTCCACACTGGTTCGATTAAAAGAAGAAGTGCAGGAGTGTTGCGCTTATATCAGACCACGTTTCAATTCCACACTGGTTCGATTAAAAGGCGGGGATGGACGATGATAAAATTGCCTCGCGAGTTGCGTTTCAATTCCACACTGGTTCGATTAAAAGCCGTGAGCTCATCGAAGTACCAATTTCAGAGTATCAGTTTCAATTCCACACTGGTTCGATTAAAAGGCATATGATCAAGCGCCCGACAAGAGCGTCCAGATTAGTTTCAATTCCACACTGGTTCGATTAAAAGACGACTAAACGAAAGGGAAGAGCTCGGCACGGAGCTTCGTTTCAATTCCACACTGGTTCGATTAAAAGGAGCGTCCTCCGCTGTTGCCGTTTTCATAATCTCATGTTTCAATTCCACACTGGTTCGATTAAAAGCGGGGCTGCCGACATGCAACCCCCAGAACTCGTCGGTTTCAATTCCACACTGGTTCGATTAAAAGGCAAGGTTCACCAGATCCACCCGTCCCGTCCGAATGGTTTCAATTCCACACTGGTTCGATTAAAAGTGTTTGTTTGATTGAATACAACGAAAGGAGAAAACAGTTTCAATTCCACACTGGTTCGATTAAAAGGATGGAAAAGCTGGGGTTCGAGGAAGCCCACATCAGGTTTCAATTCCACACTGGTTCGATTAAAAGTCGATGCGGCATCGATCTAATAGAAGAGATTTAACCGTTTCAATTCCACACTGGTTCGATTAAAAGAGATCAAAAGGTTGCAAGCCCAAAAGAAGCGCGCGGGTTTCAATTCCACACTGGTTCGATTAAAAGTCGGCACGGGCGTGGATATGCGGTTAGATCCTGTGTTTCAATTCCACACTGGTTCGATTAAAAGTGCGGCAGCAATCTCCATCGATGGACAGATTCACCCGTTTCAATTCCACACTGGTTCGATTAAAAGGAGAGCACCAGACGATGAAAGATGAATCATTTTCGTGTTTCAATTCCACACTGGTTCGATTAAAAGTCATGTCGATACTCATTAGAATCTCCTTATTACATAAGTTTCAATTCCACACTGGTTCGATTAAAAGCGAGACGAGAGGGGATATGTAACTTCCTTTAAGTTGTTTCAATTCCACACTGGTTCGATTAAAAGTCGTTTGTTTGGGGATGGGGACGAGAAGATATCAAGTTTCAATTCCACACTGGTTCGATTAAAAGACCCACAGTGACCTACAGAAAAGCGAGCCCGAGCCCGGTTTCAATTCCACACTGGTTCGATTAAAAGATAACGTCATTTGGAGCGTACCGGTACGTAGAAATTAGTTTCAATTCCACACTGGTTCGATTAAAAGTTGGGGTTTCGTTAAAACGTCGATTGACGTTAGCACGTTTCAATTCCACACTGGTTCGATTAAAAGAATGCGAATTCTAATAACAGGTGATAAGGGGTTTGTGTTTCAATTCCACACTGGTTCGATTAAAAGGCGGCGGAAATTAGGGCAGTTTACACCTACGTCCGGTTTCAATTCCACACTGGTTCGATTAAAAGTCGGGTTGCTAGCAGCGCAGCGACAACAGGAATCTGAGTTTCAATTCCACACTGGTTCGATTAAAAGTAATATCTGAAGATGCCGATTTTATTACAGTCCAAGGTTTCAATTCCACACTGGTTCGATTAAAAGAGGATTAACAATGACGAAACAACAACACCCCCAAGAGTTTCAATTCCACACTGGTTCGATTAAAAGTGATTCACCCCTTAGTGAAAAATTAGCTTCACCAACGTTTCAATTCCACACTGGTTCGATTAAAAGTTGCTAACAACGCAAGCAAGGAGATGAAGATGAAAGGTTTCAATTCCACACTGGTTCGATTAAAAGCTGGATCGAGTATGTAAACCACATAACCATAGCTATGTTTCAATTCCACACTGGTTCGATTAAAAGGTAATGCAGACGGATAACCAGACAAGAGGTCAGATAAGTTTCAATTCCACACTGGTTCGATTAAAAGTCGGTTGTATATCGGCAATTCGTATCAGACATACATGTTTCAATTCCACACTGGTTCGATTAAAAGGAAAAACGTTTACAAACATCTTCTAATCCGAACGAAGTTTCAATTCCACACTGGTTCGATTAAAAGTGAGGTCATCGCCTCACCATCAGGGGACGCAAGGTTTGTTTCAATTCCACACTGGTTCGATTAAAAGAAGCGTGCCAAGGAAACAATCAAAGCCTTCTCCCCATGTTTCAATTCCACACTGGTTCGATTAAAAGGCAAACCCGTCGTACCCAGAACCACATTCAGTTCAGTTTCAATTCCACACTGGTTCGATTAAAAGGCCTCAAACATCACGAAAACTAAATGGGAATCCAATGTTTCAATTCCACACTGGTTCGATTAAAAGGTCCTAAACTCGGCAGTTATAACGAGTTACGGAATGTATGTTTCAATTCCACACTGGTTCGATTAAAAGACAGTTGCGATCGGTGGACGACTTACGAACTCTATCGTTTCAATTCCACACTGGTTCGATTAAAAGTTAAATTTCATGCACTTTATTCCATATCCCAAACCGGTTTCAATTCCACACTGGTTCGATTAAAAGGCTGATGGAAAACCCCTATCAGAGAGGTGGGAGACCATGTTTCAATTCCACACTGGTTCGATTAAAAGCAGTAAGATTAGAAAAAGGTCGCTTCCGTATTTATTCGTTTCAATTCCACACTGGTTCGATTAAAAGCCCCCACTGCATCGCCCGGGACGTACGTCGAAAGTTCGTTTCAATTCCACACTGGTTCGATTAAAAGCCCGAAAAATCAATAAAAATATTATACCAAACCCGCACTATTTCTGCAAGGGGAAAACTGTCTTCAGCTTCAAAAGTCGTCAACGTCTGGTTGTGCAAAATTGACGGGGAGTTGACGACATAGCGTGGTTACGTTTCAAATCCATAATAGTAGGGCAAAAAAGTAACCTTATGGGCTCAGAATTTGCCTCAGAAATTGAGGTTGACGACTCACCATCCGTGCAAAAACGCCTTCAATCCGTTGTCGCAGTGCCGTCATAAGAGATTCGTTACCGGATTTTTTTCGATGCCGATCACCTGCTTGTCCATCCACTTTTCATGGCGCATTTGGTAGATGAGCACTGAATCTTTGCTGTCGTCAACGATTGTCAAAAGCCCTGATTTGACTCTCGCGAGTTGAGCCTTTGTCAACGCGCCTTCAAAGACGGAGTTTTGTACCCAGTTGAGGTGTTGACGTAAGTATTTGCAGACTTTCGCTACCCGTTTCACGTCAATGTCGTAAACGATAATAACATACATTATAATTTTCACCATATAAACACAGGTTTCGGGTCGGGCTAGGAAGCCCGACCTACGGTTTTACCACCAAGAAAACCCGGCTGCTTGTGGGAGAGGCATCCTTGCCTCGACCATTGGGAAAGGTTTTACCACCAAGAACACCCCTTATAACCTTTTGTCGTTTTACCACCATGCCCGAAATGCCTGATAGGTTTCCATGCCTGTCAAATGCTTAATCAACTTGTAGCATTCGAGGCGAATGAGGCGTTGGTAAGATACTTTTCGGTTCAATTTTCGATGGTCAATGGTCTGCTTGAGTTGGTCATCGAAGGCTTGGAGAAACAGTCGTCTCCCCCTTTCGTTCAAATAGCAGCCCTCCATCTCGGTTTCAAAGTGTTTCGCCTCTTTGAGTTGGCCCCGGTTGAATAGCCGGAAAATCACTCGATCAATAAGAATCGGTTTGAAGATTTCCGCCAGATCGAGGCTCAGAGAGAATCGACGTTCTCCCGGTTCATGCAGGAAGCTAATCGTCGGATTCAGTTGCGTTCGATAGATTTCGGTTAGGCAGGCAGTATACATCAGCGAATTCCCGAACGAAATCGCGGCGTTGATGGGGTTATCGGGTGGTTGGCGGACGCGCTTCTCAAACGGGGTTTGTAGGTTGATGATGGCGTTGAAGGCGCGGTAGTAGGTTTCGCGGATATTCCCCTCATATCCCATCAGTTCATCCACCCGCTGCGCGTGCGCGATTTCAGTTTTTATCGCCTCAATGATGCTAAGTTGCTCGGAGCAATCGCTGTTACGATTGGCACGGTAACGCAGGTTTCGCAGGATATTCGCCACCGCCGCCGAAACAAATTCGCGGGCAATCGGCAGCCGTTTCGACTTCCGTTCATAGTGCTGCACCTGCTTGACGGTAAGGAATCCAGAGTTTAGGTATTCTCGCGGATAGTAGGTGCCGGAATAGTAGCCGTAGTAGTTGAAGATGTGAATGGGCACCTGCTTTTGTGCCATGAAGTTGAGAATCCGTGTGTTGAGGTCCAGTTCGCCATAGAGGTAGAATGCGTCCACATCCTCGATCGGAATCGGCACACGCGACTGGTCCTCTTTTTCAAGATAGATGGTGTTATCCTTGCGGCGCAATCTACCCGCCTGGCTGATGTAGTAATTGCGAGACATAATTTCCTCCGTGTTAGCTCCAACAGAGCTCTTGATAGCTACAAGACTTGCAGATCTTCATATATTCGGCGTGGGGTGGTGCGGGTAACGCGGCAATCTCGATCACTTTTTCGATAGCGGTTTCCAATTCGCGTTCCCTTTCGGGAGTCAGTTCGACCTCGGTCGTCCGCCGTTGGCGTGGGTAGTTGATAACACCTTTGCGGTTGGATACCCCTTTCTGTTTGAGCAGATAGAGATAGTAGAGAATTTGCATTTCGTGCGCCTTCTCCATCGCGGGCCCGGACTTGACATCGTGCAGGATGCCGTCTTTGTCAACAAAGTCGATGCTGATGAGGTCGTCGATCGAGCGTTCCTTCCGCTTTTCGCGCCCGTAACTCTCCTCGTGTAGCAGTTTCCCCATGGAAACGAGGTCTGAGGTGTGTTCCATTTCAATGTGGTTCTGAAAGAACCAGAGCTGGCGTGGGCAGACGTAAAGGTAGTGGATCATTGTGCCGGTGATGCGGGGTTGGGTTAGGTTTTGCATTGATTCTCTCCCTATAGATGCAGGTAGATATGAACGACCTCCGCCCTTGCAAGTTACGGTTACAGGATGTTCGTGCTCTGTTCATCTACGAGCAGCCCGAGTGTTTCATCATAGGTAACTTTTACGAACCACTGACCTAAGCGTTCATTTTCATAGAGTTGCCCATCTCGGTGCAGTCGGACAAATTGGCTATAACTAATTTGGGCGACGTAAGCTCGGGCTTCATAATACTGGCGTGCGGTAACTTCCGCTAAGAAATCCTCTTCGTAGACGGCCGGAACAACTTCAACGCTCTTGAAGAGTTGGTTAAATTCTTTGCGGTTTGATGCATCTTCAATGAAAGGGACGACGCTTTGTAAATGCCGTTCAAAGGCGCGTCTTGCGTTATTAAACTTGTCCTGTTCTTTTTCATCGTAGCCGTGACAATAGACTTCATCGATTAGGCTCTGAATTTTCGATTCGTACAGGACATCAATAGGCGCGAGGGCGCGTAAAGTTCGTCGAATCTTGGCACTGGAATAGATGAAGTGATCGCTTTCACCACCCTCACGGCAGATGCAGACATCGCAGAGGCCTTTTTCGCGTTTTCGGTTGATTCGTCCGAAGCGTTGGATAAGGGCATCTATTGGTGCCGGTTCTGAAAAGAGGCAGTCAAAATCAATGTCAAGTGAAACCTCAACTGCCTGTGTGCCAACGAGTAAATCTGCGTCGTCAAGTCCCTTTTCAATTCGCTCGCGGTCGCGGAGAATAAATCGGCTGTGAAGCAGTTTGGGATTTTCCGCGACATATTGCAATTCCTTAAACACGGTCTGTGTTTGGCGAACGGTATTGCAAACAACTAACACCCGTTGCTCCTGCGCTAGTTGTTCCTCAATCAACGAAATTGCATCGTGAATGTTTCCATCAAGCAATCGAATTCGGTGCCGAGTGAATTGGTCCCGCTCGGTGGCTGGCATTTCAACGTGTGACATCTCACCGAGGACTTGGTCAAACATCTGCTTGAGAAACTGCGGCATTGTGGCAGTCATAATGCAGAATTTGGCATCATAATCGTAGTGTAGGCGTTCCAGCATTGTCAGGATCAGCGCGGTCATGTGCGGGTCATAGGCGTGGATTTCGTCAAAGATAAAGAGCCCTTTGGACATCTCTGCCTTCTGCATCTCAAAACCGCGGATACCGAAAAAGGCTTTCAGGAGTTGAAAGGGAGTCAACACCTTGTAGGGACGACAAATTTTCCGGGTCAGATCTTGTTCCCTCCGGGCCAATGCGGCGGCATCTTGAGGTGCGTAATCCTTGTCAACGAGTACTTGATACACAAAGTAGGTAGCTTTGCCGTGCAGCACACCGATTTTCTCATCGGAGACCAGCTCTGTTAGCCGCTTATACATTGCATTAATACTGGCGGTATAGGGTAAAACGTAAAAGACCCGATTCCCCAGGGTTTCCATTTGATTGTTAGCTGACCAGAGGAGGGCAGCCTCCGTTTTTCCGGATCCGGTAGGGGCTGAGAGCATCAGCTGACCTGTGATTTTTCCAGACGTTTCTTGAAAGCGTTCCCATCCGCGAAAGTGCCTACCCTGCCCTTTTGCCCTTTCTTCAACGAATTGAGATAACCGGTTTTCCATGTTTCCAAGAGCGGTGGGGATTTCGTTTTTTCCGGCGGATGCAAGATGGTCACAGGCAATCGTACACCCGCGGAGAAGCATTCCGTAGGTGCCGTGCAAGGGGGTTAATTCGTTGTCCTCAAAATTGTTCCAATAGGACAGCAGAAAATCGCGATAGCTATTCATGAGTTTCTCTACTGAGGTTACAGGTGTCCAAAGGCATTCCTCAGTGGGGCACCAGTGAGATACTTGTTCCTGAATCGCCATCAAAGCTTCCCAATTCGGTTCTAGCTCTGCAATTCGCTCTTTCCATGTTTGGAAGCCGGGGTTACTTTCAGGCCAGCATGGATATTTATCCACAAGCGTCTCAATATCCTTGTGATGCGTTAAAATTGAGAGTGCAACTGCCTGTTTTGCCGCCAACGGGAGTTGGAGACTGACTACGAACCCTGCGGACAAGATTTCGTGACGATAGTTCCACCGGGTACTGGTGGTGAGTTGGCGTTGGAAACCAACAGCGGCTTTTCCGAAATCGTGAAGGGCGACGGTGTAGAAGAGGTGTTCAAAGAAATCAGGCTCTTTCGCAACCTCGGCTAAAAACGGCATCCGCTCCCGGAGGCTATCATATACCGCGAGGCAATTTTCTGTATGTTCGCGAAGTGTTTCCGTCGGGTCGCTTTTGGCGAGTAAAGGGGGCATGTTCACTCTCCAGTCAACTCAAGGCCGGAGAGTAACATTTGCTCTTCGGCCATATCAGCAACTTCAAAATCCACGTCAACCTGATTTCTAATTCGTGGGCTTTGCTCGGTTGGGATTGGAAAATCTCCCGGGATGCGTTCGTGCAAATAGACACCCCAATTCTTCTCCGAATCGTGTAAAGCCTCACCGTGGTAGTCAATCTTTTCTGTTAAGAGGCAGTAGGCACGGATACCACAAGGCCGGCGCGGAATTTCCGCCGTGAAATGGGTAGGCAGGGCTTGAATCTGTCCATAAATCTGCGGGTGAGGAAAAGGGAGTAATGTATCTTGAAAGGTTGTTTGTGATACGGTCTCCAGTTCAATTTCCTCTATTGATGTCACCGTTGCCAAATCTGTAGAACGCCCCAAGAGCAACGGATACCGCGGTCGCTCAAATGCTTCCTTCAACCACATATCGGGTGTATAGAGATAGAGCTGCGGTTTAACAAGAAACTCGCGTCTATTGATGTTCGACTTGGCATCTAATTTTCCTGCGAACTCGTAGACGGTTTCTAAGTCAATGGCTTTTCCGCTACTCTGAAAGACATACCCAACAGCGACATCGTGTGGTGTTACCCAATCCCCTTTTGCAGCGGTTAGGAGGCCGTAGATTGCCGAAAGGGGAGGCATAGAAAGCGTAGGTTGGAATCCGCTAATAAATAGCGGATTCCGAAACGACGTAACCCAGCCGGTAATGTGAGCACGAATCACCTTCATGGTGCATCTCCGATGTGTTCTTCCAACTTTTGTGCGAGTTGGGCAATTACCCTGTTTGGCGAATCGTAAACAACTTCGCCCGGCAGGGTTGTGTCGCTTGCTAGCTCACTTAGTTTTTCATGCAAATCGTCCATGAACCCGCTACGTCTCCCGATGTAAATGGAATCAAGGAACCGGTCAGCATAGTCCTCCATGACTTCGCGTAGTGCCGAGAGGCTTAGCTGCCCGACTCCGTCCTGTTCAACCATCAGGTTCATGAAGGGATGATTCCCACCATCAAGGACTGACAGAATAATCAGCTTAGGCGTAACATCGGTGAGGTGCGATGTCAGTTTCGCGCCGCCGCTGAGGAGTGGGAGGGCTTTAAGCGTCTGGCGGCATCGCCGGAGGCGGATGTCCTTCGGAAGGACCCATGTTGATCTTTCATCTTCCCTTGTGCCGCCTGCGTCCTGAATCTTCGGAATATAACTGGCGGCGATGTTTTTATAGCCCGTTCTGTTGACATCTGAAAACATGCCAACTGCGCCGAGGTCAAGGGAGAAGATGCCCTGTAGGACACAGGAATAAAATTGGTGTTCATAAGGCACCGGATCGCCCTCTTGGCGCGCCATGACTCCCCAATCGTTCGTTGGAATTTGCGGAGCAGTAGCAATCAGCGGTGAACACTTGAGAGGCGATAAACGGGTCACCGTCACATTAACCTTTTTCTTACCTTGCATCTCACTTTGTGCACGCATATATCCAAAGACATCGTCGTCGTCGTACATCACTGGATCCGCGGCGGTAAACGCGATTTTTTTCTCCCGCTCTATAGGGGAGCTTTCCCAGGCATCAAACTCCTGTTCAAGTGTAGTACGCCACCAATTTCGCCATGCTTGGCCGGAGACATAAGGATAGGTATTTCGCCCTTTCTGAAGCTTCTTGACAACAACTATATTTTCTGTTGCTTGCGAGGCTTCTGTACCGGCGTTGTTTAGGGCGGAATGCGGCGCATCGATCAGGGCTAATCCGATAAGGTGCTTGGACATGATTAATCCTCCTTGGGGAGATCGGTTTCAGACAAGTCATCGTCAACCGATGCAGTATCTTCATCAAAATCAACCAAACCTTGCTCTTGTAGCCATCCGTGGAGTTTCTCGTAGATACGAAAGAGCAACAGGTCGCGAGTCTCACTCCAAAACGTAACGTTATTACTTGCGGGAAAGAGATGCTCAACATAATCCTCCAACGAGAAGAGAGGTTCTTGAGCACCTTGCGATATTCTTTCTCGAATGACGAACCGGAGCACATTACGACATTCGCGGTAACTTTTCGCACGTTCTAATTGCGTAAGTCGCCGATCTCGTCCGGATACACGGATACTATCCGCAATGAAATCACCAACATCTTTGATTTTATTAAGTCGTGCTTGATCCATATTTCTAACCTCCTTTAAGTACAGGGAAAGCAATTCCCAGTTTCCGCGCGGTTTTTGGGCGGGCCGGTTTAAAAAGTACCGGAGGATTGAGCGGTCTTCCAACAGGTTCTCATACACTCGGTTGGTGCGGTTCTTGTAATCCTCCTCGGATTTAACTTTAGCCCAGTTGACTTTTGAGTAACCGCTTCGGACAATTTGTTGCCATGCAATTTTAAACTCGCTTTGATGGACGATGCGTAAAAATCGGAAGACGGGGGCTGGCATGTAAAAGATTTCAAGTTCAGGTCCCTGTCCGAAGTTTGTGAAGCAGTAGACCTGTAGGGAGATATCTTCATCCCATCGCATCTCCCCAAACTCAACCATTTCCCGAGTCATGTAGAACAAGCCGTTGCGTGGATTTGCATAACCGGGGTTAAAACATCCAGAAATTTCCAGTCGAATCCGTTGAAGCTGAATATCTTCGAGGCATTTTCGAGTCCAAGCTCTCAGGGCGTTCCACGAATTGGAGTGAAGCATGAGAAACCGTCCACCAGTTGCAACAAGAGCCAAGGGCGATAGTTGGATGGCAAAAGCGCAGGCGGAACAGTAGCCAACTCCCTCAGCAAAGGTTGGAAAGAAGTTGCGCAACTTCCCAGAGCCAGTTAGTGGTACGCCCGTTCTCGAAAGCCATATGTTTGCATCGCGTCTGCCGCATCCTATACAATCCCCACTTTGACTCAGGTTCTCCGCATTAGCAATATGGTTAAGGAGTGCTTCTTTAAAGCCTGCAGCGCGGTCGCCTTTTTTAGAAGGATGTGTTAACGGATGGTTGGTTGTGAAAATCGAAACCCAATTCTTCCAACCGTGTGCTTCAGGTTTCTTTTTGTCAAACGGTCGCAGGATAGGAACAACTTCCGTAACAACCTTCTCAAGGTCAGTGGTAGTAATCTGTTCCGGTTGCACACCACGCCCTAACCATTCACAGATTCCACAGATACCCGTATCAACAAACGGGTTGCCCATCAGTTTTTCATAGATTGCCATCTTTATCCCTCCTGCTTTGAAACCTAAAATCATACAACTATACGAGTGTTAAGTCAACATAGATTTCATATATTCTTTCTTACAACCTCCACCATCCCAAACCCCATGCTATTTTTATCCCCGAATCCGCATGCGTAGCCGACGTGGATTAACTCCGGGGCACCGATGACATGAAACGGAGAGAGGATGCCGCGAATTTTGGTGCCTTTGAAATCAACCAAGCGGGTCACACGTCCCCCTTTTTTGTCGATGTACGCCGGATCGAAGGTCATTGCAAACGATTGCTCTTGCGGCGGCTGTCGGTACACCGCTTCGTATTTCCGAATCAGGTTTTGTCGAACTAACTCGGAGAACTGGGGGTCATCGGGGAGGCAGTAGTGTGTGTCAAGTTTATTGGCTCGCTCTCGCACAGTAGACATCGTAATCGGTGAGAGACACCGAAAGGTCATCTGTGGCCCGAAGCGGGGTTGGCGCAACACCTCGACATCCTGCACCCGCAACCTGTGATGTTCAATCTGTAGAATTCCGGTCTGCATTAGCGCGGCGGCGAAGTTTTCTAAAAATGGTTCCTGAGATGAGGAGACACACCATGTCAGCGGCGAACGGAAGTGAATCTGATCGCCTCGGATCTCCCGTTCCTTTGCCATTAGTTGAGAGAAGGTAAACAGTTTGAAACGCCGCTTCTCCTGTTCATAGCCGCCTTGGTGGAGGAAATGTGCATATTCGGGGTCGGATTCCTTGAGAAAACGATAGATGGCACCTGTGAGAAAGTAATTGTAGTTGATTGGTAGGCGGATGCCTGTGCCGGTGTCGCACGTAATTTTGATTCGCATGAATTCACCTCTAGGTAATGAAAATCAATTTTTCAGGATGATGTTATTTGCACCCAACCAAGCGGGGACTTCGGTCTCTGGCGGTCATACAGAACCCGACGGGTCTTCGGAAATTCATCATCATAGTAATCCGTCCGCGAGCGGCTTCTGCCCAGACGGTAGTGCCGTCGCAACTTCATCATCAAATCATCATCGCCTCCGGTTGCCAGTTGAGTGACCGTTTTCGCAAGATATCCCGCCCCCCAGCCGATTGGCAGGATGAACCCACCGCTCGGTAGATTTTCGATCCGGTTCGAGAGTGATTCATAGAAATTTGCAAGCTCAGGCAACCTATAATAATTGTAAAATTCTGATTCTTCATCGGCAAGCCCTTTCGCCACGAAGTTGCACGCCTCGGCGAGTTCCTCGCAGACTACCCGCTCCTGCCGATCGCTATATCCAAGCTCGCGTTTTTCACGCGGGCGGAAGAGGGACTTGTCAATTTTGATTGAGAAATCCAACGTCTGCTCGGCGCGAATCTGCTCGACAAATGTCTTGTACTCACGATTGCCTTCCCGTTTTTGGACGAGTTTGCCCTCTCGATTGAGTGTAACCGTCCACGCGACACCCATATCCAAGGCTTCGATCGGAATCGGCGCGGTATCGCTGACCTGCACGACTCGCATCAGATCGTGATTCGGATCTTTTCCAAGCACACGCCTTTCAATCGGTTGTCCCACCCAACTTCGATTCTGTTTTCGCTGTAGTTGCTCTTTCAAATAGTTGACTGAATACTTAAAGGCTTCTTGGGCTTCTGGATTATCATCATCAATGAAACTCCACAGCAGTGCGGTGCGGATTGCGCCTTTGATGCTGCTGCCGGGGATCATCGGGCGACTGAAAGCATCTTTAATTGATTCGCGGATTTCAGTTTCCCGTGGGTCTTCGGGGCACGGGAGTATGTAAGACGCTGATGCCTGATTTGTCGGAAGGTATCTCCGCCACCCAAAGTCGCGTCGTCCCATCGCAATGGTGAGGCGATTTAGTTCAGATTCAGGGATAGCTGCAAGTACCCTATCAAGGTCAACGCGATGCCATTGTCCATTGTCGTAGAAGCCGTCAATTTGGCTCAATGTTTCACCCGTGCCGATATGGACGGGTGTGATGGTTTTTAGTTGGTATTTCACAATTCCCCCCGATTGTATTGGTTGATTGAACTGATGCCTCCTACACACTGCGCCCCTCCGGAGCGGAGGTTTCCGTCGCATCATTGGGTTAGGGACTGTTTAACCTGATGAAAACAAGACAGGACGGTGGATACTTCGCTTGTCTATCCATGTTTTCTGTGTAATCCGTTGAATTCGTGATTCAGACAATAATTATGCACACTCCTCATTTATATCTTCAGGGGCCAAGCGTAGGCGTATCGCCAGACGGGGTGCGGACACGCATCCGGTGTCAGGTCAACGAGACGACCGACCTGTGTGCCCTTCCCACCCAACACGGAGCCTTCCCCGAACATCCAGACCTGCTGACGACGCAGGTGGCTCCCCTCAGCAGAACCGATCCAACCGGAGCGTTCCTCCAGCGTATAACCGACATCACCTTGAATGAGTCGGTTTAATTCATCGGCATCCCGCGGACAGACCGGCGAGAGCGTGACGAACCGATCCGCCTCCGACTCTGATTCGAGTTGCTTTGAATCCTGATCTGATCGGGGGGTGGCAGGTTTGCTATCGAACTCAAAGGTGCCGTACCCCGCACTCCGCTCACCGCCAAGACCTGTATCACCGAGTACACGGAGGATTGTTTCAATTTGCGTTTGGGTCTCCTCTGTCCTGAATTTCGCATCGAACCACAACCCACAACCTTTGTGAAACCTAACAGCTTTCAAGTGCCAGATTTCCGATGCGGATGATTGACGATCCAGAGTCACGCGAGGTCTCTTGTCAGTCTCCCAAACGGCAGGTAGGCACTTGTCATCGCCGTGAATCCAGAGCTGTCCGTCGTTGATCAGATCTTTGTCCCTTATTAAATCAGCACGGTCAGAGGCAACCGACTCACTGTTGACAATTTGACGAAAACGCCTCTCGGAGAGGAAGCGAATCTTCTTGAGTTTTTTGCGGTCATCGTCCGCATTAACGTTGAGATTGATCAACGGCTTGGGGAAGAATCTGCTATCGCCTGCAAAGGGAAAGGCAGAAGTCAACAGAAACGGTTCACCCGCTTCGTATTGTGCCAGAAAATCGGTGAGCGGCTCTTCCCCGTAAAACATCCGCCACGTCTGACAAATTGCTGAAAAGAGGGTGTCGGCGGGGATTAAGATTCCGGTTTCCTCCAATCCAACTCCGCGCCGCCCAAGATGGAGGGGTGATCGGAAGTTAAGATAGTAGGTGACATGTTTTGACATGAAGCCCCTCCCTACGCTTGCATCGCTGCTGAAATTTGGCTTTGATAATCCGCTTTCCGCAATGCCGAAACGCCATCCCCTTCGGCGAGCGTGGCAATCGGTACTGACTGCGGGTTTTCATAATGCTTTCGGGATTTGAAGATTACCTTCAACTTACGGAAGGCAATTTTCCCGGAGCCGCGTGACCCGGAACCGCCGAGGTAGTCATCTTCGATCAGTTCCATGCCCATCAATACTGTGTCAAAAAGCGCGATTTCACTGTCAACGCTCCCCTCGGAACCGGTGTCGAGGGTGTAGAGGCTGTGGACCATCTCCAGCGGGCCGAAGGTTGCTTCTGCGGGCACACGCTCGTTTTGGCGTGGCGTTGCCGCCGAAGTGATGCGGTCAATTACGACCTCGGTTTTGACCTCCGTGTACAGCATATCAGTGTCAATCTCGTTAAAACGCTCCCTCGTCTCGGCGGTCAGAAGCGCGTCGCGGACAATCAGGCGCGTGGGCATCGTGTCTTCCATGTTACGGCTCGGAGCGATACCGAAAACTTGACAAACTGAACACTCCTTGTAGTCAGCCAACCTATTACACTCGTGGACGCGAACTTGCGGCCTATCCCGACGAAGGGGTTTATTTAGGTGCCGGTCTAACAGAGACCGCATCTTGCCGCGCAGCGATGAGCCGGGGATGTACGGCTCACGAGTGAGTGGGTTTCGGATGACGGGTTTATCCACACCGCCGATGTCCAACTCGCCCGCGCTTCCACCGATGTGGAGTCCCGTCATCGCTTCGATTTCGCCTATGATAAAGATCTTGCCTTGAAGTTGAATACTTGCCATTTCTATTCTCCTTTAGTTACACCTACTAATCCTTTCCTCCGGAAGCTTTGTGATAGGCTAAAATTGCCTCAAAGAAATCGACAAAACGATTGAATTTCTTTGAATCGTCTCCCACAAGATCAATTGCCTGTGTCAGAACATCCTTCAGCGTATTGACCCCGCCGCCGTGTCGCTTTGCGGCGTATGCGAGTTTCGGCTTGAGCATCAAGAGTTTGTGTGTGTCAAGTTCGCCACCTTTCATCTGCATCTTCTTGACCGCACCGTAGATATTGCGAATCTGAGATGTCGTTAGTTTCTGATCCGCTAGTTGCTGCCCTCGCTGCTCTGCCTCTTTTACCAAAATTTCACCACCCTCAGTGATAATTCTAGCATCCAGATTGACTCTCGTAGAACCGCGATCATCTCTTCCCCGAGGACCGCGATTATCTCTGGAACGTTCTCTCATTTTTATCCTCCCTTGTTTGTAAAGTTGTCCAACGTACAATGACGCGGAGAAATTGAAGGAGTTCACCTGCTTCACTGTGATTGCGAACCAACCCTTGACGCAGGTCATCAATCAGGTCGGTATGGTTTTTGTACATCTGCTTGGCACGGCCGAGATGATAAATGAGCCGCCACGCCCATTTGCGTTGCTTATGTTCATCACTTTCATAGAGATGGTAAATCTCGCTCAAGCGTGTGAGAAAGCTACTTGACAACGGCTTTTCGCCACTGACTGCTTTCAACAGTCGCTTATGCCACCCATCAACTCGGTTGAAATCTTCCCAAGTCATCGCTCTTTGCAGGAAGCTAAGCGTGTCCTTCTCTTTCCGTAACGCTTTCGCGTTATCAAGCGCATCACCGGCATCGCTAGCCAACTGGTAGAGCGGGTATTTTTTATGCTCGATCGCGATGCCTCCCGAAAGTGTGACATGCTCGCCGCCGACAAATGCACGAAATTCGTCCCGAATCTGCCGGGCGATTTGGGGTGCGGCACTCCATCCACTGACAAGGAATAGGTCATCGCCGCCTGCGTAGATTAACTCCAAAATTTCACGCGTGTGGGTGGCGTTATAATCGCGGCAGAGTTTCGGGATGTAGCCTTCAAAGAAGAGCCGCATCGATTCGCTCAACGTGGACATCCGCGAAATGGTCGCACTATCACCAAGCCCTTTCTCGAACAGCTGACCCAGATTGTCCACGTCCATCCGTAACACGCTAAGCCAGTTTGTCCCTTCCGATGCGTCGGCGAGTTGGTCGAAGTCCGCCACCGCTTCGCTGTCCGGTTTGCGTGGGATGACCTGTGGTAGAGGTCGGAAATCGTAACTCACGGGTAGATCGCCCCACCGGAAGTTACCGAGAGTTTCGTCAGAAAGGAAATCGGTCGAATTAAGTCGATAGACTGTCGCACGGGTTGCGTCAGTGGGGGAGGGTGGCTTGGCTTCCGACGTATTGACGAGGTGAAATTCTAACCCAAAGCCGCGGATGATTTCATTCCAATCCGGTCTATCGGAAATGGGTTGCTCAGGAATCTCAAAGGCGACAAGATGTTGGGCATCCCGTAATTGCCGCCCAAGTTCCGGGAATCCGTAGTTCTCTGTCTCCCGTTCATCGCGGGGTGTGAAAAAAAGGTCAAACATCTTTTCCGAAGGTAACTCCCGCCACTTTGTCTGTTTCTGCCGCTCAATCTCCTCTGAAACGATTTTCCATTTCTTGGAAAATTCGTCGAAATTGCTCGCTGTTACAGGGACACCCGCTAGAACGATCGAAAGTTCTTCCCGATGTGCCTGCCATAGTTTTTCGGCAATCTCGGCACGGAGCGCGTCGATCTCCTCCCTAGCCTTTCTATAGGGCAAAAGCAGGTAGAAATGACCGCCGCTTGCGAGTAGCAGGTTCGTTATCGGCAGGTCAAACCGCCGCAGGATCCACAACGCAATCGCTTCCGTCAACAGTTGCAGGTAGAATGACCGCCCGCGCAACTCCAGCGATGCCCCATCGGACTTAATCCGGTAGAGGAAATTCTGGAGTCCCGAAATATCGCCTTTGATCAAGGCGCATAACGGTCGTTCAGGAAACCGCTTGAGGTAGCCATTCAAATCATCAGGGGCAATTTCCCGATGGACACACGCTGCGATTGCCGCCGTTGTGCGGAGGTGATCGTAGAGCGAAATATCGGGGACAGTCTGCTCGTGGCCTCCCTCCCAAGGGGTCGCGGAGGGCATACGGGCGGTGTACTTGTGCAGGAGCGCAACAAGCGTCTGATAGTCTGCGGACTGATAGCCGCGCTCGCCCGCTAATCGCTGCAGCTCTCGCGTGAATTCATCCCAGAGTTCCTCGTACCTGCTTGGGTCGGCAGATCCAGCTTCTGTTGGAAAAATGGTCTCGCGGCGGATGTTTAACGGATCGAGATTATATCGCAATTCCGTTGTCGGCCGCGGTTTGTCGGGGGTTTGTAAACGCGACATAATCGAGACCAATGCGGCGTGGGAGGGTTTTTCCTGCTCACGCTGTTCGGCCTCGCGCTCTTTGGCGGAGAGTCGGTCTGCCAAAGTTACCTGCTTTTCAATCTCCTTTCTCTGTCTGGGGAAGTTATGGTGGTTTAGAATCGCATCGCCCAAATCATCACCGCATGGGTAAAAGAAACCTCCCAAGTCCTCTGTTACAAACTCCCAACCGTGCCTTTCGTGAGGGCGGAAGGGCGGTGTTGCAATCGTCCGCTGCCGAAATTTCCCGATGTCGTGGAGCAATGCGGCAAGTTGTAGCCGTTCAATGTCTTGAAACATGTGGGCACCTCTTGAGGTTTGAGATTTTGACATAAAATATACCTCCCATTTTGAGCATGTTCAAGGATAACAACTCGGTTTTTATCTTAGCAACCCAGTTTTTATCACATTAGTGTAACCGGAGGTGGATACGGTCTTTGGAAAGTGCTAACCCGTAGCAGGTCTCATCTCGATTTGACGAAGGATTCCATGACTGAATTTGACAGTGAGTAGACTGTGTTTCGGCCAGCCTCTCTCTAATTTTTCTATTGATATTGGATCGGGTTTGAGAGAAGCGGGCAATCGGATCGCTGTCCCAACCTTTTAACTTCTCTAGGCGGAAGTCGCGTGCGGAAATTTGAGAGACAATCTCTTTAAGCGCATCCGTTAGCAGCCCCTCCCGAATCTCAGAACGTGAAATGGAGTATCTGTCCTCAGTTTCCTCGTCCAGATGCTGCTGTGCAAAAAATAGATAGAGTGCGAGTTCAAGGGGGGTGAGCTTGATGGTGACTTCTCCAATTTCCAAGCAACAGGAGCATGTATTAACAATGACAGGAGAGATTGCTTGCAACGCATTATACTCCCGTTGAGCAATCTCGATCAATTCCGTGTACCCGGCATCAGTATGTTCGTTGAGAAAAGGGATCTTCTCCCTAAGTAGTAACAGTGGGATTTCCGCAAGCTCAAGCCGAATCTCCTCCACAGGAATTGTACGTCCATCGCTCAAAACGACATCGGCACCGTTTGGCGGCGGATAGAAAAACTCCCGATTTTCAAGCGCAGGATTCACTAGAACATGGGAAAGGGAATCGCCCGGTCTGCCGTAAAATTGCATCGCCAGGCCGATATAAAGCCCCATCGTTTTGCGCCCGCCTGCGATAGAGGCGTACAGACAAACATCGGGATTGGCTACCAGATTTCGCACGAATGCAAAGATTTGGTCTGCGAGGACTTCGTTGTCAATTACACTTGAGATATCTTTTAATGGCTGTCCATCTGCGTTTTTCAAGAGATGAATATTCGCCAGATCGAAGTGAATTGGCGGCAGATTGTAGTCATCGCAAAGGGACTTTAGTCTCCCGTTATCTCCGAGAAGAGTCTCCTCCAAGGTCTCCTTGCCACGTAATGTAGTCAAGGCAAAAACTTCGGTGATTGGAACGGGTGGTGAAGCGAGGCACCAGTAGTAGTAGAGGGTTTCCGTGATGACTTGCGGGGCAAGTCCGACAACGCTAATGAGAACGTGCTTGGGAGTGGTTTGTCGATTGGGTGTTGTGCACATTTTTCCGTTCTCCCTTGCCGCTTGACCGAAACCTATCGAATCACAGCGATTTTTGTGCCCTTTGTCTGGGATTCACCATCTGCATCGGTTGCGATGATTCGGCAGATGTAGACACCGGGCGTGACAAGATCAAAGAAGGTCCGCCTGCCCTCCCAAGTAAATGCGTCATTCGCGCCCAATCGACCGCCGTTGTCTCCCGCCAGAAACACACTTTCAAAGACCTGCTCGCCGACGGTGTCATAAATGGAGACAACGACCTCCGCATCACGACTCAGCACATACGTCAACTTGAGAGCAGCCCCTTGCTGATTGAGACGGAGTGGGTTCGGGTAAGCGACGATGTTTTCGATGGTCACGCGCGGATCCGCCACGGTCAATTCGGTTTCAATCCGATTGTTGTTAAAATTGGACTCAAAAACACGCGCATCATTGTTCGCTAGGGCACGGAGGGTAAGTACGCCCCATGTGGTTGGTGTGAAACGAGCACTGACCGTTTTCGGTTGATTGACACCCAGATCTACGCTTTGTTCGGGCAGGGTTTCGGTGGTTCCATCGGGGTTGATAACAACGAATTGAACGGTGATGTTCTCAACGGAAACAGGGCCCGCGTTTGTTACATCTGCGGTGATTATAACCTCATCCGCTTTGGTAGGAGATGGGTTGGAAACGCCGATTCCTTCGGATTCCCAGAAAATATCAGGGTTAAGCGGGGCCCCTGATGAAACGATTGGCCGAGCGAGTTCGGCGAGGGTCGCCACGGCTAACTTGATAGCCAATTCCCCCAACAGCGGTATTGAGATCTTTGTCAAGTCATCTTCTTGGCTGTGGATATATGCTGTCGGTTCGTCCGGCGCATCGAGGGACGATTCCTCCGCCACCATCACCGCCGGAATACCGATGTCCCAAAATGGGGAGTGATCGCTGAAGATAAAACTGGGATCATTTTTCAGGCGCAGATTTATCGGCAATCCGTACCGTTCCGCAGCAGTGCCGAAAGCGTTGACGAGCCACTGTGACTGCTCATCACCAAGCACATGGATGTCTAAGCTCCCGTCTGGGTCATGTCCCAAGAGATCGAAGTTTAAGACACCGGCGATGTCATCTCCACGCTCCTGAACCAACTGCGCGTAATGTTTGCTTCCGAATAGAAATAGCTCTTCCCCCGAAAAGGCGATAAATCGAATGGTGAAGTCAAAGTCTTGCTGGCTCAGAATGCGCGCGGTCTCTAACATTTCAGCAATGCCTGACGCATTATCAGAGGCACCCGGTGCTGCCATCCTTCTCCAACCGGTATCCCAACCGGGGGTTTTGGAGGCAATACTGTCGTAATGGCCCGTCATCAAGTAGATTCGATTTTTGTTGGGTCCCTTACCCGGCAGCGTGGCGACCACATTCCGCATCACGTATTCCCCCACCAAAGCCCCAAGTGCGGATCGACGGCGGTGGTCAAACGGATCGAACTCGACTTCTAGACCGTAGCTGCGAAACTGTTGGGCGATGTACTCTGCGGAATTATCGCAAGCGTGATCGGGTGTCGGATTGTCATCAAATTGAACGGCATCGCGGACTCGGAGGGCATATCGGCTTCGGAAAAATTGCCCCGGCCTCCGGAGATCTTCATTCTCGACAAGGGCGACGATCTGCCAAAGCCATCGAAGGCCATCCGCCTGATCAAGCAGTTCTTGAATGACCGATTGCTGCTGGGGCGACGCGGATATACTCGGGGCGAACGAGGGAGCCTGGAATTCCGGCAGGACAATATTGGCGGGCAGTTTTGCGCGGTGATGCACTGGCAAGTCTAATAGGACAGATTCAAGATTGGCGTGCAATTTGAGCAGGGACAATCCACCGAACTGGTATAAAATCTCCCCATATACCTCAATTGCCGCTCGATCCCCCGCTGAAGGGAGCCAGAGGACGTAATAGTTAAAACCGGGTGTCACTGTATCTAAAACTTGTGGGTCTGGCAGTTCAGTCAACACATTCTGACTCGCCCCGATAGAACCGGAACTCAAAGGGACTTGAATAATGGCAAAATCAGAGGTGCGATAGCGTAACTTGACCCCATGATGTGCTTGGAGAAACTGGAGGTGTCGGTTAGAACTTTCGGGAATCTTGATGAGTACCCCCTCTTGGGCAAAGAGGATTGTTGGAATTAAGATCGAAAGAATAAGAATGGGGCTAAGTCTTCTAAGCACTTGTAGTTTTTGATTGACCAATGGTTTGAAGAGTAGAGAGTCACTGTATTTGATTAAATGTTTCAGCACTGCCAATCATGATGCTGACTACGCCAAGCCCGCAGGTAGCATTATCAACTCCGGAACATAAGCCCGTGCTGGCAGCGAAGCAACCAACAGACACGCATCGGCGACATCCTGTGGGTGTAGGGATTTTGCCATCACTTCGGGTGGGGTTGGCACAGGGCGTTTCAGAACGAGTGGCGTATCCGTCAAGCCGGGGAAGAGCATTGAGGTCCGGATGCCGTTCTCCTTTTCTTCTTGGAACGTGCCGTGAGCGAGGCCGACCATCCCGTGCTTAGTTGCTTGATAGGAGACACCAGATGTATCGGGACGCTGCACCGCTCCACTGGAGACATAGATAATCACGCCATCCTTTTGATGACGCATCGTTGGCAGAACTGCTTTCGTGCAGTAAAACGCTCCGGTCAGATTCGTCTGGATCATCATATCCCACGTTTCGTTGGATAAAACTTCAAGGCTCCGGTCGGGAATGTTTGTGCCGGTGACGTAGACGAGCGCATCGATCCGTCCAAAGTGTTCCAGCGTTGTTGCAATGAGCGTGTCCACGGCGGTCGCATCTTGAACGTCGGTCGGGCAGGCGATTGCATTCTCGCCAATCTCTTCTGCCAACGCTGCGAGTTTATCGGCACTCCGTGCAGCCACCACAACCTTTGCTCCCGCTTCAGCGAAAGTGATTGCGGTTGCCCTTCCCATGCCACTGCTACTTCCTACTACAATGGCAACCTTATCTGCTAATGAGAAACCCATAAAATAATCTCCCTATTCTCTTAACGTGAAACGTGATAGATGAATGCTAGGCACCTGCCGCCATGCTGGAGCTTTGGGGGGCAACTCGGATCTCAGCTAAGGTCTCAGATACATCAACGCCATTTGAAAATCACGACGTTCAGAGCAGTGTGCACACCACCACTGTGATGTTCCATCGGCTTGGTTCACCTCCAAAACCCACAGATGCCTGCAATCCGCCCGTTGCCCCGACTGGGGGATTTGTTCTAGGTTATCCCACTCACAATCCAAGCAAAATGCAGATTCGTCTTTAAGCGTTTGTACCTTACCGCCGCATTTGGGACAGATCAATGTAAACGCCTCCTCCCACGAACAACTCAGAATGGCTGCTGGACTTTAGTTTATGAGATTCACTATTCGTTGTCAAGTTTTATCTTTTCAATTCCACTCTCGTTTGCCTTGACTCTGCAAATCCTCTCTGCTAAACTAGAGGGCATAGAGGGGTATTATATGGATTGGATATGTCTATCCAAACCGACCCGTGAGTGATTTATCACGATTTATTTCACAGAGCACTAGGAGCAGCGTATGAAAGTTGCAGTGATTGGATTAGCAGGTGTTGGCCGCGCCCACGTCGATCGGTGGGCTAAGAGTCCCGATGCCGAGTTGGTCTGCGTCTGCGACATTGTCCCGCAAACCGCAGACGATTTCGCGTCACAGTACGGTATCAAGGGGTATACCTCTACGGAGGAGATGCTGGATAGAGAAGACTTAACGGCAATCAGCATCTGCACGCCGCCGAAGGTTCATCCGGCGTTAGTGCACATGGCGGCGGCGCGCGGCATCCACGTATTGTGTGAGAAGCCGATGGCCAGCACGGTCCCAGACTGTCAGGAGATGATTGATGTCTGCAAATCGGCCGGTCTTGTTTTGCAGATTGGGCATAAGAAACGGTTTATCCCGCCGCTCCTACGTTTGAAGGAACTGACGGAAGGGGAATTTGGACCGATTCATTACATGGTTCACCGATATCCGCATCCGGGAATGTCGAACAAAGATTGGTTCTGGGCAGAGGACGATGGCGGCGGACCGATTCTTGAAAACGCCGTGCACGCCGCAGACATTCTCGGCTTTTTGATGGGTGATGTCGATCGGGTTTACGCCGAAGGGGGAACCTTCTTTGCACCTCATCGGAAACCACAGATTGACTGTGCGATGTTTACCCTGCGATTCAAAAACGGTGCGATTGGGATTGTCAACGCCGGAATGGTTTCGATGGGCGGGTTCAATTTTGAGGATTTCTATGTCGCCAACGAAAACGGTGTCGCTGAAGTAACAGGCGGGTTTGATCGCGCGGAGACTTTGCGTTACTCTTTCCGAAATGATCCGGAAACCTTGCAGGTGGAAAACTATCCGAATTTTGATTCTTTCCAAGCGGAGATCGCACACTTCATCGAGTGCATTCGGACGGGAAACGAACCGCGGGCAAACGGTGAAGCGGGCATGAAAGCGGTAGCGATTTGTCGTGCGGTGAAGCGGTCAGCAGAGATTGGAGAGCCGGTTACGTTGTAGAATTCGGAAGGGGGACTATGTTGAAGCGGTGTTCATAATTGAAAAATCAAGGAGAATATGATGAAACTCACGTCACAACAGGTCGAACAGTTTCAACAGAAAGGGTATCTCAACATTCCACATCGCCTCATCGCAGAGGATCACCTTGACTTGCTGCGCGAGCATTACGACGCGTTGTTTGCGAAAAAACGTGGGACAAGCGGTGAAGGATTGCGTAACCTTGCCATCGCCGGTGAGTCGGAGCAAGACGAAACCGCAGATCGTTCGGAGGAAATGTTGCAGATTGTGGAAATGTGGCGCTACGACGAGGTGTACCGCCAGCTGCTCTATCACACGCCGTTGTTGGACATCGCGGAGAGCTTGATTGGTCCTAATATCCAGTTGTTCCACGATCAAGCCCTGTATAAACCTGCCCGTCACGGTGGCGAAGTGCCGTGGCACCAGGACAACGGATACTGGTGCTGTACACCGTCCAACCTCGTGAGTATCTGGATCGCACTCGACAACGCCGATGAAGAGAACGGGGGCATGAATGTCATCCCCGGTAGCCATTTGGAAAGTGCACCAAATCACGACCGCGCCGTATCAGAGAAAGGGAAACTTCCTGCGTTGTTGCAAGCAAATGTGGATGAAAACCGGGCGGCACCTGTACCGCTCAAAGCGGGATACGCGATGGTGCATCACTGTTTGATGCTGCATCAGACCAATCCGAATCGGTCCCAGCGTAGGCGGCGGGCGATGGTTATTCACTATATGCCCTCCGGTACGCGCAACGGTAAGGGTGAGGTGATGGATGACCATTTGGTGCTGCGTGGGGAGTTGTAGGATATTGCACGGTGACTTTTCGGGCAATTCGCGTCAATGAGCGACACCTATCCGGGACATGCCTCCGCAAACACCCGCAGATGATTTTCCCCAAGAATCTTCCGGATCGACACCGGCGAATAGTCCCGTTCCAGTAGCCCTTCGGTAATTTTGGGAAACTCTGTCGCATCTTTGAGTTGTTCGCCGCCACCATCGAAGTCGGATCCGATGCCAACGTGGTCATCACCGACCAGATTGACGATGTGATCGATATGGTCAAGATAACGGGAAAACGAGGGGGCATCTTCGTCAATGAACCATGTCACGAAGGTCGCACCGATGACACCACCGTTTTCGGCGATGCGTTTAATCTGTTTGTCGGTCAGATTGCGTGGATGGCCGCAGAGTGCCTTACAATTGCTGTGGGAAGCGATTACAGGGCGTTCGGCAATTTCCAGCACGTCCCAAAAGCCGCGCTCACTGATGTGGGAGACATCAACAAGCATCCCTAGCCGATTCATCTCTTTCACCAGTTGAACCCCAAATCGCGTGAGTCCGCCGCCGCTATCTGTTTCGGCGTTGCCGGCCGCCGCCCATGAGGTAGGGTCGTGGGTCAGTCCAATAGATCGGACACCGAGATGGTGGAGGCTTTTCAGGATGTTCAGGCTTCGCTCCACACCGTCGCTGTTCTCAATGACCAAAATCGCAGCAAGTTTGCCCGCCGCTTTTGCTTCCCGCACATCTTCCGCCGTCCTTGAGATGATGATTTCATCGGCGTGGGTCTCGACTTCCGCCTTAAAAAAGCCGATGGCATCTAAGGCGTAACTAAGATGATTCTTCCACGCCCGCGTTACGTCAATTGCAAAAAAGGCAGCGTCAACACCGCCCTGACGCATCTTCGGCAGATTGATCTGGACATCCATCTGGCTGGCTGCGGAATCGAGAGGGCCGCGCATATAGGCAATCGTTCCGTCATGCCGGACGCGGTCGGGGGACTTCTGATCTGAAATACTAATATTCCCTCGACGGATATGTCCGACAATTGTATCGTTGTGAGAATCAATGACGAGGGCTTCGTTATGAAGGTCTATGGACGACAATTCTGATGTCAAAGCTATGGTCTCCTTATGCTAGAAGAGGCTCCAGTTGAATCTCGATATTGACGATTTGCCTGTCAAAATAGTATAGTAGTAACCATTTTAATATCTAACTGAAGGGGGAAAGAATTATGCCAACCGTTGAACCAATTAACTATAAAGCAGTCATCGAAATTATTCGAGGCTGGACACCAGCGGAAGTGTTGACCCAACTTCATTGAGGCGCACAGATCTGATGGTGACAATCCCCATCACACATCAGCCACGCGCTGTGCTTTTATCCGCCGCTTTTTCTTGGATCGCTTTGAAGTCGAAGCGACTCGCAACCTCTCCTTCTGCTGTTTTTCCCGCCGCTCTACCTTTCTCGCTTTCTCCGTTTCCTCCTTCACTTGCAGCGCACTCCGCTTTTGCTCTCGGACATGCGCTTCATATTCGGCGTAAGTTCCGACAAATAGCTTCGCCGTTCCATTCTCAAAGACCAACAGTTTGGTGACGAGCTTGTTCAGGAAATAACGGTCATGCGAAATCATAAAAATGGTTGCTGGATATTCTGCTAGTGCCTCCTCAAGGACTTCACGCGACGGTATGTCTAGGTGGTTTGTCGGTTCGTCAAGCAGGAGAACATTGGCATTTTCTAAGAGTAACTTGGCAAGCATGACGCGGCTCTGCTCGCCGCCGCTGAGCGCACCAATCCATTTGAAAACCTCATCATCAGAAAACAGGAACCGTCCGAGAAAACTGCGAATCTCCCCTTGTTTTTGTGTCGGACGCAACGCCCAAATCTCATCAATAACTGTGTTGTCTCGGTTGAGTCCGGCAAGCTCCTGATCGTAATATCCAAAATGGAGGTTGTGACCAAGCTTCAACTCCCCCGAAGTTGGCAGGTCGTCGCCCAGAATCATCCGGAACAACGTCGTCTTTCCGACACCGTTGGCACCAATGATACCGACAACATCTTGACGATAGACCTCCAGATTCAGGCCTTCAAAGATCTGCTTGTCACCATATCGCTTTCCCAAATCCTGACATTGCAAAATGTCGTTCCCGCCCCGCACCTCCGGCGTGAAGCGGAGTTTGATTGTTTTCTCAACGGTTTCTGGCTTTTCTATCCGTTCAAGCCGATTGAGTAACTTCTGCCGTCCTTGTGCCTCCCGCGTGCGTTGCCCAGCCATATTGCGACGGATAAAGTCCTCCTCATGGGCGATATACTGTTGTTGCTTTTTATATCCCCGTTCCTGCGTCAGCCTTTCGGTTCGTCTGATCTCAAGATATTTTGTGTAGTTTCCGGGGTACTCTTTGAGTTTGTGGTTTCGTAACTCGACAATTTTGCGGGCAACGCGATCCAAAAAGTAGCGGTCATGGGAGACAATGATGACCCCTCCTCGATATTCAGTATTCAAGAAGTTTTCCAACCACTCAATCGCTTTGATATCCAGATGGTTGGTGGGTTCGTCAAGCAACAACAGATCCGGATCTTCGAGCAGCAATTTGGCGAGTGCGGCACGACTTTTCTGTCCACCGCTCAACACACCAATCCTCAAATTAAAATCGCTATCACGAAATCCTAACCCACCCAGCGTCCGATTGGTTTGATATTCATAATCGTAACCGCCCATTCGCTCGTGCTGCTCTTGCAACCGAGCATACTTGTCGAGTAGATTGGGATCTTCTGCCATCCCTTCACTCAGCAGAAGCATCTCATCTTCAAGGTCTCGTCGCTCCCGGAAGACTTTGAGCATTTCTTGCCGGAGTGAACAATCGGCCTCCAAATCGGGCTCTTGGCTGAGATACCCGATTTGGAGTCGCTTCACATACCCAACGTTCCCTTTGAAATCCTCAATGACACCAGCGATAATTTCAATTAGTGTCGTTTTACCGGTCCCATTCTTCCCAATGAGTCCAATCCGATCGCCATGTTCAATTGACAAAGAGACCTCATCCAGAATGAGGTAAGGGTCATACGATTTTGTGACTTGGTCTAATCTGACTAATGACATAGAAATCCTTCGTATCACAGGAGGAGAATGGAGATTCTATTTAAGGCGGGGAGTGTAGCAGCAGATTTTTGAGGCTCTATCCTCCAGCGGCGTTCTCGGCGGACGGGTACGTTTGACGTGATGGTGCATCATTTTCTAACGATGGTGATCCGCGAAAAGATCTAGTTCGGATATAGGTAGATTAACGCAGTCAATAAGCCTCATCATCGTCGTAAAAATCTTCCTCATCCATGTATTCATCGTCGAGCTCTTCTTCCTCATAGTCATTGTAGGCATCGGCATCCATCAATATATCGAGCTCCCTAGGACTCTCAATGCTTATCCGACAGATCCAGCCATCCCCTTCAGGGGAATGATTAATCAGATCCGGATCTTCCTCCAGAGTGGTGTTGATTTCTTTAATCTCCCCGGTTGCTGGCGCATGGATAGGAAAAGTGTTACCATCAGTCACCTCTACCCTGCCAAGTGGATCGTCTTGCTCATATTCGTCGCCAACTACGGGCAGCTCAACAAAAACGATATCACCATACTCTATTTGGATGCGTTCGGTGATCCCAACGACCCCGTCGCTGGCACCAACTTCAATCCATTCATGTGTAGTTGTGAATTTTTTGCCCTCGCTCAAGATGATTCCTCCCATATTTCTTAATCTCTACACACTCAAGATTTGAAACCAATAGATTATACAGTTACAGGATCAACCCCGTCAATATCTAGGGCTATTTAGTTTTCCGCTTTTTGACCGATTTTGGCGGGTAGTCCGTGCCGAGACCAGGGACGGAAGATTGCCCGCCCGAAGAATTAAATGACCCCACATCAATATCAGAGTTGATTCCTCGCAGATTTTCTTGAAAGTTTTCAACCTCTCGTTGGCGAATCTGCAAATGTGCGGTTGCACGTTGACCATATTCGACGTTTATCACCTTGCCTCCCAATCTGTTACATAGTTTGAGGACCGATCCAATCTGTTCATAAGGTATCCGCACCTGTAGCCTCTTGTAAAAAATCTGAGTTTCAATTTTTGCACTTGCTAAACATTCCCTCGCACATTGACCGTACGCCCGAATCAGTCCACCGATACCAAGATTGATACCACCGTAATAGCGTACAACAACACAGATAACATTCGAGAGTCCAGAAGCCGTCACAGCTGCTAAAATTGGGGGACCTGCGGAGTTTCTCGGCTCGCCGGCATCAGTAGCATATTCGCACTTCTCACGCCCCCATCCGATACTGTATGCGTAGCAGCCGTGTGAGGCGTTGGAGTATTTTTCTTGGACGAGTGCGAGAAATCTCTTTGACCCTTGTATCGTGTCAACAGACATTGCAAACCCAAAAAAGCGTGATTTTTTAACGACTAACTTCGATTCTGCCATCCCAACAATGGTTTTGTATTCGTCTGACATAGTGGACGTGGTACGTGAAAAGCAAGGCGTAATACGATAGAGAACCACGGTTTGTGCAGGTTAATCTACTATTTTGGTGCTATCGACTTTCTCGATTGTATCCAGTATTTTATCATAATAGGATTGCATGTACGGTCTATTACCCACAATGTGTTGCCATCTCTACTTTCTGTATTTCCCTTCAGAGACGCTGCCCGATTGAAAATGAGTATACAGATCTACCAGTTTCGATGCGAATCTGCTCTCCATCATTTTCCATCGGTCGCATCTGTGGCGTATAGGCTGCGTTTATATAAATCCCACGAACCTGTAAGCCAAGCCCCAGGGTCAACCCTTCAGCCTTCCAGAGTCTATCCTCAAACTCAATTTGTCCTGTTTCGAGGCTGAGGATTGAACCAAACCGTTTTTCGGTGTGACGCAGATACCCTATTCTGCCACCGACGAAACCACGATACCAGATAGTGCTACCAAAGTTGGTTTGAATACCATTTTCAAAGGGTGGATTCAAATCGAAACCGATCTGAATATCTACATCTTTATGATTGAGTTGGTATCCTCCACCAAAAAGGATGTTTCGATGGACGCGATCGGGGATAGAATTATCGGTGAATGACAATCCGTTGCTCAAGTTCCGAATCACGCCACCGACGCGGAGGTGTTCGCCCAGTTGCTGAATCAACCCTAAATTATAGGCGTAGCCGTGTCCAATATGCCTCTCGTTTTCAGCATCCTGTACTTTAGATCGCAGCCACCTAGCATTAGCACCGAATGCCAATCCTCGAAACAGCTTCACCCCATAACCGACTCCAACCGCGAAGTCGGTTTCCGGGAAACTATTCGTCGCTTTCCCAAGGGAGTTGACGCGACTAAATCGCCCCGCATGTCCCACCGCGAAATCAAACCCAATGCCTCCCGCTCCCCCCAGGGGCATACTATAGTTTATAAATTCAAGCCCCGATGCGTGAAGAGCATACTGATTGTGGTCTTCATATCGTTCAACATCGTTCGGTTTTGCAATTACGGCAACAGTACGCGGAAACCGTGAAACGTGACTGACGAAGCGGTTGCTGTCAATGAAGCTGAGTCCGGCAGGATTGCTGTTGAGAGCATTGATTCCCGAAATCGAACTGACAAAGTTGCCTCCCAGCCTCAGGTGTTCTGCTGAAGTGAGCCTCCTGAGGAATGCGTCTGCCGATGCCCGAAAATCTTCGTTGATAGCTTGCGCCGATGCGAGATCCCCCCCACCGAGAAGCAGTAACAGTGGGACGAACGTGACCGCGAAGCTGCGTATTGTGTAAAACGTGCAACGTAAAAAATAGTACGATTTGCTCATTTGTTCTTATGCCTATTTATAGCTGCCTACAAGGAAGGTATTCGCACACAGACTTGCGGCACGTTGACCTCAACAATGTCAATACCAATGCCTATAATCAATTTTCGTTTGTTGTGCTTTTGATTCGTTGTGCGTAGACAATCGAATCTTCAGTTCTTCAGGAGGGATTTTAATCTGTGCGACGATGAATTGCATCTGTCATTTGGGCAACGTGACACATTGCCTTTACATCATGGACACGAACGATGTCTGCGCCGTGAGCAATCGCCCACGCGACCGTCGCAGCAGTGCCTTCCAACCGATCGGCCGGATTGGGTAGATTGAGAATCTTCCCAATGAACGACTTTCTGGAAGAACCAATAAGGAGGGGTTTATCTAGGCTCCGAAATTGATCAAGACAGCGTAAAATCTCCAGATTGTGCTCGGCGGTTTTACCAAATCCGATCCCGGGGTCAATCATAATCTGATCGGGGCAAATTCCTTTTGCTTGTGCCTTGCCGATCCGTTGTTGAAGAAACGTCAGAATTTCAGGGATTAGATTGCGATAAACCGGCGAGCGATGCATTGTACGAGGAATCCCCTTCATGTGCATGAGGATTAGTCCGGCATCCATCTCCGCAACAACTCGCGCCATCTCTGCGTCACCTAACGCCGTAATATCGTTGACAATATGAGCCCCTGCTTGCAGTGCACTGCGTGCAACAGCGGATTTATAAGTGTCAATCGAGATAAGTGTTGCTGTCCCGTTTGCAAGTTCTTCAATCACTGGCAACACACGGGCTAACTCTTCATCTGTGGGGACTGGTAAGGCTCCTGGGCGAGAAGATTCGCCGCCGATGTCAATAATATCTGCTCCATCCTCAACCATCTTGTAGGCGTAGGCAATCGCACGGTCAACATCAAGATAACGACCACCGTCAGAGAATGAGTCTGGGGTGACGTTTAGGATACCCATGATCCGCGTGCGCTGCCCGAAAGTAAGCGACTTGCCTCGGCAGTTCATCATGAAATCGCAGAAATTGGGGGACGGGGTCCAAGTATATTCTCAATATCTTCCGTGATGAGTGTTTCGCGTTCAAGTAGCTCATCAGCCAACTTCTTCAACCCATCAATATTTGTTTCAATGAGGTGCCTCGCCCTATTATAGCATTCCATAATAATGCCATGGACCGCTTCATCAATGTCAATCGCCGTCTTGTTGCTATAATCTTGGTGATGTGCAATCTCTTTGCCCAAAAAGACCTGCTCTTCACGTCGACCGAAGGAGAGCGGGCCAAGATCGCTCATGCCCCATTGCGTGACCATCTTACGCGCTATATCGGTTGCCTGTTCAAAATCATTTTGCGCGCCCGTGGTTAATTCACCAAAGATGAGTTCTTCAGCAACCCGGCCGCCGAGTGCCGTGGTAATACTGCCGAGGAGATATCTTCTGTTGAAGTTCCGACGTTCTTGGATGGGAAGTGCTACCGAAACACCAAGCGAGCGACCCCGAGGAATAATGGTGGCTTTATAGTTCGGGTCATTTTCAGGAATAACATGTCGTAACAGGGCATGTCCAGCTTCGTGATAGGCGGTGACTCGCCTATCGTCGTCACTAATAACGAGGCTACGGCGTTCAGGTCCCATCAGCACTCGGTCTTTGGCTTCATCAAAGAAAATCATTTCAACGGAATCTTTGTCCTCCTTGGCTGCCAGCAATGCGGCTTCGTTCACCATATTTTCGATGTCCGCCCCCGAAAAGTAGGGTGTCGCCTTTGCTAGAATTTCTAAGTCCACATCTGGGTCCGTTTCAATGTTCTTCGTGTGAACTTTGAAAATATCTTCACGCCCTTTGACATCGGGGAGATCAACGACAATTTGGCGATCGAAGCGCCCTGGACGGAGGAGGGCAGGATCTAACACATCGGGGCGGTTTGTTGCAGCAATGAGAATAACGCCCTCAGAAGTATCAAACCCATCCATTTCGACGAGAAGTTGGTTTAAGGTCTGCTCGCGTTCATCATGACCCCCACCGATGCCTGCGCCACGATGTCGCCCAACCGCATCCAGTTCATCAATAAAGATGATACACGGCGCATTCTTCTTCCCTGTCTCAAATAGATCTCGGACTCGGGAAGCCCCAACACCGACAAACATTTCAACAAAATCAGATCCACTGATACTGTAAAATGGAACATTCGCTTCCCCGGCAACGGCGCGGGCAAGTAAGGTTTTTCCGGTCCCCGGTGGTCCCATTAATAGGACCCCTTTTGGAATCCGTCCACCGAGTCGTTGAAATTTCTTCGGATCTTTCAGGAACTGAATTACCTCCTCCAACCCTTCTTTCGCCTCATCACAACCAGCGACATTCGCAAAGGTAATTTTCAATTCACTTTCAGAGTGCAGTCGAGCGCGGCTTTTTCCAAATGATAACGCCCGATTACCCGTGCCTTGCATCTGCCTTGAGATAAAGATCATGATCCCGAGAAAGAGCAGAATTGGCAAGACCGTTGTGCCAAAAATCACGATCCACTGAGGGACCGGCGATGAACGCTCGTTATCAAAGGGAATTTGATACTCAATTAGTTTTTCTTGAAGTGGGTACTCGGAGTAAACATCACGGCTTGTCCGAAATTCCTGAAACGTTGTTAGCTCCCTTCCGCCTCTGTCGATCTCATCTAAAATGGATTGCGGCTCCCTGAATTTTCCTTTAATCCACTCTTTACCGATTTCGATTTTTCCTTCAAATAGGTCTTTGCTATTGTCTTGTCGAAGATACGCATAAAATTCTGATGCCGCAAGTTGATGGACCTTTCCCTTACCTGAGCTTAACAAGTAATACATGGCATAAGCAACGAATGATGCCATAATCAACCACACCACAATGCTTTTCGCACTCTTATTCACAGCACTTAACCTCTCTTCTATGTCTACAAAAAAATCCGAATTGATACTTGGGTAGTTAACGTTTCTCGACGACTAATCATTTTATCACTCCGCGCAGTTGAAGTATACCAAATCTACTTTCAAATATCAAATGAAATTAGTAGGATTTACGCAGTTGAACGCTCAAAGCTTTATAGTTCGGCAATTTAGCACCGCACAACATAACTCACCACGCCTGATAAATCAGGCAACGACAGTCAATCCTGAGGCATCGGTTCTGCAATGTTTCAGTAGGGAACAACGATTGTTGTTCCCTACGTTTTGGATTTTAGATCTAAAGGAAATTTTGATAAGCTCGATAACCCCTTATGGTACAATCGCTAGGGCACGGACTTCGCCAAACTCATGGGCAAGCTTGGACCACGACGCTCCATCATCGGTGCTGCGGAAAAGCTGACCGTTAACACTACAAGCGAACAGCCAACCGGGCGCCGCCGGCTGACGTGCCAAACACCAGATCGTGCTGTTGGCTGTCAGTCCGAGATCCGCTCGTTCCCACGATTTACCTAGGTTATCGGTGTAGAAAAGCCCGCCTTCATCTCCGGGGGGACCATTTCCCGCACCAATATAGACCCGCCCTGTACCATTCATGGGGACATACATCGCCGCCCGACAGTAGGGCCACGGGAACCCCTCTCCGACACTGAGCGGCATCCACTCGTTCAGGTCTGTCGTGACACACACATCGTTATTTGTCGCCGCAACGAGTGCCTTGGGAGCACCGGGGACAACAGTCAACCCAT
Organism: uncultured Poribacteria bacterium; assembly: GCA_958296125.1. Lineage (GTDB taxonomy): Bacteria > Poribacteria > WGA-4E > WGA-4E > PCPOR2b > PCPOR2b. Next base: position 2,660,435 of record OY282444.1, read on the forward strand.
GAATGTCGAGGCTGCTTAGTCCCTCACTGCGTTCTACCCACGTTTCACCGCCATCGGTGCTGAGACGTAGCCCATCAATCTCAATCCCCGCATAGACCGTCTGATCATCTTCCGGGTCGATTGAGATTGATGTCACGCGCGGTATGATTGGCACGCCCTCACACTCTTCAGCGAGCTCAACATCAAGCTGCTTCCATGTATCTCCACCATCATTCGATTTGAAAAGAGCGGACGGACAGGTGCCTACATAGAGGACATCGGGATTGTTGGGATTGATTGCAATCGCCCAGATTTGCAGTCCATCCATCGGGGAATTGATTTGTTCCCAACTATCCCCACCGTTCTTTGTGTGGAAAATGCCGGCTTCTGTCCCGGCAAAGAGGATTGACGAATCGTTTGGATTTGCAGCGAGGGCACGAATATCCGCTTCCGGGAACATTCCGGTGCTTGCTCGAGCCCACGAATCACCACCATCTTTGCTGCGCCATACGCTTTGACCCACTGTTCCTGCGTAAAAGGTTGGTGTTGCCATGTGTGACCTCCTTAAAACTAAAACGTGATGCGTAATGCGTGAAATTAACGATAAAGCGTTTTATGGGCTTCATCAGCCATGAAAATAGCGTTGGACTGATGAACTTATTCTTTTTGCAGTTCACCGGAGCTAACCCGCTCCCCTAAGAAGAAAATCTCCCACCGGACGCTTTCAGGGGGGACCTCCGGAGAGAGATGAAGCGAATATGTGTAAATGGACCCATCCTGCACGGCTTTCATTGGGATTGCTGATATAATGGGTGCTGCACCGTGCACAACCGTGATCTGTGGCGGACTTGCTCCAATCGAATGGTTTGGGACAGCGATGATGTCCCAATATCTTGGATGAACGGGATTGGGCAAAACTGTTGCGTGAAATTCTAACTCTTCAAAAACCTGCTGTGCACGATAAGCGTAAGATGATTTGCTGCGTCCTGGTAACTCGCGTTCGGATTGCACACTTGGGATGAGAGTAACCTTCTCGGTATTCTGCCCAAAGTTCAGGATAAGCAGACTCCCCTTTCCCATCTCAGTCAGCGACATATCGTGTATTGCTGTCGGCTGTCCACCTCGAAACTCAATTGCCTTGACATCATAAGGTCGCTTTGAATCCCGATCCGATTGGGGCTGACGATTATCGCCATCAAAGGTGAGACTCAGACTACCATTTCCGGTATTGGGGTAGAAGGAGATATAGTCTGTCGCATAGCTGGCAAGTACGTTGTTTTCAACGGACACTGGGTATGAACGATGCTCACGGCGAGGCCGGAGACTTAATTGCTCATTCTGATAGCCGTACCGCCCATTGGCAAATTCGTTATCATCCAGATAGTTTGCTACCTTCCAATCAGCATAAATAACGGGGAAGGTCTCTTTCACACCGCGCAAGCGCAAGGCACTATTGACCCCGGCGATTCCGTTCGTTCGATCTTTGACGATTGCAGCGATCGTTTGTGAGCCACCGTAGTGTTCGTGGAGATAAAGCATCCACAAATACACCGCGCCGTAGTGAGCAAGTTGATTGTGTGTCCCTTCTGGCCAATTGACTAGCGAGATGTGCGGATTTTGTTGAAACGGTGAGACATGGTCTCTTACTTGGTATCCACAGATGAACGTAGCATACTCGGCGCAGCCTTCATTGACCCAAACTGTTTCGTCTGCATCACGCCGCCAATGGATGAGATGCTGAAATTCGTGGGCAAGCACACCGAGTGCCTTCAGGCTTCCTGCATTTTGGGGATGGGTATCAATATAGAGCATGTCAAGTTCATTACTACGAACCGGAATACCTAGCTTCGGGTGTCTGAGAACGCCACGTTGCTGATTCACTGGACTGAAAAATCCTGCGACGAAACCCCCGCCTCTCGTTCCCTTGTCACGAATGTCCAACAGAAGTAGAAAAATCCGCTTATCGCCATCAATATCAGGAGGTGCCCCAAAAAGTTCTGTTTCGATCTCGTAGATTCCACGGTTCAAATCAGCCGGTGTCACGTCATCAAATGCACGACGCACCGAATTCACCGTTCCCTCATGCACCGTCCGTCGCCACTGTGAATCCTCAACGAAGATGTAACAGAACTTCCCAATCGCTCGCAATGTGGACTGAACGATATATTGTTCATGGGTGTTAAAATTGACCGAAAAGAAGTCCTTGCGCTCCCCAAGTGCCAGTTGAGGTGCATTGGGTTGGGCAGGCGCGGAGGGCACTTCAGAAACAGCTTTGAGGATAGGGCCAAAGTGTTCATAAAAATAGGGAGTGCCATCGATCCAACCATGAGTGGTTGAGACTCCCAGCAGAACGTAAAATGTAATGCGTAAAACATGAAACGTGAAACACGAAGCAGATCGTCTATTCCACACGCCCTTCATGAAGGTGTCATATCCCCATCTTCTCATGGCCCCATTCCCTCATTTTAATGACCCGGCAGGGACAAAGCCCATTGAACAACCCAGCAAGAACGAAGCACCTTACTTGGCACAGCGGATGACAGCCGGATGAACGGCATCGTGTCAGGTCTCTCTCAGCGGATCCGGGCAAGCTGCGCCACCCAGTGCCGGGTCTCCTCAATCTTGTCGATGTTTTTTCAGCTTCTCCAGAATCTCGGTATTACCCGGTGATAGTTGAATCGCCTTTTGCCACGCTGAAACTGCTTCCTTCTTGAGTCCTTTTTTTAGATAGACTTCCCCCAGATGGTCTTGGACTTCCATGCTATCCGGCATGTAGAAAACCGCTTTTTCAAGTTGTTTCAATGCGTCATTTAGCTTGCCCTGCTTGAAATACGCCCAACCTAAGCTATCCAAATAAGCACCATTTGCTGGAGATTTTTTCAGGGCTTTCCGGATCAGCTTCACAGCTTCGTCCAAGTTCGTTCCATGTTCGGCAAGAAGATAACCGAGTGCATTATGGGCTTTTTCATGATCGGGTGAAAGCGTAATTGTTTTCCTCAGATAAAATTCTGCTCTTTCAAAACGCTCAAGGGCCTGATAGGCACTACCCATCCAGTAGTTCGCCTCTACATGGTTTGGATCGGTTGCTAAGACCTGTTCCAACACAGCAACTACCTCTTCATATTTCTCAAGGAGAAAATAAAGATGGGCGACCCGTTCAGGGACATGTGCAATCGCTTTCTTAAGATAGGGCGCGGCTTTTTCAAAATTCCCCAACTCTTGATGGGCGATACCCATCCAACAGTTCGCATCAATGTCGTTAGGATCGGTTGCTAACACCTGTTCCAACACAGCGATTGCCTCATTTTCTCGTTGAAGGATAACGTAAAGACTTCCAAGACGTGCCCGAAAATGTGCCAGCCAATCATTGTCGTGTTTGTGATTAGCGGGTGAGGCAAGTCGTCGCAGTTCAGAATAAGAATGAATTGCTTTCCGGAGGTTTTCTGCCGCATGCTCCAACCGATCTTCTTTATAAAGTTGATTAAACTGCTCAATGCACAATTTCCACAGTGCCTCATGCGCTCGCCACAGGTCGCGGTTGATTTTGATTGCGCGCTCGTAAGCGGTGATTGCTTCCTGTTTATTGTCCAATTGGTTATAGAGGCTCCCCAACCGTAAATAGAACGTCGACTGATAGGGCATGATACGAATTAACTCTTTGAAAGCATTGGCGGCAGACTGGTAGTCTTCCATCTGCTCTGAAATTTCTCCAAGGTAGTAGTATGCGCTGAAAGGGCGTCCATTTTTCTCAAATCCATAATGGTCGGGATCGAGTTCGATGACTTTTTGGAAGGTCGCAATAATATCGCCCCATTTATCTTTGTGCTTTGCGTTTCCATATCGCCAGATCATAATCTGGCCCAGCAAGTAATAGGGTGTCGGTTTTTGGGGATCAATTTCAATGGCTCTGCGGCAGCTGCGCTCCGCCGTTGGGAGGTCGTAAGTCTCCATGCTAAGGCTCGCCAGTTGGGTATGGACAAAGGCTGAAGTTTCATGTTCACGCAGAATCTGTTGATACACTTGTTTAGCAGGAGACAGTTTAGCAGTTGCCCGCAGATAGGTGGCGGAAATCAAGTGGGTATAGACCCGCTTTGCACCTTCATATTCGGGACGTAACGAGTTATCAACGACCCAGACGTTATCTATCGGTGCCTCCGCTGTTGCCGCATCAGAAGGGCTCAACTGTGCATTTAGATTCACCACTATCAGAGTAGCAAGCAATATCGCTGATAAACGTATCATAGTAGGACCTTTCTATAGGCGATGTATAAACCCTCGTCATGTTACGGCACACGGAGTATGCCTACTCCATTATTTTTGAGTCTCGCCATTTTGGGAGATCTTTCCAACATCAACAACAAGCTCCTCCGTATGTAAGGACATTAAACGCACCCCTTGCGTGTTTCTCCCGATCGTGCGGATATCGTTCACTGTCATGCGCGTCACCATGCAGTTTGAACTCACAATAATCAGTTCGTCATTGGCTGATACCATTTTCACTGCAACGACAGGACCGTTGCGGGTGCTTGTTTTAATAGCGATCACGCCTTTTCCGGCGCGTCCCTGCAAACGATAATCAGCCAATGGCGTACGTTTGCCGTATCCGTTCTCTGTCACGATTAGCAGCGTCTCGGTCTCATTAGCTGCGGCAACCATGCCGACAACGAAATCGTCGCTCTCCAAACGAATTCCACGAACGCCCATTGCGGTCCGCCCCAGGCTGCGAACTTCATTTTCATTGAAACGGATGGATCCCCCAGATCGTGTGACCAACAGGATGTTGTGATCGCCTTCCGTTAATTGCGCCCCAATGAGCTTGTCTCCTTCATGAAGAGTAATTGCAATAATCCCAGCAGAATATGGTCTACTAAAGACCTCAAGACTGCATTTCTTGACAATCCCTTTCTCCGTTGCCATAAAAACAAACCGATCTGCATCAAACTCGCGCACCGGTACAAATGCCGTAATCTTCTCGTCGTTTTCCAACCGCAGGAGATTAACGATTGCTTGTCCCGCTGAAGTACGACTCCGTTCGGGAATCTCGAAGACTTTCCGCCAATAACACTTGCCCCGATCCGTAAAGAACAGGATATATTGATGCGCTGATGCGACAAAGACATGCTCGGGATAATCCCCCTCCTTGTTCTGCATCCCGATCACACCAACCCCTCCTCGATTCTGACGACGATAGGTGGTGATTGGCACCCGCTTAATGTAACCTTCATGGGAAATAACAACGACCATCTCTTCATCGGCGATTAGGTCTTCAATCTCAAACTCTGTCACCGCATCAACAATCTGAGTTCGCCGTTGGTCGGCGTATTTGGTTTTTAGTTCTAATAATTCCTTTTTAACGATGTTTGTAATGAAAAGTTCACTCTCAAGGATTGCCCGCAACTCTTCAATCTGTTCGAGGAGGTTGGTGTATTCATCGTTAATTTTCTGTCGTTCCAACCCTGTTAATTGGCGTAGCGTCATGGTTAAGATTTCACTCGCCTGCACTTTGGAAAGGTCATAATTCTCTATTAACAGGTTTCGGGCATCTTCCGGAGATTCCGCAGTTTGAGCGATGTCGATCACATCTTCAATGTTGTTTAAGGCGATGCGATACCCTTCGAGAATATGCGCTCGTCGCTCACAGAGGTCAAGATCGTATTGAGTCCGTCGACGAATGACCTCTCGACGGTGTTCAAGGTAGTGCCGCATGATTTCTGTTAGCGATAGGACTTTGGGCAACCCATCAACGAGACATAGCATAATTGCACTGTAGTTGGTTTGCATCTGCGTATGCTTGTATATCTGATTCAAAATTACTTGTGCAATTTCGCCTCGCTTGAGTTCAATGATAATCCGTATGTTGTGGTCAGATTCATCGCGGATATCGCTGATTCCCGTTATTGTCTTATTGACGACCAGATCATACATCTTCTGAAGTAAATGATTTTTCTTAACTTGGTATGGAATCTCTGTGATGAGGATGTGCTCCTTGCCCCCCTTTGTTCGCTCAATTGTTCGCTCAATAACAGCTTTTCCTCGAACGGTGATAGAGCCTCTGCCTCTGGCGTATATATCACGAATACCGGTGCGTCCAACAATCAGTCCTGCTGTCGGGAAGTCGGGCCCGGGGATATGTGCCATGAGGGCTTCAAGCGTCGCCTCTGGCTTTTCCAGCAGAAGAATTAACCCATCAATAACCTCTCCTAGGTTATGCGGCGGAATTCGTGTCAAGTATCCAACCCCAATACCGGTCGTCCCATTGACCAACAAGTTTGGCAGTCGCGCCGGTAGCACGGTCGGTTCGGTCGTCGATTCCTTATAATTTGGCTGGAAGTCAACGGTATTTTTGTGGATGTCCGCCAACATCTCATCCGCAATCCGCATCAAACGGCATTCCGTGTAACGCATCGCTCCCGGCGGGTCATCGTCAATTGACCCAAAATTTCCCTGCCCGTCAATCAAAGGGTAACGCATCGCAAAATCTTGAGCCAGCCCGACCAATGTATCGTAGATTGGACTGTCGCCGTGTGGATGGAAGTTCTTCATGACCTCGCCGACGACAGCTGCACACTTGTCATGGAGGCGCCCTGCCGTGAGGTTCATCTCTCCCATCGCATAGAGGATGCGTCGTGTACTCGGCTTCAATCCGTCTCTTAGGTCTGGAATCGCCCGGTTGGTGTTGACACTCATCGCATAGGTCAGGTAGGATTCCTTTAACTCATCCTCGATATATCGCGTGATAATATTAGAATTTTCATCGTTTCGTGTTAGCACGTTCTGCTTTACTCCTTATGCCGTAACTAGTATGCCTTGACCCGTAGGGGGTGGTGCGTTTTAATATACATATCGCCCCGCTGGGGCTTTGGTGTGTTGATATGCAGAGGAAAGTAAATACGGTGTCTATCTCCTCAAAGGGATATCATTTTTTTGTTCCTCTTGAACCATTACGGTTCGGGATGGATCGGGTCAACCCAATAGACTTCCTCCGGGGGCTCCACCGGTTCAATATCCAAGTTGATGACAATCGGTTCTTGATCACTCCGCACCAAGACGCAGAAAAGGGGTTCGTTTGTGCTCGCGTTGATTTCTTGGTGCGGCACAAAGGGCGGCACATAGATAAAATCCCCAGGCCCCGCCTCTGCGACAAACTCAAGCTGCTCGCCCCACCGCATACGGGCGCGTCCATTCACTACATAAATTACACTCTCCAACGCTCCATGATGGTGTGCGCCAGTTTTCGCGTTCGGTTGAATATTCACCGTGCCAGCCCAGAGCGTATTAGCCCCGGCGGTCGCCCGATTGATGGCAGCGGCACGGCTCATGCCGGGGGTTTGCGGCGTATTCATGTCAAGCTGATCACTACGGACTACTCTCACCCCACTGTCACGCCAATTCACAATATCATTTGACATCTTACGCCCCATACAGGTCAAGATTCACCTGATTCCCATACTTTTCGATAAAGACACGCCGTGGGTCAACATCGTCGCCCATGAGCAGGGCAAACATCCGATCTGCCTCAACGGCATCCTCCAACTTGACCTGCAGCAAGATTCGTGATTCGCGGTCCATCGTTGTGTCCTTCAACTGATCCGCGTTCATCTCAGCGAGCCCTTTGTAGCGCGTAATCGTGGTGCCGCGTCGCCCGATGTCCTCAATGGCACCCAACATTTCCCAAACAGTATTCGACCTTCGAGGCACCCGGTCACCATCTCGGATGATAAACGTCGGATTGCCATTACCGCTCTCAGCTCCATTTGCGCGATCGAAATCGTGAGGTAAAATATCATATTGGTTTAGCGTTTTAATGAAATTATCTAACGCTCGGAGTTCAGGCATATCTGACACATCTTCAATCACCGCTTCATTTGTCGCCCCGAGATCTGCGAGTTCAAGCTGAGAATTTGTATTCTGCTCAATCAGCTGATCGACAGCTTCATCCCTAAAACGGTAGAAGTCTCCCTCATCTGTTTGAATTAGGAGTAGGGGGACGGTTGCTTCGCCGCGAAAACACTGATCAAAAATGCGATCCATATCGATCCCTTTTCGCCCTAACTCGCTTAACGAGCCCTCAATTTCTCGGACGGTCTCCAGAATTGTGCGATACTGTTCTGGTGTGTACGGTTCACCGCGTCTCATATTCATCAATTGGGTGTTTTCCATCGAGGCTTCCAAGAGATAATCATTCATCTGTTCGTCGCTTTGGAGGTATTGGGAGCGACGCCCTTTTCGGATTTGATACAGCGGGGGTTGAGCGATGTACAGATGGCCATCCTGAATTAATTGGGGCATCTGGCGGAAGAAGAAAGTCAAGAGCAAGGTACGGATATGTGCGCCATCAACGTCAGCATCAGCCATGATAATCACCTTGTTATAGCGCAATTTTTCCATCGTAAAATCTTCTTGACCGATTCCCGTTCCCAACATGGTAACAATGTCGATAATCTGATCGTTCTTGAGAATCTTATCCAAGCGCGCTTTGGCAACGTTGATGCCTTTCCCCTTCAACGGCAATATCGCCTGAAAACGCCGATCCCGTCCTTGCTTGGCTGTCCCACCGGCTGAATCCCCTTCAACCAGAAACGCTTCGCACAGGGCGGGGTCTCGTTCGGAACAATCGGCAAGTTTTCCGGGCATTGATGCGGAATCCAATATCCCTTTCCGCCGGATGACTTCCCGCGCTCGTCGAGCGGCATCCCGTGCTTGTGCAGCCTGAATACTCTTTTGGATGACTCGTTTGGCAACGTTTGGATTTTCTTCGAGATAGGTCTTTAACTTCTCATTGACAAGTGCCTGCACAATTCCTTCAACCTCAGTATTCCCCAATTTTTGTTTTGTCTGCCCTTCAAACTGTGGGTCAGGCACTTTGACGCTAATCACAGCGGTCATTCCTTCACGAATATCCTCGCCTGACAAAGAAATCTTTGCGTTCTTTAGGAGGTCATAAGCCTTTGCGTAAACATTGAAAGTCCGCGTAAACGCACTTTTGAAACCACTCTCATGGAATCCACCTTCGGGCGTGCGGACGTTATTGGCGTAGGAAAAGAGATTTTCGGAATAACTAGCATTGAATTGCAGGGCAATCTCCACCCAAACATCATCTTTGATGCCCTCTATGTAAATGGGGTCTTTGTGGAGGACCTCTTTGTTTTGGTTATGATATTGGACAAACGACGAAATGCCGCCCTCGTACTGAAAGACACGGGTTTCTCTCTCTTTACCGTCTTCAGTGCGCCGCTCGTCTTTGAAGATAATCTTGATCCCACGATTGAGAAACGCAAATTCACGGAGGCGTTCTGCCAAGATATCATGTGAGAAGTGAATGGTTTCAAAAATTTCTGAATCCGGCATGAAGGTGGTCGTGGTTCCTGTTTTTTTGCTCACGCCGACAACTTCGACATCTGCCAAAGGTATGCCGCGCGCATACTTCTGCTGATGTACCTTCCCACCTTGCCTAACTTGGACATAGACCCATTCTGATAGGGCATTCACAATGGAGGCACCAACACCGTGCAAGCCACCAGCCGTTTTATATCCCGCACTTGCGCGTCCGTCAAATTTTCCACCGGCATGCAATGTCGTCATGACAACCTGCAAGGCTGAAACACCGCTTGCATGTTGACCAACTGGAATGCCACGTCCCTCATCGCGTATCGTTGCGCTGCCATCGGCGTGAATGATAACTTCGATTTGCGATCCGAAGCCGGCAGATATTTCGTCAATCGAATTATCGACTAACTCTTTAATCAGGTGGTGTAGCCCTGTGGGCCCGGTGCTACCGATGTACATGCTAGGACGCTTGCGAACCGCTTCTAATCCTTTAAGGACTTGGATGTTTTTTGCTGTGTAAGAAGAAGGCTCCCCCATATATTTCTACCCCTTTCGTCAATATCCTATTATTCATCCTTAATTAAGGCGCGTTGGCTCTGTTTGATAAAAAGCCGCTTTAAGCGCGCTTTCAGATCCGGATCCTCGACCAACGCAACGGTCTGATCAATTCGTTTTAATGTCTCTAAATCTAACTCAACGGTCTCTAATTTTAGACGTTTCGGCCGGCGAAAACGTTGAATTTTCGGAGGCTTTGAGGGATGAATCGGCTTAACAGAGAATTCCAATGTTTTAACCGCAGGAAAATTGACAGCTTTATTGATTTTCGGAATCACACGCCCTCTCAACATCAAAAGTTCGTTCACCCAGACGTGGGCGGAGGCATAAACTGTTAATTTCCCATCAACCAGTGAAATCGGTTGGGTGTTACGGGCAATCAGCGGGCCAACAGCCCCTTTCCAAGCGGAAAAAACTTTTGCTTCAAGAACTCTGTGATCCAACCCGTAATCACGAATAAGTCCGTCAAGAAGCAGATCAATCCGTTCTGTTTTTTCAGTTGACTTGTCCATTATGCACCGTAAATACACGGCACTCTCCTAGCCCTGGCCCCCATGCTTCTTGCCGTGTCGAAGTGATAAATATTTGTGCGTTCAATCGTCCTAACAACTCAAATAAGAATGCCGAACGCCCCTCATCCAGTTCTGAGAAAACATCATCTAGTAGAACGATTGGGGTTTTGCCTGTGGTTTCACGTATTAATTCTAACTCCCCAAGTTTGAGGGCTAAAGCGATGGTTCGTTGTTGTCCCTGCGATCCAAAAGCCTTCGCTTCCTGAAGATACATCTGCCCGGCAGACTGGGCTTCTAATATCAATTTGAAGTCGTCCCGGTGTGGACCTAATGAAGTCATTCCACGCAGGATATCGTAAGATCGAGAAGATTGTAGGCCGCGGCGAAATAGCTCTGCCGCCTCTTGCCCCATCACATCATCGATCTTTTCGGGGGAAGGTTGATATTTCAATTCGAGTATTTCCCGATTTCCGGTCAATTCGGCGTGCTTCACTTGAATATAACCCTTTAATTGCGCCAACATTCTCAAGCGTGTCTGAATAATAGAGATTCCCTCAGCAATGAGTAAATCATCCCACGGATCGAGGAATTCTAGGCTAGCCTGTTTCGATCGAATCTGTTTCAGCAACTCGTTGCGCTGCTTGAGCACAAATTGGTAATTTTGGAGAGAATTCAAGTAAGCCGAATTAATCTGGGAAATCAAAATATCTATAAAACGCCGACGGTCTGCAGGGGAGCCTTTAACTAAAGTGAGTGATTCAGGGGAGAAAAAAACAACGTTGAATTGACCAATCCACTGGGAGAGCTTTTTCTGAAGAACTCCATTGAACTTGAAACGCTTCTTGCCACTCAACTCGTTTGAGACTTCAACCGTCATCAAGCTTAATCGTTGTAGATTGTGAGTCTCTGGATCCTTATACGAACTATCTGTAGTGGCAATCTCCCCTTTGAGGTAAAACCAGCTTTCATTATGCCGTATCAATTCACCATCCGGATAGGTTCGGTGTGATTTCGCCGTGCTAAGGAAATAGATTGCTTCTAATAGTGTCGTTTTCCCTTGCGCGTTTTCTCCAATAATCAGGTTCACTCGATCGGTGAAATCGATTTCACAATCAGCATAACTACGGAAATTACACAACACAAGTTGGTTTAGTCGCATTGTCGTGAGGCATTTTTAGAGTGCGCGGGAGGCCTGCTCAGCTGCATCTCTTTCATACTTAGATTCGCATCAATGTTTTTGAGGATAGGCATCAACCGAGTGATACCACCCTTGCGCTAAAGCGTAGAGCTATTGACATTTCTGTCATGCGTCATCTTACAACTTAGGCAGACCATCGCGACCCGCAAATTGCCAATTCCCCTGTTAGATGCAACATCGTGGGAATAAACTTTACCCTAACTAAGATTCTAGTCGCATCGGCATAATCAAGCAGAGATGCCCATCCTCACCCACCGGCTTTAAGACCGCTGCACTGAGGGAATCCTTGAGTTCCAAACGGAAATCTTCGGTTTGGATATGTCCCACGGCTTCCACGAGGAAACGTGCATCAAATGCGATCTGAATCTCCCCATCGCCGCTCTTGATATCTACCGTTTCATACGCCTCTCCAAGATCGGGTGTCTTGGCAGAAATCCTCGCTTTGCCGTCCTGAATGTCCAAACGAATCGAGTAGGTTTTTGGGTTAGATAACAGTGCCACTCGCCTCAGGCCCCCCAGCGTTTTTTCAACACTAAGCGTCAGGTGAACTTCGTTATCGTTGGGGATAATCTGTTGGTACTTGGGATATTCGCCCTCTACCAATCGAGAGGTCAAGGTGGAGTCATCATCAGCGAAAATAATCTGGTTTTCCAGCAAGGAGACTTTGACCTCCGCTGATTCTGCAAAGGTTTTGGTAATCTCCCGGACCGCCTTGAGTGGAACGATAATCCCCATCGGTTCCTGGGGTGGTGGTATCAGCGTATCACTCGACGCAATGGCAAGGCGTCGTCCATCAGTAGCAACGACTTGAGTGAGTTCGGGTGTCAGATCAAAATAAAGTCCGTTCAAGAAGTATCGCGTTTCCTCTGTCGAAGCAGAAAACTCGGTTTTATCAATCATAGAACAGAGCGTTTCACCATCAATCGTAAAGAAATCTCCGGCAATTGAGGGAAGCTCTGGAAACTCATCATCAGGTAATCCAATAATTTTATAAACCCCTTCCCCACAAGTAATTTCGATTCGATCATTTGCCGTTGTTGAAAGTCTGATTTCCTTGTCTGGTAGTTCACGTACAATTTCAGAAAGTTTCTTTGCCGATACGGTAATGGCACCTTCGTCAATGATAGTACCGGGAACAGCAGTCTGAATGCTAACCTCAAGATCGGTCGCTGCGATTTCGATTTGTCCATCTACTGCGCGCATCAGGACATTCGACAATATTGGGAGCGTATTCCTGCCGGCGGCAACGCCTTGTAATACCTGAATGCACCTAAACAGATCTTCTTTTGTGAATATTAACTGCATCATCTCTCTCCTTAAAGAATTATGTTTGTAAAGTTAAATCTTTATAAATACTTTTTGACAAATAACGGTTACGCATTCTTTTCTACTCTTTATCCTATTAATTAATATATAAGCTAGTAGTAGTAGTAGGGGATGTGGATATGTGGATAACTCCCTCAAACCCGCGTCCTGACTGACGGGAAGCCTGTGGATAACTTGTGGATAACTTTTGGACTTATCCACAAGTTATCCACATCCCAAAAGTTATCCACATCCGTCCACAGGCCATCCACAGGTTATCCACAGGGTTATCCACAGGTTATCCACATTTACGATTTGCAGAATATGTTTCCATTATTTAATGTCTTCTATCAAAAAGTTAATTGTTTGGTAAAGTTCCGAATCTGTGCGGATACTCTCTTCAATTCGACTGTTAGCGTGTAAAACGGTCGTGTGATCTTGCCTATCGAAAGCATTCGCAATTTCCATCAGGGAAAGTTTGGTGAGTTGACGGCAAAGATACATGGCAATTTGTCGAGGAACAACGACCGCTTTTGTGCGTGTAGAGGATCTGAGGTCGCTGATTTTGAGGCGAAAATAACTCGCTACAGCTTTTTGAATATCTTCTGCCGTGATAGCTTGATGGTTCATCCGGATGGCCGGTAGGGCAACGTTAGCTAACACATTACGGGCAAAATCGACTGTCAACTGCTCATTGAAAAGGCTCGCTTCTGCGGCAACACGAATGAGCGAGCCTTCCAGATCTCGAATGTTTGTTTGAATTACCTCGGCAATATAGCTTAAAACGGAGTCATGGACATTTCCCAAATTTTGGTCTTCGCACTTCTGGCGAAGGATAGCAATCCGTGTTTCAAATTGTGGCGGACTGATGTCAGCAACCATACCCCACTCAAAACGGGAGCGCAATCGTTCTTCAACCGTTTCAAGGTTCTTCGGTGGGCGGTCGCTTGTCATCACAATATGATTTGAATTTTGGTGAAGTTCATTGAACGTATGGAAAAATTCTTCCTGAGTGCCCTCCTTACGTTGTAAAAATTGGATGTCATCAATAAGGAGCACATCGACCGTCCGGTATTTGCTTCGGAAATCGAGAGCTGTCGTGCGAGTGATGATAGAATCAATGTATTCATTCATAAAGGTCTCAGAAGAGATATAGAGTACTTTTTGCTTGGAATGAATCTCTTGAATCCGATTCCCGATTGCGTGCAGAAGGTGCGTCTTACCCAAGCCAACGCCGCCATAGATGAAAAGCGGGTTATAAATCTTCCCGGGGGTTTCCGCCACAGCAAGTGAGGCCGCATGACTCAAACGATTGCCTGTTCCTACAACGAACCGATCAAAAGTATATTCGGGGTTCAGACTTGTCTCAGTAGAGGGTGCCACATCAGGTGTGGTAGGTGTGACCGATGGTTCAGATGCCCTTTTTGTATTGGGTTTTGCAGCAATGATTTTGAGCCGACAGCTGGCACCAATCTGTTTCGCTAAGAGGCCATTGATGTCAGAAAGAAAACGGCTTTCAATTTGCTCCTGCGTATACACACTCGGAACTGAAACCGTCATTTCACTCTCGGTGAGAGCCATGGGTTTGGCTTGGCGTAGATAGACATCTTCACGAATGGTGTCGCCCAACTCAGACAGAATTTTCAACCAGATTTGATCCGGGGTATACCGCATCATAGCAATTCCTATAGGTAGAAGGTTCCTTCAGGGAAATTGACTGCTCCCAACGCTAAAGCGTTGGGCTTGTGCGAATTACTGTCAAAAGTCGTCACCACAAAATTGACAGCGCATTAAGCTATGGGATTTGGCTTGCTAACTTTCATGCCCGGTTCTAACGGGGGTAGGGGATGCCGTCGTGCGACGGTGTGGAACTCCCCTACGAAAGCCAAGTAAATTATACTCCAAACGGCTTTGAAAAGCAAGGCTAAAGCGGGTGTTTCATCCCCAAGCTAAAGCATTGGGATTCCACACCTAAAGGTTAATCATTGAATTTTTCAGGATATAACAGGGGAAGAGAAGTTCTTAGCGAAAATTGTATGTGAGATACAAACATGTCAGGGATGTTGGTTGGTCAATCGAGAGGAGAAATTGAACAATTCACAAGTTATCCACAGGTTATCCACAAATCATCCACAAAATTCTTCACCTAAGAAAGACAGGAATCGCCGGGGCTCCCATCCATTGTCCGGTGCGTGTTAAGTTTAGTTTCCTCCTCAAGTAAAATGTGCTTTATTATATCATGAAACATGGCTTTAAGCAAGTTGAAAATCCTAATCTAGCGGCGGGAAAAGGCTTGACAAATCCTAGTCTTATAGACTATCATCCCCTCGTTTTGAGTTGATGGTTTGAAATTTTAAAATTAGATTAGGAGCAGGTGCTGATGAAGCGTACATATCAACCCCACCGCCGCAAACGAAAAAATAAGTTTGGTTTTCGTAAACGGATGTCTACGCGGGATGGCCGAAAAATACTCTCTCAACGTCGTGCGAGAGGTCGAACGGTCCTCACCGCTTAACAGGACTCACGCCAATGGTGTTGCCCCTCGGAAAGCTAAAAATCGATCTGTTACAGCAGTTGTTACCTCAACCGCATCGAGATCCTCGCGTCATTGTTGGCCCGAAAATCGGAGAGGACGCTGCTGTGATAGACTTCGGTGAATCGTATCTCGTTGCTAAGACAGATCCGATTACCTTCGCAACTGATGAGATTGGCTGGTATCTCATCTGCGTCAACAGTAACGATATTGCAACGATGGGGGCGATTCCAAAATGGCTGTTGACGACCATTCTTCTGCCGGAGAACCAGACGACCGAAGAATCGGTACGTCGTATCATGGAACAGATCAACACTGCGTGTGAGCATTTTGGCATTACGCTGTGCGGCGGTCACACCGAGATTACTTACGGCTTAGATCGACCAATTGTCATTGGGCAAATGCTCGGCGAAGTCGAGAAGGACAGGCTAATTATTTCATCGGGGGCGCAAGTGAGAGATGATTTAATATTGACGAAAGGGCTCGGCATTGAAGCTACCTCAATCATCGCCCGTGAACGCGAATCCGAGCTGCTGGAGAAGTTTTCTCTCACTTTTCTTAACCGAGCAAAGCAGTATTTAACCTCACCGGGAATTTCAGTTTTGGAAGAGGCTCTGATTGCTGCTGGGACGGGTGGTGTCCATGCGATGCACGACCCAACGGAAGGCGGTGTCGCTACAGCCATACACGAGCTTACACAGGCTGCAAACTTGGGGGTGGTCGTCTGGCAAGATGCACTGCTCATCTCGGATGAGACAAAACAACTTTGTCATGAATTGGATCTGAATCCGTTAGGAGTTATCTCCTCTGGCGCATTGCTGATTGCGGCGGATCCCACGAAGAGCAGCGAGATTGTGTCGGCGATTACCGAACACAATATTCCCTGTGAAATTATCGGTCAGTTGCTACCGCCGGAGAGCGGTTGCTGGATCGAGGTGGATAGCCAACGTTGCCCCCTCCCGATTTTTGAGACGGACGAGATTACGAAGGTCTTTAGTGAGTGAAAGCCAGGGGTGAGAATCCCAACCCTTTAGGGTGTGGGAGTATGTCAAAGAAGCCCTCGACCTAATCAGCTAACCCTAAACACGGTGATAAATGCCAAGAGAATTTAACGTCCCGCTTTTCTACCGAAGCCCCATCATTTCTGTTGTAAAGCAAGCCCGCCGGGTGGCCGATCCTCGCAAGCGGGACCTCACTCCTTCCGTTTTGGACTTTGGGCCGGTGCGTTTCAAGATTGCGCGTCACTTTGGGTTCTGCTACGGGGTAGAGAACGCAATCGAAATTGCCTACCGGGCACTAGAGGAGAATCCGGATAAGCGAATCTTTCTGCTGTCAGAGATGATTCACAATCCTCACGTCAACACAGATCTTCGGGAGCGCGGGGTGCAATTCCTCTGCGAAACGTCGGGGAAACAATTGATTCCTTTCGATGAATTGACACCTGCAGATGTGGTTATTGTGCCTGCCTTTGGAACGACGCTGGAGATACAGGCTAAACTGAATGAGCGCGGCATTAATCCCTACGCTTACAACACGACCTGTCCTTTTGTGGAAAAGGTGTGGAAGAAGAGTGCGGAGATTGGCAGGCAAAATTACACTATCGTGGTGCACGGTAAGCGATACCACGAAGAAACGCGAGCAACATTTTCCCATGCGAAATCGGGAGCACCTGTGGTGGTCGTGCTGAATCTGGTTGAGGCGGAACACCTCGCCAAGGTAATATGCGGGGAAGCGGATCGCGAGTTTTTCTTCGAGTATTTTGCGAATGGCTACTCCCCCGGCTTCCAGCCAGATCGTGACCTGAAGCGTATCGGTGTTGTCAACCAGACCACTATGCTGGCGACCGAGACACAGGCAATCGCTGACCTACTTCGGCAGGCGATGGTCGCCCGATACGGTGAGGAACGTATTGATGAACATTTTGCCGATACGAAGGACACGCTCTGCTACGCAACCAAAGAGAACCAGGACGCGACGCTCGCCCTCATTGAAGACAGGGGCGACTTAGCCTTGGTGGTAGGTGGATACAATTCCTCCAACACCAATCACCTTGTCGAATTATGTGATAGTAAAATGCCGACGTACTTTGTCCGCGATGCCGGGGAAATCGAATCACCTCAGTCCATCCGTCACTGGGACATTCACGCAAAAGCTGTGTGCGAAACGACCAATTGGCTGTCGATGAACCCTCCTGATGGTAAGCCTGTTGATATTGTCCTGACGGCGGGGGCTTCGTGTCCTGATGCCTTGCTCGATGAAGTACTGTGCAAAATTGTTTCGTGGTTCCCCAAAACCCTTTCGATCGATGATGCCCTTGCACCCTAGCGGGAATGGGAGAATTTCCACATTGGCTTAGTTAGCTAGCGCTGAGGATTTTCCACACATCATCCGTGTCTGTCAGAACCATTGCACCGATGGGATCTCGCTTCACGAGGGACTTTGTTGCATATTTCCGCGTTCAGCTAGGGGCATTTAGTTCTTCTGTAGGAGGGATTTCCGAATCCCGACACTTCCCTGTCGGAGCGATCTCCCGGTTGCGACTTTTCCAACAAAATAGTTAAAAAGCCGAAAACTAAATAGCCCTAAGCGTTCAGCTAAAAACAGTTGATAAAGCAAACGGATTATGATATAATTTAGTCAATCTCTGCTCCATAACCGACTGATTGTGAGTTGTTATGAGGGATGGGCAGGAGAATTTTTCTCTCTGCGGTTAAATATCAGTCAAAATTTAGATTGGAGCCATTCGTCCAAAGGGAGGTACAAAAGCATTGAGTCAGTACGAAACCATTTTTATTATTAATCCAGAATTAGATGAAAGCGAAACAGAGGGCGTTATTGAAGGTGTCAAGACGGCTATTGAGTCTGGTGGAGGCAAGCTTCTAAAGGTAGATCCATGGGGGAAGAAAAAGCTTGCTTATCCAGTTAAGCAGCACAGTGATGGCTATTATGTGCTGCTGGTGTTTGAAAGTAGCCCTGAGTTTGTAGGTCAATTAAACGGGCACTATCGAGTTACAGAACGGATTATCAAGCATATCGTTGTACAATTTGAGGGGGATCTGACCGAACTAACTCCAGGCCATGCGGCACCACCGGGAGAAGGAAGCGACTCAACAAGTGCTCGTCCTTTTGAAAATAGTGAGAGTGAAGATGAGGATGAATACTTTTGATAAAATATAGCATCATATAAAACACAAGGAGAATAATAATGGCAAGCTACAACAAGGTCATACTCATGGGAAACCTTACCCGCGATCCAGAGTTACAGTATCTTCCAAATGGAACGCCTATGGCAAAATTCGGGCTCGCTGTTAACCGTGTTTACAACGATCGGCAGTCCGGTGAGAGAAAGGAAGATGTTTGTTTTGTCGATATAACCGTTTGGGCAAGACAGGCAGAAATCTGTAACGAATATCTACAAAAAGGCAGTCCCGTTTTTCTTGAAGGGCGACTTAATTTCAATTCATGGGAAACCGATGAGGGGCAAAAACGCAACAAGCTAGATGTCGTTGCTGAAAGAGTTCAATTGATTGGCGGTCGTCAAGATGGCGGTGGTGGTGGTGCTTACGATCAAGCGTCCCCCGCAGCTGCCCCTTCATCAGCCCAATTTTCAGGGCAAGAGGGACCGCCTACGACTGACGACGACATTCCTTTCTGAAATCGATCGCTGCATAAAATTAGCGAATATTAGGAAGAAAAGGCGGGCGCAGTTGATACCTGCTTTTTCTTCTGCACTATCAATTGGAGGACTGAAATTTTGGCAAGGGAACAACGAGGCAATACAAGAGATACCCGAGGCAACTTCAGAGATTCCCGGGAGATGCCCTATCGAAGGGGGCGCCGCAAACGGTGTCGGTTTTGCACGGAAAAGGTAGATTTCATTGATTATAAAAGTATTGAAATACTCAGAAATTTTATGACAGACCGTGGTAAAATTCTGCCGCGACGGGTATCGGGTAACTGTGCAAAGCATCAAAGGGAGGTAACAAGAGCGATTAAACGCGCGCGTAACATTGCTTTAGTGCCTTTTACGACACAGCAGTAGGTCATCATAGGTGGGAAGCGACTCGTACTGCTTCCTCGACTCGATTTGTCCATTGTGAACATTCGCTAGTCATAAAAATTAAGAGGCATTTTATGGAAGTTATTCTCAAAAAAAGAGTTGAAACACTTGGGGATGAAGGGGACATTTTAACAGTTGCCAATGGCTATGCACGCAACTTTCTTATCCCCATGCAACTTGCGGTTCGAGCAACAGAGAAAAACCGACGAATGCTTGAGCATGAGCGGCGGTTCCTATCAGCCCAGGGTGAAAAAGCAAAGGTCAGGGCTGAAGAACTTGCAACCCGCATCGCAGAAGTAACTTGCACAGTCGAAAGGCGTGCGGGAGAAAACGATCGGCTTTTTGGATCGATTACCTCAATGGATATCGCGGAGGCACTCTCCAGTCAAGATATCGAGGTAGATCGGCGGAATATCGAATTAGACGAACCCATCAGAGAATTGGGTGTTTTCATGGTTCCCATCCGCTTTCACGCTGACGTTACCGCAAATATTCAAGTTGTTGTTGTTCGTGAAGAGTCACCTTAACTGCCCTATTCCACCAGTTATTAACTCCGGTCTTGAGCGATGAATGCCAAAACTATGGAAGCCCTTCACGACAGGGAATCGGAGCAAGCTGTGCTTGGGGCAATGATGTTGGATAGTGCAGTGATTCCCCGTGTTATTGCTATCCTCGGTCATACTTCGGAGGTTTTTTTTACCGCGGATCATCAGCTCATTTATACGGCGATTCTTGCGGGTTATGAACGGCATAATAGGGTGGCCCCCCTCCTTGTGTCAGATGAACTCGAAAGAAAAAACGAGCTCAATCGGGCGGGTGGGGATTTGTACCTCTATGATCTACAAGCCCGGATCGTCGAAACGGAAAGCACCGAGTTTTATGCACAAATTGTTCGAGAGAAATCGACGCGCCGGCAGTTGGTGCAGGCAGGAGAGCAGATCAGCAATCTCGCACGAGATCAGGAACAGGAACTCCGCGAGATTCTGGATCAAGCTCAAGAAGCAATCTTTCGTCTCGGCCAATCGGACAATGCCCAAGGATTTGTATCGGTTGGTTCTATTATCAAAGAAACTTTAGCAGGGATTGAAAAACTCTTCCATAAACAGGACCAATTTGTTGGTATACCGACGGGCTTTACCGATTTTGATTTAATGACTTCGGGCTTGCAGCGTGGTGATTTGATTATTATCGCAGCGCGGCCCAGTATGGGCAAAAGTACATTAGTGCTGAATATGGCTCAAAATATCGCGATCGAACAGGAACTACCAGTCGCGATATTCAGCATTGAAATGCCTACGCAGCAGGTGCTATTGCGGATGCTGGCTGCTGAAGCCCAGATCAACTTTAGTAATCTTCGTACCGGAAACTTGACAGGTGAGGATTGGACAGGGTTGACACAGGCCGTCAGCAGCTTAATGTCCGTACCAATTTTTATCAATGATGCGAGAGGAATTAGCATACAGACACTGCGGGCGGAAGGCAGACGCTTGAAAGCTGAACACGAGAACCTCGCGCTTATTATTATCGATTATTTGCAGCTGCTGAGTGGCGCGGGCCGATATGCCGGGCGGGTAGAAGAAATTTCTGAGATTTCGCGTACACTCAAAACTCTCGCTTGGGAGCTGGATACGCCGATTATCGCCTGTTCGCAGCTGAGTCGTGAGGTTGAGAAGCGCCCGGATAAACGTCCGCTGTTATCCGATTTACGAGAATCGGGAGCGATTGAGCAGGATGCTGATTTAGTTGCTTTCTTATATAGAGAGGACTATTACGATGAAAATGCGGACGACCAAGGAACTGCCGATCTCATTATCAAAAAGCAGCGTAATGGACCAATAGGGACAGTTAGATTGGAATTCAATAAAACACAGATGCGATTTGCCAACATGTCCTACCAGTAGGAATAGGGCAGCTGGACCCCTCATGTTTAAGAATCATTAAGTTTTCCTTTATCCGGTGTGTGACTACCTATGAATAACCAACCACCTATCCGACGTCAGACACTATACAATTCGCGCAACCTTGTCGTTCGGTTTGTCGATACTGTGGGCGGCCGAGCCTTGAACTGGATATCTGGGCTTGGGAGTGCAGCCATGCTGGTTTGGGAGACTTGGTCGTTAGCCTTTAGACGTCCACTTCAACTTAAACTGCTGGTCCACCAGTTGCTTTTGATTGGTGTCAATTCGGTATCAGTTGTACTAGTCGCCGGTCTTTTTACCGGCATGGTATTGGCAACACAGGGATACCATCAACTCAAACAGATTTCAGCAGAAGGCACACTGGGTAGGTTTGTTAGTGTGTCTGTCGTCAAAGAACTTGGACCGATGGTTACCGCGTTTGTACTCGCTGGACGGATCGGGGCATCAATTACTGCGGAACTTGGTACGATGAAGGTAACGGAACAGATAGAGGCCCTTGAGGTGATGGCAACCAACCCGGTCAAGTATCTCGTCGTTCCCCGTTTTCTTGCCTGTGCAATCATGCTGCCAATCCTGACCCTTTTTGCAATTGTTTTTGGGATTGTTGGTGGCTATCTCGTAGCCATTGTCCTGTTTGATATGAATGGTTTTTTCTTTCTTAAACTAGCCCAGGCAAATCTTTTTATTAGCAGGATTATTATTAGTCTTGTTAAAGCGTCAGCGTTTGGAATGGCGATCGCTTCGATTGGTTGCTACAAGGGGTTTACAATCTCTTCAGCGGACGGTGCCGAGGGGGTCGGCAAATCCACAACAGGTTCGGCGGTGACTTCACTGATTACCATTTTGGCATTGGATGCTGTGTTGAACCATTTACTTTATACGATTTGGGGGTTGGAATAGTCGGAAGAACAGAATGGGGCTATCCGAGTGATACTTGTTCTCTAATTGTGCTGTTCCGATGCTGTAAAAATGATTTGGATTGAAAATCTTTGGAAAGACTTTGAAAATAAAGAGGTCCTTACCGGGCTTGAGTTGCACATCCCTCGCGGCGAGACGTTGGTCATTATGGGACGAAGTGGCTGTGGGAAAAGTGTTTTGCTCAAACTGATTACCGGGTTAATGAAGCCGGATCAAGGAAAAATCTGGATTGATGGTGAAGATATCACGACACTCTCACGAAAAGCCTTGGATCGTACCCGGCGAAAACTCGGTATGCTTTTCCAATCGGCTGCCCTTTTTGACTCCATGACGGTTGGGGAAAATGTCGGTTTTATGGTCTCCCAGCACATGAAACTGAGTAAGCGTGAAATTGACGAAATTGTCGCAGAAAAGCTGCATTTGGTTGACCTAGATAATACCCAGCACCTGAGACCGGCAGAGCTGAGTGGCGGTATGCGAAAGCGGGTGGGGCTTGCTCGCGCGATTGCCTGTAACCCAGAAGTGATACTGTATGATGAGCCGACAACGGGATTGGATCCAATTACAGCGTTGGAAATCAACCAATTGATACGAGATTTGCATCAGAAGCTGCAGGTAACTTCTGTTGTTGTGACACACGATATGGAAAGCGCGTTTTTAGTCGGGACGAGGATGGCAATGATACACCAAAGTAAGGTAATTGCTCACGGAACCCCAGATGAAATTTGGCAGATTGATAACCCGGTTCTACAGCAGTTTATTTCTAATAAAAATCATCATCAGAACTGATAATTGCAGGCAAGGTGATTAGATGAGGTCGTGGAGTGTACAGTTCAAGGTGGGACTTGTTCTCATCCTTGGTGTTGTTGTCCTGATACTTATGACAGTGTATGCGGCTAACTCCCCCTGGAGCGCGAGGGGTGAGTTGTTGCAAGTCAACTTTGATAATGCTGGCGATCTCCGCGTTGGGGCTATGGTTCAACTCGCCGGTGTGCGGGTCGGCAAAGTTACACGTATTGAACTCAATACCGAGGGAACGCGGGTTGAAGTTCAGATGCGCGTCAAGGACGCTTTTCAAAGGCTTCGCCAAGGTTGTCAGGTAAAAATTGGTATCATCGGTTTTGTCGGCGAAGCGTATATTCATTTGACCAACGGGCCCGTTGGGAATCCGAATTTACAACCGGCGGACTTTCCACTGACGGGGCAAGCTCCACACGACATTTCACAACTCGTTTTACAGGTGGATCAAACTGTTAGCCAAGGCACACAATTTATCGCCTCCGCAAACCAGTTGATCGAATCGAATCAAGCGAACATTAGCGCGAGTATCGTGGAAATGAGGGTGCTCATCGAGCAAACCAGCCACGGTATAACGGAGATAGTTGGCGGTACAAATGAAGCGATAAAAAACCTAAATCGTATCGCACAGGAGAACGATTTTCGCTTGGCGCAAACCTATAAACGGTTCGATCGTCTGATGAATAGATTGGAAAGTGATGCTTTACTAATCAGCAGTCAGATCGGCGATATTAATCGAGCCGTACTTGACTTGGTAAATCGTAACTCGTCCCCTGTGGAACAACTGATCTTGGACTTACAAACGAGTGCCACGAATTTTCGTCAGATGTCTCAGCAATTAGATCAAGATCTCGCTATGTTGACCGCTGGACTTTCGGATCTGATTGCACAAAGCAAGGAGGTCATTGCAACTGAAAAACCGAAGGTCGATCAGCTGCTCGAAAACCTCACCAATACGACGCAAGAGTTGGATGGACTGAGCGATAATTTGAATCAGTTCCTTCATACGGCGCAGCATGGGGAAGGCAGCATCGCTCAGTTGTTGAATAAACCCGATACCCTCAATGAAGTACGGAATACGGTAAAAACGGTAGACGATACAATGCTCGCGTTTCAAGACCTATCTCGGATGTTAGATCGGGGTTCGGAGAAATTCAAGATACCGGAGTTCGGTTGGGATTACGAACTCAGGTATTTAAGCCTTGAAGAGAGCCTGCACAACGAGTTAGGTGTTTTGCTATTTGCTTCGGGCAATCAGCGATACCGGCTCGGCTTAGGGACGCGTGAAGAAGAGGTAAAGCTGGACTTCCAGTACGGTTATGACTTCACGGATAACCTGCGCGGCCGCGTTGGGTTCATGCGGTCAAAGGTTGGCTTAGGATTTGATGTATGGCTGCTCTCTCGGAAACTTGGTATTACCTTTGAAGGAATGCATCTGACTAGCAAAAACCCGGAACTCGGCGCGGAAGTGGCGTGGCGATTGTTGCCCTACGGACAAATAATCATCGGTGCGGAGGATTTAACATCGGGTGACATCCGCTATACAGCCGGGCTTCGGTTCTCGTCGAGAAATTGGTAAACTAGCTTAGACGTTGGGACCTAAAATGGCAAAAGAGAGTCGGCAATTTGTTTGTCAGGAATGTGGTCACTCCTCTATCAGATGGCTGGGTCGCTGTCCGGAATGTGAGAAGTGGAATACTTTCGCTGAGGAGGTTGAGGAAGCGGCTTCTATGCACCCTCGGCTGGCAGCGCAGCCCGCAAGCGATCCCGCGCCCATTACGCGGATCGCTGCTAGCGAGGCGGATCGGCAGCTCACCGGAATTGGCGAATTTGATCGGGTCCTTGGCGGCGGGATTGTGCCGGGGGCTGTCGTGTTGATCGGCGGCGATCCAGGAATTGGCAAATCAACAATACTATTACAAGTGAGCGAGACACTGAGCCGTGCTTATGGGGGGGTGCTGTATGTGTCGGGCGAGGAGTCTGTTGCTCAAACAAAGCTGCGGGCAAATCGGCTCGGCATCACTTCTGATTTGCTATATGTGCTGTGTGAAAATAACTTGGAGCAGATTGAATCACATATTACGCAACTCAATCCCCGTATGGTTGTTATTGATTCGATTCAAGCGGTCTACCTTCCCGGATTACAATCTGCTCCAGGTAGCGTAACGCAGGTTCGTCAAAGTACCGCACAATTATTGGTTGTCGCCAAAAGTAAAAACATCCCGATCATCCTCGTTGGGCATGTGACCAAGGAGGGTTCTCTGGCAGGGCCCCGTGTTTTAGAACACATGGTTGATACAGTTCTCTATTTTGAGGGTGAGCGACAGCATGTCTACCGTGTGCTGCGTGCCGTAAAAAACCGATTTGGTTCGACTAACGAAATTGGAATCTTCGAGATGTTAAGCCGCGGTCTCGTCGAAGTCAAGAATCCATCAGAGTTGTTTATCAGTGAGCGACAGGAGAATACCTCTGGATCGGTGGTGGTGTCTAGCATTGAGGGGACCCGTCCGCTACTGCTGGAGCTCCAAGCCTTGGTTTCTCCTGCAAACTTTGGGTTTCCCCGCAATACGGCAGCGGGGATAGACCGCCAGCGCATTGCGCTGTTGCTAGCGGTACTACAGAAACGGGTTGGGCTTGATGTCGGTGATTCGGATGTGTTTGTCAATATTACAGGCGGGATGCGCGTTGATGAGCCGGGAATTGACTTGGGTACTGCCATAGCGATAACGTCGAGTCACCGAGATATAGCTATCGATCCACGGACTGTTGTCATTGGCGAGGTTGGTCTGGGCGGGGAAGTTCGTGCCGTTGCGCATATTGAGAAACGGTTACTCGAAGCCGCAAAGTTAGGTTTTCATCGTGCAGTTTTCCCTGAGTCCAATCGCAAAGGCTTAGAATTGAAGGAGGATATTGACCTGGTCGGTGTCAACAATCTTTACGGCGCGCTAAGTGCACTGCTTTAAATAGATTTGCCTAATGAGCCCATAATAAGAAAGGGGGTGGCTCGGGTGCAAATTTGGATTATCCGCATTGCTTTTACGTTGTTTGGTGCAGCCTTGGGGTTTCTCACCAATGATTTCATAGGAGGTGTTATCGTTTTTTCTGTTACTATCATTCTGGTAGGTGTTGAGTCCTCAATTCCGCGCCCATTACTACGAGATCTTTTCGCCTGCTTCGCTGGACTGGCATTCGGTTTGATTGTAGCTAGTCTTATTATTTATACTATTCGAGCAACAACTGGCGCGATTGGCCCAGCATTGACAGCGGGCATCGTTCTCTCATGCGGCTATGTGGGGACAATGATTGTCTATCGAAGACGAGATGCCTTTGCACTGTTTTCCCTCACGACGCACGGTTTACAATCCAAGTCTCCAACGGTTAAGGTCTTAGATACGAGCGTTATTATCGATGGACGCATTTTAGATATTTGCCAAACAGGGTTTATTGATGGCGTGTTTGTGATTCCCCGGTTTGTCTTAAATGAATTGCAACATATCGCAGATTCTTCCGATCTGCTTCGGCGCAACAAAGGCCGACGTGGCTTTGAGATTTTACGTTTGATGCAAAATAATCCTGACATTGATGTTGATGTGACTGAAGAAGATTTTCCCGAAGTGGCAGAAGTAGATGCCAAGTTGATTCATCTTGCTCAAGAAATTGGCGCGAAAATTATTACCAATGATTTCAACTTGAATAAAGTGGCTGAACTTCAGGGGGTGACGGTGCTCAACATCAACGAGCTTGCGAATTCAGTTCGTCCGGTCGTCGTTGCTGGCGAGGTTATTCAGGTGCGCGTCCTTCGCGAAGGAAAAGAACCGAACCAAGGTGTCGGGTATCTTGATGACGGGACAATGGTCATTGTTGAATATGGCAGGCAATATGTTGGACAGACAATCGATGCGATTGTCACCCAAACATTGCAGACAACCGCTGGTCGGATGATTTTTACGCGTACAAAAACTGATGAAGTGGACACTGATGAACCAGAGGACGTGCGTTCTTATTCCCGCAGCTGGCCGCGGAAGCCGAATGGGGCGTCATCTTACTAAGAAACCGTACCTAGAACTGCTTGACAAACCGATCTTGACGCACACAATCGGTGCATTCGATCGAAGTCCTGTTATCGATACAATCTTTGTGATTGTCGGTGAAACGGATCTCGATGTTTGCCGATCTGTTGTCATCGAGCCGTACGACTTCCAAAAGGTTGCTGCCCTCGTCCCCGGTGGCGAAACACGCCAAGATTCTGTCTTCAACGGATTGGAAGCCCTCCCGGACGATACGGATTTCGTCGTCGTCCATGATGGGGTCCGCCCTTTTGTGACCGATGAAATGATTTTCACCTGTCTCGAAGCGGCGGCGGATTGGGGAGCGGCAGTCGTTGCGGTCCCTGTCAAGGATACCATTAAAATCACAGATAGGGGCGGGTTTGTCGTTGATACACCGGACCGGAGCCAGCTTTGGGCAATACAGACACCGCAGGTATTTCGGAGAGATCTGCTACTTGAAGCTCACCTGCACGCCCAGCGAAAACAAATCCAACTGACTGATGACGCAGCCCTGGTTGAGCAACTAGGGCTCAAAGTGAAGTGTGTCATGGGGAGCTATGGCAATCTGAAGATTACGACCCCGGAAGATTTGATTGTTGCTGAAGTACTGATGCGTAAAGCGTAAAAAAATCAGAAATAGTAGACATTCATAGGTTCATAGGCTACCATGCGTGTAGGAATTGGTTACGATGTTCACCGATTGGGGGAAAATCGTAAATTGAGACTCGGCGGGGTGACAATCCCATACGAATTGGGTTTAATTGGACACTCTGATGCGGATGTATTGACCCATGCCATCTGCGATGCGATGCTAGGGGCGGCGGGCCTGGGGGACATTGGTCAGCATTTTCCCGATACGGATGCGGCTTATGCCGGAATTGATAGCTTAATCTTACTCAGTAAGGTGAAAGCATTAATTTCTGCGGATTACGCAATTCAGAATGTGGACAGTACGGTGATTATGCAACGCCCAAAACTGGCACCTTATATCCCTGCTATGCGCCAGCGCCTTGCCGAGACACTAGGTATTTCAAGTAATCGGGTTAATGTCAAAGCAACAACGTCGGAAGGACTCGGTTTCATTGGTGAAGGAAAAGCTACTGCCGCTGAAGCCATTGTTTGTCTCACCGAATTAAAGTAGGTTAAGACCTCAGCTCCCGATTAGATCGGGCCTAAATTAGAAAGAAAACTGATGGCATTAACGATTTATAATTCCCTCACAAGGCAGTTGGAAGAATTTGTGCCCTTACATGAGGAAAAAGTTCTCATGTACAGTTGTGGCCCAACTGTCTACGATTACTTTCATATCGGTAACGCTCGCACGTTTCTGATTTCTGATATCGTTCGTCGTTATCTCGAATATAAGGGCTACGCCGTCACACTGGTTCAAAATCTGACAGATATTGATGATAAGATTATCAATCGTGCAAATGAGCGAGGGATTAACACCTCTCAACTGGCTCAGAAATATGTGGATGCCTATTTTGAGGACTCAAACAAACTAGGCATCCGTGCGGCTGACGTTCATCCGAGAGCCACTGAACATATTTCGGAGATAATATCCCTGATTCAGACGCTAATCGATAAGCAGGCAGCTTATGAGATCGATGGAGACGTATATTACCGCGTCAACCACTTTGCGGAATATGGAAAACTGTCTCATCGCAAGCCGGAGGATTTACTTGCTGGTGCTCGTGTTAAAGTTGATGAACGCAAGGAGGATGCGCGGGATTTTGATCTCTGGAAAAAATCGAAAGCGTCGGATCCATGGTGGGATAGCCCTTGGGGTAAGGGCAGACCGGGGTGGCATATCGAGTGTTCTGCCATGGCGATGAAACACCTCGGTGAAACGATTGATATTCACGCTGGTGGGCATGACCTCCTATTCCCACATCATGAAAATGAGATTGCCCAAAGCGAGGTGGCGACCGGAAAAGCCTTTGCCCGATACTGGATGCATGTGGCATTCCTGCAGGTTGATGGACGACGGATGGGTAAGTCAGAAAGGAATTTCATCTTTGTCCACGATGCCCTGCAGAAATATGCTCCTGAAGCGATTCGCCATTTTCTGCTTTCCGCGCAATATCGTCACCCATTAGATTATAACCCGACCAGCTTGAGTGAATCGAGCAGTGCGATTCGACGGCTGAATAACTGTCTTGATGCCCTAAGACCGTATCGAGATGCGGATGGGGATACGCCGGATCTTGAGGAAGAGGCGTTGAACGATGCCGAAGCTGCGCTCCTGCGCCAATCTATTGATACGATGCGTCACGACTTTGAATCTGCAATGGATGACGATTTTAATACTGCTGGGGCGTTGGGGACGATTTTTAAGTTCGCTGGTGAAGTGAATCAATTCCTCGCAGCGACCGAAGATCAGTCCCGACTCCATCGGGATTCAAGGCAATCTTCAGACGAGAGAAGAAACGTCCTAAGTCAAGCGTACAAAAGTTTGGTTAAAGTCTGCAGCATACTCGGCATATACGCCGAAGTGGAAGTTGCCGCCGATGCACATGCAGCCTTAACAGAGCAACTTATGAATCTCATTCTGGAGGTACGTCAGGATGCTAGGCAACGTGAAGATTGGGAAACAGCGGATAAAATTCGCAATCAGTTAGAGCAACTCAACGTTGAACTTCAAGATGGTCGGACTGGGACAACTTGGAAGATTATCAAAGGAGTTCACTAGGTAACGCACGGCGATTTACCTGGCGAACCCCAAGGGGAGGAATAGCGATGGATCGTTGTTTGGGGTTATTATCCATTAGTGTTTATTTTCTATTTGTGCTCGGTTGTGGAATTGTAGCGAAACAGGAGTGGAGCGAAAATTACGCCTTGATGGAGGGGGTCAGTGCGACGAACGCAAGGATGATTGACGGTAACATCAGGACATTTGGCGAAACGGAGTTCCGTGAAGGCTCGCAAGACACCTTCGGGCCCGCTCCAACCTCACAGGCAATCGTCATGTTCCGTGAAAGAAAGGTGATTCGCCGAGTTGTGATTCATTCGGACAATTTGAAGAAATTCAACGTATATGCGGATAAGGGGAGCGAGAATTGGCAAATCATCAAAGAGGTCAGTAATGTTGCATCAAACCCAATCGATTTGTCCGTGAATGTGTCGTTTCCAACTGACAAAGTCCGCATCCGCGTGTTAGGTACAACCGACGATGCGGCGCTTCGCCGGGGTCAACGGAGACGGAACTTTTGGGCGAGCGGCAATCGCCGCGCACCAGCGAAGATCTACGAAATTGAGTTGTATGGCTACCAATCAGCGACACCAGCACGTGCAGCGAAATTGGAGGATCAACAGGAAGCAGAGCTTGATCCACTGTTGGAATAAGATTAATAGGAGTGGGGAGCGATGAGTGGATGATCACGCTTCATATTCTACTTTTTACTTACGAAAAATAAAGGAGGCAATATATGCGTTTTGTAGTACTTACTGTTCTAATACTGGGGTTGGTGTCCACATTGGGATGTTTGGGGCCTAGTGGGCCTCCGATTCAGTGGAGTCGGAACATCGCCCCATTTGCGGAGTGCCAGGATTCAAAACTAAATGATGATAATACACACTCAGTTGGGGAAACCTCAAGGCTCATTGTTGAGACAACGGGTCGAATAACCAGGGAAGACCAAGAGGAAGAGGAGAACTTTACGCAGGCAACCTTATCATGGGCAAAACAGCAGCCCATTCAACGCATCGTTGTGATAGCAGATAAAGGGAAGCTCGAATTCTTTGAAATCCAAGTTGGAGATGAGCCCGGAGATTGGAGGACGATTAAAAGTGTTAAGAATCACTTTCAAGACCAATACAAATTCCAGCTGCCGGAGCCAATCCACGCTCGAAGGTTGCGTCTGAAGGTCCCTAAAAAATGGGAGTCCCGGCGCATGGGCGGGCAGAAGCGCAGGACAAGGGGTGAAGGCGGCGCAGAGGTTGGCATTTTTAAGCAGATCCGCGATATTCAGGTCTTCTATGCCCTGCCACCCGAAGAACCTGCAACACAACCGGCAACGAGTCAATGAGATTCGCAGATGATGTTATCCGCTGAAACGCAAAGTCTTATCCATCTCAACCTTATTCCGGGTATCGGAACTCATACCAGTCGACGTCTGTTAGCGGCTTTTGGATCTGCGGAGAAATCGCTTGCCGCGACAGCAGAGGAGTTAGCCCAAATTGATGGACTGACTCCCGATGTTCGGCAGCAGCTAATTGATGGTAGATCGCGCGCCCCCCTCGCGCAGGAACTCGAATTAATCGAGCAGCACCAATGTCATATCGTAACTATCAACGATGAATCCTATCCACCACTCCTCAAGCAAATTCATGACCCACCCGTAGTGCTCTATATCATAGGTCAACTTTCCATACAGGACACACTGAGCATTGCAATCGTTGGATCGCGTAGCCCGACCGAATACGGCAAAACGATCAGCCAACAGCTAACCTACCAACTCGCAGCGCGCGGTATAACTGTCGTGAGTGGGTTCGCCCGCGGCATTGATACCCGTGTGCATCGCGGGGCCCTTGAAGCCGGTGGGCGCACAATTGCTGTGTTCGGTTGTGGGTTGAGTATTATCTACCCCGAAACGAACCGGGCACTTGCAGCAGAAATCATCAAATCCGGTGCATTGATTTCTGAATTTCCGATGACAATGCCGCCCCGTGGAAATAACTTTCCCCGCCGCAATCGCGTGATTAGTGGTTTAACACTTGGTACACTTGTTGTTGAAGCGTCTGAGCGGAGCGGCTCGCTCATTACAGCGCGTCACGCCGCCGAACAGGGGCGCGAGGTGTTCGCTGTACCGGGACAAATCTTTTCCGGGGTGTCCCGGGGCACCCATTCCCTCATCAATCAGGGAGCGACGCTGATTAATAGCGTTGATGACCTACTTGATGCGTTACCCCAAGACTACACAAAAATCTTAGGACAGCCGTCGCCTGAAGCAACCCGCCAACCGGCTCCCCCACGGAATCGAAGTTTAGAACAACCTGACAAAGCTGCTCGTCCTCAATCAGTCGAAGCAAAATCGACATCTACTTCCCAACCGAGGCCGAAGACAGAAATCAACCTAACCCCCGATGAGCAAGCTGTGCTATCAGCAATTGATGTTTCCAGTATCCATATCGATCAGATTACACGGGTCACGCAGCTGCCAATCGGAAAGGTTTCCTCGCTTCTTGTCATGCTTGAGTTGAAGGGGATTGTTCAGCAGCTACCGGGGAAACAGTTTGTGAAAAAATAAAGGCGGGATTCACAGCCCATGGACAGGGACATGGGCGTAAGGAGGCGTGTATATGAGGCTTTTATACGCAAAAGATCGCTACTCTAAACTGAAACATATTTATATCTTTTTTCTTATTTCCGTAATAATAATTAGCTGTAGTGGTGAGATCTCTATAAAGCCAGAAAGGAATACCTCGCCTACAATTGATGCTCTCATACTACCTGAAAAGGTAGAAGTTGGGGCAATGATTAAGTTACAAGTCATCACACGCGATACAGATGGCGATAGACTTATAATAAAATGGCAAGTAAGCGAAGGTGCTTTAGATACAGCTAATGCAACTTGGACCGCACCTAAGCAGGCTACAGCAGTAGAAATTACTGTTTTTGTAAGCGATCGTACTCATAAAGCAGTAAGTGCAAAGAAAACTGTTCAAGTTATCAGTATAAAATCTTCTCCGCAAAATCAGTTACCTGAACCGGTACCTCAACCAGAACTACCTCCTCCAGTAGAATCTAAACCTGTTATCGGTCAAGAAAAAGTAATAATAATACCTTTTAGCGGTATTATTATTAGAAGACCGGGCTTAGATGATGTAAGTATCAATATCGGGCAAGATATTAACGACTTAGAACGTTTATATGGTAAAGCCAGTCCTGGACTAACTGATAAATGGTTACGTTTTACGAACGTATTTGGTTTCGCACGCTTTGAAGTATCTCTTGCGGGCGATAAAATCGAACTGCTCACAGTTTATGATCCAGGTTATAAAACGATAGGAGGTATAGGAATAGGAAGTACTCGCGCTGAAGTCAGAGCAATATACGGCCCGCCTCACGAAGAATCTACAGACGATTTAGAGATTTATATTCCTGGCGGAATATCATTCGGGTATAGCGAGGATTCGATAGTAATTTTAGCAATTATACATAGCAAATAATTTAGATTTCAGGATTTGGAAATGTCTCAATTCCTTGGTAACTTAGGGGTTGGATTTAATCTCGCCCCAAAGCCTTGGCATTAACCCCTGCGGCGAGACCGGCAAGCGCGGATTCCATTCGTGGGGAGAACTATCTTTGGCGGGATGATCGGTCAGCTGCATCAGTTTTTGATTATCGATCCGGTAGCGGTAGATATCCTCGTTGCCAAAAGCCTTATGTGTAAAGAGTATAGATCGCCCATCAGCACCCCAGGCAGGTATGCTGTCAAGTCTTTGAGGCAGAGGCACCTCTTCCCATTTAACCACCTGTCCGTGTCCGTCCGGGGAGAGTGTAGCAATAACTAAAACAGGGTTGTTGTGTGCTTCAGCAAGTGGTGCTACATACATAACTTGGCTCCCATCTGCCGACCAACCTCCCCCTCCTACAGACCTTGGCGCGTCCGGGGCAGGTTTTGAGATTCGGCACAGGAGAGTCGTATCCGGTTCGATTGCATAGATTCCCGGTGGGCCTACCCACCAGTCAAAGGCAATCCATTTACCGTTGGGGGACCACTTGGGTCTTAACGCCACCTCCCACCGTGTGACCTGCTTGAAGTCCTTGCCATTGGCATCCATTGTGTAGATGGTGGTATCGTCCTCTCGGACTCTATGAAAGGCGATCCGTGTGCCGTCGGGGTGCCAGTCCGGCGATCCATCTGCTGCGGGGTGCTGCGTCAAGTTTCGTTGATTCCCCCCGTCAGCGTCCATCACATAAATGTCCCAGTTCCCATCCCGTATACTCTCAAATGCAATCTGTTTCCCATCGGGGGACCAAGCGGGGGAATTATCATCCGCCACATGAAACGTGAGTCGTGTCTGATTTGCCCCTTCGATGTCCATCTTATAGATTTCCCAATTCCCATCCCGTAAGGATTCAAACACAATTTGAGCATAAAGAGGGTTTGTGACTGTCCAGAGGCAAGCTACAAGCGCGTAAATTCGCATAGTGATTCCTCTATTCCACTTCTTCTTTTACTCCGATACTACTAAACAAAAAAGTGAGAAATGGTAGGTTACGACTAGAAAGGTTGGATTTGATACTGCCCCAGGGGATGGGTGCTAACCCCTTTTCCGAGACTCTTAGGGGTGGATGCCATTCATGGGGATATCCATCATTATTGGGATGATCGGTCAACCGTCTCAGTTTTCGACTATCAAGTCGGTAGCGATAGATATCATCATTACCACGCGTTTCGCCTGTAAAGAGAATGGATTTTCCATCAGCACCCCAGGCAGGACTACCCTTAAAGCTTCGGGGTAGACGCACCTGCTCCCACCTAACCACCTTCCCATTCCTGTCCGGAGAAAGTGTGGCAATAACTACAATGGCGTTGTCGCGCGCTTCATCAAGTGCCGCCATATACATAATCTGCTTTCCATCCGGCGACCATCCCGCTACAGACATCGGTGCTTCGGGGATAGTTCTCGAAATTCGACACAAGTGAGTCGTATCAGGATCGATTATATAGATCCCCGATAGATCTCCCTCCCATTCAAAGGCAATCCATTTACCGTCAGGGGACCACTTGGGGCTCGATGCAAACTCTAGGTGTGTGATTTGCTTGACGTTCCCACCGTTCGTGTCTATCACATAAATATGGCTAGTGCCATCCCGATTGCTATTAAAGGCAATCCGTGTGCCATCGGGGTGCCAGTCCGGATAGCTATCTATTGCAGGGTGCTGCGTTAAATTCCGCTGGTTCCCCCCGTCGGCATCCATCACATAAATGTCCCAGTTCCCATCCCGGATACTCTCAAATGCAATCTGTTTCCCATCGGGGGACCAAACAGGGGAGTAATCGCCCGCCTCGTTGCGCGTCAGCCGCGTCTGATTTCTACCATTGGCATCCATCCTGTAGATTTGCCAATTCCCAGTCCGTGTGGATAAAAAGACAATTTGGGCATGAAGAGGGCTCGTAGCAAGCCAGAGGCAAGCCACGAGAATTGATATACGCATAGCGATTCCCCTATTCTACAACAACGAAAGTTCCAGAGGTTTCCCTTACAGAATATCTTTGACGAGCACCTAGACTGTTCAACTCGATCTCCACAGATGCCCTAATCCGATACGTGCCTGGATCCAACCCATCGTTAGGAGTATTGAGCCAGCCCTCCCTCGCAAAATTCTCATCGGGATATAACGTTAGCATTCCCTCGAGCTCTTGAATTCTCACAGTTTTGCTTTGAGCATTCAGTAGCTTATTTTTCCAATTCCACTTTATATCAACACGCTGGCCTGACCTATTGGAAATATAAGTGCCATGAAAGCTATCATTGCCCAAAATATTCCAATCAAGATCGCTTGCACGAATATTCCAATCTACTTCGCGCCAGGTCCCCCAATTTGATTCTGCGAGCCCCGCATGATCCATGACAGTAAGAACCAACATAGCGAAAACAACCATCCCAATGCTTCTCGTAGCCTTCCAAGATTTCATCGTATGTCTCCTTTGTATTTGATATGAAAAGATGGCTCATATAAAGGAAAGTGCATAATACTAAGAAAAACAGAGTTTTTGGTAAAAACTCTGTTGCTGTTGCACGATTACTTAACATGAGCTTTTTGTTCAAAACGTTGGAGGAATCCATTTTGGATTCACCCTATTTAGAGCAAGACCCATGCCAACATCCTGAATTATGCGAACTCTTCAGTCGTAGCGTGGGTTTGAGGGGATGTCCGCAATCCTTTCTCACTAACCGATATGTGCGATAAAACGAACGGAATTTGAACATAAAATCGCATCAAACCCGCAATATAGAAGAAATAAATCACCAACCGAACAGTGTGCGGAAAAACGCACACTTTTACTACGGCTAGTCAAATGCGTAATGAAACCATCCTGTTTCTGTCATCGGAAGCCATATTTTTTCAGTCGGCGGTATAAAGCGTGTCGGCTCAACCCAAGCTGCCGGGCGGTCTTGGTAATGTTACCCCCATTAGCCGCTAAGGTGCGTCGAATCCGCTTCTGCTCGGCCAACATTGACTCAACCGATGGGGGTAACGGACTCGCTGCACCAGTCCCTGTTCTTGGAAAGGAAGACACATCAGCATGGGGAAACAGAAAACGGAGGTGTTCGGGTTGAATCGCTGCGCCTTCGCTGACAATAAACGCATGTTCAATGATATTCCTCAGTTCACGCACATTCCCCCGGAAGGCGTATCCCTCCAAAGCCGCCACCGCTTTGGGAGTCAATTCTGGAGTTAGCATTTCCATTTGAACCGCGAACGCACTCAGCATATACTCAGCAAGGGGCAGAATATCCACCTTTCGCTCGCGTAGCGGTGGAATCTCAATCAACATCCCAGCCAAACGGAAATAGAGATCTAACCGAAGCAGTCCCGCCTCAACCTTAGCCTTGAGGTCTGCATTGGTGGCTGCTATTACCCGGACATCCACCTTTTTGCTCTCTGTTGCACCTATTGGTGTGATGGCACTATCGTCCAGCACCCGTAGGAGTTTAACCTGGGTTTCAATTGGCATGTCACCGATTTCGTCGAGAAAGAGTGTCCCGCCGTTGGCACGTTCAAAGTATCCTGTCTGATTTGCCATAGCTCCGGTGAATGCACCGCGGACATGGCCGAAGAAGATGGATTCTGCCAGTTCAAAAGGAATTGCACCGCAATTGAGTGCCACGAATGGTGTTGATGCCCGTGGTCCTCCAAGGTGAATGGCTCGTGCGACCACTTCCTTACCGACACCAGTTTCCCCCGTAATTAAAACCGAGGTGGTGCCGTTGTTGCGGAGTTGGTGAATCGTTGTGTGAATGTTTTGCATTGCATCGCTGTTGCCAAAGAGCATAGAATAATCCCTTCTGTTATTTATTGAAAATCCATTTTATATTCTAAAAGATACAAGAAAAGGCAAGCAGCGTGCAAATCTAAATTCTTCAGTTTGAAACTAATAGTTTCTACCTTGCAAAAATAACTTGGCTCATATTAGAAAATCGTGCAAAGAAACCGAGTTTTTTGGAAAAACTCGGTTTCTCTGAGCTATTCTGCACTCTCTTTTGACACGAGCCAATAAAATGAGGAGACGGGTAAAGCAAAAACATCACCCAAGAGCTGATTTCTAGGTTTGATCACTAGGGCGTGTTGACATTTGGTTATTGCTAATTCTGTAAGCATCGGGCAATCCGCCAAAAACTGAGCTTAGATACATATCCCCCCGCTGGAGCTTTCATAACTAAATAAGTCAAACATCGCAATTCAAGAAAAGTTGGGTATACCCCTACTTAGCATGTTTTATTAGTAACATTCAACCCAACTTACACCTGTGTCAAATGTCAACAGAATCTAGCAAACCCCAGGGGTTGTAAGGTCTGCAATGATTCGGATTGTGCCAGAAAACGCTGCCCCCGGTTCCAGAACGATGACCCCGGCATCAATGCCTCTTGCTTCGAGATTA
This sequence comes from uncultured Poribacteria bacterium, assembly GCA_958296125.1. Lineage (GTDB taxonomy): Bacteria > Poribacteria > WGA-4E > WGA-4E > PCPOR2b > PCPOR2b. The sequence goes on from OY282444.1 coordinate 2,698,204, forward strand.
ATCGCATCCGTTGGACAAGTGTACGGTTCAAAGCAGATTGAGGGGCGGCCTGGCGGGGTGTAGACGACCAACTCTCGAAACTGCGCGTCGGATTCTAAGATCATACGGATGCCCCCGTCTTGGTCGCCAATGACACAACGACTCACGTCCTCTGACAAGAGGACACCCGTCAGGACATCGTCAAACTGCCGTCCCGCGAGCGATTTTCCGAATCGGAAGTCAGCATCTTCTTCCAAATCGGAGACCTCACCTGTCGGCAGGAGTTCCTCCAGTTCCCAACGCTTTGAAGCCGGCACAGTGATTAAGCATCTTTCAGCCGAAGATTTCGATGACAACGGCACACGAAAATAGGGGTGGATGCCCAATCCCATCGGCATGTTACTATCGCCGGTATTCCTGATATCGATGCCCATCGTCAAGGTGGTTTCTATGAGCGTATAGGTGATCCGAATCTCAAACGGCAGCGGATACTGACGCATAATCTCTGGAAATTCCCGCGAATCTAGGCGACAAACGATTAAAGCCCCGTCCTCTGTATCCACGCTTTCAACCTGATACGGTTGATTTAGGGTGAGCCCATGAATGGAATTGGGGGTTCCCGGCGCTTTGTCGAATGTGTATTCCTTTCCCTCAAAGGTGAATTTCCCCTCGCGGATTCGGTTCGGAAATGGGAATAGAATTGGATTCCCGTACCTTGTTGGCTCGTCTTTCAGCGTTTCCAGATCGGGAGGTGGGTCAATTAGGTCTATCCATTCACCGTTGACGGGGAGCCCAAAACTGTAGCAGTTATTTCCAAGGCTCGGCGCAATCCTCGCCTCTGCCTTTGTCGTCTCATCTCGCAAGACATAAATCTCAATACCATCAACCTCAATCCGATTGACGACATAACGCAATTCGCTCATTTGTTCCTCCGTGACGTAATGGTCTCATTCGTTGCTCCTTTGCTCCGTCCTATTTTTCTGCCAATCCTTTTGTCTCCTTCACTTGAGGGGGGTATCTATCATGAGTGCAAGTTGGCACCTATCGCCCCGTCCCGATGCTGCGATCGGGATTCAAAGCAACTGGGTTTTGGATGGCAACTTAGATTATCATTATACCAAAATGTCGTGATTGTCTCAAGAAATAAAGGTGAGCTTGTGTGAAAATCCTTGATGTTAGGGCAACTTTTTGGTAAACTTATAGGTGCCACTATTGTAGGATCCACTATAATTCAGTGAATCACGCTAATGCGGAGGTTGACAATGCAATGGATGTCTCGCTGGCTCAAACCCGGCGAACCTGCTGATATTAATGCGTTGAAAAATCAGTTACAATCGGAAGGTTTTGGTGCGTATCAGTGGAAAGGAACACCCGGTGCTGCCTATCTGGACTACATCCACACACAGGATGAAGTGGTCTGCGTGTTGTCGGGCAGAGCCGATGTGTCAGTAGAAGATGATCAGGGACAGATTCAAACCGGGGATCGCGTGGATGTCCCGGCAAATACCTATCACTCCATCACGGTGACGAGCGAGGAACCGCTGGTTGTGCTAACTGGTATGCGTTATCGAAGTGAAACGTGATGCGCGAAACGTAAGGAGAATAATCGTGGCAATTCGACATTTCAAGGCGAGCATTTCGCTGATTACGATCCTGTTGTTGTTGAGCAGCTGTTCAATCTTCAACCGAAGCCAACCCTCTGAAAAAGTGATTGTCGATCCGCTGATCGAACGAAATAAAGAGTGGCGTGAGCAGGTCGAGACGGGAAATTTGGCACTCCAGGATGGAGACTTGGAAGGTGCCCTCGAAGCTTATCAAGCCGCCCTAGCGATTAAGCCGCATTCGAGTCAGATCCAATTCCAAATCGCCAAGCTCTACTTCCAACAGGAGGAATACGAAAAAGCGAGGGATGCCTTCGTCGCTACAGTAACACTTGCCCCCAAGAATATGGATGCGCGTAACGCGCTTGGCCACATTTACGAGAAACTGAGTAACTATGAGGCTGCAACGCAGGTTTACGAGGATACTTTGGTGGTTGATCCGCATAACCTGTATGCCCTCAACCACCTCGGATTGGCTTACAAGCAACTCGGCCGGCTCGACGACGCTGAACAGGTTTTACGGCAGGCGATGGGGGTTGATCCAAAAGCTGCACGGCCTGACAGCAAAAATCTGCATAACTATCTTGGTTTGATTTACTGGGAAAAAGGCGACATCGGTGAAGCTATCGCCGAATTTAGAGAGTCGATCCGGCTTTTCCCAAAAGATATATGGCCTCGCCAAAGCCTCGCTTCTCTCTACGAAGATCATGGGCGTTACTACGAAGCACAACTCCAGTACCATAAAATTTTGGAGATAGATCCGCAAAATCTCCTCGCTCCAACGCGCCTCCAAGCACTTGCACAGTTAGATCGATCTGCCCCGATACCCGTTCAACTTGCGCCTGTAGATCTAATCGACATTGACATTGAGGGAGTCATCGCCACCGCCCCTGATGCCGCGGATTATCCTAATGCTGATGCAATCATCCTGCTCAACCAGTTTAATCACGAAGTCACCCCAGTGGGGAAATCCCGCTATACCTCCCATCAGGTGGTCAAGATTTTGACGGAGAGGGGGGTGCAGAACTACGATGACATCGCCATCCCACATACCCCCACCGCACAACAGATAACAGTCAATGTGGCGCGGACTATCACCCCCGATGGTTCTGTTGTTGAACCACCGGAGGAGGCGTTCAACGATGTCACACCACCGGGGCTGCTCTCCTACAACCTCTATTCCGATGCGATGTGGCGGGTCATCTCAATGCCTGCTCTCAAACCGGGGGTGTGCATTGAGTATCAAGTCACGCTTGAAGATGCAGGGGCAGAGTCGGTTGGGAGCACCTCATGGTTTTGGGGAGGCTTCAATTTTCAATCCAGAGATCCGATTCTGCAATCCGCTTATGCCTTGCGTGTACCCAAAGGGACGAACTTCAAGTGGAAGGCGATCCATTGCCAACTCAATCCCCAAGTACTGCACGAGGGGGAAGCCAGCACCTATCTCTGGACCTATGGCGAAACACCGGCGCTCAAGGAGGAATACAATATGCCAGCGACGAACGATATTGTTCCACGCTTGAGTTATTCATCTGTGGAATCTTGGGACGCTGTTTACAATTGGTACCGAGACATCGCAAAGGACCGATACACCGTTGATCAAGCGATTGAGGAAATGGTTGAGGGACTCACCGCAGACCGTCTCACGGAGGATGACAAAATTCGAGAGATATACCATTTCGTTGCATCACAGATTCGCTATGTAGGGATTGAGCTCGGTCAAGGCGCGTATCAGCCTACGCCAGCCGATCAGGTGCTCAGTGTCCGATACGGCGACTGCAAGGACAAAACTACCTTGATGATCACGATGCTCAATCTGCTGGGTATTGAGGCGTTTCCGGTGATGCTAAATCCCACGCCATATCAGCGCGTCGATCCGGAACTTCCGTCGCTCGGACAGTTTAGCCACCTGATTGCTGCGATTCCGCGTGATGATGGCGACTATATTTGGCTTGATCCGACTGCTGATACCTGCAGCTACGGCGATCTCCCAGCGCGGAATCAAGGACGCAAAGGGTTCGTCATCCGAAGCGATCGGGGCGAGTTTGTTGATATTCCAATTTCTATGCCTGAAGCCAATCGGTTAATCATTGACACCCAGATCGCACTGACGGAAAATGGGACGGTTCAAGGAACCATGCAGGTTGACACCCGTGGACAGTACAATCTTAAGGCACGGTTGGAGTACAAGCAGGTATCGCCGAGTGCGTGGAAGGATACCTTCGCCGTTGGACTTGGGATACAATTTCCCGGTGTCCGGATTGATGCGGTGCGGATTTCCGACTTGGCGGACCTCAACGTACCGGTTCAGCTAAACGTTGCTTTTACCGTCAAGAATTATGCCGAACCGATTGGTAACCGCCTGGTGTTTCCGCTGCCAAACGATGAATTTTCGGACTACGCGGAGATTTTTGCAGCCGTTGAACGTCAGCACCCGCTTGATCTGAGTTACCCGATGCGGATGAAGAAAACGATCCGGATTGCCCTGCCGGAGGGGTGGAGGGCGACGTTCCCGAAGGAGGTTCGTTTAGAAAATCGCTTTGCCACCATAGAGCGACAGTACAAACTTGAAGGAAATCAGCTCCATTACGAGCTCAATTTTGCTATCAAGGAGCGGATCATACCGCCCGAAGATTATCTCGCAGCGAAACGTTTTTTCAATATGCTAATACGAGAGGATCGGACGCAACTCATCTTGGAGAAGCACGGCAAACCTAAAGCATAAGCAATGAACAGGCGGAAGGGAGTCCATTTTTAACGTAGCGTTTGATCAATGGAGGTTTCACAATGAACACATCATTTGAACGACCCTACAGACCTGTAGATCTGAACATACCGATGACGAAGGCGTTTCCGCTTATGTCAATGGCTGAAAAACTGATGAGAGAAGCGACATTCGCCACATCAGGACGAGCCTCGCTGACACTGGCTCGCGGGGATGAAATGACCGTCGTACTGACCGTCCTCAAAGCGGGAACCGCGCTTGAGGAGCATCCGGCACCTGCCGCCGCTACTGTTATTATGCTTAGCGGAAACATTATATTTACAACAGGTGCTGAGAAGATTACGCTCGAACCAGGTGAGGCAGTTACCTTCACGACTGACATCCTTCACGCTGTCTATGCCAACGAAGATAGTGCATTCCTTATCGTCATTGGTGGGAGAGGGACTAGGTGATACACAGAAAAGCAGTGAATTGAACGATAAAAATGATGGTAGGGATAGGACAGTTGCCTGCTCTACCTCGATCGATATATCAGAAGAAAGGACGGTCTCTATGACGACCAAAGATTGGAAGATATTAGCTGAACAATTAGATAGAGAACTCGGCTTGAAACATCCCGCCATCGCCATCACGTTCTCTGACGAAGTGCCTCAAGGCGTGTCTGCCTACGAGAGTGAAATGCCCGCCCCAACCCCCGATGGTCGAAGTGGCAAAGTTCCGGCGGGGTGCGTCTTTTGGAAGGAGGCCGTTGATCAGACGTTTACGACGGTGCCAGAAGACCACTATAACTGTAGCGTTGGGAGTGTTACACACGGGTTGAAAACGTTGGAAGAGGTAATGAATAACGGAGATGTTGGAGCCGTTGTGGAGGTGGGGTGGGTGTCCCCCGAAGAGGCGATGCAGCTTCCATTCGTAACAGATCGCCCGAACTACATCGCCTATGGGCCATTAACGGATACCCCTGTTGACCCCGATGTGATACTTTTGCGGGTAAACGCTTTCCAAGCAATGGTTATCCATGATGGATTTAGTGATACAGTTTTCGTTGGCAAACCGCAATGCCACATCATCCCAATCTCGAAGGAGCAGGGGAAACTCGCGATCAGTACAGGGTGTATGTTAAGCCGGGTGCGGACGGGGATGGCACCGGATGAGATGACGTGCACAATTCCATCGGAACGGTTGGAGGAAGTTGTTGAAAAGTTAAAGGTCAGACGGGAAGCGAATGCGGCGGTTGCCGCTTACGCCAACGAAGATCTGCGTCGATTTGCCGAATCCCGTTAATTTTTGGCCATTCGTCTAAACGGAAACCCCAACACTTTGGGCGGTTTCAACGAGGCGTTCCCATGTCGTATCGTCGAGTGGGATGCCGTCTGCCAATCGTTGCTGTCGGGTACGTGCGGAGCGTTCACCGGGAATCGAAATTTCATCGAAACCGGGAGCAGTTGGGGAGGCTTTGACGAAATCTATCAACTGTGTGACGTGCGCTTCAAAATCGGCAAGCGTCGTGAATTTCTCAATGTTGATGACGATGATAAAGAAGGCGTTGCCGACATCGGGGGGTGATGATCGGCTGCAACCGGCTTCGCACATCGCACCGGCGAGAATATCTGTCAGCAGGCTTAATCCGTAACCTTTGTGACCTGCTATGTCGCCGAATGGAAGTAGTGCCCCTTGCGGATGTTCGAGGTATGCGTTGGGATCGGTGCTTGGAACCCCATCGGCATCGAGAATCCAACCTTCCGGCAACGGCTCGCCGCGACTGCGATACGCCCGAATTTTCCCACCGGCAACTATACTCGTGGTGAGGTCGATGACCATCGGTCCGTCCTTGCCTATGGGGAGGGCACACGCTAGCGGGTTGGTGCTGAGTCGCCGATCGGTGCCTCCCCACGGCGCAACGCCATGATCCCCTCCATGACCATTAAGAAACAGTAAGCCAATCATCTTCGCCTCGGCGGCCATCATCACATAATCGGCGAGACGCCCAATGTGGTTGCAATTGTACACATTCACGGTGCTGATGGTATGTTCTTTCGCTTTTGCAATGGCGATTTCCATCGCTTGTGTGGCAATGAATTGTCCCAATCCTCTATGCCCATCAATGACCGTGCTCGAAGGAGTTTCGCTGACAATCTCAATCTCCACGTCTGGATCGATTGTCTTATTCCGGATGCTCAGAACGTACTGCGGCAAGCGCAAAACACCGTGTGAATCGTGTCCGGCGAGATTGGATTCGATGAGCAAATTGGCAATCGTTTGGGCTTTGTCCGCTTTGAGACCAAGCGCGGTAAAGATATTAATGCTGATGGTTCTGAGTTGGGCGACAGGAATCAGTGGCATTAGTTGAGGAGCTCATAGAGGAAATTCCGTTGCTTCGGAACATATCTTAACTCAGTGATCGTTCGCTCGATTTCTTCAATGGGCATACAGTAGACCGTCCCTGCCTGGCTAACGACGTTCTCCTCGATCATCGTACCGCCCATATCGTTTGCCCCAAACTTGAGCGACAGTTGACCGATCTTCGGTCCTTGGGTGACCCATGAGGATTGGAAGTTGTCAAAGTTGTCGAGCATCAGCCGGGAGATTGCAAGTGTCTTGAGGTATTCAAAACTGCCCGCGGGGGCGATATGTTCGAGGCGCGTGTGGTTGGGCTGAAGCGACCAACAGATGAAAGCAGTGAAGCCGCCCGTCTCGTCTTGCAATTCGCGCAGGCGGAGGAGATGCTCCACACGTTCACCGTAGCTTTCGACGTGTCCGTACATCATCGTTGCGCTTGAACGGAGGCCCACGTAGTGACCTTGCCGCATCACTTCCAGCCACTCGTCGGAGGTACACTTTTTCGGACTGATTTCGTCGCGGGCGTGGTCAGTCAAAATCTCCGCTCCGCCGCCGGGAATGGAATCTAAGCCGGCATCGCGTAAACGGATTAAGGTCTCTTCGAGGGAGAGTCGATTGATTTTGGCGAACCAATCAAGCTCTGGTGGGGAGAAGCCGTGAATATGGATTTTGTAATTTGCTTTAATCCACTGGAGGAGGTCTTCGTACCAATCCAGTTTCAGTTTGGGGTGTAATCCGCCCTGCATAAGGATGAGTGCACCCCCGAGATCAATCGTCTCTTGGATTTTATGCCCCAACTCCGCCTTGGACATCACATACGCATCGGGGTCGGTTTTATGGCGATAGAAGGCACAAAAGTCGCAATCGACATAGCACCAGTTTGTGTAGTTGATATTGCGATCAATGATATAGGTGATGTGGTTTTCCGGGTGCTTCCGTTGTCGAATTACATCGGCGGCCGCTCCGATTGACAGGAGGTCATAACTCTTGAAAAGAGTCAGTCCATCATCAAAACCCAAGCGTTCACCGGCTAACACCTTTTCCAAAATCGGTTGAATGGTTGCGTCCATACTTCTCAATTACCTCGTTTCATCGTGTGGGTCTTCGCCATCTCTGAGTTGGACATTTCAATCGTTGTCATGACCCTCGTCGTGTTGCTCTCCGGCGCCTTGTTCACTTGAGCCAGTCTCTGGATGGGCAGACCATTTATTAAAGTCCTGTCCTGCTGCGTTGAGTTCAACGTTTATCTTTTGACTGGGGGCAAGGTCGGTCGGTGTTGTGGGTCCCAGTTCTATTCCGTTAGATAGGTGAACTTCAACGCGCACTTTGGGCAAGGTTTGGTTCGTCGTATTTTCTACCGTTCCAACGAAGGCATTTGTTTTCGCATCATAGACAAGCTTTAACCGCGCACCGTTTCGCACTTGGTCGTAAGGTTCGTCTTTAGCAAACTGTTGCCCAGATTCCTCCCCTTCGCCGCCTGCTTCTTCATGACCTGGTAGGTGCCCTGTCAGTTCACCATTTGCCCCATGCTCTCCATCTTCTTCATCGGTAGATGATGCACAGTTGATGCCACTGATAAGGGCCAAGATAATAAGCATGATTATGGTTAGTGTCTGCATGTTGACTTTCATTTGATAGTCCTTTCTAATTATCTGAATTGTCTGCCGTAACTTAGCAACATTGAATGGAAAAAATTATACCACAACTGCAGAAAAGTAACAACCGAAAGACCTGATGGTAAGGCTATTTAGTTTTCGGTTTTTTGACCAATTTTGGCGGAACGGGAGGCGATCTATCGGGGAGCCCAGGGAATGCCCCTCCTCGAATCCCCCTGCCTGTGCTACCCTCCTTAATTCCCTCGCCTGCGCTACCCCTCTTAATTCCCTCGCCTGCGCTACCCCCCTTAATCCCCCCGCAAGCGGGGGGAGGGGGGCCACATCGGAGGCGGGTCAGGCTGCCCCGCCCCTGGTCTCGGAACGGACTGAAGAATTAAATGACCCTACCTGATGGCTCCAGTTATTTCCCTTTCTTGAATATTCCGCGTATCGTTTGAATCAGGGTGCCTTCGGCAAGCCACTTGCCTGCAACGCGCCAAACAATGCTCGAAAACGTCGGATAAACGTGGATGATTCTCGCCAACTTCCGCAAGGGGATGCCGGCACTCATCGCCAAAACAAACTCGTGGATGACTTCCCCCGCATTTGGTCCGACTAGGTGGACACCTAAGAGTTTGCCCGTCCAACGGGTCGCAACGACCTTGATGAACCCTTTCGTTTCTCCCTCAGCGACTGCGCGATCGACATCGTGTAGATCAACTCTGAAAACATCGACCGCCCCGTGCTTTTTGCGGGCTTCCGCTTTGGTGAGACCGCACCGAGCGACCTCCGGATCGCAGAAAGTGGTCCAGGGGACGACGGAATAATCTATCGCACTAGAGCCGGGGAAGAAAATATTCCGAACAATCTGCGTCGCTTGAGAGGCCGCAACATGTGTGAAGAGGTAATGTCCAACCACATCGCCGGCAGCGTAAATATTTTCAACGGTTGTCTGCAACTTATTGTTGACCTCAACCCCCCTTTTTCCAACCTTGATGCCAATTTTCTCAAGCTCCAACCCTTCGATGTTTGGCTTCCGTCCCGCCGCAATCAGGATTCGATCGACGACGATTTCGCGCTCGTTCTCCGTATCCACTGCTTTGAGTTGGACGCGATACTCTTCCGCTGTTGAGGCGTGTTGTGGTTCCCAGATGGCTATATCCGGGTTGAGCTCTTCGCTAAGCGGGGGGGTAATCCTATCAATCTGAACGGGATTGGTATTTAAGAGGATTTCAACCCCATCTTCTCGAAGATAACTCAGCATTTTCTCGGAGACTTCGGTGTCCTCTTTCGTTAAAATCCGATCGCTGCGTTGCACAATCGTCACTTTCGCGCCCAGACGATGGAATGCCTGTCCCAACTCAACGCCGATGGGACCCGCGCCTATCACCAATAGCCGTTCGGGCAGTTGATTTAATTGCCAGACATTTTCACTGTCCAGATAATCGACGGAATCTATTCCGGGAATATGGGGGGCGGTTGGACGAGAACCTGTTGTGACGACGAATTTTTTGCTCTTGAGCGTGAGGGTTTGGTCGTTCTCCGTATCTTTAACGACGAAGGTTGTCGGCGACTCGAAATGCCCTTCCCCGAAGATAACGTTTACGCCCATTTCACGGAAGCGTTCCGGATTATCATGCTCGTGCTCGATGGTGTGCTGGGTGCTGCGGACGTACTCCATAACGCGTGCAAAATCCACCTGCGCGTCTTTCACGAGGACACCGTATTTTTCAGCTTCTTTGATGTAATGAGCAATCTTTGCTGACTTGAGGATGGCTTTCGATGGCACACACCCTGTCCAGAGGCAATCGCCCCCTAATCGGTGCTTCTCGACGAGGGTTGTTCTCACCCCTAGCTTCGCACCTGCCACCCCCAGAACAAGGCCTGCGCTTCCTCCACCGATGATCGTTAGATCATATTCGTTCATTCGTTATCCCCCTCTTCGTTTGTGCTATGAGTATACTGCTAAGAGAAAAGTTTAACAAGTAGAGAAGATGCTTCAGATTGGGCAGACTTGGGCGTGGTTTTTCGAGATGAAGTTGTCGTTCAGACAGAGGGAGGAAAATATTAGATGGGTTGGCGAACTTTTGAACTGGCTCGCTTGGACTTCTGACATGGTCGGGAGGCTATTGTGGATTTCTTCGTCATTTTTATAGGGAGGTGCTGCTTGTGGTGAGCCACACCCCGCTGGATGCGCCCTGACATCGAGTTATCAAGCGCATCCAGCATGTTGGTTGTGCTTTACATTCGACCTATAGATTTAATCCGCCCCCACAGGGCGAAGCGTTTGTCTTTCGGGTGAACTGCCACCGTGATTTCAATCGGATAGCCCGCCCTCCGCCATCTGGGAAAACCCCCTTCGAGCACTTTCACCCGCTCTGGGGGAAAACCAAACTCCTCTATTAACATTCGTGCCGCCCCGGCACTTGTGGCTTCCGCCGGTCAGCTTCAGTATAAAACAATCAGCCCATTTGCGGGAAGTGTTTGATGTCTCGATTCAATCTCATCCGGAAATGACATCGAGATAGCACCAGGAATATGTCCGACGTTGTAATCAATCTGACTACGCACATCAATTAGAGTCACATTCGCTTTGGCATCTAATAAACGTTTGAGTTCTGCCAAGGCAATCCGCTCCGGTTCAGCGGCAAATATCTGAACGAGTAATTGCGAGTAAAGGAACAACACAATTGCCCAAACAATGGCTTTGTTTAATCGTTTCATAAGTTAATCTCCTTGGTTGCGAATTGGCTTCAATCGTCGGTTCCTATTGCGTTGCCCTTTTGGGGCTTACGCAACCGTGAATCCCGATTTAATTGAACTGCATCATCTCAACAGAGAACCACAGGGCCAAACTCCCCGTACGGTCATCATAGCCACTTAGTGCTTCTCGAATGATGTAATCGTGTTCCGTTTCTAACGCGCCTGTCCCCGTACATCCATCAACCACATCGCCCGCTTCAGTAATCCTAGCTTTAGCCCCATTCCATAGAGCTTCTAGGGGGGGGAGATACGATTGATCCAGCAGTCCCAATTTAACCCCTCTGGCAATCCCGTAACCGATCATACAGGTGCTCGTGAGTTCTTGATAACTACCCGGTAACGTGATTACTTGGTGGTAACAACCCGATAGATTTTGGTGTTTTAACAACCCACTCAACAATTTCTCATAGGTCAAAAATATATCAGCGTGTAAGGGATGGAATTGCGGCAGATAGGTCAATGTTTCTGCAAGCCCTAAAACAGCGAATCCGTTTCCCCTGCCCCAATAAAAGGGGGTTGCTCTGTCATGCCAAAACAGGCCTGAAATCTGTTGTGTCCCCATTTCGACGAGGAAGTTGGTCAGGATATCTAGGTATTGCCCCTCTTGGGTCAACGCATAACTCCTCCCCATCATTGACCCAAGCATGAACATATCCTCCGTTCTCCACTTCGGATCCGCCGGAGCGGGGGGATTTGCCCCACTCGAATCAAACCGATTTGCCAGATCTAAGAGATAATTTTTGTATTTTGGGCCTTTGGTCACTCGAAACAGATCATCTGCCCATACCGCCCCGGCAAGTGAAGCGGAACCGGGGGCATCACCAAAACTGGTGGAGGGATCATCAACATAGGGATCGACAAGTTGAAAAATATCATCAGGCACGTCTTGATTCGTGTATTCTGCCAATCGAATTCTGCCGCTCACACCGACCCCTTGAATATAGTTAATCGGAGAATCTAGCTTATACCCAAACTGTGATGCTAACGCTTCGCTCACCTCTTGCGCGGTTCGATTCCTTCGTTTGCGGATGGCATCTGCGGCATGACTCGATGGAGGTTGATCCGTCGCTCTAGAATCTACCACTTTATGCAATAACTCAAGTGTCTTTGATACGACCTGCTCCTTTGTTCCCGTTATCCTGACTCCGGGTGTCGATCCCAGATTAGATTCATGTTTCCGCCCCAACGCTCCGATTAAACTGTCGTTGGAAACAAGACTCGCCGTATCCATATCAGTGATAAAAGCGGGAGAAGCCGCGTTGGGCGCAATCCGGATAGATTCTCCAAGAGACAACTCAATCACTAAATCCGGGGCTTGGTAGGACACCCACCGCCAGATGTATCTGCTCTCCGGTATTTCTGAATCAAAAAAGTAGTTTCCATCGGGCGGGTATCCATGCGTCAATTTCGTTTGAGCTTGAAGAGTTTGTAGATTACCTATATATGCGTCATAGTTCAAACAGGGAATATAACTGATTGATAGTGAGCTGAAATCATTAGAGTGGTCCGTAACTGTTTCAATTACGTCGAGTATTAACTGAACCTCACCATCAGTCCCGTTGACCCCTCCGATAATCAGTATTCGAGTACAATCCCCAGAAAAATCGTAAGCGTGTTTGCCGAGGATGACAGGGATTTGGTATCCATTTTTAGTTATCCCACAATAACTGATGTCCGAAGCAGCCAAATCTCGGCTTACCAAGTTGTGTATTGCCGATTCCAATAATTTACTCATGCAACCTGCTCACTTTCAAATCCTTCAAACAGCGATGGGAAGAAACGATGGGGATCTCCGGGGTCACTAAAAAGGATCTCCTGACGGGGTGTCAGTTCCACATTCGCCGGTAGTTGTACACGTCGGGAGGTCCACACCATGTGCGACACACAATATTTATACAGCAGGGAGCGTCTCTCGTGCTTGCCGCGCCACGCTGCCGTTCCATGCGTCAGTGCCTCGGTAAATAGAATCACTGAACCGGCTGGCGCACTTGGGATAATCACGCACGGTGCATCTTCGGGAGACTGGTTTATCTGTTGAGGCAACTTAAAATTGCTTTTGTGGCTGCCGGGTATACAACAAAATCCACCATAGTCGGGCCCTGTGTCGGACAGCACCCATGTCACCACGACAAACCCGTTGGTGACTTGGTTGTCGCGGAAAGGGTAGTATTCCCCCGGTTGAGCACCAGAGGTTGAGGAGGTGGCACCGTAATCGGCGTGCAGGTGCCCCTTTGGCATCCCCTCACGCATATACATCCCGTAAATCCGATCCAGGCGAAAGCAGTCGCCCAACCGGAATCGAAGAATCGGCATAATCTTTTGATGGGTCAGCAACTCGCAGAACGGTTTTCCCCATTCGAGAAATCCCGATCCGTCTGGTGCACTGCCAAATCTTTGAACCTTTCCCGGTGTGGGTAATTCTTGCTGGTCGATCAGCCGGTTGAGTGTTGCGAGTTCTTCTGGACTCAAGACATTTTCAATCACCAAGTAGCCTTGTAAATCGAATAGATACTGCTGCAGTTCAATATCATTCATAACGTTGTTCGCCTGTTGTCCCTGAGTTTCAAGCGGCTTCTCAAGGAGGGTGTTGTAATAGCTTGACTCTGTCACATTGATTAGTGGCTTTTCAAAGATTTCTATCGTTCGTTTTTGTAATTCTTCCTTTTTTAGCTTTAAGTAATTAACGTGCTCAACACCCGCTGACACACCGGCATGTGCGGCAGACCCCCGTCGACGAGTCGCACTGTCGTGTTTGCCCCTCACGGATTTTCACCATGCTCATTCCTTTAGCTCATTCGCTTTGAGCGCGGTAAATTCGCTCTCGGCATCCTCAACGAAAACCCCGAAGCGTCCTTCCTTATAGTCGTGAACAGCATGCGAGATTACTAGCTTGTCGTTCAGGTAAACGTCTAAGATGTGCCTGTGGAGCAGGCCTTTTAAAGCCAGGGGCCGATTATAGTCAACATCGGGCGTAAGCTTCATCGCCATCGAGCGGGAGACCACCCATGGCCTAGGGGAGTGCCACAGCGAGATGACACCGTTCCCAGGCTCTAAACGCAGGAAGTAACCCCCGCGCCCCTCGCATTGTCCACGTTTCCTGTTTCCCGTTTCACATAATTGATCGAAGATAGTTCAAAGCTTTCCGCATCGATTCCACTCGATCGGACTCACCCTCGTAAACCACTGACAGGCAGCCGTTATAACCGATTCCGCGCAGAATATCAAGGATGCGCGGATAGTCAAGCCACTCCTCCACGCCACTGTCTATCTGATAAAACTTCGTGCGAGTGTACACGGCATAAGGGGCTGTCTGTGCGATACTATCGTAGCAGTCGTAATTCGGGTGAGCTGACCCCCGGTGGCCACTCGCGCCGGGCGAACCCGCGTACTGTCCGGTATCGACGATGTGTGTGAAGTACGGGTGATCCGTTTCACGAAGAGCGCGAAGCAGATCCGCGCCGGTACGGGTGACATTGTTGTGATTGTGATTCTGTAGGCCGACGAGGATTCCTTTTTCGTAGCCGTACGCTGCAACTTCCTTGAACCCGGCAATCATCGGTGGCCAGAGTGCCGCCTCATCTTCGTGCTCTTCCCGGAGGTATGCGGCAAAGACGCGAACCAATGGACAACTCATGAAATCCGCGACATCGATCCACTTCTTAATTAATGCAATCTGCTCCGGATGCTCCTCAACCGGCTGTCCAAAATCGTTGCTGATTCCGATGTATCCGAGTGGCAACCCCTTTTTCATCAGGTCTTTTTTGACTGCTCGCAGATAATCAATGTCGGTAGATTCAAACGCGCTCGAATGCAACTCAATCATGTCATATCCCAGGTCATAGACAATTTGTGCAAAGGCGGTGGCGGTTGTGTTCCTGACATTCAAAGACATGGCACCGATTTTCATCATGGCAACTGCTCCGTATCTAGAAAACAGATTTTCAATAATAAATTTTCATGTTAGTGCCGAGTTTAGCACAGAAGATTCACTCCGTCAAGTCCAAAAGTAAATTGGCACACCTTTCGTTTGACAACCGGATCACAAGCGATTTGATGCCGGTTAAGAACCCTCATCCACACACACAAATTTTGTTGAGTTGCGATTCCAAACGTGGTAAGATACCCTTCGGTTGGCTTTGAGGGTTGCAGCGAGCGACTGCGAAATTTTAATGCAATATAAGAAAGGGAGAAATAACCATGCGTATTGCTCATGTCCATCGGGATGAATTGAGTATGGGAGAAAGCGTTCATGGCGGGGCAGGTCATCTTTTGTTTAAGAGTCTCTGGGGCGAGGGGGATTTTGAGACACCGTGGTGGTTTGTCCATTTCGCGATTTTGCCGCCCGGCGGCGGGATTGGTCATCACCGCCACGATGAGTGTGAGGAGATGTTCACGATTTTGGACAACGCGGCGCAGTTCACCCACAATGGCCGAACAACAGAGGTGGTTGGGGGGGCGACTGTGCCTTGCCGGAAAGGGGAATCGCACGCGATCTACAATCATACGGACAAAGAGACGCGATTCATGAATTTCTGTGTCGCAAATCCGGGGGGCGGATATGACTGCACAGACTTTGGGGAGACGCGGGTTGGTGCTTCATTGGAGGCAGTTGATAGACTTCCCGTTGGGCGGCTTGACCGCAATCTACTAACGTTCCTCCCAAACGTCCACGAAGGTGCAGGGGGAGTAGGCGTGAGACAAGTTTGGGGGTATCAGGATTTCCGAACAAATTGGGGATTCGTCACTCACTGCGTGGTCCCACCCGGTGCGTCGATCGGCTATCACCGCCACGACGTGATAGAAGAGACCTATATCATCATGGCGGGCAGCGGTCGAATGACGGTGGATAACGAAACGGAGGAGGTGCATGTGGGTGATGCCATACCAAACAAGCTGGGGGGATCGCACGGTATTTACAACCACACGCAGGTGGAACACTCTCGGGACGGAGAGAACTTGGAAATACTCGTGATGGCTGTCTGCATGGAGCCGGGGCAGTTTGATACCCACGACTTAGGGGACGATTTGACTGAGCGATAGTAACCAATGCTGCTAGTTTGCAACCGTTAATAAGATGAAACGTGATCGGTTTCTGTTGCACGATTTCTTAACATGAGCCAAGATTGAAAGGAGCAATTGATGGGACAACTTGAGAATAAAACTGCCATTGTCACCGGTGCGAGCCAAGGCATCGGCAGAGCGATTGCGCTAGCATTCGGGCGGGAAGGTGCCAACGTCGTCGCTACTGCCCGCACGACAGCGGCAATTGAAGCGGTGGTCGCTCAGGTCGAGGAGGCGGGTTCGGCAGGGTTGGCGGTGACTGCGGATTTGAGCGTTGAACGAGATATCCAACGCATTGCCGATGAAACGGTGGCAAAATTTGGAGGGGTTGATATCTTGGTCAACAACGCTGCCATCATCCATCCTCCCATAGATCTGGTGGACTTAGACGCGGATTTATGGCGGCAGGTCATGGATGTGAACCTAACCGCCGCTGCATTGCTCACAAAGTTCGCCCTACCGAGCATGATCGAAAACCGATACGGCAAAATCATCAACATCTCAAGCATTGGTGGGCGCAAAGGGGGAAAAGGTCGTACTGCCTATCGAGTGACGAAAGCTGCGTTGATTAGCCTGACGGAGAGTGTTGCAGCCGAGGTCAAGCAGCACGGTGTTGATGTCAACTGCATCTGCCCCGGCGGAGTTGACACAGAGGGTTTCCGCGAGGCATTTGGGAGCGGGGGCAGAGAGGATAATCCGAAATTGATGCTGCCCGAAGAGATTGCGGCACTCGCGGTTTTCCTAGCCTCGGACATAAGTTCGGCGGTTACGGGGACGGCGGTAGACGCATTTGGTACGACCAATCCGCTATTTGGATAACGGGTGTCAAAGCTCGGCTTCCAATTGACTCAACCCCTCATCAATGATGGTGATTACCTCATCGATTTGGCTGCGCGTGATGATGAGCGGCGGATAAAAACGTAAATCATCACCGTTCACCCAATCCGCTACACCGCCGGCACTCCCCACAGAAAGCCCCTTGTCCAGCAGAATCTTGTTGAGACGTTTGTGAAAGCCAAGCGATGCGGGGAAGGGTTCCTTCGTCTCTTTGTCGCGTACCAGTTCGATACCGAGAATCAGTCCGAGCCCCCGAATCTCGCCGACGCTTGGGTGGGTGTCTAACGCGCTTGCCTTTTGTAGTAGATACTCGCCCATCTGCGCGGTATGCTCAAGAATCCCTTCCTCCTCGATGATGTCCAGCACCTCCAGTCCAACCCGCATTGCTATGGGATTATTGACATAGGTGAAGACGTGGGCGAAGGGTGCGCCGCCCGCAGCAAAAGTATCACGAATACTGTCCCGAATAATTACGCCACTCAAAGGAGAATAGCCACTACTGGCTGCCTTTCCAAAGACAATCATATCCGGAACAACATTCCAGTGCTCAATGGCGAAATATCTGCCGCTGCGCCCGAAGCCGGTGATGATTTCATCTGCAATAAATAGAACATCATATTTATCGCAGATTTCGCGGACGAGTGGGTAGTAATCCTTGGGCGGTATCGCCGCAGCAACCCCGCCGAGCACCAACGGTTCCGCCACGAAGGCCGCCACATTCTCCGGACCGGTCTGCAAGATCATCTGCTCCAGTTCATGGGCACAGGTCAGGTTGCATTTTCCTTCACATCCCGCAAACGCGCAGCGATATGGATAACAAGGCGCGATATGCGGAAAATTGGGAAGCAAAGGCGCGAAAGGAGCGCGCATCCCCGGTGCCCCTGTGACTCCCAAAGCGCCAAGTGTCGCGCCGTGGTAGCCGCGCCAGCGGGCAATGACTTGGTGCTTCTGTCCCTTCCCACGCTGTATATGGTATTGCCGGGCAATCTTGATCGCGGTTTCAATCCCCTCCGAACCGCCCGAAACAAAGTAAGCGTGGTTCAGGTCGCCGGGGGCTATTGCGGCAATCCGATCGGCTAAGTCGAGTGCCGGTTGGGTCGTAAAATGGGTAGCGAAGCAATAGGCGAGTGTCTTGCCTTGCTCTGCCATCACATCCGCTATACGCTGCTGTCCGTGTCCCAAGGTGACATTACTCGCACCGGCGGCACCGTCGATGTAGCGTTTACCCGTTTCATCATAGAGGTAGATCCCCTCCCCGCGCACCAGTAGGGGATAATTGTAACTCAAATCGCGGTGGAACAGCGCGTTTTTTGTATCGGTATTTGACATTTTGCTGTCTCCCAAAGTCAAATCAGGATTTACAAGATTCAAGGATTTTCAGGATTACGAGAAGCAACTTAGAACCCTGAGATGAATTGCCCAAATTGTTCCTTCCATCTTGCTGCCAACCCTAACTCGTCCTCCCGATATTCATAGCCCTCTGAATTATCGCCTTTGTATTGTTCTCGATACCAGTCTACAGTCGTATGAATCCATTCTGCTACGGGTGTGGTGCTGAAACCGAACTCACGCTCGGCTTTGGACAGGTTGTAGATGTATGAAACAGATCGACTCATCGGCGGGGCGTAGGCGTTCAGGTGAGGCTGCTTGTGGATAATTTCGCTTGGAACATAGGTAATCTGGCATTCGTGACCCGCTACCTCCCAAATCAAATCTGCCCAATGCTCAATGGTCATTATCTCTTGCATGGCGATGTGATACGTCTGGTTGGCGGTTCCCGACACATCAAGGACACGGATGAAAGCCCCCGCAGCATCAGCAGAATATAGGGTGCGGAACAGTCCACGATTTTCTAGCGGCATGACCACACCGCGTCCGTCCAATGCCCGTTGGACCCACCACCACATCCGGCCGGTCGGGTCGTCCCAGCCCATAACTGCCGGAATACGGATAATTGTGTACGGAATGTTGCTGTGTTCTTGGATCCATTTTTCGCAGTGTCGTTTACCGACACCGTAAGGGTCTTCTCCTGCAGGGTAGGTATAGTCAAGCGATGACCAATCCACGACCGACTCTTGGAATGTGCAGTGTTTGGAAAAGTCTACCGCTCCTTCCAAATATACCGATCCGGTGCTGACCATGACGTAACGCCCCACATTTCCATCGAATGCCCCCGCCACAGATTCGACATCTTCCTTACGGTAAGCTTGCGTATCAATGACCGCATCAAAAGATTTCCCTTTCAGCTTTGCTGCAAAATCTGCCCGATCTTCACGGTCTCCCTGAATATGGTCAACCTGATCCCACCATTCGGGTTGGGTACTCCCTCTGGAAAAGATGGTGACCTTGTCTCCGCGCTCAAGCAGTTTTTGCACAACAATCCGACCCATATATCGTGTGCCACCGATAATAAGAACGTCCATATTAACAAATTTTCCTGTAGGATGAGGAGTACATCAAATTTCTACTAGGGCTATTTTCGGGATTCTCTTGAAACGGAAGGTTCCTCTCGGACTTGCCCCACAGTTTGTAGTAGCGCAATTCATTGCGCGTTCTGATGCCGATTGTCGTGGGCATCTGTTATCCGTGTCATCCCTTAATCCGTAATCTCTACGCGTTAGAATATAGTATATCACATCATGGTGGGATTGCAACGTCGGAGTTGCCAACAGAGATTAGGGAGGAGTGCCTATCCTTTGCGCGGGAAACGCTCGTGGCAAGTTGGGGTACTGAAGCTGCAGATACGGTTATGGCTGAGGTGCGTTCACACTTAGGGCTATAGATGATGGTAATTTGTCGCATCTAAGAACGTGCCCCTGCTAAAATCGTCCCAATCAGTGCCATAGCTTTAACGGTATCATTCCTTTTTCCAGGGCTGATACCGCTTTTTTGTGCTCACAAGTTATTGCTCAGATCTCCGGTTCCGCGTCCGACTTATCCTGTGGGTGGTAGTCGATGACCTGCCGCCCATGTTCCAGATCATAAAGTGCCCATGTGCTATCTGAAACGCCGAACACAACCTCGAACTTCACCCCCGGCTGTGTCACTGCCTGCTCGAACACACGAGCCGCGTCGCCGTGGCTCAGTTGATGGGGGTGTGTAGGGAGATCGCGATCTCGCTTGAAATTACCGATCCGAACCGAGACACATTCCATGTTGAACCGGGCTGAGTACATATAGCCCAGACTTTCTCCGAAGACTTTGCTGATGGAATAGTAGGTCTCCGGTCGGGGCATCATATCAACCGTCCGCATGATGTCCTTGGGGTATGGTGCGAGCAGGCCTGCACGGCTAGCGAAGGCGATGCGACGCGCACCGTTTTGTCGTGCGGCTTCAAAGACATTGTAGGTGCCGATAATGTTATTCTGAAGTATATCTTCCCACGGTGCGCCGCCGGAGGGGTTGCCTGCGAGGTGAATCACAACCTCCATGTCCTGAGTGGCTTGGAGCACAGCGTCAAAGTCCGTGACATCCCCAACAATCGCATCTTCAATATCTGGCATTGGTACGCGGTCAAACCCGCGCAGCGTATACCGGTCTTTCAGTCCTTTCACGACCGCCGTACCAACAGCCCCGGCGGCACCGGTGACGAGGATTTTCATCTCCCTCTCCTTTTCTAACACCAATCCGCTAATCGCGCAAATTCGCGTGGATTCATGGTTTCCAAATCTCTCTGAGTCTCGGCAAGAGAATTTCCGTGTTCCGGTCATGAATTTCGCCACACCAAACGTTATTCGTTTCAACACTAGATTTGTCGTATGACGCTTGGATAAGTGCTGGTAGCGGGAGTTGATGAAATCGAGTCTCAAAATATCCGTCGTCCCGGAGTTGAATCTCCCGAAACCCCATCGGAAAACCGATCAGACATGCGGTGTCAACAATGAGGAAATCACGATACATCCGGATCCGGTTGATATGCCGATGCCCTGTGAAGAGCGCGACGATGGCAGGACTCTCCTTCACGGTTTCCAACAACCGATCTGCACCGTTGAGGATTCCCTTTCCTTCCGCATCGCTTGGCAGCACCCATGTATGGAGAAACAGCAGCATTGCATACCCTTCGTCATGAGCCTTTTCCGCTTCCTTGCGGAGGGCATTGTCGAGGGTATCAGTCCAGATGCCGTTGCCATCTTGGATTGGGTCGCATTGGTGATAGATGTTGGCGAGCGCGAGGCGAAGGCGTGGGGCGGCATCAACAACCTTGAGCGTTTCGGGGATGTCGAATCTTTCCGCAAACGCCTCAAAAGACCCCTGTTGGGCATCGGAATCGTGGTTGCCGGGGACACAATACATCGGTGCCTCAAAGTTGGCAAAAGTTGTCGCAACATCCTCAATCGATTGCAGATAGGTCGTCCACGGCAGATCAAACGCACTACCACCACAGAGAAAATCACCGCCGTGAACGATGAAATCAGGTTTGATCGGATTGACCGCTGGCGCGATTGCGTCGAGGACGGTCTTGCTCTGCGTCAGCATTTTCGGTGCGCCGTAATCTTTCGGCGCACCGGGGTAATAATGGCTGTCGGTCAAAAAAGCGAAATGAACAGACATAATATCTCCAAACTTAGATGTGTGGACCGCGTTCCCGGATGATTCTAATTGCCAAATCTGGGTCGATCTGGAAAATCATCTCAGGTTCAATCTTGCAGTGTCCCGGTAGATCGAAGCCTGCGACAGCACTTCGCGCGTGCCAACCCGATAGTGAGGAGTCCATACCATCTTCAGCCGATTCGGATAACGGCCCGCCAAACACATCATGAAACGCCTTCGTATAGCCATCCACAACTTGGGGCGATTTTGAGAAAGACCCTCCACCGTGTGAGTTGACCATCCCGATACACTTGACGCAGTACCAGACATCGTTCAAGTTGCCAAAAGGTTCCAATCCCCAGTGCAGGGAAAGGATGTGGCTGATGCCTGCCTCTCGACCAGCCTGGTAACCGTCTTCCACATCTTGATCGTCGTTGGTCACCGGTCCTGTGCCAGCACCCGTCCCCGAAGCGAAGACCAGACCAGACGGGGTAAAGGTGAGGTTACAGATACGCCGACCGCGGGGATCGGAAATTGCATCGGCTTTTGTTCCTAGGTCAATGCCGAGCGCGCTGAGTCTGTCGTATACATCGAAATCACGTTTCCAAGAACTATGTATTTCTGTCATTTCATTTCCTCCGTAGGAAGTTTTGGTTTTGATAAAGTAATTCAAATTGCTAGTAGTAGGCATACTCTGTATGCCGTAACCTTCATTAACTTAACGCAAATTGCTAGTTATTGAAATTTCATCAATTTCCTTGATTGTGGCGTAGGTTTCCTAACCTGTGGGACGATTGGGTTGTATAGTTATTCAGTTGACTTTTCAAAATCAACATTTGGGGTGTCGAGATATGAATCTCAACCTACTACCTGTATTGGACCGAGTGGCAGAGTCGGGCTAGGAAGCCCAACCTACGGAAGTTGGGAATCCGCTATTGGACAATGCTTTCGGGCGAGAAGGCTCCCACCGCTAACCGGGTGATCTCTGCAATCGCCTCATCCCCACGGATGCCATCACCGTTGGCAAGTGCAAACGCAGAGACAACGAGGGGACCCGTTAGGAGAAAGATAAGACCAACATCCCCTTTGATGCGTCCACTCGATCCAATCTTGTGCCCAATTGGGATGTCGGGTTTTAAGTCGCGAGCGATCATACGGCGGTCATTGCAAAGTTTGAGCATTTCGATCATCGTTGTGGATGCCTGTGGACTGACAATCTGACCGGCGTGAAGTTGTTTCAGGATACTCCCCATGTCCCTTGGAGTGGCGACGTTGTTCTCCAGAGAATCCTGAAAGGATATGCTGTTAAAGTCAACGCCCTGCGTCTGTGCCCGTTTGTGTTGCAATACATCGTTTTCTCGATTGCACGGCACATCATCCATGCCGAACATCCGATAGTGATAGCGGCCTAGGGTCACACTGGTTCGGGTATTGGGGAAGCCCATCGCATCCAGCGTGGTGTTGACAGATTCCAACCCAACCACCCTTAAGAGAAAATCGGTCGCCATGTTATCGCTGATGCCAATCATCAACCGACAATAATCGCGTAGCGTCAGCTCCGGCGCATCTTCCATCAGCTTTAGCGTCCCTGATCCGTGGGTAGAGATGTTTCCTTGCAGCCGATAACGTTCATCAAGAGAAAGACTGCCAATCTCAACCTGACGAAACAACTCAATCATCACTGGAATTTTGCAGACACTCGCAGTGGGGAAGCGTTGGTCTGCGTTATATTCATGCGTGATGCCAGTAGTCAGGTCTTCAATGTAGAAGCCGATTCGTCCGCGAAAATCCACCGCAATTTGGTCACATACTGCTGTTGGAAACTGCTTGTTCATTGTTTACCAATGGCATCTTTCTGTTGGCGGGAAAATGTGATCACAGATGAGACAGATGACATAGATGAACACGGAGGTGGGAATTTCGTAGAGAACAACAATCGTTATCCCCTACACCAGCATAGTGTCACTCAAGGGAGCAGCTTCCAGCGGTGTCCACGAGATGTAGTTGAAATCTATCTTTATCCGTTAATCTGTGCTATCCGTGATCGAATTTAACCGGCGAGTAAGGCTCTCAACCTCTGGGCGATGGTGTGTTCATCGCCTTCCTCTAGGTTGTCAACCCTGACGACCACGGTATCTTCGCCTTCGCCGCCGACTTTGATGCAGGGATTACTGGCATCAAGTGCCTCAATGAGTTCGCGAGCACTACGCGCCGACTCCGCTGCATTAATGACGACGTGGAGTTCGACCCCCCAATATCTCTGTGTGGAGACTTCTTTCGTTTCTTCCACACCGGGTGCTCCCTCAATTGCGCGCTCAATGACAGCGAACTTTTTACGGTATTCGTCGAAGCGTTCCTCATGGTCCATCGTGAACCATTCATCGAGGGCGACAGTCAGTCCGATGATTTCCTGTCGGTCTATTTTCATCCCGCGTCCCAAGGGGCGGGGCCCGATAAAACCGTGGGCTGCTACTGCTTGGATCAGGTCCTTCTTTCCAGCCACAAACCCAGCCGAGTGGGGACCGTGGACATATTTGCCGCCGAAACAGACCAAGTCAGCCGATGTAGCGGTGTCTTGAAAGTAATCGATCGGGAAGATTTGTGAAGCGGCATCGGCGATGACAAGCACGTTATGCGCGTGTGCGATTCTGACCGTATCTTCAAGCGAGACAACGACGGTGTCCGGATCGGGACTGACAAAGTGGATAACAGCCGCGGTCTGCGGACCGATTGCAGCTTCCAACTGCTCCGCCGTGCACCCATTTTCGTCGCCAGCCACCACTAGCTTGCTCCCCGGCAAGGTGTAAGCTCGGTCAAAGCCGTATCGCTGCTTTGCTTGGATGATGATTTCGTCTTTCATACCGGTGGTGTCTGGGAGCTGATCCATTTTTTCTGGGTCATTGCCGGTGATACACGCGGCGGTAGACAGCACCATAGCAGCATAACAGCCAGCCGTGACATAAGCAGCTTCTGCACCCACCAGAGAAGCGATGTGGTCTCCAGATTTTTCGAGCAGCTCCTCCATGTCCACGAAGTGCTGTTCCGCTTCTTCCATTGCCTGCTTGACTATCGGGGTAGGGGTTGAGCCACCCATAGCGGTAGAATTGCCCGCAGCGTTGATAATTGGGATTGCCCCCAGTCTCGCGTAAATATTTTCACTCATCAAAAATCTCCTTAATTGTGTATTGTGTCCCGATTCCGTTGTATCGTTTCGATGCACTGAACAACGATCGCTGTTTCCCACGGAATCGAGATTTACATGCAATCATCCCAAAAGGACTAGGCGGCAAGCAATTCGCGTAGATACTTAGCCGCTCGCCTGAAGGTTTCCTTATCATCGCATTCGTTGGCATCTTTGCCTTCAAATGTGATGGACATACAGCCGTTAAAATTCGCTGATTTCAAAATTTCAACGATGCGCTCATAATCTAGCCACTCCTCGTGCCCGCTATCCACTTTATAAATTTTAGCACGGACATACGAAGCGTAGGGGGCGGTCTGCTCCATAAACTTGTAGGTATCTATGTCCGGATTCAACATCCCGCGGTTCTGTGAAGGGGAGCCCACCCACTGACCGGTGTCCAGAATAAAGGTGAAATTCTCGCGGTTTGTCTCATGCAGGAGGCGCAGAACCCCGTCTCCGGTGCACGGATGGTTCTGTACCCCAACAATAACGCCCTTTTCAGCCGCGGCATCACAAAGCTCTTGGAAACATTCGACTTCACGCGCTTTCCCTTGGTCGGTCTCCGGCGTGACTCCACAGAATGATCTGACCATCGGTGCACCTAAGAAAACCGCCATCTCCAAATCCGCTTTGCACCGGATCATTTTCTGCTGTAATTCATCTTCCGTACCTACAAAATGACCGCCGGTCGCTAGGTAACCAATGGGGAGTCCGGCTTTGAGGCACTTAATCTTGATAGCGCGCAGATAATCGGGACCCTGCGAGCGAAAGCCTACATCGGCACGGAAATCGATGACATCTAGTTTCAACTCGTAGGCAAAGTCGATTACATCTTCAACATAAGGAAGTGTTTTTGGATCGTCCTTGCCAAAATACGAACCGTAAATACCGAGTTTAATCATAAAGACTCCTTAACTGCAATGTTGAGAAGGATTGCGTTGCCGAGCTAGAGCTCAACAGGCGCACTGATATTCAGGTACTCAATCTCGTCTTCGCCATCGTTGATGACCCCATGCTTTGTCTTGGGAGGTAGATGCACGGCATCACCTGCTGTTACTGGGTATTCCTTACCATCAATCAACATTTTGCCACGTCCTTTGATAAAGTAGTAGACCTGTTCTTTGTCTTGATGATCGTGGTAATCCGTCGTGATCCGTCCTTGAACGACGTGGCGCGTGAAATTGCTCAGTCCTAGCAGACACGCCACTTCCGGTGGATCGGCACTTTCACTCCCAGCGCGTGTCAGTATGGGCCAAATAATCTTGCTCTCGTGCCCGACATAAGGAATTGAATCACGCCAATTTCGTATAATCATGATGACCTCCTGCTTGGTTTGTGAAGTTGTTGCCTATTGGATAGGATAATATTTGCTAGGGCTTGATTACCAGTGTGTCTATCGAATCCTGACTGTAATACCGCAAAAAGCTTCAAGCAAACACCTCAACCGCATCGTGTCGTAGGTGCACCTCCAGTTGAGGATTCTTTACATCTAACATCAACTCCAAAACTTCGCGCATATTACGGAGGGTTTCTTGGAGTGTTCTTCCTTGCGTGAAACAGGAGTTCTTATGCTGCAGCGCGAGTATATTGTATGTCGTCTGCCTTCACGCAGGACTTCAAAGCCATGTTCGCGGAGTGCTTGGAGGATGTTGCGCCGCTTGTCTTGTAGCTCATGATTTTTCCAATCGGACATCTCACCCTTATTCCCGGACTGAATGAGCAATCGGATTTTCGCCGATCCAGCGGTCATCTACCGGCTCCAACGCCAATTGATAACGCGTGTCGGAAGATAACCGAATCCGATCTGAGCGATTGTCAAGCGAGCAGTGCATCGTATACATACTGAACACTAGCAGATCTCCGGCGCGAAAGTCGGTTGTTAGCCAGCGGCATCCGAGTTCCTTCTGAATCGCTGCGGGGTCTTTGCCGTATTGCCCGCCTGTCTTTTTCCAGTTACCTTGCTTATCTACGTCCATCTGCCCATAAGTTGCTTTGAGCTCTTCCAGACGATGGGACTTTTCAAGCACCATCAGCGCGGCATCGCTCAAGGGAGCATCCCCCAACGGTGTCCACGAGGTGTATAGATTCGGGGTGCCTCGTCCCATATACACGATGTCGTAATGCGGCGCGCTAGATCTGCCGGGGCCCATCACGCGCATCCAGATAAAATCAAACGATCTGACCTCACCGCCGAGGAATGCGGTGTAGAAATCGATCATCCGACCGGAATGCACCAACTTCCGCACAGCGGGTAACTTCCCCAACGCCGCATGGCTGCCGATTGCCGAGCGAAATTTACCGTTATTGCTCTTTGCTGCTCGTGCCTCCATGAGAGGATGGTTTTCATCGATCATTTCATGTTCAGCCAACACCTCAAGCACAGATCGCCGGGCATCCATGACCCACTTTAGATCCAAGTAGTCGTGGAGTAGGAGATAGCCGTCCTCTGCCATTCGTTCCCTCAAGGCGGGCATGTCATCGAGCAGATCGTTTGATTCACGCAACTCGCCGAATGCATCCGGTGCCATATCTAGCGGTATACCGTTTGAAGTCAGTTGTTCCATTGCTCCTATCCTTCCTGTTCCAATGCCCTGATCCGGACTTGCCGCTTCTGGCAATTAGACCGCAGTCCATCCGCCATCAACGAGGAGTGTGTGTCCGGTGACCATACCAGCTACGTCGCTTGCGAGGTAGATGACCGCTGCCGCTATTTCTCTCGGCTCTGCAATCCTCCCCATCAGAACGTTTTCGATTACTATTTTGTGAAATTCCGGATTCTGCATCGCTATTTCCGAAAGCGGCGTACGGGTGACGGTTGGTGCGACCGAGTTGACCGTGATGCCATGCGGTGCCCATTCTGCGGCTAACGATTTGGTGAGTAGGCAAACGGCACCTTTCGCACCACTGTAGGGTGCTCGAAGCGGTCCACCCACAACGCCAACCTGTGAACTGATGTTGATGATGCGCCCCTGAATACCCCCCTCAATCATCGATTTCGCCGCCATCTGGCTCATGAAAAACGTGCCCTTAAAGTTTACGTCTACAATGTAATCAAAGTCTTCTTCAGTGAAATCAAGCGCGGGTTGGACTTTGTTGACTCCGGCATTGTTAACTAACACATCAATTCTGCCAAAGGTATCAAGTGTTTTCCGTACAAATTCCTCAATGCTTGAAACCTCTGCAACGTCCAACTGCCACGCTTCTGCACGTTGACCCGTTTTGCGAACCGCCTCCGCCACTTGTTCAACCTCACTTACGGTGCGGCTCCCTGCAACGATGTCCGCTCCGGTGCCTGCACAAGCCAGCGCAATTTCCTTACCGATACCTTTCCCCGCACCGGTTACGAGAACAACCTTGTTGGTCAACGAAAAATCGATTGATGCCATCTATTCATTTCCTTCTAAACCGTTATGACAGTGTATTTATGGTGTCTGGGGCCAACGATAACGTGGCCATTCAGGGTATCTACTTGCGTTTCGATCGACGCGTTCAACTTCGGTGACCCATGCCTGGCAGTTGGGTGTCTCCAATTCGGGGTTTGAGCGACTCCGGGCGACAAAGCCGGGGACATACCAACGTCCCGTCGGTTTCCCAAGTGCTTGGTAGCGCAAGTCCATGCTCCAACGGATGGTATCCGTGTGATTGACCCGCGAACCGTGCGGGGTCATACTGCTGAACATCACCATGCTGCCTACCTTTGTGGGGAGTGGCTGCCGCTCTGCCTCTGAGACATCTTCGAGCGGGATATTCAGCCCGCCTTCACCCCAGAGATGGCGCAAAACCCCCTCTTTATGCCGACGTGGGGCAACCCATATGCATCCATTCTCAATCGTGGTATCGACGAGCGGTATCAAGCACGCCAGAATCAACGTCTCATCACCATCGGGCAGGTAGTATCCCGCATCCTGATGCGGACTGGTATATCCTCCCGGTAGCCGTGGATGGATGTTATAGGAGGGATGGCACAGGATATCGGGCCCCACTAGTGACTCCACCCGGTCAAGAATTTTGGGATGTTTCATGAACTGAAACAATCCCTCATCTTTATGAGCACGGGTTTGGAGTGCCGAGGCTGCTTCAGGTGCTGCGGCAGCAATCTTCGCCAACCGCCGCTCAAATGACTCATTTTCGTACAAGCTATTCACTCGTCCATCTTGATAAAGTTGCTGCGCCTGCACTTCGACAACAGCACTGAACTCGTCCTTCACCGGGCGCAGATCATCGGCGGTGAAAAGGTTCTCGATGATCAGGTAGCCTTCTTCTTTGAATGCTGCAATTTGTGAATCGTTAAGCATGTCGCAAATGGTTCCTCACTCATTTTACGGAGGAAAAACTCCGTTGATCTGGCAGACATTATAGCACGATTAGAAAAAAAAGGGTAAAAAAATCAGACCAAATTAACAAACGGCTTGCGATCTGTCCCCCAAAAGTGTAACATAGTAAATAGGCACACACAAAGTGTATAAGTCTGACAGAGTGGAAGCGCGTTCATCCGCGCAGAAAGGAATCAGTATGGCAAACGTATTGGCGAATATAGGGGGCGATGTAGAACTTTTAGAACATGGCATTCAATATGTTCAAGTGAGTGCCCCTGAACCCGACAAGGTTGAAGAACTTCAGGCAGACCTCAAAGCGAAGGGACTGCAGGCCATCGGATTGACCGCGTTGTATCTCGAAGAGGATACCGTTGCCACTGAGGCGGCAAGCCAAGCGTGGATAAACGCCTTTGATGCGGCGGTCAAAATGGGCGTAGATCTCGCACTCAGCAGTATCAAAGCCGATGAGGAGATGAGACCGAGGGTCTGCGACTGGCTGAAAACGATGGGCGATGCGGCGGCACAACGAGGCATCACCGTCGCGCTCGAAACGCACCCGTCGCTGGTTCATAATGCCGAAGTTGCGTTGAAAACCATGGCGGCGACCGACCACCCGAACATCAGAATCAACTTTGATACGGGGAATATCAGTTTCTATACGGATGGGACGGATGCGGTCACAGAGTTAAAAAAGATTGCACAGTATGTCGTGAGCACCCATTTGAAAGACCACAGCGGTAATTTTAACGAATGGGATTTTCCCACGCTTGGCACAGGGGCGGTGGATTTCGCTGGCATCCGGCAGGTCCTTGAAGGCGTGGGTTTTCAGGGGCCTTGGATTATGCAGGTACCCGGGGATATGAAGCAAGCTGTCGCACATCTTCGCAGTCTGGGATACGGTCAGTGAAGCGTGATTCGTCTACGGATCTGCACCAACCGTGACATCTCGTCACCAAGAATCCATCTATCTTAACGCAAGGGCGCAAAGAAGAATCTTTATTATTTTTCGCGCCCTTGCGTTCCTTTTCGCGTGTTACGTTTCGCGTTTCATTCTTTTGCCCAGCCACATCGCCCACAGAACCGCTGGAATCGGTGTCAAACCCGCCATCCACCAGAAAATTGCAGGGATGCTCAGCGAAGCATCGAGTGCCCCGCCGGCAATTGCGGAACCGACAGTGCTCAGCAGCGTGAAAAGGGCATAGTCGGTGGCGAAAACCCGCCCCCGCACCGAATTGGGGACGAGATGCAATAACAGCTGCGTCGAGAACACCCAGATAATGCCCCCGCCAATCCCACGGAGGGTGACACCCAAAAGCACCCAACCGAAGTGAATTATCGGAGCGACGATGGCTAGCCCTACAGTGCCCATCAGGTAGCCCAAAATGATGGCATACCGCAACGGGCGGTCCCTGTCCCCGGTGAAATGACGGGCAACGATGGGGCCCACGCCTGTTCCAACGCCACCCATCCCAAGCATAAGACCGAGGCTGATACCTCCACCTTTTCCAATTACAAAGATATCTTTGGCGATGACGACCATTGCCACCTGAGCCCCAGAGCCCATCATCAACGCACTGGCGGCCTTATGCAGCGCAATGACCAGTGTGTCGGTGTGCCTACCGAGGTAACGTAAACCGTCGAGGTACTCTTTGAAAGCCCCCTCCATGGTTTTATCCGATGCGGTGAGATCTGGCTCCACATCGAGTTTAATCTGGGCGATGAATGCGGCTGAGAGGAGGAATGTCAAGCCGTCAATGACAAAGACGGGGTAGATGCCCCATGCGCCGGACACAATTCCACCGATGGCGGCACCCAAAGCGAGCATAACCGACCAAGTAGCCGATCCCAAGGCGTTGGCAGCACCGAGTTCCTGTGATGAAACAACGTCGGGCAAAATCGCATTTCGCGTGGGAAAGAAAAAACCACCGATCCCAAGTTGGAGAGCGGTCAGGGCGTAAAGCAACCAGACATCGTCCGCACTCCGAACCAAAAGAAAGCCGAATGCGACTACGACGCGCGCCAAGTCAGTTATGATAAGGGTATATTTACGATTATAACGGTCAGCAACCACGCCAGCGATGGGACTGACGAAGAATGGTGCGAGCATACGGACGACAAAGAGGCTCCCGACAGCGAACCCGGACTGGGTCAGTATCGCGATGAGCGAAGCCGAAGCAACAAAATTAAACCAATCTCCCAGCAGGCTGATGATCTGTCCAAACCAGAGCAGGCGAAAGTTACGATTGCCACCAATCAATTCACGGTATCCAATTGATCCGCTGCTATTGGTTGTCGTTGTGCTCAAGGAGAATCTCCTAGGCTGCGTTGACGAACTTGGAAAAATCCTGATTAAATTCGGGTGAGGATCAGGTTGCCGAACCTGTCAACTTGTGCACGGTAGCCGGGGTGGATGACCGTGGTGGAATCGATCTCTTCGACGATTGCTGCTCCTGTCAAGACACAGCCGGGACCCAAGCGATAGCGGTCATAGATGGGGCATTCAACGTAGCCGTCACTCTCAGCAAAATAAACGGACCGGGTGGCTTTCTGGGCTGCAGCGATGTCTATGTTGCTGCTTTCTAACTCGCGTAGGCGGGGCTTGGCGATTTTGCCGATTGCAGTAAGTCTCAGGTTCACGAACTCGACCGGTTCTTCAGGTGCACTATAGCCGTAGGCGCGGTCATGCTCGATGTGAAACTGTTCAAGCACACGGTCAATCTTTGAAACATCCAGCTGTTCCGCCGGTAACGGCACTGTCAACTCGTAGCTTTGGCCTACATAGCGCATATCCACCTGCCGTAGGTAACTGATGTCCTCCTGACGCACTCCCTCCCGCTCTAGACTTGCACCTCCCTGTGCTTCCAACTCTTGGTAGGTCTTCTCTACCGCTGCCGTATCCAATTGATTGACGTGTTGAATGAGGGTCGTGGAGTAGTCATGCTTGAGGTCAGTCACCAGCAACCCCATGGCTGAAGTTGTGCCGGGGCTCATGGGGATAATGGTGGTGGGTACGTCAATTTCTGCCGCCAAGCGGTTGGCGTGTACCGGACCCGCACCGCCAAACGCCGTTAGCACGAAGTCTCTAGGGTCGTAACCGCGCTGAACAGAGACAAGTCGCAAAGCATTGACCATTGCAGCATTCGCGATCTCCACGATGCCGTGAGCTGCCTCTACAACATCAAGATTCAACGGATCCGCGCACTTTTCTTGGATGGCGCAACGCGCTGCCTCGACATCTAATTCAATCCGACCGCCCAAGAAAAAGCTGGGGTTGAGTCGCCCTAGGACCAGATTGGCATCGGTGATGGTCGGTTCGGTACCGCCCGTTCCATAGCACACCGGACCTGGATCCGCACCTGCGCTCTGCGGCCCCACTCGCAGCACCCCGCCGGAGTCCACCCAAGCGATAGAGCCGCCACCGGCACCAATCTCCACAAGATCGATGACGGGGGTGCGGATAGGATAGCCTGCACCACGGGAGGCACCCATGCCGGTTTGAGCCGCTGTCCCTACCTCGTAGTCCTTGGTGACTCGTGGTGTCCCGTTCTGGATAAGGCCCGCCTTCGCTGTGGTGCCGCCCATGTCGAAGGAGATGACATCCGGGCATTCCAATGTCGTGCCTAGATAGGTCGCGGCAATAACGCCTGCTGCGGGCCCCGACTCCACCATGAAGACCGGTTTCTCGCTCGCTGCCGCAAATGTGAAAACTCCGCCACTGCTTTGCATCACAAGCAATTCTGCCTCCAATCCTTCCGCCCGCAGCCGTGCTTCAATGCTCTGGAGGTAGCGCCCAACGACGGGCCTAATGGAAGCATTGATGACCGTCGTACTTGCCCGGAAATACTCCCGAAACTCTGGTGCTACCTCTGACGAAAGGGAGATAACAGTGTCAGGGAGGGCTGCACGTAGAATCTCCCCGGTCCGTTTCTCATGGCTCGGATTGATATAGGCGTGAAGAAAGCAGACAGCAATCGACTCCACGTCCTCTTGACGAAGTTGGTCTGCGACTGCCCTGACCGTGCCCTCATCAAGTGGTGTGAGCACATTCCCGTGGGCATCCAATCGCTCAGGTACGCCGAAGCATAGGTAACGCGGTGTCAGGGGGCGAGGCTTTTCAAAGTGTAAATCGTAGAGCGATGGTCGTATCTGTCGCTGAATCTCCAGTAGATCGCGAAAGCCGTCGGTTGTAATGAAGCCTGTGCGCGCAACCTTCCCTTCAATGATTGAGTTGGTTGCCACAGTGGTGCCGTGAACGACATAGCCGACCCCGTCCGGCGACACGCCGGCTTCGCGTAATATGCGATGGGTTGCCTCCATGAAACCCTGTGACGGGTCTTGGGGTGTTGAAGGCACTTTGCTGACGCGGATCTCACCTGTTTCCTCGTTGATCAGGGTTGCATCGGTGAACGTTCCCCCAATGTCTACCCCCAGACGATACCTGAAAGTCATGCGTACTCCCTTTTATGTTCGCTATTATCAAAAGCTAAACCTGCATTACCATGCTCAACCGAATGTACTATAAACTAAGTTGCTACCCATTGAACGTTGGGATGTTTTGCACGGATCATCCCTTTTTAAGCAAAGGGGCCTGGGTCATGTTCGCCCAACAGCCTGCGCTGGCGCGGCGTTGCTTTCGATAGAATTTCCGGGTCAAATTGAAAGCTCAAAAAAGGGGGGAATCGTTGCGAAATCCACCGATTCGCGTAATGGACCTGCAGCAGGTAACGTACCTGATCGGTACGATTGGCACCCCCTCGATGCCACACATCGCTCCTAAAAACAATCACGTCACCCGCTTGGCAGAGAATTGATTGTTCCTCAGTGTCGTTCCACTTCCCCTGATCTCGTTCCGGGCTTACGCCAGCCCGGTGGCTGCCGGGGATGACCCGCGTTGGGCCAAGGGCTTCGTACATATCATCTAGATAAAAGTGGGCGGTCATAATCAGTGCCGGGATCTCAACCCGCGGATCAAGTGCTACATCGTCGGGCAGCAGGACTGGTTTCCAATCGGTGTGCATTTTCTGCTCCTCCCGCTTCCCTGTATTCCATTGAGTCATCTGGATGATGTGGCAGTCTGCGCCTAGAGTATCTTCGACCAATTCGATGATGCCCGGTTTGTCTAGGAAATCAAGATAGAGTGGGTCTCGATTAAACGCATTCTGGATGGTTTTAATCCCGCTACCGTTGGGGTCGATAAAATCCCATCTCGGCGTTCCGACGGTTTGGATGCGGTCTGAACATGTACGCAGTTCTTGAACCTCTTCGGCACTGAGAACCGCGGGAAGATAAACAAAGCCATCGCGTTCCATTGCCTGTGCTCGTTCTTCTCGACTATTGTAAGCAATCAATTCAGCGGCTGGCCTTGAGGGCACCTCTGCTGCGGAAGTATTCTGGGTTGGTTGCATCGGTTAATGCTCCTTCCTATGATGTCTCAAGCCAGTCCGGGGGGTAGCCCCTCGGTCGTGTTATAGCCCCCGCCAGCGGTGATGGGCCAGGATTGGCCTCCTTTGAAATCGAAATCGTCACCGAGGCCACACAACCACTGGAACAATCGGGCGACATGGATGGAGTCGTACCACTTTTCAAGGACTGAAACGTCTGGCATGAACCGCGTCTGCATAAAGTCAATAGAGGGATCGACCACCCAATCACGTTGAGGCTGAACTGTCCGCCAATAGTTGTATTTAAGCAGATTGCGGATGCCGCTGCCGGTGGAGGAGGTAGCGCGGTGCCAAATACTGTAGTGCGTGATAAAAATTGAGCCCGCTGGTGCTACCGTTTTCACGCCCTTTCGGATGTTGCCGTAGTGACTCATAAAGCGGCGTTTGGCGCGGACCAAATGTGAGCTCGGCACCAATTCGGTCGGGCCCATTTCTTTCGGCGTGTCTTGGGGGTAGTAAAATACTTGTAAAAATTCGAGCCGTGTTGCGTCAACGGCACCGCCGTCCCGATGCCAGCCACAGCTCAGCGTCCTAGGGCACTCAACACGGTGGTTGCTCATGATCATCGGCAGCTTGAAGTTCTTTCCCAGCAGCGACCGCACCGCACCTGCTGCCTGTGGATTTTTGAGGACACCTTCGACGAACCAGTCTTCAGCAAGGATTTCGACCGGTTCTAAGTGAGGGTGCCCAGCCAGAAAATCCGAGACGCGGCGATTGACTTCATCTGACACCACGCTTTCGAGGATGATAAATCCCTTCTGACAAAATTCGATTACCTGTTGATCCGTTAGTGTCGGTTCGCAATCGTATGTTTGGTCAATCATTGATAAAATCCTTTCGTGGAAGCGAGTTAGGAGCTTCGCCTGTGGTTGTGGGCTCACTTTTCGAGGATAAATTCGCAGCCGAGCCCATAGGTTTCGTTTTCGCCCACCAGCATCAGGGTCATTTCGGGAAACTTGACGATACGCCAACCGTCAAGTATTGCCTCATGTACAGTCTGGTAGGGCCAATCCTCGGGCTCGTCGGGCCCGTTGTGCACACCGTCACTATCCACGATTGATATCCCCTCAACCGACGAGGTGACTGACGTATTCGTGGCTTGAAGATATAACAGGCACTGGGGCTTTGCCGCTGCGTTCGGTTCATTGGTGACGTTTTCCAACGCCTGCTGCAAATCCCGCTCCGTCAACGTCCCCGCGCGAAATTTGTCCAAGCATTGTTCTAGCTGTTCCTTCACTTGAATCATATTTAAGCCTCTTTCAGTTTGGTAGCTTCTTATGATTGGCAGAGCAAGTTGAAAACTCTCGGCTCGCCGGAGCTGCCAGCAATGTAACGGAGACTACTGTAATTGTTTCACTGTTTTGCTATTCGGTCCTAAACCGTTCCGGACGATACGGAGCAAGCATTTCAACACGGGCACCATCAACAATTTCTAGCGTTGCTAATTCTCCCACCAAAGGTGCCAACGTGACCCCACTGTGCATCAAAGCGATATACAAATTCGGTGCCGCAGCACAAAATCCTATGACCGGTAATTCGTCAATCGGCATTGGACGGTAGCCCACTGGCGTTGGAATCGCTTGTGCACCGGCGAGGGTTGGTAAATAGTGTACGGCGCGACTCAATAGGTCATCCGCGTGTTCTTGGGAGTCATCTTGGTCCACGCTTTCCTGTGAGCCTTGACCGATGGCAAGCGTCCCGTCAGCGGATTGCCGCAGGTGAATTTCATGCCGGTCTTTGTCAATGGGTGGTAGATGAAGCACCGAAACGTTCTGTAGTATCCGTGGCTGTGGATCGGTGCGAACCACCACGCCGGGGCTATTCTGCTGGGGGATGTAGACACCGGCGGTGGCGGCGAGCACCGTTACGGCAACCCCATTTGCTAATACCACCACATCACAACTGATTTCGCCCCTCGGGGTATTAACCGCCTCTATCTTTCCTCGCCCGTTGATACATAATTCGGTGACTGGGGTATGGGTATGCACCACAGTTCCACTCTCACGCGCACGCTGTAAACAGGCTTCGATCACTTTGAGTGTGTCCACCCGCCCATCAATCTCCGAAAAAGAGGCTGTCGTCACAGGACCGGGGGAGAGGCCAGGTTCAAGTTCACAAAGTTCGTCGCTCGAAATGATGCAGATGGGATACCCCCATGCTTGTAGTTGCTTGATGCGTTGATGCAACGCCCCAGCTCGCTCCGGCGTGTTTTCCCACCGAAGTTCACCGCCCCAGTGGAGGTTGAGGTCTGTCCCCAGCTTGTGAGCAAATCGACCCCAGATGTCCATTGACCGGCGGTTGAAGTGGTGATAGCTCACGGGATCTTTACCGAAGGAATTCAGCCACGCAAAGGAATGGCCTGACGCTCCCGCGCCCGGTTCATCTCGCTCAAGGACGGTCACGGCAATATCTTTGCGACGCGACAGATGATAGGCTATCGATGCCCCAACAATCCCTGCGCCTACCACAGCGATCTTTAACTTTTGCGCGTCAGAATAATCTCGATCGATTGTTGCCATTTCAATTCTCATTTGCAGCAGGCTAATGCCCTTGACCGGATATTGTTAAATTCAACGCAAGGAGGCTAAGACGCTAAGAAGAATTTTTAAAATCTTCCTTGCGGCTTTACGTTCCTGTCCGCGTTTCTCCGCGCTATCCGTTTCATCTGGGAGCCGGTTTGCAATCTGATGTTGGTTTGTCCCTCAACCCAACATCTCCAGATTCGCTACTAACTTCTCTTGCTCTGATTCAAGGACTGCAAGCCGGGCGCGTTTCTGCTTGACAACCGCTTCCGGGGCACGGTCAACGAACTTTGGGTTGTCCAGCGTTTTTTGGGTGCCGATGAGTTCTTTGAGTACTTTGTCCAATCGCTTCTGCAAGCGGGCCCGCTCCTTTTCAATGTCAATGATACCCGCAAGCGGGATATAGATCACAATGTCGCTAATCACTGCTACGGCAGCGGCAGCAGGCTTCTCCTGATGTTCAGCGATAGAAATTTGTGAGAAACGCCCAAACGCCGGCAGGTATTCCTCCAAATGTTCAGTGAGAAGTTCAACCGTTTCCGGATTTGGGACTTGAATCCGGATTTCAACTTCGCTGGAGGGTGGCACATTCATCTCACCACGGACACTACGGATGCCATCGATAACGCTCATGATTGTCTGCATCGCCTCTTCCACCTTTGCATCCGTTTCATCTACCGGTGGCTTGGGCCAAGAGGCGACCATGATGCTTTCACCTTCGTGAGGGAGTCGCTGCCAAATCTCTTCTGTGATGAACGGCATGATTGGGTGTAGCAGCCGCATCGTACCTTCGAGAATTTCAGAGGCGACTGCCTGTGCAGTGTGTTTCGCCGTTGGATCGTCGGTATAATAGAGGCGCTGCTTGATAAGTTCAACATACCAATCACAAAACTCGTGCCAGAGAAACTCATAGAGCGCGTGCGCCGCATCACTAAAGCGGAACTCCTCAAGACATGTCGTCACCTTTTCCACAGTTGCGTTAAAACGGCTGCGAATCCATCGATCACACAGGATAAGATTCGTTGGCTGTCCGGGCTGAAAGTCGTCGAGATTCATCAGTAGCAAGCGCGAGGCATTCCAGATTTTGTTGGCGAACCGTTTCCCCGCCTCGATTTGGGATTCAGCCAAGGCGATATATGGATTCGGCGCAGCGGAGAATACCAGCGCGAAGCGAAACGCATCGGCACCATATTGATGAATGGTTGGCACCGGATCCATCGCGTTACCTTTCGACTTGCTCTGTTTCTGTCCGTGTTCATCAGCGACCAATGGATGGAGATAAACACGGCGAAATGGGACTTCGTCCATACACTGGAGCCCGAGCATCGCCATCCGGACGACCCAGAAGAAGAGGATGTCCCACGCAGTTACCAATACGGAGGTCGGATAGAAAGTTTTGAGGCAATCTGTATCATCGGGCCAACCCAATGTCGAGAAGGGCCAAAGCCCCGAACTGAACCATGTATCGAGAACCTCCTCATCTTGCCGAATTTTCTCAGAGTTACAGTGAGCACACCGCGAAGGAGGGGCCACCGGCACTGTGATGTCGTTGCAAGCCTCGCAGTGCCAGACTGGGAGTTTGTGGCCCCACCAGCGTTGACGGGAAATCGGCCAAGGTTCAATATTTTCCATCCATTGGTAAAATCGTCTTTTCTCACGTTCCGGGAGAAATACAATTTCACCGCGTTTCGTCGCTTCAATCGCACGCTCCGCGAGCGGTTTGACGTTAAGATACCACTGGGGTGAGATATAGGGTTCGATAATCTGATTGCACCGATCATGATGTCCGACCGCATGGGGGTGCGGTACAATCTTGAGTAAATACCCTTGTTCACGCAGATCTTCGACCAACACTTCGCGACATTTGAACCGATCCATGCCTTGATACTTCGTGCCCGCATTCTCATTCAAGCTCCCGTCCGGATTCAGTATATTGACCTGCTCAAGTTCGTGTCGTTGACCAATTTCGTGGTCGTTTGGATCGTGAGCGGGCGTGACTTTCAATGCTCCCGTGCCAAATTCCCGATCGACATATTCATCCGCGATGATCGGAAGTTCACGTCCAAGGATCGGTAGGACTGCTGTTTTGCCGATGAGGTGTTGATAACGCATATCTTCCGGGTGGACAGCAACTGCCGTGTCGCCGAGCATCGTTTCCGGACGCGTCGTCGCAATTTCAACGGATACCTCTGAATCCTTAATCGGATACTTGATGTGGTAGAAGTTTCCGTCAATCTCAAGCGGTTCAACCTCAAGATTGGAGATAACAGTGCGGCAGTGTGGACACCAATTGACTAGATTTGCGTCGCGATAGATTAAACCTGCGTCGTAGAGTTTGACAAACGCAGTACAGACTGCTCTGGATAGTCCTTCATCCATCGTGAATCGTTCGCGCTCCCAATCACAGGAACAACCGAGTTGGTATAACTGATCGACGATGGTCGCGTGCGTTTCATCCTTCCAAGCCCACATCCTCTCAATAAATTTTTCGCGACCCAGTTCATCACGATCTGTCCCCCAAGCGGCGAGCTGCCTTTCCATGATGATTTCCGTGCCGATGCCTGCATGGTCTGTCCCCGGCATCCAGAGCGTATTGTAACCCTGCATCCGCCGCCAGCGGATCAACGTGTCTTGCAATGTATTGTTGAGGGCGTGCCCGATATGTAGACTCCCTGTGATATTCGGGGGCGGAATCACAACCGAGTAAGGGGGTTTGTCAGATATGTCAGCGGCATGGAAATAATCCTTGTCCCGCCAGAATTTGTACCATTTTTCTTCGATGTCGTGCGGTGAATATGTTTTTGGAATGTCGGTCATGGGTTTTAATCCTCAACTTGTTTATGTTTGATAAAATTCATCTTCAGTCAGATCAAAGGCTCTTCTGATTCCTTCAAGGGCTTTGATACTTAATTGTTGATTTAGATTATGGCACTTTACAGGATAGAGGCGGGGCCTTCTCTGTCTGTTTTTCAATAAGCACATCAAGGTGAAATAACCGCTGCTTTAATTTTGAGTGGTCAACTTCCATTGGGGCCTCCAGTATCATTGGGGTTTACGTGTCTATTGTAAATTCCTCTTAATACGACGCATAACGCATCACACTTCCCGCTTTGTCACTTTTAGCAAGGTCATCGTCACTAGCAGCAACGGCAGAATCACGAGCGCAGAACCCCACAGGGGGATCTGCACACCGATGAGACAAGGGAAAAACGTGATGGCACCCACCATTGAACCTTTCAGGGCGCGGTAGCCGTTTTTCTCAGTCGGATTCAGGTAAAGGGGCAGACGGGTAATACTCGTCGCAAGCAACGCAAGGATAACCCATAAGGTGTAGTGCCAACTGGCCCCTTCAAGCCAATGTGGCAACATGGCAACAATGAAGGACAGCATGGTTGATACAGCACCGCAGACAAGGGCTGGCTTGATTCCTAGCTGCAAGGGAGTGGTGATAATACCGAGTTTTTCATCCCGTTCGAGATCTTTGAAGGTCGTTGTAATGTGTGTCCCGCAATCGTAGAGCGTCGTAGCGGCAAACGCATACCAGACCAAGCGTGGCACCCCTCCACTTACAGCGAGTGCCCCGAACACGTTGAGCAGACCGATGCCAAGCGGAAGACTGATGCTTCCCAATATTCCGCGTTCCTTAAAGAAGGCGTTATATAAATGGGAAATCATCACGAGGGAGATTACCAGAAGCCCCGCTTTGATGTGGAGTGTGAATCCCAAGATGACGCAGATGATGTAGGTGCTGCTTGCGGTGATCAGTACCTGCCGAGGCGTGAGTCGATGGGACGGGAGCGGACGGTCCGGATTCACAACGGCATCCTGCTCGCGGTGGAAGTAGTCATTCTTCATCATCCCCGCGAAGTAGCCAAGCAGTGCGATAAACAATGTCAGCCCAACCCGCCAATTCCACTTTCCCTCTGAAGCAATCAGTGCACCGGGCAGCGTCGCGACAATCGGAATGGCAAAGAGAGGGTAGCGGATTAAGTCAAGATAAGCTTTTAATGTGTTCATGGTGATTAACTTTCAAGTAGGAAAAGTTGCTTGGGCGTGGTGGCAATCTGTTGCAGTATTGGATCGTCAGGTAACGGCACTCGTGCAAGCTCTTTGGGTTCAATCTTGTTAAGTCCACCCCCATAAGTTCGCCCTTCATAAAGCAGATATTCATCCTTAGTCTGCTTCAGCAAATCGAATAACTGAGCAAGGAAGTCCACGTTGTTTTTACAGATAGTGGCTTTAGCCCGTAAAGCCCAAGTATTGTCCGTGCCGAGACCAGGTATACTTGGGATATAAGTTTCGCTTTAGCGTTTTTGCTTGATACGGTTGTCAAAATATGTTACAATTCTTTTGTCTTTCGTGGGAGAGTCTTACCCCTATCACACGATAGGGTCTCCCACACCCTGTAAGACGGACATGAAAGACAGAAAGACACCCCCATGAAAACCTACAAGTTCAAGATGTATAGCCATCCCTGGTCTCGGAACGGACACGGAAACGGGGAGTTGCACAAAAACATAGACGGTCACGCGCATGTATGGAATCATTGCGTTGCCCTTCAGCGTCGCTACTATGCTATCTATGGCAAATATATCGGCAAGTTTCGATTGATGAAACACCTCTCTAAACTCAAGAAACTCTCTCGTTTTGCCCACCTGGTCTCGGAACGGACTTGGAATCAGTTGCCAAGCCAAGCGATTCAGGATGTAGCCGCTCGCATTGATAAAGGCTACAAAAAGATGTTTGAAGATCGTGCCGCGGGCAAAAAGTGTGGCAGACCCCGTTTCAAGCCCCGTCGTAAATATAAGTCGTTCACATTGGTAAAAGCGGGCTGGAAACTTCTACCCAACAACCGAATTAAAATCGGGAAACGGGTCTACCGCTATTTCAAGTCCCGTGAGATACAAGGCACTCCCAAGCGGTGCACCGTGAAACGGGATGCCGAGGGTGATGTTTATATCTGTGTGCTAACTGACTATGTAGAACCTGACCAAAACCGAGCTATGCCTGGTCTCGGCACGGACACGGGTCATATCGCAGGCTTCGATTTTGGTCTCAAACGGTATCTCACAGGGTCAAACGGACATGATATAGAATCCCCTCTATTTTTCAAACGCAGTCTTAACGCTATCAAACGGTTCAACCGCAAACACAGCACCAAACGTACCTGTCCTGTCCGTGCCGAGACCAGGCGGAACGGGAAAGGTTCAAAGAATCGGGGACGCGCCCGATTGGATTTAGCCCGTAAACACCATAGAATCGCTAACCAGCGTGAGGACTTCCACTGGAAACTTGCACACCAACTCACCGATAGATATGATGAGATACGGCCCCGATAAGATCGGGATTCAGAGCAACTTGAGGACTTGAACCTCAGAGGCATGAAAGCCCTTTGGGGACGCAAGGTTAGCGATTTAGGCTTTGCCGACTTTGTTAGGAAGTTAGTGTATATCGCTTCTCAAAAAGGCGTTAAAATCACGTTCATTGATAAGTGGTATCCTTCCAGTAAGACTTGCTCGGTTTGCGGGGCAGTGAATGAAGCGTTAAATCTGCGAGATAGAACATGGCAATGCCCAAGTTGCCACACACAGTTAGATAGAGATCGCAACGCCGCGATTAATATCTACAGGGTGGGGGCATCCACCCCTGGTCTCGGCACGGACCTTTCAGGAGAGGTCGTAAGTCCCGCTTCGGTTGGCTAACCTCGTCGATTGAACAATTCCACTCCCAAAGGAATAGGTGAGAATCCCAATCCTTTAGGTTTGGGAGTATGTCAAAAGCTTGCTGCACCTCTTGATTCGGATAAAGCATCAGATAGACATTTGGGCTAGTTGCCTGCGAATAGTTTCGGAAGAACCGCAGGCCAGAATCCCCTGACTTGGTGCGAGACATATAACTGCATAAAATAGGAGCCGCCGGTCGATTTTCCTGTTTGAACCATGGCCGTCGATGGCGAGTTATGTACCGGTCCGCAAACCCTTGCGATTTCCCCCAAGCGAGGTAAACCTTTAGTGACGGGTAGGCTTCGACTGCGCTCTCCTCCAAATCACAATCTAACAGTACCAAAGATGGATGAATGAATGGGAAACCGTCGTAGGCAGGGTCTGATGTATATTCCTATGTTCTATTCTTGAAAATGAGCCGATCCGTCCAACACGCTTTTATGTGTTACCCACCCACCAGAACACTTTTCACACCGCGTTGCTGCCGAGCGTTTTCAAACCCTTCAATGGCTCCTTGGATCGGAAATCGATCCGTTAACAACGGCTTGAGGTTAATCCCGTCGTCAATAAGCATTTGACGGGATTCGTTCAAACTCCAGCGCGAGAATGCCCACGATGCCATCAGCTTGTGCCCCATATAATGAAAATGCTCAAGGTTAATCCGCAGTTCCTGCCCGCCCGGTGCCAGTCCAAAGAAATTTACGCAACCGCCTCGCCGCACAACCTTGAAGCCGAGATCAATCGCGCGCTGATCATTGACTGTCGCAGAGATGACGGTATCCACGCCGCCGTTAGTCTTCTCGATCAGCGTTTCCACCTGCTCCGCTGTAATATCAAATGTGGTGTCTGCGCCAACTTCATCTGCTGCCCTCCGCCGATGTGCGAGTGGCTCAAGAACGGATGTCTGCAAGCCCGCTTTTCTCGCCAGTTGGGCAAACATCAAGCC
This sequence comes from uncultured Poribacteria bacterium, assembly GCA_958296125.1. Taxonomy (GTDB): domain Bacteria; phylum Poribacteria; class WGA-4E; order WGA-4E; family PCPOR2b; genus PCPOR2b. The sequence goes on from OY282444.1 coordinate 2,741,767, forward strand.
AATGGGACCCGCGCCTAGGATAGCTACACTTTTATCGAAGATTGTTTCACGCATCGCATTGATACAGCAGCCCAACGGCTCCAGAAAAATCAGTTCTTCTGGCGGAATCGTATCTGGTACGGATATGAGTTTGCCTGTGTCAATTCCGTGTTTCGGCATCCGGAGGTATTGGGCATATCCGCCATCAATGTCGTGTCCAATTCCCTCAATCTGTGAGCAATATTTGTCCATGTCCGCCCGGCAGTAATCACAGTTTCCGCAGGAGAGCATCGGATTTGCCGTTACTTTCTCACCGACTTTCACATCGGGGTGGCGGCTTTCAACGACGACCCCGGCGAGTTCATGCCCCATCACGACGGGCGGTGAGTAGTCCGTGATATCCCCGTTGAGTGCTGCCAAGTCAGATGTACAGATACCGCATAGGTCGACTTTAATCAGGACATCTCCCGAATTGAGGGCCGGGACCGGCTTATCCTGTACGCTTAATTTTCCAGTTTCTTCAAAGACAGCAGCTTTCATGAGTACATGTCCCCTTTATCATGCACCAAACGAAGTTGTTCAAGCAGTTGGCTACCAACTCGCACAATGGAGGCAGCGATATCATCAAGGACTTCCGCTCCATGGATCGCTTGGTTGCAAACAGATAGGCTATATACCGCTCTATTTTTCCGCATTTTCTCCTCCTTTATCCTTTTCGATCTCATGGGGAGATTTATGTATATTGTGAGCGATTCAATGGGTTAGGAACTCGTCAAACTTCTTGAGCAACGCATCCGGGTTTTCATCAATCAATATCAGCGAACGGTGAGGCTCCTTGATAAATCCCTCCGAGACCGCATAATCGAGGAAATCCGCTAACTTGCTATAATACTGGCATACGTTCAGGAGTCCACACGGTTTTCGGTGTAGACCAAGTTGCGTCCACGTTACCATCTCAAAGAGTTCGTCAATTGTGCCGAGTCCGCCGGGGAGCGCGATAAAGGCATCCGAAAGTTCAGCCATCAATCCTTTCCGCTCGTGCATCGAATCAACGACTCGCAGATCGGAAAGCGCGGCGTGAGCGATTTCCTTTTCGACGAATATCCTAGGCACGACCCCAATCACTTCGCCACCCTCCTCAAGGGCGGCATTGGCAAGCTCACCCATCGTGCCAACGTTTGTGCCACCGTAGACAAGCCCTAAGTTTTTGCTCGCTAAGGCGTGACCGAGCTGCCTTGCGGCTTTGGCATACATCGGTTTACTTCCCATGCTTGATCCGCAAAATACACACACCCATTTCATTCCAACACACTTTCTTGATTAGGTCGGTTCAATTTAGTTTATAAATTTTATCAGAAACCTCAGTTGCAATGCAAGACAAATGCAAGACAATTGTCAATTCCAACGGGCATCTGTTTTTTGTTGACAGCAGCAGACCTTCGTTTTATCATATCAAAATAGGTTTAGTGGTTGTTTCGTAGCTGCCCCAAACTTGTCGTTAGACAACCGAAAGGACCAAACCATGGGGAACACTCCAAAATCGGGAAACGGGTTCATGAAATATCACCGAGGCGACAGCTACGAAATTAAGTACACAACATGCCTGAACGTTCGCAAGGCAGCAGGTAAAGAGGTTCACCTCCACCGCCAATGGGATAAGCTCATCACCCAAATTTCTCGCGAAAGCAGTGGAGGCCCTGTGCTAAATGGCAAAGGCGAGGTCATAGGAGGCACCACTCAACGCTTTAGTTTTGAACCGTCGGAACTTAAGACCGTTATGGAGGAGATAGAAGATCCGCGCGATATCGCTATTTCGTCAAACACTCTTTAGAGCACGACTCGACAGGGAGGAAAACAGTGAGTAAACAAATTCGATTAGCTATTGTTGGCTGTGGGGGCATGGGGCATCGTCACCTGTACGGGCTCGCAGAACTACATCGTGCAGGATGGGAACGCTTTGAGCTTGTTGGGGCATGTGATCCGGTACGCGATAACGCCGAATCCCTCGCTGATCAAGCAGCAACGCATTTTGGGGCATCCCCAACTGTCGTTGAGAATCTTGATGGACTGGCGGCACTGAATGTTGAAGCAGTTGATGTGACGACGACACCGCGATACCACCACACGGTTGCTGTTGAGACGCTGGGGCGGGGTTGGCATACGATGGTCGAAAAACCGATGGGATTGACCGTCCGTGCCTGTAACCTCATCGCGTGTGCAGCGGAAGGGTCTGACGCAATTTTAAGTGTGGCGGAGAATTATCGACGGGACCCCATCAACCGTCTGGCGAAAGCCCTGCTAGACGCGGGGGTCATTGGTACTCCACGCTTTCTCATCCACCACGCTATTGGCGGCGGCGACCGGATGTTGATCTCGGTATGGCGGCACCAAAAGGACCAAAGTGGTGTGCTGCTTGATGTCGGTGTTCACCACTCGGATATGATGGAGTACCTGCTCGGCGACATTGAAACGGTTTACGCGAAGACAAGACTCCATGAACCCATCCGCAAGAATCCCGCAGCAGGCGGTGGAGAAGCTGGATCGAATCCCGGCGGTGTCTATGGCCGCTGGCAGGTAGAAATGCCCGCCGAATTTGAAGCGACCGCCGAGGATGCCGCTTACGCAACGTTGACTTTCAAAAACGGTGCGGTGGGTCAATACATTGAAGACCATGCCGGACGTGGTCAGGGTGTGTGGTCACGCCAGATTTACGGTTCTGAGGGTTCGATGAGTTTGCCGGGAGATCGCAGCGGAGGAAATATCATACTAAACATTGATGGCGAATCCCCTATTGATGATGAGAAGATACTAGAGTATGTCCCCGATTTTCGACTTGATGCAGTGACATCAGATTTGTGGGGTGAAGATCGGTTGTGGCGTTACGAATTCCCGTTCCCTGAAATAGATCGGAAAATTATCGCTATCGAATATGGGGACTTTGCACAGGCGATAGCAGGCGAGCATCCGGTCGAAGTGGACGCTGCACAAGGGACGCGATCTGTTGCTGTCTCTTACGGGATGTTGGAGTCTGGTGAAATTGGGCGTATCGTCACTATTGACGACATGCTTGCCGAGCAGGTCGATGACTATCAGAGTGAAATTAACGAAAGCTTGGGAATATGACTCGTGCCCCAACGGTGAAGATTGGGATGGAGGTGGAATATGGCAACTCGATCGGCGGAGGAGTACAAGACGGGCTTAAACGATGGTCGCGCTCTGTTTTTTAAGGGGAATCGCGTGGAGGATGTCACCCGCCATCCAGATTTGGGGGTTGGGATGGAGCACGCCTCCCTCGATTTTGCACTCGCTGAGGATGCGGCGTATCAAGATTTGATGACCGTCAAAATTCCTGAAACGGGCGAAACAATCAGCCGGTATTTCGTAAGCCCTACCAACACAGGCGATCTGCTAAAACGGCGCGAGATGATTGAAACCAGCACTCGGCTTGGCGGCGGGGTAGTGTTGCTAATCAAGGAGATTGGAACGGACGCACTCTTTGCCCTCTCCTTGGTTGCCAAACGGATTGATGAACAGTATGGTACAGACTACCTCAAGCGGGTGGAGGCGTATCATCAGCACTGTCAGCAGGAAGATCTCAGCATGGCGGTTGCACAAACTGATGTGAAGGGCGATCGAAGCCTTGCTCCTTCCGAGCAGACACATCCGGATTACTACGTGCGTGTGGTTGAAGAGCGGGCGGATGGGATAGTTGTTCGAGGGGCGAAAGCGCATACCACCTGCGCTCCCTACGTGGACGAAATCATTGTGCTGCCAACACGGAATCTGACGGAACAGGATAAAAATTACGCTGTCGCCTTTGCTGTCCCTGCCAATGCCCCCGGCTTGAAAATGATTGTCAGTCCTTTTGGTGCTTCGTCATCCAGCGATTTTCATAACCCCGTCAGTTCCCATCACCGGATGATCGAAAGTCTTACAATCTTCGACGATGTTTTTGTTCCAAGGGAGCGGGTCTTCATGAGTGGGGAGTGGGATTTCGCGGGCGGATTAGCCACCACCTTCGTTCAATTCCACCGATTTACCGCCATCTCTTACAAGCCACCGCTGTGTGACCTCCTGACCGGTGCTGCCGCATTAATCGCCGAGCACAACGGCATCAGCCGCGCAAGCCATGTTCGGGAGAAGTTGATGCACCTGATTAACTATGCCGAAACGGTTCGCGCTCTAAGTAAAGCCGCCGCTGTCGATTGCGTCCAGATTGATGAAGTGGCGATTCCCAATTCGATCCTCACCAACGTTGCTAAGTTTTACTTTGCTAGCAACTACCATCAGATGGTCAGTTACGTGCAGGATATCGCCGGCGGGCTTGTGGTCACCGGACCTTCAGAGGAAGATGTCACAAACCCTGAAACCCGAGACTATATCGAAAAATACTTGGGTGGTGCCGCGGGTGTTCCAACGTTAGAACGCCTGAAACTGGTGAACCTGATTCGGGACCTGACGGCTTCTGACTTTGGCGGTTACAATGAACTTCTTGCCATCCATGCCGAAGGTTCCCTTGAAGCGCAGAAGATCACCATTTATCGGGAGTATGACTTGGAACGGTGTAAATCCTTGGCTAAACAAGCGGCAGGGATAGGGGATAACGCTTAGTAGTCAGACGGGACGATGCGTTTTGGTATTCCACGGAGCGAGACCCAACCATGCCCGTCCGGAGAAAGAGAGGAACCGAACGATGGAAGGAGGGAAAAGCCCGTCTGTGTTTGACCTCACCCGTCAACGTGCAATCGTGACCGGTGCATCGCGGGGATTGGGTCGTCATTTCGCTCTTACACTGGCACGAGCAGGAGCGCAGGTTGCTCTGGCTGCCCGTGGAATTGACCGCTTGCACGAGGTTGTCAAGGAGATCGAAGGGCTCAACGGTTGTGCGGTTCCAGTCCATGTTGATGTGATCAACGGAAAGAGCGTTAGGGCGTGCGTCGAAACGGCAGAAAAGGCACTCGGACCGATTAATATCCTTGTCAATAACGCCGGTATTGCCGTGACCAAGCCGCTGCTTGAACACGCCGAGGAGGACTGGGACTCAGTGCTTGACACGAATCTCAAGGGGGTTTGGCTGATGGGACAGGAGGTCGCACGACGTATGGTTCGCCGCGAGCAGGGCGGAAGTATCATCAATATCGCATCGGTTCTCGGAGCCCGCGGGATGTCACAATTACCAGGATATTGTGCTTCTAAGGGCGGCATTATTAATCTGACACGGGCGATGGCGGTCGAGTTGGCACCGCACGGGATACGAGTCAACGCCATCGCACCCGGTTACATTGAAACCGATATGAACCGGCAATTCTTTGGCACACAAGCTGGTCAACGCCTGATTAAACGCATCCCACAACGCCGATTGGGGCAGGTTGAGGACCTTGACGGCATATTGCTGCTGCTGGCTTCTGATGCGTCTCGCTATATGACCGGCAGTGTTATTACCGTTGACGGTGGCCAATCAGCTGCCCTGTAATCGCCGGTTACTTAGGTTTGGCTAATGACCGGCACAGTTTTGCAATGAAAATCACAAGAAGGGCAACCACGTTACCGGTAAGAAATGCTCCCAAAATACCCGTCAACAGGACAAACGTGCTGACCCCTATCACACCTTCCCCAAATGGGCACGACCAATACCCCTTACCAAAGGCAAAAGCAGGAATTAGCGTTCCTAACAGGAATCCAACCACGGCAGCAATCACTGCGATTTTTTGATATTTTCTTACCGGTAATTGAACTTCTTGCATTTTAGGTTTCGCGCCCCCTTTCTGATCTATACTTTTTTATAGTGACGGTCTTGTGCGGGTCAGTGTCAGGACATCAACGCAGTCAGGGTTTGCAACTTGTAGAACCTTGAGCGTTTCATTAATCGTTGTTCCCGTTGTAAAAATATCGTCAATCAGTAGAATCTTCCGATTCTGGATTAAGTCTGGCGACCGAATTTCAAAAGCCCCCGCGATATTTTTCACCCGTTCTTCGTGGGAGCTCAGACGGCTCAGTGGGGCTGTGTCCCTGATGCGAAAGAGAATATCGACACGGACCGGCACGCGCCAAACTTGGGCGATGCCGTGGGCAATTTGCTCGGATTGATTAAATCCTCGCTGGCGGAAGCGGTTTGTGTGGAGGGGGATTGGGAGCAGGAAATCGTAGTCTGTGGAGGAAAAATCTTCCGGAAGGTGCGCTTGCAGTAATTGGATTAGGTGTTTTGAGATGATCTGTTTCTTCTCATATTTCATCAAATGGATGGCTTCGCGCAGGGTGGGTTCGTAAAAGGTGACCGCGCGAAGTCTCCTAAATAACGGGGGACGCGCACAGCAATCTGCACAAACAGCACTCCACCCCGGCAGCCCGCAAATCCGACACCAAGGAGGCTTGAGAAATTCGATCTGTTCCCAACAAGCATCGCAAAGGTAGGGCACCTGACCGACACCCATTGGTGTTTCACATCGTCGGCATGTTGCAGGGAATACAAACGTGATCAACGGTGCTAGCCATCTGTTCAGTTGTAATGTTTGCAATCCGTTTTGTGCTCCTCATTTGCAGCGTGTATGTAGGGCTTCAGGTACACAATCTGGTCCTGCACGCGGATAGGTCGCGCCTCATGTATTCATTTCGATTCCCAAATTTTTAATCTTCTGCAATAACGTTGTACGGCTGATTCCCAAAAACTTTGCTGATTTCGTCTGGTTGTCTTGGACTTCTTCAAGGAGGCACTTGATCAACGTGCGATCAACGGCATCAATGACTTCGTCGTAGAGCGCGTCATGTGCTTGTGCCACAGCGTCTTTGACAGTTTCTTTCAATACAGATTCGAGTGCCATTTCTAGGCGAGATTGGCTTGATTGTTGCCTTCCTTTGTAATTCAGAATTTCGGATGAGAGATGTTCTGGCAGGAGGACATCTGTCCGTGAAAGGACCACCGCGCTTTTAACGGCGTTCTCTAGCTCCCTCACATTCCCGGGCCAATCGTACTGCTGCAAGAGTTCTAAACAGCGCGGCGAAACCCCTCGGACGTTTTGCCCAAGTTCGACACTGACTGTCTGTAGAAAGTGGTTGACTAGCAGTGAGATATCCGCAGCCCGCTCGCGCAGTGGTGGGAGGTTAATTGAAAGCAGGTTGAAGCGGTAGTAGAGATCTTCACGGAACCTGCCCAACCGGACCGCTTCAGCGAGGTCCTGATTCGTTGCAGCGATGATACGCACATCTACTTTCAGCGGGCTGGTGCCGCCCAGTCTTTCGATTTCTTGTTCCTGTAAAACCCGTTGTAGTTTCACTTGTAGCACCGGGCTCATGTTACTGACTTCATCCAGAAACAGCGTACCCCCATCTGCGAGTTCAAATCTGCCGGGCTTGCCTTTGGTGCTCGCCCCCGTAAATGCGCCCGCTTCGTAGCCAAAGAGTTCGCTTTCAAGCAGGGCATCGGGAAGTGCGCCGCAGTTGACAGGGACGAAGGGTTTATCCTTTCGTGTGCTGTTGGCATGGATCGAGTGTGCGATTAACTCTTTTCCCGTCCCATTTTCACCTTCTATCAGCACCGTGACGGTGTTGTTCGCCATCATCCCGATTAGCTTATAAATCTCCTGCATCTGTGGACTTTTCCCGACCAAGCGATGTTCCTGTGGCTGCGCCGGCAGTTCAACCTCCACCGAAGGGAGTTCAATAGGCGGCATTTTACTGCGCTCAACTTGCATCTGTGTGACGCGATCGATAATTGCTTTTACCTGATCCAGATCGATTGGCTTGGGGATAAAATCAAACGCATGCAGCTGCATAGCTTGGATGGTGGTCTCCACGCTGTCATACGCTGTCATCACGATCACGATTGCCTCCGGCTGAAGGATTTTAATCTGCTTCAATGCCTCAAGCCCATTCATGCCGGGCAATCGCACATCAAGCAGAACGATATCAGGAGTTTCCAACTGAATCTTTCGCACGCCTTCCTCTGCATTGTTGGCAATAATGGGGCGGTGGCCCTCGTCTGTTAAAAATTGCTCGAAAGCCCAGCAAATTTTTTCGTCATCATCAATGACTAATATATTTTTCATGGCGAACCCCATCTTATCACGCTCTGGCAAAACCTTCAACCGAAAAAGAATGTCACAGATCGCGAGTCTGTTTTGCCTAATTTGTTATTTTACCGATTCTCCTTCTGCCTCATTTCGACCAATACGGGTCCTGAGTTCAGAAAGTCCAATTCGATTGCCTGATGAGCGTACCCCGCCGCCTCAACCACAATACGATATCGGCGCGCACGAACCCCGTGGAAAACAGCTTTTCCAGTTCGATTCGTTACTAACGGAAAGGTGTCATCTAACGCAACCCTCGCGCCAGCGACCGGCTGCTGCGAAATTCCATCAACAACTTGAATTTCAAGCTCCGTTTGAGGTAAGACTTCACCTATTGTGCGGGGGGTGAGTCCCTCTTCATCGGGTTGAGCGTTTTTCAGAAACTTCCACGTTCCCAAGAAGATTGCGTAAGCCTCTTGTGTGATTAGGGTAGGGGAGGCCACGGGATCATGAAGATGTGGGTGATTGATAGAACGGATCTCGAGTGCAAGTGCGATTTTGTTAGTTGACCGAATCTCTGGGGATTTCTCATCCCCAAACGTTTTAATTGGGGTCCCAAAAAGTACCATGTTAAATCCCTCAAGTATCACCTTGAGGTAGTCTTCCGCGACCTGATTACCCGGGTAGCCCGCGGCGATTACCGATGGCTCACCTTCGACCCAAACACCGTGATCAATCCGGAGGTAGTATCCGTCATGTTTGACAGCGTTGATTGTTTTGACCCGTTTTGAGGCAGGGATCTTCTCATCTTTCTCTCGAACAAGGTAAACGTTTGCCCCGGCAAGCTCCAGCATCTCCTTGAGGAATTTGACCACGGCGAGGTTGAGATCTGCGGAGGCAACAGAATTGATGGCAGGCATCCCTCGTTCTGAACCGCCATAGCGTGCGTCGAGGACAAAGACTTTCCCAATAAGCGCACCGTCTGCAATCGGATGGAGTTGGGGCTGGAGGACCTGCGCGCTGTTTGACCGCGTCTCGGTCTTCAGTTGGAAGTTGTAATAGCCAGTCTTTGAAACGTTAAGGGTTGCGTCCCCCGGCGAAACGTTATTAAAAAAGAAGTGTCCATCCGGATTGGTCATCGTGCTTCTGTTCTTTGCTCTCATCAGTCGCACGGTTGCATCTGAGACGATGTTCCCAGAGACATCGTGGACGCAGCCTTGAACAATACCGCCACGAATTTCCTCAAAACGGATGGCGATGACTTCTGACCTGTTCTTGTAAACCACTTTCACCTGTGCGAGACCTTCCTCTGGCTGCGTCGCGTCCGTGTGCAAGTAAAATCGCGCTTCCCCGTTCTTTGCGGATCCCTTTGTTTCAACAAGCTGCCCAAGCGATGTCTGAGCATGAATGAGCTCGTCATCTGCGATTGGTAGACCATCCTTGTCCAGAGCGGTGGCAGTGATTCCGACATAGCTCGCACCATCGGGGGGAAGGACCTTAGTCCATGCGCGGAGTTTCAGCTTTGCGGCGGGTGGGGCGACTTTGAACCATTGCCCGCTCGGCAAGCTATGATTCCCGTAGTAGTTGACAAGATTGGTTTCAACAAGATGTACACCGTTGGAGAGCGGCTTCGGTGGGATAATCACAATAAGATCTTCAACGCGGAGATACTGGTGGGGAACGACAATGCCATCGAGTTTGACGCGGATGGAATCGGAGAAAACCTGTTGCCGCTTGAGCATCCACGCGCCTCGCTCATGCAAGCCATCTGCTACACGAATCTCGATGCGCGGTGTCTTAGTTTCGATGGACGATTCCGGCGACGGTGTCAGCAGGACCCCCTTCGGAAACCCCGCTGCAACGTAACGGGCAACCCCAAGAAAATAGCCGTAAGCCTCGCGCTTGTTGTATGATTTCTCTTTCAAACGTTTCTCCTCTTCGGGGTCGGAATAAAACGATGCTTCACACAAAATGGCGGGCCCCTTCGTCCGACGTAGTACGCCGAATCCCGAAGGTATTACCAATCGATCCGAATAGAGTCCTGTTGGGGTAAATTGCGGCAGACGCAGTGCATCAGCGACGCTCTGCTGAACGTAGCGGGCGAGATCTAAACTGGTGCGGGAATCATCTGCATCTTGATGATACCATGTGGAGGTGTAATTGGTTTCGGGATCGCTGAAAGAATTATGGTGGAGGGAAATAAAAAAATCAACGGCGTTCTGATTGGCGAGCTCACTACGGTCCGGGATGCTGACGAAGGAATCATCGGTGCGCGTCATGAAAACAATCGCACCCGCTTGCCTCAGAAATTCGCGTAGATACAGTGCCACGCGCAGGTTCACCTCTGCCTCACGCAGCCCGGTTGGTCCCCGCTTATAATTCGGTAGGTGAGCCTGCCCACCATGCCCTGGGTCCAAGCAGATTTTGATTCCTTCAAGGTAACGGGCGTAAGGCGGAATCGAGAAATTGGCATGGGGCAGCTTGTGCCATTCATTGAGTTCATCAAGTACTTCGTGTTTTTCACCGCAGCCAGTCAATACGATTGATACAATGCAGATGAAGGACAGGAGAGGTTTCAGACGTATCATTCTGTTGCAGCCTCGCAGAGAAAGCGTGCCGCCTCTCAAATCTTACGAATCTATCGACTCAGAATCTTTTTGTAGTGTCTTCTGGTAGAGTGCAGTTCCGTAAAACTCATAGGAAGCAGCCGTATCTGGGACATCAACGACATGGACTGTAAACCGAGCGGGCACACCCTTTTCCGGTAGGTAATCACGAAAAAAGTTACTATACGCTTGAGCGTAAGCTTTGCGCAATCGTTCTTGTTCTGCTGCGTAACCCGCCGGGTCAATGAGCGGATTTGGGGCTTTGGGTTGACAACCAAAGGCGTGAACTTCAATGAAATCTATATCCTTCAGAGAATCGCAAATCCCCGCCTCTTTCAACCAAGATTCCCAGCTTTTGAATACCAATGGGATCTCCTGTTCCGGATCCATTGAAATCAGTTCATTGAGGTTCAGCACCCCTTTCGCCGAATATCCTCCTGTTAGCCCCGAAAAATAAATTTTCAGATCCCCGTCCGGCAACGTCTCGGTGACCAAAGGAGACAACACCGGATGATCGCCTTGGTAATAATAGGTCAACTTCCCACGTTTTTTGACATTAAATGCCATCGTCCGTTCCTCTGTTAAATATGAACATTAAAAAAAAACATCGAGGACAAATGCTCGATGCTTGAACTTGTGTGGGTGCCAAAAATTGATCTTTAACTTCAAACGGTTACGTACTGAGAAAGCCAAATATGCCCTGCGAGCACCATTAGCGTTTCTCTATCGTTCTGCCTACGAAGAAGATTAAGATTCCAACCACGAGGGAGGCTATCTCTGCGCCCATAGCACCGCCTTCACTCAAGCCATAGGGGTTGACACACCCAACATATAACCCCGCTCCCAGAAGCGACATTCCTATCAATTCTAATACTTTGCCGATGATAAACACTGTGAGCTCCGCGCACTTGAATCTTGAGGCATTGGTGTTAATCGCCTAACTAATAAAGCTTTTTGATACGCCCCCATTGTATCGCTTTCTGGTTTGCATCTAGCTTTATATTCGCTGTAAATACCAGATCTGCAAGAGCATCTTCCGGTTCAGTTTGACCGACCGGGCCCCAGCGAAGTTGGTGGTTTAAACGATTACCATCCATATCATAATAGTAAATTCCGAAACTGATCGTCTCCTCTTTTTTGGGTGTAAGGCCCAAGTCAAAACTCAATTCTACAGATTGCCCTGCATTTCCCCAAGTGACCAACATCCGCTGAGAATCAGCCAGCACGATGTCTTTTCCAACGGGGAGGGTGTAACGATAGAGGTCGCTCTGTTGGCCTGAATGCTCTACATCTAGATAGATCTCTAGGCGGTCTTGCAGAGTGAGCTTTTCGTGAGCGGTTTCAATTTGGTCATCGGTCAGTTCAACGGCTATGTAGAGAGAGGCGTTGCGCCATACAGCAGCAAAGGTGCCTTTGAAATCACTCGATTCAGCCCAACGCCGATCCTTTTTGACATCATGGTCTAGGACAGCAGATGTAGCATCTTCCCATGCCGGGTCGTCGAGAAATCCATCAACGACTGGGGCGACCTCTACCAGTTTAGCTTTATATTTGAACTCCGCACCTGTCTGCGGATCTATAATACGTGCGGATCCGTAGCTGGCTGCAATCAGTATAATCAATATACAAAAGGATAACTTTTTCACAGTTTGATCGCCCGCCTTAGATACAAATTAAACCTTTAGGTATAGTAGACCTAATTGGTAGTATACTAGCCAGTATATTGAGTGTCAAGAAAAAATTAGGACTTACTAGGGTCATTTAATTCTTCGGACTGCGGGGGGATTAGAGGGGGGCATTCCCTGGTCTCGCCTGTCCCGCTCCGTGCCGAGCCAGGGTTGGGACTGCGGGGCAGCAATAAATCACCGAACTACCCCCCTGCCCCCCCAATAAGGTGCGTAGCGACAATCTTCTGTAGACTTGCAGTTAATCTAACTTGGTTTTGGTAGTAGGCACTGGCGGCATGCTCCAAAACAAAAAAGGGGAAACAGTATTCCACTGTTTCCCCTTTTCAGATATGGATTGCACAGAATCGCGGTGTTTTTAGCAACAAAAATTGATTGAGAAGCCTACTGCTGCCCCGCAATTCGTAACCGATTGACAGCGCGAGCCAATGCCGCCTCTGCTCGTGCGCTGTTAATATTTGGATCGCGTGAAGCAAGAAGGTCCTGTGCACGTTGGCGAGCGGCTTCTGCACGTTCAACGTCAATTTCATACGCCCATTCAGCGGTATCCGCCAACACGGTGACACCGGTGCGTAATACTTCAAAAATACCCCCACTGGTTGCGACGGATTGGGGCGTGTCAAATGCACGGATGCGGATTTCACCAATATCCAGCACAGTCAGAAAAGGAATGTGCCCAGCGAGAATCTCAAACGATCCCAGTTCACCGGGAGCTCTCACGCCGCTAACGTCACCTTCATAAATCAACTGTTCGGGTGTTCGGATTTCGAGATGTAATCTTTTTTCAAGCATAATTATGTGGTTGGGCAGGGCAATCGCATATAAATATTGTCAAGGACTTACTCACTCCCACTGCGAAAATCATGTCCTATTTCCTACTGCGTATGACGATAACTTTGGCATAGGAAATCTACTCGTAGCCACAGGTTTCCTAACCTGGGATCGCCCGCGGGTTAGAAAATCCCGATTTCATCGAGGACAGTCTCTGCGCCACGACAGCGATTAGCTCCAGTTTCTGATTGCTCACTTACCTAATTCCTATAACAGATGCAGTTCCCCTATGGGGTTGAGTTAATCCGCTGCCTCTTGTAATTCCTCAGATTTTGCCTGCTCAAATGCCTCGTTAATCGTACCGATGTAAGCCAAAGCCTGCTCTGGAATTTCGTCGCAATCCCCTCTGAGAATTGCCTGACACCCTTCAACGGTGTCCTCAATCCTGACATACTTACCCGGCTTGCCTGTAAATTGTTCCGCAACGAACATAGGCTGCGTCAGATACTTCTCCAACTTTCTTGCCCGCGTAACTGTCAGTTTCTGCTCATCTGAGAGCTCGTCCACACCCAAGATCGCGATAATGTCCTTCAAACTCTCGTACTCTTGGATAACTACTTTCACTTGACGAGCCGTTTGATAATGTTCCTCGCCAATAATGTCCGGGGTCAGAATACGAGATGTGGATGTCAGCGGATCGATAGCAGGATAACGTCCCATCTCGACGATTGAACGTTCAAGGCGTGTTACAGCGTCGAGATGTCCAAAAACGGCTACAATTGCAGGGTCTGTATAGTCATCAGCCGGAACATAGACTGCTTGGAATGAGGTAATCGAGCCTTGGTGTGTTGATGTAATCCGCTCTTGTAATTCTCCCATTTCCGTCGCGAGGGTTGGCTGGTATCCAACGGCGGAAGGCATACGCCCTAGAAGCGCGGAGACCTCAGAACCGGCGAGGGTAAACCGGAAGATATTATCCATGAAGATCAGCACATCCTGCCCTTGCTCGTCCCGAAAGTATTCAGCTATAGCCAATCCGGCAAGGGCAACACGCAACCGGGCACCGGGCGGCTCGTTCATCTGGCCAAAGACCATTGCAGTTTTATCCAGCACTTCATACTCTTGCAGGTCCAACCACATATCGTTTCCTTCACGCGTCCGTTCGCCAACCCCACAAAAAACGGAATAGCCGCCGTGCTGAGTCGCAATATTGTTAATCAATTCTGCAATCAACACGGTCTTCCCGGTGCCCGCACCACCGAAGAATCCAACCTTTCCACCTCTTGCAACCGGCTGAATGAGGTCAATGACTTTAATCCCGGTTTCCAACATCTCTGAAACGGTGCTCAGTTCGTCCTGAGGTGGTGGATGGCGGTGAATGGGATACCGCTGTGTTGCTTCTACCTCACCCGCTTCATCAATTGGCTGCCCGGTAACGTCGAAAACACGGCCTAACACGACATCGCCCACAGGCACCGAGATCGGTTCGCCGCGGTCGATAGCAGGCGTACCGCGTACCAGTCCGTCGGTTGTGTCCATCGCAATGGCGCGGACTCGATTTTCGCCCAAGTGCTGTTGAACTTCAAGTGCCAATGTCGTTCCATCCTCACGCTGCACTTCGATTGCGTTGAGAATATCGGGCAATTTTCCTTCTGAAAAATCAAGGTCAACGCGTGCGCCGACGATTTCTAAAACTTTGCCTTCGTTCATCATTTATCTCGCTTTCCATCAATTGTCTATATTATAACCAGTAATGTTATGTTTTTAAGGAATTATTCGACCATTAGGATTGATGCAGTTGAACGTTCAAAGCCTCGTAGGGACTGGAACGGACGCTCCCTAAATTGGGCGACTGCAATCTGAAATGCGTAACTCCTAGACCATGTTGAATCTGATGGCGAATTTACATTCTGATGTGAGTTTACAACAATTTCTTGCTCTGCCTTTTTATTATTAGATGTAAAGAGTTGTGTGAGTGGAGGCACGGCTCCCTGAACCCTCTAGGTCAGATCTGGGAGCCGAGGCCAATTTTAGCAATTATTCGTTGACGTAATCTGAACGCAACTCAAAGGTAAATTGGGATGAGCGATTTACTCGATTCGGGATTTCAGCATTAATAGCCTTTATGTCTTCCTGTTCTTGGTACGCATTGACATCTTCGATGCTATCAAACTCAAACTCAACCAACCGGTGTGGAGATGTACCGTGATAGTTGTCGTAAGATGATACTCGTTTGAGGTCAGCGGGTGCCGATAGTGTTGGAGCAATGGACGCAATCCACTCCAGATACGCCGCTTTTCCACCAAGCGGATAGTCAATTAAGTGAACGACTTTCAACTTCCGGGTGGGATTCTCATTTTTCGAGTAATCGGAACGTTGGATAAATACATACGAGCTCGATTCACTGCTGTGGTCTGGAATTGAACCAAGGACTGCAGCGATATCGGGACGATTCAGATACGTCATCGCATCTGCGAAACTACCAAATTCAAACTCAACGAGCCGATGCGGATTCTCGCCGTAGAAATTATCGTAAGATGCTACTCGTTTGAGCTCTTCGGGGGCTTGCAGTGTGGATGCAACAGACGCGACCCACGCAATATAGACCTCTTTCCCACCAAGCGGATAGTCGATTAACCACACCAACTTCACTGGAGCCGCTTCCATATCAGGTGGAAGATCATCCATGTCGGTATCCGTCGTGTTCATCACATCATCCATGCCAGCAGTATCTGTAGATGACATCGTGTCCATCACTATATCTCTAGCGACATCACAACCGCCTAAAGTAACTATTGCTATCAGAACGACTATAAACATTGGAAAGCCTCCTTTAGTGTACAGTAGATTAACGGTTATAAGCCTTGGGCTCACATAATTCTTTAGGTTTTAAGGTTAAATTGTTGAATTTTCTTATTGAGTTATTGTAACCGATGCTTCTTGAATCGGTTTGTTGACGTTGTAGGGCGCGTTTTCACCTCCAATAAAATCTTTCGGCTCTTCCCACAAAGTGTGCAGACTGTTTTTCACGAACACAGTAATCTATGAAAGTCAATCCGAATCTGAGGGGGACAGCCCTTCAAAGTAGTAGGCTATTTGGTCGAAGCGGTCGCACGCGAAGGAAAAGACGAAGACCAGCGGCTCGCTGCCGGTACAATAGACAGCATGTTTGGCGTTGGCTGGGATATAGACGGCCGAACCCGGTCCAATTTCCGCTTCGTGACTCTCAATTTCAATGTGACCGTGGCCGCTGACCACATAATACGTCTCATCTGGTTCGTGGTGGTGAAGGGGGAGCCGGGAACCGGGTGGGCACTCCGCTATACCCGTAACGAGCCCACTGCTCGGTCCTCTCTCTCCGGTGATCAGGAGCTTCCAGCGAATCGAACTTTCAGCGGCAATGACCGGGGTATCCCAACCTTCCCAAGTGAGCTTTGCTTCATTGATGATGATGGGTTTCTGTACGCTCATAGATTGCTTTCTCCTCATACCTTAAGAATACTTCTCACTTCGCTTTAACCCTCTAAAGCCGCTGCCCCGCTCACAATCTCAGAAATCTCTGTTGTAATCTGGGTCTGGCGGGCGCGGTTACGTTGAAGAACTAAGTCGTCAATGAGTTCATTGGCGTTGCGGGTTGCATTTTCCATCGCCACCATCCGCGCCGCTTGCTCTGCGGCATTGGAATCCAGCAGCACCTTCCACATCTGCATATTCAGGTGTTTTGCCAATACGGATTGGAAAATTGCCTCTTGTTCCGGCTCATACAGATAATCAAGGAAGAGTTCATCGCCGGTAGGCACTTCAGGCGCGAGGGGCAGCAAACCCTCAACCAAAACCGTTTGCACAATCGCGGATTTGAAATCATTGTAGATCACTTCCACCCTGTCGACCTGCTTATCCCGATACAGATGCTCAAACTCCTCCACGATTTCAACAGCGGTCTCAAATGCAAGTTGCCGAAAAATGTTGACATACTCAGCGATAACATTATAATCGCGCCGGGCAAAATAGTCCCGGGTGCGTCTGCCAACACAAATCACTATCACTTCCGCCCCCTGTGCTTGATAGTGTTGGGTTCGCTGTGTTGTTGTTCGGATCACGTTGCTGTTAAAACTACCGCATAGCCCACGGTCTGCAGAAACGGAGATCAGGCAAACGCGCTTAAGTTCACGCGATTCCAGCAACGGATGAGAGGGGTTTTCGATTTGGGAGATAAGATGCCCCAGGATTGTATTGAATTTTTCGGCGAAAGGACGGGTGGCTAGGATATTTTCCTGTGCTCGGCGTAATCGAGCCGCAGCAACCACTCGCATTGCATCTGTTACTTTCGAGATATTCTCAATACTTGCGATACGCCGTCTAATTTCACGTAATGTTGCCATGGTAAACCTCTATGAGTAAATTGTTTCAAGCACTTCCCGTTCCCAATCCTCGTAATTTATCGTTTTTGGTATTACGCATTACGTATTACGGATTATGTATCATGTCTGAACTGTTCCTTGAAACTTTTTACAGCTGCATGCAAACTGTCGATAAGTTCGTCACTCAAAACACCGGTTTCAGCAATTTCTGTTAGAATGTTTGCATGTTCTCTCTCCATATATGAGAGAAACTCGGATTCAAATCGGGCAACCTCGTTAATTCCAATATCATCCAAATAGCCATTAGTTCCAGAGAAAATCGTTACCACCTCTTTTTCAGCCGACATTGGCTCATACTGTGGCTGTTTCAGCAGTTCAACTAGGCACTCCCCGCGCCGAAGTTGGGCTTGGGTCGCAGCATCAAGATCAGATCCAAACTGTGCAAACGCAGCAACTTCACGAAAGCTGGCTAAGTCTAATCTTAGTGACCCTGCAACTTCAGCCGCACTCATTGCTTTAATCTGAGCTTTTTTATCAACCCGGGAAACCGATGTGCCGACATCAATCGCTGGTCGGACTCCTTCGTTGAAGAGATCCGTTATTAGATAGATTTGCCCATCCGTGATGGAGATCACATTTGTTGGGATGTAGGTGGTAAGATCGCCTTCAAAAATCTCGATAATTGGCAAAGCGGTCAGCGAACCTCCTCCCAATTCATCGCTGAGTTTTGAAGCACGTTCCAACAACCGGGAGTGGAGATAAAAGACATCGCCCGGGTACGCCTCACGTCCCGGGGGGCGCCGTGAGAGCAGAGACATCTGACGATAAGCCCACGCATGTTTGGTAAGATCGTCATAAATAACGAGGGCATGCCGGCCGCTATCCCGGAAGTATTCCCCCATCGAGGTGCCTGTGTAAGGTGCAAGATACTGGAGCGGAGACGACTCACTCGCCGGTGCCGAAACAACAATCGTGTAATCCATCGCCTTATACTGCTCTAACGTATTAACAACTTGGGCAACTGTTGAGCCCTTTTGCCCGACTGCGACGTAGATACAATACATATCGATGTCTTCTTGAGCACCCGTTTCCTTCCATTTTGAATTCTGGTTAATGATTGCGTCAATAGTGATAGCTGTTTTGCCCGTTTGGCGGTCGCCGATAATCAACTCACGTTGTCCGCGACCAATTGCTGTCATACTGTCAATCGCCTTCAAACCAGTGTACATCGGCTCACTCACCGGCTGACGTTGCACAATGCCTAACCCCTTCCGTTCAACGGGGAGGGTCTGTTCGGTCTGGATTTCTCCTTTGCCGTCGATAGGTTGTCCAAGAGCGTTTACAACGCGCCCAAGCAGCCCCTCACCGACAGGCACTTCAAGCAATCTGTTAGTCCGCTTGGCGAGATCTCCCTCATGAATTAACTTATCTTCGCCGAAGAGGACGCAGCCGACATTATCCTCTTCAAGGTTAAAAGCCATGCCGGAAACACCGTTGGGAAATTCAATCATTTCACTCGCCATGACGTTGGCAAGTCCGTGGACACGGGCAATTCCATCGCCAACTTCGAGCACAGTTCCGGAGTCGTATACGTCGACCTGCTGGCTATATTGTAGGAGTTGTTGTTTTAGAATGTTTGATACTTCGTCGGGTCTGACTTCTCTTGCCATAAGCTATTTTCTCCCTTATCCCCTTGCAAGTAATGCTCTCATTCGTTGAAGCTGTGATGTGATGCTTCCATCAAACACGGTATCCCCTAATCGCACAATGATACCTCCTCGGATCTCGGCATCTTCGTTCAAGTCAAGCCGCACTTCCGCCCCTGAATAATCGCTCAGTTGCTGGGTGAGGTTGGCTGCTTGTGCATTGGTAAGCGGAACCGCTGACGTTACCTGTGCGACGACACGTCCCGCTTGCAAATCAACGATTTCCAGAAACAGCTGTAAGATTGTAACTAGAAATCCCTCGCGTTGTTTCAATGCCAGCAAGAGCAGAAAATTGAGGGTGAGCGGATGAACAGTTTCGGATAGGAGTTGTTGGAACATCTCACCCTTGAATTGCGGCGATAAAATGGGATTGGTCAGAAACTGATCGAAATCTTCCGATTCTTGTGCCAATTGGAGGACCTGATTGGTATCCACAACAATGCGATCTAAAATATCCTGCTCCATCGCTGCATCGTACAATGCTTGTGCGTAGGGCTTGGCAATGCGAATCTCTCTCATCAAAATCTTCGCAGTGGAAACCCCGTCTTAACTCCCCTGACAAAGCGGCCGGGGGGTTGGCGGGGAGTCGGTTGTTAGGTGACACCTAACAATCCTACTGCGCCTCCTATACGGTTCTATACCCTATACCTAAAGTTGAGTCGGGTGAGTATCTGACAATCCGCTACCTTTGCAGAGTGCGTGATACGTTTTCCACCGCCTACCGGTGGCAATGACAATCCGTTTCCATTTCTTTGACCCCTGGAAGGGGAGGGTTATTGACCGTATATTCTTTATATTAGATATTCTGCACAGGAAGGCGGCTGATAGATTCATCAATAATGTGTTGATGTTTTTCTGTGTCGAGTGTCTGATCAATGATTTTGCTTGCAGCATCAATCGCAATCTCTGCAACGGTGCCTCGCAGTTCGAGGATGGCTTCGTCCTTTTCACGCTGGATCTCGGCACGTGCCCGTTCAAGCTCAGCACTTGCCTCCTGACGTGCTTGATCAAGAATACGCTGCCGTTCAACATTTCCCTCATTGATAGCGGCTTGGATCTTCGTCTGTCCTTCCGCTTCGATGTCGTTGAGTCGCTGGCGGGTTTCAGCACTCAGCCGATCCAGTTCATGTTGGTCCGCCTCTAGCTTCTCCATTCGTGATGTAATTTCCTGTTGCCGTTCTTCTAAAAGTCCGCCAACGCGCCCAAAGACGAACTTCCAGAGCACGAGTAGAACAATGAGAAAACCTAAGGCTTGGAGAATAATTGTCTTGGGATCGATGCCAATGAGTTCTAAAAGTCCCGCGTCACCGGAGCTCGCTTCCGCAGCAAATCCGCTTGTCGGAACAATTAACATTACCTTGATGATAATCAGTAAAAAGATCCACGATAGTTTTGTCATGATAGTTCTTTTTTTAAGTCGAAGTATCGTATTTAGCGTAAGAATGGTAATGCGTGTATAACGTAAAACGTAAAACGATCGACAGATGCACGTTTCACGTTTCACGTTTCACGTCTTATTCCTGACTGGTTTCTACTTGTTTCTGAGCATCAGCCTCAATCATATTTTGAAGTATTGCTCCGTCTGGGAGTTTGTTCATAAGCAGGAAAAAGATTAGCAGCGAGTAGATCACGAGTGATTCGATAAGTGCTAAACCGATGATCATCGCTGTCTGAATCCGAGGTGCTGCTTCAGGTTGACGCGCAATCCCTTCGAGGGCGGTGCGCGTTGCTTTTCCTTGTGCGGTGGATGCAGCAATAACTGCAATCGGTAGACCGAGTGCCACCCCAAAAGCTAAAACTGCGAGATAGATCATGAAAAACCTCCTTTAATTTTGAACCCAAAACTGGGATTAGAAAACTAAAAACAATATTAAACAAGCGACAATAGTCGCCCATCAATCAATGATGTGCCGCCGCACCATGCTCCTCATCATGGTGTTCTAGGAACGTAACAATGTAGATTGATGTCAGCATTGAGAAGACAAGTGCTTGCAGAAACCCACCAAATAACCCGAAAAACAGCATTGGCACCTGAACCGGCATCCATGGAATGACCCCGGCAATCGCCGGAATTGCAAGCCCCAACAGGGTCAGGTTAATAATAACGGATTCCTCACCGAAGATATTTCCGAAAAGTCGGATTGCCAGAGAACCGGCGCGTGCGACTTCACCAATAACGTGTAGCGGAAACATCAAGGGACCCAACCACCATGGATCACCAATAAAATGTTGCAGATAGCCAACCAGTCCATTCTCTTTAATCGCAATGATATGAACCCCGATTAATGCACTAATTCCGAGCGCAAGTGTCGTGTTCAAATCTGCCGTCGGAGATTGAAAACCGGGTATGAGGCCAAGATAGTTTAAGAATAGGATAAAGATGAAGTAAGATCCGACGAACGGAATATATTGCTTCCCATGTTCACCCAAGATTCCGCCGAAGAAATTGATTAGCCCGCCCACGAATAGCTCAAGAAGTGTTTGCCCTTTTCCTTCGGGGAGTCGCTTAATTTTGCGGGTCGCAAGGAGGAAAAACAGGACGATAACCAACACCAC
This sequence comes from uncultured Poribacteria bacterium, assembly GCA_958296125.1. Classification (GTDB taxonomy): domain Bacteria; phylum Poribacteria; class WGA-4E; order WGA-4E; family PCPOR2b; genus PCPOR2b. Next base: position 2,763,434 of record OY282444.1, read on the forward strand.
GAAGTAAGCGTTGGGGATTAGATCCGGCTGATGCCAACGGTCTGGCTCTGGAACTATACCATCCGGTAGAATTCTTGATATTGGACTTAACCACGAGCGATGTGCTTCTTCAGCCGCCAAACCGATATTACAGGTGAGCAAAGAAAGAGAGAAAATAGAAAATAGTGTGTAAAATGTCTTTTTCATTTAGTTCCTGTTGTACTATTTTTTGATAGGATACCTATCATCAGCACGATTGCTTTGAGGATGATCACAACTTGCACCAAGCCAACTCCCGCTGCAAGGGTGTAGACATTTAGCCAATCTGCTTTCGTCAGAAGATAAAATCCAACAAAGATAATTGTGTATTTTCCTAACGTAATGAACCCCAGCCAACGTTTTGTCCGTGACGAACTGCCGGGCTTGACCATGCGGTGGATGATAAACTCTAATGACAAGATCGCGCTCAAGCTGAAAAGGCTACCGATAACAAAACTCAAACCGGCTGGCAGACCGTACACCGCCCAAAGGATTGGGGTTGCGACAAGCGCAAGACCGGCCGTTAAACGATAGACCTGTCGTAGAAATCGGTCATCCACTTCAAAGGGGGGGGCGGCAACCACTTTACGACTCCTCTTCCGAATCTTTTACAGCTGCTTGGTCCGCTCCGTTCCGAGAGTTTTCAACTTGCTCTTGGCGTTCCATGCGTTTATTCCACCGGGAAACGGCGCGAAACATCTCAATAAATCCTGCCGCAGTTCCCACAATAAAGCCGATAATCAAGCCGGTAGTTTGATTCCCCAATTTGCCGCCAATCCACCAACCCAATCCGGATCCAATGCCAATGGCGAGCACAAGGGTGATGCCAATTGAAGCCAAGTCCATACTATTCCAATCGCTACCACCCCGTGTCAACTTAGCCATGTTGATTTACTCAGTGCTTATAAGAATGTGCTGATTTGGGCTGGACTCAGGAAATATGATGGCAGAATACCAATTAAGACGACCCCGATTGCCGCAAGGGTCAGGGCAATAATAAGTAAGCGAGGATAAGCGAGAAAATCGAGTTCTGCTTCCGGTTCTCTCATGTACATCGCCACAACAACACGGAGATAATAGAACGCGGAGATAGCGGTGTTGATTGCACCGATAATCACAAGCCAAATCTGTCCAGCCTCGACAGCGGATCGGAAGATGTAGAACTTACCGACGAAGCCTGCTGTCGGTGGAAACCCAGCAAGGGATAGCAACATCACTGTCATGAACAGAGCGAGTAACGGTTTTTTGAACCCCAATCCGGCGTAATCGGAAATCATAAGGCTTTCGCCGTCTTCGGTTCTTGCGAGAATCACCACTCCGAAAGCCCCGATATTCATGACACAGTAAACAAGCAGGTAAAACATCGCGCTGGAGATCCCGTCTTTGTTTGCTGCTGCCAACCCGACCAAGACATATCCGGCGTGGGCAATGCTTGAATAAGCCAGCATACGCTTAATATTCCGCTGGGCGATGGCAACCAAGTTACCAACGGTCATCGTGAGCGCAGCGAGGATTGTAATACTAACGATCCATTCAGATTGGAGATTCTGTAGTGCTTCCATAAAGATTCTCAGGAGAGCAGCAAATCCCGCCGCTTTCGGACCGGCTGAGATAAAGGCTGCGATTGAAGTCGGTGCGCCTTCGTAGACATCGGGGGCCCACTGATGAAATGGAACAAGTGCCACCTTGAATCCGAATCCCACAACAAGCAGAAACATACCAGCCAATAGTAACGGCGACTTGGCACCTGCGGTTAAAGTAGAGGCAATTTGAGGAATACTTGTTGTGCCTGCACCCCCGTAGATCAATGCTATGCCGTACAGGAAAAATCCGCTCGCAAATGCGCCAAGCAGCAGATACTTCATTCCGGCTTCGCTTGACACCATACTTCTTCGGAAATAACCAGCTAGGACATAAAGCGATAACGACATCAGTTCTAAGCCGAGGAAGATAACAATTAACTCATTGCCCGAAGCCATTAACATCATACCCAACGTTGCCAAAAGGATTAACAGGTAATATTCCCCCTGTCGCTTATCCTCGCGCCCCAAGTAGTTCATTGAAATGAGAACAATTAGGATCGTTGAGACTAGGAATATGATATTAAAAAAGAGGGAATATTTATCCACCTGAATCATATTGCTAAATTCTGTACCTTCCATGCCGAGGCTCAACATATCGATAGAAACGTATAGAGCGATGGCACAACCAACAATTGTGACCAGGGCGGTAAGCGTCTTTTGAAGCGAATCGAACAGATCAAAAATTGTAACGATGATAAAGGTTAGGATAATGATCAATTCGGGCATTAGCAGTTGCCAGTTAATTGTCATTCAAAGCCTCCAATTATAGGTGAACAAGTAGGTTCACCCTTACACAAAAAACACAAACGTTACAATCACAAACACGGGGGCCAAAATTGCCACTGACCAAATCATATATCCGAAGAAGCTTGGCATCCTGATGCCATTTTCCTCGGCAATTGCTTTGACCATAAAGTTCGGTGCGTTACCGATATAAGTGTTGGCTCCCATGAACACCGCCCCACAACTGATTGCTAACAGTGTTTGCGACATTGGGCCCATGAGCGAAGTTGGATCTCCACCCGCTGTGTTGAAGAAGACGACGTAAGTCGGTGCGTTGTCTAGGAAACTTGAGAGTACACCTGTCAACCAGAAATACATCGCATTAACCGGATCATGCGTTGTCGTCTGAACGGCGAGTACAACAGTGCTGAGGCTTCCATCAATGCCCGCCTGCAAGATTTTCAAAGCTGGAATCATGCAGATAAAGATGCCGATAAACAGTTTGGCGACCTCAAGGATTGGTTCCCATGTAAAATCATTTGCCGCACGGACATTTGTTTCCAACTGACTCGGTTCGGGAACATTATATCCGCGCTCATCTTTCACGGTCTTATACATCGGTGTGTACAATAGGCTAATGATTGTAATCAAGATCAGTAAGCCATCTCTCACCAAATTAAAATACGGTACAGTTACACCGAAGATCGAGATACCACGGTTTTCATCGTGTGTCTTTTGGGCGCGCAAGCGGTTGACTTCAGCCACAGCGTGGAGGTGGTTTTGTCCCAATTCATAGTATTCCTGATTGGATTTATCAAATTTTATCGTTGCGTCATTTTCGTGTGCCTTGACGTACGTTTCCAGTTTTGCCTTCGCAGCGACCATCTTTTCTTCCGAGATTTTGATTTGCGAAGCCATCTTTTCCCCAATCGAGTGATCTTTGAAAGGGCCATCAGCGAGTGATTTGGACCACAGAATCGCACCGATGATACCGGCGATGATCACAAAATTCCAAACGCCTTCAAGACCGAGTGGCTCCTTTTCTCCATCGTCCGGAGGGGTGCCTTCTTTCCTGAACAGAACTGTGTCGAAAATGAAAAATATGACCAGCAGTAAAATCACTACCGGCAACATCACAGGGAACAGTGCCATTGTCCAGAAAAAGTCGATTCCTTTGAGGAATCCGAGAAACAGGGGCGGGTCTCCCAATGGTGTCAATGAACCACCGATATTGGCTACGAGAAATATAAAAAAGACGACAACGTGAACGCGATGCTTACGCCATTGATTAGCCCGCAACAGAGGACGAATAAGCAACATTGCCGCCCCTGTCGTTCCCATCCAGCTTGCCAAGGCGGTTCCTATTGCAATCATCACAGTGTTTACGACGGGTGAACCCCGCAACGAGCCTTTCAGACAAATCCCGCCTGCACATGTGAAAAGCGCAGTCAATAGGATAATGAAAGGAACATAGTCAAGCAGGACAATATGGACGATTTCATACCAGCCATCGCTTTTGTAGCCGATAAGGAAGGGAATGGAGAAAATGACAATCCACGCTAATGAGATTTTTCCGTAGTGGTGTTCCCAGAAATGAAAATTAATCAGTGGGATGATAGCAATGGAGAGTAGCAGCCCAATGAACGGAATGATACTCCAAATGGGCAGCTTCGCACCATCCACACCGTGATGTGCGGTGTGGTCATCATGTCCATGATGTTCAGCGGGGGCATCGTGTCCATCACCACCTGCGGCTGCCGCTGCAAAACCAATTGTCGGGAAAAGAATCACTCCGATGACACTTAGAAGTGTCAAGGGGAAAAATGGATGTTTATTCGTCAACCTCTTTTGCCTCTTTTGTTGTGGTGTCCAGTACAATCGCGGGAGCAGCAGCCTTTACCGCCGCCGTGGATCTGCTCTGTCGTAACACTTGACTGACCGATTGCTCCATTCGGCTCAGAAACGTTTTAGGGTAAATGCCAATCCAAACGATAAAAACTACGATTGGAACTAGCACAACAATTTCGCGTAGACTCAAATCGGTCAGAGTTTGATTTTTTGGATTATCGAGTTTGCCAAACATGACGCGCTGGAACATCCAGAGCATATACACGGCTGCGAAGATAACACCGGTTGCAGCGATAATGACATACACTTTGGAGAATGAATCGGACATAAAGCCACCGAGCAGAATCATAAACTCCCCGACAAATCCGTTCAAACCGGGTAAGCCGATCGATGAAAGTGTCACAATCATAAAAAATACAGCGAAGATTGGCATCTGTTTTGACAGCCCACCGAAGTCGGCAATCATGTGGGTATGCCTGCGTTCATAGATCATCCCTACAAGCAGGAAAAGCGCGCCGGTACTTAGCCCATGATTAATCATTTGGAGGATACCGCCCTGCACACCCTGATGGTTTAGGGCGAAAAGCCCAAGCACAACGAACCCCAGATGACTCACACTCGAATAGGCGACCAGTTTTTTAAGGTCTGGTTGCACCATCGCCACCAATGCGCCGTAAATGATACCAATCACGGACAGCGTTACGATAAGTGGAGTATATGCTGCAGTGCCCTCCGGGAAAAGCGGCAAACAGAAGCGCACGATACCGTATGTCCCCATTTTGAGCAATACCCCCGCGAGGATGACGCTGCCAACCGTCGGTGCTTCAACGTGTGCATCGGGCAGCCAAGTGTGGAAGGGGAAAAGCGGCACTTTGATGGCAAAGGCGATGAAAAATGCCAGAAATAGGAGGTTCTGATGCGATAATGTTCTACCATACAATGTCATCAAGTTGAAAGTGTTGTCATTTTGGAAATAGAGGTACAAAATCCCAACGAGCATCAACGCGCTGCCCGCCATTGTATACAGCACAAACTTAATCGTTGCATAGATGCGCCGATGTCCACCCCAGATGCCAATTAGTAGATACATCGGGATGAGCATCGCCTCCCAAAACACATAAAATAGGAAGAGGTCTAACGCACAAAACACACCGATCATTGCCGTTTCGAGCATGAGCAGGGAGCTCATGAACCCGCTGGTGCCTTTCTCTATCGAATTCCATGCTGCCAGTACGCAAAGCGGCGTTAGAAAAGTGGTCAACAAAACCAGCCAGAGCGAGATGCCGTCAATACCGAGATGGTAGCTTATGCCGAGCCCCGCAATCCAGGGCCGTTGTTCCTTAAACTGCATCTCATGCGTGGTTGCGTCGAATCCGGTGTAGAGGGATAGCGACACGGCAAAGGTGAGTAGTGTGACAATCAGCGCAATCCATTTAAGCCCTGATTCGCCTAAGATGTGCCTAGCGAGGGCAATTAAGATTGCACCGAGTAGCGGCAGAAAAATAACTGCGGAAAGTAGCAAGTATAACCTCCGGAGTGTAATGCGTTAAACGTAAAAGTGTTCACGTTTCGCGATTCATAGGTGATTCCCTTATTTCAACCGTACGATTACCGTAATCAATCTCTCTTATCCATGATAGCTATCTGTTAATCAACCCTCATCGAATAAACAGGTAATACCCCAAGAAAATGATGATGCCGATGACCATTGACACAACGTAGGCTTGGACAACGCCTGTCTGGAGGCGTCGAATCGATCCGCCAATTCCGCGGATGATAAATGCGGTTAGATTCACCAGCCCATCAATGATGCTGACATCCATAATCTTCCAGAATAGGTAGTGGGATACCCCCCGGATCGGCTGCACGAAAACGGCGTTATAGATTTCGTCGATGTAGTATTTGTTAGCGATGAGTTTGTGCAGCGGGTTTGTCGGTTCATTGAGAGGAGCTTTGTTGCGATACATGAATCCAGCCACCAAAATGCCCGCAATCCCAACAATTGATGAAATGACCATAAAAGGGATCGGGTTGCTGTGATCTGATGTGCCGTGATGTGTGAATACGTCCCCTAAGAAATTATGAATTGCACTATCCTCTCCGCCCCAACCGACGATTGCACCGATGATTAGAGAAGGAATTGCTAACAACACGAGCGGAATCCACATCACCGGCGGGGATTCGTGGAGATGCGACTCGACCTCTGAATCGACACGCGACTCACCGTGAAAGACCACAAAGATTAGACGGAACATATAGAATGCTGTTAGAAACGCTGTCAGTAGCCCAATCCCGAAAATCACTTGATGACCACCATCCCAAGCATTGTGCAAAATCTCATCTTTACTCCAGAAACCGCTCAAGAGTGGGAAACCCGCAATTGCAAGGGCACCGATGAGGAATGTCCAATAGGTAATCGGTAGCTTCGATTTCAGCCCGCCCATCTTCCGCATATCTAGTTCATCCGACATAGCGTGCATCACACTGCCAGCCGTGAGGAACATCAGTCCTTTGAAGAAGGCGTGTGTCATCAGGTGGAAGATCCCAGAAGTATACGCACCAACCCCTACACCTACGAACATATAACCGAGTTGGCTCACGGTCGAATATGCCAGCACACGCTTGATGTCATTTGCAGCCAACGCCATCGTTGCGGCGAACAGGGCAGTGAGAACACCAATCCAAGCGACGACGACCCCTGTGTGTGCTAGGTTAAATAGAATTGATGACCGTGCGACCATATAGACACCAGCCGTAACCATCGTGGCGGCATGGATCAACGCACTAACAGGTGTCGGACCCTCCATCGCATCGGGGAGCCAGACGTAGAGGGGAATTTGTGCCGACTTGCCCACTGCACCGACCAAGAGCAGCAAAGTTGCAACGATGAGCGTACTGGCACCAAAAACCTGCTCGTAGGTATTGGTTGCGGCGCGTTCAAAAAGCGTGTCAAAACCCAATGTGCCAAACGCTGCAAAAAGCGTGAGCATCCCAAGCAGAAATCCAAAATCGCCGATTCGATTGACGATGAAGGCCTTCTTGCCGGCATCGGTGGCAGATTTTCTCTCGAACCAATAACCGATCAATAGATACGAACAGAGGCCAACACCCTCCCAACCGATGAACATCATCAGGTAATTGTTCGCCAGAACGAGGATTAGCATGGCAAACACAAATAGGTTGAGATAAGCAAAATAGCGCGCTCTCCCCGAATCATGGCTCATGTAGCCGATCGAATAGATATGGATGAGAAAGCCGACCCCTGTAATAATGAGGAGCATCACTGTAGTCAGTGCATCAATATGGAAGCCGATGTTAAGAGATTCGATACGTTCGATAGGGATCCATTCGTAGAGCGTTTCCTTGAGTTCTCCACCGCTGCGGACCGCAGGAAATACGACGAACGCACTGATAATGAACGATATGAGCACCGCGAGGGAGGCAATCCAACCACTCACATTTTTCAGCCATTTCCCGAACAACCCGTTGATTAGAAATCCAATCAGTGGGGAAATCAGAAGTAAAGTTATTAGACCTTTCGACATTTCAGACTCCTCTACCAGACGTACTTGGTGCTTCTCGGAAATCCGTGTATTTCATGAGTGGGGCAGCCATCTGACACCATATCTCTTCAAGTGCTTCCTGTGTAGATCTGCTTACCTGTTCAATTTAGTCAAGTGAGCAGCTCTGTAAAACATATTCCAAACATCTCTCACATACATCGAATAACCTGTTTCGTTATCAATATACATCTCCTTAGGCTGGAGCCGATCCGGCTGTGCATAAGTAGATGGACGACCTGAGGCCTGCATTCGGTGTTTGCCATGCGAAGTCTGTTTCATCTCTGGAATTCTAACAGCTTCTGCAACTATCCCTTCATCGTGTTGATTTCATCGATATTAATCGTTTCGCGGTGCCTGAAAACACTCACGATAATAGCGAGGCCAATGGCAACTTCGGCAGCAGCGACAGTCATGACGAAGAACACGAAGATCTGCCCTGAAGCATCCCCCAATTCTCGGCCGATTGCGACGAAAGCAAGATTTGCCGCGTTGAGCATCAATTCGATACACATAAAGATAATGATTGCGTTTCTTCGGATGAGCACCCCAATCACCCCGATAGTAAAGAGCAACGCGCTTAAAATGAGATAGTATTGCAAAGCCATATTTCAATCCCTAGTTTACAATTAGGTAGCCGTATTTGGATCTTCACGTTTAACGAGCACGATAACTCCGATTAAAGCTGCAAGCAATATAAGCGATGTTACCTCAAAAGGCAACAGGAACTTAGTAAATAGTATTGTACCGATACGGTCTGGTTTGCCCATTTCTCCTTGAAGCTTTTTGATGAGTTGATCCGCTTCACCGGCGGTGAGTGTTTCTACGGTATTTTTTTGTTCAGCAATCTTCGGCACGTAAGTGTTATTAATCTGTGCACGGTCAAGTTGGTAGGTGGATTCAATTGCCACGATCTGGTTCAGTTGTTCCGAAGTAATCGCTCCGCCAACCGCTTCACCTCCACGCTGAGAAGGGGCAACAGCAGTGCCATCATACACTTTGATTCCAATGTAGATCGCTTCTGCTGCCAATATAAGCCCCACAATGACAGCAAACACCTTTGCCTTGTTGATTTGGCGTGCTGCTTGAAGCCTCCCCAAATTGAGTAACATGATCACAAACAGGAATAGCACCATAATTGCGCCGGCGTAGACAATCACCTGCACGGCGGCAACAAAGTACGCTCCCAACGAGATAAACAGGCCTGCCAATGAGAAGAAGGTCAGCACCAATGCAAGTGCACTGTGAATAGGATTCTTAAATGCAATGACGCATATCGCAGAACCAACAGCTAGTATGCCAAAAATAATAAACAGAATCTGTTCAGCCATATATTTCCTTGTAAGTTAGAAGGCGTATTAATCTTTGGTGCGAGTTGGTGAGGATCTTGAGCTCATTAGTTCATTCATGAATCAATTAGGACTTACGCAGTTGAACGTTCAAAGCCTCGTAGGGGCAATTAATTGGTTTCACGTTTCACTCTCGGTGAAGCTCAGAATACCTCTATCATCAACAGGTTCAGGTTCTCGCGTCATCACCAATGTAGTTGCTACGATTGCAACAACGATGAAAGCGGCGATGACATTTAATATGCCGACCCAGACCTTCGATTGTGTGAACGCCCAAACTGTCGCCGTCACAACGATTGTTGTAAGTGCAACGGGTAGTAGAAATTTCCAGCCGAGATTCATGAGTTGATCATACCGGAATCGGGGCAGTGTCCATCTAACCCAAATAAAAACAAAGAGGAAAAACGCTGTTTTGGCGAAGAAGATTCCGAAGGAAATCACGCCACTCCAAAAGGGACCACCGACCCTTTCCAGCCCGAAGAAATGCCAACCGCCCAAGAAAAGCGTGACAGCTACCGCGGAGCCAACAATCATGTGCATGTACTCCGCCATGAAGTACATAGCGAATTTCATGCTGCTATATTCCGTGTGGTAGCCACCGACAAGTTCCTGCTCCGCTTCAGCGAGATCAAAGGGGAGACGGTTGGTCTCCGCGAAGGCGGCGGCGGTAAAGGCTAAAAAGGCGGGAAAATGGATAACGAAATTCCATGTCCACGGATAACTCCCTTGTTGGATTGCAATTTCCCGTAGGCTTAGCGACCCTGAAAGCATCAGAACACCGATAATCGAAAGTCCCAGTGCCAACTCATAGCTAATCATCTGCGCGGAAGAGCGCAAGCCACCAAGCAGCGAGTATTTGTTGTTCGATGCCCACGCACCAAGCACGACACCATAAACCCCCAACGAAGTAATTGCCAGAATATACAGAATCCCGATATTTATATCGGCAATTTGAAGCGGGATTTCGTAGCCTGAGATGGTTATTGAACTGCCGAAGGGGACAACCCCACAGGTAACTAGGGCCGGCACCAAAATAATCGCAGGTGCCAGCAAATAGATGGGTTTATCCACATGGGAGGGAATCAGATCCTCTTTCAGCAGAAATTTTACCCCATCAGCAATCGGCTGCAAAATACCCCAGGGCCCAACGCGGTTGGGACCGTGTCGGTTTTGAATCCAGCCGCTCACTTTCCGCTCAGCAAGGATCATCGCCATGACACCGATGAGCAGCAAATGAACGACGACAACAATTTTGATGAGTGAGCTAATGATTAAAACGTGAAGTGGCAAGTCCATATCTCTCCTTATCTGGATTCTTAAACAACTTTGTTTTCAAGATTTTCCACAATTGCATCTAGTGCATATTGAAGCCTCGCTTTGTCACCCAGATCTCCTTTTTCTGAGATTTGCCTTGAGTCTAGTTTTATTTCACTCTCCGCATGGTAGTCATCGGCTATCCTCGCTATCGAGTTTGACCCCACCATCCCCAATCTTCTGGTGCGTAGCGTCTTGATAATCAGGCACATTTTCCGCAATCTCCAACGCAATTTCACCAGCAAAATGATAATCCATCTCACCGCCCAATCGCTTGGCTAATTGTTGGATAATCTCCCAGTCAACACGCGCCTCGCCGGGGGGATCGACCGCCCGATGTATCCGTTGTACCCATCCCTTCGCGTTGGTGAAACTGCCATCCTTTTCCGCAAAAGTGACCCCCGGAAGAACCACATCAGCCAGTTGCGCTACATCGGATTCAAAGATGTCCTGCACGACCAGAAAATCGACGGCCTCCAACGCCTGCTCCGCTGTCTTGCCAATCGGGCCCTCAGGTGCCCCACTCACAAGGTAAACAACCTTTGCATCTGCTACTCCACTCCAGAGTGCATCCCCCGTCAAGGAGGCATCATCGCCCAGCTTGAGCATGTCCAGCGCACCGCGTGTGTTTGGGTTTTTGTCGGCATCAATGGTGAATTGCGGGAATTTGTGTTCTTCACCCGGTTCGCGTCCAAACAGACCAATTGACTCCGTTTTTAGGACTTCACGCGCCAACTTGCCCAGTAGGTAATTCTCCTCATTGGTGCCTTGTGCAGAACCGATGACGACGATGGACTCCGGATCGGTCTCAGAGAATTTATCCACGATGAGATTCAGCGCATCCGCCCACGAGGTTGGGACGAATTCACCATCTACCCGTTTCATCGGAATCTTGAGCCGATCTTCGCTGTTGACGTAATGGTAGCCGAGCCGTCCATCATCGCACATCCAGTGTTGATTGATATCCTCATGAAACCGCGGTTTAATTCGATAGAGACCATCCTCTTTATAGTCAACAGTGATGTTGCATCCGACGCTACATCCCGGACAGACGCTATTGACTTGCTTCATGAACCAGGGACGAGACTTAAACAAGAAATCCTTGCTAGTCAGTGCCCCAACGGGACAGATATCCACGACATTGCCCGCGAGTTTATTATCGAGCAACCGAAGCGGGTTATCATCATGGTCGCGTGGAATGTCGATCTCGTCGTGTGAACCCCGATGAATCAGCCCAAGCTCTCCGGTTCCCGCGACCTCATCGCAGAAACGGATGCAACGGGTACAAACAATACATCGAGTCGAGTAAAGCAGTACATCAGGACCGAGGTCTTTTTTCGGTGGAACGTTCTTTACCTCGATATAGCGGCTCTTGCCGCTGCCGTGATTAAAGCTGAAATCCTGAAGGTCGCACTCGCCTGCTTGGTCACAGACGGGGCAATCAAGCGGGTGGTGAACAAGCAGAAACTCAAGGATGTCCTCCCGCGCCTTCTTCACACGCTGCGAATCTGTCCGGACAATAAAATCATATTGCCCATCCAGTTTTCGATCCGGAGGGGCGGTACGCACCGTGGTTGTGCAGCCGGTTGCGAGTTGACGGTCTGGAACAACCTTGCCCGCAGGCGGAAAGAAGACATGAGGCTCCACAAGGCACATGCGGCAGTTTGCCGGACGGGTCAACCCCGGATGGTAACAGTAGTGCGGCACTTCAATGCCGTGTTGTCTTGCCGCCTCAATGATATTGGTTCCGTCTTCAACTTCAACCTCAAGGTCGTTCAGTTTAATGAATGCCATGATGTCCTCATTATACAACGCGTCAGGCGTAGTTGCACATTGTCAAATCTGTTTTGAAAAATGTGCTTCAATCCCAATCTAATCTTTTGAAAATTATCCGATTTTGAAAGATAGCAGCAACTCAGAGACGACGGAATAAATCGGGGACGTTTTGTGTCAATCAATTCGTTCGCTGGCCCCGATAGCACCGGTAAAATTTTACGGTTCAAATAGGCCTGGGACTATCCGCTGTTGATAAGCGTAATTCTCTTCCGGCGGCACTGTCGCTTCTTCGATCGGCAATGTTACCAGTTCCCCGTCACGGATCGCAGCCTCGAACTCTGGACGAAATTTCCGCAAATAGCTCACGGCGGGCCATGAGACAGCGATGCCAAAAACGCAGATGGTGTTCCATGTCATGGTGTCCACATTTGCGATGTTATTTGCGACGCTCTCCAGCAGGTCAAGGTCTTCGTAAACCTCTTCCATCTCGCCGGTATCGCCCCATCTGCCGCTCGCTGTGATGCCAAACTTAGGTCGCTGAATCGTCGTTTGCCGACCCTCGCCATCGACAATTCGTTGGACGATATCCCGCACCCAAGGCGTTCCCCAACGGCACGGTGTACACTGCCCACACGATTCATGCGCGTAGAACTTCATGATGTTGAGGAGACAATCGACAATGTTCCGTGTTTCGTTCATGACGATAATGCCCCCAGAGCCGAGCATCGATTTCCAGAGCGTCAATGAGGTGAAGTCGAGGCGACATTCCAATTCATAGTGCGTCAAAATTGGTGCAGAACTGCCACCGGGGATGACAGCCTTTACGCGCTCCCCCTTGACACCGCCCGCAACTTCGATTAACTCCTCGGCGGTCAAACCGAGATCGAGTTCATAGACACCCGGCTTGTTCACATCCCCGCTGATACAGTACAGTTTTGTCCCTGTGTTTGGATCCGATTGTGGCGGATTAAACCGGGTATCCCCATAGGTGCGCCCGATGCTGGTATACCACTCGACCCCACGCCCCATCAGGAAAGGCAGGTTACACAGCGTTTCCACATTCTGGACAACCGTCGGTTTGTGGAACAACCCTTCAACTGCGGGGAATGGTGGTTTCACACGCGGTTGACCGCGTTTCCCTTCAAGGGATTCAATCAACCCGGTCTCTTCGCCGCAGATGTACGCGCCGGCTCCCGGATGGGAATAAACGTCCAGATCAAAGCCGCTCCCTAAGATATTTTTTCCCAGATAGCCGTGCTGATATGCTTCGTTGAGAGCAGCATCTAGCATACGCTTACCGAGTGTGAATTCCCCACGAATGTAGATGTACGCGGTATTAATCCCCATGGCGTAGCAACAGATTAAGATACCTTCAATCAACAGATGTGGGTTCTTTTCCAGAACGTAGCGGTTGCTAAACGTACCCGGTTCACTCTCATCGGCGTTGCAACATAGGTAGCGGGGCTCAATATCTCTGGGGACGAAACTCCACTTCAGACCGGTTGAAAACCCTGCGCCACCACGCCCCTTCAGCCCGGATTGCATCACCATATCGCAAATTTCTTCCGGCTTATATTCCTTGATTGTCATCTCAAAGTGTTTGTAGCCATCGTACTGACGAAATACATCAAATGTATTGATATCTGGTACATCTAGATGTTCGTAGAGAATGCGTCTTTCTTGAACCATGAGTTGTTACCAACCTTAAATTTGCCCCTACTCTAAGCTATCCAAAATCTCATCCATCTTTTGCGGCGTGAGGTTCTTATGCAAATCATCATTAACCATCACAACAGGTGCCACATCACAAGATGCTAGACACTCTGATTTCAGTAAGGTAAATTTCCCGTCCGGCGTGGTCCCTTTTGCCAAGTCTGTTTCAGAAGCAACATCTATATTAAATTTTTGTTTGATATGCTCCAGTACCAATTTACAATCTCTCAACGCACAAGGGAGAGTGTAGCAAACGCGGATGACATATTTACCGACAGGTTCCTCGAAGAACATTGGATAAAATGTCACCACATCTTTAACCTTCATCACCGGCAATTCCAAGAGTTCAGCGACATACTCCATCACGGCAGGACTGATGTAACCTGCTTGTCTCTGTGCCAGATGCAGTGTGGGAAGCATGGCCGCTTCCTTCACCGGATATCGCTGAATCAGCTGATCAAACTCCCGCTGATTTTCCGCTGAAAACTGGAATGGCGTTTCTATTTCAATAAGTTTATCAGACATCTACTCGTTCCTTCGGGGAAGAAGTGACTAAAGTGCGTTGCATCAGTGACAGTCCCTAGCGTCGCTATCGTTCGCGGAGAGTGGATTGCACAATCTTCGTTAGCCTGACGGGCGATCGATTCGCAAGCCCACGGCAATTGCTAAACCAACAATCAAGACCGCAGCGACCCCTAAACAGAGCAGCAGCAGCCATGGGGGCTCTTTTTTGTCCATTTTTAGAGGCACATAGTGCTCCCCACCAGCAATAACTGTGACCGGTTTGCCGGTGCGATCGCCATATCCATCCTTGTAAATACTAAGCAGATAACGCCCCGGGGGTATACCGGATTTTTGATATTCACCCGTGCTATCTGATGTCGCTTCAAATTCTGTGCCATCAGCACTGACAATAATAACTCTGACCCCTTCGATTGGGAGCTGGGCGGTTGAGGTTTCAGAGATATAACCACGAACTGTCCCCATTGTTGCATCTTGGGAAAACATAGCCCCAGGAGTACCCCACAGACAGCAAAATAAAATAAGGCTTAACCGCTTCATATTATTGCCCCGATTTATGATGTGTCTCTATTAAACGGTCCTCAACAGATACCGAATAATCTGATCGCGGGGTGATTCCCACTGCTTCGCCATCAAAGATGGTGAGGCTTGGCAGCGCAGGGACTTGAACCTTTTGCTATCATCGATCCAATTCCCCGGCGATGATATTTAGACTCCCCAATACGGCGACGATATCTGATACCATGCCGCCTTCAATCATGTGAGGCACCGCTTGGAAGTGTATAAAACTGGGGGGACGAATACGGATTCGGTACGCCTTACCGCTGCCGTCACTGACAATATAAAATCCCAGTTCACCGTTCGGGGCCTCGGTGGCACAATAGACTTCACCCACAGGGGGTTGGACCCCATGTCCATCCATAACAATCTTGAAGTGGTGAATCAAACCTTCGATATTCCCGTAAGCGTCCTCTTTCGTCGGAAGACTGATTTTATAGTCGTCCACATTGATAGGGCCATCGGGTAGGTTATCCAGGGCCTGCCGAACGATTCGCCCACTCTGAATCATCTCTTCCATTCGCACCAGATAACGGTCATAAACATCGCCATTAGCTCCAATGGGAACATCAAAATTGAAGGCCTCATAGGAGGAGTACGGCTCCGCTTTTCGTAAATCCCAATCCACCCCGGAGGCGCGCAGACATGGTCCTGTAAAACCGTAGTCAATTGCGTCTTCAGCTGACACCACCCCAACGCCTTTGGTACGATCCATCCAAATCCGGTTTCGGGTCAGCAGTGTGTGAACCTCTTTCAGGGTTTTCGGAAAGCCATTCAAGAACCTCCGGACATCCTCCTCAAAGCCGTCATAGATATCTCTCATCAACCCACCAACACGGGTATAGCTGGTGGTCAAGCGGGCACCGGTGGTTTTCTCGAAGATACTGTACAATTTCTCGCGCTCCTCAAAGCCGTATAGCATCACTGTGAATGCCCCGAGGTCCAATGCCCCCATACCGAGCCAGACCATGTGATCCGCGATGCGGGAGAGTTCAGCTAGAATCACGCGAATATATTCACAACGCTTCGGGACTTGGATGTCCAGCAGTTTCTCCACAGCGAGTACATAGCCGAAGTTGTTAGACAATGGTGAGAGGTAGTTCATCCGGTCGGTCACGACGATAAACTGGTTGTAGTCTTGGTGCTCTCCTAGCTTCTCAAAGCCAGTATGTAGGTAACCGAGATGGGGTGTCGCTTTCAGGACGGTTTCGCCATCGAGCTCTACGACAATTCTAAGTGTGCCGTGAGTTGCCGGATGCTGTGGGCCGAAATTCAGCGTCATCGGTTCGCCAGGTACTCGATCTGGATCTTTGTGCATCTCTTTTTCTCCAGTGGAGAGTCGGGATTATCTATTGAAAAGCAGGCCTAAAGCGCGTCAGGATTTACCTGATTAAAGGATTAACAGGAGGAGAGAAGGGAAAATGGGACAACCAGAAGGTGGGACACTCGTCCGCTCGCCTTCTTGGTCTTTTAATCTGTGTCATCCGTTAATCTGTGCCAATCCGTGATCCGTTTTACATTACACATTTTACATTACGCATTCTGCTGCTCAAAGTTAAATGTCTCACGTTCCCCACGACCACGCAGTGGGTAATCCTTACGAAGTGGGTGCCCTTCATAATCATCAGGCATCAGGATTCGACGGAGGTCCGGATGCTCCTCAAAGGTAATTCCGAACATGTCGTATGTTTCCCGCTCCAGCCAATTCGCCACCTTCCAAATGGAGGTCATTGATGGGATACTCAGTGCTTTTTCATGAACGGGAACTTTGACACGCAAACGCTCTTTCTTTTCTGTTGAAAGTAGATGATAGATGACCATGAACCGTGCGTAGTCGTATTTCATCAAGACATCTTCCATCAAGGAATAATCAACCGCTGTAACATCAGCAAGAAAGTTGTATGCGAGTTCTGAATCGTTTTTCAGGAACGCCATCAGTTCATAAATGACATCTTTACGCACCGTAATCGTCAGTTCGCCTCGTGCGTCGGAAACGTCAAGAATTGCATCAGGATACTGTTCTTGAACTTTTTGAACTGCAAGCGGTTGTTGCGCTTCACTCATTGGACTTAATCCTCAACGAACTTCTGAATGTATGGGTTCATTGGTGCCTCGCACATTCATTAATGAACTCTTGAACTCAATTAGTTTGGGTACGGGGCACCACCCTACGGGTGTTGGGCGGCCACAAGGGGCTCTGCTCCTACTAGTCCTACTAGCTAGCGATCGCTCCGCGCCGCCTTTTAGGGGAAACGCTCTCTTGCTCCACGATGCGTTGAATTTGTATCACAGCGTCAATGAGGTCTTCAGGACGCGGGGGACAGCCGGGGATGTAAATGTCAACCGGGATGAACCCATCCACGCCTTGTACTAAGGTATAGGTATCAAAAACACCACCCGTTGAGGCGCAGGCCCCCATTGAGATGACCCATTTTGGATCGGGCATCTGATCGTAGATTTTTTTCAGGACCGGCATCATTTTAATGGAGATGCGTCCCGAAACAATTAACAGATCCGATTGGCGCGGCGAAAATCGAATCGCTTCTGCGCCAAAGCGTGAGAGGTCAAACTTCGACGCTAGGGTTGCCATCATTTCAATGGCACAACAAGCAGTGCCAAACGGCATCGGCCAGAGGGAGTTTTTTCGTCCCCAGTTCACAAACTTATCAATAGTGGTGGTGAAGATATTATCTCCAAGTTGACTTTCTAATCCCACGATAGACCGCCTTTCTTCCAAGCGTAGATATAACCTAAAAAGAGAATACCGATGAAGACCAGCATTTCGACGAGGATAAAATAGCCGCTGTTCTCCGTGAATTTCTTAAAGACAACTGCCCATGGATAGAGGAAAACGACCTCGATATCAAAAATGATAAAGAGCATCGCGATGAGCCCAAAGCGGATAGAAATCCTGTGCCGAGTGTCTCCGACCGGTTGAACACCAGATTCGTAAACGGAGAGTTTGGCCTGCGTCGATTTCTTTGGCCCAATCAAGTGAGTCAGGGCGAGGTTCACTCCCGCAAAACCGATGGCAAAAACGATTAACAACAATATGGGTAAATAATCAGTCAACATTTTTAAGCTGCGCGGCTTTTTCTGCCGAAAATAGGGCGGTTGAATGTCGGTTGTGAAATGCTCAAGCCAAAAAAGAATGGGTTTATCTTCAGTCCACTTTATCTAAAGCTTCCAATCTAAAACCCCGTCTTAACTCGCCTGACAAGGGGGCTTTCTCTTGTCAGGGGGTTGAGGGATACAGATTGGCAAAGGGTATTAAACACTAGGGCTATTTAGTTTTCCGTTTTTTGACCGATTTTGACGGGTAATCCGTGCCAGTCCCGATTGTATCGGAACAGGCCTGCCCCGCCCCTGGTCACGGCACGGACCGAAGGATTAAATGACCTTGTTAAAACACAAAAAAGTGTTGATTCTGTAAGCAAAATGTGGTATACTTCTACTGTCCACGGGTTGGGAAAATGCAACGTCGGGCAACCCCGTCCGGCACTCTCAACCACCCTTTGCGTTGGGTTGAGTGGACGTGGAAAACGCCAGATACCACAGAAAAATAATGCCTGAATCGGATTAACTACCCTGCAAAATGGGATATTCCCGCCAACGAGGCACGGAAGATGTCCCCATACCAGAGACGATAACCCCTAAGAAACCCGGACAGCGAGAGCTCCAAAAGAATCCCCGTCCAACCCGTGAGGATTCTAATTTTTCAAAGAGATATTATTCTCTCACATTTTGAAAAAAGTGTCAAGTCTTTTTTCAGCAAAAACGTAGGGCTATTTAGTTTTCCGTTTTTTGACCGAAAGCAAAAACGGATAAATTCTTGGCTAATCATCCAACACAATCAGCGGACGGTTATATCGTGCTCGAATCCGATTGGTCATAGATAGCACAAATGGACGTTCGATAATCTTGCGTTCTACCCTTCGCTTACCGGGAAAATCACAGAGAATCACGCCGACAAGCAGGCTCAGGATACCTTGTCCCGGCGTAAGTAGCATGATGGTTCCGGCAATCAAAAAGACCACACCGCACACATTTTTCAGGAGGCACAGAAATAGACGTAAAATAGGGTTCCTTATACGGCTCACCCATTTCTTCCGAGTGAAATAGTCCGATGGCAGCAAAATGAGCAATATCGAAACGCTCGCAAGACTTGCAATGATGGTGATTATGGATAGAATTAAGAACAGCAGCCAGTGGGTTTTAATCTGAAGGGTAATAAATTCAATCACGGATAATTCTTCGTCTCTCTGTTTGGGTTTCCGTTAGTAATCAACCGACGCTCATCGACGGGCGACCGCGCCGCCATCAATTGTCAAGATATCGCCACTTACATAAGCCGCCTCATCGGAGGCGAGGAATAACACCGTACCGATATAGTCCCATACAGTTGCGCGCCGATCTAGCGGGGGGGCATCGGTTGGAACGAGGGGCAGATCTGGCAATGAATTATCCTGTGGCAGATTCTGCGGGGAATTGATGCCTGTAGGGGCACCGCCGCCAGGGGCAATGGCATTGACAGTAATCCCGTAGGGACGCAATTCAAGGGCAAGGCCACGCGTCAGTCGGTTCAACGCCGCTTTGCTGACGCAGTAACTGAGGACACCTTCGTGAGATTCTTCCGCGTAAATGGACGAGTTGTTGATAATGCGCCCACGAATCCCCTGTTCACGCATCACCTTTGCTGCCGCTTGAGCGCACAACAAGCACCCCTTAACGTTGACAGCCATGACACGATCGAAGTCTTCAGGTGTCACTTCAAATAGCGTCCCTCTGCCCAGAATGCCCGCATTATTGAACAAAATATCCAATCGCCCAAATGTTTCAACGGTGGTGTCAACAGCCGCTTGCACCTGTTCAGGAACGGTCACATCTAGCGGTATAGCGATCGCCTGACCGCCTTCGTTTTGAACCTCTACGGCAACTGCATCTGCCATCCGTCCGCCCGCAACGACGACGGCTGCACCTTCGCGCCCAAATGCCAGACATGCTGCCCTGCCAATCCCAAGCGGACCACCACCACCAGTAACAAAAGCAACCCGATTTTCAAAGCGCATCTTTCCCCCTCCATGTTATGTCAGCAGACCGCCGTTATAATACCACGCATGATGGCTACTGTGCAATCAAAAATAGTGGTAATTCGTTGACTAGTACCAGTGTGATAGGATAAATTCTGTGTAGGTTGGGTTGAACGGTTCAAAGCGAATCCCTATCAAGGACAATAGCGGTTCTGCCTTTCAACAACGCCTGTTTATAGATAGATGCAGTATTGCTTTGAATCCTCGATGCTTCATCGGGAGCGACTTGCCCAACCTGCCCACCCGGTCCAATACCGGCAGGTAGCCTGTAGGTCGAGATTCATATCTCGACACCCAAATGTCAACAGAACCTAGCAACTTGCGTTAGGATAGGAAAAAGGATTAAAGGAAGGAGATCAGCAGCGTTGAAAACATTCGCGGAAACACTCATCCAGATGTTGGACGATTTTGGTATTCGATACATTTTTGGCATCCCAAGCGGTCCTTGGACACCATTTATGGAGGCGATGCGGCGGAGCAATGTGGAGTTCGTGCTAGTTAGTAATGAAGCGTCCGCGGGGTTTATGGCTGATGTTTGTGCGCGACTGACAGGCAAACCGGGCATCTGTTACGGCACTTTCGGGCCCGGTGCCACGAACCTGAGCACAGGAATCGCAAACGCGCTGTTGGATCGCTCTCCGGTGCTTGCCTTGACTTCGCAAGTGCCAACGGCGATGCGAACGCGGGTGACGCAGATGAAAGTCGATCATCAGGCACTGTTTCGACCGATCTCGAAATGGACTGCGGAACTTTCCACAGACAACTTGTGCGAAACGTTAGTCAAAGCCCTCGATATTGCTTGTCAGGAGGTCCCAGGTCCCGTCCATCTCGGCATCCCGGCGGAACTTGGAGAGATGCCTATCCCCGATTGTGAGGGCGTTATCAGCGAGGCAATCGGTCATCAATGCGAAGCCGCTACGCCTACCACTGGATCAATACAGCGGGTAAAACAGCTAATGAAATCCGCCAGAAAGCCGATTGTCGCGTTGGGTTTGAGCGTAACGCGTGCTGACGCTCAAGCAATCGTGAACCAATTTGTGGAAAAACAGGGCATCCCTGTGATTCTCACACCGATGGCGAAAGGAATAGTCTCTGAAGAAAGTCCGTACTACGCCGGGGTCCTATTCCACGCGCTCTCCGATCAGGTTGCAAAGACACATGGTGAAGCAGATTTGGTCATCGCCATCGGCTACGATGTCGTCGAATTCAATTACGAGGAGTGGTTGCCAAACGCCCCGATCGTCCATATTGATACCGTTGCTGCCGATATTGATTCCAATTACGAGGTCTACGAAGTCATCGGTGATATCCGTCAGACGCTTGAAACAATGCTGCGCTTCCCAAGGTTTGACTACGACTGGTGTGTTGAGGAACTCCAACATCGTAAAAAGAGATTGTTCGCCAACCTCTCACCCAATACCCCAACTTTTTCGCCGCACCATGCCTTGAACATCTTGCGGGAGGTGCTGTCTGACGACGGAATTATGACCTGTGATGTCGGAGCGCACACACACCTCATCGGGCAGCTCTGGAAGACCTATCGTTGGGGCAATCAAATCATGACAAACGGGGGGTCATCGATGGGATTTGGGATTCCAGCGGCGATTGCTGCCCAGCTGTGCTGTCCGGATCGACAGGTTACCTGTGTGACCGGCGATGGCGGATTTTTGATGATGGCAGGAGAGATGGCAACCGCCATCAATTTAGGAACCCCCGTCGTTTTTGTAGTGCTGACAGATCAGAATCTCCAGTTAATCAAGATTAAGCAGGAACGGAAAGGCTTCCCGCAGTACGGCACACGCCTTTTCGGGGATGCGTATAACCCCGCCCACACCTATTTTGGTGTCCCGGTCCTTGTCGCAAAGGATGCAGAGACCTATCGGTCTGCGTTAATCAAGGCATTTGGGCTGAACGCACCTGTGATTGTCGAAGCGTTTGTCGATCCGGCGGAATACGATGATTTAATCCTCAAACCACATCGAGTGGAGAAAAATAATATGTAACGAGTAACGCGTAAGATCTTCTCTTTATGTATTAGGAAATAATACACGATTTTCGCAATCGAAGCGCGTAAGTCCTAACGTATTACTTCTTCTGTGTTAGATATTATCAAATCTTCTAACCTAAAACCCCTTCTCCTCCCCCTTGTCAGGGGGGCAGGGTGGAGAGTATGTCAAGTATCTCAGACATTCCCTATATAGAAAGAACCATTATAGAAAGGGAGAACCATGGTTTGGCTAGTCTTTGGTTTTGTTGTGATCGTGATAATTGGGGCGGGAGTACTCATTGCGAGGTTGGCAGAGATTGCTAAAGCCGACCGAGGCAAGAAGACGTGGATCTGGGGGATTATCATACTCATTGCGCTTATTGCGGTGCCGCTCCTTTTGTTGGGCATCATCGTCAAGTTGGCGCAATATGCATCGGTGGGAAGTGTTTTTGAGGGTTTTGGTGGTTCTGATAATTAACCACCTATCCCCGCTTGTGCGTGAAGACATATAGGACTTACGCACTTCAGTAGGAAACACCAATCCTCCGGACTACGACCGAGAGGCCAAGAGTTGTTCCCTACGGACCTATTGATCGAGTTCTGCGAGGAATTAGGGGCATTTAGTTCTTCTGTAGGAGAGATCTCCGAATCCCGACACCTCACTGTAGGAGGGAGCTCCCTGTTGCGACTTTTCAAACAAAATGGTTAAAAAGCCGAAAACTAAATAGCCCTAGCATAGACTGCTTTTCTACTTGACGATACGGTAACAACTATGTCAGGATAAAATGGGAGTGTGTTATAGGGCATTATACATCCATAAATGACTAACATCATGGTTCAACGGAAAGGTTTGGCATGAAAACGATAGACGCAATTGCGAAAACATTGAAAGCGCAAGGAATCGAATACTTGAGTTGTTTTCCCACGACAGCGATGATCGAAGCCGCGGTCCAGGCGGGGATCCGCCCGATTATCTGCCGGCAGGAACGAGTCGGGGTGCATATTGCAGACGGATATTCACGGGTCACAAACGGAGCCAAACCCGGGGTCTTTGCCATGCAATACGGTC
The DNA here is from genome assembly GCA_958296125.1 of uncultured Poribacteria bacterium. Classification (GTDB taxonomy): domain Bacteria; phylum Poribacteria; class WGA-4E; order WGA-4E; family PCPOR2b; genus PCPOR2b. The sequence goes on from OY282444.1 coordinate 2,786,544, forward strand.
CAGGAACCGAAAACAGTTTTGCGGGAGTTGCCACCGCTTTTTCCGACTCGGTGCCGATACTGTTATTGCCGCTTGGACATCCAGTGGATCGACAGGGGGTCTCGCCGCTGTTTCGGTCGGAGGTGAGCTATGCCGCTATCACCAAGCGGGTAGAAGTGGTGACCTCTACGGAGCGCGTGCGCGGTGTGATGCGTCGTTCTCTAGCGGCATTGAGGCAGGGTCGACCGGGCCCCGTGATGGTCGAAATTCCGGCGGACGTAGCGATGCAGGAGGTAGGTAATTTCAATGGGGACACCTCTCATGTGAAACCCGTCAAATCCCAAGGTGATCCGAGGGATATTGAAGCCGCTGCCAAAGCACTATGCAATACCCAACGTCCTGTCATTTATGCTGGGCAGGGGGTCTTGTATGCAGAAGCGACAGAGGAACTGCGAGAACTTTCTGAATTCTTAGCTATACCGGTGCTGACAACGTTAATGGGAAAAAGTGCTTTTCCTGAGTCGCACCCGCTCGCGCTGGGGTGTGGAACGGGTTCAATGCCCAAGGTGCTTCATCATTTCTTGCACTCAGCTGACCTGATATGCGGGATTGGCTGCAGCTTTACCGACCACGTCATGGCGATGCGACTGCCAGCAGGAAAGACAATGATCCACGCTACAAATGATCCCGTTGACGTTCAGAAAGACCTTGACGTGGATTACCCTATCATCGGAGATGCCAAGCTGGTCTTGCGTCAACTGTTGGAGGCATGCAAAGATATTACAGGGAATCAGGCTCGGTCAACGGAGGACGTGGCTTCACAAATCGCATCCATCAACGCAGAATGGCTTAGTGACTGGATGCCCAAACTCACAAGTGACGAGATACCCATTACTCCTTTTCGTGTGATTTGGGATTTGATGCGAGCCATTCCCCCTGAAGATGCGATTGTGACACATGACGCGGGCAGTCCCCGTGAACGGATGATTAGCTTCTATCGGTCTGCCGGACCGCGTAGCTTTATCGGTTGGGGCAGGTCCCACGCGCTGGGCACAGGCTTGGGACTCATCATCGGAGCCAAGCTGGCGAAGCCGGAAAAAGTTTGCACCTACGTTACAGGAGATACAGCGTTTGGCATGGTTGGACTTGACTTTGAAACCGCCGTGCGGCAACGGATTCCTATTATTACGGTGTTGTTTAACAACGGCGGTATGGCAGGCGAAGCGACGGGCGTTGCTGAAGCAGAGTATCAAATCAGCAATCTCGGCAGCGATTACGCAGACCTGGCGCGGGCGATGGGCGGTCATGGAGAGCGGATTGAAAACCCTGCGGAAATCGTTCCAGCGTTCCAGCGCGCCCGACGTGTCACTGAGGAAGAAGGGCTTCCGGTGTTGCTTGAGTTTATGACAACGCGCGAGAGGGGCTCATCTGGGCCCGGCAACGATTTTAAGCCTGTATAGCCGGGTTGTGGTTAATCGGATTAGGGGACGGAGACAAGGATAAAGCAATAAAACAAAAATAGGGAGAACCACCATGCTACTCACACCTCAAGAAGTACAACTTTTTCGGCATAACGGCTTCATCAAATTACCGACACGGTTGTCTGGAGATCTTGTGGAGGCACTGAAAGCAGCGGCGTTAAAAGACATTCGGGAGGCGGTCGAACCGGTTGCGCGTAATAAAGACGGACGGGTGATTCGCATCTCCGATCTGTGGGGACGCGGCGGCATCTGTCGGGAGACAATCGTGTGTGACGAAATCCTCAACCCCTTGGAGGCGTTATTGGGCCCCAATATTGAGTTTGTTCGCAATCGACACAACCATGTCTATCTTCGTGACCGTGATTCAACCGCCTCGTTGGAACTCCATCGCGATGTGAGACATTGGTCACGTACCATCGTAACGGTGTTGGTCTACCTTGAGGATACCAACTTAGAAAACGGCTGCACCCATGTGGTGCCGGGATCACACATATTGCCGGACTTCGTGAATCTAAACGATGGTGATCCCCTGCATCAAATTGCTTTGGACCAAGTCATCCCGGTTCCCATGAAAGCCGGTGGACTGCTTGCCATTGACAGCATGATAATTCATTCCGCCGGCAAAAACCGGACAGATGGTACACGCATGAGCATGACACTGGGTTATCACACTGTAGATGAACTAGCTCCCCCTGATAATCCGAAGCGGGTGCTAGTACGTGGCGATCGGATTTATAAAGGGAATGATACCAACTGGTAACCCGAACTATGCAAAACAGATAGTCAAGCAATCTGAGGGCAACAACAATAATGAGAAAACTGGTTTTATTTGATATCGATGGCACTATACTGAGTACGGATGGAATCGGAGGCAGGGCTCTCTACCAAGCGGTCGAAGAAGTCTGCCACGAAAAGCGGATGTTCGGGGACAACCCAACCCCCAAACTTGGGCGGGTGCGGATGTCGGGAATGATGGACACGCAGATTGTACATGACATCTTGGAGGGCGTACTTCCTGAAGGGACCATCCAGCAGCTGCTACCTGATATTTTTCACCGTATCGCTAGACTTTTGAGAGAGGCGTGCGAAGGGAGCGGAGCTGTTAGGTTGTTGGACGGTGTACAGGTATTGATTTCAGCGGTGGCGGACCACGAGGCGTGTTTGCTTGGACTCTTAACCGGTAATAATAAGGGCGGTGCGGCTGCGAAACTAGACGTTTTTAATTTGAATCCCTTTTTCCAGTTGGGTGCATTTGGGGATGATGCGCGCTCCCGTAATGCACTACCCGCTATCGCTGCGTGTCGCGCCTTTGAACAGACGGGCGAAAGGTTCACCGGCAAAGACATCGTGATTATTGGAGATACACCTCGTGATATTGAGTGCGCTCATTACGCCGGTGGCTATGCGATCTCTGTGGCTACCGGTCAATATTCCCGTGAAGAGCTAGCACCATATCAACCGGATGCCCTCTTTGACAATCTGATCGATACCCAAAGCGTCATGCGGGTGATTTTGTCGACGAACGACGTTCAGGCGTAATCTTCGGCGTTGTCCTCGGGGGTGTAACCTATCTCTTTTCGGGCGTTCTCAATATCCCAGTAAGCGCGTGTATTATTCGAGATACCGTAGTAGATACCGAACTTCACCGACGTTGCCTCAATGCTCCGTTTGGTCAACTGTACCATATCTCGGTGGCTTAACCAAGTGGACAGGATCCGGTCGCTTGTCCGGTTCTGCACTGACTCCACCGGTTGAAATGTGCCAATCCGTAAGCAGTGCACCGACAGCCCGAATTCATCGACATAGTATCTGCCCAATGCTTCACCGTAGGCTTTGCTAGCACCGTAGTGGCTATCAGGTCGCACCGGCATTTCGGGTGTTGTATAAATGCCCTCTGTTTCATAGAATCCGGTCACATGGTTAGTGCTGGCAAAAATCACTTGAGGTGTGCCGGTTCGATGGGCTGCTTCGTAGATGCAATAAGTGCCTAGGATGTTGTTCTCGTAGACCGATTCAAACGATGCGCCGACTTCCGGATCTCCAGCCATGTGAACGACCGAATCCACACTGTCTACAACCTCCACCATTTTGTCAAGATCCTTGATGCTCGCCACATAGACCTCTTCCCCCGGTGCTGCCGGTAGGACAGTCCTGTGATAGAGGAGCCGCAAATCGTAATCTTCTTTTAACCCATCCCGCAGCACCCGCCCAATGCGGCCCGCCGCGCCTGTGATAAGTACCTTTTTCCGTTTCATCTCTGTTTCCCTTTCTGATCTTTCATTAAACTAACCTAAGTTGCTAGTTGGATATCCATGGAAGCTCCACTCAAGTTGCCACCTGACAATTACAATCCAATCTATTGCGCTTCTCCCCGATAAGATTGGAAGTCAAATTCCCGCTTCAATCGTGCTGTCAAATGTCAACACGCCTTAGCAACTTGCGTTAAATTAAGAATAGATTTAGTACACATTATTTATTGTCCCATCTGATCTGCATAAAGTCAAGCGTATATCCGGTAGAAATATACAAATGAGAGGCTGGCTGAATACGCTGCGAGAAAATTATGTCAATTTTCTCAAACAAAAACGAGTATTCATTGAGATAATACCCACTGATGCGCGATAAAATCGGATTTGATGCGTACCACGTGTGGGTCTTTCCTGCTTTCCTGGATTTTTGCTGCCAACTGTTTTTCATTGACATTTTCGCGCAAGCCGATATAATGTCAAACGGATTCCACTTGCCATATATCTATACAAACTTATCAACGGAGGTAATAAACTGTGGCACTTCTTGATACAGAGACCCAGGTCTCTGTTTTGATTGGCGGTTTTACGGGCGGATTGGACCATCCTGAATGTATCAGTTGGGGCTGCGATGGCTTTGCGTATGCCGGCGGCGAATTGGGTCAGGTATACCGAATCAACATAGAGCAGCGGGAATTTGAAGAGTTTGCCAATACCGGCGGATTCGTAGGAGGAATTGCCCAGGACGGGAAACACCACCTGTATGTTTGTAGTGGCGGCGTTAAGCGAGTTGAACCAGATGGGACCGTGAGCGTCTACTGCGATGGTACTGATGAGCAGTCGCTCAATGGAGCCAATTACCCTGTATTTGATCGCCACGGCAATCTGTATGTATCCCACTCCGGCGGGTGGAAAGAGGATAACGGTTGCATCTTTCGGATTGCCCCGGGTGGAAAGGGTGAGGTCTGGTGTCGTAGTCTAGCTCAGTTTCCGAACGGTTTGGCAATGGACCCGGCGGGCACATACCTCTATGTCGCTATGAGTCTGAATCCACCGCGCGTTGACCGCGTTGAAATCAAAGGGGAGGCCAGTGCCGGCGAGGTTGAAACGCTGGTCCACTTACCGGAGACGGTGCCAGACGGATTGGCGTTTGATACCGAGGGAAACTTGTACATCTCCTGCTACCGGCCCGATCGCATCTACCGCCTGACACCGGGTGGGCAGCTCGACGTGCTGGCAGAAGATTACGAAGGCACAGCGATTGCTGCCCCAACGAATGTCGCCTTTTGTGGTCAGCACCGAGATCTCTTTCTCAGCGCGAACTTGGGACGCTGGCACATTACGCACTACGATTTGGGAAAGACAGGAATGCCATTGAACTACCCGGATATCTAAAAAAACTGTACCCGTTCCGCTAAACCCGGCTATAGCTTTGACAGTCTTAGGGCCTGTTTGAAAAGCCATCCCCGATAAGATCGGGATTCAGAGCAACATGACATATCGGGGGGCAAGATGCCCCACCTACGGGGACGGGGGTGCTCTTTTTAAAACAGGTTCTAACAAAAAATATGGAAAATTATCAAGATGAGAACTAACTGGGTCCGAGAAAAAATTCGCTCCGGTCAACCGACCATCGGTTGCTTCATGGGGTTGGGCAGTCCAAACCTTGCTGAGCTCTTGGCACATGCTGGGTATGATTGGCTGGTTATCGAAACGGAACACAACGCACTAGATTCCGCTCAGATTGAGCACATGCTCATGGCAATGAACGGAACCGAAACTATCCCCATTGTCCGCATTCCTTCTGCTCATCCGGTCTTCATCCAACGGGCGTTGGACATAGGTGGCATGGGAATTCTTGTGCCGATGGTAAAGACGGCTGATGAAGCACAAGCTATCGTCGATGCTACACGCTATCCGCCGCAAGGCACGCGCGGTTGGGGACCATTGCGTGCCTCGCAATACACCCTTGACAATGAGGATTATTTCTACCGGGCGAATGATAATATACTTGTCTGCTTGCTTCTTGAGACCAAAGAGGCGGTGGAGAATCTAGAGGCGATTGGGACTGTACCTGGGGTCGATGTATTATATATCGGTATGTGGGATCTGTGCCTGTCGATGGGATTGAACCCGCTGCACATGCCGTTTCCAGAGACTGATGCTGTCATCGAACGGGCCCTGGAGGTTAGCCGCGAGATCGATGTTGCTATCGGAGTCGGGGAGAGCACACCAGGACAATTGCAGAGGCGACAAGCACAAGGTTTCACTGTTTTGGGTTATGGCCCCGATTACTACCTGCTTTTACAGGCGGCCCGCGCAGGGTTAGAGGCCTTCAAGCGGTCATAGAAATAGGGGGATTGCCCCGGCGCGCGGCACCGGGGTTAAGTAAAATATTACGGTTCTCCCGCATGAGCATCATAATCATCACGGAGACCAATACGACCAAGCCAACGTAGAAACGGATCCGAGGTCAATGCTTCAAGTGTTGACCCTTGTGGCGGCGACAATAATAGTGCCCACCGTAATGGACTTCGTAGATGTACTCATAAACTGCTTCCGAAACACGCCGTAGCGTATCGGATCGATGTTGTACCCATACTGAAAAAGCTTGGGAACGGTTGCGATGATTGGTTTTGGTCTGGTCTTCAATCAGGCCGGTAAAGATGTAAACCCGCTGTTTTCCCTGCGAATCGGTGATCGCCAAGATGCCGCTGTCGGCGACTAGACCGTAAACGGTCCCGGTCTTATGGTACACATGGACGTTTGACGGAATACAGGTTTTATCGTGGATGCGATCGCCGTTGGGAAGTCCTAGATAGTATTTCATCTTGTTTGAATACGGCAGGTTCCCAAGCCACAACTGGTTGTAAAACTTATTCAGTTCGTGTGCCGAAGTTGTGTTTCGATAAGTTCTGCCGCCATTGGGAATATATTCAACGATACGAGTCTGCTTGAAATAGGGATAGTTCCGTTTTAGGATTCGATCCACGCTGCGCGGGCCACCGAGCAATCTTATGAAATAGTTGGTTGATGTGTTAGCGCTTTTCTGAATCATTTGACGGAGCTGGCTGCGATTCCGAGAGGTATGCTGGAGTCTTTCGTGTTTCACCTCATGAAAATAAGCGAGCATAATAAAATTCTTGATTAGCGAAGCAGCCATCATTGTTCGGTCTTCGTTGATTGAAACCACTTTTTTCTGTTGGGTCACATCGTAGACAACAAAGCTGGTTCGGTCTGTATTTTCCAATCTACCCTTGCGCCGAAGCCCTTTGATGTATTGATCAATATTCGCCTCAAGGTTTGAATCCAAGGTGGGGTCCGATCTGTGCGGTTTAAATCTTCGCCTGCTTGGCATAGACCGGTAATTCCGATCAGGAATTGGGTAGGCCGCTGCATTCCCTTCCTGTTTTGTTATACCTGTTTGATGCAGTAGCTTTGCATGATGCCCTGCTAACCGACGGATTGCCTCGTAACTGCCATCCCGATCGTAGATAACGCCATACAGACCCTTCTGGTTCTGTACCACCTTGATCTGCTTTGCGACACTCGGACCTAACACCTGCTTGACCTTGCTGGCATATACTTTGGCGGTCTGTTGCTTCGTCGCCCAGAAGTAGCTTACATCATAAGTTCTAACTGCGAATGATACAGACACGGGTAGTAGGAAACTGATTAAACAACAAATGAATAAATGCGTGTGTATTTTTATCATAGATAAAAGAATAACGTGGAAAGTACAGCAACGTTTCACCATTTCGTTGACAGGTTCGCCATTTTTGGTTATGCTATCATCTGAAAATAGTTTGAAACCTCACCGGGGTGCCTCCATTGTACGAATGATCGCACACAAAGGAAGTTTGGTTGGTGATAGAGGTGAGATGATGTCTCCCTCATTTCACCTTGACTGAGATGAAGGGCACATTTTCTGCAATTCTGCTATTGAATCTGCGTGGTCAATTATGCTATGATAGCGTAGAGACGCACCAAAATTCCAAAAGTTTAACCAATGAGAGATACTATGTGACGTGAAAATTATAGATTTTTTTCACCGATACGAGATCTATACAAAAATCGAGCATGCCTATTATCAACACAGCTTTCTCTTCTCAACGGCGGCACTTCAGTGTTCGCCTGCGGAAAGAATCGAAAAAGTTGGCTGACTACCGCCGATGTTTAGGAGCGGAAAGCACACCAACAGGAATCTCTCTGTGTTTCAACCAATAAAGCACGCTTCTTACTGACTCAACGGGTCAAAGCGCAATTAGGTTTCTGAGTAAATTAGTGAAACGCGTTCCGATTTTCGTGAATTTGCGTTATTTCCAGAATTTCTTGCAGCCACAACCGCGCCAAGTGTAGTTTCCCCAACGAAAACGGGAACCTTGGATCGATGCCATGAAACAACAGTTCAAACTAAACATATTAATCATTGACGATGAAGCCAGCATCTGCGAATCGCTACAGGGTGTTTTAGAAGACGAGGGGTACAACGTTGTAACAGCTTCTAGTGGTGAGATAGGGATTCGCTACCTTGCGAGTGAGCAAATCGACTTGGTGTTTCTGGATATTTTGATGCCCGGCGGCTTTGACGGGCTTGAGACACTACGGCGGATTAAGCAAATATCCCTTGATACGGAAGTCATCATGATCACCGGTCACGGTACATTTGAGCTCGCATTGGAGGCTGGAAGCATGGGTGCGCTCGACTTCTTGGGAAAGCCCCTTTCGCTGGACGTTGTGCTGGCTAAAGTGGAAGAAGCTGCCCAGAAAATTGAAATCAGGCGCACGCAGCCCACGCAGGAAAGTGACAATTTTGAACGTCCGATTATCGGTACTAGCCGGCCGATGCAGGAAATCTTGGCAAAAATTCGGCAGGTTTCGCCGACAAATGGGCGTGTCCTCATTACTGGCGAAAGTGGTACTGGAAAGGAATTGGTCGCCTACGCCATTCATAACCTTAGTCTACGCCATAAAGCCGCTTTTGTCAAAGTAAATTGTGCGGCTATCCCCAAAGATCTCATTGAATCCGAGCTTTTCGGCCATGAGCGTGGAGCATTCACCGGCGCATCAAGTCGGCGCATCGGAAAATTTGAGCAGGCTGATGGGGGCACAATCTTTCTCGACGAAATTGCCGATATGAGTCCATCAACGCAAGCGAAGGTGCTTCGTGTCCTTGAGGAACAAGAATTTGAACGGGTTGGTGGCAGGCAAACCCTTCGCGTTGATGCCCGTGTTATCTCTGCGACGAACAAAAATTTGCAGGAGGAGATTCGGAGTGACAGTTTTCGTGAGGATCTCTACTACCGGTTGAATGTTGTGCCCCTCCACATCCTGCCTTTGCGCGAGCGAGTTACAGACATCCCTTTACTCATCGATTATTTTTTGTTTCGATTTTGCCGAGAAAACCGGAAACCGAAAATGACGATGCACGAAAACACGCAGGAGGTTCTGAGCAGATACAGCTGGCCCGGCAATGTCCGAGAACTTCGCAACGTGATGGAACGGCTTGTCATCTTGTGTCCACGCGAAACCATTGAGGTTGAGGACTTACCCGCAGAACTCTATCGTCGTGGCGATCAGTTTCAGGTCAGCACAGAGACGCCACTCAGAGAAGCAAAAAACGAATTTGAGCGTTATTTTATCCAAAACTGCCTTCAGACGAACGACTGGAATATCACCGAAACTGCTAGGCAGCTTGGTATTGAGCGCACGAATCTGCATCGCAAGATGCGGCAGTATGATATAAAACGTGAAATGACATTTCAACGTCATGAAATTCTTTTAGCAGCCACAGCTTACAAGCCTAGCGACAAAAAGAGGAGGAAGTATGGAGATAAAGGTTTACAACAATAACGTCGAGAAAGCACTGAGAGACTTGAAACGGAAACTCCAGAGGGACGGTTTTATCAGAGAGCTCAGAAACAGACGTTTCTATGAAAAGCCTTCCGAAAAAAGGAATCGAAAACAGAAAGAAGCAAAGAGAAAAAGGGCAAAAGCTCGGAACTTTGAACGTTGGAGGTAAGTGATTGTACAAATAGGGCACTTCACATGACTCGCAATGCGTTAACGGAGAAATTTCCGTCAGCTCCCCAAACCTAGAGGATTGGACGTGTCGCTTGTTCTAGTAGGTTGTGGGAGACACCACTGTGCGGCGGTGCTACACTCTCCCACCAAGGAAGCTCCCAAGTCTAAAGGCTTGGGTTTCCACACCTAAAGGAGTTTGTTGATGAATACAATGAAAGCCGCTATTTACACAGGCATCGAACAGATTAGCATCCAAGAGGTGGAATACACCCCTCCCGCGCCGGGGTACGTCGGGATTGACACCAGGCAGACCGGAATCTGCGGCAGTGACCTCCACAGCTATTTTGGCCACTGGGATCAATCACATACTCTCGCTGCCGGTCACGAAACCTGCGGCACCGTCATTGAACTGGGTGAAGGTGTCACCGGACTTCAACCGGGCGATAAGGTTGCCATCGAATTTTTTTCACACTGTGGACGCTGCCTCTACTGCCGAAAAGGCTATTACAATCACTGTCTGGAACGCAAATGGGTTTCACACAATGCCCACGGGGGGTTCGCGGAATACACCAATGCCCACATTTCAGGACTCTTTAAGCTGCCAGAAAGCATGAGTTTTGAGGAAGGGGCTTTGGTGGAGCCGCTTGCGGTCTCCTACCGCGCCGTAGGGCAAGCCAACGCGACCTATCAGGACCGAGTGGCAATCATTGGCGGCGGAACCATCGGACAATTCGCCTTGGCAGCCGCGGTGGCGGCAAGCGTTAAAGAAACTTTAATCACCGTCAAATATGATCAGCAAGCTCAACTGGCAAAGGAGTTGGGGGCTGATCATGTGGTTCACATTGGTGAAACGGATTTCAAAGAATATGTCAATGACTTGACGAGTGGCTTGGGGATGGACACCGTGATTGAAACTGTTGGGGGCGGACAGAACTTTGATACTGCGATGGGCATCGTCCGACGACATGGGACCGTCGTACTTGTTGCAGGGTATTTCGAGCCGCTGGAAGTGGATCTGAGCCGTATCGTCTGGTCGGAGGCAATTGTCACCGGCTCCAATTGTTACGGTTACACCGGGATGGATACCGATTTCGATGCAGCGATTGAGCTCATTTCGTCCGGTAAGGTTGATGCAACTAAACTGGTGACCCACCGGTTTCCGCTGACAGATGTTGCTGAAGCGTTCAGGGTCTCCGCTGACAAACGCTCCGGTGCAGTCAAGGTGCATTTGTGTCAGTGAATTTATTGCCCCCTTAACGCCTGTCGCAATTCGTGGGTCGATTCCGCGAGCGTTCCCCGCAAGTAAAACACAGGGTGTTCCGCACTTCGATTCGGCGGCGGTTCATTGGCAAGGGCAAGCTTGAGATTGATGAGAGTGGGCCCTGCCTCCGCCAAAATCGACGGTAGCGAAGCATCTAGTGAATCAGGTTCGTCGAATTCATAGAACTTCTCAAATCCAGCACCGCGTGCAATGGTTGTAAAACTGAAATTCTGTCCTCCCGGTATAGGTTGATTGCCCGTTACCTCATACGAGCCATTTTCGCACACAAAGAGATAATAGTTATGTGCTGGTTTATTCAACGCTGTTACGGTTGCTAGTGTCCCCAAACACATCAACATGCTACCATCTCCGTTGAGAACAAGCACTTTTTTATCTGGTCTTGCTAGCGCAATTCCCAACCCGAAGTCCGCTGCGTGTCCCATCGCACTGCCGACAGACGCATAGTCGAGTGGATGCTCTGAAATCTGTCCCCAAGGTACGGTGACCCCCATCGTGGCGATGACAACCTCGTCTGTGCGGTGCTTCGCAATGATTTTCAGGCATTCCTCCTTATTGAACATGATTTAACTCCTTTTCAGTTTTAATTTTTCGGTTCTTGTGGTGTGAACCGGATCACTGGCGGTGTTTGGATTTCCGTTGCTATTGCCTGAACGTACTGCTCAAACGCCTCCTGCGTCGCTATTTCAGCTTCTTCTTCCCCCAAAGCAGAAGCAAATCGATAGAAAACGTCATCGTGTTGGTTAAGCTTCAGTAATATAATGTCTCCTGCCTCTGAATCTAAAAACGTATCGAACCTGTCTACCGGGTAAATAACACCAAAACCCATTTCGCGGTTAGCTTGTGTTTCCGCCTCCCAGCTCCATAACCAGCCATCTTTCTTACTTTTGACCGGGGTGGTCCCGCGGTTCGGCAGACGGATTGCAATGCGGCCGCTGTCTCCTAACCCTTGAGCATTGATACGATGTTCTCCCCACTGGTGCCCTGCATAAATTGAAAAAGTTGACGTGAAAGAAATTTCTCGGTTTGACGACAAAGCCCAATCGGGTATAATTCGCTGCACAATGGATCTTACGGGCCCATCTGCGAGAATGCGCACATAATCCCTTTGATTTTCAAAAGGGATTAGCGTTTGCGTGTCCATATCCCAAAGCCCGTATCCACTCCCGCCACTAGACCCCGCTGTCATGAGGAGTGGTGTCAGAATTTCCTCATCTGAATCCGATGGCTTTGTAATCTGGCGAACAAATTGGTCAAGGAACAACCCTTTTGTTTTCTTTCCGTAGACATCAATTGAACCATTAGAATGAAGCAGGTAGGTAATCCACTCTGATTCTAATGCGGCGAACCCCTCTAACTCCGGGAATATCCCTGCCCGCGTCTGCCGGGTAAACCCAAGTGTGACCGACATCTCGTTATCGGGGGCGTAGCGAATCGTGATACCCTTTGTCTCCTGCGGCTCAAGGTCTACAAGAAAGACTAGTTCGTCTTTCTGACCGTCGTAGTTTGTGTCATCGGCTTGGCTTGGAATCTCGATCTGAGCCGGTGGTTGCCCTGCAACGACTAGATAGGCATTAAATGAAAAGTCGGAGGCAACCTGCCTCAGTTCCGCAAGCGACAGCACAATCGGCACATTGACGCGCTTGACTGGTAGGGTGTTCTGTATGGTCAGTTGAATCTGTGGGATGTCACGGTTTTGACCGCCGGGGAAATTACAGCCAGCAATCCACAGCAACAGCAAGCCAAAACCTGAATACAAATGGAAAGTTCTCTTTAGATTATAAAGATGTTCCCTTTTGCAAAGCTGCCACTGTTTTTCTGAATTGATGAGAAAGCTATTCAAAATGTCTCCTCCCTACCTAGAGAGAATAATCGATCCGTAAGGAAAAGTCAAGACTCATCTGATGACGAATTTCGCGTGACTCGATATACCTGAGCAATCACCCGAACTATCTGCGTTCTTCCTACGTCATCTCAGATCGTCTGATTCCAATTTCTGATCTATCTGCGATTTTATCTCATCCAGCAAAGGTTGGACAACATCTGAATCTAACGCCTCATCTGGCTGAATTTCCTCATTCGGCTCTTCTGCTGTCAGGAGTTCTGTGAAATCGTACGCGTCCAAATTGATTGCATCATACCACTCGGTTTCGGGAAAAAGATCCGTCACAGGGTCTTCGGGCTCGGTGATTTCCTGCAAAAACTGGAGTCTGCTCGACACCGATTCCTCTGCTGGAGAAGTTTGCGGCATATTGCTGAAATCTTCTCTTGAAAAATCCCACGTCGAATCCTCCACATTCACCTCTTTCTCTGATTGGGTACCTGCTGTATTATACTGTGAAGGCGTTGATTTTTTCACATAGCTTGGGAAATAATCTTGTACCTCCTCAGCGTTGAGGAACTCCGGTTCACCTCTCAAAATAATGGTGTTAGGTGAATATGCAGCCAATACCCAGCCCACCATTCGACGGACCGATACGGCGATGGAATGGAAGATTGGATTCAAGTTGCCGATTGCATCAATCTGGAGCAAGCCCAATATCAACAATAGGGCTAATAGGAAAATGCCGATAAATTTTATTCTCATCCATATCCCCCTTCAAGTTTGGCGGAAAAGCTGTTCAACGCGATGCACGCCAGCTTTGAACTCCGTGCATGAATCCTTGACTTCGATAGATAACGCCCGCAATCACTTCATATCATAACATACAATTGTTAAGAAAGTGTTAAAATAATGTAAATCATGAATGAACTACCAAACGCTTGTAGCAGATTGTATATTCACCGTTACCGGCTGCATTGGAACAATGGCTTTGTGGTAACTGATATGTTTGAATCTCACTGGATTCTCATTAGATCGCCTCAATCTGTGCGATGAGTTCCGGCGGGAGATCGCGTCCATCAGCCGCTGAAACCGACGTTTCCAGTTCCTCAATGGATGCTACCCCTGACAGCAGGATAGACACTCGTGGGTCCGATAGAAGATAGCGTAGGGCGATTTGGGTGATGTTTTCGGGTTGACCCGCCAGTAGGGCTTCTAGCCGCTCCAGCTTATCGTAGAGGTCGGCGAAGCGGCGGCGTTGCAGCCACAATTCCCGTTTTGACCCCAAAAGCCCGGCGTGGAGCGGTGAGGCGGTAATTACGGCGACATCGCGCGCTGCTGCGGTGGGGACCAAAATTTCCTTGGCTTCCTGTGTGAGCAGGTCATATTTGCAGAAGGTAATTACCGAAACAAAAGCATCCGATTCTCTCAGGACATCTCGCATCAACTCTAGGTCCGAACCGGTTAGACCGATGTGTTGAGTCAGCTCTTGCTCCCGGATTTCCAAGAGGGCTTCCAGTGTCCTACCTGCCCCAAAGATACCTTCCCACCCCGCCTGCTCCGCTTCGTGGATTTGTAGTAGGTCAACCTTGTCCCGTTGTAGACGCTTTAGGCTCGCCTCAAAGCCGCGCCAAACTGTGTCTCGCGTGTAGTCAAACGGCTCTGGGTAGTACCCCACTTTGGTCGCTAGGTAGTATGGCTCGGTCACACCTTTGAGGGCAGCCCCCAACACCTCCTCGCTACGACCCTGACCGTAGAGGGGGGCTGTATCAAAGTAATTAATTCCGAGTTCCAAGGCTCGCTCGACAATGCGGGCACCGTAGGAAAACGGCTTTAGCCCGAATTCCGGACGACCGTAAAACCACGAGCCTCCTAGACCAATTTCACTGACCTGCCAATCTGTTTTACCAAATCGTCGGTACTGCATCTCTCCTCCTAAAACCCAACCGCATTCAGCAGCCCCTTCAGATACCCAACTGCGTAGACAAAGCCCTGCCCGCCAATCTCGTTTTCGTAAAGCGTATGTGGGCAGTGACCGGGAAGCAAGACACTGTCAAACCCAACCTCTTTGAAGGCTTGAAGTACAGCTAGAAAGTCGCAATCGGCTTCATCTAAGAAGCATTCTTGAAATTTTGGTACTGTCCCCTGAACACCTTGAGCGTGTCCGTAGACAATTTGCCCCCGTGCTCCAAAATAGTGGATTGCCGCGAGGATGTCAGTCCCCATTGCTGTCCAGTTTCCAAGACAGAAGTTTAGTCCACTCGCCCGACTGTTATTGGCAACGTCCATCGCGCGTTGGAATCCATCGAAATTGTGGAATAGCCGCGGGATGCCACCCAGTTTTTCCAGCGGCGGGTCGTCGGGGTGAAGTGCCAGCCGGACCCCTGCCGTCTCCGCCTCTGGGATGATTGCCTCGATGAAATACTCGTAGTTCGTCCACATCTCATCGTTGGTGTACTCCCGGTCACGAAAAAAGGGCGAGTGCTTCGCTATTTCCATATCAAAACTGCTGACTTGTGAGCCACCGCGTCCAGGGGTCGTCAATGAGGTGCGCCAAGAGTTCCGCGTCACGCCCGGTTGGTTGACCATCCAGTGGTAGCCATAAACCGGAATACCCGCCCTGCCCATGTTGCGGATGGTGATAATCACATTCTCAATTTGTTGATCGCGTCCCGATAGCCCCAGCATCACTCGGTCGTAACAGCACGCCGGAAGCGGATTCTCGATTCCAACGACCCTTAATCCGACATCCTCGCAACGTTTTCTGACTAGTACAAGGTCGAGAAAATCCCAATGCGCGCCGGCTTTATCAGCGTTCTCGATTGAGAATCGTCGTGCGGCATCGGGGTGGGAAGCGGAACTGAGCACCACGTCGTCAATGCCATACTGTTTTAGAAACCGTAGGTAATGGTCCCGCCCATCCAGTCGCGCGTAAGAACAAATCCTCATATCTTCCCTCCTATATCTGTTAGGTAAAGATATTATAACCTATCTTAGATGTATTTTTGAATCTAAACTTGTGAGATATGCAGCCTTTCGTGTAGATTTTCGGACTTTGATGTTGACCCCAATTTGACTTTCTGCTAAAATGTGCCAAAAATCTAAGCAGAATATTAAGAAGATTTCTTTTGACCCTTCACGCGGGATGGCAGCGGTTGAATCATAATCTTTCCTCGTCAAATTAAGGGTAAGGCAAACACCTATGAAGATCAGAGGCATCAAAACCTACAAGTTCAATGTTCCAATGGGCAAACCAATTCGCGACCCACATACCGGCGAACTGTTGAGCAGCCTTTCCAAACCGTGGCTATTTCTGAAGATTGAAACTGATGCTGACATTGACGGTTGGGGTGAAGGCAGTGGCGAATGGCTGCTGCCATCGGTCGAAGCGACGCTGCACGAATGGTCGAGCCTCTTGATTGATCAGGACCCGCTGTTGGTCGTGGCACTGACAGAGGACATTACGAACCGCCTACCGTGGAAAGGTGGTCCCGTATTCGGCACAGCCATCGCGGCGATTAACGCTGCCCTGTACGACATCGCGGGTAAAGCGTGGGGAGTGCCGGTACACACCATTCTCGGTGGCAGGCGGCGGGCCCGGATTCGTGTCTACTGCGGCGGGAATCTGTTTTCTACGCCAGAGGAAGCAGCAGACGCAGCACGAGAGGTCAAAGCACAAGGGTACGCTGGGGTCAAGAGCAACCCGCTGGAAAGCCGCATCTGGCCGATGGATGGAAAAGCCGTTGACCACTCAATAGCATGTGTGGCGGCAGCGCGTGAGGCGGTGGGACCGGATTTTGACATCCTGTTGGATGCACACGGTAGTCCGACACCGGAGTTGAGTATCGAATTTGCTCGGCGTGTTGCCCCCTTCAAACCGCTGTTTTCGGAAGAGCCGGTCAAGGTAGGTTCACTTGAAGCATTGATGGAAGTCACGCGGAAAAGCCCGGTGCCGATTGCGACCGGCGAAAAGCTGTTCACAATCGGCGACTTTAAGCCGTTAATCGACAATCGAGCGTGTGCTGTCCTGCAGCCGGATGTAACGCACTGTTTTGGGATTACCACACTGGTTGATATTGCCAAGTTGGCGGCGGCGGCACAAATGCTCATGGCACCGCACAACGCCGGCGGTCCCCTCTGTTTTGCTGCCACACTCCACGCCGATGCTGTCATGAACAACTTTCTCATTCAGGAGACAAGCAGCCGGCTGTCACTATTCGATTGCTGTGTTGAACATGATTGGACGATAAAGGATGGGCACGTCAATGTCTCAGATGCACCGGGGTTAGGAATTTCGGTAAAGGAATCCGATCTTGATGACTTGACGTATGAACCGCTGCCCTATCGGCAGTATCGACATGCGGATGGCAGTTGGAAGGGTTGGTGAGCGATACGTCAGAAATACGGTCAGCCGGCGAATAACAAGGACTTGAATTCTCGGTCTACCGGCGGGAAGTTAGCAGACATCAAGAAGAAAGGAACTGCGACAATGATTAAACTCGGAATGATGGCTCGTGCCACGGATGAGGCCGTATTTCACAACCACATCCAATTCGCGCACGAATTGGGGTTGGATGTCATCGATTTCCACCTATCGGGGTTACCCAGAGATCCCGATTTTCTGCGCCGGATAAAGATTCTGTGCATGAAGCACGGCACCCCTATCGGCTATCTGGGAGCCGGTAGTTTTGTGGGACCAGAGGAAGAGATGCGCGATGCCATCGCGCGTGGCAAAGCGGATGTGGACTTGGCAGCTTTCCTATCGGCACAAATGATTCGTGTGTTTGCAAGATACAAATGGCCAGACACCGTTGAGGAACAAGACACCTTGTGGGGTCCGATGATCGCTCGTTTCCAAGAACTCTCTGATTATGCGGCAGAGAAGGGGGTCTTCTTGGGGCTGCAGAACCATAACAACGGCAGCTTTGCGATGACAGCGGATCAGGTTTTACGCATACTGCGAGAGACTGACCGCGAGAACTTTACCTTTATCATGGATACCGGTCAGTGGTTGAATGCCATTGGATCGCATCCTCGCGGTGAGTTCGATCCGAGCGTAGACCTCTACAAAGACTACTTGGAACCGACCGCGCCATACGCGACCTATGTCCGCGCCAAGATTTACAAAATCGATAGCGGATGGGAAGAATGGATCGATTACGGACGGATTCTAAAAATGCTGAAGACGGTGGGCTTTAACGGTAATATGTCCATCGTATTTGAAGGCGGGGACCGCAATAGATACGATACGGACGAATGCCTCAGACTGGCGGTCAAGCATCTACGCGAGTTGCTCGCTGACTACTAACTTGTTAAAGCGGCCGAAAGCGTTCTATTTTAGGGAGAAACACATGATTATTGATACACATCTGCACGTTTGGAGTGATGACTTCGCGCGCTATCCATTTGCTGAGGTGAAGCAGGCGGATGAAGGTGCGCCGGTTGAGTTACTGAACGAAACGATGGCTGAAGCGGGGATAGATAAAGCCGTTATCGTCCAGCCGATCTATTATCTCTACGACAACCGATATGTGGCGGAGTGCCTTCGGCGTTTTCCGAGGAGATTTGCGGCAATCGGGTTGGTGAATCGTCGCGCGCCTGATGCTCCGGACCAACTTGAACGTTTAGTCTTGGAAGATGGATTCGGTGGGCTGCGGATACACTTGGCACGGGTTGACGACCCCGCAGAATGGGCGGCACCCGACCAAGACCCAATATGGCGGCGCGCTGAAGATCTGGGTGTCTGCTTCATTGTGTACGGTCCGGCGACCCATTTACCCGCCATCGAGCCTATCATCGCCCGTTTTCCAAATGTCC
Source organism: uncultured Poribacteria bacterium (assembly GCA_958296125.1). GTDB lineage: Bacteria > Poribacteria > WGA-4E > WGA-4E > PCPOR2b > PCPOR2b. Next base: position 2,805,192 of record OY282444.1, read on the forward strand.
ACGTCGTGCTAGATCACATCGGTGGTGCACCGACAGACGAAGCCCCACCGTATCCGCTGCTTAGCAACGTGCTGAACCTAGCGCGATATCCACAGGTCTATGTGAAATTCACTCCCCAAGCCCACAAGTCAAAGCTGCCATACCCGCACGAGGATACTTTCCCCACGTTTCGCCGTCTATACGATGCCTTCGGACCGGAACGACTGATGTGGGGGACGAACTTTCCGGGTGTACTCAAAGGAGTTGGGTATCTGCCTGCATTGGAAATGTTCAGAACGCATCTGGACTTTCTCACGGATTCAGACAAAGAGTGGTTATTCAGCAAAGCAGCGTTGAAGGTGTGGAAATTTGGGAGTTGATAAATGACCCGTAACGTGGGACAGGTTGGACGATGCCTTGCTAGGTTCTATTGACGTTAGCGTGCGGGCCGAGCGGCGCATTGGGACGGTCCCAACGCTTTGGGTGAGCACATTGCAGCTGGTTTCCGTTTCTACCAGCTTCAGGAGACTGTGGTATCGTCCTTCAAGATGGTTGCCTTAAAGTAGTAGGCATCCTCTGCATGCCGTAACCATTGTGCAGATTACGGCCCGACGGAGCCTCGATAAATCGGGATTCAAAGCAACGTGCCTACTACTATGTGCTACTGTTACTATGTGCTACTGTTGGTGCATTATGCACCATATTTCACGCAATCTTACGAGGTGTTCAAATGAACTTTGAACCTACAGATCAAGATATTGTCGTCAATGCTGATGAGTTAAAAGGGTTTGCCAGTCACTTGTATCAAAAAGCGGGTGTGCCGAAAGCGGATGCCGATGCTGTCGCACATTTACAAGTTGAGACAGACCTGCACGGCATTCATTCCCACGGAACTCGTGCACTGGCCGGTTACGTTCAGGGCATTCTGGCGGGGAGAATCAATCCCACCCCGAATCTCACGATTACCCGTGAAGGTCCCGCATTTGCACGTGTCAACGGCGATCGCGCGTTGGGCCATGTGGCTGGTAAGTTCTCAATGGAGTTAGCAATCGAAAAGGCGAAGGTTACCGGGATCGGTGCCGTCGGCGCATACGCCACCAATCACTTCGGTGCCGCGAGTGCCACCGCGATGCTCGCTCTTGAACATGGCATGATTGGGTTCAGCACATCAACCAGTGGTCCAGGAGTTGCGCCGTTCGGCGGCAGGACGCGAGTTGTCGGAAACAACCCATTTTCTTATGCTATTCCCGCGAAGACGGAACCGCCCATTCTCCTCGATATGGCGTGTGGCGTTTCGGCATGGGGTCGTGTTGGTACCAGACGATTATACGGGGAACGGTTGACCTCCGGCTGGGTGTTGGATGAAGAGGGCAAAGAGACGAACGATCCCAGCAAAGCGCATGTCCTGTTACCGATGGGCGGCGCGAAAGGGTACGCCCTTGCCTTGTCGGTGGACGCATTGGCAGGGCCCCTGACAGGCATGATTGCAACTGTCAATCAGAGGGGTGATGTTCCGCTTGACAAACAGGGCTCAGGACTTTTCTACTACGCAATCAATGTCGATAGCTTTGTTCCACTCGATGAGTTCACCGAGGAGATTGATAGGGAGATTCGTGAACTTCGGTCAAGTCCTCCTGCCGAGGGGTTTGATCGGGTCTATTTCCCCGGCGAGTTGGAAGCGATGAAGCACGCGCAGTGGAGCAAGAACGGGCTCCCGCTACATCGGGATCATTTGCAGGGATTGGCGGATTTGGCAGGTGAACTGGGTGTCCCCGTGTTCTGGAAAGCGTAAGGTATATCATACCTATCGGGACGAATCTCGTCATTTCTGGGCGATTTGTCTGTACTCCTGGTCGCGGGCTTGGCACCGGCACCATCTGCCTGAATGACAGACGGGGCTGCATTACTGTCGGGAACGGAGAATCCCATCCTCGACATTATTGCTCTAATTAAATAGATTCCAAAAAATATAAGCGATAAGTATTAAAAGCAGTGCAAAGAGACAGCGATTTATATTTCTATATAGCTGCTTTTTTTGCCTACGATAACAGCTTCGGGGGTTAGTTCGTAGCCGCATTTAGGACAAATCTTAGCACTTTCGCTTATTTCTGCGTTGCATTCTGGACAAGTAATCAATGCCATTGTAAATCTCCTTTGTTGTTGTTAAAGGTTAGGTTAACTGCCGAGTCGCGGAGCAGCAGCCTCACGAGGTCATGATCAATCTTCCACGCCCGATCCATCACCACCGCCTTGACTCGCTCGCCTTCATCGTCGATGAAACGGCGATCGGTTTTGAGGAGATTGATTAGTTTTTCGTGAAAGTGCTTTGGCATGTTGGGGGTCCTTGCGGTGTTGTTTTTACTGTGCTGTCAAGTGCAACGGCTTGTTAGGGCAAATCTCAACATCTTGTTAGCGTAGTCTTTTCCGGATGTCGCTGAAGGCAGTGGTCTGCCATCTCGCTGATATAGTTCAATGGTCTCTTCAACGATGCAACACAGTTCTGAGAATACCTCTTGTTCGTTATCCCCGTGGCATCCACCATAAAAGAGCCCTGGACAACTGCCAACATAGCATTGGTCTTCATCAGACCATTCGACAATTTTGACGTAACGGCTGCTTGTGTTCATTTTTTCGATTCCTCAATAGCGGCTTTGACAACCTTTTCCTGATAGTGCTTTGCGTCAGCACGGGATTGACCGGAAAGTATCACAAATTTAGAAACTTTCGGATGGACAAATTTCCTATGACTCCCTTTTCCACCACGGTTTACAAATCCAGCAGTTTCAAGGTCTTTGATGAGGGCTCTTATCTTGCGTGGCATCTTCTATCTGTGCTTGTCTGTAAGTTCATTGGTTCATTTTGATGTGAGTTGAGCAACTTCAAGAACTCTTTGAAGTCGGGTAGTAGTTAGATCATAGCCATAGTTAATCTGCCGCATCGATTCAACGGCTTCCAAGCGTTCCTGTGGCGTTTTGGAGTGCCAATATTCCTTTTCGTCTGACTCTTCAGAAAGTGCCACTACTGAAAGAACGCTTTTGTTCATTTTGAAGATATCTACTGTATTCATGCGTTTCTGCCTTAATCCTAATGGTAAAATACTCCTCAGAGGTTTACAGGCTTACTAATTCGGCGTATTGTGCATGGAGTAGAGTGGATCGGAGGAGGGACTTCAATATGTAACCTGAACACTCTTGACACAGCAGTTCACTCATTCGGCCATCTGTCGGATTGCTTCTTCGTAGATCTCCCTGAGCGGGGCCCCATGTTGCTCGGCAAGCCGCTTGCAATCTTCGTATTCAGGAACTGTTTTAATTAACTGGTTTTCCAAATACCCGCATTTCGCACGGACAGTTCCCCATCGCGTTTGGACATCGACAAAATCACGAGTCAGTTTTAATCGTTCAACGGTGTAGCATCTGATGCCAAACGTGGTTGTTTCTATGAGAAGCATTTTGCTCAGTGCATCGCGGAGCGTCGGTGTACAAAGGACACTCAGTTTTGTCGCCGGTCGACCTTTCTTCATGAAAATCGGTGTCATGAAAACGTCGAGGGCACCTCGCTCAAACAGTTGCTCCATCAGATAGCCCGCAATCTCTGGCGACATATCGTCGAGGTTAGTTTCAATCACGCAGACCTGATCGCGCTCAACGGTTTTTTTTTGCCGATACATAGTCGTAAGAGGTTCGGTTGCTCCTCAAGATTGCGTGTTCCAGCACCGTAGCCAATTCGGTTGATGGTCATCTCCGGCATTCTACCGAATCCATCCGCAAGCGTCGTGATAATGGCTGCACCGGTGGGTGTCACCAATTCTTTTCGGATGTCAGTCTGTCGGATGGGCACACCGCACAGCAGTTCCATCGTTCCCGGCGCAGGGACGGGCATAAATCCGTGGGCGCATCGGACGAAGCCGCCTCCGAGCGACAGCGGAGAGGCGTAGATTTCATCAACCTCTAGAAGGTGTAGTCCAACGACGGCTCCAACGATGTCCACTATCGCATCGATGCCGCTAACTTCGTGTAGGTGCACCTGATCTTTGGGGGTGTTGTGGACTTTCGCTTCCGCCGCTGCCAGTCGATCAAAAATCCGCTTTGCGCGGTCAATGATTACTTCCCCAAGGTCGCTATTGTCCAGAATAGCAAAAATATCGGAGAGGTGACGGCTTGGTCCATGCGTGTGCGAGTGATCATGATGCTCGTGCTCGTGGGTGTGATGGTGGTGTGTCTCCGAAGAGTCGTTGTGCCCGTGTGAACCCTCAGTCGGATCAGCGGTTTCCACGACTGCCCGTGTGCCGCTGATGCTGTGCTTCGTGGCTTTCTCGAAACGCAAAGTAAATTCGTCCAGTTTCAACTTTGCCAACTCCGTGCTCAGTGCGTCTGGATCGACCCCCCCATCAACCAAGGCACCGAGCACCATGTCTCCACTGATACCTGAGAAGCAATCGAAATAGGCAATTTTCAAAGAAAACTCCTTGTTGTTTTGAATCCCGATCTCCGCATCGGGGGCATTGAGCGTTCAACTGTGTAAGTCCTATCATGTTAAGGCATCGTCCAGCAGAAACCGAGTTTTTGCCAACAACTCGATTTCTATTCGCGCGTTGCACCTTCTTTTTACATGAACCACGGTCCTAGTCTGCACCTACCCGCGTGAGCGTGCGGTTTAGTACCCCAGCAACTCAATCCCTTCTCGATACGTCTGAGCCGATGTTTGCAACGCTTGGAGTTCAGCGTCGGTTAATTCAACTTCGATAATCTGTTCGACACCGGCCTCCCCTAATTTAATTGGAACACCGATATAAAGGTCGTCAATACCGAACTGTCCGGTCAGATGTGCTGCACAGGGAATAAGTCGTTTTTTGTCGCGGATAATTGCATCCGCCATCTGAGCAAGCGAGGCACCCGCTGCGTAGTAACCACTTGTCTTCAGCAGATCGACCACTTCCGCACCGCCATCTCGGGTGCGCTGTGCCAATTCCTCAATTCGTTCCGCAGACATCAGTTGCGTAATTGGGATTCCGCCGACCGTTGTGTAACGTGGCAGAGGCACCATCGTATCTCCGTGTCCCCCCATCACGAGGGCACTGATATCTTCAACGGACACCCCTAGCTCAAGGGAGATGAAGTAACGGAAACGCGCTGAATCGAGTACACCCGCCTGTCCAACCACTCGGTTAGACGGAAATCCCGAAACCTTCCACCCATGATAGGTCATGATGTCCAACGGATTGGTCAACATTACAATGATGCAATCCGGCGAGTGCTTCACGACGTTTTCCGTGACGCTGCCAACGATTCTCGCGTTTGTTTGCAAAAGATCTTCGCGGGTCATCCCCGGCTTGCGGGGCGATCCAGAGGTGATAATCACCACGTCAGAACCCGCCGTATCTTCGTAACCTATTGAACCCGTGACACTTGCGTCGAACATTTCAACGGGCGATGCCTGTGCCATATCCAAACTTTTTCCTTGCGGGATGCCGTCGATAATGTCTATCATCACGACATCGCCAAGCTGCTTTTGTGCGATGAACAGCGCGGCAGTCGCGCCGACATTTCCAGCACCAATCACACTAATTTTTTTTCGAGCCATTCGTTTTCCCTATGATAGTAGAACTTACGCACTTCAGCGTAGGTTTGCACGATTTCTTAATCCGATAACTAACGGAGTTTGGCTGACTACCTCCCCTCCCTCGCATCTCGACAGGTCGACACCTAAGGCCTGTCAAGGTCACCAAAGGGTTTGGGCTGCGGGGGCTTGTCAGCAAGATATGATAAGTTGCGCCTGATTGCTCTGTGTTTTCTAAAAAATAACACGTGATACGTAATGCGTAAAAAAACTGTCTATGAAATGATGGTGGTTGTGCAGACAGTTCCTTACTTATTACTTGTTACACATTATGCTTCTGCGTTCACGTATTCTTCCCACCGTGCCTCAACATTGGCATCCTCAACTGTCTCCATGATGTAATTACCGAATGCCTCGCTGGTTGCACCTGTGCTGCGTCCGGTCATAACAACCTTGCGCTCGTACTGCCCGCAAATGTCGAGGGCTTTGTGCAGCTTTTGACCGAGTTCATCAAATCCGATATGCTCAAGCATCATGGCACCTGCCCGAATAAGAGAGCTTGGGTCGGCATACTGCGCCCTTCCTTCTTGCACCATTCGCGGGGCACTCCCGTGAATCGCCTCAAACATGGCATACTGTTTGCCGATGTTCGCGCTACCGGCGGTTCCAACGCCACCCTGAATCTGGGCTGCCTCATCAGTTAAGATATCACCGTAGAGGTTGGGGAGCACAAGTACTTGGAAATCCTGTTGACGCGCTGGATTTATCAGGGCCGCGGTCATAATGTCGATGTACCAACTATCCCATTCAATATCCGTATACCGTTTCGCAATCTTGCGAGCAAAATCGAGAAACTTACCGTCGGTCGTCTTGACGATGTTTGCCTTTGTGACGACCGTCACCTTAGTTTTGCCGGTCCGTTTCGCGTGGGCAAAGGCTGCCTCAATAATCCGTTCAGACCCTTGGCTTGTGATGACGCGAAAATCTATCCCCAAGTCATCGGTGACATTGATGCCTTGGCTGCCAAGCGCGTACATATCTTCGGTGTTCTCACGAAAGAAGGTCCAGTCAATGTTTTCAGCAGGAACGCGCACCGGGCGGACATTAGCGAATAGGTCAAGTAACTTACGCATGGAAACGTTCGCGCTCTCTAAATTGGGCCACCCATCCCCTTGTTCAGGCGTATGAGTTGGTCCCTTTAGCGTTACATGGCACGCCTTAATCTCCTCGAGCACATCGTCCGGTATTGACTGCATCTGTGCAGCACGGTTTTCGATGGTGAGCCCTTCTATGAACCGAAACTCAACCTTCCCGCTGCTGACCGGCTCGCGCAGGAGATATTCAAACACACGCTGGGTTGCGGCACTAATCGTTGGACCAATGCCGTCACCACCAAGCATACCAACAATGATAGGAGAAATAGAACTGTAATCCATCCAATCTGGTTCTTGTTTGAGTTTCTCGACTCTCTCAAGTTGCTGCTGCAAAACGTTTCCGAAATGTTCTTTTGCGGCCTCAATTGCCTCTGAGTTGACCACTCGCGACTCCTTTCTAACTAAAAAAACAACGGCTCAGATCGCATGGTAAACTATGCTGCTAAGAGACTCCACTGCGAAGATTAGATGAGCCTGATTACTTACTAGTGAACTCTTGGGATCCGGTTTCAGGCCATTCGCCCACATATCGTTGTTCAATGTGGGGAAAAAGCGTCTTCCTGAACCAGTCGATTATGGGTTGAGACAACCAGATCCGGAATCGTTAAATCACTGCTATCTGTGGGAATAATCTGGGGGTCGGGAGGGATGACCGGGCGAATAATGTGACGGTCTTGCAATTGTTCTCGCGCATCCATTATCCAACCAAATCCCCTAAAGATGTAGGTAAGCAGCGTTCGATCTAATTCATGGATACCCAACGCCTCTTGAACCGCCCAGCCTCCGAAATCTGTGTTTGGTGTCAAACGAAGTGGCGGATCGTTTTCTCGTCCCGGCTTAATCACGCCTTCGACAAACGCAAGCTGATATATACGTTGAACCATGCTGAGCCGCTGCTTTTGCTTCTCGTCAAGCGTGAGCTCCCCGCTATCTATTGCCTGCAAAATAGGTTCAATGTAAATTGCAGGTCTCGGATCTTGCTGAATTTCGTCGACTCTACCTGCGGCAGCTATTTCGGGGTGACCAAACGTTGGAATCCCTCCTCCGAGCACTTCGTTTCGGATAGCTTCTTCCCGCTTTTCTGGAGGGAGTTGTTCAAGTGCATTGATAAAATGCGTCATATCATGAATTGCGCCAAAATGCCGATCTCCGTCAAGGTTCATGTGAGCGGCAGTCAAGAAGTCAGAGACAGAGGGAGTATGTAACGTTGCCATATATCGGGCAACCATGTTGGATCCGGCCGATCCGTGGTGGGTTTGTATGACTCCCATTCGTTCCAAGGCTTTATTCTCTACTTCATTGGCACGGTGGCCCAAGAGAAGACTGTAGCACGTCTGAAACGCCGTTTTCCCCGCGTTATCTTCTTCTGTGATAAGCGCGTTCGTTTGGCAGGCGAGCTGTTCAGGGGTTAAATTCGCGTTCTTTTCTAGTAGACCGCGCATGTAAGCTGACGTTGCGCCTACTGCTACATTCTCCATCTGTGTTCCAATCATTTGAAGTAGAAGGCGGCCCTCACACCTTTCGTCGTTCAACCCACGCTCTGGGATGCGGTTTTTCGCCCGATTTGCTTTTCTCAGCGTCGAAAAGTGCTGAATTGCAAGCTCGGGCCCCAACTCTGGAAATGTTTCAACAAAGTTGGCGACCTGCTCGATTAATGTCTGGCACCCCGAAGTATCTTCCCTGATAACCCTTCTGGCTCGGTAAAACTTGCGATTAATCAGTTCCCTCAGCACTGCCTCTTCGTCGAAACCCTTCTGAACCTTTTCGGGTCTTCTACCGAACAAACCTACAAAGATTACATACGCAGGCGCAAGTCCGCTGGCGACAATCTCACTCTCTTGAATCACACCGCGGATGCCAAAACTACGGATATTCAGTGTTATATCTGCGCCAGCGCAATCAACTTTTGCGTGATGCAAAACCGGATTTGCGAAAACCTTCGTGGACTGAGGCATCGTGTTAAAAGCTTTGAGAACATTTGCGATTGCTTGTTCATCCAATTGTCCTGCGCTTTGCAGCGCATCCGTCACCGGGCTGTAAGTTGAAGTTTCAGGGAGCTCTGAAAACATCTGTCGCATGGCTGCTATCTTCTGTGCCATTAAAATCTCCTTCGTTGAGGGCTGATCAGAACTAGGAGTGTGGGAGGCTGCGGCAGGAATGACTCTTTGCTCAAATTGACCGCTTGAATAATATACAGTGTTGGGGTTCTATTTGGGGATGTCTGCGGGTCGTTCATTTCCATTGTGAAGAAAAGGTTTCCTCAATGCTTAACTAGCAAGTGCTATATCTGACTACAGATCATTGCAACTACGAATCATAAAGAGAAAGGAACTTAGCCAAAAAATGGGGGAGGCACCAACAATTTATACATTATTAGGAACCCGCAAACCGCTCGATTGGGCGGAGCCAATAGGCGCATTTGCGACATTCTCATTATCTCAAGTGGTAAGGACAACCAATCATCTATTGAATTTACGCTATTGTAGCAAAGGCATCCCTATAAAGTCAAGACAAAACAAGGGAACAATAGGGCTATTTAGTTTTCCGTTTTTTGACCGATTTTGGCGGGTAGTCCGCGCCACCGTTCCGTGTGCAGGCGTGACCAGGGGCGGAACGGACCCTATCTTATCAGAGCGGCAATAAATCGCCGAACTACCTCCCTGATAAGAGAAAGCCCCCTGATAAGGGGGTTAGGGGGTTGGCTTTGAGCGTTCAACTGCGTAAGTCCTAATTACTACGAACAAACCGTTTCTCAAGAGAGGCGTGAGGGGATCAAAGATGTTGAAGGTGCCCTTGCCCAAACGACAAAGCTGACACCAGCGGAGATCCATGCCAGATGTGTCGGAGAACTGTTCTTTGAGGTGGATGAGATTCGATTGATATCCAAAGTCCGACTGGATAAGTATTTGGAAGGGGTTCAGCGACAAGTTGTTGGGCGGAGAGATCGAGATGGAAGGAGGCATCAGGTATTAAGTACGCCTGATGCACTACAGGACAGTTTTCAGTTCATCCAAAGTGATCGGTATAGCCTGCATTGGTGTGCCCTCCATGAGAGGCCCGGCAATCATAGGTGAAATGTTGGCCCCACTGTGGCTAGTTTACCCTGATAGGTTAATCCATGTTCGTCCAATCCGATTAGCGAATCTCATGGCAAATCTGTCGTTCCCATTAAGTATCGGTCGGCTTCACGGGCAGCACCGCGTCCCTCTTTGAATGCCCAAACAACCAGACTCTGCCCACGCCGCATGTCGCCGGCAGCAAATACACCGGGGATGCTGGTTGTGTATTCATCCTCTTCCGCTTTGACATTGGAGCGTTCATCGCGCTCGACATCCAGTTCTTCCAGAATGGTATCTTCAGGACCGAGAAACCCCATTGCCAAAAGCACTAAATCGGCGGGCCAAACTTTCTCGGTGCCCTCAATCGGCTTAGGAAAAGGACGCCCGCCCTCCCCCGGAACCCATTCAACCTCGGCGGTATGAAGTTCTTTTACGTTGCCCCTGTCATCGCCGACGAATTTCATTGTGTTGATGAGATAGATGCGCGGATCGCTCCCAAATTTGGCAGCGGCTTCTTCCTGCCCATAGTCGAGTTGGTAAATCCGTGGATACTCGGGCCACGGGTTATTGGGTGCACGTTCGTCCGGCGGACGTTCTAGAATCTCAAACTGGGTGAGACTTTCGCACCCGTGACGCATGGAGGTCCCCACACAGTCGGTGCCCGTATCCCCACCACCGATGACGATGACGTGTTTATCCTTGGCAGAGATATAGTTCCCATCCTCATGATTGGAATCGAGAAGGCTTTTGGTATTTGCGTGAAGGAACGGCACGGCAAAATGGATGCCTTTGAGGGCCCGACCTTCAATAGGGAGGTCCCGCGGTTTGGTCGCACCACCGCAGAGAACGACTGCATCGAACTTGTCAACTAACTCTTTTGCCGATATATCCTTACCGATTTCGGTGTTAGTAATAAAAGTGACCCCTTCCGCTGCCATCAAATCGATGCGGCGTTGAACGACTCGTTTTTTATCCAACTTCATGTTGGGGATGCCGTACATCAATAGCCCCCCGATACGGTCGGCACGCTCGTAAACCGTGACGAGATGGCCTGCCCTGTTAAGCTGTGCAGCACACGACAGACCCGCCGGGCCAGACCCCACAACCGCAACACTTTTGCCCGTGCGTTTGGCGGGAGGCTCAGGGACGACCCAACCTTCCTCCCAACCCTTGTCGATGATTGAGACCTCAATATTTTTGATTGTCACCGGCGGCTCAATCATGTCTAGAACGCAGGCACCCTCGCAAGGCGCAGGACACACCCGCCCCGTGAATTCAGGGAAGTTATTGGTCTTATGCAGCCGTTCCAACGCCTCCTTCCACAAACCGCGATAAACAAGGTCATTCCACTCCGGTATCAGATTGTTAATTGGACAGCCCGATGCAGCTGGGCTATTCTCCGGCAATCGCATCCCTGTATGACAAAACGGGATGCCGCAATCCATGCAACGCGCCCCTTGCGTCTGAAGTTTTTCTACAGAAAAATGTTCGTGAAATTCGTTCCAGTCTTTGATGCGCTCTAATGGTGAACGATCGGGCGGAAGTTCTCTATCATACTCCATAAAGCCTGTTGGTTTTGCCATGCTATCTCCTTCAATTGTAGCTTTCTAAGCCGCCGCCTCAGCAGTAACACCGCGCCGAAACGCCTCTAGCCAAGCGTCATCTCCCTCAAATCCTTCTGTTTCTGCTTCTTGAAGGGCGTTAAGAATCCTTTTGTAGTCTTGCGGCATGATCTTGACGAATTGGGGAAGTATTTTCTCCCAGTCCTCCAAAATCTCCAACGCAAGTGTACTCCCGGTATACTCGGCGTGCCTCTGAATCATCCCTTTGACCTCCAAGATCTCTACCGGATCCTCCAAGCGTTCAAGGTCGCACTGGTCCTGATTACAGCGGATATGGAAGTCCCCATCGCGGTCGAGTACGTACGCGATGCCGCCCGACATCCCGCCAGCGAAGTTACGCCCAGTTTTTCCGAGAACAACAACTTTGCCGCCCGTCATGTACTCACAGCCGTGGTCCCCCACGGCTTCGACGACAGCGTGTACACCACTATTCCGCACACAGAATCGTTCACCAGCCATGCCCCGGATATAGGCTTCGCCGTTGGTTGCTCCATAAAAAGCGACGTTACCGATAATGATGTTCTCTTCGGGCTTGAATATAGATTTTCTAGGCGGATAAACAATCAATTTACTGCCGCAGAGCCCTTTGCCGAAATAGTCATTCGCATCGCCTTCAAGGCGAAACGTGATACCAGGAGGCGTAAAAGCACCAAAGGATTGGCCCGCAGATCCTTCAAAATGAATATCGATGGTATCTTCAGGCAGCCCCTCGGGCCCATAACTGCGGGTCAGCTCGCTGCCCAAGATTGTACCAACAACCCGGTTTGTATTCTTAATTGGGAGGGTGCCCGTAACTTTTGTTCCATCCCGTAAGGCAGGCTCACAAAAATCTAAAAGGGTTTCGTTATCCATAGCCTTGTCCAAACCGTGGTCTTGGTCAATTTGGCAGTAGCGACCAATTTCGGGCCCAACTTGAGGCTGGTAGAGAATTAGCGAAAGATCGATTCCCTTCGCTTTCCAGTGGTCAACCGCCTTTTGCGGCTCAAGTAGGTCGGTGCGACCGATCAGTTCATTGACCGTGCGAACCCCCAACTGCGCCATGATTTCACGCATATCCTGTGCAATGAAACGCATGAAATTCACGACGTAGGATGAATCTCCCATGAATTTCTTACGCAGCTCCGGGTTTTGCGTCGCGACTCCCACCGGGCAGGTATCTAGGTGGCACACGCGCATCATAATGCAGCCAAGCGTCACCAGTGGCGTGGTTGCGAAACCGAATTCTTCGGCACCCAACAGCGCAGCAACAATAACATCTCGACCGGTTTTGAGTTGACCATCCGTTTCCACAATAATACGAGAACGCAGATTATTCAACACCAAGGTCTGGTGCGTTTCCGCCACCCCAAGCTCCCAAGGCAAGCCAGCGTGTTTGATGCTGGTCTGTGGCGAGGCCCCGGTGCCGCCATCCAGCCCGCTGATTAGCACAACATCCGCGTGCCCTTTGGCTACGCCAGCAGCGATAGTACCAACACCGACTTCGGATACCAGTTTGACGTTAATCCGCGCATGGTGGTTTGAATTTTTCAGATCGTGGATGAGTTGAGCGAGGTCTTCAATTGAATAGATGTCGTGGTGCGGCGGCGGCGAAATCAGTTCAACCCCCGGTGTTGAGTGCCGCACCGTAGCGATCCACGGGTAGACTTTTCTGCCGGGCAACTCACCGCCTTCACCGGGCTTGGCACCTTGCGCCATTTTGATCTGAAGTTCCTTTGCATTCACTAAGTAGTTGCTAGTGACACCAAATCTACCGGAGGCGACCTGTTTAATCGCGCTATTTTTGGAGTCGCCGTTGGGTTCGAGAAAATATCGCGCCGGATCCTCTCCCCCTTCACCGGTATTGCTCTTTCCGCCAATACGATTCATCGCGATTGCTAGTGCCTCGTGTGCTTCCTTGCTGATGGAGCCATAAGACATTGCGCCACTCTTGAACCGCTTGCAGATTTCTTCAACCGGTTCTACCTCGTCGATCGGAATTGGTTCATTGGGGAACTTCAATTCTAAGAGCCCACGTAGCGTTGCCATATTCCGAGAATAGTCGTTGATTAACGTCGCGTAGTCTTTATAGACCTCGTAGTTATTGGTGCGGGCAGCCAATTGCAGCTTATGAATCGTGGCTGGATTGAATAGATGATACTCGCCATCCTGTCGCCACTGAAAATGCCCACCGACATCCAAGGTGCGATTATCAACCGGAATTTCTGGGAAGGCTGCGCGATGACGCATCAAGGCTTCGCGAGCAATAACATCAAGGCCAACCCCTTCCACACGAGTATCCGTCCAAGTAAAGTAACTGTCAACAACCTCTTGCTTGATACCGATAGCTTCAAAAATTTGCGCGCCTCGATACGACTTAATGGTTGAAATGCCCATCTTCGCCATGACCTTGACCACGCCTTTAGTGGCTGATTTGATGTATCCCTTGATGGCATCTTGATACTCGATATCCGTCAGTTGCCCTTCGGCAATCATGTCCGCTAGGCTCTCAAACGCCATGTAAGGATTAACCGCTTGGATGCCATACCCAATCAGTAGACAGAAGTGATGCACTTCGCGGGGTTCACCCGATTCAAGCGCGATACCCACTTTTGTCCGTGTGCCACACCGAATCAGATGGTGGTGGAGGCCTGCAGCAGCCAGCAGCGCGGGGATAGGTGCAGCCCTTTCATCAACGCCACGATCAGACAAGATAAGAATGGTATAGCCAGCTTCGATCGCGCGATCTGCGGCTTCAAAGAGCCTATCCATCGCTGTTTCGAGCCCGCCCTCTCCCTCGGCGACATTAAACAGGATTGGAAGGGTCGTAGATTTGAACGCCGGTTGATCGATTTGGCGCAGCTGCTCTAGCTCCTCATCTGAAATAATTGGGGTGTCGAGGCGAATCTGACGGCAGCTCTCCGGTTCCGGCACGATCAGGTTACGCTCGGTGCCTATTGTTGTTTCAGACGAAGTGATAATCTCTTCCTTGAGCGGATCCAGCGGAGGATTGGTCACTTGCGCGAATAGCTGTTTGAAATAGTTGTAAAGTAGCTGCGGTCGGTTAGAGAGTACTGCCAAAGAGGCATCATTTCCCATTGAACCAACGGGGTCACGACCGATCTTCGACATCGGTCCAAGGAAGATGCGCTGATCTTCAAATGTATATCCAAATGCCTGTTGGCGTTGTAAAATCTTATCGTGGTCTGTTTCAGGTTCCTTCGGTTCAACCGCCGGCAGGTCTTTCAATGAAATGAGGTGTTCATCTAACCATTGGCGATATGGATGCTCGGAAGCGATTTTATCTTTTGCCTCCTCATCGGTGATAATCCGTCCCTCACTCGTATCAATTAGAAGCATCCGACCCGGTTGTAAGCGTCCTTTGTGGACAACCCGTTCAGGAGGTATATCTAGCACCCCGGTTTCCGAAGCCAACACGAGCATGTCATCAGTTGTGATGTAATAGCGGGACGGGCGGAAACCGTTACGGTCTAGAGAAGCCCCAACAACCGTGCCATCGGTAAAAGCGATGGAGGCAGGACCATCCCACGGCTCCATTAAACAGCTATGATATTCATAAAATGCGCGTTTCTCCGGGCTCATGCTCTCGTGATTTTCCCACGGTTCCGGAATCATCATCATCACCGAGTGGGGCAGCGACCTGCCAGAGAGCGCAAGAAATTCCAGACAGTTATCGAAGATGGCGGTATCGCTGCCATCCTCGTCAAGGATGGGGAAAAGTTTCGGTAGGTCATCCCCAAACAACTCAGATGCCAACATCGCCTGCCGCGTTTTCATCCAGTTCTGATTTCCGCGCACGGTGTTGATTTCGCCGTTATGAATCATGTATCGGTACGGGTGGGACCGCGCCCAACTTGGGAAAGTGTTCGTCGAAAATCGGGAATGGAGCAGGATAATCGCCGCCTCCATCCGAGGGTCTTTCAGTTCGGGGTAGAATTCGGGGACCTGCATAGGTGTGAGCATCCCCTTATAGACGATAGTTCGGCTAGATAGACTCGAAATGTAGAAATCTTCATCTATCCCGCCGTATCGGATGATATTAGAGGCACGCCTCCGAATCACATACAACTTGCGCTCAAAGGCGAGGTCATCTTCGATGTTGGGATTTCTACCGATGAAGAGCTGCCATACAACAGGCTCGGAAGAGCGAGAAATCGAGCCTAGATAGAAATTATCAGTAGGGACCTTCCGCCACCCCAAAACCGTTTGCCCCTCTTCGATAATAATTTCTTCCAGCTTCCGCTGACAATGTTGAAGCAGTTCACCGCCCTCGGTATCGGTGAAAAACACCATGCCAACGCCATAGTGCTTGGGATTGGGCAGATCAATTCCTACACCTTCGCAGGCGTGTTGAAGGAAGTTGTGCGGGACCTGCATCAGAACGCCCGCTCCGTCGCCGGTGTTTTCTTCGGCACCGCGGGCCCCCCGATGATCAAGACAAACCAGCGCATCCAGTGCCTGACGCACGAGCGCATTGGATTTTTCACCTTTGATGTTGACAACAAAACCGATACCACAAGCATCGTG
The DNA here is from genome assembly GCA_958296125.1 of uncultured Poribacteria bacterium. Taxonomy (GTDB): domain Bacteria; phylum Poribacteria; class WGA-4E; order WGA-4E; family PCPOR2b; genus PCPOR2b. Next base: position 2,821,089 of record OY282444.1, read on the forward strand.
TTCGTAGGCAGGGTTATAAAGTCCTTGTTTCTGCGGGATACCTATCTTTCCTTTCATATCAGCCTTTCTTGTGCAACTTCGTTCCGAAAACCCGTATCTATCTGCTACTCCTGCTGCGGTCTGTGTTATCTTATCTGTGGCTCCCTTCCATCCTGATAAACCCTGACTATATTTCTCCGAATCAATGACAAACGCTTTATCAGAAGGGGTTGAGACACGGGGAATGGCCTCCCAATAGTCCGAAACCTAACGATTACTTGCTGAAACAGTTCGATAAGATGAAGGTTCAGGAAGGAAAATCATTTTGTGGGGATCTGTTACGCTTGCTCTGAGAAAACTACATTCAATGAAAATATGGTGACAAATAGATCTATAATAATACATTACATAAATTGCCCATGTCAAGGAAATTTCCTGGATACCAGTCCAAACGATTTTGGTTGACAATCCCATTGCGATTTTGCATAATAAAAATCCTAAAAACGACATGGAGGAAGAACGCAATGATCAACTTGAGTGTGAACGTTAATAAGATCGCAACGCTAAGAAACTCCAGAGGCGAAGATGTCCCAAATGTCATCCAAGCGGTACAAACCTGCATCAATACCGGCACGCAGGGAATTACAGTCCACCCGCGAGAAGACCAACGACACATCAAAACCCACGATGTTTACGAAATCGCCGAGATGGTTACCGTCGAATATAACATTGAGGGCGATCCTCGACCCGACCTCTTGGATATGGTGGTAGAGGTACGTCCCGATCAGTGCACACTCGTTCCCGTCACGCCGGGCGAGGTGACGAGCGACCACGGTTGGAACCTAACGGCGGAAGGTGAGGGGCTCAAACCGGTCATTCAACGGCTCAAGGATGCCGGAATTCGCGTCAGTCTATTCAGCGGCACAGACCTTCATCAGATAGAATTGGCGAAAGCGGTTGGGGCGGATCGGGTTGAATTCTATACCGCTCCTTATGCCTGGGCCAAAACGGAGCAGAAGATTGGGCACGAATTTGGCTTACTCGTCAAAGCCTCTGAAAAGGCGGTCAGCTTGGGGCTTGGTGTCAATGCGGGGCATGATCTCAATTTAGAAAATCTGCCACGTATGAGAACCCTCCCCGGTCTGCTTGAGGTTTCGATCGGTCATCACCTGATGGCGCACGCTCTTTATGTTGGGCTTGAACAATCGGTGAAGGACTACCGGGCTGCATTGGGTCAGGATGTGGGATGACTATTTTCTTTCAAATGGTAAATACTGATGGGGGCAGAATAACAGTTAAAGGATTGGACAGAAATATCCAAGCGGCATAGGAATAAGAAACGATACGCCTAAAAATCCCCTAAACCCTGATTCAATCTAGATCAAGGAGAGCTCGATGAGAATTTTAGTTGTTGGGAGCGGTGCTAGAGAGCACACAATTGCGTGGAAGATTGTGCAAGGTCCGCTTGTTGAAAAGGTGTACTGTGGGCCGGGGAATCCGGGTATCGCACAAATCGCTGAGTGTCGGTCAATTTCCCTAGAAGACAACTTCGCGGCACTCGCTGACTTTGCGGAAACCGAAAAGATTGACCTGACCGTCATTGGGCCCGAAGATCCGCTGGCTAGGGGCATCGTTGATGTGTTTCAGGCGCGAGGACTCCGAGCGTTTGGACCGGATCGGAAGGCCGCGGTGCTTGAAGCGAGCAAAGATTTCGCAAAACGGTTGATGACACAAAATGGCATTCCCACCGCTGCACATCGCACCTTTGAAGACGCGGACACGGCAATCGCTTATCTGGAGAAGATCAACGCGCCAGTCTTTGTCAAAGCAGATGGACTGGCTGCGGGGAAAGGCGTAATTCCGGGGCTAACGCTTGAGACCGCCATCAAAGCGGTTCAGGCAATCATGGTCGATCGGAATTTCGGAAGTGCAGGAGACAAAGTGGTAATTGAGGAGGCGTTATTCGGTGAAGAAGCCAGTTTCACTGTCTTAACGGATGGCACATATTGCCTCCCTTTTGTGAGTTCTCAAGACCACAAAATGTCGCTGGACGGCGATCGGGGCAAAAACACCGGGGGTATGGGCGCGTATTCACCGGCACCGGTTATGACTCCTGAACTCAGCGAGCAGGTTATGAATACGATTGTGCAACCAACTATCAACGCAATGGCATCGGAGGGACGGATCTTCAAGGGCATTTTGTATGTTGGATTGATGATTACTGAAACTGGCCCAAAAGTGATCGAGTTTAACTGTCGCCTTGGTGATCCTGAAGCACAGGTGTTGCTGACCCGCATGGAGAGCGACCTTGTGCCGATGCTAGATGCCTGCATTGATGGAACGCTGGACACAGTTGAATGTAAATGGAAACCTGAAGCGGCGACGTGTGTGGTAATGGCATCAGGTGGGTATCCTGACGCTTATGAAACGGGCAAAGTGATTACCGGGCTAGACCAAGCCAACGCGCTGGGAGGCGTGACAGTCTTTCATGCAGGAACTCAGATGCGAGACGGAGACATCGCCACGGGAGGGGGCAGGGTGCTTGGTGTCACCGCACTCGCCCGTGACATCAAATCTGCGATCGAAGGGGCGTATCGCGGGGTAGAGAAAATCCACTTCGATCAAGCCCATTTTCGGACTGACATCGGATACCGGGCATTAAACCGTGTGTCATCAATAGACAAGCGAGAGGTGAGCAACCGTGCCAGTCTCTGAATTTCAATTCCTCGGTGTTTCTCATATCGTTGTGTTGGTGCTAACAATCGCGCTGCCCGTTGTGCTGACGATATTGGTGAGGAGAGCGGATTCATCGGTAATAACGAATGCGGTTTGCTACATTTTGGGCGCAACCTTAATCGTCAATGAAATTGGGCATTGGGGGTACCGTATGACAACGGTACAATCGTTCAGCGAATTTCTGCAGAAATACTTGCCCCTCCACATCTGCGGAATTGTGCTCTTTGCCGTGGTGTTTGTGCTGTTGCATCGGAACCAGATCCTTTATGAAATCGGTTATTTTTGGGGGATCGTCGGTACATTAAACGCTATTATCACGCCTCAACTTGATGTCGGTTTTCCGCACTACCGTTTCTTTCAATATTTCATTGTACACGGTGGTATCGTCGTCAGCGTGTTGTTTGCGACGTGGGGATTGGGAATGCGCCCTACCCTCAAGGGCTTGTTGCGTTCATTCTTGCTTGTCAACCTTTATATGGCAGTTATCGCAGGTGTCAACCTATTGCTGAAATCTAACTACATGTTCATTTGTGATCCACCGGATACGGAATCGCCCTTCTTCTTTGCGCCTTGGCCCTGGTATATACCCATTTTAGATGGGGTGACACTCGTCCTTTTCTTCGTTGTTTACTCCCCTTTCTTAATTAGTGATTGGCTGAAATCTCCTACCCCAAAAACAATCACGGATAAAAAGACCTAACAAATGACACAACTGCAGCAGAAAAATTCGCACAATGCTTCAGGTGGGCCCCGAATCTTCGGTTGGTGCATGTATGACTGGGCAAATTCCGCCTATGTGACCACGGTGGTGGCTGGTGTCCTACCAATCTATCTCGCCACCGGTATTGTGGGCAAAGCGGGGGTCCACATCGGGGACACCGTTGTCAACGCAGATACTCTCTGGGCGTGTCTCGTCGGTGCCGCGGCACTATTCGTCTTTCTCTGTGCCCCCGTTCTCGGTTCCATATCAGACTTCTCTTCAGCCAAGAAAAAATTCCTGATGGTATTTGCTTATACGGGCAGCATCAGCGCAACGCTTCTCTACTTCTGTCAATCTGGAGATGTATGGCAGACCGTCATCCTATTTCTGATCGCACAGATTGGATATGTGGGAGCGAATGTCTTCTATGATGCGTTTCTACCTCAGATCGCATCTGAGGATGAAATAGATTGGGTATCCAGCAAAGGATTTTCCTACGGGTACATCGGCGGTGGATTACAATTTGCCATTACATTGGGACTGGTCGCCGGCGGCGAAGTCATCGGGATCAATCAAGGACTCGCAGCCCGCATTGGATTGGGAATGGCAGGCCTGTGGTGGGCGGGTTTTACACTCTTTACGCTCAAAAACCTGAAAGAGGCGGGGGCGATAGAGGCTATTCCAGAAAAGTACCAATCGCAACCGAAGATAATCGCTTATACCGCCATTGGAATAACGAGAACTCTCGGCACGATTAAAAAGGTTCGACGTTTCAAACATCTGCTACTGTTCTTAATTGCTTTCATGGTCTATAACGACGGCATTCAGACCGTCATCAGTATGGCAACAATTTATGGGACTGAAGAATTGAAATTTTCTGCAACGGTCTTGATGGTCACGTTGCTGATGATTCAGATTGTCGCTGCCGGCGGTGCCTTACTATTCGGTAGAATCGCTAGCAAGATTGGGGCGAAACGGGCTTTGATGTTAGCGTTACTCCTCTGGAGCGGGGTTGTCACCTATGCTTATTTCCTGCATACCGTTACGGAATTCTTCATCTTGGGAGGTATTGTGGGAATCGTGCTCGGCGGCTCGCAGGCACTCAGTCGTTCTTTTTACGGGGCGATGATTCCCAAAGAAGCCTCTGCTGAGTTTTACGGGTTTTATTCCGTATTTAGCAAGTTCTCAGCGATTTGGGGGCCTTTGGTGTTTGCCCTCATACGGCAGATTACCGGAACGCCACGATTGGCTATCATTTCACTGATAGGCTTCTTTATTGGGGGGCTGATCTTGCTTGCTTTTGTGGATGAGGAGAAAGCTAAGGAAGCCAAACGCTCTGGGGTATTCTAACGACGAGTGAGCTTTTCCCCTTTCACGAGTTGGGCTGCCGCGTAGACCGTAGGCCTTGCCTCATCAACGGTACAGCTAGCAGAACCCCTTGCCCTATCAGCCACCTCCCTCTTGACTTTCGTAACGATCATCCCTTCATCTGGAAGATACTCATCAATCAGTTCTCCGCTTGGATCTATCGCTAAGCACAGTCCCGGAAACCAAGCATTGCCACTATGCCCCGACTGATTCGCATAGAAGATATGGAGGGCATTATCAACCGCCCGCCCCGGTAGCAGTTGCATCGCTAATTCCTTGTGAAACTGGGCTTGCTCACGCTGATCGCCATTGTTAGAAATCTTCTCGATCGCCCCACTGCCGCCAACAGGGATGAAAAAGAGTTCCGCCCCTTTCTGCGCCGCCCCCCGAAAAAGTTCGGGAAAACGCAAATCATAGCAGATCCCCACACCAAACGTCCATCCCTGCGAGGCGACCACCGGAAACGTATCGCCGGGCACAAACCATGCCCGCTCATTGGGATTGGGCAGATGGAGTTTTGAAAAGGTTGCCAGATATCCCTCAGGCCCGACGATAAGCGCACTGTTACGAAGCTGGGCTCCATACGGCTCAATCGTACCAACTACCAGTGTCATCTGTAGTTTGCGAGAGAGGGATTCCAGAAATGGCACCGACTCCTCTGCTGCCGCTACCGCGATTTTCTGTGCCTCCTCAAACTTCAGGTCTGACTTGTTCATTGACCCGGTGATGCACTCTTCCGGGAAAACCCCAAAGTTCGCTCCTTGTGCGTGTGCTTTGTGTGCCCATACCGCCACGCGTGCCAAGTTTGCCGATGGGTCCCCCATGACACTGTGCATTGCAATCGATGCGACTCGGATTGTATCATTTTCCATGCTATTTCCTCATTTGTAATTGTTTAGCAATTAGGGGTAACTTGCTTTGCGAGAAAGATATCCGGCTTGCCACGTCCGTTGGCATCGGGCATCACACCTGTAATGGAAAAACCGAGTTTCTGGTAAAACTCGTATGGATGGCGGCGCAAGTTTCTGATTTGCGCCAAATGGTCAAGGACATTGGGGTAAAGGTCAACCCCTGCAAGGGTTGTCATATCGTCCTCATCATCAACTCCAACCCAAATTGTCAAACCTCCTCGTTTTCGCACGAGGCTCTCAAAATCGCCCACAAGCTGCTGTCCAATCCCACCCCCTTGCCGACTCAGTTTAACCACCAACGGATGGATTTCCCAGACGTTCCCATCGTAGTGACTCAATCCACCAATCCAACCGACAATCTCGCCGCTCTGGTCAACAGCGATGCGGCTTATTCGGTCTTCGCCAAGGGATTCTTCCACTTCCTCCAGAGCAGCTGCCATGTGGGGCCAAGCGTTTGGCGAGTGTGTCTTGAATCCCTCAATCAACAACGCCGCAACCTGCTCGATAGCCCGTTCATCGTCAGATGAGAGCGTGATGATTTGCACCCCAAGATTCTTCACACCGCACCTTATACCCTATTTGATCCAGCTCATTGATTCACCGCGGACTAGGAAAGAGCGTTCATCCCATTGACCGGGGCGTTCAACTGGAATCGCACCAGTTTCCACCGCCACATCCAATGGGTTAGCACGGGTCTCTAGTGGCAGACGCACCCGCTCGTGCATACGGGCCGATTCGTAGACCGCCATCATAATCTCCAAAGCAGCCTTACCATACTTTGCTTGTCCGGGGTAGTCCTCAATTTTGTCGTCGATCCAGTCGCAGATCGCATACGCCTGACTTGTGAACGCACTGCCATACCCTGTCCGATTTTTTTCGGTCGGCTCAAATACTTGCCAACCTGCTTTATCAGGGGTCATGTATTTCAGGCTATTATCGTTAACCTCCATCATACCGTCGCTGCCGTATACCGTGGCACCAACTTGATAGAGTCCACCACTGAGGGGAACCTCATTCTCAATAACACCTTCCACATCGTTGGGATACCCGATCAGTCCGCAGCAGCGGTCTTCGACCCGATGTCCGAAGAGGTAGTGGTCGGTTTTGCGTTCCACACAACCCATGACCCACTCCACCTGTGGGTTTCCTAGCACGAAGAGTTGGAAATCGACACAGTGGGTCCCTGTGTTCAGCATCCCTGCTCTCACTGAGGACCACAGCCGGCGGGGTTTGCCGATGGCACCGGCCTCAAGGAGCCGCCTCGCTTCCTGCCACGAAGAATAGAAACGACGTTGATGGCCGATCGCAAATTTAACATCGTTGCGTTCACAGGCAATCATCATCGCTTCCGCTTCTCCCAGCGAGCAAGCCATCGGTTTCTCACAGAGTATTGCTTGGGGTTTGTGAACCGCTGCCGCAATCGTCATCTCAGCGTGTTGCGGATTCCAAGAGCAGACACTAACGATGTCGAGATCCTCCGTTTCCATCATCTCCCGATAGTCGAGATACTGGCTTTTAACGTTGAAATCCCGTGCATAGTCTGCCAGTGCCTCGGGGTGAGAATCGGCGATCGCGACAATTTCAGTGCGATTACATTCAGTCCAACCTTGACCGTGTGAACGAGCAATACGGCCGCTTGCAATAATACCAACCCTGAATTTTTTAGCCAAGCTGAATTCCTCCTTCTTATCTGATGATAAAAAATAGAAGCTAACCACAATTATTACTTTGTGCATCCTAGCACAGCCTGAGCCGCTACGTCAAGAGGTTTTACGCCCGTCCCTCCCCACGGGAAGGCATCTCCGAATCTGATCGATTGTGTCACGGATACATGCTATAGTTATGACCTAAATCAACAAGGAACTACAAGGATATCCTACACCAAAACTACGAAGTCTTATTTTAACCACTGATCTAAAGCTAACGTTTTAACCCAAACCTGATTTTGTTGGGGATTGGCACTATTCTGAGGAGGACCTTAATAATGGTTATAAAGACAGCTGCTCAACTTGACAAGCTCATCCGCGAGGCACTGCTAGCCGCAGGAGCCGATGAGCGTAACGCCAACCGTGTCGCGGAAGCGTTGGTTTTATCGACTTTGCGTGGTGTTGATACGCACGGCATCCTGCATCTGCCGAGCTACGTCGAGAAGATTCAAGCCGGTGAAATTGTTCCCACCGCTTGGCCCGAAATCCTGAAGGAAGATGCCACAAGCGCACTCATAGCGGGCAACTGGACCTTTGGGCATGTGACAGCGAAGTATGCGATGGAGGTCGCGATAGAGAAGGCTGAAACCCACAACGTGGCGGTCGTAAGTGCTGTTCAGATAAACCATATCGGGCGTCTGGGCGAATACGCCGAAATCGCAGCCGCCAAAGGGATGCTATCAATAATCTGGGCTGGAGGGTTTGGAGCAGAAAAGCCGGTCGCTGTTCCTTACGGTGGACGCCAACCGGTGCTGAGCACTAACCCAGTTGGCATGGGTTTCCCCGCCGGTGATGGGCCGCCAATGATTATTGATTATGCCACGACGGTCGTTGCCGGAAGTAAAGTCCTCACGGCGAGAGACAGAAACGCACAACTTCCACCGGGCAGCATCGTCGACAAAGCTGGGAATCCTTCCACGGATCCAATGGATTATCTTGAGGGTGGTTCGTTGCTACCCTTTGGTGGGCATAAAGGTTACGCCTTGATGCTGGCAGTAGAATTTTTTGGACGAATCCTGTCCGGGGCGGATGCCTTTTCGGACGAAGAGAAACGGGGCGGTACCATTTTCCGTCACTCTGGCGTTACCATGATGGTCATGAAGGCGGATCTGTTTCAGGCTTTGACGGATTACTCGACGCGCATAGAGGATTTGGGGAATCAGATTAGATCCGTGCCACCGGCACCCGGTTTCGAGGAGGTATTGCTCCCCGGCGACCTGGAGGCACGGGCGCAAGCGACTCGCGGACGCGATGGCATCCCCATCGCCGATGCACTCTGGGAAAGGTTAGAGGCACTTACCGAATCGTTGGGCGTAAGTATGGGCTAAAATGCTGGAAGGATGGTATAAACTGGGTGCTTCACACGCAACCGGGAGCGAGCAAGCAGATCTTGCTCGCTCTGAAAGGACGCAATTCTCACAACCGAAGTGCGTAGGTCCTAACTATGGTCGAGGTGCTCAAGGTTTAATACAGTGGACAGTTGATCTACAAGTTCGTTATTCCGGGCCGAAAGGGAAAGCTTCAATGTCGTTTTCTACTGCTTTTAGTAGGATAGAGATTTCCCGCTTATCCTCCGCATCCAGTTCATGAGGCGCAGGGGCCCGCTCCACCATAGAGGTTAAGATGCCTCGACGCTTGAGAATATAACGGACAAACTGATGGTTTTCCAGATTAATCAAGGGCAGTAGACGGGTATGTAGGTCCCGTGCGCCGGTCTCGTCGCCTGCCCACCAACGCTCCATAATTTTTGCAAGCAAATCGGCAAATTCGCAAGCCGGCATACAACCATCAGCACCGCGTGTTATCTCCGCCGGCAGCACCTTACCGGCAGCACCCCCGAAGATGGTCTTGATCCGATCTCCAGCCAACCCCTTGACTTCGGCGATGTGCTGTGGCCCCGGCTGCCGCTCCTCTTTGACATATTCAATCTGCGGAACATCTTCTGCAAGTTGAACAATCTGCTCCCCGGTCAGAGGGGCATAACTGTCAGCATTCTGCACCATAATCGGTCCGTCAAAGGCCTCCCCAAGCCGCTTGAACATATCTATCGCTGTCGCCGCATTGGTGCGTGCCGGTGCCATCGCGATTATCGAGTCTACCCCCGCCTGCTGTGCAGCTCTTGCATAGAGCAGCGTCTGCGGCACGGAGATACCAGAACAGCCAAAAACTACCGGCAATCTGCCACTAACTGTGTCAAGGACAGCATCCAAATTTCGGATGCGTTCATCCTCGCCGAGGAAATAGAACTCCCCCACCATAACGGGCCAGACAATCCCGTGTTGCCCCGACTCACAGCAGAAATTGGCAGCAGCCTGCAGATCTGTGGTATGGATGTCTAGGGCCTCTGTGTAGGGTGTCGGGAGCAGACCAAAAACTCCTTTCATCGGATCAAATTTTGTCATATACAAATTCCTCTGTTTATCGTTTCTCTGCTTTAATGATTAAAAAAATCAGCATCTATTCAGATAGAGATACAACCTCACGTGGATTCCGAATCTATGGGCGTATCTATCATTCTAATGTGAGTGCCTTTGGATACCACAAATGTAACAACTCCCCTTGGACCTCGTAATCCAATTCAGCCCATTTTTCGATGGGGAGGGTGATGTGGGCAACCGCTGCTGTTGGCATAGTTTCTATTCCGCCTGTCAAGTGGCAGACCAATGCCTCCATCCCAGGATTGTGCCCGACCACCATCACCCGCTGGTCAGCGTCCGGCAAGTTCTGCAAGACAGCGAGGTATGCCCCTGGGCCCGCATGATAAAACTCCTGCGTCAATTCGACCTTATCCTCATAATGACACGCTTTGGCGACTGCCGTGGCAGTTTTTCGTGCCCGTTTGGCGGTTGAACTAATAATCCTGTCGGGTGCCAAGCCCTGCTTCCGCAAAAATTTTCCCATTCGCAGCCCATCCTGTTTGCCGCGCTTGTTGAGCGGACGATCATGATCTGCCAACGACGCATCTTTCCAACTCGACTTTGCATGACGTAAAATTAGTAATGTTTTCATACTGACCCTTTTTCTTGTAGAGAACTGTTCACCTATCCCCCCGCTAGGGCTTTGGTTGGCAGCTTGCGTTAATATAACGCAAGTGGCTAGTAGTAGGCATATTGCTTTAACTCCTATTTAAGACTATCCTATCACAAACTCAAGAGAGTATCCACACAAAAACCCCGCCCTCCAAAAAACGCTTGTCGAAAAATGAGAGTTTGGCTATAATGGACGGACGGTACGCCATTTGAGTAAACTTTTTCCAAAGCCCTTGTATAGGTTCATGTGCACCCATGAGTTTTCTGTCGGGAAAAGTTACTTAGGCAACCCGAAAGATGTCAGCTAAACCCTGACGAACAAAGAACTATCCCAAAATTAGGAGATATATGTATGCCTGTACCCACGACAAACGCCGATGGCAAACCGGCGATAGAATTCACCGAAGACCAGAAATACATCTTCGACACACGAGGTTGGATAGCCCTCCCCGGCGTGTTGACCGACGACGAAGTCGCCGAGATGCGGGATTTTTGCTGCCATCTGAAAAGAGATCCCGAATCCATTCCTGAGCATCATCGTTCATCCATCGGCGGCCCCCTCGAAAAGTTGACCGACCACCCTATCGTCCTCGGCTTCATGAACGAGTTTGTCACGTCAGCTTATGCGAGCGAGGAGTGCTACGGCTTTCGCATGGAAGGCACGTTTCTGACAATTCGATCCAAAGGACATGACAACTTCAGCCCTCACGGCGGACGGGGCATGTTGAATTTCCCGGGCAACTCACATACCTATCACATGCACCACGACAAGGCGCACAGTGGATTGACGCGAGTCGTATGGGAACTGAACCCCGTCAAGAAACGTAGCGGCGGCACCTTGTTCTTGACGGGCAGCCACAAGGGGGCTTTCCCTCCACCAAAATCGACGCAGAATCGGGATTGTCCACTGTGGGATGATTATTCCTGCCCGGCGGGATCGGTGCTATTTTTCACCGAAGCGATTACTCACACCGGCGCACGGTGGGAGGACGATGCCGTGGATCGGGTCGCCATTTTCAACTGTTACAACGTTGTTGGTAACAAGTGGCATAAGTGGGAACCCCATCCCAAACATCTCACCGAAATGCCGTTCAAGCGGGGTACGCTCTTCCGTCCCGTCTACTGTCAGGATAACGTGCTTTCACCAGCAGACAATGTGTAATAAGTAGATGATGAGTAAGGCTTGAGGTGTGATCAATAATAATTCACGTCAAAACAGGGTTCACCGACATCACTGAACTGGAGGTAGTATATGAAGATTACGGCGGTCAAACCGTTTATTGCATCAACTGGGAATTTTTTCGTCAAGGTCGAGACGGACGAAGGTATCTACGGCATTGGCGAGGGGGGCTTGAGACGGCGGGGGCGAGCGATGGCGGAAGTCATCCATTCGTCTGAACCCACTCTGCTCGGTCAAGACCCGTTTCGTATTGAGTATTTGTGGCAGCGGATGTTTCGCGGTGGTTTTTTCCCCGGCGGTGTAATTCAGTCCGCGGCGGTAAGTGCGGTGGACATTGCGCTGTGGGATCTTAAAGGTAAGGCGTTGGGCGTGCCGGTATACGAATTGTTGGGAGGAAGGACACGCGATAAAGTAGTCTGTTATCCTCACAACGGCGACCCAAATAATATTGAATCACTCGTCCAGAGTTGCCGGGATACCTACGAAGCGGGATGGAAGTTTGTCCGATGGGGGGTGTGCGATCCGGAAGGCGACGATCGCTTTGAGCCGACGCGAGCAGTGCGATTCGGGATTGAGCAGGTAAAGGCGGTCAGAGAAGCACTCGGCGATGATATCGAGATTCTTGTGGATGTCCACACGCGATTGGATCCACCCGCCAGCATTGAATTCTGTAAAGGGGTTGAGCCGTATCGCCCCTTCTTCATTGAAGATCCACTCCGCAGCGAAAATCCTGCGAGTCTGAAGTTGGTGCGACAGAATACATCGGTGCCGCTAGCGGTAGGCGAACAGTTTGACAGCAAATGGAGCTTTCGGGAAGCGATTGAGGAGGACTTGATGGACTATTGTCGAGTAGACCTCTGCATCGCCGGGGGCTTAACTGAGGCTCGAAAGATTACAGGTTGGTGTGAGACCCACTACATCCACATCGTGCCACACAATCCGCTCGGGCCCGTTTCAACAGCAGCCTGTCTCCACCTCTGTTTGGCATCAGCCCTTGTCGGGGTACAGGAGCTACCACGTCCACCAATGACGAGCCTTACCGATGTCTTTCCGGTTCAGATGCCGTTTGCTGATGGCTATCTACTTCCACCTGAAGGGCCTGGACTTGGTCTTGAGTTCAACGAAGAGGCACTCATCAACGCTACACCACCGGATCCCGGGCCCCCCGCCGGTTATCAAAGGGACGATGGGGCATATACTAACTGGTAGATTGATTCTCCAACTTAGGGTTATTAACAGGCGGTTTATATGGGCATTAATGACCAAAATTTTTGATCCGCATAGCAACTTGGTTGAGGAAAATAAAAAATTTACTTGGAAAGCTGGTAAAATTCTGGTAAAATTATCGACGAAGTTGATTTCTGACAGAGACAATCGCCGTTACACCCACTCAAAAATAGGAATAATAGCGTATTGCAGAATCAAGAATCCCTAAAAATACCAATACAAAGCATCACAGAAGCCCAAGTGCTTTTTGGGCAATCTGATGTCTTTCTGAACATTGTCGAAGCCCGTTTTAACGTCAAAGTCCTATTAAAGAGCGAAGGCTTGGTGATCACCGGCAATAACTTCGACGACGTTAATCGTGTAACCAAAACCTTTGAGTCGTTACTTCATCTCATCCGGAGTGGGCAATCTATCAATGCGAATGATGTCAAATATGCGATTCGCACTTCCAAAGGAAATACACCTGTCCAGTTGGAAAAAGTAGCCAATGAAGCTATCTCTGTCTTTTCCAAGCGCGGTGTGGTGCGGCCGAAGACCCCCGCCCAGAAACGTTATGTGGCCGCAATCAAATCGTATGATCTCGTATTTGGTATCGGTCCTGCCGGAACCGGAAAAACTTATCTCGCGATGGCGATGGCAGTCTCTGCCTTGAAAAGTGGACAAGTCAGCCGAATCATCTTAACCCGACCCGCGGTGGAAGCGGGCGAAAGGCTCGGCTTTTTACCCGGCGATATTGAAGCGAAAATTAACCCCTATCTGCGCCCTTTATATGATGCACTTTACGATATGATGCCTCCCGAATCCCTTGAGCGTTATGTTGAGCGGAATGTGATTGAAGTGGCGCCGATTGCCTTCATGCGCGGACGGACGCTCAATAACTCGTTTGTTGTTCTTGATGAAGCACAAAATGCAACCATTGAACAGATGAAAATGTTTCTCACACGACTCGGATTTGATTCTAGAGCCGTTATCACCGGAGACATAACACAAACCGACCTGCCGACAGGTACAAAATCGGGGCTTGTTGATGCACAATCGGTACTGTCAGATGTTGAAGGCATCGTATTCATCCACTTTTCAAAAGAGGATGTTGTACGGCACGAACTTGTGCAGCAGATCGTAGAAGCCTACGAGGAACGCGATGCCGAAAGGTTGAGAAAAACCGATAGCATCTAACTTTGATGTGCGAACAGAATCAACCGCCTGTTGTAACAGCGACTGCCGATGGTATTCATTAACAACCAGTGTCAAAATATTGACTTTGATGAACCGATTATTTATAATGCGACGTTGACCACGCTAAAGGCTCACGATTCTGCTGAGTGCGAAGTGAGCATTCTTCTAACGGATGATGCCGAGATTCAGGTGCTTAACCACCAATATCGCCACATTGATGGACCCACTGATGTACTCGCCTTTGCAATGCGAGAAGGCATCGGTGGCGATTTGAATCCTCAACTGCTTGGCGATTTGGTCATATCTGTTCCAACAGCCCAACGCCAATCAATCGCACATGGGCATTCACTTGATATTGAGCTGGCTGTATTGAGCGTACACGGTACGCTTCATCTTCTCGGTTATGATCACCAAAGCCCAGAGCAAGCGGAAATCATGTTTGAGAAACAAGCGGAACTGCTCCGTTTAATTAGCACCTAATTTTGTATACCTAAAAGAACCGTAAAAAAAATTAGGTGCTAGGTTTCCGCAGAGAATGGAATCTCCTCTGGCTTACAAGTTCTTGGGGGTGTAATCCCACGTTTGGACGATATAGACATAATTAAGCTGGTTAGCTTGGTTGTTTTATCAATCTTCGCGGTGTTGTTTTCGGTCGTGGAAGTGCTTATTAACAGGCTTAGCCGGAACGAAATGCTGAATATCGCGGAAACCGGGGGACCGCAGCATGAGATTTTAACCTCTCTACTGCGCTACCCACAGAAATTTTCTGCAACGATTATCGTCGCCAAGAGCGTATTAATTGTTTGTATTGTCGTTTTACTGCTCTCCTTGTTCGATTTTGATTCTCTGAGGGATCGGACGATTAGTGCCCTCCTTGCGATCCTCCTCATTGTTGTTGTGACGGAGCTCATCCCGAAAAATTATGTACAGGGCAGCTCTGAAAACTCAACAATTTTCGCCCTCCGTTTTGTGCACGTTGTTTATTGGATCTTATATCCCCTCATTAAACCGTTGACCCTGTTTGGCTATCTTGGCGTTCGGATTCTGGGTGGAAAAGCCCCAACCGAACAGGATAGCAGCGTCTCGCCGGAAGACCTTGAAGCCTTGGAAAATGTCGGGAATAGCCAGGAAATCTTGGAGGAAGAGGAGCGAGAAATGATCTCGCGCATCCTTGACCTGCCCGATAAAGTTGCCCGCGAGATTATGATTCCCCGAACAGATGTGACGTGCCTTGATGCCTCTTCCCCAAAGGCGGTCGTGCTTCAAACTGCAATCGAATCTCGGCATTCGCGTATTCCTGTGTACGAGGAGCAGATTGACCGCATTATCGGGCTCCTTCATGTCAAAGATATATTAGACGGTTGGGCAAAAGACCAACCCCTCGATCTGAGATCGATTGCCACAGATCGACCTCCGCTTTTCACACCTGAAAGTAAAAAAATATCCGACCTCTTCCAAGAGCTACGCGCAAATAAACAGCACATGGCAATCGTTGTTGATGAGTATGGGGGCACAGCGGGAATCGTGACGCTCGAAGATATTATTGAGGAGATTGTCGGAGAAATCCAAGATGAGTACGATTTTGACGAACAAGAGGAGCTCATTCCACTCGCTGAAAACATCTATTCAGTTGATGCGCGGATGAGTTTTATTGATCTCAATGAGCAGCTAGAGACACAGCTCGAATCGGAAAACGCAGACACAATCGGCGGATTCATTTTCGACCATCTGGGAAGAGTGCCTGAACAGGGCAACCAATTCTCGTACCAAGGGTTGGCATTCACGATATTAGAAGCGGATGAACGTCGTATCCATCGGATCCGGATTCAACGGTTGGAAGATACGTCGGAAAAAAAGTAGAAAAGCAGGCTTGACAGATACTAGCGTGTATGATAAAATCACACGCTGTTTTGCCATAATCGGGGCGTAGCGCAGTCCGGTTAGCGCGCGTGCTTCGGGAGCACGAGGTCGGAGGTTCAAATCCTCTCGCCCCGATATTTCGTTAGATTCATCAAGAGATATTGCAGTAGGGGTATAGCACAGTGGGGTTAGGGCGTTCCGATAGATCGGAAAGGTCGGAGGTTCAAATCCTCTCGCCCCGATATTTCGTTAGATTCATCAAGAGATATTGCAGTAGGGGTATAGCACAGTGGGGTTAGGGCGTTCCGATAGATCGGAAAGGTCGGAGGTTCAAATCCTCTCGCCCCGATATTTCGTTAGATTCATCAAGAGATATTGCAGTAGGGGTATAGCACAGTGGGGTTAGGGCGTTCCGATAGATCGGAAAGGTCGGAGGTTCAAATCCTCTCGCCCCGATATTTCGTTAGATTCATCAAGAGATATTGCAGTAGGGGTATAGCACAGTGGGGTTAGGGCGTTCCGATAGATCGGAAAGGTCGGAGGTTCAAATCCTCTCGCCCCGATATTTCGTTAGATTCATCAAGAGATATTGCAGTAGGGGTATAGCACAGTGGGGTTAGGGCGTTCCGATAGATCGGAAAGGTCGGAGGTTCAAATCCTCTCGCCCCGATATTTCGTTAGATTCATCAAGAGATATTGCAGTAGGGGTATAGCACAGTGGGGTTAGGGCGTTCCGATAGATCGGAAAGGTCGGAGGTTCAAATCCTCTCGCCCCGATATTTCGTTAGATTCATCAAGAGATATTGCAGTAGGGGTATAGCACAGTGGGGTTAGGGCGTTCCGATAGATCGGAAAGGTCGGAGGTTCAAATCCTCTCGCCCCGATATTTCGTTAGATTCATCAAGAGATATTGCAGTAGGGGTATAGCACAGTGGGGTTAGGGCGTTCCGATAGATCGGAAAGGTCGGAGGTTCAAATCCTCTCGCCCCGATATTTCGTTAGATTCATCAAGAGATATTGCAGTAGGGGTATAGCACAGTGGGGTTAGGGCGTTCCGATAGATCGGAAAGGTCGGAGGTTCAAATCCTCTCGCCCCGATATTTCGTTAGATTCATCAAGAGATATTGCAGTAGGGGTATAGCACAGTGGGGTTAGGGCGTTCCGATAGATCGGAAAGGTCGGAGGTTCAAATCCTCTCGCCCCGATATTTCGTTAGATTCATCAAGAGATATTGCGATAGGGGTATAGCACAGTGGGGTTAGGGCGTTCCGATAGATCGGAAAGGTCGGAGGTTCAAATCCTCTCGCCCTAATAGATTCACTTGGATCAATAATTGATGTTTTATGTTTATATTCTTCAAAGTCTGAAAGATGGGAGCTATTATATTGGACAGACTAACAATGTGTCCAATCGTCTTGAGCGTCATAATAGTCGGCGGCAATTAGCGACTCGATCCAAGATTCCGTGGGAATTGGTTTATACCGAGACTTTTTCGACAAGAAGTCAAGCGGTCAGACGGGAACGAGAGATAAAAAATTGGAAAAGTCGTCAAGCCATCAAAGAGTTGTTGGGTAGTCATGACGGTGCGTAACGCGGTCCGGTTAGGGCGTTCCGATGGATCGGAAAGGTCGGAGGTTCAAATCCTCTCGCCCCGATATTAACTCGGATCTATCAACAGTTGCTTACCTTGTCCCATTATCGTTTCAAACAGTCCGCGCATAAACAGAGTCCGTTCCGAGACCAGGTTTGCACACACTTATCTGAGAATGCACAGGTTAAATCTATCGGAGAATTTATGATAGCCTTGCGGTTTGCCCTTATCGTGTGTTTGGTAGTGGGAGCCGTTATGGGATGTGACCCCCCTAAATCCCAAAAACCCACGTATAAGACACTCCTTTTCAGTGTCGATAAGACACTACTCGGCCCTGCAAGCATGGACTCGCTGCTCAAGATGGAGATCGCTGCACCGAAGGGGTGGGAAGTGATTGACGATGCAATGCTGGAGCAAGTGATTGATGGATTGGGCGATACATTCACACTAGGGCTTCAGATGGTGCCCCGGAAAGTGTTCGTGAATGAGGCATCGCGGGCGATGTGTGTGGTATCAAGGTTGGAAGGGGCGACGGTCGCGCCGGACGAAACCTTGTTAAAGACGCTGGAAACCGCTTACCGTACCCGATTTCCACAGGCAACGGTTCAGCGTGCAATTTTTATGAAAGGTGCATTTCGCGTGCATCAATTAATGGTTGGAGCTTCCGATTTTGTGCTGGTCAAGCTGATCTGCGACGCACCGGAAACTCCTGTCTTTGAGGTTGATTACATGGCTCCTAGAGCGGTTTACGCAGCAGAACTTCGAGCTATTGAATCATCAATCGGTTCTATTAATTTAATTACCCATTAATCCTAAGTGAGGATGAACACATGTTGAGAAAATGTTCAGTTGCAGTACTTCTTCTGGGTGTGCTGCTGGTCATTGGATGTACAGCACACCTCCACAAAGTGGGCGAGGGCGCGCAAGGTGATCACGTTGTAGAAGTACGTCAATGGTATGTGCTTTACGGCTTGCTGCCAATCAATAAAGTGGATACAAATGCCATCGCAGGTGAGACAACCGACTATGAAATTATGACCCTGCATACCAAGATCGATTTCATTATCAATGTATTCACCGGTATTGCCTCGGTCACTTCTCGGACCGTTATTGTTCGGAAATAATTGATGAATATCATTGAGCGGGTGTTGGTACAATCAACACCCATAGATGGTAGGGGCAACCCTCGTGATTGCCCCCGATGAAGCATTGGGGCACAAATCCCGATTCTATTGCGTCAGAACAACGCATGCAACAGAATCGGACCCCAACCCTTTAGAGTTGGGTTGGTTGACTTCTATGGGACAATGGAACGATGAAATAAGGCAACAATAAATTCATCGCGCTATTGTCCCATTTTATTATGGAGGTATGATGCCAACTCAAAAAACACAGGCGATTGTCATTCGCTCACAGCCACTCGGCGAAGTGCACAAGATCATCAGGTTCTATACCGTTGAGTTCGGCAAGGTCAGCGCGGTAGCACATGGGAGCAGGAGATCCAAGAGCCGTTTCGGCGGCAGCCTCGAACTCCTCAACTATGGCAACCTTGTGTTCTTTGAATATCCGAATAAAGACCTCCACAGAGTTGAAGCCTTCGATCTGGTTGACGACTTCGATGCAGTCAAAGCGGACTTTGACCGTACCGCTTACGGCTGTTATTTAGCAGAATTGGTTGATGCCACAGAACTGGTAGGGCAGGCAGCAGACCAAAACGTCTTTCATCTACTGCAATACGGATTTGAAACGTTGGCACAGACCGAAGATGTCCCATTATTAGCGCGTGCGTTTGAACTCCAATTGCTGGGCCTGGCAGGCTACGCGCCTCAACTCTCGCGGTGCGTAGCGTGTGCAGAAGTGTTCCACGGTGCAACGGTGAATTTTAGTCCACGCCTTGGGGGCTTGCTGTGTGCAAATTGTGAGGGGCAAGACACAACGGCGAGATCGATTTCACGCGGGAGTTGTGAACTGATGAACCATCTACAAAAATTTGACTTTTCTTATCTACACCGCTTTCGTGCCTCCAATCTCAACCACAGGGAGCTTAAGTTTGTCCTTTCAAATTTTATCTCCTATCATACCGAACGGACTTTGAAAAGCCGTGAATTTATTGATAATTTATAAAATGTGAGGCGTGGAAAAAGCGTTTTTTGGGAGTATGTCACTACATCTACGAATTGGCATGGAATACGCTAGCGACCCCGATGTGATTGGACATATTCAGCGGGTTGGGGTGACGGTATATGAGGCAGATTGATAGGTTGATCCTAAGCGAAATCCCGATGAAATCGATGGAGATATATGATGGCGGAAAAGTTTTTGTATGAAACGATATTAGAGGAATTCGGACGGCAAACCATCCAAAATACCGAAATTCCCAATTATCTCAAAGACAACCTGAACCCCAAATTTGAACTCCGCCCGTATCAGGAAGAAGCCTTCGCCCGCTTCTTCCTCTGTTTTAAAGAAAATTTCGATGGCAAGGAAAAGCCCCTGCATCTTCTGTTCAATATGGCGACCGGCAGCGGCAAAACCCTCATCATGGCGGGCTTGATTCTCTACCTCTACGAGAAAGGCTATCGAAACTTTCTTTTTTTCGTCAACTCCACCAATATCATCGAAAAAACAAAGGACAATTTCCTCAATCCCCTGTCGTCCAAATATCTCTTCAATGAGCCCATCCACCTCGGATCGGGGCGCGTTGCCGTGACACCGGTGCCCAATTTTGAAGGTGTCAACGAAAACGACATCAATATCTGTTTCACCACCATCCAAAAGCTCCATTTTGATCTAACGACAGAAAAAGAAAATGCCTTAACATACGAGGATTTCAGGGACAAAAAGATTGTGCTCTTAGCTGATGAGGCGCATCATATCAACACCAGTACGAAAGCCGGACAGGAGCTGCTGGTCAGCTGGGAAAATACAGTAGAGCGCATTTTTAGTCAAAATACAGACAATCTGCTGCTTGAGTTTACCGCCACCCTTGATTATGCCCATCGCAACCTTGTCGATAAATACTGTAACAAGGTGTTATATAAGTATGACCTGCGGCAGTTTCGCAATGACGGCTATTCCAAAGATGTCTTTATCGTTCAGGCGGATTTTGAGGAAAAAGACCGCATCATACAGGCACTGATTCTCAACCAATATAAACAGGAAGTCGCCGCCAAACACCGCATCAACCTGAAGCCGGTCATTCTATTTAAAGCGCAACGGACAATCGCTCAATCCAAAGAGAACAAGGACCGTTTTCACAATATTGTTGAGAACCTTTCGGCGGAAGATATTCGGCGGATTCGGGATAAATCGAATTTGCCCTTGGTAAAAAGCGCATTCACTTTTTTCGATGAAAACCACATCGGGCCCGACCAACTAGTGGAAAGGCTGCGAAGGGAATTTGACGAGAACCGTTGTATTTCCGTCAATGAGGAGGGGGAAAAGGACCATCAGCAGATACAACTCAATACCCTTGAAGACCGCGACAACCGCATCCGCGCCATCTTTGCTGTCCAGAAACTGAACGAAGGTTGGGATGTCCTGAATCTTTTTGATATTGTCCGATGCTACACGACACGTGACGCAAGGGCAGGGAAACCGGGTAAAACGACCGTTGCCGAGGCGCAGCTAATCGGGCGCGGGGCGCGGTATTTCCCCTTTGTTACCGACGACAATCCCGACCAATACCGACGAAAATTCGATAAAAACCTGATGGCGGAACTGCGGGTGTTGGAAGAACTGCACTATCACAGTGTCAACGATTCCCGCTATATCTCTGAGATTCGCACCGCCCTGATTGACGAGGGGATGCTTGACGAGCAGACGGTCGAAAAAACGCTTAAACTGAAAAGTGCGTTTAAGGAAACCGATTTTTACAAACGTGGGATCATCTGCATCAATGAACGGGTTGAGAACAGGAATGAATCCGTCCGCTCATTTACCGATATCGGTGTATCATCAAAGAGTTACCACTATTCACTCGCCACCGGCAGAGGCGTTTCTGAAGCGGTGCTAGATGACAGTGGTAACACCCTCCCTGACAAGGGGGAGGCATCGTCAGACCCCGTACAGATTGTAGAGGCAGGCCAGAGTAATATTCTGGTGAGAGATATACCCTTCCATATCGTCAGGACCGCTATTGCACGAAATCCCTTTTTTACTTTCAAATCCTTGAAAACCTATTTTCCTCACATTAAATCTATCCGTGAACTCATTAAAGCGGATGAATACCTCGGCGGACTTTCAATCACCCTTCAAGGTGCTGAAAGATACCCTTTATCTAATGAAACTTACCTTGCTGCGATAACGGGACTGCTTAACCAAATTGAATCTGAATTGCGTCAAAACATAACCGAGTACAAAGGCACGGGAGCGTTCAAGCCAAACAGTGTCAGCTCCATATTCACCGACAAAACCCTGAAATTAGTTGAAGGCAGCGAAAGGGCAGATGGCGACGAACAGTTAGTCTCTGATAGAGAATGGTATGTATTCAATGCTAACTACGGCACCCGCGAGGAAAAGGATTTTGTCCGAACCCTCGATGCCCAGATAGACGAGCTAAAGGAAAAATACGACAGGATATATCTGGTCCGTAACGAAAGGCATTTCAAAATTTACAACTTTGACGACGGACAAGCGTTTGAGCCCGATTTTGTGCTGTTCCTGCGTGAGAAAAACGGAAACACCCTCATCCGTCAGATATTTATTGAACCCAAGGGAAGGCATCTGCAAGCGCACGAGAAATGGAAAGAGGATTTCTTAGAACAGATTAAAGAAAAATTCTCAGGGGAAGTTTGGGAGTTTAAGATGCAAAGCAGAACGCAAACATACAGACTGATAGGCGTGCCATTCTATAACAACCAAGATGAAAAGCAGTTCAGGGAAAGCCTTGAGTCCGTATTATAAAAAAGTAGTAGTCATAGTCCGTATGTCGTCCCGTTGTTCCCATTAGGGTTCGTCAGTGCTGGCTGCCGCTGGTTATTAGATATTGAAATTTATCTGACAAGCCGTTGCACTTGACAGCACAATAAAAACAACACCGCAAGACTCCCAACATGCCCAAGCATTTTCACGCCAAACTAATCACTCTCCTCAAAACCGACTCCCGTTTCATTGACGACGAAGGCGAGCTAGTCAAAGCGGCGGTCATCGATCGCGCGTGGCAGATTGACCACACCCTGGTGAGGCTGCTGCTCCGTGAACCTGATATAAAAGCAAAATTCTTTGACGAGATTGAAGGATACTATATCTTCAATACCAACACCTTCATTGACTACATCTCCGCCAAAAACTTCCTCGCCAATTCCTACACCCACTTCCGCAACAAAATCGGCTTGAATATTGAGGATAAGTTTCTGCCTGAACGAGGTGAGGTATCTCTGGTTTGGCCCTACAAAGATTGCGTATTGGAAGGCGGACAGACGCAGGAGGCGGAGAAGCGCAAAGAGATATTTTTTAATGAGATTCTAGCGCAGGACGAAATTGACCGCCTCTTTGACCTGAAGGTATTGACCCGTTGGAAACGCCATACAGTTGACGGTGAACAAAAGGTGACGGAGATTAGACGCGATGAAAACGGCACGATACGCGAAAACCTGATTATCAAGGGGAACAACCTACTGGCGTTGCACACGCTGAAAACGCAGTTTCGCGGGAAGGTTAAACTGATTTACATTGACCCGCCGTATAACACTAAAGGGGAAAGCAACACTTTTGGATATAACAACTCTTTTAATCATTCGAGTTGGCTTACTTTTATTAGAAGTAGACTTGAAATAGCTAGAGAACTATTGCGAGACGAGGGGTTAATCATAATAGCAATAGATGATGAAGAGCAAGCTTATCTAGCTGTCCTGTGTGATGAAATCTTTGGCAAGGTAAATCATATAGGTACAGTCATCGTGCAGAATAAACCGAGCGGCAGAACAACTGATTCTTATTTTGCTACATGCCATGAGTACTTGCACATTTATTCAAAACAGGCAGGCTTGCCAACAATGAATTTTCTTGAGTTGACAGATGAACAAAAAAATAAATACACAGAAGGAAAAGGGGGAAAACTTTTCAGATGGCGTGATTTTTTAAGAACGGGTGGTCTTTCAACTCCTAAAGAACGACCAAACTCATATTACCCAATTTACTTCCTGCCCCAGGAAGAACTAATTTCTTTAGAAAGGATTTCTGATGCACAAATTGAGATCTTACCATTAGACAGTCATGGGAATAAAAGGGTTTGGCGAAAAACACGTCCCTCCTTCTTAAAGCACGTAAGTAATCATGAAATAAAAATTGAACAAAACAGGTCAGGCTTATGGAAGGTGAGGATTATGGATAAAATAAAGGAAGGGACCCGGCCTAAAAGTGTTTGGATTGACAGTAGATATGACGCTTCTTCGCATGGGACAAAACTATTAAAGAATCTTTTTGAAGGGCAAAAAGTTTTCAGCTATCCAAAATCAATACATGCTGTTAAAGATGCTATTCAAATATTTACGGAAACAGGTGGGGATAATATAATTCTTGATTTTTTTGCAGGAAGTGGAACAACCGCCCATGCTATCTTAGAGCTGAATAAAGAAGATGGTGGAAACCGCCAATTTATTTTAGTTGAGCAACTGGACTCTATTAAAACTGTTATATTGCCACGGATACAAAAAGTTATTAAAGAGATCAGCTATAAGGATAAGGAAAATTTCGTCTACTTTGAGTTAAAGGAATACAACCAAGCCTTCATGGACAGAATCCAAGCCTCCCAATCTTCCGAAGCACTTGTGGCCCTCTGGCGTGACATCGCCGCAAACTCATTCCTGAATTGGTATGTCAATGCGGAAATCCCGGAAGAGGCGATAGCAGATTTCATCGCTATCGGTCACGGCGAAAATGGACTAAAAAAGCAGAAAAAACTGCTGGCGGAACTGCTGGACAAGAACCAGTTGTATGTCAATCTTTCGGAGATGGAGGACGAGGACTTTGGTGTCAGTGCGGAGGATAAGGCGTTGAATCGGGCGTTTTATGGCAATGGTCTAGGTGATGCATAGTTCTAGAAGTTAGACACGTTCCAATATTCCATTTCGTAGGTAACGCGGATCTGCGTTCCCTACTAGGTGTTAGAGAAACTAAGAACAACCCCGCAAGGCCTCCAACATGCCAAAGCATTTTCACGACAAACTAATCACTCTCCTCAAAACCGACTCCCGTTTCATTGACGACGAAGGCGAGCTAGTCGAAGCGGCGGTCATCGATCGCGCGTGGCAGATTGACCGCGCCCTGGTGAGGCTACTGCTCCGTGAACCTGATATAAAAGCAAAATTCTTTGACGAGATCGAAGGACACTATATCTTCAATACCAACAGCTTCATCGACTACATCTCCGACAAAAACTTCCTTGCCAATTCCTACACCCGCTTCCGTAACAAAATCGGGTTGAACATCGAGGATAAATTTCTGCCTGAACGAGGTGAGGTGTCTCTGGTTTGGCCCTACAAAGATTGCGTATTGGAAGGCGGACAGACGCAGGAGGAGGAGAAGCGTAAAGAGATATTTTTTAATGAGATTCTAGCGCAGGACGAAATTGACCGCCTCTTTGACCCAAAGGTGTTGACCGGTTGGAAACGCTACACGGTTGACGGGGAGCAGAAGTTGACAAAGATTAAGCGGGATGACAGCGGTGTCATTCGGGAAAACCTACTCATCAAGGGGAACAACCTACTGGCGTTGCACACGCTGAAAACGCAGTTCCGCGGAAAGGTCAAACTGATCTACATTGACCCGCCTTATAACACAGGGAGTGATAGTTTCGGCTATAACGATAGCTTTAATCATTCCTCATGGCTGACATTTATGAAAAATCGGATGGAAGTAGCAAGGGAGTTGCTACGCGATGATGGGGTAATTTTTGTTCAGTGTGATGATAACGAGCAAGCGTATCTGAAAGTGTTGATGGATGAGGTTTTCGGTCATGGAAATTTTGTCTCAAATTCCGCAGTTGTCATCAATAGGGGTGGCAGGGACTACGGGGGTATTGCGCGGCTCCATGAATACCTTTTGATATATTCAAGGGAACAGGGCACAGCACTCAATCAAATAGCAGAGAAAAATAAAAAGTTTGATTATAAAGACGATTTTGGTGGCTTTAACTTGATGGAGTTAAGAAATCGCAATATTCGATTTAACGTCAAAAACCGCCCCAATTTGTGTTATCCATTTTATGTCAATCCAACCGATGCGGATGCATCAGGTCTATTGGAAATTTCCTTAGAGAAGAAAGAGGGCTTTGTTGAAGTGATGCCATTAAAGTCGCAAGGAGTACAGACAGTTTGGAGGTGGGGCAAGGAAAAGACCCATGCACACTTAAATACGACAATAAAAGGGAAAGCGAAACGGGATGGTAGCTATATGATTGTCCAAAAATACAGAAAATCCACCAAACGGCAAAGAAGCATTTGGGATGAAAAGGAATTTATAAATGAGAGGGGAACTGAACATATAAAAGCATTATTTGCTCAAAAAGTCTTTGACTACCCAAAATCAGAACATCTTATTTCACGGATTATCGAACTCGGCAGTGCCGTAGGGGACATTGTTCTAGATTTTCACCTAGGTAGCGGTACAACTGCCTCTGCTGCACACAAGCTGAGAAGGCAATATATTGCTATTGAGCAAATGGATTACACCCAAAATATTCCGGCCAAGCGGTTAAAAAAAGTAATTGCCGGTGAACAGCACGGTATATCTCAATCCGTCAATTGGCAGGGCGGCGGCGACTTCATCTATTGCGAACTAATGCCATACAACCAAGCCTTCATGGACAAGATCCAAGCCTCCCAATCTTCCGAAGCACTTGTAGCCCGCTGGCGGGACATCGCCGAAAACTCATTCCTGAATTGGTATGTCAACGCGGAAATCCCAGAAGATGCGATAGCAGATTTCATCGAAATCGGTCAAGGCGAAAATGGGCTGGAAAAACAGAAAAAGCTACTAGCAGACCTGCTGGACAAGAACCAGTTGTATGTCAACCTTTCGGAGATAGAGGACGAGGATTTTGGTGTCAGTGCGGAAGATAAGGCGTTGAATCGGGCGTTTTATGGCAATGGTCTAGATGATGCATAGTTCTAGGTTAGACGCGTTCCCTACGAAGTGTTAGACAAACTAAGAACAACACCGCAAGGTCCCCAACATGCCAAAGCATTTTCACGACAAACTAATCAATCTCCTCAAAACCGATCGCCGTTTCATTGACGACGAAGGCGAGCTAGTCAAAGCAGCGGTCATCGATCGCGCGTGGCAGATTGACCACGACCTGGTGAGGCTGCTGCTCTGTGAACCTGATATAAAAGCAAAATTCTTTGACGAGATCGAAGGACACTATATCTTCAATACCAACACCTTCATCAACTACATCTCCGACAAAAACTTCCTCGCCAATTCCTACACCCGCTTCCGCAACAAAATCGGCTTGAACATCGAGGATAAGTTTCTGCCTGAACGAGGTGAGGTGTCTCTGGTTTGGCCCTACAAAGATTGCGTATTGGAAGGCGGACAGACGCAGGAGGAGGAGAAGCGCAAAGAGATATTTTTCAATGCGATTCTGGCGCAGGACGAAATTGACCGCCTCTTTGACCCGAAGGTGCTGACTCAATGGAAACGCCATACAGCTGACGGTGAACAAAAGGTGACGGGGATTAGACGCGATGAAAACGGCACGATACGCGAAAACCTGATTATCAAGGGGAATAACCTGCTGGCATTGCACACGCTGAAAACTCAGTTTCGCGGAAAGGTTAAACTGATTTACATTGATCCGCCTTATAATACGGGAGGGGAAGCCAATGTTTTTACCTATAACAATAATTTCAATCATTCATCTTGGCTGACCTTTATGAAAAACAGACTTGAAGTTGCAAGGGAGTTTTTAAAGGATAATGGGTTCATCGCCATCGCCATTGACCACTATGAGCTATTTTATTTAGGGTCCATAGCCGACGAAGTTTTTGGCAGGGAGAATCGTGTAGGCATTTTAACGATCATTCATCATCCCGCAGGGAAGACAAACAATGATTTTTTTGCAACAACAAATGAATTCCTTTTGGTCTATGCAAAGTATAAAGAACTGACAAAGATAAACTTTTTTGAGATGACCGAAGAAACCGAAAAAACTTTCAGCCACGAAGACGAAGTTTCACGATATAAACTGGAAAAGTTGATGCGAAAGGGTGAGACAAGAAATGCGCGGAGGGAAGATCGCCCTAAGCAGTTCTATCCCATTTATGTTTCCAGAGATTTAAAGCAGATTTCGTTGACGAAAGTAGATGGTTATCATGAATTGCTTCCAGTAGAAGACCGTATAGAGTGGGTTTGGTCTAATTCCCCATCAACTTTACAAGAAAAGATAGATAAAGGGGAACTGGTCCCAAAAAGGCGCAACGATGGGAGCATTCAAGTTTTCTTTAAGCGAAGAATCACTGATTACCAAGGACAACGTCCCAAAACGACATGGACAGATAAAAAGTACAACGCGACCTTTCATGGCACGAGACTTTTAGAAAAGATTATTGGAAGAAAAAGTGTGAGTTATCCAAAATCTCTTTATGCGGTTTTGGACACCTTAAAAATCATGACAGACAAAGATGATATAATCTTTGATTTCTTTGCAGGTTCAGGCACTACAGGGCATGCGGTAATAGAATTAAATAAAGAGGATGGCGGTAGCAGAAAGTTTATTTTAGTGGAACAGTTAGAGGAACATGTAAAGATATGTAATGAGAGAATTCAGAAAGTAATGCAGCAGGAAGATATAGATGATTCTTTTGTTTGTTGCGAACTGATGCCATACAACCAAGCCTTTATGGACAAGATCCAAGCCTCCCAATCTTCCGAAGCACTTGTAGCCCTCTGGCGCGATATCGCCGAAAACTCATTCCTGAACTGGTATGTCAACGCAAAAATCCCGGAAGATGCGATAGCAGATTTCATCGCTATCGGTCACGGCGAAAATGGACTGGAAAAACAGAAAAAACTGCTGGCGGAACTGCTGGACAAGAACCAGTTGTATGTCAACCTTTCG
This sequence comes from uncultured Poribacteria bacterium, assembly GCA_958296125.1. Lineage (GTDB taxonomy): Bacteria > Poribacteria > WGA-4E > WGA-4E > PCPOR2b > PCPOR2b. The sequence continues at coordinate 2,849,614 of OY282444.1, forward strand.
GAGATAGCGGACGAGGATTTCGGTGTCAGTGCGGAAGATAAGGCGTTGAATCGGGCGTTTTATGGCAATGGTCTAGATAATGTATAGTTCTGGAGGTTAGACACCTTCCAATATTCCACTTCGTAGGGAACGCGAATCTGCGTTCCCTATTAGGTGTTAGAGAAACTAAAAACAACACCGCAAGGCCTCCAACATGCCAAAGCATTTTCACGACACCCTAATCACTCTCCTCAAAACCGACTCCCGTTTCATTGACGACGAAGGCGAGCTAGTCAAAGCGGCGATCATCGATCGCGCGTGGCAGATTGACCGCGCCCTGGTGAGGCTGCTGCTCCGTAAACCTGATATAAAAGCAAAATTCTTTGACGAGATCGAAGGACACTATATCTTCAATACCAACAGCTTCATCGACTACATCTCCGACAAAAACTTCCTCGCCAATTCCTACACCCGCTTCCGCAACAAAATCGGGTTGAACATCGAGGATAAATTTCTGCCTGAACGCGGTGAGGTGTCTCTGGTTTGGCCCTACAAAGATTGTGTATTGGAAGGTGGACAGACAAAGGAGGCGGAGAAGCGCAAAGAGATATTTTTCAATGCGATTCTGGCGCAGGACGAAATTGACCGCCTCTTTGCCCCGAAGGTATTGACAGGTTGGAAACGCCACACGGTTGACGGGGAGCAGAAAGTAACAGAGATTAAGCGGGATGTCAACGGCGTTATTCGGGAAAACCTACTCATCAAGGGGAACAACCTACTGGCGTTGCACACGTTGAAAACTCAGTGTCGCGGAAAGGTCAAACTGATTTACATTGACCCTCCGTATAACCCTGATAGTCCGTCGAATACTTTTGCGTACAACAATAGTTTCAATCATTCATCTTGGCTGACTTTTATGAAAAACAGGTTGGAAGTGGCGAAAGAATTGCTGACTAAAGACGGTGCCCTCATCATAGCCATTGACGAAAATGAACAGGCATATCTTAGTGTTCTCCTCATGGAAGTATTTAGCGAGTATGAAATCCACTGTATTACAGTTATACACAATCCTCGTGGCATTCAGGGAACAAATTTCTCATATACTCACGAGTATGTGCTTTTCGTTATTCCACAAGGGAAAAAGGTGATTGGCGATAGAAAGATCCCCCCTGAAGAGGTTACTTGGGCCAACTTCAGAAATTGGGGCGGAGAATCAAGACGCGAAAATGCCAAGAATTGCTTTTATCCGATTATTGTGGAGGAGGGCAAAGTTGTTGGGTTTGGGGATGTCCTTGATAGTGATGAGCATCCTTTTGCTCAAACAACTCCACAGGGGAAAAGAGATTTTGTATATCCAATCGATCCGAATATGATTGAACGCAAATGGAGATATGCAAGGCAAAGTGTAGATGAGGTCAAGCATTTGCTCAGAGCAAAAAAAACAAAAACGGGCTATGAAATTGAGATAGGAAAAGATTTTGGTGTGTATCGCACTGTTTGGGAAGATAGTAGATACGATGCCAACATTTACGGAACACAAATTGTAAAGTCACTCGTGCCTGACTGTGATTTCGCTTTTCCAAAATCACTTTGGAATGTCTATGACTGTTTGTACTCGGTGGTAGCCAATGATAAGGATGCTATTGTCTTAGATTTCTTCGGTGGGAGTGGCACAACTGCCCATGCTGTGTTGGAACTAAATAAAGACGGAGGCAACCGAAAATTCATTATTTGCGAGCAAATGCACTATGTTGAAACTGTGACAAAAGAGCGCATCAAAAAGGTTATTGAGCAAAACAATAAGGGCGACTTCATCTATTGCGAACTGATGCCATACAACCAAGCCTTCATCGACAAGCTCCAAGCCTCCCAATCTTCCGAAGAGCTTGTGAAACTCTGGCGTGACATCGCCGCAAACTCATTCCTGAACTGGTATGTCAACGCAAAAATTCCGGAAGATGCAGTGGCAAATTTTATCGCTATCGGTCAAGGCGAAAATGGACTGGAAAAACAGAAAAAACTGCTGACGGAGCTGCTGGACAAGAACCAGTTGTATGTCAACTTTTCAGAGATAGAGGACGAGGATTTCGGTGTCAGTGGGGAGGATAAGGCGTTGAATCGGGCGTTCTATGGCGAATAAACAATCTCAAAAAACACAGATCTCAATCCGTCATTATTTTATAGATGAAGGCGGCGATAGTGCTCTGTTTTCCCGGAAAGGGAAAGTACTGAACGCGCAAGGCAGATTATGGTGTCTACTACACACAAAAAAAGCCGCTCAACGCGGCGGCTTTGGAGTGGAGAGAAAAAAATAAAAAGCCAGGGATATAGGATTGTGCAGGGCCGTAGCCTTCCAATCACACGGGTGAACCCGAATTTTGTCCCTGGCAATTACAACCTATTATAATGCCATGCCCCTATAATGTCAAGTAAAAATTAGGGCTATTTAGTTTTCGGTCTTTTGACCGAACCGCAAGACTCCCAACATGCCAAAGTATTTTCACGCCAAACTAATCAATCTCCTCAAAACCGATCGCCGTTTCGTTGACGACGAAGGTGAGCTAGTCAAAGCGGCGGTCATCGATCGGGCGTGGCAGATTGACCACGCCCTGGTGAGGTTGCTGCTCCGTAAACCTGATATAAAAGCAAAATTCTTTGACGAAATCGAAGGACACTATATCTTCAATACCAACAGCTTCATCGACTACATCTCCGACAAAAACTTCCTCGCCAATTCCTACACCCGCTTCCGCAACAAAATCGGCTTGAATATTGAGGATAAATTTCTGCCTGAACGAGGTGAGGTGTCTCTGGTTTGGCCCTACAAAGATTGCGTATTGGAAGGTGGACAGACAAAGGAGGCGGAGAAGCGCAAAGAGATATTTTTCAATGCGATTCTGGCGCAGGACGAAATTGACCGCCTCTTTGACCCGAAGGTATTGACCCGTTGGAAACGCCACACGGTTGATGGTGAGCAGAAAGTAACAGAGATTAAGCGGGATGTCAACGGCGTAATTCGGGAAAACCTACTCATCAAGGGGAACAACCTACTGGCGTTGCACACGCTGAAAACTCAGTTTCGCGGAAAGGTCAAACTGATCTACATTGACCCACCATATAACACGGGGAGTGATAGTTTCGGCTATAACGATAGCTTTAATCATTCCTCATGGTTGACGTTTATGAAAAATCGGCTGGAAGTGGCGCGAGAATTGTTGAAGGTTGACGGGGTAATCTTCATTCATATTGACGATCAAGAAATGCACTATTTGAAATTGGTGGCGGATGATATATTCGGCAGAGATAACTTTATCGCAACCGTTCCGAGAAAGACGCGAAGCGGAAAAAGCGATGTGCCTTATAAACTATCACAGGATTTTGACTGGATGCTAATGTACACAAAAGGTGCGTCGAAAAAAGACGAGCTTTTCGGGCGCACCGTTGAAAGGAAATATTACAAGTCCCCCGATTTTCCGGACGATGAATGGCGACTCAGTCCGATGACGACGCAACGCACAATTCAGGAACGCCCGAATTCAAATTTCACACTCATAAATCCGAAAAACGGACAAGAATTTCCGGTCAACCCGAATCGGTGCTGGGCTGTTACCAAAGATACATTTCATCACTACTACAAACAAGAAAAAATCGTTTTTCCCGGCGATTATGATTTCCTCAACATGAAACAGCCCGCCATGCGAGTTTTTAAATCCGAAGAGATCTCAAGGCGAGGCGATGATTTTGATAAGGCTTATGTCTCAACGAATTTCCTCAATCAGGTGATGGATGAATTACTGAAAAGCATGGTCAACAAGAAAGGCACAGATGAGATTGTAGAACTATTTGGAGAAAAGGTATTTTCATACCCTAAGAATGAAAAACTTATTGAGCGTATTATTGAATATACAACAGAGGAAGGGGATACTGTTTTAGATTTTCACATCGGAAGCGGTACGACCGCCGCGGTTGCTCACAAGATGAACCGACACTGGATAGCTGTTGAACAGATGGATTATGTGGAAACCATCACAATGGAGCGGCTCAAAAAAGTTGTCGGCAAAAAAGTTAAGGCAGAGGGAAAGCTAATCGAAGAAATTGACTACGACACCGGCGGTATCTCCAAATCCGTCAACTATCAGGGCGGCGGCGATTTCATCTATTGCGAACTGATGCCATACAACCAAGCCTTCATGGACAAAATCCAAGCCTCCCAATCTTCCGAAGTACTTGTATCCCTCTGGCGGGACATCGCCGAAAACTCATTCCTGAATTGGTATGTCAACGCGGAAATCCCAGAAGATGCCGTGGCGGATTTCATCGCTATCGGTCACGGCGAAAATGGACTGGAAAAACAGAAAAAACTGCTGGCGGAACTGCTGGACAAGAACCAGTTGTATGTCAACCTTTCGGAGATAGAGGACGAGAATTTTGGTGTCAGTGCGGAAGATAAGGCGTTGAATCGGGCATTCTACAGAGACTCGTGATGTCCTTCAATGTGAATCGAAAAAAAACGCTCAATAAAAAAGCCAGGGATATAGAATTGTTCAGGGACGTAGCCTTCCAATCACACAGATGAACCCGAATTTCGTCCCTGGCAATTGTAGGGGCAGCCCTTGTAGCTGCCCTTTCGCGGAAAGGCATCACACTAACTGAGTACCACCGTGGCTACTTATCCGTGGCCCCTGAGGCGTGAGAGGCATAGGTATTTCATACCAACTCCTTATCCTGTTAATCCTTTAATCCTGAAAATCCTGATTCAGACAATACAGATGCAAAACTCCTATAGCAAATCTCCTTTCTCCTTGACAAATTGATTTGTTCGGTTCACAATTAGAAAGATTTTATCTATTTTTGTAACCCAACTTCCGCATCGTTATGAATGGACATTAGAAGGGGAGACAGAACAATCATGGTGGGTGAACGATTGAAGCGATTTAGGCTTGCTCGTGGTATGGCTCTTGACGACCTAGAGGCTGCTATTGGTGAACTAGTTAGCAAACAAACACTGTCAAAGTATGAGCGCGGTAAGATGCGAGCCAAAGTAACTACGCTCAATCAAATCGCTGCCGCACTGGGAATTAAATTCGCTCAATTGTGGGGCGAACCAAACCAAGTTGTCATGTCGAGTGGGTTGCTTATCCCGATTTCATCGAGGATGCTCGGCAACGGCATCGGAAGCCCGATCGCTTGGGTAAGAAAGAACAGGAGCAGCTACAGAGTTTTGTTGCTGAAGTGTTAGAGAAACGGGACTTCATCTTTGGGCTTTGCACCTTCTTTTGATATGAGCTACAATATTATGAGGATTGATAACGATGACTTTTCAAGAAATAATTCTCGCTTTAGAGCGGTTTTGGGCGGATTACGGCTGCACCCTTCAGCAACCGACCGATATTGAGGTCGGCGCAGGGACATTTAACCCCGCTACCTTCCTACGCTGCCTCGGACCAGAACCGTGGCAAGTCGCCTATGTCGAACCCTCACGGCGGCCCGCTGACGGACGATATGGCGAAAATCCATTTCGGCTCGGAGCTTACTACCAATATCAGGTGATACTTAAACCCGCGCCGACAGATGTGCTGCCGCTCTACCTTGAGAGTTTACGATATTTAGGAATCGATGCCCGTCAAAATGACTTCCGTTTCGTGGAGGACGATTGGGAGGCACCGACATTAGGGGGATCTGGACTCGGTTGGGAGGTCTGGTGGAACGGTGCCGAAGTAACACAATTCACCTACTTTCAACAGATGGGAGGGATTGAGTTAGATCCAATCTGCGCCGAATTGACGTATGGATTGGAACGCATCGCACTCTATCTGCAAGATGTCGGCAGTTTCTTCGACATCAAATGGAATGAGCAACTAATCTACGGGGACGTGCATCACCAGAGCGAGGTGGAGTACTCCAAATACCAGTTTGAGGGCGCGAACGTTGAGACGCTGTTCAACCTCTTCGATGCCTATGAAAAGGAGGCATCAGGCTGCTTAGAGTCCGGCTTGATACTGCCGGCGACGGATTACGTCCTGAAATGTTCACATACCTTCAACGTCCTTGATGCCCGCGGTGTCATCAGCGTGACGGAGCGCGTCGGCTACATTGAGCGCGTTCGACGCCTCGCACAACGGACCGCACGCGGCTATGTCGCGCAACGTGAGGAGATGGGGCATCCCTTGTTGAATCGTTGGAAACCCAAACCGGAGGAAGGGCTGGATGAAAAAAAGGGTTTAGACACTCGATCGGAGGTTAAGGAACAGATCGAAGAACAAACCGTAATTGAATCGTCCGCGGATTTCCTCCTAGAGATTGGAACGGAGGAGATCCCCGCCGGCTATATCCCACCTGTCTTGGACCAGCTTCGGGAGCTTGCCGCCCAATCACTTACGAGTGCTCGGCTCCCGTTTGAAGATATCCGGACGCTGGCAACCCCACGCCGTCTAACCTTATGGGTCCAGGGATTGGCAACCCTACAGCCGGATCAGGTCACTGAGGTGGTCGGTCCCCCGAAGCGCGTCGCCTACGATGCGGACGGGAATCCCACCAAAGCGGCGATCGGTTTTGCAAAGACACAAGGCATCAACGTCGAAGATCTAAAAATCGTTGAGACACAGCGTGGGGAATATGTCGCTGTGGATAAACTCGAAAAGGGGCAATCCGCCCAAGACCTGCTGAAAACAGAAATCCCTGAGTGGATCCAATCCCTGAGTTTCCCGAAAACGATGCGCTGGGATAATCTGAGGTTTGCGCGTCCCATACGGTGGTTGGTCGCCCTGCTGGGGAATGGGGTGGTGGATTTCCAACTGGACACGTTGTGTTCGGGCGGGCAGACGTACGGTCATCGCTCGTTGAACCCTGAACCTGTTGAACTCTCCTCTGCTTCGCTTGGAGATTATATTGAGCGTTTACGAGCGGTCAATGTGCTTGTCGATCCGGAGGCGCGGCGCAACGAGATCAAGAATCAAGTCACAGATATCCTGAAAGCCGAAGGCTGTTTGACCACAATCGATTCGGAGTTGCTAGATACCGTCAATTTTCTTGTCGAAAATCCTCAAGCAATTGTGGGTAGTTTCAGTGAATCTCATCTCTCTTTGCCGACCGAAGTTTTAATCACCCCCATGAAGACGCAACAACGCTACTTTCCAATGTGGCAGTCTGATGGAAAGCTGGCGGCAAAGTTTATAGCGATTTCCAACGGGACCGACGGCAACTTTGACGGCATCCGGCACGGCAACGAGCGGGTCTTGCATGCCCGACTCAACGACGCAGCGTTCTTCTACAACGAAGATCAGAAGACCTCGCTCACGAATAAAGTTGATCGACTGCACAACGTTGTTTTTCAGGTGAAACTCGGTTCCCTCCACGACAAACTCACCCGATTGAAAGAGCTTGCTACATTCATCGCAGAGGGGATTGGCGTTGATGAAAGCGTCAAGAATCACGTCATTCGAGCGGCATCACTTTGTAAGGCAGATCTGACAACGCAGATGGTGATTGAATTTCCATCTCTACAAGGGGTTATCGGGAAATACTACGCCGAAAATTCTGGTGAACCCCACGCAGTTGCCGTGGCGATTGAGGAACACTATCAACCCATCGCCGTCGACGCGCCTATCCCATGCACTGACGTAGGGACAATCGTTGCGCTTGTGGATAAAATTGACACCATCGTTGGGTACTTCGGTATTAATGAACGGCCCACAGGTTCCCAAGATCCGTATTCACTTAGACGGCATGCAATCGGAACAATACGCATCCTCCACGAGCGCAACCAACACCTCGCACTGACTCCTGTCATTGAGAAGGCGATTGAACTATATCAGGTCGATTTCGTCGAAGATACAAAGCCTGCTGTCCTTGATTTTATCAAGGGGCGGATGGAAGTGCTTCTGGGCGGACAAAGCTACGCGTCGGACCTTAGCTACACACCAGACCTTATTGATGCAATCCTCGCAACGGACGAGGTGGATGTGATTGATATTCTAGAGCGAGCGGTGGTCCTCAAAACTTTTCGTGAGGGACCGGACTTTGATCGGGTATATCCGGCACTGAATCGCGTTCTGAGAATTTTGCCAGACCAACCACCGACAGAAATTCGGCCCAACCTGTTTCAGGATGAGGCTGAGAAGCAGTTAGGCGAAGTTATGGGCAGCATGGAAGCGGGGTTAAACCGATGCGTTCAGAAGCGTGATTATGAGGGGATACTTACCCGGCTCGGTGAGTCTCAGCCCGCAATCGATCGGTTCTTCGATGATGTGATGGTCATGGCGGAAGACGCTGCGGTCCGATCCAATCGACTCGCACTGTTGAACGCTATTGCACAGAAGGTATACCCGCTTGCAGACCTGACGAAGTTGGTCATTGCAGGAACTTAAATCGGTCAATGGTCTAGACACAGATATGTCAAAATGACTTTTCAAATAGGTTCTTACGTTTTACGCATCACACATAAAAAAGGGAGATAAAAAATGAAACCAAAATTAGTTCTGTTTATCAGTTTTGTGCTGGCACTCGGTATCCTCACCGGTTGTGCCGATAAGGAAGATAAAAATATCCTCGAAGCGCGGGAGACAATTGCAAAATCGGATTACGCCGCCGCCCGGAGTGCTATAGAAACCGCACCAGACCTTCCAGAAACGCGAGCGATGCGAGTCTTACTTCAGCTACACACCGCTTCGGGATGGGAGACTGACGTGGCTGCTTGGCACGCGACCATTCAAAAGGTCGTTGATTACTTACAGCCGCTCAATAAGGATATAAAAACATTGGAAATGCAAGAAGATCCAGACTCCGACGACCTCGATCGCTTGGAGCGGCTCATCCGGTCCAGAAATTCGATTGCCGGCCTTCTCGTAAAATCGCTCGCTGCAGCCGCCGAAAAAAACGCCAGTCTCCTTTCAGAACTGGTCAGTCAGACCAATTCCGCCGCTATCACAGCACTCTTGGAGGCAGAGAAGTGCTTTGACCCGATGGCGAGCGGTGCGGCGATGATGTTAATTCAAAAACTCGGCAATACGCCGGAGGTTTCCGACCTGCTGATCCGAGCGACGCAGCACCCGGACGCAGATATTAGAAAGGGTGCTGTCAAGCATTTGGGGGACCTAGCAGACCCGAAACTAATCCCCACATTTGAATCAATCCTGAAAAACAAGAACGAATCTCCCTATGTGCTCTACAACGTGATCGGTGCTCTGGAGCGGCTTAAAGATGAGCCAATCGTGCCAGCACTCAAGCTGGCGACGCAGACCAATGCCGCTCAGGTGCGGATGCACGCAGCAAAATTGATTGGTCAACTCAAAGCGGAGGAGGCCATCCCCTCACTGATTCACCTATTGGCGGACCTGGATGCTTATGTCAGAACCGTATCGATCAATGCCCTGAACCTGATCGGCGAAGCGTCTATCGAGCCTTTAATCGAAGTGCTTGATTCCGGTGCCCAAAATGTCCTTCCAGATGAGAATTCAACTGAGTTTCTCCAACTGACATCGGAGTACCATTACCTTGCAAATGCCTATATTGATGCAACTCGGCACAAAAATCATCGCATTCGCACACAGGCTGCTGCAGGGCAGGCACTTGGCGCATTAAAAGCCGAAGAAGGGATTCCCCGACTCATTAGCTTGCTCGATAATGATGACCTCCGTGCGAGTGCAGGCACCGCGTTGCAGGCAATGAAGGGAGTTGCCGTCCCGGGACTTATCAATGCCCTGAAGGATCCAAGGGATAATGTCAGGATTCGGAGCGCAGAGGTGCTAGCTGGTATCATTGATTTGCGATCGGTGGACGGACTCAGTGAAGCGTTGATGACCGATGCTCGAAAGGATGTTAGAGCAGCGGCAGCTAAAACGCTTGGTGTCTTGAGGGGGCGGGGCACGGATAATAGCGCACGGGACGCGCTGATTCAAGGGCTTAAGTTGGATGACACAACCGCTGCAAACGCTGCAAACGCACTTGGTGAAATCCAAATTGGTACCGATGAAGCGGTTCAAGAACTCATCACAATGGCAATGGACAAACGGGGACGTGAAACCGTGCGGAGCGCTGCGCTATCTGCTTTGACGAAACTCGCGGCCGCCCAAGCGGTCCAACCGATGTTGCTCTTAATGTTAAGCGATGAAACCAGTCCTGCCCTCCGCAAAGGTGCCGTGGCCGCTTTGGGAGAAATCAAGGCACCAGAATCGATGCCCGCCCTTGTGTGGGTTTTGAGGACACGCTATGAAGATATCAAAAACTTCCAAAGACACCTCAAAAGGCAATACAACACGCTCGCACGCTTGAAGGAAGCGATTGCCGAACTGGGGGTTGAGTGGACAGGGGAATACGCTCCACCCGATTATCGAACGTGGGGTGAGCTCAAACCCATTCCGAGCCTTGTTCGTAGTGAGGTTGCGCTCTCGCTCGGCAAAATCAAAGGCAACGCAGTTGTGGAGCCGTTAATTGATGCGCTCAGGGAGGACGAACGTGCTGCTGTGCGTAAGAGTGCTGCCTTCGCTTTAGGAGAGATCGCAGGTGAACTGGTAATCGATCCCTTGATTCACGCACTCAGGAACGATAAACAGGGGATTGTCCGTCAAGAAGCTGCGGTCGCTTTGGGCAAAATCAAAGGAAATAAAGTGGTGAATCCTTTGCTAACGACACTCAAGAAGGATAAATTTGAGGGGGCTCGCAAACAAGCAGCCATCGCGCTACGTGAGTTGCCGCCTGAACTTGCCGATGATGGACTGGTTGATGTCCTGAAAAAGGGATGGGGGACCTTTGAAGAAAAGGAGGAAGCCCTATCTGTTCAGACTGAGGTGATCACGTCCTTAACCAAACTAGGCAATGAGGCGACAGCGAAATCTCTAATAAACGCGCTCAAATCCGAGGAGGACGAATGGACACGATGGCAACTGGTGTTTGTGCTAGGGAGGCTTGAAGAAAACGACAATTCACCTGTGGATGCGGTTAGCCTTGAATTGGAACACCCAAACTACATTATTCGCAAGGAGGCGGTGCTTGGGCTTGGACTCAGCAAAGATCGGAAATCTCTTGGAGTCTTGACCAAAATCCTTGAGGACAAAAATGAGTACAAGTCGATCCGTGCAAGTGCCGCAACGGCACTAGGTACGCTGCTTGATGAACGCGCAGGCTCATCACTCCTCGCTGCCCTGGATGACGAACATATTGAAGTCCGAGCCCAAGCTGCTACTGCGTTAGGGGCTATCAGAGAAGCCAGAGCTGTTGATAAACTCATTGAACTTTTCTACGCCCCTCTGGAAGATAAATCGGTAAAGGCGGCTTGCATGACCGCGCTTGGATTGATCGGGGGCGAAAAGGCCGAAGCGGTGCTCCTTGACGTTCTAAAAACGGAAACGGAAAAAGGAAGTATTTTCACGAACGCAGTCACAGGACTCGGAGAGTTGAAGAGTACAAAAGCGGTGCCGGCACTGATTGAAATCCTCGAAGATCAAAGCTTAGAACTGGATGCCCGTACAGCTGCGCTTGCGAAGCTCTCCGCTCGCACAAAAGCTGCCACGGCATTGGCCAACATCAAAGACCCACGCGCCGCCGAAGCGTTTGGAAGACGGCTCATTGACGAATCGGAATATATTATTGCAATAGTAGACAAAGATGGGAAAAAAATTCCGAAACATAATTGGAGTTGGGAGCATTTTGTCATAGCTACCAAACCGTTCCGCCTGCCTGCTTTTGTTGCACCCAAGATGATTGAGCGGATTGAAGATCCACTGGAAGAGTGGCCCGTAAAGGCGCACGCTGCCAATGTCCTCGCAAAATCTGATGCCCCAGGCGTTGGACCGAGAATCAGAGAACTGCTCGCCGATCCAATCGTGCAGATACGCCAATACACGGCACTCGGTGCCGGTGAAGGCAAACTCAGTGAATTCAAGGACGACTTGGTGAAATTGATGTTGGGCGAGGTGGAAATCAACGCTGATGTGCGACGAGGGGCAACACAGGGACTGGGGAGCCTGGGCGACCCCTCCGTTGTGCCAGCCCTTGCAGAAACACTTAATAATGATGTTAATGTTATAGCGCTCCGTCAGGATGCCGCAATTGCCCTTGGGAAAATTGGAGATGATGCGGCTGTTACCGTGCTGTCTGCAAAGCTGGAAGCCCTCCAGGCGAGTCAGGCGGAAAAGAAATTGCGGATCGACATTCTCAAAGCACTCGCCGAAGCTAAGAATCCAAAAGCTATACCCATTCTCAAGACAGCTCTGGAAGATTCGGATGGGGACATCCACTTCTGGGCAGCAGATGCACTGTATAAAATTACGGGCGATGGGCATGGATATCACCGCGTGGGTTAAAGCTCGCTTTGCTTAAATAACCCTTGTGCAAACTACGGCACAGTGCAGCGTACCACTAACAAACCAATGCACTAATGAACCAACATAGCCCTAGCGGGGCGACATGTGTATAGAATCAAATCAATGAAAGGAGGATACACAGGTGAAGTCAAACCCAAACCGACTCATCGACCATTTCTTTCAAATGCAAAAAGAGATTGACCGTCTTTTCGATGATTTCAGGGAACCGTCGCAGGATCTAACGACTGAAACGACGCATTGGCGACCGCCGATGGACATTTATGAAACGGTCGATAGTTTTGTTGTCAAGATTGAAATCGCAGGCATAGAACCGAGCGAAGATGTCAAAATCCAACTGAATCGAAATGTCTTGACCCTCAAAGGATACCGACAAGATCGGACCGACCTGAAAAAAGAACACTACCATCAGGCTGAATTAAACTACGGTCCCTTTGAACGGTCGATTGTATTACCAAATATCTTGGCGGAAGATGTGGCACCGGTTGCGAGTTATGCAAACGGTTTTCTGGAGATCCATATCCCGAAGGCAAAGGTAAATATGCCAAAAGAGATCGTTGTTCAAGCCAAGAAAGAATTAGAGGTTGGTGTACCTGAAAATCCGGAACGAAAGGAGCTTGATGATGACATCGAAGGATAAAAACAAACAGGACCTGAAGGTTGAAGTGCCGCAAGAACTGCCAATTATTCCTGTCCCGGGAGACCTGGTTATCTTTCCGTATATGCCGCCGGTCCCCCCGTTTCCGCCGCATCACGTTGTGTTATCGGGAGAGAGCGTTACAGCGGCTGTCGATGAAGCCCTAATCGATGGTTCGCGGCTGCTCTGCATCTTTAATCTCCAGTCGGATAAAGACACACCGGAGTTGACCGTTGAAGACTTTAATACTGTTGGAACGCAGGTTTACATTATTAAGTGTCGCAAAGAGGATGAAAATGTCTTGTTCCTCGCACAGGGGCGGGCAAGGGTTCAGATTGAAGAAATTACGCAGACCGATCCATTTATCAAAGGACGGGTGCAAATCATTGAAGAAAAAGAGGAAGAAACGACCGTTGAAGTAGAAGCTCTGATGCGCAGTGTCACCTCTTTATTTCAAAAGATTGTCGAGCTTTCGTCACGATATCAGGAAGAATTCAGTATTATTGCAGACAATATTGACGAACCGGGGCGACTCGCAGATTATGTCGCGGCGACACTCGATCTCAAACCTCAAGATAAGCAAGTACTTTTGGAAACCATCTCTCCCACAGATCGGTTGGCTCAATTAATCCTCTCACTCACTAAGGAACTAGACCTGCTTGAACTGGAAAGCAAGATTCAGTCTGATGCCCAAGGTGTAATTAACCAAGGGCAGCGCGAATACTTTCTCCGCGAACAGATGAAAGCCATCCAAAAAGAGCTCGGTGAAGCCGACGATCTGTTGCTAGAGATCGAGGAGATGCGAGAGCAGATTGAAAAAGCCAATATGCCCGAAAAAGTGCACACCGCTGCACACAAGGAGCTCAATCGCCTCTCCAAGATGCACTCAGCCTCCCCGGAGTCAACCGTTTCTCGAAATTACCTCGATTGGCTCATCAACCTCCCTTGGGATGTCAGCACACCCGACCGCCTCGACATCCCTCACGCAAAGCAGATCCTTGATGAAGATCACTATGATCTCGAAAAGGTTAAAGACCGAATTCTGGAATATCTTGCGGTGCGGATGCTCAAGAAAGATATGAAAGGGCCCATCCTCTGCTTTGTGGGACCACCGGGGGTCGGGAAAACCTCGTTGGGTGCTTCAATCGCCAGAGCGATGGAGCGAAAATTTGTGCGGGTTTCATTGGGTGGAGTGCATGACGAAGCGGAAATTCGAGGACACCGACGAACCTACATCGGCTCAATGCCGGGGCGCGTTGTAAAGAGTCTACGTCAGGTAGAGTCCAATAACCCGGTTTTTATGTTAGACGAAATTGATAAACTCGGTTCAGATTTTCGCGGCGATCCGGCGGCGGCACTGCTTGAGGTGCTTGATCCAGAGCAGAACTTTGCTTTTGTGGATAACTACCTTGAGGTCTCCTTCGATCTCTCGAAGGTCATGTTCATTACCACGGCTAATCAGCTCCACACCATTCCCCCAGCCTTGCTTGATCGCCTCGAAATTCTCGAACTCCCCGGCTACACCACCAACGAGAAGTTGATGATTGCCAAGCAGTATCTCATCCCGCGCCAACTCGAAGCGCACGGTATTGAGGAGGCTACGCTGTCTATCGCGGATGACGCACTTCATCAGGTAATCGACAAATACACCCGTGAGGCAGGGGTCCGAAACCTTGAACGTGAGATGGGAGCAATCTGTCGAAAGGTTGCCCGCCAGATTGCCGAGGGGAAAGATACACCAACCCATGTGACAACTGACGATGTGCCGAATTATTTGGGACCAACCAAATTTTACTCTGAAATTGCTGAACGGAAGGAGGAGATTGGCGTTGTAACCGGTATGTCTGCCACCGCTTATGGGGGTGAGATTCTGTTTATAGAGGCAACCAGTATGGCTGGTGAGGGAAAGTTACTTCTCACAGGACAGCTCGGTGATGTGATGCAGGAATCCGCCCAAGCCGCGCTAAGTTATGTCAAGTCCCAGGCGGAGATATTACATTTCGACCCTGATTTCTTCCGAAAGCACGACATCCACGTTCATGTGCCAGCCGGGGCGAGCCCGAAAGATGGGCCCTCCGCCGGTATCACCATCGCCACAGCCCTCGCTTCTCTGGCGACGAGACATAACGTCCTCCCCGAGGTTGCGATGACCGGCGAAATTACGTTGCGGGGGCGGGTGCTACCGATCGGCGGCTTGAAGGAGAAGACCCTCGCTGCCAAGCAAGCAGGGATTAAGACTGTTATCCTACCTGAGCGCAATCAGAAAGATCTGGTTGAAGTTCCCGATGATGCTAAGGAGGGACTTGAGTTTATGTTTGTTGATCATGTAGATGAAGTCCTTAATCGGGCACTCAAGCAAAATCAGTAAAAAACAAACGCTCATGTCAAGAAATCGTGCAACAGCAGCATCGGGACTAAGAAGCCTGTCCCTACAGTTGAGATAAACCGCTGAGATTTTGGAAAGAGAGACGGAGATACGGATGCAGACTGAGGACACAATTTCGGTCTATATAGCGGATATATTGCGAGAACGCAGAAATACATGGAGCATCGAATCACAGGAAACACTGCTGCGCGAAGCCAAACGTCCCGATATAACCCTGACAGAAACCGGCAAAGAGCCGATGGTCATAGAGGTAAAGATTGACCACCACCGCTCACCAAATTTAGAGGGCGAAGAGCAAGCAAAAGGACGATTCGGAAAACGCTTGGCATCATTTGAAATCCTTAAAACCGCCATGGCATTACGAGTCCCCTATCGGTTTCGACAGCTCAGCAGTGCTGAGATTTCTAACGCACTCCGACACGCCGATGACCTCCATTACGCCCTCTTCAGCATTGATGCCCCTCACCGTTTTCCCAATAGCGGTTGGATTGTCGGCAGTATCAGTGACGTTGCCACTGCCCTCCGAATTGGTGCCATCCCCATTTCCAAAGTTGTTCAAGCCGCCGAAGATTTAGAGCGCGGCGTAAATGAAGCTGCAATCCTCCTCGCTGCTGCTGTAAAAATACGCCCCCACATCGCAGAAACCATTGAGGAAATCCTCTATCAAGGAGCGGGTGAACAGACCTATCGGATGGCGATGTTGATCATCACAAATGCTTTCGTTTTCCAGAGCGCACTTGCCGGAACCCCGGGAATGGACACAGTGCCATCCCTCGGCCAACTCCAAACGGTGGGAGAACAACTTAACGTCAATGAAGTCTTGAACGCGTGGGATGTCGTTCGACAGGTCAACTATCGTCCAATCTTTGATGTTGCGTATCATCTGACGAAAGAGGTGCTGGCAACAGACGATAAACTGGTCGGACAGGTATTGTGGACCCTACGTAACACCGCCCAAGGACTAATTACGCGAGGGTTGGCGCAGATACACGAGCTAGCGGGCATCGTCTTTCAACGGTTAATTGTTGACCGACGGTTCATCAAGGCAAATTATACGCGCCCCGAGTCCGTTGCACTGCTCTCCGCCCTCGTTTTACCCGACGGGCAGCCTACCCTAGGGGAGGGGCTATGTGCCTTTCCAAAGGTCGCCGATTTTGCTTGTGGCACCGGCGCACTACTAAACGGACTTTACCAGCGGATATTGGCACTACATGAACAAGCGGGTGGGATTGGGAAAGACATTCACCGGCAAATGGTAGAAAATAACCTCGTTGGGGCTGATATCATGCCCAATGCCAGCCACCTCACCGCTTCAATTATTGCGAGCACCTACCCCGATGTCAAAATTGGGAAAACCCGCATTCACACTATGGCATACGGCACGCAGCGACTAGATGGCAAATATGCAATAGGGGCTTTGGATTTACTTGAGAATCCGGAGGCAACGTTGCCATTAGGGTTAATAAACGCGGAGCAGGTTCAAGGTGGTGACAGCTCAGACGATACCCAAGAATCGGAATTTCGGCACGGCGAATTTGATATCATCATCGATAATCCACCCTTTACAAGGATGGGAGCGGATAATAATTCTGATAACCCTGATGTTCCGACGACTCTGTTTGGAGATAAGGATGAAGATGTCGCCAAGGCGATGAAAACATCGCTCCGAAGCATGGAGACCTCCATCGCAAATGGCAACGCCGGCCTCGGTTCCTATTTTGTTGACCTTGCAGATCGGATGCTAAAAAGTAGTGATGGGGAGGCATCTCTGTATCCGCCCACGATGGGGTTCGTGCTTCCCTTGACTGTCCTGACTTCTCCCAACTGGCAGAAGGTAAGAGACCTATGGGCTACTATGTATCACGATGTAACTGTTGTCACCATCGCCGATGCCAAAACGGGAAACTGTGCCTTCTCCGCGGACACGGACATGGCAGAGTGTCTCGTGGTTGCCCTCAAAGGCAGGACGGAAAACACCGGCCGCGGCACCTTTGTCTGTCTGCACCGCAGGCCAAATAGCCATTTAGAGGCAGTTGAAATAGCTAAGTGGATTCAACATCTCCGAAATGTCAGAAAGTTTGAAGATCCACCAATCGGTGGGAATCCTATCAAGGTCGGGGATGAGATAGTAGGGTTTGCCTTAAATTGTCCGTTGCAAGGGGTGTGGACCACCTCACGCATCAGAGATCTCGCGTTGATTCAATCCACCTATCACTTAGCAAATGGGCATGTCTGGTTACCGGGACAGCGCACCCTCCTCGAAATACCGATGAGGACTATCGGTAAGATTGCGACAATCGGTTTTAACCACCGAACTATTAAGGACCCATCATGGGGTGCCTTTGACATAGAAATGGGGTGCTCCGATACAGATTTGTATCCGGGGTTGTGGCATCTCGATTCAGACAATCAACGCGCCATGGTTGTGCAACCGGATTGCCACGGCCTCATTCGTTCCAACTATTGGGACAAAGCCCAGGAAATATTGGAAAGAAATGGACGCGTCCATCACAATTTAGATTTACGGTTTAACGCAAATTCTCTATCAGTGCTCTTCACAGAGAAGACCGCTATCGGTATCGGCTGCCCCAATGTCGTGTTTGAAAATCCTTTACATGACTACGTTTTCTCCTTGTGGGGAAACTCAACCTTGGGGTTGTTATGCCACTGGATGCATTGTAACAAGCAGCACGAGGGGCGTGGAAGAGTTAGCTTGAAGGTCCTAGAGTCAATGCCGACGTTGGATGTGCATCAATTGGATCAGGCTGCCTTGCAGAACGCCGAGTGTATTTTTGAGGAGATGAAGCATAAGCGGATGCTTCCGTTCAATCAGATGTTTGAGGATGTGGCGCGTCAGGAGTTGGATCGGCGGCTGTTATCTGAGGTGCTTGGGATATCTGAGACAACACATCCGGATGTTTATGCGGGCTTGGATCGCCTCCGCGAGCGATTGTGTGAAGAGCCTAGCATCCACGGTGGGAAGCTGTCGCGGGTTACATTGCCGCCTTAGAAGTGCTAAAGAATGCAGGCCATGGGCAATTATTGGGAGTTACAAATTCTGAATTTATTCAAAAAGAAGCTATCTATCGAGGTGAACAAGGGGGGTTAGGTTGCGATAAAATAATTCGATTGACACTGATACCCATCCATTATAAAATGCTGATGTATTTACAAACATAATGAAGGAGAATTCCTGATGGCAGTTAAAATAGAGAAGATGTTTGACTTTCCGGGCCCACAGCCAAACGGCATGCAAGCCACAGAAGAAGGGATCTGGTTTCTTGATCAGGTTTCAAATCAAGCCCTCCTCGTCTCCTACGAAGGGGAAACTTTGGAGGCGTTCGATACGGATTCCGAGCACGGGAGCGGTATCACGGTGAACGGTGCGGACCTTTGGATCGCATCAACCTTCGTCCCGACGCGCATAAAAACCGATGGTCCGGCAATTCTAAAAGCTGACCGATCGAGTGGAAAGACCCTTGCCGCCTATCCGACCGCAGGTGCCAAGGAGTCAGGGGCACACGGATTGGAGTGGCGCGATGGCAAATTGTGGATGGCAGTGCCGCCTTCAGCGACCGTTTACCAGTTAGATCCGGAAAACGATCTCGCTGTCCTGCATTCTTTCCCGGCTCCCGGAGTCCGTCCACACGGTCTCGCATGGGAGGGGGATGATCTCTGGTGCGTTGAAACAAACTACCGCGCCTTCTATCGCATGAATCTCAAAGATGGTTCGACCATTGATAAGATCGAAATTCCCGAACCACACCCGGAACCGCACGGCATGACCCGCTGGGATGGGTGCTTCTGGTACTGTGATGCCGGATCCGGAGCCGTTTGCCGGGTGTCTCAATAGCCTAGGCTCTCAAACATTTTTCTGAAGCACAAGGCGGCTGAAGCGAATGAGAAAACAGAGCGAAGACATCGGTTTCTTACCGCCGATTAGGGAATTCTCTGACAGAGGAGCCAAGTGGTTGCTGGAATTTGGCGAAAATGTGGAAGGGTTGCTACAAATTGTCGCGAGCGATTTGGCCGACCAACTTGATTTCAGTCAACTCCAACAGGTAAATCAAAGTTTTATTCCCGATAACCTGCGGAAACAAGAATCCGATGTCATCTATCTGATCCCATTTCAATCTGAAGAGTTGGGTGACGTGTGGGCTTATCTGCTTATCGAACACCAATCGGTGACAAGTCCCGTGATGGGCTTTCGACTTCTGTTCTACATGGTCAATATTTGGGATGCCCAGCGACGTGGGTGGGAGGATGCGAAAGTCCCTGAAAGCGAGTGGCACTTTCGCCCAATTATTCCGATTGTCTTTTATACAGGGAGCCAAACGTGGGAGATGCCGATAACAATGGAGGTAGTCACAGATCTACCACAAGCCCTAGGACGGTTTGTTCCCACGTTTGATGTTTTATTCCTGAATGTTAAGGGAGAAGATGCCCCTGACTTCCTCCGTCACCCATTTCGCCTGCTGTTAGAGCTCATTCGCCAAGAAGATGCAACAAAAGCTGACTTTGAAGCTGTGTTAAGACAGGTAGTAGAGATTTTGAAGGAGTTACCGGAAGAATCGCCGCAGTGGTCAAGAGCAATGTACTATTTGGTTTTGCTAATCTATCATAGGCGACCTACAGAAGAACGTGAAACCCTGATGAATATTGTTGCCCAAACCCTTGTAGGACGTAGGCAAATAGAGGAGGTACAAGATATGCCGCAAACAATTGCAGAATACTTCATTCAACAGGGCGAGGAAAGAGGAGAGAAACGCGGTGAAAGGCGCGGTGAAAAACGTGGTGAGAAACGCGGTGAACTAAGGGCAAAGCGCGAAGCCGTTCTCAAGCTCCTCCAGCTTCGATTTGATTCCATTCCGCCCTCCGTAGTGAAGAAAATTAAGTCCATCCGCAGCGTGGATCGACTCAATGCCCTTTTCGATCAGGCTGCAACTGCCAATAGCATTTCGGAAATTGAGATCAGTTGAAAGTGGGTCAGCATGAGAAAATCTGAACCTCTGTTGCGCGTTGACAACCTCAAGACCTACTTTCGTACTCCGGAAGGCCTTGCCCTTGCTGTAGATGGTGTGTCCTTTGAGATTCAGCATAACGAAATTTTTGCGATCGTTGGGGAATCCGGCTGCGGCAAGAGTGTGACGGCATTGTCAATAAGTCAACTCGTGCCGCAGCCGGCGGGGTTTATTGCCGGCGGGGAGATTCATTATAAAGGCAGGGAAATCACCCGATTGCCAGAGGTAGAAAAGCGAAAGATTCGGGGTAACGAGATTGCGATGATCTTCCAGGAGCCGATGACCAGTCTCAATCCTGTGTTTACCGTTGGGAATCAAATTCTGGAAGCAATCCAGCAGCATCAAAAGATAGGTGGGAGCACTGCGAAAAACGCTGCTATTGAAATGTTGGATTTGGTCGGCATTCCGGAACCGGCGCGGCGTTTTGAGGAATATCCCCACCAGCTTTCGGGCGGCATGAGACAGCGTGTCATGATAGCGATTGCGCTATCGTGTCGGCCTGGCCTGCTCATCGCTGATGAACCGACGACCGCGTTGGACGTTACGATTCAGTCGCAGATTCTTGAACTGATTAAGCAGCTCCAACGAGAGTTTGGGATGGCAGTGCTGCTGATTACCCATGACCTTGGCGTTGTCTCCGAGATGGCGGACCGTGTCGCGGTCATGTACGCAGGAAAGATTGTCGAAACCAGCGATTGGGGGACACTTTACCACAATCCTCACCATCCCTACACGACCAAGTTGCTTGACTCTCTCCCCTCGCGTCAAAAGCGCGGCGAGGCCTTGCAAACTATCCAAGGGCGTGTCCCGCAAGCGACGCAATACCCTGATGGATGTCGCTTTGCTGATCGGTGTCCCGAAGTTATGAACGGTTGTGATGCGATCTTGCCGCCATCGATTAAGGTCGAAACGGGCCATCACGCCGCATGTCACCTTTACAGTCCTGATTTTAATCGCCTGGCCCCTGCAGCAGAGATTGCCGCCGCCCCAACTTCAGCCGCTGTAATACCTTCTGCCCTTCCCAATCCTGACATCACCAACGAACCATTCATTCAGGTGAACAATCTGCGCGTCCATTTCCCAATCGTAAAGGGAATACTCAAGCGGACGGTGGGTTATGTCTATGCGGTTGATGGGGTCAACCTTACCATTCCTAAAGGGAAAACCCTCGCCCTTGTTGGAGAATCCGGATGTGGGAAAACGACACTCGGCAAAGCGGTTCTCCGACTTGGCGTTCCGATTCAAGGAGAAATCCGTTACGACGACATCGATCTTGCACAGTTGGATAGATCTGAACTTCACCCCTATCGACGGAAACTTCAAATCATCTTCCAAGACCCTTACTCATCACTGAATCCACGGGCGATGGTTGGGCAGACGATTCAGGAGGGTATGATAACCCACGGCATTGGAGCCAATCGATCGGAACGGGAAGACCGGGTGCGCGAACTGATGCAGCGGGTCGGACTGTCTCCTGACATGGTCAGTCGTTATCCCCACGAATTCTCCGGTGGGCAACGCCAACGAATCGGAATCGCCCGCTGCTTGGCTGTTGAGCCCGAGTTCATTGTTTGTGATGAGGCGACGAGTGCGCTGGATGTTTCCGTGCAAGCGCAGATCTTAAACCTGCTCAAGGAACTTCAGGACGACTTGAATCTGACCTACCTGTTTATCACCCACAACCTTTCGGTGGTGGAGTATCTCGCGGACGAAGTGGCGGTGATGTATCTCGGCCGAATCGTTGAACGGGGAACTACCGAAGAGATCTTTGACCAACCCAAGCACCCTTACACCCGTGCGCTGCTATCGGCTGTGCCCAAAATCGATCCGGAGACCGGCATCGAAAAGATTCAGCTTGAAGGCGATGTGCCGTCGCCAATTAACCCGCCAAAAGGTTGTCATTTTCATCCGCGTTGCCCTGAAGCGATGCCGCATTGTAGTGAGGCGTATCCTGACGGAGTCGCGTTCACGGGGACTCATTCGTGCCGATGCTATCTCTATGACGTGAAGCATAAAAACTGAGATGGGACGAGGAGCGGTGCACGTCTGAGAATCAGACACCTCCGACAGATAAAAAAAAGAGGAGATGGATCCTTGCAAATCCATCTCCTCACTGTTTTGTGGAACGGTTTTCATGCGTTTCTTTTAGTTCGACGGGTTTTCCAGCGTGATGTATGCAGCACCCCTGTTTGGTTGTCTAACGTATAGCAGAATCTTTGATTTATCCTTAACTGCTCTAGTATGCTCACGGTAATCCTTTAGGTTTGAGATTTCCAACCCTTCAATTTCCTGAATCAGGGTCCCGACACCAATCTGGGCTCTTGCGGCGGCACTGCGTCGCTCAACCGCAGTGACAATCACACCGTTTTCGCCTTCATACCCATATTTTGCTGCTAGTTCATCGGTCAAGCCCTGCACATGAATGCCCGCAAATGCTTCCGTGTCGTCTTCATCCGGAACAAAGCGGCCCGGTCTACCAGCGAATCTTGTAAGCTCTTCTTCAGTAAGCTTTCCAAGCTTGACCTTTAAAACTTTCTCTTTTCCGGCGCGAATCACTTTCACTTCAACCGTTTTGCCGACACCTGCTGCAGCCACGGCGTGCATGAGGTGGTTGCTATCACGGATAACGACCTTATCAAATTCGATAATCACATCTCCACGACGGATACCCGCTTTTTCTGCTGGCCTCCCTTTGAGTGCTTGTGTAATCAAGGCACCACGCGGTTCATCAAGTTTTAACTTCTCTGCCAAGTCATAGTCAATAGGTTGAAGCGTAACGCCCAGCCATCCTCGCTCTACCTCCCCTTTCTCGATTAATTGGGTCATAATCCGTTTTGCGAGATTAATCGGGATGGCAAACCCAACCCCAGCGTTGCCTTGTGAAAATCCACCGCCGGTGGCGATTGCCGTGTTAATACCAATTAACTCACCACGGATGTTAATGAGGGCACCACCGCTGTTGCCACGATTGATCGCGGCATCGGTTTGGATGAAGTCCGCATATCTGACAATACGAATATCATTTATCGAACGCCCTTTTGCACTGACCATCCCGCGCGTCACCGTTTGGGCGAGTCCAAAGGGACTCCCGATAGCGATGACCCACTCTCCAATCTGAAGTTCCTCCGAGTCGCCGAGAGGCAAGGCATGCAAACCCTTTCCATCAATCTTCAGAACCGCAAGATCCGTTCCGCGGCGACTTGCATCTTTTCCAACAACGTCCGCTTGATATTCGCGTCCGTTCGGTAAGACTACCACAATACCCTCGGCATCTTCAATGACATGGTTATTCGTTAAGATATAACCGGCTTCGTTGACAATGACACCGGATCCAAGCCCCTCTACTTCTCGCTTATCTTCTTCACGTTCATCTGAATCACGACGCTCCCGGGGCCCGAACCAAAACTCGAATAAATCATCATCGCCGAAAAAATCGAAAGGGCGCTGCGGACGAGATGTTGAAACCAACCGGGTGGTTGTAATTTGCACAACGGCGGGTTTTGCACGATTTACCACTTCAATGAATGCACGGTTCGCCCGTTCCAAATATTCAAAGTCCTGATTAAAACTATTGCTAGTTTGACCAATTGCGGTCTGAGGGGTAAACGTCGGGTTATCTGTGTTTAGCGTTACACCGACAGCGATTATTAATGCTACAACTACCAGTGAAATTGTCCATTTGGTTAAATTTGACTTAAACATTTGTAGACCCTCCTTTTCTGGTTCAAAACACACCGCTATCTAAATGAAAGTTTCAAAAAAGCACCGCACTTTTGACATAAAAAAAGCGTCCTACGTTTAAACGCAGGACGCTTTTTGCAAATCAGATGGCTATTCGACACTGATTTGAATCTCTTTGGGTTTGACTTCTTTTACTTTTGGAATAGACACAGCCAACACACCGTTCGTGAATTTTGCTTTGATGTCTTCAGAATTCAAGTTCGCCGGCAATGTGAAAGACCGTTGGAATCGACCGTAACTCCGCTCAACACGATGATACTTCTGGTCTTTTCCCTCGCTTTCATGCTTCTTTTCACCTTTGAGTGTGAGGATATCATCCGTCACGGAAACTTGGACATCCTTCTCGGCGAGTCCCGGAATTTCAGCGCGGATTTCAACATGATCATTCGCTTCTAAGATGTCAACAACTGGCATCCAATCCAAATTCTCACCCTCTGCACGATAGCGTGCTGGCCTGTGCCAGTGGTCAAACAATCGACTCATCTCATTGTGAATGCTAAAGAGATCTTGTATCGGTCTCGTGGCTAGACTTCTCATTTTTAGTGCCTCCTATTTCTCTAATTTTTGCTTGGTTTTATGAGTATTGTTACTCAGATGATCCAATATAGAGCAAGTGTCATGCCAAACACTGTTTTTTTAGTGAATCAAAAAAGAGCTAAATCGCCCAATCCCTGTTAAGACGCGGGTTGCAGCGGGTTTTGTGTGATGGTATTTGTCATGAATCTGAAGGACTTGCGGACAGCTACTGTTTGCCATCTAATCACGGTATGTCATTATGGCATGGTTTGTGGCCGGACCATCGTGCGACAATGATATGTCATTTTGACCTATTTTCCTTTCACGGCTGCTACTGGTTTGTCATACCGATCCTGCGTCCATAGGTTACTAGCCTTGTGAAGGCTTGGAACGTCCGCAGGTCTCCCTGATAGGGTAGGGCGCAACTTGGATGATAATACATAGAAGGGAGACTGTCAGCGAGGATAGGCATGAAAATGCTTCCAATCTATTCCGTTTTGTGGGAAAATAGTAACTTTATCAAGTCACTGAAGCGAGAGGGGTGCTTGTAATGAAACTAGCGTTGTCACGGTTTCTATTGAGCGGACTTTTACTTATCGGAGAAGTATGGGAGGCAGCTGCCCAATCGCAGGGGGCTCCAATGAGAATCGTCGGCACCCTCTTTATGCCGGGCCCCGACCACGCGACCCCGCATGTCGCGATCCTTGTCCAAGCCGCAAGCGTGCCCTTGAAAGTCGGACCGCAGGGGTATCTCAACGGCTGGATTGCTATTCCCGCCGCGTTGGCGATTGTGGGCGTTCTGTTTGTTATTGTTGTCCGGCGTTATTATACCAAGTACCGCGAGGCACAGCGATTACGTGAAGAGATGTTGCAACAAGAACACGATGCCCGTGAACAGGCGGAGAGAAACGCCAATACGCTTCGTGGTCTCGCTCATGCTGTTAAAAATCCGTTGGCAATCATCGAAGCCTGTTCGGAAAATTTGGCGATGTTAGAGGAGACAACGCCTGTGGGGAGGCATTCTAAGGATGCCACCAACAAGTTCACCCAAGAGATTAGAGAACAGGTAAATCACGCACGTCACACAGTCAATCAATTGCTTGAGACAACGGCGCAACCTGAATTTCGGCTTTTTGATCTTCGTCTTGAGATTGAAGTCTGGCTGCACGAAACGATACAAAGAAATCCGGATTGGGAACATAAAATCACGCTTAGTAAACAATACGAAGTGGCACCCCACATTCATGGGGATGTGAATAAGCTGCGGATAGCATTTGAGAACCTCTTTATCAATGCGTGTGAAGCGATGGAGGAGACCAGGGGGACCCTTACCCTCCGGATGACCCGGACGGTTGATGCCATCCGAATTGATATACAAGACACCGGCTGCGGTATGAGCGCGGAAACGGTGCAAAATGTCTTTAGACCGCTCTATTCAACGAAAAAAGATAGGGGCGGCACCGGGTTAGGCATGTGGATTGCCGAGCAAATTATCAATGAACACCGCGGACAGATTGATATTTTGTCAAAACCCGACGTTGGAACAACCATCTATGTAGAATTGCCAATTTTTTTACTCCGACAACGACGAGATGTATTATTACCGTGGGGGTAACCTTTGTAGTTACCCTGTCTTAGTCATGTACAGGACCTGCCCAAAACTACTGGGGGCAAAATCATGTCGAATGAACAAGGAAAAATCCTTATCGTCGAGGACGAAGAAATCTACGCAGACGTGTATAATGCCAGGCTGGCTCCTC
The DNA here is from genome assembly GCA_958296125.1 of uncultured Poribacteria bacterium. Lineage (GTDB taxonomy): Bacteria > Poribacteria > WGA-4E > WGA-4E > PCPOR2b > PCPOR2b. The sequence goes on from OY282444.1 coordinate 2,875,971, forward strand.
TAGGATATCAGATTGAGACAGCAACGGATATACCCACCGCTTCTCAGAAACTAGGGTCATTCCAACCGGATATAATTATTCTCGATTTGAGATTACAGCACCAAGATAGCGAAGAAGGACTTGCGTTTCTAAGGGAGATTATGGCGCGCGCCCCTGCCATCAAAGTGATTGTCGTCACCGTTGAGGGGACGATACAAAACGCCATGAAAGCTCACAAGCTGGGTGCCTATGATTTCATTGAGAAGAAAACCCAAGGTTACAACGAACTTCCCTTCCGAGTCAATCAGGCTTATGAGAGATTGCAGCTAGAACGCCGAATCGCAGCCCTGCAACAATCCGAAATTGACCGCATAAAAGGATACCGCTACGGCTCTGACAAAGTCATCGTTGGAGATTCCGAATCCATGCACCGCTTGTTTGGGCAGATAGACCGCGTCGCTTCGACGGACACAACCATTCTCATCCAAGGCGAAAGCGGAACCGGAAAGGAACTTATCGCCCAAGCGATTCACTATCACAGTCCCAGAGTCAGTCAACCCTTTGTTACGGTTGCCTGCGGACAAACAGAGAATGCTCTTCTCGGCAGCGAACTTTTTGGACATGAGCGAGGGGCATTCACCGGCGCAACAGGGCGAAAGCAAGGAAAATTTGAGGACGCGAACCGCGGCACCATCTTCCTCGATGAAATTGCTGAACTGGATGCAGAGTCTCAAGTAAAGTTCCTGCGCGTCTTGCAAGAAAGACAGCTTGAACGGATCGGCGGGAAGCAGACCATTGAAGTAGACATCCGAGTGATTGCAGCGACGAACAAAGATTTGGAGCAGGCTGTCCGAGAAGGCACGTTTCGAGAGGATCTCTACTATCGACTCAACGTTTTTCCGTTACACGTTCCTCCGTTACGCGAGCGCAAATCCGATATACCACTGCTTGCCACCCACTTTCTCTCTCAAAAATTGCATCTAGCCGATGGCAAACAGATCAGAGGCTTTCAGGAAGCAACAATGGTGTTTTTGATAAAATACTCGTGGCCGGGGAACGTCCGTGAACTGGAGAACCGGATCGAGCAGGCGGTGGTGTTAGCCACAGGTGATTGGATTTCTGCTGCTGCCCTCCAGCTTGATGCCGCTAGAAAATTCGATGCCGAGAACAAAGGACTTACCGAATTGGTTGATGAATACGAGCGGATTTTAATCATTGACGCGCTTGAAGGGGCTGTAGACCAGAAGGCTGCGGCAGACCATCTCGGTATCCCTGAGTCAACGTTGAGATATAAAATGGATAAATACCATATCAAGAGAAGCCGATTCAGGTAAGTTCGCAGAAAGCTGCGAACCTGCTGGAACGCAGTATCTACAAGGCTTCCAGCGATTATTTTTCGCCTTTAAGCCAATATTGCGCCAAATCTGAACGCAGAAAGCTGCGAAGTTACGGGGCATGCACGTGAAAAATGATGGGGAATGCGGTTAGCATCCACTCAAATTAAGAATAATAGGAGTTACGCCCTTGAGTTTGTAATTGGGCATATTTATCGCCCTATATAACCGTTCCTCATCGCTGCGCTGGCTTTTTAGCCTCTCCCCGTTAAAAACTTAATACTGATTTTGGGGCATTATTGTTTGATTTGGCATGGTAATTGCTCAATAGAATTGCACAAGCATCGGTCTTATACTTGAGATATTAAACCGGGAAAGGATGTGATACAAATGAAAATGGTTGTTGGTGCTGGAATGATTGCTGTCCTGATAGTATGCGGTGCATACTTTGGTGGTCATTGGTATTATGGAGATGACCCAATTCCCTTAATTGTTGACAGTCAACCCCCTAGGGTCTCTGTTGGAACTTCAACGGTGGATAATTCCGAGGTTGATGAACCAATCACCTCCGGTATTTTTGCTGACGAATCAGATGGCGATGTTGTTGAGTCTTCTGACGGACTGGAACACTCTCATGGGGAGTCCACTCATTCTCATGATGCCCAAGCGATTGAGGAACCTTCCTCGGAAGCGTGGGACTGGGATGAAGAACTCCGTGAAGAAAGCCGTGAAGAGGTCCCTGAAGAGTTTCCTGGAAACCGTTCGGATGAGGAACTCCGCGCAAGGTTTTTAGAAAGCGTAGCAAGTGGGGAGTTTTCCCGTAAGCTGCGTGAATATTTTGAAGCGCAACATGGCACAGGCCCTGAAGTTGATGTGATGGTTCGCTACCACGATAACCTTCTCACGGGTCAAGCGACGCTGTCAGATGCGATAGAATACGATAAAGCCCGCCTAGCACTTGGCTTGGCTGGGTCTCAGGAAGCGAAAGCAATTGACAAGTCAATTGAACACCTTGAGAAATACGGTGATGAACCGGTCGGACACACATTACATGTAACCTCATTGGACCGTTTGGAAGTGCGATAAGCCAAGCACAGCGATTGGTCAACAACGTGGGCCGTCTTAAATCTATACAACTAGCGGTATCACATCCTTTTTCACAGGTATGATACCGCTTCTTTTATGCTTGCATTGACCGTCCCTTTCTTGCTGAGCTAAAAACCACAAAAACCACAACGCTTTTCAATTGTTGCGTTTAATGCTGTTTTATGTTCACCCCTTTCGACTTCCATCCCTAGTCTCGGCACGGCCCCTGCTAGGGTAAGATGAAGGAATCACTATGCGAATGACTATCCTCGTGGCTTGCTTATGGCTTGCCACGAGTCCCCTTCAAGGCAAAATTGTATTTTATTCTAAGCGAGATGGAAACGCCCAGCTCTACACAATGAACTCAGATGGTAGTCAACAAACCCAGCTCACGTTCAATGGAGATGGTGATGCTTGGTCTACCTGGTCTCCCAACGGTCAACAGATTGCGTTCGATAGCAATCGGGATGGAAACTGGGAAGTCTATATGATGGATGCCGATGGAAGCAACCAACGGAGACTGACCCATCATCCCGCTTTTGATGGGCAACCCCACTGGCACCCTGACGGAACACGGATTGCGTTTTCGCGCGGCGAACCGGAAAAGGATATTTCTAGTATCTATACGATAGGCCTTGATGGTAATGACCTCCGGTTGGTGACGCAGGCGGAATTTATCGCAAAGGTGAGATGGTCGCCCGACGGAGAACGGATTGCCTTTGAAGGCGTTCTAGGCGGCAGCCGGGAGGTCTTCGTTATTGATGCCGATGGCACGAACCGATGGCAAGTGTCAAAAACCCTCCCTCGATCGACCATGCGTCTGGGCGATTGGTCTCCGGATGGGAAAAAGATTCTGTATACGGTAATCACGAAACCGCTTGCTGATGGTGTCGCGTATCAGTATTCGATGGTCATCGCTACACTTCATCGGACAAATCGGTCAGTGATTAAGTTTGAACCGGTGATTCTGCCTCCCGGTCTCCTATTGGCTGCCGATGGTCACGGGTGGGGGGCAGGTGGGAAATCTATCATTATAGCGGGTAAAATTGGGAATTGGGATATTTACCGTTTTTGGCTCGCTGACCGTCAACTTATCCAGTTGACAGATAGTCCTGCCACCGATTTCGCGCCTCATGAGTGGAATCCCCGCTTGTCTGTCAGACTTCAGCAGTTACTCCCCTTATTCTGGGGTGAGATTAAATCTGACCGCTTACGGCCCTGAGGATTGATTGCGCTGTAATGTGACAATGCCCTATGTATTTGCGTTGCGAGATGTATTTAGCGGTATCACGCCTTTTTTCACGGGTATGATACCGCTTCTTTTATGCTTGCATTGACGGTCCCTTTCTTGCTGAGCTAAAAACCCCAATATCGCTCTATATAACCGTTCTCATCGCTGCGCTGCTTTTTAGTCTCTCCCCGTTAAAAACTTAATACTGATTTTGGGGTATTATTGTTTGCTTTGGCATGGTAATTGCCCAATAGAATTGCACAAGCATCAGTCTTATGCTTGAGATATTAAACCGGGAAAGGATGTGATACAAATGAAAATGGTTGTTGGTGCTGGAATGATTGCTGTCCTGATAGTATGCGGTGCATACTTTGGTGGTCATTGGTATTATGGAGATGACCCAATTCCCTTAATTGTTGACAGTCAACCCCCTAGGGTCTCTGTTGGAACTTCAACGGTGGATAATTCCGAGGTTGATGAACCAATCACCTCCGGTATTTTTGCTGACGAATCAGATGACGATGTCGTTGAGTCTTCTGACGCACTGGAACACTCTCATGGGGAGTCCACTCGTTCTCATGATACCCAAGCGGTCGAGGAACCTTCCTCGGAAGCGTGGGACTGGGATGAAGAACTCCGTGAAGAGGTCCCTGAAGAGTTTCCTGGAAACCGTTCGGATGAAGAACTCCGCGCAAGGTTTTTAGAAAGCGTAGCAAGTGGGAAGTTTTCCCGTAAGCTGCGCGAATATTTTGAAGCGCAACATGGCACAGGCCCTGAAGTTGATGCGCTGGTTCGCTACTACGACAAACTTTTCACGGGTCAAGCAATGTTGTCAGATGATATAGAAATGGCGAAGGCCGAAGAGGCACTTGGTACTGCATCTCATGACGCGGGATATATTGACAGGCTGACAGCACGCCTTGAGGAATACGGTGATGAACCGGTCGGACATACACTAACTGTTACTTCACACTAACTGTTACTTCATTGGACCGTTTGGAAGTGCGATGATCCAGGCACAGCGATTGGTCAACTATAGATTGGTTTGTTGATGACGATGTGCCATCAACGGGGGCCGTCTTAAATCTATACAACTAGCGGTATCACATCCTTTTTCACAGGTATGATACCGCTTCTTTATCAAGAGAAGCCGATTCAGGTAAGTTCGCAGAAAGCTGCGAAATCGGGGGATTAGCATCGCAGAAAGCTGCGAACCTGCTGGAACGCAGTGTCTACAGGGCTTCCAGCGATTATTTTTCGCCTTTAAGCCAATATTGCGCCAAATCTGAACGCAGAAAGCTGCGAAGTTACAGGGTAGGCAAGTGAAAAATGATGGGGCATGGGGTTAGAGTCCACCCAAATTAAGAATAAATAGGAGTTACGCCCTTGAGTTTGTAATCGGGCACATTTTCAGAAATTAGCGTGTGACCCAAATGGGTGATATGCCCTTGGTACTTAAAAAAAGGAGGACCGCCATGCATTGGACAAAACGTTTCTTGATTGTTAGTTTGATTGTTTGCTTTGCTTCACTTGTCTACAGTGTTGTATCATTCTATCGGTTACGCCGACTCCCTGAACCAGTGGTGATTGTCGAACCTGACATCCCATTGCGCCGAAATCCGCGCGTTTTGAAACCCGCTAAGATACCTGAGACTGAGAAATCGTCAGAGAGTGATTCAGAGCCTTCTAACGGCGAGATCGCCTTGACAGAGGATGAATGGGAAGAGGATTCGGAGGACTTCGATGCTTTGTTAACAGATGCGTTTACATCTACCCCCGAACCGCTTGTAGATGCAGAGGAGACAACTAGCAAGTATCCACCAGTGCCGGCTGACTATCCATTTACACCAATTTGGCTACGCTCTGAAGCAGAACGGGCCCATATACCACCGGAGCGCCTTGAATTACAGGAAATATTAGGTATGGTTATGGTAAAGCTATGGAGCGAGGGCGACCATGATTTTACCGGCGGTGTTATTACGAATGGAATATTCTACCCGCTCTACCCCGATGTCGCCTATGTCGAATGGGATCAGTCCGAAAGACCGGATGGCACAATATCCTGGTATGTTGGTCATCTTCTAACGGGTGATAATGATAGTGATGCGATTATAGACCAACTCGAGAATGGGGAAACCCCAGCAGGAATCAGAATTGTCGACTATAAATCGGCGGGGATAGATCCATACCAATTCTTATCAAATTGAAAGAGGGAATACACATGAAATCTCATCAGTGGGTTCTTATCGTCTACATGGTGCCTTTCGTTTTGTCCGTGATATGTGGATGTACTATATTGGGGTCGGAAACAGATCGGTCTGTTACTGGCTTTGAGTATCCCGAAGTGCCCGAGGACTATCCACGTAGGGTCCATTGGCAGCGATCCGAAGACGAGCGAGTAAAGATAGCACCCGAGGATGTTGGAAGAATGGAGTTGTTAAGTATGGTTATGGTAAAGCTATGGAGCGAGGGCGACCATGATTTTGCCGGCGGCGTTATTACGAATGGAATATTCTACCCGCTCTACCCCGATGTCGCCTATGTCACATGGGATCATTCCGAAAAACTGGATGGCACAATATCCTGGTATGTTGGTCATCTTCTAACCACGAGTAATAATGATAGTGATGCGATTATAGACCAACTCGAGAATGGGGAAACCCCGGAAGGAATCAGAATTGTCGACTATAAATCGGCGGGGATAGACCCGTACGAATTCTTATCAAAATGAGAAGGATGAAAGACATGAAATATCTCCAAGGCGTTCTTATTGTCTGCATGGTAACCGCCGTTTTGGCCGTGATGTGGGGCTGCGCGACATTGGGGCAGGATGAAATTGAGTTGCGTATGGAAGGCGAACCGGGCGAGTATCCCGAAGTACCCGATGACTATCCATTCCCAGTGGCTTGGTTGCTGTCTGAGGAAGAAAAATTGCAGATACCCAAGTCTATTTTTGAAAATATGGTATTACTGGATCGGGCACAGATTAAACTATGGAAGAGTGGCGACCATAATTTTGTTGGTGCCTATCTTGGACCTAGGATATTCTTTCCTAAATATCCAGGGGTCGCCTATGTATACTGGAACGAGCATGAAAAACCGGACGGTACGATATATCGGTCTGCTCATCGCGTCGTGACCTCTGGTGAGACTGATGGCAATACAATTATGAACCAACTCAATAATGGAGAAATTCCAGACGGGATAAAAATCGTTGATGTTAAGGATGTGGGTATAGACATAAATGAATTCTTATCGAAATAATATAACCTAAGTTGCTAGTGGATTTGTCAATCCACCGCGAGCGGTGATTGATTTAATTTAGGTGCATTCTTCCGATTTGCAGTGTTTCCCACTACTAGCAACTTGCGTTAATATGGGAGTTACAATGTCAACAGAACCTAATGGTAGATTAAGAGCCTGTTTTAAAATTAGGTGAAACGGTCATCTTTTAGAGATTAATTTGGATCTTTCAAATAGGTTTTAAAGGAGGCATAACCTTGCGGATATTGTTTTTCGTAGTGAGTCTTTGGTTGACCACGAGTCCCCTTCAAGGCAAAATTGTATTTTATTCTAAGCGAGATGGAAACGCCCAGCTCTACACAATGAACTCAGATGGTAGTCAACAAACCCGGCTCACGTTCAATGGAGATGGTGATGCTTGGTCTACCTGGTCTCCCAACGGTCAACAGATTGCGTTCGATAGCAATCGGGATGGAAACTGGGAAGTCTATATGATGGATGCCGATGGAAGCAACCAACAGAGACTGACCCGTCACCTTGCTTTGGATGCATACCCCCACTGGCACCCTGACGGAACACGGATTGCGTTTCGTAGCGGCCGAGATGGTAACGATATTACTAGCATTTATACAATGGACCTCGATGGTAATAACCTCCGGTTGGTGACGCAGGCGGAATTTATCGCAAAGGTGAGATGGTCGCCCGACGGGGAACGGATTGCCTTTGAAGGCGTTCTAGGCGGCAGCCGGGAGGTCTTCGTTATTGATGCAGATGGCACGAACCGATGGCAAGTGTCAAAAACCCTCCCTCGATCGACCATGCGTCTGGGCGATTGGTCTCCGGATGGGAAAAAGGTTCTGTATACGGTAATCACGAAACCGCTTGCTGATGGTGTCGCGTATCAGTATTCGATGGTCATCGCCACCCTTCATCGGGCGAATCGGTCAGTGATTAAGTTTGAACCGGTGATTCTGCCTCCCGGTCCCCTATTGGCTGCCGATGGTCACGGGTGGGGGGCAGGCGGAAAATCTATCATTATAGCGGGTAAAATTGGGAATTGGGATATTTACCGTTTTTGGCTCGCTGACCGTCAACTTATCCAGTTGACGGATAGCCCTGCCACCGATTTCGCGCCTCATGAGTGGAATCCCCGCTTGTCTGTCAGACCTCAGCAGTTACTCCCGTCGTTCTGGGGTGGGGTTAAATCTAACCGCTTACGGCCCTGAGGATTGGTTGCGCTGTAATGTGACAATGCCTTACGTATTTGCGTTGCGAGATGTATTTAGCGGTATCACACCCTTTTTCACGGGTATGATACCGCTTCTTTTATGCTTGTATTGACGGTCCCTTTCTTGCAGAGCTAAAAACTACAACATCAAGAGAAGCCGATTCAGGTAAGTTCGCAGAAAGCTGCGAAATCGGGGGATTAGCATCGCAGAAAGCTGCGAACCTGCTGGAACGCAGTGTCTACAGGGCTTCCAGCGATTATTTTTCGCCTTTAAGCCAATATTGCGCCAAATCTGAACGCAGAAAGCTGCGAAGTTACAGGACATGCACGTGAAAAATGATGGGGCATGTGGTTAGCATCCACTCAAATTAAGAATAAATAGGAGTTACGCCCTTGAGTTTGTAATCGGGCACATTTACCGTCCTATATAACCGTTCCTCATCGCTGCGCTGGCTTTTTAGTCTCTCCCCGTTAAAAACCTTATTCATACCGATTAATTTTGGGGCATTATCTTTTTCTTTGGCATGATAATTGCTTATAAATATAGGCATTCACAAGCGTCACCTTATTCACCAATGGTGCTAGTTTGCAACTGTTGATACGCTCTCCGGTCAGAAACCTAGAGCGAAACGTGACAACGATTTGTTCATGGGTTCATGTCAACTTTTGAACGATCCTGTCTGTTAAACTGTACTAACAGACTCCTGAGATTGCTCCGTTGTGGCTCCGGCATGACTCATGTGAGTCGTGAAATCTCAAAAGCAGAAGGAGATTAAAGATGTATATACATGCAAGAAAGGAACCCCAAGTGAAACCAGCATCTCCATCAAAAGTAACTAAAGCAATCCACGTAATCAAAAATCAGTGCTGCGGAAAGTGTGGTGTACAAGCGAAGGGCTTTGTTTACCACAAAGCGCATCCAATCTACTATTGCCGCAAATGTTTACGCGATGAAATTGACGCTCGTGGACAACTCTTCGCATAATAGCGACTTGCGTTACAATAAGTGACATACTCCCCAGCATACCTGGTCTCGGCACGGACAAACGGACAACTACAGGGGTGAACGCTCACCCCTGATACTTTGTCCAGATATGGCTTGCACCCACAACTCTAAGCGGGAGTATGGAAGGGGCTTGATCAGATTCCGATTGTATTGTCCCCTACGTTGCTAGTTATGTGTGGCGCGATAAGATTGAACCCTATCCCCGTAGGTCGGGCATCCTCGATAAATCGGGATTCTCGGAACGGAACCGACCTTATCGGGGCGGGGCGACACCTGATTTCATCGCGACAAACTTCCGTAAGGAGAAATCATGAAATATCCAATCATTTTCACGACCGTCGGGCTATTCCTGTTAAGCTCAATCGCCTCACCGCAAGATGAGAGCGAATCCGAGTCAACAAAAGCGCGCTGGAATGAGCGTTATGATCGTGACATGTATATCTACGGCAAAGAACCTGCTGCCTTCCTCAAGCAGAAAATTGGCGGGCTAAAGAAGGGGAAGGCGCTCGTCTTGGCGATGGGGGAGGGACGCAGTGCGGTTTATCTTGCCCAAAACGGCTTTGATGTCACAGGTGTAGACATTTCCGAGGTCGCTATCGAAAAATGTAACAAGCTGGCGAAAGAAAGAAACACAACGGTCAATGCTGTTGTCGCTGATCTGACTGACTATGACATGGGCGAAGCGCAGTTTGACCTAATCACAAAATTCTACTACTACGAGCCATCAATCTTCCCACAGGTCATTGATGCACTCAAACCGGGCGGCATCTTTATCCTCGAGCAGTTCTCAATTGACCACCTTAAGTACAGGGAAACCAGCCGCTTTGGTCCGAGAAATCCTGACTATCTCATAAAGCCCAACGAACTTTTGGAACACTTCAAGTCGTTACGGATACTCTACTATGAAGACACCGTCGTGGAGCTGGATGAAGGGATGCACAAAGGAACGGCGGCAGTCGTTCGACTCATCGCACAGAAAGTTGATAAGTGAGTGCTGTCTAACCACAGGTGATATGCTTTATTTAACCTTATCATAAATTCAATCTTCAAGCTGAGTTCAGGAAGAAAACATGAAATGGTTCAGTCTTATGAACCCATGATTTTCACGTTTCACGCGTTTTGCACTTTCTTTTTACATGATCCAAAATCAAAAGTTTGCACAAATAGGATCGGAGGAAATTGGATGACAGCTAACAATAAAGTACGAGTTGCGGTTGTTGGTATGGGCATCGGCAGACCCAATGGACGCGCATTGTCAGCGAACCCGCGTGGACAGGTCGTTGCGCTCTGTGATCTGTTAGAAGAGCGTATGCAGGAATTTGCAAAGGAGTTGCCGGAAGAAGTTAAATTTTACACCAACTACAAGCAGATGTGCAAAGACCCGGAAATCGATGCTGTCTTTGTAGGGACACCGAATCAGTGGCATGTGCCTGTTGCGTTGGAGGCTGTGCGAAATGGGAAGCATGTGCTGGTGACCAAGCCGCTCGCTGACTCAGAAGCGGCAGCGAAGGAACTGGTTGCTGAAGCGGAGGCGGCAGGTATCGTAAACATGATGTCTCTTTCCACCCGCTTTGGGCCCGATTGTCAATATCTTGGAAATCTCCAACAGGAGGGATATTTTGGTGAACTCTACTACGCCAGAGCCCGCAGCGTCCGAAGAAACGGGATTCCAACTTGGAGCTTGGGGTTCATTCAGAAGGGCGGTGGTGCCTTTCGGGATATGGGCGTACATGTTCTCGACGCTGTGTGGTGGGTGCTGGGTATGCCAAAACCCGTTGGCGTGTTAGGCGCTGCCGGAGCGAAGTTTGGTCCCTACGGATTGGGCTATTCGACCGGCACCCCTCCACCTAAATCGTTCTACGAGCAGTACGCATCGGACGATTATGGAGGCGGTTTCATTCGCTTTGAGGACGGCACCGGTCTACAGGTTGAGAGTTTTTGGGCATCACACCAACCGGGTGAGTTTCAAATGGAGTTGTTTGGCACGGAAGCGGGTGCTAGACTCAGTCCACTCACGCTCTACCGCATGGAAAACGGCGCAGCCCACGACATTAACGTTGAGCCTCCCCAAGGGCTCCAATCTTGGGATAACATCGCCGCGCATTTTATCGACAGTATCTTAGATGGTAAACCGTGTGCAGCCCCACTCCGCCACGGGCTTATCGTGCAACAGATGATGGAAGCCCTACTCCTGAGCGCGCACACAGGGAAGGAAGTGCGGATTGAGGTTGATGAGTAACGGAAACCGATTTTGAGGGGCTGCCAATTTATTGTGGGGAACGCAGCTCCCGATACCGTTGCGTCGTTCTGTGCTATGCGCCGAATTTGACCTCACGGCTACCGAGTCCTGCCAATTTCCCTGCCCCAGTTCCCAATCCTCATTTGCAAATTTCTATGGAACTGTGGTATAATTTGCGTGTACAAATTTTCCGAAATCGTAGACAACCGAAAAGATTAGATGTGCCCGAGGAGAGATAGAAATGGCTTACGTGATTGCCGAACCTTGCATTGATGTTATGGATACGGCGTGCGTTGATGTGTGTCCGGTCGATTGTATTCATACGAAAGATGGGGAAAAGCAGCTTTATATTAACCCCGCCGAATGTATTGATTGCGCCGCATGTGAACCCGCGTGTCCGGTCACCGCAATTTTCATACTTGACGATGTACCAGAGCAGTGGACCCCTTATATTGAATTAAATGAGAAATTCTTTGAGGATTTTGTTAAACCGACAAAAGCAGGGGCAGCAGCAGGAGAAGATGGCGCAGCTGCAGCAGACGAAGATAGGATTGGAATCGAAGAATTTGTGCAAACGATCGAGTCTCCCCAGTCTTCGATTCGTCCTGTATTGCGCCCGTTTGTTATGCTCTCCCAGCTTGTGCTAGGTGCCTTCGATGCAAAATTTAAGCGTGAACTTGAGGAGATGGCTCAGAACCCGGTCATCTTCAGTGCAGCAATCTCAACAGGAATTAACAGCCTCGTTAATTTAACACTCTATCCATTAGTGCTCTTCCTGCTTTTTGCCGGTGGGAATTTAGAATCTGCCCTGTTTACCGGCAAAGGAAACTTTGCGATTTTCCTCGGTGTCGCCTTGGCAGTACTTGAGGGTCTCTATCGATTTAGAGATGATCTCGCCACAACGGACAGAGAAGAACCCTCTCGATATGGGGCTTCTATATACGGCTGGGTCCCATCGCTGCTCGCTCGCCTATTGTTGCCAGCGTTGCGACCGGTGATTGCAACCGAACCCGCTTCCCTGCGTTCAACCATGCCGGGTGCTGTCCTCACCGATGGGCCCATTTATCAAGAAGATGTCCGTGAACGCTATCGCCGTTACGGGATGCTAAACCGGATGGAAGAAAAAGTAGACCGTTACATCATCGAAATTGAGTTCCCTCGCTGGGTGCCTGATTCTGCATACAAGCAGAAGTATAATCTCCCAGATCGGATGCCGGATTACACATATCAGGTGAGCTTCGGAGAAGGCACGGTTGATGTAGCAGCCAAGCTGGAGGAGCCCCGGTTTACCGAAGTCGCGGGGCGCACCAGTTCGTTCCCCCTCGGATTCAATAATGTGTTTCGCATCGAAGGGCAACCCGAAAACTTTCAGGCAATGTTGCGGGATAAGGTGCTTCAGATCATCGTTCCGAAATCAGGCAGGGTCGAAAATCTCGTTATTGAGCGTCCAGTCCACTATGCAAAAATTAAGGGATAGTTGCAATAATTCCGAACCCACGAAGCGGAATCTGGAGTAACCCTCTAGATTCCGCTTTTTTATTTTTGGGAAGAGAACACCATACCAACGATCGAAACAAAATTGCTCATTATACCTTGGAAACCGATGGGGATATTTCCACTTGAATTGCGACATGCCTAAACCCTACAAAACCCCCGAGTGGGAAACAGCAGGGTTCAACCATATCTGGTTGCCCTACACGCAGATGCAGACCGCGCCGTTGCCGCTGCCGGTCAGCTCTGCCAGCGGTGTCAGGATAACCCTAGCCGATGGCAGCGAGTTGATTGACGGCATCGCGTCATGGTGGTGTGCCTGTCATGGATACCAACATCCCCATCTGACAAAACAGATCTCAAGACAGCTTGATACACTGTCACATATCATGTTTGCAGGGCTTGCCCATGAACAGGCTTACACACTTGCCCGCCGCCTCGTTTCCATCACGCCAAAGGGGTTAAGTCGCGCCTTCTTTTCTGACTCTGGCTCAACAGCCGTTGAAGTGGCGATGAAAATGGCGGTACAGTTTTGGTCTAACCGACAGGAGCCGGACAAGCGCAAGTTTATCTGTTTTCGTAACGGTTATCACGGCGACACTATGGGCGGCATGTCACTCGCCGACCCTGAAACGGGGATGCACCGGGCGTTGAATCGCTACGTCCCCAAGCAGTATGTTTTCGACATCCCTAACAACGGGACAGATCTGGCTGCGCTTGCAAAATCACTAAAGGAGATCAGAGAAACGGTGGCAGGGCTCGTTATCGAACCACTAATTCAAGCAGCAGGGGGCATGAAGTTCCATTCCCCCCAAATGCTTGCTGAAATCCACCGGCTTTGTAAGCAGCACCGTATCCTGTTTATCGCCGATGAAATTGCCACCGGGTTCGGTCGCACCGGTGCCATGTTTGCCTGCTTGGAAGCCGACATCACACCCGATATGATGTGTCTGGGCAAGGCACTCACCGGCGGCATGATAGGATTGGCTGCGACGTTAGCCACGGAGGAGGTGTTTGCAGGCTTCCTTTCAGATCGGCTAGAAACTGCGCTGATGCACGGTCCCACATTTATGGCGAATCCACTCGCATGTGCCGCTGCCAATGCTTCGCTCGATCTGTTTGAACAGGAACCCCGAATCGCACAGATCCGAGCGATTGAAACGCAATTACAGGAAGAACTGAGACCGTGTCATAGACTGAAGAATGTCGCCGATGTGAGAGTGAAGGGGGCTATCGGTGTCGTTCAGTTGTCCAACGCAAGTGGGGAATATATACTTGCACTCCGGCAGCGGTTTATAGAGGAGGGGGTGTGGCTCAGACCGTTTAGCGATGTCGTTTATATCATGCCCGCTTTTACGATTGCGACAGCAGAATTAACGCGATTGACCGATGCCGTGTTTAAGGCGTTAGCAGCATGACTTTTGTATAGGCGGAACCACTTCGCCCCTATCCGATACGGAGACTTTATATCGGGTCATCCGCTGCGTGTTGGCTTCTGCGGTATCCCTTGCCAAAGTGGGGCTTCGGTTGTGGATATATGTGAAATAATGGCTATCTGTTAGGTTTCTTAATCCCGATTTTTCGATCCGAAACAAGGGACTGCGCGATTGGGGCTTTTCCTAAATGCCGCCCTTTTTCTGTTTTCAGGTCTAAAGGTTGGATTGACAAATGAGGAGGGAGGGCGATGAAACCTGTGTTTGACGTGCTCCGTCAACCTTTGGTTATCGGTACGTTTGTATTAAGTGCTCTCATTGTTGTGGGGTTCTATTTCGGCAGCCACTGGTACTATGGCGATGTTGATCCGGTGCCAGAAGATTTATTGCGCTATACTCCAACGCCTACTGTGAGCCGTGGGGTGCCTGAGGTATTTAAGGGAAGCTTGCCACGGAACGATGGCTCGACAACAGGGAGCGTATCGGACAACAATGAAGGGACGGTTGACAAATCCCTTGACGATTCCTCTGTCTCATCACGGGTGGAATATTTTGCAGACGGGCCACGGGTGCCGGACCACCTGCTGATTCCTGATAAGTGGTTAGATCTCCATATGGAGGATTTTGATGCTTTGGATCCACAAGAGTTGGCGGAACTTGAGGCGCACGGGAGGCGAGTCTTAGAAGAGGTGCTCGCCAATCACAACCCGAACCGTCCTATCGGTGAAATCTGGGATGCGTATATCGATATGGAACGGGCCCGCAAAGCTGAAGATGAGGCTGCGGGCAAAAATTGGTTAAGTGGTGGTAATCTAGGCCACACGTTCTTTAGAATCTACAATTTTCCAGAGATTGTTCAACTCAAACTATCTTCCGGTATCGAAGGTGAACGGTTTCACGATATGTACATGGTGGATATGGGGGTATTCGACCCGGATTGGAATCTCCAAAGACTTCCCGATGGACGCCCATTTCGCACAGAGAGTGGGTATCTGTATGAATTCCATCTCAGCGCATTTGACGAGGAAGATATTGCAATCAACAGTAGAACATTTAGGGTTGGACACTCTGGCACCGATGCACAACTGGTTGTTGTTGATTTAAGTGAAACCTCCGACGAAGAACTAGAACGGCTCGGGGGCTGGAACTACAACGATCACCTTTATAAAGGGGAAGGAAGATGATAACACAGATTCACACAACGCCGAATATGAGGAAAATAGTGCAAAGCGTTATCCCCTTGCCTTATATCTCTCTTTTGTTGCTGTTAGTGATTCGCATATTATCAACCCCTGCAGCGGCGCAATCCGTAGACATCGTACCGTACAACGAAATAAAAAAGTATGATACGGAACTGTATGGTTATATCACTGCTACGGTGGGTCATTCCTGATGAATACTATTTCTGCTGCCTGTAGCGGGCAGGGGTGTCATTGCATTCAGGGGTAAAAATGAATCGCCGATACAACGAATCACGGGGGGCCTACCCACAAATCCCCGAAGAACAAATCAAAGTGAGCGAGGCATGCAGCGTCCGGATGCTCGACACCATAAGCGTTCGCTGTAATCCCCAATTGCAACGCCGGGTATTCCCGATGCAGATGATCAGCAAAGTCAAAAAGCCATCGATAAATCACATCAATCGACTCAGCGCGTGTATAATGCTGATGCCCCAGTGCATTGCAGCCCTTTAAGAGGTTGTCCTGCATCCCCAAAATCGAGCGATCCAAGATAAGCAGATCCGCCGCTGTTTCTTCAAGCAACGCTTTTACAGCCTGTGTAAGGTAGTAACCGTAATCACTCAAAACACAATAAACCACCGGGGCTCCCTCGTAAGTTGTGGACTGCTGCGCTTCCTCTTCTCCTTGCTCCCCTTCTTTTGCCGCACTGCGATTTTTCGGTGCTGCTTTCCACCGCTGCACCAGAACCGGTGCCAATCGCCACTCCGGACGATCTAAAACCGCTGTGTGCATCTCCGCAATGGGGAGACGAATCCCGAATCTGCCTCTACCTTCATGTACCTGTTGACTTATCTGTTTTAGTGTTTGCAGGGCTTCGATGTTCCAGTCATAATCGAGGGCAATTAAAGCTCCGGGGCGCATTGATTCTATTGATACCTTCCATTCAGTTTCCGGTGGTATCCACTGAATTTCTGGGATTTGTGGCCTCACACCTTTAGAATATGGGAAGGCATACGCTAGAACATCTTGAGTAACCTTCTCAATCGAAGTTTGGAGATCCCCTTCAAAGAGCATCGTCCAAACTTTGGGGCTATCCACCGACTGCGCTGACGGCACCCGGATTTCAGTCCCATTGATAGCCGTTGTCGGCATTAAACCAATCGACACAGTCTCTCGATTTGAATAGACCGCGCAGTATTTGAGGAGACCGGCACTTTCATTTCCCAACACCACGCCGCTATCGATACCGGCATCACCCACTATAATAAACGCCTCCGATGCGCCCCCTTCCCAAGGCGTTGGCAGCGGATCTTCCAGTGCTCCCGAAATTCCGCACCGCCAGATTTGAAGCCTGTCTGCTCGTCCCGCGAACAAAGGTAGAGATTCAATTACTATATCCTCCACAAAAAAGGTTGAATCCGTCAGATTCTGAATCGTCATCCATTTGCGAATCACCGGCAGATCTGGATAAATTTCGTAGTGCAACCACAGATAAAAAGCCGGTTGTGCTTCCTCGGCGGCAGTATATGTGAATTGAATCGTAACTCGCTTGCCTCCGCCAATTTTTTGGACAATCTGATAATCGTTGTAATTCAGCAGGTCGTTATCCCCAGAAAAGACAATCTCCCCAATCCGAAACCGAAATTCCTCGCTCGGTTTATCTATGTAGTTTTGTCTCGAAGGTTTGCGAGCGTAGCGGATGGTCTGAATCTTGTGTGCCCCCTGATCCAAGCGTAGCCAGCGTTCTATGAAGTCATTTCCCATGTAAAGCACGTGGGCTTTTAGATCGAAACCGGCATAGGTGCCAATTCGTCTCAATGGCTGGAGCTGCGCCCGCAGATCGGCAGCCGAAACTGTATGTTGATTGCTACTCCCGGCGCATCCGATACAGGTCAGAACGATGGGTATGTAACCTAACCACTTTATACGTGAAACATGAGATATACGAATTCTTGGGAAGTGGGAAGTTAGAAGAGTCACGCCATTTTTGCTCAGTAGATTTCAAAAGGGTGGGATTATGCAATTTCTGGTTGAAAGCAAAACGTTATCGCCCATACAGGTTACAGGTTTTGGCTGTTATGGCTCTAGCAGCGCACTAGCTCAAAGCCTCCGTGATGAGAGAATATAGATTCGGAATAGTGCGATCAAAATCTCCGGGAATATGGTAACTTTCGCCGCCATCTTTCACGGTGCGGACAAGGATTGTCTTCTTGGGACGGTGGTAGTAGTGGGCATCTGTCGCACTGCCTTCCTCCCGAAAATCGGAGAATTCGATTAGATCAAAGTTAGCTGTGGTGAAATATCGGATCTCCTCCCCGTGTTGCGTGGCGATGTTTCGCGCCATCGACAGGCTCTTGAGATAAACCTCCGGCCCCATCACCGCAGACCCTAAGTTCAGAAGCACGCCCTCCTCCAATTTCGAGACACTGTGGGCAAAGCGCAGAAAGTCCTCGCCGGTTGTGTAGCCCATCGCGGCATAATCGGCGGCGGGGTGTTGGTCGATGATGTCGTAGCCGATCCCTTTATGCACAGTCATCGGAACGCCCAAACGATATGCCGCCGCAAACATACTGATCGCTCGGTGTGGAAACTTGACACCGCACTCCCCATTTTGAATGAACCGCCCAATTGCCTCACCGAAGCCGATTTTGTCGTGATAGCCGCGAATGATTGCATCGTTGAGGTAACGTCCGGTCTCCTCCCAGTTACCAAACTTTCCATCCCAGATATACCGTTCGACATCCTCCAGCGTCGCGCCGATTAGGGCGAGTTCAAAATCGTGGATGGCACCGGCACCGTTTGTTGCCAGATGCGTTAGGATGCCGCGTTCCATCAGGTCGATAATATAACGCGAATTGCCCCGCCGCATGACGTGTGCACCCATCATCCATATCACCTGTTTCCCTCCGCTATGAGCTTGAATCACCCGATCTGCCACTATCCGCAAATCATCGTTTTCGTACGGCGGTGTCTCCGCATCCAACGGGTAGAGGTCCGCGACCGTCATTTTATGTTCCCGTTCAGCCAACGGTAGAATCTTTAATAGACTCCGATCTAACTTTGAATAAACCACAAGTCGTAAATCTCCCTGATTTTAGCCAAACACAGAATAGGGCAGCGGCTCCCCTTTTAACCCAGCCAGCAAGTTCTCAGCGGCCATCGTCGCCATCCGCGTGCGGGTCTGTAAGGTCGAACTACCAAGATGTGGAAAGATCAAAGCATTGTCGAGCGTCAGCAGCGGGTCGTCCGTCGGGATGGGTTCTGGCTCTGTCACATCGAGTGCAGCGCGTGCGATTTCCCCCGTCTTTAACGCCTCGTACAGGGCCGCCGGATCCACCACCGGTCCCCGCGCAATATTCACAAGGATTGCTGTAGGCTTCATCTTTTGAAACTCTGCCTTGCCAATCAGGTGATGGGTCTCTGGTGTCATCGGAACATGCAGGGTTATAAAGTCAGATTCTTCGAGCAAGCGATCAAAGCTGGCATATTCAATCCCCAACTCCGTCTCCCAGTCCTCGCGGCGATTCCGTTTGTAATACAGAACCCGCATATCGAATCCCAACGCTCTTTTGGCGACCTCATAACCAATTCTGCCCATGCCGATGATGCCGAGCGTTGCGTGATGCACGTCGTATCCGTGGAAGATATTCGGATCGTAGCATGTCCAGCACTTTTCCTGAACGTAGATACTGGCGGGGATGAGGTGTCGCGCCGCCGCAAGGAGTTGCGCGAAAGTCGTATCGGCGGTGGTTTCGCTCAGCACGTCGGGCGTATTGCCAACCGCAACGCCCTGTACCTTCGCTGCCGCTGCGTCAATGTGATTATATCCAACACCGACGTTAGAAATTACCCTAAGATTGGGTGCACTAGCGATCATCTCTGCTGTTATTGGTTCATGACTATAAGTCACTAGACCATCAAGCCCCGGCAGCCTTTCCGCGGTCGGGGGCAGAATTTCACTCGTAGGCCATATATCAACTTCACATTCCGCCTCAATCATTGCTAAGGCTTTTTCTGGGATCGGACGGGTAATAAAAATTTTCGGCTTCAATGACGATACCTCCTGCGTGAAACGTAATGAGTGAAACAAAATAACTGACTTTAGTTTCTGTAACTTCGGGTCTATCAAATTTCTGAGATCTGACAGGCCTCGTGTAAAATGTTGACAATGCAAGAGAAACAGCTATAATATAGCCTAGAGGACTCAGCGCAGTCTTCGCTCGCTGATCACATCGGATATTATAATCCACAGGGAACGTATTCTCAAGAGGTTTCTGCCTCCGATAGAAACCCGCCCACGAGAAATGATATAAGTCCAAGAGAAATCGCATTGAACCCCCAAGCCAAATATTCGACACCCCCATCCCAACAACCACAGATTCGTTGGAGCACAATCTGGATCGGTCTAGGCCTCATCCTTATCAACAACTACTGGTTATTTGCGATGTTGCGGTGGGAACAGGGGCTCCCAACGACCATGTCGCTCTTCTTCAATGTGATTTTCATGTTCGTGTTTGTGGTGGTAGTGAACTTTTGGCTCACTCGGTTTGTGCCACACTTAGCATTGACACAGGGCGAATTATTGACGCTCTATGCAATGCTCTCCGTCGCCTCTGCAATCGGCGGTCATGACCTGTTTCAAGTTGTTGTCACCAATATCGCCGTTGTCGGCTGGTTGGCAAACGAGGAAAACGAATGGGCGACGCTGTTTCACCATTACCTCCCCGATTGGTTGGCATTGACCGACAAAAACAGCATCACTCCGTATTTTGTTGGTGAAGCCAGTCTTTACCTCCCTGAAAATCTTCAGTTATGGTGGAAGCCTGTCCTTGCGTGGTCTGGGTTTATTATCGTCCTCCTTTTCACCGCTTTCTGCATCAACGCCATCCTGCGGAAACAGTGGATTGAAGCAGAACGGCTCAGTTATCCAATTATCGAGCTCCCACAGCAAATGACCACAACGGACTTTTTTCGGAATCGATTGATGTGGGCAGGACTCATCCTCGCCGGGGGCATGGATCTTATCAACGGACTACATTTCCTATATCCCGTTATTCCAGGGCTTGGTGGCGAATTCTTTGACGTGCGCCCATTTTTTACCACAAAACCGTGGAACGCTATCGGTTGGACACCGGTTGTTATCTTCCCCTTCGCCATTGGGATGGGATATTTTATACCCCTCGATCTCTCCTTCACCTTCTGGTTCTTCTACGTATTCTGGAAGTTTGAAATGATCATGGGGAGCATTCTCGGGCTTCAGCATGTCCCCGGCTTTCCCTTCATCTTTGATCAGTCATTTGGTGTCTGTGTTGGTGTACTGATCCTCACACTGTGGGGAGCGCGGCGTCATTTGCGAACCGTGCTCGTGAACGCATGGCGGGGCCCCTCTCCTCATAGGCTTCCTAGTTCCCAGAGGACGGGATTGGAACAGGAGGATTCGTCGAGCCGAGATATAGAAGCTAACGAACCCATCTCCTATCGCACTGCTGTGCTCGGACTGATCATCGGCTTCATGCTATTGGTCGGTTTTTGGGCGGTAGCAGGTCTACCACTCTGGGTTGCCATTCTTGTTTTCGTCATCCACTTCACAACAGTAACCGTCATCACTCGCATCCGTGCGGAATTAGGACCACCCATCCACGACCTACGTGCGATGGGACCCGATGTGCTACTACCAAAGATGTTCGGTATGCGGCGACTAGGCGCAAGAAGTCTTACCCTGTTCTCGCTTGTATATTGCTTCAACCGTGCCTATCGGGGCAATGCCATGCCGCACCAGCTAGAAGCATTGAAACTCGCAGAGCGTACGGGGGTCTCGTCACGTCGTGTCGGATTCGCCATACTGCTTGCAGTCGTTCTCAGTCCATTGGCTTCGTTCTGGTTTTCGCTGCACATCGGCTACAAGTCCGGCGCGTGGGAGGTTTGGTATGGGTCCATCTTCCGACGCACCCAAAGCTGGCTTACCAACCCGGCACCTGTCGATGTCCTGTCGATCTTAGCGATGTGCTTCGGGATGGTCTTCACCTTTTTGCTCACCGCTGTGCGCACACGTTTTGTTTGGTGGCCCCTATATCCGGTCGGATACGGGATCTCCGGCACATGGGCGGTTAATTTCTTCTGGTTCTCGGTGTTCATCAGTTGGGTGATTAAGTGGTGTATCCTGCGCTTTGGGGGATTAAGGACGTTTCGTAATCTAGCACCGTTCTTTCTCGGATTGATACTAGGCGAATTTCTCGTCGGCGGCATGTGGGCATTGATTGGTGTGTTGTTAGAAAAGCCGATGTATCGATTTATATGGTAAATGGGAGGCCCGCCCCCTGCTCCCGTTGAATTTGGTAGTCCAGATCGAGCAGATCAGAAACTTCTATCGTTTATAACAAAACGATTGCAATTCCAAAGAGCATACAGTATAATATCGCTGTTTCAGTCGGAGTGGCTTAAAATAACGTGATGCCACAGACCTTCAGCGTCATAACCTTCATTATTTCGGAGGGATCACCATGCCAATTGGCCCAATGGAACTGATTATTATTCTTGTCATTGCACTTGTAGTTTTCGGTCCGAAGCGTCTACCAGATATGGGTCGTTCACTTGGAAAGGCGATTCGGGAATTTAGGAACGCCGGCAAAGAGATTCAGAACGACATTGTCGAATCAATTGATAAAGATGACCGGGATTCGACCAAACCTGCAAATAAGACGGTTTAGTTATCAGCATGGCTTTTGATGCGTCAATGTCCTTTTTGGATCATCTTGAAGAGCTTCGCCGACGAATTATCATCGCCCTAATTGCGATTGCGATATGTATATTCATAAGCCTGTGGTTCCGGGACCTAGCTGTAGAAATCCTACAACGACCCGCTGACGTACCGCTCAATGCACAATTAGCGAATTGGATAGATAGAAGTGTAAGCTCGGATGGCTCATTCATGGCGTTCCTGTCGATCACCCTGAGAGCAAAAGCAGCGAGCACGGTCCAGCTTAATAAAGCTGGACCCGGCGAAGCCATCATGGCTTTTCTCAAAATTGCGGTTACCTTTGGGGTATTGCTCGCATCGCCCGTTGTGCTCTATCAGGTTTGGGCGTTTATTTTTCCAGCCCTAACACAACAGGAGCGAAAGTTTGCACTCCCTCTATTTTTAACTATCGTTTTCTTTTTCCTTGTTGGGGCAGTTTTCGCCTACTGTATCGTCCTACCTGTTGTCGTCCAATTTGCCGCAGGTCTCTTCGCTGATGTGGGCGTTGGAAACCTATGGAGCATTGATAAGTATGTGGGTTTTGCAGCCGGGGTGATACTAGCCTTCGGCGTCGCGTTTGAACTCCCGATTGTCATGGCACTTCTGGCGCGCATTGGTGTCATTAATGCCCAAGGCTTCCGAGAGCGACAACGATATGCCGTTATGTTTATCTTTGTTGCAGCGGCACTGTTGACACCGGCGGATGTATTGTCTATGTTATTAATGGCGATTCCACTTATTTTATTATATCAGTTGGGGATCTTCCTCGCCTTTCTTGCAGAACAGGAGCCTGAAAATTATGCCTAATCTCGACTTGCAGGAACAGTTACGGCTATTGTACGAATTTCAGCAGATTGATGCCGAAATCTTGGCGTTGGATAATAAACTCAAGTCGGTTCCACTCAAGATTAGGAAGGCAGGTGAACAACTTCAGATCCATCAACAAAAGCTACAGGAGAAACAGGCACAACTGGTTGAGGCAGAAAAAGTGCAGCGGTCCAAAACGGCAGAACTTGAAATGGAGGGTGAGCAGCGCAGCAAGTACCAGGCGCAGTTGCGGGAGGTGAAGAGCAACAAAGAATACCAAGCACTAGATAAAGAGATTAGTTTTATCCAAGAGAAAGAAGCGGAAATAGAAGATGAAATTCTATTGGCAATGTTGCGAATCGATCAACTCAACGAAGAACTTGTCCAGCAACAAAAGGAATTCGATGCCAATCAGGAAAAACATAACGCACAAAAAGCCGAATATGAGCAGGAAGCCAAAGATCTTAAAGCAGCAATTGTAACCTGGGGAGAGAAACGACAGGACTTCTTCCACCAGATTGATACGGGATTGATGGACCAATATCAAGCCTGGTTCAAGCGTTATCGCAAGGGACTGCTTTCATTAGTTGTTGAAAATGCGTGCGGGAATTGCCATCTCACGATACCACCGCAAACGCTACAGGAAGCACGTAAGTATGGGCAATTCATCCGTTGTGGGAGTTGTAGACTCATTCTTTATATTCTACCTCCCGCCCCTGATAATGCCCTCGTTGAAGAACCTGCCTCTGGTTCAGGTCAGTCCTGAATTTCCGTTGCCCTACATACCAAAATTCCTTTACCCACTGACATATAACGCAATAGTTCAGTCTGAACCCAACTCAATTCGGTATCGCATGATTTGAGTTTCTTGATGTGCCGCCTCTACAAATGGAATAGTTGTATTTATAGCTACTAAAGTTTGTACAATTTGTGTGCTATTCAGGCAGCCTTATCAGGAGAGGGTGCCTACTCTCGCTCGAAAACCTGTTTAATATTCTGCGATTTTGTTTCCTAGGGACAACTCACAAAAAAAGGCATTGCGGCATCGTCAAGGGGGACTTACGAACCGACTGCGTAAGTTCTGAAGCACTATTTTTTTATTCAGACATATTCTCATGAAACTGATCCGAGAACCTTACGTTTAGACAAAGCGTAGTAATCTACCGAAGATTTTGCTTGGAGAGGACAAATGACCGTAAAACAGCAATCGCTCATCCTTGCGGCGATGGTACTCTTGTCTGTGTTATCAGTAAGTGCGTCTAAATCCACCCAACCTACGAGTAAGATAAAATCTCCATTTCGCCTGACCACCATTGTGCTTGATGCTGGGCACGGCGGCAGAGACCCTGGCAATGTCGGTCCAGGTCGTGAAAATGAAAAAGACATCAACTTGGCAATTACACTCAAGCTAGCAGCACTGATTCGGGAGAAAACAGCGTATGACGTTCACCTCACCCGATCAGCAGACCGTTGGATTTCATTAACAGATCGTGCCCATATTGCCAATCAATCCCCACCTAGTCAGACGTTGTTTATTAGCATCCACTGTAACTCACATTCCAATTCTCATGTTCACGGATTGGAGAGTTATATCTTTAACTTACAAGCGACCGATAAATCCGCAGCAGAATTAGCCAAATGGGAAAATGACGAAGAGGTTGTCAATCCCGTCGATTTTATCATTAACAATCTATATAAGAGAAGCGTCGAAAAATATAGTTGGGAAGCCGCCCGTATCGTCCAATCCGTGCTTGTGTCCCACCTTGGATCGCGAAATCGGAATCGAAATGCTCCGGACAAAATGGTTAGGCGAGCACCCTTTCGTGTCCTCGTCAATGCCAAGGTGCCATCCCTTTTGGTCGAATTAGGATATTTATCAAACAAATCAGAGTACAAAAAACTCAGCTCAGCCACTTACCAAGACAAGGTGGCAAATGCGTTGTTGATGTCGATTCAGCGGTTTGATCAAGCGACAAGGGAATCTTTGACCAACCGCATTGAGGCGCGGTTACCCTAACACGAAGCTCGCTCATGCGAAGGTGTGAACACTTCACACGGTTTTTAGTGCGGACGGATTGGAAATTGGAGTTAAAGGGGAGTCACGATATTTTGGGCGACTGAGGGGGCGGTGGACGGAAGATCTTGTGGAGAAAAATTCGGAAGGTGTGTTGAAGCATCAGCAGAAAAACGGTGGGAGGAACATTACTTCAACCTTTAATCGAGGGATTTTCAGATAATTTGGACGCACTTTTCCCCATGGATAATTTCACCAATTAGAAAAGGTGATTCACCGGACTCTCGGAGCGAGGCAATCGCCGTATCAATCTGATTCGACGGTAGTACGAGCACCATGCCTACGCCCATGTTAAAAACATGGTACATTTCGGCTTCATCTACGCCCCCTCTCTCCTGAAGGAAGGGAAAGATTGGCGGTATTTCCCAGGTGCCCTTCCGAACCTCCGCGCAGCAATTCGGGGGAAGAATGCGGATGATGTTATCTGACAATCCGCCACCTGTGATGTGGGCAATGCCTTTAATATTGCAACGCTCCCGTAGGGCAAGAACGCTCTTCACGTAGCTCTTATGGTGTGCAAGTAACTCCGACCCAATCGTTGTGCCGAGTTCAGGGACATACTGATCGACTTCATAGCCGCAAACCTCAAACACGATTCGCCGAGCAAGCGAAAAGCCGTTTGTGTGTAACCCGATTGAGCCCAAAGCAACCAAGCCATCCCCCGGCGTAATTCTGCTTCCCGTGATTAATCGCGACTCCTCAACCACACCGACAATTGTACCCGCGAGGTCATACTCGCCCATCGTGTAGAGTTCCGACAGTTCTGCGATTTCCCCACCGATTAGCGCACAACCGATTTCCCGGCAGCCCTCTGCCACCCCACTCACAATCTGCTCAATGACTTCAGGGTGCAGCTTGCTTGTGCCGATGTAATCTAGGAAAAAGAGCGGCTCCGCCCCTTGGACAAGGATATCATTGCCGCAGTGCGCCACAATATCGAATCCGACCGTATCGTGCCGCCCTGTCATAAAAGCAACTTTGAGCTTTGTGCCAACGCTGTCGGTGCTAGACACTAGGACCGGCTTTTCGTATTCACCGAGTGCAAACAGTCCCCCGAAATTGCCGATCTCGCTCAAGACTTCAGGACGATGGGTTGATTGGAGGTGAGGTTTTAAGCGTTTTAGTGTGTCCTCCTTTGCGCTGAAGGAAACACCTGTGCTGGCGTATGTTAATCCTTGTTCAGCCATCGGAGTTGTCAGATTCCCTTCGTTTTGCCATGCGTTGATTGAAGGATTCCAAGCGTTGGTTGTCAATGAGAGCCATGATTCTATCCATTTTTAACAGGGAAGCAACTAATATCACAATACATAAGCCAACAGTGATTAACATTGCATTCTCTGCGGCGGCCTGTGGAGAGGCTGTTGGACTCAGTTTTTGAATCAAAAAGATAATCGGTTGATACGTCACCATGCCGAGAATCGCGCATAAGATAATGGCGTAAAAAGTGAATCGTCCCTGTGATGTGGATAGGCTTCGCCTGACGTTTTGAAAAGGGTGGGAGGCCCCAGCCCGCTCTCTTCTTAATCTGTTTTGCATTGTATTGTCTATTAAGCTCCCTCTGCAATCATCAATCCCCCTCATTGACAAAAGCAATGGGGAGTTGTGGTGTCGGTTGTCCACTAAATTCAACAGGATAGCTTCCGTCAAAACAAGCCGTGCAAAAATCTTTGGGTGACTTCATACATTTGAGCATACCTTCAATGCTGAGGTATCCCAAACTATCTGCGCGGATGTATTTACGGGTTTCTTCGATGGTGTGTGAACTAGCGATTAGCTCTTTGCGGGTAGGTGTATCAATGCCGTAGAAACAAGGGAATTTATTGGGCGGAGAAGCGACACGGACATGAACCTGTGTCGCACCGCCCTGACGTAGCATCTTGACAAACTGTCGACTCTCGGTTCCCCGCATAATCGAATCGTCAACTACCACAACGCGTTTGCCTTCAAGCACATCGTGAATCGGGTTTAATTTTACCTTGACCATCAGGTCGCGAACTTCTTGCGAGGGGTTCATGAAAGCACGGCCCACATAAGAGTTTCGGTAGAGACCCACATCAAACGGAATACCCGATTCCTGTGAATACCCTAATGCAGAAAGTGTCGCCGAATCCGGCACGGGGATGACAATATCTGCCACCACGGGACACTCACGCGCCAATTGTCTACCAAGTTCACGTCTCGGGCGGTTAACGAGCTCACCGAATACAACACTGTCTGGGCGCGAGAGGTAAATATACTCAAAGATACACTGCGATAGATGAGGTTGCGTCTGCCCAAACATAAACGATTCCGGTTCTTTATCCGTCCCGGTAATAATAACCATTTCGCCGGGGCTAATCTCACGGATTGGCTCTGCTCCAATGACATCAAAGGCACACGTTTCAGAAGTGAGAACATAGGCATCGCCAGCGCGGCCCAACCAAAGTGGACGGAAACCGTAAATATCTCGCACGCCGATCAGGATGGATTTTCCCATGAAGGCAAGTGAATACGCACCGCGAATCTCTTTGAGGGCATCCAAGATACGGTCTTCCAGCAGCGTCTGCCGGGAACGAGCAATGAGGTGAGCGATAACCTCTGTATCGGCAGTCGTGCTAAAAATTGAGCCGGCATCCTCAAGGTCGTTGCGGATACGCTGGGCGTTAATAAGATTTCCATTGTGTGCAATCGCGAGGGTCCCGCGCTTGTATTCTCGAACCAGCGGCTGTGCGTTCTGAAGGGTGCTTTGTCCAGTTGTCGAATAACGGTTGTGTCCCAGCGCGAGGTCCCCTCCCAGCTTCGACAAGGTATCCGAATCAAAGATGGTTGCAACAAGCCCCATACCATGATGATATGCGAACGAATCGTCGTCTGCAGTGACAATCCCTGCACTCTCCTGACCACGGTGCTGAAGGGCGCGTAAACCCAAGTAAGTGAATTCAACCGCCTTGGGGTGTCCCAAAATCCCGAATATTCCACACTCACATCTTGGCTTATCATCAAACGCATCGAAATATTCCATATTTGGATGATTCTCCAATTCATCGGGTGTTCCGCCCCACATCGGCACACTATTGTATAATGTCTGAAAATCTGGACGGTCTAGATTTGGGCTAGTGCTCAACTGACACTATCCGCCTTCGCTCCACACTAAGCCGGTAGCCAAGGATTGCGCCAATCGGTGCCGCAACGATGTACAAAAGCTCAGGAGGGCATTTTATCGCTAGCAAAATCCGCAGGGGTAGAGATATGATAACGGCAAGCAGGTGTGCTATATTTAGGAGCACGTAGAACAGCAAATTCGAGGCGACCAACGTTTCCCAGTGAATATTCAGCAGCGACATCAACGCAACTATCGCGGGAGCACCCAAGAAGGCACCCTGATATGTGCGCTTACGGTCTATGCTAACGCCAAAGCGGCGTCCGGCAAATATGACACCTTCAGCAACACCCGCGAGAGCACTCCCGTAGGTCACACCAAAGGAGATTAGCAGGAGTAAACCCACCCAAGAACCGTGCTGAACACGGTCGCCGATTAAGCCTTTCCATAAAAGTAGTTCGACAATCAAGCGGCAAAGCCATCCGATCGCTAAACCGATAGAACCACCTAAAACAATTTGACTTGCTGTTAAAGCAAGTGTTTTCTTTCGATGCATACCACACTCCTAAAAATCGGGTTTAATATAGAAATTATATCACGGTGTCGCACCTCTGTCAACAGGAATGAGACGTGAAGATAGCATCTGCAATTCCTTCCAATGACATAGGACTAAGGCAAACGGACAACAAGGCAAAAATGTGACAGACATTGAGATTTTTTTAACAGCTTCTTGACAGACTGTGCTCCATCCCCTACAATATGTATAGCGGAAGCTGCAAATAAGCCTGCACGCACTGCTGCAGCGAGCCCCTGGCTGAACCTTTATTTCCGCTACACAGGGGCTAAATTGAAGTGAGAGGAAACCTATGAGCAACCTACTGTTCCAATCGGGTGAAAAGGTGCTTTTTATTGGTGACAGTATTACCGATTGCGGGTGTCGCGGCGACCACGCGCCACTTGGGAACGGTTATGTAAAAAAGATAACCGAGTTAATCACCGCAAAATATCCGGAGCGTCGAATCGAATACGTCAATAAAGGCATTGGAGGTGATATCGTCGAAGGGCTCGCAGCACGGTGGGATACAGATGTCATCGCCGAAAAGCCGGCTTGGCTGTCGGTAAAGATTGGCATCAATAATGCAGCACGGCAGTTTGGGGCGGGGCTTCCAAACGAAACATATCTCCCAGAGTGGGAGGCGTGCTATCGACGAATCCTCACTCGTGCGAGAGATGAATTGGGCGTAGGCCTTTTCATGTTCGAGATTTTTTATATTGAGGAAGACGTTGTTCAACCGCGTCCGCTAGATGTTGATGCCTATAATGAGGTTATCCATCGGCTCGCGGCCGAGTTTAACGCCCGATTGATACGCGTAAACGAAGCGTTTGATCGGGTTGTGGCTGCCCGGCCGGGGGCATTGTGGACAACGCAGGATGGCATCCACCCAAATCCGGGAGGACATACACTGATGGCGTTGGAGTTTCTCAAACAGGCGGGATGGTAAAAACATCTCATTGGTATATCTCTGCTGGAGGCTTAATCATGGACAGAGCTGCACAAGTGTTAGAACGTATGAAAGGACCGGTGGTTCCCATCAATGTCTGTTTCAATGTAGATGGCACAATCAACTACGACGCTGTCGGAACGTATGTCAGTTGGCTGTGCGAAGAGAATACCCCTGTGCTTTTGCTGACTTACGGGAGCAGCGAATTTGCGAGCATCAGCGATGAAGAACTTTGGGAATTAACAGAAACCGTTGCTTCAGCCAACGCCGGACGCTCGCTCTGTATTACGTCTACCAGCTACTGGAAGCCAGCGAAAACTCGGAATTTTCTGAGACACGCTGATGCCGTTGGCGTTGATGCTGTCAAGGTGCAAATTAACCCGTGGCTGCCCAAGACACGGGAGGTATTAGTTAGATACTTTGACCTGATCGAAGATGCTTCCAACATACCGTTGTTGCTCTGGGGAGTTGCACCGCCGCCATTCCCTGTGGAGGTCGTAGCAGAATTGGCGCAACGTCCCAATATCGTTGGCATGAAGAACGACGCGCATCCCTTCTATGACTACTATGACTTGATTCGCGCTACACGGAATGAGGCCTTTGGCGTGGTCAGCGGTGGGCAAATGCGTAACTTCGTGTTCGGACACCAGATTGGCTCACCTGCTTACCTGTGTCCCATCGCGCCTTTCCGTCCCGATATCGCCTTGCAGTTTTATCAATTGCTGGTTGAAGGAAACTACGCTCAAGCGTGGGAAATGGTTTTTCGCTATGAAGAACCTTGGCTCAAATGGGCAATTGATAAAAACTGGTTGGCGGTAATGAAGTCAACGGTACAGCTTCAAGGGTTGTATCCCAACAATCTGCTCGGACCGCCGAATCTCCCACCAAGTCCAAGCCTGCTTACCGAAGTGCAGGAGAAGCTAGAGGAACTCTTTGGTGTGTCACACACACGTTCAGCGTAAAGACTTGTCCTCCTGACTTTTGAAACCCTTTCCCGATCAATCTGCCTGTCCCAATCTCTGATTCGTAGAGAAAGCCGAGAAAGGACAAAGCCTTTCACCATGATAGACAAGGAAGAAATAGAATGAGTAGCCATGCAGCCGCACAACACCGTCAGGATACAGCTATGAGTGC
Organism: uncultured Poribacteria bacterium; assembly: GCA_958296125.1. Classification (GTDB taxonomy): domain Bacteria; phylum Poribacteria; class WGA-4E; order WGA-4E; family PCPOR2b; genus PCPOR2b. The sequence goes on from OY282444.1 coordinate 2,906,754, forward strand.
TGAAGCGTTGGACGAATTGTGCAGTTTACTGGATAACCGCCTGACTACCGCGAAGGAAGTTCGGGAGGATCATGCGAAGGATGTTTCTCATCACCTTCCCCATCTGCCCTATGCTGTCGCATTCCCTCACACTAATACAGAAGTTTCCCAGATTGTGAAAATCTGTGCCCAGTATTCCATGCCGATTGTCCCCTTCGGTACAGGGACCGGCGTTGAAGGAGCGGTTGTCGCTATTCACGGAGGTATCTGCGTTGATTTGACTCAGATGAACCAAATTCTTCAGGTCAATCAGAACGATATGGACGCAACAGTGCAGGCAGGAGTCACACGGAACCAGCTCAACACCTATCTTTCTGGAACCGGGACGGGGCTTTACTTCCCTGTCGATCCGGGGGCAAATGCGTCGTTGGGCGGTATGGCAGCGACACGCGCATCAGGCAATGCTGCAGTGCGTTACGGCACCATGCGGGAGAACGTACTGGGATTGACAGTAGTAACCGCCGATGGGAACATTATCCGCACCGGAGGTCGCGCCCGTAAGTCCTCCGCCGGCTATGATTTGACGCGATTATTTGTGGGTTCGGAAGGGACGCTCGGTGTTATCACAGAGTTGATATTGAAGTTGGCGAAGATACCGGAAGCTGTTTCAGCAGCAGTATGTACGTTTTCAGATGTCGCAGCAGCCGCAAACACAGCCATTAAAGTAATTGGAGCCGGCATTCCTGTGGCTCGACTGGAGTTGCTAGACGAAATCCAGATGGGTGCAGTTAATGCCTACTCCAGCTTGGATTACAAGGTCGCTCCAACGCTCCTTTTTGAATTTCACGGTTCAAAATCAGCGGTGGCCGAGCAAGCGCAAACTGTGGGCGCAATTTTCCGGGAGCATGATGGCGAAGGTTTTCAATGGGTGTCCGGGGAAGAAGAGCGCAACAGGCTTTGGCAGGCACGGTATGATAGCTATTATGCTTCACTGGCACTTCGCCCCGGATCGGTTGGCTACGTCACGGATGTTTGCGTTCCCATCTCGCGTTTGGCGGATTGCATCCTGAAAGCCAAGCAGGAAATCCAAGCATCTGGTTTAATTGCACCCCTGCTTGGGCACGTAGGAGATGGCAATTTTCATGTGGTATTCCCCCTCGACCCGGACCGTCCTGAAGAGTTGAAGGAGGCACAACGGCTCAATCAACTTTTCGTTGAATACGCGCTCCAGATGGACGGCACATGCACCGGTGAACACGGCATCGGGTTGGGCAAGATCGATGCGCTCAAGCAGGAGCACGGACCGGGCGTTGGCGTGATGCACACCATCAAAAGGTCCCTAGACCCACAAAATATCATGAACCCTGGCAAAGTCATACCGCTCTAACTAAAATGAAAACAGCATTCAAAAAAACGCTAATCGCTTTTTTAATTTTCATTCTAAGCCTCATCGGTATTCTAATCGGTGTTATCAAACACTGGTCGCAGAGTGGTTCTTTGATTGAAAGCATGATGATGGTTGACTTCACAGGACTTCTGATCGGTGTCTTAGGGGCATCAATTTTGATCCTGATTAGCGTTGCCCTAACCTTCTGGTTGGCGCGTGTTTGGTCAGTCGAACAACCCGCACTAGGAGAACAGATCATCCGGCTGGCAATGCTCGTGAGCATTCTACTGATTCTTGTCTTCGGCGGAATGGGAATCGGTTTAATGGTTTTACGCACACTCTGGACAGTTAATTATTTTTAGAGCGGAAACCATGCGCGAAATACACCAACGTCAGAGGATTTTCGCTTGCATTCACAGATTCGGATGTGCTAAAATAATTCAGGAGTGTACCATATTCAATAAAAAAACTTGCGCCGCGTGCTAAATCTGCGTAAGTCCTGTTTAAGTTATTTTATCGAAATCCCGGTTAGCAAATGGAATCCACTGTATATTGTAGGGGGTCGATATCCACAATATGCACCAACAGATTGAGAAGGGGTGTCAAAGATTCAAAGCAGAGGTCGCCGTTACCAGCAGAAAACGCAACAGCAACAAAACAGAGTGAATCGACAGATTCGGGCAAGGCAGGTTCTGTTGATCACTGCCGAAAACGAAAAACTTGGACCAATGCCCGTTTATGAAGCACTGAACCGGGCGCAGACAGAAGGCCTTGATTTGGTGGAAGTCTCTCCAAATGCAGATCCGCCGGTTTGCAAAATTATGGACTACGGTAAGTTCCAGTATGAAAAGAGCAAACGGGCGAAAGAGGCAAAAAAGAAGCAAGCCAAGGTTGTTCTGAAAGAGATTAAATTCAACTCTGTAAGAACCGCAGATCACGACTTTCAATTCAAGATGCGTCATGCCCACGAGTTTTTATCGAATGGTTGGAAGGTCAAAGCAACGGTTAGATTCAGTGGACGTGAAATGCTGCACACCGATCTCGGGATGGAAATGCTGCGACGGTTTGCAGCAGATGTCGCGGATGTCGGCGAGATAGAGTTGCCCCCACGGATGGAGAGTCGCTCCATGTTTATGATCTTGACACCAAAGTCAGATAAGTAGAGGAGCACCAGTCACATGCCGAAAATTAAGACGCATAAAGGCTCAGCCAAGCGTTTCAAATTCACAGGAAATGGGAAGATTCGCAGACGCAAGGCTTATTCTAACCACTTATTTATATCAAAAACGACGAAACAGAAGCGAAATCTCAGAAAAAGCGCGCTTGTGGATGAAACAAACAAGAAAAGGCTGCGTCGCTTGCTTCCCAACTAGGGGGTGTCAGATTTTGTCTGATGGAGAAGAAACCATCAATTTGGGGTTCGCTTGAACTTGACAGACCCCTAGAGTCAATATCGTCGGGGAGATTGTAATGCCAAAAGTAAAAACAGGTAGTGTCCGTCGCCAACGCCGCAAAAGAATCATGAAACATTCAAAGGGCTATCGCGGGGGCCGCAATAATTTGAAGCGGTCTGCGACAGAGGCTGTCGAAAAAGGCTGGAATTATGCCTACGCCCACCGCCGAGCGCGGAAACGGGAATTCAGGCAGTTGTGGATTGCCCGTATCAATGCCGCCGCACGGATGCATGGCTTATCTTATAGCCGCTTTATGAACGGATTAAAAAAATCAGGAATTGACCTCAATCGTAAGGTTCTCGCTGACCTCGCTGTTCACGATGAGGCCGGATTTGCCCGTATTGCGGCACTTGCGAAGGGTTGATAAAATTGAGTTTGCGTAAAAGCTGTGAAAGGACAAAGTAAGCGGTTCAATCTTCTGAGCAGAGAGGATGCGTCACCGGCTGAAAGCGCATCTTTAGAACGAGTCGCCGAATTTCATCCTGGAGCCGCCGAGTTGAACACCGATTTAGGCAAGTAGGCTCGTGCCGGAGGTTTCACCGTTATCGAAACGACCAATGAAGTGGGTAAATGCGATATTTGCCAATAAGGGTGGTACCGCGGAAGGTCTTGACGCCTGTCACTTTCGTCCCTTGGACGAGATGATAGGCGTTTTTTATTGCTGCTATTTTACGGGAGATAAACATGCAGGAAGAATTGAAGCAAATCGAAACCAAAGCGTTGACAGACCTCAAAACTGTGATCGACTTGCGCGAACTTGAATCCCTACGGATTAAATACTTTGGACGCAAAGGTTTGCTCTCCGCAGTGATGCGAGGGATGGGTAAACTCTCCAAAGCAGAGCGGCCGGTTGTTGGTAAACTCGCGAATGAAGTGCGAACCAGCCTCACAGAAGCGTTTGATCAGGTCGAAGGGACCCTGAACCAACAAGCACGAGAACAACAACTTGCAGCGGAGGCTGTAGATATTACACTTCCCGGTCGACTGCCGCAGCTGGGGAAAAAGCATCCAGTGACACAAACCTTTGACCGAATTCAGGAGATCTTCCGAGGCATGGGATTCGAGATTGTTGAAGGCCCCGAGGTTGAGCATGAGTATTACAATTTTGATGCGTTAAACACACCCGCAGAACACCCCGCCCGAGATGCACACGATACGTTTTATATCACTGATAGCTTATTGTTGCGGACACATACTTCACCGGTTCAAGTCCGCTATATGGAAAAACAGAAGCCGCCCATACGGATTATCGTGCCGGGGCGAGTGTATCGCCGTGACTCCGATGCCTCCCACACACCGATGTTCCATCAGGTCGAAGGGTTGCTAGTTGCCCCTCACGTCACTTTCAGTGAGTTGAAGGGTGTATTATACGCTTTCGTTCAACAGATGTTCGGAGCGGGAACGCGGACTCGCTTCCGCCCCCATTTCTTTCCATTCACAGAACCGAGTGCAGAGGTCGATATCTCCTGCACAACTTGTCACGGTGGAGGGTGTCGCCTTTGTTCAGGCACCGGTTGGCTCGAAATCTTGGGGGCAGGCTCAGTGCATCCAAACGTCTTCCGTTATGTCAATTACGATCCGGAACAGGTTACCGGCTTTGCGTTTGGCATGGGGGTCGATCGGATTGCGACTCTGAAATACGGCATCCCAGACCTACGGTTGATGTTTGACAACGACATGCGGTTTGCCCGGCAGTTCTAAGAAAGGAAAATGAATCATGAACGTAAGCATCAAGTGGTTGAAAGAATATGTCGATTTCGAGCTATCTCCCGAAGGGCTAGCGGAGCGTTTACTGATGCTTGGTATGGAAATCGAATCGATTAAACAGCTTGGAGAGGGGCTGGATCGGGTAGTCGTTGGCAAAATCAACACCGTGGGGAGGCACCCGAAAGCGGACAAATTGGTGCTATGTAACGTTGATGTCGGATCGGGCCCAGACGCGCAAATCGTCTGTGGTGCCCCGAATGCACGTGAAGGGTTGGTTACTCCCGTCGCGCTCGTTGGCGCACAGTTACCCAACGGGTTGACGATCCAGCGGGCACAGATTCGGGGTGAGGAATCGCAAGGGATGCTCTGCTCGGAGCAGGAGTTGGCGATTTCCGATGAGGCATCAGGCTTGATGGAACTTCCCGACGATACGCAAATTGGTGCCCCGTTGGTCGAGGTTCTCGATTTGGACGATGTAGTGCTGGAACTTGAGATTACACCCAATCGCCCGGATTGCCTCAGCATGATTGGAGTCGCCAGAGAGATTAGCGTGACCACGGGAAATCCACTCAGGAGGCTTGAGGGGGATGTCAGTTACTTGCATCCCGATCTTGTCGGGGCGGAAATGACAGATATCCACAATCTTACCGGCGTAACGATTGAGGCTCCAGACCTTTGTCCACGTTACGCAGCGCGGGTTATTCGCGGGATCCAAATCGCGCCTTCCCCCGCTTGGCTACAACGTCGACTCGAAGCCATCGGCATCGGAACGATTAACAACATCGTTGATATTACCAATTACGTCCTTATGGAATACGGACACCCCTTGCACGCTTTCGATTATCATCGACTGGCTGAGAACCGGATCGTTGTCCGCCGCGCCGAGCCGGGTGAGACGCTGAAGACGATCGATGCGGAAGAACGGGAGTTGACACCCGACATGCTTGTCATTGCCGATGCGGAGAACCCGGTTGCGTTGGCTGGTGTGATGGGCGGATTCGATTCGGAGATTACCGACCAGACGGTTGATGTGCTGCTTGAGAGTGCATACTTCCACCCGCCAAGCATTCGGAAAACATCAAAGGCTTTGGGGATGCACACCGAAGCCTCTCACCGATTTGAACGTGGCGCAGACCCCGAAGGCATAATTCCAGCTATCAACCGTGCGGCACAACTCATCGCGGAAATCGCAGGTGGAGAGATCTGTGCGGGGATTATTGATGTCTACCCGGGTAAGCGAAAAGCTATCAATATTAAACTCCGTCCAGAGCGCATCAACTTTGTCCTAGGAACGGAGCTTGCGCCAGATGAAATGCGTGACATCCTGACTCGCCTTGGCTTTGTCGTGTCTGATGCGTTTGAAGTTACGGTGCCCACCTTCCGCCCCGATGTGGAACAGGAGGTTGATCTGGTTGAGGAAATTGCGCGTGTTTACGGCTTCGATAACATTCCAACCACGCTGCCGAGAGGCGACATTCCGATTCCAAAGGCTGACCCGAAGGCGAATCTGCGTGAGGATGTAAAAACGTATCTCCTACAATGCGGTATGATGGAAGCGATGAACTATGCATTCTATCCTCCGGACGTTTTCGATCGTATCCGTCTCGCGTCAACAGACCCGCTCCGTCAGGCGATTCCAATTGTTAATCCATTGAGCGAAGATCAGTCGCTCATGCGGACAACCTTGCTGCCTAGCTTGCTTGCAAACGCCCAACACAACAGGAACCATCAGATCAACGATGTGCAATTCTTTGAGTGCAGCAAAGTCTTTATTCCAAACGAAATGGGTGAATACCCAAATGAACCTGAGTGTGTTGCAGGCATCATTGCAGGCAATCTCGGAGCGGGTGTATACGGCGATCCACTCCGTCCGGCTGACTTCTTCGACATCAAAGGGATTGTTGAAGGCTTGCTAGATCGATGCGGTTTCTCAGATTATACCATTACCCGCACCGATCACCTGGCCTTCCATCCCGGATGTCGAGCGGAGATCCGCATCGAAGACAAAACGCTGTGTGTCTTCGGTGAAGCCCATCCGGAGGTGCTGGAAAATTACGACCTGCCCCATAAGGCTTATCTGTTTGAACTCGATTTCGAGCAGTTGGTCAACGTGGTAGAAACAACGAAACAATTTGAGCGCATCCCAATCTACCCCAGCGTCAATCGGGACCTCGCCATTGTGCTAGATGTGGATACACCTGCCAGCTGTCCGACCCAAATCATTAAATCTACCGGGGGCGAGTTAGTCTCTTCGTTGCACCTATTCGATGTCTACACAGGCGAGCAGGTCCCCGAAGGGAAGAAAAGTTTGGCATTTGCAATTGAATATCGTTCGACAACGGAGACGCTCACGGATGAAATCGTCGATCGGGTTCACGAAGAGATTTTAGAACAGTTAGAACGGGAGTTGGGAGCAACCCTGCGTAGTTGACCGGCACCGCAGCGTTTACCGGTGCCACCATCTTCTCTTAGATTTAGCTTCCGGTAGGTGGGGTTGGAGGGATTTTTCGGAGCGTAAGGATTTGAGCAGGTTTGATATTTCCTTATTCCTTCTGTCGGTCTCTAAGAGCGTTTCGCATATTGCAACGGCGCGTTGTCCAACCACCGGATCGTGTGTCGCTTGATAGGCAACCCCGCAGATTGTCGCAGCGGCACCATTGTACTCTATCGGCTCGATCTCCTTCGGCGGTTCATCGGGAAGCCAATCGAGAAGTGCAAGCCCAGTCTTCCACGCCTGAGACTTCGCGGCGCAAATCAGCTGATGATACAGTAGCTCCGCCGACGAATCATCGAGCCAATATGCTTGTTCATAACAGGCAGCCGCTTCGTCATACGCTTCATTGGCAACGTGCAGTTTCGCCAACTCCGTATAAAACGCATACAATCCGCGATTGGTGATGGCATACACCTCGTGTTGCGTATTTGTCAACCACTCCCCTGCTTCCAAAAACTCGATCGCCGAATTTTTTTCATCCTCTGTAATAATAATGCCTGTGAGGAGATGCTTTGCCACCGCCGCATTCGGGTAAATTTTGGTGCGGCTCTTCATCAAAGGATACGCTTGTACCGCCTTGTCCATCTGAAGCAGCTTGAGTCCCGTTGCAATTCGGAAAAGCGAGATGATTGAATCGCTGTTTTTTCGCGCCCTCTCATCAAAAACCGACGTTTGATTATCAGCGATGTAGCGATTGAGGGACTCTAATTCCGATCGAATTGTTGGATCTGCCGGATCTATTTGGTGTGCCTTCACAAGGAACCTTTGGGCGGTAAACAGTTCATCCCACTCCCGATAGATCTGCCCAAGCGACAAATTCGTCTGCGCGAGAAGTGCCGGTGCAACGGCGACAGACGCAATGGTATCCCACGCTTGGATCGCCGTTGAAAGCTCCTTCGGGGCTGTCAACGTTTGGGCGTAATCAACAAATCGATCCAACTCCGCCCGGATTTTCGCTCTGTCAAATATGAAAATCTGGTCCACTGGTGATCCTTTCAGATCTTAAGCATTAGCGGATACCCAATCCTCCGTGTTTGTCTCAAATTCATTAGCAAGCTCATCGGAGATAGTATCCTTGATAACCGTGATCAGGTGGGCACGGAATTTTCCCCAATCGGCACCGCGCCCGGTAAAGCGGTATCGGTTGTCGATTTCGACAAACATGGTGTCATTTGGTTCTTGATGTGATTCAAGATAACGATTGACTTTCATGATCCTCTCCAATAATCAAGTGTTTCTCTATTGTATTCTTTGGCTTAGTCTTACTCTACATTCATAAACGTGAAAACGAGGGCAGGGGTGCATTTGAACGAATGAACTCCTAAATCTCTTCGGTGTCCTGTTTTCGGGTTTGCCTCTATTAGGTTTTGAGCGTCCATTCACCAATTTCCCACCCCGATTCTGTTGCGACCTGTCGTAACCCTTTGCTCGGATTGATGGCGACGGGGTTGCCAACGCATTGTAGCATGGGCAGGTCTGCGCGGCTATCGCCATAGGCATAGCTTGCGGCGAGGCCGACGTTATGCTGTTCGACGAAAGTTTGGATCGCACGAACCTTTTCCGCTTCACTCAGCGGCGGAGTTGTCAATTCCCCCGTAAATTTTCCATGGGCTTCCTCAAGTTGCACGGTCAAAGCAGCATCCGCTTGGAGATAATCGGCTAGGGGTTGGATGATAAAATCGAGGGAGCCGGTCACAAGCACAATCAGATGTCCTCGATTTTGGTGTTCGCGGATACAATCTAAGGCGGCGGGGAATAACTTTGAGCGCACATAAGTCTCGAACTGCTCACCGGCAAGCTGTTTGACGCTTTCAGCCTTCAGCCCTCGATAGTTGCGATAGAAAACTTGGTTGAATCTTGTGCGACTCACTTTATCTAGGAAAAAGTAGTAGACAACTTTCAACGCGAACCAGGCAAGCCAGAAGGGACGTAGAAAGGTAGGAAGCAGGTGGGAGCGGAATCGAACGTAATAGTGGACGATGGTTGTGCTCACGATGGTGCCATCAACATCGAAGAAGGCAGCCGTTTTTTTCCGCTTGGAATGAACGTATGTAAACTCGTTTACCAAGTGACTCCCTCCGTTGACATCTTACGTCTCACGCTTTACGCAATCTGCTCGCAATGCTTCAATCTCGGATCTGACGGTGTCGGCAAGTTTTCTGTAAGTTTCGTGCTCCAGTCCTGAAGCGGTGTCTACCTCCCCCATCTCGTGTCCGCTAGGCGGTGTGATGGGTTTGCCGAATATCACCTGAATACGACTCTTACGCGGTAGGTTTTTGCCTTTGGGCAGCGCGTGATAGGTGCCGTCAATATAAGCGGGAATAATTGGAGATCCAGTTTCATAAGCCAACAGACCAAGCCCGGGTTTGAAGGGTTGAAGTTCCCCGGTGACAGAGCGGGTGCCTTCAGGGTAGATTAGCAAGCATTCGTTCTGTTTCAGTACCTCCTGCGAAATTCGGAGCCCCTGCAAGAAGTTGGCATGTCGATCGAACGGCACGAATTTAAGCAATTCGCCGGAGAACCATGATTTGAAGCGGGTGCTAAACCAGTAATCTTTTGCAGCGAGAACCCTCAAGCGTTTGGATTCGTCACCCAAAACAGTCATGACCGCGAGGGTGTCGAGGTGACTTGTGTGATTGGCGGCGATGATATACGGTTGCCCACGCGGAAGGTTTTCCAGGCCAGCGCACTTAATCGAGAAGTAATACCGATAGATAGCCCGCACGCCGAATCGGAATAGCCCTGCGAGTTTGATGGATAAATATGAACTTTCAGATTGTTCAACATGGACAGCCATTTCCGCATCGATGGGGTGGTGGGCAGACTCAGATTGAAGCGTTTTGACTGTCTTCGTCACGTCGCCAACCGTCTGGATTTTGGCAATTAACTCATCGGGAATCGAGCGTTGTAGTCTGGATTCTAGCAATAGTAGCAATTCCACTCGTGCCAGTGAATCTAGTCCGAGCTCTGTCCCCAAATGACTGTTCAAATGGATCTGATCCACCGGCAGCCGCGCCAAACGACTGAGCTCAGAAATAATAACCTCTTCAACCTCCGAAGGCGTGTCGGTTGCCATGGTTGGCTTCAAGGTGTCCTCGTTTCCATCAGCATCCAGAGTGCCCCCGGCGGGATCGGGCTGCGGAGCCACTTGTGTTTGTCGAGAGAATTGTTCTTGCAAGAGCGCCTTAACACGCTGACGATTTACCGCTGCATCTAATGTCTTGGGCAATTCAGTATCCCAAAAGTGCACTGTGTGAATGTGCTGATATGTTGGCAAATCTTGGGCACGTTCCTGAATGTGCTGATGGATGACTTGCTCAACCTCAGCCCGGGCCCGATTATTGTCACGAACTGGAACGATGACCGCATGCACTGTCTCAAACAGATTATCTGTGCTTATGCCAACGACGCAAATCTCTGAGATTAAGGAATTGTGCCGGTAGAGTGCTTCGAGCTCGACCGGGTAGATATTCTTACCGGCACCGGACACAATCAAATCTTTGCTGCGTCCGGTGAGATACAGATAACCTGCCTCATCAAAGTAACCCAAATCGCCCGTATAGAGCAGCCTGTCTCGAATGACCTGTTCTGTCGCGGCTTCATTCCGATAGTAGCCTTGCATCAGGCTTGGACTACTTGCGACAATCTCACCAATGCCGTCCTCGTCAGAGTTGATAATCTGGAGTTGTACTCCCTGAACCGCGGGCCCAACCGTCCCCCGCTTGCTCTTGTGGTGAGGATTTACACTCAAAACAGGAGAGGCTTCCGTCATGCCATAACCTTGATAGATTGTTAATCCAAACTCCATGAATCGATCGTACACTTCGTCCGGCAATGCGGCACCGCCGCTGACCAGAACGCGGATATGCCCTCCCAATGCAGTCCGAATCTCTTCAGCAACCTCCGGATCAAGTGGAGCTTCCATTGCCTCGGGAGACTGTACGACATAGTGCTTAATTGTGTCGTAGAGCAGCTGGAACAGGCGCGGCACCCCAATGAGAACGGTGGTCTTGGTCTCCCGCATGAGTGCTAAAAGCGTGGTCGGTCTCAAACTATTAGTGTATGTAATGGTTGTACCGGCGTAAATCGACATCAAGAAATTGCAGGAGAACCCCAGAGCGTGATACAACGGCAGGACTGAAAGGAATCGGTCTGTTTCTTCGGGAGGTAGGGCCTGTGAAACAGCCACAACGTTTGCAATAAAGCCCCTGTGCGAAAGCATTGCTCCCCGTGCATCTACGGTTGTGCCCATCGTGAAGATGATCGACGCAACTGTATCTGGATGAATGTCCACATCAGGGAAATTATCAGGAACCGTGGGAAGTTCCGCCTCCGTGGGAACAGCGGTCTCGGTCTGTCCACATTCAAAAGGTTGACAGAAACGGTTGATATTCAAGAACTTCAGTGAGGCGGATTCCGCATTGGGTTTTATCTGGATGTTGTGTAAACGAGCGACACAGGTTTCAGAAGTCAAAATTGCCTTTGCTTCAGTGTACTCCGCAAGCGCGAAGATTTCTTCTTCAGCGGTCTGAGGGTCAATTGGAACTACAATGATGCCAATCTGCACGGCAGCTAAATAAGCGATACCCCACTCCGGCTGATTCTCAGCAAAAAGGATTACTCGATCCCCTTTGCGATAACCGCGCTCCCACAGCGCAAAAGCAACCTGCCGCGAAACCTCATAGAGTTCGCGATAAGAATAGCGTACCCACTCGCCACCCCGTTTCATCTGCAACGCGATTTTATCCGGGATGGATTCTGCCTGTTGAGTAACCAAATCTATCATTGTCCGCGAATCACGCGAATCCATTCGCGGAGATTTGTAAAGATTCGTGGATGTTTTCCCGTTTTCTCGTTTTCCCGTTTTCTCGTTTTCTCCCTTCCAATGTTCGTCCGTCCTTGGTGTTTTGGAAGAATCCGCCGGTAATTCGTCGATCTGATCGGGGGTCGGTTCGCTGATTCTCTGACTTCCCGATTCGTCGCCTAGTTTGAGAAAGTGTCGTTTGATTCCCGGTATGTGTATTTCCTGGAGATAATGCCACCAATCAATACGTGAAATGTCGAAGTTGAAGTGTTGTTGATCTGAAGGTGAAAGGGAGTGGTAGAGTTGTTCTGTTTTGCCGATTTCAAACTCAAAACTGAGGCGGACATAGGGACCGTAAATCTGCACATAATGTAGCAGGGTTTCAATGGCGTTCTTTTTCACCCCGATTCGACGGTCTTTCCGTTTTGCCCATCTCAATGGAATGCGACTGAGCCAACGACTAACTGTGTCGAGCAGGCGCAGCTTGTGACGCAGATCGCCCTGAAATTTTTCTTCATCTGGAAACTTCCATACAGGAACAGGTATCGGCTTACCGTTATCCAACAGTGGCTGTCGCACAAAGTAGTCGTGAGTTATATTGACGATATCGCCAAAAGTCAGGGGATTGAGCGCGCCGCTCGCAACGTGGTAAACCTCGATGCCCCGATTGTGATAGGTTCGCACAGTCGCCGCCAAAATAGCATTGACAACGAAATCAACAGGAATAATATCAAGGATACTATCCGGATCGCCGGGAAAGTCCGGTAAACGCCCCTTTCCAAAGCCGACAATAAGTGGATCCGCCATGCGAAGCGTCCCACCGAGCCACCCCGGCTCTGGGTCCTCAAGACTACTTTCCATAATCGATTGGCGAATAATTGCTGTCGGCAGATTGCCCCGCATCTTGGCAATCATCTGTTCGCCGAGGGCTTTCATATAGGTATAGGTATCGTTCCAACCCCGCGCATGGGCATGTCTTAAACCTTCATCAATTAAACGCTGCTCAACCCACTTCTCCCTGGCAATATTAATCTGCCGTTTCAGTTTTTCTCCTGTTTCAACACCTAAATTTCGTAAGGTTTCACGCCGGAACTGATCCAGTTTCTCAGGTTGATCCGCTTCATTCCTGACCTGTTCACTCAGCCGCTGGATATCTTCGATTTCGGCATCGAGGGTTCCAGGGATTGATTCTCCCTTTTCCGCTTGATACTGTTCGGCATAAGTTTCGTAAGGTGGGTGTAATTCTTCGGGAACCTTTCCCGGTTGAATCCCACGGACATAAGCTGTCGATACGTGCAGAAAAACTGCATCGTTACAGCTTTTTGCCAGTTCAACTGCGTACTTTGCCCCGAGTACATTGCTCTGCAAGGACGCATCGATGGGTGGGTCGAATTTGACGAGACCGCCACTGTTAATGAAGACTTGCACTTCGCGATGCAACGTTTCATAAGCAGGATCGGAGAGACCGAGCCGCTCGTAAGCCAAATCACCTTCTACTGCGTGGACCTTTTCACGAATCCACTCGTCAAACCGCTCCCCATGAATCTGTTTAAGTTTTGCAAAGGCACTCGACGCAAATACCTCATTTTCTAGCCGATCCGTTGCAGTACGCGTTTTTTCATTGGCTTCAGTCTGACTGCGGATGAGCAGGTAGATCCGTTTTACATCGGGAATCGCAGTGAGAATTTTTGCTACAAGTGCTTGACCCAGAAATCCAGTCGCACCGGCAATCAATATCACTTTACCATAAAAAAATTCAGGAATTGTCTGCATATCGTCCTTTGTTTTCAGCCAAATTGGAGAATTTCACAATATTTCAGTAGCTAGGACTTTCGGTTTTTCTGACATTCTGTAATGTCCCCTCTCAAATCAGTCAATCGGACAAAAGTTATCACGATTTTAGTTGCGTACCGAACGACGGGATTCGGCACCACGAGCGGGATAGCATACTTATACGGTTTTGAAGCAGGACAGGGAATAAGCCAGTGAGTCATTTCACCGATGAAGGTCATTTAGTATAAGCGATTAAACAGCTTTCTGTCAATAACAAAAAAGGTGATGCGTGGAACGTGATATAAAAAGGTTGACCCTGTTAAGGCTTAATCCCTCTGCTCACCTGTATATTTCTATAACCAATCAGAAACTGACATATCCGCCACAAACAGGAATACACTGCCCCGTCACATAATCCGAGAGATTTGTGACGAGAAACTCAACGACCTTTGCACAATCCTCCGGCATCCCCATACGGCGTAGGGGGATTTGTGGCAACAGTTGTGCGCGTGTTTCGGAGCTATTTCTGCCGCCGGCGATGCCACGGGATGAAAGGATGTAGCCCGGCGCGATGCAGTTCACATTAATCCCGTGTGGTCCCAATTCGGCGGCGAGGGTGCGGGTGTATTGTACGACCCCCGCTTTTGCAACTCTATACGGCATGCCTCCCCCACTCCAGCCGCTCCACAAACCCGCCTGCGAACTGACATTGACAATTCGACCGTAACTTGCTTTCTTCATTGGGGGGCTCACCGCCTGACAGCAGAAAACCGCACTGCTGAGATTAATCGCCATAATATAGTTGTAATATTCCTCTTCAGCGTCGGAGGCCATTGAGGATTTCGGTTGGCCCAACGCCCCACCGGTGTTGTTGACGAGGATATCGATTCGCCCCAGTTTGTCCATAATCTCGTCAACCATCGCAAAGACAGCATCGCGTTGCGTGACATCAACTTCAAAGCCGAGTGACTGACACCCAAAATTCTCGACCTCCGCCATGACGGTTTCCGCTGTTAGTTCTTCATTATACTCTTTCGCTGCGTCAAGAGCGATGTCGTTAATGACAACATCCGCGCCCAACTGAGCGAGGTGGAGCGCGTAAGCTCTACCTAATCCGCGCGCCGCGCCGGTAACAAGTGCAACCTGTCCATCTAATTTACCCATCGCAACCCCCTTTATGCGTGAAGGTGAAGTGTAGCTGTCCCACAGCTTGATAGTAGTAGATATACTCCGTATGCCGTAATCTGTATGCAAATCTAGGTGTATAATAATGCCGAATCCCTCAATACCCCAGCCCCAGCGAGGCGATATGTGATGTGTATAGTAATCGACTACCGAACAACCGCAACCTTCCCTGACCGATGGACTATCTCGCCTTCCCGCTTCGCTTCCAAGCCGTAGATATAAACCCCGCCAGCGACAGGTCCACCCGCTTGATTTTCGCACTTCCAGGCGAAGGCTTCATCGAGTGACGCTGACTGTTGACCAACGACATTGCGTAACATATCCGTATAGAGCAAACGCCCGGTGACATCATAAATCTTTAGTGTAACATCGGCAGATTTGGTGAGCCGGAATGTAATGGTGGCATTGTGCGATGTGGGGTTCGGATAAACGATAACCGGATCGGCAAAATCGAAAATATCCTGAGTAGAGAAATCCATCGTCTGTCGTGCTTCATTACCAGCTCGGTCTGTCGCGCGAACCGCAAGGGTATGCCTCCCCGCATCCAGATTACTCGGCAGGTAGGTCAAGCGTCCCGTCGTATCTTCGTAAAGGAATCGTACCGGCCGATTGTCCACCCACAACTGAATGGCATCAACGCCGGACCCTTCGTCGGTAATTTCATGCAGTATGAGAAAGCGTTTGGGAGGAACCGCTGTTGAATCTTCGGGAAAAACGGTGCTTATGATAGGTGGCATTCGGTCCACGAGCAGGGCATAGCTGGTGAACCGATCGACGGTGGCTTCAAACATGCCGCGCTGGTTTCTGAACCCATTCAGCGGCCTCCATTGCTGGAATTGGCCGTCCCACTGAAACATCGCAATCCCATTTCCGTTCTTATTTGGTCCTAGAGGAAGTGGAAGTGCAATCTGAAATGAAACATCTTCGGTCTCTACAGGGGATTCGATAACGTAGACGGGGTCCAGTATCGTCAACCCACGCGCCTTGGCGTTTTGTCGCTGGGCACGAATCGTATTTTGACCCAATCCGTCTTGGCTTCGCAAGGTCACTCGCAGTGCTGCGTCACCTTCAAGTAATCGAACGCTGGGGCCGCCATCAATAGAGAGGAGAATTGTCTCCAACGAAGAATCATCTCCTCGAATAAATCGTGGGAATTGAATATCTTCAAAAAGCCGATTCTGATCTGTGAAGTAGCCGCGTACAGGGAGCACCTCTCCGCTGAGAGAACGAACTCGGGTAGAAAGTGTGAATCCTGTTTGCGAGGAAGAGATCGGAAAATCAAGGGCATATAGAAAGATTGAACCCTGATTTCCCACAGTCAAATCTGCGTTCAGTTCCTCATCCACGACGCTGAAATGATCGAGATTAGGCGTATACCCCAATCTCGCGCCAGATGGCAGAACTTCAACAACGGGAGTTGCTGCCAATCGCTTGGTCGTGGTTAACGTGATTCTGAGTGTATGATTTTCCCCTTCAATCCGTTTCGCTGAAATTGATGCTTGAAATGGTCGTGTGTCAATGGTAAAGGTAAAATTGATTGGTGCTGCCAAATTGCCTGTGGTATCCTGAACCTCCAATCTGAAGTGATAAGTGCCGTCGATTAGTTTGGTCGGTGGGGTGTAGGTGAATTTGCCCGTCTCTGGTTGAAAATCAAAAAAACTCCCATCAAATTTAGCAGCTCCCGGCCTCCCATCAAAAACAAACGTCTCCTCACCGAAGTTGAAACGAATCGTCCGCGGATCTATCTCCATATCATCAATTAAGACCCCCGTGATTTTTACGTCCGATCGATCAAGAAATGCGCCATCAGGCGGTAAAACTTCTGTTATCGCCGGTGGGTTGAGATCTATTCCAAGGAGCCGATCTTTCTTTTTATAGCTGATGCGTCGTAGTACCGTCGTTTTGCGGCCCAGCTGATCGATGGCGGTTACACGGATCAACTTGGGCACCTCCCCTCCGGCACCGTTAGTGAAATTTTCCTCCTTCAGTAGGAGTGTGCGCTCAAAGTGACCGTCCATCTTGAGTGGCATGACAGTCCCGTTAATTGAAAGCTGTGCATCGGGGTCATCGATCTGACCGGACACGGTGACATAAGGCACCTCAAGCAGAGCGAAATCGGGTGGGGAAGCCAGTACAATTATTGGCGGTTGGCTATCACGCACAACGGTTCGGATTACGCTCGTCTCCAAACCAATTGGGTTTGTCACTTGGATCTCGATTCGGTTTGGACCTTCACTCAGGGGCAACTGCACGACAAAACGGCCTTCTGAATCAACAGGTAAGGACATTTCCATCCGCCCGAATTTAAGAATAACGGTGTTTGATTTTTCTGTTCTCCCCCGCACTGTTATTTGTGTCTTTGAGGTCAACAGATCTTCAGGCAGATCGAAGACCGCTAGGCGTGGGCGTTCGTTCTCAATAACAATATGGATTTGGTCATGTATTTCATCGCCTTGCGTCGAAATGACAACAAGCCGTATCAGGAATTCTCCACGCAACCGTTGTGCATCCCATTGTCCGAGAAAACCGGTCTCCATCACTGGGGTTGTCGCTCTACCACCAATCTGACGCCATCTGGTCGAGACAGTGTTTCCCTTACCTGTAGAAATGGAGGTATATTCCAAACGATATTCTTTGAACATCGCGCCACGAGCCAACCCCAAGATGTCAACTTTACCACTCAGTTGTTCTCCTGTATGGGGGCGAGCGATTCTTGCTTCAATGGGCGAGGCATCGAGCGAAGTGGTAAAGCTGAATAACCAGAGCACAGATGTAAGGAAGATAAAGATAGGCAGAATTGAAGAATGGAAGGATGAAAGGGTGGAGAGAAAAGCAGGATTCGTTTGAGATTTCACAACTCTGTTCCGAGAGTCCAAGAGTCGGACCTGCAGATCTATTGGGGGTTCATGTTTTACGTTTCACGTTCTACATCTTGCGGAAAAGCCCGACAACCTTTCCCAAAATCTGTGCATCATCGACAATAATTGGAGACATCACCGCATTTTCAGGTTGCAGGCGAATTCGGTTTCCATCACGAAAGAATCGTTTCACCGTTGCTTCTTCGTCAAGTAACGCGACAACAATATCCCCGGCATCCGCGTAATTCTGCGACCGCACAATCACGAGATCACCCTCAAAGATACCCGCCTCGATCATACTTTCCCCGTTGATACGCAACGCGAAACAGGTATCTTCCTTGACAACCTCCCGCGGCACGGGTAAAGTGCCTTCGACATTCTCAGAGGCGAGTACGGGCTCACCCGCAGCAACCCGCCCAACGATTGGGACCTCGATTGCCGTTTGTGGTAGTTTTTTCGGCACAAATTCCAAAATTTCGATGGCGCGTGGCTTCTTAGGAACACGCCGTATATAACCCTTCTTCTCGATCGCATTCAGGTGATCGTGGGCACCCTTCTCAGAAATGCCAAAGGTTGTCCCAATTTCGCGGACGGTCGGCGGGTAGCCTGTGTCTTGCACATGCTTCCGCACAAATTCAAAGATCCGGTTCTGTTTTTTGGTCAGTGATTTTCGCACGATTGTCTCCTCATATCCGTCTGGATGCCTTTAATATACTATACGCAGGTTAAGCCGTCAAGGAAAAATCACTGCGCTTACACCGGTCTCCCCCTATTTTTGCTTGACTCATGTTAAGAAGTTGTGCAACAGAAACCGTAGGGGCAGGATCACCCCGCCCGTAATTGACAAAAACCCGGTTTCTCTTTGCATGTGGCATTTTCCTTTAACATGAGTCTCTTTCCCCAATCGGGGTTGCCAAATCCCGGGGGCCGTTGAGTTTGACAATCTGACAGGCGCATAGGGACGATAGCAAGGGCGGCGAGAACCGTCATCTGCTCGTTTTCCCATCGCTATCTTCGCGGTAATCATAGGGGCGATTCCGAAAAATATAGTCAATCGGCTCGTCGGTAAATTCAACATTTGGATCCATCTGGCTGTTTTCAAAAGCCTCCTCACAACCCTTGTTGAACGGTACCCGTCTCCTGCGTCGGAACCAGTGGATATTGTGAACCATTGCAATCATCTGTCTTGGTCGATCGGAATAGTTGGGCATACCCCGGTGCCAAAGGCGCATATCCCTGATGAGGGCACTTCCCTTTTTCGTATTGCCACGCACCGGCGGCGCAATCTCTCGACGTGCTTCCACAATCCGCTCCTTGACCTTAATTGTTGCGTCAGCCAGAGCAACATTCGTATCTAGGTGGGATCCAGGCCAAAGCTCAATACTACCATTATGCTCGGTGACATCCATCGGTGCGATGTTGACCACCAAAGATACCGCTGGATGTGCCATTTTCAACCCTGACCATAATTGTCCAAGATCCACATGCACCGGCTGTGTGCCACTGCCGGGACAGTTTGTGTTGCCGGTGTAGCAGCTGTTAAATAACCCTTCACCAAGAACTTTTCGGGTCACCTGTATCACCCACGGATTGGCGACAATATCACGAAAAACATAAGACGCAAAGGGCGGTGGGTCTTGCTGGAGGTGTTGCCTGACGAAATTCACCGGGAGGACTGATGCCGTCATCAATGTGTGTAAATCGTCATCCATCTTTTCGCGGAGCAGATCCAAGTGGCTGTGCGATATGATATCTGATAAGATAACATACCCCTCCTCCCGGATTGCGTGGACAGCTTGATCGAGATGGGTTTCGGACATCTTACCGTTGGCGAGTTCTTCGGGACTAATCGTGATCTCCATCGCTTCTTCCTCATGAGCTAATTATTTTGACAAAATAGTATCAGACGCATACCAAACGGTCAAGCGAAATATTTAGCCTAGCATTTGGGACTTTCAATCGGTAAGCAGATATGGGAATTTAGGCATGTGCCTTATCCATTCAATCTATGCTGTAATTTTTTGACACGACTCCGAATGAATGCTATAATTTCATTATCGGATTTGCGTAAGATAAGTCAGCTAGGACCGCCAAAGGGATTTCACTATGCCTACCCTCGATTTCAAAGGGAAACAACATATCTACGCCCACCATCTCACCGTTCCTTACCGTCCACTGAAACCGGACGAAAGCCGCTCCTGCAATCCCCCCGCCTGCGGGGGTCAAGAGGGGGGTGCCGACGATAACCTCATTATCCACGGCGATAACCTACACGCCCTCAAAGCATTACTGCCCCGCTACGCGAACCGTATCAAGTGCATCTACATTGACCCGCCCTACAACACCGGCAACGAGGAATGGTGCTATAATGACAACGTGAACAGTCCGCTTATGCAGCAATGGCTCACAAAGAACAGTCCTGTTGATAATGAAGACCTTGAACGGCATGACAAATGGCTCTGTATGATGTGGCCACGGTTGCACCTACTCAAAGAACTGCTTGCCGACGATGGCATCATTTTTATCTCCATTGATGATAATGAACAACACCACCTGCGGATGCTGATGGATGAGATTTTTGGAGAAAGAAACTTTGTTGCTAATATCGTCTGGCACCACAGAAAATCCAGTCAGAATGATATAGATGTTTCACTTTCACATAACCACATACTTTGCTATGTGCTTGATAGCCCCTCCTTTTCCTTCAATGCTGGATATATTGATGAAAGCAAATTCTCCAACCCCGACAGTGATCCTCGTGGTCCATGGGTGGCAGATCCAATGGATGCGCCCAATATCAGGGAAAACTTGACTTACGAAATCGTCAATCCCAACACAGGTAAAGTTTATCTTCCTCCTGCGGGTAGGCACTGGAGGTTCTCTAAGGAAAAGTACGAAGCCGCAGTGAAAGAAAAACGAATTCTGTTTGGAAAAAGAGGAATTTCTAAGCCTCAATACAAGCGATTTCTCAGTGAAGCGCGGGAGAAGGGAGTCAGCATCTTCACGATATGGAGTGATGTAGGTACTACTACGGCTGCTACTAGGGAGCTTATTGGTATTTTTGGGCGCGGACAGTCTTTTGCAACCCCCAAGCCAACAGATTTAATAAAAAAAATAATCAGAGTATCCACGGATGAAAACGACATTGTTCTCGATGCTTTCGCTGGTAGCGGTACCACTGCCCATGCCGTACTCGCTTTGAACAAAGAAGATGGCGGCAATCGGAAGTTTATCCTCATTGAGTGCGAAGATTACGCCGATGCCATCACCGCCGAGCGGGTCCGCCGCGTCATAAACGGTGTTGATACTGCCAAAGATGAGGCACTTCAACAAGGTCTCGGTGGTGGCTTCACTTACTACACACTCGGCGAACCGATCGATGCTGAGGGGCTGCTCACCGGAGATACCTTACCGGCTTATGAAACTTTGGCAGATTATATCGCTTATGCTGCGACCGGCAGTTCGCTTGAGGATATCGAGTGTCGGGCAGATTACTTTTTTGGCGAAACAGATGCACACCTTTTTTATCTAATTTATGAACCAAGTCTTGAATTTTTAGAGAGCAATCGGTCGGCACTAGATGGGAAACGTGCAACGCGGATAGCCAAACGCTGCAACTCAACAGGGAAAAAGGCGTATGTCTATGCGGCGCAGAAGTTTATGAGTCAAAAAGAGCTTACCACCATGGGTATCACCTTCTGCCAACTGCCCTATACCCTCCATATGTTTGCCTGAAAGTGCCAACCGGTGGTGGAAAGACATTGTTAGGTGTAGAGGCAGTGCGTCGTCTCAAAATCGGTACAGGTTTTTTGCTGTGGCTTGTGCCCACAAAAGCAATCTACACACAAACGTGGGACGCTTTTCGGAACCGAGAACATCCGTATCGTCAAATTCTGGAGCGCGCATCAGGGGGCCGGGTCAAACTGTTCCAATATGATAACCTACAAAGCCAAGGCTGTAGGCATCCTGTAGATAAGGAATCGGAGCGATATACCAGCCAAACCTGCCCTGCCTGTCGCAACCGTAAGAAACCTACGGGGCGTGTCTACTCATGCCCCAAGTGTGGATGGGAAGGGCATCGAGACGTTGTAGGTGCAAGTAATATCTGGACAAAGTATCAGGGGTGGGCGTTCACCCCTGTAGTGGTCCGTTCGTCCGTGCCGAGACCAGGCGGGACCAGGGGCGGTGTGGTATCGCCCGTAGGCGTGAGATTTAATGCACATCTATGTCACTTAGACTCGTGGTCACCCTTTCGGGGACTCATATCCAAGAAGCCTGTCAAGAACAGGTAAGAAGCCCAAGCATTGTCCGTTCCGAGACCAGGTATGCTTGGAAGTATGTCAAAGTTTATCAGATTCTGTATCCAATACTTAGAGAGGTGTATAAATGGCAAGAGTGAATCGGGCAATCGAACTGCTCGAACAGGGGCAACCAATTTATTATTCGGGTGCCGGAGAACTGAGCTACGAAGGGGGCGTGAAAGCCTCCCAGACGTGGGCGGATTATCTCGTGGTTGAGATGGAACATGGAATGTTTAACCTTGCAGGATTGGACGCATTTATGCAAGGGTTGGCGGCAAGCGGTTCCACGAAGAGCGGACACCACACACCAACGGTCATCACTACCCTGCCGACGGATGGCACTGACGAACACGTCATGCGTGCAAATGCATGGATGGTTAAACAGGTCCTTGCCAGAGGAGTCCACGGCATCCTGTTATGCCATGCGGAAACGCCCGGTGCTGTAAAGGTGTTCGTTGAATCTGCCCGCTATCCGTTCCAGACAATCGGCGTTGGGGAAGGGCTTGATGTGGGGCGTCGTGGTGCTGGTGGACAGGGCAGCGCGGCAGCGATTTGGGGCATATCCACAGAGGAATATATGAAACGCGCCGATGTTTGGCCCCTGAATCCAGAAGGTGAAATCTTTCTCGGCTTGAAGATCGAAAATAAGCGAGCATTGAGCAATGTTGAAGCGACAGCACGGGTCCCCGGTATCGCCTTTGCTGAATGGGGTCCGGGGGATATGGGACTGTCACACGGTTATAGCGATGCACACGACCCGCCTTACGCGGAAGATATGGCAAACGCACGGGCACGTGTAAAGGCTGCCTGCGATGCTGAAAACATCGCGTTCCTAGACGGTGTCAATCCAGACAACATAGTTGAGCAAATCGCAAATGGTGTTCGGGTCGGTTCAGGCGGTGAGGAAGTTGCGAACATTGGTCGTAAACATACCAACCGCACAATGCCGTGGTAAGAATTCTGCTTCAAACGGAAGTCCGGAGCAGGCTAATGGCTAATCCTTGAAAAGCTGCCTGACCGCTGTTGCAGCAACCTGCGTGTCCTGTAACGGCTTGACGGGACTTTTATCCGCCAAGGCAGTCTCAAGGCTCGTTTCCAGAGAACCAACTCCAGCCCTTACCACTGAGGCATGGCGCATAATCTCTGAATAGACTTGGTGCCGCTTGGGACGGCGAGGGGTTTTGTGATCGACCTCCAAAATAATTACTCGCTTACCACTGCTTGCAGCTTCGCATACCATTGAGAAACTGTCCTCCGTAACGACAATCACGTCCGACAGGGCGAAAATTGTCCCGACTGGATCCGTGAGCGGCTTTTCACCATGTGCCAAAACAAGGATTGGACAGCGTTGGGCGTTTGAAAGTTGTTTGCTAATCAGGTTTTCAATAGGGAGCGGGGTTCGGCGCGAGGTGGTCAACAAAAGTTGAATATCCCATCTCGTCGCAAACCGTTGCAGGACTTCGACGAGGCGAGCGGCGGTCATCTCCGTGATTGTATCGTATCGATCTTCGCCGCCAATCAGAACCCCAACGCGTCTCTGATCCGACAAATCTAAATCTATTTGGAGTTCCTTGCGTTGCGTCTCCAGTTTTTCTGGGCGCACTCGATTTGGAACACCGAGCGTCTTAGAAACGTTGCGTTTGTTGAGGCGGGACCAATACATTCGGGAAAGGATGGCACGATCAAAGTGATGAACGCCGACCGGCGAAGGACGACAGCAGGTAACTGTCTTTGCGTCGAGGAGTTGTCCGATGAGCAAGTTAGGCGCAGCGACAGAGGAACCAGTTGAGAGGATAAAATCAGGTGCAACGGCACAGATTTCATTCAATGTGTCCCGCTGGAGTGCCATGCACAAGCATGCCTTGATGAACCGGCGCGGCAATCTGAACCTACCCAATATACACATTAACACCCGTATCAGATTATCTCGCCGCTTACTGCGAAACTTTACGTCAATCCAGTGATATTCGCACTCCGGCAGCTGTTCAATTACGCCTAAAGACTGGTTATAATGGCCAGGTTTCCCGTCGCTCAAGAGAATAGCTCGCATAGAAGTGATTAGATCGTGTCTTGTTCGATGTGCAAAAGGCAACAATTCATCAGCAGATTTCTCGGATTCTTGAATAGATGTGTTCAATAAACAATGATATTCATCAAGACAAAGTTGACAACAGACTATGGCTAATCCTCGTTAGAAATCTGCTAACGCTGTTTCCTCTGAAGCAAAGATTTTCATACTTTGGGATAGGCCAATCACATCGAAAGTCTGCCGTATTTGATCTGATGGATGGGCGACACGTAGGATCTGCCCTTTGCTGCGCGTTTTCCAAATCAGCTTGACAATGACACCAAATCCGCTGCTGGTGATAAAGCTTTGTTGATCAAAGTGAAGCAGAATTTTCGCCGAGTCGATACTTTGATTATAAGCCGCGTTCATTCCTTCTGCTGAGTCTTCCGTAAAGTAACCGGTGATGTCAAAAATTGAGATTTCTCCAATGTGCCTGACTGTTATTTGAGGTTTTGACCGCATATATTGTAACCCGTTCCCCTTTTAGCATTCGAGGCAGACAAAACTATCAAGTTATCTGCGGTGGAGATTTTAGCCGATTTGAGAAAATCTGTCAACAGGGTAGATAGAAGTGGACCATGTCAAAAGAAAGTGCAAAGCGCGCAGAGAAACGGCCTCCGTACCCCCCTTAATCCCCCGCAAGCAGGGGGAGAGTCATCCCTTGATAAATCGGGATGCAGGTGCCTGTGGTTTCTGTTGCACTAATTCTTTGCATGAGCGATAGAAGTTTACAATCAAGCAAGCGAGGGGATAGACGGATTTAAGGGATGACATTTTAACGAATTTCCTCACAAGATTTCCGTTTTGTAAAGTCTCGTTATCGTGCTAAGGAGAGAACCGATGACCACTGAAATTCAGCAGGGAAAACCATTTTCTGAGGAAGAAACACAACAGATCGTCGAACAGTTCAATCGTGACGGATACTATTTCTTTGGCGAGGTGTTTAGCCAAGAAGAAGCATCTACGCTTAAAGCGTTAATGGAGCAAAAGTATAACGACCCGCGTATGCACGATGAGGCGGGCGACCATATTCGCGGCATCAGCATGATGCGCATGTTTGAATACGACAAGGCTTTCCGAGATCTCATCGTCCGAGAGCCTTATGTCAGCCTCGCCGAGGCAATTCTGGGTGAGGACTGTCACATGATGTCCCAAAATGCCTTACGTTACGCGCCCGGGCAGGGGGGTGGATGGCATAGTGACGACAGGCTCCATTTTCCGTTACCGGACGATGTGCCTCGACATGACCCTCGTATCACGCTGCCCTGCTTCGTTATCAATGTGCTCATCCCGCTCATCGATATTGAAACGATAGACGACGGCCCGACGCAGGTCGTCCCCGGCAGCCATTATTCAGGACGCAAACCACCCGCTGAAGAAAATCCAACGTTTGAAGGGAAGTGTCCCATCAGTTTCTTCACGAAGGCGGGCGGTGCCTATATGTTTAATAGCCAAGTCTGGCATCGTGGAACCCCCAACAATAGAAATCAGATTCGGTATGTTGCAGCCGTTACATATAGCCAGCGAATCATTGCACAACGGCTCTATCCGTTTATAGACTACCGGATGCCTGAAGGTGTCTTTGAAGGGACGGACGAACGGTTACAACGGCTGTTGGGGCGGCACAATAAGGGAGCCTTCGGTTAAGTGTATGAACGAATCGTGCTATGGAAAATTCTTTGAGCTCATGGCGGAGAGAGCGGCTCTAATCAATCTCAGAGAAGATAAGCAAACCAATCTCACCGAAATCGCTCCCCCGATTGATTGGCAGGCACTCTTCAGGAATGAGAATCCTGTTGAGATAGAAATCGGATGCGGTAAGGGGCGTTTTCTCCTTGAAACCTCAAAGCGACACCCGGAGATCAACTACGTTGGTGTCGAGCGAGCCCTGAAATATGTTCAACGGGCAAAGAAGCGATTGCTGAAAGGAAACGCTACGGGGGTTTTCCTTATTTGGAGCGATGCCGCTTACTTTGTTGATCGCTACATTAGGGCAGGCACCGTTGAGGCGTATCACGTCTACTTCCCGGATCCTTGGCCCAAGCAACGGCATCACAAGCGTCGGCTCTTTAGGAATAAAGTCTGGCTGCGCGGATTGACTCGAACGCTGAATCCAAGTATCGGGCGTATCCACATCGCTACCGACCATGCCGAGTATTTCTACGAAATCCACGACAGTCTGACCCATACGCCGCCGCTCGTCTACCTGCCGCCCGGAACGATTGAGATAGGGCATATCCCAACCAGTTTTGAGATGAAGTATCGAGCGGAGGGACGCAAGATTTACCGTGCGGTCTATCAGATGGACTCGGCTTCGTATAAAGCGTGAGGCTCATGTTAAGAAATTTTTTCTATATTTCATCAAGCGGATACAACTTCCGACCCAGATTGTGGAACGCCAACTCTTTCCCCACCGGATCGTGCACACTCGGCTCGGACACCGCGTGAATTGCCCCTGCCCATGACTCAAAGCCTGCCCGAAAATGTACTGTGGATTTGACCCCGATGTAGCGCATCTGGCGTGGGTCTAAGCCCATGGTTCGTGAAAAAGCGGTGTCGAAAGGCTGCTCCCGCTCCGTTACCAGCAGCACATGAATCCCGTCCTGACGGATATATGCCGAGGGCCCCATGCTACTCGCCAAACCTGCATTCCTCGGCCCATCGTAACGAAAATGACCCTCTGAAAGCGCGACAACCTCCGCTGTCATGCGTATCGGTTGGCCCTGAAGAGGTGTTGATTTCGCGCCTACATCTAAGGTCAGCGTCGCTCCCACACCCGCCTCTTGGCAAGCGCGTACCGCTCCCGGATCAACGATATAAAGGATACAAGCATCTTCTAGCTCCGCTTCGATGAACGTCTGTAATATGCCGGTGCTATCCCCCGGCGAGCCGCCGCCGGTGTTATCATTTCGATCAGCAAAAATCACCGGAAATTTCCCCTCCGCCGTTGCTTGCGCTAGGGCTTCACGGGTTGGTGGCATTGGTGCCTGCCAGTCCGCGCGGCGTTCCCAAATCCATGCCGCCAGTTCATCCGCATATCCCTGCGCCAAGTCCGAATCATTGTCGGTGACGATATAAACCGACGCGCCCATATCCGGGATGTCAGCTAACGGATAGCAGGTCGCGATCGAACCGCAAATCACGCCCGGTTGTGCCTCGATTCTATGCAATTCAGCGATCGCTTCCCGCATCGGTGAGTGTGCTGTGACCTGATTCAATCCCCAGACCATCGGAATTTGGCGCAGTGCCATGGTAGGACGCACCCCCTCTTGATGGATGCGGGCCAGAACATCAGCGCATTCACGGGCGCGTTCCGCCTGATCGATTTCCGGGTAGGTCTCTCTCCCAATTAGCACATCCGCCATCTCAACCATACGACGGGAAACGTTAGAATGGATGTCCAACTCCGCCAAGATAGGCACCTGTGGACCGACCAATTCTCGGACGGCTGTCAGAATATGCCCTTCCCCATCGTCAATCCCCTCTGCTACCATTGCACCGTGTAGATCGAGGAGGACACCATCAATGGGCCCCGCTTCAGCGATTCGATCCAGCATATCTCTCAGGATGGCATCGAAGATGTCTCGCGGTGTTGGTCCACTCGGATGCGCGTTGGCGTAAATCGTGGAAATGAGCTCAAATCCGTGCGCTTCCGCCCCTGCAATGTATCCGCCGATGGTCGTGTTGGTGCCGCGAAACTTGCTGATAATTTCGTTTCCAAGCAGATAGCCGAATCGCTGATTCCGGTAGCTCGCCCAAGTGGTGGCAACGGTAGTAAAAGTGCTAGTCTCATGACCGATTGCACCGGTAATGACTCTCATTGGTTTCGTGCTCCTTTTCTAAAAAGAGAGCTATTCTTACAGATAGTGGCTTTAGCCCGTAAAGCCCAAGTATTTACTAAAGGATAAGAAGCCCAATCCTTTAGGTTTGGGAGTATGTCAACACACAGTTTCCACAAATGCAGATGCTTGGATTACCAAATCGTTGGTAATTAGCTCCCGATTGAGCTGCCGTGCTGTAGCAGCAATTAAACATGCAATTCTGGAATGTCGGTAATTTCGACTGTGGACTGAATCACAGCAAAGTTTAACGAATATTCCTTGTAATTTGGGTGCTCCTTCAAATAATCTTCTATCTCATCTTGTGTCAGTGACGAACTCACTCGCGAGGGTAGCGTTTGTCATAATCTGCAAATTCCTTTTCCTAATGTGCTGCTTCATCACGACTCAATTGGCGCAATTCGGTATTAAGCAGAGAATGCTGTATCTCCTCCTCAAACGCTTGAGGCTGAAATGTCCGTTTGCGAAGGAAGAGGATAAAATCGGCAATTTCAGCAACCGTTTCCGGGGGCAGCCCTTTAATACTTTTGATAATAAGTTGTTAGTAGTCTTGTGTCATCATTGATTTTCTCCGCTTGGGTGTCATGTAAGTGCTCATACATTGGTAAATTGTGAGCAAGTTTCCTCATGCCGGCAACGCCTGCTCATAAAACCGCTGCCAATTGCGGTACATCACGTTGGCGATGTCTTCTTCGGCATAGCCGCGCTTATCGAGGATGTCGGCGATTTTCTGATAATCTGCCACGGTGTCAATTTCACACGGGGCACCGTCGTTGCCTCCCTGACCGTCCGTATCCCCGCCAATGGCAGCGTGCTGCGAGTTGCCTGCTAATTGGCAGACGTGATCCATGTGATCTACTAAATGCTCCAGCGTAACCGCTTCTCTTGGGAAAACGCTGCGACGTGGTGGAATATCCCCACCCCAATTGATGCCCCCTTCTGCGTAGATCATCCACGTATCCATCGATGCGCCGATAACACCGCCGCGTTCGAGGAGAGCTTTGAGTTGCTCGTCGGAAAACTGTCGCTCGCCGGGTGCTAATGCGCGGCAGTTCTGGTGACTTGCCATCACCGGCCCAGAGAATAGATCTAGTGCCTGCCAAAACGCTTCATCAGCGGTGTGGGTGAGGTCGAGAATTAGCCCCAACCCATCCATCTCGCGTAGCAGGGGTTTAGCGGGGGGTAACAGCCCGCCGGGCCTGCCCGTTCCGTGAGAATAGGTGCTGATGCCGTAATGCGCTAAGTTAATTGTGCGGAGCCCGCTTTCCCACCATTCGTGGACATGTTTGGGCCAAAGGATAGGGTCTGCCCCCTCCATGCCGAGAACCATGCCAACTGGCAGATTCTCATAGTTCGTGGCTTCCGACCAAGTTCGTACATGCTCGCTGAAATCTCCGCGGGTCCTCAAGATGCGCGCCTCGCCTTTAACTTCCAGAATCCGATAGTAGGCAAGGTGAGCTTGTGCTGCAGCATAGGCGATATCACCGCTCCTGTATCCCCAGATGGGGCTGTTTTCTCGTTGAATCCGTCCCGTTATTTTAACTAGTGCCGCCGCAATTTTTGCCCGTCGCATTTCCGGAAGCGAAGCCATGGTTCCAGCGGCGGGCCACCGGTCCTGTTCCTGGGATCCCGATTGAACAGCTCTCACCTTTTCAATCGGTTGGACCAGATCCCGATTCAGATCGATCGCACCATACGCCATCGGATAGTCGCCGTCAAAAATTAACATAATTTACCTCCGTCTTTCATCGCAATCCGCTGGAAAATCAATTAACGCAAGTTGCCACAAAGTAATAAGCATACTCTGTATGCCGTAATCGGTGTGTATACTAAGACACAACCGTAAATGGCAACAGAGTATAGAACTTAGGTTACTTTAAATGGTTGGAGCAGTGTGTACGCCAAGAAGCCGCGTTTTGTCAAGAGCGAATCAGCCATGCAACTGATACGCAATCGCATAGGCACACTTATGAACGCCAGAGTTGTTAGGCTCGGAGCGATGCCACGTGTAATTAGTGAAAAACGCCGCATCTCCCGGCAACATAGGCAACAGCACTTCCCCGGAAAAATCGATCTCCGCTACCGGAATGCGCCAGCGCTTGAACGCTTCGCCGCTTCTGGCGTTGTGAAAACTCGGATCGTCATAGTAACCTTCGTGTTCAATCAGCGTCCACGATTGATGAGTGCCGGGCATGATTGCTAAAGCACATCCATCTACTCCCACCTCATCGAGCGAGATCCACGAATTACACCCTTGCTCAGGAGCTAAATGCCAGTAGAACGAATCTTGGTGGAAGAACGATTGACCGCTGATAGCGCGGTGCTTGATCAGTGCCTGATCGGTAAAGCGTTTGACGGGCCCGCCGAGCAGTTGTTCCATCACGTTTTGCAAGCTTGGGTGATCGGCTATTTCTTTGAAAACCCCTTCCCGCATGGCAGGACGTTGTACGCCAATCGGAACGACCCCACCCTCGTTATTTCGGAATTTCGACGGATTAAGTACCTGAAAATGGGTGTCGGGCCAATCGTGGTTGCCAGATAGTAGATCCATGAGACGACTACGCACACGCCTGCCCTCTTCGGGTGAAATCAATCCACGCACGACAGTGTACCCGTCAGTTTTATATCGCTCCAGTTGTTCTCCAGTCAGTTGCATGTCGCCTCCCCCAATTATACGAGTTGGTATGAGCCACACCTTAAGATCATCGAAGGTTTCCCGAACAGCAGCGTTTATTTCAGCACCATCCCCCGGACGAGGGGCGCGGATGGTCAATCGGTCTGACTCAAATGATTCCGGAAAATCGAGCAGCAACGCATCCATCAAGTTGTCTACGCTCATCTCCAATCCAGATCAAAATGACTATAAACGAAAGTATAGCAGATTGCAAACAGTTACGCTACATGAAAAAAATATGTTGACATCAACTTCAAATTGGTATAGATTATTCAGACAAACAGTGAGTTGAACACGCTGCAAGGCAAAAAGAAAACAGGAATGTTCGGAGGCAAAAAATGAGTGATATGAATGTTGGTATTGTTGGGCTAGGTTGGGTCGCCGGGGCACACATCGAAACCTTTAAGGCGGTTCAGGGCGGAAATGTCACAGCAATCTGCTCCCGACGCGAACATGATGAAGCGGAATTGGAGAAGGAATTTGGCACACCGCTGAAAGCCTATACGGACTATGAGGCGATGCTGGCGGATCCAGACGTGCATATCGTAGACATCTGCACTCCTCACCCGTTTCACGCGGATCAGGCGATCGCTGCTGCGGAAGCGGGGAAGCACCTAATCATCGAAAAGCCGATTTGCTTGACATATCAGGATGCCAAACGGATGCGTGATGCAATACGAAAAGCAGGTGTGGGGGTATGTGTCTGCTTCGAGTGTCGGTACAGCGCACACTTCACGATGATCCGCTCAATTATTGATGAAGGCTTGCTTGGCGACCTGCACTACAGCGAGGTGGACTATTACCACGGCATTGGGCCCTGGTACGGTCAGTACGGTTGGAACATCAAAAAAGACTTCGCCGGCAGTAGCCTATTGACAGCAGGTTGCCACGCGCTTGATGCCCTGCTGTTCTTCATGGATGAGAAGGTCGAGGAGGTCACGAGCTATCACACGCAATCACAGGGGAAGGATTTTGGCCCGTATGAATACGAGACAACCAGCGTCACAATCCTCAAATTTGAAGGTGGGAATAAAATTGCGAAGGTCACTTCCTGTGTGGATTGCCTCCAACCCTACTACTTCCACATCCATCTGGTCGGCAGCGAAGGTAGTTTGTTAGACAACCGAATCTACTCAGCGAAATTGAAGGGCATGGATAAGAGCAGATGGAGTACACTTGAAACTTCGCTCATCGATTCGGGGGATGTGAGTGATCACCCGTATGAACCCCAGTTTCAGGCGTTTATTGACAGCATCGGCACAGGCGAACCGATGCCTCTGACCGATTTCGACACCGCGTTTGAATCGCACCGCGTTGTTTTCGCCGCAGACCTCTCGGCGGTGGAAGGACGACCTGTCAAATTATCCGAATTTGATTAACGGGAAACTTTCATGTTTATTCGATATCCACTTCTTTGTCTATTCTTAGTGGTAGCGGTTAGTGGATGGGCGGATGAGAACAAATTTCAACTCAAACCGCTACAACCGAAACGAGCGACCTCCACAGCTCCTACCTGAAGCGCGTGACCCGGCGAAGGGGCACCGCTTCGGGGAGGCGGCATTCAGACAAAATGGGCGGCATCTTTGCGTTATGTGAATACGGAGAAGAAACGACCGCGCTGGCGAACGACGCTGAATTACCGATTATTAAACAGACTTCAAATCGGTGTCGAGTATAATCCTACGGCTTCGGAGATATCGCCGCTTTTCAGCCTCTTCCTATTTACAGAAACGGATATCCGCCCTGCGTTATTTCTCGGAACAAGTTCCGACCGCATTGGCTCTCCCGCGGGCGAACAAGCCTACTTTTTAACTGCTACCAAACGGATACCGTATCTACCGCTCTCAGTGTACGGAACCGTGAGTTATTCTGAGTGGGATGGTGGATTCAACTTTCCTTTTGGTGCCACCGTTGAGTTTGGTCAAGGTTTTTCCGGGCGTGGGATGTATGACGGAAAAGAGCCCCACCTTATGTTCAACTATTTTTACAAACAACACGGTATCAGTCTGATGTACATCTGGCTCGAAACATTTGGAATCGCAATGTCCACAACGTTTTAACCCGGTAACGCCCCAAGTGCACGAACATGGGGTGTAGTAATACAGATCATTCAATTACAGTACTTCAACTTAAAACGCACTTTTAAGGGTATAATCAGCACACCGGAGGCCGGTGCTGTATCCACGGTTGGGCCCGCTCAAAGGCCGCCGACGCGGCAAGGACTGTCTCCTCATCCCCCTTTCTTCCCACAATATGGAGACCGATAGGCAAGCCGTTGGATGAGAAGCCCACGGGCACAGTGGCAGCGGGGTGTCCGATCACATTAATCGGTAACGTAAACGCGCCGTTCCAGTACTGATCTGGGAAGGTTCTATTAGGGGACCACTTGCCGGGATACTCGCCGTTGGGGAAAGCGGGGAAGCAGGCTGTCGGCGAAAGCAATAGGTCGTATTCCTCAAACAGGTCGGTCATACATGCCTTCAAGAGATCTATCTGACCGAGTGCCCTAGCATATTCTACTGTAGTGACCTTCGCACCGTATTCAAGGAGGAATACAGCAAATTCGGTCATCTGATCTCCATAGGTTTCCAGATACCTGCCTTGGCTAGCATACGAATCCGCCGCTATAATAGCACCGAAAGTGTTATAGGGTGGGTCCATCACTAGGTCTGATTCCTCAACACGACAACCAATTTCCTCAAACAACTGCGCTGCCGTTGAGGTTACCTCCAAAACATCGGGGTCCACGTCAGCGAACCCGAAGTCCGGGCTCCAAGCAATGTGCAGCCCTATGATCTCTCTGTCTACTGCAGCGATGAAGTCGGGCGAGGTTTCCCGGAGGGAGGTGGGATCTCTGCGATCGTGCCCGGCAAGCGTCTGGAGCAATAACGCTGAGTCCCGCACAGTGCGGCTCAGGGGACCGTTCTGGGAGAACATGTAGGGCATTGCAGGACCTTGCAAACCGGTGTAGCCAGAGACTCGACCTTGCGTGGGTTTGATGCCGTAAACGCCGCATAAGTTGGCGGGTATGCGGATAGATCCGCCACCATCGCTGCCGGTGGCAAGGGGACACAAATACGCTGCCAGTGCTGCCGCTGCGCCACCGCTAGACCCTCCCGGCGTAAGATCGGTGTTCCAAGGGTTGCGTCCGGGATCACCCAAGCTGTTCTCACAGGTACCGACCATACCGAACTCTGGAACATTGGTTTTGCCCAAGATGATGCCCCCAGCCCCCCGCACCCGTTCCACCACCGCTGAATCCCGCTCCGGTATCCGGTCCTTGTATACCACCGAACCCGAAGTCGTCCGTATCCCCTTGGTCATTTGAGTGTCCTTAATGGGGATGGGCAATCCGTGCAGTGCCCCAAGTTCGTCCCCACGGACAACTGCTGCCTCGGCAGCCTTGGCGGTTTCCATGGCCTCGTCGTAGGTCAAGATCAGGAATGCGTTTAGCTGTGAATCCAGTCTATCAATACGGTCAAAGTACAGTTCGGTCAGTTCTACCGGAGAAATCTGTTTTGTTGAGATCAACTCCAAAAGATCGGTCGCTGAGGCAAAAGCCAATTCGTTGTCTACCATGATATCTCCTTTCACCGCGCATAGTAAGTATCCGGAGGTTTTTAATTCCCATAGATTGCAGAAGCGATAATATTAATAGGACTTACGCAGTTGAACGATCAAAGCCAACCCCCTGTCAAGGGGGCTCCGTGCCGAGAGCAGGCCGGGGGATTGGGGTCCCCCTTGACATTCCTCCTTATCAGGGGGTAGTTCGGCGATTTATCTCCCGTCCGAACGCGGGTTGAATTGTGCTACTACAGTCTGAAGGGCGTGAGTCCTAATTAAAATAATGGCTCATGTAAAAAGAAAGCGCAAAACGCGTGAAACGTGAAAATCATGGTTTCATTGGTGCAGTCGGGCTGGGAAGCCCGACCTACGGGGCTCATAAAAAAATGCAAAATCCGATTTCTTAACATGAGCCAAAATAATTACGTCTAACTATTTACCGGCTGAGACGAGTCTGAAATGGGACCTCGCTCCCTGGCATGATGTAATGTTTCCCCTTTGTAACCGCGGTGACACGTTGCTGAAAATCCGCATGAAGTGTACCACCACCCAGAGAAGTTACGGCTCCACCCATTGGCGCGGTTCCCCCGATGATGTTGACCTGTGCGCCGATGTCACGGCAGACTGCGACTGCCCTTGCAGGTGTATATCCTTTTCCTGGTCCACTGGTCGTGAACTCATCAGTAACGACAAAAAGTACGAGCTTCCGATCGTCAGGCGTTTGGAGTTTGGGTACAGCCTCCATAATTGCGTCCAGCAGATGTTCATCACCCCGCTTGGGTCGCCGAAATATCTTCTTAATTTGCTCGGCAGTTAATGGCGGTTTCGTTGTCACAACCGAGCTTTCGCCGCCGCCCGACCTTGCCCAGAACCGGATAATTCCAAATCGATAATCTAATCCCTCGCTGTCCAGAATCCTGACCAATGTATCCAGTCCTGTGCAGATCTCATCCACTTTATTGTCCATGCTCAAACTGGAGTCAAAAACAAACACCAGATCGGCGGGTTGTTTCACTGTTGCAACGATATGTTGAGCGATCCGCCTGAAAACTCCGTCAACCTTGAGTATAGACTTATCTATTAAAGGCACACGGTTAACCTTGCGTTGATATTTATCGATCCCGTACCATTTGCCATCGGTCAGGTCGGCTAATTGCAGTTGTATCTCTTCGCTGATTCCGATGACATTAATCCGAATCTTGTCTTGCTTACACCGATCCAGGATCTTCCCGATAACCTGATTGCTTCCGTCACCTCGTCCCCAAGACGTTTTCAGTTTTGAATTTGTCACAACAACGAGGTGCTTTTCAGCATCTGACCGGAATTGTAAATCTTCAAGTCCTTCCATAATCGCGTCGAGCCCGTGTCCGGCAACATTGCCCTTAAATTTCGGCGGCGGCACCTTACGAAGGTTTTCCTCAATCTCAGTCAGCCCACCCCGCAACGGTTTGATCGTGATCCGTGATGTGTTACCGGCATTTTGAAACCAAACGAGCCCAAACTGATAATCAACCATCGATTCTTCAAAGGCACCGGCCATATCAACGATCCGTCCTTCAACTATTTTGCCTGGGCCCTTCATCTCCACACTTCCATCAATAACAAACACCAAGTCAACCATCTGGTGGGTGCTTTGACGACTTGCGCGTTGGGCAATCTCCACGAGGCTTTTCCCAATATCAACCGTTATCTCCTCCTTTTTTTGCAAGTCGTCTGGGCTGATCATCACTCGCCTTTTTCGACGGGGCGGCCGCACTTCCGCTTTTGTGATTATCGCCACTCCATCAAGGCAGATCCAAGCGACCAACATCATCAACGCAATTCGCCACTTCCAAACGTCATGTTTAGGTGATTTCATTGATTTTCTCCATATATCTGCGATAAAGCACAAAACGATGGCCTTGAACCGTCAGAAATAAGGCTTGTTTTGTTGTGCTGATATGCTATAATTTATTTTTCACCCAATCTCCGATTAGGAACATTTGAGTACACAATGAATTACAGAGATGTCCTTAAACACACCTCCAAAGCGTATTGTCAACGGGTTGCCCGCCGCATCGGATTAACTGACCGACTTCCCGCATCGAAGCTGCGCCAGCAAATGGTTGAGACATTTCTGAGTCCAGCCTCTTTGAAGAACTTAGTGGCGCGTCTCAATCCTCACGAGCGTTTAGTGCTGATGGTCCTTACGTTTTCCTGCGGTGAAATGGGAGTTCCGTTTCACGCCTTCAATCGAAAGGTCAATCAAATGAGCCGCGACTGGTCAAGCCGAGATGTAGAAATCTTGCAGGTGCTTGGCGAATCCGGGTTTATTTTCGCGCTTGTAGCAGACAACATGCAATATCACTATATTGTCCCTGAAGACCTTCGCTTGCTGCTGCAAGAAATTTTCGCGAAAGATATAAACGCGCCCCTTAAGTCCCCTAAAGAAAAACCCAAGAATGTTCGCGATGACGGTTTGGCCCTGATCCGAGATACTTTCACTTTTCTCTGCTTTGCTTCCCAGCATGGAATACCGCAAACACAACAAGGCAGCATCTACAAACGCACACAAAAACATCTTTTCGGACGTTTTGAAGTGGCGAGCGATACACCAAAGGTCTACGACCGAATCAATCCAACGATGGAGAGTCCGGATCGTTTAGCTTTTATCCTTCAGTTTTGCTGGCACCAAAAACTCATTCATCGAAAGGATTCCGACCTACTATGTAGTGAAGCCGGGCGGGAATGGATTCAAAAAACCGATCCGGAAAAGCTCTTGGACATATACAGCTACTGGCTGAAATACGGTATCTCGAAAGAGCCATCAGTTTCAACTGCGCTATCCATTGTGCACATTCTCTCGCCAGAACGGTGGATATTGCTTTCCTCGATTCAAGAGCAGGTTTCCAAATTTGCAGTAAACGCCACTTGGATGCAAACGCTTTATTCCCAGCTCGAACGTTCCTTTGTTAATCACCTGACCTATATGGGGGGAATTGCATTTGCCCATCTGGGGGACGATGTTGCGATTCGGGTGACGGCTATCGGACAACGCCTTTTCTGTGGCGAACCGATTGCGGGTTACGAACCTGAATCGTCGTTTATTGTTCAACCTAATCACGAGGTCCTTGCCTCAAGCTACCTAGCACCTGAACTCCGTTGGAAACTCAATCATATTGCGGAACTGCATCAAGCGGATCAGATGTCCACCTACAAATTCTCCGCTGAATCAATCTATAAAGGCTTGCGTTCGGGCTGCTCCCTTGATGAAATATTGGCGTTTTTGAAAGCCCATTCCAAAACTGGCATTCCACAGAATGTTGAGGTATCAATTAAAGATTGGGCGGAACGGTATGGGCAGATCTACCTGATGGATGTGATGCTGCTACGTTGCAAAAACGCACGTATCGCTCAAGAAATCAAAGCCTCCAAACAGATCGGGAGGTATATTCTCGGTGAGATTTCCCCGATGGATCTCGTGGTATCACGTCAGCAATCTAAGGACCTCCTCGCATTACTTGAAAAGCAAAACTATATGCCATTGCCGGAGGTCGTTACGCTTGAGAAAGGATAGGATTACATACGCAAGAAATAACAATACGAGCTCAACTATGTCCCTCTATGATTAAGGCTCAATGAAAGTGAAGCGTTATGCCTAACAACAGCGTTATCGGCAATGCCAAAAGGTTGATGTCCGGCAACATCATGGTCTTTTCCGTCTCAGCTTTATGGCCAATGGAGTGGCAAGTCCCTTCTGGGTGGTCTACGCCATAGAGCAGATTGGACTATCTTCATCGCGGTGGGGCTAATTTTGCTTTGTGAGGCGGCGTGCAGCTCTTGATACTCATCCCGGCAGGGGTTGTGGTCGATCGTTGGGGTCGGACGACTTCACTGCTGGCAGCCTTGCTTCTTTCGACAGTTCTTCTGATACGGGCCGCGGTCGCGGTGGCCTCTGCTATCACGATCCCTGCGTGCAGTGCGCTGATGGCCGACACCGCTCCATGGGCAATTCGGGGACGGGTGATGGCGGCATTGGGGCAAGGCGGAGTTATGATTGGTGCCGCAGGGGGTGGGACCGGTACGGGCTTTCTCATCACTCTGTCCTTAATGATAGCATCCCTTGCGGGAGGTTACCTCTATGCCCAAAAACCCATGACCCTTGCGATGATTGTACCACACGTTAAACTAGCACCAAAGGTCATTTAATCAATCCCCACGATTATCCATTCGATTCAACCCCCGGGATGCCCTCCATCATGCCTCGAATCCGCGTCCGATCGCTATTCACAAACGCCGCATTGGGCTTCAGGGCGTAGGGTGACCAACGCCGCAAAGAAGCCATGTGCGCGTCAGTTGTCGGCTTAGCGGCAAATTTCATGGCGATATAGCGACGGCCCGCCCAACCACCGAACATCCCATGCCACAGACAGTGATTGAAGAAAACGACATCGCCCGGCTGGGCTTCGATCGGAAAGCACGGCAGATTGGATCCGGAAACCCCGAAGGTCGTTGGGCTCGAATCCGCTTTCTGGGCGATAAGTGGTTGAAGATCTGTATGGAGCGGCAGCCGATGTGAACCGGGGATAACACGCAGGCAGCCCCGGTCCTTTGTCACTGGATCGAGATAGATCATCACCTTGATTCGTAGGTAATCAACCTCTGCCACACCTTGTCGGTCAGCATGCCATCGATGCTCGCTGTGGGCGGTAAGGTTCCCCTCGGAACCAGACCAGATAAACTCACCCGGCATTAACTGCTCAATAATCTTGTAGATACGGTCGTCTTCGACGAGTTGTGTAAAAAAGGAACTGTGCTCAACGATGGTTGTCGTACTTTGTTCTGCCCCGGTAAAGGGTTTGCCGCCGCGCTCTTCGGTCAGCACTTTGTCAAACTCATGAGTCATTTCGCTCATCGAGTCTGGCGAGAAGTGCTGCCGCATAAAAAGAAAACCGAAAGTGTCAAAATACGATTCCTGTTCTGCTGTTAACATTGGGTGCCTCCTTAGTTTTGATTGGTTGTTTGTGTTAAGGATTGGCAACTCAATAAATCGGTCATTCAACCCACTCAAACTACCAGTCGATCACTGATCCATCATCTGGATCATAGGTCTGAGCATTCTGCCAGTCGTGGTCAATCTTATCAGCCATCGCATCTTCATCAAGCTCAATCCCCAAGCCAGGACCGGTCGGTAGCTCCACGAAGCCATCTTTGAAAACAAACGGGTTCTTAAGGTAACCTTCCCCTAACGTTGTATGCTCTTGCGCGAGGAAGTTGGGAATCGACGCATCTAACTGAATGCAAGCCGCAAGCGAAATTGGGCCTAATGGATTGTGAGGCGCAATGCCTGCGTAGTATGCTTCCGCCATGCCTGCAATCGTTCGGACTTCGCTGATTCCACCCGCATGACACAGGTCCGGTTGGAGGATAGAAGCGGCCCCTTTCTCCAAAATCTCACGGAAACCCCACTTGGTGAAAATCCGTTCCCCGGTCGCAATCGGCAAATGTGTGCCGCGCGCAATCTCCGCCATCACGTCCACGTTCTGGCACTGACACGGCTCCTCGACAAACATCGGTTGGTAAGGCTCCAGTGCACGAATCAGTAATTTCGCTGTCTGCGGACTGATTGCGCCGTGGAAGTCAATGCCAATATCGACATCAGGTCCAGCGGCTTCGCGCAATTCAGCAAATCGGTCAGCGGCCCGGTCTACAAATCCCTTCGATTCAATTAGCCGAGCAGGCCTCCCACCAGCGACCCCCGTCTTAAACGCCGTGAACCCCTTAGCAACCCATTCTTTGATGGTCTCCGGGTCACCGCCGCCTTTGTACAGACGGATACGGTCACGTGTCGGACCACCCAACAACTGATAGACAGGAACGCCGAGCGATTTCCCAGCAAGATCCCAGAGTGCTTGATCTACACCACTCAATGCACTTGTCATGATGGGACCGCCACGATAAAAGGCGTGGCGATACATTGCCTGCCAGTGGTGGACAACACGCCGTGGATCTTTTCCAATCAGATAGGGCGTAAGCTCGCCGACAGCCTGTGCACAGGTCTTGGCGCGGCCTTCGAGAATTGGTTCCCCAAGCCCCACCAAACCCTCGTCGGTGTGAATTTTCAAAAAGAGCCAACGGGGTTTAACTAAAAATGTCTCGACCTTTGTGATTTTCATCTGATAACTCTCCTCTAAAACGTCTGGCATGAATTAAATCTGGATGGTGAGGCGTTAATCAGTTGTTTTCGGTGTTCACCGGCTAAGGTGAAGGTCTCCGGTCCGACAACCCCACGTTTCAAGAAACCCATACCCAGTGCTAAGTTGAACCTATGGCGTGATAAATAACTCTTCAAAATTTCGTGTCGTCATCTCACCGATTTTCTCCAGCGAAATACCACGCAGTTCAGCAATCTTCTCCGCCGTGGCACGAACATACGCCGGTTCGTTGCGTCTCCCGCGTTGAAATTGTGGTGTTAGCCATGGACAATCCGTTTCCACCACCAAGGCATCCGCAGGCACTTTTCGAGCAACCTCCTGCAAAGCAGCTGATTTGCGGTAAGTCACCGGACCACCGATGCCGATGTAAAATCCGAGTGCCAGACTCTGGTGCATGATTTCAACATCACCCGAAAAGCAGTGCATCACACCGCGCACCTTGCCGCGCCGCGCCCGCAAAATTGGGAGGATGTCGTGGTAAGCTTCACGGTTGTGGATAACAATCGGGAGGGCTAATTCCTCCGCCAGATCCAGTTGACGCTCAAACGCTTCCTTTTGAATCGGGCGGGGTGAGAGGTTACGGTAGTAATCGAGACCCATTTCACCGAGTGCCAACACTTTGGGGTGGGCTGCAAGGTCACGAAAGATGCAAATGGTTTCGTCGTCTAAATCTTTCGCATCATGTGGGTGCATACCAACGGTCGCATAGATCTGGGGAGGCAAATTTTCCCACCTCTTATTTTTTTTATTTGTAGCGGAAATTTGCCTCTCATGTTTTTCCGCGAGTGCAATTGCCCTGCGGCTGGTCTCCAGATCGAATCCGATGACCAAAATCGCGTGCACCCCGGCTTCTTGAGCCCGTTCCAAAACGGCTTCCCGATCAGCATCAAATCTATCGAGTTGAATGTGGGCGTGCGAATCTATAAGCATGTTCATTCCCCTTGCTTACCTTCCCCAAATTGGGTTGCTAAGGTTCGCAAAATTCTGTCGACGTGGCGACGATTTTCCCGGTCGTTGAACACCTGTGCTACTTCCGCTGCGCGATAGCGATTCCCTGCATAGTAACGGTGAAACAGAAAGAAGAACGAAAGTAACGCATCGTCATAGTCTCTTTCGATTGCAGCGTCGAGGGTAACATAACCGAGCACCCCATTGAGAAGTAGAGCATTCAGTCCACTTTTCCAGTCTTCAGCGTAAGTCTGTCCCAGCCCCGGCAGAAAGGTGGAAAGCAGCCGCGCTGCCTTTTCCGATTTTTGGGGCAGATTGAGTGCCTCCGAAAAGAGTGCGTCAATCTCGGCAGCAGCTTGTGCCGTGCCGGGAATCCTATCGAAATACGCCTGAAATACCGATCGTGCCTGTTCCCACTTGAACTGGTATAGATAAGCAACCCCCCGCAAGAAACGGGCGCGTTGACGCAAGCGTGCCGATTGACTTTGCATATCAGCCTTGATGAGTTCAACTATCGCGAGATTATAAGCACCACTGGCAATCAGCGTCACAGCGAGCTCAACCCGCCTTTCCGCCTGCAATTCGGTTTCCCTCGTCTGCTGGACAGCCGCAATCATCGCTTCAGCCGCTTCCGTCCACCATTTCTGAGCGCGGTACGCTAAACCAATTTTGAATTGCGCCTCACTTGCTTGTGGATGGTCGGCATTGAAGAATAGAAACCGTTTGTATTCCGTAATTGCCGTTTCATAGTCACCCAACGCAAAGAGGTGCTCACCAAGGTCAAGCGCAGGATCGAAGGCGGAGACAGTGACAGCGGTGAAAAGCAGAAGTGTAAATGCTAGCATGGTGAAATAGCTCATCAGCTAATTTTCTACGCTCCTTAAACACCATGTTATCAAATTGTGACGCTATATGCAAACAATAAAAAAAGGGGCGAGCCTTTTCAGCTTCGCCCCTCTCAAAATTGTTGAAGATGCGCGATACACGCATCACGCGCCTTTACCTTACCGCAACCGAACGTTGTTTAACGTGTCCCCACGTTGTTGACAACTTA
Organism: uncultured Poribacteria bacterium; assembly: GCA_958296125.1. Taxonomy (GTDB): domain Bacteria; phylum Poribacteria; class WGA-4E; order WGA-4E; family PCPOR2b; genus PCPOR2b. The sequence continues at coordinate 2,949,037 of OY282444.1, forward strand.
CCACCGGGTTGAACAGCGAAAGGCTCAAAAGGTTGGTCATCAACTTCCCACAACTCGACCGCCCCTTCAAGGACAGCATCTGGACACGGTTTAGCATGGCCACCTTCTTTGGCAGCATTTACAATCGTAGCTGCCCCTTCAATTTCGTTGAGATGGTAGAGGGCCCTCGTATCTGCGTCCGGTGTCCACTCCTCTTTAGGCACATCGTAGTCGCCCTTGTAGCGGGCACCCGTCGATATACGAGCCTCATCAATCAGTCCATGGAAGATAGAGTGAGTCGCGCCGCCGCGCTCACGCCGCCCCATCTTGAAGGTATCTTCATGATTCCAAGCCAGTTCATTACCAGCATGTTCCCCTGCATCCCCTTCTTTGCCATTGAGAAACATGTGGACTTTCGGCGGATCCCAGATAACTGCACCGTGGTTCCAAACATTAACCCCGACACCGAGACCACTGTTCTCCCAAGCCCAACCGTTATTTTTCCCAGCCTCGTTGGCACCTGCGATAGCAGATTGGAAGAGGCCATCCTTGTTAGCAAATTCCCAATGATCCTCTTTGTTGAGAATCATCCGTTCCCCTTGGGAGTCAAAGGGCTTGAACCACGCTTCCATGGTGAATGGACAACAGAGGTCCTCGTCGAAGAAACATGGATCATGTGGTGCTGATACATAACTCTCAAAGTCAGCACCGTCAATAAACACCGCCATCTGCGCGGTTGCGTAAGCACCTACGAGAAAAGTTATTGCGAGCGTAACAAATAGTAGGCGTTTCACTTTAATTCCTCCTTAAATTGAGGTTAATGAAATTTTAGGGTTGAAATTTGACGCTAATCGACTCTAAAACTAAGTTCATGATGATGGGAATCCATCATCATTTGACATACTCCCAAACCTAAAGGATTGGGATTCGGACGAGTCCGTCCTTCAGGCATCGAATTGTGGTATCAACACGGATAGCGAACCGAAGTCCGTCTTACGTCCGCGACTCCAAAGACCTGTTAAAAGGGCTTATGGACAATTCCCTGCCATTTGGGGGGGCACCCCCGCGGCAATACAGGAAGAATATGGCATCGAATTATGCCCCTATATTTGCCACTCGGATTTGTTTTCGTGATAAGCAACTGGGTAAGACGATACCCGATTGGGCACGCCAACCGCGCAGGATGTGACCCCATGTCTTCGTGTTTTTGCACTCAAACGGTTATCCAATTCCTTATCCGATAATTAAGGGGTTTGGCTGACTACCTCCCCTCCCTAAAGGGTTTAGGCTGCGGGGGCTTGTCAGCAAGATATGATAATGTCCGATAAGAACAATTATCGGACATTATCCCCCTAAAATCCGCTTTAGATCTATTATCATTAGGGCTTACGCAGTTGAATGCTCGAAGCCAACTTCCCTTATCAGGGTGTGAAGGGGCGATTCATCGCCCATCCGGACGCGCAATGAATTGCGCTACTACGAACTGAAGTGCGTAATTCCTAACCATGTAAAAATTATATCATAAATGAAAACAAAAAGCAACACTTTTAAGAACGGATTAAGCCAGCAACCTTTGGAAATCGCTAGAAATTCCCTGATTGTTTGGTTCGCTTTGATTGTGCTCGGCAGGGCAACTATTGTGTCACAACTTTTAGGGATTGCGGTTTCCTTTTACGTTATTCAGAGATGGCAATTTGGGTTAGTTAGTAATAGAAAGTGTACGTCGGCCGGTTAATCATAATACTCAGGATATTCCAAAAACTTCCAATCACGAAATCGCCCAGCACCAGCCCCAAGAAAAACGGGACAGCCCTCCGATAAAGGCGAATCCCTCCATATTTCAGCACCCCCCATTTGGCAACAGCGGCGACGATAAACGCCGCCCAGAAGGTGTACATGTGGAAGGAAACCCCGTAACCGAGGGGGTGGATGGGCCACCAGAAGAGGTGACTGCGTACGATTGCTAGCAGAAGCGTAAACGCGAACCCGATGGTTATGGCGATGATGTGCGCGGTCTCTGCATCTCGCGGCACCGTGAGCCAACCGTGTAGAAAGCGATACGAGCGTCCTCCAAAACTGTTAATCTGCCCCCCCACCTTGCCGGTATCCACGCCGAGTTGGAAAAAGACATCTACCAGCATCAGAATACATAACGGCATCGCAACGATGATAAGCACCAGCATCAGACGGGACAACCCTTTGACATCAAGGTTCCCCCGTTCCGCAAGTTTGAACGCCTCAAGCTGATGTGGCATTGGGTGGCTGCGATTGTCTCGATTGAACCAGAAGAATAGGGAAAACCAAGTGAGATTTTGCCCTCCAATTCTTCGCGTACCAAATAGACTGACTAGGCTATGGTGGGGCCCAATGAAAGTCGTATTATGGATGGAAAGGCCAATCTGTGCACGAATACGTGTGATGGCGATGGCAATGGTCAGAAAATGTGCCACGAAAAACAGGACCGCAATCCAAAGTGCCATTCCCCCTCGCATTGCAAACCAGATGAGGAATATCCCGCCGAATAACAGGCCTAAAAACGCTGTCCGATACCGCATTGGCTCATTCTCATCTTCACGCGGTCTTTGCCCGATAGCTTGCAGAAATGCCCGCCATATCTGTCGTCGTGTCCCCCATAGCACAATCACCGAGACCCCTGTATACGCCCCAATGTTCTGCTCATAAGGGAAGGGAAAACCGGGCAGACTGTCCAGCCCAGATACAATTCCAATGAAGGCTTGCATCTTATATAAGAAGAAAAAGAGGATGCATGACATGAGCAGGTCGAATGGCATTAGAAAGCTAAGGCCAACGGCAAATGGATAGACGAGAATCGCACTACCGCCCGTCAAAAAAGCGGTCCACGGTTTTTCCGTGAAGAACAGATTTAAGGAGAAATGCTTCACCGGAATTTCAGGGAGAATGGGGAAAAAGAGGTGCAGCCCGTTGAGGATACTGATGAACGCCGCGATCGAAAATCCCCACCACATTGGGATGCTGCGAAAGAAGTTCTTGCTGTTGTAAGAAATCTGATAAGGGAGTTCGACAATGGGGTAGACTAGCCGTTCCTGCTCCGCCCACTGCTTACGGATGATTGTATTGATGCACTGCATCACAAAAAGCAGGGCAAGCGTAAAGGCACACCACCAGAGTGTAGGCTCTATCCAGCGGCGAAGATAACGCCACTGCAGGAAGTCTTCGTCACCGCGATAAAAAGCAATCAGAACGTCTGGGTCGTTAATGGTCAACCACTCCGGTAGATATTTCCAGAACAGGTCGCGCCATTCATTTTCCGGTGTGGCGAAATAGAAGGCGTGGACAATGGTCGAGACCAACGGCAGGAACATGTCGTAGGACATGAACAAGAGCGTCACCGACATCAGGACGTAGAGGGAGATCAATTCTCCACCCGTCAAAGCATACCTGGCGGCGAATTTTTTCAGGGGAATGTTGATTATGACTAAAATTAGGATGGTAAAGACAACGCTGTAAAAGGGAGCCATCAGCGTCGGGAAGGTGTATCGAAGGGCTTCACACTCGATGTGCCAAACGTAGATAAACGGCAGGAAAAGCAGCGAAAGTAGGACTGTTCGCCAAGTAATTTTTTCGGGTGGTTGTCTGGAAAGCAAGGCAGGTGTCGTCATAAAGACTTCTGTCGAATGGAATTGTGTTGCTCGCTGCATACGGAGAGCGAAGCGGCATCGTTAGAAAATAAGTATACCTGATTTCCGCTTTCACTTGCCCCCGGTTTTTTGTGAGAAGGTATCATCAGTGGTTTTGTCAGTTGTAGTCAGATACTCCTGACCCAAAACACTCACCGTTTGAAGCAAGGAGGGATTATGAGTGCGCGTCTGCGTAACCTAATGCAATGCGGGTTAAAACCCCGCTACGGCAACTTATCGCCATAAGTTTGACTCCTTGCCCGAAAGAGCAGGGTGAAAAGCAGGAGGAAAAGGCGAACCCCTCAATGGGAATGTGACCCGAAAGATTGGGGCATCCACCGTCATGACTCCGTTAAGGGGCCCATCTGCCCCCTCTGACAGAGGGGAGATCCTCTATCAGAGGAGTTATGACAGGGTTTTAGATCGAAACCTTTATTTCAGGATAACCATGCGGCGGGTTTTTGAAAACGCGTCCGCCTTTAGTGTATAGAAATAGATACCACTCGAAACCGACTTGCCCAGTTGGTCTCTACCATCCCAATAGGCAGCCTTGTGCTTACTGAGATACCTTCCCGATTGCTGCTGACCGATGTCCAACTGACGGACCAGCTTGCCTTCGACATCATAGATACGGAGCTTCACCTCCGCATCGTCGGCGAGGGTGTAAGGTATCCATGTCTCAGGGTTAAACGGATTGGGAAAGTTTTGAAGCAGAGCAGTCCGCTTGATATCCCCCAACATAGTCAGTGTCAAGTCGCGGTGTGGCTCGACCGACAAGGGTATGTTGAGACCTTCAACATCTTCGGTATCAAAGACATATACGGAACCCGCATCATCTCCGCCATCTTGAGCGTCCCATTGGACACCGATAGCGGCGAAGTTAAAGTTGCGTCCGAATGCTCCGTCAAGCGCGACAGCACTGCCCATGTTGTCGCCGCTGGTCAGACCTTGCCCCTCCTCCGGTCCTTTTTCAGGTATGATTGTCGCCTGCAACACCCAGTCAGCACCGACTTTCAGAAAGGCGTGAGCAGCACCTGAATCGTCACCCCTTTTCGTATCGGTAAAAGGCGCGCCGATGAGAGCACGGTTCACATCGATCGCAACTGTCAACCCGAAGCCCGCACCTTCCTGAGGCTCAGCCGCGGTCAACTTCGCCTCCTGTGTATAGACATCCCCAACGCCGCTAAAGATATAGGCGGAGCCGGACTGGCGCTTGTTCACTTCGTTTTCGTCTTTGTTTGCCCCGATGATAATGCGACTCTTGCTGACATCAACAGAAGCACCGAAACTATCGCCACCATCCCCGTCATCGGGGGTAAGCTTTGCCACCTGCGCCCAAGCATCTCCCTGCCGCTTAAAAACATAGGCTGCACCCGAAAGCCTAGCAGGCGCAGCAGCAAGCGGCGCACCAACAACAATCGTGTTTTCATGAATCGCGCAATCCCAGCCGAACCGGTTCTTTACGCCCGCATCGTCTGCTTGGAGTTTAGCTTGCTGTTTCCATTGACCTTTATCGAGTTTGTAAACATAGACGGCCCCTTTTTCCTCGTCATGAAAAGGGGTTCCAGCGACGAGGGTTGTCCCGCTGATGTCAACGGCATATCCGAATCGGTCATTGTTTTGGACACCCTCACCTTTAAATTTTGCCATTTCCACCCACCCTTTCACACGCTGGTAGACATAAACCCTTCCCGGGCCCTCTCCCAAATGTCCACCCGCGACGGGTTTTTTACCACCATGTTCGTAGGCACTCACGACCGCGTAATCTCCATCAATAGCGACCGCGTGTCCGTACTGATCCCTCGGCCCCGCATCAGGTGTTTTAAATTGAACTACAAGATCCCACTTCTTCCCCTTTTGCTCAAGGATAAAGACACCCCCATTGTTACCGACATACGAGGTATACCCAGCGATGAGGGTTGTCCCACTGATGTCAACGGAATGCCCCCAATTGGTATCCCCCCCCATTGGCCTAGGAACAACCACTCCCTCAGGGTCTTTTGCATCACTTAGCATAACCTGTCCAATTAATAGAATAAGACAGGCGAAGGTAATTTGCAAGACTTTCATTGATAGTGCTCCTTTCAGGTTGAAAAACTCCTTTCAATTAACTTTCAGACTCTAATATCCGATAATTGTTCTTATCGGACATCATCCCCTTAGCTTTATACATTTATTGTATCATGTTTTTACCTTTAGGTCAACAGTGATTTTTCAATTCAATCTGTCAGAAGGACCATTGGGCAATTGCTGCGCTCATTTTTGTGGCACCGATTGTAAGACTTTCCGCACTCCAGCCAGGTTGCGCTTAGCTTCAGTGTAGTCGGGGTCCAATCGGACTGCTGTTTTGAAGTGCTGCCGTGCCTCGACGAAGTCTCCCCGCGTAGCCAAGGCAAGCCCGATATGATTGTGTGTCTCGGCGTGGTTTGGTCGTAGGCGTAACGAAGCCCGATAGTATGGGATTGCTGCCTCAATTCTGCCGAGCCGATAGAGCGTATGGGCGATGCCATGCAGCACATGGGGGTTTTCCGGACGAATTCGGTTAGCCTCCACATAATGGTGCCCTGCCGCTTTATTCCGTCCCTGCTCTATGAATGCATCCGCGAGCATACGATTCGCCTCGAAGTGGTCAGGATTCCAACGCACAGCTTCTGAAAGTAGCGTGATAGCTTCGTCAACTCCATCGTCCCTCAAAAGTGTCAATAATTCTACCCGCCGGATGATGGCTTCTGCGATGATCGCACCTAGATTTTTCTTGCGGACCCTCTCAATAGCTGAAATCTCCTCGGAAGAAAGTGCGAAATCAATGACTTCGTCAAGGGAACCGATATGCTTGATCAGATGGTCTTTGACAATCGGGATTTCATTCGTTTGAACGATGTAGTCCAGACTAGTTGCGTAGTCGAGGACCGGGAGATCATCACGGTAAAGACGAGCCCCCAATGCCAGATCGGCGAGTTCACGGGGACCTGCCAGATACCCTCCGAGAAAGACAGGGAGCTGATTGAGCCAATGTTGAGGCCCTCCCCAAAAGGTGTAACGCAAGTCTCGGTGCACCGCTTCATTAGACGATAACCGTTTCAAGGTGGTGCGGCTGAGTTTGAAATCCGTATCATTGAGGCCAATCAGGAGCAAATCGGAGGAATTGTACCACAGGAAACTTTGTGGGAAGGCATCAAGGAAGGTTTTGACTACCCCCTGGAATTGGTCGGTTGTGAGTGATGGTATTGAGACCAGTTGAGTGAGGAGGCCGCCGGGACGGAGGCGTTGCCGGGAACGGTGGTAGAAATCAACCGTGTAGAAGAACGCGATACCGGGGCGAAAGATTTGCCCCACCTCAATGGCAATCAGGTCATACATGGCATCGCTGTGATTCAGGTAGTTGAGACCATCTTCACTGATCAGTTTGACCCGTTTGTCATCCATCCACTTCGAGTCGAAATGGCCGCGAATAAACTCAAATAGCGTCGGTTCGATATCAACGCAATCTAGGCGGTCAATATCGTACATCAGAAAGCGGCTCGGCGTTTGTCCTGTGCCGGTGCCGACGACGAGAACGCTCTTCGGATTCGGGTGTAAAAGCATTGGGATGTGCGCGCCAACGACCTGCTGATTTTTCAGATTGCTTCCTTGCCACCATCGGTCAATTTCAAGTTCGATCCACTCCTCGTCCCTCCGGATAACAGCCAAATCCCCGTCAACCCCTTCGCGGAAAGCCACCAGTTGCCGATCATCGGCGAGAAAATCCGCAGGAATCTGAGTCCCTGTAGTGAAAGGGATGCAAAGCCAGAGGAGTAACGCCCCGGCGACTGCACCTCCTCGAAAAAGCGGTGAGAAGGTTTTGTCGATCCAGAACCATGCGGCGAATCCAGTTAACAAACTGACCCCTGTAATAAACAGGAGGCTGAATTTTATTCCGAAGATGGGGAGTCCTACAAATCCAACGAGCAGTGAGCCGAGAATTCCGCCCAGCGTGTTAATCGCTGCCATCCGTCCCGTGCCGATGCTCGCCCTTGATGCATCTTCGACAACCATCCGCACCGCAAGCGGAAATGATGCGCCCGAAAGGACAGTGGGAGGCAATAATAGGATGAAATACATCCCCAACTCGTTTTTGACATCTGCCCAAAAGGTATGTGGAAGGGTCATAACGGTTAGCACCGATAGTCCTGTGAGGATTTGGAATAGGCCAAAATATCGGGCTCGCGGCGTTGATCGGTCAAAGAGGCGGGAAGCGAGCAAGCTACCGAGGACAATACCAACCAGTACCACTGTCAATGTCAAGGTGTAGATGTGGGCGTTATTCTGACGGGTCAAGAGTCGCAGGTAGCGTGTCCAAAGCACCTCACTTCCAAGGACGACGAAGCCGACGGAAAAGAACAGCACGGCGATGGGAACTTGAGCAGCAGTAAATCGCTCCGTAGATATTTTACGCTGACGTTCAGGTTGCTTTGAATCTCGATGCAGTTGAGGAGGTTGGTTTTTGGTAATGGGTAATAGCCCGATGGCAATGCCACACAGGATGTTCAGGACAGCCCCAAATTGAACGGTGAGCTGAAGGCCCAGTGTCGGAAGCAATAAGAGCCCGGCTGCTACACAGCCCACCGCCGCTCCCAAGGTGTTCACTCCATAAAGCAGGCCAACAGAATGGGCGACTCTCGCATCACTGCGGACAAACTGACGGCAAAAGAGGGGGAGTGTACTGCCCATGAGGATGGTAGGTGGGAGAATGACGAGAGACACTAGCATTCCACGTACCACAAATAGAATGATAGCATGACCTGCTAGTGCGCGATAGATTGGTCCGTAGAGGCTCTCCGTAAAGTCGAAGAGGTAAGGGCTCGCTATGACGAACAACCCAAGTCCGACTTCGATCAGCGCGTAAAGCCTCAGCGGTTGCAACGTTCTTTGGCCGATTCGCCCGAATAGGTAACTTCCGCAAGCCAGACCGAGAAAAAAAACTGCTAGTATTGTGCTAACAGCAAACGTCGTGGATCCGAAGACCAGAGAAGCCTTGCGTATCCACGACACCTCATATACCAGTCCTGCAAAACCAGAGAGAAAGAAGCAAACAATTGCGATGCCATTTTGGAGTTTCATGATAGGGTCAAATATAATTCATGTCTTGCGACCAATAAAATGTTGGCTCATGTCAAAAGAATGTGCAAAACGCGAAGAGCGTGAAACGTGAGGCCAATTTATTGGTTCATTGGTGCAGTCAGGCTATGAAACCCGACCTACGGGGCTCAAAAAAAAGAAAGTGGAAAATACGAACGATTTCTTAACATGAGCCAACTTTGAATACTCCGATTGACCGGTGCACATGGTATTGCTTGAGTTTACTGATCGGGAATTGTAGACAATGACAAACGAGGATCTGTCGCCCCGATTTCTTATAGCTGCTATGAGGTTAATCCCTGGACTGAAACTAAAGTTAAATTGACATCCCCGACAAGCTATGCTAAAATTAGGGTCTCAATTGGAAATTATAACCTATTGAAGGTGGGAGTTCAAGGAAGGAGAATAACAGATGGGAAAATATAGTAAGCGTCAGATTCTCATAAAAGGGTTGCGCTTAAAGTGCCCAAGGTGCGGTGAAGGTCAAATGTTCGGGGGTATGTTCAAAATGTGTTCGGAGTGCGATAATTGCCACTTCAAGTTTGAGCGCGAGGCGGGATATTTTGCTGGGGCAATGTATATCAACTACGGTGTGACTGTTTTTATTGCATTTGCCAGCTATTTTGCGTTGGACTATTTTACTTCTATCTCTTTTCTTCAGAACTTCATTTTGTGGGGAGCTTTCAGTGCCCTTTTCCCCATCTTCTTCTTCCGCTATTCTCGCAGTCTGTGGTTGAGTTTCGACTACATTTTCAACCCTTCTGAACCGCCGGATTCGCGCCGGGAAGGGACGAGGCCCCCTTCCTCCTAGGCTATACGCCTCCAAAATCCCGGAATTACTCGCATCGGATATCGTGACGTAATCGATTCAACGCTTTCACCTCAAGTTGTCGAATCCGCTCTCTGGAAAGGTTCAGAAGTGTGCCGATCTCCTGTAAGCTGTGTTCCTTCCCATTTTCCAGTCCATATCTTAGGGAAACGATCCGCTGTTCGCGCGTCGGTAAGGTAGTTAGGGCTGTTTTCACTGCGTCCACCAGATTTTGCCGAGTGATTTCCGTTAACGGATTAGGGGTCTTTTCACACGCGACAAAATCCTCAATTCCACCTTGATCTGAACTAGTGTACGTCTCCAAGGATACAGTACTAGCGGTTAGTTGGTCTAATAGCAGGAGCCGATCTACGGTGAGTCCCGATGCCTCAGCGATCTCCTCTCGACTCGGTTCATGGTTCTTCTGCTGACGCAGGCGTGCCTCCACTCGATTCACCTTCCGAATCTCGTTGAGAATATAGGCTGGCAGCCGAATTGTTCGCCCATGGTTGGCAATGCTAGAGCCAATTGCCTGCTGCATCCACCACGAAGCATACGCCCCAAATTTGACACCGCGCTGCCAATCAAAGTGATCGACAGCCTGGAGGAGTCCAATGCTCGCCTCCTGAACCAGATCGAGTAAATCCAGTCCACGCTCCCGATATTTTTTGGCGATGCAAACCGCTAGTCTTAAATTCGCTTCAACAATGTGGTTCTTAGCAGCGTGGATCTCTGCATTGCATAACTTTAGGTGTTGCGCCAAATTCAAAAGGTACTTTTCGATAGACCGTGGTAAGCATTCAGCTATAATTCTCTGATTCAGAATAACAGTAGATGGCGGGTTGTCCAGAGAAATGTCGGGCAGGTAGGTTGCCAACTCCTGATAGAACTCATCAATTTGCATCTGACGCTTTTCAATTTTGATGAATAGGTGCGTTTCTTCGTCTTGAGTTAAGCGAGGGGTTCTCCCAATCTGATGAAGGTAACTCCTGAATGAACCATCCTCCTGATCCGAATAATAGGTTTTAAACACCTTGGTGCTACCGTTGGCTGCGTCAACAGGAAATTCTTCAGGCGGCTCGTGTATCTGTGCATCGGTGGGTACAGAACGCAGTTTCGGGATTGTTGAATCGTCAACGTGCATTTCAGTGGGATTTTTCAGCCGTGTGACTTCATTTGTCTGTTGAACCATTCTTTCCCCCAACCCTTGAATCTTTTCTTTCTGATAATCGCCTCTTTTTGGAGCAATATATGTGCCATATTGTGAGAGGGTGGAAATTGGGAGGAAATGGGAAAGGGAAATCGGAAATAAAGCAATTATAAAAGTGGGGTAGAGAAGATTGACGATTATTTATTGAAAAATACTACTCTTTTTTCGATAATTGTATTCAATTGGCAATCCCAAGACGATTTACGCATCACGCCAACGTCATCTGAATGTGACGATGTAACACAGAAGTGACACAAATTGCCACTAAGTCTTGTTCAGATCTCGCTGCAACCCCAGTTCATTAATCTTACGATGCAACGACTGACGCCGAATGCCGACCTGCTCCGCTGTTGCCTGAATGTTCCAGTGATTTTGCTTGAGTTTGTGTTCCAAGAAAATCCGTTCAAATCCCTGTGAAGCTTCCTTAATTGTTGCAGCGTTAAGTAAGCTGCGAAAATCTGCTTCCAGCAAATCGACATTGGTGCCCGCCCCAGCTGTCCCTCGATTAAAGAGTTCGGGGACAGGTGCCGCGCCTTTATCAAAGATTTCCGGTGCCAAGTCGCGTGTAGAAATCTGTTGCCCCGTGCAGGTGAGGGCAGCATATTCGATTGCCTTTTCCAACTCTCGCACATTCCCTGGCCAATGATACTGCTCAAATGCGGAGAGCACCGCATCGTCAAAACTAAAGGGACGGTGCTGTTCGAGGCCATGAGAATATTTGCGAAGAAAATGCCATGCTAACAACTCAATATCTCCTTCGCGTTCACGCAAAGATGGCAAAGCGATTATCGGTTTCAAACGATAATAGAGATCGCTGCGAAACTTTCCTGCCTCCACAGCCGCCCCGAGGTCACGATTGGTTGCAGCGATAATCCGAACGTCAACCCGTTGCACCTTCACCCCGACTCCCTGAATCTCTTTATAATCCAGCACACGTAGCAATTTCGGCTGCATCGCCAGACTCAAATCGCCAATCTCATCAAGAAAAATAGTCCCGCCGTGTGCCTGCTGAAATTTGCCCGGACGTTGGTCAACCGATGTTGCCACCCGTCTCCCGATTCCGAATAGTTCTGCTTCAATTAATTCCGCTGGAATTGCGCTACAATTCACGACTTCAAAGGGACCTTCGCAACGCGGGCTATGTTTATGGATAGCACGCGCAACAAAATCCTTTCCGGTGCCGCTTTCACCATAGAGTAAGACATCCGTTTCTGATCGTGCGACTCGCCCAACCGTTGTCATCACTTCAATCATGGCAGAACTTTTGCCGATAATTTCATAATCGTCCGCAGAACCTATGCTGTCATCCTGAGAGAGAGGCTTGTCGTTACGCTGGCTCAACATCTCTTTGACGACTTCGATCAGATGGGTGTAGTTAATCGGCTTGCTGATATAGTCATAAATGCCCAACCCACTTGCCTCAAGTGCAGTTTCCGAAGAACTGTTGGCAGTGATGACTATAGCTTGCGGCGGTATAGGGTGTTGCTGCTTGCTCCGCTTAAGGACCTTGAGCCCTGCTTCTCTATCCAAAACACCGTGCGCGTCTGGCATCCAGAGATCTACCAGAATCAAATCATAAGGCGGATTTTCGTCTAGCCGTGCGATTGCCGCATCCCGATTACAGGCAAAATCGACGGAGGCATTGATCGATGCCTCCATCTTGAGTTGTGCATTGATGTATTTACAGGTCGCTTGTTCATCCTCTGCGATTAAAATTCGTGCGTGTTTCATGGTTCGTATCCGTTAATCCCTAATTGCCTAAAATGTATTGCGTAAGAAAACGGTGGAGGTTCACTAAAGCCTAACGAAAAACGCCGTTCCGATGCCAACCTCGCTTTCCACCCGCACTGTTCCATTATGCCCTTCGACGATATTCTTTACATTGACCAAACCAAGTCCCAATCCACGCGGTTTAGTTGTATAAAAAGGTTCAAAGATTCGATAGAGTTCGTGCGCAGGGATGCCTGCCCCTGTGTCCTTGACGATGACAGTAACTCCCTTCTGCTGAGATGTTGACACCTCCACGACGATTTCCAGCGTTCCACCCGATGACATCGCTTGACAGGCATTTTTGATTAGGTTCGTAAAGACAATCCGCATTTTATCAGCATCAAGGAGGAGCGGCGGAATTTGCGGCGGTAGACTCAGCCGAACTTGAATTTGATTCTCATCGATCACCGGTTGTACCATCTCCACTGCAGATTTCAGAATGGGTTCGAGCACTTGCTGTTGAAAATTCATGTGAGAATCTTGGAAGAAGCTGAATTCATCTTCGATCATTTCGTCCAGTTTCGTCACCCAACCAATGATCTGGTTCATTTCACCAACAATCTCTTCGGGTTGTTCTCGCAGCTTGAGCGGGTCTTGCTTCTGGAAATTAACCCGTATCATTTCCGCGGGCGCGCGGATCAGGTTCAGAGCATTTCGTAACTCATGGCGCACCCGTGCGGACATCACACCAAACACCGCCTCTTTCTCCGATCTGACTAGCTGATCTTGGGTTGTTTGCAACTGCCGCAGCAAGTGCCGCAGCCGAAGATGCGCCAAGAGCAAGCTACTGATCACACTGCTAAGAAGCAATGCCAGAGTCGATCCCGTGACTTCAACCCAAAAGTCGAAGAAAACGAACATCCCGCCGACAAAAAGAAGGTGGCATAGTATCAGGCCGCTGCCGAAGAGCAGCATAGATCGGTAGCTGTGCCCGCTTCGGTAGATTAAAATTGTTGCTGCGACAGAAAGGATTGCAAGGCAGACCATACAGAGGAGATTTCCCCTCTGACTGAGTTGCCAGACAAAATCTCGATTCAACAGACTATTGAGCAGATTTGCGCGCAGAGCAAGTGCTGACAGTTCCCCCAAGGGTGTTGCTCTCTTGTTGACTCCTGCTGTCGTGATACCAATCAATATGCACTTATCGTTAAAACCTTGCAGAAATTGGTTGGTCCTATCCTCTGACATTGACAGAGCATCAACAAAGGAAGTGGGTTGAAACATTGCCTCGTCCCCTGCAAACCGAATGAATAATTGACCCTGTGAGTCAATAGGGATACGGACCACCTCTCCCACCGGCGAGTTAAATTCGAGATGTTTGCCACTCCAAAACCCTTCCCGCAATTCTATTGACGTGGGGAAGACACCATAGGTTTGACACAAGATTGACATTACGAAGGAATAACGGTAGGTATCTGTGGCACGGTCTTTCACGACAAGTTGAGCGGAGCGGGAGATGCCGTCGGAATCGCTAAGCGGGAAATGGCTAAAGCCCCAACCCGACGCTTGTGTCAAATTGTCAGGTAAGGTAAGCCAATCGGTGACTTCTGGCAGAGCATGACGGTCTATGGTCTTGACCTGAGGGTAGGGACGAATAACGAATAGTTTTTCACCGGGGATCCGTTGTTCATCTTCCCACTCGCGGTTGAACCACACAACTAAGCCAATTGCCTTCGGGTCTGCTTGTTGGAGGGCATCCATCAGAGCGGCGTAAATGTCAGAGTGCCATTGCATTGCCCCAAGCTCCTCCTCGCTTTTAGCATCAATCGTAATCAGTGCAATCTGAGAGGATGTTTGCGGGGAGCGAGGCGCGGTCCATTTTAGCCGGCCATCTAGTGTCTTCAGTTCAATAAACTCAAAGGTATCCAAATCCCGTAGAACCCCAACCACTACGAATGGCAGCAGACTCACAATGCCGATCAGGAGATATACTTTCTGAGATTGCGCTTGTCTGGAGAGCATAAGGTTTCGTGATGTGTAATGCTTAATCTCCTCCGCCGCTCATGGGCCTATTTCCCCTATTTTCTGCCTATTGCTGGCTTCCTTGATACCACGCTGTTGTGAAATTCTGCTGAACCGCTTGGAGCTGCACAGAAATCCAGACCGTATCTTCCCCTTGCCTCTTATAGATTAACTGCTCATTTGCGGCGATCTGTTTTGCATTATTGGAGGAAATATCGCTGTCAAAAACGACGAACAGTTGCCCTTTTTCATTTGCGGAGAGATCAACATCGAGACCGGCATAGTGAAGGAGCTGGGCATACAACAAGGGACGAAGTGATGACTCCGCCTCAATCGTGTTGAGTATACCGTAGAGCTTTCGAGCCATGTCCAGCTTGGGCGCAGGATATGAAGGGTTATCCGCATTTTCTTGGGCAGGGGTGACGAGGAAAGAAGATACTAAAAATGCAACCTCATCGGGAAGCAGATCGATTTTGTGGCGGAGGCGTTCCAATTCGCTTTGGCTTATCTTGACTGCCGGTGTTTTCTCAAAAGCCGAAGTGCGATTCCGCGTTTTCGACTTATTACCAACGGGCAGCACATCAATTGCGGGGCTCTCATCAAATGCTTCATTAACCCGCCTCCCTTTTTGGGCATCTCTGCGCTGAAGCCCTTCATTGATTAACGTGCGAACAAATACCTCACGTCCACCGGGGAGAGTTGGCAGACGGGTGTCATTCGCTATTTTTAATCGCATCAGCGAGAAAGGAGGCATTCGCACCAAATCATCTGCAGCCAAGACCATGCCTTTTTCCAGAAAACGCCACTCCTGTTCGCCAGTTTTTAGAATTTCTATCTTGCCAAAGGTAAATGTTGCTGTTGACTCTCCCAATTCGGCATACGAGGTGTACGCCACCATCATACAGAGTAAACAGATTGTAGAGGTTAAGGTTTTGTGTGCTATCATTGATTTTCCTCCTAGTGTGACCTATTGTGGGCTATGTATTGTGTTATACCGATTTTTCCGATGATAAACCTCCGGGCTCCAACCGAGGTGCCAAGACTCAACGTAATGGAGAATGCCAAACCTAGTAGCCTGTCAGATTTCGTATAAAATGTGAAACATAAATTTTCTCTTTCTGCGCCTTGCCACTCATTTTTCTATTCCTGAATCGGAGAGTGCGTTCAAAAATTCTATCATCCATGGAGTGGCAAGGTCCGCATCGATCCGGTTTTGGATGCGGTCCTTCGGGATAGAAAATTGGATCGGTTTTCCCCGAAGAAAACTCTCACCGTATTCTTCCCATGCATCCTCAACAGGAACAGCTTCCGAAATCACTGTTTGGAGTGATTCCCACCCTTTCCGCCACGCAGCGGCAAAACCATCGTTGATAAGGGTCGTCTCAACCGGAATCCACGCCTGTCCGTTGACCGTCTTGTAGTAATCGTTGGGCAAGCCTATCTCTTGCGCTTGTTTAACAGAAATATTGCCCAGATCGAACGCCATTAACACATGACTTGGTAGTTGAATGAGTGCCGTTTTAATGCCGACCGATTCAAGCAGAGAACAGTAGAGAGCCGTGCTGTCATCACAGTCACCAAAGGTGGATATATCGTCAGTCCCTGAGCGTGGTCCCATGAGACTCTCTAACATTTCATGGGGATACTTAATCTCATCAATGGTCCCACTTCCCTGCGGTATGTTTCGATCCGGCGCATACGATACACCGTGCAGGGTATTAAACAACAGCATGGCGACATACAAGTTTTCTGGCATGTCAGCAGCATCGATCTCCGTCTGAAATGAGGTGCGAACCTGATCGATAAAGGCTCCAATCGCCGAATCCTTTGTCGAGCTTTCCGAGGAAATGAAACAAGCAAGTTTCGCTACATCATCCAACTGGATGGTGTGATTGTCGTGTAACAAAAATGTTACAGGAAAAGTTCGGTAGGCGGAACCCCCGCTCTCAATCACTCGAATCTGTGCCTCGACAGGCTGACTTTGAGACAATTCTAGTGCCCGCTGTGATAAGACCAGTCGTTGCATTGGCACGGATTTCCGCGCCGACGGCGGCACATCAATCTCACCAAGAGCAACTTCCGTGCCTTTTTTGCTGACAAATTCAGGAATAAAGAGTCTGATGTGAACGGTTAGAGGTTTGTTACTCTCGTTTTTAAGCCAAATCCTGCCGATTGAATCCGCCTTTTTGAGTGAATAGTATCGCTCTCGATCCGCGTCAGTAAATGTGGCAGCGTCCGGTAAGACCTCCGTTTCGATTGCTCGATTCCGTCTGGCATAGTAGTGGTGAAGAACAGGGTAGAGATCTCTTATACGAACCTCCTCAATGTGCACTGGCAACTTCCGAAAATCGAAGTTGAGTGATAGCCCAACATAGGTTGTTGGCGGCAACGTCGGAGGAATGAGATAGGCGACGTTAAAATCCATCCATTTATATCTGACACTTCCGCCCAGTGAATAGGTCGGTGGCTCAGATGTATGCAAATCTTTCTGGAATCCAGCACGGATGGCAAAAATTCGATTCGGCAAAAATTCTGTGCCGAGCTGCAACCGGTCTGTAAGGTCCGCTGAAATCAACCAATTCGAGATGGGTCGATACGCGATACCCAATTTGTATGCAGTCGGAAAGACCTTTTCGCTGACATCTGAATCGTGGCGTATCCAGGTGCCAGTGCTCAATCCCACCCCAGATCCAAAACCGATGAAATCTTGTGCAAGTACCCCCAACTTCCAGTGGGGATGAGGATGGAGCAGAATACCAAAGTCTGTACCCCAACCTGTTGCTGCCCCTCTCGATCGACCGTCTAGAGAAATTGACCATGTAAAGTATTTCAGATTTGCCCCAAGGGAGAGCCGGGACGAAGGGGCGTAACTATAAGCGAAGTTGAAACTGCTACGATTCGAGTCAAGTTCTTCGTCTTGAATGCCGATTTGCAACCAATCAATGCCCAACGCCATTTTCTCCGATGTGGGCAAGACCGCACTGAGATAGCTTGTTTCTAGCGCATCAAACAATCCAGATGGTGTCCGCTCAAACCCTACGGCATACCTCTCCAAACGGGTCAGTCCAGCGGGATTCCGACGCACCGCGTTTTCGTCGTCTGCAACACCGATGAATGCTCCCCCTATACCGATGGCACGGGCACCTGTTGTCGCTCGCTCTTCAACACCGTATATCACGGTTGCGGCGGATAGCATGAAACATACTAAGAGGCAGCACCGCATTCCGAATATCATGCGAAGTGCACTCAGTTTTGTCAAGGCTATTTCGGTAAGCCATATTATTGAAATCATCACCAATCCAAAAGTCGTCATGTGCGTGTGGATAGCCTTGTTGCCATTGATACCTGTTCATCAATTGGATACACTCATTCCAAACAGAAGCCGAGGCAGCATGAATTTCAGAGAAGATAGACTGCGATTGAATCTTTAACACGCCCGTCCTGACCAGTTTCAAATCTATACTCCTTTCTAATCTTCAACATACTGCTTGAGGGCTCTAATGTAACACCACTTGTGGACGCAATGAATTTAGAACTTGTCCAAAGTTGTAGGAGTCGTTTGTTGAGGGCGGGGAATTCTTCACGAAGAGGGTTAGAAACAAACCCTCAATTCTGTATTGTGTAGAAGGCATTATGCTGCACTTTTAGAAGTATTGCAACCTTTTTTACCAAAACCCTTTGCCGATCGACGGAGTTTTAGATCGGAAGATTTTGATAAAATGGTAAAGCCACAGTTCGTGTGCAATATGGCAAGCGACACTTGATAATTTCTAACCGCCTTCGTCGTTTGTCTCGGCTTCCAGAGTCCCGCCCCTCACGTTTTACATTTCACGCTTCATTCCTTAGTTATTCTGTACCACAACAACTTTCGTCCCCAACGCTCCCTCCCCTTCAACAGTGACGATGTAAAAATTGCTGACAACTCGTCGATCCTCATCATCACGTCCATCCCACTCGAAAACATGTCCACCGATTGGCAAAGGTTCTGATTCTCTTAGTAACCGTCGCAATCGTCCGGCTTCATTATAGATTTTAATCGTTATGTCGTCAGGGTGATTTAATTGAAACGAGATCCACGTTGATTCTCGGCTGGGCGAGAATACGCGCGGCTGGCATGTCAAATCAGAGATGGCTGTCTTCTCATCAGTTTTTATAGCAGGCCTTGTTGTGATAGTGTACCGTCCGAGCATTGAAACCACTGTTGAGATTGTTCCGCGCTGCGTATCAATTGTCCCACCGATAGGGAGCCATGTTTTGCCATCCCAGCGAGTGATTGTCAAGGTTTCTTTTATTTTGGAGCGCGAGAGTGCTGCAGCTTCGATGAAAAATTGGATGGTTGCCGGTTTCAACCGGTATAGCCGCAGCCCTTCAGGTGCAAAATCGTAAGCCTGAAACGAGATAGGGGCAGCAGAGGGCGTTGATTCCTCTGCTGCCGGGTTTACTGTCACGATGGTTGTCCGTGGCAAGCTGTTGGACGGAAAGGTGATTTTGGCGCGATTGTCATGGCTCTTCACCACGCCACCAGCTTCGCTATTCACGCTCGAATTGAAGAATATATGCACTTGGTCAAATTCTTTATGTCCCGCCGTATCTTCCACGATCAACCGCAGCGTGTGTAGCCCCGATAAATTCGGCGCATCCCATAACGCCAATATATCGCGGGTAACAGGGTTTGAAAACGCCGGCGGTTTGGAGATAGGCAACCAAGTATCAGGAGATTCTCCGAGTCCGTATTCAATGATATATTCCTTGAAATTTCGGTCATCTGCGGTGCCGCGGATCTCAATTTTCTGCGGCACTTGTTCGTTCTCAGCGGGAGAAAGGATTTCGACTTGAGGGCGGACCCTATCAACTTCAATTGTGACCGATGTGGCGGCAATATGTTGCTTATCGAAACCGCCATTCGGAGTATCCCGCGCCACCAACTCTATCGTGTACAAACCAGCCGCGACTGTCCGTGTATCCCAACGATAAAGCGTGTTTCCTATGACGTGCACCGTTGAAGTGAAAGAGAGCAAGGGCTCACCTGAAACTGAATTACCGGGAAAGATACGAATCTGGTAATCCAGAAAATCTGTTGCATCCGTCGCAGTGCCTTTGATTTCATAAATGTCGCCAATCACAGCGTTTTCTTTGGGCGCGGTGATATTCACGTTCGGGTCGAGGGAATCAACCACAAATTCCGCGCTTGCCCCCGTCATATCCTGATTACCCTCCCGATCAATAGTATAAACTGTAAAGCGGTGTGGTCCCTCTGTGAGACCTGACAATAGTACGCTATTAGCGACACCGCCCTCATCGTCGGTGGGGATCAGGGGTCCGTCGTCAAGCGTGTAGCGATAACGCAGTTCCCCCGCTGGGGTGCTAGCATCACCGCCTTCAAACTTAAAGGCAAGACTTGTCTCCCCGACAACTTCACCGTTTTTCGGACCCTCAGTGATAATTCTCGTGCGAGGCGGAGCCTGCTCCGGACTGAAGATGCTTAACCCACCATTACCCCTACTACCAAACCAGAGCACCCCGCCGACTTCGGCGATGGCAGAGATGTTGTTACTATTGAGCCCATCGCTTGCAGTCAGTGTTCGTTCAAACCGGTCATTTCGGAACAAGCTAACACCATCTGCGGTTCCAATCCAGATCCGATTGTCTTGATCGCGGTAAAGTGCCTGTACACGGTTATCTGCTAATCCATCGGTGGTTGTCAGTGAAGTCGTGAGATTTAACGTCTCTTTGTCGAAAATCTGAATACCGGTGTCTGTTCCAACCCAGATTTCACCGCTAGCAACTTCTAAAATCGCGTGAATCGAGAATGGTTCAGGCAGGCTGTAGAGCTTGTTCAACTTGAACCCGTCGTAAACCCACAGATCGCTACCACCTTCTTCGTTTCCAACAGTGCCGAAATAGATTCGTCCTCGCGAGGCTGCGGACATAACGACGATCGTCCGGTCAATCTCCAGAAATTGATTTCTTTCCCATTGCTCCCCGTCATAACGGTCTAAACCGGGGAGGTCATCTGTCGGCAAAAACCCCGTTCCAGCCCAAACATCGCCACCTGAATCAACAACAATAGATTGAACACTATTGACGTTAATATCTGGAATCCGAAAAACTTCCCATGATACTCCATCGAAAACGCCGATGCCGGTGTTTGTTCCAACCCAGATTCGCCCCCGAAGATCTTCGGCTAACGTGCGAATCTCATTTCCCGGTGTCCCGCGGACCAGCTCAACCCCATTCCGCGTATAGAGGCTCAATCCATTGCGCGTTCCGACCCAAAGCCGACTCTGTCGATCTTTCAACATCGCTGTCACACTATTGTGACTCAATCCGTTATCTGTGGTGACTGATTTCCACGATCGATCTGAAAAATTGACCCCATTATCGCGTGTCCCAACCCAGATCTCGCCGGTTCGTGTTTCAAACAGGGCTTGAATATTGTTACTTGCCAAACCATTTGCTCTCGTCAGATGACGCCAACGCCCTACATCGCGGAGCGCCGCGGGGGAGAATTGTGCCGGTAAGCGAAATTGGCTGATGCCGGCGGTGGTTCCAATCCAGATCGTTGCCTCCTGATCACTCATTATATATTGCACATTGTTCCCAATTAGAAGTCCATCCTGTGTTGTTACAACATGCCAAGTTGAACCGTCGTAAACCGCCGCGCCAGCTGTTGTACCGATCCAGAGATTGCCGAGCCGGCCTTCCAAAATTGTCTGCACATCACCATTCGGTAAGCCATCGTTCACACTAAAAATTTCCCACTCTACACCATTGAAACGGCTGATAAGGTTTCCACTCTGAAGGCGATTGCTCTGTGAAAGTCCAAACCAGAGGTCCCCTCCCTCATCTTCATAGATGACCTGTACGCCTTGATCGAGTTGTCCGATTTCTGCGTCAGCCACGGAGTGCCAAACTGCGCCATCAAACCGGTTGACACCGAGCGGGGTGCCGATCCAGATTTCACCATTTTGACGCTGGATCATCGTCAAAACACGCGCGCCGATACCGATCAATCCCATTTGTTGGTTATAATGTTGTAGCCAGTTAACCTGCCCACGTGAACGATCCCATACCCCTCGATAAACCCCTGCATCCGTTGCAACCCAGATGAAGCCTGCAAGGTCTTCAAAAACCTTGAAAACATCAGCCCCTTGGGGCCCTCCGTTCGACCTACCGGCTTCGCGCCAGAAACCGTCCAAACGGCTCAATCCCTTGTCTGTTCCCAACCAGATTTGCCCGAATCGATCCTCAGTGATGGTTCTAACATTGTTGCTGCTAAGATCGTCGCCGATTCGTGTGAAATTTCGCCATTGGAAGTTTTGCTGGGCAAATATGGTGTCGGGTGTCAGAGAGGTGAGAATAAGGAAGAGGGCGAAAGGTGAAAGGTGAAACGGGAATCGAAAATTATATTTGGAAAATAGGGTGATGCGGAAATGAAGAAATCGAAAAAAATAGAGAAATGCGCTCATGGTGTAGATGTCCAAATTAACAACTCTAATTGCTTTGTAAGCAATAAAGAACGAGGCTCGTTTTTCATTGAGCGGCTACGCCCTTCCTATTTGTTGACGATTATTTTCCGGGTTGCATGGAAGGACGCTGTGGAGAGTGTGTAGAAATAAATTCCGCTGGCAACAGCTTCACCATATACATTTGTCCCGTCCCAGTATGCCGCGTCTGCTCGATTCAGATAACGTCCGGGCATCAGGTGTCCCAAGTCAAGCTGACGAACAAGTGTTCCGGCAGCATCGTAAATTTGGATAGTGACCTGGCCGGCTGAAGCGAGGTGGAAGGGAATCCACGTCTCCGGGTTGAATGGGTTAGGATAGTTTTGCAGCAACAGATTGTACGCCGGAACCGATGGGAAAAGAAGGTGTCGCAAAACCTGTCTAGTCCGAATAAACTCCGGGGAATCTTCAGGCGTGAACAGGAGCTCGCGGTAAATCAAGTCAAGCTGCTTGTGCATCGTTGGTGAGATTAAGCGCAGGGATTGACCGGAGGCTTGGGGAGCGGCGGGGGTTCCATTAATCTTATAAGATTCACCGAAATGTGAACCGACCAGCGTAAAATCATCGAGATCGACAACGTTGTCACCGTTGACATCTGGATAGACCTCCAAATCTGTCGGGATTGGCTGCCCTAAGTATCGCCCGACGATGCTGAGATCCAGAATATTCACAACCCCATCAAGGTTGACATCCCAGGGTCGGACTGGTGCTTCGACAATTATTTTGATTTCGTGAATTTCACAATCGATCCGCTCCTGATTTGAATCAACAAGAATAAGATTTTGTAATTGAATCTTGCTCGATCCGATAGATTTCGCCCGAAACGAGGCACCTAACATGATGCCGCTACCAGTTACTCCGCTCGCTCCGGTTTTGGCAGCGATAACATCTTTGTATATCCCATTTATCCGGTCTGGCGGCTCCGTCGGCCGGTGCCCAATTCCGGATTCTCCAAAGATATTTCGGAACTTGGTGACAGTCACAAATGTAAGAACATCAGGGTTGGTCCATCGCAGATCGAACTCAAACCCTCTCAAGTCGACAACGGACTCGACAAAAACATCAACGGCAAATTCCTCTCCTAGGTTGACCCGTCGAACCGGCGTTACTATCCTGACCACGCAACTTGGAACTTGGAAACCCCGGACTTCAGACCACTTACTGACCCCACCAAAGCTGCCGGTACGAACACGCCACCAATAGCCGGAGATATTGTCCTCAACCTCAAAGGACAATTCGTTGGCAGTAACAGTCGTAAACAGCGTGTTCGCTGCGATAAAATTTGAATCGCTAGAGATTTTGACATCATAGTAGACTGAACTTTCAACGGCTTCCCATTTCAAGTTGACTTGCGGGGGTTTGATGAGCACCCCTCTTTGTGGTTCAAGGAGCACCGGCCTTAGATGGCTCGAATTCCAGATAGTAATGGTTCCGGCAGCCGCCCCCGCGACTGCGAGTTGGGGGCGAGTCTGGTTGAAAGACAGATCATGTATGATTTGCGTATCGAAAGATTGAAGTTCAGAACGGGTGACGACCTCCCACAGTTTAAGGGTATTGTCAGTCGGTGAATCTAGCAGACCAACGGCAAGGATTCGCCCGTTTGGATTAAAGCGAACTAACATAACTTGGCGGTCATAGGTTGCGAACAACTCCGTTTCCTCAATAGCAGCCCCCGGTTCTGCTGGATTGATGTTCCAGAGTCGGACAGTTCCATCCCTGGCTCCGGACGCGATGCGGTTGCCATCGGGATGGAACGCAACAGAAAGAACCCCTTTGATATGTCCAGTCAAGCTATGGAGTTGCGACCCGTCTGAGGCATCCCAAAGGCGAACAGTGCCGTCTTCTGACCCGGAAACGATTATGCGGCCATCTGGGCTGAATGCAACCGACCAGACAACATCTGTATGCCCTTCAAAGGTCGCCAGAAGTTCACCGGTGTCGGCTTTCCACAGCTTGAGCGTTCGATCTCGCGAGCCAGAAACGATGCGCGTTCCGTCGGGATTAAAATCCACAGACGTGACTTGTCCAGCGTGCCCTTTGAATGCACGAATTTCTTGTTGCGCCGATACATTCCACAATCGCACCGTCCCATCAACAGAGGCAGATGCTAGATTGCCGTTGGGCCGAAAAGCGAGGTCTTTGATTTTGCCTGTGTGTCCAGTGAGAGTGTAAATCGGCTTATCGGCACCGGCCTCCCAAATGAGAATTTCATTCGCACCGCCGGAGGCGAGCCACCTCCCATTGAGGCTGAACGCAACTGCAAGAGCGCGTCCGGTGTGTCCGAACAGAAATTGGTGAGGGAATTCGGCATAACCGTTTACGCATAAAAGAACAGCGAGAAAGATTGGAAACAGTGAAACCAGGCGTTTCATAGTATCCCCCGGAAACGTCAAATGTAAAAATACGGTTTTTAAGGGAAGCATAATTTATGCCAACACAAATTGTTAACCGTAAAAATGCGCCGAGGAGGTATCAGGAATTTGTCAGTCTGAGAGGCTATCCGTCGTTTTGAACGTGACAGTGTACCGGGTTTCACATTTCATGTTACGGATTCCACCAATAAGTCATCTTTCCGACAAATGTGGATTCCTCCAGCTTGGCTCTTGAGCCGCTGCTATCATAAATCTGGTTGAAGACGAGGAAGAAATCGCTGCCGGGACGATAGATGTAGTTGAGCAAAAAGTTGGTGGAAATTACACCGCTATCGCCGTTCCATTGGGCAAATAGTTTGGTAAAGAATCTTGTGGAAAAGGAATAACTCATACGTGCACCGAAAATGCTTGCATTGAATGAACCCGCCGGAAGGGTAACCCGATTAAATTGGTAACGAGGCTCAAGACTAAAGTGCCCATTTGGTTTGAAATCCGGTCCGACATCAAAACTGAATCTTTCTCCATCGAAGAAGTCTCCAAAATTTGTGCCTAACTGGATGGAAACCGTTTTCGTATCGTCGGTGTTAATCGAAGCCCTGAAGGAATTGAAATGATATTCGCCAACCGGAATCGTGATATCATCTCGAATTTCAAAATCCTCACTAAGGTGTTCAAAGGTTCGTTGCGCCTGAAAACCGAACCAGCCCCCGCCCTCAAGTTCAAACCAGTTCACGTATGTAAACTCTCGGGTAGCTAATTCATTATCTCGATTGAGGATGAAGTCAAATTCCGGGCCCGCCCAGATTTGACGAATTCCAAATTTACCGAGCACGGGCGTAAAGCGAACTTCACCGCGGAGGCGGCGGACATCCTGCCGCCGGACGAATCCGACTTCGGGGTGAAAGTTCTCGCCGATATCTATGTATGAACCCGCCAGCCGTAAATTCTCATTCCGCCAATTGCCCCCAAGGTACCAAGCGTCCCTCTGCTCCGACACGCCATCTTCAAATGTGCGAGCCCAGAGCCCCCGTAGGTTGATATTATCAGAAGGGCGGTACGCGATATCAAATCCACCAGCTCGGTTGTATGTGTCAGCATTTTGCTTATTGATGGCAATCAGTCCGACACTGGAACCGCTGAAGAAATCTCGCCTCATGCGCAGCACCGAGTAGTTTGTGCGCGGCTCATCAACGATGTCATCCGGATCGGTGACGGAGGTGTCGGTGTGAAATTTGTCTGTAAACACATTTAACAGACCGATGCCGTAAGGTCCCACTTTGCCGGTAATCTTGCCTCCGGTAATAATCGGGATAGCATGCCCTTCCGCAAGGCCGATGCGGCGGCTGTAAAAGAGGAGCAATGGAGGCGGCCGACGGAAACTGGTGCGTGGAATACCGAAATCAAACAGGCCCGCCCCTTCTAAGAAGAACGGACGCTTCTCCGGGAAAAATAGGCTGAAGCGGGTTAAGTTGACCTGCTCCTCATCGGCTTCGACTTGCGCGAAATCGGTGTTGAAGGTCAGATCGGCGGTAAGATTTGAGGTAAGTCCATACTTGACATCAAGACCGAGCTCAAACTCTCCATCCGTATCATCATCTGCTTCGGTTCGACTCACCCCCGGCAAAACGTAAGGCAACAACTCCAGATTCCGAGAGGGCGCAATTCCTTCCAAACCCACCAAGCGACCGAGGTTGGCGGTGCGATATCTGGCTCGCCATCCATGCGCTCTAGAGACCGGTGTCCACATCCCCTCCTCTTGGTTTCGCATGAGGCTCCGTCCCAAATTCAGTCCCCATGTCATCGCGTTGCTCCGATTGAAACGGAGTTGGCTGAAGGGAATGCCAATCTCCGCTGTCCAGTATTTCTCATTGGTCTTTGCGCGACAGGCCCAAACTGCATCCCAGTTTTCGTTCCGACTGTCTCCGTTATCCATTATAGCGACATCTTCCATCGCTCCCAACGGATTGACACGGAAGAAAAACCCGCTCCGCCGATCGTCATAAGTATCCAAAAGCACGAAGACGCTGTCGTTGTCCCATAGATTTCCATCGCGGCGCATCTCGTTGGCAGCAATCTTGGAAATGTCCGAGTCAAAACAGGTGAAACCAAAATAGATGTTTTTCTCATCATAAAGAATGCGGACATCTGTTGTCTCTGTCATCGGTTGACCCTCGTCGGGTTCCATTTGGACAAACTGACGGAGGCGTTTTGCGTTTTGCCAATCAGGTTCAGTGAGATCACCGTCGATCTCGATGGCTTGAAAGGTCCGATATGCCTCTGCTTTGTACTCTATAGGGTCGGGCTCCGCATTCACAATCAACGGAAACAACAAACAACAAATAGTCAAACAAATTGCTTTGAACCCCGGTCCCATCGGGGGGAACAATCCCCCGTTTTGAAGGATTCCACACGGTGGAAGTTGATGCCGAAAACTAAAATGATAAGTCATAGCTTTCTCCTGTGATGAGTGTCTAAATTTCGGACAAAACGTTCCAAGTGGGCGTTAGGTTGCTTTGAAGCCCGATCTCATTGAGGGAGTAGACTAGCAACCGATTTTTGAACCCCTCACCAACCTACAGATGTCGCTGAATCTGATTAAAACTGTGCGAATCGAGTCTGTGATAGTCAGGAATATCGTATCGATTGCCACGGACATCTGTTACAAGCAGTCGCGCAGGTGGAACCTGCTTAACGTTCTGATGAAGTCCCTGCACAGAGAAAGTGACCCGGCCGCGCGATGTCTCGACCTCCCAGTCATGGATGCCGAATCGCTCCTTGACGCGGTGAATCTTCTGAATGACAGGTGTAAAGTATCGCTTATCAAGCTCCTCACGAAGGATTTTGAGGCTTTCGGAATCGAGTCGTGAGGGGTATTCGATGATACCGATTTCCACCTCCTCCCCAACCCCAAGCGAGATGTAGCGATCGGGATCGCTCAACGGGAGAATGCGGCGCGCTGTCACGCGAGTATAGCAGACTTCCTCTAAGATTTCCAGACGGAGAGCACCCATTGGCGACCGAAACAGACGTATCTGCTCCGGGTCCAAATATCTCGGCGTGAAATCATTGTCGTTAAGCGTGACTGGAAGTGGTGGACCCGACTCCAAAGCGGTGATATCTTTAGACATCTTTTCTTTTTTCGTGTTCATGTTTACCCCTCGACCACCTGCGCTGCTGAGCGAATCTCGGAAGCTTGTCGTTGTGTCTCAACGAGGTTGTAGTAAATTCCCTTCTTCTCCATCAATTCTTCATGGGACCCGCATTCAACACCTCGTCCCTTATCTATGACGAAAAGGCGATCCGCATTCCGCAGCGTGGAGAGCCGATGGGCAATGGCAAAAGTGGTTCGGTTCTGGACAAGTCGGTCAATCGCCTGCTGGATTTTGCGTTCTGTCTGAACATCCACCGACGAGGTCGCTTCATCAAGAATCAGGATGCGTGGATTGTGTAGGATTGCCCGTGCAATTGATATGCGTTGTCGTTCCCCGCCGGACAGTCTGCCCCCTCGCTCGCCAACTTCCGTATCATATCCATCGGGAAATTTCACGATGAATTCGTGGGCGTTGGCAGCTTTCGCGGCGGCAATGACCGTCTCCATCCCCGCCCCCGGCTTTGCGTAGGAGATGTTCTCCGCAATCGTTCCGTTGAAAAGGTACGGTTCTTGGAGCACCACGCCAATCTGCTGCCGCAGGTCTTCAAGGCGAATGTCCGTTATCTCGACACCATCAATAGTCATACTCCCCGAATCCGGTGTATAAAACCGGCAGATGAGGTTAATCAGTGTGGATTTGCCCGCGCCGGAATGCCCAACTAAGCCAATCATCTCGCCCGGCTTGACGTGGAGGTTGATGTCTCGGAGGACAGGCTTGTGCGGATCATAGCCGAAGGTCATATTGTGAAATTTGACCTCTCCCTTGAGTTCCGAGGTCGAGACAAGGGTACTGTCATCTAGCTGCTCTGGCTCGGAGTCAATGACTTCAAAAATCCGTTCCGCTGCGGTCATCGCCCGCGATGCCCAGTTAATCATTGGGCTCAGATGCCGTAACGGACCGTAGAACATTGCGAGGAAACTGTGAAACGCCATCAACGTACCGAATGTCATATCACCCGTGATGACCTGCAGACCACCGGTATACCAGACGATAAGCGTCCCTAACTGAACAGAAAACCCTAGCAGCGGATAATAGGTTGCCCAGACCTTCTCGGCAACCGTATCGTAATTCCGGGCATCTTCGTTCGTAAAGGAAAACCGTCCGACCTCACTCTTCTGCTGACCGAACGCCCGAACAACGCGGATACCGGAGACCGAGTCGTTTACAATGTCGTACAGCTTCGATCGTCGCCGCCACGCCCGATGCCAGAGCCCACGAACCTTCTTCCAGAACCATCTCGCGCCGAGGACAATCAGCGGAATTGGAATGAGGATAAAGCACGCCAATCGCCAGTTCATCGAGAACAGAAAGGCACCAATTCCAAAAAGCATCAACAGGTCAATAATGAGGAATTGAAGCCCATCCAGCAGAAACCACTGTAGGCGCGTACTATCCTCTGTGATGTGGGAGATGACGGTCCCAGTCTTGCGCCTATCGAAGAATCGCAGGGAAAGCCCGTGCAACCGCTCATAAATCTGACCACGGATGTCCGCTGTCATGCGGAAGGTCAACCATGCGGCCAAACGCCCACGAAAAATGTCGAGGACATGGGTGAGGATATGGGCTACCACGAGACAACCGATGGCAATCGTCAACGCAAGTGTCGCTGTCTCAAGCGACCGGAAGATTCGACCTAACGCTGTTTGTCCGGTACTCTGCGCCGCTACGAGGTCTTCGTTTAACTTTAACACATCGTCAATGAGGAGGCGTGTAAAATAGGGAGGCACGAGCGAAATTAGTGTCGAGATAAGCATGAGCAACGCCACCCCGGTCGCCCGCGCCTTATGCGGCTTGAGATAAGAGAGAACGCGCAACATGACACGATGCTTTTTGGTGCACGCCGGGCACGGTAAAAACGCATCGGGCAGCGGCAAGCCACATGCCTTGCAGAATTTCTGATCTTCTTCGTAGTCCCATATTGGGGCCTCGTCGCGTTTCCCTTGACGGTGCTCGATTTCTTCACTGAGAAATTTTGCTATATACCCGAACTTCGGCATCAGTCCGTTTGAGTAACGAATGAGATCGAGAGCATCTCCCATCATCTCCAGAACGAGAATCCCCCCGTCAACAACCGCCTCTGAACGCATCTCTATCACTTCGTTATATGGCACACGATGGAGAACAGCACCTTCTGCATTGAATGCCAAGATTTCTGTTTCGGTTAGGACGAACCAGCTTTCACCGAACAGACCGTCTGGATTGAGATCGCTCCGTGCGGCGAACCGTACCTCTTCTGCAGGAATGTCCGCCGCCCTTAAAGCTGTTTCCATTGAGTTAGGTAATGTATCTAACATCTCTTGATGTGCCAATGGTATTAATTTCTCCTACGGGTGGATTTGTGGCTGATAAGCAAAAGAAAACCAAGCTCTCAGGCCGCTTTCGGCATGTGAACGACGAGCCCGCTGAACAACCTCGGATAATCGGCTACCTTTCGCCAATTTAGCCCCCAGTCATCGGTCTGGTATAGAGCGGTGTCGTCCACGACAACCAGCGCATTCGCCCCACCAACGATAATAATCTGAAAGGTGTCAATATTTTCACCGATATGTTCCGGCAGACCATTGACCAACGTCCAGTTTGCGCCTGCGTCATCACTTCGGTAAAGTTGGGCATCTACTCTGCTGTGGGGACCTCGTGATGTGGAAACCAGATAGACATCGCGTTCAGGAAAGCAGGCACACGCCCGTTGATAATAGTAGGGCATGTCACTCCGCTGGTGTGCAAACGTATCGCCATAATCTCGGCTGAGATAGAACCCTCTAGCGGTCGCGGCGAAAACGGTCGCTGGATCGGATGGGTGTGTAGAGACCTGATGCACATCCATCTCTAACCCTTCCCGAAGATTTGCCCACGTCTTCCCACCATCGCGCGAGCGAACAATCCAGCCGACATGAATGTTGGCGTAGATAGTTCCATCCGTGGAAACCGCCAGAGAACGTACATCCGGAGGCCCACCCCACGGTGTCTTCCAGAGCCTGCGCTCTGGCACCGCGTCAAAACTGTCGATAAAATTCAACTCACCATCGTCGACCCATGCGAGGCGGGCACGCTCCGTGCCCACGAGTAGCCGATCATCGGATGTCCAGCAAACGCAGTTCAGGGTGAGGTCCGTTGATACCTGCTGATCCCACGTCCCCGAAGCATACGTCCACACCTCATGGTCGTTGACGATGATGGATAGCCGATCTCGTCCCACATCCCCCGCAATGACCGATGCAGATTGAAATGGGACATCGTAGATTGGTTCGCCGTTGAAGTCTAAGATGCCCTCTTCTGAGAGTAACCAAACTGTCTCTTGGCTCATGGGAAATGCTCCTTTCTCGAAATACGTTAGTTCATTAATGTACCAATTTACGGATTCCACCAATACGTTAGCTTTCCAACAAGTGTGGATTCCTCAAGATTGACGCTCCCGCCGTTACTGTCATAAGTTTGGTTGAAAACGAGGAAGAAATCGCTGCCGGGACGATAGATGTAGTTGATCAGAAAATTGGTGGAAATCACTTCATCGTTGCTGTTCCACTGGGCAAACAATTTCGCAAAGAGTTGAGTCGAGAAGGAATAGGCGAAACGTCCTCCGAACACATTTACATTGAAGGGTTCTTCCCCGGGGAGGGTCACCCGGTTAAACTGATATTGGGATTCGAGGGCGAAACGCCCGCTCGGTTTGAAGGTTGCCTCGATATCAAAACCCCGTCTGTTACCGTTGAAGAACTCACCAACATTCACGTCGAATTCCCCGGCAAGCATTTTACTTTCATCGGTTTGAATCCCTGCCCTAGCAGATGTAAAATTATATTCACCGATGGGTATGATAACATCATCTCGGACCTCGAAATCCTCGTCGAGGTATTCAGAATTTTGCCGAATTTCAAATTGTAGGCGACCGCCGGCTTCCAGTTCAAACCAGTTACTGAAACGGAGGGCGCGGGTTTCCAAGTCACCGTTCCGATTGAGGACGAGGTCGAATTCCGGTCCCATCCAGATGCGGCGAATGCCAAATTTTCTGGGCCAAGGAGTAAAACGCATGTCACCCCGGATTTGGCGCACCCCCTTCCGCCGGATGAATCCAACTTCGGGGTTGAAGTGCTCACCGATGTCGGTGTATGAACTGCTCAGTCGAAACCGGTCATTCCGCCACCTGCTGCCGATATACCACGCATTGCCCCCCCCATCTGCCTCCTCCGAATCAGAGATATGCGCCCACAGTCCATGTACATCAAAATTGTCTACCGGACGGTATGCGAAGTCGAATCCACCGGCGCGATTGTAGGCATCCCCATCTTGCTTATTGATACCGATTAACCCGATGCGTGAGCCACTGAAAAGGTCCCGCGTCAACCTTAGCACGGAGTAATTAGTGCGCGCTACATCAATAGGGTCGTCCAGATCCGTTTCATCGTGAAATTCATCCGTCAACACATTCAGCAAACCGATGCCGTAGGGTCCCATTTTGCCGGTGATCTTGCCACCTGTGATAATCGGGATGGCACGCCCTTCCTCAAGACCGATGCGGCGGCTATAAAACAGAAGCAGTGGAGGCGGCCGACGGAAGCTGGTGCGTGGAATGCCGAAATCAAACAGCCCGGCACCTTCTAAGAAGAAGGGACGCTTCTCCGGGAAAAACAGGCTAAAGCGGGTTAAGTTGACCTGCTCCTCATCGGCTTCGACTTGCGCGAAATCGGTGTTGAAGGTCAGATCAGCGGTGAGATTGGAATTGATACCGTACTTGAGGTCCAAGCCAAAGTCCAATACCCCATCGGTGTCATTATCTGCTTCGGTCCGACTCATCCCCGGCAAAATATAAGGCAGCAGTTCCAGATGCCGAGACGGGGCAATCCCCTCTAAACCAACGAGGTTGCCGAGATTACTCATGCGGTATTTTGCCATCCCCCCATACCTCCTGGGAACCGGCACCCATATCGACTCCTCATTGTTCCTACGGACTGCCCGTCCCACATTCATCCCCCAAGCCATCTGATCGCTCTTATCGAAACGGAGTTGGCTGAACGGAATGCCGAGCTCGGCGGTCCAGTGGTCACCATTAATCTTTGTCCGACATGCCACAACCGCATCCCAACTCCGATTCAAGCTGTCTCCACCGTTTGTTATGGCTCTGTCTTGTAGGGCCCCCAATGGGTTGATACGAAAGGCAAATCCGCTGCGTTTGTCATTATAGGTGTCCAAAATTAGAAAGACGTTGTCGTTTTCATGTAGGTCTCGTGCGTCACGACGCATTTCGTTGGCAACCAGCTTGGACATCTGTGAGTCAAAACAGGTAAAACCGAAGTAGATGTTTTTGTCATCGTACAGGATGCGGACTTCCGTCGGTTCGCTTATAGACTCGCCTTCATCAGGCTCAATTTGGAAAAATTGATTAATCGGACTCGCGGACTGCCAGTCAGATTCATTGAAATCGCCATCAATTTCAATACTTTGAAATGTTCGATATGCCTCAATCTTGTACTCTATCGGACCGGGGTTGGCGCGCACAGTGAGCGGAAATAACAGACAGCAGATAGCCGAGAGAAAAAAACACCTTCTGAATCGCAGAATACTACTACTTGAAAACTGATGCCAAAAACTGATGTGATAAATCACAAACTGTCTCCTTTCAACATGGCTCTAGAATTGATTCTACTGAACAAGTCCTGACGTTGTTTGCTTGCTCGGAAGCATTACAACATCGGGTAAGGGATTTGTTACCATTCTGAGTATATCAGTCGTCTGAAGCCGCTTAATCGGGACATGGCGTACTGATTATACGTTTCACGAGCTACGGATTCCACCAGTAAGTCATTTTTGCAACAACTGTGGACGCTGCAAGTGCTGTTTTTGCGCCGCCAGTATCATAGATTTGGTTGAAAACGAGGAAGAAATCGCTGCCGGGACGGTAGATATAGTTGAGCAGAAAGTTGGTGGAAATCACTTCATCGTCGCTGCTCCACTGGGCGAATATTTTCGCAAAAAGTGTTGTCGAAAAAGAGTAAGCCACACGTGCGCCGAAAATGCTCGCATTGAATGCGTCGCTGGGAAGCCTTACACGGTTAAACTGAAATATGGGCTCAATATTGAGGTGCATGTTCGGTTTGAAGCCCGCATTGAGAGTCAATCCCCACCTGCTTCCATTGTAGAAGTTGCCAAAATTCATACTATACTGTCCTGTGAGCATTTTCGTATCATCGGTGGAACCTCTAATCATCATTTCAGTGAAAGTGTAGTCGCCCTGAGGGATAATAATCCCCGATCGGATTTCAAAATCCTCGTCGAGACGTTCTGTGGTTCGTTTAGGTAGAAAGCCGATATAGCTGCCGCTTTCAAATCGAAAATAGTTGGTCAATGTGATTTCTTGAGTTTCCAGTTGGTTGTCTTGATTGAGGATAAAATCAAACTCCGGTCCTGTATAGATTTGGCGAATCCCAAATTTACCGAGCCGGGGGCTGTAACGCACTTGGCTATTGATTCGGCGGATTCCCTCTCGCCGGATAAATCCGACTTCGGGGTTAAAGTTTTCATCAATGTCCGTATATGAACCCTCCAAGCGAAGATCCCTGTTTCGCCAAGTGCTGCCGAGGTACAAGGCGTTGTTTTGATCGGAGACATCTGCTTCAAACGTGCGAGCCCAGAGCCCCCGCATATCGAAGCTATCGGTTGGGCGATACGTGAAGTCAAGTCCACTTGCTCGGTTGTATGTTTCAGCATCTTGCTTGTTGATGCCAATTAACCCGATGCGTGAGCCATTGAAAAGGTCCCGCGTCAACCTTAGCACAGAGTAATTGGTGAGCGGCACATCAATAGGGTCGTCCGGATCTGTCTTATCGTGAAAGTTGTTCGTCAACACATTCAGCATACCGATGCCGTAAGGCCCGGCTTTGCCGGTAATCTTGCCCCCACTGATAATCGGAACAGCACGTCCTTCAGCTAGACCAATACGACGGCTATAAAACAGAAGCAGTGGCGGTGGCCGACGGAAGCTGGTGCGTGGAATGCCGAAATCAAACAGCCCGGCACCTTCTAAGAAGAAGGGACGCTTCTCCGGGAAAAATAGGCTGAAGCGGGTGAGGTTGACCTGCTCCTCATCGGCCTCGACTTGGGCAAAATCGGTGTTAAACGTCACATCCGCTGTCAGATTGGAGGTAATACCGTACTTGACATCCAAGCCGATGTCGAATACCCCATCGGTTTCCTTCTCTTCTTCAATACGAGTCAGGCCCGGCAAGAAATAGGGCAGCATTTCCAGATTCCGAGAAGGAGTAACTCCTTTCAAACCAACCAAATTGCCGATGATGTCGGTGCGATATCTCGCAAAGAACCCATGCGCTTTGGAAAGCGGTGCCCATGTTGCGTCCTCTTGGTTTCGCATGATGCTCCGTCCCAAATTCAGCCCCCAAGTCATATCGTCACTCTTACTGAAACGGAGTTGGCTGAAAGGAATACCTATCTCGGCTGTCCAATGGTTCTCA
This sequence comes from uncultured Poribacteria bacterium, assembly GCA_958296125.1. GTDB lineage: Bacteria > Poribacteria > WGA-4E > WGA-4E > PCPOR2b > PCPOR2b. Next base: position 2,984,035 of record OY282444.1, read on the forward strand.
TTGATTTTGGTGCGACATTCCCAGATCGCATCCCAAGCCTGATTTCGACTCTCTCCGCTGTTTATTAAAGCGATGTCTTCCTTTGCTCCCAGCGGATTGACACGGAAGAAAAATCCGTTGCGCCGATCGTTATAGGTATCCAGAAGGATAGAAACATGGTCGTTTTCACGCAACCCGTCCCGACCGCTGCCATCGCGGCGCATCTCGTTGGCAACCATTTTCGAGATATCCGTGTCAAAACAGGTAAACCCGAAGTAAATCTCTTTAGCATCATAAAGAATGCGTATCTCTGTGGGTTGCGAAATTAATTCGCCCTCGACGGGTTCATATTGGATGAGTTGAGTGATGGACTGTGCGTTCTGCCAGTCTTCCTCGTTGAACTCTCCATCAATCTCGATACTCTGATAAGTTCGGTATGCCTCGGCTGGGTATTCCATAGCCCCCTGATCTGCCCTCACAATGAGCGAAAATAGCAGACAGCACACAGACAAAATAAAAAACGATTTTCCACATTGAGGAATTCTACACTGTAAAATCTGAAAATACCCGGTGTGTTGCGCTATAATGTCTGATAAATTGAGCCAGAAACCATGGCGCGACGTTGTAGGTATCCTGCTGAAAGGGCAAATCATAAATAGCCTCCTTTAAGAAAATCAATATTACAAGATGTGCTACATTTCACGGGTTACGGGTTCCACCAATGAGTCGTCTTTGCGACTACTGCGGATTCCTCAAGTGCTGTTTTTGCGCCACCAGTATCATAGATTTGGTTGAAAACGAGGAAGAAATCGCTGTTCCGCTGTTCCATTGAGCGACCAACTTCGCAAAAAGGCAGGAATAACAGTGCAAAACCTAAAAGAAACAGGTATCTTCTGATTGCAGGTGATTGATGCAGATCGAAACTCATACTCCTTCTTCTGACATTTCGGTATCGGGAGGTGCTATATATTTGGACATTAGAATGACGAAAAAGGAGAGGAAGGGATTAGCCAAAATTGTGTGATAAGAATTTGGGTGGGTTGATTGAACCAGCATAAGAGGGGAAGATGTCGGAGACCCCGATTCGATTAGGGCACCCGGCTATAAATTCGCGTACTTTCCAGCGTGTCCTTAAATGGTCCTTGCTTTTCTGTTTGCAACGTGACAATAATCACGCCCATCTCCGTGTCGCGTTGTTCATCCTCTTCAATCAGTCGATGGGGTATCTCCGCAAAAAGGACCCTACGGTTTCCACCGAGCGCGCCCCAACGCAGATCTATGAGGCGCCCATCGTAGACTTTCTTGCTTTTAGCACCATTCCGCATCGAGTAAATTTCGGCGTGTGTTGTGAATTTGGATTCCGAGAGGGTACTGACACCAATTTGCGGTGTCAGGATGCTTCCCGTTTGGATTAACGGACGACCGTTCTCATTAAGCAGAAAAATATCGAACTCAATCCGATCGAATCGAAAAGTGCTTTCAACTTTGATACCCTCGAAATTCTCTATTATACCGCCACTACAACCTAAAATTGCGATTAGGCATCCCCAAGCGATCCAAGACAAAATTGGTCCTATTGTTTTATCTTTCAAGAAATCCACGTTCAATTCCAATCTCCATTTTCCGATTCATGCTTTTCAGAATCGCAATCCAATCCCCAACCCAATCGCTGTCCCGTCAAAATCAAGATCGAAGGGAACTGTGCCGCTCCCCCTGAAAGTTTGGAGGATGCGCTTCGCCTCAAGGGTAAGGGTAAGCCGATCGCCGAGAAGCAGATACGTTAGCCCGATCTGAGCATACCCTGTCAAGCCAGAATTCCCGTCATCAATAGTCACCCCTTGTGCCGCCAATAAGCCAAGGGTGTTGCCATCAACGCTCAGGTATGAATACCCGATGCCACCACCAAAGTAAAGGGGGAGGAATTCGCGTAGCAGTATCGGGTGGTAGAGCAAGTTGAACGAAATGGGGATAAAGGTGGCGGAAAGATTTGCGGCGTTCGGCAGCGGTATTTCCGTATCATTCGTCCAGTACCCGAGGGCTATTTGGGAAGATAGCTCCGGCGTGTGTTTCAGTTTCACCGACGCAACAGGCATCAACGCGGCGTTGAGTGCGGGGACACCGAGACTGTTCAACAACGTTGTGAACTGCTCTAAGTTTGGCTTGTATGAAAAGAAAGAGATGTGAAACGATGCGGATTCAACGCCACGCCTTACAACATCATGTAATAGATTCGGACGCTCGCCTTCAGTTGGCGTGTCTGAGACGACCGCCGATCCAAGCGAGATATTTCCTATGAAACAGCCAATAAGCATTAGGAGCAGCAGCGGGAGAACTGTATAAGATTTGTCCATTGCTTGTTAATTGTCAACGGTCCTTTTTCGTTTTTGATTGTCACTACGTTTCACGCATCACACCTTATTTTGGTTGGCATCGGTAGATGGTTCTGCCTTTTGTTGCACCGAGCAGCGTCGCTACAAAATATGTCTCCAACAGTGTACGAATTGGCTGATCGACTCGGTAACAGATTAGGAGCGTAGCCACATTCGGTGCTTCTGCAACCTGTTGAAGGAACGGCTCAAGGGGGCCAAAATCCGCTGATTTAAGTCCATCTTTCGGATTCCAATGGTCATTGTGAGTGTAAGGCGGGTCTGTGATGAGAGCAACTTCGCCATCAATCGAAGCCAAGTGCTCACAAATCCGAGTTGCGTCGTGCTGGAAGAATTCCACATCAAGGTGAATCTGTTGTGCGTGATTGAACATTGACCGACACCGTTTCTGATAAGATTCTTTCAGTCCATCATCCCTAGTTTTGTACGCTTGGATTGCGCGTAATCGCTCCTCAAGGGCGTTTTGCTCCTTCATCCACTGAAAATTTCGCCGCGCCGTTTCTAACACAACTGGATGCAGGTCTGATCCGATCAATTTTTTTATTTTCTGTGAAAAAAGAAGATACGCCGTGCAAAGGATGACACCGTTACCACAGAACGGATCATATACTGTAATCGCCTCTTGCCTCTCCTCAAACAGTGAGTTAAGCATTGCATAAGCAACACGGGGCGGAAATCGCGGGGTCCGCGTTGACACAGCTTGATAGAGTGTCTTGCCGACTTCTATATATTTGTAAGTGATGGGACCTTGTGGGAGGTGCATGGTGCGTGAAACAGCAATGGGTCAGCCTAGTATTGGTTGACGGAAAATCTTCTAGGATATAGTGATTCAATCTGATTGTGCAGAGTAAGCATTTCGTTCCTGTAATGTAACCTTTAATGTGACACCGACCGCCAAGGGATACAGTGTGCAGCGAAACGTTTGAGTGCACCACTTTTAACGATAATCGCTTCCGGTCGCAGCACGGTTGCGTACATCATAAGTAACGAAATCGTATCGAGCAAAGACCGGTAGCCGGACAAACCGGACATATCAATATAGATCTTGTTGAATTGTTCACCGAGCTCAAGTGCTGCCTTGACATCGAATCCGTCTAGGACTTCAAAGGACAAGTCAGGATGCATTTCCCGCGCACGCTCGATACATTTAGGGCTGATGTCAGTACCAATGACCTTCTTACAATGCGGCGCAATTAACGCAGTTGTCGTTCCCCACTCACAGCCGAGCTCTAGCACAACATCACCGGCATTCACCCAAACGGGGATGGTCTCACGGTACTCCCTAACGCCGCGTGTGCCGATAAATTCTGTTTTCGCCTCAAATAGTTGGTTCTTACTTGCCATGCGTTCTCCAAACAGTAGCTTGTAACCCCGGTGATTCGGCGTGTTGGCCCTTTATTCCCCGTTTCTGAAAATCGTTCCGGGTTGAAAATCTGGAGCTAGAAGAATCAAAATTAGAACAATAACTGATCGCTTCCCATTCTTCCAGTCTGCCCGCCACATTGGCTCTGAAATCAGTCGCCAAAAAGAACAAGCCAAGTGAGTGCCAGATATGAGCAATTCAGGTTAATCACAAAAAAAGGGAAATTGGGATGAAGCCGATTCCACCCAATTTCCCTTAAAGTCGATACAGTGTGAAGTGCTACATCATTGAGTTGGTCGGATGGACAATCACTTCCGATCGTCGGTTTTGGGAGCGCCCCGCTTTTGTATTGACTGGAGCAATAGGCTCGGTGTGTCCAAGCCCACGAGACTCGATTTTGTTCGTTACGCCTTTGCTCTTGAGATATGTCACAACCGCATCCGCGCGGGCTTGAGAAAGATCCCAGTTGCTGCGAAATCTTCCGCTTAACACGGGGTTGCCATCTGCGTGACCTTTGACGAGTACCAGTGCCTTAGAATTTGATTGAATCACTGTAACCGCTTTATCAAGTGCTTCTTTGGCAGCTTCGGTCAAGCTGACCTTTCCGCTGGAGAACTGAATCGTAGCCGCTACCATTGGCTTGGCAGCAGCCATCGCTTTCGTTTCAGCGAGCTCCTCGTCTGTTTTCATAAGCGCAGCTTGCAAATCGGATATGCTTTGGGCTTGCATTTTGGTCGTATTTTCAAGGGCAGCAATCTGGTCCTGGAGTTTCTGATCTCCAGACATGGCGGCCTGTTGTGCCTTTTCCCCAACCATATTTGCAGTCTGCATGAGCTCCTCACGCAGCTTGGTGTCCCCACCTTCAGCGAACTCTTTGGCGGCTGTAATTGTATCCGCATCACCTTGTTGAGAAGCGGTAATGGCAGCCTCTTTTGCCATAGATACCTCTGACCTCAAAGCATCCCCTTGAGCATCAACCTTGCCACTAACCTCAGAGACTTGGTTGCCCAAATCAGTGTGTGCCGCTGAATTTTCTTGGTTGTATTTATCCATCTCCATGGCAAACTCCTCTTTGCTCAATTTGCCGCAGCCACTGAGGACGATGCTAAAAACAAAAATGCTAACAATCGCTATTCCCGCTATATTTCTCATTGTTACCTCCTCAAAAAAATCATTCATTCTAAAGTGAATGAATATGGTTTATGATATAACAATTTCCAAAAATTTACTATATTGTAGCACAAACCGAATTTTTATACAAGCAAAATTCTGCATCATACTTGAGGAAGGATTTGCTTTTGGATTCTATCTCGTAATTTGTTGTGGGGCGAAAGCAGATTGTTCAACGAATTATTTCAATAGCCTTGCCTTTTCCCCGAAAATCCATTAAATTCAGTATATATAAGCGGCTATCAATCAACAACAGGAATCCCAACTATGAGATGAAAGCAAAGTGTAACTGTTTGCAACACGATTGATGGTCTATAACAAAACCCTCAATTCCGAGATAGAAACAATTTTTGCATTTTCGCGTGTAAAATGTGTAATTTCTAAACTAAATGGTGAAGGGATAGAAACATGGGAAAAATTGGTGTCGGTATTATTGGATTGGGAATGGGAAAGTCGATGTTCGGGATTAGGCAGATTCCCGACACCGCTCTGGAAATTCGCGGGATTTGCGATACAGATGTGAATCGGCTTGAAAGCAGCCGTGCGGAACATAATGTCCCGTTTGCAACGACGGATTATCAAGAACTGCTTCAGCGTGATGAAATCGACATCGTTGGCATCTACACGCCGGATCCGCTTCATGCACAGCACTGCCTCGATGCCCTCGATTGTGGTAAACATGTGATTTGCACAAAAGGCTTCGTTGACAATCTCGATGATGCGATTCATGTGTTACAGAGAACGCGGGAAACCGGTTTGAAGCTCATGGTCGGGCAGACCTGTCGCTTTCGACCAGATTTCATGTACACGCACCGATTAATGGAGTCCGGCAGACTTGGCAGCATCGTCGCGGTCGAAGCCCATTACGTGCACGATATGCGTGGCGTACTCACAGCGACACCTTGGAGATACCAGATGCCCCAGAAAACCCTCTACGGCGGACTGTGCCATCCGATGGATCTCATTATCTGGTTTCTCGGTTTCCCAAGTGCCGTACATGCAGTTGGTCACGAAAGTGGAATTGATGAGCGATATCCGTCAGGTGAAGGACGTTTCAATGACAATTGGATGGTCAATCTAATCTATGAGGATGGACGGCTCGGACGCCTACTGGGGCTGTATGGCCTCTGCCATCCACCGCTGCCAATGCTGGGACTATCGGTCTACGGGACTGCCGGCAGCGTTGTCAATGGGGATGCAATTTTCGACGATAACCATCGCACCGTTATCCCCGTTGAAGATGCTGTTTCTATGGAAGCAGATGAGATCGCGGATAGCGGACATATCGGCGAAGTTGTGCGCTATATGCTGCATTTTGAAGATTGTCTTAAGCACGACAAACAGCCGTTAATCAACGCAGAGGTCGGTACGAAGGTCATCGCTGTGTTAGATGCGTGCGAGGGATCCGCAAGAAGCGGAAAGGTGGAAAGGGTGCAGTCTATGTTTTAGCAAACCCTTAAACTCCTGAACGCAAATTGAGGTTGTATAAAACGAGGGATAGGGATATGAACAAGCTACGCTAGGGCAGAATTTACCCACGCGAAGGCTCGGTCATTGTTTCCCGAGCTTTTCGGGAAAGCTCGGTGAGATGACCATCGTTAGCCATCACCTGTTCTAGGTGTGGCATCCGTTCCGGGCCCGCGGTACTCAGCATCTTCGGACCATATTTGCGGTCAATCCAGAAACGCGCCGAGTTGCCGATATAGGTGCGTAAATCTTCCAAACGGTCCTCAGGATAGCGTTCACAAAGGTTCATGGTAAACATCCGTCGGCGTGTGCCACCGCCAAACGCAGCATGCTTGGTATTGTGGTTGAAACAAACTACATCTCCCGGCTGTGTCTCGAATGCGATTGCCGGTACGTCTCTACCATGAACGCCCCAGTCTGCTTCACTTTCCCGAATCTCCTCCTGAAGCCGATTCGCGTAACCATCTCCAAAGAGGTGGCTGCCGGGGATGACCCGTAGGGCACCGGTGTCACGGGTTAAATGATCAAGGTAAAATGCAATTTTGATGTGGGTGGGATCCTCCGGCTTGTGCCCCCCATCGGAGTGCCAACGCGTATCTCCAACGTAGTAGTTCCCATCACTGCCCATATAGTTGAAGTCGTCGCCGAGAAGAGTCATTGTTATCCCCAATATACGGGGGTTGTCCAACAGAGAAGACAAGTATTCGCTCTGATCGATGAATGGAACGATACAGGAGCGCGCTGTCCCTTCGTGGGGTTTTCCGTTATGACCTCCCCCATGTTCCGCCCAAACTGCCTCAAACGCATCAATGATTTCCGCGCTACAGTCCGCCAGAAGTCCGGGAAAACTCAGATAACCGAAGGTCTGAAAAAAATTGATTTGCTGCTCCGTCAGTTTGAACTCTTGATTTTTCATCGAAATCTCCTTTCCGAGTTTCAACGCAACCAATTAATTGATATAACTCAAGTTGCTATTGGAAGATCTACCAAAAACCGAATTGGAACGCTACCCAAGCGGGTCATGCACAACAAAGCGAGGCATCGCAAACGGCAAATGTGTCGCCCCACGAGCAAGAATATGATTCTGATTGCCTTCGCCCCATTCGGTATAGGACCGGGCGTTGGCATAGTGGCAGACATACGCCCGCCGAAATCGGTTTTCCGAGCGATTCTGCTTAGATCTGTGGATGAGGTGACCATGGAAGAAGATGACATCTCCAGCATTGGCGGTCGCCGCCACCTCGCCGCTTTCCTCCACGCCTACAATTTCTGTCAGGCCTGACAGAAAATCCTCTGTATTGTCCGGCAGTGCCACCTCCTCGTAGATTGGATGCAGGTGGGAACCGGGAACAATATACATGCAGCCGTTCTCCTCGTCACAATCGTCGATCGCTATCCAAGCCCCGCACAGCGTATCCGGAGCCGTTTTGATGTAAAAAGAATCCTGATGATAAGCCTGACCGGATTTCTGCGGCGGCTTTAGGAAAAGCATCGACTGCATCGCCATCACATCGGGCCCAATCAAGGTTTCAAGCACATCAAGGATGCGGAGGTGTAGCAGAAACCGCTCATGAATCTCCAGATGACGGTGGAATTGAATGAAGCGGAAAAATTTGTCTTCCATATCCGCGGGGGTGTCCCCCTCACTTCTCGGGGTGACCCCTTCTAGTTGGCTGAAGTCCACCTTTCCCATCGCTATATCCATCGAATGGTGGTCTAGCTTACAGAGATCTTCGTCACTCAGCAGCCCTGCGACTTTCAGATAGCCTTGCGTTCCAAAGAAATACCGCTGATTAAGGGTGAGTTGATATTTTTCTCGCGGTTTCTGTTCCATCAGCAATTTCTCCTGTTGTGATTGGAATGGTTCATGTTCCGTGCGACAACTAACCTGTTAGAATCAGTATCGGAACTAGCAAATTAACGTCGCAAAAGTACAAAGGTTCAGCAATGTATTGAATGATAGCAGATTATCCCTAGACGCTACGCAGAAAACGTCCAGCGCATCTCCTCATCAATAGGCCAGATCGGGCGGCGCAGATGGCGATAAGGAAGGCTGGCGTAGTTCACCGTGCTGACACCAGGGGTGTCCAGTTCAATGGTACTAGCGACGACTGGATCAAAGGAGGCACGATGTGCTTGATTAGATTTGACAACAAGAATCTGTTTCTCCTCCAGTAGAATACCAGCACTCTTAAAAAAATCTCGGTCTTTGCCGGTCCCTGCTTGAGAGAAGATAACGTCGATTTTATTCCCGATGCGCAGCACAACTCGCTTACTCACATTCGCCTCACGAAATGCTTCCTTGTTGACCTCACGACCCCAACCGCCATGGGTGGGCCCACAGATCATGTACCTGCCATCATTGATGGACTTGACCTGACCTGTTATTTTTAGGGGTTGGTAGAAGCGTTGATCAATCTTGCCTCCCACTGTGATGTTGAGACTTGCACCCACACCGGCTGCTATGCCGGCGCGAACCACTTCGGCATCGCGAATAGTGAGCGCGCAATCCTGCGCCCCACAGCGGAGGAGACTTTCCAACACCGCCGGACTATCGGCTGGGCAGGCACTGCCGGGGTCGTCACCTAAATCCACAAGGAGAATCGGCTTTCGCGGATTAGCCATCGCCATTTTCACCCCCGCATCAATGGGTTGTATCGGGCGCACCGTTTTCAGTCGCTCCCGTTGCTCCCACAAATCTTTTGCCAACTCTTGAGCCAACCGCTTGGCGAGTTCTGGGTCGCCATCAGTCGTCGCTATGACTGACATACCGGCATCCGGAGAATCACCGTACCCATAGCCACCGAGAATGGTGATGTTGATAGTTTTGGGAATCTTTTCCATCTCCGCGCGCTTTTCATTCAGCTGATAGAGCAGCAGTTCCTGCTCTTCTTGCGGTAGGTGTGACCAAGTACTCTGACCGATATTGGGACCAATGATTGGCACAAACGCCCGATGAGTGACCGGATTGATTTTGCTATCCAGCATCTGGAGCAGACAGTTCGCCGCCTCCAATCCCCGCTCATAACCATCAATATGGGGGTTGGTGTTATTAGGAAACGGGACCAGCCCTTCAACCTCTTTGTCGCTCATGATAGCATGAAAATCGTAAGTGCCGACTATAGGGATATTCCCCAGGACCCGGCGCGCTTCCTGCACCAGTTCGCCTTCGGCATCGGTATAGGGTGTCCCGGCGACCATCGCTCCATGAAGGGCAAAGTAGACACCATTCAGTGGTCCTGCCTCCTGCAAGCCTGTCACGATCATATCACGACAGCGTTGGTAAACTTCGGCATGGATGATGCCACCGTGGGCGAAGCCAATTCCGACGGTGGGAACCAGTTCCACATCATATCGCTTAGTGCCTTCCACAAAGCCGCCGATAAACCCCCTAGGGTGTGCCTGCGTAAGCAACGCCTCCCCACGCTGGATATGGACGGTATCCATGGTATTGTTCTGTTCCAAAGCAAAAGTGTTAGTCTCGTGCCAGAGACCGGCGATACCAATCCTCATTTTTTCCTCCTTACGAACAATCAGGCTGCACGTTGAAATTCAACTAGCCTCTGCTTCCCTGAATTGGGGAACACACCTGATTGCCCTCAGCACATACAGTCATTTCAGCTGTTATATGACGTGTTCCACGATTTCACCTGTCTGTCATCCACCCCAATGCGGCGAATTTGCGATTGCAGTTAAAGTTGGGGGATTTACAAGTTGATTAAAAATTAACGTCTGTAATTGTTTTACCTTCTAGCACCTGTTCGATAACCCGACGTGTTTTCTGGTAAGCGGCATTAATCTGCCCCTGCCGTGAACGGATCTGGCTGTCGATTTCATCCAGTTTTGCCTCAAATTCACCCACCATCCGCTTCACCTCTGCGGGCGATGTGCCGCCAAGGCTCTGGTTATTGCGGAGGGAAAGTTTCGGATCGAGTATGCGTTGGAGTTGTGGGATGGATAAGTCAATACCTTCGGACCGTAACAGCTGTTGTGTTTCCTCCCAATCCCGGAAGGTTTTCCCCTTTTGCGCTAGACCGCCGACAACGCCCCCAACTATCTCATGACAGTTGCGGAATGGCAGCCCCTGTTCACTAACGAGGAAATTGGCTAGCTCTGTTGCTGTCGCAAAGTTCGCCTCGACGAGCAGTTCCAACCGATCCGTGTTGAAGTCAAGTGTCTCAAGGAGACCGGGCAGAATCCCCAAGCAGGATTGGACCACATCAAATGCATCCCACAACGGCGGTTTGTCCTCTTGGAGATCGCGATTATATCCCATAGGCAACCCCTTGAGATTCGTCAAGAGGTCCATAAGCGCTGCATAAACCCGCCCCGTCCGTCCACGCGTCAATTCCGCGATGTCGGCGTTCTTTTTTTGGGGCATGATCGAGCTGCCTGTCGCATACGCATCGTCAAGCGTTGCGATATTAAATTCATAAGTTGTCCAATAAACAATCTCTTCACCGAGCCTTGAGAGGGTGCTCATCAGCAGCGTCAACGCAAAAAGGGGTTCAGCGATAAAATCACGGGAGCTAATCACGTCCAACGCATGTTCATGTGTTGCATCAAAGCCGAGCAACTCGGTTGTCAAGTTTCGATTGATTGGGAAGGAGGTCCCCGCAAGCGCGCAAGCACCAAGTGGATTAAAATTAGCAAGTTCGGAAGCGGCGTTTAATCGCTTCTGATCGCGGAGGAACATGCTGACGTAGGCTGTCGCCCAAAACCCGAGGCTAATTGGCTGTGCGTGCTGTGTGTGCGTATAGCCCGGCATTACCGTTTCAATGTGTTCCCGTGCGATAGAGAGAAAAGCACGGCACAAACGCGACACCCCCTGCTGCGTGTCAAGGAGTTGTTCGCGAATATAGAGATGTGCATCAACAAGCACCTGATCGTTTCGAGAGCGGGCGGTATGAAGTTTTCCACCATATTCACTGCCAGCACCTTCGATGAGATAGGACTCCACATTCATGTGGACATCTTCCTTTTCAGGTTTGAGGGCAAACTTCCCATCGCGGAAATCTGATTCCGCCTTACCCAGCCAGCGCAAGATCTGCCGAAGGTCATCATCAAAAATGATACCCTGCCGTGCTAGCATGATTGCGTGGACTTGGCTGCCCCAGATGTCATGTGCAACCAAGCGTGAATCGACATCAATAGATTGTGTAAAGGCCTCGGTTTCAGTTGACGACTCGGTGCGAAATCGCCCGCCCCATAGTTTGGTGGAAGTGCTCATCATTGACCATTCCTGAAGGTGGGAAATTGTGGAAGTCTGTAAAACCTCTGTTTTATAGCATCGGATTGGGCGGTATTATAGCATGAAGTAGGTTGGGTTGACAAGCGATGATTATACCAACCTCCTGCAGGATAATCGTGCGTGTCTGGTTAGTAGGATTCCAGCCCCAGCGAGAATAAAAAAGCCCACACCAACTCTGATTGGATATGGGCTTTCTTCGTGAATGCGTTCAAGGTGACTACTGCGATGTCACACGCACATTGACGGGATCTCGACTTTATCTGGTCCACCAATGACGCGATTTGTCACCGCACAGCTGGCAATGTACTACTCCCTCAGACTTTTGAGACGCTCCAACCAGATTGCCGCCTGTTGTCGGACCTCATCATTTTTGGCATCACTTAACTTCTCAAGCGTTGTTATTGCCAATTCGGATTTCTCTTGAACCGCGTAGGTAACCCCCAGATAATATTGCGCGTCTTCATAGAACTTGCTGTCGGGATAGGTGTTGATGACCTTCTGGAAAAACTTTTCAGCTTTCTGGAAATAGGCCTTCTCATTGTCGCCGGCAGCGTTCTGCCCGTAATGGAGCGCGAGATTCACATACAACTCCGGTAAAAGCCCCGTTTCGTTGCTTGGATCCTGTTTTACCACCTGATCAAATAGGGGTTTCCCTTGTTCAAGTTTGCCGCGCTTGATGTAAATCAGTGCGAGGCCAGCGTTAGCCTTTGGGTCCTTTGGATTCTTCTGAACCGCTAGTTGCAACGCCTTAAATGCCTCTTCCTCTTTGAAGGTACTCTCCATCACTCCAAAAAATTCTTCCGGAGGGCTATAACCGTTGCTGAGACGGATTAAATCCCCCTCGGCATTGAGAAACGCAACCGCCGGAAATCCACTGACACCGTATTTGATTCGGGCAGCCTCATTTTCAGGATGGTCTGTATTTTCAGGATTGATCTTGAGGTTGACAAATTTTTTCGAGAGCGCAACGATTCTTGGATCTGTGAACGTTTCGGCATCCAGCCGCTTACACCAGCCTCACCACTCGGTGTAGAAGTCCATCATGACTGGCTTGCCTGTTTTTTGAGCTTCTGCCAATCCTTTCTCGATTGACTCCCCCCACTGAATTTCTTCCGTTGCCAGTGCCACCGAACTTACAACAACAGCCAGCAATAGGGTGGCAAGCGCGATATGCTGTCTTTGTCTCCAAACAGAATTTAACATCGTTTTCTCCTTTGAAGGAAGTTAGGTATAGAAATTAGAGCCCCCAACAAATCTATTAATATTGACGAATGGATTCAAAAAAAGTGTAATTTTCATTCCAAATTAGTTGATCAGCAGTCGATTCTGTCCCGATTTCATCGGGAGGCTGGGGTTGTAACTGTTTTGCTGCTCAATGTTGTGCGGCACTTTTGGCAGGTCGTGATCAATTTCATCAGATTGCTGCGCCTACCTAATTTATTTTGCTTCTGTTCCGTCTCAACGTAGCGTTTGCAGCGAGGGCACCATTGCTGTTGCTGCGCTAACATTTGATATCCCTCCTTCGGTACTTTTAATCAGAGATTAGTCGTTCAAGTGTGCTCGGACGCGCCTCAAAAGATTGTAGCTCAATGTCCGCCGTGATGGTCTCCAATACGGTTGATTTTCCATCGTTTTACTTCATTTGCCAACACAGAATTGGGAGAAAATTCTGCCCAAAATATCTTCCGTCGTTGTTTTGCCCACAATTTCGCCGAGGCAATCTAAACTGCTGTGTAGATCGACTGCCACAAGATCTGGAGGCATCCGTTGGGTGAAACTCTCTATGACATGCCCAAGTGCAAGCCTCGCTCGATGCAATGCATCGTGGTGACGGATATTTGTAACAATTGGAGAATCTCCCCATATCGCGTCTCCTTCAAGGAGCTCTTGGTGAACCGCGGATTTCAACTCTTCAATCCCTTTGTCATCAAGGAGAGAGGTCTGAACAACCGGCTTCTGAGGCGCATCGGTGTATAAATCTGCACGAGTCGTTACGATAGGCAGGTCAATTTTGTTCAGAATGAGAATTGATTTCCGGACGTTCGCCGCGCGGAGTAGTTCTCGATCTTCCTCGGTTAAGGACCGAGATGAGTCAAACATTATTAAGAGCAAGTCGGCACGGTCAAGATAGGCTTTACTCCGTATTACCCCCTGCTGTTCAACAATATCGGTGGTTTGGTGTATCCCGGCTGTGTCTATTAGCTTGATCGGAATCCCACCAAGGTTCAGCGGTGCTTCGATTGTATCCCGTGTCGTACCAGGTATTTCCGTGACTATCGCTCGATCTTCCTGCAATAAAGTGTTTAGCAAGCTCGATTTTCCGACGTTTGGTCGTCCGAGTATTGCAATGTTGACACCTTCTCGCAGGAGTTTGCCATCCGATGCGGTCGCAATTAACTGCTCCAAGTCATCAAGGAGGTCTTGGGCAGTTTGCCTCATCGCCGTTAAATCCATGAAATCGAGTTCTTCTTCAGGAAAATCGATAGATGCTTCGACTTCCGCAAGTAGATTCGCAAGCCGATCATTGAGTGCGTTAATCGTCCGGGACAACCTGCCGGCCAACTGGTCTATCGCAATCTGACGGGTGAGGTCAGTCTTTGAACGAATGAGATCTACGACCGCTTCTGCCTGCGCCAGATCTAGCCGCCCGTTGAGAAAAGCGCGCTTGGTGAATTCCCCCGGTGCCGCAAGCCGCGCTCCGGCTTTCAACGTGAGTTCGAGCACGCCTCTGAGGGGGACAATACCGCCGTGACAGTTAAACTCAACGACATCCTCTGCTGTATATGATTTTGGGGTCCGCATGATACCAAGCATTACTTCGTCAATAACCTCTCCCGATGATGACTGGACGACATGCCCGTAATTCAGCGTGTGGGTCGGTAATTCAGCCGGGGAAATGTGGCGAGGCGAACGAAAAATCTGGCAGGCAATGGGGATAGCGAGACTACCGCTCACTCGGACAATACTGATACCACCCTCGCCCCGCGGTGTTGCAATGGCTGCGATTGTATCCCATTCAATTATACTGCTTTGAGTTTGTCTCATATCTTTCGTGTGTTGTCACAGCAACGCGCCGCATAATTCCCTCACCCCGGCTATAGGTGCGAACATACTCATCCTGTTGTAAGGTTACATGAATGATCCGGCGGTCTCGAGGGGGCATCGGGTCTAGGACAATCTCTTGATGGGTCTGTTTGACCTTTGCAGCAGCCCGATAAGCCAGATCGATCAGCATCTGCTCGCGGCGTTCACGGTATCCTTCCGCATCAACAAAGACCTTCTTCTTTACGAGAGAGGATCTATTTAATATGCAATTCAGCAAATATTCGACAGCATTCAGTGTTTGCCCATGTTTACCGATCAGTATCCCAGGGTTATCAGAACTCACTGTCAGATGTACACTCCCATTGATGATTCGAGATTCAATCTGCGCCTCAAGCCCCATATGACTTAGAATTTCATGAAGCACCGCCTCTGGTGTCGAAGAAACATCCTCTTTTAGGGTCACGCGGATTTTGGCAAGTTTTGCCCCTAAGCCGAGGATACCTTTCGTGGGCTCATGTATAACCCTTACACTAACTTGGTCACGACTGACACCAAGCTCTTTAAGGGCAGACTCCAAGGCTTCTTCTGTTGTACTTTCTTCGATTTCAATATATTGGTGCACGATTCAGTGTCCTCCTGAACAACCGCATAATATCTATAGTTATTTGAATGGTGTCATTCAAATATATGAGTCGCGTTCCGCATCTCATGTCTTACGGCTCGCGCTTGAGGGTTGTCGCCTCTTGGATTGAGGTTGTTTTTTTGTCGATGGGGCATTAATAGGTGTTGCTTCTTCCGTTTCATCAGATTTCCATAATTTGGGTAAATACTGTTGTCCGATGGTAAAAATATTGTTGCATAACCAATAGAGAGCCAACCCCGAGGCAAAGTTATAAAGGAAAAAGACAAAGACAAAGGGCATAAATTGCATAATTTTTGCTTGCGTATTGTCGGTCACCGGTGTCATACCGCCTGACACCTTCTGTTGTAACCAAGTAGTTAAACCGTTGATGATTGGTAGAAATCGAACTGCATCTCCAACGAACGGAATTGTAAAGGGAAGGGTGAATAGGACATCGGGGGCGGCCAAATCGTCTATCCATAAAAAGAACGGTTCGCCTCGTAGTTCAACCGCGGTGCCGAGGAGTGCAAATAGCGCAATGAAGACCGGGATTTGCGGGATCCAAGGAATGCAACCACCAAATGGATTAACGCCATGTTCTTTGTATAATTGCATCGTCGCCTTATTGAGTTTCTGCGGATCATCTCGATGCTTTTCACGGATTTCCGTAAGTAAAGGTTGGAGTTTCTGCATCGCTTGCATGGACTTGTAACCTTTACGGGTCAGCGGGTATGAGACCACCTTTACTAATAAGGTCAGGAGAATAATGGCAATGCCATAATTGTTGATGATGCCATAGAAGAAATTCAGGAGCCAAAGCATTACCCAAGCAATATACCAAAAGAAACCAAAGTCGATAATATCAGCAAGTTGGAGGTCCTCTTCTTGAGCTCCCGGTGGCTCGATTGTTTTTAGAACTTTGTACTCCTTTGGACCGACATAGATGCGGAATTGGTCTGCCCGGCTTGCGTTGGAATCCAATGAAAATCCGGGGATAATGAGGCTTGTGGCTTCCGATGGGGCCGTAATAGTCGCTGGTGGCGTTGTTCCATTGTCTAAGAGGGTTTCAAGTTCGTATGTCGCATTAAGCAATCCATCTGGAATCATGAGCGCAGCAAAATATTTATTATTCATACCCGCCCATAAGACTGTCTCCGTACTTTGAGAATCATCAAATTTTTTAACAGGTTTGCTAGAGCCACTGCTCAAGGCTCTGGCTCCCTCGCTCTTCGGATTGTGTCTCCCACGTTTATCATTTTTGCGTTCATGTGCAAGGAGATCTGCATTCATCCCAGGGCCCCAACGGAGTTTATAGCCATTACGGTTATCGCTCATTGTATCAAGAGAAATTAAGGGTTGATTGGACAAATTTTGGAAAGTCAATTCAAGGTCAATGTAATAGCTATCGTGGTAAAACGTAAATTTCTTAAGAACTTTGAGGGTTTCTCCAATCTGCTTGCTAAATGTAAGAGTAGCTTGCGGGTTCCGATCTGTGAGAACGAGTTTCATTTTGTCGGCATTCCAAAACGTGTCCATAGCATCGTCTGTCAAGGCCTGATTAAGAAAGTGGACTGACAGGCAGTTTTGGGCTGTTTCTGGAATCAGGTTAAACAACGGTTCACCCACACCGGATCTGTCTGGATATTCTTTAAGTATCCATTTATGCGCGTAAGCAAATCGTCCCAGTGAAAACATGATATGATACTTCCCAGTTTCAACACGAACCGTTTCACTTTCCCTAACCGGTTGCCGGGGGTGCGATGGTGCTTCTATTTGCGATGGTTGAACAGAACTATCAGATGAGGACATATCTGGTGAGAGGGGTGAGGTGTCCCTTGATTGCTCAGTCGCTTGCTCAGTCGGTTGTGCCGGCTTGGGGAGTTTTCGACTGTAAAACAAACTCCAACCGAACATCACAGCGACCATGAGCACAAGAGCTAAAACATAACGTTTCTCCATTTAAAGAATCTCCTCGTGGCGATTTTCTCGACATAGAATTTTACTTGAGGGGATGGTAGCCCCCGGGGTGATAAGGGTGACACTTGGATAGCCGTTTAAGCGCAAACCACCCTCCTTTCAAAGCTCCATACTTTGTAATTGCTTCAAGCGCGTATTGAGAGCACGTTGGATAAAACCGGCAGGTTGGTGGAAAAAACGGTGAAATCAGTTTACGATAGCAGTGTATGGCATAAATGAGGGTAATTTTCATGGCACTGACAGAACAACTCAAAGGGCTCAGCCCTGCTAGGCTTATAAAATCTAGCAGGTTTACATACGCGCCGAATCACTCGGTTTTGCAGACCTTGGCTCGTCGTAGAAGTTGCAAGAATGACGCTTGAACTTGCTGACATTTCACACCGACCGCCGCGGATCTACCAACAGCGACAATATCATATCCTTGATATATTTGCTGCTGTGATAGTCTAAAGGATTCCCGGATCAGGCGTTTGAGGCGATTCCGTTTAACACTGTTTCCAACCTTTTTACTGACAGTAATACCCAGACGAGTAGAGGATAGAGACTGTCTGAAAACATATATAACCAGATGACGATTCCAGTACTTTTTCCCTTTTTTATACCCCCGTTGAAATTCCCAACGTTGCGTCAATCTCTCCGGATGAACTTTACGCGCCATATTAAAATCTCTGGAGTCGAAGCCGCTGCTCCCACTGCTGTCCATCAATTTTTCCTTGAAGATAGGCAGTATAATTCTCGACTTGAGCCTCCAAACTCATCTGCGGTGTGCCGTTTTCGTCCTCTGCCATTCCCCGTATCATATCAATTGTATCTGCCTGTGTTTGCGCCGCATGCACAATCGCAAAAATCATCAGGAACTCTTCCTTGATTGCGCGTTCAGATAAGGCGCGCGGAATAAAGTTGAGCAGCACAACGTTCTGATCGTCCTTCAGACGACCATTCCTCAACCGCCAATGGACAACCCGAATTTGCTTCTCATCAAAAAGTTGCCGCAATACTTCACCCCGTAGTGAAATTGACACCTTAGGGGTTGCAACATCAGGGGGTCGATCTACGTCCGGTAAATCTGGAACATCATACGGCACAAAACCGAGCAATGCTGCCGGCGGTTCCCCAACTTCAAAGGTAATCGCAAGCGGTTCGCTGTGCTCCGGGTGATGGATGACTTCATGAAGCTGTCTTCCAGTGTGCTGCCGGTTCGTTTTTCCCCACCCTTCCATTAGGGCAAATTCATAGTAATAATCTTCTGGGGCTTGTAGTGCACAAGCCAACAGTAGGAATGGAAAACTCGATATCAAGACATTAGAAATATGCACATGAGCACAGGAACACAGGAGCGAGGGGACAGAAAAGCATTTGCGAATTTTTGCGAATTTCCTCAATAGATACAATTTAACCTCCACTGAAATGACATCCGCCGTTTTCGACTCGCTTTGTCAATTTCTAGCAAGACGCAGATATTGGGGGCCCGGAGGGCTCATCAAGTCAGTTGATGTACAGGTACTTTTTCCAAGATTCATCATAAGATCGACCATTGCGGCTCAAGTGCAGATAGGAGATAATCGAGGGTGCCTTGGGCGAACGCTTGGGGAACATACGCGCTTCATGAGGCGTACAATCTCCCTTCTTGGCGTTACACTTTTTACACGCTGTCGCCACATTTTCCCACACGGTTGTCCCTCCCCTCGAACGAGGTATGACATGATCAATTGTTAGCGTTGATGGTGGAAAATGTTCATCGCAATATTGGCACGTGTATTGATCTCGAACCAAAACATTCTTACGTGAAAACTTCACAACACAGTGAGGGATATGGACATAATTCACCAAACGGATGACTAACGGTATTTTCATCGAAACAGTCGGCGAACGAATTTCGAGATCGGAAACTTCTTCCATGCACGCTACACCCTTGACCAGCATTTTCATTGCACGTCTTAGGTTGCAAACGTTGATCGCTTCATAGCTTGCATTTAATACCAGTACATTTGCTTCCATGGTCCCCGCTCCAATCATGAAGCCTAAATTCCCGAAGGTATGAAAATTGAACTTATTGTAACACACCTATCTTTGAACCTGCAAGCAAAATATCCATTCTCCATCCCTTGACTACTGGCTTGATCTCAAGGGGAATTTTCTTTGACATACGGAACGTTTGGTGATAAAATCGCAGCGAGCAAATTGGCGAATGAGGAAATCAATGAATCAGCGAACCCTGTTTACGCCTCGTCCTTCAAACTTCAGGTTTTACAGAGGGGGTATCATGCTTGACTTTCAACGCTCCAAGCCTCACACGGCCGACCCTACGCCTGACAATCACCGATGGTTTCCGATGTCCAATCGAGCCCGGGCCAGCCGACGCACACGCTTTGCATGTGTTATCTCCTTGCTGCTGCACCTGATAGCGGTCCTTATGATTAGTATCAATTTGCCGCGATGGTATCGACTACCCCCACCGCCGGAGCCGATTGTCGCGGAGTTTATCAAAGTCGAACTTCATTCCCAACGCCTCCATCCTGTAGCTGTCAAAAAGCCAATCTTTCATGTTAATACCCCCGTCCAACCTCACGCAAATGGTGCCCCTTCCGCATCATCGACATCCCTAAAGGCTTTAATGGTGCAGGTGGACCGAGTGAACCAGCCGATTCCGTTGGCATCTAAGCCGCTGAGTACGACAACCCGCTTACTACCCACATCAGATACTCCGCTTGTAGAAGCATCCGAAAACGCTTGGCGTTTGCAGGAATCAATTGGCGAGTCTCTGGAAACCGTGGCTGAAATTCCTCAATCAATGTCTACCGAAGTCGGGCGCAACCTTTCGCAAACACAAACCCTGCAAACTGACAACGTTGGGATACAACCGCTTGATCGTGAGGCACAGATGGGATCGGTTCTCCAAAAAATCGCCAGCGGCATCGCGAGTGGGGAAGATTCGCCGACCGTAGATATTGTCTTTTTGTTGGATACCAGTGGCAGTATGGAAGATAACATTCGTGCAGTGGGCAGGCATCTAATTGATATGGTAGAAATCTTCCGAGCAGAACCGTTGGATTTCACAATGGCAGTGGTACCGTTCAAGTATCTGGCACAGCACTTTCATCAACCAACGAAGGATTATCAGAGGTATGAACGCCTCCTAGAAAACATCAAGTGTGGTGGGGCTGAACGGGCGTATAATGCGATTGTCAAATCGATCGCGAGGATAAAATTCCGTCCGGAGGCGCGACGACGTTTCATCCTTATCACCGATGCACCCTGCACAGGAACTTATACAATCCAAGAGGTCCTGCAGCGATGCTGGGAGGCAGAAATAACATTAGACATCATTGGGGGCGTAACTGATAGAACCGAAGCCGACGATCCACTCAAAGCTGAACGCGAACAAAAGGCGCTAGCGAGAAAAACTGGTGGGTTGTGGTTTCCGATACCAGGAAATTAATACTCCCTCAGTCCGCCATCCGGAGCGATGAGCGGGGGGCGCACGTATGGCTGTGGAGGGTAATGTTTGAACGCCTCTTCGTTGAGTTCAATCCCGATTCCCGGCGTGTCCGGAACGATTAGATAGCCGCCTTCCCGCTTGATCGGCTCTTTGACAAGGTCGCCTTTCGGGGCTTTGTCTTCACCCAACGGATACTCTTGCACTGCGAGGTTGTGAATGGCTGCATCGATTTGCACACACGCGGCGGTGAGGACGCAGCTCAACGGATTGTGCGGCACCACACCGACATAACTCGCCTCTGCGAGCGTTGCAATTTTCTTGACATTGGTGATGCCCCCGGCGAGTGACAGGTCAGGACGGACGAATGCAGCACCGTTGTGGTTCAGCAGATCTCGGAACTGGTAAATTGTGTAGAGCCGTTCCCCCATCGCAAGCGGCATAGGAACGCTAGCCGCAACGTACTCCCATGCGTCCATGTTTTCAGGTTCAATTGGATCCTCGAAAAAGTATAGGTTATATGGCTCAAGTGCGCGTCCCACAGCGATCGCTTCCGCTGGGGTGAGTCGGTTGACGACATCGATCATGACATCCACATCCGGCCCCACGGCATCCCGGACCGCTGCGACTCGGTGTTCTGCATTGCGAACCATCGCGGTATAGCTCATGTTTTCCAGACCGCGTCCCTCCTCGAAATCGGAGACACCGAAATCGCCGAAGGGATACAACCGAACCGCGGTGAACCCCTCTTCAACCCGCGCGGATGCTTGTTCTGCCAATTCTTCGGGCGTAGTGCCGCCCAGATGCGTATAAAGGCGAACCTTCTCCCGCGTGGGCCCACCGATCAGTTCATAAACTGGTGCCCCAAGGACTTTGCCTTTGATGTCCCATAGAGCGATGTCGATTGCACCGATGGCGGACATTATATCTGCGCCGCCACGGAATAAACAGCGACGAAATGTATGCTGCCAGTGGCGTTCAATGTGCAGCGGGTCTCTGCCGACGAGATATTCGGCGCAATATTCGACCCCTGCGATTGGCACAAATGGTGTGCCGCCGGTGCCGCTAGCGGGATGGAGCTCGCCAACCCCCGTAATACCTTCATCCGTTCCAACTTTGACGTACATGAATCGGCTCGCTCGAAGTGTCTCAATTTTAGTGATTTTCACGGTCTTGCACCTTTCCTTAATCAATTTTTACCTTGAACCAACTGTATTTTAACGTGATTGGATCTGGATGACAATAACTTTTGCACCTTTCACAGAAATCCTTACAGATGGGGGCTTTAGCCCGTAAAACCCAAGCATTGTCCGTTCCGCCTGCCTGTCCCGTTCGCGGGGGTCTCGGCACGGACAGACCAGGTATGCTTGGGATATAAGTTTCGCTTTAGTGTTTTTGCTTGATACGGTTGTCAAAATATGTTAAAATTCTTTTGTCTTTCGTGGGAGAATCTGATCCCTATCGCACGATAGGGTCTCCCACATCCTATCAGATGGACTTGAAAGACAGAAAGACAATTCCAATGAAAACCTACAAGTTCAAGATGTATAACCATCCCTGGTCTCGGAACGGACACGGTAACGGGGAGTTGCACAGAACCATAGACGGTCACGCTCACGTCTGGAATCATTGTGTCGCCCTTCAACGTCGCTACTATGCTATCTATGGTAAATACATCAGCAAATTTAGATTGATGAAACACCTCTCTAAACTCAAAAAACTCACTCGTTTTGCCCACTGGAATCCGTTGCCAAGCCAAGCGATTCAGGATGTGGCGGCACGGATAGACAAAGGTTACAAAAAGATGTTCAAAGACCGTGCCGAGGGCAAAAAGTGTGGCAGACCCCGTTTCAAGTCCCGTCGTAAATATAAGTCTTTCACCTTAACACAGTCTGGATGGAAACTTTTATCAGATAACCAAATCAGAATAGGAAAACGAATATACCGCTATTTCAAGTCCCGTGAGATACAAGGCACTCCCAAGCGGTGCACCGTGAAACGGGATGCCTTAGGCGATATCTATATCTGTGTGCTAACCGACTATGTAGAACCAGACACAATCAGAACTATGACGGGTAACATCGCAGGTTTTGATTTTGGTCTCAAACGGTATCTCACAGGGTCAAACGGACATGATATAGAATCCCCTCTGTTTTTCAAACGCAGTCTCAACGCTATCAAACGGTTTAACCGCAGACACAGCACTAAACGCAAGGGGTCAAAGAATCGGGAACGCGCCCGTTTGGATTTAGCCCGCAAGCACCGCAGACCTGGTCTCGGAACGGACATTGCTAACCAGCGTGAGGACTTCCATTGGAAGTTGGCACACCAACTCACTGATAAGTATGATGAGATACGCCTTGAAGATTTGAACCTCCAAGGCATGAAAGCCCTTTGGGGACGCAAGGTTAGCGATTTAGGCTTTGCAGACTTCATCAAAAAACTGGTGTATATCGCTTCCCTTAAAAGTGTTAAAATCACTTTCATCGACAGATGGTATCCTTCCAGTAAGACTTGCTCGGTTTGCGGTGCAGTGAATGAATCGTTAAATCTGCGAGATAGAACATGGCAATGTCCGTCTTGCCACACACAGTTAGATAGAGACCGCAATGCCGCGGTTAATATCAACCGGGTTGGGGCATCAACCCCTTCAGGAGAGGTCGTAAGTTCCCGATGAATCGGGACTAACCTCGTTGATTGAACAATTCCACGCCTTTGGGACAGGGATAAGAATCCCAATCCTTTAGGGTTGGGAGTATGTCACCAAATAGAAAAAGATGGGACTTAAAAGACATTTCAAGAGCACATTGTTCACAGGAATTCTAACGCTGATACCGTTGGGTGTTACTTTTTTTGTGCTGTCCTTCCTTTTTACAACGATCGATGGCTGGCTTGCGCCGATAATGGCAGAGGTCTTGGGGGAGAGGTATCGCATCGGTATGGGGGTGCTAGCGACAATCCTGATCGTCTACTTGGTAGGCCTGGTTGTCTCTAATTTTTTGGGGCAAAAGCTACTTGGGGCGAGCGAGAAAATTTTAACAAAGATTCCGCTTGTGCGAGAGGTCTATGCACCCGTCAAACAGGTGGTGCAAATGGCTTTAATGCCCTCGGCTGGGAACAAATTCAAGCGAGCAGTAGCGATTAAGACCCCCGGGTCGCCCATGCGTGTCATCGGCTTCGTCACAGGAGCGTTCCACGAGGAAGGGAATCCCGTCCCCCTCGTTTCTGTTTTTGTCCCAACCAGCCCAAATCCGACAACAGGCGTTTTGCTCTTCTGTGATCCGGAGATTGTTTATGAAACAAACATGAAAGTTGAAACTGCCATGAAAATGCTGATTTCAGGGGGGATTGTTGCCCCTGACGACTTTATCATTCGGGAGCAAATACAACAACAGATCAACAGGGACCGCAAATCTGAATGAAAGAAACTAAAAACAATCTCAATGCTTGCCTTGGTCTGTCCGTGCCGAGACCAGGCGGAACGGACAGCGTTGGGTTTAACCCTGTAATTTTACTTTTCAAAAGAAGGTTTTAGAATCGGTCAACAAAACCATCTATAAGGAGAAACGCTCTGTGTTTAACTGTCATGTCATATCCTATTTGATTAGGGCTCAATATCGCATCGCACTCATCGTCCTGGTGTTCATCATCGGTTCTCAAAATGTATCCGCCCAAATCGCGCAAGATGCTTATGCTATCTTTGAACGGAGTTGTCTCATCTGCCACGGCCCCGACGGTGCCTATCGGGAGACCCTCTTAATCGAACACAACGCACTCATCGGAGAGGGGAGCGTTGTCCCGGGAAACCCCGATGCTTCCGAACTGTATAACCGACTCCTAACCACTGACCTAGCCAAACGGATGCCGCTCGCACAACCGCAGCTATCCACCCAAGCAGTTGACACCATCCGAAACTGGATTTTAGCCGGCGCACCCGATTGGGCGGTCACCTCTACAACCGATGGCGACTTCATCTCCCCCAGTGAAATCCTCAATACCATCGAGAATCATCTGATGTCACTTTCAGCTTTTGACCGTGCGTTTGCCCGTTACTTCACACTCACCCATCTCTATAACGCGGGTGAGACACCGAGGAGACTCCAAGAATACCGTAAAGGACTCTACAAACTGGTCAATAGTCTCTCATGGGGGGTGACAGTCACGAATCCACAGCCTATCGATCCACAGGGGACAATCTTCTACATCGACCTCCGACACTACGAGTGGGATCGCAATGATGGCTGGACACAAATAGAAGCGGCGTATCCCTATCACATTGCGTTTAATGCGGCGACACAGACTGCGCTGCGGGAACAGTTGGGGCGGTTGCAGACAGAGATGAACTGTGATGTGCCATCGGTTCATATCGACTGGTTTCTGGCAACGGCATCTTTACCCCCACTATACCACGATTTACTATCCCTACCCTTAACGGATAGGGAGCTAGAGACTCGATTGGAGGTGGATGTTACCCAAAATCTACGCAATGCGCCGGGGGTGCGTGTCTGGCGGGCAGGCACCAACGATTCCGGTGTCTCCAATCACAACCGGGTGATAGAACGACACACCTCCCGATATGGCGCGTATTGGAAGAGTTACGACTTCGCGGGGAGTGTTGGCACACAGAACATCTTCACCTACCCCCTCAATTTCACGCATGATGGTGGGGAGGTTATCTTCAACCTACCGAATGGGTTACAGGGATATTACCTTGCCAATGCGTCCGGTTTTCGTTTAGATGACGCACCGATAAACATCGTTTCCAATCCTGCGGCGAGCGATCCGACGGTGCGGAATGGGTTATCCTGTTTGGGGTGCCACACGGATGGGATGAAGACGTTTGAGGACCAAGTCCGTTCCGTGATAGAGAGTAATGCCACTCCAGCGTATGACAAAGCGCAGGCGTTACGCTTGTATGCCGAACAATCAACGCTGGACGTGCTTGTTCAAGAAGACACGGATAGATACAAAGCGGCACTGGCAGCGACAGGGGGTGCGTTTGGTGACATTGAACCGATTTCACGATTTCATGAGGCGTTTGAGGGGTCGGTGGACGCGGCTTATGCCGCAGCTGTGGTTGGGTTGGAGACCGCAGCCTTCCAAGAGAAGATACGTGAGAATATAGGGCTACAGAACGCAGGCTTGCTAGTGTTAGAGGGTGAGAACGGGAGTATGAAACGGGACGCATGGACATCAAGGTTTCGGGATGTGATTTTTGCGTTGGATTTCCCGGAGCAGTTCACCCCTCCGACGGTCATAACACCGCCGGAACAGACACCGAGTGCGGTTGTCCATATCCCGGACCCGAACCTGCGCGCTGCAATTGCGGAGGAGCTCGGCAAAAGCCCGAATGCCCCGATTACTGTGGAGGAGATGAAAAGGTTGAGAGCACTCCTAGTATCGGGTAGGGGCATCCGTGATTTGACAGGCATTCAGTTCGCAACCAATCTGTATAGGTTGCATATTGGTGGGTGGGGCGAGGATGAGAATCAGGTATCTGACCTTTCGCCAATAGCGGGTTTAATCAACCTGGAAAGACTCTATCTTTCCGGTAATCCCATATCTGACTTCTCTCCCCTGAAAGGCTTAACAAATCTCAAAGGACTGGTGTTGAATCATACTTTGGTGTCCGACTTATCTTTCGTGAGAAGTTTAACGAATCTCGATGCACTGATAGTGCAGGACACTTTGGTAACCGACCTGTCGCCGGTTGCAGGACTAATTAACCTGGAGTGGATAGCTTTTAACGATGGCGAGGGCAAAATATCCGACATATCGCCCTTTGCAGGGTTAATCAACCTGACAAAAATTAACACGTGGGGTAACCCCATATCCGATTTATCGCCCCTTGCGGGTTTAACAAAACTGGAGACGATAGATGTTTGCGGCAGTAATATATCAGACCTTACGCCTTTGGCGGGATTAACAGACTTGGAAGAACTGTATCTTGTGGGCAACGAAATATCTGATATATCCCCCCTTACGGGATTAACCGGGTTAACCCGTATGGATCTCCATTCCAATGACATATCAGACGTAGCCCCACTTGCGGGATTAACCGGATTAACATGGTTAAATCTTTCAGTAAACGACATATTGGATATATCCCCGCTTACAGGATTAACCAATTTGAAATGGCTAGCGGTCGATCGCAACAACATTTCTGACCTTTCACCTTTGGCGGGGTTACGCGAGAATATAACGCTCTCTTGGTCCAACAATCCGGGGATTCCCAAAGACGGGGGGCCGAATATAGAGGGACCGTGGTTATGGGTCCTGTTATCGGACGTAGAACTGAGTAACAGGGATTTACTATCAGACGCGAGTGAGGGTAAGGTGAAAGAGGTAGAGGTCGCTACCCACGGGGCGACAGCGGGAAATCCTGTTGGCGATCAGGTGTGGGCCTTCCACAAACTCCCGTCTGGGGTACAAAATAACATCGGTGATATGCTGAAACGCGACCCACCCGATGGCCTCATCTACGGGACTGTATCGCTCTATTCTCCACGGGAACAGGAGACAACGTTGCACGTCGGTGCCGATGATGGGTTAAAGGTTTGGCTCAACGGAACTTTAGTTTACAATAACCCCCGAATTTTTGGGTCTGGCGGTTACACCGATTTCGCTCCCGTCACGCTTAGGGCAGGGAAAAATATCCTATTAGTTGCGGTTGGGATAAGGGGGCGCATTCATAACGGCGAGTTTGGGTTTAAGCTTGGCACGGAATATACAGTAGCAACCCCCGGTGTCGGCTACACTTTTTCCAACAGCTCAATTCATACGGGCGATACCTTCACCCTTGATATCCGCGCAGAAACTGTCACCGACTTGGCAGGGTGGCAGTTTGATATTGAGTTTGCCCCTGCCGCCCTCGAAGCTATCAACGTGACCGAAGGCGATTTCCTGAAGGCGGACAGCGGCACGACCTTCTTTCAAGGGGGCAGCATTGATAACGCAGCCGGTAAAATCACAGGACTCAGCGCGGTGCGGCTTTCTAGCAGCGGTGTGAGCGGCACAGGCACCCTGCTTCAGGTAAGATTCAAGGCGCAATCAGGCGGTGAAACAGAGTTGGCATTAAAGAACTTCCAGTTCGCCTCCATCACCGGCGATAGTATCCCCGCTGGCCCGCATCAAATCCGCATCGCTGTGGAGGGACAACTGGCAACCGGGGACGTGAATCGAGATGGCGTGGTTAGCGTTGTGGATCTGGTGCTTGTCGCTCAGCAGTTGGGGAAAAGGGTGCCTGCTAACTCGCCGGTGGATGCCAACGGCGATGGTGTGGTCAGTATCCTTGACCTTATTCTCGTGTCACGGGGAATTGGGGAGACCACAGCGTCTGCTGCACCCCCCTTAATCCCCCCGCAGGTGTCTTCATCCCGATCTGTCGGGGTGTCTTCATCCCGATCTGTCGGGGTGTCTTCATCCCGATCTGTCGGGGTGTCTTCATCCCGATCTATCGGGGCGGGGGGAGAGAGGATGTTAGACGCTGCAGGGGGAGCGAGGATGGTAGATCCTATGGGGAGAGGGAGGATGGTAGACGCTGCGAGGAGAGAAGGGATAGTAGATCCTATGGGGAGAGAGAGGATGGTAGATGCTGCGATGATAGAGGGGTGGATAGTGCAGGCGCGGTTGGCAGATGACGGTTCGCTTGCCTTCAAAGAGGGTATTGAGAATCTCCAAAAACTGCTAGCCTCGTTGATACCTGAAGAGACTGCGTTGTTGGCAAACTATCCGAATCCGTTTAACCCGGAGACATGGATACCGTATCAGTTAGCGGAGTCGGCAGAGGTAACGCTGACGATTTATGATATGAACGGGGGAGTAATTCGGCGTTTGGCGGTGGGGCATCGAGCGGCGGGTATGTATCAGAGTCGCAGCCGTGCAGCCTATTGGGATGGACGGAATCAGTTGGGTGAGCCTGTCGCCAGCGGTCTCTATTTTTACACACTGACAGCGGACGAATTCACAGCGACACGGCGGATGTTAATACTGAAATAAACTAAAAACAATCCCAATGCGTTGTTGGGTCTAACCCTGTAATTTTACTTTTCAAAAGTATGTCTAAGTCCGTTGGGACAGAGCCTCCTCGCGATGTAATTGGGTTTCCTATCTATGATCGCCGGAATCGCAAGTTAGGAAACCTGCGGCCGCTATTCTCACGGCGAAATGCGCTCGATTCGCCAATCATCATTGGGTTGGCGGGTGTAACGAAGACGGTCGTGCAGACGGCTTGGGCGACCACTCCAGAACTCAATCATGTTGGGGGATAAACGGTAACCACCCCAATCTGAGGGCAGCGGAATCTCTGCGTCCTGATATTGTGCTGCTAACTGGTTGAACCGTTCCTCCAGTACCTTTCGGTCAGGGATAATTTCGCTCTGTTTTGACACCAGTGCGGCCAAACGACTACCGGCGGGCCGGCTTTGAAAATAGTTGTTGGAGTTTTCACGAGAAACTTTGCTCACCTGCCCGGCGATACGCACCTGCCGATCCAGTTCTCGCCAGTAAAAAACCAGTGCCGCATTCGGATTTTCTGCAAGCTCCTTCCCCTTTTGGCTTTCGTAGTCTGTATAAAAAACAAAACCCCGCTCATCAAGTCCTCTGAGCAGTACAATCCTTGCCGAAGGTATTCCGTCCTTCGTTGCCGTCGCCAGCGTCATCGCGTCCGGCAGATCGAGTTTCGCGTCAATCGCTTGTTGAAACCACTTCTCAAACTGCTTAAAGGGATTCGCATCCAAGTCGCGCTCGTCCAAGCCGATATCCGTATATTCTCTGCGAAGTTCAGCCATGTCTACGGGTCTCCTTGCGGCTAACACTTTTTGAAAGAGTTTCTCACAATCCCAATGCTTGCCTGGTCTCGGCACGGACAGCGTTGGGTCAAACACCGTGATTTTTACCTTGCACAACCCTTAGAAATGTGTTACAATTAGATATGATTTTGCATTGCCCCCACCTTTTAGAGTTGTGGGCGCAAGCCATATCTGGACAAAGTATCAGGGTTGGATGTTCAACCCTGTAGTCGTCCGTGCCGAGACCAGGGGCGGTGTGGCATCGCCCGTAGGTGTGAGATTTAATGCACATCTATGTCGCTTAGACTCGCGGTCGCCCTTTCGGGGACTCATATCTAAGAAGCCTGTCAAGAACAGGTAAGAAGCCCAAGCATTTATGCTGGGGAGTATGTCACAACAGCCATCGTAATAAACCTCCCATCCAATCAATTAGTAATTAGTAACTCGATGGTTTCGGCGTTGCAGGGGGCCAATACCTATTGGGATCTTCATCCCAAGCGCGTCCGCATAGCCGAGAGATTACGCACCACTCCGCCGATGTGAGATGCGCGTGATTATGGAAAAGGAAACGCTTCAGACCCGCTTCCTCTGAGACTGTTAGGATGCGATGCAAATCTCCGGCGGTCATTGGATCTCCGCCATGCGGCATCCGTCCCGTATCCACCCAAGGGACAATCTTCTCCGGTTGGCTGACTGCCGCAAGTGCCCGATCGGTTTCAGTTTTCACGACTCGGTCGAAGAAGGCTTGGGGAAATCCCAAATCCATGTCCGATAGAGCGTTTACCTCCGGCAAATCTACGCCTAGCCAAGCTTTCACTACTGTAAAGCAATCCTGTTCGGTCAGGCGAGGATTCCATTCTTGGATCTGTTGTATCCAACGGGCGACGGTGCCGTACATACCGTCGAAGCCACGATGCCAGAAGTAGTGCTTGACGAGCAGCACATCCACGATCTGATCCCAAGCGTGGAAATCGAGCGCAGTCATGCCAGAGAATACCGCCGAACGGGGGCCATTTCCCAATAACAACTTACGCGGGGATTTGTCCAGTTCACGACGAAATGCTTCTCCCGTTTTAATTCCATCCTCCCGTCGCCAGCGCAGCCAGTAAACAGCGTCCTCATTGATATCGAAGAGGTTCATCTCCGACAGCACACCGTGGGGTCCGTGGTAGCGGACTTCGGCGGGGGTAAAACTGCGAAAACGCTCATGGAGATGGTATCTGCCGCGTTCAAGTCTGTCTGGATCGTATCCTCTAACAGCGGCTTGGACTTTGGTTGATTCAGGAATAGTCGCAAACACAGCGTTGCCATGGTGCCATTCTAGTTCATAGGGGGACTCGGTCCAGCCATCCATGATACCCCCGTCGACTTGTGGAAAGCCTCCGAATACCTCATCCCAGACCGCCGCCATGGTGACTGCGCCGTAGGGGTCCTCCTCCAATGGAAGTGATTTCGCACCCGTTGCCCCGCTGCCGGGGGCAAAAATGAAAATCTCCCAGCCGCGCACTTTGGCGTTATCAAGCATCGCATGGAGCAGTTTCTCTTTGGAGGAATCGGTTTCTGTGTTGCGGGCATTTGGCTCCAACCCGCGGTTGCGATACGCTTGAGGGTTGGAAGGAAAAGCGGGAATGCTAAATTGACCCTGTGCATCCGCAAAGAGCGTGCGACCGAAAACGAAGCCTTTGATCCCCCCAGCTTCCCAGGCATCAAAGATTCGTTCATAATCGTTCATCACCGGTTCAAGGGGTTGACCGATACGCATCCATGCTTGCAACGCCATGTTGTGAGCTCCTTTTCCTCTGGTTCGTGGTGTTTACGATATCCTCCTCGATTTGCAGAGCAAGCAACCGTTTTTGTGCACCTTCTGATACTTCCTCAAGGATGCCCTCCTCGGCGAGAAAATCATCAACGTTACTCCCACTATGCTTGTTCATATTGACCTCCCACTTTGCCATAAATTTCTTCCATTTCGTGCCAAATTTGTCGAAATAGTTCTCGATTAACTCCCAATACTTTCGCTACTAATCCTGCGTGACTCCTACGCATTAGGCATGATGTAGCGTCGTCGATGATAGGCAATGCGGAACCCCTGTCGTTGGTATACCCGCTCGGCGTTGCTGCCTGTTGTCGTTTCCAGCGTTGTCCAATGGTTGCCCATCGCTTGTGAACCCGTAACCGCTCGCGTAATCATGGCGGAGGCGATCCCTTTGCGGCGGTGTTCTGGCAGTGTTGCGACATGGTCGATGTAGCCCATGCCGAATTGCGAATAGACCAGCGTCGTACCCACCGGCGCACCGTCCACACGCGCTAGATAGCGGCACACCTCGGGCACAACCAGCGCAGAACGTCCGACCTCCCCCATTGTCTGCGGATGACCGAATCCGCGACACATGACCTCCGCCCAAAGGTCATATTCCCTATCGGGCGATATACTGATTTCCGCGACAGTTTGTGGGGGCAGCGGGGCGGTAGGCGGGTCATAAACCATCGCTGATGCCAATGCACCTTCTGTGAAACCGCGTCTCTCCAGCCGCTCGCCAAGGTCAGCGGGGTGGTCTAGCGGCGAAAGGGTGAACATACAGTCGTATTTTTTCTCTCCAAATAGGCGCAGCGCGTCGTCAATCAATCTGTCTACTTGGATGTCGTCCACATTCACCTGTGCAATGCGATGAAAGAAGTCCATCGCTGCGCGGTCGTGGCTGAATGCCAGTGCGCCATCGAGGTCGTGATTGTCACACCACTGTGCACGAAGGGTGATCCAGAGTTTTTCAAAGGTGGTCATCAGTTCGTCGGGCATAATCACACTCCTGTTCAAGGATAGCTGTCCTATATCTCCATATCCCCAGGTTATTCAAATTGCACCTCAGATTTCTTGGAACATTCCTGTCTTTGTCGATGAGGCATAATTGCCATGATCACATTAGGGTGATTATGTCTCCGCTGATTAAACGGAGTGGGTAAATCGAGGCTCAACCAACCGGAAGGTCAGCAGGACACTGCAGAAGACAAGGACCGAGCACGCAATAAATACAGATTCAAAAGAGAATCGATCAATCAACAGACCAACCCCCGGCGAGCCGAGCAACGGCACGGTCTGAAGAACACTCAGCAGGCCCAAGTATTGCGGGTGCTTTTCCTGTGGAGAAATCTCAAGGGTGTAGTTTGTAAGAATACGGCCCGATACCGGGGTAAACCCCAAACAGGCATACACAAGCCAATACCAGTGGGCTCCTGTTGGCAGGCGGCTCAAACCAACCGCCAGCAGAGGCACACAGGCGGCGATAAAAATCAATACACGCAGCACAATCCGATTGCCGTGCCGATCTGCAATATTCCCCATCACTAAGGCACCGAGCCCACTGACTGTGTTCTGTGCAATCAAGAGCGTCACGAAGTTTCTCGACACCAACCCTAACGCCCGCTTTCCAAAAACGGTATAGTGCGGAAATATGGGCCAACCTGTGTAGAACAACATTAGAACTATCGCGAGTATGCGAAAATTTCGGTCATACCGCAGCAGCATCAGTCCGGAACTGAGATACTTGAGAAAAGGCACGGTTTGCGGGGAATGGTCACCAGGGGGCTCACGGAAAAACAAACTGGAGCACGCAGCAAGCCCAAAGAACATCCCCGTTGTCCCAAATATCCAAGCATAATTGGCACTGTCACCGCTGACCCAACGGGGCATCACAAGCCAAACGATGGCAATCGCAAGCGTGCAACCGATGAGGCTAGCATAAGCCAATAGCCGCCCCCGTCTTTTCGGACGAATCAGCTTGCCCTGTAGGGTGCCGTGCGCGAGGACATTGCTGCCGTAAGTCAGCCAGTGCAAACCATACAGTGTCAGGAAGATCGTCACAATCGCGCTATTCGACCAACGTCCAAACTCAAGGGTCAATGCCAATACCAGCCAAGGGAGGGTGATGCCAAAAGCGGAAAGTATAAACACAATCCGTTTTTTAGGCATTTTTGCCACGCGGTGTGCGATAAGAATCTGAGGGATACTTTGCCCAATTCGAGAGATGAGGGGCAGAAACCCCCGGATAACCCCCGATAAGGTGTAGACATCCAGAAACCCCGGCATCACCACCGATTCGGTCTTGAAAATCCAGCCGAGCCGCATGAAAATCTGGTTTGCCCCAAATACGATGAGATTGTGTTTTTCATGCTGCTGGACCGCTTTCTCAATTATGCCCATAAAGAAAAATGACCTTTCCAAGACCGAAACAAAAAGTCGTGACTTCAACGGTATGACTGCAACCGGGGTGACGACTTTCATGAGAATATGTTATTCCAAGGTGTGATTACTACTCCGCAAGCCAGCTCATCATGCTCCGTAAATCCTTCCCCACCTTTTCGATCTGCAGCTCCGACTCTCGGCGACGGAGGGCTTGTAGCACGGGTTGATTCGCCTGATTTTCCAGCACCCATTCCCGTGCAAATTCCCCATTCTGCACCTCTTTGAGAAGTTCCCGCATTCGTTCCCGGACCCCCTCATCAATGACACGGGGCCCGCGGGTAAGATCGCCGAATTCTGCCGTGTTGCTGACATCATTGCGCATTTTGCTGAGCCCCCCTGTATAGATCAGATCTACAATCAGCTTCAACTCATGCAGGCACTCAAAAAACGCCATCTCTGGTTGGTAGCCAGCCTCGACGAGGGTATCGAAGGCGGCTTTGATCAGGGCGGTCGTTCCGCCACAAAGCACTGCTTGTTCGCCGAAGAGATCGGTTTCCGTCTCTTCACGGAAGGTGGTCTCAATGACACCGGCTCGGGTGCCACCAATTCCTCTTGCATAAGCGAGTGCAAGGTCTCTGGCATGTCCCGTTACATCCTGCTGGATAGCGATAAGGCACGGGACACCCCCCCCCTCTTCAAAGACCTGTCGCACGAGCAGCCCCGGTCCCTTCGGTGCAATCATCGCCACGTCAATGTCGTTCGCTGGAACAATCTGACCGAAATGGATGCTGAAACCGTGCGAAACCATCACCATATTGCCCGCCTGTAGATTCGGCTCAATCTGATTCCGATACACCGCTCCATGTTGTTCATCCGGGATGAGAATCTGAACGACATCCGCTTCAGCAGCGGCTTCGTCAATATTTTTTACCGTCAATCCTTCCGACTCTGCTGCCGGTTGGGAACGGCTGCTGGGGCGCAGTCCGAGGACAACGTTTGCGCCGCTGTCCTTGAGGTTCAACGCCTGTGCACGCCCTTGGCTGCCGTAGCCGATGACAGCAACCGTTCGTTCTTTGAGTAAATCAAAATTTGCGTCGCTATCGTAATAAACTGTTGCCATGAATGCTCCTTTGCGTGAAATTTGCAAACTCAATGTCGGTCGATCACCTTGTGACACCGCGCATGATTGCAATTTTACCGGTACGGACAAGTTCTTGAATGCCGTAGGGACGTAGCAAATCGATTGCCGCCTTCAGTTTCCCCTCGTCGCCGGTCACTTCGATGATTAGAGAATCGGGCCCGACATCAACCGTGTGGGCGCGGAAGATCTCCACAATTTGGAGAATTTCGCCGCGCCGCTGTGGCTCAGCATGGACCTTAATCAGCACAATCTCCCGCTCGACGTGGTTTTCAAGGGTAAGATCTATCACCTTGATTACGTCAATCAGCTTGTTCAGGTGCTTGTAAATCTGCTCAATAATCTGCGCGTCCCCATGCGTAACAATTGTCATGTGTGAAACGGCTGGATCGTCAGTCTCCGCGACATTGAGGCTGTCGATGTTAAATCCACGCCCACTGAACAACCCTGCAATTCGCGCGAGGACCCCGAACCGATTTTCAACAAGTACGGAAAAGATGTGTCGTTCTTCAGTCATTATGCCAAACCTCGTATAACGTCGCCAAGTCCCGCCCCCGCTGGAACCATTGGGAACACATTTTCCTCTTCATCAACGATAAAATCGATGACAACGGGCCCGTCGTCAACCCCCTTTGCTTTCTCCAATGCCGGACGGACATCCTCGATTCGCTCGACCCGAATACCTGTCGCCCCAAATGCCTCAGCAAGCTGCGCGAAATCAGGGTTATCGTGATAGTCAACAGCGGCGTAGCGTTTCTGGTGAAAGAGCTCCTGCCACTGCCGAACCATGCCGAGATACATATTGTTGATGATGAAGATCTTGAGCGGGAGCTTCATCGTGATGGCGGGAACAAGCTCTTGTATCGTCATGATGTATGAACCGTCGCCATTGATGTTGACAACCGTTTGGTCGGGACAGCCAATCTGTGCGCCAATCGCAGCCGGCAAGCTGAACCCCATAGTGCCGAGTCCACCGGAGTTTAACCATTGACGCGGTTCGGTGAATTTGAAATACTGTGCCGCCCACATCTGATGCTGTCCGACATCTCCAACAACTATCGCATCAGAGTAAAGGTCATAAATCTGCTCGATTACATACTGTGGCATAATTTTATCGCCCTTTTGTTGGTACTCAAAGGGGTACTGCTCTTTCCATTCATTAATTTGGCGCATCCACGGTTCAATGTCCACGCGATGCACCAGTCTGTTCATTTCCGTCAATACGCGCTTGGCATCGCCCACAATCGGCACATCAACCGGAACGTTCTTGCCAATGCAGGAGGCATCAATGTCAATATGAATCTTCTTCGCTCGTGACGCGAATTTCGTCAAGTCTCCCGTAACGCGGTCATCGAACCGGGCACCGACCGCAATCACAAGATCGGAATCGGTAAACGCATAGTTCGCACAGCAGGAGCCGTGCATACCGGGCATCTCCATTGCCAGCGGATGGGTTTCGGGAAATGCGCCCAAGCCCATAAGCGTTACGGTGATCGGAATACCGGTTTTCGTCGCCAACTCGCGCAATTCTTCAGAGGCGTTAGCAAGTGTTACGCCCCCACCGGCGTAGATGATCGGGCGTTCAGCATTGTGAATTAACTCAACAGCTTTCGCTATCTGGCGAGGGTGCCCATCAACCTTCGGTTTGTAGCTACGGATATTCACCTTCTCTGGATAGCGGAATAACGATTCGTGAATCTGAGCGTCTTTGGCGAAATCGACGACGACGGGCCCAGGTCTGCCCGTGCTAGCAATGTGGAACGCTTCCGCCACAACTTCAGCGACTTCATCGCCACTTTTGATTAAGTAACTGTGCTTGCAGACCGGGCGTGTCACGCCTATCACGTCACATTCTTGGAAGGCATCGTTACCCATCAGGTGGGTAAAGACCTGTCCCGTGATTGCTACCATCGGAATAGAATCCATAAAGGCGGTCGCGATGCCGGTCACTAGATTTGTGGCACCGGGCCCCGAAGTGGCGAGCGTGACACCGACTTTGCCGGTTGCCCGTGCGTAGCCATCGGCGGCATGTGACGCGCCTTGTTCATGCCGCATCATGATTAGTTTCACATCAGGGTGATCGTATAGGGCATCAAAGATGGGCATCGCTGCGCCGCCGTTGACACCGAAAATATACTCCACACCCTCGTGTTTAAGACTTTCGATCAGTATTTTTGCTCCTGATAGTTCCATAGCACTCTCCTTTTCAGTTTAATCAAGATTTAATCAGGATTTACCCGATTAAAGGATTAACAGGACAGGATTTACGTACTTCAGTAGAGAACAACAATCGTTGTTCCCTACGAACTTCCTGATGGAGTCCCTGCTGTAGTTGCCCGATTCATCGAGCATCGTGAGTCATATTGTGCGGTGATGAATCACCGAACTACAAGGCTTTGAGCCTCCAACCGCGTAAGTCCTACGGTTTTTATTGCAAATACGTCCAATAAAAAAGCCCTCCCGTTCCATCCCTCAGTAGAAAAGCCCCGATTGAAGCTTTCGGGACAACTTTTGAGGACATGCTTGGAGACGAGAAGGG
Source organism: uncultured Poribacteria bacterium (assembly GCA_958296125.1). GTDB lineage: Bacteria > Poribacteria > WGA-4E > WGA-4E > PCPOR2b > PCPOR2b. The sequence goes on from OY282444.1 coordinate 3,021,378, forward strand.
CTTTCTTTAAAATCCTTACCGTGGTACCACTCCAATTCCCTTTTGTTGCTTAAATACTGTGTAAAAGGGCACTCATTGGTATGCGTAACGTGCATTAACTCGGCGGACCCTACTTGGTGTGTTCAGGTCAGCAGCTCCGGGGCGACCTTCAGTCGGGATTGCTTGGGAAAATCTCTCAGCCGGTGGATTTCCCGCTCTGTCAAGCCCGCTCGACTTACTCCTCCCCTTCATCGCTTTTGTGTATTCAATTTTGAACAAGATTGGTTATTGGGAAAATCTCGAAAAAACCTGTTAATTCAATTAATTTTCCTCTTCATCGGAATGTTTCGATGGACGCTCACACCCATCCTCAAACGCCTCCGACTCTCGTTGAACTCGCTCATCTTCAGGGAAACGCTCCCGCGCCCGGCGGTAAACCTCTGCAGCTTTTTCGGCCTCGCCTGCTTCTTCGTAGGCCCGCGTCCACTCTAGGTAGCTATCCGCTCGATTCGGATGGGATTTGAAGGAATCGCTTCTGCTGGCTTGCTGTAGGAGAGCATTTGTCCTAGTCCATATAATACATCTACAGCGGTTGGGTCCATTTCAAACAATCGCCGAAAAGTTGCCTCCCTCTCATTGCCATCGTGAGGTAGCAATTGGGCCAATAAAGGTTTGACCCTTTTTGGGATACTTGGTTGGAAAAAGTTTAGGGAGTTTTATATAGACATTTCCCACCCATGGTTCCTGCTCTTGACTTTGTAATAGCCTTCCAAAGGCAAGCACCATAACAATTCCTAACATGACTAATAAAATACTGAACATCACTCTCCTTGCATATTGATTCCTCTTTTGAGAAAAACGTTCGGGCTCCCAAGTAAGAAGGCGTAGAAGTGAAACCCATTCCACAAACGTTGTCGAAGGGATTTCACTTCTACAACCAGAGCGTCGTCCTAGCCTTTTGCAGCAGCGTAACGTCTGGCGACCTCTTCCCAATTGATAACGTTCCCCCACGCTTCAATATAAGCGGGGCGGAGGTTTTGATATTTCAAATAATACGCATGTTCCCACACATCAAGACCCAGTATCGGTGTATGGCCCTGCATGATGGGGCTATCTTGGTTAGCAGTCGAGTAGATCTGCAAATCACCATTTTCATCAACAACCACCCATGCCCAGCCAGATCCGAAGCGGGTCGTCGCGGCTGTCACAAACTGTTCTGTGGCAGCCTCGCAAGATCCAAAAGCGGAGTTGATCGCATCGTCTATTTCTCCTGTGGGTTCGCCGCCACCGTTGGGTCCCATTATGGTCCAGAAGAATGAATGGTTGGCATGTCCGCCGCCATTATTGATAACAGCTTGCCGCTTGGCTTCCGGCACCTGGTCGATATTACGCAGCAAGTCTTCGACCGACAGGGCTGCCAAATCATCAAGTCCTTCAAGGGCAGTGTTAAGATTAGTGATGTAAGCCTGATGGTGTTTTCCATGATGGATCTGCATCGTTTGCTCGTCAATATACGGTTCTAAAGCGTTATGAGCATACGGCAGGTCGGGGAGTGTATGTGCCATGAGGATTTGCCTCCTTAGGAATTCCTTTAATTTTGAAGTTGATAAGCTAACACTAACTAAGCACATAAGTGCTAAACATATAGTCCTTAAACCACTTTATTATAACACATAGAGCAATCAAAGCCAAGCGATTTTTATCATAGGGCTATTTAGTTTTCGATTTTCTCTCTGTCTGAGCGGTGTGTTGGGATTCGGAAATCTCTCCTACAGAAGAACTAAATGCCCCTAATTTTTATCAATGCTTGATTGACCGTCCTGCTAATCTATGATACAATAAATTCACGACTTAATAGATGAAAAGGTTACGCACAATGAAACGTGAAACCATAGTTGTTCTAGATTTCGGTTCGCAGTATACACAGTTAATCGCGCGGCGGATCCGTGAACACAAGGTGTACTGTGAGATCCATCCCTACAACATTCCGCTAAATCAGTTGGCATCCATGCAACCGAACGGTATCATCTTCTCTGGCGGCCCTGCAAGCGTCTACGCAACAGATGCGCCCCTGATCGATCCAAAAATTTTAACGCTCGGTGTGCCGATCCTCGGTATCTGTTACGGTATGCAGCTCATCGCGCGCCTCTCCGCCGGTGGAAAAGTGCACCCTGCCGTTGATCGCGAATTTGGTTCAGCAGAATTAACCGTAGATCTGCCGATTCCATTGTTTGCCGACCTGCCGAAGACGATAGATGTCTGGATGAGCCACGGCGACCGAATTGAGGTTCTGCCTGATAGATTTCACCCCGTTGCCCATACCCACAATTCCCCTATTGCAGCGATAGCGGATCTAGAGCAGGATATCTACGGTTTGCAATTCCATCCGGAGGTTATCCACACGCGAGATGAGAACCGGCTGCTTGGCAATTTTGTCTATGAGATTTGTGATTGTAACGACCAATGGACGATGGAGTCCTTCATCGCGGAAGCGACAGAGAAGATTCGTATCGAAACAGGTGGTGCTCGCGTGTTATGCGCCGTGAGCGGGGGTGTCGATTCGACAGTGCTTGCGACGTTACTAAAACGTGCTGTCGGGGATGCACTGGTCTGCGTTTTTGTCAATAACGGCTTGTTGCGGAAAAATGAAGCAGATCAGGTGTTGTCAACTTTTCGAGAGCTCGGGATTGATGTTTATTATGTCGATGCTACTGACCGATTTCTCGAATATCTTTCAGGCGTTGAAAGCCCGGAGCAGAAGCGCAAAATCATCGGGAATCAGTTCATCGAAGTGTTCAAAGAAGAATCCGCACAAATTGGACAGATCGACTTCCTAGCGCAAGGAACGCTCTATCCTGATGTAATTGAGAGTGTGTCCGTCAAAGGACCATCAGCGACGATTAAGACGCACCATAATGTCGGTGGGCTTCCCGAAAATCTGCCGTTCAAATTGATCGAACCGCTGCGTGAACTGTTCAAAGACGAAGTGCGAGCGGTCGGGTCAGAACTGGACATCCCGAAATCGGTCTTGGGACGGCACCCGTTTCCGGGCCCCGGTTTAGCTGTCCGTATATTGGGACCAATCACGCAAGAACGTCTCGATATGCTGCGGGAGGCAGATGAAATCTTCATCGCAGAGCTACGGAAAGCGGGGCTATATGACGAAATCTGGCAGGCGTTGACTGTGTTTCTGCCGGTTAAGAGTGTAGGCGTGATGGGCGACGAGCGTACCTACGAAAACGTTGTCGCGTTGCGAGCCGTGACGAGTACCGATGGCATGACAGCGGATTGGGCGAAGATTCCTCACAACGTATTGGGTGTTATTTCCAACCGCATCATCAATGAGGTACGTGGCATCAATCGTGTCGTTTACGATATTAGCTCAAAACCACCGAGTACAATTGAGTGGGAGTGACAGGGCGAAACATGGTGGGAAGGGACGTGGAAGTGGCCCAGTTCCCGGAGCACTTGAAGTTCACCCCAATGTAAAATCTATAGCTGCATTCCGCAATAACACCGAAAGGAAAACGAATATGCCCACTCCTCCTGAATATCGAATTATCTACAATTGGGACGGTGCCCCTCATGGCTACTCTGAGCCGCCGCAATCTGTAAACGCCTTCCTCGAAAAGGTTTACGCTCCTCTGGAGGATACGCAGGTCGGTGCCCATTTCTGGTGCATCGGCGAACATGCCGCTCGATGGCAGAGCGATGTCCTTGAACAGCTCGGCGATATCCACGGTCGGCGTTATGAAAGCGTTCAGGCGTACATTCACACCGAAAACATCCGTCAGATGGTGGAGCGTGGCGAAGATCCGCAGCAAGCACTTATCGAGCGTGGACACCAACTTGGGATGCATGTTTATGCCTCAGTGCGAATGAACGACAATCACTTCAGCGGGGCACAGGTCGCTGACTTGGAGAGACTGCACCACACGGAACTGACACAGATGCGGATCGAACATCCGGAGTGGTTGCTCGGCGATCAGACATCGGAGTGGTTCGCACTCTCATGGAATTTCGCGGTCCCTGAAATACGGGAACACCGCTACGCACACATCAAGGAGATTTGCGAACGGTATGACTGGGACGGTGTCGAATTGGATTGGCAGCGACACGCCTTTCATCTGCCCGCAGACGAAGGCTACCGACTTCGGTACGTCCTAACCGACCTTCAGCGAGCGGTGAGACAGATGACCGATGCTCTCGCGAAGAAACGCGGCAGACCGTTCTATTTAGCAGCGCGTGTGGCTGGTACGCTGGAGATGTGCCGCAACATCGGATACGACATTCCGACTTGGGTGAACGAGGGGTTAGTGGACATCCTGATTCCCGCCGGCGGTGCCGCAACGGATCCTTCCTTAGATGTCGCAGCTTTTGTCGAGCTATGTCAAGATAAGCCGATTGCGGTCTACCCCGGATTTGATGGCGGCTTGCCTGAAGCCTTCGCTGGGCCCGAGGATGCCGAGACCAAAGACCGGATGCGGACTCGTGCTATCGCCAGCCGCTACCACAAGGCAGGTGCCGATGGTATCTATGTCTTCAACTGGCACGCGAACCGCGATTCGAGGCGGGAATTGCTCTCGCAGATCGGATCGCCCGATACATTGCGGGGCACGGACAAAATTTATGCGGCAACGCATCGCTTCCTTCAGAAGACAGGAGAATGGCGGGGGGCTTACCGAAATGACCGCCTTTGGGGCGAAGTCCCGGTTGCGCTGAAACAGACGCTCACCGGCGAAGGTCCAACGATTACACTAAATGTGGTGGACGATTTATCAACTAACATCCCCAAACAGGTCGAGTTACGAGTGCGGCTGGATCAGTGGGTGCGCGGCGATGTGGTGCGAGTCTGGTGGGATGGGGCAGTCCTTGATGACCCGACAATTCGCTATTGCACCATCAATGACCCACATCGTATTTCAGATGTGAGCGGGGCGGCGTGGTTATGTTTCGAGATGGATGCGCCCCAATCCGATCGGGGTTTACACGAAGTCAAGGTTGCGCTTGAGGAACGTCACCCGAAGATTGCCCCTGACATTGTGTTGACGGATGTGGAGTTGGTCGTTCGCTTTTAGCACAGTCGCCATGTGAGGGAGATGCTGGTTGATGCCCCTTGAGCTAGAGGAGGAGTGTCAATGACACTAGCTAGTCAATATCAATCTGAAAAAACGACGGTGGAGACAGCAGCTGAAAGCAAGTTGGTAATTGTTTGCCGAGCAGTTGCTTTTGCACTCCTGATGCTATATGTCGCATTTGGTCCCTTTTACAAGCAGGGGCTGAGGGGTAAATCAAATGCCTTTCAGGCATGGCGGATGTACCATACTCGTGGAATCGGTGTCTGTGATGTGGAATTTTACATTCGACATCCGGATGGACGCATCGAGCACGTTGACCATTTCAAAACATTGGATTATGACAAATTGTTGAAATCACACCACCATCTGCGGCGGATTATGGGTGCAAAAGGTGTATTGCATGTGGGACAACGCATACGACAGAAAGTGGGGAATACTGCTGATTTGCGAGTAAACGCACGCATCGGCACGCGCAAAGGGTGGGAAACCCTATATGTGGATAAACGCATTGAATGACGAAGCGCACTTGACCAAATATGTAAGCCTTGCAAGCCATGTTACGTATCCTACAGCATTTTTATAATTGGGCATTGTGTTATCGCGATTCCACCCGTTCAGTGGGTTTAATCCGAATCGGATTGGTTCTGCTCATCTGGGCTCGGTGGGCAGGTGAACTGATACTCTGTCGGGATATACGACTGAGCGCAATTCTACTCAATTCTGCGTTTTTCCTCCTTACCGGCCTTATGTGCGTCGGTCTATGGACGCGAGTGTCATCAATGGGGACAGCCATCATTATTTCGGTGATGTTTGCTATGTATGAGTCATGGAAACATCATCATACGTTTCTCTTGGTCATGTCTACCCTCTTTATTGCACTGACACCGTGCGGCCTGTCATACTCGTTAGATCGTTGGTTGGCACTCCGCCGCGCTCTAAAATCAGGCTTACCCCCACCGCCTGAAATCGGCAATTTGTGGGGCCTACGCCTAATTGCCATTCAATTGTCGATGGTCTATTTTTGGACCGCCTACGACAAACTTAACTGGGGGTTTTTGAGTGGTGCCCGCATGGAACTCCTCGTTTACAACTATTATGCGGGGTTTGACTACGCGACCCTCCCCGGGTTTTCTGCGCTCTGTTTTATTGTTGCAATTACGACTGTGATACTGGAATTCCTACTGGCATTCGGATTGTATATTCCTAAATTCCGCAAATACTTGATGCTCGCCGGAATCGTCTTGCATGTCCTTTTTTACGTCTTATTGCCCATCCGTACCTTTACTTTGACCATGATTCTCTTGTATCTTGCCTTCATTCCAGCGGCTTCCGTTCATCATTTCATCAACAATATGCATGAGGGTTACGAAACTGCTTAGAGGAGGAGATGTCAAAACCATGAAAATCACTGATATTGAGATACACGTTATTTGCCCCCCGTTTCAGGCGTGGAATAGTGAGGCGTTGACGCGCTATCAGGGGCCTGACTTCCGTTATCGCACGGTCTTTGTCGTTCATACCGATAACGGGTTGGAAGGCTTAGGCGAGCACATCGGTAAATTGTGGAATGGGATAGACGAATGGATCGAGCAGCTGCGTGGTACGAATCCGTGCGATTGGTTAGCACACCCATCTCTCCCTATCGCCCTCGCTCCAGCTATCTACGATTTGGTTGGCAAGTACAACGATGTCCCCGCCTATAAACTCTTCGGCCCACAAGCCCGTTCGCGTGTGCCAATGGCCGCATGGACAGTCTCGCAGACACCTGCGAAGATGGCAGAGGAAGTTGAGCACGCGGTTGCTGGGGGTTATACATGGCTCAAGTTCCACACCTACCACTGCCACAACGTTATAGCACAGACCGAGACGATGCAGGTTAAACTTGGGGAGGATGCGCCTCCGGGATTTAAGATTCATTACGATATCAACTTCGACAATACAGTAGAGCACGTTTTGGACTTGGCGCGAGAGTTGGCACAATTCCCCATCGCGGGGGCGATTGAAGACCCGTTGCGTACACACGATTTTGAAGGGTATCGCGCGCTGCGAGGGAAGTGTCCACTGCCGATCTACTTTCACCATCTGCCGTTGGGCGGACGGGAGGCGTTAATGGGACTCGCGGATGGCTACATGCTGGGCCATGCACCCGTTGGGCAGGTCGTTCAGCGAGCAGGACTGTTCGAGGCAGCAAATATACCGTTCATGATGCAGAACACGGGTGGTAATATCACGCGAGCGTTTATCGCACACATGGCGGCGGTCTTCCCGATGGCGACACTGCACCACGTTACCTGCACCCACCTGTGGTCGGCAGACATCGTGATGCCGGCGTTGGAGGTCGCTGGCGGGACGGCGCGTGTGCCAGAGGAACCGGGGTTGGGCGTGACGCTTGACCGTGACGCGCTTGCCCACTGGTCTACGGTTGGACCCGATCCATTACCACGCGCATTGATAGAGATTCAATATGCAGGGCTCGCGCCGATTTACGCGCGGCTGCCCATCCGTTCTTTGAGCGATGGTCAGGGCACCGGGCCAAGTTTTATCGATGGATATGGTCCAGGTTACAATCGACCTGTTGATATGTACTTCTGGGACGACGATGGCTCTGCGGCGTTTGCTGAGGCGTGGGAGCGTACGGCGGGTTGACGACATTCAAGAGGGGTCCCAACTGGAACAAGAGGGATGGATGCCAATGGGGGAATATTCAAAACCTCACAAACAATCTTTTAGCCCAGTCAAACAGATCGCGCTATAACTACCATTACCAGAAAACAGCGTTGCTGAGATGTAGGGGGTACAGGCTTACTTCTGTCTGCACATTTCCGTTGCCAAGAACTATGGTGCGCTTACCGCGGGATCAACCCCCTCAACTCTCGAATACTCGATAGCATGTAATCCGGTGCCGCCGCCATCAGTTGTGCTTCTGTCTGAGATCCCGTCAACACAGCGACTGTCCAAGCACCGGCATTCTTCCCTTCCTGAACATCCACCACAGTATCCCCAATTTTGACAACCTTTCGTCCGTCTGTGATATTGAGTTGCTGCATAGCGTCAAGGATCATTTTCGGATTGGGACGCCCGGCTCCAACCTGCTCCGCGCTTCCTACATAGTCCAACAGCCCCTTGCCCAGCCAACCCAGTTGGGAAGCGATTGCCTGAACGACCTGCATCGGGAAGCCGCTTCCTACTCCAACATGGATATCCTTGGATTTGAGGTATCGGAAAAGCTCGGTTGTGCCATCAATTTCCGAGATACTCGAAAGGTTGCTTTCCAGTTCATGAAGAAACTCACGATACACGCTATCGCCGACGCGCTCGGCATCGGTGCGAGATAACTCTGCAACTTCCCGCAGAAGGGTTTGGATAGCCTCAGACTTCTGCTTTCCCCGATGTTTGTTAATTACGTTTGGGGCGAGTTCAATCCCATGCTTCGCAAAAGCACGTATCATGCTGATGACCATCAGGGGGTGTCCGTCAACTTTGTCGTTGACAGTGGTCCCAGCCATATCGAACATTGCTAACTGAATTGGTTGGGAGAACATAGATCCATCCCTACCTTTTGGGCGTTTGATCAGTATTATCTATATGTCGAGTCCGAAGGATTGGAAAGGTTCATCGGTGGGTGTCCCAGATTTTTATTCAGGGACGGTATCAGATAATCTCGAAGTAGCGTTTGAGTTCCCAATCCGTTATCGCACGACGAAACTCCATAATTTCATGTTCGCGTGTGATTACGAAGTGATCCACAAACGCATCGCCGAGACAGGCACGACTGATTTCGCTGTCTTTCAACTGATCTGTCGCTTCCGCCAGCGATCTTGGCAAAGGCTCAAATCGCCCTCGGGGACTGTTATAGGCATTTCCACTAAACGGCTCGCCGGGGTCCAGTTGATGCTCAATGCCGTATAATCCAGCGGCGAGGCTTGCCGCCATAGCGATATGTGGATTGGTGTCAGCACCGGCTAGCCGATATTCGGTTCGCGTAGATTTAGGGGATGTCCCAGGAATTGCACGAAGGGAGGCTGTTCGATTTTCAATTCCCCAAGAGGCGTTGGTTGGTGCCCAAGCGCCGGGGACGGTCCGTTTGTAGGAGTTGATTGTCGGGCAGATGAGTGCCATCATTTCAGGCATTGCAGCAATCTGTCCAGCGATATAGTGCTTCATCGTTTGAGACATACCCGACGCATCCGATTCATCGGCAAATAGGTTTGTATCACCTTCTAAATTCCATAAGCTCTGATGCAGGTGACCACTGCAACCGGGGTAATCTGGACTCCACCTGGCCATAAAGGTGGCAACGAGTTCGTGTCTGGCTAAAATCTCTTTCACGCCTGTTTTGAACAGTGCTGCTTTGTCTGCGGCATGACATGCGGTGTCGTACCGAATCGCAGTTTCATACACGCCGGGTCCCGTTTCCGTGTGTATCCCTTCCAGTTCAACGTCATATTCTCTCATCCTATCGATAATTGCGTGAACGTACTCCGCAGCCGCAGATGCTCGTAACACACTGTAGCCGAACCAGCCGGGCGAGAGCGGTGTCATGTTCTCAAACCTTTTGTCCTCTAGGGAGTGAGGGGTTTCTCGGAAGATGAAGTACTCGTACTCCGCTGACATGAACGGTTGGAATCCCATATCGTTCGCTTTACGGACGACCGTTTGGAGCAGTTGGCGTGGGGAAACTGCAAGTGGTTGATCTTCATTCGTATAAAAGTCGAGCAAAAACAACGCTGTATTCGGCTCCCAAGGTATCACGCGATATGTGCTTAGGTCAATCTTGGCGAGGAGATCCGGATACCCGGTATGCCAACCGGTGACAGTCGGTTGTTCGTAGAGCTGATCAATCATGTCCCAACCGAATGTCACATCGCAAAACCCCAAACCCTTTTCAATGGCAGAAAAAAATTTATCGAGTGAAATATATTTACCCCGCATAACCCCATCAATATCGAAGCCAGCGAGTTTAATCTTCTGAATTTTATCGCTTTCAATATGCGCTTTGATCTGATTTATTGCCATATCTGATTTATCTCCATAAATGATAAATGACGGTTTACAGGAGGCCGGGGTTATCCAATGCCGGTTAACGCTGCAGCTGATTTCCAGTGCATTCAGCGATCTCTGATGTTTTACGAGTCCGGCAAAGCTCCTTCAATCTGGTCAACAAGGTGAATCGAATGAATCACGTCACGGAGATCGCTAATCGGAACTTTCTTGTTACGGACGCAATCTACAAAGTGCTCGTGCATCGTCAGGACCCCTTCATACCGAGGTGTATCCCGCTCGTCAACGTCGTCAACTTCCCAACCTCCCATTATGTGGCTCTGATTGTCTTCGTAAATCTCGATTTCCGCCGGGATCTGCATGTAGCACCCGATCCCCACACCGTGAAGTTCTGAGCGGAGCACCCGACCTCCTGATGCCCGATTCCCAAGTAGCACGCCTGTTACATCGTTATCAAAGCGAACGAGCGCGGTGTAACAGTTCCGACTTTCGCTGCCGAATTTGTCTTGATATGCTGTTACCTCGACAGGTTCGCCGCCCGCCATATATCGCAAAAGATCAATAACATGACACACATCGTTCCAGAGTGTTGTCGTAAACTCTTTTCCATCGCCGCCGAGGATCTGCTTGTTGAAGGTGGTTATTGCTGTAGAGACAGGTCCTTTTTCTGCCACGCGGCGCATCGCCTCACGGGTCACCGCAGCATAACGGCGTTGAAAACCGACCATCGCATAGACATCATTCGCAATCGCTGTGTCCAGTAACTGCTGTGTCTCATCGCTGTTAGCACCGGGCGGTTTTTCGATGAAGATATGCTTCCCCGCGTTGAGGCAATCGAGCGCGGGTTGCAATATCCATTCCTCTCGCATCACGCAGTAGATAATATCCAGGTCGACGCTATCAAGCATCTCGCGGTGATTTGTGAACGTATGCTGGAATTCATATTTCTTGGCGACCTGATTCAGTCGTTCTTCGTCAAGTTCGCATACCGCGACCAGTTCGACATCATCTTCGAGACGGTTCACATTCGGGTAGTGCGCGCCTTGACTTCGGCCGCCCGCACCGATAAATCCTGCTTTTAACATGGCGACTCCTTTCTGAGGCCTTGATCTAAGGAGTTGGATAGGGCTATTATTAACCAATAGTGCTAGTTTGCAACTGTTGATGCGCTCTCCGATCAAAGACCGAAAGTGAAACATGAAAGCAATTTGTTCACTGTTTCATGGTCGCTATATTCGGGAGTCGGTGAAGCACCGAGGGTGCAGAATAATTTTTTTATTATATCACGTTTTCTATTGGCAAGGCAACTAAATTCGTGTATAATGCGGCAGAAAGATAATTGGAACTTTTGCTAATGAAATTACGACCAAGAACGAGGAAAAACTCGATGACTGAAACGCAAAAAGAAACCACGGAGGTACTAGTAACGGAACTCCAGCAGGGAACACTGACGGAAGCTAGTCTGCGGGTGGGAATCGCGGACATTGTGGGAACAGACAACCCGAAACGGCAGGATGTCCTCTATTTGCAAGCGGTAACCACTTCCCCCGGAGCGGCGGTAGTTGGTATGCTGCTGATTAAGGATGGAGAACTTCGCGAGGGACCGCCTAATCCAGATGATTGGCCCTATCAGACAGTCCTAGATGCTGTCCGAGACGGTTGGCGAATTATCTCTTTCCCCAATATGGCACTACTTGCTGTAGATGAGAAAGAGTTTTACGGTTTGGGTGCTGAATTCATTCTTGAACGCTGGAGGTAAACCGTGCGAATAACGGCTTTAAGTCATTGGGTTGGGAAGTTCTCAAGTTGTGCCAAGACGACGAAATGAATGCACTGCAAGAGAAGTCCATCGAGCAGTTTGATTCCGTTAAGACCTTCATTTTATATGGGTCCGACACAGATTGTGCCTGGCACTCATCTTGTGCGAAACAAGGCGAGGTTCATGGGACATTTGGCTAGCATCAAGGGCACTATCCCCATCACTGCATCTGCGGGTTCCATCTTCCTGACCGTATATCACATCTGGCATCGCCGCGGAGCGTCAACCGCTTCGGGCATCCGCAATTTGCTCAAGTACTTCTACTGGCGCACGATCCATCCACAACGGGACTGGGTGATCGAGCCAGATTTCGATTTTGCGACCGCTCAATATGCGGGCCCTGGCGGGGCGTATGTGGAGCAATTCCGCGACGCGATCAAGGTGTCGGAGATGTCCTTATGGCTCTGTAGTCGCCATAGGTCGTACCAGAATCTGGGTGGGCAAAGCTGGCCGCGTAGTAATCTTCCTTATGGCTTCCCCGCAGGATTGCCCCAACCCGAATCCATTGAATTGTAAGAACCCCCAATACAGCGAGGTGAACAATGAGCAACGAAAAATTACGGGCAGGCGTTATCGGTTGCGGTTTGGGATCATATCATGGATATGCCTACGCCAATGCCTCCGAATTTGAATTGGTCGCAGTCTGTGACCTGAAGCCCGATGTCCTTGACAACTTCTTTGAACGGTCACGAATCACCCGCGGCTCTGTCCGCGAGTACAACGATTACTACGCCATGCTCGAAAAGGAGAACCTAGATGTCGTCAGCGTAGCAACGCCGGACGATTATCACACCAACCCGGTCTGTGACGCATCCGATGCCGGAGTCAAAGGGATTCTTTGCGAGAAACCGCTGACAATCAACCTTGAAGACGCTGATCGGATTATTGAGACGGTCGAGCGGAACGGGACCAAGATGTCGGTGGATCATACGCGGAGCTGGTTGCCGCTTTACCAAGCGGTACGAACTGCGGTTCGGGGGGGTGAAATCGGTGGACTGACCCGCATCGTTGCACACATGGGGGGACATCGGTCAATGCTTTTCCGTAACGGCACGCATCTCATCGATGCGGTCTGCTACTTCGCCGATGCGGCCCCGGTCTGGCTCATCGCCGCACACGAGCAAGGCTTTGAAGACTACGGCATTGAGTACAAGGGGGAAGGCGGGAAGGATCCTGCCCTGGATCCGGCATCGTCGATTCTTATTGAATTTGCCAACGGGGTGCGCGGTATTGTGAACAGTGCCAAGATGACACCCGCCGGTTGCGAATTCGATCTTCAAGGACCGAATGGGCGCTACGTTTTGAACGACAGTCATTGTAAAGCTTGGAAAACAGATCAACCAGAAGGGACAGCGACGGAAGCACCGGCACCTCAAGGCGATACCTATGGAAACTTCTTCGGCGATAGTTTGATTCATCCTGTCCGGGAACTTGCCCAGATGGTTTGGAACGATGTGCCGAGTAGTTCGCCGCCGCGCCGCGCCCGACACACACTGGAGATTATGCTAGGCGCATTACAATCACAATCACGTGACAGTGCGAAAGTTCACATACCTTTGCCGCGAGACTAAGAAAGACAAGAAAGTGAGTGTTTGAGGGGGCGAGGGGTTTTCCACGCTCCCTCAAACACCCGCTCCCACGCTCTCTCCGATACTCGCTTTCCCACTTGCTGCTTTAACACTTAGGAGATGGTTCTTACATGTTTAGGAAAAAGGCGCATCATCATCACGGTGGACCTCATCACCATCATGACCACCACGACCATGAGGAAGATGATCATCATGGTCACAGCCACGACCATGGAGAACACAGCCATACACACGGTGTCATTGACCCGTCCATAATAACCACGGAGCGCGGTATCTGGGCAATAAAATGGTCCTTCTTAGGACTGATGGTAACCGCGCTGCTACAAGTCGGTGTCGTTGTGCTTTCCAGCAGTGTCGGACTGCTTGCTGACACGATCCACAACTTTGGCGACGCGGCAACTGCAATTCCGTTGTGGATTGCTTTTTCCTTCGCCCGCTTAAAACCGAATAAACGGTTCACCTACGGTTATGGGCGTGTTGAGGACTTGGCGGGTATCGCAATCGTGCTCACGATACTGTTCAGCGCGATTGTTGCAGGGCGCGAATCAATCAACCGTTTCTTTCACCCTGAAACCGTCGAACACATTTGGATCGTTGCCGCCGCATCAGTGGTCGGTTTTATAGGCAATGAAGGGGTTGCGATATTTCGGATTAAGGTCGGAAAGGAAATTGGGAGTGCTGCCCTTATTGCGGATGGTTACCACGCGCGCGTTGATGGTTGGACCAGCCTCGCAGTGCTGGCGGGGGCGATTGGAATATGGCTCGGCTACCCCCTTGCAGACCCGATCGTTGGGGTGCTTATCACTATCGCGATTTTCGGAATTGTGTTGCAATCAGGAAAAGCAGTATTTACCCGCCTGTTGGATGGTGTGGAGGATGACGTAATTGATGAGATAAACCATGCCGCTCACCATGTTGAGGGCGTTAAAGAAGTAACAGATGTTCGCAGCCGTTGGATCGGGCACCGCCTACATGCAGAATTGAATATCGCTGTGACACCGCACCTCTCTGTCGCTGAAGGGCATACGATAGCGAAAGAGGTCCAACATCAGCTTTTCCATCACCTGAGCTATCTTTCCAGGGCAGTCATTCATATCGCCCCGGTTGAAGAATCTGGCGAACACCATCACAGTATCATAGAACATAGTCATGACGGTTTACCGACCCACTCGCATGTTATGTAGCATACAGAGGTAGGGGTTATGAGGTGGGGCGGAAGCGAGGGGGCGAGTTTTTTTTACGCTTCCACATCTCCTCACATACTGCTTCCACGAACACTTGAAAGACCCGGTAGGAACGAAGCCAGTTAAGCTGATCCGCGGATTACGGCAAGTAACGCTGAATATTGCCGGGTCATTAGGAAAAAATAATAGATGCAACATCTTGAACCGGTAGATATATTGAATCATATTCGACTTGGGTTGAATTCGCTTGTAGGGGGAGTTGACCCGACGCGGAAGCACATGCCGTACTGGTCTATCGGCTTTGCTGAAGGACAGTTGAAGGCGTTTGGTCACGCTGGTGCGTGGGACTGGTGTCATGATGTCGCCAGAGCCATTCACGCTATCGGCATGGCGGAGCGCGCCACGGGGGAATGTGTCAACGAAGCTATCTGGACAGATCTCGCCGATCTTCAAATCGCTCTGTTCGATGAAGCAGACAACCTACCCGGCACAGCGGATAACGATACAGGTGAACGTTTCATCAGTCTCCACAACATACGGGAATCCACGCACGCCCTGAACGGTCTCATCCGTCGCGGTGACGAACGGGCGCGAGAGTGGAGTCGGCGGATGATTCGGACTGTCCGTGCTTCACTAAGTGACGATGGAGCTATCCAACTAGACCGTCTTCCTCCTTACGTCTCAGACTATAACCACCAGCCATCGCAAGAAGGTCGCGCCGTTGATGCGTTGGTTCGGAATTATCGTATCACAGGCGATGCAGCTGCCCTAGAATTAGCAGGACTCCTGACATCTTACGCGCTGGAGCACTGTTTTACCCCCGAAGGAAGAGTTAAGGAAGAAGCGGGGACGCACGGTCACTCCCTCAACGCGATGGTTGCCGGAATGCTTGACTTCTCGCTCCTCACTAACGATGCAGATTTGTTGATCAGAGTCAAAGCCATCTATGATGTCGGGTGTCCACGTTTCAACAGCAGTTTCGGTTGGTCAATGGAATCGCTGCATAAATTCCACCCCCGCGGCGAATCCAACAACACCGGCGACCTATTGCGCGCCGCCCTGCTTTTGGGCCACGCCGGTTGGCACAACTACTTTGAGGACGCAGAGCGCATCCTTCGCGGACATCTCCTACCTTCGCAAGTTATTGATGTGGATGATTTGCCCGACGACCCTGATGAAACGGAGGATAGCCGTCATCGCCGTGCCTCACGTTTGCGCGGCGGCTTCAGCTTTCCAACGCCCAATGACTACCTTCTGCATCCGGATGCCACTATTACAACGTATGATATTACATCTGGTGCTGTGGATGGGATATGTGAAGCCCTATCGTCCATCATTACTTCAGACGCTGCCGGTGTGCACATCAATCTACTGTTCAGCCACGAGGCAGAAGGGGTGCGTCTTACCAGTCACCTGTCCCAAACAGGGCGACTTGAGATTGAAAACCGAAGCGGTCGGACGCTACTGGTACGTATCCCGTCTTGGGTGGATAAGAAAGACGTTTGCCTGAAAGTAAACGGTGTGGAATCTCCGAAGATATTCATCCAGTCGTATCTACTGAATACTGGACATGAGATTCCTTCGTCAAGTATCATCACTTTTCCAATGCGCGAAGCACGGACCGTGGAAAGTATATGCTTTGAAAACTATATCATTGATTGGCGGGGCGATCAGATTATCGCCATGTCGCCACCTGCGAAACATCGGCCGATGTTTCCACCGTGTGAATAATGCTTCGGGAGTCCGTTTATGATGAAATTGCTTGAACAGATGTCCCAAGAATCGGGGCAGAAAATTCAGAACGTGCTGACCGACGACGAAGAAGAGTTCATTCGTGTTTCCACCGATCTGAATCCTGATGGAAACTTTGGAGAGCAGTGGATCATCGTCACGGATCGACGAGTAATTGTGATGCCTGCGGAGGGTGCTGACGGGGTTGTTGACATACCCATCAGGGAATTAGTGGCTGTCCAGACCGAACCCTTAATCGGAGGGGGACGTTTGGAAATCGAGCGGAAAAGGCAGGCAACTCTCTTCGTTCATTATTCTAGCTCACTTGCAGAAAAATTCTCTGAGGTTGCACGTGGTCTTGAGCAACTGCGCCAACAAGACGAATTTTTGATTAACACGGAGCTTGACCAAACGCGGTGCTCCAAATGTGGCAGGCTGTTGCCTGAAAAGAATGGGATCTGTACAGCTTGCATTCGTCGGCTGGCGACGTTAGGGCGAATTGCCAGCTATTTGAAGCCCTATAAGTGGCGCGCTGGCCTCTTGGCACTCGTCTCACTGGCAACTATCGGTTCAGAGCTGGTCCCACCGCAGATTACGCGGCACATCGTTGATAAGGTATTTTTACCACCGGAGGGAACGGCTGACAGCATTGACAGCAGGGCGGCCCTTCTGGGATTGTGCGTACTTGGGTTGATTGGTGCTCGCCTGCTGCGTTGGGGATCGGAGTTGGTGCACGGGTGGACAGTGAGTTGGCTGAGCGCGCGGGTGACAGCAGACATTCGAAGCCATCTCTATCGGCGGCTAGAGATGCTCTCAATGCAATTTTACGACAAGCGTAGGGTGGGAGCACTGATGTCTCGTGTGACGCGGGACAGCGATATGCTGCGGGAATTTCTGGTCGATGGACTGCCCTACCTGATAATCAACACCTTGATGGTTGTTGGCATACTCGGCTTCCTGCTCTGGATGCACTGGCAGCTCGCCCTTTATATGCTGACACCCATCCCGCTCATCATGATCTGGGGAACGCTTTTCTGGCGGCGTATGCGACGGATTTTCAACAAGCACGGTCAAGGCTGGGCTCACCTCAGTGCACGATTAAATGAGGCACTCGCCGGTATTCATGTCGTAAAGGCTTTCGCTCAGGAAGTCCGGGAGATACGGGAATTTGAGAAGAAGAACATCAATTTGATGCAGATTTCCAGGAAAACCGCACGTCACTGGTTCGTATTCTTCGCGGTAACGAGCTTCCTGACCGGATGTGGGGGATTGATCATCTGGCTGTTTGGGGGGGTGGAGGTACTTAGAGAAAACTTAACACTAGGCACCCTCGCGGCGTTTTCCAGTTATATGTGGCTCGTCTACGGACCCTTGGAGTGGTTTAGTCGGGTCAATAGCTGGATGACACGGGCTTTTGCCGGCGCAGAGCGCATTTTCGAGGTCATCGATGCGTCACCCGAAGCCTACAATGATCCGGAGGCAACCTCGCTAGCAGAAATAAAAGGACGAATCACCTTCAAGGACGTGACCTTCGGTTACGACAAGAGCAAGCCGGTCCTCCACGAAGTGGACCTCAATGTTGCGCCGGGGGAGATGATTGGGCTCGTGGGCAAATCCGGAGTGGGCAAGACAACCACCGTGAACCTAATCGCTCGGTTCTACGATGTAGACCGTGGTGCCATTGAAATTGACGGTGTGGATGTACGCAAAGTCCGCCTAGAAGACCTACGGAGTCAGATTGGTATCGTGCCGCAAGAACCGTTCCTCTTTAGCGGGACAATCGCCGAGAACGTAGGATATGGCAAACCGGGGGCCACTTTTGAGGAGATTATGCAGGCAGCCCAGGCGGCAAACGCGCACAATTTTATCGTGGCAAAGGCAGATGGCTACGACACGCACGTTGGGGAACGGGGGAACAATCTGTCGGGTGGAGAAAAGCAGCGGGTCTCTATCGCTCGCGCTATCCTCCACGACCCGAAGATCCTTATTTTGGATGAAGCAACCTCGTCGGTGGATGTGGAGACCGAGAAGGAGATTCAGGAAGCCGTTGCCCGGCTGATCAAAAATCGGACGACCTTTGCTATTGCTCATCGACTTTCGACACTGCGGAACGCTAACCGGTTGGTGGTCCTTGATGCCGGGCGAATTGTGGAGGTCGGCACGCACAGCGAATTGATGGACAAGAAGGGCGTGTTTTACGGGCTTGTGGAGCTACAACAGCAGACCTCTGAAATTATTGGTATTGGGATCAGGGAATAGTGCGAGCGCGTGTAGGGAACAACAATCATTGTTTCCTATTATCTTGGGGTTTTGCATTTTTTTTATGAGCCCCGTAGGTCGGGCTTCCTAGCTCGACTGCACCCCTGAACCAATGGTTTTCACGTTTCACGCGCTTTGCACTTTCTCTTTACATGAGCCGCAACATTCTTCTCTCATCAACTCAAAAAAGGAATACCAACTATGGCAACAACACATAGATTTCAAGCAAGTTACTTGCATTCTATCACGCGACGAATATTTGTCGAGGCAGGCGCGACCCGCCACATTGCTGACGACGTGGCAGAAATTCTGGTCAACGCGAACCTCGCCGGACACGACTCACACGGAATACTTCGCATCCCCGCATATCTGCGCAGCATTGAAGGTGGTGGGCTTATCCCCAATGTAGAACCAGAAGTCACGAAGGAAACCGCTAACACCATGTTTTTCGACGGGAAACAGTGCTTCGGTCATTACACGGCTCGACAGGCGATGAACCGCGCAATTGAGAAGGCAAAAGAAGCGGATATTTGTAGCGCAAGTATTGTCAATACCGGTCACATTGGTCGGCTGGGCGAGTATGCCGAAGCGGCAGCGCGTGCTGGCTGTATCGGCATTATTACCACCGGCGGGGGTGGGCGAATGCAGGGAATTACGGTGCCCTTTGGCGGTGCCGGGGGGGCGACGGGCACCAACCCGATTGCTGTCGGTGTCCCAACCGGTGACAATGCCCTGTTTGTCATTGATATTGCCACAAGCATGATTGCCGAAGGCAAAATCCAAGTTGCACGAAGCAAGGGCGAAGATCTACCTGAAGGCTACATAGTGGATAAGAAGGGAAATCCGAGTGTCAAACCCGCGGACTTTTACGATGGTGGATTCCTCCTGCCGTTTGGCTTGCACAAAGGCTACTCAATTGGCCTGCTGGTCTGTCTGCTTGGGGGATTATCTGGCACCTTCGATGTTGAAAAGGGCGCAATGGGCGGTTGTTTTATGCAGGTAATAAATGTCAACGCACTGACACCGTTGGAGAAATATCAACAGGGTGTGCGTGCCTTCTTGGATGGCATCAAGTCAATCCCTCCCGCGCCGGGCTTTAACGAGGTGCTCGTCCCTGGTGACTTTGAACATCGTAATCGGGTCCAGCGTCTATGTGACGGCATTGAAATCCCCGATACTATCTATCAGCAGATTTCGGAGTGTGCAGAGAAACTGGGGGTTTCAATGAGTGAAGATGCCGTTGAAGCTGCCGACGCAAAGCGGTACGAATGAAGTGTGAAACGTGATGCGTGAAAAGTAAATTCTGCGAAAGTATTATTTTTTTGCGTTGGACTTCGCACGAACTCCTAAGAAGGAAGCGGGTGAACGAGGGGCGAGGCAACGAGGGATTTCCACGCTTCATCACACACCCGCTCCCGCGCTCCCTTGCAGACCTGACACAATTTTAATCTGGACAGGCGAACTGATTATGCTATTTTTTATCATCTGGATTATTTGTATACCACTAATTATCTGGATTATTCTACAGATCATTTCCAGACGGAGAGCGAACGAAGAGGCAGGGGCCGATGTCCAGCTTGAGGAATGTGCCCTCTGCCATGAAGAGTTTCCGATGGACGCGCTGCTAGAGAAAGAGGTCGGCGGCTATAGCAGGATCTACTGTTTTTGCGGCGGCTGTATTGAACAGCTGTGCAGGGAATATCAAGCTAAGGTGGAACAAAAAGATGAGGAGAATGAGCAAGTCAGCGAATCCACCAAGAAGGAGTTATGAAAAGGTTCCATTTTCATCAATTCCTTTTAAACATGAATTGGGGTCAAGTGTTCATTGAACTCATAAACGCTTGAACTGGATCTATTCCACTTGGCGCATCACACAATACGTCTCGATCAAGGCATCGGGACTACGTTTTATCTGAAACGAGGAGGTCAATATGTACGATTTGGTTACATTTGGCGAAGCGATGGTACGACTCACTTCGCCTGACTTTAGGCGGCTTGAACAATCGCCGACGCTGCTGATCGATGCCGGTGGGGCGGAGTTGAATGTTGCGGTCAATGGGGCTCAGTTAGGACTACGCACCGCATGGGCCTCTCGCTTGGTTGATAACTGGTCAGGGAAATTCATTGCTAACAAGGGACGTGAGTTGGGTGTCGATATGTCTCATATTGTGTGGATGCCGTTTGATGGCGTTGGGCTAGAACGGAACGGTTTCTATCATGTCGAATTGGGCGCAGGTCCCCGTGCTAGCAGCGTTACCTATGACCGTGGCTATTCAGCAATCTCAAACATCCAACCCGGCGAGATTAATTGGTCGCAGATTTTTGACGGTGCCCGTTGGTTCCATCTGAGCGGCATCACTCCTGCACTATCTGAGTCCGCAGCAGCGGTAGCGAAAGAAGCACTTCAGGCAGCACGCGCCGCAGACGTAACAACAAGTTACGACCTGAACTTCCGGTCGAAGTTATGGAGCGCAGAACAAGCACAGGCTGCGAATCGCGAGATGGTGAAGCACGTCTGTGTGCTCATCGGCAACGAAGAGGATTTCGAGATGGCACTCGGCTTCAAAGCGGAAGGCACAACCGAAAGCTTCAGCCAACTTGACCCGGAGAGTTATAAAGAGGTCGCACAACGGGTTTGCGAGGCATTCCCGAATATCGAAATGATTGGCACCACCTTACGCGACGCAAAGACCGGTTGGCTGAACGATTGGCGCACGCTCCTGTTCGATGGATCGGACTTCTACCTGTCGCGCATCTACGAAAACCTTGAACTCGTCGATCGCGTCGGCGGAGGTGATAGTTTCTCCGCGGGGTTGATCTATAGCCTGCTCAACGGCAAATCACTCCAAGAAGCAGTTGATTTTGGTGGCGGCTACTCCGCGCTTGCACATACCTTCCCCGGCGATTTCAACTGGGCAACTGCTGAAGAAGCTGAAAAAGCAATGCAGGCAGGCAGCGTCAGGATTAGGCGATAGGTGTTTGAAACAACCCCGCCTCGTCGGGCCCGCGAACCGCATCTCATCGCAGATTGGCTCATCGGTTACTCAATTTGTCCATCGGACGCGCTCACTCAAGGATTTTCGCTCGAGCGTTGGCACTTCAGCTGGATAGCCCATATAATAGAATCCGATGATATACTCCTGATCGGAATCAATACCGAGCAAATCGTAAGTATTCTGCTCCATCGTGATTGCGCCGGTGCTCCACTGCATACCGACCCCTCGCTCCCAACCAGCTAGTTGAATGTTCAGCATAGCGCAGCAGGTCGCCGCATAGTCTTCACGCTTTCGCTGTTCGTCTCCGTCTTGGATACACGAAACCGCTACAATTGTGGGTTTGGATGTGAACTTCTTGAAGCCTTGTTCTCCAACTTTGGCGAGGGTCTGCTCATCCGCAGCTGCAGCCGCCTTCGGGTTGGACGTAATTTTTTCGATCTGGATTTCACGATACCGCTCAGCGAGGATTAGTTTCGTTTCTTCGCCAATGACAGTGAATCGCCACGGTTCAGTCAGGTGGTGATTGGGGCTCCAGATACCCGCCTCAAGAATGTTTTCGAGAACATCTTGGGGCACCGGGTCTGGCTTAAACTGAAAAATCGTCCGGCGAGATCGAATCACCTCTGTAACAGGGAAACTCTGATCAGTTGGAACAGAGCGTATCTCAGTGGTCAGATTGTCTTGACTCATCGTTGTCTCCTTTTTTTGAAAATGAGACTCATTTTCAATTTTAGATTCAAGAAAATTATAAACCTATCGAAAACATTTGTCAAGAGATTTTTCGCTGAAAAAACGCTAATAATTAGAAATTATATCATGCGTTTTACATTTCCTCATGAAAAAATGAACGTTAGCAGTTCCGACATGATTTGGTCCCAATAGCGTCGCCGCCCCAGCGAGAGCATTGCGAATTTCTGTAGGGCTATTTAGTTTTCGGTTTTTTGACCGATTTTGGCGGGTAATCCGTGCCAGCCCCGATTGCATCGGGCCTGCCCTCGGAACGGGGGACGATCTATCGGGGAGACCAGGGACGGACCGAAGAATTAAATGACCCTAATTTCTGTGAATGGGGTTGACCTTATCAATGCCTTGTGATATACTCTCCACAACGATAAATAAATTAACCGCAAGATGGTATAACCATCTTTAACCCAAAGGAGCCATTCAATGCAAGTTGTGGATCTGGGTAGAACAGGACTGCGAGTTTCGCGGCTTTCGATTGGAACAGGTACGCACGGTTGGGGTGGAAAATCGGATCAGACGGCGTTGGGATTGAAAGGATTGGTAGACTTGCTCCATTTTGCCCACGACCAAGGTGTGACGTTTTGGGATGCCGCAGATCAATATGGCAGCCACTCCTATATCAAGGAAGCCCTCAAGGAATTAGATCGGTCTTCAGTCGTCATCACAACCAAAACTGTTTCGCGCACCAGGGAATCGGTTGAAAACGATGTCAAACGATTCTTGAAGGAGACCGGATCGGACTACGTGGATATCGTGTTGCTGCACTGTCTCACCGAATTCGATTGGCCAACGCGCTATCCGGACGCGATGGAAGCCTTAACACGATGCAAAGAACAGGGACTCATACGTGGGCACGGGGTCTCGTGCCACGACTATGGCGCGTTCCAAACGGCTGCCATGACCAAATGGGTCGAAGTTGTGTTAGCCCGGATTAACTACGCTGGAAGCCACATGGATGCGTCACCCGCTGACGTTATCCGGACGATGGAACAGATGGCAGCGTTTGGCAAAGGTATCTACGGTATGAAAGTGCTTGGGCAGAGCAAGTTAGCCAAAGAAGATGGCCCAAGGAAAGGCATCGAATTCGTCATGGGGCTGCCTTGCGTTCACGCGATGACAATTGGTATGGTAAGTCGCCGCGAAGTCGAAGAAAACGTTGCAATTGTCAATGAACTTGCTAATTAACTCAAGTTGTTACTTATTCCAGACGTTTTTCTCATCCAAGTGGCAACTTTACAAAAAGGGACTTTAGCCCGTAAAGCCCAAGCATTGTCCGTTCCAGTCCCGATACATCGGGACTCACCTCGTTGAGTGAACAATTCGACTCCTAAAGGAATAAGTGAGAATCCCAATCCTTTAGGGGAGTATGTCAACCTTATTAGAGGAGGCATATTTTGAAACTATTTGGTTTGAAGATTTCTAGTCTCTTTGTCTGCACTATCGCTGCAATTCTCCTTCAATCACCCTCACAACTCCTATCGCAAACTTCGGAGCAGGCGGAACAGTGGCAGCGGGAATATGAAAAGAAAAAGGAGGAAAAGCGGAGTCTGGAAGAACAAAGAAACTCAATTATCAAAAAGGAACAGGGAATCTTACGGAAACTACAGGAGATTGAATCCGAATTAGCTGCCAACGAAAAAAAACGCGATCGGTACCAGCAAGAGATTGAAAGTCATAAACTTGAGGCAGCGAGGCTTCAGAGGGAATTAAAGCAGTTGGTCTCTCGAGACAAGGAACACAAGAAACAGACTGTAAATCGGATTCGTGCAATCTATAAGTTGGGTTATAATGGGCGTCATGAGCACATGCTGAAGATGTTGCTCGGTGCTCAGGATATGCAGGATCTTGTGGAGAAGTATAAATACATGGACGTTATTATCGAAGCAGATCAAGATATGCTCAAGGAAATACAACTCCGACAGGAAGAAATTTCGCAAAAATCCCTTGAATTGACTCACCAGATCCAATTGGCAAAGGAGGCCTCGAAAGCTGCACAGGTCGAACATTCACGCCTCCTCGCTCAAGAACAGGAACGTCAACAACTCCTGCATACGTACCGAACAGAGAAAGGAATTCATAATCAGGCAATAAAGGAGTTAAAAGCTGCCGGTGCACAGTTTGAGGCGCGCCTCGGAATCGTCAGTAATGCACGTCTTGAAAAGCAAGCAGAGGCGATTAAAAGCATTCGGCCGGCGCTGTTTGGCAAACTCCCTTGGCCCGTTGTCGGGGTGGTTGTGCCGAACCAGGGAGCCACTGACCGTGGTCTCACTATTCGAGCGAAGAAGGGAACCCCCGTGCGCTGTGTTGCAGATGGTATTGTCGCAACTAGCGAATCAATGTTCGGCTATGGCAACATGGTTATTGTTCTGCACGGGGATGGATACATCTCCGTTTATGGACATCTGTCAGGTGCATCTGTGAAACGGGGTGATACTATTCAAGCGAAACAAGTTTTCGGAACCGTCGGCGAGACCGGATCGCTGATTGGCCCAGTGCTTCACTTTGAACTCTGGAAGGGACGTAATCCTCCTCAACTTTTGAATGCGCGAAGGTGGTTGACAAGAGACATGAATCGATATTAGTCGGTCTTTCAATCGGCGACTATCAATCCCGATTGGGGAGCAAAACATGGCATACAGATACGAAACTGTTATCGGTTTGGAGATTCACGCTGAGTTATCGACAAACAGCAAACTCTTTTGCAACTGTGAGGTTAAGTTTGGATCCGCGGCGAATACGCAAACCTGCCCTATCTGTTTAGGGATGCCCGGTGTGTTACCTGTGATGAACCAGCGGGCGGTCGAGTTCTCAATCCGCGCCGCTTTAGGATTGAATTGCAAGATTGCGTCTTACAGCAAATTCGATCGGAAAAACTACTTCTATCCAGATTTGCCCAAGGGTTACCAAATCTCACAGTATGACCTACCCCTTGCCTACGACGGTTATGTTGATTATGAACTGGAGGGCGAGACGAAGCGCGTTCAGATTAATCGCATCCATCTAGAGGAGGATGCAGGCAAGCTGGTCCATGCAGACGTGACGGGAAACCCCAATCAGAGCTATGTGGACTTTAACCGTTCATGCGTGCCGCTGTTAGAGATTGTCAGTGAGCCCGATCTACGCTCCCCCGGAGAAGCAATCGCCTACTGGCGTGCTGTCAAAGAAATCCTAGAATATGTCGAAGTCAGCGATTGCAATATGGAGGAGGGGAGTTTTCGCTGTGATGCGAACATCTCCCTGCGTCCAGTTGGCAGCAAAGAGTTGGGAACACGGACGGAATTGAAAAATAAAAACTCATTTCAGCATGTGTTGATTGCCTTAGAATACGAGGAGAAACGTCAAACGCGGATTCTCGATCAGGGGGGTGAGGTTGTCCAAGAAACGGTGCTGTTCGACATCAACACCGGCAGGACAGTGCCCATGCGGAGCAAGGAGGAAGCCCACGACTATCGCTACTTTCCTGAGCCCGACCTTGTTCCTTTTGAGGTGGATACAGCAGAAGTTGAACGTATCCGAGCGACGTTACCGGAACTACCTGCCGAGTGCCGCAAGCGTTTTATGGCAGAATATGGCATTCCCACCTACAATGCAGAATTTCTCACTACCACGCGACAGATGGCGAACTTTTTCGACGAAACAGCACGTCTCAGTGGCGATCCAAAGGCAAGCAGTAACTGGATTATGGGTGACTTGTCGGGGTTGTTGAACAGTGCAGGGATAGAGATTCAGGCTGCTAACGTAACTCCCGCTCATCTTAGCGAACTGATTCAGCTAATTAAAGATCAGACGATCAGCGGTAAAATTGCTAAATCCGTCCTGCCCGAAGTCTTTGAAACCGGCAAAACCCCAAGGCAAATCGTCGAGGAAAAAGGGCTTTCACAAATTTCCGACACGTCTGCAATAGAATCAGTTGTCGATCAGGCCATCGAAGAAAATCCGGGGCCCGCACAAGATTACCGGGATGGGAAGCAGAAAGCGATCGGTTTTCTCGTCGGTCAGGTGATGAAAGCTACCAGAGGCAAAGCCAACCCGCAGATGGTTAACCAACTTTTGCGGCAGAAACTTGACGGGTAAGAGACCAACAAACGATGACTGAAATTGCCAATGGTATCCTTCGTCTAAGACCTGCTCAGTTTGCGGTGCCGTTAATCAATCGTTGAATCTACGGGATAGAACATGGCAATGTCCAATTTTCAACGCCCGGAACTCGATCAGATTGAACGATTCCGCCACATTGTCGCCGATGGGCACCATGTCGCACCGATTCGGTTCAGCAAGGGCAGAGACATCGCCGCCTGTGGTCAACTCCGAACAACTGACGAAAAACGGCGTGTGATGCTGCCAAGCACTTCGTAACAACCCCACCCAACACTACAATTAGCGGCAAATTCAGATTTGGCAATTCAGGTTGAGGGTAGAAATTTGTATCGAATAGCAAGCAAACAGGAATATGAAACAAGTAGTTCGTTACACGCCGCAATCCGCAATTTGCGCCCTCCTTTGCACTACATACTCCTCATTTTATCTCTCTTTCTGATTGGGTGGATAGGAAGTTGGTCTCAAGCGATCAAGCGTGGAAATGTGCACTATAAAGCAGGCGCGTATGATGCAGCACTTGAAGCATATCAATCGGCGGCAAAAGATCGACCTGAAGATGCGGTTTCCCACTATAATCTGGGAACAGCCCTATACCAAAAAAAGCAGTTTGAGAAAGCAGCCGATGAATTCAGGCGGTCACTTGATAAGGCAGATCCAATCCGTCGGGCGCAGGGATACTATAATTTGGGGAACGCCCAAGCTCAACTCAACGATATAGAGGGGGCAATTCGGTCCTACAAAAGTGCGCTGCGCTTGAACCCAACAGATTTGGATGGCAAGCATAACCTAGAGCTCGCACTTGAGAAGTTGGAACAAAAATCGCAGCAGAATCAAAATCAATCAGAGCCCGAGCCTGGGGGCAAAGACCAACAGGAACAGACCCCGCAACAGCAGAATCAAGATCAACGGAACAGCGACGAAAGGGAATCGAATCGGCAAGATCGGGAGAATCCGGCAGAATCGGAGCAACGGCAGCAAAATCAGGAATCATCTGATCAAAAATCCACCTCCGAAGCATCTCCTCCACAACCTGAACAGGAGTCAATACAACAGCCGGTTGAAATGTCCAAGGAGGATGCCATTCGACTTCTAGAGGCTGTCAAAGATAATGAAAAAGAGATTCAGAAGAAGATATTACAAAAGCGATTTTCGAGGCGCAAGCGACCCGAAAAGGATTGGTAGGAGGTAAAGCCAGACATGGGGACAAAGGGGGCACAGGACAAAGCGTTCAAACGTTCAGGGGTTGGGATGCTCGGGTATTCATCCACACTTCACGTTTCACGTTTTATGTTTTATGCTTCACGTTTCGCGTTCTCTATCCTTTTGGTTTCTGTTTTCTGCAACAACATTGCTTACAGCCAAGACATTACCGTATCAGCGGAGGTCACCCCAAAAATTATTAGCCTCACCGAAACGGCGACTTTGCGTGTAAAGATTGCCGCCAATCAACAACTAGGTAATATTACGCCACCGAAGCTAAAGGCATTGCCGGAGTTCAATGTCTTTTACGGCGGTTCATCCAGTCAATATAATCTCACCGGTAATCAATTTTCTGCATCGGTGACTTGGACTTACGTGTTAAAACCTAAGAAAGTGGGACAATTTACGGTGTCCCAAATTCACATCTCCTATGGAAACAAAACCTACGCGGCGAATCCGGTCACCATCAAAGTATTAGCGAAATCTAGGAAACCTCCCCAAAGCAAATCAACGCAAGATACTTTTACGGACGCATTTTCCAGCAGTACGCATAAAGTTGAAGCCTCCGTTGATAATTCACGCCCCTATGTGAATGAGCAGATTATATATACCTTTCGGTATCTCTATACTGTCCGCATCCCAAGTTTTAATGCTCCCAAATACACGCCGCCTTCCTTGAGGCAGTTTTGGCAAACAGAGTTGGAAAGGAAACGGAGTCGGAGACAAGTGATTGATGGAACCCTTTACTGGATTGAGGAAATTCAGGTTGGGTTGTTTCCAATTACCGCCGGCAAGGTCACAATTGAGCCTGCGAAACTGTCGCTCCCGACTGCTGCGGGGCGTAGTCGTCTCCAATCGTCCAAAGTGCTTGTCACAGATCCGGTTGAAGTCAATGTTCGTCCGCTCCCCCAGAAGGGCAGACCTACAAACTTCGCAAGCACCGTCGGTCAATATCGTATCCATGCACAAACCGACCGGCAGACAATCGAAGCGGGAGATGGATTCACCCTGCGGGTGCAAGTCTCCGGGGAGGGGAATATTAAGACGGTGCCTGAGCCAACCATCTCTGCGCTTCCACATATGGCGATATATGACCCCCAAATTACGGATGCCATTGGTGTAGTAGATTCAAAAGTTCAGGGAAGTCGCACGTATGAATATGTTATTATTCCATCAAAGGAGGGTCGTTGGACAATTCCTGCGATTGACTACCCTTATTTTCATCCGCAAACGGAGAACTACCAAATTGCCCGTACCGTTGCAATCACTATTAATGTGCTTCCTAACCCGAATGCGATAACTGGGACAACAGCCCCACACACGACACAGTCCGACATGCACCTCCTCAAACAGGATATTCGATATATCAAGCCGGATTTGCTTGAATTATCGAATCAGCACCTTTATCCCTATAAGCGTGTATCATTTTGGGCTGCCCAGACCCTACCTATTGTTATTGTTCTGTCTGTATGGTTCTATCGGCAGCGGCAAGCTAAGCGTGACCCCAAACAGATTCGAGAGCAGTATGCCGCAAAGAAAGCCTTGCGACTCATAGAATACGCTAAGAAACACACCACAAATGAACCGACAGCATTCTATGGAACGCTCGCCAACGGATTGTACCAGTACATTGGAGACATCTTTGATATTTCACCCGGCGGGCTCAATCCTGAACTCGTGCGTCAGCGATGTAAGGAGGCGGGTTTCCCTGAATCTGCGACGACACAGATTGTTGATACGCTGACGCAGTGTGACTATGTCCGGTTTGCTCCAGTTGCCGCAAATCCGACAGATATAGAAGATGCGCTCAATCGTGCGAGGGCAGCGATTGACGAGATTGAGAAGGAACGGCAGTTGAAGACATGATAGGTATTGTGTATAATGAGTGAGGAGATTAGAAGCATGAAAGGATGGAAAAATGGAAGGGTAGCAGATAAGGCAAGATTCGTTTCACGTTTCACGTTTCTCATCTGCTTCCTCTGTTTCCCTTTCCGGGAGCAGCACGCCTACTCCCAATCTCAATCAACCTTAGAGGCGAGTTATCGGAGTGCAGATGCTTTATATCAGAGTGGGCAGTATCAACAGGCAGCTGAAAAGTACGAACAGATTGCACGTTCAATCCAAAATGGTGCCGTTTATTATAATCTTGGCAATGTCTACTTTCGTCTTGGCAATAGAGGAAGGGCTATCCTGAACTACGAGCGTGCGAAGCGATTGATGCCAAGGGATAAAGATATAAATTTCAACCTCAAAATCGCCAAGGCACAGAATGTCGATCCATTCGACCTGGTTAAACCCCTCTCCGGTTTTTCGCTCCTATATGGTGCTTTACACCCCAACGAGATCATCTGGGCAGGACTCGTTCCGTATTGGATCGCAGCTGCTAGTCTCATTGCGATCCAATTCACTCAGAAGCGTCATTTCCAACGGACGTTACGTTATGCCATCTGGATTGGGGGGATTACATGGCTGTTTTCTTTATTGGTTTTGGATTTGAAAATTCGAGAGATTAATCGACCGTATTCCATTGTCGTTGCAAACGAAGTCATGGTGCGGAGTGAACCCGATTTGGGGTCCGAAACAATTGCGCTTCCACTGCATGAGGGGATTAAGATCCAACTTCAGGAAGAACGTAACGATTGGGTGAAAATCTATCTGCCCGATGAAAACTCAGGGTGGTTGACTGCGGATGCGATCGAAAAGATTTAGAAATAACACGGTTCTAAAAGAAAGGAGATTTCATGGAATTATTAGGTGTATTGGCCTTATGGCTACACGTCACTGCTGCCGCGATTTGGATCGGTGGCAATTTTATGATGGCGATGGTGATTGTGCCCTACTTCAAACGCTCGGTATCCCTCGTAGAGCGAACCAAAATCCTGATGCAGATCGGTAAAGGCTTTGAACCGATTGGATGGACGTGCGTGCTGATTCTCATCTTCTCTGGTCTGTTTAACATCTTTACTGCTGGTGTGTTAGGGAATCCGGATTTGATTGGTCCCTTCATGCGAATGCTTGGCATCAAAATCCTCCTTGTTCTCATCCTAATTATCTTGACCGGCATTCACGGCTTTATCATGGCACCGCGGTTAGCGCGAGCGGTCGAAGAACTTGATCCGGGGACTCAGGAACTTCCCGAACATATCGACAAGATGCGCGGTCAGATGGCGGTGGTGTCCAGCCTTATCGGCGTGTTTTCCCTACTTACTCTGCTTGCTGCGGTTGCGTTACGGTTGGGAATATAGATGAGGAGTGAGCCCACGTGCTCATTAACAAACATGAAAAAAGAGTCGTAATCTGCAGGCTTTGTGGGTTAAATCGCGTACGCCACCCTAGTGATTAAAATTAGGACTTGCACAGTTGAATGCTCAAAACTTCATTGAATCAATTCTCGATTCAATTAGGAAGCACATCATCACGCAAAAGGTTAAGACTGAATTAGGAGATGGACATCTTCCTAGTGGATAGGAAATTCGGAGAGGGACTACTGTTATGATTCGTAAGAGAAAAAGAATTCTAAAAGCTACTCTCTACTTGTTATTCATCCTTTTGTTAGTGCTAGCGAGTGGAGGAATTTTCAGTATTATCAAGCTATGGGGGTCTCTGCCAATTCGCGATGGCGAACGGCAAATTGAGGGGTTAGCCCTACCGGTCACGGTGACTTCAGATCGCTTTGGGATTCCGACAATTACTGCATCGACGCGCAGGGATGCTGCCTTAGCGTTAGGGTACGTGACCGCCCAGGATCGGCTCTTTCAAATAGATTTAATGCGCCGCCATGCCACCGGACGGCTCTCCGAAATTGTCGGTAAAATTGCAGTAGAAGCCGATAAGCAACAGAGGGTTATCGGATTCTACCGTGTGACTAAGGCAATCGTTGCCAATCTCTCCGATGAACAGCGGGAAGTCCTCGTTGCTTACGCCGATGGGGTGAACGCCTTTATTCGCCAAATGGACACCGCCCCTTTTGAATTTCTCCTCTTGGGTTATCAACCAGAACCTTGGACAGTGGAAGACAGCCTCCTTGTCGTCTTCAATATATTTCAGGTGCTATCTCTCAAGGAAAATGACGAACGGATGATGAGTATCATGGAAAAGTCGCTCCCCCCGAAAGTGATCGCTTTTCTGACCCCTGATACGGATAGCTACACCCAGGTTCTCTTGGGGGGACCGGACTCCCACCGACCCATTCAGCCTATTCCTGTCGAAGCACTTGCTGCAATTCGTCGGACGCCAAAGCAAAACGGAAAACGACTGGTTCACGCAACGGCCCGCGTCGCGGGGTCGAACAGTTGGGCGGTTGATCAATCGAAGACGGCAGATGGTCGGGCGATTGTGGCGAATGATATGCACCTAACCCTATCTATACCGAATACGTGGTATCGGGTATCTCTCCGCTATGGAAACGTTGAGATTTCGGGTGTTATCCTGCCGGGTACTCCTGCTGTGGTTGTTGGATCTAATGGACATGTGGCTTGGGGGTTCACCTATATCTGTGGAGATTTCCTTGACCTCGTCCGATTAGAGATTAACCCCGAAAACCCAGATGAATACAAGACACCAAATGGTTGGAGACAATTTGAGGTTGTCAACGAACGGATCCAAATCAAAGGGGAGCAGCCCATTGTCCAGTCTATCAAGCTCACAATCTGGGGACCTGTCAGTCCAATTCCATTGATGGGTCAACCGGTTGCCATTCATTGGACAGCCCTACAACCCGAAGCGGTTGGCATGGAGCTGCTTGATATGGATAAGGCGATAACGCTTGAAGATGCCCTACATCTCATGAATCGCTTTCGGGGACCACCGCTGGATGTGATTATAGCTGATGACACTGGACAAATTGCTTGGACATATTGTGGGAAAATTCCTATCCGAAAAGGGTTTGATGGATCTTCCACCAAGTCTTGGGCGGATGGCGACATTGGTTGGGAAGGTTATATTCCACCGTCTGAATTGCCGCGTGTGATTTCTCCGCCAGAGGGTTTTATAGCGACTGCAAATAATCGGACGCTCGGTAAAGACTATCCCTACCTCATCGGTTATAACTTCGCCAATAGCCATCAGGCTTACCGCATCAACAAGCGGTTGCGCGAAATGAATCAGGTTACGGAACAGGATATGTTTCAACTCCAGTTGGATACGACGAGCTACTTCTATGAATTTTACCAACAGCTAGCCCTATCCGTTTTGACAGGGGCTGCCATTGCAAATGAACCCCTCTTATTAGAGGCGCGGCGACAGATAGCAGCGTGGGATGGTAAAGCTGAGGTGGACAGCGTTGCTTTCGGGCTTTTGGTTCGGTTTCGGCAAATTCTGGCTGAGGATGTGTTTGAACCATTTCTAGTTCCCTGTCAGGAAACTGATAAAAGGTTCTCATACTCTTGGAGGAATATGGAAACCCCGCTCCGTGCATTACTAAGTGAAAGGATTGCTGCAGTCCTTCCAGACCCAGCAAATTATCCAGACTGGGAGAGGTTCATCCGCTCGAAATTGGAAGAATCCATTGAACAACTGCTTCGTGAACATAATTTTGATTCGTTAGATCAATTGACGTGGGGCACCATTCATAGGACTCAAATCTCACATCCACTCGGATTTATACCTATGCTAGGCAAGATATTGAATATGCCGAGTAAGCCCCTTCCGGGGGGTGACTATTGCGTCCGCTCTGCGAGGGCATCTGAGCGCATGGTCATTTCCGCGGATCACCCTGCGGATGGGATTCTACACATACCTTGCGGTCAATCGGGTCACCCTTTATCAGAAAACTACAAGGACCAGTACAGCTATTGGTTAAAAGGAGAGCCTCTGCCTTTCCTTCCTGGTCCAACTACCCATACACTAACGCTCAACCCCAGTCCTTGACTTTGGACGGCTATCCGATGAAGTAAAGTCTTGACTGAATTTCCGCTGTTACACTATAATAACCCAAGTTGCTAGTAGTAGGCATATTCCGTATGCAGTAACCTCAAAAGTTCATTAATTGCACTAATGAACCGATTTGGAAGGTACGCCCCTACCGCATGTTTTATGTTAGGAGGGAATTCTGATTCCCGACTATTGCGTCAGTTACTAACGTCCCGATAAATCGGGCTTTCGCTGATGCTCAACTTGCGATTTATCAACTAGCAATTTAGGTTATAATTGGAAATCAGGATGAAGTCAGGGGATTGTAGCTTCCACCACAGCCTGCTTCTGCACAGCAGCCATGCCAACCGCTCATCGAAGCAGCACCGGGGATACGCTACCCACTATATGTGTTCAAAAACGAGATATATGGGGGATGCACTTAAACCTGATTATCCGCTAATCTGTGGTCAAGAATTTCCGAATTATGTTTAATACCGTATTGCCGGCTCAACGTCTTAGCAACGGGGGAATCTTCGCGGTTACCCTATTCGTAGATCCACTAATTCCGTAAGGGGGGATTGATAATGCAATCAGTTCAGGTTTTGACAGCCGCTTGGTATGGCGATCGAGAGATCGACTTGACGTTTCCTGACGATTGGGACCTTAATCTCATCGCTTTTGAAGAACGGCCAGTGCTGACGCGAGATCAGCTGCGACAGGCGTTTCATCAGTCGATTGGGTCACCGAGAATAGCAGAACTCGCGCAGGGAAAGAAAAGTGCTGTCCTTATCGCTGATGATCTCACGCGGCCCACTCCGACCTCAGAGGTGATGCCCTTCATCTTAGATGAATTGCAAGAAGGAGGCATCGCCGAGGAGGATATCTTAATTTTCATGGGCTTTGGCTGCCACAGACAGATGCGGCATGATGACATCACAAAGAAACTCGGTGAGGATACTGTAAATCGTATCCGTGTCAAGCAAAATGAGTTGGATGACCCATTTGTCTATTTAGGGGACACGTCGCGGGGGATTCCGCTGCATATTAACCAGTGGGTCATGGACTGCGAACTCAAAATTGGCATCGGTGGGACATGGCCACACGGCACCGCCGGTTTCAGTGGCGGTGGAAAGCTGGCTATCCCCGGTATAGCGAGCTACGAAACTATCAGTCGCGCACACGGTACGTTAAAGGGCGGGGGCAGGGCTGGAAATGTCGAGAATGAATTTCGGCTTAACTCCGAAGAAGCCGCCCGGATGGCAGGGTTGAATACGACGGTGCTGACCATCTTGGACTATAAGCGCGAGATTACCGGGTTGTTTGTCGGCGATGTGGTTAAAGCACACCGCGCTGCCGTTGAAGCCGCCAAGAAGGCGTACGCTATTCAAGTAATGCCCGATGCCGATATCGTGATTACCACCGGCTATCCGCGGGACCACGACCTTGCGTACGGTGGTCAGGGCAGTTGGCCTATGAGACATTCTCAACCGGAGGCAACGCGTGTTTTGATTAACACTGGCACCGAAGGGGTCGGCTATCATCGGGGAGGTATCCTCCGGGGCAAACAACTCCGCAAGGAAGAGAATCGTGAACGCGAAGAACGGAAGCCGCTAATTAGATCAGAGGATTGGGATTATATCCTCTTCTCTGACGCTGTAGGTCCGATGGAGGTATTGGAGACTCACCCCAAAGCTACATTAATGGAATCGTGGGATGAAATCCTCGATTTTCTGAAGCAGACATATCGTGACCAGAAGCCGAAGGTGGCGATATATCGCTCGTCAGCGATTGCTTATCCACGTGATTAAAGTTAGCAGAAGGAGACAAATATGCAATCTGTTCAAGTTTTAACGGGTGCCTGGTATGGCGATAGAGAAGTCGACTTGACGTTTCCCGACGATTGGGACATCAACGTCATCGCGTATGAAAAGCATCCGGTGCTGACTCAAGACCAACTGCGGCAGGCGTTCCACGAACCGATTGGGTCGCCACGAATTGCGGAGATAGCACAGGCCCAAAACAGTGCTGTCATCATTTGCGACGATTTAACCCGTCCAACCCCCGCCTCAGAAGTTATCCCTTTTATCCTAGAGGAGCTTCAGGAGGGCGGCATCTCCGAAGAAAACATCATCTTCTTCATGGGCTTCGGATGTCACAGAAGCATGAAGCATGCTGACTTGGTGAAGAAGCTGGGCGAGGATACGGTGCGCCGTTTTCGCGTTAAGCAGAACGAGTTGGATGATGCTTACATCTACGTGGGTGAGACCTCGCGGGGGGTCCCGCTTCACTGCAACCAATGGGTCGTAGATTGCGATGTAAAGATTGGTGTCGGGGGCGCGTGGCCGCATGGAACTGCAGCGTTTAGCGGTGGCGGGAAGATTGTCATCCCTGGCGTGTCTAACTATGAAACCATCAGCACCGCCCACGGTACGCTAGAAAGCGGGGGAAATGCGGGGAACGTTGAGAATGAATTTCGGCTCAACTCCGAAGAAGCCGCCCGAATGTTAGGGGTGAATGCAACGGTGATAACCACCCTTAACGACAGACGGCAGATTACCGCCCTTTTCGTCGGCGACGTGGTTGATGCCCATCGCGCTGCTGCTGAGACCTCCAGAGTCGCCTACGCGGTCACACCGATGAGGGATGCCGATATTGTGGTCACTACCGGCTATCCGCGTGACCATGACCTCAGTTATGGCCAAATCGGTGGGTGGCCTATGCAACATACGTCGCCGGAAGCAACACGCATCTTAGTTTCCTCCGGAGATGAAGGCGTGTGCTACCATCGGGCGGGTATCCTTGGCGCGAAGCGTCGTCGCGAGGCGGAGAACCATGAACACGAAGAACGGAAGCCACTGATTAGATCGGAGGATTGGGATTATATCCTGTTCTCCCAAGCCGTTGGCCCAATGGAAGTCTTAGAAGCCCAACCCAGAGCCAAATTGATAGATTCGTGGGATGAGATCTTGGATATGTTGAAGCAGGTATATCGAGACCAGAAGCCCAAGGTGGCGATATACCCATCTGCGGCGATTGCTTATCCGAGAAAAGAAGGAGCGGACGGACTGTACTAGTCAGTATGGTCACGGTAACGCCGAATCTAGCCCCCTTGCGAAGACTTCAAATTCCGGTTTCGTTGCTTCAATACCCTGATCGGAACTTATGAAACCGTGAATCCACGATGCTGTAAGGCACAGAATTTGCCACCAGCATCGGGCCCTTCGCAAGGGGTATCACCTTTATCAACGACATCAGAACCCGATTGCTAGCGGGTTTAGCCATCTATCAGTGTTTTCAGATAGCCGACAGCATCGGGTATGCTTTGGGGTCCGAGATGTTCCGGAATGATTAGCCCATCGTATTCCGCCTTGAGTAGTGCCCGCACACATTGCGGAATGTCTACATCACCGCTGTCCAATGGCACTTCCTCATGATTCATCATGATCGAACTGTGTCTAATCTGATTGCGCGCGTGACAGAAAAAGATCCGATCCATGCCCCATGTATCAACAGGTGAATGCGGGTCCTCACCAAAGAGGGACATCCCTTGGCAATAGGTCACACCATTATTGGGGCTTTTCACCGTATCCCAAATGGCGTGCAGCACATCAACCGCCCATAGATGATTTGCTAACCTCAGATTCACCTCGTCGGCTACGCTCACCACCCGCCTGAAAAACTGAATAACCGTATCCCACCCGTCCTCGCCCGGCATTACCATTAGCGGTCTGCCGGGGTGATATTCGTGAAAATAAATTAACCGATCCAGCGGATAGAAAAGCACGACATCAATACCGGAATCCCCTATAGCTCGCAGCGTTCGGCAAAGGGCATCCAGTTCTGACTCATTTTCGCCGAGCACTGCCTCTTTGGAAGGCACCGGTGCAATCATCCCGGATACCTGAATCCCGCGCTCTTGAAGCATATCCCTGAAGGGCTTGAAGGTGTCCGGTGTCATGAACCCTCGATCTGAGGCACCCGGGACCGAACCGGCGCTGAGGAAGATCTCGTTCACACCTGCATCACGACAACTCGCCGCGATTTCGTCTACGCTGCTAGAACCTGCGTGTATACCGACTCTCATAGTTTATCCTCCCAATTATCTGCTATGATGACAACGTGCGCTCAACAGCATCTAACTCCGCTTCGGTGTAAGGTTGTTGGAATGCGCTATCCGTCGGTTCTCCATCTTGCATCAACACCGGCGATGGATTCGGAACCTCCCAGTCGCCCAATTCCTCCCGGCGGACAAAGGCTCCGCCGCGTTCTATAATTGAATAGAACGGCAGGAGAAACATCGTTAATTTTTCCATTAAATCGTCGCCGGTTTCCGGTGATTCGCCTGTTTCAAACATCTCTTGAATAACCAGCTGCAAGGCATTCCATGTGTTGTAGCGGAAATACCCCGGACGTCCCGGTATCTTGCCTTCCGCATCGCCCTGATGGTCACCGAAAATACGCATATACGCTTGTCCATCCGCACCACCTACCAATTGCAATGAACCATAGTACGGATGCGTCGGATGATCATGCTCATAGATGATGAGACCATTAGGCTTGCGCCAATTAGGGGTGTGATACGCCGCCCCTGTCATTTTTCCCCGCCCTTTCTTAATCTCGTCCCGCAATACGGCATGGAGGTACCATACGCCGTGTAACCCATGCGAATAATAATCGCTCATCGAATTGTGTGCGACATAGCCTTTGATGTCCGTCATATCGGCTGCTTTTGCGCGCAGATCTCCTACGCTCTCAGTATATTCCCACGTTGATGCGGTCAAGAGTGGGGTGCCGTGTTTCACTGCCAGATCTACCATCGCCTGTCCCTTCACTAGGGAAGTAGCAAACGGGCGATTGACAAACGTTGGGACCCCTGCCTCAAGGAAAAGCTTTGCGAACAGTGGATACAACGAAATCGCGGTGATGTCATCAATATACACGCCATCAACGTGGTCGATCATATCAGCGGGATGTTGGACAATTTCAATGCCTTGGAATAATGACTTCAATCGCTCCGCCATATCAGGTCTAATGGTCCAAGCGTGTGTCAGCACCATACCTGTCGTGCGGATTTGGCCCGCTGGTGGGTTCATCGTATTGCCCCAAATACCGTGTGTATGTCCGCCGGGGCCGGCTATCACTCCAACGCGGACGAGGTCATGTGGAGTCGATCGGGTAAAAGATGGCGTGGTCATAAGTTGCTCCTTTTAAAATGGTCATACGTTGTGCGAACAAATCGAATTTTGCTGATTGTAATGGAATCGGATTTCAAAGTCAAGCAATTTTATGTTCGTTTCCCCAACCGGAAAGGAATAACAAATTTCCTTGACCAGCAGGTAAGAAACAGATAAAATGGCTTCGTATATTTTCAAAGTGAGAAGGGAAAACCGGAGCTTTAGCGGTTGTCAGAACCGCGAAGGGAGGTATGTCATGTAGGTCGAATCATATCCCGACAATCTTCTGTCAATTCTCCAAGAATTGACCTATACATGATACAAGACATGAACCCTTATCTTCTTATCTATCAGATGGATTCAAGCGGGGTGCTGCCCGCTTCAACGGATGTCAATGATTACCTCAAGGGTATCGTCGGTTTCCTTGAGGACAGCCACATTGACTGTCTCTTCTGGCATGACGGAGCTGGCGGCAACACTGCTAACTACGACAGCGATGTGTTGGAGTTGACCGGGGAGCGTATCGGGGAAGTGTGTCCATCGCTGCTTCGTCTTATTGAGGAAGGCAACGACCCACCAAAGATCGTCGTGCGAGAAGCAAAGAAGCGGGACGTAGATATTTTCTACTCTTTCCGCCTCAATGACTGTCACGATTCCTTTGGCCATGGGCAACTGCTCGCTACTTTCAAGGTAGAGCATCCAGAGTGGACGATCGGAAAGGGACATCCGGAGGTGCATTCCTCTGTCCACCGCAATCTCAACTTTGCGGTGCCCGAGGTGTGCGATCTGAAGTTCGCCGTTATTGAGGAAATTTTCCGAAAGTACGACTTTGATGGATTGGAGATTGATTTCCTCCGCAGTCCCCCCTATTTCATCCCGAGCGAAGCCCCCGGAAATGCCCATCTGCTCACACAGTTTCTCAGGCGGGTGCGGGAACATCTGAATCAACGCGGCAAAGCGCGGGGCAGGCAGCTCCCGTTGGCGGTGCGTGTGAACCCCACGCTGGAGGCGTGTCGGTTGGATGGATTCGATATTCCTACTTGGGTTGAGGAAGGGTTGATGGACAGTCTCATCCTCGGTAGTGGCAACATAGATTGTGACGTGGAGGCGTTTAAGAACCTGACCGACGGTACGGGAATATTCGTGTATCCTTGTGTGTACGGTTGGCCCAGTGGGTATAATATCATCTTCGGCTTTGAGGGTTCCGAACCGATGCTCCGTGCTTTGGCATCCAACTACTGGCATCAGGGAGCCGACGGTATCTACACCTTCAACTGGAACGCCCACTCCTACGTGCACCGTCCCAACGCCCATCCACAGTTCGCACCTCAGACACAGTTACTGCGAGAGATGGATGCGCTTCAAGCGATGCGGGGCAAAGATAAGCTCTATGCTGCCGACCGCCTCTTGGGACCGAAACCAATGTTACCACATAACTGGCTGCAGGCAACGCTCCCACAAACCCTAGAGCGTGGAGAGCAGGTGGCGGTCCCCGTTCTGGTGGAAGAGGATTTCACCGCATCCCCTCCCCCTCAGACGATATGGTTGTCCGTCACTTACAGCGATCTTGCCGAAACGAGTCAAATCGATATTACGCTCAACGGGCACCCCTTGGCGGAGCTTGAACCAACCGGTGCTTGGCTCCCGCCCGACAATACGGACGGCACCTCGCAACCAGATCGGGTCCGCGCTCTACGTCAGGAGATCAGGCCCGATCTGCTCATACAGGGGCGGAATCAAGTCGGAGTCTTAGTCGTCGCTGGTGAGATCACCATAAAGGCAGTGGAAATCCACGTTCTCTACTGACTCTGCACAGTACAGTCGGGGGGCAGTCTTTCACTTAATTTGTATGAAACTGTTCAATCTGCCAATCGTTGGCAGCGGCGATTTCTCGTAGTTTTCTATCAGGATTGACGGCAACCGGGTGTCCAACCCGTTTGAGCTTGTGTGCGTCCGAATGATGGTTTCCGTAGGCATAAGATGCGCTCAAGTCAAAATTGTGTGCTTCGGCAAGCCCCTGAACCAATTTGGCCTTATTCTCACCATAAGGATTTAAGCCCACACAGCACCCTGTGATCTCTTCTTCAACGACCTCTAAGGTGTATCCAATCATGAAATCCGCCTTCAGGTGTTCATAGAAATACCGGACTAAGATTTCTAGAGAGCCGGATAAAATAACAATAGCTCGCCCTTCGGCGCGGTGAAATTCGATGAGGTCAAAAACTTTAGGCGAGATTCGATCTACCATGCGCTCCGTAAAGCAGGTCCGTGCTAAGTTGCAGATATGCTGATAATCTAACCCTTTCAGGTACATCTTGTTTGCTTTGGCTTGACGGAGATCTCGGAGCCGAATAAAATCGAGGATCCACTGGGACAGGTTACGAAATGGCAGTTCACCACCCTCAAGCAGATATTTGAGGAAAACCCGCTCAGAAGAATTGTCAATGATTGTCCCATCTAGATCGAAAATAGCGCATTTCAGTTCCCTTTTCATCTCTCAGTTCCCTTTTCACCGGGTCAATGGGCCTTGTAGACTTGATGGGACAGTTAGAGTATAGCATATTTTTTGGAAATGGAATTAGATTTTTCTAATTTTTCTTGTTTGTATGCTCTTATAATCTGCTCCATAGATCGAGATTCGCGCCGCTATCTGCGAGGTGTGTCGGTTTTAGAAAATTGACCGACACCTCATTATGACTTTAGAACCTCAATCCAATCGTAGCCCAAGCTATACGAGGAGGAAAAATATGTCAACCGATTTGGCACATCACATTCAAGGCACGCCTTTAGTTGATACACATGAGCATTTGGATCGAGAACATGTGTGGTTAGAAAAGGGGCCTGACATCTTGCAAGACCTGTTTGGGAATTATGTCCCCGCGGACCTCAACACGGCAGGTGCATCGTCTGACGCGATGAAACGTTTGATGGATGCTTCAGACCAGGATATCGCTGGACGCTTTGAGGGTATCCGAGAGGCGTGGGAAGCGACACAGTTTACGGGCTATGGCGAAGCAGTGCGACTCATTGCTGAACACGCCTACGGGATTGATGAACTCACCGGGGCAAACCTAGCATCAGCGC
Organism: uncultured Poribacteria bacterium; assembly: GCA_958296125.1. GTDB lineage: Bacteria > Poribacteria > WGA-4E > WGA-4E > PCPOR2b > PCPOR2b. The sequence continues at coordinate 3,063,167 of OY282444.1, forward strand.
AAGGGAAAATTAAGATGCTGAGACGCCCCGGTGAACGTTTCCGGTTGCTGCAGGATGTTGCCAACCTCGACCACACGCAGACGGATGATAAGCTGTGGGTGTGTGCCCCGGATAGTTCTGGACTCGATTTTTTTCTCTATGACCTGTCGTGGCGTGGCTTCTGCAATGGAGAAATCGAACTGGAACAGATCCACGCCGAAACGGGAATCGAAGTGATAGATCTCAGAACACTAAGACAGGGGATAGAGGCAATCTTTGCAAAACACGCTCCTACCGCCATTGCGGTGAAAGCGCAGCACGCCTACAATCGAACCCTCAATTGGATCGAACGGAACGATGTTGAAGCGTCCGCAGCCCTCAGAAAAGTGCTGACCCAGCCTGCGGAGGAGATCAGCGTCGAAACCCGGCTCTGTTTGGGAGATTGGTGCTGGGCGCGAGGGGTCGAGCAGTCAATCGAACACAACCTTCCGTTCAAGATTCACACCGGCTACTACGCAGGGAACGATCGGATGCCCATAAGTCGAATCCCCGCTGGCAACATGTGTGATCTCTTTGCGCGTTACCTTGATGCCAAGTTTGTCCTGATGCACATTTCCTATCCCTACACCGATGAACTGGTCGCACTCGCGAAGCACTATCGTAACATTTGGGTGGATCTCTGTTGGGCATGGAGCATCGATCCGTACAGTTCCCGCGACTTTTTGCGGCGGTTCCTGCACGCTGTTCCATCGAATAAGCTGTTTGCGTTTGGCGGAGATACCCATTGGCCCACAAGCGCGATGGCGTATGCGATACAAGCGCGTAACGAGATTCGTCGTGCCCTTGAAGGGGAGATAGCGGACGGTTATATGACCGAAACGCAGGCGATGCAAATCGCAACGCGCATCATGCGGGATAACCAGTACGCCTGTTTTGATGTTGAAGGGACACGGGCGCATATTCGTGCTGCTGCTTAATATTAACCCAAGCTGCTAGTGGGATTCCCGCCCTCGCTCAAGATCTGTAAGCCTGCACCCGCAGCGAGAGGTTAGCTTGTGGCGACTGCGCCGGGTTTGCATCTCACAGCGGAGCGACCTGGCTCAAATCGGTTGGGACGATAATCATCAAACATTTTTATTCGGTCTTCTTCCTAGCATATTGGGTGCTAAGTTAATCCGACGCAATGCAGTAAAGAGATTTGCTTCCGCGTAGATATATCTCCCTGTCTACGATTGCGGGTGAGGCATTGAAACCGTCATTGAGGACATTTTCAGCAAGGACTTCAAACGTGGAACCGTGCTTGATTACCAGCGTAACACCATCTCTATCCGCGATATAGATACGGCCGCCCGCGCCCACCGGCGACGCATATACATCCGATATGCCTTCTAGGCGTTCTGGTCCATAGTACGCCTCGCCGGTACTGGCGTTGAAGGCGGAGAGAATTCCTCTGTTGTGTTTCAGGAAATAGAGTATATCGCCATAGAGCAGCGGGGAGGGCACATAGGGAGTATCTCTATCATATTCCCAGATAACCGCCGTTGCACCGGTAATGTCTCCAGTTGTATCAGCGAGACGAATCGCTTGCAGGGCGTTGCCGCGAAAGCCGCTGGTAACGTAGACAATGCCGTTTGCTGTCACGGGCGATGGTATTGCATTGGCTGTCATGCCGCCACATTCCCAAAGCGTTTTCCCTGTCGCCAGATCATAGCTACGTGTGCGGTAGGTCGCGTTGACAACGACTTGAGGGGTTCCATTGTCTTCAACAACGAGCGGTGTTGACCACGACGTGCTTTCATCTCGGGCGACTTTCCAGAGTTCTTCACCTGTCCGCTTATCCAGCGCAATAATAAACGAATCCCCTTCGTGATCCCAGTTAAGAACGATGACATCGCCATAGAGCACCGGCGAACTTCCTTCACCGAAACTGCGCTTGATGATCATGTCTCCTAAGTCTCGCTCCCATTGGAGATTTCCCTGCATATCATAACAGTAGAGACCGCGAGAACCGAAATAAGCGTAAACATGCTCCCCATCGGTGACCGGGGAGTTTGCTGCCCAGCTGCCGGTCTGATGTGTTCCCTCATGCGGCACTTCTTCACGGGCGGTCTGTTGCCAATGGACGCTCCCGTCGGAACGGTTGATGGCGAAAATTACAAACTTGTAGGTAGACGATGGGGCTGCGGAGCGGCCGCGGCGGCCTCTTCGTCGTTGTGGTACCTCGATTGGCTCTAGTTCTACTTGCTTGTCGGTCTTGATGGCACTTGTGACAAAAACAGTATCGCCCCACACGATTGGGGTAGCATGTCCTTGACCCGGGATCTCGGTTTTCCATCGGACGTTTTTGTTTTCGTTCCACTCGATTGGTGGGTCCCCGTGCGGTGCGACACCGGAAGCCTGCGGTCCCCGCCATTGGGGCCAATACCTCTCGAAATCTGCACGCGAGGACATCCCCCACAAAAAAGTCGAAATCGCACAAAAACAGATAAAGATGGTTAGTGTCCTTTTCATTAAAATTTCTCCTGTGTTAGGGTTGTATCTTTTAGTGTTTATTTAGTAAACTCACCCATCGCTCCCAAGCCTCACGGGTTGCGATTTTCTGAACTTCACTCGCCTCCGCAGCCATACCCCGTCTCAAGAAGCCGTGACCTACACCGGAATAAATAACCGGCTCATAGGTGATGCCGGAGGCTTTTGCGGCTGCTTTCGTCGGTTCAATGGTCGAGTTGATTCGGTTGTCATTCTCACCGTAAAAACCGTAGACCGGACACACAATCTTTCCCAATGTCGCTGTGTCCGGGGAGCGACCATAGAAAACGAAAGCGGCTTTTAGTGAATTGTCATTGGTGGCAAAGCGGAACGATTGTCCACCGCCCCAACAGAAGCCACTCACAGCGACCACATCTGTCGTCGAAGGCAGATCGCGGACGTATTTCATGGTCGCTTTGAGGTCAGTCGTGATCTGGTCAGGGTCCAAGGCACGAATCGCTCGTCGGACATTATCACCGGATCCAAAGCTGTCGGTGCCACCTCCGTTTGGTCCCATCCCGGAAAGGAGATCGGGACAGATCGCGACAACGCCGGATTTTGCAAGTTCATCCCCGACCTGTCTTATCCAATCTGTTAGACCAAAAATCTCATGGATGACAATCACCGAAGTCGCCTTCTCCTTAATCTCCGGGAAAACAATGAAGGCATTGACCTCGCGTCCGCTCTCTGTGGAGATTTTCACCCATTCCCCGTGCCGCGGCGATTTCTCCAGTTGTTCTTTCGCTGTGTCTGCATGTGCGTAAATACCGGCCATCATCAAACCGCCGATTAGCACGAGACCGATGATTCGCACGGTGAATCGAGTTAAACTGTTAAGCGTTTTCATTTTGTTTCCTCCTTGAAAGTTGTTGAGTCTCTACGGGGTCCGATTTGACACCGCTATTCAATTATCTCGCACCGAGAGAGCATCTCCTTGCTTCGTTCAGAGAGTTTGTCAAATTCCGTCTGGGTCATCTCAATAGGCTTACGCATCGCGAACCAAGGGAGGGAATAACAAATTACCAACTCTGGTCTGGGATGATCGGCGCGGTTGGGTGTCCCACGGTGGAGCGTTCGTGGATCCTGAATCCATAGCGTTCCCTTCTTCAGATTGAGGCGGCGCGCTGTAGGAAAATCGCCTGTTGTCAGCACTTCGTCGTAGCGGTTCTCCAACTCTGGGTCTGCGAGGTATTGGGTGGCGGGCAGGATTTCAAAACTCCCGTTTTCCTCATAGGTGTCTACCAATGGAAACTTGATACCAAAATGCGGACAAACTTCTAAGCCGACGTGGGGAACCAATTTGGAAAGCCCCGCATCTCGATGCCACCGCTGGTACTCGCTGCCGGGGTACGGGTTGTTTGAGTGGTAGTAGGTAATGTGATAGTCGCTGGTGCCCCAATACCGGTCGAGAAAAGCGAGCAGCATCGGGTTCTCGAAAATCTGAGGATCGGCGAAGGGCTGCTCCCAAGGGACGTACATCGTGTAACGATTGACGATTTGTAGACGGCCCTCCACAACAAGCCGATCATCGGTGTGTCCACGCACCTTGACATCTTCGCCTTGCGTCTTGCTGTGAGTCTTTACCTCTTCCAAAAGGGGCAGAAACGCTTCACGTATCCGATCGATTGTTTGAACAGGTATCAGGTCTTCAAAAGTGGCGTAACCGTTAATCTTCAATTCGGCAAGTTTCAAATCGAGGTCATAATCAGGTTGCGCGGTCATTGGTCTCTCCTTATTGGTCTGCAATCTGTTTTTCAAACACCTGACGTATCAGGAACATGATGTAATCGAGCTCGGATTCATTCGAGAGACCGACCTGTACATCTCCTGTCCTAAAAGTCCCTCGGTTTGTCACATCGTCGCACAATTCTTGCGGGTCATCAATCTCAGAAAAGGGTAGGTTTAAGACTAAAAGCAGTCTTTTTTTTTGCGGTTTAATAGATACGAAGACCGTGTCTCTGGTCTTATAAGTGATATAAGTTTTGAGGATCTTTCTCCCGACAGAGTCTAACGCCTGAATGCGAGAGTGTAATTGCTGGAATAATTCTAGCATTTTACCAGTGAGAAAACGGTGATCGGCTAGTGTGTAATCCTTCCCTTTCTTTTGATCGTAATTCTCCTGTTCTTCCCGTTGAACGCCGAGGTCAATCCAGATTTTGAGTGCCTCTTGAAATAATTGCTCTCCCCGGTTTACGATAGCGGTTTCGTCCCATCGCTCCGCTTGGGCGAGACTCTGATTTAAATGCAACGGACTATTAGAAAAAAACCTGTCCCGTTTATCTGCGAAGGAACGATTGCTTAATTCTGAATTGTACCCGGTAAGAGTGAGGTTGCCAATGGTATGGAGGTACTTTTCATGCACTTCTTTCCAGTTTTCCCCTAAATCCTCTCGCCATTCTTTAGTCAGTGTTTCCGGCATCACACGCTCAATCGTGTAGTCTTCAACACGAATCGGCTCTTTGCGTCCGTAGTTCTCCAGCTTGCGTAGTAGATAATTGCGCTTGTCGAAGTTATAAACGTCCGCAGTGAGAAACCTTCGTTGGAACTCGGTATTGGAGGGATAACGTTGAGAAGGGGGCATCAGCGAGAAAGCGGTCTTCAGACTTTCAAGATAATTGCTTTTATCAACTTTCTGCCCTAGTGTGGCAAAGAGTCTGCCGAAGGTCGCCGCTCGAATGCCACAGATTGCGAGACGAAAAATATAGCTCTCTATCAAGCGAAGGATTTCAATGACCTCCGTTTTTTCGATTCGTTCTTGCGTATAGTCATCATAAACTTCAAGTAAGAACGGAAAAACGACCTCAACGTTAAGATCCCGGAGGTCCTCAAGGGAGGCGCGAAGTTCTGGGTCTGCTTCTTTGAGTGATACGATGCGGACATAGTGTCTTGAATAGCGCTGGATATCCTTAATAATTTCCTCTAACTCTTCCTGACTCTTTTTTGCTCCTATATGCGCTTTAAAACTGTTGTAAACACCCTTCATACCCTTCATAGTGGGAATCCGCCGCGTCTTTAGCGTAAGATAGTTCCTTATGAAACGGTCAAATCGCTCGGTATACTCTTCCCCAAAACTACCCTCCATCGGAAACCAATAGTCCTCATAAAGTCTGTTTTGGAAGTTGGGTTCTTGTCCCATGAGCACATAATTACGGATGAGATCGGCTTGGGAAAGAGCAAGTCCAGTGGAGTTGAGACTCTCAAAAATCAGTTGCGGATTATCGTAATCGCGGTCCAGACTGATGTCTACGATTATTAGCTTCTCAATCCCTTTATACACCGCTTCAAGGGCGGCGCGCTTGAGTTGACCTTCAAAAAATCGGTAGTTTTCTACCAAGAGATGTGAGGGGTTAGCGGGAAGGTCTCTCCCCTCCAACAACTGAATCAGGGTTTCCTTATCATGACGGGTCAGCAGTTGTTTGTAACGTAATTCCCCCTCTTCATAGGCGTTGAACAGATAGTAGTCCTGTATTCTGCTCTGGTCTATGCCGATATCAACTTTCTGTGCTTTAATAGCTCTGCCGAGTGCAGAAAGCAACAGTGAAAGCGTCGTCAACCGCTGTTGACCGTCAATAACGAGCAATTGAGACACTGCTGAGGCACTAAAAATACCGTGCTGCATAGATACGATTGAACCGAGAAAATGAGCACGGGCATCTTTATCTTCCGCGACCCGCAATACATCATTCCACAGTTGCTCACAATGACGCTTTTCCCAACTGTGCCGACGTTGAAAAATTGGCACATGAAACTGTTTCGGACCTTGCAAGAATCTCAGCAGATTCGTTTCACTCGCTTTCATGGATTTATACCTCCGTGTTGATAAGTTTGGGATGAAGGAGGCCTCAGGTTTGGCAGTAGCTTTGATTTTTCGTCCAATGGATTTCGGACACTTTGATTATAGTTCAAGCCCACCAACTTGGGTATCACCTTCCGCTATATCGGTTAAGGAGTAGACCACCTGATGTCGCCCTCCTTGTTTTTTTAGTTCTGGGGAGACTACTAACCAAAGTTCTTAGTCGAATCATAACACTAGCGCAGATGCTATCATGAATTTATAAAAAAGACAACAAAAACCGGACTGTATTAAGAATCTACCTAAGGAAGCTTTCCCCGATCCTATCTTCACCCATATCTTCTCGATCGACGAGTCAGATCTACTGTGCGGTATACCCACCATCGACGATAAGTGGGGCTCCCGTCACAAAAGAGGATTCATCCGATGCCAGAAAAAGTGCTGCGTAGGCGATCTCTTCGGGCCGTCCGATCCTGCCTATCGGGTAACGCTGCTCCAACCATTCACGCCGCTCTGGGTTTTGGATAAACTCCCGAATCAGATTGGTGTCTATGTGGCCGGGGCAGATACAATTCACGCGAATGTTCTTCTTGCCGTATTCAATCGCTAAGTTTTTGGTAAACTGAACCACGCCTCCCTTTGAGGGGACATACGCGTCGAAGCCGCCGCCGAGGCCAATCGGATAACCCACCAATCCATTGATGGAAGCGATGTTGATTATTGAACCGCCCCCGGACTGTTCCATCGCCCGCACCGCATGCCACGTGACCAAGTAAGTCCCCTTCAGGTTGACATCCATCACACGGTCCCACACCTCTTCAGGGGATGCGCCTTTCGGGAGGGCTTTACCGGCAATAACGCCGGCGCAGTTGACCACAATGTCCAACGTGCCATAAGTCTCCACCGCGCCCCTCACCATCGCCTCGGCATCGGAGTTACTTGATACATCTCCGGTGAGGGCGGTGGTGTCGCCTTCCTCAGCTTTTATCTCCGCAACGGTTTCAAGGGCGTTTACCTCATTCAAATCGGAGACGACCACCTTCGCCCCCTTCGCGGCGAATAGCACTGCTGTCGCGTGTCCAATGCCGGAACCGCCGCCTGTAACTAGTGCTACTTTGTCCTTCAAACGCATATCTCACCTCCTAAACGTGCAGGGCGTATTGATGCCCTCCTGTCTCACGCCCGACAGCCTATGTCAGGTCTGCTATTTTAGGCATCACCTCGGTAATAAGCAACGTCATGGAATTGAGCCACTTCTCCTTCGGTTCCCATTCGTGCCCCATCGCCAAGAGTACGCCAAAACCTCCCACGTCCTCGTATAATTGACGCAGTTGATCGGCAACATCGTCGGGACTTCCGACGATCCAGAGGTTGTCCAGTAGATACTCAACTGTCACTTCATCGTTGGGCATGTTGGGATCTCTCTTGAATCGTTCCTTAGGCAGAAGTTTAAACCAGTAATCATTGAAGTCACGTGCGAGGGTTCCCGCTAGTGCCTCCTCACGTGCCTGCTCGGTGGTATCTGCGATGTAAATCTCCCGCGCAATACGCCATATTGACCGATCCGGAGTACGCCCCGCTTTCTGTGCCCCTTCTTCCACTGCCTCCCAGTGTGTCTGGATGACCTCTAAAGGTACCAGATTGAGACTCATCGGAATCCAACCCCGCTCACCTGCCAACACCAGCGTGTCCGATCTAGGTGAAACACCCCCCATTGCGATGGGTGGGTGAGGCTTCTGATACGGCTTCATGTGAACCTTTAAGCCGATGTCCTCCACCGGTTCAGGAATTTTATAGTGCCAGTACTCAGTTTCATATAGCCCCGGTTTGGGGTCTTCCCAAATTTGGAGCACCGCCTCGATACCTTCTCGTGTTGCTTTTCGTCGGTCGCCGTCCGCTGCGAATCCAAACATCTCGCAGTCCCCCGGTATGGCACTAGAACCGACACCCCAATAGAAACGCCCGTGCGCCAAATGGTCGAGTTGGGCGATGCGATGGGCAACAGCAGCCGGGTTGTGGATGGGCATACATGTAACGCCCGTCCCAAAGACGATATTCTGGGTCAACCCTAGGGCATTTGCGATGAAGAGTTCAGGGGATGGAATATTCTCCCATTCAAAAGTGAAGTGTTCACCGATCCACGCTTCCGTGTAGCCTAACTTATCCAATGTCACCACCTGATCTAGGTCGTCATCCAAGGTCTTCGTGAAATCCGCGCCCGGCGGATGCAATGGCATTGTGAAGAAACCGAGTTTCATGAGAAAGTCTCCTTGCGTTTAGGCGCAATCCTGACTATGTTGGTTCTGTCACCGGTAGGATAGCCCACTAGTTTTGTGCGTTGTGGAAACAAATTAATTATCACCCCTATTCTTATATCACGGTTGTCCCGTAGCGTCAACAGAAAACTTCGTTGTGCTCGGTTTTCGCTTGACCTGATTGGTGAACGGTGATATAGTAATCATCTTATAGTAGTAGGGGGTGCCCTTGACCCCACACTTGGGTATCAACTTACACGCCAAACGGGAGGCGGCGATTATGTACGAAGCAGAACAGTTCCCCACGATGAGCGAGCGAGAAAAATATCTGTTCGATTTGCAGGGTTTTCTCGTCGTTAGAGATTTGCTCTCGACCGCCGAGGTGAAACGCCTGAACGAGGCTGTCGATGCGAACCTAGACAAACACGGCGAACACACCAGTCGCGCAGTTGGCCCACAGTTGGAGGGAACGCAACTCCGAGGTCATATCAGCGGTATGCTAACTTGGGAGCATCCTTGGTGTCAGCCCTTTCGCGATTTGTTAGCTCATCCTAAACTCATCCCTTATCTCAATACCTTACTGGGTCGCGGTTGGAAGTTGGACCACTCGCCTGATATATTGACCTCCACATCCGGTGCCGAAGGGCTGCGTCTTCACGGCGATGGCAACGTTACTTTCAACGGATCCCGCTTCTACGCCTACCAAAACGGCAGAATGCGCTGCGGTCTGATTAATTGTCAGTTTTACATGACAGAGGTGAATCCCGGCGATGGGGGATTGTGCGTCATACCGGGCAGCCACAAATCAAACTACCCCTGTCCCGAAGACATCCAGCTGTGGGAAGCGAACCGGGAAATTGTCTATCACATCCCCCTTTCTGCTGGTGATCTGGTAATTTTCAACGAAGCAACCACCCATGGCACCCTTCCGTGGAAGGGAAAGGGTGAGAGACGCACAGCACTCTACCGCTATACTCCCAAGTACGTCCACTATCACGGTGGATATTACGATGCAAGTCTGCCGGAGTGGGTATCTGAACTGACCGAAGCCCAGCAGGCGGTGCTGGAGCCGCCGTACATTTACCACCGGCCACTGATTGAGGCGGATGGCACCACCTTAGTGAGACCTCGCCGAGAGGGAGAGTGAGTCTCTTGGCTGCTTAGTCGAAGATCTAAACTCAACCAGCAGAAACAAATCTGTTTTCGTTCGAGGGGCTCATACAAAGCCGGTCAGCAGAAAGGAAATTATATGTACAACCTTAGCGGAAAAGTTGCCCTAGTGACGGGTGCAGGTGGTGAACACGGCATTGGTCGTGCAATCGCCATACGTCTTGCCAAGGAGAGTGCCGATGTCATTGTCAGTGACGTTGTCGATAATCCTTATGCTCACAACTCAATCGATTGGGAGGGAGCCCCTTCCGTTGTCCGTGAAATTGAGGCGTTGGGACGACAGGCAGTGACTATCTTAGCAGATGTATCTGATGGCGAACAGGTGGACGCGTTGGTGAATGAGGGGATTGAGCGGTTCGGGCAGATTGACATCTTGGTGAGCAATGCCGGATCACGCCCTGGTCCTGACCGTGTGCCGGTGGTGGAACTGGAGGAAGAGGCGTGGGATACCGTACACACAACCAACCTCAAGGGAACCTTTCTCTGCTGTAGAGCAGTCGCCCGGCATATGATAAACCGTGGCGGGGGCGGAAAAATCATTACTATGTCCTCCGTGTCGGGCAAAAGCGGTTCGGCACGTTTCGCAGCTTATGCCGCCTCCAAATTTGGAGTGATCGGCTTCACCCAAGCCTTGGCACAAGAACTGGCACCTCACCATATTAACGTGAACGCCATCTGTCCCGGCGTTGTCGATACAGAGCGGTGGAGTTACATAGGTGCCGCCCTATCGTCGGAGGATATATCCGGCGAAGAATGGCGGGCGAGTGGACGGCATACCGAGGCGATGAAACAACGCGGTTCAGGGATCCCCCTAGGGCGGGTTGGTACAGGGGAAGATGTGGCAAGAACCGCAGCTTTTCTCGCTTCGTCCGAATCAGATTATCTCACCGGCCTCGCTATCAACGTCGCCGGGGGTTCATCAATGAGTTGACAACACAAATCGAGGAGAATCCTATGGACATTCCGAGAGACAAACTACTTGAAATCTACGAGCGGATGGTCACCATCCGCAAGTTTGAGGACCGAGTGCACGACGAATACGCCGCGGGGCGGATTCCAGGCTTTGTCCACCTTTACGCAGGGGAGGAAGCGGTGGCGGTCGGTGTCTGCGCCCACTTGTCTGATGCGGACAACATCACCAGCACCCACCGCGGTCACGGTCACTGCATCGCTAAAGGTGTTGGAGTCAACGAGATGATGGCTGAATTGTATGGACGCGCCACCGGTGCCTGTAAAGGCAAGGGAGGCTCCATGCACATCGCCGATGTGGACCGGGGGATGCTCGGTGCTAACGGCATTGTCGGCGGCGGTGTTCCGCTGGCTTGTGGGGCGGCACTCACAGCGCAGGTACAGGGCAGCGGAGCGGTTGCGGTCAGCTTCTTCGGCGATGGCGGTGCTAACGAGGGCACCTTCCACGAGGGCTTGAACTTGGCAGCCATTTGGAAACTTCCCGCTATATTTGTTGTGGAAAATAACCGTTACGCCCAATCAACGAACGTGAAGTACGCTTCTGCCGGCGGTGACATCGCCTCACGGGCCCAAGCTTATGGTATCCCCGGCGTTGCTGTCAATGGGTTGAATCTCTTCGACGTTTACGAGACAATGGGCGTAGCGATTGATAGAGCGCGAGCGGGGGACGGTCCTACGCTGTTGGAGTGCCAGACCTACCGCTTTTATGGCCACTACGAAGGCGATACACAGGGGTATCGGTCAAGGGCAGAAATTGAGGAGTATCGGGACAAGCATTGTGCCATCCGACACTTTCGTGACCGTGTTACCGAACAAGGGTTGTTGGGGGATGATGAACTGGATGCAATTGACGCACAGGTCGCCGACGCTGTTGAGGCGGCCGTCGAATTTGCTGCCAACAGTCCCTTCCCCGATGCGAGTGAGGTGACGACTGACGTTTACGTTAATTATGAGGAGGCAATATAATGAGCGAAGAACGTACACTGACCCTTGGGTTGGCTATCCGTGAGGCGCTCCATCAAGAGATGGAGCGCGACTCCACGGTCATTATCATGGGTGAGGATATCGTTGGCGGTGCTGGATCGGACGAGCCGGGTGCCGAGGATTCTTGGGGAGGGCCGATGGGCATCACCCGAGGACTGGTAAGCAAGTTTGGACGCAATCGGGTGCGCGACACGCCGATCAGCGAGGCTGGCTTCATCGGAGCAGCCGTTGGTGCGGCGGCAACAGGATTGCGTCCCATCGCCGCGTTGATGTTCATCGATTTTTTTGGTATTCCGATGGATCAGATTTACAATCAAGGGGCGAAACTGCGTTACATGTTCGGCGGCAAGGCGAAGGTCCCGATGGTCATCCGGGCACTGATTGGGGCGGGGGTGAATGCGGCGGCGCAGCACTCTCAGAGCCTCTACTCTATCTTCACCCACATCCCCGGTTTGAAGGTCGTAATTCCTACCACTCCCTATGATGCCAAGGGGCTAATGATCGCCGCCATTCGTGACGACGACCCCGTATTTTTCCTTGAACACAAGACGTTGTTGGGTGAGAAGGGACCCGTGCCTGAAGAACCCTACACCGTGCCCCTAGGCAAGGCAGAGATTAGACACGAGGGCAGCGATGTGACTGTCGTCGCCATTGCGAAGATGGTCAGCGTCGCGCTGTCTGCCGCGGAGATTCTTGCAGCTGAGGGGGTCAGTGTTGAGGTAATCGATCCACGAACGCTCAGTCCATTGGATGGCGGAACCATTCTGGATTCGGTGGAGAAAACAGGTCGCCTCGTAATTGTTGATGAGGACACCCCGCGGTGCAGTCTTGCCACAGATATTGCGGCGTTGGCAGCGGACGAGGCGTTCTATAGCCTTGAGGCACCGATCAAGCGCATCACCGCGCCCCATACGCCTGTGCCCTTCAGTCCGACGTTAGAGAACGCCTACATCCCCTCGCAAGAGCGAGTTGTGGAGACAATCCGGGAGGTAATGTCCGTATGACACCGATTGTGCTCCCCAAATCAGGTTTTACCAGCGAAGCGTCAACCGTTATCGGTTGGAGTGTAGAGGAAGGGGATCGCGTTGAGGCGGGCCAGCTCCTGTGCGAGGTTGAGACCGAAAAAACGACCATTGAGATTACTGCGCCTGCGTCGGGACTCCTGTGCAAGATACTCATCGGCGAGGGGGAAACACGCCCCGTAGGTGTGACGATGGGCTTTATCGGCGAAGCGGATGAGCCCATCCCTGAGGTTGAGGACACCCCGCCCATAACCCCCGAAGCAACGCAGCCCAACGCGGCCCTGAGTCCATCTACGCGCCCGCGCCGCGCGGCAACGGGCCGGGTGCGGGCATCCCCCGCCGCCCGCAAACTCGCAGCGGAGCATGGAATTGACATGGCGGAACTGTCGGGCAGCGGTCCGGGCGGCGCGATAACAACCGGGGATGTGGAGCGTGCTGTTGAAGCCAGCCGGGCGGTATCGGATGTCGAACTGGTGCCAATGAGTTCAATGCGCCGCGCCATCGCTCGGATGACCCAAGAGAGCTTCCAAAGTGCCCCGCACTTCTACCTTACATTGGAGGCGGATGCAGAGTCGCTTTTGAATGGTCGTCCAGAGGGTATCTCGATCACCCACTGTTTAATTAAGGCAGCCGGTCTAGCACTCCGCGAGTTTCCCCAAATGCGAGCGCAGGTTGAGAGCGATGCGTTCGCTGTCCCTCACGCGGTGAACGTCGGGCTGATTACCGCAGTGGAAGGCGGTCTGGTTGTGCCTGTGATACGCGATGCCGATCAGCACCCCCTCGCCGAGATTGCTGAAGCGGTCTGTTCACTGGTCGATAGGGCGCGATCGGGTAAACTTTCGGCGGATGATGTATCCGGCCCAGGGTTTAGCATTACGAACTTGGGCATGTACGACATTGAGACCTTTCATGCCATCATCCACGCACCGGAAGCGGCAATTCTTGCTGTTGGGTCAATCGTAGAGAAGCCTGTGGTCAAGGACGGGCAGGTGGTGCCCGGGGTGCGGATGGCACTGACGCTGTCGTGTGACCATCGGGTCGTTGATGGCGTAATCGCCGCACAGTTTCTGGGACGATTAAAGAAACTGGTGGAGGATATATCGGCGTTGGAGTGATACGTATTCGAGTCCTAAAAGGTGGGAGATAGATTGGCAGAATTGATAAAGCTGAAGACGCTGAGTGAGGGTAGCGGGGCTGATCGGCGGAAAGCGAGGGTTGCACTCGCACAGAGCGATGATCCGGAGGCATTGCAGCAACTGCTCAAGCAGTACTGGATATGGCACTTTGAGGAATCCTTAACAGAAGCCGCGCGGCTGCTGTTAGCGACAAATCTGGGCTGGGAGCAGATGTATCCACTCACAACGCCGCCGATCGGAGAGGTAATTTCGCCGCTCGGTTATGCCCTCGATCACGCGGATCCAAGCGTCCGTGACGCCGCTTTTCAGGTATTGGATAATATGGTTGACCTCCCCGCCGGGGAGGTGTTAATCGGCGAGGAGTTGACCCCGCTGTGGGTGGAGGGATTCCAGATGGCTCGCTACCCGGTGACAAATGCACAGTATCAGCGGTTCATTCGGGAAACCGGGCATCGGCAGCCGCAATCTTGGGATAGCGAGACATACCCGGATAAGAAGGGCGACCACCCCGTCGTGGAGGTCAGTTGCGAGGATGCGGAAGCGTATGCAGTATGGACTGGTTGCCGATTGCCCACCTTTGAGGAATGGGAGCGGGCGGTCCGCAGCGATGATGAGCGTCTCTTTCCGTGGGGAAATGAAATCGACAAACCGCGCTGCAACACCGTAGAGCTGGGTGCGGGCGGCACAACCCCTGTGGGTGCCTTTCCAGAGGGGGTCAGCCCCCTCGGATGCTACGATATGCTGGGTAATGTGTGGGAGTGGACAAGTACATGGTACGACGAGGACGACCCACATTTTCGCGTGGTTAGGGGCGGCGCATGGTACTACAACCACGATTATAGCACCTGCATAAGTTACGATTTCTTCAGTAAGGAGTACACGGAATTTGTGATTGGGTTTCGCGTCGCTCGATGACAGGTTGCTTTGAATCCCATCCCGTCGAGACCAAAGCAAGAACCAACAGCCCGATGAATTGACGTGCTATCCTTTCTCGACTCCAACAGGTGTCTCCGAAACCGGCATCTGACGGACATAGTTGACGAGCGGTGCCCCCATCCCATCAAAGCGGATTTCAACCTCATCCCCAGTTTGATAGGTCGGTCGATCTGGGAAAGAGAGTTTCATCGTTCCGAAGTAGTGTAGATGCACATCGCCGGGAATCCGAAAGTGGGGATACTTGAAGTGGTGGTCTTCAAGATTGGCAAGGGTGTGGCTCATGTGCGCTTCGCCCGTGAGCAGATCGCCGGAATGATAGATTTCCGTCGCTTCCCGCACAATGCGGCAACTGCCTCGAACATCTGTGAATGACTCATCGGTTACTAACTCGGGCCCAACAGCGCAAACGCGCATTTTCGAGAGAGCGAGCCACAGATAATTCACACGCTCCATAGGGTGGTCCGCCCACTCGTTGCCGATTGTAAAACCGAGCCGACAGGGAATCCCATCGTCGTCAATGACATAGCAACCGACGATTTCCGGTTCCTCACCGCCATCTTCTGCAAAGTCGGGGATATCTAGAAAGTCGTTGTGTCCCCGTAGGATTGTCCCGTTCCCTTTATAGAACCATTCGGGTTGAGTCCCCCGCTTGCCGGGTGCTGGTTTGCCACCTTTTAACCCCATCTCAAACATCTTCTGGGAATCTGTCTTTGTCGCCTCGCTGGTGTCAGCAATTGTGTGCATCTGATCACGCGCTTCCATGCTGCCGAGGTGGGTTAGCCCTGTCCCAGAAACCGTGCAGTGGGCTGGGTCCGGATGGTCAAGTGGGGGCAAGATCCAGCCGCTTGCATCCCCCGCCCGGCCGGTTAGCAGTTGATTATACAACACCCGATCTGCGGTTTCAGTGGGGGTCGCGGCAAGGTACGCGCCGATCGTCCTCCCCCTTCTGCGAGCTTCAAGGAAGAGGGAATAAATCTGCGTCCACTCCATGTTGACACCGGTCAAGTCTACTACATGCTCACCATCAATGTACCCGATTCGTCTTCCCTTTTCTGGCAACTGAAATTGAATCAATCTCATAATTTTTGTCTCCCTCTAAGGAACCCCCTTGTTTGCCCTTTATTTTTTAATTTTAAGCTGACCCCATGATGTTATCTGTTTCCCTTGTTGATGGACGAACAAATTTTTGTCAGTAACTGTGAGTATTAGAATCGCTTGATCTGTCAGTGGGGGAACCCCATCGTCAGTAACTGTGAGCGTGACGGTATAATTGCCGGGTTGCTTATAAACGTGCTCGGCCATCTTTTTCCGATCGGCACTAGAACCATCGCCAAAACGCCAAACGTAATGCCTGATTTCGCCATCGTCTAGCGAACCTGCGCCGCTCAACGAAATTGCTTGACCCGTGAAAGCTTTCGCCGGTATGGTGTCAATGATGGCGATAGGAAATTCATTCATATCCGCCGGACCGGTAATTTTACCGTTTGTCGCGATTACACTTAACTGGTTAGCATCTAGGTTTGCAAGAAGAACCCCCGTAAATTTGATTGCGGAGGGATGAACCTCGATCACAACAAAAGTAATGGTTGCAAGGGTGCCGTCTCCATTAGATGCACCAGCCAGAGAAGTCGCTGCCAGTGTTACGTTATTATCAGCAATAAGTGGTGGCACCACAAAGGCACCCGCTGGCAAGTAGTCGGCATTCTTTGCGTCTACAAGCGCAAGCGTCCTTGGATTGAACTCCAAAGTGAATTGATACGCAGCAACATTTGCTCCGCCGCTGATGTCCACATCCACAGAAAATTCCTTTCCAACGGCTGGAGATTCCATATCTAACGGTTGGATGGATACGGTGGCGCGTGCGAAAACCAACGATGGAACTGCCAGAAAGATAGCGATTACACAAATTGCTTTGAATCCCGATGCAATCCGGATTGCCAGTTGCTTTGACTCCCGATCCCATCGGGGTTGTAAGGAGTTCCTCATAGAGTTCTTCCTTCTTCGGGTACCCGGCATAAACCTTCGTGTAGAGGAATACCGGATCCGAACCGGACATAAGAAAAAGCGGGGCAAGATGCCCCGCCTACGGAATTCGATTATAGCATACCCACTAGTGCAGTCGCAATGCAAAATTAGGTTGAATCTTGTATCCTATCAAACCTATCGTCCCGTATTTTACCTCTTCTTGAATAATCCTCCTATACAAATTAGCATTGATAAAATATAGTTTTTTTTGATACAATTCCATTAACTCGAACAGGTGCACTGGAATGTAATTTGACATGTCAAACAAAACCCTTGACCAACTCCTTATTGTCTTAACCCTTCTCCTTGATGTCTGTTTCATCAGCGTATCGGTTTTCGTCGCCTACTGGCTCCGATTTGAATCGGGATGGCTGGACAGGGTCGCCATCCATAAAGGAGCACCACCCCCACTCGATTACTATTTCCAACTTATCCCGCTGATGGGATTCATTTGGATCCTCGTACTTCGAGGGGTTGGGCTCTACCGGATCGAAGATTATGTCACACTCGAAACAGTAGTATCCCTCTCAAAAGCGGGGTTGGTTGCGTCAATCGCCACACTCAGTGCAATTTTCTTTATCTATCACAACCACCAATATTCGCGTTGGGTGATGATCTTGTCGTGTGGGATGAGCGTTGTCCTCCTGGCTCTCAATCGGCTGACGATCCAGCGTTTCAGAGCGGCAATTCAACAGTTGGGCGTTGGTATCAGTCGTGTCGCAGTTGTCGGTTTTAACAGGACGACACAGCAACTGATTCAAACGCTCCAAGAGAGGACAGGCAACAGCTACCAATTTGTCGGTGTCCTACTCAGCGAACTGCCTCCCTCACAACCGATTCCTCATCGCATTCTTGGCGATTTCACGGAGATTCGGAGCCTCGTCCAGAAGTATCGAATTGATGAACTTTTCATCACCTCACCGGCGATTTCCCACACGGAAATCCTGCAAATTGTGGATGTGTGCGAAGGGCTATCCGTGCGGATGCATCTGCTTCCAGATCTCTATGAGGTGATGATCGGTCGGACGCGGGTGGCGGATTTTGATGGCATTCCAGTGGTCAAGTTGAAGGAACTGCCACTTCAGGGTTGGCGTAGGATGATTAAACGCGGCATAGACCTCTTGTTGAGCGGCATCGCGCTGATTGTTAGCAGTCCATTGATGCTCGTCATCGCCAGTGCTGTGAAGTTCTCATCGCCGGGGAGCGTTATTTTTCGACAGGAACGGGTGGGCCGAGATGGTAAACCTTTTTATATCTATAAGTTCAGATCAATGCGGCAAGATGCGGAGGCAGATGTTGGACACGTCTGGGCAGCAAAAGACGACCCACGGCAGACATCACTCGGTAGGTTTCTAAGGCGTTGGTGTTTAGATGAGCTCCCCCAATTCTTCAACGTCCTCAAGGGAGATATGAGCCTTGTGGGCCCACGGCCAGAGATGTCAGGGTTGATTGACGACTTCAGCAAATCGATTCCACATTACTTGGATCGGCACCGTGTTAAATGCGGACTCACCGGTTGGGCACAGGTCAACGGACTCCGAGGAAATACCTCGCTGGAGGAGCGTATCCGCTATGATCTATACTACATCGAAAACTGGTCAATTGGCTTTGACATCAAGATTCTTCTCAAAACACTCTGGTCAATTCAACGCGCCTCAAAGCGGGACACAGAAAAATAACCTGTCCGCGTCATGCAGTGAATAGGACGATTATCGGCGGAAGGAAAGTACATGTTGGGACCTGATTCAATACACATCAACTATGTGAAAGAATTTACCAAACTCAGCCTCTGGTTTGTCCATAAACGCCTTCGCGAAGGTGAAAGCGGCTTTGAAGCGTTGGTCAACGGTAGGGTAAATATTTACCGGAATACCTCGCTGTACGACGGGAAGCACCATCCATCCAGCGAGGATGTCGATCCGAGGTGGAGAGAAATTCTAAAGGAACTGCGAATGATTTTTGACCGTTATATGGACGCGCCCTCCACCGAGCAGCTTGAGGCAGCGGGGTTGGACCTGTTATTGCCACACCTGAAGAAACGCCGCGACGCGCTGCCACCGCCAGCAACCCGGCCTTACGAGTGCTGGAGTTACGACTACGGCGGAGATCAACTCAACATCCACATCCTCAACGTCTATCAACCCCGATCTCCTCTGGGCGACATGTGGGTTCCGTTTGCTGCCTCTCTCATCCGGTTGCTGCAAGACTCTCAGGTCAGATGTCCTGATGTCAAGGTTGTTCGCTGCGGGAGTTGGCTCAACTCTGTGCTACCATTTCAGAAATTGTTTCCAGAACGCTGGCAACAGAGCGCGGAGCCGAGCCCTGAAGTTCGGTACACCATGGGGCACTGGGGGCAGTTTACAGATCGACTGGGGGATTTCCACGCCCGGAACGGTGCGCTCTTCCGGGAGACGGGGGAATTTCCCTTTGCTAACTTGCGGTGTGAATGTCCCATTGACGAGGTTCTCGCTCATCTGAAAAAGGAAATCTAACTACGTCCGTACCTGCCCATTTCCGTAGATAATGTACTTATAGCTTGTCAGGCCCTCAAGCCCCATGGGGCCCCGGCAGTGCAGCTTTTGTGTGCTGATGCCGACCTCCGCACCGAGTCCAAATTCGTAACCGTCGGTGAAACAGGTACTCGCGTTGACATAAACCGCTGCAGAATCAACCTCCTTGAGGAAGCGTTGCGCTGTGGTGTAGTTCTCTGTCACAATCGTGTCCGAGTGATGTGAGCCGTAGGTTTCGATATGCTCCACCGCTGCGTCGAAGTCCGAGATGGTCCGGATTGATAGGATGTAATCGAGGTATTCTGTTCTCCAGTCCTCTTCAGTGGCGGGGAGGAGGTCTGGACATATCGCTCGCGTTTTCTCACAACCCCGGAGTTCAACCCCTTCGGCGGCGAATTTCGTACACATTGATGGAAGAAAGTTCGGAGCGATTTTTTCGTGAACCAGCAGCGTTTCCATCGCGTTGCAGACAGCGACCTTGTATCCGCTTTTTGCATTGATACAGATTTCCTCTGCCATATCAAGGTCGGCGGCCTGATCAATATAGACATGGCAGATTCCGTCCGCGTGACCGAGCACCGGAACCTCCGACTGTTTCATGAGATAGCGGACTAACTCGTAACTCCCGCGCGGCACAATGAGATCAATCAGGTCAGGCAGCGCAATCATTTCGTGGACAGCCTGCCGATCGGTAATATCCACAAACTGGATGGCACCCGGTATGCCCTCCCTTTCGGCGGTCTCACTCAAGATGTTGGCGAGTGCCGTGTTAGAGTGAATCGCCTCTGATCCCCCGCGTAAGATAACACCGTTGCCCGACTTAATACATAAAGCAGAGACCTCAACGGTGACATCTGGACGTGATTCATAGATGACCCCGACCACTCCGATTGGAACACTGACGCGCCCTATTTGTAGACCGTTGGGCCGCTCCCGGATATGCGCGACTTCTCCGATTGGATCTGGCAAGACGGCAACCTGCCTCAAATTATCTGCCATCCGCGCAATCTTCTTTTCATCTAACGCCAGTCGCTGCATCAGCGGCTCGGCAAGCCCCGTTTTTCGCCCTGCCTCCAGATCTATTTGATTGGCTTCTTGGATCTTGTTCTTGAATGTCAGGATGCTATCCGCCATCGCTAGCAGTGCTCCGTTACGTACATCAACAGAAGTTCTAGACAGTACGCGCTTGGCAGCTTTGGCAATTTGGGCTTTTGAACGGATCATCTCCTGAATTGCTTGGTTCATAATATTCGTTCTCCTGATCTTGTGGCTATATTATCATTTGGGGGGAATATCTTCGATGATTAAGGATTAGCTAGCGAACAAATATCCCAGCATAACGCCCACACCGACTAAAACGATCGCTACGCCGATAACACCTAACACGAGTTTCCACGTCAACACGCTCGGTCCTCCTTCCTGCGCTGCATCCCAGAATCCCCTCTCGCTGTTCCTTGCCTGCTCTTCTTCCGCTTTCTGCGCTCCAGTATCTTCTGCGGCGGGGGGTGCTTCAGCTAGCGGCGCGGATGCTTCCGGACCCATTGGTGATTGGGAAGTCTTTTCCCCATCTCGGACGTTTTGCGCGGAACTAGATGCGGGTGCTTGTTCCTTGGAACCCGATGCTGATTGAACGCTCGACTCACCTTGGCTCGTTTCTTCGTCCACAGTTTCCGTCAATGAGGATTGATCTAGTGTCATTGATGAAGGGTCGGATTGCGAGTCTGATGAGGAGGTATCGGTTGAGCCTGTTGTATTGTCTACCGTATCACCGGACGATTCCACGGACGCTGTTTGATCATCGGATTCCTCCACTGTTTTTTCTGCAGAACCCTGCGACATCGACTGTTTTCCCGACCACATTGCCTGACGTTGCGCTTTATATTTTTCTTGCAACGCCTGTTTTTCTTCTTCACTTAGCTGCACAACAGTTTTACCTCCTGAGAAAAACTCCCTTTATTCCCCGTTATTCGTCGGAGATTCGCTCAATTTTAACAACGGTTCCATCTTTGACCTGTTTGAACACCTTTGGCGCACCGATCAGCTTGCCGACGACGTTAACCGGACTCGCAGGACGAATCTCCGCGCCCCGGCTCATTGGGGTGGGTCCAAAGAAAATGCAGAACGCCGTACCCGGAGGCCAATAAGCGAGTTCCCCCAATTCCACCACCGCTTGTGCATTTTCAGGCTCCGCGTCCACAGGGATGGAAAAGTAGATTTCATCACCCCATGTACTGCCACGCGCCTCGATCGGCAGCGCAGCCCAGATCTGCTGTGCCGTTTGTGATTGATTTAGCTCAGCTTCCATGACAATGAGTGCAGCGGTGATTCTTATCCGCCTTTGTGACATAACAGCCCTCCATAATGGAGTAGGGGAAATCCTGTTTGATGTTGACTTATGAGACACTTTTTGCGATAATAAATATTTAGCAAGATTCATTCTATCATAAGCCTTTGGGATTCTCAACAAAAAAAATAGTTTATACGGGAGGAAATATAATGAGACTGAGGGACCGGGTTGCAATTATAACGGGCGGCGGACAGGGAATTGGTCGGGCAACCAGTCTGCTGCTTGCAAAGGAAGGCGCAAATATTGTTATTGCGGAGCATAATCCAACAACGGCTGAAGCCGTCGGTAAGGAGGTAGAAGCACTCAGTGTGCGGAGTCTCGTCATCCAAACCGATGTCTCGGATGGCGATTCAGTCCGTTCGATGGTAGATCAGACCGTCAACGTTTTTGGGCGAATCGATATTCTGGTGAATAACGCGGGAATCTTTAGCTACACACAAATCGAAAGGTGCACCGAAGAGGAGTGGGACCGAATAATGGCAGTCAACCTCAAGGGGCCATTCCTCTGTTCGCAGGCAGTTATTGATACGATGAAAAAACAGAATTACGGCAGGATTATCAGCCTCGGTTCATTAGCAGGTCAGGTCGGTGGGCTTGTTGCATCTGCACCGTATTCTGCGTCCAAAGCGGGTGTCATGTGTTTAACAAAGTCTCTAGCGCGTGCCCTCGGACCACACAACATCACTGTCAACGCCATCGCTCCCGGTGTCGCTGCAACGGATATGACGACGAATCATCCCGATTTGACAGCGCAGATGGTGCTTGGCCGGGTTGCTGAACCGTTGGAGGTTGCAAATGCCATCCTATTCTTGGCATCCGACGAAGGCTCTTACGTGACAGGCTTCACACTTAACGTCAACGGCGGGATGTTCATGTCGTCCTGAAAGACCTTGAAAATAAACGATGTTTTTGATACAATCAGAGTAAGTGGGGCATCCTGCCCCGCCCTATGCCTTTAGAAATTAGGAGAAAAGATGCAGATTGCAAATAGGCTCAAGAGGATTCCACCCTACCTGTTTATCGAACTACGGAACAAAATTAACCAAGCAATCGCCGATGGTATTGATGTCATCAGCTTGGGAATCGGCGACCCGGTTGAGCCAACCCCACAACCGGTGATCGACGAACTTTGCCGTACTGCGGCTGACCCGGCAAACCATCGTTACCCGACGGACGAAGAAAAAGGGATGTTTGCATTTCGGAAGAAAGTTGCGGATTGGTATGCTGACCGGTATAATGTTGAATTGGATCCGGAGGATGAAGTGCTCGGATTAATCGGATCCAAGGAAGGCTGCCACCATTTTATTCTCGCTGTTGTGAACCCCGGAGAGACTGTATTGATGACAGATCCGGGCTATCCCGCGTACCGCGCAAGTATCTTCATGGCGGAAGGCGAGCCTTACAACGTTCCAATCGCGGGAGACAACGGCTTTCTACCCAAACTCACCGATATTCCGTCGGAGATCGCCAACCGGGCGACAGCAATGTTCCTGAACTACCCCAATAACCCAACGGGTGCGACCGCAACGCCAGAGTTCTTCGCGGAAGTGGTTGAATTTGCTAGGACTTACGACATCGCGGTGTGTCACGATAATCCCTATAGCGAGATTGTCTTTGATGGTGAAGAGCCGTTGAGTTTTCTTTCGACACCGGGAGCGAAGGAGGTTGGCGTTGAACTCAATTCTCTGTCCAAGCCGTTCAACATGACAGGGTGGCGAATTGGGATGGCGATGGGGAATGCGGAACTCATCACGGGGATGGCAAAGGTTAAAGGGAATACTGATTCGGGAATTTTCAACGCGATTCAATACGCTGGGATTGCGGCTTTGACAGAGTGCCGGTATAACGTTGAGAAAATGATACCCATCTACACACGCCGCCGTCAACGCGTTCTCAATACCTTTAAGGAACTCGGTTGGGATAATTACGATGCACCGAAGGGAACGTTTTACCTCTGGCTGCCGACCCCTGATGGAATGAGCTCTGTAGATTTTGCAACATTAATGTTTGAAAAGGCAGCGGTTGTGATCGCGCCGGGGGTGTCTTACGGTGAGTATGGCGAAGGGTATTTTCGGCTTGTCCTAACCGTGCCGGATGAGCAGTTGGACGAGGCGTTAGATCGGATTAAAAAAGCGTTGAGCTGATGAAACCGCAACAGGAGGTTACGCTTCTATCGGCTTGAGGAGCGTTCGGAAGAACAGAAAAAGTGGAGGGTGGGTAATATCAAGTCTGCACTATGACCTACCCTTATTCCCTCAATTCCTGGAGGGTAGAATAGCAGTATCAGTTTTAAGGACTTTATAACTACACACCGAATCCCCGGTGGGCATGTGACATTCGCGCTCAACCGGAACGTTGAGTAGCCGCTGAAACAGTGCCAATTCAAGTTGACAGAGTTGGGGATATTTTTTTGCAATAGAGTCAAGGGCACAATTGTGTTCTTTGAGGATGTAGGCGTTTGGTGTTTCTGCAATCTCAACCTGATAGCCCTCTTCATCCAAAAATGCAGCAAGCACTTTGATTTTTTCAGCTAAACTCTTGCCCTTGATATCGTTGAAACACATCGCAATCTTCGTTTCCATCTGATATTCGAGGAGTTGGTTGACCTTTTCTGCTCCATCGATCACTACCAAGGCATCCAAAGTACCCAATGCAAATCGTGGGTAATTATTGGGAAACAGACTCTCCTTTGCCTCCGAGGTGAGTTTATAT
Organism: uncultured Poribacteria bacterium; assembly: GCA_958296125.1. Lineage (GTDB taxonomy): Bacteria > Poribacteria > WGA-4E > WGA-4E > PCPOR2b > PCPOR2b. The sequence goes on from OY282444.1 coordinate 3,087,534, forward strand.
ATGTAGACAGGTCTGCCCCGGCTAATTTTTTCGCGATAGTGTTGAATATAGCCTTCCCGTTCCAAGATGGATAGATGTTGACGCACTGTCATGGAATGGAGGTCTAGCTCCTTGGCAATTTCACCGGCTGTCATACCGGTGCTTTTCTTCAAAAGTTCGACGATTGCACCGCGTGTGTCTTTCGGTATTGATTTCATTGTTTGACCTTCCCAGCTTTGGTAGCAAACACACCTTAACTTCCGCACATTTCCCTATTTCCCCTAAAATCTTTCAATTAGACAAAATGTTAGCTACCGAAACTTCCCAATATAATTTTGCCAATTATATCAGAAAAATAGCACATTTACAAGTCAAAATAGGTTTTTTAAGTTATTTACTTGACAAAACATAAAATATCATGTTACTATTCCGCCAATTCGATGCTAAACCCCGCTAAACCCTGTTATAGCATGGTAGTTTAATAGCCTTTTAGGAGAACAAGGTAAATGACAACAAGGGCAAATGAAACGGTCGGCGAAACGCTCAACCAAAACCTTGTTGGAGCACCGATCGAAGATACGGAGAGATATGAAGATGATGACGGGTGGGCAACACCGTTAGAAGATGATACGCCAACACTCCAAATTGATGCGTTGAGTACTTGGCTGCAGACGGTTTCGCGGCACGGGCTCTTGTCTAGGGAGCAGGAAATAGAGCTTGCCAAGCGGATTGAACAGAACGATGAGAGTGCTCGCAATGAGCTGGTCCAGGCGAACTTACGCTTAGTGGTTTCAGTCGCAATGAAGTATCAAGGGCGTAATGTCCCCCTCGAAGATCTTATCCAAGAGGGGAATATCGGATTGATGCGAGCAGCGGGTAAATTCGACTATCGGAAGGGATTTAAGTTTAGTACCTACGCCATTTGGTGGATTCGGCAGGCGATAATGAGGACGCTCGATAATTGTTCGCGTTCAATCCGGCTGCCATCTTATGTCGTTGCGAAAATGAGCAAATTCGATTCGGCTTATGCACGCCTCAGCCAAACCCTCCATCGTGAACCAACGATTGAGGAACTATCGGAGGTGCTTGAGTTGACCCATAAACAGATCGAAGATCTTTTGGTGCTCAATTCGGGTACGGTCTCGCTTGAGTTACCGTTTAACGACGAAAAGAATGCAACAACCTTGAGCGATCTGATTGAAGACCCCCAAGCGAACCCAGAAGTCGGTTCCATTGCGGACTTGGTCGAAGAGGATTTAGTGGATACGCTCCTCAGTAAATTGAAAGTGAGGGAGCGTGAGATAATCAAGATGCGCTTTGGGCTTGCAGATGGTGAAGAAAAAACTTTGCGTGAAATTGGGGAGAAGATGGATGTTACAAGGGAGCGGATCCGACAGTTGGAAATTGAGGCGATTGCCCGGATAAAACGTCTGTACGATGAAGCGGGCGAATTTCGTCTTCCGAAGGACTCGCCAAGCTGTCCGGCCGCGTAGACCTATCAATACAAGGAGAAAAAATGAGGAACCTACTGAATAAATTAAAATCAAAGCAATCCCAGACTGAGCAAGATTCCGCGCTACTTACGGTCACCGAGGCAGCGACGCAGAAGATTCAATCGGTAATTGAAGACCAAGGGTTGGAGGTTGAAGGGCTGCGAGTTAGCATCAGCGGTCGCTCCGCATCAGCGTTTGAGTATGGGTTGGGCCTCGAAGTTGAACCCGAACCAGATGATGTCGTAGTTGACTGTGGCGAATTCAAGGTTTTTATCGATCCGGAAAGCGCGGAAAATCTGAAGGGAGCAACCGTTGATTATGTAGAAGACCTAAATTCGAGCGGTTTTAAGATTGATAACCCGAACGCACCCACTTGGGATAACCCTAAAGCCCAAGCAATTCAGCAGCTCATTGACGAACGGATTAATCCTGCGGTTGCGGCGCACGGTGGGCAAATCGATCTGCTGGACGTTACAGATGATTCGATCTACATCCACATGGGGGGCGGCTGCCAAGGGTGCGGGATGGCAAATGCCACCTTGAAGCACGGAATCGAAGGGATGATTCAAGAACACTTCCCCGAAATTACGAATATTATCGACACCACCGACCACGCGGCCGGCGCGAATCCCTACTACCAACCGAGCAAGGGTTAAAAGCTGTGAAATTCAACGCCACACCTGTAGGTCGGGCATCCCCGATAAATCAAATTACCGAAATAGGGTGATGAGATCTGTCACATTTATCATCGGCTTGGATATGTCTATCCACAGTAAGCGGGGACATTAACATTTATCTGACGGAGGACTAGTAGCATTGGTCCTTTAGGGGCAGCCTGATGAGTCTGCCCCTTTTTTCTCGAAGGTCAAATTGATTATGAAACGTCCAGGGGCAATATTACTCATTTCCTGTTACGAACTTGGGCATCAGCCGATCGGTCTTGCTTCCCCGGTTGGGTTTCTTGAGCGTGCAGGATATACGCCGGACGTGATGGACATCGCTGTTGAAAACCTAGACGTGGAAAAAGCCGCCCGTGCAGAATTTGTTGGGATTTGTGTGCCGATGCACACCGCCCTCCGTTTAGGTGTCCATGTAGCCGCCCGACTTCGCGAAATTAACCCCACCTGCCATATCTGCTTCTACGGACTCTACGCCTCGCTGAACGCTGAATACTTGCTCCAACATCACGCCAACTCAGTCATCGGCGGCGAATATGAGATGCTGCTGGTCGAATTGGTTGACTCGCTTACAGATGGGACGCATATTGAGATAACGGGTGTCCTCCGACGCGAGGATGCCGAATCACTTCACGATAGACCTCAGCCCAAGCCTTTCTTGAAATACCTCCCCTTTGGGACCAGCGAAACCCTCCCCGTACCAAGCCGTAAGCGACTACCACCACTCGATAGGTATGCACATCTCGAACAAGATGGGGTCGCGCACCTCGCCGGTTATGTAGAGGCTAGCCGTGGTTGCAAACATCTCTGTCTCCACTGCCCTATCCCCCCAGTTTATGAGGGCAAATTCTCCGTCGTGCCAAAGGAGGTTGTGCTCGAGGATATTCGGACTCAAGTTGAAGCTGGTGCGGCTCACATCACATTCGGCGATCCCGATTTCCTTAATGGACCCAAACACGCGCTTCGCATTGTTCAAGCCATGCACGAAGCGTTTCCCAATCTGACCTTCGACTGCACAACCAAAATTGAGCACCTCCTGAAGCACCGTTCCATCCTCCCTGAACTCCGCGACTGCGGTTGTATCTTTATCGTTTCCGCCGTTGAGTCGCTCAACGACACGGTACTTGGAAACCTTCAGAAAGGACATACACGCGCCGACGTTTTTGCTGTCATCAAGCTTTTGAGGGCGGTTGGGATTACCCTTCGTCCCTCGCTTGTTCCGTTCACACCGTGGGAGACCCTGGATAGTTATCTGTATATCCTTGACTCTGTTGAAAGCCAAGAACTAATTGACCACATCGATCCGGTGCAGTACACGATTCGGTTGCTTATTCCACCGGGATCTTCCTTGCTCTCCCAGCCATCTATCCAACCCTACCTTGGGGGACTCGATCAAGAATCCTTTACCTATCGTTGGATCCACGCCGATCCACGCATGGACGAACTCCACAAAGCGGTCAGCGTCGCCGTAGAGAGTGCATCACAGATTGGTGAGGAGCCAGTTGTTACCTTCCATCGGGTGCGTAACCTTGCCTATGCCGCAATCGGTAGAGAGGAATCTTCCATCGTGTTCCCATTGGATTTTGAATCTGATCGAAAGCGACCGCCGCGCCTGACTGAAGATTGGTTCTGCTGAGCGGAGCCAACACAAGGTCAGTTGGGCCCGCTCGGTGAAAGCGATTTACGCCATTAGCCTCTCAATCTCATCAATCGTTTTCGGTACGGCTGCGGTCAGAACTTCACAGCCGGACTCGGTGACCAGAATATTGTCCTCAATCCGCACACCGATTCCCAGATACTCCGATGGCACGTTTTCGATGTCGGGATCAATGTAAAGCCCCGGTTCAACAGTCATCACCATTCCCGGTTGGAAGATTTTGTATTCTTCTCCCTCCCGTGTCTTTGCCACGTCGTGAACCTCCACACCCAGCATGTGTCCGACACTGTGCATGTAAAACTTTCTATATTCCTTTTCCTCAATTATCTTCTCTTTCTCTCCGACCAATAGACCTAGTTTCAGCATCGCTTCAGTCAACATCTCTACCGCCTTCTGAACGGGATCACCAATCGAAACGCCGGGACGAATGCTTGCGATAATCTCACACTCGACATCGAGCACCGATTGGTAGACTGCACGTTGAGCCTCCGTAAACTTCCCATTGGCGGGGAATGTTCGCGTTATATCGCCGCAATAGTACTGGTATTCACACCCTGCATCAATGAGTACCAAATCGCCATCTTGGATCTGGCAGTCGTTTGCCGTATAGTGAAGCGTCGTTGCGTTTGCACCCTTTGCTACAATCGTGAGAAATGCGGAACCTGTGCCACCGTTTTTCCGATAGATTGAGTCGATCAAGCTTTCCAATTCATATTCATACATGCCGGGTCGGACCGCCTGCATCGCTGCCGTATGTGCTTCAACACTGATGTCTACCGCTTTGCGTATCCGTCCGAGTTCTAATTCATCTTTGACGAGACGCATCTCGGCAAGGATTTCGGTGGGGTCAATTAAGATAGTTGGGCCCGTTCCCTCGCGCAAGCGATGCCGCCTATATTGCTTGAGGAGTTCAATAACCTTCTCATTAAAGGCTTCGTCCGCGCCGAACCCGTAGTAGAGCCGCTCCGATGTCCCAATATATTCGGAAATCTTTTCGTCAAATTCCTCGATGGGATAAGCTTCATCTGCGCCAAAGTGTTCTTTTGCGCCTTTGACACCGGCGCGCTTTCCAGTCCATACCTCCTGTTCAGGAGCGCGGGGACGAACGAATAGAACATACTGATGTTCAGGGTGATCTGGGGCAAGCACGCAAACTGCGTCCGGTTCCTCAAAGCCGGTTAGATAGTAGAAATTGGCATCTTGACGGTATCTATATTCGGTCGAGTGCGTACGCATTGCCGGCAATGCGCTCGGAAAAATCGCAACACCTCCCGCTATTTTTTTCATAAATGCCTTACGTCTGTTTTCGTGCATACTTGTTTTCTCCTTCTGTGGGTAACTTGGAATTGATCGACATTATAGCACAATCCCCCAAGCAGCCGAATGAAAAAGCAAATGCAAAGATAGAAGACGAGAAAACGGATGTTACGGCATACGGAGTATACCTACGACTTTATTTCCCTTAGGTACATCTTTGCGTTGCAGGTTTTCGTCAGATTTGCTATAATGACTAAAAAAGGGATGAAGGTTGAAGCATGAAAATCTATACCAAAACTGGAGACACCGGCGAGACAGGACTCTACAGTGGGACACGGGTGCCTAAAGATGCGAGGCGCGTTGAGGTTTGCGGAACGGTTGACGAACTCAACGCCTGCATCGGGTTCGTGAAATCACAGATTCAGGACGAGGAAATCAACGCAATCCTCCACCGTATCCAAAACGAGCTCTTTGACATCGGGGCAGATCTCGCAACGCTGGAGGCACACCCGAAAGCGGTGGGTCTGAGAATCCCGCCAACCCTGACCACCGAATTAGAAAGAAACATTGACCGATTTCACGATCAACTCCCGCCGCTGAAAAATTTCATTCTGCCCGGTGGTTCAGCCGGTGGCGCAGCAATCCACTTCGCCCGAACTGTTGCCCGTCGTGCTGAGCGGTGCGTTGTCAGCCTTGCCAAAGCAGAGCCGGTGAATCCAGAAGTGCTTATTTACATGAACAGGCTCTCCGATCTCCTATTCGTGCTCGCCCGCTTGGTCAATCACCGGTCGGGTGAACCGGAGCCACTTTGGGAGTCTCAAACAGAACCCCCACAATTTTAGGGCTCATGTTAAGAAATTGTGCAACAGAAACTGTAGGGGCGGGGTTGTCTCGCCCAAACTTGCTTTCTTTTTATATGAGCCCCGTGGGTTGGTCTTCAATGAACCAATAGTTTTCAGGTTTCACTCACGGTTTGGACATTCCTAAGCCGATTAATCTTGAACCGCAAACCGGACTCACAATCCAAGTAAGGAAGCAAACATGAACAACTCAAAAATAGATCGCATTGAATGCGTACCACTTACCGGTACACGCCCGCGGGAAGCGGGGTGTAACTCACGCTTAAAGGTACATGGCCTGCATGTCAGACCCCCTATTGCACGCATCACCACCGATGACGGTGCGACCGGCTTCGGTCTATCGCGTATGTCCGAGGCAGACACCGCGGAGCTCGTCGGTGCTCCCTTGAGCGAGGCGTTTAATCCCGAAAACGGTGTCAGTGAACGCTTCCGCGCGCTTGAATACCCTCTTTGGGATCTCGCTGGAAAACTGGCTGGAAAGCCGGTGTATGAGATGCTCGGCGGAGAACCCGATGAAGATGGCGTTTTCCGGGCACGCTGTTATGATACATCGCTATACATCGACGACCTGCATCTATCAGATGACAACGAAGCCGCTGCGTTGATCGCCTCCGAAGCGTTAGAGGGCAAAGCGCGAGGTCACACAGCCTTCAAGATTAAGGTCGGACGCGGCGCGATGCACATGCCGCTCCAACAGGGGACGCATCGAGACATTCTAGTGATCCGTGCCGTCCGGAACGCTGTCGGGCCCGATGCTACAATCCTGATCGATGCCAACAACGGCTACAATCTGAACCTGACAAAGCAGGTATTGGGCGAGACCGCCGATGCAAAGGTGTACTGGATGGAGGAGGCATTCCACGAAGATGGTAGCTTCTACGCCAATCTGAAGGAGTGGCTCAATTCGGAGGGAATAGAGACCAAGATCGCTGATGGAGAGGGCGGGGCCTCGCTCAATCTGCTCCAGTGGGCGGAGGAGGGGTTGGTCGATATTATCCAGTACGACATCTTCCACCCCGGCTTCTCCCGTTGGTTGGAGCTCGGACCCCAACTCGACGCATGGAACGTCGGCTCCGCACCGCACCATTACGGCGGGCATTACGGCAACTATGTGTCATGCCACCTTTCTGCGGCGATCCAAGGGTTTGAGTTCACCGAATGGGACGAAGCCGAAACCCCCGGCTTGGACGACTCCGAGTATTCAATCTCTGATGGTCAGGTCAACGTTCCGAAATCGCCCGGTTTCGGCCTCAATCTGGACGAGGAGATCTATACCCGCGCTGTCCAAGAGAATGGATTTGTTGTTCGGGCGGCGTAACCCGTTGTCTGAAGATATCGGACACGCACTGTCAATCGTTATTGCTAGTAGGTCGATTTTCCCAGATTGACATTTTGGTGTTGAAATGTCAATCTCGATCTACTCCCCCAAAGAAGCCGAGTTTTTCTGATAAACTTGGCTTCTAAATTTCGGAGGAAGCGGAGGTCTCCGTTCCCTACTATCCTGAAAGTGGGCACCGGAACAATACAAGACATCGACATCCTCTCCGCCCTGAAGGATGGAGAGGATGTCAAGAAATATTACAATGGTGAGGAGGTTATCGAAAACGATAGGGAGGCAGCGAAGGGGTTTCAAAAAGCAGCTGCGGACACGAAGAAGCCCAAGAGAAGATGCCCCTCCTACTGACTGAGTTAGTCACAAACACCAAATCAAGAATGTTAATCAGTCTATTTTTTGCTAGTCAAGGGCAAAATCGGGGCCCACAAGTTCATACCCCTCCCACATTTCCAACCCCCTAAAAAAACTTGCAACGAAAAATCGGATCAGGTATAATCAACTACTAAGGACATAGACAGCACAAGATCCTTAAATAGGCGTATATCTGAAGAGGAGCCATCCGCATGTATCCATATCGTAATAACAAACTTCGGTTGCGAATCCTGATCTGCTATGTCGTGATCCTGATGGCAACGGTTTCTTCCGCGCGAGCTGTCGATCGGACGCGGGTGTTGACGATTGGGCTGTTCACCTCCGGGGTCGCCCTAAAATTTGGAAGCGTCTTCGTTGCCAATTCGGCGCAGGACACCTACGATCAATACCTATCCACCGGAATCCAGACCGACCTCACAAAGCATCGAGACGATTACAAGAGCAAGCGCAACTTGAGCCTTGGGATGTCCCGAACAGGGATCGGATGTGTTGGGCTCGCAGTACTAATCTCGATTTTTGACCAATTGGATTTTATCTCCGAATCATCTGCTTCTCGTTCAGTCCAGTTAAGCCTCAAGCCGAGTTATAATCCGCGAACAGGCGAAGCGGCACTCACCCTTCAACGGAAATTCTGAAGCCATGATACCATCTCCGTTTCGATCGCCATCCATTTTTATACTCCTCATCGCAGTGGGATTCGCCGCCGGTTGTACGGGTAATGAGGATTTCTCCAACCCGCTCGACCCCCAAAATTTGCACACCGCCGGATCACCAATCGGCTTAGAACTCCTTCCCGGCGATAAGCAGATGAAAGTCTCGTGGCGAGACGGGGGTCACGAAGGGATTGTCGGGTATCGAATTTACCGACGATTTACCGGGTATCCCGATTCCGCGTTTGAGTTTGTCGGCGAGGTCCTTGGGGAGAACGGTGCACGTCCAGCAACAGAGTTTATTGATACACAGAATCTTAAAAACGACCAATTTGATGAAATCAGTGGAGCTCCCCACCGTTATATCTATCGAATTTCCTATATTGATGCAAACGGGGTAGAAGTTCCCGATCCGAATGCGCCACCAGTTGACGATGAAGAACCACGCCGAATTTGGCAAACAGTTGGTGCAACACCGAGCGTTGCCCCGCCCATACCTAACGTTATTGTCGGCGACGCACTGGAAGATTTGACCGTTAAACTTTTCTGGCAGGATTATCAGGTGCCCGATGATTTTGAGGTATTTCGTGTGAGTGCGTCCCAGCGCAGTTTGAGCGGTGAGTTCTTACCATTCCGTCTCCGTGCCGAACTCCCGAAGGATCAGCCCTACTTCTTTGATCGGGAATTTGATCAGGATAACGCCACCAAAATTTACCGTGTCGTTGCTGTCGACCGGTTTGGTGTCGAAGGGGTAAAAGTGATTCAAGTCGCGTCCCCCAACCTACCGCCAGCACCGCCGCAAAATGTTCGAGCAGGTTATGGGCTTCGAGGGGGTAGGTATGATGTGCGAATCGCTTGGTCTAAGAACAAGGAACCAGACATTGCCGGCTATCTAATCTACGCCACAAAAGAGGTTGGGGGCGATCTCGTTGTCGGGAAGGATTTGGTGCCCCGACGGAAAGTAGACGCGAAAGATACGAGTGTAACATTCACCGGCGAGGAGTTTCTGCTGGACGGGCAGAGGCAGGTTGCCCGGCGATACTTTATCACAGCGTTTGATAGCACCCCTCAGCGCAACGGTCGTCGGGACGAAAGTGAGATGGTTGAGGTACGTTAGGCTGCATTGACGAGTGCCTCAAACTGTGACACCATGAAAGCACAAGAAATTCTAACTGCCTTCACGTTAGCCGGTAAATCACGATCCGGGTAATCACTCTGACCCGTTCTAAAATGCACACTTGTAAGGATAAATATGCACCTTTTGCAAATAACGCAACAGCGAATTTTGTTGATTCTCTCCGCTTTTTTAGCGATAATTGGAACATCTCTCTTTGCACAAAGCCCACCGGCGACGCAACTCGGCGTGATGCAAACCGCTGACACTTTGGGTAAAGGTGGCTACACGACATCTTTAGGGATGTTTCAAGTTGGCAGAAAAAAATTGGACACAACGCCCGAACAGCCGCAACGTGTGGTTATTGGTAATTTTGAAGGATTACATAATGTTGAATTTGATGTTAATACCTTCTTAATACCAGCTCGATTGACCTACGGCATTAGTGAGCGATTGGACCTCCTCCTAGGGGCGACCTTCTCGACCAGCAGCGCACACAAAATTGTTCCCGATTTTTATCGGATTGGTGACACCTATGACGCAGAGCGGCCGCTGGATGCAACGCGAGATCGACGAGTTTATGAGCAATCCATCTTTGGCATCGTTGTCGGATTGAAGCACAATATCAAGCCAGATTTGCAAGATGGTTTGCCCGGTATATCGATTGGCGGTGATGTACAAGTTGGATTTACCGCCGATGATCAACTTAACTCCGACAAAGAATTTCTCGACCCTTCACCGGCAGATAGTTTTCCGTTTATGGGGATCAACACCTATCTAGTGGGGACACAGCGGTTTGGTCAGTTCATGAGGGTGCATGCGGGTATCGGAAGTTATCTCTCGTCCAAATCCCTCAAAACATCGGATTCATTTCTGTTGCTCTGGCAGCTTGGGACTGAATTTGCCTTCTCCGAGAGTTTTTGGCTTGTGGGTGATTTCTCGCGAAGGCGTGCCTTCAGCGGCATTATCATCAACGACCTAATCAGCATCGGATTTCGATACAAACTTTCTGATACAGCGGCTTTTAATATCGGCTATGTTACCGAACCGGGCTTCCAATTCTACCTCACAGTTGGCGGTGGAGGAGAAGGTGCTGTCGCGCCAGAGGCACCGGGAGAAGGTGGAGATGATTTGTTGTTTTAGGGTGTTGATATAGGTAGGGACAGCCACAGGCTTCCTAGTCCCGATTCTATCGTGGGCTGTCCCTATAATTTGGGATATGGCCCCGCACAGAGGGACCGCCCCTAGAGATTTCATGGAGAGGACAATGCCGATGTTATTTAAGTTCTGGTTTCGCCGGTTTCGCCGGGCAAGCCGCAACCGTCACATTCGGCGCATTACGGTGGCGGGATTCATCGTTCTGGGGTCCATTATTCTCAATTCCGCATGTTTCTACTTCTTTGAAAGAGCAGTAAGCCCAGAGCTGACGCTTTGGGATTCGTTCTGGCTCAGTTTTACGACCATAACGACTGTCGGCTATGGAGATTATTCCGCAACAACGCTCGGCGGACGGATTGCAACGATGGTGCTGCTGTACGGGGTTGGACTAGCTTCGTTCCCCTATGTGATTACTCAAATCGTGGACACAAGCGTGGAGAGACACAACGACCGACGACACGGGTTCATTGATTGCCGCGACCTTGTCGAAGATCACATCATTATCGTCAATTATCCCTCCGAATTGAAGGTTTTTGCAATCATAGAGCAGCTTTCATCGGATTTGGTGACCGCGCATAGACCCCTCGTTATATTGGCGGATAATGTTGATGAGTTGCACTTCAACCGTCCTGATGTTTACTTTGTGCGAGGCGCGCCATTACAAGAAGAATCTTGGAAAAGAGCAAACATTGAGATGGCGTACGCTGCCCTCATCCTCGCGCCAAGAATCGAGGAACACGCGGCAGATGCGATTACTGCCTCGACGGTTTCACTCATTGAAACGCTCCAGTCGGAGATCCGAACCATTGCTGAATGTACCAGTATCCAACACCTACCTGTCTTCCGATCTTTCCGATGTGATGCCGTGATTCCCACAAATAATATCGCCGCAAAGGTGTTGGCGCAAGAAGTGCGCGATCGTGGGCTAGCCCACGCGGTCCGGGAGTTGTTGACCGAAGCGCAGGGGAGTGAGTTGTATAGCGAAACCATTGATATCGATGGGATCAACTTCGGTAGGCTACAGTCCTTACTTCTCGAATTGCAGGCAGAGGTCATTTTGGTTGGCCTCCTCCGAGACAACCAGCACTTGATTAACCCGCCGTTAGACCTCCAGATCCAGCGGACAGACCGGCTCATCCTTATCGGCAACCGTCGTAGTGATTGGGAGTCAATCCATGAACGGTTATTGGCAGAAGTAAGAGGTTGAGGGGTGGGAGTTCATCTACGACCCCGGACGAAAAAGCGTCACCAGACAACCGCCGAGTGCCGCTAACACGATGCCAAGGACAAATTGCCACCGCAAACTTCCCCAGCCTCCCGCGGGCGGATGTAACGCTGTCGCAATCAACGCGTTGATAATCGGTGCGCCGGCGAAAACGATGGACATCACCACAGGCGGGGTGCCCTTCGCGCCAAATGCCAAGAGAACGCCGAACGCCCCTACCGCCCCCACGAGCCCCGCAAGCGTTGACCAGACCAGTCCTTTCGCCGGAAAACTCCATTGAGCACCGTTGACCGTTAACATGATCGCTGAGCCGATGACCGCTGCCAATAGGTAGGCAATCCCGACAAAAAGGAACGCTTTGTATCGTCCATGGGTCGGATCGCTCATAGATACCTGTCCTATATGCAGACAGATACCGTAGAGTCCCCACGATGCAGCAGTCATAAGTGCAAATATTAACCAAGTCATACGCATCTAAAATCCTCCTATCGGTTGACGTGCTTTCGATAAACCGCCAGAGTCGCCTCTGCCATGACATTATCGCTAAACCCGCGGTGCACCGCCTCTTTGCCCTGCTGACCTAACTGTTCCCGGTAGCTCGGATTATTCATCAGTTGAAATATCCCTTCCGCGATGGCGTTGGGGGATTCCGCGTCTACCAATATGCCTCCACCGGTCGCTGCTATCAATTCGGGGAAGGCACCATGTCTGGGTTGAACGACTGGAACACTATTGGCAAGTGCTTCCAATATAAAAAGCCCCTTCGATTCTTTGTATGTGGTCGGTACGGATAAGACATGGAGACTGTTGAGGAAGTCAATTTTTTGATCGCGATCAACTTCACCCCAATAGTCAAAGGTGTCCGACAAGCCCCACAGATCGATTTGCTTGACCAGTTTCTCAAGATACGGTTCATCTTTTTTGCTGAGGTAACCGGCGACCTTGAGTTGCACTTTATCCGACCCGACCCTATTTGTCAAGCGGTAAAACGCATCAACCAACAGATGAAGTCCCTTCTCAGAACAAATGCGCGCTAAATATCCGATAACAAAGGGTGTTTCAGCAAGGTTCTTTTGACGCACGCCGTGCTCGCTCAAATTCAGACCGAGATTCACGACATCAATTTTGTTTGCTGGAATATCCAGATACTCAGCCATGAAGTCAGCATAGTATTGGCAGGGAGCGATATATCCATCCACCTCCGAACCCCGCGCTCGTAGCAGTTTTAAGGCTTGCGATTTGTACGGCTCGCTTAGGGCTTCGAGGAAAATGTCTTCCCCCTGAAGGGCACAGCAGATCGGAACGCCTAACGTTTGTTTTATCTCCCTTGCGAAGCCTACGAACATGGAGTTGGTGAGTTGAACCAGATTGGGTTGATAGGAATCCTTCAGCCATTTGACCAGTTTCGCCAGCTCCTTTTTCTGCTGTCCTTCCTCTCCCTGAAGCACCGAGACGGTAAGTGCACCGAGGTCTTTCGCACTGGTAGACGCACTAAAACGGGATAATCCGTTCAACAGCGGGGGACTATCGAATAACCGATCGAACATCCAAGGGGTATGACGGAATAGCCCCGACTTCTGCTGGAGATATACATTAATTCCGCCATAAAAAACACGATCGATGCTAACATCGGCTTCATCGGTACGGATGGGCGTATAGGTCGGAATCAAGGCAACCTCGTGCCCCTTCTTCTGCAAAGCCGCGACAAGCGTATTATCATGAATGCAGGTGCCACAGTACATACCAGCGGCACCTGCGGCAATATAGGCGATTTTCATGATGAGTTAAACGGATTATTGACATACTTCTGATGGGAAGAATTTCTGAATTATAGTTGAATCTGGCGGTTTACTTATCAGGGAGCCGATAATCATCGCCACAGCAGAAACACCGAGAATAACCGCTACAGGCATGATTCCACTATTACCCACCGTGTAACCGGGGGCCTGCCAACCCTGAATAAAGAAATATATCCATAACACTACAACACCAATAATAGAAGCGAAGGCACCGTATTTGGTGCTACGTTTCCAAAAGAGTGCGGCGATAACAATCGGAAAAAGCGAAGCGAAGCCCGTAAAAGACCAGACGGCAAGTTTGAAGAGGCTCCGGTTAAGAATAAGGGAAAGGAGGTAGGTCAGGCAAAGTATCCCAAACACAAAAAGTCGCCCAACCAAGACTTGCCCTTTTTCGCTCATCCCATCCTTCGTAGGATCAGAGCGAAATCTGTAGTGGCGGACTATATCGTGCGTAAACATACTGCCGATGGAAAGTGATTGGGAATCGAGGGAAGACATAATCGCCGCAAATACACCTGCCGCCAAAAGCCCTGCAAGTACCCCGGGTGCATGACGCTCGATCATCTGAACCAAAACGGAGTTGGCTTCAGCTCCCTTGAGTCCCGGGACATCCACACTGCCCAAAATTCCGAGCAACACGCTCGGAATCCATACAACCGCGACGCAGATCGGATACCACATCACGGGATAACGAAACGCTCCTGCGCTTTTTGCTGTGAGCCAGTGCATAAATATATGCGGAAACATCCCGACCGATAGCGGGATACAGGTATAGGTTAGCAATTCCAGCGGCTTGATGCGATCCCCTTGTATCAATAGATCTGGTGCCACCTGCCCCAAAGCCGCAGAGAGTCCACCCATTTTATGCACGATGATAAAAAACGTCGCCCCGCCAAGCGTCATGAAAACAAGGGTTTGAAAAGTGTTTGCCCAAGCGGTTCCCCGCACACCACCGTAGCAAACATAAGCGAAAACCACAGTGCAAACCAGTAGTCCACCCAGCCACTGCGGGATCTGTCCCTTTGTAATCTGATGCAAGGTGATGCTGCCGCCCATCACGCCAATCAACAGGTACGGAATGATGAGCGCGGCAATGACGACAAAGAGCAGCAGCCCCAATCCCTCGCTGTCCCACCGTTCTCTGAAGTATTGCACCTGCGTGAAATAGCCGTGCCGCTTCCCAATTGCCCATAGCCGGGTACCAATAAAGAAGAATACGCACGGAGCGACCAAGGCGGTCGAAGAAGCCATCAGGGCAAAAACGCCGATACCTCGATGGTAGGCTTCACCGGAAGCACCAAGAATGGAAAAGGCGGTCATATTCGTGCCAAAAAGGGACATCAACAGCACAAAGGGCCCAATGGTTCGACTGGCAACAAAATAGTCCTCGCCGGTGCCGCGTAAAAATTTATGGCTCACAGTGCCAACAATCAGCACGATTCCCAAATATATAAAAATAACAAGGGTAACTATCATTTAGGTTTTTATTTGTCTATCTCTTCGTCTCGAAGATGTCGGGGCCAGGCATAGTTGACCATTAATGCCATTAGTATGGCGGCTGCAACACAGAATCCAATATGATAGAGCAATCCGATAGGCAATCCCAGCACCTGTTTCGGATTGTTCCAGAGCCAGAAATCCTTGTGAAGTAGAAACAGAACGACAAGTGCAATATAAAGCATCCAACGAACAACCCTATTTTTCATGTCCGCCTCAAACGCCAGTTGAAAAAACCTATAGCAACAACGACAATGAGTGCGACTAACTGCACCCAGCCGGGATGGGTAAGAAAGAAAACTACAGCAGCGGCAAGCAGCCCCGCTCGTTTCCACAAATTAAGCGGTGCGAACCAGTGACCGCAAACACTTGCAGCAAGTGCGACAATTCCCAAAACAGCGATCAGAACACTTACCGTGATAGCAAACAAACCGGCGGTGCCGCCACCTGAAGATAAAAGCAACAACTCCGGCTTCAAGACAAAGGCGTAAGGTAACGCGAACCCCACCAACGCGAAGCGAAACGCAGCGACCCCTGTCTGCATGATACCAGCACCTGCAATGGCTGCCGCCGTATACGCCGCCAAAGCGACCGGCGGTGTTACCATCGCCATCATACCAAAATAAAAGATAAAGAGATGGATGGCAAGGGGAACCAATCCCAAATCGCTCAATACCGGTCCGACCAATGTCGCCATGAGCAGGTAACACACCGATGACGGTAATCCCATCCCAAGGATGATTGTCGAAATCATCAAGAGGACGAGTGCTAGGATGCGGCTATTTTCTGCAAGCGGCAAAAGGGTGCCCGGTAGTTTCACACCAATCCCCGTCAAAGTAACCACACCGAGAATCAGTCCTACGCAAGAAGCCGCTACAATCAACGAAACGCCTCCATCTGCCGCTTTTTCCATCGCTGCTAATGTTTGACGAATCCCAATCCAGATTTGTCTAGTGAGAAGTAGGAGTGTGTGTTTAATTAGTGTTCTGGTTGATGAAGCGTCGCTACGGATAATTTGTTTGATAATACCCCAAATCCCACGAATGCCTATCAGGATCAGGATAAAAAGCAAACTGAGGCTGACCGCCCGAAACGGTGTGTAACCAAGCAGTAAAAAAAGGATTAGTGTGATAAACGCTACTAAAAAAATGAATCCTTCCAGCCCGGTCTTCGACTGAGGAGTTTCGGTCGCGCTTTCTTTGGGGACTTCGGTTGATGCGCCCACGCGCTTGGCATAAAAGTGGACAATCAAGAGAAGTGCGGTGTAGTAAAGAACCGCAGGAATTAGGGCAGCCTTGATAATTTGTAGATAGGTCACCGCCGGCTCGACAATTTCCAGCATCATGTAGGCACCCGCGCCCATAATCGGCGGGACCAACGCACCGCCTGAACTCGCCGCGGCTTCTATCCCTCCAGCAACCGTTGGTCTGAACCCGGAGCTTCGCATCATTGGGATGGTGAAGGTGCCGGTGGTGGCGGTATTGGCGACGGCACTGCCAGAAAGCGAACCCATCGCCCCGCTGCTGACGACAGCAACCTTGGCGGGGCCTCCGACGCTTGAACGAAATAAACGTGTTGCAAAGTTGATGATATAGCCGGTGGCTCCGGTCTTCTCCAGCAACGTTCCAAATAGGACGAACAGAAACACGTAGGTAAACATCACCTTCAAGGCGATGCCAAACACCCCTTGGCTGTGTAGAAAGGTTTGACTGACAATGCGTTGCCAAGAATAACCCCTGTGCGGAAACAGCCAGTCGGGCATTGATTGGCCGAAAGCCGCATACGCCAAGAAAGCGAGAGAAAGGACACAAAGGGTCAAGCCGATCGCGCGGCGTGTGCCTTCCAAAACCAGAAGCAGCCCCAATAGCCCGATGACATAATCTGTGGTGGTCTCCATCCCCGCCCGATCTCCAAGCCGCTGGCCATCAATCCAAAATCGTTTGAACACAAATTCCGTTTGAACAAGGATATAACCAAAGCAGACCACCACGGCGAATGCGAAAACCAGATCTAGAACCTTGAACGCAATATTGTCTTCAAACCGACGGTGGATAGGATATTTGAGGAAAACGAGGACTAAGCCCAACATGGCGAAAATCGCCAGTTGGGCTTGAGGCGAAAGTTGGGGATAGTTGACCTCCGCCAAAATAAATATACTGAGAATGGCGGCGCATATCCGAAAAAGGATTTGCCGAATACGTTGGAGCATAGTAGAGCATCTTGAAATGGGCGCGTAATCTGTCAATACAGATCAAGCGGGTGTTGCAATTCGTTATAGGGAACGCATCCAAATGTTACGGTATCGGACAAGGTCGCCGTGGTCTTGAAGCATCAAAGGCCCCTGATCGGGATGCGGTTCGTCATACGAGGGAGCCCGTCTGTGACCTGTCGGGTCCATGACTTCTCGGTGGTTGTGAACCAATTTATCAAAAGCTTCCGATCTAAAACTCCGTCTTAACGCCCCTGGCAGGGGGGTTAGGGCGGGGAGCGGTCAAATAGTATGTATCAGTTTCAAACCTGTTTCTGCCTTACGACTCTCAAATCCGAGATTGCTGCACCCACATATTAAGCTGTCGTAGAGCGGGCTCCGATTTTTCCCACACCGCTCGTTTGATTGGCGAGTGGATTTTGATGTAGCTAGAGAAATTTAAACGTCGTGCCCGAAACGCCTCCTTGAAGGTAATCACCCCATAATTGTCAGGGGGTGAGACCCCAAAATCGACCCACTTATAGCCCCCTTCACACGCGCATCTAATGATATGATGCACCAGGGCGTTATTGGGACGATACTCCCAGAACTCAGGGACGGAAGCACCGACCCACAGAGTTACGGTGCGGTTGAAATGGAGGTAAAGCAGCCCCGCAATGATTAGCCCACTATGCTTGGCAATCGCAAGCTTTGAAATGTTGCTCCGTAAGAGGGACTTGAGGAAAGGCAACGGTTTGGGAGTCTCCCCTAGACGTTTTTGCGTGGCGAGGTAAATTTCATAAAAAGACTCGAGATCACTGATGCTATTTGTATCGTAAACCGTCACCCCGGTTCTTGCTGCCTTCCTAATAGCCCCGCGTACGTGTCTATTGTAAACTGCCCAGATAAGGTCATAATCTGGATAGATTTCCAACAGATGCGTAAAGCGATCTTCGTGCTGTTGATACCCCGCCGCGATCAACTGCTGTCCGTAAAGTTGTGTTTGGCTTGGTGACAGGGTAAAGACCGTTTCGCATAGATTTCCTGCATTTACCAATGGATCTAACTGCGTATCAACGCTTTCGAGCAAGAGATCGAGATCCACTGACGCTTCGCTGTTGAGTTGAATCCCTCCAAACAGATCCCAAGGCATCGAATGCAGCATCTTAATCCCGCGAATCGGTTGAAATACGAAAGCAGGCAGCCCACCAACTATAGTATCGTTTTCCCTAATCAGAAAATAAACGGGCGTTAACTGCTTAAACGTATTTGATAATGCCTCGCGCCACGCAATCGAGTGAAATGGGAGGCTATCCGGACAACTTGTAAGGGTTTCCTCCCACAAGTTTGTGTTTTCGTGATTTAGTCGTTCAAGTGAATACATGACTTTGCTAGAATCAATCATCGATAATACACAGTCAAGGGGCCGGTTGATTCTACCTTGTCTGGACCTGATTTGAAGGACTCTGATGGCAATGCCTACCGCTTTTAATATATTTCAAGCAAGCACAATCTTGTTATTGCCGAGCTGACCGTGAATAAGCCCTAGTTCCCCAGCCAAAGTCCCCGCATTAATTCATGCTTATTTTTTTCAATTTGAACTGTCAGTCGATATAGTATCCTACTTTGCATTTTTGGAAGAGCCTATAACTCATTATATCCGAAACCACTAGATTTCGCAACATTTCTATCGTGTTAATAGAAACCCTCAATTGACGGACATTCTCATTGAGAATCTATGTTCCACCAACTTTTATCTTGCCATTACGCTTGCTGTGTGATAAGATGAATAAACTATACCTAGCAAAAAAAACCAGCCAATTGAGGAGTCGGTCATGGCAAAGCGCAATGGGTTTTCGGAACTGGCAAAACTGCTAGTCCGTTACCCCGCCCAAGGACAGAGAGAAAAACTGAAGCAGCTTCTACTACAGAATTATACGCAAGAAACTATCATTGAGTACTTAACGCATGAAGTCGCTCCAACACGGCAGGCAGCGGCTTATGCACTTGGTATAATTGGTAATAGGGACGCGATCTCCCCGCTGGTGAAGGCACTTCAGCACAACGACCCGGATATGCGTGCCAATGCGGAACAGGCGTTGTGGGCAATCTGGTTTCGTTCCGGCGATAAATCCATCGATGATATGCTTCAAAAAAGTGCCGGATATATCAAGAAAGAACAGTATGCAGAAGCGATTGATCTCTTGACGAAAGTCACGCAGGCAGCACCTGAATTCGCCGAAGGATATAACCGAAGAGCAATCGCATATTTTATTTTGGAAGAGTGGGAGCAATCTATTAATGATTGCAAAAAGGTGGTTATACTCAATCCGGTTCATTTTGGCGCGTTTACGGGGATGGGACAATGCTATCTGAGGCTCGGAAACCTTAGAGAAGCACTAGAAGCCTTCCAGAAGGCGTTAGAGATTCATCCGGGGCTCGCTGGTGTCGCACATACGATTTTGCAAATTCAGGATGCGTTGCGTGAGCAGTTTGGACAGAGGCGTTAAGAAACCGAATGCACCATATACGCCGCCTTGAAAATCCAGTCCTCAGCCAAGTGATACACCAACAATGGAAATTCAGCAAGATCTGTTTTGCCCTTATTGTACAGAGCTTTCTGTTACTGGTCATCTGTCAACTCCTATTTCGTGCAAGGCTGGGACGGTTCACCGATCTAATCTTCCTGTCAGAAGCCCTGCTCGTCCTGATTGTTGCGCCATACCTGGTGTGTAGCGGACTCAACAAACATTTTGCACCGCTCCTGTCCACAGATTTACAATTGAGTCGAATGCGCCCCCGATGGGTTTGGCTGATCGTCATATTGGGGAGCCAGATTTACACCTTTTGCTTCCTTGGTCTCGCAGCCCTCCTCTTTACGATTCTCATACCATCAATCAGCAAAATTACCCACCTTGAAGTGGTTCAACTGCACTTAGTTTTTGGAATTTACATCATTGTGGCTGCCTCAGCTGGCGGATTGTGCTGGCGCATCTTTCGCCATGAACTCTTTGCAACAGAGGCAACATATCTAGGGTGGAGCCTCCTAATCGGCGGTGTGTTTCTGTTAGCACCGTTAGAGCGTTATCTGGAAAATCTCCAACCCATCATTCCACCATTTCTACATCTCAACCCACTCAGTGCCGTGTGCCATCTGCTTGAATTTGATGTGTTTAGAACACCTCACTTATACGAACTAACACCGATCCCATCATATTTAGTTGTCTATCCGTCATGGTACATCGTTTGCATCTGGCAGATACTAATTGGAATCTGTTGCGTTGCATTGTCATGGTGGAATCGTGTCTGAATTTTTGACTAGCAGGAGCTTGTACATTGAACGAAATAAAATCCCGCGCATCGGGAGAGGACCTAATCATCAGTGTCTCCGGCGTTAGAGGAATAGTTGGTAATGCGTTGGATCCAAGCCTATTAACCCGTTTTGCTGCGGCATTCGGAACGTTGGTTAAAGGACAAACCGTTGTGGTTGGCAGAGATACGCGGACATCGGGTCCGATGGCACATCATGCCGTATTCGCCGGGCTCGTTGCAACCGGCTGCCGGGTGATTGACGTGGGAGTGTGTCCAACGCCGACAGTTTTGCTCATGTCGAAAGCGTTGAATTCAGATGGAAGCCTCGTGATTACGGCAAGCCACAACCCGATTGATTGGAATGGCATCGAATTTGCCTCTGAATCCGGCAGACTCTTGAGTGAGGCAGAACGCACACACCTAATGAGGGTTTACGAGTCAGGGGACTTTAAGCTAGCCGCTTGGGATAAACAAGGCAGCGTTGAGGTAATCGGCACCGCTATCGATCAACATATCGCCGGGGTACTCAGTTGTGATTGGGTTATGCAGGATCAAACACGGGCTCAAGGGCTAAAGGTCGTCATCGATTGCGGCAATGGCGCGGGAAGTGTGATTAGCCCTCGCTTGCTGAGAGAGTTAGGATGTGAAGTTGTTGAACTGAACTGCACTCCCAATGGCTACTTTCCTCGCCCGGCGGAACCAACGCCAGATGCGTTAAATCAACTCTGCGAAGTTGTCAAATCGGAGGGCGCAGACCTCGGCTTCGCACACGATGCCGATGCCGACCGGTTGGTGCTCGTCTCCGAGGAGGGCACTCCGTTAAGCAGTGAATACACTTTCACCCTCGCAGCGGAATTTCTGCTGAATAAACGAAAAGGGGATATGGTCGCTACTGTATCAACCAGCCGCATGTTGGATGACGTAGCAGATCGGCACGGCGTAAACCTGCACCGGATGCCGGTGGGTGTCGGATTCGTCGTCGAGAAAATGCGAGAAACAGGGGCAGTCATCGGCGGTGAAGGAACAGGCGGTGTGATTTATCCAGAACTTCAATATACGACCGACGGGGTTGCGTCCATAGCTGCAATTATTCAACTCCTCGCCGAGTCAAACCCCTCAACGATTTCGGAGGTTATCGGCTCTATCCCAAGTTATGCGATATGCAAGGAGAAATTGGAAGTGCCTTCGCAACAAATCGCTGATGTGGTTCTTCAACTCGCTATCGAAACTTATACAGATGAAACACTCGATCTGACTGATGGGATAAAACGGATTTGGGAAGACCGATGGGTCAATATTCGGAAATCCGGCACCGAGCCGGTTATTCGTGTCTTTAGCGAGGCACAGACTGTTGAGGTGGCTCAAGACCTTTGTGGTTCAACACTTGACACACTAAAATCTTTGATACAACGAGTCTCTAACTAGCTGTCAATCTTTCTTGAATCGTGAGGCGTTTCAATTTTTCTTGAAACGCAAACGTACCCTCAACGTCAATTTTAACAGGTTCTCTTTGTTCTGTATTGATGGAGGTTTATCATGATAGATGCACTAAAACTGGTCTGCATAGGTGGCGGTACAGGCTTATCTTCCCTATTGAGCGGAATTAAACGACACACAAGCAACAGACGCGATCGCTCAGAAATTATTGATATGGATAATTTGGCGGCAATCGTTTCTGTGTCTGACGACGGCGGCAGTTCTGGACGATTGGTTGAAGAGTTCGATGTGATTCCACCGGGTGATATTCGTCAGCTACTGGTTGCCCTATCCAATGACGATGGGTTACTAGCTAAACTCTTTGAATATCGCTTTTCAAGTGACGGCGATCTCGGAGGGCATACGGTTGGAAATCTCCTCCTCATTGCACTCACTGAATTAAATAACGGCAGCTTTCCAAAAGCCATCCAAGAAGCATCCAAACTGCTCTCCACGCGAGGCAGAATTATACCGGTCAGCCTAGATGGAACCACACTGTGCGCTGAGCTGGTCGATGGTGATATTGTGTGCGGCGAGTCCAACATCCCGGGGCGAGCCAATCGAAAACCGATTGAGCGCGTCTTTCTGAAACCGCGCGAGAACGGCAAGCAGCATCACGATGAACCTTATGAATGCGCTGCACATACGGAGGCTGTGGAGACTATCGCTAATGCCGATGCCATTATCATCGGGCCCGGAAGTTTATACACTAGTATCATGCCCAACCTTGTGATCAAGAAAATCACCCAAACAATCCAATCTTCAGATGCGATGAAAATCT
Organism: uncultured Poribacteria bacterium; assembly: GCA_958296125.1. GTDB lineage: Bacteria > Poribacteria > WGA-4E > WGA-4E > PCPOR2b > PCPOR2b. Next base: position 3,110,365 of record OY282444.1, read on the forward strand.
ATATCTGCAACGTGATGTCACAGCCGGGCGAAACCGATGGATACTCTGTTACCGACCACGTCGAAGCAATCCTGGATCACGCACCCGGGATATCGTTAGATTATATTATTGTGAACAATCAACCGGCACCGGAAAAAATCATCGAAAGGTATGTACAGAAAGAACTTTCGGGCTTGTTTTCACAGATTAAAATGCACGCAGAAGAAGGGCTCTCTATGCTCAAACAGGAACGCGAAGAAACCATGGATTCCGTATTATATCTAACAGAGTACATCTCCCAGCTTTCCGATGAGACGAAGCAGATGGCAGCCCCAGCGAATGTGCAAATCTTCTATAACCCGGAACAAGATAATCTCGGTGATATGCGGATTGTGGAGGCGGAACTCATTCGGGATACCACCGTGGTCATTGATAAAGGTGGTCCGCAAACCGTGATCCGCCACCATCCCGAAAAACTTGCACAAACACTCGTCAAGGTATTGAGCGACCATCCAAAGTTCCATGAACCTGTTTCGTAGTGGGGCATCCCATTTCCACTTCTACGCCACTAATGAACTAATGGGCTTATGGTTCTCACGTTTCACGCTCTTAACGTGTTGCACTTGCTTTTGACATAAGCCAACCTGAAAATAAAGGAATTGAGAAAGGACAAACCATGTGTGGGATTGTCGGATATATCGGAGATAAATACGCTGATTCTGTTTTGTGGACAGGATTGGAACGACTTCAGTACCGGGGATATGATTCAGCGGGTATGGCTGTCATCAGTGATGGCGAGTTAGATTTGCGGAAGCGCGCGGGAAAACTGCGTGAACTAGACGAAAGTCTCCGTCAGCATCCGATACGAGGTGCGATTGGTATCGGGCATACGCGATGGGCAACACACGGGGAGCCGAATGAACGCAATGCTCATCCGCATACCGACGAGGGCAAGACTTTAGCGGTCGTACATAACGGAATCATTGAGAACTATCTCCCGCTTAAACGGGAGCTGCAAGGGCGGGGGCATCTATTTGAATCAGATACGGATACAGAAGTGTTGGCACATCTAGTTGAGGAAGCGGCGGAGGAAGATTTTGTCGATGCCGTTTGCAACGCGCTTCAGCAGGTAGAGGGAACATTTTCAGTCGCTTTTATTCACCAACAGTTTCCGAAGTGCATCGTGGTTGCGCGACGCGGCAGCCCGCTCATCTTGGGACTTGGAGAGAGAGAAAATTTCGTTGCGTCAGATGTGCCGGCGTTGCTGCCGCACACCCAACGGATGGTCTACCTTGAAGATAATCAGGTTGCCGTTCTTACACGGGATCAGGTGGAGGTTCAAACCATGGAGGGCGAGCGGGTCGAACCCCGCCTCCATCAGATCCGCTTGAGTCCCGACATCGCTGATAAGGGTGACCACCCACACTTCATGCTCAAGGAAATCTACGAGCAACCCAATGTCTTACGGCGCTTACACAATATCTATGTCACTGATGAGATGGAGGTCGATTTCGGGATATTGGGATTGAACGATGAATTTCTCGCCCGCGTGAATCGGATCGTCATTCAAGCGTGCGGGACATCGTGGCACGCCGGACTAATCGGCAAGTATCTGCTGGAACAGTATGCGTATATCCACACTGAAGTGGACATCTCCTCAGAGTTTCGTTACCGCAACCCAGTTTTGGAGGGTGATACACTGGTAATCGCTATTTCCCAATCCGGTGAGACCGCCGATACGCTTGAGGGATTGCGTAAGGCAAAGAGCAAGTTTATGCGCGTATTAGCCTTATGCAACGAGATCAACAGCACTATCGCACGGGAGGCAGATGCGGTTATCGAACTTCATGCCGGACTCGAGATTGGGGTCGCTTCCACCAAAGCCTATACCGCACAGATTGCAGGGCTTGGGCTACTCGCAATGCACCTAGGCAAGCTAAAAGGGGTATTAACACCCGAAGATATACAGGAATTTCTCCAAACCCTTAAAAAGGCACCGTCCCTTATGGAGCGAGCCATCCAGCAGCAACAAATCTGTGCCTGTGCGGAGAAATATAGCAATGTAGGGGCGTTCATGTTTATTGGGCGAAGCTACAATTATCCCAACGCTTTGGAGGGCGCGCTCAAACTCAAGGAAATCTCATACATCCATGCGGCAGGACATCCAGCGGGCGAATTAAAACATGGTCCCATCGCTTTGATTAACGAAGATGTACCGGTCGTGTGCATTGCCACCAATAGCAGCATCTATCCTAAAACCGTAAGCGCGATCCAAGAAATCCGCGCTCGCAACGGGATTGTCATCGCCATCGCGACTGAGGGTAATACAGAGATTCAAGAGTATGCACAAGAGGTGCTCTACATTCCGGATATTGCGGAGGAGCTTTCCCCACTGCTTGTTGCTATCCCGCTCCAACTGCTCGCCTACTATACCGCTGTTCATCGGGGCTGCGATGTAGACCAACCTCGAAACCTCGCAAAAAGCGTTACCGTTGAGTAATGTAGGTTGGGTTGAACGGTTAAAGTAGATCTCTATCAAGCGCAATAGACGATCCGCCTATCAACAACACCTGCTGAGAGATAGATCGGGTAAAACCCAACTGCAAAAGGACTTCAGTGGGTTGATTTTCCAAAATCGACAATTCTGTGTCGAGATATGAATCTTGACCTACGGGTTGAGACCCATACCCGTGAGTCAGGGGTGCTCACCTGACCTCGTGACAATCCGCTGTGGCCGCTTTAGCGAAGGGCGTTCCACGGTGCCTCGTCGGCGACATCGACTAATTGATAGCCTTCGTCACTGACGCAGGGACCCAAAATCGCAAGTAGCTTCGCGGGAGCGGAGGAGGTGTTGAACGAAGCGTGTACTACGTCAGCGGGTATAAACACCGAGTCGCCCGCACTCAGCATCTGTTTTTCATCGCGCAGCCACTGTTCTACAGTCCCTTCAATGAGATAAATCACCTCTTCCTGTTCCGGATGCTTGTGGAAGTTATGTCCACCGCCGGGCGATAAGCTCACCTCAATGACCACCAAATCCTTCGCACCTGTTGTTTCGGGACGGCTCAGCCACGCCAAGGCACCCCAGTCCAGTTGTTCACGATCTGCTTCCGCTGCAAGGATAAATTTTCCACTCATGATAAAATTCTCCTTCAAATTATGTTAAAATAATGCGTAATAAGAAACTTGACTCCTTACGTATTACGCATTATTCTACATTATAGCGTCCTTACCGTATCCATGTCCATAGTTTAATTGCGAAAAGAAAGGAAGGTTCACATGACCGATAATGAAAAATTTCTGTTCGATCTTTGGGGTTACGTGGTAGTTGAAGATGTGCTTACGCCAGACGAGGTGACGCTGGCAAACGAGGCGGTTGACTACCACACACATCTCATTGCCAACCGCGATCCAGGCTTATCCCACGGATCTAACGAGTTAAAAGGGGCTACGGGCCGCGGGGAATTTCACCAAAATCCATTGACCTTTGAGCGACCATGGTGTGAGCCATTTCGACGGATGCTGACGCATCCGCGAGTCGTCGATATCTTCAACGAGATATTGGGCCCCGGCTTTCGGCTTGACCATGGGCCCGGGCTCATTCAGATGGTCAAGGGGACTGAGGGGCACTGGCTGCACGGCGGGATGACCTTCGATCCAAGCCAATATCACCGATTCGATCATGGGCGGATGCAGTGCGGACTCTGTGTTGCTTCGTGGCAGTTGACGGAGGTCCGTGAGGGGGACGGTGGATTCGCATGTGTGCCGGGCAGCCATAAATCGAATTACCGCCCGCCTGAACAGGTTTTGTCCACAGAGGATGGGATGGGTTGTATTCGACAAGTTGTCGCGGGCCCTGGTTCCGCCGTTATCTTCAACGAAGCGTTGGTGCACGGCACGCTTCCTTGGCAGCCCACCGATCGGGAACGCCGCTCGATCTTGTTCAAATGCTCGCCAGGATTCTTGTCATGGGGCTCGCCGCACGCTGAGTGCCCCATCGCCGACCCAACGCCGGAGGAATTGGCGATCTACGAACCACCACACCGCACGGGACGCACCACGTTGGGTGAAGGATAGGACCGGGTAAGTGTTTTTCTGTAGGAGGGAATTCCAATGCCCGACTGTCGCGATTCAGAGATCGCTCATACAGTGTGTTGAATTTTCGCCAATAGAGGCAGTCTTTCGTCTAATGAGTCGCGATTTAGAAGGTACGCCTCTTACCGTATATTATTTGTAGGAGGGAATCCGATTCCTGATGCTTAGGAGGTAGTATGAAAAAACTAATTTTTGCAGCAATAGTAATCAGTTTATCGCTACTGCTTTTGACAAATGCTAATGTCCAAGCCGCGGATGTCAATAGCGATGGTGTTGTGAATATCCTCGATTTGGTGCTTGTCAGTTCGCATTTTGGTGAGCGTGTTGACGCAGCGCAGATGTCGAATATAGATGTCAATAGCGACGGTGTCGTGGATGTTCGAGATTTAATAATCGTTGCCAACATTATGGGACGAGGTGAGGAACCCACAATGCCCACAGGCGGCACCCTGATTTTTGGGCGTGGAGGCGATTCGCTTACTCTTGATCCGGTGCTGGTACTTGATGGCGAATCGGGAAAGGTTTGTGACATGATCTACGATACGCTCATCCAATATCGACAGGACACAACTGACATCGAACCCGCCTTAGCGGAAGCGTGGGAAAGCTCTGCCGATGGCTTGGTGTGGACATTTCACTTGCGACAAGGGGTCCAATTCCACGATGGCACTCCGTTAAACGCAGATGCCGTCGTCTCTTCACTCACTCGTCCACAGGCAGTGTTTCGTGATTTTCAGACAGAATTTATCAGCCAAATTACTGCCCTAGATCCGTTTACAGTTCAAATTGTACTCAAAACGCCATTCGCTCCTTTTCTCAGTATGCTCGCCGGAACTGCACTTTCTATCGTGAGTCCGACAGCTGTTCAATACTTTGGTGATAATTTTGCTAAGAACCCCGTCGGCACAGGTCCATTCAAATTTGTGCGGTGGGATCGGGACGACAAAATTGTACTTGAAGCAAACGATACACACTGGACAGGAAGACCTTCACTCGATAGGATCATCTTCCGTTCTATCCCTGACAACTCGGTGCGGCTTATGGAACTTCAGCAAGGCAGGCTCCATGCGATGGAATTTCCGAATCCGGACGAAATCTCAATTATCCGAGGCGATGCACAGCTGGAGCTCCTGATGCGGCCAAGCCTGAATGTCGGGTATTTGGCGATGAACATGGACAAACCGCCCTTTGATAATCTCAAAGTACGCCGTGCAATTAACCACGCGGTTAACAAAGCCGAGATCATTGAACACCTCTATCAAGGTACAGCTATCCCCGCGAAGGGGCCAATCCCGCCTGTGCTCTGGAGTTATGACGGTACCATTGAGGATTACGAATACAATCCAGAGCTGGCGAAACAGCTGCTCGCGGAGGCTGGTTATCCCGATGGGTTTGAGACAACGCTCTGGGTGCTGCCGGTGCCGCGCCCCTACATTCCGGACGGGTACGCCCTCGCGGAGGCCCTACAGTCCGAACTCCGAAACATCGGTGTTGAGACAACAATCGTCACCTATGATTGGGGCACCTATCTTGCGAAAGTCGAAGTTGGGGAGCACGATATGGCGATGTTAGGGTGGATTGCTGACGAAGGGGACCCGGATAACTTCTTCTACTATCTTTTGAGTAAAACCTATGCAGAGAAACCCGCATTTAATATCGCATTTTATCGAAGCGATGAGATGCAGGATGTCCTCGAACGCGCCAGAACGAGCACCGATCGAAATGAACGGATTGAACTCTATCGGCAGGCACAAGCAATCTTCCATAGAGACGCACCGTGGGTCCCGTTGGCACACGCGCAACGGCTTTTGGTTATTGACAGAAGAGTGAAAAATCTCAGGCTTGCGCCGATAGGGTGGAAATATATCCGCAACGCATCGTTAGCACCAGAGTAGAGACTGGTATTCTTTACAGTTCTGACGGAGCGACAAGTGTATAGAAAATACGCAACCTTAGTAAGTCGTGTGTAAGATGTCGAAACGATTTCTTCTTACGCATTACGTATTATCCGGCATTACGTTCTGTCCCATCCAATAATCGTAGGTCGAGATTCATATCTCGACACTTTTGAAGGTGCGATTTGCCTCGCTTGACGTTCTTTTGTTCAATTCGTAATTTCATCAACACCCAAATCGTTGTATAATAAGTGCAATATAATCAACCTACATCGGCTTGTTTACCATAAAAACTTCCTTTTTTTGGCTGATTATGTCAACTATATTTATGCCTACCTCTCAAATACTAAGGAGGTTGATTATGAAATGGCTTACCATTGGAATTTTACTCAATTTCTTTTTTGCTGCACCCGTTCTCAGTGAATTAACAAAAGAGGATTTACAAGCTATTCGCGCTATTGTTAAAGAAGAAATCACAGAATCTGAAGCCCGTACCGATCTCAAGTTTCAGCTATTGACCACCCGAATTGATGAAATGGACAAGCGTTTGACTGCTAGCATTGCCGACGTGGACAGGAGACTTACTCATAGTATCAATGCCGTGGATAAGCGACTTGGATTTCTACAAAGTCTTGTAATTGTGTTAGTTACTACCGTTATTACTACCGTTATCGGTGTCCCAACAGCAATTTTCATTTATCTTGAGAGAAGGACAGCCAAAGGAAATAAAGAATCTCAAGGGGAGGATAGTGCTCTCTCTCAAGAGATTCCTGCATATTTGCGAGGGAGATAGTCGTATAGAAACACAATAATTAGCCCGTGAACCGGAAAGATAAAATCAGCTAACTCAACCTCAGCGGGCCTTAATTCCTTCGCTCTCTGCTACCAGAAAGGAAATTCCTATGACCCCTTCAATGCCCTCGAATGCCCAAGATTATTACAATCGTGGGCGAAACTACCATCGCGAAGCCAATTACGACCGCGCTATCTCTGATTATACCCAAGCGATAGAACTGAAGCCTGACTATGCCGATGCCTATGCTTGGCGCGCGTTGGCTTACTTTGAAAAAAAGGATTATCTTCGCGCCCTCGCAAACTGGACTATAATAATAGGACTTTTTCCCAATCAAGCTTACGGCTATGTCGGTCGCGCGGTGGCTCACTATGGTGTAGAGGATTATGACCGTGCAATCGAAGACTATACCGTAGCAATAGAACTGAGGCCTGACTATGCCGATGCCTATCGCAATCGGGGTGCAGCTTACTTGATGAAAGAAGATTATGACCGTGCGATTGCAGACCTTACTAGAACAATAGAGTTGATGCCTGATTATGTCCTCGCCTACGAGTTGCGCGGAAAGGCGTACCGAAAAAAAGGAGAGCTTAACAGTGCTGAAGCAGACTTGTCCAAGGCAGAGCAGCTCCAAAAGAAAGGTCAATAACCTTCCCTACCGAATTATAGAGGTTTATAGAATTCCCACTTTCGCGAGACAGAAATTGTATAGCACTGGGCCCATCTTTGTTGTCGATCCACATGTAATTGCCAAGCAATTCACTACAACAGTGGTGTAGACACCCAACCGTGGATTCTGAATCTGCGTCCTCCGTGTCATCTGCTTAATCCGTGATTCAGACAATATTTCCCGCACCCCTAACCAATAAGTGCATTGAACAGCAACTTAAACGTCCCATGCGTTTGCGCTCGATGCTGCGGTCTGAATCCGAAAAGAACAACCGAGCCTTCGCCGTACTTCGCTGAAATCGTGCCAGCAGTTCCCGCTATCTGGTCTTCGCCGACAAGCCAGCCACTCTGCAAGACCTCCCTCTCAGGATATTGGACGAGGATCTCGCACCTCTCATTGGAAAAAGAGGGTTGAACGCGGAAGGTGGGACCGCTCCAGAAGAAGATGAGCCCCTCGTTGGGCATACCGTAAGTGAGCCGATGATTCGTGTCGATATGGGCGTGTAGAGTGGATCCGGGACAGAAGAACTCTTTGGCTGACTTATCTGCGAGGACGTTTTGCACTGGTAAATCCAACTGTTTGATAGCAAAGTCACAAGCTTGATTAAGCGTTACCAACGTGCCGCCGCCTTCGACGAATTCTTTGATCGCTTGGATCCCCTCGGCCCCGATACCGCTTCGATATTCTGGTGGGGCAGGGTTTTCTCTGAGCCGCCCCTCCGCCTTGTTGCCGGTGATCATATCAGGGGAGTCATCGGGGAGTATGAGGATGTCAATGTGCTGATCCAAGTTGCCAGCTTTAATCTCCTTATCTCTCAGCGTCTGGCACGGAAATCCGAACTGTTCCAAGACCAACCGCGTCCAACCCTCGTCCATGTTACCGCCCCAGTATCGCTGATACATACCGATACGCGCTCGCTGGACTTCGTGTTGTTCCGGCTCCAACACCCCTTCAAGCGCGTGGAAGGTAACACCACAATCTTGGGCGATCTCTGTGAGCAGATCTTCGGACCCCGCAGCAGCCACAAACGCGCCCGCCGGAAATTCTTCATCCCCCACCGATACTGCCTCATGAAGGCGTGTCACACGAACACCGTGGTCGAACAACTGATTGAGGGCTTTGAAGCTGTCGTTTAACCTGCCATCAAAGAGATAACCGACCTGCGAGGTCCCAACCCTTCTGCCGGTAAGGGGTTCAGACACCGTAACCGCTTCAAAACTCCCTTCTACATTTCCCTTTACCGGCACCGCATTGACCCCCATGAACTCCGCTATGGTGTCTGTTGTGGTATCATAGGGACGTTGAGGTGTCCCATCCGGTTGCCGCGTCCACGCGTCGTCCGGGTATCGTGTCTGTCCCAGCAGCGTCTTAATAACACCCATCTTCGGTTGATTGAGGGGGATGCGGTAGGTGCCCGTGGGATAATTTGAACCGTTGACAGTAAAATCTTGGGTGGCTTTAGAGATGTCTATCCCCTGCACCCTCAGTTTGTTAATCATCTTTAGGACGGTCAGCGGATCGTGTTGGTCTGGGCGGATGAGGTAGGCGGAAGGTGTACCGGACGCGCCGAGCGCAGTTTGTCGCTTCGCCTTCAGATACGCATTTCGCAGAATCGTATCCTTATTCCGTGCCGCCATATCAAGGAGTCCCCACGCCGAAATTTTTTGCTGCTCAACGATGTCGCGGGGTCTCCACCATCCTCCCTCCCATGGATGGGGAAAGTTGGTCTGAGGCTTATAGTGGGGAAACGCTCTTAATGTGTTACCCCCCTCGTCTAGCAGTTGCTTCCTGTCATCTTCGCCTTTCAGTTGATTTTTGTGGATGTACATCGGTGTCGCCAATTTAGCATGTGCCGATTCCGTCAGCATACTGGCGATGTTGTGATAGTTACCCATCCAGTGGAAACCGAGGTGACTCCACGCCGGGAACAGGGACGCATTGAGGATGCCGGTCTTACCCGCTTCCTCCAGCTTATACGCCATGTGCGCCCCGTACCAGCTTATCTCCCGCCAAACCAACGGGTCGCCGTGCGGATGCAGCGGTTCCGAATAGGGGCACACCCATAAACGGGCACCGTAGCAGCCCATCTCGTGATGGTCTTGATAAGCGTGGGGCTGCCACTCCTGATACATGATTTGCGCCATATATTGAGATTCGACCAAGTTAAACATGAAAGCATCGCGATTGTTGTCGTGCCCGGCATATTTGTGATACAACCACGGCGGCGTACTACCTTCGTACTTTGTGCCGAGATATTTGTTGTACCAGTCGGTCACCATAATCTGCCCGTCTGGGTTGAAGCACGGTACTATCAGGGAGATGACGTTACCCAGAATGCGCGTCGCTTCTGCATCGGTCCGGGTTATCTGGTCGTAAACCAATTCGGAAACCATCTGTGTGCTGCCAATCTCTGTCGCGTGCAGCCCCATCGATTGGAGGATAATTGTCTTTCCTTCGTCTACGAGTGAGTTTATTACTGCCTCCGATACTCCGCGTGGATCCTTGATTTGATCGTTCACCTCGCGGAGACGCTCCAAATTTGCCAGATTCTCCGGTGAGGAGATAATCACAAATAGAAACGGGTGCCCCTCTGTGGAGGGACCCATATCAATGACTTGGATCTTGTCGCTCTGTTCCTCCAATAATCGGAAGTAATCGACAATCCGATCCCACCGTGCTATCTGCCGATCGCTTCCAAGCTGGAAGCCAAAAAACGCTTCGGGGGACGTTATCTGCTGATGCATGTTTGTCTCCTATTCAAGGATCTATGACGCTTTTACACTTTACGCGATCCCCAATTTCTCGTTAATCTCGCCCTGATACCCTTCCAATTCACAGTTTTCAATCTCCGCCAATGTCACCGGGCGACCATGCCAACCGGACTCATAGACCGCCATGCAGAGCGCTTCGGACCTCATACCCTCAATCCCATCAACCTCCGGTTTGCCACCGGTGGTGATAGCGTCTGCAAAATACTTGAGTTCTATGGCGACGGTGTCCTCAATACCACTTGGGAAGTAATATTCGCGTTCGTCAGCGTTGATGTGCGCCAGAAATTCTTGGAGCAAGCCTTCGTTGCTGATGGTTTTGCCGCCGCGCGGCGTGAGGCCCGCTTCAAAGTCCAAACTGCCTTCGCTGCCGTAAACGGTTCTGCGACTGATACCGTTCCCCGGTCCGGAACCGACCCACGTCCATTGAGCGGTGATCCCCCGCTCAAATTTAATTGCGGAGATCATTGCATCCTCAACATCAACATCGTAGCCGCCCTGCCGTTCTGCTGGATTGTCATAGCGGTAGGGTTCGTAAGCCTTATTGATTGCGTAAACCTCCACCGCCTCCGCATCAAGAATAAAGCGCATGAGATCCGTAAAATGGACACCACCATCAAGTACCCAACCGCCGCCGGCATCCATCTTAAAATTACGCCAACTCCATTTCCCCAAACCCTCGCTGACCTCTATCCAAAAAACCATCCGCGGGTCGCCGATCCACCCTTGACGCACCGCCCACCGTCGCGCCCGCTGGACCCGATCCAGACGATAATTTTCTGCGACAGACAGGATGCGCCCGTTCTGCTCCGCAGCGTTGAGGATGAGTTTACAGGCACGCATCGTGATACCGAGAGGCTTTTCGATGATGACATGTAGTCCTGCTTCCAGCGCAGTAACGGCAAGGGTGTGGTGTGCGCGATGGAGGGCACAGATGTCCACACAAGCGAGGTCTGAATGCTTAGAGAGCATCTCTTCAACATCCGTATAAACTGCTGGTTTTGTGCCCCCTTGAAATTCATGCGCTTGGTTCGCCCGCTCTTCTGCGCGGCTAGCATCGATGTCACAGGCGGCGACGATGTCGAAGGATTTGATCCCCTTCGACCAAAGCTCTTGATACCCCCGCATGTGGGCACCGGACATCCCCCCACAACCAATTAACCCCATTTTGAGTCGATCTGACATGATTTTGCCTTTATCTACTTTGGTTCACCTGAAAAAATTGTATAAAGAAATCTCTTCATCCATCACGGACGAATTATGGTCCCATCAGCCAGTCTTACGTTGCCCCACGACCAGTTAGAGCTTGCAGGTTCTGTTATAGGATACTTCGCCGCCAGTTCCTCGTCTATATCTATGCCGAGCCCCGGCTTGCCGTTAGCCCACATATATCCGTTGCGGACTTCAGGCGTTCCCGGAAACACCTCCTTCAGCAGGTCGGTCTGATAGGGGCCCGCCTCTTGGATGCCGAAATTCCACACATTCAGGTCTAGCATGAGTTGGGCGGCGTGCCCCACCGGAGAGACATCCCCAGGACCGTGCCAAGCGGTACGGACGTTGAAGGCTTCACAGAGTGCAGCCAACTTTCGCGCTGGTGTCAATCCACCAATTTGAGAGACATGGACCCGCATGAAATCGAGCAGGCGATCCTTGACCATCGGAATAATCTCGTGCGGATTGTTGTATAACTCACCCATAGCAATCGGCGTACTTGTCTGCTCCCGCACGAGTCGGAAGTAGTCGTTGTCCTCCGGCGCAAAAAGATCTTCTAAGAAAAAGAGTCTAAACGGCTCAAGCTCTTTTGCCAAACCGAGCCCCATGATGGGTGGGAGGCGTTCATGGACATCGTAGATAATGTCAACCTCCCAGCCAAAAGTGGAGCGGAAATGTTCAAAGGCACGCACGATAGCGCGAACCGATTGGGCTGGATCGTAGATACTGCCGCTTGATTCGGAAACCTTGTCTGTGATGACGGGCTTCTCGCTATGCGGAGAATCGTCTAAAAAAAGGCGGTCTGTGCCTCCAAGTTTGAAGTAACGGAAACCGTCTTCGATAAATGCCCAGACATTTTCTTCATACTCTTTGAGGTCGTTTCCGCCCGGTACGATGTATACCGCCGCTGCTTCCCTTGATTTTCCGCCGAACAGGTCGTAAACAGGCATTCCCGCGACCTTGCCCTTGATGTCCCATAATGCTTGATCAACACCGCTTATCGCGTTGTTGAGGATGGGGCCGTTCCGCCAGTATGCAGACACATTGCACGACTGCCAGATGTCTTCGATGTCAGCAGGATCTTTGCCGATGAGAAACGGGCGAAGGTAGTCATTGACAGCAGTTTCAACGACGAGGGCCCGTTGGGTAAAAGTGGCACAACCCAAGCCGTACAATTCCGGTTCATTGGTCTCTATTTTTACCACATTGAGGTTCGCTGTCGGCTGCGTCACAATGACGCGAACATCACGAATTTTTAGGTTGCTCATGGATTCTCCTTTAATCTATATTGCCGATCACGTTTTAAGAGTGCCACAGTAAGCACAAGCGGAAATCGAGGGTGGACCAGTGATTATCTCCGTTTCAGATCCCAAGTAACGTTCATGATTGGTAACACAGTTGGGATTCTCACAGGCTTGTTGATCTGATACAATTTCTCTAGTCGGGGGTTGTGTCAAGACTAACTGTTCAAGCCCTAATAAACTTGCGACCAACGCCATCCGGATGGGGACCGCGTTCGCAGATTGTTCAAAATACGCCGCGCGTGCATCCTCGTCTAACTCATAAGCTAACTCATTAACACGCGGTAGTGGGTGCATAATCATCGCATCAGGTTTAGCGTAATCCATTATTGCGACATCCACAAGGTAACTCCCCCGTGCCGCTTCAGGAGAGATCTCCGGCGGCAAACGCTCTTCCTGAAGGCGATTCACATAGATGACATCAAGCTCACCAATCACATCGCTGAGTTGATTTGTCTTAGGCGGTTCCTGACTGTAGAGATGTTTCAAGCGGGTAGAGATCCATTCGGGCATCTGAAACCCATCAGGCGCGATATGGAGGAGTTTCCCACAGAATCGTGCAACGCCAAGCGCGAGTGAATGCGCCGCTCGCCCGTATCTCAGGTCACCACAAATGCCAACCGTCAACCCTTCTATCCGCCCTTTTCGCTGGAGGATTGTGTACAGGTCTGTGAGTGCCTGCGTTGGATGCCGATGGCTGCCATCGCCGCCGTTAATCACCGGGACGTTGGAATAGCGTCCCATAACATGGGCTGCGCCAGCCCAACTGTGACGGACCACGATTAGGTCTGAGTAGTTGGTAACCATGCGAGCGGTGTCCGCAATTGTTTCGCCCTTTGCAACAGAAGCGGCATCAGGGTTTGCAAAGCCGAGCGCGCGCCCATCAAGTCGTCCTATCGCACTTTCAAAGGAGAGACGTGTTCGTGTACTCGGTTCATAAAACAGGGTTGCTAACAGTTTGCCTTTACAGAAACCAGACCATGTGGCAAGCTGCGTCCGCATCTGATCCGCGAGCCGAAAAATCTGTTCAATTTCAAAGTTGGATAAGTCATCAAGCGTGATGAGATGTCTCATAGGCAATCCTCGTTGATGATATTGATAAGAGTTCGTAAATTTATCTGGATTTTCTCGTTTCTGCGACTTCTAGACTTCCCACCAATTCTGCGATTGAACGCATCCCATGCTGTCCGAGATATTCTTCAATGCTGTCAATTACGTCCAAGGAGGCGCGTGGATTGATGAAGTTTGCGGTCCCGACTGCAACAGCGGAAGCCCCCGCGATACAAAACTCAATCGCGTCATCGCCGGTCATGATGCCACCCATGCCGATAATTGGAATGCTGATGGCATTGTAGACCTGCCAGACCATGCGCAATGCGATCGGTTTAATTGCGGGCCCAGAAAGTCCCCCTGTAATGTTAGCAAGCTGTGGACGACGAGTGTTGATGTCAATTGCCATGCCAAGAGCGGTGTTGATCACAGAAAGCCCATCGGCACCGGCACGCTCTGCAGCACGGGCAATGACAGTGATATCTGTGACATTGGGGGAGAGTTTGACAAGTAACGGTAGGGTAGTCTTCTCCCTAACGGCTCTAACGAGTTCATCGGTCAGCTTTGGGTCAACGCCAAAGCTCATCCCACCGCAATGGAGATTTGGACAGGAGATGTTAAGCTCGATTGCTGCAACCCCATCGGCACCGTCCAGCTTCTCCGTAACTTCCAAGTACTCTTCCACCTGCTCGCCGCAGATGTTCACAATTACGGGGACATCGAAGTCCCGAAGGTAGGGCAGCTTCTTATCGATGAAACCATCCACACCAACATTTTGCAACCCGATCGCGTTGAGCATCCCCGATGGCGTTTCAAAGATTCGCGGCATTGGATTTCCCGCCCACGGCACACTTGTGATACCTTTGACAACGATTGCCCCAAGCTGATTCAGATCAATGAAATCCACGTACTCGCTGCCGTAACCAAAAGTCCCCGATGCTGTCATAACAGGGTTCTTCATCTGGATACCGGCGACATTAACTTCAAGTGAAGAATGGATGCCACTCATTTTTCTTCCTCACTCCGCATATAACGTATTCGTTTTCGCTGCCATGATGAAGTCGTTCCGATGCAGCCCTCTGATTTTATGCGTCCACCATGTAACAGTTACCCTTCCCCATTCGGTCAAGAGAGCAGGATGGTGACCTTCTGCCTCTGCTAGTTCTCCCACGCGGTTTGTGAACGCCAACGCCTGTGCAAACCCATCAAACCGGAAAAGACGTTCCAGCCGCTTGATCTTATCACGCTCAATCAACTGCCATTCGGAAACTTGTGGGTGATATTCCGCAATCTCTGCGTCAGTAACCTTTGGTGCGTCCCGACGGCAGGCTACACATTTCATTCCTGTTAATGCTTCCATGATTAAATCGCCTTTCAAGTTAGATTCTGTTGACATTTGACAGTAATTATCTTATACTTCCCTGAAGCGGTGGTCCGAGACAATGAAGTGGACGGGTCCGTTCCAGCCTGCCCCGATCTATCGGGGAGACCAGGGTTGAGTTACCGTCGCGGTAGGGCATACCGAGACATTAAACGCTGTCCGTGCCGAGACCAGGTGTGGAGATTCTGTAAGACCTCATCATGTGAGGCTCGAATCGTCGAAACAAGAAGATAGCACAGAGCAACTGCTACTGGTCAGTCTATCATAAGAATCCCAATGTTTTAACATTGGGAGCCGTCAATGATTGAACCCATCCCCGTTCCGAGAGGCCGAGACCCGATGCACCCCGATACGATCGGGATTCAGAGCAACTTGAGACGATTTCGGACAACCGCTTCGGTTCTTGTGAATAGCCCGGTGATTACAGCATTTTCCAAATTGACGACAGCAAAATGTCAACACACCCTACCTCTTTTTACGTTTTACCAAACAATATCTTCAGCACTGAACACGGGTCCCTCCGTACAGACCCGCTGATACTCAAACTCACCTCCCGGTGTTTGCACTTTGCAGACACAACCGAGACAGACCCCCATCGCACATCCCATCCGATTCTCCATCGCCAGTTGCGTGGGAATCTGATAATCCAGCCCAATTTTCGTAACGGCACGCAACATCCCATCGGGTCCACAAGCGTAGATTATAGAATTTCGCAGCTCGTAGGTTTCTAGGATGTGCGTGAGAAGTTCGGTAACAAATCCGTGATGCCCAACACTTCCGTCATCAGTCGCAATATGTGTTTCAACCCCCATAGCTTTCAAATCCTCTACGCTCAACAAACGCGCTCGATTCATCGATCCGACCAAGCCAAGCGTGTGCACATCTGCATTCCGTAACGCAGCGGCAAGCAGCATCAGCGACGCTATTCCAGCCCCGCCGCCAACAATTATGGCGGGATTCGGACCTGATAAAATCTCGAAGGTGTTTCCAAGCGGTCCCAACACACGAATCGAATCGCTGCGCTTCAAGCGTGACAACACATTTGTCCCCTCGCCGATGAGTTGATAGAGCATGGTGATCTGATCGCCTTCGACGGTGTAGATTGTAAATGGGCGGCGCAGGAGCAATCCACTATCTTGGGGGATGAGAACGTGGATGAACTGTCCGGGGAGTGCGTTTGCGGCAATCTCTGGGCAAGCGCAGCGCAATAGATAGTGGCTTTCGGCGACCGGCTCGTTAGAGATGACTTCTGTAGGAAGGTCGAATTTTTTAGCGGGAGTCGGCATGGGATTCATGTCATCGTGAGCCAAGCGTAAGAGGACTCTTTTAACGCCTTACTGAGAGTCCAAGCTCGGAGTGAGTTTGTCCATTGACTGTGAAAAGCATTGATAATTTTACCCTGTTTTAGGGAAAAACGCAACTTTTTCCTGAATCATTAGAAATATGTGAATTCGCAGATCTGCAAATAGATTTCAGGTAACGTAGAAATTTTGTTGTATTTTTGGAAAATCGTGCTATAATTTCCGGCGGTTATTACTATAGCAGTTCAAATATAAAGGAAGGGGAAACAGATGGCTAGAAAAATCGAGAGGTTATTCCGTGCGCCTTATGGCGTACCCAACGGCTTGCAAGTGACAGATGAGGGGTTGTGGGTCGTAGACCAAATCACCGATCGGGTGGCGTTGGTGGAGATTTCCGATGCCTCAGATTACGGAGTGACTAAACTGATCCGGGATATTCCGAGCGACTGCTCCAACACCAGCGGAATGGCTTATGGTGATGAGGCACTCTGGCTAGCGGCGAATGGCCCTGGGGATCGGTGGCGGCCAGCACGACCGAACGATGCAAAACCGGGGCTAGGAGAAATCATTAAGACCGATCCACACACCGGAGAATGCTTAGGTCGGTATCCGATACCGGATGGCGGCGGCACGCACGGCGTAGAATACGATCATTATGAAGAGGGATATCTCTGGGTCGAAACGCTGAAGAACCAGATCATGCACAAAGTGCGGATTTCCGATTGGTCTGTGCAACACTCGATTCCGTTGCCATACGGACGGGGACACGGTGTGGTGCGGGTGGAGGATGGCATTTGGGTCGTACATACCTCCGATCGGGTGATCGTCAAACTCGATTTGGAGAGCGGTGCAGAGCTGGATCGCATTGAGGTGCCGGAGGATGATCCCGAACCTCACGGTCTGTCAATCTTTGGGGATGATTTCCTCTACTGCGATGCCACATCTGGATGGATAACGAAGATTTCGGTGTAAACGGGGCAAGTCAAGGCGTATATACGATTGAGGGGTTACTGCCGTTAAATCCCATCTTCGAGCTCCACCAGAAAAGCCTCCAGATTTGTCAATGCCCGTTGTGCATAGGCGGCAGCGCGTTTCCGACGGGGATTGACCATGTAGGAGGCGTGCGGCGTTCCAGCCAGTGAGCAAACCTGTTGCGGCGTTTGAGAGATTTGGCGAGGTCAGCGGGCCAGAAGCGATGATGGTAGGTTCGTCAGGGAGTTAGATCTTTCATAAATTTCAGGAGTTAAGGGTTAGTCAAGCTAAGTTGTGTGTGCACCCAATCCTAAAAAGGTCTTCCCATACGATTAAGCGCCGGGCGCACTTCGTTCTTGACAGGCTTGATAGTTTGCAAGTAAGCCCACATTGCCTTGAGGTCTTCATCGTTCATGTTCGCGTAAGCATTCTTAATCGGCATTGGTGGAAGGAGTTTTCGATTGTTCGTATCGCCTTGATGATGCCCAGTTCGCATGGTGTCAACGAACATTTTTTCCGTCCATTCACCGAGTCCCGTCTCTTTATCAGGCGTTAGGTTTGCGGCAAATGTTGTTCCAAAAGGGAGCGAAAACGCCGCAAGGGTTGGGGCAGTGAGCATAAAAATTCCACGTTGCATCATGCTCATCTCGTATTTGGGGTATGGCGCATTCGCAGGATGTCCCGCGAGGTACATACTCATGTCCATTTCTGCACCTTGGCGCGGTGTGTGGCACTGACCACAAGCCCCAACCGCATCAACGAGGTATTTTCCGCGTTTAACCTGATCGCTTTGACTTTCTGCATAATTTAAGCAGAGCAATACAAATATCAATGTTGAAAAGATTGCCATTCCGAAAATCCAGTGTTTTCTGTGCATTGCATCAATTCTCCTTCGGATTTTAATAGGGTAAAAGTGGCTATATTAACGCAAGTTGCTAGTAGTACGTAGGTTGGGTTGAACACGATCAATTAGGACTTATGCAGTTGAACGTTCAAAGCCTCGTAGGAGCACCCCCCCGCCTGTCCCCCTGGTCTCCCGCGAACGGGCCTGTCCCGATCCAATCGGGGACAGGTCGGCACGGACGCTCCCTAAATTGTGCGCCTGTAATCTGAAGTGCGTAATCCATCTTGTGCATTACGTGAATCCCCTTCTTCCGTTTTACGTTTCTTGCCTTCCATTTCCTCTTTCTCTTGTGTTTGTCCAAGCTGCATCAAGCCCCCAATATCCCCTTTAAAACGGGCGAATGTACCCTCCCGAATCGCCTGCCGGATACCCCGCATCAGGTTCAGGTAGAAATGCAAGTTGTGCAGTGTGAGCAGCCGATGCGCGAGGATCTCGTTCTCTAGGTGCAAATGTCGGAGGTAAGCGCGTGTAAAATTCTGACAAGTGTGGCAGACACAGTTCGGATCGAGTGGTGTGAAATCTGTCTTGTGTTTTGCGTTACGGATTTTAACCGCACCGACCGTCGT
Organism: uncultured Poribacteria bacterium; assembly: GCA_958296125.1. Lineage (GTDB taxonomy): Bacteria > Poribacteria > WGA-4E > WGA-4E > PCPOR2b > PCPOR2b. The sequence goes on from OY282444.1 coordinate 3,129,252, forward strand.
AAAAAGTGAGCCGTTTCGTGCGTTGCGCGTCGGCATCACGCAATCAAACATATCCACCCCGCAGCTTACACCGTAGACCAAATCTCCCGGCGTTCCAACACCCATCAGATAACGCGGTGAATCTTTCGGCAACAGCGGCGCGGTATAGGCTAACGTCTCATACATCAAGGGTTTCTCCTCCCCGACACTTAGCCCACCGATTGCATAGCCAGGGAAGCCAATCTCCACGGTCCTTTCGACGCTGACCTTTCGTAGCGATTTCTCCATCCCGCCCTGTACAATGCCAAACAACTGTTGATTACGATTCCGGTGTGCCTGCTTGCAACGTTGTGCCCAGCGGAGTGTCATTTCCATTGATTTCTTGAGATAATTGTAATCGCTGGGCAGTGGCGGGCATTCATCGAATGCCATGATGATGTCCGCACCGAGCACATTCTGGATTTCGATGGAACGCTCCGGACTAATAAAGTGTTTCGACCCGTCAATCTCAGATCGGAATTCGACCCCTTCCTCGGTAATCGTGCGAAATGGTCCCAAGCTGAAGACCTGAAACCCACCGCTGTCGGTGAGGATGGGTTTCTTCCACGCCATAAATTTGTGTAACCCGCCCGCCTGCTGGATGATTCGGTGTCCCGGACGTAGGTAGAGATGGTAGGTATTCCCAAGGATAATCTCTGTCCCGATTTCAACCAAATCGCGCGGGGTGCACGTTTTGACAGTCCCGCGTGTGCCGACGGGCATGAAGATTGGGGTGTTGACAACGCCGTGTGCTGTTCGCAGTTTCCCCACTCTGGCTTGTGTTTGAGAATCCGTGTGGATAATTGTGAATTTGTTATCTGCCATACCTTTGTCCCGAAGTCCTAATAGGAATAAAAAATTTGGTTCTAAGTTGAAATTTTACTTTTGATAAAGTCAACCGCTTCGGATTGGTTTGCGCTAAAACGGACATAGATGCCCCGAAAGTTTTCAAGCCGAGAGGGCTTAGCGAATGGACTTAACAGTATACCGTTGCTGTCAACGTAGAAGCTGCGAAAGGCAGACCAAGGCTTTGTTAGGCGATAAAATGGTGCCGTGACGACAAGCTCATGCTCGTACAATTCGTACCAGAACGGAACAAAATAGCGGTATAGAGAGCCGATCACAAAGGTTGCTGAAAGGAGGGTAACAAAAACCGACTGGAACAGCCAGTAAATGCCTGAAAAAAGGAGGAGGAGAAAGAGTAGGAGTAGGGTTGATCGCGTCCAGTTTTCACACAATGGATGAACCCTCCATGTTTGTTGAGGGATAGGCTGATCAGACATCGGTTGGCTCGCAGCACGAGGAGAATTCAGTGTGGCGTGTTGGATGCGTCATGTGTCTTAGAAAATAAAGACGGTTTGTGCTGTGGTGATTTAAGCAGAAATCTACTATGGAAAAAGGCACTCGGACTCTCGGTTGCTAACCGGGACAAGGAGGGGAGGGAATGGAAGAAGCGGAAAATACCTTCCTTTCCCTCCACACTTGAAATGATAACCCATGATGCACTCCTAATTTATGCCCCACGCAAGTATACCTATCAGGCTTTAGCCTTACGCATCACGTTTTTACTTTCCAGCACCGTCTCCAACATCATCTGCGCTATCAGATGACGAATCCACTCCGTCCGCCTTGGTGGTGTCAGCCGCTTCGCCTGCCTCCGAATCGGCGGTTGCTTCCGCTGTTTCATCTGCAGGTGTAATTGTGACTTCAGACTGCGCTGCCTCTTCCTGAAGCGGTTTTAGTTCACCGCCTGTTTCACCGTAGAAGCGCATCAGAAACAGTGCCATTACCATGAATCCGATAGCGAGCCACGTTGTAACCTTGGAGAGGAAGGTTGCGGCACCTTGTCCTCCTAAAATTGATTGCATGCTGCCACCCGCTCCACCAAATGCACTTGATGAAAGTCCTTCCCCTTTACTATCTTGCAACAGGATAATAATGGGCAGCAAAATGCAGGCGGGTATAAAAAGAGCAAGAATAAAACTAACGACGATTCCCATGATAGTTCCTCACTTTCGTACTAATTGTCAATTGATAAAAAAAACGTTGCACACAGCTTTAACAATCTGGGCAAACGATTCCGCCTCCCAGCTCGCTGTGCCGACCAATGCGCCATCCACATCGGGCTGCGCGATCAACTCAGCAGTATTGTCCGGCTTGACACTACCCCCATACTGAATGCGGACCTGCGCGGCTACATCTGTCGAATAGATTTCTGATACCAGCAATCTGATAAGTGCATGGACCTCTTGGGCTTGGTCCGGTGTCGCATTGTGGCCCGTCCCAATCGCCCAGACAGGTTCATAGGCGATTACCGTAGACGCGATCTGATCTGCGGATAACCCTGCAATCCCGTTGAGCACCTGATCTTTGACCACCGCTCCGGTTTTGCCAGCCTCTCGCTCTTCAAGGCTTTCACCGGTACAGATAATCGGTTTCAAGCTGTGTGCGTGTGCTGCCTTCACCTTGCGGTTGACGTTTTCATCCGTTTCACCGAAATATTGTCGCCGTTCGGAATGACCGATGATTACGTAGTCGCAACCAACATCCTTGAGCATCCCCGGTGACACTTCGCCCGTGAATGCGCCACTGTTCTCCCAGAATACATCCTGTGCTGCGAGTCGAATATTCCCGCTTGCCAGTGCTTGTGCAACTACGGAAAGTCCGGTGAAAGTAGGGGCAACAACGATTTCGATATCGGTGACATCAGCGACCAACGACCAAAGCGACTTAACAAACGCTACCGCTTCACGGCTGGTCTTGTTGAGTTTCCAATTACCGACAATGATTGGTGTTCTCATGTTCTCCTATTATGGGTTACACATTTGATATTAACCAATAGGGCGACTTTGAACCCCAAGAGCCAGTCATCGCAGCGGCTTGGCTTTACAACGCCGTATTATAACACACACGCCGCCAATTCAACCAAACGGTTTGAGTATCCCCATTCGTTATCGTACCAAGAAAGAACTTTCACCAATTCGCCATCGATGACTCTTGTAAATTCTGCATCAAAGATTGACGAATGGGGATTCCCCTTGAAGTCGACCGATACAAGCGGAAGCTCTGAATAACTTAAAATTCCTCGCTGCTCTCCCTCAGCGGCTTTTTTCACAACCGCATTGACTTCTTCTACACTTGCCTTCCGTTCTAAATCAACGGTGAGGTCCACAACGGAAACGTTCGGGGTCGGCACCCGAATCGCCATCCCATCAAATTTTCCCTCAAGTTCAGGAATGACCAACGAAATCGTACTTGCCGCGCCTGTGGACGTAGGAATCATCGAAAGCCCAGCCGCCCGTGCCCGTCGTATATCCTTATGCGGAAGATCTAGAACTTGCTGATCGTTCGTATACGAATGGATGGTTGTCATTAGACCCCGATGGATACCGAAGCCTTCCAACAGCACCTTCGCAAGCGGCGCAAGACAATTCGTCGTGCAGGAAGCATTGGAGATGATATGATGTTTTTCTTTATCGTATTTATCCGCATTGACACCTAGCACTATAGTAATATCTTCATTCTCGGCGGGTGCGGAGATAATCACTTTTTTCGCCCCCGCGTCCAGATGCTTGGACGCATCTCTCCCATCTGTAAAAAAACCCGTCGATTCAATAACAACGTCAACTCCTAAATCCTTCCAAGGAAGCGTAGCTGGATCACGTTCGGAAAAGGCGAGCATCTTTTTACCGTTAACAATCAGTCCGTTATCTATTGGTTGGACTGCAGCATCGAGTTCCCCAAGCACCGAATCGTATTTGAGCAGGTGTGCGAGTGTTTCTGGGTCCGTTAAATCGTTAATTGCCACAAAATCGAGAGCTATATCTTTATTTTTTAATGCGGCTCTCAATGCGTTGCGTCCAATTCGACCAAAGCCATTAATTCCAACTCTTGGCATACACAGTCATCCTCCATCTGCTTACATCCTCCATCTGCTTAACACACGCCTAAAATTATTCCACATAAACCCTCAATTCGTCAAGGTTCAAATTTTGAACAATTTTTCTCGTTTCACGCTTCATAGAACGAACTTAACCATTATACAGATTCTTGAATCAAAAACAGGCAGGCTCTTTCCCAGTTATCACTTCAAAAAAGACTTGCACGAAACACGGAATCTCGTTTATAATGTTATAATGGTAAAGTGTATATGAAATCTCCTAGCTCGGAGGTGAATTCTAATGCGAGTTGGCATGAAATACGGACGAGATCTGCTGGAAGTCGAAATCCCTGATCAGAATTTGGCAGGTGTGTTGACCCTCCAGAAATCTGTCCCAATTGAGTATCCAGAGCATGCAGTTTGGAACGCAATCGAGTCACCCATTGACTCCGCGCCGCTAGCCGCCTTGGCGACGGATCGGACTTCCGCCTGCGTTGTCATTTCCGACGTGACACGTCCCGTCCCTAATAAGCTAATCCTCCCACCAATTTTACAAACATTGGAATCGAGCGGCCTACCGCGTGAAAAAATCACGATTCTGATTGCAACGGGTATCCATCGTCCCAACGAAGGAAAAGAACTTGAAGAAATGGTCGGCACCGACATTATGAGGAACTATCGGATTGTCAACCATCTTGCACAGGAGCTTGAAACGCACAAATATCTCGGTTTAACGCGGGGTGGTGCCCCGGTTTACATTGATAAAACCTATCTGGAATCAGACTTGAAGGTCACAACCGCTCTGATTGAACCCCATCTGATGGCAGGATATTCCGGCGGACGCAAATCAATTTGCCCGGGCCTGGCTTCGATCGAGACGATGAAAGTTCTGCACGGTCCACAGATTCTTGAACAGCCGAAAGCCTCAGTCGGCAATCTTGAAGGTAACCCCCTTCATATCGAAGCCACCGAGATTGCCTTGATGGCGGGTGTCGATTTTAATGTGAACGTCACAATTGATGCCCAACGTAGGCTGACCGGCATATTTGCCGGTGATATCGTTGAATCTCATTTGGCAGGTGTCAGATTCGTTGAGAAACAGGTGAAAGTAACATTGCCGCAGCCTGTGGACGCTGTCCTTGTGTCAAGCGCGGGTTATCCACTTGATACCACGTTTTATCAAGCCATCAAGGGAATGCTGGCAGCGGTGGAAATCGTTAAGCCGAACGGGAGTATTATTCTGGTCGCGGAGTGCAGCCAAGGAATTGGTAGCAAGCCTTTCACAGAATTGATTTTGAAGACAAAAGATTTGAAGCAGTTTATTCACGATATTCACGACCCAGCGAACTTTGTCATTGACCAATGGCAATTGGAGGAGTTAGCGAAAGTCGCGAAAAAAGCCGAAATATACTGTTACGCTGATGGCATACCTTTTGACCAGCTGAAAGACCTATTTGTGCATCCAATCCGAACCCCTCAGGAAGGGATTGAGCGCGTCCTTTCCAAACATGGAGCTGATACCCAAATCGCTGCGCTTCCTGATGGTCCCTATGTTTTAGCGAAAGTCGAAAACTAGTGTCTAGGACAATTATTCCATAAGAGGAGTGAAATGCAGAACGAATCACGTTCAACCGTTGAACTCAAGGGCTTCCGCGATGGGATGCGCCTGATTATCGATCCGGGAGCCTCGATAGAGGAAATTGAACAAGCGATTGTAGGACGAATGGCAAACTTAGGGGACTCATTATCAGGCATGACAATGAATATAGATCTCGGAAGCCGATCATTAAATGGTGAAGAATTAGTCCGCCTTAAAAACTTATTGAACGAGAATTATGGACTTGAAGTTAAGCAAATCATTGGGGATGCCCAGGACGATTCAAGGAGAACCGAAGCACCCCAAATTGCAGGAGTACCAGCACTCCATGGAGAAGAACGCGTTTATAATCAACTTACCCCGATGAATGAAGAAACACGGTTTATTCGTTACACATTGCGTTCTGGACAGGTCGAGCGTGCTTTAGAAGGGAATATGGTCATCTTAGGCGATGTGAATCCGGGAGCAGAAGTGGTTGCCGCCGGAGATATTATTGTCCTTGGCGCGTTACGCGGCGTTGCCCATGCAGGCGCGCTTGGTAATACATCCTCAATAATTTTCGCGCTGAATCTGTTACCGACTCAGTTGAGAATTGGACGTTTCATCACTCGTCCTCCTGCTGGGAAACAGCACCGGCGTCAGCAAGCAGAAATCGCGCGTGTTCTAGGAGATGCTATCATCGTCGAAGAATTCGATTGACTCGAATCGGGATAGGAATGATACAAACGAGCATAGGTTCCTCTCAGCATCTTCAAGTTTTGCTAATTTCCGAATCATGATAAATCGTTATCGCTCGCCAGCGGTCTATCTTTAAAGGTCGAAGCTGTTAGCCGGGCGGTAGTTAGAGGGGATGACTACCGAAACCCAAGACAGCCTAGATTGCAAGCGTTTCGACAGGGTTATCGATCTGAATGGGTACGATATTAAAAATTTTGTGAAGGAAGGACAACGAAAAAATGGGAAAAGCGATCGTTGTTACGTCTGGTAAAGGCGGGGTCGGTAAAAGTACCTCCACGGCGAATATCGGAACCGCCCTAGCTGTGCTGGGTAAGAAGGTTGTTGTTGTTGATGCGGATGTGGGATTGAGAAACCTTGATGTCATTATGGGGTTGGAAAGCCGCGTCGTGTACAATTCAATGGATGTCCTCGAAGGTAATTGTGAACTTGAAAAGGCGTTGGTTAAAGATCGGCGGACGAAAGAGCTTTACCTGCTTGCAGCTTCACAGAAGAATAACAAAAGTGATATTCAGCCGGAACAGATGAAAAAGCTCTGTCTTGAGTTGAAAGAGACGCACGATTACGTTCTGGTTGATTCACCTGCCGGCATTGAGCAGGGGTTCCAAAATGCAGCAGTGGGTGCTGATGAGGCACTGATCGTGACAACCCCAGAGGTTGCAGCGGTCAGAGATGCGGATCGAATCATCGGTTTGTTGCAGAACATGGCTATTACCGATTTGCACCTCATCATCAATCAACTCTCCCCGGAAATGGTCAAGACAGGGGATATGATGGGGCCGACGGATGTCATAGACATTTTGTCAATCAATCTAATCGGTGTCGTCCCAAAGGATAAGGAAATTGTTATTTCAACCAACCGAGGCCTGCCGTCAACCTATAATCATAAGTCTGATGCCGGGCACGCCTACAAGCGTATCGCGCAAAGGCTTGAAGGGGAAGAGGTTCCAATCCCAGAGTTTAAGTCGGCAGGTTTATTCGGCACCTGGTTTGACAAACTGTTCACCTGGGGTTAAAAGGAGAAAACTGATGTTCAGACGGTTAATGCAGTTACTGAATCGGGAGCAGAAGAGCAAAGATACCGCGAAAAGTCGGCTACAACTCATCCTCGTCCAAGACCGAACTGGCATTGATGAAGAAATTATGGGAAGCTTGCAAGCAGAGCTGACTGAAGTTCTGTCGAAGTATTTTATACTCGAGCGAGAGCAGGTCGAAATGGAGCTTGAGCGTGAACAAGACTCAATAGCACTTGTTGCCAATATCCCAGTCCTCGGGACGAAAGTCCGCCATCCCATACAAGCCTAATCAATACGGCTTCCACCGTATTCAAAGCAGAAATTGCTCAACCGCTAGGGCGACCCCATCGTTCTGGTTGGTGTCTGTTGTGTAATCGGCGATAGCTTTAATTTCATCGACGGAATTTCCCATCGCAACCCGGAAACCAGCAACCTTCATCATACTTTCATCGTTGTATCCATCGCCAAATGCAACAATCAGATTGTTGGGGATGTCGAGTTGAGCAGCAAGGGCTTGCAACGCTCGCCCTTTGGACACTTGTGGATTCATAAATTCGATATATTCAACCTGCGTCCGCGTGACATACAACCGTTCGCCAAATTCGGTTGTGCATTCAGTGAGAAGTAGATTAATTTTTTCAGGTGTATCCAAAATCTGCATCTTCGTGGGTTCTTGCCCATCTAACTCGTGAAGATTACCGAGTGCTGTTGCCGAAACTCCTGTCCTCCTCTCATATAATTCACTCCACTGATTGTGCTCCTTGATGAATAATTGATCATTTAAACAGAAGTTAAAATGTAGTTCCTTCTGATTGCCGTATTCGACCAACGCCGTTGCATCTACATTTGGAATGGGGGCATGATGAGTGACTTCCCCGGTTCGGGGGTGTTTGACCATCCCGCCGTTGTATGAGATTATTGGATTTTCCAACCCAATCTGATCGCTGATCGGCAAGATTGCTTGATGCATTCTCCCCGAAATCAGCACGACCACAACACCTTGCGCCGATAATTTTTGAAGGGCTTCGCAACTCCGATCCGTCACAACGTGCTCATCATTTAGCAGCGTTCCATCTAAATCCAACGCCGCCAAACGGCACGGAACTTTTGCCATATTTTTCTCCTTTTTTAGTCCGGTTTTCCACCCGGCTAATTCAACGGTTGCTGTCACTTTTCTTTGGCTTCCAGTGTCAGGAAATGTAGATCTTTGTCGGTAGGTCCACCCAATTGCTTAGAAAGCACCAGCTCGCAGATGCGCCTTTGGGGGAATGCTTTCGACTGCCTTTTCCCTATACTAGAGCTCCGTTCTCTGTTCTTGCTAACGTCAACTTTTCCAGAGTGCACACGATTACCACCGTTTCCTGATAGGTGCCAATAAGCTGCCAATTTGCAGCAATGGTTTCAACGACCGAATCCGATTCCAGATAGCTCGCCATGTAGTCAATATAGTGTTGGAACGCTTCCTGCTGGATTTCCGCCTCGCCATAAGGACAGATCATGTCCACACCGAGCACAACCCGCGTATGGTCTTGATTGTACATCAGTGCGAAAGGATAAATCTGGCAGTCCAGCGGACGAATCGGGTAGATTGTGCACTCACTCGTTTCAGGATTAAAACAGGGGCAGATGTACATATCCCCATTCGGTATCAATTTAACCCGTGCACTTTTCCTATCTGCTGTGGGGCGAAAGAAATCCGGGTTCACCCCGTTTGCAATCGCCCGTTTCATTTCAGCTTGGGTGAAGATGGGTGCAAGGAAACTGTCTTGTTCAAGGAATCGGCAGCAAACATCGCATGAAAAACAGACCTTGCTAGGTACAATTTGTTCAAGTTGAATCAAGTGACTCATCTGTATTCCCCATTTGGAGGAGATAATCTCTCAATTTCCGGGGACGAGAAATCTCGTTCCGTCCATTCCTCCGGAGCGACCGCCACCCCCTTGATCACCATACCCCAATGGAGGTGTGAGCCTGTGGCTTGCCCGGTGGCTCCCATCAATCCGATGCGTTGTCCCTTCTCAACACGCTCTTCGACCTGCACATCAATTTCACTCAGGTGGTTGTAACTAGTCGAAACCCCTTGCCCATGATTGAGAATCACGGCGTTTCCATAGATATGCAATCTGTTCGCAAGGGTAACAATTCCACGGTTCGACGCATAGACAGGCGTGCCCACCACATTTGCGATGTCCGTGCCGTAATGATGCCGACGGATGCCGGTGTTATATTCGCGGTATTTCCCGAAAGGCGATGTCAGCCGGCCCTCCGTGGGGCGAATGAACTTCCCCTCCCAAAGCTGATTGGTTTCCCGATCCGCTTTTGCATAAGCTGCACCGCGTTTTGCATTGTCCGCTCTGCTTTTGGACCTGTCCATCATGATCCGCTGCTTTTTAGGGGAGAGGGTAATGTACCCTCCACGCGCGAAGACCGTTTTACGAACCTCAACCTGAAAGGTTCGCTCCGCCTCATTGCCAACTAAATCTGTGGCGTTCACCGTGAATGGATAGTTTTGGGCAGCAGATGTTACACCGATACCAAGGAAACTGCGGTACAAATTCTCTGAGTTGGTCGGATAGAAGGTGACCGCTTTATCAAAGAGGGTTCCCCTGATATCTGCAAGCGGTTCATCCGTTTGAAGAAAGAGTGCAAGCGTTCTGCCCTGTCCAACGCGAAGCGTTTCCGGAGAGACATGAAGTGTTGGCGGGGTGTTGTCGATATAAAACGGAAGCAGGTAGTGCTTCGGGTTTTTGTACAACGACCTATCCGTCGCCGTTACGAAAACCGTGTGAGGACCATCGGCGAATGCGGCGGTTTGCAGTGTCCAAAAAGTGGAACCTCCTTCAACGAAGTCCAAAGAGGTCGGGGGGCCATCATCGATTCGCACACTCAACGAGCCCAAGCCGGGCTTTTTGTCCATAGCGACAATGTTGAGCGTCAGCGAACCGCGATAGCGTTGATCCTTCTCCAAGCCATTTATTGTCAAGATCGGTGGCGTGGTATCTAGCAGGTTAGGAGAAACGTAGAACCCAAGTCCTATCAACGGAATGATAACTAGAATGAGGATCGGTATAGGAGCTTTTCGGGTGCGGGTGTTTGCGGCAGGGGGTTTCATAGAGGGGTCTTAGAACTTCTCAAAGTTCATCTCACTTAATAACTTTCTCGCTTCGCCCAACGCCTTCGCACGGTGGCTAATCTGATTCTTAATTTCGTCGCCCAATTCCGCAAAGGTTTTGTCATAGCCCACGGGGACGAAAACTGGATCATATCCAAAGCCGCCCGTCCCACGCGGCCTGCGAATAATCCAACCCTCACAGACAGCCCGGACAACCCGTACTTGAGCTGGAGGGGCAGCGATAGCCACAGCACTGATGAAACGTCCTGGCCGTTGGTCTTCTGGAACGTTCTGAAGCGCGTCAAGTAATTTGGCGATACGGTCTTGGTCTGAGGCGTTCTCGCCGGCATAGCGTGCGGAATGGATGCCGGGAGCACCGTCCAGTGCGTCTACCTCCAGACCGGAGTCGTCGGCGATGGTTAAATGTCCGGTGTATTCAGCAAGTACAGCGGCTTTTTTGATAGCGTTTTCCTCGTAAGTTTTGCCATCTTCGAGCACATGTGGCGCGTCCGGGTAATTGTGGAGCGACAAAAGCTCAATCCCGTTTTGGACTTTAAGGATTTCACCGATTTCTCTTACTTTGCCCCGATTCCGAGTTGCTAATACTAACTTCATCTCTGTTCTCAATAATTATCCGTTTTTGAAGGCGGATTAGTTGTTCAATACCGCTGACCGCCAGATCGAACATCTGGTCCGCTTCCTCTTTGGAGAAAGGCGTTTCTTCTGCGGTGCCTTGGATTTCAACGAATTTTCCCACACCTGTCATGACAACATTCATATCCACATCAGCGTTAGAATCCTCCGTGTAACAGAGGTCTAGCATGGGCGTTCCATCAATGATGCCGACACTGGTCGCTGCCACATGTTCGAGGATTGGAACCGTTTTTATCAGCTTTCGATCCATCAACCATTGACAGGCATCCCAAAGCGCGATAAATGCGCCGGTAATTGATGCGGTGCGTGTGCCACCGTCCGCTTGGATAACGTCACAATCGATCCAGATGGTGCGTTCACCGAGGGCTTTGAGATCTACGACCGCCCTTAAAGATCTACCGATGAGTCGTTGAATCTCCTGCGTTCTGCCGCCAGGCGATCCACGAGTAACTTCACGCCGCATCCGGTCGGATGTGGAACGGGGCAGCATTGAATATTCGGCGGTGACCCAGCCTCGATTTCGGAGGTGCTGTTCACGCATGAACCGCGGTTGTCCCTCCTCCACCGATGCCGTACAAACAACCTTTGTATCACCAACAGCAATCAAGACAGATCCTTCTGGGTGTTTAATATAATTCCGAACGATGCGGGTCTGGCGCATCTGATTCGACGTGCGCCCATCTTCTCTTGCCATTTTAATTCCTCTTTTTCTTTATCAACTGTATAGGTTCACAACGACTTCTCTGTGGTCGAATATTCCGTTCATCCGGGGCCACTTAAAGTTCGCTCATGCTTGGAGCGTAGCCGTAAGCGTTGAGGGCAGTGTCCTGTTAGGAGGAATTCTCTTTTCTAAAAGCCTCGACTCAACGATTAAGTTAAACGAAGCCTGATGCAGTGTCAATCCGAATCGGCAACGAAATCATCCTTCAGGAAATCGAGTGCTTTGGTATAACTTCGGCGTTGCAGATAGTGGCGTAGCGGCGGTGGGGCAGCCGCTCCAATCTCCTGATGTAGCCTCTCGATCTGCTCAAGGTCTTCGATTATACTCTCTTTTTGGGTGATGTGCTCGAACATTGATTCTAAGGTTGTTTTCAGGGTCGTTGCTTGTTCTGTAGTCATGGGATTCTCCTATTAGAACGCAAGTTGCTAGGTAGTCCGTAGGTCAAGTTTCCATACTCGAAACTGCTATACACACTGCGCTCCTCTGGAGCGAAAGTGATTGTAACCCAAGTCACGATTTGGAAGGTACGCCCCCTACCATCTGTTTTGTGTGGTAGGAGAGAATTCCAATTCCCGACTCTTGCGTCGGTTGTTAACGCTTGGTTTATCAACTAGCAACTTAGGTTATTGTATGACGTGGTGGATGATAAGTTCTATATTTCAGTTTATCATCCTTACGCCCTGATGTCAAACCTTTATGACTTTCGATTCACATAAACCCGGGAGATCCGGCTCCCGATCCCTGTCAGAATCTCATACGAAATGGTTCCCGCCTCCTCTGCAACCTGATCAACGGTAATCTCCAAGTCCCCCTGCCTCCCAATCAGCACCGCTTGATCACCAATGCACAAGGGGATATCCGCGTGTTCTCTCTTCGGCGGTGCGATCTGAAAGACGGTGCCATCCATACAAACCGATCCAGCCACTCGACACCTTGCCCCGCCGATCAACGCCTCACCACAGTTTGATAGGGCACGTGAATAACCATCGGCGTAGCCAACGGGCAGCGTGGCTAACCATGTCGGCTGATCGACTGTGTAGGTAAGACCATAGCTGACCCCTTCTCCCAGCACCGCTTGACGCAAACAAATGAGGCGCGCCTTCCAACTCAGGGCAGGACGCAAAGCCACAGGGCTCGCCTCTCTGATGGCAGGCGATGGATAGACACCGTATAAACCCAAGCCCACACGCACTGCGTCAAAATGGGAGGCGGGAAATGTTAATGCGGCTGCGCTGTTGGCAGCATGGACGATCGGGGGACGAAGGTTGAGTTTAGAGAGGGTGGCAAGCACTGACTTAAATCGCTCTAATTGAAGCTGCACGTGGCTTTTGTCGGGCAGATCTGCGGTGGCAAAGTGGGTAAAGATGCCTTCGACCACTATTCCCTCCAGTGATGTCAGCCACTTGAGGAAATCCACCGTCTCCGTATACCATATCCCGCCGCGATGCATGCCGGTATCCACATCAAGGTGCACCTTAACCGATATTCCCCTCGCTTGAGCTGCACGGGACAACACATCACAGAGCGTCGGTTCATACACCGATGATGTCAGTTGATAGTCAAGAATTGCCTCCGTTTGCACTGGCAGCGCATTAAACAGCACCAGTAGCGGCTTTCTGACACCAGCGGTACGCAGCGCAACAGCTTCCGCCACGGTGGCGACAGCGTACATCGCCGCTTCCTCGCATAATATCTCGGCGACCGGAATGGCACCGTGTCCATACGCGTCTGCTTTGATCACAGCGATCAGCGATTTGCCTTGGACATACGCCTTGATTGCCCGGGCGTTAGATCCAATTGCAGAGAGATCTACTTCCACCCATGTTGTCGTTGTCATTTTTCGTTTTCATTTGCTCCTGCGTATGCTAAAATACGAGAAATGGCAGAAATCAAACTTGAACGCCTCACAAAACGTTTTGGGGATGTCGTCGCCATCAACGACATGAACCTTGAAATCCATGACCAAGAATTTGTTGTTTTCTTGGGGCCCTCGGGGTGTGGAAAAACAACCACGCTTCGAGCAATCGCCGGATTGGAACATCCCGACGAGGGGGACATCTTTATTGATGGGAAGCGAGTAAATACGCTATCGCCTGCTGATCGGGACATCGCGTTTGTCTTCCAATTTTACGCGCTCTATCCCCACCTGACCGTTTATGATAACATCGCGTTTCCCCTCAAAGCGGTAAAAGCACCGAAATCCGAAATTCAGGAACGGGTCAAAGTGGTTGCATCTATTCTGCAAATTCAGGCAATGCTCGATCGGAAGCCGAGTCATCTGAGCGGTGGTGAAATGCAGCGCGTTGCCCTAGGACGGGCAATGGTCCGTAGACCCAAGGCGTTCTTGATGGATGAACCGATGTCGAACCTAGATGCAAAGCTGAGGGTAAACATGCGGACGGAGCTGAAACGCCTTCAGCACAAACTGGGAGCGACAACGATTTTTGTCACCCATGACCAAGGCGAGGCACTGTCGATGGCAGACCGTATCGTCATTATGCACCAAGGGAGCTTGCAACAGATTGGAACGCCCCAAGAAGTATATAACCAGCCGCAGACCGTTTTCGTCGCCCAATTCATGGGAAGTCCAGCGATGAATCTAATCAATGGTAAGGTTCAGTCGCAGGCTGCTTTGACCCCCGATCCCATCAAGGGAGAAGAACCAGTCTTGCATCTGACCCACACAGATGTCTGGCTCAAGTTATCCGCGGCACAACTCTCACGCATCGGTCGATTGGATGAACTAATCTTTGGCATTAGACCGGAACACATGATCGTCTCAAAGGAGCCGGGTGAAAAGGGGTTCAAAGCCCCCGTGCACCTTGTAGAGGCGTTGGGATCGGTCAATATTATTGACATTTTTCTGGGTGAAAACCCGGAGACCGGAGACCTTGTCCTCCTCAGAGCCCGCACACACCCCGCATTCCGGCCTGACGTTGGACAACCCATTTGGTTTGATTTCGATGCCAAACAGGTTCATCTGTTCGATCGCGATACTGAGCAAGTAATTGCTTGAAGATTGCCTGATTTAGCAAAAACCCTACAGCGACTCACACTAAAAGATAAACCCCTTTTCGATCGGTACGCCCGCCAAATGCCGGCGGAACTATCGCGTTACGCCTTCGCACCCCACTATGTATGGCAAAACTTTTTCGATTTTTATTGGACAATAATTGATGACCAATTCTGTCTTTTTGCCAATCAGGACGGTGACTACTTCATGCCGACCCTGCCGATGGGGGTGTCGCTGAGTCAAAAAGTGATCCGCCAAGCGTATGCGTTCACCCTTAAAGTCAATCGTGCGAAGCAAATTGCGCGGATTGAAAACGTTCCGGCGCGTCTGATTCCCTTTTTTCGGCAGATGGGCTTCCATGCCATTCAGAAAGAGACGGAATACCTTTACGAAACAGATGCCCTTATCCAACTCAAGGGGGATCGTTACAAAAGTAAGCGGGCTGCTTATAACGTTCTGATCCGCAACCATCCTGCCGCACAGTTACAACCATATCAGCCCGCCCATCTTGTAGATTGCCTAGCACTTTATGAATCATGGAAACAGGAACGATGGGGGCGGTCCCATGATGATGTTTACCGAGCGATGTTGGAGGATTCTTGGGATTCCCATCGCACAGGACTCTTGAACTATGAGGCGTTGAATTTAGTTGGCAGGGTCATTTTCATTGATGGCATCCTGAAAGGATACACCTTCGGATACCCCCTCAATAGTGAGATTTTCTGTATCCTCTTTGAAGTAACAGATCTCAAAATAAAGGGACTGGCACAATTTCTTTTCAGAGAATTTTGTCAAGAGCAAGCAGGCTATCAATGGATTAACACAATGGACGACTCCGGCTTAGAAAACCTCAAGCGCGTAAAACTATCATATCGTCCTGCCAAACAGCTCTCATCCTACAATCTATTTCTACCGTGACCGAGGACTGATTCAGGTTGTACTTTCTTTTTATATGATCCGGTTTTTTATGTTTTGCCACGATGTTATGAAATCCGCTTTAATTTTTCTCAACGGTCATTATGACCTCCGTTACCCTCAATTCTACAAGGGAGCCCTGACGTGGGCGGTGGAAAACAGGCACCCACTCATCTGCGCTGACGGCGGCATCCGCTTATTCACCGAACTCAACCAGACCAACGAAGTCCAATTTTTCCCCAGTCTCCTCATCGGTGATCTGGATTCCTTTGAAGAGATGCCGGCGGATACCGTTGAACAGTTAGAGCGGTCTGGCACACACATCGTCCGTGAGTGGGTTGGGCATGTGGACAAGGATGACACGGATGGACAGTTGGCAATCGCCTATGCAATCGTGGAATACGGTTGCCAGAGGGTTCTGATCTACGGTGGACTCCCTCGCCCCAACGGCTACGAAATGGATCACTTTCTCGGCAATCTGCAGCTGATGCGCTTAGGATTCCAACTGTTCAAGGAAAGTCCCTCCGGGATGCATGGGAACGGGCGCAACTGGCAAGCAGAGATGCGGGACCCACTTCAAACAATTCACTTTGTCGTTTCGGAGGTAATTTTAGAACGTAAAAACGAAGGCGTGCAACGGGTATCGCTCATTTCTGAAACTCCCAATGTCACCGTTGAGAACAGCGCGAATCTTCGATGGAGTTTGGACGGACTGCATGTGGATCCGATTAGAACAAACGCCTTGCGGAACGAGTTTGTGACAGGCGCGGATCAAGCGACCATCCGCCTCGCGGAAGGATCGGATCCAGTTTATGTCATCCATAATTGGTACGAATAGCCCCTTACGCCCTACTGTCCCGTCGATCGAATCTCGACATTATCAAGCCCTTCCGCCAATGGCAGAGGAACCTGTGTCCCTGTTTTGTGTGAAATGTGCATGGCGGTGATAACTTCCAACGCCTTCAAACCGTCCCGCCCGGTCGAAACACTCTCCCGACCTTCCAGCAAACAGTCAACCGCTTCCCGCGCTGCACTGTAGAAATAGTCGTCGAGGATGAGGGTTTCAGGCATGTTAGGGAGCGGCTGAAAGTCGTAGCGTGCGCCATAACCTTCGCTCGCTTCAACAAGGGGCCCATATTCCCAGATGCCGCGCCGTTCGCAGAAATGAATCTGTCCCGCCGTGCCCCCGATGATGACATCGCTGAGAGATTCCCTGCGCGTCGGGATGCAGTTGATGAAGATGACCACGCCGCCCTCGCAGACAACCATCCCTCCACCGCCCGGATCAGCAACGGGTTCATCGCTGAGAAACGCCGATACCAGCTTGGGTTGCGCTGACGTAAAGTAGAAAGCGTAGTCCACTGTATGCGTACCGTTGTGCAGCAAGGGACGGGCACCGGAGTAAGTGATAGTTCGCACATCCCCCACCGCCCCGTCATCGACCATCTTTTTTAGCCTGCGGTAATGCGGCAGGAAACGACGCGTATGATCGACCGCCAACCGACACCCGTTCGCTTCGCAGGCTTCGACCATCTTCCGGCCCCACTCGACACTGATAGCGAGTGGCTTCTCCACCATAATTACCTTAATCCCCGCCTCTGCAGCCTCAATGACCGGCTCGTGATGATGGAAGTTATGGGTGGTCACGCTCACGATGTCCAGATCCGCTTTTTCATACATCTCCTGCGCGGTGTTATAACGGTGCTCCGACGCGATTTCCCATTCATCGCCGAACTGTTGCAGACGTTCAAGGTTAATATCGGCGATAGCTGCCAGTTCAACCTCCTCACACCGCCGGTAGCCGCCAGCGTGGGAATTGTCTCTGCCCCCAAGCCCCCCGACACCCCCGGCACCAACGATGCCAACTCTAATCTTCGGTTTTGACATTGAGATGTTCCTCCTTCAGTAGGGACCACTCCTATGTATTCGTCCCTCGGTTATGAGCAGCGGCAACCCGTTCTGTCTGCCACGGTTTTCTATTGCCGTAATAATCCCCCTCGCTTCTCAATGGGATAACAGCAGGCATCCACAAGGTGTAGACAAGCATATCTATCCAACGTTTTCCATCGTACAGTCGATTGTGCAAACGGGCTTCTTCGACAAATCCCACCGCTTTCACCATCTTTTTTTGGTCGTCGTCACAGTCAGCGATGTAGATCTGTAATGCCTGAATCGAGAGGGCTTTCGCTTTTTCCGCAGCAGCGGTTAAAAGTTCAGGCCCTTGCTCGAAATAGCTTGGGCAGACACGAAAGCTGAGCGTAGCGATATGCTGCTCGTGAAAGGTGTCAAACCGCTTCAACACCGCTGTCCCAACGATTCGTTGTTCGCGATTTTCCAATACCACAAACGCGCCGTTCTGATCTTCGATCTGGCGCATCAGCCTCACAAAATGGCTCTCAAAGCGGGTCTCACGGTAGGTCTGCGTGAAATAGTCCTTGATGAGCCAGCGCGGTTCCCGGTGATTATAAAGCACGGAGGCACGGGGCAAATCCCCCCACGTGGCATCTCGGATTCGAGCCGGTCCGCAGAACGCCAGATAGGTCTGATCGAAATCCCCGGCATCGGGTGCGAGATAGCGCATCCCATCCCCTAGGTGATACCAGAACCCATGTTTTTCATACAAACTGCCGGCGATGGGATTGGTGGTGCAGAGATAGAGTGCTATCCCATCATCGACGCGGAATCGCCGGATTAGGCAGTCCATTAGTGCCGAGGCAATGCCTTTGCTCCTATGTTCCTCTGCTGTTTGCACAAACTCCACGACACCGACATCGCGCGTGTCTGTTGGCGTATAATAGCTCATACTGCCGACAACTTCGCCGTTAATTTCGCCCACAAAATAGGGCGTGAAAAGCCATTCGGTCAGCTTCCCGTTGAGCAGGTCGTCGCGTATATCGCCCCAACAGCTGACTTTGCTAGCGTAGTCATGGAGGGGTGGGAGTAGGGTTTTGATGACAAGCTGCTCGCCGGTCCTTAACCTCACTATTTCTGTTGTCATAGCACGTTCCTCGATCTTATCGGTTATCAATGCCCCCGCATTGTAACACGATACCTGCTCTACGGTCAATCCAGTTTCTCCTCCGTTTTAGGGGAATTGCATCTGTATTGTCTGAATCAGGATTTTCAGGATTAACAGGATAAAGAGTTCGTATGAAATACCTATGCTTCTCCTGCATCAGGCTCCACAGAGGACACGGATAACCAAACAGAGCTGCTAGGTTGGCGTTTCAAGTAAAGGGAGGAGTCTCAAAGGTCTGTACGGGATCGGCTTCAGTATCTTTCACATGCGATTGCCCTGCATTTTCATCGGAACCGGATTGACACACCCTCCGTGCTATGGTATAAAACCAACGGTGCTAGTTTGTAACTGTTGAGAAGTTCTCCAGTCAAAGATCGAGCGTGAAACGTGAAAACAAGTTGTTTATGGGTTCAGGAGTGCAATGTGTCAACAGCGGGAGGATATGGATGTCTGACGGGATAGCGATACGCTTTGCAAGGGTTGATGACTTGGACTTTGCACATCAGGATGGATACATTTCCGATGAAATGGTGAAGCGAAAAATTGAGTTATACGCTGCTTTGAATCCTGATCGCATTGAGGAGATTGTGATTGCTGAGTGGAACGGCAAACGGGTGGGATATGTGCGACTTGAGTATTTGTGGTCAGTTGTGCCGTATATTGCGTTGATCCGCGTGTTACCGGAATATCGTCAACAAGGGATAGGTAAAGCTTTGCTTCGGTTCATCAAAACCTTTCTCCGTGACACGGGACACGAAGCACTCTACAGCTCATCGCAAGCTGATGAACCTGAACCTCAAGCGTGGCATCGGTACATGGGTTTTGAAGAGTGCGGGTTCATCGTTGGTATTAATGAGGGTGTCGGTGAGGTGTTTTTCCGTAAAAGCCTTCGGTAGGTTAAAGTGCATTTTGAAGAGGTACATTGCTGCTGCTCATCTGCGTATTTCTATGGGACTGTTATTCTTTGTTTACAGAGGTGTGAAAGTTTGATACAATTAAAATTTACACACTTCAGCGTGTAGTAGTGCAATTTAACCCACGTTCAGAATTGTGGGGGGCGGTTAGAAAATAGCTCCTCTTGTGGCAAGAATCCTTTGGTTTTAGGCGAATCAAAGCGATGTGAACACCGTAGATTGATTTGTCCAGAGCCAGATTGCGGTTTTTGTTGTAAGCCGCACAGAGATGAAACCAACCAGGGACACTCGAAAACGCATGATGAAGGGAGTAGCGTTTGAAACGTTTACGATTCGCATTGATATTGACCTATTTGTTTTTGGTTGTTTTGGCAACCCAAGCCACCGCCCAAGACTACACCCAATGGGATTTACCTGAAGGTGCCAGAGCACGCCTCGGTAAAGGTTCAATATCTGGCAATATCGCGTATTCTCCCGATGGCACCCGTCTCGCGGTTGCTAGTACCATCGGTGTCTGGATCTACGATACAGGGGACCATGCAGAGATTGCCCTGCTCACCGGGCATACGTCTAATGTTTATAGCGTAGCGTTCAGTCCCGATGGGCGGACGCTCACCAGTGGGAGTGGGGACGACACTATCCGTCTGTGGGATGCGGTGACGGGTGAACACAAGCAGACACTCACCGGGCATACAGGTAGTGTCGGGAGCATAGCGTTCAGTCCGGATGGACGGACGCTGGCAAGTGGGGGTGGGGACAACACTATCCGTTTGTGGGATGCGGTGACGGGTGAACACAAGCAGACACTCACCGGGCATACGTCTAATGTTAGGAGCGTATCGTTCAGTCCTGATGGACGGACGCTTGCTAGTGGGAGTGGGGACGACACTATCCGTCTGTGGGATGCGGTGACGGGTGCACATAAGCAGACACTCACCGGGCATAAGGGACTGGTCGGTAGCGTATCGTTCAGTCCGGATGGACGGACGCTTGCCAGTGGGAGTGGGGACGATACTATCCGTCTGTGGGATGCGGTGACGGGCGCACCCAAGCAGACACTCACCGGGCATAGGGCTGATGTCGCGAGCGTAGCGTTCAGTCCGGATGGACGGACGCTAGCAAGTGGGAGTTGGGACGATACTATCCGTCTGTGGGATGCGGTGACGGGCGCACCCAAGCAGACACTCACCGGGCATACGGGGCGTGTCGTAGCGTTCAGTCCTGATGGACGGACGCTTGCTAGTGGGAGTCCTTGGGGCGACACTATTCGTCTGTGGGATGCGGTGACGGGTGAACATAAGCAGACACTCACCGGGCATAGGTCTTATGTCTGGAGCATAGCGTTCAGTCCGGATGGACGGGCGCTTGCTAGTGGGAGTGGCAACGCTATCCGTCTGTGGGATGCGGTGACGGGCGCACCCAAGCAGACACTCACCGGGCATACGGGGCGTGTCGTAGCGTTCAGTCCTGATGGGCGGACGCTTGCTAGTGGAAGTTGGGACGACACTATCCGTCTGTGGGATGCGGTGACGGGCGCACCCAAGCAGACACTCACCGGGCATAGGGGTGATGTCGCGAGCGTAGCGTTCAGTCCTGATGGGCGGACGCTTGCCAGTGGAAGTTGGGACGACACTATCCGTCTGTGGGATGCGGTGACGGGCGCACATAAGCAGACACTCACCGGGCATAGGGGTGATGTCGCGAGCGTAGCGTTCAATCCTGATGGGCGGACGCTTGCCAGTGGGAGTTGGGACGACACTATCCGTCTGTGGGATGCGGTGACGGGTGAACCCAAGCAGACACTCACCGGGCATAAGGGACTGGTCGGTAGCGTATCGTTCAGTCCTGATGGACGGACGCTTGCCAGTGGGAGTGTAGACAGGACTATCCGTCTGTGGGATGCGGTGACGGGCGCACATAAGCAGACACTCACCGGGCATACGTCTTATATCGTAGTGTTCAGTCCTGATGGGCGGACGCTTGCCAGTGGGAGTTGGGACGACACTATCCATCTGTGGGATGCGGTGACGGGCGCACATAAGCAGATACTCACCGGGCATACGGGGCGTGTCAATAGCGTAGCGTTCAGTCCGGATGGACGGACGCTCGCTAGCGGGAGTGCCGACGGTACGGTGCTCCTGTGGGAACTGATTCCCACTGCCATCACAATCACAAACACCACTGTGAGCATTTTACCCTCCCCAGTGCCCTCACCGGCTATCGGAGAGCGACTCACGTTATCGCTTAGTATTGCGGATGGAGAAAATGTAGTGGGTTATCAAGCAAATGTGCGCTTTGATCCCACCGCCCTACGCTATGTGGAAAGTGCCAACGGCGACTACCTCGCAACTGGCGCGTTCTTTGTGCCCCCGGTGGTGGATGGAAATCGCGTGACGCTTGGTGCAACCTCTCTTGCTGAAGTCAGTAATGGTGACGGTACACTTGCCACCCTTACGTTTGAGGTCATTGATGTTAAGGAATCAACCCTTACCCTCCCTGAGGTAATCCTCACAAGCAGCGATGGTGAACTTTTGCCGCCTCCTTTTATTCGTATAGGTTGGATAGAACCCACAACGGTCCCTTCGTCCGCGATTGTCAGCATTACGCCCTCCACAGTGCTATCGCCATCTATCGGTGAACAATTTGTTTTCAATGTTGACATCACCGGCGGTCAAAACGTGGCAGAACATCAACTCACTTGGGCGTTTGATAGCACAGCACTCGGATATATCTCAAGCAATCAGGGAGCCTACCTTGCTAGCGGGGTTGGCAACGGTGACGGCAGGCTTATGACTGGGACGTTTGAAGTCTTCGCTGTCAAAGCCTCAACCGTGAGCGTTTCTGGATACCTCATCGCCTTAAATGGACTTCGTTCTATCCCTACCTTTGAAAGTGCAGCGTTGATTGTACCCCTTCTGGGAGATGTGAACAGAGATGGGGCTGTAAACATCTTAGATTTGGTATTGGTTGGTTCAAGTTTCACGCAAGGGGTCTCGGAAGGGGGCAATCCGGCGGATGTCAATGAGGATGGCGTTGTCAATATCGTTGATCTTGTCAAGGTTGCCGGTGCAATCGGCAGCTCAGAGGCAGCACCTAGTGCTCATCCAGAAACAGTTACGATGCTCACCACCACCGATGTCCAAGGCTGGATCGCTCAAGCACGGGGGTTAAACCTGACGGATGCAACATCGCAAAGGGGAATTATATTCCTTGAGCAACTCCAGGCAGCGTTAACCCCAAAAGAGACGACACTGTTGCCCAACTACCCGAATCCCTTCAACCCGGAGACGTGGATTCCGTATCATCTGGCCCACAATGCGGACGTGGCACTAACGATTTATGATACAAAAGGTGCGATGGTGCGTCAATTGGATCTGGGGCATCAGCCTGCGGGATATTACACAGATCGAACAAAGGCAGCGTATTGGGATGGATGCAACAGCTTAGGTGAGCCGGTGGGAAGTGGTCTCTATTTTTACCAACTGGCGGCCGGTGATTTTTCTGCAATGCGAAAGATGGTCATCCTGAAGTAGGAATTCGCCCCATAAATAGTCAGTGATCTCCGATCGGAGATGAATCAACGGCTTTCCGAAGTGCACTCGGAAATGAGCAAACTGAATTGTCATCACGATTCTTGACAACCCCACAGTTCAAGCGTTGAGATATTAGAACTATTTTCGGTAAAAAAGCGAAAAAAAACGCATTGAACTTGCTATTGCATACAGTCGCTGTGACTGTTATAATAAGGTGGATTAAGACAAGATAACTACTGCGCGTAGCAAAGGAGGCATATATGGACACTGCATGTTTGGATTATTGCCTGACGCATGAGGAACGGCTCTTATTTGACAAGAACGGTTTCTTCATTGTTGAAGATGCGTTACCACCGAAGATGGTTGACGACCTCAACGCTGTGTTAAATCGGCTCGAGGCAAAATATCGGCCCGAGCAAGAGTTGAGCCCCCATGAACGCTTGAATATCTTCGACTTCATTGGGAAGGACGATCTCTTCCTAGAGTTACTGGATTGGTCTAAGACATTTCCGAAGGTGTGGGGTATCTTAGGTTGGCACATCCAGCTTTACCACTCGCACTTGGGAATCACACCGCCAGTAGCACCCGAGGAAAGATCGGAGAACGCACGTTTGGGATGGCATCAGGACAGTGGACGTTTGAACATGGATTTGGAAAGCAACCCCCGTCCGCGAATCTCCCTCAAAATCGGCTACTTTCTGACCGATACAACGGTAGAGGGAAGTGGGAATTTCTATGTCCTCCCCGGCAGCCACTTGCAGAACAAGTTAGAGTTGCCTGAAGATGGGGGCTCAAACCCCGAAGGGACCACAGCGGTGAAGGTGGCACCCGGCACGGCGGTATTTTTCGATCGGCGGATCTGGCATTCCGCAAGCCCCAACCATTCAAATATCACCCGAAAGGTGCTGTTCTACGGTTATAGCTACCGATGGCTGCGACCGAGGGACAATATGACCGTTGATCACTATATGGAGCGTAGCGACCCCATTCGGCGACAGTTGCTGGGGGCTAGCACAGGAGGATTGGGATACACCTCCCCAAAAGATGAGGACGTGCCCCTCCGAGACTGGATACAGGAACACCTCGGAGAAGATGCGGTTATACCTTAACCCAATTTGTTACCGATAACCCGTAGGGTGGGCTTCCTAGCCCGCCCTCACCCCAACTCGCATAGGTCAGGCTAGGAAGCCCGGCTCAAATTAACACGCCCTAGCTATTTCTTCCAAGTCATCAACGGTTCAAGCCTTGCGAGAATTTCATCCAAATATTTCGAGGAGATCTCGTCCAGCGGCATCCTTCCATTACGCTTGAGCGGACAATCGATAATCCCGCGGCGATATAGGACCTCCTTGTAACAGCCGGGGAGTTGATGTTCAAAGAAAAAAAGCGTTGCCATCTCCTTGTAAATGTGGGTTGACCGCTCCTCATCGCCTGCCTCCAAGGCATCCCATAGCTCGACCACCACATCGGTAACATGGCTGGCAGGCATCTGGCCTGCACTCCCACGTTTATATTCCTCGATCAGATAGCGACCGCCTGCCCCACCGAATACACCTTTGCATGAGCCATCATTTCCTTCCATCACAGCGGTTAGTTTTATCGTGCTAGGCAGCGTCTCTTCCTTGATATATTCGACGTGCTCGATGTCTCGACAGAGTTTGAGCAAACATTCCGCCGATAGATTTGACCCGATAGGCGGCATATTGTTCTGGATGAAAACCGGCATCTGCGCTGCATCTGAGATTGTTTGATAATATTCAAAGACGAGGCTCTCAGAGATATGATGAATGTACGGCGGCATAGCGATGACACCATCTGCGCCAATATCGCGGGCATGTTTGGCGAATCCTTCCGCAACCTCCCGCGCCACACCCGCAACACCGATAATCACTGGCAATTGACCGGCATTCTGATCAACGAGCACCTCCGACAACTGAAACCGCTCCGCATCGCTGAGGGCGGTAAACTCACTGGCGTTCACAGGATAAACCAAGCCGTGTGACCCGCATTCGACACAAAAATCGATCATACGTTGGAAACTGGGGACATCAATCGCTCCATTCTCTCGGAAGGGTGTAGATGGGATGGTGAATATGCCACGATAACTGTTTGAGGTCATTAGGTTCTCCTTGTATTTTGTCGGGAAGCCTATGGAGATTGTTCTATCTAAACTGGTTATCTTCACCTCAAGTCTATGAGTGCCAAATCGCTGCCATCTGCCACACATCCATTGAATTTAGTTTTGCCCTCCCGCCCTGAGCGAAAAGCTGCACGCCTCGGCTGTCCTGCGAGCAGACCAAGTTTAGCTCGTATTATAAGTCGGGTCAATACCATACAGCCGCGGCAATCCGAGCATAATATTCATGTTCTCAACCGCTTGGCTGGTGGCACCTTTACCAAGGTTGTCCTCAAGGGAACAGATATAGGCAAACCCTTCATCAACTCTGACTTTGATGAGGAGTTTATGCGTGGCAGCAATATCGCGTGTGCCCCACTGTTTATCGGGGGTATCTTCCACGATAAATACCAGATCCTCCGGTTGGTAGGCGTTTCGGATGGTCTGACTTAACTGTTCAACGGCCGCCTCTTCAGGGAGGTTTTTTAGTGAATCGGTCAATTCAACCCTGATGTTCGTGTTGATGCCCCTGAAAACAGACTGGAGAACAATAGGGGTAAAGTTCACACGAAAGCCAGAGTATAGCTCCATCTCCGGGATGTGCTTGTGCCTTCTGCCGTAAGCGTATGTAATCTCATTAGGCACCTCTTCAACCTCTTTTCGGGCACCAGAAATTCCCGAAGTTGCTACAATGGTTGCCTCTCCTTGGACAAGCCCTTTAAGCGGTCTTAAAACCAGAACAACGCTTGTCGGGTAACAGCCCGGATTCCCCACTAACCGTGCCTGAGCAATCTGATCTTGCAGCAGTGCTGGCATCCCATAAACGGCTTCCGCTAGCAATTCTGGAACATAATCCGCTGACCCATAAGGGTTCAGTCCAATTCTCGGTGCGTACTCTCCCTCAAATTTCTCTCTGGAGAATCTGAAAGCACCGCTCATATCAATCACTTTCTTTCCAAGCTCAAAGATTGGTGGGGCATACCTCATCGATTCTGGATCTTTCGTCGCAAGAAAGACCAGATCACAGGAGTTCAACGTTCCTTCTTCTCTTCTTGAATTTTTTCTGAAGCAGATTTCAACCTGATCGTGATTTTCTAAGACTTTTTCAATCTCTTGGCCCACCATGCCGGTGTCACCGTATATGCCGATTCTATACATAATCTGCCTCCTTCTGTAAATTCTGAACGGTCGAATAATGAGATTAACCTTCGCTATCAGTATAATCCTTCATTTTTTGGTTGTCAATATTTTTTTGATCAGTGGTCAAGTAATCGGTGTTCCATGCGGCTTTCAACCGCTTGTTAGCAACCCCTAACTTCGCCGACTTTTGTCAAGCGTAATAGTCACATGCGATTGCCCTAACTCAATACGACCCCCCTTAATCCCCCCGCAAGTGTCTTCATCCCGATCTATCGGGGCGGGGGGAGGGGGGGCAGGATGCCCCGCCCCTGGTCTCCCTGGTCTCGGCACGGACGGCACGGACCGAAGAATTAAATGACCCTACCCAGTACAGGTTTGAGATTGACATCCTTGTACGATTCATGCTATTATTTCAATTGGCTTCAAGTGTTGTGACCCTATCAACACACCATCTCACAAATCACGAGGGAATTTTTCTATGGGTCTAATGCCATCAGCTTGGGCGCAACAGATAAAACCGTCGCCGACGCTCGAAATCAAGGCGATAGCGGATAGATCGAGGCTGGAAGGGAAGCAGATTTACGATTTCGGAATTGGTGAAATGAACCCAGAGCTTCCGGTGCCTCACCTCTTGAAAACCGCGATTTCCCAAGCCGTAATGGATGATGCGACGCATTATTCCCCAGCGGCAGGCGATCCAGAATTGCTCGAAGCCATTCACGCAGATCTTCGTTTGTTCGGGTTAAACTATTCCCTATCGGAGATTGTCGCTTGCCCTGGCCCCAAAGATGCGGTCTTCAAAATCTGTGTAACGATGCTGAACCCGGGTTCCCGCCGGAATCGATTGGTCGCGTTTGCTCCAATCTACGAATCTTACGAGAACCTTCCTATCCTGTTGACGGGTAAACCACCGATTGTCTTGCAGACCAACGCACATTTCCTACCGGATCCAAATCAATTGGCAGACCTTCTGAACAAGGATGATACGATTGCGCTGATTGTGCTAAATTCGCCAAATAATCCAACAGGGACGGTCTATCCGCCTTCATTATTACGAGAACTTGCCGACATCATTGGAAAGCACGAACAGATCTGCGTTTTATCTGATGAAGTTTACCGCACCATCGTCTATGATGATCTTAAACATGTGAGTATTGCGTCATACCTTCCCAATCAGACCCTGATCATTGGGGGGATGTCCAAAGAGGTTTCAGGCACAGGACTTCGCCTAGGATTTATTGCAGGGCCGGAAGCGGTGATGCGGACAATAGCAAATGTTGAGGGAAATACCTCCTCGTGCGTCAACCTACCTACACAGAAGGGGTACGCACATTTTTTACGGAAAGATGCAAATCTGCGTCTACGATACCAAATTCGGGATGCACTTTATGTGCGGCGAGAGGCATTGATGAAACGCTTTAGCGAACTAGTAAAGGAGGCAATTGGGGAGCGTCCATCGGGTGCGTTCTATTTTTTCCCTGATATGCGTCTCTACTGCGGTCGTCGGACACCGGAAGGGGAACTCCTCAACACGGACGAAGCGTTAGCACTCTACTTAATTAAAAGCGCGAATGTCGTAACAGTGCCGGGGAGCAAGTTTCAGCGGCCCGGACATCTTCGGTTTGCTTATGCGGTTAGCCTCGAAACAATCAACGCAGGGATACAGCAGCTGGCGGAGGCTCTAGATCGGTTGTGTGTTTAATGGGGTTATGCTATGAACTTCTTAACCGCCATACCGTGCTAGGCTGAGACATAAATTGTAGAGCAAGGATTATATTCAGGAGGACAAATTTATATGCAATATGGAGACAACTGTTGGGTTGATATTCAGGAAGCAGACAAAGATAAAGTCGTCGTTCTTCCACTCGGATCGCTGGAACAGCATGGCCATCACTCTCCACTGCTGACGGATACCTATCTTGTGACCGCAGTGGCACAACAGGTCGAACAACAACTCAGTGAGCAAATCTATCTGCTGCCGACGTTATGGCTTGGTGCATCAGACCATCATCTAGATCGCCCTGGCACTGTGAGCGTCCCCAACCACATTTACACGCTGATAATCAAGAACGTTGTCAGGTCTATCGCCAAGGCAGGATTTCAACGTGTGTTTTTGCTCAACGGTCACGGGGGAAATGTCGTTCCTGGCACACAGGCAATCACAGAGCTGACGAACGAATCGGATATTTACGACAATATGTGGATTGCGCTGTCCTCTTATTGGACGGTAGCTGAACCGGCGATGGCACCAGAACGTCACGGGATGGAGACACCGTATCTGTCGCATGCTTGTGAGTACGAAACCTCGATGATGTTGTTTCTGCACGGCGAGATTATGCGGATGGACCGGGTAACGGCCAGTCCGCCGCTGGTAGATTCACCGTTTTTCCACAGCGAGCACGGCGGACGTATCAATGTCGCCAAGCGGCTGGTCACGTGGGCACCGACCGGGGCAATGGGGGAACCTCAACACGCGACACCGGAAAAGGGGAAATCCTTGCTGAACGCCATCACCGGTGAGGTCGTAGCTTGCATCAAGGATTTCGAGACGTGGTAGATAGATAATCCACAACCTTTCACCACGCACGAGATAAACCGTTCTTTTCCAAATAGGGCCTTAGCAAGGTTGTAAAACAATGAGAAAACCATCACGCAATGAACCCTGTTGGTGTGGCAGTGGCAAAAAATATAGGAACTGTCATCTCAAGCAGGATAAAAAATCAAGAACATCTCAACCCCGGATGGCCTCAGGGATCACTATCAAAACTGAAGAACAGATCGAGGGTATTCGCAAAAGTAGTCAATTGGCGCGGAAAACCTTGGATATGCTGGAAGGGCGAATTGAAGCTAATGTCACAACCAACAACATTGACCGATGGGTCTATGAATACACTTGCGACCACGGTGGATATCCTGCGACCCTAGATGTAAAGGGGTTTCATAAAAGTTGCTGTACTTCGATCAACAATGTAATCTGTCACGGGATTCCCGATGATACGGTATTGAAGGACGGGGATATCATCAACGTCGATGTCACCCCAATTCTGGATGGATATTTTGGCGATACAAGTCGCATGTTCGTGATCGGCGAAGCATCAGAGGCAGCTCTGCGATTGATCGAAGAGACGAAAGCGTGCATGTACCTTGGCATCGATGAAGTGAAACCCTTCAACACGATTGGTGACATCGGTTACGCAATCCAGCAGCATGCCGAAAATCTCGGGTATTCTGTCGTGCGTGAATTGTGCGGGCACGGCACCGGTTTAGAATTCTGGGAAGCCCCTCAGGTCCCCCACTACGGCAGGAGAAATGACGGTCCCCAGATGGTGCCGAATATGGTGTTTACAGTTGAGCCGATGATTAATGCCGGACGCTGCGAATGCACAACCTTGTCAGATGGCTGGACGGTCGTGACTATTGATGGATCGTTATCAGCGCAATGGGAGCACACTGTGCGTGTGACGGAGTCCGGTGTCGAGATTCTGACAGCCTAGAAATATAAGGGCGCAGACGCTTCTTTCCGCTAGACCGCTCCGATTTCTATTATCCCAAGTTGCAAACTAGAACCAATGGTTAGTATGAGTTTCGCCTATGGCTCTTATCTTAAAACGTCCCAATCCAGATACAGTTATTCTCAAACGCAGCCTCACCTCCCGACTTTCTAGCCTGATTTGGTTTGCAGCGGCTGGCTTCCTTATGTTCACGTTCAAGGAGGACGACCGGATATGGATTGCTATCCCCTGCTTACTCATCGGTCTACATCTCTTAACCTATACCGTGCGGATTAACATCCGGCTTCCGCAGCGCGATATTCTGTGGCGACAGCGCATCCTGCTTCTTTTTTTTCATGAACGGCCGTTGCCATTTTCCGGGATTCGCTCTGTGAGGATTCGGACTCGTGGGAAATTCCTTAAAATCTGGCATCTTTACTTCTTTCTCGTTGATACTTCACGCCTCTCCATCACCCGGTCATACCTGCTAAATCGAATTGAGATACAAGGAAGTGAATTAGCACAAATCGTCGGAAAGCCGCTGGTATACGAGCAGGAAGAGCGTGAACCGAATGAATAAAAAGAAAGGAAATGCCCCAAAGGGTATCAATCAACCACATGCAACCAGAAAGGTGAGTCTATGACAAGTGAACTGAAAGTCGGTTTGGTCGGAGTCCCACGCGGTTCGGGGTTTATCCGGGCGTTCCAAACTGTAAATGAAACCGCCCTCGTTGCCATTTGTGATATTAACACCGAAGTCCTAAATCAGGTGGGCGATCAGCATGGGGTTAAGGAGCGATACACAGACTTTGAAAAGATGGCAAAGTCAGACCTCGATGTGATTCTAGTCTCTACACCGATGCCCTTGCATGTGCCCCAAGCTGTCATTGCGCTTGATGAAGGAAAGCATGTCCTCTCCGAAGTCCCTGCCGCAACAGATCTTGAACAGTGTTGGCACCTCGTTAATGCCATCAAAAAGAGCGGAAAGAAATATATGATGGCGGAGAACTATACCTACATGAAGCCGAACGTGTTGGTGCGCGAACTCGCTCGACGCGGCCTGTTTGGCGAAATCTACTTCGGTGAAGGCGCGTATATCCATGAATTGAAGGCGGGCAACGAACGGACAACGTGGCGGCGCAAATGGCAGACCGGACGCAACGGGTCAACGTATCCGACGCATAGTCTCGGTCCTGTGCTGCAATGGTTTGATGAGCGCGTCTGCACCGTCTCCTGTTTCGGCACAGGGCACCATTATCGCGATCCGCGCGGCACGCACTATGAAAACGAAGATAGCACGACGATGATGTGCAAGACGACAAACGGTGGATTGATCGAAATCCGGGTAGATATGCTGTCCAATCGTCCTCACAATCTCACCTATTACAGCTTGCAAGGAACACAGGGGTGTTACGAGGCACCACGCGGTTTTGGAGATGCCCCGAAGATCTGGTTGGCGGACTATGCTGAGAAAATGGAGTGGCGCTCGTTGTGGGATTTCGAGGAGGAGTTTATGCCAGAGATGTGGCGCAATCCGCCGGAGGAAGCCCTACGCGCTGGACACGGCGGTGGCGATTATTTCGAGATCCGCGAGTTTGTCGATTCAATTATTGACGACACAAAGCCCCCAATTGATGTTTACGAATCCCTTGACATAACGGTGCCGGGGCTGGTTTCAGAGGTGTCGATCAATCAGGGTGGGATTCCGCTGCCTGTGCCCGATTTCCGGGAGATACGGCGTTTTCCAGAGGATTTACCGGAGTCGTTGCGGGATAGCGAGATTATTTCGGTTCAGTTGTAGTAGGGCAATTACCCGTCTAAGCTCATGCAAATCGATGCCAGAGGTATCTTCATCGACGGAATTTTAATTGACAAACAGCTAGCGTCGGTATACCATAGCCGCTCACACTATATTCCACATTTGATAAGGGGATTGCTTATGAGCCAAACTTCAGGAAATGGAAACTATTTAGCCAATCAAATTGTGAACGAAGCACAGATTCAGGAATGGGTGAATCAGTTCCATCGGGACGGTTTTCTGTTTTTACAAAATGTGTTACCACCAGATTGGTGTGCCCAGATGCGTGAGGACTTGGATTGGGCGTTAAAAGAAAATCCGAACTGCCTCAATGGTGTGAGTGAACGCCTCGCACTCGCCCACCGGATGTTTGAGACCAGCGAAACCAATCTCAAGCTATTTGACTTGGAGCCCATCGTCAGCTTTGCCGAAGCCCTTATCGCCCCAAATTGCCACGTCATCCACAACAACTCATTCCAGAGTTTTCCGGGTGGCGGTATCACACAGTGGCATCAAGATGATGCTCCCCATTTCACTGTTACAGATGGCAAACCACCGAAGAATATCCGTTTGTCGGTCATGTTTTTCACTGCAAACTACTATCTGACGGATGTCACCGAGATCAAATATGGCGGCACAGAGGTGATTCCCGGCTCCCATCTGTTCGGTATGGGTCCACCCCCTGAAATTGAAGGGACAGAGTGGGAGAGCAAGATTCACTATAATTTGGGCAAAGCGGGAAGCGTCGTCATGTTCAACAATCAGGTGTGGCATCATGGGGGGCTTAATCGCAGCGACCGAACACGGTATATGACACAGATTACCTATGCCCGCCGCATGATTGGACACAAATATTATCCTTTCATGAATTACAACATGCCAGAACACATCTACAAAGATGCGAATCCGAGGTTAAGGCGATTGCTGGGATTCCTTGAGCATGGAGCTTACGGTTAATGGCAATCAGAGAATGGCTCATGTAAAAAGAGAGTACAATAGTTGAGGAAACGTGTTACCTTACTAGGTATGGAAGGCCCAATAATAGCTCTAATTGATATGGACGAGTTTAAACCCCAAATGGCATTTTCTGTTCCGTTGCTACTCAATATCCATTACGGAGGAAGTATATGAATCACAAGACGATTCGCATCGCTTTTATTGGGTTCCATTTCACTTTGGCTATCGTCGTATTGCTTCAAAGCGTTTGGACGGTGAAACATGCTCTCAATACAGGCGGGACAGCCAATCACGCTTTACTCACCTTAGCCATCATCGAGACGTTAGCCGCAATTGTCTTTATGATTCCGCGGACGATTCGCTTAGGCGGTTTGGTCCTGCTTTTAGTCTTCGCCGTTGCTTTTTCGGTTCACCTTCTTCATGGTGAACTTGAGTTAGGACTGTTGGTCTACGCTGCGGGAACACTGTTTGTTGTTATTCACGGGAATGCTTTCCAAGGGAAGTGCACGACAGCTATCTGATTGAGGGAGTTGTAATGCACAAAGTTTCAACAGATGGCTTGATGAAGAGTTATGTCCATTTTTGGATGCCAAGTGTGTCGTGATAATGGATAATGCGCGTATTCACAAGCCCCTTGAGACCTAAGCATTGATACAAGGGGGTGGCGCATCGTTGTTATACTTGCCCCTTATTGGCCGGATTACAATTCTGCTACGTTTTTGGTGAATTATCTCTCTATTACCTGGACCCACCTATCATCTCAGAGGATTCAAGATTTTATGAGAAGATAAAAACCCTTGATACGTTTATCCTTCATGATGTTTGGAACTATTAAATCGAAGGAACTCCATGAAAGCAATCATTTTTCACGAGCAGGGCGGAATTGATAAACTCCGTTACGAAGAAGTCCCGGTCCCGGTCATTACACCCTCAGAAGTGTTGGTCCAAGTCAAGGCGTGTGCAGTAAACCACCTCGACATCCGCGCTCGACGGGATCGCCCAGAGGTTCAACCATTTCCCCATATTCTCGGTTCCGACATCTCTGGGGATGTGGTCGAAGTGGGAACGGAGGTCCACAACGTCACCGTTGGTGATCGGGTGGTACTCTCACCCTGCATCCCCTGCGAACAGTGCCCGGATTGCCTCAACGGCGATGAAAATATGTGTGACTTTCAGGAGCTGTTGGGCTTTCAGACCAACGGCGGTTACGCGGAATACGTCAAAGCACCTGCCAAAAACGCCATTCGGATCTCCTCCAATCTCTCATACATCAATGCCTCTGCCATCCCAATCGCCTATCTCACGGCGTGGCACATGCTCGTAGTGCGGGCACAAGTTCGT
Organism: uncultured Poribacteria bacterium; assembly: GCA_958296125.1. Lineage (GTDB taxonomy): Bacteria > Poribacteria > WGA-4E > WGA-4E > PCPOR2b > PCPOR2b. The sequence goes on from OY282444.1 coordinate 3,163,222, forward strand.
CCCGGCGATGATGTATTGATCTTATCCGCTGGTAGCGGTGTGGGGAGTGCTGGCTTACAAATTGCCAAATTGTGTGGTGCACGAGTCTTTGCGACCGCGAGTACGGAAGAGAAACTTGAGCGTGCCCGCCAGATGGGAGCCGATTTCACAGTCAACTACACGCAAACCGATTTCAGCGAAGCCATTCACGATATGACAGACGGCCGAGGGGTTGACATCGTATTTGAGCATGTTGGGGCAGCGACATGGGATCAGAGCGTGGCAAGTCTTGCAAAAAAAGGCTGCCTTGTCTCGTGCGGTGTCACGACGGGGCATATCGGCGAGATTAACATCCGCAAAATGTACCAGAAGCAGTTGACACTCATGGGATCAGCGTTGGGGACGACCTCTGAACTTCGCACGGTTATCCGTCTTGCCGAGCAGGGAAAGCTGACACCGATTATTGATCAGGCGTTGCCGTTACAGGGAGCGGCGGAAGCACATCGCATCATAGAAGCGCGGGAAAATTTTGGCAAGATTTGTCTCCAGCCAGAATGATTTAGGACTTGTACCTAAGTCCTATGATTAAAAAAGGACTCAGAGGGGAGGGGGAGTTTTCATGGGAAAATTGGATGGTAAAGTCGCAATGATCACGGGTGCTGGCAGGGGTCACGCCGAGGCAATCGCCCTGAGATTCGCAAAAGAGGGTGCCGCGGTTTCCTTATGCGATGTAATTCCAGTGACAGGGTTGGAGGACAGGGTGGGCTCGAAGATAAGAGCTGCTGGCAGAAAGGTTCTCTGCTTCCAGACCGACGTTTCAAAAGAGGAACAGGTCAACAAGATGGCTAAGGAAACCATTGAAACCTTCGGTACAGTCGATATCCTCGCTAATGTTGTCGGCATCGCCGGACCCACCAAAGATGTTTGGGATATGACCTTGGCGGAGTGGAAACGGACACTTTCCGTCAATCTCGATTCGCACTTCCTCTGTTGCAAAGCAGTGCTGCCCGAAATGATACAGAAGCGATATGGGAAAATCATAAATTTTAGTTCGGGCACAGGTAAACAGCCACTTTCCCATAGGGCACCGTATGCCACCTCAAAGATGGGAGTAATTGGTTTCACACGAACACTCGCCGCCGATGTTGGACGTTACAATATCAATGTCAACGCAATCTGTCCGGGTTGGCATGAGGAGAGGAGTGTCGAATTGGCGCAGGCACGGGCAGAATACATGAGCCAGCCCTTTGATGAGGAGGCATTTCGCGAGCGGATCAGACAGCCAGATCCGAAGAGGGTTCTCGCAGGCGGATGGTGCACCGATGAAGGCTATCGTGAAAAAGGATCGGGATCCGAAGAGATGGCTGCCTTAGCACTCTTTCTTGCCTCGGATGATTCAGCGAACATGACGGGACAGGACATCAACTGTGACGGCCGGGTTATGTGGTAGTTCACCTTATCTAGATAAAGGTGAAAGGAGGTTTTTTACGATGGTAGAAGTGCTTGAAATTATAGCGGATTTGGGGCTCTACATTAACGCGATACACCAGCACAATCAGAACACATCAGGGCAAACCTTTTCTGTTCACCAATCCCCTCAAACTCTGTCTCATAATCGTACGTCACTTTCACGTCTGTCGCACCACACCAGTCACATTTCCCACGAAAATAATCCGCCTTCTGTGCCACTAATTCTTGATGTTTATTGTCCAACTGTCTGGCAGACCGGATGAGATCAATTGCACGTTGGCGCAGTTTTGGGTCCGTTTCTTTCTTTGCAATCCTTTCAAGAATTGGCTGCAACTGCGAATCGTTTGGTTGCCCGCCATCGTCAAGGGTATGCCATGCCGCCTTGCGAACATTGATGTCAGGATCTTGAAGCCCACGGTATAGTGCCGCCCACACGGCATCAATTCGTCTGCGAACGTGGCACGGACAAAGATTCTCCATCGCAGCCATCCTGTCCTCCGGGTCATCCGAATATGCCATCGAAAGATAAAAGTCAATTTTGTCGCCGCGCAAGCGGTCTTCGCCGCGACGATGGTGTCTCTTCTGGTATTTATTCTTCGCTCGTTTTTTTGCCATTGCTCCCTCCTTACATCAACTGTGAAAAAATTGAGTTGTTCAGGGGGTTAGTTGTCCATCGAACGCTTGAACCGTTGCGTTGACCTCATAATTTCTTGTACGCTGGCGACATTGCCCGCATCTGTTCGACAACCTTGGGCACTTTTTCAATGACCTCATCGATTTCCGCTTCCGTGTTATCTTTACCGAGCGAAAACCGGACGGTGCCTTGCGCCAACCGCGGTGGGAGACCGAGCGCAGCCAAAACGTGAGACGGCTCCATCGAGCCAGAGGTACAGGCTGAACCGGTTGAAACACAGATACCTTCCATATCCAACCGCAAGATGAGACTCTCCCCTTCGATATACTCAAAAGAGATATTCAATGTTCCGGGCAAACTGTTTTCAGGATCGCTGTTCTCATGGATATAATTGATGCCTTCATGCAATCCTTGGCGTAACTTGTCTGTTAATTGATTCAGATGTTCAACATTCGATTCTCGCTCTTTCTTCGCTAATGCTGCCGCTTGACCAATCCCAACAATCGAGGGGACATTCTCTGAACCTGCCCGCCGGTTCCGCTCATGTGAACCCCCGTGAAGTAGGTTTTCCAACCGTGTGCCACGTCGAAGGTACAACGCGCCGATCCCCTTAGGTCCATAGATCTTGTGTGCAGAAAGCGAAAGCATACTAACACCTAACGCTTGAACATCAACAGGTAGCTTGCCGACAGATTGCACTGCGTCCGTATGGACAGGGATACGATGTTCTTGAGCGATTTCGCAGACTTCCGCAATCGGTTCAATAGTGCCTGTCTCATTGTTGGCGTGCATAATCGAGATGAGGATTGTCGTGTCCCGAATCGCCGCGCGCAAATCGTCGAGTTGAATCCGTCCATGCCGATCAACAGGCAGATACGTCACCTCAAATCCACGTTTCTCAAGGTATTGGCATGTATGCAACACCGCGTGGTGCTCGATTGCAGAGGTGATGATATGATTGCCTCCATTGCGGCTCTGCTGCAACTCGGCAATCCCTTTGAGGGCGTAGTTGTCAGACTCCGTCCCGGTACTCGTGAAAACGATTTCGCTTGGACTTTTGGCATTGATGAGGGCTGCAACCTGTTCACGCGCATCATCAATCGCATTGCGCGCCTCACGTCCGTAGGTGTGGATGCTCGAACCGTTGCCAAACTGATCGGTCATAAAGGGAAGCATCGCCTCGAGTGCTTGTAGGTGAATTGGAGTTGTTGCGTTGTGGTCGAGATAAATACGTTTCATAATTTTCATTACCAGTAGGACTTACGCACTTCAGATTGCAGGCGCACAATTTAGGGGATGAATAGTCCCAATATCTGAATTGAGTTTTTGAAGATATTCAGCGAGAAGTCGCCGATGACATTTTTCAGCAGCCTCTACACAGCAGACAACATTCGTGGAGCCTTGCTATGTTGACCTCCCCTCTTATGTTCCTTTCGTCGATGTTCTGTCCTATGCTCGTTTCTGTCGAACCCATGACTGCTAAAATCGATTTAGGGAGCCTGAGCATTATTTCAACGCTTTCGATCGCCATGCAAGAACCCTTCCGATTCAAATGATTCAGGGAAACCTTCAATTTCCTAAAGCTGATTCGACCGGAGTGCAATGTGCTCTTGGACAGCGGCTATAAATTCTTCCACAGGCAAACCGTTTTGACGCGACCCATCCCGTTTACGGAGAGAAACGGTGCTGTTTTCAATCTCCCTGTCGCCGACAACAAGCATATAAGGCACCTGCATCAACTGAGCTTGACGAATCTTTGCATTCATGCGGTCGGGTCCGAGATCCGCTTGTGCACGAATCTTGGCTGCTTTCAACTGTTCGGCAATTTTCTGAGCATAGTCGTTGTGGCTGTCGTTGATTGGAATCACACGCGCATGTTCCGGTGAGAGCCAAACAGGAAATTTACCGGCATAATGCTCAAGCAAGAAACCAATCATCCGCTCGTGCGTGCCGAGTGGTGCGCGATGGAGGCATATCGGGATTTCAGAATTGCCTGCTCTATTGACAAAACTCAGATCACATCTCGCTGGAACAGCAAAATCGACCTGATTCGTAGCGAGGCTAAATTCTCTGCCGATGGCACTCCAAATCTGTACGTCAATTTTGGGACCGTAGAAAGCGGCTTCATCAGGGACCTCCACAAAAGGCACGCCACCATTCTTCATCGCGTTACGGACCATCTCTTCGGTTTTGAGCCACATCGGTTCATTGTCGATATACTTTTTGCCAAGGCCGGCTTTGCCGTGTGTACTCAGACGCATCACATACTTTTCGACCCCGAAGATTCGGAAATATTCGAGGTATAGGTCAACGACCCCCATAAATTCCTCTTCAAACTGCTCCTCCGAGCAATAAATGTGTGCGTCGTTCATCTGCATGGAGCGCACTCGCATGAGACCAAAGAGCTCACCACTTTTTTCAAAGCGATAGCAGGTGCCGTATTCGCCCAAGCGAAGTGGTAAATCACGATAGCTACGCGGCTTGCTATCAAAAATCTTGTGATGGAATGGGCAGTTCATCGGTTTCATGTAGTAACGCACCCCCTCCATCTCCATTGGCGGATACATGCTCTCGGCATAATGCGAGAGGTGACCAGTGCGCTCAAACAGTGCGTCTTTGGCAAGGTGGGGTGTCCTGACCCGATCATATCCTCGCTTCTCTTCCATCTCTTTGGCAAGTGCCTCTAGCTCCTCAATGACGATGCCGCCGTTTGGCAGCCACAAAGGAAGTCCAGGACCAACATCCTCATCAAAGATAAAGATTTCTAAATCCCTGCCTAGTTTTCGATGGTCTCGTCTTTTCGCCTCCTCAAGCATTTGCAGGTGCTGCTTGAGTTCTGCTTTGGTGTGCCACGCTGTGCCGTAGATGCGCTGAAGCATGGCACTGTTTTCATCGCCCCGCCAATATGCACCAGCGACAGTCAAAAGCTTAAAAGCATTGGGCTTTATTTCGCCCGTATCTCCGACGTGGGGACCTCGACAAAGGTCTTCAAAGGTGTCTTGCCGATAGGTACTCAAAACCGGTGTTTCATCGATCGCAGTCCCATATTCATCAGTGCTGCCTTCGATTAGTCCATCTATCAGCTCCAATTTATAGGGCTGATCTTTGAATAGTTCACGTGCTTCATCGGGACTGATTTCCCGATAACTAAACTCATGTTTGCCGGCGACGATTTGTCGCATCCGCTTCTCAATTTTCTCTAGGTCTTCCGGCGAAAACGTAAGCGGCTTACCGTCGTTATCCTTTCCGAGATCAAAATCGTAATAAAATCCATTTTCAATCGGTGGTCCAATAGCGAGTTTGGCATCTGGATAAAGTGCCATGACCGCTTGTGCCATCACATGCGCGGTACTGTGTCTGATTTTATAAAGCTGATCCTTTTCTGAATTTTCCATAATTCTCTCCAGTAATTAGCGGCTCTTGCGAGTTGGCCCTAGCTGCAACTCCTGCTCCTCAAGTTTCCTTCAATAAAAAAAGAGCCTTTCGGCTCTTTAGTGTTAAAGGGTATGGATGGGCGATACTGGATTTGAACCAGTGACCTCTTGCATGTCAAGCAAGCACTCTAGCCACCTGAGCTAACCGCCCATATAAGGAAATGGAAGGCGGCGGTCGGAATTGAACCGACGCATAGGAGTTTTGCAGACTCCGGCCTTACCACTTGGCTACGCCGCCACATTGGAGCGGGAGACGGGACTTGAACCCGCGACCTCTACCTTGGCAAGGTAGAGCTCTACCACTGAGCTACTCCCGCGAAAACCTCTTTAAGTGTATCAAATCCGATTGCATTTGTCAACCAAAAAGTTGACAAATGCCCAAACTCGCGGGATCATCCCGCTTGTCTGTTATCGGCCGTGTGCATTTTTCAGCGATGTTGTGCATTGACGCTATAATTTCCTGCCATTACGCCTTTTCGTTAGCGGTCGTGTTTCCCTGCGGGTGCACCGAATCGGCATCAACGGTGGGAGGGACATTATCAAAAGGAGGCAATGCACACACCACTATCGACTCCGATTAACCCCAAGAAAGGAAGGGAGAAAAAGGAGCAGATGGGACAACAAGGGAGTACGCCGTATGTTGTGCAATTTTTTATCCTCATTGGGCTCACGCTACCTTTACCGCAACAACTGTTATATCATCTTCCGGCTCGGTATTCTCAATAAACCCATGAACATCGTCTATCATCTGGTTAATGCTATCTATCGATGAACGGTCGCTTTGCGCGACGCGGCGGATACTTCTTTCGAATCGGTTATAGCCGTAAATCCTCCCGCTGGGGTTGATCGCCTCCGGGAGTCCATCGGTGTAAAAAATGAGCAGATCCCCTTCAGATAGAGCAAGCGTTTCATCTGTATACTCTGACTTCCGGGATACGCCGAGCGGGTAGCTTTCCGAAGCCAGCTCATTGACAGTATCTGCGTCTTTCTGATAGTGATAAATTTCGGGATGCCCCGCTTTTGACCACTGCATCTGCTTTTCATCTAGATCAATGATAGCAACGCAGCAGGTAATAAAAGGCGTGCGTTTAGGTTGCTGACAGAGCGACTGGTTTAGCGCAGAGAGCATCGCCCCCGGTGTTTCCTCCTTGACAGCAAAATCAAGCATCCCGGAGAACATCACGGCAGGGATTGCTGCTGACATGTCGTGCCCAGCAACATCGGCGACAACAATTGCGAGTTTCCTCTGATCGGCATCCATCCACAGGTAGTTGTAATAATCCCCACCGACACGGTTTGCTGCGAGACAACGCCCTGCCAAATCGAATCCGCTAATATCAAGGGGTTCGGGTAACAATCCCATCTGCATACTCTGAGCAGTTTGAATCTCTTGCGCCATGAGTTCCTTACCGAGCATTTCAGAGACGACACGATTCCCCACAGCCAACGCAACGAGAAGTATGATAACCGTAGCAACTGCCGATACTCCCACGAGCCACCGTACCTGCTGCCGCAAGGGCGCATGGGCTGCGTCGAGCGGGCTGTATGTTAACACGGTCCACGCCTCACCGCGAGACCAACCGACAAGGACTTGTTCCTCGTCTCTAACCCCGATCGCAAACCCATTCTTACTCGCCCGATTCTTCCAAACCTCCTTGTTATCGGGCAGCACGACGCGAGAGGTGTCTTTTAGAATCCGTGCTTGCTCTGTCTCAGCCGCTGCAACAATGTAACCGTATCGATTAATCAGTTCATATTGCCGCAAATCCCCTTGGCTGGCACCTTGGATTACATCGCGGATGTTCTCCACACTGTAGACCACCTTTATAATACCCACGGTTTGTCCATCATCCGTCTTGATACTCATGTTGATATCGATGGAATAAACCCCCGCACTTTCATCAAAGTCAACTTCTCCGATGTGTTCCCCTTTCTCTCTCGCCGCTGCCCACCACGTTTCACCAAATGGCGGATCATCTCCCGGTCCTTGATCGAAATCACTTGTTTTGCCTGTGGCAGCGACAACGTATCCACGCAGATCGGTCAGAAAGATTTCCTTGAATTGATTCAGATTCGTCTGCTGGAGGTTTTTGAGAAAATTCGCTCCGGGATTTGAAGTTAATCCGTCGTGGGTCCATTCATTGAATAATTGATCGTAACTCTCCTGCCCACCCTCGGTCACAGCGTTCACCAAAAACTTTCGATTCTCAAAACTGGTCCAATTCTTGACCAAAAGACGTACGTTCTCCATCTCACGGTCAATCTTGTCCATTGCCTCAATCGCGAGGTCTCGCTCGATAGTACCGACGACTTGGTTCAACGTTTTTTGGCTTGAATAGAAAGCGAGGATCGAGGCGGAAAACAGGGGAGATAACCCGATTAGAAGAAACATAATAACAATTTGATTTTTTAAGGTTTTACCTTCATTACGAATCATTACGAGGTACTCCAAAAGATAGCTGATACTATTAAGAACAACGGTTGTCGTAGGGAATGCAGATCTGCGTCCCTACGAAAAACAGGCTTGCCCATCCTATTCTCGCTGATGTTCCAACAGATTCTTGAGATCTGTGAGGGTATCGTTAATCGAGAATATGACAATAAGAATCTCACAATAAATACGCACACCAACCGGTCCCAAAACGAGCCAAGCAATTCCTATAAGAACAGTCTCTCCATCAAAGCCAGGAACGACTCCAACAGCGATGGTAGTGATGCCTGCGATGACGCAGATAACGATTCCAATCCAAAACAGGATTTGGATGATAATAGGCGTAACCATTTTCTTGAACTTCAGGAAATCTTCCATGTCGCTTTCCTCACTTCCCCTAATTTGAAATTAGTGTAGAAAAATGCAGCCGAATCCCGTAATCATCGAAAAAGATGGCATTTTCAGTTTTTCCGTTTGACACCCAAAACAGTGTTGCGTAAAATATAGTAATATAATAACAAAATAGGGTCAAAATGACAAACAAAAAACTGACCCAATTCGTAATAAAATTGAGAAAGGTCTTTTATGAAAATTCTGGTTACCGGCATATCTGGTAGAATCGGTGCCAACCTTGCCAAAGCTCTCATTGATGAAGGACATCAAGTGCGCGGGTTGGTTTGGGAAAAGGATTTGCGGCTGGAAAAGTTTGAAGGGCTTCCGGTTGAATTAGTTGAGGGAAGTTTAGTTAATCCTGCGGATGTAAACAAAGCGGTCGATGGGGTAGAAGCGATCTGCCATTTGGGGGCGGCATTCCAAGGGGGCGGCCCCTTCTCCAACGAAGACTATTTCGAGATTAACGTGCGCGGCACGTTCAACATGCTGGAGGCTGCCCGTGAAAACGCGGATAACCTCAAACACCTTCTCTTTGCAAGCACCGACGCAACCTACGAGAAATACCTCCCCGGCGGTCTGTTTGAACCCATCCGCGAAGACAAGATGCCCCAGAAGCCGGGCGGGTGGTATGCGCTTTCAAAGGTGCTTGGGGAAGAGATGTGTCGTGGATATTATCGGAGCTACCAGCTGCCGATTTCGATTTTCCGTTTTGCCTTCGTGGTCGCTGGCGATGAGCTCTTGAATTTTCCCCAGTTTCGTCTTGACCATTGGCAGAACGCCTACGCAGACAAAACCACAGGGGCCGCCGCCGAAACCCGCCGACAATTACTGGAATTCGGGAACGCCGGAGAACGATTGCTCATCGCACGGGATGAGAACGGAAGATCTTATAAGAAACATATCGCAGATGTGCGCGACATTCTACTCGGTTTCTTATCCGCGCTCGGTAAACCGGAGGCGAGCGGGGAAACCTTCCAACTTGCTGGGCCAAAACCTTTTACATGGGAGGAAACGGTGCCCTATCTGGCGCAGAAACTAGGTGTGGATTACGTTGATGTTCGGTTGGCTGAAAACACACCGACCTATTATGAGTTCGATCTCACCAAAGGCGCGCGGCTTATCGGTTACCGACCACAGTTCGATATCTTCAAGATGATTGATTCCGCTATTGCTTTTCGGCAAGGTGCTGCCTCTGATGTGATTCCTACGCAAATGACCTCTGCGTAGGCATTTGAGTACGGTGAATTGAAACCGGAGTAGTGCTAGATAAGCCGATACTAATCTGATGCAGCGAAACGAGCTGGTGCACTGGCTAGGATTTCATAGATCAGCTCATCATAAGACATTCCCGCTGCCGCTGCTTGTGCCGGCAAATCGCTGAGGTCAGTCAACCCTGGCAGCGTATTAATTTCCATCACGTAAGGCTGTCCATCAGTATCGACTAACATGTCCACCCTTGAGACCCCCCAACAACCGATTGCTCGGTGTGTCCCAAGGGCGATTTCCTGCACCTGATCGGTCAGCGAATCGGATAATCTTGCAGGCAGAATGAATTCTGTCATCCCCTCGGTATACTTGGCTTCGTAGTCGTAAAATTCCCGCTTAGGAACCAACTCAAGCACGGGCAAAGCGCGGAGAGTTTCTTCAATCCCCAACAACCCAACGGTGACTTCCTGCCCTTGGATATATCGCTCAAAAAGGATTTCTCCGAACTGATGTTGGGTTTTATGGGCAACTCGCCTCAGTTCTGATAGTTCCCAAATAATCGATACTCCAATGCTTGAACCTTCCGAGGCAGGTTTAAGCACAAGCGGCAATCCCAAACGATTGACCGCCTCCTCGCATTGCAGATTTAAACTTTGGTTCGGGTCAACCGCGAGGTAATCCGGAGTCGGAATGTTCAGCGTAGATAGGACCCGCTTGGTTATGACCTTATTCATCGCCAACGCACTTGCAAGCACCCCGGAACCGGTGTAACTGAACTCAAATGCCTCTAAAACGCCTTGAATCGTCCCATCCTCGCAACCCTTGCCGTGTACCCCCAGAAATACAATTTCAATCGAGGCGGCTCGCATCTGTTCCACCCAGTCGAGGTCGATCGGATCAATGGCCACGACATCTGCACCAAGCCGTTGAAGTGCGGCGACGATTCGCGCTCCGGATCGCAATGAAACTTGCCTTTCTCCCGATTTTCCACCCATCAGCACCGCAATTCGTTTTTCGAGCAACTGTTCTTTCTCCATCTCAAAAATCTCCTTGGTCGTCATTAAAAAATCATATGGAGCTCTGCGCAAGAGTCATGCCCGATGCATCCACGCGCGGTGGGCTTGAACGCTCTATCTCGCCAAACAGGTTTGTCGGGAAACATGTGTTCAACCTGACACAGGTTTCTAGCCGCACTGACCCGATGCGCCTCTGAAAACAAATCTCTCTTGATAATAACGTCGGATGCCTGAAATAGGTTTCCCAAAACAGATGTATGATTGAAGCGTAAGCCTTATGTGCACCGCTCCAGAAATCTGATCAGTCTCCAGCCGCATCAACCTGAATCGACAATTCCTCCAGCTGTTCGTTGTTGACTTCAGAGGGCGCACCGGTGAGCAGACATAACCCGCTCTGCGTCTTCGGAAAGGCGGTGACTTCACGGATATTTTTTTCGCCGGTTATCAGCATCAGCATCCGATCTAACCCCGAAGCAATCCCACCGTGCGGTGGTGTTCCATATTGCAATGCTTCAACGAAGTACCCAAATCGCTCGGTCACCTCCTGAAGCTTAATCTTCATGATTTCAAATATCTTCTGTTGGAGCTCCCATCGGTGAATTCTGATGCTACCACCGGCACACTCTTCTCCGTTGATAATCAGGTCGTATTGTAGACCTCTCGCCTTCCCCGGATCGGTATCCAGCAGCGGAATGTCCTCCTCGAGCATCATGGTGAAGAGGTGTTGAGAAGGTTCGTAGCGGTTCTCCTCTTCATTCCAGAAAAACAGGGGAAAATCGATAATCCACAGGAAATCGAAGCGATCATAATCAATCAACTCAAGCTTTTCGCCGAGATGCAAGCGCAGGTTTGCAAGCGCATCTGCGACAATCTGCGGTTTGTCAGCGACGAACATCATTATATCTCCCGGCTTCGCGTCCATCCGTTCGCCAATAGCGGTGAGAGTCTCCTCGCTGAAAAACTTGACAATGCTCGACTCAAAACCATTCTCCGTCACCTTGATCCATGCCAATCCCTTCGCTTCATAGATAGCAACGAGCACAGTGAGATCATCAATCTCCTTTCGGGAAAGTGCTGCGCCGCCAGGAACAGCAATCCCTTTTACCTGTCCGCCTCTCGCCAGCGCGTCCGTGAATACTTTGAAATCACAGGCCGCCACCAGATCTGATAGGTCGGAGAGTTCCAGTCCGAACCGTGTATCTGGTTTATCGGTGCCGTATCGTTCCATTGCCTCACTGTAAGGCATGCGGCGGAGCGGCGTGGGGAGGGGGATTCCAGCCGCTTCCTCAAAGATTCTTTTGAATAATCCTTCCGTCACTTCCATGACATCTTCTCGGGTTGCGAAGGACATTTCGATATCAAGCTGCGTCAATTCAAGAAGTCGATTGGCGCGGGTATCTTCGTCACGGAAACACCGCGCGATTTGGAAATAACGGTCTACACCGCTCATCATTGATAGTTGCTTGAACTGCTGCGGGGACTGTGGCAAGGCATAGAATTTGCCGGGGTTGAGACGGCTTGGCACCAGAAAATCACGCGCCCCCTCTGGTGTACTGTTCATCAAGATTGGTGTTTCAATCTCAAGGAAGCCTTGTTCGTCCATATATCTCCGTGCGGCAAGCATTGCTTTGTGCCGAATCTGTAGCATCTTCTGCATTTTTGGACGGCGTAGGTCAACATATCGATACTGCATCCGAACATCCTCTGCGGTATCGATATCATCTTCGACCGGGAAGGGCGGGGTTTTCGCAGTGTTCAAAATCTCCAATTCGTCCGATGCCAGTTCGATCTCGCCGGTCAGGAGGTTGGGGTTGACCATCCCCTCCTCCCGCTCCCGTACCTTCCCGCTGACACTTAACACAAATTCGCTGCGAATCTCGTGTGCAGCCCGATGCGCTTCGGGGTCGATTGTGGGATCAAAGACCACCTGTGTGAGTCCGGTTCGATCGCGTAAGTCTACAAAAATGACACCCCCATGATCTCGGCGGCGGGATACCCAGCCGGTGAGTCGCACCGATTTACCGGCATCGGCGAGCCGTGGTTCTCCGCAATAATGTGTCCTTTTCATTTCAGGCATTATTCGATTATCTCCTTCGATTTGTAAAAGGTCCAATCTCATTCCTCAAGGTGATACACTCTACCCGCCGGTATTGAACCGATCAGGAGGGTCGGGCAGGTTGAAAATCCCGATTTATCGGGGATGCCCGACCTACATGTCAAATCTAGCTATCCACCTTTTCACGCAGCATTTCCGCTAATTGTTGGAATGCAACCGACTGCTGATCACCGCTTCCCATATCCCGCACCGTCGCAGCTTCATTACTGATTTCATCTTCGCCGATCATGACGACATACCGTGCGTTCAGTTTGTTTGCAGTCCTCATCTGTGCTCGCAAGCCTCGTCCTTTATACTCAAGGTCAGTTTTGACACCATTTTCACGAAGATCTTGTGCCAGTTGCAGGGCTATAGGCATCGCTGCATCCCCTAACACCGTGAGGTAGACATCCACCGGCGGAGAGGTTGGTACCGTAACGTGCTGGGCATCCAAGGCAATGATAATCCGATCCATACCGAGTGCGAATCCAATGCCGGGTGTTCGCGCCCCCCCAATTTCTTGTGCTAGATAGTCATACCGGCCTCCGCCCCCGATTGCGTTCTGTGCACCCAGTCCGCCCGCTGTGAATTCAAACGCGGTGCGAGAGTAGTAATCCAACCCCCTAACGATGTATGGATCTTCGTGATAATCAATTTCGAGTCTGTCAAGGTAACTCTTTACCATATCGAAATTCTCACGGCAGGCGGCACACAGGTAGTTAGAGAGAAGCGGTGCGTTAGCGACAACAGCACGACAACCGTTCTCTTTGCAATCCAAGATCCGCATCGGATTCCGTTCGTGACGCGCATAACATTTTCCACACAGTTCGTCGAGATGCGCCTTTGCATACGCCTTGAGATCTTCAACGTATTTGGGACGGCAGGCCGGATCGCCGATGCTGTTGAGGTGCAATATGAGGTCTTTGATGCCGAGCGTTGAGAAGAATTGGTGTCCTACTGCGATAATCTCTGCATCAATCGCGGGCGGATCCGCCCCAAATGCTTCAACGCCAATCTGCCAAAATTCTCGATACCGCCCCGCTTGCGGACGGTCATAGCGGAACATCTGGCCGATGTAGTAAACTTTTAAGACGCTGGCACCATCCAGCAAACGATTCTGGAGAATGGCGCGAACCACTGATGCCGTGCCCTCTGGACGCAATGAGACGCTGCGGTTACCTCTATCATTGAAGGTATACATCTCTTTTTCAACGATGTCAGTGGTATCACCGACCCCGCGTACAAAAAGGTCTGTGCTTTCAAAGATTGGCGTACGGATCTCCTGATACCCGTAAGTGCCAAAAACAGACCGTGCAACCCGCTCGACCCATTGCCACGTTTGAATTTCTGAAGGGAGGATATCTCTCGTCCCTTTTGGCGATTGAATCCGCATTTTCTACTGGTTACTCCTTCGTCAAATGTGATTGACCGCTTCCCGCCCTGACTCCCCTGACAAGGGGGCAGGGGGCTTTCCCTTCGCAGGGGGTTGGACGGGATTTTAGATCGGAAGATTTTGATAAATCTCCGGACATTTTCATTTATCGTTGCATTCTTAGTCATACGTGCGATCATTGGAATAGTTATGCCCGGTTACTGCTTTAACCGCTATCATCTACTTTTCTTTCAACATCTTGTCCGATGCCATTGCCGCTTGGATCTGATGGCGCTGTTCCTGAAGGTATGGATCCCCCGGTGCGAGACGCATCGCTGCGTCAACTGATTTTAACGCCTCATCGTGCCTACCTTGGGCGAGGTATACTTTTGCCAAATCGCTGTGTGGCATCGGTTCATTCGGCGCGAGTCGCATCGCAGCCTTGAAAGCATCAACCGCTTGTCTAAACTCGTTCTTATCTGCATAGATAACCCCCAACAGGTTATGTACACGCCAAGAATTTGCATCCACCGCCAACGCCTGCTGCGCGTATTCAAGAGCTTCGGGCAGCATTTTCTTATGAAAATGATAAATCGATGCCATAGCACCGAAAATGATGGCGGGGAGATTTGGATCCAATTTCTCAAGCCTCTGGTATGTGTACAACGCTTCGTCGTACCGTTCTTGACGTTCATAAATCGGCCCGAGCAATGAATAAAGCTCTGGGCGATTCGGCTCATATTTAAGTGCCTCTTCAAACGCGTCCGCTGCCTTTGCCAACTCGCCCTGAAGTTCATAGGTGATGCCCAGTTCAACCTGTTTTTGCACATCCCGTGGATTGCTTTGCAGTGCCTGTTTAAGGGCTTTTTCAGTCTGCTTGAGTTCCCTTTGATAATCCTTGTTTGCCACTGCTACCGCAGCCCCAAGATTAGACCGAATTGTATTATCGTCCGGATTAATGGCTAGTGCCTGATTCAATACCCCAACAGCCTTCTCATATTCTCCTTTGGCATATTCAATCTGTCCCTCAATCAGCTTCTGCGTAGCATCAAAGTAGAGATCGATTTGCCTTCGCACTACGATTTTGTCGTTCATCGTGCGACCATAATTCACCAAATAGGGCGTGGAGCGTTCACGGTATTTCGCTAGCCCTGCAATGTTTTTGTGAGTTGTATTCACCAGTGCACGGGGATGGAAGAATTCCAAGCGCGGGTGATTGTCTGTATGGGTTGTGCCATCGCCGCTATACGCTCGGACCACCTTCTCACCCATCATGAATGAATCGAGGAGTGACATCCCATCGAGGTCGTCGCCTGCAAGGGCCGCGTGAACCCTCGGAATCTGTGTCCTTTCCATAAAACGTTTATAATTAATCTTGAGCCGCTCTGGCGTACCAATCAGGATGGCGAAGTCCGGCGTGTATTTATACCAGATTGTCGTGTTTGGAAACACCGCGATAAAGGTCCTTACAATCATCTTGAGATGTGTCTCCGGCATCCGCCTGAGCGGTATCCATTGGCATATTATACCATCCCCTGTGAGAATACGCTTGCACCATCTGTAGGAATCTGCGATGTAAAGGTTAGAACCTCTTGAGCTCGTAAGCGGATGGTTGGCACCTATGGAAATCACGTCGTACCGATTGGGTGTCATCAACATATAATTTCGCTCATCATTAAATGTATGATTGAACAGCGAACTGTCGAGGACATTACGGTTCACATCAGTAAAGTATTTGCGCGCTGCTTCGATAAGTCCCTTTGGATTTTCGACAGCGTCCACGCGCACACCGTGCTGCGTCATGGTATACGAGGTGCCTCCCATACCAAATCCGAGGACAAGTGCGCGTTCAGGGTTCGGATGCAGCAGCAGCGGCAGATGGGCAACAATGCGCTGCGCCACAGATCCTCGACGAGAAGCATCGGCGACTTGGTCATTGTCAACATAGAGCCGATGGATACCTTGGTCATCCATAAACGTGGTGATGTTCGCATCAACAGTTTCAGTATGTCCGATTAGCGTATCGCTTGCACGTTGTGTCCAAAAGGCTCCATTTTTCAGAAAGGGAGGTGAACTCCCCCATAGTAACACCATCACCCCAACCCCAACGGTTAAGATAGTGCCACCGATCGCGGTGCCGCTGAAAAGCTGTGATTTTTCCGAATGCCGAAGAATTAAAGCACACCCTATAGCCGCACTCAACCCGCCAGTCAAGAGAAGGCTCAGACGTACTCCAATTAGCGGCATCAGAATAAAACCCGTACACAACGATCCAAGGAGCGCGCCGATTGTGCTAAAAGGATAAACCGCCGAAGCGGCACAAATCCGTGTGGCGAATGGAAAACTAGCTCCCATGAGGATTGTGGGAATAATCATCAGGATAAAGCCAGCGACAAATTCCCAGACCCGTCCAATCCCAAAGGCGGCTTGAAATCCTTTGCTGATTCCATATAGGTTTCCAAAAGCCGGTAGGAGTGCAACAACAGATAGCCCTATCCCAATCTGCACCAATCCGAAGAGGTTTACAAACGGTTGAATCCGACGCGTGAGTGCCGCACACAGCCAGCTCCCAACGGCAATACCGAGCAGTAAGGCGGTCAGCGTAACCGAGAACGCGTAAGCTGGGTTGCCGAGAAAGGATGTCAAAATCCGTGTCCAGAGAACCGCATAAGCCATCGCACAGAAGCCGGAAAGGGCAAATGTCCATAACAGCGGTCGCCATATTTCCCCGTTTGGGGATATGCCCGATCCGTCGTCCACACGCTGCTGCAAGTCCACAGAAGTTTCAACCTGAGAGCGGTCTAAACCGAAAGCAATGCTCCCCAGAATCAAATTAATCGCCACAGCCAAATAAACCGAATTCTGAATACCTAAAAGCTGGATGAGGAAAAACCCGGCGGCGATACAACCGACGCTCGCAGCAACCATATTAATCGTGAAAAGGCGATCCGCGCTGAATCCTGCACACCTGTCCTTGGCAGACCTACTGAGAAGGGGAAGTGTGCCGCCCATCAGCGTTGATGGGATCAACAGGACGATAAATGATAGGACAAACCGAACCAATGAAAAGGAATAGAATCCCGCACCCATTCCGCGATAGATGAGAACGCAGATAGCGTTGAGAATATCCAACAGGGTTGGGAAGATGAGCGCAAAGATTCCGATTCCCGCGCCGAGAAAGGCATACAGACGCAATGGATGCTTTTCTCTACCCACCAAACGCCCAAAATAAAAGCTGCCGAGTCCCAGGCCCCCTACCAAAGCACTCAATATAGTGCTCACGGCAAACACCGGACTCCCGAAAAACAGTATTAGTTGGCGTGCCCAGATTACTTCGTAGAGTACACCACACATACATGAGGAAAAGAAGATTAACCCAAGAATCGGTTTGATATTCGGTTTGATATGATGCACGGTTCCGCTCCCAAAAGCAGGCCCGCAGTCAATTTGCTGGACTGGCTGAAGCAATGACAAACGCGAGTCGCTGCCTTAAATGTAGGGATTTACTGATGCTCATAGCGATCCTGCGGATAGTAGCCGATGGCGAGCCGCCCATGGTCTAGGTCGTACAGGGGCCAATTGCTATCCGAGACACCGAACACAATTTCAAACTTTATATCCGGGTGTGTAATCGCTTGCTCAAACACACGCACTGCATCACCATGACCGAGATGATGTGGATGTTCGGGCAACGGTCTGTCACGGTTAAAATTCCCAATTCGGACCGCGACGAACTCCATGTCGTATCGGCTTGCGTAAGAATATCCTATCGCCTCGCCGAACACCTTGCTAACCGTATAGTGACCAACAGGGCGGGTTGGCATGTCAATCGTCCGTTTGATGCTTTTCGGATAAGGGCCTAGCACCCCAGCGCGGCTAGCATACGCAATTCGTTTCACGCCGTTCAGACGCGAGGCTTCAAGCATGTTGTATGTGCCGATGAAATTGCTTTGCAGGGCGGCTTCCCACTCACTGTCCGTTCCGGTCAGGTGGATGACAGCTTCCATGCCCTCCGTGGCTCTGAGCATGGTGCCGAAGTCTGCCACATCGCCTTCGATCGTGTCTTCGAGGTCGGGCATTGGCAGGCGGTCAAGCCCGCGGATTGTGTGTCGATCTTTCATACCCTTCACGAGTGTTGATCCAACGGCACCGGCGGCACCGGTAATGAGAATCTTCATTTCTTCCCTCCTATTTCTATTCTATGAACGAACCTTCTTTTTCCACTCGCTCATAGATACGTTCAAATTCTGACGAGCCATCGTCTTCCCATTTCTCGAAGTCAATTCCCCGGATCGCACCTTCCTCATAGCCTGTCAACCTTGCGACACTCAGGGAGCGAGCGGTGTAAACCTTGTGACCACCGGGCAGGGACAGAATACCGATGATTCTGCCTGTTGTTAATGGTGTGCCGGAGGCGAACCGTGCGATGGCATCTTCGTCTACCTCGAAACCCAGTCCAGGGGCTTCGGGCACAGGGGAAAATCCCTCAATCACTGGAATGCGCTCCGTTGTGATGTCCTCTGAGTATTGGTCGTCAAGGGTTATCGTATGAGCGGTTGCGGTCGGAAGGACAGCGGCTTGGTGCAGGGTCAACGCTTTCATCAGTGTGCCGCCGCTTTGCTGGATGAGTGCTTGGATGTTTGCCTGTCCATACGCAAATCCCTTCATCAGAGTAGTCCCGATTCCACCGCCGATCATATAGATGTCTGCACAACCTTGGATGACTTCCTGAATGCCACCGAGTTGTGGGACGTGCATGATGAGCGGGAGGCGTGTCCTCTCACGTAGTTTCCGCCAGCCATCGACATCCGTCCACGGCAGTGGGTCTTCGATGTAGCCGACGATTGGGTGGTGCTTCTCCAATTCGTTGATGATGGGAAGCACAACCGCTAAACTTCGGTTGTGGTTGAAGTCCCAGTGAATCTTAAAGCCGGGCGGTGCAACTTCTGCAGCAAGACGGGTCTGCTCAATGACATCATACAATTCGCTAGAGTGCATCTTAAAGATGGTATAGCCTTGAGAGGCAGCGCGCTGGATTTCGTCGCGGAAAACCTCCGGCGGACATGGCCGAGTCCACGCTGCGACAGATACGGCATCTCGCACCTTTTGCCCCATCAGCTTGTAAGCCGGCACGCCGAGGTGTTTCCCCATCACATCGTAGAGTGCCATACCTAGAGCCATGTTAAAATTGTTATGGAGAAATTCAAATGGGCTGCGCCCGATGAGCGTGTCGATAATCGACTGCGGAATTGGGTCGGGATCATCTTCATAATCGCCGTATCCGACCAGTCCGTTATCTGTATGAACTTTGACAACTAGGTGTTCATCAATATTGCCCATGCGGACACGACCGTGATGATCGTCGTAGCGTTTCGCAAGGGGCATAACAATTGGAATACATTCAATATCGGTGATTTTCATGGTAGTCTCCTGTTCTATAACCAATGGTGCTAGTTTGCAACTGTTGATACCGAGAGTGAAACGTGAAAACAAGTAATTGGCTCATTAGTTCATTAATGAACTTTTGCACAAATGAACGAATGAACTCAATATCCTCACCAACTCGCCCCAAAGGTTCTATAATGGACAAATAGCCCCCTCTATGTTAGTTTATCGTCAGTGTAACTCTCTCCTGTTTGGCAATCTCCTTAACATCCGTATAAAACGCAGGTTCGGTCAGTTCTCGCGTCTCCGGTGACAATCTCGCCAACACTTCCTCTGGAAGCGGATTCTTATTGCCCTGCTCATCTTGGAAGTACTGCGTTTTATACCGTAGGATTAGAAAGCGACGGTCTCGATCTTTCGGTTTCCAAACCAATACTCCATGTGTGAGCAGTTCCGAAATAAGCACCACGTCACCGGCGCGAGGCGTGATATTTATCATTGCTGGATGCAATTCAGGGTCGGGGTTATCAAGATCCGGGAAAAACAGCCCCTCCGGACGCTCAAACTCGCTCTTGTGAGACCCCGGAATCACAACCAATCCACCGTCGCCAGGAAACACATCCGTGAAATGGAAGAATGCCACAAGGTCATTGGCGAAGATTTGTCCATCTTTAACCTCATAACGTCGGGTCAGCCAACCGAGGTCTTCCCGTGCACAATGCAGGGGTGTTATCTGACGCTTTTCGTTTGTATTGATGGCAAGCGTTCCTCGGTTCAGACGGGGTTTTCCACCGGTCAGTTCTTTGATCATGTGCCACGTTACTGGATGGAGCGTCAAAGCCTCCAACGCTTTATCGAACGAAAAGCCGTAAGAAAACCCCTCTCCGTTCCTGTGGATGCCGGGCGGCAGTTGATCCGGCGGTGTCTGACGACATCGCTCAATGGCTGCTTGGGTATTTCGCAGTTCTTCAGGACTGAGGACGTTTTTCAGATGGAGATAACCTGTCACATCAAAGAGATATTTCTGTTTGGGTGTCATTGGAAGCCTCCCCCTCAAGACAGATGGACGATGTCTTGTTTAACAATTTCTTTGGTATGTTGGAACCCTGCCGATGCGACTAATTCGAGTGTCTCCGGCGACAAACGGTCCAGAATCGGCTGCGGGAACGCATGTGCACCCATATATTGCGGCTTGTAGCGCAGGACCAGTATACGACGATCCCGATCCGTCGGTCTCCATCGCAAAACACCGTGGGTGAGCAGCTCGGATATAATTATAACATCGCCCGCCTGTGCGGTGATATTTGTAAACACCGAATTCGGCTCAGGATCGATTCCGTCCGCTTCGTCGAGTGTCAACAAATCCTTTGGGCGTTGAAACTCGCTTTTATGAGAACCGGGAATTACAATCAATCCACCGTCGCCGGGGTAGACATCGGTAAAATAGAAAAAGGCGACAAAGTCATCACAATAGATACGTCCATCTTTGACCTTATAGAGGGTGCTATACCAGCCGTAGTCATCACGGGCGCAGTGTAGTCCACCGGGGTTTGTACGTGCCCGCTCGCCTTCTTTCCAGTCCGTGTGTTGCTCCCGTTTGAGCGACCCTCTGGCAAAGCGTGGTTTGTTAAAAGTCAACTCCTTGACAATTGGCCAAGTAGCTGGATGGAGCGTCAAGGCTTCGAGGCACTTATCAAATGCAAAGCCGTGTTGATGGAGCCCTCTGATTTCAAATCCGGGGGGCAGCTCCTCCGCTGGGGTTTGGATATATCGGTCAATCGCTTCTTGGGTCTCTTGCAGTGTATCGCCTGTAAAAACATTTTTTAAGTGTAAATATCCGGTGACATCAAACAAGTATCTCTGTTCAGGGGTCATTATTGAAAACCTCCATTGATTCTATTTGTGAAGCAGCATTCTGTCATGTCTTCGGCCGCAAGCCCCCAGGACATTACGCATCACCGTGACATTACGCATCACCGTTCAAACTTGCTAGCAATGTTTCCACTAGCTTCGTCGCAAATGCATCGTCGTTGATGTGATTATCCATCTCGATCAACGTAACATTGTCCCCAAGATTCGCCTTCAGATTTTCGACCCAAGCGGCCTCTGCTTCCGCGGAGTAGAATGGCTGTCCCTCTTGATCTATCGCTGAGATGCCCTGTTTTGGGATGATCACCGTCGTGGTGCCCTTAGCTTGGCTTAACTTCTGCCCCATGATTTTGCCCAATTCAGCGTTTTCCGCAACGGTCGTTCGCATCAGCGTTACCGTGGGGTTGTGCTGGTAGAATATCCGATCTTTAAACTGCTCCGGCACGGTGTCGGGCGGTCCAAAATTGACCATATCTAACGCGCCCGGCGCAATCACCTGCGGCACCCCAAGCGCACCCGCTGCTTCTAAGCGGTCTGGGCCCGCGCTCAAAACCCCACCAACCAATTCATCGGCGAGTTCCGTGGTCGTTACATCAAGGACACCAACGATAAATCCGCCTTTGACCAGATCTTCCATCGCCCGCCCGCCGGCACCTGTGGCGTGGAAGACGAGGACTTCGTAACCGGCATCCTCAAGGAGCTCACGCGCCTTCGTCACGCACGGCGTAGTTACACCGAACATCGTGGCACCGATTAGGGGTTTATCCTCCGCCGCCGGTACTTCTGCGTTGACCATGCCCACGATCGCACCGGCCGCGTTTGCCAAAATCTGCCGGGAAAGGCTGTTGATGCCCGCGATGTCTACGACGGAATACATCATCGAAATATCCTTCGTATCCACATAGGGACTCGTATCGCCGGAAGCCAAGGTTGAAACCATCACCTTTGGCACACCAACAGGGACCGCACGCATCGCCATCGTTCCGATTGTCGTTCCGGCTGAACCGCCGAGCGAGATTAAGCCGTCAATCTTTCCGGCACTCTGCAATTCAGCGATAATCTTCGCTGCGCCTTCCGCCATCGCTGCCACAGCCACGCCACGGTCGCCTCCGTCCTGAAGGGCTTGTAGTGACGTGCCCGCTGCCGCTGCAACATCACTGGCAGAGACATCCGGTTCAAAGTATGGCTCTCCCAAACTTCCCGTGTTGACAACGCATGTTGAGGTGCCGCTTGCCTCAATCCGCTCTTTGATAAACTGAAATTCCATACCTTTTGTGTCTAATGTTCCAACGATGCCAACTGTTTTTGCCGTTTCGTCTGTGTTTATTTTGACGGTGACGCTCATGGGTGAATCTCCTTTAACGAATAAATTGTTTTTCAAGCGTGTCAATGAGGAACTTTTGGCTACGATTTCCTTTTGTAGAGTTACAGGCTCCGCATAGCAGCTGCAAATTATTGGGTTCGTCGGTGCCGTTTTTAGATTTAGGTCTAATATGATCAATCGTCATATTCCTAAACGGAAATGGGTGTTTACAGCCGTTGCATCGCCCTTCTTGGTTTCCATACATTCTGTGTTTATGGGAACGGAACGCTTGCAGCTCGGTTTGCGAATAGCTCTGATCGGGCGGGTGACTGAATAGAGTTGTAATTGGAATCTGTTTTTCGGTTGTTGGGTGAGTGAGTTGAGGTGGTGTTCTTGAAACAGTGACATCCTCTATGGGATTCCAGAGGTCGGTGCCCTTATCAACCTCGTCTTGGAGCCTGAGTTTGGTGATAACCTCTGCGGACTCAGACATATCAATGCCAACCCATTGTCGTCCCAGATTCTCCGCCGCAACGCAAGCCGTAGCGCACCCACAAAAGGGGTCTAATACCATGTCGCCTTCGTTGCTTGAGGCTTTGGTGATGCATTCTAGAAGGGCAAGGGGCTTCTGGGTGGGATAACTGGTGCGCTCAGTTGCTTTAGATCCCATTTTAATGTCAGCGATTATATCTTGGAGTGGGCGCCCTGGGCTGCTATCTAAATATCCCTTGAGTCTTGGTATTGTTCCCTTCTTGGGCCAATAAATTAACCCTGCCTCATCAAGGGCGTTTAGGCGGTCATGTATACTGGAGATTTGCCTGTAGTTTGGGATGAAATGCTTTTCGATATATTCGGCATACGCGTTGGTACGCGGCACAGCCCAATGCCTTCCAGTATCTGTAGGATTTACGCCACGCCAGGGCTGCCCAGATTCTCCTTTACTTGTTCCTGCCCCTGTGAGATCGCCAACTCGATACCGTCCACGAGCGTCTTGATGACAGTAGGACTTTTTAATATATTTGGGATCATGTGCTTCGTATTGTGAGTTCCATGTTGCATTGTCTTTCTTGGTGTAAAAAAGGAGCGTATCGTGGATGCGTCCGAATCTGCCAGGGTCATTGTGTGTTGATGTCCGCTTCCAAATGACTTCATTCTGGAAGTTCTCCTTTCCGAAGATGGAATCCATTACCATTTTTAGATAATGGCTTGCGGTGGGGTCGCAGTGTAGGTAGATACTCCCTGTTGGCTTGAGAATTCTGTGCATTTCAAAGAGTCGGATTGCCATTGCCATTAGATAGATTTTCATGGACTTGTCATAAAGTGTTTCCGCAGCTTGGATAACTTGGTAAAGTTCTGGATTCTGCTCGGCGACTTCTCCATACCATTCGTGCTTTACATCCTCGTCGGTCCAGATGTCTTTGAAAGAGGCACCCTCTGCTTTAGAGCCGATGGGTGCCTTGTATTTCTTCTTAGTATTGAAAGGTGGGTCTAAGTAGATGAGGTCTATAATCTCTGGATCTATGTTCCGCATGATGTTGAGGTTGTCAGCGATATAGAGGGTTCTGTTTTTGATGTTCATGGTGCTTTCTTATTGATAAGGGATTTGAAGTGATTTATCCAATGCCAATGTATAACATAATCGCATCATATGTTCCAACGATGCCAACTGTTTTTGCCATTTCGTCTGTGTTTATTTTGACGGTGACGCTCATGGGTGAATCTCCTTTAACGAATAAATTGTTTTTCAAGCGTGTCAATGAGGAACTTTTGGCTGCGATTTCCTTTTGTAGAGTTACAGGCTCCACATAGCAACTGCAAATTATGGGGTTCGTCAGTCCCGTTTTTAGATTTAGGTCTAATATGATCAATCGTCATATTCCTAAATGGAAGTGGGTGTTTACAGCCGTTGCATCGCCCTTCTTGGTTTCCGTACACTCTGTGTTTATGGGAATGGAACGCTTGCAGCTCCGCTTGCGAATAGTCCGGTGGGGTTAGTTGATTAAATAGACTATTGATTGGAATCTGTGTTTCGGGGGTGGGGTGAGTGAGTGGAGGCGGCGTTCTGGAAACCGTGATGTCCTCTATAGGATTCCAGAGGTCGGTGCCCTTATCAATCTCGTCTTGGAGCCTGAGTTTGGTGATAACCTCTGCGGACTCAGACATATCAATGCCAACCCATTGTCGTCCCAGATTCTCTGCAGCAACGCAAGCCGTAGCGCACCCACAAAAGGGGTCGAATACCATGTCACCTTCGTTGCTTGAGGCTTTGATGATGCGTTCTAACAAGGCAAGTGGTTTCTGGGTGGGATAACCTGTGCGCTCGTTGCCAGCGGTTGGGAGAATATCTGTCCAGATGTTGTTAGGTATCATTCCATCTGGTCTCTGTTTACGATGTATCTTACCATTAGGAGTGATTTCTAAGCCCCCTTCATTATCAATAGTTTGCAGTTTAGACTTGCTGACTGTCCAGCCCGATGGATGTGGCGGTATGAAACCTTTATATTCATAGCACAAGTTGGGCCTTGCACCGAGGCCGGGGGGTCGAAATGGACTTCTTCTCTTATATCTTCCCTTGCTATCTTGTTGGGGGAAGTTTTCCGCCAAGTATTCTTCTGAATAGGGTGCTTTGATTGCATCGCTGTTAAATTGATGCTCATTATTCTTTGAATACCATAGGAGTGAGTCACTAGACCGCCCCCAGCTACGGGGGGAATGTTGACTTGTTTTTCCTGCACCTTTGATTCTTTCCCAAACAATCTCATTCCGAAAATGTTTCTTTCCAAAGATAGAATCCATGATAAGCTTGAGGTAGTGACTTGCTGTTGAATCACAGTGTAGATAAATGCTACCTGTTGGCTTGAGAATGCGATGCATCTCAAAAAGTCGGATTGCCATTGCCATTAGATAGATTTTCATGGATTTGTCGTAGAGGGTTTCTGCGGCTTGGATGACTTGGTAAAGTTCTGGATTCTGCTCGGCGACTTCTCCATACCATTCGTGCTTTACATCCTCGTCGGTCCAGATGTCCTTGAAAGAGGCACCCTCAGCTTTAGAGCCGATGGGTGCCTTGTATTGCTTCTTTGTATTGAAAGGTGGGTCTAAGTAGATTAAGTCTATAACCTCTGGATCTATGTTCCGCATGATGTTGAGGTTGTCAGCGATATAGAGGGTTCTGTTTTTGATGTTCATGGGGTGCTTTTTTATTGATAAGGGATTTGAAGTGAT
The DNA here is from genome assembly GCA_958296125.1 of uncultured Poribacteria bacterium. Lineage (GTDB taxonomy): Bacteria > Poribacteria > WGA-4E > WGA-4E > PCPOR2b > PCPOR2b. Next base: position 3,189,034 of record OY282444.1, read on the forward strand.
TGATCCAATGCTAATATCATAGCATAATCGCATCATATCATATCATCTATCAGCGGGCAATAAAAAAGTGATAGGGGAATTCCATTGTCGTCTGCCAAAGTCCGATACACTATTTACATGCGATTACCCTGAAAAAAGCGATAGATGAAGGGAATTGATTCTATCTTTATACTTACGTTTCACGTATCATTCTAGTCTGTGTATCTTTACCGCACTGTATTTCTTATTGACATCAGTTAGTGATCGCGTATAATGGTTACGCCCGCTTGTCATAACCATTAAAGTTTGGACTGGAGTGAAAACTGGAAAGACGAGCGATCACAGAAAATTTTGCGTTTCACAAGAAAGGAGCAGGTCACATGAAACTCGGTATTAACACATTTTTCATCATGAAGTTCGGGTTGGAAGCGGGTCTCAAATTTTGTCAGGACCTTGGGGTAAAGGCAGTTGAGGTGGATGCAACTGAATCCGAGGTCAAGCGATACTGCGATGTGGATACGTTAGTGGCAAACAAGGGGGCACTCGACCGTTGGCTTGACACCTATGCCAGCCACGGTCTTGAAATCTACTCCTTCGCCGCGCACGGTGCGCCGCTGTCGCCGGACAAGCAGGTTGCCGCAGAATATTCGCGTCAATTTCGACAGGCTTGCACCCTGATGGAAAAAATCGGTGTCACCCGCTTGGTCGTAGTCGCTGGGGTCCCAGAAGGTGCGGAAGGGGACAAAAGCCCGAACTGGATTGTCAACACCGATAAAGAGGGTTTCCCCGAAGCACTCGAATGGCAGTGGGAGAAAAGGTTGATCCCTTACTGGAAAGAGCATGGGCAGATCGCCGCCGATCACGGCGTGACGTTGTGCTTTGAGATGCAAATCCTTGACATGATTCACACGCCAGCCAAGCTCATGCGGCTGCATGATGAAATCGGGCCCGTTGTCGCCTGCAACTTTGATATCTCGCACATGTGGGTACAGGGCATCGATCCCTTTGCAGCGATGCACTATCTCGGCGATCTTATCCAAAATGTCCATCTCAAGGACACACTCATCCACGAACCCAACGCTCGACTTCACGGATTGTTTGACTCAACGGATTCAATTTATCCCGAACAGCGCGGCTGGTCATTTACGCTGCCCGGCTGGGGTCATGATGATCAGACATGGCGCGAGGTTATCACGACGCTGCGCTTTTTGGGATACGAAGGTATCCTCTCGCTTGAGATGGAGAGTGAGTACATCGAAATTGAGGAGGGCTTGAAAAAGACAGCGGCGTTCATCCAATCAATGGTGCTGGAGCAGCCGAAGGGGCCGTCGTGGTGGCAAGCCAAGGAATTGCATAAACGTTGGCAGGTGGAGCAGTCCTGAATGGGTTATTGATGAGGCGGGAATGTTCTCGAGGAAGAGATTATGGATGGAGAAGTTCGGACACAGGTAATCGTTGTCGGGGCCGGTAACGCAGCCCTTTCAGCAGCAGTGGCGGCACGGGAGCGTGGAGCAGATGTCGTTGTTCTAGAGAAGGCACCCCGTCAGCACCGAGGCGGGAATAGCGCGCTGACCGTGCACATGCGGTTTCCCTATGATGGCATGGACGAGTTGATGCCGCTGCTGCCCGGCACACCCTCAACGGATCTCCGTCGTATGGCTGACCGGATCGGTAGGTACACCCGCGCTGATTACTACGACGATATTATGAGCGTAACGGAGGGCCTGAGCGACCCGGAACTCGCGGAGGTCTTAGTCACCCAAGCTGCCCCGGCCGTCCGGTGGATGAGTTCCTATGGGCATACCTGGATTCCGACCTACGCCAACCCGGTTTCTGCCAACGTGGTATCATTCAACGGGGGTGGCTATGGCCTCCAAGAACAGTGGTTCGGAACGGCTGAGAAGCTAGGTGTATCTGCGTATTACAACACCAGCGCAATAGGCTTGCTTCAGGATTCCCAAGGCAGAGTAACGGGGGTGCGAACAAAAACGTCGCAGGGTTACTGTAACTTCCGCGGCAGAGCGATAGTGCTGGCATGTGGCAGCTTTGAATCTAACCCGGAAATGCGCGCCCGGCACCTCGGTCCTGACTGGAAGGCAGTCAAGCTGAGGGGCGTTCCCTACAACACCGGCGACGGGCTCACTATGGGGTTGGAGAGCGGGGCGATGCCCTATGGGAGTTGGTCGAGCTGCCACGCCTCACCTCAAGATCTGAATCGCCCGCCCTTCGACGTTCCCGGTCTAGATATCAGAGGAGATTTTTGGAGCCGCTATTCCTATCCCTTCGGGATTATGGTCAATCTCAACGGGCATCGATTCATAGACGAGGGCGAAACTTGGCGGGGCCTCACCTATGCAAAGATTGGGAGAGCCGTTCTCGCCCAACCGCAAGGCATGGCGTTCCAGATTTTTGATCGCAAGCATCGACAGTTAGAGGTCATCCGGGGATACGAGAAAGCCACCGGCTTCAAGGCGAACACCCTGCAAAATCTGGCAAAACAGTTGGGCATCCCAGATATCTCGGCATTTACCCACACTGTGCACACATTTAACGCTGCTGTCCAGCCATGCGAATTTAACCCCTTTCGACTGGACGGAAAAAGCACTATAGGTATCACCCCACCCCGAAGTAACTGGGCACTCCCCCTAGATGCGCCTCCTTTTGAGGGATTTCCGGTGGTATGTGGGATGACTTTCACCTTTGGCGGTCTGCGGGTCACGCCCGAAGCAAGGGTCGTTCACACCATGGGTTATCCCATCCCCGGACTTTACGCTGCCGGCGAGATGGTGGGCGGACTGTGGCATGGAAATTACCCCTCCGGGGCAGGGATGATGGCTGGCACAGTTTTCGGGCGCATCTCTGGAGTCAACGCCGCCGAGGAAGCATTTCAAACACACCTATCCTCTCTTTGAGGCTATGGGTCGGGAAGATATCCGACCTACAGGTATGATGTTGGTTCATTATGAACGCGTTACTACAAACTCAAGTGCGTAACTCTTATCACTTATGAATTAATGTCATAACCCAACTCAGTTGGTTAAACCTCTTCGAGGATTGCCCCTTCAATGCCCCGGTGGTTATCCGGATAATGGTGCCAATAGACGACCAGGACCCGTCCATCGTTGAGCTCCACCGACCAAGGATAGCCACAGTCTGCGCTCAATGCGTTGCCCTCTATCACAAACTCAGGCGCGGTATCTAAATCGCTCCCTTCAGGGTCTAACACCCTAGCGACACAGCCTCGCTGTGCCTCCCATCGAGTGCCTACCGTGAGAAAAATGCGCCCATCCCTCAATCCCAGCATGTGCCCCGGACTACCATGAACCATGGTTGGATGCCACGGCGACCATGTCTCCCCGTTGTTGTCGGAGTAGACCAGCGCGAGGAAACGACCAACGAACTGAGGATCTTCTGTGAAGGGACCCTCGAACCCTTGATCTCGAACGATGTCGGGTCCCAATCGCCCCGGATGACAGCGAAAGAGTACCAAGATACGGCCGCTCGGGGTTCGGTGGATGGTCGGCTCGCTGAAGTGGGCAACTGGATCCTCCGCAATCCGTCCGCCGTATTCCCATGTTTCTCCCATGTCACTCGACACGCGCAGCATGCCGAAGTAACGAAACTCGCCGGTGGTGAGGTCGGTTGCCTTGCTCGGCATGAGTAGGTGTCCATCTGGAAGTATCAGCAAGCCGCTTCGACTGACCCCTGAGTGCTGGGCGGGGTGTCCCCATACTGCGTCGGGTAGAGGCGGGAAGCGTTTGGGAGCACTCCAAGTATGCCCGTCGTCACGCGACCGGACCCAGAACGGTTTACCGTGCTGCACAACCCAACTCCCCCCATGTTCTACCGCATCCGCTGCGGGAACCAATTCGGTGCAGGATGAGTGTAGAAAGATACTTCCGTCCGGAAGGGTGTGGACACCGCGGTCCATAACCCCTCCGCGGGGATCAACAGTTACGAGATTGGGTCCGCTCCAAGTCTGTCCCTCGTCTTCGGACCGGCAAGCCTGCACATTAAACAGCGGGTGTTCATGATGGGAATACCCCAGATGGGTCGCCCTTTGGAATGTTACCAACAAGCTACCGGAGGGCGTACGTGTCACAGTGGGGCTTAGGGCATACATACCCGATTCGTGATATATCGTCATACGGTCTGCAACTTGCCAACTCATGGTGTTCTCCTTCCAACCTACGTGCTATATTTCTTTACGCCGGGTGTGGTAAATTTTTGAGAATACAGTGACAGATGCCAAATGTCAATCGTTCTCTATCGCCGCGCTGCCCACACAACGCCGCGCTGTGGGAACAGGATGCTTTTCTGTTTATCAATGGTGTCAAACGGGTGGATGCCGTATTTTTCGTGGTACTCCCGATGCAGATTTTCTTCGTGCCCGGTGATTTCGGTCAGCGGCAGATCAATCGGTCTCCCACCGTTCCGCGCAGATTCGCGGATCGCAATGAGAATCTCTTGATCTGTGCGCCCATTGACCGCACCATATTCCGGTTCAACATCTTCAACAATCGCTCGGTAGATACTGTGCAATTCCGCACCCCGGGCAACATCATCTGCATCCGCCAATCCAAACGCTTTTAGCGGATTTTCCCAGATTACCGGCGGATCGGTGTCAACGCGAGCATAATCAATGACTGTCACGCCATCTCTCTCTGTCGTAATGGTCTGAATTGGATAGATCTCTGTCCCCGTCTCTCGGTAGAGCAGCAATTCATTACCGACGATTGACCCCTTTGTGCCATCGATCTCCCAATAGTTGCCGCGTCGTCGGGTTGGGAGCTCGTAGACGAGAGAGACACCGTTCTCAAATTCGACGATGCCGACCTCCCATGAAGTACCTCCAATCGCTTTGGCGTGTCCTAGGACGCGTACCGCTTCACTTTGCACAAGCATCCGGATTGCGTTCATGCCGTGATACGATCCAGAAGTATACCAGAGATGCGCGTGGGTAATCTCACCAATTAGTCCCGCATCGACAATCTTCCGTTTGAGTCGTTCATGGGGCCAACGCCAGACATTTTCAGCGACCTCTAACTTGATACCGTATCGCGCGGCGGCATCAATCATCCGATCTGCACAGGGGAGGGTTGTCGAAATCGATGTCTCTGTGATGACATGAACCCCGTGAGATGCCGCAATCTCTGTGATGATGTGGTGTCCGTCGGGGGGCACCGTGATCAGGATAAGGTCCGGTGACTCCGCCTCAATTAGCGTCTCAACGTCTGTATAACCAGAAACCGACATCCGTTGAGCAGTCTCGGCGGCACGGTTTTTGTCAATGTCGCAGACACCAACCAATTGATAAATCGGTTCTAGCTTGGGGATGGTGTTCAGGTGCGCTCTCGCCCTGCCCCCCGTGCCGACTACGGCTATTTTTAACCTTTTCATGGTGAATTCCTTCCTGGGAACAACCTTGGAAATCGGCAGCAAGAATGTCAATTTTGGAAAATTGACCGACAATGCCGATAATCCTTTGGGGAATCTGCCTTCAAAACCTTAATTCCGCTGAGATAAAATCCGATGCGAAATCGCGTTCATAGATGCGGGCATAGTCAATTCGCACCCACTGCCAATCAAATCCCAATCCCAATGTCCACCACCGATCCGAGCGCCCACTCCGCACCCGAATGAAGCGGTGTGCTTTCCACTCAATACCGTAGTAAAGTCCCGTGTCATTAAGAGGGCCCCGGGGCACGATAAGGTCAACCGCAAACAACAGATTTTCCCAATGATATGCAGCACCAAGCGTTAACCAGCGAATCCCACGTTGGTGGGACAGATGCCCCGCAAGCAGTCCGAATTTGAGATTGGAACGCGGTTTGACGAGCAGAGCAAAATCGTAGGCTGGGGAATGACCGAAAAATTGATAATAATCGCTGGGGTGTTTACGTTTGAACTTCAGACTCGCGCCAACTGCGATATACGGATGGATCTGGTGTGCGAACGAATAGTAGTTGAAATCCGGTGTTCCGGACTCAACGCCGAGCGCGATCTTGTTTCCCCAAAATAAACCATATCCACGATACGCATAGCCAATCCCTTTCGGATCAAAACCGTATTCCAATCGATCGTGGAATTTATTTACGCCAAAGAGCTTGACACCCTGCCACTGAATCAATCCGGCGGGATTCCAGAATCCTGCCGTGGCATCATCAGCGACAGCAGTAAACGCATTGCCCATACCCAGAGCCCGCGCTCCAACGTAAAGTGGACGCGCCTCCTCAAACGGAAATGCCGCGGAGAAGGCGGGGGATGCAGCGAGGAATAGCCCGATGAGCGTGTAACGTGATGCATAATACGTAATGCGTAATACGTAATGCATAGTGTATAATGAATGCTTGGGTCCCTGAACCCAACCGTTTATGAGTCTCTACCCTTACTGCTCCTTTAGATGAGAACCGGATAGCGACAGATCCACCGCCCCTAACACATCTTCGACGGTAATATCCTCCATGCTTTCACGGGCGATCACCGTGTGCGGGTGCCAATTTGGTCCCCACTGCCGCGGGTTCGACGCGCCAAATAACGCAATCGTTGGAGTTTTGACCGCTGTGCTCATATGCATTGGGCCTGTATCGTTGCTGATATAGAGGTGGCATTTTTGGAGCAGCCCCCCGAGCTGCATCGGGGTTGTCCCTGTGACGATAATCGGCGAGCAGGACATCAGCTTCGCCACTTCGTGCGGCAGTGTCCCTTCTGCATCGCCGGCGGTGATAAAAATTTGGGCATTGTACTTCTGATGTAACCGGTCCCCCACTTGTGCAAATCCCATTTTTGACCAGCGACGGGACTCAGACCCCGCCCCAGGGTTCAATCCGATCAGGGGTCGATCCGAAAGAACACCAACACCGGCGAGGAAATCGTCCGCCCACCCTTGTGCCGCCCCATTCACAAACATCTCGGGCACCTCGCTGTCCGGTTTAATCCCAATACCGCGCACAACGTCAAGATATCTAGCTGTCTCATGTTGATTAATATTATTGGGAACGGAAACATGCAGTAAGCGTCCCTTACCAGAGTTGGTCTCAAAGCCGATCCGAAATGGGATGCGTGCGAGGAAGGTGTGCAACACAAGGCGAAACGTTGGTTGGAGAACAACTGCCATCTGGAATGACCTTTTCGCTATCTCATAAATTAGCTTGGGAATCGACACGCTGTAAGTAATCACCTCGTCCAGATTCGGGTTTTCAGAAACGAGGGCTTCGCGCCCTGGAGCGACCATGTAAGTGATGTATGCCTCCGGAAAACGTTGCCGCAACGCCCGGATCACAGGGGTCGTCAGGAGCGTCTCACCGAGGGGTCCCATGCGGAGAATCAGGAGGCGCCGAACCTCATCGAGATCGAATCGCCTGCTGAATTGTTTAGAACGAGGTTCCGAGATTGACATGGATTTTTCCCTCCAAAACCGAGCGACCTTCAGCAAGTCCGCAATCCATCCGTAGCAACCCACCCTTTGATTCAAGCCGCATACCGAATCCGTAACCGACGCGGAGCGGGTCAAAAACGGTAGGCTGATCTACTTGGGTAACTGTCCCCAGATCGGTGAATACAAAGAACTGCGATGTGCGTCCAACCAACAGCCGGTATTCAAGGTTCGCATAGAGGCGGCGGGCCCCAAAAAACCAGTCTTCGTCGTAACCACGCAACGTGTTCGCCCCACCGAGATAAAAAAACTCCGTCGGCGGAATGTTATCTCCCCACGCCGCCGCACCGTGTAAACCGATGGCAATCACCTGCCGATGCCATGTCGGGAAGTAAGCCCGCAGATCAACCCACAGTTTGCGCAGCTTGAAATCCCCTCGTGAAAACTCAAACGCTACATGGTCAAGGTGTCCGCGGGTTGGGTTCAGAAAGTAATCCCTGCTATCGCGGGTCAGTCCCAAAGTCACACCGTACTTCACACCGCTTTGCGCTGCTGGGTCTGCCACATCTGTAATTGGTGAGTGGATGGACGGGGAGGTAGTAGGAAGGGGCAGGAGGGGAGTGGCACCTGTGGGAAACCCAATTCGTTTATAGGAGAACCTTAGTGAACCTTCAAATAAGCGTTGGAAACGGGCACCAATGGTCACGGAGGCAGCACGCTCATTTGACTCAGCATCGGTAAACTGGTTTCTCTGCCTCACCTGCGAATACTCGACACCGATTTTGATCGGCTTTCCAAACGCCCACGGTTCAGTGTAACCAATTTTTAACATCCGAAGTAAGCCGGATTTCCAAAGAAAATTTGCCCCCCGTCCTGTCCCCAAAAGATTGGTCTCCGTCGCTTCAATCACGCCTGTCAGTTGTGGCGCGCCCTCAAATTCCGTAGTTGGCGGGGCATAGCCGATGACACCACCGAACCTGCCAGTCCGCGCCTCCGTCACCTTCGCATTAAAAATAATCTCCTCCGATGTCTCGCTCTCCTCAAACAGGGTTGGACTCACCTCGTAAAAGTAGCCAAGATTCACCAAGCGGTGGAAGCTCTGATCGATTTTGCGCTGATCAAAAACGTCGCCCGTTTGAACCGTCAACTCACGGAGGACTACTTCAGGCTTTGTTTTCTGTAGGCCGGTTAGTTTGACTGCTCCAATCCGAACCTGATTCCCCTCACGAATTTGTAGGTGCAGGTCAACCTTTCCCTGTTCCTCTGACACATGGAAGTCGGTCGGATCGATTTCTACCTTGGGATAGCCGCGCTCGCTGTACAGGGTTAAGAGCTTGTCGATTCCTTGTTCAAAGGCGGTTTGGTTAAAAAGCGTCCCCTTCCGCAAACCGAGCGCACGACGAATGTCGCTAGTCGGAAGCAGGTGATTCCCTTCAACTGTGATTTCACCTGTGCGAGCTCGTGTTCCCTCGTGGATGTGGAGGCGAATCTGCACCTGATCGGGGGAAATAGTCGTAACTTCGGGTTCGATTGAAGCGAACACAAACCCGCTTTCACGGTATTTTTCCAGCACCCGATTGAGCCCGGCGACCATTTCCGCTGGAAGGTAGGGCTGTCCTGCATCAATACCGATCAGTTTGGATAACTGCTTCTGGTTCAGGTGTTCAATTCCTTCAAAGGTAATCTGACGAATCAGGTAAGGCGTTTCGACGTTGTCGGAGGAGGGGAGGGGCGGCTGCTCCGAATCGCTAATTGCGAATGGAGAAAGGACTAGATAGAGCGAAACATGAAACACAAAGGAAATCCGGCAAAATGGACTCACAACGATCTACCTTCCTGTGTGTTAGGGAACGCAGATTAATTTTTGTCAACCGGTGTGAACCCCAAGACGGTCTTCCGGCTTTCACCGGCACCTTGTTGCAAAAACATGACTTTCACCGGCATCCCAATCTTTATCGTTTCAGGGTGAAGTGTGTCAACGCCTTCAATCCGTGCGACCACCCGCGGTCCTTCGGTCAACTCAACTGCTCCCGAACAATATGGGTTGTTCCTGTCATACCCCTCTTCAATCATCGCAGGGGGTCCGATTGCGATACAGGTAAAGGCGACGAGGTGCCCCTCCCCCGTTGTTTCCACCCACTCCATCTCTGAGCGGTGGCATTTGGTACAGATAGCGCGTGGTGGCACAAAAAGGGCACCACACCCGACGCACCGAGCCCCCATCAGCTTATCTTCATCCAGAAACCGCTCAAACTGGTAATCGCTTATCGGTCTGTCTGCCACGGTTATCTCCTTTCCAGAATAGTAAAGGTGCAAGTGCCGCCGGTCCCGCCCAAATTGTGAGCGGCACCGATCCGCAGGTCCTCGATTGGTACGCCTCTGTCTCCTGCCTTGTTCCTCAACTGCTCCCATACCTCTATTAATTGCGCCGCACCCGTTGCCCCGACGGGATGTCCCTTACACTTGAGTCCCCCCGACGTGTTGATCGGCTTCTCGCCATCTAATCTTGTCAAACCGTCCGCCACCGCTTTGTAGCCCTCCCCCGGCTTAAAAAATCCGAGGTCTTCAATATGCAGTAGCTCTGCAATTGAGAAGCAATCGTGAACCTCTGCAAACTGAATATCCGTCGGTGTCAACCCGGACATTTCGTAAGCCTCTTTGGCGGCGTATCGTGTCGCTTCAAAGTATGTCAAATCCTCGGCTGTATTGAGCCCTCGCCCACTTGCTTGACCAATGCCAGCGACATATAACGGGTCATCAGTAAAGTGCTTGGCAAGCTCCTCCCCGACTAACAGGAGGCACGCCGCGCCATCGCTGATTGGACAACAATCAAAAAGGTGCATGGGCCAAGCAATCGCGGGATTGGCGATTGGGTCACGCAGGAAATCCTTCTCATCGCTCCAATCCGGCACCGCGCTCCCTTTCTCCTTCGCCCGTTTGATTTTTGACCGCGTAATATCCCGAATCGTCGTTTTATACTGCGCTTTCGGGTTTAACGGCGCATTGTCGTGGCTCTTTATGGTAATGTCCATCAGGTGTTCGCGGGACGCACCATATCTCTCAAAATACGCAGTCGCGATCGCCCCGAAAACCCCTGGGAACGTGAAGCCCGCCTTGCGTTCATAAGGGATTGCCGCCAAAGCCAAGCCCTCGGCGACCGTTTCGGTGCTCTCTTTTGACATATCCTCGACACCACCAACCAAGACTACATCGTAGAAACCCGATGCGATGGCAAAAACACCCTCCCGAAAAGCGAGTGCGCTTGAAGCGCAGGCACCCTCAATCCGTGTCGCCGGTTTGGGAACGAGCCCAAGGGAGTCCGAGAGGATTGCGCCCCAATGCGACTGATGGGCGAAAAAGTCGTTTGTAAAATTGCCGATGTACAGCGCATCAATGTCATTTGGATCGAGCCCCTTATCCACGGAGGCGTTCATTTCAACGAAGGCTTCGGTAAACAGGTCTTTTGAGTCTCGATCCTTGAACATATTGAACCCCGACATCCCCGCTCCGACCATTGCGACACCACGCCCCAACTTTCGCTGCTTATTCATGTCAATCTCCTTTTTGCATTATCATAACTCAAGTTGCTAGGTTCTGTTGACATTTGGGTGTCGAGATATGAATCTCGACCTACAGGCTACCTGCCGGTATTGCACCGGGTGGGAAGGTTGGGCAAGTCGCTCCTGATGAAGCATCAAGGATTCAAAGCAGCCTACTACTAGCAACTATATTACTTGACTGACTTTTCCTTCCCAATACTTTGCTCTCAACTCCCGCTTGACAATTTTTCCGTAGTTATTCTTGGGCAACTCCTCCACAAAATCGACTGATTTCGGTCGTTTATAACGGGCGATATGGTCTGTGCAAAAATCAATTAGTTCCTGCTCTGTAACCTCTCTCTCAGGTGCAAGCGAGACGACCGCTTTAATCGACTCGCCCCACACTGGATCTGGAACACCGATAACGGCGACCTCTCGAACCGCGGAGTGTTGGACAATTACCTCCTCGATTTCGCGGGGATAGACGTTTTCCCCTCCGCTGATAATCAGATCCTTTGACCGATCCATCAAAAAAAGGTAGCCGCATTCATCAATGTAGCCCATGTCTCCGGTATGCAGCCATCCATTCCGTAAAGTTTCGGCGGTAGCTTCGGGATCTCGCCAATATCCTTTCATCACGAGATCCGAGCGTGTAACGATCTCCCCCATTTCGCCGGTGGAGAGTTCATTATCATCGGAATCGACAATCTTCACTTCGACATCGGTGCGTGGAATACCCGCCGATGCGAGTCGCTTCATCTGATTCGGATCCCCGTTAAGGACGTGGTCATCGTGGGAGAGATAGGTAATGGTCATGGGAGATTCCGCCTGCCCGTACAGTTGGACAAGGCAGGGCCCCAGTTTTTCCATCGCCTGCATCAGATCCTCGACCAACATCGGCGCACCGCCATAGTTTAACGCTTTCAACGAACTGTGGTCATACCGGTCTACTGCCGGGCTATCTATCAACAGCTTGATCATAGTCGGCGCAGCAAACATATTTGTCGCACGGTACACCTCAATCGTTTTTAACACCTGCTCCGGATCAAAGGATTTTGCCTCTAAAATAACGTTAGCCGCTGCCTTGCCGATATTGGGCAGCGCATAGCATCCGCTCCCATGGGATAGGGGAGCGGCGTGGAGGGCGACATCGTTGGGACCAAATCCCGGGCACATATCAGCGTAGAAGTTCATCGTCATGCCGAGTAAGTTGCGGTGCGTCAACATCGCGCCCTTGGGCTGACCTGTCGTCCCGGATGTATAAAAGAGCCATGCCACGTCATCGGGCGCGATATCCGCATCTTCAAACTGATCCGATTCGGCGGATAGCACAGTTTCGTAATCCAGAAACGGATTCCGCGCCCCGGACACGCTGATAATATAGCTGACTTGCGGGAGGTCGTCACGGCATTTGATGATTGCCTCATTGAATTCAGGCGAAATAATCACCACTTTGGCTTCAGAATGGTTGATGATAAAGGTGAACTCTTTGGGGTGTAGACGGAAATTGATGGGTATGACACCGCAACCCGCCTTGAAGCAGGCAAACATTGACTCCAACATTTCAGGACAGTTATACATCAGCACCGCCACGTTATCCCCTTGCTGGACGTTAAGCCTGTTAAGACCATTTGCCAGACAGTTGGCTCGCGCGTTAAATTCGGCATACGTCAATTCCTTCGATCCGGATGCAACTGCGAGATTTTCGGGAAAAGTTCGAGCCGATTTTGTCAGTAGCTTACCTATGTTCATGGCCTCACCCCGTCAATTTTTGCACTCAACTGTCCTGCCGACCCCTTTCGCGAGGGACGACGCATTAATCGTCACGCACCACTTCCAGCACAGCTCCCGCGGTCACCTCATCGCGAGAGGCTTTGACCTCGATTTTATATTGATCCGCCTGATGAAAAATTCTAACAACGATCACATCCCCTCCGATCTGGCATCGGAGGGCATTCCCAACCACCTGTACAGAAGCTGGATTCCATACAAACTCTAAGCGTTTGGCGTAAGCCGCCAAAGCGGCGTGGATTGTCGCTTCGGCGGTTCCTCCCTCAAGGAGGGTAGCGCGTCCAACGTGAGCTGCCTCGTTTGCTGCACCCGCTAAACGGTCTTGCTCCGATTCGTGCGTCCGCTGACTTTCCCGTTTTTCATTGCGTAACACCATATAGAAAATTGCACCCAACAGAACGACAAACCCGGCTGTAATAAACACCACAGTCAGCCTCGCCTCTTCTTTGCGGAGATCCTCGCGGTGATGCGGGTAAAACGCATCATGGGAATACGCTAAATACGCTGAGAGCGTTAAACAGATCAGCGTTGTAAGCCCAATCGCAAAACATAATTTTTGGGTCATCAAGTTGACTCCTATGTGTCCCCCTATCAGCGGAGGAAAAGATGAGAATAGAGCAAAATTTAGTATATCATACTATGGCAAAAATAATCAATTGCAATATGCAGGACTGCGGGGGATTAGAGGGGGCATTCTACCCGCCAAAATCGGTTCTGAGTAGTTGAGATGCCTTCATTATGTGGAAAGCGGTAAATACGCTGTTGAAAGCCTTTGAAAGATATGCTATACTAATCACAGGGAGGCAAGCTCAGAGGAAACGAGGACAATCGTGAACCCTTGGATAAAAGAAAAAGGGGAAAAATACCTGCGCGGCTGGGACCGGCGGGCGACAATCGTCTTGCTCGGTGCATCTGTGCTATTGACGTTGTACCGTTTTATTGGACGCAGAAGGGTCTTTACCCAGCTTTTTGGGAAGTTCTTCATCCAGCATCCGCTCAGGAAGATTTTTCCGTATTTTTACTGGTTCTGGATGAGCGCGGTAACACTGCTACTATTGCCGGTCCTTGTGGTCAAATTTGGCGTAAAAGACAAAATCCGCGACTATGGCTTTCGCTTGACTCACAAGAAGTTAGGTTGGGGATTCGTCCTCGTAGGATGGTTGCTCATGCTGCCACTGATCATCCTAGCGTTACAGTTTTTCCCCGCTTTCCAGCAGAAATATCCGCTCTCCAACGTTGCCGGGACAAATTGGAAGGTGTTCATCGCTTATGAAATTTCTTATGGAGTTTACATGTTCTGTTGGGAGTTCTTCTTCCGCGGTTTCATGCTCTTCGGACTGGAGAAACGGTTTGGTAATTACAGCATTCTCATTCAAACCGTTCCGTTTGTCGTCAAGCACGCTAGCAAACCCTTTGCAGAAGCGATGGGGTCAATCATTACGGGGGTCGTGCTTGGAGTCCTCGCTCTGGAGACACGATCCTTTATCTACGGCGCGGCAGTCCATTGGCTTGTCGCTATGTCGATGGATGTTTTCGCACTCGCGTGGAAGTGAGAAGAAACAGTCAATATCGTCCGAATTGCATGAATCGACTTGCGAACACAGAACGCCTCCCTATAGGCACTCGTGCAAGCTGGGATCGGCAGTTACGCATCCTTGACGGGTTAGATGTATCCTATCAATAGGGTGTGTAGAGGATATTAAGGCACGGACACGCCAGGGGTCAAAGAAGTGGAAGTGGAAATGGATTGTCATTGCTATCGGTAGGCGGTGGAAAACGTATCACACACTCTGCAAAGGTAGCGGATTAGTCAGATACTCACCCGACTCAATTTTAGGTATAGGGTATAGAACCGTATAGGAGGCGCAGTAGGATTGTTAGGTGTCACCTAATAACCGACTTCTCATCAACCCCTCTGACAAGAGAAAGTCCCCTGAAAAGGGGAGTTAAGACGGGGTTTCTACTGCGAAGATTTTGATGAAAGTTGTTACCGCACAAGAGATGCGTCAAATCGATCAGCAGACTATCGAGCGAATCGGCATCCCCGGTGCCGTATTAATGGAACATGCGGGGAGTGCTGTTGTTCGAGCCATCCGCCAGCACTTCCCTGAATGCCAGCATATCGCTGTTGTTGTCGGCAAAGGAAACAACGGCGGCGATGGATTGGTCGTTGCGAGACAACTGGCGCTCGCCGGTCAACCAATCCAGATTTTTCTCGTTTCGCCTCCAGAGAGCTTCGCCGGAGACGCGCTAACCAACTTGCAAATCGCACAAAATTTGGATCTGCCAATCACACCGATTCTTTCGGAAGGCGAGCTAAAGGGGTTGAAAAGCCAACTTGCGTCATCTGACCTCATCGTCGATTCAATTTTCGGCACCGGGTTGCGGGGCGGCGTACACGGCTTTATTGGTGAGGTTATTGGGTGTATCAACGAAACGGGACATCCAGTGGTTGCCATCGATCTGCCCTCCGGGCTAGCGGCGGATACCGGCATCGCGGAAGGTGCATGTGTCCAAGCGACTTGCACCGTCACCATGGGACTTCCCAAGCGGGGAAATCTTATCCATCCGGGGGGGACCCTCACAGGTAAACTTGAGGTTGCCGACATCGGTTTCCCGCCGAGCGTCATTGATGTCCAAAACATTCAGATTAACTGGACTCAACCGTCTGACGCGGCGCGAATCTTACCACCGCGTCCGATGCATTCGCACAAAGGCACTTATGGGCGTGTTTTTGTCGTGGCTGCCTCCACCGGTATGACAGGGGCTGCAGCCTTGACGAGTGAAGGGGCATTGCGCGTCGGGGCAGGCTTAGTGACACTCGGAACCCCGAAAAGCCTCAACTCGATTTTGGAGGTGAAACTCACCGAAGTGATGACGCTTCCCCTGCCTGAAACAGCGGAAGGGACTTTGGCATTGGAAGCGAAACCGCATATCATCGAAGCGGTCGAGCGGACCCAATCGGCTCTCGCTATTGGTCCTGGGCTTTCACAGCACCCTGAAACCGTTGCACTCGTTCACAGCTTGATTCGCGAAAGCGATGCCCCAACTGTCATCGATGCCGATGGGATAAACGCCCTCTCAAAATCGAAAGAGATTCTCTCATCGTTATCACCTCAAACAGTGCTCACCCCCCATCCGGGCGAAATGGCGAGGCTTATCGGCGGGACTGTCGAAGGGTTGGAACGCGATCGGATTGGCATCGCCCAACGATTCGCGCAAGCACATCACGTTACGCTCGTTCTCAAAGGGGCACCGACGGTCATTGCACGCGGGAATGGGGAGGTGTGGATTAATTCAACTGGAAATGCCGGTATGGCAACCGGTGGCATGGGAGACGTATTGACGGGACTCATTGTGGGGTTGATGGCGCAAAAAGTCTCTCCCTTTGATGCCGCTGTGTTAGGTGTTTACCTCCATGGACTTGCAGGGGACATTGTCGCCGAATCGATCGGAATGCACGGATTAATGGCAGGGGATGTATTGAACAACCTCCCCAAAGCGATAAGGCTCTGCGGTGCACAGTCCTAATACCCAAAGAAGAAAGGATTAGCCATGAAAATTATTACCCATCGTTTGAGTGAAGAACAACTCGCAGCCGCTCGCGCAATCGCACCTGATGCTGATTTTGTGACGGCGGCAACGGATGAAGAGCTACAGCGCGAGATTGAGGATGCGGATGCCATTTTTGGTGGGGTAACGCCCAAACTGATCCGTCGCGCCAAAAAACTCCGTTGGATTCAAACCGGAGGTGTTGGTGTTGAAGGGCTCAGATTTCCTGAGTTAATCAACAGTGATATTGTCCTCGCAAATGCCCGTGGCACGACAGCGGTCAACATCGCCGAGCATGTTATGGCACTCATCCTTGCCTTCACGCGCACACTCAATCTCACAATCAAACGGCAGATGGAGAAGGTGTGGGAAAGTCGCGCAAATATGCCGGTGCTTGAAATTGCCGGGGAAACAATTGGGATCCTCGGTCTCGGCAGCATCGGGTTACAGGTCGCCAAGCGTGCAACCGCTTTTGATATGCACATTCTTGCCGTTGATCCGACGCAGACGCACAAGCCTGATTACGTTGAATCTCTCTGGAAAACCGATAGGTTGCACGATATGTTAAGTCAATCGGATTGGGTTGCCATCTGCTGTCCGCTGACGACGGAGACAGAGGGCATTATGGGCGCGGCTGAATTTCGTGCGATGAAACCGACCGCATTCCTGATTAACATTGCGAGGGGAAAAATTGTTGACCAAGCCGCATTGGTTGAAGCCTTGCGATCGAAAGAACTCGCCGGGGCTGGGCTTGACGCTTTGGATCCGGAGCCGCTCCCGCAGGATAGCCCGCTATGGGAAATGGAAAATGTTATCATCACACCGCATCACGCCGGTCAGTCTCCGAAAGCACCCAATCGTGTCTTTGAACTCTTCTGTGAAAATCTCAAACGTTTTGTCGCAGGCGAATCGTTGATCAATGTGGTTGATAAGACACGGTGGTACTAAGATAACGCAAGTTGCTAGTAGTAGGCAAACTCCGTATGCCGTAAGTTTCGTCGCATCAACCCATTGAGTTCAAGAGTTCATTCATTGCACCGATGAGCCAACATAGCTCCAGTTGCTTTGAATCTCGATCTTATCGGGGAGGAGCGTAATAGATAGTGGCACAGAGCCTGCTCTCAATGAAATTGGGGTTTTCAACCTGTGATAGCTCCGCAGATTAGGAAACCTGCGCCACGATTGGATTGTAATTTTTAGGGGGCAACTGACATGCAAAATGAAGTATTACCAACAATTGCAATTACCACCGGCGATCCGGCTGGCATCGGGCCCGAAGTTGTCCTCAAAGCATTGGCGGATCGGGAATTGTTAAAAACTGCCCGCTGGGTAGTCACCGGTGATGCAGCCATTCTTAACATGGAGGGGAAGCGGATTGGTCTGAAGCCACCGGATTGTATCGTCCAAGATGGTGAACAAATTTCTGCACAATGGTCCTGTTATAAAGCAGGGCAGCAGGGGGCCAGAACCGCACAGGTGTGCCTGCTAGACTTAGGTCAACTTGAGCCTTCCCAGTTTACCATAGGAAAACTGAGCACTGCCTGTGGTCGTGCCGCTCTCGAATATGTGCGCACGGCGACGCAGCTCTGCCTTGACAGTCAGGCAGATGCTATGGTCACCGCCCCTTTGAATAAAGAAGCAGTGTCCCTGACCGGGCAAAGCTTCTCAGGTCATACGGAATTTATCGCCGACCTGTCCGGGGCGGCTGAATCACGGATGTTGCTCGTCAACGACCACCTCCGGGTCATCCACGTTTCGACCCACCGCCCCCTGCGGAGTGCCTGTGAATTGGAGACCCCCAGTATTCTGCGTACCATTCAGCTTGGCAACGAGGCACTTCAATCACTTGGTTTTTCCAAGCCACGAATCGCTGTATGTGGACTCAACCCGCACGCCGGCGAAAATGGGTTATTTGGGAGTGAGGATCTCGAATTAATCGCCCCTGCCATCCAATCCGCCCAGAATATGGGGATGATGTGCGAAGGCCCGTTTCCTGCTGATGCGCTCTTTATAAAAGCGGTCAGGGGTGCATATGATCTGGTGGTGGCAATGTATCATGATCAGGGGCATGTCCCCATGAAGCTGCTGGACTTTGAAAACACGATCAACGTCTCCCTAGGACTTCCCATTATTCGGACATCTGTTGACCACGGCACGGCATTCGACATCGCTGGGAAAAATCAGGCGGACCCTAGCAGTATGAAGGCAGCGATGAAACTAGCAGTCGCTATATCCCTGAATCGGCGCGAAGGTGATATTGCTTCTGTTTAATCACACTGTTATAGTGAGAAGGGGTGGGACACATGAAATTATTAAAACCTACACTGTTTCGATTCCTGTTACTGACCTTGATATCTTCAATCGTAACACCTGCGATTACGGTGGCACTTGAACAATCACGCGAAGCTATTGAAAAAGATTACCGGAACGTCCTCAAAGAGAAGAAACCTGAAAAACAGGTCAAAAAGCATCGAGACTTGGTCAACAAGTGGAAAGAGAAAGGCCATCTCGAAGACCTGATCTCCCTTTATGAAACCGATGCAGAGACAGAACGCGCCAACGCAGGTCTACACTATGGCTTGGGATACGCTTACGTCACACAAGGAAGGATAGACACGACACGAACCGCTGCCCTCTTTGAAAAGGCTGCGAACCAATTTGAGCGGACTATCTCGCTCGTCCCAACCTTGTCACAAGCACATTTTAGCCTCGGTGCAATTTATCAAGAACAGGAAAAGTTAGAGCTCGCAGCCCAAGCGATGGAAATGTGCTTGCAGTTGAACCCCAAGTATTACCCCGCTTACTATCGGCTTGGCGAAATCTACCTCCAACAGGATAACCCCGAAGCTGCGCTTGAGTCGTTTCAGGCAGTGCAGAAAATCAACGCAAAATGGGCGCGTCCTTACTACGGAATCGGATTGGCACATTTCAAACAGGGAAACGACAACGCTGCCAGAGAAGCCTTTGAGGAGGCAATTTACCGCGCCCCAAAATTTGCCCCCGCCCACTTCAAACTGGGTCAAGTCCTCGCAAAGGACGGCTTCTTCGACGATGCCTGGGGTGAATATGAGGTAGGACGGAAATATCAGCCTTACACCGCAGAGAATCTGTATGCGCTTGGTACGATTTTCGCCCAAGAAGGGAACCAAGAGGGCGCGATCCGTATATTTCGACGTATTATCGATGGTATTGACCCAACACATACCGCTGCCCTCCTCCAACTCGGCGAAATCTATTACGCCACAGGAGAAGAAGCGATTGCGATTGAACATTATAAACAAGCAATCGAAGCGGAGGCTTCTCTCAAGGACTACTTCATGGAACAGCTAGCCCCCTATCATGCCGGATTGATGGGGAGGGACGAGGCGAAATCCATCCTCAAACGGTTTTTGGTTGTCATTCCTGAGGATCCACGGGCACCGTTCTACTACGCTCAAATTGAGGTTGACGCGGGCAACTTGACTGCCGCTATCCAATATTATGAAAAGACCATTGCGTTGATTGAATCGGATGAGACCCATCTGGATGTCGAATTCGCACCGGAACACCTTCTGGACACTTATAGATTTCTAGGAGATGCCTATTACCAACAAGGAGCTCATGGAAAGGCGAGGACGTTTTATAAACGCACAATTGAATCGGATCCGGCACTGGAGCGGTATTTCTTCAATCAGGGCAGATCTGCTTTCGATGCCGAGCAATTTAATCTGGCAATAGAGTCTTATAGCAAGTTTCTCCTTATCTATCCGGAGGACATCGAAGCAACATACCTGCTTGGACGCAGCCACGAAGCTTCCGGGGATACCGAAAATGCGTTGCGGGTTTATGCACGAACCCTCGAACTTGGTGCGAACTATGCGGATGTCCTGATGCGCTCGGCGCGACTTTATCGCGGACAAAATGAACCGCAAAACGCGCTGACGATGTTGATGAAGTTAATCTCAATCGAACCGACAAATGTTGAGGCGAACTATCTTTCAGGGATGTCATACGTTGAATTAGGACGTTCTGAGGAAGCCCTTGATGCTTTCTTGGCAACCACTCGGCTCGATCCAGGACACCGTGATGCACACCATCGAGTTGCGTCCTTGTATGAACAGCAAGGGGATACTGATAATGCTATCAAGTGGTATGAAACGATAATCAAACTCGATTCATCCAAGGCAGATCCGTTCCTTCGACTTGGGGCATTGTATCTTCAGCGTGGTGATAAAGATAACGTCATCCGCGTGTATGAACCCGGTCTGGAAATTGAACGGAACCATCCGCAAGCGCAGTATGACCTCGCGGTGCTCTTTGAAGAACGCAAGGAAACCGAAAAAGCTATCAAGCACTTCGGACTTGCAAACCGATATGACGAAGCACATTTTGATTGGCACTTCCGCTACGCCCGTTTGCTCGATCGTTATGCCGAAACATTGGAGGATTATGATGCGTATGCCGCAATGGCGGTTGAGGAATACAACAAGACGATCAATCTAAAAAACGATTATGCACCAGCCTACCTCTATCGGGGATTGATTACCCGTCGCTACAAACAGATTGGCGACACACTTTATCGATATAGCCAGATTGCGGAGGATTTCAAACAGGTAATCGCCCTTGAACCGAATAATTCCGATGCACATTACCACCTCGGCATGACATATATAGACCTGGATCAATACCAAAATGCCAAAGAGATACTTCTGAAAACCCTCCAATTCAATAAAAAGTACAAAGGCATATACCTTCAGCTTGGACTGATTGCAGAACGGGACGGGAAACATAGAGAAGCGATCAGCCATTTTGAAAAGGAACTCGAAATCGATTCGGAATCCGTCACAGCCTATCAACGGCTTGGCGATCTTTATAGCAATTATAGCGCAGACTTCGGGCGTGCTAAGGAGGCATTGGAGAAAGCTTTGAAGCGGCAACCGAACCATGTCTCAACGCTGCTCAATTACGCAAGCACACTCTATTATCTGGACCAGCTCGGCGCAGCAACGGAGCAGTTTGAAATTGTGATTCAATTGAATCACAAGAATTTGACAGCAAACTATAACCTTGCTTTGATGTATGAGTACACGGGCAAAAAGCAGCAAGCCATTAATCGATGGAAAAAGTTCCTTGAACTGAATCCACCTGCCGAATGGAAGGAAGATGCCGAACAACACTTACGGCAACTTCAGCCATAGCTCAGTTTTTCCTTCTTTGCCGAGATCGGTCGGGAGTGTGTCAATAACGATTTATATTTAAATCCCAATTCAATAAATTCTTGCGCTCATACAAAAAATTAGTGCAACAGAAACCCCAGACACTTTCATCCCGATTTATCAGGGGATGACTCTCCCCCTGCTTGCGGGAGGATTAAGGGGGGTACGGAGGGCGTTTCTCTTCGCGCTTTGCACTTTCTTTTGACATGAGCCAATTCTTTTATGAGATACGGAGGGAAAAATTCATGTCGAAATTACAGGTCGCTTTAATCGGTTGCGGTGGACGTGGTCGCGGGCATGTACGGGTTCTCCAAGAATTTGACGATGTAGAACTGGTTGCTGTTTGTGATCCGGTTGAGGCAGCGAGAAATGCCGCAGGCGATGAGTTCAACATAGCAGGACGTTATGCCAGTGTAGATGAGATGCTAGACGCAGAATCGCTGGATGCAGTGTTCGTCGCAACGCCAGCACACCTCAACGGGCAAGCAGCGTTGCCTTGTCTAGAACGCGGCATCAACACTCTGCTGGAAAAACCGCCGGGGATGAGCGTCGCAGAAACCACCGCTTTGCGCGATGCCGCCGCCCGCACAGGAGCCAAAGGCATGGTCGGCTGGAACCGTCGTTTCCATCCCATCATTGTCAAAGCGCGAGAGATGGTCGAAGCACGAGGGCCAGTGACGCAACTTGTCGGGGAGTTCCACAAAAGCGTTACCGGATTCATAAAATCCGGTCGCTTTCCCGAACATCTGATGGACAATCTGTTTCTCGAAACGCCCATACACGCGCTCGACATCGTTCGCTCTCTTGCGGGGGCGGAGGTTGAGGAGGTGCATAGTGTCGTGCGTCGCACAATCTCTAATTACAAAGATGTCCATGCCGCGCTCATCCTGTTCGAGAACGGTTGTGTCGCCCACCTTGCCGCTAACTACACGACGGATGCCCGCCTCGAACGTTACGAAATTCACGGACGGGATATCTCCGCCTATCTCGAAGGGGTATCGCACGGGACCGTTTTCTGTGATAGTCAGCAACACCAGTTGAGCGGCAGGGGCACCAGCGGTACAGAGGAACAGACCCGATACTTCCTCGATTGTATCAAAGCGGATCGTCCGATTTCACTGCCCGCAGCGAATCTAGATGAAGCGATTAAGACGATGGAATTGGCAGAGGCAATCTTATCGGGCGTGCGCTCTTAGTCAGGATTGGGGGCACAGATTTCCCCGACCTATTGGAAAGGTAGCAAATCGAGATTACGTTTAGAGAGGATTGTCAATGAAACTCACGCAAGCACAGGTCGAGGGCTTTCATCAGGACGGCTATTTGGTTGTGGAAAATGCTTTAAGTGATGAAGACCTGAATCCGTTGATTGCGGATTTTGAGGAGCTGATTGATACTATTGCCGATGAACTATACGCGGAAGGTAAAATCGGAGAACGTCATGAGACCCAGCCCTTTGAGCGGCGTATCGCTTGGTTGACCAAAGAGGCAGGCGATTCCCTTCAGGGACAGGTGTCATTTCCGGTGAATCTGCGCCGCCCAATCTTCGACTTCCTGCATAACGCGAATCTACTAAATCTGCTTGAATCAATTATCGGTCCGGAGATTTACTGCAATCCAACGCATCATGTGCGACCAAAATTACCTGAACCCCTGATGGACGAAGGATTTGATAATTGGATACAACAGTCGCCATTCCATCAGGATGCCGCTGTGCTGCTGCCGGAGGCGGACGATACGCTCGTTGTGACGACGTGGATTCCCCTCATAGACGCAACCGTAGAAAATGGAACAATACACCTCTATCCGGGCCTGCATCGCGGCGAGATTCGGAGGCATGTGAGGTGTCCCTACGGTTGGATGATTGCCCCGGAGGTAATGCCCGAAGGTGAGCCGATGACGATACCGGTGAAGAAAGGCGGGGTGATTTTCATCCACTGTCGCACTCCACACGGTTCACTTCCGAATCTATCGGATGCAGTTCGCTGGAGCTTAGACCTCCGTTGGCACGATGCGCGGAAACCGGGCGGCAGACCGTTACCCGGGATTCATGTGCGTAGCCGAGAACAGCCGGACAAAGTGACGCGAGACCCCCAAGCTTGGATAGATGCTTGGAAGGCGGCAAAGGCAGACCCAACACCGAGAAAGATGTACCGTTGGGAAGATTAAAGTATGAATGGCTTCGCGATAAAGTAAGTGCCTCAGTCATTTATGATATATGTTTTGTAAGCGCAGAATAGTCCCTAAGCCATCTCTGACCAGAAGCTAAGGGAGAGCAGGACAGTAATAACATAATTATGTAGGGTTGAGATTTATTTATGAGAGTTATTTAGAGTCAGACAGTCTCAAACTCGTAATTCCATTTGGAAGCAGGGAAAGACTCGTGAGAGTCCTACCTATACTTACTAACTCTTAACTGAATATATGGAATCGAATCCAACAAAAAAACTCAACGAAGGTGAAATGGTTGCGCTCGCTCAACAGCGTTTATCGGAACTTGGCATTGCGGAGGCATCGATTTATCCTCACAAGAAAATTGTGAGGATACAGGTCGCAGCATCTGATTTCGATAGAGCCATTCAGATACGTGAAACAATCGTGGAACGGATGAAAACAATCGGTTACCGATTTGTCGCCCTAGATTTCGACGAAAAAGTGGATTAGAATTGCTAAGCTGGGGTTTCCCGCCCGAGTGCTTTTTATCGTCGTCGGTTTCATTGGGCAGGTGGCGATCTATTTTTATCGGACCGCGCAAAACGATAAGAAAATCGACAAACTTGGTGAGACGTTCTTTCATACCTTAGCACAGTTTGAAGATCGGATGGATAAACGGTTCGCTGAGGTGATGTCTACTCATAATCAGCAAATCTCTGATGTCAGACAAGAAATTGCTTCTGTCAGAGATGAATTGAGCAAACTCAACCAGAATCACATTGACCACTCGACACATCATGATTAATATCCAAAAACAAAGCATGAGCAATTCTCAATCAGATTCAAGTTTATTTCAATCCCTCAAATGGCGTTGTATCGGCCCACCACGGGGAGGGCGCGTTGTTGCTGTGGCGGGGCATCCCACAGAGCCAGCGGTTTTCTACTTTGGGGCGTGCGCCGGGGGTGTCTGGAAAACTGACGATGCCGGAACGTACTGGGAAAATATCTCAGACGGGTTCTTCAATAGTGCTGCGGT
The DNA here is from genome assembly GCA_958296125.1 of uncultured Poribacteria bacterium. Lineage (GTDB taxonomy): Bacteria > Poribacteria > WGA-4E > WGA-4E > PCPOR2b > PCPOR2b. The sequence continues at coordinate 3,213,652 of OY282444.1, forward strand.
AGGAGCTATCGCGGTGGCAGAAGCCGATCCGAACGTCATCTATGCCGGCACCGGTGAAACCACCATCCGCCTTGATGTCTCTTACGGCGATGGGGTGTACAAGTCCACCAATGGCGGTAAAACTTGGGAAAATATTGGATTGAAGGAAACCCGCCATATCGGCAAAATTCGCATTCACCCACAGAACCCGGATCTGGTCTATGTCGCAGCCCTCGGTCATGCCTTTGGACCCAACGAAGAACGCGGTGTTTTTCGTTCTAAAGATGGTGGGACAACTTGGGAAAATATCTTGTTTCGTAGCGAAAAAGCGGGCGCGGTTGATCTGGCAATGGACCCGAACAACCCCCGCATTCTCTACGCGGCGATATGGGAAACCTACCGCAATTTTTGGGAGCTGTCGAGCGGTGGGCCCGACAGCAGCTTTTACAAATCAACCGATGGCGGCGATAGTTGGGAGGAGATTACGAATAACCCTGGCCTTCCCAAAGGCCTCAAGGGCAAAATTGGCGTTGCTGCCTCCCCTACCAAGTCTAATCGGGTCTGGGCAATCGTTGAGGCGGAGAAGGGCGGTCTGCACCGTTCAGACGATGGCGGTGAAACGTGGGAACTATTAACGGCTAACCGTGACCTATGGCATCGTCCCTTTTATTACTGCCATATCTTCGCTGACTCACAGGACTCCGACACCGTGTATGTCCTGAACCTCAAGATGTGGAAATCAATCGATGGAGGGCATACCTTCACGGAGATTCCCACGCCGCATGGAGACAATCACGACTTGTGGATTGATCCGCACAACCCTCGGCGCATGATCGAAGGCAACGATGGCGGTGCATGTGTTTCGTTCAATGGAGGTGAGAGCTGGACGACCATCTACAACCAACTTACCGCGCAGTTCTATCGCATCGATACTGACAACCGATTCCCCTACCGCGTCTACGCCACACAGCAGGATAATTCCAGTATCAGCGTTCCCAGTGCCAGCGAATATGGCGGTATCCATTGGGTTGACTGTTACCCAGCTGGCACCGGTGAGAGTGGTGACATTGTAGTTCACCCCGACAACCCCGATATCGCCTACATCGGTGCGGTGGGTAGCTCGCCGGGGGGCAGTGGGGTACTCCAGCGGTACGATCATCGTACCCGCCAGATTCGGTTAGTCAATGTCTGGCCCGAAGAGTATATCGGCTTGGGGCCAAAAGATCTCAAGTATCGCTTCTCATGGACGTTTCCTATCGCGTTCTCACCCCACGATCCGAATATTCTCTATACAGCGGGCAATCTAATCTTCCGCTCGACAGACGAAGGCAGTAGTTGGGAGCCGATTAGCCCGGATCTGACCCGTAACGACGTAACTAAACTGGAAGCATCAGGGGGTCCCATTACCAAAGATGCCAGCGGTGCAGAACATTACGCGACCGTGTACGCCTTTGTTGAATCTCTACATGAGCCCGGTGTCTTCTGGGCTGGCAGCGATGATGGCTTGATCCACATTTCTAGGGATGGAGGGCAGCATTGGGAGAATATTACCCCACCGGATTTGCTTGAGTGGTCGTTGATTAGTAATATCGAAGCCTCCCCACACGACCCGGCGACAGCGTATGTAGCTGTCACCCGATACAAGCTGGATGACTATCAACCCTATCTGTACAGAACAGATGATTACGGGGAAACATGGCGTATAATCAGCGGAAACTTCCCCGATGGTGAGATTACCCGCGTGATTCGGGAGGACCCGGTTCGGTCAGGCCTCCTCTATGTCGGAACGGAAACAGGAATCTATGTCTCATTGGACGATGGCGAGAATTGGCACCGCTTGCAAAACAACCTCCCGGTTGTCCCGGTTTACGACCTAAAGATCAAGGACGGGGATCTGGTCGCGGGAACTCACGGCAGATCTTTCTGGATTTTGGACGACGTGACACCGCTACGCCAACTGACAGAGGAAGCAGCGCAGGGACCCCTCCACCTGTTCGAGCCTCGGGCCACCTATCGCCGCTGGCTACAATGGGGGGCGGGCATGTTCCGTAGCGAGACAGGGAAAAACTATCTGATGGGGTTGGGTGCCGCCGCAACCTTCTACGTGGAAAAATCGTCTGAGGGGGAACGCACGCGCAGATTCCTCGATGCCGGAGAAGGACCGCCGCAGGGTGTGATTGTCTACTACCTCTTGGGAGATACACCCGCTGATTCCGTTGAAATCACGTTTCTCGATGCTGGTGGGGCAGAAATCAAAACCTTCACAACTAAACCAGAGGATGCCGACGATGCCGAAGCTGATGAAACAAACTCGGATAAGGCAGACCGCTACATCCCAGCGGTGCCAGGATTGAACCGCTTTGTGTGGGATATGTGCTATCCGGATTCGCAAGCAGTGACGGAATCCCTAAGCGATGAACAGGGAACGCCAGATAAGCCGAAGAATGGCCCCCTCGCCTCACCGGGAACCTATCAGGCCCAGCTCAAGGTTGGTGAGCAGATGCATACGCAAACCTTTGAAATCTGCAAAGACCCACGGGTGACCGCCAGCCAAGCAGATTTCGATGCCCAGTTTGAGTTGTGGATCCAGATTCGTGATAAGCTTTCGGAGATAAATGAAGCAATCAATTGCCTCCGCCGAATACAACGACAGGTGAATGAGTGGAAGAAACGCATAGATACGAGGGAGGACACCAATACTGGAGCAATCTGCGAAGCCGCTGAAGCCTTACAGGAAAAGCTGAAAACCATCGAAGGGGAGCTGATACAGACCGGAGCGGATACCATCGGCGATCGACTTCGGCTGCCTACAATGTTAAGCGGTAAGCTCGCCGGGTTGGTTAGTGTTGTGTCAGTTGCTGACTTCGCTCCGCCGAAACAGGCGTATGAGCTCTTTGAGGATCTGTCAAGCCAGATCGATGCCCAACTGGATCAACTCAAGTCAGTAATTGAGGAAGATGTCGCCGCTTTTAACGACCTCATCAGCGAAGCCAGTATACCAGCGGTTGTAACCTAAAAATAACGCAAGTTGCCGCTTATAGGAAATGTTGTAAACCGGGTGAATGTGAGCTAAATTGAATCGATCCCTGCTCGCAGTGGATTGACAAATCCGGTGTACAAGATAGCTAGCACATTCTGTCAAATGTCAACAGAACCTAGTCCCTAAGGTAGGGTCATTGGATATTGGTGTTTCGGTGAATCGGATTACAGCACCATTCCAACTCGCTAGCAGCTGTCTTCTGTTTCTCAGTCGGTTGATTAAATCGCACAAACTTTTTGGCTCTGCCGATGTGTCAACTTAACTTCCACACCCCTACCTTAGATATGGCAATGAAGTGCCCACTCAATTTCATCAATATCACGGGTGCTGATTTCATCGTACGCTCCGCTTATCAGATGGGAAAGACACCGCTCCTGCCGATTTTCGCAAGGAGGCTGGGGGCGGGCGATGCGTTTCTCGGGTTTATTGTCTCTGTTTCCACCCTGACCGGCATGGTTCTCAAGCCAGCAATCGGGATGCTTTCTGACCGCTGGGGACGACGTTGGTGGCTGATTGTTGGGACCGTGTTTTTTGCTGGCATGCCCTTTTTGTATCGCGTTGTCCACACCCCGGCAGAGCTGTTTGGTATACGTATTATCCACGGTTTAGCCACAGCCATTTACGGGCCCGTGACCCTCGCCTTCGTGGCGGAAGGTGCAAAAGACCGACTGGCGGAGAAGTTAGGCTGGTTCAGCATGGCTCGCAGTGCCGGCTATATTGTTGGCCCCGCGGCTGCGGGTTGGCTATTAGCCGCAGAGGTGAGCCCTGTTAGTGTTTTTACTATCATCGGATTGTTCAGTTGCCTCGCTTTTGTCCCGATTCTATTACTCTCAGAACCTGTAGCACGTATCAAGGCCGTTAACCCTCCGATACGTCAGCAGATTGTCCATGCCCTAAAGTCTGGCACACACACCCCATCTGTTTGGCTATCCGGTGGGCTAGAAGCTACCGTGTTTACTGCCCTCTACACTGTCAAAACATTTCTGCCCATCTATGCCCTTTCTATGGGGATTAGCGTTGCCTGGGTAGGGGCTTTTTTCTCAGTGCAGGAGGGGATGCACACGGTGTTAAAACCTATTGGGGGTAAAACTGGTGATCGCTTGGGGTATTTTGGGGCAATATGTCTGGGCATGGCTCTCATGGGAATTGCGATCCCCTTGATTACATTGACGCATGGTGTTTTAGGCTTGATGGTGCTGGCGGTGTTGATTGGTGTTGCACAAGCCCTAGTATTTCCATCTACGGTCGCACTCGTATCCACGCAAATTAGTGCACTGCACATTGGCGCGGGGATGGGGCTCATTGGCACACTCAAAAATGCTGGCAAGGTTGTAGGTCCCATTCTAGGCGGATTCCTGATTCAGTGGCTCGATTTCTCACCGATGTTCTGGTCAATGGGACTGCTATTATTTCTCGGCGCAGGCACAGTGCGGTACTGGGGACAACGTAGAGAAACGCAGATCCAGTGATAATTTATTCACGGTACGCTTGACTCAACTAGAAACTTCATGACATTCCTACCTGCTTTGATACAATGGATTCACGTCGGATCGGTTGTGCTGTTGATTGGCGGCTTTTTCTTTCTCCGCGTAATTTTGCTGCCTTCTGTCAAAGTGCTTCCCGAAAACCAGCAACCTAAGCTTGTGGAAGCGGCATTTCGTCGATTTAGGGTTGTTATCTGGAGTGCATTGCTGACAATTCTATTTTCAGGCGTTTACAATTTTATCGCCTTCCTGAGGTCAACGGGGTCTCTGTCTCAAGATCCCCCCAAAGAACCTGTTGAGGACCTTTCCATCTATATCCTTGTATTAGGGGTTAAGCTCTTTATCGTCTTTATCATATTTACCTTCGGCGTGTTGTTGACGTTTCCTTACCCTGTTTTTACACCGATTCAGAACCGGCCCGCACCGTGGCTGAATTTGACGCTCATTTTGGGGCTAGTCGTAATCTTCCTATCAGCACTTTTGCGGCGGCTATAACTTGGCTCCGTTGCCCTGCGATCAGAGGTATGTTATGTAGGGGCAACCCTTGTGGTTGTCAATGTCGGGCAGGCACAAGACCTGCCCCTACTGAAATGAGGTGTTTATGAACAATCAAGACGCTTTGACACAACGTCCTAATCTGCTGTACATCCATTCCGATCAGCACAACCCTGCCGTGACCGGCTGTTACGGTGATCCGTTGGTACAGACACCGAATCTGGACGGACTGGCAGCGCGAGGTGTTGTATTTGATAATGTCTACTGTCCCTCCCCGATTTGTGTCCCTTCGCGGATGTCGATGTTGAACGGACGCTACCCCCATGAAAATGAGGTTTGGACGAACAGCCACATCCTTGACTCCGGGAGTCCGACTTTTGCACACGCAATGGGGGCGGCTGGCTACCGTCCCGTGCTGATTGGACGGATGCATTCGCTAGGACCGGATCAGCTGCACGGTTACGCTGAACGGCTGGTCGGAGACCACGGATCCAATTATCTCGGTGGGAAGGGAGTCGATCACGGGACGCTTACGGGCACGGCGGGCCCTGCACGTGTTAGCCTCGAAAAGTCAGGGCCCGGTCAAAGCGCGTATCAGGTTCATGATGAGGATGTAACCGTTGCGACAGTGGATTATTTGAACCGTCTCGGTGTCCGAAAGCGGGCAGGTGTGCTGGACGAACCGTTTAGCATCTCCGTCGGATTCATGCTGCCCCATCAACCTTTTGTGGCGCGGCGAGAAGATTATGACCTCTACAATGGGGCAATGACAATGCCAAAACACCCTGAACCGTTCTCTGATGAATTGCACCCCTATTTTCGATGGTGGCGAGAGCGGTGTGGCATTGTTGAGGTTTCCGATGCGGAGATCCTCAGAGCGCGGACAGCGTATTGGGCGTTGGTCACGCGGATGGACCGGATGATCGGCGAGATCCTGGCTGCGCTCCAAGAAAATGACTTAGCGGAGAACACAATTATCCTCTATATGTCCGATCACGGCGAGCAGGTGGGGGAGCATGGGCTTTGGTGGAAGCAGACCTTCTATGAGGATTCGGTGAAAGTTCCCACCATCCTTTCGTGGCCTGGTGCACTGTCCGAAGGCGTGCGATGTAATCGGGTGATTAGCTCTTTAGACCTGAATGCGACGATGCTGGACGCACTTGACGCGCCGGGCTTGCCAAATTCTCGCGGCAGAAGCGTACTCCCGCTTTTGCAGCGAGAAGGGGTGGCGTGGGAGGACATCGCCTTCTCCGAGTATTGTACCGACGAGGGCTGCTATCACCGGATGCTCCGAAGTGGCGATTGGAAACTGAATTACTACCATAACCAGCCGCCGCAACTTTTCAACCTAAAGGAAGATCCGGCTGAACTGCACAATCGGGCGGGGGATGCAACGTGCCGAGAGGTCCGGGAGACATTGACACAGCAGGTGTTGGACGGTTGGGATCCGGAGGTCATCGCGGCGAAAATGGAAGCAAAACGCGCGGCTGCGAAGATTCTAGCGGATTGGGGGGGCCGAACGCAACCCGCAGAGCAGTACCGATGGAATTTACTGCCGGAAATGGATTATTTGGATTGAGATAAGTAAAAGATCGAATCCATAATACTATCACTTTGAGGAGCTATGTATCATGAATACCACCGAATCAACGCACAATATAGACCCATTTGAACTACGCAAACTGTACAAATATCTCCGTGTCGCTGATGTCTGCGATGCGATGGACGGGGTTGGACACTTTGATACCGGGCTGATGTCCCCTGAAGTTCGGCCGCTCTGGCACGGCATGAAATTCTGGGGCATCGCCTTCACCCTTCGTTGCGTCCCTTCCAACCGTCCAATGTGGAAACTGGATACCACCGAAGAGGTTGTTCGAGCACACGGGCTCTGGTTTAACGAAGTTGGAAACGTCAGTTATCGCGATCAGATCCAGCAAGGACATGTCATCGTAACGGATACAGGCGGTGCGCGGGAAGTCGGTTTTTGGGGATCTGCTAATAGCTTGAACATGATTGCATCGGGCGCGGTTGGAATTATCACGGATGGGTACTGTCGTGATACAGATGAGTTGATTCTCCAACAGACCCCGATCTGTTCCCGTGCGCGTGGACGCACGATTATTCCTGGCCGTATTCAGGCGGTGGAGGTCCAAACCCCCATCGGCTGTGGCGGGATACAGGTGCGTCCCGGCGATATTGTCGGCTGTGATGGCGATGGCGTGGTCGTTGTGCCAGTTGAACTTGCCGAAGAGGTTGCGGTGCATGCGCGGGCGGTGCTACTGGCGGACATGCGTGGACGGGCGGAACTCTATAAACGCTTGGACATGATGCCGGACGAAACGGTTGACCATGAAACCGTAGCGGCTTATTACCGCCAATTTGAATAGAGAGGTCTACTGTTCCACACAGCATCTGCGGTATTAACCTAAGTTTCGACCTCTCAATCGTTAATGAGGAAAGACCTATGAAGACAACATATCGCGCAGGAGCGATCGGAAGGACGGGCAAGGGTGACTATGGCCACGGTCTCGATGTGGCATTTCAAATTCCGCCTAATTCCATTGAAGGGCTTTCGGAGGTAGAGTTCGTTTCTATTGCCGATTCAGACCCGGCGGGGCTTCGGGCAGCTGGGGAACGAACTGGGGCAGAGCGGCTCTACCTAGACTACCGTGAAATGCTGGAAAAGGAGAATCTAGACTTGGTGAGCGTCGGTCCTCGTTGGATCGACTGTCATGCAGAGATGGTCATCGCTTGCGCCAATGCCGGCGTGAAAGGAATTTTGTGCGAGAAGCCATTCGCTCGAACCCTAGCGGAAGCCGATGCCATGATGGAAGCCTGCGATCGTAACGGGGTGAGGGTAGCTGTCGCACATCGGCGGGCGTGCGCCTACGAACAACACGCTAAGAAACTGGTTGATGAAGGCGTAATTGGGAAAATTCAGGTGCTGCGCGGTCACGGCAAAGCCGATCACCGGGCTGGAGCGATGGATCTGATGGTGCTGGGAACGCATATAATGGATAGTATGCGATATTTTGCCGGTGCTGATGTCGCATGGGCGCATGGGCATGTGACTCAAGATGGTCAAGAAGTTACGGCTGCAGACATTCGAGAGGGAGATGAGGGCGTTGGATTGCTTGCTGGCAACGGTTTGGCGGCGTATTACGTCTTCGAGAACGGAATCACAGCCCACTATGAATCGTATCGGGGGAAACCTTCCGGCAACCACTCGAGCAGCCGCTGGTTCGGATTTGAGGTCCATGGTACAGAGGGAATTATCTCGCTGCGAAACTCACCTAGCGGAGAGATGTACCTCTATCCTCACGGTCTGTGGATTCCGGGGGAAGGGGAATGGGAACGTCTCCTTCTGGACGAGTGGGAGAAACGACCAGATGGTACCAGCCGATCAGGTCACGAGCAGATGCACCTTAGTAACCAGATGATTGTGAGAGAACTGATCCAAGCCATCGAGGAGGATCGGAATGTGGTTGCCGTTTCCAGTGGAGCGGATGCACGCGCGGCACTGGAGATGATTATGGCAGTCCATGAGTCACAACGCCTGAGAACACGGGTATCCTTCCCGCTAGAGAATCGAGAAAATCCTTATGAAATCTGGCGAGGTGGGAAGCGAGATTTGTTGTGATGCCAATTTCTTCGGCGGCAGTGATACCGACGAACCCACCCTCAACACGAGGAAAATCGTTGACATAAAATTTAACGGCTGCTAAACTTTTACCTAGGGCTATTTAGTTTTCCGTTTTGGGTCATGCCCTGCTGTTCGTAGGGAACATCCATCGTTGGGCCTCCCCGGTCACGTCCCGATTTCATCGGGATTCTCGTGAAACGGAAGGTTCCTCTCGAACTTGCCCCTTAATAATCAGAGCTCTGTTCTTGGAGGTATATTATGCTGATTGGATATGTCAGCGACGAGCGCTATGTAGCACTTCCCGATGTGTTGTTAGAATTTGTAAACGAATCAGGTTCGTTTGAAGCCCGTTCGCGAGCGACGGGCGCGATCTACGCGGCCCTGTCCCCAGGACCTTACAAGGTAACGCTCTATAAACCCGGCTTCGGCGCGAAGAGCGTTAACATGACAGTCCGAGAAGGTCAACCTTATCAGTTTCGCTTGCTTTCGGACTGTTTGCTAGGGTATGCTTGGCCAAAGTGGGTTCGCTCCGGTGAGAAATCTGAATTCCGTGTTCATGCTGTCGAAGCGTATCAGCTTTCGTTGTGGCGATATGGGTTGCAGAAGGAGTTCATCCGAGACCTCGGCTGGCATGATGAGCATGGACCCCGCGCAACGATGCAAATCTCCCCTGACGGAGATTTCACCCAAACTGGCATCGAGTGGAACAAGTTTGGATATACGAATCCTCATCACCTCCAGTTCGTCGAAGCACCGGCTCGAAGTGGGCTCTACTATTTTTACGCCAAGGGGGAGTCGGGTGAGTTCTTTTCCTTTCCGTGGATTGTTGCGCCGGCGAAGCCGCAGGCACCCATCGCCGTATTGGCTTCCAACATCAACTGGAACGCCTACAACAACTTCGGCGGTCGGAGTAACTATATCCATCCCGATCAGTTTCCACCGACCCCCACCATCAACGCTCGACTCGATCTGAAGCGATACACCAACCGAGAACACAAGCACTTCGATGCCGACGAATATGCACCGCTGTCGTTTGATCGGCCCGAACTGATTAACTTTATCTCTGAAGATACGGAAATTACGGATCCAGTTGAGGGGCGTTCTGCCTGTCACGTCGCCCCCGCCGAATGGCGGCTCTTCGGTTGGCTGGAGCGCGAAGGGTTTGATTACGACCTCTACGCCGAGACACAGTTTCACCAAGGCGTTTTGAACTTGGAGGATTACAAAGTTCTTATGATCAGCACCCACCCCGAATACTGGTCAGCGGATATGTACTTTCGACTCAAAGCGTGGGTTTTCGAGGGCGGTGGCAAGCTGATGTATCTCGGAGGCAATGGCTTGAACTGTGAGGTCGAATTCCTTGACGAATACACGATGGTCGTTCACAACGAGAACTGTGGCAGCGGCAGCTTCACTACGCTGCAGGATGTTGGATTTGAAAGCCGATTCCACCTGCGTCACGAATCCGAAGCCAATCTCCTAGGCGTTGTCTGTACCGACACCGGCATTATGACCGGCGCGCCTTATCGGGTGATCGATGATTCTCATTGGATTTTTGAGGGTACAGGCCTGAAGAGTGGAGATGTATTCGGGGAAAAGAGCTTACATATGCGTTGTCCCGGCGGGGCTTCAGGCCACGAAATGGACAAGATCTCCGCAAGTTCTCCGAAGAACACTCAGCTGCTCGCCAAGGGGCTCAACCCCGACGATGGCGGTGCCGAAATCGTTTACCACGAACCCGGTGGTGGTGGTGCCGTATTCTCTGTCGGCTCGATCACCTATCCCTGTTCTGTGTTAGTGGACGACACGATTTCAAAAATTACCACTAATGTGTTGAAACGGTTCCTAGAATGAGAGATTACGCACGATGGTGTCCTTACGAAGAGGGACATCGCAATTTTCCGGAGGAGATGCAGATGCACATCAACCAAGACGATTATAATCATTACTGGGAAAAGGGTTGGGTGGCTATCGAAGGTGTTTACAACCCCGACGAAGTTGAGCGCATCGCTCAAATTGCCATTGAGGTCAGTGACCGTGATATGACGCGCTCAATGGATCCCGATGCAGCCACGGATAAGGGTGTCGGTTACGCCGTTGATCGAGCGGAAGACGGTACAATTGCACCGCGCAAAATTGAGGGTCCTTTCCTCAAAGCACCCGCTTTCCAATCCTTTGTACTCGACCCCCGTCTCTCGCTCATCATCAAGGATCTTATCGGTGTGGAGCCGGCACTGGTCACCGATCAGATTTTCATGAAACCGCCGCATTTCGGTAGCGCGAAACCGTACCACCAAGATAATTACTACTTCAAATGTGATCCGGCTGATCACGTCATCACCGCTTGGATTGCGATGGACGACGTAGATGAATCGAATGGCTGCCTCCGCTATATCGAAGGTTCACACAAGGGACCGGTGCTGCCACACGAAACCCCGGATCCAGATGAGCCATATAACCTTGTGCCTCCACCCGAACTGATCAATCTATCGAAAGAGGCACTGGCGGAGGTCAAAAAGGGCGGTGTCGTGTTTCACCACTGTAAGACACTGCATACATCTCATCGTAACGAATCCGACCGCTGGCGGCGCGGTTACGCTACACATTGGGCGAGCGCACAAACGACGTGTGAAATCGACACAATTAAGAACGGTTATTTTCAGCGAGACGATTTTCCGGGAACCAATTGACATACTTCCACACTCTAAAGGGATGAGGTATTGCACGCAATTTTTGGTAAGCTTCAATTTCTGATACCAATCAACATGAGAAAGGAAATGAACTTTGAGAGGTTAATAAATCGTTGCAACCCGAGGCGGAGCACTACAGTATTCCCCTTGACAATGCAGGCCAAATGGCTGAATCTTGCAGGAGTGGCACCATGAACTATCGGCGTTTGGGGCGGACCAACCTGCAAGTATCAGAGATTTCGCTGGGGACTGTAGAGCTAGGAATGGACTACGGCATCCCTGTGCAAGGCGAACATCGACAACCGTCCGAGGCGGATGCCGCCCGCTTACTCAACCGTGCGCTCGATTTGGGTGTCAATTTAATCGATACAGCGCGGGTTTATGGGGAGAGCGAAGCTATTATCGGGCGGGCCCTGAAATCGCGGCGGGAGGAATATATCCTCGCGACGAAGATTGCCGCCTTGAGTTGGGAGGGGTATACTGGCAAGGGATTGCGAGAGCATGTGGAAACATCAATCACCGAATCCCTGCGATCACTACAGACGGACATCATTGACATCCTCTACATTCACAATGCCACTCCTGAGCTCATTCAACGTGGGGAAATTGTAGAGATTATGCAGCGGGCGCAACAGGTAGGTTACGCCTGTTTTATTGGCACAACCACCTATGGCGAAGCTGCACCGTTAGCCGTGTTAAAAGATGGTCGTTTCGACTGCGTGCAGGTTGCCTATAATCTATTAGACCGTCAGTTTGAAGAACGGGTGTTGCCGCTGGCTAAAGAAAACGATGTGGGGATCGCGATCCGATCCGTCCTCCTGAAAGGCGCATTGACCTATCGCTACACACACCTTCCTGAAGAACTCCGCGAACTGCGGGCTGCGGTCGAGGCGGTAAACTCATTGTGTGGTGCACAAGCTAACAGTTTGCCGAAATTGGCTTACCGTTTCGTGCTCGCCCATCCTGCGGTTTCCACCGCGTTGGTGGGCACCAGTCGTGTGCATGAGTTGCAAGAAATCGTTTCATTTGCAGGGTGCGGTGCGCTTTCGCCGGAGCTGCTCAACGACATTCGAGAGATTGTCGTGCATCCGGACCAACTCAACCCGGGCACCTGGCCCTTCCAGTAAATAGGCGAACTTATTTCCGACCTCGTGGAAATCAGGGCTCCGTTCACGTATAAATGAGGTGAAGCATGTATAACTCAGTCAAGGTCGCGGCGATTTCGATTAAACCAAAGAAGTGGGATAAAGCCGCAAACGCTGACAAGATGGAGGCATTTTTCGTTGAAGCCGCCAAGGAACAGCCGCAGGTGATTTTGACGACAGAAGGGGTGCTCGAGGGCTATGTCGTCATGGAGGTCATCGAGAATCGGGAAACGGCGGAGAAGCTGCTTGACATCGCCGAACCGATTGATGGTCCCTATATTCGGCGTTTTCAGCAGCTTGCCAAACAGTTGGGGATTTGCCTCTGCTTCGGTTTTGCTGAACGTATCGCCGATGAGGCTTATAATTGTGCTGTATTTATCGATCACAACGGCGAAATGTGTGGCAAGTATCACAAAACACAACTCGCTGAAGGCACCCATCCCTCTTGGAACTTTAACCGTATCGGCAAGACACTGCGCGCTTTTGATACACCGATCGGTCGTGCTGGGGCGGTCATCTGTAATGACCGATGGAATCCGATGATTACGCGCACACTTGTCCTTGATGGAGCAAGGCTTATCTTCATCCCATCCTATGGATCGAAGAGCAAAGGGCAAAACGAAACGGTGCTTGCACGGGCGCGGGAAAACGGAGTGCCAATCGTCGAAGCGAATGTCGGCATGAACCTCATTATCAGCAAGGGCGAGATTGTCGCTTACAAGTGGGGTAACGACCAAATTTCAACCGCGGTTATCGACATCCCCGAACCTCCATCGCAAGAGATAGCGCGTTATGCCGAACAGGAGTACCTGCAGCTGCAGAAGCCGGAGATGGAGAAACGCTATCGGAAAACGATGGAGAAGCTCACCCAGTGAAGCTGCAATCGCTGCACTGCCCCCTATAACAGCAGCAATTATAGTTGATCCAACTATGGTAATCGGTGCTTTTGCCTCTTCCGGCTGTACCAGTGACAAAAACAGTATGGCGATTGCCCGTTTCAAATACAGAAAATGACTGCTTTGAAGTTGCAATTACACCATGATGTGATATACTATAATGCGAGTTGCTACTTGTTACTCCGGTGCCGGTCTGAATAGTGAAACGTAATGCGTAAGAAGTTCATTTGGGGTTGAGAATTACCAAGTTAATTTTGTGTTTGAACTAAAAGTAGAGGTATGCTATACTAGCAACTTAACGAGAAATCCTTGATATCATCAAGTTACCGGATATGAGCACCTTCGGCATGATTTGATAGATTTTTGGGTGTTGAGGCAAAAGCATGAATTTTGAAACGGTTATGCCTAATTAATAAAATGCCCATCACGAGTGATGGACGAACAAGGAGGCAAGATTCAGCATGAAAAAATTAAATGGAGGCTCATGGATAAGCAGCGCTGCGCTGTTTGTATTAATCTTATTGGTTGCTGGCTGTTCAACAGCAACATCACTAAAAAATCTTCCCGCCGTTCAACCGGCTGAGATGTTACCAGAGAACGTTGTGCTTGAAGGGATTAACCCAGAGGCGTTTAAAATTCGCGCCAAGGGAAAGATACTCTCGATCACTAAAGATGACGTTACGGTTCAGATTGCCTATTGGCGCCGTGCAGACCTGGATCGCAAGTATAATCGTGGAAATGCCTACTCTCCGTTCTATGAAACGGAAGCATTACACCAAGGTGACAAGACAGATGTCTTTTATGTCAAAATTACAAACAATGCTGCTACCCCCGTTGTCTATCGAACCAGAGGCACTCGACAAGTCCCTTGCGAAATAGTCGATCAAGGGGATAATCGTTACGGGTCATTGGATTACGATGCCCTAAAAGAACGTCTGACTTACATGTCTCGTGCTGCGGGGATATATGTCACGAACGGACTCAAAAAGGCGAGAGAGATTTTGATAGAAACACAGATTCCAGACACGGAAAAGGGGATACCCCCCGGAGCAAGCATTGAGGGTTTCCTCCCGTTCTATCAGATGAAGCACAATGCCGAAACATTAGTCGTTATCATTCCGCTTGAGCTAAAACCGCCGGAAGGCACCGCGACCCGTTACAAAAGATTAGTATACGAATTTCCCTTTATACACCATAAAGGGATTCGGCTTGCACAACCGGCACCGCATCGATACTAACGATGGACAATAAGTGTTAAATGATGAGTGAAACCGGATGGGTCACTCATCACTTAACACTCGTTACATCTCATTGTGCACTGAATTGTCCTGTATCATCAGTCCGCTACGATTTTGCAGGGGGGCAACGAGTTCAAAAATTGCTTACCATAAAACTTGGTCTTGATGCGCGCATCTAGGGTAACAAAAATTCCCGTGTCCGTTTTTGTGCGAATCAAGCGTCCAAATCCTTGCTTGAACCGGATAATCGCTTCCGGCAAGCTAAACTCCATAAACGGATTCCCCCCTCGCTCTTCGATTTGCTTGACTCTCGCTTCTATCACCGGATGTGTGGGGACTTCAAAAGGTAGTTTGGTAATAATCACGCTGCTGAGCGATTCACCCCGCACGTCAACCCCCTCCCAAAAGCTGGAAGTTCCAAACAGGACCGAATTTATATTCTCCCTAAATTCTGTCAACATTGCGCTACGCGAAAGCCCCGCTCCTTGCTTGAATACGTCAATCCCAAGCTGCTCAAGGTCAGGTTGAATTTCCTCATAAACCTCGTTCATCATTCGATAGCTTGTAAATAGGACGAAGGCTTTGCCATGCGTGAGTTTGAGGTAATTCAGGATCTGCGCGGTAGCAGCCTGCGTGAAGGCGCGATTTCGTGGATCTGGCATCCGCGAAGGGACATGGATCTCAACTTGATCTTGATAGTTGAAGGGCGATCCGACCAGTAATTCGCGGCAGCGGGATAGACCGATCCGCCCCTGAAAGTAGTCGAAATTCTGGTTGGTCGCCAGTGTGGCGCTGGTCATGATGATACTGTCCAGTTTTTCAAAGAGGTGGGCGTTCAATTCTTCACTCACGTTGATTGGGGTCGCCCGCAGCACAGTTCGAGCGAATCGTCCGCGTGTCGAGGTGTTGATCCAGTAGACGTAATCCGGGAGTGTGTGGCTAAGCATTATATCTAAGTCGTTACGGAGTTCACGACAGCGACGCAGATGGGCATCAATTTCTTGCTGATCATCTTCAGTTGTCGCGGCATCTTTCAGCCCCTTTAACCGGCTCTGGAGCTCGCCCAAAGGGGCATCCAACACATTGTGCACAAAGTTGGCTTGATTGATGGTTTGTGTGACCCCATGCCCCTGGTCTCTCGCCCCTTTCCGCTCTAACCAGCTCAGAATCGAAGTAAACTGTTGGTTTGCCTCCTCCCGGGCGTTTTCGACAAGCCGAATCGAACCCGTTGATTGGAATCGAATAAAGAGCCCCGCCTTCCCCTGTGGATTACAAAGAGAATCCAAGAACCTCTTGACTCGTGCATTGCTAAATTCAATACTTGTGTATTCCGTTGCGGTTGCTTCAAGGTGGTGCGCTTCATCAAGGATTAGGTATCTATATTCTGGTAATATAGCGGCATAAGGATTGGCTTTCCGAAGCACCCAATCTGCAAAAAGCAGGTGATGGTTCACAATAATAAGGTCGGCTTCATTCACCCGCGCCCGCGCTTTGAAATAGAAGCATGTTTCGTAGGTCGGACATCTCTGCCGCAGGCAGTTATCCGTATCTGAAGCCACCTTATTCCAAATTGCAAACATTGGCTGCGGTTCAAGGTCCGCCTTACTTCCATCTTCAGTGACGTTTACCCACTCCACAATGCGAGCGAGGTTTTCTACCTCTGTCTTTGTGTCAAATAGGGCGCGCTCATAAGTCAACAGACTGTCTAGCCGACGACGCGAGAGATAGTTTCCACGTCCCTTGGCGAGCGCAGCGGTGAAAGGCTGTGGGAGCACTTGTTGGAGAAAGGGTATATCCTTGTTAATCAGTTGTTCTTGCAGGTTGATAGTATTGGTCGAAATCACCACCGGCTCCTGCGTATCAAGGGCGAGATTGATTGCGGGTAGGAGGTAGGCGAAACTTTTACCGACACCTGTGCCAGCTTCAACCACAAGATGCTCGTTGGACGACAGCGCACTGGCAACCGCTTCTGCCATTTCAAGCTGTTGCGGTCGAAACTCATAGCCTGTTAGCTGTTTCGCAATCAACCCGCCGGGACCAAGGACTTTCCGTAAATTTGATAGATGTTTTTTCATCAAAACTTCGCAGTGGAGCCCCCGTCCTGACTCTCCAATCCCTCTTATCTTCTCCCCTTGTCAGGGGCGTTGGGGCGGGGAGGAAACTGCGACTCCTTTTTTCTGATAATATCGGGGAAAATGTGGTATAATTCAGTTGGCTTTCGTGGGAGAGGTCAACGCCGACGCTCGTCGGTGTCTCCCACACCCATTGACCGGGAATCGAAAGCTGGGAATCCAAATTCTATAATTAAAACATACATTCAAGCAAGCCAAAATACTGTTCGTGTGGCTTGAAACACTACGAAACTTGTATAGTATCGCTGTTCTTCGATATACGCTCGGCGTGGAGTGGAAATCCAGCGGGATCGGTGTGATGCTTCACTCTTGATTGATTTTAACCGTAACAATTTCCGTCCCTTTTTCAGTATAGGCGTTCTTGATTTCAAAAGCGACCTCCGACTTACCGAGCGCGTCTTTCAACGCTTTGTCGTAATCGGTCATGTTCTTGATTCGCTGACCGTTGATTCCCACGATTAATGTTCCGAGTGCAACTCCGGCGCTAGGGGCAGGACCGCCGAGACGCACCTCTTCAATAATGACCCCCTCATCCTCAAGGCTCAAGTAGGTGTAACGCTCAAAGTTGTGGTCGCCTAGCTCACTGACAACTATACCCAACTTCGTCCAAGATTCCGAATCTGGTTCCATTTCCAGTCCTGTGTAACGCCGTGGCATCCTACCAATCGTTACGGAGAGTTTTGTGCGTTCGCCGCGGCGAATGACTGTAAATGCTGCCTCCTCACCAACCATCGACTCGGCGATTAGGAATCTGAATTTACGAATTTCTCGCATTTCACTTCCGTTGTATTCGACAATGATATCGCCCACTTCCATCCCGCCTTGTTTGGCGGGTGATGGATTAGGAAATCGGGTCACCCGAATACCTTCGGGGTGGGGTGCCATAAAAATCCCTAGCCACCCGCGTATCACCTGTCCATTCACAATGAGCTGGTCGCTGACCTTCTTCACGAGGTTGATGGGAATAGCGAAACCGGCTCCGGCTTTGACTGCCTCTGTCGCTGGCACATTGTCCGGGCGACGAATTGCAGAGTTGATGCCGATGACTTCGCCGCGGATGTTAAGTAAGGGGCCGCCGCTGTTTCCCCTGTTGATCCACGCATCAGTCTGGATAAAATCTTGATAGCGGAGCATCGCTGGCAACAGCGAACGTCCTTTTCCACTGATAATCCCGGTGGTGACTGTATAGTTAAGTTGGAATGGATTGCCGATTGCGATTGCGAATTGTCCGACTTTAACCTTATCCGAATCGGCAAAGGGAAGCACGGACAGTGCCGCTTGTGCATCAATTTTTAACACAGCGATGTCCGTGTTTGGGTCAACCCCAACCAGTTGAGCATCTTTGAACTCTCTGCCGTCAAATAGGCGAATCGTGATCCGTTTCGCACCGTTTACGACATGATTATTGGTTAAAACATAACCATCTTTGCGAAAAATAAAACCCGTTCCCTCCTGTCGGTCAGAGCCTCGAGAGCGGACTCCCTTCAAGTCTAATGCAGTGATGCCAACAATGGCGGGGTTACTCTTTTCCGCAATACTAACGAAGGCATTTTCAATCGATTCTAATAATTGGACACCAGAGGGCGGAGAGATGGTGCTGTGGGTCGGATCGATGGCGTGGAGTTGAACCTTGTTACAGGCAAAAAGTAGAAGCAACAAAACGAAGGGTATGGCAAGACTGAAGAAACAACGGTTTCTCATAATAATTTCCTCTATCAAGCACCGACTTTGACGGATTGGAGCGATCCGATCAACGCCGAGCATCCCCGATTCCGTAAGCGTCGTAACAACGCAACGGGATCGGGATCTGTGAAGTCGTATTTGCGGGTGGACGATGGTGGAAAATGCAAACTTATGTTATTATACTGATGCTTGGTTCAATGTGTCAAGTGCCAAGTAGTTAGGGTCGAGTTTAGAAATTCATAAAACAACTCAAGAATCTGGAGGGCGGGTATGGCAATTTCAAATCTTTTTTCATTGGAAGGGCGGGTGGCATTGGTCACTGGAGCAAGTCGAGGGATCGGTAAAGGCATCGCAGTTGGTCTCGCCGGTGCCGGGGCGAAGCTCGCACTTGTTGCGAGATCCGAGTCAACACTCATCGAGGCGCAGCAGGGAATACGGGCTATCGGCGTTCAAGCGGAGATTTTCCCTTGTGACCTGAACCAAACAGAGGGCATTTCGGATTTGGTTGCAGCGGTGAGCGCGTCTTATGGACGGATCGATATTCTGGTCAACAACGCCGGCACAACGCACCGCGATGATGCTGTCGATTTTCCGGAAGAACGGTGGGATGATGTGGTGCGGGTTAATTTGAAGTCGGTGTGGCTGCTCTCTCAACAGATTGGACGGGGTATGGTCGATCGTGGCAGCGGAAAGATTATTAATATTGCATCACTGTTGAGTTTTTCGGGCGGTATCCGGGCATCAGCGTATGCTGCAAGCAAAGGCGGCGTGGCGCAACTGACGAAAGCACTCGCCAATGAATGGGCTTCAAAAGGCGTTAACGTGAACGCAATCGCACCGGGATATATCAAAACTGATATGGCAAGTGGGCTCCTGAACAATCCGGTGCGAGCCGCGCAACTGATGGATCGAATCCCGGCTGGTCAGTTTGGGACACCGGATCATATCGCAGGCGCGGCAGTCTTTCTGGCATCTGAAGCGGCTTCATACATTCACGGGCACATTTTGACTGTCGATGGGGGGTGGATGGCACGGTGAGAACAATTTTTCTATACACCTATCGTCCTGCTTTGTTTAGGTGGCAACTTGAGTTAATTAGCAGAGGCCCCTCTCACTCCTGACAGATTTCAGCGACCATCGCGGCGTTCTCGCCAATCTGATCTCCAAACTTCTGATACATGCCGATGAGGAGAGCGTCGGTGGGTTTGATGTGCTTTAATGCGAACGCGAACTCCTCTCGAATCTGTTCCTTCGATCCAACCGCCCGCCCTGCGGCGAGTACCTTGAAAACGATACACGGTTTGTCTGTTTGCTGGATCTGCTCACACATCTTGAGACGGTGTTCACGCAGATAGACCTCCCCCAAAGGCGGGTAACCAAACTTCCCTTCAAACTCCTCCCTGCCCCCACGAAGGTTGTAGAGGGCGGCCATATAGTAATCGACATCCCAATCCTCGTTCTCTGCGATGCTGATGAGCTTGGGGTCGTGAGCGGACAACCCGACCAAAACGCCGGTATCCCGAATGCGCTTGAGGATGTCTTTGAGCAGATTGAGTCTGTTTTCCCGGAGACAACGATCGCCAATTCCGCCGCCATGGGGTGCCATACCGATTGGATGATGACGTGCGACTTCCGCGACGCGGTGCGGTTCATCGTACCACTGCGATGTACTGAGACATAGCCACTGAATCATGCCGCCTTCCTCCCGGTAGCGAAGTAAATCAGAGAGTGAACGCTCGGTGATTGTGTTCTGCCAAGCGTTGATCCCGACAGCTTCGGCGCGTCTCAGCGTCGCCATCACCGGATCCGATGAGTGCGCTTCCTGTTGGTGCTGAGAAAGAAGTTGGTTGAAGTGCGAATAGCCGTAGATTGGGTTGTCACCGATGATGAGTCGGCTCACCTGATACGGACCGAGTGAGATGGTTGGCAAGGTGGGAACGGTTGTGTGCATCGTTAATGCCTCCTTCAGATTCTGATTACTTGCATTATAAATAACCCAATGCCCGTTGTCAATAGCCTTCTGACCCTCACTGGGTTTTCGTTTGACTTCCCAAACCCCGCTGTGATAGAATACAATACCGATGATTTATGTTAATTAACGCCAATCTGACCCCATTTAACTACGCCGCACAAGGAATACAGTTGCCACCGACGGAAAAGGCATCTTTTGGAAAAAGGTTGCGTTAGACATCTCTTTACAGATAGGAATACAGTAATGGGCCAGATTAGCATTGTTTTAATCGCAGGGTTGATTTTTCTGTTTTTCTTTGAACCCTCGCGGGGAGCCGGGGAGTTTAATCAACTGCTTACCCTGACCGTCACGGTCACAGTAACCATCTTACCGTCGGTGCTTGTTTATTTTCTTGGATCTTACGCGACACGCACATTGCCGACCAATCAGGATGCCCAGCTACGTCAATTGTACCTCATCAAACGATCCGCGATTGTCTTTGAATGCCTCCTGCTGATCGGTTATATCTGCGATGTATACCTGTTGAATCTGCCGCTGTTAATTGGCAAGGGGTTGGAGTGGTTTCCGTTAATTTATACCCAGCACCTTGTGGGGATTGTCCCGCTGATCGCTGGACTGATGCTTATCCGCTTCGCGCTTTATGAAGTTGAGCAGCGGGTAACGCCACGGAACTGGAAACGGTGGGAGCTTCTCAGCGTCCACCTGAAATTTCTGCTACTGCCACTGTTGCCGCTATTTGTTTACCTGTCCCTGCTAGATCTGACTGCACACATCCCGTTTCTCGCCGAGCACGTATACTTGCCTATCGCGCTTATGGCATCGCTGATTTTTTTAGCGTATATTTATGCCCCTTTGTTATTGGGTCTTATCTGGCGGACGGGCCCGTTGGCTGATGTCAATCTAAGGAACAAGCTCCGCCGATTGGCTGCCCAAGACAACATTAAATACAAAGACATCGTTGTTTGGCAGACGGAGTTAGTTGCTAACGCGGCTGTGGCTGGAATTGTCCCATGGTCCCGCCAGATCTTCCTGACGGCCGCCCTGCTGAAACACTTTTCCGACGATGAAATTGAAGCCATTGTGGCGCATGAGTTTGGGCATGTCCGTTATAAGCATATTTTGACCTATCTCATGTTTTTGATTGCCTACTTCCTCAGCTATGCTATTTATTACATCTACATCGGTCAGTCGCTTGAGTCAATTCTATCCCCCTCCGCCCTCATCCCAGCGATTGGTTTGGTCTTTTTCATTTTCCTTTATTTTATTATCATTTTCCGCGCCCTGTCGAGACGTTTTGAGCATCAAGCAGATCTATACGCCGTTGCACTGACAGGCAAGCCACAGGCACTCCAACTCGCCTTGGTCCGACTCGCATACCTCAACCACACGCCCCGATCCATCCAGCGTCTGTTTGAGCTATTTCAGACGCATCCTTCGGTTGACCGACGAATCGACTTTGTTGAGCGGTTCAAGGGGGGTGATCCGTCTGCTTTACGCTACCAAAACTACCTGCTTGAGGTTAAGCTGCTCCTCGCTTTGTTACCGGTGCTCGCTTGTATCCTCTTTTTTAGCAACTTGTTCGAGTTAGGGTGACAACCTACTGAATCTTTGAAAGTTTCAATATTTCAGATTGTGGACTCTCGGTGCTTCACCGGAGGAAGACAAGTGCAACAGCAACATAACCGTAAACTTGTGGAAGAACTAAAAGACTTTTGTGCTAAAGAACGTGAGCGCATCTATTCTCGCCACCGCTTTGGAATTGGTGGCAGGGAGGTTGTCGAAGAATATACCCGCCTCGCAGACAACGTGATCCAACGCATCTATCAATCTGCGGTCAAAGCAGACTACGGCGTGCCCAGATTATCTGAAGATGCTCCCATCGCCATCCTCGCATTGGGTGGCTATGGACGGGAGATGCTGAATCCATATTCAGATATTGACATCATGCTGGTCTATGATCCATCGCAACTGAACGTGAGACAGGTGGAGCCGTTTGCCAACCAGTTGATTACGACGCTGTGGGACATCGGCTTTGAGGTTGGGCATAGCTGTCGATCACTCAAGGAGTGTGTTCGCGCAACCTACGACGATATTTTCTCTAAAACTTCGATGCTTGAAGCGCGATACATTGTCGGCGCGAAATCGGTGTATCGCCAATTTCAGAAATTGACCTCCAAGCACTTCTTCAAGAAGCAGGTAGGGAAGTTTATCGCGAAAACGATTAAGGAATGGAGCACCCGTCACGAATCTTACGGCGCAACGATTTATCTTCAGGAGCCGAACATCAAAGAGAGTGCCGGAGGCCTGCGGGACTTTCATACAGGCATCTGGGTTGCGGCGGTCCGTTTTGGTATCAAAGACCTTGAGGAGCTCCAAAAGCGAGGGATTATCCCCCAAACAGTAGCGACATCGTGTGAGGAGTCGCTCAATTTTCTGTGGCAGTTGCGCAATGAACTGCATTATGTGAATCAAAGAAGAAGCGATCAGTTAGTCTTAGATGTGCAAGAAACGATCGCTAAAAATCTCGGATACGAGGATAACGAGCATTCCCTCGCAGAGACAACGATGATGCGGGATTACTATCTACACGCGGAGCATCTCTATGAATTTGCAAAATTGATTATAGATCGGGTGAAGTATCGGGCATCCCCGCTACACCGATGGCTTGACCGATGGCAGACCAAAACACTGTCTGATGGATTCGCGATTGTAAGGAACGAAATCGGTTTTCAGGATGGACATTTCGATTTCAGAGGGGACACAACACGGATTATGAAGGTATTCGCGCACCGCCAACGACTGGGAAATCGAATCAGCGCGGATGTGCGGCATCAGATCGCTGCAAATCTTCATCTTATTGATGAAAATTTCCGACATTCACCTGAAGTCGCCGAATGTTTCCTGTCGATTCTCCGTTACCCGCAGGCGGTTGCTGAAGTGCTACGTCGGATGCATCGCTGGCAGGTGCTAGATCGCTATTTGCCTGAGTTTGGCAAGGTGCGATCGCTTGTGCGGTCGGATCGGCCGCATCAATACACCGTTGATGAACATACCCTGTACGCGATTGAAAACCTTGAAGAAGCAACGCTGACACAGTTGAAGGACGGGCAGGCTTTTCCCAACATTCTCAAAGAGGTGGAGAAACCTGAATTGCTGCGGCTGGCAACCTTATTACACGATGTGGGGAAAGGGGTCAATGGGCCGGGAGGACATGATGAGCGTGGGTTTAAAATGGCACAAACCGCCTTGGAACGTATGGGGTTGGATACCGTGGATAAAGAGATGGTGCTATTTCTCATTTTGAGGCACCTGGATATGATTCACACCGCCCAGCAGCGAGACCTTGATGACCCGAAAGTCATCGAACGCTTTGCAGAGTTGGTGCAGGATGAGCAGCATCTGAAGATGCTGTATCTCTTGACATTTGCAGACATGCGCGCTGTGAGTCCAGAGATTTGGAACCAATGGAATGCGATGCTACTTTGGCAGCTCTACACACGAACACTCGAGTTCCTGCAGGGCAAGATGGAGTTCTTGAAAGTAGAAGAACTTCAAGCCCGCGTCACTCAACGCCTTGGCAAAGCGGTTGGAGAGGCTGCAATTGCACGACACTTTGAAACAATGCCGGACCAAGGGTTGGTTTCGCAGGCACCCGACCTAATTAGCAAACAGATTCAACTCGTTGAGAAGCTAGGAGATCACCCGATCGCTGTGTCCCATTTTGCCGAGAATCAGAGTTATACGCAAATCGGAATCTGCACCCGCAATGCGCGGGGGATTTTTCGGCAAATTACAGGTGTATGCACGGTTGAGAATGTTAATATACTGAGTGCTATGATTAACACGCGTAGCGATGGAATTGTAATCGATGTCTTGAATGTGACGGATGGACGGACGGGCAAAGGTCCAATTTTAGATTGGTATCGCCAAATTGAAGAGACGCTAACAGCTGTCTGGAATGGGGAAGTTGATGTGGAAACCGTTTTGCAGCAGCAACGCGAATCGGATTTGACCCCGCGCCGCCAACGGCGTTATATCCAGCCAAAAATCCGAATTGACAATGGGGGTTCAGACCGTGCAACGATTATTGACATCCGCGCCCACGATCAGGTAGGTCTGCTCTACACAATCTCGGATACCTTCTATAAACTGGGCTTGGATATTCATCTCGCCAAGATTACGACCGAAGCATTTATCGCAGAGGATTCATTCTACGTGACGGACACAAATGGGGCAAAGATTACAGATCCGACTCGACTGAAAAAGACTCAGGAGGCATTGGCGCAGTTGGAAATTTTTAAGCCACCCTCCGGCGATGTAATCTGGGCAGAACAGGATTGAGATGGCAGCCCGGAAAAAAGTTACCCATTTTACACGCGAAAAAGGTGGTATGGAGCCTCACGAGTGTAGTGGTAGCTCCCCGCGTTCAAGCGGTTCCGGGCATTGTTCCCTGAAAATGCTGGCGAATAAAGGGCCAGGCACCTGCTTTTTGACATACTCCCAAACCTAAAGGATTGGGATTCTTATCCCCGTCCGATAAGCGTCGAGCAATCTTCGCGTTTTAATGCTGATGGCACGCTATTTTTCTCCGGATTGATCGCACGCTACAACGCCAAAGAGATCGGTGTTATCCATCACGCCAGAGATACGTGCTGCATTGGGGCCCCAACCATACACAGGGATGTTTGTTGTGGTATGACCGCCGGTGGACCAGGAGACGGTTGGAAAATTGCCCTTGCCGTTGTTTTCAAGGACTTTCAAGCCGCCGGTTTCGTGGTCAGCCGTTACGATGATGAGGGTGTCTGCCTGTCCCTTTGCCCAATCAATCGCAACTTGTATCGTTTTAGAGAACTCAATTGTCTCGCAGACATTGCGCTCAATGTCGTTAGAGTGTCCGGCGTGATCGATCCTACCCCCCTCAACCATCAGAAAGAAACCGGCTGGGTTTTCCGCTAATACCTTCAGCGCGGTTGCAGTCATTTCGGACAGGTGAGGTAAATCCCCAAGTCCATCAAATTCATAGGGTAGATTTGTGTCGCCAAACTGACCGGAAACTCGCGGGACATTTTCGGTGTCTAGGGATAGGAGCCCGTCCCGATCCGTCACAACCGTGTAGCCAGCTGCTTCTGCTGCTGCTTCAGCCATCCCATTGCCACCGCCGCCGAGCAGGACATTTGGACGGGTCTGATTCAGGTAATCCTCGGCAATCTCCGCTAAATTGCCGCGTTTGGGCTCGTGGGCACCGAAGGCGGCCGGTGTGGCGTGGGTGATGAAGGTTGTGGAGACCAGGCCCGTGCTCTTGCCCTGGTCCTTGAAATGCTCTAGGAGTGTATAGAGTTCTCTGCCATCGCCCGGCAAAGCGGTGCTGATGACACCATTGTTGACCTTGAAACCGGTCGCCATAGCGGTTGCAGCTGCCGCCGAGTCGGTCATCGGAGCGTCGGCTGAGTGTGTCATCACCTCGCCTTGATAAGGGAACGCTTCAAATGATAGCGTTCCAACCTCGCCGTGGGCGTACATGCCGGCCGCTTTGACTTTCTCGAATCCCATCCCATCGCCGATACAGAAGATAACGTTTGTCGGCGAAGTCAGTATTTTGTTCATCAATAGTCCTTTCGGGTCATTTCTAGATTGCGTCGTTCAGACATGAGCGACTCCCCTAGTCCTTCTATCTTTCTTTTTCTATGCCCACACATCTATCCTAACTCAAGTTGCTAGATACCTTGCAGGTCGAGATTCATATCTCGACACCGAAATGTCGGTTTTGGAAAATCGACCTGTGGAAGCCCTTATCCTGTTGGGTTTCACTCCATCTATTCAACCCAACCCTGCACTTTTCCTTCACCTATATGCTTATTCTACCAACCGATCGGGGGTGCCCATCACCTTCTCGAATGCTTCGACGTACAACTTCATCAGGTTGAGGTCATTCGGAGGGTTCACGTCAAAGAGGTAGAAATGGGAATCGATGAACGCGGTGGCGTTAGGATAATCCGCTTTCCGATATTCTATCGGCTGGGCATGACCGCAGGTCCATGGACATCCTTTTCCGTAGCCGATCTGAGCTTGAAAGATTTCCTGCGCCGGTACAGGTCTCCTTTGCCACTGTCCGACGTGCAGCCCTTCGGCGGCTAACGCTTCTTGAACCGTTTCGCGGAAGGCTCTCGGCGAGACAGAAAGCCCCAATTCCTCTGGTTTGACACCAACCACATAGTTATAGTAGACGGATTCACACTGCGGTGGGACATACGGTGTTTCGATGCCCTTGATTTTGGAGAGGTGTTCCGTGAGAAAGTTGCAGTTTCGGATGCGTAAGGCGTTATTCGTATCTAGCCTTTTTAGCTGGCTGCGGATAAACGCTTGACCAAACACATCGCCGCGATACATCCACCCTAACCCAAAAGCATTGTATTCCTGCTCCTGCCGTTCTCTGCCCGGCACAACCAATTCGCCGAAGTATTGAAGCAGCGCTGCTTGTTTGTGATAATCCTCATCATCGGTGACGAATAGACCGCCCTCACTCCCTGTCGTCAGCGTTTTTGACATCTGCGTGCTAAAGCCTGCGACATCTCCTATCGCACCGCACGGCACCCCTTTATACCTTGAGCCGTGTGCCTGCGCGGCATCTTCGATAACTTTGAGACCGTGTTGCCCGGCAACCGCGAGCACTCCGTCCATATCCGCCGGCATCCCGTGAATGTGAACGGCGATAACCGCTCGCGTCCGTTCGGAGAGCTTGGCTTCAATCTGCGCGGGGTCAATGCAGAATGTCTTGGGATCGATGTCAACGAAGATTGGGATAGCGTTGTGGTGGAGGACAGCGGCTGCCGTTGCCCAGAACGTAAAGGCTGGAACGATGACTTCGTCGCCCGGCTCGATTCCCAAAGCGGCGATGCACATGTGGAGTGCGGCGGTGCCGCTGTTGGCCGGGATACAGTACTTTCGTCCCACGTATGCTGCCCACTCTTGGGACAACGCCTCGGATTGAATCTTGCGTTGTTCGTTGATGCTTTCGCTGGATAGCACCTCCATCACCGCTTGCCGATCTGCATCGGTAATGTGGGGCCAAGGTTTAATCGTCCCTTCTGGAATTGTCGGTTGTCCACCGTGAATTGCGAGTTGTTCTGACATGAGTTATCCTTTCCGTTGATTTTTCGGTTGAGACGGCAAGGGACTCAAGTTTCCATAATATCCCGCAGCCCTTCCCACTCCAACCAGATATCTGTCATCGCTTCGGGCCGGTAGTCGGGGTGATCGACATGGCGCAAGCGGAAAAAGATTGCGTATCGTGTGTGGGGCGAGACATTTGGTGCCGCAGTATGCGCGATCTGGTAGTGTGCCAGAATAACATCGCCGGGCTCGCCGGTGATTTGATGTGGCTCCGGCAGTTCGACCGGCGGCATCCCCTCAAGAAGCGATTCGGGCCCATGTTCCTGAAAATACTTCTCGTAGACGTGATGGGTCCCGGGCCAGACGGTGAAATTGCCGGCGTATGGATGCGGCACATGGCTGAGATACACCGCCGCTAGCATTGTGAAGTTTCGGATCACCCCTTTGGGGACACCATTGTGTGGTGAGTGCATTCCATCGAGATGGCCGCCCGGTTTCGGCGGCGGGTCCTGTCTGCTCGGAAACCGAAGCGCGATTTGGCCGCCGGTGGGGCGATTAATGTTTCCGACCCCAATCGCAGACTCTGCTAACCCCCATGCGGGTGTCCGGTTTAGTAGGTCTGTAATGAGGGGGGTACCCTGAAGTTCCGGACAGTAGGATCTAGATCGGAAAGTGGTCATATCATCAACGTTCATCCCTTCACCCACAGAGCTATTGATTGCCCGGAGGGCTGCATCCACCATCACTTGCGGCACAACGCCAGGAATCTTGACAAACCCGTTCTTGAAGATTTCCTGTTTTTGTGCATAGGTCAGTTCCATAAGTTGTCGTTACTCCCTTCATCGGAAAGTTGGATAGATCTTGAAATAAAAAGTATGTCATGATAGTATACGAAAGTCAACTGCAAAAAAGACATCAACCCCGATCCGAAGGATAAATTCCAAAAAAAACCTTGACAACTCGGAGGGAATCTATTACAATAGGGTTCGTTGGAATTCAATGCGTCCTTGCCGCGGGCGAGTGGTGGAATGGCAGACACAATGGACTTAAAATCCATCGCCCGTAAATGGGTGTGAGGGTTCAAATCCCTCCTCGCCCACCATTTCCTCACCTCAAGCTTGGCGCAGGGTAGAGCAGTCTGGTAGCTCGTCGGGCTCATAACCCGGAGGACGGGGGTTCAAATCCCTCCCCTGCAACCATTTGGTGCTATTACGAGGTAGGAAAGCCTACGGGAAATGTGCTTGTTCAAGTGCATTTCCCTTTTTTCTTATGCCGGTGTAGCTCAGTGGTAGAGCACACGACTCATAATCGTGCTGTCTGGAGTTCAACTCTCCACACCGGCACTCACAAGCAATTATCTAGCCCCCTTGCACGGCTCTTTTATTTTTGATCCGCGAGATCCATCCGTAATTTGGAATCCGTCCACCTTGCGAAGGTTCCAAACCGTCGCAGGATTAAATCCGAGATTCTGTTATGGCTGCTAGCTTTGTGCAATACACCCACCGTTTTATCACCCACCATCAGATGATTCAACCCAAGGAAACCGTGCTTGTCGGTGTTTCTGGGGGTGTTGATTCACTTGCCTTGCTTTACGCTTTGCACGCACTACGCCATCAACTCGATTGTCAACTTCATGTTGCTCACCTGGATCACAGTTTTCGTGAAGATTCGGCCGCGGATGCAGCGTATGTCGCAAAGCAGTCAGATGGCTTGGGCATCCCGATTTCAAGCACTAGGATTGACGTGCCCCAACTGATGCAGGAACAGAAACTCTCCGCTGAAGTGGCAGCACGACGCACACGATACCAGTTCTATGAATGTGTCTCCGAACGGATTGGGGCACCGAAGATTGCGCTGGGACATCACCGTGGCGATCAGGCGGAAACGGTCTTGATGAACCTATTACGCGGTGCAGGTGCGCCCGGGTTAAAAGGGATACTTCCGGTAAGAGAAGGAAAGTTCATCCGTCCCTTGCTCGCTTTTTCACGAGAGGAGATCGAGGACTTTGTGGCGCAGCTCGGATTACAGCCGCGCCGTGACGCTACCAATTATCAACTCAACTATCTCCGCAATCGGGTTCGTTTAGAACTTATCCCCGTTTTAGAGCGTGCTTACAATTCCAACCTCCAGAACACCTTGAATCAGACCGCCGACCTGTTACGCGCTGAATCGGATTATCTGGAGACGCTCGCTCATGACGCGTTTCAAGCGTGCCGGATAGAATCGTGCACGCCCGATACCGTTGTTCTGGATCGCCGCTTATTTCGAGAGCATCATCTCGCTTTGCGGCGGCGAATCCTGCGTTTGGCTGCCGCGGAAAGTTTAGGAGCGGTCCGGGATCTTTGCTTCAAGCATTTTGAATCGATGTTAAATTTGATTGATGGGGAAGCCCCGAATAGCTCTTTGCATCTGCCCAACGGGGGGGAATTTCGACGGGCATATAACCATATCCTTATCCAGAAATCGACAAACAACGAGGTCCCTTTTGAATATGAGGTTGCGGTGCCGGGGCATACCGCGCTTCCGCTATTAGCTGCGGAGATGATCGCTACCGTTGTGGAACACCCAATGAACTACGCAGCGGCGGATAAATTTCCTGATGGTAAATTTCAAGCGGTGTTTGATCTAGATCGGCTGCAACTTCCGCTGAAGCTTCGACAGCGGCGAGATAGCGACCGGTTTCATCCGTTTGGAATGCAAGGCACAAAAAAACTGAAGGACCTGTTAATTGATGCCAAAACCCCTCGACAGGAGCGGGGACGAGTTCCGGTGCTGGTGAATGGGGTTGAGATTATTTGGGTCGTTGGCTACCGAACGAGTGAACCGTTCAAAGTCCGCGCTGAGACGAAGCGTCGGCTATATTTGAATTACTTACCTGCGGTTGAAATTGATGAAAATCGAAATTGAATCCACTCTGATTTCTGAAGCAGAGATCCAAAGGCGTGTCCGCGAATTGGGTCAACAAATCTCCGAAGATCACCACAACCGTGAGTTGGTGCTCGTCTGTGTGCTCAAAGGTGCAGCCCTATTCTTCGCAGATCTGTTCCGTGCGCTCTCGATTCCTGTGCGTTGCGAGTTTATCCAACTGGCAAGTTATGACGATAGGACGGAATCATCGGGGCATGTTCGGATAGTTCAGGGATTGAACGAAAATCTTCGCAACTCGGACGTGGTGATTGTGGAGGATATTGTTGACACAGGGCAGACCTTGACTGTTCTCATGGAGGAGATTCAGGCGTTGGAACCCGCAAGCGTGAAAGTGTGCAGCTTGCTAGATAAGCCAACACGAAGAACAGTGACAGCGACGATCGATTATGTCGGTTTTGAGATTCCGGATGCCTTTGTCGTCGGATACGGTTTGGATTACGCGCAAAAGTATCGGAACTTGCGTGAGATTTTCTGTATCAAAACGTAATAACCTAGCCGAGGAGACCTCGCCCCTACGACACGGGCACGTCTCACATAAATCTCAACACGCCCTAGCAATTTGATCTGTTTAAATCTGCCTCAATAGCCACCGAACGGCGTTTTGCTGAATCGTCACGTATGCCGGGTTCCACAGCGCAGCAACGGTATGCCCGGGTGCAAGATAACAAATCCGTCCCTTCCCGTAGTCGTATGCCCACCCCGCCTCGCAGGAGGCCCCGTGCTCGGTGTGTGTGAGTCCATCTTCGTTGACGCTCCGTATGAAAACATGCGCCGGATCACCATCGTAGGTCATAAAGTGCTGCTCGTCGGTTACAATGAAATCGCTGGCACCCTGAGTGATGGGGTGGTCTGGGTTACTGAGCGTGACCTTGAACGGTCGAACCGGCGGATGCCCTTCGGTCGCTGCCCCTAACACCGCGCGAAAGGTCGCATTGCCCCTGGCGATGTAGGTCGAATTGTGATAAAACAGCGCGACACCACCATTTTCCACAAAATCTTTGACCGCCTGCGCTTGTACCTCGGTGATCCAATCTATGGCAGTCGCCTCGACTTCTGGCACCGGTGGTTCACTCACGTTTGGGGGCAGCGATCCCGCCGCGCCGTAACCATCAGGCCAGATCATGCCATCCCGAAAGGTAATCAGCATTTTGTAGCTTTGCAGCGTTTCTGCGTTGAGCAGCTTCACGTCGTCGGTGAAGTCGATGGTGAGTCCAAGGTCTCGCACTAGGGTTTTGCCCAGCGCGGTCCGAATGTAGTCTGAATTATGATAGCGATCGCCGATCACGGCAAACGCTGTGCTTTTTTCTGGCATGTTTGGTTGGTCTCCTATGTTATTTGTCCTCCACAACGGCGATTTCCTCATCGGTCAAGCCGTAGAGCTGATAGACCACCTGATCAATGAGTGCGTCGGCCTGCTGAATGTGGGTGAGCAAGGGGTTGAGTTTGTCAAGGCTAGCTGTAAACTCGCGCCCCAACGATTCTTGGAAACTTCGCCTTGATAGATCAATGGGGATGGATCGACGGTTTTTCTTGAGGACCCCAAGCAGTTCTTCAAGCGACAGATTGAAGTAAGCCTGAATCGCGGTCTTGTTCTTGAGTGCCTCAATTTCGACCCCGATTTCCCGTTCCAGCCAGCGCAGGAAGCCCCGAATCTCCTCCCCCTTGGCTTTGTTCAGCTCAACCATCTGCTCCGCGAGGAAGGCGAGCAGATCATGGACGAGGTCGGAACGCTCTGGATCGGCGGCGAGATGGTGTTTCACAAAGCCGAGAACGCAGTCTACGCTCCCTTTGTTGAGGCAGAATTGGTAGAGGGTTTTGGCTTTTTCGAGTTGGCGGTCGCGTTCGTCGTCGGGGGTGGTGAAGTTGATGCGGCGGATGGGCAAATATTTCAAATACTCACGATATTCGATGTACCCTCCTCGAATAGCAATAGCTTCAAACAGCAGCTTATAGTACCAATCAAGGCATTTTGAGTTCAGCAGTGATGTCACATAGAGAAGTGTAAGATTGGAATGCTCGTTAGGAATGAGTGCGTAAATTGTATTCAGCGGGTAAAAGTAACTTTCATTCAGACCTAGATCCGGAACAGCCGTCAGTGACGGTGCAATCCGCTTGATGAGAATTTTCTCGGTTTCCAAGACTTCAAGTGATTTGGCATTGTATAGCTCGTTAGGTAGATAGTGAAGCCATTTACCTTCCCAAGCGATAGTGTATTGCTCAATATTTGCTCCATCTAGCATTTTTCGACAGGCCATTCTGACATCTTCAGGTGCTGAAGCATAATGCTCCTCATCCAGTACGAGCACCCGCCTTTTTGCTTGGCTACCGATACGGATACACTGCTCAATATCAAACATATCACTTAAACTGAATGACAATTCATCAAACCTCTGAATCAAATACCATAACCCATCTGAAAGACGCAGGCAGATCACGTTTTCGGGTGTTCGGTTGAACCTCGACTGAGGTATTTCGGTAGTAATTACCAACTCACTGCTGCTATCGCTGATTAACTCCGGTGCATCCGGTGGAACCCGCACAACGAGGATTTTGTGATCTGAGGATGGTGGCCCTTTTTTCACTATTGGCAAACATGGGTAAGTTGTGGGGTCTGGAAATACACGGCATTGAGAAATATCGACAAACTGTTCGATCTGTGTTTGCCCTAACAAGAAATTCCGAAGTGTTTTGCCATTAGCATAAATTGCAAATTTAATCGGTTGGATAAAACCGAACATTCCACTCCTTCGCAGCAAACGAAGCACCTGCTCGGCAAAAGTTATGTAAAGATCAAAACGACCAGTTGCTGTGGTGAATTGCTTCAACAGGTAATTACGGAAGTCAGGCTCAATATTGGTAACACTCACATACGGCGGATTTCCTATCACCGCGTCAAACCCCGGATTGTCCTTCTCGCGTCCGTGCTTATCACGAAAGACTTCGGGGAACTCTATCTCCCAATGGAAGAACCGTTTCTCTGTCGCGATCTCCTGCGCCCGACGATAGGAAAGCAAATTTTCAAGGGCATTGGTATCTTTGGAGCGGAGGGCATTCAACGCTTGATGATAGGTGGCGCGGGAGACATCGTTTCCGAAGTAAACGCTCGTCCAGAGGTTCGCCACCCCTTTGTGATAGCGGAGCATCGTTTGGGCGATGTCTAATTGGTGTTCCTTCGCGTGGATCTGGTCGGCGGTGCGGCTCTCGGTCCCTTCGATCCAGAGATAGTGTCCGATGGCGGTGGCGACGGTGTCGGTGAAAGGGAAGGGCATGGCAAATTCTGTCTGGGTTTCGCTCGTTTTGCGGCGGCTTTTCTTCAGTTCCGGTAGATGTGACAGGTTCTCAATCTTCGCACCGATCAGGGAATTGCTACAACGGATGTGATGGTCGAGGAACGAGAGCGGCTCGCCTTTTGCCACTGTGTGGAGCCAGAGGGAGAGTTTTGCCAACTCCACCGCCATCGGGTTGAGGTCAACGCCATAAACGCAGGACTCGACAACGCGCCGCCGCCAGTATGCGAGCTCTGTCTCCTCGCTCGCCGTTTCGGTCATGAACGCTGTATCCGAGTGTGTAGTCAGTTCTTCGGCGAGATAATCGACAACGCCGACGAGAAAATGACCGCTCCCTGTGGCAGGATCGAGGATTTTGATCGATAGAATCTCATCAACGGTTTTGGCCTTACAGAGCGGGGCGAGTGTATTTTCGACGATGTAGCGGACGATGTAATCGGGGGTGTAGTAGCTCCCGGTCGCCTTCCGATCGCCCTTGTCGGTCAGGAGGTAGACCTCTCCTTTCGGATAGGCGGTCTCTTGATTGGAGGAGGATTTTGGCGCGACCGTCTCGCCCCCCTTCTTTGAAACGATGACTAGATCTTGGTCGGCAATTTGGGGCTGATATTCCAGCAAGCCTTCGTAGATATCTCCGAGATGGCGCACGTCAAGATCACGGTAGGCGATGCGTTCTCCCTTTGCTGTGCGTGTTAGGAGTTCGATAACCTGTGCCAGCGCATCGTTTCCAATTTCGTTGTCCTCAAGAAACGGGTGATACTCCGGATTGAAAAGTCCGCCGTTGTATTGCGGGATAAGATTACTCCAACCGTCGTTGATGAGTGCAAAGAGTCCGCGCAGCCGCGCCCAATAATCGCTGATCGTCGGGATGATGAGATCCCCCCGATCCAGCGTTTCGTGAACCGTCTCCGCGAGGGCTGCAAGGCTATAACCTGCGG
The DNA here is from genome assembly GCA_958296125.1 of uncultured Poribacteria bacterium. GTDB lineage: Bacteria > Poribacteria > WGA-4E > WGA-4E > PCPOR2b > PCPOR2b. The sequence goes on from OY282444.1 coordinate 3,248,309, forward strand.
CGTAATCAGGATTTTCGACCGGCAGTAGCCCGCGACTTTCGGCGTAGAGAATAAACAGGACACGGTATAACAAAATCAAGCAGTTGGTGTGGATCTCATCGAGCGGCGGGTTGGCTTTGTCGAAACGGTTGCGGGGGAAAGCAAGGAAGCCGCCGATGAGCAGGCGTAGGGCATCGTAGACACGGTTCTTCAGGTCATCGGAAACGGCGACGGTGTATTGCTGACTCTCCCCCAATACAAGATCGAGGAATGACCTCCCGCTCGGATCGGGGGTGAAGGCATCGCACCGAAAGAGGCAGTAGAAATAGCGGAAGGTCTCTAGGGCTCCGTTGTCAGAGAGCAGTGCGGCGAGGTCTACTTCGTAGCAGCTATCGAGCCGATAACTGGTCTGACGGTGGTAGAGTCGCCATTGTCTACCGTTGGTCAAGATGCCCCAGTCTTTAGCCGTGCCTCGCAGATAGAAGTCGATCTGGTAGTTCGGATTTTGATTGTTGAACGGGTCGCCTCCGCCCTGCGCTTTCCGATCCAGGTTGCGTGACCACGCCTTGGCATCGCCGACAGCGAGGGCGGTTTTGAAGAACTGATTGGTGTTGACGTGAGACAGTGCCGCATTGTGGGCATCGCTCGATGGGAAGAGGGCGTAATCGGGTCGTTTGGTCCCCTGCGATGTTTGGAGTGCCGGCTGCACCTCGAAAACGTGCCCGAGCTGTTCTAGTAGCGGTTGGATGAATTCGTGTTCGGTTTGCGCCTCGTTGAGATGTTCTGCGTTGGGTGCGACGGTGTCGAAGAGTTCCTTGATTGCTGCGTAATCGGATTCGATGTTGGGTGTATTGACCCACTGCGGTTGGTCGACGATGCGGGAATCGAGGTAGTAGTTTGAAAAGAGCGATTGATTTTTAACAGCGTTGGGTAGGTTTTGAGTGTTCATAGATGAGGAATAAAAGGAGGCGTGGGGTTGTCATATCAATGCCTCAATTTGAATCTGTGAGCGTGTCCCCCACTCAGCACGACAATCAAACAGCATCTTCTGCTAACACGAACCGTTCCAAAGCCGCTGCAACGCCATCTGAATCATTCGAGGCCGTCACGTAGAATCCCTGTTGTTTGAGCGAGTCATCTGCATTCTCCATGACCACGCCCGTTCCCGCAAATTGTAACATATCCAGATCGTTATAGTTGTCACCAACTGCAAGGATTTCCGATGGGTGTATCTCCATCTGTTTGGCAAGGTAGCGTAACGGCAGATCTTTACCAACCGTTGCGTGAGAAAGACCGAGAAAAGCGAGATGTCCGTTACTGAGGATTACAAGAATCGGTTTGACCTGTCCATCTAAGCGTGTTTGAAAAGTTGCAGCGATCTCATGCGCCGCCTCTGTAGGAACGACGCAGATGATTTCAATCACATCGCCCGGCAGATCGGCTGCGAGATCGTCAACCCGTTTCAGGTGGGCTTGATTCTCCTGAAGATATCCACGTTGCCAGTCGTCAAGTTGGTCGCGGTAGTCCTCAACGAGGAGGTTTGCTTCATCCTGCGTTCCTTCAAAAACAACTGGGCAGAGCCCAAGTTCCTTCGCAATCTGGACAACCTTTTCTGCAACAGCGCAAGGCAGCAATTGGTGATGGAGGAGTTCACCGTCGAGACGCTTGAGGATTGCGCCGTTATGTGCCGCCAACAACACCCCCGGGAGCTCAAGCTGTAAAACCCTCGGTTTTGCTGTGAAGAAACGTCGTCCAGTTGCAACGACGATGGTCGCCCCTGTTTGGGTAACACGATGTAAAACTTCCTTTGTTCGCGTTGTAATCCTTCCATTAGAATCAGCGAGTGTCCCATCAATGTCCAAGGCAATCAGTTTATATTTTATCATCATTAATTAGCCTTGTTGAGCAGCTCCGCCTGCGCGGTCAATACCGTTTCGACCGACAACTGTTCGTCCCCTTTGGCGGTGCTACATTTCGTGCCAAGGAATATCGGTTGAGGATTGGACGCTAGCACAGAAGCGCAGGACATGGCATCTTCTTCGGTAAAGCCGCTCTGAGGGTCAAGGTGCGAATTGTGAGAGTCCGTGAATCCGTTCGCAGAAGGACCGGCTCCGGACAAAATAACACCTGACAACGGCACTTCCGAGTCCAGAATCTCGTGTATGCTTGATAGGGGTGTATCGCCATTGACCAGAAGGCGGCCCCAATTTACCATGAGCGCGATGGGAGGCCCTGACAAGTTTTCTCGATTTATGAAGGCGAGCGTCTGGATAAGGTCAGGTAACGTCAGTGAAGCCTTCTTGGCTGAAGGGAACGGTATCGGATGGTCGGAAGGGAGGCTGTCCGTCACCTCCACTGCCAGCGTGGTGTCCGGCAGGATAGCAGAGGCCAATTGGTGCAAGTCGGTCAAACTCCGATGGAATGCGATGGCGTGTGGGATGGTTTCTCCAGAGCGGCCTCCAGTGTGGACGAAGACATTACGAATAGGGATGCCACCCTCGGATAACGCCACACATTGCTGCAAGGATGAGCAGACATCTACCATCGCTGCTTGACGAGACGATTCCTCCAGCGAGGACAAGCCGTATGCTGGGTTCTTCTGCCCAACCGTTGCCCACTGCGCCACAAGGGTGACCACAAGCGAGGCAGATAGTTCGGTGAATACATCAACTAACTCCGGGGCTAACGGGACACCAGCTAAAATTGGAACTTCAAAGGTGTTGACATTCCACTCTTCCACCGCCTTGCGATACCAATCCGCTTGTTCGGTTGGCGAAAGCGTTCCAACGATAGTATATGCTCCTAGCACTTTTTCGGTAATCATTCTGTTGTCCTTTCATAATAGGGGTCGATCGTGTTAGAAAGGGGAAAAATCGTAACAGACTCTCGCCTTTTTGTCAAGCGTTTTCTCCCAAACCTAGGGCTATTTAGTTATCGGTTTTCGCCCTGTCCCGCGACTTGCCCGACTCATGCACTAATGAACTAATGCACCGAGATAACACTCAAAAAAACGGGGGTCAGTGAAATTGGAACAACGATAAGAGTATTGGTCTGAATTGCTAAATCCAAACCACCCTCATCGAAAAGTCAGCCGCCTTATTCCCCCCGCTTGCGGGGGGATAGAGGGGGGGCTTGTTGGGGGATAAAGGGGGGGCCTTGTTATTGAAGGGGTGTATTACATCCAAAATAGCGAACTGCCGTTCCAGTGCTTAGATGAAATTATTCAAAAAGCCAGCCGCCCCCACAACAAATATCAGTTGACAGATGGGTTGCAGTTGATGTTAAAATAGGGCGAGCAGGTGCAGGTTGAGTGCATTCACTCGTTGCATTGCGGTACGTCAGATCAACTGTCAGAAGTGTATTTTTGAGAACCCATAATGACTATTCAAGAATTTCAAAATCTGATCGAGCAAATCTACTATAATCGAGATGCTGAACGCGGTGTAGAGGGCACATTTGTTTGGTTCACCGAAGAGGTTGGCGAACTTGCCAAAGAGATTCGGCGTGAGCAACGGGACCTGGAACGACTACGCGCTGAGTTTGCCGATGTATTGGCGTGGCTGTCAACACTCGCTAGTTTGCTCGGTGTCGATCTCACTGAAGCCGCAAAAATTTATGCTGATGGCTGTCCAAAGTGTCGATCTACGCCCTGTGGCTGTTAGATAAACTGTGCCTTTATTGTTAAGACTAATTGAGAGTATAGACTTATAACTTTTGGTGCTGGTAAGGAGGTCATCATGGACACAGCTCCGTTAATTGAAGGACAGAAAAGTGTCTTAACCGAAAAACAGAAGCAGCGGTGGAAGGAAGATGGTTATCTCGTTCTGAAAGGCATCCTTTCTTCAGAGGAAATCGAGAACCTGACCGCCGCCGTTGATCAGATGTATGAGGAACATCTCCAACAATCCAATGTGAAGCCGGATGCCGGGTTGGATCAGCGAAATGTCATGGAGAACCACGACATCTTCGTTGATCTGATGGATCATCCTGCGACGTTTCCGGTCGTGCTTGAGTTGATGGGCCCTTACATGCACTTGAGCATGTCTGAAGTCGTTATCCGGCCAACAGACCCTGAAGGGAAGGGGCTTCTACACACAGATGGCGGTCAAGCAATGCGACAGATAAGGGTGAGTGACAGCAGCTTGCCATTCCAGATCAAGCTCCAATACTTCCTGACAGATCTGCCTGAGCCGGATATGGGCAACTTCACGGTTGTCCCCGGTAGTCATAATCGCCTCTTTCCAGAAGGAGGATTTAAGGAGGGGCCGTATATCCCCGAAGCGTTACCGCTATGCGTAGAGGCAGGCGACGTGGCTATTTTTCCTCATGCGATGTGGCACGGTTTTGTTGCAAACAGATCGGATAAACCTCGCAAAACGCTGATTTATTGCTACGTCCATCAATGTCTCCGGGCGTTCGATTTTGAAAAGGCATCGCCGGAACTGTTGGAGCGGTGTACCCCTCGACAGCGACGGTTAATTGGGGATATTGGCGAATGGAAGGCTGGTTCTTATTTCTATTCGCCTCCGGATCAGGTGGAGGTGATGATGGGTGCTGAGTCGTGAGGCAAGTATATCCCGATTTGGCGAGATCAGCCGCTATCTGCATTCGGCAGGATGGTGGCTTTGACACAACGCATCTCTAGCGCACTCTGCACCGCCTCCGCTATTCCCGCTTCGGTAAAGGGGAATTCCGTTTGCATCCGACTCCAAGGGTAGTGATCACGGGCGCGATCAAGCATGTCAATACCTGCGGGGAGGTCGTTAGCAGTAATACCCCAGCTTCCCACCAACTTTATGTCCTTGATGCAGATGCGGTGCCAGTTGGTTTCGATGGAACCCGCGTCGGTGAACTGCCCCATCTCTACGTAAGTTCCTCCGTCCCGAAGCATCTCAATGCCTTCCGGACCCGCTGAGGGGTGACCGCTGCAATCGATCACAAAATCTGCGCCAAAACCGCCAACAATCTCACGGACAGCGTCAATCCGGGCTTGCACCGTTCTATGTTCCTCAATCGACACGGTAGCCTCCGCGCCAAACTCTCGACACAGCGCGAGTCGTGGATTCTCAGGGGCCCCCACCATGATGACACGGCCCGCCCCCATCTCCTTGGCGGCGGTAATCATCAATACACCAATTGGACCTGAACCTTGGATGACCACAGTGTCACCGAACCGGAAGCCGTTGATTGACGCGGCGCGGTTGAGTGCCCGGATGCAACAGGCTAGCGGCTCGGTCAATGCCCCCAACATCAATGACATGTCGTCCGGCAAACGGTAAATCTTCGTCGCTGGCAACATCTCCAAGTCAACATAGACCATCTCCGCCCATCCGCCCCATAGATGCGGCGGCTTATCAAAGGGCAGATAGCGGCCATAGTAGGTTGGGTTGAGGCAACGATTGGCGTGCTCCGGATAGTGTGCACAATAGTAACATTCCCCGCAAGGCATGAGCGGTGGCAGCATGACCTTGCTCCCAACGGCCAAGGGTTTGCCCATAAAGTCTACTTCCAAGGCAGATCCCTTTTCAACAATCACGCCAGCCAATTCATGGCCCAGCGTAAAGGGCCAGGGCAAGGGCTTGGGCCAATGCCCCTTGAGGATATGGAGGTCGGTCCCGCACACCCCACAGGCACCGATTTGGATCAATGCCGCTTTGTCGGGAACATTCGGTCGGGGAACGGTCCGAATCTGGGGCTCCGCTCCGGGCCCATCAAAGGTTGCCACACGGACTGTTTGCATACGCGACTCCAATTTCATGAGATGTTGATACTATCAGGCTTTCACAGCTGCAACACCATTCACCGGGGAATGATAGGCAGCACAATGTGCGAAGGGCGGTCATGGTCAAGGTACACCGTATTTTGTGCTACGACGGTATGTGTATGTCGGCCCATCGGCTCACCGGTGTTTGGGTTGATGTCGAATCGCGGGAAGTTGCTGCTCGATATATCTATCCGAATCCGGTGCCCTGCCTTGAAAATATTACAGGTCGGTGGCAAGGCGATCTGAACTTGATAAACCTCACCCGGTTCCATCAACTTCGCTTGTTCCCAACCGTCCCGGTATCGGGTGCGGATAATAGAATCAACGAGGTTCAGATGGTAGCCAGCGGGGTAATCCTCGTTTGGCGGGTAGACATCAATTAGTTTTGCGGTGAAGTCGGTGTCTACCGCCGAAGACGAAATCCATAGCCTCACCATCGTTGCCCCGGTCACCTCAATGTCTTCCTCCAACGGGAATGTCTGAAACACGAGGACATCCGGTCTTGCCGCGAGGGGAAGATACGGTGGTTTAGCTCCGACGATGCCGGGCTCTTCCTTCTGATGCGCCGCACCATCCATAACGATACTATGCATCCGCGCTCTGGGCGGCGTATACTGGGGCACCATCCCTTCTCCCAACGCTACCTGTTCATAGAACCCTGTGACGTTTGCAGCGATAGTCGGCACTGGGTTGTCTGGATTGTGGAGGAAACAGGAAGGTGAGTCATGCTCTCCCGGCATATTTGGGGTCAACCTTCCACTAGCGTGGCAGTAATAGGGGATATATTTCGTGCGGGCAAGGGGCCACTCTTTTTCTGGCCGCCACACGCCGCCGTGCTTCAAACGTCCTTCGCTGTTGCGTCTACCATCGCCTCCGCCCATCACAAAGATGCGGACTGGTGGGTCATCCTCCACCCCATTTGGCACATCCTTCAGCCAATGATCGAACCAGCGGAGACGCTCCTTATTGTATATCCGGTCGCCCCATACGGCATCGGCCCCGAAGTCCACGTCGCCCACGTATGAGGCACCCTCGCCCCGCATGGCACCATGATTCCAGGGGCCCATCACCAACCGTTGGGGGGTACTGTTCTGCTTGCACATCGTCGCAAAGTAGTTTGTCGTGGCAACCGAGAAGGGGTCGTACCAACCACCACTGAAGACTGAAGGAGCATCTATGTGTCGATCGAAGTAACGCTCCTGATCACAACAATCCTGCTGCCAAAATTCATCATACTCACCACGATAGTAGTAGTTGAAAAGGGTCTGCTCAAGGTTGGGAACCACAGATAGCGGTGTGTGTCCTTGCTTAAACGGTGTCGAAAAGACCAACTCACGCATACGCTCCATCGCCTGTGCAATCGAATGCTTCGCTACAGGGTTGTCCCGAATCTCCTGTGCATCATGGGCGTGCAGGAACAGTGCACCGAACATGTGGAGTGCCATCGCCCCGCCTTCCCGCGCCTCGTGTGCGTAAATGTTGGTGGGGCCCACATCCTGCCACAGCGCCGTTAGGTGCGGCGGCTGATAAAGTGCCATCACGCTCTGGACAATCGCACCGTGTGAACTGCCCACGGTCCCCACGCGCCCATTCGACCAAGGTTGGGCGGCGATCCACTCCACGGTATCGTACCCATCGCGTCCTTCATTGACGTTGGCTGTGTGGAAGTATTGCCCTGTGCCTTCCGAACGCTGGCGGCCCCGCAAGTCTTGGATGACCGTCACGTATCCGTGCCGGGTAAAGAATTCAGCCACCGGCTCCACCCATATCTGCGGACTGTTCTTGTCGTAAGATGTGCGCCCCAGAATGGCGGGAAATGTGCCGGGGACTAGCTCTCCGTCGAGCGCGGGCAGATAGATGTCGGTCGCTAATCGAACTCCATCGCGCATCGGCACCATTACGTCCTTAAATATGACAATCCCGTACTTCGGTTCTGATCTATTCATAGGCATTACAATTCTTGCAGAAATGGGTTCTCGCGCTTCTCTCTCCCGATTGTGGTCCGTGGACCGTGCCCGGGACAAACAATCGTATCATCGTCCAGCTGCCATAGCTTTTCCCGGATGGAATCCAGTAACTGCTCATAATCTCCACCCCACAGATCGGTGCGTCCAATACTGCCTTGAAAAAGCGTATCACCTGCGAAAAGAATCTGCTCGCCTTCAAGGTTCAAACAGACACCGCCGGGGCTATGCCCGGGGGTTTCAATCACGGACAGCGTATACTGGCCCCAATCAATCCGATCCCCTTCACAAATGTACTTGTCTACAGTTGGCGGTGCTGGCGATGTGAGTCCAAACATTGTGCCTTGTAGTGTCAAATTATCCAAGAGAATCTGGTCCGCTTCGTGGATGAGAACCGGCGTGCCCCGCTCTTGTTGGATAGCAGCGGTGGCAGAAACATGGTCTAGATGTCCGTGTGTATGTATCAGGTATTTGACCGTCAACTTGTGTGCTTTCAACGTTTTAAGGATGCCGGCTTCGTTTCCCGGATCAATCACAACAGCTTCTTCTGCTTCATTGCAACCGAGAATCCAGCAGTTTGACTCGAATGGTGGAACAATCAAACATTCCAATAGCAATTTCATTGACTCACCCCAATGAATTTTATCATACTAGTTTTTTACTTGTCTATGTTATATCAACCTAACCTAAGCGGGTATCTATTTCCATTTCAGTTTAGAAGGAGAGAGTGGAAGGGAAGGAAGACTGGAGGAGGTGTAATTCAACAGAAGTGTTCTCAAAAATCTAAGGGAAGAATCTACCTCTACTAAGAGGCGGATTCTTCCGGTGTGAGAGCACTAGAACTGCCAGTTGTTGATTAATAGGTGCATCGCCAACCCCGAAATTAACGGCATCGTTACATTATCATCTACTCCAGTGGGCAAGAGTTCGATCAATGTTGCAACGAGTGCCCCGGTGATTGCAACAATCGGGTGAAACCCTATCAGCAGCGCAACCGTTGTGCACACGATGAAACAGGCAAGGCTGCCTTCTAGGCTTTTTCGGGAAAAGAGTTTAATCCGTCCCCACTGCTTCCCGATCAACGCTGCGAACAGGTCCCCCAAGGTAAGGAAGCAGAGACAAACGATTGCCAGCGTTTTATCGAAGAGAAGTATGCAGAGAAAGGATCCGATAAGGTAGTATGTGGCACCGGTGAGCCCACCCCTCCGCTCTTGAGAACGCAGCATCGGGGATAAAATACGCATGAACATAGCCCGAAAGGCTGGAAGAAATGCCTTGAGCAGTTCAACCCCAAGAGCGATGGCTAGGAGGACACCGACAGCGATAATCGCTGTGTGCCGCGTGGTGAAGAGGTATAGGATAGGAAAGACTAACCCTAAAAGATGGATACTTTTGCGTTTTAATTCTCGTGCCATGCTATCACCGCCTGTTTTTACGTCATATTCTCAGACGATGATGGTATAGCAAGAATTATACCAACTGACGCGGCACCCGGAAGCCTCAAAGACACAAGGGGGAAACTGTAAAACCTACCTGAATACACGCCATTCACTACGCAAAATTTACGAGAGTGTGCAAAATTTGCACGGAAAAGAGAGGCAAACGAGACAGGCAGAATCACAGCCAATAGGAGATTTCAATCCAAACGGCGAGAAGCAAGCACATCTTCATTCAGCTTTGACCCCAGTCCGGGCAGATCCGACGGGATGAGTTCACCGTTCTCAATCTGGAGGGGCGGATCGATTAAGTCATGTTCCCATGCTGCCTCCGGTGCTGTGCCGGCATACTCCATATAGAGCAGATTCGGTATCGTCGTGCAGACGTGAGCCGTTGCCCGCGTGAGCACGGGCCCGCACCAGTTATGTGGTGCCAGCTTGACATCGTGAACCTCTGCCAGTGCTGCAACCTTGCAGGTCTCAAGAATTCCGCCATTATTGCCTGTTTCTGGCTGAAGAATTTGGATGCCGCCGTGGGCGAGGACTTTTTCCGTCCCTCGACGTTCGGAGAGCCGCTCCCCTGTGGCAATAGGTATCGCTGTCGAATCTGCAATCTGCTTGAGGAGGTCGGGTTGATCCGGCGGATCGGTCGGTTCTTCAAAGAAGAAGGGGTTTAAGGGCTCTAGTGCCTTGATAGTCATCAGTGCGCCTTCGGGGCTAAACCGCGCGTGTGCATCAATCGCCATATTGAAGTCGGTGCCTAGTGCCTCCCGCACTGCTTCTACTTCTTTTATCGCTTTGTCTAGCTGTGCTACCTCTGGTGTGCCTTGAATCCCATAATATCCGAACGGATCCCATTTGAACATATCGAAACCTGCCTGCTTTGTACGCACCGCTCGTTCAACCCGCTCTTCGACAGTCTTAGACTCACCGAAGACACCATGATTGGCGTAGAGCGGAATTCGCTCTCGGACCCGCCCGCCGAGTAGGGTATAAATGGGAAGGCCCGCCCTCTGGCCCAAAATATCCCACATCGCAATCTCGATAGCACTGACCGCCGCGAACCACTCCCAACCTGAACCTTGCTGGGAACATTGGTTCAGAAAGGCTTGAATTTCCAGTGGATTTGTGCCTTCAAGTTCTCCCGCAATTGAGCCCACGAAGTCTCGAATTGCCAATGACCGGGCCTCCCCAGAGGCGTGACACTCTCCGATACCGTCAATCCCTTGGTCCGTCCGGATTCTGACAATCAGAAATGCGAATCCACGGGTTGTTGGCTTAATCAAAATCGGCTCCACCGCAACAATTTTTATGGATTGACTTATTTTTGATACCGTTTCTGAGTGAGGTTGTTCCATCGTTTTCCCTTCCTTCAAGAATTATAGGAGCTTAAACTACAAATAGTATTATATCGCTATCAACTTGCGTTGTAAAGTGTATTTTGCCGATTGGATAGGGGAGTTGCATCTGTTATAGAAGTTGGGCAATTGATCAATCTGAACATTGGGTGAAACCCCCTCGTGGCGCAGGTTTGCTAACCCCGATTTCATCGAGGGCAGGTTGCCCTGGTCACGCCTGCTCTCCCTGCCCCGTGCCGAGGGCCCCGCGAACGGGACAGGCAGGCAAGCGGGCCTGGTCTGTCCGTGCCGAGACCGGGCAGGCAGGCGGAACGGACACAGGCCTGCACACGGAACGGAGGCACGGACAGCGCAGCGGAAATCCCATCTTTTTTATACCTGCTAAATTTTTCGCATTTTTTGCTTGACACATTTTGTAAGGCGTGATATATACTCTTATCGTTTGCTTCGTCTGGAGTGTATCCAAATAGATTGTGTCTCACGGTGGTAAGGAGATCTGGTGCCTATGACCTTAAAGTACCTGATACTCGGTGGAAGTGCCCTGCTTCTCGGATTTCTGTTTTTTCCACGTGGAGAGGTTGTCTCGGTTGACGATCAAGGTTTTATCGCGCCTGTTCGCACCCTCGATAATGAACCGCTCCATTACACGGGTATTCTGCGAACGGATCCGATTGTCACAACGTATGATTTAGGGTTTGTGTATAGGATTGATAAAGCACAAATCCACTTTGAGAACCCCGATGAGAGCGGTCCTGGGCAGTATGATATCCTTGTTCACACCGACCGCGCCGGGCAGCGGTTTGAACGCGCTTTTTCTTATACGGGGAGTTCCCGCGAATATACATATCCCCTACAAGCATTTCCCCTTCCGATTGAAGCACGCTGGGTGCAAGTCGTCATCAACGACTGGTTCAGCAACAAGCCACAACTGCAAAAAGATACGTTTCGCGTCGGGCCTCGCTATCAATCCCATAGTCCAATCTTGGTAATTGACGCAAATTACAACGCTGCTGAGCTCCAGCGATTGACAGATCTGCTTCCCTTTGAACACTCTAAATGGATTGCGGCAGAACGGATAGAGAAAGAGGTAAAGCAGGGAGACGAAAAAAAAACGATAGAAATCTCTTATAAGGCACCAACAAGAGCGATTCGAGTAATCGGTGATCTCGGGTCGAATCAGACAATCTACGGTGTGCGCCTGACAACGGATGGACCCGGAAACAACCTCAAGCGGTATCAATTTTCTGTCAGCGATGACGGGCAGGCCTACACAGAAGTCTATGTATCTCGCACACTCATTGATGAGGTGGTTACGCATTTGCGTCAATTCCAGCCGCCAATATCAGGGCGTTATGTCCGCCTGCAAATCGAGCAGGGGGATTGGTACGGAGATTATCCTGAGATTCGAGAGTTTGAGGTTTTCACGAACACCTACCGACTGCCGCCTCCCATTGACGACAAGTTAGACGAATACAACGCAGTGCAGATGCACTATGAAAATCTGGGTGAAGGCAGAAACACCTTGGCACCCCATCTGGTCCAAGGCTTCGCGTTTGATAAGGATACAGATGATGAAAGCCGTTACCAGCTACCACAAGGCGACGCATCAGATGCGGTGGAGGCGGTCAATACACCGAGCCAGAGGAGCTTCGCTTACCATTACGATACGGTTAGGGTCAGATACACCGGTCTGCAGCCATCGCTGTTATACTGGATGAAAGTAACCTATCTTCAGAAAAGGGATGGCACCCGGATACAGAACCTTGATATTGACGGATTTCTGCTACATGGTGCGCTCCCACTTCCGAGAGGTAGGGCGGAGGCTTATACTTACGCAATCCCAAGTGAGGCTTATGCCGATGGCGAGATTGTCCTCAATTTTAACCGTTTGGCAGGTCCGAATGCAGCAGTTTCGGAACTCTCTATCTTTGAAGCCAATCCAACCACCGGAGTAGATCGTGCTCTCACTGAATCGGCAGAATTGAATGACGCAACAATCGGGCAGGCGATTCGTATGAGCGAAAGGGTTGTGATAGATGGAACGCTAGATGAATGGCCGCTGCTCTACCCAATGCTTCCTCAACAATACGATAATCCTGCGGATTCACCTGTGGTGCTCTATACACAGTGGGATGGTGATAATCTTTATATTGCAGGAATTATCAACCGACACGCTGAACCACCTCCGATGCCTCGAAAAACTAGCAGTAACGAGGCATTACATCTGTTTGTCGATACAACGCTGACACGCTCTCCGGGGATGTACACTTCAAGCGAGCACCACTTCGTCTTTACAATTCTCAATCCACATCGTTCTCAGCCTCGGGTACAGCCGTCGCAGATACATCACCACCTCGATGCCATTCCGAAAAACATTGACTTTCACGAGGACATCGAAGCGCAAGTTATGAAAACGGAGCAGGGGTATATCCTTGAAGCCAGAATCCCTAAGGATCTGGCGTTAAATGCGTTTCAACCGGCGATTGACCGTTCTATCGGCTTCAATTACATCATGACCAACCTCAAACTGATGAATAATCAGTCTGGGTGGTTCGCTTACGCTTCGGACGAGCTTACCGCCCCACCAAGCCACTGGAATGAAGTTGAGCTTGTAAACCGAGTCAGTGGGAGTGCTGTGTTAATGGATCGGCGTGCAACCCAATCGATAGCGTCGTTTAATTCTGGTGACACGTTGACCCTCTGTGTATGGGATGCCGACCGGAATACAGATCGTCATCAAGTGGAATCGGTTGAAGCCGAATTACGAAATGATACGACCGGTCAATTGATACCAATTGTCCTCCACGAGTCCAATTTCGCTGCACTTGCTGACGATAATCCGGGTAACGATTTCGGGCAAAACAGTTCCCTCTTCGCTGCAAAGATTGCCACCGCTTATGGTGGAAACGAAGAAAATGGAGCAAATCCAAACAATCGAGGGGCAGCAAATCTACAAACGCTTTTCGTCCGTGGTAGGGAGACGGCCTCCTTGAAATACATCGATCCGTACTATAGTAGCACCGAACGAGACCGCGCCGTGAGTACCACTGTGGGAGTGAACACCGGATTGACCGGGACAATTGCAATCACGACAAAATCCGGCGAACCAGTTGAGACGTTCCAACTCGGTGAAACCCTGTACATACAGGTTGCAGATCCGGACCTGCTCAAAGAAATCGCTAAATCGGCAAATGAAAGCGAATCAGCAAATCAAGGGGCTAATGTATCAACACTATGTAATATGGAGATAATTATCAGGTGCATCGTCCCTGAAATGCAAGAGGTTGAACCTGTTAAACTAATCTACCAACCGGAGCGGGGCTACTATGTTGGATCGATTGCTACAGGGTACAGCGAAACCCCGACACCGAATAATGGCCGCTTGGAGGCGTTGGGCGCGCAGAGAATAGTAGCAATTTACTTGGATGAGATTCAAGTCACCGGCGAAACAAACGTCCCGGTCAGCGCACAGGCTAGCGTTACCATCGGCGACACGGGACAAATCGAATTGACACGGATAGATGACCTCCAGCTCTTGAATAATCAGAAATTTTTTAAGGCGGGCAGTTCGCTCGCTGTCCTATTGCGTGACACAGATTTGAACCGCGATGAGAATCAGCGGGAAACCGCCCATGTCCTCCTGAATGGCGATCGGCTCAAGGATCGGTATCAACTCACACTGAAAGAAGCGCACGACCTTTCGGGGGTATTCACAGGAAAATTTACAACCCAATATGCGACAAGTGCAAACACCACCAACGATGTGCTTGAAGTCATGGGTAAAGAGGTTGTAACAGTCACTTATGTTGACGCACTCAGGGGTTCTGGAAACACGCAAGTTGCGGTCACAGACACCGCGCAGGTCAGGGCTGGCGAAGATGGGGTACTCGACCTCCTCAAAGCCAATTACGTCACCAATCTCGAAAACTTTAACGCGGGCGACAGACTCTACGTCCGCCTCCGTGACCCAGACATCACCGATGAATTCGTTGAAATCACGTTTGTTGGAGAAACACTGAAAGACCAAGAAACGGTGCAGTTGTTCCAAGCCATGGGGGAAGGTGCCCGCGTCTACCCTGTTGAGGATACTTACTTCGGTTTGATCCAAACTGCTTACGGCACACAGCGTCAGGAGAACGATAGTATCTTGCAGGTACAAGGCATGGAGCGGATACGAGTCATTTATATCGACGAACTGCAATCTACCGGCAAAACGAATGTCGAATTTTATGATGCTTGTGTGGCAAATGTCGGCATAACAGGAGAACTCAAAGTCTATAACAAGAGAAATTTTGATTATGCTTTGGCCAAAAACCTTGAAATATCGAGTTTTCGAGCCGGTGATACGTTGATTTTAGAAATTCAAGACGCTGACCTCAGCACCCTAAACGCAGTCGCCCAACTGTTTGAAACTGATTTCACTGAAAACACGGTTCGGGATAGTACCAATGTGACTTTGATTAAAACGACAGACAGTGCGGACATTTTTCGGGGTGAGATTAAAACCGGCTACGGTAATAACCCTATTTCAGACAACAATATCTTGCAGGTACAGGGCGAGGGCGTTGTGACATGCACTTATATTGATGCACTACAGGATACAGGGGCAACACAAGTACCGATTCAGGTGCGGCTCTCTGTTGAGACAGGCGATAAAGGGGAGCTGGCAATCTATAGCGCGGAAAGTGGTGTGATTATCAGCGGGTCCACTGTGGGCACCGGCAGTTTCAACGCGGGGGAAAAACTAAGGATTCGGTTGGGGGATAAGGACCTGAATCTATCCCCAACGGTGTCTGATACTGTGCAGGTGGCAGTCTTGGGCAACGTCCTCTCCGACAAGGTTCAGATTATTTTGCGAGAAACATCGATCAACAGTGCGGTTTTTGAGGGAAACTTACCGACCCAAAAAGGAGAATCGTCAATCATTGAGAGCGGAGCACCAATCACCACAGATGAAGTCCTACAAATCACAGATAAAGAGGTTATCACCGCTGTATATATTGATGAAATTACCACAACCGGTGAAGCGGAAGTTCAAACTCAGATCCAAGCTGTTGTATTGAGCAGCAGCGCGGGCGTGCTACGCATCGTTGATGTGCACGCCGTTGATTCGTTTTTGAAGCCCGAAGCAACAATTCCCAGCTTCACAGAGGCACCGAAAAATTTTGCGTCCCTCCATGAATTGGGCAGCTTTAACGCCGGTCAGACAATCCACTTCTGGCTCGAAGATTTGCTTCTCAGCACAGTCGTCGAAGCCGATGAAATCAAGATTACAGTCACCGGCGATAAAACAGGGGATAGGGTCGAAGTTACGCTCCATAAAAAAGCGAGGGTTGAGGGGATTTTTATCGGCTCCGTCCCGACCCGATACGGCACAACCCCGGTTGCAGATGAAGCATTGGACGTACAAGGTGACGAGGAGATACGGGCAACCTATACACCGAATTTCCTGGGGGTGAACTACCCCGTTGTCGAAGATTTCGCCTACGCCAACAAAGGGGTTCGCGCGTATCTCGCAATCACCCGAGGAGACGGGACACCAGTTCGGCACTTTAATGTGGGAATTCCCCTTCATTTTCGACTGGAGGACGCAGACTTGAATCTTGATTTCTTCAAGGTTGAATCGACAGAACTAAAGGTTGTAACGGAAACACAGGAGATGTCAATCCTCCTCTATGAGGAGAACACCAACTCGCAGGTCTTCCGGGGGCAGATTTCCACACAGTACGGGCGAGCGATAATTGAGGAATCAATAAACGATTCCTCCTCTTTGAAAGCTTCCTCTTTGAAAGGAAGTGATGAACCAACATCTTTCGGACTGGTTGGTGGGGAAACTGTCAGGGCAATTTATGAAGATGGGCTCACGGATACCGGCGAAACCAACGTTGAAATCAGCGCGATTTGTCGTGCAAACTCTGTCGCCTGGGCACCGTATACAAACCGTCCTGTGTTGATTGATGGGCATGAGGACGGTTGGCCCCTCGAGAAAGTCATCAGAACCTCTCAAGACGAGGGACTTTTCTGGTTACAGTGGGACCGAGATAACCTGTACCTGCTCGCACAGGTGTATGATGAAAATGTCGTCGTGCCAGATGTCATCGAATATTACCGTGGTGCAGATGCACTGGAATTGCACATAGATCTGCAGCCGGACGCTGTCAAAAAGCCGAGCTACTTGCAAACGGAGGGGGGACTGGACCGGTATATCATCTGGATATGTCCAAAAGGCGGCGGTTTTCACGGCGACCGGCCCTATATCGGACAAGGAGCACCCGAATTTATCCCGAACTACCAAGCGGCAAATCTTGATGTCGCGGTGAGGCAGCGGACAAATTACTATGTCATTGAAGCGCGCATTCCATTTTTCCCTGTGCTTCGCGGGTTTCATCCCCTGAAAACCAGGCAGCATAACCGTATCGGCTTCAACTTTGTCATCTATCGATCCAATAATCAAGCGATTTACTGGGCAGCACAGATGCCAGAAGCGGGTCCGGTGTTTCCAAGCGATTTGGGGCTGTTGATTCTGGAATCGCCGGTGCCTTAGATCGCGGATTGATGCTTTGTGAGAGTATACGAGGATAAATGCGGACCAGAACGATAGGTTCACCTGTTCGTTTGAAACCTTCCTGTTTTTTATTGACGTGATTGCCCTAAAGTGATATGATTGAAAGATAGTATTTTACAGATAGGGGCTTTAGCCCGTAAGGCCCAAGTATTGTCCGTTCCGCCTGGTCTCGGCACGGACAGACCGGGTATACTTGGGATATAAGTTTCGCTTTAGCATTTTTTTTGAAAGTCAAAACCCTTTTCTCCAGATAGGTGCAAACACGCTGGCGATGGTTGAGTCCATAGAGGCGAGAGGCAGGGTCACATCTCCCACCATCGGCTTCGTAGACACCGAGGCAGCCCCAGCCATTCTATCTGGCTAACTCATGAGTCCTTGCAAGGAACTGCTTGCCTAAGCAGACGGGATTCCCTTGCTTGCGACGGGCAAGGCAGCCAACGGGGCGGGGCATCGTCCTATGCAGTAGCAGACGTAAGTTCCCGATGAATCGGGACTATCTGTGTTGATCGCACAATTCCACGCTTATTGGACGGGGATAGGAATCCCAATCCTTTAGGTTTGGGAGTATGTCAACGTAAGAAAGGCTTCAGAACTCAGTTGAAATTTGACGCTCAGCGAGCGTATCATCACATTGTTCAGCTCACTCACCCTAGGGCGACTGGTAGTATTGGAGAATCCAGCGCGAAAGCTTATATCGTTACGCAACTTACAACGCTCGGATTAAGCGTGAAGCGAGAGCGATTCGACTTTACCCTATTCCCCGCAGAGACCTTGCCCCGCTTGATTGCTGCTGTCTACACCGTTGGTGTGATAGCGGCCTGCTGGATAAGCCCCAGACAGTCTCTATTTGCGGGTTTGTTATGCGTTGGTATGCTGCTGATTGCCCTGTCACTTACGCGCTGGCAGAAAAAACTGGAGTGGCTATACGGTGTTGGCAAAACACATAATTCAGAAAATATTGTCGCTACAAGTGCCCCACCAACCAGGGTAACATCTGATCTTATCTTCGTTGCCCATTACGACTCTAAGTCGCAGATGCTGCCGATTGGAGTGAGAGCGTTATGCTACTGCGTTGCCATCGGGGGGCTAATCGGATTGACGCTGTTGACACTCATTCCGCCTATTTTGAAGGTACAGACACCTCCACCCTTGATTTGGGCGATTGCCGTTCCTATCTGTTCTTGCTTAATCCTTTTACAGTTCAACTTCACGCAGAACCGTTCCCCCGGCGCATTCGACAACGCTTCAGGGGTTGGCGTGTTACTGGAGCTCGCCCGTTGCCTTACAAAGAATCCGTTGACCCGTAGGGTACGTCTAACCTTTCTATCGCCGGGGGCGGAGGAATATGGGATGTGCGGCGCACTGCGTTATATCCAACAACATGCAACAGATTACGATTCAAATCGGACCTACGTTGTAAACCTTGACGGTATCGGTGCAGCCGGGAAGTTGACGCTTCTTACCTCCTATGGGATTCCACCTGTGGTGACAGGCAAGAAGCTTGGTTCGGCGATTGTCGCATGTGGGGAGGAAATTGGTGTCGAAGTCTCGCGGGTCTACTCACCGGCTGGCGTTGGATACGACCATCTCCCAATTGCGAGTCGAGGCTTTGAAACCGTTACGTTATCGTCAGGAGGATTTGGCAAGGCTGCCTTAAAGGTTCATTCCAAACAGGATAGGATTGACTTGATTCATCAAGACGTGTTACAGCAGGTTGGGAATATGCTTGGGCGTTTTGTGCAGAACACAGATTTTTAGGATTTCGCGGATTACCATGAAAACCACTCATACCCCAGTTACAGGTGTTATACTTGCCGGTGGGCGGAGTCGCCGAATGGGACAAAACAAGGCGTTGATGCCTTTAGGAGATGAGCCGCTCATCGTATCCGTCGTCCGCCAAATGGAATTGGTTACGGATGAACTCCTGCTAATCACAAATGAACCAGACCTATACACAAGCCTGAAGTTGCCGATGTATGTGGATATCGTGCCGAATATGGGGCCGTTGGGCGGCATCTACACAGGACTGACCCATGCTGCAAACAGCACTGTGCTCTGTGTCGGCTGCGATATGCCGCTGTTGCAACCGAACCTCCTATCTCATCTAATTACCCTCCTCGGCGATTATGATGCGGTAGTCCCTTGCATTGAGGCGGCAGATGGAACGAAACTGGAACCGGTCCACGTCTTCCAAACCTTGTCCGCTGTTTATTCCAAGCGGTGCTTACCCGTCATTGAGGAGATGCTGGCAGCAGGCGAATTGAGCGTTCATGCGATGTATAATTGGATTGATGCTCGTATTGTCCAACCGCATGAATGGCAGGCACTCGATCCACGGGGGCTTTCGTTTCTCAACATTAATACACCTGAAGACTTTGAAAAGGCTAACAGATATATTGGAGGAAATCATCATGCTAACTGTTGAAGAAGCGCGTCAGCGAATGTTAGATACCATCACCGTTTTACCCACAGAACCACGTGGCATTTTAAACAGCCTCGGCGCAATCCTCGCTGAAGATGTCTATGCCAATGAGAATATACCGCCGTTTCACAACTCGGCGATGGATGGCTTCGCCGTAGTTTCCGAGGATGTGTCGAACGCTTCCAAAGCGCATCCGGTCCAGCTTTCGATTATTGAGACGATTCAAGCGGGATATGCGCCGACAACTCACATCCAACGTGGAAGTGCCGCGCGCATCATGACAGGTGCGATGATGCCCGAAGGCGCGGATGCCGTTGTCATGAAGGAAGTGACAGAATTGGCAGGGGAGCAAGTCACAATCTTTGAGGGTGTGGAAAAAGATGAGAACGTCCGGTTCACAGGTGAGAGTGTGAAGCACGGCGATCTGGTCATGTCAAAAGGGAAACTCATCCGCCCCCAAGAAATCGCGATGTTTGCTTCGCTAAACCGATCTGAAATCGAGGTTTACAAACCCCCGAAAGTCGCGGTGGTTTCCACAGGCGATGAGCTCACACCCCTCGGAGAGCCACTCGCCGCAGGCAAGATTCGTGACAGTAACCGCTACGGCATCTGCGCCCAGATTGAAGAGGCTGGATGCGAGCCTATTAACATGGGAATCGCCCGTGACAATGAGGCAGAGACAGAGCGTAAATTCCGGGAAGCGTTGGATGGGGCGGATGCCCTCATCACCAGCGGCGGGGTCTCTGTCGGAGAGTTCGATGTTGTCAAAGCAGTGTTATCAAAACTTGGTGAGATCAATTTTTGGCGTGTGGCGATGAAGCCGGGGAAACCACAGGCTTACGGCATTGCTGATGGCAAACCTATCTTCGGACTACCGGGGAATCCGGTTTCTTCATTGGTTGTGTTTGAGCTCTTTGTCCGTCCTGCTCTCCTCAAAATGGCGGGCCATTCAGAGCTGCTCCGTCCGACCTTCAGCGCGATTTTGGAAGAAAATATCTCCAACAGAGATGGACGTGTCAGCTTTATGCGATCAATTATTACATCACATGATGGGCAATATTACGCAAAGACAACAGGCCCGCAAGGCTCCGGCATCCTCCACTCACTTGTCTTAGCCAACGGTTTTATCGTTATTCCAGCGGGTGCGACGATAACCGCTGGCGAAACAGTAGAGGCGCAGTTTATGGAGTGAGTAGAGGGTAAAGTTGTTACCCCCTACGACAAAGTCACCCATTTGCCCCGCAAATTGATCGGATTATCTGTCTATTCGGTTTGCTTCAATGTAATCCCAATCGTACTCTATACCCAGTCCATGTTTCTGGGAGACGATAACATTGCCTTCAGAGTCTATTGGGTCCGCAATCGCCTTCAAATACGGCGGGGGTTCGTTATAATCGATGCCGGGACGTAGAAGCCCCCGCTCGTAATATCGGCAGGTGGCTTCCGGTGCTGCACAGGCAAGATGGACGTGGGCGGCACCTGTGCCATGCAGTTCACACTGTATGCCGTAAGCCTGGCAAAGATTAATCAGCTTCCAGCACCCTGTAATCCCACCATAAAAGATGTCGATGCGCATCATGTCGCACGCACCTTGCAGCAGCCATTCCGCCCGGCTAAATACGCCGCCCGGAACGTGTTCCGGGGAGCAAATGGCGATGTCCAACTCACGGGTGAGTCGCCGATACGCTTCAACGCGAGTCTCAATCATAGGGTGCTCCAACCAATAGTAGTTGAGTTTCTCCAACTCACGTCCTACCCAAAGTGCTTCATCCAAGGTATAAACACCGAATGGGTCCAGCATTAGCACCATGTCATCCCCTACTGCTTCGCGCACCGCCTTACACACCTCGACATCTTCTTTCGGGAAGCCCGGTAGTTGCGGTGCCGGTTCTTCGGTGTGAGGATTCCAGCAGATGTAGGCGTGGACCTTGTATGCCTTATAGCCTGCTGCTTTACAAGCTAGGGCATGTTCGGCATACACTTCGGGCCCGCCTAGATTGGGGTATGTGCTCGCATAAGCTTTGACCTTATCACGTGCCCCACCTAGCAGTTGGTAGACTGGGAGCCCCGCCTTGCGACCCAACAGATCCCACAACGCGCAATCAACCACCCCCATTTCACCTTCCGATGGCCTATGACTGAAAGTGGACATCTGATCCATCCAGTGCCAAATCTGCTCTCGATGGAAGGGGTTCTCTCCCAGAAGGAGTGGCTTGATAACCCCCTCCATTGTGCCTTTGTCACCCCCAAGCATATACCCATCAATACCTTCATCAGTGGAAATCTTGGTGATTGAGCCCACACTGTCTACTTCGTCTCCCCAAATGCCATATCCCCATTTGGTGGGATGGCCCTGGGTCGTTGTCCGAAACTGGATAACCTCTACGTCAGTAATTTTCATGCTTCTCCTCCTTAACAGCGAATCGGAAGTTGAACACTGTCGAGTTTTTTCGCACTTTATCCATTATGGGGCCTTATGCTAGTTACCTTCCGTTTTTTTAATCGGCAATAAAAATAAGGAAGTTAAAAGGCCCTCCAGTCTGTTACTATAGATGCACTTGATAATCGATCTAAAACTAGAGGCTAACAATATGATAACCGATTTCAATGACCTCTGTCTATGGGCTTATGTCATTGTTAATGCCATTCGGATAAAACTCGCATCATGACTCCGGCCCCTCTCCCCCTTGTAGCGATAGGGAGTGAATCGCTATGATGCGGAGACTTTTCCTCGCTGCGACAGGGCTTTGAGCCGCTGCTCGGTTGATAAAACCACTTGATGTTTTTGAGCAGGCATTGTATACTCCATTCGTTAAGGGTGAGTTCAATCAAGATAGGTCTGAATCGCAGGATATCATACCGACATACAAATTGCAATACTTGTCTGACAGAGTGCTAGGTTGCGCCAAGAAACTTATTTCAATCATATTGATACATGTAAAATTGGCAGTAGAGAAGGAGATTCAAATGGCAAAGACACCCCCCCGTTTTTTGACTGCGGAGCTTGGTGTCGAATATCTGTTGGAGCAAACCCCACCCCTGCATTTCGCTGGAACATCAAAAGCAGAGTGGCGGGAGTGGCGCAAAGCCTTTCGACGTGAGCTAGTCAGAGACTTAGGTCCAAAACCAGAAGCTATCCCGCTGGAAGTTGAGGTATTGGAACGGACGGAGATGGATGGATATACGCGTGAGAAGATTATTTTTAATCCCGATCCCTTCTCTTCTATTCCGGCGTACGTTCTGAGCCCCGAAGGGGCTGGTCCGGACAATCCACGCCCGGCGGTACTCTGTGCACATGGCCACGGAATTGGAAAGGATCCGCTCGCCGGGTTAGGTGAAGATTACCAGAAACAGTTTGCTGTCGAGTTGACACGGCAAGGCTTCGTTACGATTGCCCCTGACTGGCGCACTTTCGGTGAACGCAAAGATCGGGATGAATGGGTACGCCGCCCCGGACGTGATGGGTGTAATGTCGCCTACATGGCATACGGCTACTTCGGATATCAACTGCTCCAACTCGATATCTGCGATGCTCAACGGTGCCTGGACTACCTACAATCTCGGTCCGATGTGAATGGGAGCCGGCTTGGCTGCATGGGGTGTTCATTTGGTGGGACGATGACAACTTACGTTTCTGCTTTGGATCAGCGGATTAAGGCGGCCGTTATCGTTTGCTACCTCAGTACCCTGACCGATGCGCTCAACAATCGGGGACGTGGGAATACCTGCGGCTCTCAGTTCATGTTTGGGTTGCGTGGACATGGCGACATCTCAGATGTCGCGGGATTAATCGCACCCCGTCCCTGCATGGCGCAAGTGGCATCCGATGATACCTGCTTCATCGCGGCAGATGCCAAAGGTGCGTTCGATCATCTTGAGCAGATCTATGCTGCAGCGGACCGTCCAGATAACCTTGAGTTAGATTACTTTGAAGGGGGACATGAGGTTGACGTTGAGCCGGGGCTTGCATTTCTCAAGAAGCACCTGATGTAAAGCCTTGAGACAAATCTTACAGCGGTTTTCCACATCCACGCAACCCGATGCAATGGGCGGTTGAGAGTATCGGACGGGGTTGCCCGATGTTGCATCCTCTCAACCCGTGGATAGTAGAAGTCTACCATGTTTGCCCGTTTTTTCACCGAAAAAGAAAGGTTATCGTGACGAAACTGCAACTTCGCCCGGTGGTAGTTATTATTCGAGATGGTTGGGGAGACAACCCATACCCAGAATGGAACAAAGCTAACGCGATTTATCTCGCCAAAACACCGGTCGATGATTGGCTCATGCGGGAATATCCGCATGTGTGTATTCATACGTCCGGTGAAGATGTCGGTCTGCCGCCGGGCACGATGGGGAATAGCGAGGTAGGACACCAAAACATCGGTGCCGGTCGGATTGTCGATCAGGAACTTTTACGGATCAGCAAAATGGTTCGCTCGCGTGAGTTTTCACGAAACAAATCGTTGGTCGCTGCCATGCACCATGCCAAAACGTGGGGAAGTAACCTGCATCTCATAGGACTGGCAAGCGATGCTAGTGTCCATAGTTCACTAAATCACCTTTATGCTTTGCTCGCACTGGCAAAGGAAATAGGCATCTCTGCTGACCGCGTTCTGGTTCACAACTTTAGCGATGGGCGCGACAGTCCACCCACAAGCGGCATCAACTGCTGTAAGCAAATCGAAGCCAAAATGAAGGAGATTGGGATCGGGCGGATTGCTTCGGTAGTAGGTCGATACTATGCTATGGACCGTGACGATCGTTGGGATCGCGTGGAGAAGGCTTACCGGCTGTTGACCGAGGGGGAAGGGCATCGCGTACCGTCCGCGGTTGAAGGCTGCCAACACTACTATGACATCCCCATTAAAGACAGCCAAGCCGGGGACGAATTTATTGAGCCGACAGTTGTTACTGACGATAAAGGGAATCCGTTGCCGAGAATCTCCGATGGCGATGCGGTGATCTGCTACAACTTTCGTGGGGACAGGCCGCGCCAACTCTGCAAGGCTTTCTGTCTCACAGAATTTCCATTTGAGGAAACTGGCAAAGACGGCCTCCTCCAGCGAATGGGGTTTGAACGCGGAAAGAAACTGGAGATCAAGTTCGTCACGATGACCGAATACGAACGGGGCCTTCCCGTTGAGGTGGCAATTCCCAAACCGCCTAAGATGCACAACATTCTGGGGGCTTATGCGAGTGATGTCGGGTTGACGCAATTTCGTTGCGCTGAGACGGAGAAATTCCCGCACGTCACTTTTTTCTTTAACGATTATCGCGAGGAGCCATTTGACCGGGAAGACCGGCAAATTATTCCGTCGCCGCGCGACGTGTCAACGTATGATCAGAAGCCCGAAATGTCCGCGCCAGAAGTTACCGAAGAAATGCTACGCAGGATAGCGTCGGACAAATATGACCTATTCATCCTGAACTACGCAAATAGTGACATGGTCGGTCATACAGGGTCGCTGCCAGCCTCAATTAAGGCGGTAGAAACAGTGGACGCATGTGTCGGGAAAGTGGTTGACGCGGTAATGGCCAAGGACGGTGCCTTAATAGTGACCGCCGATCACGGCAATTGTGAGCAGCTAATCGGGCCCGAAACTGGCGGGCCACACACCGCGCATACAACATACCCAGTCAATCTCATCATTGTCGATAATCGGTTCAAGGATTGCCAATTGACGACAGAGGGCAGACTAGCGGATATCGCTCCGACCGCACTAAAATTGCTGGGTTTAGATCAACCACCTGAAATGACTGGACAATCACTGATTTGAGAGTTCAGGTTAAAACTTCCCCTCATCTTTTCCGTTTCACATCTCATGATGATGACACACATTCCGCTAATAACGACAACTGGACGGACGGACCCGAATCCAGGTGATACCTTCATTGGGATGGGGTTGCAACATCTGTTTGAACAAGCGTTGGGGCCTCAGGTGTGGGTACTCATTGACCGCTTTAGTCCGAAGGGTTTCCGTGATTATGAGGCGGTTGTTCGGGATTCCCCGTTTCTCGTCTACGGTGGGATGCCGCAATATAATAATTACGACGACTGGAAGCACTGGTACGATGACGCGATGTGGCGTGATTTTATCATTCGCTGGAGACTGAAAATCTTCACAATGGCGGGTGGGGCAGGTTTTTCTCATCCGGACATTAGCATTGATGCGTATGTTCTACACTGCACGAGGAGTAAAAAAACAGAGCGGATTATCCGCCAACGGGTTGAACCCAGTCTCTGCATCACCGTCCGCGATGCGTATGCACATGCGCTGCTGAATGCGCTCGACATACCGAACAGCTACCTGCCATGCGCTGCGGTCTGGGCGAGCAAAATGTGGAATATTGAACCGACACAGCAGAGACCTTATCTCATACTTGTTCCGCCGTCACCCCGCCACACGCCGAAGCGGGTTGGGCGTAGACGCATCCCCCGCCGTAGAAGGTTCCAACAGTTCGCGGATAGTTGGAAAAATTTCTACGCAACGCTCAAGCAAAATGGTCACAATGTTCGGATACTCTGTCATGCTTATAGGGAGTATACCGTCCTCCGCGATGCAATTCCTCCCGAAGCCCTCTGGTTTCACGGAGATCCCTACACACTGCTACGACAATACGCCTCTGCCCATACGGTTGTTTCCGCGCGGCTTCACGGCAGCCTTCCCGCTTATGGAATCTGCGGGACGCGGGTATTAAACATCTCGGTGGATGTGCGCGGTGCTGCTGTCGAGGTTTTTCCAAAGATACGCAATCTCCGGATCAGCGATGCGACACCTGATACGCTTCTATCCACGATAGACCAACTCGAGCCTTCAACGTCGGAAGATTTCCGGGCTCCAGAGGAGGCATATCAGGAGCTAATTCAATCATCACTACTCAGTAAGAGAAAATAAAAAAGGAGCAAGTTCTAAACCTGCCCCTCCCTGATCATACGGTTTAATTTTCGCTTATTTTCTCTAAAGATACGAATCAGAGGACGCTTATCCTGTCAGGGCAGCATGCCAGTCTGTCCAATCCTCAAGGTTATTGAGATTCACGGCATCTAAAATTGAGCCGTCATCGGCAACCCCGGCTGCACCTAAAATAGATCCACGGGTATCGTCATCGTGATTGTAGCCTGTGATAGCTGCGTTCAGTTCAGTTACTGCCGCGCTATCCAGACTTCCACCTTTTTTATCCAAAATCCATTTTTCAAACTCGGTATAGCTTGGGCGGTTCTCGCTGATATATGCCAAGGTTTCTTCCTTATCAAGGCCGAGTCCATCAAGAACCATCTGATCGAAGCCTGCGCCGCATGCCGGATAGTCCGAATGCAGTTGACCCGCGGCATCCAACGTGACTTTGCTCCAAAATCTTGGTAAATGGAGGACACCAAGGGGGCCTGCGACACCTGAGCTGATTGTCGGAACAACTCCTGCCATTTTATTTTCTCCTTGTCGTCATAATATCGATGAAGCTACAAGTCCAGACCCTCTGGATTTGCAGATAATTTATTATAGCATACCTTAAAAAAACTGCAAAGCATAAAATGATGACCGCTGGCTGGCCTTATTGGTTGTGTCCGTAAATTGCACTGGTGTCTATCTTGGCGAGCCCATCAGCGGTGCCGATCCAAGCAGCGCCTACACCCAGTGCAATGCAACTAACGATAGGCGCACTGAGCCGCCCTACAGGGAATGGAACCACTTGCCAACCCCTTGAATCCTTGACTAAATTTGAATCCGTATGTGGCTGTCCGATGTACACACCTCCGTTGGTTGCAATCCACACTGTGACAGGGCCAGCCATGTTTCCCGGGCTTTCGGTGACAGCGATATAGATGTCGTCTTGATAGGGCACCAAATCGTCAAAGCGATGGACCTCTTCAACTTTACTGCTCAGGTCATTGAGTTGGATTTCGCCGTATCCGTTGATTTTGTCCACGTCATAATTCCATGTAAAGAAGACCTGATCGCTGCTAGCATCAAAACTCACGATTTCACTGCCGGGTTTCAGGTCGAGGCTGTCAAGGGGCCCGAAGTTTCGCCAAATGTCCAGCTGTCGATTGTAAACTGCCATGCCGTTTTGAGAGGTGCCAATCCACACCCTTTCCAGTGTGACAGCCAGGGCAACGATATCGTCGGCCGGTAAACCATCGTTTCCTTTGCTGTAACGCGTCCACTCTCCGGTTGACCGCAGATAATGGGCAACCCCCCCAAAGGTTCCGATCCAAACCTCATCTCTGTCAATTTTGATGTCATATATTGTGTTATCCGGCAGCCCATTGCGTCTATCGTAAGTTTTCGGAAACGTCATCTGCTTGTTATAATGAATTACACCGTGATTCAGCGTTCCAATCCACAATTCCTGTCCATCAACTGCCAGTGCCCGAACATCAATTGGCTTTTCCTCATCAAACAGAGTATTGATGTGGTCGGTTATGTCCGTCACCTGCTGCCAGGTTCCCATGCTAAGGTCAATTTGTGCCAACCCTTTGGGTGTACCAATCCATAGAGTTTCTCCGTCAACAGCAATCGCTTGGATCTGGTTGCTCGGTAGCCCTTCAGAGACGGTGTAGATTGTCCATGCACTTTCGCTGCGCTTTTTTCGCGCTTCATGTTTCAGTTTGAGATTTGAGGTGTGGGCACTAGCGGAATTAAAGTCAGCGATTGCGTCCGTATTCTGCCGCAACTGCCCATAAGCCTCCCCTCGTGCAAAATATGCTGCGGCAAGCCATTGGCTTTGAGGATAATTCAGGATAAAATTACTTAATGTCTCCACCGCCATCTCAGCATTCTCTAGTTTGGACTGTAGTGCTCCGATGAGGTATGAAGCACGTTCTAGATGTTGGCTGACTGGAAAGTGTGCCACAGCTTCTTGGAGAATTTTGAGTCCCTCTTGGGATTCATCCAACTGATCTGCCAACAGAAAGCCCGCAGTGTAAGCTGCCGACTCCGCGCCATAACGATCGGGATAGCTCCGAAATAAGAGCAGGTAGGCATTGACCGCTTTACGGTATTCTTCAGCCGCGAGGTACGCATCGCCTGCTTCTTTAAACCTAGCCTCTATACTGTATGCTTCAGGATCAATCTTCACAACGTGCCCAAAATATCTGAGTGCCTCATCGCTATTGCCTTCTGCTTGAAGGAGGAGAGCGAGCTGATAATGGGCATCAGTATATTTGGGAAATTCGTCGATTGCAGCCATAAAACTTGCTTTTGCCCTGTCGTACATTTCCAACTGTAAGAAAGTCTGACCGTTGAGAAAATGTTTTTCGGCGGCCTCGTTGGGAATGGAATGCAAATCACTAAAGGCGGTGATGTAGACGATTTCACGGAGGGGAATTGATAATTTCTGGCTGTAGATTTCAATCTGGACCGATTTTTCGTCACCACCCACCCAACGTCCTTTGAAGTGATCTCCATTTTCGAGGTAAATTGAGATGTATTGCTGTCCATAACTGATGTGTGCACATAAAAGAACCGAGATGAGCCAGATTAGTGCGTGCTTAAAGTTAAATATATGTTTCATGTAAATTTCCTCGATCGATTGCAAAGTTATAATGAGTGTATTGCGCTATCTTGTCCTGTAGCGGCGGTGGAAGTATAATACATTCATCGCTTGTTGAGCATCATTGTTTTGTCAGCCAGCCGATCAGAGCTGACAGTTCACTGCATGCCCGTGACGGATCCGCATTGGATTCCCGTATAGTATACAATAGCCATCAGTAACTGTCAAGATGTAGAAATATGCAACCAAGCAATAATCCAAATGTTTGGAGGATCGGAGGACAATTTGCGGAATTTTTCCAACTGAGTCTTCTCGCAGGCAAGAACCTTCATTACGTTGACTGCAGCTGCTGGTAGAAAGCGGATGCTGTTGCACTAATTTCTTTGACAGATCAGTGATGTTTTGATAATATCTACCTGATGTGTTTTGAAGTTATCCTTCGGCTCCATCCAACTAAATCTGACGGGCCTCTACCCTTTAATTCTATAAAATTGTTTCGCGTTATCGTGAAAAAGTTTCTGTCTGTCCACATCGGTGGCATCCTGTATCGCCCAGATCAAGGCTTCCACCCACTGTTGGTACTCAGCGGCTAACGTGCAGACGGGCCAGTCGCTGCCGAACATGAGACGGTCATAGCCAAACGTCCCTACGAGGTGATCGATGTACGGTTTTAGCTCTTCTTTCGTCCAGTTTTCGCTAGCAGTCGTTACGATACCTGAAACCTTGCAGTGCACATTATCAAACGAAGCAAGCTCACTGATATGGTCAGTCCACGGTTGAAACGATTTCCCTTTTATATCAGGGCCTCCACAGTGGTTGACCGCATGTCGCACATTTGGCGTTGCTTTTACTAAATCGACAGCCGCAGGAAGCTGCTGATGATTCGCGCAAAGGTCAAAGGAGAGGTCAAACGTCTCAAGCAGTTGCACCCCTTTGATGAGTCCGGGGTTTCGATAAAACTGATCATCGGGATGGTGCCAAGCCATGCGACGAATCGCAACCACGCGCTCATACTCAACGAGTTGCTTGAGGGTTTCCTCGACATTTGAGGCTTCAAGTGGGGCAGACGCAACGATGGCACCAATCATGCTGTCTGTCCGCATAATCTGTGCCAACCACTTGACCTCCTCGACAACGTGCGTGGGTGCCACATCCGCTTCGACATGGACAGAGCGGACAACATTGATTTCCTCGCAGGCCCGACGATAGTCCTCAATTAGATAGCGTTTACCGAGGGCATCGAAATCGTCCAACCACGGGTAGCTCAAGTTTGAAGTATCCCATAGGTGCTGATGTGCGTCAATGATTTTTAGCATTTACGTCCACCTTTTCTGATTGTTCAAGTCTCCTTGCTAAGGTTTCTAACTTTTTGCAAGGTTTAATCACGATGCAAACTCTTGAGCGCGTGCAAAGAGTGTGTGTTTTTCACCACATCTCTACTAGCCGTTAAAATCGCCTGCTCACACTCGCTCTTACAAATATAGCTTATGTCCAATCGTCGGCTTCCCAATATACGCAAAATCTTAATCATCCGCAACGACGGTATTGGCGATCTGCTCAATTCAACCCCCGCCATTGCGCTGCTGCGTCAAAACTACCTCGACGCAGAAATCACGGTGCTCGTTCAACCGTTGAATGCCCCAATCCTTATCGGCAACCCGGATGTCGATCGGGTGTTGATTTTCGACCGAGAAAACGAACATCGGCGGTTGCGAGATCGATTACGATTTTACCAAAACTTACGACATGAGAAGTATGACCTTGTCGTCGTGATGCGGACCGCCTCGTGGTGCAACCTTGTCGCATTCCTGGCGGGCGCAAGGTATCGGCTGGGACGCTACCAAAAGCGATTCAAAAATTTCCTGACACACTCTTGGCGGGGACAGTACGAGAAAGGGGAGGTCCACGAAGTAGATCGGAATTTTGACTTGGTGCGGCTCATCTGTGACGAAGATGGGCATCGGCGGCTGGTGTTGAATCTGCTAGCTGATGAAACCGCGGGAACGAAACAACTGTTAGCGGATTGGGGAATCGCGCCGAACGACTTCCTTGTTGGCATCCATCCGGGCGGCAGCTCGTTTGATAAGCGGTGGCCTAAAGAAAACTACGCCCAGGTTGCCGAGGCACTTGTGCGCGAATACGGTGCTAAGATTTTGATTCTTCGAGGTCCTGACGAAGCCGAACTGGCGATAAATCTCCAGAAAGCTATACAATCCAAGTCCATTGCCTACGCCCCGAAGTCGATACGCGAACTCGCCACCCTCATTACACGCTGTGATTTCTTTGTGTGCAATGACTCGGGGCCCATGCACATCGCTGCGGCTTTGGATGTGCGAACAGTCGCGATTTTTGGCCCTACCGATCATGTCGCGTGGAAGCCACTCAGTGAGGAGGCAACGATTGTCAGGCGAGATATGCCGTGCTGGCCATGCAGTGCCCACAAATGCAAGATTGGCTGGGAGTGTACGAAGAAACTAGCAGTTGACACAGTATGGGATCGGGTGGAGGAATGGGCACAGGACAAAGTTGCCGCACAAAATCACAACCGGAAACGAATACCGTCGGCACGTCAAACCCCCATGCCATCGCTGCACGGCAACCAAAGTTCCCAATCGACCTCCCGTTAAGTTTGTAGTATTCGATAGACCTCGATTCATTGTTCCCGCTTTTCACTTCTGCTTGAGATACGGGAGCAGTAACTCATGGGCAGTCACGACATTGACCGCAAGAGAGTCCAAAGCAAGCAGCAGCTCGTTCGCATCCATGTTTTCTGTTGCGAGGCTGTCCACTAGGACGATGTGTTGGTCATCGGGCTCGCTTGAGTCAATTCCAAAACAGGTTGGAAGGATTTCAGTGTTTTGGTCAAGGATTTTTCCGTAAATTTCATCAAGTCTCGACGTATCGAGCTCGGTGACGCTGCACAAATTCACCATAAATTCAATCTGCGTATCATCAACCATGGCAAACATATTGAGTTCATCTTCATCTTGGATGATAAGGATGTTATTCTCCGCGGTAACGTTATATCCCTGTTCATCTAGGAATACAGTGATGTCTACCGATGTGTTTAATTTCGACATCGTTCCCCTCCTTTACTGCAACATGCGAAAGATATTTCAGTCCGGATCTGCCGACATGTCAGGAGCCTGTTTTTGGGCATTTTTGCCTCCACCCAACTTGGTTTTCAGGGCCGCCAAATCGTCGTCTACATCCCCGGTCTCAAGGGCAGCAAATTCCTCCTCAAGTGGGTCACGGCTTAACTCAGACATCTCCGAAGCGGCATCGGCACGCGCTTCCATATCCCCGACTTTCTCCTCCATACGATCGAAGGTTGCAAAAGCACTATTATCCTTCATGCCTGCCATTGTCTCATGGATTGCCTTCTGGGCTTTCGCTCGTTTTTGTCGCGCAACCAGCAGGTTTTTCTTACGCCCTGCCTCATCAATTTTCCGCTCAAGTGTCCGGAGATTTTCCTTGAGTACGACAACAGCCTGTTTCTGCTTGTCCCACTGTTCCTTGTAGCCCTCTGCAATGCTCGCATGCTCGTTGCGACGTGTCAGTGCCTGCCGTGCAAGGTCTTCGTTCTCCCTCTGGAGGGCAACCGTTGCTTTCTGTTCCCAACCGTCTGCTTGCTCCTGCTCATTTTCATAGTCCTTTTGGAGCCGTTTTTCCTGTGCGATAGCGGTAGCAACCTGTTGTTTGACCTTAACCAATTGCTCCTGCATGTCATTCGTTATCTGGTTCAACATCTTTTCCGGATCTTCGGCTTCGTCCAATGCAGCATTCACATTGGCTTTGAAGATGGTGGATATACGGTTAAAAAATCCCATTTTACGCCTCCTATAATAGCGATTGGTGTGAGTTCCGAAATTTAGTACACTAAAACCTAAGTCTAATTATAACTGAAAATCTCTCCATTGCCAACCAAAAAGTTAAAAGTTAGTATTTCACATGACGAGTGGGGCACTCTTCTCAGCTGGCCCCCATCACTTCTCAGGTTGTCCGGTCGAGCACTGACAGAGATATAATTTCAATTATCGGTGTAATTTTTACCGATGCTCAGGACAAGTCTCACCTCATTCTAGCAAAACCATCTTTCGGGTATCTGTTTCTCCTTGGAATTCTAGGACGTAAAAATAGCTGCCGCTCACTGCACGTTCGCCATCAAAATTACGCCCATTCCAGTAAGCTGCGCGGTGCTTTGCAGAATAATCACCGGCGAGGAATCTCCCGAATTCAAGAACATTAATCAAGTGGCCATCAAGGTTGTAAATCCGAATTGT
Organism: uncultured Poribacteria bacterium; assembly: GCA_958296125.1. Classification (GTDB taxonomy): domain Bacteria; phylum Poribacteria; class WGA-4E; order WGA-4E; family PCPOR2b; genus PCPOR2b. The sequence goes on from OY282444.1 coordinate 3,281,572, forward strand.
TACCTGACCGGCAGATGCCAGCTTAAAGGGCATCCACGTTTCCGCATTGAAGGGGTTCGGATAATTCTGAAAAAGCTCGCCTTGTTTCACTTTTCCGAAAGTCGTCGGCAGCAGATCTGGATCTGAATGGATCGCAATGGGTTTTGGAAGCCCCGTATGTCCAAATTGATCGAGCAATCTGTCATAAGCGGCTCGCGCCCGAATCATGCCGTAACCGGCGATATTATCGGGCTTATCCGATTGCGAGGCTGTCCTGCGAAGTGCATTGACAATATCCGGCACGGTTGCAAGAGGGAAGGCTTCCATCAGCATCGCAACAACGCCAGCAGCGAGAGGCGTAGCAGCTGATGTGCCGCTGTAATTACTAGAGAAACCTCCACGCGTGGTTGAATTGATGCTTGTGATGCCTTCACCCATCGCCATCAAATCTGGCTTAATCCGCCCATCAAAGGTGGGGCCTCGTGAACTGAATGGTGTTACCTGTCCATCGCGATCTACAGCACCAATTGCGAGAACATCGAACCCGTCTGCGGGTGGCGTGATTCGCCCCGGGAGCCCAAACGCATTGCTCGCCGGCTGAGCACCCAGATTGCCAGCAGCGGTAACGACTGGCACCCCTTTTTGAACGGCAAGGTTCGCAGCAATCGTAACTTTTGAGGTTTTCCCATCCAAGTCTGTGAAGCGATACCAATCCAAATAGCCGATCGAACTGCTCACCACATCTGCCCCCATCTCCTCAAGCCACTCAAGCCCCTCAATCCACCAGTCCTCTTCGATTTGCCGCTCAAAAAGGAGACCGTTCTGTGAAACTCGCTCTGTTTTTCCAAGGAGGTAGCGGGCCCGGGACGCGATACCGATGAGTTGTCCTGGCGCGTCGCCAGCGAGGATGCCCAACACCACTGAACCGTGGGCATCTTGACCCGGGTCATCCTGATCCACCTCATCGGCAGTATTGACATCATCATTGACAAAATCGCGTTGGGCAATAATATCCACACGCTCAAGCGCGGTATGTTCCAGATTGAACCCCGTATCTAGTAATCCGATAACGATATTCTCCCCAAAAAAGCCTTCTCGGTGCAGAAAGTCCGCCTGAATCTGTGTAATTTGTGTTCGAGCGTCCCCGTAGTCTAGCACCTCAGCAGGGGAAGGAGCACTTGGGGACAACGAACCGTTGGCGGGAAATTCAAAAATCACTGTGTACCGATGGATGGGATCAATCGCACGGACACACGGCAAACGAGCGATCTCACGAATCTCCTGCGTCGTTACCTCCAATCCAATGCCGTTTAGCCATCTGCTCTTGCTGCGGAGTTTCCCGCCCAACCGAAGCACTGACTCAATATAGCGGGATTCAAGGGGCAAGTCTGTAAAATCTGGACGACTGATATGTGTACGGAACTCGCGGCGACGCTTTGCCCGACCTGACATCTGGACTGGATACTGTTCTAGTGCCCTTTGTTGATCCGACATTGTCGAGATACCCTTGTCAGCAAAGAGCACCCATACCTGTAACGTTTCGCTAGGAGTATAGAAGCGAATGAATGGGGAAATTTTGAGGTGTTGGTCGGGGTTCGATATTGCAGGAAGGGGTGCTGCAAATAAGGTCAGTGCGATAATGGAATAGACCAATGGGCGAAGCAGCATTCGCCGTTTAGGGGAGCACTGTAATAACGGGTTCCTCGATCCCGATGGTTTCAATTCTTTCATCAAGAAATTTGAGGGACGTGGGACTGAAATTGAGGTCATAAACTAAATTGTAGCAGCCTCTTATACCTCTGTCAAGAATCGATTAGGGTCATTTAGTTCTTCGGGCGGGGCATCCTACCCCGCCTCGATGCTTCATCGGGGATGCCCGACCTACGAGTGTGGTGCGTTTTAATCCATAAAAAGTTTGGATTTAGCCATCTTTGGATTTAGCCATCTATAAAAAACTTGACACATACTCGTTGTCTGAAGTATGATATTTAGATTTTCAACAGATAGCCAGCGACACAGTTTGTGATTGATAAGTGCACAGTTTCAACCGAATGCGCCTGTCAATCGGTGCCGCCGTGTTAATCCTCAACCTACAATCAACAACTTAATTAAGGAGTTTAACTATGTTTCAAGTCGGAAAAGTAACCTTAATTTCTTGTCTGTTTAGCGTTATTGTGTTACTTTTTGTCCTGTCTGCCGCTGTGGCACAGGAATCAACCGAACCAGAGATGTCATCTGATGCAGAGATGTCATCTGATATGGAATCTGAGGCAGAGATCATCGAGCTCGAAGAACAGGTCGTAGTGGGTTCTCGTGCAAAACCACGTTCTGTCATTGACTCAGCGGTGCCAATTGATGTGCTCAGCAGCGATGAATTCGTCAAGCAAGGAGGCACAGATTTACCGGACCTGCTGAGAAATGTTGTCCCCTCTTACAATGTCAACCTCCAACCGATCAGCGATGCAGCAACCGTTGTCCGCCCTCCGAACCTGCGAGGCCTGGCACCCGATCACGCTTTAGTGCTTGTTAACGGTAAGCGGCGCCACCGTGCATCCGTAATTTACTGGCTCGGCAATGGCTACTCCGATGCTGCACAGGGTCCGGATATATCCGCCATCCCGGCAATTGCCCTGAAACGGGTGGAAATCCTCCGCGACGGCGCGTCGGCGCAGTACGGCTCCGATGCCATTGCCGGCGTGATGAACTTCCAACTCAAAGACAATTATCAGGGCGGTTCCATTGAAATCAGACCCGGTATCTTCCAAGAAGGCGATGGCTTTACGCATGCTTTCGCTGGCAATATTGGTTTGGGTCGCGAAGACCACTGGGCCAACCTCAGTCTGGAGTATGGTAACACTGATGAGACTGACCGATCCGTGCAGCGAGCTGATGCCGCCGATCTGACAGCTGCAGGTAATATTGATGTGGCCAACCCTGCTCAACCCTGGGGTCAACCCATTATTAGAAATGACCTGAAATTTTTTGCTAACTACGGCGCAGCCCTTAATGACAACATCACGCTCTATGGCCATGCTAACTATGCTAGCAAACAGGTTGAGGGTGGATTCTACTTCCGCAATCCCAATACGCGACCTGCTGTATTCAGTAACGATGACGGAAAGACATTACTTGTTGGGCGTTTGGCCGGTGAGGGCGATGTTCCGGTGATAACCATAACTGACAATGTACCAGATCCGGTTGCCTTAAGACAGGTTATAGAGGATCAAAATTTATTCACATTTCAAGAAAAATTTCCTGGTGGTTTCACGCCCCGATTTGGAGCAAATACGCGAGATTTAGCTGCTCTAGCAGGCCTCAAAGGGACGGTCATGGACACCGACATCGCTTGGGATTTGAGTGCTTCTTATGGACGACATCACTCCGACTACTTCATTTTCAACACGGTGAATGCTTCCCTCGGTCCCGATACGCCGACTGACTTCAATCCGGGCGACTATATCCAAGCGGATACCAATTTAAACTTGGATTTCACTTATCCGCTCATGGACCTGCTGTTCCTCGCTGCTGGTCTTGAATATCGCACGGAAACTTTTGAAATTGTGAAGGGGCAGATAGAGTCTTACCAAATCGGTCCTTTGGCTAGACAGGGATTTAGCTCAGGCTCCAACGGTTTTCCAGGTTTTGGTAATATCGCCGCGGGCACATGGGATCGGTCGAATGTAGCTGGCTATGTGGAAGCTGAAGTCACACCAATCGACAGCTGGTTGCTTGCCATCGCCCTGCGAGGCGAAGACTTCGAGGATTTTGGCACAACGCTTAACTACAAGGTTGCTACTAACTTCGGCATTACCGAGTTTATGGAATTAGGAAATAACGCCCCTAACTTGAAAGTGCGCGGCAGTTACAGCACCGGGTTCAGGGCACCGACCCCCGGTCAGCAGAACGCCTTTAACGTTACCACTGAGTTTGGCACCGATGATGAAGGCGACTTCATCTTAGTAAATAAAGGCACGATTCCTTCTACGCATCCCGCAGCAGCACTAGTGGGTGGTAAAGGACTTGAACCTGAACAATCAAGGAATTTCACCGTTGGAACTGTTATTGATAGCGATATGTTCAGTGTAACGGCCGACTACTTTAACATTACCGTGGAAGATCGCCTGACTGCGACCAGTGACAAAGAACTTACGCCTCAACAGATTGGCCAGTTGGAGGCTACAGGTATAGACGCGAAAAACCTACAACAATTCCGATTCCTGACCAATGATTTTGCAACGAAAACCCAGGGTATTGACCTCGTCCTAACAGTGCCAATCGAATTGGGCGAAATCGTGGGTTTAGGAACAGGTGCGTTGAGTGTCGCGTATAACTGGACAGGCACTGAAGTTACCGACTACAACACAGACCTTCTTGGTGAACAACGTATCACTCAATTGGAAAGAGGGCTGCCTAGGCACCGTGGGAATATATCCCTGTTCCAAGCCCTGACCAACAGCTGGAGTGCATTGGGGCGTGTCAATTATTATGGTTCTTGGGATGAATGGCCTTTTGGCGATTTTCACTCAGTTTTTGCGAGTGCTTTTTTGGTTGACCTTGAGTCCAGCTTCTCATTTGATTCTAGCTCAACGCTAACGGTTGGCGTTAAAAATATTCTCAACGTTGAGCCTGATAATATTACAGACGGTCCTGATCCGGGCCCGGTAATTGGCAGGGCCTTCGGCGAGTATAGTCCATACGGTTTTGGTGGTACGTTCTGGTACGCCAAATACAGCTATAACTTTTAATGTTTTCTAAAGTCCGTATATAACAGAAGGTGGATAGGCTATCAGGCCTGTCCGCCGGATACGGACGGAACTGGGGACCATTTAATGCCTATCAGAACGTAAGGTTAATCCCCTAACGTAGATTTGCTAACCCCAATTTCATTAACCTAATCAAGGAGTTTAACTAACTATGTCTCAAACAGGGAAGATAACGCTAATTTCGCTGAGTGCTATTGTGTTACTTTTTGTCCTGTCTGCCGCTGTGGCACAGGAATCAACCGAACCAGAGATGTCATCTGATGCAGAGATGTCATCTGATATGGAATCTGAGGAAGAGGTCATCGAGCTCGAAGAACAGGTAGTGATCGGTTCAAGAGCGCGGCCCCGTTCTGTTATTGATTCAGCGGTACCGATTGACACCATTCGCGGTGATGAACTCGCCAAGCAAGGTGTCACGGATTTACAAGACCTATTTAGAAATCTGGTGCCTTCCTACAACGTCAACCTCCAGCCGATCAGCGACGCGGGGACCGTTGTTCGGCCTGCGAATTTACGAGGATTGGCACCCGATCACACGTTAGTGCTGGTCAACAATAAACGGCGGCATCGGGCGGCGGTGATTCACTGGCTAGGCAATGGGTTGGCTGATGGCGCACAGGGGCCTGACCTGTCTGCCATCCCGGCGATCGCTTTGAAACAGGTGGAGGTGCTCCGGGATGGCGCATCCGCCCAATACGGTTCCGATGCTATTGCAGGTGTGATAAATTTCCAACTCAAAGATAGCCATGAGGGGGGCTCCTTTGAATTCAAGCCCAGCATTTATCAGTATGGGGATGGTCGCCAATATGCAATCGCTGGCAATATCGGTTTGGGTAGTAAGGCAACTTGGACTAATCTCAGCTTAGAATATGGCGGTGCAGACCCGACTATCCGATCGGTCCAACGCGATGATGCCAAAGCGTTGGAGGACGCGGGCAACATCAGTGTGAGAAACCCCGCGCAAATCTGGGGACAACCCATTGTAGAGGGCGACCTCAAATTCTTCGCGAACTATGGAAGCGTGCTTACGGATAACATCGATTTCTATGGGCACGCCAACTATGCTAGCAAGCGGGTCGAAGGCGGTTTCTTTTTCCGAAATCCGAACACCCGCAGTGGTGTGTTTAGCACTGACGGGGGCGAAACTTTGCTGGTTGGAAGTTTGACAGGAGAGGATTACCCTAACATTCCCATCACCAACCATAAGCCTGACCCCGTTGAGTTGGCAAAAGTTTTCAACGACCCCAATTTATTCACCTTCCAAGAGATGTTTCCGGGCGGGTTCACACCGAGATTTGGGGCAAATACAGTGGATAGCTCTATTCTCGTTGGGGTTAAAGGGACCGCTTTGGAATCTATGCTTACCTCAGGATTAGGTTGGGATTTGAGCGGCTATTTTGGACGGCATCATGCCGATTTCTTTATCTTCAACACCGTCAATGCCTCGCTTGGGCCCGATACGCCGACCGACTTCGATCCGGGTGACTACATCCAGACCGATTACAACGTTAACTTTGATGTGACGTACCCACTCAGCGATATGCTGTTCTTTGCTTCGGGGTTGGAATATCGGAACGAGGGGTTTGAAGTGCTAGAGGGTCAGAGAGAGTCCTATCAAATCGGTCCTTTGGCGGGCCAAGGCTTCAGTGCCGCCTCTAACGGATTTTCAGGGTTCAGCCAAATTGCCGCAGGCGAATGGAATCGCTACAACTATGCGGCTTATTTGGAAAGTGAAATCAGACCGCTCAAACACTGGTTGGTCGGTCTTGCCGTGCGTGGTGAAGACTTTGAAGATTTTGGGCAGACCCTCAACTACAAGGTCGCCACCAATATCGGTATTACGGATTTTCTTGAGGATGCCAATATGATTGCCAACGATCAGATGATTTTGAAATTCCGTGGCAGTTATAGCACTGGATTTAGGGCACCGACTCCCGGGCAGCAAAACACCTTTAACGTTACGACCGAATTTAATTTTGAAAGGGATGATTTGGTCAACAACGGCACGATTCCATCAACCAACCCAGCCGCTGCAGAGGTGGGTGGTAAGCCGCTTGAACCCGAAACATCAAACAACTTCACCAGCGGCTTCACCTTTGAGGTAAGGGACATAAATCTCACCGTAGACCTGTTTGATATTCGGATGAAGGACCGGCTAGCCTTGTCCCAAGACTTTGAACTAACTGAAGATCAGAAGGAAAAGCTGCTAGACGCAGGTGTGACTAGCGCGGCGAACTTACAAGAATTCCGGTTCTTTACCAATGACTTCGATACAACAACCCAAGGTATTGATATCGTCCTTACGGTTCCAGTACCGAATGGCGATGTCACTGCTGTTTATAACCGCACGGAGACGACCGTTACTGATCACAATCCGGAAACGCTCGATGACCTGCGGATCAAAGAATTGGAAGAGAACCTGCCGAGGCAGCGTGCGAGTCTCACAGCAACACAATCTATAACGAGCCAATGGAGCGTACTCGGTCGGGGCAGTTATTTTGGTGACTGGTACGATTCTGAGGATGATGAAACATACACTGGCAAGTTGCTTTTCGACGCGGAAACGAGTTACATGGCGGCTTCCGGCATAATCATAACGCTCGGTGTCCAGAACCTCCTCAACACCTACCCCGATGAAAATCCGAAGTCCGGTAATATTGGCAACCAATACGGGCAATTCAGTCCCTTCGGTTTTAACGGCGCGTTTTGGTATGCAAAATTCGGTTACACTTTCTAAGTTTGGGGGGAATTGATACTTACAAGGGAATCGCAGGCAGCGGTCGGCGTTACGCCAATTTGAAGTCAACGAAACATTAAAATTGGTGCCTGCCTTGCCTGCATCCCACAACTTATTCGCATCAGAGAAAATGCTTGTCAAAGACCGTGTCAGGTGCCTCAGTGCCATCAAAGCCGAATGTAGCCAGTCGAGTGGCAGTGGGATTGTCAGAATTGATTTAGCACTGTGCCCCCTTTTGGACCGGTTCGGTGCACTACATCCCAAACCAATACCGACACTTAACGAGGAAGATATTCGACCCGGCATCGGTGAAACTCGTTCTCAAGCGATGCACCGGACGAAATTTGAGGTCTGCTTCTTCAACCTGCGTTAAAGCGGCTTCTCGCGATTGGGACCAAACCAAAAACAGTGTACTTCCGGGGCGAAATTCCCAGCGAAGCACGGTGTTGCCCCGCAAAGACCGCCGATGGAAGTCACGGTTCTCGTTCAGCGGATACGGTTTGAACTGATACGACTTCGGTTCGACCAACTCCTTGAAGTTGGTGTAATCTCCGATAGTAATGAAGGGTTGCACGTAGAACTGAAGGCTTAACGTCGGGGTAAAACTGATGTTCGCACGAGTGGTAAAGTCAAGCGTTCGCCCCGTTAATTCCCCGTAGATGTAGTGTTTTTCAATCTGTCCATTGACCTTCTCTTCAACCCTTTCCATCCACTGTGCATCGTTCACCTGATAGGCGTAACTTGGTCCAACACTCAATTCGATGTTGGATGTTGGCCGAATACGAAGGCGAAGGTCTATATCGTAGTCATACGAACGCCTATTGTCATCCCAAGCAAAAACGGGATTCAACTCCAGTTGAATCATCTTGCGGCTGTCGGTAGAGAGTCCTGTATAAATCCACCAGCCTGCGGGATTTTTAATCAGCGTTCCACCCCGTCTAACATCATGATCACTAAACGACTCCAAGTTGCGTCCAACCCATAGGTCATAATCCCAATAGTTCTTGAAGCGGCCGTATGTCCATATCTCGACGTAGCTGTTGATATGGACCCTATCATAGTTCCACGTCTGCCAGCCGTAGAGCCCCAGAGTGACGCGCCGGAAGATGCTAAACGGCTTCTCCTTCCGCGCCGTGAGGTCGTAACCCCACTCTAGCATGTCGGAGCGACGACTGAAACCGAGGTCGTTCATATCGAAGTCCGATGAGAGCACCTTAAAACTGGTCTCCCCTCTCAACCACCCGCCCCGTTTGTCGAACTCAAGGTGCGCGAGGTAGCCTGACTTGCGTGCATTCAGTTTTCCAGCTTGACTGGCCGCCAACGTGCCGGTAATTTGATATTGCTCTTTCGCAAACTTCGCATCCCAATCGAGCCCGCCGACATAAGCGGGGTTTGAATCCTGTCGATTCACGGCAGTCATTATCAATCCAACGACCGAATTCCCTTGCAGCACGTCTTGATTGATTCGACCGACAAAATAGTTGGTTAACGGTTCAATGAGGAACTCGCGTTCGATTTTCTTCCCGTTGACCTCCTCCTGAATTTGTGCATATTCCGGCGCAGTGACCGCCTCCATAATACCAAAATGGGTGTTGCCTTGGGTTTTGCCTACAATTTTGGCGGCACTGAGAATCGTTGTTGACTCCGGACGGCTCAGTTCGGTGGCTCCGCTGGGAAGTTCAAAATGCCCCGGTCGCCGCCCGATTCGTCGGGAGTAAAAGAAGCTATAGTCCAAGTTTTCAAAGATCTTTGCACCTTTCACAAAGAAGGGACGGCGTTCATCAAAATACTCCTCATAAGCCGAGAGATTTAAACTCGCCGGATCCGCCTCCACCTGTCCAAAATCGGGGTTAACCGTGGCATTGAGCGAAATTCCAGAGCTAATCCCATACTGAACATCGGTCCCAACATTGCCCCACAACTCGGTTTCATCGTTGAGGTGGGTGCGCCCCATCACGTAAGGCACAAACTCCAAATGACGGGACGGGTGGATATCTTTGATGCCGGTGAGGTCACCAAAGCGAGACACCCAGCCGGGTTCACCGCGCTTGATGAAACGCCAGTGATCCTGCTCTTTTCTTCGGCTGATGTATCGTTCTACTTGTAGGCCCCAAGTGTATTCATCTTTTGGGGAAAAACGCAATATATGAAACGGGATTTTATATTCTGCCGCCCATCCATTTTCGTGGATCTGGGTTTTCACTTCCCACACACCGTCCCATGTGCTATCCCACCAACCCGTCGCGGGAGCAATACCGTCAGTCACGGAGCCAGAAGGATAAGCAGTAAACCAGAAAGCGTTCTGCCGATTATAATGCGGATCCAGGCTGACTGTGACTTTATCCGATTCAACATAATTGTCTCGCCTGACCAACCGGGAGACAATTTTATTGGGTTCACTATCATAGCACATGGTCGCAAAATAGACCGCTTCGTCGTCGTAGGCAATTTGGAACGTGGTGCGTTCTGTCGCTGGTTTTCCTTCATCCGGGTCGCGCTGCCGAAAGCCTTGGTGGAGGGGTGCGGTTTTCCATATCTCGTCGTCCAAAACGCCATCCAACTGTGGCGGTATACCGTTAATTCGGATAGCGGTTGCGGTTCTGTGGTGTGGGTCTGCCTCGCTTGCAGCCTGTACGTCGTCTGGGGATTGAACCGCTAAACAGATGGAGAGAAGGCCCCAGACGACCCAAAAATCGAAACCAATTTTCACAGCTTTTTTTCCTCTTTCTTTTGCGTCGTTGTTTGTCTATTGAACCCCCTTTGCGCGATAGAATTCAGATTTTTCTCGATGTATGCTACCGAAAAGATGCTAGAGATAATTTGCAGTGGTATGTACAATAACCTAAATTTGCACAAGAGTTACGGCATATTACCTTGAACCCCAAAAATACTAACAGAGGCATCTACATCAACAGAATCAAGTAGTATAGCCCTATCTTTTGTTGTTTTGATAAGTTAGCTGTTCGGTAGCTTGGGTTTCTCAGTTGAGGGACTACCATTATCTGATTAGCGGGAATTGCATCTGTTACAGGAAATAGACGGTGATTTTCGCAATTGACGTGCATAATTCCTACACACTATTTACATGCAATTGTCCTAGCTACCTGTGTTATAATAGGTGAGTGATTGGAGTTAGTCAGGCATCAAACAATTTGCATCTTTCGCGCATTCAATACACATGAATCTAAACCAAACAATCAAGGAGACGCAAACCGATGAAAATCCCCATTTTTCGTTTTACCCTTTTTATGACGATCTGTCTCGCCTTCGTATTAATAAACACCCCGCTACGGGCACTCCCTGAGTCGGCTGAAGCCACTGTGGACTATATTTTCGAGACGATTGAGGTGCCCGGTGTCGATTTTCTGGAGTTGACCTCAAGCAATGATCTGGGGCATTATGCGGGTAACACCCGTAGTCCTGATGGCGAGAAAATAGTCGGCTTCACGCTGATTGACGGGGTCTTTTCCACTTATGATGTTCCCGGTTCCCTCAAAACTGTTTTCTATGGACTCAACAACGCGGGACAGGTTGTGGGTTACTACGACGATGCGGACGAAGTCGCTCACGGCGTGGTTGTGCAGGAAGGCGAGTTGACACAATTTGATTTTTCGGGGGCAGCCGAAACGAACATCTTTGGTGTTAGTGAGGTAGGGGTACTTATTGGTAACATTTTTGATGCCGATGGTGCCATTCGCGGCTTTGTGGGTGATGAACAGTTCGATGCACCCGGGGCGATGATAACTTATGCCGACGATATCAATGCCGCGGGCATCCTCGTTGGGAGTTACGTGGATGCCGATGGGATATATCACGGATACATACGCCATGTCGACGGTAGTTTTACCACTTTTGATTTTCCCGGCATGCTGTCGAACCTAGAGTCCCTTTTCGTGAACGCCATCAACGATGCCGGTGTCATCGTGTTCAGAGCCCAAGCGGTGGATGATATTCAGCGTTCTTACGTTCTTCTACCAGACGGTAATTCGATGGAGTTGCGAGTCCCCGGTAGCGTTGTCACAGTGGCCCGGGATATTGATATGCAGGGCAAGATAGCCGGTTACTATGACACACCGGACGGACGTAGGCATGGATTTGTTGCGGGTATAGGTGAGGAAGATTTTAGCAACGTTTACTTAGTTTCTCTCCCTAGGGGCTTGAACATGCTCTCAGTTCCCCTGAAGCCAGAGACACCGATGAGCGCCCGATCCTTAGCAGAGATGCTAGGTGCGACAACGGTGATTGCTCTTGATGAGGCAAGACAGGAACTTGTGGGTTGGACACCGGACGCGCCAGATGACGGATTTCCTATTGAAGGTGGAAAAGGCTATATTGCCAACCTCTTGCAGTCCCGACAGGTTACCTTTGTCGGTGCACCGTGGACGAACCAATTGCAAGTCGCAGCGGCACCGGGCGCGGCATTGGCTGAAGGGGCGTGGGCGTTTGTTGTGAGTGGACACTTGGAGAGCGAACAGAATCTTGATGGCTATCTGGTTATAGTGCGGAATCTACGCACTAATGCTGTCATGGCGGGCAATGTGCGGGCTGGCTACTTCGCCGTAGCGACTGCGGATCTCTCGCGCCGGAGCATCGTGCAGGTTGGCGATTCCCTAGAGGTCACTGTCACCGATACAACCGGGGCGATTGCTTGGGAGAAGTTCGATTTCACAGTAACACCCGACACCCTTGCAAACGCGGTTCTACCAATAAGGCTTGATGGGGTTGGCACGCCGAAACAGACCCTTCTGCTGCAGAACTATCCTAACCCGTTCAACCCTGAAACGTGGATTCCGTATCATCTATCGGAGGCTGCTCCTGTGACCCTATCAATTTACGACATGACCGGGCAACGGATCCGGATGCTTTCGCTTGGATTCCAGCTAGCAGGCTTCTATCAAAGTCGTTCACGTGCCGTCTATTGGGATGGGCGCAACGATCTGGGTGAGCGAGTTTCAAGCGGAGTCTATTTCTACCAATTGTCCACCCCATCTGCCCATCAAATGATGAGGATGGTTATTGTAAAGTAAACGGGGCACGATGCCCCACCTTCTGTCGATATAATAACTTGCGGAAGGAAATTCTCGCTCCCGAAATACCTTGCTACCACCTGCGAGTGAAACTCAACCTGCCGGTCAGGCCGGTTTGCCCCTCCTTTTTTTGGGTGTCATACCCGACAAGTATGCCGAGGGTGTTATTTTCACCGTAGCCGATGTTGATGCGGGGACCGACTACGAAACTGAAAAGTCCCCCACCGTCTCCCAAACCGAGTACGGCTTCAACTTGTGGCCCGATGGCCAGGGTCTTGTTGAGGGAATAGGTAACATAATTGCGGGTGTAGAGCTCGTTGCTCCTGTCTTCGTCAAATATGGAATAGAGGGAACCGATTGTCCACGATTTGAAAAAGAGGTTACCGGCAGGCAGAAAAACAAATAGGTGCGGATAGATTGCGAGGGGACCATCCGGCGTGGCGAAGTCATATCCAAGACCGAGCATGGGCAGCACTATAAGGCTGAACCTGTCGCCTTTGATAGCGGGGATGGAAATACCGAGGTCAAACTCGCCGATGGTATCGTCAATGAAAATATTAGACTCAAGCGAGACAGCACCGACGGAATGGGTCGCCCCGATCAGGAAATGCGTACCTAGACTATCGGTATCAACGCGGAACCAGCCGGGAGTATGGGATTCTTCGGATGCTGCTTCACTTTCATCGCTCTCTGTTGAGACTGATAGACTCGCAATACCCACGATACAAACAATTATCACAATGCAGGTGAATCTATACATTTTGTTTTATGTCCTTTCTTTTGACAGATTGCAATTGCGCCTTTAGAACCTCAATAATGTAGATGGGGCAGCTTCGCCCCGCTCCTCAATTATAACCTTCGCAAATTATAACCTTCGCAGCCGATTTGTGAAATAAAAAGTTGTCAAAGTCAATCTGCTTGTGCTATAATTTTTCTGTTCAGTTTCCAAATATCCTACTCTTGAAAGAGGTAAAGGTTCTTGCAGATCAATCGAATCCACATCAATCCAACCGGCTGGGTAATTGCGATTGGGATTTTTTATTCTCTGATGGCAATTAGCCTTGTTGGAGTCGCACATGAACACGACCATACTATCCTCGGTTCGACAAATTGTTCTGCTTGCTTCTTCAGTGCCAGCCACGTCGGTATTGAGCTTGATGTTCTTGACATCACCAATCATGATACCTGCATCTCAATTCACTCCCCTTTCGGCTTTACTTTCATTTCCACGATACTTGACAACAGTATCCAAAGTCGTGCCCCACCAGTGTTCTCCGTTTAATCTCCTCGTTTAACCCATATCTCTATTTTTTTATCTAATCAATTTCTGCCTTTTCCCGGCTGATTTGACTTTGGTGATAGTCTGCCTATATTTACTATTTCATCAGTCGTGATGCTGGTAAAAACGATCTATCTATATTTGGAGGACATTATGTTTACGCATTTTTTTAGATTCACACTATTGCTATTCGCATTTGTTGTATTGTTCGCCGCTTGTGGCGCAGATGATAATCCCGTTGCTGACACAGACAATGCTCGTGCCGATGCTCATGCCGATGCCGATGGCTTTATCCTCAAGGTTGACGGAAATGAGATTTACCGTCAATTTCAGGGTACGCATGAGGGGAGTATCACCCTTAAAGTTGGAGAGGAACTGGATGTTCTCGCCATATTCCTTGACCACGATGAAGAGGAATTTTACCCTGAAAGCCCCGAAGAAGAAGAAGAGGGAGATCATGACCATGATGAGGAAGAGGTATATGCCTTAGCTCTCAGTGAATTTGATTCGTCAATCATTGAAATCCACCTTCATGAAAGCGCGGGAGATGACCATGAAGATGACCATGAAGATGACCATGAAGGAGATGAGCATGAAGATGAGCATGAAGATGAGCTCGCCGAAAAATTCACCTTTGAGGTGAAAGGACTTAAAAGTGGAGAAACGGAGTTCAAACTCCAGCTATTGCACGGCGACCATGCTGATTTCACGGCGGCACTCTCAATTCCCGTAACGGTTACACCGTAAGGGGGTGTTTGCTGGGGAGAAGGTTCATTGGTTTCAGTGTTGGGATTCACTCGCTTGGAACAATTTCAAGCCGAATCGAACATTGACATCTCAGTGTAATGTTTGGTTGTTTTCTTTCGTACCGTTCAACCCAACCGACACCACTGGAGATTGGGTCAGGCTAGGAAGCCTGGCCTACCAACTGAGCCGATATTGACGCAACTCCAAGATCCGAGGCTTCCGATGAAACACTTAATCTTTTGTCTATTCATCTTCTGCCTTGTCCATACTGTAGAAGGGACATCCTTTGCCCGCAACATCTCTATCTCAGGCAAGGTGATTGATGCTGAGGTGGGAACTCCCCTGGTGGATGTCCATGTATCCCTGTTACGCAAAGCAGAAGGCGGATCTGTGTTCCGAACCGATAGGACTGGACAGTTTCGGTTTGATAAAATTGCGTTGGGGACGTATACACTTCGCTTCGATCGCGTTGGCTATGAAACATTAGATCAAGAAATCGTTGTCAAAGCAGACTCGATAGCGATGACAGTCAAGTTGAAACGCAGTCCGCTTCAACTCGGAGAGATTGTTGTTACACCGGGTGATGAGGAGCACGCTCATTTTGAGCAAACAACCGACCTCAACCTTGCCGCACAGCAGCTGGATCAGAAAATGGGAGCGACCATAGCCGAAACGCTAAGCGGAGAGCTAGGGATCGCTCAACGGACGATGGGGCGAGCGGCTGCGCGTCCGGTCATCCGGGGCATGGGTGGTGACCGTCTGCTTATCCTTGAAGATGGCGGGCGCACCGGTGATAAATCAGCGTCCGCAGCAGACCATGCGGTTACAATTGACCCAACCACCGCGACAAATATCGAGATTACGCGCGGACCGGCATCGCTAATTTACGGCTCAGGCACCCTCGGCGGTGTTGTCAATGTCAAGCGCGAGACCATCCCGCAAACTCTTCCCAACCGTCCAACGATGAATCTCACATTTCAGGGTGAGTCGGTCAACTCAGGACTGACCGGGACAACAGGGTTGACGATTCCGATCGGCGACCTTGCGTGGCGACTGGAGTTGAACCGCCGTCACACCAACGATACACATACCCCCATCGGTATTTTAGAAAACACGTCGCTATCACAAACGAATTTTGCGACCGGTATCTCAATGGTCAAAGATTGGGGGCACATTGGGATTTCGGGCGGTAATTACCGTTCAGATTATGGGATTCCCGGTTCTCCGGAAGGACACCTCCAAGGTGTCACTATCGACCTCGACCGCCAGCGGTATGAAGGGAACCTTGAGTATGGGTTTCAGCAGTCGTTTCTTGAGAAGCTGAAACTACACTTGACCTATACGCGCTATCAGCATCAGGAGATTGAATCGAACAACACACTCGGTGTTGAGTTTGGTTTATTGACATACAATGCGTCCGCGTTGGCTTATTTGCATGGCGATGCAGTTATGGGAGTGTGGGGCGAGTATCGTGACCATGCGACGGGCGGATTTTACTGGACACCGCACACGCGGGAGATGTCTTTAGCGGGTTTCTATTTCAAACAGAAGCACCTCAACGACGAATTAACGCTACAAGGTGCAATTCGCTACGACATCAGACGGGTTGAGCCGTTTGTGGAAGGTGCTGTTACCCGCGCAGGAGCGGTGGAACGGCGGGATTTCGGCGGGGTGTCGAGCGCAGTTTCGGGTATCTATCACTGGAACGACAATTTGGGGACCGGTGCCACCTTGATGAAGACGTTTCGCACCCCGGGAATCGAGGAGCTCTTTTCAGATGGGCCGCATCTCGCAGCCTACTCCTACGAAATTGGTAACGCCGAACTCGGTTCGGAGGATGGCTTTGGGACAGAGGCATTTCTGCGCTATTCAGCCAAGCGGGTAAAACTCAATCTCACCGTTTTTCGCAACCGGATTTACAGTTACCTGATTCCGACCAACACAGGCGAAAAGGAGTGGGGGAGTGGGGCAGCGGGGTGGCTGTGGATATATCAATATCGAGGACAGGACACCATCCTTGACGGTGCTGAATTTAGCGTTGATGCCGAAATTGTCCCACGATTTCAGGCACAAGTGCAGATGAGTTATGTCAGAGGAACTTTAGCAGACAGTAGATCACCACTTGAACGTATCCCACCGCTCAATGGAAAAGTGGCACTGCGATACGTTACGCAGCCGTTAAACCTGCATTTCACGGCGCGATTTTCAGATGGTCAACATCGACTCGGCGAATTTGAAGAGGCGACCGACGGGTATATCGTCTATGATGCAGGTATCCAGCTGGCGTTCCCCCTATGGCAACTTCAGCATCAGTCAGTTGTCGTGGTCGAGAATATCTTTGATACTGAATATCGTCAGCACCTTTCGAGAATCAAATCGGTGATGCCGGAGCCGGGACGGAACGTAAAACTTTTGTATCGACTGAATTTTTAGCAAGTAATCTGCGTCGTTGAATTCCATTACAATCTTTGACATGATGCTCAGGATAGCTGGGAGCAACGGAATCTGAGAAAAACCGATAGCAGTCACATTTTGGCGAAATTGACGAAGGGTTGGATGTGTGGTATAATGGATATAGCTTTGCACGAGAACAGAACAATGCAGTGGGCCCTAGCCTCATTTCGGAGGCGAGAACAATCATCAAAACGGAGGATGCAAAATGAAGAAGCAGCAAGTCTTTTTTGTCGCCCTATTCCTGATTGGATTGATAATCATTGGAGTCGCATGGACGCAGCCACCACCACGAGCCATCGGGGAAAATTGGCATCAATGGCGTGGACCCTACCAAAGCGGCGTTAGCAACGCGGAAAACCTCCCCACCACATGGAGTGGAACGGAAAACATCGTCTGGAAGACACCGCTGCCCGCATGGAGCGGCGGTACACCTATCGTCTGGGGTGATAAAATCTTTCTTACCTCGCCAACGAAAGGCATAAGTGAATCCGCAACGCCGCCCCCGGAACCACGGCGCGAGCAAAGGGGACGGCGGGGGCGCCGGGGTGGAAGGGGCCGCTCCCCCGGCGGCGACGAACTGCTGCTGGTCTGTATCTCTAGGACGGATGGCAACCTCCTCTGGCAGCGCGAACTTGACACAGGGAATCAACTGCACCGCAAGGGAAATGATTCATCTCCCTCGCCGGTGACCAACGGGGAGCATGTCTGGGTCGTCACCGGCACGGGTGCTGTGGCTGCCTTCGATATGGAAGGAAAAGAGATCTGGAAGCGAAACCTTCAGGATGATTACGGCAGATTTGGTCTCAACTGGGGGTATGCCTCTTCCCCATTGCTTCATAATGGGACACTCATTATTGAAGTACTTCATGGGTTCAGGACGGATGACCCTTCCTATATTGTCGCCTTCAACGCCGCCACCGGCGAAAAAGTATGGCGACAGGAACGACCGACCGACGCTTTTGCCGAGTCTCCCGATGCCTATACAACGCCTGCGCTGCTCGAACATAACGGGGTCACTCAGATCGTGATCTCAGGTGGGGATTATGTCACCGGACATCATCCGGATACCGGAAAAGAGATCTGGCGCTCTGGGGGGTTGAATCCGTATCAGGAAGGAAACTATCGGGTCGTCGGATCGCCATTCGCCGTGGAGGGAATCATTTACGCGCCGACCCGTAAACGACCGCTGTTAGCCCTGCGTGCAGGCGGCACCGGAGATATAACGGATAGCCATCTGCTTTGGAAATGGGACGGTCCCGGCGCGCCGGATGTCCCGACACCTGCCTGTGATGGCACCTATTTCTACATGGTGGACGACAGGGGACTGGCGACCTGCCTCGATGCTAAGACGGGAGAGGTGGTTTGGGGGCCAGAGCGCACTGCACAGGGAACTGTAAGTGCCTCGCCGATCCTTGCGGATGGCAAACTCTACATCACCAACGAGTATGCCGTGACGACGGTTATCGCTGCCGGTCCGGCGTTCAAGATCCTGGCGACCAATGAATTGGATGGGAGTTACACTTTGTCATCCCCTGCTGCTTCTGGCTCCCAACTCTTCATACGGACCGGGACACATCTATACTGTATCGGGGCGGAATAGTTCTGCCAGCTGCAGCGTCAGACTGGATGAAAGCAAATATGCGGTCGTCCACGCAGAAGGGGTTGGTTCTGCTGCGATTCTCAAATCGCACTAGGGATAAATTAGATACCCCTTCCGCTCTGTCGGGGTGCGATAGAGGCATCCTCCCGCAGTCACATAGAGCGTTTGCAGATCTGCGTCTCCAAAGGTACAGTTTGTCGGGCGGTCTGTCGGAAGCGGATGCGTTTCCAGCACACGACCGTTCGGCGCGAAGACATAGATCATGGGACCCGGTCCGCTCTGCTCCCAACCCGCTGTCGCAACGATATTCCCCTCCGTATCCAAACACATCCCATCAATGCCGCGATGTGGAAAGAAGTTGTGCAGCACCTCATATTCACCCACTATTCCATCGTCCTTGATTGGATACCCGCGTAACTCCCGCTTCTTGTCGTCGCCGTAGTGGCTTTGGGCGACGTAGAGCCACTTTCCATCCGGAGAAATCAAGAGTCCATTCGGCTTCGTTGTGTCATACGTGACTCGACTCATCTCCCACGTTCCATCCGGCTGCGGGTCTAGCCGGAACACAGATTCGTGCCCAAGTTCCATATCATCAAATTTCTCGCCGTAACGCGGGTCGGTAAACCAGATCCTGCCCTGTGCATCGAAAGCGAGGTCATTCGGACTGTTGAGGCATTTCCCTTCAAAACGCTCCACGAGCACATCAGTTGTGCCATCTGCGTTGTAGCGCACTATCCGTCGTCCTCCGCCTTCGCAGGCGTACAGGTGTCCCCCCTTATCGAACATTAAACCGTTTGCTTCATTGGTCCCTATGCGAAACTCTGTGCATTTGCCACTACTCGGGTCATAACGCATGATACGGTTGTTCGGAATGTCGGTAAATAGCACTGCTTCCCCATCCCACGCGGGGCCTTCCGTAAAATCAAATGGTCCCGCGACCAATTCAAAATCCCAACTCATATTTTGCCTCCTAAAAAAATAATGTGGCGTACAATGCCTTTTATAACACGGATTCACGGTCTAAGTCAAGTGGAGAATTCGCCTCTTTTTTGTTGGCAAGTTCACGAATTTCGGTTATAATAATTTAGAGGTCATTGGGCTAGACAACCCCCTCCAGTGGAAAATCATGCCAAATGGCGTGGTAAAATGAGCTAGCCGGAAAGGGCAGGTAGGGTATATCATTGACTTGGAGGCTTATCAACACCGAGCAAAATAACGCCGCTATGAACATGGCAATTGATGAGGCGATGCTTTTGACGCAGAAAGGGAGTGCCCAACCGACGCTGCGGTTTTACGATTGGCTGCAACCGGCATTCAGCTTCGGCTATTTCCAACGGATTGCAGAGGAAGTAGATGTCTCAGCGTGTGATGCTCATGGCATTGAACTTGTTCGACGAATCACCGGTGGCGGTACAGTGGTACACGGTTGGGATGTCACCTATACCATTATCGTCCCGCACGGTTCCGGCACGCTGCCGACGGATATTTCAGCGGCATACTGCGCCATTAGCGACTGCCTAATCGACGGATTGCAGCAGTTGGACATTGATGTCGCACACCAGATTGAAAAGCCGATAGTGGAGAACCCTCCCAACATTTGCCTCACGAATCCAGCCCAGTACGACACCCTGCTCAACGGGAAAAAGATTGCGGGGGTCTCCCAGCGCCGCAATCAAACAGGCGTGATGTACCAAGGTTACATCGCTCTTGACCTCCCCGCTCCAGATGTCTTAGCCCTCGCCTCAAGACAGATCAGCTTTAATCAAGTAGCGGCAGGGAAATCCACCGCAATCAACCAGTGCCGATCTGCCCTGATTTATCGGAAACAGCTTGAAGATGCGGTCACTGTTGGATTTGAGGAAACGCTCGGTGTCCAATTAGTTGAAACCGAACTGTCCCCTGAAGAAATAGAAACCGCTGAATCTCTCGCACAGACAAAGTACGGGACCGCCGAATGGAATTTCCGTCGATAAACCAAAGTGGTGCACGTTCAAACGCCCTCCGAGATAGGACTGATGTTCTCATTCCACCGAGCGCGTTTGTTATGGGCACCGACATCGAATCGTTCTACGGCACGATTTTGGCACAATCTAGGTATGCTAAACTGGATGAGGGGCCGATACATGTCCAATTTCTTGAGCCTTACCGCATCGCCCGCTATCCGGTCACAAACGCAGAATATGAAGTTTTTGTGAATGCGACAGGGCACCAATCACCACCCCATTGGCAAAGTGGGAAAGTTTCCGCGGACGAAGCGACCTTGCCCGTTGTCCACATCAGTTGGCATGATGCAAATGTTTATGCTCAATGGGCGCAGCGGCGACTCCCCACCGAAGCAGAATGGGAGAAGGCGGCAAGGGGTGCCGATGGGCGTATTTACCCCTGGGGAAATGAATTTGAACCGTCCGCGGATCAGACAGACACTGAAGGGCGAGCGACCCTTCTCACAGAGCAACTCACACCGGTAGGCAATCGGCCCGCCGCTGTAAGTCCCTATGGCGTGCACGAGGTCGCCGGAAATGTGTGGGAGTGGACGGCCGACTGGTATCAACCTTATGAGGGAAACACCCATGGAGATGGAGACTACGGGAACAAACATAAGGTCTTGCGAGGGGGTTCATGGTTGGAGGTTCGGGACGAGACCGCAAATCGATATTTCCGATGTGCCAACCGTTTGCACGCCCCACCCAACTATACCGCAAGCAATATCGGTTTTCGGTGTGTCCGAGATGTCGCACCGGTTCCTTTGAATTCTAATGCAAACGAGGAAGAGAGGCCGGTCTATCCAACGCAAATATCCGCTGAACTGTTGAATAAATATGTCAGACAGCAGAGATTAAAGAATTTACAAACGATTTACAAACGGGCCCGAGAACGCTGCTTAAGTGATTTCGGCATTGCAGCACTGGCAATCGGTGCAGGTTACTATGGAATGATGATACCGACATACGCGATAGGCGGATTTACATTGGGAATGGTCGGTCTCGGTTTTTTGTGCAGTGCGGGCGTGAATTTCTGGCGACAGTGGAAGGCGAAAAGTCACCTAAACTCAAACAAGATGAAAGGCCTATCCTGACAATCCTTTAAAGCTGCTCAGGATGTTGGCGGGAACTTTTGGACTGAGATGAATGCAAATGACACCGATCGGCGTCTCAAGGCACGTGGCGTTATACTTCTGCTCTCGGTTTCGATTATTGCGATTTGCGCGATTGTTTATGAACTTGGCATCGGGAGTTTATCTTCCTACCTCTTGGGCAACAGCATCTATCAATTTTCGATCACGATCGGGTTGTTTATGACAGCGATGGGGATCGGATCTTATCTATCGAAATATATCACCCATCAACTCATCACAGCGTTTATCCGGGTTGAACTGGCAATTGGAGGCATCGGCGGCTTTTCCTGCCCCATTCTTTTTGCGGCATACAGCTTCAAGTTCTTCTATGTCCCAATCATGTGGTTATTAATTATTCTCATTGGGACTCTGATTGGTTTGGAGCTCCCGCTTCTGACCCGGATTTTCCGCGAATATACAACCCTGCGAATTGCCCTAGCAAATGCCCTCACCTTTGATTATCTGGGCGGATTAATCGGTTCCCTTGCGTTTCCACTGCTGCTGTTGCCCCTGTTGGGAATTTTTGAAACTTCGCTGGTTATGGGGCTTACCAACCTAGCCGTGGTGATTGGTAATCTGATCCTGTTTCGACGCGAAATTCAGCATTTCAAGCAGATCGCTGCGGCGGCTGTGTTGGTAACAACGGGACTGGTTGTGGCTTTGGTAATCAGCGATCCAGTGAGCGGTTACCTTGAGCAGCGTGTCTACACCGACCGGATTATCTTGTCGAAGGCTTCCAAATATCAACGGGTTGTCGTGACGCGCTGGAAGGACGATATCCGCCTCTACATCAACGGGCGTTTGCAGTTCAGCGCGATGGACGAGTATCGATACCACGAAGCACTGATTCATCCAGCGGCTTCGCTGATTCCCTCGCGTGCACAGGTGCTTGTTCTCGGTGGTGGCGATGGTCTCGCAACGCGCGAAATCTTAAAATACGACGATGTGGACGAAATCACGGTGGTTGACCTTGACCCGATGATAACGGAACTCGCGTCCACAGACAATACACTGCGCCGACTGAACCAAGACGCACTCCACAATCCAAAGGTGAGGGTAATCAATCAGGATGCACAGCAGTTCCTCCAGACAACCAACCAACGCTATAATTTAATTATTATTGACCTCCCCGATCCCAGCGATGAGTCGCTTGTGTCGCTCTACTCAGACACATTTTACCGCCTCGTCAAACGCTACCTCGCCAAAGACGGGCTTGCAGTGACGCAAAGCAGTTCTCCCTTTTTTGCACAAAATGCCTTCTGGTGCATCCATCAGACCATCGAATCTGCCGGGTTGTATGCAACCGCTTATCATGTGAACGTGCCGAGTTTCGGTGAGTGGGGGTTCAATCTTTTCGGTGGATGGCAAATTGATCCGCAGAAAGTTACGATAACAGTACCAACTCGTTTTCTCTCCGACGAATCGCTCGCTCCATTATTTGTCTTTGATAAAGATATTGATGAGGTTGAAACACAAATCAACACCCTTTTGATGCCAATTCTGCTTTTTTATCACCGGGAGGGCTGGGAGTCATGGGGACTATAAAACTTTTGGTGCAAGTTGGTGAGGGTGTCGTTTTCATGTCGTTCAAGGGTTCCTTAGTTCATTAATGCACCAATGCCCTACGAACAAACTACAGTCTTTGACAGGACCGCGTATCAACAGTTGTAAATTCCGATTTCGTTGTCTTGACCTTCGTCGGGACAAACGAAACCGTGAATCCACGATCGGGACTAGCATCATTGGTTATTAAATTATGCGTCCAATACCGCGTCGTCTTTTTCTTCAATACGGTCTCCTTGGATTAGGAATGCCGTTTTTGCCGCGGTGTTCATCCCCCTCTCCGAAGCCATCAACCTTTGACATTCCGGGCGAAATTATCGGTGAGCCGAGCGGGATTGGACATCTTGTGCGGCAACCGCTCACGGAGTCGCTCATCCCTCCGCCGATCGACAAGCGACACACTGCAATCATTATCGGCGGCGGGGTGTCGGGGGTCAGTGCTGGTTGGAAGTTGGCGCGGTCTGGTGTTACTGATTTTGTCATCCTCGATCTGGGAGACCAACTGGGTGGAACCTCAATTGCAGGTCAGGTTGCTTTGAATCCTGATGCGGGGGGGACAAACGGTATCGCATTCGCTTGGGGAGCGCACTATATCAACACGCCGCCAATGGAGGCAGATTGTATCCTTGAAATCCTTGAAGAGTTTGAGGTCGTTGTGGACTACACCCCGATCGGATGGCCCGTCATGAACCCGGACTATATTCTGCGCGAACCGGCGGAACGTCTGTTCATTGAGGATCGTTGGGTGGAAAACCTCGACCCCTTTTCCACCGGGACTCAGAGGGATCAACAGGCATTTCAAGAATTTCAGACCGATATGCTCCGGTGGACGCTCTACAGAGGTGCAGATCAACGCCGTGCGTTTACCCTGCCGCTAGAATATAGCAGCGCGGATCCGGAGGTTCGTGCGTTAGATAGGATTACAATGCAGGAATACATGCGACAAAAGGGGTGGGATTCAGAGCGATTAGATTGGTTTGTCAACTACGGCTGCCGAGACGATTACGCCTGCCCAATCGATGAGGTTTCGGCGTGGGCGGGCATCCACTACTACGCCTGTCGCTATTATGCAGGTCAACTACAAGATCGCTTTCCAGTCCACACAGTCACATGGCCCGAAGGCAACGCCTTTTTGGTAAACGGCATGGCACGACGTTTTTCGTCAGCCAACGTCCGCTTGAATGCCCTCGGCCTGTCCATCCGTCAGCAGGGAGATGAGGTGCTTGTAACCTTCATGGATACCCAAACCCGCCAATTCACCACGTTGCGGGGGCAAACAGCAATCTATGCCGGACAGAAGCATATTGCCAACTATATCATACCCAATCTCCCCGATGATCAGAAGACCGCTTTTCAGGAGTGCCAATATACCCCATGGCTGACAGGGAGCATTCACCTCAAGCACTTACCGCGGACAAAGCAGAGCCCGCTTGCTTGGGATAATGTCATGTATGAGAGTGAAGGGTTGGGCTATATCGCCGCCGAGCATCAGACGCGGGAGGGGACAGATGGTGAAGGTCCGTCGGTGTTTACTTATTATCTGCCTTTTGCACGTGAACCGGACCTCAAGCGGAGAGAATTGCTGGATAAGGGACACGATTTCTGGGTGAACGAAATCATGAAAGATCTCTGGCAGATGCACCCCAGCATCGAAAAGGATATCACCCGAATCGATCTCTACAAATGGGGGCACGCGATGATAAGACCGACACCGAATTTTATCTGGCATTCGGATCGGGGGTTACGTGGGCGTCCGTTTGGCAGGATTTTCTTTGCCAATGCAGATGTGACTGGGCTGCCGCTTTTTGAGGAGGCGTGTTATTCCGGTATCCGCGCAGCGCAGGGGGCGATGGACGCGCTACAGATCTCTTATGCGAATTCGATTCGAGGTGGTGTTCAATGAGTCAATCCGCTTGAGAGAGTGGGGATAATGCTATTGACTGAAGTTGTTAGCAACAAACACAGGGGGAATATGGAGGAAATTGTTTCACGGACACTGTCGCGGATCAGTTGTGTTGATGGTGGGATCTCTGAATATATTGAGTAAAAAGGCTGCTTTTTTTATCTGTTTTTTGGCAACTGTGCTATAATTATTTCGCTTTACGGGATGTTGTGTTGGTCAACGAGATGGCAGATGCTGTAAGGGGGCAGGAATCCGGCGATGCAAGCATTAGGACGACAAATTCTGATTGAATTTTACGATTGCCAAAGTGAGGTACTTACTGATAGAAATCAAATCCGTCAATATATGCTTGAAGCAGCCCAACACGCCGGAGCGACGGTGATATCAGATACATTCCATCATTTCAAGCCGGATGGCATCAGCGGTGTGGTCGTCATTGCGGAATCTCATATATCTATTCACACTTGGCCAGAGCACCGTTACGCTGCGGTCGATGTATTTACCTGCGGCGATTCCGTTGATCCTTGGAGCGTTCCACGCTATCTCCAAGAAAAACTACAAGCTGAAAATGTCTCAAGCATGGAGATAAAGCGTGGGTTGTTCCAAATCCCGGTACAGTACAAATCTACAATGAGTGAAACGTGAAGCATCAGGCATAACGAGTAATACGTAAAGAGAAAATTTGACGCATTACGTATTGTCCCTTTGAATGAACGAGTGAACCAATGAACCAATGAACTCAATATTCTGACCGACTCACACCAAAGGTTAATAGACTCTTCTAAACTGATCTTATAAAAATACTCGCAGGAGGAGACTATCAATGAAAGTAGATCTAAATGAACGGGTCGCCATCGTTACCGGCGGCGCACAAGGCATTGGACGCGCCATTGTGCAGGCGTTATCCGACAACGGTGCCCATATCGTCATCGTGGATATCGATGCCGAAGCCGGTGAGAAAGCCGCACACGAAATCGTCGAAGGTGGTGGCGCGTGTATGGCACTAGCAGGTGACGTATCCAATACGAAACAGATGGAAGCTGTCGCCGAGCAAGTCATGGACTGCCTTGGACAGATCAACATACTGATCAACAATGCAGGCATCAATACTCGCAGCGACCGCGTACCGATTCACCAATACTCGCTTGAAGATTGGAATCGCATTGTGCAGGTTGACTTGACGGGTGTCTTTGTAACCAGTCGCGCGATTATTCCGGAAATCCTGAAGAACTCCGATGGCGGACGCATCGTGAACACCAGTTCCATTGCGGGTTTGGTGCCATTACGGCTGCAAAGTGCCTATATCGCTGCCAAAGCGGGGGTTGCCAATCTGACGAAGTCAATGGCGATAGAGCTCGGTTCACAGGGGATTCTTGTCAACGCGGTTGCACCGGGATCTACCCTGACGCGCGGAACTGAGGCATTGTTCTATGGTCCCGACGGCGCGTATACCGAAAATGCTGACAGCCTGCTATCGCACATCCCATTGGGGAGGCCGGGCAAGGTAGAAGAGATCGCGCACGCCGTGTTATTTTTAGTGTCGCCAGAAGCGAGTTATATTAACGGGGTTGTCTTGGCGGTGGATGGCGGCTGGACTGCTGGCTATGTGCGCGATTGGTAGTCTATGTGGGTTCATTAGTTCATTGGTTGGTTGAACTGATACCCCCTATACATTGCGCTCCTACTTGATAAGATCGGGATTCAAAACTGGAGCGAGAGGCAGAGCACTTGACGGGCGGGAAAACCCTGCCTCTACAGGAAAATCAATGGATTTTCAATACCTAGCAACTTGAGTTTTTTATGTCCAATAACCTCAACCGTCTCGGTATCGCCAAATCCTGATCACTGTGGCGGAAGCGTGGGAGATTGCTATAGAGGAGCGACAATATGAACATCACAATCGGCAGTGCGCCGGACTCATGGGGTGTCTGGTTTCCGAGCGATCCACAGCAGACTCCGTGGCATCGATTCATGGATGAAATCGTCGAAGCCGGCTACGAATGGACGGAGTTGGGCCCGTACGGATACCTGCCTACCGATTTGTCCACCCTCCGCAGAGAACTCAGCAGTCGTGGTTTGAAGGTGACCGGGACATTTGCAATGGCGAATGTTGAAGAGCCATCGTTATGGGGCGAGCTAGAGAGGCAGGTGCTAGGGGCAGGCGAGCGGCTTGCAGCCCTTGATGCGAAATACCTCGTGCTCATTGACGACACCTACACAGATCTCTTCACTGGTGAGGCAACCGCACCCCAGCGTCTCGACGAAAGTGCATGGGGACGATTAATCGAAACGACGCACAAGGTGGCGGATATAGTGCAAGATAGATTTGACCTCCAGTTGGTTTTCCATCCGCACGCGGAGACGCATGTTGAAGACAAAGACCAGATTGAGGCATTCCTAGAGCAGACTGATCCAAATCGCGTATCCATCTGCTTCGATACCGGTCATCATGCGTATCGCGGCGGGGACCCCATCAATTTTATGCGCCACCACCATGATCGCATCCCCTACCTGCATCTCAAGAGCATTGACCCGGACGTGCAGAAACGGGTAGAGGCGGAGGGGATTCCATTCGCTGAAGCGGTGAAAATGGATATGTTTGTTGAACCGTCCAAGGGTGCGGTGGATTTTCTCGCGTTCCGAGATATGCTGCACGAAATTGATTACAACGGCTACGCGATTGTTGAGCAGGATATGTATCCAGCACCTTTCGATAAACCGTTGCCGATTGCCAAACGCACCCGCGCATATCTGCGTGAGATCGGTATCGGATGAGGGAAATATCTTTCAAACCTGACAGGAGGCTATATGAATAGGTATCGCGTGGGGATTATGGGTTGTGGACGCATTGCCAGCACGATGGAGGACGAGTCCGATGTGCACCCCATCTCGATTGCGGGCGCGTTTGAGGCACTGCTCAACACCGAAATCGTCGCAGGTTGTAACCGGGGCGCAGAGAAATTGCGCGCCTTTGGTGAGCGATGGGGTGTGGACGCACTCTATCACGATTATCGTGAGATGCTAGTGCAAGAGGACTTGGACATCGTCTGCGTCGCTACGCACCCACCGCTACACCCAGAGATGGTGATTGCTGCTGCCGAAGCGGGTGCGAAGGGGATCTTTTGTGAAAAACCGATGGCTTTGAGTATAGGCGAGTGTGATGCGATGATCAATGCCTGTGATCAAAGCGGCACAAAGATGCTGATTAACTGTTCTCGTCGATGGTCGGGGGAGTATCAAGCTGCCAAGGATTTGATAGATTCTGGCGAACTGGGACCCCTACTCCACGTCGTTGCCCATTGCGAGGGGTGCAAGCCATCTCCGGAGTGGGTGGCTGATACCGAGGGACCCTTACTACACGATGCCGTGCACACCTTTGATACTCTCCGCATTTTTGCGGGCGATGTTGAATCGGTGTTGGGTACAGCACGGAGGCGCACCCGTCATGAGTTCCGCGTGGAGGATACCAGCTATTCCCTGCTGCAATTTCAGAACGGTGTGGACGGTGTTGTTATCAGCGATGAACTGACGGAATATGAACGGTGGGATGTGGAATTACAGTGCGAAAAGGGGTTAGTGCGATTAGGCTTTGGGGCGGGTATGTGGAAAGCGGAGCCGATAGAATTTGAGAAGGGATCGTGGTGGGCCCTTGAGCCTCAACCGCTTCCCGATTCGACTTGGGAGGAAACCACAACCCTGCGTGCTGCTCAGGACCTGATTGACTGCATTGAGAATGACTCTCAGCCGCGCTGCACCGGACACGACGGTCGCGCCGCTATTGAGGTTATCATGGCGATTTACGAATCGGAACGGCGCAACAACGGTTGGGTTGAATTGCCGCTCGGTATAAGTGACTCATTGGTTGACATCCTACGACGAGAAGGGAAACTATAATAGGCGGCTCATGTCAAAAGAAAGTGCAAAACGCTAAGAACGTGAAATTGGTTCATTGGTGCAATTAATGTAATGAACTGATGAACTATCGTCGTCAATGGGTACAAATAACGCCAGCGCTGGCTGCTGGCATCACTAAGGGTGTCTGGACGGTGGGAACAGTTGCTCTGTTATCAAGTCCCCCTTCCGCCTTGGCAGCCGCCGCGACGGTGAGGAAAGACTTGGACGAAAATCAAGGCACTTATTCACCGCTATCTTTTATGACTACACTTAGCTGTGGAGCTACCATAATATTGCAAGTCTTACACAATATAAACAATTGGAGGATTTAAGATGCATCCACTCGTAGATCTCGAAGTGTCAGTAGGTGCTGTTGCCGTTCATTGGTTTGAGCAGAGCACCTTCGCGGTGAAGGATTCGCACGGAACAATGGTGCAGATCGACCCATATTTTCCACACGACCGTCCCGCTGACAGATTTATCCATACCGAGCCGCCGTTGGACGAATCTCAACTTCCGACGGACTATGTGCTATTGACACACAACCATGCCGACCACACTTGGCCCGAATCAATTGACCGTATCCACAAAACTTCACCGGAGGTGAGGTGTGTTGGACCGGAAGAGAGTATCGCGCAGGTGCTATCAGACACGGATGTTGACGCAGGTCACACAACCACAATCCATGCCGGCGAGTCATCAGAGCTCGGCACACTCACGGTCCACGCTGTCTATGCGAAGCCACCAAACGGACATCCCGCCGCGAATATCGCCCCGCCCGATGTAACCCATCTCGGTTACGTCCTCAAGGCGGATGACGTGACGCTCTACTTTTCCGGCGATCCCATCAACACTTTCGCTGACCACGATGAGTTGGTGAACGCTGTCGCTGCACACAATCCGGACATCGGGTTCTTGACCAATCACCCGACGGAAGGTGAATTTCCGTTCTTTGATGGTTGTGTAAAGATGGCGCAACGCATCGGACTCAAGCACGCTGTTCCTGCCCACCGCTCCTGCTTTGTCACACGGGATTATGACCCGAATGAGTGGGCGGCGCAATTTCCCACTGATGGTCCCCAACCGCTGATCACTCCCCGCAATTCGCACATTATTTATCCGAGTTAACGCACTGATGGAGTTGCTCCTTAACCGGGATTAATCGGTGGAAATTCAACTTTGATAGAAATCTCAGATTTTTTAATACCGCCATTGAATTTTGTTACGTTTCATGTTACTTTATAGGTCATTCTCAGACTTTTGACTGCTCCCAAGCATAAATGAATTCGCTACTACAAGCTGAAGTGCGTAAGTCCGAAAAGGAATAAAAATGAGTTGGAAAGAAGAACTCGCCTCCCTCACCCAAAACCGAAACAACTCTTCCAAACTACGCTTTGACGAGCCGCTCAGTAAACACAACTATTTTGGAATAGGTGGTGACGCGGCAGCGTATTTTGAAGTGAGTACCACCGGCGAATTGGCGTACGTGGTCCAACTGAAAAAGCGTTGGAAAGTCCCGGTTGCCATCATTGGTCGAGGGTCGAACCTGCTGGTCAGCGATGCCAGATATCCGGGAATCGCTGTCCGACTAATCGGGGAATTTAATCGACTGGAATTTGACCAAAACCGCGCTCACGTAGGCACAGGCGTTTCCCTGCCACGGCTATCGAAAACGGCAGCGAGTCACGGATTGAGCGGTGTTGAGTTTGCCCTTGGGATTCCGGGTTCCGTCGGTGGGGCACTGATTATGAATGCAGGTGCTTGGGGCAGCAGCTTTGGTGACTTGGTCGAGCGTGTGCAGGTGATGACGGACGAAGGCGAATTAATCGATCTCAGCCATGATGACGCACAATTTAGCTATCGTCATAGCGGCTTGAAAACCTACTTCTGC
Organism: uncultured Poribacteria bacterium; assembly: GCA_958296125.1. Lineage (GTDB taxonomy): Bacteria > Poribacteria > WGA-4E > WGA-4E > PCPOR2b > PCPOR2b. The sequence goes on from OY282444.1 coordinate 3,312,524, forward strand.
GTTACAGGGGCAATACTCAACCTAACTCCCGGCGATGCGGAGGAAGTTGCCAACCTTATGCAGAATCTCTATAACCAGAAAATCACGAGCCAACCCTTTGCGGAGGAGAATGCGGGGTGTATGTTCAAGAACCCGCCCGGTCATTCTGCTGGAAAGTTAATCGATGAATGCGGCTTGAAAGGCTATCGAGTTGGTGGGGCGGAGGTGTCCAAAATCCACGGGAACTTTATCCTCAACCTTGATAACGCAACCGCTCAAGATGTATTAACGCTCGTCCGCCATATCCAGGACCACGTCAAACGAGAGCGCGGTGTTGATCTAGAGATGGAAGTTCAACTGCTGGGGTTTTGAAAGTGAAAGCAGCTCGAATCCTCACCGAATTTAACATGAGAAGAGGGGGATAAAATGCTGAAATCTATAAGTGAAGATGTAATCAAAGCTGCCCAAGCGATTTCATATCCACCGGAGCTTTATCATTTCGATTCAGTTGCGGAAGGGATTTGGGGCGGTTTTGAAGCCGTAACGGATGCGGATGTACAATTTTTTCACAAGCACGGATACCTAGTCATCCACGATGCGTTCAGTCCAAAAGAGGTACGCGAAACATTGGAGGGGATGCTGTATCTGATGGACGGGAAACATCCAGATTACCGGGGCATTCAATATGAACGGAAGCTAGTGAAACAAAAATCAGTGTTGTCCACGGAAGAGCGGCGCGATATTATCCGCAAGATCGCTAGCTTTGTGGAATACGAACCGCGTTTGAAAGCGATATCCGAGCATGAAAGACTAATCGCCGTTGTTCAACGCCTGATCGAGGAAACGCCCAAGCTGTTCCAAGATATGGGATTGATTAAACCGCCGCACATCGGTTCAGAGAAGCCATGGCATCAAGATTCCGCCTACTTCAATTTACCGTTGGATACACCGGTCGTCGCTGCTTGGATTGCGTTGGATGAAGCCACCCCTGAAAATGGCTGTATGCACATCATCCCCGGTTCTCATAGAGAGGGTCCAGTGGTGCATTTCAACCGGCGCGATTGGCAGATCTGCGATACGTATGTCCCCGTGGATCGAGAGGTGATGGTGCCGCTCAAGCCGGGAGGCTGCCTATTTTGGCATGGACTGTTGCATCACGGTACGCCGGCAAATCGATCGAATTTGCGCCGCCGGGCACTGCAATTCCACTATTGTCCCGAAAGCACCGGAAGCATCAAGACCGCAGAACGGATGGAGGCATTCGGGAGCAAAGGCAAAGATGTTGAGTGTTAAACACAGAAATGTACAGTGACTTAAATCAATCAAGCAGGGAGTTATGCGTTATATCGGCAGTAAATGGAACCTACTATCCCATATTGAAGGGGTGGTTGACAGTTTGGGAGTTAAGGAGGGGATATTTTGCGACCTATTCGCGGGAACAGCGTGCGTTGCGGCACACTTCAAACGCCGAGGATTTCAGATTATCTCTAACGATCTTCTCGAACTCTCCTACGCTTTTCAAAGAGCGTTGATTGTCAACAATGAGGAACCCGAATTTGCCGATATTGTCGAAACACTCGGTGATGTACAAGATGATAGCCTGTTTGCTAATCTCTCACCATACCATAAGACGGTTGCTTGGTTGAACTGTTTCCCCGGCAAGAAAGGATTTATTTTTCATAATTATTGTCCATTAGGGAATAATGAATACGGTCGGCAATACCTATCTGATAGCAATGGACAGAAGATTGACGCGATCCGCCAACAGATTCAGCAGTGGCGCGATGCGGGTGAAATCACAGAGAACGAGTTTTATTTGTTGCTCCTGCCGCTGTTGGAGGCGACATCGAAGGTTGCGAATATTTCCGGAACTTACGGCGCGTATCTGAAGCATTGGGACGCTCGGACTTATAAAGATTTGCTCATGATTCCGGCTGAGATTATTCGATCGGATTTGTCACATCAAGTGTTTCGGGGTGATGCAAACCAGTTGATTGAAAATATTAAGTGCGATGTGCTCTACCTCGATCCGCCGTACAACACGCGTCAGTATATCACCAACTACCACCTGTTGGAGACAATTGCGCGGTATGATGCTCCCTCACTGCATGGGAAAACAGGGCTGCGCAACTATGAAGACGGGGAAAAATCGGCGTACTGCTCCAAATCAGATTGTCATCGTGTGTTCCAAGACCTAATCGAAAAGACAGACGCACGGTATATTATAGTGAGTTACAACAACGAAGGCATCCTGTCCCGCGATGAGGTGATGTCTATCCTTTCCCTTCGAGGTGAACCTCACTGCGATTCTCCCATTGATTACCGGCGGTTCAAAAGCAATTCTCATGGCGATCAACCCACTTTAGACAACCGTGTGCAAGAGTTGCTGTTTTACCTCGAAGTGAGGACAATCCCCAAAAAATCTCGACCAAAAAGTCAAGTAAAAGAGCCAAAACGGCGTTACGACCCGCGAAACCCGCTTAATGATCTCTCTGGAAGCGAGTGGACATATTTCCTCAACTCGGTTGAACTAGAAGGTGCCGAACACAATGTGGGAAGACTCAACGAGCTGTCCGAGGAGGAGTGGGCAATTGCATCGGCACCCGTCTGGGATACACACTATCCGACCAATGGTCCCCAATCTGATGCCCATCATATTCGGAAGCAGCACCCTTCGCCCAAACCACCGGCGTTGATGAAACGCCTGATTGAGTTTTTTACGAAAAAGGGAGGACGTGTTTTAGATCCGTTTGTTGGAGTTGGCGGAACGTTGTTAGCATGTTCAATGACAGGTAGACATGGCATCGGGATTGACCTTTCGCGGGAATATCTTGAGGTTTACCATCAAGCCTGCGCTGAACTTGGCTTGGAACCACAGCCCTTCTTTTGTGAGGATGCGAGGAATTTAGAGAATTTCTTAGGAGAAGTTGCGCCGTTCGATCTGGTTTTGACCGACCCGCCCTACGGTGATATGCTCTCCCGGAAGCGCAGCGGCGACCGAAAAAAGAGGACAGGAGATGATAGTCCAACGCCCTTTACAGATAGCCCTGATGATTTGGGAAATATGTCGCCTTCCGAGTTTTACGAATCACTCAAAGCCGTAATCGTTCAAGCGATGCATCACCTCAAACCGAAAGGGTACGTTGTCATTTTCTGCAAAGACCTTCAACCGACAGAAAATTATCACAACATGATTCATGCCGATGTTGTCAAGAACCTTGCCGATGTCGAAAATTTGCGGTTTCGGGGCTACAAGATCTGGTATGATAAATCGTTGAAGCTTTACCCGTTCGGTTATCCGTATGCTTACGTTTCCAATCAACTCCATCAATTCAGCTTGATTTTCCGAAAGGAAGAGTAGGTGATTTGCTGGAACAATGAAGACTTGACACATTCGTATGAGTGTTGTTTAATATTTTCTGTATCAACACGACCCAGAATAATTGAGGGGTGCTCATAATAATGGTCTGAATCCAGATTTTCAGGAGTTAAGGATTAACAGGAGCCTCCTCAACACCTGAACTGATGTGAGGGGGTCGGGATTCGCTAGGTAAATGTAGTCCGCCATTTATGAGCACCCTTCAAATAAGTAAAGCCGTTTCAAGGTATGGAAGCGGAGTCGATGAATTAGGTCAATTTTCTACTACAGGAGGATTCTCATGCTAACGCAAGCACAAATTGACGCATATAACAAAGAGGGTTACGTCAAAGTTGAAGGGCTTTTCACCCCCGCAGAGGTTGAAGATCTCGGATCTGAAATGGTTCGGATTATTGGTGAATGGGGCGAAGAAACTATCGGTTGGCGGGGACCGTGGCGCGAAAAGTATTTGGCAGAAGATGAACAGCAGACGACCAAAGCGGTGTTCATGCACAACCCCCATTTTTATTCAGCAACTTGGGGACGCGTGATGTTTCACGAAAGGTTAGTGGGGTGCGTACAGGATCTCATCGGTCCCAGTATTCAGTGGCATCACACCGTTTTACACGCAAAGCCCCCGGAACGAGGGACACCCTTCCCGATGCACCAAGACTATCCCTTCTATCCCCACGACGGTCTCAATTTTGTCGACTGTCTGGTCCACCTCGACGATACGCCGCTTGAGAGCGGGAGTCTCTGCGTCGTGCCGGGCAGCCATAAGAATGGTGGGCTTGAACACATCATGGGACCTGACACCGCTCCTCATCTGCCAACCGATGTATATCACCCGGATAAAGTGGAGTCTATTCCCATACCTGCCAGGGCGGGGGATGTGATATTTTTTAGCTACTGCGCGATCCATTGGTCTAATGTCAACAGAACCGATCAGTGGCGCCGGTCAGTTCGTTTTGGCTATCACGATTCGGCGATGCGCCCCGTTGGTCGATATGAGGATGACCCGTACCGGATTAATCCTAACAACATACTGGAGGGTAACACCAATACCATTGTATCCGGCTTTAAGACGAATCCAGACGCGAACTAATCGGCCAGGAAGTGGGAGAGAATTCTTTTCCTTATCCTGCTCATCCTTGAATCCCGATTGATTTTTGGAGGAGATATTCTTCTATGGCATTAACAGAAACAACTTACGCGAAACCGTTCATCGTTGATAAGAATCTGGGCACGAATTTAGACCCGGACCTGACCGACTTAACCCGCACCAATGCGGATGGCAAACCGGTGATCGAACTCACTCAGGAACAGAAATATATTTTCGATAGTAAAGGGTGGGTATTGATTCCGGGCGTATTGACAGAAAACGAAGTTAAAGAGATGCGGGAATTTGGCTGCCAACTACATCATGACCCGGATTCTATCCCTGAACATGAGCGTTCTCCTCTTGGTGGCCCTATGCAAAGACTCGCTGACCATCCGCTCGTTGTGGGGTTCATGAACGAATTTGTGGCGTATCCGGCGTTAGCGAGCCAGGATTGCTACGGCTTCCGTATGGAATCTTGCAGCCTATTCTACCGAACAGCTGGCGATGGTGCCTTCGGACCGCACAACGGTAATGGGCTGTGGCGTTTTCCGGGCGATTCACATTTCTACCACTGCGTCCCCGGTAGGGCACATAGCGGTCTAACCCGTGTGGTATGGGAACTGAACCCAGTGAAACAAGGGCAGGGCGGTACACTGTTTGTCACCGCAAGCCATAAGGCGGTATACACCGCCCCCCAAGGTATTCAGGACCCCAATTCACCCCTTTGGGACACCTATTCCTGTCCCGCCGGTTCTTTGATGTTTTTCACCGAAGCCCTGACTCACAGCGGCACGCAATGGACAAACACAGAGAATGACCGGCTCGCTATCTTTAGTTGTTACAACACAGTTGACACCAAATGGCACGACTGGGATCCACACCCGAAACTCCTAGAATTAATGCCGCCAAAACGTCGCACCCTTTTCCGGCCCGTTCATGCCGCGAACAATCTGATTAGCCCGGAGAATGTCTAAAAAAGGGCACCAATCTGATCTGTCAAAAAAAGACAAACTGTCTACGTGAGTTGAGTGATTGATCCAATCTTGCGGTCAACCCCTCATCTCCTGATTCCGTTGTATTGTTCTGATACTTGCAAAGGCCTCAGGATAGGCTTGTAGACTACCTAACCTTGTCTCTTGTAGGGCTATTTAGTTTTCCGTTTTTTGACCGATTTTGGCGGGTAGTCCGTGCCTGCCAGCCTGCCCCGCCCCTGATCTCGGAACGGACTGAAGAATTAAGTGCTCCTATGTCTCTTGCTAAAAACTTGTATTTCTAACAAAAATACGCTATAATTGTTATCAAACGAAAGGGACGGTTTCCTAAGTGTCGAAACAACACGATGAAACCGGAACTTTAGCGTGTGCGAATTACTGTCAAGATTTCCATGCGAGGATCCGATCACCGTTTTTAGAGGAGAATATGATGGCTAAAGACTTTGCTTTTACAGGTGGACGCCCCGACCCGTATACGTTTCCAACAGAGGGATTGATTAAAGCCAGTGAAAAAGCACTCCGTAAGTTAGGCGGAGAACTTGTGAACTATCCCGGTGAACAGGGATATGTGGGCTTACGTGAGTTGGCATCAATGCGCTTTGAACGGCGGGAAGGTGTGCCGTTAAACATTGATGACATTTCAATTACGTCCGGCTCCATGCAGGCACTCGAACTTGTCTTAGGCACCTTCATCAAGCCCGGAGATACGGTTTTAACCGAAGAGTTTACCTATAGTGGTACGCTCGGCATCATGCGACACCTCAAAGCGAATATCGTGGGTGTGCCAATGGACTACATTGACGGCATGAACATGGACGCTCTTGAGGAAAAGCTGAAAGAACTTAAGGCTCAGAATATTAAGCCAAGTTTCATCTATACCACTTCCAATCACCAAAATCCCACGTCGGCAATCCTTTCGCTAGAACGCCGAAAGCGGATGTTGGAATTGGCAGAGGAATATGATACCTTGATTGTTGAGGATGATTGTTACGGCGACATTGACTTTGTGCCAGACCCGACACCTGACGCGCTTTATAAACTTGATTCGTCCAACCGCGTCATCTTAATTGCGACCTTCTCGAAGATTCTCGGCTGCGGTCTCCGTCAGGGATATTTCGTCTCCAAATCGCCATATAAAGAAATGATTCACACAAATCGGTGGGACGGCGGATGTAGCGCATTGGCGAGCGCAATCGTGGCAGAGTTCTTCAAAGAACATCTCGATGAACACCTCGCTACGACAAACGCTGCGGTGGGCGCAAAATGCCGCGCGGTGGTCGATACGCTCCGAGCAAATGTCAGCGACATCTGTACTTGGACTGAGCCGCGCGGTGGGCTTTTCCTCTGGATCGATTTGCCGGAAACGACAGATATGGACAAGATCGCAGAAATTGCTGGGCAGCACCAAGTCGGTTACAGCAACGGTAGCGGATTCCATTATCGGGGCGATTCCATCAGGAGCATCCGCTTGGCTTATGCTTACACCCACATTGATCATGTTGCCGAAGGCATCACCTACCTCTGTGATGCTATTCGCGCAGCGCAAGTCGAATCGGTTGACATCGCAGCCGATTAAATCTCCTGATTTTCGGGATTTCTCTGAAAATCCTTAAATTTGGGTTGAAAGCCAGCCAACGCTGCCTCCGTTGGCTGGCACTTCCCTTAGAGGGCAGGGGGATGTGCACTTCAGGGGTTAAAAGACCTCTCAATGCCCCTCAACCGGAGAGAGAACAACAGATGAAAGATCTTAACCAATTTAACAAGTATTCCCCTCTCATATCAATTTTACTCCTGATTGCATTCCTCTCCATAGGTTGCGCCACTTTAGAAGAGGCACAACGGCGAAAACAGGCGCGAACTAAGCAACAGCAACAGGAACGGTATGTGACATTTGAACGTCCAACTACTGAAATCGAAACGTCAGCTGATGGCTTGACGCTTGAGAGCGAACACTACACCTTTACCTTTGCCGAGGACCTATTAAAACACAAAGACTTTGACGAAGCCGACGAACGTCAGAGCATGGGAAAAGGTGCACTGCTGTTTATGGAGAGTCTTTACAATTACGTCCACGACATCTTCGGTTTTGAACCGAATCACCAACTGAAGGTGAACCTCCGTCAGACCCATCATGGCAGCACACACCTTGCAACAACAGCAACTCGCTCCAAAACAGTCTATCAAAACGGTGAGTGGCTAAAAATTATTGAAGGGATCGAAATGGATTTCCCGGTTGCGATGTTTAACCAGCGGGATGTCCGGGCGCACGAATTGACCCATGCGTTTACAAATATCTACCTGCTTCCAACATGGTTCGCAGAAGGCATTGCGGTTTTGGTTCAGGTTGAATATGCACGGGGCAAGAGCTTCCGCCGGCTTGATCTCCAAGAAGACTTGAAAACCAATCTTGACGGTGATAATGCCGTTCAAAATTGGAAGGGCCATCTCAGTACGGATCAATTGACTCAATGGCGGTATAGCTATTCCTACTCAATTGTGGCAGAATTGAAAAAGCGATTCGGTGAGGATTTTTATCCGACTGTCTTTCGTTTAATCGAAGAGGATCAGCTCCATCAAAGATTGCCCGGTGAAATGACCACCAGCTTTCTGGTTTACTACTTGAGCAAAGCCGCCGGTCAGGAGCTTGTCCCATTTTTTAAAGAACTTAAATTCAATGTCCGCCGTTTAACCAAATCGGAAATTGTGTCGATTATCATGCAAGCAAATCAGGAGCAACTTGGGAGGTAAAACCAAATGAAACTCCAATCAACCTTTGCTTATCTCTTTCTGGCGTTCAGTATTGTTTCATTTTATGGGTGTACCACGGTTCCGGGGTTCATCGCTGATCAAACATGGAGTGAGAACTACGCCCTTATGGCAGGTGTACAAGCCAATGATCCAGCCATCGTTGATGGAGATCTCAAAACGATTGGTCAATCCCAGTATGTCGAGGCATCGTCGGATGTCATTCAAAGTCATCACGCCTCCTCCGAATCGGTGATACTCCTGCCCGTCCCGAAATCCATCCATCGCGTTGTGTTGCATTCCTCCAACATGGAGGCATTTGATATATGGGTGGCTGACAACCAAGGAAGATGGGGGCGGATCAAGGAGATTAAAAGCATTACACAGAAGGTCATTGATGTTCGACTGAATCGCGCCGTGCGCACGACCGGCGTTAAAATTCGGATTCGTCGCACTTCAGATGATGCAGAGCTTCGGCAGAAGAACATCCAACGGATCCGCGGATGGCGGATTTACTCTGGGCACGTTCGGGCACCTGCGAAGATTTCTGAAATTGAACTATACGGCTTCGCCTCCAAACGGGACGTGGAAGACGCACAAAACGCGCTTTCTCAGGAGGAGACAGACGAGAAGGAGCTCGATGAATTGTTGGAATTTTAGGCAGGACCGATAGATATACCTCTATTTTTTGATGTCGTTAATAATCTAAATTGGCGAGAAGCTCTTTTATCTTTTCCTCAATCAATATGTCGTCACCGGGAGCAAAACCCACGCTACGGTGGCGAACAATTCCTTTCCTGTCAATATAGTATGTGCACGGGATGCCGCTGATGTCATATCCCTGAGATTGGGTGCGCCCATCTAAAAGCACGGTGTATGAGATCTGGGGTTCCGCAAACTTCTTCACTTTCATATAATCTGTTTCGATGTTCACGCCAATGACCACCAACCCCTGATCTTTATACTTTGTGTAAAGTGCCTCCAGATGTGGGATCTCCGTGCGACAAGGAGCACACCACGTCGCCCAGAAGTTGAGTACGACAGGCTGTCCTCTGAAGTCCGAGAGACTGACCTGATTTCCTTTTAGATCCCGTAGTGTGAAGTTCGGCGCAGGTTTATCAGTGAGTGCACTCTCCGGTTCTCGAATTGCTGAATCCTGTGACGTGCAACCAGCTAAAGCAAATAGTAGCGAAAGCAGGATAGGCATAGCGAGAGAATACTTTGGGGGCTTGTTTGTCTGTCTCATCGGTTGTTCTCCTGAACGATTTGGTTCACAGTCACGTAGGCTATGACAATGAACCTTACCAAAATCTTCTGATCTAAAGCCTCGTCCAATTCCCCTGCGAAGGGAAAGCCCCCTGACCCCTCATGATAAGGGGGGCAGGGCGGAGAGTATGTCAAAAACTTGGTCTATTATACTAGTAGACTGTAGCAATCTCAAGCCAAATTTATCCGAAAAAGGAATCTCCATCTATGCGTATTCTTCACACATCAGATTGGCATATCGGGCATCGGTTCCATGAGCGGAGTCGGATCGAGGAGCACCGTCAATTCCTCGATTGGCTGCTGACGACGCTCCAAGAAAATGCGGTTGATGTGCTGCTTGTTGCGGGCGACATCTTCGATACGGCACTGCCTTCTTCTGAAGCAACAGATCTCTACTATCAATTCCTCTTTCGGCTATATCGTGAGACACACGCTCACGCTGTCATCACAGCCGGCAATCACGATTCTCCGATGCGTTTGGCTGCGCCCCAAGAGTTTCTCAGAATGGGACGGATTCACGTTGTTGGGCTTGCATCTGAACCTACGGAGTGTGTTCTCACCTTCCCTCCAGAAAATCCGAGCGTTGCTATTGCAGCAGTTCCCTACCTCTCTGAAAGCGAACTTTCACACATTTCATTTGAGACAGAGCCTGAAAGAGCAGGACGTTATCGCGAACGGTTGAAAGTATTCTATCACCAATGCGTTGAGTACATGCCACCGGGGCTTTCCAAGATTTTGATGGGACACCTCTTTGTTCAGGGCGGAAAAGTGGGGGATTCGGAACGGAATATCCAAATCGGCGGGGCGACAGCTATGCAGGTCAGCGATTTCCCTGACGACGTAGCTTATGCCGCCCTCGGACATCTGCACCGGCCACACGCTATCAGTGGTGCCAGTTATCCTATTCAATATGCTGGTTCGCCGCTGCCGCTGAGGTTTAACGAAGCTAGCTATCGTAAGATGGTGTATATGCTGGATGTTCCAGCAGCCGGTGATGTGCAGGTGGAAGAAATTGAGATTCCTATTTTCAAGGAACTTTGTATCGTGACAGGGAATGCCGACGAGGTGTTTTCAAGGGCGATGTTACCAGAATGGGCCGGGAAATATATTCAGGTACAACTGAAACTAGACCGCCCGAAGATTGGTATCAACGATAGTATTCGGGAGGTGTTTCGCCAACATGGTGGAGATGTCCTAAGCGTTGAGATTGAACTTCCCGCACAAACAGAGCGGCAAGAAATACCAATTGAGGATATGCAGCAGCCAACAGAAATCTTTGAGCAGTTTTACAAGGAAAAGTTTAGTGATATCCCTGATGAACTCCTAATGAAAACGTTCGATGAATTATTGCAACTCGTTGAGGAGCAAGTATGAAATTATGTAAATTGAAACTCAAAAATCTGAATAGTTTCCGCGGAGCGATCGAACTCGATTTTGAAAAATCACCGTTGGAGGAAGCATCCCTTATAGCAATTACTGGATCCACCGGCGCAGGGAAAACAACGCTGTTGGATGCGATTTGCGTCGCTTTATACGGCAAAACGCCGCGCTTGACAGGAAGCGGCAGTCAAAATCCTAGTCATCTCATCAGCCACGGCGAAACCGATGGCTATGCTGAAGTGCATTTTATGGCAAACGGCATCCGTTACCTCGCTGAGTGGAGCCTGAGACGTGGAAGGCCCCCAAAAGGACAGCTACTTTCTACAGAAAATGGCAAGCTGATTAGCGATAGATTATCCGCCCGAGGTAAAACTCTCGGGGCCAGCAGAAACACAATCAGCGAAGAGATAAGTGCTATCTTGGGGCTCGATTTTGATGCATTTAAGCGGTCTGTCATGTTAGCACAGGGAGAATTTGCAGCCTTCTTGAAGGCAAAGGATGAAGAAAGACGGACAATTTTGGAAGCCACTGCGGGCATCGGCATCTACGATGAACTGAAAAAAGCGTTAAATGAAAAAGTACGAGTGGCTAAGGTTGAACAAGAGGAGGTCTTAAAAAAACTAAATACCATCCCAGAAGCCTCTCGTGAACAACTCACTGCAGCCGAAGCTGAACGTGACAGCTTGCAAGTGTCATCTAATGCGTTAAGTGCGAAAAGCGAGAAAATTCAGAAGGAGAAAGAGCAAAAAAAGAGGCGCGAAGAAGAATTTGCAGAACTCAAGGATTCAGAAATACGCCAAGAAGAGCTCTTGAATCAAGGTCCGATAATCGAAGCACTCGGAGCAGAACAAGAACGCGCAGATCGTGCGAATCGTCTGCTCCCTGAAAAGCAGGCGTTTGATACGGCAAAATCGGACCTCGGAAAAGCGGATGCGGCGTTTCGTCAGGCTGAAATGGAGTTTGCGGATGCACAAAAGCAATTTGTTGACAATCAAGCCGATTTTGACGAAAAAGACGAGGCTTATCAGACAGCGAAAACCGCGGGCGAGCAGAAAACCGAGGTATACAGGCAGGCAAAATCTGATGTGGCGCGCGCGCATACGCAATTTCAGGTTGTCGAAAATCGGAGACCTCGCTTGCAGCAGCTTGAGGTGCAAATTGATACCCTTTCCACCGAGTTAGCTGACGCGCGCCAGAGGCAAGCCACGCTAAAGGAGGATATTCACAAGGCAGAAATCTTCTTGGCAGCAAACCCGCTTCCTCTTGATCGTCAATCACGTCTCACCCAAGCAACAGAAATTCGGGTAAAACTCCGCTCAAAACAACAACAGCGAGCAGACAAAGTGGATAGCCAGTCGGAGCACACCTCAGAGATAGACAAGTTAGAGGGAGAATTAAGAAAACTATCCGAGAATCGAGAAAAACTCCTTGCAGAAAAGGTGAGTGCCGAGGCTTCGCTTGCAGAGGCTGACACGGCATTAAAGACATTCCAAGCAACCGGCAACCTTGAGGACTGGCAGAACCGAAGAGAGCAGGCAAGACAGGCATTGCCCATTGCACAGCGTTATGAAGTTTCTCATAACCAACTACGTAGCGAGGAAAGTATTGCAGCAGAATTACGGGAACGCATTGCCACATTTAATGAATCACTTGATGACCTCAAAGAGAAATTAGGGGTTCAATTTCATTTGTGCAGGCGTGCGGAGGCTGCAGTCATTGGGTTGGAGGCAGAGAAGGAATTGGCACTTTTGGCAAACCCTATCAATCAGCTCCGGCGGCAGCTTGAACCAGGGAAGCCGTGCCGCGTGTGCGGATCCACGGAGCACCCCTGCGCTGATAATGTCGAGCTTGAAGGCGAAGAACAACTAGAGATTGTGCAAAACGCCTTAGATGCTGCCGAAACGGAGGCGCGGAAGGCACAAGAACAGAACAAGCATCTAGAACAAGAGCAGGTGCGTCTCCAACAGAATAAGACGAACAGCACCGCCCAAGTTGACGCATGTATGACGAAGATAAAGAACCTGGGGAGTGAAATCAAATCCGCCCGGACGCAGTGGCAAGCCCTTTACGAAACCGCAGACATCTCATCCGAGTGGGGTGAAGAAAAGATTAATGAAGCAGACACTGCGATCGATAACCTTGTTAGTGCTCACGATGCATACAATCAAGCATCATATAAATTAAAGGAAGTTTTTGGAAAACTCACAACTTGTGAGCGAGATATTGAACGAGAAAGCAATCGATTGGATGACAACCAACAGAGGCTGCATGATGTAACCAATGAGATTGAGGATTTGACAAGAGACCTCATAAACAGTGAAGCCCGTTTTTGGGAAGTGCTGCCTGAAGCCTTCCACAAAATTGGTATAGAAGATGCCATCAATCAATTTGCTGATAGGATTGAGGTTGTAGCAGCACGTGATCAGGAACTTAGCACCAAACAGACTCAACTTGAATTGCATAACGTTGATATCCAGGCAAACCAACACGAACTTGAAGGAGCAGAGGGAGACCACGACGAATTGCAAGCCGAGATCGAGGGCTATCGAAGCGAAGGAAACGGCTTTTTGGACGCTGCCCGCCGCAAAACTGGTGGATTGACAACCGAAGAGGAGATTGACACCGCTATCGAAAAATTAGACGCAACGATTCAGGCAAAAGCTGACCGGCGTGAAGAAGCGGACCAGAAATTACGGGAAAGCCGAGACCAACGCACCGAAAAACAAGCTAATCACCGGAGTTGCCAAGATCGGCAAGCGGAGTGTGGTGAAAACTTTGAAACAGCGCACACTGCTTACTTTGATAAGTTAAGCAGCGCAGGATTTGACTCGCCACAGGCACATGATAGCTCGTTCCGAGCAGACTCGGAGATACAACGGATGCAAAAAGAGATAGATGATTTCACCCAAAAAAAGCACCTGCTTGAGGAAAAAATCGCTAAATTGCGGACTCAATTTGAGGAAACCCCGTTTGATCCACAGGCATTAGGACGAATTACAGCGCAGGCTGAAGAAATTGAAGCGCGGATTCAAGAGGCACAGCGAGATATTGGTGCACAAGAGAGAAAAATAGCCGATCTGACAGATGCCATCTCCAAGCGTGAGGCTCTTGATGATGAAATTCAGACTGCCTCTGATGAATTGGAGCGATGGAGTCGTTTACAAAATGCAATTCCTGCCAATGACCTACGCGATTTTGCGTTGGATATTATGTTCAAACAGGTCAGCCGCATTGCCAATGCACAATTGAAAGACTTGACCGCAGAGCGTTACCAACTCAAGGTTGAAGGGATCGGCAAACTCGCTGTCGTTGATAGGTGGAACGCCAATGAAGAACGGCCTGTTGAAACGCTCTCCGGCGGGGAATCGTTCCTGACGAGTCTCGCCTTGGCACTTGCGCTTTCTGAGCTCAGCCGTGGGCGGTCTCAGATCAGCTCGCTTTTCCTTGACGAAGGTTTTGGGACGCTTGATTCCGAGACACTTGACGTTGCCATCGCCGCACTTGAAGGACTACAGATGCAAGGGCGAAGCATTTTTCTTATCAGCCATGTTGAAGAATTGACGCGGCGTATCCCCGTCCGAATAGCTGTCGAAAAAATGGGGAATGGCAGCTCGCGGGTGCAAATACAACACAAGAGATTAAGTGATGAAACTACTTTCAGTGAACGTTTCGCGACCCAAGGAAGTGTCATATAACGGTAAGCGCATCAAAACAGGGATTTTCAAAGAGCCGGTATCAGGTCGGACGATGATGCGAAGGTTGAACCTTGATGGCGATGGGCAGGGGGACCCGACCGTGCACGGCGGCATCCACAAAGCGGTCTACATTTATACGATTGAGCATTATGACTATTGGAAGCGTGAACTCGGCAGAGATAATCTGACCTACGGGCAATTTGGTGAAAACTTGACTGTGGAAGGACTGTTAGAGGAAGCAGTCCATATTGGAGACGTTTTTCGGGTAGGCGAGGCTGTGATCGAAGTGTCCCAACCGCGTGTCCCATGCTTTAAGCTCGGCATCAAAATGGGAAATGCGCGGTTCGTCAAACCATTTTTGGCGAGCGAGCGGGTTGGATTTTACGTCCGCGTGTTGGAAGAGGGGGAAGTGGGTGCCGGCGATGCCATTGAACGGACGAAGGTCGGAGATGGACAGATGACGGTGAAAGAAATCGTTCACCTACTCCATTTCGACAACACAAATGCGGCAGCCATTAAGAAAGCGGCAAACCTCCCTGCCCTGTCGCCCGGCTGGCGTGACTCATTCAAGGAAATTGTGGTCAAAACTCAAGGAGGGCCTCAATAGGTAATGAAGCCACACACAGCCCTTATCATGGCGGTGAGCCTTGACGGCAAGATTTCTACACGCGATGGCGCGGGCCCGCGATTCGCCAGCAAGGCGGATGGGATTCGGCTCCGGGAAATTCGGAGCCACGCCGATGCGATTCTTGTGGGAGCAGGAACAATCATCGCGGATGATCCGACATTTACTGAACGCGGAAAATACAAAGAATTGCGTCTTCAACGCGGTCTGGCACCCAACCCAATTAAAGCAGTAGTGAGCGGAAGCGGCAGCGTTCCTGAAACCGCCCGAATGTTCCAGTCTAACGGTGCACCCGCATTGGTTTTTACAACGGAGCGCATCCCCCCGAACCGGCTTGCACCATTACAACAGGTCGCAGAAGTTCGCTGCGTCGGCGAAACCACAGTCAATTTTCGGCATGTGGTTGATATTTTGGGCGAAGCGTATCAAGTCAAGCGATTGTTGATTGAGGGAGGTGGACAGGTGAATTTCGACCTATTTCGGGCAGGATTAATCGACGAGGTGTACCTCACTTTATGCCCGAAAATCATTGGAGGGCGAGATGTGCCCACGAGCGTTGAGGGAGATGGATTCGATTTTCCCGATATTGTTGATGTCGAGCTGCTAGACCGCCGCGCCGTGGGTAATGAGCTCTTTCTGCATTATCGCATTTGGAGGGGTTGAAGCCTGCATTGTGCAGCGCGAGTGTCCTACTCAGACTCCGAATCTGATGGCATCGGCTTTTCCTGTTTGACCCGATCCCCTTTTTTTATCTCACCAAACCCCTCAACAATCTCCACTCTGGAAAGCCGATCGCTTTGAACTTCAACGACCTTGACAACCCCCACCGATTTAGGGACAATTCCAAGCACATCGCCTGTATCCGGATCAATCAGCGATTCAATCGTGTAAACTTTCAGTTGCTGATGGATAGCAATACCTGCGGCGGAACCGATGTTGATATAGGTGTTTTCAGGGTCCTCTGAATCAACGTAAATGATTGTTCCCTGAATTATGCTCGCCTGAGGAGAGGGCTGGCCGGGTTTACCCGCGCCATGTTGTAGCACCACATCAGAGCCGGGCAATGTGGGACCAATGTTTTCACGTAAAGCCAGCACTATCTTATGCAAAGCCTCATCTGTTGCCATACCAAACAGGGTTTTATCGTACTTGGTACTCCCAAATTCAATCTGGTTCAACTCCGTAGGCGCAACGATTGGGCGAGGCTTCCTTTTGAGCCCCGGTGACTGTCCGAATTGCAACTCTGTGCCCTGTTCAGTGACAACCGCTTCGAGGGCGGCAATCCTCGCCCCACCAATCTGGTGTTGTTTTCTGGCTGCGATTTTGGGGTTATCAATTTCATTGCCCGATGTACCGAAGAATCGCATATCAAGCTGAATAGAGGCGATATAAAGACTTCCCATTAACTGTACACCACCGATATAACTGGCTGTTGCACCTTGAAACCCCAGTCCACTTTGTCTTATCAGGCGTCCGGCATTCGCTTTCACGCGCTCCTGGTTGAACTTCCGTATATCGCCCACAATGAGTGCCTCGACTTTCAGTGCCTTTGCCAACTGCGCCCGTTTTTTCGGGTCCGATCGAAGTCCCCTCCTAGACAATCCCGACTCTGCCATTGCATCCAACAATTCATCTTGGCTAACAGGTTCGTATACCTCTGCTTGCTCCAGTTTTCGGTTAAGTAATTCCGTAAACCCTTCCTTCAGATACCACTTTTTATGGTTCTTGCGTCCACCGAAGAATTTGCCGAATGGTCCTGTGGGGATACAACCACAGCCTGTTGGATGGTCGAAGCGACTATGATCTTCAAAGTATAAGACAACAACTCGCTTTGGCGCGGCGAAACCGTTGGGTACAAACAGAATCAACAGACACAGAACAATCGCAGCGGTGAGGCATTTATCTGCTAGTGTAGACAGACGATATGAACATGGATATTGAATTGTCATAATAAAGTCACATCCTTTATAAGGGGCGTTCGGTGCAGATAACTTCCTGTGTCCCTCCACGAAGGGGTGTAGCAACCCTGAGGATGTCAAGGGGGGTTGGCTTTGATGTCCGTTTCAGCGGATGTGGGAGACCTAATAGGCGTTAGGACTGAAACTCTCCCACGAAAGCCGAGTGAATTATACCATATTTTGTCTGCAAAATCGCCAAAAAAACGCTAAAGCGGATGTTCCCTCGCAAGTATAAATGTTCCTGTTCGTTCCAATCTAACGAAATCGGGACTTGGGATTCTACACCTAAAAGTTAATCATTAAATATTCCTGTCCTATCCTTCATGTTTGAAAAGCCAAGCGCACGAAATTTTTGTAGCTAGGTTCTGTTGACACTTCAGCGGCACCAGATAAAATCTGACGCGAATCGTTGCCAAACGAAATTCACTTGGCGCATTGACCACAAGCAATTTAGATGCCACAGTTATCTCGAATCACATGAAGAAATTGTGCAAGCAACTGAGTTTTTCGGCAAACGCTTTCTCCGTGCAACTTTGCATCTGCTTTTGACATGCGCTATGATTTCAAAGGGAGTATCGTGGTCACAAGGAGACTGTCGAAACTGCGCCACACCATCGTTGCAAAAATGCCACACCGGTACTAGGACTTGCTGGCCTCTATGGCATAATAACGATATCTCAACACATGCCTATGCGCGATATTATGTGGATGGGCCGCTCTCAATCTCTACGTGCAGACACCAACAATAAGTACAGCTGTTGGCATTGATGTCTCTTGAGCCTTTGTAAAGGCATCGCTGATATGGGGAATCTCCTCATCGGTTTCAAGTGTGTTGTATGGAAGCCCCCACGCCTTGAGCGTCGGTTCAAGGAAGGTCGCGGCAGTGTCTACACGAGAAGTATCGGGTTTCATGGTCTGATACCCACGATAGCCGATCAGTACTACCAAGGGGATTTCCATATTAAAGACTGTACCTCGGATGGCATCTCCAGACTCCAGAAAACCGGTATTCTGGATGATGACCGCAGGGTGTTTTCCGCCAACGTATAGTCCTGAGGCGATGGCAAATGCCTCACCCTCACGGCTAACGGTGATGACATCGATTTCCGGGTCCTCGTGGAGTTGCTCGAAGAGTCGCGCTGTCCCGTTGTCGGGCAAGCCAATTGCATGGGTCACGTTCCATTTTTTCAACTCGTCTACCATCTTCTGTGCGGATGCCAAATTATATACCCCCTCAATGCCCGATTCATTGCGGCTGAAATGGACGATTGTTGCTAATACAATTATATTGGTTCCTTCTTCGATTGCGTTGTCATTGAACCCACTTCCCTTCCACAAACTCCAGCGATTTAGGCTCAGATTGTAGGTTAAGGATTCATGGGATTATTACGAGGGAAAAGGTTCAGCGTCCAAGGTTTCAATGAGCCAATGAACGCATGAACTGATATCTCCTCTTTCTACTTCCGCCCTTCGACGAGCGAATCGACAACTGCTGGCTCGGCAAGCGTTGAGGTATCTCCTAGGTCATCAATTTCCCCTTCAGCGATTTTCCGAAGGATGCGCCGCATAATTTTACCGGAGCGGGTTTTAGGGAGGGCGGGTGAAAACTGAATCTTGTCCGGTGTCGCATGGGGCCCGATATGCCGACGTACCACACCCTTGATGCCGGTTTCGATCTCATCTGAAGGAGACACACCGCTCATCAGTGTGATATAAGCGTAGATGCCCTGTCCCTTAATCTCGTGTGGGTAGCCGACAACAGCTGCTTCAGCGACCGTTTCGTGCTGCCCGATAGCTCCCTCGACTTCGGCTGTCCCCAAGCGGTGGCCAGAGATGTTCAGCACATCGTCAACACGCCCGGTAATCCAGTAGTAACCGTCTTCGTCTCGCAACGAACCATCGCCGGTCATGTAGTAGCCGGGGAACCGATCGAAATAGGTTTCGCGGAAGCGCTCATGGTTTCCGTAGACGGTTCGCATCACGCCGGGCCACGCTGTCTTGATACACAAATATCCGCGTGCCGGGTTGCCTTCAACTTCTTTTCCTTCCTCATCCAAAATGACCGGTTCGATTCCGAAGAAGGGCAAGGTTGCGGAGCCGGGTTTCAGCGGCGTTGCTCCCGGTAGCGGTGTCATCAAAATACCGCCAGTCTCTGTTTGCCACCATGTATCAATAATGGGGCATCGTCCATCTCCGACAACGTTGTAGTACCAGAGCCATTCCGGTTCTTTGATCGGTTCACCGACGGTGCCAAGCAGTCTCAGGCTTGATCGTTGATGTTTGGTGACCCACTCATTTCCCTCCTTCATCAAGGCACGTAAGGCGGTTGGCGCAGTGTAGAAGAGATTAACTTGGTGTTTGTCGATTACTTGCCAGTAACGTCCGAAATCAGGATATGTTGGGATGCTTTCAAACATGAGGGTAATCGCGCGGTTTGAAAGGGGACCGTACACAATATAAGAATGCCCGGTAATCCAACCGATGTCAGCCGCACAGAAATAAACATCCCCCTCGTGATAGTCGAAAACCATCTCGTGGGTGAACGATGTATAAACGAGATAGCCGCCGGTTGTGTGAAGCACCCCTTTCGGCTGGCCCGTCGAGCCGGAAGTATAAAGGATAAACAGCGGATCTTCGGCATCCATCTCCTCCGGCGGGCACTCATCGTCGGTGGTTGCCATCGCCTCGTGCCACCATACATCGCGGGACGGATCGAAATCAACGGGATCGCCGGTGCGGCGGACAACGATAACGCCTTCAATCGAGGGGCATTCCACCAGCGCTGCATCGCCGTTGGCTTTCATAGGAATGCCGCTGCGGTCTCCACGAAACGCGGTGTCCTGAGTAATCAGCAACTTGCACTCGGAGTCGTTGATCCGATCGCGCAGAGAGTCGGCTGAAAATGCACCGAATACAACGGAATGGACAGCACCGATCCGCGCACATGCTAACATGGCAATCGTCAATTCTGGGACCATCTGCAGATAGATACAGACGCGATCGCCCTTACGGATACCTTGCGCCTTGAGGACGTTGGCAAAACGTTTGACCTCCCCCAATAACTCGCTGTAAGTGAAGGTCTTATCCTCATCGGGCCCGTTGCCCTCCCAAATGATCGCGGTTGCATCACCGTGTCCTGCTTCCACATGTCGGTCGAGACAATTATAGCAGGCGTTCAGCTTTCCGCCATCAAACCATTGAATGCTGGCGTTCACAAAGTCATATTCTCGGACGGTGTCCCACTTCTTATACCACGTAATTCGTTCAGCGACATTCGACCAGAAACGCTCTGGATCTGCCACTGATTCATCGTACATCTTTTGATATTGCTCCATGCTGCTCACATGCGCGTTAGCAATGGGGTAGTTTGTGTTCTCTGGTGGAAATATTTTAGTTGCCATAGAATCCTCCTCGGAATTTGCAATCAAGCAAATGCGCTGACAGAAGTTTTGAAATGTTTGCGAATTTCCTTTATTATAAACAAAAATATGATGTTGTCAATCAAAAATAGGTAATGCTGTTTCGCTACTACGCCTACTCACTCGTTCTCCAATTCTGCTAAAGTCCACTGTTTTGCCTGTGTTTCAAGTCGTTCAATGGCAATAAAGGTATCCTCCATATCCTCAAGATATCGGAGAATGGCTCCACGCGCATGAAAACTCTTTGTTCGCCCTGTTTTATCCGTTGATAGTTTCAAGCGTTCCATAGTCTCCGATGCAAGAGGGACGGATAACATCTTTATCCCTCCTTTTCTTGTAATAATGCAGGTTGCTAGGTTCTGTTGACAGCACGTAGGTTGGGTTGAACGGGAACCGTGAAACGCAATACCCAATTCAACCGAAGCGAGAGTGGTAGGCACGGCTCTACCTATATCGGAACTCCTCAACCATCTATCGTGCAAAATTCCTTGAGTGTCCGATCCAGTCGTGTTCCGCCCGGCACATACGCCAAAATCAACCCATCAATCACCCGACTCTGATCCGGAACAACCCCGGTTAAACGCTCTGCCGTTACCCCTTTGGAGAGCAGCAGGTAGAACGTGTCCTTTTTTAACCCCGACGTTGTAAAGAGATTCCCTTGTCCTTTTGAAATGACGAGATCTGCATCGAGGAGTGCATTCGCGAACTCTCCAGTAGCTTGATAGAGATTGGTTCCGACGGTGTTTGAGCCTGACGAGATTAAACGTACATCACCAACGGCGATCTGTTCCTGAAGCTTTTGGAAATGCGGATGCCCAGTGAGTTCCCGCAGATCATCGAGCGTTGCATCGTTAGTTGCGGGTTCCGCCTTGCCAACAACCGTGATCTGATGTCCGCGTTCGGCGAGAGTCTCTATAAGCGATAGATCAAAGACCGACTCACCATCGTTATCAATGAGCCAGAGGAGGCACTGCGGTTTACCTTCGATTACCGTTGATTGAAATTGACCAAAACAATCAATCGCCAAGGAAGCGCGGGGTGCCTCCCGAAATACAAGGTTGAAGTAATCTGGATTCTCCCGGAGTTTCGCCACGACCCTTGCGTTACTGTAATCAATTATATTAGCGGCGATGGCCAGTTTCAGTCGTTCTAGCCAATCGCAGTCCGAAAATTGGCTGAGCAGGTTAATCGCTGTTTGTCTGGCGTTTAGTTTCTCCCTGCGATAGGAATCTGGGTTTCCTGTGGAGAGCGTAACAATCTGGAAGATGCTCCCCCACAGTTCTTCAGGGGTTAGATTATCGATGACCTGCGTACCGTTAGCTTGCCGCAACTCTAGCAGCTCTCCAACGGTATTTATTGCAGCTTGACGTAATATCGGGTTGCGGGTGGCACGTCCAATCAGTTCGTGCTCCGAATGCGAGCTGACATGCCGGCGGAGATTTTCCCAGTCCGGCAATCCACGCTTTTCACTAAAAGTGAATACGCCGGGTTTATAGTCGGGTAAGACTAGTTGATTCAGAAAAGTCTGAGGAATTTGGCTTGAAACGTATTGTATATCGGGTTTTGCGTGATCGGTGGATCTGTCAGGAACACCTAATTGTTTGTCCCTTATGGAGATTTCTGCTGGAATCACTATTGCCCTTGCAACAATGGATTTGAGATTTGCCGAGCCTCCGACTTTCACACAGTCGAACTGGCTATCTTCGATATAGCTGCCGACAGCCAAGCCAGTAATCGGGGCGGCGATTTCGGTCGAAAGCGCATTTGGCTCAAAAACTGTGTCCGTTGCAGTTACATCTTTCAAACCGACGCGGGCCCCGACGGTGGTATTTCCTAGCAGCACGACATTTTCGAGACGACAGTAGGGGCCAATCTCCACCCCGTCGCCGAGATGAATACGCCCTAAAAGGTAGCAGCCGTGACCAATCTCAATATTATCATTTGCCAGCGTGATCTGTGCCGCCGGATCCACCCGAACCCCTTTCTGTGCCAGTTTTTTCTTAGCATCTGCAAACAGGTGTGCCTCGCCAGTGAGGACGTTTGACCAGCGATTGATACCAGAGATAATTTCACTCCGATGGATATAAGCATGGGTTTTCAAACCGTCCTCGTGGCAATGGCGGATGAGATCGGTATGGTGGAGTTCGGACTTGTCGCCGTGGGGTTGCAGCCGATCCATTCGGGCGATCGCCGCATCACGGTGGATTAAGGTAATGCCGGTGTTGGTGTAAGCTTCCCCGCGCTCGAACCGATGCCACATCGCTTCTTTTTCCGCGTCGGTCATGTCGTACCACTCTTTTGTGCCGATGAATTTGCCCTCGCTGTCAAAGAATAATCCTCCTTTATCGACGACGGTATCTGGAATTTTGCCACAGAGGGTAACATCTGCACCGACGGTAAAGTGTGACAGGAATGTACCCACAAAGATGGCTTGATTCAGAAACGGCTCATCCCCAAAGGCAACACCGATGTATTCTGCATCGGATTCGGCAACTGCCGGTAAAGCGACTTGTAGCGCGGCACCTGTGCCGTAAGGATATTCGGGTTGTACACACAAGATGACGTTTGGTCCGAACAATCGATCGGTTTCTTCTGGATCGAGCTCCGAAGTGGGGATAATGCCACTTGGAGGGATACCTGCTTTCGCCACACGCATCGCCATTTGAGGATTGACGACGATGATGTGTGGACGACTCCCCGGCAGGTAGCTTCGCGACAATTGCAAGGTATTCTGCTCACCAAACCATAGGTCTAAGTTTTTATTCAGACGACTAGATGGATCAATACGGGTCCCTTTGCCGGCTGCTAGGATGACCCACAGCGGGTCGATTTGACAAGACAGTTGCTCTGAATCCCGATGAACTGGATCTGATTGCCCACCCATTCGATCCGAGACAGCGCGAAGAAATCGCCGAACCAGTTTCTCAGCTTCCACCTTATCCGGAATGCCGATTGCTTCGGAGAGGTTACAACGCAGAACGGTTTCGATTGTTTGGCGAAGATTATCAAGGGTACTATTCATCCGAGAAATTCCATCTGATTTCTTGTTAAGGAGCAGGGAAAAATGCGGGGATCGAACGATAATTCGATACGGGAAATCGGTGGTCGCTTATAACTGTTAAGCGGCAAAGACACAGCGACCGAACCGGAGCCGCAGTTGACGGCGGGGTTGTCTTTCGGCTTTCTATTAACACGCGATGGTTGCATCCAAAGCATAAACGTCGTAAGCTCGGAAGGTATTTCATTTCTCCTGCTGTAAAGCAAAACGTGAAACGTAATCAACTCCTACGTTTCACGTTTTACGTTTCAGGCTTTACTCGCTCAGATGGAAAATCGCCATCTTCGTCTCAGTCATCTCCTGTACAGCGTACTTCGGTCCCTCCTTGCCCATGCCGCTCTCTTTCAGGCCGCCATAAGGCATGAGGTCTGCCCGCCACTGCGTCCCCCAATTCACCATCAGGTTACCGGAGTCAACTTCACGCACGAACCGCATCGCCCAATCGATGTTTTCGGTGAAGATTGCCGCGCTTAACCCGTAGTTGGTGTCGTTGGCAAGGGCAATAGCATCGTCGATGTTTGCGACCTTCGTTACACCGACAACGGGCCCAAAGATTTCGTCGCATGAGATTTTCATCTCCGGCTTGACATTGGCGACAAGCGTTGGGGCATAGATTTGCCCATCTCTTTCACCGCCGGTGAGGAGCTCAGCACCATTACTGACCGCTTCATTGACCCACTCGCCAACGCGGATGGCATCATCCTCACGAATCATTGGTCCCATCTTGGTTGGTGCATCAAGGGGATTTCCTGTCGAGATACCTTCAACGGTTGATTTGAAAGCATCGAGAAAATCGCCGTAGATACCCTCGTGGGCGATGACCCGTTGTGTGGAGATACAAACCTGTCCTGCATTAGAATAGCCGGATGCCGCCGCAGCCACTGCAACTTTCTCTGGATCCGCGTCCGGCATGACAATTAGCGGCGAATTCGATCCGAGTTCCATCGTTACACGCTTTAGGCCCGCAGTGTGGCAGATGTGCTCCCCGACATCACGGCTGCCGGTGAAGGTAATCTTTCGGACCCGCCGATCGGCGCAGAGGGCATCGCCAATCACGCTGCCTGATCCGGTCAAACACTGAATCGCTTCCGGCGGGGTGCCCGCTTCAAGGAAAAGCTCAACCAATTTTAACGCCGACAACGGGGTGTCTGTGGCAGGTTTAACGATAATCGCGTTTCCTGCCGCGAGTGCGGGCCCCACTTTGTGACAAACGAGGTGCAGCGGGAAGTTAAACGGGCTAATCCCAACGACGATGCCACAGGGAACTCGTACCGTGAAGCCTAATTTCCCCTTAACCCCAGGTCCACCTTCGAGCGGGATGACTTCCCCGTAAAGCCGCTTGGCTTCCTCTGCGGAGAGAGCGATAATCTCGGCTGCGCGACCGGCTTCCATCGTCGCCTCCGAAAGAATCTTCCCTTCCTCCAATGTAATGATTCGAGCGAGCTCATCAACACGCTCTGCCATCATCTCCGAAACCTTGTGAATGATTTCATAACGCTCGTAACCGGTCATTTTTGCCATAATCTTGGCACCGCGTTCGGCGGTCTTGAGCGCGGTTTCGATATCGTCTTGATCACCTCTGGGAATGGTGTCAACAACAGAACCATCAAAAGGGTTCAAAACTTCAATTTTCTGCGGCTTGTCAATCCATTCGCCGCCGATGTGCATTCTCATTGATATTGATCTCCATTAATATAAATTGTTAAATTGTTAATTAAACGCTAACTCTGAACTTCTGACACGTTTCCATATACGTTTGCTCTAGCCTGACGGGTACGGCAATTTCCGAACGGATAAACAACGGTAGTTCAGGCAAATTAGACCCAACCGAGAGCGGATGTGCCCAGCATTCAACACGTGAATCATCCGGATTAAAGGTATAACGATATGCGGAACAGTAGAGTGGAGTTTGCTCAGTTTCCGGCATTTGACCGTCTTTGGATTCCAACCGCCACATCAACTCATTGTGAAAATTGAACAACCGAACCGTAACAATGTCCACAATGATCAGAGAAATTCCTTGCGAAATAAGGTTCAAGCATTTGGCAATAAAGGTATCTCGGTGCTGTGGTCTGTCCTTATTAGCTGGGCTAACAATCTCAATCACGCCAACAGTCTGTCTGGCAGCATCAAGATCTACGATGTAGACCTCCGTTTCGTCTGGAAACGATGCCGGCAGACTCGCCGTTGACGGTGGAACTCGGTATTGCCAGATAAGTCGGTTCTCGCCCTCAGTCGGCAATTCAACCGCTTGCACGTCTTCAATCAAACTGCTAATCTGGACGTTCGGTTCTGCGATGAAATTTTCTGGCAATAAGGCATTCAAATCCACTGCAATGTGAGTCGCCCAGGCATTATGAAAGGAGTGAAAACGGCTGATTGCCCTGATCTTAGGACTGAAGTGATCAGCGACAGGCATAGCAATAGCAAAGTCCTTTCCGGATGAAGTCCATCTACCAACGGTGAGATTTGTAAGTGCATCAAGTTCAAGATACCATCTCTTATCCAAATTGTCAATCGGAAATTTACCGTTCCGTCGGATATTTTCACTTGACCTGTCTGGCAAGGTTAAGGTAAAGTATAACATATTCTTGATGCGAATAAAACATAGGACTTACGCACTTCAGTTTGTAGTCGCTCGTTCATGGCGCGTTAGGACGGGCGATAAATCGCCGAACTCCCCCCTGATAAGAGAAAGCCCCCTAGGATTGGGGGGGGCTTTGAGCGTTCAACTGCGTAAGTCCTAAAAGCATTTGACTTAGGAAAAGCGTATGAAAGACTTGGGATGCAGCACAATTTTATACGGAGGATTTAGTTTAGAGCAGGCACTCGAAGGCATCGCGCAAGCCGGGTATAAGGCAATTGAACTCTGCGCGCGGCCCGGGATGGCACCCCATCTGGAATGTTGTGTACTTTCTTGCTCAACAGCGTGCTGAGAAATATTTTAAGGGATTTTTAGAGGAGCACAACATCGCTTTTCAGAAGACTCATGACCTTCTGGTTCTACTGAATTCAAGTGGAGGATCACTTTCAGAAACAGTGGTAAGAACAGAATTAGGGCTTTCAGATGTCTGACTGTTGAATTTCTATATCATAAACCGCTCATCAAAAGCGGCTTCAATTTAGCCTGATCTAGTTGATTCTTACGGAGGGGCGACAATGCGTTTAAGCGAGGCACAACTTCATCAATACAAAGAAACTGGCTTTCTCGTGGTGCCGGGGCTTTTTGATACGGCAACGGCACAGCAGATGATCCAGCACTACATGAAACGGCGTGCTGAGGGCCCAAAATCAGGAGACAGTGGTGGCACAACAGATCACCCAGAGGATCCGAATCACCAGTATCCTCGAATGATCAACATGCACAACTGGGATGCGTTGACCGAGGAATG
This sequence comes from uncultured Poribacteria bacterium, assembly GCA_958296125.1. Taxonomy (GTDB): domain Bacteria; phylum Poribacteria; class WGA-4E; order WGA-4E; family PCPOR2b; genus PCPOR2b. Next base: position 3,339,493 of record OY282444.1, read on the forward strand.
GGCAATGCAGGCAACAATGTTAGATCTTGTCGAACAACTGATCGATGATAAGCCTATGCTTCGGCAGACAATGCTTTATTTTAAGCCACCGGGAGGCAGAGGGCAGGCACTCCATCAGGATGAGCAGTACATCACCACTGAACCGTTGATTGGTGTGTGGGTGGCGTTGGACAAATCGGACAAAGCCGTTGGGCAGATGGCGGTTGTCCCCGGTTCACATAAACGCGGACTTTTACAGGTAGAAGCTGCAGATACGTCAATTTCGTTCACTGATGTACAGTCGGTGATGCCGGAGGAAGCTGAAGAGTTTTATGTTGATATGCAGCCGGGGGACGCACTGTTTTTCGACGGTAAAACTATCCACGGTTCTTACATGAACGAAACGCACGATCGCTGGCGACGGAGTTTCATCTGTCACTATATCGGTGAACATGCGAAAAATTTTGAACCCCCACAAGGCAAACATGTATCGCATTTAAGGCGCGATGCGTAAAAACTACATTCTCTTGAATCTATAGCCATCATATCGGAGAAAACAGGTGAACGTACACGAATATCAAGCAAAACAGATCCTAGAAGCGCACGGGGTCAATGTGCAACGCGGTGAAGTCGCATCAACGCCCGAAGAGGCTGAAGCGATTGCTCGCGAGTTGGATTGCTCATTGTATATCGTCAAGGCGCAAATCCACGCGGGTGGACGGGGCAAAGGCGGCGGGATTAAGCTGGCGAAAACCCCCGCAGAGGTGCAGCAACATGCTGACGCAATGCTCGGCATGCAGCTGGTCACACCTCAGACAGGCCCCGAAGGAAAACTGGTCCGCAAGGTCCTGGTTGCTGAAGCCAGTGATATTGAGAGAGAGCTTTACCTCGGTATGGTGATTGATCGTACCGACTCACGGCTTGTCATAATGGGTAGTGAAGAGGGCGGTGTAGATATTGAAGAAGTCGCCGCGACCCGTCCTGAAAAGATTCTCAAGCAAACCATCGATCCAGCGATTGGGTTGCCCCCCTTTCAGGCACGAAAACTCGCCTACGACTTGAATATCCCGCGCGAACTGGTCAACAAAGCCGCAAATCTGATGATCGGCTTGTATAATGTCTTTGTAGATTGCGACTGCTCACTCGCCGAGATCAACCCACTCGCCATCACGAAAGTCGGGGACGGGCAGGATATCGTCGCCCTCGATGCCAAACTCAACTTCGATGACAACGCGCTCTGGCAGCACGAGGAAATTGGCACGATGCGAGATCCACACGAGGAGGATGCCCGTGAACTCGAAGCGGGAAAATCGGGCTTGAGTTATGTCAACCTTGACGGAAATATCGGGTGTATGGTCAACGGAGCGGGGCTTGCAATGGCGACGATGGATCTCATCCAGCTGCATGGCGGCGAACCCGCAAATTTCCTCGATGTCGGTGGAGGGGCGACGACGGAATCTGTTACGCACGCTTTCCGTCTCATTCTCGCAGACGAAAAGGTGCAGGCAGTCCTCGTCAACATCTTTGGTGGTATCATGCAGTGCGACGTGATCGCCAACGGAATTATCGAGGCGGTCAAGCAAGTAGATTTAACAGTTCCGTTGGTTGTGCGTTTGGAAGGAACAAATGTGGAGCTAGGGAAGCAAATCCTCGCCGATTCCGGTTTGAACCTGATTGCTGCGGATGGACTTTCGGAGGCAGCACAAAAAGCGGTGCAAGCGGTGGCGAAGTGAGTTCATCAGTCCCGCCTTTATGGTTCCAAGTCCTTCCATCCCAATCCATCGGGGAGTTTATTGACAGTCATGTTTACGAGATAGAATTGAAGGAGAATCGTGAGAACCCGCGCTACTTTTGATGGGAGGCAGGAGGCATGACAGATAAACTCGGACTACGCGATTTAGATGTTGGCGGCAAGCGGGTCCTAGTGCGCGTTGATTTCAATGTGCCGATGGATGGGAAGCGAATCGCCGATGATACACGCATCCGTGCAGCCCTGCCGACAATTTTGGAACTTATCCGGGGCAGCGCAAAAATTATCTTGGTTACGCATCTCGGACGTCCCAAAGGTTTTGCTCCCGATTTTTCTACAGAACCCCTTGCGGTAGCACTCAGCAAACTGCTGGGTCAACGAGTCAAGCATATAATTGATTGCATCGGGGTAGAAGTTGAAGGAATTGTTTCCGAACTCCGGGCAGGGGATGTATTGTTGCTCGAAAACGTCCGCTTCTACGAAGAAGAAACAAAAAACGACCCGGAATTTGCAGTAAAGCTCGCATCTCTCGCCGATCTCTACATCAACGACGCTTTTGGTGCAGCACACCGCCCCCATGCTTCGACCGAAGGGGTAACACACTATTTCGATCTGTGCGCTGCGGGTTTGCTGATGGAAAGGGAAATTGAATACCTTGACAGAGTGCTTCACGATCCGGCGCGCCCCTTTGTTGCGATCCTTGGTGGTGCAAAGATTTCGGACAAAATCGGCGTGATTGAGAACCTTATCAACAAAGTTGACCAACTCATTATTGGCGGTGGTATGGCATATACGTTCCTCAAAGCGAGGGGACTATCGATTGGGGATTCAATTGTGGAGCTTGATAAGCTTGATCTAGCCAGTGCGCTGTTGCGAAAAGCGTCGGATCGGAATCTGACCCTTCAGCTCCCACAAGACCATGTCATCGGTAGGGAGTTTGATCCGAATACCGAATTTCAAGTCATCTCCAATGAAAACATCCCCGATGATTGGAGCGGTTTCGATATTGGAATCGAAACTGTCGCAAAATTCGGTAAAATTGTCGATACGGCGAAAACGATCATCTGGAATGGTCCGTTGGGTGTCTATGAGTTTGAGCGATTTGCGAAAGGTACGCTTGAGATTGCGAAACGGATTGCTGAATCGAAAGCGGGCAGCATCATCGGCGGCGGGGACTGCGTTGCTGCGGTGCATCAGGCGGGTGTCGCAGATCAAATCACACATATCTCCACCGGTGGCGGAGCGTCGTTAGAATTTCTTGAAGGAAAACAATTACCCGGGATTGAAGCATTGACAGATAGGAGTGAACAGTGAAATGAGCAAACAACGAAGCTGTCTAATCCTTGGGTATACATGCCTAGTTATGCTGTGTTTATTCGGCTGTTTCGACATCGATTTTACAGGGAATATCATTCGTGACGCGTTAGAAGCCACTGATGATCCGGAGGTTTCGAGTGTCGCGTCGGCTAACACAAGGTTTGGATTCCAGCTGCTTCAAGATCTACGAGAACAAGAACCTGTAGGAAATATCTTCATCTCTCCGTTAAGTATTTCAATTGCATTAACCATGACCTATAACGGTGCCGTTGGAGAAACAGAACGTGCCATGGCGGAAGTGCTAGGGATAGACGGATTAGACCTAGATACAATCAATGATGCCAACGCAGCATTACGAACAAGCCTTGAGAATCCTGATCCCCAAGTTGAAATCTCGATCGCAAACTCGCTTTGGTACCGCCAGGGTATTGAATTCAATCCTGATTTCTTAGATCGAAATCGGGTGTTTTTTGAAGCGGAGCTTGCCGCGCTCGATTTTAGTGCGCCGCAAGCGACGGAAATCATCAACGGATGGGTTAATACAAACACAAATGGCAAAATTGAGAAAATCGTTGACAGGATTAGCCCGCAAACGCTGCTTTTCTTGATTAACGCCATCTATTTCAAGGGGAGTTGGCAGGAGGAGTTCGATAAGTCAAAAACGCGGGCGGGCATTTTTCAGCTGCCAAATGGGAGTGAGAAGCAGGTACAGATGATGCGTCGAGAAGGGGAGTACCCATACTTCCGTGGTGAGAATTTTGAAGCAACGGGCTTACCGTATGGTGCCGGGCGAATGAGCATGTATATTTTCCTGCCCAACCGCGATTCCAATCTCAATCAATTTTTGGGAAATCTAAACGCGGAAAATTGGGAGGGTTGGCTATCACAGTTTCAGGACAGGCGGCACGATATAGTGTTGCCTCGCTTTCGATTGGAATATGAAGTAAGTCTCAACGACACACTCAAAGCATTAGGGATGGGAATTGCTTTCAATAGCGGTGCCGATTTTAGCGGCATGGCCCCCAGCCTTTTTATCAGTGAGGTGAAACACAAAACCTTCGTGGAAGTAAACGAAGAAGGTACGGAAGCGGCGGCTGTCACCGCCGTGGTGGGAGTTACGTCTGTACCATCAGTCTTCCGGGTAGATCGCCCCTTCTTTTTCGCCATCTATGACACCACGACGGAGACCATACTGTTCATGGGAATTGTCACGGAACCGATGTAGTTTTCAGGCAACTTAATCGCACACCAACGATGGAGAAATGATGGCTACTGAACCTTTGCCAAGACTTGATTCCGATGCCGAAATTCGGAAGCATCTATTGGCCTGTTGCAGACTCAAACCCGGGGATGTTTGGGAAGATCCCGTGCGAAGGCATAAGATCGGTGTGTTAGATGCAACCTGTCCTAATGCGGTATCAGAAATAATGGGGCACAAAAAAGCAAAGGTGACTGTGAACGACCCGCCCTACAATGTGAGGGTCGGAAATAAAATAACCCCAAATCTGAGTAAGCTAAATTTAGCTGAATATATGGAATTTTCAAGGCGTTGGGTGAAAAATACAGTTGACATATTGGGTGAAGACTCCCATTTCTACGCGTGGCTGGGTGCAGATCAGAAAGACAATTTCCAACCTTTGCCCGATTTCATGGTCATGATGAGGGAATTTGAGGATTTAAAGGCGAGAAGTTTCATTACGATGAGGAATCAGAGAGGGTACGGCACTCAGAAAAATTGGATGGCGGTGAGGCAGGAATTACTCTACTATACGAAGGGCAACCCCGATTTCGCTGTTGTTTATACCGATATACCTAAAATTTTACGCGGCTATTATAAAAAGATACGTGGGAAAAGAGTGGAAAACTTGGAACGGAGTCGGGCTGATACCATCAGACCCGGCAATGTGTGGGTTGATATCCAACAGGTATTTTATCGCATGGAAGAGAACGTACCCGGTGCTTATGCCCAAAAGCCTCTGAAGGCAGTTGAACGGATTATTGCAGCCTGCAGCCGCGAAGGAGATTTGGTTGCGGACTTCTTCGCGCACTCAGGGACAACGTTGATCGCCTGCGAGAGGCTGGGGCGCGTGTGCTATACATCTGACATTGACCCAATATTCGCCGAAATTACAATCAGGAGGTTGGAGCATTTTCGTGAGACGCGCAGAACCGGCTTTCAATTTCACAACCCTTTCAGAGAATTAGAAACTACTAGCGAAGCGACAGATACTAAACAAAAAGATCTATTGACAATCTTCTAGCCTATGTCAGACAAAAGAAATACAACTCTACCGATTAAAGAGGAGCAAATCAGGAAATGAGAGATAAGATCACACCTCGCAGTGAGGACTATTCAGAGTGGTACACTGAAGTGATTCGGAAGGCGGAATTGGCAGATTACGCCCCGGTACGTGGATGTATGGTCATTCGGCCCTACGGCTACGAACTTTGGGAGAACGTGAAGGCAGGGTTAGATCGCCGCTTCAAGGAAACGGGACACGAGAACGCCTATTTTCCGCTCTTTGTACCGATGAGTTTTATCGAGAAGGAAGCGCAGCACGTCGAAGGATTCGCGCCAGAGCTAGCGGTTGTTACACACGGCGGTGGCAAAAAACTGGAAGACCCGCTGGTAGTACGCCCCACCTCAGAAACGGTCATCGGATACATGTACAGCCAATGGATTCAGTCCTACCGGGACCTACCGGTGCTGATTAATCAATGGGCAAACGTCGTGCGCTGGGAATTACGCACTCGCTTGTTTCTCCGCACGATGGAATTTCTCTGGCAGGAGGGGCACACCGCCCATGCCACTGCTGAGGAAGCGCAGGAAGAAACATTGCGAATGCTGGATGTGTACACCGATTTCGCTGTGAATGATGCCGCTATCCCTGTCATTCCCGGCCGTAAGAGCGATAGCGAGAAGTTTCCCGGTGCGAATGCCTCCTACAGCATCGAAGCCATGATGGGAGATCGCCGGGCACTACAGTCAGGTACATCGCATAACCTTGGACAGAACTTTGCCAAAGCCTTCGATATTCAGTATCAGGATGGGAATGGGGCGCAGCAATACTGCTGGACGACCAGTTGGGGTGTGAGCACACGAATGGTTGGCGCGATCATCATGGCGCACGGCGACGACCAAGGCCTGGTCTTGCCGCCGCGTCTAGCACCAACTCAAGTGGTGATTGTGCCGATCTATCGAAAGGATGCTGAACAAAGCACGGTCATGGAAGCAATCGAAAAGATCGAAGCCATGTTAGGGCAGAACATACGGCTGAAGGTGGATCGGCGCGACGAATACTCTCCCGGTTGGAAGTTCAACGAATGGGAGTTGAAGGGTGTGCCGTTACGAATAGAGATTGGACCCAGAGATATTGCAAAAGATCAGGTAGTGCTCGCCCGCCGCGATATGCCGGGACGCGATGGCAAATCGTTTGTTCCATTGGCAGGGCTAGCTGATATCGTCCCCGATACACTCACAAATATTCAGGATAATTTGCTCGGGCGCGCTATCGAATTCCGTGACACCAATATATCGGAGCCGTCCGACTACAATTCGCTTCGAGCAGCGGCGGCACAAGGCTTCGCCCGCGCTTGGTGGTGCGGGGAAGTTGCGTGTGAGGATAAGATTAAAGACGATACCAAAGCGACGACGCGCTGCATCCCTTTGGATCAGCCCGGCGAAGGTGGGAACTGTATTGTGTGCGGCAAATCGGCAGAGGAGATTGCTATCTTTGCGCGGGCGTATTGAAATCATGCGTCACCACACCGTAGTTGTGAAACCACTTTGAAAGTGGTTTCCTGATAAATGTCGTCTAGTCTGAAAGGTTGTTATGCGTCGAGCAGCAGCTCTAAGCGTTCTTCTCACCTGTACCACCTTTGCTCCCTGGCTATTAGGGTGTTGGGATACACCATCAAGCGGACCTAGGGCGACAACATCGGAAGCAGTTGCCACGGAAGGTAGGGCCGAGCCGCTCCATCTCTACACGGCTCTCGACACCAATGAGGCAAAGATCTATATCCGAGCTTTTGAGGCAGAGACCGGTATTCAGGTGCGATGGGTGCGTTTGTCCGCAGGAGAGGTGTTGGTGCGAATCAGAAGTGAGCAAACCAATCCACAGGTTGCGCTCTGGTTTGGCGGACCATCACCAGAGTTTATTGTCGCTAAACGCGAAGGGTTACTCGCTCCTTATGTGCCGCGTATTGATTTTGAGCCGCCCCCCGGCACATTCGACGCAGCGCACTACTGGACCGGCTTCTACTTCGGTGAGATCGGTTTTGCGTCCAACACGGAGATTTTAGCGCGCAAAGGGATTCCACCGCCAACCTCGTGGGATGACCTACTAAAACCCCAACTCAAAGGTGAGATCAGCGTGGCTTATGCCTATACATCGGGCACCGCCAACACACTACTCGCTGCGATTGTGCAGATGATGGGCGAGGATGCGGGTTTCGATTATATTGCAAAGTTAGATCGAAATGTCCACCACTACAACAGGTCCGGATCAAGGTGTGTAACACAGGTGGGGTTCGGCGAAGTCGCTGTGGGGATTGCTTTTTCGCACGACATTGTTAAGAAGGGACCCGCGAAAGGGTATCCGGTCGTGTTGAGTTTTCCGAAAGAGGGGACCGGGTTCGAGATCGGTGCGATGGCACTTGTCAAAGGGGGACCTAACCAAGTCGCCGCAAAGCGATTTATGGATTGGGCCCTCTCAGTTCGAGCACAGAACTTGATGCAGCAATGGTTTCGGACCCCCTTGAATCCGAGAGCCGAAGTCGCTCAAGGGGCAGTTACCGCTGATAAGGTGCAGCTGATTCAGTTTGACGCTATCTGGGCAGCAAACCACCGGCAGAGATTGGTTGAACGGTGGCGAGAAATTACAGCACAATAAAAGAAGGGGAAAGAAAGGGAATCAGTCATCATGTTTGCTGTGTCGATATAAGATCGGGCAGGAAAGAGAGGGTGGTGGAACGAAGTCACAGTCTCAGCAAAGCATCTTATAAAAGAAATCGTTGGGAACGGACATTGGGTTGGTTCCGTAAGTACCTTATCGAATCAAATTGACATCTCTTTTCTACGTAAAGAGGTCTGCCACACGGCAACGAAATCCCTTAACCGCCGGTTCGCCGGGTAAAGTGTCGTCGATTGCCAAGAGACTGATGTCCGTGGATGAACGGTAGACGATTACCGTTTGAGAGAACGGTTCAATTGCCCAAACCAGTTGTGTGCCGGCATCGAGATACTCGAACGCTTTTTCGTGCACAGCCTGCATCGTATCCGTTTCTGAGACAACTTCAATGGCTAAATCAGGGGGAATGGGGAAATTCTGCCATAGGTTGTCGGGTATGCGTTCCGAGGCAACAAATGCAACGTCCGGTTTCCTAGCTCTGTTTCCCACTGTGAATACTGTTTCTGCTGTGTATAGTTTACCCAACTGGTGTTCCTTAACATAGTGAAACAAAAGACCGAGGATTTCTGCTGCGACATCTCCATGAATAATCTTCGCTGCTGCCATCGGAATTAATTTTCCTTCCACGAATTCGTAGGATTCGTAATTCCCTTCCAAAAATTCTGCTAGTGTTGATGGGTGCTCAATAGTTTCGTTTTCCATGGTGCCTCCTTCATTGGATACGGATGTTCTTGAACAAAATGGCCTCCCTGAAGCTATCGACGATAACCCGCCAACTCTTCCAGACGGCGGATGCGTTCCTCCATTGGTGGATGGGTGCTGAAGAGACCCGCTATCCCACCACGCAAGGGGTTCACAATAAAGAGATGCGATGTTGCCGCATTCGCTCGCATCGGATGTGTCTCAACGCCACGTTCAAGGCGACGCAGGGCATTTGCCAACGCCAACGGATCCCCACAGATTTCTGCGCCCCCCCGGTCTGCCGCGTATTCGCGAGAACGGGAGATGGCAAACTGAATAATCATTGCAGCGATAGGGGCAACGATAATCAGGAACAGCATACCGAGGATTCCACCACCATCATCGTCGTCATCTCCACTAAAACTGCCAAATAACGCCGCCCATTGTGCCATGTTTGCAATCATCATGATTGCGCCTGCGATTGTGGCAACGATGCTGCTAATCAGAATGTCACGGTGCTTGATGTGGGCCAGTTCATGTCCGATGACGCCCGCAAGTTCATCGCGCGATAAGATTCGCATAATCCCGTCTGTCGCGGCAACCGCTGCATGGTTTGGATTCCTACCGGTAGCAAACGCATTCGGCATATCGGTTGGAATTGTGTAGACCTGCGGCATCGGTAAGCCTGATTTTTCCGTCTGCTGTTTGACAATCTGGTATAATTCACTGTTGGGACTAACTTCCTGCGCTCGATACATTGACAGGACGATTTTATCGCTGAACCAGTAGGAACCAAAATTCATGATTGCTGCCAGGATCAGGGCGATTGCCATTCCAACTTCCCCTCCTAATATGTTGCCGATGAACATCAGCAGGGTTGTCAACGCGATCAAAAGTATTCCAGTTTTGAGGATATTCATTTTGAGTGACCTCCTTAGATAAATTGAACTGTGTATTATGCGTTAGGACTTACGCAGTTGAACGTTCAAAGCCTCGTAGGGGCACCTCCCCGCCTGTCCCCGTTCCGAGGGCCCCGCGAACGGGACAGGCAGGCCCGATGCAATCGGGGCCGGCCCGGACGCTCCCTAAATTGTGCGACTGCAATCTGAAGGGCGTAAGTCCTAATGTATATTAACTATAAGTGGGCAGCTGGCCCACCTTGCTCATCAAAGCTAATTTTTATTTAACGGTGAAGTCATGTTCCAGATTTCACAATTCTTTACTCAAACACACCAAATTTGATATTTTGTTCATAAATGATACCCTAGAGAAAACATAGATTCAAGGGCACGATCCGCACATTTGCTTTCGATGGCACCTCGCGATATGGAAAAGTGCTCCTTCCGAGAATGGGGGCTATCGTTTTTAGACGTGCAATGCACTTTTTAAGTGTAGATGTTTTTTTTGAAATTCGCTATGGACCCTATCAAATGAAAAGAGGCGATGAACAATATGAAGCCGAATGGTATGTAGGTTTGCCCAACGAATAACTTTGCCCATCATCGCTGCCCTAGAGGACGCTAAGGTTTTCATTGAGAATTCTTTGCAATCTGATAGGGCGTTATGATAATATAATGCGCTTGTTCGACATGACTGATTTTTCCCAATGGATATGTCCAATCACACCCAGGGAGATTAGGATGAAAGAAATCAGGATTCGTAATCCGCAGGCAGAAGCGAAAGCATTGCTCGAGATGGATGCCAAGCAGGCAGCCCTCCAATTCCAACAGTATACCACTGAAGAGCAACTCGCAATCATTGAAACGGTTTCGGATGCGAAAAGTCGCGAGGAATTGTACTACCTCGTTCCCGATTGCACGGAGCTAATTCAAAGAAGTCCAACTGAGAATGTGATGCAGATGGCACTCGTTCATCTCGGAACCGGACAATCTGCCGGTATTCTATTCGCAGCGTCTTCCGAGCAGCTTGCAGATATTGTTGACCTGATTGCCTACCAAAATGACAAGCTGGATGATGTGCGATTTGAAGCATGGCTGATGGAGATGTTGCACGCGGGAGAAGATATCTTTGAGAGCGCGTTGCGTGCCATTGACACGCATCTGCTCGGCGAATTTTTCTGGGATCGGCTAGAACTGGCAATTACAAAATCTGATGTAATTCCTTACCCCGCGTTTCTGGTGGAGGAAGCTCTCATTAGTCCTGAAGATCTTAGTTACGACACCGAGGATATCCAACTACTGATCGAAATGCTCTACGCTGCGGATGGAGACCTGTTTCAATCCCTCATGGAGTATATATTCCTTGAAGATACGAAAGCACTAGAGGGTTACGCTAGGGAGATTAAAGCACGGGGAGTGCGAGAAGCTGCCAAAGCCCGAATCGAAGAACGGGATCGAGAAAAGGGCGTGACTGAAGAAGCCTTGGAGAAGTTGGTAGATCTCGACAATGTGCAGCTGGACCAAGGGCAATCACCCCGAAGGTCTGCCAAAGATGGTCCCACCGAAGACGATTTGGATAAGTTAGTTGACCTTGATAATCTACAGTTAGACGAATAAACGAATGGACAAATTACGTTTTACTTCTCACGCATCACGGACAAATATCAATGGCAAATGCAAACTCCCTTATCGAATATGATCCACGATGGTTCCTATTCAGAGCCCTATCTGAACTTGAGGAACTGGAGAAGGGCCCGATTGAACGGATTGACGAAATCAACCGCCAGATTGCCGCAATCATGAACAAGCGGTCAATTATGGAACCGATTGACATCTCCAAGCTATCCGAACTGCGAACGGTCGCAAGGGATGTCGTCCTCCGACTCAATCTTGGGCTTGAGCATGGGAGTCGGCTCAATCTCGTTCGAGCCACACACCTGCTGGTTCACAACGACATGATCCGCTTCTACCAGATTGGGAACACATTGATGACCAAATTGAAGCGCGATGCCGAAGACATTCAACAGCGTGCGCGATTGACCATCGCTGAATCGGGAATGGTGCAGATCGGAGTGCACCCGGAAGCAGCAATGGACATACCTCTACTCAGCCAAACCGAAGAAGCTTTTCTCTCAGCACTGATAAAAGCAAACCTGATAATAGGTGAAGTTGCCGCTATCGCCAAATCAACGAATGAAGCAGAACAACCGATTGAACAACTCGCTCAGGTTGAAATTGCGGATGGGATGCTGAAAAATCTAAGCTTACGGTTGGATTATCTCCAGACACTTCCCCTTTACCTCATCATAAAGGAGAAGGATTTTCTTCGATATGTGGAAAGTATGGAATGGTCAGAAGATCTGGCTGGAAAGATTACGTGCGGTCTGATGGTCAATCTGGTAATCGATGACGGTAGACATTTCTGTGTAACGCTTGATAATGTTCGTAGATTCCGCGAGGACTGTGTCACCGTAAATGGGGTCTCTGAAGTGGTTGAGGAGAGACTACTCGCGTGGCTAGTTGAATACTTGGAAACCCATCAAGTAACGGAGGCGGTAATCGATTATGCTTACGACTACTGGATTTATTGGCTTAATCAGTTAGGTAGGTATTTACAAGAGCCGACAACGGACTACGACACTCTACACGATTGGTTCGTTCTTTGACGAGGATCCACCATCACCAAATCTATCCGTTTGGAGAAACACTTCACCCGTTATGCGTAAAACGTGAAACGTGAGGGATAGGATTCTTCACGCCTCACGTTTCAATATATCGGTCTACTAAACAGAAACGTTGCACGTATCAAAGGCGGCTTGCATCGCGGCGAGTGGATCGCCTTTCGGGACAAATTCGTGTCCGACGTAAAGATCGTAGTCTGTCTCAGCGATAGCGCGCATGACGGGCGGATAGTAGATTTCCTGTTCATCATCGAGGTCTTTGCGACCCGGGTTCCCCGCCGTGTGGAAATGCCCGATGTAATCAATGCTCTCCTGAATCGTCCGGACGAGGTCCCCTTCCATAATCTGCATGTGATAAATATCGTAGAGTAGCTGGACCCGCGGTGAGTTGATGCCTTTGCAGACTTCTACCCCCCAAGGTGTCCGGTCGCACTGATAATCGGGGTGATTTACTTTGCTGTTGAGCAGCTCAATGCAAAGGTTGACCCCTTTATCTTCGGCTGCCTTGGCAACGCGCAAGAGCCCTTCGATGGTATTATCCCGCCCCTCTTCGTCTGACTTCCCCTCTCGGTTTCCTGAAAAGCAGATGAGACCGGGGATATCATTCGCGGCAGCAACTTCGATATTTTCCAGAATCTCCTGCTCAATGCGATCATGGTTCTCACGCTTGTTGAGACCATCGGGCAAGGACTGATGCCCAACAATAATCGCGACGCGCATCCCACTTTCGCGCACGAGGGGCCAATATTCTTGGGGAGCCATTTCAACGGATTTATAACCGATTCTCGCCGCCTCGCGGATGACCTGTTCAGGGGAAGCATCGTCACGAGTAAAACAGCCATAACAGATTGATTGATTAATTGAGCCCATTTCTTTCTCCTTTCATGTCCTCAACCGAAGTCGAGAACAGGTCTGAAGGGGTCTAATAGATCTTGTGCTAACAAACACCCTCCTATAGATCCACCGCTTTGCCCGTTTCAAACGATGTGCTCGCCGCCATCATAATTCGGAGCGTCTTTAACGCATCGCTGTAAGGTGAAAGGATCTTCGATGAATCGCCAGTCTTCACAGCATCAATGAACACCCGATCCCGGTCTTGACCTCCATTTTCGGGCAGTGACTCCTCCTCACCTTTCCTATTCATGATGTTAGCCTCACCAACAGTCACCACCAAACCGCGGCAGAATACCTCCAGTTGTACCCGATTCCACCCCTCCATCGCGCAACATGATACGATATTGGCGATTGCACCGCTCTCGAATTCAATATTGACCATGCTGAGGTCATCGACATCATACTGCGGAATATCTGTCATACTCCCACGGGTCGCAACGCCGTGTACCGTTTTTGCATCTCCGAGCAGAAAACGCGCCAAATCGAAAATATGCGTTGTTTGCTCGACATGCTGCCCGCCGGACTGGGCACGGATTCGCCACCAGAGTGTACCCGGTAGCCCGCCCATCCAGTATCCCAACGCACCGAGAACTGGCGATTCCTTTTCGAGAACCGACTTCGCATATTGAGCGTTGCCACCATAACGCCAATGGTATCCAACACTGGTGATAACACCACTCCGCCGGACATCCTCATTGATGATAACTGCCTGCTCTAGGTCCGCAGCGATTGGCTTCTCGATGAACATCGGGATGCCTTTCTCACACGCAATTCGCTCCTGCTCACCGTGGGCGAAGGGGGGGGTACAGATATAAACCGCATCGAGGGATTCCTTGTCATACATCTCACGGTAGTCTATGTAGACGTTACCCCCAAATTCTTCTGCACACCCCTTTGCGCGTTCCTCCGAAACATCGCACATGGCAGTAAATTCTATATCGTTGAAGGTTTGCAGGTTTCGCATGTGAGCCCCTGCCATACCACCTGTTCCAATAAAACCGAGTTTTACTTTCATATCTTCTCCTCAAAGCAAGGAATCTATCTATTTAGGACTTGCACAGTTGAACGCTCAAGGCCAACCTCCTGTCAAGGAGGTTCAGGGAGGTAGTTCGGCGATTTATTGCCGCGCCGATAAGATCGGGCAACTACAGTTGGGACAAGTGCGTAAGTCCTAAGTTTTAACAGTTTATCAAAAAATGCACTCCGTATCAACCAGAAATTTCTTATTTTTAGGAGTTACGCATTTAAACGTCCAACTGCGTAACTCCTAGGAATATTAAAGGAATATTAAAAAAAATAAAAAAAAGAGCTTAAGATTTTCCAGCGAACTGAATATAATTAAATGAGGGCAGAATCGCCTCAAAAATAGGAAGGTTGATATAGAGGCAGTAGAACCATCTCTTACCTCTCACATTTTCACCTCGTTTTACAAAGGAAAGGAGGCTGTGATGCGTCTTTCAATTCTCGTGATCAGCTTTTTGCTGGTCACGAGCACCCTTCAGGGCAAAATTGTTTTTACTTCCTATCGGGATGGAAACGGTGAAATCTACGTGATGAGCTCATTCGGAAACAATCAAACGCGCCTGACGAACACCGATGAAGCTGATGCTGCTCCAGCCTGGTCCCCCAACGGTCAGCAAATTGCATTCAATAGACTTCTACTCAATAGAAAGGGGGATCTGAACGAGGAGGTTTACGTGATGGATGCCGATGGCGGCAACCAGATCAACCTAACTCATCATCCGGCGTATGATAACTTTCCCGACTGGTCTCCTGATGGGACGCAGATTGTCTTTGTGAGCGATAGGGATAGCAGGGGTAACCCCAACATCTACGTGATGGATGCCGATGGTGGCAACGTGACACGGATAACGCACCTCAAATGGGCAGGCCCCGCGATGTGGTCTCCTGATGGACTATATATTGCCTTTCAAGCGAGCATAGACCACCAAGGGCTGCAGATCTATGTGGTAGATGCCGATGGCACCAACCGATGGCAGGTGTCAAAACCGCTCCCCGAGCTCCCCAACAAGGCGATGAACTTTGAGGGATGGTCACCGGATGGCACACAGATTCTGTATCAGGCGACCATTGGTGGCACGGTAATAGACCCAATCCTGATGATAGCGACCCTTTCTCTGAAAAGGCGTAAAGCTGTCAAGCATGAACTGGTACCGGTCTCCGGGGTGGACATGGCAGGTGCTACTTGGGGAGCTGATGGAAAGTCAATTCTCATTGCTTTAAGAAAAGCGAAAGCAGAGGAACTGGAATGGGATATCTACCGTTTCCACCTCCCAGACGGGCCGCTCATTCAACTGACCAATCATCCTGCTTCTGATTACAGCCCCAGGGAATGGAATCACCGGCTGCCGGTTTCACCGCAGGGGTTGACCCCCAAACACTGGGGGGAGATTAAATCGAACTGACACCGTAACCGAGGGATTGGAGGTGCCCCAATCCCTCCTGCTCATACTCAAAATGTATCGTCTTGATGTAATTGTCATAATTCTGGAGCGTATGGCTGCATCTGTGGCCCCTGTTCAAGGGAGGGACTGCCTGTTAGGTGATACCTAACAGACATTTCAGAAATGTTTGTTCCCGATGTATACATGATAATAGGGGGGGCCATCCTTTTTTGCATGGCTCTTAATTACTTTCCGAGGACTCGACGTTTTTATGAGACAACAGGATCTACTTGGCTGCTTGTTCTTTCCGGGATATGGCTGGGACTATTTCTACAGGATAAATCTTCATATATTATCGCTATAGTGGTGGTTACGGCTATAGTGGTGGTTACGACTGTTAATTGGAAAAAGCTGATAAACAGGATTGCTCGTCTGTTCCGTCGCTTTAAACAACTGAGATAATACAGCCTTCTCCCCTGATGATGCGTCTCCGACATAGGCGAGGCATCTTTATTAACACCGTAAGCGGCGTACCAGGAATATTCGGAGCGGCTGACTATCTACAAAGAAGAGGAGGATATGATGCGTCTTTCAATTCTCGTGATCAGCTTTTTGCTGGTCACGAGCACCCTTCAGGGCAAAATTGTTTTTACTTCCAATCGAGATGGAAACCGTGAAATCTACGTGATGAGCTCATTCGGAAACAATCAAACGTGCCTGACGAACACCGAGGAATTCGGTGAGGCTCAACCAGCCTGGTCCCCCAACGGTCAGCAAATTGCATTCAATAGACTTCTATACAATAGAAAGGGGATTAGGAACGAGGAGGTTTACGTGATGGATGCCGATGGCGGCAACCAGATCAACCTAACTCATCATCCGGCGTATGATAACTTTCCCGACTGGTCTCCTGATGGGACGCAGCTTGTCTTTGTGAGCGATAGGGATAGCAGGGGTAACCCCAACATCTACGTGATGGATGCCGATGGTGGCAACGTGACACGGATAACGCACCTCAAATGGGCAGGCCCCGCGATGTGGTCTCCTGATGGGCTGTATATTGCCTTTCAAGCGAGCATAGACCACCAAGGGCTGCAGATCTATGTGGTAGATGCCGATGGCACCAACCGATGGCAGGTGTCAAAACCGCTCCCCGAGCTCCCCAACAAGGCGATGTACTTTGAGGGATGGTCACCGGATGGCACACAGATTCTGTATACGGCGACCATTGGTGGCACGGTAATAGACTCAATCCTGATGATAGCGACCCTTTCTCTGAAAAGGCGTAAAGCTGTCAAGCATGAACTGGTACCGGTCTCCGGGGTGGACATGACAGGTGCTACTTGGGGAGCTGATGGAAAGTCAATTCTCATTGCTTTATGTAAGAAAACAGCGAAAGCAGAGGAACGGGAATGGGATATCCACCGTTTCCACCTCCCAGACGGGCCGCTCATTCAACTGACCAATCATCCTGCTTCTGATTACAGCCCCAGGGAATGGAATCACCGGCTGCCGGTTTCACCGCAGGGGTTGACCCCCAAACACTGGGGGGAGATTAAATCGAACTGACACCGTGACCGAGGGATTGGAGGTGCCCCAATCCCTCCCATTTCTTAACCCTTTAAGCAAGATAGCAGGGAGTCACTAGGGGGTATTGACATTTAACAGTTCTATATCCTGAAGATCCGTGATTCAGACAACAATTATGAGCACCCTTCAATTATTTAATGCCGCTTTGCACACTTGGGGTTAAAGACGACAACCGGATTGCACGGTGTTGGGCAATTTCTTATCTAGCCGTGGGTGGGAAGTCAAAGTTGTTCGAGAGGCATGAATGAGCTGGGTTGTGTGTCAATCCACAACCATTCCCTTAACTGTTCGGGTATTTCATGGGTGGCATCCCCTATTCTACTTTGATGATGAGATTCACAGGTTGGAGTGATTTCCTGTGTTTCTCGTTGTCAATGGATGCTTGGCATAAGGATTGCACCATAAATATAAACCAACTTCCACTTATAAGGAGGAATGGCCATGGCACAACAACGGAATCCGCGCAACCCAGAAAAATGTCCCTTCTATATTCAACCGACAGCCCTCTCAACCGCAGAAAAATCGATTGACCGATGTGTAACATGTGTCGCCGGCGGCAACCAACAGCTTCAAAGCCTGAAAGAGGATTTGCGGCAAACGGCGCTCCTGACAATTTGCGAACAGACACCGAAGTATGACCCGGACCATGAAAAGGGGGCCAGTTTCAGCACATTTATCCGTTCCCGGGTGTGTGGCAAACTCTGGAGCGAAAGAACGAAGTACCTCAAGTTCATTCCGTTTTCGACCTATGAGGATACAGAAAACGCTCAATCCCTCGCGAACAATCCATTGGTTGATGAAATGGTAGCCGATGCGTGTCAATGTGAAGGTGTCGATGAGCGGGCAACTCGCTGTGTTGAGGTTGAACAATTTAAACAGCAGCTGCCCCAATTTTTAGAACGTTTGTCCGAGCGGGAACGGTTGATATTGAAGTTGAAATTCTTTGAGAGAAAAACAGGAGTTGGAATAGCTAAAATTCTTGATGTGAGTGAGGCACGTGTGAGTCAATTGATTAAAACCACGCTTGCTAAATTGAAGAAAATCTATCTTTGTTAATTTAATGAGGTGGGGAGCGTTGATGAACAACAATAACACCGGTGAACCCACGCGCATTGCTGATGTGATCGGTGGGCACATTCATCCGGCAATCTGTGTCACGCAAAGTGGAACGCTGCTTGTCGTTTACAATAAAGAGGGCGGCGGTGGAAAAGAACTCCTGTTAAGCCGCTCCAACGATGGCGGCGCGACTTGGAGCACGCCAGCACCCATCCCCGTTATCCACGACTGCTCAATCTATCCCGGATCACTGGCGACATTCAGCGATGGACGGGTTCTGCTCAATTGGTCCTGTTATCACAAAGCGGGGGAACGACTCTGGCGGGAGCCGCAATTTTCGATCAGCGGCGACGAGGGGGAAACGTGGTCTGAATCGCGAGATTATCCCATCACCAACCACACCAACTATACTTGTATGCGCCATGCCCCGGTCGAATGGTCAACGGATGCATGGGTGTGTCCATTCTATGATCGCACCGTGCTTTACGATATGGGGGTAGATCGGATTAGGGCTTTTGGCGATGGACGCAATCACGGCATGGTGCCGATTGTGTGCACTCCCCAAGGAACGCTAATCAGTGGTGCCCCGCAGACGGTTGCGCCTGTGCCAGTAGGTGTACCGGGGAATATGGTCAGGGGGCTTCGTTCGACAGATGAGGGTAATACGTGGCACGCTTTGAACGTCTTTCCGCACTTTGGTGTTGCTGGATACGATCTAACTGTGTTGACAAACCATTGGGTCGTCTTAACCTACATTGTCTACGGCATCGGCGTGGATGGGGAGTTTAGCTACGAACTGGTTGTATCGCGTGATGACGGGGCAACTTGGGATTTTGACAACGTAATTGAAGTCCACAATCCGGGCAGACGCATCATGGGGCGAGGTTGGCCCCGCACGGTGCAGATTGACGCAGAGACCCTGGGCACCCTCTTTTACGACCTTGACCAAGACCAAATCGGGGGACCGGGGGTGTTCATTGTTCGGACACCCCTCGCGCGATTGGACGGTTGAGGCGAAACGCCCGCGTTCTTGATAGGGATTTTTTTAACCGTTCAACCTAACCTATACCGCTATAACGCAACACGAAATATCTAGCTATAAAATCAAAAAGCCGTAGAGACACAACATACCGTGCCCTACGGCTTTCTTGTTTATCAAAATCTTCCGATCTAAAACCCCTTGCAGAGCCTACCCCCGTTCCGATAACCTCGTTAATTGCACAATTTTCACCTAAAGGGCAATTAGCGGTTTTCCGATTTTTTTATTCTTCATAGCGCAGGTTGACAATCTTATTGATAGCATTAATGTAGGCTTTCGCACTCGCTTCAATAATGTCCGTGCTGGCACCATGCCCAATAATCACATGCCCGTTATCCTGCACCCTGATTGTGACCTCACCGATGGCATCCTTTCCCTCGGTCACAGCCCTGATGTTGTAGTCTGCGAGCAGGAGCGGAATCTTGGCGATCCGGTCAATTGCCTTGTAGGCTGCATCAACGGGCCCGTCACCGGTGGATGCAGCCTCGATGATGCCTGCTTCGGTACGGACACCCACCGTCGTTGTTGGGGAGATCCTCGTCCCGCTGACCACCTGAATGTATTTCAATTGGAAAACTTCGGGAATTGAGCGGACCTCGTCTCTCATGATAGCTTCAAGGTCAGCATCGTGGACCTCTTTTTTCTTATCGGCGATTTTGAGGAATCGCTCATAGATTTTTTCGATCTGTTCCGGTGTTACCTCATAACCGAGCGCATTCAGACGGTGCCTGAGTGCGTTGCGCCCAGATCGCGGGCTGAGGATAATCTGACTCTCCTGCCAACCGACATCCGCCGGATCGATAATCTCGAAGGTATTTCGCTGCTTGATAACGCCGTCTTGATGAATGCCAGAACTGTGTGCAAAAGCATTGGCACCAACGATGGCTTTGTTCGGTTGAACGGAAATCCCCATCGTCCGACTGACGCGACGGCTAATCGGAACAATTTCTTTCGTATTGATGTCGGTATAGTAGTCGCTGAAATAGTCTCGACGGGTTCGGATTGCCATCACAATCTCTTCAAGTGCTGTGTTGCCAGCGCGTTCACCGAGGCCGTTGATTGTGCATTCAACCTGCCTTGCCCCATTTTCAATCGCTTCGAGGCTATTGGCAACAGCGAGTCCGAGGTCATTGTGGCAGTGGACGCTGATGATTGCTTGATCAATGTTCGGGACATTCGCTTTGATGTCCGCGATGAGTTTTCCAAATTCAGCCGGCACAGTCCAACCCACCGTTTCGGGGATGTTCACAATCGTCGCCCCCGCCGCAATCGTCGCCTCAACCACTTCATAAAGATAGCTTAACTCCGTGCGTCCGGCATCCATCGGCGAAAATTCGACGACTGCACCGGGGTGCCCGGCAGATAGACTCTTCGCGTAGGTGACAGCGTTGATTGCCATCTGCAGCGTCTCTTCAGGGGAGGTGCGTGTGATACGTTCTCGGTGAATGGGCGATGTGCCGACAAATGTGTGAATACGAGGTTTTTGTGCATCTTTAATCGCTCCCCACGCCGCGGTGATGTCCTTCTCAACCACGCGTGAAAGCGCACAAATTTCCGGACCCTCAACTTCATTCGAGATGCGCGTCACTGCATCGAAATCGCCGGGTGATGAGACGGGGAAACCGGCTTCGATAATATCGACTTTCAGCTTTGCGAGGTGTTTCGCTATTTCCAGTTTTTCCTCAAGATTTAGTGCGGCACCGGGTGTTTGCTCGGCATCTCGCAGGGTTGTATCAAAAATATAAACTTTCTCAGACACGGTGTGATTCTCCTTTTCTGTAACTGCGTTAAATTCAGCTCTTTGTGCTAACGACATCAGATTGTCTTCGGTATCACGTAAATCCGGTTCTTCGGTAACCGTCAACCCCACCTTCATCACCTCCTTTCGTGAAACGCGATAGGGGATTCCCTTTTAACGCTTTGACTTGCTTCTTTTAGGCATAATCAGGCTTCACGCCGCTTTTCAGCCAAAACAGTCATCCGCCTCGCATCCAGTGTGTACTCGCTGCCATCAAAATTGCCGAAGACCTGAATCGGTGCCAGACCTGCACGGTTAAGCATCTTTGTAAACTTAGGATAGAAATACATCCGTCAAACCAGACGAACTTCGCGCACCCTCCCGTCAGGAGCAATGTAGGTGCGACGCTCTTCATTATTCCCTGTCAAGAGAGAGTTGTCCCTACCCTAGGCTCTTATGTGCAGCCTTAAGCAATGAAGCGGTCATTTCCCAATCAATACAACTGTCGGTGACAGAAACGCCGTATTCAAGCGTGGATCGATCAAACCCCGTTAAGTCAGAAGGTATTTTCTGGCTTCCAGCGTTAATATTTGATTCTAACATGATTCCCACAATCCCATCATTTCCATCACGAATCTGTTTCAGTATTTCCTCAAAAACAGTGGGCTGCTTGTTGTAATCCTTCTCTGAATTTCCGTGACTGCAATCGATCACAACCTTT
Source organism: uncultured Poribacteria bacterium (assembly GCA_958296125.1). Classification (GTDB taxonomy): domain Bacteria; phylum Poribacteria; class WGA-4E; order WGA-4E; family PCPOR2b; genus PCPOR2b. The sequence goes on from OY282444.1 coordinate 3,361,153, forward strand.
GGAGACAGGTCCGCTTCCATCAGCATCGCTTGGACCTCTTGAACACTTTGTGAGTCATAATTTGAACTCGTATTGCTCCCCCTTATCACAATATGAGTATACGGATTACCTGTTGTTCTTACAACGGAGGGAGCCCCATATCCATCAATTCCCAGAAAAGAGTGTTCGCCATTTGCAGATAGAATGGCATTGACAGCGACAGAGAGGTCGCCCTGAGTGCTGTTTTTGAAGCCAACCGGCATCGAGAGACCCGAAGCGAGTTGTCTGTGTTGTGGCGACTCAGTTGTTCGCGCCCCGATCGCCGCCCACGAAACTAAATCAGAATTATATTGAGGCGTGAAGGTTTCAAGATATTCAGTGGCACATGGCACCCCTATTTCAAGACTATCCATTAATATCCTTCTTGAGATATATAAACCATCTTTGATATCCCCTGCTCCATTGAGATGTGGGTCGTAGATTAAGCCTTTCCAGCCTAAACTGGTGCGGGGTTTTTCAAAATAAGACCTGACGATAACAACTAGGCGATCCGAAACAGCATCTGAAACCTCTTTCAATCTGACCGCATAGTCATGGGCGACCTCTGCATCATGGATAGAACAAGGTCCAACAATGACGAATTTTCGTGGATCGGTGCCATCCAAGATATTTCTGATGCTTGTTCTGCCATATATGACAGTCTGCGTCATCGCATCTGTTCTTGGGAGATCTGTTAGCAACTGTCTTGGACTCATCAAGGTCTGATAGTCTTTGACATTTCTGTCAATTGTACCATTGGTTTGCATTACTTTGCTGCCTCCTATAAACAAAAAAACGCCCACCATCGAACCTGTCTTCGATAATGGGCGTGAATGAACAACCGAATGTGGGAAAATCTCTACATCTTCGATGCGAGGTCTACCCGCCCACCATCGCAGCACAAGTACAACAAAAAGAGATAGAGATAAAGAAAGTAGGGCGTTGTTTGATGTGCGCTGTGGGTATGTGGGTAGAATTTTTTCATGGTTGTTTCTTTCAGGTTTACCAATATTGACTGCTCCTATGATAGACTGACCAGTAGCAGTCCGTTCACTTCGTTGTTTCTACTACACGCTTCAGGAGAGTATGCAACGATTATAACACATTTCTAAGGCGTGTGCAAGAGAAAATCACATCGTTTGACCCAATGCTGTCCGTTCCAGCCTGTCCCGATCTATCGGGGAGACCCCCGCGAACGGGCCTGTCCCGATAGAATCGGGGATGGAATCGGGGAGTCCGTGCCGAGACCGGGCAGGCAGGAAAGCATTGGACTTGTGCGAATTACTGTCAAGGGAATTTTCTGTTGACAACCCTTTTTCTGGGTGTTATAGTTACATGTTGGAGTGTAGATGACACAGACTTTAATCGGGATTAAAGGATTAAAGCATCAGGAGAATCCGACAATCCTGTAAAGGAGTAGTGGTTTGAACGCTGAAGAAAAGTGTTTATTCATTAACAGCCAGATTCCCAAAGGGGGGCTCTTCACCGGCGAAAAGAAGGCCATTCACCCCGATAGCAATGTAACGTGGCGGATTTCGCCGGAGCCATTTTGGATTCTGCCAGAGCACTTGGCCTGGCTTGAGGAACTTGGGCCGCATCTGCTGCGGTTCTACAAAACCTGTAACCTGCTCTATTCGCAGAGCGTGCGGGGTATCCAGCCGGATTGGGTTGCAGCGTACCTTGATCAGGGGAAACCTGAGTCTGTGATAGAACTCGGACGGATGAATCGGTTCAAGAGTCAACTGCCGCAAGTGATTCGTCCCGACATCTTGCCGACTCCCGATGGTTTTATCATCACCGAATTGGATTCTGTCCCCGGCGGTATGGGATTTACGGGCAGCCTAGCAACGCAGTATGCCAAACTCGATTACGACATCATTGGCGGTAGCCATGGGATGCAACTCGCTTTTGCGGAGATGGTCAGGTCGCTAGCGAAGGTTGAACACCCAACGGTGGCAATCGTCGTTTCCGATGAATCAGCAGATTATTGGGACGAGATGAAGTGGTTAGAATCAGCACTGCAAGAGGTAGGTTTGGATACACACACCATCAAACCCCGCGACGTAATCTTTACGGAAGACGCGCTGTTTCTTGAGACGGATGGGGGAAGGGTCCAGATTGATGTCCTCTACCGCTTCTTTGAACTATTTGATCTGAAAAACATCCCCAAAGCCGAGCTGATGCTCTACGGTGCCAAACGGCGAACAGTGGTCATGACCCCCCCACCGAAGACATACCTTGAGGAAAAGCTGCTGTTTGCCCTGTTTCACCACCCATCCCTCCAACCCTTCTGGCGGAGAGAACTTGGGAGGAAAACCTACCGATTCCTACCGAACATCATCCCACAGACATGGCTGCTCGATTCGCGCGAGCTGCCGCCACACGCCGTCATTCCAGGCCTTGAGATTGATGAGCTGCCTGTCACAAACTGGCGGCAAATCATTTCTGTCTCGCAACGTCAGCGTGAGCTTGTCCTCAAGCCATCGGGATTCTCTGAATTGGCATGGGGAAGTCGCGGAGTCTCAATCGGGCATGACCTTCCCACCGAAGATTGGGAGGGTGCAGTGGAGAACGCGCTGACCAGCTTTCGTCAAACCCCTTATGTCCTACAAAAATTCCACAGGGCGGAACGCCTCACTATGACCTATTACGACTTCGAGCGCAGCGAAGTTCAGAGAATGCCGGGGCGGGCGATGATTCGTCCTTATTACTTCACAATGGGCGACAAGGTGCGCCTCGCTGGGATTCAAGCGACCATCTGCCCCCAAGACAAAAAAATCCTGCATGGGATGGTTGATTCGATTATTGTGCCGTGTGCGGTTAAACCGGATATATATATTTCAGGGAAGGCTTAAAGGATTGAGATTAACCGGACTTATTCTTTAAGAAGGGAACATCGCCATGAAAATTGCAACTAATCCAACCAATGGAGAAATCCTTGATAAGAAAGACCCCTATCGCTACGGGTGGCGTGAAGCAATACGGACTTTGTCAGACGGAACAGAAATTCTGGAACGGACCCCCCTAACACTTGAGGACATCCTTCACCCCCAGGTGGGAGATTACCGAATGCACTCCGATGAACATGAGCGATTTTGTAACTATCTCTACAATGTATTGTCAGCTCGCCTCGCCGATGAACCGGATGCCGTGGTCTTGCATGACCTGCGCGTGGCGTGGGCCCACCCTTCCCTGAGAGCCCATGGCCCCGACATTGCGGTGATTTTCAACGTTCGGCGGCACATCAACTGGAGTACCTTCTCGGAAGCAGAAGAGGGGACGAAGCCAAGCTTGATTATTGAAATCGTTTCGCCTTCGACCCGCTCAGTTGATGTTGTCAAGAAGGTTGACCACTATGCGCGGGTCGGCGTACCGAACTACATCATCGTAGATCGATTTGAGCGACGGGGGGTCATGGTGCGAGAGTTGGTGGGATACCGGCTCACATCGGATGGCTATTCGGATGGCTATGAGGAATTGAGTCCCAATGCGGATGGCTGGCTATGGCTCGATCCTGTCAACCTTTGGCTTGGCTTGGATGGCGAAGATTTAGTCTGCTATGATGAAAGTGGCGAAGCCACCCTCGATTACGTAGGAGTGACAGCGGCCCGTGCGGCAGCGGAAGCGCGTGCGGCAGCGGAAGCCCAAGCTCGTGCTGCGGCAGAGGAACGGATTCGTCAACTTGAAGCTGAATTACAGCGTCGTATACCGTAGACCGCCTCGCCCGGAACCAGTCCCATCACTCTCTTATGTATAGTTCAGGGAAGGCTTAAAGGATTGAGATTAACCGGACTTATTCTTTAAGAAGGGAACATCGCCATGAAAATTGCAACTAATCCAACCAACGGAGAAATCCTTGATAAGAAAGACCCCTATCGCTACGGGTGGCGTGAAGCAATACGGACTTTGTCAGACGGAACAGAAATCGTGGAACGGACCCCCCTAACACTTGAGGACATCCTTCACCCCCAGGTGGGAGATTACCGAATGCACTCCGATGAACATGAGCGATTTTGTAACTATCTCTACAATGTATTGTCAGCTCGCCTCGCCGATGAACCGGATGCCGTGGTCTTGCATGACCTGCGTGTGGCGTGGGCCCACCCTTCTCTGAGAGCCCATGGCCCCGACATTGCGGTGATTTTCAACGTTCGGCGGCACATCAACTGGAGTACCTTCTCGGAAGCAGAAGAGGGGACGAAGCCTAGCCTGATTATTGAAATCGTTTCACCTTCGACCCGTTCAGTCGATGTTGTCAAGAAGGTTGACCACTATGCGCGGGTCGGCGTGCCGAACTACATCATCGTAGATCGATTTGAGCGGCGGGGGGTCATGGTGCGAGAGTTGGTGGGATATCGGCTCACATCGGATGGCTATGAGGAATTGAGTCCCAATGCGGACGGCTGGTTATGGCTCGATCCTGTCAACCTTTGGCTTGGCTTGGATGGCGAAGATTTAGTCTGCTATGATGAAAGTGGCGAAGCCACCCTCGATTACGTAGGAGTGACAGCGGCCCGTGCGGCAGCGGAAGAGCGTGCGGCTGCGGCAGAGGAACGGATTCGTCAACTTGAAGCTGAATTACAGCGTCGTATACCGTAGACCGCCTCGCCCGGAACCAGGCACATCACTCTCTTATGTATAGTTCAGGGAAGGCTTAAAGGATTGAGATTAACCGGATTTATTCTTTAAGAAGGGAACATCGCCATGAAAATTGCAACTAATCCAACCAACGGAGAAATCCTTGATAAGAAAGACCCCTATCTCTATGGGTGGCGTGAAGCAATACGGACTTTGTCAGACGGAACAGAAATCGTGGAACGGACCCCCCTGACACTTGAGGACATCCTTCACCCCCAGGTGGGAGATTACCGAATGCACTCCGATGAACATGAGCGATTTTGTAACTATCTCTACAATGTATTGTCAGCTCGACTCGCCGATAAACCGGATGCCGTGGTCTTGCATGACCTGCGCGTGGCGTGGGCCCACCCTTCTCTGAGAGCCCATGGCCCCGACATTGCGGTGATTTTCAACGTTCGGCGACATATCAACTGGAGTACCTTCTCGGAAGCAGAAGAGGGGACGAAGCCAAGCCTGATTATTGAAATCGTTTCACCTTCGACCCGTTCAGTCGATGTTGTCAAGAAGGTTGACCACTATGCGCGGGTCGGCGTGCCGAACTACATCATCGTAGATCGATTTGAGCGGCGGGGGGTCATGGTGCGAGAGTTGGTGGGATACCGGCTCACATCGGATGGCTATTCGGATGGCTATGAGGAATTGAGTCCCAATGCGGATGGCTGGCTATGGCTTGAGCCTGTCAACCTTTGGATCGGCTTGGATGGCGAAGATTTAGTCTGCTATGATGAAAGCGGCGAAGCTATCCTCAATTACGTAGGAGTGACAGCGGCCCGTGCGGCAGCGGAAGCGCGTGCCGCTGCGGAAGCCCAAGCTCGTGCTGCGGAAGCCCAAGCCCGTGCTGCGGCAGAGGAACGGATTCGTCAACTTGAAGCTGAATTACAGCGTCGTATACCGTAGACCGCCTCGCCCGGAACCAGTCACATCACTCTCTTATGTATAGTTCAGGGAAGGCTTAAAGGATTGAGATTAACCGGATTTATTCTTTAAGAAGGGAACATCGCCATGAAAATTGCAACTAATCCAACTAACGGAGAAATCCTTGATAAGAAAGACCCCTATCTCTATGGGTGGCGTGAAGCAATACGGACTTTGTCAGACGGAACAGAAATTCTGGAACGGACCCCCCTGACACTTGAGGACATCCTTCACCCACAGATAGGAGATTACCGAATGCACTCCGATGAACATGAGCGATTTTGTAACTATCTCTACAATGTATTGTCAGCTCGACTCGCCGATGAACCGGATGCCGTGGTCTTGCATGACCTGCGCGTGGCGTGGGCCCACCCTTCTCTGAGAGCCCATGGCCCCGACATTGCGGTGATTTTCAACGTTCGGCGGCACATCAACTGGAGTACCTTCTCGGAAGCAGAAGAGGGGACGAAGCCAAGCTTGATTATTGAGATCGTTTCACCTTCGACCCGCTCAGTCGATGTTGTCAAGAAGGTTGACCACTATGCGAGGGTCGGTGTGCCGAACTACATCATCGTAGATCGATTTGAGCGGCGGGGGGTCATGGTGCGAGAGTTGGTGGGATACCGGCTCACATCGGATGGCTATTCGGATGGCTATGAGGAATTGAGTCCCAATGCGGCCGGATGGCTATGGCTTGATCCTGTCAACCTTTGGCTTGGCTTGGATGGCGAAGATTTAGTCTGCTATGATGAAAGCGGCGAAGCTATCCTCAATTACGTAGGAGTGACAGCGGCCCGGGCGGCAGCGGAAGCGCGTGCCGCTGCGGAAGCCCAAGCTCGTGCTGTGGAAGCTCAAGCTCGTGCTGCGGAAGCCCAAGCTCGTGCTGCGGAAGCCCAAGCTCGTGCTGCGGCAGAGGAACGGATTCGTCAACTTGAAGCTGAATTACAGCGTCGTATACCGTAGACCGCCTCGCCCGGAACCAGTCACATCACTCTCTGCGGTAAGGTAGAGCAAGCGCGGCGGGTGGTCTGACTTGTCCAACAAATCCTGCCAACACAAGCAGCGTCAAAACATAAGGCAGCATTAGGAAGAATTGGTAGGGGATAAATCCGAGGCCTGCAATTGCTTGCAAACGGTCAGGTAGAGCATTGGCAAGCCCAAACAGCAGTGCCGCACCACACGCCTTGACCGGATGCCACTTCCCGAAGATCACAATCGAGAGCGCGATAAAGCCGCGCCCTGCGGTCATCTCAGTGCTGAAGAACGGCACGTCCACCAACGAGAGATACCCCCCGGCAAGCCCCGCCATGAACCCGCCAAAGAGGACGCATCTCGCCTGCAACCGAAGTACGCTGACACCAACGGTATCCGCTGCCTTTGGGTGTTCACCGCAGGCTTGGATGGCGAGGCCATGATGGGTATGAAACAGATAAAAATACACGGCAGGAACAGCAAGAAATGTCATATAGACGAGGAAATTGTGCTGAAATAGGATGGGACCGATAATCGGTATATTGGACAACAGCGGGATATGGAGCGGCTGGAAGATTGTCACCTTCAGTGCATCCCCAGTTGCACCAAAGATTCGGCGATATAACACCTCGACGAGGCCGAATGCCAAGAGGTTAATGCCGGTGCCCGTCACGACCTGATCAGTCTTTAGCCACAGGATCAAGGTTGCAAAAATGCTCGCTAAGACCACACCGCTCAATCCACTGAACAGGATGCCGAGCCACGGTGCAAGCCCAGGGTTCATATCTTGGATGTAGAATGAACCGATCCAGCCGGTAAACGCCCCCAAAATCATCATGCCTTCCAGTCCGATATTGATGACCCCGGCGCGTTCAGCGATAATCTCTCCGAGGGCGACAAGCAAAAGTGGTGTTGCGTAGCGAACTGTTGCTTCGAGAATGGGCTCAATCATGTTGCGTGAAATTTCCTTTAAGGACAGCGAAAGCTACGTCGCGTAGAGGGCTGCCGCAACCGCCGTGACCTCCAAGACCGACCAGTCCAAGCCTGACTTTATCCATGGTCCCTCCGTTATCTACGGGGCATAATTTTCTAAATCCGGTTCGATAGCCAGTCCTTGCTCCAGATCGAAATCGACTTCGACCGAATGGGTGTGATAGTCCTGATCGCCACGAACCGTTTGGTAGACATCGGTGTCCTCCACACAGATAGGCATGGTATGCCACACCTTGAGCCCCAAACAGACCCCCACACTCCCGTCCGAATAGAAGGCGTGCACATCTTCAGCTGCTAGGGTATCCTTGACAGGCCCGACCAGAAACACTGTTGGACGGTGCAGGCTTGGATAGAACGCCTGACCCGCGTCGGTGTGAAAAGCGAAGTGTGCCCGTTGCAACCCTTCGGAGAGCGGCGTTTTTTGGGGTTCGGAGTCCGCAGGCATCTCAGAAAGAGCCGCGGTCACAGGATATGCAGCCGTCCTAAGTCCCCCTTTTGCTATCTCTGGTTTAGCTTCCTCAAACGATTCAATAACTTCCCCGAATGGCGCAAAGGCTTCGGGGGTCAGCGGTTCAACTTTGACTTTGAAGCTTTTCCACATGGTTCTAACCCTCCTCTAGTGCAGGTTTCCTAACCTACCTAACAGATTGGAAATCTGCCCGTAAAAAGTCTTACCCGGAAGTCCAAATGGTATAATACGAATTTATATTCACACAGAGCAACAGAGCACAAAAATCAGTGAAGGTATTAACCTATAGCCGCATGGTCGGTGACAAGCCAAATTCCTCGGCGGTTTGATTGAGTCGCTCGATATCTGCGAAGCTGATAGGTGCACCATCGCGTCTGTATTCATGTTCCCTGCGAGACTCAAGTGTTCCGGGAAGCGTCGCCTCATCGTAGCCTCGCAACGGTGCCATAGTCTCCCGGACTCCACGCACCAAGTTATCAACTCCGGCCCGGAATTCTTCTGGATCGGTGAATAGCCCTATATCCATAACCACAATCAACCCCCCAGCTTGTCCACGGGGCCATTTCGCCTTTACCGCTTTCGCCCGTGCACTGTCTGTGCCGACAAAGGGGCCACCGAGCCCCCTAGCGATGCCGGTATAGCCCATAGACTTGAAGAAGGCGGCTGGAATCATTTCCTGCAAGGTATCAAATTCTTCACCGCGCTGATAGTCGGCAAGGATGCAGGTTGCCATGTCTGGAATCAGTGGGGGTTCGTCCTGACCGGGCAGCCCAAAACAGAGCGGAGGATTGCCCCAATAGGCAGAAGGCGGGCGGTTGTTTGGATCGGTTGGCCCCATTTCACTTGAACCGCCCTGAACGGAAAAGGCAGTGCAGCCCGCCTCCATTGCCCGACGGACATAGTGCCCCGCCGAACCGTAGTGGCCGATGTGACAGGTTGCGCCGACACTCACACCGTTCGCCTTTGCCTTGGTGATAGCCCGTTCGGTTGCCATCATCATAGGCGCGTAGCCCAAGCCGCCATCCCCATCGATCAGGACAGCGGTGGCAGTTTCTTTGAGGACCTGGCAGTTGGGATTGGGGTTAATCAGCTTGTCTCGCAGGCTCTCACAATAACCGGGGACCTGTCGGAGACCGTGGGAGTGTACCCCCCGCAGGTCGGCGTTGGTCAATAATTCGGCGAGTTGCTCCGCGTGATCCGCACGCAAGCCCGCAGCTTTGAAACAGGCTCCAGCGAAGTCACGCAGCTCCGTTTCTGAGATACGTTTGGATTCTGTGGGTGGACGGTTCATTGTATTTCCTCCTATCCCTTTTGCTTATTCTCGTGTAATGTTTTCATAACTTGATGGTGCCCCATGCCCTGACTGCGTAGCTCGGCATAAGCTTTCTCATCAATAGCATCGCGTTTGAGAAAGCCGCGGATATCATATCTGCCCGGTTTCTCTACCGGCAGCTTGCCCTCGTCCACCATCAACTCCAACGGATAGCCCTCCTCCTGTAGAGGTAGGTTGATAACACGGTGCTGTCGGGCGGATTCATAAAGAGCCATCATGATCTCTACAGTCGCGCGCGCTTTTCTGCCGGTGCCACGGTGTTCGGGCCCACCTTCGATCCAAGCGATAAGTTCACGCACCTGTGCCGCGTTGGTCCGCCCGCCGATTGCTTGAATTTCTTCTGATTCTACGCGGAGGGGCACCTGTTCCCAACCGTTGGAGTTGGTGTTAAACAGTCTGACCCGTGCTTCGCTGACATCAAGCATACCTTCGGTCCCTCGGATGAGAAAGCCGCCCGCTGCTGCACCCTCCATGCACAGGTCCGACTGTATAAAGAGTTGCAGTCCACCTTCCATCTGCACGAGTGCCATGCAGCTGTCTTCGATCGGCGTATCCCTCTCATAACGATCTGTATCCCGCTCTACCGCTCCCATCACCCAGACCGCTTGCGGATCGCCCAAAACGAAACGTGAGCCGTCAATCGCATGTGTGCCACAGTTGAGTAACCCCTGCTGGATCTTGCAGTTTACCCAGACCGGATCGCCGATGGCCTTCTGCTGAATCAGCTCACGCCCCTTCTCCCAACCGGGCGTAAAGCGTCGCTGATGGCTGATTATCAATTTAGTGCTGCTCGCCTCGCAGGCATCAACCATACTGTTTGCCGCACCTAAGCTGGTCGCCATCGGTTTTTCGCAGATTACGGCTTTGACACCAGCCTGCGCCGCTGCGATGGTCGGTGCTGGATGCAGCGGATGCCATGTGCACACGCTGACGATATCTGGTTTCGCTTTTTCCAGCATCTCTTCAACAGTGGGGTAGCCCTGCGGAATGTTATACTTTTCCATATATTCCTCGCGGGCGACCATCAGTGGATCGGCGACTGCCACCACCTCTACATTGTCAACCAAATTATAGCCGTCCATGTGGGCGTTACCGATAGATCCACAACCAACAATTGCCGCAGTATATTGTTTAGACATCTATTGCTACCTTTCTATTTAGGGTGAGTGTATCCGCGAATCTACGCGAATTATGATTCGCGGGGACACCTCGGCAGCTTTCGCATTAATCGCTTCTCGCGTTCCGAAAGCCCTGCCCAGACATATTCAGGAACCGGGTTCCGTTCCCGATGTTCTCGCTGCATCCAGCTACGGAGGCAGGCAAATACTGCAACGGGACGCGGGGTGTATGTATGATTGGGGGTCCCTCGATGTAAACAGCGCGGGTCTCGGATGAGGACATCACCAGCGTTCATCAGCAACGGTTCAAGCGGGATTTCACCATCTTCAATCCGACGCAACGCCTCCGCTTTTGGAAACAGATGTGTTCCGCGTGCGATCTCAAACGGTCCGTGCGCCGATGTAACATCAATAAAAGGAAAGTTTACCGCAAGAATCGCGGGCGGATGTGGAAAATCGGGGTTTTCAGGAAAGAGCGGACCAACGTCGCCATGAACCTCCTGATACACCGAACCTATGAGCGGCGTGTCGCTGGCGTATTGGTCAATCATAAAATCCTCCCCCAACACTTGGCTTGCAATGGCGATAATCGTATCGTCATCGAAGAAGCAGGGATTATACAACGGCGGCTCGAAAGGCAGTGTGATGTAGTGCCTCGCTGGTCCGCGGTTCGGCGTGTCCCCATGTTCGACGACATAATCGCGCAGGATGGGTGCAAAGGCTGCGTTGCAAGCTTCAATAGCGGATTTGGGAAACTGGTCTCGCAGAATGCAGAACCCCTCTACCAGAATTTGCTCTGCCTTTTCCTGAACCTCCACTGACATTGTGTGATTCTCCTTGTTCTTTTCGCGGCTTCAAATCTGTGTTCGCCCCTGATAGATGAGCGGATGAACAATCCCAATTTTCTCTATGGCAGCGTTGAGGTCGTCCGGAAGTGCCCCCCGGAGTGCGGCAGATATATTTAATTCAACCTCCCGGAGATTGCTGAAACCAACGACGATGGACTGTTGCCGCTTTTCTGAAAGCATCCACCGAATGCAGAGATCTGCCATGGGCACCCCCGCGTCCGCATGGAAATCGAGGAACCTGAAATAGGAGGCCTTGAAAGTCTCGTCCATCCAATCGGGAGGACTCTCCCGCCATCCGTTTTGAGGGACAGCAAGCCAACCTTTCATCAGCGGCGCACCAATCACAACACCCACGCCTAAGTCCTGAGCGGTCGGGAACAGGAATTCAACGGCATTCCTAAAGACCGGGTTGAACTGATGCGCTGCCATGACAGAATCAACCGTGACCCCTTTCAATACCCGCTCCAACAGGCGCGCATTTTTAGCAGTCAATCCTATAAAACGTGCCTTGCCGCTACGCTTCACATTTGCGAGAAATTCGACCGCCGGCGCATTAGAGAAATTGTAGACTCTATCATCCTCAATGAGTGCACTCCAACTCCCCGCATTTTCATCATTGGGAATATCATCGGTCCACCACTTCAGATAATCCGCCTCGTGAATCTGAATGATGTCCACGTAATCGGTCTGGAGTCGCTTGAGGGAGCTCTCGAATTGTTCCATGAGTTGGTCGGCATTACGGTGTGCCTGCAAGCTGTAGCGTTGGGAGTTCAAAAATCCTACCTTGGTGGCAAGGATAACCCGGTCCCGTTTTCCCTTCAAGGCAGCACCCAGCATGGTCTCATCCGTGCCATCCCCGTAGTTTGCGGACGTATCGAAATAGTTTACGCCGTGGTCAACCGCATAATCCACGCAACGATCCACACCAGCCTGCCCTTGACCTGCCATGAAAGCAGAACCGAGCCCAAGTTCGCTGACATGAAGTCCCGTCTTACCAAGTGTGCGTGTTCTCATTTCCATTGTTTTCACTTTCTTTCATCTAGCCCGTTGGGCGTGGAAACACAAATAACGATGGTTTCTAAGAGACCAGCTTCACCGAGTCAGGAAATCGCGGAAATTCTGCAAGACCTCCATTATTGGTCGCCACCCTGGGGTTGCGTTTTGCGGAGGACGACCTTGCCGGGACTCTTGATTTTCAAAGTCTCCGCTAGATAGCCTTCGTTAATGGCAACTTTTAGGATACTCCCCTCTACGCTGAAACGCACCAAGTAATCTCCGACCGGCACATCGCCATAATTTTCAACGTAGCGACAGTTGATTTTCTCCCCATTTTCAAATTCGACTGTGATAGTATCTTTCAGATTCCATCCGAGCGCAGTAAATGCAGCGGGTTTAATATCCGTTACGACATTAGCATGGTTGTCAATCGCCGTGATTTGCCCCACAATTTCTTCGTGGGCCGCCTTTTCGGCTTTTGCCATTCCCTCCTCCATGCCTGTCTTTCCCCTGCACCCCATCCCTAACATAATCCCGACCGCCAAGGTCAGGGTATAAAACAAAACATTGTGTTTCACAGCAAGCCTCCTTGTGTATGTGTAGGTTAATTTTCCAAATTAGTGGACATCGTTGATATTTTTCGGATAGGGTCGCTGCCAATCTTCCTTACCGAACGTGGGGTCACCAGCAAGCGGATTAGAATATACCCGTTTGCTCTCATGAGAGCGGCTTAATGAAGTCATGATTTCTCGGGTCAGTTCAGCATCCAATCTTGTATACACCTCCTGATAGCGACTGTCTTTCATCAGGTTATATTGTTCGTTTGGATCTTCCACTAGATCAAAGAGCAACACCTCGCCGGTCGAGTATTTACACAGCTTCCACTGTCCGTCATAAATCATCCAACCACCCCTGACCATGCCGATGACACGCTCCCTCTGATTTTTGCGCGGGATGTCGAGTTCGGGCAACGGTATGGAGTCCATATAATTGGGTATTTCGCACCCGCCGAAATGTAGCATCGTCGCGGTTACATCGCCCAATTCAACCAAGTCTGTGCACGCCTTTGATTGGTCGGTCCACGGCAGACGAACCAAGAGCGGGACATGGATACTGGATTCAAAAAACGTCCCCTTACCGATGAAATTATGGTCGCCAAGGTAATCGCCGTGATCGCTGGAGAAAATGATAATCGTGTTGTCTAGCAATTCTTTTTCGCGCAGGGTCTCAAGGATTTGTCCCACTTCGTAATCGATCTGTTTGACCAATCCCGCATAGTGGGCGCGAATCTTCTTTTTGTGCGCCTCTGTGAATTCGGTGTAATCAACGCCGTTCCACGCTTGACGGTTGCCCTCAATATTTTGCCGACGGAGCCCCGAGGTATCGCCCTCTACTTCTGGGACGGAATCGGGCATGTCGGCAGGATCGAAGCCTTCCAAAAATTCGGCGTTGGGGTCATAAGGGCAGTGGGGGCCCGGAAAACCGACCATCATCGCAAAGGGGGTTTCATCGCCGTAGTTGCGGATAAAACGGCACGCCTCCTGCCCAACGAAGCGATCGACCGAATACCCCCAAGGAATCTTGTTGATGATCGCGCCCCTGTTTTCATGATAGCCGGGGTGTTCGTTTCCGTGGAGTTTTCGGTAACCGCCCTCCTTCAAAAAGTGATAGTAATCATCGCGGATCTCCAACCATCGTTTGTCTTCAGCGGCAACTCGGTATTGGAATCCTAGATTGATGTCCCACGGATAGAAGTGCATCTTGCCGATCGCAGCGGTATAATAGCCCTGTCTGGATAGTGTTTGGGGCCATGTTTCGATGCCGCACGCAGCGAGGTCAGGACTTAACCACTGACCGTTATCTGTTACACCGTTTTTGATCGCGTTGAGACCCGTTAGGAGCGACGCTCTGGCTGGCACACATATCGGCGAGGCTGAATAGGCACGCTCATACCGCACGCCATCCTCCGCAATACTGTCGATGTGAGGTGTATCAATGAAAGCGGCACCGTAACAGCTCAAGAAATCTGCTCGCAGCTGATCGGGCATGATGAAAAGTAGATTTGGCTTCTTCGCCGTTTGGGGTTCGGACATTTGATTTCTCCTCCCCTGGTCACGCCTGTCCCGATCAATCGGGGGAACGGACCCTATTTTTAAAGTTAGTTGATTATTCCGCGTTTTCGGAGTTCGATGGTGAGTTCTTGTTGAGTTTTTGCGCCTTTGATAGAATTGCAGAAGTTACAGAGCAGTTGTAGATTCTCTTTGTGGTCTGTCCCCCCTTTTGACCGTGGGATGATATGGTCAACGGTCATGTTCCTGAACGGGAAATGGGTGCTACATCCGTTACATTCCCCCTCCTGCTCGCCGTATAATGTGTGTTTATGGGTCCGGTAGTTCGGTAGGGGTTCTGATCGGTAGGGGATGTCTGTGCGATGAATGACCTTGCCGAGTATGCCGTCCCTTTCGTCAATTCCTAAATCCTTTTCAAGTCGCCACTTGACTAAATTGATTGCTTGGTTGCTGAGGTCTATACCCACCCATTTGCGTCCCAGTTTCTCAGCGGCAACGCACGTCGTGGCGCAGCCGCAGAACGGGTCAAGGACTATGTCGCCCGGGTTGCTACTTGCCTTGATAATACATTCTAGGAGTGCGAGTGGCTTCTGGGTGGGGTAGCCGATACGTTCTTTTGCTTTTGACCCAAGTTGATTGATGTTAATGATTATATCTTGCAGTGGACGCCCCGGGCTGCTAGCTAAATATCGCTTGAGGCTTGGCATCGTTCCACTCGCGGGCCAATAAATCAACCCCGCCTCATCAAGGGCATTCAGGCGACTATGCACACTCGATATTTGTCTGTAGTTTGGAATGAAATGCTTTTCGATATATTTAGAATACGCGCCGGTAAGCGGCACAGACCAACATCGCCCAATGCCCGTGGGATTTACATCACGCCACGGTTGCCCAGACTCTCCTTTACTTGTTCCTGGACCGGTGAGATCACTAACTCGATACCGTCCACGAGCGTCTTGATGACGGTAGGACTTTTCAACGTAGCTTTCTTCGTGTGCGTCATATTGTAAATTCCACGTCGCACCGTCCGCCTTGACGTAGAAAAGGAGGGAATCGTGGATGCGTCCGAATCGACCGGGGTCGTTGTGTGCTGATGTCCGCTTCCAAATCACCTCATTCCGAAAGTTATCCTTTCCAAACACCGAATCCATCACCATTTTCAGATAATGATTTGCTGTTGGGTCACAGTGAAGGTAAATGCTACCTGTGTCTTTCAGGATTCGGTGCATTTCTAACATGCGGATAGCCATCATGATCAGATATGACTTCATTGACTTACCATGCGTTAGTTCGGCGGCGTGGATTGCTGCGTAAAGTGCGGGCTCCCTGTCAGCAAGCTCACCGTGCCACGCGTTGTCAAGGTCGCTGAGCGTCCATGTATCTTTGAATGCCGCCCCGGCGGCTCGACTCCCGATCGGCGCAGCATAGTTGCGGTTAGAGTTGAATGGCGGGTCTAGGTAGATAAGGTCTATGCTACTGGCATCGATACCCCGCATTATGTATAGGTTATCATTCTCGAAGATGGTGCGGTTGTGGAGGGGCATGGGCCTCTTATCCTATTCTTATGTTGGAGTCCCTATCTATACCTATGTTTGCTTTGTCGATGTCCCTGCCTAGTTTTGCTACTATTTCGTCTGGGGTTGGTCGGTTGTCTGATTCATTCATTTTCCATAATTTTCTTAGGATTTTTAGTAGCTTGGGCTTGGATCTACTGTCGGTGGGATGCGCGATGATGTTTCTTACATTTTTGACTACTCTCATTAGGTCCCACTTGACTTTACATTTTAGAATTGATTGTTCTTCTGCGATTTTTCCCCGGTAGTTTTGTTCCCACAGGTTGTATATGGTTAGGATATATGATTCGGAAAGGATCTCTGGGATTCTATCTCGGGGGTGTGTTTCTGTGTCTCTGAGGTTTGCTATAATTCTCACCTCTGTTAAGGGGCTATATCTTAGTTCTTGTGATAGGGGTCTATTGTTTTCTATGTCTGCTCTGATTGTTTCAAAGTGGTTTAACTGTTCTTCGTCAACGGCTATACATAGTAGTACTCCGTAGATTTTGCTGTATTTACGACATTCTTTTTTGAATTGGCCAAAGGCTTCTGATGGGCTTTCGACTATTATTTCATGGATCATTTGGGTTTCTTCCCTTGCTCGTTGCCGTCTGTAGTGTTCTTCTAAGTCTGATGGGTTATTGTATATGAGGATGCGTGCGAATATGCTTTCTATAAGTTCGGGCGGCTCTGGCCCTGTCCCGGTCCACTCGTAACAGATACCAGGTGGTGTTTGGATGGGTTGCCTACTGTTGGTGTCTTCGTAACGCTTTTCTATAATGTTGTAGTCTATGTATTCGTCGTATCCCTCGATTTCAAATTCCCATGTGCCTGTTTCTATCTCATTTAGGTATCTTGGGAAGGTGTCTATTATGAGGTTTTCTTGTTCGTGTGGGGTTGGTATTTCGACGTTTGAACACCGGGTATTACCTCCGATTATTATAGTCATTACGCCGTTGTTTTCTGAGTGTTGCATGGTGTTTTTACTCCTATGAGATGGATGTAGGGGTCCCTGTTGGGACCCCCTTTCTTGGTTATTTACGGCTCCTTAGTCTTGGTATTCTGCAAGAGGAACTCGATCGGCTGGGCATCGTCGGTTCCGATTTCGTTGCGTCGCTCCGATGCTTACGAAACGGTAAATCCCGATCTGATCGGGACTTGCGAAAGGTGAATTAAGACCGGAATGAAACCCAGCTTCATCGTTGAAAGCACAATTCCAAAGCGGCTCAAAAGAAGTCCAATGCTTCAGCTTTGGGAGTATGCCCCCATACTACGAAACAGGGCGACGCTTCCCAATTCCCTCACGCCGGGCTATCTCGGAGATAAGGTGCGTTGGTCGACGACGGTTGGGATTGGCGATTGCCCGCGGCGTGTCCCCGTGTAGCGTTTCTGCTGAACGGATATAGAGGCACCGATCGGCAAGCGGCAGATCTACACGCACATTGCCCCGGCGGTGCGATTCACGGATGGCGATGGCGAGTTCCAACAGATGTCGGCCCATATCGCCAGAACAGTTGGGCGTTTTATCCGTTTCAATACAGGTGATGGCATCCTTGACCTGTCCCACACCAGCACTCCAGATGCGTTGGGGCCGCGGAAAGATGTGCCGCACCGGCGTGGCAGGCGCGTCGTCAGTCACGTGTCCCATTTTCCACAGCTCGAACTCATAGCCGTCGTTGGCGTTGCGGAGGTGAATCGTGCCGCGCTCACCGATTGCGTCGAGCGTCCATGTCGATGCACCGCTCGGCAGCATACGACAGAACCCGCGGACCCCGTTTTCAAATGCCAGATAAGCGTTACCGGCAAGGTCTGTATCGCCCGCGGCTTTTTCGTTGCTCTCCACCTCTCCCACAACCCAAGACACACGTTCACTCCCCCCTGCTAGCACACACATCGCGCCGAGCCAGTGGACCCCCATGTGCGACAGATTTCCCGCACCGTGGGCGGTTATTTGCAGCATCGCCCCCAGCACCCCTTCGTCGATAAGTGCCCGTGCCCTGCGATAGTATACATCGGATGCGCGCATCGCGTTCACCATGAGGATGATACCAGCCTCGCGGCATCCCTCAACCATCGCATCGGCTTCCTCCAGAGAAATCGCCATCGGCTTCTCCACCCAAATGCACTTCACACCGGTCCGTCCCTCACGGACCATACGCGCGATGTCCAGCGTAATCTTTGCGCGCGGCGCAGCGGAGGTGCAAATGCTCACGATGTCGGGTTTCTCTCGCTCAAGCATTTCCTCGTAGCTCTCATAAAGATGCGTGTCTTCAATGGTCCAGCGTTCACCAAATGCCGCTCGCTGTTCGGCGTATAGGTCTGCGGCACCGACCACCTGCACTTCTGGCACGTCCATGTAACTGCCCATGTGGCTGAACGGCACGAGCCAGCCATCGCCCACCACTTCGTCGTCGATGGTATCTGCGATCCGTCCTAAACCAATGAGAGCGGCTCGATAGCGTTTGTCGTTCATATCTGTCTCCTGTCTAATCTGTCATATCTTTAATCGATTCCTAACGCTTGCAACTACGCAGGGGCACCGACAGGTTCACCATCTCGGCAGACGGTAGGGAAATGTTCGCCGGCTTCAGCCATAGGTTCGCCATCCTCCAACGTTACAAACTGCTTCATTAAATGCTGACCGCTTGCCACAAAACGTGATTCCCCGGTCATGTAGTGGATGGCAATCGCTCGCCGGGGCCGATCCGAGCGGTTGAAAGGCGAACCGTGCCATGTCAGCGAATGGTGGAATGACACCTCACCACTCTTGACAGGACGGGGCTGCGGTGCCACCGCTTTGACTTCAGAATCGGCGGGTGGGGCAAATCCTTCAATATTCATGAATTCGTCGCGCTGTTCAAGGTGTTGTTGGGTGCGAAGAAAATCCATCTGGTCCCCCCATTTGTAGCTGCCGGGCACCATCCACATACAACCATTTCCCTCGTCGGCATCATCCAAGGCAATCCACGCCGATACAGGAGTCATCGGGAGGATGATGGGCCAAAGCGGGGCATCTTGGTGCCATCGGGTTGCGCCACCGTAGTTTGGGGGTTTATACTGGATCTGGTCGTGCCAGACCATCAGATCGGCGGCACCCGTCAGCTGACTTATCCCCTTAACAATGGACGGGTGGTAGATTAGCTGCTGAAAAGCTGGGGCTGCTTCCCAAATATTGACAATCTGCCAAACGGCGAGCGCAGCGAGTTCGTCACCCCGCTGGGACATGTTGCGGAAAGAAACAGGATGTGGCTCCGCATCGGAAAAGCCGTCAGGCCCCTTCTCCAAGATGTGGTCTAAATCCGCCCTCAGTGCGTCCAATTCGTCATCGGTGAGGATACGACCGCCGTTGAGGAAGCCGTTGCGATGAAACTCGTCAATTTGCGATGGTGTTAGCATAACGATACGTCTCCATTTCTAGCGTCTGTGCTGAGCGGTGGACAGTCTTAGTCTGAAGGACTGTCCACAAATCTCCCGCCGATCTGGTGGGCGATTCCAAACACGCAGTTCCCAAGTCAAGTGTGAGCAAAAGCGCATCTGAGAATCACGCCAATCTTTGCTGATCAATTCGTGGAGGGATCTAACAGGAATGGAACCTGACGGCAGAGGTTATCCCTCCCCTGGATTCGACATTCCCCCTGCTTCCCAACGTTCAGACAACGCCGCGCACTCAGCAGCAACCTGTTCCGCTGTCGTTTCTGTCCGTCCCGCCAGTGCCTCTATTGTCCACGCACCATCAAAGCCGATGGCTGAAAGGGCTTCCCCTAGGGCAGACCAGTCAATAACGCCGTGTCCCGGAACCCAGTGACAGTCGTTCTGCCCATCAACATCCTGTATGTGCAGCGCGTAAAGTCGTTCCGAGGCAATCCGCGCCTGTTCTGCCGGATCGAGACCACTGATGCAGGCGTGGCCGGTGTCCAAACAAAGTCCTACCTGTTCAGGCGGAAAACCAGCAATGAATGCGCGTAATTCCTCCATCGACTTCAGCGGACGACACGGCAAGCTTGTATTGGGTAAGTTTTCCAGCGCAATACGGACTCCAGTTTCCGCTGCAACCGTAACCAATTCACTCACAGAGCGGTAAATACGCTCCGCCGCTGCACCGATGTTTTCCAACTCGTAAGGCGATTCTTCAGGGGTGGGACTGCCTGTTGGATGCACGATCGCAGTCCGCCCCCCAAGCTCTCCGAGAAAACGCATCGCATCCCCAATACGCGCAACGCTGTCACACCGAATCTCCTCAACTGAACTTGCCAAGTTCACGCCCGACATGGGGGTGTGTATTGTGTTCGGAAAAATCTTAAATCGCTCCAGTGCATCACGATACGGGCCCGCGTCGTGTAACCCCGGTTGCTGCCACTCGTCGCCTTCAGCCATCAGTTCAGTCTCACTGAAACCAGCAGCGGCGATTGACTCAAGTGCCGCGACGGGGTCATGTCTTGCGTCGCTCTCTGCGTCAAGAAAGAAAAGCCCTAAAGCTAAACTGTATGTAGCCACTATACCCTCCTTTACGTTTCACACTATATCTCGTCAAGCATCTGTTGGACGCGCTCCGTAACGCCCGCAACAACGGCGTTGAGAATTTGGCCACCCTTGGGGATGCTCGCCAATTTTGCGTTGTCGTAGTTGACCTCCTCCGTCCGAATGCGCTCAGGAAAAATGACCATCGCAAATGAGGTCTCAAACTCGCCAGCATGGCCCGCACTCCGCTCCAACTCTAGATTCGCCTCATAAAAGGATTGCGGAGCCGTCTCCCAATAGGTTACATACGTGACACCCATATCATCGAGCCGCTTCATCGGGTCGGGAGCGACGGGCTCAAGATTCTCTCGCTTGTTGCCGCCGTGCCCGTTGAGCACCATGACTTTCGGAACGCCCAACCGTTTCAGGCTATGACACACATCGTGGACATATTCAAGATGGATCGCCGGCCGTATCGTCAGCGCGCCCCCTCGATTCATGTGGTGCTCCGACACCGACATAGGGACGGTCGGCGTAACCAGCACATGGGGATAAAAGTTTGTCGCAGCCCGCTTGGCAATTTCTGTAACACTGGCAGTATCGTGAATCATCGCCAGATGGTCTTGATGCTGTTCACAGGCACCTGTTGGAACAATCGCCCCTTTCACAGTGCCGCTGGAGATGGCTTCCCCAAGTTCTTTCCGTGTCAGTTCACCTAAAAATACGTTGTTGTCTAGCATTGATATTCCCTCTGATTTGTTAAAGCAACCGTTATGTAAGGATAAAGAAATAGTGCATATTGAGGATAGGAATTGGTTGGGCGGGAAGGCAGGGGGAAGGTTGGCAGATGCCACCTTCCACCCCAATAACCTACATTGCAAAATCTCCAACGAAAACATTGTTGGTGTCCTCACCACAATTCCAAGTGACGGAGAGAATTTTGTCTTGATAGCAATAGGAGGTCGATTTACCGACGATAGGGGTATCAAGCTGCTCCAGCGGCTTATACCAGATCTGGTGCGGCTGTGTGCAGTTTTGGCAAGGATAGCGCGAAACGGATAGAGATAGCACCTTCCCAACCCGCAAATCATATTTCACACCTTCCTTCGTGAAGCTGATTGGCGCGCGCTCTGTGCTAACAACCTCGCCGAGGACCTCACCGCGTTTCGTGGTTATCAGATCGATTAAGGCGGTGCGCTGTTCCGATGTCACCTTTCCGTCAAGATACAGGACGCTGCGGCGTGTGCTAGTATCAAGCGCAAGGTTGTTTTGTGCCGTCACCACCGCGACAATAGTTAATCCCTCTAACGAAACACCCTTCCAAGTCCCTTGACGGATATTCCAAACGAGGGTCGCCTCCCGCCCCCCTTCAACGAACTCAGCCCCGTAGTGACATGCCCCGACATAGACACTGACGGAACGGGCTTCCAAATACTCACCCTGCACGGTTTCGGGGTGTGTAGCCAACGCACTGGCGGCGGTCAGTAAAAGCGCGATCGCCATTAAGGTGAAACTCTTGGGCATCATCTCTGGACTCCTTTCTAAATATCAAAAGTGAAAGTTGTTATTTCCAACAAGTATGTGCAAATTGCAAGGCAGTTTATCACACCCAAGTTGTAGCGTCAAGTGAAAAGAAAACCGCTGACCTTTAAGAAACCTCGGAGCAAGTATGCAGATAAGCAGATCTGCGTTCCCTTTGAGTTAAGATGGAATTTTTACTTGACCGAACCCACGAAATATGATAGATTGTGTTAAGTATTTCCACCATCATTGAGCGATAATATCGGAAAATTTTTGGAGTGCCTCGGCGGTCATCAGTCGTTAGCAACCCATGTTTAGCTGGGTCTGACTCGTGACCGCTAAGATAGGAGGATGACATGTCAAAAGAGAAAGAACAAAATCAGGAAACCGCCATATCGCGGCGGAGTTTCCTGAAAGGCGTGGGCACCGGCGCGGTCGCCGCAAGCGTTGCGCCGACTGTTTTCATCGATGCGGAGACAGCGGCAGCAGCCCAGACGGGCGAAGAAATCAACCGCGCCAAAATCAAACTCAATATCAACGCCCAAACGTATGAAGTTGAGGTTGAACCACGCATGACATTGTTGAGCGTATTACGAGACGGTTTCGACACCAGCGGCAATCGCCTAGATCTGACCGGCGCAAAGCCCATCTGCGAGCGTGGGGAGTGTGGTGGGTGTACGGTGCAGGTTGACGGAAAGGCAGTTTACGCCTGTATGATGCTCGCCCTTGACGCGCAGGGGAAGCAGATTACCACCGTTGAAGGGCTCGCCAACGGCGATAATTTACATCCGGTCCAAGAGGCGTTTATCCAGCACGATGCCCTGATGTGTGGTTTCTGCACACCCGGTTTTGTCGTGGCTGCCAAATCGTTTTTAGATCAGAATCCAAGTCCAAGCCATGAGGAGATTAAGGAAGGGTTGGCGGGCAATATCTGCCGATGTGGCACTTACCCCTTTATCTTTGAGGCGGTCAAAACCGCTTCGCGTAAGTTGCTTTGAATCCCGATCTTATCGGGGATGGGAGGCTAGAAAATGGCATCATGGGGAGAAGCAAAGGATTCACGTTTGATAGGCAAACGCGTTTCGCGTTTGTCAGGGACTGATAAAGTTACTGGAAAGGCAAAGTATACGTTTGACATCAATCGGCCCGGGATGCTTTACGGTTATATCCTGCGGTCACCGGTGGCACATGCGACTATCACCGGCATTGACCTCAGCGAAGCCGAAGCACTACCCGGTGTCAAAGCCGCTATCCCGCTGATTGAGCCGGGCAAACGGGTGCGCTTTGAAGGGCAGGAGATCGCTGCAGTCGCCGCTATCACCCCTGACATTGCAGAGGATGCGGTTCGATTAATCCAATTTGACTACGATGAATTGGACTATGTCGTTGATGTCGAGAGTGCAAAAGAGGAAGGTGCACCCCAAATTCGTGACGATTGGAAGAGCAATCAGAGTGAACCGCGAGTTGACGAACGCGGGGATATCGAGGCAGGGTTCGCCGAAGCTGCTGTTGAGGTTGAAGCGACCTACCACGCACCGGTTCAAACCCATGTCTGCTTGGAGACGCATGGGCATGTCGCCGAATGGGACCAGGATAACCTGACCGTTTGGGCTTCGACACAGGCGGTTTTTGGCACACGCCAAAATCTTGCACGGCATTTTGAGCTGCCCGAAAACCAAGTCCGCGTCATCACCGAACACATGGGCGGCGGCTTTGGGAGTAAGTTCGGACCCGGGGTGGAAGGGGTCACCGCTGCGAAACTCGCTCGAAAAGCGGGGGCACCTGTCAAGTTGATGTTGACCCGTAAGGATGAGCACCTTGTTGCCGGCAATCGTCCGTCAATGACACAGCAGGTCCGTGCCGGTGCGACGCAAGATGGGCGTTTCATCGCTTACGATATGAGCGGCTACGGCACAGGGGGCATCGGTAGTGGAGCGGGTTTCACCGGTCCCTATGTCTATCATGTTCCGAATCACCGGACCAAAAAATCTGCCGTTGCCATTAACGCAGGCAGTGCTCGCGCCATGCGTGCGCCGGGGCATCCACAGGGTGCCTTCGCCATGGATTCGTTAATGGACGAACTAGCCGAAAGACTGAATCTAGATCCATTAGAATTCCGCCGCCTGAACAGCGATAGCGACGCACGACGAAACAGAATTCGTCAAGCCGAATACACGCTCGGCGCGCAGGAAATCGGATGGCATCGACGTAACAGAGTCCCCGGCTCCGGCACAGGTGTTAAGAAACGGGGTATCGGTATGGGCTGCGGATTGTGGGGCGGCGGCGGCGGTGCAGGAACGCAAGCCCGCGTGACCATTCACGCCAGTGGTGCTGTCGAAGCGGTTACTGGTACGCAGGATATCGGCACCGGGATCCGGACCGTTATCGCCATGATCGTTGCAGAGGAACTGGGACTGCGGCCCCAAGACATCACAGTCAAGATTGGTGACACTGAACCGGGGTTGGCCTCCCGCGGAAGTGGCGGTAGCCAGACAATCGGATCGGTAGCACCGGTGATAAAGACCGCAGCGATGGCAGCCAAGCGTAAGCTCTTTGGGCATATCGCACCACTGGTGGAAGCGGATCCGGGAGATTTACGCGCTGCCGGTGACAAAATTTACGCCCAATCGGATCTAAGGTTGAGCATTCCGTGGAAAGAGGCGACCGGGTATCTCGGCATGGAGACCATCTCCGAAGGTGGGGAATGGGACGAAAATCTCCGTATCGGCGATGTCGCCGGCGTGCAGTTTGCCGAGGTCGAAATTGACACAGAAACCGGGCTTGTTCAGGTCATCAAGATCGTCGCAGTCCAAGACTGCGGCTTGGTGGTCAACCGCTTGACGACCGAGAGCCAGATCAACGGTGCCGTCGTTATGGGATTGGGCTATGCGCTGCTTGAGGAGCGGATCATGGACGACCAGACCGGCAAAATGATTAACCCGAACCTTGAGGATTACAAAGTCCCCGGCACGATGGAGATTCCTGAGATTGTGTCCATCGCATACGATACCGACCGAAAAATAACGGGAATCGGTGAACCGCCGACAATTCCGACAGCAGGAGCAATTGCAAACGCTGTTTACAACGCGATCGGTGTCCGCATCCGGGAACTCCCGATTACACCGGACAAAATCCTCAACGCCCTCGGTTAGCAAAAGAAGAGGAGATGAAAAGATGGAAAATTTTGCTTACATCAACGCAGCAAATGTCGAGCAGGTTCCTTCACTAATGAGCGACGACTGGAGCGAGACAAAAATGATTGCGGGAGGAACAGATCTCCTCGGCGAACTGAAGGAGTACATTGAAACGCCGAAGAAGGTGATCAACCTCAAATCCATCCCCGGTCTGGATGAGATAAAAGCGGATGCATCGGGCTTAACCATCGGTGCGCTCGTGACACTCGCCGACATCGCTGCACACCCGACCATTCAGCGTCATTATACCGTTCTCGCAGAAGCTGCCGCCTCCGTTGCATCGCCACAGATTCGGAATGTTGGCACACTTGGCGGCAACTTGTGTCAGCGTCCCCGCTGCTGGTATTATCGCCATCCCGACATTATCTGCCTGAAAAAAGGCGGCGATACCTGCTATGCGGTTGAGGGGTTGAATAAGTATCACGCAATCTTTGGTGGAGGGCCCGTCTACATCGTTCATCCTTCCGATACGGCACCCGCGCTCATCGCCCTCGGTGCTACAGTAAAAATTGTTGGACCCAATGGAGATAGAACGATGCTGTTAGAGGATTTCTTTATCCTGCCCGATGTCAACCCGCAACGTGAAAACGTCCTCGAACCAAATGAGGTTGTCACGGAAGTGCACCTCCCTCAACCGAAGGCGCACACAAAGAGCACCTATGTCAAGGTCCGTGAACGCGGTTCCTTCGACTTTGCGTTGGTGAGCGTTGCTGCTGCCTTCGAGATGAACGGCGGGACCTGCCATAAGGCAAATGTCGTTCTCGGTGGGGTCGCTCCTATCCCTTGGCGCTCCAAGGAAGCCGAAGCGGCGTTGAATGGCAAAGGTATCACAGCAGCGGTGGCAAAGCAGGCGGGCGAGGCAGCGGTGGCGAATGCAGAGCCGATGACTGACAACGGCTATAAGGTTCCATTAACTCGGAACATTATCAACCGCGCTGCAATGACATTAGTTCACTAGTTCATTAACGAACTAGTGAACTGTCAAATAATTAGATACCCAATAGTAGTAGGCATACTCCGTATGCCGTAACCGCACAAGGAGAACGAACATGCTAGCAGAAAAAGGATCGTCCCTCTTGAACCGACCAATATGTCAAAACTTATGCACCAAGGCACTCTATACCCCCGGCGGGAACCTGCAAAATCTTGTCGAAACCAATCCATTCTCAAACTACTGGTGCAACTGCACGATGACGGCAGTTGGACCGGATGATCGATTTGTTTCTCCAGAGAACTGCAATCGGTCTCGCGTTTGTTTTAAGCCGATTGGGGGCACTCCTATTGCGTAATTTGGTCAAGGGGGGCTGCTGCCCATGGGCCCGCTAGGCCCCGCCTAACAGGTGTTACGGCAAGAGATACATATCGATAGCAGTAGATACACATCAAAGAACTGGAGGCATAGTTTGAGCACAGTTGAAGCTATGATTGAGGAAGCGTTAGAAAGCAGCGTCGGAAAGGCACAAAAGTTGCCGAACATGGGGACACCGCACGTTGTATACAAAACGGTGGCAGTGGACGATTTTATTCTGACCCTGCAACCGTCCTGCCAGTCAAGGCGAACGGGTAAGCCGGTGCCAGGTATCAAAAACGGTCACACCCAAGGTCAGCCGAGTCTGTTGCGCTTACTGATAAATCCTACCGACTTAGAAGTGGAATCGGTCCAGGCAAAACAAGATATAGCAGCGTTGAAGGTCCGCATTCCAGAAACCGCCACGTTGACCGAAATCAAGCGGATTCTGCATACACGGACGCAAGACAAGGAATGGGTTGTCCGCACCGCAGATTTTGCCGGTTGGGATTTGCGGGTAAAATACCGGCGGCTTGTGTATCAGCGCAACCAGTGTGACCATTGCCGCGACTATTACGTTCACGGGTATAAAGGATATTGCCTCTTTTGCGATGTGAGAGACAATTGGCACCCGTGCGAACTTTGCAACACCGTGATTGAAGGTGAATACCGCTTTTGTTATTCCCACAGCAAGATGGCTTACAGTGAAGGGCTCCCCACCAAGCATTTAGGCAACTACGCCACGGTCGGCACACGCCGTGTGTGGCGCTACACGGTTGTTTCCCCAGAGATGCTACAGTGGTTTGAATGGCGGCGCAGGTTGAGGGAAGGCAGTAACACGGCCTCAGTCGAGAATCCGACGTTACCGCAGAAAGCAGACGGGGTGAACACGGCGGAGGTGGATGCACTGATAGCCGAAATGGAAAAAGTATTGAAAGAATAGCGCGTGGCACAAAAGATACCGACTCACTTCTAGTCAGCTGCAAAGGAATCCTAAATGCCCCGTATTTTCGATAACATTGATCAGCAACTGTTACCTGCACTTTGTGAGACTCTCCAAACCGCCGATCATGCTGATTTTTGTGTCGGCTATTTTAACCTAAGGGGATGGAGGGGGCTCAGTTCTTATATTGAGGAGTGGGAAGGTGGGGAAGGGGGATGTTGCCGCCTATTGGTCGGAATGCAACGCCTGCCTGAAGAAGAACTCCGGGGTGCCATGCGCCTTGATAAAAGGGACGATGGAATTGACAATCAAACGGCGTTGCGTTCAAAACAAGAATTGGCGGAGAAATTCCGTGAACAGTTGACCGTCGGTGTGCCGACCCATGCAGATGAAAAGGGGTTGCGCCAGTTGGCACAACAGCTCCGCGACGACAAGGTAAAGGTAAAGCTGTTTCTTCGACATCCTCTCCACGCAAAACTGTATCTACTTTACCGTCCTGATCTAATTGCGCCGATTGTAGGTTACCTCGGCAGTAGTAACCTGACCCTTGCCGGCCTTTCACGGCAGGGAGAACTTAACGTCGATGTGCTCGATTCAGATGCCTGTCAGAAGTTAGAAAACTGGTTTGAAGCCCGGTGGAATGACCGCTGGTGTATCGATATCTCTAAAGAATTGGTTGAAATTATTGAGCAGAGTTGGGCGCGTGAAGAACAGATTCCACCGTATCACATCTACATCAAGATGGCGTATCACCTGTCGCAAGAAGCGCGCGCGGGTTTGACTGAATTTCAGATTCCACGCGATTTTCAGGGCAAGCTGTTTGAATTTCAAACCGCAGCGGTTAAAATCGCAGCGCATCACCTCAATAAACGCGGCGGGGTGCTCATCGGGGATGTCGTCGGTCTCGGCAAAACGCTGATGGGGACGGCACTCGCGCGCATATTTGAAGACGATTACGACCTTGAAACCTTAATCATCTGTCCGAAGAATCTGGTGAAGATGTGGGAGGGCTACCGGGACGAGTATCGCCTGCGTGCAAGAGTGCTTTCAGCCAGCCGGGTCATCTCTGCGTTGCCAGACCTTCGACGCTATCGCCTGGTCCTGATTGATGAGAGCCACAACCTCAGAAACCGCGACGGAAAACGTTATGGTGCGATTCGGGAATATATCCAAAAAAATGATAGCAAGGTTATCCTCCTCTCTGCGACCCCCTACAACAAAACCTATCTCGACCTCTCCAACCAGTTGCGCCTGTTTGTTGATGAAAACGGGGACTTGGGGATTCGACCGGAGCAGCTACTTAGGGCGTTAGGTGGTGAAACCGCATTTGCCCGCGAACACCAAAGTGGGCCCCGAACACTTGCAGCGTTTGAAAAAAGCGAACACATCGACGATTGGCGTGAATTGATGCGCCTCTATCTGGTGCGTCGAACACGCAGCTTCATCATGGGGAACTATGCCGAGACAGATAGCGAGACGGGACGGAAATTTCTCTCCTTCCCCGATGGGACCCGTTCCTACTTTCCCACACGGATTCCCAAAACGGTGAAGTTCGCAATTGATGACGAAAACCCCGATGACCCCTATGCCCAGTTATACTCTCCGCGCGTTGTGGATACCATCAGCAATCTAAAACTGCCTCGATATGGGCTTGCAAATTACATTGACACGACATCATCGCAACCCCCTACCCCCGGTGAAAAACGACAGTTGGGGGACCTTTCACGTGGCGGCAAACGGTTGATCGGCTTCAGTCGGACCAATCTGTTTAAGCGGCTAGAAAGTAGCGGCCATGTGTTCATCCAATCTGTCGAGCGGCACATTTTGCGAAACTATATCTACCTCTACGCAATTGAAAACGATAAACTGCTACCGATTGGAGCGCAGAACGCCGAGATGCTCGATTCGCGCCTCTACGATAAAGATGCCGATACCCTGAATCTCATCTCCGACCCGTTTGATGATGACACGGAGGCACAAGTTGATGATATCAATTCACGGTTCGCTTCCTATACAACCGATGCGCTCAAAGAGGAAGTCGCTAAAATCTATCAGCTCTACACAACACAATACAAAAGCCGATTTAGGTGGATTCGTCCCGATCTCTTCAGTCCATCACTTCGCAAAGATCTCACCGACGATGCACACGCTTTGCTTGAGGTTTTGCAACAATATGGCACATGGGATGCGGTAAAAGATGCAAAACTCAACGCACTTGAAGCCCTTTTAACCAAAAGCCATCCGGAGGATAAAGTCCTAGTTTTTACGCAATTTGCCGATACGGTGCGCTATCTGCAAGAGGCTCTTTCGGAGCGTGGAATGACTCAACTAGCGGAGGTAACGGGGGACTCACCGGATCCGACCGAGTTGGTGCGGCGATTCAGTCCTGTCAGCAATAACAGGCAAAATGTGCAAAACGAGTTACGGGTCCTCATTAGCACAGACATACTGAGCGAAGGACAAAACCTACAAGATTGTTCGATCGTCGTCAACTATGACCTGCCTTGGGCGATTATCCGCCTGGTTCAACGTGCCGGACGTGTCGACCGGATTGGTCAAGCAGCCGAGAAGATTCTATGCTATTCGTTTCTGCCAGCGGAAGGGGTCGAGCGCATCATCACTTTGCGGGCACGCGTCCGGACCCGCCTACATCAGAATGCCGAGGTCGTCGGCACGGACGAAGCGTTTTTTGAAGATGACCACGATGAGAAGGCGATGGTTGACCTCTACCATGAACGGGCGGGGTTGCTTGACGATGAATTAGATAATGATGTCGATCTCGCATCCTATGCGTATCAGATTTGGAAAAATGCAATCACCCAAGATCCACAGTTAGAAGGGACCATTGCCAAACTGCCATCCGTCGTTTATTCAACACAACCGCACCTCCCAACAGAGACGGAACCGGAAGGGGTGCTTACTTATATGCGAACGGGTGATGGAAACGACGCGCTCGCATGGGTCAAGCGAAATGGGGACAGCGTGACGGAATCCCAGTTTGCAATTCTCCAGGCCGCAGCGTGTGAGCCGGGGGCCCCGGCACTGCCACCGCTTGAAGAACACCATCAACTAGTGAAACGGGGGACTGAGTTGATAATAGCTGAAGAGCGGTCTGTCGGTGGAGGATTGGGACGACCATCGGGGGCGCGGTTCCGTGCCTACGAACGTCTGAGACGGTGCGCCGAAGAGGTAAAAGGAACGCTATTTGATACGCCAGAATTGGGACGAGCCATTGAAGATATCTATCGATACCCGTTGCGTCAGGAGGCAACCGATACCCTCAATCGCCAACTTCGCAGCGGTATCTCCGATCAAGCCCTTGCGGAACTGGTAATCGAGCTGCGGAACGCGGATCGGCTCTGTATTATTCAAGAAGAGAGACAAACGCGCGAACCACAGATTATCTGCTCACTCGGGCTTAAATCCGGCTCCCCATAGGCGGGGCATCTATCCTCGATAACCGATAGCAACTGTTGGTAACAACTTAGAGCTGGTTCCCCGTGGGCGGGGCATCTTGCCCCGCTACGATACATTATGATGACTTTTTAAATAGGATCTCACCGTAGGCAGAAAGGAAAGCCCCAATGCAACTTAATCGCCACCAGACCCGCCAACTCCTAAAAAACTTTGAATTTGAAACCCTCCTGACTGAAGAACTCGGTTGGGACCATCACAAAGGAGAAGTCAAAGCTGAAATCCGAGAAGGGGAGGGTGATGAAAGCGAATACCTATTGATCGCAATCGCCCAAAAACGCGGGATGGGTGTCTTTCTGTGCCCCGCAGGGCCCGATGGAAATGTTCCAGATTATGCGATCCGGCGTAAAATCCAACGAGAGGTTGCCAAATCTGTCTACGAACACATCATCATCTACGCCGCCCCCCTTTGCCCCCCAGTTCACGGGGGGGAGAAAGGGGGGGCCACACAAATCTGGCAGTGGGTCAAACGAGAGCAAGGGAAACCAGCCGCATGTCGTGAACATCGTTATCATTCAGAACAGTCCGGCGAATCCCTAATTCAAAAACTCGAAACAATTGCTTTTAGCTTAGACGAGGAAGAAGATCTCACCCTGCCGGACGTAACCGGGCGCGTTCAGGCTGCCTTCGATGTGGAACGTATAACCAAACGATTTTATGACCGTTTCAAAACGGAACACGCTCGATTTCTCAAATTTCTCAACGGGATTCCCGACCAAGAGATGGAACGCTGGTATGCCTCGGTGATGCTGAATCGTCTGATGTTCATCTACTTTATCCAAAAAAAGGGCTTCCTGAACGACGACACGGACTATTTGCGGACCCAGCTCAAAGAGACCCAAGTCAAGGGTACTGATCGATACTACACCGATTTTCTCTGTCCACTCTTCTTTGAGGGATTCGCGAAACCGGAGCCCGAACGGAGCGGAACGGCGAAGCGGCTGCTCGGAAAGGTGCCTTACCTGAACGGCGGCATCTTTCAGCGACACCAACTTGAGGAAATGGAGTACCCCCCTGGCCCCCCGCAAGCGGGGGGAAAGGAAGGGCGAGCCTCCGCAAGTGGGGGAGGGGAAGGGCGAGCCCCCGCAAGTGGGGAGGAGGGAAGGTCGATTCAAATTGCTGACGCTGCATTTGAGGGGCTTTTTGACTTCTTTGATGCTTACGAATGGCACCTTGATGAACGTCCGCTGCGGAGCGATAACGAAATTAACCCGGATGTCCTCGGCTACATCTTTGAAAAATACATCAACCAGAAGCAGATGGGCGCGTATTACACCAAAGAGGATATCACAGAGTATATCAGCAAAAATACGGTGATTCCCTTTCTCTTTGATGCCGCACGAAAGGCGTGTAAAATCGCCTTTGAACCAGTAGGAGGGATCTCCGATCCCGATGCTTCAGGGGGAGGGATTTCTGCTTCAGGAGGAGGGATTTCTAATCCCGATTCAGTCGGAGGGAGCGTCTGGCAACTGCTACGAGCCGACCCAAACCGTTACATCTACGATGCCGTCAAAAGGGGTGTCGAATTAGATTTACCAGAACATATTGCGGCAGGGATTGACGATGTATCTAAACGCACGATGTGGAACGAGCCCGCGCCCAATAAATACGCTCTGCCCACCGAGATATGGCGAGAGACCGTCGCGCGGCGGAACCGATACGAAAAAATTCACGCCAAGCTGTCAAACGGAGAAATAGACGATATTAATGCCCTCATTACCTATAACCTCAACATCCGTCAATTCGCACACGACGTAATTGAAAATTGTGAGGGGCCCGAACTGCTCCGCGCCTTCTGGAAAGCTATCACTGAGGTAACAATCCTTGATCCAACCTGCGGTTCCGGGGCGTTCCTATTTGCCGCCCTCAATATCCTTGAACCGCTCTATGAAGTGTGTCTGAATCGGATGCAAACCTTTCTTGACGAGTTAGAACATTTCCCCCGTGGGAGTGATCTCCGATCACGAATCCCCGAAAAATTTAGCGATTTCCGCAAAATCCTTGAAAACATCGAACAGCACCCCAACCGCCGTTATTTCATCCTCAAATCCATCATCATCAACAACCTCTACGGCGTAGACATTATGGAGGAGGCGATAGAGATTTGCAAGTTGCGGCTCTTCCTCAAAATGGTGGCGCAGATTGAGGAGGTAAAGCAGATTGAACCGCTGCCCGACATCGACTTTAACATACAAGCGGGGAATACGCTCGTCGGATATGCGACATACGACGAGGTAGAAAAAGCGGTCACCGGTAAACTAGACTTCGACAACACCATCAACCGTATTAAAGAAAGCGCGGAGGATATCGAGCAGTTGTTTAATCTGTTTCGTCAACAGCAAACGGACTTGGGCGGTGCCGTGAGGTCTGATGATAAACAAGTGCTCCGCGATAAACTCAAGGCGTTAGAAGATGAACTCAACCGATTCCTCGCTGATGAATACAAGGTAGATCTGAACAAGCAAGCTGCTTATCAGAGCTGGCTATCTTCGCACAAGCCGTTCCACTGGTTCATTGAATTTTACGGAATTCTCAAGAACGGTGGATTTGATGTGATTATTGGAAATCCACCGTATGTTTCTATTCGGAAAATAGACTATACATCTAGTCTTGAAGAAAGACTAAAGTTACCTGACTTATACGGTTATGTCTTAATTCGGTCCCTTGATCTGAGCTCCGATAATGGAAGAAATGGTATGATAATACCATTGTCTATTACTTTCAGTCGTGATTTTTCACTATTACGCGAGAGTTTATATGTTGAAGGAATCTCTTGGTTTTCGTCTTTTGACAAGAGCCCGGCCTCAATATTTGCAGGGGTTAACCAAAGGTGTTCTATTTGGATAGGCTGCAAGTGTAAGTCTATAGAACGCGCCTGCTTTTCAAGCCCTATGTATCGTTGGCGTTCGATCACGAGATCCTGCTTAATAGATAGAATAAATTATGTAAAAATCGCCTGGAAAAATAACAAGGTATTGGGGATCCCCAAAATCCATGATACTGTTCTTTCCAAAGTTCTTGATATAATAGATGTTAGAACACACAAACCGTCTCAACGCGTTTTCGCATTACCAAAAGAAACTTTATTACCTCTCTATTTTTCGTCCTTGGCCTGCAACTTTATCTCAGTTTTTAAATCTGAACCTCCTTGTTTAGATGCCCATACGCTTGAAATAGTATCTTCTTCCTCAATCCAAAAAGTCAACTTACACAGAAAAACAAACATCAGCTCTGCATTAGCGGTTCTTTCAGGAGAGATATTTTTTTGGTATTGGTTAGTCCGAGGAGATGGATTCCATTTAACAATCGGGAATGTTTCAAATTTTCTTAAAATCCTTGAAAAACTTTCGCCTGAATATCAAGAATATTTGGGCATGTTAGGTGCATGTTTGCACAATAGACGATATGAAGCTTTAGTATTCAAAAAGAATGCTGGAAAATATGTTGGAAATTTTAATTATCAAGGTCAATTTCCTATTACGCGAAGATCCGATTTGCTGCTGTTAGCCGGTTTAGATTTGGATAAAAATACAGCACTGACGATTTTTGATAATGTGCAGCGTATTTTATCTATCAATGAATTTGCAGGTGAAAAATCTATACCACAGGCGGTTAAACAAAAATTCCCTCCATCAAATATTGATTCTAATCTGGAATCTGATATTTTTGCTCAGTTAGATCGTCTGATTGTTGACCACTACGGCTTTACCGACGAAGAATTAGACTTCATCATCAACTACGACATCAAATACCGAATGGGGTTGGGAAATTGACTCAACCCAAGGAGAGTAAAATGAAGTTCATCCTGATTTTAAGCGCAATGCTTTTGCTCTTTACCGTCCCTGCGTTCAGCGCACTGACCGTAGAGGACATTGAGAAGATTCGCTCAATTATCAAAGAGGAAATCACCGCATCCGAAACGCGAGTCAAAGAATACGTCTCCCAAGAAATTGCAAAAGTCAACATCAAAATTGAAGAGATGGATAGACGCTTGACCGGCGAAATCAGAGCCTTAGACTCACGCCTGACCGGCGAAATCAGATCATTGGACAAACAGTTGGATCAGCTCTTTGCGCTCGTGCTGGTTTTGGTAGCTTTCGTTGCCGTGGTCATCGGGATACCCCAGATTATCGTCGCCATGCAGCGAAAAGACATCCGTGCACAAGACGCAAAAATTGAAACGCAGCAAAAACAGATTGAAGCCTTGCAGCAGGAGATCGAAACACGCAAACAAGAACGCATTGTTAGACCTTAGGATTTAGACACCATCATCAACTACCGGAGGGGGTTGGGAAACTGACCCGACCCAAGGAGAGTAAAATGAAGTTCATCCTGATTTTAAGCGCAGTGCATTTGCTCTTTACCGTCCCTGCGTTCAGCGCACTGACCGTAGAGGACATTGAGAAGATTCGCTCAATTATCAAAGAGGAAATCACCGTTGTCAAAGAGGAAATCACCGTTGTCAAAGAGGAAATCATCACATCCGAAACGCGAGTCAAAGAATACGTCTCCCAAGAAATTGCAAAAGTCAACATCAAAATTGAGGAGATGGATAGACGCTTGACCGGTGAAATCAGAGCATTAGATTCACGCCTGACCGGTGAAATTAAAGCATTAGACTCACGCTTGACCGGCGAAATCGAAACATTAGGTGAACGATTAGACCACATTTTTCTGCTGGTGATGGGTTTGGTAGCTTTCATAGCCGTGGTCATCGGAATCCCCCAGATTATCGTCGCCATGCAGCGAAAAGACATACGTGCACAAGACGAAAAAATTGAAACGCAGCAAAAACAGATTGAAGCCTTGCAGCAGGAGATCGAAACCCGCAGGCAAGAGCACATTGTTAGACCTTAGGACTTAAACTACAATATCAACTACCGGATGGGATTGGGAAACTGACCCGACCCAAGGAGAGTAAAATGAAGTTCATCCTGATTTTAAGTGCAGTGCTTTTGCTCTTTAGCGTTCCTGCGTTCAGCGCACTGACCGTAGAGGACATTGAGAAGATTCGCTCAATTATCAAAGAGGAAATCACCGTTGTCAAAGAGGAAATCATCACATCCGAGACGCGAGTCAAAGAATACGTCTCCCAAGAAATTGCAAAAGTCAACATCAAAATTGAGGAGATGGATAAACGCTTGACCGGTGAAATCAGAGCCTTAGATTCACGCCTGACCGGTGAAATCAAAGCCTTAGACTCACGTCTGACTGGTGAAATCAAAGCCTTAGACTCACGCCTGACCGGTGGAATCGAAATATTAGGTGAACGATTAGACCACATTTTTCTGCTGGTGATGGGTTTGGTAGCTTTCATAGCCGTGGTCATCGGAATCCCCCAGATTATCGTCGCCATGCAGCGAAAAGACATACGTGCACAAGACGAAAAAATCGAATCGCAGCAAAAACAGATTGAAGCCTTGCAGCAGGAGATCGAAACCCGCAGGCAAGAGCACATTGTTAGACCTTAGGATTTAAACGACAACATCAAATACCGAATGGGGTTGGGAAACTGACCCGACCCAAGTAGAGTAAACCGATTTTGGCGGGTCGTCCGTTCCAGCCCCGATGCAATCGGGGAGTCCGTGCCGAGACCGGGCAGGCAGGCGGAACGGGAGACGATCTATCCGGGAGACCAGGGAACGCTCCTCCTCCCCCCGCTTGCGGGGGGATTAAGGGGGGTATGCGGAGAGATTCGAGTTGAACAATTGGAACACATCACACAAAGGGATCTCAACTACCCAGCGCAGTTGAAAGGGTATTTGCAAGCAGAAGCCCCAGAAATAATCTGGGCGCGGGGGAATATCGCCCTGTTGACAGATCGGGACACCAGCTTAAACGGAGACCTCTGGGCACTTTTCTGTTCTAGCAGATGTCCCGCCCAGATTATCTTGAAAGCGCATGAATTGGCTCAACAATTCCGGGAATCAGGGATGCCCACCATCGGCGGGTATCACTCCCCGGTTGAAAAGGAATGCCTTCGCGTCCTGCTGCGCGGTTCACAACCGATTATCCTATGTCCCGCCCGGAGTATCGAAAATATGCGACTGAGTCCAGCGTGGAAAGGGGCGTTAGCAGAGGGACGTTTGTTACTCCTGTCTATCTTTAGTAGCAAACATCGACGATCGACCGCAGCATTGGCGAGTCAGCGCAACGTATTTGTTGCGGCACTGGCGGACAAGATATGTATCGCCCACGCCTCGGAGGGTAGCAGGACGCTGCAATTCGCACATCAGGTATCGAAATGGGGCAAACCCCTTTTCACCTTTGACACACCGGCAAACAGATCGCTTTTTCAATGTGGGGCGCAGCGGATAGAGGCCGCTTGTATCTGATTGCCTGGTTCATATAAAGGGACAAAAGGGTAAATGGAATCGGAAAGGTCTTAGATGAAAGCGTGGCGTTTTTATGGATTTAACGATATGCGGTTGGACGAGGTCCCTGATCCGGTTCGTCGTGAGGGGCATGTGATTGCGGAGATTCTCTGTGTGCAACCCTCCGTCACCGAAGCACAACTGGCTTACGGGGTTCCGACCCTCGCTTACGAGCAGATTAAACACCGATTGGAAACCGAGGCACCGATACGGCTATTCGGACACGAGTTCTGCGCCCGAATCGTCGAAGCCGATGGAGATTCACGATTCCGCCCGGGAGACCGAGTGGCAGCCCGCGCCAAGCTGCCCTGTGGCGAATGCTCGCTGTGTCTATCGGAGCGCGGAAACGACTGCCGACGCGGCCCGATTATCGGCTTTCAGTTGCCCGGCTGCTTCTCCGAGCTCGCTGTCCTGCCCGAAATCGCTTTGACGAAAGTGGACGACCGAATTTCTGACAGCGAGGCGGCATGTTTGCAGTCGCTTTCCGATAGCCTCGCAGCGGTGGATACGGCGGAAATACATATTGGGGATACGGTTGCTATCTTTGGCCAGGGCAGCATGGGGCTTGAGTGTATGCAGGTCGCTCGTGCGAGTGGCGCGGGGCGGCTGATCACCGTAGATGTCCGAGAGGAAGTGTGCCACGTCTCTAAGGAGTTGGGCGCAGATCACAGCATTGATGCGACCCGAGACAATCCTGTTGAGGTCATTCAGGAGTTGACGGACGGAAACGGCGCGGATGTCGTTTTTGAATGCGCGGGCGGAAGCCCGAAGCAAGGCTTGTCCGGGACCAAAACCCTTACACAAGCCATCACGGCTGTCCGATCGGGAGGGAAGTTAGCTATCGTTTCATGGTTCGGTCATCCGATGGAACTTGATGTTGATTCGCTACGGGAGCGCAGTCTCAGATGTTTGTTCCCAGATATCAGTACACTGGCGCACCTAGAACACACAGTTCGGTTGGTCGCCTCCGGCCGGATTCAGCTGAAACCGACCATCAAGCACGTTTTATCGGGCATTGAGTCTGTCCCCAAAGCCTTCGAGATTACCGCAAACAAGGGGAAATATGGGGCTATCAACCCGGCACAAGTGATGATGCACGAGTGATTCGCTTCGCAAAAGGTGGCTCTTCGCACACCAGTTCAGAAAGGAAGAACGAATGACCGATCCCCAAATGATTGCCAGTCAAGCACTGCTCCCACATTTTCGCAAGCACGGTTATGTCATTCTCAAGGATGTCCTCACGCCCGATGAAGTGGCTTACTACCTTGAAATCTACGATCGAGACCGTGAGAGGTTTGGCAGCCCAAATTGCTGGCACCCTTTCGCCAATCAAATGCGAAACTGCAATGCGTTAGTTACCTCCCCGGAATTCGATCAACTTCTTCGCCATCCCAAGATTCTGCCGCCGATTGAATTTCTCATGGGAGGGGCCGTCTGTTTCTCCGAAATCTGCCTGCGCCACATGTCACCTTATGATGGCGAACCTCACCAAGCCTTCCATCGTGACCGCCCGCATTGGGAGGCGCATCCGCTTCGCATGGATTACATACAACTGATGGCCTACCTCACCGATGTCGATGAGGGAACACACTGCTTCTCCATTTCCCCTGAGTCTGTCGATGAGCCAATCTTAGACGTAGCAGCGAACCTTGAACACAACGGCAGTGTGGACATCCACGGACCCGCAGGCACCGTCGTGCTTTTCAATATTGCCGTTCCGCATACAGCAACCCTTCGTGTTACACAACGAGAGCGAAAAACGGTCCAAGCGTATTACGGTCACCGTGCCCGCCCTTTCCTGAGCGACTGCTCTGTGATACCCCCGCGATTTTCGCGTCACCATCCAGATCCGGAGGTACGAGCGTTTTACGGCAACCTTAACAATACAACCCGAACTTTCTTGGCAGCCTTTGATCCCGTATCTACGTGAATCTTGAAACTTCCTAACGGAAAGGCAAACCGCTATGAAGCGCAAACATTCCTTGGATGAGCCCCGTGTTTTCATGTTCGATGACGGACGGCACGCCGCCAGCCTTTATCAATTTGAGCCGCCCCTCGAACCTTCGGACTTCACCTTCAACGTAGAGCAACTGGCAGACAGCGGCGTAGATACCCTCATATACTTCGCAGTGCTTGAGGGAGGCGTGGTGATGTATGACAGCCGTGTAGCACCGAAGTGGGGGGATAACGTCGTCAAATGGACACATACCGTCTGGTATCGTGCCGGGCGAAACATCCATCAACTGATCGCCGATGGTCATGACCCGCTGAAGCTGCTCTGTGATCGCTGCCATGAAAAGGGAATCTGGTTCATTCCCAGCAATCCGGTCACCCTCTCCGGCGGCGATAGAGCAATCGACGGTGGGTTGGGTCGCAAGTCCGACTTTGTGTATGAGCACCCGGGGTTTCAGGTGGGAGCGGAAGAGGATCCACGGGCATCAGACGCATCGCCAACGCGGTTCAGCTTTTTGCATCCGGAGGTTCGAGAGGAACGCTTTCAGGTCTCCGAGGAACTACTCGCCCGCTACGAAACCGATGGCATTGAACTGAACATGACCGATTTCGTTCCGTTTTGTAAGTTCGACGAGGTTGAGGAGCTTGCACCGATTATGACCCAATGGATGCGCGACCTGCGCGAAGTCGCTCAGAACGCCGAGGAAAGGGGTGGGTGTCGTAAACGTATCTATGTTCGCATCCCGGCGCATCCAGATGCTTGGCGAGCCCTCGGGTACGACGTTCCACTTTGGGTTTCGGAGGGATTGGTGGATGGCTTAATCTGTCAACCCGGACTCACGCAGGGACCCGTCGATCAGGACCCCGACCTCTCAGGCGCGATAGCGTTGACTAATGGGACTCAATGTCGGGTACTTGCGTCCTTCCAAAACGTGCTCGGCAGGCAACTGAAACAGTATGCCACCCCGCCGATGATCTGGGCTGCCGCTGCGAATGCATACGCCCAAGGCGCGGATGGTTTCGGGATAGGAGATGCCCATTGGACACCCAACGGTTGGCCCTGGACACACGACGAATACCAGACCCTGCGGTTGCTGGGACACCCTGAAATGTTGGCGACAGCTGATAAGCTTTACCGCGTCCGCTCCGAAACACGGGGGGTGACCAAAGGTGTGGGTTGGGCACCCGGTGTGGCCTCTTCCCTCCCGCAGACATTGGTTGAGGGAGAACCGGTCGAGGTTCAACTGCGGATAAGCGACGAGCTGGAAAAATGGGACGCGCTAGGAAGGGTCGAATCGGTTCAACTACGGATACGCCTGACGGGGATTGAGCCTTCGCTGAACGAGGTCCGAATTGAACTTAATGGTCAACCGCTGCCAGATTCCATTCTGGATATAGAGGATCTGAACTACCGCCTGATAAGTGCCGGGGCTGTAGGACCCTACGGGCAGGTGTATAAATACCAACTGCCCCCTGCGTATTATCCGAAACAAGGACATAACACGGTGTGTATCACGCTAATGAAGCGAGACCAGAATATTGAGAATCCTTTTGAGGTTTACGATGTCGATTGCAACATCCGATACCGTCTCCACCGTCACTTTGGGCGAGAACCGATTGACTATTAGTGCTTTATAGGACCTACGCCCTTCAGTTTGTAGTCGCACAATTCAACCCGCGTTCGGACGGGCAATAAATCGCCGAATAAGAGAAAGCCCCCTGATAAGGGGGGTGGCTTTGAGCGTTCAACTGCGTAGGTCCTAAGAAGTAAAGTGAGGAAAGCGATGAAGATTGGGGCCTTTCTTTCAGAATGAACGTGACATTGTGATCGAAACAGTGGGTCCAAGTTCAAAAGCGTCGCCTGCATCGGACAATGTTCGCCGATGAAATGGAAGCATTATGGAAAAGCGCACTGGGACTCCGTATCCAGCGTTGAGCTTTGCACCAAACAATCCAGCGTTGAGAACCAGACCTGAGTTAATATCTTGCTCACCGTCCCAATGAGCATAGGATTGATAAAACCCTAGGTAGGCGGCGTGAAATGCAAGCCAATCTAATAGGTGATATTTCACTTCTGCGTTCAAAGTCAGTTCTACAGGCCCGCGATAGGTTTGGTTGTTTTCATAGAACGGAAATTGCCCCCTGACAGAAGCATCTAGTGAAAAGTCACCCAGGAGTGGGGTTCCGTAATGCAATTCAGCCAATGGGTTGAATGTTCCGGTTCCAAATTGGATATGCAGATGTTCCAGTCCAGCATCACCCAACGCGAAGGGGTTTTCTTCTGTTTTCCCTATTGGAATGCTGCTGCCGAGTAATGCAACCAAATGGTCACTGTCACGCCAGATGCCAAGCCTTCTGTGAGAAAGCAGAAAACTGAAATCAGAAAATCCGCGATAGGTTTCGTCGCGGTGGTGGATATTCTGGTTTGCAAGTATCGCCCCGCGGTCGCGAGGAGACGTGGGTTCGATTTCCTCAATGCTTGCATCTTGATTCTTAATTGCATAAGGGATACTAAGCATGACCTTCCAGTTGTTAGCTATGCTATACTGGAGACCCAAATCCAGACGAAGAAAATCAAGAGAGACCAGATGTCGGTGCAACGGTGATTTGACGACTTGTCGAGTTGGGGAAAGTCCCTTCGTCTCCAAATGGCCACCGTCAGAATCAAATCCTCTCAACACATTAAGGGAGAATCGAAATTTACCTGTGTCTTCTGAAGTCGAACCGACTTCACCTATCCCGCTACGCGGAATTGCGGGATTGCTTCAAGCACCTCACGACTCTTGACCGAATGCAAACAGCGAGAGATGGAAAAAACCGAGTAAGAGTGTGGTTAAAAGGACTATCGTTTTCATCATTCACCTCAAATCTAAAACGAATAGAAATAGAGCGATAGACTGAGACCACCGCCTTAGAGCTATATGTCCCGATGCAACTTGTTTCATATCTCAATGAAATTCGGTCGGAAGTGTCTCTTTATGGCAGTGCTGTGAACCCCCTTTAGGTGCCTTTAGGCGGCATCGAATCCGAAAGAGAAAGTTCACAATTTCCCTGCGTTAGGGCTGGACAGAGGATATAAATTGAAAAGCAACTGAGGAAAAGGACAGATACGATTGGCTTAATTTTCATTTTTGATGTGGCTCTGCGAGGGTATTAAAAAAAACGAGTAAGATCATACCAAATCGCTTTCTCTAAAATCAGACGCATTTTATACCGCGATGGTTGAATGATTTGGAAGGAACGGTTGAAATTCAAGCTGTTTGTATGAGGTTTGACCGCGCCCTACCGGCAGCTATCAAAGAAAAAATCAAAAGAGTCGGTTTCTCCACGCTGCAGCCATTGGCTTGATTACATATTTCTCTCATGGAGGCAACTTGATGCAATCAACCACTGTCCCACATCGTGCTGGTTTGCGCGTTGGTGCGGGAAGCGTGAATCTTCCTGCCGATGATTCAATGGTCGTCGCCGGCAGTATCTTGCCGAGGCATGTCAAGGGGCAAGAAGGCGAGTTAAGAGCGGTTGCCATCGTGATTGAAAAGCCGCCGACTCCCAAACTTGCCATTGTCGTTTGCGATGTTATCGTCGTGACCCGCGATGACGTTGATGCCGCGGTTGCCGAGATTGGAAGGACAACCGGCATTTCACCCACCAACATTCTGATCAGTGCCACACACACGCATCACGCACCGAGTACCATCGTTGTGCACGGCTATGGCCGCGACGATGAGTTTGGCCGACGGTTACGCGAAGGAATCATCCGGGCTGTCCAGCAGGCAGATGCGAACTTAAGCGACGGCGAATCCCATTTCTACTTCCATCAAGGCGAAGAAAATACCATTGGTGGTAACAGTCGGCTATTGCTCGCTGATGGCACAATCTGGTGGGTCGGCCCCTGCACAGACGCGGTGCGACCTACCGGCCCCTTCGACCCCCAACTACCGGTTTTTGCCTTCCGCGACGCTGACGGTCAACTTCAGGCACTGATGTACAACCACTCCACCCATACGATTGGCACGTGCAGCGGGGATGTCCGCTCTCCCAGCTTCTATGGCTTGGCGGCACAGGAATTGGAAGTCGAGTTGGGCGGCAGCGTGTGCTTTCTGCCGGGCGCGTTTGGATCGACACACAACGTCACCGAGGTGCCACCTCCCGAAGCGGTTAAGCGGCTCAAGGGGGCAATCACCGAAGCCGTCGAGCAGGCAAAGCCGATGCCCGTCGAGAAATTGGCATCCATTCAATGCCCCTTTACGTTCAAGGTTCGGACATTTAATGAGGCTGTAGAGGACGAAAAAGTGTCCTCTTACTGCCGTAAGCGCGTGCCGGATGGCGCAGATAGTACCATCAACGTCTTCCGAAACATGCGCCAAGTGCTTGCACCTCAACAAGGGCAAGTACGTGAAACTACCCTCCAAGCGATGGTTATCGGTGAAGTTGCTATTGTCGGTGTACCGGGTGAACTGTTTACAGGCTTAGGGGTTGACCTCAAGGAACGTTCCCCTTTTCAGCACACTTATGTCGTCTCGATCGCCAATGATTGGATGGGCTACCTACCTGACCGGGAGGCTCACACACTCGGCGGCTATCAAACTTGGATGGGACTACACAGCTACGCGGAGGAAGGCACCGGCGAGCGGATGGTCAATGAATTGCTCAACATGCTTGAGCCGCTGGCAAATCAACAGCAGTGAGCAAACGGTGAAGCAAATTCGATTATACTTTTAACACACTTACCGGGGATAATTCGGGACGTGCGAGATGTTGAGAGAATCCTTGAAGTCCACGGCTTCAGAGTGAAGTTGAAAACTGATTTGACATCTTTGCTTATATGGTATGAAAGGAAAAATTAAAAAAATGGAAGAAAAGTCAAATGAGCAGCAGCCCTCGCATTTGGTGCGTTTCGGACAGACCGATTTGTACGTCTCCCGCCTCTGTCAGGGAACCGCATTTCGGAATATGCCACGGGCGGCGGATAACC
Source organism: uncultured Poribacteria bacterium (assembly GCA_958296125.1). Taxonomy (GTDB): domain Bacteria; phylum Poribacteria; class WGA-4E; order WGA-4E; family PCPOR2b; genus PCPOR2b. The sequence goes on from OY282444.1 coordinate 3,405,258, forward strand.
CAATGGGGCTGCGTGTGCTGCAACACTGCCTTGAGGTAGGCGTGAACTTCTTCGATTCATCAAATGCCTACGGTTGGGGAGGCGCAGAAGAAACCTTGGGCAAAGCTATTGCGGGGCGGCGCGATCAGGTGGTCATTTGCACCAAAGTCGCTGCATCATACGCTCCAGAAAAAGAGGGGAAGGCGGGGAAACCGGCGCGTTTCACCCGAGATTTTCTTTTTCAACAGGCAGAAGGCAGCCTCAGACGCTTACAAACCGACTATATCGATCTCTACCTGCTCCATCAACCGGACAAGGTCTCCCCAGCGGCAGAGGTCGTCGATTCGATGGATGCGCTGGTGCGGTCAGGGATGATCCGATATTGGGGTGTCTCCAACCATAGCACCGCACAGGTGAGCGAGTACGTCGAGCTTGGGCAAAGAACCGGCAAAGCATCCATTGTAGGCACTGAAGATTACTATAACGTCGCTGGAGAATCCTTGACCGATACAGGCGATTCCCGTGTGCACCAACTGGAGCAGGAGATGTTTCCCATGTTGCGAAAATCGGGGTTGGGGCTTCTTGCTTTTAGTCCCTTGGACACCGGATACCTTGTGCCGGGGCGTAATATTGACCCGGATACACCGTTGGGAACACTGATAGACGTGCTGGATCAGGTAGCTCAAAATCTGCGCGTGAGCCGGGCCGCAGTTTGCGTCGCTTGGGTGCTGACCCACCCAGAGGTGACGAGCGTACTGGCTGGTGCTGAACGTCCTGAACATGTTGAGGACAATTTCGCCGGTACACAGCTGATATTGCCCGACGCAGCAATTGAAACTCTGAACACTGCTAGCGCAGCCTACAGAGAGCACAGAGAAACGCATTAAAAGGTTGACTCATGTTAAGAAATCGTGCAACAGAAATCGCCCCCCGCCCCTACGATTTCTCTTCGGGTTTTGCATTTTTTTTATGAGCTCCGTAGGTCGGGGAGCCCTACCTACCCAAAAGTAACGGAGGAAAAAAATGAGACTCATTCTGATCGGTTGTGAATACAGCGGCACAACGACATTAGCCAACGCAATTAACGAATGGACCAAAGAGACGATGGGCAAGGAGTTTACTCTCATCCATGACCACTTCAAACTGCCGGATACCAAGCCCCATGGACCAGAACTCACTGAGACGGAAATCGCACAGTTCGCCGCGCTCAGTCCGCGAATGACAGAGGTTATACAACGGCACAACCTATACTATCACACGCCTGCTGAGTCCTCGTCGGGAGAGGACTTTCTTGGAATCGGTATCCATATCGACGAGGCAATATACGGACCACTATACTATGGCTACGGTGGACCCGGTGATATGGGGGACCGGCAAATGATTGCAAAAAACCTCGAGCACCGTATCCTCAAATTTGCACCCGAAACTGTGCTAATTTTGGTGAAGGCTTCCCCCGAAGTCATTGCCAAGCGGATGAAAGAAAATCCCCATAAATACCCGCTTGTGCCAGAAAAGGATATTGCAGATGTGCTGCAAAGATTTGAGGAAGCACACCAAAATTCGCTGATTAGAGTCAAGATAACGCTAGACACCTCCACTGCGACAGGCGATGAGACAGTCGCTGACTTTGCGGAAAAAATTCAGCCGTACTTAACCGAGTCCGAACTCATGCGACTTTTGCTTTCGCAAGGAAAGTAGGAAGGCCCCGTACCGAAAGGAAAAAGGGAAATGGTGAACCAAGCTTATCTCCTTAATGACGAAGAAATCCGGGATTTTATAGTCAACGGGTATATCCAAATTCAAGCTGATTTTCCGACCAACCTTCACAAGCACATCTATCAGCAAATTGAAGAGGTATTTGCGAAGGAAGGCAATCCGGGAAACAATCTGCTTCCCCGTATCCCTGAAATTCAGCGGGTTTTTGAGCATCCGAAGGTTTGCGGCGCACTGACGAGCTTGCTGGGTCCAGATTACCTTATGCACCCGCATCGTTACTGCCATCTCAACTCACCGGGGAGTGACGGACAAACTTGGCATAAGGATGACTATGTGTTTGATCAAAAGGTGCGTCATCACCGCTTCCGATGGGTGATGGCTTTCTACTATCCGCAAGATGTCACCGAAGCCATGGGACCGACGGGGGTTCTACCCGGAAGGCAGTATTACAATACGATTTCCGACACGAATCCGGCGCAAAGCAGTGAGCAGGCAACGGCACTTTGTGGAAAGGCGGGCACGGTGACAATCGTCAACTTCGATACGTGGCATCGGGCGACAGCGAATCGTAGCGACAAAAAGCGGTACATGCTGAAATTTCAGTTTACACGCATGCACGAACCCTCTCAATCCTTATGGGGTAACGGACACACACATTGGCAACCCGCGGATAACGATAAACATCAGGGGTTATCGAGGCACGTCTGGAACTGGCTCTCTCAAAGCCATGGCGCAGCCCCAAGGCACGTCGCGCCTGACGAAAATGGCTCTGTGGCACAACTGATAACGGCACTCCGAGATGCCGATGAGAGCGTTCGCCTGAATTCGGCTTATGCGCTGGGCCAGATGGGGGAATCTGTTGTGCCGATGCTAATGCGAGCATTACGAGATGAGGCTGAAGCTTGGGCGGAGAAAAACGTCGCAAAAACTCCAGCGAATCCACAAGGTGGTAATCCAGCAGATCTCTATTCCGCCCAAGCACTGACCGAAATAGGATCGTCCAGCGTCCCGGCATTGATTTCGGCACTAGGTGACGCGCGTTGGCCCACCCGTGCAGCGGCCGCGGATACGTTGGGCAATCTGGGCTCGCTTGCAACAGAAGCCGTGCCAGCATTGATTCAGGGGCTGCGGGATGAGAATCCGTGGGTTCGCCGAAATGCAGCGGAGGCATTGGGAACAATTGCGGCACCTGCCGAGGACATTGGACCGGCATTAATCCAAGTCTCAAGCGACTCGGAGATGCTTGTTCGCCTCAATGCAGTGATGGCACTGGCAAAGATTGGTCAATTCGCAGACAGTCTCGTACCGGCATTGACGGGAAGGTTAAATGATGAGGACCGGTATGTGCGTTACTATGCGGCTGCGGTGCTACGGCAGATCGGAACGCCCGAAGCGCAAGACGCTTTATGGAATAACCTGTTGACCTCCCGCTGGTGTTCCATAACGACAGCGGAGAATCCTTATTGACAACTACGCGCCTACGTCTCCCTTCCACAACCGTTGCATCTCTTCACAGGAAGCCAAGAGGGCATCCAGGGTACCTACCCCCTCAACCCGCCCGTCTTTCAGGACGATAATCCGATCCGCACGGCGGAGTGCTGGGCGGCGATGGGAAACAACAAGACAGGTTGAACGTTGTGTTTCAAAGACGCGATCCCACAGCGCTCGTTCTGTCTCTACGTCCAGTGCAGAAGATAGATCGTCAAAAACAAAGAGCTCAGCGGGGCGAATAAACATCCGTGCCGCAGCGGCGCGTTGTATCTGTCCTCCCGATAGCTTGACACCTCGTGGGCCCACCACCGTATCCAGTCCGTTTTCGAGCGTCGGGAGGTCCTCCTCCATCACACCCAACTGAATCGCTCGATTAAGAGCCTCCGGGTCATCTGGCAATCCCATGAGGATATTGTCCTTGAGCGGTTCGCTGAAAAGTTGCGGGACTTGTGGGGTATAGGCGCAGCGGGGCGGCACAAAGAACGATTTGGGATCAGCCACCACCTCGCCATTCCAGCGAATCTCCCCGGACTCCTTCGGCAGCACCCCTAGGAGAGCTCGCAGAAGGGTTGTTTTGCCAGAACTAATCCGCCCAGTAATCACGGTGAATGAGCCTGCGGGTATTTGTAAGTCAATTCCATGAATCCCATTCTCCGAATCTTCATAGCGGTAGGTCAGGCTTTTGATCGTTAGTTCGTGGAGTTGATCGGCATCCGTCTTAACGGGAACCGGAATGGTGGGCAGATCGCCCCGGAGGTAGACCGGACTATGTTGGGCGAGTGCGCTTGGTGATGTTTCATCAATGATTCGCTCCATTCGACCAAAGGAAATTTGTGCGCGTGCATGGTGTGTCATCACCGTACCCAATAGCGAGCCACTTCTAGCAACTTCACCCACGTAGGTCATGAAGAGGGCAATATCTCCGACCGTAAAGTCGCCGGATTTCATCCTTTCTGCAACGAGTATGAGAATCACCCCTGTTGCCACAGTCCCCAGATTTTGATTAATCGAGCGTAGGAGTTGTTCAAATAGGTTATCTATCAGAGTGGACTTCCGCCGTGCATCGTTAAGCCGGCGAAAGTGTGAGATAACATTTGACTCCATCGTTGCAACCTTGATTGCCAATACCGCTTGGAACATTTCGTTGATGAAATTTGTCGCTTGTGCCGTAGCGACCCGTTGCGCCGTTCGATATTTATAGATATATTTCCTTGCTGCATCAATAATAATTACAACGAGAATGGACGGAATGACCGTAACGAATGTAATCATCACGTTTATCCGCGCCATCCAGATGATAGCGAGAACGGCAAAGATGAGGTTGCCCCACAGATGGATGTATCGCTCCAAATATCTGACGACCGTTCCCACATCGTCGCGGAAACGATTGGTTACTTCGCCGGAGGCACTTGAAATACGGCGCGGGGTCCGCACGTTAAACAGGGCGGCCATCAGGTTTTTACGGAGAAGCGATTCTATCGCGTACCACCAGCGAGGCCATACGACCGCAGAGCCAAACAACGTGATCCGATCGCCAACCTCAACAGCGATAAACAGTGCCACAAGCGTCCATGGGGTGAATCCTGCTTGCATATCGCCTGTGAGGGCATCGAAGAACGCTTTCATGACCAGTCCGGTCAGAAATGGCACAAGGTCATCCACTCCCCGAAACAGTATTGTGAGCAGAAAAAGCCCCGGACGGTAACGAAGGAGTTTTATGGCGGCTTGCCCTGTGCTCATAAGGTCTCCCTGTATACTTCACACCACAAGTCAGGGATACGTTCAGCAGACTCAAGATTTTCGTTCATCATATTGTTGCCTCCTGGGATCACAACGTTTTTGGGGTTGCCCCTACGAGGCTTTGAGCGTTCAACGGCGTAAGTCCTATACAGTATAGAAATCTCGACGGAGGACAGAGATGCCCATCGGTTAAATAACCCTTGCATCAGGGCAATGACACTGATAAGCTCTAAAGTAGCATATACAGTGATAAAAAAGCAAGGTTTTTCCCATCGTAGTTAAGGTTTGGAGTCGGGTGCTTTATCGCCCGTCCGCACGCGGGTTGAATTGCGCGACTATAAACTGAAGTGTGTAAGTCCTAAATGTGAGGTATCCCTTCATTTAACCATTGGCTTGACACCCCGCTGGGGCTTTGGGTTGTGGTGATTCACTCTTGGTAGAGTAAGGTAAGGACCGAGTTGTCCATAAATGAAACATACAAATCTAACTCGACTTTGCATTTTATCTCCCTTGACTAAGTCAACATTTGTATGATAGCATAGCGTCACTCACGAATCATACCCCCACAAAACACCTAACCTTGAACGATGAGAAAGAAACGGAAAGCCCGGATCATCTGCGTTTCAAGCACTGCCCCGAAGAAGAGGGGACTGAAAGGAAGGGAGGCTTATCTTGAAAATTCTCATCACCGGTGCTGCGGGCTTCATCGGTTCACATCTCTGTGAAAGGCTGCTGGACCGTGGCGATACGGTGATCGCTTTAGATAACTTCAACGATTATTACGATACAGCGCGCAAACAAGAGAATGTCCATCAGTTACGCAATCACCCCCGCTGTATCTTGTGCGAGGTTGACATCTGCGATCAGGAAACTATCAATCGTATCTTCACGGAACACAGACCGGAAGCGGTTGTTCATTTAGCGGCCTACGGTGCCGTGCGCTACTCTATCGGACGCGCCAGACTCTACACCGATGTTAACGTTGGTGGCTCTATCAACCTACTAGAAGCTGCCCTTGAGATCGGTGTCGAAAACTTTGTCTTTGCATCCACCTCATCTGTGTACGGAAATACAAAGCACCTGCCTTTTGTTGAGACAGATCCCTGTAATCATCCCCTCGCGCCCTACCCCGCGAGCAAAAAAGCGGTCGAGTTGATGGGATATACTTATCACCATTTGCACGGGCTTAATTTCACGGCGTTACGTTTTTTCACTGTCTATGGGCCCCGTGGACGCCCTGATATGATGCCATTCATTGTTACAGACAGCATCGTTCATCGACGGGAAATTGTCTTGTTCGATGGGGGTCAAATGAAGCGTGATTGGGCTTATATTGATGACATCATTGATGGCGTAATGGCTGCGCTTGATAAGCCGCTGGGCTATGAACTGATCAACCTCGGACGAGGTGAGCCTGTTCTCATGACAGATTTCGTAGAGATTATCGAAGGGTTGGTAGGTCGCAGAGCGATTTTATCGACACCGCCTGCCCCACTCAGCGAGCCAAAAATCACCTTTGCGGATATTGACAAAGCTGGCCGCTTGTTGGACTATAACCCGCAAACTTCCCTTGCAGCGGGATTGTGCAAGTTTTGGAAGTGGTATCAGCAAGCGGTTATGGATTGACGCTTAGGGAATTTCCCAGAAGCGGAAATGGAAACGTAATCTGACAGATTTGCACTCAAAACTGGCTATGTTAACGAATCAGGAATTGGAAGCTGATACTTTCGCATAACCCCTTGAATCTGTTTCCATGTGCTTTCTTCGACAAAGATTCCCTCCCGTCTGCGTCTCTCTTGTTCACCCCTACCACGCTCGCCCGGTAGGCGGATCGCCTCGACACCGGGTGAACACTTGGCAGACTTGATGTAGCCGATGAAGCGATTGACCTCTGCGTTGAAATCCGACAGATCCACAAAACTAGCAATGTTAATGACTGTGATGAACACGCCATTACCCACCCTTGACCCCTCTTGACAGGTGCAGCCCGCACCGCTCAACGCTCCAGAGAGAATATCGACAACAACGCTGAGTCCGAATCCTTTTTGCGCGGCGATCCCTCCAAAAGGGAGCAGTGCCCCAGGGGGAGCCCCATAAAAATCCTCGACATTGGTTGTTGGATTTCCTGCAGCATCAATAAGCCATCCCTCTGGGGTAGGCTCCTTCCGATGCCGTTGTACCCGGACTTTCCCTGCTGCGACAACGCTCGTGGACATATCCAATAGAATAGGCTCACGTCCTTCGACCGGAATGGCACAAGCAAGCGGATTGGTTGATAGCCGTCCTTCGATCCCTCCATAAGGCGCGACATTTTGACCGCCGCCATGATCATTCACCGTCAAAATTCCGATCATATTCTCCGCCGCCGCAATCAGCGCATATCCCCCCAACCTGCCGGTTTCGTTACAACGGGAGATGGTGACCGAACTAACATCGGTCTGCTTCGCCTTTTCAACTGCTAATTTCATTGCGTGTGTCGCGATCACGGGCCCAAATCCCCAATTTCCATCGAGTGCTGCCATTGAAGGGGATTCCCGTCTAGCTTCGATCGTCGCCCCCGGCTGGATCAGGGACTCCTCGATTTCGCGAACATACTTTGGTAAGTGGATGATGCCGTGTGAGTCATGGCCGACCAGATTAGCGTCAACCATGGAGCGTGTCACAACTTTAGATTCTGCATCAGAGATGCCCATAGCACGGAAAACCTTCAGGCATGTTTGTGCCAAGACCTCCGCTGTGAAAACTGGCATTATCAATCTCCTCTGGCTATTATTGATTGTGGATTAACGGTTTTCAGATGATTCCATGTGTCTATTTCGTCGGGTAGGTATTCATTATAAGGGTACTGAGAAGCTTTGTCAATATCAGCTTTGGGATTGACCGTGTCCGGGAAATTTGATAAGATATGCTTTAGAAAGGAATCATAGTATGCCGAAGCAGAAAGTTAGAATTGGATTCGTCGGCGTTGGCAACATGGGGCAATGCGCCCACCTGAAGAACTATGCGAATTTGGATATTTGTCAGGTAGCTGCGATTGCTGAGATACGTGAACCGCTGCGCCGAAAGGTTGCTGCCCGCTACGGTATCCCAAATACCTATCCCACGCACGAAGAGATGTTGCAAAACGAAACACTGGATGGTATTGTGGCTGCCCAACCTTTTGGGCGATATGGGATACTTGTGCCTGAACTTCTCAAGGCGGGGGTTCCAGTGTTCACTGAGAAACCGCTTGCTGCTTCCATCGAAGCGGGCGAAAAAATTGTGGCTGCCATGAGGGCGAGTGGGACTTGGCACATGATCGGCTATCACAAACGCAGTGACCTAGCAACGATGTACGCAAAGACGGAAATCGAGCGTCTCAAAGCGTCGGGTGAACTTGGAAAAATGACGTATGTTCGCATTCTAATATCCTCCGGGGATTGGGTGGCAGGCGGTTTTAATGACCTGATTCGAGATGATTCCCCACCCCCTTCACTGGAGTGGGACGCACCTGCCGCCGACATGACTGATGAAGTTCGCAACCAATATAACGGCTTCGTCAACTATTACATCCATCAGATCAATCTCATGCGCTACCTGCTTGGAGAATCCTACACGGTCACGTATGCCGATCCTTCTGGTATACTATTGGCAGGTCAGAGTGAGAACGGTATCGCCTGTACCATTGAAATGTCCCCCTACAGCACAACGATTGATTGGCAGGAATCTGCGCTCGTGTGTTTTGAGCGGGGTTATCTAAAAATTGAATTGCCAGCACCGCTAGCGACCAACCGTCCCGGTCGCGTTGAGATTCTGCGAGATCCCGGCGAAGGCATTACCCCGGAGACCGTGGTGCCACAACTCCCTTCAGTACACGCCATGCGGCAACAGGCTATCAACTTTGTGACTGCCATCACGGGAGAGGCTGATCCGCCTTGCACTTCGGAGGAAGCGTTGGAGGATTTGAGAGTCGCTCGGACGTACATTAGACTACTTACAGGCGTTTAATTTGCAACGTGTGGCCCATATCAGATCCAGACCGACAGGCTTGTTTTTTCGTTACGACAAAGTCACTAACTCTCCTCGCAAGAACGTATAGCTAACTAGCGTGAGGAGAGGATTGATCGAAAATTAGTATCAGAAAGGAACATGAATAATGAGCAGCTTAATTGTCGTCCATCCTTATTTTGACGGCGTTTGGCCCTTTGCAGCCGATCACTTCCATACACTGTGGCAGGCACAGGGGACCGTCGAATTCATACGCCTCGAACCCGCCGGTGACCAGCCAAGCCTCGGCGAGATTGCCCCAGACCCCGCCAAAGTCAAACGACTCGCATGTCTTGGTGTGCCTGTGACGTTGGAGTGTCTTCAGCTTTTTACGGGGCTAGAGGAGGCGACCTTCCAAGGCAGCTATGGTAGTCATATATCAGAGGGACCGATTCAGGAACATCTCCAACAGGCGGGAATCACGGTTTATAACCAACCGACCGAAGGATTTTGGGGACAAACTGTGGCGGAGTATGGTCTAGCGTTGACGCTGTGCGGACTGCGCCGCATCCCACAACTACACCATGCGATCCTCAGCAGCCGAGTACCCTGGGACTACGAAGCACCCAATGGCATGGGACAGCCCGGGGCGCGTGGACATCAATTTGGCGATGACCCAAACTTTACTAGTGGCACGATTGCTGGGAAACGGGTGCGTATTGTCGGTGCCGGGAACATTGGTAGCCGCTACGCCAGCTTTGTGAACATGCTGGGCGCAGATGTGGCGACTTGGGATCCGTATGCCAGCGAGCCCTGTTTTCATCGCGCGGGTGCTCGGAAGGAATGGCACCTTTCTGAACTAGTTAAAGATGCTGAAATCTTCGCACCGATGGTGCCTTTGATAGAATCAACGCAGGGCATTGTCACCGCAGAGCATATCAACGCCCTGCCAACAGGTTGTCTAGTGGTTCTGGCGACACGGGCGCGGATTTGCGATATGGAAGCATTGCGAAAGCGAGTCCTTGCTGACGAACTGAGCCTTACCGCCGATGTCTGGGATGTCGAGCCGCTTCCGTTAGACGATCCACTCTTGGGACGGCATAACGTTGTCCACACACCACATAACGCCGGACGGACCATTGACGCTAACCGGACATGGGCGGAGAAATTGGTGGTGCAATTTAAGCCGCAGTAATGCAATCTACGAGCAACACCGTATGCCAAAATATTCAATCGATAAACTCATCACCGATTTTGACGAAACGATATCGGAACGAGATACCATCAGCATCCTCGTGCATACAGCGGCTGATAACCGTGAGCATGAGAAAGCACAACTTCTCGCGGCTTGGCAGGAGATGGTGCAATGGTATTTGACGCGGTATCATCGGGTATGTGATGCGTGGCTGAACCCTCGGCACTCAATTGTCGATTTCCTGAAAGCCTTTGAGGAACTAGAAGCCGTATCTATACAAAGGGTAATAGCGAAAGGCTTTCTAGAAGGATTAACAAGGGAAGGGTTAAAAGCGGTTGGACGGAATGTCGTCAAGAAATCGGGGGTTGACCGGGTGTTGTCTGCCATGCGAGCGGATGGCGTTGAGGTTGAGATTTTATCAGCCAATTGGTCAGAGACCTTAATCCAAGGGGCAACGGAGGGGCTATGCGATCGGGTGATCTCTAACAGTTTGATGTATGATGCGGCGGGATGTTCAACCGGGAACATCCACCTGCATGTCGTTTCGGCACAGGATAAATTGAGAAAATTCAGGGAACGAACAAAAAAGCCCCCGAACCCCGATGAAATCGGGGACGGGGGAATAAGAACGCTGTATATTGGAGATTCGATCTCAGATTTTCTGGTTATTCTCGACGCAGATTTAGGGGTACTAATTGGGCAGAACCGCACGGCGATACAAACGATTGAACGATTTCGTCTCCCAACCCTGCAGCTCCAAGAGGAAACGCGATTCGATGCTTCACAGCGTTATCAAGGAACCATTCTGCTCGTCGACTCGTGGAACGTATTGGATAACTTTCTCTCAACCGCCGAGTAGGTATTGGGCGCGTTGAGGGAGGCTGATGAAACATTTTGCGTTTCATCAGCCGCTCAAGCTTAATCCGCTGCCGGTTCATCAACCAAGAACTCAGGTTGATTTGAATCCGGATCAGATTGGAGATGTGCTTCCGTTTTGGGGAAAGAGCGAATCTTCCGGAATTTAGACACCCCTGTTCCTGCGGGGATAAGATGTCCCATAATGACATTTTCCTTCAGGCCAACGAGCCGATCTTGTTTACCGCTAACCGAAGCTTTCGTTAGCACATTGGTTGTCTGCTGGAACGAAGCAGCAGAGATGAAGCTTTCTGTGGACAGGGATGCCTTCGTGATCCCCTGTAAGATTGATTCGGCTGTCGCAGGCTGCCCGCCATTTTCAATAACGCGGTCATTCTCTCGATTGAAAGTTACACGGTCTCTTTCTTCCTCTTCGAGAAATTCCGTATCCCCTGGATTCTCGATTCTTACCTTACCCAGCATCTGTCGCACAATGACTTCAATGTGCTTGTCGTTGATGCGCTCGCCCTGTGTTCTGTACACATCTTGGACTTCATTGACTAGGTAGTTTTGGACTGCGTCCTCTCCTTTCACTTCGAGGATATCGTGTGGGTTAATTGGTCCATCAGTCAACCGTTCCCCTGCCTCTACTATGTCATTATTCTGCACAATTAGGTGCTTGCCTTGTGGAATGCGATGGCTCTCCTCTACGTCTCCAGCCACCACGCGCAGGATGCGTACACCACGGCTAGCCCTCTCTAATTCGACATATCCTTCAATCTTGGAGATGACAGCGGTGTCCTTCGGGCGCCGTGCCTCAAAAAGCTCCGTGACCCGTGGCAACCCTGTCACAATGTCTCGACTTTGCCCTTTTTCACGCGGCAGCCTCGCCAAAACCGCTCCCTGTTTCACCTGCTCCTCATCCGTCACCGAAAGGTGTGCCCCTGTCGGCATCTGATAGCTAATCAGGACTTCCCCGGCCTCATCATGGATCTCAATTTGTGGTTGATCTTCGCCTCTGTGTTCGATAATGACCCGCTCTGCTAAACCGGTGGCTTTGTCCTCACGCATCGTTTTGCCTTCAACAATATTCCTGAACACAACGTGTCCGGCATGTTCCGTCAGAATCGGTACTTGATACGGATCCCACTCAAGCAGCAGCGTTGATTGTTCGCCATTTTGGGAATCCTCTTTAGTCACAGCTTGCTCATCTTCGACGTATAACCGTGCGCCGACATCAGCAGTATGCCGCTCCACCGTATATCCATTCTCATCAACAATCCGGATTTGTGCATTTCGGGAAACGACAACCTTTTCCATTTCTGTATTCGGTTGTCGATTCTCTGCCACCGAATCCGTTTCAACCGGGCGTTCAATAAATCTGACATTGTGATATTGAACCGTCCCATTATGCCGCGCCTTAATCTGCGATTGGGACCTACCACCACTGGCGGTGCCGCCCGTGTGGAACGTCCGCATCGTCAACTGTGTCCCCGGCTCCCCAATCGATTGCGCTGCGATAATACCGATTGCCTCACCAACATCTACCAGATGGCCACTTGTCAAATCGGTGCCGTAACATTTTGCACACGCACCGTCCCGTACTTCGCACGTTAACACAGACCGCACGCGGACTTCAGGGATACCCACTGCCTCGATTTTCTCTGCGACTTGATGTGTAATCAACGCATCCTTTGGTACCAGCACCTCACCTGTGCTCGAGTCGATGATGTCGTCCGCCGCTGTGCGTCCGAAAATCCGCTCCGAGAGCGAAGTCTCCTCTTCTTCGTCTGTCGTCTTGGTAATACCACCGAGTGTTCCGCAGTCTACCCTTCTTACGATTACATCTTGTGCAACATCGACCAACTTCCGCGTCAGGTAACCGCTACTAGCGGTCTTAATCGCGGTATCGGCAAGCCCCTTGCGCGCACCGTGCGTCGAAATGAAGTATTCAAGCACTGACAACCCTTCGTGGAAGCAAGATTCAATTGGCCGCTCAATAATCTCTCCAGAAGGCTTTGCCATCAACCCACGCAAGCCCGCCAGTTGGCGAATTGAATCCCGTTTGCTTCGAGAAATCGCGCCTGAGTCCACCATGATATGAACGGGATTGAATCCTTCAACCTCATCATCACGTCCTTGTTCTAGCCCATCAAACAAGGCGTTTTCGATTTGTTCGATCCGTTGATGCCAAACATCAATCACTTTGTTGTAGCGCTCACCCTCGCTCATACCCATATCGCCTCGCCTGTAATCGGCTTCAATCTGTTCGACCTGCTTCCACGCTTCCCTAATCAATTCGGCCTTCTGGTGCGGGATGATCATGTCCTGCATGGCAATAGAGAGCCCGCCTAGCGTTGCGTAATGAAAGCCAAGTCGCTTCAAGTCATCTATAAACTCTACAGTTTGGCGATTGCCCAATTCCTCAAAAGCGCGAGACACCAAGTTTGACAGATCGCGAGAACCTATTTCTTGGTTGAAAAATGGCAGCGTTTGTTGCGTCTTGGCATCGATGAACAACAACTCATTAGGGACAGCTTGGTCAAAGATGACCCGCCCCACTGTTGTTTCAATCGGTTGGGCTGCTCCATCAAAGTAGAGCTTTACCGGATCATGGAGTCCGAGGGCACCGCACTCGTGTGCAAGGATAATCTCTTGCTTATCTCGATAGACTCGCGGGGTTGGTACCTGACAGACTTCCTCCCACTTCTCCTCCGGGACCGCCTTTGTGAGGAAGCTGCAGCCCATTGCGACATCTCGGTTCGGCACCGCAATGGCTCCACCATGTGCAGGTTTGAGAAGGTTGCGCGTTGCCATCATCAGGAGTTTTGCCTCAACCTGTGCCTCAACGCTTAATGGAACATGGACTGCCATCTGATCGCCATCGAAATCCGCATTGAATGCCTCACACACAAGCGGATTGACTCGAATTGCTTTTCCCTCCACAAGCACGGGTTGGAATGCTTGAATCCCGAGTCGATGTAGGGTTGGAGCACGATTCAGGAGCACCGGATGCTCGTCAATCACCTCTTCCAACACCTCCCAGACCTCCGGCGAGACCTGCTCTGCCATATTTTTCGCCCGCTTGATAGTATAGGCATAGCCTTTCGCCTGCAGCTTATGAATGATGAACGGCTTAAACAACTCTAATGCCATCTTCTTTGGCAAACCACACTGGTGCAACTGGAGTTCTGGCCCAACCACGATGACCGTCCGCCCCGAATAGTCCACACGCTTGCCGAGCAGGTTTTGACGAAAACGCCCCGGTTTTCCTTTGAGCATATCGGAAAGGGATTTCAGGGGACGATTGCCCGGACCTCGCACTATGCGGCCATGACGACCATTGTCCAGCAAGGCATCTACCGCTTCTTGGAGCATCCGTTTCTCATTACGGATAATCACCTCTGGGGCCCGGAGTTCCATCAGGCGTTTCAGACGATTATTCCGATTAATCACGCGTCGATACAAATCATTCAAATCGCTAGTGGCAAACCGCCCCCCGTCGAGAGCAACGAGCGGACGTAGGTCCGGCGGAATTACCGGAATCACCGTAAGAATCAACCAATCTGGCTGATTTCCAGACTGCTTAAAATCCATCATCAATTTCAGCCGCTTGGACAACTTCCGAGTTTTTTGCTTGCTTTTAGTCGCCTCAAGTTCTTCCTGCAGGGTTTCGATTTCTTGATCTAAATCAATCCGCTTCAACAGTTCTTGAATCGCATCGGCACCCATACCTGCACGGAAGCTGTCGGGAAACTCGGTTCGGTAGCGTGTGTACTCCTCTTCTGTCAAGAGTTGCTTTTCTTCAAGGTCACATGGAGCGTTGACCTCTAGCACAATAAACGATTCAAAATAGATAATGCGCTCAATGTCACGGAATGAGAGGTCTAAACACAACCCAATTCGTGAGGGCAGGCCCTTGAAAAACCAGATATGGGACACCGGTGCGGCTAAATCAATATACCCCATCCGATCACGGCGTACCTTTTGCTGAGTGACTTCAACACCGCATCGGTCACATATTACTCCTTTATGTTTAATCCGTTTGTACTTACCGCATCCACACTCCCAGTCTTTTTGTGGCCCAAAAATCGCCTCACAGAACAAGCCATCTCGTTCGGGACGAAATGTGCGATAGTTAATCGTTTCAGGTTTCCGGACTTCGCCGCATGTGCAGTTACCTGTTGAGCACCCACTGGTCCGATTCTGATCGCGGCACGCTGTCCTTTTTGACCATTCCTTAATGTCTTCTGACGAAGCAATCCGGATTGAGATCGCATCAAAATTGTTCGGAGTTCCCGACTGTGTTGTTCGTTCTTGGATTGGATTTGACATGGCTGTTCTCCCTTTTATCATACTTCAGGTTCTGACTCCCAATTCTCAGGGGCAAGGTCAAAAGTATCTGTGCTGTCAGTGTCAGGTGTTTGCTCTAGCTTTACATCCAGACAAAGGCTTTGTAATTCCTTCACAAGGACGTTAAATGATTCTGGAGTGCCCGGCGCGGGGGCATTGTCTCCTTTGACAATTGCTTCGTAGATCTTGCTCCTTCCAACAACATCATCCGACTTAATTGTGAGCAATTCTTGAAGGGTATACGCAGCACCGTAGGCTTCCAGAGCCCAGACCTCCATTTCACCGAGGCGTTGACCCCCTTGTTGTGCCTTGCCACCGAGTGGCTGCTGAGTCACCAATGAATAGGGCCCCGTGCTACGGGCGTGAATTTTATCATCCACCAAGTGATTAAGCTTGAGAATGTAAGTATATCCAACAGTAACTTCTTGGGCAAAGGGCTCCCCGGTTCGGCCATCGTACAACTTCGCTTTCCCGTGTTCTGGCAGACCAGACTTTCGTAAGAGTTCCCGAATCTCCGGCTCCTTTGCACCATCGAAGACCGGCGTGACAATGTATAAGCCAAGTTCCTTTGCCGCCCTACCCAAATGCGTCTCTAGAATCTGGCCCGCATTCATGCGGCCGGGAACTCCCAACGGATTCATGATGATCTGGACCGGCGTACCGTCTTCCAGATAGGGCATATCCTCTTGTGGGAGAATCTTGGAAACGACACCCTTGTTGCCGTGTCTGCCGGACATTTTGTCGCCAACAGAGATATTTCGGCGGGTCCCCACATAGACCTTCACCAGTTTGAGAACGCCTGGCTTCAACTCATCTCCTTTGCGAATTTTATCAATCTGTGCTTCCTTTTCCTCCGTCAGGGCATCAATACGCCCTTGTGCCAGTTGTCGAATGCGTTGGATGAGCTCCATCGCATCAGCATCCGTAACATGGAACTGTTCCAACGGAACGTCGGCATCCAGCAACTCTTCCGTGACAATATCTCCCCGCCGGGCAAGGAGATTCATGCCGTCAGAGATACTGCTAGCGAGTGTTTTATCGGTCAGTGCCTTGCGAATCTCGGCGTTCTTGCGCTGGTTGATCAACGTACATTTCGCCAGCCACTCCTTGTCCACCTCTTTCATTTTGGCAGTCTCCCGTAGTTCCGTTTGACGGTCGCGTTCGCGCTCTTTCCGAGAGAAGACCTTGACATCAACCACAACACCTTCCGTGCCCGGCTTGACATACTTGGAAGCATCCCGCACTTCGCCAACCTTCTCACCAAAGATTGCGCGCAGCAGTTTTTCTTCGGGCCCGAGGTCACTCTCTCCCTTCGGTGTCACCTTGCCGACCAGAATGCTACCCGGGCGGACAATCGAACCGACGCGAATAATACCCTCTTCATCCAATTGCGCTAAAGCCTCCTCAGAAACATTCGGAATGTCTCGAGTAATCTCTTCGCGGCCCATCTTTGTATCACGCGCTTCCACTTCAAACTCGTCAATGTGGATGGAGGTGTAAGTATCGTCAGTGATGAGCGACTCGCTGAGGAGGATGGCATCCTCGTAATTATATCCTTCCCAAGACATGAATGCGATTAAGACATTGCTGCCAAGGGCAAGTTCTCCATTTTCGGTTGACGTTCCATCGGCAATCACCTGACCCGTTTTTATCTCTTCTCCGACATTTACACATGGACGTTGGTGGAGACTGGTGCCGCTGTTCGAGCGCGTGAAGGTCGTCAAGCGGTAAACATCGTAGCCCATTTCGCTGAACGACTGCTCCCCACCAGCAATCCGGAAGGCATCATCTGTGCGAATAATGATTTCAGAGGCAGAAATGCTCTCCACAACGCCATCTCGCTTTGCCAGCACAACCGCCCCGGAATCGCGAGCGGCTTTATATTCCATGCCAGTCCCAATCAGTGGGGCTTCCGGACGGATGAGCGGCACCGCTTGTCTCTGCATGTTGCTCCCCATCAACGCACGGTTCGCATCGTTGTGCTCAAGAAAGGGAATGAGTGCGGCAGAAACACCAACGATTTGCTTCGGGGAAACATCAATATAATCGATTTCTGGCGCAGACTTCTGGGGAAAATCGTCCTTGTGCCGCGTCACCATCTGATCGGGTGCCATCGTTCCGTCTTCATCAAGGACCGCATGGGCCTGCGCGATCGTGAACGTATCTTCCTTATCCGCAGCCAAGTAATCAATCTGATCGGTTGCTTTGCCATTAGACACTTTGCGATAAGGTGTTTCCATAAAGCCATAGGCGTTGACCCGTGCGTAGGTGCTTAAGGAAACAATTAATCCCACCGAGGGACCTTCAGGTGTCTCAATGGGACAGACCCGTCCATAGTGGGTGCGATGCACATCTCGGACATCAAAGGTCGCACGTTCCCGATGCAGTCCGCCAGGTCCCAACGCACTCAAGCGGCGTTTATGGGTTAACTCGTCTAGCGGATTGGCTTGCTGCATGAATTGGGAGAGCTGGCTCGAACCGAAGAAGTCTTTAATCGCAGCGGTCAACGGTTTAGGGTTAATCAGGTCGGCAGGGGTTATATTCTCCAAGTCTTGAACCGTCAACCGTTCTCGAGTTACACGAGTTACCCGCAGCATCCCCATCCGCACCTGGTTCTCCAACAGTTCCCCGACCGCTCGAACTCGACGATTGCCAAGGTGGTCGATATCGTCCCTCTCCCCTTTTCCATTCTGCACCTGTATCAGGTATTGAAGGACCGCGGCGATGTCCGCCCCACGTAGCACCCGAACCTGCTCATCGACTACCTCGCCTCCGTTCCGATACAGGGAGAGATTGCCCAGTTTTCTATTGAGCTTGTACCGCCCTACCGCTGCGAGATCGTAACGCACTGGATCGAAAAATAGCTTCTCAAATCGGTTGTATGCACTCTCGATTGTAGGCGGGTCGCCCGGTTGCAGCTTACGAAAAATATCCACCACTGCAAGGTCTTGGATACTACCGCGATAGACGTTGAAGGTATCCCCTACTTTCTCGATGGTGAAGTTATCTCTACTGTTCTTGTTGGCTAGACACCAGCGGCGACCTTCTATTTTTACCTGCACAGTTGCGGAAGGGGACAGAGAGGTGCCATTTTCCTTAAACTTTCGGAGCCATGTGCCTGACACTGGCGCATCATCCGTCAAATCGCCTTCGAGGGTTGACGGTACTTGAAAAATTAGCCGCAGCTTGTACTCCGATTGGAAGTCACGCTTGAGCGTATTCCGCAGGAAACGGATATCTTCTGCATCATCTGCGTCTAAAACCTCAACTTCGCCGACACCTGCCTCAAGCAAATCCGCAATATGTTCTTCTGTCAATTCTGTATTTGCTTCAAGCACATCTTTAGTAACAAGACGTTTGTATTCGATAGGAGCAGCCGTCGCCTGACCAATTGGAGAGTCACTCAGACTGACCCGATCCACCCCCAAAACTTCAACTTCGCTGATATTTGCCTCAAGCAAATCCGAAATCTGTTCCGCTGTCAATTTCGTATTCGCTTCAAGCGAGACATCTCCAGTAACAGGGTGCTTGTATTCGATAGGAGCAGCCGTCGCCTGACCAATTGGAGAGTCACTCAGACTGACCCGATCCACCTCCAAAACTTCAACTTCGCTGATATTTGCCTCAAGCAAATCCCCAATCTGTTCTTCTGTCAATTCTGTATTTGCTTCAAGCGAGATATCTTCAGTGACAGAATGTTCAACAGGAGCAGCTATCACCCGGTCAATAAGGGAGTCATCGAGCTTGACCCGCTCCGTTTTAGCGTACAGCTTGAGGATGGTTTCATCTGTTTCCCAACCGAGTGCCCGGAGCAAAACGGTTACGAGCATTTTTTTTCGCCGATCGAGCCGGACGTAAATCAGGTCTTTGATGTCGTACTCAAACTCAATCCACGCCCCTCGATACGGAATAATTTGTGCAGCGTTGAGCTTCTGCCCACTAGTGTGGGTCGTTTCCTTAAATATTGCGCCGGGCGATCGCTGTAATTGGCTGACAATTACCCGTTCAGATCCATTGATAATGAAAGTGCCGTTTTCCGTCATGAGCGGGATTTCGCCCATATAGACTTCGTTTTCTTTTATGTCAATCAGCTGATTTTCACCGGTGTCCTCATCTTTGCTTCTGAGAACCAATCGGACGCAAACCTTCACCGGCAGGGCATAACTGAATCCGCGGGATTGGCATTCGTTAATATCGTACTTCGGGACACCGAGCGAATAACTAACGAACTGAAGTTCGGAAGTTTCGCTGAAGTCAGGGATCGGAAAGATTTCGTTGAAAACGGACTGTAGACCTTTATCTTTACGCTCTTCCGGGGGGATACTTCGTTGAAGAAATTCTTCGTAGGATGATTTTTGAACCTCAATGAGATCCGGGAGATCCATAATCTCCGGAATTTTTGCAAAAGACAATCGTTCACGTTTGCCATATTTGACGGGGTAGGGCATACTTTCACCTGACCTTGAGATTGGGGGTAGGGGATAAGGGCATTTCTGAATCCTGTTTCTGAAACAAGCCTAACGCACTATTATATAATAATAATTATTTCGTGTCAAGGAAAATTTTACACATATTTCATTTTTACCGAACAATTCCTTTGACTTCAGAAAGAATGGCTGCTACGATAACAGCAAGCTTTTCATGAAACCCTCTTTTATGTTAAATGTTAAATTATGTTGTTGCGCTGATAGCGGCTTGCTAACCCCTTGACAAAAGTATGAATCTGACAGCACAGATTAAGGTTCAGGCACAAAAACTTGGTTTTGAATTAGTTGGCATCATCCCCGTTGAACCGAGCCAGACGATTGGTCGTTACGAACAGTGGTTGAAAGATGGTTATGCAGGGGGGATGGGTTACCTCGAAAGACATTTGTCGCTGAAGCGCGATCCGCGCCAGATCCTCCCCGAAGCTCAATCGATCATCGCGTTGGCAATCAATTATTATACACTTGACCCACCTAAGTCACTTGCGGCGGATCCATCGCGCGGGCAGATTTCTCGATATGCGTGGGGGACGGATTACCACAGTCTTATCCGATCGAAATTAGATCAGTTGGCGACATTTATCCAAAAGACTGCTGAAGAAAAGATCAAAACCAGAGTTTATGTGGATACCGCCCCGGTCCTTGAACGTGAGTACGCTGAACGTGCGGGAATCGGGTGGAGTGCTAAAAACACAAATGTAATTAACTGGCGTGCAGGTTCTTGGTTTTTTCTGGGAGGTATCTTAGTCAGTATCAAGTTGGAGACAGATGCCTTGCCGCTCCGTGGAAGCTGCGGCACTTGCACCCGCTGCATTGAGGCATGTCCTACAGACGCAATTCTAGCACCAAATATCCTCGATTCCCGGCTGTGTATTTCCTACCTGACTATTGAGTTGAAAGGGAGCATCCCACGCGAGCTCCGTCCGCAGATAGATAACCTAATCTTCGGTTGCGACATCTGTCAGGAAGTCTGTCCTTGGAATAGCAAGGCCACGCCGACAAAGGAACGTGGCTTTTATCCACGTGAGGGGAATTTCGCTCCCAAGTTGCTCTCACTGATTAACATGACGCAGGAGCAGTTCAGCAAACGCTTTAGAAACAGTCCAATCAAGCGAGCGAAACGAAGCGGTTTCCTCCGAAATGTTGCAGTTGCGCTCGGCAATTGGAAAGATCGCGCTGCGGTGCCCGCCCTCAAAAAGGCGTTGAATGATGACCAACCCTTAGTCCGCGGACACGCTGCATGGGCGTTGGGGCAGATTGGCGGTAGAGCCGCAGGAAAAGCATTACAGGCGCGTTTAGACGTGGAAGAGCACACAGAAGTCATTACAGAGATTAAAAACGCACTGAATCAGAATCTTTCCAAGGATTGAGGAAGATAGTTGACAGGGGTGTACTCGATTGACCTGCAACGGATTTTTCTAACGTAAGACCGAAACCGTATCGGTTAACTTACGTTAATGAAAATGTAACTTGTGAGCTGCCCATCGAAGGAGGAATATCCGTTGCATATCAATGAAATTAAAATCAGTGGTTTCAAGAGCTTCGCCGAAGATGTGGAGTTAATGCTGGAGCCCGGGGTTACAACTATTGTGGGACCAAACGGATGTGGTAAGAGCAATGTGTCAGACGCAATTCGTTGGGTCTTGGGCCAACAGAGTCCCCGCGCCCTGCGTTGTGCCAATATGCAAGATCTCCTTTTCAACGGCGGATCCAACTTTAAGCCAGCACAGCGGGCACAGGCTGCTCTCCATTTTACCAACATTGAGGGAAAACTTGCGATCGAATCTCCGGAGATTGCAGTTCGCCGTCAACTGACACGTAGCGGTGAAAGCGCATATTTCATCAACGATACCCCATGTTTGCTACGAGATATTACAGAGCTCTTTATGGACACAGGGATTGGTGTCGATGCGTACTCTGTCATGGAACAGAGTAAGATTGATCTCATCCTCAATACTCGTCCCGAAGAGCGCCGCTTCCTTTTTGATGAGGTTGCGGGCATCACTAAATACAAGCACCGCAAAAAAGCCGCAATTAAAAAGCTAGAAGAAACTGAGCAGAACCTTGTGCGGATTAACGACATCATCCACGAATTGCAGCGTGAAACTGAATCGCTCAAGCGGCAAGCCGAACAAGCCGAACGTTATCAACAACTTCACGGTCAACTGAGAACCCTTGAACTAGACCTCAATCGCCGGGAACATGACCGCTTTGCCAAAGAGTTAACTCAAACGCAACTCAGCTTGGATGAACTGATGCTTGCGGTGACAGCAGCCAATGAGCAGATCGACTCCACTGAGCAGCAGATTGAGGATGCGACAGCGCGCCGATTCGAGTTAGATAACTTAATTCGTAATGGGCAAGGGGTTGTGAGCCAATTCGCACGCGAAATCGAACAGACAGAACGGCAAATCGCACTTTACAAGGAACGACAGTTAAATATTCAGCAGCAACGTCAACGGGCAATTCAGGCAATTGAATCATTGGAAAAACAGGGGGCGGAACTCGAAGCACAAAAGCAGGAACGGGAGCAGGAGCACAGACACGTTGACGTTTCGCTTCAGTTGGAGGAAAGCCGGCTGACCGCGCGGCGGCGAGTTTTGACCGAACTTACTACGCGGGTGACGGAAAGCGAAGATTCCGTAGAGACAACACAGGAAAAATTGCTTGAAACCACGAATCAAGTCTCACGACTAGAAACGCAACTCGCGTCGCTCAACAACAAACTGGAGTATTCAGCTGCCAACTTGGATCGAATTACCGAACGCTCAAACGCCTTAGGCACTGAACTGGAAGCGGAAAAAGCGAGTTATACAAAGGCACAACAACGTGAACAGCAGCTTAACGCTGACCTGATTCGCCTTGAAATGGACCGGCAGAAAGCTGAAGAAGAAATCCAACGCCACCAAGCGGAACTCCGCAAGCTAGAGTCTGAAATGCGCGGGATGCAGGATTCACTCGGTACCAGTGTGTCACGGTTTAAGTCATTACGGGATTTGCAAGCCGCCCATGAAGGTTACTACACAGGTGTACGCGCGATTCTGAAAGTCCGCGAAACAGAGCCAAAACGCTTCAGTGGAATTTGTGGTGTCATCGCCGAACTCATCCGAACCGAACCGGACTACGAGTTAGCAGTTGAGATGGCATTGGGGAGCGCGATTCAAAACATCGTTACGGAAACCGCTGAAGACGCTCAATCCGGTATCGAGTTTCTCAAGCGGACAAAAGCCGGTCGAGTGACATTCTTGCCCTTGGATATTCTGCGGACTCGCCCATTCCGTGGTAAAGGCTTGCTGGATGAGACTGGTGTAATCGGCCTGGCATCCGAACTGCTATATTACGATCCGAAATATGAGGTAGCAGTTCAGCAACTCGTGGGGAGTACAGTCGTCGTCAAAGACCTTGATACAGCGATAAAACTGACACGGCGTTTCCGGCACAGTGCGCGCCTCGTTACGCTAGATGGAGAGTTAATCAACACTTCTGGCGCAGTTACGGGCGGACATAATAACCGTTCAACCAGTGGACTCCTAAGCCGCTCAAGGGAGCTAGAAGACCTACAAGAACGCATTAACCAACTGACAAGCCAACTTAACGAAAAGAATGCCAGAACCAAAAAACTCGCCGGCAAGTTAGCACAACTCCAGCAGACCCGTCAAACCCTCATTATAGAGGAACAAGCGCACCAGATTGAGTATGCGAGTTTATCAAAGGTTTTGGAACAGGGACAGCGGCAAATCAGTCAGCTGGAAGGGCAGCTGAACGACGTAGAGAGGGAAGAGGTAAGTCTGCATCAGGAAACAGAAATAGCGAAAGCCGATCAGGACGCGCTCCAGTCCGAATTGGCGGACGCGGTCAAGACGCGCCGCACATTACAACGACGCATCGAGCGGTTGTTAGAGCAGATTCGGAGCGAAAAGAATAAACGGGATGAAATCGCTGGCTCCTGCCAAGCACTTGAAATCGCCCTGGCAAGGAAACGGGAAAAATTGCAGAGCTTGAGCTCCGAGCTCCTGAACCTGCAAAAAAATCAGGCACAAATTCGCGACAGTATCGCGGAGCATCAGGCGGTTATCGATTCTGACGACCGGACCCGCCAAGAACTCACTGCACAAATCAACGAAGCGCAACGTAAATTTCTCCAGATAGAGCAGGAAAAGTTCGAGGCTGAGGAAAATGTCAGACAGCTAGAGGCGGAACATACAGATTTAATCGAACAGATGGCAGCAGCGCAGAAGTTGATGCGAAAAGCCAGAAGGGAATTTGATAAGTATAATCGCCTACGACACCACCTAGAGGTCACGACAACCCAGTTGCAGATGCAATTGAAGACAATCTCTGCCCGAATCCTAGATAAGTACCAAATTACAATCGATCAGATCGAGGTCGAGGATAATCCGGTTGATGACCTTAAGTTGATGGGACAGATTGACACGCTGAAAGTCGAGATTGAAGGGATGGGCTCTGTTAACCTTGTGGCGATTGAGGAGTATGAGGAGCACAAGAAACGCGAAGATTTCCTTGTCATCCAACGTGAGGACCTTGAGAAGTCGATCGAATCGGTCAACCAAGCCATTCAAAAGATTAATCAGACCTCACGTGAAGCGTTCCTCGGTGCATTTGAACAGATACGAGCCAACTTTCAAGAGGTCTTTGAGGAACTTTTCGGCGGTGGGGAAACGGAGTTACGTTTGGCAAAAGCATCTGATGTGTTAGAATCGGGAATTGATATCATCGCCTGCCCGCCGGGGAAGCGGCCACAGAGCATCACGCAACTCTCCGGCGGTGAGCGGTCCCTTGTTGCTATTGCCCTGCTTTTCGCCGTGTTCAAGATTAAGCCGAGCCCCTTCTGTGTTCTAGATGAAGTTGATGCCGCGCTCGACGAAGCGAATGTGCTCCGCTTCACCAACCTCATTCGGAAATACGCCCAGCAGACACAGTTTATTATTATTACCCACAATAAGCGGACGATGGAAACCGCTGATGTCATGTACGGTGTGACGATGGAGCAAGTAGGCTTATCAAAGGTTGTCTCGGCACGGTTTGGCAATGAGTGAAACGTAAAACGTGATTGTGGGGGATTTTCACGTTTCATCCTTCATTCCGTTGTAATAGTAGGCATAATTACCCATAAAAGCTTCCTCCAACTTTTCCATCTGCTTCTAAAGTGGACATCGGAGTCGTGGAATGCTTTGTAGAGCACCTATTGACTTACGAGATTTTACTCCTCCGCTTCCGATTTCACTTCAGCAATCACTTTTTGGGCGAGTTCATCGGGCATCGCCTCATAATGTGAAAACTCCATTGTGAAGCTGCCTCGCGCACTTGTAATCGATTTAAGATCTATCGAATATCGGAACATCTCTGCCAACGGCGCGGTCGCTTGGATCACCTGACGTTTGCCCGCTTGTTCAACCCCCATGATTCTGCCGCGTTTGCTATTGAGGTCACCGATAATATCCCCCATGAATTGTTCCGGAACAGAGATTGTGACGTTCATAATCGGCTCAAGCATCACCGGATTGGATTGGTTTGCCGCCTCTCGAAACGCAAAAGATCCAGCAATCTGGAAAGCCATATCTGAGGAATCGACAGGGTGATGCTTGCCATCGTAAAGCTCAACTTGAGCGTCAACGAAGGGATAACCAGCAATCAGACCTTGAGCCATTGTCTCACGGATTCCTTTCTCAACCGCGGGGATGTAATTACGCGGAATCGAACCCCCCACAACCTGATTGACAAACTCAAAGCCGGCACCACGCTCAAGCGGAGAAAGATTAATCCAAACCTCACCAAACTGCCCACGTCCACCAGATTGGCGTTTATACCGACCTTGGATACGACTCGCCCTGCCGCGAATTGTCTCCTGATAGGAGACTTTTGGCATTTCGACCTCAGTTTCAATGCCAAACTTGTCTCGCATCCGATTGCGTATGACGGTGAGATGTATCTCGCCAAGGCCGGAGACCAGCAACTGTTTCGTTGTGCTATTTCGTTCAACTTGGAATGATGGGTCCTCTTCCATCATCCGGGAGAGGGTCGAGCTCAGTTTCTCGTCATCTCCTTCTCGTGCAGGCTTGATGGCGACCGAGATAACAGGCTTAGGGAATTCACAGCCAGGAAGTTGGAATGAACTGCCCACGTCGCAGAGTGTGTCATCCGTTTGTGCAAGCGTCAATTTAGAGACAACCCCGATATCGCCCGCGGAGACTTGGGGCGCGTTAATGGAGGTTTTCCCGTTCATGAATGCGAGCTTGCCGATTCGTTCATTCTCATCTTTCGTTGCGTTGTAGACCTGAGAATCGCTATTTAACACGCCGCAATAAACACGGAAGAAACTCAGGCGACCCGCGAACGGGTCCGCCAATGTCTTAAAAACCAACGCCGACAATGGTGAATCCGGGGAGGCCTCATAGGTTGTTTCACCATCAATTCCTGTAACCGGTCTAGCATCTACCGGGGATGGGCAGCAGTTGGTAATCACGTCCATCAGAGGTTGGACACCAATATTCCGCAGGGCATCACCACAGAGCACGGGGACGAACTGATTGGCACATAATCCTGTACGAAGGCCAGCCCCAATCTCTTCGTCGGTGAGTTCACCTTCAAAGAACTTTTCAATCAGTTCATCATCGCTTTCTGCTGCAACCTCAACAAGCTGCTCTCGTATTTCTTCCGCCTGCGCTTCAAGCTCGGAAGGAACATCTGATTTTGCTGAAGGTTTATTATCCGGCGGTTCTGTGAACGCTCCCATCTGGATGAGATCGACGGCCCCTTTAAAGTCAGTTTCTTTACCAATTGGCACTTGTGTCGCAGTCGTTCGGGCTTCAAGAATCTCATCAACGCTCGCAAGTGCATTTTCAAAACTAGCATTCTCTTTATCCATTTTGTTGATAAAAATCAGCCGTGGGAGTCCATATCTATCAGCCGCTTCCCATACTTTCTCCGTACCCCCTTCAACGCCGGTTGTTGCATCAATGACCACAATAACGGCATCTACCACTCGCAGTACGCTCTCGAGATCTCCATAAAAATCCTCAGCACCGGGCGTATCGATAACATTAAACTTGTGCCCTTTCCACTCGGCGACACACACAGAACAGTTAATTGTCATCTTGCGTTCAATTTCATCGGGGGCATAATCTGAAACTGAATTTCCATCATCGACTTGTCCCATCCGCTCAATTGCGCCCCCATTATAGAGTATCGCTTCGATGAGTGAAGTCTTCCCTGTGCCCAAATGCCCAATAACACCGATATTCCGAATCTGTTCCGTCTGATATTCCTTCATCAAAAAACTCCTTACGGTATCAGTTTAACCAAAAACATCGCAGAAATATGCAATTAAGCAAGTTTGTAAATTTTTGTCTGTTTGAATTGGATCTAATGTCACTTTTACCCGGTTCCTCTGTAGGCCCCCTATGTGCTGTTTACCCTCGAACCCTTCCGACGAACATCTTACACAACCCAATCAAGCAAAGGGATTGGCAGTTACTGTTAATCAACCTTCAAACTTTTCAGAATCTCCTCAATTGAGAAAGAGAGAGCACATTAAGGTGCCATCTACTAAATCTCGACCTACTTTGGAAATTGCTAAAAACGTTGGTGATTGTAGCACACCCCTATAGGAAATGCAAGTAAAAAGAATTCGATCAATAGGGCTATTTAGTTTTCCGTTTTTTGACCGATTTTGGCAGGGACGGCCCGAAGAATTAAATGACCCTAATTCGATCAATTTTTCCCTTTGACAATATCACAATTTTAGTCTATACTTGCAATGTATGAGTACACGATGGCGTGAGGCCCTAATACCCCTAACCTCTACTTCTGCCGCGCGGTACGAGAGGATTTTGATGTTCCACCGAATTGGAGTTCCACATGAAAGGCATTTTCAACGTTCTAATCTGTTTACTCTTTCCTATAGCTTGGGGGGCACTTATCAACTGGATCTTTATCTTTCTCGAACGCCGTACCGGCCGTTCAACTCCCCCCGACCCGAGAATCGATTATCACATTTGAATCCATAACGCTAGATGAACGTCGATATCAGTGGTATACCTGTTAATATCTTGGGATTGGTTAGTTTAGGGTGTATCAGCGGCTTTCTGTCAGGTTTCTTCGGAATCGGCGGTGGACCGCTAATCACGCCAGTCCTTAATATCTTATTTGGCATTCCCTTCCCAATTTGCGTCGGGAGTACGCTTTCTCGGACGGCTGGCACCTCTTTCTCTACCGCATTGCGGTATTGGAAGTTCGGTGATATTGATGCAAAACTGGCATTGATGATGGTTGGGGGTAATTTTGTCGGCATTGAGCTCGGGGTCTATTTGCTCGACTGGTTGGATAAACTGGGAGCGATTAATGTCGGAAAGCAATCAATTCCAGCACTTCAGTTTTACCTGCAATGGCTCTTCTTCGGGGTGCTTATCACCGTTTCAGGGTTGATTTTCATAGAATCACTGATTCGCAGAGGGAGAAGAAGTCGCAAACAGCCCCTCGGCTTACTTCAAAGCCTCCCCATCCCACCTTATGTTTCCTTTCCTAGCAGCGGCGTTCGTCAGATCTCACTCCTAGCAGTTGTTTACTCAGCAGTTGTCATTTGTGTTTTCACAGGGTTGCTCGGGATTGGAGGCGGCGTACTCTTTGTACCGCTGTTGATCTACGGATATGGCGTTGAAACGCATGCGGCAGTTGGCACGGTTTCGCTTATCGTGTTTTTTTCCGCTGTTTATGGGACTGCTACCCATGCAATGCGAGGCAATGTCGATTTAGGGTTGGTTGTGCTTTTGCTGATCGGATCCACAATCTGTGCACAGGTTGGGGCAATCGCCAATCAAAGAATACATGGCGATTCAATCCGCTTCTGTTTTGCGTTTATTGTTTTGATTGTAGCGGGGATGATCTGCTTCAATCTGCTACGCACAATCTATGGGTAATTAGATCAGGGAAGGGTTGGATGTTATTTCCCGCAACGATGCTTCTGACCGTCCCCGATTTATCGGGACAGGCGGGTTCATCTGCCTCATGTTTCGGTTCTACGAACATCCACTTGTTGCGCCACAATTCAGACAGCGATAACAAGTGCCGTTTCGCACCATGATTGTCCCGCAATCATGACAAGGGGGGGCATCCGATTGCATCGCTGCGACGCGTTTTTCGCGTGCTTCTAGCTTCTGAGCGTTCTCTTCCTGATTGATGTCATCTCCATAAGGGTGCAGCTGCTGTGGGTGGACAAGCTGATCACCGAGGCTTTCGTCTCCCTCAACAAGCACTTCGGCTTGGGGCAGGAATTTCAGTCCCAGCCAGCGGAATACATAGTCGATGATTGACTTCGCTATCGGGATATCCTTATTGTTGGTGAATCCCTCAGGCTCAAATCGGACATGGCAGAACTTGCTAACCAGCGACTCCAGCGGAACACCGTATTGTAACGAGATAGAGGTCATTGTCGCGATGGTATCCATCAATCCAGAGATGGCCGAGCCTTCCTTCGACATTTTGAGAAACACCTCGCCCGGGGTGCCATCTTCGTAAAACCCAACGGTGATGTAGCCTTCATGGCCCGCAATGCTGAATTTGTGGGTAATTGAATGACGTTCGTTGGGCAGACGACGGCGGATGGGTCGCGCTTCCTGTTCTTCCGCTTCCGTCTCTACTCTCGTCGTGCTAAGCGGTTGGGATAACTTCGATCCGTCCCGATAGAGTGCCACCGCCTTCAATCCCAGTTTCCATGCCTCAACGTAAAGGTTCTCGACCTCTTCGACCGTTGTTTCGTGGGGCATGTTAATGGTTTTGGATATCGACCCACTCAGAAATGGCTGTGTCGCGGCGACCATGCGGACATGGGCCATCGGCTCAATGTAGCGCCGACCATAATTCCCACATTTGTTGGCGCAATCAAAGACAGGTAGGTGTGCAGCTTTCAGATGCGGCGCGCCTTCAATGGTCATCATACCGCAGATTATGTTGCTTGCGCCTTCAATTTGCTGGTTCGTAAATCCCAATTCGCTTAAGAGATCAAAATCCGGCGCGCTATATTGCTTTGGACGAAATCCGAGACGCGCCATTCCTTCCTCTCCAACGGTGTAGGCGTTAAACGCATGCGCTAACTCAAAGACCGAGGGTAAGGTTGCTTCAATTTGACCGATCTCCTCGTCAGTTAAACCCTTCTGTTTAAGTGAGACATTATTGATATGCGACGAACCGATCAGCGAGGAAGTACCTTGCACATAAGTTACAATGTCGTCAATCTCTTCGTCCGTATAACCGAGCTTTTTCAACGCGCGGGGCACGGATTGGTTAATAATCTTAAAGTAACCGCCGCCTGCCAGTTTCTTGAATTTCACCAGCGCAAATTCCGGTTCAACGCCGGTCGTGTCGCACTCCATCAGCAGCCCTATGGTGCCGGTAGGTGCTAGCACTGTCGTTTGTGCATTCCGATAGCCGTACCGCTCGCCCATCTCAACAGCATCATCCCACGTTTGTTGTGCCGCCCTTAAAAGGTACGGCGGGCAGACATCGGGACTAATGCGATAGGCCGCGGTCCGATGTTTATTCATCACCTGCAGCATCGGCTCGCTGTTCTTATCAAATCCGGGGAAGGGCCCTTTGACCGCAGCCATCTCAGCGGATGTCTGATACGCCTCACCACAAAGAATCGCGGTGAGCGCACCGGCGATGGCATATCCTTCTTCGCTAGCGTAGGGGATGCCCTTGACCATCAGCAAAGTTCCCAGATTCGCATATCCCAATCCGATCGGTCGATAGTCGTGGCTGTTTTGAGCGATTGGACGGGTCGGATAGGAGGAGAAATCCACAAGGATTTCCTGACCGATGCAGAAGATTCGGCAGGCATGCTTGAACCCTTCGACATCAAAATTTCCATCTTCATCAAGGAATTTGAGCAGATTGATAGAAGCGAGATTACATGCGGTGCCATCAAGGAACATATATTCTGAACATGGATTACTACTATAAATTCGATCGGTATTTGCACAGGTATGCCAGTCATTGATTGTCGTGTCAAACTGCACACCCGGATCCGCGCAAGCCCAAGCGGCTTCGGAGATTTGACGCATGAGATCTTTGGCTTCAAGTGTTTCGCAGATTTCCCCCGTTGTACGCAACGTTGTATACCATTTTTCGCCACGCAGATAGGCATTCATGAATTCGTCCGTGAGTCGGACGGAGTTATTTGAGTTTTGCCCTGAGACCGTCTTATACGCCTCTCCGTTGAAGTCAGAGGGATAACCAGCGGCGACAAGTGCCGCTACCTTCTTTTCCTCATTTACCTTCCAGTTGATGAAATTAACGATTTCCGGATGATCCATATCGAGACATACCATCTTGGCCGCACGTCTGGTAGTCCCTCCAGATTTGGTCGCTCCGGCCCCACGGTCAAAAACCTCAAGAAAAGACATCAGTCCACTACTCGTGCCGCCGCCGGAGAGTTTTTCTTGCTGCCCACGAATCTTGGAAAAATTTGTTCCAGTCCCCGAACCGTACTTAAAGACACGCGCTTCATTTTTGACCAACTCGAAAATTGACATCAGGTCATCTTCAACGGATTGTATGAAGCACGCACTGCATTGTGGATGGTCGTAGTTATTTTCCGTCTGGACTGCACTATTTTTATTAAAATCCCAATACCAGTTGCCTGTCCCCCCTGTAATTCCATACTGATGATATAGCCCACAATTAAACCACACCGGCGAATTAAATGCCCCGCGTTGCGTGACGAGCAAATCTGTCAGTTCCATTTCAAACACATCAGCATCGCTCGATGTGGCGAAGTAGTCGCCGAGTGTTTCACCGGCATAGCGGATGGTATGAGCAACTCGTCCGATGAGTTGACGCACGCTTGTTTCGCTCTCCGTTTCAGGCAACCCCGCTTTACGGAAATATTTGGACACCGCAATATCCGCTGCCAACTGCGACCAGTTTGATGGCACCTCGACTGCTTTTTGCTCGAAGATAACCTCGCCTTTTTCATTATAGATTACTGAATTTCGAGGTTCCCATTCAATTGTGTCAAATGGATGCACATTGGGCGTGGTATATCGTCGATCGATTTTCAAGCCCCGTGTCTGTGTGGTTTCTTTAAGAGAAGAGGGGTTGATGTCAGTAATCTGATCCGAGGGTGCGGCGGCCGCCGAATCTGGATTAACACCAAAATCGTTGGTTTGGGACATTTTGATTCCTTTCTATGATTGCTATAAAAACACCTGTGGATTTAGCAACCTGTTTGTAGTTTGTTTATAGTACTTTGCCAAATGGGATCAAGCCCCCAATATTTATTTTGTGGATTTAGCGACCTGCTTGTAGTTTGTTTATAGTACCCCTTAGCTCAATGCTCTCTTTGAACCCTCGGTTTTATTAATCTAATCATCAGGTGCCAATTGGCGGAGCTCGTTTTCAAAATCTGCTGCATCCTTGAAGTCACGGTAGACAGAAGCAAACCGAATATATGCGACACTATCCAAACTTTTGAGTGCCTCCATAACAATTTCGCCAATGGCATGACTGTCAATCTCGGATTTGTGCATACCGATGAGTTGTTGTTCAACATCTCCGATTAATCGATCAATGGTCTCCTGACTAATCGAGCGTTTCTCACACGCCTTCATGATATTGCGCTTTAGCTTTTGCCGGTCAAAGGCTTCGCGGCGTTGGTCCTTCTTAATAATAAAAAGATCTAACACTTCAGCCCGCTCGTACGTTGTAAACCGTTTTGAGCAATGGAGACACGCTCGTCGTCTACGGATGGCAGTTCCTGCCTCAGTATCCCGTTTGTCAATGACTCTTATGCTTGAACCGTTGCAGTATGGACATTTCATAGAACACCAATATATTGTTTATAATTCATTTTACCATACAATTTGAAAATTAGCAATCCAGATCAAACGAATAATTCTTGCCGAACTTCGTGAAACTATGCCACAATAAGACAATTTATAAAATTCCTGAGGAATTGGCAAATCCATCCCTGGTCTCGGCAACGGACGGTTTTAGTTTGAATCTGTCAATCTAAGTCGTGCGGGTGCAATCGCTATAGCAACAAAGGAAATGAGGAACGGGTATTTTCGTGTATTCGATGAAAATTGCTAAACAAAGGGAAGTTTGAGCCGTCGAAAGCGCATCAACACATACCGGAGAGAAAGCCACCTATGAAGAAATCGAAGCATGACCTGACCCAAGGGAGCATTTTCAAGAACCTTATACACCTTGCCTGGCCGATTGCTCTCAGTAATATTTTGCAGGATTCTTTCAGTGTGGTTGATATGATTTTCGTCGGAAAATTGGGAGCCGAAGCGATTTCCGCCGTTGATATGAGCTCGAATCTTCAGAGACTGGTTAGCGTGCTTTCACTTGGCATCTCAATGGGAACGGTCGTTCTGGTTTCTCAATCGATCGGTGCAAAACAGAGAGAACAGGGGGAGAACATCGCGATGCAGGCACTCATTTTAAGCATTGTATGCCCCCTTGCAATTGCGTGTATAGGCTATCCGCTCGCTGAAATTGGATTGAGGTTACTCGGAGCCGAGGAAGAAGTGGTACGACTGGGTGTCCCTTATTTGCGAATCACACTGCTTGGTGGTATCATGATGTTCGTATCAATGACATTAGGTTCCATTTTCAGAGCGGGTGGGGATTCGATGACACCGATGGTTGTCATGATCTTCTCAACAGTCTTAAACATCATTCTGGATCCCTTGCTGATATTTGGCATTTGGAAATTCCCGCGTCTGGGGGTTGCGGGGTCCGCGTATGCAAGCGTGATTGGAAGGAGCGGTGGGGTTGTGATTTTCCTTTACCTCTGTTTCATCGGACGCAGCGTCATCTCGCTGAAGCACGTTAAACGCCGTGTCGACCTATCAGCGATGGGCCAA
Organism: uncultured Poribacteria bacterium; assembly: GCA_958296125.1. Classification (GTDB taxonomy): domain Bacteria; phylum Poribacteria; class WGA-4E; order WGA-4E; family PCPOR2b; genus PCPOR2b. Next base: position 3,438,926 of record OY282444.1, read on the forward strand.
ATTCTGCGGCTTGGAATTTTTAGTTCGATGCAAGGATTTCTGAGACACGCTGCCCGGCTGGGATTTATTCGAGTTGTGGCGATTTACGGAACGAATGCCGTAGCTGCCTACGCCATCTGTATGCGACTCCGCATCCTCGTAATGCACTTGGGTTTCGGATTCGCAAACGCTGTCGCGCCAATGGTGGGGCAGAATATCGGAGCAGGTCAGATTGACAGAGCAGAAAAATCTGCCAACCTTGCAGGTGGATTGGCAACGGTGCTTATGGCTGTACTTGGAAGCCTATTATTTCTGTTTCCCCATTTTTGTATTAGGATATTTACCAGCCAAACGGAAGTGCTCACTATCGGGAGTGTTTACCTCCGTTTCCTATCAGCCACTTTTGCATTTATCGCAATTTCCATCGTATTTGGTCGTGCCCTCAACGGTGCCGGGGACACCGTTTCCCCGATGGTGATGACATTCATCTGTCAACTCGGTATTGGGCTGCTTCTGGTGCTTTCACTTTCTTATTTAGTGGGAATCAAGGGGGTCTGGATTGGCATTGCCCTATCAAACGTTGTACAAGGCTTATTGGTGTGGTTGTGGTTTAGGCGAGGGACATGGAAGACCAAAAGACTGGTAGGCAAGAAATGATGTTAAGAGTTTCGATGGACCAGGATGTAAACACCTATCCGATTCTCTCCCGATCGCTGCTAACCGGTTTATATTCGATAGTAACGATCGAAAGGACTAATAGGCCTACTTTACCCCCGGAGAGCGCACTTTATCTGGCACGCACTAACCCTGCCAGATCTCAAATATTTGTATAACTTCGTTCGCAAGGAGCTGCTGTGCAATCATTTCAAGTTTGGCTTGATTTAAGCAGCCGTGTATCTGGTACTTCTGCCCTGTCTGTGCGGCTTGGACATCTGGAATCCCCATATCACGCACCCCCTTGAGAACACTATCACCAACGGTATCCGTTACACCCGGTTTCAGCTGCACCTCGATGGTCCACACGGAGCCCTCGCTTTGCCTTGGGGGATGATTGTCGGAACGGCTATAGACGTAATTCTGCGTCACCGGATCCGCAAGAAATTCCGCACAAATGCGCTCGATTGCATCTGAGTTAATGTTGCCTTCAATCCAGTAGATTTGAACGGTGTGCACGGATTCCATACCGACAAGCCCGAGATCGGTGACATCCTGAAGGATACCTTGTCCGATAGCATCCGGTGTTTCGGGTGTGTAACTAACTTCAATCTTCCATTTCAATTTTCGATTTTCCTATCTTGATTTTAATAAACTAAAAGGACTGAAACGTGCCAACCGAAGAAGCCAGTGCCCGAACGCTGTTGATTATTGTCAGCGTCATCGGAGTTATTTTTACAGTTGTGATGATCGTTCTTTTCTTCAACGCAGCCCCTGCTCGTTCCGACATTCCGGACCACCGGACTTACACAGATCCAGCCGCTTGTCTGAAGTGTCACCTTCGCGGAACAGAGCAATCACCAACCATGCCGCATCTCAACGTCGGTAACTGCAATATCTGCCATCGGTTGGCAAAAGGAAAAAAGCCTAAATAACAAAACCTCTCCGTTCTCCTATCGTCCGACCTCCCACGCGAGGTGCTGCAACTCCGGTCCGATCAGTTTTTCCCATGCTAATTGTACCGCAGCCGTTGAGCCGGGCGTGGAGATAACCACTTTCCCTCGATATACGCCGGCGGTAGCCCGCGATAATATCGCCGCTGCTCCGACTTGGTCATAGCTGAACATCCGAAAGAGTTCGCCAAAACCGGGTAGGGTTTTCTCTAGGGCTTGATCTAACACATCAAAGGTTGTATCGCGCGGGGCGATGCCTGTCCCTCCGTTGAACAGAATTATGCGCGCGTCCCCCGCTGCAAAGTCGTCCAGCACCGCTTTAACCTGATCTGGTTCGTCTTTGATGATGCGATAGCCCACGACTTCATTTCCGCCTGCCGCTAATTGTTCGCGGAGGTAAGCCGCGTTCTTATCTGTTTCCGGTGTGCGTGTATCACTGACGGTAATGATTGCCACGAGCACAGGACCGTGTTCCGCAGCCATCTCCCGGTGCTGCTCGGTGCTCGCTGAAGTTCTTTCTGCCATCTCTGTTCTCCTCAGAATTGGACGCTATAAAATTTATTTCAAAAATCCGATTGATATAGAATATGCCAAACCTGACGTATTGTCAAGATTAAATAGAAATGCTAGGGCTATTTAGTTTTCGAGTTTCTTCCTGTCTGAGTAGGAGGTCGGGATTCGGAGATCCTTCCTACAGGAGAACTAAATGACCCTAAATCTGGGGTTGATGCAGCGGCGTGATTATGATACAATGCACAAAACAATTCTTAAAATCGAAAAGGAGCATGATATGGTTCCCCTTATCAGCAACATCGGCTATGGCCCCTTAGGTGCCTGTCAACTCCCACGCTTCTGGTGGAAAGTCATCCTCAGAAAAGCCGGGCTGCTCGACGCAGAATATCCTGATTGTAGCGGCGGGCTTGACACATCGGTCCTCAAAGTTTTAGATTTAGATAAAGAAACAACCCTCTCCTATCTGCGAGATAATATGCCCAACTATCTCGAATTTGAGAGTTGGATTCTTCAGCAAAAGGGCGGGGGGATCGACCAAGAGGTGGTGGCGGATTGGAACAAACGGATCCGGGCCCGTGATCACCGTCCAGCGAAAATCGAAGAGACGTATAATGACATCGGGCTTCCTGATGACACCGGCATTACGTCCGCTGTAGTCCTGAACAACCTACAGGATTGGCAGTTCTTCTATGAGCGTGACTTGGACGGTGATTTCGCCGCGCTCACCGGGCGCGTTGTACCACTGATCGCGAATATCGATTATGGTGCTTTGGAGGTCTGCCAGTTGCCTCGGACGTGGCTCAAAATTCTTCTGAGAGCGAAAGGACGACTCCATCCTGACTATCCGGATATGACCGAAAGCGGGCTGGATCCTCAAGTCTTACGCGTGCTCCAAATCGAACCCGCTGGTGCCATCGCCTACATCCGTGAAAACCTTCCTAGCTACCCTCAGTTTGAGGCATGGGTACTGGAACAAAATGACGGTGAAATTGATCGGGGGAAAGCGGATGAATGGAACGCGTTTATCCGCAATCGTATTCATAGGGACGAGAAACGGATAGAGATTCACGCAACGGTCGGCCGCGAAGATGACGGCACCCTTAACTCTGCGGTGCTCCTCAACCATATCGAGGATTGGCACCTCGCCCACGCCGATCTCATGCAGGCATCAGCAGCGTGATTCAAAAGTTCGCATCTAACTGTGATGCACGTTTTAGATCTCTGGATGCATCTATCTCTCACGTGCCTTAATCAGGGCGCGCACACGGTCTGCGTCAACTTCATTTGTCGTCACACCGTCGCGTTTAATCGAGGTGCCAACAATAACGCCGTCCGCATACTGAAAAATTTGGGCGAGGTTATCGACTGTCACGCCACTTCCAGCGAAGACACTGGCTTGGGGAACCGCCGATTTCACAGTTTGCAATTGACCGAGATCGATGCTTTTGCCCGTTGCCGTTCCCGTAACAATCAGCGCATCCGCAAGTCCGCGATGATACGTATCCTCCGCACTCGTGAGGATATTGGTGGACGCAAGTGGCACGGCATGTTTCACGGCAATATCGGCGAAAATTTTAACCTCGCTTTTGAGGATGGATCGGTAGCGTAAGGTTTCGTGCGCCCTTCCTTGGATAATACCTTGGTCGGTGAGCATTGCGCCGGTGTGCACGTTCACACGGATAAAATTTGCGTCCGTGACCGTCGCGATTGCCATCGCCGATTTCGCGTCGTTGCGCAGGACGTTGAGCCCGATCGGTGTCTGCGGATGGCGTTCCCGAATTCCGTTCGCAACAAGTGTTAGTGCCGCAACGGTATGAGGTTCAACGCTATCCGGATAGAAGGGCGCATCCCCATAATTCTCAATGATAACTCCATCAATTCCATTATCAATCAACGTTCTTGCATCTAAAAGTGCACGGGTACGAATTTCGCGGAAAGGCTGTCTCGATTGAGGGCTGCCGATCAGTGAGAGCAGATGGATTACGCCAATAATCGGTTGGGGATGATCAAAAAGCTGATCGGTTTCTTGCATATTGCTAAAATCTTTCGCTTCAGGAGAATTCTACCAAGTAGGCACTGATGAAGCACTAGGCAGCTTCGGCTAATTTCATAGTAGCCGCGCGTGCCACTTGATGACAACGAGAGACCGTCATTGCAAATGGGACAACATTGCCAGCGGCGTTGTTGCTAGCAGACCGGCATCAATGGGAAGCAGCACGCCAGAAATCCAACGCGACTCATCGCTGGCGAGGAATAATCCTGCCCACGCAATGTCCCAAGCGGTCCCTTCTGTCCCCAAAGGACCAGATCGACGGCGGAGATCGCGCAGCTCATCGGAAATGCCGGTCGTCATTGGGGCGTAAATGTGTCCCGGCGCGATGCAGTTGACCCGAATGTTATCCCGTCCATGATGTACCGCCATATTACGTGTCAAGGCGACCGCACCACCTTTTGATACAGCATAGGGGATGTTGTGCCAAATATTCGCCCGCAGACCATCAATCGAGGCGATATTGATAATCGAGCCCCCGCCTGCCTCTGCCATCTTGGGGATGGCGTGCTTAGATGCCAGCATCATACCCTTAAGATTAACTGCCATCACGTCATCCCAGACCTCTGGGTCCACATCAACGACCGTCCCTGCGCCCCCGATGGCAGCACTATTAAATAGGATGTTCAACCCACCGTATCGCTCAACGGCCGCTTCAACCATCCCTTGACAGTCGTCGTTTTGGGAAACGTCAGCGACGAAAATTGAAGCCTCCCCGCCTTCCTCCTCAATGATAGCAAGGGTTTTCTCCGCATTTGAGGCATCCCGGTCTACCAGCAAAACCTTGGCACCCTGCCTAGTAAAAAGAATTGATGTCGCTCGTCCAACGCCAGCCACCGGGGTACGGCTCCCCGCTCCGGTGACAATGGCAACTTTGCCTGTTAACCGTGTCCCACTGTTTTCCATTATTGCTTGGCTTCCTTTGGTTTTATTTTTTACCTATGTTAAGAAATCGTGCAATAGAATCCGGGTTTTTGACAAGTGGGGCCGAGGGGACCCCGCCCTCACGGTTTCTCTTCGTAATTTGCACTTTCTTTTTAAATTGCGTTCCTCTGTGCTATAGAAGGGCGAGGTTTTCACCTCAAGGGGCTTTGACATACTCCCACACCCTAAAGGTAAAGGGTGGGGATTCTCGCCCCTGGGCTCGGCACGGATTGAACTTGTAGGTTTTCATTGGGATTGTCTTTCTGTCTTTCATGCCCGTCTAACTGGATTGTGGGAGACCCTATCGTGCGATAGGGGTTAGACTCTCCCACGAAAGACAAAAAGATTATACCCTATTTCACCTACAAAGTCAAACATTTTTGACTCACTACCGTTTGCCAATCTGTATCCCCACCCTAAAGGATGGGGGCTTAGATCGGAAGATTACGATAACGCTGTTCAAGGGGATGTAGCACGGACAGAAGAGCTGCTAGATTGGGAGCCAGTTTATCGATTTGACGCAAATCTCTAACCTCGGTCCCGCAAGGAGTCGCTTAAATCAAAAAATCCTTGAAATCTGGCGCAGGTTGTGAGAAAATCATTGGTATCCAAGGCACGAATTTAGAGTTGTTTTACCAACAACAAATACCAACTTAGTTTGGAGGGATGTAAATGGGTAACATAGCAACAAACAACTTAGGAAGTACAGGGGTTCCTTTAACCCAATTAGGCTTCGGCGGGGCACCGCTAGGAGATCTCTTTGAGATCCTCAGCGAAACGCAAGCACAGACCACATTGCAAGCAGCATGGGATGCCGGCTTACGCTACTTTGACACAGCACCGTTCTACGGTTATGGGAAAAGTGAGCATCGTTTCGGACATTTTCTCCGCCAACAGCCACGTAAGGACTTTGTGCTTTCTACTAAAATCGGACGCGTGCTGCGGGCGACGCGTGACCCTGATAATTTCGACAAAGGGATGTGGGCGGGAGGGCTGCCCTTCGATATTGTGTTTGACTATAGCTACGACGGAGTCATGCGTTCCTATGAAGACAGCCTCCAGCGGCTTGGTCTGCATTCTGTCGATCTCCTGCTCATCCACGATCTTGACCACCTATTTCACGTGAACGATACACGGATTAACGCTCACATGGTGCAACTCGGCACCAGCGGTTGGCGCGCACTTGAAGAACTTCGTTCCAGCGGACAGATAAAAGGGGTGGGGGCCGGCGTGAACCAGATGGGCACTATCCCGCGCTTTTTGGAAATGGTAGACCTTGATTTCTTTATCGTTGCGATGCCGTATACGCTGTTAGATCAGGATGTCTTGGACGCTGAATTTCCACAGTGCGAGGAACGCGGTATCGGCGTGGTGATTGGCGCGGTGTTTGCCTCCGGCATTCTGGCAACAGGTGCGACGGAGAATGCTTATTACGCCTATGCCCCGGCACCTCCTGAAGTATTGGAAAGAACGCGGCGCCTCCAAGCTGTCTGTGATCGACATAACGTGCCGCTACGGGCAGCAGCATTACAGTTCCCCTTGGCGCATCCAATCGTCGCCGCAGCTATTCCGGGTGGCCTTATGCCAGAGCACGTGCAATCGAATGTCGAAATATTTGAACACCCTATCCCTGCGGATCTTTGGAGCGAGCTAAAAGCGGAGGGATTGCTGCGCGAAGACGCACCCACCCCCTAAGCCACCGTAAATTATAGTTTGGCTTTTAGGCAAAAAATGAGTAGTAGAGCGATTAGTCGTCAGTTGATTGTGGGGGGGACAATCACTCACCATTCCCTCTCACGCACAGGTTAGATCTATCGGACGGACCGCGCTGCTGCGTAAGTTCTATGCTTGCTGCTCTGTTGAGAAAATCCGAAATGGTGAATTGGAGGTTTCCCATCTTCGCAGAGACTGATAAAGTTGGGTTGATAAGAAATAAGCGGATTCATATCCTGCTCGCAAAAATTTCTCAAGCACTTCCGGTTCGACTTCACGATGCTGATTTGAACCTAAAACCCTAGATAAACCAACCGACAGAATGCAAACTAAATCATGCCCACAGCAGATATCCCAAGAACTATGTTTTGAATCCACAAGCTCATCGAGTTTGTCCTGCAAATCATTATCGCTGAGGTCATGCCTCCGCGACTTGTTTTTAACTTCTCGAATCAGTTCACTGCTATCAACATGTAGTGTATCACGGTTGATAAATCGGTTGAAAACAATCCCTTCAAATTTCAGAGAGAGATTGTTTCGTTGAGAAGCCCATCTTAAGTATCCGATTGGATCCGCAGCACTCAGTAGCACTTGACGCACGTTCGTTTTATTGTTTTCGGTAAAGCGGGCTATTTTCTGTTCGGAACCAAATTCGTCAAGTAACTTTTCCAATGAAGGAGACTCAAGAAGCATCGTTTCTAAATCATGTGTATCAGTCATAAACTGATTTGGACTCGTTGGGCAGAGTCCCTCAAGTCGCCAGAAATCAGCATCAATGATCGCTACAACTCCGGCAAAGTCAGCCTCTTCGAGAATTTTGAGGGCTGCTAGCGCATTATCTTTGTTATGCGCTGGTGTAACTTGAACCCGCTTGGAGTCAATAAGGCGTTTGTAAACTCGTAAATCGGCGGTTTGACCTTCAACAATCAAGAAGGTCCCCGAAAATTGAGCGCGAGCCATTCGGATTCCGTTGGCAACATCATCTGCTGTGATGTAATTCCTCATGAAGTCTCTGGTCCTTTCAATTCAACTGTCAGATCCCAGCGATCATGAATAATTTGAGGTGAATGGGTAGCCATGATCACATCAAAGGAAGCAAGTTGAGTTATTTCTTGTAGATCTTGTAGAAATTGTTGCTGCCATGCAACATGTAATGAGAGTTCAGGTTCGTCAATGAGGATAAGGGAATTAGGGCGTACTTTGAACAGCAATTGGTACAACAGAACTAATTCATGCTGTTCGCCAGAAGATAATGAGGTTACAGGAAGAGGCTTATCGCCCCTAGTTAAAAAAGAAAATCCTTCTTGTCTTGAAATCGTCATTCTGTTGTATCGGAAGCGTTCATTTATGATTTGCTTGAAGAGATCAATTTTATTCGTAATTTCATCAAGCACACTTAGTTTTTCCTCTACATCTTGAACGTAAACAGATAAAACTTCCTCTGTGTTTTTACTGATTTGTTGGATTGACAAATCCATATCTTGTTCTTTATCTAAAAGCCCTACCTCCTCGAGTCTAGAACGTTTCTCTTCCAGTTCGTCTAGTTTGTTTTTAATTTGATCTTCGGTAAGTTCAGAATGCCCCATCTGCTTCACTAATCGAGCTGGAAATGTTCTGTCCAACGATTGAGATAAAGCCGCCGATTCTGCCAGTTTTTCTTGAATCTTTTCGGTTAACTCCTTTGAATATTCTTTGACAGTTGGCACCCATGTTATCATTGGCGGTCTGCTGTGAACAAATCTGTTTCTGGTCATTCTTCGACTAGAAACATTCAATAGTCGTTGCGTTTCAATGAGATGAATTTTGGTCGATTCTTTAACTTGAATCCACCAGTCTGGTTCATTAAACCTGAATGGCAAACGATGTCCAAAACGGTCTATAACCTCATCAAGATATAGAATCTCACCATCGTCGGACATCCATCGCTTGGTGTCTATCCGTTCTAAGCCTGTCACATCTTCTATCATTGATAAAGGAGTCACATCTTCATCGATCTGTCCTAAGATGAAGGGATCTGGTTGTCCACTGTTCCCCAAAAAGTTGATGCTGATTGGCGTTTTTGGCAGATGTGCACGTTCTTCAGTTGCACTGTCGTCGGGGTCCAGATTATCCCATATTTGTTGAGTGTTGGACTCAGATATTCCATCAATCCATATCGCACTCCCTTCCTCAAATCGAACCTCAAATTTACGAAAAGGGATGCTACGAAATTGTGCAAATCTACTGTTAAATAAGCCGTTAAGCATCTGTAGTAAGATTGTTTTTCCAAAACCATTTGGACCGTGAATAATTGTTATGCGCTCTTCAGTATTCAACGATATCGTATGGTCAAATATTCCAAACAGACCTTCAACGACTACTTCTGTAATCCGCATTTTCATCACCTCAACGAATGAACTACTAATGATAAAGTAATTTTAGAGTAGGTTCGCGTTATGTTTCGACAAAGGACCCTCCGACAGTACATGCTTTTCTTGATCTGCGAACATACAATAGTATGTATAATTATACATTTACCGCCCCCAAATTTCAACCTAAGGACAATGGGAGCAATCAAAGATATATGTCAATGGCTTGCTCCCACTCACATGAAGGATTTTGATATTGATATGTAGTCTGAGAGCTACAAGAGCCATCTCCGCGGCGATGCGACAATTCCCTTCTCGTCCGCTTGATGCGAAATTCGAGGGATTAACTGAACTGAATTGAATAGAGGTCTGCGTCCTTTAATAGAAATCGCAGGCGGATGGGCTGCCCTGAAAGCTGACTCACATCTGTGCCGTTCTTCCACGTTACTATCCGTTCGAGGTCATCACCAAAGACCTCTGGACAATCCTCCAATCCGCAGCCGGGGATGGTGTCGCCAGACGCATCCTGAACTTCGACCTGAATGCTGCCCACCGCAGAGGTTGAGAAGTTAATAACGAGCTGATTTCCCTTGAAGGTCAGAGGCTTTGTTACAAATTCCCCGCCGCTCAACGGTGCCTGCATTGAGACAAATCCATCAATTCGGAGCGTGTAACGCCGCCAGCGACAATCGTCCCCCTGATGCGAATCTTCGCTGGCATAGATGGAAATCTCATCGGGCGCGCCATCGATGTGCGATTTTGTCTCCACCAATCCCCAATTCTGATAGTTGTCGCCGTAGAACCAGTTACCCCTCAACCGCAGACCGGGACGGATAAACGATTCGGGCCAGATGTTGAAATGACCCCCATCCCGACTGCTCATGAACATTCCATCGGTCACAGCTGTCCCCTCGCGTTGAGACACATAGCCTCGGAGGCGGCGATACTCAAGTTGCGGTAAGGCTTTCGTCGATTCTGCCCATCCCCGATCGGTGTATCGGGTTGGAAAGCCGAGGAAGATATGCGGAGCGCGGTAGTACGGGATAATCTGATTCGTGTACAACTCGCTGCCCCGGCCAGGTGAGTATTCTAACCATTCAGGGTCAGACCAATTGAGGAAATCTTTTGATGTCCCTGTGCGGATGTCGCGTCCCTCACGAAAATCGCGATGGTATTCACGGTATTCGCCGCGCACCGTATCCCAAAAGGCGAGGTTCTGTGAGTCAAACGCACCTTTGGTGATTACAGGTTCATCTTTCATGAGCGACCAGTGGATGCCATCCGCGGACTTGAACGCATACAAGCCACCCTCACCTGAGCCGAGTGCCTTGTACTTTTCGTCCGGGCTACAATCGGGATTCTCGTCCTTAAAAGGTGCGAAGTTGTGTGATCCCACCCCTTCCCAGATGATGTTGTTCTGCTTCCCACCATCGAATGCAATCAAGCCAAGTTCCGGTTTGGTCCAGTGTATCCCATCGCGGCTCTCAGCGTAGCAGACCACCTGCGGGTGGGGATCGTCAAAGCCCTCAGTTGTATAAATGACGTGACTCCCCCGGTAATACATCCGGTAAAGATTGCCATCTTGAAACACAGTTTTATAGCCGCAGGTGCTACCCTCCCACGGGTTATCATGAACACAGGCAACCTCCTGAGGCTGCGGATGGTGTAACCTTCGCGTGGAACCAGCTATTTCATCAATCAGATAATCGTCAACGAACAGTTCCAGTCGGTTGCCGATGTCAATAGGTGAAACTGTTTGTGCAATTGCATCTCTTGATAGCGTAAGCATTGCGGAAGCGACAGATATCATTGGTAAATACCCTCCCTGCTGATTTTGGATATTGTAGCCCAGGCTGCTAGCATACTCCGTATGCCGTAACCTCTGTTCCATAAACCCATTGAGTTCAAGAGTTCATTCGTTACTGTTTTTCGACTAGCAACTTAGGTTATTGTAACAGGAACGCGTCGAAAAGGGGATCGAAAAGCAGAATCTTTGTCACTGCTCACCTAAAAAATAAGCGTGCGTTCCACAATGCTTTTTGCTGTTGACCCAAGCATACCAAAGGAGTAAAATGGCTGTCGTATATTTCCAAAGTAGGCGAGGAAAATCCGCCAATCCGTGAGCAGATTTAGAGGAGTGTAATATGTCCACTATCAAACGACCCACACCTGAAATCATTGAGGCGTTATATGAATTGGGAACCGATGCGGTCACCTCCACTATGGAGGCGTTGGGTGTGCGCCGAACCTTTATGGAGGGTCCCATCGCTCGTGTGCCCGGGAGTAAAATTGTTGGGCCCGCACTGACGCTCCGTTTCACACCACAGCGCGAAGACCAGATGAGAGGCTATCAGATACCGGGGGTGTCCGTTGAAGAATCGGAACCCCAAGGCGAGGAAGCTGGGGAGAAAACCTCCGCCCTGTGGGAGGTGATGTTTGAAGTGCAGGCTGGCGACGTGATCGTGGTTGACGGTAGGGGAGATCTCGCCACCGGCTGCTTTGGAGAGATGTTGATGACCTATTTCCAAGCACAAGGCGGGGTTGGTGTCGTCATTGACGCTGGTATCCGGGATTCTGTGCCGATCTTCCAAGAACTGAAGGTGCCGGTCTGGTCGACCGCTGTGACCACCGGCGGGGCGGGCCATCTGAACCTCTTTCCCGCTGACTTCAACCTCCCCATCGGTTGTGGTAAGGTCTTGGTCAATCCCGGTGACATCATCATGGCGGACGATGGCGGGGCTATTGTCGTGCCGCCTCGGTTGATACCGCGCATCCTCGATATCGCCGGTGAGCGTGAGGAGCATGAGATTTTTGTCCGTATGAAACTACGGGAGGGCGGAGATCTGCGGAAATACTATCCGTTCAACGACGAAGGCAGGAAAGAGTATGAGGAGTGGTTGACTGCTCAGAAGCAGTGAGTTGGCAGGTTCCCAAATTGAGAGGGCTTTACGCTTTTCGTTTTTAGGGCAAGTCGCCAGAGAAAAACTTGGCCCCCTTAACCCAATACCCTTCATCCAACAGGAGAGGCTACAAATTACGAGGCTAGATACTAGACAAAACAGACGGGAAACCTAACATAACAGGGTATAATAACAACCTTTCCAACTCAAATTACAGATAAAGGAAGGATGGCTTCTTCCCTGAGAGTATCGTCGCGATTCTTGGACTGGATTTGGCACTCGAATACACGTGATAAGAGATGATGCACGACGATGGAGGATTAAGATGATGCAAGTAATCATTAAACCGAAACTGCACACGAGTCGCCTCGGCGGGGTTGATGTGCCATCGGCAGAAGTACTCAAGCAGATGCACGACAGTCAATACATCCTGCACGCTATCGGCGGAAAGCTTACCCAAATTCCGGTGGAAAAAACCCTGCTGCCACACAGCGATGACATGAGCCCGCAAGGTGCACACGTGGACGTGGGACCAGACGGCACAGTATACGTGAAGCAGTCCCAAGTCTTGTGCAAGTCCACGGACGGGGGACGCACATGGACATCGCAGTCCCTAATAGGCATGAAGAAAGTGCCGGGCGGACACTGGCGGGTGTTGCGGGACGGCACATTTATCGGCATCAACTGCTCGACAGGAGCGGATGCACATGAACCAGCCACTGTATGGGTCTCTCAAGACGAGGGAATAACGTGGGCGAAGCGGGCGGAAATTCCGGTCGAAATGGAACTAACCGATGGCAGACCCTACACCGAACGTTACACGCACCGCGGGCTGAACCGACTTCAGGATGACACGCTGCTATGGACGGTGGACATCCGAGATACACCCATCACCATGAACGGTTGTTACACCTTCCGTTCGACGGATGGGGGTCATACTTGGCAGGGTCCTACTCTGATGATCGATTGGGGTTCGGAGGGTGCAGCCGTGTTGATGCCGTCCGGTCGCATATTTGCGACAATGCGCTATCAACGGTATCCTTTGCCCTCCGACACCCAAGACATGATGAGCCCAATGGATGGATCCGACGCGGGCAAAGGTTTCAAGAACGTATTCGTGATGGAATCAGCGGATGGCGGTCAAACGTGGAGTCCGCCGCGTATGCTATGCACGGTATACGGTCAAACCTTCGGCTATCCCGCAGCCCAGAGCGACGGGACCGTGGTTGTTATTCATGATACGCGTTATGGCCCCGGACCGCCCGGGTCACGAGCGATGATCAGCCGCGACGAAGGCAGAACTTGGCTGGACGAAGTCTACTATCTCGATTCCACCACCTTCACCGGCAGCTACAGTGCTAGCGTGGTATTTGCGGATGATACGATTCTGTCGGTCTGTGGTTCAAGCCAAGCCCCCGGATCCTGGGATGAGGTCAGAGACAACACCGATATGTATGCCATTCGCTGGCGACCGGTGGGGAGGAAGGCAACCTAAGTTTCGACCGATGCTTAGCACATATCCAACTCTTATAGGACTGACGCACTTCAGATTGCAGTCGCACAATTTAGGGAGCTTCCGTTCCAGATCCGATTGCATCGGGCCTGCCCCCCTGGTCTCGGCACGGACGATCTATCGGGGCATGTTTGGGCTTTAGACCTAAAGGATTTTAGGTAAGCCAACCGCTAGCTTCCAATCAGCTAGGGTGGTTGGGAGACCTGCACCATCTTGGGCAACTCCGTAAAGCATTTGGCGTTTTATTGGCAGCTGTTCAAAATCTGAACGCTGCTGTTAGACATTTGCACAATATTCGGTATTTTATACTAAATCCGATCACTATTGTTACCAAGATTGCTGCGTGGTAACCAGCGACGCTGTTCCTTCCCGGGTCCTGTAACCACAGTGCCCCAGAATTTATATCAATAAAGGGTACCTCCTAACTACTTTTGAGATTTCAGCGATATTTTTTATATTGGCACAAAGATTGCGCAACACGCAGTCACATTTACCTCAAAAACCTGCAACCGAGTCAGTTTTGAGGATCGTGGTTCCTCTGAGCATTTCGTTAAGGCAGAAAAGGCGACTCCTTTCCTGCTTTGTACGGAACTACAAGCCAATGATTCGCTTAAGGAGGTTACCCCCATGAAATCTCATCACAAGTACCGCTTCTGGCTCATCTCTTTGGTGGTACATCTATGCCTCGCGATTGTCTGCAGCGTCATCATTATCAATCAAACCACTCCGCGCGCTGTTGACACCTTAGACGTGAGCATTTTCAAAGTTAAACCGCTCCCGCCTGTGAAGAAAATACCACATATCCAAGCACCTACTGTCGCGCCGGCACCTACGCCTAATTTCCAAATCACGCCACAGTCAGCGTCGACACAGCCCCGGGCTCTGACAACCCATCCGGTGAAATCTACCTCCGTATCTGTGACGAAAGCTATGGCAGTGGATGCCCCAGTTACTCAGTCTCCGAGGCGATCTGCACGCACCAAAATTTCTGTCCAAGGGGTTTCTCAATCCTCTCGTATCAATCACCTTCCTACCCAACCACTTGCCACCGCTGTCGATCTCCCCCCTCAGCCAGATACTCCGTTAACCGCAGGACTGAGCGGGGACAGTTCGCTTCCTAACGGTATTGACGAAGGAGGGAGTAGCGGGGTTGGACGGGGTGCCTTCAGTTCGGGAAGTGGTGTGGATCAGAGGCGAGTCCGAGGCCGTGCTAGTCTGACTTCACTAGTCGCCGCCGAAGGAACGGCAAACATTGATGACACCCTTTCTGATGTCACCGAAAAGGTAACGCTGGGGGGTGGGGTGCCTGAACTCCCGCCTAGAACTCCCGGTGCTATCGTTGTGGGGCGCGGACGGGATATTATAGGACGATTAAACCTTGTCCGCTTTGAAGATCCCCTTCATCCCAATGCGGATATATGCGGTAATGGTATCGGAAATATCCGATTTGGGGCAGGTCTGTCCTATCTCGTGCAATCACTGAATCAAAAAACTCAGATCAAAACACAACTTGTCGATGCTGTCCAAATGAAGGATGCTGCATTCTTTCAGGCACCGATTCTTTTTATGGAACCGATACCCGGCGGCTCAAGGGTGAGTCCAGAACATCTGAGGAAAGTATACTATTCTCACAGCAATCCAATTTGGAATACTGTGCGTCCGGATGGATTAAATAAGTACACTGACGTTGAACTCCAAAGACTGCGAGAGTATGTGATCAATCGTGGCGGATTCATCTATATCTTAACGCATGGGAATACGGATAGCGTAATGAAAGGCACCAAAAAGCTGCTTCGGAGTATCCTGCCGGAGCATCAACTCGGCCTTATTCCCAATAATCACCCGATTTACAACACCTATTACCCGCTAAATGGTCCCTTGCGTTTTCCGTTACGCAAGATTGTGTCTGCAGGCGGACATGGCATCCCCCTTCACTTCGGTCCCTATTCCGAATTGCAAGGTATCACTATCGATGGACGGCTCGCTGTCTTAGTGGATACCGAACAGATGATGCATGTGATCGATGGCGGGGTTCAAAAACCCTTTTACGGCAAGTTCCGAAATCAGAATCAGGTTCTAGAAGAATACGCGCCTCACGCAGCACGGCAACTGATCAACATTGTCATCTATGCCATCACACATGGGAATATTTCGGATTACAGCAACTACATTCCCGAAACAGTTTTGAAAAATTCTGGTGGCGGCAGCTTGCGGAAAAAAGCACCAAATGTCATACAGAAATTGTAAATTGCTGGTTAAACATCAAACAAGGGTGGGGAAAGATTGAAGGAATCGTAAACTGATTCTTTTGCTTCATGAAATGTCTTCCCTCGCCATCTCATGAAGGTTTAACACCTCACATTTTGCCAGTGGGCAAATTTTGAAAGGAGAAAGTGGCATGTTTATCTAGCACTGTCGGATAAACGCACCCACGAATTCTTATGGCTACCCCAATTCGTTACTCCTACCTTGGTCTTTTTGCTTGGGCACTGTTTGTACTTTTTATCGGTTGTGGTGATGATGAAGATAACGCTTTCGTTCCGGAGATTGTGGTAACACCGGAAGGAATTATCAAAGGAACCATTACAGATTTGGTTACACAGCAGGGTGTCATAGATACCCGCGTTGTATTGGTCACAGAGAAGAAAGTCCCAGGCGGCGATATCGAGCAGGAAGATGTCGCCTCAACAACCACCGATGCCAGCGGAAACTTCATATTTGAAGAACTCAAAACTGGCGAATATGTCCTGAAAATCACTGCCCGCGGTTATCTGGGTCAACAAGCACCGGTAGAAGTCACCCGCAAAGCACCTGCAACCGTCAATTTTCGTCTTGAACCCGGTGTCAGGTTTAGAGGCACGGTGATTTCTGATGACAGCAACACCGTCGGGAATGTTCTCATCTCTTTGGGTGAACGTGCCGCAGTTACGAACTCCTGGGGACAATATGAAATTGCACCAGTTTCCAAGGGGCGATACGATTTGACTGCGGAAAAGCCGGGCTATCACACGACACGCATACCGGGTATAACTGTCGGCGATAGCGATGTCTCGCGAAAGATCTCTATTGAACGCAAGGTGAGGGGGCAAATTGTCTTCGCACGTGGAGATGTTGCTGGCAAGGATTTTTTTGGGATTTCAGTGATTAACGCAGATCGCACAGGTGAAAAGCCACTGACACATCTGTCCGACGCACAGCCTACTTGGTCACCTAATGGCAGGGAAATTATCTTCAGTCGTTCAGAAAATAGTGGCCTACCGCAAATCTATATTATGGATAGTCGTGGGAGTAACATAAGACCTATCAGCGGAGACCATTTCAATGATCGGCACCCGGCTTGGTCCCCTGATGGTCGGCGCATCGCCTTTGTTCACGCGCGAACCTTGGGGCAGCCAGCGATTTATACCATGAATGCGAACGGAGGGAATCGCGTTAGACTGTCCGACTGCCACGTAGACTCTAGGCCCACATGGTCGCCTGATGGGACTCAGATTGCCTATACCCATGCGCTCCAGCAGGGAGGGAACCGGAATCTTTTTGTGGTGGACATTGATAGATTTCTCGCCGCCAAAGAGGCACCCCCAACGAAAGCAGTACTGGAACCGGAGCCAGAACCAGAACCGGAGATACCACAAAAGCCAGAACCGGAACCGGAGCCAGAACTAAAACCCGAACCAGAGCCAGACCCGCATCAAACGCCAGATAAGGAGAAAAAGGAGGATGATCAACTCAAGGCACCGAGTGCCGATTCACCGGCATTAACAGATGGCATTCAACGTTTGACAAATAGTTCAAACCACGATATCCACCCGGATTGGAGTCCGGATGGATCGAAATTGATCTTTACCAAGGAAAGTTCTCCATCCATTGCTGCATTCAGTGCTGCGGTGTATATTCTGGATCTGTTTTCGCTGCGTCAAATCCGCTTGACCAAGGAGGAAGGTTATAACGGCTATCCGTGTTGGTCTCCTGACGGAACGAAGATTGTTTTCAGCAGCAATCGCAACGGCAGCTTCGGTATCTGGGTTATGGATGCGGACGGCAGCAATGCAGCCCTCATTTTCGATGAGTTGAGCCAGGATGATATTCTCAGCCAGCACGCGTGGCGCGAGTAAAACGCAGTAGCCTATATCTCAAAAAAATAATAATTAGGATGAATCGGGTAACTACAGCAGAGACTCCCTACGGAAATGCGTAAGTTCTAATTAGATTTCAAACCCAAGCACCGCTGTTTAGCGGTGCTTTTTGGGTTTTATGGCAATCCAATCGACAGACTCATACTATCTGAAAGATCATTCACCTGTGTCGCGCTACAGTGTCTGGTACATCAAGCCAAGATTATAACGTAATCTTCCAGCCTCCGATGTAGGCCCCCCCCTCCCCCCGCTTGCGGGGGGATTAAAGGGGGTACCACCTGCGAGGGGATTAGAGGAAGGTCATTCTACCCGCCAAAATGCCCTAATGCTTCCTGTTAAAAGGTTGTATTTCTAACAAGAATGTGCTATAATTCCGTTCAAACAAAAGTGGGTGAATGGCGGCTGACCAAGCAATGGGTGGCATTATTTGCTTTGACTGCTCCCAAGCATAAATGCTTGGGATTCCTATGATAGACTGACCAGTAGCAGTCCGTGCCGAGACCAGGGTTGCCCTGTGCTATCTGCTTGCTTCAACGATTCGAGCCTCAACCCTGGTCTCGGAACGGACTACTGAGGGCTTACCGAATCTCCACACCTGGTCTCGGCACGGACAGCGTTTAACGTCTCCGAGTGCCCCTCGGCGACGATAACTCAACCCGTTCACTTCGTTGTTTCTACTACACGCTTCAGGAGAGTATGATATAATCGTATCACATTTTTTTACTATGGATGTAATAAAAAACTACGCTGTTTGACCCAATGTTAAAACATTGGGCTTGTGAGAATTACTGTCAAAAGCCAATGATTCGCTTAAGGAGGTTATCCCCATGAAATCTCATCACAAGTACCGCTTCTGGTTCATCTCGCTAGTGATACATCTATGCCTCGTGATTGTCTGCAGCGTCATCATTATCAACCAAACCACTCCGCGCGATGTTGATGCCTTAGACGTGAGCATTTTCAAAGTTAAACCGGTGCCGCTTGTGAAGAAAACACCACAGGTCCAAGCACCTACTGTCGCGCCGGCACCTACGCCTAATTTCCAAATCACGCCACAGTCAGCGTCGACACAGCCCCGGGCTCTGACAACCCATCCGGTAAGATCTACCTCCGTATCTGTGCCGAAAGCCGTAGCAGTAGATGCCCCGGTTTCTCAGCCTCCGACACAATCTACGCATACCGAAATTTCTGTTCAAGGGGTATCTCAATCCTCGCGTGCCAATAACCAGCCTGCCCAATCGCTCGCCACTGCTGTCAATCTCCCTCTCCAGTCAGATGCCCCGTTAGCTGCAGGATTGAGCGGAAACAATTCACTTTCTGGCTCCGGCAGTATTGGCGAAGGAAGTGGTAGCGGTGTTGGGCGTGGAGCCTTCAGTTCAGGAGGCGGTGTGGGTCAGTCACGGACAAAGGGCCGTGTTGGGTTGACTTCACTAGTCACCACCGAAGGGAGTGCCAATATTGATGACACCCTTTCCGATGTCACCGAAAAAGTAACATTGGGGGGTGAGGTGCCTGAACTCCCCCCTGGAAGTCCCGGGGCTATCGTTGTGGGCCGCGGACGAGATATCATGGGACGATTAAACCTTGCCCGTTTTGAAGACCCCCTTCACCCAAGCGCAGATATATGAGGCAGTGGTGTCGGAAATTTCCGATTTGGGGCAGGTCTGTCCTATCTTGTGCAATCACTGAATCAAAAAACTCAGATCAAAACGCAGCTTGTCGAAGCTGTCCAAATGAAGGATGCAGCGTTTTTTCAGACACCGATTCTTTTTATGGAACCGATATCCGGGGGCTCAAAGATAAGGCCAGAACACCGCCAGAGAGTGTTCAACTCCCACAGTAATCCACTCTGGGATACTAGGCGTCCGGGTGGATTAAGTAAGTACACTGATGCTGAAGTCCAAAGGCTGCGAGAGTATGTGATTAATCGTGGCGGATTCGTTTATATAGCAACGCATGGGAATGCGGATAACGCAATGAAAGGCACGAGAAAGGTGCTGCGGGCCCTCCTGCCAGAACATCAACTCGGCTTTATTTCCAATGATCACCCAATTTACAACACCTATTACCCACTAAATGGTCCCTTGCGCTTTCCGTTGCGTAAGGTCGGGGCTTTTGGACATGCCATCCCTCTCCACTTTGGGCCTTATTCCGAACTGCAAGGTATCACTATCGATGGACGGCTTGCCGTTTTAGTCGATACCGAACAGATGATACATGTAATTGATGGCAAAGTTCAGAAACCCTTCTACGGCAAATTTCAAAATCAGAATCAGATTCTAGAGGAGTTTGCCCCCCACGCAGCGCGGCACCTGATCAACGTTGTCATTTATGCTATCACACATGGGAATATTTCGGATTATAGCAACTACGTTCCCGAAACAGTTAAAAACTCGGGTGACGGTAATTATCGGAAGAAAGCACCAACTGTCACACAGAAATTGTAGATTTCTGTTCAAACATCAGCCAAGAGTGGGAGGAAGATTGAAAGAATCGAACGCTTGATTGCCTTGTTTCTTGAACTACCTTCCACTACTGTCTCATTAAGGTTTAACACATCACATTTTGTCAGCAGGCGAATTTTGAAAGGAGGAAGTGGTATGTTCATCAGGCCCCGCCGGATAAACGTACCCACAAATTCTTATGGCGAACTTAATCTGTTACTCCTGTCTCGGTTTTTTTGCTCTGGCTCTGTTCACATTTTTTGTCGGTTGTGGTGGTGATGACGACGTTGTTGATACCGGTGCCGAGGCTGTGGTATTACCGGAGGGAATCGTCAAAGGAGTCATTACAGATTTGGTCACACAGCAGGGGATCGCAGGTGTCCAAGTCACATTGGTGATGGATAAGAGAGTCCCAGGCGGCGATATCGAACAGGAAGAGGTCGCTTCAACAACTACCGATGCCAGTGGAATCTTCATATTTGAAACGATCAAAACCGGGGAATATACCCTGAAGATCAATGCCCCTGGTTACATAAACCAACAAACGGTGACAAAAGTCACTCGCAAAGAGCCTGCAACCGTCAATTTCCGCCTTGAACCCGGTGTCAGATTTAGGGGTACGGTGATTTCTGACGATGGCAATACTGTGAAGAATGTCCTTATTTCTTTAGGTGAACGTGCGACAGTTACGAATCCTGGGGGACACTATGAAATTGCCCCGGTCTCCAAGGGACAATACAATCTGACTGCGGAAAAGCCGGGCTATCACACGACACGGATACCGGGTGTCACTGTCGGCGATATCGATGTCTCGCGAGAGATCTCTATTGAACGCAATGTGAGGGGACAGATTGTTTTCGTGCGTGGAGATGTTGCCAGCAAGGACTTTTTTGGGATTTCAGTTATCAACGCAGATCGCACAGGCGAGAAACCGTTGACACATCTCTTCGATGTACACCCCTCCTGGTCCGCTAATGGTGAGGAAATTGTCTTCAGTCGCTCAGAAAACAACCGGCCACTACAAATCCATATTATGGATAGCCGTGGGGGCAACACAAGACCTATCAGCGGAGACCATTTCAATGATCGGCACCCGGCTTGGTCCCCTGAGGGCCGTCGCATCGCCTTTGTTCACGCGCGAGCCTTGGGTCAACCAGCCATTTACACCATGAATGCGAACGGAGAAAATCGGGTTCGACTTTCCGACTGCCACGCAGATTCTAGGCCCACATGGTCCCCTGACGGTACTCAGATT
This sequence comes from uncultured Poribacteria bacterium, assembly GCA_958296125.1. GTDB lineage: Bacteria > Poribacteria > WGA-4E > WGA-4E > PCPOR2b > PCPOR2b. Next base: position 3,460,308 of record OY282444.1, read on the forward strand.
GCCTATACCTATGCACTGAAGGAAGGGATCCGGAATCTTTTTGTGGTGGACATTGATACATTTCTCGCCGCCAAGGAGACCCCCCCTACGAAAGTAGAGGTGGAACCGGAGCCAGAACCGGAACCAGAAATACCACAGGAGCCAGAACCGGAACCAGAGGTGCCACAAAAGCCAGAACCGGAACCAGACCCGAATCAAACACCAGATGATGAGAAAAAGGATGGGGAGGGCGATCCACCTCAGGCACCGAGTGCCAATCCACCAGCAATCGGAGAAGGGATTCAACGCTTGACAACGAGTGCCAACCACGATATCCACCCGGATTGGAGTCCGGATGGATCGAAATTGACCTTTACCAAGGAGGCCTCCCCGTTAGATGCTGCGGTGTATATCCTGGATCTGTTTTCGCTGGTTCAAACCCGCTTGACCAAGGAGGAAGGTTACAACGGCTATCCCTGTTGGTCGCCTGACGGAACGAAGATTGTCTTCAGCAGTAACCGCAACGGCAGTTTGGGCATCTGGATTATGGATGCGGACGGCAGCAATACGGCTCTTATTTTCGATGAGTTGAGTCAGGATGATATCCTCAGCCAGCACGCGTGGCGCGAGTAAAACGTGGGTCTAATCGATTTGCAGTTACCATCTATCAGCAAAGACGAAAAAGACAAAATTATGGGGGGCACCGCGTTGAAGATTTGGTTCAAAAAAGAGAATTGAGGGGGCAGGACGGGCAAGATTGGGATAGGAGTTTGAACTCTGGTATAGGGGAGCCGATTCATCGGAGGACACGGAACTCCTTCGATGAACCGACGGAACTGTGTGTCAGGTGTGTAAATCCTATTCAAGCAATTCCCTAGGGATACGAGAGCCCAGGTATTCCTGATTCGGATCGCGGTTGGCAATGATCTCAGGGATATTGTCCTCCCAATTGTCGGGCACTGTCATGGGACGCTTATGCCACGCTAAAATTAGGGTTCGTCGATGGTCTGTCAGGTTCCGGTGCGCTGAATGCAAGACCCGGGCATCCGCCAAGACGAGTGCCCCCGCCGAAACGAAGACATCTACCTGATCCGGATGATCGCTGAACATGATCGGGTGGTCCTCTTCAATAAATCGAGCCCCTTGTTCGTGGGCTGGGACCAATTGATCGTGCAGCGGAATGCGTTTGAGATGGGTGCCGGGGATAACTTTGAGACATCCGTTTTCAACCGTTGTATCGGTCAGGTAGTAGGACAGGAACATGGTCTGAGGCCATGGCGAACAACTCATTGGATCATTCCATAGCATCCAATCCTGATGCCAATAGAGCGCGGGTTCTTCAGGATCTTTAGTAAGAATAATAATCCCCCCAGTGCTCTCGAAATCTCCAAAGCCCATCTGCTCAAGTGCTCGGCGCGATGGTTGCCAATCCAACAGCTTCTGGATGATTGGGTTGTCCGCACCCCGCACGCCCACATGCTGCCCTTGATACCTTACGTCAGGGGGCGGCTCATGCCCAGCGATCAAGTGCTCCGATTCTTCTCGGAGTTCCTGTAAAAAGGCTTCAGTTAAGATATTGTCTACCACGCAGTAGCCATCGCGCATCATTTGTTCCCGCTTTTGCAGGGCTACTTCTGGTGTCATACTGTTCTCCTGTGGGTTATTAACATTTCTGTCAATAGAAACGTCATCCAATTACTGAATCTACCGCAAAGCATAAGATTTAAGCCCGCCCGTGATGCGACTCAGCCGGCGCACGATACTCCACCCGCAGATGCGGGGTTTCCAGACGCTGATGGTTTTGTATCCGTGAAGTCAGGCAACTCTCCAGCATCCCGCTGACAATCAAGGTGCGCTCTGCCGGGTAAGGGGCAACCCCGGTCATGATCATTTCGACAATCTTGGCAACTAGGCAGGCGGAGTAGGTCACATTGGGTGTCGGCGGTAGGAAAAACTGCGTGGACACCGGATCCGCCACACCCTTGAGCCGCGCAGCGAAGCAATAGTCTCTGATCGCACCGTTGAGCATGAGTAGCGTGGTTTGGAGTCCATCGTTGCGTTCGATAAAATAGGCTGCTGGATTTTCGACTAATTTCTGGAGTTCGCCGCTGCCGAGCAAATCCTGAGTCCGACCATCTTCTTCCGTCAGTCCACACGGACTGTCACACCGAGAAAGTGCCGCTTCCAAAAGTTCCTTTGACCAACGTCCTGCCTCACCTGCCTCCCACACCGCATCCCCCTCGATTAATTGTACAGCCTTGACCCCGGGCTCACCACCTTTGCGGCGTTCAACCATGCACTGCATGGCTTCGAGGGCGTGATAATCCATCGGATCGGAGCCACCGACCCCTACCATCAGGGCACTCTCAATCTCGCAATCAAGGGGCAATTCGATATCTGGCAGGCGCCAAGTTACCGGCAGGGACGAACCGGCGAGGATTGGGAATTCCAAGCGATGGCCGTCGTCCACCATCTCCTGCGCCTTCTCGAAACTGTAAGAGAGATGTTTATCATTGTAAATTGGAACTGCGCGCCCGTCCTCCTCAAAAACTTTGACGCACTCCTTGAAGAATTCGTAGCGCGGGTAGAGAACCTGACCTTTTTCGTTTCTTGGGTAATCACCATGCTCACCAATTAATAACACGGCATCGACAGCAAGTTTATCCCCACCACAGCGCAACGCTTCAGAAATAGTCGGATACACGGAGAAACCGAACTCGCGGGCGCGGTCAGTGGATTGATCTCCTTCGGGTGTCTGATCAACGAATAGGGAAACGACTTGGGTATCGGGACGATGCCAGCCCCCCTCGTAGGGGTAGCCAACCATGAAGCGGTCAGCGAAGTGCTGGGCATGTGACAGGTAGCGATAGATGGTGGCAATCACGGCGATACGTTTGGATGCCATTTGCGTGTTTCTCCTTTAAAATCAGGTCCTCCAGAAAGTCGATTCTTCCGTCGGCTGATAAGAAATATTTAAGTGCGGCGTCTCCTGCTGCGTCTGCCCTTGAAAGAGACTCTCAACCCCGGCAGCAACCAACCCGGTAGTAAGCAGCGTACGTTCAACCGGATAGGTCGCCGCTCCGCTCAGGAACATCTTTTCAACATTGTTGACCAACGGCGAGAAGAAGTTAGCAAGGGTCGTGCGGGCTGGAGGCATCGGCAGGTACATCTGTGTGGACAATGGGGCATCCTGATCGTCGAGGTGAGCGGCGAAGTTGAAATCCTGCACCAGCCCGTTCATAAGAATCATAGTCGCTTTGAGACCGTCCAAGTGTTCGTATTGGTAGGCGATTGGGTCTTCAACCAGTTGCTTCATTTCGTCCAAGGTTGGAAAGATATTGTTGAACCCTTGGCGTGAAGGGGTGAGGGTGTGACTGCGGCAGAGAGAGGCTTCAAACAGTTCACGCGACCACAATTCTTCGTGATGCGCCTCCCAGAATTTGTCACCGCGGTAGGCTTGCAGCCACTTGACACCTTTTTCGCCGCCTTCGCGGCGCTCTACCATACACTGGATGGTTTCTAGGGCATGGAAGTCGTAGCTGTCAACGCCCCCAATCGCGATACATAGTGCCTCTCGGACGCGGGCACCCAACGGCATGTCAATGGACGGGGTGCGCCAAGTCACCGGCAGGGACGACCCCGACATGAATGCAAAGCCCATCTCTTGAGAGATGTCGTACATCTCTCGCGCCCAATCCCAGCTCCAAGAAAGATGCTTATCGTTGAAAATGGGCGCAGTGCTGCCGGTAGTGCTGTAGACCGAGACAATCTGCTTGAAAAACTCGTAGCGTGGGTAGAGATGCTGCCCCTTCTCGTTGGAGGGATAGCTACCGTGCTCGCCGATCAGTAGGACCCCATCAACGGCAAGCTTGCTGCCTCCCAAGGTCAAGGCATCCGCGATAGTCGGATAGATTTTCATCTGAGGGAAGCGTTCCGCACGGTCACGGCTCAAGTCGCCTTCAGGTCGCTGGTCAACGTAGAGTGAGACCAGATCCATTGGCGGGCGGTGGTGCCGACTGTTCCAGCCATACCCCCCCAAGAAACGGTCAGCGATGTGCTGGCCATGGGAATACTTACGGTACTCTGTGACGATTGCCGCAATTTTGGGGCGCTTAATCATAGTGCGAATATCCTTTTAATCGATATATAACGGTTTCGTATAATTACGTGGAAAGATTACACCAATTTCCAAATCAAATCAAGCAAAAAGGGAATGTCATTCACCACCAAAACTGATGTTCTCACCTATGCGCTTGTGATAGATTATAATCTGTTTGAACAGGGCTGCCGCACTCTTCTCCGAGTGTGGGGACTGGGCTACAAACCAGAGTCATATCCACGTTGAAAACTTCCGACCACAAAAAAATTAAAAACAACATCATCACCGATATTGCTCCAGATCCCCCCGGTATTCCAGCCCCAGCACACGACGTGCCCGCTCCACATTGCAGGTCTTATCTGCTTCGGGGGTGCCCACAATATGGAAGATATCGAAGCCGATTGTCGTGGACTCTATCGCCAGACGACAGGCTTCTGCCAGATCATGCCGACACACGCATCCATTCCGCACCGGCGTGCCCTCAGCCCCCAGTTTCTCCCGATGCCTTCCAATTCCCAATCGACTATCTACGATATAATCCGGACGCAAGACGATAATGCGCGACCCATACGCATCGTAAAACTGTCGGCACATCTCCTCCTGCAAACGCTTGCAAACCGCGTACTGACTGCCATCGGGTCTTCTGACATCCGCCGTGAAAAATATCCCCTTGGGGTGCACTGTCTGGCATGAGCCGATGTGCACCACCCGCTTGATACCATGCTGCCGTGCGGATTCCAGCACATTCCACAAACCCTTCAAATTGACCAAGAACGGCTGCGGATCATCTACGCCGTATCCTCCGAAATAGACTGCAAGATGAATAACCGCGTCCATTCCCTCTACGGCGTTGTGAACAGCGGAGAAGTCCACAATATCCCCGTGGATAAGCTCCCCCTCCTGCCATTCGCCATCAATATCCTTCCACCCTTTCCATGGCTCCGGTCCGCGATCAAAGGCGCGAGCCTGATGTTTGCCAGCCAAATTGGCAAGCACAGCCCGGCCTGTCCAGCCGGCTGCGCCGAATACCACAACCTTCATTCGTTCTATTCCTTTCGCAATCCTATCGGACTACCCTTGATTTCAGTCGCCCCCAGGTGGTCGTCAACTTGCCTTGCGCCTCTACGGCAAAAGGATTCTTTTCAGGTTCAGTCACAAACACATCGTCTACCTCGATTGCCGCCTCTTGAGTCCCAAAACCGATGCGTCCCCTGCCGCTTAGGTTGAAATCCTTAACGTCAACGAGGGGCGGCCCGTAATCCCCCGAAACTGCTGCTACGCCATTATCTGTGAGAAAGAAACGGTAGCCTTTCGGGTGATTTTCGATTTTAATCCAATAGTCTGTGCCTCTATCAAGCTTCGTTTTGGTCTCAGTTTTGGCATATTCTTGGGTAACATGCCGTATATGCCGATGCACGACAGATCTTTTTCCCTCCCTGTTCAGTGCCCAATAAATAACATGACGGCTCAAACTCTCTTGCATCCGAGGGGGCAAAGCCTCTTTACCACCAAAGCCGGCACCTTCATCGCTGTGAAAACGCCAAACGATGAGCGGACTCTCGCCTGCTGCGAGTTTGACTGTTGAATAAAACCAATAGTCATTCCACGCTTCATCCCAATGCCCATCGGATACCAAGATGAGATTCTTGCCATTTCGTTGGTTCTGCACTAACTGGCCATTTTCAACCCTCCACGCGCCAGAGACGGTATGCCATTTCCCCGTACCGTTCAACTTGTCTTTTGACTTATCAAAAGTATCTTCAAACAAGATTTTCTGGGCTTGAGTCAAACTTGGTGGGATAAGGACGCTCGCCACAATCGATACCACCGTGAGAATCCATTGTTTTTGAGAATTTTTCTTGTGACACATGGTGAATCCTCCTTTCAATTTTACCAGCAAAATAGGGAAGCCTCATATAAACGCTTCGGAAACGTGTTCATAGAATTCTATGTAAAAGTATACCCTATTATCCCCCCAGTTTCCAATACGATCTGAACGATATAGCCGTTTTTAATGAAACTTACCGATTTGGACAGTGTGTTATCCTTTAAATTGTAAGGGAGGTCAAAAAAAATGAAAGCGAATGTACCCCAAACACACGGTGTCGTTCTCACCTGCATACTCGCCTTTGGCATACTCCAACATGCTGCATCGGCGGCAGATGAACGACAAACATTGCAAGCACTCAGCAAAAGTTTTACCGTGCTCGCACAGGAAGTTGGAGAAACGGTTGTTGGAATTGAAACTGAGCGATCAGACGAAGACAGAGATCGGGAGCCCCGCTTTGAACGTCGCGGCAAATCTGAAGGGTGGGAATCGTTCGGTCCGGAATTTCGTCGTTGGTTTCGCCGAAACTCAGACCGGGGTGAAAAGTCGGAAGATTATTTTTTCTATCCTGACCCGCATGGGAAAAGACGAGAGCGGGGGCGTAATGTGATACCTGAAAATATGTTCCCACACAATTCCCCGGATTACACTAATTTTGGATCTGGCATCCTGCTTGATGAACAAGGGCACATTGCCACCGTTATCGAATTGGTCGATGATAGCGAGGAGATTACAATCACGCTTCAGGATAGCACACGCCTTGAGGCCGAAGTGGTTGCATCTGACGAAGGGACGGGGATTGCTGTGCTCAAAGTTGATGCCGACGCGCTTCCGACGACGAAATTTGGTGATTCGGATGCCGTTGCCATCGGTGAATTAATGCTTGCACTCGGGCATACCGCGGATCAGGAGCCTGCGATTTCTTTGGGAATGATTAGCGGCGTTGGACGCAACCCGCATATCGTCGATTATGAAAACTGGCTCGCGATTGACGCGAATCTGCGCCCCGGTTCGGGTGGCGGTGCAATTGTCAGCGCAAAAGGTGAAATCATCGGCATGAGCGTTGGCAGCCCATCGAACAGCGCGTTTGCCATTCCGATTAACACGGTCAGGCACGTTGCGACAGAGCTGATCGAACATGGCAAAGTCGCGCGCGGCTGGCTCGGCATTTCAATTCAGGAGATTGATTCAGATCTGGCTGAGAAACTGGGTTTGGATAAACCGATGGGTGCCCTGATCACCGGTATCTTTGATGACACACCCGCTGAAGAATTTGGCTTACAAAAAGGTGATGTAATCGTCGCTATTAACGTCGAAGCGATCAGGGATGTTAATCATCTGCGCGCTGCAGTTGCCATGTATAGGCCAATGACTACCATCTCGATTTCCATTCTGCGTGATGGTCAAACGCAAGATATGTCTGTGACGCTTAGTGAACGGCCCGCACGAGCTCTTCGACATCTCAAAGATGCTGAGGAATATACGGATCTTTGGAAAGGTCTCTCCCTTCAGGACCTGACAGCTGATTTGGCTGAAAAGTTCGGGCACACTTCCGATGAAGGGGTGTTAATTGCTGGTGTGGCACCGGGCAGTGCGGTTGTCAAGGCGGGGCTCCGCAGGGGAGACCTGATTCTTGAGGTTGAGAACCAGACCATTCACAGCGTAGAAGAGTTCAAATCGGCGGTGGAGAAGGTGGCAGATGAAGCCAAAGTCTTGCTACTTATAAAACAGGAGGGGCAGGCACGGTATGTGACCGTCAAGTAAAAGCGGGGTCAGTCTGTTCAAAATCTGAACACCGCTGTCAAATATTTGCACAATACTTGGCATCTTAATAGAGTTGTGTTCTAATTATTTCAGGCTTTAGCGAGATGTTGGTATTGGCACAAAAATTGCTCGGTCATTTAATTACATTTGCCTCCAATCAGTTTTGGGAATTGTGGTTTCCCTGAGTATTTTTAATTCGTTTCGAGGTTAGACTGGCACTCGCCTCGCTTATCAACTGGAATGCTTCCATTGAAACCACATTCCCATCAAATGACCCGTCGGTTGATTTCCCCGCCTATGAATCCATTTTTTCAAATCGCTCATGGCGTTATTGGGGCGATTCTTATATCTCTCTTCTTCATTCTCAGATCGAGTTTCGGTGAAGCACGACACACGCTCAGTATCATCGGGGCTATTATCATCCTCATCGCGAGCGGTTACATCCTACGGACCCGGTTAATCCGATGGGGGAGCCGACAGGTCTGGCTCAAATACCATCAAAGATTTGCATCGTTAGGGTTGTCTCTTGTTCTCATCCATTCAGCGGCTCAACCGATCGCTTGGCATTCGTGGTTGGCGTTTACGCTAGCACTCCTCAACCTTGGGACCGGTATTGCTGTCAGCCTCACTGCACATCGCACACGACGCATTCTGCTCCGCTGCCATCTTGCCCTCGCACCAGTCTTGCTGCTTACCGTCCTCCTGCACGGCAGAGAAAAATTAGATCACGATCAATTTTTCCCTTTGACAGAAGTTCACGATGTCCCATGTGTGAAATGTCATACGTCGGAGGCACTGCTGTTTAGCATCGATCCGCGCTTCCAGAGCGATTTAGATAGCGGCGGGATTGTCTCAGAGGACTTGCAGTGGGAGTTTAATCTTCACGGAACATCCCTCTCTCAACGGACAACGATTTCGACGGAAAAGGGAGATAATCGCTGGCTAATAACCGATGAAAAAAATGAGGAGGAATATACGGCCGAGAAGGCGGGCGATCGGCTAAATGTCCATGCAGATGCTGTGTATGAGGCTTACACCTGCCTCACCTGTCATGTTCACAATACTCCTGAGATCCAGTTTGATCACGCAAGTCATGGTGTCAAATCCTACAACGCCTGCCTTAACTGCCATCAAACCGTTATCGGTGGAACAAAATACGGAAATCGAAAGGCGAATTGGGAGTATAATCCGTGATAGGCTGCGAAAAAACCGCGCTTGATTGGCGGTAAGGAGTCGTGTATGTCCCAAAACTTCAAACCGGTGACGGTTGGGATATCGGGCGGTTCAGCATCAGGGAAAACGACATTCGCGAAAGCACTGGCGGAAAGGTTGAAAGAATTTGCGCCGATCATTCTGCACCAAGATTACTACTTCAGAGACTGGTCAGAATACCCGCCGGAGGAACGGGAGAAAGTCATTACCGCGAACCACCCTGACGCAGTTCAGTGGAAGGTGCTGCTTGGGCATATCCGTCAGTTGATTGCACACCAGCCGATTGAAACTCCGCCTGAAGGGACGCGAGCGTTTGCACGCGGTGATGCGCCCGCTACGGTTCAACCGAGCGATCTAATCATCGTCGAAGGGCATCTGATTCTGTGGGATGCAGCACTCAGAGATTTGATGGATGTCAAACTTTTCGTTGATGTCGAACCACATGAGCGGGTGCTGCGTCGTCTGCTACGGGATGTCGCGCAACGTGGGGGCGACCTTGAGGGGGCGATTGCGTGGTATCGCCGGGATGTCATCCCCAATTTCCCAGTCTATACCGAGCCGTGTAAGGGGTATGCCGATCTCCTTATTCCGTTCCTAGATGAGAATCCCGTGGCGTTGCAAACCATCGTTGCGGGCTTACGAGATCGAATTGTGAACCGACGCGCCTCTGCAATGGATGAACCGTAATGCGGAAACGTTCACTATCCTCACCGTGCCCTACATAACTGAGTTCATTTTCCCATCGGGCCCGCGCTCCGCCACCCCCCGCGTATCGCCTACTTCCATTCGGCTATGGATAGCGTCGGAGCCGACAGCATCAACTTTCACATGCCCATTTTCCAGATACCCCACATCTGATGCCGCTACATCAACTGGAGCAAATTCCGTAAAAGATTCGCTATATCTCATTTTCTTTTGATGGACTCTGCCCTCTCCTCTATGGTAAAATACGAAATGCCATCTTTTAATCCAATCTTTAAGCTGGAGCAGTGAGTAGGTGGGCAATGAGTTCACAAGATTTGTGGGGATTGAACCCCAGATTGTGTTTGACGCATTACTTACCACATTTTTGTCAGAGAGGAAAGCGATGGATGAAAAAAGGCAATATCGGCATCAAGGGTTGACAATCTGCACACTCGGTGGGGTGGGACACGGCAAAACGACGCTGACCGCAGGAATAATTAAGGTGGTTTCACGGATTGGCTCCACACAGATGGATGCGGCTGACTTTGAATCGCAGCAACCGACGCATCATTCAATAGAACCGCAGACCTATGTTAGTTATCGAGCAGTTGATTATGAAACAAGTGGTAGACATTACACCCATATTGACGGACTGAGTCACGGGGATAACATCAAGATGTTGATTGGTGGTTCACCGGGAATTCGCGGGGTGATTCTGGTGGTGAGTGCAGTTGATGGCGTAACGGCAGAAGCCGAAGCCGAGATCCGGCTCGCGAGCCAAGCTCGCATACCCACAGTTGTCACCTTCTTGAACAAGGCAGAAAAGGTCGAAGATCCGGAATTAATCGAGATTTGCGAGATGGAGATTCGTGAGATACTCACAGATTGCGGCTATGCGGAGGAGAAATCGCCGGTCATCATTGGCGATGCGGCGAAGGCATTCAACTATAAAGGACAAAATCCTAATTCAGATCACTGGAAACCGATTGTCGATCTTATCTTCGCCATGAATCGTTGCATGCCGCAACCGCTGAATCCACTTGAACTGCCATTGCTGATGCCGATTCGCAAGGTCATCGACACCCCCAAGGGCACCTCGACATTATACGGTGAGGTGGTGCAGGGAGGCCTTGCTATCGGACATCCGGTTGATGTCGTCGGCAAGGGAGATCGCATCAAGACCCGTTGCGTCGGCCTGCGACACAGCGACGCTGCCGCTTCGGCTGAGGAGAAATACGACGAAGCGAGTAAGCGTGCAGAAGATGAAGTCCAAGTTGACGCGGAAATGGGGTGGATTACGCCGGGGCAGGTCGTTTCACAGCCGAAGAGCATCAAGTCCCACACTAACTTTGAGGCGGCGGTTTACGTGATGACCCAAGAGGAGTGCGGAACGCATATCCCCCTCGTTGGGAACGATAAACCGGAGATTCACCTCTGGACAATCGACGTTACGGGCCATTTCCACCTTTCGTCGGAGGTTGCCATTGTCAATCCGGGTGAACACGCGACCGTGCGAATTTTGCTTGATGTGCCGATGGCAATAACAATCGGCACGCGGTTCGAGATCAAGAAGATGGGAGCGAAGATTGGAATGGGAGTTGTGACGGAAATTATAGAGTAGCGAAGTATCCCATTCATCCACTGCGACGCCACAAGGGAAATGACTATGAAGAAGATATACAACCAAATCGAAGGCGGCAGGACATTGCTTTGTGATTCGCTGAAAGAATTGGTCCGGATTCCCACTGTGAACCCGCCCGGCATCAACTATGCAGAAATTGTACAGGTACTTCAGGAACGGTGCGAGGCACTCGGCATGAGTACACAGGTTGTGCCAGTCCCTCAAGCTGAAGCGCAGGCAGTTGTGCCACACGCTGACAATTATCCTCGCATGAACCTGCTCGCGAGGTGGGACGTTGGAGCAGAAAAAACGGTCCACTTCAATGCCCACTACGATGTCGTTCCGGTCTCCGGTGACTGGCACTTCGATCCGTTTAAGCCAGAGATTATCGGGGATTGGCTCTACGGTAGGGGAGCAGACGACATGAAAGACTCCATCGCCGCCCTGTTGTTTGCGATTGCAGCGCTGCAGGAGAACGGTGTCCAACCCGCTTTCAATATCGAGTGCTCGCTCACCTGCGACGAAGAGATTGGTGGTGAGTTAGGGGCAGGATATGTCGTACGCAACGGGTTGGTTCAAGCGGATTACGTCGTCAATTGCGAGGGCGGATCTGTTCTCAACGTGGGGGTGGGACACAATGGTGTATTGTGGTTAGAAGTGAGGGTTTATGGCAAAGCAGCGCATGCCGCCAATCCAGACAAGGGATTGAACGCCTTTGAAAAGTCCGCCGCTCTCGTCACGGGGATCCAACCCCTGAAGCAGCAGTTGAAAGCACCGGACCGTGTTTTCAAAACCTTTTCAGGTGCGGATCGATACCCCACGGTCAACATCGGCGGCATCTTTCACGGCACGGAGGGAGATAAGGTCAACACCGTGCCTGCACAGACAACCTTCTCCATAGATCGGAGAGTCCTTCCCAACGAGCGTTTGGCAACAGCGGAAGCGGAGTTGCGGGGGGCGATTCAAGAGGTCTGTCAATCCGACACGGAAATGAAGGTAGATGTAAGTTCGACCTTGGGGATTGAACCGTGTGTCGTGGCACCAGAACACCCTTTCCCCCAAGCGTTTGCGCGAGCAGTGCGTAGTATACGTCGTCAGCCGATTAAATTCAGCACGACAAGCGGCTTTACCGACCTGCATTTCTTCGTCGAAGAGGGGGGACTGCCCGGTGTCGGTTACGGCGCAAATGGACAAGGGGCTCACGGTGTGAACGAGCGGGTCAGTATATCGGATCTGGTTAAGACTGCAAAGGTGTATGCAACGTTCATGGCGAGGGGGATTCCTTAAAAAACGCAAGAAATAAGGGAAGCAAGGAGGACATCCAATGATACTCAACATTCCATTCATCGTATCTGGGGAAAGCGGGCTCACCCATAATGACGCGCTGCAATTAACAACCCTTCGGCAGGCACCTAAAACAACCGGGCGCAACGGTTGGCGAGTTGTCGAAGATGAGGCAGTCTGGTGTCCATCCGAAACAGCAATCATCATCGTGGATATGTGGAACAAACACTGGTCATGGGGCGCAACCGAGCGCGTGAATATCATGGCACCACGAATGAATACCGTCATTGATACCGCCAGAGATCGGGGGATACAGATTATTCACGCACCGTCGGATACGATGGATTTCTACGACGGACATTCTGCGAGGGCTTGGGTCCTCAATGTTCCGCATGTAGACATGCCCGACCCGATTGAGCATCCAGATCCGCCTCAACCAGTGGATTCATCGGATGGCGGTTCGGATACCGGCGAGGAAAACAGCTTCAAAGCATGGCACCGTCAGCACCCGGCAATCGAGATTAAAGATGGAGATGCCATCAGCGATAACGGTCAAGAGGTCTATAACCTCCTCATGCAAAAGGGGGTCAAGAATCTGCTCTACATGGGGGTCCACACCAATATGTGTGTGTTGGGCAGATCTTTCGCAATTAAAGCGATGGTTCGGTCGGGACAGTTCAATGTCGTGTTGGTTCGGGATCTCACTGACGCAATGTACAATCCGTTCAAGCCCCCCTATGTCAGCCACGAAGCGGGAACACAACTGATTATCGCGTACATTGAGAAGTTCTGGTGCCCGACAATAACGAGTGACGATTTGACCGCAAGTTCACCTCAGTAGTTCGTGTATGCTGAGACAGTCCTCCAAGTCCTCAAGTTTCCCTTGCTCCACACGCCGATTGAGCTTAATACGAGCTTAACACGAAATGGATGTGAGCAGCACATGAAACAGATACGTTTCGGGTTGATGTTATCTAGCGCGCTCCTTCTGTTTGGCTCCATGCTAGCCAGTGCTTCAGAAAACATCCCCATTGCAATCGCCCCTCAAGGTCAGTTTGCGCCGCGGGGAGTTAGCGACGGCGTTGGCGGAACGATTGTTATATGGGAGGACTTCCGCACCGGGAAGGATTGGGATGTTTACGCTCAACGGTTTAATGTCGATGGTATCCCCCTATGGGATAAGGGCGGTGTAGCGATTTGCGAGAAAAAACGCGATCAGCGATGGCTGCGACTGGTGCGTAACGGTAATCGTATAATCATTGCTTGGACCGATCAACGTGCGCCGGGGAATTGGGATGTCTATGCTCAAACGATCGATTTGTCAGGGAAGAAATTGATGCCTGACGGGGGTGTTCCTGTCTGTGCACATCCGGCAGATCAATCTGATATCGAAATTTTGAGCGATGGAGCAGGGGGTGCAATTCTCATTTGGAAAGACCGACGGCGACACCCCGACTTTCATGACCTTTATGTCCAGCGAATTGACGCAGCGGGTCAACCGATGTGGGCACTCGATGGGGTGCCGGTCTTTCCGTCCGAAGCCCTTCAGAGCACTCCCCGGTTGGTCTCTGGCGATGCAGATAGCTTCTACGTCATCTGGTGGGAGGTTATCGGTTACGAACAGTGGAACATCATGGCGCGTCGAATAGGCATGGACGGTAAATACCTTTGGAGAAAGCCAACGGTTGTTTCACCGATGGAGGGATTGCAGGGCGAGCCGCGCGCTGTGAGCGATGGTAGAGGTGGACTTATCGTTGTCTGGCAAACCTACGAGAATTTTATCAACGATGATTTCTATGCACAACGGATAGACCCAGCGGGAAACAAGGTTTGGGAGGTGAATGGTGTGCCGATCTGCGACGCGGAGGGGATTCAAAAAAATCTCACAATTACGAGCGACGGGCGCGGGGGAGCGGTAGCCGCTTGGCGGGATGAGCGGGATGTCTTTTCAGATCTTTACACCCAGCGAATCGGTGCTGATGGAACCCCCCGGTGGAAACCCAATGGAATCCCGCTGTGTATCGCCGGAGGGTATCAGGACAAACCGTTCCTGGCCCGATGTGAAGAGAGCGAATTTTTTGTCGCTTGGCTGGACTTTCGAGAAGATTACGGCGACGAAAGCAATGATACCATCTACGGGCAGAAAATCAATTTAGAGGGGAAAACACTTTGGACTGAAAACGGAATCCCCCTATGCACAGCGAGTGGCGTGCAGCAACCGCCCTATGTTGTGGAATCCGAGTCGGGGAAATTGAGCGTTGTGTGGAGCGATGCCCGTAGCGATATCGGTGATATTTACATGCACCGCTTGAAATGAAGCAGTGAATCAGAGATACAACGTCTACTGATTCTTGACTTGCTTTAGAAACCGCCTCTAGAGCAGCCCACTCTGTGTAATGGCTTATGCGTTTATGGCACATCATTTCAGATATCCACGGCAACTACCGAGCTTTTCGTAACCTGCTTCTGCATGCACAGCTAATTGATGAAAGCAATCAATGGACCGGTGGAGAGGCACGCCTGTTTCTTCTCGGAGATTACGTCACAAGCGGGCCCGATTCCAAGTCGGTCATCGATCTAATCCGATCACTAGAATGTCAGGTTCCTGATCAGGTTATTGCGCTTCTCGGAAACCACGAGCTCCTATTCCTGCGCGCCGTTCACGATAAACGTCATCGCCAAAAATGGTTGTCAAATCCTGAAAATTGGCAGACGTTGATTTCATGGGCGGAGGCAAACGGGGAATTGGACAATTCGTTGCAGCGTCTGCAAATCGATCCGCTCTCGACGCAGGCGATAGCAGAAATTTATCAGGCGATAGCGAAATCCGAACCCGATTCAGATTCGCTGATTCAGCGTGTAACACAGCGATGGCGGTTTAATCACCCCGCCTTCACCTCAGATCTCTGGGGGGCGTGGTCTCTATTTCTCCGTATCATTGAGGCGGATGGAACGTTAGCATGGATTGAGGGGCTGCCGGTTGCGTATCGGGAAGAGGAATGGGGGTTGTTCCACGCCGGACCACCAACTGGGTTTGATGGCGGCATCGACGACTTGAATAATCAATTTGATGCCCTCCGGCGGGGAGGTAGATTTGATCACCCGTTATTAGCAGCCGATCACTCGCTGACCAGTCCTATTGGCACACGCCGCTGGTGGGAGGACGCATCACAGGTGGAATTCCTATTCAATCAGTTTGATATTGAACAGTGTGCTTTCGGGCATGATCCACAGGCGATTGAAATGCGCGGGATACTTGGGAGTGCTTGGAACAAAGTGGTGAGCACCGATCCGTATATGCGTGGGAACATCGAAGGCATAATTCGGATCTGGGGCGGTTGTGTTGATGCCATCTATACGGATTCAGCGATTTCAATCCTTCAGGACATCTACCCACAGAGGCCCTTTTTCACAGTGAACAGGTTAATCGGATGACCCTTCAATATGCCCCCAATTCAGAGCTGGGAACAAAATCAAGGGAGTGCGATACTATGGATAATCTTCAAGCCATTCGCGGGGTTGGCCCCGTTATTGGAGACAAGCTACAGAAAGCTGGATATCAATCCCGCGCACAGGTCGCATCAGCGACACCGGAAGAGCTCAACGAAAAAATCGGGATCGCGGTGGGGCAAGCAAGCCGAATTATTGCGTCTGCAAAGATGGCGATCCTACTTGAACAGATAGGCCCCTCCAAGTCAGAATCAAAGGTTGTCGAAGTTTCTGACGATTCGCCAGAGTTCGGCGATAAACGTCAACTTGCTAGCCAGCTTGTGGAAGTCATTTTCCAAAATCCAGAGGTGACAAAACAGATTGCTCAAGAGGTTAACTCAGAACTTACGAAAAACTTCGGGAAGAAATTGCGAAAAAAGGTTGCAAAGAAAGGGTTGTCCAAGAAGAAATTCAGGAAAGCACTCAAGGCTGGGCTTTTCAAAGTTCTGAAACAGATGTAAGATTACGGGCCCGATAGATGCCTCAAAGCTGGTTTAATCAGTCTCAATAGAGCAAAATTTTCCACCTTTCAAATACCGTATTAGCTGCGAGTTGGTGATCCCGAGATAAGGAGATATCTTAGATAATGCTCGAAGTTGAAGCAAGATTTCAGGCAACATCGGCACGGCTACTCGATCAGATTCGATTACAGAAACAGGTGGCAGGTTATACACTTTCAGATCAGACGAATACCCCACAACAGGATACCTATCTCGACACAATGAACGGAACCCTCCTGCAGCACGGTGCCTCTTTACGCCTCAGGAAGAAGGAGCCGGTCCCCGGGGTCATCAAGGAAGGAACACAGCTCGTTACATTCAAAACCCAGACCGAGGAGATTTATACGCGCATAGAACTTGAAACGCCGATTACTGACCGACAGGCGCAAGCCCTCTTAAGTGGGAATCTTGAGAAGATTCATGTTGAGGCTACCGAAGCGGCGGTGAGACACCTAAAGGGACAGGCAGTATTCCCCGTCCTGCATGTCGAAAACCGCCGCGAAACGTGGTGCCTAAATGCTGATGCAGGGCGTGTCGAAGTGTGTCTCGATGAGGTGCAGTATGTGGATATGGATAGAACGCAATCTGTTCAGGGGTATGAGGTTGAATTAGAACTCAAAGATGGCGAACCTGTGTTCTTACAACAGATTGCTGACGCGGTATCTCAACAGTGTAATCTGATCCCGATCTTCCAATCGAAATATGAGCGCGGCGTAGCACTCTTGAAGGTGTTCGGTGTCAAAACGGAGCGTTAGAAAAAGGAGGTTATCAACGGTATGGCGAAAGCACAGAACGTCAAAGGTATTGCGCCGGAGAAAAGCCTTGAAGAGTGCGCTCGAAGGATTATCACCACCCGGCTGCAGGAGATGATGTCTTTCAAATCGGGGGCCATTGATGGGACAGATATCGAGTATGTTCACGATATGCGAGTCGCCTCCCGACGGCTACGCGCTGCCATGCAGAACTTCGCGGATTGCTTTGCCCGAAAAAAGAAGTTCCGCAGGCACCTCAAACGGGTTGAGCAGATTACGCATACGTTGGGAGACGTGCGTGATTTAGATGTGTTAATCGATCGCTTTCAAAAAGACGCGCAAACAGTCCCAGAAGCTGCACAGATCGGTGTTCAAAACCTGATAAGTCATCTCCAGCGAGAACGGGAAGAGCGGCGGGCACCGATGTTTACGATGTTTGAAGCATTGGACAAAAGTAATTTTGAGCAGAAGTTCTTGAAATTCTTTAAGGTATAGATATGGCAAAAGCATGGAAAGTGAAGGGGACTCAACCACAGTCGAGCTATCGTTGGAACGCACAGGTTATCCTTGCCGTAAAGGTTGAGGAAGCATACTCGTGGGCGGAAGCCATTCGCAATCCAGATAACATCAAGGCACTCCATAACCTGCGAATCTCAATTAAGCGGCTACGCTATTCGATGGAGTGCTTCACCATCAACTATGGTGAGGAATTCAAGGATTTCTTGGAGGGCTTAGCAGATTTGCAAGGACAACTGGGTGATATTCACGATTGCGATGTTGTCGAAACGGTTCTGACGGATTATTTGCAATCACTTCCGGACCAAGCGGATACGGAGACCGGTGTAATTGGCATCAATGCCCTGCTGCTCCGCTACCGTGAAATGCGGGCGGCAAAGTATCAGGCGTTTTTGCAGCAATGGACTGTGCTTGAGGAAGCAGATTTCAAGGACCAACTCCTTAGAATCGTCACAGGTGAATCGGGAGCAGAAACGTCCTCTCAGGAGTTTAGGCACCTCCGTCCATCCGCAGCCGAATTTAAGAAGCAGACCACTCATCTTAGAACGTAAAGGAGACGCAGAAAATGGCGGTGAATGACGATTATGTTGTCGGGGTAGATATGGGAGGCACGAAAATCTTGGCTGCCGTTATTGATGCCGAGGGAAAAATTGTCCATCAAGTCAAAACAGCGACAAAGCCAAGGAAAGGTCAGGAGGAAGTGATTAAACGGATTGCACGCTGCATCCAAGAAGCGATTGACCGCGCCAAACTTAAACCTTCTCAAATTCGCGCAATCGGTATCGGGTCACCGGGTCCACTCGATCCGGAGACAGGGGTCATTATCTTCGCGCCTAATCTCGGTTGGTCAAACGTGCCGCTCAAGACGAAGCTAGAAGTAAACCTTGGTATCCCTACTTTCGTTGATAATGATGTCAATATGGGGACACTTGGCGAGTATGCCTTCGGTGCTGGACAAGGGGTAAAAAGTCTCGTTGGGATTTTTGTTGGCACCGGAATCGGCGGTGGGATTATCTTAGATGGGAAACTCTATCATGGTGTCAACAAAACCGCTGGAGAAGTCGGGCACATGATTGTGAAAGCGAACGGGCCCCGGTGTGGTTGTGGCAATTTCGGCTGTCTGGAAGCGGTTGCTAGCCGCACCGCAATTACTAGGGAACTTCAGAAAGCTATCCTAAAAAAAGGGCAGAAAAGCAAACTCACCCAGCTGAATGGCGGAAGCCTCGACTTGATTCGGAGTCAAGCCATCGCTAAAGCTGTCAAGCGCGCCGACAAACCGACAATTAAGGTGATGCAACGTGCCGGGAAATATCTAGGAATGAGCGTAGCTTCGATTGTCCATTTCTTGAACCCTGAAATGATTGTGCTCGGCGGGGGGGTCATCGAAGCGATGGGGGATAGCTTGTTAGATCCAATCCGCCAAGCAGCAGCGAAATATGCTCTGCCCACAACGATGGACGGTGTTCAGATTGTCGAGGCAACCCTTGGCGATAACGCGGGTGTGATTGGGGCATCCGTTTTAGCGCGTCAGCGGTTGTCGTGAAACGTAAACGGGAGAAATTACCGATAAAACATGGAGGAACACATGCCATATAAAATCTATCCCACGGCTGCTGCTGATGCCTCAACGGCATTCCAGATTGAGCTCGATCCGCGCGCAATTGAGGCGATGGAAGAGATCGAAAACAGTGGGGCACAAGGGGCAGCACGCGAGGAGATTTTGCGAAAGCACCTCAGCACAGACTATGACAAGGGCTACTGGGGGACCGCTTACGGACTTCATGGGATTTCCGATGGCTTGACACCAGCGAGGCTCGCTGAAATACTTGAAGAACATGGTGAGTCCTTTGATCCCTGTGTGGAGCGAGACACATTCGATCACAGCATGATGGTCAATGTCGAATCGGAGTTGGATTCGCAGCTGGAATTTATTCCCGACCGGATTTTCGATGCCATCGTGGATGCCTACAAGCAGGAGCTGATCGCCAGTTGAGATCGCCACAGGCTAAACCCTATTACACAATATTACACAATGGTTGGGGAAAAACACGAAATGTAATGAGTAACACTATCGAACTAGGAGGGTATATCATGACTTTAGAAAATTGGGTAGTATCGGCATCAAAAGTCAAAAGGGCTTTTCTCGCAATCACCGACCATCTGCTGACACGGGTGAATCTCGAATCGCTTGAAGGTGACGAGGGGACGGTAGGTGTCAAAGCCGTGTGGGAGGGTGAACGTGGCGAAAGCACCTTAAAAGTAAACGCACCCTCTTTGAAGGGGAACATCAAAACAGAAGGGGATGCAGCACCAACGGTCGAATACTGGCATACCGGGGACAAGCGCGGCTTTGCATTGCGAAATCCGAGGAGTATCTCCTGTGAACTGGATGAGGAGACGTTTAGGAAAATTGAGACAGGCAAAGCCGCGGGGATCGCAATCGCTGCCGGTGCCGCGGTTGGACTGGTTGGTTGGTGCGCCGTAGTGCTTTTAGGTCGGGCGGCACTGGTCAAACAGGAAGCAGAGCCTGCTTCACCGCGCCAGCTTGAACCGGACCCCGCTAGCGGTAATTCGCACGATGGGTAGGAGCCCTAAAACGTGAAGCGTGCCGAGCGAAAGAATTTCTCACAATCCCAATGCTTGCCTGCCTGCCCGGTCTCGACACGGACAGCGTTGGGTCAAACACCGTGAGGGAAGTTCTAAATCACTATTCTAACCGAGTCACCGCACTTCATTCGATCGGTCGGCTGGAAAAATTCCCAACATAATTTTTGACGCTTACCTTCGCGCCTTGTCAATTCTTCAGTCCAATACACCGCCCGGCTATGCCGCTTTGACTTTTTCCTTGAACGCATGGATTGCCATCTCCAGTTCGTCATCTTCAACGCTGTGGTGGACAAAAAAGCTCCACGCACCTCGAGTCGATTTCTCGGCGTTTGGACACGAACCGGGGACATATTGCACGGAGTCAGGCAGTGGTACGCCGACGGAAGTCTGCCGCATCGCTTGCATACGCTGATACTCTACTTCGATGTAGTTAATCTCACCCCTGCACCCCAATGATTCGGGTCCCCATACCGGATACACCCAATAGTTAGGTTGGGTCTCTGGATACACATACGCCAGTCGCACACCCGCAACATGACACAGTTCGGTCTCAATCTTTTCGACAAGCTCCCGTCGACGGGCGTTGAATCGGTCAATCTTTTCCAACTGGGCAAATGCTACTGCCCCCTGAAGTTCGCTGAAGCGGAAATCGTGGCCAAAGGAGAAATGCCCGCGCGTTGGCAAACCGTTAACAGGTTTCGCTTCTGGTCTCTCTAACCCGTACAGATACCACGGCATTCCAGAGTTCGAGAACTCTGTCGCCCGTTTATAGAGCTCCGGATCGTCCGTGGCAATCATTCCCCCTTCGCCCGACGTGATATGCTTCGATTGCTGCATGGAAAAACAGGCGACATCACCGATGGTGCCGACCTTACGCCCCTTATAGTAGGCATCGTAGGACTGCGAGCAATCCTCCACAACCTTCAGGTGGTGCTTCTTTGCAACAGCCATAATCTCGCTCATCATCGCCGGCTGACCGTTCAGATGGACAATCACTATAGCGCGGGTCCGCGACGTGATGCACGCTTCAATCCCTTCAGCCGAAATAATCTGTGTCCTAGGATCCACATCAGCGAAGACAGGAACGCAGCCGATCGCGACAACTGGGAAAGACACGAAAATTGGCGCGATAGCCGGACAGATAATTTCGTCCCCTACATCCAACCCTAGACTAGCGTAAGCCGTTGTATTGGCACTGGTCCCAGAGTTTACAGCGTGAACATATTTCCGACCGAGATGTTCCCCGAATGCCTCCTCAAATCTCGGAACGAAATTGCTTCGTCCCCACCGCCATGCGTCTTGGCTTGCGATGACCTCTCGTAGATAGGCCAGTTCTTTTTCTCCAAAGCAATTTCTTGGCATGTCGATCCCCCTCTTTCATGAAGTTGTTTTGCAGGAATGGAATGGTTGTATTCGCGATGAGGGCTTAGTGAGCAGAGAGTAGCCCTCCGTTTCGATTATCATGCAACATTCCTTCGCATACTTTATCAGAACACATACCTCTGGTCAACCTAAAATTACCCACCTTCCCTGTTGATATAACCCCCAAACCGTGATAGAATGAAGCCAATACGATCCATTTAGTGAAATCCGATTGGAGGTGGCACTTATTATGGCTAAAATTGCTTTCCTCGGTGCGGGGAGTTTCGGCTTCGGCAGACGACTGATTGAAGATCTCCTCTCATTTCCAGAACTGATAGATTCAACTATCCATCTTGTAGACCCCGATAGTGAGCGACTGGCGTTGATACACACCTATGCCCAACGCATCGCTCGTGAGTTGAACCTACCCACACAGCTTGCCGCGTCAACAGAGCGTGAACCAGCCTTGGACGGTGCCGATTATGTCATCATTTCTATTCGGGTGGGCACCAACATGGAGCCAGAAGCGTTGGATGTGCAAATTCCGCTGGAGGTCGGTGGGCTTCGGCAAACGGTCTCCGACACCGTCGGCATCGGCGGCCTGATGAAGGGGCTGCGCACAATCCCTGCCATGCTCGACATCGCTCGGGATATGGAGCGGCTCTGTCCGGATGCCCCAATGCTCAACTATACCAATCCGATGGCGATGATTATGTGGGCGGTGTTGGAGGCAACGAGTATCTCCGGCGTGGGGCTTTGTCATAGTGTGCAGGGCACCAGTAAGCAGCTGGCGAACTACATGGGGGTGGATTACGAGAACCTCCTCTATCGTGTGGCGGGGATTAATCACATGGCGTGGTTTTTGGAACTTTCGCAAGATGGCGAAACACTCTATCCACGTCTGAACGCCTGCCTTGACGACCCTGAGATTGTCGCCCGCGACCCGGTGCGCTTTGAAATTCTGAAGCATTTCGGTCGGTTTGTCACCGAGTCCTCGCGCCACATGGCAGAGTATGTACCTTACTTCATGCAACACACTGACGAAATGGCGCGGTTAAACCTTGAGAATCGGACCGCCGAAAGCTTTGTCAATCAACACACAGACAGGGAAAAGCGAATCGCACAAGCAAAGCGTGAAGCGGAATCGGCACCAGTCGGACTGCGGCGTTCCCACGAATATGCAGCAATCATTATTCACGCAATGGAGACGGATACCCCCGCTTGCATTTACGGGAACGTGCTCAACACCGACCTCATCACCAATCTCCCGATTGGCTGTTGCGTCGAAGTCCCTACACTTATAACTCGCGCCGGGTTGCAGCCGTGCTATGTCGGTGCGCTACCGCCTCAATGTGCGGCCCTCTGCCAGACCAATATCAACATGCAAGGGTTGACGGTGCGCGCGATCCTAGAGGAGAACCGAGAATATGCCTATCACGCGGGATTAGTCGATCCAAATACTGCCGCACAATTAACCTTGTCAGAGATTCGCACAACGATTGATCGGTTGTTGGATGCACAGGGTGGATTTATGCCGCCGCTCGGTTAGTAGAAGTTTGGGATAAACCTTATAGCTCCCAGGGGAATTGCCTCCGTTATAAAAATTAGGCAAGTGAGCGGGCGATCACAGGTTAGGAAACCCCGATGCATCGAGGGCAGGCTCTGTGGCTACGAGTACATTGCCATGCCCTATTGCAACTCCATTTCTCTATTGACTCAACGGTGGATTTCAGCCAAAATAGAGCGATATTATCTCACAGGAAAGGCAGCTTGTCACAATGATCGAGGAACTTTTTATCAGTCATATTTTCACAGAACGGGACGGTTTTACCTCTGGCATAGAAGGACCCGCCTGTGATGCCGATGGCAACCTTTATGCCGTCAACTACGCATGTCAGCATACGGTCGGGAAGGTTACTCCGGTGGGAAAATGTAGCGTATTTGTCGAACTGCCCGATGGCAGTATTGGAAACGGCATCCGTTTCAACAGCGCAGGTTTCATGCTTATCGCCGACTATACCAACCACAATATCCTCAAGGTTGATATGGGAACACAGGATATCAACATCTATGCCCATGAGCCCACCATGAATCAGCCAAATGACATCGCCATCGGCTCCAACGATATCGTCTACGCCAGCGACCCGAACTGGGCGGAATCAACGGGGCAAATCTGGCGCATTGATACAGACGGTGCAGTCACGCTTCTTGAGGCGGATATGGGGACCACTAACGGCATTGAAGTCAGCCCCGATGAGCGCACCCTCTACGTCAATGAAAGTGTGCAACGTAACATCTGGGCGTACGAGCTATCCGCAAGGGGAGAGGTTAGGGATAAGCGATTACTGATTCAGTTCCCCGATTTTGGGTTTGATGGTATGCGCTGCGATGTTGAAGGCAATCTCTACGTGACGCGCCACGGCAAAGGCACAATCGCTAAAATTTCTCCGCAGGGTGAGGTGCTTCTGGAGGTTGAACTTGCTGGAAAGCAGTGCACCAACCTTGCCTTTGGCGGTCCTGATGGACGGACCTGTTATGTCACACTCGCTGACCGAGGCAATATCGAGTATTTCCGCACAGATTTGCCGGGGCGAAGTTGGCAGCTTTTTCAGAGGGGTTAAATGCGTAATTTACGGATAGGCGGCATCCTCCTGTTGATGCTGCTGAACATCAATCAAGGGCTTATCGCCAAGGAAGGCGACGAATTAATTGGGAAACCGGCTCCGGAATGGGAGGCACTGAAGTGGCTGAATTCGCAGCCGCTCAAGCTGAACGAGCTAGCGGACAAAGTGGTTCTCATTCGCTGGTGGACGGAGACATGCCCATTTTGTAGCCGTAGTGCACCTGCGCTGAACGAATTTCACGACACCTTCGAGGATGAGGGTCTGGTCGTGATTGGGATGTACCATCCGAAACCACCCGGCCCGCGTCGTCAAAAGGCACTAGAAAAGGTGGTGAAGCGACTTGGCTTTGAATTCCCGATTGCCTTAGATATGGATTGGAGCACGTTGCGACGTTACTGGTTGGCTAAGGGCAGACACCGATGGACTTCGGTCAGCTTTCTCATTGATAAGCGGGGAAAGATTCGCTATATCCACCCGGGTGGCGAGTATTACAAAGGAAAAGACGAAACACAGACGGAAGCCCAACGAGATTATCACGAATTGAAAGCGATGATTGAAAAATTAATTGCGGCACCTTCTCAGTCCCAAGTTAAATCGTCGGATTAGTTTGCATCATCAGATGGAAACAGACCTTGCGTCGATGGTTCATCATCTATGCCGTGATGATGAATCATCGATTATAAAGGTGTGCAACATATTCGGCGTAACCGTTGTAGAGCAGCGTCGGGCGTTTTTTCCACATGAAGGCTGGACCGTTGCCAATCATCCGTTCGGAGGCTTGCGACCACCGTGGGTGCGGTACGTCGGGTTCCACATTTGCCTCAAAACCGTATTCACTCGATTGAAGGGTGTTCCAGAACGTCTTCGGTTGATAGTTGAGAAACTCAATTTTTACGATGGATTTGGCACCCTTGAAGCCGTACTTCCACGGCACCACTTCGCGGATGGGTGCCCCGTGCTGCTTTGGAAGTTCGTGACCATAGATACCAATGGCAAAAAACGCCAGTTCATTTGCCATCTCGTCGGTGCGGAGCCCTTCTGTATAGGGCCAAGGAAGTCGAGATAAGCGAGGCCCCGGTCCCTTGGTAATCTTCCGATTGTAATACGAGATGAAGCGAACGTATCTCGCCTCTGACATCGGCTCAACATCATCAATAATCCGTTTCATCGGGAAGCCAAGCCATGGAACAACCATTGCCCACGCCTCAACACAACGGAAGCGATAGACCCGCTCCTCAAGGGGAAATTTCTTCTTGATGTTGTCTAAGTCATAGGTGCGGGGATTCCTGACTAAGCCGGTGACCTCTACTTTCCAGTTTTCGGTCGGCAACGCCTGCGCCGCTTCCCAGATAGATTTTGATCCACCGAATTCATAGAAGTTGTTATACTTGGCGGCAACGGCTTCGTCGGTGATGGGGCGGTCAACCTTTGCAAAGGCTGGATTCTGTTTGACCGATTCAAATTTCATCAGGTTCGGGTCTATCTGGGGAGGTGGCTTTGACTCCGATTCGGTCGCGCAACCGAGAATCGATCCACCGGCAATGCTCAAACCGGCACCGGCAAGCGTCGTCAAGAACCTCCGTCGATTTATAAAAGCTGCTTCCGGCGTAACCTCCCGCTCTGGAATCTCCCAAGTTTTTGGAATGTGGATGTTTGCCATGGGTTTATCCTCTCTTTCTGCTTTAATCCGTCCTACCCCCCCTTACACACGTTCCCACCGACTAGGGTTCATTCCCGGTGCTTCTTTTTTCATGTTCGGCGGTTTGTTACCACCGTGATAATCCCAGTGACGGGTGTTGCGGTCGCCCAACAACGGTCTGACAGAATCTGGCAGCTTCGCTAAATCCATATCATCCCAAGTTGACACTTTGTCTTGGGGGCCCGCCCATCCCGGACGATAAGCGATGGCAAGCATTTCACGGGGATAGCTGCCAACGTTAGGATAGTTTCCGTGAAAGACTTTGTGGTTAATCAGTATCGCTGAACCCGCTTTCGCAGGGACCATCACCTCTTCGGGGTGCGATTCAAAACGTTTGTAGGGATTCGCATCAGCGTGCATCGAGAGGTGAGATCGGGGGATGACGCGGAACGGCGACACCTCCGGGGTGAGATCATCGAGGTAGTATAGCACCCGGACCATAAAGGGAACGCTGCCATCGTAACCGAAGATTTGAGAGCCGTAGGGTTGTCCGTCTGTGTGCAAACTGATCCCCGGATGCCCCGGTTCGGAACGGGCGTAGCCGTAGCTCATCATAATCGTTTCGTCGCCAAACAGTTCTTGCAAGAAGGACAGCGTCGGGGGATGGGCAAGCAGTTCCGTGATAGCCCCACCTCTAAATTGGAGGTTCGGACATCCCCGTTGATGTGCGCTGTAATCCACCGATGTGGTTTCCAACTTTGCAGTCTCCGACTTGAGCCGAGCGACGTGGTCAGGAGATAGTAGGTCGGGTAGTAAAAGATAGCCTTCAACTTCGATCTGGCGAATCCGCTCGCCAAGCGTCAAGACTGACCAGTCACGGTCATCAATACGTGGGGTGTGCATTTCGCTTCCTCCAAATGTCGTCGAACTCTGAGATAAAAGATGGTGAGCCCAATTTTTTATACCGATCCGATTAAGAGCTTTCATGTGAAAAAATTTGGTTCACGGCATTTAGGTTATCCTACTTGGAAACTGATGTCAACAAGGAAATATCGAATTTTTGTTGCAGAACACTCATTTGTCTGTTAAGATGATAGGTCAAACGCACCCCTGAAGATCAGAGTTTACCGATACCTGCAAACATCTCCAAACATGCCTTTTCTGAGGAGAAAACTCATGCCTGAATCCTATCAAGGTTCACATCAGCAGTATGACGCGATTTGCCAATCCAACGTGAGGATCCCGATGCGCGATGGCGTGCACCTAGCGACCGACATCTACTTTCCTGCGCTCGGCGGTCAGCCGATGTCAGGGAAATTTCCGGTCATCTTGGAACGTACCCCCTACGACAAGGCGGGATCGGGAAATGTGACGAACGGAACCTACTACGCCCGGCGAGGCTACGTCTGCGCGATTCAGGATGTACGAGGCAGATTCGCCAGCGACGGTGAGTGGTATCCCTTCGCCCAAGAAGCCCCTGATGGCTACGATACGGTGGAGTGGCTCGCCGCCCAAGAGTGGAGTGATGGACAGGTCGGCACGATGGGCGCATCGTATGGTGGCAGCGACCAGTCCGCGCTGGCAACGCTCAACCCGCCGCATCTTTCAACGATGATCGTCGCTGTTGGTGCGTCGAATTACTATCACTGTTCAATGCGACAAAACGGTGCGCTCGAACAACGTTTCATGATCTACGCCTTCCGAATGGCGACCACCAGCAAGGAAGCGTTCGCCGATGCTAACATCAAAGCCGCGGTTGATAGCGCGTTTGCGAATGTGGGTGAGTGGGTGTCTCGTGCGCCGCTCAAGAAAGGCACATCGCCGTTGCGGATGCTACCGAATTACGAACAGTGGGTGATCGATTTGTTCACGCACGGAGAATATGATGACTATTGGAAGCAACGCGGATACGCCATCTCGCAGTATTACGAAGAGCACGCGGATGTGCCAACGCTCTACCTCGGTGGGTGGTATGACTCGTATGCGCGGGCGACCTGCGAGAATTATACCGCACTCAGCAAAATGAAACAGTCGCGGCAGGTCCTTATGATGGGACCGTGGACGCATGGTGGCTGGAGCGTGTCAAATGCGGGCGACGTTGATTTTGGGAATCACTCCTTCATTAACTACAATGACCTGCGGTTGGCGTGGTTCGACCACTTCCTCAAAGGGCAATACACAGAGGTCGCCGACTGGTCGCCGGTCAAGATTTTTGTGATGGGCACCGGCGAGGGAACGCCCAACTATCAGGGGCGACTCCATCACAGCGGCTCGTGGCGCGACGAGCAGGATTTTCCCCTGCCCGATACCCAGTTCACGCCTTACTATCTTCACGCTGATGGCGAGATGTCTACCGCGCTACCAATGGCTGAGGGCTCACAAAGTCGCTTTAGCTTTGATCCGCGAGAGCCTGTCCCAACCATTGGCGGCGGCATCTCCGCTGCGGACCCGATCATGGGCGCAGGCGCGTTTGACCAACGTGGGGACTCCAGATTCTTCGGTTGCACGGACACCCTTCCCCTCAATGCCCGCAGCGATGTGCTGACCTTCCAGACTCCCCCGCTAGCAAACGATGTGGAAGTCACAGGACCAATTACGGTCAAACTCCACGCCTCATCATCTGCCCGCGATACCGACTTCACAGCCAAACTGATTGATGTTTGTCCATTGAGCGATGACTATCCCGATGGGCTCGCTATCAACCTGACAGACTCCATCATCCGGGCGCGCTACCGAAACGGTTGGGACGCTCCAGAGTTACTGGAGCCGGGGAAGGTCTACGAATTCATCTTTCAACTTTATCCAACCTCTAACGTTTTCAAGAAGGGTCACCGGATTCGTTTAGACATTTCCAGCAGCAATTGGCCCCGTTTTGATGCGAATCCGAACACGGGCGGTGATTTGGGGAGCGAGCGGCGGCTTGAAATTGCAGAGCAGGCGATTTATCACGAGCCTAAACACGCATCGCATGTGGTTTTACCCATTATCGAGCGATAGGGGAGCCGTGAGACGTGAAAGGGTGTCGAAATTTCCAAAACAGGTAGCATAACCATTCGCAACGGGAGGGAAATATTGTGAAAATCAAATGGTGTGGACACGCTACGTTTTTGATAGAAGGAAACGGGACTCGCATTGTGACCGATCCGTATACACCTGAAGTCGCTGGCTATGACCCGATCGCTGAACCAGTGGAGATTGTGATTATGAGTTCCGCGACTGACCGATTTCACAGTTGTGCGGATATGGTGCCGGGCAATCCGGTCGTGATTAATGCGCTCGACATTACCGAGACCGGGGCGGAAGTCAAAGGGATTTGCTTCTCGTCCGTGCCAGCTATGGAGAGCATCAAACATAAAAGCGATCCGGATCAGAACGCAATGTATCGATTCGGCGTTGAAGGGATCGAAATTGGGCACATGGGCGATGTGGGAAACCCTTTGAGCGAGACGCAACTCGAATTTTTCAAGGGGGTTGATATCCTGCTTGCGCTAACGGGGGGTCCCCCAACCATTGAACTGAATGACCTTGATAAAGTCATTGATGCGATTCAGCCGAGGGTGACAATTCCGATGCACTACAGAACCAACAAGGTTACGCTCACTCGAATCCTGCCGGTAGATGATTTCGCCGCACGATATCCGGCGGAACTTGTCCATTATCAGCATCAGTCACAGATTGAAGTGAGTAAGTCAAAACTACCCCAGACAAATCAAATCTATGTGCTAGATTACGCCAATTAGCATCCTTGGAACCACGGCTTAGCCAGCAGGTGAATTAGGGGAGAAGCACAGGACCGTCCTGCCTTCATTTTACGGTGTCGTTGCGGCGGTTTTATCCGCTTGTTTCGGAAGGATCATTTGTTCGATGCCCACCCCTTATCAATGAACCATCGCCGCCACCGCTCCCACATCAATTTTCGCTTGAGGACGTTCACATGAATCCGATGCACACACAAACGTTTTCCGTCCAACTCAAGCACGGGGATTAGTTCTTTATATTTTGTGAACAATCCCAAGTTCGCCGTAATGTCAATTTCTTCAATCTGGATTGGGAACTGCGCTGCGATCGGTTCAAGGAATTCCTTCGCTTCATCGCAAAGCGGACAATCCGCTTTCGTGTAAAGTTGGAGTTTGATTGTATTCATTGATTGGGCCCTCGGATCACGGATGTGCACCGGTTCATCGAGTGATGGACAGATAGACAACAATCATCGACCTCCCTATTTTCGCAGAAATATGTATCAGCGTCAAACTTTTTTAGCGTAGGGTGCTTTAGTTTTCGGTTTTCTCCCTGTCCCGCAAGTCCCGCGAAGCGAGGATTTCGCTTTGCTTTGAATCCTCGATGCTTCATCGGGGGTGACTTGCCCGCCTCATGCGCCAATGAACTGAATATCGGGATTCGGAGATCCCTCCTATAGCAGAACTCAATGACCCTATTTTTAGCGCATTCTGGCTTGACATGCGGGTTGCCATGCAGTATAATCATGCTTTTCAAACCTTTTGGGGGCCCTATCATGAACCTCATTTCACTAAAGAACTGGTCTACAGAGGATATCATTGAGGTCGTCGAGGACAGCATCGCGATCAAAAACAATCCAGAACGATATGCGAATGCTACAAGTCGGCGCAGTCTCGTCATGCTTTTTCAGAAGACCTCAACCCGAACCCGTTGCGCTGGAGAGGTCGGTATGACCCAACTGGGGGGCCATGCAGTTTATCTGGATTGGCGCACCACCAATTTCGCGCTCGCGGATTTACGGGATGAAATTCGCGTGCTGTCTGCTTATGCGGACATAATCCTAGCACGTTTTCTCAGACATGCAGATGTCGTGCAGGCAGCGGAGAGTGCAACGGTTCCGTTCATCAATGGGTGCTGTGACCGTTACCATCCGACGCAAGCTCTCGGTGACTTGATGACCATACAAGAAAAATTTGGGCGCATCGAAGGGGTCAAACTCACTTACGTTGGGGTGCACAATAATGTATGCAATGCGTTAATTGCCGCCGGGCTAAAAGGGGGCATGGAGGTAACTGTCGTTGCACCGGAGATGAATCCCGCAGCGGTTGATGAGGAACTCTATGAAGCGGCGCGTAAAGCAGGCACTTATAAAGTATCAGATCAACTTCACCAAGCGATTGCAAATAGCGATGTTGTTTATACAGACACATGGGTCGATATGGAATTTTTCACGGATCCAGCGTTTAAGGAGGAGAAGGAACAACGCATTAAGACCCTTTCTCCCTATCAGTTGAATGCGGAGTTACTCGCAGGGCAGGATGTCCTCGTCATGCACTGTCTGCCCGCCCATCGGGGTTATGAGGTTTCCGGTGAAATTGTTGAAGACCCGAGATCGATTATGTTCGATCAATCGGAGAACCGACTTCACAGTATGAAAGGGTTAATACTGAAACTGTTGGGAGCACTATGAGTTATTTCGCTCACCTTGAATGCAGCCGTTGCGCCCAAACCTACGAACCCAACGTCCCACAGAACCTGTGCACGAAATGCGGGAAGCCGCTATTCCCGCGTTATGCGTTGGATAAAATTGCTCAAACCTGGGATAAATCTGCCCTATTGGAACGTGAGCCATCGATGTGGCGATATGCTGAGCTCCTACCTGTGATTGACTCACGCCACATCGTTTCCCTCAATGAGTCAATGACACCGCTCCTGCCAATACAACGGCTCGCCGCCTTCTTAGGGCTTGAAGCGTTGTGGGTAAAGGATGAGTCCCGTTTACCTACCGGTAGCTTTAAGGCTCGCGGGTTGGCAATGGCGGTTTCTAAAGCCAAAGAACTCGGATTGACCAAACTTGCGATTCCGTCCGCCGGTAATGCGGCAACCGCACTCTCCAGTTACGCAGCCCAAGCGGGGATGGAGGCGCACATCTTCATGCCTCAAGATGCCCCTCCGTTTAACCGTAACACCTGCCAACTGGCGGGTGCACATGTCACCTTCATTGACGGATTGATTACGGATGCAGGAAAAATCGTTGCCGAGCGGAAGGAAGCTGAAGGGTGGTTTGACGTTTCAACACTCAAAGAGCCGTATCGCGTTGAGGGGAAAAAGACGATGGGGCTTGAGATTGCGGAACAGTTCGATTGGGAACTTCCCGATGTCATCATCTATCCGACAGGTGGGGGTACAGGGATTGTCGGAATGTGGAAGGCGTTTCAGGAGTTGGAAACCATCGGGTGGATTGAGGAAAAACGTCCGCGCATGATCTCCGTACAAGCGGCAGGTTGTGCCCCAATCGTCAAAGCGTGGCAGGAAGGAGCAACTGAAGCTGAGCCATGGGCAAACGCACACACAAGTGCGGCAGGGTTGCGGGTGCCACACGCTGTCGGTGATTTCCTGATTCTTGATGCTATCTACCAGAGCGACGGGGCTGCAATTGCTGTTACCGACGCTGAAATACGGGAGGCGATGGGGACCTTAGCGACACATGAGGGGATTTTGGCTTGCCCTGAGGGTGCGGCAACTGTTGCCGGACTCTGCAAATTGGTAGCAGCTGGGGAAATTCAACCCGAAAACAGGGTGGTGTTGTTCAACACAGGTGGGTATCAGGTGTAAATCCTCCTGCAACTGTTTGAGGGTGTAAGCTTGTAGATAGATCTACAGTAGAATGCTACTATCAGGTTCCATAAAAACTTATGAACGCAACAACACCCATTCTTGAAATTACCAACCTGACCAAGCATTTTGGCGGCGTGACCGCCGTGTCAAATATTGATATATCTGTGCAACAAGGGCAGATCGCCAGTCTCATTGGCCCCAACGGTGCGGGAAAAACGACACTTTTTAACTGCGTCACAGGGTTGGAACATCCAACCGAAGGAAGTATCAAATTTCAAAATCGAAGCATTGTTGGCCTGCGTCCGGATCAAATTGCGACAATTGGAATGGCACGGACATTTCAAAACATCCGCCTATTTTCTAAGCTGACTGTCTTGGATAATGTGAAAATCGGCAGGCACTGTCAGTCAAAAAAACGCCTCTGGGGCGCAATCAGTCGTAACCAAAAACAGCGTCAAGAAGAAGCATACATCACAGTACAAGCGTTTCAGCAACTCAGCTTTGTTGGACTGGAGGAGGTTCGGGACCAGCTCGCCGGCAATCTTTCTTATGGAGACCAGCGGCGGATTGAAGTTGCGCGGGCGTTAGCGATGGGACCAACGCTGCTTCTTTTAGATGAACCCGCGGCGGGCATGAATCCGCAGGAAACACAACGGTTGATAGAACTCATCCATGCAATCCGTGAGCAAGGAATCACGATTTTGTTGATCGAACATGACATGAAACTGGTCATGCAGATTTCAGACTGGGTCACTGTAATCGCTCAGGGAGAAAAGATTAGTGCCGGCAAACCTGAAGCAGTCCAAAACGATACGCGGGTAATCAAAGCTTACCTTGGAGAATCCTACGATGCTCAAACTTAATGAGATTCACACCTACTATGGCAATATTCGAGCCATCAGGGGGGTCTCACTTTACGTTGAAGCCGGGGAAATGGTTTGTTTGATTGGAGCGAATGGAGCGGGCAAATCAACGACGCTGATGACGATATCGGGTATCTATCACCCCGTGCAAGGGACAATTAACTTTGAGGGGGAGGATTTAACCGAGATCTCAGCGGAAAAGCGTGTTGAATTGGGAATTTCGCAAGTCCCCGAGGGGAGGCTAATCTTTCCTGAAATGACCGTGTTAGAAAATCTTGAACTTGGTGCATTTCGGCGCAAGGATACCCCCATTATCAAGGAAGATCTTGATCGAGTTTTTAATCTTTTTCCGGTCTTGCGTGAGCGAAGAACGCAGCAAGGCGGGACGTTAAGCGGTGGTGAACAGCAAATGCTGGCTATCGGTCGGTCCCTAATGTCACATCCCCGTCTCCTCCTCCTTGATGAACCTTCGCTTGGGCTTGCCCCAATTCTGGTTGAGCAGATTTTTGAGATAATCCAACAAATCAACAAACAAGGCACAACTATTCTTCTTGTCGAGCAGAACGCGTATCTCGCCTTACAGCTGACCCATCGCGGCTATGTTATGGAGACCGGGGAAATAGCTATTGAAGGCACATCCGCGGACCTTCTCAACGATGTGCGAGTCCGGCAGGCGTATCTGGGGGAATAGCGGTGAGGCGGGATGGCTCATTTTCAGCGAACGAGCACCAGATTAGCTGTGAGTGTTGGGTTTCACTTTCGCCACGAACGGCGTGTTGAAAGGCAGAAACTTGACTGGCCTTGATAGTGAGTCGCTTTCAATCGTTCAACCCAATCCACCAAACTTCGCAAGCTAGTGGCAGCTGGGGTCATTCAATCTGCACACCTACTTCGCTCTCAATAGCATCTGGTTTGTCGTCGTTAATCTTTCCTAAAATGAGGGCACCCACCGCGAGTACAAGAACAACAGCACCGCAAATAACTCCCCACTTCCCGTTCAAGACCTCCATAGGTAGGATAATTATACCGATTAGCACATAAAATATCCCCTCATAGATGCCTCCTATTGCCAAAGAGTACACCCCAAGAGCAATAACGGAGATTGAACATACAAATGTGAAACGCCCAATGCTTCCTGTGATTTTGCATATATGGAGCAAGATGCTCAGTAATATTAAACCAATACCTGACGCTCCGAAGACAACGGCGGCCTCAATAAAACCTTCCTGCCAAGAGAGCAGCGCAAGGAAAAGAATTATCACTATTAGCACATATTGTTCGGCTCTTGCAATATGATCAATTATACGCTTTCTTAAAGTTGTCATGGAATTTCTCCTCAGCTTTTCTTTAGTTCAGTGGCGAGGGAGTTATTTGATCACCTAGCGGAAGCGGAGCCTCCGAAAGTATTGTAACTTGGTTATATACAAGACAACGGGGGGCATTTTTCTACGGTTGACCCGTAGGGGCAGGTTTTAGTTATTTCTATCCTCAAGCCGTGTCCAACCCCGCCCGGGATGGAATGCTCCTGATCCTTGAAAGTGCTCTCGGATTCTACGGAATGCTTCAGGGGTGTCAACCTCTTGCTCCGGGTGTTTGGGATTACGCAGGACAAAATCGGCTTCTGGTGGGTAACATGCCATCGTAACAGGTTCCCGTTCTGGCGTATAGGATTCCGGACCTTCCTCTACATTGTTGGGTGCTTCAGCACTTTGATAGCGCAGGTCTACGCTCCAGCGTACCTGCTCGCTGTGATTTTCAAAAGAGGCGTGCGGTGTTAGGTTGGTCATGAATAGTACATCCCCTGCCATCATCTCCATCGGAATGGGGCCTGTGTCTGGAAATTCATCTGTAGGTATTTCAAGGTATCCACCATGCCCTCCGGTATAATGCCGAAAAACGCCCCGCCGATGCACCTTTGGCATCACGTAGAGACAACCGTTATTTCGGGTCGAATCAACTAGCGGAATCCAGCAGGTGACAAGCAGGTGCTTATCACAGTGGGGGAGGAAATAGCCAGAATCTTGATGCCACGGCACCTCACCGCGTTCCCATTCCGGAAGCTTTGGACGAATGCGGTACGCTGAAGCACCGATAATAGTAGGTCCAATAAGGCTTTCGATACAAGATAGTAGGGGAGGGTGGGTAAGCATGCCGAACATTGATGCCCCACTAAAACCACCGCCACCTGACCCCATCACACTTCTGGTGATTCCTATCGCAGCGTCGAGGTTAGATTTTCTGATACGTCCCAGACGGTTCCCGAACGGTTCATCGGCATAAATGTCTTCTAGCACCCCCTCAGATTGCAAGCGTTTCGCCTCTGTATCGACAATTTCGCTAAGCGCATCATGGATTGGTTGTAGATCGGCTGCTGAAAAGAGAGCGGGTTTTATCACATACCCTTCCTCATTAAACTGTCGCAATTCTGTGTTGGTAAGGCTCATCAATATCTCCTCCAAAGTTAATTTAGTCCGTATCCACCGGGATTAGCCACAATAATCCCGTATGAGGGCCCCATCAATGCGTATCACTACAGTCTGCGCGTAGGTGGGGCACTCCATTTGGGGCTTTTGAAGTGGATTCTTGAAACGGCGATAACTAGCCAAGAGGCACAGCGCAACCCTGCCATCGCCGAAGTAGTCTGAACGATATGGAAAAGATCGCTCGTCCTGTATCATACTGCCCATATACCCTCTCGATTCTTAAATCTCCGAGCAGAGGACAGGTGCACCTGTGTAGGCATGTGCGAAATTTCGATTGCCGATGGGAGCAAATTCTGTAACTTCAGAATATTAGATGCCTTTGATTATATCCCATTATCGCTGTCTGTAAAGTTCCAATTGCGGAGTAGAGTGCAATTACTTTGCCGTAATGACGAACTCTAACTGGCGGTGTGCCTCTCGGAGTGAGTTTTCGACACTTTCAGGGCTACTCCCCCTCGCAAAGATAAATCCGAGATACCTC
This sequence comes from uncultured Poribacteria bacterium, assembly GCA_958296125.1. Taxonomy (GTDB): domain Bacteria; phylum Poribacteria; class WGA-4E; order WGA-4E; family PCPOR2b; genus PCPOR2b. The sequence continues at coordinate 3,496,671 of OY282444.1, forward strand.
GCGCCTTCCGGCAGAGGGAGTACCTCCTGCCCAATCGGTATGCTGATAGTAACCTCTTCAATGTCTGCAACCCGCTCTGCATCTGCTTTACCTTGTACTTCCCGCAAAATTCCGGCGCGAGGAATGGGAATCATCATCACACCAGCAGACTGTCGTTCACGCTGCAACGGCTCAACCTCCATCCCGATGGCGTGCCGAATGATGAGTTCTTCGAGCGAGATACCTGTGCCAAAACGCAACGTCCGTGCACAAAGCCCACCAATTGACCGCGCGGCAATCTCGATTATCCATGCGTCATCATCGTTGACTCGCAGCTCCGCGTGGACGGGTCCCTCCCGCAAACCGAGTGCGTCTGCTGTCCGTGCTGTGCAGGATATGATATCCTCTTGAATACTAACCGGCAACCGGGACGGGGTGACGTAGAGTGTTTCCTCAAAGAAAGGACCATCTAACGGATCAGGCTTATCAAAAATAGCGAGCACCTTGAGGCTTCCCTGAATCAGGATGCCTTCAAGAGCAACCTCTACCCCCGGTATAAAATCTTCAATGAGAATTTGCTGCGATCTAGCATCTTTCCGGGATTTAACGTCAGACGAACCTAAAATGCGAACAATCCTCCTAAATGCTTTCACAAATTCTTCCGAATTGTTCGCACGGATGACACCGCGACTTGCTGAAAGGGAAAGTGGCTTGAGGACACACGGAAAGTTTACGCGACTCGCAACTTCTGTTAGATCGGTGTTGATCGAAACCAGATCAAAACGGGGCGAGGGGATTCCTGCTGCTGCAAGCACTTTCCGCATCTGATATTTGCTGCGAGTGGTGCGGGCGGATTCCACAGAATTATGAGGCAAAGATAACGCCTTCGCCGCCATTGATACCAGAATTGTTGTGTCGTCATCAACGCCCACAATAGCGTCAGTCGGATGGGTTTGGGCAAACGCAACAATCTCCTCCGTTGCCTTCTCAGGTTTGCTGAAGTTAACGACCAAGGACTTTCGGGGTGATAATTCAGACAACGTTTGCGGCTGATCTGATCCAATCGCAACCGTTACGCCTAACTGCGATGCAGCTGAGAGAAATGCCTCCGCGCGATATGTTTTCGTGGGCAAGAGCAGGAGAATGCGTTTTTTGTTTGGGTTCATAATAGACCTTCCAACTGGAAGCGGGCAATTATTCAAGGTTTAATTGACAAATTATACGTAACCTGCTCATCTAAAGCAATCGGAAAAAGCGGATATGGGGCTATTTAGTTTTCCGTTTTTTGACCGATTTTGATGGGTAGTCTGTTCCAGCTCCGATTGCATCGGGGAGCCCAGGGAATCACCCCCCTTAATCCCCCCGTAAACGGGGGGAAGGGGCCTACATCAATCCCTCCGTAGACGGCATGGATCGAAGAATTAAATGATCCTAAGCGGGTAGAATGCAATTGCAATTCCCTATGTTCTATGTTAAACTATAAAAGTTTCGAGAGAAGCTTGGAAAATTCTTGAGAAACCACCAATATAACGTTATTCACCAATGCTGATAAGTTGATAATGTAGGTTTTAACGTCTAAAATCCACATACCCAATTTTAAGGAGTGAAAAATGATGTACCGAAAGTTTTGGGGCATCTTTGCCCTTATCACAACCATCAGCATTTTAGTGGGGTGTGCACCCAAGCCACAGGTTGAAATCTATATGGAGCCTGTTGTGGGCAGAGACCACGCCCAAATCGATGCACAGATGGGTTCTATCTCTGTGGAGCAGCACGGTGTTCAAATTACACTTGAACCACTCGATGAAGTGGAGTTGTTTCGACTCACAGAAGATGCACGGATTAATCCGTATATCGGGATGGACCGTTGGGGCAATGTCGAACCGTTGTATACCGTTTTCGGTATTCACATAGAAAACAGATCCAATTCGCGGGTCATCATTGATCCGACCGCAATTTTAGTCGATCTAAACGGTGAGCAGTATGCCGCGCTCCCCTACGATTACTTCAAAGAACTCTACGAGAACGTGAGACCACAAACAATGGCATTCTATGACGTTGGATATCGATACCGTTATCCTTACCCACGTTCTTACCATCGCAGCCCCTACCGTTATTATTACCACAACCCGTATAACTATCGCTTGGGCTACCGGTATCATCACCGCTACCCTTACATACCGTATAGGGTGTACAATTACTACCCGGATCCGCTTGCTGCGAATCACGAACGGTTAGTTGCACGTGAGACCGTGTTCGATGGCGGTCGACTTTTCTCAGGCGCGCAACGTGAGGGTCTCTTGGTATTTGATAGACTTGACATCGGCGCGACGGATGTAAAGGTTATCTTGCCGGAAGTCCTGATTATCAATGAGGAGAAACAGCAGTCGAAATCTGATTTTGTGTTTGATTTTCGACAAGTTGTCAACGTAAAAGAATGAGACCTTTGACAAATTTCTGTCTAAAGCTGAATCAATCAAGGAGGTACGTATGAAAAACAGAGCGCGTTCAACCGTTTTGCTTGTTATTTGTGTTGTAACATTTGTGATGATTATGGGTTTTTCACTTGCCGGGTGTGAAAATAGGAATGAGATTAAAATCGCTGTTGCGGGCCCCTTTACCGGCTCTGTTGCTGCTTTTGGGGAGATGATTAAGCGTGGCGCGGAGCTCAAGGCAAAAGAGATTAATGCTGCCGGCGGTGTCAACGGCAAAACACTAACGCTCCTCTTTGAGGACGATACCGGCAAAGAGAAAGAAGCCGGTTTAGTTGCACAGCGAATCGCCGGCAATCGGCAGATTCTCGCAGTCGTTGGACACTTTAATAGTGCCTGCTCGTTAGCCGGCAAACCCATCTATCAACGTGCTGGTATTGTTGAACTCTCGCCTGGATCGACCAACATCAAGGTTTGTGAGGGAAGTGACTGGACATTCAGAAATTTGTACCGTGACGATTTTCAGGGCGCGTTTGTAGCGAAGTATATCAAAAATGTATTGGGGGAAAATCAAAAAGTCGTCATCTTTTTTGATAACGATGACTATGGCCGCGGGCTTAAAGACGGTTTTACTGAGGTTGCTGAGCAGCTTGGGCTTGAAATCATTGCAACTGAGGCCTACGATCGCGATAACACCGACTTTAAGGCGCAGTTGACAAGCATTAAGGCGAAGCACCCGCATCTGATTTTTATCTCAGGGTTGTATAGTCAAGCGGGCTTAATCGCCTCACAAGCCCGTGAAGCAGGCATCACCGCCCAACTCTTTGGGGCGGACGGCGTTGATTCCCCGGATTTCCTTGAAATCGCCGGCGATGCCGCCGAAGGCACGTATGTCTCAACACCGTTTGTGTTTGAACTCGGCGGCCCCGAAGCCCAAAGGATGGCGATGGCGTTCGAGGAAGCGTATGGGATCGCTCCCGATACTTGGGCAGCATTAACTTATGATGCGGTCGGCATGATTGTCGAAGCAATTGAAAAAGGCGGCGAAAATCGAAAAGCCATTCGCGACCATTTAGCGTCAATCAACAGTCCTGAAAAAGGATACACCGGCATCACGGGCTTAACCTATTTTGATGAGAATGGGGATTGCGCCAAGCCCGCTTATGTCAAGATTGTCGAAAATGGTCGGTTTGTCCCTGCTGCGGAGCAGATGCTTGGTATGGAATAACGGAAAAGGCGGTGGATCCCGTTCCGTTTGCTTTGTTTCGCTGCCTCGCCCGTTGATATTTAACATTCTACACATAACGTCGTAGGAGCTTTTAATTCCTTTATGTCCCAATTCCTGGAACAAATCATTAACGGACTCGTGCTTGGTGGCATCTACGCCCTAATTGCTGTGGGCTATACGATGGTCTACGGTATCATCCAACTCATTAACTTTGCACACGGCGAGATTTTTATGTTCGGCGCGTATTTTGCCTTCTTATGCGTCACGACCTTCGGCCTTTCATTTTGGTTCGCATTACCACTCAGTATGAGCCTGTGCGCCTTAATGGGGATGCTGATTGACTTTGTCGCCTATCGCCCCCTCCGGAACGCGCCACGCCTCTCCGCACTAATTACCGCCATCGGTATGTCCCTGGTGCTGCAAAATCTCGCTCGATTGATTTGGGGGGCAAGATGGCGTAAATTTCCCGCCGAAGCAACACCGGCACTTTTGACGGGAAATGCAATCTCCCTACCCGGTGGGGCGCAGGTTTCATTCCTTGATATCTTCATTATCCTGCTCGCCGTAGGTTTAATGATTGGCTTAAATCGGTTAATTTATTTAACGAAAATTGGAAAAGCGATGCGAGCTTGCGCTCAAAACCGCGTCGCTGCGAACCTGATGGGAATCGATACAAATCGCGTAATCACCGTGACATTTGCAATCGGGTCTGCACTCGGAGCCGTTGCCGGTGTCATGGTTGGGCTGCGTGAGGTCACCGAGCCAGCAATGGGCTATTACAAAGGGGTCGCAGCATTTGCTGCTGCGGTACTCGGCGGGATTGGCAATATTACCGGTGCCATGTTTGGGGGTGTGATACTCGGTGTTGCTGAAGCCCTCGGTGCGGGCTACATTTCATCCGAATACCGCCTAGCGATTGCTTATATCATCATGATTCTCGTCATTATCTTTCGTCCATCTGGCCTGCTGGGGAAATCAACAACGACGCGGGCTTAATACATTGACGCGCTCCCAAACCTAAAGCGTTGGGATTCCTACCCGTTCCGTCCCGATCTCGCAAGTTCTGCACAGCGGAATCCTCGCTTCGCGGGACATGAATGTTTGGGTTTTAGACCTAAAGGATTTTTGATAAACACACATGCGGAAAAAACTATTCGCCGCCAGAACCATGATTCTCATTGGGGTGGTGTGCCTACCACTGCTGACCTACGGCGCAGACCGCTTTGTTGATTTGTTATATGAACGCGATATCGTCTTACCAATACCAAGCGGAGACTACATCCTCCGAATCGTGGTGCAGGCTTGCCTTTATATGCTGCTGGCTTTGGGACTTAACATTGTGCCGGGATTCACAGGGTTACTCGATTTGGGATATGTCGGATTTTACCTCGTCGGTGGATATACAGCCGGCCTGCTGATGGCGAGACTCGGTTGGAGTTACTGGATTGCGCTGCCGCTTGCTGCAATTCATGGCGCAATCTGGGGCTTGTTACGCGGAGCCCCTACCTTGCGGCTGACAGGAGATTATTTTGCCATCGTGACCTTCGGTTTCTCGGAACTCCTTTTCCGAGTTGTGAAAAATGAGGAGTGGCTCATCGGTGGTCCCAACGGGTTTGTAAATGATATTCCACCCCCTACCCTTTTTGGATATGAGATTTACAAATATTGGCAACAGTATTACCATATCCTAATTTTGTTGGCTCTCACAATTCTGGTTGTGTATCGTTTACAGAACTCGCGTGTCGGCCGAGCATGGGCGGCAATTCGGGAGGACGAGCGAGCGGCAGAGAGCATGGGGATTAATCTCCGCGAGTACAAATCCATCGCCTTCGCAGTCAGCGCGGCAATCGGTGCCGTTGGCGGGGCGTTCTTCGCACAGTTTCAGGTCAATATCAGCGCGGGCGCGTTTGAATTTTGGGAATCCATTTTCATCTTGTGCATGATTGTGCTCGGTGGGGTGGGAAACATCAAGGGCGCAATTATCGGAGCTGGCATTCTAGCGTCTTTAGGGGAACTCCTACGCATCATCCCATTCGGCGGTGCGCGCTATCTAATCTTTGGCATCATCCTAATCCTTATAATGCGTTTTCGTCCGGCAGGATTGCTATCAATGAGACAGCAAAACTAACAACAGATTTAACGCGCTAGAAGTGTTAGAGGATTAGCCTGACAACAGCGGTAACAGCCTCTTAAAAGGGCGTAACAGGCCCTTCTGTAGTTCGGGGCTATCTCCCCCTAGTCTCTGTCCATGAGGCTACCATCCCTGGTCACGGCACGGACCCTGGTCACGGCACGGACACTTGACTTTATCCCTTTTCTACTGCCCCTGGTCTCGGAACGGACAAGCCTCTCCACAATCTCACCCGTCCAAGCCACCGTTTTTGAAGTGTAGGCTTCACGGACTTCCATTTTCTTTCGGAGCTTCCGTTTCGCAGCCTTCACCGCCCGCTAACCTCTGCTAGAAGTTCCACAGCCTGAAATGAATTGAGCCGCATTTTCCCGTTGTCCCGTTGACACCGATAAACAACAGATACATGAGTTAGCTGCGGAGAGGTTCAGCAAAGGCACATATATTTGAACTCAAGGAGAAGAGCGGATGCATTATCCAACCGAACAATCGGCAGTACCAGGAACAGATCATAGCTTTGATGCCAACGTTTATACCCGTCTTGGTGTTAAACCGTTCATCAATGCCAACCTCCCTTTCACGTTTTTGAGCGCAACGGTGGTATGGCCAGAGGTGCGCCGGGCGATTGATGAAGCAGCACAATATATGGTTGACGTGGTCGAATTGCAGCGGGGAGTGGGCAGGCGGCTTTCGGAGATTTCGGGCGCGGAGTCCGGCATGATTTCCTCCGGTGCCGCCGGATCGATGGCACTTGCGACCGCAGCGTGCATCGCGGGCACCGATCCAGAAAAAATTTGGCAACTACCCCACACGACCGGTCTCAAAGATCAGGTCATCATGTGGGGGGGGCGAAGTATTTTCGATAGTGCGCTGCGACTCGTAGGGGGCAAACCGGTAGTCGTTAATTCGCTGGACGCATTGCGCCACTCTATTAACGATAAAACTGCCATGCTTTGCACAGGATACTCCGCCGATCCAGATCCAGTGGACCCGCCGCCCTTAGCAGAAATGGTATCGATTTGCAAGGCTGCGGGTGTTCCTGTATTCGTTGACGCAGCCGGCGGTATCCCTCCCATTGATAACATCCGAAGATATGCCCGTATGGGTGTAGACCTGTACGGGTTTAGCGGAGGCAAGGGGTTGCGCGGACCTCAAGCTAGTGGGCTTTTGCTCGGACGGCAGGACCTGATTGAAGCTGCGCTTGCCAACGCCACACCGGTTGAGGGGGCGGTATGCCGTGCAATGAAGGTCGGCAAAGAGGAAATTATCGGTTGTATGGCGGCTCTTGAAAAGTGGCTGACTATTGACCTTGATGCACTGTATCGCGAGCAAACGGAGAGACTGAAAACAATCGCAGCGTTCGTGGAATCCGTACCCGGTGTTGAAACCAAGATTGAAGTCCGTACCGGCAGTAACCGCTTTATGCAACTGATTGTGAACTGGGACGAAGAGGCTTTTGGGTTGACCGTGGACGAGTGTGGGCAGGAGCTGCGAGCAGGTGATCCGCCTATATCAGTGCTATGTGGTTACAACCCCTACGTGACGCGAGTTCGCGAATTCTACCCTCCAACCTCTACCGATGGGCAACCTGTCAAACGTGAGAGCAGCCCGTTGACGGCCTTCTCTCTCAGCCTTCAACCCGGCGAGGCAGAGATTGTGGGAAAACGCCTTTGCGAAGTTTTGATGGCGGCATTTAATAGGAATTTGTCACATTAACGTGGATTGGGGAATCCATGCTGAGTAGAACGACGGAGCTATTTAGTGATTATTCCTAACGCCGCCGAATCGTGAGGTTCAAGGGGAAAAACAGCAGGACAGCATAGAATGCAAGCATCCACTGCCACTCTTTGAAGAGCGGAGCAAAGCCGAATATTCGTTGCGTCGTTGGTAGATAGACTATTGACAGATGTAACACAGTGCACGCAAGAAGGGTGAAGCAGAAGGGAGGGTTTGCCTTTATTCTTTGGAAGATGGACTCCCAAGAGAGGCGATGACACTGGAAGTTTGAAATCAACAACCCCAAAATCAACGTCGTACACGCTACCGTTTGGGCCGCGGCATGAGGGGTCGGCTGCGTTACTGCTGACTCCACAAATGTAAGAATAAAGCTAAAAATAGTCATTGACGCAATGACAAGGCTGCGCAGCAGCACATCGTAGAAATCGGCTCGTGATAGGAAGGGTGGAATCTCTTGAGGTTTGCTATACTTGAAATCGCCACGGATGCGATCATACCCCAACCCCATCAGCGGTATGAGATTTACAAGCAGATGAACCCAGAATAGCTGGAGCAAGCTCAACGGCATGGGCAAGTTACGTAGCGGAGGGAAAAAGAAGCCGATATACGGTAACGCGCTTCCAATGATAAGCGTGAGAAGCTGTGCAAGGCTACAAGAGAGCAGCCAACGCATTGAACTTCTCAAGTTGATATAAGATTCACGGACCTGACGTATGAGGCTCGCGATGACATCAAAACCATCCTTAAATACGAGACACGCTGCGCGGTGTTGAACAATATGCGATGAGCGAACAGCGGAGGCAAAACTGACATCGGCCATTCGCATTGCCCGTAAATCGAGAGGTGATTTTCCCCAAAATCCGACGGAATGGCCAAGGCGTTTTAGATGTTGCACCAGATTCTGTTTCTGCTCGGCGGAAGGACGGCAATATACAAGTAAACGATTCACGATCGATTCATAGTGCTCATCACTGAACTCCGCCAAGTCTTCTTGTGTAACAACACTGTATTTATCCTGAGTAATGGAAAGTTCTTTGGCAATATCTAGAGCGGCGTTCCGGTCTTTATCTGTTATCGTGATAATTTTAAGCCCCGCGTCAAGACAGGATTGGATAACCTCCTTTGAATCTGGGTACTCTAGCTCCGCAAAGGTGATGAACCCTAAAAAGGTCATGTTATGTTGCGTTTCATCCGGCGAGGGGGGAGTGTTCAGGTTTCGATAAGCGACAGCGAGGGTCCGGGGCCTGCTGTTTGATAGGTATTCAATTGCCCGCTGTGTCAACTCCTTCTGGTCGAAGTTCATGTAATTGGCTGTTCCATCGAGCTGAATGCGATGACAAACTTGTAGGATTGTCTCTGCATCCCCGAACATCAGCTTTAAGAACTTTCCATCTTGGAGAGCGAAAACAAGCGTTTTGTATGGGTGTTCTGACGTTGGAAGCTGCTCGTCAATCTTAGTGAAAGACTCATTGTAACGCTCCAAATCAAATCCAATCCTCTCGGCAATTCGATTTATTGCGTTACCGATGCTTGCCTCCGCTACAGTCGAAATTCCGGCGAGATTGTTCCTACCGCCATTGCTAGCAAAGCGGCTCGCGAGCAGAATTAACAACGGGAATTCTGGCGGCAGCTCTGAATCGGGGAACGTAGTTGAAATTGTCCCTGTCTCAATCTCATCTGATATATGTTCATTATGGGATTCCAGCCAAGCTTCCCACCCCTCTTGATCAACGAGACTTTGACCTACAAAAATATGCGAGGCAGCCATCTCTTCCTTCATAAAATTCCCAACTTCATCAACACAAGCTGCCGTAAGTTTGCTCAATCTCTCTATATTGACCAGATTCCGAATTGCGACCCCCTTCTCTAGGAGTCTGTAAGCGTGTTGAGCGAGGATTGCTCGACTCGTTGGAGCAATCCCTTCGGGAATTGAAGCAACGACAAAACCGAATCCGAGAAACAGGAGTTCACCCCAGTGGGTATTTTGATCTGGAAGCAGAAACGCTACGATAACCGCCACCCCTCCCAATATGCCCCCGGCAATTCGGAAAGAGTCGTAAAAAAAACCCATCTGCACTTCCGCTTCGGTATCTAGGTCAACAATCGCAGGCGCACATTGGTCGGATTTGTTTATCTCCAATTGATCGCCTATCCCAACAACGATTGCCCGCGCTTCGCCTTCAAGGACATACGTTCCAGCAAAGATCATATTACTCTGCTTTTCAGGTGGCAAGTCCGGTGTCGTAATCTCTTCGTCAGTTTTCTGTGCATACGTTGTTGTTCCAAATACCGGTGCTTCATCGACAACCAAAGCCTCAGCCTCAACAACGCGGGCATCAGCGGCAATATAGTCTCCTTCCTTCAGGAGCAACAGATCACCGGGCACAATCGCCGCAGGGGAAAGTTTGATAACGCGCTCATCTCGAATAACGGATACCCTGACCTCTAAATGCGTTCTAATAGACTGAAGCTGGTGGTGGGTTCTGCCAGCCTGAATGAATCGCCAGAGGACATGAAAACATAGGAGGGAGGAAAACACTAAGATCTCGTGGATCGCACGTTGGAAGTAGAAAAGCGTGCAGATAACAACGAACAGGAGAATGACCGTTGAATTGGTAAATTGCTTCAGTAAGAGAATGAAAAGCGAACTTTCATGAGATCGCAGAATTTCGTTGATCCCATATTTGCTACTTTGGGCAGTTGCTTCCTTACTACTTAACCCACGTTCGAGGTCTGTCTTGAATTCGTGTAGAAGATGTGGAATTTTTTGGGTGTACCAATTCGACATGGTTCAAGATTCTTATCTGAAAACTTGGCTTGTCTGAAAACTTGGAAAGTATAGGAAATAGAGCGGCTATTGACATACTCCCGCCCCCTAAAGGGTGGGGATTCTTACCTGTTCCTTTAGGGCTTGGAATTGTTCTATCAACAAAGTTAGCTCCTATTACGCTGTTACGGTGTAATCGTATGTCTGAAAATAAAGAAAGCCTTGCCTAATGACGAGGCTTTCAATTTGACGAATCTGTTGGAATAAAGGGCTAGAAATCAGGGCGTTTCGAGTAAACGCTAACTTTTTTGCGGAATTTATCCTTCCGCTCAAACTTGACATAGCCATCAATCGTTGAGAAAAGGGTGTAATCGTTTCCGACCCCAACGTTTTTTCCGGGGTGGAGGTGCGTGCCGCGCTGTCGGACCAGGATACTTCCAGCGGTCACAGTGCTCCCAGAAAACTGCTTAATCCCAAGCCGTTTACCGATACTATCTCGTCCATTGCTCGTGCTGCCGCCGCCTTTTTTATGAGCCATTTTCGTTTCCCTCCTCAGATGCGTGATTTCCATCTCGTATTTCAGTAATGCGTAATCGGGTGAATTGCTGCCGATGTCCAAGTTTCCGCTTATAGCCTTTACGCCTTTTCGATTTGAAAACGACAATTTTTTTGTCTTTACCTTGTTGCACAACTTCGCCGATAACGGCGGCATTTTCGAGGTATGGCGTGCCAACTTGCACGTTGCCGTCACCATCGCCTATAGCTAATATTTCTGATAGGGTCACTGCTTCACCGACAGGCGCGTCTAACTTTTCAATGTCAATTAGCGTATCCACCTGAACCCGATGCTGTTTCCCTCCCGAGGCAAATACAGCATACATCTTTTTTTCTCCTTAAAGAATCTGTGTAGTGCTCGCGTCCCCCTCAAAGGCAGCGAAGACGCAAGCAAAAAGTATAACAAAAATTCTCTTAACAGTCAATACTAATTCAAATAAATCTCGCGATTAGAACCCTCTGCAAAGATTTGATAATCCTCAAGATGTATATCTGCATCCCCTTGCAGCCGAATCTGTAGATTCATTGATTTTTCAAGTTGTCCCAATCTACTGGCTTTATTGTCAAGCAAATGGGATACGATGTGTTCATTTGCAACCACCCTCAACCTGCTCTTCCGCGATTTCCGATGAGCTTTTTTGATAGATCGCAGCAGATCAATCGTAATTGTATCGGTGGAGAGGACTGAGCCGTGTCCATCGCAGTAGGGGCAAGATTCAGTGAGAACGGTTGCCAAGCTGGGGCGGGTCCGCTGCCGTGTCATCTCGACAAGCCCAAGCTCGGATATGTGTAAAAGGTTGGTTCGGGCCCGATCTTTGTCTAACGCTTGCTGCAACAACTTATAGACCTTCCGTCGATGCTCGGGGTCATCCATATCGATAAAATCGATGACGATAATGCCCCCAAGGTCTCTGAGGCGAATCTGTCTGACCACTTCCTCAACAGCCTCTAGGTTTGCGCTCAAGATGGTATTATCAGGGTCTCTTTTCCCGACAAATTTCCCTGTGTTGACATCAATAGAGACCATCGCTTCCGTCTGTTGAATAACGAGATAGCCACCACATTTGAGCCAGATTTTTTCACTAAGCGCGTTTTTGAGCTCTTTATCAATACCGTAGGACTCAAAGATAGGGGTTGATTTATCATAGAGCTTGATCTGTGAACTCGGTTCCGAAACAGAAGATGAGAGATAGTCCATCGCTTCCTGATACTGTTCTTTGGAATCGATGACAAACCGTGTCACTTCACTGGTGAACGCATCGCGAATGACCCGGACAATAAAGCTGTGTTCTTTATGGACAAGACTCGGAGCGGGCAGCTTCTCAGCTTGTTTAACAATCCGCTTCCATTGTCCAACAAGGTACTGAATCTCTGCGGTAAAGTCCGCTTCACTTTTTCCTTCAGCGGAAGTTCGGATAATAAACCCGCCCTCGATATTAGTGCGGATTGACTCGGCAATCCCCCTCAGACGCTGCCTTTCTTCCGCTGACTCAATCCGTCGAGAGACACCGATGTTCGACGCGGTGGGTAGATAGACGACATACCGCCCAGGCAGTGTGATACAGGTGGTCACCCGGGACCCCTTTGTACCAATCGGCTCTTTGCCAACCTGCACTAGAATTTCTTGGTTTGGGTGGATGAGGTCGCTGATGGAATGCGAATACCCCCTGCCAGGCTTGGGTGAATTGGTTGAATTTCTATTCAGATCCAGTTTCGCGGAATCTCCGTTGGAGCTATCTTCTTCCAAATCGCGAATGATATCCGAAATATGCAGAAAAGCGTGTCGTTCCAATCCAATATTAACAAAGGCAATCTGCATTCCGGGCAGGACGTTTTCTACGCGTCCTTTATAAGTGTTGTTAAGCGTATGCTCATCATTTTTGCGTTCAATATCAATCTCGGTCAGAACGCTATCTTCAAGTATCGCACATCGCGTTTCATATTCATCGTCAGAGATGATAATCTCTTTTTCCATTGTCGCCTCCGGTCTTAAGTTCAAGAACTCGGTCACAAAACTCACAACTCATCTATCTATGGAGGCAACGAACAAAACAATCAAGTTTAGAAAAAAGCAATCTTTTAATCGATAATGGTAATCCGTATGCTTTTGCATTGTCCGGGAGTATCGCACAATATTGTCCCGGTGTAAGACCTACGACAGATACAGTTTCACCCTTTTCTTTTTCGTTGTTACTGTACTATCATTATATTCGTGACAATCTTCACCATGACTGCACCGTGAATCCACGATTGTGTAGGGAACGCAAATCTGTGTTCCCTACATCCCCTAGTCTCGCCTGCCTGCCTGCCCCGTTCGCGGGGCCCGGTCTCGGAACGGAGGCACGGACGCTCCCCAAATTGTGTGACTGCCATCTGAAGTGCGTAACTCCTAAATTATTGAAAATATGGTAAGCATTTGAAAATTAAAAGATTAAATGGGCATGCGTACTATCACTAAATGCGTGAGAAAACCGCATAAGCACTAAAAGTGCCACGTCGTTAGAAGCAGGGATATGTTCGCGCTAGAGCGAAAATGCTATTCCCACGGCATTCCTCACCGGTTATCTGCTAGTACACCTTTCCGACCTGATTTAATTAGAACCTTAACTTTGTTCGCGCGGAGTCATTGTGACCACTGGTATAATCAATTCTCCCGTCGAGATGCCTCCATGTTGGAACCCCCCTCGGAACTGGCGGGTATATTCATTGAATTGATTAGGGTAAACGAAGTAATAATCTTCTTTTGCGATAATGTAGTTTTTACTTGAGTTTTCGGCAGGTAATCTATACCGTCTGGGATCATTGATATAAATGGCGTGATTCGTATCACACCCTAAATTGGTGCCAACTTTGAAACGAAGACTTGTAGAGGTTTCGCGGTTCCCATACGCCCTCGATGGTCGATTACAGAGAACCGACCCGTGATCTGATGTGAGAACGATAACGGCATTCTGATTCGAGATAATTTTTAAAATCTCGAAAAGTGCCGAGTGAGCGAACCACGATTTCGCCAAAGATTGAAAGGCGGATTCATCCGGGGCAATCTGTTGAAGAATCTCTGACTGCGAACGTTGATGCGTTAACATATCAATGAAATTAACGACCAAAGCGGATAGGCTGATCCGATCAAATGAAGAGACTTGACGTATAAACTCATTGCCGCCTTTGATATCAAAAATCTTAAAATACTTTAATCCCGGTTTAAGCTTGAGCCCGGCACGTTGGAGTTGGAGTTGGAGGAGGTACCTTTCATAACGGTTCGTGCTGGTTTCGTCCTCAGCATTCTCTTGCCAATACTGTGGAAATCTTTCCGCAATCTCTTGTGGAAACAGACCACTAAAAACTGCATTACGCGAGTAGAGCGTTGCACTGGGTAAAATTGAAAAATAGTAATCCCTATCGATATAGAAATAGGGTTGGAGCACAGGTTCGATTGCTATCCAATGATCCAGTCTTAGACAATCAACGACAATCAAATACACTTGGCGTTCTTGGCGCAGATGAGGGATAACAAATTTATCGACAACATCGACAGACAGGATCGGGGAATCCTCGCCTTGTAACCAGCGGAGATAGTTTTCCTGCACATAATTGGAGAATAAAGCATTACACTCTTTTTTCTGCTCTAAATGTGTTTCTTCAAGCCCTGTTTGTGCCAAGCGATCAAACTCAAGATCCCATTCAAGCAATTTCAGATAGATTTCTATCCATTTCCGCCAGTCTGGCCCTGCGTCCTTGCTAGCGCGGATCTGATTAAAATCGTGGGTATAGTTGCGTGGCACCTGCGCTTCAATGATTTTGGTCTGATCCAGGACACGCTTCAAGGTCGAAGCAATTTGAGCGACACCGATGGGCTTCACCAAAAAGTCGCTAATCCGTTTTCCTAGCGCCTCATCGATTAACCGATCTTCGCTGCCTTGTGTAATCATAATCACCGGTAAGATAGGGTTAATCTCACGGATTCGATCAAGCGTTGTCATCCCATCCTGCCCTGGCATGACCTGATCAAGCAAAACGGCATCGTAGTGGGATTCCTTGAGTAACGAAATGGCATCCGCCCCATTGGAAACCGGTGTAACTGCGTAAGACTTTTCGCGGAGCAACAGAATGTGGGGTTTCAGTGCATCAATTTCATCATCAACCCATAGGATTTTACGCGTTATGTTTTGCGCTAACACCTCGCCCCCCTTTCTCTCTCTCCTTAAATCTCATCTGGAAGAAATTATAAAGTGAAATGTGCTTCAACAGTTTCGATGCTTTACCAGTCCCAGCGGTTTCCACGGGCAATACAATCTCGAAGGTTGTCCCCTGTGAGCTGGTCTCAATGAGTCGAATCTGCCCATGATGATACGCTTCAACGATCCGTTTAACAAGCGTCAAACCAAGTCCCCATCCATGTTTCTTCGTTGTCACCCCCGGACGGAAGATTTTATTCCGATTTTTCCGGGCAACTCCCTTTCCGTTATCTTTGTATAGGATGACAATCTGATGTCCCCTCGGATGGAGCCGTGGATCGATTTGGATGACACCATTTTCCTTATCTATGGCATCAAGTGAATTCCGGATCAGGTTTTCAAAAACCCACTGTAGTAAATCTGCATTTGCTACAATTTCGGGAAGTTCACGGTCAACCACGCGCAATTCAACCTGTTTACTGAGATTTGGCAAACGCTTTTGAAAATAGGCAACAGCATCACCGATAACCGTGTTAATGTCGATAGGGGTTTGCTGTGGATACGAGCCAATCTTGCCAAAACGTTCTGTAATACGCTGGAGTCGAGCGAGATCGCTCTGCATATTTGCATAAATTTCGGCGGTGGTATCATCTCCCCGCTGCTTGTCCAACTCCATCGATAACTCAACCCATCCCATCAGGGATGAAATCGGTGTGCCGAGTTGATGCGCGGTTTCCTTCGCAAGTCCCCCCCAAATTGATGCCTGTTCAAAGGTTTTAATTCGTCGATAGCTCAAAAAGCCGACAATCAAGATGGTCGAAAACACAGCGACCAATACGATGGGCATAATGAAGATGCCGTAGTCAGGGATTACCTCGTGATACAGATAGCCCTGAAGGGAACCGGGGTTGGTTTGCAGTAGCGTGTACCGCCCCACGGCTTTGGAATTTTGAACAAACCGCTTTGCTCGTTCGTATTGCTTCGGCGTAGCGGTCTGTGCTGTGAGCAATTCATCCCAGATTCTCCACTGCCGTGGATTATCCTCTGAATCCGTCATGACAAAGGGCAGTCGATCTATTGCATTTGCGTCCGCCTCGCCGTGATAGAAATACCCATCAATCAGGAAATTATGGAGCGGTTTTGGGGTTTCGTCCTGCTGCATCCGATTGAGAATTTTATTGAGTTTTGATTGCTCAGCATCAGAGAGCGGAATGCCATCAGTAATCTTGTTTTCAATGGGCTTATCGCTGAGATTTTTAGCGATTTGGGCTTGACCGTCGGCATCCGTGATGATGAATGAGAGCCGGCTTTCAGTCAACAACTCCTCCTTAATAATCTGGCTCAACTGGTCTCGGAGTTGTCTATCGTTGATACTTGGAAGCAAAGCCTCAAGGTTCGCCAATGGCTCCACCTGCTTCTCGAAAACTTTATTGTGTTGGAGAAGCTGCCGGGTGTAATACACAAAGGCAAGCGAAAGGATCAGCAGCCCAACAATGAAACAGGTAAGCAAGAAATTGGAGGCAGCGTAGCCGGTAGGTACAGTCCTCTGACGTTTGAAAAACATCTGTGTGCCCCAATCAAGCACGGCAAAAACTTATGCACGCACCAAATAATTGATACTATTGTATCAGACAACATACCGTAAAGTCAAGCACTCGTTTGGGTCATTCCAAAAACAGGCTTGACATAGCCTTGCGGATTCTTTTATAATCAACTTCAACTTGAGGGAAAAGCAAAAATCAGTCGTTCATAGTATCGTAATCTTATTTTTTTCATACAAGGAGATTCTGTGCAACACCAAGAATACAACTGGATCTATCTAATCGTTTTACTAACGGCTTGCCTCGGGATCGGCTGCCAAGGTGGGGCGTTCAACATGGGCGAGGTCGGCACCAGCGAAAATCCACTCGAAAAATCGGGCGAGTTGGCGGAGAGTGAAGTCTGGGCGGGGAAGATCTTAATCGCCGGTGAGGTCATTGTGCCGGAAGGGAAGACGCTGACGATTCGATCCGACTCCGTTGTCGGTTTCGACCCGATAACCGGTGTCCATCAGTTGATTATACGCGGATCGCTGTATGCGGAGGGCGATCCAGACCGTCAGATTATATTCGGTTCGCTCGGGACCGAGACCGAACTGCCCAAAACCGGCGATTGGATCGGCATCCGATTTGAAGAGACGAGCCTCAACTCTCGCCTGAGCTACTGCCGTATTCAGCATGCTGACACAGCCCTCTCCTCCCAATCCGATAGCGTGCAGATTGAAAGTTGCTTGTTAAACAATAACAAGCTGGCAATTCTTTGTGACGACGGCTCCCCAACGATAAGCGGCAACGAGATTAACAAAAATGGCACAGCGATCAGATGCCTCAAAAATGCGTCCCCAGAAATCACCCGAAACTCAATCCAAGCGAATGAGTTCGGGGTTGTCTGCGATGATGACTCCCGCCCCATGATTCATTACAACGAAATCTCTAGCAATTACCAGCACGCGATTATGTGTTACGCCTCCGCTTCGCCCGAAATTGTTTCCAACAACATCATTTTGAATAAGGGGTGGGCGGTATATGATGGCGGCCGATTGCGCGAAAATTATATCCGTGGGAATAAGGAGATTGGGCCGGATGTCGTTGACCGTGGAATCGGGCGGGAGAGTGGGCAATTCTATAACGTAGACGACGTTTTGGATCCGCGGGCTGTTCCTGTGCCCGACGCTGGAATACAACGAGAAGGCTACTAAGGACATGATATGGCGAAACCTACGCAAATCTCATCTGAATACCACAACTGGACCGCTTGGGTCGGCACAGATGAAGCGGGCAAAGGGGACTATTTCGGATCGTTGGCGGTAGCCGGTGTATATGTCAACCCCGAAATCCGTAAGGTATTGCACGCATTGGGAGTGCGCGATGGAAAGCAACTCTCCGATGTGAAGGTCAAGAAACTTGCCCAAGAGATTCGGATGCGCTTTAGCGATTATATCTCGTTGTTTGAGGTTGAGCCGTTCCAATATAATGAACAATACGCTTCATTTAGGGAAAGCGGTCAAAACCTGAACCATCTTCTTGCGTCGCTTCACGCCGCAGCGATTCAGAATCTCCTCGAGTGTGTAGACTGCCGCCACGTCCTTGTAGACCGCTTTGCCAAAGAGGAGGTATTGGCAGCACAGTTGCGGATGACCCTGAATCCTGACATCGAGTTGGTGCAAATGCCGAAGGCGGAAAGCGATATTGCTGTCGCCGCTGCATCAATTATTGCCCGTGACGCTTTTCTCCAACGACTAGAGCAACTCTCTAAAAAGTATCAGATCCAACTGCCCAAAGGCGCGACGCAAGTGATTGACGTGGGCAAACAGTTTGTTAAACAGCATAGCTCCGAATCTTTGCGTCATGTTGCCAAGCTGCACTTTCGGACAACGACAGATATTTTAGGAAATAAGCGATCAGCTAAAAACGCGATAAGACGGGGGAGAACGTTATGTTGACTCGCTTAAAAATCTCTGGCTTCAAAAACCTTTTCGTAGGTTGGGCTTCCTAGCCCAACTCGTGATATAGAATGACAGGACTTCGAGAGGCGTTAAATATCAAAATCGTAGGTTGGGCTTCCTAGCCCAACTCGTGATATAGAATGATAGGACTTCGACAAGCGTTATGGAAAAGCTATTTCTGGTGCATTACGGCGAGGTTGGGCTAAAAGGCAAGAACCGATCCTTTTTTGAGAAGAAACTCGTTCAGAATATAAGACTGTCACTGAAAGGAACGGGATACGCAGAAGTGCGGCGAATATACGGACGGATTCTGGTGACGCTGCATCCCGAAGCAGATATCGTAGCGATCCAAGAACGGTTAGGCAAAGTCATGGGAATTGCCCATTTTGAGCTCGCCTCAGCAGCGGCACAGACCATCGATGCCATTCAAGCTGCCGCATTGGAACTCATCAGAGACCGGGAGTTTAAGACCCTCAAGGTTGAAACGAAACGGGCGAACAAACGTTTTCCGCTCACTTCGCCTGAGATTAGTGCGACGGTGGGAGCATATCTACTCAAGGGGACCGGCACGTCAGCGGATATGCACACCCCCGATCTGCGCTGCACCATTGAAATTGTTGAAGAGGCAGCGTATATCTACGTGGACAAGATTCGAGGAGTCGGCGGGCTGCCCGTTGGCACTAGCGGAAAAGGTATCGTCATGCTTTCTGGTGGGATTGATTCGCCGGTTGCTGCTTGGCGGATGATGAAACGGGGTGTCAAAGTGCTCTTCGTTCACTTCTACAGCTATCCTTACACAGACAAAGCATCGCTTGAGAAAGTAGAGGAACTCGCTGAGATTTTGGCGGCTTGGAATTATCGAACACAGGTTTACCTGGTGCCATTCGCCGAGGTGCAGCGGGAAATTGTAACCCAAACCCCCGCCCCGTTTCGGGTCATCCTTTACCGTCGAATGATGATACGCATTGCTCAGCAGATTGCGACAGCTGCAAAAGCAGAGTGCCTTGTCACCGGGGAAAGCCTTGGGCAGGTTGCCTCACAAACATTGGGCAACCTTCGGGTGATTGAGAAGGTTGCAGAGCTCCCCATTTTACGCCCCTTGATTGGCGACGATAAAGCGGAGATTATGGACTTGGCGCAGCAGATTGGGACCTTTGAGATTTCAACACTCCCCCATGATGACTGCTGTTCACTCTTTGTTCCCAACCATCCGGCAACTCACGCCTCACTTGAAGCGGTTCAAAAGGCGGAGGCAGCACTGGACATCAATGCGCTTGTAAAGCTAGCAGTGGAATCAGTCGAAAAAAAGATAGTTGACGATTGACAATAATACGATGTAGGCCCCTCCCCCCCCGTTTACGGGGGGGATAAAGGGGGGGTGGTCTCCCCGTTTACGGGGGGATAAAGGGGGGTTGGTCTCCCCGTGAGGGGAGATTAGGGGGGCTAGTCTCTTACGGGGGGATTAAGAGGGGTTGGTCTCCCCGTGGGGGGATAAAGAGGGGGCTTGTCAGCAAGGTATGATAAAAAAATCTGAACCCGCTATCGCCTGCAATGGCAAATTCGGTGCCATGCGCTCTGGTGGGGGAAAATTCTATTCCGCCGCCACGCCCTTTTCCAAGACCTCTTGAATGTAAACGTTTAGGTTGAGATGACGACGAGCGGCGTTCAAAGCAATACGACGGTGCAGTTCAGGACTTGTTTCAATCATGAGTTTGCCTGAGAAGGGGCTCTCTGGCTTTTTCCCTTGTTCTTGGCAAAATTCAAGGTACTCCTCAATTGACTTCTGCATCTCTTGCCGAAGCTCCGTTACAGATGAACCGTAGAACGTGATCACGTCATTTGTGTTGGTCACCGTTCCATGAAATGCGTCAAGTTCCGGATCAAAATCGATAACCCCGAGATAACCTTTGTATTCAATCATGGCATAATCCCTGCACTTTCGAGAAATCTTCGCAGATCCTTTACTGCCCCCTTATCCAGATTTGGACTCGGATGTGGGCGATGAAACACTGCAACGCGATTATTAAGCGACACAGCAACTCTCGATCCGGAGCGTTCACTCAAGTTGGCCCCTAAGGTTTTCAACAAGGTGTTAACCTCCCGCCATTTGATATTGCCCGATGTAGTTTGTGCAAAGATCGCGGTGAGTGTTCTTCTGTGACGTTTATTCATCGTTACATTAAACCAAAAACATCATTATTGATAGGTGCACACCCTGCTATAAGAATACAGGCTACAGCGATCAGGCACGCACTCCAAATAGATTGTAGCGTAAGCCAATCCCTATGTCAAGACGGAAGGATGCTTTATGGATGAAGCCCATCTGAAAACAATTCTAGAAGGCTTTCGGGATCGAAAGATTCTGGTTGTCGGGGATTTTTACCTTGACGCATACTGGTTGATTGATAAAACGAAATCAACCCTGTCGCTAGAGACCCCTTGGCACACAAATCCCGTCGTAGATCAACGCTACAGCCCCGGTGCCGCGGGAACGGTCACTAACAACCTCGCTGCCTTAGAGGTCGGAGAGATTTACACGCTGAGTGTGATCGGCGAAGATGGGTTTGGCAGCACCTTGATCGATCACTTAGAAGCCAACGGGTGCATTACAGATTTCATGATTACCGCCCCGAACCGGTTCACCCCGACCTATCTCAAACCCATCCACCGCGGATATGAAGCCGTTGAGACGGAAGGACCCCGATTTGATATCGAGAACCAATCAATGATGCGAGCTGAAGTAGAGGATAAGGTGCTCCACGCCTTGCGCCAATGTGTGCCGCAGGTGGAAGGGGTCATCGTTGGGGATCAGATGCCGCACAACAACTGGGGCGTTATCACAGATCGGGTGCGGGTTGAAATCTGCCGACTTGCCGTGGAATTCCCTGACAAGCTCTTTTTTGCGGATTCGCGGACACGGATCGGCAAATACCATCACGTTACTATCAAGCCGAACCGATTTGAGGCGAAACGCGCGGTTGATCCGGATTGGAGCGGAGGAGCTGTCGATTTGCAGGAGGCAAAACGATGTGGGCAGATCTTAACAGAGCGAACCGAGAAGCCACTTTTTGTAACCGTTGGTTCGGAGGGTATCTTGGTGTTCTGCGGTGGACAGGTTGAGCATGTGCCGGGCATCCCACTTGAGACGAAGATCGATCCGGTGGGAGCGGGTGACAGTGTTTCTGCTACAGTTGTTGCGGCACTCTGCGGTGGATCTAGCTACCTTGAGGCGGCGCAGGTCGGAAACCTTGTCGCATCGGTCACTGTTACTAAAATTGGGACAACCGGCACTGCTTCACATAAAGAGGTAATTGAGAGATTCCGAGAGATTTAATCTGAGTAGGAAAAGGGATCACTCAAACGTGCGATAATTCAGAAACGTCTTATCATTTTTCCGAATTATCACATCCTCCAATACATCGGTTTTAACCTGCCGATTGGTGCGGTCGGAGAATGAAAGCGTGATATTATGCACACCCGCCGGTAAGCGCATCCGCACCAGAAAAATCTGATTCGGCAAGGTTTGCCACGAACGGGTGTCTGCACTTTCGGTGGCAACATTCAGTAAGTTGACAAGCCGTCCGATCACTTCTCCTTCTTTATTGGCGAGACGGAAACCGAGATATTTTAACACGCCGCGCACAACGGTGCGGAGCATAATGGTGGGCAACTCGGATTCAAATGTTTTCAGTGCTGCGCCTTCGACATCCTCAACTAAGACCCCAGCCGTGTATCCGTGTGCGGTATCTGCGTCAATGCCGACGAGCCTCGGACGATTTGAACGATAGGCGGGAATTGCGACGCGCAAAAGGTATTCAATTTCAATCTCTTTATACCGCCGATTTCGTCTGTGCACCAGTCGACGGGCGTATTCCCGCACCTCTTTTTCGTCTTGAGGGTCGTCGTCTTGGACAATCGGATCGGACTTGAGAATCGGGAAAACTATATTTTCCTCAATTTTGGGAGGGACAAACCCGGTTTCGTAGAGCAGGATGAGCTCACCTGAATCAGGGGGGGCCTCAAGAGGGTTGCCGTAGGTTGCCGCGTATTTCTCAAATTCCTCTCGAAAGCCTAGTTTCCCCGCGAGACGCACCAGAGACTCCCCCACATCCTGCGGAAAAGGCACACCCAAGGCACTTTCATACTGTTTATACGCCTTTTCTGCCCAACGATAGGCGATGAACGCATCGTTCCAATCCCCTGCCCACTCGTAGAGGATGCCCGATAGATAGGCACTGAACGCAGCCCCGACAAATTCGTAATTCTGATCAGCGTCAGCATAAAACTGAAGCAGCCTGCTCGCTTTCCGACACTCAACGAGTGCGTCATCTGGCATGTTCAGATAGACGTAATTGAGTGCGCGATAGTAATGAATAAGGAGCCGCTCATACTGGCTTCCAGCGTATGAACGGAGGTTATCTGAAGTGAGCAGCGAGGCAGCTTCCCGCGAGACACTTTTGGTATACAAGTCATCCGAGGTAATCTCGGCAAGCTCAAACGTGCGGTTGCTTTCATCGAATAGGTCACCGTAGTGGGCAATGAGCCCCCGTTCAAAGAGATACGGTAATTTGGCTTGCCGCTTACCTCCTGCGTCCAGTTCAACTAGAGCTCCATCAAAATCGCCCTGTTCAAAAGCGATCCGCACCTCCTCCATGCTGTAGGGGCTACATCCGAGGCTTAGGCATAGCAGTGCCAAAAGCGGAAGGATTTTCACGGTTTGCATGGCTTGCTCTTCCTAAAAAGTTGCTCGCTTTCGCTCGATGAATTTCTTAATTTTCTTTTGACCAAGCCACACTTTTTCATTGGTTTCAATGTTGGTCAAGGTCAGGTCGGTTTGATAAAATGTGACCTGTTTCCCGCCATCAAGGTCTTCAATCGTGTTAATCTGTCCTGTCATCATGTAGTCTGCGCCCAACTCTTTGCCCATCGCCTTGACGGTTTCGAGGTTGGCAAACCTGCTCTGATCCCCTTTCTCATCACGCAGTTCACCTCGCTCGGTAGCACTAGCAACGACGGATACCAAACCGGAATTGATAAACGCCCGCTCAATATCGCTGACAAATGTAGGAATTGCGATGTGCTCCGTGCTGCGGTTGCGGATCGCGCCAACAATGACAACCGGCCTTTTGCCTTGGGTGCCAACCGTGTGTCGTGAGATCCATGGGTGATTGAGACAATCCGCAATCATCGTCTCGGAAACTTGGCGTGAATCGGTGTCGTTCCATCGGCCGGAAAGGTCAATAACTGTGTCGGCTTCGATGCGCTGGACTGTTTTTGCTGAGCCGCAGCCTGTAAGGATGATAAACAAAATGTAACTGATTGGGATGATTACCTGTTTCATGAGTCCTCCTCATTTTTGAGAGTGTATTTGGGTTATTTGGTTTTTGGTTTTTTGACTGAATTTTGGGGGGCTGTTACCCCTGCAAGAACCCCCCTTAATCCCCCCGCAAGCGGGGGGAAAGGGGCCGGCCTCTTAATCCCTGCAAGAACTCCACTTAATCCCGCTTGCGAGAATCCCACTCCCCCCCCCGCTTGCGGGGGGGTAGGGGGGGGTAAACAAAAAAAAGCTGCTAAACGCCTCAGTGTGAAGCATTTAACAGCTAGGTTAAGGTTAAGTAAGTCGCTGTATTGGGTAGGGAGGCATCAGACAGCGTGCCTCGCCTACCCGTTGAGGTTTGTTTACTTTAGGATCAGCATCTTACGGGTGGCGGAGAAGTCGCCGGCACTGAGGCTATAGAAATAAATGCCACTAGCAACCTGTTCCCCGAATTGGTTTCTGCCATCCCAGTAGATAGCTTTGCTTCTCGACTCATAAACCGCTGCGGCTTGATGGCCGAGGTCAAGGGTTCGCACCACTCGCCCGGTAGAATCGTAGAGGGTCAACGTAACATCGGCATCTTCTGCCAGACGATACGGAATCCACGTTTCTGGGTTGAACGGATTTGGATAGTTCCGAAGCAGTTCGGTCTCTGCCGGAATCTCATAAGCAACGAGATCTTCCACCTCAAGGATACCGCGCTTCACATCATCTGTTGTAACGATATGACGCACCGGCTTAACCCCAATCAACGGATCTGGTGAATCAACGGAAATCTCAATGACATCGCCAACTCGTGCGGCATGAGCGTCATTAAGGTCAACAAAGGTCATGTTGTATCCGCCCATCGCTGTTTCATCGGAGGTGATCCGACTGAGCGAGGCTTTTGTTGATAGGTTCTTCACCTTGACGCGGAAGCCTTCCCTTGCGAGGCCGGTGCCTTCGTTAATAACAGCACCGTGAACATCAAGGACCGGGGTTTGACCGTCAACCTTGTATCCAGCGAGCGCAATAGGTGCAGCCCCCGCCAGCGTGTCGTTAGCCCACCCGTCTCCGGTGACCGTTGCAGAAGCATCAGCAGTCGCCGTTATGAGATATGCTGCGTCTCCCATGACAGGCCCGTCTCCGGGGTCCCCGGCTTGACTGATGGCTTGGAAGTTACCGTCGATTGAAACAATGATGTTTGCGACATTCCCACCGAACAGCGTTATGAGGTCGCTGATGTTGGTTACGCTTGCATCGTTGAGGGGCAGCCCGACAAGGTTCTGTCCCGCACTGAGGTTAATGGT
The DNA here is from genome assembly GCA_958296125.1 of uncultured Poribacteria bacterium. Taxonomy (GTDB): domain Bacteria; phylum Poribacteria; class WGA-4E; order WGA-4E; family PCPOR2b; genus PCPOR2b. The sequence goes on from OY282444.1 coordinate 3,521,762, forward strand.
GCCATCCTCCCAGGCATCGCCGGTGAAGGTGACCGTTGTGTCAGCGGTCATCGAAAGGACAATCCCCAGGTCAGCGGTAATCGGCAAGGCCTCACTGCGGCTATTCCACGAACTGCCATCATAGGTAATAGCGAGCGTGGCGGCAGTGCCAATCATCTCAAGGAGATCTTCCACAGTGTCGAGACCTTCAACTTTAAGTGGCACGTGGAACAAGCTAACCCCTGCCGGTATCATTGAAGTGTATTCGATGCTATTTTGTAACATAACCGTTGTAGAGGCCATGCCACTATTGCCGGCGGCATCCATCGCAGTTACTGTGATGGTTTGCATACCGTTCATCGCTTCGTTATCTGCACTGATGGTTACTTCAGCACTGTAAGCATTACCTGCAGCCATATCCGAAGGCATATCTGCAGCCATGTCTGAAGGCGCATCTGCAGCCATATCCGAAGGCGCATCTGCAGCCATGTCTGAAGGCGCATCTGCAGCCATATCCGAAGGCGTGTCTGCAGCCTCATCTGCCATGGGTGCCATGGTCGCCATAGTCAGTGCGACTGTCGTTTGCGTTGAATCCAGCATTGAGACATCCGCCATCACCGAAGCAATCGCTCCAGCATCTGTAACCGTAGCCGTAATCGTCACCATCTCCCCGTTTGAAACGGTGTCAGGTGATGCGGTTACTGTTACCGCCGGTGCCATCGTGTCAACGGTCAACATCCCCGCAGACAGGCTCGAACTGGTCTCCGTGAGCGTAACTGTGACCTCATGGACTCCATCGTGCAGGTCCGCAACGGCTGTGTAGCTGCCGGTATAGGTGCCTTCAGGCCCCTCGGTCATTGATGCTCCAGTCACAATCGAACCGATCGAGAAGGTTAGCATCTGACTCGCGGTGCCGGTGGCGTTGATCGTTACGGTGTCCCCCACCGTCGCCATCGTTGTATCAATCGAAGCGGTTAGCAGGGTTACCATATTGGTGGTGACCGTTACTGCATGCGCTGCCGGTGTTAAGTTCGGCGCGCTCGCGGTAATCGTCGCTGCCCCAACGGTCGAATCCATGTAGTAGACCATCGCTGAAACATCACCTGTAGGAATAGTCACGGTGATGGCTTCGGTCCCCGCTCCCTCAGCGGTCTCAGCGAAGGTGCCGGCTGAGCTTGAGGTGAGGGTGACATCGACATCGGTTCCCAGCGCGGTCTCATTGCCATTAGCATCTTGCAGCCCAACCGTGATAGCCAGTGGCATCGCCCCGGCATCAGCGGAAACAGCACCGGCGCTGCTCAACGAAAGCTGGCTCGGTGTGGAGTCTTGGACTCTAACCTGAACGTCGGCTACAATCGGCTCGCCATCAAACAGGATCTTGAACGGCGTGACCTCACGGGCAGTCGGTGCGTCGGCATTCTCGTAGGTGAAGACAATCTCATCACCTGCTTCTACCTCAAGTCCACCCAACTTCACGCGGGCAACCATATCCCGGCCGACGGGGTCCAGTTTTTCCACACTTACCGTCGTTGAGGCACCTTGATGCCTGTGCACCACAGTGTAGGTTCCCTTGTCCTCCTCTGAAGCGGCAGCACTGTTGGGTGCTGTCCACGGAGCAGGAACTTGAACTCGGAACTCACGGGGCGCGTCAATGATACCGACAGCGGTGTAGGTAAACGTAAGATCTACCCCTGTGGCACCTGCTTGGACAATCTTCGGTGTAACGGTCCCTGAACCGGAGCCCGGTCTCGCCTCTCCAACATCAACGGTAAGCATTGTCGTCTCGCCGGAGACATTGACATACGAATCGGCTGCGTCACCACCGTGAACTGCAACGGCAAATGCAACACCGGTCCCTGCGGCAGGCTGCACATCACCTGTGTAGACAAACGTCACGGTCCCGTTGGCACTCAGATTAACGCCCTCAACGATGACCATTTGGCCGTCAAAGGTGGACGTAAACGCGGGTGTTACCGTTACCGTCTCCGCACTCGGCGCAGACCAACCAGCGGGGATGGCCAATCGAACCTTGCCCCCAATCATTTGACCCGCCGCGGTGTAGGTAACGGTCAGCTCGCGGCCGGTATCGCCGGTATGGAGCGACGCATCGCCATCGGTTACGGCAAGGACTGCTTTACCTTTCCCACTCGCTTGCGGATTGACTGTTATTGTCGGTTGCGTGCGTAGCGGTGCAAGGTTGCCACCTTCATGCCCCCGAATCGCAACCCGAAACGCATCGGTGCCCGTTGTAGCGGAGGCTACCGCACGCCCGGTGCCGGTCGCACCATAGGTGATTTTGATGGTATTAGTTTTGTCAAGCGAGAAGATAGGCACGTTCACAGAGAACTTATTATCATCTGTGGCGGAGCCAAGCCCAACGCCTTCCACTTCGGTATATCCCGGCTCGCCCACCTCTTCAACTTGTGGTTTACTCCAGCTCGATGGAACGGTAATTTTCAACTCTCCATCTTCGATGGTCTGGCTTGGGGTGTAGGTAAAGACTAATTGCACATCGTCCGCAGCTGCCCGAACCGTTGTCGTATCAACTGCCACGGTTCCGGTGCCGTCCAATGCACTGGTTACTTTGACTTGTAAGACACCGGGCTTATCTTTATAAATCTTCCCTGTTTTGTCAGGGTTTCTTATCTTCTCCCGGTCCTTGTGCTCCAACTCACTGGTAATGCGGGCGAAAACGCCGTCCCCATCCCCATCGGTTTGAATCGTGAAGTCGGCGGTCCCAACAACGTCCTGAACCTCTGCACCAACATCGGCACCGGTCCCACCGCCGTAGATAAATCGGAAACTCCCACCTTTGGCGAGCTTATCGATCGTTGCGATCACGAGGCTGTTGGTGATTTCCAATGAGGAGACCCCCGAACCGCGCGTCGTCACATAATTCCGCTTTTGAGGGTCATTCTGCAGCGAACCCCAACCCGATGGAAGCTCGAGGCTTACCGCGCCCCCGTCCATCGTGCCTGCCGCTGTGAACGTTACCTCTAGCGCCCGATGACTACTGCCCGCCTCTATTGAGGTCGGCGATAGCACCGCAGTCCCCTTACCATCGCTGATATTGCTCAGCGTAACCGTAACTGTCCCGGCCGTCCGGGTGCTCGCACCTGAAGAGGTTCTAAATGTGCCGGTCACTTCGACATCAGCGGCGACATGATGTAACACCGCTGCCTTGCCATCATCAGCTGTGCTACCATACGTAATCGTGACGTACTCACCGACATTCAGCTGCCCAACCGCAACGGTGATCGTCCGACCGGAGACCGTGATCTCATCGGCACCAATAGCACCGACTCCCCCGCTCTTTTTCGCTTGGCCATCGACTGCTATCCGGCCCACTACCCCTTTCGTCTTCGTCGGCGCACTGCCCAACGCGGACGGGATGGTCAATCGAACCAAGCCACCCCTTATCGGGGTCGCCTCCGCTGTAAACCTGAAATTGATGGTGGCATCACTGCCGGCATCGAACGTGCTGGTGCCATCGATTGCAAAGTTTATCGCATCCCCCGATGTCTTCACAACGGAGAGGATCGGTTTCTCATTCACATCTGTGGTGGTCGGATCGTCCTGAATTGCATCTGTTGAACCTCCAACCGTCACCCCCCAGCCATACTCGCCCGCATCGGCTACGATGTTGACCCGGCGGATTCTCGCCGTTAGCGTTTTCCCTTTCTTAAGGCTGATACTTGTCCAAGTTATCGTCGTATTAGTTACCCCGAAACTATCAGACTCCGAACCTGTAACATACCCGTAGGCAGCAGAGTTATCATCCTGGAGTATCTGATCGGCATCGGCATCTATGACAATCCCATCCGGAGTAATCACGATCGTTGTGTCCGTCAGGTCGGTATACGCGGTATACGTTACGGTGATATCCCGACGCTGCGAACCCGCCTCCACCGAAGTCGGCGACAGATCCACCTTACCAGAACCGTCAATATCGACCCACTGACCACCAGTCACCTTCATAGCAACAGCGTCGTCAGCATCGGCAGTTGTGGTGACCTCATCATCTGCATTTACGACGATACCGCGCTGGACAATGGTCTTCGCGGTGATATTCGGTGGACGGAATGGATCAGTCCCAGCTCCAGCCCCAATCGCGGCAGTGCGAGTATAGGATACGATAATTTGCTGACCTATACTAAGCGTGGTAATCGGGATCGTTAGCTTCATGGGTGTCCCAGGATTGTCGGCATCGACGAAAGCCATACCAGCCGCTTCCACCGCGGTGCCAACTGCTCCCCCGCCCCTGGTGCTCACAGTAAAATCAGCAGCCGTGAAGGTGTCCTGTGGCCCTAAATGGGCCGTTCCTACTCCTGCGGGGCCAAAGAATAACTCTAGCTGACCCCCATCCATCGGGCCAGGTGCTGTAAAAGTGAGCGTGAATCGGGTATTTGTCTCGCCCGGGAATACCCGAGCCGGTGTAATTTTAAGCTCTCTTGTGAGGGGGTCACGGTTAGGATCGGTAGTAAGCGGACCATTTCCTATGATATTGCCAACCCTGACTTCAGGTAGAAACGATAATAGACCCAGAACATCGTTCCTTGTCGTCTCACTGCATTGGAATTTATAGCTGGCATACTTGACATTATCAACCCGGTTAACAGTAGCGTCGTCCGGATCGTCATCACGCAGACGATCATCCGTTGCAGTGAGCATCCTCGGGATAGGGGCAGTGACATCACCCAATCGAATGATGAGGGTTCTATCAGAAGCCCGCTGGGAACCCCAATCTGAACCGAAGGTGACGGTTATCCGCTGGTCCGCTATGAAGTCTACATTTGTCAGGTTGTTATTATCTGCGAGGTTAGAGCCTGAGGTGACAGTGCCCTCTCCATTCGTTGCGTATACCAGTGTAGGTGCAGCAGTACCCGCTTGGACTGAGACTTCTAGGAACTTGTTAGAAACCTTCCAACCCGGTGGTATCGCAACCCGAAAGCGACCGCCAACTAGGTTTTCAGCCATTGGCAGGTAGGAAAATTCCAGAACATTGCGAACACTACCCGCAGCAAGAGGGGGAGGAAGAGCATCATCATTATCAAGAGCAGCCATTGGAGCAAGAGTCTTAATAGCGAGAGCTACACTATCATCGACAAGCATCGGGGGGACCGTGGTAGCCACGCCGGCAGTAGGGCGGTGCCCCCATTTTACCTTTACAGGTTCTTGTAATCCTCTGAGGGTTAAAGTATAGGCCCCGCCGTCCAAGGCAGTCCAAGTGGATCCTTCTAGGGACTTGGAAGTGAGTGCATAGCTAGTTGTCCCGGTAGGGCTAGGGAAAACTGCCTTAAAGATTATGTAATATGCACCAAATTCCAGAGAATCGGCTAGAGCTGAGGCAGCCTCTGCTTTGATCACACCATCCGAGTCTTGTGTTAGATTCGGAAGTGGTGTACCCCCTGTGATAGTCCCCCCCAGGGCAGTGTCAGCCGGCAGGGAAAGGGCACCCTCGGTCGCGCTCGAGAAGATATAGCCATTTATTCCCGTTGCTGTGCCAGCCGGATCCACTATCTCGATACCGTTTGGGATAGTAACCTCGAACCCATCATTGCCATCAGCACCGGCTGCCCACGTCATCTTAGCGGCCACCGTGTAAGTGCGACCGGCACCACTTCGCTCCACCACAGCCTTAGGGACGACCGAGCCATCAGCTGAAAAATAGTGGAACGTCGCTACATTAGCCCCTGGAGCAGGCGCGGCCTCGTCAATGAAAAAGCCCGCAACCAGCATCAAGCTGATAATTGAAAATATGCTTAACTTCTGAAGGTTTAACCCTTCTTGTTGTTTAAACATCATCAAACCTCTCTTTTCATGTTATTTGTGTGAAATATTAATTTTAGAACAAGGCAATTCCCAAAAACAGCAGAATTGCACTTTATTGACATACTCCCAAACCTAAAGGATTGGGATTCTTATCCCCATCCGATAAGCGTGGAATTGCATGGGACGATGCCCCGCCCCGTTGGCTGCCCTGCCCGTCCAAGCAAGAGTATCCCATCCCTGGTCTGTCCGTGCCGAGACCCCCGCGAACGGGGCAGGCAGGCAGAACGGACCACTCTGGCAAGTGGTTTCTTACAAGGACTCGTTGGTTATCCAGATAGAATGGCTGGGGCTACCTCGGTGTCTACGAAGCCGATGGACTCAACCACCGCCAGCCTGCCCGGTCTCGACACGGACTCCCGTTCGCGGGGCAAGCACCTATCTGGGGAAAAGGCTTTGACTTTCAAAATCGTTATTAACGGATATTGTAATATATTTCGACAATAGTCTCAACAAAAAAACGCTAAAGCGAAACTTATATCCCAAGTATACCTAGTCTCGGAACGGACAATACTTGGGTTTTACAGGATAAAGCCTCTATCCTATAATACATAATACAACCGATCGGAAGATATGTCAAGCTGTTTCGATCGATTATTTTTCGTGGGAGGCTATATCTGTGGGAAGAATCTCCCATTGTGGGAGGGATTTCCCATTGTAGGAAGAATTTCCCGTTGTGGGAGGGATTTCCCATTGTGGGAGGGATTTCCTAATCCCGAATTTCTACCAATCCCAATCCCGAACCCCCACTAAAGGCATCAACTGCAAAAATAAACCGCTTGTCAAATAAACGCTTGTCAGATCACAATGGTTTCCAAAAATTAGAGGAATCATGGTCGGGATTAGGAAATCCCTCCCACATTTAGCTAAGCCGCTCCCTCTCCCCCCCCGCCCCGATAGATCGGGATGAAGACACCTGCGAGCCACTCCCTCTCCCCCCCGCTTGCGGGGGGGATTAAGGGGGGGTTCTTGCATTCCGCAGCAGAGAAACTGGGTTCGGATCAGTTTATCCTTGACAAATTAGCCCCCCATTTGCAAAAATACTACCCCAAGCTATTTCGATCGATTATTTTCCGTGGGAGGGATTTCCTAATCCCGACCACCCACTACCTGTAGGAGGGATTTCCCAATCCCGACCTTAATCCCTCCCACCTACATAGAGGTCAATCTAAAGATGCAAAAAGACAATCACCCCACCTACCTCATCAAAATCGCCACCGTTTGGGGGGCAGCCATCCTCCTAATTTTAGGGATCGGCGCATTGCGAAAGACACCTCCGGACCCCGATACCGATTCCCTGCCTGCCTCCGTGCTTTCCAGATTCATTAGCAAGCCACCCCCCGACCGTCCCAATCCCGCGTCCAAAAAACGGGATTACCTTAAAAAATCAGATTGGCCCGAAGGCTTGCGAATCTACCGGGATTGGTGGACAGAGCGGGATGCAGCGGTTTACATCGCTGAAATGAGTCGCGACGCTAAAGAGCTTCGGTTTGGCGTTGAACTTGCTAACACCCGTCTCTTGGGTCGAGAGACCATCGCGAGTATGGCGAGGCGGCTCGCACAACAAGATATTCCAGTGTTGGCGGGTGTCAATGGGAGTTTTGGCCTCCGTGGAGATCGGATTGGGCGTGGGGGGGTCATCTTTAACCTCCATATCCAAGATTGGGAATTGGTCAGTATCCCACCCCGCCGCGATTGGTGGGGATTCCCGCCCCCGTCCCCGTGGGGTGAAACCAGTTTCGGGGTAACAACCGATGGTGAATTTTTACTCGATGCCGTCCAATTAAACGGGGTTATCCACATCAATGGAGCATCGATCGAAGTCGATTGTATCAATCAGATTCGTGAGGTCGGATGTGCTGCTGTGCTTTACACCCCCCGATTTGGGGAGCAGACCCTGACACGCAGGAGCTACGAAGTGATCCTCAAGCAACTGGAACAGCCACTGACAGGCAGGTATCGGAGCCGTTTCAAGATTGATCGGGTGAATCGACGGGGCAATAGCACGATTCCCCCGGACGGAGTTGTGTTGGCACTCGATTATGATTTGGCGCACACATGGGATGCCACATTCAGAGCGGGTGAGACAGGGTCACTCGAGATCGCGCTTTCACCCCCCGAATGGCAGCGAGCCCCCGATGGCATTGGTGGGAATATTCGGCTCTTACGGGATGGAAAAATCGAACCGGAGCTGGTGGAATTTCACCAGTCGGGCGGTAGATCCAATTATCGCCACCGCAACGGGGCGCGACGGAACCCGCGGAGCGCATTGGGATTTAACGATGATAAACTGTTCCTGATTGCGGTGGACGGCCGTCAGCGCGGATATAGCCTCGGAATGACATTTTATGAGATGGCTGGTTTTTTGCGCGATCTCGGCGCGAAACATGCCATAAACTTTGATGGCGGGAGTTCCTCCGCGCTGTGGGGGCTTGGCGGTATTGTGAATCGTCCCTCGCGCGGCTACGAACGGTCGGTTTTCAATGTAGCGATGATTACGACTCAGAGGAAGGTGAAAAAATGATTGAATATAAAGCGCCGCGTGCGTTTCATGTGATGACAAAACCGATTGGGGCAATCTGTAATTTGGATTGTGAATACTGCTTCTATCTGGAGAAAGAGAAACTTTATCCCGATGCCGGGTCGTTTCGGATGAACGATGAGATTTTGGAAAATTATGTGCGTCAATATATCGAATCGCAGCAGGTCAATGAGATAACCTTTGCTTGGCAAGGGGGCGAGCCGACGCTGATGGGGGTTGACTTTTTCCGACGCGCTGTCGAATATCAGCAGAAATACCGACGTGTCGGGACGCGCATCCAAAATACATTTCAGACCAACGCGACCCTGCTAAATGATGAGTGGTGCACGTTCTTCAAGCAGCACAATTTTCTAATCGGTATTAGCATCGATGGTCCCCCCGAATTACACGATAGATACCGCTACGACAAACGGGGCAATCCCTCCTCCGATGATGTCATTCGGGGCTTGCGGTTCCTACAGAAGCATCAGGTAGATTACAATGTGCTCTGTGTCGTCAACAGTCATAATGCCGATTATCCGCTTGAGGTGTATCGCTACTTCAAAGAGCTCGGTGCTCAATTTATGCAGTTTATCCCCGCTGTTGAGCGCGTGGGTGAGAGGGGTGTGACCGATCGGACGGTCGGCGCGGCGCAATACGGCAAATTCCTCTGTGCCATCTTCGATGAGTGGGGTGTCAACGATATTGGAAAGATTTTTGTCCAGATCTTCGATGTCGCGTTAGAGGCGTGGTTAGGCTATCAACCGAGTTTGTGTATTTTCAACGAGACCTGCGGGAACGCGATGGCAATCGAGCATAACGGGGATCTCTACTCCTGCGATCACTACGTTGACCCTGAATACTTCCTCGGAAATGTCATGGACACGCCGATGGAAGCGTTGGTTGAGTCGACGTTCCAGCGGAAGTTCGGAACCGACAAGCGGGACACCTTGCCTCAGTATTGCCTAGATTGCGAGGTCCGTTTCGTCTGTAACGGCGGCTGCCCCAAAAACCGTTTCATCAAGACACCCAACGGTGAAGCTGGGCTGAACTATCTCTGTGCGGGTTATAAGCAGTTTTTTAATCACATTGACCGACCGATGAAAATGATGGCTGCGGCGTTGCAGGCTGGCCGCCCTGCCGATAGTGTTATGCCGTTGATGCGTCCTAAGCCGATAGCAGAGGCGGGGGCGCGGGAGGTTGGACGGAATTCGCCGTGTCCTTGTGGGAGCGGGAGGAAGTATAAGCAGTGTTGTTTGGGGTAGGATACTCCCTCTACCCCCCCTTAATCCCCCCCGCAAGCGGGGGGGAGAGGGAGCATTTAGCAAGTGGGGGGAGAAGGGATCCCCCCCCGCTTGCGGGGGGGCAAGGGGGGGTTCTTGGGGTTCGCAAGTGGGGGGGGGGAGCGTTTAGCAAGTGGGGGGGTTCGTGTTTATGGATCTGTTCCTTCGGAGTGCCACTGAATTTGTGATGTATTTGTGCGAGGGGGTGGGGGCCAGTGCGAACCGCGTTGGCTGGTGAGCCCTCTGTTGGGACCGGGGATAAAGTCTCGGTTAGGGGTGCCGATGAGCTGTCCATTTTCAGCCCAAGCCTCGTCGCCACCATAGAGTTGACCGATTAGCAGATCTGTTAGATTGCTGAGGATAGCGGCATGTTCAGCGGAAGCGGAGAGGTCTATCAATTCATCTGGATCGTTGTGTAGATCAAAAAGCTGCCGACAGTTGCCAACAGGATAGTAGATGAGCTTATAACGGCCGTCGTGGATCATGCGTGTGGCGTGGTCATCCTCGCCAACCTCGCCGTAGAACCAATCTCGCCGCTGCTCGCCGACCATTGAAATGCCTTCGACCGTCTCAGGGATAGCGATGCCCGCCAAGTCCAGCAACGTCGGCATCACATCCGCCCAACCGACCAATCGATTATCGACGCGGTTGTAACCCACCCGCTCATCTCCAGCGGTGCCGAGTAGAATCATCGGGATGTTGGCGGAATATTCGTAGAAAAGCCGTTTGGCCCACATACTATGATTGCCTAGCATATCGCCGTGATCGGAGGTGAAGCAGATAATCGTATTGTCGAGCTCACCTTCTTCACGCAAGGTCCCGATAATGACGCGCAACTGATGGTCGATATGGGTGCAGAGGGCATAGAAGGCGCGACGGGCGGCGAGGATCTGGTGCGGTGTGAACTTCGCCCCTCGCGCGGTGTTGGCTTGCAGACTGAAAGACAGGTTTTCTGGGGCAGCGGACCAGCTGCCGCAATACGGTTCATCAATCGGAATATCGCGGTAAAGCTCAAGATACGTTTGCAGGGGAACAATGGGAGGGTGGGGGTGACGGTAGGAAACGAACCAGAAAGCGGGCCGAGTTGGATCGCGGCGTTTAATAATACGTGCCATCTGCCCTGTCGCCCAGTTGGTCGCGTGGGTCTCCTCTGGCAGGTGCCAGGGGCGGGTGCCGTATTCGTTGTTGCTCATGCCGTGATCAAAGTGTCGTCCTGCATATCCCTGATCCCCCAGAAAAAGCTCGTAATCATCTAACACCCCATATTGGACCCGGCCCTCCTCGTCCAAAATTACGTCGTCAAAGCCGATGCGGTCCCGTTGCGGATAGACGTGCAGTTTCCCGACCGCATACGCTTGATAGCCCGCGTCCCGAAAGGTCTGTGCCATCGTTGGGATTGCGGGCATGGTCAGTTGATCCTTAAACACCCGGTCCCCGTGGGTGCGAGGTGTCACCCCTGTCATAAGGGTTCGACGGGCTGGAATGCAGACCGGGCATTCAGCATAGGTGTTAGTGAAACGCACGCCGCTGCGACAGAGTTCATCAAGGGTCGGGGTTTGGATAGCTGGATGTCCCGCAGCACCCAAGAGCGCAGCGGGCCAATGGTCGCTACTTATCAAAAGCACGTTTGGTTGGGTAGACATGAGTTATTCCTTTCCAGTTCACAGGTCAATGGCATCGGCTTCCAGATTCAACCAACGCATCTCATCGGGCGACAGTTGGATTGCCAACGCTTCAAGGCACGAAGCTAGCTCCGCTTGATTCACGGGCCCGACGAGCGGAAAAGTCGGAAATGGTTGGTGAAAAACATACGCCAGCGAAATTTGTATTGCCGTGCACCGCTTCTGCTCCCCAAGGCTTTGTGCACGTTTGAGTCGCTCAAAATTGGCATCGTTATAATACACCCGCACCATGTCTTGATTTTCCCGCTTGTCAGGGGCAAACCGTCCACTGAAGAACCCGCGTGCCTGCGAGGACCAAGGCAGCAGCGGAAATTGTGTCTCATGATGCCACGTCCACGCCGCTTCCGACACGGACACAACGCCTTTCCACATCGCTTCCATCGGCACCGCTAAGCTGATATTGTTGCTGCTGCCCGCGAATCCCTGCAACCCATGTGCTGCAGCATAGGCATTCGCTGCTTGGAGGCGTTCAAGCTCCCAATTCGATGCGCCAATCGCTCGAAGGTTGCCCGATCGGATTTCCTGATTCAGGTGCTCGATAATTGTCCCGACGGGAATGATTGGGTCATCTCGATGCAGCAAGAACAGGTCGATGTAATCGGTCTGTAGACGGAGGAGGCTTTCATGGATGTCATGGGCGAGTTCCTCTGGACTCAGGCGTGGACGGGGCACAGCGGCGTGTGGATGCCCGCCCTTGTCAACTAAAAACACCTCAGATCGATTGTTCCGATTTTTCATCCACATGCCGATCAGCCGTTCACTGTCGCCGCCGCCGTAGCTGTGTGCGGTATCAAGTGCATTGCCGCCGGCCGCAAAAAATTCGTCTAGCATCAAATAACTGTGTTCCAGCTCATCGGGCGTAAGCAGCATACACCCAAGTATGAGCTGTGAAATCTCTTTGTCTATTCCTGGGATTGTTCCGTAATTCATTGGATCTCCTTTCGGCGGGTGTGTTGGACACATGATAGCAGAAAAAGCGAAAAAGGTCTATGCTAACCACAATTTTTGCCCCGCAAACGAAAACTATGCTACAATACATACTAGATTTTTTACCCTTGTTTGACCTTTGGGAGGATTTTAGTGATGAAGATTAAAACCCTTGAAATGCTTACGCTGCACATCCCTTTTTACACCGATTATGTTACCCGACACATGCAACGCGCCCTGACCCACTCAGAACAGATAGAGATATACCGCGTTGAGTTGGATAACGGCGTTATCGGCTATGGTGAAAATATGGGAGACGAATCCGCCAACTTCGATCGGGTCATCGGACAAAACCCGTTTGCAATCATGCAGGACGATAGCATCGGTTTCGGTATCCAAATGTCCCTGTTTGATGCTGTCGGCAAATCGGTTGGTGTGCCAGCCTACCAACTGCTGGGCGCAAAGGTCCGGGACCGCTGCCCGATTTCGTGGTGGGATATTGATATGCCGCCGGAGGATTGGGTGAAAGAGGCGGAGGAGTCCGTGAAACGGGGTTACACATCGATTAAGCTGAAAGCCCGTCCATGGCGGGACATCTTTGAGCAGGTGGAAGCTGTTGGAAAGGTTGTCCCGGAAGGTTACAAATTGGACATTGATTTCAACGGTTTTCTCCGAACCGCGGCGGGCGCGCAGCCTGTTTTGCAGGAGTTGGATAAGCACCCCAACGTCGCATACTACGAAAGCCCTTACTATCTCGGCACAGATATCGAAGGTGCCGCGCGTCTACAGGAAGCGGTGGAAAAACGGATTGTTGAACACTTTAACGAATCGTGTTTACACGCCCGCTGCTGCGGTGGGTTTGTTGTCGGGGGTGGAGCAACGGGGACGCGGACGCTCAACGCGTTGTGCGCTTCGTTTGACAAACCCTTCTGGCTACAGATGGTCGGAACGGGTATTACCACCGCATACGCCATGCACATCGGGGCGGTGCTGTCCCACGCACAACTACCCGCAATCACCTGCTTTGAGTTGTGGGAACATGATCTTTTAACGCAACGGTTGGAGGTGGTGGACGGAACGATTGCCCCACCGGAGAGCCCGGGCCTGGGGGTCGAAATTGATGAGTATGCGCTGGAACGCTACCGGGTTGAACCGGGAACCCCCTCGCCCACAGCACTCTATAAACAGCGGGAGCGAACCTGCCGTGTGCATATTCCTGACAGCAAAGGTGGCGAGGTTGTCCACGATTTTACCGGTGAGGATGTCTACTATCCCGCTTTTAGTGAAGGGGAGTATCCGGGATTTGTCCGTGGCGTTTGGATGGAAGTGATTGAAGGGAAAGGATAAATCTGAACGTTCAGGGGGGAGGTGCTAAGGGCAACGGTTAGCGTTGGATTACCGTTGCCCCTAGTGCCCCGTCACTACAAAATTGATAGCGTGCTGGCAACACAAATTTAAAGCATGTTAAGTTGAGCGGCAATCTCGGTCAACCTGTTTTCCATCTGATTTGCGGCTATTTCAAGTTTTTCTGGATCGATTTTCAGCCGTCGAATCCTATCATCCTGGTGTGACAGGATGCAAAACAGGTAGTTTTTCCTCAAATCAAAGCCTGATTGTTTAATATTCTCTTTCACAGTGCCTTCCGGGTAATACCACCGTTGCCCTCGGGTCTGTTTCAGATTCACGTGACAATGACCCTCGTCGCCACCGAAACAGTCGAACCGCAAAACCTCGTCATCGTGGAAATATAAAGAGGCTGCGGGCCCATGACCCCCCCGGTCAGACCGCCAATAGACTTCCAATCTAACGTTATCCTGCACCGGGTATTCAACCCAATCAAACCGTTCCTGATTATTTACTATCTTAGATGCCATCTGTCCCTCCAGTTATGAGCAAGTTCACAGCCATTATTTATCCTTCAAATAGAAGCGGGCTCATCAATAATGGACATGGGTTTAACGCCTAGACCTATACTGTGCCATACAGTCTAGCACTAACTGAGGAACAATGTCAAGATAAAGATTTCGCTCATGCATCTTCAGGGATGTCCCCAACCTTTTTCCCCATTTTCACAGGGGCCCTAAGGTAGCTCAACCTCAATTCGGCGACCCGTTTGACTGGACTCCAAAGCTGCATCAATTATGCGGGCGACTTGGAGCGCATCGCGGCCCGATGCAGGCGGGGTGCCTTCACCTTGTCCCGCACGAATAAAGTCGCGGATGAACTCCTCCCCGGCAACGCCACCATACGCTGGAGATTCACCCAAAGTATAGTCAAACTCCCGCTGAGGAGCCCCCGCCCAAGAACTGTTAGCGGTCTCAATGTTCAGATGTTGTGCAACGCTTGGGGAAGCCCAGTGCATTCGACCGTCCTGACCGTTGAGGCCGACATAGGTGTCGTAACTGGGTTGGTTGGGGTATTTTGATCCACTCAACGCAAGGGTATATCCCGCATGCAGCGAACCAATTGCCCCCGATCGCAAACGAAAAGAGAGCGTAGCAATATCCTCCACGTCGATATCCTCACCGCTGCGTGTAGCAACCTCGGCAGACACCGATACAATCTCGTCGTGAGTTACGTAGCGTAGCATGTCGATATAATGACACCCCAACCACGCCAAGATTCCACTTCCCGCGTATTCGTGGCGAAAGAGCCAGCCTTGTGGGTCGCGGTATTTTACCTGCGTTGTCAACATACGCATCTCAACTGACATCAGCGGTCCCAACAAGCCCTGCCCCACAAGCTCTCGCGCTTCACGAATCATCGGATTGTAGCGATTTTGATAGCAGACACCTAACTGCATACCCACGCGCTCCGCCGCCTCGACAACCCGCTGCACATCTAGGGCAGTTCTGCCGATCGGCTTTTCTGCCATTAAGTGTTTGCCGGACTCCAATATACGTATAAAAATATCTGGCTTCAAGTCCGTTCTCAAGGTGGCAATAGCAAAGAAAATATCGTCCCGCCCTAGAATTGTATCCAGATCGGTAGTGATGCTTTCTACCTTATACTCCTCCGACGGTTGGATAGACGCTAGGGAAGCTTGGTCTTCCCCCCAAATAAAAATGCCTTCGACTTCCGGCAATTCCTGCAATGTGCTGAGATGCGCTTCAAAATGAGCATTTCCTGGGCTGAGTAGCACCGCTTTCATTTTCTACCTCCTTTTCTTGAGCAGAGTTATCATAAGAATTAAATGACCCTACCAATAGGCAGCCATCGTTTGACAACCTAACGACATTGTGGTATTCTTTTGCGATATTGAAGAGCATCTCATCAAATCTTTGCCGCCGCGTGCACAGCTGCATCTGACAATCTTAGGGGTGTTAGATAACGGCTTAATGCCCCGGCACCTAATGCCGCTCCGAACAGAAAAGATAGCACGCAGAAATCAAGCAACTAGTAGGGAATAGGGATCTGTGGGCACAAAAAAGGTGGAGCATACCGGATTTGAACCGATGACCTCTTGCATGCCATGCAAGCGCTCTCCCAGCTGAGCTAATGCCCCACTTGAACGACCCTATTTTAACATACCAACGGGCAAAGTGCAAGGGAAAAATCAGCTTTGTCTAAAAACTTTCAAGAACCTGTGCTGTGATAACGGCGTAACCCACTGCACCAGAGCAGATAGCTAGCACAAACCATTACCAGCGCAACAACCGGTGCCCCGAATTGAAAGGATTCAGGCATACCGAGAAATTCACCCTTCTGAAGAAGCTGCTGGGCGGGATAATATGTCACAAAAGCGACGGGGAGAATAAATGTCAAAAGTAGCCGCACGGCGAGGGGATAGATGGAGATGGGAAAAATCGCCGCCTCTTTGGTCGCGGCAACGAGCAAATCTGTCAATTTTCCCGATTTTGTCGTCCATAGTGCGACGGTGGCACTGATGAGCATGAGCGTAAACATAATCACCCCACCACTTAGGATTGTTGTAAAGGTGAACAGTGCAACGCTCAACGTCCAACGAAGATCGGTCAAATGGAACGCGACAACGAAAATGGCAACACTTGTCAATGCTCGCGAGACGTGGATTAGCTCCACACGACTCGCAAGGAGGTAGAATAGCGGGGGCACAGGTCTAATCAGGACACCGTCCAACTCACCGCGAATAATGTATCGATCAAAATCGTCTAACTGGCTGCCCAATATCCGCATGAATGAATGCGCCACGTTTCCTAAACCGTATAGGAACACCACCTCTGCCCATGTCCAGCCGTTAACCGTGCGAAACTTCGCGAGAAGCGCGCCCAACAAGCCGAGCAGGCAGGCTTCGCTGACAACAATGCCAAAGCACATGAGACCAAAAGAGAGCCGATATTGAAGCCGGGAACGCACATACGCCCCGGCAAGCAGAAAGTAGAGTTTGATATAACGTCGCATCATCAAAAGGTTATGGAAGCCTGGATCTGCTGGATGTGTCAATCCGAAGGTATACAGAAGGAAGGGAGTTTCTTCATCCACCCTTCCAATTCTTTTATCCGCCCTGGATTACTAGTTTACGGAAGGCGGCCCGGTATCCGAGCCGTCCAATTCCCACCAATGCACCCACCCAAGCCAACTGTATTAACAGTGCCGTGACGAGGTGCTCCCCTATGAATTGACCGGTGTAAATGGCAGTCGGAAAATAGATAATCGCACGAAAGGGCAAAACCGCTGCAACCTTGGCTAAGAAAGTAGGATAAAATTCCAATGGCAAAAAGTAGCCGGAAAACAACATAGCCAGCCCCCATATAACGAAAGCGTAGAGGCCGCGGATCTCGACAAGCCAGAAGGCGAAAATACCGATTATAAATTCGATACTGAACAGTATGACATACCCTAAGACCACACTCATGATAAAGAGGGATAGCGTCAAAAGTGATGGGGGTAGCGATAGCCCAAACGCACCATAAAACAGCAAGAATTTTGGGAGCATATTGAACAGTGCCGTATGGCTTGAAGTTCCTGCAGCCGTTGCAAGCGTCATCAACTGAAAATCAATTGGTTTCATTAAATCGGTGACCACCTCGCCCGTGCGGACCTTCTCTTCGATAATACGTGCTATCCTAAGTGTAAATGTGAAGGTCAATAGGGTCTGTGAGACGACGATGTATGTCAGAATCCCGTTCAGGTCGTATCCTTCTACCGAGGTCCGCCCCGTGTATAACGCCTTCCATAGATAGACATAAACTAACATGAACAACACGTTGATAAGCAGTTCCATCCACAACTCGAACCGATATGTCAGCGTCCGCTGAAAGGCTTTCACCGTAAAAGTGAGATATTTTTTTATCATGATATGATCGGCGGTATTAGTGCATCCCCAATTCATAGATGCGTCGAACAATCTCCTCAATTTCCGGTTCCGATATCGTTAAATCCTGAATCTCATAGCGCGCTGTCAACTGCGCGATGACTTCGGAGGCAGAAGTTGTATCGCGATCAAATGCAAGCCATATCCGATTTCCGTCGCGGCGGGTCAGGTCCACACCCTCAAGTTGGATATCGGAATACGCCTGTGCAAGGTCAACGATGAGCAGCCGGGTTTTGCCGTAGCGTTTTTTCAAGGCATCGATCGCACCGTTATAGATAATTTTACCACTGTCAATGATAATCAGTCGCTGACAAACCTTCTCGACATCGTTGAGGTCATGCGTTGTCAGGATAACCGTGACTTGGCGTTCTGCATTAACCTGCCTCAGAAACTGACGAACCTGCTCCTTGGCAACCACATCCAAGCCGATGGTCGGTTCATCTAAGTATAGGATCTCCGGGTTATGTAGCAAGGCCGCGGTCAGATCGCACCGCATCCGCTGGCCGAGGCTCAATCTCCGCACCGGCGTGGACAGAAATGGCTGTAATTGCAACAGTTCGCTGAAAAACTCAAGGTTCTGTTTGTAGAGATTCTGCGGAATTTCGTAGATATGCTTGAGCAATTCAAAGGAGTCAATAACGGGCAGATCCCACCAGAGTTGGGTGCGTTGTCCAAATACCACGCCGATCCGGCGAGTATTTTCCTTCCGGTGGCGATACGGCATCAACCCCATCACATCAATATGTCCCGAAGTTGGCACCAGAATCCCTGTCAGCATCTTGATGGTTGTTGATTTCCCCGCCCCGTTGGCACCGATGTATCCCACCAATTCGCCACGCTCAAGGGTGAAATTCACATTATCAACGGCTTTGATAATATCATGCTCGCGCGAGAACGTGCTGCTGAGATTTCCCCAAAACCCGGTGCGGCGTTTATAGACTTTGAAGTGTTTGCTCAGATGTTCGACTGTGATGATTGGCATTTTTGTTAGCGTCAGGTTAAATCTATCGGTTAATTTGTAGAAAAACAGAATTATTTGCGTCAAGAGGGGGTTACGTGATATTGTATTAGCAAATTGAAAATTGACGCGGAGCGGAGTTGAGAACAATGCACGTCTGGAAAGAACACAGCTTGCAGGTAAATGGGCACGAAATGGCATGGTTTGAAATTGGCGCAGGACCGACCTTGGTCTGCCTCCATGGCAGTTTGGATCATCTGCTTTATCGTCCGATGGGAGAGCTATTCGCCCAAAAATACAGATGTATCCTCTACGACCAACGCGGATCCGGTCAATCGAAACGGCTTGAGAGCGGCAAGGATGTAATGGAGGTCAAGAAATTCACTCAGGATCTCGACGCGCTTCGTGACCATTTGGGTTTGGATCAGATGCTGCTGTTGGGCCATTCGTGGGGCAGCGGATTGGGATTACTCTACGCTCAGGAGTATCCGGATCGCTTATCACATCTCATCTTGGTGGGTCCAGGGCCGCTCAATTCAGAAATGAGGGTTTGTTATCGCGCAAATAGAGATCGGATGGCATACCCAACCTCGCCTGAAGATTTTGCAGCGATCCGACGGTCATACGACGAAGCGAGGGCTGAAGGAGGTGGGGTTCCACGCGAGATTGACGAAGCTCTGATGCAGGTATGGGCTCGCGTCATGTTCTACTCGCGTGAGACGGCGACACCGTTTATCGAATTCTATCTGAAGTGTGGTGGCTATCTGAGACATGCTGAGCCACCCACAAACTTCAAGCATGAAACGCAGCTCGCAAATGCGAATAGGATTACCGCACCAACCTTAGTTGTGTATGGATATCAGGACTATGAACCAATTACACAAGCATATCTAATTAAGGAGCAGATTCCTCAGACAGAGATTGCCTTTCTGAACCGATGTGGGCATATCCCTTGGGTTGATCAGCCGGAGGCGTATTTCAAGGTCGTTGACACATTCCTATCCACGGCGTTGACAGAATCCCAATGAGACGTTCAAGGCCACATCGCGGACAGGAAAGGTAAAACAACAGTATATTAAAGCAGATTGCTAACCGTCGTCGCCATACATCTGATCAATTATCGCTTTATGCCTCTCCATAATGACCGGTCGTTTGAGTTTGAGCGTCGGTGTCATCTCTCCCGATTCCTCTGAAAATTCCTCCGCCATTAAAGTGAACATCCGAACCCGCTCAAAGTCAGCAAAATCGGGCAAATATTGGTTAATCTCACCCCGAATTAACCGCTGAATCTCTTGCGTCTGGAGGAGTGCGGGGATATCCTCTGCTTCAAGCTGCTGTTCTGCCGCGTACTCTTTAATCGCATCAAAATTTGGCACAATAAGCGCAGCAACACTTTTGCGCTGATCGCCGAGAAGCATGATTTCGCTGATGTAAGGACTTTGCTTGAGGTGATTCTCAATGGGTTGCGGCGCAACGTTTTTCCCATTGGAAAGGATGAGGAGGTTTTTCTTACGATCCGTTATTGTCAGGAATCCTTCCTCATCAATTTCCCCGATGTCACCTGTGTAAAACCACCCGTCTGCGTCAATAGCTTCTGCTGTATCTGAGGGTTTGTTGAAATACCCTTGCATGATGTGCGGGCCCCGCGACAGAATCTCACCATCTTTAGCAATTTTCATCTCCACGCCCGGGAGGACGGGCCCCACGGTGCCAAACTTCCATTGGTTGGGCCTATTCACACTGATGACAGGTGAGGTTTCCGTCAGGCCATATCCTTCAAGGATGAGGATGCCCGCTGCATGGAAAAACTCCGCAATCGCTTTCGACAAGGGCGCACCGCCGGAGACAAAGAAGCGGAGCCGTCCGCCGGTGACCGCCTTCAGTTTTTGGAAGACTAGTTTATCGGCAAGACTCGCTTTCAGCGATAAGATAGGGGATGGCTTCTTTTTCTGTTGGATGGCTTGACTCACCTTTGAGCCGACACCGACACTCCAATGAAAGATCTTCTGTTTCGTAGAAGAGCCTTCTTTGACAGAGTTGAGAATTCGTTCGTGCATCGCCTCATAGACACGGGGCACACTCATCATAATTGTCGGGCGAACCTCTTGCATGTTCTGACGAATAGTAAACGGGCTTTCAGCATAGGCAATCGTCGCGCCAGTGCTAAGGGGCAGATAGTGCCCTCCCATCCGTTCAAAGACATGCGACAGCGGGAGGAAAGAGAGGAAAACATCATCGGGGGTGATTGTAACAATCCCCATAGCCGCCTGCACATTCGACATAAAATTGTTGTGGGTCAGCATGGCACCCTTCGGATCGCCTGTTGTGCCGGAGGTATAAATAATCGAGGCGAGGTCGTCCGGTGTAACAGCCTCGCTGGATTGCTGGTAGAGCGGCTCCCCGTTTTCCACCTGCTGCCCACGCTCGCACACCTGATCGAATGTGCACACTGAGTCGTCTTGCAGGTCATCAAAGGTAACAATATGCTGAAGATTCGTTGGGACATTTGCATCCCAGTCCTTGATTTTCTGCAGCTGTCTTTCGCTGGATACGCAGAGAATCTTTGTCCCCGAATCCCTGACGATATACTCCACCTGTGCGGATGTCAGCGTCGAAAACATTGGGACAGTAACCCCGCCGCCGGCAAGGATCGCCAGATCGATTATTGCCCACTCCGGACGGTTTTCTGATAGCAGCGCGACCCGATCTCCTTTCTGCAAGCCGAGCTCCTTCAGGCCTAAGCAGAAGTCTCTGATCCGCTCTGCGAGTGTTGCATAAGAGATGTCCTGATACTCCTTATCAACTTTGTGAGATAACGCAATCTTTGAGCCATGTTGCTGGATGGTATTTTGTACCATTTTGTTGATTGTTATTTTGTCCATGACCACCCTCCTTTTCCACTAACTCGACAGTAACAAACGGTAGTAATATCTGCCTGTCCCTCGTTTTGATGTATCCAAGCTTGCTGTCATTGGCAAGTCTACCAAGGGTATCGACATAACAGCCGAGAACCTCACGGCTTTGCTATCTGAATTATATCATATTTTTCTTACTAAGTCACCTATGTTTTTTATCTCAAACCGCAACCGTAATCTACATTTTTACTGTTAATCAACCTACTTCCCATCACCTTTCGCATTATGGGCAACGTATTTGTTGTACCACGCCAACTGCCGCTTGAGCATATCCAACTGATGACGCGGTTCTCCAATGCCGTGACCTTCGCGGGGATATTTGACGAATACCGTCTCAACCCCGACAGCTTTGAGCCCGGCGTAGAATTCCTCCGATTGCGGCAAAGGAACCCGGATATCTTCCTCACCGTGTAGGATGAGGGTTGGGGTTTGGGCACTCTCTACATGGCTAATCGGCGACCGCTCGCGATACAATTCTAAACCTTGGGATGGAGGGCCCGCAAAGTAGAGCGACATAAAATTCGGAATATCGGTTTGTGCATAAAAGCTGACCAGATTGATGACACCACAAACATTACAAGCGGCTTTGAAGCGATTGGTGCGAGTGATAATCCAGCTGGTCATGTAGCCGCCGTAGCTTGAACCGCCGACGATTAGATGGTCGGGATCGGCAATCCCCTGTTCAACCAGAAAATTGATGCCCGTCATGATGTCCTGATAGTCGCCGCCACCCCAGTCGTTAAAGTTCGCCGTGGCGAAGTCGTTTCCGTATCCATCTCCGCCGCGGAAATTCGGTGCAAAGTAAGCAAACCCTTCGCCGCTGAAATAGTGCCATGTCGGTTTGAATCCCAAATCGCGTGAGCTACGGGGACCGCCGTGTGGTTCAACAATGAGCGGATAGCTTTTACCCGCTTCATAGCCAACAGGCAGACAGAGTAAACCTTCGATCTCAAGCCCGTCACTGCTGCGCCATTGAATCACCTGCACTTCACCAAGCGCAAAGTTTTCTAGCTGTGGATTGAGTTTCGTAAGCGGCTTCATCTCTCCTGTGCGGATAGAACCGACCCAAACATCCGCTGGAGCGTAAGGTTCACTACGAGTACACAGGAATGTGTCGCCATCACCGGCGATGGAAATCTCGCCAATGACACAATCGCCACGGGTAATTTGACGAATTTCGCTCGCCGCTTTTGAAGCGGAATACAGCTGCCAACGCACCCGATCCATTGCGACGAAGTAGAGGGCTTCTCCATCCGGAGCCCAGATTGGTATATCGGCGTTACGATCAAGCCGGGCGGCGGTCAGGTTTGTTGAGGTGCCGCCCGCCGCCGAGATGATGTGGAGGGCTTTCTGACCATACCCTGCTGGACTATGCAAATATGCGATCTGCTCCCCATCCGGCGACCAACACGGCGCACTCTCACCGCCGGGGTGCGCTGTCAATTTTCGGATATTCTGTGTTTCGATGTCAACGATATGAACAGTCCCGTTGAACATTATATCATTTGCCTTTGGAGATGGCGTAGAGACAAAGCCGATCTGCTTTCCATCCGGCGACCAACGCGGCTCGCTGACGTGGAAATCCCCTGCTGTCAGTCTCTGAGATTTGTCTACATTGAGGTTCGCATCTGACCCCTCTCCCGGCAAGCTAAAGAGCAGTGCAGGTGCATCGTCCAGCGTTTCGACCTCGATAACCCACAGATGCTGCTGCTTGAAGTCATCTACCCCCATGACCACCCGATCATCTTGAGCTTTCTTCCGCTTAGCTTCAGCTGGGCTATCCTCCTCAGTCTTCAGAAATGCGATCCGTTTTCCGTCAAATGACCATCGCGGATTTGACGCGCCGTTTTTCGTATGGGTGAGTTGTTTTGCCTCGCCGCCCGCGATCGAAATAATCCAGATCTGCGTTTTGTCCCCCCTCCGCTTTGAGACAAAAGCAAGTCGGGTGCTGTCAGGGGCCCATTGTGGATCGCGGTCTCCATTGGGACCATTCGTCAACTGGAACGGTTCACCCCCATCGGTTGAAACGAGCCAAATATGCCCCCGGTGTTCACTCTTATCAACTTCAAGGATTGGAACGGTGCGGACAAACGCCGCCCATTTGCCATCAGGCGAGATCGCTGCCCCACTGAGGCCTTTCAACGCAACGATATCCTCCGGTTGAAGGGTTGCTAATTCTCGATGTTTTTGTGTGTTGGCGCTCATGATATTCTTTGATCCTACTACCGACGGTTTTTAGAGAATAGATATGGGCAAGTCAGGTGAGTTATGGTAAAATATCCTCTATCCAATAATGTGAGTTTCAGCAGAGCGGCGTTATGAAACGAAGCTATCGCCCAAAATGGGTGAATCCGATGCCCATGATACCCCATTTGCCAAAGATTTTCAAGCCTGTTTTGAAAGTCTGAAACTCACAAAGATAGCAATCTCATCTGAGTACATCAGGAAAAGGGGAAGGCGGAGGACACAAACTCCACCAAATAGATATGAAAAACGCGGATGAAGACGCTCTTTTTGAGCTCGCGCAGTTAGAAAATGACCAGATTGACCTAGCTAAGGGTGCCCTCCTCATTGCCAAAGATGCCTATGCCGATCTGGACATTGAGGTATATCTACAACGGTTGAATCAGATGGCTGAGGAACTTCAAGCGGAGATGGGTAGGGAAGCGGATACAAGTGATCAGATTAACCACCTGAACCGCTACCTATTTGAGGCGCAGGGATTTGCGGGCAGCAGTCAAGCCCATTATTACGATGCACGGAATAGTTATCTCAACGAGGTGCTTGAGCGCAAAATTGGCATTCCGATTACGCTTTCGATTGTGTACATGGAAATTGGCAAGCGGATTGGGTTGCCGTTGGTGGGAGTCGGTTTCCCTGGACACTTTATCGTCAAGCATAAGGATTTAGAAGCCGTAATCGATCCCTTCGAGGGAGGACAAATCCTGTCCGATGAAGATCTCTCCGATAGGTTGACGCAAATTTTCCGTGAGTCTGTGCCGATGCATCCGCGGTTTCTGCAAGCTGTTACGAATAAAGAGATCCTCGCGCGGATGCTGCGGAACCTGAAACAGATTTACTTTAGGGAAGAGGAGTATGAGAAAGCGGTCAGAGCAGCCGAGCGGATTACATGGCTCGACCCTCAAGCCGCACAAGACTATCGAGATCTCGGCTATCTGTATTACCAAGTCAATGCCTACGCTAAGTCTCTGGCTTCCTTTAATACCTATCTCCGCTTATCGGATGACCCTCCAGATCGGGAGGAAATTGCCAGAAACATCCGGATCCTGACTCAACAAATTGCTAACCTGAATTAGTTTCGCCAAACCTGCGCGTCTGAACCCTTCGCACGGTTTCACTCCTTTCCCCTGTCATTCGAGGAAGTTTTATTAACAGTTCATTTTTTCCTTGACAGAAATTCTCACAAGCCCCATGTTTTCCTGCCTGTCCCGTTCGCGGGGGTCTCGGAACGGACAACATTGGGTCAAACCGTGTAGTTTTTTTTCCATCCATAGTAAAAATGTGTTATAATAGGTTTATACTCCCCTGAAGCAGTGGTCTGAATCAAGGAAGTGAACGGACTGCTACTAGTCAGTCTATCATAGGAATCCCAATGTTTTCCTGCCTGTTCCGTTCGCGGGGGTCTCGCCTGCGGACAACATTGGGAGCAGTCAGTGGTAAACCGTTTGCCACAGAAAGAAAAGTCTGCTTTAGCATCCCATGTAAGATAAGACAAAGGGTCATTCGGTTGTTGGCACAAACTCAAACTATTTTTGGAGGTAACAAATGAATGCAAAGAAAACCTCAGGGGCTTTGATGACCTCGTTGATCTTTCACGGACTCGCCTTCTTTATCACGGGTATCTATCTCGTTACCCAAACTCAACAGTTCAAAGATTTAGTCGGTGCCGAAGTCCTACAAGCAAAGGAACCCCCCAAACCACAAGTTCGGAAACCGGTCATCAAACCGGTGGTTAAGCCAACCGTTCCAACCACAAACACAGTGGTAGTTGAGCAAGTTCAAGTCCAACCCAGAGTGACGACAGCGGCAGTTGTGCGCCCAACCTCTGTGCAGCCGCAAACCGTTTTGGAATTTTCCAATAAAGTCGTGAAGTTAGATGCTCCCCTCAATCCTAACGTTCCGAAAGTAGCAAGTGCCAATCAACCTGTGCCGCAAGTCGTGACCCATGCCGATCTGCCGGTTTCTGATGCGCCAGGGGCATTGGCATTTTCCGCACCCGTCGCAACGACTCCCAGTGCCGCTCCCAAGAATATCGGTCGTGGGATTGGCGGTGTTGTGCAGGTGAAGGTCGCCTTTGCGCGTCCGAAAGGGCTTGCCATGGTCGAGCATGTCGGTGCCACTCGCGATGCCTTGAATGATGTCGTTGAGAACATTACGCTGGGTAACGTTGAAGTCCCTCCATTGCCGCGCGGCGAACCCGGCGGGCGTGTCGTTGGCAAAGGGAGCGATATTCGGGGTGTCTTCCGCTTTACGCGCGTTCGTCACAGTCTCGCTGACTGGTGGGCAGATGCCTCCTCACTGAACGCTTTTACCAAGTGGCTCAATGAGCGCACCCAAATTAAGACCGACATGAACGTTGAAGGCGGCGCATTGAAGCTAAACGATGCCAACTTGATGAAATGTCCGTTAGTTTTCATGACCGGACATGATCCGTCACACGTCCGATCCAAGAACCTGATGGGGCGGCAATATGGCGGTGGCAAGATGGACAGTCGATTCTCCGAAACGGAAATGGCTGCATTGCGGCGGTATCTCGTTGAAAAAGGCGGTCTCCTCGTCTTTGACGACTGCGGTGTGGACGCAGCAGCGCAAGCGATGCCCCGCTTATTCTTGGCACAGATGCGATATGTGATGCCAGAATATCAGGTGCAACGTATCTCCAACGACCACGAAATCTACGATAACTTCTATGAAATGGGTGGTCCGCCAACCGGATTCGACATTTTCTGGTGGGGGTCTCGTCCAGGGAGGCGGAATTTCCTCGAAGGCATTTCCGTTGGCGAAAAAATTACAGTAATCCTAGTTCGCCGTGACTATATGTGCGCGATGGAATCGGTCAGTTTACCAACCCGCTCCGTCAAATACTCACCCGGTGTCTATCGTTTCATGACCAACGTTGCGGTTTATGCTCTGACGCACGGTTCAATTGCGGACTACTCCGGTTATGTGCCAGAAGATAGAATGGCATCGCAGCGGCTGCCCACCGAGGCACCAGAGGCAGCAAAAATTGGGGCAATTGAATAGAATCTGTTGATTCGGACACCTCTCGAATCAATCGAATAAAAAAAAGCAGCCATTCATCTGGCTGCTTTTTTTATTGCCCTGTTTCAAATGCCTTTGCGTGAAGCGATTGCTAACCGTTCATTTAAGGAGATTTGTATGGAAGCTTACAATGTGCAGTTATCTCTCTCAGAGGGGCAGCTGCGGCCACTCTATATCGAAGGATACACCGACCAACTCAGCTACGCATCGGGTGACGAAATTGGGTTTCATGTATCTACCAGCGCATCGCAGTATTCACTTGAGATTGCGCGCATCGGTGCGGGGCGCGAGGTGGTCTGGAGCGAGAAAGAACTTCCCGGATCTGCGTATCCAATTCCAGAAGATGCATCGTCGCACGGCTGCCGCTGGCCCGCGAGCTTCAAGCTGCGTGTGTCGGATACATGGCGGAGTGGATACTATGAAGTGTCAATGCGGGCAGAAGATAACGGCGGGGGTTTCACATACAGAAACCGTCGGACAGCTGAAGGAGTGATGCACTTCGTCGTGCGCTCTGCACAGCCGGGACATGACACGAAAATCTTGCTTCAACTGGCGACGAACACCTATAACGCCTATAACAACTGGGGCGGATATAGCCTCTACAGCTATCATGGCAACAGCAACTTACAGGGGCATCGCGTTTCTTTCAACCGACCGATGGCGGGGCTTTTTAGCAGGTGGGAGTTATCGTTTGTGGAATGGGCTGAACGGAATGGCTATACACTCGATTATGCTGTCAACAGCGACCTTGAGTTTCATCCGGAAATTTTGAAGGGATATCGACTGGTGTTGAGCGTCGGCCACGATGAATACTGGTCTGGGGGGATGCGGGACAACCTAGAGGCATTCATCGCTGACGGTGGGAACGCGGCGTTCTTTAGCGGGAATTCGGTCTGCTGGCAAGTCCGCAGCGAAGAGGAAGGACGCGCCTTGACCTGTTGGAAGCAGTGGTACAATCAGGACCCCATTTACAAGACAGACGACTATCGAACCTTGAGCACCTTGTGGAGTCATTACCTCGTCGGCCGCCCTGAAAACGAATTGACCGGTGTCGGTTTTCTTTACGGCGGCTACCACCTTAGCCACGGTCAGTTCATGGATGGCTCAGGCGAGTACACGGTGCATCACCCAGAGCACTGGGTTTTTGAGGGAACCAGTCTCAAGCAGGGAGATAATTTCGGGGGTAAGCACACCATCGTGGGCTACGAGTGCGATGGCTGCGAACTACAAATTAAGAGCGGGCTGCCGGTCCCAACGTATCGGGATGGCACCCCCGATAGCTTCCTTATTCTCTGCACTGCTCCGGTGCGCTGGCATCCAGACGATTGTGAATGGTATGAACGTTGGGAGAGAGGCCGCACCGGTGCCGCGACGATGGGAATCTATACCCGCGGAGGCACCGTTTTCACCGCCGCCACGACCGATTGGGCACATGGGTTGCAGGGCGGTGATCCGGTTGTGGAACGCATCACCCAAAATGTGCTTGAGCGACTATCCCGTTAAACCGGATCAGTTAGTCTCCCTTGATGTCCTCGCTTTAATTAAAGAAAAACGGATTTGACCATGCCTTCTTGCCGCTCTCATCGGTAATCTCGACACGGACGTACTTGACGCTGCTTGGCGGTTCATACGTTGCCTCAGTCAGTGCCTCTCCTTCGGGGGCGACGATGCGCTTTCCGCGACTGCGCTGGGCTTTGAAAACGATGGACTGTGCCGGCGAACACTTGACGGTGACACTCTTTTTATCTTCGCCGTCCTCCACCAAGTCCAGATCGATGAGCTCCGGTCCGAGGGTTGAATAGAAAGCACCGGTGCGAAACGCGGTCATAATCGCATCGGTGGTGAGCTCGGGTGCCTTCACCATGACCCAACCGTGAAAACAGTCGTGCTCCGTACCGTGTGCGTCGTCGGCTGCAATGCCGAAAACGGGGCGGCCTGCCTTGTCCAATAAATCATCCCAAGCCTGCTCAGAAAAGCCCTTGCCGATGCCCATGCAGGTATCGTTGTAGACTTCAACGGCGAAGTATCCATTCAGCGGTAGATAGTCGAGCAGCGTATGTCCGCACCAGTAGGGGTGGCAGAGCACCGCCTCGCCGCCCTGCCGCTTGATATCTTCGATTACAGCGTTGGGGTGCAATTCAGCGCAGTTGATGCGCTCGTGGAGGTTTATAGCGACGATATGATATGTGTCACCGCCATAAGGGTTGTTGGGATGGACTTCACTGCCAGAGATTGCCAAAAAGTCATCGCTGCTGTAGGCGGAAACATCGTTGACCTGTCGATGATCGGTCAATACTAAGAAGTTGTAGCCTGCTTCACGGTAAGCCGCAAAGCGGTCCGCCATCGGCAGCCTGCCATCCGACTCGGTGCTATGGCTGTGGGTATTGCCGCGATACCATTGTCCGGGCTGTTTGAAGGGATTAACGTTTGACATAAAAATCTCCTTGTTGGTTTGGACAGTCTGGTTGAATAGTTGTATTTTAACACACCGTTTTCAAAACGAAAATAGAAAAAACGATTTGAAACCGCCAAAAAAAAGATTTACGCTCAAGGTTCAGTCGTGTAAAATATGGTCAAGGAGATTGGTATAAATGAAGACGATTATTATCGGTGCCGGGCGCGGTAGGCGGCTTATGCCACTGACAGAGGATACGCCCAAGTGCTTCGCAGCAGTTAAAGGGAAACGCATCCTCGATTGGATACTCGAAGCGTGGCGGGCAGCAGATGTGGCGGATATGGTCTTCGTCGGTGGGTATCAGATTCAACGCATCCAACACGATTACCCTGCCTTCCGCTTTTACCATAACACCGATTGGCAGCAGAATAATATCTTAGCCTCGCTTTTTTGCGCTGAAGCCGAAATGAACGAACCCTTTGCCTGCACCTATGCGGACATTATCTATCGCCCTTGGGTGACGCAGAAGTTGATGGATACCCCTTACGATATTACGCTTGTCGTCGATACTGCTTGGCGAGCCCGTTACGCAGCACGCACCCTTCATCCCGAAGATGATGGTGAAAAAATCCTTGCAGATGGAGCACTAGTTACAAGAATCAACCGTGAGATAGCCCCCGAAGCTGCACACGGGGAATATATCGGTGTCGCAAAATTTAGCCAGCGCGGGGCACGTCTCCTACGGGCCCATTTCCACCGAGCGTGCCATGAATATAACGGCACCCCCTTTCAAGGGGCAGCCTCTGTGCAGAAAGCGTATCTGATCCAACTCTTTCAGGAGATGGTTGAGCAGGGCGTGGAAATCCACAAGGTGGACATCGCGGGCGGGTATTACGAGATCGACACCACGCAGGATTATGAGATTGCAAATCAAGTGTGGTAGGGAAAATCGACTTTTCAGTATAGAACCTCGGTTGAATCTGGTTCCGATTGCTAAGAGATTCTGCAAAGATGAGAGGAGGTCCCGGATGCGTTTTTTTAATACCGCCGGGCCTGTCCGGAGTGAAGACCACTATTGTTTACCACCGCTGACCCGATTGGATCTGGAGGAAATCCTGCTACTCATTGACCAGAAAAAATACTTCGTCCTGCATGCCCCCAGGCAGACCGGTAAAACCACCTGTCTGTTGGCATTAATGGATGAGATTAATCAACAGGGGAAATACCGATGCCTGTATGTCAACGTCGAGGGCGGTCAATCGGCCCGTGAGGATATCAGACGGGGAATGCAAGCAATGCTAAGTGAGGTGGCTTCCATGGCGCGGGATTTCTTGGGAGATGGGTTTGTTGAAGAGGTCTGGACCGAGATTCTAGAAAAAAATGGAGCGCATGCGGCTCTGAACGAGATACTGACTCGCTGGACGCAAGTGTCCCCAAAACCGCTTGTTCTTCTGATTGATGAAATTGATTCACTGGTCGGTGATACATTAATCTCCGTTTTGCGGCAACTACGCACCGGGTATTTCAAGCGGCCGGCCTCATTTCCACAAAACATCATCCTCTGCGGCGTGCGAGATGTACGCGATTATCGAATCCATTCGGAGAAAGAGAAAGCCATTATCACAGGGGGCAGTGCGTTTAACGTTAAAGCGGAGTCATTGCGCCTCGAAGATTTTAGCCGCGCAGAAGTAGAGATTCTCCTCAATCAACATACCGAAGAAACCGGGCAGGTGTTTGAGGAGGCCGCCCGTTGTCTCGTTTGGGAGCTGACGCATGGCCAGCCCTGGTTGGTTAATGCCATCGCCTATGAAGTCTGTTTCAAGATGAAAGCGAACCGGGACCGCTCAAAAACGATTACCGCTGAGATGGTGGCACAAGCGAAGGAACAACTCATTTTACGGCATGATACGCATATTGACTACCTAGCGGATAAGCTATCCGAAGAGCGGGTTCGACAGGTGATTGAGCCAATGCTGGCAGGAATGGATGATCCGAATCGTATTCCCACGGACGATGTCCAGTATGTGCGAGATCTCGGATTGATACGGATAGATGAAGGACAGTTGAGCATCGCCAACCAAATCTATCAGGAAATTATCCCTAGAGCCCTGACCTTTAGCACCCAGTTGACCATCACGCATCAACCGGCGTGGTATATTCGGACAGATGGGCGGCTTGACCTCGACAAACTTCTTTCCGCTTTTCAGCAATTTTTTCGAGAACACTCCGAAAGCTGGATACAGCGTTTCGATTACAAGGAGGCAGGGGCACAGTTGCTGATGCAAGCGTTTTTGCAGCGGATTGTCAACAGTGGGGGGCGCGTGGAAAGGGAGTATGGACTGGGTCGGATGAGAACCGATTTACTGGTGATTTGGCAGCATCCGGACGGCCCCCAAAAATCAGTCATCGAACTCAAAATCCGTTACGGGGCTTTTGAGAAAACATTGGAAGAAGGGCTTTCCCAGACTTGGGCATATATGGATCGCTGCAATACAGAAGAGGGGCATCTAGTAATCTTTGACCGAGATGTGGATAAGGCGTGGGAGGAAAAGATTTTCCATCGAGCAGAAAGCCATCAAGGAAGGGCAATCAAGGTTTGGGGGATGTAGCCCATCGCGCAGATGATGATCCCAACCTACAAAGAGACTGCGAACCAATGGTAGGGAAAAGGGGGGCTGCAACCTTTAGTCAAGACGGAGGCCTTGTTTTTTACCAAATCCGAATTGGCTATTAGCATTTGTGAGCAGAATTAGAACAGGAGGGCCTTATGCAAATTCTTAATCTCGAATCAGGAACGCCTTTCCAGATGGGAAAGGGCAAAAATTGGCGGGTCGTTCATCCCGATATGGGGGCGACACAGATAACCCTCAACCACGGACAACATGCCCCCGGTCAGGAGTTCACACAACATCTTCACGACGAATCAGAAGATATGATTGTGGTGCTTGAGGGTGGCGGTCATATTCGGCAGGGGGATGTTTACACCCCCATTACCGCAGGCGATGGTATCTTTGTGCCGATGCGTGAGGTTCACGGCACTGTCAATACGACAGACCAACCGGCGCGGCTCATCAGTTTCCAAGCCCCACCGGACATGGCACTCTACCGCGGCGAACGGGATCACTCCAACGATTCACCCAAACCAGAAATGGGACACAGAAGCGGCGTGCAAGTGATTCCGATGGCAAAAGCGGGCCCCGTGTTCGGTAAATCGGGAGATTGGCGTAGCGTTGTTTCGCCACAGAACGGGAGTCAACATCTGTCGATCGATTACGTCCAACTCGATGCGGGCGAAGGGTTTACGCATGAATCCATTGGCGCAGAATCAATTTATGTCCTGATTGGTGGGGGGGCAGCGGTGAAAGCGAAGGGAGAAACATCAATGCTTGGCTTGAGAGACGTGCTCTTTCTCAAGCCTAAAGATACCTTCTCGTTATCACAGGTTGGCAGCGAGCCAGCCACGCTGCTTCATTGTTGGGCGTTAGTGAAATAGGCAATCAAAAAATAGAAATAGAGAAACAGATTCATAATTTTGAGATAAATTTGCCTCAACCTCTATCAAATTTATTCGATTACGTTTCATGTTTCACGTATGGAGGCACATTACGGATGAAAGAAGAAGCGGGTGATCTGAGAGTTAGCCGAAAAGGCAGCCATGTCATCGCGAAAAATAATCTATTCCAAATCAATTTCGACCTTTCCAAAGGAAGCTGGAACTACATTGACAAAACCGGCTATAGCGTTATCAGGGACGCATATACGAGGATTATTTTACAAGATGGAACAGTCCTCACAACGTTGGATCCGGGAGTTGCGGAGTTTATAACAAGTCCGACCACCGAAGATGAATCTGGCATTTACCAACCACTTACATTTTCGCACCAACCCGAAGGGCATGGGATGCAGACCCGTCTCTATCTGAAATGTTATCCCAAGAAGCCCTATGTTGTATTGACTGTCGGGCTAAAAAATACCCACGAGGCACCAATTGCGTTAGAACAGATTTCCACCATTGATGTTTCCCCGCACAACGGTAACGCCAAAGGCGGGGTCTATTTAGGCGGCGCGCCATCGGGGTATTACACTTTTTTGGACATGAATACACCGATAGCCTCTGGACTTAAAGAGATCCACGACGGCTTTCGCATCAACGAAGATGCTTCCACCACTTCCTGTTACAATGGGGTGCTCTACGATACAGAGAGTAAGCGCTCCCTCGTCTTCGGCTTTTTGAGTTTTCAAAAATGGTGGTCTGCTGTCCAAATGGGATATGAGGGACGAACGCAACGGGGTAAGGAAGAAAATCACGGTGTGAATCACTGGGCTCTCTATCATAAGTGTGAAAACCATATCTGCTGTCAAGGGGAGGAGGTCTACGCTGAACCTGTTTACTTGAACTTCGCGCATCAGGGGTGGGAGGCTTACAATCACTACGCCGAGATGGTTGGCCACCGTGTGAAACCAAAATCGCTCAATCGGGTTTTCTCAGGCTGGTGTGCCCAAGACAGCGAGGACGGATCGATAAACGAGGCGCAAATCTCCAAACAGATGGAGCAAATTACCAACAATCGATTATCTGATCCATTGATTCCCGGCGGATTTGAGTATATCCAGATTGGACAGGGTTGGGAAGAGTCAATCGGCAGCTATCAAGCAGACGTGCAGAAATTTCCAAATGGGATGAAATCAGTTGCCAACCAGATTCATGCCAAGGGGTTAAAAGCAGGCATCCGATTCGCGCCATTTAGTGTAGAGATTAACTCCGAACTTTTGAGAACGCACCCGGAGTATTTCTTGCAAGAACGTGATCAAAAGAAACCAGCTTCCATCATTCTGCCGACAGATGGGCTAGAGGTCGCTGTCCTCGATGCCTCGCAGCCGGGGGCACAAGCATATATCCGCGAAAACATGCGAAAACTGATTGATGAGTGGGGATATGATCTAGTCAAAGCGGATTTGCTTGCTTACACAATGGGACCCCTGACAGACCTAAACAACTTCGTGGCACACGACTCATCGCTCACCGCTGTTGAACTTTATCGACTTGGGGTTCAGCTGTTGAATCAGATTATTGATGAAAGCGAGAAGAAAGTTGTTCTGGCAGCGTGCAATACATGCCGGGGCCCGAGCATCGGAGATTTCGTGCTGAATGAAACAGCTTCAGGTTACGGCGGCTACGTCGGCGAAGGGCCTTGGGAAAGTCCACAAGGGTTGAAACCGATTGCCAATGCTCACACGGCACATCTTCCGATGTATGGTAACGCGTGGACCAATGAGTTTGGCACCCTAACTGTCGATGAACCCCTCCCGCTGAACGAAGCACTTATTGCAATGACAATGGCAGGGCTGAGTGGCGGAGTTGTCACTTGCGGCGATGATTTCACGACCCTCAAGCCGGAGCGGGCGAAGCTGCTCGCCAAAATCTTTCCGCTCACCGGTGATTCTGCCATACCTGTTGATCTCTACGAAAGCAAATTTCCGCAAATCTGGAATCTACCGATGACATCCCCCTCCGAATCATGGAATGTTGTGGGTATCTTCAACTGGACGGATAGAAAGGCAGATGTCGATTTTACTTTGGATGCGCTCGGCTTAAATCGCTCTCGATACTATCTTGTGCATGATTTCTGGAATCGTGAATTCCTCGGAAATGTCCGAGACCGGGTAACGCTGTTCGATATTCCATCCCGCTCTGTCAAACTGCTGTGTTTACGCGCAGAACAGAATGTGCCCCAACTACTCGCCACAGATATTCACCTCACACAGGGCGGTGTGGAGGTGCTGTCCGCCGGTTGGGATAAGCGAAGCCAGAGTTTCTTAGCGGTCTGCAACCCCCCCAGGCACGGTAAAGCAACATTGTTCATTCATGTGCCTCAAGATTACGTCCCTGCCACAATCGCGTGTTACGGGGCCGACTACCGCTTTCGTTGGGACAGACAGATCTATGAATTTGAATTCGATTCAAGCACAGCACTCGTGCAAGTCAGTGTTCAATTTGCTAAAACATCCGGATAAAACGACGCTTTACGCCCCGATAGATCGGGATTTCGCTGCGCTCAACATGACGCAAAAGGAGGCATCTATGAACTATCCTCAAGTATTAAAGGAACTTGAAGGGCTCGTTACTGAAACCTACAACCTATGGGATCATAACCGGGTTGGATTCCAATGGCGACACTATACATGGAACCACACGATGCGGGTCCGTGCGATGAGCATGGAGCTCGGCAGGCGCGAGGACGGCGATGTCACCAAGCTCGAAGTTGCGGGGACGTTGCACGACATCACCAAGCGGTATGATGGCGAAATTTTGTCGGATGAAAAAGGCAAACGGGTCGTTAATCATGACGGACTTTGGCTGAATGAACAACTTATGCCGAGTCGAGAGAATCTCGTCACCCGGCTCTATGACGAAAACAACCTTGCCGGCACGGTTCATCATGAGTCCGGAGCGGTTATCACCGAGAAGATACTGGCGATGTATGATTTTGATCCAGATTTCGTCGATGCCGTTCGCGCCATTGTGCTAGCACACCTGAAGCCGATGAACCTCACCCAGGAACGGTATGATTTTCTCTACAGAAACGTTGAAAATCAGATTCTATATGATGCTGACACGATGGACCCAAATGTCGGCTATACCGCATTTTTCCGCAATGTCCATATCCACAGCTATTCCGCTATCCGGCGCAACGGCAAGTTCGATCTTGAGGAGTATGTCCAGAGCCTACCTCGCTGGGTCAATTCCAAGCAGGCTTTTGTTGAACATTTATTGACAGAATCGGCGAAGGAGGTCGGGCAGGCACGGCAGGATCGAAACCGAGTCTTGGCAGATCAGATCGCGTCGGAAGTCGGAGATATGGAGACGAACCGAAAATACGGGCTACTCAGTGTTATTGAATACTTCGTCGGTGATACCGAAGACCCGCACTTTATGAACCAGTTGACCTATCTCAAGGAGCATTGGATCCCGAAACGACAGAAATGGCTCGCCGAGGAAGAAACCACAGGGGCGGCTCGAGATCGCGCAGGTGAAGCGTTAGATCGGGTGATCGATTTCACCAATACCCTTGAGCGGGAGTATCGAGGGGAAATTTGAGGAGTCCCTGCGAAAAGAATGTGCTTTTGCTTAACGATACCTTATGCAACCGAGGGATTGGGTGGCTCCAATCCCTCAATTTTACTCTTCAATCAACTGTCTTCCGGCAAACCCGGCATCAATCTCGTGCCAGTATAAGATCGCTTCTTCCCCAGCCCTCCAGCAAAGGTAAACCTCTCTACCCTCCCGAAGGTAAGGGAAGTCGATCAACCCCGGATTTATATCTTTTATTGTGCACCCATAGGACTGAATCTCTTCAATGGTGTCCCGGAACTTTCCTGTCAATTCGAGAAACTGCGGTGTTTTTCGATGCCCACCGTTGTGCCGAATAACTTCAAAGAGCGGAGTCAATTCTGCTCCCAGTGGTTCTAACTCCTCCCGAAACTCCCTCAGTTCTGATAGTTTCTGTTCTAATATAGGGATTAATCGGTTCGCTTCTTCTACAGTAAAATATCTCTTTCGTCGCATTGTTCACCCAACTTTATATTCCATGATGAATTTTCATGCTGCTTACCAATAACGGTTCACAGAAGTGTACCTCATATTCGATGAAATTTGACTGCTCCCAAGCATAAATACTTGGGATTCCTACCCTGGCCTGCCCCGTTCGCGGGGCACACGGAACGGTGGCACGGACGAGCGGTGGCGTGAGACGCTCCCACAAGAAAGATAATCTAATTATAACACAGTCTAACTATCGTTGAAATAAAAAAACACGGTTTGACCCAATGCTGTCCGTTCCGCTTGCTCTCGGAACGGACAGCATTGGGCTTGTGCGAAGTTCTATCAAAAGAGTTAAGCGGGTGTCGAAATTCACAAAGTAATTTGGAGGCTTTTACCTATGCGTATTAGCAGTTATTTGTTCCGTCCTCAATTGATTGGGATGCAAGCACCTGCTCGCTTTTGTATGCTCGTTGGCTCTTTTTTCGTGTTCGGGATCGGTGTTATTCTGATGTTAGTCCTTTGTGGAGCAGCATCAGCCGACGAAAACTTGATAGATGTAAACCCCTACGGAATCAATCAACGGATTCCGTGGAGGACATCTCGCGTCGTGGGTGCCCCGGAGGCCACCGATGATCTCTCAACGTTAACCCGTGAGCCGAAGCGGTTTGTGGATGCGGGAAAAGCGATCTTCAACGGGAAGGGCTCGTGCTATTCATGCCACACACTAAATCCCTCCGCACCACTGGGCAGAGGCCCTGATCTCACCGATATTGGGGTGCACGCTGCGATGCGAAAGCCGAGCATGGAGGCGAAGACGTATCTCATCGAGTCCCTCTATGCCCCATCTGCATTCCTTGTCCACGGATACGGTAAGACCATGACACCGGCGTGGAAACCCCCGATCAGTCTGTCAAATTTGGAGATCGAAGCAGTCATCGCATTCCTTCAGAGCCAGGGAGGCGAAGTGGATCTGACACCGTTTGAACCACCGATTGATATACAAACCGTTGCAAGGGAGATGGAAGCGCGTCCCCTTGT
Organism: uncultured Poribacteria bacterium; assembly: GCA_958296125.1. GTDB lineage: Bacteria > Poribacteria > WGA-4E > WGA-4E > PCPOR2b > PCPOR2b. The sequence goes on from OY282444.1 coordinate 3,559,408, forward strand.
CCATGCCGCAGACACCGAGCGAGGGGCGGAGGTATTCGTCAATGTTGTCAAATGTATCGCATGTCACGATGTCGATGGGATTGAGAAACCTGAGCACCCAACGCTTGATGATGGGGTTGAGGTCATTCCCGGTCCTGACCTAACGGATATTGCCGCATTAAATAGCATCGGTTATATCGAAGAATCCATTCTGGAACCGAACGCCGAGATTGTGCGCGGATACGGGGTGGCATCTGTTGCAACCGGCGGCCTGGTTCTTCAGGGAACGCTCATCTCACAAGATAGTGAAAAAATCGTCCTGAATATCGACGGAGCGACGGAGCCAACGGAGAGGACGCTCCTTTTGAGTGAAATTGACCCTGAACCCATTGAAGCGTTGACGGATTTGGCAGAGAAAGGGTATTTTTGGATTCAGGTGACACCCGCCAATTCGGAGCCGATCCGCGGAGATCTCGTTGGAGAGGATGAAGAGACACTTACGCTCAAGGTTGAAGTCCCTCTCGGAAAGATTCAAACGGTATCAAAATCACAGTTGAAAACCTACGTAACTGTCACCTTATTTGACAGTGAGTCGATCGTCGGCACATTCGTCTCTGAAAACGAGTCCCAAATCGTCTTAGATATCAACGGGGCGAGGCGCACCATTGATAAATTCGATATTGACGAAGGCCCAACCTACAGTCGCGCTTTCGGGAAACGAATCAACCTAAAATCCCCGATGCCGGATAACTACGCGCAACTCCTGTCGGTTGATGAGCATTACAATCTACTCGCCTTTTTATCGACGCTGACTGGCAAAACGATGGGATCGGAATCCGGACCGACCTTATCACTCCGCCCCAAACAAATATTCACCCAATTTCCGTTAAATCAACCCGTTTATATTGAGCCTGAGCCGGGGACAGATCGGCTGCTTGTGATTGAGCTAGCAGGAAAAATTCGCCGTTTCAAAGACGATCCAGAGACCGAAAACGCCGAATTTCTGATTGACACAGGGCGCGAAACCTACGGCTTAACATTCCACCCAAATTACGAAGAAAACGGTTACCTCTACGTTGTCAGCAATGGACCGATAGGGGGGAAAGTCACTGAGACTAGAAACTACGTTTCGCGTTTTACGGTGGAACGTCAACCGCCGTATCGCTGTGATCCGAACTCTGAGCTGATTATCCTAGAGTGGCTGTCGAACAACCATAACGGCGGCGATCTTGCATTCGGCCCCGATGGATACCTCTACATCCCTGCCGGCGACGGTGCGATGGACTCCGATACCAACCTCACCGGGCTTCCCGGAAGCTACGATCGAGACCCGAAAGGACAAGATCTCAGCAACCTGCCCGCGACGATTATGCGTATTGATGTCGATCATCCGAGGGCAGGGCACCCCTATTCGATCCCAAGTGATAACCCTTTTATCCATCTGGAGGGGGCGCGACCCGAAATTTGGGTCTACGGGATTCGCAATCCGTGGCGAATCACCTTTGACCGGGAGACGGGACATCTCTGGGCAGGAAACGTCGGGCAAGATCGGTGGGAGATGATCCATCTGGTGCGCCGCGGGGACAATTACGGTTGGAGTCTTTACGAAGGCAGCCATCCCTTCTTCCTCAACCGCAAACCGGGTCCCACACCTATCGTCAAGCCGACGGTCGAACACCCCCACTCTGAAGCTCGTTCAATCACCGGGGGCGTTGTCTATTACGGCTCAAAGTTCCCGGAATTGCGGGGTGCTTACGTCTACGGCGACTATGCAACTGGCAAAATGTGGGCACTGCGCCACGACGGAGAGAAACTTATCTGGCATCGGGAAATTGCCGATACAACGCTGCAGATTGTGAGCTTCGGCGTTGATCATAACGATGAAATATTAATCGTAGATTTGGCGCGTGGTCTCTATCAATTAGAACGCAAACCCGAATCTACAGAAAAATTTCCGACCCGCTTGAGTGAAACAGGCATGTTCACATCGGTTAAAGAGCATCAGACCGATCCGGGGCTGATTCCCTATTCAGTTAATGCGCCGCTGTGGGCGGACGGAACGCACGTAGAACGATTCATTGCATTACCGGGCGATTCCCAAATCGAGATACCCGCTGCCGATGGGGTCGGATGGAGTTTCCCGGATGGAACGGCATTGATCCAAACCTTCGCGCTCGATCTGGAAGCAGGCAACCCTACCTCCAGACACCGGATTGAAACGCGGCTGCTGACCCGACAACAGGGCGAGTGGGTGGGATATTCTTATATCTGGAACGACGAGCAAACCGACGCAACGCTTGTGGATGCTGCTGGGATAGACCGTGTCTTCACAACTCAGGATTCAAGGCTCCCTGAAGGCAGCCGAGAACAGGCTTGGCACTATCCCAGTCGAGAGGAGTGTATGGGTTGCCACAGTCGTGCTGCCAACTATGTCCTAGGACTCACCACGCTTCAAATGAACAAAGTCCACAATTACGGCACGGTTTCGGACAATCAACTGCGGACGTTGAATCATATCGGCGTTTTCAAGAAGCCATTATCGAAGCCGCCGGAGGAGTATCCCAAGCTAGCTGACCCTTACAATCTCGAAGCACCTCTTGAGGCAAGGGCACGGTCATATCTACACGCCGCGTGTGCAAATTGCCATGTTCACACAGGTGGTGGCAATGCTCGTATTGTGTTAGACTTCACGACGGAACTAGACCAAACCTACAGCGTCGGTTTCCAGCCGCAGCACGATACCTACGGCATCCCCGACGCGATGCTCATCGCGCCCGGCGACCCGGGACGTTCGATCCTTTATCAGCGTGTCGCCCGGCACGGTAAGGGGAAAATGCCGCCTCTGGCAACTTCTCAGCAGGATCAGCAAGCGGTGCAACTGTTATACGATTGGATTTCACAGATGAAGCCGACCTCTAAAAACCAGGGGCGTTAGGACAAAGTTTCCGAAGAATGACCTATCTCGCCAAATCGCTATTCATCTCATCGCGGAGGTCGTCAATGCGCTTGTCGGTTTGCTTGGGCGAGGTTATCACCAAAAATTGAAGTCTCCCTTTATCTCCCCCCAAGTGGTCGTGAATTTCCTCCGCGGCTGCACTGAAAGTGCCTCATATTGAACCTCAAAATCGTCGAAGTGGACCCGGTTCCCCCATCCTGACGACAGATAAATTCTCCCCGCCGTGTAGGTGTCGTCAAGAAAATCTAGCATTGCTTTGTCATCAATAAAGCATTGAAACCGATTCCCCTTGGCAATAACCTTCAACCGATACCACTTGTGCAGCCTGAAATCAAATAGTCGAAACGCGCGTAGCTTGTCTTTATTATAGACAGTCCATTTGTCTGCTTTCATAGAAAGCTTCATATGTTCAATGTTCGCTGCAAGCCCTCTTCTTATATCCTGAAAATTTATATCTTGATTACCTAGGAAGAACTTGTAAGATCGCCTGTACCGAAGTGCTTGGATCTGCTCGTTCCTCTTCGCCTGCTCAATGAACGGCTCAAGGAGCGGATCCGTATGAGCGCGCAGCCCAATGAGTGCGCCACCGTTGATATCCCTAACCAGCCTGCTGATTTTTACAGACACCGACACTTCGTAGTTGCTTGCGATTATACCATCAACCGCAATCATAACCTCCGCTTTCTCCTCCGCTTTAGGAGAACTGAGAACCAATTCACCATTTTGAATCTCCCCATTTTGGGCACCTTGCACAAACGTCCATCCCTTTAAATCGCCATCGTTAAAATTATCACGAAATATCTCTGCCCATACCGATGATACCAACAACGTAAGTATCAACATAACCATCGTATGCTTCATGAGATATCACCGTCCTTCTCTGCTGGCATTCAACACAGATTTACGCACAATGGATCGCAGATGTTTTGATACGACACAACTTTTGACCCCTTTTCCACGGGTGGTGTTTCAAACTGTCACTGTCTCTCCAATTTCATACGTCCCCAAAGGGTGGCTTGATTACTTGACACCTCCACCGACAAGGAACGGTCGGGAATGACCCATGTTGGGTCAGTATCCGATGCCGGATCCGTAGTAAGTTGCGCCCGATTATCCCCGTTGGCATCCATGACATAAATATCTGGACGCTGACCAACCCGAAAGGCGTGATACGCAATCCACCTCCCATCGAGAGACCACGCAGGTGCACGGTCTTCCCATGGGTGGCGGGTTAGGTTGACAACGTTGTCTCCATTAGGGGTCATGGCATAGATATCGTCCTGACCGCCTTCCCGATTGGACTGAAACGCTATCTTTGTCCCATCGGGCGACCATGTGGGCGCAGCGTCAAGGGCAGGGTGGTTGGTCAAATTGACCTGCTTTCTACCATTTGACCCCATTACATAGATTTCCCCATTCCCATCCCGATTGGAAAAAAACACAATTTTTGAGCCATCAGGCGACCAAGAACCGACCTCATCCCTTCCCGGCGACTGTGTTAAATTCTTTAACTGGTTTCCTGCGATATCCATAACGCAAACATCAGTCATGCCATCTGGCGACCCATCAGTGCTAGTAAGAGCTAACCGCTTCCCATCCGGGGACCATTTTGGCGATAGGTACGTTTGACCCCCAAACCGTTTGGTCAAGTTTTTGATTTGAATTATAGGCTGAGGCCCCAAAAAATCAGGAAGAATAACAGGAGTCGCCAAATGTATGAAAGTGACAAATGGGTCCTGTGGGTCATGCAGGTGGTAGGCAGTATATTTTCCATCCGGGGACCAGGCAATTGGACCATATCTGTGATCACTAAGCCACCAAGGTACTTCAAGCCAAGGTATTCCAAATCCGAATCCATCGGCATCAATCAAATAAACTGACATATCAATCTGAAAAAGGGGGTCTCGATCTCGATCGGATAGAAATGCGATGGTACCGGTCCATTCGTTGGCGGAAGTCTGTTTAGTAAGCAGACTCCATGCGAATAGGAGTATTATGGCACCAAAAATCTTTTGATGCCCTGCGAGTTGCTTCAACATGTATAATCCTCCTTGAATTTGTTTGGCACCCATGCGTAACCAGACTTCAATGGAAGTCCCCCTTTATCTCTCCCCAAGTGGTTGTGAGTTTCCTCCGAGGCTGCACCGGACGCGCATCATATTGAACCTCAAAGTCATCGAAGTGAACACGGCTGCCCTTTGCTGACGACAGATAAATTTTCCCTTCTGTATAGGTGTCGTCAAGAAAATCTAGCATTTTTATGTCATCAATAAAGTATTGAAACCGATTCCCCTGGGCAATAACCTTCAACCGATACCACTTGTGCAGTTTGAAATTAAATAGCCGAAATGTGTGTAGCTTATCCCTACTAAAGGTTTTCCATAAGTTTCCTTCCATAGAAACCTTCATCAGTTGAATGGTCGCTGCAAGACCTCTTCTTATATCTTGAATATGTGCATCATCTTCAATATTTATATCACCTAGGACGAACCTGTAAGATCGCTTGTGCAGAAGTGGTAGTAACTTCTTGTTCCTCTCGTTCTCCTTCAACTTCTTAAGGAGCGGATCTGTATGGGCGCGCAGCCCAATGGTTGCACCACCGCTAATATTCCTAGCTAGCCAGCTGATTTTTACAGATACCGACGCTTCGTAGTCGCTTGAGATTATACCATCAACCGCAATGATAACCTCCGCTTCTCGCTCCTTTTTAGGAGAACCGAGAACCAATTCACCATTTTCAATACCACCATCTTCATCACTCTGTATAAACGTCCATCCCTTTAAGTCACCATCGTTAAAATTATCGCGAAATATCTCTGCCCTTACTGATGACACCAATAACGTAAGTATCAACATAACGATCGTATGCTTCATGAGATATCACCTTCCTTCACTGCTGGCATTCAACACAGATTCAAGCGCAGTGGATCGCACGCAATTCCTTGAGAGCTCAATTGTAATTACGCAGGTTCACCCTTTGCCCGATAGATCAGGTGGCTACAATATTCCAATAGAGCACCGTAACCCAAAAACTCGGTTTCTCTTTAACGGGTAGCAACTTAAAAACGGGTAGCAACTTAAACTATTTTAACACACAATCAATGCGCTTTCAATATAAAGATTGCTTGACACTTTGATTCTTGTGTGCTATTATTTCTAAAGGAAAAGTATGTGCTGTCCCATTTACAAATGACTCTAGATGAAATGAGTGTGTCTCTCCGGAGGAAGTGATTTCGTTACCCTCCTGCCCCCCAAAGGAAGGTAACATTTGAAGGGAGAATACTAATGAATACAAGGCTAACGAAAAATATCCTTCAGACGATTGGTGGAGTTCTCGTGCTAACAGTTTTAATGTGTGCAGGGATGTTTCTTTACGCCCAATGGGATTTGAAACGTTTTAAGGAATCACTCGGGGAACTGCCCGAGGTTTCACCTATAACTACCTCACAGACAGAGAAAAAGGCAAATACACACACCGAAGAAACAACCTCTACCGAAATAGCGGTACCAAAACCCTTGACACAGCATCATATTGAACCGGAATCCTCCAAAGAGCTCGGAATGGAAGTGCCTTCACTTGAAACACTCGATTTTCTCATGGACGAACTTTCTCTTTCTGAAGTGGAAACCTTGAAAGAAATGATTGCTGAAGAGAATCTTGAGGCAGATAAGGGCACACAAGTTGACGAGTTTCAGGCGGATATCGATAGGAGTAGTGTCGCAGGTTTTATTTCAGCCCTTGAGTCGGGCAACATTAGCATAGGCACAAGTGATCCAAAAGAGGTTGCTACTGTTGTTGAAATGCTCAAACGCTCGACAGAGGGTCCAATAGCAATTGATGATCTAATTACTATGCTGGAAGCGTGGATAAGAATCCAATCCGATACCCCACATGGGCAATCAATGGTAAATGAAAGTCGTGATCCGCTTACGGCTGCGCTTTTACGGCTCCGAGCTAAGAAGGAAGAGTCTTTGCAAAGTGGAGAAGATACAAAGTACACTGTACAGATCGACTGAAAGCCCAAAGAAGGAACAGAAGAAAGTGAAGAGCATCTTTTACAGCTTTTGTTCTGATTTCTGTTGTAGTTTCTGGACTTGTATTTTACTTCGCGCTACAACACAACGCGCTCTTGTAGTTAATACAATCTCTGCTGGCATTCAACACAGATTCAAGCGCAGTGGACCGCAGATGTTTTGATACGACACAACTTTTGACCCCTTTTCCACGGGTGGTGCTTCAAATTGTTACTGTCTCTCCAATTTCATACGTCCCCAAAGGGTGGCTTGATTACTTGACACCTCCACCGACAAGGAACGGTCGGGAATGACCCATGTTGGGTCAGTATCCGATGCCGGATCCGTAGTAAGTTGCGCCCGATTATCCCCGTTGGCATCCATGACATAAATATCTGGACGCTGACCAACCCGAAAGGCGTGATACGCAATCCACCTCCCATCGAGAGACCACGCAGGTGCACGGTCTTCCCATGGGTGGCGGGTTAGGTTGACAACGTTGTCTCCATTAGGGGTCATGGCATAGATATCGTCCTGACCGCCTTCCCGATTGGACTGAAACGCTATCTTTGTCCCATCGGGCGACCATGTGGGCGCAGCGTCAAGGGCAGGGTGGTTGGTCAAATTGACCTGCTTTCTACCATTTGACCCCATTACATAGATTTCCCCATTCCCATCCCGATTGGAAAAAAACACAATTTTTGAGCCATCAGGCGACCAAGAACCGACCTCATCCCTTCCCGGCGACTGTGTTAAATTCTTTAACTGGTTTCCTGCGATATCCATAACGCAAACATCAGTCATGCCATCTGGCGACCCATCAGTGCTGGTAAGAGCTAACCGCTTCCCATCCGGCGACCATTTTGGCGATAGGTACGTTTGACCCCCAAACCGTTTGGTCAAGTTTTTGATTTGAATTATAGGACGAGGCCCCAAAAATTTAGGAAGCATAACAGGAGTCTCCAAATATATAAAAGTGACAAATGGGTCCTGTGGGTCATGCAGGTGGTAAGCAATATATTTTCCATCCGGGGACCAGGCAATTGGACCATATCTGTGATCACTACCCTTCCAAGGTCCTTCGTTTAATCCATCGGCATCAATCATATAAACCATTATATCAATCCGAAAAAGGGGGTCTCGATCTCGATCGGATAGAAATGCAATTCTGCCTGTCGGTGCGTCGGCAGAAGTCTGTTCAGTAAACAGGCTCCATGCAAATAAAAATATCATGGCACCAAAAATCTTCTGAGACACTGAGAATTGCTTCAACATGTATAAGCCTCCTTCTTGAATTTGTTTGGCCCTCATGCGTGACCGGACTTCAATGGAAGTCCCCCTTTATCTCCCCCCAAGTGGTTGTGAGTTGCTTCCGGGGCTGCACTGAAAGAGCCTCATATTGAACCTCAAAATCGTCGAAGTGGACCCGGTTCCCCCATCCTGACGACAGATAAATTCTCCCCGCCGTGTAGGTGTCGTCAAGAAAATCTAGCATTGCTTTGTCATCAATAAAGCATTGAAACCGATTCCCCTTGGCAATAACCTTTAACCGATACCACTCGTGCAGTTTGAAATCAAATAGCCGAAATGTGTGTAGCTTGTCCGCGACAAAGATTTTCTCAGGGAATCCGTCTTTTCTTACAGAAACCTTCAGAAGTTGAATGGTCGCTGCAAGACCTCTTCTTATATCTTGATGTTCACCATCTTCAATATTTATATTACCTAGGAAGAACCTGTAAGATCGCTTGTACAGAAGTATTCGGAGATGCTTGATCTTCTCGTCCTTTTCCAAAGGAACAGTGAACGGCTTAAGGAGCGGATCCGTATGAGCGCGCAGCCCAATGACTGCTACACCATCGCCCATATCCCTGGCTAGTTTGCTGATTTTTACAGACACCGACACTTCGTAGTCGCTTGATATTATACCATCAGCAACAATCATAACCTCTTGTCCAAACTCCACCTTAGGAGAACCGAGAACCAATTCACCATTTTCAATGCCACCATCTTCGTCGCCTTGTACAAACGTCCATCTCTGTAAATCACCATCGTTAAAATTATCACGAAATATCTCTGCCCTTACTGATGACACCAACAATGTAAGTATCAACATAACCATTGTATGCTTCATGAGATATCGCCTTCCTTCTCCGCTGTAAGTCAATACAGATTTACGCACAATGGATCGCACGCAATTCCTTGAGAGCTCAATTGTAATTACGCAGGCTCACCCTTTGTTCGATAAATCAGGGGGCTACAATATTCCAATAGAGCACCGTACCCCAAAAACTCAGTTTCTCTTTAACGGGTAGCAACTTAAACTATTTTAACACACAATCAATGCGCTTTCAATATAGAGATTGCTTGACACTTTGATTCTTGTGTGCTATTATTCCTAATGGTTATTTATAGTAGAAGTGAGTTGTTTGTGCAAACCAGAAAGGAGTTTAGAATGATTATCCGAATGTGGAAAGTAATCCCACCGATGTCATAAGAATCGAAGTTGGAATTACCATTACTCCTAGAGAATAGAGCAGTGCCAGAAAAGTGTCTCTGCCGCAGTGAAAAGCTATCTACACCCTCCCAAAAAATAAAACAGAGACAGCAGCAACTCTCCTTAAAGTATCTTTCTCGCTTTTTAGTCTTATGCATATTTTTTATAGTTGCGAGTGCACCCCTGGTTGTTGTCTTTAGATGCACGCTGGACCTCTGATGAAGCGGGGTGGTTGCAGCACAGTATGGCCGCGGTTGAGGCGGGCCCCTTTTTTACCGAACCGCATGTGTCGGTCAAAGGGGTAGTGTTGAGACGAGTAGATTGGCACGGCGTTTATTTTCAAAAACCGCCCCGATGCGGAGGAGAAACAGTCGATAATTGATGTTATCGGCTGCTCTGTTTGAGCCACCCCCACACCGTGAATGTTTTGCCTGTCCGAGAGGATCCCGTGACCGGGGCGGGAGCAACTGCAAAAGCAGGATTATACCATGTAGGATCAGTGTCATCATCGGGATTATTGGAGAGGTTTTTTTGATTTTCCCCATCGTCGTCCATCACGTAGATTTCCAAGTTCCCATCTCTATCAGACACGAAGGCAATGCGTTTACTGTCAGGGGACCATGAGGGATTCCAATCATTAAAAAAGGGATTAAGGGAGAGGTTTTTTTGATTTTCCCCATCGGCATCCATCACATAGATTTCCCTGCTCCTCCCATTCTTCATGGAAGTAAAGGCAATGCGCCTACCGTCAGGGGACCATGAGGGATTTTCGTCATGACGGGGATTATTGGAGAGGTTTTTTTGATTTTCCCCATCGTCGTCCATCACGTAGATTTCCAAGCTGTCAACCCTAATAGAAACAAAGGCGATGTGTTTACCGTCCGGCGACCATGAAGGATCCCATTCATCAAAGAAGGGCTCGTTAGAGAGGTTTTTTTGATTTTCCCCATCGTTGTCCATCACGTAGATTTGCCAGTTCCCACCCTCAATGCCCTCAGCTCCACTAGAAGTAAAGGCAATGTGTTTACCCTCCGGCGACCATGAGGGATCCCATTCAGCAAAGAAGGGCTCGTTAGAGAGGCTTTTTTGATTTTCCCCATCGTTGTCCATCACGTGGATTTGCCGGGTCCCACCCTCAATGCCCTCAGCTCCACTAGAAGTAAAGGCAATATGTTTACCATCCGGCGACCATGAGGGATCCCATTCATCAAAGAAGGGCTCGTTAGAGAGGTTTTTTTGGTTCCCCCCATCGTCGTCCATCACGTAGATTTGCCAGTTCCCATCCCTCTCAGACGCGAAGGCAATCCGTGCCTGTGCGTCAACGGCTAGCATCAACGGTGTCAGCACCAAGACGACAACGCTAGCTAAAATCAAATGTACGAGATTGTATCTCCGTTGCATCTGTCTTTCCTCCTCCGTTCTCAAATCGCTTTCTTATCCTTTAGGGTTGATACAGATCAACTTGTGTTGGCAATCCCTTTCCAATTAAAGTGAGGGGTGTACATAAATATATCTCTTAGGAATAGGCTAAACGGTAAACTGAAACGCATAGAGTTTGCAATCATACATCTGAAAATGCAAACGGATTGGAACGCCTGCCAGTCTGCTGACATCTGATTTTCCTTGGAAATGAACCGGTATGGAGACTGAATTTCCATTGTGCTCATCGGAATCCGCCAAGGTATAGCCTTCAATGGGTCGCCCATCAGCGGACTGAATTTCGGCGCGGAGGATGCCACCCGCACTCGTGTCTAGATTCAGCGTTAATTGATTCCCCTTGAATATCAGCGGAGGGGTGGTCAGTCTCCCACCTTCATAAGGGGTGTCCGCTGAAATAAAGCCGTCCAACCGGGAAACAGCTCGGAATAGCCCACTCCCTTTCGTGTCCGACCCCGGGTCAGGTTGGCTGGAATGGTCGAAGTTAGATCCTTTGTAGTAGTGCCATAAATCAGTCCCCACCCTTACGATGCCGGGGGCTGCGTAAATCATCCGCGACGAAAGGGTGCCCCATGGCCCAAGTCGTAGAAACGGCTTCCGTTGCCCTGCGTAGTGCCAGTCGATCCCATCCCTACTGGTTAGCAGTCGCACATCACAGGTGTCCGGGAAATTAATCTGCCGCTCGTTTGGTATCTCCTTGCAGTCCCAATGATACAGAAAACTCGGCATCATAAAGTAGGCATCCTGCGCGAAGGGATATTTCATGCAGGCATTGGTATAAACATCTACATACGATCCGATACGGTCACGATAACCGGGCGGCACCGGGGCGCGAAAATCTTCCGGGGACGCTTGGAACACAATTTCAGTCTCTGACCAATTCTGAAAATCCTCCGATTCAACACGCCCAACAGAACGACCTTGGTAGCCCTCTGCCTTTGTTCGTGAACGGACATATCCAACGTACTTTTGAAGCCGATCGTCCCAAAAAGGGACGTTCTGCGTATCGCAGTGAGCAGTATCGACGCGCTTATCGTATACTTTCCAGTAGATTCCATCTTCGGAGTACATCGCCACCAGGCCGCCGGTCTTTCCGGACTGAATATCCTCCGGGGGAATGCGCTGCATCTTGGTCCAGAGCTTGTAGCGTTCTTCGGGCGGACAGGCGGGATTGTTATCTCTGAAAACGGTTCCACCTTCCATCTCGCCGCGTGGTGCATCCGGAAGCCGCGGTGCAACAAGGTTGTTTTCCTTTGAACCTTGAAACTCAATGAGATTCTGGTTCAGTTTCGTCCAGTGGATGCCGTCGTCTGATTCCGCATAAGCGATGCCTCGTAAGATTTCCGATGACCCTTCCGGCAGAATCACGTCATACCAAAGGCGAAATCGGTCGTTTTCCTTCAACACAGTATTATATGCACCGATGAACCCCTCCCACGGTCGATCCACCACCAGCACCGGGTCAGGAATCTGCTGCGGGGGATTCATCGTGAGGGTGACCCCAACACTTTCGGCGATAAATTTATCGTCAATAAACAGCTGCTTTTCCGAATTGATGGCGATTGGTGCATCTATGTCTGTCATGCTTTGACCTCCGATTATGTACTATACCTTATGAAAGTCCAAGTCTTACGACGTGACTGCCTCCGATGGCAGATGGCTGATCCTGTTAAGACATTGTAGTTGTCTCTGCTCTGATGTGAACAGGATTTTACTGAGCCCGGTATTGTTTTGGGTGAAACGTGAATAATCCACATCGGGCGGCAATCCAAAGAAGGCACTGATCAAGCTCCCACCGGAACCACCATGAGAGACAGCGGCAATCCGTTGCTCTGTATCGACGTGATGTGCTGTCAAATGAGCGATGAAAGCCAAGGCGTTCTCATGTGCTAATTGACGCGCCCCCTCAATGTCTGCCGCAAATCCCTCGTGAAACCACCAACCTCGGTCGGTTACATCTTCGGGTAAAACGGCATTGGGGCAGAGTTCACGGATTTCAGAGCGGGTTAATCCGGGTAGTTGGACGGCAGCTCCATCTCCGCGGACTTCCCAGATACCGCCCCACTCATGAAGTCCAACAAAGACGTGCGGGGGGAGATCAAGAATGTCACTGATAATCTGGGCGGTCTGCAAAGTTCTTAACATCGGACTACAGTAGAGCCGAGTAATGCCCTCATCCTTGAGAGATTCACCGACCCAACGTGCTTGTTCCACCCCAAGATTTGTCAGTGGTGGATCTGCAGCGCGCGGGAGCTTCCCTTCGTTGTTGGTGGATTGCCCGTGTCGAATCAGGTAAAATTCCATGGCGGTTATTTTCCTCCAAATCTGTTAGGACCTACGCCCTTCAGTAGGGAACGCGGATCTGCGTTACCTACCTCCTCTGGTCTCGGCCCGGCCGATCTTATCGGGGCTAGATCGGGATTAAGAAACTTGGGGGTGCCCCTATGAGGCTTTGAACGTTCAACTGCGTAAGTCCTATATTTCTTCCTTTTTTAGGTTTCAATAAACTGAATATCCCCAATCAGAGCAGAAAACTTTGTCGGGAGATTCAAAGCAATGTGCCTCCTACTAGCAACTTGAGTTATTATACTATGTTTTGACCCTATCCACATAATAAAATGATAGCCAAATTTCTGGGTAAAAATTTGACTATCGTGATATAATAATCAGGCAAAGGGATTGAAACCACATTTAAGGATTTTTCGGAGTGAATGCTGCTGGGCTCATCTGTGAATCCCAGAGGTTGATTAACGGCAAAATAGCACTTCATAAGCACAAAAAATCTGCCTCTGAATCCTGTCTAAAATTAAGGAGGAATTTATGGCAAGTAAACTCGCTATATCCGGTGGGACCCCCGTCCGTGATACGCAAAAAGCCCCCTGGCCCATTTCGCCCCTAACCGGCGTGGAAGAATGGGAGTCGGAAATTGAACCGAGGTTGCGTGAAGTCTATCTCAGTGCGACAGAAGGATTGGGCGGTCAAAAAACGGAAGAACTTAACGAAAAATATGCCGAATACACCGGCACAAAATACGCCATGTTCATGCCGCACGGGACCGACGCAATCAGTGCCGCGTTGGCTGGTGCACTCGATCTGGACGGTTTCGGCGACGGCGGCGAGGTGATTATTCCCAACTACACCTTTGTTGCAACGGCAAGTGCCGCTCTTGACCGAAATTGCACCATTGCATTTGTGGATATCGACCCGGATAGTTTCACAATTGATCCCGCTGCTGTGGAAGCCGCAATCGATCCCAACCGGACCCGGGCGATTCTGCCGGTTCACTTGGGCGGCCATCCTGCACACATGGAGGCCCTGCGACAAATCGCCGACCAACATGGACTCGCAATCGTCGAAGATTGTGCACAGGCACACGGCGCAACCTATCACGGGAAAAAGGTGGGGGCACTCGGTGATGCGGGGGCTTTCAGCTTTCAATCGTCCAAGAACCTGACTTCGGGTGAAGGCGGGATGGTGACAACGGATGACAAAGACGCTCGCGACCGCGTCTACGCCTTTATGAACGTTGGACGAGCCCCGGGCGGTGCGCGCTGGGAGTACCCACGCCTCGGTTGGAACTACCGTCCATCGGAGTATCTTGCAGCCCTGCTCATTCCGCGTTTGGGCAGATTGGAGGAACAAACCGTCCTTCGGAACGCAAATGCAGCGTATCTCTCAACGGAACTGAAGCAGATTGAAGGCTTCACACCCCCGAAACTAAGTCCTTGGGTCAGCCAGCACGGTTATCACCTGTATTGCGCCAAGTACAATCCAAGCGGGTTCGGCGGGGTGCCGCGGAATAAATTTCTCGAAGCACTGAACGCAGAGGGTATCCCTTGCTCAAGCGGATATGGTGCGCCACTTTCACAGGAGGCTGGCATCGCACATGCCGCCCAGAAATATCCGCACTTAATTCGTGAACTTCCCTGTCCCGTCGCGGAGCAGGTGTGTCAAGAAAGCGTTTGGCTATTCCAGAATCTCCTACTCAGCTCACGCAAGGACATGGACGACATCGTTGAAGCAACTGCGAAGATCCAACGGGCATGGACCTAGGCGCGCCCCTTGTGGTTGCCCTTCTCTCCCTGCGAACTTAACAAATCCTTTATGGAGGAATGTATGAACTTAGAAACAGTAACGCTCGGTGGTGGATGTTTCTGGTGCGTCGAAGCCATTTATCAAGAACTTCAAGGGGTGCATGAGGTGATTTCCGGCTATTCAGGGGGTGTCGTTGAAAACCCAACCTATCAACAGGTCTGCAGCGAAACCACCGGTCACGCCGAAGTTGTGCAGATTACTTTCGACCCTGAGGTTATTTCTTATGAAGACATATTGTACGTTTTCTGGCGGACCCATGATCCAACAACCTTAAACCGGCAAGGTGCCGATGTCGGCACGCAATATCGCTCTGCGATTTTTTATCATAGTGAGGAACAGAAAAGGGTAGCGCACCAATCAAGGGAAGAGACCGATGCTTCGGGGTTATGGCGGAATCCAATCGTTACGGAAATTGAGGCGGTGGGAGTTTTCTACCCCGCAGAGGCGTATCACCATAATTATTACCGACTGAATCCCTATCAGCCGTATTGCCAAGTGGTCATTGACCCTAAAGTGCGGAAATTTAAGAAAGCGTTTCGGGATAAGCTAAAGACCGATTAGATCCCAAGCTATTGGGAGGGGGTTCGTTCCGATAAATCGGGATTTACATCCGATCATCCCCAAGAGATACTCCCTCTCACCGTTGTAGGAAAGGAAACAGATAACTATGAGCACAGAGACGGTCCTCAACAATTATATTAACAATGAATGGTGTCGCTCCAATGCTAGCGAATATTTGGATGTCACGAATCCAGCCACGGCAGAAGTCCTCGGAGTCGTGCCCCTCTCCCCAAGTGCCGAAGTCGACCGGGCGGCGCAGGTGGCGGCTGATGCGCTTGTCGAATGGCGACGTACACCAGCACCAGACCGTGTGCAATACCTATTCAAACTGAAAAACTTGCTTGAAGCAAACTTCGACGATATTGCCCGCACCATCACGCTGGAGTGTGGTAAAACGTTAGATGAATCGCGGGGGGAAATGCGTCGCGCTATTGAAAACGTTGAGGTCGCCTGCGGTATTCCGACGCTGATGCAGGGCTACAACCTCGAAGATATCGCCACCGGCATTGATGAGATCATGATTCGGCAGCCGGTGGGGGTTTGTGCGGCAATCGCTCCCTTTAATTTCCCCGGAATGATTACATCTTGGTTTATGCCGTATGCGGTTGCCTGCGGTAACACCTATATCGTCAAACCTTCCGAAAAAGTGCCGTTGACGATGCAGAAAATCTTCCAGCTCATCGAGGAAACCGGGCTACCCCAAGGTGTCGTCAATCTGGTGAACGGTTCCGAGGCAACGGTGAACGCTATTCTAGATAACCCCACCATTAAGGCGGTTAGCTTTGTCGGCTCGACTCCTACCGCCAGATATGTCTACAGCCGAGCGACAGCCAACGGAAAGCGTGCCCAGTGCCAAGGCGGAGCGAAGAACCCAATCATCGTCCTACCGGATGCAGATGCAGAAATGACGCAACACGCAACAACCGAGAGTGCCTACGGGTGTGCAGGACAGCGGTGTTTGGCGGCTTCGCTGGCAGTCACCGTCGGTGAGGCGCGAGAGTGGTTCACGGAGGTAATGACCGATGCCGCGGAAACGCGAGTGGTTGGCTACGGGTTAGAGGAGGGCGTTGAGATGGGGCCCGTGATAACGCCCGAAAGCAGATCACGGATCGAGGGCCTGATCCAGAAAGGACTGGATGAAGGTGCGAAGATTTTGGTCGATGGACGTAATTCCCAGATCCCCGGGTATGAAAATGGAAATTTCGTCCGCCCAACCCTCCTAGGGGATGTGAATCCATCAAGCGAAATCGCCAAAACGGAGATTTTTGGACCCGTCTTGAGTGCCATCCATGTGGACACGATTGACGATGCAATTTCGCTGGTGAACGCTGGTCGTTATGGGAATATGGCGTGTCTATTCACCAGCAGCGGCGCAGCTGCACGGAAGTTCCGCTACGAGGCGGAGATTGGCAATATCGGAATTAACCTCGGTGTGGCGGCACCGATGGCGTTCTTCCCATTCAGCGGGTGGAAAGATAGTTTCTTCGGGGATATGCACGGGCAGGGCAAAGACGCTGTTGAATTCTTCACACAGAAGAAGGTGGTTGTGGAACGTTGGGCGTAGCGGGCGATTTAGGCTATAAAATAGAGACTGATAATTTGCAAAATCGGACTTAGAAGGGTTCCTTCTCACAAGGCGGCTCTCCTACAATGCCCACTGGAGAAGCGTCTACTTAATTTTTAGAATTCACTATAAATGCCCCTAACAAAGGCATATTGAAAGAAATATGATGGTAAGGAGCGCGGATCTGCGTTCCCTACAAAACGAGTTACAGTTGAGGCGAAGGTGAGAGATGAAAGATCCAATGCAGCCAATCGATCTCAGAGAAAGTGCACTGCTTGGCATCGAACATATTTGTAACAGCGTGGATCGCGATCGAGATTGCCGTCCATACTTCCGTTTTAACCTGATTTCACCGCCGGTTTGGGCTCAGCACGAAGCCGCTGATACGCCACACACGGTCGGCCGGTTCCTACACGCACTCAACGTCTGTCATGGGATGGTTGGATTACCGGACGATACGGAGCTGCTGGAGGGACTGCGCAAACAGATTTTTACCAGCTGCGAGCATAGCGACGGTTTCGCTTGGGACGACATGGGCAGCGACTCAAGTCCACCCTTGGCTTATATGCACCATCAGCGTGAAGCGTTGCTCGCCTTAATCGCTGTCTGGCGGATCTGGGGCGACCCCCAAGCCGAGCGATATGCCAAAGCACTCGTTGCAGCGATGGAGAAAACGACTCGTGCCACCGGGACCTATCCGGGAAGATGCTTGGGACCGGAGGGTTGGCAGCAAGATAACATAGCAACAACGACTTCAGAACGGGCGATCGGTGCCCTGATTGCCTACAGCCGTGCCTTTGACGATTCGCTCGGAATAGATTTGGCACTCCGCTTCGCCCGCCATGCCCTCGCGGTTAGTTTTGGGGAGAATGGAGAGCTGACTACCGCCTGTGGAACACATATCCACTCCATCACCGGGACGATAGCCTCGCTAGCAGAACTCGGATTGGTTACCGGGGAACGGGAGCTTACGGCTCGGGCACGGCTCCTCTTTGATGTGGGGATGCTGCCCTATCGCACCTCAACCGGTTGGGTCAAGGAGAGCGCGAACGCAAAATATGGTCGGGGTGAGGCGAACTGTACCGCAGACCTAATCGAGGCGGCATGTCTGCTTGGCGCATCGGGCTATAGCTCCTATTTTGAAGATGCGGAACGGATGCTTCGCAACCACCTCCTTGCCTCCCAGATGGACGACCTGTCATGGGTTGTGGAAAATGAGGGGATGGCGAATACCGAAAAACGGGCGTATGAAGGGCTCCGACGACGGGCGCGTGGTGCCTTTTGCTTCGGTGAGCCGAACGGTTTTCATTCCTATAACTCAGATTTGACCGGGGCCGCTTTACAAGGGATCGCGGCTGCTTGGGAGCATATCATCACTTGTGAAGATGATGGCAAGGTCCGCGTCAACCTGCTATTGTCTCGTGAGCACGAGGCGGCAACAGTCCTCAGTGGCAGCACTAATCTAGTGGTCGAAGCGAAACGCCCTATCGAGATGTTGTCCATTCGCATTCCCCCTTGGCGCGAATCCCTTAGAGCAACTATTGACGGGGCCGCAATACCGATAACTCGATACCACCTGAAGGTCGGTCAAGTCCGTGAAGGGGCTCAGGTTAAAATGACTTTTGATCGACCGCAGTTTCTGACGCAGGAACGCGCCGTGGGATATGAGAATCCCTATCGGATTCAGTGGTTGGGGAACACAGTGGCGGCTATGGACGGTGCTGGAAAGCGTATGGCATTCTACCCGGAATTGGATCCAGTGGGATGAAGTTAATAAAAAAATGGATCATGTTAAAAGAAGGTGTAAAATGCTAAGAGCGTGAAACGTGAAAACAATTGTTGCACGATTTCTTAACATGAACCAAAAAAACTTGCATCCACCGGAAAAAAATGCTACACTTTGGGCATTGATAATGACAAGATATTGCTCTATTTTGATGGAAAAAGGACTGAAAGAAAGATGGAAAGGAGAATGAAAGCTGGTGCGAATTCCTTACCGCATCCATTGACCCGATGAAAAGGGGCCTGAAAGCGCGAAAACAGCTCTATTTCCTTACCGCCGTTCATACCGTTGTCGATTCCTACGCGACCGTCCTACCGCACCTACTCCCCCTGCTGCTCAAAAAACTTGCGTCTCAAACCGCTGCGCGAAACAGCCTCGCGGGGATAATCATCTCGGTTTATAGCACCTTTAGCTCGCTGGGACAAATCTTCTTCGGTTGGGCATCAGATCGGTTTCAGACAATCCATTTCGTGACTTTTGGCCTCGCGTTCGCCGCTATTGCTCTGAGCCTATTGGGGGTTGCGCCCTCGCTTTTCTTGGTGCTCGTGCTGCTAGGGCTCGGCGGGTGCGGCGTTGCCGCCTTCCACCCGAAAGCCACCAGTCAAGCAGCAGCACTCGCCGGAGGGGAGAGGGGTTTTGCCATATCAGTATTCCTGACGGGCGGAAACATCGGGCGTGGACTTGGCCCCTTACTCATCATGTATCTAGTGGTGTATCGTTACGGGTTAGAGTCGATGCCGTGGTGTATGTCCGCTGGGGTACTCGTTGCGTTACTTATTCCGAAAATCTTGAAAACATCACCGCAAGTAGCGTTGAATGTATCATCTCAAGTGGTAGCGGCCCCCACGGACCCACCTAAGGAAAGAAAGTATCTTTGGAGGGCAATTCGTCCCCACTGGTGCCCCCTCCTTGTGCTATATCTGCTCTCCGTCCTACGAACAATGGCAGGGATTGGGTTGGAAAATTTTCTCTCGTTGTATCTTGATGACCTTCAGTACTCCAACCTCGCACGGTCCGGGGTTATCGGACTGTTTATACTCGCCGGTTCAATGGGCATCATGGTAGGCGGATCACTCTCCGATCGGATTCACTACTACGGTTTGTTACTGTTTTCTTTCATCGCCTCCCCTCCACTTTTATATCTCTCGCTGCACAGCACAGGGAGCACCTTTCTGATTCTTCTCTTTTTGGGGAATTTTGTCCTCTCCAGTTCAACTACGATTAATATCGTTCTCGCCCAGCGATTGCTCCCTGAACACGAAAACATTGCTGCTAGTTTCATGATGGGGGCAGCGTGGGGCATTGGCGGATTGTTGAGTATTCCGGTTGGACTGCTCGGTGACCACTTTGGGTTAGCGAGGGTATTGGACGGATTAGTGATGCTTCCCTTG
The DNA here is from genome assembly GCA_958296125.1 of uncultured Poribacteria bacterium. Classification (GTDB taxonomy): domain Bacteria; phylum Poribacteria; class WGA-4E; order WGA-4E; family PCPOR2b; genus PCPOR2b. The sequence goes on from OY282444.1 coordinate 3,579,682, forward strand.
ATAACTGTCGCACTGATCCCCCTTCTGAAACAGAAACGATGGGGGGTGAAAAAAATAAACCGTCAGATTTGATAATTTCACTTGAATACTTCGTATTTGTTGGGAATATGTCAAAAAATCTCCTGAATATGCTGGATGGCTCTGTCTAACCGTTCAAGCACCTTTTCTCTGCCGAGCAGAACGATAATATCAAATAAGCCAGGCCCCCCCGATTCGCCGCTCAGTGCAACCCGTAATGGCTGCATTGCCTTGATCCGACTGATCCCTGCCGCTTCGATGTGTGCCCAAGTTGCCGCTTCAATCGGCTCAATTTCAAACACCTCAATCGCCCCCAAAACATCGCGGAGTCCCTGCAAAATTCCAGCGGGATCGCCTTTCCACCACTTCTTCACCGCTTTGGGGTCATAGTCAAAATCGTCGGTGAAAAGGTAACTGTAGGTGGTAATATCCGCCAACGTTTCCAACCGATCTCCAACGGCTGCGACAAATTGCTCCAGCCACGCCCGGCTTTTCTCTTCCTCCAGCAAGCTCCCTTTCTGCAAGAAGGGGATGACCGCATCGGTGCGTGCAGACAGATTTAACCGTGTGATGTAGTGTCCGTTTAACCATTGGAGTTTTTTGAGGTCAAACACACTGCCGCTCTTTCCCACCCGCTCAAGGTCGAATTTCTCAATCAGTTGGTCAACAGAAAAGATTTCCTCCTTGTCGTCATAGGACCAACCGAGCCGCACAAGGAAATTGATCAACGCCTCCGGCAGATAACCATCCTCACGATACTGTCCAACGGAGGTGGCACCGTGACGCTTACTCAGCTTTTCGCCTTTGCTGCTGCCCAGCACCATCGGCAGGTGCGCGCACTGCGGCGGGTCGAAGCCGAGTGCCTGACAGATTGAGAGATGTTTTGGTGTGTTAGAAAGGTGATCTGCCCCCCTGATGACATGCGTGATTCCCATCTCAATATCATCAATGATCGAAGTGAAATTATAGAGCGGCGAACCGTTGGATCTGACGATAATAAAGTCGTCAAGCGTGTCGGCTTCAAATTTTATCACGTCAAGTACAAGATCGCGCACAATGATTGCACCTTCTGGGATTTTGAGCCGAATTGTTGATTTGCGTCCCTCCCCTTCAAGTTTATGTCGATCCGCTTCTGTCAAATAGCGGCACTTTCCGGGGTATCCTTGTGGGCGTTTTTCCACACGGGCCAGCGTCCGCATCTGATCCAATTCTTCGGGGGCGCAGTAGCAGCGATATGCGTTACCGGTGTCGAGTAACTGCTGCACATATTTGTGATAACGCTCGCCGCGCTCCGATTGGATATAGGGTGTGTGTGGACCTCCGACCATCGGTCCTTCGTCCCAATCAAGTCCTAGCCATTCCATCGAATCGTAGATGCCCTGCATTGATTCGTCAGTCGATCTGGCTTCATCGGTATCGTCAATCCGAAGGATGAATGTTCCGCCATGATGCCTTGCGAAAAGCCAATTAAATAATGCCGTGCGTGCGCCTCCGATATGAAGAAATCCTGTCGGCGAGGGCGCAAAGCGAACTCGAATGGGTTGATCTGTTGCCATTGTGATATTCACTCCTTTATGCCTAGGTTTATCGTGTGCTTTTGATATATCTTGTTGCAATTATGAAACAGGTTTGACCTTTACGGTCTTCGCGTAGAAACAGTGCAAATTTTTTAAGTAACCGGAGGCAAACGGAAAGCGTTTTATAAAATTGAAGCAGTCCTGATATTGCACAGAACCGGTCACACACAGTCGTGCAGCTGCCCGATTGGTTCATTGTCTATAGTTCCAAAACTCGATCCATGATTCAAAGGGCAGCTGAGATCAAGGTGTCCCTATATGCTGCGTGAGATTTAATAGATCGCAAAGGATTAACACCAAATTTGGCATTATTATTGCATTTTGAAAATCAATCGATTTGCCTCCTTGAGGAAAGCCAGTGTCCTCACTGACTTTTCTATTGTTCAGTTTAGTAACCTAAGTGCGAAAAAAATTAAGCAGAAAGGAAACCAACATGATACAAAGTCAAGACTCTCAAAGGGATAGCCAGAATTTTTATGAGCTCGCCCTGCTTCTTGCTGATGGGCAAGCCCGTAAAGATAAAAAGTACAATTGGTCAGATTTTATAGACAACCTGTCACAAATCTGTGACCAATTTGCTTATAGCATTCACCCTAAGGAGAAACCGCATCTGGGTGCGTTGCAATCTCGCTACCGCTCCTATCGGATATAGTTTCACGATAGGTTTCGTAGCCTTCGGAAGGTTTTTTGTCAAATCTCTCCCCGCACCCCCGCTGCCAATTCCTTCGCAAATCCCTTCACGTTTGACAAGATTGCCGCTTCGTCTCCCAGATGTTCTTCAATAACGTTAACGATTGCGCTGCCAACGATGACACCATCCGCGAGGCGTGCGACCGTATTTGCTTGTTCACTTGTTGAGACCCCAAACCCAACACAAATCGGTTTGGGGGTCTGCTTCCTCAGTTCGATGATCATCGGCTGCATCTCGTCCGAAAGTGACGCACGCGCCCCTGTGACACCGGTGACCGATACGCAATAGATGAAACCTGTGCTGACCGACGCGATAAAACGTATGCGTTCAGGCGAACTTGTGGGCGCAGCGAGGAAGATGGTAGCAAGGTCATGCGCTGGAGCAACTTCTAGCAGCGTGGTGGCTTCCTCCGGCGGCAGGTCTGGAATAATCATCCCATCCACGCCAGCCTTGTGTGCCGCAGCGCAAAACTCCGCTTCCCCCATCCGAAAAATTGGATTGTAGTAAGTCATCAGCGCGATGGGAATCTGCGTCTCCTGCCGAAGGGTATCAACGCTATCAATAACTCCCCGCAGTGAGATTTTATCCAGCAATGCCCGTTCACTTGCCTTCTGGATGGTTGGCCCATCTGCAATGGGGTCGGAAAACGGCACGCCAAGTTCAATGAGATCCGCCCCTGCCTCTTCCAGCGTTAAGAGCAGCTTTCGACTGATTTCTTGGGTTGGATCTCCGGCACAGATGTAAGGCATAAACGCGCTACGGCCCTCCGCCCGTAACTGCTCAAATTTCGCTTCAATGCGATTCAATATAACACCTCCCTGTAGCTATCATTTTTAGCTTCATGTTCCTCGATCTGATGCAGCGTTTCACTCACATAGCGACGCAGCCATTCGCTGTCGGTTGTCTTCGCTAACTCGTTAAGCGGTTCAATGGAGCGTTGAGCCCCAATCTTCCCCAAAGCAATAACCGTCGCCGAGCAGACGGAGCGATCTGGATCGTTTAACGCTGCAATCAACGGTTCAACCGAGTGGGCAGCCCTTAAATCGCCGAGTGCAACGGCAGCGGCACAACGCATATCCGGCTCCACATCGTTCAGGAACGGCATCAACGGTTCAACCGCCCGCCCATCCCGCAGGGCCCCCAGCGAGGAGATTGCAAAACGACGCACAGTGCCATCTGCATCCTTCAGGGCGTTAATAAGAGGCAGCACCGCTTGTGCATCTCCCATTGATTCCAACGCTTGTGCGGCATAGGATCGCATTTCCGCCGAATCCGACTTCAGCTTGGGTAGGAGAACCCACCGTGTTGTTGCATACTTCAGTGGGGGAAGCATCCACTCCCACAGCCTTTTTAGCGGTTTGAATAAACTGTATGCGTTTTGCATCGTAGGTAAATAAGCCAATATGCTGGAAGAAAAAGTGGTCAAAGCCAATCGCAAGTCCTTTGGCACTGACATCTTTTTTCTGCCCGCTGCTATAACGTTGGTTGTATCTTCCGTTATTTCCGGGGGCGAATCCGTCCCTCAATATTACACCTGAGACGACAGAAAACGGTTTGTAAATTCGGGCTTTGTGCATTTGTCCATCACAACTTGTAAACCGTGCGAGCGAGCTTTGGCTGCGGCGTTTTCATGGACAATCCCCAGTTGCATCCAGACAACCTTTGCCCCAATTTTGATAGCTTGATCAACAATCTCTGGGACATATTCGGGCCGACGAAAAATATCAACAATTTCGACCGGCTGATTTTTCGGCACATCAAGCAGGTTTGGATATGCTTTTTCGCCTAAAACCGCGTCGTAGGTCGGGGTAACGGGGATAATCCGGTACCCCTGTTCTTGCAAAAACTTCGCAACACGATAACTAGGGCGATCCAGCTTTGCAGAAAGCCCAACTACTGCGATTGTTTTGTATTGAACAAACATATCATGAATTGGATCGGATGTGTGTGCAGGCATTTAGTACTCCTTCCTAAGTCCATCGTTACTTGCATTGGTAAAACATGGTTACATCAACGCTAAACTTTCTCGAAGGTAATCGTGAAACTCTCCTAGTTCTTCAAAAATCTTGTGTGCAAAAGCGAGACTTTTCTTTGAAGGTGGTTTCATATCCGGAATCATAACAGGTGTCATTCCTGCGTCGTGGGCTGCCTGAATGCCGGTGTCTGAGTCTTCCAAGACAAGACAATTCTCTGGGAGAACGCCTAGTTGCACGGCGGCGGCAAGAAAAATATCCGGTGCCGGTTTGCCTTTTTGCACCTGATCACCAGCGATTACTATGGGGAAATGTTCTAATAGATTTGTGAGTGATAGTTTGTGAACTGCTCGCTCATACTCTGTAGAAGTTGCCACCGCCTTCGGCATTGAAATCTTATCTAGGAGCCCCAACAACTCCAACAGCCCGGACTTAATGGATAATTTGCCTTCGTCAATCCACCTATCAAGGTAAGTGAGATACCTGTTTCGCACAGCCGCGATTGGGAAATCGGTGCCAAAAATTTCAACTAAGATGCGGTCCGAATCTCTGCGATTTCGACCCACTATAGTAATAAAAATATCATCGCTGATAGAAAATTCAAAATCAGCTCCCGCAAGCTGCCAAGCCTTGAGCGCGAGCCTTTCGGTGTCGAGCATCAACCCATCCATATCAAAGATGATGGCTCCGCATTCACGTATTGACCGCATAATTATCCCGATTCAGACCATAGACACAGTTGGTTACCAATTTACCGATCGGTTCTCCCACAGATGCTTTTTCACCTCCGCCTCATTCAGGTCAGTTCCCCATCCCGGCTTCGTGGGAGTCGTCATGTAGCCATCAATAATCTCCGGTGGATCCGTGACGAGGTCATCTTTCCACGGCACATCGTCAATGTCGATTTCCATGATGCGGACATTGGGCAGAACAGCGCATAGGCTCGCGCTCATGTATGTCGCCAGATGGCTGTAGTAGTTGTGAGGCGCGATATTGGTTTGGTACACCTCTGCGAGGTCTCCAATCTTCTTGGACTGCGTGAACCCATTCCACGCCACGTCAATCATCATCACATCTGCGGCATGTAGTTCAAAATAGGGGATAAACTCCCGCATGTAGAACAGGTTTTCGCCGGTGCAGATGCGGGTGGTTGTGGACTCTTTGATCTGTAAGATAGCTGCTGGGTCGTACATATCAATTTCGAGCCACTGGAGATCGAAGGGTTCTAGCACCTTAGCAATTCGCAGGCATGCTTCCGTTTTGAAGTTGAAGTTGAGATCTAGACAGAGGCCCACATCAGGACCAACTGCCCCCCGGAATGTTCCTATCAGTGTCTCAATGTGTCGTAACAGCGCAGACGTGAGCACCTGATCTGTGGTCCCTGAACCACCCCCGAACCCGCTGAAGTATACCGATGCCGGTTCACCGGGAATCACGATGTTGGTCTTGAGCGCAGTGAAGCCACGCTCTACGACTTCCCGTCCCAATGTGGCAATGTCGTCCATCGTTTTGAGAGGCGGCACACCTATCAATTCATGATGTCTGGCGCGGCTTGTTCCACAATGAGACCAGTAGAGTCGAACCTTGTCCCGCGTTGGTCCACCAAATAACTCAACAACAGAAATACCGAGTGCCTTCGCCTTGATGTCCACAAGGGCGCACTCAATTCCGGCGATGGCTTTGGCAGCGATGCCCCCGGGACTTTGGCGCGTGCCCCGGATCATATCCCAGAACCGCATCTCGAATGCCCTTGGATCTTCACCGATGAGCACCCGTTCCAAATCCTTGATTGTCCCAACGACTCCGTAAGGGGATCTGCCGTCGCTGCACTCGCCGTAGCCGGTGATGCCCTCATCGGTTTCAACTTTAACAAATGTCCACGGACGCCAGCCGGCATCCACGATAAATGTTTCAATATTGGTAATTTTCATATAATTTAGCCACTATCTTGTAAATATCAAATGCTCTTATCTCTTATAAATGCTGCGGCTGTCTTGTCTGAATCGACTCGATCGACTTGACCCCAATTTTCGTCGCTCGCAGCCCATCCTTCACCTTCGCTGCATTCACAGGATCGACATCTTTCCCTACCCAATCGATCAACGCCTGCATCTCAGCGACATACCCGTGAGCCGCACTACTGTTGCGATAATCGGGTGGCAGATCCGCCATCGTGAAATCAGCAGGCTCCACGCCCCAAAACTTAATCGCGGGTTCACCATAATAACCGTAGAGGGTTGCGGTCTTCGTTCCGCCAAACAACTCGTAGAACGCTTTCCCAGCCAACGCCGGTGAACCGAAGTCTCCATTGATTGCGCTCGCTACGCAGCCGTTGGCAAACCGAATTGTAGCAACAACGGTATCAGTGATTTCGGGAATCTTCGGATGGGTCAAGTTACCACCTTCTGCATAAATGGTGATAGGTTCGGCCCCGGCAAGCCAGCACATAGCATCGAATAGATGACACCCTTGTGAAAGAATGTTGCCGCCCCCTTCGACCGGATCATTTGCCCAGCTATCATCGCCCCACCGCGGATCCACGAGCTGCCCGACAATCACAAGCGGCGTTGGAATAACCGCTTTGAGTTTGGCGATAAATGGCGAGAACCGTGCTTGAAATCCAGCCATCAACTTCACGCCTGCACGCTCTACCGCTGCCTCGATCTGTTCGCACCCTTCAATCGTCAACGCTAGCGGCTTTTCGACAAAGATTTGTTTGCCGGCTTCTGCGGCTTCAATCGCGAGGGGAACGTGCAGGTCGTGATGGGTACAGATTAACACAACATCAACCAAATTGTCGTTGAAGAGCTCCTGTGGATTAGTTGTGCAATAGTCACAGCCGACTTCCTTTTGCAATTGGTGAGCGGCTTCACTGCGGACATCGGCGAATCCGCGTAAATGCGCCCCTTCGATTTCAGCGAGATTCCGTGCATGATGTGACCCCATCCCACCACAACCGATGAGACCGACTCCAACCTTGTCTGACATGGCACTGCTCCTTCATCTGATTTTCAAACCATTTTTCATTGTATTATCACGCCGTTGGGATATTTTACCCGTTTTGTTAAGCTATTGCAAGGTCTGTTGTTATTGGAGTAGGGTTATTTAATTTTTCGGTCCGTGCCGAGACCAGGGGCGGTTGTTACAATCACCAATATGTATACAGTGTGACCTCAAACAGAACCAACTGTAGACACGACAGCCCGGCGACCCAGTAGAAGTCAGCAATGTCTCGCTGGCTGAGATATTTCGCCACAGGAATAACAATAAAAGGTGCCATAAATATCCAGATCCGCTCGACCTCCATTGTGAAAAGCGCGGAAAAGGCAATCGCCAGCAACGAGATTAGATAGCCAATGATGTAGATGTCGATTGGCTTACCACGCGGTCCGTCTCGAATCGTTTTCACAACTTGGCGAAGCCACACAGTTGTCATCGGTATCCCAATCCCAATCAGAAAGGCAAACAGATTCGCAACGCTCAAATGAAGGTAGTGCCCAATCGTCTCGTATCCTGTTCCTAGTGCCTCCTTGTCTTTCCTTATCGATGCCTGCAACGCCTCAAGCAGATTAAATCCTGTGAGCAGAAATATCAACAGGTAAAATCCGATGAAGGTAACACCGGCAGTCAATAATAGGGTCAATGTGCGTCTGAATCTACTTCGATCCACGATTAAGATGAGCAGCATGACGACATTGAAAAATAAGCCGATAAACACTGTCGAGTACGTCATCAGCATCCCACAACCAAGTGAGATTGCTGTTAAGAACCCGTAACGTATCGCTCGCCGCGAGACTACCCCCTTGTAAAATAGATAGAGACTCAAGATCGGGAAAACACTGAACGGTCCATCCATCGATGTCCCCGTAAACATGACGAAGTTGGGTGTGATAAGGAACAACGCAAGGGCATAGCGTCCGATCGATTCACCGTCCAATTCTTTTGCAAGCAGGTAAATTGGTATCACCGTTAAACTTGTAAAGACAATTGACCCGAGTGATGCAGCCAACAGATTATATCCGAAGAGCTTGCTGATAATCGACAGAAACAGTATAGCGCCGGGCGGATGGGTTTGTGCATGCCCTGATAACGTTGAGAACAGTTCTGGTTTGGCGTAATCACGCATAAATGACAAGAGCCCGATCTGATCGACCTTTGGCACATCACCGTAGTATTCATATCTTGTCCGCGTATACGGTTCTTGGAATGCAGGCACCTGTCCCCCATTTACCTCTCGATAGCCGTCAATCATCGCGACGCTGATACTGATTGCGAGAAAGAACCCAATCGAGATGAAAAAGAGCCGAGCGGATGACATAGACACAGACCGCTGAAGGAAAAGCTTGCGACAAAGGAGAAGGAATGCTACCAGAACAATCAATGCAGGAAGCAGCCAGATGCTCAGATTGGTTTGCGGCAATGCGTAGAGGGGCACCACATGGCGATGAAATTTGACCGCCCCCAGATTAACGGAAGCTGTCCGCATCCAGTAGACAAGGAACTTGTGGTAAAGCAGGAAGAAACACGCGATACAGAAGCATTGGGTTGGAATAAAATTGAGGAGTGAGGGAATTCGCCTTGGGGAGTGATTTTGGGAATCCAAGGAGGAGCCTACACACTGATCCATGGTTATTCGCTATCTCATTTATTGCTTGGCCGGAGAGTTGAGTTGAAAGGGAGCAAGTGAGAGGGTGAGAAAGGGATCAAAGACAAAGGCACTCGTTTCTCCCTTTCCGATTTAGGACCTGTCGGCCCGTTGGGGCTATGAGGTCGGGCAAGTCGCTCCCGATGAAGCATAGAGGATTCAAAGCAATTTGGCCCCGATTTACCGGGGATGTCCGCCCTACGAGTATCGTGCGTTTTCATACACTTATCGCCCCGTTAGAGCTTTAAGTGGCAACCCCGGTCACGGGATCCGCTCGGACTTGCGTTATTTTAAGATGATCATTCGTTTAACAGAGGTGAAGTCGCCAGCTTGTAGTTGGTAGAAGTAGAGACCACTACTGACCAACTCACCCCGTCCGTTGCGACCGTCCCAATAAGCTGCCCGCTTTTTGGCGAGATATGAGCCAGCGGCTTGATTGCCTAACGAAATTGTGCGTATCCGTTCACCTAATGGATTGTAGATGATGATAGATACATTCGCATCAGAGGCGAGTTGATATGGAATCCACGTCTCAGGATTGAATGGATTTGGGTAATTCTGAAGCAGCTGGGTGTGCATCGGGGCAATGCTATCGAAGGTTAGGTGAAGGGTTGTATATGCTTTCCGAATATCATCGGATGTGATGGCATAGTCTGTCTTGCCGATAGGTTTACCTGAAGTGATATCGGTAAGCGTCAAACGCAACGTATCGCCAACTTGGACGATTGGAGTTCGACTCAAATCAGCATAGCCTAAAGTAAATCTACCCCCTGCTTCCGCTAATCCTTCTGTCAACCGATTACCTGTCCTGAGATTGTCAACGGTAATTTGGTAATCCCGTTCCTTGATCGGAGCATCTCTGCCTAGAACCCCATCAACGACGAATGCCCAAAGCGTTCCGCTGACAGGGGGTGCGCTCGCTGATCCAGCAGCTTGCGTCGAATCGGAATCGTCCCAAGGTTCTCCTGTGAATGTGACCGCCCCTCCTTCCGGCGTATTGACAATATACCCCCGTGCCCCTTCAATCGGAAATCCATCCCCGGGTGTTGCGTTGGTATGAGATATGAACTCCCCATCCTCCGAAGCCGCGATAATCACCGTCGATCCGACCATTTCCATAAAGCTGCGCGCTGTCAGCGGCGTTGGTGGACGGAGCGGCGGTGAGATAATATTTAATCCCTTATTTAAGAGCAGTGTAAAAATGAATTCTTCGGTATCATCTGTGCTGGGCAGCTTAATGTCTTCAGGTGAACCATCAAGGGTGCTCACCATCGTTGCCAAGTTGTTTGCAGCCCGATGAAAGAAAGGGGGCCAGAAACGTCTGACAGCCTCCACCTTGTCGATCTCGTCAGGAGTGGGTCCCTCCTCACCCATGGCAAGCAGGATAAACGCGGTCCGAAAGTCCTTCTGAGCGGATTCAGCATCGGGGATTCGCGCCCCGTTTACCGAAATAATATCTTCAATTTGTATTACTTGCTTTTCCCCCCGAAAACTAACGTCTCCCAAGGGATTCCGGTATCGTAGATCATTTGAAAAGATAAACTGTTCATCATAAGGGGGTGGGATGTCCAAATCATAGGGGTCAGCCACCAAGAAGGTCGGGGGAACCTCCTCTGGCTTTAGCAACCCCATCAGATATAAATCGAGCGGGCTATAAAGATCTTTTGGAGCCAAGGTAGTAAAAGTGCCATCCCCGTTATCTTGGATATCATTGCCGCCCATAACAGACCCACTGGTATGCAGGAAAAAACTCCAATGTGCAAAATCCCGACCTAACAAATCGCGTGGATCGATGTAAGCCAGCCACCGATGCCCAAATTCGTGCGTGAGCACACTCAGTGTGGATGTCGCTGGGCCAAAAGTATTTTCCAAGGGATCATCCTCCCACACCTTCAAGTTTTTCATAGCGAGGAAGGTGCTTAGCTTGCCCTGGCTGCCGTAAGCGGCGGTATCATCAAATTGTGGAAAGATTTCTCCTCTGTTTGGGTTGCCAATGCCTAAAACATCGTTCTGGACGGAAATAGCAAAGGCGAGGATCCCGACTTGGTCTAGGTTCGATTCAAAGTTAGTGAAGAGCACTAAGCTATCAAAATCGTCGCGATGCGTCTGGTAGAATTCACGAGCAACATTCTGTAGGTTGACCGTTGGTAGATCTACGAAAACTTCTGCAATGGCACCTGTTGTCCCTTCAAGCGGCAAATTGTCCGAGTAGTCCACCAAATTTACTTGAAAGGCATCGTTGAGTCCGCCGGGGGCTATTCCAACAATACCTGTTCTTATATCAGACTTTTCAAAAACGATGTTAATGATGCCTGTATCGAACAGGACCACCTGCATTGTAATAGCCTCTCCACCAAAGGAGGATTGGCTGAACGCATCAACATCGAACCAAGTGACGGTAACTTGTCTAGCGGATCGCTTTACCTCAACGGTTGCGCCGGAGAACGGATTCAGGTCAGTGTACAACACACCGATGCGAGGGGCCTCTCCCAAAAATCTTCGCAAGTCCCGCGCCTGTGAAGCAGCATCCCCTTTGCCGAATGTTAAATTCCCGTCTGAATTGACAAAAACTTCGGTATGTTCCTCACCAAAAAATGGGAAATCGAACCCGATATCGATCTTCTTACTGTCGTCATCATTCAGATTCAATACATTCCCGAAGGCTTCGACAAACTCAACCGCTTCTGGCATAGATACATCGTATCCGCCCAGGTCATTAGGCGTGAAACGTAACCCTCCCCCCGCTAAATCGAAAGCGTTCTTCGGTTGGACAATGTGCTCGTTGCCATTGATGACAACCACATTTCCCACCTCAGTAGATGTTGATTCAAAGGTGACGGTTTGTGCCGTGTTTACCTGTAGCCTTTGATATGGTGCATCACCAGATTTGGCTTGGGCTTCTAGAGAAAAGATAATCAACAGTGTAGCCGTGAAAACTGGCAATTTTCGTATCATAAAATGGCTTCCTAATAAAATTATGCCGGCTCGCGTCAAAAGAAAGTGCAACGCGCGTGCACGATTTCTTAACATGAACCTCCAGTTTTTGTGTTATTCGACTATCACTTTGCCCACCATCATGCGGGGATGAAACGGGCATGTATAGGTAAATATCCCCTCACGATCCGCAGTGAAGTTAAGCGTTTCAGCCTCACCGGGTTCTAGGAGCTGTGTTTTCACTCTCAATGCCGAGATCTCGAAATCGTGATACACGCCCGACTCTTCCTCATTTTTCACAGTGAGCTGAATCGTTTGACCTTTTTTAATCACAATAGGTGGGTTATTTTCGTTGAAACTCATTTCCCTAGCGATGACCTCAATATTAACGGGGGGCAAGCTATCGGAGACCTTGCTGGAACTGAACGCCCATAAAACCCCCCCGGCTACCACTGCTATTACTGCTAAAACTACGAGATAAATAATCCTTCTCATCTGATATGCTCCTTTGCCATTTTATGCCGCCACGAATAAACCTGTCAGATACATGATTAATAAGCCGGCTAAAAAGCCAGCCACGTTTGAAAAAGAAACCAATGATTGAACGGATTGAGCCGCCATTCCTTTAACAATCTGATAGCCGACCTGGAAGAGGGCCCCGGCACCGATTGCCAAAAACAGCACCGACCAGACATCAGAATATGTAAACCCGCCCACCCATGTGCCGATTATGGTGGGTCCGCCTGCCAGGAGTCCCATCCAGACCAGATGGATCCATTTGAACTTCGAGCGGGTTATGGGAATGACAATGGCGACACCTTCCGTGATGTTATGAATGGTAAACCCCAGGACTAACAACGTTCCCACCGCTATCTCCCCCACGGCATAAGCGGCACCGATGGCAAGCCCTTCGCCGAGGTTATGGACACCGATGCCAAATGCAACGAGATAAGCTAAGACCAACGCGCTGTATGATTCGCCGCTTTGTGCGGAGGCAGCTCTAGCGTACCGGCTAATGGCAGTGAGTATGAGGATAGTCAAAAGCAAACCGATGGTGATAATCGCTACCCCCTGGTAGGAGCTGGGCACCCTTTCACTCAACTCGATGGACTCGACAAATGTGTCAATACCTAAAAAGACCAGCAATCCCACAGTTAAGCTGATCAAAAAGTCAAACCAGCCGCCGGATAGCTGTCTCAGAAAAGGAAACCATAAAAGCCCAAGACAAACCGGTATAACCCCTACATAAATGCCAAGCATCGCAAAAGTTGCAAAGAGTGCTAGCGACGGACGAGGCGATAGCACTGCAACTGGAATTTCACCACTGAAGGTGAGACCGGTGCGTGTTATCAAGGTCACTTCGTGCATTTCATCTTTGACCCAGGGATAGGAAAACGTGATGGTTGCCTTTTCAAGGTGTTTGAGCGTGCTGCTCGGCTCGATAGTAATATCCCTCCAGATTGCATCGTCAACCGTGGCTTGAGCTATCGTGACGGGACTGGGGCCATCGTTGACCACATGGACGACAATCTTACCGGGTTCTGGCAAAACGATGCGCTGGATATTCAACTCCTCAACGGGCGGAAAAACGTCTTGGAAGGTCCCTAAAGTCCCGTTAACGATAAGGTATAGCAAAATGCCAAGCAAGATAATCGGCAGAATCGCGCTGAGCCAAATTGGTATCCGAAACCGATCGCTTGAATCGGAATCGGGCGGTTCTCCGTTCCGAGAGTGGGCAGGGTGTGAACTGTTTTTATCAAGATTAGACATGGGTTTCCTCCTTTACGTCGAAGAAGCCCATCCAACCCAATTCGGCAAACTCGGCTTGATGTGCGTGAAACATGAACATACCAGGGTAATTATAAACAAATTCCACGACGCACCGCTCGCCCTGACAGAGCATGACGGTGTCCGTAAACTCATAAAAATCGAGGTCCGTGCCTGTGCGGAAGAGCTTGAAGAAACCGGCATGGATGTGAAGTGAATTGATTAGGTCAAATTCCAACACGTTGACGAGATATATCCGGACTAACTCCCCGACTTTAATCGGGATGGGATGATCTTGATAATAGAACCCGACTGTATTTACCGCATAAAATTCATTCTCGGCATCGAAGTTCGTATCAAAGCCGTTCATCACCATGACCAACTCTTTGGCCTCCGGGCGGTGCTGCTTGGGATCGATAATAAATGCCCCATAAAGTCCTTTATGGAGGTGACGCTTCAAAGGTGTTGTATGACAGTGATAAAGTTGCAATCCAAAAGGCTCCGCGTCAAACTCATAGGTGTAGCTGGCTCCGGGTGGAATCTGCTCAAAAACGCCATCCATATTTGCAGGGTGGAATCCGTGAAAATGGATGGTGTGCGGATGAGTTGCGTTGTTCTTAAAATAGACGCGAAGGCGATCGCCCTCTGTACAGCGCAACGTCGGCCCAGGCACGGTGCCATTATATGTCCACGCCGGAAACATGACACCGGGGGCAATCTCTATCTCCTTTTCTATAGCGGTTATATTATATTCTCTCAGGGTTCTGCCATCTGGAAGCGTGCTCACTTTGCCGTAGTCGAAGTGAGTGAGATATTTGTTTGGGTTAAATCCGTCAGAGGTTGTCTCCCCGATAGAGCCGAACATACCAGCTTGGCCATGCCCCGGACCTCCCATACTCATATCCGTTGGCTCTAACGAATTAGACGGAGATTTTACATTTTCTTGAGCACGACTTGCACCAATAATCGCTCCAGTGGCAGTAAGCCCAGTCGCTCCTACCGCACTCGTCTTTAGAAAATCACGCCTTGATAAACGTGCCTTACTTTTCTGTGGGATTCCCTTACTCGACTCCTCCATAGAGTTTGGAGAAGTTTCTTCTTGAGGGAATGTTCGTGTTTTTTTGTCTTCCATTAATTTGCTTCCTTTCCAGGGGCGGCTACAAATACGTTTCCTGCGACTTCGCGACTGACAAAATGTTCGGTCTGGTCAATCCTCAAACGCAACGGCCCATTAAACGGTTCTTTTGACACAACTTGGATGACGGTGCTCGGCAGGATGCCCAGCTGATCGAGGTAACGCAGCATCTCGGGATCATTATCATTGACATGCTGAACGGTGGCAGAACTCCCCGCATCAACTTTTGTTAGCGTTTCATAAGCAACCTCTTGGAGTGCGCCATCCTTTGCTGGGATGGCGTGTCCGTGGGGGTCGGTGGTGGGATGCCCCAACGCCTCGCTCATCCGTTCCTCAAACTCCTCGGAAATAACATGTTCCAGTTTATCCGCCTCATCATGCACTTTGTCCCAAGTAAATCCCATGATTTCAACGAGATAAAGTTCTAGTAACCGATGATGGCGAATAATTTCTTGAGCGATTTTTTTCCCACCTTCTGTCAATTCAACGCCGTGATAGGAGGCGTAATTCAGCAATCCCATCGCTGCCAACTTGCGGATCATACCGGTGACCGATGCGGCAGAAACATCCATTTGCTGAGCTATAGCAGAGGTAGAGACTTTCTTCTGACCTTCTTGCAGCAAGTAGACTGTCTTCAGATAATCTTCCATCGCATGAGTTATCATTCTTGACCATCCAAAAATTATATTTAGGTACTCCTAAATTTTTAATTAGTATATGATAACCTATTTTTTAGGGGTTGTCAATTTTATTTTTCGGGGAGAGTCAGGGTAGGAGGAAAGCAGGTGTGGAGTGAATCACAGGCTAGAGTAGGAACGATATCTGACACTTTCTGAATCAATTCTTCCCAATACGTCCACATAAATATTTGGACAGATCCACAGTTTTGTGATAATTTGACATACTCCCAAACCTAAAGGATTGGGAGTCTCACCCCTGGCCTGCCCTCCCGCGAAAGGGCCTGTCCCGATATTGTCGGGGATGGCTATACATTTTGACTCACTACTGTTTGCCGATCTGTATCCCTACCCGAAAGGGTGGGGGCTTAGATCGGACGATTACGATAAAGGTGTGGAAGGAAAACGAAACTGACTATGAAAGCTGCCCCAATCGACACACCGGAGCCCCAGTATCCACAGGAAAAAGATAAAGAACGGGAACAGAACCGCAACTTTTGGATCGCTGTGCTTCAAGGCACATTCATGCGAATCTCTTTTGCGTTCGCAGATTCGACAATTGTTCTCCCCGCCTTTATTCTAAAACTCACTGCCTCAAACACGCTCGTCGGCTTGACCGGTTCCATGACGCGAGCCGGTTGGATGTGGCCCCAACTCCTAATCTCGAATCTGCTAGAACACCGTCCGCGCAAAATGCCTTTCTACGCCATCGGTATGAGCTTTCGACTGCTCGCATGGGTCGCAATGGTTGTATGCACCCTTCTGGTCGGTTCTGGCAACAACGGTTTACTCGCCGCGTGCTTTCTCTGTTGTTATTTCATCAGATCTTCGGCGATGGGAGTCTCAACGCTTCCGTATATGGACATTATCTCCAAATCCATTGAACCGCAGCGACGGTCTCGATATTTCAGTTTGCGCCAGTTGATGGGTGGGTTCTTCGGCATATTCATCGGTTTCTTCTTCATCCGATATATCTTGAGTCCTCAATCCGGGCTGGTATTCCCGACGAATTATGCGCTGCTGTTCGGATGTGCGGGAGTTGCGATTGGGCTATCGCTCATGGCCTTTTTACAGATCCGCGAACCTATCCGTCCTGTCCAAAGTGCACGCCAACCCTTCGGGCAGCATCTGAAGCAGGGGCCGCACTTCTTTCGGACAGATCGGAATTATCGGTGGTTCTTTTACTACCGGATGTGTACGACGGTCGCCGGGATGTGCACCCCGTTCTATGTCCCTTACGCCTTGCTCAGATTGGAGGTTCCAGACGCAACCATTGGGACGTTTCTCGCTGTTGTCTCCATCAGCGGTGTCATCTCGAATGCCCTGTGGGGTTATCTAGGGGAGAAATATGGTGTCCGATACATCCTCAGTTGTACCTCGGCATTGGCATGTGCGGCACCGTTGGTAGCAATCGGGGTGCAATACCTGCCGCCGGCGTGGCAGATGCCCTGCTATTTCCTGACGTTTGTCTTCAACGGGGCATCAATGAGCGGCTCGTCAATAGGCTTCATGGCATATCTGTTAAATATTGCACCGAGCCTGAATCGTCCAAGCTATGTCGGTTTTATGAACACGATCCTGTTTCCATTCAGTTTTATGCCAATGCTCGCGGGGCAACTCATCGGCCTTGTGAACTATGCAGGAATGTTCGCCATTGCCATCGGGATGGGGTTTCTCGGATTCATAACAACTACACAACTCAAAGAAATCTATCGGGAGAATCAAACACCTCAATAACCGAGTGAAATGTGATGCGTGAAAACAACTTGTTCATGGATTTACTGTTTCATTTTAGCACCAAAGGTTGATTAACAGCTCAATTTGGTTTGGTTCGGCTATTCCAACCCTGCCAGAATCTCATCAATATCTTCCAGCAATTCAACTTCGTAACCGTCTGGATCGGTAATGAAAGCCATCTTCATGCCCCCCGATGTGAACTGTTCCCGCCAGCCATCGGGCCAAATTTCAAGTCCCCCTTCCTCCAGCTCGTCGCAGCAAGCGACCAAATCCGGCACACTAATGGCAAAGTGCATCAGATCTTCTGGAACATTTAGTTTATAGTCGGGCGAATAGGTCAACTCCAGCGTCGGTACGTTACCCGGAAGTTCCAGATGGACAATTTGGTTGCCTGCCGGTGATCTATCGCTTCGACTTTTCACAACAAAGCCTAAGTGGTCGCAATACCATTTAATCGATTGATCGAGGTCGCTCACTCTAACGCGCGTGTGTAAAAAGATAGCCATTCTTATTCCCTTTCTATGTTTGGGGTGTCAAATCGGTTTAGAGACCAAATTTCAGGATTTCATTATAACACAAGTTGCCACCTTAAGTCCTAAGATATTGGCATTTCAACCAGCATCTGGTCATTTGATACTATTGAGAATCTGAAGCCAATCGAAAGGGTTTACCGTTTTGTCGCGTGCGATGCGAGCCAAGCAGCCCGGCATCGTGTTCGCTCGTGCCGCAGCATGCGGTGAAGTCGACCCGCTTACGGATATTGATAGCCGACTTTTCGTCGGGCTACCTGTAACAGGGTCTGAGTGACACACGTGAGTTAGAGATCTTTTGTAGGGGCTAACCGTTTGCCTCTACTAACCCCTCCAATCAATGTGCTCACCGATAAACTGACTTAAAAAGTCCGGAGGGGGCATATCACCTTGCAGCCGTTCATCGAATGGCACAGTTCCCAAAATCGGCAGGTGGGTGAGTCGTTCGAGCTCCTTCGGATTGGTCGCTTCAGCGAGCCCCTTGGGTTCCTCTCGTAAGCCATTCAATACAATCCCACGAATTTCAAGGCTATAAGATCTGGCGAATGCAACTGTCAACACAGTGTGGTTAATCGTACCTAAGTTGGGTCGAGCGACGATAAGCAGCGGCAGTTGGAAACGCTGTGCTATATCCGCGACGAGCACCTCCTCACAGATTGGCACCGCAATCCCACCAATTCCCTCCACAACCATGAAGTCATGTCTCTGACAGAGTTGAGCGAAAGCCTCGTCTATTTGTCGAAGATCGATTGATACCCCTTCAACCGCCGCAGCCACAGATGGGGCAAGAGGGTGTCGGAGACAGAGTGGGTTAATTAGGTCCAGAGGGTCGTCCACCTGTGCGGCGCGTTTGAGGAAAATCGCGTCCTCCGAAACGAGGTGTCCTTCGTGTTCAACACCACCACTTGCAATCGGCTTCATGACACCGACGTTGACCCCAACAGCTTTGAGCGCAGCCGCCACCCCCCCCGCGACGACGGTTTTGCCAATCTCGGTGTCTGTGCCTGTGATGAAGATGCCCGTTGGTGTAGAATGGGAAATCATAATCGCTATACTTTACAATTTTCCTCATTGACGCTGCTGTGCTCTTTGAATCTTTGCCCAAGTATCCCGCAACGTCACCGCCCGATTGAATACCAGTTTTTCATCGGAGGAATCGGGGTCTACACAGAAATAGCCCGTTCTTAGGAACTGATACTGGGTTCCCGATGCAGCACCGGCGAGACTGGATTCAACTCGGCACGATTGCAATGCTTCCAACGAGTTTGGATTCAAATTTGCCTGGAAATCATCATCCGTGAGAGCGTTGGGATTCGGTTCAGTGAAGAGATGGTCGAAGAGACGAACTTCGGCTTCAAGCGCGTGGGGTACGGAAACCCAGTGCAACGTCCCTCTTACCCTACGCCCATCTTCAGACCACCCTCCTCGTGTCTCCGGATCATAAGTACAATGGAGCTCAGTCACTTCTCCCGTCTGCTCATCCTTAACCACATCAACACATGTGATATAGTAAGCGTGTTTTAGCCTTACCTCACGACCGGGTGCCAAGCGGAAGTATTTTCGCGGGGGGTCTTCCATAAAATCTTCTCGTTCAATATAAATCTCGCGTGAAAACGGAATCTTCCGATGCCCCATACTCTCGTCCTCCGGATTGTTCTCGGCATCTAACTCTTCCACTTTGTCCTCCGGATAGTTGTCAATAATCACTTTGAGCGGGCGCAATACAGCCATCACACGGGGGGCGCGTATATTCAAATCCTGACGGAGGCAGTATTCAAGCAGCGCAATATCGACCAAATTATCGCTCTTTGCCACGCCGATCCGATGACAAAAATCTCGGATGGCTTCCGATGTGTAGCCCCGTCTTCGGAAACCGGACAGCGTCGGCATACGCGGATCATCCCACCCGCTGACATGGCCCGACTCCACTAGTTGGACAAGCCACCGTTTGCTCAATATCGTATAGCTGAGATTGAGTCGAGCGAACTCAATCTGTTGCGGGTGATAGATTTCCAATTCGTCAAGATACCAATCATACAGGGGTCGATGGTCCTCATATTCGAGCGAACATAACGAGTGAGTAATGCCTTCTATGGAATCGTTTTGGCCATGCGTGAAGTCATACATCGGATAGATACACCACTTGTCGCCCTGCCTATAATGTGTCGCCCGCCGAATACGATACATGACCGGATCTCGCATGTTCAAATTGGGCGATGCCATATCAATTTTGGCGCGAAGTGTGCGCTCACCGTCCGAAAATTCGCCCGCTCTCATGCGCTCGAAACGATCGAGGTTTTCCTCAACAGAACGGTTACGGTACGGGCTATCCGCCCCCGGCTCCGTCAAGGTGCCGCGGTACTCCCGGATTTCATCAGGGTTCAGATCGCAAACATACGCTTTCCCCTTCTTGATAAGTTTCACGGCATATTCGTAGAGTTGTTCAAAATAGTCCGAGGCGTAGAACTCCCGGTCTTCCCAATCAAATCCGAGCCATCGAATATCCGCCTTTTGCGATTCCACATATTCAATGCTTTCCTTGGCTGGATTGGTATCATCAAATCGCAAATTGCAAAGCCCATTGAAATCTTCCGCAACACCGAAGTCAATGCAGATGGCTTTGGCGTGGCCAATATGCAGATAGCCGTTTGGCTCCGGCGGAAACCGCGTGTGCACACGCCCATCAAATCGGTTTGTCCGCAAATCCTCCTGAACCGCCTGCCGAATAAAGTCGGTAGCGGGCACTGAATCGCTCGCGGTATTTTTTTCTGTTTCAGTTGTTGTATCTTTCATTGTCCTTCCCTCGATTTTGTTGAGATCGTAATATACAATCAGCCTTCCTCTCAAGCGTCAATAAGAGGTTCGGAAATTATAGGAAAAATCTTCATGGTTGTCAACCTGATTCCTACAACGAGTCGGGTCATTTAATTCTCCTGTAGGTCGAAGACTCTCGGAACAGAGAGGGATTTCCGAATCCCGACCCATAGCTGTAGGAGGGATTTCCAAATCCCGACACCCGACTGAAAAATGTTGACTTTTAACCTGACTTTGTGATAAGCTTGATAGCAGCCGTAGGAGCCTGATTCATTGCGCGACGACTTACCTTAACCGTAAGGGAGTTGACATACTCCCCCACCCTGTTGATATTGACCGCGGCAGTGCGATTTCTATCTAACTGCCACCACATCCTGAATCGTTCCGTTCCGAGGGCCCCGCGAACGGGCCTGTCCCGATGCAATCGGGGCTGGAACGGCTGCCGTCTAGGGTCTTGTGCAATTCACGGTTACGGTGTCCGTTCCGTGACCAGGGATGGCTATACATCTTGAACTTGCCTGGTCTCGGAACGGACTAGGTTTTCATTGGGATTGGCTCTCTGTCTTTCATAGCCGGTAGGATATGATGGGGGAGACACCACCAAGACGGTATGCGACTCTCCCACGAAAGCCAAGACAAGTCTACCCTATTTCACCTACACAATCAAATATTTTTTGACTCACTACCGTTTGCCGATCTGTATCCCTACCCGAAAGCATGGGGGCTTAGATCGGAAGCTTACGATGCTGCCGCCCCGCCGGTGGTAATCATGGGTATGGATGTGGGGGCGGGGATTCCTGTTTTGGCGTTGAGGGGTTCGATAGTTTTCCCCGTCCGCGGGTGGGTCAAGATGCCCCACCTACAATCGGAGTCGGGTTCCCGCGTCATCGTCAAGAATTTCTCAACGGGTAAGGTTGCTTTGAATCCCGATCTCATCGGGGGGCAATCCATTCGGACAAATGATGCTTCTGTTTCCGACCCCCTAAATTTACCCATTTTGATGGACTCAACGGGAGATGTAGGGTTGATTAACAGTGCTGGTGATGTAAACAATAATTTTATAATGAGGAGATAATGAAACGTAAATTACTCTGTTGTTTAATCTTTGTCATCATTGCTTTTAGTTTTACCACTTTTGCCGACTCCGGCGACACAGATACCCCTCATGGGTTAGAAGGTTGGATTGAATCCAAGATTGGAAATCTCCACACGATTTGGCTCTTTGTCATCATTGCAATCACCCTTTATCTCCTTGGAAAGGGGGCTGATATACTGGTTGAGGAGGCGGTTACCCTTTCGACCCAATGGGGCATCCCGCAGACGCTTATCGGTGCCACGATTGTAAGCTTGGGAACAACGACACCTGAAGCCGCTGTTTCCGTTCTCGCTGCCGTTCAGGGCGATCCGGATATCGCCCTTGGGAACGCGGTTGGGTCAATTATCTGCGACACGGGACTGATCCTCGGTACTGCCGCACTGATCGCCCCCCTGCCGCTCAATCGAAAAATTGTCAATCGCCAAGGCTGGATACAACTGGGGGCAGGGGTTTTGCTAGTGATTGCCTGTCTACCTTTTGTCTCATTGGAAAGAGTCTTTTCGGATGGCGGTCGTCTCCCGCGAGTGATGGGCTTTGTTTTCCTCGGTCTGCTTGTCGCTTATATGTGGCAGTCAATTCGCTGGTCACGTGATTCCGATAGCACGATGGAAACGGATCAGAGCCACGACGAATCTGCGAATACGGTGCTTGTCGTTGTCAAATTGGTGATCGGCATTGTATTGGTGATCGCCGCCTCATCGGTGCTGATTCCGGCGGTTAAAATTGTTGCCGAAAGAGTGAATGTCCCCAAAAGCATCATTGCTGCTACATTGGTGGCGTTCGGAACCTCCCTGCCAGAATTTGTGACCGCAGTGACTGCCGCCAGAAGGGGACATGGCGAACTTGCGGTGGGAAACGTTATCGGAGCCGATATTCTCAACGTGCTATTTGTCGCCGGGGCATCTGCCGCCGTAACGAGCGGGGGATTGGAAGCACCGATGCACTTCTTTCGTCTGCTTTTTCCACTGATGTTATTTATCTTGGTCATTTTTCGTGTCGGCATATTTGTTTCCGGCGACCAGTTGAAGCGTCCTTTTGGTGTTATACTTATCGGTGCATACCTTCTTGTAACGATTCTGAGTTACAAAATCACGGGCGGTTGAAAAGCGGATACACATGCGGGTGCATCCCTACTCACGGAAAAAGGGGATTGAAATGTCAGAACAAACAGCAGGTGGGGGATAGCTCATACGGAACTGTTATAGCTTAAACAAAGAGGCAGCCAGATGCAATCAATAAAGGAGATAGAAATGAAAACATACCGTGTCAATATTTTAGGGTGTCGAGGGCGTGGGACAGCAGCAGCCAGAGCTTATCATGCCCATCCACGGACAGAGATTGTTGGGCTTTGCGACCTCATTGAGGAGCGGCTGAACACACTCGGAGATGAGGTGGGGGTGTCCGCGCGTTTCACCGACTTGGACGAGATGATTCGCCAAACGGAGCCAGACATCGTGGCGATCCCGACAGGGACGGAATTTCACTATGACCTGTGTATGCGCGTTCTAGAACACGGCATCAACATTGAAGTTGAAAAACCGATGTGCGTTGATTTAATCCAAGCCGATGCCATCATCGCACGATCGCAGGAGAAAGGGGTGCGGACTGCTGTGCATCATCAGGGGCGAGTTGGTGCATCAATGCAGGCGATTGGACGTGCGTTCAAAGAAGGAAAAATCGGTGAGCTGCGATACCTCTATGGCAGCGGCAAAGGCTACTACGGCGGCTACGGCTTGATGAACATCGGCACACACATGATTAACAACATGCTCAGATTCGGCGGACGACCCCGTAGTGTGGTCACTCAAGCCACAACAAACGGGCATCCGATTACCCCGGACGATATTGTGCCATCGCCGAGCGGGATGGGGACCATCGCCTGTGAACATATCACAGCATCGTTGCAATTTGATAACAACGTGACCGGGACGCTCCTCCAGCATCGCTTTGATAAGATGGATTCTTCTGCTTATGCGATGGAACTGTACGGTAGTGAGGGACGCTTGATGTGGAGAGGCGACCAAGCGTGGTGGCTGCCCCAGCCCCATTTTATCCCGGACGGAGAACATGACCGATGGGAAGCCCTTGAGTCGATCTATCCCGAAAGCTATCAGCCGGATAGCAGCGCATCAGAGGCAGACTACTGGTTTGTCGAGGAGTATGTCCGCGCCCTAGACGAAGGGCGGGAGCATGAATGCAGCGGATTGGAGGGGCGTCGGGTACTGGAGGTCTTGATGGGCGTGTTCGAGTCCGCGGCTTACGGTACGCGCGTAGATCTCCCGCAAGAGAACCGCGAGCATCCGTTACGTCACTGGCGCAGGGAAGCCGCGTTAGAGCCTCCCTCTGAAATGCCGCGCCCCTATTGGGATTGGCTCTCGACCGAGTTTGAACGTTTCGGAAGATAATGCACAGTTGTCCCACTAATTCTATATTGCCCGCCGGGATATTTCAAATCGGTTTCAACCACGCCTCCGGCACTTGGAGCCCGAACCCGGGTCCCGGCGGCAGCCCCAGCTTGCCATCAACTGGCATCGGGGTTCCCGGTGGGGTTCGATAGCAGCGTCGTCCCGACTCCGAGGGTGCGCCTAGGTAACATTCCTCCAATGGAATCCCCGGTGCCGAAGCTTGGAAGAGTTCAATCAACGGTGTATTGGGCATGGCTGCTGTCCAGTGTTGGCCATAGGGATTATTGGCACCGGTGTGCAGACACATTGGAACGCCAGCTGCATCTGCAAAGTGAGCCAGCTTCATTGCTTCTGTAAAACCACCAATCCAATGGAGATCTGCCTGAACGAGGTCTATCAGGCTTTCCTCCACCGCCCGCATCCCGGGCCAACGCGGTGCCCAATGCTCTCCAGTGGCAAGGGTTTGCCATGGGACGCGCTGACGTATGGCTTTTAGCCCCTTCCAATCGTGTGGCACTAACATCTCCTCCATCCACCGCATCCGATAGGGGCGCAAGGCTTCACACATCTGCACGGCGTAATCGGCATCATAAGCCATCCAGCAGTCAAGCATCAAATCTGCTTCAGGCCCAATCTGCTCACGCGTTTTTGCGATTAATTCCACGGTGCCATCAATTCCAGCCTGACCGTCGTAGACCCCATAAGGGCGCGCCAGTTTGAACTTTTTGAACCCAAGCTCCAGACTCCAATCCACATCGTTGCCGGTCACATACACATCCATTGAACGGCGTGCGGGGCCCCCGGCGAGTCGATAGACCGGCTGATTGAGGGTCTTGCCCCACAAATCCCACAACGCCAGATCCACGCCAGCCACAGCGCGCGCTGTCAAGCCACCATTACCGAAGGAAAGCGTTCCTCGCCACATCAAATCGTTGCAAAGGTCAATCGCCCCCACCTCCTGCCCAATGACTAGCGGTGCAAGACATTCCTTAATGAGTATGGTTGCGACGTGGCCCGTATCAGCAAGTCCCAAGCCCCAAGTTCCGTCATCAGCGATGACCTTAACCCACACCAATCCACCCGGATCCCGCCGGTGGACCGGCTGGTCGAATCTGTCCATGGGGGTTGCCTGCACAAATGTCTGCCCCCAGGGCGGACGGCGGGCTGGTGTTCCTGCCTCACTCGGTGGTGGTGGTTGCAATTCACACACTTGTATATCGACTATCTGATTCGCAGTCATTTAGATCTTCCTCTATAAAATGTAGACCAATTTTCCAAAATCGACTCGGAGACACCAATCAATCTTTGCCGACAATTTCTGGAATAGCTCATGTTAAGCAATCGGGCAACAGAAACTGTAGGGGCGGGGCTACCTCGCCCGTATTTGTCAAAAACTCGGTATCTCTTTGCGTTGTGCACGTTCTTTTTGATGGGCTTCTGGAACTACTTCGTTGTTTCTCCATCGTCTTGTGCGCGGTTCAGCCAACCCTCCAGTTTGATTTTACCGGACAATTCCCAAGCTGTCAGGTAGAGCGCAGCCGTAAAACGCGTAGCTTCACGAGCCCGCTCGGTTGCGAAATCGACAACTTCAGGGACAGGCTCCCAATCTTTATCTCCAAAAGAAGGCAGGCTATCCCCCAGTTCATACACCCCGTTGAGCAAGGAATACGCCGCATGAAACTCCTTCACAATACCAGCCATCAGATCATCGAGCGGCTGGATCTCCTGATCTTTTGCTAGAACCAACGGATCAAGCCCTAGAGACTCGACAAGCGCGTCCACTTTCTCATGAATCCCTTTATGCAGCACAGAACCATCCGGCTGTTTCCAGCCGTCGAAATGAATTGTCAAATGCAGGGGTTGACACATATCCTGCGCGTAGTGGGCAACGAATCCGGCATAAACTAGGCATTTGTTCTGAATAAAAGGATTGTTGGGCCATTTTCGGTGCTCGGCAAAGGCCACGGCAAGACGCTCTGTCCACTCAGCTAAGGCATAGGGCACGAACCCCACCGTGTCGGGCTTAATCTCCAGTTCGGTGCACAACTGGGTAAACTCATACCGGCTTTTCGGAAGTGGCTTGCCCCGCAAAAGTTCCAGATCGAGATAGTGCTCTGGATGTTCCGCCTCACGGACATGAGGCGCGCCACGATTCTTTACTATATCCGGATCATACGCACAGTGGGCAATCATTCGTTCCCCGGCGCGGAAGAACGCTGGCACCTCATCGGGCAATGCCTGAACCGCTGCCCGCGTCAGGATGCCGTGTCCTCCCGACCACCACCCCCACGCCGCGCCTCCGGCGGCAAATAAGCTCACACATACAACAAATAATAAACGTCTCATTTTTGTAGGACTATTGAGTTTTCGGTTTTTTGACCGATTTTGGCGGGTAGTCCGTTCCAATCTACCCCCCTGGTCTTGGAACGGGAGACGATCTATCGGGGAGACCAGGGAATGCCCCCCCTCCCCTGGTTTCGGCACGGACTGCGGGGGGAGGGGAGGGCCTACATCGTAGGCAGGGCAGGATACCCTGCCCGAAGAATTAAAGGACCCTATCATTTTTGCGCTTGACTCCTTATTCAAAATGGAATATGCTAAATTAAATATCCAACCTTAAAAAAAATTCAAACCTCCGCTGAGGTTTAACCGATATTATAGCACTGATTTGAAATTTGGGCAACAACAATTCTATTAACAGCAGACTTTGAACGAGGACATTATGACAGGCGAAGCAAAACAGAGTGTACGTTGGGGGATTTTGAGTACGGCGAATATCGCAACAAAGGTTGCACGAGCTATCAACTTAGCAGATGGTGCTGAGTTGACAGCAATCGCCAGTCGAACGGAAGAACGTGCCAAGAGTTGGGGGGCTAAGCACGGTGTTGGAATAGCCTACGGAAACTATACAGCACTCCTTGAAGATCCGGAAATCAATGCCATCTACAACCCGCTGCCGCCATCAATGCACGCCGAGTGGACCATCAAAGCGGCGGAACAGGGCAAGCATGTGCTGTGTGAAAAACCGTTGGAAGCAAACGCAGAGAAAGCAGTAACAATGGCAGATGCCTGTCAACAGCACAATGTGCAACTGATGGATGGTGTCATGTGGGTACATCACGAGCGTACGGCTAGGATGAAGCAGGTCATTGATGATGGGATTTTAGGGCGGTTGCATCGGGTGACGGCGGCATTTACCAGCGGCTGGGACAAAATCCCAGAAGACAACATCCGAATAAAAAAAGAACTCGCTGGCGGCTGCCTCGGAGATCTCGGTTACTATTGTGTTCGCTGCATTCTCTGGGCGTTTGACGATTTACCGATGCGGGTCTTTGCTACTGCACGCTATTATCGTGGTGTAGAGCTCAGCTTATCGGGTACCCTATGGTTTGAAGATGAACGGATGGCTGCATTTGATTGTGGTTATGATACATCGAGCCGCAGGTGGTTCGAGGTCGCCGGCACCCAAGCCTCTCTGGTGTGTGACGATTTTGTAATACCCCGGAACGAGGATTCGACTCGTTTCTGGATACACGGTGCACAGGGCCGAAACGAAGAACATAAGGGCGGAGGTTGTATCCAAGAGGTACGCATGATCGAACGGTTTTCAAACATTGTTCGGACCGGACAGCTGGAGCCACGCTGGCAGACTGAAGCGATCAATACAATGCGTGTCTGCGATGCCTTGAGTGAATCTGCGCGCCTCGAACAGATTGTCCAAATCAGGTAGGCCGTGAGATTCGCTATCCCATTGATACACCGCCATCGACATGGATGGTCTGTCCGGTGATGTTTCGAGCCTCCTCCGACGACAGAAAGACGACGAGGTTGCCGATATCTTCCGGTGTCTGCTCCCGTTGGAGCGGTGTGTTTTGT
The DNA here is from genome assembly GCA_958296125.1 of uncultured Poribacteria bacterium. Lineage (GTDB taxonomy): Bacteria > Poribacteria > WGA-4E > WGA-4E > PCPOR2b > PCPOR2b. The sequence goes on from OY282444.1 coordinate 3,607,557, forward strand.
TTGACCCACTGCTCAAATAGGGCGCGCGGTTCGAGATCTGCGTAAGTCGGATCGTTCTCGGCGATTAACGGTGCGAGCCTATGCCAGAACCCGGTCCAGAGCATTCCCGGACAGATCGCATTGACATTGACGTTATGGGGTCCAAGGTCTTTAGCCACCAACCGCGTCAAGTTCAATAGGGCATTCTTGGCGGCAGCGTAAGCCGGTGCAATCTGCGGATCTCGCTTTGCCGCAATCGACGAAATATTGATAATCTTCCCAAACTTCCGCTCGATCATGTGAGAGGCAACGGCTTTACAAAGGAAGAAGGGGCCTTTGACGTGGACAGCTAAGTTGTCGTCCCAGTCTGCCTCTGTTTGATTGGTAAACGGCAGCCCAAGGCGCTCACCGAAATGCCCGGCGTTGTTGACAAGAATATCCACCTGTCCGAATGTTTGCAGGGTTTCCTCAACCAAGGCAGTGCAGTCCGTTTCCTTCGTCACATCTGACTGGACCGCTAGCCCACGTTGACCCATCTCTTCAATCTTTTTAACACAACCTTGGGCGGCATCAAGATTCACATCTGACACGACGATATTTGCACCCTCTCTAGCGAGACATAGACTGATACCGGTTCCCATCCCGCCACCGCCACCGGTGACAATAGCAACTCGATCTTTCAAACGCATAGAAATCTCCTTTAGCTCAGGTTAAGCAATCGTGCAACAGAAACTGTAGGGGTGGGGTTGCCCCGCTCCTACTCCGTTCCCTGATCTGAGACTTGTCAAAAACTCGGTTTCTCTTTGCATTTTGCACTTTCTTTATGGACCCTTGTAGATTGGTTCCCTATCCCGACTGCATCAATGAACCAATGTACTAATGAACAAATGGTTTTCACGTCTCACGCTCTTTACCTATCTTTCACCCGCTGCCATTGCAACACCTTTTGGGCATGAGGGGGTAGGCTTTCCCAGAGATCCCGTGGGAAATGCTTTTCGGTGTACTCATGCAGCCATTGGCTGAATAGCCACGGGACGCTGAATGCCATACACAGTTCATCGCGCGGGTGGTCTGACCGATTGGGGGTGCCACGGTGAAAGGCGCGTGGATCTTGCACCCAGAGGGACCCTTTTTTCAGATTGAGACGGACCGGATGATAGTTGCCACGACGGTGGACCCCCTCACCAAAAACAGCGTTCAGGTTAGTGGGTAAGCTCTCCTCGCCCACATACTGCGTCCCCGGAATTACTTCAAAACTCCCATTCTCCTCGTTTGTATCAACGAGTGGAAACTTGACACCGACAGAGTAGGTTGGTGTCTTAATTCCTGGGAAAAGGGATGCGCGGCCGTCCCGATGCCACCGCTGATAATCTGTCCCCGGCAATGGGATGTTGGAGTCGAAGTGCGTCCACACGTAATCGGTACCCAGCACACGCTCCAGAAACTCAACTAGGGCGGGATGTTCAAAGATTTCCGCATCCACAAAAGGTCGCTCGAATGGTACACGCACGTTATAACGATGATAGCCGCGGGGCGGATACTTCCCTTGCCGCTCGATGTCGCGATCGCGAATCGGTATCCATGCTTCAAGGATACGGTCAATTTTTTCTGCCGGTATCAGATCCTCGAAGACGACGAAGCCGTTAATTCGCCACTCCTCCATCATCTGATCGATGTCATACTTCGTGTCCAAGCTCATGATGTCCCTCCATCCTTGCTGATTGGGATGAAAATTGCCAAATGGGTAAATTCCATTTCATTTCAAAGCCTCTGGCTGTCTTTAGCCTGCCGCTTCTTCTTTCAACCCCAGTTCAAACGCCTGTTTGAGCACCGAATAAGGCTGTGCACCGACAACCATATACCTCCCAATGATAAATGTTGGGACACCGGTAATCCCATATCCTCTGGCCTCCTGTATCTGCAAATCGACGTAGGCTTTCATCGTGCGCTCAGAAAGACACTCAGCCGCTTCGTCTCTGGGGAGATCGATTTCCTCAGCAACCTCTAAAAGCACGGTTTCAGCCCCCATATCCTGTATTCGCTGGAAGTAGGCATCAAATATTGTCGATCGGAACGCTTCGCCCTTCCCATATTGCTCGGCAAATTCACCCAACTCTAACGCAAGTCGAGAGTTGGAGTAGATGACGTGGTCGCCAAGTTGCAGATTGGCATCCGCCGCCAACTGTCGAGCGTTTTCAGAAATCCCTTTAAGATTGGGATTGTTCTGATAAAACATCGATGGTGGGATGCCACCCGCGGGGGCTTCCGGGTGAAGTTCAAAGCTCTTCCAGACAACCGGCGAATCGTATTCCTGTTGCAGTTGCTGTACTCGCGCTGCACCGATGTAGCAGTATGGACAAACATAGTCGGAGTAGACTGTTACATTGATTGGTTTCATGGGGGTATTATATCATTAACCATAAAAAATTTCGATGAATATATAAAAAGTAGAGGATTGTAGATGAGAAATCTTTTCGGTTGGACACCATCCAAAGACTTACAGATTTCTGCCATTGACAATGATTGCCCGAAAAGAATATAATATAGGGCTATTTAGTTGTCGGTTTTTTGACCGATTTTGGCGGGTCGTCCGTTCCAGTCTATCTATGAAAACTATCCATAAAATCTTTTTTCAAGATGCGAGGGATTTGAAAGAAATTGCTTCAGAAAGCGTTGATCTGATCGTTACCTCTCCGCCGTATCCCATGATTGCCATGTGGGATGATATGTTTGGCAGCCAGAACCTAGAAATTCAGAACGCGTTAGCGCGTGGCGATGGTAGACAGGCTTATGAGTTAATGCACAATCTCCTCAATCCTGTATGGGACGAGCTGTTCAGGATTCTAAAAGATGGTCGATTTGCATGCATCAACATCGGCGATGCGACGCGGAAAGTAAAAAATGATTTTTGTTTGTATCCAAATCATGCGAAGATCTTGAATTACCTCATAGATATCGGATTTTCAGCACTACCTGATATCCTCTGGCGAAAACAGACCAATGCCCCCAATAAATTTATGGGCTCAGGTATGCTGCCTGCTGGTGCTTATGTAACTCTGGAGCACGAGTATATTCTGATAGTGAGAAAGGGCTCCAAAAGAGAATTTAAGACAGAGAGCGAAAAAAAGAACAGACGCGAAAGTGCTCTGTTTTGGGAAGAGAGGAATATCTGGTATTCGGATGTTTGGACGGATATTAAGGGAGCAAAGCAGAGCCTTTCCAATGCGATGTCGCGATGGAGGAGTGCAGCATTTCCGTTCGATTTGGCTTATCGACTGATCAATATGTACTCTGTGAAAGGTGATGTGATACTCGATCCGTTTTTGGGTACAGGAACCACGATTACGGCTGCGATGACATCGAGGCGTAATAGTATTGGTGTTGAAATCGACAAGAGTTTTCAACAGACAATTTGCCCGATTGCACGCCATATTGTCGATTTTTCAAACGATTATCTGCACGATCGATTGAAAAGACATTTTGAGTTTGTCAAAAACAGGATTCAAAGTTCGCTACCGTTGAAATATACAAACAGGCATTATGGTTGTCCAGTGGTGACGAGCCAAGAACAGTTTATTTCGTTGGATGGCTTAAAAGCGGTTCAAGGCCGCGGAGATAATATCTTTGAAGTCATATATTCAGCGAAACCACTTTTTCTCAAATATATGGTGGAATAGTTCATGAGTGCATTCGTTCGGAAGCTGCCCCGATTTGTCTGGCGGTGTGTGCGTTTGTTTACGCAAAATGTGATGCCCCATCCACATCACGTTTTACAGTCTGCCCCGAATTGTCCGGGGTTTACCTTTCACATTTTGCTTCTGTGTTTGTGGATCGTAGCCTCTCAAACGGGGAGGGCACAATCGAAGTCAGAACAACAAGCGGATATATCAATTTCCCGGCGGAACGCCATCGTCAACGCGGTTGAGTACGCGAGCCCCGCAGTCGTTAATATCAGCACGACGCGGACGGCGACACAGATGGTAAAGGTATCTCCATTTTTTGACGATTTCTGGGCACCATTTTTCGATTTACCCTTCCAAGTCCCACAACGGCGCACCCTACATGGGCTTGGATCTGGAGTGATTTTCGATCGAACGGGTTATGTGATTACCAATCAGCACGTTATCGAAGGAGCAGACTCGACGACGGTACTCCTTTCTGATGGACGTGAAGCGAGTGCCGAAATTGTTGGGGAGGATTTCCTCACGGATCTTGCTGTCTTAAAAATTGATATACCAGAACTAAAAGCGGTTGAATTGGGCGATGCTGAAGATCTGATGATTGGGGAATGGGCAATTGCAATTGGACATCCCTTTGCGACTATGGTTGAGGATGCGAGCCCTACTGTCACTGTCGGCGTAGTGAGTGCAACGGGTCGCGTTCTGAAGACGGAAGACCGGCTATACCGAGATCTCATCCAAACAGATGCATCAATTAACCCGGGCAATAGCGGCGGTGCATTGGTCAATTTATACGGACAGCTAATCGGTATCAACACGGCGATCTATTCGACGAGCGGCGGTTCACAAGGGATCGGTTTTGCCATTCCAGTCAATATCGCCCAAAAGGTTGTCGATCAATTGGTTACACATGGGACTGTTGTACCACCGGAAATTGGCATTGACCTCCAAGATTTAACGCCGGGATTGGTGGAAGCCCTCGGTTTGGAAGAGGGGCTCGGCGTGTTGGTTGCGGCGGTAAAAAAGGGAAGTCCGGCGGAAGCAGCAGGCATCCGGCATGGCGATGTCATCGAGGCGATAGACCAGAAACCGATATCCAATTCAGAGACGTTCTTGGCAATCACTCGTCTTTTCCGTGAAAATCAGTTACTGACCTTCCGAACACTCCGTGATGGGAAACGCAGAAACCTGCACCTCAAAATTCGAGAACTCCAATGGAATTATACCGTGCCCGGCTGGGGCATTACAATTGAACAGCTAAATCGACGACAGGCAGGGAAATATAGGCAGCGGGGTGTCCTTGTTACACAGGTCCAGTCGAAAGGCATATTGGCGAAACGTGGATTGAAACGTGGCGATCTCATTTATCGCATTAACAATCTCAAGATTAATTCACTCGAAGATTTCAAACGTATTATAAACCAGTTAAAGCGCCCTCAACGGATGAGTCTGTACTTTGAGCGGGACGATAGGCAGTGGGAGTTGTCCGACTTAGTCATTCGCTGAGCCTCGGCGAAGCGCAACTTCAGTCGTTGCGAGGTGTTTATAAATCATGATTTGGTCAATTCTTATGAACAACCTAATCAATTAGGATGTATCGTTCCCATATTTTTGAAAGCCAAGAGGTGAGGACCCATGCGTTTACAATTGCCAACAATCATATTCCTTTGTTTATCCCTTATTGTCGTTGTCCCGCTCATCTATTATATGAAGACCAGCGATCAGATGGCAGATCGGGAAGCCATCAATTTGGAAGGACAGGAATTTAAGAGTTTGCGTGAACAAGCTGCAGTCGCTCATAACGCAAAAAGACATACCGCGGCTATCCAGATTTACGAAGAAGCTCTAAAAATGCGCCCGGACAACGCCGAAGTCCATAACGATTTCGGGGCAACCTGCTATGAGTATGGGCTTGATTACGCCGGGCCGAACTGGCCCTCTTGGGAAACTGACTTGACGAGTCAAACACCGGCTGAAGCTGTCCATGAGTTAGAGACCGCGATGGCGGAAGTCGGTTCCGGTTATATTGTGATGAGATCGGACAAACCGGATATCACTGAAGCCATCAACAAAAAAGCCCAAGAGTTTGATGTGTATCTCTATACCCAACAATTCGACGAAGATGTAACGATGAATATCGTCATCGGCAAAACCAAGGAATTGTTTATAAAAGCGCGGGACCACTACCTTCGAGCGATTGACATCAAACCGACTTACCCTCGCCCCTACTTTAACCTCGGAGCACTGTACATGAAAATCGGTCAACATGATACCGCAGTCGATTATCTAGAAAAGTCGTACCAATTGGATCCGCGAGATAAAGAACTTGAGGCATATCTCAATGAGTTGAGGTCGGACAATCGTGGATACATATCAGTTCCAGCCGATGGGCGTTAGGCAGATCTTCTTCAACGCGCTACGCCACTACCGAGTGAACTTTCTGAAGTTAGTTGGGATTGCTGCTCCCGGTGCCCTGATTGGCGGACTGGCTTTTCAATCCATTTGGATCTACGGATATGCTAAGATCGGCGGCCCGCAAGTTCTCGCGGCAGCATTGCCATATACAGCCATTACCGGCTTCCAGTCTTTGATTGTGACGGCGGCTGGAACATTCGCAATTTCGCAGTATTTACTGGGAAGGTCAATAAACGTTGGAGCAGCGTACTCACAGGTTTTAGGTTTGCTCTTTCCGCTACTCGGGGTGCTCATCATTTTTATGCTTGGGTCACTCGTTCTTTCTACGATTGCCGCTGGCATCGGCCTGATGGTTTTAATACCGGGAATTGTCGTTTACGTCTGGTTCTGCTTAGCCGCGCCTGTCGTTATCATTGAGAAAGAAGGTGGATTCGGGGCACTCAAGCGGAGTCGCGTGCTCGTCAAAGGGTTTTTTGACAAGGCGTTCCTCCTTGTCGTCGGGTTGACACTCGCAGAAGCATTTGTAGTCATCCTTATACTTTCCCTGCCATTTCTCATTGGCAGCTTCCCCGGTTTTCCTTCCCTTCTTTCTTTCTTTTCAATCTGCCTTTCATTGTTCATTGGCGCATTTAGGGCTATATCAACGACAATGTTCTACTACGACCTTCGCATCCGCAAAGAAGGCTATGACCTTCAGGTATTGGCGCAGGAACTGGCTACCCCACTGTGATACCTCAAAACTAACCTCGAACTACGGGGTTTGACGATCTGTGCCATCGGTGATCAGAAAATCAACAATCAACTACATGGAGATTCACATGAGACTCGGAATTGTCGGCATGTTACCGGGGAATTTTCGCACGTTTACAAAGCAACAGCTGGAAGCGATTCGGGCACTGGAATTTACGGGATTCGGGTTCCATTTCAGCAGCGACCATATCTCCGATGTAACAACGGAGGACTGTGAAAACTACAATCAATTCATGGCGGGAGAAGGGTTAGATCTGGTGCAATTTGCGCTTACTTACAGCGAGTGCCTCTTCGATCCTGATCCGGCTGTCAGAGCGTCAATTATCAGAAGGATTAACCAAGGTGCGGAGGTTGCGCGGCAGATCAACGCACACAGCTACCTCATCCGTCCCGGAAGCCTAAATCCCGATGGGGCATGGACATCGCACCGGGATAATTACCTGCCTGAAAGTATGGAACGTTTGATCGAGACACTAACGCCGATTGCTCAGAAGGCGGAGGCGGAAGGGGTGACCATTATTGTCGAGACCCATGCGGTTTCGATAATGGACTCACCCGAAACATGCAAGGCGATTGTTGATGCTGTAGGCTTAGATAGCCTACGTATCGTTATGGACTTTGTCAACCACTTTCAGACGCTTCAGCAGGTTTATAATAGCACCGATCGACTGAACCATATCTTTGATGTAATGGGGTCAATCGCCCCTGTGGCGCATGTCAAAGACATCAATGTGGAAAACGGCTTGGTTCTCCATATCAATGAGGAGATGCCTGGCGAAGGCGAGTTAGATCTCGCGCAGGCACTCAGAAGGTTTGATGGGTTCTATCCAGATGGATACGGTCTGATCGAGCATCTGCCGATGGAAAAAATTCCCCTTGCCAACACGAATGTTCGTCGAATCGCGGTGGAAAATGGGATCGATATCCACTGAAAAGGGCAGCCCCCTTTATTTGCCGCGACCGATAGATTTAACCTGTGCATTTCCAGATAAGCGTGTACAAACCTGGTCTCGGAACGGACTCTATTTATGCACGGTTTGCGAAACTACAAAACTTCTGTGGTTCGGGGCTATCTCCCCCTGGTCTCGGAACGGACAAAGCCCGTAGGAATATCCCGCGCGCGCCGTTGAGGTCTCTGTCCATGACGCGATCATCCCTGGTCACGGCACGGACAAGTTTCTCCACAATCTCACCCGTCAAGGACACCGTTTTTGGAGTGTAGGCTTCACAGACTTCATGATAACTTGCTACAACAACCCAAACTAGCAAGCTAACCTGCTCATTGTTAATATCTTTTTTGCTGTCGCTATTTTCATTTCGCCCGTTAGTTTGTACAAGGGAGTGATTTTTCCATGCCTACAGGGAGTCCGACACGGAGCATCGCGCGGACCTGATCGGGACGACTTCTCACCCAGGTACGTAGGGCTTCGACCGTGATATCGTAGTCGTCATCCTGCTGTGCACTCTTTACTTGTGAGCTGTAGCGATCAATGCTCTCAAGGAGAACGGCCTCGTCCCACACCTCGTCGAGCAACCTTTCGAGTTCATTTTCCATGCGAGTGGCCATCGCTGGTATGCGGGAGAGACGCCGTGGCAGATCGGCTGTCAGATATTGATCTAGACTAAAATCACCCAGAAATGTTTTATCAGTCCCCCAGGGTATGAAAACGGCGCGGCCAGCATCCGTCGGATCAAAATAGACGTAGAAATTATTGCGATCGGCACCGTAGCCATCGACGTGGCTCACAAATACCTCAAGTGCCCAAAAGGTGATATAACGATCGATATTCAGCACGGAAGATAGTGCATCGACAAGCTCATCGTCGGGCTTCTGTAGCACTTGGGTAACACCTACCAGCGGCGCATAACTGGTGTCGGTATCGCTGGTCTTGGATTCCCAGCGCGGCAACCACGCTTCGACAAAGTCGGTGTGCGTGCCCTCATAGAGGGAGCCGGTGGCATCACCGAAAGCCCGACGAAGGAAACGCTTCCTGATAGCTTCAACATGCATGTAGGGACCTTTTGGCTGACCGTTGACCATCACATTTGCCATATTGCACCGGGGCGCAGGATAGCCAGCCGCGGCGAAGACTTCGTAGGTTAGACAGGTCGCCATGCGGGGTATAATTCCACCGTTATTATTGAGCGTGATTCGCTCGGTATCGCCAAGGAATTGGTCTTTCACGTATTTATCAGTCTTGATTTTCAAAGCTGGCACCGGCGAGAACTGGGAGCCAACAAAGCCTTTCTTACGAATTCCAACCTCTGATAGGCTCACGCCATCGATCTCGATATCTGCCTGATACCAGTTATACGCTGAGGGCCAGGGTTGCGAACAATCCGACCATATTCGCTGGAAGCCCTTTCCATTACCATCAAAGCGGCTTTCCTTGGCCAACAGCTCGAAATCATGTGGATCCATTGTCACTTTAATGCACACTATATGGTTGGAATCAAACGAGACACCATCGGTTGGATCTATGCCATCTGGTACGTTTGACGAACAGGGTAGACCGTTTATTACTAGTGCTTCCAGATCTTTATCATCTTTGCCTTTCCCGGTTTTTGCGCCTTTCATCTTTCCAACCACTTTTTCATACTCGGCAATCGCTTCTTCTTCGGTCATTTCACCGCTGGCGACAGCCGCCTTCAACTTAGCACCCAATACTTCTAGGTCGGCCTCTGTGGCTCCATCTTGCGCGTGGGTCGCATGGGGCGAGGTCAACGCCGCAACTAAAGCGAGTATTAGAATTGGTATAAATATGCGTTTCATAAGCAAATCTCCTTACACTGTCATGACGTTCCGATATGGCACCAGATCGATGCCGGGGTAGGCGTGAGCGAGACGTTGGAGTGCCTCTTCGGTATAATAGGAATCGCCCGGATTAGGCCAGCCGAGCAGGTGACGGGCGCGGGGTGTGGTATTCGCCATAAAACTCACAAATTCAGGCGTTGTCCAGCTCGGCACGGGCCGCGTGGTGTGGCACCAGTCGGCATTGTCCGCGCGGTGGAAATGAAAGCCCATCCACCCGCGCTGCTTTTGTTGATTCCCAAACGGTTGGGCGGCATGAATTAGATAGCTAGAACGGAAAGCAACACTGCCGGCTTTGGCGGTGACTGGCGTTGGTTCAGCCAAGTCCTCACATTCCCGGAGATCTGCCAACCCCATTCCACCGGCGCGTCCCCCATGACGACTGTATATTGACGCTAGCTGTTTGTGTGAACCGCGACAGACTAGCATCGGTGCCCCATCTTCATCAATATCATGCAGGATAATTCCAGAAAGCAGGTAGTGGTATCGCTCCCAATTAGGATGTGGTGGCAGTTGTGAATTGGTGCCGTTGTCGATATGATAGCCTTCCCAAGGGTTCTCACTATACCGCGTATCGGTCAACCCATCTCGGAAGAAAATTTGCCCATAGCCGAGCCGTATCTCGTCAGTCCCCAACAACTGACATGCACAATCAATATAATCGTCATTCTCTAGCAGCTTATCGACCGCTGGCAAGCCAGTAGGAAAATGGACAGCCCCCCCCATTGGGCCAGCCAATAACTGCATGGGCGGAGTCTGTTCGTAAAGTTGTTGAATCTCTGTCGGATTTTTATCCCATTTTTCCCGGTATTCGGCATGGGTCAGGCCCCCATAGGCATTGCGCTCGATTGCCTCCAACGCTGCAACGGAACTGGCCGCGGGGAAGACGTTGGGCACGACTAGACTGCCATCGCGCCTCCAAGTTGCCAACTGCTCATCGGTTAATTGCATAATGTCCTCCTTGTATTTTATGCTTTGCGTGTGAATTGTCACCCGCTTCGATTTTGGAAATTCTTTCTCGCATTTTCAGCAGTTGTTCGGTTGTATGAATTTCAATCTTTCACCAGCCCGCACCCGACATCAGGGACGATAGACAATCTGAAAAACCTTAATGTCATTCGCTGCAGCGTCGCTCACGAAGACGAGATCATTTTTGAAAACCGTGATGCCGACTGGATCAACAAGGGCTTCCTCCCCAAATGTCATCACAGTCTCCCCCTCCTTTGTGAAAACCTGAACTCGCTGATTTCCCCGGTCTGTCACATAGAGATACCCCCAACGGTCAATGTCGATGTGACGCGGCTCGCGAAATTGCCCCGGCCCCTCTCCCTCAGCTCCCCATATCTGGACTAGGTTGCCACTAAAGTCATATTTCTTGATCCGATGGTTGCCGGAATCGACGATGTAGATGTTCCCATGTGGGTCTGCGACAAGATCTGTTGGGGCACGAAACTGTTGCCTCGCCCCCCCAAAACCGCCCCGCATCAACACACGAATGCCGCCCGGGTGAAATAGGACAAACCGGTGGTTTCCCGTATCCACGACACAAACCTCACCATTTCGTCCAACGCTAACCCCCCCCGGCAGGTCAAACTCAATTTCAGCGTCCATGTCATTTTCCTCATCGCCGTCTCCCCTGAATCTGCTGTCCGCCATAACGTAGAAGATTTGATCTATCAAGTTGCAATATTGGATTCGGTGGTTATCTGTGTCAGCGACATAGAGGAGCTCGGTTCGCTGAAAATTGATGGCGACATCAGTCGGGTTATCAAATTCCCCCGCCCGCCAGCCGCGCACCCCATACTCCGACACGAAGTTCCCTTCGCTATCGACAACTTGAACACGGTTGTTTCCCGAATCAGCGACGTAGAGCAGCCCCTGATGGTCAAGGTCGAGCCCGGCTGGTCTCAGGAATTGTCCTGCTCCCTGACCGGGATGCCCTAGTGTATTGACGTAGTTCACGCCAAGTATAGGGGGGGCGGAGCGATTTTGAATGGAGGGCACAATCTGGGGGGGCGTCAGCGTCTTCGTCAGGGAAGATTTCAGATCGGCTGCGGTTGTCCCATCCGCCTGCAAACTGGGAGCAGTGCAACTCAAACAGAGGGGAAGGAGCACCAGAAGAGGCAGGAAAGTCCATTTGCTCATTTGTGCATTTACTTAGAGCGTGTGTGGGAAATCGGAGGAAACCTTAAGTTAGTGTCTAACCCCTTTTTGCACACTCTCTTAGCCTTTTTGGACCTCGAACTTAAACACAAACGTGGTTTCTGTGTCGGTAAATTCGCTGTGGACTTTGGGAACGATGATACGTAAATTTGAGGATTTAATACTGCGCTTGTGAAAATACAGGAAGAACCGCACCCGCCGTCTCGGCATAACGGTTGTTTTTTCTATGTCTTCGGTCGGCAGTGCCACAAGATCACCCATGGAGCGAAGCACGCGGCTTTCCCGAAAATCTTCTCGAAATTCAGGCGGCATCTTCGGCCTGAAATTCTTTCCGAGATAAAATGTATGCTGAGATCTATGGATGGGCTTGGCGACCTTGCCAGATTGATCGAGCATCGAACAATCCTCTTGCCGCAACGAGATCCAATGATCCGTACTGTTGAAAACGATAATTCCAAAGGCATCCACCGCTTTGACATCGTTCAAGGGAATTGCCATCGCTGTGATACCGTTTTTGACATACGCGACGGTCCCGGATCTCGGGAGGATGGTCGCCTCCGGGTCAAAGATGGGAACAATACGTTCAGTTTGAAACGTACTTTGAAGGGCTGCACAACCCATATTTGCGAGAAATAGTATGACGAGTAATTGTAGGCTTGATGGTCTCTGTTTTTTCATTTTCATTTTTTGGAACGTGAGGCGTAAAATGTAATGCCTCAAACGTATGAAGTTCATTTGGCAAAGAAAGTGAGCAATTTACCAAGCCTTGTCGGTAGGTCCTGACGCTGAACGTAGTAATCTATGCTCACGTCGGATTGTACAGGGCTAGATGGTGAAGCCGTGGTTTGGGAGGGCGCTCCACGCGATGAGCGAGTGCGCCCGTCAGGTGCATTTCCGGACATACGGTTCTGTTCCGCAAGTACGAGGTCCCCCAATGGAAACTGTGTTAAGAATCCCACCTCACGATCTTGATCGGTGAGAATTGTTATCTGTGGCAAGTGGGCTTGGGACAAGTTATCCATTTCAATGGTCAGGTATGTAATTTCAGCGGACGACAATTCCGGTTGTTCCGACTGATTGGACATCTTCTTAGCAAGTGCATCACTTGGATAGACAGTGATAAGGGGCAGGTTTTTTTCTAATGCGGTACGAATTGCGACCAGCAATGTTACGAAATGGAACCGCTGTGGAACAGCATAGGGGTCAACAACGGCAAGAACGGTTGGGCAATTTGAAATTGTGCCTGCGCCCGCGGCAATTAGCCATTGGGATCCATCTGGAAATCTGTTTTGATAGCCGAAATCTGTCATGCCAATGGTGTCTAATAACTGCTTGTCAATTGAAGCCGGGTGAAGATTGGATATTGCCTCCGAATCGAATAGATAGCGCAGCCGGCCATCAGCGGGCATCGGAGAATAGTAATCACAATTTAGACAAGTATAGAAGTTACGTTCTAGTGCCTGCTTGAATACAAGCTCGCCACAGTTTGTGCACTTATTCCACAGCTCACTAAGCCTATCTTTGTACAGTGCCACAGTTCTCAAAGTCCCTTTTGTGTGAAATGTAATCAACCCCAACAAGGGCAGCTTATCTGTAAATCTGATGAGCGATCGCACGCAGTGCTAGTCGGGCTGGGCGATGAATCGCCCAGCTACGAACTAGATTAAAAGATACGCCGTAGATTCATCAATCCATCCATGGCGAACCGTGCTATCCCGCAAAGGACGTTAGTTGTTGGACTTGTAGAAGCTAGCGATAGCCTCACCTTCGTCTTCATATCGATCGAAGACAGTGACTAGCTTTGCCATAACAATCAAGCTCCTGATGTTTCCACCGGGCTGTAGTAAGGCAATGCGGCCACCTTTTTTTCGAACGGCTGTATAGGAAGCGACAATGATGCCAAGACCAGAGCTATCCACCATACGCACATCTGCGAGGTTCAGCAAAATGTTAGCGTTTCCCTCCTTAGCATCGTCAACCTGCTCATCAATAATATTCTTGAGGGCTAAACTATCGGAACCAATAATTCTTCCCTCAATATCCAGAATTGTGACACCTTCTTGTTTACGAATATCTACAGTCATTTGATGATCTCCTTGAATTTAAAGTGATGGCAACCCATGGGGCTGCTCTGTTTTTTTCTAGAAACTAACCCAAGTTACTACCTATCCTCTTTTCTGTTAGCTATGTCGAGGTTAGGTTTATTGTTTATCACTCAATGGTTTATGCTTAACCATTGTAACGATTGTGCCTGATTTATTGTAAGTGACCGAATCCATGCACGCTTCCATCAGAAAAAGACCTCTGCCGCTACTTTTTAAGAGGTTTGCTGGATCTAACGGATCCGCAACTTCCTCTCGCTCGAAACCTTTCCCTTCGTCTTGGACGACAACCGTGAGTTTGTCGGGATGGACAATGAACTCAAAATGGGCGTGTTTACTCCAATCTTCTTTATTCCCATGTTTAATTGCATTCGTGCCAGCTTCGATGACTGCCAAACTGACTAGCTCACTGGTTTCCTCATCGAAGTCCATCTCTTTGAGGATTTCGAGGATGATTGTATCTAGCAAGTAAACCTGCTGTATTGAGCTCGGGAGGTCAAGACGAATGATTTGCTCGGTTGTCGATCCCATGCAGTTACTCCTTTCCGTCTTTCACTTTTATAACGACAATGGTGACATCATCGTCTCGATGATCGGTTCCGCTAAAATCGAAGAGTGCTGTCTCAATGGTTTGGCACAATGTTTCAGCGGGTTGGTCGCTATTTGATTGAAGGATTGCAGAAAGCCTTTCTTCACCGTAAAAGGTCTCATCGGACTTCCGTTCGGCTTCGGTGACCCCGTCCGTATAGAGGAGGAGTTCATCACCTGGGGCAAGGGGGATTGTTTCCGATTCAAAGACCGCATGGTCGAAGGTCCCTAATATCATCCCGCCCATCTTCAGCTCATCCACCTGTGCCCCACCATTTTTCAGATGCAGCGGGTAGCAGTGCCCTGCACTTGAATAGGTAAAGGTCATCGCTGCGGAATCTAAAATCCCGTAGACCATCGTTGCGAACAGATCCGGATCTGTATCAATTGCTAGAAGGTCATTGATTCGCTTGAGGACGGCGGCGGGGGAGGTTTCTTCACGGCAGATGAGCCGAAGGATTGTCCGAATCATTACCATCAGTAACGCGGCAGGAATCCCTTTTCCGCGAACATCGGCGATGGCTATGCCTAAGCGATTGTCTTCTAACGGAATGAAGTCGTAGAAATCACCGGACACTGTCATTGAGCTTCGCAGGAAGCCGGCGATATCAAAGCCGGACAGATCCGGGGCTTTTTGGGGGATCAGATTCTGCTGTATCACCGCTGCAGTTTCGAGATGTGAGGCGAGTTGTTCAACGCCCTCTTCAGTGAACCAATCTCCCATCGTGCTGATGAGTGGGTTGATATATTTTGTGGAGCGGGTTCGTCCGAGTACGGCTTCAATGCGTGCCGTCAATTCGTCGAGGTCGAAAGGCTTTGTGACATAATCATCTGCCCCCGCATGCAATCCCTGAACCCGCTCGTGCGTTTGCGCTCGCGCCGTAAGCATGATAACGGGAATAGTACGGGTTTGCGTTTCCGCTCTCAATTTACCTATCACCTCGAACCCATCCATCACCGGCATCATCAGATCCAGGAGGATGAGGTCCGGCGAATAGGCTGTGGCTTTTTCTAACGCGCTCATTCCATCGTTTGCCGTGATAACATCGAATCCCTCAGCAGTCAGGCTCATCTGGATCAACTCAAGAATATCGATATCATCATCCACGGCGAGGATTGTCTCAGCCATTATTTTAACGCTCCCTTACTCTTTATGTTTTACATGATCATCTTCTCTAACGAGCGGTAACACAAACTGAAAATTGCTCCCTTTTCCTTGATTCCCATCGTCAATCCACAACGTGCCGCCATGTGCCTCAACAATACTTTTGGTAATTGATAACCCCAACCCGGAACCGCCTTGCTGGCGTGTGCTAATATCACTGAGTTGGTAAAACTTGTCGAACACCTTTTGGCGTTCCTCGGAGGGGATACCAGGCCCTGTATCAATGACTTCAACGTGCAGAAGATTTCCATCAACTTCAACTTTAATGTTCACTTCACCGTTATTCGGCGTAAACTTGATAGCATTGCTAATTAGATTTGTAAACACTTGGCCCATGCGCGCTTCATCCCCGAAAATCTTGGGAATCAATTCAGGAGCAGTGAGCTCCAACTGAATGGATTTCTCATCGGCTTGGGGACGAATTTCCTCAATCCGCTGCCTCACAATTTCCAAAAGCGAAATCGGTTCCTGCTTCATCTGTATCCGCCCGGACTCAATTCGGGAAATATCAAGGAGGTCATTGATGAGTGCGGCGAGTCGTTTCGATTGCCGTTGGACGCGAGCGAGGCTATTTCGCTGTCTGTCATTGATTGCCCCCGCCTTGCCATCTAGAACGAAGGAAACAAAACCGATGATTGAGGTCAAGGGCGTACGCAACTCATGAGAGACCAGCGAGATGAAATCGGATTTCATCTGATCAATCTCTTTTTCACGGGTAATGTCCTCAAAAAGGTAGACGGTCCCAAGAGTCAGCCCGTTTTCGTCAAGGAATGGACTAGCAATGATACGGAGCACTAACTTCTCATCGTGGCGAACCAAAGTAACTTCGGATATGAGATTTGCTTCACCGTCCCTTGAAGGGATTTGCTCTGTCGGTTTATTCGGTTTATTCAGAGAAATTTGACGTTGATGTTCTTTGAAGATGTGAATCAGTTCATCATTTTGGATTATCTCGGTGACATCCTTATCAATGCTATCTATACTGAGATTAAGTAGGCGTTCGGCGGCAGGATTGATATGGAGTACCCGGTTGTTTGAATCCACAAGGATTAAACCTTCGGCGATACTATTGACAATAGCGGTCATCTTCTTTTCTTCTTCGGTCAACTTTTCGACCGCACTTTTGAGATTCCACCGCATCGAATTAAATTCTTCCGCCAGAATGCCGACTTCACTACTGCTAGTGACCGAAATTTCCTGATCGAACTCTCCACGGCCGATTGCGCGTGCCGCCCCTGTGACTTGCCGAATCGGCGTTACAATGCGTTGGGAAACGACGAGGGCGATTGCAATAACGACTAAACAGGAGATTAGCGTGAATGACAAGATACGCTTTGTGAATTCTGTCACGGTGTTGAAAGCGAGTGAGGTAGGGAGTGAGACCAACACCATCCAATTTGTAAAGTTTTGCCCGTCATTTCTAAAGTTTGGCATATCATCTCTTTCCTGCCACCGTTGGGGGTGTGTCCGTGCCCAGCCATAGACTCTTTGTTCCCCTTGAATATCCGTTTCACCATCCATGTTATATCCGTCATATTCATCACTCTGGCTCATTGAAGTCAGTATTGCTTCCATTGCAGCATCGCTCATTTCAACATGATCCCCGAAATGGTATCCACTGTCCGGAGAGGCACGGATAATCCGTCCGAATTCATCAAGAAGACAGATTTCTACCCCCTCTTTGTTAGAATCTATCACTTCTGAGAATTCCGGAAGCGGGTTGACAAGTCTCAATACGCCAATCACTTGCGATTCGGGGGGACGACCTCGAATTGGTAAAGTGATTGACAAAGAGTATTGCTTTGTTTCTACGCCAATCACTTTCGATTTGGGGGGACGACCCCAAATTGGTAAAGTGATTGATAAAGAGTATTGCTTTGTTTCGATATCATATTCGACATGGCTAGTCAACTTATAACCCTGTCCGTTATTATGAACCGTGTGCCACCACGGTTCATCTATCTTCTGGAACAATAACCGGTCATCGTTCGTGAAAATGACCTGCTGATACAGGTTGGTAATAATGATTTGGCCATTTTCGCCAACACGTTTTTCAAGCTGAATGACGCTGTTTGAGTTCGACAAGGCTGTGTGCACTTCCTTGAGTCTCGATAGCCGGTTATCATCATTGGTGGAGGCAACTCTCTCGCTTATGTTGCGCCATCTAATCCGGTGCAGCTTCTCAAGAATCATGCGGTCTGCCAAATCTATCCTGTCTTCTGCGATTCGTTCGAGCCCCCTACCGATTTCGCTTTTCAACGCACTTTTCCCATCTTGGTGCGCCAAACCGGCGACGATAAGCAAGGGCATAAGCGATACCAGCAGGAAGAGCAGAACGAGTTGCCCACGCAATCCCATTCTAAGACGTAGACGTTTCATAGTAAATCTCTGCTATGAGCCAAGTGCACTCGTTGCCGATTCTTCGTCTGAATAAACTTCAAGAACCGTGTCGAGTCGCGTGACCTGTAAGATGTTGATGACAGCGTGTTGTGGATTGAGCAAGACTAGTTTCCCATCCATCTTCTTGAGGAACTGCAAGGTTGCGATAATTACCCCCAGTGCAGAACTGTCTAACAGAGGGACCTTCGCCAGGTCCAGGACCAGACCCCCTCTGCCCTGCTCCTGCTCAATCTGTTGATGCATTTCGCGTTTGAGCGCGTTGGCCGCGCCCCCGATGATTTTTCCCTCAATTCGCAGAACTGGAACGTTATTATGACTGATTGATGTCTCAAACATCTAAGAAGCTCCTTGTCGTATAGCAACGTAAGTCCGATTTAGCTTAGGAATATGACTATTGACAATAGATTGATCCCTACCCCCCAGCGATTGTAATTTAGAGGTTGCCTGCTGAATTTCATGCTGCACATCAGGTGCCTTATAAGCAACCCACGTTCCATTCGGTTTCAATAGTGGAAGACAGTAAGCCGCCGAATCCTCTAGAGAAGCGACATAGCGGGTTAAGACCCAGTCATAAGCAGTTATGTGTTGACGGTTTGTAGTACATTCTTCAGCCCGTTGGGCGACGATACGGGGGTTTTCCCACGAGCGAGAAGTATTTGATTGGCGGTCCCGGCTCAGTTGAGAGCTGAGGAACCGCAGAAAACTTACCTTCTTTAATGAGGACTCAACTAGGACCAGCTGAATATCAGGGATATAAATTTTGATCGGCAGTCCCGGGAACCCCGCGCCTGTCCCGATATCAATCACTGAATCTCCGGGGTTGATGTGAAAACATTGTAGCACACTTAGCGAATCGAGAAAATGCTTCACAATGATTTCTCGATCTCCCCGAATCGAAGTCAAGTTCATCCGTGAATTCCAGCGTTTGAGCTCACGCCAATAAATGATAAACTGATCAAGTTGCATCGGCTCCAACAGAAAACCGTGCTGAAGAAGTATCTGCTGTAGCTCTTCTCGAAATTGGCTAGACACCATGAAGTCGCGTATTTACCTCTTCTGGAGAAGCACATTCAAAAAACAACAGCTGCAAAACGCTTTAACGTCGCGCGCTGCGATTTACCAATGCCTCAACGCACCCGACCCGCTCGCGTTCTGACACATTACGTTTGTGGTTGCATCTGTCGTTTGTATTGCTCGATCCAAACCATAAGTATCGAAATGTCCGCAGGCGAAACACCGGGGATACGCGATGCTTGTCCAACGGAGATTGGACGAATTTTTGCAAGTTGTTCGCACGCCTCTATTTTTAGGCTGTGCACGGAGGTGTAATCAAAATCGTCCGGAATCCGAAAGTGTTCCATCTTTTTGAACTGTTGAATTTGCGCGGTTTGACGGTGAATGTATCCCTCATACTTGATTTGAATTTCGACCTGTTCCTCCACAGCTTTAGGCAACGATCGGGAGTTCGGTGCAAGCTGCTTGATTTGCTCATAGTGGATTTCCGGACGTTTGAGCAGTTCAAGCAATGAGGTCGGTTGACCGATTGCGCTAATTCCAACCGATTTCAAAAGTGCTTGTGTGTTGAGTGATGGTTTCAACCGCGTCTGGTCTAAGCGATTCCTTTCCTCTGCCACCAGTTTCCGTTTGATTTGGAACCGCTCGTAGGCATCAGCCTCAACCAAACCGATCTGACCGCCCATCTCCGTCAATCGCAGGTCTGCGTTATCTTCCCGCAGCTCTAGCCGATACTCTGCGCGCGATGTGAACATCCGATACGGTTCGCGGATGTCCTTGGTCACGAGGTCGTCAATGAGAACACCGATGTACGCTTGGGAGCGGTCAAGAATCAGCGGCTCCGCATCGCGCACTTTCAAGGCGGCGTTGATTCCTGCTATCAATCCTTGGGCAGCAGCTTCCTCATAGCCGGTGGTGCCGTTGAGTTGGCCCGCGAAGTAAAGGTTCTCCACCCGCTTGGTTTCGAGGGTTGGGTAGAGCTGCGTCGCTGGGGCGAAATCATACTCCACCGCATAGGCGAAGCGCATAATCTCGGCGTTCTCCAAGCCTTTGATGCTATGCACCATATCCACCTGAACGTCCTCCGGCAAGCTTGCGGAGATTCCATTGAGGTAGATTTCGTCTGTATCTCTGCCCTCCGGTTCGACGAAGACCTGATGCCGATCCTTGTCAGCAAAGCGGACGACCTTGTCCTCAATGGACGGGCAATATCGGGGCCCAATGCCGGTGATTCTGCCGCTGTACATAGCGGACCTATGAAGATTATCACGAATAATCTGATGCGTTTTTTCGTTCGTGTACGTTAAGTAGCACGGCATCTGCGTCTGCGTAATTTTCTCCGTTGAGAACGAAAACGGGCGCGGCCGCTCGTCGCCGGGTTGAATCTCCATCACATCAAAATTCACGGTGTGTGCATTGACGCGCGGCGGCGTTCCAGTTTTCAGACGACCGATTTCAAATCCGAGGTTCAGAAAACTGTTCGATAGTTTTTCTGCCGACGACTCCCCTGCCCGCCCAGCGCTGTAGGATACATCGCCGAGATGCACTAAGCCCTTGAGAAATGTGCCCGTCGTCAAAATAACCGTTTTGGCGAGGTAGGCGGTTTGGGTGTGACCCAATATGCCGATACACACCCCGTTTTCGGTCAACAGCTCATCAACCAACACCTGTTTAATATCGAGATGCGGTTGTCGCTCCAACACACGCCTCATCTCAGACTGATACGCCTGTTTGTCCGCCTGTGCACGGCTTGAACGGACTGCCGGCCCCTTCTTCGTATTCAGTTGGCGGAATTGGATGCCCGTTTTGTCGATGTTCTTCGCCATCTCGCCACCGAGTGCGTCAATCTCCTTGACGAGATGCCCTTTTGCAAGCCCACCGATTGCCGGGTTACAGGACATCTTCGCTATGGTGTCAAGGTTGATTGTGACAATCAACGTCTCGCAGCCCACCCGTGCCGCGGCAAGGGCAGCCTCGCAGCCAGCATGACCTGCGCCAACAACAAGGACATCGTATTGTTTGTGGTAGGTATTCACTGTCAAGGCACTCTATTTCATTAGTTCTGTATTGATAGCCAATGGTATCTCAATGGGATTATGGTTAAGCATTTCACAATCCCGAGTAAATGATAGCTAGCACCAACCGCCCGACAATGTCCAAGCTTTCCGCGCTACATTTGTCAGGGGTATCCTCCACTGTATGCCAATACGGATAGTCGAAGTCAATGATATTGATTGTCGGGACACCTGATCGGATGAGGGGCAAGTGATCATCCATGATTGCAGGACCCAATCGGCGTTGAAACGCCGGGAGCCCCAACTCTTCAGCCCGTCTCCAGATTGCCTCCGTCAAGTCCCGTGCGGCCTCCCACGAATACCGTTCCATTGGCAGCGCTAGCGTGCGGTCGCCAACCATATCCAACAAGATACCAAAATCTGCCTTCCATTTGCCCATATTTTGAGCGAAGTATGTCGATCCTTGGAACATAGTGGAAACCGTTCTGCCGTAATCTTCGCCATCAAACAGGATAATAATCACTTGGGTCGGAGGCGGTTTGGATTTCAAAACTCGTGCGATTTCCAACAGCACTGCCACGCCCGAAGCACCGTCGTTGGCACCAAGGATTGGCGTGTCCCGGTTGGCTGGATTTGGATCTCGATCGGCAAAGGGACGCGTGTCCCAGTGTGCTGCGAGGAGCATCGTGCCCCCCGAATCTTCCCCAAAACGCGCCAAGATATTGTTCATCTGAATCGTTTTGTCTTGGTGCCGAAATTCAAAGGGTTGAAACACAACCTCATCGGCATATTTTTCGAGTTCGGCGAATAGATAAACCCCCGTCTCTTGGTGGGCGGTTGTACCCGGCACACGCGGACCAAACTCACACTGCTTCTCTAAGTAGGCAAAGGCGCGTTTGGCATTGAAAGTGCCATCACTAAAGGTTTCCCCCACTAAAGCAAACGGAGACGAATCGGTATCGGATTCAGCAGGCGTATAAACCCAGACTCCATCCGAACCGAAGAGCATCAGGCCCAACACACCCCACAGAAGCAACCTAAACTTGAGTTTACAAGGCAATCGGTTCATTAGTTTGTTTTTTGTTTTACGCTTAAACGCGCCTGCGTCCTTCCAAGGCTTTCGCGAGCGTCACTGCGTCTATATACTCAAGATCGCCGCCGACCGGAATGCCGTAAGCAATTCGAGTGAGGGTGATCTCAAGATTTTCGAGTTGTTTGGTCAAATAGAGCGCGGTTGCCTGCCCTTCAGTGGTGTAATTTGTTGCGAGGATGACCTCTTTGACATCCTCACCGCGAATCCGCTGAAAAAGCTGGTCAATCCTGAGTTCTTTCGGCCCCACACCGTCCAACGGCGATAAAACACCCATGAGCGCATGGTATAAACCCTTGTACTCCCGTGTGCGCTCAATTGCTAAGAGATCATCCGGCTCTTCAATCACGCAAATCGTTCGGCGGTCACGTCTAGTATCCGTGCAGATATAACAGGGCTGTTGATCTGTGATATTTCCACAGACGGAGCAGTAGTCCAGATGAGTCTTTACCTCGGAGAGTGCCTGTGCCAGTTTAGTCGTGTCAGATTCGGGCATTTTTAACATAAAAAATGCTAAACGTTGCGCCGTTTTGGCACCAATTGTAGGTAGCTTTTGCAACTCGTTGATAAGACGTGCCAGCGGTTCAGGATAATGGAGCATACTTGGATTTTGGCCCGGCGCTCTACGCCAGAAGGGTCTGGCCCTTATAGTCAGAAGTTATGGATTTTGGATTGACAATTGACGTAAAAGTGGGGGTTCACTTCAGGCAAAAAAGACTGCGTTTTTCACGCGGGAAAATCGATCGCAGCACCGCAGCACACAATCTGAAGTCAAGCTGATGGATTGTGGATCACAAACTAGGTCTCTGGCCTATTCCCTGAATGCTTACAAATCCGCAAACCGAAATCTATTGCCTGTCCTCCTCACATCAGCCCCGGAATTTTAACGCCTCCAGTCAATTTACTCATCTCTTGCGCCATCAACTCTTGCGCTTGATGCCGCGCTTCATTGACTGCGGCAACGATGAGATCTTCGAGCATTTCGATATCATCTGGATCAACAACCTCCGGTGAGATTGTGAGGGACACAAGTTCCTGCTGACCATTGGCGACCGCTGTTACCATGCCGCCGCCAACAGTTGCCTCGACAGTGCGGGTAGCGAGTTCTTCTTGAATATCAAGCATGCGCTGTTGCATCTTTTGCGCTTGTTTCATCAGATTATTCATATTCATTTGAATGCCCTCTCGTAAATTTTGTTAAATAGTTGTGATTGCAGGTTCTATCATTAAGTATGGGCTGCGCCTTGTCCGCTTAGGTCCGTATTCCCGCGAGTGATAATACACTATGGCCTCCAACAAAGGTTATTTAGGTTCGATTTTAAGAATCTTCGCTTCAAACAGCTTAAGTGTCGGTGCGATCTCCGAATCCCGTTCGGCTTGGTGCCAGAGCATCATTGGTGTTATTTCTTGGGACCGCCGAGGCGGAAGGGTTGCGTTGACATGAGGATTTGCGCTTTGAACAACAAAGCTAATTTGAACGGGTTCCCCTAGCAGATTGGTGAGCATTTCCTTGAGCAACCCCTTTTCGTCATCATCAATTAAGTCTGTATAGGCTGGGGGACAAGCAACTTTCAATTCTAATCCGGTGCTTGACGGAGTTGCCTCCCCTTCGTTACTTGGCTGCGGGGTTGCGTCCTTCAAGTATTGATATAGTAACGTTTTTCCTCTGTCTTGTAGCCCTGCCAAGAGTTTTTCCCAGATCTTTGTCAACTCATTTGAATCAGACAGCCAGAGCCGCGCATCAGCGGGAGCGGATCTGATACGAGGTTGAGGTTGGTCCGCACGATCTTTATCTGCATAAGTCTCAGCAGTAGAAACTGGCTTCGGCTTGACATGCACTTCTGAAGATAGCTGCGCTCTATGTTTTAAGGCTTGATTTTTTGCTATTTCTGAATCTGTGTTGGATGCTGAAATTGGCGTGGAGGCAGAATCCCTTGGCGGAAGACTCCCAGTTGATTCGGGGACCGTTGGCGGCGCGTGGACTCTAATTGGGGCTTCTCCCCGGTCAATCTTATCCTCAATCTCTGATAGCCGTTTCAAAATCTTGGTTAGCTGGATACCTTCTTGGATTGAGCAAGCATCAATCAGCGCAGATTCAAGGTGGATTTGTGCATATCCATGCCGCTTGATTTCACTGCTTGTTCGCATCAGAATTTTGATAATCCGGGAGAGGCGTTCTGGAGAGGCTAGATGCGCTTTCTGCTTCATTAGTCCTAGTTCTGATTTAGATGCTTGGATTAGACTCTCTAAATGTGATTCAATGGCTAAGAGCCTCAAATTTCTGAAACAGGTAATCTGTTGATGAAGACATTGGGTCAAATCTGTCCCATTCTTTACCAACTTATCGAGGGATTGGAGGGCCGCTGGCAAATCACATCGCAGAATGGCATCAACCAATTCATTTATCAGATAACTTGAACCGAACCCCAGTATCTGGTTAATCTGATCCACATCGAGGTCTTTCCCGATTGATGCAGTCAGTCGTTCTAACAAATTCTCGGCATCCCTCAGACAACCCTCCGATTGCAGAGAAATCAGCGATAATCCTTGTGCATCAATATGGATAGCTTCGGCTTCACAGATGGCTTGCAGCCGTCCCATGATTTGATCCTGCTCCATGTAGCGAAAATCAAAATCTTGGCAGCGGGATACAATCGTCTTCGGGATTCTGTGGTGTTCGGTTGTTGCGAGGATAAAGATGACGTGCGGCGGGGGCTCTTCAAGCGTTTTCAGAAGGGCATTAAATGCTTCTTGCGTGAGCATATGCGCTTCGTCAATGATGTAGATTTTATAACGGCACGCAGCAGGAGCCAGCTTAGTATTCTCGCGTAGCTCGCGGATGGGGTCAATACCTCGATTGGAGGCAGCGTCCATCTCAACGACATCGAATGAACGTCCCTGAGAGATTTCCGAGCAGAACTGGCAATCATTGCAAGGTTCAGCCGTGAGTTCTTGGCTAAACTCGGTTTCTCGCTGACGATTGGGGCAATTCACCGCTTTCGCGAGGAGGCGGGCAACCGTTGTTTTCCCGGTGCCCCTTGGCCCCCAAAACAGATAGGCATGGCCAATCCGATCCGATAGGATTTGATTGCTTAGGGTGGTTATCACATGCGCCTGCCCAACCACATCTTGAAATGATTGGGGACGCCATTTCTGAGCTAAAACCTCGTAAGACATAATTACCTCCATTGGGCGAAGCGGGGTTGACCCAAGGGATTCTATCTGACGAAAGAGAAAGGGGGAGGAGGATAAAAAATCCTGGCCATGCACCTAGAGCTTGACAAGTTCCCCCAAGCGTCACCCAAGCAGTTAGCTCCGACCGGGCTTCCCTGCGTCACACCCCCAGATTATCTGCCGCTGCTTCCTTCCGGACCTGACGGGATTTGATAATTGCGAGTTGCTCAGGACCCAATCTTCATTACCACTTACGTGGGCCAGTCCTCAAAAGAAGCTCGCCGCACAATAGGAATTCAGCCCTGCTATAGCGGATTGCAGGTTCAGGGCACCGCTACCTCCCCGCTTAGCATAGCCAAGTCTCGACAGAGGTGATAATGGCGGAGAGAGTGGGATTCGAACCCACGGTACAGTTGCCTGCACACATGATTTCCAATCATGCCAGTTCAACCAACTCCTGCATCTCTCCGAAAATCTTGAGCAGCACATGATTTCCAGCTATCGTTCTATAGCAGAAAACCTGTCCCGTGCTGTCCCAAAGTGTGTTCCAACCATTAACGATTGGAAAAATCGATGGAGCAGACGGGATTTGAACCCGTGGCCTCATCCGTGCGAGGGATGCGCTCTCCCAACTGAGCCACTGCCCCAAAAGGCGGAGAGAGTGGGATTCGAACCCACGGTGACGATAACGCCACAACAGTTTTCGAGACTGTCCTGTTCAACCAGGCTCCAGCATCTCTCCAAAAATTTAAGTTCGCCGACCTCGAAAAAAGGATTTGAGCAGATAGCTACTTTCCGCTGCTAAAATCCCCTGTGTGACATCCACTTGATGATTGAGTCGTTCGTCTTGTAATAGGTTGAACAGTGTCCCCGCAGCACCAGCCTTTGGATCTGAGGCGGCGTAAACAACTCGCGGGATGCGAGCCAAGACGATTCCTCCACAACACATCGGACACGGTTCCAAAGTTACATAAAGGGTCGTATCCGTTACACGCCAATCACCGACGGAGGAAGCAGCCAATCGAATCGCAATCAGTTCTGCGTGAGCGGTTGGATCCTTTGTGCCTTCCCGCCCATTGTGAGCGCGAGCAAGAGCAGTTCCGTCCTTGATGATAATCGCACCGACGGGAACTTCACCGAGGGCAGCACCCTGACGAGCAACCGCAAGGGCTTCACGCATCCAAAACTGATCCGACATTGCAAAAGATCGAAACAGGGCATTTGCCCCAATTCGCACTTCCAGCCCCGCAGCCAAAGCCGCGGGACCGAAAACGCATATCATTAAGCGCCCGAGAGGATTTGAACCCCCGACCTTCTGATCCGTAGTCAGATGCTCTGATCCACTGAGCTACAGGCGCATAGGAAATTGGCGGAGGAGGTGGGATTCGAACCCACGATGGCGGTTAAGCCATAACTGCTTAGCAGGCAGCCCAGTTCAACCACTCCTGCACCCCTCCACATTTTGGAATAATGGCGGTGGGAGTAGGATTCGAACCCACGGTGACTTGCGCCACAACGGTTTTCAAGACCGCCGCTTTCGACCTCTCAGCCATCCCACCGAAAAAGCACCCTTATTTTGACATACTCCCGAACCTAAAGGATTGGGATTCTCACCCGTTCTCCATTCCAAGAGCCCCAGCCCTTTAGGAGTCGAATTGTGGTATCAACAAGGATAACGGGGCGACCTCCGACCTACATCCTCCCTGGTCTCGGAACGGACTCCCCTCGCGGAGACTATTACAAGTGTAACACGTTGCACCTACAAAGTCAACAAAAAAAATGCTAAAACAAGCCTGATCACCTATCCTTCGGAACGGGATCTGTATTCCAAACATGCCTGTCCCCCTGGTCTCGGCACGGACGATCTATCGGGGAATGTTTGGGCTTTAGACCTAAAGGATTTTAGGTAAGAAAAAAAGAAGCGTTGTCAAGAATCATTGAGCGCTTTAGGGTCATTTAATTCTCCTGTAGGTCGAAGACTCTCGGAACTTGCATCCCGATTTATCGGGGAGCGACTTATCCCACAGAACCGACAGAATGCTCAGAAATGAATCATAGCGTGAGTTCTGAGGCATTTCTTGTTCTATCAAGTTGTCCGGTTTACCCTGAAAACTTCGAAACTTTCGAGTGCTACTCAACATGTTTGACTGGCAGCTTAGGTTAAACTTATATTGACTACAAAACTTGTGATTTGCTTGCATCCATTTGGCAATGTGGATATAATATCGAATTATTGCAATACTGCACTGAAACAGCGATCGGTGCGGACTGGGATATTCATCAAGAAGATCGCCCGTGTTTTGAGGGCACTTCCATCGAGCTAAACAGAGCTCAATGCAAACCGAACACTTTATACGTTTTTGTATGAGGTGTTTCAGGTTGAAAGGTACAGAGACTGAATGATACATCAAGAAATGCGCGAGATTTTCAGAAATTGGAACAAGGTCTTTTTTTATACCGTGAACTATTTAGTTCTAATCATGGGAATCCTGCTTTTTTTTCCAGGGTGCGAGGCTGTCCAACAACTGCTCCCATCATTGTCAGATACAAGCGATGAGGATGCCATTAAAATTGGCTTTCTCTACACCACGCCGAACCGAAATAACAGTCGGCACGGGGCAGAATTAGCGACAATGCAACTGAACGAAGCAGGGGGGGTAAGCGGCATACCGATACAACTAATCGCTCGCGGTATACCAACACAACGCTTCATAAACGAGAATATAAACGATACGGAATATGTCGCAGGACTAGCACTGGAATTGATTGTCGAAGAGGAGGTATCCGCAATCGTCGGCCCCAACCGTTCAACCTATGCCGTGGTTGTCGGGGAAATTGTCCAAAATCACGGGATACCGATGATGGCAACATCCGCCACCAACCCGTCTGTCACCGCTGCAGGTGACTTTGTGTTTATGGCAGCATTCACCGACGACTTCCAGGGGGTAGCAATGGCTGCATTTGCCCTCCAGGATTTAGGAGCTCGAACCGCTGCGGTCCTCACACACAAGGGAGATGTCTATTCGGAAGGTTTATCGCAAACCTTTATTGACAACTTCGCCGCTCATGGGGGTGAGGTGGTAGCTGATGAATTTTATACGGCGGGGGATACTGATTTTACCACACAACTGACCGCAATCGCTGAAGCTGCACCGGACATCATCTTTAGCACCGGTTTCATCCCCGAAGTCCCTTTAGGGGTTCAGCAGGCGAGGGAGGAGATTGGAATAACAGCGACCTTTATCGGCAGCGATAGTTGGGATAACGTGGCGTTAATTCCTGCAGCAGGGGCGGCTATTGACGGGAGTTTCTTCAGTAGCAGCTTTTCGGCGGAGGCGGAACCGAGTGATTTGGGCGAAGATGCCTATCAATTTGTGACCGCCTACACCGCAATGTTTGGCACCGTTCCCGACGGCGGTGCTGCATTAGGATATGATGCGCTCCGGCTGGTGGTTCAGGCGATGCGTCGTGCGGACGACTTGACACCAACGGCGATTCGCGAGCAACTCGCGGCGACCATGAACTATAGCGGAGCAACCTTTATCTCTGGCTACGATGAAAACCGACATACATCTAAGAGCGTGGTCATCAAACACGTTGTCAATGGCGAAGTGCAGTTCCACAAATTGATTGAACCGTAATTAACAAGATTAAACCGCTATTCCTCAACCAATTTTGATGTTTTGATGTTCAAGACTAAAGCAAGTTTTTATCCTATGTCTACGGACTTGGGACAAAGACCTGAGGGAGTCTTTGGGTAAACTATTTTGTTCATTTTTTTATTATCAGTAGGAGGACAAATCGGTATGACCAGCTCAAATAGTGATAGGGCATATACGATGGGACGCAGCAAGGAAGAGACAGAACGGTTGATTCAGCAGTCAGGGCTGTATGAAGATATAACAGGACGGCTTCTCAGGGATGCAGGCCTTTTTACTGGAATGAAGGTGCTTGACATTGGCAGTGGTGCCGGGGATGTGACGTTCGCTGCCGCAGAATTGGTTGGGGGTGAGGGGGAGGTCCTCGGTGTCGATATGAACCCGGAGATCCTCGAAACTGCCCGAACACGAGCGCAGGCAGCAGGTTTGGCAAACGTCCAATTCGTAGTGGGGGATGCCCAAACCCTCAACCTACCAAACGACTTTGATGCCCTTATCGGACGCTTGGTCTTGGTCTATCTACCTAATCCTGCGGATACCTTAAAACAGCTCGCAACACACCTGCGCCCGGGGGGGATTATTGCTTTTCAGGATGTTGATTTCTCGACCTACTCGTCAATTGCTCGCCCGGAGACCCCGATGATGAACCAGTTAGCTGAGTGGGGTGTAGAGGTATTTCGGCGTTCAGGGGCGAATGTTGGAATGGGACTTGACCTATACGGCACTTTTGTCGATGCAGGCTTGCCTGAACCGAGTCTACAGTATGCCGCCCCGGTGGGCGGGCCAGAAACGTGGATAGGTTACCAATTCATAGCGGACGCTTTTCGCAGTATGCTCCCGCTCTTGGAAGCATACGGGATCGCGACTGCTGAAGAGGTTGATTTGGAAACGCTTGCCCAGCGGCTTCGGACGGAAGTCGTTGCATCGAAACGCCCGCTCATCTTGCCGCCGCATGTCACGGCTTGGACGCAACTTCCAACGTAAAGAAACGATTGTCCCATTTTCCCGTTCCCCGTTTACGTCTCCCCCTGACAAGAGAGGGAGATGTAGGGTTATTTAGTTTTCAGTTTTGGCTCATACCCCTTGTTTGTAAGTGCGCGTTTATCGCGCCTTCTTGTGCTAGTGGTCGAGGTTGTCTTTTATCCGTGTCAGCCGTCAATCCGTGTTTATCCGTGATTCAGACAATAATAAGGGAGAATTAGTTGTAAGGAAAAAAAGATTATTGTGCCCTATGGGTAGAGCTCCTGCGCTGTTGGAGCGGGTAGGGTGTCCTGTTCGCAATCTGACAGATTGCCTTACGGCGCAGCCTGCGTGGGATGGGCTTCATATCCGATTTGCGATGAACATTTCCCCGACCGCCAACAGGAACACCCCAAGCATCAAATACCACCACATCCCCTGATTTTTTTCAACCTCGCTGTGATACTGCGTGACCATCTCCGTCGTAACAACCTGCGTGGGGATCGTTTCTTCACCGCCAACCAACATGCTGGTCAATTCCTCCGGATCGCGGGCGGCGAGGTGGGATTCAATCGTGTCCGGATTGACAACGAAATAACGCGGTTGTTTACCGGAGATATGCACGGAATAGATTCCCGGATGCTCTGTAGCGTCGTAGATAACGCCGCCGCTTTCGTTGATTTCTGTCCGGGCCTCCTCACCCACTGGGTTAAAAATGGCGACTTCTGTTCCTGATGGCAGTTGATAGCCGCCCAACTCCACCGGATCGCCGATGCGATAATCGGGCCTCTCATCCGTCCGTTTGAGGGCGAGGTATTTGACCATTTCATACAGAAACGGGAGATAAACACCGTGAATTGGAAGGTCTGTCCACTCCCGATCGATCGTCGAGGTGAAGCAGAGGACGCGCCCGGTCCCATAAACTTTCTCGAAAAGTGCCGGACTTCCATCGTCAAAACTTGCCAAGACCGTTGAACCCTTTAGCGGCACGGCTTGGATGTACCGGTAGAATCGCCCTTTCCCAAAATCACCGTGATTCGCGTCTTTGAACGGATGGAAGATAGGATGATCGTAGTCGAGCGTTGCGAGGATACTGAACCGATCATGATTGAGTGCGTTCCCAACTGGTTGCACGAAGTTGCACGGCATCAACGGTTCTTCGCCTGCACCGAGTCTGCTCCGATATGCCTCCAAATCCATCCGATCTCCCGCGGTGATAATCAAACCACCGCCGCCTCCGACAAATGTCCTCAAGGACTGTGCCTCCGCGCCGGTCAATTTCTCCACATTTGCCAAGATAATCACGTCATATTTTGAAATCTCTAAAGCATTTGGCAGTTGACGGGATTGCGTCAAGTCAATTGCTACAATCTGGACCCCCGGCTGAAGTGCCGCCTCCAAGAAGAACGTCTCATTCTCATAAGGGTGCCGCCCCGGTTCGCCGTTGACGCAGTGCACCTTGATTGACTCCAGGCTTTGCAGACGGAAATACCGCCTATTGTCAATCTCTAGATGGTCGCCCGGTAAGGCAGCGTAGCCGGTATGAATCTTTTCTGTTCTGAAACGGATTGGGAACAGGGCATCCATCACGTCATTCGGTTCGATGTCGAGCTCAGTCGTGCCGACGTTGTTATCATCGATAAACAGTTTTACAGGTAGTCCTTCGACCGCTTGTGCCCCGAAGTTTTGAACGCGGACAACCACCTGGGCCGGTGTCTGCTCATTCAGCACCACCTGCGGCACACTCACGCCAGTGAGTGCCAGATTAATCGGTTCTTTCGCGCTCACATTGACAAAAACAATCTCGATATCGGGACTGAGTTTATCCGTATCAACGAAACTCTCCCACCCGATTCGTTGCAAATCGCTGACGAAGTAGATCTGCTTCCCCCCAATCTTCACTTCCTGAAGCATCTCATCTGCCGATTGAATTGCGTCGAGGTAATCGGTGGTGTGATTGGTCAACCGCGCGCCCATCACCGCCGATTGGATCCGCCGGTGTTCTGCATCAAGCGGTTTAACCACCTTTGCTCTGTTGCTGGTCAAGATGAGGGCGGAGGTGTCATTGGGTTGGAGGGTGTCAGCGAGTTCTGTCACCGCCTTTTTCGCCCGATCGAAGGTATCGAGATAGCCCATGCTGTAGGAGGTATCGAGAACGATGATAATATTTCGCACCCCACCTGTCCCTCCAGTAGTGACGGGGGTATTTGCGAAAAATGGGCGTGCAAATGCTAGTCCAAGCAACGCCAAGATCAGGATTCGCATCAACAACAGGAGCAGCTGTTTCAGTCGGTGCCGCTGCACATTCGCTTGATGGGATATCTTGATGAACCGAATCGTGCTGAACACAAGCCGTCTCGCCCGCTCCCGGTTGAGGAGATGGATAATCAAAGGCAGTGATGCTGCCGCCGCACCCGCGGCGAGGAATAGAGGGGTTAGGAATTGGAGTCCAAACATAGAGCCGATCCTTGTTTTTGGGATACGCTGGTTAGTCAAAAGGTGAAGGCACGAAATCCACAGACACTACAAGAATATGTCACTCTCCTCGTGGCACACAGGGTTCCAGAGTTGTCAGAGAATAGATATTGAAAAAATTTTTGCTGATTCTTACGACTTCATAGCACAGCAATACCAAGCCGAAAACCCCGGTAAGCCCCCGAGGCGGAAGCCGAGGCGATGGCAAAACGGTTTGGCGAAGTGCTGAAGGAGTCCGATCTAATAGGTGGCATGGATAAAATTATGGGAGATCGCGAGAATATTATCTGGATAAATGCCCGTTGACGCAGATAGCAGCTATAAATGGCGGAATCCTACGCATTATTGTTGTTGCTAGCAGCCACAAAATCCCTTGACTTTAACCCACTACCTATGTATTATATCCCAATCTCAGGCAAAAGATATAAGCTATGAAACTTATCGCTGTTGATCCCTTACTCTCTCAACGCCTGACGATTGAGCGACTAAAAGTTGGATCTGATGGACGGGTGGCGTTGACGGATATGCCCGGGCTAGGCGTGCGCGTTGATACAGCGGCGATGGGTGCATATTTAGCCCCTGTGCGGATTAAGGGCGGTAACGAGGTTATTTTTGAGCCGGTTGAACTCTGATGCTGCCTTTGTTATTGACATACTTCCAAACCTAAAGGATTGGGATTCTCACCCCTGGCCTGCCCTCCCGCGAACGGGACAGGTCGGCACGGGGGCTCGGCACGGACAGACCAGGCGGAACAGACTCCCCTCGCGGAGGCTATTACAATTTTAACATATTTCACCGACAAAGCCAACAAAAACATGCTAAAGTGAAACTTAAGACCTTAGCATGCCTGGTCTCTCCGTCCCGACGAGCCCCGCGAACGGACAAGGCTTGGGTTTTACGGGCTAAAGCCCCTTTTGATAATGTTGCTGTTCATATAAAAAGAAAGTGTATACTAACAATGGAGAAAAAGATGGTCCAAAAATATCTAGGTGCCTTGATTTTGAACGTTGTTATTATTGCGTGTGTAATTTTCGTTTCTTGTGGTGATGAGGGCGAAGTGGTGAAACCTGACCCCCCTACTCCACAGCAACCATCGCCGGGTGAGCTAACCCTTGAACCTTCCACCCCGCAGCCTGCTGAACAAACGCCTCAACCGGGTGAGCAGACACCCCAACCCCCTGCCCAACCGCAACCGGGCGGGCAGATGCCTGAGCCCCCTCCCCGGCAGCAGCCGCAGCCAGTAGAGCAGCAACCACAACCCGAACCACCGCGAGTTGAACAGATGCCACAACCCGAACCCCAACCGCAACCGGAGCCAGAGCCACCAGTTGCCCTTCCGGGGCTCCCTGAGGACACAGCAGGATATGAGGGCTGGCTGAAACTGAACGCTCAACCGATCCCTCCCGTACCGGGTTTCGACCCGCATCGCGGAACGAAAAATGTCTATGTCAACCAAACGCGTGAGGTCATTGCTCCCAACGGTCAGCAGCAGTTCCCTTATCCGGATGGCGCAATTGTCGTGAAGGATGCGGTTCGCCCAGATAAAGATTTTATTGGGTTGGTCGCGGTTATGTGGAAGATAGCGGGGAGCAACCCTGCCGCTGGCGACTGGAAATTTGAGGAGTATACGCGAAATGCACCGGACGCAGAGTTCCGATTGATTGCTTCGGGAGCAGCCTGTAGCGGCTGCCACGCAGGAGCTGCCGCCACAGACTTTGTGTTCGTAGTACTCGAATAGTAGGCGATGAGCAGATCAGTATCTCTGCTTTTCATGCTTTAGTTATACATAAGGAGATTAGCAATTGATATACAGGTTTCAGTTCGGATTTTTGGTCTTTTTACTCAGTGGATTGTTGGTTCTTTCGTTCGGCTCTGATAGCAGGGCGCGCCCAGAATTTGCCGCGATGGAAGAAAAAGAGTGTAGCTTCTGTCACCTCGATCCGGCGGGCGGAGGGCCGCGCAACGCAGTTGGGCAGGTTTATGAAGATAACTACTTTGAATTTCCCGAGGATTTCGATCCGGAAGCAATTATGGAGGAGGCAGAAGAGGTTCGTCAGAGACTCACAACAGCGGTCAACATTCGTACCGCTTATATCAAAACAGTCCATGTCGATCTTGAAGGACGTGCAAGAGCCAATTGTACCTCCTGCCATTCAGCCGTTGATAGCTTTCTGCTGATGCAAGGCGAGTTGACCGTCAATGCCCAAGCCTCGGACAAACTCAGGTTGACTCTATCCAACAATATGGGGGCTACCCTCAACATGTTTGCGACGGTTGATGCTATCCCCAAACACCTCTACGTCAAGGTGGGGCAATTCCGCATTCCCTTTGGTCTTAAACAGAGAGATCACAATATCCTGGTCCGTCAAGGGTATAACCTCGGATCGCATAAGCGGGATGTCGGGGTCGAAGTTGGGGGAACTTACGGCAAGTTGTTCTATAATGCCGCCGTGTTCAACGGAAATCGGAGTGCCGGACAGGCCGTAGATACGAATCAGGATAAAGGGTGGACTGCAACCGCTGGCGGCACGCTCGGTCCCCTGCGGGGCGGTGTCTCCTTTCTCCTTGATAGACCGTTAGACCGTGAAATGACCGCAGGCGCGTTTTTGACTGCCGTTCACAAAAATCTCACCCTTGAAGGCGAGTTCAATTTCAGAGGGAGTTTCGGCGACGATGAGAGCATCGGCTTCAGCGATGATGACATCACATCCAAGGGTTACTATTTTGGCGCGAAATATCGCGTGATACCGGAACTGATGCTCTCCGGCCGTTATGGGTTGTTCGATTCGGATCGCACGCTCAAAGGGGATGGACGCCAGCGTGTAACGCTAGCTGCACAATATATCTTTATGGACAACGGTTCCCTTGAGCTATTCTATTGGCTCAATATCGCAAACGATGACCGGGATGAAGCGATAGCGGACCGGCAGCTTGAGGGGATAGATCAGCTCATCCTGATGTCGCATTTTTGGTTCTGACGCAGTTTTTGGGGCAAACTTCGAGAAGTTTAGTCTATAGGGGGATAGGATGTCTATTGCAACTAGCACAATACTTGGCCTTGTTTTTCTCGGTCTGGGCAATGCCTCCGTGTTTTTGATGTATAAACTGTGGGGCTATCCTTTCGACCATGAAACCCGTACCAGTTCGGCACCGAAATCGCTGATGCTTATCCACCGCGCTATCGGCTATGCGTATCTGATCCTGTACATCTTCATGATGTGGCACATGGTCCCCCGCCTGTGGAATTATCAGGTTGAACTTCCACCGCGGACCGTCGCTCACCTGATGCTCGGTATCACAATCGGCGTTTTACTTCTAGTCAAAATTTCGATTCTCCGCTTCTTCCGACACTTTGAGGAAGCGATGCCTTATATCGGGACGGTGCTCTTGATATGTACCTATCTCCTGATTGGTCTCTCCATACCCTTCACATTGCGGGAAAGTGCTCTGCGCGTCAAGGGCAATGTCTTCAGCGATGCCAGCCTCCAACGGACGTATACGCGACTGCAAATGGCGGGATTGCCGCCCGATGCACCACTGGATAAGCTGGCTTCGAGGCGGAAACTGCGTGAAGGCCAGGACGTTCTGTTGAAGAAATGCGTTCAGTGCCACGATTTGCGAACCATCCTAGCGCGCCCACGTACCCCGCCGGATTGGGTGCGGACGGTGGATCGGATGGCAATCAAGCCGATGATAGGGGAACCGATTGTCCAAGAAGATCAGTGGACGGTGTCCGCATATCTCATCGCCATCACGCCTGAATTACAAAATTCAGCGAAAGAGCAGCGGAAGCAGCAAATACAGGTCAGCCAAGCGCAGAACGCTTTGGCTGCTTTGACAAACCCAGATGATGTGATTGTGAATCCTGATGAGGTTGAGGAGACAGATGAAATGTCGGCTGAAGATGTCTATAATCCGGAGGCTGCGAAGGAGTTGTTTGAAATTACCTGCTCCCTCTGCCACGACCTTTCAGACGTTGATAATGTTCCACCGACCTCGGAGGAGGAGACCACGGAACTTATCGCCCGCATGATCGATAACGGGCTTTTCCTTGAAGAGGAGGATATCAAGACCATCGCGCGGTATCTGAATGAAACCTATGTGAATCCGTGAGATAACTAGGCTTGCGTTATCCTTGTGATCGGTTGCTTTCCAACTCGGTCATCATCCGCAGATTCAGCAGATGGGTCATGGTCCCTCCTGCCGCTGGAATCAATCTTCCTGTGTCATATATTTTCATCGCTGCGATGGCGGCATAGGCGATATCTTCTGGTTTGCCCGGTCGAAACATAAAGACATACCCTTTTTTTGATGCCTCCTCATAGTCTGGGATACGAATCCGCGACAGATCTGTGTCGATCACACCCGCCTCGATGCCATTGACCTTGATCCCCTCTTCTGCCAATCGTCCCGCGTAGACCTTCATATCCATCTCCAAGCCCGCTTTAGAGATGCAGTAGGCAGCGCGGTTGTCAGACGCGAGCGAATCTGAAATAGATAGGGTATAAACAATGCATCCACGAATTCCCTCGGCGATCATATAATTCGCAACCCGTTGCGTCAAAAAGTGCGGTGCTTTGAGATTGGTCTGAATGAGGGTATCGAAATCTTCTTCAGATTCTTCGAGGAGGTCGGCGATGCGCGTAATGCCCGCATTATTGACCAGAATATCGACTTTGCCAAAAGCGTCAACCGCTGTATCAAGCAATTTCTGATGCTGAGCAAGGTCGCTGACATCCGCTTGCAAGATAACCGCTTTTCGATCGAGCTTTTCGATTTTGCCCTTGACTGTCTCCGCTGCTTGACGATTGCGGTTATAATTAATAAGGACATCCGTCCCCTGACGGGCGAGCTCAATCGCAATTGCCCTCCCGATCCCTCGACTTGAACCGGTGACAATAGCACTTTTGCCCTCCAGTGAAATGTCTGTTGCGAAAAATCCAAGATCTTGCTCTAATGGCATGCTGGCCTCCTGTTTTACGCCCTACGTTTTCTCGCAGAGGCAAATCTTCCGTCTCGCGCTTTCCGTTTGTCACGGGACTTTGGATCTAATTTCGCATCTGCAGACCGATAGTAAATTCGTAGCGGTGTCCCGCTGAATCCGAATGCCTCACGGATGCCGTTCATCAGATAGGCTTCATAATGGGGCTGAATTTTAGCTGCATGGCGAGCAAAAAGCAAAAAGGTTGGCGGCCGGATCTTGATCTGTGTCATATATTTCAGAGACGGACGTACACCACCAGAACGGGGCGGTTGGTGGGCGTTTTTGAGGCGTGCAAGCAGGTTGTTTAACTCGTGCGTGGGGACACTTGTTGAATACTCACGATGGATGGTAAGTGTGAGGTCAAGCAGCTTCATCACTCGCAGATCCGTAACTGCTGAAACAAAGAGCAACGGGACATAGAATAGCTGTGGCATCTGTCGACGGATCGACTCCACAAACTGATTAAAGGTGGAGTTATCTTTCGCAATTAAATCCCATTTATTGACTGCTAAGATGCACGGTTTACCCTGCCTTACGACGTAGCTGGCGATTGTTTTGTCTTGATGCGCGATTTCACGGGTGGCATCGACAACGAGCCATGAAATATCGCTTTTGCGAATGCTACGGATGGCACGTTGGACGGTCGATTGTTCAAGTTGGCTATTGATGGCAGCTTTCCTACGCATCCCTGCGGTGTCGATTAATTCAAACGGCACCGCATCGTGGGTAAAACTGATGTTTACCGCATCGCGCGTTGTGCCGGGGCGATCATCGACAATCATCCGATCCTCGCCGAGAATTGCGTTGATGAGGGACGATTTGCCTGCATTCGGGCGACCAACAATAGCGATTTTAATCGGTTCGGTCACGGTATCAGGACTTTCGGTCTCTGCTTCCGGCATGGCGAACACAACTTCATCAAGAAGAATATTAATCCCCATGTTTTGTGCACACGAGATAAAAAAAGGTTCACCGAGTGCAAGTTGGTAAAACTCCGTTCCTTCAGTTTCCAACCGAGCGTTATCCGCTTTATTGACGACCACAAAAATCTGTTTGTCTGTTTTTCTCAGCAGGTCTGCGATCAGCAGGTCTTGCGGCATAATTCCTGTCTGTGCATCAACGACACATAGGATAACCGTCGCCTCGTTCAAAGCCACTTCGACCTGCCACTGCACGCTGTTGATAAGCTCATCCTCCGGGTCGAGATCTAACCCACCGGTATCCACGATGGTAAAGTGACCATCACCCCACTCGACATCGGCATAAATGCGGTCTCGCGTCACACCCGGCTGATCGTGGACAACAGCGATCCGCTCTTTCGCAATCAGGTTGAAGAGCGAAGATTTCCCTACATTGGGTCTTCCGACGATTGCGACAATTGGTTGTGTCATGAGTTACCCCCCTTTCCTTAATGAATGAAACCGCTCCGTCGTAGGTCTCGCAAAATAAACTGTTCAATGGGTGTTTGATGATTCATGCGAATATAAGTCACGCCACGATTCAGGCAAAAGCGTTTCAAATTTTCAAAAAAAACGTTCAATCGCTCGGTGTAACTCACAAGCGCTTGCTCATTGACGGTAATTTCTTTAGACTGTCCCGTCTCTGCATCCACTAACTGCAACTCGCCTGAAAGTCGTGGGTGCATCTCTTCATCACTGAGGAGATGAATGAGCATCAGATCGAAATGTCGGGATAAGAGCTGCTTAATGCCTGTCTCGTAACCGTTCATATCCCAAAAATCCGAGATGATGATTCCAACACCGGGCTCCTTTGTTTCAGTGAGGAAGCGTTGCAAGCACGCTGTCAGATGTGTTTCTCCACCCCCGACAATCCCCTCAATGGCTTGAGACAGCTTTGGAAACTGCGCTTTACCATACATGAAGGGTGCGATAGGGGTCAGTTGATCTGAGAACGTATAGACTGATACCCGATCAAAACTGATTAAACCGATATAACTCAGTGCCGCAGCAATCCGTTTGGCACACTCCAGTTTGGTGGGACAGTCGAAATCCATTGAGGTGCTGTTATCAATTAGGATAAAGATTGGGAGGTCTTCCTCTGCGTTGAACAACTTAAGAAAGAGCCGATCCAATCGGGCGTAGGCATTCCAATCGATATGACGCAGATCATCACCGAGTTCGTAGATCCGGTAATCCGCAAATTCAACGCTCGCGCCCCGGTTGGGGCTGCGTCGTTCCCCTTTAAACTGCCCCCGAAATACATCCTCGGATCGGATTTGGAGGCGCGCAATCTGTTTGAGAAATTTGACATCTAAAAGGGGCATTGGTTTTCCACCTATAAACGGATTAAGAACAGCTGAGGTTGTCATTAGTTGGTGCGACAGCGTCCTATTTTAACTCAAGTTGCTAGTGCTCTGTCAAATAAATCGTCATAAATCACTCGCGGCTCGGCTTCGGGGCGGGGTGACATGTGTCGCAGTCGAGTATGGAAACTTGACCTACGGGCTATCTAGCAACTTGCGTTATTTTACCAGACCCTTGCTAAAACTGCCAGACAAATGTCTTAGACATAAGCGATTTCTCTTGTTCTATCATGCTGTCTGTGAGAAGTCGATCTATAGCGACTAACAAAACTGAAATATGAAGCAGCCCGCTCCTCACGTTTCACACTTCATACGTGACACCGTGACGTTCAGTTTCCAAGCGGAAAAATTTTCTGTGGTTTAGTTATGGCACACTCATACCGCAGTCATCGTTTGAGAGTTGCTGCAATAATAGACTGTTAATAACCTTCCCTCTCTATCAATCCGAATTTTGACTTGCAACTACCTATAAAATGTGGTATATTTTCCGAACCTTTTTGCAGCAAGTCCGAAAAAAGACGGGTGTAGCATGGCCCGGTTAATGTATTCCGGTCGAAGAAATCCGGGAAGGTGGGGGGTTAAACCCTTTCCGCTCTGTTTTTTCGCCTTTTGTATGCGCCCGTAGCTCAGCTTGGATAGAGCACCTGACTTCTAATCAGGTGGTCGCAGGTTCAAATCCTGCCGGGCGTGCCAACCCTTTTATGGTGGATGTAGCTCAGTCGGTAGAGCGCTTGACTGTGGATCAAGTGGTCGTGGGTTCAAATCCCATCATCCACCCCTTTTTTCGGGGCGTAGCGCAGCCCGGTTAGCGCGTCTGCTTTGGGAGCAGAAGGTCGGAGGTTCAAATCCTCTCGCCCCGATTTATCGCAAAAACGGAGCATCTTTTAATCTTTCCGTAATAATGTTAGCAATATGCGTCCGTAGTTCAATTGGATAGAGCAATAGACTTCGGATCTATAAGTTGGGGGTTCGAGTCCCTCCGGGCGCGCTTTTCTTCTGCGCCGTTAGCTCAACCAGGCAGAGCATCTGACTCTTAATCAGGTGGTTGAAGGTTCAATTCCTTCACGGCGCACCATTTTGACCTGGGCGGGTGTTGGAATCGGTAGACAAGATAGATTTAGGATCTATTGGGGTTTTCCCCGTGAGGGTTCAAATCCCTCCTCGCCCACCAAACGTTGATATAATCTGGAGGTCTACTTGAACGTTGAAGTTGAAAGGTTAGGGAACAGTCAGGTATGTTTACGGGTTGAAATCTCTGCTGAAGAAGTCAACCAAGAGCTTGAGCGTAACTGCCAAGATTTGCGAACCAAGGTGTCAGTTCCTGGCTTTCGCAAAGGAAGAGTTCCCCTTAGCATCCTTAAATCACGATTTGCAGAGCACCTTAAAGCTGAAGCCATCCAAAATCTCGTCCCACCTGCCTATGAACAGGCTTTGATGTCTGAGCGACTGATTCCCCTTGGCAACCTTGAGCTTTCGCCGCCGATGAATCGGATGGAACTTAAAGAAGGGCAGCCACTTGTTTTTGAAGCAACGCTTGATGTCAAGCCTGATTTTGTCCTCCCAACATACGAAGATTTAGTCATTGATAAATCACCCCCCAATGTCCCTCGTGAGGAAGTAGAGGAGTATATTCAGCGGTTGCAAGAACAGTATGCGACCTACATTCCGCTTGAAGTGGACCGACCGGTCCAGGCAAGCGACTCCGTGCGGATTGACTGGGAATGCCTTGTCGACGGAACGCCAATCACTGATGGGAGCAAGCAGGATGCGGATATCGACATTGGCAAGGGGCAGCTCCTACCAGCGGTTGAGGCCGAGATCATTGGTATGCGTGCCGATGAGACCCGGCAGATTGAAATGGACTTTGATGATAATCACGAAAACCGTGAGCTTGCCGGCAAACATGCCGTATTTAACGTAATGCTCCGAGCAATCACCGAGAAGCAGCTCCCACCCCTTGATGACGAATTCGCAAAAGATTTAGAATACGAAAATTACGATCAATTGAGGGGGGCAATTTGGAATAATCTTGTCGAGGAGCAAAAGGCACTCCACAATCAGCGTCAGCGAGAAGATATCCTTCAACAGCTAATCGAAAAAACGACGATTGAAATTCCTGAATCTATTGTTAGTCAGCACGTGCAGCAAACGGTTCAAAACGTTCTCCAACGATTGAGGCAAGAGGGACAAACTCCTGAGCAAGCCGGAATAGATATGGCAAAGTTGCCGACGGAATTGCGCGAAGATGCAATCAAGCAAACGAAGCAGGCGTGGATGTTCGATATCATTGCCGAGCATGAAAATATTAGGGTCACGGACGATGAGTTGGATATAGAAATTCGACGCATCGCCGACCAGCAAAATCGGGACCCTCAAAAATATGCGAGTTTGCTGAAGGAGAGCAATCGTTTAGAGGAGTTTCGGGACGCGTTGCGGAATGATAAGGTTTACCGTCTGCTCATTCAGCGCGCTTCTGCCAAGCAGTCTGTGATTATTGTATGACAAGCGAAAAACGCATTGCGTCAGGGTTTGAGGAGAATTTTTAACATGAATCTTGTTCCGATTGTTGTGGAACAAACAAGTCGCGGCGAGCGCTCTTACGACATTTACTCGCGGCTGCTGAGGGATCGGATCATCATGGTTGGTTCGGTGATTGATGATAGTGTCGCTAACAGTGTTATGGCTCAGATGCTCTTTTTAGAAAGCGATAATCCCGACGCTGATATCATGCTTTACCTAAACACGCTAGGTGGATCTGTACCGGCTGGGTTAGCAATCTATGACACGATGCAGTATATCAGACCTGATGTGCAAACGTGGTGTGTCGGGCAAGCCTATAGTATGGGGGCAGTCTTGCTTGCTGGTGGCACAAGTGGCAAACGGTATGCCTTACCACACTCTACCACCCTGATTCATCAACCCATAACTAGGGGCATTAGCGGTCAGGCATCTGATATTGATATCCATGCGAAAGAGATTCTTCGGACCCGCGAAGAGCTATATACCATCTTAGCCCAGCACACGGGGCAATCGCCGGATAAAATTGAGACAGATGCAGACCGCGATTTTTACATGACAGCCCAAGAGGCACTCGAATACGGTATTATTGATTCAGTCCCTTCCCGCCGGTCTGCCGAAGCAGTTGAACGTGATGCCTAATGTGCATACCGTCAAATATTTCATAAATACAAAGGTGCTATCTTAGTTTTTTTGAATAGCTTCCGTTTCAAGAAACTGAACAAGTTGGGTGACAGGTGCCTTCCCAACTTAGTGTGATATTGTTGCTATCATTGAACAAATTTGGAGACTTCCATGCAGGATATTATTGATGAACAGCGGTGTTCCTTTTGCGATAAGGGCCAGGAAGAGGTACGCAAGCTTATTGCAAGCCCTATCGAAACTGGTATTTACGTTTGTAATGAGTGTGTCCAATTATGCAACGACATTTTAACGGATCTGTATGAGGTGGAAGAAGAGGAAGAAGTTACGGCAGTGCCAGGTTCCCTAGCCCCCCCGTTGCCTGCTGAAATTAAGGCGCAGCTTGATAAGTATGTAATTGGTCAGGATGAAGCAAAGAAAATTCTTTCCGTTGCCGTATACAATCACTACAAAAAACTACAATTCCATACAGACTCGAATGTTGAGTTAGAAAAAAGTAATATCCTGTTGATTGGTCCGACAGGAACGGGTAAAACCCTTCTGGCGCAAACCTTAGCACGTATTTTAAATGTACCTTTCGCTATCACGGATGCAACCACACTGACAGAAGCCGGGTATGTGGGAGAAGATGTGGAAAATATCATCCTGAAGCTAGTGCAAGCGGCAGAAGGCGATATCACGCGCGCAGAGCAAGGCATTATCTATATTGACGAAATCGACAAGATTAGCCGCAAATCCGAAAATCCCTCGATTACGAGAGATGTTTCAGGGGAAGGGGTTCAGCAAGCCCTATTGAAGATTTTGGAAGGAAAAACAGCGAATGTTCCTCCTCAAGGCGGCCGAAAACACCCGCATCAAGAATTAATTGAAGTGGATACTTCAAAGGTATTGTTTATATGTGGGGGCACCTTTGTTGGCCTAGATAAGATTATCGAGCAACGTATTGGGCACCAAGGGTTGGGATTTGGATCCTCGGTTCAAGCAAAGAGCGAAAGAAAGGTTCACGAAACCCTCTCACAGGCTGCTCCGAAAGATTTAATCCAATACGGCTTCATCCCGGAGTTCGTCGGACGTCTGCCTATGACCGCGGTGCTGCATGACCTTGACGAATCTGCCTTGATCCAAATCTTAACCGAACCCCAAAATGCCCTGATAAAGCAGTATACCCAGCTGCTTCATTACGATAAAGTGAGGCTGCATGTTCCAGACGACGCAATCAGAGCTATCGCTCAGGAAGCCATAAAGCGTGAAACGGGCGCAAGGGGGTTAAGGGCAATCTTGGAAAACCTGATGTTAGATATCATGTACGAAATTCCATCCTCCCCCAAACTGGTCAAAGAATGTATCATTACTGCAGATGCTATTTTGAAAAATGAAACGCCTTTAGTGGTTTATGGAGATGAACAAGAGGCTTTAACTGCCTAGCAAATTAACGAATGGGCGAATTACGTATCACGCACTATGTTTTACGTTCAAGGAGTTCATTATGAACCAAGATTCAAGCAAGGACCGTCAGGCTGATGAAGTTGTTATACTTCCGGTGATTCCTACCCCCGGGAAGGTTTTCTTTCCTCGTATAAGTACCCCTTTAAATGTCATTCGCAAGATGGGAGTCCGGGCGACAAAATACGCCGTGCACTCAAATCAGGATGTGCTATTGCTCAACCAAAAAAACAAAGAAGAGGAAAACCCGGGGCCTGATGCCTTTTATCGTGTTGGCACAGCCACAGGCATTGCCGATTCTTATGACCCACGCGATGGAAGCATTCGGATTGCGATTGAAGGATATAGCCGTGCCATCGTGCTACGCTGCTTTGAAACGAAAGGTTTTCTGAAAGCAGAGGTTAAAATTGTTCACGAGGAATTGGATCAATCAAAGCAAGCAATCTCATTGATGAAAACAGCAGTGGTA
Source organism: uncultured Poribacteria bacterium (assembly GCA_958296125.1). Taxonomy (GTDB): domain Bacteria; phylum Poribacteria; class WGA-4E; order WGA-4E; family PCPOR2b; genus PCPOR2b. Next base: position 3,652,376 of record OY282444.1, read on the forward strand.
GCCTTTGAAGAGTATATCAAAGGGAATCGTCAAACGCCTGAAGAGGTGCTGATGGTTGTCCAAAAAGAGGTTGAACCGGGCCATCTTGCGGACTCAATTGCCGGTTTCACCAGTATGGGGGCGGAGAGGTTGCAAGCCGTATTAGACGAGATTAACCCGATTAAGCGGCTTCAGATTGTTATCGACCTGCTTCAGGAAGACTTGGAGCTTTTTAAGTTGGACGATAAAATTAATACGCAGGTGCGTAAGTCTGTTGAGCGAACCCAAAAGGAATTTTACCTTCAGGAAAAGATGAAAGCCATCCAGAAGGAGCTGGGGCGGGGAGATGAACAGGGGGACGCTGATGAGCTGCGGGAGCAGATTGAGGCAGCAGGTATGACCGAGGAAGCGCAAGAAAAAGCTTTGAAAGAGCTTGATCGATTGCAACAGATGCCGCCGATGTCTGCAGAATCCGGTGTCATCCGCACCTATATTGACTGGCTCCTTGCCTTACCTTGGGACCAACAGACGGAGAGCGAAATTGACTTAGAGGCTGCAGAGAAAATACTGGACGATGACCACTATGGGCTCGAAAAACCGAAAGAGCGAATTGTTGAGTATCTGGCCGTGCTGCAGTTGGTCAAGAAGCTCAAGGGGCCCATTCTCTGTTTCGTCGGCCCGCCCGGGGTCGGAAAAACCTCATTGGGTCAATCAATAGCTAGAGCAACCGGGCGAAACTTCGTCCGCATGTCCTTGGGAGGCGTTCGGGACGAAGCCGAAATCCGTGGGCATCGCCGGACTTATATCGGATCTTTGCCCGGCCGGATTCTTCAAGGACTTCGGGATGCAAAATCGAGGAACCCGCTTTTCCTCTTGGATGAAATCGACAAGATGAGCATGGATTTTCGAGGAGATCCGGCGTCAGCGCTGCTTGAAGTCCTTGACCCAGAGCAAAACGGGACCTTTCGTGACCATTACTTGGATGTAGCTTTCGATCTCTCAGAAATTATGTTTATAACCACTGCAAATACACGGGAACCAATTCCGCCTGCTCTGGAAGATCGGATGGAGATTATCGAACTCCCCGGCTACACGGAATATGAAAAGCACAAAATCGCCAACCTATTCCTGATTCCCAAGCAAATCGGAGCCCACGGCCTCAAGGAGGAGTACCTCCAATTCTCGGACGATGCAATTTTTCACATCATTCAAAAATATACCCGTGAAGCGGGTGTCCGAAACCTAGAACGCGAAATTACGAGTATCTGTCGCAAAGCCGCAAAGGAGGTTGTGAAAAGCGGCAACACGGAGGTTAAAATTGATGTCGGTGTTGAGGATTTGGCAGAATATCTTGGCCCCCCGAAATTTGCACAGGGAAAAGCGGAAAAACAGGATGAGGTCGGCGTTGCAACGGGCTTGGTTGTTTCACAGGCTGGTGGAGATGTTGTTCCAATTGAAGTTGCGACAATGGTTGGGGATGGCAAGCTAAACATGACAGGCAGACTTCAGGAAATTATGCGTGAATCCGTTCAGACAGCACTCGGTTACATCCGTTCTCAAGCCGAATCTCTCAAGGTGCCGCCTAATTTTGATTTCAATAAGTACGATATCCACATCCATGTCCCTGAAGGTGCCATTCCCGTAGAGGGTCCATCGGCGGGCATTACGCTCGCTACGGCGATGATTTCTGCGATGACGGGGCATCAGGTCCGTAAGGATATCGCGATGACCGGCGAAATCACCTTGCGTGGGCATGTCCTTCCGATCGGGGGGTTGAAAGAGAAGGTCCTCGCAGCACACCGCAATAGAATCAAGAACGTTATTATCCCGGAAGATAACGATAAAGATCTTCCTGACATTCCTCAAGAAGTTCGGAATGCCTTGCATTTTCACAAGGTCACTGATATGAGTGAAGTGTTAGCTCTCGCTCTGAAAAAATCTGATTCGTCTAATGATGTCACCCAAGAGGGTGATGATATAACTGAAGTCTTGGATTTACCCTTGGGGACACCCGATGCGCCTCGACAAATTCCTACAGGTGAGCCGCCTCATTAAACGCCGGACCGTTGCGAACTCGATTTGTAGCCGTGGACGGGTGCTGGTCAACGGACACCCAGCCAAGGCAGGCAAAGAACTGTCTGTTGGTGATATATTGTCAATTGACTTTGGGGAGGGAAGGCCCACTGTATATGAGGTGCTGGAAGTCCCTGCCGGCAATGTCCGGAGAGGGAACGCCTCAACCCTCTACCGACGAATCAACGAATCGGAAGATAGTGAGTAAAATCTCAGACCTCGATCGAAGATCGGGGTCTATTTTTTTGCGTACATAGGAATAGACCAGAACCCTAGGAGAGGATGTTGATATGGGCGATACCGATATACATCATTACGACCTTATTTGTATTGGCAGCGGCAGCGGCGGGTTTTCAGCAGCGATGACCGCCAAAGCCGAAGGATTGAAGAACATTCTTTTGATAGAGAAACGTCGCATCGGATACAGCTTATGCACAAACGAGGGCTGCATGCCCTCCAAAACCTTGCTCGCCTCCGCAAGCGTGAAGCGCACCTTTGAAGAGAGCCCCAATTTCGGTATCACAGCCAGCGACTTACAGGTCAATTGGTCAACCGTGCAGAAACGCGTCCGAACTTTGGTGGAAGATGATTTTTTTGCTGCACGCAGGGAGGCAATCCTCAACGCGTCGGTCGATATCGTAGAGGGTAGCGCGAGTTTCACTGATCCGCATACCATTCAGGTTGGAGATAACCGTTACGCAGGTGAGAAAATCGTTATCGCCACCGGATCTATGGTTGACGTACCCCCCTTGCATGGGTTAGAAGAGACAGGATACATCACCAGCGATGAGGCACTCTATTTGGAGCATCTCCCCAGCTCTTTGATTGTTATCGGAAGCGGGTATATCGCTCTGGAGCTGGGATATCTTTTCCATACGATGGGGGTCGAAGTGACGATGTTGGTCCGCAGTCCGCGGGTTTTAAGACGCCTTGACCCGGATATCGGCTTTGAGTTACAGGAGTTGCTTCGGCGGGAAGGGATGAATATCCTGACCGAGACTCGTTTGAAATCGTTCGCACGCACGGAGAAGGGTAAGGAGGTACACTTCGTCCATGAGGACGAGGAGAAGGGGGTCAGTGCAGAGGAGATTATGGTAAATACGGGCCGCCGCCCCGCGATAGATGGGTTAGGCTTAGAAAAAACGGGTTTGCTTCTCGATGAAAAAGGTGGGATTGAGGTCGATAACTACATGCAAACCAGTGTTCCACACATCTATGCGGTCGGGGATGTCACCGGCAAAACAGGGTTGGTTTATGCCGCTACGATGGAAGGAAAAGTTGCTGGATTACACGCAGCGGGAAAACGCGGCATCAAAATGAACTACGACTTGGTCTCCAACATCATTTTCTCTCACCCGGAGATTGGCACGGTGGGCCTTACCGAAGCAGAGGCAAGGGCACAGGGTTTGGACATCATCACCGTGAAAACGCCGATGGAGGATATTGGCAAAGCTGTGGCAATCGGCGAAATAGATGGCTTCGTAAAGATGATTGCCGAGCGACCTTCAGGACGCATCGTCGGTCTACATATTCTTGGACCCCACGCGACCGATATTATGCAGATTGCGCTGCCACATCTCTATCATAATGACACTGTATTTGATGTGCTGAATATCCCGTATCCGCATCCAACTCTTGGGGAAGCACTCAGTTATCCTGCGGAGGACATCGCTGATGAGTTGACCGCTGCCTAAATTGGTTGGGAGTTACGCGGTGGGGCCCGCTCATTCCACGATACATTGCTGCAATCTGAACAGGAGAAATACCCAACATCCAGAGACTGTGTGACCGAGTGAAAATTTTGAACCCTATAGCTGCACAAAAAGCACCCACATCGGGTTGTCCCCAACCGTGTATGTTTCCAAAGGTTGAAGTTGGCCGCTCTGTGCATTAATCCGGTAGGTAGCGAGTCTCCCCGACCCCTGACCGCCGGCAAATAGAAAGTTCCCTGTCAAATCAACGTTGAATGCTCTCGGCGTTGGTTCCGTTGGCTGTTGCCCAATCGCAGTGAGTGCTCCTGTCACATCATCGGTTACGAACCCGGCAATGCTATCATGCCCCCGGTTTGAAACGTACACAAACTTCCCGTTGGGCGTAGTGTGGATCTGTGCACAGGAATTTTCCTCATCAAAATCATCCGGTAACGTCGAGACCGTGTGAAAAGCCGACAAGGTGCCCGCCGATGAGTCAAAATTGTAGGCGGTTACACTGCTCCCCTGCTCGTTTGAGAAATAGAGAATATCTTTGCTCGGATGAAAAACATAGTGGCGGGGTCCCTCCCCTTCCCCAGCAGCAAGCATGGGAACGGAGGCATTGGGGGTCAGCGCGCCAGTGTTTTCATCAAATTGGAATTGAAAAATAACGTTGGACTCACCGACATGAGGGAGAAAGGCGAACTGATTGGAGGCATCGGTCATAATACAATGTGCTTTATTCGCCGTAGTGCGCCATTCGATGGCGGGCCCACCCACAGCCCCATCCTCGCCGATGGGATGAACCGCTGCCACCCCGGCACCGTAGCAGGCGGAGAGTAAAAAGTTGCCGTTTCCATCCGTGGAGATATAGCAGGGGTCCGCTTCAAGCGATACCGCCCCTATTGACGATAGGTCGCCTGTGCTTGGATCGATGCTAAAACTGGCGATTTCCCGCGTGGAGCGGAGTCCCGCGTAAAGAAATTTACTCTCAGGATCTACCGCCAGTGGGCCGGGGGTACCGCCAACCGCTACATCACGCTGAAACGTGAGCTGCCCGGTATCCGGATTCAGGGTGAAGGTCGAAATCTTGTTCTCGCCTGCAATTGGGATATAAACGTAGTATGCCATCTCTATTTCCTTCTCTCAAGCTATCTGTGATTCAAAAATCGGGTGAAATGATGGGTTAAATTACCGTGAATTCGCTGTTTCCTGCTTCAGAGGCGGCTGGCTCCACCTCTTTAGCGGAAATTACTGCTCCCCTCAATTAGTGGGCATGGTATTCCTTTAAGCTATACGCTTTTCGGACGAGATCTGGATCCTTGGCAAACCGTTTTGTTGCATCAATCAGATGATCAATGTGTGTGTGCATGTCCTTCTCGATTTGGGAGATCCGGTCCAGTAAGTAAGTTTCTTCGCTCTGATAAATCGCTTTTCTGATAATTGAAAGGAGATACATATAGACCGTGTCCGCTTCGCTTCCTTCTATTTCAATGGCAATCTCAAATCCCTCTTGAAGCGTAATCTGTTCTGAAACAACTTGCCCCTCATATTTGTCTAGGGCATGCGTAATCTGCTGGATAGATACAGGCGGCATCTCTGTGGCGGGTGTATCAAGTCCAAAACTTCGGGCGCACAGCGACCTTCCAAAATCGACGAGGATGTAGTGTTGCCATTCCTCTGTGCTCATCTGCTCCCAAAACCGAGCGACCCGCTCATCAACATTCCCCAACAGAAGGGACAGCGTCGCGTATAGTTTTGCATGTCTCAGTTCAATGTCTTGACATGAATCGAATACTTCTGCTAAAGTCACAGGCTGTTTATCCTTTCTAATGGATTTGGTAGAATATACTAAACATAAGTATAGCAGAATGTTGACGATGAAGCAAATAAAAAGCGCAATTACGGTCTGATGCTTGGTCGGTATTACCACCTCTCGAGCACCGTTGGATTTGACAGTCCAACGGGAACGTTGCGAGGCGTAGGCTCTCACCTCAGTGCAGGCAAATTATCCCAACTGCACTCAAGGCAGAAGTAACTCTCCCCACCGATTCGCTGAACCTCTCCGTCACATTCTGGACATTTTGTTATCATAGCCGGTGACTCCTCCCGAATGCGTTGCTGATGAAGGGCTTTACCCTCGATTTCTGCACCGACGTTATTCCGGATAGTGTCAATCACGTTTTGGGGGTGGAGTGCTAACGGTGGAGGTGTGCTGCCGGCGAGATCAATAAACTCACTATGATAAACGTTGATTTCGTTGGCTGCATTGACCTGACGAAGAAAGATTGTGTACTTGTTTGGCGCGATTAGGTACCCCTCCGTGTCTAAAAGTTGGGTCCCTGTCCCCACAATGAGGTCGTATCCGCTGAAGTTGATAAGGCGGCGACTATATCGACTGCCCCTGTTATAAACCTCAAACAGTTCGCGTACCCGTCTAGAAGATAAAAGAAGACAATATTGACGGTGTCGGTAGCGGTTCAAGCGGACTGTTGGCAAAAAGATATCGGGTTCAGCAGCACCTCTCAAAAACCTGATAAACATCTTGTAGGCATCGTTGGGGACTTCATTGCGAATTTGCCGCGTTAGATTACGACGTGTGCTATCTCTGAGCGCGTGCAGATGGTGAATCTCCCATGAGCGAAGCAGAGCCCCAACCTCAACATCAAGTTCCTGATGCTGCTCCGGTGGTGTAATTCGACACAGGTGCATCGTCGCCTGATCTGTTGTTTTGATAGTAAATGGGAGCATGTTCATTGGATCAATCACTTCAGTATTGAAGCAGTATCTGATAGCAACCTAAATTAGTTTACCACAGGGGCTAAAGCATGTCCAGCAAAAAGGGTGGCACTTTAGGGCTATTTAGTTTTCCGATTTTGCCCCCCCCTCAATCTCCCCAACCTCCCTTATCCCCCCGCGAGCGGATGAAGTAACCCCCCTTAATCCCCCGCAAGCGATACCCCCCTTAATCCCCCCGCAAGCGGGGGGAAGGGGGGGCCTACATCGGAGGAGGGGCAGGATGCCCCGCCCCTGGTCTCGCCTGCCTGCCCCGTTCGCGGGGCTCTCGGAATGGAGGCACGCCTGTCCCAATCTTATCGGGGGATGGCACGGACCGAGGTATTAAATGACCCTAAATCAGCGGGATTGTTGTGGATGGTAATTCCGATCTGTGCTATAATGATTTTATCATTAAAATTATAGCGGATATACAGCACAAAGTGATAGGGGAAATCAGATGCTAAAAAGTTGTGACACAATGGTTGCCCTCCCGAGCGCAACCAAAGAGAACCAAACAATCTTTGCCAAAAATAGTGACCGCCCGGCGACCGAATGTCAACCACTCGTTCAACGCGCAAGAGAGACCCATCCCACTGGCGCGATTACGAAATGCCAATTTGTCGAGCTCCCTGAATTGACCACAACCTATCGTCATATTGGCTCGCAGCCGTATTGGTGTTGGGGATACGAACATGGATTTAACGAACATCAGGTCGTGATCGGAAACGAGGGATTAGGTTCCAAATATGAATTTGATTCTCCGAAGCTCATTGGTATGGAACTGATACGGCTCGGTTTGGAACGTGCAGAAACCGCCTCCGAAGCGGTTAGTGTCATGACGGAGTTGATTACAAAATATGGTCAGGGGAAATTCAGCAATGATCAAGGAGTTCGCACCTACGACAACGGCTACATCATCGCCGATCCGAAGGAGGCGTATATCCTCCAGACCGCAGGGCACGAATGGGCGGTTAAACGGGTTCAGGGGGCGGTGGGAATCAGCAACGTCTATTCTATTGAGGAGGACTGGGATCTCCTATCGTCCAACAGTGTGGACGGAGCAGTTGCACAAGGTTGGTGGACAGATACTTCGGCACGATTTAATTTTTCGGAAGCATACAGCCGCGAGGCGGATCGATCGGTAGGGAGTGGTGCCATGCGTCGCGGGCGTTCCTGCGCGGTGCTTAGCAAATACACCGGCAGCATTGACGTGCAAACTATGGGGGCGTTGTTGAGCGACCACTCCGATGGGAGTAGGCCCGATGAACCTTTTCAAACGGAAATTTCGAGCGGAACCTCCATCTGCGTTCATCACGATGATAAGGGAGAGGGGGGCAACACCGCTGCGAGTCTGGTGGCACATCTCTGCGATGATGGCTCGCGGTTGCCTGTCTACTGGTGCAGCTTCTATTCACCCTGTTTAGGTGTTTTCCTACCGATGTTTATTGAAGGGGAACTGCCGCAAGTCTTGGCACTTGGCGATGAGACCCTTTCAGCTGACAGCCCGTGGTGGCTCTTCCGCCAATTGAGTCTCAAACTGCGTTTAGAAGAAGCGGAACTGATTCCAGATGTTCAGGCAAAATGGAGAGAGCTCCAAACCCAACTTTTCACGACCGCTTATGAGATAGCCAAAGAGGGTAAATTCCTCATTGAGCGGGGATGCGAAACTACCGCCAATCAGCTCCTGACGCGATATATGGCGGAGAATGTAGAGATGATGTTAACAACGGTTCGGGGGATGTTATCAGGAGTTGAGCAATCGATCGAAATGGCTGCGGATTGAAATAGCCCGCCCCTGAAAGGAAGATAGGATATGGCAGATCGTTCAATTATCCCACAACATTTGAATCCTGAGCTCAGTCCTGAGTTGGCGCAGGAGGTCGCTTTTTTCCTGAAATGGGGCTATCTCGTTGTGGAGGAAGCGATAAGCCAAGAGCAGGTGCAGGCACTACGCGAGGCGTTGGATGAAGCCTTTAACAGGAAAGGGGAGCAGTTCACCCACCAACTCTTGGAGGAAGATGATTGCTTTACATTTCTCTTAGATAACCCGCCGGTGCTCACACGCATGAAAGCCATTCTCGGCAATTGCGTTCAACTCCATAGCGCGACCGCCCGCGTGACGCAGCCGGGGGAGCCGGATCAGAACTGGCACCGTGATGGACCCTGGCCCATGGCACCAGAAAACACGCCTTATGGCAGTATCCCCGGTCAGATTAACTGCGGTTATTTCCTCGACGAATTGACGATGGAGAATGGTCCGATTGCGATTCTGCCCGGCAGCCAACGGGTCCCCTTCCGTCCGCCTGAAGGATATCCACATTTTCCCGACGAAAAATTTGTCCTTGCCACACCGGGTCAGGCGGTCATGTTCGACGGATGGATTTATCATCGCGGTGTCGCCAACAATTCTGACCAGCGGCGACGGGTTTGCCTGATGTGCTACCAAAATGCGTGGATGAAATCCCGCGAGCCCTTCAATGGTCCCCGTGTCACAAAGCTACTCGAAAATGGCACGCCAGAGCAACAGCTTCTCCTTGGCGGCATACCGCGTTGGTAGGGACTTATGTGCACTGTTCCATAAGGCGAAAAGCCGAAATACATCAGAAAAGGTAACATTTTACACGCGAAAATGCCAAAGTTGTTTCCATTTCAGACTTGAGAGTCCTACCATAGTTAGATTGTAGGGGCAAGCCTTGTGCTTGCCCTTTTTTTATAGTTTCTATCTCATAGTAGAGCTGCTTGCCACAGTCAGATCCCTCTACCCTTCCATCCCTTCACGCTTCCATCCTAAGTGTTTCATTTCAATCTCATTATTGAGAGTCTTGTCATTGATAGTGAACCGGCGTGCTTCTTCGGCTGCGACTGCCATGGGTTTCAATCTCATTATTGAGAGTCTTGTCATTGATAGGCTTTGCCCCTGATTGGCTGCATGGTATTGCCCATAGTTTCAATCTCATTATTGAGAGTCTTGTCATTGATAGGCGGTGCGATCAAGGTCAACCGGCGGCGTAAACATGTTTCAATCTCATTATTGAGAGTCTTGTCATTGATAGAACCCGAAATTCTCAACGATAGAATCGCGACAAGCTGGTTTCAATCTCATTATTGAGAGTCTTGTCATTGATAGACAAACGGTACCGAATGCCTTGCCCTTGCCCTTGATACTCTCGTTTCAATCTCACTATTGAGAGTCTTGTCATTGATAGATACGTATCCCCTGTGATAGGAATCCGCATGGCTACGTTTCAATCTCATTATTGAGAGTCTTGTCATTGATAGGAAAGCAAACCCTCCTCGCACCATCCGCATTGACTATTTGTTTCAATCTCACTATTGAGAGTCTTGTCATTGATAGAAAACACCTGGCAAGAGTGCGAATGGGGTTTTGTCAAGTTTCAATCTCACTATTGAGAGTCTTGTCATTGATAGGTATCACCAGTGGAGGCATCAGGAGTAGGCTCCTCTACGTTTCAATCTCACTATTGAGAGTCTTGTCATTGATAGAAGGTTGATGAAGTGAAGAGAATCGAATCTAAAAAGTTTCAATCTCACTATTGAGAGTCTTGTCATTGATAGGGAGACAACAGATGAATGAGACAGTGTTTTTCGCTATGTTTCAATCTCACTATTGAGAGTCTTGTCATTGATAGTCAACGGCTGGTTGGGCGGTCATGTCAGTCGCCAGATGTTTCAATCTCACTATTGAGAGTCTTGTCATTGATAGGACCATATACCAGGTCTGACAAACTCATCGCCGGGTGTAGTTTCAATCTCACTATTGAGAGTCTTGTCATTGATAGCGCTTCGCCGTCCAGCGCTTGATCGGGGAGGGCATGGTTTCAATCTCACTATTGAGAGTCTTGTCATTGATAGATATTACAATCACCCCCGACGATGCGGCGAACACCATGTTTCAATCTCACTATTGAGAGTCTTGTCATTGATAGGTTAATCTTGGGGAGGCAGGCTGATGGCGTTTGAAAGTTTCAATCTCACTATTGAGAGTCTTGTCATTGATAGCGGTTCGGGTAAGTGAAGCTCTAGAAGATATCATAACTGTTTCAATCTCACTATTGAGAGTCTTGTCATTGATAGTACACACTGAGCATAGCGTTGGTTCGCTTCCCGTATAGAGTTTCAATCTCACTATTGAGAGTCTTGTCATTGATAGGACTCGACACAAGCCGTGACGGTATGGATATCCACTAAAGTTTCAATCTCACTATTGAGAGTCTTGTCATTGATAGTTTGAAGATGCGAACGCCGCAACGATCGTGATTAGCCTAACCGTTTCAATCTCACTATTGAGAGTCTTGTCATTGATAGAGCGGTTCAAGCGGTTCAAGCGGTTCAAGGAACCGAAGTTTCAATCTCACTATTGAGAGTCTTGTCATTGATAGTCCCATACCCGTTATACACCGAGCCCCCATGCTCCATCAGTTTCAATCTCACTATTGAGAGTCTTGTCATTGATAGCCAGAGCCATACGAAGATCCCGACTTGGAAGTTAATTTGTTTCAATCTCACTATTGAGAGTCTTGTCATTGATAGCAAACGAGATGAATTCTTTGCAGTCAAAAAGGAATGTTTCAATCTCACTATTGAGAGTCTTGTCATTGATAGATCTGACGAGACCAAAATCGATAGTTGCGAAGTGTATTAGGGTTTCAATCTCACTATTGAGAGTCTTGTCATTGATAGTCAAAAGAAAGCAAATACCCGCATGGTCGACAGTTGATAATGATCGTTTCAATCTCACTATTGAGAGTCTTGTCATTGATAGTTGTTCAAACGGGTTAGGGCTGCTTTGGCTCATGTCAGGTTTCAATCTCACTATTGAGAGTCTTGTCATTGATAGGACGCAAGGAGGGAAGGAACGCTTAGGCTGTAAAATGTTTCAATCTCACTATTGAGAGTCTTGTCATTGATAGGATGAATCCGTAAAGTGAACAATACACGACAACGCTGTTTCAATCTCACTATTGAGAGTCTTGTCATTGATAGGGCGACTGTCGGGACGATTGCCCTTGCGATATGATTGTTTCAATCTCACTATTGAGAGTCTTGTCATTGATAGTCACTACGATCCGTATTACCGCTCCCCAGACCATCAAGGTTTCAATCTCACTATTGAGAGTCTTGTCATTGATAGGCTTGCCAAGCCGTCTGGATCGTTTGATTCTCTCTTGTTTCAATCTCACTATTGAGAGCCTTGTCATTGATAGGGGGGGGTGGACCGTGCCACGCCGCAAAGCGTAAAGGTTTCAATCTCACTATTGAGAGCCTTGTCATTGATAGTTAGATGGCACCGGCACCAACCGGGTCAGGGGTGGAGTTTCAATCTCACTATTGAGAGCCTTGTCATTGATAGTCGCAATTTTGCGAGCCCAAACTGTATCTGCTATCACGTTTCAATCTCACTATTGAGAGCCTTGTCATTGATAGTGCCTATCATTTCGGATCTGTATTGGTAAGGGTTTGCCCGCCCTACTTCTGTCAGGTCCCTTTTCGTTGTTGCGTTGACATTCTATTTGCCACAGTTTCCTGAACCTACTCATTATTAACCCTTGACTGTGACTAGCTTTGCGAAATTACTGTCAGGGTAGCAGGTTTTTGCTAGCCCTGCGCCTCACAGATTTCAACTTTGCAATTGCGTATCTAATTATTACACAATGTATGACTTCCTGTCAACCTCTTTTTCGACACCAATCCGTTCAACTCCCTTCTCACAGGAACGGCATAGGTGGTAGAAGGTGACAGAATCCTCCTGTAGGTTAATCGCCTCCATAAGCCGATGCTGCAAACGAAGGTAGGCACGTCGATCGGTGCTGCACTCAAAGAGACTGTATTGGATGCGTGTACCGAAATCCAGCAAAATTTTGGCAACTGCGTTTCGCCGCCGGTCATTGGTAATATCATAAGCAACAGCGTAAAACATTATCACAGACCTCCTCTATAACATGCCATGATTACTCACAAAAGAACCCGAAATCCGAAGCGAAAAACTTCTTCCAACCTTCCATGTTTCCCTCTCTGTGGACTCATCGAACTGTCAGCGGTGTATAGGTCTCAATCTCTCCCATAAGACACTTGGCGAGCAGTCGCACTTGTAATTCAAGCGCGCGGCGAAAGCTAATTTTGTACTTGAAAACGGGATGTGTAATCGTCTCATTTTTGCGCCTCTCATAGGCAGCGTAAAACTTCTTGCGAGCCGGGTCTTTAAGAAACCAACCGCCGTGAGATTGGGTGAAGTCGTTTGGCGTAATTTGCCTATTATTGATGAGCGTTACCACCACCGAATCGGCAATAATCGGGCGAAATTCTTCCATCAGATCCAGCGCGAGACAGGGGCGTCCGTAAGTCTGTTGGTGGAAGAAGCCGACATAGGGGTCAAGTCCGACGGTTTGGATTGCGGAGATAACATCTGCGGTCAGTAGGGAGTAGGCAAAACTGAGCAGCGCGTTGGTCGAATCTTTGGGAGGACGTCGAGTGCGATGTTCAAAACTGAACCCCATCTCCGTGTTCAGTATTGATGAGAAAGATCGAAAATAGTCCGCCGATGCATTTCCCTCAAACCCAAGTAATTCGGAGAGATTTTCCGCTTTAGGGAGGCGTCCTCGCATTTTCCGCATGCCTTCTATACTTGATTCGATAGTGGCTTCTTCGGCATCTGTTTCGGGCTTACCTCGCCATTTCCGGCGTTGGAGCATCATCCGCATGTTACTAATTTTGCCATGTACAAACGTCTTCGCAAGCGCGAGGCACTTCTCCTGGTCATCTGCGACCCGATGTTGAGCGACGCGTAGGAGCGAATTTCGAGAGATTTGTGGCATCAGTACACCCTGATAGCGTCCGTATGCGGAGAGGTAAACGATGGGAATCCCTTCGTTGAGCAAGGTCTGCATCACTGGGGTTGTCACACTGATGTTTCCACAAAGCACAACCTGCCCCAGGTGGATGAGTGGGATGTCACGGATGGTTTCCCCCTCTTTGACCACGAGCAGGCGTGCCCCAGTCTTTTTGAGGATGCAGCCCTGTTCGTCGACATACAACACGTTATCAATACCGAGGGCGGGCTTGATCCGTTTGGGCCGGTCGTCCAGTTCGTTGAGGTAAGCGACCTCGTCCGGCAGGCAGATCCCCCGGACGCTACACCCGTTGCATCGGTTATCGTGGACCGGTTCGGGAATCTTTCTGGTCTGCAACAGCGATTCCGCGTCCGAGACAAAGTCACGGCTGATCTGCCGCAGTTCCGCATCAAATACTACCTTGCGGCGGCGTTTAGAACCGATATAGTAGATATAGCCGTGAGGGACCACCGTGCCAGTGCTCTCTTCGATCAACATCCCTTGTAGACAGAGTTGGACCTGATCGTTGAGCCAGTTGCCCGTGCCGGCTTTCTTATATTCGACAGGGCACGATACCCCCTTCTTCTCTTCAATCAGATCGAGATAACCGGAGACACCCAGCGTGTCAGAGGCGAGATATTGACGACGAGAGACTTTCACCCCCCGCTCATTACGGTTTTTCATCTCCGTATCAACGCGGGCATGTTTGATTTTCCCTTCCTCAACATGCTCGTTAATCACTTGGTGCCCCTCAACGGATTCGTAGTAGAATCGGCGTGGACAGAAAACGTAAGTGTTTATCTGCGAAAGCGGTATGTAAGTTTCGGACATGGTTTAATACTCCTCCTTCAATCAAGGGTGGGGCAGGCAGATTGGATGGGTCACTCCTAACCTTCCACTCCAATTCTGCTTGTGCAGAGGCAAGCTGAGGCTTGCCATCTTTCCTACCTCCTCCTTGTCTGTCCCATCCCCATCGTTGTTTTGTAGCCGGTGCCGCAATAGAAAGCGAAATCAGCGAGCAGGTTCGCCAAACGTAACATCTCAGTGGATCCCTCACCATCGGATTGACGCTCCACGAAAAATTGGTATGCACAACTTCCAACAAATCCGATCGCCTTATGTTTGCCGAAATCGAGCATCCGGCTCTTGCTGTCAACCGCCGTTAGCCCGGCGTGATGTGCCACGAAATCGAGAAGGGGCTGCTTATCAATCTGCATCGGTGCAAAGGCGTTCCATTTGTTAACCCAGCTCTGATAGCAACGCACGAGGTCGATATGCGACTGATTGCGCGTTTTTTGCCCACGCGGCGACAGCTCCCGAAAGGCAGTCGGCGAATAGAATCGCACCCGCATCCGAGTCTCTGTCCCCGCAGATTCAATCAGGTCCTCATAAGTCTTTGTGCCACTCCAATTATTACTTTCTGTCCCAGAGGCAACCATTCGGCTCAGTTGAAAGGTTGCTCCCCCGAGCCGAATGGACGGTAGACTCTGCGTCAAGAAGGCGTTGCCGAAGTGGGCGAAAAGTGCATCGTCAAGAAATGTGAAGCGGAGCCAGCATTCTGTGCCAGCGCGGATTCGCAGGAAATTACCACGCCGTTCCCCGTTGCCAATCAACGGCGAAACGGTGAACGGTTTCTGCGCGGATATGGCGTGAATTTCTTCCGCCTTTTCCGGGTCGCCAATTCGCAGCAGCGAGAGAAACGCGCCGTGCGCGTGATGCCCCATCGTCGGACGCAAGGTGACATCTTCGGGGGGGATGAGGTGGATGACGGTGCTGATAGGCATGGGGAACCTCCTTAATCAAGGTTCAAAAAGGTCAACTGTTCACCGCCTTCTGAAGGAGGTTCAACAGATTTTACTTGTTGTGCCGGTTCTGTGTCAGTCTCTTCCGATTGATTAGAAATTGTGGTGTCTTCTGGCATGGGTGTCGCCAAGTCTCGCAGATAATGCAACCAGATTTTTCGAGGTTCGCGGTTTTCATCGGTTGTATTATAGATAAAATTTTGCCGATACCCACTAATACCCCCGTATTCAAAAACTTTGGGGAGCTCATTATAACCTAACTCTTCAGAAAAGTAAGATTCAGGCACCTCAACAAAGAGTTCTTTAAAGTAAACATTACCGCCAAAGTTAAGTGGCACAAACTTGAATTCTTCGTGATAGTCATCATAAGAGCGTTGGTACACCTTAAAATTCGGATTCACAACTTCGTCGTTTTGTGTATTTGCGATACAACTTCGGAGCGACACGCTGACAGCGTTTTTTGGTCGGTGTTCAGGTGATTCGGGGACCTTAGTTGTGAGAGTAATTGAAGGTTCAAAACTCCGAGTAATAACAAGGCCCCTATCGTGAAGAGGTTTGTTTTCAAGGCGCGCTTCATAGACATACTCATATAGCATGTCAAAGAGCACTTCCGCCCTATAGTCAGAGTGCGGCTCGTATCTCATAACTTTGAGGATTTCGTCCGGACTGAACCTGTCTCCATCCAGCTTTTGCAAGATTTGAAGATATTCCTTCTCCATTTCTTGAGAAATGTTAGAGAGACGTATCTTGTTTCCCACAACAATGATTTCAGCGTCCGGAATTTTGCCATTGCGGTTGCATCTGCCTGCCCGTTGGATGAGTTGATCGGGGTTGCACAACTCTGTAATAAGCAGATTTGCATCAAGGTCACACCCTACCTCAATTGCACTTGTTGTAAAAAGGAGATAACCCTCATTTTTCTTTAACTTACCATAGACCCTTTTGCGTTGCAGATTGGATAGTCGTCCGTGGTAGAGAAAAATGTTCTCATCGCCGCTCCGCTCTTTCATATACTGGTAAGCCGGAATAAGGTCTTGAATCGTTTCAATGGTGACAATGGTCCGCTTACTTGGATCGTACCGCTGCGATATGCAGGCACAGATTTCGTCCCGAACCTTTCCCCCTGGCTCCACACTAATGCGCTTAATTGACTTGTTAGGATGCTGCCGCTTCTGCTTTTGTTCCTGCCAACTTTCTAGTTCTCGTTGATTCTCACCTGTGGTATAATCCACTTTATCTAAGAAATCCAATTCCTCTTGGTACGCGTCAGGCATTGTCGCAGTCATGACAACTATATCCAGATTGGCTTTGTAGAGTGCCTTAATGAGCCGTTCAAAGTTGACAAACGCAACCCCATCATAGGAATGGACTTCGTCAAAACAGAAAAGATTCTGCCGTTGACTGTGGTGAATCCGGAACGGGTAGATATAAGATTTTATGGGTTCACCAAATCCAAAAAAGCGATACAGGAACTTGTCAAACGTTGTGAGGATAACATCGCCATCGTAGAGATGGCGATTTCCTTTTTCCATTTCTTTGCCAGTCTTAAAAACGGTGCGTTCAGACTCGGCTCCTGTGTCAACAACTAGCGCATAAGATTTTCCCAGCTTTTCTGATGTACGCTGGAGGTACTCTGTGCATCGGCCAATCTGGTCTTCAACAAGACTCCGCGAAGGAAAGATCAGAAATAGGCGACGAGGGCACTCTGCGGCGAAGCTTGGCACAAGGACTGCCTCTGTTTTTCCACTGCCTGTGGGTGCCTTGAGTAGAATCGCAGGATTCTTCTCTTTCGGAGCAATGAGAGCAAAAAGTTTATCCTGCATCGGGTTCGGCTCGAATTTTGTGCCTGCAATCTGTTGATACGCCTCTAATACGCTTTGCATAAAATCATATCCTTCCGCTGACATTTCGTATAGGTGTGTGCCTTAACAATTAGTTCACGTAGATGGCTCAACCCTTTTTGCGAACTATCTCCTGTTAGTGCCTGGGCTATCTGACAACGGTCTTCCTTGGGCATATCAAATTGATAATATGTAAGGGATAGAGGAATCCCCTCATTTTCGCCCTCGTTGCCGAATGGATAGGGGGTAACTTCAACCCTTCCCTCTTTGGGCATACGCGAGTGAAAATCCATAAAGACACGTGGTTGTACATTGCCTGTGAACGCGTATGTTTCAATCTCCGCCTCAATCTGATCGCACATTTCTAGGATGTAAAGGTCAAGAAGAAAGCTTTCAATCTTTTCTTTGGAGAACCCTGAATTGGAAAGTTCAAACTGGGCTTTAACGATACCTTCGACGGAAAATTCGTGATGCAGCCGGATAAGCAGTTCAACATAGAGATTGGGATCAAAAACCCTAAAACGGTGACCTGCAAAGGAGTAGCCTAGGGATTTGGGGGTGCTCCCTTTCCAACCCCGATAAGTTAGGCGAAAGGTTTCCGGTTTCGCGTCGTCATGTTTTTGGGCCGCGCGTACCAGCAGGTCGCGAGTTTCTTGGGCACCCCATTTAAAGGTTGGATAGAAATCTCGCCGAAACTTTTCCACCAACTTGACAACATTTCCAACGTGGCTCTCCAGAGTGAGCACAGTAACGGTTTCTATATCCGGCCCACTATCCGGTCTAAAGAAAACCCGACCAACCTTAACTGTATCTATTGTATTAGTCACCTTCTGCTCCTTTCCGCAATTCATCAACGAACGGTCGCGGGAGGTACACTGTCCCATCCGTATAGTAATCGAGTTCAATCTCCCCTTGAACTTCTCCGGCAACAAAGGGAATGAATCCTTTAATAGAACTGGGTTCAGGGTGTTCAAGGGGTGTATCTGGGGAGGGCTTCCCTTCCCAAGCATAACGATACAGTGAAAACGCTTCGCATGGAATCCCGACGAGTTCGGTCCCGGGCAAGAGTGTATCAGGTTCAGCGCGTGTTCGTTCCAAGGCGAGTTGGGTCGGCCCGCAAATCCTATCCACAAAAGCGTATCCCTCTTTGCCGATTTTACAACCGAAGTTTTTAACCGTTTTCAATTGGCTCAGGAGCTCCTCGTCTTCCGAAACCACGTAACCAATGAGTTTTTCAACAAAGAGGTATTCCCACGTGTGGAGTTGATAGTTTTCTTCTTGTTTCCTTTTATAGCCAACGATTCGCGAGAAGGTACTGTGGTTGAAAGCCTTCATCCCCTGTCGCTTTGTTGTATGGACACAATACCCTCGTGCCTTGGGATATGCCCCAAGTGGACAAAGTTGGGGCGGCAAGGCGTAATAATCCGGATCTTTGATAGCGGTTTCCGGGAAATGCCCAGCTCCCAGCAGCTTCAAGCGGCGCAAAAAGCCGGACATCGTTGTCGGCGGTAGAAACGGATAGGTACTGATATGCAGGATGGACGACGGCATCCGTCGAAATGTCAATCCTGATGTCGGTTTAATTTCCAGTTTCAGCATCCACATTGCTAAGTACCTCCGTTTCAAAACTGACTAGATACTCCGATATCTTTGCGATAGCGGCATTCCCGACGTATCGGTGGAAGTTCCCTTGGGTCAATTCGCTGTCAGATGGCTGTTCGCTCCCGGCAATTGAAAAAACAGCCTTCTTGAACTGAGCTTTCGCCAAGTCAACATCTGTAATGGCGGGCGAAACCACAGGCCGCTTGCCAAGTGGGGCGAGATACCGGTCAATGACAAGCCACGGTTCATCCTCATCTAGTTTCGTAAGCGGAGCATCATGGATCTTAACCCCTTTGGGATTGCCCGCTCCCAGACGTGCCAATGCCCCCATAAACGCGTAAGCAACAGCGGAGAATTCACGGTCCGTCATACTCACACAATGATTGTAAACTGGATAGAGAAGCCCCGGTTGATTATACTCTCGTTTGAAAGGGGTTGGTGTCGGGTCCGCTTCGGGGGGTTTCCGCATGATTGAAGGATGCATCGCACGCTGCTTCTCCTCGGGGCCCAACGCCTGAATTGCAACTCCGCCGCTATGCGTCAAGCGGCCAATAAGTGTGGTTGGAGGACGTTTTTCGCCTTCAATCTCAGTTGCACTTGTAATCAGTCCACCAAAGACACGGCAGATTGGACACTCGGCTTTGCTACAAGTGTGTGGAATACCGCAGTTCAGTCCATCACCCAGCAGTCCAGTTCCAGTTGGTGCCCAAATTAGCGAGCGCCGTTCAACACCACGCCGCTTGGTCGGGGAGAGATAGCATTTCTCAAGTTCGTTGGCCTCGGTGTCATTAGATACCGGGATAGTAACCATCTCGACGATGTTGACATTCACCTGCGTCTCATGTCCGAAGAAGAGTTCCTGGCCCCCTTCAAGAATTGCGTAAATGTCAAAGTGGAATCGCGGTTCGTCGGTGTAAGTCTCAAGTCCAGATTTCACGTTAATTGCCATTTTGGTTAATCTCCTTTCTAGTTGAATAGGGAGGCGAACTTCGTATAAAGGTTAAGTTTGAGCTGATAAAACAACTTTCTCTGTTCAGCCTTGTTATATCTTTGAGATAACTCGGCGTAAGCGTTGAGAATGTCGTCAAAGTAAATTACTAGATGCTCCTGCCCTTTCTCATTATGTTCTTCACGACTGGATAACTCCAATTTAAGCGTTCCTTGCAATAGTCGCTTTGCTTGATCGTAGCAGAAGTAGTTATCATCGTTGCGGAACATCGTTGCGCGCGTACCGGGGAGTATATCAGAAGCTTCGTAGTTGAAGAAACTAGCGTTCGCAACTTTCTCGATCAGTTTTTTGACTTCGCGTTGTACCGTATCGCGAGTTTTTGATTTTTCGAGTTCCCCGCGGACGTAATGACAATAAGCGTAGGTCAATCCGGTAAGCGCGGCGACATCGTAAAAAAATGCTGCTTTTTTGACCATGAGTTTATCTCCTTTTGAGGATTGCTCAAGTAAAGTACAGTGTTTTTCCCGGAGCTCCTCAAGACTCCGTTTTTCACTATATGACCAATCATAGATTGGTGTTGCTTCAGTGGATTCTGCGGTTGCCAATTTATACATAGCAGAAATCACTTCATCTTTCTGAATGAGCCGAATCGCTTGACATAACTGCATATTATCTTTACGGTTCACGATAAGACGAGGTGAAAAACTTTCTTGGAGATGACTAAGCCAAACTAGATATCGACTTGGTAACAAAATCTCCGATTCGCCTGCAAAAAGCGTAAAATCCATCTTTTCAAGCGCGCCAACGGGAAGAGTTCTGGCGACTCTCCAGAGTGTATACTGCACCTGCCCGATTTTTTCTGAAACGGGTGTTGAACCCCCGCGCTCGCGTACAAATTCGCGGCAGTTCATCAGTAAATATCGTCCGGCAATCAGATTCATTTCACCAAGGGTTAGCATCTGGAGATATTTTTCAGGTAATACCTGTTGGTTCTCCTCGCCAGTTTGTGGTGCCAAACGAACGATAATCGCGCCGCCTGCTAGTTTAATCGGGCAACCGAAAGCAACCGTAAGGCAGTTAGGGCAAATAGACGCTTTAGGGCGGTCTTGCGCGTTCCCTGATTGCAACCTTTGAGAGGGATCTGAAAAGACAAATCGGTTTGCCGTTAGGTTGCCCTTAAAGTGGTGGGTCTCGCTTTTGGGTGGTAAATACCTGCCACAACTGTAGCAACGGTTTCTGGCTGTATCACCAGCACCGTGGGTGTGGTTTTGCGCCATTTCGTCAACTGAAGCAAGTGGACAGGCCAGAATACTAACAGGTTCATTCAAAATCTCAATAATTTTATCTTCAATTTTTCCTTTTTTTGAGCGAGGTTTCACCGTACCGTAAGAAAATTGGCTTGAACCAGTTCGGTTGAATTGATGAGAAAGCCTTACCGCTTTGTCGAAACTGAGCCTATTGGTTCGCAGCTCAGCGCGCAAACCGGCTAGGAGTTCCCTCAGTTCTTCACTATTCGCTTTGAAGGCAGTCTTGCGCTCCTCGTCGGTTTTGGCTTTCTTATAGTTGTCGGGGTATCGAACAACTCTTTCCTCAAGTGTTGCAATGTAAAAGGCGGCTTGCCAAAGCTTCATCGCTTCTGTTACCGATGGAAAGTGAACGTAACCAAAACCTCTATTAGTCAACTTCATGCTATTCACAAATAACGTAAAGGACTTATATAAATCTTCTTCTGAATAAGCAAATTGAATGAACTGTTGCCATTCATTCTCAATCTGAAAATTTGTCTTTGGTATAAACAGGGTAACTGTCAATCGATTTTCTGAAAGACGGATAGCACATTTTTCCTGCTGTAGGAATCCCATGAACCTTTCAATCAACGTGTCATAAGCAAGCCTAATCTGAATCTCTTGCGGAAGTATGGTCCGGTAATAACTATAGGTTTTCCCAATCGGCTTGTCCTTAAAGATGATTATGTCTCCATGCTGGGACAGCAGGTCAAGCGGGCTCGGCGGGCACTTATCAGTTTCTGATTTATATTTCATTATCTGCTTAGCATACCGTAGGACGCGCAATGCCTCCATTTCATCCCACCACTGTTTGAGTTGTTCGGACTTTCCTCTGTGTTGCATCCAGTTTACGAATACCTCAAGGTCCCCTGTGAGTTCATCTTGTTTTGTCGCTGCAAGGTGAGCAGCGAAAATCTTTTCTCTCTGTTGGGCATTCATAACTATTCAAAATTCTCCTTGGGTTGTTGGGCTATTTAGATTGATCGACGGTTATAATAACATACGACCACAGTCGCACAAACCTGCGCCTGATCGAAAAAAAATTCAACGCAATCTCATTTTTTTTTAGAAAAATTTAATCTTTCTTGAATTGAATGCTAATGATATGTAAGACCGAACCCCTCCTTGGCGATAGTTTTTTCAAGAATCGAGTCAACATACAGATAGTCTTTCAACCGCAAATTTATTGATATAAATAGTATTAAACAAAATAGTAACATAACATTTAATAAAACGCAAATAAAAAATAAAGGCTCCCAGATCCGTTAAGCCTTTATTTCCAACTAACTCAAAATTGAGATTCTTCTAGAAAAGTTGCATAAAACATAATACCAACATTTTTCAATCTCGTATTTATTTCAATCCCACTCTTCATCGAGAGTCTTTCCACTATAATACCACAACCCATCCTTTGGGTCAAGGACAGAATCAAACATTTTGCCCTTGCTCTATGAAGGCAGAGCCTTAACCCCATTGCTATTTGTCCGCTGTTCAGGTGCCCTCAACGCAAGCGTCAACCGCCGACAGTTTTCGCAAACTCTCTACCGTATTCGCAATCTCTTTTTCACGCGCGTTGCAGACAAAATAAATATCCCCTTCCACCCTTCCCTTCTTCCAATCTTAATTCTTTCGATATACCTCTACCATCTTCTCCGCTGTCTCCGCCACCCATTCTCGCAATTCTTTCGGTTCAATCACCTCTGCCTCATCTCCCCACCCCAAAACCCACCAACCGACTTCCTGCCAGCCCGCGACTGTGGCTTCAAAGCGTAGGCTCCCAGCGTTTTCGTGTATCTCCTGCGTTGAGTGCCAGTGCACCTCTCGGATGAGAGGGGCGATGCGCGGCGCGAACTCAATAACGACGTGTGTCTCCGGGCCAAGCCTGAAAGCCCAACTCTTCTCCATATATCGCTGCACGGAGAAATCTTCGGGGATCGTATAGGGGGCAGAGCTGATGAAGAGAGAGTCAATGCGGTTGATGCGGAAAGTTAGAATCTTATTTAATCTTTCAGTGGATCCAATCACATACCATGCGCGTCTGCGAAACAGGACTGCATACGGTGAAAGCCGATGCTGCTCCCGCCTTCCACTGCTGAAAGAATTATATGCCATGTTGACCTTGCGCCGTTTCCGAATCGCTTCGTATAGCTTCTCTTTATGCAATTGCGTTTCATCGATTTGGCTGACCTGTTGATGTGGAACTTCAATCTGTGGAGCAATTTGGCTTAAAGTTTCGTTTGTCTGCTTTGGTAAATTCGAGGTGATTTTATGGATGGCACTATTGAGAACCTCTATTGCCTGCTCCCCTTCTGCTGCCTGATAAAAACGGGCTGCTGTAATGAGTGCGAGTGCCTCCTCAAAGTTAAGATTGGGGATAGGGAGGAAAAAGTCGGAGGTCATTTCGTATCCCTGTTTGCCACATGGATTAATCTGGATTTCCATGCCACGCAACAGATCAATATCACGTTGGATGGTTCCTTTATCGACTCTAAGGTGTGCTGCCAACCGAGGGCGGGTCCACCGACGCGGTTCGTTGTGAATAAGGGACGCGATTTTGATGATTCGCGCCATCTGATATGTTCGGTACATGGTATCCTTTTGGTGCCTTTTGGGCAGGGTGCCCCTACCAAATAACTCATCCTTCCTTTCCATACGCATTGGTGTTATTTGTTGCTTTCTTGGGTCGCCTTCTTCGCTTGACTTGCAAGCCGCCCAGCTTGTTTTGCCAATCGCTTGGCTTCCTCGATCCGTTTCATCAAGGCGCGGTTCGTCCACGCAACGCCAGCCAAATACCGAATCTCCTTGCCGTTGGTCGCTGATGCGTTCAACGCCTCTGCAGCAAGATAAACCTGCAAACCACTATCTGCAATATGGCGGAGTCCTGTATTAACACCCCTACCATCAACCTCAACGCTGAAAGTCAGACTGCCCCGTGCAAAGGCGGGGTGAAAATCTTTACTGATACCCAAGAACGCGCCGTTCAATACTTGGCTGATACCAATATCTTCGACAAAACGGCGATTCCCGATACCGATATGGCCCGTAATATGATGAATACGTGGTAGGGTGAACTGCTTGCTAACCGCAAGGAACGCGGACTTGCGTTCGTATCGCTCCATATCTTTCAGTTCGCTCTCAACACTGTCGCCGATATTTTCCAGTCCGACTGCGACGTTGGGAACAACCCCAGTCTCGCGGAGCAGAAGCACTTTGAGATTTCCCAATAAAAAACTCCGTTGATTGTGTCGAACATTTGTCAAACCAATCTCGACACGATCGAAAAGCCCAAAATCGAGTTGGAGTGCAACTTCGTCGCGGGGCAATTCGCTGGCGTTACGAAAGCCAAAGTAAGTTCCAAGGTTAAATACCCCATGTTCGATAACCTTGCCCGTCGGTATGTCTACCAATCCACTAGCCCGGTAATAGGGAGCAGCCCACAGACGAGGTGAACAAAGTATGGTAACGCAAAACAGAGAAATGATTAGCCGTTGCAGCCCAATCGGAAAAGCATTATAAATGAAATTCATCGGTCTATCCGAGGGTTTGAAACCGTTTCAAGGAGGGGTGCCACAAAGGGGGAGATGATACCGTTTCCGAATGGGGATCTCTCATTATGATGGAAGGGAGTTAATGCGAGGTGGTTATTCCGAATCGGCATCTTAGGAATTGAGTATGAAAAGAAGGGACCGCCTCCGAAGGGAGCAGCCCCTTCCGTAATGAATTTTATGGTTTATTCGAGGCCAAGCTGGTGCATAAATGCAAGCATCTTTGCTTCCGCCTGCTGAGCGACCTGCTCTAGTGTTTCAGGATCGACTGTTGTCTGCTGGATCCTTTCATCGGTGTTTGTCGCCAGACAGAAACCGAGGTTGTACTTGAGATCGTGCATTGCTTGCTCGATGTGAGCACTGACAGGCCCGGCGGGATACATCCACTGCCGTGCCCTGTTCTGTTTCAGATTGATGTGACAATGCCCCTTTCCGCCTTGCTTTTTTGCCTCGCCAAAGCAGTCAAGACGCAAGATTTCTTGGTCATAGGCGAAGATAGATGCTGCGGGCCCATACCCGGCGCGGTCATTCCGCCAGTAGACTTCCAACCGAACATTGTCTTCTAGCGGATATTCGACCAGATCTCTTCTTCCTTGTTGTTCTGGCGCCATCGTTTTTCCTTTCAATTGTGGATGGTTTGATTGGTAAAAGCGTTTGCAATTCTAACACCGCACGAATCAACGAGGTGCAGACCGTATCACCTTTTAGCCGAATGGGTGCTCCTGTCTTAGATTCGTGTTATTAGCATTCTACTACAAAGAATGTGCAAGGTCAAGTCCTATTTTTGTAATCTCTATCAGATTTGATTAAACTCACCCTTCCTTTTGAATCGTCTTGACAGCACTTCTATAACCAAGTAAAATATGCGAAGTGTATCTTGGCTTTTGTGCAATTCCCACTGGGGCGTATCAAAATCATGCCAACTGAAAAACCAGAAGATTGGATTAACAGCTCTTGGATTGAAAACTATT
The DNA here is from genome assembly GCA_958296125.1 of uncultured Poribacteria bacterium. GTDB lineage: Bacteria > Poribacteria > WGA-4E > WGA-4E > PCPOR2b > PCPOR2b. The sequence continues at coordinate 3,677,741 of OY282444.1, forward strand.
TGACACATTCGGTTCCCACCATGGGTCCCTGGCTCTTTATCCATGATACGTCGAAAATCTTCCCAAGTCTTCATGTGTTGAAACTCTTTGACCGCGAATATGAGGTCATCTTTTTTGAAAGCGATTTACGGATTCGACAAAGTTTGGAGCGTAACAAAGATAACCCGGGAGCATTTGCTGCATGCATTGTTTCTCGTCAATCACACGAAGTGAATCTCCAAATTCTTGACTACATTGTGCGGAGTCAATCCGTCGAGATGACACCGCAATCGATTCTAGAGTTTGCCCAGCCGGGATACAGTTGGCCTCACTCAGTCAGCCAATTGTGCGGCGAGGATTTCTGGACGCTTTTTGAACGGCTTCAGGCATACCGCCTAAACTATCCGCGCTCTATGATGCCCGCTGAAGCGACGAATCTCCTGCTTTCAACTCAACTGGATATTGATTTGCGAGCCAACCTATCGGTCCGGGAAGCAGTAGAGATATGGCAACAGATGGAGAGAGATACAGATTTAATTGTGTGGGGAAAGAAATATCCTCAATTGTTTCAGGCGTTAAATCTCAAGGTTCGGGCGGCACTCCCACTCATGGACAAGTTGGAGGGGGATGCAGATTTTGTTCACTTTCTCTGGACTTCGTATTCACTGGCGCAGCATAATAAGGATTACGACCTCTTCCTTCCCGAAATCTTCGGGGACACGATTTGGAAAAAGTATGGTAATACCCCACCGGAGGAGATATGGAACGCCTGTCCTCAACTCATCCGAAGTGATCCAGAACGGGTCATGGACCAAATTAAGCAGACAGAAATCTGGCTGACCCAAGACCAACAACGGCTTGAACTCTTCCAACGATGGGTGGGGCTTGATGCTGCCAATCTAAGCAAAACGGTGGAATATGTGAAGAAAGAGATTCTCTTTTGTGTTCCGGTGCGTGAAGCCCTGCGTCTGCTTGCTGCACAACTCTGTCATTTCCCTGAATCGTTGGATACAGCTGAAGTTCACAAAATTATTGCAAACATTCAACGGCGACATCTGTTTCAGACGAACACCGAAAATTATCTGCACATTCAAGATATGTTCCGGGCATTTACCAATCTGGTTGAGTTAAGTCAGTTAATTGCAAGAGTAGAACGCAAGAGTTGGTTGGCTGGGGAGGGCCGAAGTAGGGCACAAAATCAGGTTGCTTTGGACCCCGATGAAATTGGGGAGGCAGGGGCCTGGGGCTATCCAGCATACCTCTCAAAGCTGGAGTTGATGGCGGCTGAGCTGGAGCAACTTAACTTCCAGTGTGATTTTTTGCCCAAGCCTATGATTGGTGAGGTCCTAGGGCGCGTCAAGGGATTGATAGATGAATATAATACGGAATTCACCCAATGGATTGCGACCTCCCTCCCCGCGTGGACCACCTTGAATAGAGATAAGCCACTGCTGACAGTCGATTTTTTGGATCTACTTTTTTTACCTCGTTATCAGCAATACCTCCAAGAAAGGGCACGATCGGCTTACATTTTTATGTTTGATGGGATGCGGTGGGATACCTGGGAGACAATCAAACCGAAAGTGTTGAGCACGTTTCAAGGGCGGCTTGCCCTCGACGGTGTTTTTCCGTTGGTTTCGATTCTGCCTTCGACAACGGAGTATAACAAATACGCCATTTTTACGGGAGAGTTCCCGAACGGGGATACGGACGACGATTGGGAGGATGCGCTGATACCTGCTTTTCAGAAGCGTGGCATTCATGGCGTGCGATGGATCAGGGACAGCGGAAACAATCAGGCGGAGATGCTCGCTCTCATTGAGACAGATGAGGTCCCTGTCAAGGTTTTCAATTTTACATTCATCGATCAGAAACTTCAGCATGCGACGCAAAACCTGTCCACGGTTTATGAAGAGATTAAGGTCAACTTTAAACTTCTGGTCCAACCTTACCTTGAGCGGATTCCGAGTGACTCGCTCATTTTTCTAATCTCGGATCGCGGCTTTATTGAGTCCACAGACTATCGGGAACTTTCGGGAGATGCCTTTCAAATGTCCTCCAGTGCGGTGCATCATCAACGTTACGTTGACTTATCAAGTCGCCCCGCCCGGACAGATTTAGCGCAGTTCGTCTTTTTCAGGGCGAGTCAGATCGCTTTACAACCCGCTGGGGATACGTTGCATTATGGATTTGCAACGGGACGTACGCAGATTCTTCCTTCAACTAACGCACAGGCCCGAGACGACCTTTTACCTCGCGAACCAGCCCGTTACCCGCACGGTGGCATCTCCATGCAGGAGATGATTATACCGTGTGTAGTTTTTGTGCCAACAGCAAAGGGACAGTTGGAAATATTCCTACCACAATGAGCACGATGCGCTGATGGAGGATAAACGAGTAAAATGAATATGGACATCTTGAGTATTTGGGCATACGTTTGGGATGTTATTGATGGGGGTGTTGATTCGGTCATTTCGACCCTCAAAAACGAGATTGGCTTGAACACGCTCAGTGTTGCAACATGCTATCATAGTGTCGATCACTTGCGCCTGCATCGTTTGGAGAACAACTTTTATAGCTCACAGGCGGCAATCTATTTTCAGCCGGATCAATCGCTGTATACAAACACCCGGATCGAGCCGCCTGTGTCACCGATCGCGGAAAGAATGAATCCGCTACGGGGTATCTCCGACGGTTGTGAACGATACGGCATGAAACTCTCTTCATGGACGGTGTGCCTTCACAACTCAACGATTGGACGAAATCAGCCAGAGGTGGCGCAACGCGATGTCTTTGGGAACCCGTGTTGGCATGCCCTCTGTCCCGCAAATGAAGATGTACGTGAGTATATGCGGGCACTTGTGGCGGATTTGACGACAAACTATAATTTCGCCACCGTCGAGTTGGAGTCGTGCGATTATCAAGGCGGCCGTCATTACCACGGACACGAGAAGATCGGCATCCCGCTCGGAGAAACAGATCGGCTCCTGCTTGGACTGTGCTTCTGTGAAAGTTGTCGCAAGCGTGGGAGAGAGACTGGAATTGATGTTACCGCTATCGCAGAGGGCGTGCGATCGGAGCTCGCAGCCAGTTTTGAGTCTGGGAATCCGATCCAGATCGGGTTCGACGAATTTTGCGATAAAGTCCCCGAAATACGTGCATATCTCGAAATGCGCGAATCCATTGTCAGCTCGCTCATTGCAGAGATTAAATCCGTTTCTAAAGCTTCAATTGCGTCAATGGCAATGGGAGATCAGCGATATTCGGGGCTCCACACAGAACGGATCCGGAAGATTGCCGATTGGTACGAGATTTTGTGCTACACGCCGTCAAGAGAGTCCATTGAGACCTCTGTACGAAACGCCACGGCACTGATGAACGGTGAGGTGGATAGGGTCTGGGTTGGTGTCTGTGCTTATCCACCAGCGAGTCCAACCGCCGAGACCCTCGCCGCAAATGTCGAAGCGGTAGCAGCACTCGGTGTCCGTGCTGTATCTTTCTACAACTACGGGATTATGCCCAAACGTAACCTGCAATGGGTCAAGGCTGCAATTGAAAGTATTGAGTGATTATGGTTGTCACATTTTACAGGAGGTTGCCCTATGAGATTTGAGGGAAGAGTTGCGCTGGTGACGGGTGCCAGTCGTGGCATTGGCAGGGCAACGGCGATGAAACTTGCCGGCGAAGGTGCTGATGTTGCGGTGCATTATGTGAGATCGGCAAAACCAGCAGAGGTCGTTTGCGAGGAGATCCGTAAGCTTGGACGACGCGCAACTGCCCTTCAGGCTGACATCGCAGACCGGGCCGCGGTCAATAAAATGGTAGCACAGGCTACGGCGGCCCTCGGTCCCATCGAGCTGCTCGTGAATAACGCCGGCGATGTCGGCAATATAGATTTTGATCGACTTACGCCCGAACACTGGGATCGGATTATTGCCATTAATCTGACCGGCCCTTTCAACGTCATCTGGGCGGTTAAGGATGGAATGGTGCAACGGAAGTTTGGACGAATTGTCAATGTCTCATCAATTGCGGCGTTGGCTCCGCGGCCCAGTCAGTTCGCCTATGCAGCAGCGAAAGCAGGCGTAATCTCCCTCACCAAGTCTGCCTGCGCCCCCTTGGCTTCGCATAATGTTCGGATTAACTCACTTGCCCCCGGTGCCATAGATACGGATATGATCCACGAGATCTCGCCGGAGCTGCTTGAACATCTGCGCTCAACCACGCCGCTGCAACGTTTGGGTACGCCCAAGGAGATGGCAAATGTCATCGCGTTCCTGCTCAGCGAAGATGCCAGTTATATGACCGGCGCGACCATCATCGCTAGCGGGGGACGGGTGCTGTTCCCGTAAAGTATGGATCAATTCCGCATGGTTAGGGTCTGTTGACATTTGGCTTATAGATAGATGGAGTGAAGCCCAACGCCACCCCGGTAGGTCGGGCATCCCCGATAAATCAGGTCTCGACACCCAAATGTTAACACGCCCTAGTTACCAGCTAGCGATGAAATCTTCCACCTCAAAATTGCCGGGCTCCTCTTCAAAAAAGTATCGCATCGGTCCAGACTGGAAGCCGGGAACGAAAAGCTCTTCTTCCGCTTGGAGTTTGGAATCGAGCACCTCGAACCGTTGCCAGATGAGGTCTGCCTCCGCCTTTGAAAAACGGTCAGCGAATTGTGGGCCCCAGTTGATGCTTATCGAGTGCGGACTGGAGGCGCGTCGACAAATCTCCGATGGCAGCTTGTCTAAGTCGGGGCTTTTCAATATATGAATGTGATAGGCTGCCTTGGAGAGGTATATCGCTAGCACCATTTGACCCTTCTCGCCTGCACCGGGCTGGAGTGCTTCGACCGCTTCGCTGTATGCTTCGGCATCCTTTTTCAGAATTGCCCGCAATGCTGCTTCTGTCAAATCCTGCATCCGGTTGCTTGCCCGCGTCCAATCCTCAAAAGTCTGTCGTGCCATCGGGGACAGAAACTGCGTGAAATGAAGGTCTGGATAGTACGGGAAAATCGTGTGGCCTCCGTGAATTGTTCGACGTAACTGGGTGCTGTAATTGCTGCCCCAATGCAGGATGTAGTTGGAATACGCTACGCCATCCCCGCCTTTCAGCTCAACAGGGATGCCGCCCGGCAAAGGGACACGAGGGTTTTTGAGCAGTTGGCGGTTTTCCGCGTCGGTGTTGAGACGACGGTGACTACCGGGCACCACCCAAAGCACATCATCATCATAGAGCGAAATATTCCACTGGAGATACTTGGGTCCGTTCTCCAAGAAATCCGCTTGCAGACTCGCCATAGGTGCCATGTCGATGGGATGGACATCGCGGTGCCAGTGAGCTGGACCGTGGTCGCGTTGGGGGCTGCACATCAGCATCATCCCGGCAATTCCCGTTTGTTCGGGCACGCTCAACAGTTGACGGGCAACCCCCAAGGTATTGTCGTGCAGCCATGTCTCAACAGCGTTAGCGGTTTCTTCGTCAATGAGGTTCTCGAAGTGCACCAGCCGTGGCTGTGCACCAGTTTCCCACACACTCGAACTGTTTTCCTGCGCCCATATCTCCTTTTGACGTTCAACAAGCACTTCAAAGCTGGCGCGCACATCGTCCAACTGTTCCGGGGGAATAACCTCCCGTAGGATGATATAACCGTCGTCTCGCAACTGTTGTGGATTGACCTTCATAGCTTCTCTCCTGTTAAATAGGTCTTGACGAGCAAAGTAGAGTGGGGCTGCCAAGTCCCGATGCCTCAACCGCGGCAACCAGTCCTTGATACTGTCGAGGACCATTTACCGGCGACCAGCAACAAAAGAACCGGCTAGCCGCGGGTGCTACTATTCCGTGTGCAGGGACCAATCCCATTAAGAAACGGTGACGTTGGTCAACCCAAGTTCGGCGACACATTTCCTCAACGCTGTCTGTTGTTCGACAGTCAAAGGAGATCCAGGGGGTCTAGGATAACCACAATCGATCCCGAGCCGTTCGCTGAGGGTTGCCTTGAGCAGCGCGTGAAACCCGCCGCCACATCCAAGGACTCTGTCTGCCGCATCACAAGCTCTGTCTTGGGCAGCTGCCGCCCGCTCCAAATCTCCAGCTTGGTAGGCGTTCCAAATTTCCACCCAAAGTTCGGGAGCCATGTTTGGGGGGCCGTCTACGCAGCCTGTGGCACCAATCGTCAAAGCCGGCAGCATTAATCGGCTGTTTCCGATTAAGCAGAAGAGTCCCATCTTAGCAAAAGCGCGAACATTACCGAATGTCACCGCAGAATGCTTCAGTCCAGCCAACTGCGGCACCCGGTCCTGAATTTTCCGCATCAAAGCAGGGGTGATTTCAACGCCGGTGGCACCGGGTAAATTGTAGACAAACAGAGGCAGATCGGCCGCAGCTGCCACAATACGGTAGTGCTCGACAATCTCCGCATCGTCGCGCCCATAGAAAAAAGGGGGCACACAGCAGATGGACTCAACGCCAGCCTTGGCGGCATGTTCTGCCATCTTGGCAGCCCGTGCCGTTGTTGGCGCACCGACGTGCATGATGTTCTTTATTCTCCCATTGGATTGGTCTGCCACAATCTCCGCGATTCGGTTATTCTCTTCGTCATCCAGCAGAACGCTTTCTCCAGTCCCTCCAGCTACCCAGAAGCCGTGGACACCCGCTTGGATGTTGAATTCGATGACTTTGCGAAAAGCCACTTCATTCAACTTTCCTTCAGGTGTCATCGGCGTAATAATCGCGGGGAATATACCGTGAAATTCAGTTTTCATAACTTTTCCTCCTAAGTCGTAGGTGATAATACAATAGTGGGTTATTTGGGCTTCGTCCATGTACACTTGGTCTCGGAGGGCCACCTGGCTCCTTCAGATGCACCGGGGTGGGGTGTCGAGTGGGATGAGGCGTACTTTTCCTCTCTAGTATCGGCGGAATACTATTGACGCGGGAAGAAGGTATTGATTCCAGCTTCGACATCATCGATCGGCTGGCCGTGCTGTTGTTCATAACTTTCGTGGATGTCGCGCTCGGTTTCGGTGAGATCGGTTAACGGGAAGGTCAAGGTGACTCGACTCTGTTTGGCGGACTCGCTCATGGCAATGTTCATCTCCTGATCTTGCCGTCCAAGTTGAGCACCATACTTCGGCTCGGTATTGTGGAGGACCGCATTCGCGAGACTCAACAGTTCGTCGGCAACCGGGATCTGTCCTTCGGTGAGCGCGTAGTGCCTTAGCGGGTTCTCCCATGTAATCAGTTGGTCGGGAAGTTCCAATTCAATCTTCTCAATCACCTCCGTCCCATCTACATCAATTGTCGTGCGTTTCGGTTGATAACCAATACTTTTCGCACCGTTCTCCAAATCTTCGGGCGGTACAACGTGGATCTCTTCGCCGACAATTGTTCCCTTGCTGCCGTCAATCTGCGAAATACCGCCCTGCCCACGCCCTAGTGAGCGGGCATGAATGACATTGGAATAAACCATCAAGGCGGTTGCGTTGTTGTCAAACTCTAGAAAGCCGAACGTCCAGTTATCGCTCGTGTGGTGACGCTTCATGCGGTCAATGATTGGAATGACCGGCGTGGATTGGGTGATGCCGAGAATCGACTTTGGCTCTCCTTTCGCACGCAGCCGAAGCATACTCATGCCGTGATAACCGCCTTCGTAGAAAATCCGGTAGATTCGCCCCACTTCGCCTATCACGCCTGAATCAATTACAGCGGATAGAAAACGTTCTCGCGGCGCACGGTAGTAATTTTCTGCCACTTCCAGCTTGACGTTGTTTTTCTGTGCCACTGTAATCATGAGATCTGTCATCGGCAACGTCACGGCGATTGGCGTTTCGACGATGATATTCACACCGGCATCTGCCATAAAACAAGCGATGGCGTGGTGAGCGGTTCCGGGCACGGTGATATCCACGGCATCCAGTTTTTCATGTGCCACCAGATCTCGGACGTTGGTGTAGGGAGTCCCACCGTACTGATCGGCGTACTGTCTAGCGACCGCTTGGTCTATATCACAGATTGCAACGAGGTTGTAGACATCTTTCAGTTTGGCAATCACAGGAAGGTGCGCTTGCCCACCGCGTCTGCCCGCACCAACCAGCGCAATATTTAATTTTGACATTTGTGGCTTCCTTATTGTTCCTTTACCCTAAGTTGTCTTCTGAACACCTAATGTCAGTTGTCTCTTTCAGGATTATATAGACGATAAATTCCATGTCCTACCCTCCAATAATATTTATGGTTGCTAGAATGATGACGATATGACGGGCTATTGGGGCATCCCGCCGCAATTTCAGGGTCCACATTCGTAATTTTAAAGTCGGGATACTTCTCTAACTCTAAAATGTGATCTCGGACTTGTTTGATTGAAAATTCAAAGTTTGTATCTCCTTCCGTTAATTCCTGCACTGCTTCAAACACTATCTCCTTTACTGGCTTGTCACCCGACCATCGCGAACTCGACGAGGCAGTCAGCCTCGCAGCTTTAGGCGTGATAATGTCTTCACCTCCAACTTTTGCTTCTGTATTGACAAGCCGTTCTCCCGATTCCGTTTGGAACATTGAAACCGTTAGACAGTTGATGTCCATACCATAGGAAATTCGGAGGAATCTGCAAACGCGCAATACCGAGTTCGGTATCTCTTCTGCTACAATGAATAAACGCAGCCTACGATTCAGTGCTGGCATTTCGACTTCAAACATTTCACTGAAAGTGTCTTGAAGCGTCATCTCTTTTTTAGTGTTCTGGAAGTAAGTTGCTGCTATCCCCTGAATCTGCTCATCTGAAAGTTCTTTTGCCCATGCTGCGTATTCAAGCAGTTGCGCGACAACTTCCCTTGGAGCCTTGCTCCTTTTCAGTTCGACGATGACAAGGTTTCCATCGGAATCCACACCGAGCAAGTCAGGAATGATAGTGCTTTCTTCGACGTTGGCCCTCGTTTGTTTACCAATCCAGAGGATGGGTTCTCCTTCGACAAGTGTCCATGGATTGCTTTCAAGCCAACTTTCTAAATAGCTTTCAAGTTCGATATCAGTTTCTTTTGCAATGACGAGTTCGGCATTGTGCAGATTGTCGCCTTCTTCATTCAATTGAAAAATAGCCATCGTGTTCTCCATCGTGTTCTAAAGTGATGTGTAACAAATTCGCTTCGGGGAGTTGTTGATATTTTACAGTGCGAATGTCTAGATTCACTTCTTTTATTCGGGCATATCAATGACCACATACCGCTGATCGACGGATACAGAGTAGGTCTCGGCGGTGTACGGTCCCTTTTGCAGCCCTGATGCCACGGTAGCCCCGTCCTCTACCTCCACCGGATACTTTCTAACACGCCTCTGTGCAGGGTTCCACCACGACTGCCCCGTTTTGATATCGAACTCCCAGCCGTGCCAGACGCAGCGCAGGATTTCGCCTTTACGGGTATATTTGTATTCACCGGGCACATTAGACTCAAGGAGGCCTGTCAGCCGCCCCTCGCATAGGGGAGCTCCCTGATGGGGACAGATGTTCCGCACGGCATAAAACTCGCCATCAATATTAAAAACGCCGAGCGACCGTCCTTCAAGTTCGACGATTTTGCGTTCACCCGGCGGAATTTCATCTACAGTTGCGACTACATGTTTTGCCATAGGATTCTATCGTATTGCACGAAATGTAGTATCAGGTCAGGGGTTCAGATTTCACAAAACTCCTGCGTGCTTTTACTCATGAACCCCTGAACGGTTTGTTGATTTGCAGATTTCTACAATTTATACAGCTCGCGCGCGTTATCCGCCATAATCCGTCGCCTTACGTCCGGTGCAAGACTTGTTGGGAAAGCGCGATCAGGCGCATCGAAGTCCCAATGCGGATAATCGGTTGCGAACATCAGTCTCTCCTGTGCGTTGAGCTGCTCTAGCAGCAGGTCGAAATACTCCCGTTTGGGAGGCTCCTCCACCGGCTGCGAGCTGAGCCAGAAATGCTCCTTCATATACTCTGATGGCAGCTTTTTCAGATCCGGGACCTCCTCTTTCAGTTTATTCCAACTCTGATCGAGCCGCCACATCAACGGCGGGAACCAAGCAAAGCCCCCTTCAATCAAGACAAACTTGAGTGTGGGGAAACGTTCAAAAACGCCTTCACAAACGAGACTGATCACCTGTGTCTGGAACGCTTGCGGCATACCGCCGTGGTCCTCGATGTAGTAGGAGGGCGAACCTGCGCCGGTGATTGGACCGGCACCGACACCACCGAAGTGGATGCCAATCGGGAGATCATAGCGCGTTGCGGCTTCGTAGATTTTCCAATACTTTCGCCGTCCCAAGGGTTCGTCCGTGCGGGCAATCAACAACACCTGCACAAAGTTCGGATCTTCACCCCGCCGGTCAATCTCCTCTGCTGCCAATTCCCCGTCTTCATAAGGGACAACAATTGATGCCTTCAGGCGTGGTTCGGGTGCCGTCCACTCTTCGACCTGCCAATCATTAATCGCTCGTGCGATTGCCGCGACGTATTCCAAATTGAGTCCGCTGCCACCCATGAGCGGATTCAGAATCCCGTATTCAAAATCCCAAGCGTCGAGCAATTGCTCCTGCATAAAAGCAAGGTCCGCACCCGGTGCAAGCCCGGATGGGGGCCAGGCATCGTGCCGAGCCGCATGAGGCATCCCCCGCGGATAAGCGGATCCAGCATGTCCACGCCCACCGATCATCTCCTGATGCTTGCGCCAGCGTTCAGAGAGGTATGGATGCAGCGATTCCGACGATGGGAGGTTGTTGTGAATATCAGTGTCAATGACAGGGACTTTTTCCCGTGTGCTTTTCATCAAAAAACTCCTTTAGGTGTGGAAACCCAAGTAAGGAACGTGAAGTGTATTCCCGACTTGGAAGAAAACACCCGCCCTAGCATTTTTTCTTGTAACCGTGCGGGTTTTGTAATATACTATGCTTATAGCTCGATGACTAAGGAAAACGCTCGTTTTCGCTCGCCTCGGGTCGTGATAGACCCAAGGCGAGTTGTCTGAGGTTTCGCGTGGAAGTTGAGTGATTAGAATCGCCGATTCGATGAAACTTGCTTCTAAAGGTAATCCTGATACATTTTACAGTTGATAAAACTCCCGCGCATTTTCTGCCAGAATCTTCTTCATCAGCGATTCCGGCAATCCCATCGGCAGGGCTTCCTCCGGGGAATCAAATTGCCAGTGTGGATAATCGGTTGAAAACATCAGCATATCGTCCGAATCAAGCTGACCAATCATCCGAAGGAACTGCTTGGGATCTGGCGGTGTGTCCATTGGTTGAAGCGTGAAACGGAGGTGTTCGCGCATGTATTCCGACGGTAGACGTTTGATCCACGGCGTATTGTGGCGCAGGCCTCGCCATTCCTTATCAATCCGCCACATGACTGATGGGAGCCACGTGAAGCCGCCTTCGATTAAGGCTACTCGCAGATCTGGAAACCGGTCGAATGCACCTTCCGTAACCAAGCTAATGACCTGGGCTTGGAAAACCTGCCCCATACCGGCGTACTCCTCCAAATAGGTTGAAAACCAACCGCTTGGACTTGGAGGGATGCCCGCAGCCCCACCGTAATGGATACCAATCACGAGGTTATGGCGGACAGCAGCTTCAAAAATCGGGTCATAGTGTCGCTTTCCATAAGGCATCAGCGAGCGCACCGGCAATAGTACCTGCACAAAGCCAGGGTAGTCGCCCATGCGTTCAATCTCTTGCGCTGCTGATAGTGGATTTTGGCTCGAAACAACCAGTGAGGCGCGCAGCCGTGGCTCTGGGTCAAGCCAGTGTTCAACCTGCCAGTCGTTAGTTGCAGAAGCGAGTGCCGCTGCCAGATATTCATTATGGACGGTTTGCACCCAATACGCGCAGTTCAAGATGCCGTAGTCCGCTTCCCAGAAATCGAGCGTCTGCTCCCGCAGCAACTCCAAATCTGATCCCGGCGGTCCGTCTGAAGGTTTCGTGTCTAGAAGTGCTGATGTCGGCGCGCCCCCTGGATAGTCCCCCATTTCAGGTCCCCCGAACCCGGAGGTGCTACAATACTCAACCCAAAAGTCCGGTAGGTATGGATAAAGGGTTCCCAGCGACGGTACGCGATTATGGATATCACAGTCAATCAATGGAAGATCTGACCGAATAAAGCTCGGTTTTGTATCCCATGTCTCCATGGCTTTCTCCTAGTACAATTGTAAGGTCTTTTATAGGATACACATCTAGAACCTTTTTGTCAATAGGAAGTTTCGCTGTATTGGTGGTTTGAGTTATTTTCCGACGGAAGCAATTTTCCATACACAACGGCATCGGGTATAGAAATTGACAACTTTAATTCCCTGGGTTATCATTCGTTCCATATTCACTTGAGGAGAAATGGAAATGATCAACGTTTTTGAAAAAATGGAAGCCCTCAAAGCCCAAGCGGTCGTCTGCACTGACTGTGGATTGGCGGACACCCGATTGAACGTCGTTTTTGGCAACGGTGATCCTACCTCCAAATTCGTTATTGTTGCTGAGGGGCCATCGGCGACGGATGAACATACGCTAATCCCATTTTCAGGACCATCGGGCGTTATGCTCGACGAAGTGCTTCATGCAAACGACTTAGCTCGTGACGAAATCTGGATAACGAACGTCATCAGATGCCGCGCCGCTGTCCGAGAAGGGCACGTCGTAAAAAACCGCCCGCCGAAAGCCGGGGAGATTAAGGCCTGCTCAAAATGGCTCGACGGAGAGCTCACGTTGATTAGCCCCTCGGTCATCGTCTGTATGGGAAGCCCCGCTGCCAATACGCTCATCCACAAAGGCTTTCGCATGACCGAAGAACGAGGCGAATGGTTTACAGATACACTTTACGCCCCATTTGTCTTGGCGACCTATAACCCGGCATTTGTGTTGAGGCAGGAAGGCGAAGCGTATACGCGTGCCCGGCAAGCTCTGATTGATGATATAGCCGAAGCGAAGCGTAAACTGTCAGAAGCCCCTGAGGCCCCGAAGTTGACCCTATTCTAAATTTGGCTAATATTGAACAATCCCATTTTTATCTCTCAAATGGGTGGTTCAAGGTTTAGCCCAATATCCCGCAAGATACTCTTTTTCATCTTGCAGACCATCGTATACGCTGGATCATAGACATTGCCCATATCATACTCCACACACTGACCCAGCAGGATGTGGGGTGCGTTGCCTTCCAAGCCGAGTTCATTCAGCCAACGGACCATCTCTGTCGTTGCGTGTTGCACCGCCTGATCCAAGGGACGTGCATTTCCAGCCGTTAGGATATAGTCGTTATTTTCCGCTCGGGGCCAACCGATCTCTTTGCCTTTGATTACGTTGACCGTAAACTGCACATCAAACGAGATCTCAATCCCGGTTCCGACAATCTCGCCGTCGCCTTGTATAGCATGTCCATCCCCAATGTGGAACAGGGCACCATCCACAAAGACGGGTAAATAAACGGTGACACCTTCACAAAAACCGCGGTAGTCCATGTTCCCGCCGTGTGTTGAAGAGGTCGCCGTGGAGATTGCCTGCCTACGCGGGGGGGCGACACCAAAACACCCTGCCATCGGCTCTAGCGGCAGTGTGAGCCTACCGAGGCTCGTTTCCGGTGAAACGAGGGTCGCTGTCCATTTGTCTAGATCAATTTCCCAATCTCCTCTGCCGCTCTCCGGCAGATTGGACGCTACATATTGTGCGTCGAGGACGTGCGGGGCAATCACCGTTGAGGTCCGTCCCATCTTGCGATTGGGAACCAGGCGATCAAAGTGGACGACAAGTGTATCTCCCGATGCTGCATCGCTAATATAAAAAGGACCCGTCTGCGGATTTCCCCCTTCAGTGACCTGTTCCCCGGCAGCATCAACCCCACCGGCATCAACGGTTGTTGTGACAACGGTATCGCCACTATCAATGTGGAGCACCGGTTCGTGTGCCCCGATTGCGATGTGGTAAACGGTCGGTTCAAAGTGATGTATTGCCATGGATCCCTCCTCTATTATCCGTATTTGAGTTGGTTACTTAAAAGCGGGTTGTTTCGGTTCTGGCAGTTTTGGGGGTAGCTAATCTCCGAATTCATGGGTAACCTCCTTGTTTTTGTCTTGGCCATGAAAGTTTTGGAGATAACAAAGCTGCCGCAAAAAAGCAGCAATATACTCGTGCCATTTTTGTCCTTTCATCCATCCTCTGTGGATGGGCGATTAGGTGACGTTGCGTTCTTATGACATCGGCGAGAGGAACATCATATTTATCAAATGTACCATACAGACTATACTCTACACGATAATCTGTATGACTCCGAATGAGGTCGTAAAAGGGCGATTGGGGATCCTGATCTGTTCCCAACCCCCTTTTAAGCCATTCGTGTAGGGTAATAGGGAGATCGCTATCAATAACGAGATTGCTGAAATCTATTTCAAACGCTACTGGATTATCTCTTGTGGCTTTTACGGCGATATCTCTGATATTCTTGTTGTGGTATGAAGGAAATTTCCTTTTCAGCTGTTCATACTTGTCGCTGATCGATTGAATTTCGTCGTCTTTAGTTCTTATGCTCTCAGTATGGGTGTTGATTTCTCCTCGAAGTTGATCGATTTGCCTTTTCAACTCGGCATTCTCTCCATTTTTGTTACGGCTTTCGGCTTGAAGTGATTTAATGTCGTCATCTTTAGTCAAGATTATTTCCTCTTTTTCTGACAAAGTTTTATTAAGGTTGCCAATAGTTGTCTCGTGGGTGTTGACTTGCTTATCAAGTTCACGATTGCTCCTATTCAACCCATCCTTCTCTCTATCTCTTTCACCGATTGCGTCGTTGAGTGATTGAATTTCGCCCTCTTTTTCTGACACAGTTTGATGAAGATTGTCACCGATTGTCTCATGGGTGTTGATTTCTCCCTCAAGTCGAGCGATTCGCGTTTTCAACTCGTTATTTTCTCTATATCTTTCACCGGTCGCGTCGTTGATCGATTGAATTTCGCCCTCTTTTTCTGACACAGTTTGACGAAGATTGTCGAGGGTTGTCGCGTGGGTGTTAATTGCTTCCTCAAGTTGATCGGTTCGTCTTTTCAACTCGTCATTTTCTCTGAGCAATCGAGTGTTGTCGTCTTTAGTCAATTTCAATTCATGCAAAGTGTTACCAAAAAGGCTGGCAATATCTTCTTGCAGGTGGGATTCCTCAACCGGTTCTGGCGCGAGATTGATTACACGGTCTGTCTGCCCTTCGCTTTCCCAGATTATGTTAATAATTCCTTCCAAAATCGCGCGATAGGTCTGCTCGCCACCCGGCTCCGGTGAATGGAGGGCGACATCATTTTCCAAGCTATAGCTTGGCAGTCTTCTAAGTCGGCCCTGCTCATTGCGATACTCTGCTCTCATCTCATCAGTAAATCGTTCACGAAATTCTTCCCAATCGATTTCGTTGGATTGCCACTGTGCAAGCAACCTCTGTGATGGTGCCAATTCCGGAATATTCTGCATAGATGGAACTTCCTCGTGACAGATTGCAAATTTTTGCTCCGTTGGACTGGCTTCGGCGTTTTCAATAGAATTCAGATATAACATGATGTATCCTCCTTGCTGTTGTTTGGAAGGTAAACCCAGTGCTTCCCTTCCTATCCATACTTTAACCAGTTATCGAAAAGCGGTTTGATTCGCGGGTTAAGACCGTCAAGGAACGCTGGATCGTTCAACCATTCCTGATTCGTAGGGCTATCCGGGTTCGGCGATTCCCCTTCGGGCGGTGCAACTACAAACGCGTAATGCAGTGTTTGGCGAATCGCTCCGGACTTGTTATACCCTTTGTGAAGCAGACTAGAGTTGTAGAGAACGATATCGCCCGCCTTCAGTTGAACAGCCATCTGATTGGGCATGTCAGCTTTGGGCGAATTTTGTAGGATATGCCGCTCGGTGTCGGTGATTTCCCGTCGGTGGCTACCGGGGACGATGGCGAGCGTTTCATCGTCGTATAACGCGCCATTCAGTTGGACACCGTTCCTGAGTTTTGCAATCAACTGTTCGCGCGGCACTTCGCCATCTCTTGCGGAATCTCGATGCCAGTTGATGTGATACGGCTTTCGTTCTGGACTGACTAACAGTGTGCACAGATGATAGCGTAACCGCGTCCCGATTAGGCTTTCGATGACATCCAAAATCTGGGGATGTCCAAGCGATTCGACGAGGGCTGCTTCTCTGATGCTTGGATGGAAGATGTTATTTACGCCCCAGATGTCATCTTGTTCGCCATCAACGTAGCGCAAGTATTCATGCCCCTTTTCGACGCGGCATTTGTGTAGGATGGAGTCTACAGCAGCGCGATATGTTTCGACCTCCATTTGGGATAATACCCCTCTACGGATGATGTAACCGTCCTGAAGGAATGATTCAATTTCAGAATGACTGACCATGTCGCCCTCTTTTGGTATGTTAATTTCCCCGAACAATGTGCCGATCTTCGTAACCGCCACGTGGGAACCGCTCTAGGGACAGATCACCGGGGATATAGTGCCAAGCGGTGCTGTAGCGGGAGCCGTTACTGCGATTCTCGTAAGTTCCGTGGAGAAGGTTCGCTGAGAAAAAGACCACCGTCCCACCGGGCACCTCCACATCGACAGCGCTCGATTCGTCTACTTCTGTCCAACTTCCGTGTGTCCCTTGATTTCGATGATGTTCTACAATCGCTTGGGACAGATGACTTTTCGGAACGACTCTCAAGCAGCCGTTCTCACGATCTGTGTCTTGGAGGTAAATGCCACAACTGACAATTCGGTTTGTGTTCGTGCCGAAGTAGAAATTGTCCTGATGCCAATGTACCGAGGTGCCGCCATTCGGCAGCTTGGGAAAGAATTTGGTGCCGAATACATCAATATCGGGCCCGACGAGCGTTTGAACTCGGTCAAGGATTTCCGTCTCTTGAGCGAGATCCAGTACCTTCGGCTCAACGACGCACACGCCCTGAATTTTGTGTAAAAATCCCGGAATCGGTTTGTGGTCCTCACTGAATTCAAAGGTCCAGTGTGGGATATCAACTGGGAGGGTGTGGCTGCGCTGAACTAGTTCATCAAAGAGCTCCTGATAGGCTTTAAGTTTTTCGCCATGTATTAAATTTTCAAAAACCAAGTACCCTTCTTCGTGAAATTGCTGCACCTGTTTGCCTGTTAATTGCATTGATAGATTCCCCTATTCTATTGCATGGTTTGCACCCCGTATCTGCCCCTGCGGGTGCCGTCTTTTTTCGCAATGGGACGGGTAGGGCATGTTATTGGAGAACTTGCCTACCACAGTGTATGCAGTGGATTTCTGTTCGAGGTGTTGGGCTTAGGCAGTATGGACAGTCCATGTTTGGTATGCTTCTGTGACTAGGCGGGTCTTTTTTGCCTGTGAGTTTGTTGATTATACTTTTAATCACGACACCAAAGAATAGGATTATGATTAAGAGCCCGATTGGGTCATTGGGTATCACCTCCATTTTTGTCTCCTTTAGGGTTGTGTCTTTTTCTGATACGCGCTGTAAGCGAGTCTATGTAACGGTGGTGTTCTCCGATAATTTCTTTTACTGTTTGCTTTCGCATTCATTTTCTTCCTCTACTAGTTCCCCCAAAAAGTCAAATACGGTTGATTTTCCAACTCCCGTAACAAGAGCAGTCCAAGCTCTCGTGCGTGGTAATCCCCCCACATCGACGACTCGCCACACGGAATAGCCCTACCTTCGGGGATATAATCCCAACCGTTTGGACGATGATAGATTGAATGCAGGATTAAGCCCTGATGTTCGTCGGACTCCGAAAGATACGGTTCAGAAAAAAGCGTAGCGGCGGCCGTTAATCCCGCCTGATAATAACGTTTCCCTGCTGCTAGTTCCCCTTGGTTTTTGAGATAATTCCCCAATCGGATTAATCCCTGTGCGGTGATAGCGGCTGCGGAGCTATCGACAGGTTCAATATCGTTGAATGGATCTGCGGGTTGTTGGAGGTAAGAGCCTAACTGAGGTAGCCCCGGTGCCCCGGTGTCCCAATACGGAATGCCATCTAAAGCTGTGTTCTCAATATAAAAATCGGAGGTTGCTTTGGCGGCTTTCAGTATATGGGCGGTTGCCCCCTCCCTCCCACCGTAAGAGGTGAGGTCATTGTCTGTTAATGTCGCGAAAAATTCAAGCTGCTCGGCATAGCCAGTGATAATCCACGCGAGTCCCCGCGTCCATGTTGTAAACGGTGAGTATCCCTGTTGCGTGCTCGGACAGCGGTAATTGCCATCGTTCATGTTAAAGATCGATTCGTGTGCAACGCGCCCCCGCACATCAAACGCATCGCGTCCTTCGCCGTAGTAGATGTTATAGATTGCGGTCGTCTCCGAATGGTGCAACAGTCGCTCCAGTAAAGCGATTGGCTGGTCATTTTCGCCCATCAGCACATGCCCTAAGCTATGTCCCAACGCTAATACCCGCAACGATCGGATGGTGTCCGCAAAGAGTGAATGGGGGCCATTGAAAGAGGGGATGTAACCTTTCCCATCTTTTAGCTTTGACCAGCGACTCGCCTGCACCGCTGCCGACACTTTCAGCGCAATTTCATAGAAATGGAGTTCCCAATCGTTGTGTGGAATGCGCCCTTCACGGATCATGCGCCGCAAATTGCCGTAGGTTGAGACGTTGTTGAATCCGTGGTCGTGTACGCCAATATGTGTCAGATGGGGTGCCATCTTTTCGACCGTGTTTGTCCTCCCAATTTCGAGGAACTGCTCATCAGCTGTTGCGTCGAATTGCAGCAGTGAGGAACCAAATTGAAATCCCTGCGTCCACTCTGTCCACCCTCGTGTGGTATATTGACCGGCGACGGTGAACACCGGCGTGCCTTTTGCGGGGAGCCATGTATCTTCGATTGCCAGAATCTTCTTTCCCGAAAGCTCAAACAGATGCTCAAGTTTCGGTTTGAGTTGTTCGACGGTAATTGAATCGTTGATCTGCATATCGATTGTGTCCTATAGGAAGGAACGTGCGATCAGTCTGATGAAAATTTAACCCGTTTTCACACCCTCTGATGCTGAATCAGTACTCTTCCTCTGACGGATGACTTCGTACAGCAGGATGCCTGCGGCGACCGAAACGTTGAGCGATGGAACATGCCCGAACATCGGGAGGTGGACCAGTAAATCGCATTTCTCCCTAACGAGACGACGGAGCCCCGCTGCCTCATTACCGAGGACAAGGCAAATCTGACCCGTCAAATCTGCCTGCGTATAAGGCGTGGGAGCTGTCTGATCCGCGCCGATGACCCAGAC
Source organism: uncultured Poribacteria bacterium (assembly GCA_958296125.1). GTDB lineage: Bacteria > Poribacteria > WGA-4E > WGA-4E > PCPOR2b > PCPOR2b. Next base: position 3,696,968 of record OY282444.1, read on the forward strand.
ACCAGCCTCCTTGAGGGTATCAATTGTTCGGGCAAGGTTGGTCACTTGAGCAATCGGCACATACTCAGAGCTACCCGCCGAGGTTTTGTGTACAGCGGTTGTGATACCAGCAGCTCTATCTTTCGGAAGGATTAGCCCGTCGGCATTGACAGCATCTGCTGTGCGGATAATTGCACCGAGATTCCGGGGATCCTGAACTTGATCGAGCATAATGAGTAGAGGGGGGTGATTCGAGTTTTGTGTGTTCGTGACGAGGCTTGGAAGGTCGATATAACTGGCAGGACTGACAAGGGCGATAACTCCTTGATGTGGGACATCGGTTTCCATCGGATCTAATTCCCGACGGGGTGTGAAATCACAGCGGATACCGTTTTTCTCAGCGATGGCGCGGATTTGCCGCAGGCGCGGGTGGTTATTGCCTTGTGCGATCAGAATCCGTTCGATTTCACGGTTGCCGCGGCGTAGGAGTTCCAGCACTGAATTTCGACCAACAATTTTATCTGGCATAGCTTTTCATAGGGGAATACCCTATGCAAATTTGGCTACTGGCACCAAACGTTCAACAGCAAAACTCTTGTGACAGATATAGACATCGCCCAAGGCATCCCGTTTCACCGTGCAACGCTTTGGGGTGCCAAGTATCTCACGGGACTTGAAATAGCGGTAGACCGTTTCCCGATTCTGATTCGATTGTCGGATAGAAGTTTCCAACCCTGGTCTCGGAACGGACCAGCCTGTGTCAGTGTGAACGACTTATATTTACGACGGGGCTTGAAACGAGGTCATCCACACTTTTTACCCGCGGCACGGTCTTTGAACATCTTTTTGTAACCTTTATCTATCCGTGCCTCCACATCCTGAACCGCCCCGTTCCGAGACCAGGTGGGCAAAACGAGAGCGTTTCTTGAGTTTAGAGATATGATTTATCAGTCTAAACTTACTGATATATTTGCCATAGATAGCATAGTAGCGACGCTGAAGGGCGACGCAATGATTCCATACATGCGAGTGGCCGTCTATAGTTTTGTGCAACTCGCTTTTACCGTGCCTGTCCCGATCTTATCGGGGATGGCTATACATCTTGAACTTGCCTAGTCTCGGAACGGACTAGGTTTCCATCAGGGGGGCCTTTGTCCTTATCCTATGCAGTAGGTGTGGGAGACACCACTTAGCAGTGGTGCTGCATTCTCCCACAAAGGACAAAGGAATTATAACATATTTTGACAATAATATCAAGCAAAAACGCTAAAGCGAAACTTATATCCCAAGCATACCTGGTCTCCCGCGAACGGGCCTGTCCCGATCCAATCGGGGACAGGCAGGCACGGACAATGCTTGAGTTTTACGGGCTAAAGCCCCTATCTATAAAGTCCAACAATGACACCCTTCTACGTCTATATCTTTTCTAATCCTTCCCATGATAACTGTTATTCTGCCCCTATCCAGTGACAGCCCCTTCAGATGCTGAAGATACGAGACGTGCATATTTCGCCATCACACCGCGGGTGTAGCGGGGTGCTGGGGGTGTCCAGTCGTCGAGTCGCGCTCTGATTTCCTCGTCCGAAAGTTCAACGTCGATCCGAAGCGTTTCGACATCAATCACAACGATGTCGCCGTCACGTAATATCGCAATTGGCCCTCCGCGTGCCGCTTCCGGCGCAATATGGCAGACCATAAAGCCGTGCGTGGCACCAGAAAACCTGCCATCCGTTAAGAGGGCGACATCTTCACCCAGTCCAGCGCCGACGATTGCGGCGGTGACACCGAGCATTTCTCGCATCCCCGGACCACCGGCGGGGCCTTCGTAGCGGATGACGACCACATCACCCGGCTGGATGGTTCCGTCCTTAATCGCTGCGAAGGTGTCCTCCTCGCGTTCAAAGATACGCGCGGGACCTCTATGGCCGGTCCTATCATGACCGGCTAACTTAATTACACAACCGTCGGGGGCAAGGTTACCTTTGAGAATTGCAAACCCACCGGTCGGTTTGATTGGCTTCGATGCAGGGAGGACCACTTCCTGCCCTTCTGTTTCGACAGCACCGCCAGCTGCTTCGCCGATAGTCTGTCCTGTTACGGTGAGTTCGTCGGTGTGGAGGCGTCCGGCTTCCATGAGGCGTTTGGCAACTAGTTGAATGCCGCCCGCCTGATGCAGGTCTGCCGCGACAAAGCGTCCACCGGGTCTGAGGTCTACAAAGATTGGTGTCTTTGATCGGATCTCTTCAAAATCGTCGATTGTCAATGGGATATTGGCTTCGTGTGCAATTGCGAGCAGGTGGAGGACACCATTTGTTGAACCCCCGGTTGTTGCCACCGAGGATATTGCATTTTCGAGCGACCGTTGGGTAATAATCTGGCTGGGCCGTCGATCTGCGGCTAGCATTTCCATAACCAATTGACCCGCTTGAAATGCGACATCATCTTTATTTTTATCTACTGCCGGAACGCTGCCGCTACCCATCGGTGCCATCCCAAGAATTTCAATGGCGGTTGCCATGGTGTTGGCGGTATATTGGCCGCCGCAAGCACCCGGTCCGGGGCAGCCTTTACTAATGAGGTCATCGAGTTCCTCGATAGTGATGTTGCCTGCAGCGTGCACCCCTACCGCCTCGAAAACCTCCATGATTGTTACATCTTCGTCCTGAAAACGGCCAGGCATGATTGATCCGCCGTAAAGCGTCAATGAGGGTATATCTAAACGGGCAAGTGCCATCACCGTTCCGGGCACAGTTTTGTCGCACCCACAAAGCGTGACAACTGCATCGAACATATTGCCGCGACAAACGAGTTCGATGGAATCCGCAATTACCTCTCGACTGATGAGCGATGCCTTCATTCCCTCGGTGCCCATTGTAATTCCATCCGAAATGCTGACTGTATTAAATTCGAGCGGTGTGCCACCGGCCGCCCGGATACCTTCCTTCACTTTTGCAGCGAGGCGACGGAGGTGGTAGTTGCAGGGGCCAATCTCGATCCACGTGTTGGCGACCCCCACGATTGGCTTATCCAGATCTTCAGATTTTAGTCCATCATCGCCAAACATCAACATTGCCCGCGCTGCTGCTCGATCTGGGCCATCAGTAATCACGTAGCTTTGACGTTTGAGTGTGTTTCTCATGCTTCTTGCGTCTCCTATTATTTGTTTTTCTAATCAATCATACTCAGCAAAATTCCCACGATTTTATCCACATCACCGAGATAATATTCCTTTATGTCAACATAAACCGTTTGATCTTCCAGTTTCAGATATTTCCAGTGATCTCCTGTTCATTTTTTGACAAGCATTTTCTCTGATTTGAGCAGCAATACGACAATGACCGGTTGGTCCGCATCGTTGTCAAGGGCATTCTCCGCATCCCGAATCGCTATATTCATATCAAGATAAACCTTGCGATAGGTGACACATTCCCGCCAATCAAAAGCCGAGTAATCGGCTTCGACCATCTTTTGCGCTTCGATTAAAGTTGTGCCTGCGTAAACGGACATTGCCATAGTTTTCAATTATATCCGCTTCATAGCCGCCTCACGCGAAAAAGGGGTTGATCAAACTCAACGGTCGTTGTCTCTTCAACGAGGATTTCAAGAATTTCGCAGGGGAAATCCGGTTTGACTTCGTTGAAAATTTTCATTGCTTCGATCAAGCACAAAGTATCGTTTTCGGATACAACGCTTCCGACTTCCACATAAGGTGCAGCCTCCGGCGATTGTGACACATAAAGCAGTCCTACCATCGGTGATCGTACGAGCTCTCCCACCTCTGGTGACAGTTGCGCTGCAGGAGACTCCACTTGTTCCACACTTGGTAAAGGCACCGTGTCGCTCGGCTGTGCAAACGCGACAGGTACGGGTTCACTGCCTCGCCGGACCTTCAAGGTAATACCATCCTCACGTAGCAGAACCTCCGTCAAATCTCGCTCTTCCATGATGTCGCAGACTTGTTGCAGGAGTTCTGTAGCGGATGGCGATTTCTCTCTCGGCATCGATTAAACCCTTTCTACATATGTTCCTGTACGGGTATCAACCTTGATTGTCGTACCATTTTCGACAAATAGGGGCACTTGGACTACCCCACCTGTTTCTAGCGTTGCTGGCTTTGACCCGCCACTGGCAGTATCGCCGCGTAAGCCGGGGTCTGTGTCCACAATTTTAAGTTCCACAAATGTTGGTAATTCGATTGTCACTGGAGTATCTTGGTCAACTTTTACCCGAATTGTTTCTCCTTCCTTGAGAAACTTCATACCATCGTTCACGAGGTTTTCGGGTAGTCCGTGTTGTTCAAAAGTCTCGTTGTCCATGAAGTACAACAGTGTTCCATCACTATACATATATTGCATATCACGTTCTTCAAGGCGAACAGTTTCGATTGTATCTTTTGAACGGAACGTCCGATCAATAACTGCTCCGTCGGTAACCCGCTTGAGTTTCGTGCGAGCAAACGCGCCCCCTTTGCCGGGCTTCACATGTTGACAATCGGTAATAGTGTACATCGCGTTATTGAGTCGAATGACTAGACCGTTTCGTAAAGCATTGAGTGCTGCCATAAAATTCTCCTTTTCGACCTTTCAAAAAATGAATTTCCAAACTTTTCGCGCATTTGATTCTCCTTGAACCCATCAATCTGACCGTTGCAAAATCTGAATCATCGCGTCCAACGCCAAATCATAGCCGTACGCCCCAAAACCACAAATCACGCCGACAGCGATAGGGGAAATGTAAGAATGCTGGCGAAAAGACTCGCGGGTGTGCACGTTGGAGAGATGGATCTCAACAACGGGGAGATTAACCGCGGACAGGGCATCCCGTATTGCGATGCTTGTATGTGTGTAGGCCGCAGGGTTGATGAGGATACCATCCGCCCAATCAATATTGTCCCCAATGAAAGAGACAATTTCGCCTTCGGAATTGGACTGAAAGGCCTTGAGATTAACACGCTGTCCTGCAGCAATTTCGCGCAGATGTGAATTGATGGCTTCTAGCGTCTGACCGCCGTAAATTTCGGGTTCTCGTCTTCCCAAGAGTTGGAGGTTGGGGCCGTGAATCAGTAAAATTTTCATATTGTCAATTCTTCGGGGCGAAGTCTTTCGGCTTCAGTAAGGTAATCTTGGCCTCGACACTAACGCCTCAATCTGTTCTTCCTATTTACATCCGCTCACCCCAAATGGCGGGTCTGCTGGAATATCGCTACAATTTTATCTGTGACCGCTTCAATTGATAACCCTGTGGTTGGGAGGTTGTGATCGGCGCGAGCGTAAAAGGGACAGCGTTCTGTGAGCATTTGCTCAATTTTACCCAACGGATTGGGGGCTTGCAGCAACGGCCGGTGGGTTTCACTACCAACGCGCCGCCAAATCTCCTCTGGTGTTGCTGTCAAACAGAAAACAACACCGTTGCGCTTGAGCATCTCCAAATTTGATTCTCGCAGGACAACCCCGCCGCCTGTTGAGATTATGTGGTTCTCTAAATTCGCTGCCTGACAAACAGCTGCGCTCTCTAAATCCCTAAAATACGTTTCACCATACCGAGCGAAGATGTCGGGGATATCCATTCCGCTGTTCTCTCCGATTATATGGTCTGTGTCGATCATCGGCATCTCCAGACGTTCGGCGAGCTTCTGTCCCACTGAGGTTTTGCCTGTTCCCATAAAACCAACCAAAACGATATTTGGCATGTATTCCCCCTACCCCGCAAGGGTATTAGTATACACATATTGTAACCAATTGTAAAGCAATTCTTTGCCCGGTATGGAAGGCTATATCGCCGTTAATCGGATTGGCGATTCGGCTTGAGGAGAGCTATCTTTCGTGTAGATTACATTGATTGAAAGAAGTCAGCTAAGTCCTTGCCGTGTGTTCTTGCATTGACCTGTTTATCGAGTTTGATAATCTGTCCGTTTTTGTCGATGACAACCGTTATACGACTGCTCAAACCATCCGGTTTGTCCGTCGCGCCGAAGAGCAAACTAATGTGGCGGCCTGTGTCCACAAGCAACGGAAAGTTAAGATTGTTATCTTCAGCAAACTTCTTGTGAGACGCTGCATCTTGTACACTGACTGCGAAGATTTGCGTATCATGTTCGGCAAATACACTCGACTCATCCCGGAGCGAGCAGACTTCTGCCGTTCAGCCGCCGGTAAAATCTTTGGGATAGAACGCTAGCACAACGTTCTTTTTCCCTTTGAAGCTGCTGAGTTGATAGGTTTTGCCATCTTGATCAGAAGCGATGAGGTCTGGTGCAGGTTGCCCGACCTGAATTGGGCCCGGAATGCTTCCCTTGATTAGCTTGACGAGGTCTTCGCCGTGCGTTTGCGTGTTCACGTTTCGATCTATTGCACGAATATATCCCGCTTTGTCAATAACGAAGGTTGCCCGGTTGGAAGCCTGAAACTTTTCCATAATGCCGCTGTAGATCTTACTGACCGCAAATTCCGTATCGGCAAGTAGAGGGAACCCAAACTTCTCCGCCTCTTGGAATTTTTTATGAGAGGCTTCATCATCGACGCTAACCCCCAAAACAACTGTATCCGTTGCCTGAATTTGGCTCAACTCATCCCGGAGCGAGCGGAGTTCTGCCGTTCAGCCACCGGTAAAATCTTTGGGGTAAAATGCCAAAACGACATTCTTCTCCCCTAGATAATCGCGTAGGCTATGGGCGACTCCATCTCCGTCATTGAGTGTGAAATCTGGTGCTGCCATGCCAACTTTCAGGTCTTTGAATGTTTCCATCTGTTTCTCCTTCGCGCTTATTGTGCTGATAATTATGAAGAGTGTAAAAACAATGGTGATGCAGAGCATTGGTATACGTAACATTGTGTGCCTCCGGTCGGGATTCAAAGCAACTGGAACTTTTTATTGGTTCATTGAAATGATAGACACTTGTCTGAATCAGGATACTCAGGATTCAAGGATTTACAGGATAACAACCGTGAAGTCTCGTATCGCACCGATGGGGCAAAAGGAATAAACCTCACTGCACCGTCCTGCTGAGACTTTGTAGGTCGGGCTAGGAAGCCCGACCTACTAGCTAAATCCAATTTCTGTAGCTAGCTATCTAGGTTTGTCAAAGATAGTAGTCAATCGGGTTATTATTACTTCCGCAGCGTCTCCAAAACGTCGAAGAAAGTTGGGAAGGTTTTGCTCACACACCCGGGATCTTTGATCCGAATCCCCGGCACTTTTAAGCCGATTAATGAAAACCCCATCGCGACTCGGTGGTCCTTATATGTTTCAATCTCCGCGGGCATAATTTGGGCGGGTGAAATCTCAACGCCATCTCGATGCTCAACGACTGGGACACCTAGTTTTTGGAGCTCTGTTACCATGGCGTGGATGCGATCTGTTTCTTGATGGCGCGTATGTTCGATATTCCGAATGGTCACCGGACTCTCCGCAAAGGGTGCAATCGCGGCGAGGGTCAACGATGTGTCGGAGATCGCTTTCATGTCAAGCTCAATCCCCTTGAGTCGATTGGGTCCGATGACTTCGATAGCATCAGCACAACGTTTCACTTTACAACCTATCTGTTCTAGCACATTGACAAACTGGACATCGCCCTGCGCGGAATCCATGCTAAGGTTGGTCACTCGGATGCGACCACCGGTGATTGCAGCGGCAGCAAAGAAATAGGAGGCGTTGGAAGCATCTGGCTCAATGGCGTATTCGTCGCGGGGTTGGTAGTGCTGTCTCCCCTCAATATGAAAGGATTTGTAGCCATTGTGAGTCACCTCTACGCCGAACCCTTTCATCACTGAAGTGGTAATATCGATGTAAGGTGTCTTCATTTCTCCCACAACTTCAATCGCTATCCCTTTTTCGGCATAGGGGGCAACGAGCATCAGCGAAGTCAAGAATTGACTGCTTTTGCTGGTGTCGAGACGAGTTTTCCCACCCTTGAGCCCATTTGCCCGAACGACTAACGGTAGAAAGTCGTTGTCGAATTTTGAACGGACATCAACGTCGAGCTGCTTGAGCGCGTCAAGTAAGTCCGAAATTGGACGACTCCGGCGCATCGGCGCGTCGCCGTCAATGATGAATTCGCCGTTGCCGAGCGCAACGTAACTGACGAGTGAGCGGGCTGCCGTGCCTGCATTACCGATGTAAAGTTCAGCGTGATCGACCGGAATCTTTCCGCCGTTTCCGACCACTTCAAATGTACATTTTTCCTCAGCTGCCTGGATCTCAACGCCAAGTTTTCGCAACGCCTCGCACATATAGTGGGTGTCATCGCTGAAAAGGGCACCCGTCAGTCGAGAACGTCCTTCAGCGAGTGCGGCAACAAGCAATGCCCGATTCGTGTAGCTCTTTGAACCGGGCACTGTGACCGTGGCGTTGATTGCTTTCTGGATGGGTTGGATTTCAATCATTGGGGGACTTTCTTTAATTTTTCGGCTTAAATTAGCCCGTGTTCAGCCAACAGTTCCCGTAACTCCCCCTTCGCCGCATCGTCGACCGGCAGGAGAGGACTGGTGGTATAATGGCTGCAGATGCCGAGAAGTTCCATGCAGGCTTTCAGACAACTGATTGCTGCGCCGTAGCCGTAGAGTTTGCTCAGTTCAAGGATCTGCTTCTGCAAGCGGTGGACCTCATCAATCTGTTGGGCCTTCGCCGCATTATACAATTGAACAGAGGTTTGCGGATCGACGTTGGAGATTGAAATAACGGCACCTGCTGCCCCAAACATGATTGCCGCACCCGCTAGCGTGTAAGAGCCGAGCATGATCGAGAAATCCTCGTGGTCGCCGAGGTAGGCGAGCATTTTGAGACAGTTCGTCCAATCCCCTGAGCTATCCTTGATTCCGACGATATTTTCGACCCCCTCTGCTAAATCGCGGACAACTTCCGGCGGGATTGCGGTCTTCACCATCACCGGGATATTGTAGATAACGACCGGCAGATCGGTGCTTTGAGCGATGGTCTTGTAAAAAGCGACGATGTCGGCATCGCTGCTTGATGGGTAGTAGTAAGGCGGAGTTGCCGCAACGGCATCAACCTTAAATTCCTGTGCGATTTCAATATTTTGGACGACCCGCTGGGTGCTTGAATCCATCACGCCGCAGATAATCGGGACATGCCCACTGACCGTGTTGGCGGCGATTTCAATTGCGCGTTGACGTTCTGCATTTGTCAGCGTCGTGAACTCTCCTGAAGTGCCGAGCAGGTAGATGCCGTGCACACCGTTATCGATTAGACGGTTGAGATGCTTCACAAACCCCAATTCATCAATCCGTTCTTTTTCGTCCAAAGGCGTTATTGTCGGTGTCAGAATGCCTTCAAATCGTCCCTTCATGGTATATTTCTCCTTGATGACCCGCCATATCAATGGTACTTCTGAAGCGGCTTAATCGCTTCCTGTACCTGTGCCGAAATTTCTGATGGAACACGCGGATTAAACGGACCCCCTGTACCGCCTACAATATCGCTAAAGCCGCTGAGGTTCAGTGCTTCTATCACAGCGGAATAGTTATAGAGGCGTTCATTCATGAAGCGAATTTCTTCAAGAGCGAAGAGGTCTGCCTCAATTTGGCCGGATGTTTCGTAGTCACCGCGACGTTGGGCGTTGTTGATCTCATCGGAGGCTCGTGCACATAAGACAGCGATTCCTGAGGTATGCCCTTTCGTGCCGAGTTCCGCCGGGCGTGTGCATCGATCGCCGATGCCCCAGACCACAAGCCCACTGTCTCCTACACCATCAATGATTGACTCTACATCCTCTACACCTGTGCCAATCTTCACGCCGATAAAGTGTGGTGAATCATTGACCAGACGGGTCATCGCCTCAAGTTCGCGTTTCTGGCGGAAGTAGTAAAGGAATCGCGCCCCGCAGGATTCGCCATACGTTTCGCCAAACTTCATGTACTGTTCATATACGCCTTCGGGATTTGAGATTCCTGTTAAAGGCATTATCAGATATACATCGGGTGGACGCTGCAAGTTGGACTGTGCTTCGACCAGTTTCCCCGCATCCCCGATTGGGTTCGGCACAATACCCGACATCAGAATTCCAGCGTCCCCCATCTCGCGGCCGGTGGCATCGAGGATCCGGGTTTGGTCCTCCAAGCTGATGTGATGGATGAGGCTTGTTCCGGCAATGGCGATCACACGCTTCCGATTGCCTTCGAGATAGTTGTTCTGCATCAGGTAGTTGATATTTTTTGCGTGCCCCGCGTAATCAATTTCGTCATTGTTGAAGGGGATGATTGGAATAGCTGTCACAGAATCTAAAGCGTCTAAAAGGGTTGGGGTATCAATGGACATAGATGTTCTCCCGTTAATCTAAATTCAGAATGATACTTTCTGGCTGATTCACAATTTTAGGAGTTTCGCACTTCGGTAGGGCGAGTTTACTTCGCTCCTACACGCTGCGTAAGTCCTGATTTTAATGATGGATTAAGTTTAGCAGAATTTTCGCACGATGTCAATGGAGTAACACTTTCGATGATCACAAATTTCCTCCATTCAGCTTGAGAGCCAGAATCAACCTTGGCTTGTGTATGAAGTCCACAGATTGCCACCCCTCTTATTTTGGTAGACATAAATACAAAAATGTTGTGAAAGACATATATCACAGCCATACAAAAAGCGTTCAACTGCGTAAGTCCTATGTTTAAAAGATAACAACATTTCCCTTGCAAAAATAGATTCGTTGTGCTACACTTATAATGATTTTAATGTTGGTGGTGAACGTGAAAAACTTTCCCTTTTAATCTGATCCCGTGAGGTTAGGAAAGGGTGTCAAACATGATTTACAGCGATACCCATATACCCATTTCTCAAAAACTATTGGATTGTAGCTGCCTCCCTCTTTTTGTAGGGGAGGCTTTTTTATGCCCGGATTTAATGCCCGATGAATGCACAAGCTGTATTGGATTTCATTGAAGAGATTGGCGTTCTCAAAAATCTATCACGTACCGGTTGGCGTTTTCGCGGTATCAAGGACGCTGAGAGTGTCGCGGATCACTGCTATCGGGTATCACTTTTGTCGATGATTCTGGCAGATGTGTTGACGGAGCAGGACGTTCCGTTGGACGTGGAAAAGGTGATGCGTCTTGCATTGTTGCATGAAGTCGCTGAGGCACGGATTGGGGATTTGCCGTTTCCAGCCCTCAAATATATTCCCGAAGACCTCAAGGTAGCGGGGGAACGGACTGCTGTCGAGTCGATGTTTGAACGCTTTGGTCCACTCCAAAAAAAGTATATCCAACTTTGGGATGAATTTGAGCAGGGCGCATCTATTGAGGGAAAGTTGGTGCGGGCTGCGGATAAACTTGAGTTGATGATTCAAGTCATGGAATACGAAAAAATTGGCTATCGATCGCTGGATAATTTTTGGGTGAATCCTTGGAATTATCGGAACTTTGACGATTCTCCGCTGATACAGGAAATTATGGACCTCCTGTATCAAAGGCGGGACGATTTAGCTTAAATATTGTTGATGCGAGGGGGTGTAATGCAAATGCGTGAGAAGACACAAGTGATGACAGCGGAGGATATTCGGCGGGCGGTGGTCCGAATATCACATGAGATTTTGGAGCGGAATCACCAAGAAATCGCTGATCTGACGGTCATTGGCGTGAAAAGCCGGGGGGATCACTTGGCACGTCGAATCGCTGAAAATTTGGAGCAAACTGAAGGGATTAAAGTTCCAGTCGGTGTCGTTGATGTGCGGCTCTATCGAGATGACGTGAATCTGTATGATGAAACGATTAAAGCGAATCGCACAGAGATTTCTTTCGATCCCACAGGGAAGCGTGTCATCTTGGTTGATGAGGTGCTTTATACCGGACGCACCGTCCGCGCTGCCATGGACGCGGTCATGGATTTTGGACGGCCCGCAGCAATTCAGTTAGCAGTTCTCATTGACCGAGGTCACCGTGAACTCCCGATTGCGGCGGACTATATCGGCAAGAATATCCCGACTTCACGCAAGGAGATTGTTCGTGTCCAGTTGGTTGAAGAGGATGAGATCGATCGGGCGGTCATCTACGAGGAGGACAATCCATGAGTCGGGTCCTCATCCGTAACGGCCGCATTATTGACCCTGCCAACCAGATCGATGCCATCCGGGATCTCCTGATTCGCGATGGGAAAATCGATCGAATTGACGACCGTATCGACACTGAGGTTTCTCAAACTATTAACGCAATGGGGTTGATTGTTACGCCGGGCTTGATTGATATGCACGTTCATCTCCGCGAACCCGGGTTTGAGCACAAGGAGACAATCGCATCAGGCACCCGTGCGGCGGCGGCGGGCGGATTTACTTCCGTTGCGTGCATGGCGAATACCAATCCGGTGGCAGATTCACCTGACGTTATCGAATGGATACGGTCGCAAGCGCGGAAAGATGGCGTGACGAATGTGTTTCCAATCGGTAGCATTACAAAAAATCTCGATGGCGAAGTGTTGACCGATGTGCCAGCGTTGTTAGCGGCTGGTGCTGTTGGGCTATCGGACGATGGCAAAACGGTCATGGATGCCGGGTTGATGCGCGATGCGTTAACGTTAAGCGCGAAACATAATTTCCCCGTTATGGTTCACTGCCAAGAGCATAACCTTGACGTGGGGACAGTCATGAATCTCGGCGAAACGTCACGTCGGTTGAATCTACCCGGAAGCCCCAACACTGCGGAAGATATTATCGTTGCCCGCGATATTATGCTTGCCGAGTTGACCGGCGGGCACCTCCATGTCCTCCACGTCAGCACGGCAGGAGCCGTTGATCTTGTCCGTTGGGGTAAACGCAGAGGGGTCAACGTTACTGCCGAAGCGATGCCGCATCACTTTACGCTCACTGACGCAGCAGTCGAAGAGCATGGTGCGAATGCGAAGATGCACCCACCCTTGCGGACACAGGTTGACATTGATGCTGTCATTGCAGGGATTAAGGATGGCACACTCGATGCGATTGCGACAGATCACGCGCCACACGCTCCATTTGAAAAGGCGCAGGGTATGCTCGAAGCTCCGCCGGGCATCATCGGATCGGAGACCTGCGTGCCGCTTGTGTTTGACCGACTGATCCACACCGGCAAGATCGCTTTATCGGAGGTAATCGCGAAAATGACCTGCGTTCCGGCCAAGATTCTACAAATCAATCGTGGGACGCTCTCGATCGGCGCGGTCGCTGATGTGACGCTGATAGATCCGGAGAAGGTTGCAACGGTAGATGTGAGCCAGTCTCCCTCCAAAAGTCGCAATACCCCCTTTGACGCTTGCAAATTAAAGGGCTGGCCCGTGATGACCATCCGGGCCGGTATTGTTAACTGAGGTGTGAAATAAAATACAATCACAGTCTACCAACTTCCCAAGTGGGGTGAGATATGGCTAAGGACGAGCGTTTCAGGGATTTACCTGCGATAGAGACCGAAAGGTTGCTTTTGAGAACGTTGGAGATGGAGGATGCCGAGGATATATTTGAATGGGTTTCAGACCCGCACGTGACAACGTACCTTTTCTGGCGTGCACACCAATCGATAGAAGACAGTAGAGACTTTATTTCATGGGTAACAACCGATAATTTAGCGTGTTGGGGGGTTGGCCTGACCGAAAACAGTAAGATCATCGGAAATTGCTTCTTGCACAACGTGAACTTTGAACACAAAAGGGCAGAGATCGCTTTCAATATTGCTCGAAAGTATTGGGGGAGGGGGTATGCCACTGAGACCGCTCAAGCGATCATCCGATTCGGTTTTGAATATTGGCGACTCAATCGAATTGAAGGGACCTGTATGGTTGAGAACAGTGCCTCCGCTCGCGTGATGGAAAAAACTGGCATGACCCTTGAGGGGGTCTTGCGACAATATGTCTACGTTAAAGGGCGGTCTCACGATATGAAATTGTACTCAATTCTGAATCCGAATCGCAACAGATAAAGGGATAGCCGATGAATCCGAATCAACTCTACTATGGTGACAATCTGGACATTTTGCGAGCCTATATCCCCGATGAAAGCGTCGATCTCATTTACATTGATCCGCCGTTCAACTCGAATCAAGCATACAACGTGATTTTCAGCGAAACGGATGGCTCATCGTCGCAGGCGCAGATTCAAGCCTTTGAGGACACATGGCGTTGGGGCGAGACCACCGAGCAGGCATATCATGAGTTGGTCGTGACCGCGCCACACCTTCTAGTTGAGACAATCAAGAGTTTTCGCGGCTTCCTTACAGAGACGAACTTGATGGCATACCTCGTAATGATGGCGTTGCGATTGGTGGAGCTCCACCGCGTCCTGAAGCCGACGGGGAGTTTTTATCTCCATTGTGACCCGACAGCGTCGCATTATCTGAAAATTATCTTGGATCAGATTTTTGGCATTGAGAATTTCAGGAATGAGATTGTGTGGCACTACCGTCGGTGGACAGGGGCAGCACATCGGTTTTTAGCTATGCATGATATTCTTTTTTTTTACACAAAAGAGAAATCAGGCTATGTCTTTAATCCGCTCTATGCTGATTATACTGAGAAATCCTTGAAACGAAAGCAAAACTACCACACCCGAATCAAAGGAGATGAGGTCTATGTCACATCAATTAATAAAAAAGGGGTTAAAGAAAATGATGTTTGGATGATTTCTGTCTTAAACCCTCAAGCGAAAGAGCGTCTCGGCTATCCCACCCAAAAACCTGAAGCATTGCTTGAGCGGATTATTCAAGCCAGTAGCAACGAAGGCGATGTTGTCTTGGATGCCTTCTGCGGTTGCGGGACATCTGTCGCTGTTGCACAACGGCTGAATCGTCTGTGGATTGGGATTGACATTACACATCTTGCTATTACCTTATTGAAATACCGCCTTGCTGACACCTTTGGTGACGATGTGAAATACGAAATCATTGGTGAACCCAAAGACACAGCAAGCGCGAAGGCTCTAGCGGTTCAGGATCGGTATCAATTCCAGTGGTGGGCGTTAAGTCTGATTCGAGCGAGACCTTATCAGGGCAAAAAGAAGGGCGCGGACGAGGGTGTGGATGGGGTAATCTATTATCAGGACGTTGACCCGAACAACCTGAAAAAGACGCTGCACCAGAAGATTGTCATTCAGGTCAAAAGTGGGAAGGTTTCTGTCAGGGATATACGGGAGCTGAAATCGGTTGTCGATACTCAAGGTGCTGTGATTGGCATTTTTATCACGTTGAATCCGCCAACCCAACCGATGGTTAAAGAAGCGGCGGCGGCGGGGCGTTTTCAATGGCTTCATGTCACCCACACGACATATCCAAAGATTCAGATTCGGACGATTGAGGAGCTGCTTGGGGGACGTGGCATCGAATATCCGCAGATGCCTGTTGATGTCACATTCCGCAGGGCAGAGCGAGCAGCTCCCCCAAGCCATCAACTTGAAATAGAGGCACGATAGCCTAGTTGCTATCTATTAGAGAAGCCAGGTTGTGTCAGGGCAACCCCAAGTTTCTTAATCCCGATCTATCGGGCTCGGGGCTTCTGAGTCCCGAAGTCTCAGAGCAGATTTGTGGGAACCTGTATATCCTGTGAATTTGTCTGGCGATTGATGGGCATCTCGTCAACGCGCTGATTGCTTGGTGTCAAGATGAAGGCATTGGGGACATGATTGTGGGCAGACAAGCTGTTTTTAATGCTTTTCACATTGAGTTTAGGCAGAGCGAGAGACGGATAATATTCAAACCTGTTGAGGATAAGGAAGATTAATCCAATGAAAGCGATTCTCGCATTAGCAGATGGAACAATCTTTGAAGGCGAACATTTTGGAACAACCGGGGAAACTTCCGGTGAGGTGGTTTTTAACACCAGCATGACCGGCTACCAAGAGATTCTCACCGATCCATCCTACAAGGGGCAGATCGTCACGATGACCTATCCGCTGATCGGAAACTACGGCTGCAACGAGATCGATGTCGAATCAATTCGACCGCAAGCGGAGGGGTTAGTTGTGCGTGAATATAGTGCGTATGAAAGCAATTGGCGTTCACAGTCCAACCTCGGTAGCTACCTCGAAGACAATGGGATTATCGGCATCCACGGTATTGACACGCGCGCATTGACCAAGCGACTCAGAGTACATGGCGTTATGGACGGTATACTTTCGACCGAAGACCTTGACCCTCAAAGCTTAGTTGCCAAAGCGCAGGCGTGGCATGGAGTGGTTGGTGTGGATATGGTTCAGTACGTGACGTGCCCCAATCCGTACTTATGGGAGACACCCGACCCCGAATCAAGTGCTCTGACTGACTTGACCGTTGCCGCCGATGATAAGAACTCCCAACTCACCATTGACTTTGGCACCGCGGAGCTTGAGGCACCGTCAACGCCCCAATTCCGTGTTATTGCGATGGATTTTGGAATTAAATATAACATCTTACGCCAATTCGCCGAACACGGTTGTCAGGTGCAAGTTGTTCCGGCGCACACTTCCGCAGAAGATATTCTCGCCGCAGATCCAGATGGCATTTTCTTATCCAACGGGCCCGGCGATCCGGAGCCGATTGAATATGGCATCAAGACGATTCAGCAGTTGGTTGGAGTGAAGCCGACCTTTGGTATCTGTTTAGGGCATCAATTGTTGGGACTTGCATTCGGTGGAAAGACCTTCAAACTCAAGTTTGGACATCGCGGTGCCAACCAACCTGTTAAACGATTTGACACAGATCAGGTCGAAATCACCTCACAAAATCACGGTTTCTGCGTGGACATTGATTCATTGCCAAACACTGTAAAGGTGACGCATATCAACCTGAATGATCAGACCCTTGAAGGGATGGAACACAGAGAATATCCAATCTTCTCTGTGCAATACCATCCGGAAGCGTCTCCCGGCCCTCATGACGCGAGTTATCTTTTTAAGAGGTTTACAGATATGATGCACAAGACGTGATGCGTGAAACGTGAGAAAGAAAACAACGCAATGCTGCAATGAGGTAAAGGGAAAAGAAAAAAGTCCTTGCGCCTTTGCGTTAAATTCTATCCTGATAACAATACGATAAGGTTATTTACCATGCCAAAGCGAACTGACATCGAAAAGATTTTAATCATCGGCTCCGGTCCGATTATTATCGGTCAAGCCTGCGAGTTTGACTATTCGGGCACCCAGGCGTGTAAATCCTTGAAGGAGGAGGGGTATGAAGTTGTCCTTGTCAATAGTAATCCGGCAACGATTATGACGGACACGGAGCTTGCAGACCGAACCTATGTTGAACCAATCGATGCGGATATCGCCGAAAGAATTATTGCTAAAGAACGCCCCCAAGCTCTACTCCCAACTTTGGGCGGACAGACCGGGTTGAATGTCTCTGTTGAACTTGCTGAATCGGGTGCGCTCGATAAATACGGGGTTGAGTTGATTGGTGCGAAACTTCATGCCATCCAAAAGGCGGAAGATCGAGAGTTGTTCAAAAAGGCGATGGTGCACATTGGCTTGGCGGTGCCAAAAAGTGGGATCGCCCATTCGTTTGATGATGCCATTGCCGTTATTGATGAGATCGGTTACCCAGCGATTATCCGTCCAGCATTTACACTCGGTGGCACCGGCGGTGGAATTGCTTACAATATCGAAGAGTTTCGGGAGATGGTCGAGTACGGATTGGGGTTGAGTCCGGTCAACGAGTTGTTGATTGAGGAATCGGTGATCGGTTGGAAAGAGTTTGAGCTGGAGGTGATGCGGGATGGGACGGATAACGTCGTGATTATCTGCTCCATTGAGAATTTTGATCCAATGGGGGTTCACACCGGCGACAGCATTACAGTTGCACCTGCCCAAACCTTGACAGACAAAGAATATCAACAGATGCGGGATGCAGCGATTAAGATTATTCGTGAAATTGGTGTGGACACCGGCGGCTCGAATATCCAGTTTGCGGTCGATCCACATACGGGGAAACAGGTTGTCATTGAAATGAACCCGCGGGTCTCTCGAAGTTCTGCGCTTGCCTCGAAAGCGACCGGATTTCCGATAGCGAAGATTGCAGCGAAGCTGGCTGTCGGATACACGCTCGATGAACTTCCCAACGATATTACGCGCAAAACCCCCGCGTCGTTTGAACCGACCATTGATTACGTTGTGACAAAGATTCCGCGTTGGGCGTTTGAGAAATTCGCCGGTACTGATGAAACGCTGACTACGATGATGAAGTCCGTGGGTGAGGCGATGGCAATCGGACAGACATTCAAGGAATCCTTGCAGAAAGGGTTGAGATCTTTAGAAAACGGTTGGGCGGGCCTCGATAGCCACCCCATCCAGAAATTGCCGGTCGCAGAGCTTCCACAGAAGTTGGCCATCCCCAATATGGAGCGCATTCTTTACATAAAACAGGCTTTCCAAAGCGGAATGAATATCGATCAGATTCACGGATATACGCAAATCGATCCATTTTTCCTGTATAATATAAAGGAAATTCTTGATCTTGAGGAAGAAATTCGGAAAGTCGGAAGCGAGCGCAAAC
The DNA here is from genome assembly GCA_958296125.1 of uncultured Poribacteria bacterium. Lineage (GTDB taxonomy): Bacteria > Poribacteria > WGA-4E > WGA-4E > PCPOR2b > PCPOR2b. The sequence continues at coordinate 3,715,375 of OY282444.1, forward strand.
TGGACGCTCCGGATAGTTCTCAGCTTCCTGATTCGTCCGTTTCCCTGATCCGCAAGGCAAAGCAGTACGGCTTCTCGGACCTTCAGATAGGGGAACTTTGGAACACCTCTGAAACAAGTATCCGAGGGCTACGGAAGGACCATGGGATTGAAGCCACGTTTAAGACGGTGGATACATGTGCTGCGGAGTTTGAAGCGGAGACACCTTACTATTATTCGACCTACGGGATGGAGGATGAGGTCCGACCCAGCCAGAAGAAGAAGATCCTGATTTTGGGCAGCGGGCCGAATCGGATTGGTCAGGGAATTGAGTTCGATTACTGTTGTGTTCACGCGGCACTCGCACTGAAAGAGGATAACTATGAGACCATTATGGTCAACAGTAATCCTGAAACCGTGAGCACGGATTACGATACTTCAGATCGGCTCTACTTTGAACCGCTCACGCACGAAAATGTGTTGAATATCGTCGATCGGGAAAAGCCAGACGGGGTTATCGTGCAGCTGGGCGGACAGACCCCCCTGAATCTGGCGCTCGGACTCCAGAAGGCAGGCGTTCCAATTATCGGAACAAGCCCAGAGGACATTGCGAGATCGGAGGATCGGAAGCAGTTCACAGAGTTGCTGGATGGACTCGGCTTGAAGCAGGCTCCAAATGGGACGGCAACTTCGGTCGAAGAAGCGAAGCCGATTGCCGCGGCACTTGGATACCCGGTTATGGTGCGTCCTTCCTACGTTTTGGGGGGACGGGCGATGCAGATTGTGTATGATCAGGAGGCTTTGGAGGCATATATGGATTCGGCGGTCGCAGCCTCGCCGGAGCATCCCGTGTTAATCGACAAGTATGTAGATGATGCCATTGAAGTTGACGTTGATGCGATTTCCGATGGGAAGCTTACCGTCGTTGGTGGCATCATGGAACATATCGAAGAGGCAGGGATCCACTCTGGAGACAGCGACTGTGTCCTGCCACCTTACACCCTTGTTGAGGAGCAGATTGATACGCTCAAGGAGTATACTGACGCGCTTGCAAAAGCACTCAACGTGCGTGGACTGATGAATATACAGTATGCCATAAAAAACGATGAGATTTATGTGCTGGAGGTCAACCCGCGGGCATCACGAACCGTGCCATTTGTGAGCAAAACCATTGGGGTGCCGTTGGCAAAACTCGCCGCCCGCATCATGGCGGGAAGCACCCTTGAGGAACTTGGATTTACGAAGGAGATTGAGCCCGATTATTTTTCGGTAAAGGCACCTGTGTTTCCGTTCAATCGCTTTCCAGGGGCAAATTCTCAACTCGGTCCTGAGATGAAATCGACGGGTGAAGTGATGGGGATTGATGCAGACCTGAGCATCGCCTTTGCCAAAGCACAACAGGCGGTTGGCTATGGATTACCTCTCAGTGGTCATGCGTTCATCAGCGTGAAAAATAAAGATAAGCGCGCAATTATCTTCATCGCCAAAAAACTGGTTGATATGGGCTTTCAACTTATCGCTACGCACGGCACAGCGAAGGTGCTTCGTCGTAACGGCATGGAGGTAACACTGGTTCATAGTATCGGCACAGGGCGCCCGACCATCCACGATTATGTCAAAAACCACGCCGTCGATCTGATTATCAATACACCGACCGGATATGCACATCGCCCCAATGAGCAATTGATTCGGAAAATGGCAATTGATTATGGGATTACCCTATTTTCTACGATTGCCGGTGCGTCAGCGGCAATCAGCGGCATTGAGGCACTCCGCCGTGGCGAGATTACGGTGACCCCGTTGCAGGATTATTACGTAACATAAGACGTGAAGAAGTAGAAGGCAATCGGGAGATAATTCTTGGGAAATTTTATAGCACGTCCTTAACTCTAGCAATATAACATAGCGTTAGGACTTACGCAGTTGAACGTTCAAAGCCTCGTAGGGGCACCCTCCCGCCTGTCTCTTATCGGAGATAGATTGGGATTTAAATTGCTTTGAATCCACGATTGCGTAGGGAACGTAGATCTGCGTTCCCTACATCCCCTGGTCTCCCGCGAACGGGACAGGTCGGCACAGACGCTCCCTAAATTGTGCGACTGCAATCTGAAGTGTGTAAGTCCTAAGCATATTGCATATTTGTAGGAAGGAGATAAAAATGGCAACTAATCAAGTTGAAAGAAACACACGGTTGGTTCGTGCACTTGATGAGATTTTGGATAGTTTATCATTTGATGAGACTCACCCGATAAAAATCTTGAGGTTGGCGGAAGGGAAAGAAGTTGTTGTTGTCCAATCAAATGCGTTCACAATTTCACGCATCTATACGTCGGGCCGCCCCGATGGCAAGAAACCCCATGGGCGAGAGTCCTACTATGAGTACTTCTGCGAACAACTTGAGGATTATAAACAGCAGCATGGTAGCGACGAAGGGTTTGGGTTAACACCGGAAGATTGGCGTGCTTTATTCCGTGAATCCTATGATAGGTATACCCGTTACCTGTTGTTCGCGGGGATTAAACGGTGGGCGGATGTCAAACGAGACACCGACATCAACCTTGCTACTACAAATATGGCAAAGAAATATGCCCCTTCTGAGGTTGCGTGGGAAAGCTACCAATATAAAGGCTACATGCTCATGATGAACAGTATGGCGAACGCTGAACTTTGCCTGATGGAGGATGAACGCCAGGGTGCATTGGAGCAGGTTGATTTGGGGATTCAACGCATCGGGAAATTCTGTGGTGAGTGTTTGCGAGAGAACTATGGCGACGCAGAAAATGTCACCCGTGAACGTTATTTGAGTAACCTAATTGAATTTCGGTCAGATCTTGAATCAGTGGAAGAGGGACTAGAGGAAGGACGGGAGAGCCACGAAAATGAGGGTGATGATGTGGATTTCCTAGCAGAGTTGGAAGAACTTTTGGATGAGGAGAACACAAATTAAGTTTCAGCTTACGGATTGTTTCCATGAAGGGTATAGGGTGACGGTTTGGGGTAAGTTTTAGATAGTGTGATTCAATCACGGCCTCAAACCCCAACAACAGCTGGATAGGCAACGCGACGAGGTGGAGAGATCAGGGCAGCCGTCAATGGACAGCGGATTATGAGAAGAAATATAACCGCCCAATCTGGCAGGTTGACCCGATGGGGCATAGGACCGAGTTCACCTACGAGGCCAAGGGCAACCTGACGGAGGTCCGGAGCAAAGCTAGCACCGGCACCCAACCCCACGACATCGTCACCACGCACGAGTATGGCACCTTCCACCGTCTCTCTCAAGTCAGCTATAAGACGGGGGAATCAGTCCGTTACACCTACGACCGAGGCGACAACCTCCTGACCCTGACCACCAACGATGGGGCACAGACCTACACCTATACCCATGACCAACTCAACCGCGTAATCACCCGGAACGATGCCCTGTTAGGTTACAAAACTAACCCCAACGGCATCACCGCCCACCGGACGCTTGACACCCGCAATCGGCTTGACCTCTTAACCCACAAGAAGAGTTCGACCACCGTCCTTGCCTCCCTTGACTACACCTACGATGCCGAAGGGAAACTGACCCGACGGAGCGAAGGCACCGATTCGGATGCCTTTAGCTACGGCTTTGGATCGCAGCTCAAGCAGATACAGAAAACCCGTGGGGGCACCCTTCAGCAGACCCTCTCTTACGGATACGACGGCAACGGCAAGCGGGTCAAAGTCACTGATAGTGGTGGCACCCGCTACTTCCTCTATGACGGTGGGATGCCGCTGTTGGAGTTGGACACAAACAAGAAAATCACTGCCAGCTACCTTTACGGTGCCGATGGCGTGGTCTATCGACGCAAGCACAACGCGGTCGCGCATTGGCACTTCGACGAAGGCAACGGCACCGTCGCCCACGATGTCGACCAGCAGAACCACGCCACCCTCGCTTCGGGGAATGCCGCACCGGCTTGGAGTCTCGAAGGGGGTGGCAGCCTCCTTTTTGATGGGGTCAATGACCATCTGTCTGCCACCGCTACCTCTGCACTCAACCTCACCGGTAATCAACTGACCCTCGCCTGCTGGGTGAAACGGACAGCAAACCAATGGGGCATGGTATTCAAGAAAAGCGGTTGGACCGGTGGGTATCGTATCTTGCTTGAATCAAACGGCCGAGTCGGATTCTGGGTCAAAGGTGTTTCTGGGGAGAAAGTGACAAGCACCAGCGTGGCACCGCTCAATCAGTGGACTCATGTCGCTGCGCGCTATGATGGGGCACAGATGCGGGTGTTCATCAATGGCGTGAAGGATTCGGCGGTGCGGCTGAAAACCGGCAATCTCCTTTCGGTGTCAGATCCGCTAATTTTTGGAAGGGACGGTCTGGTAGCGACGGCCGGTCGGTTTCACGGTTACCTTGACGAGGTATCGATTTATGACCGCGCGTTAAGTGATGCGGAGATTACCAACTTGGCGAACAACCGGGGGGGACGGTATGAGTACCACCACGTCAACGCTTTAGGCAGCAATATCGTCTTAACGGATGACCACAAAAACGTGCTTGTCCGCTACGAGTACGATGGGTTTGGGGCGATACGCTCTGAGCCCGGCACCAGCGATAACCCTCGTAAATTCACTGGCAAGGAGTATGAACGCGATGTGCGGCTCTATTACTACGGCGCGCGGTATTATAACCCCTATATTGGACGCTTCACACAACGCGACCCGGCGGGTGATGGTGTCAATTGGTATGCCTACGCAGCGAATAATCCGTTGAAATTTATTGATCCAACGGGTCAGGTAGCGATACTCTCTGATAGCTACTTCAACGGACCTAATGCTTACATTGTCTGGGATCCCGATATTGAACATTTTGCTTATAGTGATGGCAGCGGTGTCACCTGGATTTCAGAGGCCGATCTGGTCTCGGCAATCGCAGATTTTGTACCTGTTATTGGGGATGCGAAGGGGTTTGTGGATTCTGTCATTGGAGAGGATTTACTAACCGGCGATCCGTTGTCTCCGGTAGACCGTTTTCTCGGTCTGATCATGCTCTCAGAAGTCCGGGGAGCTAAGAAAAGGTGCGGAGCTGGTTGAAGCTGCGATTGATGCTGCCGGCGGCTTGTCAAAGCTTGGCCATAAAGGAAAAGGCCGCGGCGTAAGGGAAGTTATCGGAGATACCTCTGATGCTGAAGCCATGTTTGATGCATTAAGAGGAAATAATCCTGTTACAGAACGCAACCCCGGTGTATTCGTAGCGGAATCAAAGAAAGTAAAGGGGAAATACGTCACGTTTCGCATATCCGACGATGGAATACCATCAGTTGATGTCCATGGCATTGAAGGGAAACTTAGAAAAATTAAATTTGTGGAGGAGTAGCCAATGTCAAAAATAGGACCTATAATCTATGACTTTAATGTGGTAAACAGAAAGAAGTTACGATTGTGGGACCACGGTTGGCTTGACAGCGTCTATTGTCACGTTTCGGGTTTGAGTGTTGGTTTCATGGCCACTGACATTTTTGACGCGCTGTTGGGGCATCGACTCTATAAACGGGGTTACTACGGTCTACCACCTGATGAAGATTTTATGGTGGACGAGCATGGTCCCTTTAGAATTGACCGACTCAAGTCGAGCAACTTCGTTGAAATCCGGTTTGAGGAATTGACGAAACGCATACAGACTCGCTATGCAGATCCAAAGTATTTTTATGAGCCGCCTGATACGGTTCAAATTGAAGCGGTTGATGCGTTTTTGAATCAGCTCCCAAAGGAGGGAACGAGGTACTTCCGATTGGCCGTTTCTCATGAGGACCCTGACTACCATCATGGCACATGGTTCATCCATCTGATTTTCGATGAGTACATTCTCTTGAATCCACAGCAAGAAGCCATGTGGATTATCACGATCGGATACGATTAGCGGTGGTGGCTGAAAATGACCCTTCAAACACTGATAGATGCATGGATAACATCAGGGGCATTTCACTCGGTGAATTCCCCGGCAACTGAATCGGAAATTCGCGCAGCGGAGGCAAAAATCGGTACGACGCTTCCACAGCTCTTACGCGAATTCTATCTGTTATTCAATGGTGGTACGACTTTGGTGCTGGTTTTTTTTATCCCTCGAACCCGACCCACTTGATGATGACGATTTCGGTCTGACCCATGCAAATGAGAAGTACATTGAGTAGGAATGGCGTATTCCTCAAGAGATTTGATTGTTTGCAGATAACTAGGCGGAGAAAGCGTATGGCATCTACTTGCCCGAAACAGGCAATCCAATTTTTAACCATCCGATTATCGAAGTCGGAGAACTGCCGGATGAAGACGGCTGCATGGGAGTTGTGGGAACCAACCTGTTGTCATTTTTGCGCGGTTGAAGTGTTTTCTCCTTGGTGAGTGAAGAAAGCGGTGAAGTGTGGGCAGTCGAGTCAACAAAGGAGAAAGACACACCGAATCGATTAAAACGAATACAGATGGCTCTGGACACGCTACAAGTTCCCCCATCACTTCGGGCTGAGCATCATTATGAGGATTCTAAAGGGAACTTTGCCCAACTGCGGCAGTGGGCAGATCCGTCGTTGCCAGACCCTTACGGCGATCCCTATAGCCAGAGATACACCATTTCAGATCTCAAGCGGATTTTCGGTGAAACTTAATTTTATAATCAACTCGGCATTGAGTGAAACAAAAAGGCAAGCGACGGTCAGCCAAAACTGAACTCGTTGCTTGCCTTTTTTGTTTGTAGTAAGTGTTCTATTTTCCCAACACTTTAGGAAGTCATATCGTCTTAACGGATGACCATAAAAACGTGCTTGTCCGCTACGAGTACGATGTCTTCAGTGCGATACGCTCTGAGACGGGCACCAGCGATAACGTCCGCGAGTCATTCCCCGCTTGCAGGGGCAGGGGGTCGGGCAAGGAGTATGAGCGCGATGTGCGGCTCTATTACTACGGCGCGCGGTATTATGACCCCTATATTGGACGGTTCACACAACGCGACCCGGCGGGTGATGGGGTCAATTGGTATACTTACACCTACAATAACCCACTGCGGTTCATTGACCCGGACGGGCTGCGTGCGTTGAATACACACGAGACAGAGGTAGCACAGGACTTTTTCGGGGACATGATTAACCTTGATCAAGTCGAAATCAAAGATGAAGGTTGGATTGGTCGCAAGTTAGGCGAGAAGAATATGGCGGTGACGGTTCACAACAACATTTATAGCAAAAATATGAGTGCTGAATTGTTCATCCACGAATTAGCCCACGTCTGGCAGTATGCCAATGGACGAATCGAACCTGCAACAGCAGGCATCACACACGTTATAGCAGCGGCGACACGCCAGCATGATGAGTTGTACGATTACAAGGTCGACGACCTCAGTGACCCGAATCGGAAGACCTTCCGCGAGTACAGCTTTGAAGAACAAGCCTCGATTATCCAAGATGCATACCGGGTTCTCGTTCTGGGTAAAAACCCATTCTATAACAAGAATTACAATAGAGGTAACATCTCTGGAGATCTTAAGGCCTTTTACGAACAATTTATGTCTGAATTCAGGCAGTGGCATCGACAACTGCGACAGGGACGCTCTTCTTCTCATCTGAATCAGAACTAGGAGGGGGCAAAATGATACGTTGTGCTGTTGGGCTCATCATCTGTCTTGGATGTTTGGTTACGAGTGGATGTGAGACCCTATCAGGAATTGGTACAATACATCCACTCTCAGAAGTGACCTTGCCAACATTCTGTCTCTACGCTGGAAAGTCAGAGCCCGCCCCAATCAAGGAAATTAGGGTTTATCAGTATCAGGAGGTCTTAGAAGGGCAATTCAAATTACCCCTGTTGGTTTGGGTTTTGGAATACGCGCCCGATTCCTCTCAAAAACGGTCGAAACCCTTCTCTTGCATCACCTATGGGAAAGTACTGCCGGGGTACAAGGAGAAAGCCCCCGCTTTGCCCTTAACTCCGGAAAGGCGTTATTACGTTACTTTATGGCGCAGTGGGGCAAGCCAGCCGACGGAGATGGATTTTAGGATTCGTTTGAGTCCGAGGGGTATCCCTGTCAAATTGGAATATCACCCCCCCGGTGTTAGAGGTGTTCAAGTCATAACTGGAAGATAAGAGCTTCTCCTTGCTTTCGCCTTCCCAATTAGCAAGGTATGAAAATGACGATTCAAACAATCATTAATTGCTGGAAGGCAGCCGGGGCGTGTCACTCGATGAATCGCCCGGCCACTGAGGCGGAAACCCGAGCGGCAGAGACAAAAATCGGTGTGACGTTGCCACCGCCCCTGCGCGAAGTCTATCCGTTATTTAATGGAGGTTGGGTTTTGGACTTGTGTTTTTTTCCCTCGACCCCCCGCCTGAACATTACGCGGTGACCAATGCCAATGAGAAGTATATCGAATATGGGTGGCATATCCCTCAAGAGATTCGATTATTTGCAGGTGACGGGGGTGGACATGCGTTTGGCATCTGGCTACCCGCCTGTGGCAATCCGATTTATAACCATCCGATTATCGAGGTAGGGGAGCTGGCGGGTGATGAAACCTGCATGGGAGTCGCAGGGGCTAACCTGTTGTCATTTTTGCGTGGATGGAGTGCCTTCGACTTAGTGTATAAAGAAAACAGTGAGTTGTGGGCAGTCAAGTTAGGAGAGGATAAAGACGCACCGAATCGATTAAAACGAATACAGACGGCTCTAGACACGCTACACATCCCACGGTCCCTGAGAGCTGAGCATCATTATGAGGATTCTCAAGAGAGTTTTGCCCAACTGCGGAAGTGGGCAGATCCGTCATTGCCAGACCCTTACGGCGATCCCTATAGCCAGAGATACACCATTTCAGATCTCAAAAGGAATATGAGCGCGATGTGCGGCTCTATTACTACGGCGCGCGGTATTATGACCCCTATATTGGATGCTTCACCCAACGTGACCCGATGGCAGATGGTGTCAATTGGTACGCCTACGCAGCGAATAATCCGTTGAAATTTATTGATCCTACAGGACTTCGCGCCCGCGGGGTGAATGCAACAGCAGAGGAGGTTCGCTCCTACGATTAATCAGGGTGCCCCCGTCTACGGCACCTCGACCCCTTCAAAAACCTGTTTGATGATCTGCTCAGAAGAAATCTCCTCCGCCTCCGCTTCGTAGCTGACGATAACGCGGTGTCTGAGGACATCCATGCCCACTGCGTAGACATCTTCTGGTGTCACATATCCGCGATGACGGAGGAAGGCGTGGGCTCTGGCAGCCATCGCGAGGAAAAGCGTCGCCCGCGGCGATGCGCCGTATTCGATGAGGTCTGTGAGTTGCTCTAATTGGTACTTCGCTGGCTCACGCGTGGCGCAGACAAGGTCGACAATATAGTTTTCGATCTTCTCGTCCATGTAGATTTCACGGACTGTTGCACGGAGTTGGAGAATTTCTTGAGAGGATATGACCTGTTGAATCGGTTGGCTCTCTTCCCGTGTGATTTGCCGTAAAATGGAAAGTTCTTCGGTCCGCGAGGGATAAGTCACTTGCAGTTTGAGCATGAACCGATCTACTTGCGCTTCTGGCAGGGGATAAGTTCCCTCTTGCTCAATTGGATTTTGAGTTGCTAGGACGAGGAAGGGTGAATCGAGGGGGTAGGTTTCATCGCCGATTGTTACCTGACGCTCTTGCATCGCTTCGAGGAGTGCGCTTTGGACCTTGGCGGGTGCCCGGTTAATCTCATCGGCGAGAACCAGATTGGCGAAAATGGGGCCCTTTTTAACATAAAAATCGCCCGAACGCTGGTTATAAATTTGGGTGCCGATTAGGTCAGCGGGCAGGAGGTCAGGGGTGAATTGGAGTCGCTTAAAAGAGACAGCAATCGTATTGGAAAGTGTTTGGACAGCGGTTGTCTTAGCGAGACCGGGAACGCCCTCTAACAGGATATGACCGTTGCAGAGCAACCCGATAATCATCCGCTCGATCATATACTTCTGTCCAATGATAACCTTCCGAATCTCTTCAAAGATTTCTTCAACGAAGGCACTCGACTCCTGAATCCTTTCGTTTAACGCTGTCAGCTCAGATTCTCTCATGTCCCGATTCCATATTTTAACGCAATGACGCAAAGGTTTTTGTTTTTTTTCTACGTCATTGCGTCCTAGCGTTCCTTTTTTCTTCTAATCCTGAGAATCTTTAAATCCTGGGTCAGAAGCAATTTGGCTTTCAAGAAACTCCCGCGCTGTCTGATAAATTCGATCTAGTTCTGAACGGGAGGGACGATGCCTAGAAAAGTGAATCATGTCGCATGAGCGGAGAATCTCGCCAACATGATCTGTAATGCTATCGGTGAGGTCGTTGGGGAGCGCGGAGAGGATTTGTCCTGTGGTTGCATCTAAGCTCTTGATTTGGTATTTTTCTCCCACATACTGTTTGATAATCCTCGCAATCGATTCGTAGTATTCTTGGATGCGGTTCGATTCGCGCAAAGATAGCACCTGCTCCAGGTCCGTTAATGAGACCGACTCAAGGGTATGCTCATTGCGTTCTAACGGTGTATCCAGTTCTGTCAACGGGTCAGGTCTGTCGAGGCGAGCGGTGTCACGAGGGGGCACCGGAGCTGGCGAGGGAGGCGTATATCTCGGTGGCGATATATCCCAATTTTTAGGTGTCTGTCGCCGTGGGAATGGGCTAGTCAATGAAGGTTTGTTTCGGCGCAACCAGACATAGATACCACCGCCGATGCCAATGACGAGCAGCACCGGGACCACAACGCCGACAATTGCGCCAAAGATACCCGGATTCCCATTATTGCTGTTGAAATCGTTACTCGCTGCAAAGAGGTGGGCGGTGCCCAGAGTAAATTGGACACAAATTAAAATAGGAGTTGAATTGATTATTCGTCGCACAAACGGTATTCCTTAATTTTTCTGAAGATTGTTCGTTTTGAAATTCCTAAAATCTTCGCGGCTTTCGCTCTGTTATTGCTAACATATTGGAGCGTCGATCGAATAACTTCCTTCTCAATTTCTGCCATCGACATTCCCACTTCAACGTGCAACCCTGATGTAGGTAACGCTGCCACGCCCGTATCTGTAGCGGTGGGAACGGAGAGGATAACAGGAGAGCTGGCTCCGGTGGATTTGAGAATATGTTCCGGAATATCATCAAGGTCGAGCTCTGAACGGTTCGACATGATAACCATCCCCTCAATGCAGTTTTTCAACTCTCGCACACTTCCCTGCCAGTCATACTTCATCAACACTCGTATGGCGCGAGAGGTCATGCCCTTGGTCATCTTTCGGTTTTCCCTGCAAAATTCTTCTGTAAACGCTTTAACTAGGAGTGGAATATCCTCCCTTCGCTCACGGAGCGGTGGCAAGGCGATCCGGATCACGTTCAAGCGATCGTAGAGATCTGGCAGAAACTTTTCCTGCTCCACCGCTTTCTCAAGATTGCGGTTCGTTGCACAAATCACGCGAACATCAACCGGTATCGATTCATTCCCCCCGACGCGCTGAAACTCCTTCTCGGCGAGTACTCGCAAGAGCCTCGCTTGGTTTGACAAACTTAACTGTCCCACTTCATCAAGAAATAGCGTCCCCCCGTGAGCCGCCTCAAATCGCCCTTTCCGCGTCTGATACGCACCTGTAAACGCACCCCGCTCATGGCCAAAAAGTTCAGATTCCGCAAGGCTTTCGCTCAGGGCTGCACAATTGAATATAACTAGCGGCCCTCGCCTTAAACTTCGGTGGTGCATAGCGCGGGCGACTAGCTCTTTTCCGGTGCCTCGCTCCCCACGGATCATGACGGTAGCTTTTGTTGGGGCAATCTGTGCAATGAGATCTCGAATCTCTTGGATTTTCGGTGAATGGCCCGTTAATTGGAGGAGTCCGACTCGCTCATCAATCTGGGACTGTAATTGCCGATTTTCCTGGGTGAGCCGTTGGTTTTCGAGTACCTTGTGAAGGAGGGCTTTCAGTTGGGATGGGGTGAGGGGTTTAGGCAGAAAATAACTTGCCCCCATGTGAAGCGTGGCTTTGAGGCCAACATCGGTTTCTAAAACGTTTGGGGCTGTGATGAAGATCACGCCGACATCGGGGGTCTGATTATAGGCTGCTTCAAGGAGTTTGAGTCCGTCAACTCGCTCCCCTATGAGTGGAGCGATCAACACATCAATATTCAAGCGTTCAATACGGTCTAACGCTTCATACATCGTGCGAGTCGCAAGCACATGCAACCCTTCGCGCTCAAGTGTGAGACAAATTGTTTCGCGCTGCCGTTGGTCCGGATCAACAACGAGGATAGTGATTTGGTCGTTCATTGTGCTAGCCTAGTTTCTGTCTGACAATTTGGCTAACAACCGAATTGTCTGCTTTACCTCTCAACTGGGGGACGAGTTTACCCATGACTTTGCCCATATCTCGCATTGATGTGGCCCCTAACTCCTCAATCGCATCTGTGACAACGGCTTCGATTTCTTCCGCCGAAAGTTGGGCGGGGAGAAATTCTTGCAAGATATTAATCTGTTCCATTTCGGCTTCGACGAGGCCATCACGATTGGATTGGCGCAACTGCTCCAGCGCATCCTTCCGTTTCTTAATCTGGCTAGCGATTACCTCTAAAACGCCATCATCATCCAACTCAACTTGACTATTGATTTCCTTATCTCGGACGGCAGCGCGCACCATACGAATCGCAGACAGACGATTTTTGTCTTTTGCCCTCATCGCCTGTTTCATATCTTCATTTAACTGTTCTTTGAGTCCCATAAAAGATCCTTCATTTCTCTACATAATTTGCTATAAGCAAGATAAAATAATACCCCATCTCCCAACCATCGTCAAGCCGAAAAGTGAGGTGATAGACAAGGATTGAAGCGTGAAATGTTAAGTTTCACGCCTTCAGTTTGCTATATGTTTGAGGTGCGGGGCTGCTTTTCCCTGCGAGGTCTATCCCAAACAGGTGATCCCGTAATAGCTGCAATCCTGCGGGAGTATCCACATCGTACCATGGCGGCAGCAACCCCAATCGCGCGTTAATCCCCTGAATTTTCCCAAGTGTTTGACGGAAGACGACATCGGTGCTCCACGCGATTTCCTCAAAGACGGTGGGAATCGACAAGGATGCCCCGTGTTTTGAAAAACCGATCAGGTAGTAGCCGCCGTCCACGCTGGGACCGATGACAACATCACGCGATTCTAGTAAATCGAGCGAGCGTTCAACATACTGAATTGGTAGCGTTGGGCTATCTGAACCCACGAATAGGAATTTTGCATAATCCCGATCACACGCCCAGCGTGCAGCAGCAATCAAGCGTTCCCCAAGCGTTGCACCTTGTTGGGGGATATAAACCGGAGCTTCACCGATCAGGGTTTGCAAAGCATTTAGGGCCTCGGGCGGTGTATAGGCAATCACGCTGTGAGCTGCGGAAATTGTGGAAAGGGCGTTGCACCAATCGACGAGGAACGCCTGATATAGTGACGCTGCCTGCTCTGCCGAAAGATGAGGTATGAGCCGGGTTTTAACTTGACCGGGAACAGGGTTTTTGACAAAGACTATGACACAAGCATCCATATCTTGCCCCCTGATTGTGTGTTGTGACGGGCATCGGGTTGGTAGGGCAGGAAGGCGGACTGCAAATCCGATGGTTCTGATTGGCTTGGCTGGCGTTGTTTCCAAGCCATGGTGATCACAATGCAGGCGATAACGATTGCTAGAAAAGCGATTAGATTGCCTTTGAGCGTTCCATTGCTGCGATCAATCTGAAATTTTGCAACGCAGCCGGTGATAGCAGCGAGTAGAGCGAGGATCAGACTAGCGTACCACGGCAAATGGACAATCACCCCGAGGAGGGAAACCAATGATACCCATAAACTAAACTTGGCAAGACGGTTGATTTGCGCGTCTGCAGCACTAGCATTGCCAGAAGTGGATTCGGTTTGTTGCTGGTTGTGCGGGGGGGATGGCGGCACGTCACGATAGGTGGATTCGACTAAACGGATAAATTCTGCGAACAGCTGCTCCCGTCTGAGCCATTGGAAAAGGTTCGGATATTCGTGCCTGATGAGGATTGAGAACTCTTGGCGTTGGGCACTAAAATCGGTAAACTCTTCCCAGCGGTCTTCTTCAACCATATAATACGGTGCTGCCCCAACCTGCAGCTCATAGCCCTGTCCGACGTGATGGGCGATTTTGCCAATACCCTCGCGCTCCGCAATTATGGTGGTCTTAGCACTGGTCGGTGTCGCTTGTGGGAGGTCACTTTCCGAAGTCCTCGCGGCACGTTCCAGATGAGGATCGCTTTCATCATCCGCATGCTGATTTTCATATTCCCCATGCGTTATCGCCAGACCTGTGCGACTAACGATTTCTAAGGCATCAACTCGGTCTTCGGTGTCAACGAAAAGGATAATCTGGCGTTGCCTATCAGCGTTGCGTGTATATTCAGGACGGCAACGAATCTGTTCGTTACCGAGCGTTGTCTGAATTAGGTTTGATTCCCACTCATCTGTCGTGCGATAGATTTCAACCCAATCGTTGGTACTAAAAAGTAAGTCGTTGTTTTGAGCCACGATTTTCCTCTGTGGTGCTGCTTCGTTACACTCGATGCAACTTATTTTAGCCTAAGTTTCCTGTCGCGATTTGGAAGGGATGCCCCTTACCATATTGTGTAGGAGGGAATTCCGATTCCCGACCATTCCACTGGTTTATCAACTAGCGACTTGGGTTATTGTAAGTGGACTACAGTTCCGGGCTGTAAAGAATCACCTCATCAATTCGCGGGTAGTCAAAGAGTTCGCTCGGATCAAACAGAATGTTCAACTCACGTTCCGCGTTCTCAGGAGAATCTGAGGCGTGGACAACGTTGTGAGTGATGTCAATCGAGAAATCTCCACGAATACTGCCGGGTTGAGATTCAACTGGCCTTGTTGCCCCGTTTACCAGACGCACCAGCTCGATAGCATTTTGCCCCTCAAGAGCAACTGCCACGATTGGCGTTGATGTCATGAATTGGATGAGGTAGTCGTAAAAAAACTTCCCCTGATGTGGTGCGTAGAGTTGATCCGCTCGGTCTCTTGGAAGTTTGAGTAATTTCAGTCCGACCAGTTTGAGGCCTTTACGTTCAAAGCGGGAAATAATTTCGCCAATCAATCCACGTTGAACGCCATCCGGTTTAATCAAAACTAAAGTCTGCTCTGGATTCATTTAGTTGCCTATTTGTCGTAGTGTGTAATGGGTGAGTGGCACAGACAGAGCTTGCACTGCCCTACCGCTCACCGGTTACTGGGTTATAGCGTTTCCTCAAATGCCTTTAACAATTCCCTCTGTTTTCTTGTCAAGGAACGTGGAATTTCGACCTTGATCTGGACGCGTAAATCGCCTTTGCGCTTCGACGCATCGGTAACACCACCCCCACGGACTCTCAACTGTTGCTCCGGCTGCGTCCCCGCAGGGATCTTCAGATCGATGTGTCCCTTCAGGGTCGGAACACGGACTTTCCCGCCCAAAGCTGCAACGGTGAAGGGCACTGTGGCTTGGGTCACGAGATCTAGACCCTCCCGCTTAAAGTTTGGGTGCGATTGAACAGCGATTCTCACAATTAGTGAGCCGCGCTGTCCGCCCACAGTCAGGTCTCCTTGATCGGCCAGGCGCAATGCCTGTCCGTCTTGAATGCCCGGCGGAATCTTAATAGTAAGGGTTCTATCGTTCACCTGAATCCGCTTTTCGGCACCCAATATCGATTCCTCAAACGGGATTGTCAGCCTTGTTTGCAAATTGCCGCGGTGCTGTGCCCTGAAATCGGTGGAGTTGTCCCTACTGAATACATCCCCGAATACATCTCCGAAGTTTCCAAAGACCTCACGCCCAAAGATATCTCCAAAATTGGTGAAGATGTCCTCAAAGTTCGTGTATCCCTGAAAACCAGCGTTATGGACTCCCGCATGTCCGCGTATATCGTAGATCTTCCGCTTCTCGGGATCCGATAGCACGTCGTAAGCATTTGAGGCTTCCTTGAATTTCTCTTCCGCTGTCTTATCTCCCGGATTTTTGTCGGGATGATACTGCAGCGCGACCTTGCGGTAAGCACGTTTAATCTCCTCTGGAGACGCGTTCCGATTCACCCCAAGAACTTCATAGTAATCTCTTTCTGCCATCTAATTTTCCCTGTGTATCGAACAGTATTATGTGTCATCGCCGCGATAAGGGTTCAGTTTTTCATCAAGGCTATACTTACCGGAGCCGATCAGAATCAAGCTCAGAAAAACGATGCCAGCTTCGATCGCGTGCGAAGCACCTCCCAACCCCTCTCCACGACTCAAATGGGCCGCAGCAGCGACCACCATCGTGATTGTCAAAAGGATACAGGCGGGTCTGAAAAAGAAACCGAGGATGAGACAGATGCCTCCCAAAGACTCCGAAACCGCAGCCATGAATCCCCAAAACGCCGGTATAAATGTGATGCCGAAGGCCGCCATTGCTCCGCCGAGCATTTCCCATTTCTCGGGACCGCCAAACAGTTTTGGGAGCCCATGAAAGAGGAACATACACCCAATCCCAATCCGAAGGATTAATAAACCGATGTGTCGATGTTTATTCAAAAATGTCAAGATCATTCGTTTGTGTTTCCTTTCACTTTTGATTGTTGGATATTTAGGTCTGTCCAAGTTTACCCTCGTGAAAACAGGGGTAAAACAAAGAAATGATAGGCGATTCTGAAAAAATAATCAAGAAAAAAATACGGGGTTTGACCGATGGTCTAGTATAGACTATTGCCGAACACCCCTATATCTGGAACTGAACTTTTACAATTTACGTGCGTAATGGATCTGGTTGAAAAGCATCCTCAATATCGGTTTGGTAAATATAATGACGCTTTCTTGTTGACAACGCCCTTCGGGTGAGGTATGTTAGGAAAAAGAGTAGTAGGGGCCCCTTTCCTTCTAACCCCCCTTTGTTCTCACTTTGGTTCATAGGCGGAAAGCGGTGGTCTGTTTTTGAAAAATCAATGGACACGACAAAACAGGAAAATTTCCTATGGCAAAAATCAAAGAAATTCGATGTATTCGTACACGAGTCAATGGGACTTGGGTTATTGTGAAGGTCACCACTGATCAGCCGGGACTTTACGGTATCGGCTCTGCCAGCGACCACTATCATGCGCAAACAGTCATTACGGCGATTGAGGAGTGCATCGCCCCCCGCCTGATTGGTCGAGAGGTTGGGCATATTGAGGACATCTGGCAGTCCACCCTTACCAGTGGTTACTGGCGGAATGGGTCAATTCTGAACACCGCACTGGGCGGCATTGACATGGCACTTTGGGACATTAAGGGGAAAGAGGCTGGAATGCCGGTCTATCAGCTTCTCGGCGGTCCCTGTCGCGCTGCTGTGCCGTGCTACGCCCATGCTGGCGGCGATGACCTTGTCGCGCTTGAGGACGACATCCGACGCTACATGGAGGAGGGCTATTCGGTCATTCGGTGTCAGCTTGGCGGGTACGGCGGCGGCGGATTCATCGATGCCGATAAAGCGGGCCAACCGAAGAATGCCTGGTCCAATGCCTCTGCCTTCGATGATGAAGCATACCTTGAAAGCATCCCGAAAATGTTTGAATATCTCCGATCGAAGTTGGGGTTCGGACCGAAGCTCACGCATGATGTTCACGAACACCTCCGCCCGCAGTGCGCGGTGACGTTGTCGAAACTCCTAGAACCGTATCGGCTCTACTTTCTTGAGGATGTCCTCTCACCTGAACAGATCGATTGGTTTCGTCTCATTCGGCAGCAATGCACCACCCCACAGGCGATGGGGGAACTATTTATCAATCCTCACGAGTGGACCCCCCTCATCACTGAGCGGCTGATCGACTTCGTCCGGGTCCGGGTATCGAAAGGCGGCGGCATTACCCCGTGTCGCAAGATTGCCACCCTGTGCGAATGGTTCGGTGTCAATACGGCGTGGCAGGAGGGTGGAGACAATGATCCTGTTAACCAAGTAGCGGCAATGCACTTGGATCTGGCGAGTTGGAGTTTTGGGATTCAGGAAGAAAATCACTTCGGTCAGGAGGAGCTTGACATCTTCCCGGGTCACGCAATTCTTGAAGGCGGATACCTTTACGCCAATGACCAGCCGGGGCTAGGGATTGATATTGACGAGGCGAAGGCGGCGCAAATTCTGAACGCGGGACAAGCGAAAAGCCCCAATTACGCCGCGGAAGATCGGAAAGCGGATGGAACGGTGGTACGACCGTAGTTGACAACTAAATCGGGACTGAGGATAAAATTTAGTCCCCCAATTATAGGAAGGAGATTAAACATGTTAAAAGCATCAATCGCAACCAGCTTTAATTGTCCGGGCCCTGGCACCAACGGGCTTGCTTGGCAAGGCGCATCCATCTGGAGTGTCGAGGGTGGCGGGACGTTACACAAAATTAACCCGCAGACTGGTGAGGTTATCCTTACCGTAAACCCACCCGCATCGGGATCCAGCGGACTTGAATGTGACGGCAGCCATTTCTGGTATACTGACATCAGAGAGAAAATGCTGTACAAATTAACTGTGTCGGATTTGCAAATTGTTACTTCATTTCCGCCGCCGGGGCCGAGCCCCCATGGTCTCGCTTGGGATGGAGAATCGCTGTGGAGTGCCGATGTGCAATCGGATCGGCACTATAAGGTGTCTCCTGAAACTGGAGAGATATTGGCAGAATTTCCCTCCCCCGGCACCCGACCCCATGGGATTGCTTGGGATGGAACGACGCTGTGGAGTGCTGACACCGACACGCACATTATCTCCCAGATTGACCCACATTCTGGGGAGAGTCTCGATTCCTTTGAATGTCCCGGCGAACCGCACGGTTTGACGTGGGATGGCACGCATCTCTGGTACGGCGATGACGCGGAGAAGACAATATGCAAAATTGCGTTGGAACGCGCTTAACGGAAGTCCCTACTGAGGTCAGTTATGACGCGAACGATAGGCATTGGTGTCATCGGTATGGGGTGGATGGGGACTGTACACAGCCGCTCCTACCGACAGATTCCGATCCGCTTTCAGGACTGTGATATTCGACCGCGCTTGGTCATCTGCGCCGATGAGATGGAAGCCCGTGCCCGTGAAGCGCAGACGTTGTTGGGCTTTGAACGATACACCACGGATTGGAGACAGGTTATTGCCGATCCAGAGGTGCAGCTTGTCAACATTACCGCGCCAAATAATATGCACCTCGATATTGCGAGAACGGCTGCCGAAGCGGGGAAGCATATCTTCTGTGAGAAGCCTGTCGGTCGGAATCCACAGGAAACCACCGCGATCGAAGATGCCGCTCGACGGACTGGTGTTTTGACCTGTGTGGGCTATAACTACCGATGGGCACCGCTTGTGCAGTACGCCCGGCAACTGATTGAGGAAGGGTGTCTCGGCAGGCTCACACACTATCGCGGGCGTTTCTTTGCGGGTTATGCTAGCAATCCGCACGCTGTGCTGTCGTGGCGTTTTCAGCGCGAGGTGGCAGGGTTGGGAACTTTGGGTGACCTGATGTCACATGTCGTTGATATGGCGCAGATGATAGCCGGTCCGATCAAGCGTTTAGTGGGCAACCGTGAGACTTTCGTTTCACAACGTCCGCTTGTTACCCCCGGCGAAGGCACGCACTTCACGGTTCGCACAGATGGCCCAACGGGCGAAGTTACCAACGAAGATTATGTCGGTGCGTTGGTGCAATTTTCCAATGGGGCGCATGGCACGTTAGAGGGGTGTCGTGTCATAAATGGCCCCGAATGTCAGATGGCGTTTGAGGTGCACGGGACACGCGGTGCGCTAAACTGGGACTTTGAGCGCATGAATGAGCTCCATCTGTTTCTCTCCGAGAGCGATGGTGGGCATAAGGGTTACACCCGTATTGTGAGTGGTCCTGAGCACCCATTTCATGCAGCGTTCAATCCCGGGCCCGGTGTCGGTTTGGGCTACGAAGATCTGAAGGTCATCGAAGCCTATCAGTTCTTAAAATCGATTCGGGATGGGTGCCAAGGTGAGCCTGCCTTTCGTGAGGCGTTAGCTGTGGCTAAGGTGTTGGGGGCGATTGAACGCTCATGGGAAACGGAGCGTTGGGAAGAGGTGCAGACCTAAGTTGCCCGGGGCCTGGCTGAATGCGGAACGTGAAACGTAATGCGTAAGAAGTTCATTATGGGTTCATTGGTTGGTTGAACTAATAAATCCTATACATGCGCTTTCATGAAGAGCGAAAAACGAGCGTTTTTCCTAAGGCATCGAGTTACGAGAGAATTATACTCTATCAACATTTTTTAATCAACAAAAAGGAGGCGCAGTTTCCTCCCCGATCAACCCCTCTGGTAAGAGGAGGGCTCCACTGCGAAGATTTTAATGAAGATCCGTGAAGATTTGATACCGGGCAGCATATTCCCAAACTTTGAACGCCCCGATCAAGATGGCATAACCAGAACGCTGGAGGGTTTGATGCGTGGCTGGCCGACGGTGCTTGTCTTTTGGCGCGGGGCATATTGACCGAAGGATGTTCTCCAGTTGGAGAATTATGCAAAGGAATTGCAGCCCGAATTGGCGGTCAACTACTGTAGGTTAATCGCTGTTTCAGTTGATGATCAGGAAACAACGGGGGGGCTTCGTGAACGTATCGGTGCGACATGGCCCTTCCTGATTGACCTTGACCGGGCATTGATTAATGAGTTGGACATCGTAGACAATACGGACCCCACCCATTCGCCGATCCCCATCCCCTATACTTTTGTCCTTGACGGGGACCGTGAGATCTACAAGATTTATAACGGTTGGTGGTTTGTTGGAAGGCCCACCGTGGAAGAGCTGCGGCACGATTTGCGGGCACTGTTAGCGCGTCGGGACGACTATGAATATGATCGGGCGTGGGATGTCTCGGAGGAGGCGAGAGAGAAGGCGTTTCTCTGAAGGGATGTAAGTCCTTTGGCTCATTGCACGATTTCTTAACATGAGCGAAAAAATATTAAAAAAAGAGCTAAACTTTTTCAAACGAGCGCAATATATTTAATAAAGGCGAAATTCTTTTGAAGGTGATGGAAATTGAAGATTCACACCTGCGACCTATCGGGGTAGAGGGAGATGGAGGGTGGACATTTTGTCCAGGTCGGGGTGGACATACCACTGTCCATTAAAGGGAACAACGATCGTTATTCCCTACACAGAACCGATCTCTAATATCTAAATTTTCCCCTCTTTTTCCCATCGTTCTATTAATTCTTTCCTGTATGCCTCCTGACGTTCTTTATCCGCCTTGGCGCGTTGGGCATAATAGACAAGCCCCAATGCCCGGCGCGGGTTCGCAGTGGGATTGGGGCCTGCACGATGAATCGTCATGCAGTGATGCACGATCAGATCGCCCGGTGCGGCATGAATAGCTGCCTCCGCTTGATAGTCCGCCTCGTCGTAGTCTGTGACCCCTAGGGAGAACCCGAATACCGCTGTCTGTCGGTGGGGTCTCATACCTCGGCGGTGAGAACCGCGCACATAGTGGATGCAGCCGTTCTCATCATTCACCGTATCCAGTGCCAGCCACAACGTCAGTGCCTCGTTTGGTTCGAGCATGAAGTAGAACCCATCTTGGTGGGGTGGTGTCTCTGCCTCGCTGCGGGCGGGTTTCGTGAACCACTCCATATTTTTACTTATAACCCCATCATCTAGCAGCAATTCCGCCAGCTTGGCAAACTGGTCGCTCTCGGTAAGTTCCTTAAAATGGCTGTCGTAAGATGCCATGCGCTGCAACCGCATAATGCTTTCAGTCTGTCCCTTGACTTCGTAAAAGGCTGCGTCCGATGGCAATTGGGGCAACGTCTCCGCAATGAACCGATCAATGTGAGCGTTTAACGCCTCCGTCTCTTGCAGGGTGTAGAAGCCGGGAATGACCACAAATCCATCTCGGTCAAAGGCCGCCTTGAGTTGTTGTGAATCGTTCTGCCAATCCATCTGAACTGTTCCTTTCCGCTACCGCGTAATTAACCTTCCAATTGTAATTTCACCCAGCGCGTATGGGTTACTCCCGCCACAGTACACCAGAAATAGGTCATCACATCCCCGTCCGGGAGCAGGGTCCCGCCGGGCTTACCGAAAGCGATTTGCATGTGTTCAGCGAGGAAGTTCTCGTTCTCAGGTTCGCCGAGGGTTGCTTCTTTTCCAGCGTCAAAGACCACCACCTCGTTCTCTACGTCGAAATGCTCCAAGTCCTCGGTCAGTGCCACATGGATGCCTTGGGGTTCGTGCCGAAAATTGTAGATTGCCGCCACGCGACCGTCGGGTAGCGGGATGGGTGTGCAAACCTGACCTCGCAGATTGGTCGGTCGGGGGTCGGACCAGGTGTGGCCACCATCTTCTGAAATCACCCAGTGGTTTGTCAGATCCTCGGAGGTCCCGTACTGGTGCGTCCAGATTAGGGTATAGATACGCCCATCCGGCAGGAGCGCGCACATCTGATCCCACCAGAGCAACGCTCCTGTGAGGTCATCTGCGACGACAGTAAACTCTCCCCACGTTTGTCCCTGATCCGCGGAGAATACCGCCGCTGCCTTCTGATCGGGGGGACCTTTATAGCCTTCCGGCTTCCACGTTTCGAGGGGGTACATCCAGCGATCCGACCCTAGTTGTAGAAGGCTGCCAGCTCCATTCCATGTGTACTTTTCGGGTGGCAGATCTACCGGCACGACCTGCGGTTCTGACCAAGTTTTGCCCTGATCTTCTGACCAAAATAGTAGCATCTCCGGACGCTGCAAGGCTTCCGATTCCGCGTCAAAGAGTGTGTCGCCTTCCTTCTCAAAGCGGGTAGCGTTCATCACGAAGCGGCCATCTGGAACCTCACTAATTTTTGGGCCCCGGTAAGACCATCCATCCGTGGGTGTGCCGCCGGGGTGGATGCTTCCTTCGTTGACCCACGTCATGCCCCTATCTGTTGAACGGAGGACCTCAATGTGATTGTCCGGTGTACCTAACCCCTGTCCGACGTGTTGGCAGGCGATGAAACTGCCATCTGTGAGAGGCGTAATCACGGGCATGTATGCTCCGCGTTCGCTCTGGTGGGAAATGATGCCGTTGTCAATAATTTTTAACATCTCTTGTTTCCGATAGATTTAACCTACACATTTCCAAATAAGTATATACAAATCTGGCTATACACGGTTCGCAAAACTACAAAACTTCTATTGCGTTATGTTCTAGGTGTTGTCGATTTTGGAAAATCGACCTCTACTTCATTCCTTTGGAACTGTACAATCCCATTTATCGATTATGATGTGTCAAGTGTTCGATGTGGTTTTGGTTAAGCAAACGCATTTCGGATCGGACATCACCGATTTCCGCTTGCATATCCGAAAGCCTTTGATTCATCTCCGATCGGACATCAGAAAAGCCCTGATTCATATCAGTTCGCAACCCTACGAATTGCTGATTGACCTCAACGAATTGCTGATTAACCTCAACGAACCGCTTATCCATCCGTTCTTCAAGCCGTTCAAGCGCATGAAAGAACGTCTCACCTTGTTTGTCCATCCGCTTTTCTGTTTGCCCGATGCGATAGAGCCAGATGGCAACCTGTCCAATGAAACCGACAGCTACAAAAATCACAAAGATTGTGTGTGATGGGCTCCATGTGCCAAAATCCATCTATTTTACCCCCATTCGGTTTCGATTGTATCCTACTGAAATACTTACTGCCCCGGATAGGCACGGTTTTCCAACTCAGCGATGAACTTTTCCGCCGAGATAGCCGCTGCGGCACCGGCACCTGCCGCCGTTATCGCTTGGCGAAAGACGTGGTCATGTACGTCTCCGGCTGCAAAAACGCCGTCGATATTGGTGCGCTGGAGTTTGTCCACCATGATATAGTCCTGCTCATCCATGTCGATCACGCCTTTGAATAGCTCGGTGTTCGGGATGTGTCCGATGAAGATAAATACACCATCAATCGGAAACACTTGCTTTTCATCGGTCTGCACGTTTCGGAGCAGCGCACCGGTGACCTTTTCATCATCTCCTTGAATCTCTTCAACGACCGTATCCCAGATGAACTTGATTTTATCGTTCTTGAAGGCGCGTTCCTGCATAATTTGGCTGGCACGAAGCTGATCTCGGCGGTGAACGACATAGACCTCTGACGCATACTTTGTCAGAAATATCCCTTCCTCAAGGGCGGCGTCGCCTCCACCGACAACAATAAGGCGTTGGTTCTGGAAAAAGAATCCATCGCAGGTAGCGCAGTAGGAGACACCACGTCCCCCGTACCCTTCTTCGCCTGGGATGTTGAGTGTCCGCGGCGAGGCACCGGTGCAAATGATAACCGATTTGGCGTGGTATTCCTTGTCGTAGGTCTTCAGATAGAACGGGTGGCGATTGAAATCTACCTCCGTTACCATGTCAAACCGGACCTCGGTCCCAAAACGCTCGGCTTGTTTCTGCATTCCTGTGATGAATTCCGCGGCTTCAGTCCCGAAGAAGCCCGGATAGTTCTCAAGGTCGAGCGTCAGTGAGAGTTGTCCACCGAGCGCGTCCCCGGTGATGAGTAGCGGCTCTAGCATTGCCCGTGAGGTGTAGACCCCTGCGGCGAAACCCGCCGTGCCGCCACCGATAATGACGATATTACGCTCTTCCAAACCATCGCCTCCGTTTTTTATATCTGCCATCTGTTTCTCCTTCTATGTTGAAAATTTCATCCAGTTTCCTTGATTGTGCGAGTTCTGCTAAATCGTCATCATCGCCGATATGTTGATCATCAATGAAGATTTGCGGTACATCGCGGCGACCAGTAAGCCTTTCGATTTCATCGCGCATCCCGGGCTTTCCCTGAATATTGATTTCTTCAAATTCGATTCCCTTCCTGTCAAGGATACCTTTCGCCTTGTAGCAGTACGGGCAGAAACTGGTTGTATACATTTTAACGTTTGGCATCTATTTAGTCCTCTCTTATGCCATTTCGGATTAGGTAACTATCAATAACCTAAGTTGCTAGTTGATAAACCAAGCGTCAGCAACCGCCGCAAGAGTCGGGAAGTGGAATTCTCTCTCCGTTCCGAGAGTTTTCAACCTACACAAAACAGACGGTAGGGGGCGTACCTTCCGAGGCGCGACTCTGACCGTTTACGCATGACGTTTCACGGATTTGATACACACATCCCCCCGCTGAGGCTATGTTGGTTCATTGGTTTATTAGTGCAATTAATGAACTTTTGAGGTTACGGCATATTGCTTTGAACCCCTGGCCTGCCCCGTTCGCGGGGCCCTCGGCACGGACCCGATCCATTGGGACGGAGTATGCCGACTACTATCAACTTGTGTTATCAATATCGTCTTTCCCAATGCCAGCTATCGCTTCCAGAAATAAGCGGCTTAATATCTTCGGGTAGGGTTTCGATGAACTTAGGGCTAACCTCGTTTCCGGGCCATTCGCGCACCATCGGCGGAGTGTATCCAGCGACTAGGATTGTGCGCTCCTTGTCGCTGCGGATGGCGGTCGTACTGTGGATGAGGGATTCTGGAAAGAGCAGGACCGAGCCGGCGGTTGCTTCAGCCTGATAAATCAGTTTGTCATCTGAAAGAGCGGCTTCGATCATCTCTTCCCTGTCCCAAGTGAGCCGGTGACTGCCGGGAATTACGCAGGTGCCGCCGTCGTCGGGTCCTACATCGGTGAGATAGGTCAGCGTCTTGACGAAGATGCAGTGGAATTTGCTCTGTTCGATGTAGGTTCCCCACCCGTGCTCTGTCCCGCGATGAAATCCGGTGGGGTTATAGCGTCGTTTGTGGAGTTCCTCGATATCCGCTTCCGGATCTCTGCCATTGATAATTGCTTCGGTCTCCTCAAGGCGGACCTTGCCGCCAACCACCTCCTCAACGAGTGGCACCAGTTTGGGATGGGCGGCATATTCCAACAGGGCGGGGTCATACTCTACCAGATTGCCTAGCAGTGTATGGTGCTCACCACGCTTATGGGTGTAGACCTGTTTGGACTTGAGATCTGGATCGGCTTTCATCCGATGGAGTGCGTTTTTCATGCGAGCTACTTCGTCAGGGGTTAAGACGTTCTCTAGCAGCACAAAACCGTAGATGTCGAAATGCAGCCGTTGTGCGGGGGTGAGCGTAACGGTTTCGGCGTTTTTCATACACATGAATCCTTCCCTGTCATCAATTGGTGATAGAGTTTGGAAATCTTATTATTGAAATTCTCGTCAGCAGCTAGCCGCAACATCAGTCTCTCCGTTCCGAGAGTTTTCAACCTGCTTGGTACACCGAGCTAAAAGACGGTCACGCACACCGTTTGGGTCAAACGGAGCCCGCCAACGCGAACCAATCCCATTAGCGTCTACCTTCAATGGGATTGGTTCGGATTCAATCAAAAGTGCCATATCATTACCTCCATAAATGCGTTCGTTTGGACTTTTGAATTCACACATCATGTTTCACTTCGCCAGAAACTCATAGTACCGATCGACCAATCTCCGATACTCAGGCGGCACATCTTCTTTTAGCACCTGTGCGAGTTGCTTCTTTTCCTGAATTGTGGCGAGACGTTCTTCAATCGCCCGCTCAAGTTTCCTAAGTTCACGCAGAGAAAAATCGTAGCGGGGAAACGGTGCTCTCCGAATGCCGGGACGATTGTTCATAGCACGGATCGCCCCAAGCCAGAGTTCTCTGAGCTCGAGATCTGACTCCGCTCCTCCAGTTTGTGCCTGTTCATTCCCCTGAGCATCCCCTGGTTCCTGTGCTTCCATTGCCTCTTGGGCACGCTGCTGTATCTGTGCCTGCTGTTCGGACAGCTGTTGCTGCCGTGCCGCCTGTTCAGGCGTTAGCGGCGTTTCCTGATTATCCATTGCATCAAGTTCACGCTGGATATCCTCCATCTGGGCTGCCCAACTTTCGATCTGGTCCAACGCTGCGTCAAGTCGCTCCTCCTCTGTCTCGGCTAGATTTGTCCTCGCTTGTTGTAGGTCATCTCGCGCCTCCAAGAGGGTGTCAAGCACCTCCCGTTGCTCCCACTCTGAGGATTGGAAGTTCCGCCACTGCAATGCCCGTTGTGCGTCCTCCATATTTTCAGGCACCTGCTCCTCAATGATGCGACGGTTTGCGTCCGCCACGTTTCGCGCCGCTTGGGGTTCATTTTCGCTAAGTGCCTCCCGTAGATTCGAGAGGTTACGTTGCAGTTGTTCAAGGTCTTGGCGAAGGGTGCGCTGTTCATTTGCCAACTGAGAGGCATTCCGCAGATCCTCAAGATGTACCCCATTCCGTCGGGTTTCTTCCTCAAGGGCTTCCGTTTGCTCTCGGACCTCCGATTGTTTAGCCGTGAGTTGATCGAGTGCTTTGGTCGCCTGTTCAAGGGCTTGATCCGTAAACTGTGCGGCGACCTTCTCAAGTTCCTCGATTGCTTGCTGAAGGTTTTCTTCGGCTTTTTGCCCCTTCGCAGCCCCCATCTGCGGTTGTTCAGCCCCCATATTCTCTGAAGCTGCCTGCATATTCTCAGCTGCCTGCTGCAACGCTTCGCCCGCTTGGGTCATACGCTGTCCTGTATTGTGTTGTCCGGCACCCTGCCCGGACGATTGCCCCATCTGTTGGGCCTGTTCTGCCAGCTGCTGAGCTTGGTCTGCCAACTGCTGCTCCTGTTGGCTATTTTGCTGCATCTCTCGCCGCGAGGGCTGCCCCTCCCTTGCCATCTGCTGACTCTGCTGCGTGAGTTGTTCCTGCTGGCTGAGCATGTCTCTTGCTTGATCCAATAGCTCTTGCGCCCCCTCGCGCATCTGCTCATCTAACTCGTTTTCATCCTGCTCAATGGCATCCTTGAGGTCTTCCATTTCCATCTCCATATTATCGGCGACTTCTTGGTTTCCACTCGCTCGCATTCGTGTCAAGACCTTATCTAACTCCATCATGGCTTGGGTGAGGAGTTTGAGAGCGTCCTGTTCATGCGAGAGTGCCTCTTTCGGCTTTATGGCATGGAGCTCGTCACTCGCTTCACCCATCTTGGCGACGGCTTCCTCCAGATTCATCAGCATTTCGGGGTCTACATTTGCGTCGCGCATTGACATACTCAACTCATCGGCAACCCGCTGTGTTTTGTCTTTGAGTTGATCTTGTTCCTTCCCTATCTGTTTGACAGCAGATTGATAATCCTCTATCATGGGGGACGGACGAGAGTGGATAGACTTCCATGTGTTCTTGATAATTGCCCGTTGATCTGCGATTAAATTGGGGAACGGTTGTCCTGGACCTTGCTGTGCTTCTGCCTCCATCTCCATATACCGTTCATTGAACGGACGCACCTCGATGAAATAAAGCTCAGAGGTGCTTGTCCCTGGACCGGTCCGCGTATTGTTGTCGGTGGCTTGCGCGTAGTAGGAGATGAGTTCCCCCGGTTCCACATTGAGCTCTTCGAGATAAAAGACGTAAGCACCGGAGATTATTTTTTTCGCTTTAACCTCGACAGTTTCCGCTTCCAATTCTTGCGGTTCACCGGAGCCGATGCTATACTTCAGCGTCATGTGTTCAACGCCGTAGTCGTCCATCGCTTCTGCGACAACCCTGACTTCCTCTAGTTTTGTGGCTTTAATATCCCTGCCCGGTTCCTTGATGACAATCTCAGGCGGCTCATCGGGGATTGCTGTAATGGTGTATTCGATCGGGGTTTGGTTATTGAAGCCATCGACGCAGAGCAGTTTAACGGTATATTTTCCGTCGTTCAGCACCTCAAGGGTCGTGGTAAGCGTGCGTCCATCGGAGATAAGCATGGGGGTCGGATCTTGTGCGTCCATTGTGAGGGTCGCTGATTGGATGGCTTTGTGCGTCGTGATGCGGACTTCTGCTTGAGACCCAGTAACAGCGCGGATATTCCCCTCCCCCTGCTGCGTAA
Organism: uncultured Poribacteria bacterium; assembly: GCA_958296125.1. GTDB lineage: Bacteria > Poribacteria > WGA-4E > WGA-4E > PCPOR2b > PCPOR2b. The sequence goes on from OY282444.1 coordinate 3,744,206, forward strand.
TCGGGTTCAGGTGTGTGTATGCGGGATAGGTGTAGGTAACCTCAACGGCGGTGACTTTGGGCATGTCAAACACTTCGATGGTGTAAGACTCCGATGCTGCTCCGTTCGCTGTCACATAGTATTCCATATTTTCATTGATATTGAAGATTTCGTAGCCAAATCTGCGTTTCTCACTCTCGATCCGCATCATATCAATTTCTTGACGCTGCAATTCTGTGTCAACCGCTGAATCTCCCTTTGTATAAATGAGCCGCGCTTTATCGGCAGCTTTGCCGGTCACTTCAGCATTAATCGCAAGGCTGCGACCACGCAAAATGCGAGCGTTGCCCGGTTCGACGATTAGCTTTGTCGTGAACACTGGCTCGGTTTTTTCCCAAGGGCTCAATAGGCGATTCAGAGAAATATTAAGTTCGGTGGGAAAAATCAGTGCGATAAGTGTGCAGCCGGCGAGCACGGCAGCCGCAATACCGATATGCTTGCGTTTTTTGCTTTTGTCGACCGTTGCTTTGAAGTCAATGCCATCAGTCCGTTCCATAGCATCCGTAACCAGCCGCTGCAACAGATGCGATTTGATCGGATCTTCGGTTTCCGTCTCGCCGAATTGAAGGGCACTGACGAGGCGATCCTCAAGATCTCGGTGTTTTCGTTCAACGTTGAGTGCGACATCGTGTGGTGTCAGTTTCACCCGAAGCGGTTGGATGAGGTATCTATAGAGCAGATAGCCCAGAACACCAATGATACCGATGAGTAACGCAATGCGGATGCTGCGTGGTAGCGGCATCAGCAGGTCTACAATCGCCGCACCGGCGATAATTAAGATTAATCCAACGATAGCAATCGCGCAGCCGGTCCAAAATAGGGTCCGTTTCCAGACGCGGCGGGCTGCCAAAACTCTTGCTTGTAGCTCTGTGTAACCTTCCCTTGCTGCCATTGTTTACCCTCCAGTTCGTTTTTTATTCCGTGGTGCTACAGCAGTTGATAGATATATTCCTCGTCAACGTGGGGGTTGTTTCCTCCCACAACAAACATGTTGCGGAAACGCCTTGTTTGCAAGGCTATTCTGATTTGGCAATGCAATCAAACCATGATTGGTCTCGGATACCTTGATAGCGGATAAAGTCAAACGGGACTGTGTGTCTGAAATCTGGGAAAGGATGCGCCGTATGTTCGTATAACTTTTTAACGGTCCATCTTTTTCTACTTCGGGCGAGGCGAGAACAAGACACCAAGAATTTGGTTCCAACCGGTAGACCCACAAAGCCGCCTGAACATCAAACTTTGCTTTATTGAGATGACGCAAGGCATTAGCACCTGCATCAATCATTTCTTGTGTAAGCGGTTTTTTTTGCTATGATTTTCTCTATTACCATCGCTTCTTCAGCCATAATGGAACTCCATTTTTTCGTGCTGTGCACGCCCTATAAAGATCCCGTGCCTTTGAAACTGATGTTTAACCCATTAGACGAGGTTCCTTTCCATAAGGTTATCTACGATCCCACCTATTGATGAAAACTGAGAAGTGTCCAGCCATTCAATTCTTGGATCGTTGCGAAACCATGTCAACTGGCGTTTGGCGAACCGACGGGTGTTCTGTTTTAAGAGCGCAATTGCTTCGCCAAGCGTTCGCCTCCCATCGAGATGGTCGATGAGCTCCTTGTATCCGAAGCTCTGCATTGCGATGCAATTCCATGGATAGCCTTGATCTAGTAACCCTTTAACCTCTTTAATTAAGCCTGCTTCTACCATCCGATCCACGCGCTCTTCAATTCGTTGATAAAGCACCTCCCGTGGCATGTTAAGCCCGAACGCCCGGAATGGGTAACGCGGTTCATTTGTTTTCCACTGCCTTTGGAGGACAGAAATTGGTTTCCCTGTCAGTTCATAAACCTCTAAGGCGCGAATGACTCGGACGAGGTTATTTGGGTGAACCCGATTTGCTGCCTCCGGATCGCATCGGCGCAGCCGCTCGTGCAGGAAGGTGTTGCCGTGTTCGTCCGCTTCCCGTTGGAGTTTCGCTCGAAGCTCCACATCTGCACCGGGCCCGTCGAAAAGTCCATCGATGATGCCGCGAAAATATAACCCCGCCCCACCGACAGCCATCGTCTGGTTGCCACCTCCGCGAATCTTTGTAATCGCAGCATCTGCCAACTGCTGGTATTCTGCGACAGAGAAGGGGTGGTCCACGTCCACACAATCAATGAGGTGGTGGGGCACTGCTCGCTGTTGGTCCGGTGTTGGCTTTGCCGTGCCGATGTCCATCCCCCGGTAGATCTGCCGCGAATCCAGCGACACAATTTCGGCACCAAGGTGCTGCGCGAGTTGAATCGCTATTTTGGTTTTACCGACAGCGGTTGGACCGACGATGCAAATCAGTGGAGATTTCATGGCGTGAAATGTGATGCGTTATGGACTTAGGGGTTTAATTGACCTGCCTGCAATCAATCGTCATTGTGCATCGGAATCCGAAGTCGCTGAACTGTTTCTCAGGACCGAGACTACTCCGCGCCGCACAACGAGCAAAGCGGATGCGGTGCCGCCATGAACCGCCGCGTGCCACATGGCGACTGCTGTGTTTTGGACCGGTCGGATTGCAATCCGGTGAGATTTCGTAGTAGGATGGATCATACTTATCAGTGCACCATTCGTGGACACCCTCTGACATATTGTAGAGTCCATAACCGTTGGGGCCCTCAGTCCCAATCGGAAAATGCGGGGCATTCCGTCCCCCCACATGATCCTCATGCAGTTTATCGCCCCATGGATACTCTCTGCCTTCCAATCCACCCCGTGCTGCTTTTTCACGTTCCGCTTCTGTCGAAAGGCGATAGGCTTTGCCAGTCAACTCCTGTAACCACTCGCAATAGGTGACGGCATCATACCAACTAGGGCCAACGACTGGTTGGTCTGGGTGTTGGAACTTGGACTCACTCCAAAACGGTGGTGGTGAATGATCGGTCATCTCCATAAAGCACTTATACTCTCGGTTAGTCACGGGGTATCGTGCCATGCCAAAAGTGTCCACCCATACACGATGAACAGGCCGTTCGTTCGCTGCACCGTTTTCGCTTCCCATAAGGAAATCTCCTTCGGGAATGATGACTATATCAGGCTCAATGAATTTCGGTGCTTGCATGGGGGTGTTTGTCCTCCGTTGAAACGTACCGTCGCTTTGTGCTCTTGCGTATTTCTGTGCCCTCCGATTTTGCCTTGACAAATCTCCGAAGGTATGCCATTATAGCACCCTAACTTCTTAGATGTCAACTTTAACCTTAAGGGAACTAGGGGCATTTATAGTAAACACAAGAAATAAATAGACGTTTTTTTCAAAGGTATGCAATTCTCAAGCGGCTCCGGTCATACAATGCTGATAAGCCCCTTGAGGATATTATCAATATGTATCGTTAATTGTAGGATCTACTATAGTTCTCTTGTAGGAGGGATTTCCGAATCCCGACACACTGCTCAGACAGAGAGAAAACCGAAAACTAAATAGCCCTATTAAGGTAAGAGAAAATGGCATGGATCCGGACTGTCCCCGAATCAGAGGCAACAGGCATCGTCAGGGAAGAATATGAAGCAGGAATCAAGCGCGCCGGGCGAGTTTACAACATTGTCAAACTGTTCAGCATCAAGCCGGAAAGGCTCAAAGCGGTCATCAATCAGTATGAGGTTGTCATGCACGGTCCCTCCAAATTGAGTCGGGGGCAGCGGGAGATAATCGCGACAGTGGTTTCGCAGATTAACGCCTGCCGATACTGAGTCCAAGTGCACGGCGAAGACCTACGTGAATAGGTCCATGAAGATGAGCTCGTTAGTCAAATCAAGACAGATTACCGCTCTGCGAATTTGGACGCAACCATGCGATCCATCCTAGAATTTGCAGAAAAGGTCACCCTTGCCGCGTATACGGTTCAACCATCGGACCTGGATTTACTCAGATCGCACGGCTTGGATGACGAAACAATTTTCGATGTCGTTGAGATTGTCGGGTTCTTCAATTCCGCTTGAAGACTTTATTCAAGAAGGTCACTCTCGAAAATAGGCGGGTGCTTGATATCGGTGGTGGTGGCGGTCTGCACAGTTTCTACGCGGCCTGTATGGGTGCTAAGGAGATTATATGTCTTGAGCCGGAAACGGAAGGGAGTCGCTCTGGGATGGGTGCCAAGTTTAGGAAGTTAAGTGAAACTCTCGGAGACAATCAGGTAAGGTTTGAACCTGTTACATTTCAAGCTTTTGAGCCCGCAGGAGAGCAGTTCGATATTATCTTACTTCACAAATCGATAAACCATCTAGATGAAACCGCCTGCATCAACCTGCTCAACAGTGAAGTGCCCAAGGCGATTTATATGGAAAAGCCGTGAACAACAACGCCCCGCTTTATCAGAGCAACTCAAGGGCGATTCCGTCGCCATCTTGGGTTGGATGTTGGGCTTCGTGCTTCCTTGATCACCGCATCCAGAGTCACCATCGGCTCATCCCCTTCTTGTCGCAGGTATGCGAGGATGCCTGCTGGTATACAGAAATGTTCGTGGGGACCGATTGCCCTCTCGACACCAGCCATCTGCACAATCCCCCGTCCGCGGACAACAGAGACGATGCAGAAGCGGTCGGTCCGCAGGTTCAATCCGTACGCATTGACGCGCGCCACGGACAACTCCAACCCGCCGATCCCCTCTCCGTCGGTGGCTGAAGCCGGGATGATTGGGTAACGCACAGACGGAAACTTTCCCGCAGCCTTCTCGATTTCGCGTTCAAGATAAATCGTCCGGTTCATTGGACGGCTGTAGACGGGAACCTGATCAAGTTTGTCTAGTTCAATCGGTTGCGCCTCCACGTCTAGAAACACCCCCCACCCGCCGCGTGTCAGCGATCCGAAGATGAACGGAACATGATGCTGCATCGTGCTATCGTTGACATACCCGTGTCGCACTTTCGGGGGAATGGGCATGGCATAGCCTTCGTCCACTTTTGCATAGAATTCACCGAGAACCGTATTGCCGTGCAATGGTCCGTAGCCCAGATGAATCTCAACACCGTCTTGATGGAGATGAAATGGCACATCTGACCGGGGTCCGTCGAGGTAAGCCAGATTCCACGAATGATAATCCCCATAAACTAGTGGTACAATCGTGATACCGAGGTTTGGTACGATGAAACTTGCTTGATCCGGAGCGTGCGTATCTAGGGTCGTATGAATGCCGTTGCCGTTGACAATTTCTTCCATCAACTCGGTGAACCGATCTCGAACCTGCCGCATTGATTCCAGCTTGCACGTCTTAACTCCCGCGCTCAATGACTCGATGACCCTTGGGATGTTCGTGGCGTAGCGGTAAAACGTGGAGATCAAAGCGCGAAAGTCAGCTTCCACCGCATCCATCGTTTGATTCGCTAGGTCTATCAAGAGTTCTACCGCCCGCTTGCGATGTGCCTCCGTGAGTGGGTCGCACATCTCAATTTCATCGATTGCCAGCCGGGTGGCGTGAAAGGCACCAATCGTATGACCGCGAAATGCGTAGCTATACAACCGTGCCAGTGCGACATCTTCGGGCGTAATTTCCGCTGGTGTGCGGCCTTTCTGGTGACTCTCGCGCGCCAAGTCAACAAGCCGTGCATAGTTGGGATGGACCTGCATAATTATTTTTTTCCGTCTCCCTTGGCAAGTCGGGCTTGGAGTCCAGCCCTAACCCGCCGTAAACCCACCGTCAATTGGTAGCGCAACCCCTGTCACGAAAGCCGATTCGTCCGATGCCAAAAATAGCGCACCGTAGGCAATCTCCTGCGGCGTAGCGAGGCGTTTCATCGGGTGTTGCTCGGCGAGTGCCTGATATTCCGCCGGAGTTTTCAGTACACCTGCTAGGAGCGGGGTTTCGGTGAAACCGGGACAGAGGCAATTGACACGGACATTGCTAGTGGCATAGTCGAGTGCCATCCCGCGAGTCAAATTGGCGACCCCACCTTTGGTAGCGACGTAAGCTGCGCGGGTCGGCGCACCGACGATACCGTAGATCGATGCCATATTGATAATCGCGCCGCCGCCGTTCTTGATCATTTCGGGAATGGCGTACTTTGAGCCGAGAAAAACCCCTTTCAGGTTGATATCAACACAGCGGTCCCAGTCTTCCTCCGGCAGCTCCACGACGGGTAAGCGCATCGCAATGCCTGCGTTGTTGAACAGCACATCCAACTTGCCGTAAGCGTCAATCGTCGATTTCACCATCGCTTGTGCATCTACCGCCGACGTTACATCGGTGCGAACGAACATCGCCTCGCCGCCATCAGAATTGATCTGGTCAACCACTTCGTTTCCCCCGGCTTCATCCAGATCTGCCACGACAACCTTCGCCCCTTCCTTGACAAATAAGAGTGCCGTTGCCCGCCCGATTCCAGAGGCAGCACCGGTGATGATTGCAACTTTATCTTCGAGTCTCATAGTACGTCTTTCGCCCTTTATTGTTTTTCCTGCCACGCCGCTGGATTCTCCGCTTTCTCCTCAATCTGATTACGAAGCCTCCCAATCCCTTCAACCTCTAGCTCAATGACATCGCCGGGCTGAATCCATCGATCCAACTCCCAGCCACAGCCTTTGCCAACCGTGCCAGATCCAAGAAAATCGCCCACACAGAGGGTTTCGCACTGCGAGACAAAGGAGATCATCTCCGCGAAAGTGTAATACATATCCGACGTATTTCCATCCGCCCAAACTTCACCGTTGACCTTTGCAATCATCCGCAAGTTATACGGGTCGTCGATTTCGTCAGGTGTTACGAGGCACGGTCCCATGATATTGCTGTTATCGAAATCCTTCCCTTTGGCGGGGCCAAGTGCCAATGTCATGTGACGAAACTGGATGTCGCGTGCGCTGATATCGTTATAGATTGTGTAGCCACCGATATAGTTTGGCGCGTCTGCAATCGAGATATTCTTTCCTTCCACCCCGATATAAACGCCCCATTCCAACTCGAAGTCAAGTTTGTCGGTGTAGTTGGGCCAGGTCACCGGTGCGTCGTGTCCAGCGATCGAAGCGGGGCTCGTGCTGCCGCGGTAGTAGTTCGGCAGCTTAAACCATTCGGGAGAGATTTCCTTGCCGGTGATCCGGGCAGCAGCGTCCATGTGCGTCTTAAACACGCCGAAATCGCGCAGGCTAGCAGGACGGGGAAATGGTGCGAGCAGGTTCACCTGATTAACCGAGTAAACAATCTGTTCACCTCGGATGCCGGTGGGGTTAGTGCTGTCAATGTGTTCGAGGCTCGCCTGCGCTGCTTCTCTCGATCTATCACCTCGATCGAAGTATTGGATCATATCCGATGGCAGGATGGCATCCGCGCTCTGATAGGCGGTGGATTGTCCCTGTGTGTCTGAAAGATAAAGGGCATAGGCAGAATTGAGATCGACGATTTGATCGCTGTCAATCATCGCTCCGAGCCGCTGCTGTTTCCCAAGTCGTGTCGTGAGTTCAAAGGTAACCAGTTTCATTAATATTCCTCAATCTTCTCTTTTTGTTATTTCAAGTTCTATCTCGCCATTCTACCTGCTGCGACAACGGTTTTTCGTCCGAATGCCGCCACATCTCTCAATTAAATAGAATAACACATCATCGGGGCACTGTCAACGCAGATTCCGGATAATTAATAAGGGTAGTATATAAATAGATCGTGTGGTTGGTACGCGATTCATAGGACTTACGCAGTTGATATAAAGTATCGTCCTCGCCTGAATTTGCAGCATGTCGAAGGAAAGAACTTGGCGTAGGTTTCCTAGCCTGCGATCGGGTATTCGCTATGCTCAACCGAATTCCTATTTTATTTATTAGCAGAGTTCGCAGAAAACTGCGATATCGGGGGATTAGCTTCGCAGAAAGCTGCGAAGCTGACGGAACCCAGTATACATAAGGTTTCCATAAGGTTTCTCGGCGAAAATTGCTGAATTTAAAGCAAATCTGAACGCAGAAAGCTGCGAAGTTACAGTGCAAGAAAGGCGAGAGATGATGGGGAATACAGAAAAAATAAAGGAGGTGTGGTGGATCCCTGGATTCAGGCACCGTAAGGATTTCGAGCGTCAGATCGCAGCATAGGGATGGGAAAAACAGAGTGCAAAAGGAAGAGTGGCACACAAATTGCTTAATTCAATCATGTAAACGATTTTGGGCACGTTTCTTCCAATACTCAATGGGAGAACAACCTGAATCATTAGAATGAAGCGATTTGGTTAACTCAAGTTGCTGTCTATTCATCGGATACGTGAATCAACTTAGAGTTGACCGTTTTCCCCCAACGGGATGCTAACGCGTTCCTCACAATTCAACAGGAGGCACACAAATGACTGCGACTTGGGTCAAGCAATACAAAAAAGCAATGGTGTTCACTGTTCTGGCACTTCTATTGATAAGCGCAGTGTGGGTTTATGCCAGAAACTCCGTTCATGGATATAACGATGATGTATATTGGGATGTAACCGTTGAGAATCTCCGTAGATCCGGAAACCATACTTATAGCTCTCACCGGTATTACATTGAAAATGATAGTGATGTGACTGTAACTTTAATCGAGCAAGAGTTTAAGCATCGGGTCATGCAGACGTTTCCAGACGAGCCGGGAAAGTCAGATAAAGAAAAAATCGTTAGACGAAACGATGACATGACCAATACTGTTAAAATAGGTCCGGGAAGGAGTAAACGCAGGGAGTTTCCGTATGAGGTTGATATTAGCGGATTAGAACGGGGTTGGTATTATATTGATGCCTACACTCGAATCAATCTCAAAGATATTAGAGAAAATCCTACTCCAAAGGCTGAAGATAATACCAAGCCAAATAAGTTTTGCATACTATAAAGGAGATATAATGCGCTTTTCTTTTCTCGTGGCTTGTTGGCTGGTTGGAAGTTTGCTAACTAGCGAGTGGGTCACGAGCCCCCTTTGGGGCAAAATTGCTTTTCATTCCAATCGTGATGGAAACTGGGAGGTGTATGTGATGAACTCCGATGGGAGCCACCAACACCGGCTCACGTTCAGTGAAGCAGCCGATGCCGATCCTGTTTGGTCTCCCAACGGACGACAGATTGCTTTCATGAGTAAACGTGATGGAAACTGGGAGGTGTATGTGATGGACGCCGATGGGAAGCACCCGCGGCGACTGACGCATCACCCCGGCATTGATGCGGAACCTGACTGGTCACCGGACGGGTCTCAGATTGTGTTTATGAGCGACCGTAACATCATCAATGAAGATCACTTTTTCAATCTTTTCGTTATGGATGCCGATGGGAGCAATGTTAAGCAGGTGACAGACCTTGGGTTTGGTACCAATCCGATGTGGTCACCGGATGGGGAGTGGCTTCTCTTTAGGGGACGGGAGATTTACGCCTGCCGGACAGATGGCACGGATTTGTGGAAAGTCACTCCACCGAAACCGGCTATAAGTATGTCGTTGGGCGGGTGGTCACCGGATGGGAAACAGGTGCTGTATACGGAAGCGATTAAATCAAACGTAAACACTGCCATCCCGTTCATTGCCCTGCTTGCTCCTCGCGGGCGTGCGGAGGTCATCCAGTGGAAACGGATTAAGTTGCCACAGCTTGCTATTAAGGCTGTTAGCTTCTCCGCTGATGGGAAGTCGATACTCTTTGCTGGGACACAACCTTTTGCAGGAGCTGAAGAAAGGGGTGATTGGAATATCTACCGGTTCGGACTCGTTGGCAAAGAGCTCACGCAGTTGACCAACAATCAGGGTGATAATAATAGTGGTCCCCGCGAATGGAACTCACGACTGTCCATCTCGCCACAGAGGTTGACTCCAACGCAATGGGGAGAGATAAAAGGAACCAAATTACCTTTGGAATTAACCAGGTGATATGTCGGGCGACTCGGGTCACGCATCAGCCGTTGACGAAAATCACAAGTGATGCGGACAGCTTCGTTGTCCAGGGTAAACTCGTAGCGGAGAGCCTTGCCATCCCGCGCGCTCACCCTCAATTAAACGCTCCTATGAAAGTGGTGCTGCCAATAAAAAAGGGGAATCGAAAATCTGCTTCCCCTTTTTGAATTTTCGGCACACAACTCCTAACGCACATACTCCTCTCCACGATGCGCCATAATCCACTGTTTCAACGGCACATCTTCGTCCGTTGGCTGCCACCAGCCCTTGACATCTACCCCATCCCCAAGTAGCTGCCGACGAATCGGATCGCATTTGGCGAGGAGTTCAGGCGGCATCACATTGTAGTCGAGCCCGCGCAGCCAGCGATAACTGTAGCCGATGAACAACACCTTCCGCGTCACGTCTGAATAATTCCAACCCCGAGAATGCCATAACCGACGGTCAAAGAGCACCGCTGTCCCCGGCTCAACCTGTAGCTCGATTGCACTGTCTGGATTACCATCCGGATCGCTTTGAGGTGGACGACTATCGAGTTTATGGCTACCGGGGACGATTCGCATAGCACCTCGATCCGGTCCCCTCACATCACTGAACCAATAACTCACTTTGAGAGAGAGCCGCGGATGCGGACGCTCCATTTCTTGCACAGGCCTGCCTCCATCCTGATGCCAACCTGCTCCCTTTCGGGTTCGCGGCACATCGGGCCCTTCCGGTGGATAAACGATCAGGTGAGAGATGTAAAGCTGGATGTTCCAACCGAGGATATCCCACAGCAACGGAAACACCTTCGGACTGTCAAGCAACTCAAGGAACAGATCATCTTCGGCGATGGTACGGAACTTTTTCATCAGGTCGTATGGTCCAAGTCCCTGCCTTTTTCGTTCCTCCACATCAATTCGATCAATAGCGATGGTCAGTTTGTCAACCATCTCCGGTGATAGGGCATCCTCCACGATTAGATAGCCCTCATCGTTAAACGTCTGGAGTTGTTCATCAGTGGCGCAGTATTTTAGCCAACCGTTGTCCATGTCCCTCTCCTTTCAACTGGACTTTCTGGGAGAGTTCTTTGCGTAACCGCAGATCTCCCAAAATTTTCAAACCTTTGCAAAACTCTTTCGTTAATAAGAATATCAGCAAAGGGACAAAAATTCAACAAATTTCATTTGATTGTGTAGCATCATCTTGATAAAATGGGGGATAGCACAACGCACGGAGCGTGAGACATTCTTTATGAACACAAAAGAAATCCTGAAAAAGATCCGCCGAATCGAGATCTCCACCAACCGACTCGTCAACAACATCTTCGCGGGAGAGTACGAAAGCGTATTCAAGGGGCAGGGCATGGAGTTTGAGGAGGTGCGCGAATACCAGCCCGGCGACGAGATTCGCACGATTGATTGGAACGTGACCGCCCGGATGGGACAACCGTATATCAAAAAGTATGTCGAGGAACGCGAGTTGGTGATGATGCTGCTCGTTGATACCAGTGCTTCCGCGGACTTTGGGACGCATCAGCAGACGAAGGCAGAGATTGCGGCAGAGATTTCCGCACTGCTCGCTTTTTCTGCTATCAAAAACAGCGACAAAGTCGGGCTGATCTGCTTTACGGACGATGTGGAGTTATTTGTTCCACCGCGTAAGGGGATAAAGCACGTGCTGCGCGTTGTCCGGGAGATCCTATACTTTGCACCACAGCGGCGAGGGACGAATATCAGTGCTGCGTTGGAGTACGTTGACCGCGTCATCCGACGAAAGAGCGTCGTGTTCCTGATTTCCGACTTCAGGGATCAGGGGTACGAAAAGCGGTTGCAAGTGACGAGCAAACGTCATGACCTCATCGCAATTACGCTCCAAGATATGCGGGAAGAAACTTTGCCGAATGTGGGGTTGATTGAACTTGAGGATGCAGAAACCGGTGAGGTGATTGTCTTAGACACGCGGGATGCCAAGGCTCGAGAGATGTATCGACAACTCAATCTCAGGGGCGTTGAGGCACGTCGAAAGTTCTTCCAATCGAACAAGATTGATAACATCGAAATTCGGACGGAGCAGTCTTACGTTGAACCGTTGATCCGTTTCTTTCGACAACGCGCTGTGCGGGAGTCGTTTTGAGAAGAGCGTTTCAAACCTCGCTACACAGTTAGATTTGACGACTAAGAGTGTAGCAATCAATGGAGGAAGCGACGACTATGCCTAACACACAACAGGCTTCTACCGAAACTGGAAACGCAACAAACAGCGCAGGCGAACCGCCGGACTACGTCGCCCAAGCGCGATCTCGGGCGGCAGAATGGAAAGACCGAGCGAAAACCCGTCACAAAATTGTGGATATTCGGACTTGGCACATTAACCTGAACCCTGCCGCGATGTCATCAATGGCCTATGCACAAGCGGGTCAGCAAGTCCAGCTGCCACCTGAGCCGAAAAATGCTCATGTTGACTGGCGTGGGCCCTTTGCCACGCAAGCGGGTGCACTGATGGTGGAAATTACAACTGACAAGGGGTTGAAGGGCTATGGACTTGGCGGCGGTGGTCTTGCTGGGGCACTTATTATTGATCGCCATATTAAGTATTTCACGTTGGATCGCGATCCCCTTGACGTGGAGGAGATCTGGGACACCCTCTATCACATCACGTCAATTTATGGACGGCGGGGGGTTGTCATTTATGCCCTCAGTGGTATTGAACTGGCTCTGTGGGATCTCTGCGGCAAAATTTTAGACGCGCCGGTCTATAGCTTAATCACGGATGAGCCACAACTCAAGATACCGGCGTATGCCACCGGCGTGGATGTCAGCTATTATGTCACCAAGGGGTTTACCGCCTGTAAGCCGGGGCTCCGAAATGGGCTTGCGGAGGGGGAGGAGGGTTTTGTGAAGAACCTCGAGATCATCCGTGAGGCGCGCGAGGCGATTGGACCCGATATTGAACTAATGGCGGACATCTATCTCCGATGGGACGTGGATTATACGCTTCGTTTCGCTGAAGCTGCCGCCGATGTCAATCTCAAGTGGATTGAGGAAGCCATCCCATTGGACGATTATGCGGGCATGGCGCGGTTGGTTCGAGAAATTGACTCTACTTGGATTGTTTCTGGCGAACACGAATTCACCCGATATGGGTTTCGCGAGCTGCTGCGCTGGAAAGCCGCTCACATGATTCAGCCCGATATCAGCTGGGCGGGCGGCTTCGGCGAGTGTCTCAAGATAGCCAACGAGGCAGCGGCGCGGGGTGTTCCGACATGGCCCCATCAGGGGGGCACTCCTTGGGGGCTACACCTGATTGCCTGTCTGCCAATGCTGTGTCGGGCGGAAACCTTCGGTCCCTCACGCAAATCCACGGAGAATGAGCTCTACCGCTGCTTGCGTCCTACCCCCCGCGATGGCTTCTTTACGCTGGATGACAGCCCTGGATTTGGTGTGGAGATTGATGAAAAACTGCTGGATGCCTACACCATGGACCGTCTTTGAGATCGACTTCTAATGTAACGCAAGCTGCCACCTATCGCCCCACTAGAGCGAATAATGAAAGTGAGTAGGTGAAAAAGTGAGAAAGTGAATCAAGACCGACTGGGTTATATTATGCTTTCCGATCTTACCGCCGCTATTCAGATATCCATCTGTCAGAACTACAACCTCGCCATTGAGTCCGCAAGTCCAATCGGCACCGGTGCGATGAGCACAACAATGCGGCTTGCGACCAACCGGGGAACACTGTTCCTGAAAATCTATAAGTCGGCGCGAAATCAGAGGACTCCTGCCCAACCCGACCTTCAGCGAATCGCCTTCACGCACGCTGTCCAAGCCTTTCTATATCAGGAAGGTTTTCCCGTTCCTCGGTTGCTGCCGAATAGCAGCGGGAAAACGTTCAGCGTGTGCGATAGTTCTTTGGAAACAGGGGCGGTGTATGCTCTCTCTGAATTCATCAAGGGATCTGACTACGACATTGCAAATTCAGACCAGCTGCATACATCGGGGGAAATGCTTGGACGTTTACACGAGCGGCTTCGTCAATTTCAATCCCAAATTCAACCTGCCGGGGCACCTCTAGAAACTGAGATTTTCATACAATTACAGGAGCGTTTATCCCGCCTCAAACCCGTTGTGGAGAAAGATCCGGTGTCACCGACCCAAATTGATTCATGGATTCATGAAGTCGAGATGCTAAGGGATTCTATCGGTGCAGCACACGATACGCAATACGAACAGGGGTGGATCATACACGGCGATTACCGCGCCCAAAATCTCAAATTCGATGGTGGTGGTATTCGCGCAATCCTAGATCTGGATACCGCCTGCCCTGCGTCACGTTTGTATGACTTAGGATACGCGCTGGTCTTTTTCCCCGCTGTTTATCAAGCTACCCCCCTGACAAAGCATCAACAATCTATATTTCTACGCGCCTACGAAAGCATCTGTCCTCTGTCTGAAGCCAAAAGAGAGCTGCTCCCCACCCACCTGCGGCTCGCCTTTATACGCGGGATGACGCTCTGGCTGGATTTGTACTATTTTGCCGGGATGAGCGAGCGAACACGCCCATGGATTCAAAGTTATCTGCAACACGCACGATCTCTGTTTTAACCCCAATTTCCTCAAAATTCAACAGCAACCTGAAAGAATTTCTGGGGGTCAACAGAGAATTCTATTTACATCCGCTCTACTTTTGGTCTATAATAATTCCCATGTGAGGTCAAGATACAATCCTCAACCGAGACAACATTTCATTTTTTAGGAGGAATACAATAATGGGATACACATTTCATCACGTCCATGTGCGCTGTGAAGATGTTGAAGCGGCCGTTGCTTACTACGAAAAGATGCTTGATGGCACAGTTACAGAGCGGGTAGAGGTCCGCGGTTTGCCAATTGTGCGGATGGATATCGGCGGAGAGAAAATTTTCCTCTCACCGAAATTTGGCGATATGGAAGTGGAGTCAACCAGTGGAAATCCTCGTTGGGGCGTTTATCAACTGGCGTTTGGGGTAGAAGACCTTGATGCCGCCCTTGCGGAGATGGAAGCAAAAGGGGCTGAGATTGAAGACGCTAAACCGTCTGGCTTACCGATCGCTTTCATCAAGGGACCGGATAACGTGCAAATTGAACTCATTGAGGGAAGAGTCTAGCTTTTGTGGACTGATGAACTGTAGCGGCGGCATCACGCAGAAGGCAAACTGTTACACATGAAGGATTTCAAAAGGCGTAAAGTTTGCCTTCCCCTACTCCCCACTTGAGATATACAAATGAGCAAATCGCCTTGAGAAACCTGACGCGAAACGGCCAATTTTCTTGAAAGAGGGGGATGGCAGATGAAATTGGAGTTGTACACCGCCGGCGTTTCTCAGCCGAGTCTCTTGAATTGGAGAGCGCGACTCTCGGAAGATGCACAAGCAGCAGATATAGAGGTAGCACACTCCCCGGTCCAGGAGCCCCCAGAGGTTCTTCGAGAAAAGCTACCTGTTGTTTTGGATGAACTCTGTTCAATCCCTGAGCAGCGGGTCAAATTTCATGAGGCAGACGAAGATCGACTGTGCACCTTCGCTTATAGGAATTACCGATCCCGTATGGATCAAGACTGGAATGTCTCCCTCTATTTCCCTGCAAAGGGGGCAATTTTCCTCCCCTTCGATGAAAAATTGCTTTCAAGGCGGGTTGCACACCTCTACTATCAGGAGGGAACATCGGATAAGGTTTACGATCTTTATCTAACACAATTGTTGACGGACGATTTTTACTCTGTCATCAGCCGCTACGGTCGTCGTGACGGAGGCCTTCAGCAAGCGAAGAAAGTGTTTAACTCCCACCTTGAGGCAGCTGAGAAAGAGTGGAACCGGCTTCACCACGACAAGCTCCAGAAGGGGTATCAGGTTGGACACCCAACCCCGCCCCAACAACTTGACTTGGCTTTGTCTTTCTGACTATGAAGTACAGCGAATTTTTCCATACAATTCAGGGCGAAGGCAAACTGATTGGCGTGCCCTCCGTTTTCTTTCGGACTAGCTACTGCAATCTGAGATGTGTGTGGTGCTCTGCAATAGGAACGCGTGTTTTACGTTCAGACCTTAGATGGACCCCCATTGAAAATCTTAGCCCCGGCAATTGGGTTGTTGGTGCATTACGCCAAGATAAAGGAGGCCATCTGCAACTGCAGCCAACTCAGGTTGTTGAAACCTCAGTCCGCCAAACCCCCATGGTCCGTTTCTTAACGGAAGATGGAATACAGTTCGCCTGTTCAGCAGATCATTTGTTATATCAGGTAACAGGTCAAACTCAGGATAGTTCCAAGATTCACGATGGCTGGAGAAAGGCGAGAAACATCAGTGCTGGCGGGGCGGTTCGCTGTATACTCCCACCCGAAGAGCCACAGTTGGACGTGGAGGCGTATGAAAGAGGCTGGCTGTGTGGAATGGCAGAGGGGGATGGCTGCTTTTGGAGTTTACAAAAAGGGAATAAAAGTTACCGCCGATTTCGACTTGCTTTATCGAACCCTTCACTATTGGAACAATTCCATCTATTTGCCAAACGCGCGGGTTACCGGCTACATTTTGCCCCACATCAGCATTGTGGATTCAAAGGATATAGTGTAATGGAGGCGTTATGGCTGACAGAATCCCCAAGTGCCGAATCCTTTGAGCGATGGTTGAAAGCACACCCACAAAACCAAAGTTACTATCAGGGGTGGTTAGCAGGTTTTTTTGATGCGGAAGGCAGTTATACTGGTACAATTCGCTTGACTCAGAAGGAGGGGAGATTCAAACAAAAGGCGGCTGACTTTGCAGCCAAACTCGGATTTCACCCAACGAGTGAATCCCGTGGAATTAAATTGGGCGGAACAACCCCTGAGATTCTAAGGTTCTATTCATTATGTCAACCGCAATCTCTCAACAAGTGGAATTTTTGGGGCATTTCTAGCCAAGCACGCCAGCATATTATCAGCGTTGAACAAGCTGCCGTTGAAGAAGTAGTTTCCCTCAAGACCGCGTCCGGCACTTATGTTAGCGAAGGAATACTTTCCCACAACTGTGACACCCCTTTTACATCTTGGAGTCCTGAAAACAGGGACATCACTCTCGCAGACGCTGTCGAAGCCATCACGAAATACGATTGCAAGCATGTTGTTATCACAGGGGGCGAACCGTTCATCCAAGTCAAGGAGTTGACCCAACTCTGCCAAGTGCTTGAGCAACAGGGCCATCACATCACCATCGAAACGAACGCGACCATTTTTGCACCTGTCGCGGCGCACCTCATCTCCATGAGCCCCAAACTGCGAAACTCCAACCCATCCAGTGACAATCGCTACTTTCAAAGACATGAGCGAGGACGTATCCGCCCCGATATCATCCGGCAATTTCTTGATCGGTACGAGTGCCAGGTCAAGTTTGTCGTCGATCAACCGACAGATATCGAAGAGGTCCAAGCACTACAAGCAGAAATCCCCATCCCCGCAGAAACAGTTGTGCTGATGCCCCAAGGCATAACCCCCGAAGAGTTGGCACCCAAACGGGAGTGGCTTGTGGAAATCTGTAAGGAACATGGCTATCGCTATTCGCCGCGGGTTCACGTTGATATTTGGGGAGACAAGCGGGGGGTGTAACACCCGCGGATAGCTACTCTGAGGCCAAAGAGATCTGAAGATAGTGTGGCGGTATACGATTCTGAAATATAAGAATTTCCTCTGGATTATCCTTGGTGTAGGATAGTGAAAAAATCAGCAGATACGATGATAACTTTCGTGAAGGAATTTCAATTTTTGGCATCCGATTCATTCCACGGTCAAGAAGCTGCGTTTTCTTTTTGGGTTTTCAATGAAAAGGTGTACCGCCAATTTCAGAAGTATAGCGATCCGGCGGAAATACAAAAATAACAAGAAGGTGCAATCTGAATGAAATACGACATACTGCTCAAAGGTGGGACCGTTATTGACCCCGCGCAGAAATTACATGACCGGCGAGATGTCGCAATTGTTAATGGAAAAATTGCAGCAGTTGAGGGTGATATTTCTGCAAGGGAGGCAACGCAAACTGTTTTCGTTGACGGAAAGTATGTGACCCCTGGCTTAGTGGACATCCACGCCCACGTCTACGCGGGTGTCACAACATGGGGGATTAAAGCGGATCCGGTCTGCACAACGACTGGTGTTACGACAATCGTTGATGCCGGTAGCCCAAGTTGGGCGACATTCCCCGGTTTTCGAGAGTATATTGCACAGCCAGCGCAAACGCACATTTTAACCTATATCCATATCTCTGGCATCGGTCTCGTTTATGGGCCGGTTGGCGAAATGCACGAACTTGAATACGCCCAACCGGAGAAAGTCGCTGACACGCTAGTGCAGAATCGGAACATCACCGTCGGCGTTAAGGTGCGTCAGGGCAAATCCCAAGTCGGTGATAATGGCGTTGAACCGTTGAAGCTGGCAATCAAAGCCGCTGAACTTGCCGACACATCCGTCATGGTGCATATCGGGTCTGGTGTCCCGCTTCCCGATGTTCTAAAACTGATGCGCCCCGGCGATGTCGTTACCCACTGCTTTCAAGGAAATGGTGACTGTATCGTTGATGATAAAGGCCGGGTTATCCCGGATGCGTGGGCAGCCCGCGACAATGGGGTTATCTTCGATGTCGGGCATGGCGGTGGGAGTTTTAATTATGAGGTCGCCCAACGTGCAATGGAGCAGGGGTTCATCTCCGATGTCATCAGTACGGACCTGCACACCGGTAATATCAACGGGCCCGTCTACGACCTTCCGACAACGTTATCAAAATTCTTAAATCTTGGACTTTCGCTTGAGGAGGTCATTGAGAAATCGACGATTGCCGCGGCAAGGGCAATCGGGCGTGAGGCTGAACTTGGTCATCTCAAAATCGAGACGGTCGCCGACATCGCTGTTTTTGATGTCATAGAGGGTGAATTTGAGCTTTTCGACACACACGGCACGATGGTTATTGCCAGCCGGAAGTTGCAAGCAGATTTAACAATCCGTGAGGGGAAGCTGTGATATATGGCGCAGAGGAAAGGCTGTTATCAACGCGTTGCAACGACCGGGCTAGTTGTTGCGATCATCCTTGCCGTGGTTGGGGGTTTGCTGTATCAGAGGTTGGGCGGGGTTGAAGGGGCGCGATATTGGATGGCAGAGCAGGCCTTGAACGCTGTCGAAGCGCATCTATTGATGAAAGCCCCGGATGGCAACTGGCTGCGGAAACCTGATGGCGTTTCCGCCGAGGCAATCCGTTCTCAGTTTGAGCGTGTCCGAAAAGCTACCGCAGATCTTGGGACAGATCTGATACAACTGAACCAGATTTTCAGAGAATACCAATCCAAGTTTCAGAACACACAGCCAGCGACAAGCGAAGTCATTGAATTTCTGAACGCTATTGAGGGAACAATTTTATCCGAAGCGAGCGGGGGTGAGTAACGGGATAAACTCTAACAGATTGTGCTTCGTAACCAATTAGGACTTACGCAGTTGAACGCTCAAAGCCAACCCCTCTGATAAGAGAAAGCCCCTTGTCAGGGGAGTTACAGGGGGGTAGTTTGGCGATTTATCGTCGTAGGCACGCGATGAATCGGGCAACTATAGTCAATCCCATCAGGATTTAACGATTCAAAGGGACGCTGATAAACGCAGATTGCTTTGAACCCCGATCTTATCGGGGAACATAGATTTCTTTCCTTTTTCTATTTTTACTCTGTTCCGAGAGAGCAAGCATCTGCGAAAATCTGCGTCGGTATCTACTTTGAGAACTGAACGCGTGAGTCCTACAATATTAGCTGGCAGCATGAATATTCGCGCGGGTGCCCTCCACGTCAAAGCAAGCGAACTGATTGTCTCGCATCAGGCGTGTGGCAATCTGCATCGCCTGTTTTTCCGTCAGATAGCCGTCCGCAATCTCTCCCTCAAGGGCGCGATGAATCTCGTTACGCGCTTGAATCGCGTAAGCCATTGAGCTGGTAGGCCATCCTGTGTCTCCACCAAAGGCAAAGATCTTATTCGATGGAACTGCGTGTAGGAACCGACGCAGAAAGTCTCGGGAGCTATACGGATCTATACTCCACGCCCAACACAAATCGACCCAGATGTTGCGATAATGCTTCGCTAGGGCGACGAGCTCATCGTTGTAGGGGTAGGCGATGTGCATCAGGACAAATTTAGCATCTAGGTAGCGGGCAAAAAGTGTGCACATATTCCCAGCAGGAATCCGATGCACCGGCATTCGGTCATTTCCCGCGTAGTAGCCTGTGTGAATTTTGAATGGAAGGTTGTGTTCGATCGACAACTCGACTCCACGCGCCCAACACCAATCGCCCAAGCAGAGGTAGGTTTCCACGCTCAGCTCCTCCGCGGGTTGGTGTAGCACTTGGGTGAGCGCAGCTGATGCGTCGACATCGTTCCGTTCGATCCAATTGAGGGTTCGGTTGTAGGCGTGCTGCGCCTTCACTGCGATCGCGCACGGCGCATACTTCTCGAAAATTGCCGCCATCCCCTGTCTCAGCGTCCGGAGATCTTTCACCTCAACGCCCGTCTCGGCGTGGATCTGTTCTGTATCGATCTGCCCGTTACAAAATCCAGCCCATGAGAGGTCATAGAGAAAGAAATCCAACCCGGAATGATCGGGTAAACAGGGCCAACTGAAATCGTCAGTCTGAACATGGTCGAGGTTCGCTACGTGGTGCAGCAGACGATAACGTTCACCGGGTTTGCGTAGCAGTTTAATTTTCTCACCCGCTGATTCTAAGGCTTCTCCAGTGAGTTCATCAATTCCATAGACATGTTCCGCAATGAGTCGCACCGCCTCGCCGTATCCGGTGAACTGCGTCGCTTCCCACGCTTCCTGAATCCCCTTGAAACGTCCGGCAATATCTGGGTCCGAAGCATCCATCAAGTGCTGCATTGCGTCGGGTGATGCGCCCGCCGTGTTGAGGTCTGCGGGAACGTAATTCCCAAACAGGTCTTGTAAAATGTCGGGGCCGTTTTCCAGCCACTCTGGTTCTTTTCGCAGGTGTTCATGTGTGTCGACTAGGGCGGTCGCTTGGATGTGGTGTGCAAGATCGGTTGGCATATTTCTTATCCTTTCTGACATTGAATAGTGATATAATCATTTCGGACTTCGGCATTTATCATTAGTCTAACAGGGTTTAGAATTTTACTCAAGAACTTTCTAGGAGTGAGGTCGGGCTATTTAGTTTTCCGCTTTTTGACCGATTTTGGCGGGTGGAATGTTCCCCCGCAGGCGGATAAAGTAACCCCCGCAAGGGGGTAAAGTAATCCCCGCAAGCGGATAAAGTAACCCCCCGCAAGCAGGTAAAATAACCCCCCTCAATCCCCCCGCAAGCGGGGGGAGGGGGGCCTACATCGTAGGCAGGGCAGGATGCCTCGCCCCTGGTCTCAGCATGGACCGAAGAATTAAATGACTCTAGGAGTGAATTATGGACCATGAAACAACGCAGACACAGACGGTTACGATGGAGATTGGACTTCTTATCGGGGACCTAGACCAATTGGAGGATGTCGCGGCGTGGGGCTATGACTATGCCGAAATCTCCCCCGGTCTCCTTGGGGTTGACGAGGACGCTGGCACGGCCGAACAAAAGGCACTCGAACAAATTCAGGCATCGCCGGTGCCTGTTACGGCGATGTGCGGCTTTTTGGCTCGGTCAAAAGTGGTCGGACCGGAGGTTGACCACACACGAGTGCGCGACTATGTCATACGCCTTTTCGACGCGATGCAGCAGGTTGGAGTCCCAGTTATCGGCTACGGCAGCGGTGGATCTCGCTTCGTCCCCGACGGGTTTTCTCGTGACCGAGCATTGGAGCAGGTGGGTGACTTCCTCCGAATGTGCGCCGACTTGGGTGAGCCACGCGGGGTACAGGTCGCCCTTGAGCCGTATAACTACGACGACGCAAACCTAATCAATACGATTCTAGAGGGGGTTGAGGTAGTTCAGGCGGTCAACCGCCCCACCATCCAGTTGATGGCGGATTTCTTCCACATGCGGCTGAACGGCGAATCATTCGATACACTTGCGGCGGCGGGTCCACACCTGATCCACGCACATATTGCCGAGCCGGGGCGGGGGCATCCGCAGACAACCCCGGCGGAGCACGCAGCATATCTGCGGGTGCTGTGCGAGGCTGGATACTATGGGCGCGTGACGCAGACAGGTGAACTACCCGCTTACAGTTCGCCCGCAGAAGCCGCAGCAACGCTCAAACGATTCGCTCGTGAAGGAGGAGAGAAAAAATGACGGCACCGACCTTCCACTACAGCCGTATTGTTGACCTTTCACGTCCATTGGTTGCGAGCGAGGGGCAGCACCCGTGGATTCGGTTCGAGACACGGATTGACAGCATCGTCAGCGATCCTGAAACCGCCCCAGCATCAGGTCGCTGGTATGTGGTGACACAGATTGGGATGAGCGGTCATGCGGGAACCCATGTCGAGGCTCCCCTGCACGCGGTTGAGGATGGAGCCGCGGTCGGCGAACTGCCGGTCGAGCAGTTCTTCGGCGAGGCGATTATCTTAGACCTCAGCGACGTGCCTTGGTCAATGCCTGTCGAGCGTCCACGTCTTGAGAAAGCAGCGTCACAAGCTGGAGGGATCCGGGCGGGTGACATCGTTTTTATCTATTTCGGTTGGGATCGTCGTGCTGCGACTGAAGGCGGGGGACCGCCCTATCCTACACCTGATGCGCTCCAATGGCTGGTTGATCCAGGGATAAAGCTACTCGGCATCGACAGTCCTGGGCTTGAGGTGCCGGGCAGCCGTGAACTGATTAACCACCATATTTTGTTTGACCAAGGAATCCCGTTAATCGAGAGTCTCGTTCACTTGGAGGATCTCCGCGAGAGCCGTGTGTACGTCTTTGCACAGCCGCTGCCTGTCCTTGGAACGGACGCGATCCCGCTGCGCGTGCTGGCGTTCGAGGGAACATCGGATTGATGATAGTGTTATATCACTGCTGTAATCAAAAGATTTGCATAATTGGCTGTCCCTCCCAATCTTCCGACATTGGCAGATTCAGAACGTGAGCGAGCGTCGGCGCGGTGTCAAAGATACGCACTTGCCCTTTGATTTCGCCGGTCTGCTTGATCTTCGCTCCGGCTGCGATCCACGGAATCGTCAAATCTTCCGGTAAGTCTGTCCCGTGACTTTTTCCGTGCCCGCCGTGATCACTCTGGACGAGGATAAAGTAACGCCCTAAGAGGTTCGTCTTTTCGAGTTGTTCCAATAGGATTCCGATTGCTCGGTCTGCAATACCAATCTGTTCAATATATTCTGCTGACATCCATCCATGCCGATGTCCTACAATATCCACCACGCCCAAATAGACGAAGCAGAAATCCGGTTGTTCGGCAATCAGGTGTTCCGCCGCGATCTGTGCTATCGTCAGATCGCCTTCCGGGTCGTCAAGGTTCTCCCTGAAATAGGAGAAATCTAGTGAACCCGGTGCTGCCAGATCTCGAAGCTGTTCCCAGTTAAAGATAAACGCTGTCTTCCGTTTCATTGCGTGTGCAACTTCAGCGATGCTCGGCACCGGGCGCACCATCGGAACCCATGTGTTGGTTGTGATACCGTGCCGTGATGGCGTTACGCCGCGAAACATTGAGGTGTGGCACGGTAGCGTAGAGGATGGGACAACGCTCTGTGCATTGAAAGTGTAAGCCCCACGTGCAATCAGGGTATCGATGTTTGGCGTATCCGCCTGCTGGATACCATCAGGACGGCAACCATCAATGACAATGAGAATTGTACCGTAGCTTGAAGGATTCTGCATGACATTTCCTCTTAATCGTGTGAAATGAGTTTAACCTGTACCTAGCGGAATATGAACGAATCTTGATTAACATCGTCTATGATACCCTATCATGGTGCCTTGCACAAGTGGGAATTCCCATCACCTGCTCAATTGATTCAAAGCACTTGACACAGCGCAGATTTCCGAGTATAGTTAGGGCGCATTAACCCTTTGGGGTGAGTGGCTATAAATCCCGATCCGATCGGGACGAACCGCTAACGCAAATTTTGGAGAGAAGAATGGCAAAAATACGAATGGCACAGTATGGAACCAAACATGGACACGCCTCCGGCAAATTGCAGGCGATGCAGGTGAATGATGATGTCGAAATCGCAGGGGTTTTTGAACCTGACCCGCAACAACGTGCCGCACTTGAAGGATCGGGCGGTGCTTTTACAGGGGTCCACTGGTTCGACGACAAAAACGAGATGTTGGAGGATGAGAGCATTGTGGCGATTGCTTCCGAGGGGCTCAACGCGGAAAGTCTCGATCAGACCGAGGAGATTGTCACCGCCGGCAAGCACGTCTGGTACGACAAGCCCGCTGGCGATAACTGGACGCAGTGGCAACAAGTCGTTGCAATAGCAGAAGAAAAAGGGCTGCTCATTCAGATGGGCTATATGCTCCGCTATCACTCCGCTTTCAAGCAGGTTGCTAACTGGGCAAAATCTGGCTTTTTGGGCGATGTGTTCGCCGTGCGCGCCCATATGTCCACCTATATAGCTGAAGATGCCCGCACTCGAATCAGTGACACGCATCAGGGCGGCATCTTTTTTGATTTGGGCGGTCACATGCTCGATCAAGTTGTCTGGATTTTGGGGCGTCCGGTGAAAGTAACTTCGTTTTTACGAAACGACACCGGCTCGGTGTCGACGTTTCAGGATAATACCCTAGGGGTCTTTGAGTTTGAGAACGCTCTTGCCTTTATTGACATCGCCGCGATGGAGACTCAACCAACGGCGCGCCGCTTTGAAGTGTATGGCAGTCAGGGAAGTGCTATCATCATCGAACCTTTTGAACCCGGCGAACAGATCCGCCTCTGTCTAACAGAAGCGAAAGATGGCTACCAAGAAGGCGAGCAGTTTGTGGAGATAAACGGGGAGAGTCGTGGTAGAACCTATGAACTGGAATTGGAAGCTTTTATAGCAATCATCGAAGGGAAGCAACCACCGGATCGACCGATGTCCCACGAACTGCTTGTGCAGGAAACCCTGCTGCGCGCAACAGGGGGGATTTCGGGCTAAACCGAAGACGCTTCTCTGTCCAACGCGAGAAGATACTATGGGTGACAACGCAACAAACTTAACCATCCGCTCCCTCGTTGACGCTGATGTTCCGAAGATCTCGGCTTTCTTTGAGGGACTTTCCGAGGCAAGTCGCTATTTTTATCATCCATACCCCTTTGACCAAGATGCGGTTGCCAAGATTGCGGGAGAACTCCATAACTCTAGCTACGTCCACATGGGTGCGTTTAGCGACGAAAAGTTGGTCGGGCATGTCTGGTACGCTGGCGGCGGAAGAAACAGTTATCCGAGTTTGGGGGTTGGGGTCGTTGATGCCTTCCACAACAAGGGTATCGGTCAAAAACTGATAGGACAGATCGAAGGTATTGCCCGCGAGCGTGGAGAGCGGGGCCTCGCGTTGACCTGTTATCGGGAGAATTATCGGGCGATTCGCGTTTATGCCAAGCAGGGCTATCGTCTCGTCGGAAGGACCGGCGACGATGTCCAGTTTCGGATGGTTCGCAACTTTGCTGACGATGACACGCTGTACACAATACGGGGCGTGTACGCTTCAAGCATTCCGTGGAACATCGCGCCCTTGACGACAGATACTTGGAGCCTCGACGACTGGAAATGGTACATTGAACTGCTCAATGCAGCGGGTTGCAACTTGTTGAAACTCTATATTTGGCCCACGCAGTATTACCATCCCGACGAGCCAGAGTTGACTTCCAATGCGTGGCGTTATCAGGTCTGGCATGACGCGCTGGCGTATGCCCGCGTGATGGGAATGGAAACCCATGTCGGATTTTCAAGCGGGACTGTGCCGCCTTCGACATGGCTGCGCTACCCCGAACTGCGAGCAGAAGATGTTAATTACACCGGCATCACCCTCTGCTGGCAGCGTGGTAAAGCACGCATCACCCCTTATCAGGAATATCTGGTTGATACCTTCGCGGATGTGGCGGACAGTTTCGTTCTCTGGTTCGCGGATCCGGGGGCCTGCATCTGTTCGGAATGCCGGGACTACCTGCGGGTCATGTTGGATAGCCTGTACACTTTGTCCACGGTTATTGATGGCAGAGCAGGAATCACGGCTTGCCCTTGGTGGATCGAACGTATTGAAGCCGGACAAAGCGGCTTTGCGCCGCACCCAAATTTGCGTCGTCGAATTGCAGCGGAGCTTCCTGAAGGGAGCGCGGTGATCATCAGAAGTATCGAATATGAAACGATTGACATCATGCGAGAGGGCGGGTTAATCCCTTTGCCGCTTGCGTTTTTCCTTGACCCGGAAGGTGGATTTGAGTCAAATAACATCTTGCCTGAACCCAAGTTGCGTCAGATTGATACGTGGCTTGAAAAGGGGCTTGAAGAAAAACACACCGCCTCGCTTGCCTATCGCTTAACGCCTTATACGCAGTATCCGGGGGATTACTATTTTTTTCGTAGGCAATTAAATCCCACGCAGTCGAGAGAATCTGTCCTCACCGGGCTTGGGGAGTATATTTGCAATCCGCACCGACGAGAAGAGTTCCGAGATGAGGGAACCCACTTTGCAGCAGCGGTGGAGTCGCTGGACCGGTGGTGGGGCGATCGGCGGGAACAAGATCTGAATGATGCAGTGGCTGGACTCAACGTCCTCACGAAAAGACACGACTCCGTCAGAAACCTTGCCGATGCGGCGACCCTGCTGCGGCGACTGTCGCGTGGGTTGGGCGGTCAATCGCTTGAAGGGTTTACCGAAGCCCTGCGCCTTCAGATGAGTCCCATGCCAATTTTTCGAGGTCTAACGCTTGATTATCTCTGGTCAGGCCGGGCACAGGCGTTTCTTCAACTCCGCGTTCAAAATTGGTTGAAACGGTTGGGACCGTAAGGATTCATTGGAGGGGAATGAGCAGCTGGATCGTTTAATTTATGAAGGGGGAGATATGGTATTACTACGATGGGGAATACTCGGTTGTGGGGATGTGGCGGAGTACAAAGGTGGTCCCCCGCTCTATACGGTTGAAGATTCTGAGCTAATTTCGGTAATGCGCCGTGATAGAGAGAAGGCGGAGGGGTTTGCAGCGAGACATGGTGCAAAACGCGCTTATCACACGGTCGAAGGGCTGCTAGCGGATGACGAGATTAACGCGGTCTATATCGCAACACCGCCGTACCTGCATTGCGAGCAGACGATTCTTGCCGCAGCGGCAGGAAAGCATATCCTCTGTGAAAAGCCAATGGGGATGAACGTCGCGGAGTGCCAGCAGATGGTCGATGCCTGCCGTGAGAACAACGTCACGCTCACAATCGCTTACTACCGCCCCTTTTTTCCAAATATCATAAAAATGAAGGAATTAATGCAGACGGGCGCAATCGGGGAGGTTGTGTTGGCACGAATCAATCACACCGCTTCTTATGACCCAGGTCATCACGAGTGGGGAGCGTGGCGCACCGATCCGAAGATTAGCGGTGGGGGGGTCTTGATGGATCTGGGAAGCCACCGGATTGATCTGCTGATGTACCTGTTGGGGGATGTGGTGTCTGTGTGCGGGTACGCAGAAAATGTCTGCTTGCCCCAACAGGTTGACGATTCTGCTGTCTTCACCTTACGCTTTGAAAACGGAACGCATGCCGTTGCAAATATCAACTGGAATGTCGGTGTTTCCGTTGACGAAGTTGAAGTCTGCGGTACGGAAGGGAGTTTACGCTGCAATCCGCTTAACAGCGGCAACCTGACGCTTCACACGAAGGACAAAAGCGAGTCGTTCGATCAACCTCCATTGCCGTATATGCACACAGGGCTGATTGAAGCCCTCGTCGATCAGATGCGTACCGGTGTGCCGATCCGATGTACGGGGGAGGTGGGGTTAAAGACAAATGCGATTATCGCTGACATCTACGCGAATAGTATGAAACGTGAACAGACCTAATTACTCTGGAGCGTTCCACATATAAATGAGTTCTCCATTTTGGTTTTCTTCCGCGGAGATCCAAGGAAAATTGCACTCCTCCATCTTTTCAATCAAACGATTCATCATAGGTATCGGATTGGAAATACGGCACACATCTCTCAGCTGCGATTCGGTGACTATTTGTTGGTTAATCATGTATTCAATTGCAGACTGCTCGTCTGAATTGAGTAGTATTTCTTTTTGTTGGTTGTTTGCTGTTGCCGGTAGGTTTGAAGCGGCTTCCTCGATTTCCCCTATTTCCCCTATTTCCTCAACTTCCGTAGGGTCCACCGCAGCTTGTTCTAAACTCGTCGCTACCTGCTGCTCTAAACTTTGGCAAGCGGGAACCACTGCTTCTGCAATCCTATCTTTGATCCGGTCCAGCTCCCCTTGTAGTTCCCGAATTTCCTCGTGTAACTGAGTGATGAGTTCAAGTGGGTCGGTGTTGTTGATGGGCGAGTCCAACTGCTCGTCGCTAGGGGAGGCACGGGATTCCCCCAAATCCGAGCCTATCTCCCCCACAAAAGGAGGGTAGAGGTTATCGATGCTCGGTGCAGCGGAAGGCAGCACCGCGTTCTCTGATTCGGCTGAGTCACGGCAAGTATGATGCAACTCACGAGGTGGGGTATCAATGAGTTCAATGTTGTACTTATAGGGACTGATACCCCCTCTACTATCAATGTATGAAATCTTGACGTAGCAACAATCGCCGACTTCCGATTGATCCATTTGTTCCTGAATCTGTCTGAGAACCCGTGCGTGATAATCTCGAAGCATCTCTGGCATACCTTTGACTAGCTGCCGCAAATAGACTATTGGGTCGCAGTCGGACTGAAAGTATGGTGCTTGGGTAAGCGGTTGTGTCAAATTTGGAAACCGTACAATTTTGGCTGGTACTGGATTGTCTAACGCCTCAAGTTCAATCCCCCACTGGAGCGGTGCCTCTTTTATACAGGTTGCGACGTAAGTATGACATTTGGACATTTGAAAGCTCTCCTTAGCAATAAATCGGTGCGGCAAAACAGATAGATATTCATATTTAGTAAGTCCGTCATACGAAACGTGAGTACCCGCACAAAAGTTACAAAAAATCGAGATTTCCACAATATATAGTGTTTTTTTATCAGCGATCGACTATATGTAGTATACAAAACATATGTTAAGTAAATATTTATACAGACTAAGACACAGAGGGAAGCACTCCTTATCTAGGCACCTTCAACCTGTGCTATGAGGACAATGCTACTGTGCTCGTCCGAAAATCGGACTGGACTACACCCTAGTGACTGGATCAGGGTCTTACAGGCTTAGGGGTACACTTCCGGCACAAAGGTTTGGTCTGTGATAGGGGTCCGGACATATCCGATATCTTCTTGGAGTGGCGGCAATTTTATTGTGGAATGGGGTAAGGTCTCATACGGAATCTGACTCAACAGATGGTGAATGCAATTCAGGCGCGCCCGCTTTTTGTCATGGGCATCAACGACATACCAGGGGGCTTGTTTGATATCCGTATACTTAAACATTTCATCTTTGGCGCGGGAATAATCCACCCATCTGTTGCGAGATTCCAGATCTATCTTGCTGAGTTTCCAACGCTTGGTTGGGTTGTCGATCCGTTTCTTGAAGCGACGTGCCTGCTCTTCGGCATCTACGGATAACCAATATTTGATCAGCAGAATCCCGGAGCGTACCAGCATGCGCTCAAATTCTGGGCAGGAACGCAAAAACTCATAGTATTCTTCCTCAGTGCAAAAGTTCATGACCCTCTCGACACCGGCGCGATTGTACCAACTCCGGTCAAAAATCGCCATCTCACCGGCGGCCGGCAGATGGGGCACGTAGCGTTGAAAATACCATTGTGTTTGCTCACGTTCAGTCGGGGTGCTCAACGCAACGACCCGGCAGATACGTGGATTCAGTGGTTCCGTAATTCGTTGGATGGTTCCCCCTTTGCCTGCGGTGTCCCGACCTTCAAAAACCACGACAACCTTCAAACGCTTGCTCTGGATGTGTTCTTGAAACTTGATTAATTCTAGCTGAAGTCGGGCAAGCTCTTTGTTATAGAACTTTCGCTTCAATTTCTCTTGTTTTTCTCCGGTGCCATCCGTCGGTTGACTCTTGATGACATCAGTTCCAGTCTGTCGGGCTTGCCGCTTTTTGGTCGCTTTATCCTTCTGCTTTTTCGACATAGTTATCTGCACCTTTCAACCTGAACAACCTTATACAGAAACGTATAAAGCGTTCGGTTTGCATTGAGCTCTGTTGAGCTCGCTGGAAGTACCCTTGAAGCATTGGCGACATTCTTGATGAAGATCCCAGTCCGTTCCGAGACCAGGGTTGGCACAGTCGTTCGCAGCGGCTTTGGGATTCATACAGCTTTTCATGCCAAAATCGTAATATATCATGCACGCCTTTGTCAAGGTTTATCTCAAATTATATGGTGATTCACGGTTTAGGAAACTACTCCTTGTCAATGCCGGTTGGTAAACTTGCAGTGCCGTTTCCCTGACGATCCACTGAATTATACTTACCACGGGATCACATGTCAACAGGAATTCTGGATCGTGATAGGGCTATTTAGTTTTCGGTTTTTTGGCCGATTTTGGCAGGTAGTTATGGCTATGCCCCCGGAGCGAATGTGCCCGGGGCTTGATAGCGGCGCGGCTGAACAATCCGTTGATTGTAATCCCGTTGAACACGATTTTGCCAACCTGAAACGGCTATGGTCATACAATGCTGATAAGCCCCTTGAGGATAGCATCAATATGTATACTTAATTGCAGGATCCACTATAAATGACCCTATGGCTCGTGAAATTTGCTATTGACAGATCGCGACAATTCAGTGATAATTATGTCGAGACTTCGCTTAACGACAGAGCCATTTCCATAATGAAGGAGAAAAAAAATGAAGCATTTCGGTCTGGCAATCAATCTAAAAGATGATCCGGAGATTATCGAAAAATACAAAGTATATCACAGCAACGTTTGGCCCGAAGTCCTAGATAGCCTGCACGCGATTGGCATCACGAAGATGAATATCTACCTGCTTGGTCGTCGGATGTTCATGGCGATGGAGACAGTGGATGAGTTCGACGTTGAACGGGATTTCCCACGATATCTGGAACAGCATCCGCGCTGCCGGGAGTGGGATGAACTGATGCGGACCTATCAAGAGCCGGTCCCTGAGAGAAAGCCGGAGGAATGGTGGGCGTTGATGGAATGCGTCTTTGAGTTTTGACCATAAGACGACAACTGACGCTAATCTGACAAACAGAGTTGGAACAACAAAAGGACAAAAGAAAGACGTGAAATGAAAATGAAGAAAACAATCGATTTCATTCAGTCCATGAAACAAAATGGACAAAAGATTGCGATGTTGACGGCGTATGACTACCCGACAGCCCGTATCCTCAACGATGCTGAGATCGACATCATCCTCGTCGGAGATTCGCTCGGCATGGTAGTTTTAGGATACGAAGATACGCGGTCGGTTACGATGGCGGATATGCTCCACCACACCCGAATCGTGGCACGAGCCAACACAGAGTGCTTACTTGTCGCCGATCTTCCGCATCAAGCTTATGAAACTCCGGAGCAGGCGGTCAAAAACGCACGCACCCTTTGTGATGTCGGTGCCGATGCGGTCAAACCTGAGGGTAACAAACCGGAGATTGTGAAAGCCATTGTCAGTGATGGCATTCCGGTGATAGGGCATGTTGGGCTATTGCCGCAGACGAGTGAAAAATTTCGGGTGCATGGACGCAAGCGGTCCGAAGCCTTGCTCATTGCTGATGACGCAAAGGCCCTCGAAGCTGCTGGGTGCTTTGCAATCGTCCTTGAATCTATCCCGGAGAAACTGGGTAGAACAATCGCGCAATCGTTGCGGATTCCGACAATCGGCATCGGGGCGGGAGCTGACTGCGATGGACAGGTGTTGGTCCTGCATGATATACTTGGGCTCTTTGACCGCTTCACACCGACATTTGTCAAGCAGTATGCAAACATGCGGAAAGAAATCCACCGAGCTGTGGCGCACTATAAACTAGAAGTTCAGCAGGGACTTTTCCCCGATGGAGAGCATTCATACCATTGAGCACAGCTTGACATACTCTTAAACCTAAAGGATTGGGATTTTCACTTATTCCTTTAGGAGTTGAATTGTTCAATCAACAAGGTTAGCCGATCGAAACTGGTCTGATGGCCTCTCCCTGATAGATCGTCCCCCGTTCCGAGGGCCCCGCGAACGGGCCTGTCCCCGTTCCGAGGGCCCCGCGAACGGGACAGGCAGGCCCGATGCAATCGGGGACAGGCAGGCGTGCCGAGACCAGGGGGCTGGAACGGACAATGCTTGGGCTGGCCGGGCTAAAGCCCCTTTTTGTAAATGTTAAAAATTCACCGCACTTTGCACGTAAGGAGAAGACAATGTTTAAGATAGGCGTTATTGGTGATGAGGTTTCACAGGATTTTCAAACGGTCGTCGATGTCGCAAAGGAGTTGAACCTTGATTCCATCGAGATCCGATCCGTGTGGGATAAGCCGCCGCAGGAATTAACAGAAGACGCTATCGATGAAATGAAACGAATCCTTGATGGAACGGGAATTCAAATCGTCGGAATCGCCTCGCCGTTTTTCAAGTGTGATATTGACAATACGGAGGAACGGCAGGAACATCTTGGAATCCTCAAGCGGTGCATCAAGGTGGCGCATGCGTTTGATATCAACCTCATCCGCACTTTCGTCTTTTGGAAAACGGACAACGTCGAGGAACGGTGGGACGAGATTCTCGCTGCTTATGACGAGCCGCTACGGATGGCAAATGGAGAGGGAATAATTTTGGGGATGGAAAACGAAGCCTCGACATCCCTCTCAACCGCAAAGTTGACAGAGCGATTTATCCGCGAAATTGATTCTCCCAACGTCCGTGCTATCTGGGATCCGGCGAACGAAGCTCACGCGGCAGGCGGTGAATCGCCCTATCCCAACGCCTATGACAGGCTCAAGCCTCTGATGGTGCACGCTCACCTGAAGGATGCCGGCAGAAATCCTAAAACGAGCGAGATGGAATCGGTCCCGGTCGGTGAAGGCGTGATCGATTGGCAAGGGCAGCTTCAAGCGTTCGTTGACGATGCCTACGAAGGACACCTCTGCTTAGAAACGCACTGGCGACCAACCTTAAAGATCGAGGATGACCTGCTTAACCGCCCGGGGGGGACTGCATTCTCCGAAGCGGGGGAGGAAGCGTCTCGGATCTGCCTTCAAAACCTGTTTGGGATGATTGACAAATTGCAAAAGTGACAGGAGAGAAAATCGTGATTCGTCGAATCGGCATCCGGATCCTTCTGGTTCTGTGTGTTTCGTCGTGGGGATGGGCATCTGTACCAGAGGAGGCTGCTGACCTTACCTTCATCTTGCGTGCCAATCCGATCCAGATTTCACATCAAAAGCACGCGGGCGTATTTCCGTTCAATCCAAGAGAATCTACGCCGATCCGCCTATTTTCGACCGGGCTTATTCGTCTTTACCAAAAGTACATTTCGACACAAGACCGACCTGCCTGTAACTTTTCTCCAAGTTGCTCCCGATTCGGGATGGGGGCAATCCAAAGATACGGTTTCTTTCGTGGTATACTGTTGACCGCGGACCGTCTGCTGCGCGATAACGGAATCATGCTGCATACGCACTACCACTTTGATGAAGCGAGTGGCACGTATATCGATCCGGTTGAGGTATATTCACGGGAGGCGTTGACAAAATGATTCATCGTCACGCCATTTTTCTCACTGTGCTCTGCTGCGCTTTTCCCGCATTGATGGCAGTTGCAGACCGCCCGCCAATCGATTATTATCAACCTGAAAACATCCGCAAGTTTGCGGATTATCTCTACACTCAAGGCGACTATCTCCGCGCAGCGGGTGAGTATCAGCGTTACCTCTTTTCTCAACCAACCCCTTTGGAGGACGACATTTTACGCCGAATAGCTGATAGTTATCGTTTGGGCGGTCAACCTGACCGTGCCGTTCAATTCCTCGAAACGCAACCCGATTCCAATTTGGCACGATATGAGCTAGGCGCAACCTACTTTTTGATGAAACGGTACGACGAGTCCATCCGCTTTCTCAAGGAATCACAGGATCTGTTTCAGGGAGGAGAGTATCGCTGGAAGTCACAGCTGCTGATTGGCGTGAATCAGCTGATGCAGAAGCGGTGGGAAAATGCGGTTCAACACTTCGACCAGTTTGATTTGAGGGGGAGGCCAGAGGCTGCTGGTCGGCGTGTGTCAATGTACAAAAAGTACGCCGAAGCTGGGAGAAACCTTCCGTCTAAAAGTCCACTGTTGGCAGGATTCCTGTCCACTGTCCTCCCCGGCAGCGGCAGGGTCTATGTTGGACGCTCCAACGATGCACTGCTCACTGTGTTCCTTCTGGGCATATTGGGGTGGGGGGCTTACGACGGATTTTCTGAAAATAGCGTTTCATCTCGCAAGGGTTGGGTGCTCGGGACGATTGGGGGTATCCTCTATCTGGGCAATATCTACGGCTCTGTCGTCGCGGCACAGACGCATAACCGACGAATGGAAGCGGCGTTTTTGGCGACCATCCCACTTGAAATCCCGTAGACCGCTCCCGGTTGTTTTATTGCTTGGGCTCGAGCAGCGTTATCCCTGTGGTTCGGTTGAACAGATGGACCTTGGTTGGCTTAAAGCGAATTGGTACCCGGTCGCCGCGGTCAATACGTGCGTCTGGCTGCGTTCTCGCCTTAAAAGTCACCCCCTCCAATTCCAATGTGAGAAACAGGTCGCTCCCCAACGGTTCTCGGACCACAACGGTGGCGTGGGCGGTGGGTGATTCGCTCGGCAATACCTCAATATCTTCTGGACGGACCCCGAGCTGTACCTCCGCCGAGGCGTTCGCAACTAGGCATTGTGTCGGTGCCGGCCTAAATTCACAGGCATATCCTTCTCCCTTTACC
Organism: uncultured Poribacteria bacterium; assembly: GCA_958296125.1. Classification (GTDB taxonomy): domain Bacteria; phylum Poribacteria; class WGA-4E; order WGA-4E; family PCPOR2b; genus PCPOR2b. Next base: position 3,779,008 of record OY282444.1, read on the forward strand.
AGCCAATGATCGTCCCCGCCGTTTTGTAACTGACCGTCGAAGAAATTCATCGGTGGACTTCCAACAAAGCCGGCGATGAAGGCATTGGCAGGCTGATTGTAGATTTCTTCGGGCATCCCTAGTTGTTGGAGTTTGCCCTCATTGAGTACCACAATCCGATCCGACATAATGAGCGATTCCGCTTGATCGTGCGTGACATAGACAAACGTTTTTTCCAATTCAGCGTGCAGCCGCTTGAGTTCGGTGCGCATCGTCACACGCAATTTGGCATCAAGATTCGAGAGAGGTTCGTCAAGTAGGAACACATGGGCATTTCGGACAATGGCGCGCGCTAATGCCACTCGCTGCCGCTGTCCTCCACTGAGTTCACGCGGCTTCCTTTTGAGCAGATGGTCAATTTCCATTGCCTTCGCCGCCTCCTGCACGAGCCGTTCAATCTCGTCAGTCGGTGTGCGGCGCATCCGCAAGCCAAAGGCGATGTTATCGTAAACCCGCATGTGTGGGTATAACGCGTAGGTTTGGAAAACCATTGCGATATCGCGGCGTTCCGGTGGAACATTCGTTACGTCGTTGTTGTCGAAAAACACCCGTCCGCTTGTCGGATCTTCCAATCCTGCGATGATGTTCAATGTCGTGGTCTTGCCGCAGCCCGACGGGCCTAACAGTGTCAAAAATTCGCGATCGACAATTTCTAGGGAGAGGTTGTCTACCGCAACAACGTCTCCAAAGTTTTTCGTGAGATGCTCAATAACAACTTTTGCCAAAGAATCTTTCCTCTCTTGAACTCAGTTTGCAAGACTAGCCCGTCACCGCGCCGCCGATGCCGTGAATGATGAATCGTTGGAAGATGAACGCGAGGATAATGGGAAGTAGCACCACCAAAACTCCACCGGCGGCGATGATTGTGAAGTCGATTTGCAACTCCTGTGCAAAGTCTGATGCCACCACAGTCACAGGCTTTGAGAATATTGTAGAGGTGAATAAGAGGGCAAAGAAAAATTCCCCCCACGACGAAATGAAGGAGAAAATGCCCACCGCAATCATGCCGGGTGTCGTTACTGGCAGGAATATACGAAACAGTGCACCGAGACGGGAACATCCATCAACCCGCGCCGCCCGCTCCAAATCAAGCGGCACAGTCTGGAAATAGCCCTTGAGAATCCAGATGGTGAACGGTAGCGTAAAGGTGACATGGGCGAGAATGACTGCAATGTGGGTATCCAACAAGCCGTAACTACGCATGACGAGATACATCGGTATCATAATCGCCACACCCGGCACACTGCGTGAACCGAGATAGAACAACAGCAGTGCAAGGTTGCCACCAAAATTCATCCGCGCCAGCGCATACGCTGCGAGCGATCCGAAAAACAGATTGATGAACATCACCGTGCCCCCGATGATGAAGCTATTGACAATGGCGCGCGGAAACTGCCGTGCGGTCGCCGCCCCGATTTCCGCACTGTCCCCGTATACACGGAAGTACATCAAGTAATTTTCCATCGTCGGCTCACGTGGAATCCAATGCAGTTGCGTCGCTTCGCGCTCTTGCATGAAGCTGACGCACACAACCCACAAATACGGTATTACGATATACAACGCTGCAATCACCACAAGCACATATAAAATAGTTCGTTTGACAACTTCTCTATTCACAAGATTCCTTTCTTATCCTTGGACGGTGCCTCGACGATACAGCACCCGAATATAAATAATTGCTAGTCCCATCGTGATGAGCGTAATCAGGTAGGAGTAGGCATTTGAGCCACCGAAGTTGAGTCGTCCGAAGGCTTCCTTGTAAGTCTGCCATGCGATGACATAGGTTGCATCGCCAGGGCCGCCGGCGGTCAGCGCGTAGATGATATCGAAGCCGCCGCGGAAAGCGTTCATCGTTTCAATGATAGCGACGATCATAATCGGGTGCAGCAGCCACGGTAGCGTGATGTGTTGGAAGCGCTGCCATGCGTTCGCGCCATCCACTTGCGCCGCGCGGTATTGCTCGCCGGGAATTGCCTGTAACGCGGCTAAAAAGATAATACATGCAAATGGCACACTCCGCCAGACATGTGCGGCGATGGCGGCGTTGAGCGCGACAAACGGGGAAGCCATGCCTAGATATTCAATCTCGGCACCTGTCAAGCTATTGAACAACCCGACGAAATCGCCTATCATCTGGTTAAATGCGCCGTGCTCACCGAATAGCCCCGCCCACATCAAGCCGTTGACGATACCCGGCACCGCCCACGGAATCAATAACAGCGCGCGCGCCAGCCCTCGCCCTTTGAATTGCTCGTTGAACAGTATGGCAATACCTATAGCGACAACGATAACCAACGCTACGGACATACTTCCAAAATAGAGGGTAACACGCAGCGAATGCCAAAAATCGTAACTGGTTAATACTTCAATATAGTTGCCCAGACCGACGAAGGCGTACTCTTCTGGACGCCGCAGATTGTAACGGTGTAGACTGGTCCACAATGACACAACAACCGGATATGCAATCAGCGCAAGGATGAGAATGACGCTCGGCACGTTGAGTAGATAGGCGAAAATGCGGTCGCCACGTTCTTTCGTCGTCAAGCCCGAAACGGTTTGGGATTCTGCAACGGTTTCATCTGCCGAAGTATTTTCACTCACAGTTAAATTTCCTCGTCAATTTTATGTCCACTCCTGTTTCAATTCTCGGCACCGTTTCGCAATCCGCGCTAGCCCATCGCGTGGAGACAGTTGACGGATAAGGATTTTTTGGATTTCGGGCTGCGAATAGAAGTTGAAATCGGGATACCATGGGGCTCTGATATTTTCACGAATGCGTGCCACTGCCGACAGTGCCCTTACCATCTCGATGTCGCCCCATAGCTCGGTCAGGTCAATAATTTCAGGGTCGTCGAGCAAGGACTTGAATGCGAAGCCCAAGCCACGCACGCGATACCAATGCCGCGCTGTGTAATAGTCGCCTAGCGCATCTTTGCCCCCCAGAAACTGCATTAACTGCCAAGCGTCTAATAGGTACTCCTCACGGCAGTGGGTTGTTAAGCAGTACATCCGCGTCCAACCGAGCGTGCCATTTTGCCCCGGTTCAAGGGATGGAATGTATGTCATTTTAAGGGGTTTCGCATAGTGGGTCTCAGATTCTCGGAGCCCCTGCGCCCGAAGATACGCTTCGGCTACAGCACTATTCTCGCGGTTATTGACCCATTCCAAATTGTGTCGGGTAATCATCGCAAACGCTTGTCGCCCTGCTGCCAAATTTTCCAGGATTAGTGGCGAAGTCAGGGAGTTAATGTCGATAATACGGTGCTTGTAGATACCGTCGACAATCCACTGAAGGATTTTCTCCGCCCCTCGTCCATCATCATCAGGAAAAATTGGATTGAGGTCGTCATCAAACAAATCAATCTCAGAGGCGTAGTTCAAGGTCCACCAATCCGTGAAACCGGTAACGGTCTGCCGAAAACCCAGCATGATTGGATACTCGACTAAATCGCCGTCAGGGCTGCGGACCCTCGCCTCCTTTATTTTTCTCGCTTGTTCCGTCAATTCGTCCAGCGTTCGTGCTGCTTTCTCATACCCCGCTGCCTGCACCATCGACTCATTGTATGCCCATATCATAAAATCCGCGTAATAGGGCAACCCGTAGCGTTCCCCTTTGTAACTCATCGCCTCTAGGTTATAGTCGAAGATGTCGTCGCCGTATTCATCCGCTCCGGGCATACCTTCGTATGGACGGATCCAGCCCGCCTCAATCCATTCAACAAAGTCATCATCGCGCACGTAGCAGCAATCCATCGGTGTTTTGCCGACGAATAACGCGACCATTTTATCGTGGTAGTTACCCGACACGGCCTCGTAGGCGACATCGATGTTTGACTGCTGCTCGAAATATTCAATGTTCTTACGCACAAGGTCGGGCTCGTAGGGCCAGCCTTTGAAAATGACACCTTGGGGCGCGTTCTGCGAGCAGCCTGCCATCAAGCCAACACCTGCCAACGCCGATGTTTTGAGAAAATGACGCCGCGTTATACCTGCCACTTCTTCCCTTCCCGATCATAGTTTGTCAGACGCAAATTGACGGCTGCTCGAATTAATCTGTTCCGTATTGGTGCCAGCAAAATATCAACACGCCCTAGTGTGCTAGGTCCACTCCCGCTTGAATTCCTGACACCGTTTTGCCATCCGCCCTAGCCCATCGCGGGGAGATTGTTGACGCAGCAAGATTTTCTGGATCTCCGGCTGATAGTAAACGTTGAAGTCGGGAAACCATGGGGCTTTGATATTTTCCCGGATTCGGGCAACCTGTGATAATTCCTTAACCAGCTGGATGTCTCCCCACTTCTCCGTCAGCGCAACGATTTCGGGGTCATCCATCAGGGATATGAACGCGAATCCTAAGCCCCGGAGCTGGAACCAACGCCGCGCTGTGTAATAGTCACCAGTCGCATCCTTGCCTCCGAGGAATTGCATCAGCTTCCATGCTTCCAACAGATAATCTTCTTGACAGTGAGCTGTCAAGCTATACATCCGTGTCCATCCGAGCGTCCCGTGCTGTCCGGGCTCAAGCGAAGGGAGACGCGCCATCTTGATTACCTTTGCATGAAGGGTTTCCGTTTCGGGGATGCCGCGTTGGCTCAGATATGTTTCAGAGACAGCGGAGTTTTCGCGGTTGTTTATCCATTCTACGTCATATTTACTCATCAGGCAAAACGTCTGTCTACCCGCTGCAATGTTCTCCCGAATATCCGGCATCGTCAATGAATTGATGTCGATAATACGGTGCTTGTGGATGCCATCGACAATCCACTGAAGGATTTTCTCCGCCTGTCGCCCCTCATCGTCAGGAAAAATTGGGTTGAAATCGTCGTCAAACAGATCGACCTCGCTCGCGTAATTCAACGACCACCAGTCGCCAAAGCCGGTGACGTTCTGACGAAAGCCAAGCACAATGGGATATTCGACAACATCTCCGTCGGGGGACTTGACCTGCGCCTCTTTGATTTTGATCGCTTGTTCGGTCAACTCTTCCAGTGTCTGCGCTGGTGCATCAAAGCCTGCAGCCTCAAGCATCTGCTCGTTATAGAGCCAGACTGTAAAGTCGGTATAATAGGGTAGACCGTAGCGTCTACCCGCGTAGATCATGGCATCGGAATTATAATCGAAGATATCTTCTAGATACTGGTCGGCACCGGGTAGGTCGTCACAAGGACGCAGCCATCCCGCCTCGACCCATTCCGCTAAATCATCATCGCGAACATAGCAGCAATCCATCGGTGTTTTGCCGACGAATAACGCGACCATTTTATCGTGGTAGTTGCCGGATAGTGCCTCGTAGGCAACTTCGACATTAGATTGCCGCTCGAAATATTCGATATTTTCGCGCACGAGGTCCGGCTCATAGGGCCAGCCTTTGAAAATGACCCCTTCGGGCTTTTTCCGCAGGCAGCCTGTCATTAAGCCGGCACCTGCCAACGCGGATGTTTTGAGAAAATCGCGCCGCGTGATTCCTTTCACCGCTGTCCTCCAATTGTTGATTCGCTTTCCGCGTGCAATTTTAGCCGATCTCTCGTTTCGTGTCAAGGATTGTCTTCTGATTTATAGGGCAATCGGATGTAAATGTTTTGTAAGACTTACGCACTCCGATTGACAAAGGGATTGGTTGGGTTGTTGATGTCACCTGAATAGATTGCCATTTGGATTCCGTGAGTCGATTTGCGAAGGTTTCAGTTCTACCGATCTCCCATTTGATTGCGTTGTGAATCTAGGACGTAATTTTACATTTCCTTAATATTTTTAACAAATTTGTATTTTTTTCGATCGACAAGCACTTGCATTTTTGATAAATTAAATTATATAAGAGGTGAGGTATTGTAATGAGCAATACTACACCCACTCAGGAAACTGAGAATGATTACCAAACCTATCCCAAAAGTCAAATGGGATACCCAACGTAACATCTAGGCAACTCCCTCGGATTTTTTGGATAGACACTTACATGGAGGATAAGACAATGTTACGGATAAAAGTATCTTTAATCCTTATAACGCTCCTTGCTATTGGAGCCATTTGGAGCTTACCCTCAAGCGTTGAGGCCCGTGATGTCACATTCTTAGTGTTTAACAACTCGCCCGATGCCTGGGGCGTTTGGGGACCACCCGCCCGAGATCCCGCTACGTTTGATGGCGGAAAAATTGAAACCCAATTTCAAGGTTTGTGGTACGAGGCAATCTTCAAGCAGTTTGGCTTCACAGAAGGTCAGGACTATTTCGAGGTCGTTGGTAACGATGTCCCAAAATTTGACAAGGAAATTTGGAGTGGCAAGTGGGATGTTATCGTATTCAGCTACCATATTTGGCGGGATAGCCCTGAGTTACAGGCGTGGATTCAGGACAATGGCAAAAAACTCAAGGAGTTCATGGACGAGGGCCATGGTGTCATCAGCACCGGCGGCCGGGATCCCGAGGATAGGCCATTGGTAGCTCTTTGGGACGATATGGACAAGGCACTGGCTGGGTTTCCTGTGGCGGATAAGTGCTGTCTCGCGTATGTCCCGGATACTCCATTGACCAAAGACATGGTGGGTGGCATTATCGATACGTCCAAGTCCCCAGATCCGACCTTCGTGGGTGATGGGGATTTCCCCGGTTATGATAGAAGTAAGCTGCCCGGGCACGCTAATGTGGCAGCCGAAGATATCGGCGATCCCAATATTGCCATTATTGTCTATGGAAGAGTTCAGAGAGGGGCCTACGTGCTTAGCGGCAGTGCCGAAATTACCAATATGAACATGGGGTTTGGGCAAAAGGAGCTTGGCGAAGGAAATTCATGGCTCCTTTGGCGGAATATGATCGATTGGTTTGAAGATGCGAACCTTCGGGCGGTGAACCCGAAGTCAAAGCTGCCCATGACTTGGGCGCGGATTAAGACTGGTCGATAAACAATAGATGTCAACCTGATACTTGGGGCAAGCTGGCCTTGCCCCCTTTCCCCAATTCTCATAATTTTTATAAGGGTTAAAGGAGGATAGCTAAGAATATTAGGGAGGAATTATTATGTCTCGCATCATCTTATTACTCCTATTTGGCATCTCATTATTTTATCTATGCCCAATAGATGCGGATGCCAAAGTCCTCGGCTATTGGACTTTTGACGACCAAAAGAAGGTCGGGGAGGATTTGTCAAATTTCGGCAACGATGGAGAGTTGAAGGCAGGGGCTTGGACACGACAGGGAAAGGTCGGCGGTGCCTTGAACCTAACAGGTGGAGGCGACCAAGCACCGCACTATTTTGAGGTGCCCCATGACAATAGCCTGAATGTCAATGACCAATTGACCTTAATGTGTTGGATCAGTTTTAGTGGTCCTGGGGAAGAACAGAGTTTAATCTACAAAAACGGACCTTTTATACTGGAAGGCGATAAGAAAGACCGGACGTTTTGGTCATCTTATGGATTAGTCAAGTGGCGTGATAGATGTGCATGCGGCACTTTTGGGTTTGATGCGAACACAGAAGGGGGCCGATCGGCGGTGCTCCCCGGGGATCCACTGATTCCCGAAGTAAATGCTTGGCACCACGTTGCGGCGGTGGCAGACGGCACCGAAATTAAAATCTACCGAGACGGTAAAGAGAGGGCAAAAGGGGCGCAACGAGGTCCGTTTCGGAATTCCGAGCAGGTTTTGACAGTTGGCTACGATCACCGCGTGCCGGTGGATCGTGTCGGCGGTGCGAGACGGCATCTGCGGGGCACCATAGATGAGGTGATGATTCTCGATGTGGCACTGACCCCGGATCAGGTTCAAGAGGCATTTAATCTCGGCGAAAAAGGAAAGTCCCTCACCGACATGCAGGAGATTTTTTCGGTCGAGGCCGAGGGCAAATTAGCTACGCAGTGGGGCGCGCTTAAATCGAGAAGACAGTAAGCGGTTTGCGTGCTGTGTAAGGGCGAATATGGACCCACTATCTAACCTGTATTGAGATGGATAGTGGGTTTTGTCACAAAAGGAGGGCTATCCATGTCTCGCATCGTATCAATTCTTGTGATTCTGTGCATCTATTTTCTCAGTGTGTTTTCTAACCACGTTGATGCCAAAGTGCTCGGTTACTGGAGATTTGATGACAAAAATGAATTAGGGAAAGACTCTTCGGGGTTTGACAATCATGGCGAGCCGAAAAAGGCTGCCGCCCATGACCTGAAGGGGAAAGTCGGCGGTGCCTTGAAATTGGATGGCACCTCATGGCTTGAAGTCCCGCATGATGACAGTCTCAACGCCAAGGATCAGATTACCTTGATGTGTTGGGCAAATTTTGATGCCGGTGCCTTAGGGGAATCCAGCGAGGTGTCGTTGATTTACAAGAACGGACCCTTTATATTAGAGGGAGATAAGAAAGACCGGCGATTTTGGACCTCCTATTCGTTAGCAAAACTTCGTCCAAGAAAGAAGTTGGGAAGTTTTATATTTGAAGCCCAAATGACTGAGGGGCGTGTGTTTACAGCCCCCGGGGATAAAGACCACCCCGAAGTAAACGAGTGGTATCACGTTGCGGCTTCCGCCGATGGCACAAAGATTAGACTGTATACCAACGGGGTAGAAAAAGCCGCCGCCGACCAGAGGGGTGAGTTTAAGCCTTCGGAGCAAGTGTTAACGATTGGCTTTGATTTACGCATTCCGCCTGACCGCGATGGTTCCAAGGCCTATCATTTTGGTCTTCTTGATGAAGTGATTATTCTCGATAGGGCAATAACCCAAGCCCAAGTCAAAGAAGCGATGGAGTTAGGTGAAAAAGGGAAGTCGCTCGACAATTTTCAACTGCTCTTTGACGTTGCCCCCCAAGGCAAACTGGCTGTCAAATGGGGGGAACTTAAAGCAAGAAACAGGTGAAACGGACCAATAAATAACACGATCTGATGCTACCTATCTCCCTAGAGCAAAGACGGGCAGATAGATTGTTTCGATGAAAGGAGTGTTATCAATGTCTCGACGATTGATCGTTTTGAGCGGTGCCATCATTTACTGTCTTTGCTTCCCCCTGATGGTTGTTGATGCCAAGGTTCTCGGCTATTGGGCTTTCAATAGCAAAAACGAACTTGGCGAGGATTCGGGTCCATTCCGCAACGATGGAGAGGTGAAAGGCGAAGGAACTGCCGAATGGATTGCAAAAGGTAAGGTGGGTGGCGGATTGAAGCTAAGTAACGGTTGGCTTGAAGTGCCTCACGATGATAGCCTCAACGTGAAGGACCAGATTACGCTGATGTGTTGGGCTCAATTTAGCGGCGATGGCGATCCATTTGGCGGCACAGGCCGGGATCAGTCCCTCGTTTGGAAGAATGGCCCATTTGCCGTAAACAAGCGATTCTGGACTTCTTATGCCTTGCGGGTATGGCGCAGGCATACCAATTTTGGTAGCTTCGGGTTTGATGCTAACTTGGTAGGTGGTCGGAGTGCAGTAGCAGATCCGGACTTTCCTGACCCAGGGGATGCGGGCAAAACGTGGTATCACATTGCGGGTGTCGCTGATGGGACAGAAATCCGGATCTATACCGATGGAGAAGAAAAGAAAGCTGTTGCACAAAGAGGGGAGTTTCAATCTACAGACCTCCCCTTAACGATTGGCTACGATTTACGCCCCGATCTGCTAGCCGGGCGCGAGTTTTTTCTGGGAATCATTGATGAGGTTGTAATCGTTGATAAGGCACTGACGGAGGCTCAAATCAAGGGGGCGAAGGATTTAGGCGAAAAAGGGAAGTCGCTTGAAGGGTACAATCCCATCTTCGCCGTTGAGTCCGAGGGTAAATTAGCCACTCAATGGGGTGTGATTAAAGCACGGTAGGGGCGGGGTGACTCCACTCCTACCGTGTTGTGTGTGTCTGAAACCAAACATGCGTTCACTACCCAATCTGTCTCTAAAAGAAAGGAGAATTTCCAATGTTTCGTACTGTTTTAGGTGCTTGGGGTTTGTTAATCTGCTTTTTATTTTTATGTTGTTTGACGATGAATGCTGATGCGAAGGTCCGTGGTTATTGGGCTTTCAATAGCAAAAACGACGTTGGCAAGGATTCCTCTCCAAACCGCAATCATGGCGAACTCAAGGGCGAAGGTTCAGCGGAATGGAATGCCAAGGGCAAAGTAGGCGGAGGGATAAAATTTGATGGCAACTCTTGGCTTGAAATCCCTCATGATGACAGTCTTAACCTGAGGGATCAGGTGACTCTGATGTGTTGGGTCAAATTTGCCAACCCCGGCGATTTTGCCGAGGGCGGCGGTCGGGAGCAGTCCTTGATCTGGAAGTATGGACCATTTGAAACAAACAAGCAATTTTGGGCATCTTATGCCTTGCGGGTGTGGCGGCCCAAATCGAACTTCGGTAGTTTCGGGTTTGATGCCAATATGACAAAGGGACGCAGCGCGGCCGTTGATCCAAAATTTCCGGAGCAAGGCGATGTTGAAAAAACATGGTATCACATTGCAGCGGTCGCTGATGGCACGGAAATCCGAGTCTATACCAACGGTAAAGAAACGGGGAATGGCCCTCAAAGGGGAGAGTTTCAGGCTTCAGATCTCCCCCTAACGATTGGCCATGATTTGCGTCCCATATTGGTACATCATGCGTTTGTGAACGGTATTATGGATGAAGTTGTGGTTGCGGACCGAGCACTGACCACTGCTGAAATCAAAACGGCAATGGAATTGGGCGAAAAAGGGAAATCAATTGAGGGGTTCAATCCCATCTTTGCCGTTGAGCCCGCGGACAAATTAGCCACGCAATGGGGCGCGATTAAAGCTCGGTAGGGGCAGGGTCACTCCGCCCGTCCAGTGTTGTCCGGGTCGGTTGTTCCCTGATCCGCCGCGAGGTTCGGCAAACTCCCGGCATTCTCACGAATTCGGTCGCGCCTACAGATAGGAGGGTAATCAATGTTTCGGATTATGTTAGTTTTTGGCGTGCTGTTAATCTATCTTTTCTGCTGCTCCTTGACTAACACTGATGCTAAACTCCTCGGTTATTGGGCTTTTGATGATAAAAATAAATTGGGGGAGGATTCCTCTCCAAACCGCAATCATGGGGAAACGAAAACACTCGTCGGTGAAGTCAAATGGACGGAGGCGGGCAAGGTGCGGGGAGGGATGCAATTACCGAATGGTCAAGAGACTTGGCTTGAGGTCCCTCATCATGAAAGCTTGAATGTGAAGACGGGGCAAATCACCATGATGTGTTGGGTCAAATTTACGGATCCCGGTGCGTTTACAGGTTTTGGTGAGGATGGTTCCTTGATTTGGAAAAATGCCCCTTACGCGGAAAACAAGCGATTCTGGACTTCGTACGCCTTGCGGCTGTATCGACCTGGAATTAATCGAGGGTCCTTCTCGTTTGACGCGAATATGACGGAAGCACGAGCGGCGGCAATCGATCCGGATTTTCCACTCGTCGTGGATGAATGGTATCACGTTGCAGGGATTGCTGATGGCACAAAAGTAAAGGTTTACACCAATGGACAAGAGAAAGCAGCTGGAGACCAGAGGGGGGAGTTCCAACCTTCTGACGACCCGTTGACAATTGGGTTCGATCTACGCGATCCGAACGAACCTGTTGCTCGCCACTTTCTGGGATTTGTTCGGGGCATCATGGATGAGGTAGTGATTTTAGACCATGCGCTGACCGCGGGTCAAGTCAAAGAAGCGATGGAGTTGGGCGAAAAAGGGAAGTCGCTTGAGAGCTTTCAGCCTGTCTTCGGAGTCGAACCTCAAGGCAAATTAGCGATTAAATGGGGCGAGATCAAAGGGGTAAGGTAATTTATCTTTGTTAGGATTTTAACACGATAGGGCGGTTAATTCGACTAACAGGAGGTATGACCAATGTCTCGACGATTTATCATTTTTGGGGGAGTGCTCATCTGGCTTCTCGGTTCTTTTCTGATGGATGTTGATGCCAAGCTCCTCGGTTACTGGACATTTGATGTCAAAGCAAATGCACAAAGGGATTCTTCTCCGAATAACAACCACGGTGAATTCAAAGGGGGTGCTGCATGGACACCAAAGGGACGGGTCGCCGGCGGCGTTATATTTGATGAGGGGGCAGATTCCTACTTTGAGGTGCCTCATGACGACAGTCTCAATGCAAAAGATCAGGTAACGTTGATGTGTTGGGTCAGATTTACGGCAAACCATTTTGGCAGAGATCAGTCCTTGGTTTGGAAAAACGCACCTTTTAAGGAGACGAACAAGCGATTTTGGGCTTCCTATTCCCTGCGAACGTTTCGCGAGGGGTTTAAGCTGGGTGGGTTCGCATTTGATGCCAATACGGAAGATGGCCGAACGGCTGCGGTAGATCCAGATTTTCTCGAAGTGAATACTTGGTATCATGTTGCCGCGGTCGCCGATGGCAAAGAGGTCAGCGTCTATACCAACGCAAAAGCAAAAGTCGTTGAGCAACAGAGAGGGGCATTTCGACCCACTGAATTCCCGTTGACCATCGGCTTCGATTTGCGGGATCCGGGAGCTGGCCAAGTACGCCGGGATCAGTTGGGGTATGTTCAAGGAATCGTGGATGAAGTGGTGGTCCTCAGCCACGCGTTGACCGCTGCTGAGGTCAAGGAGGTCAAAGAGCTAGGGGACCGGGGGAAGTCTCTCGACAACTATGTTCCAGTCGCTGCGGTTGAATCCTCTGGCAAGTTAGCCGTTAAATGGGGGGCGATCAAAGCGCGAAGGTGAACGTTGTCTGCTCCCTTTTTGCCTGCTGGCGTATGCTGCAAAACAAGCGGGCGTAATCGGGGCTAGGTTGTTGGGAAGTGGAAATTCCTTGACAAGTCAACTGTGTTTGATGTAGACTGTAATGGTTGTTCAACCGGCGGCAAAAAGATTGCGCCGGGATGTTGGAATTGGTAGACAAGCTAGATTCAGGATCTAGTGGGCCCTTTTGCCCGTAGGGGTTCAAATCCCCTTCCCGGCATTCATCGCCAAAGGCGACGCACATATCATGTGGTGTCGCCTTTTTTTGTTTGGCGTATTCTCTGTTACCGGATCACCGCGAACTTTCCACTCACCGAATTCTTTCCCTTCTGACCGTATCTCAAGGTTTCAATGTGATACACGTAGATACCGGCAGCGATCCGTTTCCCTTCCTCATTCCGTCCATCCCAACGTTGAATTGAGGTATTGTTGCGGTGATCAATCTGTTTAATGAGATCTCCGGTGCTGTTGTAGATCCGGATCGTCGCGCGGTGGGGTAGATTGCGAAACGCCATTGGATTCGCTCCCCCATTCAGACGGTATGGATTTGGGACAAAGATCACTTTATCTAGGTTCGATTCGGGAGATGCAATGGACTCTTCAGGGATGGTGACCTCCACGATCTGGGAGAGTTTACCCTCTCCGCTGGATGGATTTGTCGCAGTGATCGCGTAGAAATACTGCAAACCCGGATGCACATTCCGATCAACAAAAGTGGGAGTTTCCGATGGAACCGATGCAATCTGCGTCCATGGGGCGCGTCCGGTGTGGTTGCGATAGATAAGATATCGACCGATATGGCGCGTAGATTTTGTCCAATCCAGGATAATCTGGTCCCCATTGCGTGTCGCTGTTAAGCCTAGCGGCGCATCCGGGACATGACTTGGAGCAATACGAACTTCTGAGGAATCAAATTCAAGCAGCTGCCCGCTAGAATGGACAGGACGGATCTTGTAGGTGTACTCCACGCCGGCCCGAATCTCTGTGTCTTCAAAGGTAGTTCCTTTGATAATTTGCCCAATTTGCCGGAATTCACTCTGATCCGTCTTTTGCCTCAAGACAGCATACCCCCCCACGCCTAGATTGATTGCTGGCTCCCATTTTAATCGGACAGTTCCCCTTACAACTTCAGCGGTCAACCGTTGCGGCGTAAAGGTAACGGTTCTCGCCACATTGATATTCTGCTGTAGGTCTGCCAAGTTTTCACCTGCGACGAGGGCAAAAGTAACAACGATAAACTGCTTGGCTGGTATGTCATAAGGGCCTGCTGAGATAATGGATGCATAATCCCAAGGCGGGAGGTTAAGTGCCTCTAAATCGGCCCGACTCGTAGCAAAAGCTGTCGGATCGGTCATGAAAGCGGATCGGCTTTCATCTAAAAACAGGTTAGCAGTTGGTCGCCCTTCGGGATCGAAAAACAGGAAAATCTGGCGGGTGCTTAACTTTCCATCGAGCAAGGTGAGTCCAGTATGAACTCGATTGAGTCCATCGCTATCATCCCCATCGTAGGTAAATAACGTTTGATGTGCTTCATCCCAATCCACCCAATCCCGGCTTAATTCCCCAGCTGCTAAATCTGTTCCATCAACATCCCAATTTGCCATCGTTGCGACGTAAATCCCTTTAAGCTCTCCATCGCTATTGTTAGTGACAACCAGCCTTATCACAACGAAATCGTCTGCATTGGGCTGATTATTGGTGTTCCAAGAAAAGCTCTGCTGGTCAACTGAAATATTGAGCGGGAAGCCATCGGTCCCGGAGGAATCGTATTGTGCGATAATTGTCTGTCGCTCATCAGGATCTATTTTTTCGATATTCGTTGATGTGGGCTCCCACTCCCCAATTTTGAGGGGACCGGGTTCAGCGGGATCTAAATCCCACGCACTCGCCACATTTCCATTCGCATCACCGATCCAAATCTCCGACAACTCGTGGAGATAGTAGGTATCTCCGGATTTGGGAAATCTAAAGTTGGCAGCGAGCGCATCTTCCCGGACCGCGCCGAGTGAACCGGAACCGACTATGTGAACTTCGACATTTCCTGATGTGTGGACTTGAGCAGAACCGATATTTGGGTTGATCAGGCTAATGAAAAGCCAAATCGCACCTAGAAGGGTTTTCTGAGTTTTCATTTCTCCTCTAACTTTGATGACATTTTTAATAAATCATTGGAATATCATAGCAGCAGTGGCAGGGGGTGTCAAGTTCAGAAAACACTTGCGGAATGTTTTGAAATAAACTACAATCTACGGTATGCAGTAAACATCTACGCGCTCAACTTGGAAAGGGCTATGACTTCTCAAAAAAAAACAGGTTTTGTATACCACACCGATTATCTCAAGCACGATACTGGAGAACAGAATCCCGAGCGGCCAGAACGTCTACAGGCGAGCCTCAAGGCGTTGCAAGCCTCTGATTTTTGGGGGGATCTGCACCCGATCGAAGCCACCCCTACGACGTTTGAGCAGCTCTGTTATACGCACGCTCAAGCGCATGTTGATCGGGTCAAACAACACTGTGAAAATGGGCTTCCTCTTGATTACGATACACCGACTTCGCCCGCGTCCTATCACATTGCGCGCCTTTCGGCCGGCGGAGTGTTGAGAACGGCAGATGCTGTCATGGCGGGTGGTGTAAGCAACGCCTTTGCCCTTGTCCGTCCGCCCGGACATCACGCAACCCCAAATCGCTCAATGGGTTTCTGCCTATTCAATAACGTTGCGATCGCCGCACGATACATACAGCGTGAACATGGGGTGGGTCGCGTCGCAGTTGTCGATTGGGATGTCCATCATGGCAACGGGACGCAGGATAGCTTTTATGAGGACCCCTCCGTTTTCTTTTTTTCAATCCATCAGGTGCCTCTCTATCCTGGCACCGGTATGGCAAATGAGACCGGTGCGGGTGACGCTGTTGGCACAACTTTGAACATACCGATGCGTCCGGGCAGTGAACCCAGCGACTACATTGAAGCCTTCCAAAAAACACTTAAACCGATGCTACTCGATTTTTCTCCCGATTTTCTGATAATCTCGGCTGGGTTTGACGCACACCGTTTAGACCCGCTGGCGGCAATCAATATGACCGCGGAGGGTTTTGCCAGTCTGACCGACATCCTTTGCGAAATTGCAGCGGAAACTTGTGAGGGACGGTTGATCTCGGCGTTGGAGGGGGGATATGATCTGAAAGGGTTGTCTGAGTCGGTTGTCGCTCATGTTGGGCGGTTGATGGCGCATGCGTGAGTTAGATTTTCGGTGTTCCGATTTCATTGAGACTCAAAGCAATTTGCACGCTCCAACAAACTCCGATGAGGTCAAGGGATACCCGATGATATGTTCAAAACCGTTAGCACCGGATATGAAAGCCAGAAATACGCGTCACGAGTCGGATCGAATTTCGGCAATAATGGCATCTGTCATTTCGACGGTGCCGACCGTTTTCAGTCCCGGCTGTTGGATATCGATTGTGCGGAATCCTTTGTCAATTGCACGGTCAACAGCGTTTTCAATATCCGTAGCTTCCGTATCCAGATTGAAGGAGTGTCGAAGCAAAAGGGCTGCGGACAAAATCTCCCCAATTGGGTTGGCGACCCCTTGCCCGGTGATGTCTGGTGCAGTGCCGTGAATTGGCTCGTAGAAGCCTTGCTTGGTGTAGCCGTAGCTCGCCGATGGACACATGCCGAGTGAGCCAACCAACACGCCTGCTTCGTCGGTGAGAATGTCTCCGAAGATATTCCCCGTCACCATGACATCAAATTGGCTCGGGTTTCGGATGAGATGATAGGCACACGCATCAACTAGGATATGATTCAATTCGACATCGGGATAATCCTGACTGACCTTTGTCGCAACTTCCCGCCACAGCTTTGAGCTTTCCAGCATGTTTTCCTTCGCCACAGAGGTGAGTTTTTTAGAGCGCCTTCGTGCGAGCTCAAAGCCAGCGCGCACCACACGGTCAATCTCCCGCGTCGTGTAAGCAAGCGTATTGCATCCGCGTTCTCCATCTGCGTGCTTCTCGATGCCGCGCGGCTCACCGTAATATAAACCGCCAGCCAACTCACGAATCACGATAAAGTCCAACCCCTCACCGATGATTTCGTCCTTCACCGGCATGACGGGTGCCAACGCCTTTCTCCCACGAATCGGGCGCAGGTTCACAAAAAGGTCAAGTTCTTTGCGAACTGTTCCGACAGCGCGTTCAGGACGTTCTGCGCTCGGTACCTCCTCCCACTCGGGGCCTCCCGCAGCGCCGAATAAGATTGCGTCAGATCTTTTGCAGAGGTCTAACGTTTCTTGGGGCAGGGCTGTGCCTTTTTCATCAATTGCACAGCCCCCGAGAAGCCCATATTCGTAGTCAAAGCGATGCCCATATCTATCTTGGATAGTATCTAATACTCGAATCGCTTCGGTTGTGACCTCTTGACCGATTCCATCTCCGGGTATTACGGTAATTTTTGCGTTCATTAATTTTTTCTCCTTCAAAACCTCCCACAAATAAGCCGTGCCCCAATGAGTTTGGGGCACGGCTTGCCAAATTAGAATCCGCATCAACTTGTTGCTCGTTCCATAATCTCCGTCATCCGAGCGACAAACGCGGGTGGGTCTACCACATTCCCGTCAACCAGCAACGTGCCTTCGTAAAGTTGTAAAATGCAGTTCTTGATAAGGGGTTCATCGCCTTGACTCTGGTTGAGTTGTGTGAGATTTCTTATCAACGGATGGGAAAAGTTGATTTCCAAGATGCGTTTGGATCCAGTAAAATCCTGATTCATCATTTTCATCATCCGCTCCATGTGGGTGTCCATACCATCTGCCCCGACAACCAAGGTTGCCGCTGAATCAACCAACCTTTTGGAGGCGACTACATCCTCCACTCTATCACCGAGGGTCTCCTTGAAAACAGAAATCAGTTTGACATCTTCAGTTAAGGTGTCATTTCGGTTTTCTTCGTCTGTCTTGAGTTCTATATCCGCTTTTTCGATACTTTTCAGCGGTTTCCCGTCATATTCGAGCAGGTGGGGTATATTGAACAGGTCAGTGGGATCGATGAAGAACAACACCTCAACCCCACCCTTCTTAAAATATTCCAAATTTGGATTCCGTTCCACCGCATCTCTGTTATCACCTGAGAGGTAATAAATTTCCTTCTGATCTTCCGGCATCCCGGCGGCATAATCCTTTAGGGAAGTAAACTTGCCCCTTTCGGTTTTGGTCGATTCAAATCGTAAGAGGTCAAGCAGTCGATCTCTGTTGACGGCATCAGAACTGAGTCCTGTCTTGAAGAGCAAACCGAAATTTCTGAAGAATTTCTCATACTTCTCCGAGTCATTCTTCGCCCAGTCTTCCAGCAGAGAGAGCGTCCGTCCCGTTAAGGTTTCCCGGATACGTGCCATGACCGGACTCGATTGTGTCACCTCGCGGGAAACATTCAAGGGCAGATCTTCGGTATCCACCACCCCTGATATAAATCGGAGGTATTCGGGAAGGAGTTCCTTGCAATCGTCCTGAATAAAAATCTTGCTTGAATACAGGTGCAACGAGTTCAGGTCTTCCTCCCTGAAAAATCTGAGCAGCGGCGTTTCCGGTATAAACATCAACGTTTTGAAATTCACGCGCCCTTCGAGAGATAGGTGTAGGTGCCCGAGCGGCGGATTGAGGTCGTTAGATATAAATTTATAGAATTCATCTCGCTCCTCCTTTGTCACTTCGTTCCTGTTTTTATGCCATAAGGCACTGACGGTGTTCACCTGCCTCCCATTGACCGAAACCGGAAAATCAACAAAATTGGAGTATTTCTTGATGACCTGCTCAATGCGATACGATTCGCTAAATTCCTTGGATCCGTCTTTCAACTTAAAGGTGATTTGGGTGCCTCTTTGTGGGCGTTCAATCTCCTTGATGGTGAATTTGCCTTCACCCGTTGACTGCCACCGGAATCCCTTGGATGCAGCATCTGCGTGGCGCGTTTCAATTGTAATTTCATTCGTGAGCATGAACACCGAATAAAAACCGATACCGAACTGACCGATCAGATTGGCATCGAAAGGTTTATCTCCTTCCTTCATTTGCTCCAAAAACGCTAACGTTCCCGAACTGGCAACGGTGCCGATTCTTTCGGTCAAATCGTCCTTGGTCATGCCAACGCCCGTGTCCGTAATCGAAAATGTCTGTGCATTGGAATCGACGGCGATGTCGATTCTTAAAGGGGCTTCAGGATTCAGGATATTTTTATCCGTCAACTGCCTGAAGCGGATTTTATGCAACGCATCGGATGCGTTGGAGATGAGTTCGCGGATGGCGACTTCGGGATAAGTATAAAGCGAGTGAACAATGAGATGCAAAAGTTGTTTCATCTCTGCTTTATACTCAAATTCTTGAATTTCTTCGGTGTTGTGGCTATCAGCCATGATTCAAAATTCTCCTTTCGCTGTAGCTTTGTCAGATTGTTGTTTGCTGTCTAAGATTCTTCACACTTTTTCGCCATAACGATATACACCGGATCTGTGTATCCATCGGTCTGCGGAGTGCAATCCAAAAACGTGATTTCCGTATAGCCGCCCGCCAAACGGAAGTAATGCTGCACCAATTCGGCGTGCTCAGCGTCAGAGGTTGCACGCCAGATGTACACCGCTTTCGTTGGGAACAGACGATTGGAGAAAATGACGATGAACGGACTATCTGGCTGAAGCGTGCGATGAACCTCACGAAAAACCGCAACCGGCTTTGTCAGGTACTGCATCGAAACAGTCATGATTACCGCTGCAAATTCCCCATCATCAAAAGGGAGGGTTGGATTGGCATTGAGGTCATGAATGACGTATTCGTCAAGAACAGGATTGACATGGAGCTCTACCGCGTTTAAGCCTAATCCGACGACACGTTGCGCGGGAAATCCTTCGGGAAGGTGGGAGAAAGCACTGCTCATCAGGTCTAATATGGCGGCATTTTTCGGTAAGGTTTGATCGAAAAATTCCTTGATTGCGGCGATTGCGTTGTCATCAATGTGGGTGACGATACGGGGTTCGGCGTAAAACAGGCGATCATCGGTTTCGTCAATTCGTGCACAGGCTGCAGGGGGTAGGGGTGTTTTCATTTGGAAAATCATCAGAAAATTTGGTGCATATTGGACAATAACTTTAACAGTTCCCTAGTCTTACCGCATACTCAACCGTATTTTCAGCAGCCGACGCAGCTCTTTAATTGGCTGCTTATGGTCATCAACCCGCAGATTGATATACCGATCATTAAAATCATCCGCTCCATCGCCCTCACCTACAACAAGTAACGCTGCCGCCTGCTGTCCACGCCGATCTCCCCCTTTTTTCTGCCCCGCGATGAGTGCCGCCATCAGTTTTTCCGCAAGTTCTCCCTCTGTTTTCTCAAACGCTATCCCCATCGCTTCCACGACCGCTTCGCCCGTCAGCAAGTTGCCTTGTGCTGTGTAATTTTTTCCGCGGCGTGCCCCTGCCCATTCGAGACATTCATCGCCGGTGTAGTTAGCAATGTTACCGCTTGCATCAATAATGCCGACCTGACGTTCCGATCTGCCATCATCGTTGGCAATTAGCTGATCCAACGCTTGCTGGGCGGTGAGTCCGTTTTCCAGGAGTTCCAAGCCCTTTGGCCCATAGGTTGTGTTTGTCCACGCCTGGGTAGCGACTGCGCCGACACCTGCCTTCGCCCAAGGAACAACAGCTCCAACGGCGAAGAATTTGGATTGAACGGCAACCCCAAGATCGCCATTCTCCGGGTCACGTCCAACGATTGAAAAAGTGGTGACAGGACGGTCATGTATTTTAGAACTAGGTTGGTGCGATTCTGTGCTGGCGAGAGCAAGGACACTGGTGTAGATTGTCGCACAGACAAACCGGAGGGGTGACATGCAGGTAAATCTCCTTTGCGTGAAACGGGAATTGGAGGGTTTCTTCATTCCCTCTCCTTCCAATCGTTAGTGTTTGACGTTGAGCCCGTTCTAATGTTTATCAGACCGTATCTTCATCGCTTCCGCATGTCCTTGAAGCCCTTCAATCTGAGCGAGTTTGACCACAGCCGGTGTGACCTTTTCCAACGCGGTTTTGGTATAGGAGATAATACTTGTCTTTTTCAAGAAATCATCAACGCTCAACGGCGATGCGTACTTCGCCGCCCCACCCGTAGGCAGGATGTGATTGGGACCGGCGATGTAGTCGCCGACGGATTCCGGGGTGTAAGGTCCCAACATAATCGCTCCCGCATTACGGATGGCACCGACCCACTCGATTGGATTTTCTATCTCCAACTCGACATGTTCAGGTGCGATTTCGTTGGCGAGGCCTACCGCTTCGGTTAAATCTGCGACGATGAATACCACACCGTAGTTTTCAAAAGCACCAGTCAGTTCAGATTGACGGGGTAGCTTTCGCGCCTGTCGTTCAATCTCTGTGCACACCTGCTCTGCAATTTCTCCTGATGTTGTGATGAGAATGGCAGAACATTCCGCGCTATGTTCTGCCTGCGAGATAAGGTCCGCTGCAACGTAGGCGGGATTTGCGGTGTGATCAGCGATAATAAGGACTTCGCTCGGGCCCGCTAGCTTGTCGATATCGACGGGCCCGTAGACCTCCTTCTTCGCAAGTTGGACATACAGATTGCCCGGACCGACAATTTTATCCACTTTCGGGATGGTGCTGGTCCCATAAGCCATCGCACCGACCGCCTGTGCACCGCCACATTTGTAAATTTCGCGGACACCACATGCTGCTGCGGCGACAAGCATGTGCGGATTAATCTTTCGATTTCGCATCGGTCCCATGAAGACCGCGATTTCCTCAACACCCGCAACCTTCGCAGGAACAAGATTCATTATCAGTGAAGAAACCAACAACTGACTGACGGACGGGACACATACACCGACACGGTTTAACGGACGGATGAGGTGTCCTAAAACAACGCCATCTGCTTCGGTGGACACCCACGAATTCCGTAGCTGCTTCTGGTGAAACCGCTCAATGTTCGTCCGCGCAAGCCGGATTGCGTCGTGGAATTCTGAATCGACCTGTGCAGAGGCATCGTCAATCTCTGCATCTGTGACGCGAATCTCTTTGACAGAGATTCGCGGAGCGTCAAGCTTGCGCGTATATTTAATGACGGCTCTGTCGCCATCTCTTTGGATATCTTGCAAAATGCGACGGACAGTCCTCAGAATATTTGGATCTTCTAATCCCCCCCGCAGATTAAGCTTTTCGATGAAAGCTGCCGCTTCGTGCGAATGGGCATCAAGAATGGCGATCACAGAAAATTCTCCGTTTCTCGTCAAAGTTCGTAAGGATTTTTTAGTCTCTCACGCGGATAATATCCCCGCCAATACCCGCCAGTTTCTGCTCAATGCCTTCATACCCGCGGTCGATATGATAGATGCGGGACAGGACTGTTTCACCCCCTGCTGCCATGCCTGCAAGAACAAGGACCGCGCCCGCACGGAGGTCTGATGCCATGACAGGGGCACCACTGAGCCTAGATTTGCCACGCACTACCGCTCGGTTTCCTTCGACACGAATATCTGCGCCCATTCGATTGAGTTCGCTGGCGTGCATGAAGCGATCTAGGTAGATGCCTTCCGTAATAGTGCTAATACCCGGCGTGGTGCTGAGGAGTCCCATCATCTGCGCCTGCATATCCGTGGGAAAGCCCGGATATGTATCGGTGACGATATCGACCGCTTGGAGTTCCCGTGGTGTCCTCACACGGACTCCATCATCCGCCCAATCCAACTGAACACCTGCCTCAACTAATTTTTCGGAGGTAGCACCGAGGTGTTGAACGGGGGCATGTTTCACAAAAACGTCTCCCCTCGTAATAGCACCCGCAATCATGAATGTGCCTGCTTCGATACGGTCTGGAATGACAGTATGTTCCGTGCCGTGAAGCTGTTTGACACCATGTATAGTCAAGGTGGAGGTGCCAACCCCCTTGATGTCCGCCCCCATATCATTGAGGAAATTCGCTAGGCCAGCGACCTCTGGTTCGCAGGCAGCTCCACGAATAATCGTCGTACCCTCCGCCAACGTTGCAGCCATCATGACGTTAGCAGTTGCACCGACACTTGAGCCGTGCGGTCCTCTCAGATACATCTCTGCACCAGTCAACCGATTCGCTCGTGCGATGATGTAGCCACTATCAATCTCAACCTCCGCCCCAAGTTGCTGCAACCCTTTCAGGTGCAAGTCTACCGGGCGCGGACCAATGGCACAGCCGCCGGGGAAAGAGACTTTTGCCATACCTAAACGGGCAACGAGGGGGCCAAGCACATAAATTGACGCTCGCATTTTTCGGACGAGGTCGTAGGGTGCTTCGTAAGCAATTCGGTTCCCCGGTTCGATATAGAGCGTTGAATTTTTGAACTTTGTCGTTGCCCCTAGCACCTCAAGCACTGCACATAGGCTATCAATATCTTTCAGATTGGGAACGTTGTGAATAACGCTGGAACTGTCTGCCAGAATCGCGGCTGCGACAGCGATGGGAAGCGTCGCATTTTTAGAGCCACTGACTGAAATGGTCCCCTCAAGCTGCTTGCCACCGTTGATGATTAGTTTATCCATAATGAATTCTCCTTAGCGTAGGAATCTGTTTTTCAATTCGGCTTGGGTTGGGAAGGTCGGGCTCACGTGCTCGGATTACATCAAGAGCGAGCTTCTCAATCCCAGCTAGCGGCGTGTTACTCGGACGGTCGGAGAGCTTCGTTCTCCCGTTTAACCTTATACCGAATACCGACTTGTAAAATAAATTACTCAGAATAGATTTAGGATGCCTATATGCACCAACGATGCCAAGCCACAAATCGTTTCGTTGCAGGCGTTGTGCCGCAACTTACCTCAGAATTGGTGTGTTGGGATAACCACATGTCGTAGCGTTACTCTACCCCCCCTTAATCCCCCCCGCAGGCGGGGGGGTGTTGGGATAACCACATGTCATAGCGTTACCCCGATCACCTCAAGTGTATATTTCTAGCTGCGCTGCCTTCTTCATCCTGCTGTTCGGATTTCCGCCATAATTGCCATTCCTCCCTTACCTCGACAAGTTGTTCTGCTGACACATCTCGGACCTCCAAGACGGTTAGGGTATCCGGTGGAATCTGTGCCAGAATCTCCTTGAAGTCAAGGTCCCCAAATCCGGGAGGATGATACGCCTCAAGGTCTTTGAGGTCGTGCAGGTTTACGCCGATGAGGTCCGCTGTGTACTTCTCCAGCCAACGCTGTGACCAACAGAGTCCCACCCGTTCCTGAAGCATAGCATGTCCTACATCGTGCCAATACCGCATGTTGCTTCCCTTGAACTGATCTAACAACAGCCCAACCTCGTCAAAATTGGGGATTTGATAGTAACGCGGGCGGTTCTCAATCGCCAAGTAGACCTCCATTCGCAAAGCCATTTCGTTCAATGTATCAAGGCTGAACAGCACAGCGTCCTGATGCTTCGCCTCCTTGCGTTTACGCCACTCAGTCGCTTCCTCCACCTTCGCTCCGAACGCCTCAAATTCCCGCTCACCGTATTCGTAGAAATCATACATCAGGTAGGAGCGATCATAGGTGTCCACCTCACCTAGGTGAAGCACAACGATTGGGACCTCGATCTCAACTGCCAACTCTATCGTCCGAATCGTCTGTTTAACAGCTTCGTTCCGCGCATCCGCATCAAGACTTGCCAAGTGAATTGGATCATGCTCCGCCTCCGATTGCGGGCGACTGTGCAGAACAGGACAAAAGTTGTGGATAGAGCAAATGTGTGTCTTCGCTAGGTGAGGCTTAATCTGCTCTACCTGCTCCCGCGTCAGGTGTCGGCTGAGTTCAATGGCATCAAATCCCAGCTCTTTGAGTTCGTCAAGCAGTGCTGCTCCATCAGGTTGTCTCAAAGCGTTCCACATCGTCGAAATCGCTATCATCTCACGACTCCTTCACAAGTACCTTTCTGCCAACAATTTCGAGCATCCCCGCCGCATACCGCCGAATGACCTGTGGATACAGTTTATGTTCTTCAATATGAATCCGCTTGAGCAGGCTTTCTTCGTCGTCATCGTCGAATACGGGCACCGAAACCTGCGCGATGATGGGACCAGCATCAATTCCCTCATCCACAAAAAAAACGGTTACGCCGCTGACTTTAACACCATACGCTAGCGTATCGGGCACAGGGTGCGCTCCCGGGAATGCGGGCAGTAGCGATGGATGAATATTGATGATACGGTTGCGATACTTCCGCACAAACGCTGGTTGGAATAACTTCATAAAGCCGGCTAGAATAATTAGCTCCACTTCGCACCTGTCAAGGATTTTTGAAATTTCGGCATCAAACGCATCTCGATCCGGAAAATTCCGGACTCTCACTACGTAGGTGGGAATACCTGCTTTCTTGGCACGAGTGAGCGCGTAAGCCTTTCTTCGATCACTAATCACCACAGCGATTTCAACCCCACTCGTTTCGTCTTGGTGAAGCTGATCAATTAATGCCTGTAGATTGGTTCCGCTGCCGGAGGCTAGAACTGCAATTTTCATGTTCGCTGATTGATGCCTTAATCGGGATTTACGCAAATTCTGATGAGTGAATCATACACAACAGAATGCCCAGAATTTTACCAATGTTATTGATATGGTATTCGTCTAAATCGATGTAGACGGTTTGTCCTTCTAACTTTAGAAATTTCCAAACGCTTCCCGTTGTGATTGCCCCGTAGATTGTGGTAATATGGTTCTCCTCGCGCGCGTTAAACAACTTGGCGGCAACCATTTCCGCAACACATTGACCGATACCGTTCATGAGGTTATCATTTTTGGCTTCGACGATCGCGATGACAGGAGCGGTAATAAAGAGTTGCTCCGTAGAGAGGCTAATGATAAAATCGCACGCGCCGCTCAACCCCCTTTTTCTGTCCACATTGAACGCTTTACCTGAAAACAGGCTAATCTGACGGTGTGCCTGTTCCAGAAGTTCAACCAAAACTGGTGCGACAATCAGTTCCGATCGTGCCTTTTCGGTATTTATGGCGAGCCCTAAAGACAGATTTCTGTCTAACGTCTGGCGAAGAAAATCGCTGATTTCGACCTCCGCCGCTCTGGAAAAGAGATCTCTTGATTCATCAGTAATCAGTTGAAATTCCTTTTTGGCTGCACTCAATGTGAAACGATTGTAAGCCATCTTCCAATTTCCCTTCACGGGTTGACCGATGCAGGCGTTAACGCCAGATAGCTAACTTCTGTTACGATAACAAGGCCGTCAGTAAATCTTTAACTGTGTCATGATTTCACGATCTATCGCCCACGCACCAGCCGATGTATTGGAAATCACGGTTATAACCGAATCCTTTGCAGGGTATGTGCTTCTGAAAGAAACACCAGCATCCCAACCTATGAGATAATGAACTGGGGCTTTGCCTTCCTCATGGTAAATCCAAATACCGTGACCATAAAATCTATTATCTTTGTCTTTGACTGCCTTTTTGAAAAATAGCTTTGTCAACCGTTTAGAAAGAATCTTTTCCTCAAAAAAGGCTGTCCACAACTTGTCCACATCTTTTACCGTTGTGAAAGCCCCTGCATCAGGTGATCCGACAGTTGGCAAGTTAAAAATGTTGGTTCTCCATCCTTCTTCCTCGTCAATATATCCGAAAGCTGTGCGTTCTGGCAAACGGTCCATAGCAAAAAAACCCGAATCGCTCATGTCGCATAATTCAAAGATGTTTTCTTCTATAAAGTGGGCATAGGGGGTTCCTGAGGTTTCTTCAATGACAATTCCTAATAGAATAAACCCCCCGTTTGAGTAGGAGAACCTTTCCCCTGGGTTAAACTTCATTTTCCCATCGTGAAATAGTGGTATGTAATCCTTGGGACCCTTTAGTTTGAAACAGGGGATATCCAATTGAAAATTATCAACATCCTCAATAAGTTCCTCATCATAATAGTCATAAACCCCAGAAGTATGGGTTAAGAGATGGTGGATAGTGACATCTTCTGATATATGCGGAAAATCAATATCGACACAGTCACACAGTTTTGAACCTAAAGAGAGTTCACCACGGTCAATCAGTTTTCCGATTCCAAGCGCAGTTAAAAACTTTGTTCCTGATGCTATTCCAAAACGGGTGTCAACCGTGTTCTGAATTTTATTGCTCCTATCTGAATAGCCGTAGGCATTTTCCAATACTACGCGTCCATCGATCTTAACGAAAATCACGCCTGAAAAACTGGTTTCACTGACGGCCTGATCTATGACCTGATTTAATCGGTTCATCCTCATGCCTTCGCAAGGTTGGCGTATACAGTGCTGTCAGGTGCTTTGACGTGTTGAATTGCTTGCGGGCTCGTTTCCCGATCCGGCGGCAGCAGCACCTTCTCGACCGAAACTTCGCTCAACTTGCCACCACAAGCATGAAAAATGTAGGAACTGTGGGGCATCGGTGTTTCTCGCATTCTGCGTGCGCGGGAATTGTGGAAATCAATAAAAATATATCACGCCCCCTAAACTGCGTCAAGGTTAAAATACCCGATGAAGTTTATGTGCTGTGAGCGTGTATTTCTGCTTGCAGAGGTTGTAGTTTTCGTTTATCATATTAGAAGCTACACACTAGCAAGGTTCAACGATCATTGAACCCTACCTTGTAACTCGTTAACAATCAGTTTTCAAAACAGAGAACAACATAATGAAAACAATACTTTCTTGGATGCTTACACTTATTTTTGTGCCGTTTACGTTTCTACCAAACACCTTCGCCCAAGATTCCCCACAATGGCACCTACCCGAAGGTGCCAAAGCGCGCCTGGGCAAAGGGCGGCTATCTGGCAATATCGCGTATTCTCCCGATGGCACTCGGCTCGCGGTGGCGAGCACCATCGGTATTTGGCTCTACGATACCGCCACAGGTCAAGAGGTCGCTCTGTTGACCGGGCATACGGGGTATGTCAATAGCGTAGCGTTCAGCCCCGATGGAAACACACTGGCCAGTGGGAGCGGCGACCAGACGGTGCGGCTGTGGGATATGAACAGGGGGGCGCACAAGCGCACCCTCACCGGGCATACGGGTTGGGTCAATAGCGTAGCGTTCAGTCCCGATGGAAATACACTGGCCAGTGGGAGTGGGGACGAGACGGTGCGGCTGTGGAAGGTGAACACGGGGGCGCACAAACGCACCCTCACCGGGCATACGGGTTGGGTCAATAGCGTAGCATTCAGTCCCGATGGGAGGGCACTGGCTAGTGGGAGTTGGAGAGAGATTCGGCTGTGGGAGATGAACAGGGGGGCGCACAAACGCACCCTCACCGGGCATACGGGGGTTGATAGCGTAGCGTTCAGCCCCGATGGAAACACACTGGCCAGTGGGAGTTGGAGAGAGATTCGGCTGTGGGAGATGAACACGGGAGCGCACAAGCGCACCCTCACCGGGCATACAAGTGCGGTCAGGAGCGTAGCGTTCAGTCCTGATAGAAACACACTCGCCACTGGGAGTTGGAGAGAGATTCGACTGTGGGATGCGAACACGGGCGCGCACAAACGCACCCTCACCGGGCATACGGGTTGGGTCTTAAGCGTAGCGTTCAGTCCCGATGGAAACACACTCGCCAGTGGGAGTTCGGACGCTACGGTTCGGCTGTGGGATGTGAACACGGGCGCGCACCAACGCACCCTCACCGGGCATACAAGGGTGGTCAATAGCGTAGCGTTCAGTCCCGATGGGAGGGCACTCGCCAGTGGGGGTGGGGACGGCACAATCCTCCTGTGGGAGCTCACTCCCACAACGGAACCATCACGACTCGGAGATGTCAATCGCGATGGTGTGGTGAACATTTTGGATTTGGTGTTCGTTGGATCAAACTTGGGACAGACGGGACCGAATGATGCCGACATCAACGGGGATGGCATTATTGATATTCGGGATCTCGTTCAGGTTGCTAGTGCACTTAGTGAAACGATAACCCCCGCCGCCCCGATTGCATACTTGTCCCCTGAAAATGGTAAGAAAGGCGGTTTGTTGAATCTCAACCGAGGTATGATTCAGGCATGGCTTGATATGGCGCACGTGGCAGATGACGGTTCGATCACCTATCGCCGCGGTATTGCTAACCTCAAACGATTGCTCTTGACCGTAGAGAACACAGATCTGCGTTCCTTACCTGACAAAACTGCCCTACTCCCCAACTACCCCAACCCGTTCAATCCGGAGACGTGGATACCGTATCAACTCGCCCACGCCGCTGATGTCGAAGTCACCATTTATGATATAAAGGGGGCGGTCGTGCGTCAATTAGCACTCGGACATCAGGCGGTGGGGGATTATACGGGACGGTCAAAGGCGGCGTATTGGGATGGACGCAATGAAACTGGCGAATCGGTCGCAAGCGGCATCTATTTCTACCAACTCCGGGCGGGTGATTATGCCGCCACGAAGCGGATGGTCATCCTCAAGTAGCCCATCTCTAAAGGGCTTGGAACCCCCAATCCAAGCCCTTTAGCCTGAGAAGCCGTGTTTAAGAGTTCATGGGTTCAGCAGGTCATTCACGAACCCATGAACTCATTGTTTTCACATTTCACGTTTCACGCTCGGTCGTTTGACCAGAGAACGTATCAACAGGCCCCCTTCCACCCTTCCAAACCAAAAGATATATGCGTGAGCAATCCGAAAGATTCTCAACGGTTAAATGATAGCATACCAGTCCGTCGTATTGTGCGGAATTCTTGTATAGTAGGAGGTGGGGAATATGAAAAATTTCACTGAAATACTTAGATCGCAAGCCGCCTCGATCTGGGAGGCAGAGCTCAAGCACCCGTTTGTGCTTGGTCTTGCAGATGGGAGCCTGCCAAAGGAAAAGTTCAAATACTATCTCTGTCAGGACTATCTCTTCTTGTTAGATTATAGCAAAGTCTTTGCTTATGGTGCGATTAAGTCATCGGACGAAGCGACGATGGCAAAGTTTGCCGAACTCCTGAACGAAACGCTGAACACCGAAATGGATTTGCATCGTGGCTACAGCGAAAAATTTGGCATATCTCCTGCCGAGATGGAAGCGACACCGATGGCACCAACAACGCACGCTTACACACGACATCTCCTTCACGTTGCACAGGTCGGCACTCTCACGGAGCTCGTCGCAGGTGTGTTGCCGTGTCAGTGGGGCTATTGGGAGGTCGCTACCAATTTGGCAGCGCGCGGTAAGTCACCGGAGCCGCTCTATCAGGAATGGATTGAGATGTATGCCTCCGATGCGTTTGGCGCATTAGGGGAGTGGCTGCGCGACCTCCTGAATAATCTGACAGCGGGGAGCTCCAATGATGAAAAACAGCGATTGGGGGAGTATTTCCTGACAAGTAGCCGCTACGAATACCTCTTTTGGGAGATGTCGTATCGTCAGGAGGGGTGGGAGATCTGATTGCGTGGACAAATTGCCGGCGCATGGGCACCTACTAGCGAGCAAACGCATCATACAAATATCAACCTGACCTTGAGAGAATGGATACGGAGAGATATATGGCACGGAAATATGGGATTGAACGGGTACGAAACATCGGCATCATGGCGCACATCGATGCCGGTAAAACAACGACCACTGAACGCATTTTATTCTATACCGGCAAGAAGCATAAGATTGGTGATATCGACGATGGCACCACGGACATGGATTGGATGGTTCAGGAGCGGGAGCGGGGTGTGACCATCACAGCGGCGGCGACAACCTGCTTTTGGCGTGACCACGCGATTCATCTGATCGACACACCGGGGCATGTTGATTTCACTGTCGAAGTCGAACGCTCCCTGCGTGTACTTGATGGGGCAGTCGCCCTATTTTGTGCTGTCGGTGGCGTTGAGCCCCAATCCGAAACGGTATGGCATCAAGCAGAGCGTTACCATATCCCCCGAATCGCTTTCGTGAACAAGATGGATCGGATGGGTGCAAATTTTTCGCGCGTTATCGAAATGATGAGAGCACGACTGGGAATCAATCCGTTACTCCTCCAACTGCCAGTTGGTGCCGAAAATCAGTTTTCAGGTGTCGTGGATCTTATCCGCATGAAAGTCCTCCGTTGGCATGAAGAGGACCAGGGGCAGACCTTTGATTTGACGCACATCCCTGCGGAATTACGAGCAGAAGCGGAGGAAGCACGTGAGGGGTTGCTTGAAGCCGTTGCGAGCGAAGATGACACCCTCTTGGAAAAGTATGTTGAGGGAGAGGAGATTACGGAGGCAGAACTTCTGGGTGGGATTCGTCTGGCGACCTTAAAAAACAGGCTTGTCCCGGTGTTATGTGGAACGGCTCTAAAGAACCAAGGTATCCAACCGTTGCTCGACGCTGTTATCGATTTCCTTCCGTCGCCGATTGACGTGCCACCGATTGAGGGCATTGTCCCGGGCAAAGACCGTGAGGAAGGGCGTGAGTCGAACGATGATGCGCCGTTTGCCGCGTTAGCGTTCAAGATTGCTAGAGACCCGAATGTAGCTAAAATTGTTTACTGCCGCATCTACTCTGGGACGCTCCAGCGTGGGGATGTTGTTTACAATGTAACGAAAGATACAAAAGAGCGGGTGACGCGGATCTTGCAGATGCACGCCAACAAACGGGAAGCTTGTGATGAAGCCCACGCCGGGGATATTGTTGCACTCGTTGGGTTGAAAAACACCACCACCGGGGATACGTTGACAGCTGCCTCGCATCCGATTCTGCTGGAATCAATGGTATTTCCGGATCCGGTCATCTCTGTTGCTATTGAGCCGAGGTCTGAAAGGGATAAAGATGCACTGGAAGAAACGCTTGACTTCATGATGGAAGAGGACCCAACTTTTACCGTGCAGATCGACGATGAAACCGGGCAGCGGGTGATTTCGGGCATGGGAGAGCTTCATCTGGAGATTTTGACAGATCGGATGCTGCGGGAGTTCCAAGTCAATGCGCGTGTGAGCAAATTGCAGGTTGCCTATCGTGAGACAATCAGCCAAATCGCCGAAGCCCAAGGCAAATATATTCACAAAATTGATGACGAGGGTATTTACGGAGATATTAGACTCAGACTAGAACCACTACCGAGGGGGATGGAGTTTGAATTTGCGGATGAGAGCGACGAAGTAGATATCCCTCGTCAATACGTTGCCGCCATTGAACGCGGGGCGCGAGGCACGATGTCGAACGGGGTGTTAAGTGGCTTCCCCATGCAAGACATCAAAGTGGTTCTTATCGGCGGTTCATACCATGAGACAGATTCATCGGAAACCGCCTTTGAAGCCGCCACCGTCGTTGCTTTTGAGAACGCTGCCCAAAAGGCATCACCTGTCCTGTTAGAGCCGATTATGAAAATTCAAGTGATTGCACCAAATGAGCATATTGGGAAGGTGATTGGCGATCTCAATTCGCGCCGTGCACAGATCCACGAAACCGAGACTGTGGGAACAGCGGAATCTATTGACGCTTATGTTCCATTAGCGCGGATGTTCCAATATACAACGGAGTTGCGCTCGTTGACGCAGGGACGCGGGATGTTCACGATGGAGTTCTCTCATTACGATGTTGCCCCCGCCAGCACACGAGATGCCGTTGTGAATCGGCCACTGTTTTAGCACCAGAGCACCAAATCAATGAAAGGAGCACCGATGAACAAACCTAAAATCTTATACCTGCCCACATCGGGGCATACTGAAGAGGTTTTCCTACCAGAAGTTTTCACGCGATTTCAAGAACAATTTGATGTAACGCTGAATGAAACCGGATCCAGCTATACAAGTGATCAGATCGCCGATCATGTTGCCGGGTTCGAGGGGGTAGTTACTGGTTGGGGTGTGTCACCAATAACCGAAAAGGTGATGGCTAACGCAGATGCACTCCGAATCATCGCCCATTCAGCGGGTTCGGTGAAACGCCTTATCGGTGAAGTCCTTGATAAATACATTTTGCCGCGCCAGATTTGTGTATTCAGTGCCAACGAAGCAATCGCCTACAATGTCGCCGAATACACAGTTGGGGCAATGATTATGACCACCCGCCGATGGGTTGACTTTATCTTGCATACCCGATCGGGGAGGTGGAACCGTAGTGAAGTGGCTTCCAGAGCTCCCTCTTTACGCGGAAGTGTCGTCGGTATCGTCTCAGCAAGCAAAGTTGGACGACAGGTAATTAAGCTTTTGCAATCTTTCGAGGTCAGGAAACTGATCTACGATCCGCACCTTTCAGATTGGGAGGCGGGTAATCTGGGTGTGGAGAAAGTTTCGCTCAACGATCTGTTTGCCACAGCTGATATTGTAACGGTTCACACGCCAAGTATCCCCCAAACGAATAAGATGATTGGTGGAGAACAGCTAAAACTACTTCGGGACGGAGCCACGCTGGTCAACACCTCGCGGGGCAGCATTATCGACCATGATGCCTTGCTGACTGAAGCGCGGACCGGTCGTATTTTCATCACACTTGATGTCACAACCCCGGAGCCGCTGCCGCCGGATAGCCCATTTTTAGGGTTGCCAAACGTTTTTGTCACGCCGCATGTCTCTGGGACGGGTGTTTACGGTTACGCCAAAATCGGTGAGATGACACTTGCAGCGTTGGAGGATTTTTTCGCGGATAAACCCGTTGTTGGTGCGGTCGATTTCAACCGCTTCGATTTATTGGGGTAATTCTTCCCAACGCTGTTAATCTCACAGGAAAATTGCCCCAAATGGTGCAATTCCAAACATTCATCCTACCCCATTTGGGGCATTATCCCGATCAACCTACGACAGAACCCCCCGTTTTCTGCGGGTTTCCCTAGTTACAAGGCAATGGCACATTAATTGCTATTTATTGTCGATAGGTTACGATGTAAACTTTTGTATCATAAATGATGCGAGGGACTGTTCAAACTCTTTAAACGCTACTTTAAACACAAACAACAAATTTTTGGAGGACAAACATGAGTGCCAAGAAAACCTCAGGGGCTTTGATGACCTCGTTGATCTTTCACGGAGTCGCCTTTCTTATCGCAGGTATCTATCTCGTTACCCAAACCCAGCAGTTCAAAGATTTAGTCGGTGCCGAAGTCCTGCAGGCAAAAGAACCCCCCAAACCACAAGTTCGTAAACCGGTTATCAAACCAATTGTCAAGCCAACGGTTCCAACCACAAACACAGTGGTCGTTGAGCAAGTTAAAGTTCAACCCAGAGTCACGACCGCTGCTGTCGTGCGTCCGACCTCGGTGCAGCCGCAAACCGTTTTAGAATTTTCCAATAAAGTGGTCAAGCTGGATGCCCCCATCAATCCTAACGTACCCAAAGTGGTCAGTGCCAATACTCCAGTGCCGCAAGTTGTGACACATGCCGACTTGCCCGTCTCTGATGCGCCTGGTGCGTTGGCGTTTAGCGCGCCGGTGGCAACTGCCCCAAGTGCTGCGCCCGCGAGCATTGGTCGTGGGATTGGCGGCATCGTGCAGGTGAAGGTCGCCTTTGAGCGTCCGGCTGGGCTGGCTATGGTTGAGCATGTTGGTGCGACTCGTGATGCCTTGGGTGATATTGTTGAGAACATAACCTTAGGCAACGTGGAAGTGCCACCGCTGCCCCGTGGTGAGCCAGGGGGTCGTGTCATTGGTCGCGGTGCCGATATTCGAGGCGTGTTCCGCTTTACTCGTGTCCGTCACAGTCTCTCCGACTGGTGGGCTGATGCCTCTTCGCTAAACGCGTGGACAAAGTGGATGAACGAACGGACGAAGATTAAAACCGACATGAATGTCGAAGGTGGGGCGCTCAAGTTCACCGATGCGAACCTACATAAAGCCCCTCTACTTTTCATGACGGGCCACGATCCGTCACTGACCCGTTCCAAAAACCTGATGAGTCGTCAGTATGGCGGCGGTAAATTGGACAATCGCCTGTCTGAAACCGAAGCAGCGGCATTGCGTCGGTATCTAGTCGAAAAGGGCGGTGTCCTTGCCTTTGATGACTGTGGTGTGAACGCACCGGCTCAAGCAATGATTCGCCTGTTCTTGGCTCAGATGCGTTTTGTTATGCCTGAATATCAGGTAACGCGAATTCCGAATGACCATGAGATGTATAGCAACTTCTACGAGATGGGCGGTCCACCAGTTGGATTCGACCTATGGTGGTGGGGAACTCACCCGCCGAAGCGGAACTATCTTGAAGGAGTTATGGTTGGTGACCATATTTCCGTGTTAGTATTCCGTCGTGATTATATGTGTGCGATGGAGTCCGTGAGTTTGCCAACTCGCAGTGTCCATTATTCACCAGGCGTTTATCGTTTCATGACCAACGTTGCAGTTTACGCACTGACGCACGGCTCGATTTCTGATTACTCCGGTTATGTGCCAGAAGATACAATGGCAAAGAAGAGACTGCCGACCAGTGCTCCTGAAGCTGCGAAGATTGGTGCCGTTGAATAAAGCCTACAGATTTGGATAGAACCTCATATTATGTCGTATCGAGCAGCCAAGCCATTCGCTTGGCTGCTTTTTTTTGTCTTATTTTGGGGTGGCTGGAATTGAAAGGATTGGAATAACTTAGACTCCAGAATGGCGGTGAGCTGTGAAACTTTTATGAGCGGACTGAGATTTTTCGTCTCAGTCCATTTTTTTACGAACAAAAGTTGAGTTTATCGTCCTAAAAAATATAGTGAACAGTAGAATTCTCGATTCACAAAGTTAAATCAATAAAACACGAGTCCCCAATTCAGAACCCAATTTCTAATTTGAATTGTACCAAATCTTGGGAACGTCAACAGAATAAGTCTAACTTGAAACGCGCTGTTAGCTATTTCCTCGATCCCGATAAGATTGGGAGAAACGAAAAAGGTCGAGAGGCGACAGGATGGAAACACTCAAAATATGCCTCAGGAGGACATCAATGAAACAGATCTTTCAACGTATCTATCAAGTCCTGACAATCAGTTTCGCGTTCGTTTTCGTTATGTTATTCATCGGCTGTAGGCAGGAGGTTACCCGCAAAGCTGATTGGGAAACTCATTTCACGGACCTCTACTTCGCCGACCCCCAATACGGCTGGATTGTTGGAGAAAAAGGGGTCATCGTTCACACAAACAATGGTGGTAAAACATGGAACCGCCAAGAAGTTGGAACAGGGGAGGATTTCAAAGCGGTCTACTTTACGAACTTAAAATACGGTTGGGCAGTGGGAGACAACGGTGTCATCGCCTCGACCGATGATGGCGGCAGACACTGGTATCTCCAGGACAGCAATACATCCGGCATGCTTAGAGATGTCGTCTTTGCTGACTCCGACGAGGGCTGGGTTGTAGGAGAAGATAACTATGTAATCGCTACAAAGAACGGTGGAAAGACGTGGAAACGCCAGAGCTATGTAAGTGACTTTTCCCTCAACGGTGTCTGGTTCGTCAATGATCAGCGAGGTTGGGTCGTCGGCGAATATGAGCGTATCCTTCGCACGGACGATGGCGGGGAGACATGGCGAGAGCAGACTACCCGACACCAATTCGCACGCACCCGATTGGTCAATGACAACCGGCGTGTCGTTTTCGTGAATGAGAATGAAGGTTGGATGGCGGGTACGGATGGTTCAATTTCCCGTACACAGAACGGTGGTGCCAAGTGGGATATGCAAGATAGTCGTATTCCGAATATCAACGGTCACGTCAAGGAAACCATCAATGGCATCCACTTCGCGGACAACAAGCGTGGCTTAGCGGTCGCCGATATCGGGTTTATCACGTTCACGGAAGATGGCGGCAATAACTGGCGGCTGCTGGACAGCATCACGGAAAACAATCTGATGGGTGTTCAGTTTACTAGTCAGACCGAGGCATGGGCGGTCGGTTGGCACGGCACAATTATACACTCGACAGATGGTGGGGGCACGTGGACGATGAGGAGCGGCACCACGGCAAACGACTTAGAAAACATCCAGTTCGCCTCAGAGAACCGTGCAATTGCTGTCGGACAACGCGGTGCCATTGTGGTCTCCGAAGATGGTGGACAGACATGGGAAGAGATTGATACCGATATCTGGGATAATATCCGCAACATCTTTTTTATCTCTGACAAAGAGGGGTGGTTGATTGGAGAACGGAACATGATTGCCCATACCACCGATGGCGGACGAACATGGGAGCAGCAATATGCTGGCATGGGACACATGCTCAATGGTGTCTACTTTGTAACCTCGAAGAAGGGATGGGTGGTCGGTGAACTCGGCACAGTCCTGCATACCGCTGATGGCGGTGCCTCCTGGGTGCCCCAGACACCAACGGAATTTCACTCGCTCAAAGGTGCCTTCTTCCTGAATGAAAAAGAAGGGTGGGTCGTCGGTTGGCCAGGGGTCGTCTATCACACAACTAACGGCGGACTGTCATGGACTTCACAGACCTCCGGAACCTTCAACGAACTGTATGCGGTCCACTTTACAGACAGCAACAATGGTTGGGTTGTCGGTCAGTTCGGTGAGATTCTGCACACAAAGGATGGCGGTCAAACATGGAGGTTTCAGCCGAGCGGCATCGAGGAGAATCTCAACAAGGTCTACCTCGCCGACACTTCCCACGGCATCATCGTTGGGGACAAGGGGGTGATTCTGACTACGACCAACGGCGGCGCAAAATGGGAGAAACAGGAGAGTGGGACGGAGAACGATCTCTTGGGATTCTCACTCTCACCGGAAGGGATGGTCGCCGTGGGACGTAACGGGGTGGCGATGCGATATTCGATTGATACAGAAGAACTCCCTGTGACTTTGCCGCCTGTGGTGGCAATCGTTGAAGAGCCCGAAATCCCTGAAGATGTGGTAACAGTTGAGGAGGTGACCTACTATTGGGATATTATCCGTCGCGCCACATGGCAGACTGATTTTTCAGATACCTACTTCCTTGATGAGCGTACCGGCTGGACGGTTGGGAGGGCCGGTGTTATCGCTCATACGACCGATGGCGGAAAGACGTGGATGCCGCAACATAGCAGTGTCGAGACAGACCTGCATCAGGTTATGTTTGTTGATAAATCGCATGGCTGGATTACGGGCAGTCGTATGCTGCTCCGGACCGAGGATGGCGGGAGCACATGGCAGGTAGTGAAGGGGATTCTGCAAAACTTCCGTCGCGTCAACACGCTGCAGTTTATCAACCCCAAAGAGGGCTGGCTAGGGGTCGGTGCCGCGGAGATACTGCACACTAGCGATGGAGGGGTGACGTGGAAGCGGCAGCAGACCGGACTGAACGAGCAACCCATTGTTGACCTCCATTTCATCAACAGTCTCGAAGGGTGGGCGGTCCTGCGGGAACGTCTTGATGGTGGATCGAGGGAAGGCGGTGTCATTCTGCATACCACCGATGGGGGCGATTACTGGAAGGTCCTTGACAACACTAACCAACCCGCCATCGCTGTTCACTTCATGGACTCAAAGTCAGGGTGGGTCGTGCTGACGAACGGCGCATCAATCGTAACCCGTGACGGCGGCGTAACTTGGAAGCGCGTTTTATCTGATTCAGATAGTGGATGGCCTCCCCGGCGAATTGGTCGGATAACCTTCCAAACTCATACAGCGGCGTGGGCTCGCGGAGGGGATGGGACACTCTTCATCACACACAACGGCGGTCAAACGTGGAGAAGCGCAAACGTTCCACAACATGAGGGTTCAAGCGAACTTGAGATTGCCGGCGGAGAGGATATCGATTGGCTTTCGCTCTGGGTTGGTGAAGCAGGAGAATCAAGCGATGACACCAACGAGCGATCCAGTGGCACCGACAATCCGGGATTGGATGAGGCCTTCGCAGAACAGTTCCAAACGCAGATGAGCGATAGGCATCAACGCGCCGGACGCTTCACGCCAGAAGGCGATCTCGGCGGGGAAAATGGGGAACTTTCCAACGAAGCGGAAAGACAGCAGCGAGCTGCCCAACGAAACCGTCCGCGGCCACGACGCGGCAGAAGCCCTGGGAACCGTTTAATTAACAACATCCATTTCGTCAACGACCAGATCGCGTGGGCGGTTGGCGATGCCGGGCATATCTTCCACACCGCAGACGGTGGAAAGACGTGGGAGCGACAACTCGGTGAACAGCTGGATGATTTCCGAGATGTCCTGTTTCTCAACGACCAGCAGGGGTGGATTGCCGGTGATAACGGCCTGTTGCTGGAGACGCAGGATGCCGGGGTTACATGGGCTGCCTTGAAAAGTGGAGCGAGGCAACGATTAATTGGTGTCCATTTCCCCAGTCTCGACCCGAAATGGGGCTGGGCGATGCGGCGCGACGGCACAGTTCTCTACACGACCGACGGTTCAAATTGGTCGGCTGGACAAACGCCAATGCGCCCTGGCTTCCTTGAAGATGACCCGCCGAGACCCTTCGCAATCAATGACGTTACATTCAGACAGTTCTCCGAAGGTTGGGCGGCTGGCGCGGACGGACAGATTATCCACAATCAGGATGGCGGTCCCATTTGGACACCGCAACGGACATCAACCGGGAAAGATCTTATCGGTATTGACATGAAGTACGCGCCGCTTGGATGGGCGGTGGGCCACGATGGTATCGTTCAACGCACCATCAACGGCGGTGGTTACTGGAAATTTCATGAAACGGCTACGGGCTATGACCTATATGATGTCTCATTCATCACCAAGCGTAAGGGGTGGGCGGTCGGACGTTATGGTATGATGCTCCGAACCACCGGCGGTGGATTTAAGTGGGAACCCCTGTCCAGCGGCATCACCACAGATCTCCACGGGGTTGTTGCACTGTCTAAGGATGAAATCTACGCTGTTGGCAGCAAAGGTACAATTCTCCACTCAACCGATGGTGGGGATACATGGGAGCAAGAACATACCGATATCGGAAATGACCTGTACCGGATTGTCCGTGCGAAGGAAGGGAATACGCTCTGGGTTGTTGGGCAGTGGGGTGTCGTCCTGCGCCGGAAAATTGGCGACACAAAGGTGTCAATGCGGTAGTGTTGTGCAATATCAGCACTGCTACAGAAGGGGATAGAGATTGGCTGCGATTTTTTCGGCTTAGTCCATTTTTTTGCGAACTAATGCGGAGTCTGTCTGCCTAATGAATCAACTCCGGATATGTTCAAACAACTACCTAAAGGACACAAAATGCTTAGATGGAAGATATGGCTGCTTCTTCTCTTATCCAGCCTTGTCCCGCTTACAGGCTTGACTCGAAATCAAGGTGAGGTCGATTTATCCCAACCGCCAAGGCCGATTTGAGCCAGAGTTGGCGATTTTGTTGGAGCTCCTCAACGCTCAAACTGAGTTCGGACAAGCCCTGACGAATCAAGTTCGAGTCTTCTACGACTACGGGGTGTCCAGACCGCCCTGTTGCGTGCTATGGGGGTGCTTCAATAACAAACGACGAATCCTAGGGAAATTCGTTAGGAAATAATTGAATAGATGGAGATACTCCGAGAAATTTTTGCACCCTATTCGCTCGCAACGCTAGGGACAATTGTTCTTAACATACTACTCGCATTTGTGCTAGGTTTGGTCATCGCCGCCGTTTACCGATGGACCGCCAATATAGCGGAAAACTCGATGACCGATGCGCTAATCATTCTCTGTATGCTCGTTGCTGTTGTCATGGTAGTGATTGGTGATAGTGTGGCGCGTGCCTTTAGCCTCGTGGGTGCCCTGTCAATCATCCGTTTTCGCACCGTGGTTCAGGATGCGCGGGACATCGCCTTTGTTTTTTTCTCCTTAGCCGTTGGCATGGCCATCGGTGCCGGTAATCCGCCTGTGGCTGTCATTGCGACATTCCTGATAAGTATCGTCATTATTGGACTCCACCGTTGGCATACAGCTGCATCAAATGATGGAGAATTTCTCCTGACTTTCCAAGTGCCGCTTGAGACTGAGTATCAACAGCGTTACGAATCAACTTTCAGTGAGCAGTTGGCAGCAAGCCAACTCATCGGTCAGCGGACGACAAAATCGGAGACCGCCGAACTGAAATTTCATGTGAAATTGAAAGATCCGAAACGCTGGACCGGTTTTGCCCAACAGCTTTCTGCACTAGAAAACATCACCGGTGTAAAGTTGGAAAAACAATAAATCTTTCGGCGGAAGTTGGTACAGGGGCATCAGAAATGGGCAAGAAGATCCTTATACTAGTGCTAATTATCTTCGTCAGTGTGCTGCTGATATTCCTGCTGCGCCAAGCTCAGTGGTTTGTGCATAAACAGAATCCATTAACCGGATTGGCACCGATTCAACTGCCATACAAGTTGATTGGAAATATTGCCCCAATCCCGATGCGTGAACTATCGGGGGCTACCTATCACCCGCAACGCCAAACCGTGTTTGTTGTTGGTGATGAGGGGGATATCTATGAGATACGGACCGATGGGGGCTTGATACGAAAGGGGTTTCTGAAACAGACCGATATCGAAGGAATTACGGTCCATCCGGAGACCGGGTTACTATACGCCGTAGTCGAAGGTGAGGAAGCCATCCTTGAGATTGCCCCTCGAACCCTCCGTGTCACCCGGGAATTCAGAGTCAACCGGAAATTTGAGGGCCGTGAACTACTGAAAAGGGGAGGCATGGGCCTGGAAGCGATTGCCTTTATTCCGAACGCTTTCCATCCCGAAGGCGGTACATTCTGGGTCGGCAATCAATCTTTCAGCCTCAAGCAGGGGAAAGAGCCGTCAGTCATCTGTGAAGTCGTTGTTCCACTCGTTTCATCGAAGGTCACTTTGGGGGCTGATAAAACCGTGGCAAAGAGAGTGGAAGGACAGATTTCGCGTTTTTTTTCGCTTTCAATCATTGACATTTCCGGACTTGCCTACGACCGGGAACGTCAGTGTCTGCTGGTAATGAGCGATACGACCAACCTGTTGCAGGAGGTGACACTGGACGGAGACGTACGCCGCCAGTACCTGATACCGGGACAGGATCAGGAAGGAATTGTAATCGACAAGATGGGGTTTATGTACATTGCCCAGGAGAATGGAGAAATCATCAAACTTGAAGACCACCGGAACTGAGAGAGCAAAACAAACCTCCTGACGAGGGGCTTACCATGAAGAATCATGATCGCATTCAAAACCAACTCTCTGCATATTTGGACCACGAGTTCGGTCCAGAACAACGCATAATCGTTGAGGCGCATCTGAGCGAGTGCCATGAGTGTAGCGAGATGCTTGCTGAATTTCAACGAAATCGTCAGTGGATTGCCGCATTAACGCACGAAGCTCCCCCAGTTGCGGATCTGGTTCTCCCACAGTTGGCAGACCGAGGCCCCGTTCGACGGAGGTTTTTCCCTAGTTTTAGCGAACTCTGGGATTGGGTATGCCGCCCGGCTATCCGCGGCGTTGGGGCATTGGCAACGGTTAGCTTGGTTTTGGCACTTATCTACTTCAATCTGATGATGCCGGGCTCCAAAGATACATATACCTCCGATCCGCTCGATTTTTACCTGACGGTTCACACGGAGGACACTGCATATAATCCCCTGCACTCTTATGCCGTTGCGGATTCATTCAGCGTAGACATCAACACACCGGATACCACTGTTGCAGATAACACTGACCTTCTTCTGGAGGTTCACTTAGGAGATTAACAGCTATGATTTTAAAGCCAAGAGACGTGGGTTGGTTATTATCAATCGCCTTTATGCTGCTGATTTTGACAGTGCACGCGATTTCAGAGCCGTCGTCTGATGCGCTGGAAATCCTCAAGGGGATAGTGAACGCAGAGGAGAAAGTTGCCTACGTTGGCACTCGCATGACGGTCACGAATACGCCTTATGGGACAGGTGCTCGTGAGGAAATTGTCATCCATCAACCCCCGGAGATTCATGCTGTCACGGTATTGTCTATCTTAGAAGATGGTCGCTCCCTAAAATTCGGGGCAGAAGCTCTTCACAAAGACAGCGAGGGAAATCGGCGAGATGGTAGACGGGGCGAAAGACGCGGAAATCGGAGCCGGTTTTCGCCGAATCGCAGACGGATGGGGACGCTCTCTCAAAAGGAAATTGAACTGCTCGCGCAGAACTATACATTTAGTTCTACTCCCGCGGATCCGATCGCTGGACAGAAAACAGATTTGGTAACGGTTTCTCCACGATTTGAAGCGCGACCGACAAAACGTCTCTACCTCGCACGCGACGCAGGAATTATTTTGCGGATCGAAGACCTTGACTCGGACGGAAACCTCCGTTTTATGTCTGTCTACACACACATTAGCTTTGAGGAGGAGGCAATCCAGCAGAAGTTAGCCGAGTGGCACCGTGACGGGAACAGTCCAGTTGAAAAGAAACGCCGTCGCAGTCAGCCAATCACGTTGCCCGAAGCTAAGACGGTCTTGGGCAATCGACTCATCGAGCCCGCCTATCTTCCACCCGGTTTTCAGTTCCTAGAAGTCCGATATTTCAGACATCGTTCAGACACGGTTTATCTACGATATACGGACGGTATGCTGACGTTTACAGTGTTTGAGTCGAAAAGTAAACAGGGGCGCAACCGGACCGGTAAAAGGAAAAGCGTGGAACCTGTACAGATTCAGGGGACAGAAGCTCGGCACGAAAAGCGCGGCCCGACGCATATTCTACAGTGGTCTATTTCCGATCTGAATTTTACGGTGATGGGGGAATTGCATCGAGATGAACTTATCAAGGTTGCCGAGTCATTGATTC
The DNA here is from genome assembly GCA_958296125.1 of uncultured Poribacteria bacterium. Lineage (GTDB taxonomy): Bacteria > Poribacteria > WGA-4E > WGA-4E > PCPOR2b > PCPOR2b. The sequence goes on from OY282444.1 coordinate 3,822,319, forward strand.
TCGCTGCTAAATAATAAGCCCCTCCGCTCTGAGTGTCAGCTAACGCTAGAAATCCTTGATTTTGTATGTAAGTTGGTTTAGAATTGCGTCTTGGAAAGCTATTAGTGTCTGAAACCGTGGACTACTAACACAGAGGAAGACAAGACTTATGAGAGATTGGAATCAAAATATCGTCAGGTATCCAGACCCCGCCATTGAAGTAATCACCCCACGTTTTTCCAAATACAAGATCGGTAATTCAGCGGTGGAACGGTTGTGGACAGGAGCGCGCTGGACGGAGGGACCGGTTTGGTTTGGGGATGGTCGTTATCTGCTTTTCAGTGACATCCCGAACAACCGGATGATGCGCTGGAGCGAGGAAACAGGTGAAGTCAGCGTTTTTCGTAGCCCCTCTAACAACAGTAATGGCAACACCCGCGACAAACAGGGACGACTCGTTACCTGCGAGCATGGCACGCGGCGAGTCACTCGTACCGAGTATGACGGAAGCATCACAGTGCTAATCGACAGTTTTGAGGGACGGCGGTTGAACGCTCCGAATGATGTGGTCGTCCATCCGGACGGACATATCTGGTTCACCGACCCTGGGTACGGCATCCTCATGAACTATGAAGGGCATCGCGCTGCGTTTGAGTTACCGACCAATGTCTATCGGCTCAATCCGGATACCGGCGAGGCGACAGTCGTTACGGACGAGCTGGACAAACCTAACGGTCTTTGCTTCTCGCCCGACTTCTCCAAACTCTACATCTCTGACACCGGTATCTCACACACGCCCGACCATCCCAGTCACGTCTTTGTCTATGATGTGGTGGAAAACGCTCGCTTGGCAAACCGCAGACCGTTTTGCGACATGGGATCGGGGGTCGCGGACGGTATCCGCTGTGATATTGATGGTAACCTTTGGTCAAGCGCAGGCTGGGTCGGCGAGGGGTTCGACGGGGTACATATTTTCTCCCCTGACGGGGATCTCATCGGGAAGATTCATCTCCCGGAGGTTTGCTCCAACGTATGCTTCGGCGGTGTCAAGCGGAACCGGCTGTTCATGACCGGCAGCCAATCTCTTTACTCCGTCTATGTAGAAGCGCAAGGCACACAGGTTCCATAAATCGTTTCGAGGTCTATAGTGCGGGGCTGCAGCCATCATTTGTCAATCCACACATTCGCACCGTGAAGCGCATGGAGAAAAATAGGGGAGCCAATGCCACCGCTCTTTTTAGCGATCGGTCACTTCTGCTACGATGTCGCACAGGATGGATACGTGCTTGGCGGGGGTGCGGCTTACGCAACGATTACGGCTCGCAATCTCGGCTGCCGCGCCTGTGCAGTAACTGCTGTTGGCGCAAATTTTGACCGACAACAGCCAATCCTAGATGGGATTGATGTTTCCTACCACGAATCGCCTGAAACCACCATTTTTGATAACAGGTATAGCTTGGATGGCGAACGCCAACAACTAATTTTGGGAGTCAGCGGTGAATTGGGGCGACATCACATTCCAACCCAGTGGAACAACGCAGACATCGCCTATCTCTGTCCGCTCACCGGTGAAGTGGATTCTCCGGTAGTCCAATGCTTTAATCATGCGTTAATCGGTGTAACGCCGCAAGGGTGGATGCGCGCATGGGATGAGAGCCGACATGTACGCCCCAAACGGTGGCATACCGCCGAAGCTGTCCTACCGCAGGCAGATGTTTTGATTTTAAGTGAGGCGGATATCGCTGCCTGTCCCGAAGACCTTGAAATGTATATTCAATGGACGCGGATTGTTGTGCTAACGAAAGGAAAGCGCGGTGCAACGCTGTATGAAAATGGTCGTATTTTGGAATCCGCCGCCTACCCTGCACATGAAGTGGACCCGACGGGTGCAGGGGATGTGTTCGCTGCGGCATTCCTAATCAAATATCACGAGACCCGTTCACCACAAGCAGCGTTGAACTTTGCACACTGCACGGCATCGTTTGCTGTCGAAGGGCACGGAACAATAGGCATCCCGACGCTAGATCAGGTCAACGCACGCATCAGGAAAATCTAGGAAACAGAAGAATCTCTCCCCCATTCCCTCGCGTCAGGTATTGTGACCATTACCACGGGTCGGCATAAGATGGCTCGTTCACAAAACGCTCGGTGGTCAGATCTAGCGTAATCTCAGTGCCCGGCGGGAGCGTGACGCGCAAATGTCTGTTGTTTACGACCGCTGTCCGTGCTTCCGCCCTCAACGGCGGAGGGGCATAACTGCCAGCATATCCACCCAATTCCCCGGGCCAGTCGCTGGTGCGCGCTATGTATGTCGCTGCCCCGAAGCGGTGCTCACCGAAGCCGCCGGCTTGGATGATCAGCTCCCTTCCTTCATTGGGATTGAGATTCACTAGGCGAACAACTGTGCGTGCCGCTTCCAACTTTTCGACCAGTGCGCCCACATCTTCGGGCAGGCCGGGACGATGGCGATGAACGTCGAAGTAGCGCAGGCGACAGTGCAGCAGTCCACCATTGTAGATTGGCTGGGGAGCACCGAGTGTCAATTGGATCAACGCCTCAGACGAAACCGGGTTGCCCCATTGCCAGTGATGGACGTGGTGATGCGTTCCTACCGCGTCATCCTCCCGAAGCAGAGCAAGGCGGCGACACACGATCTGGTGACTGGCGTGGAGGAGGTGTTCGGGATAGTTCGGATTCTGTCCTGCCAAATATCGGACCCACGGTTGCTCATGTCCAGAATCCTCCTTGTTGTGGAAGGCAAAGGTCGCGTTCCAGTCGAAAGCCTCCGCTTGGCGCACGCGCTCCATACGCTCCCAGTCTTCGGCTGCCATCGAAAGATTCCACAGCGTTACTAGATACACGGGGGAGATAGGCTGCCAGTCGAACCAGCCAGCGTCCCCGTATCGGTAAGGCACCAAAAAAGTCTCGTGCTGCTCACCCATTGAGGCAAACTGGCTATCCCAGCGTTCACTGACGCTCATATCGTATTCGCGGATGTCCTTGACCTCCCCAAGCTCAAGAATATGATTCATCTGTTGCCGGGGCAGTTCGAGATATGCGTCGTCGCGGGTTAGTAGATAGGCGTTCGCAGCGGCATCAAGCGTGGCTTTCTGAAGGGTCAGGAAGCCGTGCGGAAATGTCCAGCCGTATCGTCCTCCATACCACTTGCCGTTACAGTATTCGCCCACCTCCCCGGAGTGGCCGACATTATCTGGCAGGAGTCCGTTGTTCTGCCGGGCTCGCTCAACCCAAGCGTCGGTGTACTCAACCACCCAGTCGCGGTACTTCTCCTCACCTGTCAGCAGAAAGGCATTCGTAACTAGTGAGGTAATGGACAAGTTTGTCGGTGTGTCCCCTTTTCTCCAGCGATCAAACAATGCCTGCCCCATGGCGCGGGCTTTATTTGGATCTGCTAGATCCTGCACGGTGGAGACGCCGGGCAGATCGAAAAAGGGCAGGCTGTATCGCTCCATGCTGCCACCGAGCGGGGCATAGCTCGCTGTCTCCCGCTCGGACTCCGGCGCGTAATAGGGGCCCTTGCTACCGTTGAGTCCAGAGAGGACGATTTTGTGTTCAGGGTCGTAGTTGATGGCATCGGGATCTTCGTTGAGGTAAAAGCCTGCAAAACGCTGAGCTCGCTCACGACGCTTGTGTTCATTCGGCTGCGCTAGACAGAGGTGGAAAAAGAGGATGTCGCTTTCAGACTGGTGCATCTGATCTTCGCGGATACCGTACTCTTTGTAGACCGTGCCGAGGCGCGTCAACTGTTTGGTAACTGCCTCCCATTGACGATCTGCCAACGTGAGCAGGTGGTCTCCACCGCCCATCAGGTAGACGAGGGGCCAATTGAAGAAAGGTTCATAATAGTCGTCGGGGCTGCCGCCACCCCATTCATCTTTCCAGATAAATTCTCCATCTTCCCGCGTGAAGTGGTCGAGAAAGGGCTGGACCGACTGATTCATCGTGTCGAATAGTCGCCGCTCCCAGACCGCCCAAGAGGGTGGTGTTGTAATTGGTAGGTTAGCAGATATGTGGATCATCAGAAATGGGTTCTCCTTGTGCGCTATCAACTCATATAGTAGCATACCCCGTATGCCGTAACCTTTATCGTTCGTTGGCTGCTGATGTTGTGCTGCCTTTACATATCCCCCCGATACGGGGTTGGCCCCTCCGGTCGGTTTTTACGGGGTACTTTTGTCGGATACTTTTCGAGTGCTGTGATCCAAGCCTGACACCACTCCTCATAATCGGTTTCGGAATCTGGAGAAAGGCGGCTACGCGCATCAAAGCTGGGCCAAAAGGCGCGCCCCGTGGGCGTTCCTCTTTTCTGGTAACGTATATCCATGCTCCAACGGATTGCATCGGTGTTATTCGCCCCTGACGAATGGGGGGTGAGTTTGTGAATAAAGATAACATCACCCTTTTTCATCGGCACCGAAACCCAATCCCCATCTGGCAGGCTATCGCCCCAGTATACCGTGCGGTGCTTGTGTATCCGAGGCATCACTCGCAGACAACCGTTCTCCTCTGTGGTATCGCACAAAGGGATCCAGACGGTCAGGACGAAGGTTGCATCCGCTTCCTCATGGAAGAATATGGCATCTTGGTGCCAGAAGACGACATTGGAGTTCCGCCCTTGCTCTAGGTCCGAGGGCAGCTTTGCCCGTATATGCGTCATGGGGCTACAGCAGATTTCTGGGCCGATAAGGCTCTCGATCAGATCCAGCAGCCGCTTGTTTCGCATAAAATGAAAGGTCCCTTTACCTCGGATATGACCCACATCCAGAAATGTATCCGACTCGAAATAGGTCGTCTCGTCTTCGTCGCATATCCGAGCGAGCCGTGTTTCAAACGGTTTGTCCGCGTATGGTTGGCTGATTCGACCGTCAGCGTACAGATCTTTGGCGAGCTTGTCTATAACGCCCTCATAGTCCTGAATCACCGGATCAAAGTCGGCATCCTGTAGTGCTGCCTCAAGCACCACGTACCCCTCCTCTTTGAAATGCTCAAGTTGTTCCTTTGTCAGCGTCATCTGTCAGTCCTTTCAGTCGTGAAAAACACCATTTAATATCTGAATTTTAACGGCAACAAGCCTTGAAACTTTAGGGGGACATTATACGCCGAGGCGGGAAGGGTGTAAAGGGGAAATTAGAGGCGGATTTTTACGCTCACAGATCCGCTTGCATTTCATATTAGAACGTGATATAATACCACACATAGCTGCTAAATCCTTTTTGACATTGAATAATAATCCGCTCCCAGACTTTTGGAAGTTTTTTTTGTTTACCCAAAACCGGAAAGATTGACGGATCGGTGCGGTCCTATCGACAATCTCTCCCCGGTGTGAATCCGATCGAATCACAAAATGTACAATAAACTGACAGATGTTAAACTCAAAACCGGCGAGACAATGGAGGTCGGCGTTATCATTGCTCCAGACGAAGCGCATGCGGAACAGATCAAACCGTTCTTGGCACACAAGGGAGGTGGCTTCAAGTGGCATCTGAAACGCTCTGTTGTTGAACCGCTCGATGCTTTGGAGACGCGCTTCTACGTCGGCAAAGTGGATGGGGAAATCATCGCAAACATCATGATAGTTGAACACGGGCACGTCGGTATCCTTGGGCATGTCTTCACGACACCGATGCAACGTCGCAAAGGTGCTTGTCAATCGGTAATGCAGTTTCAAATGGAGGATTTCCGTCAGCGGGCCGGTGAGGCACTCTATCTCGGAACCGGATACAACAGCCACCCCTACTATATCTACAACAGTTTCGGCTTTGAGAGTGTTTTCCCCGGTTCAGGATTCATGAAATACCGGGTAGCTGATGACTTCGATGACCGTTACTTTGCCGAGACCCTCGTTCATGCGAAAGAGGTGGTATGGCATGATTGGTCCAAGATGACTGCCCTAACAGGTATCGTAGAGGGCGATTATCTCCGCAGCATCGCATTCGGCATCTATGGACCTGCAAATTTCGAGGGTGGCTTTCTTGAGTTCAAACAGGTGCTAGAAAATGGGGATGCCTACCACGACGCAAAGCTGCTGGAATCGGACTCCGGCGCAGTTGTTGGCGTGGCAACAGTTTCTTGGGATACGCGTTGGCGACCCGATACAGCGGTGTTGGATGTTTTCATTCATCCGAACTTCTATGCGTCAGCGTCGGTGTTGCTTGAAGCGATCGATTTTCCAGATGCCAAAATCCAGTGTTATGTTGAATCAACCGCAGCGAGTAAAGCCGAGGCGGTCCAAAATGTGGGATTTCGCCACGAAGCGACGTTGAAAAACCAAATCCAACATCAGGATGGGGGCGTTGATGTGTTGATCTTTGCACACAACTAAACAACCCCGGCACTCGATGTAGAAATACGGTGCCGTCAACCATTACGGGGAGAAATCAGATGCTTGGTGTCCAGCTTTTGGGAAACGAAACAGTCACCGTCAAAGAATATCCCGAACCGACACGCAATGAGAACGACTTATTGATTCAGGTTAAGGCATCAGGAATCTGTGGGAGTGAGATGCACGGCTACCGCAGCCCAACTCCTCAAGCGTCCAATGGTGGACACGAAGTCGCGGGGGAGGTTATTGAGGCGGGCGGGTCAACAAAATTCAAGGTTGGGGACCACGTTGGGGTCCACGCCGTTTGGGGGTGCGGGGATTGTCGGTGGTGTGGGGTTGGAAAATATACCTATTGTAATAATCGCATAGGCGGCGGTTCGGGAACCCATGTGGAGCGGCTCGCTGCCCCAGACCATGTTTGTCTCAAGCTGCCTGAAGACATCCCGTTTGATGTCGGGGTCCTTCTGACCGGCGACGGCCTCGGTGTCCCTTATCATGTCAGTCAACGCCTTAACACCAAAGGCGGGGATTTTGTCTGCATCTTGGGAGCAGGGCCCGTCGGGCTTGGAAACACCATCGTGCAATCGTTCCTAGGAGCGGAAGTGATAGTTATTGACATCAACGACTATCGACTTTCCCTCGCAAAGGCAGCCGGTGCCGCACACACTATCAATTCAAAGGAAACCGACCCCCTTGAGGCGGTCACAGAAATTACCCACGGTATGCTTGTGGACAAGTGTATTGAGGCGGCTGGACACCCAGAGACGCTCAAGCTTGCCCTCATATTGGTTGGAGTGGCAGGGGCGGTCATGTGCGTTGGCGAACAGGGCGATTTGCCAATCAGTCCAAGCCGGGATCTAATTCGGAAGGACCTCACGCTGATGGGGAGTTGGTTTTATCACTACGCAGAATATCCCGCTATGCTCAATCTGTATCGACGCGGTTTACCCATCGGACGGATGATTACCGACCACTTTCCACTTGTCGAAGCACAGACAGCGTTTAGCAAATTTGCCAACGGGCAGGCGGGCAAGGTGATGCTTGAACCTTGAGCTGCGAATTTGGTGTTGACATGGTTTTAGCCCAATGATATATTTATTTGTCTATATTGGATGGAGTATGGCATAAAATATATCAATAAGGAGAAATAATGGATCTCGGACTCAAGGATAAAGTTGCAGTCGTTGGGGCATCAAGTAAAGGGCTTGGCAAAGCCATCGCGCTCGGTCTGGCGGAAGAAGGCGCGAGGGTGACAATCTGCGCTCGGGATGCGGATACACTGGAGGAGACAGCCTCTGAAATTCGTGAAAAAACAGGAGCGGAAGTCTTGGCAGTCCCAGCGGATGTCAGTCAACCGGAGCAGGTCAGCGAGCTGATTGCCAAAGCCATCGATCGATTCGGCGGAATTGATATTCTTGTCAGTAACGCCGGTGGCCCCAGGGCGGGTCGGTTCGCAGATCTATCACCCGAAGATTACCAAACCGCACTGCACCTCAACCTACTCAGCACGATTAACCTATGCCGGGGTGTTGCGCCGAGTATGAAAGCACGTGGCGGAGGTCGCATAATCAATCTGACCTCTGTTTCCGTCAAACAACCGGTAGATGGATTGATGCTATCCAACATGGCGCGGACCGGTGTCATTGGGTTCGCCAAAACGCTTGCGTCCGAGCTTGCCCCTGACAATATCCTTGTCAATAATGTCTGTCCGGGGGTTATCTTCACCGATCGGATTAAACAGCTAGCCACTGTGAGGGCGGAGGAGGCGGGTATAACGTATGAGGCAGCCCTCGCAAATATGACCCAAGATATACCACTCGGTCGAATTGGCGAGCCGAAGGAATTTGCCAATCTCGTTGTATTCCTCGCCTCCGAACCCGCGAGCTATCTCACCGGCACCACAATCCAAGTGGATGGCGGTATGGTAAAGGGGCTGCTTTAATTGAGAGAATTGGAACACCCGGTGAGTGGGAATCCCGCACACCGTTCCCCAACCCTGTCGGTTATCATCCCGGCCTTCAATGAGGCACGAACGATTGGACTGGTTGTTGAAGCGGTTAAAGAGATACCAATCGACACAGAAATTATTGTTGTCAACGACGGTTCAACCGATGAGACATCTGCAATCTTGGAACGGATGCGCGCTGACCCGAGGTTAAAAATTCTTCAGTGCAAAGAAAATCGTGGAAAAGGGTGCGCGATTCGGCTTGGGCTGGAACAGGTTACCGGCGAGTTTGTGGTTATTCAAGATGCCGACCTGGAGCTCTATCCGAGAGATCTGATGCCAATTCTGGAAGCGTTGCAAAAAGGGGTTGCCGAAGTGGTCTACGGTTCAAGATTCCTAAATGGTAAAAAACGGGCAAGCTTGAAAACCTACATCGCGAATTGTATGCTTGCCAGTTTCACAAATCTGTTGTATCATGTACGCATCACTGACGAGGCGACATGTTACAAGGCATTTAACACGAGTCTGGTAGCCAACCTCAATCTGACGGCTCAAGGGTTTGAGTTCTGCCCGGAAGTGACAGCAAAGGTGCTACGCGCAGGCTATCATATCCACGAAGTGCCTATTTCCTACTTTCCACGCACCAAACAAGGTGGGAAAAAACTTCGATTCTGGAGGGAGGGCATCCGTGCAGCGTGGACCCTGCTTAAATATCGCTTTGCCTCCACGTCGAAAATCCTTAAAAACAAGGTTTGTCCAATAAGAAAACAACTCAATTCTTGGCAAAATTGAATGGTTTTCACCGATCTGAATTCAATCTGGTCAACTTTGCTGTGAAATGTAACAGATGGAACACTCTTAATCTCAATAAGGAAGGGAACTCAAATGGCAGATCAAATGAAACGCGAAGTGACTTTGAACATTCCGATACATCCTAATATGGAACTAGTCGCTGCACAGACCGCTTCTATCATCGCAGAGATTATGGATTTTGAGGAAATTCATATTGATGAGATTCAGTTGGCTATCATTGAAACCTGCATCAACGCTTTTGAACATAGCAATAGCGAAGACAGTAAAGTAACAGTCACCTACGTTGTCACAGATGATGAACTGGAGCTAAAAATTGCAGATCATGGCGTTGGGTTTGGCACGGACAAAACCTCGCTTTTAACAGGAGAAGCTGGGGCTCAAGCCATGCAAAAACGAGGGTGGGGGTTGGAAATCATTCGGGAGATGATGGATAAGGTGGAAATCGACAGCGGTGATGAAGGCACAACCATCACAATGCTCAAAAAAAGAGCGTAATCAAAAATAGGAAACCTGAGCCACCACCTAAAAATTTTGATGAAGGAGGACACACATGGCGACATCTTTTAAGCTCGACACGCGTACCGAAGACGGTTACGCTGTTATTCAAACAGATGGATATCTAAACGGACCGACAGCGGAACAACTTGCCGAAACTGCCAAGGACCTGATGAACCAAGGATACAGCACATTGGTGATTAACCTTGAAAAAACACGGCTTGTGAATAGCATTGGCATTTCCATCCTGATTGAAATTATCGAATTCCTTGACGAACGCGGGGGAGGACTGCATTTCTGCCACTTAACGCCTGTTATTGAGCGGACTTTCAAAATGATGGGGCTCGCTCAACATGCCGAGATTCATCGCGATGAGGCATCCGCAACGACTAACTTGTAATTGGACTGTTTGGGCACGACTGATCCAGATTAACCCATAACACGGCTCCACATCCGCGCAATCTACGATAAATTATCAATCCTAATCAACCAATCAGAGGTAATTAAGAGATGCAATCCGTTTCTGCTGAAGATACAGTACAACGGCTGATTTTTAGCTTGTCTGAGATTGAACAGCTGGGTGAGACAATCATCTCCGGTCGCGGTAACTTTAACGTATCAAGTCGGACCTATCTGCGAATTATCCACGGCACGTTGCAGGTAACCCGTTGCGCGATTTTGCTCTTCCAGTCCACCGAGAATCACCTCACTGTCGAAGCGGCGATTAATGTCAAGGCTGAATCGTTGTGCATTCCAGTGACCGCCGACGACATTGCGGCGATACTTGAATCTTCAACCATCGATCCTTCCAGTCCGCCGCCCCCCTTGGATAACTTTTTCAATCAAATCCGCCCCCAATTAGAGCTCCTTGATGCCAATTTATGGGCACCGCTCAAGATACGCGATGATTTTTTGGGGGTTATCAGTTTGGGCAGCTTCCGGACGCAGGATAATTTGGAGGACTGGAATCGAGAGCTCTTGCCTGTGTTAGCGAACCAGGTCTCCGTCGCAATCGCCTACTCACGCCTGCTTGACAAGACCCGTGCGGAACAGTTTCGTCTTTTCATGCTTTCGGATACCGCCACCCAGATTTGCAAATCACTGGACACAGAGGCGGTGCAGGAAGAGGCGGTGACGCATGCGATCACGCTGTTGGACGCAAGCACAGGGGGCTTGTTACTAATTAATCCAGTCACACAGTGCCTTGAAATGAAATCCATTTTCGCCCTTGACCTTCAAGCCAATATCGATCTGGAAAATCTATCAATCCCCCTACAAACAGATCAAGACGCTCCGTCGGCATTGTCCCCCCTCGCTGAAGTCGCAACTCCAGCGGGCGAAACGCTAATTTGCAACAGTCAAGGGAATGGCGTGTTGCTTGATCGCCGGAATCTGATGGCAGTCCCCATGCGTGGCCGCGAAGATACGTTGGGGGTGTTGATTGTCGCGGATAAGGAGGGGAGGGGAGGGACTATGCTGGATTTTACCAACGAAGATAGGGTGCTGCTGGAAGCGTTCGCCAATCAGGCGGGGGTAGCAATCGAAAATGCACAACTCTACCAAGATGCACTAGAGGGGCGACAACTACAGGCAGAAATGGATGAAGCGGCAAAGATTCAGCAGAATCTGATTCCCGATACACTACCGGAAATTCCTGGCTATGAGGCGACCGGGCTTTACTTCCCTCGCGGTGGTGTCGGCGGAGACTACTACGACTGCCTCGCAGATTCAAACGGCTCCTGGGGGCTTGCCATCGCCGATGTCTCCGGTAAAGGGATGCAAGCCGCCCTGCTCATGGCGACGTTGCGGGCGGGGTTGCACTCAGAGGTCACGCGAAAGGAAGATTTACCCAGCATGGCGGAGTCACTTAACTCGCTGCTCTACGCAAGCAGTACCTCCGGCAAATTTGCAACGTTCTTCTACGCTCAGTTACACCCGGAAACGGATCTGATGACTTCAATCAACGCTGGACACAACTACCCGCTTGTTATCCGAGGTGCCGGCGGCTGTGACGAACTGGAAAAAGGCGGCGTGATGTTGGGCATGTTTCCTAACGATGTGCTGTCTCAAATCTCAGAATATGAGCAGGAGACAACTCAACTCTACAGCGGGGATGTCGTGCTTTTCTACACCGATGGGGTGACGGAAACCATAAATCCCGAAGGGGACCTGTATGGAGAAGAGCGTCTGGAAGAAGTTGCAACACGCGTGAAAAGCGAAAGTGTGAATCAGATATGCCAAGCCATTTACGACGACGTTATCGAATTTCAGGGGGAAGCTCAGCAGTTTGATGACTTGACATTACTGGTCCTCAAAAAATCTAATCACCCAAGTTGCTAGTAGTAGGCATACTCCGTCCCGATGGATCGGGACTCAAAGCGATATGCCGTAACCCCAAGGGTTCATTCGTTCAAAAGCTCATTAGCGGGGCGACAGGTGGCAGCTTGCGTTATAATTCCCTTGTTGGGGCGGATTCCAACCTCTCCTCTGCATAAGGCGTGGGGTGCCCCTGATACAGGCAAGGACGAAATCGATGCAAAATCGAGAAGGGCAGCGTTATTTAGATCCCGCCGCATTGGCAAAGATTGGGAATCTCGAACTCATTGCGAAATTTGTCGTTGAAGGATTTATCTCAGGGCTCCACAAAAGCCCCTATCACGGTTTCAGCGTCGAGTTCGCGCAGTATCGACAATATATGCCCGGCGATGATATTAAACATCTCGACTGGAAAGCCTATGGACGCACCAATCGGTATTACATCAAGCAGTTTGAGGAGGAAACGAACCTCAACTGCTGCCTCCTCCTCGACACCAGCGAGTCAATGACCTACGGTTCCGGCGAACTAACGAAGTTGCAATACGCCAGCTACCTTATCGCGTCGATTGCATACTTCATGGCAAAGCAACGGGATGCCGTCGGATTCGCCTATTTTGACGAAAGCCTCCACGAATACCTCCCCGCCCGCAGTTCTCTCGCCCATCTGCACGCAATCCTGCTGACGCTTGAACGAATCCAGACGAACAAACTCACGCGTATGGGGCAACCCATCCACCAGATCGCCGAACGCCTCACCAAACGTGGATTGGTTATCCTGATTTCTGACCTCTACGAGGACGACCCCGACACGGTTGTGAAAGCCCTTGAACACCTCCGCTATGATGGACATGAGGTGATTGTTTTTCATATTTTAGACCATCAGGAGTTAGAATTTGCGTTTGATCGGGTGGCGCGTTTTGTTGATGCCGAAACGGATGAGGAGGTCATCGCAACGCCGCAGGCAATTCGTCAAAGCTACCTCAACCATCTGCACGATTTCATCAATCATTACAAGTTGGCACTGAGCAGATCCGACATCGACTATAACACGATTGACACCGCAACCCCTGTCAATTACGCGCTATCCTCTTACCTCGCCAAACGGGAGGGGTTGATTTGATAAGTTTAGTTGCAACCTAAAACCCCTGTAAGGGAAAAAGAAACCGATGTTACTATGCGCGTTTTTTCATGATCCTAAATATTTGAAAGGTGGCACTAATGAGACTCTCAGATCTCCTAGAGAAGTCGGGGATGACGAGCCTGAAGATTACCCCTCCTTTTCTGCAAATGGAGTGGACTCCAAAAACAGCCGATAAAGATGCCGCTTGGGCACTATACGTTGAATTGCTTACAAGAATCACCACACAGCCATTGCCTGCCGAGCACGGTGATGAGAAAACAGCATTGGACAGTGTTTATTCGCTTTTTGCGGTTACGAGGGAGGTCATCAAAGAACAGGGACCGGATTGCATCAACTTCACAAAAATTGCAGTTGTTGTTCTTAACCAAGTCATTCGTCCGTTTACTGCAAAGTGGCATCGAAAGCACTTGGCAGGTGCCTTTGAGTCCGTTCCGGAACGATCCGCTTTCCGCGAAGAACTTGCTTCTCTCCAAGTCGAGTTACGCAAATATTCTCGAATGCTGGCAGATATCGTCGGAGTCGAAGATTTAACCGACTTAGAGGTGACAGAGTCGTAGGGCACAACGTATTCAGTCGTTCAACTCAAATCAAGCGTGCAACGTAATTTTCAGCGAAATGGATGCCTCCGTCGTCACAGATGCAAATCCAAGTTGCATAAACTGCTCAAATGGTGCATAATAAATGGATCGACTCCACCAACAGAACAGTAGGGGGACACATCCTAAAAAGAAAATAGGGGAATACCATGGGACAAAAAATACGCCATATCCTTGGCCTTTCCGGTGGCAAAGATAGTTCAGCACTCGCGATTTACATGCGGGACAAAGTGCCGGGGATGGAATACGCCTTCTGCGATACCGGAAAGGAATTGCCGGAGACGTATGAATTTCTCGATCGGTTGGAAGCCTTTTTAGGGAAAAAAATTGAACGCTTAAACGCCGAGCGCGAGTTTGACCATTGGCTTTCGGTGTTCAGAGGCTTGCTACCGTCAGCGCAGGTGCGTTGGTGTACACGCCTGTTGAAAATTAAACCTTTCGAGGAATTTGTCGGTGAGGATAAGGCTTACAACTACATCGCGATCCGCGCCGATGAGGACCGCATCGGTTATAAACCCCTGAAGAATGTTGATGCACGAAATATTGAACCCAAATATCCGTTCAAAGAGGGCGGCATCACCGAGAGAGATGTCTATCGGATTTTGGAGGAGAGCGGTCTCGGCTTACCGGAGTATTACAAATGGCGCACGCGCTCCGGGTGCTACTTCTGTTTCTACCAACGCAAAGCAGAGTGGATTGGGTTGAAGAGGAATCACCCTGACCTCTTTGCACTCGCCAAGGATTACGAGAAGTTTAATAAAGAGACAGGCGAGAGGTATACTTGGGGCCAAGGCGAGAGTTTAGAAGAACTGTCCGATCCTGAGCGGGAACGACAGATTGAAGAAAATTATGCGAAGGCGATGGCACGGGAAAAGGAAACCCAACCGGATCGTCCGTTGGTCGAAATTTTCGGCGATGTCCTTGATGATGAGGATGATGAGGAGCCGTGTTTGATTTGTGATTTGTGATGATTGTGTACCTTGTGGCAAATCAAGCCGAAGGTTTGCCAATTAGTCATATACTGAGTGAGTTTTCAGCCAAGTATGATGCGATACACCATGAGAATTGATGAGTTTCAAGGAAGTAATATAATTGACACCCCGGAACTTCCTGGTATTTATGCGTGGTATTATCGCCCACGTGTGTTCGGAGACCATGAAGCTAAAATACTAGGTAGATTGATAACGAGACCCTCTAGTGTAAAAACTGAAATCGCTATGCGGTATGGATTAATGTGGGAAGTTGATTCGAGTGTCAATGTGTTACATGGTGGAAAACGAAACCGTCAACCGGCCGATAAAGTTGTTTCGGATGCGGTGGTTGATAAAAGCGATTTAATCACACCTTTTCTTCAAAATTTGATGGTTCCTTACTTTGCAACACCCCTCTATATTGGAATTGACGGGAAGAACTTACGTGTAAGAATTAAGAGACACTATGATTCACTTACTCAACTCTGGGAACCAGAGGAACCAATAAGTAAATATCTTGGAAACCATCCTGATGCAGATGTGGAAGAGGTGTTGAATCAGTTTGGATTAACTCATTCTTTTGCCATCAACGCCAGGGTAAAGGGGATAGCCCCAAGAGATCTAGTGGTCTGTGTCTGTCCCATTGAGATTCCGGGGAATTTGAGAGACTTAGAGCAAATTCTTCAGATTCTAGCAGATCCGATTTGTGGGAGGGAATAAAGTAATGTCAACAATGTTCCGTGTACAAAAAACGCCAATTTATGGGTTATCTGGCGAATTTACTGTTGGAGATGGCGCAAATACTATTCGCGCAAAATACATTCTGACTAAAATTAAGCCTGGCGATGATGGGTCGTGGGAATGTGAGTTGGCATCCCAAATGAAGCCTTGGCGCGAGGTCTTTAATGTTGAAGAGTTGACTTTCGATGAGTTATTACAGCGTGATCTGGACGATTCACGAGTTGCTCACGAGCTCATCCCCTATTTGCTTGGAAAATCAGGAAGTAGGGCAAAATTCTTCCCGCCAATTCTAGCGGTAATTGTTCCTCGTAAGCAGGGAAAGACGGGGATTGAAGGGTTTTATCCAATACCGAACGTCCAGAATGAATTGACCGAGGAATACGGAGATCTATTTAGTTTCGAGCAGATTACATTGCAAGACAGCCCTACTCCAGTGGCAAGCCTAAGTTATAACAGGCAACGTTCTGCTTTCATAATTGTTGACGGACAACACCGTGCAATGGCAGTAATAGCTCTGCATCGCCAACTGAACGACAATTGGGGCGACAACGCCTTTGCATCTTATTATAACCATATTCCGGTAACTCCCGAACAAGTTAAAAACATTGAATTACCGACGTGCATTATATATTTTCCTGATTTACACGAAGGCAATTCGGCGTTACAGGAACAGGATATCAATTTAACTTCTGTCTGTCGGGAGATTTTTCTCGTCGTAAATCAGAGTGCTAAGCTTGTTAGTAAAGCTCGGGAACTCTTACTCGACGACTCGGATATCGCTGCGCGCCTTATGCGTAGAACCCTTTCTACTTTAAAGAATCGAGGCGAAGATCAGGTAGGATTAGCCCGAATTTATACAATTTCTTATGGGGATTCGGACACAGAAGTTGGCCAAAAAGAAGTTATTTCAGGGCAGCTTGAATATAGCAGTGCGATTGCGCTGCACAAAGTCCACAGTGCACTCTCTTTTGGCGTTGAAGGAGCATTTAAGTTACGTGATGATGATGATATTCCACGTTATTCTGATATTTCAGATGGTCGCAGGACAAGAAATAGCAACCGGCCGGCCGAGATCTTGCTTGGGACGAATGCTGAAAAACATTCGATTTTGCCTCGTTATTCCGGAAAATCGCTCCCGCCGGACGAATTGGACGAAGTAGTTGAAAAACTCGGCACCTTGGCAGACAAGACATTGATGGGACTTTTCGACCAATTTCGCCCTTTTAAGGTTCACAATAGCGAACTACTAAAATTGAAAACGAAGCTTTTAGACCCGGATGCCCGATCTCAGATTGAACAGAAGAAAGCTTACACTCTGATTTTCGAGGGACGCGGGGTTCGGAATGTTTTTGAATCACATTTTGAGCGGTTGAAAGATGAAAGGGATGAGCATGAGGGACAAACAGTCCCCGGCCATCTACAAAGTCAGATTGAATTCTGTGAATCTGTCACGAGGACGTTGGGTAATCACGAACGCGAATTCCAACGTCTTCGGGCCTGTAGATTCTTCAGTATAAACCCAAAATTTTTTGATAATGATGATAATCAGGATGATCAAACAGTGCTGCTTCAAAAAGCCCGGGCACTCTTCCAAACTTTAGCAACCCAGGCTTTTCAACTCGGTTACACCATGGCGATTTTTACGGTTGTCGAAGAGTTGAAGCGTGAGAGATCAACTACATCTTCTTTCCCGTATCAGGACAGACTGAAACTTGTCGAATTTGTGACAGAGGTTTATCTCACCGCCCTCAACACATACTTTTCTCCAAATGAAGCTACACTTCATGGAACCCTGACTGGCTACATACGTGAACATAGGACATCGGTTTTTGACGCAAACTTCCCGGGGCTTCGGGGGCTCTTGGCAATGAGTGTCAATGAATTAAATGAACGACAATGGAGGTTCTTCCGCTATGCCGTTTTAGAGATTGTTCACTCGCAGTTTTGCTGGGAGACTTCCCAACAAAAAATGAAACAGATGGACAATGAATGGGCACTAGAGTGGTACAAGGAAGCTATCCCTAGGCTCGTAGATGGAATAATCTCAGAACGTGAAAAGTATGTTGAGGATGCCGTTGAAGCGGCTGTAAAAGGGCGCGAATTTGAGTTGCTGAGAATGCAAACGGAATCTGAAGCGAGGGGTGCTGAAAAAAGTGAAGAACAAATCAGGCAGATTGTTGATGAACTTAAAGTTACTCGTAAGAAAGAGACAATGGAAAACGCGCATCGCCATCTAAAGGCCAGCTTGAAAATTGTTGAAAAAAAAGAAGATATGGTCAAACGTTTAAGCAGCGGGCTATAGGAGGTTTGATCTATGAGACTGAGCATGGAGCAGCTTTTTAAAGAACTATACTTTGCCCCGACCGAAGATGACATTGATAAAATAATCAACAATCATTCCGATATTTTCAAACAAGAAAATTGGTGTCCCCTCGGGGGTAACGAAAACAATTTCGGTGTGATAGAAAACCAACAGTCAAGTCCCATTGCCGCACTAATAGAGAAGATCACAAATTCAATTGATGCGGTTTTAATAAAGAAATGCCAGGAAGCAGGCATTAACCCTAAATCTGGACAAGCCCCCAAATCCATGGAAGAAGCCAAGGTAAAATTTTTCACCAATCACGGAGATTGGGATTTACCCGGCAGAAGAAAAGAACAATCAGAAAGCATCCAAATAATCGCCGATGGACCAAAGTTGAAAACTTCTCTGATTATTTATGACGATGGTGAGGGGCAACATCCTGACGACTTCAAGAACACTTTCCTGTCACTGCTGTACGGCAACAAGAATGAAATCCACTTTGTACAAGGCAAATACAATATGGGCGGAAGCGGTGCTATCGTATTTTGCGGTAAAAAGCGTTACCAGTTAATCGGCTCAAAGAAATATGACAACACAAGTAAGTTCGGCTTCACGTTAATCAGGGAACACCCACTGAGCAAAGAAGAAGAAAAGATCAAAAAGAGTACGTGGTATGAATACTTAAAGGTGAATGGAGAAATTCCAGCTTTTCACTCCGATCGACAGCATTTGGGATTACATAACAGGGATTTTAAGACAGGCACGATTATCAAACTATACTCGTATGATTTGCCAGCAGGGATCCGTTCTGTTATTTCTAGAGATTTGAATCGAAGCATCAATGAATATCTGTTTGACCCTGTTTTACCTGTGATTACGGTTGATAAAAAAGAACGATATCCTCGTGACCGCGCCCTAGAAAGGGCTTTATATGGGTTAAAACGGAGATTAGAACAGGATGACAGTAGGTATGTCGAAACATATTTCTCTGACGATTTTTATAACGCATCCTTTGGAGAAATGAAAGCAACTTGCTATGTCTTCAAAACGAAAATGGATGATCGATCTGTAAAAGAAACCAAGGAGACAATCCGTAGCGAATTTTTTAAAAATAATATGTCTGTATTGTTTTCAGTCAATGGACAGGTACATGGGCACTATACATCTGAATTCATAACCCGTTCTCTGAAATTGAACCTACTCAAAGAACATCTCCTCATTCATGTTGATTGTACGAATATGAACTACAACTTCCGTAAAGAGTTGTTTATGGCTTCCCGAGACCGATTAAAAGATGGCAAAGAAACAAGGGATTTGAGACAATTTCTGGCTGAGAAACTTGGGGATAAAAATGGCCGCTTGGTTGAAATTCAGAAACGTCGGAAAGAGTCCATAGCAGTAGGAAATGGAGATGCCAAAGAGTTACTAAAATCCTTGACACAGAATCTACCAATGGATAGCGACTTGATGAAGTTGTTATCCCAAACCCTAAAATTAGATCAACAAACTAACGGTAGCCCCCCAAAAAAGAAGCGTCCAAAGTCAAAGAAAAAACAAAATGACACGCAACCCTTTAACCCTCAAAGATTTCCATCGCGCTTTAAGAGACGTGTGAAGGGTTCTGCTGAAAAAGCGGTGGCAATACCGATTGATGGGGAAAAAACAGTTTATTTCGATACAGACGTAGAAGACCACTATTTTGACCGTATTGAAGATCCGGGGGAATTGAAAATTGCCCTTCTTGATTTCAAAACGAATGAAACGCAAGGCGGCAATGCGCCAGGACAGGTCGACCAAATTGAAGATGTACTCGATATACAGAAAAGTAGCCCACAAAAGGGCACAATCAAGATTCATTTAAGTCCGAAAGAAGCCGCACATCTCGGCGATGCAGCGAGGATTAAAGCAAGCCTGAGTGACCCAAGTGGAGAATTTGAGCCGGAAATCTTCTGGGTGAAGATAAGTGATCCTAAAGCTCCTAAGCTACCTGCAAAGAAAACAGAAGAAGCGGAAATCCCGAATTTAGGTTTACCTGAATTGGTATTAACTCATCAAGAACAAAAGGACAAAAAGGACAATACCGTAACCTGGGAGAAAGTCGAAGTTGCGACATCTGAAACAATAGACCATTCCACCGTAATGTATCCCATGATTGATGGCGAAAAGTTAGAGAAAATCTATATCAATATGGACAGCACCGTATTCATGAATTTCAAACCTAAAAATCCAAATGAGGAACAGTTGGAGTTAGCTCAACGAAAATACATCGCCTCGGTGTATTTCCACACGCTGTTTCTCTACACTATCACGAAAAATCGCAAATACAAGTTCAGACAGGAAGAGGACACCGGCGATTCCGATGTCGAACTAGACGATTATCTTAAAGATTTATTTGCAAGCCATTACGCAGAATTTATCCTGAACTTCGGAACAGCAGATGGAGTTATACAGTTACTAGAAGATTAACCTTCTCAACGCCAAAGAAATCAAATGTCAGTTGTCGATCTAATTGATGAACAAGATCAGCTAAAAGCGCATCAGTATAAATTTTCCCTCTGGCCCCGAGCATGGGCGGCGTATAATCTCCCAGATCCGTTCAAGTGGGAAATTTATCCCTTTCAACAAGATCAGATTGATAACATCCCAAGTCAACCGGGGATTTATAGTTTTGTGATTCAACCGGGGATTGCATCACATTCTAACTGTTCATATCTGGTGTATATTGGTCGAACAGAGCGCACCCTTCGAGTCCGCTTCAGGGAATACTTGCGCGAGCAGAACAAGAGGGAAGGTCGTCCAAAAATCGTGAGATTACTGAACAAATACCAAGACTATCTTTATTTCTGTTGTTCAGTAATTGCGGAAACAGAACGGATTACGGAAATTGAGGAGGCACTTATCAATGCGTTTCTGCCACCCTGTAATGACCAATTCTCCGCGGAAATGAGTCGCGTTATAGGAGCGTTCCGATGAAAAAAACAGATGAACTCATCATTCCAGCCCTCAGAGCGCACATGGGCGATTGGATCTATTATGTGACATTCCTACGGATGGATCAAATCGCGGATCAGATTCAGATCGCTCAGGAAATTCACTCAAGTAACGTGCTCAAGGATATGATTCAGCGTGAGATTACTAACAGAGCCGGTCAAATAGCTGACTATCTGTTAAAACAGCCGCAGCGATTCTTCAATTCCCTTATCGTCGGGGTTTATGGCGGTTCGCCCAACTGGTATGAATTGGCGATTGGCACAAATCCCCGTTTTGATGCCCCTGTTCTCCCGCAGGAGTTGAAGGGTGTACTCGGAGTTCTCCGGCTTGACGGAACGCAAACCCTCTTTGCGATTGACGGGCAGCATCGCGTCCAAGGAATTAAGCAGGCACTCGAGAAAGACGATGAATTGAGACGGGAAGAGGTGAGCGTTATCTTTGTTGCACATCGGAATGATTCGGACGGAATGGAACGGACGCGTCGCCTTTTTACAACATTGAATTGGTATGCTAAGCCGGTCAGTAAAAGTGAAATCGTCGCGCTTGACGAAGACGACATCCTCGCAATCACGACGCGGGAATTGGTTGAAAAACATTCACTTTTTCAAGAGAAAATTTCACTGGCAAAAACGAAAGCGGTTGCAGTCAAAGATAACAGGAGTTTTACAACGATTATAACCCTCTATGATGTTTTGGAAATCCTATTTCGCAAGCAGGGAAGGGGTTGGAAAGAATTTAAGCGATACCGCCCGGCGGATGGTGATATCTCTAATTTTTACGTTAAAAGCGCGCAATTTTGGGACACGATGGCTGAGCATTTCCCACCGTTAGCGGAGGTTCTAACGAGCCAACCGGGTGAAAATGTTGCTGGCCGTTATCGTCATAGAGAAGGGGGGCATTTGATTTTCAGACCTGTTGGGCTTCTGATTATTGCTCACGTTGTCAGGCAAGCGAAAGATTCAGGGTTGACCGAAAGAGAAGCGATTAAACGGATTTCCGAAATTTCAATGGAGCTGACAGATGAACCGTGGGTGGGCTTACTGTGGGACAAAACCAATCAACGAATGATTAGCGCACCGCCTAACCAAAAAGTAGCGAAGCAACTCCTTTTCTACAAGATCGGCGGCAATACGGATGAGATGAAAACAAACGAAGAGAAGCTCCGACAGGAGTATGCTGGGTTACTCAACAAGGACAAATCCGAAGTGACCTTAACCCGAGTCCACGCCTCTCTTCCCTAAAAAATCGTCCCATGCTTCAAAGCCGGTGACCAGCAGATGGAATTCTACAATTACTTAGAGAAATCTAATGTCAAAGGAAACTAGTTGAGCGCACTGTTCTCAACCCTCCCAGATAAAATCAATGCCTCCTTCTCAAGGCATGAAACTTTCCCTTTTCGCTATACGTGGTTGAAGAAGGGGGTTGATGCGGTGAGAGACAGGTCAACCATTTTTGCCGATGATAGTGCGACAATCACCTTAGGCGTTGGGAAGAATATGGTGCGTTCGATTCACCATTGGTGTCAGGCCACTCAACTCATTGAAGGTGACATGATGGGGTCCAATCATCGCAGGCGGTTTGTTCCGACTAAACTTGGCGATAAAATCTTCGCCGATGACGGGTTCGATCCGTATCTTGAGGATGCGGCGACACTGTGGTTCATCCATTGGCGGCTTGCAACAAACGCTAACCGGGCAACTACATGGTTTTGGGCGTTCAGCGTCTTCGGTCAAAATGAGTTTAGCAAGGACAAATTTATCTCTGAACTGATCGATTGGAGTCAGAAAAACACGCGGAATCGAATCTCAGAAAATTCGATTAGACGGGATGTCGATTGTTTTTTCCGGACGTATGTCCCCTCTCGCCTGACAAAAACTACCATTATGGAAGATACCTTCGATTGTCCGCTTGTCGAATTGGACTTGATCTCTGATTCACCCGACGGAAACACCTACCGATTCCGTCGCGGTCCGAAAGCTCCGCTCCCAGCTGAGATATTCGCCGCCGCCTTTTTTGAGTTTTGGGATACCTGCTTTTCAGAAAACAGTGCACTCACATTTGCAAACATCGCTTATTGGGAAAAAAGCCCGGGTCGAATTTTTCAGTTGGATGAGGATGCCCTTGTTGAATATCTTGAGGGGCTCGAAAGTCTCACGGATGGTGCGTTGCGCTACGATGAAACGGCGGGAATGAAACAGGTTTACCGATACCGAAAAATTGACCCGATGGAGCTGCTCCATAAATATTACCGAAGTAACTTGCTTGTGTGTTAATCCGAAAATAATTTCAATGCCGTGAAGATGGAGACCCATCAATATAGACTCAGACCAAAAAGTATCCATGAACACAACCATTCCACTTTCCGAACTCTTCCATGTTACCAGCCGCTTTCATCGCTCGGTCCATCTTGAACGCGATTTTTATGGGGAGAACGCACTAGATGGGTATGTCCTAACGATCACGGCGCGGGAAACATTACGACGCGTGATTGCGGCCCTTGAAAATGAATTGACATCGAAAGCATGGTCTCTCACCGGTCCCTACGGTTCAGGAAAATCGGCGTTTGCACTCTTTACTGGGAAGTTGCTAGGTGCCTCCGAATCGCCGACAACGCAGGGGGCTTTGAATCTGCTTAAATGCGGAGATGAATCCTTATGGCATCAATTCAGCCGCTTGGATCTGCACAAGGGGAGAGGGTTTTGTCCTGTGCTTATCTCTGGAGAACGCTCATCGATTACGCTGGCTCTACTGCGCGGATTGGAGCGTGGTCTCACCGCTTTTAGCGATTCGTCGGTGGGTAGTCGTGCTATTCATCGTGCGTCTTTCCGTCCATTTCTCTTAGACATCCAAAAACGGTTAGATGCAGCGGAAAATGGGATCCTGCCCCATGCCTCCGAAATCACGGATCTTTTTGAATCCGCGACATGCCAGATTGGGGTAGAAGGTGGGATCGGACTGTTATTGGTCGTCGATGAACTCGGAAAATTCCTTGAATACGCCGCACAAAATCCGGCAGACGGCGATCTGTTTGTGCTACAGAGTCTCGCCGAATTTGCTGCTAGAAGCGAAAAAACGCCTTTATTGATGCTGACAATTCTCCATCAAGCCTTTGAGCAGTACGCGCAACGGTTGGCAACATCCCAACGTGAGGAGTGGGCGAAGGTGCAGGGGCGTTTTGAGGATGTCGCCTTTGTGGAACCGACCGAGCAGGTGCTCCGCCTGATTGGGAACGCGATTGAGAGTCACTCGGCAGTTGAAAAGCGTCCGTTCCGAAACAAGGCAAACCTCTCTGTTGCGGTTGAGCTAGCCCTTAAACCACGCCAACTTGATACCAGCGAATTTATGTTGCTACTTGAAAACTGTTTGCCCCTCCACCCAACGGTCGCCCTAATTGTCAGTTCACTTTTCCGTCGATTCGCTCAAAACGAGCGCTCTCTTTTCGTCTTACTTAACTCCAGTGAACCGCACGGACTCCAAGATTTTCTCTCTAACCAGTTCTACGATGGGCGCGTCCTGCCAACATTCAGGCTGTCCAATCTTTACGATTATATCCATACCGCTTTGGGCAGTAGTCTGTATACATCAAGGGACGGGTCGAAGTGGACGGAAATTGAGTCCGCAGTTGAGCGGTTATCAGACCCGTCTCCGATGACAGTGAAACTGATTAAAACCATCGGCCTGCTCGGTATTGTCGGAGAAGGAAGTGTAAATCTGAAGGCCTCAAAGGCTTTACTCCGCTACGCACTTGACGGTGGCATGGAGACAGCCCAGAACGAAGTTGATGAGCGAGTCGAATCGTTTGAGGCTGCCTTGGCGATGTTGGAGCAGCGTTCTATCGCTATTTACCGACGTTACAACGATGCCTACGCCCTATGGGAGGGAAGCGATATCGACATTGACGAAAAGCTCCGCGAGGCAAGGACGCACCGTGCCCCGAATCTGCGCTTGCCAGCTGCCCTCTCGACGCTGATGCAACAGCGCCCCCTGATTGCCCGCCGGCACCTCTTTGTAACCGGCACGTTGCGACACTTCGCGGTCCGATACACCGACCTCGAAGGATTTGATGCAGATCTACAAACGCCATCTGATGGTGCGGATGGACTTGTGCTTTATACCCTGCCTGCAAGCGAACTTGAGGCAGAACAGCTTGTTAAAAAGGCAACCGAGGCATCAGTCGCGGATCGAGCAGAGGTCCTCATAGCAATTCCCCAACCAATCGACTTTTTGCACGAAGCTGTGGTTGAACTTTGGTGTTTGGATTGGGTGGAGGAAAACACCCCCGAGCTCGCTGGCGATGCGACGGCACGTCGTGAACTTCGGGCGCGGCGCGCTGCAGCCGAACAAGAGGTATCCGAGCGATTGACTGCCCTTTTTGGTGTGAACATAGCTTCCCCGCAAGTGGGGGTCGGTCCTACGCCTAGTGGTAAGAGCACCGCCGGGGGCTGCTCATGGTATCATAACGGACAATCGAAACAAATTGCCTCAAGAAGAGAGCTTAATGCGTATCTTTCCGAAATCTGCGACGCTGTTTATCACGCAACGCCAATCCTTCGTAATGAACTGATTAATCGGAGACAAATCTCCTCGCAGGCGGCCTCCGCGCGGCGGAAACTCATCGGAGCGATGCTTGATTCCCAACAACAGGAGAATTTGGGTATCAGCGGCTATCCGCCTGAAATGAGCATTTACCTCTCCCTACTATTCGATCCTGGGATACACCGTTGTGTGTCGGGGGTTTGGAGGTTTCATCCGCCGGAGGCCGATCATAAAACCCAAATCTACGCGATTTGGCTAGAGATTGAAAAATTTCTTAGCGAATGCGAGGAGAAGCGTCAATCCGTTGCCGAACTCTATAAACGATTGGAGCAGCCGCCTTTTGGATTGAGAAGCGGTCCGATGCCCATCCTTTTGTGCGCGGTTTTGCTGCATTACGAAGCGGAAACCGCGCTGTATGAAGATGGTTCCTTTGTCGCGGACCTCTCAATGCCGGTTTTTGAGCGGTTGATTCGGTCTCCTGAGAAATTTGGAATCAAGCGTTTCCGGATGGAAGGTATCCGATCAGAGGTGTTTGAGCAGTTTACAGGGATGATTTCTAAACCGGTGTCAACGATGGGGGAGGGGCCAAACCTGCTAGTAATTGTCAGACCGCTCATGCGTTTTATCGACAAACTGCCCCGTTATACGATGCTCACGCAGGATTTAGGCAGCACAGCAATCGCCTTGCGTAAAGCTATCACCGATGCCCGAGAACCGGATGCCCTTCTTTTTGAACAGTTGCCTCAAGCTCTCGGTTTTGATGTTTTCGGTCCATCAGCGGAGACAGATTCAAAAACGGTTGATGCGTTTTTTAACAGCTTGCGAAGTTCACTATCCGAGTTAAACCGAGCCTATGATGACCTGCTTGCTTTCATTGAACAGATGCTTGTTTCCGCGTTCTCTTTGCAATCGAATGGTAATCCGCTCCACACGCAACTGATAAAGAGAGTATCCCCCCTGTTTGACTTAACCATTGAGCCGAAACTCAAAGGCTTTTTCATCCGAGTCTGTGACGAAGGACTTGATTTCAAGGGATGGCTTGAGGCAGTTGGGACATATATAGCCAACAAACCCCCGGCATCGTGGAACGACTCAGATAAAGCCCATTTTGAAATGAACCTTTCCGAGCTGGCGAGAAAGTTCCAGCATTTTGAAGCGGTGTCATTTGAGCGACAAAGGCAATCTGAAAAATCGGTTGACAACGCAGGCGAGGTGATTCGGGTTGGTATTACCACGCTCTCTTCACCGGAGCAGGAACGGGTTATTACCGTGCCGCCAACCGCCGAGGCGCAAGCTGACAAAATCGAACGCAAAATCGAGCAAGTGTTTGAGGGCTTTGGTGTAGATGGGAATATCAACCTTCGCCTCGCTGTCTTGGCACGACTGTCACAGAAATTGATGGAACAACTTGAGGACTCAGCGAATGAGGGAAAAGGCTGAGCACTTCGGCTTAAACAGAGAGAAGATACGCTCGACCTGATTTCGTCGATGAAACATGTCCGAGGACAAATGTAGCATTTTTGCGACGACGGTGTGGCACAGTTTCGACAACTCCTTTGTGAATACGACCCTCCCTTTGAAATCAAAGTTCACCCCAAAAGTAAATGCGAAGTTGCTCGGAGAGTGCGTTTATCGAAAAGATTGGTTTTTTTCACAGTTGTTTCAGGTGATTTAAGATAGCGGTGGCATCAAAATTGCTTGTGTTCGATGGACAGAGTGAATTTCGTTTGGCGACGATTCGCCGCAGATCCTATCTCGTTCTGTTGGAATGTCAACAGAACCTATTGGGCAACTCGCCCAAAATGGGAGGAAATTATGTTACACTTCTTGCATCGTTCAACACTGTTCCTCATACTACTCACGCTGGGGGTTACATGGATTGGGTGCACGAAAAGGATCCCTGCTGTGCAACCTGTCAACATACCGGATGCCAACCTCCGCTCTGTCATTGAGCGTGCCCTCGACAAGCCTGCGGGTGCCATAATCACAAACGCTGAGATGGCGACCTTGACGGACCTTGAAGGGGATGGGGATGATATCCGCGAGCTGACCGGTCTTGAATTTGCAATCAATCTGACAGAACTGCACCTTAGGAATCACCAGCTATCGGACCTCTCGCCCCTTGCAGGATTAACTCATCTGGAATACCTGAGTATTAACGAGAGCGATGTATCAGACTTATCGCCTCTGGCAGAATTAACGAACCTGATAGAGCTGGATCTTTACGATAACCAGATATCAGACCTATCGTCCCTCGCAGGATTAACAAATCTGGAACGGTTGGAACTTGCTGTTAATCGTATATCGGACCTGTCGCCTTTGGCAGGATTAGTGAATCTGAGGAGATTACAGCTTGCCAATAACGGTGTATCAGATCTATCGCCCTTGGTAAGATTAACCAATCTGAGGGAACTTTGGCTTATCAGTAACCGCGTCTCAGATCTATCGCCCTTGGCACAACTTTCCCAACTTGAAATCCTGTCTCTTGGTGCCAATGAGGTATCGGATCTATCGCCCCTAGCAAAATTAACCAATTTGGAAACGTTGGGACTTGGCTTCAACCGTGTATCGGACATATCACCACTGGCGGGATTAATAGCCCTAGAACAACTGAACCTTTTTAGAAACCACGTCTCGGATCTATCGCCCTTGATAGGGTCAGCCAATCTGAAAAAACTGGGGCTTGCCGGCAATGGTGTATCAGACCTCTCGCCTCTGCTAGAATTAGCCAATCTGAAAGACCTAGATGTTCAAGGGAATACCCTGAACCCGAAAACAATCACCGTTGACGTACCAGTCCTCGAAGCCAACGGCGTTTTTGTCAGGCATTCGTATAGTCGTATAGATAAATCCCATTAATCGGGGGAAATTATGTCCCACTTCTCGCGTTGTTCGGTATCGATCGTCGCATTTTCTCGAAAATCCGTTTAATCCGCCATTCAGACACTCAGAATCTTTTTTGTCGATAATTTGTAAAAAAGAGTTGACAAACGCTTTGTAGCAATTTATAATACTACGAAACCTACATGATAATGAGTCTCATTTTCATTTCATGAAGGTATCAATCGGGCAAAGTATGCCCGTTTTTATTTAACATCATAGTGAAATTGAGACTCAATTTCAATAATACGAGGGATAAAATTGCGAATCTTCTGTTGTGTTCTGTTCCTATTTTCGATGGATCAGGTCGCACCGGCTGAATCTAAACGGTTGAGTGTCTCTGGCTATGGTGTAATCAACTACGCCAACTTCGATTGGCAGACCGATCCGGAGCGACGCGCCCAGATTGACGTTGAACGGCTTGTCATCGCGCCGAAGTTTCAGATGAGTGAGGTAATTCGGCTTGAAGCGGAGCTTGAGTTTGAGCACGGTGGGACCGGCACCACAATGGAGTTTGACAAATTCGAGGAGTTTGGCGAATTCGAGATGGAGATCGAAAAAGGCGGCGAGGTCATCGTTGAGAAGCTTGCCGCGGTCTTTGAGATTCGCCCCACGGTTAGTCTCCGAATTGGTCACATCATCGTGCCGATTGGCTTGACTGCCAAGCGGCATCGCCCCCAACACTACTTCACAACCACCCGCCCCGAATCTGAATCAAACCTGATTCCAACCATCTGGCACGAAAATGGGATTGAGCTATTTGGCAAAGCCGGCGCGCTCAGCTATCAGGCGCAAATCGTCAACGGCTTGGACTCCACCGGCTTCAGTTCGCGCCGCTGGATTGTCGGCGGTCATCAACTGCGGTTTGAGACCGCCAATGCTGAAGATTTCGCGCTCGTCGGTCGCGTTGATTATAAGGTCATGGCTGGAACAGTCCTCGGTATCTCCGGCTACTACGGAGACAGCGCGGACAACCGCCCCAAACCGGATTTGCAAGTTGACACCACCGTTTCAATCCTCAACCTACACGGTTTTTACGAAGTCGGCGCGTTAAAGGTGCGGGGGTTGTTTCTGTACGGAACACTCGAAAATTCAGACCTTATCTCTAAAGCCAATCGGAATCTTTCAAATAAGCTGAACGTAAAGCGGACCCCTGTTGGCAGCCGCGCCTTCGGGGGATACCTCGAAATCGGTTACAATCTGCTTGCGTTCTTCAAATCATCCTTGAATACTGAAGCAGCACTCGATCTGTTCGTCCGTTACGACAACTACGATACGATGGCTGAGGTTGAGGGGGATATCTTTGATAATCCGCGTTGGGAACGGCAGACGTGGACATTTGGTGTCAATTATCATCTACATCCCCAGCTTGTCTTTAAGGGACATTACTCTGCACGGAGGTTGGGCACCGAAGTTGATAACGAAGAAAACACCTTCGCGCTCGGCTTCGGATTCCAATACTAATGGGATCTACGCAGTGGCTCCGGAGCCACCTTGTCAGGGGAGTTCGGCGAGTTATTGCCACCCTGATAAGATTGGGCAACTACAGTCGGGACATAAGTCCTAACTAATTTAATTTTAAATCAAAAAGGAGGATCCAATGAAATTCGACCGATACCTAACAAAATTCTATTGCTTTACCCTATCAACCCTTCTTGCTCTATCAATTTGCCTCATCGGTTGCGGCCTTGTCGGTTGTGGCAACGATGACGACGATGATGATGATGATGGTGCTGGAGGGTCAGCGTTTGATGCAAGTACCACCTTGGACACCTTTGCCAACAAAGTTGTGCTCGCCACCTATACCGACTTGGACAACAAGGCGGGTGACTTACTGAGTGCTGTCAAAGTGTTGGCGGGAAATACGAACCAAGCCAGCTTGGGACAGGCGCAAGCTGCGTGGAAGGCAACGCGGAAACCGTGGGAACAGAGTGAGGCGTTCCTGTTCGGGCCCGTTGATACGCAAGGGCTCGACCCGGCACTCGATAGCTGGCCCGTCAATAAGGTTGACCTCAACGCGGTGCTTGCCAGTGGGCAGGCGTTGACTTCAGCGTCAATTGACGCGCTTGAGGACACGCTGAAAGGCTTTCACACTATAGAGTATCTCCTCTTCCGGGACGGCGATCAGCGAAAAGCTGCGGATATTATCCCGCGCGAACTTGAATACCTCGCCGCAACGACGGAGCATCTGAAATCAAAAACCGCTCAGTTGCGTAATGCGTGGGCTGCGTCCGGTGAAAATTACGCCGCGGAGGTCGCTGATGCTGGTATTTCGAGCACGATTTATAAATCACAGAAAGATGCAATGCAAGAAATGGTCAACGGCATGATTGTCATCGCCGATGAAGTTGCCAACGGCAAGATTTCGGACCCGTTAAATGAGCAGGACACAACGCTTGTCGAGTCACAGTTTAGCTTCAACTCGATTACCGACTTCCAAGACAATATCCGCGGTATTCAAAACGTCTACATGGGGAAATTCTCCGCAGATGGTCAGGGGCTTAACGAATTTGTGAACGGCAAGGCTGCCGATTTGGACGCGAGATTCCAAACCGAAGTGCAGAGCGCTATAGACACCATCGGCGCGATTCCAGATCCCTTCCGTGATGCAATCATCGGCCAGCGTGATGCGGTCCAAGCAGCGATTGATGCGGTCAGCACGGTTCAGCAGACCCTCGAGAATGATATCTTGAAGTTGGTGTTAGACAGCAATTTCGATTAATGCAGGCTAGCGTATGACAGAGAGACCGAGTTTTCCCCAAAAACTTGGTCTCTTTGCACTATTTCTTAATATGAACGAAACGAGATACCCGTTGACTGTGAAAATCATGAAATTAAATCATTATCCATGCGTTCTATTCCTTATAATCTTATCTTGTGCCCTGATCGCCGCTTGTGATTCGGACAATCTGACCGATCCGGAGCAGATGGACGTTTTGGATAAGGGGCTTTCAGGCGGGGAGACGACAGTTTTTGACGCGACGAGCCATGCGTTTTCGACACCCGCCCCAAACCTTTCGGCAGACGGGCTCGCAAAGCACCTCGCCGGTGATGTCGAGTTTGAAGCGGTGTTTGTCACGGTCCCGGCAGAAGTCAATCCGGGGCTTGGGCCCGTTTACAATAATATCTCGTGTATCAACTGCCATGCGCGAGATGGGCGGGGCCGCGCGCCGACATCGGGTGAAAAGCTTACATCAATGCTTTTCCGGGTGAGTCTTCCGAATCCGGAGGGTAATAACACACAAGGCCCTGTACCAGTTCCCGGTTTCGGGACACAACTCAATAATCGGGCGATCTTCGGTGTCCCCCCGGAGGGAACAGTAACGATTGATTATACCGAGGGCGAGCTCACGACAAGCGACGGGGTGAAGGTGTATCTCCGCACGCCGAGCTACAGAATTGAAGGGGCGTATCAACCATTACCGGACGACGTTGAACTCTCGCCCCGCGTCGCCCCCGTTGTGTTTGGCTTAGGGCTACTCGAAGCGATACCTGAAGCGACCATCCTCGCCTTGGCAGACGAAGCCGATCAGGATGGCGATGGGATTTCAGGGAAGGCGAATTTCGTTTGGGATGTCCAAGAGAATAGGCAGAATCTCGGTCGATTCGGGTGGAAGGCAAATCAGCCGACACTGCTTCAACAAGTCGCTAGTGCCTACCACGACGACATAGGCATTACAACCTCGCTGTTGCCAAGAGAGAACTCGGCTGGGCAACCGCAACACGATGGGCGGAGGGACGACCCGGAACTCAGCGATGAAATTTTGGATGTGGTGACATTTTACGTCCAAACCCTTGCTGTCCCTGCCCGACGCGACCTCGACGATCCGATGGTTCAACGTGGCGAGCAACTTTTTGATAGTGCGCGATGTTCTAGTTGTCATATCCCGACGTTGCGGACAGGGACGTTATCGGATGTGCCGGCGGTTTCTAACCAGACGATTCACCCTTACACCGATCTGCTGCTGCACGACATGGGGCCGGGGTTAGCAGACGACCGCCCCGATTTTCTAGCGAGTGGCTCCGAGTGGCGCACACCGCCGCTGTGGGGTATCGGGTTGCTCAAAGTGGTCAATGGACACACCAACCTTCTCCACGACGGTCGGGCGAGAGGTTTACTGGAGGCGATTCTGTGGCATGGTGGGGAAGCGGATCAATCGCGTGAGGCGGTTCAGCAGATGTCCGCAAGCGACAGAGATGCCCTCATCGCTTTTCTGGAATCGTTGTAGGGTATACGGGAGCAAGTTACGCTCCCGCTTCATCTTCATCTTCATCAGCAACAATCTGTTGCGCGAGGTAGTTTTGGATGCCCACTTGGTTAATCTGGTCAAGTTGAGCCTCTATCCAGTCAATATGCTCCTCTTCATCTTGGAGGATGCGTTCAAGAAGATCTTCCGAACCGAAATCTTTGTGGGTATGGGCGAGTTGGATAAATTCATTGAGCCGCTCGACCGCTTCTGTCTCAAGGGCGAGGTCGTTTACCATCATCTCTTCGACATTCGTGCCAATTTTAATCTCAAAATAGCGTGCCATGTTGGGCATGGCGTTGAGGTAGAGCACACGAGCGATGAGCTCTTCAGCGTGCTTCATCTCTCCGAGGGCATGTTCGCGTATCGCTTTATAGAGACGTTCATATCCCCAGTTCTCACAGATTTCGGAATGGGCAAAATATTGGTTGATAGCAGTAAGTTCAGCAGTTAAAACGTCGTTAAGCACTTCAATAATTTCAGGATGTCCGTCCACTGTTTTCTCCTTATGTTTGGAATTGGATGGAATTAATCACAACTGTATATAATGACGCTGTAGAAAGAGCGTTGGTTTACCCAACGCAACGCAAATCTCGGTTTCTCTCACTCCTGTTTTTGATATGAACCAATTAGAGGAGGCTTATGCTTGTGGCTTTACAAATTCAAGAAGTACAAAGACAAAGCGATCCGGGAGTCTCTCGATTCGTAAAAGCAGCCAAGACAGATGAAGTGAATCCCGGCACCTGTATTAGCGCGAAGTTGGAAGGTAATTTCATCGGCATCCACAACGTCAATGGGAAGTATTACGCGGTGAACAACATCTGCCCCCATGTCGGTGGAGTTTTGCACGCGGGTCAATTAGAAAATGACGTTATTGTCTGCCCAATTCATCAATGGAAATTCGATGTTAAAACGGGCAGGTGTATTTGGCCCGGAAAGTGTGGGATTGCGACCTATCCCGTGAAGGTTGACAGCGGATATATTTTTATTGATATCAACTCACCGAGCCAACCCATCCCCCATAACCCCATTCGCGTTTATCATACGAAGCCAAAACGGAGGGCAACACCGTGATAACTGTCGCAAATCGAATCTACGTTGCTTCCGAATATCAAGAAGCCTTTGAGGAACGTTTCCGCAATCGCGCTCGACTCATTGACGGGATGCCCGGCTTCATCTCCAATCAAGTGTTGCGTCCGGTCAACGACGATGATCCCTACATCGTGTTTACGCTTTGGGAATCGCGGAAGGATTTTGAGAATTGGGTGGAGTCGGAGGAATTTCGCAAGGGACATGCCCAATCGGGAACGTTGCCCCAAGAGGCGTTCACGCAGTCGAACAAGCTAGAGCTTCATGAGGTATTCCTCGATTCCGCCCGACCTAACCTTGAGGAGGAGCCAGAAGGTGGACCGTTCAGGGTGCACTAGGGTGTATAATTCTGTTCGCTCCCCCTGGATTGACAAACCCAAACGGACGGGAGTGGCATCGCCCGTCCGAGTGCGATTCAGTGCACATCTATGTCACTAAACTCGACGGACTTGATGCGTTTTAATTGGTACATTTCCATAGTAGGTAGTAATTTGCCTTATTTTACCTTGATTTTAGTTTGTTTAAGGGGTAGAATAGGTTTAGTGTGTTTTGATTACAGTTCGCCCGGGGATTGACTCCGGTGGCGAACATTTTCGCCTCCGCAAATTCATGAAGTTAGAAGGGGTCGATAATGTAACTCCGAGGATTTGCGGATCAGCTAGAAAAGCAGCGTCGTTTTTCGCCTGCTTTTCAAAGATAGGAGGCCATTGTATGAAAAATCGGGGATCCAAACAAATCCTCAGTTTTGGTATTGTAGCTCTGTTGTTCGTCTCACAATTCGTTGCGCTCGCCGAAGAGAAGAAAAGTCCGATTAAAATTGGGGGTGCCCTGCGGGTGGGCTATGCCTACGGTAGTTACGGCGATGCTGACAACCCACACCGCCGAGGCGAAAATATTGGAGATGTTGACCTTGAGATCTTCCGCCTGAATGCTGACCTTGACTACCACAATGTCATTAGTAGGATCGAATATCGATGGTATGACAACTATAGCATGATACATACTGCATGGCTAGGGTATAATCTCGGTGATTTCGGTACGCTCAAGGCAGGTATTGTGCGGGTTCCGTTCGGGCCTGGTCCTTATGGTGTCTCTAGTAGTTGGTTCTTTGACCAGCATTTTTATGTCGGGCTCGCCGACGATATGGATCTGGGAATCAGATGGAGTGATACCCTTGGCAAACTAACACTTGATGTAGGCTACTATCTTCAAAGCGAATTCCAGACGGATGGAAGTAGCCTTGCGAGTTCGCGATACAGTTATGACATTGTCAGGTGGGAAGAAACAGCTGATGCCCAGGGAAATGTTGAATGGGGGAGCGGTGAAAACGGGTTTGATGAGCAACATCAAGTTAACCTTCGCGCAATCTATGCCCTTGAAAACATCGCTGATTTGGGTGTGTCGCTTGAATACGGGTTGCTGAAGGGGACAGACGTGGATGATGATGGCGCGAATCACTACGCGGTTTCCGCGCACATGAAGAATGTGCTCGCGGACTTCACGCTCTTTTCGCAATTTTCTTATTACGCGTATAATATCACCGATGATACACCTTGGGGCACCGGTGACCTGATTCCAATGGGGGCTTACGATTTCGCTTGGCCGATCGCGTCCCAGGGATTACTACCCGCGCTATCACTGCGCTACGGCGGCATAGATACATCAGGAGTCTCATGGATTGA
The DNA here is from genome assembly GCA_958296125.1 of uncultured Poribacteria bacterium. Lineage (GTDB taxonomy): Bacteria > Poribacteria > WGA-4E > WGA-4E > PCPOR2b > PCPOR2b. Next base: position 3,857,389 of record OY282444.1, read on the forward strand.
TAGCGTTACCCCTTATGTTGAAGCAAGCACGATCCTCAAAACGGCGGATGACTTCAACAGCAGTGCCCTAGTGACACTGGGTGCTAGCTGGACGGTCTTTGGATCTCTGTATGTCTATAGCGATCTAGCACTTTCCAACGGTAACGGCTTTGTCGGTAACGTCGATGCTGACGGCAAGAAAGAGGACTACGCCAACATCTACACGGGGGCTGGTGACTATGGTGCCAACGGAAATGACGCGTGGAATTGGCGGGTTAATTTTAACTTCGGTTACTATTTCTAAACGTCTACACTTGTAGGGACAGACCCTTTGTGTTTGTCCAACTGGAAGGAGAATTTTGAAATGCGCGAAGCAGAACACCTACCGGACAACAAGGAATACCGGAAGTTATTCGGTTTAGATATCTACCTGACACCAGTGTTCGTGATTTCTAGTATTGCCATCGCTGTCTTTATCGTTGGGGCACTCGTGTTCAAGGAAGGCGCGACCAAACTGTTTGGAGCTACCCGCGTCTGGCTTACCACGAACCTCGACTGGTGGTTCATGGACATTACCAATTTACTTGTGCTATTCTGCCTATTTTTGGTTTTTTCCCGGCTCGGCAAGGTGCGCCTTGGGGGCGCAGATGCGAAACCCGAATACTCCAACTTAACATGGTTATCCATGCTCTTTGCGGCAGGCATAGGCATCGGTCTCCTGTTTTTCGGGGTGGCGGAGCCAGTTTACTACCTCCAGAAGCCGCCGCTCGGCATTACCCCCGGAACGGCGGAAGCTGCTACCGCTGGCATAGCGGCGACGGTGTTTCACTGGGGCCTGCACGGTTGGGCAGTTTACGGTGTTGTCGGACTCGCTCTCGGGTTTTTCGCCTACAACCGGGGATTGCCCCTCACCATCCGATCGGCATTCTATCCGCTACTCGGTGACCGCATCTGGGGCTGGCCCGGGCACATTATCGATACGTTCGCCATATTCGCGGGGTTGTTTGGACTTGCGACCTCACTCGGATTGGGGGCGCAACAGGTCACCTCGGGGCTCAACTACCTGTTTGATGTTCCCGCGAACAACACCACGATGGTGGTGCTGATTACGATAATTACCGCGATCGCGATGATATCGGTGGTGACCGGTATTAATGTAGGCATCAAGCGTCTGAGCCAGTTCAACGTAATTGTCGCCTTATTGTTGCTGTTGGCTGTCATCATACTCGGCCCGACGCTCTATATTCTCAGCAGTATATTCAACGGCCTTGGCACCTATTTCGCCAAGATACGACCGCTCAGCAATTGGATAGGACGCACGGACACCAGTTTCGTGCACAACTGGACCACGTTCTACTGGGCATGGTGGATAGCTTGGGCACCATTCGTCGGTACTTTTATTGCCCGCATTTCAAAGGGGCGCACGGTGCGCGAGTTTGTGATCTTCGTGCTTATCCTACCGACGCTGTTATGTTTGCTGTGGTTTAGTGCCTTTGGAGGCACTGCACTCCACCAGCACATGGTTGATGGCTATACCGGTGTGACTGAGAATGTTGAGGCTTGGAAGTTGGAACTTGCGTTGTTCAAAATGTTCGATAAACTGCCGTTGACAACGCTACTTTCCTCCGTAGCGATGATGCTGACAATCATTTTTTTCGTTACCTCGTCGGACTCTGGTTCCCTGATCATTGACATCATTGCAGCCGGCGGCAGGGTTGATGCACCGGTTGCTCAACGCGTGTTCTGGTGTAGTGTTGAGGGGTTAGTTGCCATCGCGCTGCTACTTGGCGGAGGTCTGAAGTCATTGCAGGCGGCATCGCTCGCAACAGGCTTCCCGTTTGCCATCGTTCTATTGGGAATGGCGGTTTGCGTCTGGATTGGGCTTCGTAACGAATCGCGTGAATTGGAATGATTCGCTACGAGGGTTGATTGATGTAAACGGTTACGCACGCACTTCATCAGACCAATCCCGCCAGATATCGCCATCTGTGTTGTCGACCACGAGTGCGTCGGGGAGTGATTCAGGCGTTTTCTTAAAACCGTAGATTGTTGCTTGGCGGATAACGTCATTAGACGCGTTCTGTCCAGCGATGTGCAGAATTTTGGTGTGCCACAACACCACTGTACCGGCGGGACCGTGACAATCAAACGGTTGGGTATCTGCCTTAATCTCCCCGATGACCGGGTCGGTGTAACCCCCTGCTTTGCGTACCGTCAAATGTTTGTCTGTATGCTTCTCGCCGTCCTTGAAAGCCTTCCACTGTTCGGGCCAAATCCGCGAGTGACTCCCGGGCCACACGGTAAATCCGCCGGAGTTGGGCGGCACATCGGAAATGTAGGCTGACATCTGCAGCCGCCATCGACCATAACATGCACCATCGGAATGGGCACCTCGGTACTCCGGGGCGTGAGACGGGCTGTTCGGTAGGGTGCAATATAGCCCGCGAGTCCCCTGCCCATTGAGCCACACCGGTCCGGTTTCGGGAAGGCGCAGCGCGGGTTCTGTCGTGAAAGTGCCCTCCGAGGGCCACCCCATTAAGTGCCCTACATGAGAAGTCAACCCTCCCACAGTGTCGTCACACATAAAGCACGGACCGGTTGTATAGCCTGACTCGTCAAGCCCGGCGGGCCAAACCACCGTCCCGTTCCCAAGCAGTTGTTCGGCAACCTGCCACAAGGCGCGGGGTGCTAGGTTTAGCATCAATTCCGACGCACCATTGCGGACTGTAAACCGGTGCCTATTGCCGCTGAAATACGGGTCCCCCCCACCTTCGGGGCGATGCTGTAGTTTGACGTTCTCCTCCTCAGTGATGGGATACCATGTAGAGGGATCGTCCCTTTTCAGACGCGGAAGGTGCGCTTGAATCACCTCCCACATTTCGGCACGCGCGTGTTGGCACAATTCAGGGTCGAGAATCCCTTCGAGAACTAAGAATCCGTCACGTTTGAACTGGGAAATCTGGTCTGCTGTCAAGGGCTCAACTGACTTAAAACTTGGGGTAGACATAGTTATCTTCCTTTTACTTAATTTTGCGCGCAATGCCCCATCCCTTTAGGGTGGGGAAAGGTTGCAAGACATATTTTAGTACATCTGTCAATGATAGACTATTTTGGAATCGGTCGGTTTCTGTGTAGCGAGCGCGACGATGTTGGAGTCCGTCAAGGTCACGCAAATGATGAGGTGGTGTCTGGCAAGCTGCCCTACATAACGGGTGAGACCTTTGGATCCGTATCCTTTCTCTTTCCGTGCTGTCATACCGCAGCCTCGGTCACGCGCATCTCAATATCGAATCCCTCTTTCCGAATACGTTGGTCGAAGTAGAGAAGCGTCGAACCGATTATCCCAATAGGTAGTATCAGGCTAGTCACGACGTAGTTGATGAACCCCTGAATCATGTAGTTGGCCAACCCATCCCAAGTTGTCAGTTCCGGCGCGAACATCCGTTGAAACATTTTCAACAACCCCTCTTCGCCGCTTATCACCTCCGTTAAACCGAACCCAAATAATAAAGAAAATTGAAATATGGTCTGAATCATGAAAGCGAGCAGAAAAATCGCGAACAGGATACCAAAGACACGCCACCACGTGCCTGTGACCAATTCACGGCTGCGTCTTAGCGCGTTTGTCACTGAGGTCTCCTCAATCAAGACCGCTTGTGCGTAGAACGCCCACCGCGTTCCAAAATAGATGGCAAACGGGATGCCAATGACGGTTATCGCTAATAGTCCAAGAATTAACATATAGAGCAGATTACTTCCAAGGTAGGGCCAGAACCGGCGTGTAACCTGTCTGAATGCTGCACCGGCAGTGATTGGCTTGCCTAAATAGGCTTGGGAACTGGCGAACAGTAGCGCACCTACGGGAAATAGTGCGATCAAAATGTTAATCCAAAAGGTGATGAAAGCTATCATAATCACCACACCCAATAGGCCAACATTGGAAAAGAAAAACGTTGAAATACCTTTGAGCAGATTCACCCCTAACATTAAAACGAAATAAACAACACAGATGCCTACAATCAGTCGGAAATGGTCCCGATAGAGACTGAATATTGCGTCCAAGATATCCGTGAACCCCATCGGTTGAAGCGATGTTGTTGTGGCGGCCTCATTGGTGCTTATGTTGGAATTTAACATTTTTTCTATCCCCCTTTCGATACTCAAGGGAGAGTATAACACATCGTCTAACGACTATCAAGCATTGCCTGACATCGTTCTCACGCATTGGATGGATCTCCTAGCTACGAATTGAGGACCGCACCGAGCCGAGCTGCCACAATTTCGTCTTCGCCTTCTTCCATCATATAAGGCATAATGGAAATGCCGTTCGCATTGCCATCGAGTTCAATACGCGGCTCCCCTTTCGACAACTGACTTGCGGCATCTGTGCCACTCATCCCCACGGTCTTAACATCCCAGTTAATCTCAAGCACCGGTGCGACATTCGATCTGCCCGGTTGACGGATGGCAGTCGTCACGGAGTCAACATCTTTCACGGCCTCCGTTATAACCCCCAATCGTCTCTCCCACTCCTTCCACTCCGCCTTATGGTCTCTTTTTACCCACTGCTCCGCCGCTGCTAAGAGCCCCATAATTTCCTCTTTACCGGCTTTCATTGGACGCGCCAATGCGTGATGGGGTGCGCCGTTGAGGAAAGCGTTTTGGAGTAAATCCTTACGCCCCAGCACCAAGCCAGAGGCCTGGGGCCCTCGGAGACATTTACCGCCACTATAGGCAACGGCATCAGCACCCTGCTCAAGATACCAGTTGGGCACATCGGGCCTTTCTGCTGCCGCGTCAACAAAGGTTGGAATCCCATGTTCGTGGCCCAGTTCTGCCATCTCCTTCACTGTTATTTGGCCTCGTTCTTCGGCATCTCCGAAAACGAAGAGCATTGCAGTCCGCTCGTTGAGGGCGGCTTTGAATTCAGCTTTCGTTTCAACCTCAATCATCTTGACTCCGACCATACGGATTGCATGGTCGTAGACGTTCCGATGGCAGGTTTGGACAATAACCTCGTTTTTCATACCGGTGGTGTCGGGGAGCCGAATCATCTTCTCAGGGTCGTTGCCGGCCACACAAGCTGCTGTCACTTGACACAATGCTGCAGCACAGCCATCAGTGACCAATCCCCACTCACACTCCATCAACTCAGCAATTCGCGCCCCGACCCCTTCCATCAGTTCGTCAAGATTGACATAGCGTTGTGAAGCGAGGGTCATTGCTTCGCGGACTTCGGGAAGAATAATTGAGCCGCTTATAATTGTATAAGTGCCACGACAATTGATCAGTGGTCGTACACCGATCGATTCATAAGTAGGACAGTTCATAATTTTTCTCCTATCTGCGTAGTGATCGTTCTTTCAAAATTGTGATGAAAGCCTCTTGCGTTTGGTTGCTCTTAATTCGATTGCAACTACTACATAACAGTTGCAGGTTTTCGGGATGGTCAGTGCCTCCTTTCGATAGTGGGATAATATGGTCAACTTCAAAATCCCGGAATGCAAAATCCCGGCGACACCCGTTGCAAAATCCTTCTTGTTGTCCAAATAAGGTGTGTTTGTGGGTTCGATAGTTGGGTAACTTTCCGGTATCGGTGCGCTTAGGGATGTCGGTGCGATGGATGACTTTGCCGAGTAAAACGCCATCTTCTCCGATTTGCACCTCTCGCTTGAGGCGGTCTTTGACTAAATCAACCGCCTTTGCTGAGAGGTCAATCCCTATCCATTGTCGCCCAAGATTCTCCGCGGCAACACAGGTCGTTGCACACCCACAGAATGGGTCTAACACCCAATCCCCTATATTTGACGATGCCTTGATGATGCGCTCTAACAACGCACGCGGTTTCTGAGTAGGGTAGCCTAGACGCTCTTTGCCCTTTACAGGTGGTGTGTCGAGAATCAAGTCACCTGACACAACCCCCGGCATCACAGATAGGTATTTTTTCCAGCGAGGTCTTCCCGTTCCACTTTCGGGCCAGTGCAGCAGGCTAGCAGCATCAAGAGCTTGACATTTTGCCAGTTGATCGAGTGCTTCGTAATTGTTTGGTAGTAGTGCCTGTGCAGTAGCAGGGAATCTGTTACGGGCAGGTGGTGCCCATGCTCGACCGGGAGGAGGTTTGATACCTTTCAATGGCCTATACGCTTGCTCGCTGCCTGCCTTGCCGCCGGACAAATCAACCGTTCCCCATCTACCATGTTCGTCTTCACGCCGATAAGTCTTCTGTATGTATTTATCGTCATAGGGTGTGTATTGCTGATTCCAAGTTGCGCCCTCGGATTTGACGTAGTAGAGAATCCGGTCAGTGTTCACAGCGTAACGTTTTCCTAATGATTTCGTTGACGTGCGTTTCCACACCACTTCATTCCTGAAATTCTCCTTTTCAAACACAATATCCATTAGTATCTTGAGATAGTGAGAGGCTGTTGGGTCGCAGTGTAGATAGATGGATCCGGTATCTTTCAAGACGCGGTATATCTCTAACAAACGGACAGCCATCATAATGAGATAGGACTTCATCCCTTTGCCGTGAGCGAGTTCTGCCGCTTCAAGGGATTGATAGAGGGCAGGGTTTCGTTCCGCGATTTCGCCGTGCCAAGCGTTATCCACATCGCTAAGTGTCCAAGTATCCTTGAACGCCGCCCCTGCTGCCTCACTGCCGATAGGGGCAGAATAGTTGCGGTTAGAGTTGAACGGTGGGTCTAGGTAGATTAAATCTATCGAATTGCTATTGAATCCGCGCAGGATTTCTAAATTATCGCGCTCCCAGATGGTTCGGTTGGCTGCGTTAAGCATTATTGGAGCCTTTCCATAATGTGTGCTATGCGCGTGTTTAACTTATTCCCAAAAATACTATCTGAGAACGGTTTTCCACGCGGGCATGCTCAAACGATATCGCTATTTTAGCACAGGTTGTGTTCAAAATCGACACCAAAACTTGTCTCTGTTAGGGCTGACCGCGCTGGAGCAACTTCTAGCAGCGTGGTGGCTTCCTCGCCAAAACTTGTCTCTATTAGGGCTGACCCCCCTTAATCCCCCCGCAAGCGGGGGGAGGGGGCCAGGATGCCCCGCCACTGGTCTTGGCACGGATGGCAGGCTTGGCGCGGATGGCGGTTTCGGGATTCTTTTTTAATAGACAAGGTCTCGGATGTATGCTAACATAGCTGAAAGTGTTTTTTCAAAATCCAAACTTCCTCTACATAATAGAAGAAGAGTGTGGGAAAGTTGCTTTTGAAATGAAAGGAGGGCCATGGATAATAGAGAAACAGTTCAGGAGTCCGAAGAGGATATCGGCAAAGTTGAAGTGCCACCTGTCAGCGGCGTGTTCGCTCAACCGTGGTCAATGAACAAAGTGTTCGGGTTGCTCGCCGTTTTCGGACCGGCTGCGATCGTGGCATCGGTTAGCATCGGTGCTGGTGAAACGATTGTCGTCGTCAGAGCGGGCGCGTGGGCACGCTATGGACTGCTATGGCTTGTGCTTTTAAGCTGCGTCGTTAAGGGAGTCTTTGTCACCTATTTGCTCGGACGTTACACGGCGGTCAGTGGGGAATATATTGGTCATCGGCTTGTCCGGCTGCCGGGCCCGCGCGGCTGGCTGTTGATTGCAATCATGCTGATGGAGATGATCGGTGCACCGCTGGCTTGGGTGCCGATTGCGAAGCCGTGCGGGGATCTGTTCCACTTTTTTCTCAGCGGCATGTTGCCAGCGTCTATCACGGAAGTGGCTTATGAGAACATTATCACGTGCTGCTTCATCGCCCTTGCCCTCGGATTTGGCTTACGGCTTTCGTTTGAAAAGTTAGAGAAGCAGCAGCTCATCATTTGCACCATCCTCGTTGTGGGGACCATTATCGGAACCCTGATGGTGCGTCCAGATTTGGGGAAAGCGTTTATTGGCAGCCTCAGTTTCGGACGATTGCCGGAGTTTCCGGAATGGACCCCCCAAGATACGGTCCAAAACCCGCTTCTAACGATGGCGACGGCATTTGCTTACGTGGGTGGTTCGGTGATGGGATACATTGTCTATGCCAACTGGGTTGGGATCCACCGTTGGGGAATGACGGGACACCAAAAGATTGAAGCGATCCGCCAGCACGCTTTCACACACGATAAAATTGACTACCTGCCTGATGATCCGGAGCAGGTGACTCGATTGCGGAAAATTGTAGCACCGTTGCGGTGGGATGTCGGCATGGGAGCAGTTGTTTTGTTCATTGTAACGGGGGCATTCATGTTATCCGGTGCCGCTGTTTTGTACCCGCTCCAAAGTGAATTTAAGGGATGGAGCCTGCTCACCGAACAACGCCATGTCTGGAGTAATATCCACGGTTCACTCATCTGGGTCTATTACATCTGTATTATTGCGGCACTTTGGGGGACTTTGCAAGCCCTGCCCGAAATTTACGCCCGCGTGTCGCAGGAATTTCTCCAAGCAATTTGGCCCAACCGGGAGTGGGATTACGATAAACTTCGACGCTATCTCTGTGTCTACATCTTCATAACTACGTTTGTTATTGTTTGGCTCAATATTCCGTTCGATATCCTCACGCAGATTGCCGGATTTATCTTGGCGAACCTATCAATCGCCCTGATGATACTTGGCGCGCTATATCTGAACTTCAAATTACCCGCCGCTTATCGGACCCGGCTTCCGATGCTGCTCGGTGCGATTGTGTCGGCAGCTATTCTGATCATTTTCGCAGGAATTAGCGGATGGGGATTGATTGGGAAGTTGTTTGGGGTTGGATAGTCCCGCGTAGCCCTACCGGCGGGATTACTTTTCACCAAAAACCTGACCCACGCTAAAAGGGAGAAAACGAGAAAACCGACCACAGAAACGCACAATTTTTGAGGTGGCGTGTGAGTGGGAAAAACCCTCACTCCTTCGATCACTCACACACCCGCCCCCTCTTTTCTCTATGTTCGCTGTGTCTTTGCGGTGAAAATACGCAGCACGTTTCATTCTGACGGTAGATGATAGCCGTCTTTCATCACCTTGATTCGGTAGAGACTGTTTCCAGATGTAACATATAGTGTCTTGCTGTCAGCACCTCGACCAAACCCAACATTGGTCGGGAGCTCCGGTGTCGTTGGGATATACGCTAGTTCTTTCCCTTCGGGCGAGTAGACGCAGATGCCCGGTCGAGTGGTATCGCGCACGGCGACATAAAGATTTCCGTCCACATCGACGACCAGTCCATCCGGTCCATCTTGTGGGGCGTAGTCAACCAACACTTTCCGAAACGTCGCGGTCCCGTCCGCTGCTAAATTGTATGCCAGCAACGCCATGCGTCCTTTATGAAGCGGTGTCTCTTCGGGAATCCGACCGATACCGGTCATTCCGTTATCATTGCTGACCACGTATAGTGACTTTTGGTCGGGCGACACCGCCACACCGTTCGGCTTTCCGGCATCGGTAATAATGCGGTGAACTGAGCCATCCGGATCAATTCGGTATACTGCCATGATGGGTTGGTCCATCGGCTCATGCCCCAGATACCGGGGGTCGCTGAAATAGATTCGCCCTTTTTCATCAATGGTGATGTCGTTAGGCGCATTAAACGGTTGCCCCTCATACAGACCGGCGATGATTTCACTTTTGCCTGTTGTCATGTCTGTCCGGGTGACACGACGTCCACCGAAATCCGCGCCTTCGGCGACAACCATCCGTCCTTGGGCATCAAACTTGATGCCGTTGGACATCCCGCTCGGCGAGCGAAAAACGGAAGTGGTCCCGGTCTTGGGGTCATACCTCCAGATGTGTCCCGCCTGCATTCCTGATGCATGCGTAAAGGTGATGTCGCTGAAGTAGACGGTGCCATCCGGTGCCACAGCGGCTCCCTCTGTGAAGAACGCGTCGCTGAACAATTTCTCCAGCTTGGCATCCGGGGAAACGATGCTTGCCTCCCCGCTCGGCATTGACAAGTGTTTGTCAGCTGTCCCTGCTACAGCGGCAGCGAAACCGACGATTAGAACCAACACAAAACAGAAACGTTTGAGTTGAAGCGATGGGGTACTCAACATATTTCATTCCTTTCTTTGGTGCAGTGTTATTATTGGGTAGTGAGAAGATTTTAGCAAATCAGTCCAACTAGAGCAACAGAAAAAATCATGTCTCCACGAAAGAGGTTCGCTAGGTAAAATTTACCCCAAGTGGAGAGAAGGGATCTAAATGGCTACAGTAACAATCAAAGATGTTCAGACAATCACAACGCAACCGGCGGGTTCGCGGTTGGTTATCGTCAAAATTATCACCTCGGAGCCGGGGTTGTACGGCTTGGGGTGCGCGACCTTTACACAGCGATTCCACGCCGTTGTCACCGCGATGGAAAAACACCTGAAACCCTTCCTGATCGGGCGCGATGTCTCTCGCATCGAGGAGATCTGGCAGATGGGGATGGTACATAGTTATTGGCGTAATGGGCCTGTTCTAAGCAATGCGATTTCTGGTGCAGATCAAGCACTATGGGACATCAAAGGGAAACAGGCGGGAATGCCAGTTTATGAGCTTTTGGGCGGAAAATGTCGTGAAGCGGCTGCGGTCTACGGGCACGCAGGAGGCAGTTCACCCGAAGCCGTCGCTGATAGCGTCCGGCAATTCATGGGAAATGGCTACCGCTACATTCGGATTCAGATGGGTGGCTACGGTGGGGAGGCGAGTCGAATAGTTAAACCGGAAGGCGCGCTTGACGGGGCATACTTCGACCCACGGGAGTACATGTTAAATATGTTGCGGATGATTGAGCATGTCCGCGCTGAAGTGGGGGATGAGGCTGAGCTGTTGCACGATATTCATGAGCGACTGCACCCCATTGACGCGGTTAAATTTGCTAAGAATGTAGAGCCGTTCAATCTCTTCTTTTTGGAGGATCCACTTGCCCCGGAGGATCTGGAATGGTTCGCCAGTATTCGTCAACAGTGTTGCACCCCGATCGCGATGGGCGAATTGTTTAACAATCCTCGCGAGTGGCAACCCTTAATCGCCGGTCGCTTAATCGACTTTGTCCGGATGCATGTCAGCCAGATGGGTGGACTGACTCCCGCGCGTCATGTCGCTGCATTTGCCAACATGTACGGTGTCCGTACCGCGTGGCACGGGCCCGGTGATACATCGCCGGTGGGACACGCTGCAAACTTGCACCTAGACCTATGGGCACCAAACTTTGGGATTCAGGAGTGGTGTGGCTTCCCTGAACATGTGTATGAAATCTTCCCCGGTATGCCGGAAGTTCGCAATGGGTACATGTATCCCGGTGATAAACCGGGGTTGGGAATCGACATCAATGAGGACTTGGCGGCGAAATATCCGTGTCAGGATGAGGTTGAGTGGTGGACGCAGACCCGCTTACCGGACGGCAGCCCAACGCGCCCCTAAATCATCCGACACGAATTCTTCTCGCTTTCCGCGATTGCCCTGAGTCATATTGAGATATCTATAATCAAAGGAGTTCAAAATGCACGTTGGTACACAGCACCTTACAGGAGATGCCTGGGATGCTTACAAGGTGCTTCCCCAGTTGGGTGTAAATCATGTTTCAGCCAATCCACCCGGTGAATGGCGGGATTGGGATGCAGACGTTCTATCGCAGTTTAAGGAGCAATTAGCAGCCCTGGACATTTCGCTCGATATGATGATTCTGCCACTCGCGTCAGGCCCCGCGAGAACACAAGGTGCTCCTCATGTTTTCCTCGGGCCCGGTCCGGAGCGGGCCCGGGAGCTTGATCAAATCTGCGACCTGCTTCGCAATATGGGACAGGCGGGCATTCCTGCAGGACGATACAACATCACGATTCTTGGTCATCTACGGACGGAAAGGCGGTTTGGACGGGGCGGCGCAAGTTTATCGTCGTTTGAGTACCATAAACTTGACCAAACGCTAGACGAGTTTGAAGATGGGCCCGCCGACGCGGACGCGATGTGGGAGCGAATCGACTATTTCCTGTCGCGGGTTGTCCCCGTGGCTGAGGAGTACAAGATACGGTTGGCTTGCCATCCACAAGATCCGAGCATCGGTGATCAGCTATATCGGGGCGTTGCCAGAGTGATGGGCACGGTTGAGGGGCTCAAGAAATTTGTCCAGATGCACGAGAGTCCTTACCATGGGCTGAACTTCTGCATTGGAACGGTATCGGAATCACTGGAGGATCCGGGTCAGGATATCTACGATATTATCCGCTACTTCGGCGAGCGGAAGAAACTGTTTAACATCCACTTCCGCAACATCAAGGGCGGTCTCCTCGATTTTGTCGAGGTCTTTCCGGATGAGGGCGATGTGAATATGCTCAAGGCGTTGCGTGTCCTCAAGGAGGTTGATTATCCGTATATGGTAATGCCAGACCATGTGCCGGGGATTTCCGGCGAAAACCCCGGCGGCGTTGGTTTTGGGTATTGCTTCGGTTATATCCACGCCCTGATGCAGGCGATTAACGAACCTCCACTGTGAACATGGAGAGGTAGGACGCATTGCAGGCAAAGGCTAGGATTGTCTGTTATGGAAAATAGGCATTCGAGAAAAACCTTTGACGGGCAACTGACGGTGAGGAGTTGGTAAGCAGGACCTCATGCCGCTTCAGTCTCCCTGAAACCGCGTTGCACTTCCTCTATGCCGTAATAAGGTTGCTTTGAATCCCGATCTTATCGGGGCGGATTTAATCTCCCCCCAGTGTTTTGGAAGCAGCCCTTGTTGAGGCGGGACAGACAGGCGTGGATCCCATTCGTGGACGTGGGTATCTTCCCAAATGTGATCCGTTAATTGTATCAGTTCGTGCGTATCGAGCCGGAACCGAAAGATGTTCCAGTGAAGGTCCTTCATACCGGAAAAGAAAATGGACTTCCCATCCACCCCAAAACTAACGGTCCGAACCGGCATTTTGGGCAAGGGAACTTCCTCCCACTTTTTCACCTTCGACCGCCCGATGGGGTCCAGCGTGGCAATGATTGCAAATGAGTTCCGCACATTAGCGTCAATAGTTCCCTTATACAAAACTTGCTTCCCATCCGGCGACCAGTCGCCCAAAAACATGGATGCACGGGGGACAGGTTCAGAGACCCGCCACCTCCCTGTGCCATCGGGACGAATCGCATAAATCTGCCGGCCCTGGTCAATGCTCCCCTCAAAGAGAATCCATTTCCCATCTGGTGACCACCTGGGTTTCGATGCCAACTCCCAGTGTTCAATCCGCATGTGTGTGAGCTGTTTCACGTTACTCCCATCAGCCGCCATCGTGTAAAGGTTAATCGCGCCATCCCGGAAGCTATTAAACGCAATCTGTGAACCATCGGGAGACCAGTCGGGGAAGGAATCATTTTCAGGATGACGGGTCAGGTTGCGGGGATTGCTTCCATCGGCATCCATCACATAAATCTCCCAATTTCCGTCGCGTGTGCTCTCGAACATAATCTGTCGCCCGTTGGGGGACCAAGCAGGGAAGGAATCACTCGTCTCGTTGAACGTCAACCGTGTTTTGTTGCTCCCGTTGGAGTCCATCGTGTAGATTTCGGCATTTCCGTCCCGCTTGGAATAAAACACAATTTTACCTTGAAGGGAGCTCGCGGCAAGCCACAGGCAAGCCACGAGCAGTGTCAGTCTCATAGTAACTCCTTTAGTCCATTGGAAGATTCAACCGCTTTGTGACCTTACGGGATACGATTTTCTTCTTCTTATGATCTTCTATCTCGAGCCGTGTATAGGCTTCAAGATAGTAGTCGCCCGGATCTAAGTTGCTGTAAAAAGTGTTAGGTCTATCCTTTTAAAATTGGTGACACCGTGTTCCTGGATTTTGTGTGAAAACTCCCACTCAACCCCCTATTTCGGGCAAGCCCCATGCCAACATTGTGAATTATGCCAACTTTTCAGACGTAGCGCAGCTTTTAGGGAATGTCCGAGATTTGCCATCGTGCGCCGAAAGGTCCGGTAAAACGGGCATCTACTGGAGCACAAATTGGATTTAACCCTGATGAATACTGGACACCCGGTGTATGCCCGATACTTCGGACACTTTTCTGATCTTGACCGAAGTGTGTCACTCCTATTACTGTAGGACTTACGCAGTTGAACGCTCGAAGCCGCCCCCTCTGATAAGAGAAAGCCCCCTGATTTTGAGTGGACTCTAACCACATTCCCCATCATTTTCCACTTGCCTGCCCTGTAGCTTCGCAGCTTTCTGCGTTCAGATTTGGCTCAAAATTGGCTTAAAGGCGAAAAATAATCGCTGGAAGCCTTGTAGACACTGTGTTTCGGCAGGTTCGCAGCTTTCTGCGATGCAAATCCCCCAATTTCGCAGCTTTCTGCGATGCAGATTCCCGTTATCGCAGGCTTTTGCGAAATTTTCCATATCAACTCCTCTCAATTAAGGCTATTTAGTTTTCGGTTTTCGCTCTGTCTGAGTAGGAAGTCGCGATCGGGAGTGTCAGGATTGGGAAATCCTTCCTATAGGGGAAATAAATGCCCCTACCTCTCAATGTTTACGACTTACGCAATTTGTGAAATTGTGGGATAATATAACTTATGATAACCGTAACTGCCACACCAATTTCGTTATTTCCCAAATTCCCAAGAGCAAAATCTCAACATGTCCTAGCAGCTTGCGTTATTTTTCTTGCAGAAAGGGAGTGATAACAAGTATACTGATATTAAAGGAATCTTGTATGAACAATACGATGAAATTCAATGTCCAATGCGACCAGCGGCAACTATTTCTCGACGATGTTGGGATTGAACGCATTGAGAACCTCACCCGGACGCTGCATCAACCTTCCAAGAGGGGTGCCGTGGTTCGGAGTGCAAATCCGACCCAGACGATTCAAACACGCACCGCACCGACGTGGGATCCGGAGGAAGCGGTTTACAAGTTCTGGGTTATCGGGACGGACGACGGTTATCGTATCAGCGCGGACGGGTTGCACTGGACATCGGGTTCTAGACCGAACATTTCGGGGACGATGGCGATTCGTGACGCAAGCGATCCGGATCCGGGCAGGCGATACAAAGGTGTGCTCCTCAACGCGGGTTTCGCGGTCTCACCGGACGGAGTGAATTGGACAAAATTGGATGTGCCCGCCGTGCCAAGCTCAGATGAAGGGAACTTCTCCTACAACGAAAAGGAGAGCACCTTCATTCACACGGTGAAACGTTCCGGCCCCTACGGCAGGTCAGTCGCCATGGCAACCAGCACGGACTTTGAGAACTGGGATGATTATGGGCTGGTTTTTCACGCCGACGCAGTGGATCAGGAAATGGGCAGGGAAGTTATCGAAGCGCGGCTCGCCAACCCCAACCTCCGGCAAACGGAATACAACACGCCTGAACATTACAGCGTGCAAATCTACAATATGGGTGTATTTCGGTATGAAGGGATATATATTGGGTTGCCGTCCATGTACCATCACACCGGCAAAGTTCCTACGGATTGGCCCGGTTTTGACCGGCTGCGTCTGTCGCCGTATATCCAAGAGTGCGTCAACGCGCATGGAGATTATACTGGCTTTTACAATATTCAGATGGTCTGTAGCCGCGATTTGAAAAACTGGACGCGCCTCGGCGAGCGCAAACCGTTCATTGAGACCTCACCGTTGGGTGCTGGTGCCTACGACTTGCAGGGGTTGCTCGGTCCCTCCAACGCAGTTGTGCGAGATGATGAGCTATGGTTCTACTATACGGGCACCAAGCAGTATGCATTCATCACCTCCGGTGAGGTGCCGGGGTATGACGACTACTATCCTGACACCGGGGCAGTCTGTTTGGCTGTGCTGCGGCGCGATGGGTTCATCTCTCTCGATGCCGGGGAGGCGGTTGGGGTCATTTGTACGCGGCCTTTTACGGTGACCGGCGATTCGCTCTTTGTCAATGTCGATGCCCCCCATGGCGAATTGGGCGTTGAAATGCTTTCCACCGATGGGGATACACTCGCCGTCTCCGCCCGACTTCACGGCGACTACCCCGCTGCGCGGATTGTGTGGACTCAGAGCAATATCGCTCAATTTCTGGGGCAAACTATCCGTCTCCGCTTCAACCTACGAAACGGACGCTTTTACGCCTACTGGCTCGGTTCAACCTCAACTTAATCTTGAAAGGAATTATTTGGCAGCGTTTCCTATAAGTAGCAACTTGAGTTAGGGACTATAAACTAAAGGGTTAATTGGAGTGTTCATGATGAAAGGTATCGTCTTTTTAGGTAACCGCCAATGTGCTGTCAAAGAGGTCCCCACCCCGGAGCCTGGAAATGGGGAAGTTCGGATTCAGATGAAGGTATCGGGGATTTGTGGCAGCGATCTCCACGTGTATCGAGCGATGGAGGAAAGAGATTGGGTTCAAGGGCATGAATCGTCCGGGGTTGTTGAAAAATTAGGACCGAATGTGACCAAACTCAAAGTGGGTGCCCGGGTGACCGTCCATCACCATCAAGGGTGTGGGCAGTGCTACTACTGTTCGTTGGGAGATTTCGTCTGGTGCCCGGACGATAAGGTGGTCAGTGGGGCATTTGGCGAATATGTTGTTGCAAACGAACGGAATTGTGTAGTAATCCCGGATCAGATTGACTTCATCGACGGTCCGTTTTTCGCCTGTGTTGGAACAACAGCGTATGCCGCCTTGAGGCGGTTAGGGGTGGAACAGTATTTCCCACAAACGATTGCCGTATACGGTCTGGGACCTGTGGGATTGAGCACCGTGTGCATCGCAAAATCGATGGGGGCACAGGTTATCGGGGTTGATGTCATGGAGGAGCGCATCGAGGTTGCCGAGAAATGCGGCGTAGATGCTGCTGTCAATGCCGCAACGGAAGATCCGGTTGAAGCGGTGGTCGCGTTCAGTGGAACGGAAGGCGTGGATTATGTTGTCGAAACCTCTGGCAGCACCGGCGGTCGAAGCAGCATCATCCCGTCGCTTCGCCGTGAAGGGAAAGCCGCCCTGGTCGGTGTCGGGAGCGATGACAAGGTCATCAATCCGGGCGACATGGTTTATCGCCGAATCACCCTGATGGGATCTGTCGTATTTCCGATTGGATGGCTGAAGGATTTCGTGAGGTACTGCGCGCAAACAGGATTGACCTTTGAACCTGCGGTGACGCATCATTTCCGCGTTGATGATGGTGTCGAGGCCCTCCGCGTCGCCGATGAATCGAGATGCGGTAAAGTGGTATTTGATTGGGATTAAGCAACATGAGAAGCTTGCTCCCAAGTGAAGCGGGCGAACTTTCAAGAATCAACTTTACGTGAGCCAACTTTAATACTGACAGTTACCCACAGTTTGAAATATAGAGGCCTATGCAATGGAAACGATAGTCAAACAGTGGCTGGACAAAAGTCGCAAAAAACTTCAAGTAGGGAACTTCACGGAAGCCGATCTTCAACGGCTAGAGGTGCTTCTGATCGAGCCAAGGCAGATGGTGCTGTATCTTTATTCAAAATCAACAAGTATGCGTTCAGCGATTGCCGGTTGGGTGTCGTATGACCCGACGGTGTCCTATGAACCCACCCTGCCGTCACAAGACGCGCCATACGCCTCGGTTATCGAAGCGGTCAACGATGGATGGCGGATTGTTCAATTTCCGAGAGCGGAACTCTACCCGTTTTCCGATGTTGACAACGCTTATCTGGGTTATGAATTCATCTTGGAAAAATCGACTTCAGACTTGTAACAGGAGGGAAACGATGATCGATATTCAACCCACCATGGATGACAGCCAAGTGATGGATTTTGTTTCGAGGGGTTCCGTGGTGCTGGAGGGAGTCGTCTCTGACGAGTTCAGTCATCAATGTGAAACGTTGCCGGGCGGCAGAATCAATGAATTCGCTTGCACGCCCGGATTTCGGAACGAAGTGCTTTTACGCCCGGAAGTTGCTGGGGTCGCTCGCTCCCTGCTCGGACGGAATTTCTTCATTCCCATAACCGCGCACCATCACCTATATGAAGAAGCACATCCCGGACAGACATGGCACTCCGATGGCCTCTCCGAATACGGTTACGGTGTCAATCATCTTCAATGCTACTACTATCCGCAAGACGTTACACTTGAGGATGGTCCCACAATGGTCCTTCCCGGTTCCCATCATCGATTGGTTGATCGAGAGGCAATCGCTCATTACGGCGATATTTTGGGTCAGGTTTCCTTGACTGTCCCCGCTGGGACGGTTGTTTTGACCCACTACGGTATCTGGCACAAAGCGGGCCCAAAGTTGAATGCGAAGCGTCGTGGGATGATTAAATTTTCGTACTTCCGAAATTCACCGCCGAAGCGGGACTGGTTGATGGAATCGGAGGAGATACCACCTTACACCAACCGAGAGCGCCATCCCTACGTCACCGAAGTGGAGTCCTATCGCGATCTCGCGCGGTGCCAACGCACATGGAACTGGCTATGTGGGGTGGATGCAACCCCAGATGTCAGCCACGGTGCTAAACTCTTCATCGATGCTCGCCCGCTCAGTGAGATTGAGCACAAATAGACGGAGGCCTCTCCATGAAAGTGTTGATTGTTGGGGGCGCGGGGCATGTTGGGACCATGACGCTGCCCTACATGAAATCCCATCACCAGTTTCGCATCCTCGACCTCTCCCCACCTAAAGATTCAACTGTCGAATATATCCAGGGTTCGGTGACCGACCCGGAGGTTGTCCAGCGCGCGGTCAAGGGAATGGACGCGTTCATCTACATGGTTATGCGGCGTCCCACTGATCACGCTTCATCGGTGGCGGACTTTGATGATGTCATCGCCAACTATGAAGTCAACGCGATGGGACTCCATATTCTGCTACACGCGGCGAAAGAAGAGGGCATCACACACGGTGTGCACACGAGCACGTTCACCGTCCATGAACGGACGCGCAATCGGTTTCCGTCTGAGGAAGCAATCCCACTTGATAACCCTGGTGTGTATGGCTTGACAAAAGGATTTGGGGAGCGGATCTGTCAATACTTCTGCCGTGAACACGGCATGTCGATCATCGCCCTGCGGATTACGGGTCCCTCAACCCGTCAGCGGTGGATTGAGCAACGCGGGCAACCCAAGTCCGATCATGTGCATATCTGGGCGACAGATGAGGAAGACCTTGCGCGGGCTTATCTTGCGGGGCTTTCCGTCCAACATACTGGCTTTGATGCGGTATTCATCGCCGGTGACGAGGAACAGAGTGAAATTAATTTGTCAAAAGCCAAGCAACTGCTCGGTTGGGAACCGTTGACGCATACTTATGTGAAAACTGATAAACCTACGTCACAATGATTCTTGGGATGCCGCGCTAAACTGTATCATAACAGGAGTTGCTACTATCTCAGACAAACATAGAAAGTGATTGATAGTAGGTCAATTTTCTAAAATCGACATGCTAATCCCAAGATATGAATCTCAACCTATGGGCTACTTACCGCTTGGGCGCGTGGATTGGGCTTCCTATATTCGACTTTACCAATGAACAGATGGTTTTCACGTTTCACACATCACGTTTCACGCTCTTCGCGTTTTGACTTTCTTTTTTTATGAACCTTTTTTTTATATGTTTCCTACTGCTTTTCATCAGTAGCCCTTCTGCCGCAGACCTGCTCCAGTTTACATCAGTCACAAAGGAAGCAGGCATCCACTTCAAACACCACGTTGACGCACGCGGACAGCGATACTTCATCGAACCCCTCGGTGGGGGCGCAGCGTTTCTGGACTACAACAACGATGGATTCCAAGACATCTACCTTGTCAACGGGGCGGACCTCCCTCCGCTTCCAAAGGGGCGATTAGACGCGGACGAACCGCCGCGAAACGCGCTCTATTGCAACAACGGAGAGGGCATGTTCACTGATGTCGCGGGAGCAGCAGGAGTCGCTGATACAGGCTACGGCATGGGATGCGCGGTTGGAGATTACGACAATGACGGGTTTCCTGACCTATACGTGACAAACTTCGGGGCAAACGTCTTTTTCCGTAACAATGGGGATGGCACGTTTACCGATGTTACGACGCGGACAGGGACCGGGGACACGCGCTGGGGGACAAGCTGCGCCTTCGTAGATTACGACAACGACGGTTTTTTAGACCTCTATGTAGCAAATTATGTGAAGTATACGATCGAATCCGATCAGGTTTGCATGAATAAAGGGGTGCGTGTTTACTGTGATCCACGTCTCTATGAAGGAGAATCGGATATCCTCTATCGCAACAACGGCGACGGGACCTTTACCGATATGACGGAATCCGCAGGTTTTTCTGGATCAACGGGGCGTGGACTCGCTCTTGCTTGGGGGGATTACGATGACGACGGTGACATGGATGTTTATATTGCCAACGATGCCGACCAAAATTTCCTCTACCGCAATAACGGCGATGGCACCTTTACTGATGTCAGTCTGACCGCAGGCGTTGGGTTCAGCGAAGATGGGGAGGCGGAGAACGGCATGGGCGTTGACTTCGGAGATTACGATAACGATGGCCGCTTAGACCTCATTGTTACCAACTTTCAGGGGCAGACAAACACCCTCTATCACAACGAGGGGAACGGGCTATTTTCGGATGTGAGTTACGCGTCAAAGATTGGGACAATGAGTTTGCCTTACTTGGCGTGGGGGGTGAGTTTCTGCGATTACGACAACGACGGTTATCAGGATCTGTTCGTCGCTAACGGACATCTGGACGAGAATGTTCAGGCATTTAATCCGACTGGGTTTTATGAACAACCCAATCTGCTTTTCCGCAACAATCAGGCTGGCACCTTTGACGAGGTAGGGGTCGATTCAGGTTCCGGTATGCGCTTGGAGCAGGTCAGTCGCGGCTTCGCCTACTCTGACTACGATAACGATGGCGATCTTGACCTGCTCGTAACGAACTTGAAGGGGATACCAGATCTGCTGGAGAACGGGGGTAATCAGAATGGGTGGTTAATCCTCAAACTCATTGGCACGCGCAGTAATCGAGATGCGATAGGTGCACGGGTCAAGGTAACAACCGGAAATCTAACACAGATTCGGGAGGTTCAGAGTGGGTCCAGCTACCTATCGCAGAACGACATGCGGTTGCACTTTGGTCTGGAGAAACATCGCCGAGTCGACCGGGTGGGGATCCGATGGCCCAGTGGTCTACAGGAACGGCTTGAAGGGGTTGAAGCGAATCAAATCCTCACGTTGGTTGAGGCAGCTATAGGATCGAGCTGGTAGGAGCGGTTTGAGATTTTCAAATCAAGTTCATCTATCAACTGGTCCCATACTTCCGCCGTTGCCTGTGGCTTTACCTTGGGGTGGTGTGTGTTAAGGAACAACGATGGTTGCTCTCTACGGAATCGCGGGCTCTCGGGAAGGGTTGATTGTAGGTGCCCAATTCATCACTCTTTGACGCTACTTCTCAGCAGGCTCGCTGCCCTTCAATTTCGCGTTGTTTTCTCGGATCAGTTCAGCGACTGCCGGTTCAAGTGCTTGTCCCCGCACATTTGCCTTGCGAACCACACCCTCGTCATCAATGAGGTACATGCGCGGAATGCTATTGATGCCGTACATCTCCGCCACCTGATTCTGCCAACCATTTCCATCAAAAAACTGGGGCCAAGTAATTCCCTCTTTCTCTAGATAACCCACCAATGTATCCCGACTCTGATCGAGGCTGATTCCAATGATTTGGAAGTTCGCCTCTTTATATTTCTCGTAAACCTGTTTCACGTTAGGCATTTCGGCGATGCACGGTCCGCACCAAACCGCCCAGAAGTCAAGCAGGATTACATTGCCGCGATATTTCTCCAGCGACAGGTCGTCGCCGTTGAGGTCTTTCACGTTGAAATCAATTGCTTTTTTACCAACCAATGCATCTGGTCGCCCTCTGTGTGAGGCTCTTGTCGGGACTTCGCCGATGCGGTTCTCTTTTTCTAATTGCAGTAACAGCTTCGCGGTCTTCGCAGACGCGCGCGAACCGTATTTTGGGTGTCCAGCCAATCGATGATACGCTCGATCCGCTTTGTCGTGCTGGTCGATCCGATCGTAGGCTAATCCCATCTCCAGCAGAGCGGTCGCGAAATAGGTGGCTTTCGGATAATTTTCCACAAGCTGTTGATAAGCCTTAATTGCTTCCTCGGTATGCCCCGCCTGGGTCAGTGCATTGCCGAAGATGTAGTAGACCTGATCAATCCGTTTGTATTTCGGATTCTCCGCGATAAACGCACGTGATTTCTCAATCAGCATATTGAGTCCTGCCGATTCACTGTTCTGGAGGGCCATTTTATGGAGTCGCTTGATCTCTTGATACTTGTAACTGGTTTTGATTGAAGCCGCATTAACAAAAGAGACGCAAAGCACTGTGAGTATGCAACCAACTGCGATAAGTAAGGAGTAGCGGTGGAAGCCATTGTGAGAACCCATGGTAATATCTCCTGTTAAATTTGTAGGACTTACGCACTTCAGTTGTGGACACAGGTTGGGAAATCTGTCACCACGAGTGGGGTGCCCCCAAGATGCTGATTGCTCAACTGCGTAAGTCCTAATTTGGTTAGAGTTAAGCATTACTGTATCCCCCTTCATAGCATAGTGTAACTGCGTCACTCTTATTGAGCGAGTGCCTGCTGATAGGAGTGATTCAACAACAGTTTAATCTCTTCAACCTGCACGGCTTGTAAAAACGCTTTCACTACCTCCGGCGTTGACCTATCCTCATCTGCAGCCTGACACCAGTCAACCAACCGAAGGGCATCCCAGTCTTCCGTTTTCTCGATTGCGTCGGCATAACCTGCGAGTGAGTCCGATTTGGTCGAGCGCGTCCCGATAAGATTGGGATTCAAAGCAACTTGGAGCAGTGCTAATCCCCTCTCACGAAGCACGGCAAAGGTGGGATGGCCCCCAACGCGCCTAAACCAGTACTTTGCGTTGCTATAGTCTGGCTCACGGCGGTGCATAATGCCGTGCCAATAGCTGCCCGTTTTGCTTTCGATACCCTGCGAGATTGTGTGCGACGCATCAAGCGCATCGTTCCAGAGTAGCAAGCCGCTCTGCATAGCGTATCCCATCGTTGAATCCTTAATGGATTGCCCATTAAAGAGCGTCTCTAATGGAATATCTTTAATTCGATGAGTGAGCTCGCTGTCCCACTCTTCGCTTGGAGCGAGTGGTGGCAGTGGGTCGCGGGTTTCGAGTTTCTGTACAATACTTGCAAGTGTCGATGAATATTCTGAGCGCATGCCCCTCTCCTTTCTGATTGGCGCGAAAGCCGCCACGGTCTCGGTCTGGTTAGCGTTAGTGGTGCTGCTACGACTGTTGACCCCCCTCGGCGATGGCGAGCAACTCCTCATCTGACAACTCAAGATTAACCGGCTCAGAGAGCGGTTGCGGTATCTTGTACGGTGTCTTCGCATAAATCTCAACAACATTGTCATCGGGGTCATAGCAGTAGATGGCAAGGGCGATGCCGTGACTGACAATACTGCGGAAGCGCACG
This sequence comes from uncultured Poribacteria bacterium, assembly GCA_958296125.1. Taxonomy (GTDB): domain Bacteria; phylum Poribacteria; class WGA-4E; order WGA-4E; family PCPOR2b; genus PCPOR2b. Next base: position 3,880,762 of record OY282444.1, read on the forward strand.
TTCTCCCGCTTCAGTTGATGATAAAACTGCTTCAGGGTTGTCAGATCCTCCACGATGAAGGACACCTGTTGAATAACCTTTGCCCCCGGTGGTGCGTCCCTGCCCGGGCAGAGAGCAACTTCATGGTGTTCCTCGTCTGGTTGTGCACTGAGGAAGGTGATGTTACCGTCAGGGTCTTCGTCGGTAACTGTGAGTCCCAAGATGCGGGTATAAAAATCTTTGGACCGTTGCAGATCAGTACAGTAGATTCCCACATGGCCCAGTTCTTTAACGGCTAACATATTTCTCTCCTCCTGTTCTGAAAACAACGAATTAGCCAAGTAGTTGTTGAGTCAGAAAGTCCTACGTCTGCTTACCCGCAGGGGGTTCGCCTCAATAAGATTGGGATTCTGTAGGGAACAATGAGTGTTGTTCCCTGTTTGTAAATGGAATTTATATCCACTCACCCCGAATGGGTGAATTCAGAATAGACACTCTTAATTTAGCACATTCTCCCCGAATAAGTCAACCTGCATAATTGGTGCCGAAAATTCTCGATTTTTTGCTGGATCAACTGAATGGAAATTGATATAATCGGGGCTGTAGTCTTTCAACCCAGCCGACGAGGAGTTATAAAAATAGCAAATGGAAAATCTTTGGGAAATCCCGTTAATTCTCGTTACCGGTGTCTGCGCCGGCTTCCTCAACACCGTTGCCGGCGGTGGTTCATTACTCACCCTTCCTGTTCTAATTTTTCTCGGTTTACCCCCGGCAACAGCAGCAAATGGCACCAACAGAGTCGCGGTGTTAGTGCAGAATGCCAGCGCAATTATAGGGTTCCACCACAAAGGCATTTCTGATTTTGGTTATAGCGCGCTCCTTACCGTGCCTGCGCTTGTCGGAGCCTGGTTCGGCGCGCAGATTGCTGTTGAGACAGATGAGGTTATCTTCAACCGTGTTCTCGCTGGCATCATGATCTCGGTGCTACTTTTGACCCTTTTTAATCCAACTAAGAAGTTGCAAGGTGAAACTAAAAGTCTCAGTCTATTCCGCAACATCATCGGGGTGCTCGTCTTTTTTTTCGTGGGTGTTTACGGCGGTTTCATTCAGGCAGGAGTGGGGTTCATCATCATCGCATCCCTGACGCTGACAAACAGTTTCGATCTGGCTCGCACCAATGCAATCAAGGTGTTTGTGATATTCTTTTACACCATCATCGCACTAATTGCCTTCATTAGATATGTGAATTGGTCTCTTGGGCTGACGCTTGCTGTCGGAAATGCCACAGGTGCTTGGATCGGCAGTTATTGGGCGGTTGCCAAAGGGGATAAATGGATTCGGGTCGTGCTTGTCCTTGCCGTGCTAGTGTCTGCAACAGGGCTCGTTTGGAAGACGCTCGGATAGGAAAGGATGCCCGGTAGGGCGCGCAGAGCTGCGTTCCCTACTGTAAGTCTTGTAAATCTCGGACGAACCAACGGCACCGGAGCGTGTCTCTAAGGACTTCCACCATTTCCATCAATCTGTGCCAGTAATTGCTCAACAGCAACGTCAAGTTGACTGTCTATCCCCTGTGCGGCTTCACCAAGGGGGCGATTAACTTGAACATCAACCGGGCGGGCGGTGCCTTCCGTATTTTCACCTTCCAAGGTTGTGACTTTTAACCGGGGTAAACGGAAGATTGTGCCATCAAGTAAACTCCAACCCCAGGTCCAGATGACCGCCCCGGCTGTGGGCATACCTACCACTTTACCAAGCCCCAATTTTCGGAAACCTTCGCTGAACATCTCCGCATTGCTCCCGGAGTGTTCATTGGTGATAAGGATAACAGGCTGCTCCAAGATGCGATTGCCTGCAAGGTTTGTGTCTGTTGTCCTGATTAAACCCCGATAATTCGATTGGGTATAGGCTCTGCGGTGCAAAACATCGAGGATAAAAGGGGCGATATGTCCACCGGGGTTAAATCGGACATCGAGCACAACCCCTTCCCTATCGTGCGTTTCAGTATCAAGGTCGGCGATGAACTTGAGGTAGGCTTCGTAAGACATCTCACGGATATGAACATATCCGAGCCGTCGTTCACTCTTTTCGTGGACGTATGCCTCATTCCAACGCACCCATTCCTTGTAACGGAGGTTTCGGTGCTGGCTGCTATCAATGGGTTGGACAATGAGTTCGCGGGCACCCTCGGGTTGGGGTGTATCGTTGAGTTGGACAAGCATCCGTTTTCCTTGTTTTCGCTGGAGTTGTTCAGGTAGGTTGACCCCTCGGTTGAGGAGAACTCCATCAACTGCAATTAGATACTCCCCAACCTGTGCGGGTTCTTCTATAAGCGTTAGCGGGGATTCGGGGATGATTTCGGAAATCTTGAAGTGCCCATCCCTTTCCAACGCCTCTCGATCGAAATCTGCACCGAGAAAGCTATCCGGTGCGTTGTCAGTCCGCCCCCCGGCACCGAGATGGGACGCGTTTAATTCTCCAACCATGAGATTCAGAAGTTCTCGGAAGTCCGCCTGAGTTTGTGCCCCTTCCACCATCGGGCGAAACGTCTGGCGTATCTGTCCCCAATCACAACCGTGGAATTGTGGGTCATAAAATCCATCCCGAATCAACCGCCACGCTTCCTCGAAAGCTTGCATCTTTTCGAGATGAAAGTTGACTTCAACCTCTGCTCTCGTATCTAACCCTTTCGCATCTCTCTCCTTCGCACCATCTGCACCCATCCCCACGGAATGGATGCGTCCTCCATCGGTGTAGTAAAACCTTTTGCCATTCGGCGTGAAATGTACGTTACCTTTTCCGCCAGCAGTCCCTGTCAATTGCTTGGGGAGTTCACCGCGCTTATCCTCCTCAAGTGATAGACTCCACAGGTTCGGCTGTCCTGGCATGGCGGCGCGAAAGATGAGGGTTTTGCTGTCGGGGCGAATACTTTCAGCTAGAGCGTTGAGTTTGAAATCGGTGAGGAAACGGAGTCGATGTTTAATCCCTTCAAACTCGATTTCAACCGGCTCAATCTTCTCTTCGGGTTTCTTATCCTTTGCTTTTTTGCTCTCAGGGTCCGCTTCGTTTTCTGATTTGTCCGAGCCTTCAGTCGCTGGATCGGTTTCCTCCGTTTCGCTGGACTCCGTTTCAGGCGGCTGTGACTTATCTTGCTTCTCGTCTCCGTTTCGAGAGGCTTCGGTCTGAAATAGCCGATCAAAATCATCTTCTTTGAAAACCGGTCGCATCGGTTTTAGATCTACCCTCGCAATCTGTGACTCAGTGCGATACTGTCCCGTATTAAATATGATAAATTTTCCGTTGGGAGACCAGAGGATGTCATCTGTGCCGATATTGCTCAAGAAGGTTAGTTGCTTGGGAGCATTCGCTTCGATATGCTGTACATAGAGGTTGTTAAAGAAGTTGGTATCCGTTGCGATAAAGGCTAGCCATTGGCTATCCGGTGCCCACTCAAACTCTGTTGGTTGAGGCACACCGATAAAAGCCTGATTGGTAATGAAAGCCCGCTTCTCCTCTGTTTCTGTATCCATCAGCCAGATTTCACCTTTGACACCGGTTGTATCGGGATTCAAAGGGACCTGGATATAAGCAAGCCACTTCCCATCGGCTGAGAACTTTGGCGTGTATTTCTGCTCCGGTGAATCCGTGAGTTGTGTTTCCACCCGCTCTTTGAAGTGATATTGAAAGACCTCGTTGTGCCCCGTCCGATCCGAGATGTATACGACGCGGTCGCTTTCGGGGTGCCACCGCAACTGGCTCTCGCGGAAAGGGGTATCTGTCACCTTGAACGAATCCCCTCCCTTTTTAATTTTATCCCCTTTGTTTGCCAAATCTGCGAAGACCTCGCCATGCACAATAAAGGCGACCTTCTTACCGTCAGGAGCGAGTTCAAACTCGTTGATGCCGGAGGTGTAGCTATGATGCCGGATTGGGTTCGATTTTTCGTCAGTCTGAAGGATAATCTTCACCGGCTCAGTCGATCGGCTTTCAAGGTTCAGCCGCCAAATCTGAAAATCGCGTTCAAAGGCAATCCACTTCCCATCCGCGGAAATGGATGGACGCAACACCCGCCCATCGGTAAAGTGAGTGTATTGCTCGGTCTCCACATCGCCTTTTAGGGTCATATACCAGATGTTTTCCTCACCGTCGCGGTCACTTAAATAGTAAAGCCCGGTGCCGTCAGCGTTCCACATCGGTCTCAGATTCCTGCCGAGGTATTGCGTCAATCGACGGTGGTCGTTCGCCCCAGCTGCCTCACTGACTATCCAGATGTCGGAATGCCCAGAGGGGTGCTGTCCATGCCGCCACCATGGGGCTCCATTATTGTTAAAAGCCAACGTTTCCCCACTGGGTGAGATTGCTAGATGGTAGTGTATTTCCCGTGGATCACCAGCGACTTGGATTGGTGTCCCTCCATCAATATGAATCTTATAACTCGCACCTCGAAGTCCATCATAATCGGAGGTAAAATAGAGCCATCGCCCGTCCGGGGACCAGCAAGCCGGCGGGACGGATTCGTTATGATAGGTCAAGCGTTTCGGTGGGCGGTTCGATTGAAGATGGATAGTGTAGATATTTCCACCACCGGTGCGCTGAGACGCAAACGCCAGTTGTGTTCCATCGGGAGAGAAGATTGGATGTGAATCGTTGCTCGCATGAGATGTCGTGCGGCTTGCCTGTCCGCCATCTGCGGGGACAATCCAGACATCCCCCGCGTAGCAGAAAGCAATTTTGCTCCCGTCCGGCGAGAGGGAGGGCTGCCGCAAATACGGTAAGTTCCCGCTTGCGGTTTTTTCATCGGATTTCATGGATATGCTTTTGCCTTCTTCCGTTTGGAGTGATACTATTTTCGAGGGACGGTAATTATTCAAAATCCCGTTTCATAACCAGATACCTTTGAACCGCATCGTGATTCAGGGTATATCCCAACCCAGGGCGATCCGGCACCAGAAAACACCCATCCTCAAACGGAAAGTCTTCATTGACTAGGGTATGCTCCCAAGCCATAGGCCCAACCATGTCATAGGGCTGAGTCAGGTGGGGCATACAGGCGGCCACATGCAATCCCATCGCTGCCCCCGGTCCATACGCCACTGTTTGTGACCAGCCGTCCATGCCCAATTCATGAGCAAGGCGTGAGTGGTTAATCGCTTCAAAGGCACTCTGACCACCAACAATCGCGTAATCCAGTGCCTTCGCTTGAAACCGCTGGAGGAGGTCTTCGCTGCTATAGACATGGTCTCCCACAGGGAGGTGGATGGTCTGCCGCAGACGACACCACTCAGAAAAGGTGCCCCCTGCCGCGCGTTTAGTTATCGGACTTTCTAGGCTCTCCATCCGATGGCCCTGCAAGCGGCGGGCAAGTTCTTGAGCCACCCAGACCTCCTGAAGCCGCCAGCGGATATCGGGGCGCACCGCCATATCCGGCAGGACCTTGTGGATAGCTTCGACGCGGTCAGTGACATAGCGGATGCGTTCCTCTGGCGTTGTTTCTCTGCTAGTGATGCACTTCATCTTGTAGGCGCGAAAACCGTGTTCCCATCCCCACTGTGCGTCCTCTGCTGTGTGCTGCGGTGTCTTGTAGCCTGTGCATTGGGTGACAAAGATGTGATCCCGGAGTTTACCGCCAAGCAAACTCCAGATCGGAACACCGAGTGCTTGACCGCGCAGATCCAGTATCGCCTGCTCAAAAGCACTCACTATTGGCGGTGTCAGGGCCGCGAGGTTAATCTTTAGCACATCCTGGCCCAACCATCCGTTTAGCGTTGCCTCAATGGTTGCCATCGGGGTGCCACGCTCTATCTGGGTGAGTCCTGTCAGTCCTTCGCTGGTCTCGACTTCCGCGATACCGTGCTCCGATCGTTGATGTGCTGGTTGACCATAAAAGTCGTCAGACCACCACCATTTTCGTTCAGGCACATTGACGATATAGAGTTTGATACGATCGATTTTCATGATTGCTGATGTCCTCTGTTTTCAAAAACTGATTGTCAGCTATTTTACCGGGCGATCGGTTCCAGCCCGTGCTCCCAATCGCAATCGAGGCAAAAGCTTATCCCCGGTGCAAGGTGCTGGATCTTGCCGCCACAGGTAGGACAGGCTGTGAATTCCGAGGGGCCCGACGGCATAGGAGGCGGTTCATGTCGATCATGATTACCGATTCGGAGATGGGTGCATTCGTAGATATGCCCATTGCATTCGGGACAACGGTAGAAGAAATTGGAATGCAGTCCGGTAATCTCCGGTGAGATGATGCAATCTAGCTCGTAGATAACTGCGCTATCGCGGACAAGTCGGGCTTTCCCTGAATCTGCAATAGCGATTGCGTCTCCGTCGCCAAGATTTGGCTCTAGCTGTACAATGATTCTATCAATCCGATAAGCAGCGACAGCCCACGGCAGTTCTGTTACCCCAAAGATGATACTCGTCCGCTGCGGCGCGAGTCGTTCAAAAATATGGCTGCCAGCAAGTATCTTCACCGGAACAAAATTGTCCTGAAAGGTAAAATAGGGATTTGCCGGATTCAGGTTGTTCATAATTAGCACCGCTCAACCCTTGAAGTTGAGTTAACAGGTCTGCCCAAATTACGGGCAGATGCAGCTCGATTTACTCCTCTTCCTCTATTGCCCCTTCCGCTTTTCAATTCAGAGGTATATGTTGGTTTACGCGTCAACGACCGTGTTTTTCAGGATGCCGATCCCCTCAAGTTCTACCTCGACTACATCGCCAGCTCTTAAAGCTGACGTTGTTCCGGGGGTTCCGGTGAAGATAACATCCCCCGGTTCAAGCGTCATCGCCTGTGAGACGAAGCTGACAACGGCCTCCACGGGGAAAATTAGATCGGCGGTGGTCTGGGACTGAACAACCTCACCGTTGATTCGTGTCTCTAACTGGAGCGCGTTATAGTTGAGATCGGTCGCAATGGCGGGCCCGACCGGCCCGAATGTGTCGGAGGCCTTTGCGCGCCACCACTGCATGTCGTCGCTTTGCCATGTTCGGGCACTTACATCGTTACCGCAGGTAACGCCCAAGATGTTCGCGGCGGCTTCTTCGGGGGTTGCCCGTTTCGTGCGATTCTTAATGACAACGACTAACTCGCCTTCCGCGTGAACATTATCGTCCCCTTCCGGCAGAATAATATCTCCCTCCGGATCGTTGAGGCAAGTGGGTGTCTTGATGAAGATTTCCGGATTGGCTGGCTCCGGCGCACCGCCGAGATGGCTTCTATAGTTCAGTCCAACTGCTAGCACTTTCCCCGGCGTGACCGGCGCAAGCAGTTTTACATCTCCCAATGCGACCGTATTTCCGGTTTCGCTATATCCGGTAATCGGGTCGCCATCTAATTCGTTAATGGTGTCGCCCGACAGTGTCCCGTAACTGACATTGCTATCAGATAGGTATCGAACAAATTTCATAGAATCCTCCGGTAATTTTCCTGCAAATGGTAACAGGTTTTTGAATTGTTTTGAATTGTAAGGATGAATTTCCTTGTAAACAGCGAACAATTTATCTTAATTCGGCGATATTGTCAAGGGATAATTAATAGACTGTCGTGATAAAGTGCGCTAAAGTGTTGCTAAACTAAATGAAAGTATGCTAAAGTTAAAAGCAACAATTCCAAAACTCACTAGGCACTTTAGACGCTTTAAATTTTACTGATTCATAGAGGAGGATTTATGCCATACGAACAATTGCTTCCCACTACGGTGATTGGTTCCCATGCGCTGCCGGGCTGGTTTTGGACAGCCATGGATGCACAAAAACGTGGCGAGTATGGACCCACCGACGAAAGAGAGGTTTATGATGACGCTGTCCGGTTGGCAATCTGGGACCAGAAGGAGGCTGGCATTGATACTATTACGGATGGCGAAATGCGCCGCTGGTACTTCGTGCAAAATTTCTACGGGCGGATGGAGGGGTTACTTGAACGACCGGTCCTCCGCCAAGCTGGACTGTATGCGTACGATAGCGTGCCACGTTACTATATCGAAGATCAGGTGCGTGTCCCGGGAGGCTTGGGTATTGTGGATGAATTCCAGTTCCTGAAGGCAAATGCTGGCGAAGGGCAGCGGATTAAGGCGTGTTGTCCAGGTCCCCTGACGCTGACCATGCACATCCAAATCCGCAAAGGCGATCCATACAAAGACCGCGTTGAGCTTGGATGGGAATTTGCTGAAGTCATCAACCGAGAATTGAAAGCTCTTGAGGCAGAAGGGTGTACCGAAGTCCAGCTTGACGAGCCGAGCTTTGGTATCATCCCCGGCAAACTCGAAGATTGGGTAGCACTGCTCAATCACGCTTTGGATGGGGTTTCGACGCGAAAGAATCTGCACATCTGCTTCGGCAATTTGGGGTCACGTCCCCGTGGTAAACGTCGGTACGACTGGATGTTCCCGGCGTTGCTGGATATGAACGTTGACTGCCTGTCAATGGAGTTTGCCAACCGCGAAATGGTTGAACATGACATCTACAGCAGGTTTGAGGGAAAGTTCGATTTTATGGCGGGTGTCGTGGATATCAAGAGTTTTTGGAACGAGCCGCCTGAAGAGGTCGCCAACCGCCTCCGCCAAATTTTGCAGCACTGTCCCCCCGAACGATTGAGCGTTTCACCTGACTGCGGCTTTTTTCAACTTCCACGCTGGGTATGCCGTTTGAAGCTGCAAAATCTCGTCGCCGGGGTGCGTATCGTTCGCGCCGAATTGACGGGTAATTAGAGGAACTTATCAACCTGCTTATCAATTATTGGAGACAGACCCTTTCAGAGAATATAGATATGAACTTTTGGACTCTCAGACGAATCAAATCCCTCTTATCTCGTTTCACGCTTCACGTTTTACTGCTCGTCTACATCCCAGTTGCCAATCCCCAACAGACTGTCGACGAAATTGTTTCGGCTGCCATACGTCACCAGAACCTTGGATTAGCCTATCTCGAAGAGTCTCAACCGCATCAAGCGATTGAGCAATTTCAGGGGTTGATCGACTTACTACCTGATGAGTCGATCGGTTACGGCAACCTTGCCGTTGCACACCTGCGCCTCAAGCAGCGCGATCAAGCGGAAGCATGGGTCAAACGTGGGCTTGAGGTTGAACCGATGGATAGCCAGTTATATTTCATTTTGGCAGAGATCTATCAATCGCAGGGCAGAACCGCCGAAGCGATTGTGGCGATTCAGGAGGCGGTGAAACTTGCCCCTGATGACCTTGAAACGCGATATAAATTAGCACGCCACTATCTGAGTCAGCGGAATAACCCGGAGGCGACGGATGAAGCGATTTTCCACCTGCGGGCGTTGCGTGAGCGAACCCCCGCGAATGTGGTGGTATTGCTCAAGTTAGCGAACGCGCTTTTGCGGCGAGAACAGGTTGACGCAGCAAAGCAGGTCTGCATGGAGTTGAATACCTTGCTGTGGGATGCGGATGAAGAATTCCTCAAGTATCTGAAACAGGGACTGCTTTTGATAGACCAAGGCGATGCCAAAGGGGCAGCCCGATATATCCAGATTTTTGAGAACGTTCAAAAGCGAAGTCCACGCTATCAGCAAGGGATTGGAGAGTTGGTGACAAACATTTTGGGGCATCCGATCGAGGGATTCAGTTCCGGGTTCAGAGCACGGGTGAAAGCAAAGCAGACACCGCCAATCGGGGTCAGTTTTGTTGATGTGACTCAGGAGATTGGGCTTGGCAACCTGAACGGAAGACGCTCCAAAATTCTTCTGATAGACTACGATAACGACAGCGATCTCGATCTGTATACCACCCTCGCTGCCTTAAACGCTGAGCCTAATCTCTTTCGGAATGAAGATGGAAAATTTGTCCCCCAATACGCAGATCGGGATTCAAAGCAACCCGCTACAAAAATCGGGCCCCGCGGAGATGCCGCCTTCGCTGATTTCGATAAAGATGGGGATCCAGATCTCTATCTGTCCGGGGACGAGGGAAGTGCCTTTCTTCGTAATGATGGAGCGGGTAACTTTACCGAGATAACGGACGCCCGCGGTGCCCAATCAGATCGGGATTCAAAGCAACAAGGCAGAGAAGGGATTCTATTCGTTGACTATGACCATGACGGCGATCTGGATCTATTCACAACGGACGATCGGGTAGAGATGTACCGCAACAATGCCGATGGTGTCTTCAGCGATGTTGGCGATCAGACTTTCCTCCCACCGGAACGCCCTGGCGCAAGGGATGCAGCACTCGGTGATTTTGACGATGATGGCGATATTGATCTATTAATCGTAAATGACAGGGAGGGCTGTACGCTCTACACAAACCTACGTCAGGGAAAGATGGCGGCGTTGACCGATGAAATAGGCCCCCCCCAAAACCGCTCTTTCACGGCAGTCGCGGTCGGTGATTACGATAACGATGGCGATGTTGACCTATTCCTAACAACCGATGGTGAAACACCCCATCAGCTCTATCGAAATCGTGGTGATGGCACTTATACTCTCGATGCGCGTTCGTATGAGGTGGCGGTCAACGCTGCAAAGGGAGTGCGCGGTTCAGATGCACATTTCCTCGATTATGACAACGATGGTTTTCTGGATCTATGGCTTATCGGTGAACCGCGGGAAGCGGATGAACGTGGCGTTTTTCTGTTTCGGAACGATGGGACCGGCCGCTTCACCGATGTCTCAAATTTCCTGCCCCAGAGACAGGGTGGGCATAACGGCACCGTTGGCGATTATGACAACGACGGAGACCTTGACCTCTTCCTGATTGACATCGATGGTGAGGTGGTTGCGTTGCGCAACGAGGGCGGGAACCAAAATAGTTGGCTGCAAGTGCGGTTGGAAGGTGTGAACGCCGGCAACAACAAGAACAACATTGACGGCATCGGTGCCAAAGTAGAACTCAAGGTTGGCGAGCTCTACCAGCTGAAATACGTTACCGCCCCGATAACACATTTCGGTTTGGGCAAAGAGAAACAGGCTGATGTGCTACGGGTTGTCTGGACAAACGGCGTTCCACAAAATGTCATCACCCCCAAATCAAACCAGCGCATCCTCGAAAGGCAGGTGTTGAAAGGGTCGTGTCCATTCCTCTATGTCTATGATGGTGGAGGTTATCAGTTCGTAACAGACCTCTTGTGGCGCAGTCCGCTTGGGATGGTCACGCCGATGGGATTTCTCGCCGATGCTGAAACCGCAGATTACGTCAAAATTCCTGGTGAGCTTATGAAGCCGAAAGCGGGTGTCTATTCGCTCCAGATTACAGAGGAGCTCTGGGAAACCGCCTATTTCGATATGGTCAAGCTGCTTGTCGTAGACCACCCCGCCGGGACACAAATCTTCGTTGATGAGAAATATACTCCGCCGCCGTTTCCAGAGTTCAAGATCTATGCGGCGAAAGAGATTTATCATCCGCGCATGGCACTTGATCATCGCGGAAAAGATGTCTCCGATGCACTCAAAGCCGCCAATTATCGCTATGCGATTGAACACGAACCGGGGACGTTCCAAGGCATCGTTGAACCTCATTTCATCGTTCTTGATTTGGGGAACGTACCCGATGACCTGCAGCTGACTTTATTCCTCACCGGCTGGATCTTCCCAACAGATACCAGTATCAACCTCGCGCTCTCACAGAATCCGTCAATTAACCCGGCTTTTCCTTACCTACAAGTGCGTGACGAGGATGGAAGGTGGAAGACGGTCATCGACCCCATTGGCATACCTGCGGGAAAAAACAAGACCATTTGCATTGATCTGACGGGCAAATTCCTTTCGGAGGATCGGCAGGTAAAAATTGCGACCAATATGCAGATTTACTGGGATTCAGCATTTTTCACGATCGGCGGGGAGGACGTATCGATGCGTATCACAACGCTGCCTCCGAATCACGCAGATCTCCATTATCGCGGCTTTTCCAAGATGTATCGTCCGACCCCCCACGCACCGCATCTGTTTGATTACAATAAAGTTGAAACAGCAAAGCAGTGGCGGGATTTAGCAGGTCATTACACCCGGTATGGAGAAGTGACGCCCTTACTGGAGGAGATTGACGATATGTATGTCATCTTGAATGCGGGGGACGAGATGACTGTCGAGTTCGATGCGACTGGATTGCCCCCGTTGGAGGAGGGGTGGGAGCGGGATTTTATCCTCTTCAGTGATGGGTGGGACAAGGATGGCGACATCAACACACTGTTTTCGCAGACGGTTGCGCCGCTGCCATTTCACGATATGTCCGCCTATCCGTATCCCGATGCGGAAAAGTACCCGGAGACCCCAAAACACCTTCGCTATCAACTGGAATACAACACACGCCGCGTGACGCATGAGCTGCCACATTTTTAAGTTCAATCTGTCAAATGTCAACAGTTCGTAGATTGGGCTAGGAAGCCTGACCTACGGGTATCGGTTTCAGCTTGTAGGTCGAGATTCATATCTCGACAAAACACTACGGGATTACTTACATGAGGTGTTGAAAATGCACGCCAAAGCACTCATCTGTGATGAAAATCAAAACTTTAGCTATGCTGAGGTCACGTTGCCTGACCCGGGCCCGGAACACCTCCTGATACGGGCGTTGTATAGCGGGGTTAGCATTGGAACGGAGTTTGCCCTAATCCGCAACAAGATATCTGGGCAGCAGTATCCACTGTGCACCGGCTATCAAGGGGTCGGTGTTATCGAGTATGTTGGCGACAAGGTTGATGTGTTCAAGGTCGACGATAAGGTTTATTACCGTGATAACCGGGAGGGGATACAGTTGCCTGATGGGGAGGAAGTTTCAGCCGCAGCCGGTGTGCATTGCTCCACCGCACTCGTCAATCCGCAAACGACGCACGGCTTGGAACTACTGCCCCAAGGGATTCCTGAAGATGCTGCGAGTCTATTTGTGATGCCGGCGGTCGGCTTGAACGGTGTCGATACGGCGAACCCGCGAATGGGAGATGTTGTCGCGGTTTACGGTGCCGGATTGGTCGGATTGGGGGTCATCGCTGCCTGCAGCCATCGGGGTTGCGTTGTCGTTGCCGTTGACCTTGAACAGAACAGACTGGAGATCGCTAAAAAACTTGGCGCGGATTACCTAATCAACGGTGCCACCCAAAACGTGGTGGAGGAACTGCAAAAGATTGCGCCTGAAGGTGCCGATGTCGTTTTTGAATCCACCGGGGTTCCTGCGTGTATCGATCCGGCGATTGAACTGTGTAAAAGGCACAGTAAGTTTGTGCTTCAGGGACATTACGGCACAGCCCCGCTTTCCTATCAATTTGCGCCGCCCCACGGCAAACGGCTGACAATGTTCTACCCATGCGACGATGGCTTCGCGCCTTGCCGACGCGCTGTGCTCAAGAACATGGCGACGGGTGTCCTGCCGTGGCATCATACGATTACACATCGCTCTGAAGCGGAGGAATCACCAGCCCTATACGATGCTATCAACAAAAACAGAGCCAAGGATGTGGTTGGCGCGGTCATACGATGGTCGGGGGATTGATTATAATAAGTTCAAGTTCGGAAGGAGGAGCGTAGAATGAGCGGAATACTAATCACCGGCACCAGCGGATTTATCGGACGCGCCCTCGCTGAATCAATGGCGAAAGAGCACGAAGTTTTCTGTATATCTAGGCAGCCGACAGAAGTAGAGGGGGTAACGGCAATTCAAGGGGATTTTACGTCGCCCGATGATCTGCGAAAATTAAACCTACACAACGTTGATGTCGTGATTCATCTTGCAGCGGTAACGGGGGGAGGGAGTGAAGCGGAACAACTCCGGGTCAATGTTATGGGAACCTATCAACTTGTGCGATATTTTGTGGATGGGGGCTGCAAAAAATTTGTTCTCGCCAGTTCGATTGCGGCGGTGGGATTTCAGTCTCCGTTGTTCAGACCGTTGCAATTGCCGATGCCCGACGAACACCCGTGTCTGGATCGGGTGGGATACGGCTTCTCGAAGCATCTGATGGAGGAGGTCTCGCGCTATCTGGCGCGTCAGAATGAAGATTTGGACTTCATTAACATCCGCCTAGCGAGCATTGCCCCCGATGACCGTGAATTGACACCCAGAAAGACGGGCCCGGTAGGGCAGTGGTCAATGGGGTCAATTTCGTTCATGTACCTCAGCGATACGGTTCGCTGTTTGACGCTTGCCACCGAAGCTCCGCATAAACCGGGGGTTCGCATCCTGAACGCGGTCGCGACCCAAGCCTGCGTTGAGGATACTGTTCCCGAAATTATCCGTGGGTGGTATGGCGCGGGTGCCGATCGGATAGATCTCTCCCACTACGCACGTCATGGCCATGAAAGAGACCCTGTATACGCGATCCGCCGAATTGAGGAAGAATTGGGTTTTGTGCCTGAGCGGAGTGTGCTTGGAGATTTGGGGTGAGTAGCATCTCCTCCGACTGGAGATATTGAGTGAGTGTGGGGAGAACCACCCCAAGGTGTGAAACCTTCGGGTGGCTTAAAGCATCGTCAATCCCTGCGCCACAGTTAACGTTTCCAACGATAGCGCACAGCGTCCTTCCCCGCCATCAGTGCAAAGTCCCACCGTTGACACCATATCTCATAGTCGGTCTGCAACGCATCCGGACGGAATTTACTGCGCATGAGGAACGTCGGGTAAAAGGGGCGCCCCGACGGTTGGTAGGCATCATGATAGCGCAGGTCAAAGCTCCAGCGAACCGTGTCCGATTCGTTAGCAAGCGCATGATGCAGCGTGTAGTTGTGGAATAGGATAAGCCCACCTGCGGGGACGGGTAGCGGTTTAGATTTAATCGGTGGACGTTCTTCCGGGGGGATGTCCAATCCGGGCGTATACGCATGTTGCCGGAGTCCATATTTATGGCTGCCGGGCAGCACCGCCAGACAACCGTTCTCTAGCGTTGCCTCTACGATAGGAACCCAGACGGTCAGCATAAAGTAAGGGTCGGTATCGGGCCAACACACCCCGGCATCCTGATGGAAGTGGGTCGGATGCCCACCGGTTGCACGGTGCGGCAGGACCGCTCGAATATGCTGGATGGGATTGCACACAATCTCTGAACCGCAGAGCGATTCCGCCACGTCCAGAATCTTCGGGTTTTTCAGGAAGTTGAAGGTTGCTTCGCCGCGCTCCTGCATAATGTCCAGATTAGTAGCGACTTCCGGGGCTTCCTTCGCTAGAAGGAGCAGCCGCCGCGTAAACGGTTCGTCCTCATGCAGCGAACTTACCTTTTCCTCAGCGTACAGCTTCTGTGCACGTCTGTCGATAATATCGGAATACTCGTCAATGACTGGCTGCAAGTCGTCCGTATCCAACACATTTTCCAACCGTAAGTAACCGTCCTCGTGGAACGAGGAAATTTGAGCCTCTGTCAAGTGCATAGTGGTTATCTCCTTGTGACTAGTAAGCGGGTCTGAGGCTTGACAGGTTTGTCGATCTCGTTTAAGTATCGAATAGTTTGATGGGGTATCTCTGGGCATATTTGTCCTGAACCCCTTTACTGAAATCGTACTCATCAAGTCAATCTGGATCTTGCCGATTAACCCCGCTTTCTCCATAGCTTGTCCCTGTGCAAAAACTTTCCAGTTGAAACCGCCGGAAAAACCTGATAGAATTAGAAACTAACGATTAGGACTTACGCAGTTGAACGTTCAAAGCCTCGTAGGGGCACCCCCAAGTTGCTTTGAATCCTTGGTCTCCCCGTCCCGAGGGCCCCGCGAACAGGACAGGCCCGATGCAATCGGGACTGGCACGGACGCTCCCTAAATTGTGCGACTGCAATCTGAAGGGCGTAAGTTCTTACGATCTAAAATTATACAACCCTTCCAATCGCTTGTCAAACCCAAAACTGAGGTCGAAGGAAAGCCCCAGCCATGCGACTCTGGACAAAACTCCTACTTATCGGTTTCCTGATCCTACTGACTAACAGTGCGTATCTAATCAGCTTCGGAGAGCCGACCCTATTCTACATCGCGAACGTCCTGATTCACGTCGTCCTCGGTGTTGCACTGATCATACCGTTTGTCCCCTATGTGTACAAGCATTTCGTCGGCATGTCGATTATCGGTAAAGGTGGGATAGTTTGTCTGGGAATAGGGACGATTTCGGGCGTGTACTTGATGTTTGTCGGTGCCACAACCCCCAACCGCTGGCTGCTCATCCTCCATATCGTCACCATGACACTCGGTGCGATCCTATTTGTCGGACATCTACTAGTTTTGGCGAAACGAGCGGAAACAGAGTTTTCGCACAAAGCGGCGCAGATCACCGGGATTGTTCTCCTCATCAACCTGCTGTTTCCCGTTGGAGCAAGATTGATTCAACACTATCGACCCAACCCGGACTATCTGGTGAAAAACCCACTCTCTCCGCCGACTAGCATGTATGAGGAAGGTGGCGGCACCGATGGACCATTCTTCCCCGCCTCCGTCGAGACCTATACCGGTGATCTGATTCCCACCGACTTCTTTTTGACTTCCCAAACTTGTGCTGAAAGCGGATGCCACCCGGACATTTACAAACAGTGGCACGAATCGGCGCATCACTTCGCCTCCTTCAACAATCAATGGTATCGCAAATCGATTATGTATATGCAGAGTGTTAATGGGATTCAACCGTCCAAATGGTGCGGTGGGTGTCATGACCCCGCAATCTTGCTGAACGGCGTGATGGATCGGCCGATCCGGGAGAATTTGTATACACCCGCTGCCCAAGCGGGTCTGGCGTGTACAGCGTGCCACTCAATGGAGAAGGTCAAAGATACGATGGGCAACAGCGGATATGTCATCAAGTATCCGCCCCTGCACGAAATGGCCGCCAGCGAAAATCTTTTGATTCGCAAACTCCATAATTACCTTATCCGCCTGGATCCGGAACCCCATAAAAAGAGTTTCCTCAAGCCTTTCCATCGTCAAAACACCGCAGAATTTTGTTCCACCTGTCACAAGGTGCATCTCGATGTGCCGGTCAACAATTTTCGCTGGTTCCGCGGCTTTAATGACTACGATCAGTGGCAGATGAGCGGTGTCTCCCATCAGGGGGCGTTGTCTTTCTATTATCCCGAAGAGCCGAAGAAGTGTGTTGACTGCCACATGCCACTGGTTGCCTCGAAAGATGCGGGGAATATCGACGGAAAGGTCCACAGCCACCGCTTTCCCGCGGCAAATACGGCACTCCCTTTTGTGAATGAGCATGACGAACAACTTAAGGTGATCACCGAATTCCTCCAAGACAATCAGGTGAGCGTGGATATTTTCGCGCTAGGGCCCGCAACACGAATCCAGCCCCAATCTCATGGGGGAGTAGAGGGGGGTATCAGTGCGTCTCGCGCCAAGCCTCAGTTCCGCACCTTCAGTATGATCGATGGCGGAAGTCAGGGGCACGCTGTCGGCATGGTAACGGATGTCACGAAGATTGTCGCACCCATCAACGGCTCCAACGCAACGGTTCAGCGTGGCGAGGCGGTTCGGGTGGATGTAGTTGTTCGGACAAGGGGGGTGGGGCACCGATTCCCCGCCGGCACAATTGATGCCTTCGATATCTGGTTGGAGTTGAAGGCGACGGATGAAAATGGAAAGGTGATTTTCTGGAGCGGAAATGTTGCGGCGAAAGATGGAAATGGGCCCGTTGATCCGGGGGCGCACTTTTATCGGGCGCATCTGCTGGATGAACATGGGAACCTTATCAACAAGCGCAATGCGTGGGCGGCGCGGACTGTCCTCTATGCGAACACCATTCCCCCCGGTGCTGCGGATACCGTTCACTATCGGCTCATCATTCCACCGGATTGTGGGGATGAGATTCATCTGCACGCCAAGTTAAATTACCGCAAATTCAACTGGTGGTATACGCAGTGGGCTTATGCGGGGGTGCGAGATCCGGAGGACACCGATTTTCAGGTCGATAAAGGCTATGACAGTGGGCGGTGGATCTTCACAGGAGACACATCAGATGTTGCCGGGAAGGTCAAGGCGATCCCCAACCTACCAATCATCTCCATGGCAGAGGATAGGGCAACGTTGCGGGTGATGGATCGGAGTGGATCAAGCGAGCCGAGGATCGGGCAATCAGGGGGGAATCCGACATCGAAAGACCGTGAACGTTGGAATGACTACGGTATTGGGCTATTCCTTCAGGGCGATCTCAAAGGTGCGGAGGCGGTGTTCCTGAAAGTCACGGAGATTGAGCCGAGCTATATGGACGGTTGGGTCAACGTCGCACGGTGTCGCATTCAGGAGGGGAATATGAAAGGGGCGGAACAAATGCTTGAAAAGGCGATGGCTCTCCAGAAACGGTTGCCCCCTGACAACCCGCACCGGGCAAAGGTGCACTATTTCTACGCATTGGTCCAAAAGGCGTACGGAAAATATGACGACGCGCTCGAACACCTGCGGAGAGCTGCCCTCCAATTTCCACGGGATCGACGGGTTCTCAATGAAATCGGCAGGCTGCTCTACCTTCAGCGGAAGTACGAAGCGGCGCTCACCGAATTTCAGAAAACGTTAGCAGTTGATCCAGAAGATTTGGATGCCCACTACAACATGATGCTGTGCTACCGTGCGCTCAGAAATGAGGTGATGGCAGCGAAAGAGCAGAAACTGTATATGCGGTTTAAGGTGGATGAATCCGTTGACACCATCACCGGCATCCCCCGTCGCGCTGACCCTTACGCGAATATCGAGCGTCAGCGCATTCATGAGCACACTTCCGCGTTGAGTGCACCAAAATGAGGGGAGGAGCTCGGGTTAAATGGGTTGAAATCGGTATTGGACAGCGGTTAAAAACCTCTCAACTCTTTTGAGGAAATGATGATATGATTAAGTCTTAGAAACAAAGTCTAAGAGGGTTTTATTCAAGGAAGCTAACCCGTCCTGTATAGTATTAAAACGTTGCTCAAGATGCGTCAAACGCTCATCATGAGCATCAATACGACGTTCAAAAGCATCAAGGCGACGCTCGATAGTTTGCTCAAGGCGTGCCAACTGTTTTTCTATTTTCTCGAAACGTTCATCAATTTTCTCGAAGCGTTCATCAATTCTCTCGAAGCGTTCATCAATCCTCTCAAAACGTGCATTGATTCTCTCAAGATGCTCGTTGATTTTGTCAAAACGCTCATCATGAGCATCAATACGACGTTCAAGGTTGTCTAGTTTATTTTCTACCAAACTGGTAAATCTTCCAAACTTAAAAATGAAAACGGCAAGAGAAATGACAACAGTAATAAGGATAGCAAGGTTGAAGGTAAGGGCAATATCACCCATGATGAACTCCTATCGTAAGTTATGTGTAACGTAAGGGCATAAATGGACAACCTAATGTACATCTATTATACAAAATGTACATCTATTATACAAAACCGGAATCGAAAAATCAAGAAGTATAACGGAACGATGTCGGGGCATTTAGTTCTCTTGTAGGTTGAAAACTCCTTCGATTGGAACGGAGGGAGATCTCCGAATCCCGACACACATCGCTGTAGCACGCATCTCCCGATCGCGACTTCCTACTCAGACAGGGAGAAAATGGAAAACTGTAGCTAGTAAGCACAAGAAATAAATAGACGTTTTTTCAAAGGTATGCTATACTCTTGAGGTTATGGCACATTCAGCAGATTTATGCAAACGCGTCCTTGAATTCATTAGGGCTATTTAGTTTTCGATTTTTTGACCGATTTTGGCGGGTAGTTATGGCTATGCCCCCCGGAGCGAATGCGCCCGGGGCTTGATAGCCAGCCAGAAAACGCGCACGATGACTTTGATAGCGGTGCGGCTGAACAATCCGTTGACTGCCCCGAAGTTAGCCCCCCTAATCCCCCCTAATCCCCCCGCAGGCGGGGGGAGGGAGGTAGCCGCAAACGAAGGAGATAATTAACCATGGCTTACACACTTGAAGATGAATTTGGAGACATCATTGGAAAGGCAAGGCGTGGGAACGGTTTGAGCGTGGGTGAAGTTGCTGCCCAAGCAGGACTCACGGAGGCGCAACTGTCCCAGATGGAAGGCTACACGCTGAAACCGACAGCGGATCAGGCCCACAGAATTGCGGCATCCCTCAATCTCAACGGCGCGAGGTTGGCGGACATTGCGATGGAACGCTGGGCACCGGAACCGGTTCTATCGGGATACGACGACGCGTTGGAGGTTGTTACCATCACAGCGGATGTCGGTGGATGGCCCGTTCATGCGTACCTACTAGTATGCAAAGCGACCAATGAGGCTGCTATCATTGACACGGCAGCACATCCAAATGATGTGCTGCAAAAGGTGGAAGAGACCGGGGTCAAGCCGACGGTGATTCTGCTGACGCACGCACACGGCGATCATGCGAACGGTTTGATGGAGATCGAACGGGCGACGGGCTGCCCGACGTATATCCACGCACGGGAGCCACAGCCGCGTAGCATCCAACAATTTCGGCTCCTCAACCATGGGGAGGAGGTGTCGATCGGTCAACTCTCCGTGAAAACGCTCGACACACCGGGACACACGCCCGGCGGTTGCAGTTTCCACACCCGTTCCACAGTAATTGTCGGAGACGCGCTATTTGCGGGATCGGTCGGGGGTGCGAACATTTCGTATACCGATTTGCTCTCCGGGGTCAGGAACTATCTGCTTTCGCTCCCCGACGATGTGAAGCTCTTTCCCGGACACGGTCCTGCCACGACAGTCGGCGAAGAAAAGGCGCATAATCCGTTTTTCTAAGGTTGGTAATGCCAATTATTGAGCAGAAACGCCGCCTACGCCTTGCCCCCCGGCGTATCGGTATTCACTCCGAGGGCAACGGGAGAAGGTCATGAATCACAAGCAGAAGTTGGGATATACGGTTTTGGGTGCAGGGATTATGGCAGTCGGTATTACTATCGAGCAAAGGGGATAGATATTTCCAAAGTAAAAAAATCATCCTGTTCTGGTGCTTTCTGACCGCGTCTTTTCTTTACCAAGCCGGCAATTTAGTATATAATAAACCCCATGACACAAAAACCTGAAATCGATCCCACCGAATCCCGAAAAGGCAAAATTTATCTGTGGCTCGCGATTCTGATATTTGGTGCTGCCTCAGCGGTGGTCGCCAGGTTGGTAATAATCGGGGAAAGCGCGCTGCTGAACGGGCGGAATCCGATATCGTTCTGCAACCTGCTGTTCGCCGGAAACATCGTCGCTGGACTGACATTGTTGGCCATCTTCCACAGAGACTGGCGGCCGTCCAGACTCAAAGTGTTGAGGCCCAAACAGTGGCTTATACAGTTGATATTGGCGGCGACTTCGGGCGCGTTGGCACCGTCGCTGATGTTCCTCGCCATCGAGCGGACTTCAGTCACAAACATTGTGTTGATTGAAACAATCGAAATTCCATTGGGGTTGTTCTTTGCGTGGATGCTATACCGGGAGAAATCGAATTGGAGCGCGGTCATCGGTGCGTTGCTAGCTTTAATCGGTGTCGCAACCACTCTCTGGTTTGAAATGGGTCAACCCGGTGAAATGATGCAGCAAGGTCAGATGAGCGACGGTATTGGACGCGGCGAAATCTACGCGACCGTCGGCACATTCCTTTTGGTATTTGGTGCGGAACTCGGTCGCAAGCAACTTCAATCGATCCCTTTGGGTGTTTTCAGCGTCTTCCGTAACGTCGTCGGATCGATTATCTTTCTCATCGTCGTGCTCGTCATGCTCGGACCGGGACACTTTATAGATCTTTTCAGACCCGTGCTCTGGGGTTGGATGGCACTATATGGGAGTGTCATTGTCGTCCTCGGTCAGCTCTGCTGGTTTTCAGGGATTAAGCGGGTGACGCCGGCTGACATTTCGTTAGCCTCCGCATTTTCACCGATCGCTGGGGTCGTCTTCGCATTCCTAATACTCGGCGAAATCCCGATGATCGCTCAAATCATCGGCGGGGCAATTATACTCTGCGGCATTGGGGTAGGGCTTGCCGGAGACCTGAAATTCCCACATAGGGAGGAGAAACGGACGCGTTCCGTCAAATCGGAAGATAAACCCAAGGCGTTTACAGGCGTTTAGAATTGAGTTCACCGAGGAGAGAATATGCCCAATTCCAAAAATCCCAAATATCGCGTTGGCATCATCGGCTGCGGGAGGGCAGGGACAGGCCGCGCTCGTGCCTTTGACCTGCATCCGTTGTGTGAGGTCGTTGCCATCGCCGACACCGATCCGGAAAATTTAGAGTTAGGCTGTCAACACTTCAATGTGCCGGGCTACAACAGTTTCGAGGAGATGCTCACGCGCGAACAGGTCGATATTGCGATGCCGGTCTTGCCGGTACGCCCCAACGCCGATGCCGTCGTCGCTTCAGCGGAAGCGGGTGTCAAGGCGATTTTCTGCGAAAAGCCCCTCACCGCTAGTCTTGAAGATGCCGACCGCATGGTGGAGGCATGCTGCTCTCGTGGTATTTACTTCGCCGCGGGGCTTGTCATCTCAAGCCATCCAGATTACCAGAAAGCCTACGAATTGGTTGCGGCGGGTGAGATAGGCGAAATTCAGAGGATTAACCTGTATAGTCCTAACAATCAGGGTGGGTGTCATGGGCTTAACCTGGTCCGCAAGTTCGCAGGTAAGGCGGCTGTCGATTGGGTGGTCGGTTGGGTGGACGGAGATCCCTTCAGCGACCACGAAGAGCCGTACGACGAAGCTAAGACCGGATTTGGAAAAATCGGCGGCTACATCCGTTTCTCCAACGGGGTTGAGTGCTTCAGTAACTTCAAGGAGATTGGGTGGAGGGGCATCGAGATCGTCGGTTCTCATGGGGTGGTGTATAACTGGAACAACACCGGCTTAGGACTCCATCTCTTGAAGGTCGTGAACGGTAACACTCAACGGGGCCCCGCCGAGTTCCGAGAAGTTGAGGGAGTGTTTGAGGAATACAGCGCGGCGGAACGGGGGTACGATGACGAGGGTTGGCTCGATCCGGGGACTCCGATGATCGGGATTGTTCAGGCGATTGTCGATTCGCTGGAAACGGATGTCCCGCTCAAGATAACCACAGGCGACGACTTACGCCATGCGTTAGAGATAGCCATCGGCTTGAGGGAATCTCACCGTCGAGGGCACACCCCTGTAAAATTTCCGGTTGAAGATCGAAGTCTGGTCATGCATCCACAGAAGTCGCGGTGGCACTATAAGAAAGATATTTTGGGTAGGGAGTGGTATATGGAACAGATGCGACAACAGAGGAGGGATTAATGAAGGTTGATGAGATTCAGGGCTTGCTCACCGAGACACGAAACGTATCCCATCGGAATTCAAAGCATTCTCGACGCAAAGATCGGGATTCAAAGGAGCTCGACGGTTGGTTGATGTACGATTTTCGGGGATCAAACCCAATTGCGCGAAACGTCGCTGGTATTGACGATCCCGGCATCACCCGGCGTTGGTTCTGTTATATTCCATCGGAGGGAACACCGATATGGCTGGTCCACCGGATTGAACTTTCCCATTTTGCCGCCGTTATCGGTGAAGTCAGGACCTACACCAGTTGGGGTGAACTGCACCGTGAGATGGAAGCCATCCTCGAAGATAGCCATCGGGTTGCGATGGAGTATTCCCCCTTTGCCGCCATCCCCTATGTTTCGAGGGTGGATGCTGGCACAGTCGAGTGGATTCGCTCCTTAGGGGTTGAAGTCGTCTCTTCCGCGGATCTGATTCAACAGTCCGAGGCGCGTTGGACCGCCGATCAGTATGCGGGCCATCTGGAATCGGCACATTTAATCCTAGAGATTAAAGACGAAGCGTTTGCGTGGTTGGGTGAGCAGCTGCACAATGGGGTAACGGTAACGGAGTATGATGTGCAATGCCTCATCATGGAACGCTTTGACGATATGGACTTGACACCGGGGCACCCCCCAATTGTGGCGGTCAATGCGAAAGCTAGCGATCCGCACTATTACCCAACAGCAGACCAACATCAGTCTATCCAGCCGGGGGATTTCGTCCTGATCGACCTATGGGCAAAGCAGAAGTTGCCGGACGCTGTCTATGCGGACACAACGTGGGTTGCCTACGCCGGTGAGATTGCCCCTCAACGCTACATTGAAGTATTCGAGATTGTTCGCGATGCACGTGACCTCGCCGTCACGTTCATCCGTGAGACTTTCGCATCGGGCGAAGTGGTTCACGGCTACGCTGTGGATGATGTGGTGCGGAATTATATAACGGAGAAGGGATATGGTGAGTTTTTCATCCACCGGACCGGGCATAGCATCGGCACAGAAATACACGGCAACGGTGTCCATATCGACAATTTGGAAACAAAAGATGAGCGTGCGTTAATTCCTGGGGTCTGCTTCTCAATTGAGCCGGGAATCTACCTTCCTAAGTTCGGTGTCAGGAGCGAGATTGATGTCTTTATAGCGGATCTCGCGCCCGATGGTGTCATTGTGACAACCCTCCCCGCCCAAGAGGAGGTTTTGATGCTGTTGTAGATGTAGGCTAGGCACAATGGAATGAGAAAGCGAGGGAAATAGGGAGGGATTTACTCCCCTCCTTCCCCATCCAGCGTTACGGAAGCACCTTCGCCCTCAGATTCTGCAACGGGGGTTTCAGATTTCAGATCCACTGACTTCTTGATCAGTTTGTCCACACGCCCTTTGTTCAGTTCAAAGATTTGCGCTTTGTCCTCCCGTTTCACGTAATGGGTCCCACTTTCTTCTTTGCCAATCAGGAGCGTTCTCGCCGACCCATCCTTGAGCGTGGCAGTAATTGATGCCTTCGACGCGCCAAGCTCATACTCTGAGAGCGCTTTGGATTCCGCAAAATCGTCGGTCTCCAACGAACTCATCAGATCCGTGATTGTCTCCACCTCCGTTCCATCCGCGGCGGAAACGATCGGTTTGAGCATCTGCCACTCACCTGCAGCATCGATCTGAAGTTCGATCTCTTCCTCCTCTGATTTGATTGTCAGGTGGGTTACGTCCTCCTTGAGGAAGGCAAAGATCGTC
Organism: uncultured Poribacteria bacterium; assembly: GCA_958296125.1. Classification (GTDB taxonomy): domain Bacteria; phylum Poribacteria; class WGA-4E; order WGA-4E; family PCPOR2b; genus PCPOR2b. Next base: position 3,905,626 of record OY282444.1, read on the forward strand.
CGATCCCTCCACGAGCGATAGCCTTTATCGAAGGTAGTTTTGAGATGGCCGCTGATGATGTAGACATCATTGGAATCTGCAGCGCGGACATAGCTGTCAAAGATTTCTGGGGTTGTCTTTCCAACGAAGAGGTGGGCTAGAAGGTTGCCCCCCGTGTCGGTGAGTTTTGCCTCGACACCGGAACTGTCAACTTGAAAGACGGATTGCTTTTCCGGGTTACTGGAGGCGCGTTGGATTGTTTTCATCTCGGCAACCTTATCGAGCAATTCCTCAACTGCCTTCTGATCCGCGGGATAGTTATCCATTGATTCCACAAGCCACTGATTGTTCTGTTTAGCAAGCGTTGTGGTTGTCGTCCCAAATGCAGTGAGGATCTCGATTTTCGCTGCGTTCTCCTTGTTAAAGAATGGAAACAGAAGTTTCGCCTCCTCAACCTTTTTCTGCTCCTCGCTTTTGCCGAACGGATTCTCAAGAATAAAGACCAGTAAACCCAAAACGACAAGCACTCCAACCAAGACTAAAAGTTGTTTTGTTTTCATAATCTCACCTGAATGGGTGATGAAGCGGGCCCTTATGATATTGACCCATACGCTTCGACCAACCGTTTGGCCCTCCTTCTCAAGAAAAATCGAACTAATCCAAAGGCTACAACGAGAATTGGCACCCCGGCAATACTTACAAACTTGAGGAAGAATTTCTCACTTTCGGAAATCTCTTTCAACGGACGGTTTGTGACACCGTGGGATCTTATGTTGATCAGCTCCTCGCCAAGGGTGAGCCAGTCTACCGTATTCAAGAAAAAGAGCCGACCATCGGGCCTTCCCTGTTGCAAAAATTGGGAGTTTCCAACCACAACGATTTGGGTCGTTTCACTGTCAGTTTTTGTAGTCCGCTCTTCCTCCGCCGGTTTAGCTGTCATCTCTGCCTCGGCTTCGCTAGATTCGGTGGGTGGGATAGCCTTACCCGCATAAAAACTCTTGAACACTCCTGAAAGCGACACTGCAACGGTATGCGCCTGCTGCACAGAAGATGGTGGCTGGAATTGGCGGTTCGTCGGGTTTATGTTATAAGGATGTTGAGCCGTCCAACCTCCTTTGCTTGTCTTGGCGAGCACAACCGCTTCGACGGACGCATCCGCTTTGGGAAGCAGTTCAAGCGAACCTGCCCAAGGCAGCATCAAGCTCTCCAACTGGTTCGTGATAATACTGTTTTGCGATAACCCGTCTGAGGTCTCCCCTGTGCGGTATTGGTACTGCTTCATCACCTTGATGAAGTAAGCATAGCTGGTCGTTACCGTCATGAACCCCTGTGAATAGGTCAACTGATCCATGGAGACATCAAGCACAAGGTTATCGTTGAGTTTGACACCGTAGTGTTCCAACAAATCGTTCAACCCTGTCTTCAGAGGATTCACATTCAGACCTTCATATTGGATAAGGATTGGATCAATTAAAAAACACGCCCGTCCACCTCGCATGATAAACTGATCGATTTCATACTTTTCACGTTCTGTCAGTCCTTTTTTGGGGCCAGCGATGATTAGTGTTGCGACATCTGCATCAATCGCTTTGCCAGCGTCAATTGGCACCTTTCTCACATCGTACTGCTTGCTCAACTCTTGACGCAGCGGCCCGAACTCCTGATCAAAAGCATCTAGCTCATCGTGTCCTGTAAGGAAGCCAATGGTTTTGACCTCTTTGCTTGTTACTTTGAGAATGGCAGATGTCAAATCGTATTCGAGGTTGGCAGTCGTTTGGACGACCGGGAGAACCTCTTTTTTATCCTCATAGAGGATTGCGATACCCATATAAACGTTAGCGACTTCCGCTTTGTCTTTTTCGATGACGTTGATCTGCACTTCAGGAATCCCGATAAACCGAAGTTTTTGCTTTTGGGAATCGTCATCTGTCGCAGGGTCAATAAAGTTAATCTGCAAATTTTTGGAAAAGGCACGATATTCCTCAAGCATATCGCGGACGGATTGACGAATCTGCGCGACGCGCGGCGGCTGTCGTGAGAAATAAGCGTCAATTGTCACAATGTCGTCTAGCCGCTTGAGGACTTTTTTAGTCGATTGTGAAATGGTGTATCGCTTGTCCGCTGTGAGGTCTGCGCGAACAAAACGGCGGCTTGATAGGAAATTGATTAACGCTACAATGCCGAATACGACGAGAATAAAGGTGAGTGTACTGCCGCTATACTTTAATGTTTTTGCAGCCATAGATCTATCTCCATTTCTGAACTGTAACCATCAAGATGCTCAAATAGAGGAAAAAGCCGATAACGGAAAAGTAATAGATGAGGTCCCGCGAATCGATAACACCTCTAAGAATGCTGCTAAAATGGGCACCCAATCCGAGGTAGCTGAAAATCGGGACAATCCAGTTCGGTGCGTTGAAAAGCACGATGTCTTCACCGATGATAAGCAGGGCGAAGCACATCACAATCCCAAGGATGAAAGCGATAATCTGATTTTCTGTAATTGTGGAGGTAAACATCCCAATGGAGAGGTAAGCCGCTCCCATCAGGAAAAGCCCGATGTAGCCGCCGAGGATAGGCCCTCCATCCGGCTCCCCAAGGTAGGCGACAGTAATGGGTATGGAAAGGGAGAGCAGGATGGTTACCCCAAGCAGGCTAAAACTGGCGAGATATTTCCCGATGACCACTTCGTAATCCTTAATGGGCAGAGTCATCAGGATTTCAACCGTGCCTATCTTTTTCTCCTCTGCCCAGAGTTTCATGGTGACCGCTGGAATGAACAAAAGAAATATCCACGGCACCCAACTGAAGAAGCCTCTCATTACGGCTTGCCCCACGAGGAAAAAGCCTCGAAAGAAAAACCAAGCGGAAAGGGCGAGAAAAAATGTGATAAAGATATAAGCGATAGGTGAATTGAAGTAACTTCTAAACTCTTTCTTGAAAATTGCTGCGATGTTATTCATTTCCTTCTTGTGGTATTATCTCCTTGAAAATTGTTACGGTTTAATTCGATTATGTTTAATGGTTTATTCCCACCCGCTTCCACTCAATAGTCTTCTTGCACTTCCGACACCTCGATGTGCGTGCGCGTTGAGTTAGGCGTTGTCGTTCCCATTGCTGACCACAGCCGCACTGTCCGCACCAGCGCGGGGGTGTATGTTGGACGTGGTGGCACCGTTCGGCTGTGCATCCAATCTGTTGCGCTGCTGCCTTCCATGTTGCATCGTGTCCGTGTTTCGGGCCGACTATCGCATGTGCAATCTCGTGTAGGATCGTATCAGCGATTTCTTCCTTAGATGCTTTCAGGCAGTACGTAACCGAGAGCGTGATCTGCTTATCCCTGTATCTGCATAAACCGCCGCGCGCCGGTGCGAGATCGAATGCGAACTGCCATCCCGCTTTGAGTCCGCTTCGGACTTGGTGTTCTTGAATTAGGTGCTCTCCCAGTGCTGCAACTTCGGTGAGCGGCATCGCAGGTGCTTGCGTAGGCTCTGTTACCGTTAAGAGACTATATGGAACGTTCCACAGCATTCCTTGCTGTGTTGCCACCTGTGCACGCCGGGGTAGTAGCCTTTGTACAGTGCCGCCTAGCGTGCCGTCCGTCTTGGTTGTAAATGATACTTTTGTACCGGGTGGATACGCCGCTCCTGCGAAATCGGGTGTCACGGTTCTCATGGTTAGGCCCCCCTAGGTCAGAGGACTGTGCATTGTGTCGGAGGTGAAGTGGAAACCGATTGGCTTTACGGAGTGGTTAGCTGGGTTGCAGATTCGTTGCCGGTCAGTTGCCGGAAGACATCTTCAAGGCTAATTGCTTCTTGACGCAATTCTGTCAAACTCCAGTGATTCTGGACCACAAAATGGAAGAGCTCTTCGGCTGTGTTCTTCCCTTTTTGGGACATAATCTGATAGCCGCACACGCCATCATCGGATTTCACCCGTTTGAAGTCCGAGATCAGCGTTAATTCTTCAAGTTTCGCTTCAATCTCTGCGCGCGGCCCTCGAATGGAGATGTGGACCACCTCTTCCCCTTGTGCCCGCCCAGCTAACTCGTCCGGTGTACCGTTTGCAACGATCTGTCCATCATTGATAATTAAAATTCGGCTACAGGTCGCGGAGACTTCAGGCAGGATATGTGTGCTGAAGATGATCATCTTCTCCTTGCCAATCTCTCGGATCAGGTTACGAATTTCGATAATTTGGTTGGGGTCAAGCCCGGAGGTTGGCTCATCAAGCACGAGGATTGGTGGGTCATGAATCAGGCTTTGCGCGAGGCCGAGGCGTTGGCGGTAGCCTTTGGAGAGTTCACCGACATCCTTTTGGATCATCTTCTCAAGTCCACAGATATCGACGACATCTTTAATCCGCTGAGAGCGTTGACTCTTTGGAATGTCTCGGATTTGGGCGATGAATTTAAGATAGTCGATAACCCCCATATCTGTATAAAGGGGCGCGCTTTCGGGCAGGTAGCCAATCCGTTTACGGACTTCAATGGACTCCTCAAAAACATCATATCCGGCGACTTTCGCAGTTCCCTCGTCTGCGGAGAGGTAGCAGGTTAAAATACGCATCGTTGTGGTTTTGCCCGCCCCGTTTGGGCCTAGGAAGCCTAGGACTTCTCCCGCTTTCGCATCGAAGGAGACGTTATCTACCGCGACGGTTGGACCGTACCGTTTCGTCAAATTTATCACTTCAATCATGCTTGACAATCACCTCTATCCTTTTGAATCGCTAGGATTGATAATGGCAAAACAGACATAAATAATAGCATGTCAAGTAAAACAGCGTCAAGCAAAAATTGGGGGTCATAGGATTATTTCGTTTTCCTGTAGGAGGGATTTCCGAATCCCGACCGCCGACTGAGCCGCCGGTCAAAGATCGAGCGTGAAACGTGAAGACAATTTGTTCATTAGCACACTAGTTGATTAGTTTATTAATGAACTAACGAATGACCTCTTGAACGATGTGGGGCAGGAGGGGCTCTGTAATTTCGGGCTGTAATTTCGGAAGGGAAAGTGATGGTGGTGGGCAGGTGAGAAATTGCTTCAGCGGGCACAAATATAGGGGACAACCCCCCTCAAGGGATTGCCCCCTACAATTTACTGTTGTATAAATTGAGATTTGCGTTTATATTGCTGCGGGCCCTTTTTCGCCGGTGCGGATGCGAATCGTTTCCTCAATCGGTAGGACGAAGATTTTTCCATCACCAATTTTTCCGGTAGAAGCCGATTGTTGCACAGCGTCTACGACCTGATCCACCTTCTCCTCGGCAACAACTATTTCGAGTTTTAACTTAGGTACAAATTCAATAGTGTACTCGCTCCCTCGATAAAGCTCCGTGTGGCCTCGACTCCTCCCAAATCCGCGGACTTCAGTGACGGTCATCCCATGGACACCCACATTGTTCAAAGCCTCTTTGACATCCTCAAGCTTAAAGGGACGGATAATGCACTCTAGTTTTTTCATGAGTTATCTCTCCTTTGTTTAAACAGTGATGCTCACAACCCCTCTAGGGTCATTTAATTCTTCGGTCCGTGCCGAAGCCAGGGCCTGACCCCCCTTTATCCCCCCGCAAGCGGGGGGAGGGGGCCAAGATGCCCCGTCAAAATTGGTCAAAAAACGGAAAACTAAATAGCCTTACTAACCCCTCAACCCTGTGAATCGAGTAAAACGGAAAACTAAATAGTCTTACTAACCCCTCAATCCTGTGAATCGAGTAAAGCGCAAAAACGTAGGAAGCCTGCTTACAGGTTGCGTTTTCACGCTTTACTTTCATTGTTATCTATAACTGGAAAAGAAATCCAACCGATTAAATATCATAGTAGAGATGAAATTCATGTGGATGCGGCCGGAGGTTCACTGCATCGACTTCGTTTTCACGTTTATAGTCTATCCATGTATCAATCACGTCCTGCGTGATTACATCGCCTTCGAGCAAGTAGTCGTGGTCGTCCTCTAAGGCATCAAGCGCTTCAGCTAAAGAAGCTGGCGTTGACTCGATTTCTTCCAGTTCCTCTGGCTCCAGATCATACAGGTCTTTATCGAATGGTTCACCGGGGTGAATCTGGTTCCGGATACCATCAAGGCCCGCCATCAGCATTGCGCTACAGGCGAGATATGCGTTACAAGAAGGATCTGGTGTACGGAGTTCCAGTCGCTTCGCTCTTTCGCTCTGAGAATAGACAGGGATGCGGACGCATGCACTCCGGTTTCTTTGCGAGTATGCAAGATTCACCGGTGCCTCATAGCCTGGGACCAACCGCTTGTAAGAATTGGTTGTTGGTGCGATGATAGCGCACAGCGACGGTAGGTGTTTAAGGAGGCCACCGGCGTAATATAACGCGGCCTCGCTTAACCCTGCATATCCCTGCGGATCGTAGAAGATATTTTTCCCATCTTTCCATAAACTCTGATGGGTGTGCATCCCTGAACCGTTATCTTCAAACAGCGGTTTTGGCATAAAGGTCGCAGTCATATTGTGGGCGCGGGCTGTATTCTTGATGATGTATTTGTATAGTGCGAGCTTATCGCCTATCCGGGTCATGGTATCAAACCGGAGATCAATCTCACCCTGCCCACCGGTGCCAACCTCATGGTGGTGAACCTCTACATCAACCCCACAGTCGATCATCTTGAGAATCATTTCGGACCGAATATCTTGCAGTGTATCTGATGGAGGGACGGGAAAATACCCTTCCTTGTAGCGGGGTTTGTATCCTAGGTTCGGCCCTTCATCGGCCCCTGTATTCCAGCTTCCTTCAACGGAATCAACGAAATAGTAGCCCGAATGCTGATTTTGGTCGTAGCGAACATCATTGAATATGAAAAATTCAGCTTCAGGGCCCCAATAGCTGGTATCCGCGAGTCCGGTGCTTTTGAGATAGGCTTCCGCTTTTTGGGCAATATGCCGCACGTCTCGGCTGTAGCTTTCTAGGGTAATTGGATCTTTAATGTTACAAATAAGACTGAGTGTCGGAATCTTGCAAACCGGATCCACAAGGACTGTATCGGGATCAGGGAAAAGGAGCATGTCGCTTTCGTTAATTGCCTGGAAACCGCGAATACTTGAACCATCAAAACCGAGTCCCTCTTCAAACAGGTCTTCCTTTAACTCTGATGCGGGAATCGAAAAGTGGTGCCACATGCCAGGCAGATCCGTGAATTTAAAGTCAACAATTTTGACTTCTTTTGCTTTTGCAAATGCAACGACTTCATTTGGTGTCATCGAGACTCTCCTTAAGAATTAAAATATTGAGCTAAGAAATGACGATTAAACTAAGTAGGGTTAGCACTGCCCAGCGATTGCACGAAGAGCGCGTGTGAGGAGTCTCTCGAGGGGAGACACTTTTGCCACTTTTTATACACCCTACTCAACGAATTATTGGAGACAATGGAATCTGAAAACGGCCCCCCCTCAAAGATAGAGCAAGCGATATGCCAATGGTCACATCCCTGTTGAAATGGAATGCCAGCGTCAAAATTGCCCACCTCGTCCTGTGCTTATTTTGTAGAGAAAATTTGGCTCTGATGGGCGGTTTGCCCCTGATTTCGTCTCACTAGGTGAGGGCTCTTTTAGTAGAAAATTAGCGGTATGGTGCCAATGCCGCAATTCACTGATGCTGAATTATTAGGCATATAACTGCTAAAGTTTTTAGCAATGCAATGATTTACTGATTAAAAATCCTTCCCAAAACGGCTGGCTTCTGGCTCAACTTGTCCTGCATACTTGTTGCCCGGTTTTTGACGATAAGGTACTTTTGCAGGAGAGGATAACTCTTCAAATGTAAACGCACAAATCCGCATACCGGGGTAGAGTTTAATAGGCATGCGCCCAAGATTGCCCAGTTCCAATGTAGCGGTTCCGACCCAGCCTGGATCAAACAGCCCAGCTGTGCTATGGACAATAATACCAAGTCTACCTAGGCTACTCCGACCTTCGAGCCGTGCCATCACATCGTCGGCAAGTTCGAGGGTTTCGAGGGTCGCCGCGAGGACAAATTCCCCCGCCTGCATGGTAAACGCTTCACCATCGGGGACTTCCACTTTGTGCATCAGTTCGTTGAGATCAATCTCTTCACGAAGATCGATATAGGGATGCTTACTGTGCTCAAACAACCGGAAGGTATTCCCGAGCCGAAAATCAATGGAACAGGAACCGAGCTGTTTGGTGAGATCTGGGGTAGGAGTAATTTTGATTTTCCCCATTTTCTGATAACGAACAATATCCTGATCTGATAAAACCATCTGCCTTCCCTTTTGCATTGCTGCTCAGTCTAATCTATCTCATGGCAGTGCCTCTTTCATTATATATTAAAGTTATCGAAAATGTAAAGAGTTATTTCCTTACAATCCATAGCAATCGCATGTAAATATTGTGTAGGGTTTACCACGATTCACTTCGTAAATACGAGTTCTTCGGCATTCACTCCCGCATCAGAGGCGAGGTCTGTTAGCACCTTGGCGACCTCTTCCGGTTGGAATAGAGACGACTGTGCGGCAGCAACCGCTGCTTCCGGTGATTCTCCTGCCCTTTCTGCGATGTCGGCGATTGCCCTGAGTTTCAGGGGGGTATTGAGGTTGCCGGGACATACAACGTGGACCCGGATATTTAGCGGTTCAACTTGGTGCTTCAAGGTAAACCCTAGCCCTCGCACACCGCCTTTGCTCGCGCCATAGGCAATGGAGGCACTGGGACCCGTCACCCCGGCACCCGATGCAATCAGCACCATTTGCCCGCCGCCGCTCTTTTCCATCAATGGAACTGCGTGTTTAGTGCAAAGGAAAGTTCCCCTCAAGTTGACCCTGATGACCTTATCCCACGCTTCCGCCTCAAACTGATCGATGCGAACCGCTGCACCCAACAGGATGCCGGCGCAGGTCACTAGCACATCAAGCCGGCCAAAATTCTGCTCGACCGCTTCCACCATTGCAGCAACGTCCGCCTCTTGAGAGACATCGGTGCGTACAAACTGGGCAGTGCCTCCCTCCGCTTCAATGGATTGGGCAGTTGCCCTGCCATCTGCCTCATTGGTGTCCCCGATGATGACTGTTGCGCCCTCTCGTGCATACATCACGGCTGTAGCGGCCCCGATGCCTGTCGCCCCGCCGGTAATGAGAGCAATTTTATTCTGTAATCGCATGGTTCTCCCCTTAGGCGGACTGGAAATATCCGCAATGAGTGAATCTCCACCGTTTTCCGCTTGTCTCTTTTCCCACTATCGCAATTTGAGGGTACTCAGTGCGATGAGCATAAGGATCAGCCCAATAATCCAGAAGCGGAGGACGACCTTCGGCTCTGGCCAACCGAGTTGCTCAAAATGGTGATGTAGCGGTGACATCCTAAACACACGCTTTTTTCGTGTTTTATAAGATGCAACTTGAATAATAACGGAGAGTGCTTCTGCAACGAAGATTCCGCCGACAATCACGAGCAAGATTTCTTCTTTGATTAAGATGGAAATGGTGCCAAGTGCTGCGCCGAGGGCTAACGAGCCCGTATCTCCCATGAAGACCTGTGCTGGGTGACAATTATACCATAAAAAGCCCACCCCGGCACCGATCAATGCAGCGCAGAAGACAGTTGCAGCCTCTCCGCTGGCTGGAATGTGGGCAATGTCGAGGTAATTTGCTAATTGCTGGTGGCTTGTAAGGTAACCCAGCACACCAAATGTGACTGCGACAAACAGAGTGCAACCGATTGCTAGACCATCAAGCCCATCCGTAAGATTCACAGCGTTGGACGCACTGACAATGACGAACGCTGCAAATGGAATAAAGAATATGCCGAGGTCTGGACGAAGCTGCTTAAAGAAAGGAATAATAATTGATGTTCTTTCAGTCAAGCTGTCTTGGGGAACGGGGCCCCATTGATAGAGGAAGTAGGCGATGGCGAGTGCACCAACTGTTTGTAAAAAGATTTTATGCCAGCCCTTCAATCCAAGCGATTGTTGTTTGGTAATCTTCCGGTAATCATCCAGAAAACCGAGACCACCAAACCACACTAGACTGAAGGTGAGGACAAAAATATAGGGCTGATCCAATCGTGCCCAGAGAAAAATTGAAATCAGCACGGACGAGATAATTAGTACGCCCCCCATCGTCGGCGTGCCCTCCTTGCTGAAATGGGTTTCGGGCCCATCATCTCGGACATGCTGACCGAGCTTCAATTGTCTCAGATGTCGAATGACGAACGGACCTAAAATTAAGGCGATAAGTAGTGCGGTTACTGTTGCATAGATGGACCGAAAGCTGATGTAACGGAAGACGTTTAGTGGCGAAAAAGCCTCTGTCAATTGTTCAAAAAATAGGTAGTAGAGCATAGGTTATTTTCGATATTAAACCTCGGAGAATGAAAGCAGGAAAGAACCAGATTTCAGGTTTCACGCATCAGTTCTTCCAAGACCTGTTCCAATTTTATCCCGCGTGACCCTTTGATAAGAACCGCATCACCGGGTTGGGCGTATTGAGTCAGTTGGTGTGCCGCCTGTTGTGGCGTGTCGCAGGAGATGATGGATTCAACGTTGCCTTCTGCGCCATGAGCAATCGCGCGGCTATGGGGTCCAACGGTAATCAATAGGTTGATATTGGTTGGGATAGCTTGTCCCGTTTTCAGATGGAGCGTGTGAGAGTGTTCGCCAAGTTCAAGCATATCACCAAGGATGGCAATTCGCTTGCCAGTTATTTCGATATCGTTGAGAAATGCCAAAGCGGACTTGAGGGACATCGGATTTGAGTTATAGGCATCGTTGATGATGTGCAGGTCGTTGTGTAGAATCGGCTGCATCCGCATGTCCGCTGGCTGAAAATGCTCTAGGCCCGCACGAATTGCTGTCGGCGTTAAGCCCGCCCAAACGCCAACGCCGGCAGCGGCGAGGGCGTTGTAGATGTTGTGTTTTCCCAGACATGGCAAATGCACTCTTCCGGCTTCGTCTCCCCCAATCTTCAAGGTAAACGCTGGCTTTCCGAAACCGTCAATTTCAATTTCGTGTGCAGAAACATCCGCATCAGTCTGCCAACCAAATGTGGTGATCGGACCACATACACGGCGGGCAAGCCTCGGTGTCATCGGATCATCGGCGTTGAGTATGGTATGTTCGACATGGGCTAGCAATGCCCCTTTCTCTTCAGCGACCCCTTCAATTGAACCTAGCAACTCCAAGTGCGCCGGTCCGATGTTAGTAATCACACCGACGGTCGGTGCGGTTATCTGCGATAGCCGCTCGATTTCTCCGGGCCAACTGGTGCCAATCTCTAACACAGCAACCTCATCCTCTTTGCTGAGTTGCATCAATCGCGAGGGAATACCAATCTGGTTATTGTAACTTTTCTCGGATTTGAAGACGGAAAACCGCTGTGCTAACACAGAAGTTGTGATGTCCTTTGTTGTGGTCTTGCCGTTGCTGCCTGTGATAGCGACGATTGGGAGATCGAACTTGCGGCGGTGGCAGTTGGCAATATCTCCCAGGGCACTGAGCGTGTCGTTGACTTGCACAATAATCGGCGGCGCAAGTTGAGAGAACTCCGCTACCGGTTTAGAGACTACCACCCCAACGGCACCTTGCTGACACACGCCTTCTAGGAAGTGATGCCCATCGAATGTTTCGCCGGCTAGTGCAACAAAGAGGTCGCCCTTTTGAAGTGTCCGTGAGTCTGTCGAAACCTGCGTTATAACGGTGTTGGGATTGCCTTGGATGAGGTTGCCCGGTGTCGCCTGTAAGATTTCAGCAATTGTGAGGTTCATGGCGTAATGCGTAAAAGGTGATGGATGGGTTGTAGGCGATTGTCTGCTGTGCCCAACCTGCTGGAACGGACAACAGTAGCAGACTGTGGTTGAACAGATTTATCTACCTCTATTCTCTGGCGTTTCCTTTGCTTGCGATTCTTTCGATTGCATGAACAGCTCGGAAAAGAAGCCAAAAAGGGAGAATATAAAAGGGTGCTATCACGGAGAGTGGGAGGGAGGAAAACGTCCATATTGAGTCTCACCTCCTGATACTATGGTTGAATGACATTGCCTGCATTAGTGTGACTTCAACTGGTCAAGAAATTTCGCTGTGACTTCCCGATCATCGAAATCGAACCGCACGCCATTGATTTCTTGATACGGCTCATGCCCCTTGCCCGCGATGGTGACAAGATCGCCTGGTTTTGCTAACTTAATCGCGTGACCGATGGCAGTCTGGCGGTCCTGAATCAGGTCATAACTCGCGTTGTCGGGTAAGCCTTCCACAATGTCAGCGAGAATCACGTCCGGCGCTTCGGTGCGTGGGTTATCGGAGGTAATCACGCTGTGGTCGGCGATGGTTGCGGAGATTTTGCCCATCTTCGGGCGTTTGCCGCGGTCTCGATCCCCGCCGCAGCCAAAGACGCAGATTAGACTGCCCTGCGTAATCTTTCGTGCAGCGGTCAACAGATTTTCCAAACCGTCAGGCGTATGGGCGTAGTCCACGACAACAGCGAAAGGTTGTCCACGGTCGACTAACTCAAACCGCCCCGGCACAACTGTGGATTCCAGTCCCGCTTGGATTGCTTCAAGTGAGCAGTTATGGTGTAACCCGACCCCAATCGCAGCGAGGGCGTTATAGAGGTTGTAATCCCCCAGTAGACGCAGGTTTGCTGAGATTTTTCCAGCCGGTGTGTCTGCCACGAATGAAAGCTGTTTAAGTGTTGATTCGACGTTGCTGACCGCCAGATCCGCCGGATGCTCAACACCAAAAGTGAGGCTTGGGGGATTGGTTTGATGACGTATGGAATCGGAGGCGGGGTCGTCTGCGTTAAGGATTGCTAGACCATGACTAGGATTGAGTTGCTGAAACAGCATCATCTTGGCGTTCAGATATTCCTCCATCGTCTGATGGTAGTCGAGATGGTCTTGTGTCAGATTGGTAAAGACCGCCGTTTCAAAAGTCAGTCCAGCCAATCGATATTGGGCGAGTCCTTGAGATGAGGTTTCCATGATGACATAATCTACACCTGCATCGGCAATATCTCGAAACAGTTTATGAAGCGTCAAGGGCTCAAGTGTCGTGATGGTGGGCGGCACAAAGACATCGGCGTAATAGGTTCCAACCGTGCCCATGAACCCTGACTTTAGTCCGGCGGCTTTGAAGATTGAATGCGCTAAATGTGCTGTTGAGGTCTTACCGTTTGTGCCGGTGATGCCGATCAACTTCAACCGATCCGCTGGATTCTCGTGCCAATTTGCTGCGATGATCGAGAATGCAATGCGTCCGTTTGGCGTTTGGATATAGGTGACACCGGGCGGCATCGGTTGTGGTCTCTCCCCGATGATCGTCGTTGCGCCGTTTTGGAGGGCTTGCGGAATAAAGGTGTGTCCATCAACGTTGACACCTTCATAGCAGACGAAGGCATACCCCGGCTGCACAACTCGACTATCATTCGCAATGCCGGTAATGTCTTTATCGAGCCCTCCAGTTGATGAGAGGATGTTTACCCCTTGGAGTAAGCGATGTAGGTTCACAATTTATTCCACCTCCGACCTTCAGAAAATCCTTTGACGAACGCCGTGCAAAAGAAAAACCGTGATTGCGTCTTAGTCCCCTCCTTTAGGGCAACTCGAACGCAACTTTCAGCTTGGTTGACAATGGGCAGTGCTAATACTGCAATGCAAAGCAGGTCCTTCACATTTACCCTTTTTATTGGCTTACCTCCCAAGGATATGGCAATCTGGACCGATATAAACCAAATAGGACCAATCAATGACGGGCTGATTGGTTTTCCGCATAACTCGCGGTGGATCTCTGGGCAAAGAGGTTCTTTTGACTCAAATAGCGCATCGCTCCACTCGCAATCTTTTGGAAAATTGGGGCTGTGACACGGCTGCTCAACGGGGCACCCGCCGGCTCATCGACGACAACGATAATTGAAAGTAACGCATCCTCCGCCGGAAGAAAACCTGCAAAAGTGGCAACCACTTTGCCTTTGACGTACCCCTTGCCGCGTTCCGCTTTCTGTGCTGTGCCGGTTTTGCCGGCAACGGTGTATCCTTTGACCTGCGCTCTTATCCCACTACCGGCTTCTGTTACACCGACAAGCATTTGTGTCATCTCCTGTGCGGTTTCTGCGGAAATGACGCGGCGAATCGGCATTGGATATGATTGTTCTAGCGGGTTTCCATCCTTATCGATAATTTGCCGAGTGACATACGGTTGTAACAGCACACCGTTGGTAGCGATGACGTTGATGGCGTTCAACACTTGGATGGGTGTCCCAGAAATGCCTTGCCCGAAAGGAATAGAGGCGATCGAGTAGGCATCCCATTTTTGGAAGCCCCTCAAGCTACCGACACGTTCGTAGGGCAGATCGATACCTGTTTTTTCACCGAACCCGAACCGGCGCGTATAAGCTTCTAACTGCTCTTTGTTGAGATGACTCGCAGCCTTGAGGATACCGATATTACTGGACTTTGCAATAATCTCGCTGAGTGTTAGCCACGCATTGGGCTTAATATCGTGAATGATATGCCCATTGGACAGGCGATATTCCCCCATATCGCAATACTCACGCGATTGCGGATCCATCAGTTTTTCGTTAAGAACGGCAGAAGCGGTGACGATTTTGAACACGGAACCGGGTTCGTATTGCATCCAGATGGCAAGATTTCGCTTGGCAGACTCTTTGCTCCTTGAGTAGTGATTGAGGTCGTAGTTCGGATAATTTGCTAATGCCAAAATCTCACCGCTTTTGGAGTGCATGACGATTGCGGTCCCCGCTTTCGCTTGCCACTTTTCGCAACCGGCAATCAGTTCGGTTTCTGCGATATGTTGAATATATTCATCGAGCGTGAGGACGACGCTATGGCCGTATTTTCCGCCTTGTTGATAAAGTTGTGGTGGGCGAATTGGGCGTCTCTTCCCATCGGTGCTGACCCGACTCCCTTTTGGTTGTGATGCGGGGAGATAATCTCTTTCACCTATCCTGAGGTAGGGGTCGTATTGATGTTCGATCCCGTCGATACCTTTATTTTCAAAATTAATATATCCAATGATATGGCACGCCAGTTCGTCTTTTGGGTAAGATCGCTTTCCATGGATCCGATACCCAACCCCACGAATGCTTTTAGTGATTTGGCGGATGTCATCGATGTGTTCATAATCTAGATTCCGTTTCAACCAAACAAAACGCCTTTTCTTTTGCTGCAATGTCGGCAACAGTCTAGCTTCTGGAACATTGAGCAGCGGCGCAAGTTTACGAGCAACTTCATCAGGCTTATCTCTCAGCACTTTTGGGTCAGCATAGACCGAAACCAGATCCTGATTGATTGCAAACACGCTTCCGTGCCGATCTAGAATCTTAGCGCGCTTTGCCTGAGAACCCAATCGCGCGTTACGCTGCCCTTCAGACCGTCCGCGGAGTTTCTGGCCATGTACATACTGGATGAGAAACAAGCGACCTATCAATAAGCCTAAGCAAAGTTCCAAAATAACCCATACAATCATAATCCGGGGAAAAGGTATATTTTTCATAGGTGTGTTAATACGGAAGTGTAATTGTGTGTGATATTGGTGAGAATCCACACCAAGAGTGAATCCCTTGACTCAAACTGAAGCATATCCCCCATTGCGTTTCACGTGCATACGCCACGTTGCGAAGGTCTCCCTCAAGGGGTTGGATGTTCCAGAGCGCACCAAGGATTAAGGGATGGCACAATTAAACGCTTGATTCGCCGGTCCTAATCAGCTTGCAGCACATGGGCTGGATCGGAGGGCTGAACCATCTGGAGGTCTTTCGCAATTTCGTGAATCCGTTTAATTGAAGTGAGCCTTGTTTCCTGTATTTTGAGTCTGTTAATTTCATTGTGGAGTTGATCTCTCCGCTGCTCAAACCCCTCGCGCATTTGCAGGGCAACCTTGTTTTGGTATGACGAAAACCATGCGCTCAGAAAAAAGATACAGATATAAATGGCAAGCGCAAAGTATGCAAATGGATGAAATTTTGACGACTGAGTTGGTTTCCGATATTTCATGATTATAATAGTTTCCGAATGTTCCTTTACAAACCGTTTCGTCCGGTTGTTAAGAAACGTTCAATCTTTCGTTTTAGATTCATGGATCTTCATCGCAACTCGCAATTTCGCACTTCGGGCCCGAGGATTCCGTCGAATTTCATCGGGGGTCGGAGCTATTGGACGTTTGGTCAGTATCTGAAGAGTGGGGGTATGCTGACACACACAGATAGGGGTCTTCGGTGGGCAGATGCAGGCGCGCGATAGGGTGCGAAACTGCTCTTTAATAATTCGATCTTCGAGAGAGTGGAAAGAGATGATGCATAAGCGTCCACCGGGCTTCAAAGCGGAAGCAGCAGAACATATCCCGGAATGAAGGTTTTTAAGTTCGTCGTTAATATAGATTCGTAGTGCCTGAAAAACCCTTGTTGCGGGATGGATACGTCCACCCGTTGATTTGGAAGGGATCGCATCCAGAACAATTTCAGCTAGTTGGTGGGTTGTTGAGATGAACTTGTGTTTTCGATCGCGAACAATCTGGCGTGCAATCCTTTTCGCCCAGCGTTCTTGACCGAATTGCGTAAAAACCGTTGCGAGCGCGGCTTCGGGGTGATGGTTCACGACGTGCGCTGCTGATAGGGATTGGGTGGTATCCATCCGCATATCTAAGGGCCCAGCGTGCGTGAAACTAAACCCTCTCGTCGGCGTATCCAGTTGCAAAGATGACACCCCTAGGTCGAGTAAAATGCCATCGATTTGCGGAATCGTGGTTTCCCGTTGCTCTGAACCCCGATGCAGTTGGGGCAGCCGATCCAAATGGGCAAAATTTCCACCGACGAGTGTCACCTGTTCCTTGTATTCACGCAGCCTTTCCTTGGCGATAGCCAACGCCTCCGCGTCCAAATCAATGCCAAGCAGGAATCCGTTCGGCGCAGCCTTCTGTAAAATGACAGCGGCATGCCCGCCTAGTCCAACCGTCCCATCGACATAAAAGCCGTGATTTTTCGGTTGTAAAAATTGAACGACCTCATCAACTAGGACAGGTATGTGGTTCCCACTCATCTCTGTTTGAGGTCCCCTGGTTTTCATTCCGCACAATCACACATACCCTCCTTTCTTGCACTAATTTGGGGGGCATTTGCTAAATAGGTTTAGACCACTCACCCCAAATGGGAGCATTATATCACAGGTGTATCCGATGTCAAGCGTAAAATTGAGCATAATGCGTAAAGGGCAAAACGCAATAGACGCGCTTAAGAAATTCTCCACGAACCAGAGACAGTCTACAAGTATCACGCGAAGTATCACGCGCCTTCTGTGAGAATTTGATGGAGGGGGATGTCCCACGTCTGCGGGAAAGTATTTGTCACGATTTGTGCTTCGTAAGCCAATCCAATCCAAACTGCCTGTGGACATTGCGGCAGGAACCGGTCATAGAAGCCGGCACCGTATCCGGCACGGTAGCCCTTGGGGTCGAAAGCAGCACCGGGAACAAAGATCAAATCGATCTGCTCTAAGGGAAAAGGAGGACAGGTGTCCCTGTTTGGTTGATACATGCCGTAAGGGTGGAGAACAAGATCTTTTTTCGCATCTATGATACGGTGCGGTGTAAGGGTTCGCTGTTTCGTATTCATCACAGGGGCAAGCGCGATCTTATTCTGAGCTAACAGGTGATCGAGTAAACCGCCGGTCTCCACTTCGCTCCGCATGTTGAGGTAGATCAGGACCGCATTCGCTCGGTTCACCTCGATCCAGTTGATTGCATGTTTAACAATCCGTCGGCTTCGTTCAGTCCTCACGCTGGGCGGGATGCTGTCCCGTTTGTGGAGGGCTTCCGCCCGCAGGCGTTCGCGTTCCTGTTGCCAGTTCATTGGGTTTGTCTCCCTTTCCCCTCACGGCTACCATTCGATCCGGTCAATATGCTTGGCGAGGGTATCTCGGAAGGTTGAAGGCTTCATTTTGAGGAGTTTGGCAGCTTGCGTTTTATTCCCCTTTGTCTTTTTCATCGCCCAACCGATGAGCTCACGCTCTGTCGCCCAGATAATTTCCTGAAAGGAGATTTCACTCAACGTCTCATCTAAGCTGATATGTGTCGGTAGTTTCAACTCAAGCGGAATCTCGTCGGTTGTAATATCTGCCCCGTCGCCAACTGTTACGAGCCGTTCAATGACGTTTTCTAATTCGCGGACATTACCGGGCCATGGATATGCCGTGAGCACCTCGACAGCTTCGGGAGCGATGCGGATGGGAGAATTGGGCGAGAATAGATCTAAAAAATGATTGATTAAAAGGGGAATATCTTCGACCCGTTCACGCAACGGCGGTAGAAAGATTGGGACAACGTTCAGCCGATAGAAGAGGTCGTCTCGAAATTCTCCATTTTGGACCTTCATACGCAAATTCTGGGTTGTCGCAGCAATGATCCGCACATCCTCCTTTTGCGCGTTTCCGTCTAGATTTTGCTGCTGCCCTTCTAGTACCCATAGGAGTTCGGCCTGCAGTGCGGTGGGAAGTGCATCAATATCTTTGAGGAAAAGTGTCCCGTGATGCGCGAACTCGTTTTCCGTGCGCTTGTCTCCGAAGAGCGCTCGATCTAATGTTTCGGTAGGCGCTCCTGAGCAGTTGACAATCCTAAAGGGGTGATGTCTACGCGAGTTGTTAAAATGAATCGATTTTGCAACGAGTGCTTTTCCTGTGCCATGCTCCCCGTAGATGAGCACAGTGCTCTGAGTGTCGGAGATGTTTTCAAGCAGGTCAAAGAGGTCTTGTATCGCCTGACTCTTCCCAATAATATGGTGGTATGGGGAGCGTCCTTTCATGGGAACTTTTAGCTGTGAACGCCCTTTACCCTTGCCGTGGAGCATTTTCAGTTTATCCAGCATCTGAATCAGTTCTTCACTG
This sequence comes from uncultured Poribacteria bacterium, assembly GCA_958296125.1. Lineage (GTDB taxonomy): Bacteria > Poribacteria > WGA-4E > WGA-4E > PCPOR2b > PCPOR2b. Next base: position 3,924,467 of record OY282444.1, read on the forward strand.
GAGAAAGGTTTCTTGATATAGTTATACGCCCCAAATTTCATTGCTTCCACAGCGGTTTCAACGCTCGCATAAGCGGTCATGACAATCACAATGATATGGGGCTGCTCCTTCTGGACCCGCTTGAGAAATTCAATTCCGTGCATCTTCGGCAGGCGCAGGTCGGTGACAAGGACATCGAAATGTTCGTTCTGCACAAGCTGTAGCCCAATCGCTGGGGCCTCAACCGCAATGGTATCGTAGTTCGCCTCGCGCAGATCATCGCGTAGTGTGATAAGTTTGATTTTTTCGTCGTCAACAACCAGTACTTTCATGCCTTTTCCAGCCCTCTCCTTATTGGTAGTTTGACGGTGAACGCGGACCCCTGTGCGACCTCGCTGTCGAATTCAATGATGCCTTCATGTTGTCTGATGATCCGGTTAGACACGGAGAGCCCAAGTCCTGTGCCTTTCTCGGTAATCTTTGTGGTGTAAAACGGGTCGAAAATCCGATCTTGGACGGACTTAGGGATGCCGATTCCTGTGTCGGTTACCTGAACGAAAGCCACTGCTTTACCAAGTAGCGCATCAAATTCGATCTTCCCAGTTTTGAAAGTCAATACGCCGCCATCGGGCATAGCCGCGATCGCGTTTAGGGCAAGATTCAGGACAACCTGCTCTAATAGATGTTTGTCTCCACGGATTGGATCCAGGGCTTTCTGAAAATGCTTCTCAATTCGGATCCCTTTTTCGTCAGCACTGTATGCAATCAGATCAGCAACTTCGGTGACAACCTCATTGAGGGCGACTGATATGAGTGCCAACTCGCGTTGGCGTGAGAAATTGAGAAGCTGCCCAACAGTCGTTTCAATCCGCCGGAGGGCTTCCTCCATGAGGCCCAAGTATTCTGTGGTTTGCCGCTCGTTCTGCGGATCTCGCTTTATCCGAAGGATGCAGTTGAGTAGACCGTCAAGGGGATTATTGATCTCATGTGCAACCCCTGCCGCCAATTCACCGATCGCCGCCATCTTCTCCGATTGGACCATTTGCTGCTCCATCCGTTTCCGATCGGTCACGTCGCGGCAAACCAGGACCGTGCCTAAGTAGTTGTCATCCCTGTCCCGCACAGCAGCATAAGTATTTTCAAGGAATTTATCCTTAATCTGTAGTGTCTGCTGTTCGACTGCCGCATGTCCCTTCGATAAATCCTCCGCGATTTGCAGGAGAACGCCGTCAGCCTCTGGGGCTTGAATGGTTTCTGTATCAAGTCCGAATTGCTCTTTTTGGATCTGCTGGCCCGCCTTGTTAAAGAGCGACACGTGATTCCTGTTGTCAACAAAGATGACTCCCTCCTGCATACACTCAATAATCGATGTGAGCTTGTTTCGCTCGAAAAGCACGGCTCCTCTCGCCTCTTCCAACTCTGCCACTTTTTCCTCAAGGTTGTCTTTCAGCTCGCGGGTTTCCGCTTCACGCGCCCTCGCGGTATCCATAATCGATGTTGCCAGATAGACCGAGAAAAACAGGGTGCTTGTGAACACGAACAGCACACTTGAAATGTAAATCGGGTTTCGCCAGAGCGTTGCGGGCAGAAAATTTTGTAGATGAGAATGGGGCAGGATGTGGTAATACTCAAGGAAAATGAGAGCACTTAAAAGGATTGTGTTGAGTGTGGCAAGGATGTAACTGACTTTTTTGGAAAGGAGTATGCTCGCAATAACGAGATGAAAGATAAAGTAGAAAATAAACGGGTTCTCGACACCACCGCTAAAGTGGAGGAGGACCGTCAAAGAGAACAAATCTAGGATAATATGCCCGCCCGCGTGTCGCTGAATTGATATGAGCGGTTTTTCCGTAAGGTGTTTGGGATAGATTTGCGGCTCAAAGTTGTAGAGCGTCATGAGTGCCGCGATGATGTATAGCGGCGTTGGATTGTCAATGATATGGAGTCCCCAACTTGCAACGCTGACAGTCAGCAAGACTCCCGTGATGGCGATCCACCGAAGCTTGACGAGCCAGCGGATCCGCTTGATGAGTTCGATTTTGAGAGGTAAATCTGTTGAATTTGCATCCATTTTGATGTGAAGGGTTGATGTCCCCTAAAGAAGCATATCGATTGCTACTTTTGAAACAGGACTTCCCCATGCACTTCAATCGAATCGACAATCGCCATGATTACTGCGTCAACAGGCTTGTTCTTAGTGCTATTGGTTTGACGGGCTGAGCTCCCTGCTGCAGTGAGCACCAACTCGCCGACACCCGCGCCGACAGCATCAACAGCAACCGTATATCGACTGAGAAGCGTTCCATCTGGCTCGGTATCCTGCACAATCAGCAACTTACTGCCGATGAGTTTTTCATCTTTTCGCGTGGCAACGACTGTTCCCACAACTTTTCCAACTGTCATGCGAAATTTTTCCCTGTTTATTTTTAGTCCGAGAAACGCGAATCGTGTAAGATATGATGTGTCCTCAAAACCTTATTGACACAATTACATGAGTGTAGGTATAGTAAACTGAAGTTCTCAAAAAGTCAAGATTTTATTCCAGAACTGTCAAAGGTTCATGAATTCTAGGGGGAAGCTGTGTCAGATAAAGTTCGTTTAGCAGTTATTGGTTGTGGCGGAATCGCAAACGCGCATCTGCGAGGCTATCAAGCGTTAGTGGAAAAAGGGGTTAATACCTTTTCAATTGAGGCAACGTGCGATGTGCGTAGGGAAGCGGCGCAAGATTACGCGGAGCGGGTTGCGGAATTGCAGGGAACCGTGCCCCGCGTTTACAACGATGTTGAAGAGATGCTAAAAACGGAGAATTTGAACGGGGCGGATATCTGCACATCGCACGCTTATCATCACATTTCCGCTATCCCGTGTCTTGAATCAGGCGTTGATATTATGACGGAGAAGCCGTTTGGGGTGACAATCAAAGCAAGCCAGAAGATGATTGAAGTTGCGGAAAAGCATGGACGACTCACCGCTACGGCGGAAAATTGCCGCAGGACACCCGGGCAACGAACTGTCAGATGGGCGCTCAACGAGGGGAACATTGTCGGGGCACCCCGGATGTTCTTCGCACAATCTGCGGCTTGGAGCGATCCGGCGAATATCGGTGATTGGCATTGGCGGTTGGGGGTAGAGTTCAGTGGCGGCGGTATGGTGATGGATAGCGGCGCGCACATGATGGACACAATCCGTTACTTCTTGGGCGATGTCGAAAAGGTTTACGCCGAAGTCCGTCAGATTGATGGACGATTTGCCAATCACGCCGAGCGGGGAAAGGTGCCCACTTGCCATGAGGATACTTGGGTAGCAATCATCACGTTCCAGAGTGGCGTTGTCGGGACGTGGAGTTGGACGGTTGCTGCGCCGTGTGCTAACCACCTAAATGTCGCTTTCTACGGTGCTGAAGGTGTCATCCGCGATAACGGTGATGTCTTTCATCCGTTTACGGTTAAGGATCGGGGCGAGGTGGAGCGACTTGATGGGACAAAATACAGCATGCAGGAACTCCGCGAGATGTATCTTGAAACGTTAAGCGATGACGAGAAAGCGCGACTTTTCCCACATGGGATTGAGGATGGTTTCGCGTTGGAGATCTATGACTTTATTGATGCGATCAGGAATCGGCGCGCGCCCGAAGTGGATGGTTGGACCGGCTTGCAAGCCAAAGCTATCTCAATAGCGATTTATGAGTCGGGGTGTTCTGGAGAGGTGGTGACTATCGCTGATGTGCTTGATGGAAAGATTCGTGGATACCAGCAGGAGATTGATGAACACTGGGAGCTTTAAGTGAACGGGAGATTGATATCAATCCAAGCAGTGGTAGTGGATATAGCTGGGATATGCCCCTGCCGCGATTACCTAAGAGCAGCATCTAATCTGCGAAGGTCCGTATTTTTCAATGCGGTATCCCTCTTGTATTGATAGTAGTTGCCGAGGACTTTGCCAACATACCGTTCTGCCGGACGACTGAGCGGCACGTTTTTCCGCACGTTCCCTAGTCCCACATTATAAGCGGCGAGTGAAAGGTGGTAGTTCCCGTCATACCTTTTAAGCAGTTCGTGCAGATATTTGACTCCCGCGTCTAGGTTGGTAAGCGGGTGGAAGCGTTCATCGACATTGGGCTTTGGTGTCGGCTTTTTTACGTTCCGATAGGATGGAACCTTGAGACCGAGCCCCCGTGCTGTCGGTGGCATCAGTTGCGTCAGCCCAGCGGCCCCACTGGCGGAAATCGCTTTGGGATTGAAGGTTGACTCCGTTTTGACCAGAGCGATGATGAGTTCAACCTCGACATCGTACCGCTTCGCAATCCACTCAGTTGGGGATTTTGCATTTTTCGCAGCTTTTGTGTCAGTTGAAGTTTCCTTTCTCTCCGCGGAAGTTCCCTCTTGACCTATGGAAGCCGAGGCTGTCTGGCGGGACGAATCAAATGTCAAGCCAACGGCAAGAAGATGTTTATATGCCACGTCTGGCTGGTTCAAATAGGCGTAATGGAGATGTTTTCCGTGGACATTGACAGAAAATCCCAAGCTCCAGTCGGGCTCTGGCTGCAGTCCTATGAGGTCAATTGTTGTACCTAGCCGGAGCGCGAGTCCATACTTGGTAACTTCGGCACCCATTCTGAGCTGCCACAACACTGTATCCAACACACTGTTCAACTGAAGTGGTTGAACCGGTTTCCATGCTACCCCAAGGGCAAATGTCTGATCAAACTGCTTCAGGAGCCTGCCATCTCGGTCTGGAATGGTCACTCCAGATATATCTATCAACTTTGCTCCCAAGGTTAGGTGCAGAGGCAGTTTTACAATAGCACCGAGGTCGTAACTTGGCTTCCATTGGCTGCCGGGGTTGGGGGCACGATTGTATCCAAGATTCCCACCAAGCTGCAATCGGCTGCCGATGGATCTGGCATAAGACAGGAGAATTTGATTATAACCTCTCTCGAATGTGCCGACTGGATTGTTCGGATGGTCATGAAAGAATCGGTCTTCACCGTTCAGATCTAAGGCACTGAAGCCGAGCGTTCCCACGTAATGAATCGGATACCCAAAGGAAATTGCGCCTTGGGATAGGTCGTAAACCAAACTGCCGTGCTCAAGGCTTGCCAGTCCCGCCGGATTCCAGAGGGCTCCCGCTGAATCATCGGCGCTGCTAATGAATGCCCCGCTCATACCAAGTGCCTTTGCACCAACCAGAGGGCGCAGGGAAGCCGAGGCTATGGAGATGCACAACAACCACAACGCTGCACTCTCGACGCAGAGCTGAAGCCAACGGCTACGGTGTCCGCATGTAGTCGGCAAGAAGCGCGACTTTTTCTTCTTATTAAATTTCAAACTGTAGGTAGGGACAGGTTGCATTGCCATTCCTCCCCGATGAACTGATTAGGCACCCAACTGTTCAATATCAGTCCTGAATCGGTGTAAAAATTTAGCTGCGATAAGGCAGGAACACTAGTTATCAATTTGTGACGGTGAGCAGTATGGTTTTGGTTGATGTCAGAACTTCAGTATCCGTATCAACTCCTGACGATTCTGCTGAAACTACTTGGCTAATCGCTGTAACAACGAGCTGGAGAACTTCAACTTTGGCTCCGTCATCCAGCTTTTCCGGGGCAGACCAGACTGCCTTATTTTGGCCCGTGGTGGTCAGTGTGCCGTAACCGGTTGTGTTAACCCAATTAAAGATGATGTTTGTTCCTCGAAGTTTGTCAACGGTTGCCATTATGTTCACTGTCTCACCAGTTTGAACAGCTGCTTTGCTTACGTCAACACTGACGTTAAGAGATGGGTTCTCCGGGTCTACCTGTGTGGGTGTGTCGTCGGTTTCCTCCGATTCTCGGAGCGGGTTCTCAACGTTACTCCCCCCACAACCTAGCAAGCATAGGGCAATAGTGAGTAAAACTATGGGCGAAAGAACTGGTGTTACGCGTAAGATTTTAATCATCGTTCTTGTCCTTTGGAGTGAAATTTTGGGTGTATTCAGCCGAAGATAGCTGCCGAGATTGTTTCAATAACAAAAACGTATAGACGATTACACGGTTTCAGTCAATTGGCGAAAGTGGTTTAATCCAAAATGATTAGAGTTTCGGATATTTGGGGACGTTTTTATAATGCTTCCAATTCTCGGAGTAAATCTTCCAGAGACCGTCGGCGGGATCGACCATAAAAACCAACTGCTTCATCCCGAAATCTGAATAAGCGGGTTGGCTCCCGGAAGCGTGGCGGCCGACAAATTCTTGGAAGAAATTGACATCCGCCACTGCGCTGTCGCCGTTGACCTGCAAATGAAAGATGTTTACCTCAATTTTGCTATATCTTTTGTTAAGGGCTTTCATTTTTTCTCGTAACTGTGCTTTGCTCAACTGGGTCGGGTATTCTCGCCCCTTGTTAACAGTGACCCTCGTAATCGCTGCGTCCTCTGCATACTTTGACATATAGGTTTTGAGATTCTTTCCTTGCCAAGCCTGCTGCCATTCCCCCAAAACTTGGCTCAATTTAAGTTGAGTATCAAGCGGAGCCTCTCTGACAATCGGTGAGGTGCTATCTGGTGTAACGTTAGCGGTGCTATCCGGTGTAACGTTATTGGAAGCAACCGTGTCATTGAGGGGCTGCGACGGGGGGCTTGCGGGTGTCAGATTGGTGGATTGAACAGGGGGCGGGGGTTCTTGAACAATATGTTCCTCGGTGGTTTCAGGGTATTCCAGTTCATCTCGAATTCTATCGTTTATCAGTTTCCAGCGTTGCAAGAGCCCTTTCTTTTCAATCGTTAAATCCCGATGGAGCATAACTAAAACCTCGCCATCTTGGTAGAGGGTGACAGGGATGCGTTCAATCTGCCGACGATTGTTGTCTCTGAAATCTTTTCGGGGGAGGAGTCCAGCTATATTCGCTTCAACCTTTTCTCTGCTGAAAAGTTTCAATGCCCGTTCATACTGACTCCGGTTTTTGATTCGTGCCGTCGAATCCCATAGCTGCTGATACAGTGTGGGCTGTTTTGATTCGACAGCTTGCTTCCACTGTTGGAGGAAGGGCTCAATCGCCCCTGCCTTTTCAAAAATCCGTAGCCCAACTACCATCGCTAGGAGGAGGATAGCTGCTCCGATAATACCAATCATGGCAAAACGGGCATTCGGATTCTGAAATGCGGTGAGAAATTCAGCCTTGCCGGACCGCATCACTTGTTTAACGGAACTATATGCTCGCATCGGTCTGCCCTCTTAATTAAAAGTTTTATCATACATGGGAACAGCTTCGTAAATCCGCCAGATTTCACGAAAAATCTTCCACTGAGCCCCAACTTGACGTGCCCAAACTTCCCGCGTCCACAAATCGTGCAAAGCGGGGCTCTCCGCACTCATCGCATCTTGTGAACGGCGGCTGAACCGATAGGTGCCAATAACACTCTCCCCGTCTGCATCAAACTTGGAATCCGTTTCTTTCCACTGGGCATTTGCCATCTTTTTCAAAGCATTAACCCTTTGCATACGGTTAAGATGGGTTTGTTCTTCGTTGCTAGAGCGAATAACGGTCTGGTCTAGTGCCGCATCCTGAGTATACCCCCTCAAGTGTTGATGTATATCTTTTGCTGCCCACGCGAGCCCCCAATCACTGATGACTGCTCTACCGTTGGCAATCTGTTCGTGGGTCAGCGAGGTGCTGCCGGTCCGAACCGTTTGTCGCCTGCCCTGCCGGTAGACATAAGTCTTTGCTTCCTGTCTTTTCCGGGCTAGCGTATCCTCCCGTTGTTTAAGCACATTGGATTGATCTAGTTGTTCAATGTATCTTGAATAGCTTTGCGCCTGCGCCGCTGCCTTCGTTCGCACGTCTGCCGCCTCCTTGCGAGCCTCCTCTACCAACGATTGGGTTTGTGCTAGTTCACGACGCAATTGATGAATCTGGTGCTCATGTTTTTCGGACAGACTTTGTGCTTGGAGGAGTTGTGTTTGGGTCGTATCCAACTTTGACTGAAGGGCCGTGCGCTCGGTTTTGGCTTTATTATAATCGCGTAATATCTTTTGATGGGCTTGTTCAGTCTCTTGGAGTTTCCGATCTATGTCAGCTTGCAGCTGACGTTTCTGCATATCCAATTGCTGGATATCAGTCCGAGATTTTTCGAGTGCCCCCTCTGCTGTTTTCAGGTGTGCTTGAAGCGCGATGATGTCCGCTTCCTTTCGTTTAATGATGGCATTTAGCCCGTTCCCTTGTGATTTATACATTGCCTCTTGTTCGGCAATTTGTGCCTGAGTCAGGGCATCATAAGCTAGGTGCATCGCTCCGAGGCCGTCCTTCGCACTCACGGCTTCCTTCGCATTTGCGAGGGTGTTTTCCGCCCGCTGCAACGTCTCTGCCGCAAGGGCTTGAGCGTTTGCAAGACGTGCCTGTTCAATGGCAGTTTCAGACTGTGTAATAACGGCATTAACGTTTTCCAGTTGGATCTTCCCAAGGGTGCCGCTGCAGGCAGTGAGAAGCATCAGCAAAAGGCACATCCATGTATAATAAAGGCAATTTTTTTTCCAAGTCCTAGGGGTTCCGTGTTTTCCTATGCTTCTGTCTCTGAGCGATTTCATGTTTTCTGACTCCTAAGTGTGATTACTGATTTAGGCTTAATCTGTCCCATCGACGAGCAACTTGTAGTGCACAACTATAATCCGTACATAGAACGTGAATGTTGCCGATTTGTTTCCTTTTTTTTGGTTTACCGGTATCTCAGTCCAACGTCACAAAGATGCTCTGCCGAGGTTGGGCGTTGACGGCCCGGCTGCGATGCCCCTTGCCGGTGGTATCCTCTGCCAGAAGGATATCTCCCGGACCGAATCGCCTTATCGTGCCGTCCCCCACCTCAATGTCAACCGCACCCCTTAACGTGATGACGTATTGTCTGCGTGGAACGGTATGCCAATCGTAGTCGTAATCAGGGGCAGTTTCTCGGAAAATGATGCCAGTCGCATCTTGAAGTTGTGACACCACCCCGATGTCGCCGCTATCTTCAAGTGGAATCTCGATATCCTCAAAGTGAGACTCACCATCGGAGCCAGTATAGAGACGGGTTATTTTCATTATCAAAACCTCCTGTACCGGTTATTGCGTTGTCTATTTTGAAAAGTTGAGCAGAAGTTCCGTAGCCCAAACCTATCGGTTGCAAAATCGGTTAAATTTAACTAAAGCACACTGCCCCCTACGATTTCTTGACAAATGCGGGCCTTTCCTCTATCACCCGTTTTGCCTTAAATGCTGTGCGTTCCAAAGTCCCTTGATGGACAAATTCGACCTCCGGTCGGAAACCCAACGTTTCTCGGAGCGCGTTTGCAGCTTTTTCCCGAAGCATTGCTCCTTGCTCTTGAGACATTTTTTCCTGTTCCAACTCGACCGAAATGGTACAGATGTCTCGATGCGTTGCGGTATCATACGTCAACCGAATGCGGTATTCGGGACTCAGTTCTTCAAAGGAACGCACCACCTGCTCTACCTGCATCGGGTAGAAGTTGACACCCATGAAAACAATCATATCGTCCGCCCTGCCCAAGATGCCCTCAGGAGAGCGGGCATGAGTCCGCCCACACGGACATGGCAATCGATCAAGTCGCACGAGGTCATTTGTCCAGTACCGGACCATTGGCGTGGCACTCCGCTCAAGGTGTGTGATAACGAGAACCCCCACCTCCCCCTCCGGGACAGGTTCTGTCGTTTCAGGATCGATCACCTCGATAAAATGGAGGTCCTCGCTCCAGTGCAACCCCGTTTTGTGAGTGCATTCGCTAGCAAAAGTAGGGCCAATTTCGGCGAGCCCATAGTAGTCGTAGGCATCAATGCCGAGTCCTCTCTCAATGGATCGGCGTGTTGCTGGCACCTCCGTGCCCGGTTCTCCACCAAAGCAGCCAATTCGGAGGTTGACATCCGATGTGCTGTAATGGTGCGCTTTCAATTGCTCGGCGAGGTAGATGGCATAAGAGGGTGTGGCGATGAGGACGGTGCTCTTGAGGCACACCATGTAATCGATTTGTCTTTCGGTCAACGTCGCGCCGATTGGAATGACTAGGCACCCGATTTTTGCACCGGCGTAGTGCACAGCCAAGCCCGCCACCCAAAGCCCATACGCAAAAGCGTTCTGCAAGACATCCCCTGGACGGACCCCGATACTCCAGAGCGTCCTTGCCGTCACTTCCGCGATGTATTGCACGTCCGTCGCGCTCCAAATTGTATTGACGGGTGTGCCCGTTGTTCCAGTGCTTGGATGGACTTCCCGGAACTCTGTCTCCGGTGCAACGGTAAATCTGCCCAGAAATGGGTGTTGCGCCTGCTCCTCGCGTAGTTCCTCCTTGTGGACGAAAGGGAGCTTGCGGATATCATCTAGGGTTTTGACATCCGCCGGCGATACCCCCGCCGCATCGAAGCGTTCTCGGTAAAATTCGCTCCAATGATAGCATCGGTCAAGCTGCCATTTGAGCTTCGCAAGTTGTAGCGCAGCCAAGTCGCTTCTCGACATGGTTTCGATTTTAGGGTTGTAAAAAATCGAGGTATCACGCCTCATCTTTTCCTCCATGATACAGCACTCGTCAAATCGTTGTGCAGATTTGCAGCTGTTAATAAACCTTCGCAAGGTTTAAACTGGTAACCTTAACTGTGAAGGGTTTGATTTGTGGTTCTGAGTTTCTGATTATAGCAGCGCATCAAGAGGGTCTCAAGCGAAAAAGCACTTGACTCTATCGGTCTTGAGTGTAATAATTGTTATAGGATTGGCACAGTTGAAAGCTGAGCTGATGAAGGTTTATTAATGGCTGTTTACATTCCTTATGTGGATGTAAAACGGATCAAAGGATTTATCGAACTCGGACGCAACACCGCGCCCCGATTGGTTCTATACGATAGGAGTTTAGAATATGAAAATTACTGACATTGAGATTATCCCGATTTACCCGCGTATCGCTGCACGTAATGAGACTTACAAAGCCCGATTCTCCGCTATCAACCATCGCACGATTTTCAAAGTACACACAGACAACGGACTGGTCGGCTACGGCGACTATCGTTGCTCGGCACCCGATAGGTCAAGTGTAGAGCCGCTCATCGGCTGCAGCCCATTCGACTTCATCAATAACAATTTGAACATAGGGTTGTGCGGTGCCCTCTACGATGTGATGGGCAAACACTTGGAGGTCCCTGCCTACAAGTTGATGGGACAAAAAGTGCGAGATGCAATTTCGGTCGCCGCATGGACGCGGCCGGCATCACCGGAAGCGTTCCGCGACGAAATCCGTCGGGCAGTAGACCAAGGATATATGACCTTTAAGATGCACACGTGTGAATATTATGATGTGATGGAACAGACGCGGTTAGCAGAGGAAGTGGCACCGGAAGGGTTTAAGATTCACTACGATTTCAACAGCAATCGCAGCTTGGCGGCGGTGCTACCTATCGTGCGTGAATTGGAGAATCATCCCGTCGTCGGCTACATTGAGGATCCAATTGTGCGAAACGATATAGATGGTTGGCGGCGGTTGCGGGAGCAGAGCCGTCTCCCAATTATCATGCACGTTCCGCAACTTGGCGGTGTACAGGAAATCATCCACGGACTTGCAGATGCCTATATGGTTGGGGAAAGTGGTATCGGTGATAGCCTGATCCGGGGGTTTGCGTGTGGGAGGGCAAACCTTCAGGTGATTATACAGCTAACCGGTGGTACACTCACCAAGGCGTTGGCACTGCACATGGGTGCTGTGTTGCCTACGATGACGGGGCACTCGGTAAATCTCGATGATCAGTATGAGGAGGACATAACCGTGGAGCGGATTCCGGTAATTGAAGGGTCCTCCCCCGTTCCAGAGGGGCCCGGGTTGGGGATTGAGGTAGACGAAGATGCCCTAGCGCGGGTGGCGGCGAATCAACCGACGGAGATTCCCAAGCATGTCGGGGTGCTGCACATGCCGGGCGGTCATAAGATCTATACGCCGTCCTTCGCTCCGGTGAGCCGCCTGACAGGACGAGAGGAAGGCACTATCCGGGGGCTCAAGCAGGAACTGTTGAACGACGATGGATCCGAGGAATTCGCCCGAATCTACGATAGGGTGCAGAAGGAGGGCTCGTTTGTCGAACTATCAACCTTTGGTGCGAGTGAGTGAGGTTGTGGTTTCCACATCGTTCAAGAGTTCATTTGAGCGGTGCCTTTCTAATTTACAACTTCAAACCGTTCTGACTCAGTAGGCTTTGACCACAATACTGATGCGCCACCCATGACGGCTGCCCGCTCTGGAGAAGCGCGCCAAGCATCGTAAATCTCGTTACTCTCCCAAGTCACCAATGTTGTTATCTTTGTTGGATCGGTGATGGAGACAAGTGTCACCCGATTAATGAATCCGGGGGCTTTGCTCTGCGCTAGCCCATTGCGATCTAAGAGCTCGCGAGCCTCATCAAACTGTTCCTTCTCTGCCCAATGGTGAGTTAATACGCCGATCATAATTTCCTCCATGATATATCTATTTTTTTTGCGTGTCGTTGGGGGTACTCCCAACGACACCTCCACCACAAATCTGTGCCGTTTGTGGTGTTCCATCCCAGTCTCAGTATTACCGAGGTAAAGTCCATCTGCCCAATACTGTAATGAACGAGCCAGACCTGTCCCGATCTATCGGGGATTGTTTCAGATACCTACGGATGCCATCTCTGGGGTTGGCACGGATTCAGCTTGGCTTCATCCGCCAGGCTGCCGCTCCGATTAACACCAGTGAAAAGGCAAACCCAATTGTGCTCACGGCTACAATACCTGCTTCTGCAAACAGTGCGCCTGTTCCCAAGCTGCCTGTCCCCGCCGCCAAAGCTACCATCATCTCATTGGCACCTTGTGCTTGCCCGCGTTCAAAGGGCAACAGGCCGCTGAAAAACAGTGCTGACCCCGCGATAAAACAGAAATTCCAGCCCAACCCTAGCAGGAATAGACTAAAGGCAAGCATGACAATCTGATTGGAAATTGGCGTTAGCATGGTGGATACGCCTAGTATCAGTGCCCCGGCGACCACTATCTTCACTTGCCCGAAACGGTCCGACAGGCGGCTCGTCAGGCTCGAAAGCCCGTACATTCCTAGTGTATGGGCCATTATCACCCACGAAATCGCAGGTGCCCCATGGGCGTGATGATCCATGTGCAGCGGTGTAATAACCATAATTAGCGTCATAACAAACTGGCCGATTAGCATCGCCGCCACACCAAGCCTCACTGTTTCGTTGGCAAAAATTTGCCATAACTTTCGCCCGGTGTTTTTCTCCTCCATATCCTCCATGTCTCTCGCCAGCGTTCTCCCGACCTTCATGGGATCTGGGTATAGTAGGAAAAGGGTCAGCATAAGAGCAAGGGAAGCCAGAACTACGGATACCAGATAGGGGCCAGCATGGGCATGTAAGCCGAAGTATGCCGCCAGCCAAGCCGAAGGGGATACGAGTAGCGGACCGCCTACGGCACCTATAGTCCCTGCGAACACAATAAGGCCGATTACGCCCGCCCGCCTGACTGGGGAATAGACTTCAGCTGCAATAAACCGCGCTTGTTCGCTTACCCCGCGTCCCATGCCAATCAAAAGCACGCCGACGCAGAGCCATGGGAACGACTCCCACATGCTAATTGACAGCACGCTGACCGCTGACCCAACCGCGGCAAATAGATACCCCAGCGACAGCCCCGGCCGCCGTCCTACGCGGTCCATGAGCCAGCCCACGGGGTAGGCAGCAATAGCTCGCCCCAACATCATCATTGTGGGTGGTATTCCTGCAGCACGATCCGCCCCACTCAGGTGTGCAGAGATAATCGGCAAGAGCGTAAACGACAAAATCATTGATGCGCTGAACAAACTCTGCGAGATGAACAGCGTTGCCGTTACCCGCTGCTGCACCGAGCGGGGAATTGTTGATGTAGACATAGGCACTTTCACTAAGCACTGGAATTGGGGCTTTCAGTCCGTGCCGCACTTCGGCATTATGACCTCAGTTGCTGACACCCATCTGTATCTCCAATGTTCAATTATATCTTATCATGCCTGAAGTATAAGGTCAATTCTAAAGTAGTGCTACAAATGCCCTGTGTAGAAAAAATCAGATCGAGGCTTCTTGCAACGTGTCAATTTGCGGTCAGACTGGTTTTCCGGTCAAACAGAGCTAATTCCGTTGACAATCGTTTATGGAATTAATTATAATGGAGGCGTTTATGACACCCCAAATCAGACTTTTGCTTTGATGATAAGGGTGGGATTCGTCCCGATAAATCGGGGTTTACATCCGCTCACCCCAAGCGGTTTCTATTATTGGACACAGCACGTTGCTGGAAATTAGTGGAAAAAGGAATGCGGCGTGCTTTGACAGTAATTCAAAAGGATTCAAAAATGCCCAGAGAACTCATTGCTGTTGCGCCACGGACACCTATACTTCGTGAATACGAGGAGCCGTCCCTCAACCTCGGCGAAGTGCGACTGCGAAGTATCTTTTCTGCCCCCAAACATGGATCGGAACTTCGCGGCTACCGTGCCGAAACGAAGGACCATACCTCCCCTTTTGAGTGGGAACGACGGATGCATGTCGGAGAAGGCGGTCCCCCGAAATTCCCAACGCGATTGGGTAACATGACGGTCGGTGAGGTGATTGAAGTTGGCGAGGGCACCACGCGCTTTCGGGAGGGTGATCGTGTTTTCGGACACCTGCCTATCCGTGAAACACACACCGTTCACGAAGAGCGTTTAGAGGAAGCCCCGGATAAGATGGCCGCCGAGGCTATCATGTATTCGGATCCGGCAGGCGTTGCGCTCAGTCCGGTGCGGGATGGCAAAATCGGTCTCGGCGACCGCGTCGCGGTGTTTGGGCTTGGCGCAATCGGACAGATGGCAGTGCAGATTGCACGGCTTCAAGGGGCACGGTGGATCGCTGCAACAGACCCGATTCCCATCCGTCGCGAGCTTGCCAAGCGCCACGGCGCAGATGTGGCGATCGATCCGATTGCCGAGGATGCCGGATTGGTTATCAAAGACCTGACAGACAAAATTGGCGTTGATGTCTCGTTAGAAACAAGCGGTAATTATACTGCCCTGAACGATGCGTTGCGTTCCACAGGTTACATGGGAACTATTGTGTCTTCGGCGTATTATACAGGGGATGCTCGTGCATTAAGCCTTGAAGGAGAGTGGCATCGAAATCGGTTGACGATGATTTCGACCCGTGATGTGAGTCAACCCCTCCCTGACCATCCGTTGTGGGACACCCAGCGGCTGCATACGGAAGCATTCGCACTGTTGCGAGAAGGACGGCTTTCGGTGGAAGGCTTGGTTTATCCGATAGTCCCGTTCAGTGAATCGGATGAAGCTTATCGTGATATTGATGAGGCACCGGAGAAGAGCATCAAGTTGGGCGTGGTTTACGAGGCGTGAAATGTAAAATATGAAGCATATCGCGTTTTATTGGGAAGCGGACCAATAAGGAGAAAACAGAATGTCCGAGCAGAAGAAGATTGCAGCAATCATTACCGAGTACCGTCCGGGATCGCACGCTGATGTCATTGTCACCAAGTTCCTAAAAGGAATACCGACGGACGATGGGCTGATTCAACCGCGCGTCGAAATTGCGTCGATGTACGTCGACCAGTTTCCCGAAAACGATTTGAGTCGCGGGTTCGCTGCAGCGCATAACGTGCCGATCTATCCGAGTATCGTCAAGGCGTTGACGCTCGGTGAAAGCGAGCTTGCTGTTGATGGTGTGCTCCTGATTGGGGAGCACGGCGACTACGCTTGGAACGAAAAAGACCAGCAACTCTATCCGCGTAAATACTTCATGGAGCAGATCTGCGGCGTTCTTTCGGGGTGTGGTAGGGGTGTCCCTGTTTTTAATGATAAACACCTTTCCTATAACTGGCACGATGCCAAGTGGATGGTTGACCGTGCGGTGCAGCTCGGTGCACCCTTCATGGCGGGTTCATCGTTGCCGTTTGCTTATCGCAACCCATGGTTGGAACATCCGTTAGAAGCCCCAATCACGGAGGCGGTCTCGATTGGCTATTCGGGGTTGGATATCTACGGCTTTCATACGCTGGAAACGCTTCAATGTATGGTCGAGCGGCGCGTCGGTGGCGAAACTGGTGTCGCCGCGGTGACTTGTTTGGAAGGTGACGCGGTGTGGGAAGCTGGGAAAGCCGGGGCATGGTGGCGCGAACTGGCAGAAGCTGCCTGTGCACCGATTGAGAACAAACCGTCCGGAGCTATGGAGGAGCACTGTGAAAATCCCGCCCTCTTTCTTCTTGAATATCGGGATGGGTTTCGCGGAGCAGCCTTGATGCTAAATGGTTATGTAACTGATTTGGCTTACGCAGCGAGGGTTGGCGGCAATATCTACGGCTCGGAATTCTATTTACACGGGGATCCGCACCCACACTTTAGCTACCTCAGTTTGAATATCGAAGAGATGTTTGTTACCGGGGTGCCAACATATCCGGTCCAACGGACGTTGCTGACATCGGGGGTGTTGGAAGCCGCTTTGGACTCACGCTATCGCGGCTATGTGCGTCTGGAGACCCCACATCTCGCTATTGCATACCGCTCCTACGATTCGATTCCTTGGCGTCCAACGGCCACGCGCCCTGTCGGTGCCTCGTTGCAACCGTTACCCGAATAAAAATCAACCGCATACACCCTATGAACGGTGGGAAGATTTTTGGAAAACGGATTAGGAGTTAAGAGGCGATTTAATAGGTAAGAGAGTTGAGACACGGAATAGTAATGGGGCTTATAACATTTTCCACGAGGCTATTGAAATGGCACCGGAATCGTTTCTCCGTGCCACGGGAAGGTGTAGCTTGGATCATTCACGAAGCGACGCATGCCGACCTCTAACCGGATGGCTGTCGAAGGCGGAAGTTCGACTGCAAAATACTTCGCATTGACCGGGATTTCTTTTTCTGCGTATTCCCGTTCCGACCGGAGCCATAGATAGGGATTCTGATGTAACTCTTCATGGCTCATTTCTTGATACTTGAGCGCAGTAAACTGATGTTCTCCGAAGGCCCCTGCCTGCACGATGGTGTTCCGGGTTTCGGTCGTGCTGAGGTTCACTAGTTGGATGCCGACAGAATCTGATGCCAATTTATCGACGAGGGCAGCAACATCTCTCGGTAAGCCGGGGCGAGCGTTGTCGGGGTTATAATAGCGGACAGTCGCTCGGAGAAGTCCACCATTGTAAACCGACTGCGGTGCCCCCATCGTGACCTGCGTCAAACCCTTCGTGAAAACAGGATTCGGCGGGAAGTAGTTTGTCGTAATAATTTCCTCAACGGTGCGGTTATCAAGGCGGATCTTGTCGAAAGCCTCCAGTGCCCATCGGTACTCCGCGCTCAGTATCTTCTCGGGCCAATCTGGATTTACTCCATCATAGTATTGGAAGCGGGCAAATTCTGTTTCGCCTCCGTTTTTCTCGCCCCCCCGGTCTCCAATGTCATTCCAATCGCGCTCGACCTCACCATCTCTTATCCGCGTGATTAATTCATAATCTTCAGCGGACATTGAAGCATGATACAGGTGGGCAAGTTCCTGCATCCGCCACGGAATTGGCCCCGTGTAGACACCCCTCATGGGTAGAATACCATCGTTTGAGGGGCCAACGGGTGGGTCATAACACCAGCCATCGGGCCCGTATCGCGTGGGCATAATAAGTTGCCCATCTTCCCGCGTCACCGAATTGTCTAATAGCAGCTGAATCTGGGAGCGGAGGAGTTCAAGATAACCGAAGTCACCGGTAAGCAGCAAAGCACACTCTGCGGCGATGGTGAGCGAGTGAAACATGATATTGTAGCCTTGATAGTGATTCCAGCCATACTGTCCCCCCCACCATACACCGTTACGGTGCTCTCCAATCTTTCCTGTAGGTCCCACATTGTCGGGCATAATCCCGTTATTACGACGCATCCGGTCCAGCCAAGCTTCCGTATACTCCAGCACCCACCGCTTGTATTTCTCATCGCCTGTATACAGGTAAGCATTCGTGACGAGCGCGGTGGCACCTAAGCTATTAGGGGTGTCGCACTGCAAGACCAGCTTCTCGAACAGTTCGACGATATCTTCCCTGCGTTTGGGGTCTTCATACCAATTCAGTTCGAGGTCTTCGACGATTGGATAAAGATTCGCACGCACGCCGTAATAGTTGACCTCTCCGCCCAGTCCCCTTCCGCCGAGCAGCATGGTGTTCGCGAGCTCCGCATCCCCATGCAGCCTTGGCCCTTGACTGGAATGAAACGGAGATCGCAGAATCTTGTACTCAGGGTCGTAATTGGGGGCTTCGGGATCTTCGCCGATGAACATTGCAGCAAAACGCCGCGCGCGGCGGACGTTCTCGGAGACCGTGGGACAGGCGACACCGAAGTCGTAGAACGCCATGTTGCCTTCGCCGAGATGATGCCACTCCGCAGATTGTGCCAGGTTCCAGAATTCGTTGTGCATCGACGGCCTGAACACTTTTGTGAAATTGTTATGTCGAAGGCGATGGTTGAAGCTGCCATCGCTGATTCGGGTCGTCGCATTCCATTCCTGTAGTGCAAGGTCGAGCAAGCTCTCATCGGCACCGATGGCGTGGAACAGGGACCAATTGTAGAACTGCTCGTAGAGGTCGTCGAAGTCCTCTGCGAAGTAGAGGGCACCTCCCGGTTCTGTGTACTTCTTGACCATCATGGGAGCCGCTTCCTCCATGAGGCTGATTAGATTACGCTCCATCAGTGCCCACCCAGGTGGCGCAGAGATTTCGGTCGCTTTGATGGAAACCATTTTGGGTATGGAGACTCCACTTGTGGAAACACTTGTCGTCATCCTTTACTCCTTTCAGAAAACGTATTCCGAATTTGCAGCTAATTGGCTAGAACAGGATTTATGCACTTAAAATTGTAGTTGCTCGATTCATTGGGCCTCGAGAGGTATGTTCACCGGCGATGAATCGCCGCACTACCCCCTATAACTCCCCTTGACAAGGGGGCTTTCTCTTATCAGAGGGGTTGGAGGGAGTTGGCTTCGAGCGTTCAAGTGCGTAAGCCCTATAGAAGTCGCGAGGAAATGTAAGAAATAACCGCCGCTTGTATGTCGGCTCATGCTGCCCCACTGAATCAGCTACCAAGCGACCCAGCCGCCATCGACAGCGAGGGTTTGACCTGTCACCCAGTTGGCAGCGTCCGAAGCAAGGTAGAGCACTGCCCCGACAACTTCATCGACCTCGCCGACTCGCCCCATCGGAATGCGGCGCACGACATCTTCATAGAACTCCTTGCGCTTGAGGAGCTCATTGGCAAGCGGTGTTCGCGTAAATGCCGGAGCGACAGTATTCACCGTTACGTTGTGAGGTGCCCACTCGACCGCGAGGCCCTTTGTCAATGATACAACCCCACCTTTGCTGCCGGAGTAAATTGTCCGCAAAGGACCTCCTACCAGTGCCATTGTTGAAGTGATGTTGATAATCTTCCCACTTTCCCGTTCAATCATCGGCTTCACGAGTGCCTGCGTGAGGAAAAATAATCCCTTGAGATTCAAGTTGTAAACAGTGTCCCAATCGTCCTCGGTTACCTCAAGCGCAGGCTTCGGGCGGTTCGTACCGGCGTTATTGACGAGGACATCAACACGTCCCCAGACATCGATCGCCTCTTGTGCGCCCCGATCAATCTCATCCATTTTGCTTACATCAAAAACGACCGGTTCAGCCTTACCGCCTGCTGCTCGTATCTCTTCTGCAACCTCTTCGAGATCGGAGCGCGTTCGGCTATTCAAAAGTACATCTGCACCCATCTGTGCGGCAGCGATTGCGAGACCTCTGCCAATACCTTTACCCGCACCTGTAACTAACATCACTTTACCATTAAGATTGAATCCGGGAAATGCCATAATAAACCTCCATTTTTGTATGATGTGTAATACGTAAGTTCAAGAGTAGGGG
Source organism: uncultured Poribacteria bacterium (assembly GCA_958296125.1). GTDB lineage: Bacteria > Poribacteria > WGA-4E > WGA-4E > PCPOR2b > PCPOR2b. Next base: position 3,944,365 of record OY282444.1, read on the forward strand.
GGTTGAATTCACCCATGAACCGATGAACCTATTTTTCTTTCTGAGCCAGAGCTAATTTCAATGTGTTTTCTAATAACATCGCGCGGGTCATTGGGCCGACACCGCCGGGGACAGGCGTGATAAAACCGGCGACTTCCTTGACACCCTCAAAATCGACATCACCGACAAAGCCATTTTCAGTAATAGTAATTCCCACATCAATCACGACTGCTCCTGGTTTTACCATGTCTGCCGTAATCAACTGGGGTTTGCCGGATGCCGCAATCAAAATGTCCGCTTGCTGGGTTGCCGATGAAAGCTCGCGAGTCCGCGTGTGGCAGTAGGTGACTGTGGCATTGCGGTTGAGCAGCATCAATCCGACAGGTTTGCCAACTAGACTGCTGCGACCCACACAAACCGCGCGACTTCCTTCAACCGCTACACCAGTCGATTCAATGAGACGGATAATCCCTGCCGGCGTGCATGGAACCGTCTTTTCCCGATTGATGAGGAGGTTACCTAAGTTCACAAGGGTCAAACCGTCGGCATCCTTTTCAGGCGCAATCGTATTGATGACAGCATCCCCATCAATAGAGTCGGGGACTGGCATTTGAGCGATAATCCCGTGTATATCCTCGCGACTGTTTAGCGCGTGAATCTGCGCTATGACTGCTGCTTGCGGTGTCTCCGCGGGCATTCGATGCACCTCCGAATGGAAGTGAACATACTGACAGTCCTTCTCCTTGTTGCTGACGTAGACGGTCGAAGCGGGGTGATCTCCAACTTGAACCACTGCAAGTCCGGGGATAAAGTTCAGTTTCTTCACTTGCTGTCGAATATCGCGCCGTATTGATCTGGCGAACTGTTTTCCATCAATGATCTTCGTCCCGATTTCATTGGGTTTCAAAGCAACTGACAATCGTGAATCCTCCTCATTGAGTGATGGGGTGTTTGTAAAAATGTGATTTCCGTTCAAAGTGGTTGCTGAAGTTTGCAGCGCGTTATTATATCATATCTTATGTCGTGTATCTATCATTTCTTCAAGGTTGAGGGGGATTAATGTGTCCACCTATCAGACATTTCTCGCAACGTAAAACATGAAGAAAGAAAAGTATCGCGTAAACAAAGGGATAACAGGGTAAGTTAGACTCGAAAAACATCAACGTAACGCTTAACCCAAAGGTTCTGATACTTCTCCGCTATCACATCGCCTCCGACTCTCGGTATCCGTTCATGGGGAAACTTCTCGTAACGTCGTATTTCTTACTTACTGGCATTCTCATTTCCGTGCCTTATACCGCAGAGTCGGAGCGTGACACGCTCCAATTGCCGCCTCTCTCCCTTTTGCAGAAAACCGAATCCATTCGGTTCAAAGATCTCCCTGACCCTTTTATTCTGAAACATTGGCCCCCCATCCGTGACAGTGAGCGTATAACAATTAACGGTGTGCAGCTCACCAAAAACTTGGATTATCTTATCGATTACCGTGCGGGCACACTCAGGTTCCTGAAGGACTATCCTCCCGAAGCCACCGTTCAAATTACCTACCGGGTTTTACCCTTTGCAATTAAAAAGGGGTATAAACGAGATCTCTTTCAACGCGATCAACCGTTGGAGCAACCCCCCGATGAGGTCGAACTTGAACCCCTGACAGATCTGACCCGACAACGCCTTCCTGAAGCAGGGCTGCCTCCGGTGCAGGTGACAGGAACGCAGACATTTGGTGTCTCGGTCGGCAGCAAGAGGTCCCTATCTCAGGAGCGAGCCCTGCGAATCAGCGTTGATGGCAAAGTCTCGGAGAATGTCAGTGTCACGGCGCTGCTCTCGGACCAGGACCTGCCCATCCAACCCGAAGGCACGACCGAAAACATTCAAGATATCGATCAGAAACTCATCCGCATCACAAGTCCAAATGTCACAGGATTGTTGGGCGATTTTGAGGGGTCGCTCGGCAATACGGATATATTCTTTAACCGTGCGTTAGAAGGGGTGCAGGTCTCGGGAGATTTCAAGCGGGGGAAGTTTCATCTCATACCGAGTGCCATCCCCAAGGGCCAGTCTGCGAGCAAAACAATCAGAGGTGAGGAGGGGCGTAGCGAATATCGCATTGATGTCGATGGTGAGTTTGTCATCGTCAAGGCGGGGACTGAAATTGTTTGGTTGAACGGTCAACGGATGCGGCGTGGGGAAAACAACGACTATGTGATTCGTGACTATGGCGACCCGATTATTGAATTTACGAGCAAACATTTAATTACGAGTAATGACGTTATCCGCGTCGATTTTGAATTTATCCCTGAAGACTTGGCGTATCAGCGAAATTTACAAGGTGTCAGTGGTTCGCTGAATCTACCCGGCGACCGCGTCACGGTTGGGTTCGGCTATGCGGTTGAATCGGATCTAAATGATCCAGAGAATGCGTTCATCATCCTAAATGAACGGGAGTTTAAGGAGCTTCAGAGGAACGAGTTGGACGCAGACGGGGATGGAAACCTTCTCATCACTCCACAGCGGCGCACCGTATGGGGTATCAACGGCCGCCTCGATTTCACTGAAAGCCAAGGACTCCTACAACATACCCCAACACTGGAAGGACAGATCGCCTTCAGTGCGTTGGACCGGAACACCTTCTCTGACCGAGACCGAAAGATGCTGAGTCGGGCTTGGAAGCTCCTCGCCAATTCATCAACCGAGAAACTTTTATTGAATCTAGATCTCCGATCCCTTGATGCCGATTTCGTGCCTGTCGGTGCGTCCAATACAAACCGCACACGGTTTCGATATGAGGAGCAGTACACCGATGAACAGTTTGACAACCTATACCTATTGGGTGATGTAGGTGCCGCCCAAACCCCTGATGAGAAGTCCATAGATTTTGATCTACAGGTAAAGCCGATCAATTGGCTAAAATTGGATTACGGCTTAGGACGCACAGAGGAACGTTTCAAGAAATCAGCAAATCAGCAAGGTATTGATGGTTTCGATACGGCGACCCCACTCACCGATGTTACCCTTCGCAACAACCTCAACGGCGGCTTCGATTTCAACCCACGGGCAGGGTTGACGAAACGCCTATACCTCCCCCGCCTCAGAGGCGATTATCGAAGGAGTACCTCGAAAGTCAGGGGCCAGGATCAATTCCGCAAAGCCCGTAGGCACGGCCAACTCTCCCAGCGCATTCGCTCTTTCAATCTGAACCTTTCCATCGAACAGTTGGAAGCGATTGATCTCGATTTCGACGATAATGTGAACCTCAACCGAAAACGGAATATTTCGACAGCGCGGCTCGATCTGGTAGACTTTCGATGGGTGTCAATTAACACGAAATACGCGATCGAAAATGCTTTTGCTAAAGATTCTCTGCTCACCGTTGATGGCAAGGCATTAGGCTTCTCGGATTGGCAGCCGGCGACGAAAGCGAGGACATGGACGGTGGGTCTTTTTTCTCAACCGCGTAAATGGGCGAACGTCTCTACAAATATCTCTCGGCGGGTGTTCAAAACCCAGCGAGAGCTAGAATCTGACTCAAGGACACAGTTGGCGGATATCGAAATGCGTCTCACGCCATTCAACCGAGCGTTGGACGGGCAACTCACCTATGAACTCGACAAAAAGTTGGCGACGGAAAGACGCGAAATTTTCACAAACATCAATCCGTTCACAGGGCGGGAAATCAAGCCGGGCGAGGGGCATTATGTCAAAATCGACGACTTACATTACCGAGAAGATTTCGAGGAGGGAGCCTATATCAAGTTCATCCAGAACGTTGATGATAAGCCTGTTTCTGCAATTGATATGAAGTTGAGTTTGCGTTTTCAACCCCGCCGCCTCACATCGCGTCGTCCGCGCCGAGACCAGGGGAGGGGGGACGCAGCCGCCGGGTCCAAGCAGACTGAAACTCGAAGTAACTTAGTGTGGTTGGCAAACGCTATTCGCGGTCAGGCTGTTGTCAATATAACGGAGGAACAGGAAGACCCGGATCCAGCAAGTCTCTATCTGTTGCGCAACTTGCGAAACGAACGCACGATTTTTGGGCGCATCAACCAGCGGTATCGACTCGACTTTTCGCCCTCCCCGCTATTGAGCTTGGATCTGGGCTTTGATACCAATCGTCTCCTCAACAAGCGGATTAATAGTCGGGAACGATGGCGACACAGCCGGGATTGGGAGGTGGACTTAACGCTGAACCCGACATCGAAACTCTCATTCAAGGCAAAATGGGAACAGCGTCGGGAGGAGGAACAGTTTACCGAACTTGATCCGGAGGGGAATGTATCAACAGCTATTTCAGTCCTGACGCAGTTTGAACGCACCAACACGCTTGACTTCAACTACGAACTCAGCCGCGTTTTACAGTTCGGCGTTGCCGGTGTCCACGAGTTTACTTCTGACCGTGAACATCTTGACGACGAGCCGGAAGCACGAACCCGAACTTTCTCGCTGGAACATCGGTTGACCTATTCCTTTATCAGCAAGGGACGGCTTGACTTTACCTATCGACTCAGCCGCGGAAGCAGCGAGGGCGGCATCCCTTTTACGCGATATAACTTCTACGAGGGGGTGAGCCACGAAGTTCGCACCACAGCGGATTACAAAGTTCGGAAGGTGACAGACCTGCTCCTACGATTCAATTACCGCTTGCTTTCGACGGAACAGAACAAACCGGAGCACCGGGTGGGAATGGAGGTCGTGGCGGAATTGTAAAGCCGTTTAATTAAAGTCGAAATCTGCGCCTTGACTTTCAAATGCAAGACTCAGGCTTCCGCCTTGAAGAAAACGGGATCAGGCTTGACCCATTCCTCCTCGCCATCTGCCCAGACTTCACGTTTCCAGATGGGCACAATTTGTTTAAGCCGATTCATCGCATAATGGCATGCCTCAAACGCCGCCTTACGATGCGGGGAGGCGATGGCGACTGCAACGCTGACCTCACCGATTTCCAGTCGTCCCACGCGATGAGTCATGGCGACGCGGTCTAGCCCCCACTTTTCGTGGATCTCCTGTGCAATTTCTGCCATCTTCTTTTCTGCCATCGGCGGGTAGGCTTCGTATTCAAGATAGGAGACCTCCCTACCTTCCGTGTTGTTGCGCACAATGCCTAAGAAGTGGACGATTGCCCCCGCATCTCCCGTTTCGACAGCGCGGATGACCTCTCCCAATTCGATCTCTTCGCTGGTAATTTTAAACATCTCGACCTCCAGTCACGGGTGGGATCAGGGCGACCTCATCACCGTCTGAAAGTTCGCTATCGGGCGTGGCATACTCCCAATTCACAGACATCTGCATCACATCGTAGTATTCTGCGATTTCGGGCCACTCCGCTTCAAGGCGGTCCAAGATAACCCGCACCGTTGCTCCCTCTGGCAGGGTCATATCTTCTTCATCTCTATCTAGCTCTTCATGTAAAACTGCAAAATATTTAACTTTAACTTTCATCGTTTCTCCAACGAAAACCATAAATGCCTAAAAGATAAAATGTAATAAGGAACGCTTCCTCAAAATCGTCCAATATTATACCTCAATGCAGATTTGAATACAAAAAAAATCCACAGGCCTTCAAGTGTATCGTGATGTGGAATGATGTGACTTTTCGTATTGGATATGATAAGATAAACATGAGAACGGAATTGATTGCAGACAAAATGACAGCGTCAACAGAATATTGCGCTGATTTTGGAGGGAACGGTGTGATGGAAAAAGGAAAATGGGATCGTGTAATTCTTCGTGAAATTTGCGATTTGGTAAACTATGGTTATACTGCTAGCGCGAAGCCAGAACCAATTGGTCCTAAATTTCTCCGAATCACCGATATTGTACCGAATCGAATTGATTGGTCATTAGTTCCGTATTGCAAGATAAATGAAAAAGATATAGGCAAATACCGATTAGAAAAAGGCGACATCGTAATTGCTCGGACAGGTGCAACAACAGGTTATGCTAAGAGAATTAGAGATGACTATACGGCGGTTTTTGCTTCCTACTTGGTTCGGGTTCGAGTAAATCCGAAGTATGATGGCCAATATGTCGGATGTGTCGTTGAATCTGACGAATACAAACAATTTATTCAGCTAAATCTCGGTGGTACAGCTCAACCTCAAGCCAATGCCCAAGTTTTGACTTCATTTCCGGTCCCACTCCCTCCACTGCACACCCAACGCAAAATCGCCGCAGTCCTCAGTGCCTACGACGACCTAATCGAGAACAACACGCGCCGCATCAAAATCCTTGAGGAGATGGCAAGTGCAATCTACCGACAATGGTTTGTCGAATTCCGCTTCCCGGGCCATGAGCATGCAAAGATGGTAGAGTCAGAATTGGGCTTGATACCACAAGGTTGGGAAGCTAAGTTTTCAGACTATGTAGATTTCAAGGAAGGGCCAGGTTTGCGCCGTTGGCAATACCGGGACAGTGGCACACCATTTTTGAACATTAGAACCCTTGTGGACAATGACATTGATTTATCAAAGGTGCAATACTTAGATCAAGATGAGGTAGAAAGGAAGTATTCTCATTTTTTACTAAAACCTTGTGACCATGTTGTTTCTAGTTCTGGAACAATAGGACGTATCGTTACGATTCAGAGGCATCATTTACCGTTAATGCTGAATACAAGCATTATCCGTATGAGGGCTAAAACAGAGAATGTTGGACTATGGCAATTAAAGCATTTCCTAAAATCCAACTATTTTCAAGATCAAATCCATACTTTGGCAACCGGAGTTGCCCAGCAAAATTATGGTCCATCTCATCTCAAACAAATGAGCATTATAGCCCCAAATTTAGAGATTGGGAGAAAATATGAGGCAATTGTCAAGCCAATGGAGGAATCAATCGGTCAGCTTGTGATGAAAAACGTCAATCTCCGTCAAACCCGCGATCTCCTGCTCCCCAAATTCATCTCCGGCGAGATTGATGTATCCGAGCTTGATATTGATACTGACGGAATACAGCCGGGAGTGAAGGGGGAATTCAAATCCCGTATCCATTGACAGAGCAGGTGCACACTAGCGAGGGACGGATTTTCTTTCGCATAAAAACCGATGGTGTGCTAAAATGCGTGGGGCTTACGATTACGACCGAACAATGGTAAGGAAAGGTGAACAACCATGTCTGAAATGCAAATATTCTTAAAAAGCGTTCACATCGAAAACTACCTCAGCTTGCGTGATGTTGCACTTCCGCTAAAGCCTTTGACAGTTCTGGTCGGTCCCAATGCGAGTGGGAAATCAAATGTCTTGGGAGCCCTGAACCTTCTCAACCTGATGATGATTCATGAAAAACTGCCCTCAGATAAATTCATCCAAGAATCTCTTTGGGCAGGGGCGGGTGAAGGAAGCCACATCGCTTTCCAACTACAAGCCGAAGTGGAAGAAACCTCAACTGTATACCAACTGGAACTTAAAACAGAGGTTGGCAGTCCTTCTGTTGACGAAAGATTGTTGGTTAAAGATGTAGAAGTCATCTCAATTCAAAGCGGAGAGGGTGTAGTGCAGGATGAGGATGGTAAGAACGAGACAAAATATAGGTCGAATAAACTTGCTTTGAAGTCCGCTGGCGATTACGGAAACAAACCCGTTACCAGTGCCCTGACGAAGTTTATTAAGGGTTGGGAATTTTATAACTTTCGGCCAGAATCCATCCGGAACTATCTCATGGAATTCTCGCCTGTTATAAAAGAACTAAGTGAATCTCCACAACTTGATCGTTATGGGGTTAGTCTATCGGAGTTACTTTCGTATTGGCATAAGAATATTCCGGAGCGTTTCGACAGCGTGAGTGAATCCCTCGCAGCTTCGACAAACCTCAGAATAGACCAATGTGCAATTGATGGGGATAACCAACTCTGTCTTTTAGAAGGATACGAGAAGCCGATACCTTTGGAAAAGGCATCTGATGGCACATTGCGCCTCGTTGCATATTACATCTTACTCAACGAGCCTGAGTTGCCATCGCTCATCGCCATTGAAGAACCGGAGCGCAATCTGCACCCTGGTGCACTGACGGACATTACAAACGTCCTAGAGCAAATTGCGGAACGAACCCAAGTGATTATCACAACCCATAGCTCCCAACTCCTTGATGCCTTTAATCCTGAGAACTTATCGGATTCGCTCGGCGTTTTACTCCTGCACAACCGTCCCGGGCACGGCACAGAGGTGATCAACCTTGAGGATATCCGCGGGGACCGAGCCGCACTGGACGGTTGGATTACGGATTTCGGAATCGGCAGTGCCCTTTTTGATAGCGAGCTTCTACAAGACTTGATGGAGGAGAAGCCTATATGCCAACCGTAAGAATCTGGACTTTGGAATCGGACTATGATGCCAAAGCGGTCAGATGTTTGGCAAATAAGTTGGTGACACATCTGCAACTTGGGAATCTATCTATCCAAGCATCCGGCAAAAAAGCAGTCCCGAGGGGGAAGGGTGCAGGACTGATGAAGGCGACTCGAAATTATCTCAAGCAAGATGCTTGTGTTATTTTCGTCATTGACAGCGATGGTCCGATGTCAACCCATCAGCGGCAGCAGGAACCGAATTCGCTTATCAATCAGATTGAGCAGGTCGTCAATGATAACAGTTTTGCTGGCAAAGTATTTCTCGCACGAGCTGTTCAGGAACTTGAAGCGTGGCTGCTGATTGATTGTCTTGGGATTTTCTGTTACTTCGCTAGCCAAAGTCCACGCTATAGGCAAATTGACCGCAATAGCGTTTCAACAAACCCATCTTCCAAGCGATTAGTCGAGCATTATCAGGAAGGCAATACGGAGAACATCGTCGAAGCGGAAATAGGCGGCAGCGGTGCTAAAGAACACCTGATTGAGTTCTCCAAACGGATTCTGCATGAACTCAATCCAAGGATGCCGCAAAGGAACGTCAGCGAAAAGCGATATCGTGAAAAGATGTCGCCCGAAGTGGCTGAACATGTGGACATCAACCGAGAGACCTTACGACGCAACAATTCTCTCCGTAAGCTAGGAAGGGTGCTCGCTCAATTCAGCCAGCGGTGAAGGTTGATTGACCTATATGAACTTAACCTATTTTGAACCGGGAGGTAAATAGATGGAAAAACGACAGTTGGGAAAAGATGGAGCTCATGTATCGGTAATCGGTTTCGGGGCGTGGCCCATTGGTGGGGCGATGGGGGCAGTTGATGAAGGGGCGGCAATTTCAACGGTGCACGCGGGGCTTGACCACGGAATAACGCTTATTGACACCGCCCAATCATACCGCGGATCGGAGGTAATCATCGGCAAAGCGTTGAAGGACGGACGACGGAATCAGGTTTTTCTCGCCACAAAGGTCAGCGGGGACTATTCGCCCGATGCCATCCGGCGTGCGATGGAGAATAGCCTGCGTGCTTTACAAACAGACCATGTAGACCTCTATCAGATTCATGGCTGGAATCCACAGTATCCGATTGATGAAAGCATGGAAATGATGGAGAGGTTGCGTCAAGAGGGCAAGACGCGCTACATCGGTGTCTCCAATTTCAACGTAGAGCAGATGAAACTTGCCGCCCAAACTGCGTCTTTTCATTCACTTCAGCCGCGTTACAATCTGTTAGACCGTGAGATTGAGGAGGACATCCTCTTTTACTGTGAAGCGGGTGACATCGGCATCCTCCCGCACAGTCCATTAGCCAAGGGGTTACTGACTGGCAAATACACGCCAGGCTACCAATTTCCGGCAGACGATGAACGTTCAGGAATGCCCCGATTTCAAGGGGAGGAATTTCGACGAAATCTGGCAAAAGCAGAAAAGCTGAAAACCATTGCCCAACGACGAGATCTGACATTGGTTCAGTTGGCAATTGGTTGGCAGTTGCGACTTTCAAGAATTACCTGTGTCCTTGTCGGTGCAAAAACACCCGAACAGGTCGCTGAGCACGTCGGGGGACAGGGCTGGCAGCTGACGGAGTCGGAATTGCAGGCGATTGAAGCAGTGCTAGCAGAGGGATAAAACATGAATATTGAACGCATTAAAAAGATCGGTATTGTTGGCGCGGGCACAATGGGGGTAGGTGTCGCGGAAATCTTCGCAGAGTTTGGCTACACTGTCATTCTGTACAACAGGAGTCAGGCGGGGATGCAGCGCGCCTTGGAGCGTATCCAATCTAAAGGGGCTGTAGACCTTGCCCCTATCGAGAAAGAGACAGATACCGCAGGGGCAAAAATTTATACCACCCATGATTTGACGGAGCTCGCACAAGTTGACCTCATCTCGGAATCGATTGCTGAAAATCTGGAGGTAAAACAGGACATCTTTCGGAAACTGGATGAAATCTGCGACGCAAAGACGCTCTTTACAACAAATACTTCGGCGTTAAGCATTTCGCAGATTGCTACAGCTGTTTCGCATCCGGAGCGATTTGCGGGGATGCACTATTTCAATCCACCACAAATCGTTCCGGCACTAGAGATTATCAAAGGCGAATCAACCTCTGACGCAACCTGTGAAGTCCTAATTAATCTGGCGAAGCAGATGAAAAAGCAGCCGATTCTGGTGCAGAAAGATGTCCCCGGATTTGTCGCCAGTCGTCTCCAGTTTGCTGTCGTGCGCGAAGCGTTACATCTCGTTGAGGAAGGGATCGCATCACCGGCCGACATCGATGCGGTGGTGAAGCATGGATTGGGATTGCGTTGGGCATTGCTTGGCCCGTTAGAGATTGCGGATCTCGGAGGGCTTGATATTGTCAACGCGGTTGGAAGCTACGTTGCCAAATCCTTGAGCAATGCCACCGATTCTCCGAAAGTGCTTCAGGATTTAGTCGCAGCGGGGAAATTGGGTGCAAAAAGTGGTTCCGGCTTTTACGACTATCCGCTGGGAAAGGCAAGGGCGCTCATCGCAGATCGAGATGAGAAGTTGTTGGAGATACTGCGTCTTAAATCACGTGACGCTTCGTAAATTTCTAAGCCTCTCATCATTTGTTGGACAGGATAGTAGCCATGGCAATCGAGAAGTTTACTATTGCACGGAACGATGACATTTATGAATGCTTCCCCTATATCTGCCGTTCCCGAACCGGCAGAATCATCCTGACCTATCGCGAAAGCAACGGTCATGTCGCCAGCGAGTTTTGCCGCTTAATCGTCCGAGTCAGTGACGACGCGGGGCATACATGGTCGGAAGCACGAGTGATTCGCGATGAGGATAAATCGACCGGTGTCCTGACAACGTGGAATTGTCCCAAAATCCAGCAACTCAAGGACGGACGGATCTTGCTGCTCTGTGATACCTATCTTTTTCCACCGGGTGAGTGGGGGGAAGGAGAGGCGAGCTGCCACATTGTGCTTTGGTTCAGCGATGACAATGGGGAAAGCTGGTCAGATCCGATCCCAACCCCGGTCAAGGGCATCTGCCCGGACATAGTTACGGAGCTGGACGATGGCCGGTGGATGCTTCCGAGCAACGTTACCAGCCCGAAAACTGGACAGATTATCCAAAATATTACAACAAGTCACGATGAGGGGTGGACGTGGGATGCACCGCTGACCATCTTTGATAGTCCCGATTACGCGCTTGATGAAGCTTCTATCGTGCCTTGTCCCGATGGAGAATTGGTCGTCTACCTACGAGAGGATTCAGGGTGTCCGTTGCAAAAGATGATTTCCAAGGATGCCGGTTACCGGTGGGAAGGTCCCTACGATACCTTAAACCCAGCCGCTCATGGGATGCCGGTCGCAGGTCTCACGCAAGATGGGTTTATCTTAATTACCGGGCGTTTTGGCTTACGTTCTTGCTGGCGCGTTGACATGTCGGCGGAGACTTGGCAGAAACGGTTGGCACGACGCACCATTGTCATCCCAAGAGTCCGCGCTAACGAGGCGTTCATCGCCCGTAGACAGCCGGGCCCCAGTGAATTGGTTACAGCCGACGAAGTGATTGTCGCTGCAGGCGGTTCATCGGTGCACACCTTTGCGTTTCTGGAACCGCTGGAAAGCGCGCTCAATCCGGATAAAGCAACCCAACAAGGCTTGCTGCTCCCGCTAGATCTTGATGCCAATAACCTCGGTGCCGATAGCGGTTATGCCGCTTGGGTCGAGTATGAGCAGGGGAAGTTCTTAGCCGTCAATTACATTAACGACAACGCTCCGATGGCACAGATTCGCGGTTATCGGTTCGGTTTGGAGGATTTCTGAGGCCTGCACCGTGTTAAAACCGCACGCATGTAAGGGAGGCGAAGCATGGCAACAAGACTTGGCACTAAAGATTATATCTACGAAGAATTGGCGGATTGGGCGAGGTTTCCTGGGCCGCCTACGGTCAAAATCTTGCTCCCCCCAGAGAGGTTCGCAGCTTTCGCAAGTTGGTTAAGGTTGATTAGAAAGGAATGCGGGTTGTATTTAGAATCACCGTCATCTAGATTCGGAGGAATACTATGAAGTTGACACCTGAACAGATTGCAGAATTTCATACCTATGGTGTGCTTATCGCCAAGAATGCCCTCACCGATGAGGACTTGCAGCCGGTAATCGATGAGATATCCGAGTTCATCGATCGCCGGGCCCTCGAGCTGAAGGCAGAGGGAAAGATTGCAGACCTATGTGAAGATGAGCCGTTTGAAACCCGGTACGGATGCCTGTTCGCGCAGTCCAAGGAGATTGGTAGTGGTCTTGACATCATGGACTACCGCGGTAAGGCGGTCTTTGAATTTCTGCACAATAAAAACCTGCTCGATGTCATCGAATCGCTCGTTGGACCGGAAATCATCTGCAATCCGATCCAACACCTGCGGCCCACACCCCCAATCCGATACTATGAGGACGGCAATCCTGCCTCACACATCGGTCCCTTGCACCAAGACGCTGGGGTTATCATGCCGGAGGCGGAAGGCTCGAACATCATCACCTGCTGGCTGCCATTGGGTGATGCGACCGCCGAGATGGGGTGTCTGGAGGTTTTGCCCGGCGTGGTCAAAGGAGGGTATCTGCGGCATAGACCCCAAGGCGGAACGAGTATTTTTCCCGAAGACCTGCCAGCGGTTGATCCGGTGCCAATGGAATGCTACAGGGGCGATCTGCTACTGATGAGCCGTTTCACGCCGCATCGTGGAATGCCCAACCGTTCGGATAGGTGCCGCTGGTCAATGGATCTGCGCTACCACCCGATCGGTCAACACACGGGCCGCACGGGGCATCCGGACTTTGTGGTGTGCAGCCAACGCGATCCGGACAGTGTGATGCACGATTATGCGGAGTGGTGTCGTCTCTGGATTGACACCTTTGAGAATCCGAGGGGCGTGGTCATGCACAGAGCGGATTGATATTGTATTTGCATGGGCCCTCGAGGAGGGAATAGGAATGGCAACGAAATCAAAGATAGAGTGGACACAATCAACATGGAATCCAGTTCGGGGCTGCACTCGTGTTTCTGAAGGTTGTCGTTTCTGCTATGCTGAACGAATTGCTGCCAGATTTTCTGGAAAGGGTATGGCATACGAGGGATTGGTGAGGAGGACTAAAAGCGGACCGAAATGGGCAAGCAAGATGCGGACGCTCCCTGAATTGCTTGAAATCCCTCTGAAATGGAAAAAATCTCAATTGATTTTCGTCAACTCTATGAGCGACCTTTTTCACGAAGATGTTTCCCTGTCTTTCATCTCTCAGGTTTTTGATGTCATGAAACGGGCTCATTGGCATCAATTTCAGGTGCTCACAAAACGTTCACAACGTTTGGCTGAACTCAGTAGCAAGATATATTGGCCCAAGAATGTATGGATGGGAGTCAGTGTTGAAAATCAGGATTATACCTCCCGTATCGATGGCTTGAGGGGAACGGGGGCTGCTATCAAATTTCTATCTTTGGAGCCCTTAATCGGTCCCTTATCAGATTTGGACTTGGAATCCATAGATTGGGTTATTGTGGGGGGAGAATCTGGTTATGGGGCAAGACCTATCCAAAAGGAATGGATCATTGATATCCGCGATCGGTGTAAAGCTGATGGTGTTCCGCTGTTTGTGAAACAGATGGGGTCCGCTTGGGCACAGGGGTGTAAGGCGAAAGACAAAAAGGGCGGTGATATGGCGGAGTGGCCAGCAGATTTACGCATACGAAATTATCCTCCATTATTAGAGGTTACAAAATGAATAAAACTTCCGACTTGATAGAGAGATGTGTAATTAATAATAGGGTATGAGCCACCAAAGAGGCAAATTATGATGAAAGAAACTAAAGTGGGTATCATCGGCGCGGGTGGAATCGCCGGCGGCAAGCATCTGCCGGGACACCGAAATGTCGAAGGCCTCTCAATAATTGCTGTTTGCGATATTGATCGGCAGCGTGCGGAGGATTTTGCGAAACAACACGACATCAAACATGTCTTCAGCGACTACAACGACCTCGTCGCGATGCCTGAGTTGGATGCTGTCAGTGTCTGTACACCCAATAATTTTCACGCCGCGCCATCGATTGCGGCACTTGAAGCGGGAAAGCATGTGATCTGTGAGAAACCGATCGCCGGGAATGCAATCGATGGTCAGGCGATGGTTGATGCCCAGAAAGCGTCGGGAAAAGTGCTTCAGATTGGGTTACAATCACGATTTGGAGCGGAAGCGCGAACATTACGCAAGCTATATGAAGATGGGTTCTTCGGGGATATTTACTACGCTCGCGCAATGGCAATGCGGCGCCGGGGGGTGCCTGCTTCGCCATCATTTGTCACGAAATCAATCGCGGGGGGTGGTCCCCTGATTGACATCGGGGTGCATATCCTTGACGTGTTATTGTGGATGATTGGGGATCCGAAACCGATCGAGGCGTTTGGATCGATCGCGCAGAAATTTGGACATCAAGCCGATGTGATTAACCCGTGGGGGAAATGGAATCCCGCCCAATTCGATGTTGAAGATTTTGCGATGGGTGTCATCCGCTTTGAAGGTGGCTTAACCGTGACGCTGGAAACCGCGTGGGCATCTCATGTTGAAAATATTGGACAAACCTTCTTCATGGGAGACAGAGCCGGTGCCACATACGGTCCCACACGCATCTATATGGATAAAGAAGGCGAAATGATCGACTATGAACCGGAACTCCTTACCGGCTTGGGGGAGTTTGAGTCCTTCCACAAAGCGATTCGTGAAGGGTTGCCGTCACCTGTGCCCGCAGAAGAGGTGTTAATTGTTGCGAAAATCTTTGATGCCCTCTACGAATCTGCCCGAATCGGTCGATCTGTGCCGATCCGATGAGTTCACCGATCTCGACTCTCTTTGTCAATTTCTATGGGGAGAGGGGATTTGGACAGCTAGACGCATAACCCCGGTTGATAGATTCTGATTTTTCGCTTGACATGCCTTACCGATTGAACTAGGCTATTTGAAGCCTGAGAAGGTATCATTTAGCCCAAACGCGTTCATAATCGAACCACCAACGTGGCAAAGGAAAATTCGTTGAGAAACCGAATTCTTGTCACCCAAACCGGCGGCTGGGTTGGCGACATGGTGCTGCTCACGCCAGCGTTAAGGGCACTGAAAATCGCGTATCCCCAATCCCACTTGGCCCTGTTGGCCCGTCCACTCGTTGCGGACCTGATGGCACCCCACCCATATATCGATGAAGTAATCGTTGACAGCAAGGGGAGATCCCTCAACCGTTTGCCATCTTTCTGGAAGTCGGTGAGCGAGATTCGCCGGTCAGGTTTCGATCTTGCGGTTGTTCTTCACCCAACCTCCTTCCGTAACGCATTGATCCCATTTTTGGCAGGCATCCCTGAACGGATTGGATCGAATGTAAGCGGGCGGGGCATCCTGCTGACGCGGACTTGTGCGGATCGGAGGGGTCTCCATGAAGTGCATCGTTATCTACGTGTACTGGAGTTAATCGATATCCATGAGTCAAGCACAGAGTTGGAGTTTTGGCACACAGACACAGACCGTCATGCGGCGCGTCAGATACTTGCAGCACACGGTCTCTCCCCCAAGGAGCACCTGATCGGGGTAAATCTCGGCACGACATGGCGTACAAAGCGTTGGTCCCTAGAGAATTTTGCGGAAGTGATAACACAGGTGCAGCAGCGTTTCGGTGCGCGCATACTGCTGACAGGTTCAACCCCCGAAATTCCACTTGGCGAAGCGTTAGCGCAGATTGCAAAGGTGGACGCGATTAACCTGATTGGAAAGACAACGCTGATGGAGCTCGGTGCCCTGATCGAAAGTTGCGACCTTTACCTGACCTGCGACAGCGGTCCGATGCACATCGCAGCAGCTGTAGGGACACCGATGATTGCCCTATTTGGCCCAACAAGCCCAATGCGTCACGGTCCCTATGGGGAGAACCATGAGGCCATAGAAAAGCCGGTGGCATGTCGTCCCTGCTATAAGCGAAAGTGTATGCGGAAAGATCTGCCGCATCTGTGTATGACAGAAATTGGCCCCAATGAAGTGGTTATGCAGATTCTCAAGGTGACCTGACATATCGGAGATAAGTGCATGAAACAGATTGCTGTTATCGGTAGCGTTGTCATAGATCTGGCGGTGCAAACACCCCGCATCCCCACTGTGGGAGAAACGCTGCTGGCAGACAATTTTAAGATTGGGCCCGGGGGTAAGGGGGCTAACGCCGCAGTCGTTGTGCAAAGGGCAGGAGCGGCAGCGGTGCTGGTCGGCTGCATCGGGGACGACGACTTTGGACGTATGGAGATGGCTGCCTTGCAAACAGAAGGCGTTGATGTGGATGCGGTCGCGATCCACCCGGAAGCCTCAACGGGTGTGGGCATCGCAATGATCGACGCTGACGGTGAAAACACCATCTTGGGTATTTTGGGAGCCAACGATTACTTGAGTTCCGATGATATAACACGAGCTTTAACGTTGCATCGGGAGACGCTAGATGTTATTTTGGTCAATTTTGAAGTTCCCGAACCAGTTGTAGCGGCTGCGATACAGCTGGGGGTAGATCATGGCGTTCCAGTGATTGTGGATGCCGGCCCTGCTCGCCCCTACACACCCGAAACTTGGCGAGATTGCACGATTCTGACCCCTAACGAACAGGAGACCGAAACCTTGGTGGGCTATCCCGTTTCGGATGACTCAACAGCGGAGCGCGCTGCGCGTGAACTGCTTGGAATGGGACCGAGTGCCGTGGTGCTACATCGGGGGGCGCGTGGTGCCCTGCTTGTGACACCAGACGACACGATTCACATTCCAAGTTTCTCAGTAGATGTGGTGGACACAACCGGAGCAGGAGATGCTTTCTCCGGCACATTATCTGTCGCCGTGGCGGAGGGGTTGCCGCTTGTGGACGCTATCCGTCGTGCCAACGCTGCCGGCGCGCTGGCTGTCACCTGCTTGGGAACGCTGCCCGTCATGCCCAGTCGTCAGGAAGTGGATGCGTTTTTGGAGCGTCAAAGTGAGCATAGGAGCATTTAAGCATAGTGAGGAGAATACAGGATGAAGCGATCTTATCGATACGCCGGCTTGCAAAATGCAAAACAGGAGGGATTCAGCGTTGATCAATGCGCCGCCCGACTTCATCGTTTCGCCTACGCGGCAGAACGATTAATGTTTCTGCAAGCCGCCCACATCATCAGCACGCCAGAGCGAGATGTTAAGGTGTTGCTGGCAAGACTTCAATATGAAGACTCACAACATGCGTCTCAGTTCAAAGCCCGATTGCCTGAACTGCGCGTTTCCAAGACGAAAGCGTATCAAGCCCCTGATGCCGCCTTGCAGGTCGTTTTCGATGAAGCAATGTATGCGGCGAATACTGTCGAACTGTTAGCGGGATTGACAAAGGTATTCAAACCTGCGCTTCTGGAAGCATATCAAAGGTATGTCAACAAAACTAACGGTTTGGCGGACTATCCCACCGTGCGCATCCTAAAAACCGTCATCGCTGAAGTAGAGGATGGGCTGCACTTACTAGAAACTGCCTACCACGCTGTCGTTGACACACCGGAAAAAGAGGTAGAATCGGAGGCTTGGATCGGGACGCTCCGCAACCTACTTGCGGCTGCTGGAGGCATTGATGGCATAGGTGAGGTAAACCTCAATGCGCTCCAACCCATTCGAGCGGCAACCCCATACCTGATTCCAAAGCAGCTCACCCGCGATGATACTTTCCCGCGTGTGTGGGATATTATCCATGTTGACAATGAACGGGTGGAAGAGCGAGTGATGCAGATGATTGCGACCCGTCTGGGAGAAACCACAATTGCGGAAGCGTTGGGCTTTGTGCTGTATGAAATGAAAGACCAGCCGTGGGAGTTCTACGCCGATATTTCCCGCCATCTCTGGGACGAAATGCGCCATTCCGTCTTTGGCGAAGCCGCCGCCGAAGCTATCTTCGATGAGCGTTCCGTGATGCCGATCCGCGATTGGGAGGCTGCCTATCTCTTTAAGATGAGCCCTTTGGAGTTATACGCCATGCTTTTTGGCGTTGAGGCCGGTCTCATGAAATACCCTCCCGGCAAGCGCGAGGAGTTTGAGTTTTGCCGTGATGCCGCTTGCCATCGCCTGATGACAACCCTCCAGGATTTCGACTGGGCGGACGAGGTGTTGCATGTCCACATCGCCCGCCGACGACTGAAGGAATGGTTTGATGGCAGTCCGGAGGAATTGCAGGTGCTGGGTCAAAAAGGGCTCGACTTCCGGGCGAAGGCGCGAGCACTGCATCCGCAGTCTCCCTTGCCCGACGCGGGTGGAAAAATCAGAGGCCCCCAATAGTATTCAAAATCAGAATCGTATGATTTTCTGAGATCAACTCATTTTGAAATCAAATAAGGAGATTCTATGAAAGTTGCTGATGCTGTTGCCCAAATTTTGAAAGCAGAGGGTGTGGAGTACCTGTTTGCCTATCCGGTCAATCCAATCATTGATGCTGCGGCCGCTGTGGGAATCCGTCCAATTATCGTCCGCCAAGAACGCATTGGCCTCCACATGGCGGATGCGTTTAGTCGTGTGTCTTCCGGCGAACGGATCGGGGTGTTTTGTATGCAGAGCGGGCCCGGTTCAGAAAATGCTTTCGGTGGGGTCGCACAAGCCTATGGCGACTCGGTGCCAATCGTGGTGCTGCCGATGGGCTATTCGCGTTCCTTGACCAATGTTCCCCCTAACTTCAATTCCTTCCTCAACTTCCAGAATGTTACCAAGTCCTGCGAGCAGGTCCTCCTACCTCAAGCTGCACCGGATGCGCTGAGACGCGCCTTCACCCAAGTGAAAAACGGCAGACCCCGTCCGGCACTGGTGGAGTTTCCCGCGGATGTGTTTGGGGAGGAGATTTCCGAACCCTTGAATTACCAGCCCGCTCCGGTCTCGCGCCCTGCGCCAGACCCCAACGCGATTCCAAAGATTGCCAGCGTTCTGCTAGAGGCTGAAAGGCCCGTACTTTATGCCGGTCAGGGAGTCCACTATGCCAAAGGATGGGACACCTTAAGAGAGCTCGCGGAACTTCTGGAGGCACCCGTGACCACCAGTCTTGGCGGCAAGAGTGCTTTTCCTGAAAACCATCCGCTGTCTCTCGGCTCCGGCGGTCGATCTCTGCCGAAACCTGTGCATCACTTTCTGCAAAACGCCGATGTAATTTCCGGGATTGGGTGCAGCTTCAGCATCACCAACTATGCACCGACTATACCAAAAGGCAAGACAATTATTCATGCCACGTTGGATGCGGCGGATCTTAACAAGGATGTAGCGGTGGAACATGCCTTGGTTGGGGACGCTCGCCTGACCCTTGAGGCATTGGTTGATGAAATTCGTGGGCGTCTAGACGGCACCCCACGAGGTCGCCTTGAGAGCGTGACGCAGGAAATCCAAACGGTCAAGCAAGAATGGCTAGCACAGTGGAATCCTAAACTGACTTCCGACGAAGTTCCTCTCTCCCCTTACCGGGTGATTCGGGATTTGATGAACACGGTGGATGTGGCAAATACCATCATCACCCACGATGCCGGGAGTCCGCGCGATCAGCTTTCACCGTTCTGGGAATCGGTCACGCCGCTGTCTTATATCGGTTGGGGCAAGACCACACAGTTGGGGTATGGACTTGGGCTGATGATGGGCGCAAAGCTGGCAGAGCCAAACAAGCTGTGTATCAACATCTGGGGGGATGCTGCTATCGGGTTCACAGGCATGGATTTTGAGACCGCTGTCAGAGCGGATATTCCCATCCTATCAGTTCTGTTTAATAACTTCTCCATGGCGATCGAATTGCCGATTATGCAGCTCTCCACTGAGAAATATCGTAGCACAGACATATCTGGAAACTACGCGGACATGGCGAAGGCATTCGGCGGCTACGGCGAGCGGGTGGAAACCCCGGACGAGATTATCCCTGCTATCAAACGTGGGATTCAGAAAACAGAGGAGGGCGTTCCAACCTTGTTGGAATTCATCACGGCGAAGGAAATCGACTTTTCCATGTTTTGAAAACCAAAATCGTATTACATTTGAAAGGAAATTTCAATGGACTCACCCAATCGCCACCCAATTTCTGAAGAGTTACGCCAATCGGTCATTCGCTCGTTGCCCGAAGTGAATGAGATCGGCGACGAAACGTTACGGGCTCAGGTTATCGATGCGTGGGCTTACTCCCTTGGGAAAAGTTTATTCAAATCCATTGACGAAATTCGTGCGTCGGGCAATCCAGATACACCGCCGCTCAAGCGGGGAACACAGACCCACCATATCCGTGGGGTTACACTACTTGCCATGCGAATTGGGGACGAACTGATGGCGATGTTCCCCGAACTTGGGGTGGATCGTGATCTCCTAATCGCCTGCGCGTTGTGCCATGATGTAGGCAAGCCGTGGGAATTCGATCCGGAAAACCAAGCCCGCTGGCGAGAATCGCCGAGTGCTGCTGGATTCCCATCAATTCGGCATCCGGGCTACGGTGTGCACGTCTGCCTGACCGTCGGGCTTCCGGAGGCGGTTGCACACACAGCGGGTGCACATTCAGGTGAGGGTGAGTTAGTGGTCCGTAGCTTGGAGAACACAATCGTGCATCACGCAGACTACACCTTTTGGCGTGTATTGGATGCTGGCGGTCTTTTAGAGCATCCTTAATTGCTAGCGTGGGGGGGTATCTCTTCTAACGCGGCGACTGCGTACTCGCGGATAATAGCATATTCGTCGTTATAGATTATCTCTGACAACCCCCGGCTAGCGGCATCAATGCCCCCATCAGTCCCTTTGCACGTCCTAGCCGGTGCATTCACCGCACTGCTGCGAACCAACGGATGGTTATCTTTCAAAGCGATAATCAATGCCTCCATTCCTCCACCGATTGTCCCCAACGCATTCGCGGCATTGCGACGGTTAGGTCGTTTTGCATCCCAATCTATCCAGATAGGAGCAATCCACTATCGTGTGATGTTGAGCTGGAATCGTTTCTGACCTCTTCTGGCGGCAAGGGGTCAACCCCTCGCTTGCAGCAAATAGGCAGATCAATCATTGGATGTCATGAACAGTTTCATCGGGAGGATCACTAAATGGAAATCGTACTCAATTCTAAGTTCTTTACTGAGCTATCTGTCGAACAACTTGGCGAGAAAACTATTGAGCTCGGATACGATGGCGTGGATATTTGCGTCCGTCCGGGCCACCCTATCCACGTCGATAACGTAATTGAAATGCTCCCTAGGGCGATGAAGGTTTGGCAGGGGCAGAACCTCGTTTGTCCGTTGGTGACAGCGGCGACGGATATAACGGATCCAAATGCACCGGAGGTAGAGCGGTTATATGCAGCATGTGCGGAAGCAGGCATACCGCGCCTCAAAATCGGGTTCTGGCGGTTTAATGAGGGAGACGATTATTGGCAGGTGGTTGATGCTGCACGTAGAAACCTTGAGGGATTTGGTGCGTTCAGCGAAAAATATGGAGTGCAAACCTGCTATCAGATTCACAGCGGTCCCTGTATCGGATCAAACTGCGCGGGGTTGATGCACCTCATTAGAGGTTTCGATCCGAAGCACATCGGTGCCTATCCCGATCCCGGGCATCTGGCACTTGATGGTGAGGATTGGGCGATGGGGCTAGCGATGATTGGGGATTATCTGTCTATTATCGGAATCAAAGATGCCCTCTATCTCTCGCAGCCTGATCATGCCCCTCCTTATGTTCCCTGTTTTGTGAAAGTAGGAGACGGATGTGTCGATTGGCAGCGTTATTTGGGGCTTCTATGCGAAAGCGGTTTCGATGGGCCCTTAACGGTGCATACGGAGTATCGCTTCGATGAATCAATTATTCGTCAGGTGGGGTATGCGGAGACTACGCCGCCGAATTTAGAGCAGTGGGCAAAGGAGGATGCCGCTTATCTCCGAAATGTGCTATCCAGCTTAGGCGCGAAATAACTTTCCCAAATTGCCCCCTGTGAGTTAAATGGAGTTAAATGCGCTGTGCAACCGCGTGGGCATTCATCACTCGTCAGCGCAGAACTCAAACGCATTTTCAATGTGGTGGAGTTTGATGGGTTCAAATTTCCACGACAGAACAATTGCAACAACGTCGAATTGGCAGGGGACATCTAGGAGATTGTGTGTTTGCAGATAATTCAGGGCAATCTTGGAGATTTGCTTCTGTTTGGCAGGAGTAACAGCCTCCTGCGGTATACCAAACTTGCGGCTTCGCCGCGTCTTGACTTCAACGAACACAACCCGTTTTCCGTGTTGAACGATGAGATCAATCTCACCGGAGCGCGTGCGATAGTTCTGTGCGCGAATTTCATATCCTCGCGCTTTGAAATGCTCGAGGGCAAGGGCTTCGCCGATCTTCCCCACCTTAATTCTGGAATGGCTCATTTCACTGAAGTTTAAAACTATGTCGATGGATAGGGCAAGGCCCGAGTTGGGCAATTGCCTGACGATGTAGAAGTGTGCCGTATCCTTTGTGGCGTTGGAAACCGTAGCATGGATAGATTTCATCAAGTTCAATCATCAGGCGATCTCGAGTGACTTTTGCGATAATCGAAGCAGCGGCAATAGACTGGACGAGGGTATCTCCCTTTGGGATTGCTTTGGCAGGTTGCTCTGGATCCCGATGTACTCGGGGCAAAGCGATTTCAGGTAGATGTATGCCATCTACAAGCACGTAATCCGGGGAAGGTGTGATTTGTGCAATAGCCTGAGCCATCGCACCCATTGTGGCTTGGAGAATATTGATCTGATCAATCTCCTTGCTGTCAACGGAACCGACACCCACCGCTACAGCTGTATGGCGGATCACGTCAAACAATTCATCCCGCCGTTTGGGTGTCAGCTGCTTTGAATCTGTCACGCCTGAAATCTGACAGTTGATAGGGAGAATAACAGCTGCTGCGACAACAGGCCCGGCTAATGCCCCGCGCCCGGCTTCGTCAATCCCTGCGATACGCTGATAGCCCTGCTGTCGTAGGGTCTGTTCAAACTGTTGTATCTCTGCTGGATAGTCCTGTCTATCTCTTATTGGTGGTTTACCTCTGCTCACGGATTCGCGTGGCTCTTCCGGTTCGGTCTCGTAGGTAGTATAGCTTTGCTCGACGGATAGCACCATATCGAATAATTTGAACGCTTTCAATATTTGGCGAGTGCGCTGGAAAGGTCCTTTCACTTCCTTCTCCATAGGCAACACGACGGACGGTAAACGTTTCACGCAACCCGCCATTCGATCGCCGAATGACCGTTCCTTCATAAGCTTGGATACGTTCTTTTGATCCCTCTCGGATACGGGTGTTGACCCGCACAAGATCGCCAGGCCCAAAATTAGGAATATCGGTTTTGGTATATTCACTCTCAACAGATTCGATAAGATTCATGATTTAATCCTCCTTTCATCTGGGTATTCATAGCCTCGACATTGTCCATGGTATCAGCAAGAGATGAGGAATACCCTACCTTTACTGCTGGCATGGGGTAGACCGTGGGAACAACCGAGACAAAAGACTCTTTTTACGCTTTACGCATGACCTGTTACATCTGAATTTTTCAGAGCATTCAGGTAGGCAACGTCCTCAGCCGAGAGCTCAATGTGTTTGAGCAAGTCTGGACGGCGTTCAGCGGTCCGCTTGAGAGACTGTTCATGTTGCCAAAGCGTAATGTTTTCATGGTGCCCGCTCAACAGGATGTCAGGGACTTTCATTCCTTCAAACTCGGCAGGGCGTGTGTAATGTGGGCAATCTAGTAACCCTTGGCTAAATGAGTCCTCCTGCGCCGATTCGTAGTTCCCCAACGCACGCGGCAAAACTCGACCGATTGCATCAACGAGTACCAGTGCCGGAATTTCTCCACCACTGAGGACATAATCACCGATGGAAATCTCATCTGTGACCAACTTAGTTCGGACCCGTTCATCAATACCTTTGTAGCGTCCGCAGATTAAGATAAGGTGCGATTCAAGGGAGAAGGCTTCAGCCAACGATTGACGAAAGGGCGTTCCTTGTGGGGTTAGGTAAATGACCCGCGCAGTTGGCTTTGGCTGCAGTGCGCTGATTGCGGCGAAAAGCGGCTCCGGTTTCAGAATCATGCCCGCGCCGCCCCCGAACGGATAGTCATCGACCGTTTGATGGCGGTCTGTCGTAAAATCGCGCAGGTTGTGAACGTTGACTGTTAATATGTCTCTAGCCTGTGCACGCTTCAAGATCCCAGCTTGCAGCACCGGCAGGAGGGCCTCTGGAAAAATGGTGATGATGTCAATTCTCATTCAATGACCTTGACGACAATTCCATCCTTGACGATAATTTCTGCCTGAGACAGTTTGGCACGGATATCATCCCCAACCTCAATTTTGACGGGCGCGTCATACGTCCCACTGGTAAAAAGGGTATCGGTCTCCAGCTGCTTGACCTGCGCTAACTTCTGGCTAAGATTGCTTTTTACCTGTTCCTGTTTTTCGCGTTCTTGGTAGATCTCCTCACGCAACTGATTGACACGATGTGGATCCCGCTTTTGAGTCTCCGCAATCAAACGCCGACTTTGGAATTCCTCTTGCTGCAGCCATGTTTCAATCTGGCGAATTGTGTGCTCTAACTCCTTCGTGAGTTGTTCCTTGAAAGTGGGGGTCACTATATTTTTCAAAATAACAGGTCTTTTGACAATAACAGCCATATCACTTCCACTCATTTATCATGGTGAGTCGGTAGGATTGCGAATAGTTACTCTACCGCCTGACGGTGTTCGACAATCTCAAGTATTGCCTTTTTACGTGCTTTGACTCCCGCAGCAAGCAGCAGAGATCGCATTGCCTTGGCTGTGCGCCCCTGCTTCCCAATGACTTTTCCTAAATCTTCAGGGACAACGCTCAGTTCGAGAATGGTTACAGTGTTCCCTTCAACTTCGTTGACACTGACCTGATCTGGGTAATCAACGAGAGATTTTGCGAGATATTCAATCAAATCTTTGAGCATGAGATTCCCCTAAACACGCGGTTTTGCTCTATGTTGCCGCTTCTGTTGATTCCTCAGTGGAGGCGGGTGCTTCTGCTGCTGCGTCGGCATCTTCTTCTGAAGCAGGTGTTGGCTCCGTCTCTGGAGTTGGGATGGGCTGCCCCCGTTTTTCGCTTATGAATTGCTCCCAAATACCAGCTTTTGACATGAGATTCTTGGCTGTGTCAGAAGGTTGTGCACCAGTTCTCAACCATTTTAATGCCTTTTCCGCGTCAATTACGATATGTGCCGGATCGGTCATCGGATCATAATGCCCGATCCGTTCAATAAAACGTCCATCTCTTTGGCTTCGAGAGTCAACGGCGACCAACCGATAAAAAGGACGTCTTTTCTTTCCATGCCGCTGAAGTCTAATTCGTACTGCCAAATGCTACCTCCTATTTCGTGAAAACTTTTTCTATCACTATATCCACCTGGTTGAAAAATGTGCCTCACCGCATCGCACATGAAGCATAAAACCTCAAATGTGATTGTAGCAAATGATAGTGATAATAGATAAGATAAACCGTGCTCCAAACTTAGCGTGATTTACGTCTTTTCCTTTTCTTACGTTTCTTTGGTTTCCTTTTAATTGCAACGGATCCACCACCTCCAAGTTGAGGCACGTCCATCGTTGAGTGTTGCTTCATCATGCGGTTCATAAGTTTGAGTTGATCGACCAATTGATTGACTTGGCGAACCGTTGTGCCACTGCCCTTGGCAATGCGCAGCCGACGGCTGCTATCAAGGATCCGCGAATTCCGACGTTCCATCGGTGTCATCGACTGAATCATCGCTTTGGTGTACTTCAACTGTGATTCGTCAACCTGCATGTTGTTGATCGGGAGTTTATTGGCACCGGGAATCATCTCAATGAGTTGGTCCAAGGGGCCCATATTCTTAATCTGTTCAAGCTGCATCAGCAGATCATTGAAATCCAAACCCTCCTGATCAAGCAGCTTACGCTCTAATTCTTCGGCTTGATCTTGGCTAAAAACAGATTCAGCCCTTTCGAGTAAGGTCGTAAAGTCCCCTTCCCCGAGTATCCGAGAAGCCATCCGGTCTGGATGAAACTCCTCCAATGTCGTTGCCTCGATCTGTTCGCCAACGCCAACAAATTTAATCGGTTTCTGCGTTACGGCACGAATGGACAGTGCTGCGCCGCCGCGCGCATCGCCATCCAGCTTGGTCAGGATGACACCATCAATGTCCAAGTTGTCGTTAAAATGTTGGGCAACATTGACCGCATCTTGGCCCGTCATCGCATCAACGACAAGCAAAATTTCGGTTGGATTGACAGCAGACTGAATCTCCCGCAGTTCATCCATCAGCTCTTCGTTGATATGTAGCCGACCTGCGGTGTCAATGATAACGAAATTATTCCCACGATTCAGTGCCTGCTTGACGGCGGCTTGAATAATGGTCGCAGGCGGAAACTCGGTTCCCATCGAAAACACGGGGACATCGATCTGTTCTCCAAGTAGTTGGAGCTGTTTAATCGCTGCCGGGCGATAAATATCTGCTGCGACCAAAAGGGGATTTCGGCCCTCTGATTTGAATCTGAGTGCTAGTTTGGCTGAAGCTGTCGTTTTCCCACCGCCCTGTAGACCGACCATCATAATGATCGTTGGCCCACTTGGTGCTATGGTGATTGGTGCGGCTTCCTCCCCCATCAGTTTTGTAAGTTCATCGCCAATAATCTTCGCAATCTGAAGATCTGAGGTAAAGCTGCCAAGCATCTCCTGACCGATAGATCTCGCCCTGACACCGTTGATAAATTCGCGGACGGTTTTGTAATCCACATCCGCCTCAAGTAATGCGAGACGAACCTCTCGTAGTGCATCAGATATGTTTTTCTCGGTCAATTTGCCCTGACCGCGTAGCGTTTTGAGAACGCCTTGCAATTTGCCAGTCAAACTTTCAAACATGACTTTTCCTTTGCGTGAGACCTAATGCGTAAAGCCTAAATGAACTCATAGGTGCATTCCTAACTCCCATTTGCATGAAAACAGGTTTGCAAATCAGTTAAGATACACCATCCACCTCTAGATTGTCAACAGAAAAATGACGTGAAAGTGCTTGACAGCCATGCTAGCGGTTGCTATAATCTAGCAGATGTTACAGATGGACAACGCTTTGACTTGGAGGGATCCCTGTGAAAAAGGACAAAGTGAGCAACCACAAGCGAAATGAGATTGGCGTGTTGCCCTTCCCCCCATTGCCGATACATCCTGTTCCACAACCCCGATCAACAAACCGAGTGCCCCTGATAATAGGGATGATTGTGGGCATCAGCCTGATCGCACTCCTAATCTATGCCGTCCCTTGGAGCTCAGTGTCACAAACATTAACGGGTTCTTTCGATTTATTGTCTGCCCAGGTGAAACAGTCTCAAAAGGCGAGTGCTCCGCCAGAGGTTTCAGCACCTACGATATTGACGGACGAAACTGCACCAGCTCCAGAAGTCTCAGCACCGGAAACATCAGCAGTTGAAATTACTCCAACTCCAGAAGTTTCAACACCGGTGACATCGGCGATCGAAACCGTGCTGGCACCCCCGATTCCTGATCCGGATCCGCGGCTGCTTGTTGGGCGATATCCGGTGAGGCGGTACACTGATATTCGGCATAAGATCTCCCCTGGCGATGGAGTCTATCAGCTCACTCGGGAGTATGGCAACCAGATTTTTCCCAAAAAATATCGAAATTGGCAGGAATTGGCGCGGTATAACAACATACGCTCCCGCCAATACAAATTGAAACAGGGCGAGGAATTTCTCATCCCAACATTGGTGCACACCGTTCTGCCCAAGACCGGCTATGAAACCGAGCTGCAACAGATCCAATCTGAACTCGCACAGCAGTCCAACAACCCAGAGCTGCTGAATCAGAGGGCGATTATCCATTTCAAACGCAACGAATTAAATCTGGCGCATTCAACGCTGCAACGGGGGGTCAGGTCGTCACCAAACGACGGCATCTTACACAACAATCTCGGTTTTATCTACCTGATTTTTGAAGAGGACGAGCACGCCCAAAGTGAACTTGAGCTTGCGATAACACATTCCGAGAAACCTGCAATTCCACACTGCAATCTGGGCACGTTATACATGACGATGAACAAACTTGATCTGGCTATTAAGGCTTTTGAAAGTGCCTTGGAAGCGGATGCGAACTTGCTTGATGCAAAGTATAACCTTGCCCTTGCACATGAAAAGATTGGGAATGTGGATGTGGCGCACGAGTATCTTCGTGAGCTCACCGAGCTTTTGCCCGATGATGTTGAGGTGACATCGGCACTTGAACGCTTGACCTCGCCCTAAGTAATGGGTGAATAAATAGCTCACCTTATGAAACAGATTGATGATGGAGAGAGCCATGAATCGCAGAAAATTCATTCAGATTGCCGCAGTGAGTGTAGGTGGCACAATGCTGCCGCTCCGCTCTTTTTATGCTGAGAACGACATTCCTAAAGAGATGCTGAAGCCTGCGTCGATGATTACACCAAATGGCGAGTTCTATGTCCTTCAAATTGGAGAGGTGCCGGTTCTCAAGGCTGAACACTGGCCGCTGGCGATAAGGGGTTTGGTTGAAAGACCAATCGTGTTGAATTACAAGGATATAACGGGCATGGAGTCCGTGACGACGATGCGGACGCTCAAGTGCATCGGCGATCCAATCGGTGCAGAGCAGATGAGCAATGCGATGTGGACCGGTGTCCCGCTACGAAATATTCTTGACAAGACAGGAATCAAGGCGGAAGCAAAGGTGGTTGTATTCAACTGTGCTGACGGTTATCATACGGCGGTCCCGATAGATCGTGCCCTTCGCGAGGAAGTGCTCTTGGTGTATAAAATGAACGGCGAACCTCTCCCACGCGAGCACGGCTTCCCGGTCCGTCTGCTCAACCCCGGTCACTACGGCACGAAGAATCCAAAATGGATCGTGAAAATCACGTTGGCGGAATCGCATGAGGGATATTGGGAAAAAGAAGGTTGGGACCCTGTTGCGCGTGTCAAACTGGCGGCGGTCATCGGCACACCCAGCAATGACGAGACGATCCAAGCCGGTGCGACATATACGATTAGCGGTGCCGCCTTTGATAGCGGAAACCATGAAGGGATTGCGCGGGTTGAAGTGAGCATTGATGACGGTATCACCACCAGCGTTGATGATGTCAATACTTGGGAGGCAACGGAGATTTGGGGGAGCGATTCACCGTTGGCGTGGTATCTCTGGAAATATAGGTGGCAGGTGCCTGACAATCCGGGGGAGGTAGAGATTTCTGCTAGGGCCATCGCCAATGATGGGCTGATGCAAAAGGAGACCGGCTTTGATGCGGATCCCGCCGGTGCGATCGGTTATCACTTTGTTCGTGCGGAAATTGTGAAGGGATAATTCCCCATTTTCCCCATACTTTCTCGGTTTTTCTGTTGATTTTGGGCTTAACACTATGATAGAGTGTCAATCTGTTATGACGTTTTGAGACTCCGTACCCCAAACAAAGATCAAAAGGAGAAAGCAAATGGCAAAGAAAATTGTTCTACTCAGTTTTTGTATAGCGCTCGGCTGCATTGTTGCCGCATTAATGTGGTCAACACCAGCCAATGCACAGGAAACGAGCGAAAGCGCAGCAGCAAGCGAGCCGTTCATTGATCTCAGACATCTCGCGCTGCTGATCATCGAAAGTGTTATTTTCAGTATCGTCGGGATGGTTGTTTTGATGGTCGGCTATAAGATTTTCGACTTGGTCACCCCCTTTGACTTGGATCATCAGATTGCTGAAGATAACAATACGGCGGCGGGGATTGCCGTTGCCGGTATGCTCATTGCATTGGGACTCATTGTTGCTTCGGCGGTCGGTTAAGCTATCTGTGAGATGATCATTACGGAGGTGGGACCGGTAGATGTCCTAGTTCTCCCCTCATTACCTAAAATCCTTTAGCATTTTTTCTGAATTTAACGCAGGGAACATAGAGAAGCATAGATGAGGTTTTTCTCCGTGCTCTCTGCGGTTAATTTCTATCGCAATAAGTGGTTTTGGACTTGAAAATTCTTTGAAAAAAAGTGTGATAATCTCCCTCTAAAACCGTGTTCTTGCAAATAGGAGGAATATACTTGAACTTACTCTTTGATGAATCGCAAATCTCTTATTACGCAGCTCGATACAATGCCATCAATCCCGGCTATGATACTCCCATAGAAAATCTTGTAACTGAAGTGAAAGGAAGAGGGTATCTAAACAAATCTGATTTGATAGACCTATCAAAGTGGATGCGAACTGGACGAAATATGCACCGTATTGAAAAAAACAGTAATGACTCTGTTGAGGAAAAGACACGCTCTGCTTTGATGTCTACAACTGAACGCGATAGCATTGGTCATTTACGTTGTCTATCAGGTATTGGGTGGGCAACAGGTTCTGCAATCTTACATTGGTTTCATAAAGACCCTTATCCTTTTTGGAATGAGCCTGCGCTGGATGCTGTCCAGTTTGCAAGAAGCCACTATAGTAACGCCCTTGAACGTTGGGAAGCCTATGTGTTATTTTGTAGAGGTATAGCAGAGAGAAACAACGTGGATATGCGAACCTTGGACCGTGCACTTTGGCAATTCTCAAATGACCATTAATCCCAATACGGCTCGCCCTCGATTAGGTTCTCGCGCAACACCTCTGGAATCAATGTAATTCCTAGCCCAGGCCCATTTGGCACAACCAATTTTCCGTCAGCGACCTGAACTTTTTCTTCAGCCATTTCATCGATAAGCGCGTTTTGACTGATCCGCGTCTCCGTTATAACGAAGTTCCTGACCGATGCGCCGAAATGCGCTGTCGCCATGTTCTGGACTAGACTTCCGACGTTATGCGTTGCAATGGGGATGTAGAACATCTCTGCAAGGTCGGCAATTTTCCGACAACCTGTCAGTCCGCCTGCGAAAACAAGGTCTGGATGGAGGGCATCTAATGCCTCGTTCATCAGAAACGGTAGAAACTCACGGGGTAGCTCTAGCTTCTCTCCGGTGATAATCCTGACCGGGGAAGCCTGCTTCAGTGCTTTCCAAGAACCTGAGTACCACACCGGCAGCGCATCCTCTACCCAAAGCGGGTTACTGGATGCGACTGCCCGCGTTAGCCCAATCGCAGTGGCCAGATCCCATTCGTTGTGGCAATGGACGATGAAATCGGTTTCGTCCCCCAACGCCTCCCGACAGTTCTCATACCCCCGACGAATGAGGTCCAACTCGGTTGCCCGGAGTGTTTGAGACATTTGGGCGGGGGTGTATCTGCCTTTGGGTAATCCATTTCCCATCAAGCGTTCAAACCCAAATTTTAAGGTACTCCAGTCTTGCGGTGCTTCCTTCATCCGTTGTGACCAGTCTCGACACGAAATGAGATCAAACCAATCGTCAGGGCCGGGGGTATTGATGTAGAGTGGGATCTCGTCTCTAAACCTTCCGGAGAGCAACGTTGAGATCGGCCGATTCAAGAGCTTACCTACCAGATCCCAGAGCGCGATATCCACGCCGCTGACCGTCGGGATGTTCGATCTGTAAGGATGTTGTAGGTTCACCATGCGGGTGTACAACTTATCGATTTCAAACACATCCTGACCGATGAGCGTCGCTCGTAGATGTTGCAGATGCGCTCTCACCATCGGTCCAGAAGCTCCAGCCTCGCCGATGCCGTAAACGCCGGCATCCGTTTCAACCTTTACGAGGGATTGACCTACTTGGTCTTTCAGCTGCATGGCTTTCACATCCGTGATCCGCACACGATTTTTCTCGGATTCCGAAAGTGCTTCTAAGGTTGTCATAAAAACTCCTTTACCTTCTTCCGCGGAC
This sequence comes from uncultured Poribacteria bacterium, assembly GCA_958296125.1. Taxonomy (GTDB): domain Bacteria; phylum Poribacteria; class WGA-4E; order WGA-4E; family PCPOR2b; genus PCPOR2b. The sequence continues at coordinate 3,976,517 of OY282444.1, forward strand.
AGGTATATTACGATTGAACTATATGCCGAGCGAGGACATCTTCATTCAGGTCTGCCCCTAGCCCCGGTCCCATTGGTGGGGCAATGTAACCGGCATCAAACACCATGGGTTCCTGTAAGATGTCGGCGTGAAGAGTCGTCCGATTAAACTCCAGTATCAAGAAGTTTGGACTGCATGTCGCTACCTGAACGGCGGCTGCTGCTGCGACGGGACCGCAATACATGTGGGGTGCAATGCTTGCATAATGCGCCTCCGCCATGCTGGCGATCTTCTTAGACTCCAAAATACCCCCACAGTGACCCACATCCAGCTGTATGATTTGTGCTGCTTGTTTCTGAAAGACCTCGACGAATTCGTACTTGGTCAACAAGCGTTCACCGGTTGCAATTGGAATACTGGTATGGGATGCCACTCGCGCCATTTCATCAACGTTTTCCAGCGACACCGGTTCCTCAAACCAGAAGGGATAGTATGGCTCTAGCATCTGTGCAATCCGAATCGCACTAGAAGTTGTCAACTGTCCATGGGTGCCGAGTCCAACTTCCACCTCATAACCGACCGCATCTCGGATGCACTTGAAGATTTCTCCCACCCGCGCGATATCTTTCAACGGAATATCCCGTGGCGCGGGAAAGATTGGGAACGGATCAAACTTCATTGCGGTGTTGCCCGTCTCCATCAAGTCAGCGGCAATTTCGCCCGCCTTCTCGGGGTTCTCCCATATCCCCCCGTGCGGCATGTAGGCATAAGCTCTCAATTTTTCATGGTATTGGCCACCGAGCAGATTATAGACCGGTTGATTCAGAGCTTTACCGACGATGTCCCAACACGCCATCTCAATCGCGCTTAACGCTGGTGTTAGAGCCAACCCCGGGTGTCTGTAGTCGTGGTCGTTAGCATAGATTTTCTGCCACAACAATTCGATTTTGAATGGGTCGGCACCAATGACAAACTGTGTCGCCAAATCCTTGATTATCTCAATCGACGATTTTTCTCTGCCAGTCTGACCTGTTGACCATTCGCCAATCCCCTCAATGCCTTCATCGGTAATCAGTTTTACGAACAGCCAGCGGCGTCCCCCTTGATACGGGGGAATGTTCTCGACCAAAAAGGTCTGTACATCAACAATTTTCATCTGTTAGTCTCTTCCTTTTGATTAAAGATTTGCTTTTTCCATCGCGGATGATTTTTCCATTATACATATTATCGATACACTGTCAACGATAAAAGTGTGGACTTGCTGCTGCAGTCAAGCCAAACTTTTGCTTGATTTAGACTGAACTTAGTGTTACACTGAAGCGTATGCTTGCTAAAATGCAAGGTGCATAAATATAGCGGTCTGCCGAGCTCAAATTAAGGAGAATTTTTATGTCACTGAATAATCCGATTCTTGATGCAACGCTTAATAGTATCAGTCTTGAAGAGATTAAGAAAGAAATGGGCCCACCCCCTTGGTCCCATGCAGTTGTCCTCGCCGACCATGTGGCGGGGGTGGTGATTTATCAAAATTCGGGCCAAATCAATGATAATCATTGCCACAACTACGACGAATGGTGGGTTATACTCGAAGGCGAGATTGATTGGGTGATTGAGGGGCGGGAAGATCAACCCGTCCACGCGAAGGCAGGGGATTTCGTCTATGTACCCGCAATGACCTTCCATCACATTTTTCCTAAGGGAGGTAAACCGTCTGTGCGTTTAGGCATCGCACTTCCTGGCACAGGAGGGCACCTGCACGAGAGACCGGACCGCAAGGTGAAGGTCACGGTTGAGTAGCGGTGGGTTGGTCTAAGGAGGCTGTGCGTTCGTTAGACTCCCCGGATTTTCACTCGCTGTCTGCAATGGCGGCAATTTGGGCATCAGCAGTCTTGATTAGATCTTGGGTGTTAAGTTCCAGCCCCGCCCCGGGGTCGCCGCTGCTGATATTGACTTTTTGGCATCGTGGGATTGCTTCGTCGAAAATGACCGGCACACTATCTGGCAGTCCCAACGGTGCAACAGCACCTTGGACGCAGCCGGTAACAGACAAAATCTCCTCCGCTGTGGCAAAACTCAATCGTCTCCACGCTTTGGGAACATAGGCACGCACAGCCTTGGGGTTGACTCGTGAGTAGCCGAGCACGCACGCCATGACGTAGTGTTCATCCTTGTCACGGAGCAGGATAGATTTAACCATTTCGGCTTTGGACACGCCGCGTTGGGCTGCCGCTTCATCGACGGTGAAAACGGGCTCACTGTGCTGTAACAGTCGATAGGAGATTGTGTGTGCATCAAGTATATCGATAATCTTCGTTCTAATGGTTGTCATTCGATTCCTTGGTATGTCCGAATTTGCGGGTAAAACGGGGAGGCTCATGTCACGTGATGCGTAACCCGTGCCCTCCTTGTCAGGGAGGGCACGTAAAGGGGTTAATCTGCACTTTTACGTATTATTCCGTTGTGGAGATACATTTGATCAAGAAGGCTACTTCGTTTGCCCCGCGGCAGACAACGCCTTCGCACTGACACCGAGCACAGACAAGAACCCTTCCGAATCCGCGTGGTTGAAGTCCCCGATCGCTTCCATTGAGGAGGTCTCCTCCGAATAGAGCGAGTGTATAACGCCGGCGGCGGAGTGGAATGCGATATTTCCCTTATATAGGGCAACGGTAATATCCCCAGAAGCCATGCGGGTAAAAGGCTCAATGGAGGCGAGCATCGATTGAGTGGTGGTATCGAACCAGTAGCCTTGATAAATCTGTTCAGCCACAACCGCCGACACCTGCTCAAAAACCCGACGAGCCCGCCGATCTAAAATGAGCTGAAGCAAGAATTCATAACACCGACCGAGCAGTTCCATCCCCGGCGATTCATAAACCCCTCGGCTCTTAATTCCAACGAACCGATTTTCGACGGTGTGAATCCCGATGCCAACGCCGTTTCTTCCGGCGATGCGGTTGGCTTCCGCGAGGGCTTGGAAGGGAATCACTGGACTCCCGTTGACCTCCAGGGGTATACCTCTATTAAAGGTGACCGTGAAGTGTTCAATCTCATCGGGGGCGTCCTTGGGGTGAACGCCCATGCCTGGTGTAATAAAGCCGGCGGGCGTTTTGAGGGATTCTAATCTGCCCGCCTCATGGGTTAAACCGAGCATGTTTGCGTCGGTCGAGTACGGTTTTTCGTGGGTCGCTCGGATCGGTAGACCGTGTGCATTGCAGAAATCAATCATCTCTTTCCTGCCACCGAACTGGTCAAGAAACGCCGGATCGCGCCATGGGGCATAGACCTCAAAATCAGGATTCAACATATTGGTTGCAATCTGAAAGCGCACCTGATCGTTGCCTCGACCGGTGCATCCGTGTCCCAATATATTGATGCCCCGCTTCTCTATTTCAGGCAAGAGTGCCTCGACAGTGATATGTCGAGCGATACCGGTAGTATTCCAGTATCCCCCTTCATATTTCGCCTGGGATTGGATGACCTGGATCCCCGCCATCGCCAGTTCATCCTTCGCATCAACGATAACCGCCTCTTGAGCGCCACATGCAAGCATTCGCTCGCAAATTTCGTCCATGTTTTTTTCATCAGGTTGTCCGAGATTCGCAGTGAAGCAGACCACATTGACCCCATTATTGACTAGCCACCGTGTAATGGTACAGCTATCAAGGCCACCTGAAACCGCAGCTCCAACAGTTTTGCCTTTTAACTGATCGACTGTCATTTCTGTCTCCTTATGTTGAATGTTACCCTTAATTTTACACTAATTCCGTTCTGGAATAAAGTCGGAAATTTCGGGTGTCTCACAAACTTCTATAATCAGCGATTCCTAATCCCCATTAGGGGCTGCCTGTGCACTATACAATGGTATAACGGATGAAGAAGAGTGCCTTAACACTTCTATTTCTGACGATGTTTCTAGTCATGTTTGGTTTAGGTGTCATCATCCCACATCTGGCGTATTACGCGGAGGAGTTGGGAGCAAGTGCTGTACAGATTGGATTCTTGATGAGTATCTACTCGGCGATGAAATTAATTTTTGCACCGATGTGGGGGCACCTCTCAGATCAGTACGGTCGGAGACCCACAATCTTGATAGGGCTCATTGGTAATGCAGGAGCATTAGCCCTGTTTGGTGCAGTGAAGAGTTTACCTTGGCTATTCATCGCGCGTGGTTTATCCGGTGTGTTCTCTGCAGCTATTCTGCCAACAGTAATGGCTTACGTCGCGGATGTCACGACGGAGGAGGACCGGGGAAAGGGGATGGGACTGATGGGTGCTGCGATGGGATTGGGTTTTATTGTTGGACCCGGCATCGGTGGAATTATGGGCAACCATAGCCTACCATTTTTCGTCGCCGGTGGGTTATCCTTAGCTACTTTCTGCTTTGCCTTACTCCTTTTGCCCGAATCGCTCAAGATCACCGAACTTCCCGATACGCAGCAGGTAACTATCTCCCCTTGGTCAGCGATGAATCACCCGCTGACCCCGCTCTTTCTCGTTGCTTTTTTCTCAGCATTCATCTTTTCAGGACTGGAGACGATTCTTCCACTGTCCATCAAAGATCGACTGAACTACGGGGCAAAAGAGCTAGGGATGATGCTCGTGATTATGGGAACCCCCGTCGCTCTGCTACAGGGTAGCGTTTTAGGAAAATTGATTAACGTTTTCGGGGAGTTCAAACTGATTATTATCGGTTTGCTGCTTAACGCTGTGGGACTGGTGCTGCTCCCTTGGCCAAAAACATTGGCGATGCTTACCCTTTACTTGTCGATTGCTGGAATTGGCAATCAGATTATCCGCCCAACAAATACCGCGTGGATCTCTAAGCAAACCAAATTTGGTCAGGGTGCCACAATCGGCATGATGGATGCTTTTCTCAGCCTTGGGCGGGTATTGGGGCCTCCTTTTGCAGGGAAACTGTACACGCCTGAAACCTTCCAAATCACCTGCTGGATTCTCGCAGACATTCTTGTCGTGGTATCTGTCTGTTTGTTTTACCCGTTGCGACGGATTGGTCGGTGAGTGGAATTTCAGGGAGTGTTACACTGAAGTTAAACGAACTGCGACAATTTCAAGTCCCAGAAATTGTTTCACATGCCCGGTCTCGGCACGGACAAGGTTCTTGATAGAAATAAAAATTGGGTTTATAACGAATTGGCTTTATTCGCGGGGTGTATCGGGAGATGGAACAATCTTGTATACAATCTCACCGGGTTTAATGTAGCTGAGTCGTCGTGTCAGCCGCTCTTTCGTGAGTTCGTCCGTTTTCAGTTTTTCCACCCGAATTTTTAGGCGATCCCGCTCGCGTTCAAGTTCTGCTAACTCGGCCAAAGAATGTCGTTTGATTTGGCGGGCTTCCTGCCAATTCTGGAACCCTTCTACAAATCGATATAGACCAATCAGTAACATAAAAACCGCGAGAATAGATAACCAAGGTTGGATAAATCGCATGGTATGATCTCCCCTTTAGATCGGTGTCTTCAATCCCCCGGAGACCTATATTTCTTGCCTAGCATCTCAACAACAACCGGCGGTACCATCTCTAACAACGTTTCGTCACTCATTTGTAGTCCACCCATCTGTGCCACCTGCATGACTAGCGTTGAACTCAAATGAGCATACTTAGTATTTGCCATCATAAACAGTGTATCCACCTGTGGCGCAATTTGGCGATTCATTAGCGACATCTGAAACTCATTTTCAAAATCGGAAAACGCTCGCAATCCGCGAATAATCGCGGCGGCACCCCGCTCCTGTGCATATTGTGCCGTAAGTCCTGAATACTGATTGATGGTAACGTGTGGATAAGGTTGGATGACAGTTTCCAACATCTCAATCCGTTCCGCCAGTGTGAAACGCGTCTGCTTGGTGGGGTTAATACCGATTAAGACAGTCAACTCGTCAAAAACGGAGAGCGCGGAAACTCGATCTATCAGGTCCACATGCCCATTGGTAAGTGGATCAAAGCTGCCGGGATAAACAGCAATTTTTTTCGGCAAGAATATCTTTCCTTTCTTACGTGAAGTCCATCCCTGGTCTCCCCGATAGATCGGGAGTCCGTGCCGAGACCGGGCAGGTTGGAACGGACTAACAATGCCTTGTCAATGCCTTTGCTTTAAGGAATCTTAACACACCGCTATTGGACCCGTCAACCCCAAAATCGGTCGCAAATTGAACAGAGTGAGGGAGAACACGGACAAATGATTAGGAGAAGAATGATCTCCCCTACAAACAGGGGATAAAGTATGGTAAAATAGGGAGCGATATTATCCTTAAAGAGAGGAAGGAAGATTGATGACAGGTCCATTAAAGGGGATACGGGTTTTAGATCTCACGCGCATTTTAGCAGGCCCCTATGCAACGATGATCTTGCGGGACCTTGGCGCGGAGGTGGTCAAGATCGAGCAGCCGGGGGACGGAGATGAGGCAAGGGATTTCGGTCCCTTCAAGAACGATTTCAGTCTCTACTTTATGAGTGTCAATCGGGGGAAAAAAAGTGTTACTTTGAACCTGAAGGCTCCACGCGGTAAGGAGCTCTTTCTGGAATTGGTCAAGAGTTCGGACATCCTTGTTGAGAATTTTCGGCCTGGGACAATGGAAAAACTTGGCTTGGATTATGAATCGCTCAAGACACATCACCCGTCTCTGCTCTATGCCGCCTGCTCAGGGTTTGGGCAGACGGGACCGTATGCAATGCGGGGGGCATACGACATGATTATTCAAGGAATGGGAGGAATCATTAGCATAACCGGCGAGCCCGATCGTCCACCCGTGCGTGTGGGGACTTCGATTGGTGATATAACGTCGGCGTTGTTCACCGCTATCGGGATTCTCTCCGCACTTAGGCATCGCGATCAAACTGGTGAAGGCCAACTTATCGACGTTGGGATGCTAGATTGTCAGGTCGCAATCTTGGAAAACGCAATGGTTCGCTATTTCTCCACCGGCGACATTCCCCGCCCGTTGGGTAGACGGCATCCGGCAATAACGCCGTTTGAGGTTTTTGAGTCCGCCGATGGCTATGTGGTTATCGCAATCGGAAATAATGAGCTGTGGCGGAGGTTTTGTGAACATGTCAATCGTCCTGAGTTGATTGACGATGAGGTGTTTCGCACAAATGCGCTGCGCACCGAGAATCATGAATCCCTTTTTCCAATTCTCGCTGAAATCATGCACAGCCGCACGACTGATGCGTGGGTTGAAGCGTTGGAGGTGATTGGTGTGCCGTGTGGTCCGGTAAATACCGTTGATAAGGTGGCAAACGACCCCCAAGTGCTGGCACGAGACATGATCGCTGAAGTCGAGCATGACATAACCGGCACCGTTCAGGTTCCGGGGCTTCCGATCAAACTCTCAGAGACCCCCGGTCAGATTGATGCCCCCGCGCCGAATCTTGGTGAGCATACATCGGAAGTTTTGATCGGCTTGTTGGGGTTAGAAACGGAAGAGGTTAATCAATTGAAAAAGGATGGGGTTGTATAAAACGGGGAGGAGGCTCTTCTATGAATACTTCTACATTGAGTTTTTGGTTTTTGGCTGCAGCGTCATCGGCGGAAGCTGATATGTTACCGGGAACAAATCCTTTAACTATGGGTGGCGATCTCGCTGCCCAAATGGTAATGAGTTTGGACGAGTTTGTGGCACAAGCAGTGGCGGCCTCTGTCGAATCGCGTCAACAGCTATGGAATCGAGATTATCATTCACATGAGGCTTATACTGCTTCGATTGCCCCAAATCGTGAGCGTTTCAGTCAATATATCGGTTGTGTAGACGAGAGAGCACCGATTGATGCCCTCCACTATATTGCGACAACGGCACAGGCAGCCAAAATTGCAGAGGCAGAGAGCTATACTGTGCACGCCGTGCAGTGGCATGTATTCGATGGTGTGGACGGAGAAGGACTCCTGCTAGAACCAGATGGCCAACCAATTGCCCAAGTAATCGCGGTTCCTGATGCGGACTGGACACCGGAGATGCTTGTGGGGTTAGCGGATGGAATATCACAGGAGGCACAGTTTGCTCGCCGCTTGGCTGAACAGGGGTGCCGGGTTGTCGTGCCTATGTTGATAGATCGAGATGATAGATGGTCGGGCAATCCGAAAATCGGTCGCATGACCAACCAACCTCACCGTGAATTTATCTATCGTATGGCGTTTGAATTGGGGCGACACATCATCGGCTACGAAGTGCAGAAGATCTTGGCGTTGGTAGATTGGATGAGCCGCAAGGAAAACCATCCGCCAATTGGAGTCATCGGCTACGGCGAAGGGGGATTGTTAACACTTTACAGTGCTGCTGTGGACACACGAATTGACGCAGCGGTCGTCAGTGGCTATTTTCAGTCACGGGAGGAAGTCTGGAAAGAACCGATTTATCGAAATATCTGGGCGTTGTTGCACGAATTTGGCGATGCAGAAATAGCGAGTCTCATCGCACCGCGAGCGTTGATTGTTGAAGCCAGTCGGGGCGTTGAAGTCGATGCACCCCCGCCGGCACGCGATGGGCGCGCCGGTGCTGCGCCGGGAAGATTGGTTTCGCCGCCGTTGGAATCGGTGAAGGCAGAATTTGATCGGGCCCATGCGGTTTACGAGCAATTAGGGGTTGGGCAGAATCTCATCCTTGTGGCATCGGATGATGGTGTCGGTTCGCCCGGATCCGATGCTGCGTTGACGGGGTTCCTTAATGCACTCGGTCAGGATCAACCCCTCGCTTCATCGGGGATGCCGCCACAGGATACACGCCCAGCTTTTTCGCCTGACGCACGCCTACACCGACAGTTTCATCAACTGATTGCATTTACACAAGATGCCCTGCGTCAAGCCGCGTCTCGGCGGCAGGCACTTTGGTCAAAAGCAGACCACTCCTCAGTTGAACGGTGGCAGGAAACTTGTCAATACTATCGTGATTATCTTTGGGATGAGGTTATCGGCAGATGTCCACCGTCGAGCGTTCCAGCTAATCCCCGGACCCGGCTGATCCATGATGAACCGGGCTTTAAGGGGTATGAAGTTGTCCTTGACGTTTGGGAGGAGGCGTTTGCATACGGCATCCTGCTGGTTCCGAAAGGGATGAAGCCGATCGAGCGTCGTCCGGTGGTGGTCTGCCAGCATGGGTTAGAGGGCCGCTCACAGGAGGTGGTCGATCCGAAAATCGAATCCCCGTATAACGCCTACGGTGCTGATTTAGCAAATCGAGGGTTCGTCGTCTACGCGCCGCAAAACGCCTACATCGGTCAGGACACCTTCCGCGTCCTCCAGCGCAAAGCAAATCCCATCAAGTGGTCGCTTTTTTCGCTGATTACTCGTCAGCACGAGCGGACACTTGAATGGCTTGGGGAACAACCCTTTGTGGACGCTGAACGGATCGGATTCTACGGGCTCTCTTACGGCGGCAAGACCGCCATGCGCGTGCCTGCCCTACTCGACGGTTATGCGTTGTCTATCTGTTCGGCAGATTTCAACGAGTGGATTGTCAAAAATGCGACATACGATTCTCGCTATAGCTATATGTTTAGCGGCGAATATGAGATGCCGGAGTTCAATCTCGGTAACACTTTCAACTACGCGGAGATGGCATGGTTGATTGCACCCAGACCGTTTATGGTCGAGCGCGGGCATCACGATGGTGTGGCACCGGACGAGTGGGTCGCTTACGAATACGCAATCGTAAGGCACTTTTACGCCAATCTCGGCATCCCCGATCGGACGGAGATTGAGTTCTTTAACAGTGGACACGAGATTAATGGGGAGGGAACGTTCCGCTTTCTGCATCGCCATCTAAATTTGCCAGAGCCGCATCCTTCCTAAAAATCGCCCCCGCTTGGTAACTCAATTTTATATTCAGATGTCGCTCTGTTTTTTGTTGATTTATAACAGATGTTATGGTAAAATTAACCTGTTGAAACAGTTCTAATCCATAACAAGGAGAATTAACAACATGGAATTGGGTACAGACAAGCAGAAAGCGATAGATGCTGCAATCTCTCAAATTGAGCGGCAGCACGGTAAAGGTGCTATAATGCGCCTTGATAGCGACGAGGTGGTTCCTGTTGTGGTCGTCCCGACAGGTTCACTGGCGTTAGACATTGCGCTGGGAGTTGGCGGCGTTCCCCGTGGACGAATTGTTGAGATCTTTGGTCATGAGGCCAGCGGTAAAACTACGCTTGCACTTCACATTATTGCAGAGGCACAGCAGCAGGATGGTGTCGCAGCATTTGTTGATGTCGAGCATGCGTTGGACCCGATGTATGCCAAACAGATTGGTGTCAACATGGAAAACGTCCTAATCTCCCAACCGGACACCGGAGAACAGGCGTTAGACATCGTTGAGACCTTAGTTCGTAGCGGAGCGGTTGATGTTGTGGTCGTTGATTCTGTTGCAGCCCTCACCCCTCAAGCGGAGATCGAGGGAAGTATGGAGGACATCCATGTTGGGCTGTTGCCACGTTTGATGTCCAAAGCTTTGCGTAAACTGTCCGGCATCACCAACAAATCCAAAACCTGTGTGATTTTCACCAATCAGATTCGACAGAAAATTGGCGTTATGTTTGGAAATCCGGAAACGACCCCCGGTGGGCTGGCACTCAAATTTCATGCCTCGGTTCGGTTGGAGATACGTCGGGCAGATCGTCTGAAAAACAGTGAGGAGATAATCGGAAACCGCATCCGTGTGAAGGTTGCCAAAAACAAGGTTGCCCCGCCATTCCGTCAAGCTGAATTTGATGTTATCTTTGGCAAGGGGATCTGTAAGATTGGCGAGATCTTGGATGTGGGTGTAGAGGCGGGGATTGTTCGGAAAAGCGGCTCCTGGTTCTCTTATAACGATGAACGGCTTGGACAGGGTAAGGGTAATGCTAAAGATTTTCTAGGGGGACACCCTGAAATTACCGCCGAGATCGGTGCCAAGATTCGTGCCAATCTCGACATCCATCCCCCATCTGGCACCGCTTCGCTGTCGGAAATTGATACCGTAGTTGGCGACGACGAGCGAAACGAAACAAGGCTCGAAGAGTCGTTCCCTTGATACTTGACGGTGAACATTTAAGATGTTATCATACTTTAAGGGCAAAAAGCAGAGTTATTTCGAGAAGGGCTGCATAACAGTAAGAGCGTTATAGAAGGAGGGGAGCACTCTCTATACGGAGACTTGCGACAATTTTATGGGAAAACTTGTTGGTGTGGATATTGGCGGCACTTTCACCGATATTGTCGTTTTAGATGAAAACCAAAAGCGTCTACAGATTGGAAAGGCTTCAACCACGCCACGTGAGCCATCTATCGGCTTAATTACTGGCCTGGATGCGCTTGAGGTTTCCTATCCTGATATCGACCTCATCATTCACGGTACCACTGTGGCGACTAACGCCATCTTGGAGCGCAAGGGTGTGCGCTGCGGTCTGATTGCAACGCGCGGTTTTCGGGATATCTTGGAACTGAGGCGGCGCGATCGGCCGCACCTTTATGGTCTGACCGGATCTTATGAACCTTTAATTCCACGAGATCGACGCAAAGAGGTCTCCGAGCGTATCTCAGCAGAAGGTGAGATACTCATCCCTTTAGCGGAGGAGGAGGTCATTGCGGCTGCCGAAGAACTGGTTGCGGAGGGTGTCGAAGCCATCGTCATCAGTTTCCTGAACGCTTACATCAATCCTGAGAATGAGCGCAGTGCCAAGGCCCTCCTCGAAACGCGCTTACCGAGTATCTATATTGTCGCCTCGGCGGACATCCTCCCGCTCTTCCGTGAGTTTGAACGCACTAGCACCGCTGCCGTGAATGCCTACGTTCAACCGATAGTAAGCCGTTACTTAGCTCTGCTTGGACAACGCTTGGAAGAACGTGGTTACAGTGGAAATCTTCTCATTATGCAGTCCAACGGTGGGATGATGTCGGTGGAAGCCGCCCGGGACTTTTCTGTGAATACCATCCTATCGGGCCCCGCAGCTGGGGTCATCGCTGCCACCAAAATTGCCGCAGAAAGTGGTTTTCAGAATCTGATTGGTTACGATATGGGGGGCACAAGCCTCGATGTGTCGTTGGTAACAGAGGGAAAGCCGGTTGTCTCAAACGGAATAGAACCGGAGTTTGGTGTCCCAATCATGGTGTCGATGATCGATATTCATACCATCGGCGCGGGCGGTGGTAGTATTGCTCGGATCGATGAGGGCGGCCTTCTCCAAGTGGGACCCGAAAGTGCCGGGGCTGAACCGGGGCCTGTCTGCTATGGACTGGGTGGAACCGAACCGACAGTCACCGATGCGAACGTGGTTCTGGGACGAATCAACCCGGACTATCCCATCGCCAGAGCGGCCGATTTTTCGTTTGATCTCGATAGGGCCCGATCTGTTCTCATTGAGAAGGTTGGGAAACCGCTTGGTCTCTCCTTGGAAGAGGCAGCGTTGGCAATCCTCACCGTCGCAAATAACCGAATCGCCGGGAGCATTCGGCGCATCTCTATTGACCGTGGACATGACCCGCGGGATTTCGTTCTCTTCTCCTTCGGGGGTGGGGGGCCTTTGATGGTAAGTTTCCTCCTTCGGGAGCTCGGCGTTTCACAGGCACTTGTCCCCTACTATCCCGGCATCGCTTCCGCATGGGGGTGTGTCATCGCCGACCTCCAGCACGATTTCGTGACCATGATTAACCGTCGCCTCTCTGAGCTCGATCCGGCCGATGCGGAGCGAATTTTTGCTGAACACCTCGCACAGGGAGAGAGGCTAATCGAGAGCAAACAGATTCCTCTGACGCAGGTAACGGTTTTGCGGGAAGCGGAGATTTCATACGAGGGTCAAACGCATGTCATACGGACACCGCTACCAACGGGGCCCGTGTCTCCCCTCGTTATCGCGGAAAGTTTTCGTCGCGCCTACCTCCGACAATACGGGCAAGTTGATGAGACATTTAGTGGATTAGAAACGCTGCTGGAGAGCATCCCTATTCGTCTGCTGAATCTTCGCACCTCTGTGATTGGCGTGCGCCCGGACCTATTACTGAAAGACTTTATTCTCAACCCTAAAACCACTTTGCAAGACGCGCAGAAAGGCACCAGGCCTGTCTATGTGGAGAATCGGTTTGTGGCATGTCCTATCTATGATCGTTCACTTCTCCCGTGGGGAAGCCATTTTCCCGGACCCGCCGTTATTGAGCAGCCGGACACGACCATCTGGATTGAACCTTGGGTTCGTGTCCATGTGGGTGAAGGAGGAAGCCTTTTTCTCAGTCCAGCATAATCAGAGCCTACAAATACCTATTAGGACTGACACCCTCTAAATCGGGATTCGGAGATCCCTCCTACAGTGAGTTAGGATTCGGAGATCTCTCTCCGCTTCTGTCTCCTTTCATTTATTCCCCTGTATAAGGGTTATAGTTGTAGTTCCAGCCACCGTGTCTCCTATCAAAAAACTTGTATTTCTAACAAAAATATGCTACGATTGCTTATAAGGAACATGAATGTGCGTTCCCTACCACCCTAAACTGTCTCAAGTGGTATGGAAAGGATGGGCGGGGTATCATCAATATCCCCCACTCAGACAGGAGAGTATATCAATTTTCAAATTAAGGTAGGAGGTTTTTTATTATGGCAGACTACGCTCAACCCGAAATGTTAGTGACCACTGACTGGGTTGCCGAGCATGGTAACGATGCGGGCATCCGTTTGTTAGAGGTTGATGTAGATACAGCAGCTTACGATGAAGGACACATAAGCGGTGCTGTCGGGCTCAATTGGCAAACCCAGTTGTGTGACCAAGTGCGGCGTGATATTTTAACAAAAGATCAGTTTGAACAGTTGTGCCGGGATTCTGGCATCAGCAACGACACTACGATTATCTTCTATGGTGACAATAACAATTGGTTCGCTACTTATGCCCTGTGGCAGTTCCGCTACTATGGGCATGATGAGAGCAAGCTGAAGGTGATGAATGGAGGCCGTCAGAAGTGGATTGATGAGGGCCGCGAGTTAGTCACGGAGGCTTCTTCGCCTGCTGCTACCGACTACAAAGCAAAATTCCCCGATGACAATGTGCGGGCGACAAAAGATCACGTTCTGCCAACGCTCGATCAGGGAGCGGTCAATCTTGTGGATGTGCGTTCTCCCGCTGAGTTCTCCGGTGAGATTATCGCTCCCCCAGGATTACCCGAAACGGCACAACGTCCGGGGCGCATTCCGGGGGCAGCAAATATTCCGTGGGCGACCGCAGTAGCAGAAGATGGCACCTTCAAATCTTACGACGAGTTGCAGGAAATTTACGGAGGCGCGGGTGTGGATTCGGACAAGGAGACGATTGCTTACTGCCGCATCGGGGAACGCTCCTCGCACACATGGTTTGCGCTGAAGTATCTCTTGGGTTACGAAAAGGTCCGCAACTACGACGGTAGCTGGACAGAGTGGGGTAATCTTGTCGGCGCACCTATCGCAAAGGGGTAAGTGATAGTGATACGGATTCAAAAGAGGTAGAGTCCCAATTGATTGCCAGTGCAGAACAGATCATACCACAGTCGGAGGGGAAGCTCCACAACGATGGCGTGAAATCGAGAAGGATCTGTTCTGCTACTATTCATCTCTCCTCCGTGGCGGCCAGGGATAGGTTCCATGAGGTGCCGATGGGTTTTCAGTGAATTCCGCCGCAGTCAAAATCTGTATTATTCTTCACTTAACATTGGAGTCGAATATGCCCAAATTTGTTTCCGCTCATATCATTGCCTGCATGACACGACAGGATGTGGAAAGACTCGTCAAGCGATTTATCGAAGAAGAGAGCGACGGGGTCAAGAGCTTAAAAGTGCAGTGTGACACAGTTCTCGGTCGAATGGTCTGCGAGTGGGAAGCGCCGGATCGAGATACCCTTGTGGAATGGCTGAAAAAGCGTTATGTGCATTTTCGCGGCGGTGGGGAGTGGGTGATGCGTGTGCAGCTCGAAACGGTGGACAACAAGGTTGCTCGACTGTGATCGCGGTCAATACACAACGTGTCAAGAACCGGTGCAGCGTGGCGAGTGAACAACGCATCTCGTTTCACGGATAAGGAATCTCATCGTGCACTACCTTACGCGCCAAATTGCTTTTGAAGCCTCACACTACTATAGCGTTCCTGAACTCAGCGATGCGGAGAATTACGCCCTGTTCGGAGCGACCGCCAATCCAAATAGTCATGGGCATAACTATGTCCTGGAAGCGACGGTCAAAGGGAGGCTTAATCCCGAACACGGGATGGTCATCAATATCACCGATCTGGACCGGGTGCTCAGGGAAGAGATTGTTGCCTACTATGACCACAAGCATATCAACCTACAACACCCCACCTTTGCAAATAACCCCCACCTACAACCCACAAGCGAGAATTTAGCGATTCAGATGTGGTCCGCACTTGAACCGCGTCTAAACGGGACAATCTTACATCGGATCAGGTTGTATGAGGATTCAACCCTGTTTGCGGACTATTATGGAGATGGGCAAATGGTCTATTTCACGAAAGTTTACGAGTTCAGCGCATCACACCGATTGCACAGTCCACAGCTCAACGACGCGGAAAACCGAGAGGTCTTCGGAAAGTGTAACAATTTCTACGGTCACGGGCACAACTATGTCCTTGAGGTGACAATAAAGGGTGAGGTGAATCCAAGAACCGGGATGGTTGCAGATCTACACTGTCTTGATGAAACGATGCAGAGGCAGGTCTACGGGCGATTTGATCATAAGCATCTGAACTTGGATACGCCTGAGTTTGAGAACCTCAATCCAACTTCTGAAAACTTTGTGCAGGTGCTTTGGGAGGCTATCGAGCCGAGTTTGAAGCCGATTAAGTTGCATCGCCTTCGATTGAGAGAAACACCTAAGAACCATTTTGATTACTACGGAGACGAAATTTAACTGATGAAAATTTACCATGTAGAATCAATTGAGGACGGAACAACTAACGCCGATCCGAAGTTGGAATACATCTATACCCAAATATTGGAGGCTATTGGCGAAGACCCAGCAAGGGCGGGTCTCCTGAGGACCCCTCAACGTGCAGCGAAAGCCTTTCAGTTTTTGATGCAGGGATACCACGAAAATGTCGCTGAAATTTTGAACGATGCAATTTTCGACGAAGAGTACGACGAGATGGTCATCGTCAAAGACATTGAGTGTTATAGCCTCTGTGAACATCATCTTTTACCATTTTTCGGCAAGTGCCATGTTGGGTATATCCCTCGCAAAAAAATCATTGGGCTCAGTAAAATTCCGCGGGTTGTGGATATGTTCGCTCGCCGCCTACAGGTGCAAGAAAGACTGACGCGGCAGATTGCGGAGGCGTTACAAGAAGTGTTGAATCCCGCTGGGGTCGCTGTTGTCATGGAAGCACAGCATCTGTGCATGATGGTTCGTGGCGTACAGAAGCAGCACTCACAAACGATGACCAATGTGATGCTCGGTGAGTTTCGAGATAAAAGTTCAACTCGGGCCGAGTTCATGAGAAGTATTCAGATGAGCCTTGGTCATAAGACAGTTTGAAGGGAATCGAGATGCTGAAGGACAAAATTGCAATTATAACGGGAGCGTCGCGCGGCATCGGTCGAGCCACTGCTTTGGCGTTTGCGCGAGCAGATGCGAAGGTTGTCCTCGCGTCGCGTACCGAGCAGGACCTCGAAACCGCTGCCAATCTCATACGCACAGATGGCGGGGAAGCCCTCGTTTTACCGACGGATGTAACACGGGCGAAAGCGGTAGAAACCTTAGTCAATCGAACACTAGAAGCCTATGGTCAAATCGACATCCTTGTCAACAATGCAGGGACCGGTAGCTTCGAGATGGTCGCCGATTCAGATCCGGAGGTGTGGACTCAAGTCGTTGCCTCCAACCTCAAAAGCACCTATCTTTGCTCGAGATACGTGCTACCTCCTATGCTTGCCCGTCAGTCCGGTCAAATTATCAATGTGCTGTCGATTGCCGCGAAAGTGGCATTCAAAGCCTCAAGTGCGTACTGTGCAGCAAAGGCAGGGGCACTAGCGTTTACGAAAGTTTTGGCGGAGGAGGTCAGAGGTGAGAATATCCGTGTCACGGCGGTCTCCCCCGGATCGGTTGACACGCCATTCTGGGCTGAGATGGAGGGACACCCTGACCTGACTTTGATGTTGAAGCCGGAGCATGTCGCGGAGACCATTCTCTTTGTTGCGACGCAGCCGGCTGGCATGGTTACCGACGAAATTGTCGTAACGCCACCGCTTGGCATTCTGTGAAGGCAGGCACTGGACATAGACAAGCAGTAACAGAAAAGCAAGCTTTAAGTATTATCGAGGTGAATGATGACTAAATTGGAACAGATGCAGCGGATCGAATCTTGTGGGGTTGTCGCCATCATTCGTGCGAATAGTTCCGCTGAGTTGATAGAGGTTGCGGCGGCGATCAAAGCGGGGGGTGTCGATCTGATTGAAGTCACAATGACGACCCCAAATGCGTTAAGCGTTATCAGCGATGTCGCTGCCCGATATGGCGACGAGGTGCTAGTAGGTGTCGGATCGGTGCTCGATGCTGAAACCGCACGGGTAGCGATGCTCGCCGGTGCGGAGTTTGTTGTCAGTCCTGTGACAAAACCGGATGTTATCGAAATCTGCAACCGATATAGTAAAATCGTGATGCCGGGCGCATTTACGCCGACGGAGATTCTGGCTGCATGGGAAACCGGGGCAGACTATGTAAAAGTCTTCCCGTCAAGTGGGGGTGGGCCGAGCTACATCAAAGATGTGAAAGCACCGTTGCCGCATATCCCGCTGATTCCCACCGGGGGTGTGAGTGTTGATAACGCCGGAGAATTCATCAAGGCGGGTTCAGCTGCACTTGGCGTTGGCAGCGCACTCGTCAATAATCAGGTGATTGCTGATGGGCGATTTGATCTCCTTGAGGAGACAGCGAAAAGGTTGGTAGAAGCAGTGCGAGCCGCCAAGGCAGATTAATGACCCTTTAGGCATCCCTTTTTGCAGACATCCGCGTTTGCATATTTCTATGTTGATAATTTGCTTGTTTTGTGCTAATCTGTCGATCGACCATACCCGGCACCGTAATAACGAATCCAAGTTCAGTCATCAGAACGGATAGGGTGTGGATAACAGGTCGCTGCACCGATTGTTCTGCCTGGCGTGCGCCGCGAAGCAGCCGAGCTTGATTAATGGTTGGGAATCCATCCCGTATGGGTCGAAACTTGGATCAAGGATGGTATATATGCAGATAAACGGACTGGTTTTAGGAAAATATCGTATTGAAAAACTGATTAACAACGGTAGTTTTGCCTCCGTTTTTCGGGCGAAAGAGGAATTCACTAACCGCACCGTTGCGATCAAAGTGTTGCCCAAATCAATCTACCCCACGGGCCGGATGCGTTACCTGCTTACCGAGCTGAGTGCGATGGGGCGGAATTGGGGACATACCAACATCGTTTCCATCCATACTGTTGAGCCCGGCGATAATGAATATGTTGCCTATATCGTTATGGAGTACGTTGATGGTCCCAGTTTGTGGCAATTGATGACAGTGAAGCCGCCTGCCCCTAGTTTGGCGATGAATATTGCGCTCGATATTTGCCGGGGGCTTACCGCTGCTCATGCACAGAACATTATCCACCGAGACATCAAGCCTCAGAATATTTTGCTAACTTCTGACCAAATAGCGAAGATTTCTGACTTCGGTGTCGCGCGCATCCTTGAAGCAACCACCGATTATGCGGGAACGATCACCGGCACACGAAGGTACATGGCACCTGAACAGTATGAAGGAAATTACGATTATCGGGTGGATCTCTACTCAACGGGGCTGATCCTCTATGAAATGTTTATGGGGGGATTCCCATTTCGAGGCAAAACGCATGATGAGATTCAGGTGAAGAAACAGAGCGAAGAAATTGAGTTCGGCCGCAAACTACCTGACGGTATGTGCGAGATTTTACAGAAAGCATTAGATCGAGATGTGCAGGCACGGTATCAAACCGCCTCAGAGTTGTATGATGACTTAGATTGCATTCGTGAAAAATGGTATGCGGACACCGCACGGCAAACAATGACGAGCCAATCGAACCCGGCGATACAACGCGCGACGCTATCTGAACACAGGAAGGATTTACGTCTTTCTGTTGAGGTGGCGGAGAAAATCGAATTGGAGGTATTTGGGTCGCAGAAGGCGGAAGCGGAAAAACAGAAGCAGCTTAAACTTGAAGAGCAGATTAATGTACACTATGATCAAGCCATTCAATCCATTGGCACAACACAGTCTCAGCGGGCATTGCAAGAAATGCAGCAGGCGCATCGCCTTTACTTGAGTAATGTGCAAGCAACCAAGAAAGCGGATTGGATATTTCGGCATTTATCGGATCTGATGGTTCCTCCCAAATCGCTTTCGACAGCAAAAGAGGTGATCGAGTTAATCGACCGATTGCCAGTTGACGAGATATCGGAGCTCAAGGGGTGGTTTGACAAGCACTTTCCCTCTGATGAACCGAGTGAAGTGCCCTCTCCCGTGGATTCAGGGGGACTCTCCACGGACGGTAGCACCGGTTCTGATCTGACACCTCAGCCGCTCAATCAGCAGGAGACTGCCCCGGAATTCGTTCTGCGAAAGCTCCATGAGGTGGTTAAAACTCCCCATGAGAAGAGTGCCGCCCGGACTCGTCAATCGGCTGAGGAATACGCACAAGAGGGAAAAAGCCGACGGGCGCGCGCGGAGTACAAAAAGCTGGGAGAATTTTATAGGAAATCCGCGGAGAGTTTCATTGATTCCGAGAATTGGGAGTTGGGCGCAGATTGTTACGCACGAGCACGGCTTGCCTACACAGCCGCCCGTCGTTACGCTCGGGCGCGGCTGTGTGCACAGGAAGCGGGTGCCTACTATGCCATGCTGGCGGACTCCCTAGAAAGGCAACAGAGTTGGGCTGAAGCTGGTAGGCTATATGTACTTTCGGCGGACCACTACGCTCATGCGAACCTGTGGGAAGCTGTAAATGAAGGGCTATCACGTGCAACAATCTGTTATTTTAATGTCGCAGAAAACGCGCGTGCCACAGGAGATCTCAGTGTATCCTACGACTATTGTGATAGAATTCTAACGATTTCCAAAAAGATGAAAAGAACTTCCAACGCTGTGGCAGGGGCGCGAAAACTACTGCGGGAAATTGAGAATCTTTTTACGGCAAACTAACAAGATCTGGTGTCAAGGAGATTTCTGTACCTAAGCACCGTATGAAATTGCGCTTTGAACCTCCCGATTTATCGGGGAGCTGCCCTCCCAAAAGCTCGATTTCTGACAGCGGACGGTATATTAAAAACGGTATATTAAAAAATGAGAGCTAAACAGATTAAATCAACTTTACGAAGCGGAGAAGTCATCGTCGGGACCTTTGTGATGGAATTTGCGGTGCCATCGATTGCGACCATCCTAGCGAGTGCCGGTGCAAATTTCATCATTGTAGACATGGAGCACACGACCTTTACGATGGAAACGGTGGGGCGTATCGTTAGAGCGGCGAGAGGGTCAGACCTCCCCAGTATTGTTCGTGTACCGGATATTGAGCGGCATTTTATCTCCCGCGCGCTTGACGCTGGTGCTTCGGGGGTGATGATTCCGCGTGTGGAATCCCGCGAAGATATCGAAAATGTCGTCAGGTGGGCGAAATACGCGCCCGACGGAGACAGAGGGGTTGCATTTGGAATCGGCCACACCGATTACGGTGATTTTCGGAAATTAGACGGTGTGAAATACACCCTTCAGGCAAATGAGGAAATTTTTATCATCGGGCAGATTGAAACCGCGAAATCGGTGGAGAATATCGATGAGATTCTTTCCACCGATGGGCTCGACGCAATCTTCCTCGGACCGTATGACCTATCGACATCGCTCGGCATCTCTGGACAACTTGACCACCCGTTGGTTGTCGATAGTATCGAAAAGGTCATCGCCAAAGCGAAGGAATCTCAAATTGTCCTCGGCAGCTACGTCAACGATTTTGAGAGCGGAAAACGGTGGGCGGATGCGGGCGTTCAGTTAATCGCCTGCGGAAACGACGCTTTTCTGATTACCTGTCGGTTTGCGGAGGAAAGTCAGAAATTTAAGGATTACGTGTCACGGTGAACCGATGAGCGAACGAACCTATGATATTTTAGCAATCGGACGCAGTTCGATAGATCTCTATTCCAACGACATCGGTGCACCCTTTCCTGAGATCAGAAGTTTTGGCGCGTTTGTCGGTGGATGCCCGACGAATATCAGCGTTGGGACGCGGCGACTTGGACTCCAATCCGCTGTCCTCACCGCGCTCGGCGAAGATCCGGTCGGTGACTTTATCCTCAAATTTCTAAACGATGAGGATATCGAAACAAAGTTTGTCTCTCACAAACCGGGCCATCGAACCAGTGCGGTTGTGCTTGGGATTGAGCCACCGGACCGATTCCCCCTCGTCTACTATCGCGACAACTGCGCCGACATTGAGCTCACAATCGACGATGTTCTCGCCGCGCCGATAGCCGATAGCCGGGGGTTACTCATCTCTGGCACCGGGTTGAGCAAAGAGCCGAGTCGAAGCGCGAACCTCTTTGCCGCTGAATACGCCCAATCTGTTGGGACCACCGTGTTTCTTGACCTTGACTTCCGCGCAGACCAGTGGCATGACCCCCGTGCTTTCGGGGTGGTTGCCAGATCTGTGCTGCGGTTAGTCGATATCGCACTTGGAACGGAGGAAGAGGTTAAAGCGGCAACCCTCTCCGATGTTTCGCAACTTTCCATCACTCACTCCCAGATATCAAACCCCGATATCGAAGGGGATGTGAACGAAGCAATTGAAACAATTCTGCGCGGCGGCTCAAAGGCTTTGGTGATGAAACGCGGGGTTGAAGGCGCAGATGTTTATCTGTCCGGTGGACAAGTTATCAACGCCGATCCGTTCCCCGTCGAGGTGTATAACACGCTCGGTGCAGGGGACGCTTTCGCCAGCGGTTTTATCTACGGCTACCTGAAAGACTGGGGCTGGGAGCGGTCTGCCCGTTTGGGTAATGCGACCGGGGCGATTGTCGTCACCCGGCACGGTTGTGCGAACTTTATGCCGACGATGCGCGAGGTGGAGGTCTTTGTTGAGGAGAGAGGTGGCTGGTAATTGAACTTAGCTAGTCTCGATCTGGCTACTGAAGGGCTGTCACGCGAGGCATGTTGGGAAGCGGCAGCGACTCTGGAAACGGTAATACCCCCGTGATTGTCCGTCCATCTGGTGCTTTTGGAATCAGCTCCCGCAGAAATCCGTAAACATATTTTGGAAGGGAGACCGATGGCTGAAAATCCCCGCGCTGCATTGAAATCAAGAATTAATGAACCGATACATTCCTGATTCGATCCGTCAAAAATCAACACACCCTACCTATCTTAGAGAAACTTAGCTTTGCATCCACCTCGTCCAAACTCTGGACAAATCGGTCAAATCTTCGCCCCAGTTGAGTACAATCCCCCTAGCAATTATTTAATAGACGCTTTGCACACTTAAGGCCAAAGGCAACAGACGCTTTGCACGCTGTCGGGCAATCGCTTACCCATCTGCGAGCAAAATTCGTCACATTTCAGGACGGTTTTAAGGTTGCGTTGTTCAAGGTGCGTAAGTGAGCGTAAGTGAGCCGAAGTGGAATGCCAATCTACAACCATACCCTTAGCGTCACAGATATTTCGTGGGCGGTGAAGCCTCTTCAGATCTGATGGTGAAATTCGCCGCTTGGAAGGATCTCCAAATCATTTTGACTACCTTTCTCCTTTATCAACAGATGTTTGGCACAAAAATTGATAGATAGCTCCAGCAGGTTGTCTCTGCCGGGTTCTCTATAGGTAGCAGCTTGGGTGAAACTTAACTACCTCTGAGCTTCTAGCCACACGGGGTGCGCTCGGATCGACTTAAAGGCGATACATCCCAAACCTGACGACTCAAAAAGGAGGTTGATTCTCATGGAAAAGGGTGGGGCTTTTGGCTTCAACCTATTATTGGTCGCCGTTCTTTTTGTATCAAGCACCCTCGCCCAAGATTCCCCTCAATGGCATCTACCCCAAGGAGTCAAAGCACGTCTCGGTAAAGGCTGGATAAGTGAGATAGCGTATTCTCCGGACGGAAACTTCTTGGCAGTTGGGACTTCTATTGGGGTTTGGATATACGATGCACACAGCAGGGCAGAAGTTGATCTGCTCATAGGGCATACGGCAGCGATCGAGAGTCTAGCGTTCAGTCCGGATGGTAACACGCTGGCGAGTGGAGGGCGATGGGGCGACGACACGATACGACTGTGGGATGTTGCGACATGGGAGCTCAAAGCCACTCTCACGGAGCATACAAGCCGCGTCACAAGTCTAGCGTTCAGTCCGGATGGCAACACGCTGGCGAGTGGAAGTGGCGACAAGACGGTGCGGCTATGGGATACGCAGACGGGGCAGTCCATAGCCACCCTCACGGGACATGGGAGCAGTGTCTATAGTGTAGCATTCAGCCCGGATGGTCGGACACTGGCAACCGGGGGAGGTTGGGGCGGTGAGGACGGTAACACGATACGGTTGTGGTATACCAGCACGGGAGAGATAAAAGCCACCCTTACTACTGGACATACGGGCGGGGTTGAAAGTCTAGCATTCAGTCCGGATGGCACCACACTCGCAAGTGGGAGTGGAAGTAAGGTAAGGCTGTGGGATGTTGCAACAGGGCAATTCAAAGCTACCTTCACAGAGCATATGGTTGGGGGGGCAAGGCTAGCGTTCAGTCCGGATGGCACCACACTCGCAAGTGGGGGAGGTTGGAACGATGACACGATACGGTTGTGGTATACCAGCACGGGAGAGATAAAAGCCACCCTTACTACTGGACATACGGGCGAGGTTGATCTAGCATTCAGTCCGGATGGCACCACACTTGCCAGTGGGAGTGGAAGTGAGGTAAGGTTGTGGGATGTTGCAACAGGGCAATTCAAAGCTACCTTCGCAGAGCATACGGTTGGGGGGGTAAGTCTAGTGTTTAGTCCGGATGGAACCCTCCTTGCAACTGGAAGTGGAAAGGTAGTGCTGCTTTGGGAGGTTGTGACATGGAACCCCAAAGCCACCTTTATAGGGCATACGGGCGATGTTCGCACTATAGCGTTCAGTCCGAATGGCAACACACTGGCAAGTGGAAGTTCAGACTACACGGTGCGCCTGTGGGACGTTGCCACTGGGCAGCACAAAACCATCCTTATCGGGCATACGCACACTGTCCAGAGTGTAGCGTTCAGTCCGGATGGCACTACGCTTGCTAGTGGAAATGGACACTCGGACAGGACATTGCGCTTGTGGGATGTTGCCACCGGGCAACAGTACGCCACCTTTAGGCGGGGAAGGTCGGATATCAGTAGTGTAGCGTTCAGTCCGGATGGCACCATCCTCGCAGATGGCGGTTTAGACAATACAATCGGGTTGTGGGATCCAGTCACAGGGCAGCACAAAGCCACTCTCACGGGACATAAAGACTTTATCAGAAATATAGCGTTCAGTCCGGATGGCACTACGATTGCCAGCGGGAGTCAGGACGAAACGGTGCGCCTGTGGGACGTTCCTACAGGACAACTCAAAGCCACCCTTACTGGACACGAGTGGAATGTTTTCGGTGTGGCGTTCAGCCCGGATGGTAGGACACTTGCAAGTGGAGGCACCGACGCGGTCCGACTGTGGGACATCCCCACCGGGCAACTCAAAGCCGCCCTCACAGGCCATACGATGGGTGTTAGCAGTCTAGCGTTCAGTCCAGATGGCACCACGCTTGCCAGCGGGGGTTATGACGGCACAGTACTCCTGTGGGAGTTCACCCCCACAACGGAACCCTCACTACTCGGAGATGTCAATCGCGATGGTGTGGTGAACATTTTGGATTTGATGTTTGTTGGATCAAACTTGGGACAGACGGGCCCGAATGATGCCGACCTCAATGGAGATGGCATTATTGATATTCTGGATCTCGTTCAGGTTGCTAGTGCACTTAGTGAAACGATGACCCCCACCGCCCCGATTGCATACCTGTCCCCCGAAAATGGTAAGAGCGGCGGTTTGTTGAATCTCAACCGAGGTATGATTCAGGCATGGCTTGATATGGCGCACGTGGTAGATGACGGTTCGCTCACCTATCGGCGCGGTATTGCTAACCTTAAACGATTGCTCTTGAGCGTAGGGAACGCGGATCTGCGTTCCTTACCTGAGACAACAGCCCTACTCCCGAACTACCCCAACCCGTTCAATCCGGAGACGTGGATACCGTATCGCCTCGCCCACGCCGCCGATATAACGCTCACGATTTATGACAAACAGGGCGCACCGGTGCGTCAATTCAATTTAGGCTATCAGCCTGCGGCGTATTATACCGATCGAGCAGTGGCAGTCTATTGGGACGGTCGCAACGATGGGGGAGAACAGGTCGCAAGTGGGGTTTACTTCTACAGTCTGTCCGCAGGGGATTATTCGGCAACGCGGAAGATGCTCATTTTGAAGTAGGATTGGCACTTGTAATCAATGCAGGAGAAGCTAACTGATGAAAACAGCACAATTTTCCATACTCATGCTCTTGTTTTTGGAGCTGCTTCTATTTTTACCAAATATCTACGCCCAGAGCTACACCAAATGGGGCTTACCCGAAGGTGCCAAGGCCCGCTTGGGCAAAGGTTGGATAACTGGAGAGATAGCGTATTTCCGCAACGGTAGTCGTCTGGCGGTTGAGGGATCTATTGGGACATGGATATACGACACTAAGACTGACGTAGAGCTTGACCTCCTTATAGGAGTTTCAAGTGTCACGTTCAGTCCGGATGGCACGATGCTCGCAAGTATAGAAGAGAGTTCGGATGGAAAAGATAGCACGGTGCAAATCTGGGACGTTGCGACAGGGCAGCTCAAAGCCACCCTCACAGGGCATACCGACCAGATCAATAGCATAGTGTTTAGTCCGGATGGCACGATGCTCGCCAGTGGCGGTAACGACGATATGGTGCGGCTGTGGAATGTTTCCACAGGGCAGCACAAAGCCATCCTCATGGGGCACACGGGCGGTGTCGCGTTCAGTCCAGATGGCGGTACACTGGCAAGTGGGAGCTGGGACGGAACAGTGCGACTGTGGGATGTAGATACAGAACAACAAAAAGCCACCCTCACAGAGCATACAGACGATATCAGTATTGTAGTGTTCAGTCCAGATGGCGGTACACTAGCAAGTGGGAGCTGGGACGGAACAGTACGACTGTGGGATGTAGATACAGGACAACAAAAAGCCACCCTCACGGGGAATACCGACCATATCTATGGTGTCGCGTTCAGTCTGGATGGCAGTACACTCGCAACTGGAGGTTACGACCGCGCAGTGCGGCTGTGGGATGTTGCTACCGGGCAGCCCATAGTTACCCTCGCTGGGCATGCGGACGGTATCGGAAGTGTAGCATTCAGTCCGGATGGCACCACGCTGGCAAGTGGGAGTTGGGATAACACGGTGTGGCTGCGGGATGCTACCACGTGGGAGCCGAAAATCATCCTCAAAGATTATACGGGCAGAGTCAGCAGTGTATCGTTCAGTCCGGATGGCACTACGCTGGTAAGTGGGGGAGGTTGGCGAGATGGCAAGGTGCGGTTGTGGGATGCAGATACGGGACAACACAAAGCCACCCTTGCAGGGCATGCAGACGGTGTCGGCGGTGTCGCGTTTAGTCCGGATGGTGCCACGATTGCAACTGGAGGTTACGACCGCGCAGTGCGGCTGTGGGATGTTGCTACCGGGCAGCCCATAGTCAGCCTCGCTGGGCCTGCGGGCGATATCTTAAGCGTAGCATTCAGTCCGGATGGGGCTATATTGGCAGGTGGAAGTGAGGGCGACACCGTGCGGCTGTGGGATGTTGCCACCGGGCAGCCCATAGTCAGTCTCGCTGGGCATACGGACGGTATCTTAAGCGTAACATTCAGTCCGGATGGGGCTATATTGGCAAGTGGAAGTATGGATAACACGGCGTATCTGTGGGATGTTATTACGGGACAGCACATAGCCACCCTCATGGGGCATAGGGGCCGTGTCAGCAGTGTGACGTTTAGTCCGGATGGAAGCATACTCGCCTGTGGGATTTGGGATTGGCTTGGCACTGGGGCGGTGCAGCTGTGGGATGTTACCACAAGGCAACTTACAGCCACCCTCACGGGTCACACGCTTTCGGTCAATAGTGTAGCGTTCAGTCCGGAGGGTAGGACACTGGCCAGTGGGAGTTCAGACGACACGGTGCGGCTGTGGGACGTTGCCACCGGGCAGCACAAAGTTACTCTCACAGGTCATAAAAGCGGTGTCAACAGTATAGCGTTCAATCCGGATGGCACCACGCTCGCCAGTGGGAGTGAAGATGGCACGGTGCTCCTATGGAACCTCGCACCTCCAACGGATACAGTGCCGCAGGTGTCCGCCTACGATGTCAACCAAGATAACATCGTAAATTTCCTCGACTTGGCAACAGTCGGAGAACTGTTTGGGCGGAAAGGAGAAGGGCTATTGGGAGATGTCAACGACGATGGCATAGTCAACATCTTTGATTTGGTCACGGTCAGTGCACATCTTGAAACGACCCCCCCCGCAGCACCCGTAGTCCGTAGGGCGCACCGATCGTTTGTCCCTACACCGATTGGTGTTCCTGTCGCTCCTGAAAGAATTCAGAAATGGATTACTATGGCGCACACGGCAGATGATGGCTCACTCACTTTTCGGCTCGGTATCGCTAACCTCAAACGATTGCTCTTGAGCGTAGGGAACGCGGATCTGCGGTCCTTACCTGAGACAACAGCCCTACTCCCGAACTACCCCAACCCGTTCAATCCGGAGACGTGGATCCCGTATCGCCTCGCCCACGCCGCTGATGTAACGCTCACGATTTATGATACAAAAGGAGTGCCGATACGTCGGTTCGATTTGGGGTATCAACCTGCGGGGTATTATACAGATCGGACAAAAGCGGTATATTGGGATGGCCGTAACGCGAGTGGAGAAGCTGTCGCGAGTGGAGTATATTTTTATCATTTCCGCGCGGGTGATTATCTTGCGTTACGCCGTATGTTAATCCTCAAGTAGCACCGCTGCGTCAGTTGCTGACACCCCGTTGACCGCTCCCCGCCCTAAAGGACGGGGATTCTTTTTTGTTTTTTCCCGCCGTGTAAATTTATCATCTACCCAACAGAACAGTTGTGTGGTAAAATCTATAGGTACTTCTCAGCTTGGTTGCCAACTCCAAGCCCTTTCCCTAAATATGCTATGGATTTGTCAATCCACAGGGAGCGATATTAACCGATATGGTGGATTATACCACCGCAAGACGAATGAAATGGTGATTCTAAAATATAAGGAGGCAACTATGAAAACTCGAAGATTGACGATGGGCCAAGCTGTCGTTGAATTTCTCAAAAACCAGTATGTTGAACGCGATGGCATCGAACATCAGTTTTTCGCGGGTATGTTCGGCATCTTTGGACACGGTAACGTCGCTGGAGTTGGTCAGGCACTGCATCAATACGCGGGCTCGTTCCGATTCTATCAGACACGCAATGAGCAGGCGATGGTGCATACCGCTGCGGCATTTGCGAAGATGAGCAACCGCCTGCGCACCTTTGCCTGTACCTCTTCGATCGGACCGGGGGCGACCAACATGGTTACCGCCGCTGCCGGTGCGACAATCAATCGGATACCCGTGCTACTGCTACCGGGCGACATTTTCTCAACACGCCTTGTCGCGCCCGTCCTACAGCAGCTCGAGTCACCCAGTTCGCAGGATATTTCAGTGAACGATTGCTTCAAGCCGATTTCGCGCTATTGGGATCGAATCAACCGTCCGGAACAGATTATCACCGCGCTCCCGGAGGCGATGCGTGTTTTGACCTCACCGTCGGAAACGGGTGTCGTCACGTTGGCATTGCCGCAGGATGTGCAAGCCGAAGCCTTTGATTATCCGTCCACGCTGTTTGAGAAGCGGGTGCAGACGATTCCACGCCCCCGCGCCGACGTGAAGTTACTGAAAAAAGCCGCTGAATGGATTCGTGCTAGCAAACGGCCGCTTATCATCGCGGGCGGTGGCGTGAAATACAGCGAGGCAACCGATTCGCTCGCTCATTTCGCTGTGCAGACCGGCATCCCTGTCGCCGAAACATTCGCAGGCAAGGGCTCGCTCCGTTATGACCAGCCCCAATGTTTGGGTGGGATGGGTGTCTCCGGCACGCGGGGTGCGAATATTATCGCCCGCGATGCGGACCTCATCATCGTGGTTGGCTCCCGCTTGAGCGATTTCATAACAGCTTCAAAGACAGCATTCCAGCATCCGGATGTGCGCTTCATCACCATCAATGTGGCAGAGTTTGACGCTGCCAAGCACGCGGCACTATCGCTGACCGCGGATGCGCGCGTAACGCTTGAGGAGCTCAGTGACACCGTTCAAGGTTATCATGTCAATGCGGACTACGGTGCCCAAATCGCCAGATTGCGTGAGGAATGGGACGCTGAGGTAGAGCGAATCTATCACCCTGACCACGGTCAAACCCTCAGTCAGGGCGAAGTAATTGGGGTGGTCAATGAGTTCTCAGATCCGAAGGATGTGCTTATCGGTGCAGCAGGCAGTCTACCCGGCGACCTTCAGAAACTTTGGCGGGCTCGGGATCCCAAGGGGTATGATGTGGAGTTCGGCTACTCGTGCATGGGCTATGAAGTTGCAGGCGGGCTAGGCATCAAGATGGCAGATCCCAGCCGCGAGGTCTACGTGCTGGTTGGTGATGGTTCTTACCTGCTGATGGGACAGGAGATTATGACGGCTGTTCAGGAAGGGTATAAACTGACCATCGTGCTAGTAAACAACTATGGCCACAGCAGCATCGGTGGACTTTCCGAGGCGACGGGTGCTCAAGGCTTTGGAACGAAATTCCTGTATCGTAACGATGCCACGGGCCAGCTTGACGGTGAGGTGTTACCGGTAGATTTGGTTGCGAATGCCGCAAGCCTTGGGGCACACGTCATTGAGGCGGATTCGGTAACAAGCCTAAAAGCGGCACTCGGAGCAGCAAAGATGTCTGATTGCACAACAGTGATCAAGGTTGATGTCGATTTTGGGAAGCGCGTCCCCGGCTACGAATCGTGGTGGGATGTACCCATCGCCCAAGTCTCTGAGGTAGACACTGTGCAGCAGGCTTACAAGGAATATGAGGTTGCAAAGCAGAAAGAGCGTTACTTTCTTTAAAGCGTAAATCTGCCTACGTTTGACTCTATAAGGAGGCTACCCATGAAAGTTAAATTTATCTTTTCTTTTTTCTGTCTGATGATATTGTTGAGTGGTTGTGGTGGAGATGAGGGGACTAAACCTGAGGAAGATCTCGAGCTCACCTCCGTTGAGTTTACCCCGCTTCTAAACACCCAAGTGGGCCTCGAATTTGCCGAAGTCCCTTGGGATGTGAATGAGGACGGGAATATAGATCTGTTTGATTTAGTGATAGTGGCCAGTCATTTCGGCGAAAATGTGGAGATTTCGGTTCAGCCGGGAACAGGTCGGACCTTAGAAGTCATCAATAAGCAACAAACGGAAAAGACAATCCGAGTGACCGGCAGCGGTTCAGTCGTTGGCGAACCAGATGTGGTTGTGTTGAGTGTTGGGGTTTCGGTCGAGCGGGATTCAGTGAAGCAGGCACGAACAGATGCCGCTGAAGCCATGGACGGAGTGATCGAGTCCCTAAAAGGCAATGGCCTCCTTGACCCGGATATTCAGACCCAGCATTTCAGCATCCAGCAGCAGTTCGATTATGCTCAAGGTCGGCAAGAGTTTCGGGGATATAGCGTTACGAATAGCGTATCTGGGAAGATTCGTGATTTGGGCATCGTCGGTCAAGTGATTGACGATGCGGCGGAAGCCGGTGGGGATTTGGTGCAAATCAATTCGATTCAGTTCACAATCGAGGACACCACAAAATTAAGGATGCAGGCTCGCGTGGCGGCGATGCAGGATGCACAAACAAAAGCACAAACGTTAGCAACGGAAGGTGGGGTCACGCTTGGGAAGCCAATTTCTATCTCCGAGGTAGAAGGTCCGTATGTAGCGCGGTCTGCCGATTTCAACCTCGCATTTGCCGAGGACGCATCAGCGGCGAAGACACCCATCCAATCTGGCCAACTTCGTATCGCAGTAACAGTGAATGTCATCTATGAAATTGAGTGATTCATACTCTAAGATGACTTGTGTGGGTATTGTGGATCGAATGCTAGCGTAGATTATTGTGAATCAGGAGCGGACTGACCTTCGATTGTCTTCTCTAGCTCCTCGATCATGTGCCGGATCGACTGCTGGAACCGTTTCTGGTCTTCGCACATCTGCGCCGCAATTTGTAACGCAACCATGATCGCAATATCGAATTTATCGCGAGAGGTTTTTCGACTCATCTCATGCAGCCGCCCGTCCAGGTAAGCAGCTAGCTCGCGAATTTCGTCGGCTGGCAAATGTTCAGTTGGCTGTATAAGATATTGCGAATGAAAAATATCCACCTTAATCGGCGCGGATGGCGAGGTTGTCGGAGAAAAAGATTTTTCGATACTCATAATTAATCTCTCACTTTTGATCGAATGCTCCTTGGAGTGCTTGCCGCATGGCCTCAACGGGCGGATAGACACCAGTCCATTTCTCAAAAGCAATTGCTCCTTGATGAACAAGCATACCTAAGCCGCCGATTGTGTGACATCCCCTCTCCACCGCAGCTTGTAAAAGTCGCGTTTCGGGAGGCGTGTAGACAATATCATAAACGATGGATTGTGGTTCTAACCACGCGGGGTCAATCAACAACGGGTGTGCAACCTCCATACTAGCAGATGCTGTATTGACGATTAACTGACTAGTCCCTACAGCATTTGGTAGTTTGGGATCATCAAGGCCTATTCCGTAGATTGATACACCTATTTTCTCCGAAAGATTCTCGGCGAGTGCAACGGCTCTTGAGACGGTCCGATTGGCAATGAAAATGGTCCGCACCCCGGCAAGGGAAAGGGCGACAACAACTGCGCGTGCTGACCCACCGGCTCCAATCACAACAGCCGAACCCCCTTGAGGCACTTCAAGTCCGGCTTCCCGCATTGCTTGTAAGAAACCAGGTGCGTCTGTATTCTCGCCGATAATCTCTTCCTCGTTGAAAATCAATGTATTGACGGCACCGATGAGGATTGCTTCCCTCGATATCTCATTTAGGTGTGGCATCACGCTCTGTTTGTGTGGAATTGTCACGTTAATACCGACCAGATTGATTGCTTTGAACCCTTCAATCGCTGCGCCCAAATTGTCAGGCTGAACGTGAAAGGGGACATAGACATAGTCCAACCCCAGTGCGGCAATTGCCGCATTGTGTATCTGCGGAGAGCGGCTATGCTTGATCGGGTCACCGATAATTCCAACGATTTTCGTTTGACCTGTGATTTGCATGGCGTATAACGTGAGGCGTGAAAACTTTACGGATTACGCAATAGTGCTTCGACTTTTTTTCTGGCGTTTTCCATCTTTGGATAACGGACTTCTCGATATCCACGGACCTCTTCGGGGGTTTCTAGCGCGCTGACATGAGCTTCATAGCTCGCGCTATCATGTGGTGCGAAGGTATTAATCACTTCGGCGATATACCAATCACGGAACACTTTTTCTAGTTTATGCCACTGCGATAGCCAACGTCTGATAAACCGCATCCGTTTCATCAAATTTAGTTGCCAGTTCTTGGTACTCATATCCCACTGAAAATCCCTACCCATGATAGTGAAGCGGGGGCGGTTGAGGTGGACGTACTTAATTTTATCCCCGTTAGACTCATCAACATTATACAGTGCTGTGTCACGTCTTAATTTGGTCTCGCTGGTCAATAGGTGAGCGACATACACTTCATCCTTGATGAGCATCACCTTATGCAGATATTTAATCGCAGCTTTCGTTGCACGGTAGTCCATCTCAGACAAATCTTTGGAATGGATCTGTTTCACCTTTTCAACGTACAGACGAGCGTAGTCCAAATCCTCGAATTGGATGAGGTCATAGACATACAAGGCAAATCGTCGATTGGTTTCGTCATCCAATTCCAGCTTTTCCACCATTTGTTGAACAAGCACTTCATACTGGTAGGCGATCGCTTCACCCCGCCGCTTACGAGCTAAACTCTCGCATTTTTCTCGAAGTAAAGTTTTGTATGCTTGCCACTGCGGTGCCGCCGCAAAAGTGTCCGGATCGATTGCGAGGTGTCTGCCCATGTCAAAAGCGCGTTGGTTCGTTGCTAAGTCTGCCGGTCTTACAGCCAATTTTAACGCCGATTGAATGGCTTCCAGTTCAAGTGGCAAATGCCCCCGCTGAAAAGCAACACCGAGCAGCATCGTGTTGGCATAGAGTTTGTTTCCGAGAAATCTTTCAGAAACCTCGAACAGATTTACTCCGAAATACGCCTCTGCGTCGGTGTAGCGCTGTAACCATTTCTCTAAATCTGCGAGCTGGAAGTCATCCTGACCGATGAGGGTTTTCACCGTATCTGTTTTGGCGGTGTTAACGATGGCGACTGTCCGATCTGGTGCCGCAACACAGAATCCGGCATTGGTGTCGATACCGCGCACCGCTTCCAGCATATCCATGCCGATCAGCAAATCCGCTTTCCCGTAGGGAATGATCGGAGAGAGCACCGCTGCTGTCTTTGAATAAATCAAGTTTGTGTAGACCCCCCCGTTGCGGATTGCCAATCCCTTCTTGTCAAAAAATTGCACCTGATATCCCTGCGCTTGGCCTGCAAGCACCAACACCTTGGAGATTGTGCCAATCCCCATCCCGCCGACACCCGCGGCATGGATATTCCATGTCCGATCGAAGGGACAGGGTGGCGGCGGTGGGAACTCCGTTAAATCAGCTGACATGGCACCCAGATCTACTTTTTGGCGCGGTGGACGCTTGCGGGTGATAATCACTTCTTCAAAGGAGGGGCACGCCCACTTGATTCGTGCACAAGCACCATCGGAGACACAGTTTGATTGATCGATACCGATTTTCGGTCCATAATCCGTTTCAGTCACTTTCAAACCGGGACAGCCTGTTGCTTTGGTGCATTCAAGGCAGAATTCGCAGACTTCGGGGGTGATATTGATATGTTTTTCGACGGATAGAAAACCACGCTCTTTGATTGTTTCTTGGTGCTGATGCCGCAGCCGACGGTGGTAGGTGATTCCGCACTCCTTATCGGCGATGATAATTTTGGTGCCTGCCTTGAGAACCGTCTCTTCGACTAGTTTTTTGTACTCAACCCGGTTCTCCGGGTTGGTTCGGATGATAAAGAGGTCTGAATCGCCCGCGAGTCCTTCGACAACTTTTTCGATGTCCTGTGCAAAGGTTGGATTGCCGAGGATGTCATCTTCCGTCGATGGTGTGGGTT
The DNA here is from genome assembly GCA_958296125.1 of uncultured Poribacteria bacterium. Classification (GTDB taxonomy): domain Bacteria; phylum Poribacteria; class WGA-4E; order WGA-4E; family PCPOR2b; genus PCPOR2b. The sequence continues at coordinate 4,010,911 of OY282444.1, forward strand.
GATGCCCTGTCATCCCGGTGGTCTGGTTGTCCAAGATGACGTAGGTGAGATCTTGACCATTTTTAATCGAGTCGGAAATCGCTGACATCCCGCCGTGGAAGAATGTCGAATCTCCCATAAAGACAATCTGCTTATTCTTAATGAATGGATCGATGCCGGCACCTGCCCCGCCGCCGAGTGCCATCGCCGAGAGGTTGTGCATCAAGCGCGGAAACGGTTCATACTTCAGCATTGAATAGCAACCGATGTCTCCATGAAAGACAAGGTCAACGGGAGACTGTGCGTGGTGCCTCTCCATATATTTCGCATCCATAAACAGATCGGCAATCTCCTTGAAAACGCTCGCAGAGTCACGATGCGGGCACCCAGGGCAGAAAGTGGGCGTACGTGCGGGAATGTGAACTTGGTGGGCATTAACCTGCTCGATGCATTGCTCCTCACGGACAAACACGTCCGGATCGATTGCGATAGATTTGTCTTTGCCATCAAACTTATACCGAAAGAGCTGAATCAGTCGTTGTATTAGTATTGATGGGTTGAGCCCGAGCGAATCAGGGATTCCCTCCAAACCGTTTGGGAATTCCTTTCCCCACACCTGCACAAGCTGATTCATTTCGCCATTTTGATAAAGCTGGTTGACAATCGCCCTGATGTCCTTTTCAAGGAGCGGCCGCTTCTCTTCAACCACGTAGATTTCACGAACATGCGATGCAAATTCGCGCACAATTTCTTCATCAACCGGATGCGTCAATCCAAGTTTAAGGATTGGGATACGTTCTTGGAATTCCAGTTCGTAAAGCGCGTGTTCGAGATAGGAATACGACAACCCTGAGGTGACAAATCCGATTTCGTATTCCGAATCATTTAGATAGCAGATCCGATTCAGGTTATGTTCCCGCGCAGCCTTCACTGCATTTGGGAATCGTTCCGTTAAGGTTTCAATCTCAATCCGAGGTGTGTCCGGCGGCAAAATGATGCGGTTTGAACCGTTAATCAATGCCGTATTGATCACCGTCTGATTTTTCGTAGAGGTCTCAGGATAACGGTTCGGACGCAGTTGGACACTTCCCCCACCTTCTGCCTGATTGAGTGTAACTAGGTAGGTTATATACAGATTGGATTTGGCAGAGATTTCAAAGGCAGCGTTCAACCCGTCCTTGATTTCCTGAAATGTGCTCGGTTCGATAACTGGCGTATACAGGTGACGGGCTAAAAAGCGTGAATCCGCTGGCACTTGCGTGCTTGCCCCCCATGTATCATCCCCAACGATGACAACAGCACCGCCCGTTGTCCCAGCCAAATTGCTGATTGCCAACGCATCGGATGCCACATGCATCCCAACGTTCTTCATAAAAGCAGCTGCGCGTAAATTCGCCATTTGTGAACCGTTGAGCCTTGCAACACTGAGGGCTTCATTGTTTGCAATCTGCGCGAGGATACCGTGTTCTTTGAGGAGTGCTGCATTGCTTTTAATCACATCGAACACCTCCGCCAATGGCGAACCGGGGTATCCTGTGAGCAAATTGACTTGACCTTCGAGGGCACCTTTGACTAGCAGTTCGCAACCTGTGTAGACATTCGTCCCACTCTCTTGAGTGAATCTTTTATCCATGCTATTGTCCCTTCAACAACTCCCTCGCATGTGCGAGCGTCGTTACAGTCGTTTCGCCGCCATGCATCCGAGCCATTTCCTCAACCCGCTTTTCCGGTGTTAGTAGGTTTGCCGTAATCGTTGTGCGATTTCCTTCTACCCCCTTTTCAACCCGAAAATGCTGGTCCGCAAAACGCGCAATTTGCGGCAAGTGGGTGATACAAAAGACTTGGCGAAAACGCGACAGCTCCTTCAGTTTCTGTCCGACGATATCTGCGGTATGCCCGCCGATGCCCGCGTCAATTTCGTCGTAGATCATTGTCGGAATCGGATCAATTTGAGCGAGCACGGTTTTCAATGCTAGCATTACGCGAGAAATTTCCCCACCTGACGCTATTTTCGCCAGCGGTTTTGGCTCGGATCCAACGTTGGGAGAAATGAAAAATTCGATTTCATCCATCCCATCAGCCCGTAGTTCATAACGTTGGTCCTCAATTTCTAAGGGACCATCGGCAGACTCAATGGGAGACACAAAGATTTGGAAAACCGCTTTTTCCATTCCCAGCGTCTGAAGTTCACACTCGATCAAAGATTCAAGTTGGGTCGCGGTTTCTCTCCGTTTTTTGGAAAGTTCAATCGCGAGTTTTTGGGCTTGTTGTGTAACAAGGTCAATCTGATCTTTCAATTCTTCGATGCGCTCGGAACCGACTTGAAGCTCCTCAAGTGTTTGGGAGGCTTGTGCTTGGTAGGCTAAGATTTCGGGGACTGAATTGCCATACTTCCGCTTGAGTCGATGGATTAGGTCTAAACGTTCCTCAACTTCTGCAAGGCGATGTGGATTAAACTCAACCCTATCACGATAATCACGGATTTGATAGGTAATGTCCTCTAACTCATACAGGGTGGACTCAAAACGTGCGTTTAGTTCTGACAGGCTTTCATCTAACTCGCAGAGTTTTGAAATGGTGCGACTCGCCCTTTTCAGCCCGTCTAGCGTCGAAAATTCCGATTGCCCGCCGCCATAGAGTTGGTCGTAGAGTTGGTTGGCTGATTCAAAGAGGGTTTCTGCATTGCTGAGGATATGACGTTCGTTGACAAGCGTGTCTTCTTCCCCTTCTTGAAGCTGGGCTGCCTCTAGTTCTTCAAGTTGAAACTCCAAGAGCTCCTTCTCCCGCATTGCTTCACGGAGTGTTTGGGAGAAATCAGCGAGTTGTGCTTGGGTGGTGCGGAGTTCGTCGTACTTTTTATGGACTTGCGCCTTCAACGCCTCATGCCTGCCAAATGTATCGAGCAGATCGAGATGGGTTTCAGATCGGAAGAGGGATTGGTGTGCATGCTGCCCGTGAATATCGACAAGCAAATCGCCGATGGCACTCAAGAAGGTCAAGCTCACCAGCTGGCCATTGGTGCGGCACCGACTGCGCCCGTTGGCGTTGATCTGTCGGGATAAAACCAACGTTTCTTCTGCCTCCAAAACGTCGGCAAAATTTGAATCGCTAAAATCGGTCCACACGGGATGATCCGGTGGCGGTGCAACCGCGATCTGAATTTTGGCGTTGGTTGCCCCATCTCTTACAATTCCAGAGGTGCTGCGTTCACCGAGTGCAAGCCCTACAGCGTTTAAGATGACAGATTTGCCGGCACCCGTTTCCCCGGTGAAGACATTGAGCCCGGGGGAAAACTCCAACTGGAGCTCATCGATAAGGGCAACATCGCGTATGTAAAGTTCTTCAATCATGATAATATTGAATTGGCGGTATCACATAACGTCTCACATTTTTCGCTTCGTTCCTTCTCCCAACATTAATTTCGTTTGCAAGACTTCGTAATTGCTATGATGTTGAGAACGAATTAGTTGGATTGTCTTATTCGCTTTACGCACACGAATTAAGGAGTTTGGGACAACTGCGTGTGTCTCACGTGGCCCATCAACAAGCAGATTGACGCTGCTATAATCGGATTGCATAATCACTGTAATCTCTGAATCCCCATGTGCGATAAAAGGGCGCATGGTTAATGAATGGGGGGCAATCGGTGTCAGGAGAATTGCGTTGAGATGCGGTTCAACGATTGGCCCCCCACATGCCAAGGAATAGGCGGTTGAACCACTTGATGTGGCGATAATCAGTCCATCAGCGTTGTAGGTGATGAACGGCTTGCCATCAATGTAGGTGTCTAATTCGATGAGTTGCGTGTAGTGACGAATCACAACATCGTTAAGGGCAAAAGAATCGGAAAACTCTTGCTCGTGGTTATCGACGCTGACCTCTAACATCATCCGCGGATCAATTGTGTAGTCACCATTAAAAACATTGGTCAAGGCAGCGTAAAGCTGGTCGCGAGAGACATCGGTCAGGAAACCAAGGCTGCCGAGATTCACCGCGAGGATTGGGACCTTCTCGATTTCGGGTATATGTGCAGCGTCAAGGAGTGTGCCATCGCCTCCAAGGAGCAACAACAGGTCAGATTGAGCGACGACTTCATGCCGATCGCAGCCCGCGCCTGTAAGACCAAGCAGCGCAGCTTCCGCATCGGGAACCAGCAGGTTCGTCCCACGCTTTCGGAGCCAGTCATAAGCCTTCGCGGCAACTTGTGGGGCATAGGGTTTGGCAGTATTAACGAAGAAACCAACTGTTTTCATAAACTGTAATTTGCTCCGGGAAAAATCCTTTCATTTTGTATCGGGACAGGCGAGACCAGGGGGCCATGCAAAATCACATCTAATTATAACACATGCCTTAGTTTGGTGTAAGATAAAAATCGCGGGGTTTGACCCAACGCTGTCCGTGCCACCGTTCCGTGTGCCCCGCGAACGGGACAGGCAGGCGAGACCTCCGCGAACGGGGCAGGCAGGCAAGCATTGGGATTGTGAGAAATTCTTTCATTGCACTCTATTTTTACATGAGCCACATTCTTTTTTGCGTTTTTAAGGGACATTAAATATCACCTTCTTTGACTGTCCAAACGATAAAACAGGAGCACCACCCCGCAACCGATGAGAGATGCTAAAACCGTGATGGCTAGATTCATATTAGGCTGTGGCAGAATATGAGCGATGTTGATACGTTCCTCACCGACCATTGCATAACTTCGGAAGGGCCAGAGCTCGTATAGTGAGGCAACCATCAATCCAATTAAGAAGGATACCGTCAAATTGTGATGGCGTTCAAGGACATAATTTAACAACCGGGTGAAAGCTAACAGTCCGACGATGCCGCCCAAAGCGACAACCCCTATGACAATCCAGTCCCGATTATTCACCGATGCCAGTATGTCAAAGTAAACGCCTAGCAAAAGAAAGATGAATGAACCGCTGATGCCGGGCAGGATCATCGCGGAAACTGCGATAGCACTACAGAACGACAGATAAAATAGCCTGCCAACCGCGTGATTCGTGCCTTTTGGAATCTCTCCCGGGCTAACTTTGAGGGTTTCCGTTCCTGTTATTGTATTTCCGCCGAGGTGACTCTCCTTCAGTGCGTGTTTCCGTCGCTCACTTTCCAGTCTTTTTTCTCCGCTCATGTTCAGTGTCAGTCCCACCGTCAATGCCGCAGCAAGGAGCAGGGAAACAAACCCTTTAGCGGTAAACCGTTTCAGCATTTTGACTGGAATGATAACGGAGGTCAGCACCAATCCACAAAAGAAACCGTAGGTCGGATCATGTTGCTCGTTCAGCAGATAAATGATTAATCTGGCTGACGCGACAACAGCGAGCAGTGCGCCGAAGGTAATAGCTACCAAAAATCCAAAATCAATACGATGCAACTCCGCACGCGCTTCAGATATTGCCCCCTTTTTTAGGGTAAGAATCGCTAAGAGTTTTCTTACAGTTGAAAATCCAATGTGGTGCAAGGCGCGAATCAATCGTTCATAAATACCAAGCATAACCGCCATCGTGCCGCCGCTCACACCGGGAATAATATTTGCCACCCCGATACAACACCCCTTGAGAACAAGAATTAAGTAGCGCAAGCCTCCCCCTCATTTTCAGGTTAGAGTTGCAGGTTCTCATCATCCAACCAAGCCGTTAGTGGTGTGATGAGGGTGTGGTCTGTAAAGTCAAGCTGCACGGGCGTAATCGAAACGCGCCGATTGTGAATCGCATGGAGGTCTGTATCTCCGCCAAAGTCAATTTGGGTGCGTTCTCCGCCGATCCAGTAGTAAGGTCGTCCGCCTCGATCCAGTCGTGTGACAGCGTTTATACTGTAGTTCCCTCGGTCTTGCCGTGTTATCTTGATACCTTTAACCTCCGAAAGCTGACAATTCGGCACGTTGACATTAAGCAGGATATGGCTTGGCATCCCCTTCTCGACTACCTGCTTGGCAATGCGACACGCAATCGTTGCCGCTGTTTTGTAGTGGAAGTTTGATTGTTCCCCTACCCCGTCTAAAGCGAGGGAAACTGCAATCGATGGAATCCCTGAGAGCGTTCCTTTTTTCGCCGCCCCAACCGTGCCTGAAAAGTGAATGTCAGCCCCAAGATTCTGCCCTCGATTGATGCCAGAGACCAGCAGTTTTGGTGGTTTGGGCAGCAGGGTGCCTAGTGCAAGGTCCACGCAATCGACCGGCGTTCCATCAACTGCGTAGGCACGGGGCCAAACCTGTTTAGCTCTTAGCGGCTGATGAAGCGTGATTGCCATGCCGACGGCACTCCGTTCCCGATCTGGTGCCACCACGTAAACCTCATCAAGGGTTTCGAGTGCCTCCGCGAGAACCTTCAAGCCCGGTGCGTCAATCCCATCGTCGTTGGTTACAAAAATCATATTTTAACCTAAGTATGCTGTCGAGATGTGAATCTCGATCTACACGCTTCCGCCCCCTAATCAAATACAAAATAACACTAAATTATTACCTTCGCAAACCGCCGCTTCCCGACTTGCAGGATGGCTCCTCCTTGCGGGGAGACCTCTAGTCCTGGATCTGTGATTCTGTCGCCATCGAGGCGCACTCCTCCTTGCTGCACCAATCGTCTCGCGTCGCTGGAACTCTTGGCAAAACCGGCTTGCTGCATCAGATGAGCGATCCATATTTTGCCGTCAGTGAGGGAAGCTGCCGGAATAATAACTTCGGGGAGATCATCGGGCAGCTGTCTATCGCGATGTACCCGATCAAACTCCGCCTCCGCTGCGTGCGCTGCATCTGCGTTGTGGTAGATTGTCACGATCTCGCGGGCAAGCCGCTGTTTGACTCTCTTGGGGTGCAAGCTTCTGTTTGCTAATTGTGTTTCAAGCGTGCGAATTTCGTCGAGCGGAACATCCGTTGCCAACTCAAAGTAGGTAGACATCAGTTCATCGGGGATGGACATCAACTTGGCATACATTTCGTTAGGCGGTTCGTAGATCCCAACGTAGTTCCCTAGTGATTTGCTCATTTTCTCAATCCCATCAAGGCCAACGAGTAAGGGCATTAACAGTGTCACCTGCGGTTCTTGGCCATAAGCACGTTGGAGGTCGCGTCCCATCAGGATATTGAATTTCTGATCTGTCCCGCCCATCTCTACGTCTGCTTCCAAGATGACCGAATCGTAGCCCTGACAAATCGGGTAAAGGAGTTCATGCATCCCGATCGAAGCACCGTCTTGAAGCCGATTTGTAAAGTCATCCCGTTCCAAGATTCGCGCCACTGTTGTTTGGGCACTAAGTCTTATGACATCCGCGAAGGACATCTCATCAAGCCATTCGCTGTTGAAGACAACACGAGTTTTAGCTTCATCCAAGATCATGCAATACTGGTCTGCATAGGTTTTGGCGTTATGCTGGACCTCTTCCTCTGTCAGCTGTGGTCGTGTTTTCGATTTGCCACTTGGATCGCCAATCGTCGCCGTAAAGTTGCCAATGATAAGGATAACCTGGTGCCCGAGGTCTTGAAACTGGCGAAGTTTGCGTAAGACAACTGCGATGCCGAGGTGGATATCCGGTGCTGTCGGATCCAATCCAAGTTTGATACGAAGGGGCCGTTGCTGTGTTTTGGCGGTCTCCAATTTTTGAGCGAGTTCCACCTCAGAGATAATCTCCGCCGTGCCCCTACGGATGAGTGCCACCTGTTCGTCAATGTTTAATTCTGCCTGCACGTTGTATTCCTCAATACCTCCCCCGATAAAGGATCGGGACTAAGCAGTCTGTTGTTTAGAACCTGTTTTAATAGTCGTAGGACTTACGCAGTTGAACGCTCAAAGCCACCCCCCTGCCGAGGGGGCTCCGTGCCGAGATCAGGATGTCGAAAAAATTGAGTATTTCTGTTTCTTCTGCCACGGTTCCTTAGATTTTTAAACAGGCTCTTAGAAGCAATATCATTTGAAGAATGTGTTGGTTAATTATACTACAGATTGAAAGATTGCGTCAACAGATGATTTCTACCCTCTTTATAGAATTCCCATTTCCAAATCGAAATCCACGTGCTATAATGTGATTGGAGTGTTGCTTTTGTGGGTTTTTGACCCCTTTTCCCCAACTTCGGAGATTTTCAAGTTGTGATTCACGTCCAAGAACTGTGCAAATCTTTTCAGCAAAAATCGATTCTTACCGATCTGAATTTTCATTTAGAAGCTGGGGATCGTTTGGGACTGTTGGGTCCAAATGGTTCAGGCAAGACGCTTCTCATAAAGATTATAGCGACGCTGATTAAGCCGACCTCTGGATCTATAGAGATTGCTGGATATGATGCAATGAAGGACGTTCGGGCTGTCCGCCCACTCATCGGCTATGTTCCCCAAACTTTTGAGGGGTATCCCACTCTCTCCATTCAGGAATATCTTGAGTTTTTCGCCGCCGCATACAAATTAGAAAAAGGACAGCGTGCGACGGGTATCCAAGACGTTCTAGATTTAATGGATCTGGCGACGCTGCGAGACGAACAGATCCAACACTTGTCACTGGGGCAGAAGCAGCGATTGTGTTTAGCCAAAACCTTCTTGCACGACCCGTTGGTCTGGTTGTTTGACGCGCCGATTTCGCCTTTAGATCCACAAGGACAAGCCGAAATGGGGGCATTAATCGACGAACTGGGCGCGATGGGTAAAACGGTGATTCTGGCGACGAACTGTCTGGCAGATGTAATAACGCCGTGCAACCGTGTTGGCATTCTGAATGAGGGTCGTCTTGCGTTTTACGGGGAGATGCGCGCTGTTTCCGAGCGGCATGGCGAGCGGCATCGACTGGAAATCGAAGTTGCATCGGGCATGGATGCGGCTCAAGCCATTCTCGACGAAAGGTCGGATGTGATTTCGCTACAAATTACAGGTGCACTAATCCAGATTGAATCACAAATGACAGAGACAGAAACCGCCAACTTACTGAAAGATTTGATTCGTGGAGATGTCGCGGTTTTACGTTTTCAGAGAACCGAATACGGGTTAGCGGATCTATTTTTAGAGGTTACGACAGATTGAGAATCGCTAAGGAGTCATAATATGATCAAAATCGCCAAACTCAGTTTTGCTCACGTTCACGCCAGAGGCTACGCCAATCAGATTCTGGAAAACCCGGAAACTGAATTGGTTGCTGTTTGGGACGAAGAGGAATACGGCGGCAAACAGGCTGCCGAAGAATACAAGGTCCCATTCTATTCGGATCTGGACCAAGTCCTTACCCGGGGCGACATCGATGCCGTTGTTGTTAATGCTGTGACTTCAGATCATCCTAAAGTGATGATTGCGGCGGCGGAAGCGGGCAAACATATCTTCACCGAAAAAGCGCTCGCCATCACTGTCGATGAATGCGACCGAATCATTGAAGCGGTAGAGAAGGCGGGGGTGAAGTTCATGATTTCGCTGCCATCGCGTTGTAACGCCGATCTTGTGCTAGCGAAGAAAGCCCTTGATGACGGGCTCTTGGGCGACCTCACCTTTGGTCGTGGACGGGTTGCACATTCGGCGGGATTGGATAAATGGTTCAAAGGTTCCAGTCTCTGGTTTGGGGATGCGAAGCGTGCCGGCGGCGGTGCCTTGTTCGATCTCGGTTGTCATCGGGTGGACGTTATCCGCTGGCTCATGGGTGAACCGAAAAGTGCCATCTCTAAAATTAACAACTTCACGGGCAACTACCCAATTGATGACAACAGTGTATCGGTGGTTGAGTTTGCGAACAAGGCACTTGGGGTCCTTGACGTTTCATGGACGCACCGTTCTGGTCCCAACATGCTGGAACTCTACGGGACGGAAGGTTCGATTGTTATCGATCATGGTGATCTGCATTTTGAAACACGCAAGTTCTCGGACAAAGAAAAAGCGGAATACATCGCCCGGCGCCCGGAATCGCCATCTTCGGCGATGCAGCAGTGGGTCAATAGCATTCTGCGGGATGAGCCGATGGACATCACGATTCAGGATGGACGTAACCTCACTGAACTGATGCAGGCGTTTTACATGTCCGCTGATCGAGGATGTTCAATAGACCTGCCCTTGTAAAAGAGAAGGTATGAAAACAGGGGAGAGAAGGTTGGAAGGAATGGGAGAGTCCCGTAGGGAATTTGTATCTTCTATCTTTTTTGCTTGCAATCGCTTTCGGTATCTGTCATAATATCTGAGTAATCTGATAATTAATTCCAACGTTAGATTAAAAAAATCACTGTTTGCAATCATACGTTAATCAGCCAATGTGTTGGAGTTGTCTTTATTGAAGGAGTCGAAAGAATGTTTGCTTGTGATTATCACATACACACGAGACTTTCCCCTTGTGCTGCTAGGGATTTTGATATAGAGAAGGTTATTCAGATCCAACAAGAGCGCGGCATGAAGGAAATTGGCATCACCGATCACGATTACGCGTATGGCTATAAAGCCAAAAATATTGAAGAGGCCAGAAAAATTATCCAGAAATGTGAGGCTCCAATTCCTATTCACTTTGGCGTTGAATCACACATCTTGGAATACCGAGTTGCTTCCATCAATATCCAACTGGCATCATATTTTGATTATGTTTTGATGGCACCAAACCATTATCATCTGCGTGGGGTTGCCCTCCCCTCAGATCTCGGCAATCCAAGAAAAGTCGCGAACCATGAGCTCTATATGTTTGAAGCCGCTATTGCTTGTCCGTTGACCGATGCTGTCGCGCATCCATTCGTTCTGATGCCGAATGTTTTTCGTTTGTCCAAAGAGGAGGTATCAGCATTCGGGAGTGAGGTGATGCGACACATTGATCAGAAACGACTGATTCATCAGTTAGACCTCGCTTCTCAGCGCGAAATTGCCATTGAGATTAGCCCAAGGTTTATCCGATATAGTCAGCGGCACTTAATCGAGTTTTACCAGTTGTGTTTGGAACGGGAAGTGAAACTACTTATTGGTAGCGACGCGCATAAAGCCGAGGAACTGGGAGAATTATCAGAACTTGATCCGATTTTGGAGGAATTGGGTGTCCAAGAAGAGCATCTGTGGCGTCCTAAGGAATGGCGATGGTAGATAGAGCCATTGCATGTAAATATCGTGTAGGACTTACGCAGTTGAGTGTTCAAAGCCTCGTAGTTCGGCGATTCATCGCCCGTTCGGAAGCGCAATGAATCGCGTTACTACAGACACCGCCTGGCTTGGATCAGCTTTCACTAATTTATCCGACTTGTGAATTCGTCTCGTTTCTTGAATCATGGCTTCCAAAGAGCCAAAGGGTTGATTAACAGGGCACCTTGGCAAATGATGACGAATACCCAGGCAATAATACATTGGCCGAAAAGCCGTTTTTTTCATCGTTCTCACCTTTCTATGTGAAATCGTATTATCACCATCGCTTGCCGCCTTCAGTCCAGTCAACGTTCTGGTAAGTTCCCTCCGCAACGGTTTCCGTATAATAACCGTAGGGCGCGCCTACAAGGAACGCCACACGCCTTCGGATATTCTAACAAATTCCGCAACAGAAAGTCAGAATTTTCTGATAGCGCGGGTGCGACTCTGACTACATCCAACAAAATTTAGTTATCTTTCTTTGGGTTCCGTGCCATAATATCGATTCGTGATGGAAAAATTACAAGCCCCTATCCCTATCTACACTATCGGTTACGGTAGCCGCTCGATCGAGCAATTTATCGAAGTGCTACAGCAACATGAGATTGCCTACCTTATTGATGTGCGCTCGACTCCCTATTCTCGCTATAAACCCGAATTTACCAAAGCGGAGCTGGCGGCGGAGCTGCAACGGCACCGGATTCAGTATGTGTTCATGGGCGACACGTTGGGCGGACACCCCGATGACGAAACTTGTTATGATGCAAAGGGGCAGGTAGACTACGAAAAGGTGAAAAATACCGAAAGCTACCAGAGCGGGATTAAACGTCTCCAAACGGCCTTTGCTCAACAACAATGTGTTGCTCTCATGTGTAGCGAGGGAAAGCCGGAGCAGTGCCATCGGAGCAAACTCATCGGAGTCTCGCTCTCGACAGAGGACATTCCTGTGCTTCATATTGACGAAAACGATGAGCAGCAGACGCAGGATAACATTATTGAGCATCTGACAAAAGGACAAATGCTCTTGTTTGGCGAGCACACATTCCACTCGCGCAAACAATATCGGTAATTCACGATGAAACCTAAAATTGTCACCATCGGTGTATACGGATTTGACGAAGACAGTTTTTTTGAGGCTTTACGCAAGGTAAAGGTAGACACCTTCTGTGATATTCGTAATCGGCGAGGGGTCCGTGGTTCTACTTACGCTTTTGCTAACAGCTTGCGTTTGCAAGCACGACTCGCGGCCCTCGGCATCCGCTACCTCTATCGCAAAGACCTCGCCCCTACGCAAGCGGTCCGCGACCGACAAGCGGCAGCGGATAGCGCGACGAAAACTGCCAAACGCAAACGGACGGCATTGGGAGAGGCGTTTATTACAGCATACCGCGCCGAATGCCTCGCAGCGTTTGAGCCAGACAGTTTACTGAATGACCTTGAAGCGGACGCACAGGTTGTGGCTCTCTTTTGTGTTGAAAAAGATCCCGAGGCATGTCACCGATCGCTGGTAGCGGATAAACTGGCGAAAGAACTGAAGCTAAAAGTGGAGAATATTATGCCATGAAAGTCCTGATTGTCGCCAAAACCCGAATGGGTGGTGGCGCGTGTATCGGAGCGATTACAGAGGAGGGTAAAAGTGTCCGGCTCATCCCATTCGACGATGACCCGCATGACGGGGCGAATCGAGAATATGAGGTCGGAGATGTTTGGGAGATTTCCTCGACACCCGCAACGCCCCCGATTCCGCCGCATAACGAAAACATGGTTGTTTATGAAAAGCGGCATCTTCTCAACAGAAGAGAGTTAGAAGGGGCGATTGAACGCTTGATGCCGCCAACAGTCGGGGGGCCAACCGTGCTTTATGAGGGCTTGTTGCAATCGACTGGAAGCGGCGCACTCTATATTGCCAAGCAGAGCGGTGTTCCATCCTACAGCACGACGTTTTGGCGACCGGATCAGCCGCTCATCCGCGATACGAAAGGGATGCGCGTCCGGTATCGCTATCCTACCGAAAATGGTGGTTACACACTCACCTTCGTCGGTTTCCAAGAACCGCTTGAAGTCATTCCCGCGGGTGCACTTGTGCGTGTCTCACTGGCACATTGGTGGCGACCAGAAGATACGCCGGAAGCAGAGGAATGCTGCTACGCGCAACTTTCTGGTTGGTTTCTCCAAGAAGAACCTAAACGTTCCATTGAGATGGAATCTCCTCCACCTCGAACGCTGCCTCAAACGCCCTTAAAAATTCTCAAAGACGTTTTTGGGCATGAGGAGTTCCGGTCATTACAGGAAGAAATCATCAACCATACCCTCAACCGGCACGATACGTTGATTGTTTTGCCAACGGGTGGTGGTAAGTCGCTATGCTATCAACTGCCTGCCCTTAGCTTCGATGGTGTAACCGTTGTTGTATCTCCGCTCATTTCGCTTATGCAGGACCAAGTGATGCAGCTGCGACAGCGGGGTATCCATGCCCTTTTTCTCAACAGCACCCTCAGCCATCAAGAATATGTTGCGACGATGCAACGTATCAAACAGGGGGAAGTCAAGCTACTTTACGTTGCCCCTGAAACGCTCATGCGGCCTGAAATTTTGTTAATGCTCGATGAATCGAATGTAGCATGCCTCGCGATTGATGAAGCCCACTGCATTTCACAGTGGGGGCACGATTTTCGCCCGGAGTATCGACAACTAGTTTCCGTCCGGGAGCGATTCGCAAACGCTGTCTGCGTCGCGCTGACCGCTACCGCCACTCCACGGGTTCAACAGGATATCAAACAATCGCTCAAGATTCAGGATGACAATGAATTCATTGCTAGTTTTGACAGAGAAAATCTCTTCATCGCCGTTGAGCCGAAGGTTGATTTGCCCAGGCAGGCACTGAAGTTTCTCAATGCCCATCGTCGTGAATCCGGCATCATCTATTGTCAGACGAAGAAACAGGTTGAGTCGCTGTCTCGTGAATTAGTTGAACATGGGATTTCGGCACGCCCCTATCACGCAGACTTGGATAGCGAAGTCCGCAGGCAGAATCAGGAGGCCTTTATCAACGGCGACACCCGGGTGATAATTGCAACAGTTGCTTTCGGAATGGGCATTGATAAAGAAGATGTGCGTTTCATACTACATGCGGGTTTGCCACAGGAACCTGAATCTTATTATCAGGAGATTGGGCGCGCTGGACGAGATGATAAGCGGGCAGAATGTCTCTTACTTTTTAGCTATGGCGATGTAGACACCATTCACTATTTCATCGATCAGGGCGCGCCATCTGAGCGAGAAGGACGGTTGGAACGATTACAAGTGCTGGTTGAGTGGGCAACTTCTATAGAGTGCCGCCGCAAAGGGTTATTGGCTTATTTCGGAGAGCACTACGAAAAGCAAAATTGTGGGATGTGTGATAACTGCTGCCAGGCGGAGATGGAGCGGGTTGACTTGACGATACCCGCTCAAAAATTTCTATCATGTGTTGTTAGGACGAATCAGATTTTTGGGGAAGCGTATATTATCGATGTCTTGCGCGGGTCAAAAGCGCAAAAGGTTGTTAAGAATGGTGCCGATAAACTCTCTGTCTACGGCATCGGTACGGAGTACAGCAGAGAACAGTGGAAACGTCTGGCGTTACAATTCCTCCAACACGGACTTCTTGATAGAGATCCAGAACATGGGAGTCTTCGTTTGACGCAGAGAGGATGGGCAGTGCTCAGAAGTAAAGAGCAGTTCCAGGGGGTTCTGGCGAATTCGGTAAACCACATGGCTGAAGAGCCGAATACTTATGATAAGATCTCCGAAGAATCAAACGAATACAGCCATGAACTTTTCGAGCAGCTTCGCACTACGCGCAGAGAGTTAGCGGACGCTGAACATGTACCGTCGTACGTTGTTTTTCAAGACAGATCGTTGCGAGAGATGGCTGCCCAATTACCACAATCGGTGGAAGCGTTCGTGCAGATTCACGGTGTCGGGCCCGCAAAAGTTGAGAAATATGCCGATGTCTTTTTGCCTATCATTTGTGCCTATTGCCAAGAACACGGTTGATGGCGGGTGTTCACAAGATGGTGACATCTACTTGCGTAACGGCGGGATCAACGATTGGGCATAGGGGGATCCAAGTCTGAACCCGTTGAGTTTATGCGCGGCTGCTCCGGGGCAGGGTAGAAAAATGGGTGTTTGCGCGTTATCCCCAACAGTTACATCGGTTTGGTTGATGTGTGAATGGATGAAGTCAAGAAGTCAAAGCCTTGCAAGGGCAGCAAGCGGGCGTAAATGGGGAAGTTCTTGGAGGGGAGGCGAACAACGCTTGTGGGCCTAAGTTTGGTCTGGATCGGGAATTACTCAGGTTGACAGATCTTTGCGAGCTAAAGGGAAGGTGTGCAATATCTGGCATTGCGGACACGGCTTTTGCAAGATGGCTTGCGAGAGATCAATATGAGTCACCCGTATTTCACCGATGTCGATACACCGCAATCCGTCCATTTTGGATTTGAGCGCCTTTAATCCTTTCAGGTTTTTCAATCCGGCGATACTGACGTGGGGAAGCCAATCTTCACCTTCAATCGAATAGGTAGGCACCAGCGTCGCATCTTTGTGAAACCGTCCTTGAATTTGAGCAATTGCCCCGTTATCTTCGACCTCTATGATGATGAAGCTGGCTAATCCATTTACACTTTTTAATCGGATAGAAAACTCTGGAATTTGGGTGAGAATCTGATTGCTTTGCTCTAGCATCTGTTCAAAGGTTTGCGGTTCAATGTCGTAGTCGTGTTGTTTCTGATCTGTCAGAAAACCTAACCACTTGACAGTGATATGGTAGTATTCCGGTGGCATGATATATAGGCCCGGGATGTGGCGAATCTGATCTGTAATCGATTGAATCCGCTTGATAATTTTGGGTTGGTCAATGCGAATACTGAGCAGGCAGCTATTTCTTCGACCATTGCAGCCTGCAGCTTCTTCCGGATTGTAAATTGATGGTTTGTGACCATTCCGGAACTGGTCCCAAAGATAGTTGAATTTTTGACAGTAAATTTCCTGCGCTGCTTGTATTTTGTTCATAAAGACAGATGGACAATCTCCGCTGTGCCTTTTCGGCGACAGGATGATTTGTTCTACCCCCTCTCGTAACAAGAATCAAACGGATTCCAAGAAGTTCGTTTCATAGATTTGATTTACAGGCTTGCCCTCGAATTTTCTCACCATTTCCAACAGATGTCAACTTTTAATTCTTCTGCAAGATTCGCTAAATCGTGTAGATGGTTGATATGAAGCGGAATGCCGCTTTCGACCCACGCTTCGCGTTTGCGCCACTCAATTTCGCCGGGCAGATACACCTGATCAACCCCCTCAACAGGCTTTGCCGCCTGAATAATGCGAATGCCCTGATCGATTGCTGCGGTGTAGGCTTCAAAGTCTGTGAAACTCGCCACATTGATTGCAATGAAAAAATGTTCCGAAGAGGCATCGCCAAGTTTCTGGCATGACATCAAGCCGCCCACCAAGGGCCCGGCTAAAATCCCCATGATCAGCCCTAAGCCGTACCCTCTCGGTCCGCCTGCCGGTGTGAGTATCTGTCCTTCGTTTGCGTCCTCAGTCGGTTCTCCATCAGCAGTCAACAGCCACCCTGGCGGAATTGGCAGACCATACATTTGCAGTGTGCGAACCTTGCCCCACGACGAAGCACCGCACGCCATGTCTAACACGATGGGACGTTCTTCACCGGCGGGGAGGGCATAACTGAGTGGATTGTTCGCAATCACAGGTTCAGCAGCCCCCGGCGCGCCGACAGAGGGGCCGCCTGTGTTCGTCGTTGAGAAACCAATCATCTTCGCTTCGGCTGCCATCATCGAGTAACAGGCGGCGGCCCCGAAGTGTCCCGCATTGTGCACCCCTGCTGCAGCGATGCCTGTTAAGCGTGCTTTTTCTATTGCCATCTGCATCGCTAAGGTGCTCGGTGGGTGCCCCAAACCGTTGTCTCCATCAATGACAGCAAAGCCGGGCCCTTCTTGGACAACGCGAATATCTGGACTGGGGTTCATCGCTCCGTCGAGGATGCTGCGCACGTACCAAGGTATCATGCGGGTGCCGTGCGAGTGGACACTTCGCAAATCGGTTTCGACTTGGAGGTCAGCCATCAATTGAGCGTGTTCCTGGTTAACTCCCGCTTTTTGGTAGAGTGCAAACGCAAATTCATGAAGCGGCTCTGGTTGAACGAGGATATCTTGCCCCTCTTGGTTCATAGATTCTCCTTCAAAAATTCTTTCTGACGGCTATAATGGGCTCAATATTGAGCTATTATAGCATTCCCGAAATTTGCTGTCAACAAATCAATTAGGTTTTTCTGGGATAAAAACACCACTTTTAGGCTACCGCTATATTCCTGAAAATCTGCGCGGGTTGTCGAGACAACATGGGATCAACACACAACTGGATAGATCGGCTCAATAGCGATGCAGCACTATCTAATACCCCTTCTGTTTATCTACAACATTGACCAACGGTTCGCCCTTAACGTCGTGGTGTAAGTTCTCGATAAACAGACTCATGGCCCGCTTGCCAATGTGCTGTGATCCACCCGCGGTGTGAGATGCCAAAATCACATTCGGTCTCATCCATAACGGCCCATCTTCCGGATACGGTTCGGTGTAAGTTACATCCAAACCTGCCCCCGCTAGCTTACCGCTATCGAGTGCAGCGATCAAGGCATCTTCATTGACGACCTTGCCACGGCTGACATTGACGATGTAACTTCCATCCGGCATTGCATTAAATTGATCGTGCGATAGAAGTTTATGCGTCTCCGGGGTGATTGGACAGCAGACCATCAGAATGTCGGTTTGGGCTAGAAAATCCAGCAGCGAATCCATCTGACCAAGCTGATCGACCGTATCTGGCTTTTCAACAGGCTCTTTATCGACGGCGATCACTTTGAGGTCGAATGCCTTCGCTCTTACGGCGACAGCGCGACCAATACCGCCTAGCCCAAGGATTCCCATAGTCATGCCCGCAATTTCGATGGATGGGGCCCATTCCCAGTGCTTCCGTCTCATGAAATCGAGTTGAGTTACAATGCCTCGTGTAAGCGAGAGCAGGAGTGCGAAGGCGTGCTCGGCAATCTGGGGACCGTATAATACGCGGCTGTTGACTAGGCTTACATCGCTGTCCCTGAAGGCGGGATATCTTGCCCATTCAACCCCAACGAAGGGTTGTTGTATCCAACGCAACGCTTTCGCCTTAGAGAAATCTTCTTCGCTGATAGCACCGTAGAGCACTTCGACATCCGAGATATGATCTCCGAGTTTTTCGCCTGCGGGCAGGAAGCAGATTTCGACTTCTGATGGAGCATCTTCGAGCATGGCTTCAATTTCTGGGCCCGGTCGGCTTGTAATCAAGACTTTTGGTTTGGACATTACGGTTTCCTTTCTCAAATTTTGTAAAATGTGACATAATACATGATGCGTGAAAGAGCAAATATAGTGTATAATATCACAGATCGATTATTGATGACGATCATTCATTTGATAAGGGCTGGTTTCAAAAACCGTTTCTGAAAATCAACGGATCTCGTTCATTTTAGATCAACCCACAAGACCTAAATATAGTCAAACGGTGGCATTAAGAATTTCTCCCCGTTTATTTGCATCATAAATCCTTTTCTATATTTGGAGGTTTAAGTTAAGTCAAACGCACTATGAAAATTGCCTCAACTGGCGCACTAGAGACAGCGTCTCAGGATGGGAAAGAGAAGGCCAAGGAACAGAAACGCACCTTTTTGCTAGCTGTTGCTCAAGGCACATTTATACGCATCTCTTTCGCTTTCGCTGATTCCACAACGATCCTCTCTGCTTTTGTTTATAGACTCACTACCTCGAATACCCTCATCGGTTTGACCGGCTCAATCGGCATGGCTGGTTGGATGTGGCCCCAGCTATTCATCTCAAATCTTTTAGAACACCGCTCCCGTAAGATGCCCTTCTACGCCCTCGGTATGGGTCTCCGCACTTTCGCGTGGGTCGCCATCTTTCTGGCTGCGCTTCTAATCGGTCCGCGCAACTACGGGCTGCTTGCCACCTGTTTTCTCTGTTTTTATTTTATCGGTTCTTCATCAATGGGTGTTTCGACGCTTCCATACATGGACATTATTTCTAAGGCAATTGGACCCCATCGACGCGCTCGATTTTTTAGCCTGCGTAACATCACGGGCGGGATTTGTAGCTTCTTCATCGGTTTTTTCGTTTTATATGTCTTAGATGATGATTTCGGATTAGCGTTTCCACATAACTACGCCCTCCTATTTGGCTGTGGTGCGATCTCCATTGGAATTGCGTGCACCATTTTTCTGAAAATCCGCGAACCTATTAGCTCGGTCGAATCCAAACGCCGCACGCTTCGCCAACACCTGAAGCAGGGACCGCAATTTCTTCGGACAGATCGAAATTATCGATTATTCCTGTATTTTCGGATCTTCGAGCATGCGGCAGGAATGTGTGGCCCTTTCTACGTTCCGTATGCACTGAACAAATTAGCAATTCCGGAATCGACTATTGGGTTGTTCATTGCCGTTAGCGCGGCCAGCGGTGTCATCTCAAACTTTTTATGGATCTACGCCGCGGAAAAATATGGCGAGCGATGGATACTGATTCTCACATCAGCAATGGCTTGCGCGTCACCGATGGTCGTTATGTGTGTACAGTACCTGCCGCCGGTTTGGTGGGTACCAATCTACCTGTCAATCTTTGCCCTTAACGGCGGAGCGATGAGCGGTATGATGGTGGGCTTTATGACGTATATGATTAATATCGCGCCACCTCGGATTCGCCCGACCTATCTCGGTTTTATGAACACGATACTATTTCCCTGTGGTTTCATGCCAGTGCTTGCGGGTAAACTGGTTGGGCTACTTAGCTACGAAGGAATCTTCTTGATGTCCGTGGGGATGGGGGTATTTGGATTTTTAATAGCAACCCGGCTAAAGGATGTGTATCATGAGGAGGAGACTGCTTAAAAAGGAAGCCGACACCAGCTATGAAAATTGCTTCGACGGACATGCCAGAACCACAGCTCCACGCGGAAGAAAACAGAACGCGAGAACAGAACCGTAACTTTTGGATCGCTATCTTTCAAGGTATATTTGGGCGAATTTCTTTCTCCTTATCGGATAGCACGACTGTTCTTTCTGCCTTTGTCTATAAGCTAACTGCCTCCAACATCTTCGTCGGCTTGACCGGCTCACTGATGTCTGTGGGGTGGATGTGGCCCCAACTGCTAATCTCAAATCTGCTGGAACACAAACCCCGCAAGATGCCATTTTATATCCTCGGCATGAGTGTGCACACCGCTGTGTGGCTGGGGATTACCGTGTGTACGGTGTGGGTCGGTGCGCGTAATTACGGGTTACTCGCTGCAGGTTTTATCTTCCTCTATTTTGCAGGCACTTCGTCAATGGGCGCGTCATCCGTTGCGTATATGGACATAATCTCCAAAACCATTGAACCGCTACGGCGCGCACGATTTTTCAGTTTGGGCAATTTCATCGGCGGGTTTTTCACGATATTCATCGGTTTTCTGGTTCGCTACATTTTGAGTGACACCTCCGGATTCGTTTTCCCGAATAATTACGCGCTTTTGTTCTTTGGCGTTGCCGTTATGGCGGTAATTTCGCTCATCGTTTTTCTGAAAATCCGTGAGCCAATCCGTCCCGTTCCAGCCAAACGCAAAACGTTCTGGCAGCACATCAAACAGGGGCCACACTTCCTTCAAACGGACCGGAATTATCGAGAATTCATCGTATACCGGATTTTCGTCAATGTCGGACGGATGTGCATGCCTTTCCACGTGCCTTATGCCTTGGACAAATTGAGCATTTCAGATGCAACCATTGGGCTATTTCTCGCGGTTGGTGCTGTGAGTGGGGTTTTGTCGAATATTTTATGGGGCTATATGAGTGGGCAATACGGTGTGAGATGGATCCTGATTTGCACCGCGTTACTTGCTTGCACGGCACCGTTAGTGGCAATTTGTGTGCGCTACATCCCACCTATGTGGCAGTTACCGTGCTATTTTCTGACGTTTGTCCTCGGCGGTGCATCAATGAGCGGCATGATGGTCGGATTCATGACATATATGATTAATATAGCGCCCCCACTGAATCGGCCCACCTATATCGGTTTCATGAACACGCTGGTATTCCCCTTCGGTTTTATGCCGGTGATTGCGGGGCAACTGATCCGTTGGATCGGCTATGAATATACTTTTGCGATTGCCTTGGGCGTGGGATTCTTCGCATTCCTTACAGCAACCCACTTAGAAGAAGTGTACCATGACGAAGAATTCAGATAACACGTTCCGATCGGGAGTTAGCGCGTCTTTCGTCCAAAAATCGAGCTCGGTTCATTCCTATAAACAGCAATGGATAAACAAGCAGCCCTCAAAAAAGGCATCCAAGAGTTTAATGATGGCGATTACTTCGAGTGCCATGAAACTTTAGAGGATATATGGATGATCGAGGTTGGGCCAGACCGTTCCTTTTATCAAGGGCTGCTCCAACTAAGCGTTGGGTGCTTTCATCTCTTGAACGGAAATTATGTGGGTGCGGAGAGCCAATGGTGTAAAGCCCATGCCAAGCTAAAACACTTTGGGGCCCGGCATTTGGGGGTTGAGCTCAAATCACTCATTGAGCAGCTTCTTCGTTGTCAGCAAATGCTAGCGATGGTTCGGAGTGGGCAGCGGAGGGGATTTGACCTTTCGGTCATTCCCCAGATTCAGTGTGCCTGAGTTGTCCCCTCCCTCTTTTATTTTTTTAACGACAGTAATAAGGAGATAAGTTATGCCGATACCACACCTGAATAGGAAGTCCTTCTCAGTGGATAGACCTATTCCACCGCCAACTTGGGCACTTTTGGAGCGGGAACTTATCCGTGCCCAAACCCTCGCCTGCGAGGCATTTTTTGATCGTTATTTTGACGAGCGCGGTTATCTAATCTGCATCCCGCGCTGGGGTGGGAACGATGGGCCAGACGATGCCATCGAAAATCTCACAGGTTGGCCAATCTTGCATGCGCTTGGTGCCTCAGATAGCATCTTGCATATGTATAAGCAGGCATGGGAGGGACATCTACGCCAATATACAGAAGCGAAAACGGTGGAGGTTCCCATCGCCCGCGACGGGATGTACTATAAGGAATTTTCCGTCATGTTTGACTGGTTTCATCACGGCGAGGGACTGACGGTCTTTAACTTGCAGGGATTGTCAGATCCCTACGATCGCCTTTTCCAGAATCGGGTGAGGCGTTACGCCGGTTTCTATATGAACGAAGATCCGCAGGCTCCGAATTACGACCCGATGCACAAGATTATTCGCAGCATGTTCAACGGGAGTCGAGGGCCGCTTCTACGCAAAGCGACCGCTCTGGATTGGGCGGGAGACCCTATCGGAGTCGAGGGCCGCTTCGATGCAAAACACGGAGAGCGCAACTTTGAGGAGATGCTAGCACATTTCAAGGATTATACCGACATCGTCGGCGACCATCCGCTTAATCTGGCTGCGACAACCTTGGCAATCAATGCCTACATGCTCACCGGTGAAGAGAAATACAAGGCGTGGCTTCTTGAGTACGTTGATGCTTGGGCGGAGCGAACAGCTAGCAACGGCGGCATTATCCCATCTAATATCGGGCTGGATGGCACAATAGGAGGGGAGTGCGATGGTAGATGGTATGGTGGGTGTTACGGTTGGGGTTTCACGGTCGTTGTTCCACAAACGGGCGCATTGGCAGATCGCAACGCGCATGTTCGAGGGATTGCCGGTTTCGGGAATGCCCTACTGGCTACAGGCGATCAAAGCTATGTGGATGTGTGGCGGAAAATGATCGAGACAATTAATTCAAACCAGAAGACAATCGACGGTCAGGTGATGTATCCCCACATGCACGGCGATGATGGTTGGTACAGCTACACGCCGCAGCCGTACAACCAAGGAGCGCTGGATGTCTACTATTGGTCAATGAACCGCGAGGCCCTCAAGTGGCTGCCCACAGATGGCTGGATCGGATTTCTGGAAGGGAGCAACCCGGGCTATCCGACAGAGGTCTTACAACGGGACTTCAGCACGCTGCGCCAGAAGGTGCAGGGGATGCATGAGGATACCACGACACTGGATACGCGCTTGTCGGACGATCCGCTGGGCTTCAACCCTGCGGTGGTTGGCAGTTTAATCGAACTGATGCTCGGTGGCATTCCACCGCGGCACGGCGAGCCCCTACACTGTCGTGTGCGTTATTTCGATCCCGTGAACCGTCGCGCT
Organism: uncultured Poribacteria bacterium; assembly: GCA_958296125.1. Lineage (GTDB taxonomy): Bacteria > Poribacteria > WGA-4E > WGA-4E > PCPOR2b > PCPOR2b. Next base: position 4,034,236 of record OY282444.1, read on the forward strand.
GGGATACCGGAAGACGTTGCCGCACTCGTTGAAAAGCTGACCGATGACGAGACGACGCTCTCACTGGTTAATATCAATCCCGTTGAAGAGCGGATGGTCGTTGTTCAGGGAGGAGCTTATGCTGAACACCAGCTCGTCTGTGCCACTATCGATGACAAGACCCTGTCAATAGATAAACCCGCTTTTACCGTCCGTCTGGCTCCCGGGGCGGGGGGACGTATCGTTCTCAAAATGAAACGTTATGCAAATCAACCAACACTTGTATTCCCTTGGGACAGGGATTGACCACCGTGGCGCAGAACCTACCCTCGATAAAATCGGGGTTTCCTAACCTGCGAAGCGAGCAATCGAAGCGCGTGAGTCCTAGGGAACTTTTGGCTTCCAGAAATTAGAAAGGATAACCCAATGAAAGTGACAGCGGTCGAACGCATTGTCGTTGATGTGCCGTTTACCTCCCGGCAGCAAAAGATTACCCGCAACAGTATTTCGTCTGTTTACAATTGGTCGGTTTTGGAATTGTGTAAGGTCACAACGGATACCGGGCACGTCGGTTGGGGCGAAACAGTTATCCGCTACACTTATGGCAGGGTAACTGACCAGACCGTGGAAAGGGTCCTGGGTCAACGCCCAGCTGAGCTGATGAACGACGATTCCCTCGGTGCCGGTTTGCAGATGGCACTCTTTGATGTCGTTGGTAAGATTTTGGAGACACCGGTCTATCAACTGATTGGCACGAAGGTGCGGGCTTGGACACCGATTTCCTGGTGGTGTATTGATGCCTCCCCCGAAGATTGGGCTGCCGAAGCAAAGGACGCTGTGGCAAACGGCTACACCAGTCTCAAGAATAAGCCACGTCCATGGTGGGACATTGTTGCCCAAGTTGAGTCAGTTTCCGAGAGTGTGCCGCCGCATTTTAAGCTAGACCTTGATCCGAACGGTTCGCTCCAGAATGCCTCCGCTGCTATTCCGGTCATGAAGAAACTGGAACGCTACCATAACGTCGCCATGTTTGAAACGCCCATCCCACAAGATGATATATTGGGCAACAAGCAGATTCGTCAATCAGTCAATCGACCGATTGCCATGCACTTCGGAAATCCACCTTACATCACTAGCATCCGTGAGCAGGTGTGCGATGGATATGTCATCGGCGGCGGAAAATCCGAAGTTGTGCGTCAAGGGGCCTTGAGCGCAGAAGCGCAGATGCCCTTCTGGTTGCAGTTGGTAGGCAATGGCTTAACAACAACGTGGGCTGCTCACTTGGGGGCGGTCCTGACCCACGCGACTTGGCCCGCGATTAGCTGCATCAACATCTACAGTCATCATCTCCTGAAGAAACCGATTGAGGTAGTGGGTGGGTATCAGCAAGTTCCTGATGGGCCCGGACTGGGGGTTGAGGTGGATGAGGACGCTGTCGAAAAATACCGGGTTTCTCAAGAGCGGTTGGATGGCTTTGAGAAACGCGGAGAACCGATTCACCCGCAGCCGGAAACTATCCAGACAGTTGTCTATCCAGATGGAAGCTGCATACACATGATAGATCAGGGACTTGGATACTTTAATGCAGGTAACGGTCCCGCTTATGTGGAAGGTGTGCGTTTGGAGATTTGGGAAAACGATGGATCCAGTGAGTGGAAAGATTTGTTTTCGAGGGCTCAGGAGCAGCCTGTGCGCGACCACTGGAGACAACGATAGTTAAAACAAGACGATATATTATCCTTTACAACCTAAGGAGGCATCCCATGTCATCGGTTGCTGAACAGATCAACGACCCTTTGCTTTGTGTGGTGTATATAGGGAAGGGTGAGAGAATTACTGGGGTATTGGCGGAGTTGCTGAACCCGGTCAATTCAGCAAGTTTTCACGAATATCGTCTGCCTGCAAACTCAGATGTCGAACTTCACTATCACGATTACGATGAATATTGGCTGTTCACGGCGGGTAATCCCAAGGTGACGCTGCGCCTCCCAACCGGGGTCACAAAGACGGTGCAGCTTGGACCCGGGGATATGGTGGCGTGCGTGCGGGGTGTGGAGCATACGCTATGGGCGGACCACGAACTAGTTTATTTTCAGTTTTCCAGTGTCCTTGAAGGTGGCGAGCGTCGTGGACACCTGATTAGGTCTGGTGCCGCGTAGTATCCCTGTCGAGTAGTCAGATAGCAATTATGGATTCACCCACACTGATTGTAAGGGAGTATAATGGATCAAATTCACGACGCTGTGCGTCAACAGTTCAGTCAACATGCCGAATATTATGCCCAGAGCAAGGTTCACTCGGAAGGCGAGACGCTGGGCGTGCTTGTCGATTTTGCAGAGCTGAATGGCACCGAAAAAGCCCTCGACATCGCCACCGGGACAGGCTTTACTGCCTTCGCTCTCGCGCCAAAGGTGGTGAACGTCACCGCGACGGATTTGACCCCTGCGATGCTAGATCAGGCGAAAACCCTCGCCCGTGAACGTGGGCTACGAAATATTGACTTCCAAGTTGCCCCGGCGGAAGCCTCCCCCTTTGAAGCGGAATCTTTCGATCTGGTGACCTGCCGGATCGCCCCGCACCATTTTCGGAATGTGCCGCAATTTTTGTCAGAGACCTATCGGGTGTTGCGTCCGGGTGGATTGTTCTGCATGGTAGATTCCGTTTGCCCAGAGTCGGAGCGGCTTATCGAATGGCAAAACCGCGTGGAAAAACTGCGAGACCGCTCCCATGTATGGGGATATCCCCCTTCGCAGTGGCGAGAGATGATTGAGCAGTCCGGATTCAGCGTCGAGAGAGAGGCGCATACGCACAACGCCCTTCAACCGTTTTCGTGGTGGGCCGACCGCCCCGGCAATTCACCGGAGCAGGTTCAGCAGATCCGCGCCGCCTTTGATGAACTGACACCGGAGGAGGAGCCAATCTTTGCTATTCGGCGGGAGGCGGGGGAATTATACTTTGCGTGGCCCATGTACTGTGTTAAAGCACGAAAACCAGCTTTATCATGAAGCTGATGTTACCGCAAGTTGCTAGTCGTAGGCATGTTGCCCGATCCATAGCTCCAACGGGACGATATGTGTATAGAATGGCAAAACCCTTTTCGATGAGCCCCGTAGGTTAGGCTTCCTAGTCCGATTACCTCAATGCACCGATGAACAGATGGTTTTCACGTTTCACGTCCTTAGTGTTTTGCACTTTCGAGCCCTAACTGTTTGCGATGAGCTTGTTCGGTTCTCTCGGTATCAGTGCTAGCGGTTGAACGATCTGCCGACGCTCAGGGGTCAAGCGTTCCAACAGTTCCGGTGAGGGTTGATAACCGTAGCGGAAATTGCCCCAAGACGGTCCGTAGCGATAGACGATAGTTCGGCGGATACCAGGGTTCACCCGTTTCGCTGAACCGTGTGAAATCCCGTCTACGAAAAGCAGAGCGTCACCGGCGTTGATATAAATTTCAACAGCTCCTTCGATCCCTTCGACTGTCGCGCCTTGCGCCATTTTGTGTTTGTCGTAGTGCGGGTGTCTGAAGTTGGATTTGTGACTGCCGGGGATAATCATCGTGCCCCCGTCGCCGGGGCCAAAATCTGTCAGCGCGATGAGTATATCGATTTGTCCGCACATGAAGCGGCCGTTGTGATACCGGAACTGGTTTCGATGGATGGGCGGGTATCCTCCGGAATGCAGCCCAATAGCTTCTCCCGACCCTCGAAAGGTGGCGAAGTTCTCGTCTATAAATAGGGGCCCGTGGTGATAATCGAAGGAGCCTTCTCCGCCAACGAAGTGTTTCACCTTGTCGATCCATGAAGGGTGATCAATCAATCTCTCGAAGGGTTCGCCTGCTTCATAGATTTGCTGTAGATTGAAACCGTCGGTCGTGCCATACCGGTGTGCGTGAACGTAACCGTACCATTCACCCGCTTTCAGCGAAGGGATTGCCTCGAGGCCTTCGTTGAGTTCTGCAACCTCTTTGGGGGTTAAGGCGTTTGGTAAAACAACGTAGCCGCGTAAATCAAACAGATAAATTTCGAGATCGGAAACCATAAATCCTCCTTCAGTTGCACGGATTTCAGTTGAAATTTGTTAATTTGTCCCATCTGCAATCCAGTAATTATCGGTCTTGCACAGACCCATCAAAGCCGATCGGTGTATCCAGCACTTTGTCCTGAACGGGGTAGCTCAAAGCTGCTTCGTTCAGCTCAATACCTAATCCGGGTCCCTCGGGCACCGTCAGATAGCCGTCCTTCAGCTCCAACGATTCAACAAGCAAATCGCTCTTCGGCGGCTCCGACTCGCCGGTGTACTCCTGAAGTGCGAAATTTGGGATCGACGCATCCAACTGCACACACGCTGCCGTGCTCACCGGGCTAAGCGGGTTGTGTGGAATAACTTTAATGTGGTGCGCCTCCGCCATCCCCGCCACCTTCTTGCACCCTGAAAGCCCGCCGCAGAGGCATAGGTCGGGGCGGATATAGGAGGTCGCCTTGGCTTGCAGGAGTTGTTGATACTCAAAGAGGCTTGCGAATCGCTCGCCTGTTGCGATAGGCAGGTTGCACTGTTCCTGCACGTCACCCATAATCGCCGGGCTGTCGGGCAACATTGGGTCTTCGTAGAAGTAAGGGTTGAACTGTTCCAACCGCCGTCCGAGCCAGATTGACTCTGCGGGGTTCATCTGCCGGTGAATTTCGACGCAGATATCGACCGAATTGCCGACAGCATCGCGGACCGCCCCCACGCGACGCACTGCCTCATCTGCCCATTCTGAGTAGGATTTATGGAGGTGGAAGTCTTGGGGGAATGGCGAGAAACGAAGGGCAGTGAAGCCTTGGTCCGCCTTTTTCACGGCATCTGCTACTAGGTTATCCAAGGTTGTGCCGCCCACGTGCATGTAACAACGGACGCGGTGGCGCGTCATACCTCCCATGAGGTCATAGATTGGCACCCCCAGTCGCTTCCCTTTGATGTCCCACAGTGCGATGTCAATAGCTGAAAGCGCGCCTTGAATGACCGCGCCCATAAAGTGCGATGAGCGATACAGCCATTGGTAGTGGTGTTCGATGAGCGACGGATCTTTGCCGATCAGATACGGTGACATGACCTCTAGCATCGTCTGGGTTGGGCGTTGCCAGCCGTGAACCCCGCCCTCGCCAATCCCAACTGTCCCGTCTTCGCAGTGAATCTTTACCAAAAGCCAGCGATCCCAAAGAATCGTTTCTACACGTTCAATCCTTGTTTTCTGCATATTGCCCTTTCTTTTTGTATGAGCTCCGTATCCGTTTGTATGAGCTCCGTATCCGTGGGTCGGGCTTCCTAGCCCGACTGACCCAGTGAACCCATGAACAAATTATTTTCACGGATCACGTTTCACGCCCTTCGCGTGTGCCCCGTTCTTTTGAGATGAACCGCTCCTGTTCGTATGTGAGCAGCCCCGCAGATCCTACCCACTCAATGTCAAGAAAGCTCAAGCACCTGCCCATCATACGCCAAATAGACATTTTCGGGTAGATCAATGTCCTGTTCCGCGCACTGATCCGGAAAGTGATGATGGTCGAGCCGATGCATGATGTGCGTAAAGTAGGCATGCTTGGGCTGCAGGGCTCCAACAACTTCGAGTGCTTCCCCGACCGAGAAATGGGTTGGATGGCGTGGATTGAAGCTGAGCGCATCAATGATTAGTAAATCGATGCCTTGCAGCAAGGCTTTAGAAGAATCGGGCAGCCGTTTCACATCGGGCACGTAGCCGAAGTTACCGATTCGGTAGCCGTAGGTTTGGACAGCGGCGTGTTCAACCGGAATCGGGATGAGCTCAAACCCGTGTAATTGGAATGGTGCTTCGACGATGTTGGGCAGCAGGTGCCCTACGCCTCCCCCCTGAAAGGTTTCTTTGCTAAACATATAATCAAAATTGCGCTGCAGGATGCGGATGGTTTGCTCCGGACCGTAGATGGGCATGTCCATCTGTTGTTTCCGGCACGGCATGACGATGTCGTTTGTCCCGCTCACATGGTCTGCGTGGCAATGGGTAAAGACAACAGCGTCAATCCACTCAATTTCGTTGCGGTCAATCTGGTCTATGAAGTTGGGACCGAGATCGAATTGCAGATGCTTCTCATCCTTTTCGATGTGAATTGATGGGCGCGTCCGATAATTTTTGGACCCGAACTTTCGGGCATCTTGACAGGTTTCACATTCGCACTTATATTCGGGAACACCTGTCGAAGTGCCTGAACCGAGAACCGTAATTTTCATATATCCCCCCATGTCCTGTTGAGAATTGCTGCCAGAACCCCTGCGGATTGTGGCAGGCTTTATGATATATCAGGCGGGGGAAGAATGCAACATCAAAATCGTATCAGGATTCGCAGGCTTCTTGGTCCCGATGCTTCATTGGGGATTCAAGGATTAACAAGAGGTTGGCGATAGATGTGAGCGGCCACGCCCTCAACGGTCTTTACTTTCAAGGGAATATGAAGCTGATGCTGGTATTGACCAGAGATATTATTCTGCAAGGGTGGACGGTGTGAGCTCCCACAGGAGGATCGTGCCGTCGCCGCTGCCACTGGCCAGTGCCCTCCCATCGGGACTGAACGCTACGCTTGAGACCCCACCCATATGCCCGGTGAGGGTGCGTTTGTGTGCGCCCGTGTTCACATCCCACAGCCGAACCGTATTGTCGCCACTGCTACTGGCCAGTGCCCCCCATCGGGACTGAACGCTACGCTTGTGACCGAACTTGTATGCCCGGTGAGGGTGCGTTTGTGCGCGCCCGTGTTCACATCCCACAGCCGCACCGTCTGGTCGCCACTCCCACTAGCCAGTGTGTTTCCATCGGGACTGAATGCTACGCTTCTGACCGAATCCGTATGCCCGGTGAGGGTGCGTTTGTGCGTTCCCATGTTCACATCCCACAGCCGCACCGTCTCGTCGTTGTAACCTCCAGCACTAGCCAGTATGTTTCCATCGGGGCTGAACGCTACGCTTGAGACCCCACCCGTATGCCCGGTGAGGGTGCGTTTGTGCGCGCCCGTGTTCACGTCCCACAGCCGCACCGTGCTGTCATTACTCCCACTAGCCAGTGTGTTTCCATCGGGGCTGAACGCTACGCTTTCGACATCCCCCGTATGCCCGGTGAGGGTGCGTTTGTGCACGCCTATGTTCGCCTCCCACAGCCGCACCGTATCGTCCCAACCCCCACTACTGGCCAGTGTATTTCCATCGGGACTGAACGCTACGCTTAAGACCCAATCTGTATCGGTGAGGGTGCGTTTGTGCGTTCCCGTGTTCACATCCCACAGCCGCACCGTATCGTCCACACTCCCACTGGCCAGTGTATTTCCATCGGGACTGAACGCTACGCTTGAGACCGAATCCGTATGCCCGGTGAGGGTGCGTTTGTGCGCGCCCGTGTTCACGTCCCACAGCCGCACCGTCCGGTCCCAACTCCCACTGGCGAGTGTGTTTCCATCGGGACTGAACGCTATGCTATTGACATCCCTCGTATGCCCGGTGAGGGTGCGTTTGTGCGCGCCCGTGTTCACATCCCACAGCCGCACCGTGTCGTCGGCACCCCCACTGGCTAGGGTGTTTCCATCGGGGCTGAACGCTACGCTATTGACCCAATCCGCACGCCCGGTGAGGGTGCGTTTGTGCGCGTCCGTGTTCACATCCCACAGGAGGAGCGTGCCGCCCCCACTGGCGAGTGTGTTTCCATCGGGACTGAACGCTATGCTATTGACATCCCTCGTATGCCCGGTGAGGGTGCGGGTGTTCACGCCTGTGTTCACCTCCCACAGCCGCACCGTCTGGTCCCAACTCCCACTAGCGAGTGTGTTTCCATCGGGGCTGAACGCTATGCTTGTGACCGAACTTGTATGCCCGGTGAGGGTGCGGGTGTTCACGCTTGTGTTCACCTCCCACAGCCGCACCGTGTCGTCGGCACTCCCACTAGCGAGTGTGTTTCCATCGGGACTGAACGCTACGCTATAGACCGAACTTGTATGCCCGGTGAGGGTGCGTTTGTGCACTCCCGTGTTCACATCCCACAGCCGCACTGTCCGGTCATCACTCCCACTGGCCAGTGCCCTCCCATCGGGACTGAACGCTACGCTATTGACATACCCCGTATGCCCGGTCAACAGAGCGACCTCTTGATCTGTGGCGGTATCGTAGAGCCAAATACCGATGCCACTCGCCACCGCGAGCCGAGTGCCATCGGGAGAATACGCGATATTACCAGATAGCCGCCCTTTACCCAGGCGCGCTTTGGCACCTTCGGGTAGGTGCCATTGTGAGGAATCTTGGGCAAAGGTGTCCTGATTGGTATCACCATTTGTGACTTGTGGGGTGTTTGTAGAAGCGGACGGTGTGAGCTCCCACAGGAGAATCGTGCCGTCGTTACTCCCACTAGCAAGTGCCCTCCCATCGGGACTGAACGATACGCTAAAGACATCCCTCGTATGCCCGGTGAGGGTGCGTTTGTGTGCCCCCGTGTTCACGTCCCACAGCCGCACCGTATCGTCCAAACTCCCACTCCCACTAGCCAGTGTGTTTCCATCGGGGCTGAACGCTACGCTACTGACATCCCCCGTATGCCCGGTGAGGGTGCGTTTGTGCGCGCCCGTGTTGACATCCCACAGCCGCACCGTCTCGTCGTGACTCCCACTGGCCAGTGCCCTCCCATCGGGACTGAACGCTACGCTCCAGACCGAACTTGTATGCCCGGTGAGGGTGTGTTTGTGCGCGCCCGTGTTGACATCCCACAGCCGCACCGTCTCGTCCAAACTCCCAGTGGCGAGTGTGTTTCCATCGGGGCTGAACGCTACGCTTGAGACCCCCTCCGTATGCCCGGTGAGGGTGTGTTTGTGCGCGCCCGTGTTGACATCCCACAGCCGCACCGTAGTGTCGTAACTCCCAGTGGCGAGTGTGTTTCCATCGGGGCTGAACGCTACGCTTGAGACCCCCTCCGTATGCCCGGTGAGGGTGTGTTTGTGCGCGCCCGTGTTCACGTCCCACAGCCGCACCGTATGGTCGTAACTCCCAGTGGCGAGTGTGTTTCCATCGGGGCTGAACGCTACGCTTGTGACATAATCCGTATGCCCGGTGAGGGTGCGTTTGTGCGCGCCCGTGTTCACTTTCCACAGCCGCACTGTCTGGTCTTTACTCCCACTAGCCAATGTGTTCCCATCGGGGCTGAACGCTACGCTTCTGACCGCACTCGTATGCCCGGTGAGGGTGTGTTTGTGCGCCCCCGTGTTCACGTCCCACAGCCGCACCGTATCGTCCGTATCGTCCCAATTCCCACTCCCAGTGGCGAGTGTGTTTCCATCGGGGCTGAACGCTACGCTATTGACAGAATCCGTATGCCCGGTGAGGGTGCGTTTGTGCGCCCCCGTGTTCACATCCCACAGCCGCACCGTATCGTCCCAACTCCCAGTGGCGAGTGTGTTTCCATCGGGGCTGAACGCTATGCTAAAGACAGACCTCGTATGCCCGGTGAGGGTGCGTTTGTGTGCTCCCGTGTTCACCTCCCACAGCCGCACCGTAGCGTCCGAACTCCCACTAGCGAGTGTGTTTCCATCGGGACTGAACGCTACGCTATTGACCCAAGCCGTATGCCCGGTGAGGGTGCGTTGGTGCGCTCCCGTGTTCACCTTCCACAGCCGCACCGTAGTGTCCCAACTCCCACTAGCCAGTGCCCTCCCATCGGGACTGAACGCTACGCTTCTGACCGAATCCGTATGCCCGGTGAGGGTGCGTTTGTGTGCTCCCGTGTTCACCTCCCACAGCCGCACCGTAGCGTCGTCACTCCCACTGGCCAGTGCCCTCCCATCGGGACTGAACGCTACGTTTGTGACTCCCTCCGTATGCCCGGTGAGGGTGCGTTTGTGCGCGCCCGTGTTCACCTCCCACAGCCGCACCGTATTGTCCCAACTCCCACTAGCCAGTGCCCTCCCATCGGGACTGAACGCTACGCTCGTGACTCCCTCCGTATGTCCGGTCAACAGAGCGATTTCTTGACCGGTAGCGGTATCGTAGAGCCAAATACCGATGGCACTCGCCACCGCGAGCCGAGTGCCATCGGGAGAATACGCAATATTACCAGATATCCCGCCTTTACCCAGGCGCGCTTTGGCACCTTCGGGTAGGTGCCATTGTGAGGAATCTTGGGCGAAGGTGTTTGGTGGAAACGTGAACGTCATAAAAATAAGTGCAAGCATCCAAGAAAGTATTGTTTTCATTATGTTGTTCTCCGTTTTGGAAACTGATTGTTAACAAGTTACAAAGTAGGGTTCAACGATCGTTGAACCTTGCTAGTGTGTAGCTTCTAATATGGTAAACGAAAACTACAAACCCTGCAAGCAGAAATACACTCTCACAGCACATAAACTTCATCGGGTATGTTGAACGGGGGTAGCACGCGCCATCGATCAAAACCCTACAGCGGATCGGTGTTCCCTCCTAAAGTATGTCAAAGCCACCTCCGCATTTTTTCCTTGATTATTTCCTCAGAATCGCCTATCATCCCTGAAGTGCTAACTATGTAAGCCGATCGGCGAGTTTGGAAACTCGCCCTACAAACAGTCCATGGCTAAAGGGGGGCATCTGCTACGGGTTTCCAAGCCCGACACCCGTAAAATGAAACCGATGCAGCACATTCTGTTGGACACCGATATCGGCGTGGACGATGCCCTGGCAATCATCCTCGCGCTCAATTCGCCGGAGTTGAAGGTGGAAGCGATAACTTCCGTTAGCGGCAATGTCCATGTCGATCTCTGCACGCGCAATTTGCTGATGACGCTCGAAGCGATGCGGGTGCGTGAATATCCGATCTGTGCCAAGGGGGAGTCGCAGCCACTGATTAAACCGCTTGTGACCGCGGCACATGTTCACGGATCGGATGGACTTGGAGATGTGACACGGTTGTTGACGACCGATGGCTCACGTCTCTACCCAGACCCCGAACCGCAGTTAGCAGCGATGGCCGCCGTTGACCTCATCATAGACCTCGCCGGGCAGTATCCGGATGAACTCATTCTCGTTCCAGTTGGGCCGCTGACAAACATCGCCAAAGCGATGATCAAACATCCAGCGCGGATGCGGAGAGTTCGTGAGATTGTGTTGATGGGAGGGGCCTTTGAAACTTATGGGAACGTCACAACAACTGCTGAATTTAACATCTTTGCCGACCCGCACGCAGCACAACTGGTTCTCGATTTTGGTGTGCCGATCACGATGGTGCCGCTGGATGTAACACACCAAGTTATTCTGACGGGAAAACGCTTGGACGCTGAAATTGGTGAACGGGACGATAGATTATCGCAATTTCTCCGAGACGCGACGCGAGCCACTATGGAATATCATCAGTCCCACGAAAGATTTTATGGAACCTACATTCATGATGCGCTTCCCATTGGTCTACTGACCTCCCCCGAATTTTTTGAGACGGTGGAGGCTTTCGTTCAGGTAGAAACCTCAGGTGATTTGACGCAGGGAATGACCATCGCCGATTTACGGTCCGAAAGACCCCGCCCAAAACCCAACGCTCGCGTCTGCGTGAGAGTGCACGCTGAAGCTTTCCTACGACACTTCTTTGATCGGATACTACGATAGGTAGGAATAAAAAACGCCGCTCATGTTAAACATGTTAAGGGGAGTTAGAGGGGGTAATTATGGAATGGGTGCTAAATCTTTTTTCCGAATATCTTGAAAACGATTTCAAAAAACGCCTCGGCGTTCCCAAGCCGACGGTTGACCAGCTATGGGAAGTGTTCAAGGTGCTTTTTCCCACGACCTCCGCGCGTCTTTTGGTGCAAGAACCGGTAGGCAACACGGTGAGATTCAAGCCCCTCGCCTTCTATCACGCCGACGAGATGGGACCGCTAATCGATGATCCGATGGGTTACATCAAAGACAATTTTGGTGGCGGGAAATTCAAAATTAACTTCTATCAGGGGATGCAGTTCATCGCAACAATAAACTTTAAGCCGGGGGGTCCTGAAATCTGGCGCGATTTGCCGGAGTTGGATGAGTCAGAAATACAATGAACTCTCAATCGACGCTTACAGAATGCCCAAGTTGTCATAGCAAAAACGTGCGGGCAGTCGGTAAAGATGAGTGGTTTTGCCTCGACTGCGATTGGGATAATCTGTCCGCCGTCACGGGAGAGATGGATGCATTGATTTCCACCCTGCGGCACGGCGACGCGGAGGCACGGCGAGAGGCAGCGCAGGCGTTAATCAATATCGGTGATTTTGAACGCCACCTTGCCACGAGTGATGACCTGACTCCTTTGCTCGAAGCCCTTGACGATATAGATGACGATGTCCGCTATTTTGCAACCGTTGCGCTGGGGAAACTTGGGGATAGGCGTGCCCTGCCGAAACTGAAACAGGTCGCACGAGAGGATACCGCGACTTTAGCGCGAGAGGGGGCGAAAACTGCGATTGAACGACTCCGTTCCGAGGGTTTTTAACTTGAAACTTGAAGAAATTCACAGGTGAACTAGGAAAAAAATGATTACCATCTCTGAATTACCCGCAGTGAATGCCACACTGAACGCGATCAGCACTATTCTGCTAATCGCTGGTTTCGTGATGATCCGGCGGCGCAAAATTATCGCCCACAGAAACTGTATGATTGCGGCGTTTGTGGTATCGGCGTTCTTCCTCACCTCCTATCTGATTTATCATTACCATGCCGGATCAACCCCTTTTGAAGGGAGTGGGTGGATACGTTCCGTCTACTTTGCCGTTCTCATCCCTCATATTATCCTCGCCGCTTCGATCCTCCCGCTTGCTTTGATAACGCTCTATCTCGCTTTACGGAAACGGTTTATCAAGCACCGGCGCATCGCCCGTTGGACGCTGCCGATATGGCTGTATGTCTCTGTAACCGGGATCATCGTTTATTGCATGCTCTACCATCTGTGAGAAAAACACAATTCGGTTTGAAATTGAGGAGGACGGTGTAGTATACTGTGAATCGAATCTACTAGAAAAATCAAAAGGAATAATGAGGAAAATAAATCCATGCGTTCCCAAAATGCCGCTAGCCCCCGACATCGTCGGGATTCAGAGCGACTCCGTTCCGAGGGGTCTCAACCTGAGAGGCCTGTTCAACCGATTGATGCCCCAGAAATTTGTGAGATAGGTGCGCCAATCAATGGCGAACCCCAATACAGTACACGCCGATTATTTTTGCAGCTTCAGGTGTTCACGGGTTGTTCTCGACCTCACGAGCTAATCGAACCATTAAAAGCCAGTGATCTGGAAGCGGTGCTCTATCACGATTTGAATGATCCGAAGGGTGTCGGCTTGCTTTTTATGACGGAGGATGCGGATTCCCTTGTGACTGAGACGAGACGAATTCTCACGGGTGAGCCATTTAACGCCCTTCACCCAAGGCCTGAGTTTACCATGGTGGGTAGAACCTATGCCTCTGGACGGGAGCCGGACCTAGAGGATTGGCTGCTCGTTAAACCCCGCCGCAATACGCTTAACCCTGAACTCTCGTGGGCAATCTGGTATCCACTCCGTCGGCAACCGGAGTTCTATCGACTTCCTAAACCGGAACAGGGAAAGATCTTGATGGAACATGCGATGATTGGTAGAACATACGTGGAGGCAGGATACGCGCATGACATTCGGCTGGCGTGTTTTGGGTTGGATGCACGCGATAACGATTTTGTGATCGGATTGATGGGCGCGACCCTTCACCCCTTGTCCCACCTTGTGGGTGAGATGAGAAAGTCGCAACAGACCGCTCAATATCTCGAATCGCTGGGTCCATTTTTTGTTGGCAAAGTCTGCTGGCAGAGTCCTTGTGATATTGGCTGAGGGGAAAATGAAAAACATCGCTGTAATCGTCACTAAAGAATTGTATACCTACTTTGTCTCACCCATCGCCTACTTCGTGTTCTTCATTTTTACGGCGGTCTCCGGCTTCCTATTCAGCGTAATTCTGTTGAGTTATGCTGCGTATCAGTATTCAACAACTGATGTGATGCAGACCTTGTTTAACAACGTCAGTGTCACCCTCCTCTTTTTCACCCCGGCTTTGACGATGAAACTTTTCGCGGAAGAAAAGAAAACAGGTACAATCGAACTGCTGATGACCTCCCCGATCAAAGATACCGAAGTCGTTCTTGGGAAATTCTTGGCGAGTTGGATTCTGTTATTTGGGATGCTGCTGTTAACCCTGATTTTTCCGTTGATAACGACTCGATTCGGCGATTTAGATATCGGACCAGTTATTAGCGGATATTTGGGGCTGCTGCTGCTCGGTTCGACCTTCCTCTCGCTTGGCGTGATGATATCTTCAATGACGAAAAACCAGATTGTTGCCGCCTTGACCAGTTTCGGTCTGCTACTCTCTCTCTGGATTATCGGTTTCCTATCAAGTCGCGGTGGAAAGATGGGTGATTTCTTGGGGTATCTGTCTCTCACCGAACACTTCAACGATTTTTCGCGGGGGACCGTATCCCTCAAGCACGCTGCTTACTATCTGAGTTTCACAATCGTCTGTCTCTTCTTTACGGTTAAATCATTTGAATCATCAAAGTGGAGGTAATTTCGATGCACGAAACGCCACGCCCGGAAGATGTAAAATCACGAACAGGCAATCAGTGGGCACCGCTGCTCGGTTTTCTCACGCTTATCCTTCTGTTTGCAACGCTGTCGAGTGTTTTGCTGCGTCTACGCCTCGCTATGTGGATTTTCCTCGTGCTTGGAATTGTGTCTCTGACCGTTTTTGTAATTCTGAAACGTCAGGCGGTAGCTCGCTTCTTTGTGAGCCGTCAAGTTCGCTACGGCACAAATGTTGGCATCGCTGTTTTGCTGATGACCGGGATTGCTGTCATTGCCAACGTTATCGTCGCGCAAAGGTTTGATATATCCGCAGACTGGACAGGGGATAAGATATATACCCTGTCGGATCAGACGAAGAAAATTCTGCACGGGTTAGATCGGGAAGTTCGGGTGATTGCCTTCTTCAGTCTTAACGCTGCTAATGATCAATTGGCGCGCGAACGTCAACGTGCGGAGGAGCTATTGGAGAGATATCAACACGAGACTGACAAACTCACGGTCGAGTTTATAGACCCCTATGCGGGAGCGATGCAGAGTAAGAAATATGAGATTCAGCGTGATGGGACGACGGTATTCGAGAGCGGTGAGGTGCGGGAGCGTATCACAACTGTCGATGAGCAGAAGTTTACCAGCGCAATTCTGAAAGTGGTCCGTGACGAGTTGGTGAAAATCTATTTCTTGACAGGCCACGAGGAACAGGCGATTGACGATTTTGATGAGAACCGAGGCTACAGCTATACCAGAGAGGAACTAGAAAAGCAGAATTACAGGGTCGAGCGGTTATCTCTGGCAGTGCAGCCGGCAGTCCCCGCTGATTGTGCGGCACTCATCATCCCTGGTCCCAAAGCACCGCTGATGGCTCACGAAGTCAACGCGATCTCCAAATACCTGAACAAAGACGGCAAGTTGTTCCTGATGCTTGATCCCTCGGTGAACTCGGCGAAAGAGCCGAATCAAGGGTTGGTCGACTTGATGGACAGATGGGGGGTTACGATTGGTAATGATCTCGTTTTGGATCACATCCGTCCCGCGTTCTTCCTGTTCGGTGGTAGTCATCCAGACGCACCGACGCTTGGTGACTTTGAGTTCCATCAAATCACACAGGATGTGTCTCGGCAAATAACATTTCAGCTCGCCCGGTCTGCCACTCCGAAGCCGAATGCAGGAGGCGACCTCAATGTCAAATCACTCGCAAAGGCCACCGATGAGATTGGCGGCAGCTGGGGCGAGACAAAACGGACAGCTGACGGTACTTTTGAAACAGATCCCTCATATATGGAAGGCGAGGATACACCGCCTCCGGTGTCTCTCGCGGTTGCGATCCAGCACACAGGCAGTGAATCAACCCCAGAGAATGACGGACCTGATGATACACCAGAAGCAAGCGGAACGCGAATCGTCGTCGTTGGGGACTCCGATTTTGCAACCAATTTATTTTTTCACGGCACCGGGGGCGGTGATTTCTTTCTAAACGCGGTGAACTGGTTGACACTGGAGGAAGACCTGATTGCCATCCGTCCGGTGAATCCAAGTGAGCGAAGCCTACGGATGGTGACACCGCGCGAAGTCGCATTCGTGCAGATGATGGCAATTTTTCTGATCCCGTTAATCATCTTTCTCATCGGTGTGGGGGTCTGGTGGCGACGGCGATAGCTGCAAGTCGAAGAAAGCAAAACGCAAGGATGCTAAGCGAGCAAGGGAGAATAAAAAAGGGTTAGGACTAACGCAGTTGAATCCCTTGCGTTAAATTCAGAGGCGATTTGTCTCTCACCGCGGTACATCACTTCTCCCTTCCCAAGCATTCCTGATAATGCTGCGGGTAGATCTGGATGCCCGTCTTAATCAGAGGAGCGAGTGCCATAATTTTTGAGAGTGAACCTGTGGGCACAATCTGCCGCTTGGTGATTGCGCCCATGACATTAATTTCTCCCAACCAAAAATGATGGGCGGTATCCCCGGTCATAGCAAGTTCCACGTCCGGTTTTTCGTTGCACTCTCCATAGTGGACGGCACCCTCACCGTTATGTGCAGTAAGCGTAATGGAAGCTGCTGGCTTTGTGTAGTTGAACCTCACTGTTAATTTCAGCGATGCCAATACTGTCTGCACTTGCGTCTGAGATTTCATCCGCTCAAATAAGCCACCGAGGCATGTGTAGAGTGCGTCCGCAGTTTCAAAAACTGGCATGGCTCAAAATCCTTCCCTGAAGCGCAGACATTAGCTCCAAAGCCGATCGTGCGAACGTTCTTTGTCCCACGCTGTTGTCGGGGCAAAGTACTCCGGATCGTCCGGGTGCAGATGTTCCTTGATAGCGTCCGGATTGAGTTCAATGCCGAGCCCCGGTGCCTCTGTCACTTCCATATACCCATCTTGGATAATTGGATCGGGAAGCCCAGTCACCAACTCATTCCACCACGGATTATCAACAGAATGGTTTTCCAAAACAAGGAAGTTCTGTGTCGCTGCGGCGCAATGAATACTTGCCATCGCACATACCGGTGTCCCCGCCATGTGTAGTGCCATGGCGATGCCGTGCTCTTGCGCGAGGTCACCAATCTTCTTGGTCTCCAAAATCCCGCCTGATGTCGCGATATCCGGGTGACAAATGGAGATGGCTTTCGCTTCAAATAGTTTTATAAACTCCTCTTTGCAGTAGATATCCTCACCTGTGCAGATCGGTGTTGCACACGCGTTTGAAAGTCGGAGGTACTGATCCGTAAATTGCCACGGCACCATATCCTCCAGCCACGCCAGATTGTACTTCTCCAAAGCCCTGCCGAGGCGGATACAGTCCTCGATTCCAATATGACCAAAATGGTCAGTTGCAAGTGGAATCTCGTAACCGATAATTTCCCGCACTGTTTCGACGTACTCACATAAAAGCGCAATCCCTTTGTCTGTGAGGCGGATGCCGGTGAACGGATGCATCAGGGTGCTCGTATCGAGATGTCCTGACGGCGCGCAGAGGGTTCCTGGAATATCCCTAATGAGTCCGATACCAACGTCCATCTTCAAGAAGGTGAACCCACGGTCTATCCGTTCTTTGAGTTTCTTTCCCATCTCCTCCGGGTCTTTAAGGGATGGCGTGTCGGCGTAGCAGCGGATTTTGTCGCGGAATTTCCCGCCCGCGAGCTGGTAGCAGGGGACACCATAAGCTTTACCTGCGAGATCCATCAGTGCCATCTCGATTCCGCATACACCTCCCCCTTGGCGTGCATGGCCCCCAAACTGCTTAATCTGGCGAAAGATTTTATCGACATTGCAGGGATTTTCCCCCAATATTCGACTTTTGAGTAGGAGTGCGTATGTTTTACTCGCTCCGTCGCGCACTTCGCCGAGTCCATAGATTCCCTGATTCGTATCCAGTTTGAGGATGGGCCCCCCGGTTGCTGTGTGGGCGAGGCGCATATCGGTAATTTTCAGTTGAGATGGACGAGAATTCGTGTTTACATTTGATGAAATTTCTGTAGATGTCATTCAATCTCCCTCAAATAGATGTGAGTTGGGTCGTAACCAATGGTGCTAATTTACAACTGTTGATATGCTCTTGCATGAGGCGTGAAGTGAGTTCATTGGTACATTGACTGAACTCTTGAACCAATGAACCAGGGGAGGGTTCTTTAGGTCAGAGCCTCAAGCGCGGCATCCAGTGCTGTTAGATGAGCCGCTGTCCGTTGGTCAAGGGGCCAACTCGTTGGGGTCTCACAAATCATAACATGGTCTGCGTTAAAGTGGAAGAGGTAAGAGACCAACCCCGCATCTCCCCAAGCGGGGTCTACCTGCAAAACGCCGTCAGCGATTGGCAGGTCGTTTTCCCCTGCCTCTCCATCAATCCGCCCAATCTTTTCGATTTGACGGGTTATTTCGGGTCCAATCCATCGCTTATTGCGTTGGGCTTCGTAGAGGTATACCCCCTCCGCTTCCCAATCCTCATGGAAGTCGATGCAAAAATCGAAACGTTGTCCTTCAATCGTTTTTTTGACGAGGTCAACCTCAGCGATCCCGGTTTCTCCAAATAGGCGGTTCAGATCTACGTCCCGCTTGTTCTCCCTTGTGTTGTGCACGTAACCGTAGGGGTTGATACACGGTAGAATCAGGAACTTGAACCGTTGCAACAGATGGGCGTTATCCCGCTCCAAGAAACGCAAAACCGACGCTGGCCCAGCGGGCTCATCGCCGTGAATACCTCCGGCAATCAAGATATTTTTCTTGACCCCTAGCCCGTCCTCTAGCGAAACGCGATGGCAGGGATAGTCGTCCACAACACCTACGGTTTCTATCCGCGTGTGGGGCGAGTTTAGGGATTCCAACCGTTTCGTGAAGCGAGTATAATCTCGGCGATCCACCTTCCGTGGCCCTCCTTTAAAGGTCTTGGGTTTTAACCCACTCCGCGAAATCCGCATTAATCTCGTCCGACCATGCTCCATCAATCTCACCGGGGGTATACTTCCCCTCCTGCAAACGTTGATGCCCAAAGCGGTCGCGCATACGAATCTCCTCGGAGCGTTCAACAACCTCCTGCGCTAGGTGGGGTGGGATAAAAATGACCCCCTCGCGCCGCCCGAGCACAATATCCCCCGGCAGGACTGTTGCTTCGCCGATCCGAACCGGAATATTGATTCCTGTCAAAGTGACATCGGCGATGGCACTGGGGTCAACCCCGCGCACAAAAGTTGCAAAGTCCGGGAGGCTATAAATGCCATCGAGGTCGCGGATGCCCCCATCAATGACCATACCTGTTCTGCTACGCGCAAAAATCGCATTGCCGAGGTTGTCACCCGCGAAAGTGCCATTCTTCACCTTGCCGAATAGGTCGACAACAATGGTGTCATTTTCGAGGAGCGTATCAATCACCCACGAGTTTTGTCCACCGATGCGTTTATCTTTCTCCCCTTGTGCTGCAACGACGTTTTGGAAGTCCGGACGTAGCGGAATAAACATGCACGTCACCGCTCTTCCGACCAAGATACGGTCTGGATGCAGGTTCATCCAATCCCCGTCAAACTGAAAACGGTAGCCCTGTCCTTGGAGTACGCCCCACGCTTCCTCGATTGTCACCTTTTTCATCCGTTCAACGATGTCGTCTGACACGCGAGGTCTCCCGTCCGGGAACCGCTCGCCTTCCCACTCTCTCGTAATTTCGAGTATATTTTCTTTATTGATAAGCTGCACAGTTGTTAATTATCCTTCCGTTATTTTTAATAATCCTACGGGATTGATGATCTACGCCAGGCCCGCTTGTGCCCACACTGTATCTAGCGATTCAGCAGCGGTTTGTGCAGCAGCCTGAGGCCCCATCGCGTTAAGCTTCGCACTGAAGGGCTCAACCGTCACGGGCCCATCGTAGCCAATACCGCCGAGAATTTGCATTAATTCGGCGAGGGGGATTACCCCCGTCTCGGCGGGAAGGCAGCGCACACTGTCAATCTGCTCATCCGGGTCGATTCCCGCGGGGGCATCGTTGATGTGGACGTACACCACGTCTGCTTTGGAGAGTTTTCTGACATCGTCGAGGGTGGAACGGCAGGTGTACCAATGCCACATATCGAATAGCAGTCCAACGTTGCCTGTCCCAATCCCAGCGGCGAGTCCGAGCACCGCGTCCATCGTATAGGTGAACAGATGCTTCGCTGATTTACGGCTCGTCGCCGGACCGATAAACTCAAGCCCAAGCGAGTGCCCATAATCCTTCAAGACCTCCGCAACGGGACGCAGCCGTTTGATGTGAAAATCCCAGTTTTCTTGGAATGAACGGTCATTTGAACTCGGTGACACAACGGTTGTCGTGCGATGGCAGCCGAGGTCTGCGGCGAGTTTTGCTAAGTTGGGGAGCCTTGATAGGCTTTCGTTGTATTCCGCGTCGCTTCCACGATAGTTGACCGACAACCCCCACCCCCCTATCTTCAAGCCTGCCTCCGCCCAGAGGTTTTTGACGTGATCGACAGAGTGTTCGTTTGCCAATGTATTCGCTTCGCTGATATTCAGGTCTAGCCCCTCAAAGCCCGCCGACTTTGCCAATGCTAGTCCTTCTTCGATATTCGCCTGAATGCCAATGGCACCCGGGCTCAGATTTTTGAACATATTATGCCTCCATGTACAGTTTGGTATACACGGACTCCACTAAAAAACGGTTATTTCGACACCTGTAATCAAGATCTCTTATAGATTGTGTAAAGAATGACGGTTTGGGTCGTCAACCCCCTCGGGCGGACATTTGCCATTTTTACTGATCTACTCGATACTTCTCCAACGCATCTATATCCAATTCACAGCCCAATCCGGGTGATTGAGGAACGGGGGTGTAACCCTTCTCGAAGGTGAATCCTTCCGTAATCAAATCATCAACGCGGGTCCAACTCCCGACGAAATCGCTGGCGAGGACACAGTTTGGCGCGACGGAGGCGGCGTGAAGATAAGACCGTTCCATAATACCAAGGTCGTTTCCTGATCCGTGCCACACGGGGATGCCCGCTGCTTGTGCAATCGCAGCCGCCTTGACAAAGTTGACCATCGAACCGCCGAGATTGAGATAATCCACCGCGTCAGCGCGAATCGCTTTAATCACGTCTGACGCACCGCCGAGGTGAAGTGCCAATGGAAACGGTAACTCCCGACGCATGTATTGATACTGCGCTAGGACATCGTCCCGCAAGCCTTTCTTCGGGATGGGATCTTCAAACACTTCAACGTTCTCAAGTTCTTTTATCTGCTCGGCGAGTTCAAGGGTTTGTTCAACGGTATAAAAGCGTTCATTCGGATCAACCGTCATTTTGAAGGCCGATCCGCCAACTTCCCAGACTGCTCGTATCCGTTCAGCCATTGGCTCTTGGATTCGGCATTTCGTTTTGAGGCCGGTAAACCCGCGTTCAATGGCAATTTTTGCACTGCGTCCTGTATGTTCTGGTGTCTGGTGCCCGATCCAAAAATCTGCCCGTACCTTGTCCCGACAGGCACCGCCCAGCAGCGCGTGAGCCGGTACATTGAGTCGTTTGCCGACGAGGTCAAAGACTGCCATTTCAAACGCCTCGTATCCGATGGGGTAGGGACCGAGTTCTATTTCCCAATCTTCCGGTGATTCGGGATTCGGCTTGAGTGGCTCCGTGCGAAAGACGTTCTGCAAACACATCTTCATCACGTCCCTGCCCCTCAACTGTTCAGCCGCTTGAGCCACTGTTTCTGTTGATTGCCCCCGCCCCGTTTCACCGATTCCGGTGATATCCTCGTCGGTATGTATCCGAATAATCTGTTTGGGCATTCTTGCCCAGTCAGGGTAACCACCGTATTCCTCGCTATGTACTGCTTCGGGGAATACTGGAACGACAACTGTCCAAACATCGATCTGTGTAATTTTCATCAGCGAACCCTTTCTATTGCGCTATCCCTAAACTCAAAGAAAATTCCTCAACCTCCCAGTCCTTGGCTGTCATCGGGTGCTGACTGAGAAGTGATTGTGCATTACCGTTCCTATTCCTACCAATTCTGCCGCCCAACGTAAAGGCCTCGATTTGCCAACGGCAGCGATACCTTCGCGCCACCGTGCCGTTGTGATTCGATGAAGCCGAGAATCATCTCTTGACTACGGCAGGCGATTTGGATATTGCCCGCCGTTTCGCGGCCTTCTTCAATTGCGGCAACGATGTCGTCAATCGCCCCAACGGTTCCGCTCATGCGCGGCGGTTCAGGGAACGGCACCACTTCGAGGATATTCCACTTGTCCTGTGCTTTGCGCCATTGACACGACACACTGTCGTTGAAGGTGCGGAGTTTACCCTTTGAACCGCTGACCTCAAACTCAAAGCCGCTACTCGCGAGCAGGTAACCGCGGACACCGTTCTTAAACGTTACATATCCCATCGGAATCCCCGGATCGTCGTCCACGCGATTCCCGACAAAGTCTGCTAAATCAACATTCACGTCGCCCTGCACATACTCGATTTCAGAGTCGCTTGCCAAGTAGAGCAGCATATCAGAGGTATGTGTGTGTCCCCACTGTGCTGCGCCGATGCCGACATGTCCAATCACAGCTTGAATCTCTCCCAACTCTCCTTGATCTATCAGTTCTCGCATTTTCTGAAAAAATGGCATATAGCGACGTTGCGTGCCGTAATTGAATTTGACACCGTGTTTTTCGCACGCTTCCAGCATTGCATCCGCCTCTTCCATTGAGCAGCAGAGCGGTTTCTCGCAGTAGATGCCCTTGACCCCATTTTCCGCCGCAAAAATCGTGATTTCGGCATGCGTCGCCGGACGAGTGGCGATACTCACAATATCCGGTTTTTCTTTCTGAATCATTTCACGATAGTCGGTGTAGCCTTCAGGGACGTTGTATCGCTCTTGAATCGTTTTCACCTTTTCGGGAACAACATCCGAGATAGCAATCAGATTGGTGTGTTCTGAAGCAGTATGCCCGGCGGCGTGCGAGTAGGGCATCCATCGAAAACTTTGGGGATGATCTCGAACTTCGTCATCGATTGTCGCCCCCATCCGCCCGCAGCCGATGAGGCAGGCACTGTATCGTTTCGCCATGTTTGAGCTCCTTGATCGATTCTGAATATCTCTATGGAACAGTCGAGCGTATTTCCATTCGATTGTCGCCCTATTCTATTACGCGTGCAGCCTTAGTGTCAAGTAGAAATCTGCAAATGCTAGGGCTATTTAGTTTTCCGTTTTTTGATCGAAGAAATCTACAAATGCACTTGATGTTTTGAGGTGTTCTGGTATAATATATAGTAGATTATGCGAGGTCGGGCAAGATGACCGACCTACGGGAGAATTGTTGTTCTGGTATCATGGATATCAGATTATATCTACCCTCAGAAGGCAGGCCTTCCAATGCAAACACCTATTAAACCGAATCGGCCACGCGCCCGTGAAATTGGCATCCAAATTGGCAATCTACCGACCGGTGAACTCAACGGAATAATCGATGTTCCCGGTGTCAAAGTGGGGCATGTTACACGCATAGCGGGAGAAGGTTCTCTCTCCCCCGGCAACGGTCCAATCCGCACAGGCGTGACAGCCATCTTGCCACACGACAGCAATATTTTTCGTGAAAAAGTGACAGCAACGGCGCATATTATCAATGCCTTCGGCAAATCAATCGGCTTGCCGCAACTGCTTGAATTGGGAAATATCGAGACCCCGATCCTCCTAACGGGCACACTCAACGTCTGGACTGCTGCCGACGCGCTAGTGGATTATGTCTCAGCTCAGAACCCGGGTGTCTATTCATTTAATCCAATCGTCGGCGAATGCAACGACAGTTTTCTCAACGATATTCTAGGTCGTCATGTCCAACGGGAGCATGTCTTTGAAGCGTTGGAAACTGCTACTCACACGAATGTCGAGGAAGGTGTTGTTGGTGCCGGCGTAGGTATGAGCGGTTTTGGCTGGAAAGCTGGGATCGGAACCGCTTCGCGTGTCGTTCACGTGGAAGGGACCGCATATACAGTTGGCGTTTTGGTCCTGACCAATACCGGAGCGGTGTCCGATTTGAGGATAGACGGTTTTCCGGTTGGACAGCACCTAACGCCAGAGGAGAGCTCGGAGGAGCGGCCAGGGTCGATCATGATCATCGTTGCGACGGATGCGCCACTTTCCCATCGACAACTCACCCGCGTTGCTAGACGGGCGACATTTGGGCTCGCGCGAACCGGGGCAGTTGCATCGCACGGCAGCGGCGATTTCGTCATCGCCTTCTCGACAACCAACCGCATCGGGACATCTCCGCCTGAAGGTGGAGGTTCGCTTTCAACGTTTCATGACGAGAGCGCATTAACCTTCCTCTTTCGGGCTGTCATTGAAGCGACTGAAGAATCAATCATTAACTCGCTGCTCAAAGCGCACACGGTTGTCGGCCGTGACGGTAACGTTAGATATGGCATTCCGATCCATCGCATCGTCGAAATCTTAGGGATCCAGCCACCCGAAACACCGCCTTGGGACGAATAATACTATGGCATTAGAAACGGGACGTTGAGTAAACCAGGGTGGTCAAGTGTAGATCTGCCCCATCGCGCCGGTGATTATTGGATTACGGCGTATCAATAAAGTCACAATATAAATTGGAGCGAAAATGGAACAATCCAACACAAATACTAGTGATTCTTCAGATGAGAAAGTCGATGGTGGCTGTCTGCCCGATTGGGAAGTCGCAGATCTACCCGCTCCGCCGCCCTACCGTTTCAGCCGTGCGTTTCGGAGTGTTTTGGGACCGGGGATTATCGCGCTGGGCGGATCGATAGGTAGCGGCGAATGGCTGCTGGGTCCGGCAATCACCGCGCAATACGGCGGACGACTCCTTTGGATCGCGACGGTTGCCATCCTACTCCAATCCTTCATCAACACGGAGGCTATTCGCTACACGATTTATACCGGGGAACCGATGTTCAGCGGTTATATGCGCTGCAAACCGGGCTCGCGATTCTGGGCGTTTTTTTACTCGGGCATAGATTTCTTCGGTATTTGGCCCGGTTGGGCAGCGACCGCTGCTACCGCTATTGCGGCGGCATGGTTGGGATATATGCCGGGAGAAGCTGACCAAGGTATAGTGCGACTCTTTGCGTATCTGGCGTTCTTCTTATGTCTGGGAATTGTCCTGTTTGGCAAGAAAATATACAATGCCCTTGAAAAAGTCCAGTTGGCGATGGTCATCTGGATTATCGGCTACCTGTTCTTGATCGATCTGTTTATGGTGCCTCCCAAGGTCTGGTGGACTGTGATCAAAGGATTCTTTAGCTTTGGTGCGTTGCCATCAGCGGAGGGCAGTAATGTTGATTGGTTGTTGCTAGGTGCGTTTGCTGCCTATGCGGGAAGCGGTGGACTGGGCAATGTCGGTATCAGCAACTACGTTCGTGACAAGGGTTGGGGGATGAGCAGCCTCGTCGGCGCGATCCCCTCTCTGATTGGGGGACAGCAGGTGACTTTAACGCACATCGGCAAAGTTTTTCGGGTAACCCCTGAAAATTTGGAACGCTTCCGCGAATGGTGGAAATATAACCGCTTCGAGCAGTATTATATATGGGTTATCGGTTGCTTCTTTGGGCTAGCGCTGCCCGCCATGTTGACAGTTGCCTTCGTTCCTGCGGGCCAACAGATAGATCAATGGTCAGCGGCAGCGTTTCAGGCGGAAGGGCTTGCCGAAAAAGGAGGACAAATCTTCTGGTATCTCACGCTGCTGTGTGGATTTTGGGTGCTCTTTTCAACCCAGTTGGGCGGTGTGGATGGAGTCCCCCGTCGTTACACAGACATTATCTGGACCGGATTTTCACGTGCGCGAAAACTGGAAGAGCACAACGCGAAATGGATCTATTACCCAATCCTTGTCATTTATATCCTTTGGGGTGTAGTGGCTCTCTACCTAGCACAGCCGTTTTTCATGATCTTGGTTTCCGCGACAGTCGGCGGGTACTTGCTGGTGATCACTGCGCTGCACACCCTTTACGTGAATCGCAGGTTCCTACCGAAAGAGATTCAACCCTCGATTTGACGGCAGATTGGACTCGTCGCGTGTGCAGGATTCTATTCAATCTTTGGAACGTTGACAGTCATTCAGACGGTAATACCTAAGCTAATTTCGCTTATATTGGGATAGGAGAAAACGCATTGGATCTAAAACTCAAAGATAAAGTTGTCATCGTCACCGGTGCCAGTCGAGGCATCGGGAAAGCAATCACACTCGGTTTCGCAGCGGAAGGCGCGAAATTGAGTATCTGCGGCAGAACCCCGGAAACGCTTGAAGCGGCTGCCAACGAGGTTAAGGCACTTGGAGCGGAGGTATTTGCCAAGCTTGCCGATGTCACAAAAGTCAGGGATGCCGACGCATTTGTAGAAGCGACGTTAGATCGATATGGGCGGGTCGATGTGCTGATTAACAACGTTGGTGGGAGCAAGTGGACACCGACCCCTGAGATTTCCGATGAGGAGTGGCATGAAATCATCGACCTGAATCTCGTTTCCGCCGCCCGCATGAGTCGAGGTGTTATTCCGACGATGCAGGCGCAAGGGGGCGGTGTTATCATCACTATCTCATCAATTTATGGACGGGAGGGCGGTGGACATATCACCTATAACGCAGCGAAGGCGGCGGAGATTAGCATGTCGAAGTCCCTCGCGGGTGAGCTTGCCAAGGACAACATCCGCGTCAACAGCGTTGCCCCCGGTTCCATTCTATTCCCCGGCGGCGGCTGGGAGCGGCGGCAAAAAGCTGACCCGGGAGGGATAGCTGCATTCGTCGAAAGGGATATGCCGTTGGGGCGGTTTGGAAAACCTGAAGAGGTGGCGGACGTGGTAGTATTTCTCGCCTCTGAACGCGCGAGCCTCGTTACTGGTGCGTGCATCAACGTTGATGGTTGTCAGTCAAAGTCGAATATCTAAGGTCAAGTCCAGTGAGCATCTGCCCGTTGACCCCGGTAAAAATTGGGTCTCCCAATCCTTTGGGAGGGAACCTCACCCCTTTAGCATTGAGTGGTGACTGCTTATCCCGTTGCAACGTTTCCTCTTCCGCGGTGGCTCTCAGTCCGTTTTAAGATTCAATAACGTAAGACGATGTGGCCGGGTTTTTTTATCATAAAATTTCTGGTATTCAGGTGGGACGGATGATAGAATTGTTTCTTGGACACTTAATTTCGTTGAAAGTCGCCTTCCCCGTGGGTTTGTGTCATGCGGCGTTCATGTCGTTGGAATCGCATCGTATAACGGCGCATTAAATCCAACGAAAAATGTATCTCCAATCTGTAACGTGGGTGCCCGTAGATTGCCGCTTCTGCCCATAATTGCTTTAAGGATAAGGGCTTGTGAATTGATATTTGGGGCAAAGACCTCAACTTTTTTGCCTTTAGCGACGTGAATGGATTGAGCCGTTTTGATACGTTCCCAAACCTCGGTTGGATTCAACTTCTCCTTGCGGGCATCCGTTCGACTGTCTACTTGAATATTGTTTGCGTCAAGAAACTCTTGCGCTTTTCGACAGGAAGTTCAGCTGTTCCTGAAAAACATCCAATTTACTGTCATCAACTTTCTCCATTTTTTATTATTATCTTTGTATGAGTCAGCAGGAAGATTCACACGCTGCTGCTCTTAGTGGTTTGATGTATAGCAAACTTTTCCACCAACAACTGTTAATAGGTTCTCAGAAGAACTATCAAGAACCTGTTCAATGGGGGGACGACCATCGTTTGGAATTTGGATCGCGATGATATCCGCCTGCCATTCCTTTTCCAACCGTCCGACCTGCGCTAAACACAGTCCCTTTGCACCGTTATAGGTCACCATATCGAATAGCGTTTCAGGGTGGATACACAGTTGGGTACGTGCGAGGAATTTCAACTCATCGAGTAGACTCAGGGACCAATTGCTTGCCAGACTATCGGTCCCGATAGTGACATTGATTCCCTTTTCAACTAGTCTCACAACGGGGTGGTCGGTATGATAGAAGTAATGGTGGCTCCGCGGGCAAAAAACCACAGATGCGCCACTCTGCACAAGCAGCTCCACATCTGCATCAGTCAGGTAGTTACAGTGGACTAAGAGCGAATCCTTTCGCAAGATGCCCAACGTTTCCATATACTGTATAGGTGTTATTTGCGGAGGGTGCCACTCGGCTGTTGAAATGCCAAACGCTTCTAGGTAATCTAAAAATGCACCCGTACCGCTGGAGAGAAACTCAAGCTCCTCCTCGGTTTCCGCTATATGGGTGCAAACTGACAAGTCGGACGTAACGCATTGACGATAAATATCAGCTGATGTAGAATAGGGAGCGTGTGGCGACAGCGCAGGTGTCAACAACGAATCGGGAACAGGGGGAGCCCCCAAATATGTCGCAAGTCGAGCGAGCCCCATGGCGGCGCGTTCGCCGGAAAAACCGAGTGCCTCAAAGAAAACCATCTTCCGAATCGGAGTATTCCGCAGAATTTGCACGGATTCCCCGGTTCCGTCGATATCTCCAACTGTTGTCGCACCACCGGCTAAACTTTGCTGCACCCCTTCGCGAATAGACGGTTCTATTGTTGAGGGGTTTCGCTTCCCAACAATTTGGAATATCCAATCGATAAATTTGGGGGTGCGTTGAATGGAATCGGCACTGCTTGTCAGATCAAGGTGGGTATGAGCATTCACTAAGCCGGGCATGAGCACCGTTTCGCCGAAGTCGCGTATCGGGGGTGAACCGCTGTTCCGAACTGTCGGGTAAAAGCCGACATCGACAATCTGTGAGCCTTGAATGGCAACCGCGCCATTTTCGATAATCGTGCGGCTATTTGGTATTACATATTTTGCGCGTAAAATCATACAGAGCCCCATGCGCGAAGCACAAAACGTAGTTAGCTAAGTTGCTTAGACATATTTTCTTTGAACGGAGATTTAAGCCGCTTTACGATATACAACAACTTCTGCCAACAAATAAGGAAATTCCATGAATGCCAAGATTACCGGGCATGCAACCTCACAAGCGACACAAGCCTTCGCCGATCGGATGAACGCGCACAACCCTTCCTTTGAAGCGAATGCGTATCGCCGGCTCACCGGCACGGACCTGATAACATCCAAAATCGGTTACGGCACTTACCGCGTGCATAACCGAGACGAGACACACATTGAAACGCTGGAATCGGCAATCGAAGCGGGGTGTAATCTGATTGATACCTCCAGTAATTACACCGATGGCGGTAGCGAAACTTTAATAGGTAATGTCCTACAAAAGAAGATTTCTGCCGGCGAGGTTAAGCGGGAAGAAATCATCGTTGTATCCAAAGTCGGCTACATGCAGGGTCAAAACCTCGATCAAGCACAAGATCGAGAAACAGCAGGTAATCCGTGGGGAGAGGTTGTCAAATATATGGAAGGTTGCTGGCACTGCATCCACCCCGATTTTCTGACCGACCAGTGGACGCGTAGCACCAATCGATTGGGGTTGGAAACGATTGATGTTTACCTGCTACACAACCCGGAATACTTCATGGTTGATGCCAAAAACCGATCCTCCCAATCTAGCTGGGACGTAATTGGGGATACCTTCTATGATCGTATCTACCGCGCCTTTGTGCAAATGGAACAGTTCGTGGTTGATGGCAAGATTCGCTACTACGGTATTTCGTCAAATACCTTTCCTGCCCCACAAACTGACTTTGAGCATGTCTCCCTCAATCGCGTTTATGAAGCGGCTGCCAAAGCGGCAGAGACTGTGTATGGAGAACATGCGGTGAGCCACTTCAAGGTGATTCAACTCCCATACAACCTGCTGGAATCCGAGGCATTGACAGCAGCGAATAACGAGATTGACGGAAAACGCATCGCCGTCCTTGAGGCAGCAAAATCCCTTGGACTCGGCGTTCTCGTGAATCGTCCCCTGAATGCTTTCAAGAACAATCGGATGACCCGCTTAGCACAATATGAACACCATCCAAACGCCGATTATCCTCGGATGATGTCCTTAGCAGAAGGCACATTAACCCAAATCGAAACCACGATGGAGCAGACACTAAAAGGTTGGGGAATTTTCGATTCGGTACAAAATCAGGTGAATGTCCATCTCTTTTACGATGTTGCCCAACAACTGGGCGAATTTATGTCGCGTGTCCAGGATCGCAATCAATGGGAACAAATCTTACAGCAGCACCTGATTCCACAGATTAATGCCTATCTGCGGCAGACCGGGATTGCTTGTCTGAATCAACACCAAACAGAATGGGAAGGCTTGCTCGCTCAATATGTAGATGCCCTGAACTCGCTGTTCGCAACGATAACGGAAATCTTTAACCGTGTGGATGCGGAGAAGGTTGAACCCATCTCTCAGGCTTTGAACCTACATCTCTCCGATGTTCAGGGGGCGTTAACCCTCTCTCAGCGGGCGTTGAACTTTGTGACTTCATCGCCGGGGGTGTCCGTTGTGCTGAATGGGATGAAACACGAAGTGTATGTTGAAGATTCGATGCAGATTATGGAGGTGCCTGATTTTCCACAACCACTTGCGCTCGTCGAAAGCCTAGCGAGTGAAACATAAGCGTTTTTACATCTCACGCACGTATTAATCGGTGTTACCTACTGAGGGGTGTAATTCCTATTTGGTTTGAGCGCCCCTACCTTAATACTCGCAACCTCTGCCTTTCCAATTTTGGCGTAAGCAGATTTGCTGAACACCTGAATTTCCTCTAATCCTGCCCGACGGATTGCGTCCAGATATTGGGCTTCGGGCAGTGCCCCGGAAATACAATTCGCCCAGTTGCTAATCATTGATCTCACCCGCTTGGGTAGATGGTTCGCGACGATGTCCGACACCAATAACTTCCCGCCCGGCTTGAGGACGCGATGCGCTTCCCGAAAAACCGAATCTTTGTCCGGGGCGAGGTTAATCACGCAGTTAGAGATAATCCAATCAACGCCTTCACTTTCAATCGGCATTGACTCAATCTCGCCTAACCGGAATTCAACATTTTTTGCATCCGCCGCCTCGGCATTCTTTCGTGCTTTTTTGATCATCTCCGGTGTCATGTCGATGCCAATCGCCCGCCCACTTTCGCCGACGAGTTGTGCCGCAAGCAGCACATCAATGCCCGATCCTGACCCAAGGTCAAGGACGACATCGCCCTCACAAATGTCAGCGTACATCAGTGGATTTCCACAACCGAAGGAATTTTCAACAGCATCGGCAGGGATACTGGAAAGCTGCACATCGGTATATTGGTTCTGATTTGCAAACTCCCCTTTGAGGGAGGTTTCAATATTGATTTCTGTGTCGCAGCAGTTAGAAGATGAACAACAAACTTCATCGCTTTTTACTAAACCTGTGTAATGTTCACGGACAGCTGCTTTGATCTGCTCTGCGTTGTGGGTTGTCATATTAGGTCCCTTTGTATTGAATTGAGTTCTGTTGATATTATGTGAGGTGTATCCGTAATTCGCCAATAAGTGCTCAATCGTGGGTAATGGTCAATGCGGTAGATCCACGCAAAAATCCAGCAGATTAATCAGCAGGGGACGCATCTCCCTCCGTTGAACAATCCGGTCGATCATCCCATGTTCCAACAAAAACTCTGCCTTCTGGAAATTCTCAGGGAGTTGCTGTTTAATGCTTGCAGTCGCGAGGGGCCCGGCAAAGCCAATCCGGGCACCCGGTTCTGCGAGAATGATATGCGCCAACGAGGCATAGCTCGCGGTTGATCCGCCAAAGGTTGGGTCGGTCATCACGGAGATGTAGGGTAGCCCTGCTTCGGTGTGCTTAACACAGACCGCTGAAGTTTTCGCCATTTGCATCAGCGATAGTGTCCCTTCTTGCATTCGCATGCCGCCGCTTCGGGAGACGATGATCAGGGGCAATCTCTCCTGCGTGGCGTATTCAATATTACGAGTGACTTTTTCTCCGACGACTGCCCCCATCGTACCGCCTCTGACTCCAAAATCACTAATCGTAATTGCGACAGGTTGTCCACCGATTTTCGCTTCGCCGGTAAGAATCTCCGACTTGAGTCCCGTTTTTGCGTAATCCCGTGCGAGTTGCTCTTCGTAGCCTGGGAAATCTAAAGGGTTAGTCGAATACAGACCGGCATCCTGTTCATCGAAACTGTCCTCATCAACGAGAAGTTCGAGCCGCTCGTAGGCAGTCATGGGGTAGTGGTAGCCGCATTCTGGACAGACCCGATGTGTATCTAAAAATGTTTCCTCAGAAATTTCTGCGCTGCAACTTTGACAGGTTATTGCCGCTGAAGTTGCCATGTCTGTATGCTCCATCTTTGTGTGGGGAATGATTTTATGGAGTTACCGGGGAGTTACTGATTTGTATCCATGCACATGATACCTTTGGGGGGAGCGTTTGTCAAGCCCAAATACGGAATTCGATTCATGTGAGTTGTAGCTATCGTTGCGCCGCGTCCTATTGGAAATAGAACGAAATTCATCCTTGAAGAACGTAACCATTTGTGATATTATTTTGCGGTTCTGTTTTGAGATGTGAGTGGAATCAGATTTCGCTGTTGCAAAATTGCAACGATAGGGTATCAAAAAACACCCAGTTGAACCGGGGTAATGGCGGTTGAAACTTTTTAAATTCCCTAGATGTTCAGTGGCGACCTCAAAACCTTCATAGGAGTGAAACGCTACGATGTCACGGTTATTTTGTAGGTATGCTTTGCTCTCTCTATACATTGACCGACTTTCATCCTTCTAAAACTGGCACAAAGTTTGCCATGGAATCTTGATGTAATGGTTGTTAATTTCAGAAAACCTCAAAATCGGTCCTTCAAAAACGCTCCCGTTGGATTGCAAGGCTTTGAAAACGACTGATAATTAGAAGGAGAAAGCTCATGTTTATGCAAATACACCGATCCTTCACCGCGTCTCTTTTTGTAATAATACTGTTTGGCTTGATTTTAGGTTGTGGTTCTAGTGACGATGGTCCAGTTAGTCCAGTTCAGGTGGACACCGAACCACCGGCGATACCGCGGGGCGTGAGGAGCATCACCGGCGACGATTGGGTGATGGTTGAATGGTTCCCGAATGGCGAAGCCGATCTCGCTGGGTATAAAATCTGGCGTGACGACAATGGTGACGAAGAATTTGACCTGCTTGGGGAGGTTTCACCAGATTCCTCTTCGGATGTGGGGAGGTTTAGCTTTGTGGATGAGGGGGTCATCAATGGGCGTACCTACTCTTATGCTGTCTCCGCTGTAGATTACGATGGCAATGAAAGCGAATTAAGCCCAGAGCAGGTCTTTGATACACCACGTCCATCGGGCAATAACGTTACCCTGAATGACTTTAACCTGATTCCGGACCGAAGTGGATTTGACTTCTCGCAACCGGCACGGGGTGCCATTACTTGGGATTTACCTGCTACCGATGTCTATTTTGGGTTTGATGCGGCGGTCAGCGTTCCTTATCTCTATTCGGATAACTTGACAGAACTACAGGACATGGGCTACCATGAATACTTTGATGAGGTAGATGTTTCGCCCGTGCGAGGCTTCACGACTGAATTCGTCGAGCTTATTGCGGGGCATGTGTATACTTTATTGACTCCCGACAGAAACTTTGCTAAGATTCATGTCATTGTTGTTTCCGAGACCGCGATCACTTTTGATTGGGCATACCAAATAGATCCGGATAACCCACAGCTCGCACCCCGCCGCCCGTGAAACCAACAAGCTAAGTAGATAGGGAAACTAACAGAAATGAAAAATCACCTTTTTATGCTTATTGCCTTTGTCAGCTTTACAACAAGTTGGAATATTGGATTGGCAGAATCGACTGATGATGATACAACCGTGATCAAATTGGGGACGCAAGTGCGCGCGGATACCGAAGATTCGCCAACCTCCCCGACTTTGACAGGAAGCGTCCTTCCTCGCGACCCGAATCGCCAAACGGAATCGCCGAATTATCCCCTCTTCCGGTCACACGCGCCAAAGTATTATCCCCGGAAAACCGCTCGAACAGCGATACTTCTGTCAGCGACGTTGCCCGGTTTAGGACAGACCTATTCCGGTCGGCCCGGCAGAGGATTAGCCTTTCTGGCTGCCGGGCTTGGATTGATAGCGGCGGGGGGATTCAATTTGGATCGTGCTGTCAATTACAGTGACCTCTCGGATCGCTTCAACACGGGATTTTACGACCCGCATGGCGACGGCTTTTTGACAGCAGATCAAGGGCGTGTCAAGTCGCGAGGTCATGTCCAATTTGGGGTGCTCTTTCTGGCGAGTGGAATTGGTGTCTATATCTGGAATATTTTTGATGCAGCCAAAATAGTTGACCAATATAATGAGCGAAGATTTCCGGTGCAGGCGCAACAAAATGTCTATGGAGATACCTATCTAACAGTCAATCGCCGCTTTTAGTGGGTGTATAAAAGGGGTCAGGTGATAACCTTCGGCGGAGAATCTACTTGGTAATCTGTGATTTTTTGATGGTAAACCCATCCATTTGTCGCGCATCTTAAACCTCAGGTGAACCTTCCGAAGGTTTCATTGAGCAAGGAAATCTGTATCGTGCGAGTTATCCAAATTCTGTTTGTGAGTTGTTTCATCTTTCTGACCGTCTCTCTAGCAATTTCGCTAACCTATTCGTTGCTTGACACTAAAAATCTCGATCAGAATCCTATTCAGAGTGGCGAGGTCCTGACCTACAGCATCAAAATTAAGGGTTTGCCTGCTGGGACACAGGTGACACAGGTCGTTGAAAAAACGATGTTGGCAGATCAGCCGGTCTATCGTTTCAGATCGGAAAGAAAGACCGGGAGTCTTCTTGGAAAACTTTACCATTTCTACGATCAGACAGAAAGTTACGTGACAACCGATCAGCTATACCCACTGAGATATGTTAGAAATTTAGAAGATCAGAAATATCGAGCGCGTGTTGAAATTGATTTTGACCATGGCGGGGGTGCAGCGCAATACACCAAAAATCTGAGTAGCAAGGCTCTGGACATCCCAATCGGCACACAGGATGATCTGTCAATGGTTTACTTCCTGCGTTCAAAGGAGTTGCAGGTCGGTCGCACCTACGGATTTCCAGTGATAGTCAAGGATAAATGCGAGCGTGTTACCCTTGAAATCCAGCGTCGTGAAGTGGTAAAAACCAAAGCATTAGGGCGTGTGGAAGCATTGGTGCTACGTACCTCGCACGGTTATCTGATGTGGCTCACGAATGATGAGCGCCGTATCCCTGTCAGAATTGAAGCCGAAACACCAGGTCTCGGCAAACTAATTGGGGTATTAGAGAAAGTTGATTTTCTGGATTAGAGAAAGAACGTGATAGATCTTCTGCGGCAGTCAAACACCTATCAATTGCTTGTTGAAACCCTGACCGCTCAGTTTTCAGGGTCGAAGTGTGCCCTGACCTCGTCAAATCAGCGAATAGATCTTCCCAAACCTTGGTTGCGCGGTCTGCATGGCGCATCTACGGCTTATTTGCTCAGTGCATTGGCAGCCGATTTTGCCGACCAATCTTTTCTCGTCGTCCTTCCGACGCAGCCTGAAGCTGAGAAAATCATCCAAGATTTACCCGCCTATCACTTTGAGGGGGCCCATCTCTTTCCGCAATGGCAGAATTTCCTTTACGACGGTATTTCCCCAACAAAAAATGTCGTTGCAGAACGACTCATCTGTTTGTATCAACTGTTGAAGGGAGACCGCACGTTTGTTGTCACATCAATCCATGCGTTGATGCACAAAATTCTGCCCCAATCGGTTGTAGAATCCGCCTTCCTGACCCTCCGCATCGGTGATGAGATTGCTCCCGACGAAGTGGTTGAACAGCTTCTGTGCAACGGTTATCAGCGCGTAGATCTCGTAGAAGTCAAGGGAGAGTTAGCCCGTCGTGGCGACATTCTGGACGTTTACCCGTTGACCACTGACGCGCCCATCCGAATTGAGTTCTTTGGCGATGAGATCGACGCTATTCGATCTTTCGATCCCGCCTCACAGCGCTCTGTTTCCGATGGGGGTGATGATGAACCGGGGGCAATTACACTGTGTCCGGTTCGAGAAATCATCTTGTCCCCTGAAACTCTCGATCTGTGGAAGACCCGCGCAGAGATATTGATTCAAAAAAACGAGTCGCCCAAGTACCGAAACGCGATCAACGAGATTACACACCGTCTCGAAACGGAAACGGATCCGGCAGGGTTGGAAGCCTTGCTTCCGATGTTATACGAAGATACCAGTACCCTCACGAA
This sequence comes from uncultured Poribacteria bacterium, assembly GCA_958296125.1. Taxonomy (GTDB): domain Bacteria; phylum Poribacteria; class WGA-4E; order WGA-4E; family PCPOR2b; genus PCPOR2b. Next base: position 4,070,450 of record OY282444.1, read on the forward strand.
TTATCTATCCCCGCAGACTGTCGTTCTCTTGATTGAGCCGACCTGGATGGCGCGTGAGGGGACTCAACTCATCGAAAATACGAAGGATCTTTATGAACGAAAACTAGCATTTGATCAGTTTATGGTGTCACCGGATGAGACGTTTGTGCCGTTTGAATCAGTAATCTCCGCTTTGCAGACGCATCCCCTTGTTCGCACGTCGTTGACTCCACCTGCACTCAATACGGAGGAACAGGTTGAGGAAATTGCTTTCGGTATGCGTCCGCTCGGTCTTCCACGTAGTAATTATCGGCTGGTCATGGATCAGATCAAGGAGTGGACTGATGAAGGCTATTTCGTTAATTTCCTCTGTGATAATCTAAAGAGCGCAGATCGGCTAAACAACATCTTGGCAGATCGAGACTTACCTGCAGCCCAGACGGCGGTGAAAATCGGCAGTATCAGCGAGGGGTTTATCAGTGAAACCCTTAAGTTCATCACGCTGTCTGAAGATGAGTTGTTTGGACGCGAACACCGTCGCCACCGCAAGACCTCCTTCAAAGAGGGGACCCCTATCCTGAGTTTGATTGATCTCAAGGAAGGGGATTATGTGGTGCATGTCTCACACGGAATCGGTCTCTACGCGGGGATTCGCCGCCTTGATATCGATGGAAAGCCACAGGACTTTCTCGTGCTAGACTATGCGGACGGGGGTAGGCTGTATGTTCCGACCTATCAAATCGATCTCGTGCAGAAGTATATTGGCGGGCAAGAGGACAGAAAGTTACGGCTGGATAAACTCGGTGGAACATCATGGGAGCGGGTCAAAGCCAAAGTAAAAGCCTCCATAGAGCAGATGGCGGGGGAATTACTGGAACTGTATGCTATTCGTGAATCCCGCGAGGGCCATGCCTTTCCAGCGGATACCCCTTGGCAGAAAGAGTTTGATGTGCTATTTCCTTATGAAGAGACCCCAGATCAGCAGAAGGCGATTGAGGAGGTCAAGCGGGATATGGAACGCCTTCGGCCCATGGATCGGCTAATCTGCGGAGACGTTGGATACGGAAAAACAGAGGTTGCGCTCCGTGCGGCGTTCAAATCAGTGATGGCAGGCAAACAGGTTGCTCTTCTCGCTCCAACCACAATTCTCACGCTGCAACACTTTAATACGTTCCAGCAGCGGTTCGCCCCTTTTCCCGTTCAGGTCGAAATGCTGAATCGCTTCCGAACGGATAAAGAAGCGAAGGGGGTTGTGGAGGGGTTGGCAAATGGCACGGTTGATATCGTTATCGGCACCCACGCTTTGCTTTCAAAAAACATTAAATTCCGCGAGCTCGGTTTGCTTGTGGTTGATGAGGAACATCGTTTCGGGGTGAAGCACAAAGAGAAGGTTAAACAGCTGAAGCAGACGGTTGATGTATTAACCTTGACAGCGACACCGATTCCGCGTACACTCCACATGTCCCTTGTAGGCATCCGTGACTTCAGCATAATCAATACGCCTCCGGAAAATCGGCTGCCGATTGAGACCTATGTGATTGAGTATAATCCCGATGTGGTTCGAGATGCGATTTTGCGCGAGATGGAACGGGGTGGACAGATCTTCTTTGTTCACAACCGTGTCCAGAGTATCGCGAGCATCGCGGCTGCAATCCAGGACCTTGTGCCGCTCGCTCGAGTCTGCATGGCACACGGGCAAATGCCTGAACGTCAACTAGAAAAGGTGATGATGGAGTTCATCAACCACAAATACGATGTTTTGGTGTGCACCATGATTATCGAGTCCGGTGTGGATATCCCAACTGTCAACACCATTCTGATTAATCGGGCAGACGCGTTTGGGTTAGCCCAACTTTACCAGTTACGCGGGCGAGTCGGTCGCGATCAGTATCAGGCTTACGGTTACCTTTTCTACCCACAAGGACGGGCGATTACAGAGGGTGCTCAAAAACGTTTGCGGGTCATCGAAGAGTTCACCGACCTGGGCTCCGGGTTCAAGATTGCCCTCCGCGACCTTGAGATTCGGGGCACCGGCAACATTCTCGGTTCAGAGCAGCACGGCCATATCACCGCTGTGGGTTACGACATGTACTGCAAACTCCTTGAGGAAGCGGTACAAAAACTGAAGGGTGAGGAGGTTGAAGAAACGGTCGAAACGCGGATCAACCTTCCTATTGAAGCCTATTTGCCCGATGAATATGTCCCGGACAGCCGACAGAAGGTCGCGCTTTACAAAAAGATTGCTGCCTTGGAAACGGAGGTCGATCGGCAGAAACTTGAGGAGGAGATGGTTGACCGATATGGAAAAATCCCCAAGCCAGTTGAGATGCTCCTCGATATTGCCGACTTAAAACAGCTCAGTCAACAGTTGGGGGTTGATGGAATCGCCGCAGGCTTGGAAAGCATCAAGGTCACATTTGACGCAGCAAAAACAAGCCTTGACCCTCGTAAGCTGATCCGACTTATCGAGCAGGATCGGCGGGTCTCGATAACACCCCCTGCGCGTATGACGATCCGTATGAAGGGCTTGGAGGGGAAAACGCTCTTGCTTGTGCTCAAGGGTATCCTTGGGAAATTAATGTGAGGCGTGAAACGTGATGTGTATTGCCTCACAGTGTTTGTGGGGCATGCGTATTTTTTAAGCAATATGAGTATACCACCAACCGAGAGGATGGTGGCTTCGCATTCTATGTCAATCAGAAAGGAGCTATACACAATGAAAAAAATAGTAATAATTTTCGTCGTTATTGCGGCGATCGGTTTGAGCAGTGAGCAAATTGTCAAGGCGCAAAACGTCGCTGGACCGATGGATGAGAGCCAGATTATTGTGGCTCGATACGAATGGAACAGCACACACGAAATTTCGCTTGCAATGCTTAATGCGGAAATTGCAGCACTACCGGAACATAAACAGAAAGGCTATCAGTCCAAAGCTGGTAAGCTCATATTTCTGGAAGATTTCATCAGCCAACAGCTAAAACTCCTCGCGGCTGCTGATAAAGGATTCGACAAAAAAGAGGAGTTTCACAAAAAAGGGGACGATTATAAGCATCAGTTGATGGTCGAACTCTTGACCGAAATTGAAGTCGATGAAAAAATTGTCATCACTGAGGAAAAGCTGCAGCAGTATTACGAAGAAAATAAAGATGCCTATGTGGACAAGGAACAGGTGCGGGCAACTTGCATTACGGTAGCCGATAAAGAACTTGCACAGACAACGCTAGAGGCGATTCAGGCTGGCGAGGACATTTTTGATGCGGTGAAAGAACTTGCAGAAGAAGAGGTATTGATCGGCCCAGGTTCAAATCCGAGCGATCCTGGTGACACCGGCTTCTTTACACGAGATATTTCTGCCCGTGCACAGGCTTTCGTTGACACGGTCTTTGCGATGGAAGTCGGCGAAATGACTGAGGAAGTTTTTGAGCAGGAGGTCGAAGAGGACATCTATTATATGATTTTCCGAAAGGAAGAGCATCAGCCAGAACGTCAGCAGACCTTTGAAGAGGTCAAGCCTCGACTTGAGTATCCCCTAAAACGCGAGATGAAGCGGACGCGTATCCTAGAATGGTTGGAAGTGCTTACTGCACAGAGTAAACTGAAAACGTATCCAGACCTCCTTCCTCCACCCGTGATGCCAGAAGAGGAAGAAGATCCGGAAAATGAAACATCTGACCTGCCAGAGCCAGAGGAGGCAGTAGAAAGTGAATCCCTCGATGAGGGTGATGCCCCCGCCGATCCTGAAACAGAGCCTTAGAGCCTGAAGCTGTGAATTAAGGCAGTAGTGGAGCACAAAATAGGGTGGATTCGTCGTGTTTAGAAATTGGCTGATAGAGGGCTGTCAAAGTTGAACAACTGTATATCACGCAAAATTTAAGGAGGTATAACTGTGAGATTATTGGGAATTATCGGTTTTATCTTAATCGGTGCCGTTGCTGTTAGCATTTCTTTGAACGGTTGTGGGGGAAAAGCCGGGGCTGAAGGCACTGTGATTGCTGAGTTTGAATGGAATGGGAAACACCACATCACGCTTGAAGAGATGCTACAGGAGATAAGTGAACTCCCTACCTACAAACAACACCAGTACCAAGAAGCAGAAGGCGGGTTTGAGGAATATATGAACCTGATGGCGGAGAGCCGTCTCATACTTTGCCTTGCCAAAGATCGAAAGCTTGATGAGGATGCTGGGATTCTGAAAAAAGTGCAAGACTATTACCATGAATTGCTCGTTGACAGCATTACAGAAGTCGAAGTGGATCAGAAACTTAAACTGACCGAAGAAGACTACCTGCTTTATTATGAAGAGAATAAGGGTGACTATGTTGATCCAGAACAGGTGCGACTCACCTGCATAACCCTTACAAGCGAGGATCGAGCGAAGGAGGTCTTCCAACGAATCAAGGATGGGGAAGATATCGTTACCGTTGCCGCAGAACTATCTGCAGATGGGGAGTTAGTCGGACCCGGCACAAATACTGAAAGCCCCGGTGACACCGAATTTTTCGATCGCCAGACCTATTCACGACGTGCGAAAGCCTTCAGCGATATGGCATTTGAACTGGAAGTCGGTCAAATGAACGAGGACATTCTTCATATCGAACTGGATGAGGATAACTATTACCTAATCTTCCGCAAGGAGGAATCCCAGCCGGAGCGCCAACAAACGCTTGACGAAAAAAGTGTAAGACGCAATGTGGAAAGACAGGTAGAGAATCAGAAGCGTGAAGGACTTATGACCGATTGGCTCATCCGGCTCCATGAACAGGCACAGGTCAAGACCTTTGCAGATCGAATCCCCGACCTGCCAGAGCCAGAGGAGGCAGTAGAAAGTGAACCGTTAGATGAGGGTGAATCCCCCGATGAGGGTGATGCCCCCGCCGATCCTGAAATAGAGCCTTAGAGCCTGAAGCCGTGAATTAAGGAGGTATGCCCAAATGAAAACATTTCGTTTCTTTACCCTGATCCTATTCACTATTCATTTTGGAATCAATCCTGCTGCTGCGCGACGGTTCGATCAAATTATCGCTTATGTCAACGGGGACGTGATCACTAGATGGGAGCTCAACAGCGTTGTGAATCAAAAAGCGTTGGAACTCCAGCAAATTTACCGGTTCAGTGAGCGTGAAGCGCTGCAAAAGGCGGAGCAGGAACGGGCTGCGCTCCTGGACCAGTTGATACGCCAGATGCTTCTCGTCGAAACGGCATTAACGCTAAAAATTGAAATCACAGAGGTTGAAGTGGAGCAATATCTGCAAAGCTTCAAGGACCAGTACAAGATCGAGACTGAAGCAGAGTTTGCTCAAGCGTTAAAGAAAGAAGGATATACCCTGATGTCTTTCCGTGAACAAGCCAAACGCAATCTGATGGCGGAACGACTCGTAATGCAACGTATCCTCCCTAGACTCCAAATCCGGGACTCGGACGTGCAGCAGTTTTTTGAAGAAAACCGCTCGCAGTTGCCAACTAAAACGGACAGTGTTTACCTTAGGCATATCTTTGTTGCTTTCAAGCCGAGCGAGGCGGATCGCAAGCTAGCCCTTGACGAGATTGACACAATTCTTCAGGAATTAAAGGCTGGGAAAGATTTTGAGAAACTCGCGCAACGGTATGCTAACGATGAGCATAGAAAGGCGGGAATTGGGGCATTAAACGAACTGCCGATTGCGGAGGTGGACAATCTATCTGCTACCTTCCGTGATGCGCTCGCGGGGCTCAATACCGGCGCAACTAGTGAGCCGATCGAAGGCAATGATGGGTTTTATCTTTTCAAAGTTGAGCGCAAGGATGATCAGGGCATAGCGTTTCGGCATTTGGTTGTCGGTCTGAAGCCGAGCGAAGCGGCGATGGAAGCTGCTTATGAACGCGCAGATAGTCTCCTGCAGCGGTTAAACCAGGGTGAGGATTTCAACACGCTTGCCCGACAATACTCCGACGACTCACAGACGAAAGCCAATAGTGGGGCTCTCGGGATTCGTTCACTCAGCGAGCTAAATCCCGAAACTCGGAAAATTATCGAAGGGCTTGCTATCGGAGCGCATAGCACGCCGGTCAAAACGACGTATGGCATGCATATTTTCAAGATTGATAGCCGTGCTGCCCCTGGGTTGAGCGATGCGGAAAAAGACCAGATCCGAACGATGCTACGTCAGCAAAAATTTCAAGAGGAATGGCAAATTTACACGGATTTGCTCAAGGAAAATTCCTTCATAAAAATTAAATTGGACTAAGTTGTGCTTTCCTATCAGAGTCACTTGACCGACAGTGAGGAGGGAAGTAGAGGGATCCGATTCTCGGACAGACTCTACTGCTTTTAAATCGTTGATTTTACGTGTAGCAGAGGAAAGGTAGGATGGAAAGGAGGGAAAAACACAAATGGCAGAAAATAGCAGGCAGTGGAAGACAATCAATTTTCCAGTTTCCCAACCCTCTTTGTCCCCAGTTGCTTAATCCCTTTTTGGGATTCACGCTTCAGGTCCTATCACTCGCGATTCTCACGCTTTACTTAATTTCGCCCGCGGGCGAATTAGCCGCCCAAACCGACCCGCCGCCGGCTACCGATGCGGATGTTTCCGACGGACAGCCTGACGCGTCATCAGAAAGCTCTTCAGCGACAGATTCACCTTCACCAGAAGAATCTACGGGCGAGGAGTCCCCTACAGATGATGATACGTCTGTCATACCGCCTGACGAGACATTAGAAACCCTACCAGCGACAGATTCGCCTTCACCAGAAGCCCCTACCCAAGCTAGTCGAAAGCTCAATCCGGAGAATATGTCACCCGAAGAGGGGGACCTTCTTGCAAAGGGCGATGATCTAACCTTTCATAATAACCTGATCCAGATTCACGGCAACGGACTGATTAAATACGACGACGTTGTGCTCTATGCTGACCATATCTGGGCGAATTTCGACGAAAATGTGATGCGGGCAGCAGGAAATGTGCACCTGCTCGTCGGAAACGAAGAAACTTTTGCAAATGAACTCATTTACAACCTTGAAACGAAAAAAGGGATTATTCGCGAAGGGTTCACTTTCAGTGACCCATGGTATTACCGCGGCACTGAAATCTTCAAGGTTGAAGATGATGAATCCTACATCCGTGGTGGTGCTTTGACGACATGCTCTCTCAAGCATCCCCATTTCTACTTCAGCGCATCGCAGATTATCGTCAAGATAGGCAAAGAGTTGATTGCCAAGAATATTGTGCTGAGGGTCGGGGGGATTCCGCTCTTCTATTTTCCTGCCTACCGTCGTGATCTTCGCCAAGAAGATAAAATTGCCAAGATAATTGTCAAAGTTGGAACAGATAGCTATCAAGGGGTTTTCCTCAGCGTTATCTTGCCGCTTGCGCGTCGTTATCGATATGACGGTGCCCTGCTGTTTGATCACTCTGGCCGCCGGGGAAGTGGGGGTGGCTTTGAGGGAAAATATCGTGTAAACGATGTCAAGTTTCAAGAAATTATTGTTCCCTTACCTCCCAATGCAACGCCGAGTGAGCGGACAAAACTAGAAGAGAAAGCGCAGGAGTTAGCGGACAGGTTGGAGGGTGAGTATGACCGGTATAAGCTGCGCCAACTGTTTCTGGAATATAAGATTTCTGAAGAAGACATCGCCGCTGCCCGCGAAAAGGTGGAGAACATCTATGCTCAACTACAAGAGGCGGACGCAGATTTCGCAAAGATTGCACAAAATCAATCGACCCATCAGGAAACATCCTATCAGGGTGGCGACATGGGGTTTTTGGTGCGCGGAGAGCGGGACGAGGAGGATGAACTTCGACTGGATCCAATCCTCGAAGAGGTGGTTTTTCAACTGGAACCGGGGGAAATTACACCGATCCTCAGGACAGAATCTGGCTTCCATATTTTAACGATTGAGCGTGTGCTTGATGTATATGGCGAACGAGAGCTCCAGATCCGCCGAATAGATGTAGCGATAGAACCAAGCGAAGACACCCGTAACACAATTCAGGGGACAGCAAGGGAAATCCAGGAGCGTGCAACTGCGGGAGAAGCGCTCGAACAATTAGTTGGGGAATATGAAGATGTTGAAATTGCTGAAGCCAATGAAGGGGCAGGGTTTCTGTTAAATGAAATGGATCGGCGGTGGAAACACCCCGTAAGCCGACTAGCGGCACCCGGGGAAGTAACTTGGCCCGTGAATACCGAGCGAGGCGTTTACATCTTTGAGTTAATCGAAAAGGAGGCAACCCCGACCTTTGAAGAAATTGCACGTCGATTTGAAGCGGAGTGGGAGACGATTGAAGCGGAATTAGGGGAAGCTGCAACGACAGGAGATGGTGAAGGGGAACAACCGGAAGAAGGAACGGAGGGGCGGGGTGATAAGGAAATAAACGGGCATGAGGAAAGAAGCGAAGGGGAAGGCGATATAAGGACACAGGAAGATAATACGCAAGCTGCTTTGAATCCCGATAAAATCGGGGCCGATGAGATGACAAATCCCCCGGAAGAAGGAGCGGAACCGGAGAAGTTGCAGGTCTACCAACAATACGATTATCGGGGACGGTGGGAGACACCGAACACCATCTACTCACAAGCGCAGCGGCTCTACAGCGGTGAGCACACCGGGATAATCAAGACTCGTAAAGGGTATCGTTTAATTAAGGTCGATAAAAGGCGCACTTATAGGGGAGACCTTTACTTCTATACCAACGATGAATTTTCTTACGATCGTCGAAAGCCGTTCAAAACTGGGAGACGATGGAATCTCCGGTGGGGGCACCGGCACGCTTTCTATACCCCATGGGACAGCCGAGCGAAAGGACGAAGACCTGTGAGTTTTGTGGGACGTGTGGCGTGGCGAGCAAAGGAATTTGAAGAAGAGGGATTTGGAATCAATGAATCTGCGGTTAATTCTTTTGGTATGTTCACATGGGGAACCGCTTTTAATTCGTTGAATTATGCCGATAGAGATGAAGACGGAAACTTAAGATTTTCTTACAAGACAATTGGGGAGTTCTTGGGGAGGTTACAGGTTAATCATACCTTAGACTTCACGGGTGAAGGGACCACAAACTTGCAAAAGCTGCCCACGCTCGATCTTTCACTTAGACGCATGCAATTAAATCGGTTGCCTGTTTTCAAAACTATCAATTCGGGGCTAACCAAAGTCGCGGATCAGTTACACACCGATCTTCCAATCCTTTCAATGTTCGCTTTTCCAACGCTTGAAAACATTAGCTTTGATCTGGAGACGAATCTTGGTAATTTTTTCCGTGAACGGTATCGAGAGGAAGAGGATGTCTACTTGCAAGCGGTGGATATCGGTTTCGATCTTCGTAAGCAGTCAGTGCTGCAAATAATCCCGAATCGAGAGTTGCGCGTTGACATGGATTTCGACACGAACCTTATCTGGCATGACAAGGACCGGGAAGGAAATCGAAACATTTTCCGAAGTATATACAGCACGCGGTTAGCTGCCAGCAATCTACTGTTTCGGATTTATGACATCAGTTTTATTCCGGGGGCGCGTCGCATGCGCCACCAAATCAACTCAAGGGTATCATTTGATTACGCGCCACCTGTCGACAGAGAAGATGCTCCCGAACTCTATCCTTTTGGTCCAAGTGTCTACTTCTTTGAAAGGAAAACCCTCGCTTACAACTTAGATACCAGCATTGAAGTTAAGACCCGCGGCAGCAGATCTGCGCTCCGCGTGCTTCATTTTAATACACGAATATCGGCGGATTTCACGAGATTTGAGGCGTTGGGGGAACGTCGATATGTACCGATTGAAAGCAGACTGACAATAGTTCCACTGGCGAGTCGAAACCTGAATATCAGGTTCACATCGACACATGATCCGAATGAATCGCCCCTCGATGGAAAACGACTCAAACAGATTGGTTTCCGATCCAACATCAGTTACCGCCGTGACAAATGGAATATAACAGTCGGAAACGCCTTTACCAAAAGGACGCAACGCGCCTCTCGAAGCCTCACGGGCAGTTTCCGATTTCGTCCAAGTCGATTACTTGAATTGAATCTCAGTGTTAATTATGACTGGATCGAGAAACAGTTCTACTCGCAGAGTGTAACGCTGCGGCGCAACTTGCATAATTGGAATATGACGATTAGATGGCACCGCATCGGGATTAAGCGGGAACCTCCCTTCGATAATGTGCGACAAGATTTCACTTTTCAGATTAACCTGATTGCAGAGCCCGCTGCCTCAGTTGGGGTTGGCTATGATGCCACAACGGATACATGGGGATTCCGTACCCTGCCTGCCGGCGTGCCTTACGATGCCTTCGGGGTTGGAAACTCACTTGGACGATCTTACTTCTAACACCAAATCTACAGTGCGAAAAGCAACTAAATCTTCTGCTTAGTGGCGGCCCTTCGCGTTGATTGAGGGCAGGTCTGTTTTTCTCACGTAGAAATATGGTAAAATGCGACTCATTGATGGTTCAATTTGAGAATATATTAGGATACAGAATCTCATTAAATGAATGGAATCGCTGGTCATTACGGAAAGGCCTTCAGCCAAAGGAAAATTTATGCCGGAAGAATTCATCGACATCCGCGGCGCACGCGAACATAATCTCAGAAACATCGATCTCAAGCTCCCCAAAGACAAGCTCATCGTCTTCACCGGTGTCAGCGGTTCTGGGAAATCATCGCTGGCATTCGATACCGTCTACGCTGAAGGACAACGCCGCTACATCGAATCCCTCTCCGCTTATGCTCGTCAGTTCCTTGGACAGTTGGAAAAACCCGACGTTGATTTCATCGGGGGTCTCTCCCCAGCCATCTCAATTGATCAGAAATCGGGCGGGAACAATCCTCGCTCAACGGTCGCAACGATCACAGAAATCTATGACTACCTGCGCGTCCTGTTTGCGCGTGTGGGCACACCGCACTGCCTCAAGTGCGGTGCCCCGGTGGGTGCCCAAACGGCAACGGCGATCATCAACCAGATTGTAAACTTACCGCAGCGGACTCGTATCTTAATCCTTGCACCAATTGTCAGTGGGCGTCGCGGCGAGTATCGGGACGATCTTGAGGACGCGCTCAAGACAGGGTTTGTCCGTGCCCGAATTGATGGACAAATCTATGACCTACCGGCTGAAATTCAGCTTGATCGGAATCAGCGGCATCACATTGAAATCGTCGTGGATCGGATCATTATCAAACCCGATATCCGCAGCCGCGTCGCGGAAGCAGTTGAAACCGCGCTACGTATGGGGGAGGGCCGCCTAATTGTGAACATCGTCGGAGGGGAACCGGAGGCGGGCGACCTCTTGTTCGGGGTGGACTACACCTGCGTGCACTGCAACATCAGCTATGAACCCCCCGCCCCACGAAATTTCTCCTTCAACAGTCCTGCGGGGATGTGCCCAACCTGTAAGGGACTCGGAACGCTAACGAAGATGGACCCCGATCTGGTTGTCCCCGATCCAACTCTATCGATTTGGAACGGAGCGATTGTCTTTTGGGGGCGGCTTGACACGCTACAGACACGACACTACGCCGAGAGTTTGGCAGCGCACTTCGGCTTCAGTCTCGATACACCGTGGGAACAGTTGAACGATGTGCATCAGCAAGCTATCCTTTATGGCACTGGCAAAGAGGAGATTCCCTTCGTCTATCGCTCCCATCGTAATCGCCGCTATAAGTACCGGGCCGCGTTTGAAGGCGTGATTCCGCCCGGAGAACGAAAGTATTTCCAAGCAACCTCGGAGCTTGTGAAGCGTTACTACGGAAAATACATGGTTTCTGGTCCCTGTCCAGATTGTAACGGGACACGACTCAAGCCAGAGGTCAAGGCTGTGACAATCGACGGAAAATCCATCCTTGATGTCGTTGAAATGGCGGTTAGGGATTGTTTTACTTTCTTTGAAAAACTCCAACTGCCAGCGCGTGAGGCGTTCATTGCGACCGATTTGCTGAAAGAGATTCAGGGCCGCCTCTGGTTCTTAATGAATGTTGGGCTGCACTACCTCACCTTGGATCGCACCGCACCGACGCTTTCCGGCGGCGAATCGCAACGGATTCGGTTAGCCAGCCAAATCGGGGCGGGCTTGCGAGGGGTGGTCTACGTCCTTGACGAGCCCAGTATTGGTTTGCACCCGCGTGATAACCAGCACCTCCTCACGACGCTCAAACATCTCCGGGATCAGGGCAACACCGTAATTGTTGTCGAACATGACGAAGATACAATGTGGGCGGGGGATATGATTGTTGATTTCGGGCCCGGACCGGGAATCAAGGGGGGTGAGATTGCGGCAATCGGTGCGCCGCAAGAGATTGCTGAAGGTTCAACCTCTCTGACAGCGCAATATCTCCGTGGCGAACAACAAATCGACATACCCACCGAACGCCGTTCAATTGGAAATCAATGGATCGAGATCTGTGGGGCACGTCATAACAATCTTAAAGACGTTGATGTGCGAATTCCGATCGGGATTTTCACCTCCGTGACGGGTGTCAGCGGCTCTGGCAAAAGTTCGCTTATCAATGATATTCTATACGAGGCACTTGCCCGCGATCTGATGAAGGCACACGCTCAGCCGGGGGAGTATGATCGAATACGAGCAGGCACTACAGAGGGCGATCCTCCGCCCGATCATACGCAAGCCACATTTTCAGCTCCAATTGACGAAGTCCTCGATAAAGTCATTGATATTGATCAGTCGCCGATTGGGCGGACACCGCGATCGAATCCTGCCACGTACACCAAAGTGTTTGATCAGATCCGTGCCCTTTACGCCGAGATGTCAGAGTCCAAAGTGCGCGGTTACAAACCGGGACGTTTCAGCTTCAATGTCAAAGGCGGTCGATGCGAAGCCTGTGAAGGCAATGGCTCAAAGCGGATCGAAATGCACTTTATTGCCGATGTTTGGGTGAAGTGTAATATTTGTCAGGGAAAACGATATGATGACGAAACGCTACAGGTCGAATACAGGGGCGCGCATATCTCCGATGTGCTCAACATGGACGTGCAAGAGGCTTTAGAGCACTTTGCGAACGTGCCGAAAATTGCAAAGATTCTACAAACCCTGCATGATGTCGGTCTGGACTACATCAAGCTTGGTCAGTCGGCACCAACCCTCTCCGGCGGCGAGGCACAACGGATTAAGTTGGCGCGGGAGCTGGCTAAACGTAGTACGGGCAAAACCCTCTATATTCTTGACGAGCCGACGACTGGGTTGCACTTCGACGATGTGAAGAAACTCCTCAAAGTGTTGCACCAACTCGTTGATGTGGGCAATACCGTTGTCGTCATCGAGCACAACTTGGAAGTAGTAAAGACAGCGGACTATCTTATTGACCTCGGGCCCGAAGGGGGTGAAGAGGGGGGCTATGTCGTTGCGACGGGGACACCGGAGGAAGTGGCAGCGGTTGAGGAGTCGTATACGGGGATGGCATTGAAGCTGGCATTGGAGCCGAGAAGGATGGAAGCATCTTCGATTAACTATACACAATATGCGATACATAATGCACCGCACGTCCTACAAGAATCAACAACCTCTTATGAATTAGCTGGCACGAATGAGCAGAAATACATCTCCGTGCATGGGGCACATGAGCACAATCTGAAAAACATCAATGTAGACATCCCCCATCGGAAGTTCACCACATTCACCGGCGTGAGTGGTTCAGGAAAATCGTCGCTGGCGTTGGACACAATCTATGCAGAAGGGCAGCGGCGCTACATCGAATCCCTTTCAGCGTATGCGCGGCAATTTTTAGGGCAATTAGAGAAGCCGAAGGTCGAGAAGATTGAGGGGCTCTCGCCGGCAATAGCGATCGAACAGAAAGCACCAAGCAAGAATCCGCGGTCTACGGTCGGGACAGTCACAGAAATTTACGACTACCTGCGGGTGCTTTATGCACGAGTCGGAATCGCCTACTGCTCGCAGTGCGGGTCGGAAATCAGCGTCCAATCCGTGCAGCAGATTGTTGACAAGATCATCGCATTGCCGAGTGGAACACAGCTTTATGTCCTGTCTCCGCTAGTGCTGCGCCCTAATGAGGATTATCCCGATGCCTTCCGCCGTCTACAGCGTGAGGGCTATGCTCGCATCAAGATTAACGGGGAGGTTTACCCAATCGATCAAGCCCCGAATATTAGAAAGAGCATCCGGCACGATGTCAAAATTGTCGTCGATCGCCTCACCCTTGAACCTGATGAACGTGGACGTTTAACCGAAGCTGTTGAAACCTCAACGCAGCAGAGCGGTGGGATTGTGGCGGTGGGAGTCATGACTGAAGGAAAACAGGCGAGCGAGGGAGCAGGGATCACGCATCATGTTTTCAGCGAGCACTTCGCTTGCATCCCGTGTGGTTTGAGTTTTCCCGAACTGACACCGCGTCACTTCTCATTCAACAGTTCTATCGGTCAGTGTCCGGCGTGTGAAGGCATTGGGACAATCGGTCATCGGTTATACACTTGTCAGGAGTGCAAAGGCACGCGAATTCAGCCATTGGCAAGAGGCGTAACGTTGGGTCGGACAACCATCGCTGAGGTGACAGCGATGCCGATTGGAAGGGCTGCTCATTTTTTCGACCGCCTCGATCTGCCAGCATATCAGATGGAGATTGGCGGAGAATTGCTCAAGGAGATCCGACAACGACTTCGATTCCTTGTTGATATTGGACTACACTACCTGACGCTAGACCGGCCGGCACCAAGTCTCTCAGGGGGGGAGATGCAGCGCATCCGTCTGGCAAGCCAACTTGGCAGCGGCCTCACAGGGGTGACATACATCCTTGATGAACCGAGTATCGGATTGCACCAGCGGGATCAGGAGCGACTCTTGAACGCATTGAAAGGGCTTCGCGATCTTGGCAACAGTGTCTTGGTTGTCGAACACGATTTGGAAACGATGCTGGCATCAGATTACATTCTTGATTTTGGTCCCCGCGCTGGGAAGTTCGGCGGTGAGATTGTCGTCGCCGGTTCTCCAACTGAAATCCAGCAGAGCGAAAATTCGCTGACGGGCGGTTATCTCACAGGGACGCTCAAGATTGAGGTCCCTCCGCAAAGGCGCCAAGGCAAAGGGGAGTGGCTTGAGATGGTGGGCATCCGAACCAATAACTTGCAGAATATCGATGTTGAAATCCCGCTGGGGACGCTGACATGCGTGACAGGTGTTTCCGGATCAGGAAAGAGTTCGCTGATTGAGGAGACGCTGTATCCTGTGCTCGTCTCTAATCTGAATCGAACGCGGATGCGGGCGGGGAAGTATCGAATGATTCGTGGGTTGGAATATCTTGACAAAGTAATCAACATCGATCAACAGCCAATCGGCGACACCCCCCGATCGAATCCGGCCACCTACACTGACCTATTCACCAAGATTCGTTATCTCTTTGCCGATCTGCCGGATGCTAAGGTCCACGGTTTCGATTCCCGTCGATTCAGTTTTAACCAGAAGACGGGACAGTGCGAAACATGTCGTGGGCATGGCTTCAATAAGGTTGAGATGCACTTTCTCGCGGATGTGTGGGTCAAGTGTGAGACCTGCAGCGGCACCGGCTATAACCACGAAACGTTGCAGATCCGCTATAAGGGCAAAAGCATCGCCGATATTCTGGGGATGACAGTGCAGGAAGCGCTAGCCCATTTCCACAGCGTGCCACCTATCCATAGACCCTTGCAGATGTTATACGATGTTGGTCTGGATTACATTGAACTCGGTCAGGTGGCGACAACGCTCTCTGGTGGTGAATCTCAACGTGTCAAGCTGGCGCGTGAGCTCTCGAAGCGGAGCACTGGCAAAACCATCTACATCATGGATGAACCGACAACGGGCCTACATTTTGATGATGTGCAGAAGTTACTGATGGTGCTCAACCGCTTGGTGGACAAGGGCAACACGATTGTCATCATTGAACACAACATGGACGTGATCAAATCCGCCGATTGGATTATTGACTTGGGCCCCGAGGGCGGGGCGGAAGGTGGGGAGGTTGTCGCTATGGGGATGCCAGAGGAGGTGGTGGCTGTGGAGAAATCGGATACCGGACGGTTTTTGCGAAAGGCACTCACGCTGCCAGTCTGAGAGCTTGTGATGATTCTTACCGCTGATATTCAAAATTTTAGGAGGCAGCACATTTGGAATCCAAACTTCAAGAACTCAAAACACACCTAATGGAGATTAACGACTTGGGGTCAGCAGCTTCGGTCCTTCACTGGGATTAGATTGAGATTCACTCGTTTAGAAGTTACCCTACTGTCCCACAAAATGGGTGTATCTGGAAGCTCAAATAGGACGATGCAGGAGGACGCAGTGATAATCAAGACGGCAGACGAACTTCATGAATTGGTCAAGAACGCTCTATTGGCCGCAGGTGCCGACGAGCAAAATGCGGAGGATGTGGCGGAGCATTTGGTTTTAGCAAATCTCAGTGGTGTTGACACACATGGCATCTGGCATTTGCCGCGTTACGTGGATTCCGCCAAATCCGGTGAAATTGTGGCGACAGCCCACCCTGAAATCCTAAACGAAACCGCCACGAGTGCCCAAGTTACAGGGAATTGGACTTTCGGTCAGGTCGCTGCCAAATATGCAATACAAGTCGCCATAACAAAGGCGAAAGAGAATGACATCGCCGTGGTTGGGCTCGTTCAGGCAGACCATATCGGAAGACTAGGTCACTACGTGGAGATGGCTGCATCTGAAAGGCTAATCGCGATGGTCTGGGCGGGGGGATACTCTGAAGAAGAGCCGGCGACCGTTCCCTACGGTGGCAGGAAAAAGGTTCTCCATACCAATCCATTAGCGATGGGTTTCCCGTCCGACGATGCACCGCGAATGATGTTCGACTTTGCAACAGCAGCGGTTTCCGGTGTCAAAGTTCTCAACGCCCAGCGCAGAGGGGAGCCGTTGCCACCTAACTGCATTGTTGACACAGATGGAAATCCCAGCACGGATGCGAACGATTTCGTTAATGGAGGCGGGCATGTCCCGTTTGGCGGGCACAAAGGTTATGCCTTGATGATGGCGACAGAGTTCCTGGGGCGAATCTTCACAGGAGCGGATGCCTTTGTTGACCCAAAGCACGGTGGTCCGATTATGCGGCACCAAGGCGTAACAATGATTGCCTTCAAAGCAGACCTGTTCCAACCTTTCTCGGATTATGCGAACCGAGCTGATGAAATGGGGCATCGAGTCAGATCGATTCCACCGGCACCCGGCTTTGATGAGGTGCTTATGCCCGGTGATCCGGAACTTCGGACCCGCGCCGTCCGTCAGCGCGATGGCATCCCCATTGCCGAGGATGTTTGGCAGTCCGTCACTGAAATGGTGACATCGCTGGGCGTGGAAGTTCCCTAGGTAAGTCGTTATTGGATTGACTGTTTGACAGAAGTCGGCTATTTTGATGCGCCGGGGTTGGTAGAAGTTTGATAGCTGCCTGCTGCATAAAAGTAGGATAACATCGTATCATAATCTCATGCCACGTATCACCTATTATTGGTTCTGATTTTAATGGAAATCCCCAAATTCTGAGGCACCTAGGAGGCAATATGAACAACGGTTCTCGTCCATTGCGTGTCGGTGTCGTCGGCTGCGGCTCTTTTGGACACCACGCATACTCAGACAATGTGGTCAATCACCCAGATGCCAATTTAAGCGCAGTATGCGATGTCGATGCGGAACGCGCTGAAACAGTTGCTCGCGAGCTGTTTGATGTCCACCCACAGCGACCGCGCGCGGCAACTTACACGGATTATCAAAAGATGCTTGACCAAGAATCCCTTGATGTCGTTATGGTTGCTACGATGGCAGATGTCCGCCCGACCGTTACTATTGCTGCACTTAACAGCGGTGCCCATGTGTTGGCAGCCAAGCCGATGGCACCCTCACTCGCCAAAGCGGAAGCGATGCTTCAAGCAGCGGAGCAGGCAGACCGGTTGCTGATGGTTGGTTATAATTTTCGCTTTCGTAAGGATGCACAGGCGGTGCATAACTTTATCCGTAGTGGCGGATTGGGAACGCCGCGCTTTGCACGGACTTGGATACATGCGGGCAGCGTTCCAGTCTGGGGACCACACTATATCAAGTCCCGGTCTGGCGGTGGTTCACTCGCAAGCACCGGTGTGCATACGCTGGATCTGGGGGTGTGGTTCCTCGGTTGTCCCCCTCTCCGCTCCGTAGCAGGTCGGGCGAGCACCCGTTTTGCTGCCCTCTCTACGCTGCCCCCTGATTTGGAAGCGGTCCGAGATACCTACGATGTTGAGGATTTGGTGACCGGCTATGCCAGCTTTGCTGATGATGTGACATTGTCGGTTGAGAGTATGTGGTTGGCACCCCCACAAATTGGGGATAATGGCGTTGATGTGTGGGGAACGGAGGGCTACGCTTCGCTCTCTCCGTTTCAGTTGTTGACGTGGCGGGATGGCGATTATGTAGATGTGACTGAGGAAGTAGCACCCGGCATCGCTGGCACATTCCAAGATAACCCTAGGGTAAGAACCCGCACCGAAGCACTTCATTTTATTGATTGTGCACTCGGCAAAAAGTTGCCGCTCATCACGCCGCAAGAGATGTGGACAGATCAGGCTATTGTTGATGGCATATATGCCGGCGGGCGAACATTTTTATGAGCAATACCATGCGGATACCAGGTCCCTTGCTGCGGACAACAGGTGTTTGAGGTAGGAATTTTGTTTTTGTGCGAGCTTCTCACCCGTTTTAATAATAGCACACTCTGCCAACCTTAACTGACCGCAAGGCGTATCCAGCGGATGTTGTAGACCTCCTCCTCGTGACACCAAAACGCAACCAATACGTCACCATCGGGCAATAAGGCGAGATTAGGGCAGCCGAGCTTCAGTGAGCGTAGTTCATCCGTCGCGGTTGCCTCCCCGAACATTCTCGTGAGCCTCTCTCCCTGCCACAGGACCCGCGGCTCGTCGTGTCGCCATTGCGCCCCGTCAAGATGGACGATGGTGCCGCACAACCCCGGTGGGTCAATGCCGCGGTAAGCACAAACAACGCGCCCATCTGGCAATGCCAAGAGTTTACTGGTCTCTCCGCTCAAACCCGTCGGACGCGGCGGGGTCGAAAACGTCTGGCAATCGTGACTAAGTGCGTAGTTGACGGCTTGGGTCTTGCCGCTACGTTCATCGAATGCCCAACCGACGGCGAGTAGGCGCTCATCTGCCAACTGCACAACCGACTGCTCAAAATGGACGATACCGTTGACGGAATCATCAAGGATGTCAATATACGTCGGCCAGGTCTGTCCCTTATCGGCGGAAACCATTGCGATAACCTTCAAGCCGTTGGGAGCTCCACCGTCCCAACACCGTAGGCATGACACCGGAGCCAGCCACCGCCCGTTTGCTAACTCGACAATGGTATGACAGATTTCAAAGGGTTGTCCCACCAGCGGCGGTGTGATGCACTGGAGTTGTTGCCATGTCCAACCGTCATCAGGGCTCCGCGTTACCATCAGATCCATTTCAACCACGCCTGTCGTGTCTGGATTCCAGATGCCCTGTTCGGGATTGTCTCGGTAAAAGCGGGCGGTGAATGCGACTAGTTCGCCATCTGACATTCGGCTTGGTCGCGCGATGTGCGTGGTGCGTCGAGTCGGATGCTGGATCAGATGATTAGGAAACATTGTCACCGGCGCGTCCCAAGTCTGGCCACCGTCATGGCTGCGGCTGATATAAGTACGGTAATCCAAGCTCTCAACCGCCTCGCCGATGTCGAATGCGGCGATTAGTTCGTTTTGGTTGATGACCACCAATGTCGGGTGCCACGCATGTCGAGCGCGAAGATGGGGCTTCGGGTTGCGGTAGATGTGGCCGGTGCCGCGAATCTCAATCATCGGTTTGCTCACCCCTATTTGTGCAATGGGTTTAGCCGTTGAGGGAAAATCAGAGTGGATTATATACGACAGGGAAATCAATTTAGTATTACAGAGGTCGAATTCGTCGTGAGGCGGTCCAAAGTCTTCAAGTGACGTTGTGGAAGCCTCGCTTTGACCCGAATTGACTCACCTTGATAGTCCGTATTGAACACCTCACCATGCTTATACAGGTAATCTAACGCCTTTCCATCTTGATAAGAAAGGACAAGCGACACATCTACGTCGTGAGTTGAGAACCGTTCAGCGAGCAGGTCTTTTAGCACTTCCAATCCCGTGCCATTCTGCGCTGATAGTGCAAGGCTATCGGGATATTTACTCTGGAATAGTTGGATATGCCCTTCCCCCTCTAGCAGATCAATTTTGTTGAACAACATGAGCGTCGGTCGATCAAGGGCACCCAACTCTTTAAGCACCTCATCAACAGCATTAATCTGGCTCTCCGCTTCGGGATGGCACACATCAACGACATGGAGAAGCAAATCTGCCTCTGCAACTTCCTCTAGCGTTGCCTTGAATGCAGCCACTAGATGATGCGGCAGCTTTTTGAGAAAACCGACTGTATCACTCAATAGCACGCGTTGGTTATCCGGCAAATCAAGCAGGCGGGTGGTTGGATCTAATGTCGCAAACAGCCTATCTTCAGCCAACCGATTTTCGCTCGTCAAAGCGTTAAAGATTGTTGATTTTCCTGCATTGGTGTAACCGATAAGTGAGACATTAATCATCTCCTGACGTTGCTTTCGCTGTACCCGGCGATGCTTCTCAACTTTCTGGAGTGCTTTTTTTACACGCGAAATTTGTGAGCGCACCAATCGCCGGTCAATCTGAAGTTGGGTTTCACCCGGCCCACGCACTGCGCCACCGGCACGCCCAACGCTTACCCCGGCTGTGCCTCCTGCACCTGTACCAAGTCGAGAGAGATGCGTCCACATTCGCGTCAAACGGGGTAACGCATATTGCAGTTGCGCAAGGTCCACCTGTAATTTGGCAGCTTTGGTCTGTGCGCGTTGTGCGAAAATCTGTAGAATCAGGCTTGTTCGATCGACAACGATGATATCAAGGACTTTTTCCAAGTTACGAGTTTGTGCCGGTGTGAGGTCGTTATCAAAGATTACCGCTTCCACTTGGAGCTCACCGACCATCGCCTCCAATTCCTCTAACTTTCCCCGTCCGATAAAATAGGTGGGATTGGGCGTTTCTTTCGACTGTATGATTTCGGCGAGCACTTCCATCCCCGCCGTTTCTGCAAGCCGTCTCAATTCTTCCAGCGAACTTTCCGCATCACTCTGCAATTCACCTTTCAACTTGACCCCAACAAGGAACGCCCGCGTTGGGGACGCTGTCATGGTATCATGTATTTCGTGCATATTGTTTCCTTTCGGCGATAATGTGCATCAGTCAGCACAGATTTCAGGAGTCAAACTTAATCCGTTAAATCTAGATGCCGGATATTTCTTCGCAATTCTTCTAATCAACCCCTTGAAAGTTCACGAATAATTACTTCTTCGCGCGATGAGATTGTAGATGTAACAGATAGCAGTAGAAAGGAAGTTCATTTGATGCCACTGAAAGGGCTTAATTTCATTTTAACTTTTTCATACGACCTTCTATCTCAGGTATAAGTTTTTGTAGGTCAGGATTGGTGCGAGCGAGATGAAGAGCTTGCTTGTACTGAGTCATAGCATCCCCATCGTTGCCTCGGTCAGCATAGATGATACCCAAATTGTAATATGCTGTTGCATCACTCGGATTGATGTTTGCTGCTCTCTCGAACGCAGCAACAGCTTCATCAAATCTGCCTTGTGCTTTGTAGGCATTTCCTAGGTTGTTGTGTAGATTTGCCAAGTTTGGGCTAATGCGAGCTGCCGCTTTGAAGTGGGTTATAGCTTCATCGAACCGATTCTGATTAGAAAGAGAGATTCCTAGATTATGATGTGATAAAGCGTCGTATGGGTTTATCGCAACAGCCTTTTTGAACACAGCGATGGCTTGGTTGAGTTCGCCCTGCGCTTTGTAGGAATTTCCGAGATAGTAGTAAGCTAGTGCACTATTCGGATTGAGTTGAATTGCTTGCTCGAACGCAACAATAGCACTCTCAAAGTTACTTTGCTCCATGTAGGCGCGCCCCAGATGATTATGGGCTTGTGCATTGTCCGGAGCGATGCTGACCGCCTCTTTGAGCTCGACTATCGCATCCTCATTGTTGCCTTGTATACGATAGACAAGTCCTAAGCTGTTACGCGCCTCCACGAAATCTGGATGGATACGGATCGCCTGTTTGTACGCTAGCACCGCTTCATCAATTTGCCCTTGGCGATAGTAGGCGTTTCCCAAGTTATAATGCGCTTCTGCAAAGTTGGGGTCTATCTCAATCGCCTTTTTGTACGCTAGAATCGCTTCGTTAAATCTGCCTTCTTCCTGATAGGCATTTCCCCGATTATAGTGTGCTGCGATTTCTTCATCATGACAGGCAATGAAAAAAGTACTTGCCCCAATCAGGCAAATCGCAAGGGCGTATTTCATTCTCAACTCTCCTCATCTTGTAAAGTCCTGAACGGGTTTGTCACTGTTAACAGATGGTAAAGCGGACCCTATGATAGGCTAACCGAAACTTCACCTGCAAAGAAACTGCTCCCGGTCAATCCAATTTTCAGCTTGATTTCTCTCTGATTTTACGGTACAGTGTAGCACTATTAGGGTGCGATGTCAATAGAGAAAGATTCCCTCTCTCGTCAGATTGCCAAACCCAAAGGGAGCAGGAAATCTCTACCAAGTCTCAAACCTATCCTTGATAAACGATAAAAAGAAAAGATGAAATGAACGATATGGCAACTTCCCTGGATCCTATTACATCGGAACTGATTAAAAATGCACTAGATGCGCTGGTAGATGAGATGGCACTGACGCTGGTGCGGACAGCGTATTCATCCAATCTGAAAAACGCGATGGATTTGTCCGCAGCGGTGTGTGATGGAGAGGGGCAACTTATCGCGCAAGGCCTGACGTTGCCGCTGCATCTCGGCTCCGTACCCGAATTTATGCGTGCAATCATCGCTAAGCTCGGCGGGAAGATGCGTGACGGTGACATCTACATCACCAACGACCCGTATGAGGGCGGCTCCCACCTACCTGACATGTATCTGTGCAAACCCATTTTTCTCGACGATTCGACACCTATTGCCTTCGTCGTTTGCATCGCGCATCACACCGACATCGGGGGCAAAACGCCGGGTGGAAATGGCTGTGATGCCACAGAACTTTATCAGGAAGGCTTGTGCATCCCGCTGCTCAAACTCTACGACGAAGGTGAAGCGAATCAAACTGTCTTTGAGTTCATCGCTCGCAACGTCCGCATCCCGCGCCAGGTCCTTGGCGATTTACGGGCAGAATTGGCATGTCTGCATGTCGGTCAGGAGGGAGTCCGGGCGTTATTTGAGAAATACGGTGCAGTGCAACTCTCAGCCTATTTCGCAGCGTTGCTCAACTATGCCGAGCGAACCGCGAAAGCAGAAATTGACGGGCTGCCTGATGGTGTGTATTCATTTACTGACTATCTTGACGATGATGGTATCGATCCTGACCCAATTCCGATTGTGGTCACCATTACCATTACGGGCGATCGCATGATCGTTGACTTCACAGGCTCATCGCCACAGGTCAGAGGCGGCATCAACTGTCCACTCTCATTTACGGAATCGACCGCCTATGCCTGCGTGCGCTGCTTGATGGGAGCGGATGTTCCGAACAATGGTGGCTACTTCCGCCCAATTACGGTCATAGCACCAGAGGGCACGATTGTCAATCCGCTGGCACCGGGGCCTGTGGCTGCACGCGGCTTGACCGGTTTTCGTATCGCTAACGTCGTCTTTGGTGCACTCGCCCAAGCTGCGCCGGATCGGGTTCCCGCTTGCGAAATCGGAGGCGATACCGGTGTCAGCATCGGCGGTTATGAGCGTGTCGTGCAAGACGGAAAAACGGAATTGCGCGGGTTCGTATTCCTCGAATTTCTCTACGGTTCGTGGGGAGGACGCTTGGATAAGGATGGGATTGACGGTGTGGCGAGTAGTGTGGTCAATTTTTCCAACAATCCCGCCGAAGTCTTGGAAGCTGAGCTGCCCCTCCGTATTGAGGGTTACAGCTATCTTCCGGATACCGGCGGCGCGGGGATCCACCGCGGGGGGCTAAGTCTGGTCCGAGACTTTCGTTTGCTAGCTGAAGAAGCGACACTGCAAATTCGGGCAGACCGTACAAAATATCAGCCCTACGGTTTGCAAGGAGGGGGTGCAGGTGCTCCGTCACAAAATATCTTGAACCCTGAGGGCGAGGCTCGTGAACTTCCCCCCAAACCCACGCTAACCATCCAACGCGGCGATGTCTTCCGTCATATTGCCGCGGGAGCAGGCGGATGGGGAAATCCCTTCGAGCGCGACCCGCAATCGGTGCTGAGAGATGTCATCGAAGAAAAAGTTACGATTGCACACGCCCACGATGCCTACGGGGTGGTCATTAACCCGCAGACATACGAGGTGGATGAGGTTGCTACACAGCAGTTGCGAGCAGCAGAGTAGTTTAACAATGGCAAGATTATTCCACGAAAGGAGTACGTGATGGCAAAACAATATCGTGCATGTTTAATTGGATGCGGCCGCATGGGTGCCACAATTGACGACGAAATGGCGGGACGTCCGGAGCGTTTTCTCTGGATTCCCTACTCCCATGCAGCGGCAGCCGTGGCGTGCGATCGAACAGATCTGGTGGCGGTATCGGACGTGATCGCCGAAAAAGCGGAAACCGCGCGCCAACGTTATGGAGCGCAACACGCCTATACCGATTACCGCGAAATGATTGAAAAGGAACAGCCGGACATCGTGTGCGTCGCGACCCGTCCGCCGCAACGTGCGGAAGTAGCAATCTTCGCCGCTGAACACGGCGTGAAAGGTATCTACGCCGAAAAACCGCTCTGTTGCTCAATGGAGGAAGCCGACGCAATGGTAGATGCTGTTGAACGAAATGGCACCAAGTTCAACTACGGGACACAACGGCGCTTCATGCCGTTTTATCGTAAGATGCGTGAATTAATCGACGCGGGCGAGATTGGCGATGTTCAATGCGTCATCGCCCAATATGGTGCCACTTCTGCGTTGTGGGGGCTGACCCATGCCGCCGATATGCTGCTATATCTTGCGGGCGATGTAGAGATTGACTTTGTTCAAGGCTCAATTATTTGCGACACCGAAGATTGGGACGGAAATCGTCTCAATACTGACCCCGCCATCGCCGGTGGCTATGTCCGTTTTTCCAACGGAGTCCACGGCTACAACACAGCAGGCACCGGTCCTGAGTTTGAGGTGTGCGGTACAAAGGGAAAAATGCGCACCATTAACAACGGGATGACCTGTCAGTTTCGCAAA
Source organism: uncultured Poribacteria bacterium (assembly GCA_958296125.1). Lineage (GTDB taxonomy): Bacteria > Poribacteria > WGA-4E > WGA-4E > PCPOR2b > PCPOR2b. The sequence goes on from OY282444.1 coordinate 4,095,688, forward strand.
GCGTCGGAATCCGCTCGTATTTTAGAGGAGATGCCCTTTCCAGAAGTAGCTCGTGAGAGTGGCACGGAGATGGGGATTAAGAACCTCGCAGAAGCATTGGACACCGGAGACGAGACGCAGGGGCCGATTCAACTTGCACGTCGCAGCCAAGAAATGCTGATGGGGATGATCGAATCCGACCGTCTGGGCGGTATGCGCGTGTCGCTACCAATGGTCAACCGCGGACTCTATGTCGGTCGGCCGGATTGGTAGGAGGCAACCACTATGAGCTTGGATCAAGCGCTGCAACACCTGAAAATTGATGGGTGGTATGTTATGGAAGGCATTATCCCAGCAAACGAGGTTGATGCCGTGCGCGAGAGTGTCGAACAGGTGACCGTTGTGCATCGTAATCCCAATGCGCCTGACGGTATCGGTCATGTGCCGGGGTTTATCCGCTACGACCAATCAATCGCCCCTTACTTGGCTGACCAGCGCATGCTTGCCCTTGTCGAAGCTCTGTTAGGTCCCCATGTGCGGGTATCGTTTACGACCGGCACGATTAACTATCCGGGAAACGAGCGCGGGGGATGGCACAGCGATTGGCCCTTTAATCAGAACAACGCCGGTCACATCCCTGCCCCCTACCCCGACGCGATGATGCACATTACGACGCTGTGGATGCTATCACCGTTCACCTGTGAAAACGGGGGCACCCTTATTGTCCCCGGCAGCCATCGGTCAAACAACAACCCAACCGGAAATAATGGCATAGCTCCAGATAGTCCCTACCCAACCGAAATGCAGGCGACCGGACGCGCCGGCAGTGTGCTCGTGATGGACAGCCGTATGTGGCATGCCACCGCTCCGAATCGCACTGGCCAACCCCGGACTTCGGTGGTGGTGCGCTACGCGCCGTGGTGGCTCAATCTGGATGTGCTGATGGCCGGTTCAGATGAGCGTGCCCGCATTGTAGACGAGGCTGGTGGAACGGAGAACAAGGTCCCGCCCATCCCGCCGGACGTTTACGACGCTTTCCCCAACGATGTAAAACCGTTGTTCCGGCATTGGGTGAGAGAGGACACGCTATAAACCTACTCTGTAGGCGATCCACGGAGGTGGGGCTAAGAACCAATTGTGTTCACGTTTCACGCTCTCAGCACTTTTGATGGTGACGAAAGTTTGATTTTCTGCTATAACATGGTTCTATCAACCTGTTTTTGATCATCGATAACTTTTTGAGGAGGCGGATATGCCACAATTCCACCGTGAAAGTCGCGTCGTTGTCTGGGAGGGTCATGTCGCCACACCCGGCGGAGAGCGATTGCAGAATGGCGATATCCTCATTACTGCGCGTTATCCAGATCCCCATGCAAAACAGCCACGAACCATCTCAGGGATGAAGCGTTCCCGTGACGGTGGCAAAACGTGGGAGGGCTCCATCCATCAATTTATTCCGTCGCGTTCTGACCATCCAACGTCATTTCTAGCTTATCATGGCATTGCGGAGCTTAGCGATGGAACGATATTGTTACCCATTTCTGGCATAGGAGGCCCCCATCAGGGTGTATATCTGTGCCGGTCTACAGATGCCGGCGAATCTTGGTCAGAGCCTGAGCGTGTCGGCGCAAAGATTGCCGACTTTGATTGGTCCGACGTGCATACCTACGGCAAGATCCGCGAGTTGTCCGACGGCACATTGCTCATGCCGGTGTGGGGACGCTTTCGAGGTGAACGGGTTGCAGCCAGTGCTCAGCTACGGTCGATTGACGGTGGCCGGACTTGGGATGAAGGAGTCATCCTCTGCCGCGGTGTCATCGCCCAAAACGAGGTAATCGAACTACCCGATGGCAGACTGATGGCAATGGTCGCAAGTGACGACTCCCCCGCAGGGCACGGCATGATGCCCCTCTATTGGACCTTCTCAGAAGACAAAGGACGCACATGGTCTGACTTGGAACTGACCATGTATCCCATCTATGGACACTCACCGACGTTATTTCTCACCCGTAAAGGCACACTGCTTTGCTCATACCGCTGGGTTGGCGATTTGGATCAAGGCTGGTGCGGCGTTGGCTTCAGCGACTACTCTCACGAAGGCGACTGGAATGGGACATGGCGCAACTCACCGACACTGGTGTGGTCAACCCGCTCTGTCCACGAACCAGTAACCCTTGGCCGCACAATCGGCGGCTATTCCAGCATTATCCCACTGAATGATGACCGTTTTATGATTCTCTACTTCATGTCTTGGGGAGGCAACCAGGACTCGGAGACACGCGACATTGAAGGCGTAGTATATGCGGAGGAGTAATCCTTGAATTGGGAGTGAAATCCGTGGTCGGAGGATTCACCGGGGAGGTAACCACCGCAATGCACACAGTTCCATACGATGCCATTATTGTTAGTGGGGGACACAATGGGTTGGAGGTGCTGGTCTTAGAACGAAGGCGCGGGGTGGGTGATGCTTGCACGACCGAGTAAATTTTCCCGACTCTCACATCTCTGCCTGTTCATTCATTGTTCACACTACAGGCACTTGATCCAGAGCGATTTTTCCCATTACCTGATAATCGTTATCTACTGTATTGGGGGATACTGAGCGCACCTGCCGGGAGATAGAGACATTCTCCGAGCGAGATGCTGCTGGCTATCGCAAATGGATTAACTTTTGGAAATGGGCGGGTAGGCTATTCAATGAATACTTCCTGACTGAGCCGCCGACGATCACCGAGCTGTACGAGCGCGTAAGAAGTACCAAGGATGAAGCGTTACTTAATCACCTGCTCAATTAGAGTCCAGCATCGTCCAAGCAATCACCCAACTAGACACTGACTTTGGCACGTTGAAATTTCACGCAGCAGTCAGTGAACTATCTGACTTCAGTCGCCACCTCGGCACCGATTACGACCCACACTATGTTGCTTCAATACGCATCTGTCCATCCACGGACTACTATCGAAATTTCACTTCGTTCAGCCTAGGGAGATTCGCAAAACTCTGAAGGCTCAGATCTGTTTATTTGCTTAATTACTCATTCGCATATTCCTGCAAACCGATCGCAAAACTCTGACCTATCCAAGGTGAGGAGAAAAACCGAAGGAAAACAATCATGAAAAGACTACCGATCCTGTTTGTTGTAATGTTGGTGATGTGTCAATCAACTATAACCTACACCGAAGAAGTCAAACTGATCGCCGGTGATGCGGCGGAGGATGACAATTTCAGCACTTCTGTCTCTATCAACGGAAACTACGCCATTGTCGGTGCTCCGGGTAACGATGATGATGGAGACCGATCTGGTTCGGCCTATATTTTCGCGCTTGATGGAGGGATTTGGGCCCAGCAGGCGAAGCTCACTGCCAAAGATGGGGCGGGAGGAGACTTCTTTGGTCGTTCCGTCTCCATCAACGGCGACTGGGCGATCGTTAGTTCTCATCATGATGATGTGTGGTCTGGTTCAGCCTATATCTACCAGCGCGACGGAAAAAATTGGAAAGAGCAGGGCAAAGTCAATGCCAAGGATGGGGAAGCCAATGACAGTTTCGGCTTTTCTGTCGACATCAGCGGAGACACCATCATTGCCGGAGTCCCCCAAGACGATGATAAAGGAGCTGACTCCGGCTCAGTGTTTGTCTTCGTACGCGTTGGGGACAAATGGGTAGAGCAACAAAAATTTACACCCCGCGACGCGGAGGCAGGGGACATCTTTGGTTCTTCCGTCTCCATCGACGGTGACTACGCTATCATCGGGTCTCTTTGGGACGATGATAAAGGAAGTCGGTCCGGTTCGGCGTATATCTACAGGCGCAGCAAGAGGGTTTGGAAAGAGGAGGCGAAGCTCGTTGCTAGCGACGGAGCAAGGGGCTCCGAGTTTGGCTTTTCCGTTCACATCAGTGGAAACTATGCTATCGTCGGGGCGAATTCGCACAATAGCGGTGCTGGTGCGGCGTATGTCTTTGTGCGCAACGGAGAAACTTGGACCGAAGAGGCGAAACTTACAGCTAGTGACGGGAAAGCAAAGGACAACTTCGGAATTTCTGTCTCCATCAATGCAACCACCGGAAACGTTGCTGCCCTCGTGGGATCTTACCGGCACGATGGTAAAGGAAACAATTCCGGGGCAGTCTATTCTTTTTTACGTAAGGGTAAAGCTTGGATTGAAAGGGCGAGGGTGACTGCTAGCGACGTAGAGGCAGGGGATAGATTCGGCGGGTCCGTCTCCATCAGTGCCAATCATGCCCTCACTGGTTCTAGCTTGAAGAATGGCGGTACGGGTTCAGCCTATATCTATAATGTCTTCGACGATTTGGCACTTTCAGTCGAACCCTTCGGAAAGCAGGTTGTTTTGTGGGGGCAAATACGCAAAAATGCCCTGTACCAAAACTTCCCAAATCCGTTCAATCCCGATACGTGGATCCCTTACCAGTTGGCAGAAGATGCCTGGGTCACTTTGACCATTTCTGATTTGACAGGTTACGTTGTCCGCACATTCAAAGTCGGACATCAACCTGCTGCTATGTATACATCAAAAGAGAGAGCAATTTACTGGGATGGTCGTAACGACATAGGTGAACCTGTATCCAGCGGTATCTATTTTTATCACCTGCAAGCAGGCAACTTTGCCACAACGAAGAAGATGATAATCATCAAATAGTATCAAATAGTATCAAATGACTATATGATGGCTGTAATACCGATGTCTATTGACTTTGAGCCATCACCCATGAGCGGGTTGGCTTGGTGAGTCTATCCATCAAGCAATTGATACAAATCTCCCACGAAAACCAAGACAGGTCTACCCTATTTCACCTACAAAGCCAAACATTTTTTGACTCACTACTGTTTGCCGATCTGCCTTACAAACACGGGGTCCCTTTTTCGGTGAAGCTATGAACTCAAAACGTTCATCAGTCGCTTCTTTGCCATCAATCATTTCTACACGCGCTGTATGGTTGGCTCTGGTTTTAATCCCCATCAATGCCTATTGGCTGGTGATTTCTCGACAGCCCTACCAGTATCAATCCGTTCCCACAATTATATCACCTTTCTTTAATGTCATTTTCATTATCGGCGTGCTGCTATTTCTTAACTTCCCTTTGAAGCGATTTGTCCCCCAGCTGGCTCTGACCCAGGGGGAATTGATAACAATCTATATTCTATTAAGCTTGACCTCTGCGATTCAATCGTTCCAAATGATGCAAACGCTTACCACCATCATGGAGACCCCCTTCCGGCACGCCACGCCCGAAAATGAGTGGAGAGAGTTGTTTTGGCGGCATATTCCGTCATGGCTTTCGGTGAGCGATAGAAATATACTAGATACGTATTATAAGGGAGATTCAACCCTCTATATTGGCAAACATATTAACAGCTGGCTGATGCCTTGTCTGTGGTGGTCAGCTTTCGTCGTCGTACTAGTTTTTGTGATGATCTGTATCAATGTAATTGTCAGAAGGGCATGGGTTGAAAATGAGAAGCTATCCTATCCGATTATTCAACTCCCCCTAGAGATGACAGATTCGACGTTCGCAATCTTCAGAAATAGGGGATTGTGGCTTGGGGTTGGCATTTCGGGCGGAGTGGCACTGATTAATGGTTTGGGTTGGATTTTTCCGACCATTCCGTCCATTAAATGGAGCCCTTACTATCATAACTTGGGCAGCTACTTCACAGCCAAACCGTGGAGTGCAATGGGATGGATACCAACCGGCATTATCTTGCCGATGGTTGGTTTGTCTTTCTTTATGCCGTTAGAGATGTCCTTTTCTTGCTGGATTTTCTATTGGTTCTGGAAGATTCAGAAAGTGATTGTTGTGGCAATGGGCCTTCAGTTCGTTGCGGGTTCCTATGTGGTTGTTCAGATTCAGCAATCATTTGGCGCGCTCCTCGGTATTGTATTGGTGGCATTGTGGTCAAACCGGAAACACCTCAGCGCGATTGTTAAGCGTATACTAGGCGACAACACGTTGGACGATTCTCATGAACCAATGCGCTATAGCACCGCGCTCATCGGTATCATCGGAGGCATCGGCTTTCTGACGCTTTTTCTCTGGCGGGCAGGACTCGCTGTTTGGATTGGTATCACCTTTTTTGTGCTCTATTACCTTGTATCACTTGGTGTGACGCGAATTCGAGCCGAATTCGGTGCTCCGTTTCACGATTTTGTTTTTACGGGGCCCGATCAAATATTGCCCGATATTTTGGGATCTCGTCGTTTTGGTGCTCGGAACTTAACAGTGTTGACAATGCTTAATTTTTTTAACTTTACTTACCGCGCGCACCCGATGCCCCATCAAATCGAAGGATTCGCTTTAGCTAATCGAACAAGGAGAGGTACTAGCGGGTTGGTTTTGGCTATGACCCTCGCTTTAATTGTAGGAACCCTCAGCTTCTTCTGGGTCTATTTGCATATCGCTTTCGAGTCCGGGGGCAGCTCCCTTGAACGATTTGCAAATGCCGGATATGTGCGCTTACAGAACTGGATGCTTAATCCGTCTGAATTTGACTATACCGGGGCAGGGGCTGTAGGTGTTGGTTTTGTGTTTGTCCTCTTCTTCACTGTGATGCGAAGGTTATTTTTATGGTTTCCGTTTCACCCGGTGGGATATGCCATTTCAAATAGTCATGACATTAATGTCTTCTGGTTCTCTGTTCTTATCGGTTTTTTGGCTAAATGGATTGTCCTCAAATATGGCGGGCTCAAGCTTCATCGACAGGCGCGCCCGTTCTTTCTTGGATTGATTTTGGGGGGGTATATGGTTGGGGGCTTCTGGACGATCGTCGGTGACATTATCCATATGCGCATCTTCTTTGGTGGCTCAAGGTAGATGCTGGGGGTATACTTTACTCGCTGTTACAAATGAGGAAAGGTTGAGAAATAGCTTAACTACTGGAGGAAAAAATTATGAAAGCTGCTGTTTTATATGGACTGAACCAACCGGTTGTCGTCGAAGATATTGAGATGGAAGGACCCAAAGCGGGGGAAATTGTTGTCAAAGTTGCAGCGACCGGGGTTTGTCATAGCTGTTACCATGCGATCACCGGCATGTTGAGTATCCCGTTCCCTGTGGTGTTGGGGGATGAAGGTGCAGGTATCGTTGAAGAGGTCGGCGCGGGCGTTACGTTAGTGAAACCGGGTGATCATGTGATTCTTTCATGGGTTCCGTCGTGCGGCCACTGTAGCTATTGCACGCAGGGGTATGGCAACCTTTGCATGACATCGAGGCAGGGGGGACGTGGAAACCTGCTTGATGGGACAACACGTTACAAAAAGAATGGGGTGCCCATCCACCATTTTGGAATGGTGGCTTCCTTTGCGGAGTATAGCGTGATTCCGCAAGAATGCGCTATTCCGCTTGATGATGACATCCCGCTGGATAAGGCTGCGCTGATCGGTTGTAGTGTCACAACGGGGGTTTGTGCTGCCACCAATACCGCTCAAGTCCGTCCGGGGAGTAGTGTTGTGCTTTTTGGTGCCGGCGGCATCGGCTTAAACGTTGTTCAGGGTGCTGTCATCGCCGGTGCTGAGCGAATTATTGTGGTCGATCTGGTGGACTCAAAGCTGGAAATGGCACGTCAGTTTGGTGCCACCCATACAATCAACGCCAGCGCAGTCGATCCGATTCCAGAGATCCAAGCCTTGACGGATGGATTGGGCGCAGATTATGCGTTTGAGGCAATCGGCACACGCACCACGTATGAACAAACAGTGCGCGCCATACGAAATCGAGGAAAAGCAATCTGGGTTGGTGCTCCACCTCTCGAACCGCTGTCCCTCGACGCGGCAATTGTGTTCTGGGGTGAAAAAACGATAATGGGCTGTAACTACGGTTCGGCGCGTCCACGGTATGATATGCCACGTCTACTGGCACTGTATCGCGCTGGTATACTCAAGTTGGATGAACTGATTACTCGAACCTATCAATTAGAAGAGGTGAATGAAGCGTTTAGTGACATGCTGAACGGGGAAGTTGCACGTGGACTCATTCGTTTCTAATCCGGTGTATCACCTCTCTTTTGATTTAGGCAAGGACGTTTGGGCTTGTAGTTAGGGTCATTTAGTTTTCGGCTTTCTGTCGGTTCTGTAGGAGAGGTCTCTATCGGGAAGTCGCTCCCCGATAGATTGGGATGCAAGTTGAAAACTCTCGGAACGGAGCACCTATGGTGGGGTGTCGGGATTCGGAAATCCCTCCTACAGAAGAATTAAATGGCCCTAGGCTTGCAGTATACCAGAATCCCTATCACTTTCGCCACGCTTTAATCTGTCCCCAAGCTGTGGTTAGCTGCCCGGCCGGAGAAACGCTCAGAAGTGGACCAATCCCCAGCTGCATGTTGTCTGAGATTTCATTCACGGGCAGCGCGCGATTCCAAATACGAACCTCATCAATGATACCCTGAAAATTTCTGAGACCGGCGAAAGTCCCGCCGATTCGCAGGTCGTTCCTCTTATCTTCCACTGGAAACGTCAGATCCGGTGCCTTATGTTCATTTACCAACTTCCCATTGAGGTAAACACGATGCTCGCCCTTCTTCCAAGTCCCGGCGGCGTGATACCAGACATTGAAATCTACACCCGCCTCCTTTTTCTCTTTATTGATTTCCTGTGATCCTTCTTCCACGCTGAGCTGGATGTTAAATTTAGAATACTTTTGAAGCCGGAGCGTATAACCGCCTCGCCCATGCGTGACGACCCAGTCGTTAGTCACTGATTCTTTGGCAATGAGTCGAGGGAGATTTGCGTTTCCTTCTCCTTTCATCATAAACCAACACTCCAGTGTACCGTCTGATCCTTCCATCTGGAGTTCCTTAGAATTTTTCGTTTCGATAATCACAACATCATCTTCTCCATCAAACTCTAGTGCCTTGCCAAACTTGCCTGGAACCCATTGTGGTGTATCTAACTCACCGTGGTGGCCAAATCTGGATCTATCAAAGGCTGTATCCCCTTCCCCTTCATTAAATGGGAGGTATAGGATTAAAGATTCATCATTTGCATATTTCTGTGCAGGAGTTAAAGACAGAAGCATTAACAGACTAGCTATTGCCAAAACGAGAAACAGTATCTTCATAACCTTATTCTCCTATTGATTATTTGACGGTAATTTTTAACCTTTACCTTCTACAACTGATCCACGAAATTAGTTTGGACATGCATCACAGCATCTTGATTATGCCGAGAACAGGCTCTGCTACTCGCTAGTTCATGTCTTCGATGTTACGGTTTGAATAGGCTAGTAGCACCGCTCTTTTTAATCTTTCCAAAATCAAAATATACACACAATCCACTATGAAACGGGGAAAATATCACCCCAAAACCGTTGAACAATCTCCAATCGTACTCTTAGACTAGAATAATCGGTATTATAGCACAGATTCAAAAGAATTACAAAAAATGCTGTTTCGTGTTTTGCATCGTGTTCTGTTTATCAATCCCGATCGGCTTGGATAGACATATCCGAGCCATCTGTGCACGTTTGCAGTGGATTTGTCAAGCCCCTGCGAGCGGTGATTCGGGGCATTTAGTTCTTCCGTAGGAGGGATTTCCGAATCCCGACTTCCTACTCAGTCAGATAGGAAGAAAACCGAAAACTATATAGCTCGGTCAAATGCTCAGTTTATGTTCTCTTTTTTAGGGATTTGTGCTATAATATTACTTAAGTTTGAGCGATTTGTTTCCAATTCAGGCAGCTTTATCAAGGGTACTATCCAGAGTGGGGTTAGAAATTGTTTAGGACTGACAACCAAATAAGTCAGTCACTAACCTGCTCTGACTCCTCCTTCGCAAAAGGAAGAGTTGTTCCTTACAAAGGGGTAATTAGGAAGAGTCGGTCGAAACGTATCAGTGGTTAAATTCTCATTCCTTAGCCGTTTTGGGGTATGTCTCCCTCATTTTGTCGTAGAGCGTGAAAGTTAAAAATTAACCGAAATTAGGAATAGGAGGATAAGGTCATGAGGACATTTCTTCTCGCTTTGACGATAGTCAGCCTTTTGATGCTTTCATCTTTGACCCACGCGCAGAAATATGCAAATGATGACTCTCTGATCCTGTACCTTCCGTTTAATGAAGGAGAGGGCGATACAGCCCTTGATCGGTCTAGACTTGGCAACCATGGTAAACTGGAAGGCCCCCCACAATGGGTTCCAGGCAAGCATGGTAAGGCACTAGAGTTTGATGGAGATGACGATGTTGTGATTATCGAAACGAAGGATTCCAAGGAACTCCAACTGCATAAATCCGAAGGCACAGCGGAGTGTTGGTTCTTGATGAAAGGGGAGGGAATTTCTACCGCCCCTCGACTCATTGCGAAGGAGTCAATTACTAACGATCATTGTGACTGCGACCCGTTGCGGGGCGGTTTTGCACTCAAGTTTAGAAGGCACGGAAAATTTAACATCCAACTCAGCGTGGAGAAAGGGTCAAGGAAAAACAATGATCCGAATCCGGACGCTGCTGTAGATAATGATGTCTGGTATCACGCCGCCGGGACTTGGAAGGAAGGTGAGCATCGCGTTTACCTCAATGGGAAATTGGTGTTCGAGGATAAAGGAAACGAGGCACTTCCATTGGAAGATGTAGACAACGACCTGCGAATCGGCGGGACTTTTGCCGGTCTCAGAAACTTCCAAGGCATTATTGATGAAGTTCGCATTTGGAATCGTGCGCTGCCTGTGAATGAAATCTCAGACAACATGAAGTTGGGATTCGGCCCACTTCTGGGTGTTTCTCCCGATGGAATGTTAACCACAACTTGGGGACAGATCAAAGAGCGATTTGAGTAATCGGGTGGATAGCATTGACTGGCAAAGTGTTCCCGATGGTACTTGCTATCTTGTAATAGATTCGGACTCAACATCCTACAAATCTCAATAGAACCAAGCTAACACACTTTTTTAGAAATCTCGATATTTGAATTGATATTGATAATGTTGAATTTCAATGGTATCATCTCTATCGAAGTTTGCGCTCTCAAAAGCGTAGTCTTAAGAAAACTCCTTTAGGGACTAACTATAGTCCCGATTCTGTTGCGTTGGGATAACGTTTACAGAATCGTGGATTCACGGTTTGGTAGGTATCAGTGCGATGCAATCAAACCGGAGGTAAATAACGTTTCGTAGATAATATGGTTTGTAATCACTAGGGATAAAAACCGGGATTACAATGTTTTATTGTAAATGTGGGCGAAACATCGTCCATGGCACGCTTCTCAGTCACAACCTTGCATCGGGGAGGTGCTGTCAAACTACCTTTGAATAGCAAATGTTATCGATAACAGAATCTCACTAACGAACGGATTTGGAAGAATCTGAATCCTTAAGGTTTGAGAATATGTCAAAGGAGGAATAACTGATGTTTAACTATGTCATTGCAGCATTGTTAGTCATTGTCCTTGTGTTAATTCCCATCGTGGGACACACCGCGGCAGACATTGACGGCTTGATTATCTACCTTCCAATGGATGAGGGGAAGGGAAATGTGGCAGAAGATGTGAGTCCCTTGGGGGTAAACGAAGGAAAGTTAGTTAAGGATGCCAAGTTTGTTCCCAACGGAAAATATGGTGGCGCACTTGAACTGGATGGTAAAGGCGGCAGCTATGTGGACATACCTTGGCATGACTCCATGGATGTTGGGGCTGATGACTTCTCCACAGAGATTTGGTTCAATTATGACGAAGGAGCGAATGCTGGAAGTTTAATATGGGGATTCAATGTGGGTGGCGGCGAACCGCAATTCTGGATTAGAACGCACCCCCCAAATAATATTACATGTCTCTTCTGGGATGGCGTAGAACCTAATGGTCCCATCGTGGAAACACCAAAGGCGTATAACGATGGTCAGTGGCACCATTACGCTTTTGTCCGCAGAGGTGCTACACTCGACATATATATTGATGGCAGGAAGGTGGGCTCAGGTAAGGGCGATGAAGCTTCTGTCACCAGAAATCAGGCTTTCGGCATTCATCTCGGACAACGCGTTGACGGGAACAACGCATACAAAGGCCTCCTTGACGAATTTCGCTTCTGGGAGCGGCAGCTGAGTGAGGAAGAGATTAATGCAAATATGCTGACAGGACAAGACGACTTCTTAGCCGTCAATCCTGCCAACAGTCTGACTACAACATGGGGAAAAATCAAAGCCTCACACTAACCACGGGATAGTTTATTCCGCCTGTGAAATCAGAGTAGAAATCTAAGAGGGTGGTCTCCTTGTTATTGCGGTAACAGTCCGTCACTGCAGAAAGGGGATTGCCCTCTTTGTTTTTCAAATCAGGAAGGGGAAAATCGCATGGCTCAACCTATAGGTGAAGCATTTCGAGTTATCAATGAAAGTGAGCCCAAAGGTGCCTACCGCGGGGCCGTTGTTGGGTGTGGCAGGATGGGCAGCACCATTGACGATGAAGTAATCGGTAATCCACACTATCCTTGGCCATTTGCCCATGCACCGGGGATGCTTGAGGCAAGGAACGTCGATCTGATTGCCGCTGCGGATGTTGACCGATCAAAACTTGATGATTTCAAGCGGCGTTGGGGGGTCGAAGCCCTTTACACCGACTATCGGGAGATGGTCGAAAAAGAGCACCCTGATATTGTTTCCGTGACAACCCGTCCCGCGGAACGGGCAGAGGTAACCATAGGCTTGGCAGAGCTGGGGGTCAAAGCAATCTTTGCTACCAAGCCAATGTGTCCTAGCCTTGCCGAAGCGGATGCGATGATTGAAGCGTGTCGGAAGCACGGCACAATTCTGGCAATTGCCTGTCACCTCAACTGGTACAACTGGTACACCAACGCACGACAGGCGATCGCTGACGGAGCAGTTGGTGAACTGCGATCGATGATTTGTCACAGCACCTCCAGTCTGTCAAACCTGCACAGCCATACCTTTGCCCTCCTCCGTCTCTTTGCCGGTGCACCTGCCAAGTGGGTTTTCGGTGTAATGGATAGTGACGAAGCGGCAGCAGCCGATCAGGATCTTTCCGGATCTGGATACATCGTCTACGAGAACGGTGTGCGTGCATACATGAACAGCCGAGCTGACACTTCAAGCTATGGGTGGACGCTGGAATTTCTCGGTGACAAAGGCCGCATCATCTCGCGCAATGCCCACGCACAGTTTGAACTCTGGAGTACGCATCCGGGAGATGGCGGACCTATTCAGTGTCAATTCCCCAATCCTTGGTATCCACGAAGTTCACTGGTGGACGCGATGGAAGGGGTTTGCAAATCTATTGAGCTCGGGGAAGAGCGGATCTGTCCGGGAGAGTTTGGCAGAGAAGCTTTGGAGATTGCCATCGGTATGCGCGAATCCCATCGACGCGGTAATGTGCGAGTAGACCTGCCACTAGAAGACCGGGGTCTACGGATAGGGTGAAGGTGTAGCAAACAAGCAATTCACTCCGTTTTTTTTATCGGCAATAAAAAAAGGAAGGTAAAAGGCCCTCCAGTCTGTTACTATAGATGAACTTGATAATCCATCCAAAACTAGAGGCTAACAATGTGTGGATTGGATTGCATGTTGGTTTTCACTCTATCTATCTACACAACAGTATCGTTGAAAAGTAGAATTTTGGTTTACCTTTGAGAAAAAGCGAGAAGGAGGCCTTCATGGCTGAACCCAAATATACCGTTGCAATTATTGGTTGCGGCCGCCTTGGTCAGCACTACGCGGAGGTGTATCAGACACTGCCCAATACCGAGTTGGTCGCCATCGCCGAATACAACCCAGAGCGGCGGCGCGCTGTCGGTGAGCGTTTCGGCATCAAAGCACTCTACTCGGATGCCGCAGCTATGTATCGGGAAATCGTCCCTGACATTGCCGCTGTCGTTTTGCCCGGCAAGTACATAAAAGAAGCGGTGATTGCGAGTGCCGAAGCAGGTGTCAAAGGTGTGTCCACCGACAAGCCGATCGGGGCGTGTCTAGCGGATGTTGACGAAATGGTTGATGTATGTGCGGAACGCGATGTCATTTTTGCCGGGGGCAACCTCCAGCGAGCACTTTCGGAAGTTCAAGAGGTGGCCGGTTGGCTCCGCGCTGGCAACTACGGCGAACTGCGCGGTGCCAGTGTCCACCGTTGGGGCGGCGAGATATCGGGCGGTGGGTGCCAGCATATCGCTGTGCTGCGACTGCTGGCACAGGCAGAGGTGACCGAAGTAATCGCCTGGGGCACACCCGACGCAGCGCTCCAAAGCGACAACGACGAGGGCTTAATCATTAATGGACATTTTCGCCTGAGCAACGGTCTCATCTGTCCGGTTTTCGGCGAGGAGACCCCTCACCGAGGCGTTGACGTATGGACTGACGATGCGCTCATTCGATGGAATTGGGCACCACCCGAAATCTATCATGGCTTCGATCAGAACGGGGCGCGGATCAGGGTGGAAACCTCCTACACACCGATACAATATCCCCGTTTCTCTTATATGGCAACGTCGATTATGTCTTTCCTCGACGTAGTGTCAAACGGAGGGGAACTGGCTATCTCCGGGCACGACCTACGGCAGTCCCTCGAAGTGGCGGTTGCCGCCAAGTATTCCGCCCTGTGGGGCAGTGTCGCGCTGAAGCTGCCGCTGGAAGACCGGTCACTAACGCTCTATCCGAGGCCGTATCGATGGCTCGGCGGTGACCAGTCCGGACGCTTCCAAACCTATCAGGAAGCTCTGGTGGCCCCACTATTCCCTAAGTCTGATGGATAGTGGATCACACCTCGTATCGTGAGATTACGCCGGCTGCTTCTGACACGGATTTAGGTGAATTGCTCCTTACTTTGACAACATGCTTTGCCTTTGCCCCGAATAATGTCCGCTCGGTGCCATGTGTGAATGGCGTGACAGATATAGTCGCTATCACCAAGCATCTGTCCTACGCGGTCTTTTGTAAACCAGTCGTAGTGACCGTTGGTCAGCGGTTTAGATACCAACGACTCATCTGAGTAGCCGTACACACGACAGACACCGTCTGCTTTTTCAACATCTTCAATATAAGACATCCATGGAATGCCCAATCCGAGCTGTGTTTTTGTGAGTGCTTGCAGAGAACCGATACGTGCGCCGATGTCCCAACCGACCAAGTCCTCTTCTTCCCAGCCTTCCCCACCGGGCAATTCCCAACGGTCATTTTCGTCGTCGTGTAGAAGCAGGTATTTCGATTCGTTGCTCGACGGGCACTCAATGAGCAAGCGTGTCGTCGTGATAGGCTTGTCGAAACAGACGGGGATAAGGCGTTTACCGGCATCGCTCAATGCGCCAAGAGCCGCGGGATTGTATGGATAGTAGCCTGCGGAAGGGGGTGCGTTGACCGCGCAATATTTGTGGAAAATACCGCAACGGTCTTCCGTAGCCGTGCCGGCGGGTGCTTTATGCCACGTATGCTGGTTTGTAATCAGTAAATCACCTGCCTTGAGTTCCGGATCTATAAAAGGATTGAGTTGGGTCGGGTCGGGACGGGTGAGATCCAAGATATGTGCTTCCTCGTCGATAACCTGAACCAACTTATGAGATCCGGGGGACACCAGAAAGGGACCATACTCCTCATCGAAATCGGTCAAGGGAATAATAGCAAACACCCAGTTCATGGATGATCCGACCGGTCGCCAACGTTTGTAGTCACAGTGCCCTCCAGAGCCCCGATCGCCTGGGCTCCGTAGATACGCCACGAAGGCGGTCAGATGCGCCGGCTGACCGAGCGCGCCCTCAACGGCATCCACAACGGTCGGATGCTCAACAATGGAGGCGAGGCTTGACTCAGCCATCTTATTGCCGCTGATTGTGTACTTCCCCGGCTCAGGATATTTCAGTGAAGCCGGGTATGAATTGTATGGGGCTTGTTGTTGGACGATATGACGAAATTTATCCGCTTCGTCAGAGGACAATACATTGCGAACAATCGCATAGCCGTTTTCATGGTAGTCAGCTATCTGTTGATCGCTGAGAACCGGAGTGTTAATCGTAGTCATAATGGCACCTCACAACAAATCACGGTTACTGTGTCCGTTCCGTGACCAGGGTCCGTTCCGTGACCAGGGATGGTTATACATTTTGAACTGATAGGTTTTCATGGGATTCAGCTTTCTGGCTTTCATATCCTGTAGGGTATGATGGGGGAGACACCGCCAAGCGACGGTGTGCGACTCTCCTACGAAAGCCAAGGCAAGTCTACCCTATTTCACCTACAAAGTCAAACATGTTTTGACTCACTACCGGAAGATTACGATAAACTGAGGTGACGTGATTCTCGTTGCGAATACTTAAAAGCCCGTTATGACTGGTGCAAATATACGCCCATAAAAAGTATTGACAAATCGCCCATCAACCTGTATACTAGAGAAAGTTGTCACTTAATTTATCTTTTATGTTAAGGGTTTTGAATTTCAGCTCATACTACAATGTCAGCCCCCACGCAGTGAAAATTCTCACAACGGCGCGATTCTCTGTTTCGCTGAGAATTGCAGCTTGAGTTTTGACTGTCATCCAGCATTTCAACAGACGACTTGATATTGTAGTCCAAACGTTCAGGAGAATGACCTATGAAAACACTCAGAAATATCTCAACAGTTATTGCATTTGCATTTATATTGGCAGGGATCTCCGGATGCAGCGGCTGCAATCCGCCCCCTGAGCCGGCACGCTTCACCCCAACGGAAGGCCCCGAGATCGGTGGGACAACCATCCGAATTACGGGCGACAAGTTCGATATGAAAAATGGCGTTACGGTGAAATTGGGTGGGAAGAATGCCACAAGCGTAAATGTCCCAAGCAAAATGGAGATTACGGCAGTGACACCGCCGGGGATGGCAGGAGAATCGGTTTCAGTCGTTGTAACTAACAATGGCAACACGAAGCCGGAGGGCACGGTAACAATGAGCCAGCAATTCACCTACACCGATGCAACGCCACCAACAATCACGGGAGTTAGTCCCGCAGATGGAACGGTCATATCGGAGTATGAAGACTCGTTGAGTGTGAATGTTCCTATCTCAATCACTTTCAGCGAAGGTGTTGACAGTGTATCTGGTTCTTTAACAGTTTCTGTTGAGTCAACGCCGGATTCGGGTACGCAACAATCTGGCGAGATTGCCGGGACTGTTTCTGGCAGCGGAAACACAATTACATTTACCCCCAACGAACCGTATCGGTCAGCCCGTAAGTATACTGTCAATATATCGGGTGTCAAAGATACCGCCGCCGCTGGCAACACCCTTGCTTCGGGTCGCAGCTTTAGCTTTACAATTTCTTCCCCGGAGAAGGTCAACCGATACCTCGTGCGGGCAGGAGATACGCTTCCAATCATTGCTTCACGTCCAGAAATATACGACAACGCCGAGCTTTGGCCCAGGCTTGTCGAAGCGAATCAGGACGACTACGACTTCGATCGCCAGCGACTCTATCCAGGCCAGCAATGGTTGTGGGTGCCGCGCGGCTCCGCATGGAGAGATTAAACCCGTCGTTGAAACGAGGCAGCAGATCCAACGAAATAGGGGGCTATCATGAAACCTTGTTATCTAGTCCACGCTGTGTTGGTGATTTCACTTACGGCCATGTTGTTGGCGGGATGCAGCATCCGCACAGTTCCTCTTGAAGAGGAGCAGATGGTCTATGAGGATGAGGTGGATATTTATGATAGCCTCCCACCAAGCTTCTTTTATGAGGCGTGGCAGCTGTCCCAGTATCGTCAATATTACGGCGACGCGCCTGAATTGGGGTATCCACCGCCCTTTCGGATGAATTTCGATCCGAATCCGAATGATAGCTATCGTGCAGATGAGAAACCTGTTCAACGTGCTCCCGTTCAAACGTCAATCCAAGGGACAACCCCCAATCGCCGCGTTGGAGAGCGTCAGGATCGCGCCCCAATTCAACGGACGGTCAACCGAAGCAGGCACACTCGCTCGAATCGTCTAGCGGATAACTCTCCAGACGACAGGAGCCGTGTGCGGGAACAGTTACAACAACGTCCCCGTCAACGGCCGACAAATGCGGTGGAGGATGACGATCGCGAGGCTCAACGGCGAATCACCCGCCGCCGTGTCAGACGCTAGTCCTTGCAGATTTTGAAAGAAGTTCATGCAACTAAAAAAGCCATGTAGAACGTTCTACTGGGAGAATTAAAAGACGCTAACAAGTCCCATAATCATAGAGGAGAAAAATCATATGGAAAACACAACAATAACAAAAACAACAAAAGGCACAAAAATCAGAATAAACAGCAGAGAAGACTTACCAATCCGAAACAGAAGTGACATAGCATCACTAGCACAAAACAAACAACTTATAGAATACGAAACAAGCGAGGAGTTCACAGAAGCATTTCCAAAAAACAAGCAACAATTCCTAATAGCACAAGAAAAAGATGAAATCTTACGAAAGAAAGAAATAGATTTAGAGACAGAACTAGATGCAACAGAACCAATCATTAACACAGCCATAGGGATACCAACCCCATACATGGAAATGGAAACGGTAGAAAAACTAAAAAAACTACAACGACACAAAAAATACTACATACTAAAAGCGGGATCAGAATCAGAATGTAAGAAACATAAAAGAAAAATAAATCAAAAACGACATAGAAACGAGAAGGTACGTGAAAGAATATGGACATTTATCGTAAGACTAGCAACAGCGATAATAACATTAATATTCAGAAAACTATTATAGATTTACTCGGTTAGAGCCTTCCTTTACTCCCCCGTATAAATCGTGCTTTGCTCACCACCACACTTCGGATAGCTAGTTGCTTCCTTGTTAATAGGACTTACGCACTCCAGATTGTAGGGAACGCAGATCTGCGTTCCCTCCTGACTTACTTGCCCCATAGAAAGGGACACAGGCGTAAGCGGATGAATCGCTATTACGAGACATTAAGGCATTCAGCTGCGTAAGTCCTAAGTTTAACAAAAACGGTCGAAATCGTCCAGTTCAAGATAATTTTCTGAGAGCTTATATTCTACATGAAAATACAGCGGGCGGAATTTCAGATTTATCTCCAGATCAATTTTCGCTAACCGTTTAATTCGATCCACAGACTCTTCTGCAAGTATGATTACGACATCTGCGTTATTATTATCAATTTTTATGTAACCTTCTTGGACATAAGAGATCGCTTCCAATTTCTCTTTATAAAGCTGTTTCAACTCTTGCCAAGCCGGGGGTTCAACTTCCTCAATAATGCGTTTAAGGAATGTATGTTCCTGAGACTTTGCAGGGCTTTCCCCCAACTCCTCATAACGGGCAACAATTTTCGCACATAAGTCTGATATTGCCGCTTTCGCGTTGTCGCCGGTGCCACATAGTTCGGCATCATCGTAGGTGGCGGTTACAGCATCGCCCGCTCTTTCAATTGAGATCGGAATTGGCTGGCGCAGGTGGTAAGAGGGATGTCGAAGATTTTGGATCCAGCGGGTTTCAGGAAGTTGGCGAAACTCCGAACGAATTATTTCCTTCATTTGTAAAGGCTTCAAATTCTCAAGTGTCACTGTTTTCTCCTAGTTATGATTCGACTCGCTGCTGTAATCGGCTTTCACAGCTTTAAGGTGGAGATTATGGTTAATTTTATTTCGCTTTTTGTTTAGACGTTTCTTTTTGTCTTGCGTTTAATGAGAAGGCACCCCCAACTCTGGCAGCCCCTCCACAATCCCAACCGTCTCCAAGCTAACTGTGATCACCTTCCCGATTAGCTTGACGATGTATTGTGGATCATCTGCACGGTTCGGGTCGTTGACGATGCCGCTGCGTTTGTCTGTCTTGACGCAATACTGATTTATCACCCATTCTAACGCCGACCGATTCCCAAGCCGATATCCAAATACCTTCGCGGGTATCCTGTCGAGGGTCAGGAAATTGTTATACACCAGCTGCGTTTTGTCTTTGGATAGTTTCATCTTTTCCACACGCCATAGCCCCCTGCCCCGCGATCGGGTAGAAAGATTGATCGGCCCTTCACGGTTTTCGATGAAATGTAGGGGATATTCGGGCACATCCTCATAGCTGATGTGGATTTCCCCCAACTGTTGACCCGCTTTGGCAAACCCCCAGAAGTCGGGCGCATACGGCAGGTGCGGCAGATCCCGCTTGAGATTCGCTTGATACCGCTCTCGATAATCGGGGTGATGTAGGAGAGCGTAGGCGTAATGGAAGATGTCCCATTTGGTGATTGCCGCGTCTCGGTAATGGGTGCGGAATTGTGCTAATGCCCAATCGGTGATGTTCTCGCGGCGGTTTGTTCCCTCCTCGTCGTAGGTATAAAAAGGGAAGCATTGATTTTTTTCAAAGGCTAAATCCAAGGAAGGAATCATATTTGTTATAAGACAACCAAAGTCTTTTCTATTACCAATTCCAGCAACACAAATCACCCGATTCCCCGCTTCTGTCTCAGGTGTGGAGAGGATGGAGGGAAAGAGGGATACAACATCATTCATCATTCTGTCAAAATAAAGGTTTGACTTCGTAAACGGGCGATAGAGGGCTGTTCTTACTTTGTGGGCGGCATATTTAGTGGTTCGCTCTCGTTTCAGTTTCACTTTTAGGTCCCGACTCCAACTAATTTTCACGTCGTCATAGTTCACAAAATCATCAACGTTTGTCTCCCGATTTTCTCGATGCTGCCACTTGAACACCTGCTCATTATAGGTATCAATCATCCTGCTTATGTTCTTATTCAAGGCGTTCTGGTCGAAGTTATATGTCCACGCATCGCGATTAGTCTGAACGCCGTTACTGTAAGTCTGAAAAATCACATCCACTGCTTCACCTTTTGCTGCCTTCGCTTTCTTAGTTCCCATTGGGATGAAGGTCTCAAACTCAGGGTGGAGCCCTTCGGTCAGCCATGTATAGCGTGCGTCGGGACGAATGGCCCGCCAATCTATATTGCCGATATGTCCGCATTCATTTAGAAAATCGAACTTCTGTTTTTTGTTCCACAAGTCATCGGTGCGATAGTAAAATATACGGGGTGGGACAGAACCTCCCTCGTTTGTAGCGGGGTGATTTATTGTCCCTCCAGTTTTCACAAATAGGTTGATGCTCACGCCGACCTGTATCCCGAATACACTGGCATCCGAGACCTTCAATCCCTTCCGGGCATTCCCGCCTAAGTCCAGAATGTAAATCGTGTCGAAATCGTCTGCAAGGTGTTTCCGCATCCCGTCAAGTGCCACACCATCGAGAAAACTATTGTTCGTTACCAAGGCGACGACCCCCTCCTCCCCAATCCGATCCGATGCCCACCGAATCGCCTTCACATACGGATCATAGAGCGCGTTTTTGAGCGTCGCTGTGGAGTCTCTTGCATAGGTCTCCTTAACCCGCGCATCCATCGTTGGATATTTCCGATTTTTGTTGTTGTCATTTTCGTTGACCTGACCGACATTATAGGGCGGGTTGCCGATAATCACAAACATCGGTGTCCCCTTTTGACTCTCAACGCGGCGGGTATTCTCAGGCGCGAATAGTGGCAACTGTCGATCCTCTGCCAGTTCAAACGTATCCACGAGGCAGATGCCCTCAAAGGGACGATACGCCCCCATTGTCTCATAAAATTCATGTTCGATGTTCATTGAGGCGATGTAGTATGGCAACAACATCACCTCGTTGCAGTGGAGTTCTGTTGTGTATTTATCTGCAAGCGCGGTTAGACGAATCTCGCGCATTGTCCGCACGATGAAATTGCCGGTTCCTACAAACGGGTCAATGATGTGGACATCCGGGGAGGATAAGGAACGCAGTCCCTCGTTCCCTACACCCTCAAATTCGGTCTTTAATAGCTGATCCACACTTCTCACCATGAAATCGACAATCGGTTGCGGCGTATAGACCACCCCATGTGTATCGGCAACCTCCACCGAAAAGCCTTGAAAAAACTGCTCGTAAACCGTGTTGAGAAACCCCTGTTTTTGGGAAAAGTCGTTGATGGTTGCGGCTGCCCGTTCGATTGCGAGGTAGAAACGATCCAGACTACGCAGAAAATCATCACGGCTAAACGCCTGCTCTGTGAGTGCCTTGATGACGGTCTCAATCTCGCGGGCAATGACATTGCGGTCGGTGAAATCGGGGTTGCTAAACACGGTTCGGAAAATCCGCTCGGTCAACAGATGTTGGATCAGCATTTCCTCAACTGCTGCTTCGGAGAGGTTGGGGTTGATCGATTGACGACATTTCTTGTAAAAATCCTCAAACGCGGCAGTAAAGTGGGGGTTGGCAGCCCGTTCATTTTGGATTAGGATTGCCAAGCTGTTCCCAAGCGCGGGGACTTTGTCTTTGAATTGTGCGATCGCCTCCTCCCATTCGGTGTATTCTTGCGGACGGTGGGAAAAGAAGGTTTCGAGGACTCCGATCAGTTGCGTTGGGTCATTCAGATCGACATCAAGCGTCTGCTGAGCGTTCTGCCAAAGGATGGCACGTTGTGGGGTTTGGAAGAGGATGTTGTCGCGGGGGTAGCCTTTCTCAAATTTGCGGAGCACTTCGGCTGGTAGGTCATCGTGTATATCTTTCGCCTCCCAATAGCCGTGGGGCAGCTGGAAATCGTCGATCAACGCACCGTCAAGCACAATCCGCTTGTTTCGATGGCCCCCCTTAAGGGAGGTTATTGAATGTTCAGGCACCAGGGTCAAGTTAAACTGCCGTGCACAGTATTCAAGCAGGGATTGAAATGCCGATCGGACAGCGGTTTCGTGCGTAACGCCGAGTCGATCGAATTGCTTGAGTGCGGCGTAGTAGGCTTTGATCGGTTTGTGGGTGGGTTTGAGGGTGAGGGATGATGGCATGGTATCGTTAATCTCTTTCGTCTCTGTAGATGAATGGGCGGGTTTAAAACCCGCCCTTATACAGTGAATTGTCCCAACCATCTCAGGACTTCTCAGCGATGGCAGCTTGCGCCGCAGCGAGTCGGGCAACCGGCACACGGAACGGTGAACAAGAAACATAGTCCAAGCCTGCGTCGTGACAGAACAGAACGGAACTCGGCTCACCGCCGTGTTCACCGCAGATACCGACTTTGAGATCCGCGCGAGTTTCGCGTCCTTTGTCCGTGCCAATTTGCACCAGTTGACCGACACCGCGCTGATCTAGCACCTGGAACGGGTCATGTTCAAGGATGCCGCCATCCACATAATCGCCTAGGAATTTGCCAGCATCGTCGCGGCTCATCCCGAAGGTGGTCTGTGTGAGATCATTCGTCCCGAAGGAGAAAAATTCCGCTTCCTGTGCGATTTCATTCGCGGTGAGCGCGGCCCTTGGCAATTCGATCATCGTTCCGACAAGATACTCGACCTCAGTGGCTGTCTCCTCAAACACCTTTTTCGCGGCATCGACGACCACCTCACGCTGCAACGCTAACTCCTGAACATGCCCAACCAGCGGAATCATAATTTCGGGGATAGCCTTAACCCCGCGCTTGGTGACTTCGACAGCCGCCTCGAAGATTGCCCGTGCCTGCATCTCCGTGATTTCCGGATAGACGATACCGAGACGACAGCCACGGTGCCCCAGCATCGGGTTAAATTCGTGCAACGCCTCCCTTTGCTGGTGCAACGTTTCAGCGGGGACCCCGATCTTATCCGCAAGTGCTTTGACATCTTCATCGGTGTGGGGCAAGAACTCATGGAGCGGTGGATCAAGTGTCCGAATAGTGACAGGATAACCGTCCATCGCCTCAAAGATACCGACGAAGTCCTCACGTTGGTATGGAAGAAGTTTGTCGAGTGCTGCCTTGCGTCCTGTCTCATCCTTTGCGAGGATCATTTCGCGGACAGCATCGATCCGCTCCCCCTCAAAGAACATGTGCTCGGTGCGGCAGAGCCCGATCCCCTCTGCGCCGAACTCTCTCGCGGTTCTTGAATCACCCGGTGTGTCCGCATTTGTGCGCACCCCAAGTTTACGAAATTCGTCTGCCCACTCCATGAGCGTAGCAAAGTCGCCACTCAGTTCAGGGGCAATCAACTTGACCGATCCCTCAATCACCTCGCCGGTGGAGCCGTTGAGCGTGATGTAATCTCCCTCTGTCAGCTGCAGGTCGCCCGCCTGAAATTCCTTCGATGCCTCGTTGACGGTGATATCATTGCACCCTGCGACACAGCATTTTCCCATCCCCCGGGCGACAACCGCGGCGTGGGAGGTCATCCCACCGCGCGCAGTTAAAATGCCCTCCGCGGCGTGCATTCCGCCGATATCTTCTGGAGACGTTTCGGTGCGGACCAGAATGACCTTTTCGTCATCAGCCGCCAACTCTTCGGCACGATCCGCCGTGAAAACCACTTTACCCACAGCAGCCCCGGGAGAGGCGGGTAGCCCCTTCGCAATCGGTGCCACCGCCGCCGATGGATCAATCATCGGGTGTAGGAGTTGCTCCAGATCATCCGGTGGGATGCGGGTCAGGGCGGTTGCTTTATCAATGAGCCCCTCGTTGACCATTTCAACGGCAGTGCGCACGGCAGCGGCACCGGTCCGTTTGCCGCTACGAGTCTGAAGCATATACAGGCGTTTGTCCTGAATCGTGAATTCGACATCCTGCATATCGCGGTAATGCGCTTCGAGGGTGTCCCCGATCGCTGTCAACTGTTCATACGCGGCCGGCATGACCTGCCGAAGTTCATCAATGGGTAACGGTGTGCGAATTCCGGCAACAACATCCTCGCCTTGGGCGTTCATCAGAAATTCGCCGTAAAAAGAGTTCTCGCCGGTTGAGGGATCCCGTGTGAACGCGACCCCGGTCCCCGATGTTTCGCCCATATTCCCAAAAACCATCGCTTGGACATTGACCGCCGTTCGTCCGAGTTCTTCGGAGATATTGTTCAATCGACGGTAGATGGTCGCCCGCTCATTGTTTGAGGATTCAAAGACCGCGTCCCGCGCCATGTCGAGTTGCCGCCGTGGTTCATCGGGAAAATCCGCCCCCGTTTCCTCCTTAACGAGTGCCTTGAACTCAGAAACCAATTCCGCCAGATCGTTCGCATCCAATTCCGTATCGAGCGTAACGCCTTTTGCTGCTTTCTTCGCTTCCAAGAGATGCTCAAACGCATTGTGTTCAATGCCAAGGACGACATTACCGAACATCTGCACAAATCGACGATAGGCATCGTAAGCGAAACGTTCGTTCCCGGATTTTGCAGTTAATCCCTTGACGGCATCGTCGTTCAAGCCGAGGTTGAGGATGGTGTCCATCATACCGGGCATCGAAACCGCCGCCCCGGATCTGACAGAAACGAGCAAAGGATTTTCGGTGTCACCGAACTTCGCCTCCATTGCCTCTTCCAGTTTCCGCAAATTTTCATCAATCTGTTCGTCAAGTCCATCGGGATACTGGTTACTGTTTTCATGATATAACTGACCAACCCCCGTCGATATTGTGAAACCGGGTGGAACCGGAATGCCTAAACCGGTCATTTCGGCGAGGTTGGCCCCTTTACCGCCGAGCAGGCTTCTCATCTCCGCGCTGCCGTCGGTCTGGTCGCCGCCAAAGAAGTAAACATATTTATCTTGAGACATTCAAGACCTCCTTAATATTTTGGGAACGCAATAAGCCTCTGTAGACTTTTTCTTTTTTGTGCCCCAGAAGAATCATACTTGACATGTAGTAGGGACTTATGCTAGGAAGTTAAAAGGCCCTCCGGTCTGTTACTATAGATGCACTTGATAATCGATCTAAAACTGGAGGCTAACAATATGATAACCGATTTCGATGACTTCTGTCTATGGACTTATGTCATTGTTGATGTCCTGCGGATAAAACTCGCACCATGACTCCGGCCCCCCACCCCCTTGTAACGATAGGGAGTGAATCGCTATGATATGGATTGCCGAATGGAAGGGAGGGGGCATCGAAACACAACTGTAGTCACTAGCATAAGGCCCTATCTGTAAATTGGTGTCTATTTTTGGATTAACAACACCCGTTTTGTCCCTTTGTTTGAAGCCTGTCGGACAAGTGCCTTTAGGTCGAGGATTTCATTGACGGGGACTGTTGGGCGATGGAAGCGGAGGGTCTGCTTCATCACCATTTTTCGTTTCGATTTTGTATATTTGAGTTGGATAGATCCAACACGGTTGTGAATCTCACGGTCTTCAGGCACAGAGTCCACTGAAAAGAGAGACGATAAATTGACGATAACCTCATCCGCAAAGGTAACCGCTTTGCCGAGGGCGACAGGGTGTGTCCTGCTCTCTTCACTGAGCAACGCAGCGTAAGGGTGCTTGACAAGCGGTAATTCAAGAACATACTGCTGACCAATGGCAAAGAGGTAATCCTCACACCGCCATGTGAGAACAATCTTCAATTCGTCCTCCATGGCATCAAGTTTTGAGGTCGAAATCTTCTCTAACTTCGCGCGCTCGTCAAGCTCCATATATTCATGCAGAAATCTCGATTGCTCATCAGGGTTGATATATTTCAGTTGGCTTCGTAGTTTCGTGTTGAACGCCCCTGTTACGGTGAGCGTCTGAGTAACCTCTACTGATAAATCGGCTTCCACCTGTATCCGTGTCTCAACATTTTTGAGGTTTGCCGCTGCTCCGATTGTTGGACTTTTCGCAAATTGGTATAATCGCTCCTGCATCTCGCCGATTCCCTCGGTATTTGAAGTCATTCTGATGGCCTTAGAGGTAAGCCCTTGAGTGGTCTCCTTCTGTTCCTTCATAAGAAAATCGGGGTTGACGATGAGTGCCCATCGATCCTGATCACTAGCGGGGAGATCTCCAAACGCGCAGGTCTCCGCTGTCGCATCTAGCCAGATAAGTCCACCATCGTTATTTTCCTCCACAGCGAGGATCATGTGATTAAAGTAAGCGAGCGAGGGGATTTCACGGATAACCTTGCTGGATTCACCCGCGGAAATCAACACCGGATACGACTGGATGCCCACCGCCGACAGCATTGTGCTGAGCAGTGTCGTCTTATCCTTGCAGTCGCCATACCCTTCTTTAAAGATTTCGGGTGCCGAGTGTGGCTTTATTGCCCAGATTCCGAGTTCAATGCCGACATAATCGATGTTTGTCGCGACGTATTCGTAGAGCCGTTTAATCTTCTCTTTTCGGCTCCACGCCCCCCTTAATAGTGCCTTCGTCTTCTGCTCGATTTCTGGCGTTACATAATCTTGCTCACGGATGAGCGTTCCATACCACTCCATGAGTTGATCCCACGAGTCAAGTGATGTGATATTGATGCTGTAGGCAAGGTCCTCGACAGCTGGCATAAACGCCTCTTTACGGAGTGGGGGGACATCACGCATTTCAAATGTATAGGTCCGTGTATAGCGGGTTTCCGTGATTGTCGGTTCCCCCCCGATGGCTTGCGGCCCGTTGGTCTGGTAATAAACCGTTTTCTTTTTTGGAGCGTGAATGGTAAAGCGGTAGTGCAGCACAGGCACTGAGGTTTGAAAGTAGACCTGATGCCAAAATTCACCGTGCATCAAATGCCCCCGATTGTTGGACGAGTAAGCGTAATCAATGATGCAGCCGTCGGACATCTCTGGCATTGAAAAGTGCATAAGGCGAGCGTCTACAAACAGCCCTGCCTCAACCGCACTTGGCGGCGGGATATTTTTCACGATTCCGCGTTGATCGAGCTCGACACTGCGCCCGTCGGGGGTGAGGGTTCGAGCGTGATGAATTGTGATGTCATCATTTCCGCGTGTGTAAGGGATGCTAACGTTACCAAATTTGTGTCCCGTATCATTAAAGATTTTCACAATCCGCCGCGTCGAATAGATGTAGCTGCTGTCTTCGTTGACGTTTATTATCTCTGTTTCCCAAAGTATAACCGCACCGCTATCGGGGTAATCATCTGCCTGCGGTGTATCAGCGAGTAACGCTTCAATCTGTGCTTCATCCGCTTCTGAAACGAAATTATAGGGAATTACGACGCGTTGGGCTGGCAGGTCGTCAACCTTGTTAAATGCTTCCGTCAATTCATCATTGGGGGGATTCACGTCCGATTCGGATACCACGGAGTCAACGAGGGCTGAACGACGTTTCCCAAGGTAGGTCCTTTGAGCAAGTGTGCCGTCCGAAGCGTTTGGTAACTCTTGGCGTGAAGCAATCCCATCCCCGTTATCGTCGAGGTGGGGGTGCTCCGATTGGACAGAGCCATCGTTTTCATACCACGTTTTCACCCGCTTTTGGGTATACAGAAACGCCTCTAACAGCGAAATCGCGCCATTGGTGTCCGCATCAGCAATGCGATCAGAAAAGGCATCAATGAAGATATCCCCAAATCCTGAGCGCATGTACCCCTCACGCGCTGAGCACGCGGTGATAATTGTTCGCCCCTCCCTGCTCACTTGAGAAACAACGCGCGCGCTGTAAGGGAATCCGAAGATTAAGACCAGCTGCTCAGCGGGAATCTGATCGATGAGCGCAGCGCATTCTATGTCCGTGATATCCCGTCCGGGGGAGTTGAATTTTAGCCCGCCTCCGGTTTTGGTTGCATGGCCAACCATGAAGAGGACGAATCGATCCCCCGACTGCACCCGCGACTGCAAATTGGCGAAAGCCGCTTCAACACCGGCTTTTGTCGATTTCCCATCAACCAGATCTGGCACCGCTCCGTCATCTTCAAATAGGAAGGTGATATGCGCTGGTTCATACCCGTATTCTGCTATCAACAGATTACGCATTCGTGAGGTCGCGTTCCAAAATTCATCGTAAAAAGATTTCTCACCGCCAACGCCGCCAATGATAAGCGCGTAATCTTCGGCAGAGGTGTCCGATGTGGAAAACAGAACGCAGCTCAAAATCAGGCACACACAAATTGATTTGAATCCCAATTCCAAGCCAGAGATTTGAATCAAGTTTTTTATCTTAACGTTTGGACCCAAAGACGCATTTTTGTAACTTCGCGCCATTGCGCCTCTGTGTTCCTCTTTTTTCATCAGAAAACTCCTTTAGGTGTGGAAACCCAAGCCTCTGTGGTTGGGAGGGGACACCTGCTTTAGCCTTGTTTTTCAAAGTTTAGGGTTGGGTAGTTGACGATGATAACTCCTCCCGAATAAATGTTCCACTTTTCCCGCCAGTCTTTTTGACCAATCGAATATCAGAAATCTTCATCTCCCTATCCACCGCTTTGCACATATCGTAGACCGTCAAACCGGCGACAGAAACAGCGGTCAAGGCTTCCATCTCGACACCGGTCCGCCCGACAGTCTGCACCTCCGCCTCAATTTCGACACGGTGTTCCGCTGCGTTGATTGACAGATCGACTTTGACAGAGGTCAGGGCGAGCGGATGACAGAGGGGGATGAGATCTCCGGTGCGCTTGGTCGCCATGATGCCGGCGAGGCGAGCGACTTCGAGAACATCCCCTTTTGCAAAACCACGTTCAGCGATTAACTGGAGCGTCGTCGGTTTTGCGAACACATCCGCACGTGCCACCGCAACCCGCAGGGTTTCCGCTTTCGGCGTGACATCAACCATGCGGGCATGTCCTTTTTCGTCAAAATGTGTGAGTTTATTCATTCGTGCCTCTTAAGAGCGGTAAGTGAAACCAAGAAACCGTTAATGATAGGCTGCCACTTGGCAACACATGAGATTGTAAACGCTCCTACTGAATTTCAGCGGCGGTTTGACTTATGGTGTCAAAATACTAAACTCCTTCATTCGTTTGTCTGCAAAACTGTAAATGAAGGTA
This sequence comes from uncultured Poribacteria bacterium, assembly GCA_958296125.1. Classification (GTDB taxonomy): domain Bacteria; phylum Poribacteria; class WGA-4E; order WGA-4E; family PCPOR2b; genus PCPOR2b. The sequence goes on from OY282444.1 coordinate 4,125,275, forward strand.
ACACCAATACTGTTGTAACTCTCATGGATTGTGGTCTCAGTGTAAGTAGCATTATCGATGACTTCCCTTTTGTCGGGGAACCCAAACTCTTCCCGAACTGCATCACGATGAGTGCCGAACTTGATGTCGATTACTTCTCCGTCGGCTGTGACACATCGAAGCCCGTAATCACGAATGACTTCACGCTTGATCGATGTTGGGTCATCAATCTTTCGTTTCGGCTTGGGCCGAACATCCGCATCTTCCGGGGCGGTTGCTCGCTCTTTTATGTCAACTTCCACAATCTTTCCGTCATCAAGGTAAGTGAGAACCAAACCCCGATAACGATAACCTGCATAATTGACCCAACGTCTTTTGGGGGTTACTTCAAGTCCCCGATCTGTATAATCAGGTTGCCCCCAAAATGCGATCACTTCGTCTATGCGATTTGCAACCCCATACCCCGGAATCTCGACATCTTTAGACTCGACACCTTTAGAATTGACACCTTTAGAATTGTCGCAACCAATCATTAATACGATTATGGCTACTCGCAATATTGTGTATCCGCTAGTTCTTAACATTGTATTGTTACCTTTTTATCTTTTGATATCAGGAGGAATGTCTCAGTTAGGGATACCAGTTGACACCTCCCTAACGAAACGTCCCGGATACTGTATATCCTCCGCCCGAAACCACTGCCGTCACCCGATCAAACTGTGGCTTGAGCGCGGGATAAAGGGCGCGGTAAATCTGGTAGTGTTCCTCATAGATTCTCACATTTTCAGGATTCGGCTGCGCCACTGACGTGATTTTGATAATTTCATCTACTGCACTCTCGACACTGTCGTAAACTCCCGTTCCGATGCCCGCGAGAATTGCTGCGCCAAATGCGGGGCCTTCGGCAATGTTAATCGTGACCAGTTCGGTGTCGTAGACATCAGCTTGAATTTGTCGCCAGAGTGAGCTCCGTGCGCCGCCGCCTGTGGCGTAGATTCGCTCAACGGGCGTTCCTAACCCACGAATAATCTCCAGCGAATCGCGTAGGGCGTAGGCAATGCCTTCCATCACGGATCGAATCAGATGGGGCTTACCATGCCGCAATGTCATGCCGAAGAAGGTCGCTTTGGCGTTTGCATCCGCGTGGGGCGTGCGTTCGCCGGTCAGGTAGGGTAGAAAGATTAAGCCCTCGCTGCCAACAGGTGCTTCTGCTGCGCGCTGGGTCAAAATCTGATATGGATCAACGCCTGCGACTTTTGCAGCCGCGACTTCTGGGTCACCCAAACTATCACGAAACCAACGGAATGCGCCGCCGGCTGAAAGCACTACGCCCATCAGATACCACTTGTGCGGCGCAGAGTGGCAAAAGCTGTGTGCCTGTAGGTTTGGATCCACTTTGGCTTCATCGGTATGTGCAACGATTGCTCCCGATGTCCCGATACTTGCCGAAACCCGTCCTGCCCTGACAATCCCGTTGCCAACTGCGCTACAAGCGTTGTCCGCCCCACCTCCGACGACCGGAGTCCCCGCCGGGAGGCCCGTCAATTCGGCGACCTCAGCGGTAATCTTTCCACAGATATCGACCGACTCATACACGGGCGGCAGGAGCGATATATCGATACCGAGCTTGTGCAACACTTCCTCGGACCAGCATCGTTGCCTTACATCAAACAGGAGGGTCCCAGCTGCATCGGAAACCTCTGCGGCGATTTCTCCTGTCAAACGGAATCGGACGTAATCTTTGGGGAGCAACATTGTGGCCGTCTTTTCTATAATCTCTGGCTCGTTGTCTCTTACCCAGATCACTTTTGGCGCGGTAAAACCCTCAAGTGCAGGGTTACACGTGCGCTGCACCAGCAAATCCTCACCGACCGTTTCTGTGATGTAGTGGCACTGCTCCGTCGTCCGCCCATCACACCATAGCATTGCCGGACGCAAGACACGGTGTCTGTTGTCCATTAGTACCAAACCGTGCATCTGACCGGAAAGCCCTAGTCCCTTGATTTCCTTAGGCGAGACCTGCGATTCGGCAAGCACCCTTTGGATGGATTTCACCGTTGCCAGCCACCAGTCCTCCGGGTTCTGTTCCGCCCATTTCGGTTGAGGTGTATACAGCGGATATTCCGCTAGGGTGCTGGCGTGCAGGCAACCCCCTTCATCAATGAGAATTGTCTTCGCCCCTGTTGTTCCAACATCGATACCGATGAGATATGCCATAAATCTTTTCCTGCGAGTTGTGAGGCACGATATGTCAGTGGGTTAAAAGCTTATTTTGAGATTTCCCGCGTTCCCCATCCTCTATCCAACTCATTAGGGCGAATGTCGCACCACACGCCCCGGCAGTTGTCCTGTGGGGGTTCCGTCGTCAATCACGGGCACACCGTTGACCAACACCCAGTTCACGCCAACTGCTGGCTGCACCGGCTCCTGCCATGTCGCACGGTCGGCAACGGTTTCTGGGTCAAAGACAACCAGATCGGCAGCTAAGTCCTCAACGATTCGTCCGCGGTCCTTGATCCCAAAACGCGCCGCTGGAAACCCACTCATTTTATAGACAGCTTCCTGTAGGGACACCAGTTGACGCTCTCTGACGAAACGTCCAAGGTATTTCACAAAGCAGCCGTATCCCCGCGGATGCGGATGAGGAATATCGTAGACACCGTCGCTAGCAATCATCATTCGCGGGTGGACAGCCGTGCGGTCAACTGTCACTTTGTTATCCTCAGGCGGTGTCTGCCACGGAAAAACGAATGTTTCGATTCCTTCCTCTTCAAGCATTAGATCGTAAGCAAAGGCCGCCCGGGACTTACCCACACTCTCGGCGGCATCTGATAAAGTCATGCCGATGAATCGACCGGAGCGGGTATAGCCGACAATCTGATCGCCTCGCCCCAACTGTTCTTGGATATGGGGCAGGCATTTTTCCCGGACCGCTGACCGCTCCAAATTTGCCAGGACCTCCGTGAGACTCCCCGCTTGGAACTCTGCCGGCAGCATCAGCGCGAGATGGGTCATCCCAGCAGGATAGAGATAGGATTCAAAGGTGAGATCAATCCCCTCGCGGTCAACCTGCTCAAGTAACGCGGCGCTCTCGTCATCTACCCGCTCGTGAGAGATATGGACGGGGATGTCCGCCTGTTGGGCGAGCTCGAAGGTTTCTGCCCACGCTTTTTTCCGTCCGAGGATTCGGTAACGGATATGTGCGGCATAGATTGCACCGTATGAGGCTGCAAGCTTGCACAAAGTCACAAGTTCGCGGAGATCTGCGTTGGCACTTGGCTGGTAATCAAGCCCCAAGCATAGGCAACCCGCGCCCGCGTCCAACCATTCACGGGTTGTCTCCACCATGGTCTGCAATTCTTCGTCGGTGGCTGGTCGAGGGGCCCACCCCATCGCTCCCAGGCGAACTGCACAGTGCGGCACCTGTGGGTAAACGTTGGCGGGAGTATTGCCGGGGAAGATGCTCAGGTAATCTTCAGCAGTGGGCCAATCGAGTTTGGGTTCCGCATCCCCAACCGCAAACTGTGTATAACGCCACATCTCCTGTGCTTTCTCAGGCGGGAGGGGTGCCCAACCAAATCCATCTGGTGCGGTCAGCTGGGTGGTCACGCCCTGACGGAGGGCTCCCAGCTGATCTCGACCGCCCAACAGCGCAATCTCCGAATGAACGTGGACATCAATGAAACCGGGGCTTACAATCTGCTCTGCCGCATCAATACCCCGGTTTGCCTGCGCGGGATCTAATTTTCCGATGGCAGCGATCCGGTCATCAATGATACCAACATCGGCGGGGAAAGGCTCGCGTTCGCCTGTGCCATCAACAACCTTTCCGCCATGAATAATATAATCGAATTGCATCAAGTATGCTCCATTACTGTGTTGGGGAGATTAGCTTGCGGGTTGCTTGGAATCCCGATTGCAGCGTCGGGGCCGTTCCTAACTCCCATAAATTCAACTTTTCGGTTGACAGGGAAAGATAGATCGGGTATGATGTAGTCAAGCTTCAACATAAATACAAGTTGCTTGGAATCCCGATCGACCTGTCCCGATCTGTGCATCGGGGAGCATCGGGGAGGAGAAATGCACGAATGCACAATAAATTTCATCTTTTCGGTCTCTTTACAAAACTCTTTCTGATTGGCATCATTTTTGGTGGGTGTGACGATGCGGGCTCAGGTGGAAGTGGATCGATGAGCCTGCTCAGGGGTGAGCCTGTGATTCTGGACTCTGCCCTCGCAATTAATGTCAGCGAAGATCGTCCGGATGGAATTACTGACACCTTTTTTGACACGAGCGATCGGATTTACTTATGGATCTTGTGGGTAAATGTCGAAGGCCGTCATACCGTTGAAGTCAACTGGTTTTCGCCGGGAGCTGATTTAGACGACCCCCCCTTTCGAGAGGACCAGATGACCTTCACCTCCTCAATGGGGGATCAGGTTACTTGGTTCTTTATAGACGCGCCTTCAGGGGGCTTCCCCGATGGCGAATGGTTGGTCGAAATTTTTTTGGATGAGTTGTTTGAGCGGAGCCACGTGTTTGATGTCAAACGATGACCGAAACATGAAGTGTGATGCGGTCTAAGTTCCCACTTTTTCTAGCCCCACAGTTCCACCTTCACAATAATTCTTGACCAACAATCAGCCGATAGGCCTCCAGATATTTTTCGCTGGTTTGGCGGATGACCTCCGCTGGCAATTCAGGTGCCGGGGGCTGTTTGTTCCAGCCAATCTCACTCAGATAGTCACGAACGTACTGTTTGTCAAAGCTGGGTGGGGAGCTACCGGGCTTATACGCGTCCCTGGGCCAGAAGCGAGATGAATCAGGGGTGAAGACCTCATCAATGAGAATCAGTTGACCATCAATCTGCCCAAACTCAAATTTGGTGTCGCAGAGGATGATTCCGGACTTTTCGGCATGCTCGCTCGCAGCTTCAAACAGCGCAAAACTGGTCTGGATAAGCTTATCCGACAAATCCTTTCCAATCGTTTTCTCCATCTCCTCGATTGAGATGTTCTCATCATGTTCGCCCTGCTCTGCTTTCGTAGCGGGTGTGAAGATGAGCTCTGGCAAACGCTCCGATTCCGTGAGTCCTGTCGGTAGCTTTTCTCCACATACCGTTCCATCCTGTTTATACTCCGACCACGCGGAGCCCGCAATGTATCCTCGCACGACGCATTCGATATCGATTCGGCTCGCTTTCCGCACAAGCATTGACCGCCCTTTAAGCACTTCCGCATCGGTCTGCAGCACGTCAGGATACTGTGAAACATCTGTGGTGATGACGTGATTATCGACGATTGATTTTGTGTAATCAAACCAGAACTCGGAGAGTCCAGTGAGGAGGTGTCCTTTGTGCGGAATCCCATTCGGCAGCACGACATCAAACGCCGAAATCCGATCCGTTGAGATAATTAATAATTGCTCACCAAGGTCATAGAGATCGCGGACCTTACCTCTGTTGGCAAGAGCAAGGTTCGTTAAATTTGTTTCTGTGATAACGTTTTGTGACATTTGAAATTCCTTATGAGATTTGTAGTTCCTAATATTGATTGTGTCTACGCTGTCGTGGTGAGACACAAACTCGCACAGTTTAGATTGGTAGTAAGGAGTTTTCGTTAAAAATAGACAAGCAATATCTCCAGTATTCGACCGCGTATTTTTTGACTTCCTCCGGTTGATTCGCTAAATCCATATAGCCCCGAATCCAACCAAGCAACAGGTCTTGAGATGCCTTTTTGACGGTGCAGCTTTCTACATCATAAGCGATATTGCGAAAATTGTCCAGATCTTCTTCATCTAGGTGAAAATCAACCTCACGATAGAGGACTAAATTCACCATCAGCGCAATCGTGATTTGGCGGGCGGTATCGCAATCGATGTTCGGAGGATAGTCAACGGCGAAAATTGGCTCTTGTGGTAAGGCTCGGAGGTAGCTGAGTCGGTGGTTGATATAGTCTAGCTGTTGATTGGCGATGTTGATGTCGGCAAGCCTCATCAAGGCTCGGGGGGGGACGGATAGCTGATAAAGTGAAAGCTGTGCGGTATCAATCGCGAGTTTCCGCTCAATAGTGGATTCCAGAAAATCAACTTCCCATTCGTTATAAGCGGGGATTTTCGCTTGATCGACAGGCCGCATCGCCGGTGTTGCTGGTGAGATGAGGACCGCTTTTTCAAGTGTATTTCGGGAACGTTCCACCAACTTATCAACGAGCGTATTGCCGATTTGAAAGAACTTAATCAACCGATTGCTGTTCAGTAGACGCACTGATTTGTCCAGTGCTCCTTGACAACCGTATTCCAGCCCCAAACTTGTCAACGTAAATGCTTCTTGGATCTGCCCTCGAATCTCCGTGCCCGAAGAGAGGTCTTCCACTTTGATTGCAATCAACTTGTGAGCAAGGGAGGCAGTATCTTGGTGAATTTTGTCCAGATGTGCAGGTGAAATTCGCCCCGTCTGTTGTCCATGTTCAAGGGTTTGGGCGAGAAATAGCCGCCTATTGTAATGAGTCAGCGCGTCAGCTTCAAACATCTTCTGATTCCTCGTCACCTTCAGACCCCTCCTCGTCCTCTAAATTAAGTTGATCGAGGTCCACTTTTTCGAGAACCTCCGCTTCGGTGATGTCAATGCTACCGGCTTTATCGCGCTCCTGAACTCGTTCTTCCTGTTCCTCTTTCGCGCGGTCAAGCGACCCCCAGAGTTCTTCGCCTAACTCGTCTTCCCGATCTAGTCCGAAGAGCTCATACAGCACCCGAAGGAATAGGTCGGCATCCACTTCCCAGATTGCGTCCATGATTGTCTTCGCCCGTTCATCTGAGTAGTCAATACCCGGTGTTGACGGATCGACCAGTCCCTCCTCAATAAACAGGGCTTTGAAGTCTCCGTCCATCTCGACGCGCCCGCGCAGCAGGCTACCGAGAATGCCCACATCAATTTGGGAGAGCAGGTCTCCAATCTCATCTACCTCGCATTCCGACAACTCAAAAAGCCATAAATCGAGTGTTTTTTCATCGAGCGTGCCGTTACGCCACAAAACGAGATCCATCATTTCTTCAAACTGATCGGGTGCCAGACACGGTAACAGGGCGGATGCTGTTCCCGTCCCAAGCCTTGTGTCCAAGATTTGCAACACATCTTCCATTGGGCTCATCTGGATTAACTCGGTGCAGTCTGGGAGAAGATAAAACAATTCCTCACGCGCCTGCGCGTCCCGGGTGGATAAGATAACTTCTAGTTGCTGGTCTATTGTGTAGCCCTGAAAGAGTGCTTCAGCCGCGGGTGTCGGCATCCTTAGCAGTTTCTGGGCTTCGAGGTGTGGATCGATGAGTTTTGCACGACTCATACTCATATCTTCCTCATTGGTTGGAAATCTTAATAGTTTTCTCGGACGAAATTGAGATTCTTCGCCGCCGAAGCTATCGGATCACCGTTGGACAGTGTTTCGAGGACAAACCAGCCGTCATAACCAATTGCGTGGGTGGCTTCGATAACCGCGGGAAAATCGACTTCACCCTCGCCAGCGTGGCTGCCCGCAGTGTCTTTGATGTGCATCTGTGCGATAGCGTTTCCAAGCTGACGAATCTCTTTGGCGGCATCATATCCGAGGCCCGTGGCATTGCCCATATCGTAATAGACACCTACCGCCGGAGAGGCAACCTGATCGAGAATCTGTTGGTGTTCGTCAGCCCTTAATGTCGATTCCAATGCGAGGCAAACGTTATGTTGTTCTGCTATCGCCGCGGCAGCCTTTACCCCGTCAATGAAACGCGGCGACGTTATATGCTCCGTTTCAATCTTACCATCGCCGAAGAAGGGCACAAGAATGACAATCGCCCCGAGTTTTGGGCACACCGCCGAGAGGTGTTGCAACATTGCGATTCCTTCGGCTCGCGTTGCATCGTCTGGGTGGACAAATGTATATGAAGTGAAACTGCCCGGCGAGAGAGCCGGTATTTCAATGCCGGACTCTTCGGATAATGCCTTGATGTCATCTACACCGGACTCGCTCCAAAGTCGGTGCTCACGATAATTGGCACCGATACATATTTCAACGCCGTCAAAGCCAATCTCTTTCGCTTTGCCGAAGACCTCTTCAAAGGGCAAATCTAACATGCTATCTCGGATACCAACTTTCATATTTCTCTCCTGCAGAAATTAATTCATGATGGGAAGGGATTACTTCTAAGATAATTGCAATATGATACCATTTTTGAATTATTGGTGTCAAGAGAGGTTATGTGAGAAACCTTCGGGAGGCTCATCAACAGATTTGAACGCAAACCTCCGTTTCACAATAAACGTTCTGGAGGTTAGTTTGGGCAGATGATTTTCGATTGCCCCCTACTTCAACCTATGCTATGATAACGGAAAGGTGAACCGTGACAACGACACACAATGAATTGGCGAGGGAATACCATCTTATGAAACAGCAGATTTTTTTTACCTGTTGTTTGCTTTTTATCTCAATTGGAGGTGCTGTAGGGCAATGGGTGAAAATAGATCCGGCGGAGATTGAGAAAATGATGCAGTTGCCTCAAGATAATTGGTTAAACCTAACACTGATGGGCACGAAAATCGGATACGCCCATATCTATATGGAAAAATCAAGATATGAAGGTGAGGATGCCATTCGGGTGCGGGCTGACATGGTGATGGACCTCAAGCGCACTGGCACCGGGTTGAGCCTCGCAACAACGCGAATCGCTTACGTCGGTATGGATCTGGTCCCTCGCTATTTTATTGCCACCTCCAATGAGACGGGCCAGGAGAAACGGGTTGAAGGACATGTCAGAAATGGTGTTGCTTACCTAGAGACAAGGCTTGCGGGAAAAACGACTCACACCCAGATGCCCATTTCAGCCGACACGATTTTTGAACAGGTGATTGGTTACTTCCTGCTGCAACGTGGTATCCGGGTCGGTGATGCACATACCCTGCATGTATTCAATTTGGACCTCATGAAGCCCGTGAAAACGGTTGTCAGCGTTTTTCGAGAAGACCAGATCGAATTTGACAGCAAGATGGAGCCGGTCTACGTTATCAAGTGCACTATGGACATCATGGGCGGCCTCACGACAACCGAGTGGTTAGGACACGATGGCACAACTTATCGGATAGAGGTCGGGCTGATGGGGCTAAAAATGGTCTTGGCAAAGACCGATATGCAAACAGCACTCGGTGAATCAGGAGAAGTTGACGTTATCCTGAATACAAAGATTTTTGCTCAAGGGAGCCCCCCAACTCCCCGTGCCCGTCGTTTCAAAGCGCGTTTGCAGTTGACCGAGGGGCAGTTGGACAAGGCAGTGATAAGCGATAGCCGTCAGAAACTGAACGTTGATAATGACTCACGCCATGGGGTGCTCGAAATCAACGTACCCGTAATTGATAGCGCGGAAACGCCGAATCTGCCGATACAAGATCGACATGGCAATGCGGAACTCGCGCCATTCTTGAAATCGACCGTGTATATCCAAGCGGAGCACCCAATGATTTGGTCAAAAGCCGTTGAGGTGCTTGATGGGGAGCTGAATGCCTGGAAATCCGCCGAGAAACTGTGCCTATGGGTGTATAAAAGCATCCATGACAAGAACCTGAAGGTTGGGTTTGGATCAGCATTACAGACGTTAGAATCGCTGGAGGGAGATTGCACTGAACATACGGTCCTAATGATTGCGATGGCACGCTCCGTTGGTATCCCTGCGCGCGTTTGCGCGGGGCTTGTATTTCAGCATGACGCTTTCTACTACCATTTTTGGCCCGAAGTGTATGTGGGCGAGTGGGTAGCGATGGAGCCAACGCTTGGTCAAACTCAGGCAGATGCAAACCATATTCAACTCGCCGGCAGCAAGTTGGAATCTGACTCCATGCTGGAGTTCGGCGAAGGGGTGATACGGACACTGAATCAGCTTGAGATTGAGGTGCTTGAGTGAAGTTTGGTATTCGTCAAGCAAACAAGTTCTGGTTTCGTCGCCCCGATGCTTTGATCGGGACTTACAAAACTGTGGATCCACGATTCCGTAAGCATTGGAACACCACAACAGGATCGGGATTTACATGTGCTTACCCCAAGGGCTTAGCGGTTCATTTACGTATCACGTTTTACACGCTTCTAATCTGCTGGTTTTCTGTCGTTACCGTCGCCGCCAAATCTCCGCTACAAATCATTCAAGCAAACACGGATAGTCTCCTTATCAAATTTGAGGCACCGACGCTGCAATTCAGTTCGCAAGCAATCAATGGACGTGCCTTTACGAGGATTTCTTTCACCGGGGCAACCCTCACGATGGATGTGGGATGCCCTAGCCTCCCTGTTTACCCACGATTAATTGGTATTCCCGTTGATGCCTCACCGCATGCGACCGTAATTGATTCCCGGCTTGAAGTCCGCCAAACCGAGCGCATTATCCCCGCCCAACCACCGGGGCTCGCCACCCGTCAACCGACACCCATCATTGACATGGACTTTTATCGACGGGATCGTCCCCAACCGATCAAGCTTGTCGAAGTTACGCCGATTGGGTTTATTCGTGGACAGCGGGTGGCACGCCTCCAGATTCAACCGATTCAGTATAATCCTGCCAGATCGCAGCTCAAAATCTATCACGAACTGTTGATCCGCATCCACTTCAATGCGATCCCTGCCCCTCCCCGGTCCTATCGCGATTCAAAGCAACTTGCTGCTCCCTCCCGTGCCATGGAATCATCGCGGACTTTTGAGCAACTCTTTCAGGCAAAGCTGCTCAATTATAATCAGGCGAAGGCATGGCGACGCTCACCTCAAGGTGTGCTGGCCGCCCCCACCGCGCAGCACGCTAGCGAACCTTCAAATAGATATAAAATCCTGATTAATCTAACGGGGATTTATAAAATAACATATAACGAGTTCAGGCGCGCCGGTGCCAATCCGGCGCATATTGAGCTTGAGACCCTTAAAATGGAAAGCCGTGGACGGCGGGTCGGTCTTCACATATTTGATAGCGATGCAGACGGCCGGCTCGATCGGGACGACTCGATTGTGTTTTACGGGCAAGCACTTATCAGGGATAAGTTTACCGACACTAATGTGTATTGGTTGAGTTGGGGCGGCGTTGGTCGTTCACAGGTCCTTGTTAGGGACGCTGCCCCAAAAACACCGAATGCGCCCACCCCGTTTGCTTTCAAGGAAACTGAACGCTTTGAACAGGACCGTAAGTATGACCGGCTGGTTGATGTGAAATCTGAGTTGGCGGACCACTATTTCTGGGAAAGCCTGACGGGTGGAGCAGACAGCAGGTTCAACCAGAAGGATTTCCCGATTCAACTGCCCCATGCAGCACCACAAGGGCAAATGAATCGGGATGCCGAGGTTCGTATTAAGTTTCAAGGGGCATCGCGCGAAAGGAATGCCAGACATCAGGCGCGCATTCTGTTTAACGATGGACAACTTGGACCAGTTGCCGAGTGGCGGCAGCAAGCCGCACCACTCATTGAGCGTAAAATCGAACCGTCGCGATTTGTGCATCCGGAGGATACTGATGTTCTGAGGATTATATCCGAAGACCGTAATGGCACCCCGCCAGGCGAACCTGATTTCTATCTGGATTGGTTTGAAATCGATTATTGGCACACCTTTGCGGCATCCGATGGAGTGCTTGCGTTTAACTCAGAAACCGAGCCAAGAAGGACCGGGCCCGTTCACTACCGCATAACAAACTTTCATCACCCCAATGTCGATGTGTATCAGATCCGCGACGGGAGTATCGTTGCAAAACTCACTAACGGTCGGGTTGAACGCAAGGACGCGACTTTCCAGCTGACCTTCGAGGATAATGTGACAGCACCAGTCGGCTACTTTGTGGTTGAGCGGGGGCACTATGCTCAGGTGGATCATATTGTCCTTGCCAAGTCGTCGGTAATCAGCAATCCCGCAAACCAAGCGGATTACATCATTATCTCTCACAGTGACTTTATCAAGGGTATCCAGCCGCTCGCAGTCTTTCGGCGGTCACAGGGGTTATCCGTTATGGTCGTTGATGTTGAAGAGGTGTATGATCAGTTCAACCACGGGATTTTCAGCCCCCTCGCCATCCAGAGGTTTTTACATTACGCCTACACCCATTGGCGTGCCCCCAAGCCAACCTATGTCCTGTTAGTCGGCGATGCACACTATGACTATAAAGGGGCAACTGTCAAGCTATATCGGGGTGCATTTAACAGGGACTACGCCCTCTACCCAATCTACGTGCCGACGTTTCACGGTTGGGCTCCGGCGAGTGGGGAAACCGCGATGGATCACCGTTTTGTCACCATCAGCGGCGATGACCCTCTGCCGGATATGTTTATTGGGCGTTTACCAGTGCAGTTGACACAGGAGTTGAGTGATATGGTGCAAAAGATTATCGATTATGAGGCAAAGCGGCAGAACGGCTTATGGCAGGGCAGGTTGATGCAAGTCGCAGATAATGAGGTGGATAACGTCGGGGACGACATTTTTGAGCAAACCCGCGAACAACTCGTTGAGGAACATATTCCCGTCGGCTACGACACCCGCAAGGTTTACCTGCGCCAAATTGGGAGTTCGGAGCGCACCACCCAAGCTATCTTGACGACAATCGATGAGGGTGTCCTCGTCGTCGAATATTCGGGGCACGGTGGCACCCAAACGTGGGCGGATGAGGGCATTTTCCGCATCGCGGATGCAGAGGGTTTGCGAAATGCACACCTACCGTTTATTATCACAACGACGTGTCTCAATGGACAATTTGATCAGCCCCTGCAATTTGGGCAACGCAGTTTAAGCGAACAATTCCTGATGGGAAGTGGCGGTGCCATCGGTGTCTTGAGCGCGACCCGTTTGACCTTTGCAACAGTCAATGCGGAGTTCGATAAAAATCTTTTTACCTCCATCTTCACCGTTACCCCTCCGACACTCGGCGCAATTATCGCTGAGGCAAAGACGCAGTTTATGATGACCGCTCCACAGCTGTGGATTCCCGACGTAATGCAATACACCCTCTTCGGCGATCCGGCGACGCGTCTCGCTGTGCCAGCACTGGAGATTCAGGTCGAGTTGGAGCAAGTTGCAGTCGATCCGAACAAAGAACTAATCATTCGCCACAACATTGTTGGGCAGCGTCAATTTTCACCAATTACAGGAGGAGTCGAGTTTCACAAGGTGCCCAATTTCAGCACAGGGACAATGTCGGCAGTAGCACTGTTTGCGAACGACTTGGAGGATAATTCGCTCAACGATCTACCGGGACAAAAGACTGGTATCCAAGTATGGCAGGGTGAGTTTGGCGCGATTCGTATCCCCATTCCAGAAGATGTTGCCCCCGGACGGGGTATCGTTCGCCTCATGGCTTTCGATGATCAGCGGACAGCGGTGGGCGGCAAAAAGTTTTGGACGTATCAACCCGCCATCCTCGAAGTCCGCGAAGATCTTGATCCACACATCACCAACACATTAAATCTTTCCGCGTTGATAGTGGACAATGAAGGGCCTCCGGGACTAAAGTCAATAGAAGCGGTTTGGAGTGACACTGTGGAATCCAAGGAACGCACGGTGGCGATGATACCCCATCCTGCACCGCCGGCCCCCGCGGTAAACGGTGGGCGGTGGTATAAGCTGCATACCGCCATTCCCCTGCCGAAAGGCGGCCAGACGGTGCAGTATCAAATCGTGGTGACCGATCGCACCAACCATACCATCAGGACCGACAAAAAATCACTCAAGGTGCCCGAAGGGGCGAATATCGCCATCGCTTCGGCAGCAAGTGCTCCCCTCCGCTACACCTTTTCAAAGGAGAAGAAAGCCCACACACTTACCGCTAAACTTGTCAACGATGGTGGGCACAAAATCGATGTCGCCATCGAAGTTTGGTTCGCGGAAGGGGGGTTGGATCGGAATGGGGACGGTCAAATCGACCCTGAAGCAGATGTGCTTGGACGGGTCTGGGTCAGCACCGATGCGTGGCATTCAGGGGAGACGCATCTTCAAGAAACGACAGCGACATTAATCCTCGCTGAACCGTTGTCCACCGGCTTTCATCAGATCTATGTCTTCGCGGATCCAGAATCGCCCGACGATAATCACGAGGATGGGGTTATCGGCAAGCTCGACGAGCCCCGATCATTTGATAACAAAGGGTCCCAATCTTTCGTAGTCAACGAATTTACCTTGAAGGCGGATGAAGAGCTCACCGCATTCAGTTTGGATCGGGTATTTGATGTTGTATTCCCAACTGGAGCTACCCCTGAACGCACAACAACGTTTTCCATCAATACAATCGAACCGCCCATCTCATTTCAGCCCGACCTTCGTTTTGCCTCGCTGCCCCGTGTGCCAGCCTCGCGAAGCGGAGCATACCAAGTTGAATTGTATGCCGAGGCAGAACGATTGGTCCAGCCAGCGGGGCTCAAGTTCCGTTTCGATCTGGCTGCTTTGAAAGATTACTTGCAGACAAATTGGGGCCTGAATTCTGAAGCGGTGGAATTCAATGCCGCCCTACAAAGCGAAGTCGAAAATCTCGCGATCTATCAATGGCAAGCGGGTATTAACGCTTGGAAGTGGGTTCCCTCCGAGGTTGTGCGCGATCCTACCGGAAACTTGGTTTCGGAAAAATTTGCGACACCAACACAAGCCGAAAACGCAAGTGTTCAAAGATTACGAACCTCTTATATTCGCGTCAGTCCAAGCCTCACGCCGACAGGAAAATGGGCAATCCTTTTCCTCGATGCAGATCGGTATCGAGTCCTGCTTCAAAAAAAGGGTAAAAGTGAAACCGAAGAACTTAACCAAACCGGGCGCATCGATCAACCCCTCAGAGACGAGGGATTTGGGATCGAGTTAGAGATTCCTCGCCTTGGGGGAACAGACAGACTAGGCAGAAATCTGGTCTTTGAATTCGGCGATGTGTTGACTTTTGAAACTGATGTTGGTCCAAACGGGGGAAGTGTTGGTGTCTCTGCACTGCGGCACACCAACCGTGGCGAAGGTTCTGCACATGTAAACATCGGGCCGAAAAATCAAATCAGCGGCAAAGGGGGTCAGACCGACGTTAATCATTGGCTGATTTTCTTCCGAGATAGCGAACACTTTGAATTACGAAATGCACAAAACGAGTTCGCTTTCCATACGACAGGAAAGCCCGCTGTGGGGAAGGTTAACCAGCTTTTGATTCTTGACAACCTCGGAATCGAGGTGCTTGTCACGGCCCCGATGGGTTCGGGATTCAAAGGGACCGACACCCCGTCTTTCGAGTTTGGAGACAAGTTCAAGTTCAGCCAGACGATTGTGGGCATCATCTCCGCAAAGACCAGAGAACTCTCGACTTTTGCGCTAATGCAGAGTTCAGACTTAGAGCCTCCCAAAATCCAGCTCTGGGTGGGTGGGGAAATACCTAAGTCCGGCAGCGTCATCCCCCCCCGCCCTGAAATCGCCTTCCTCTTGACGGATGAAAACGGGGTGGATTTGGACCGCTTCAACCTAGCTGTAAGTAAGGACGGAGGGGCGTTTGAAACGATTAAGGACCTTGAGGTTAGCGGCGGGCAGATGACATCGGTTTCCATCCGCTACAAGCCAACGCTGTCTATCGGCCGCTATCGTTTCAGAATCAGAGCAAACGACCTCACCGGGAATAGATTTGGTGGCAAAGACGGATTTCGTGAATTTACCTTCTCTGTGGAGGAGCAACCCGATCTTGAACCGCCAACGGTTGAAATCCGTGTCAACGATGAGGTGCTGACGGATGGAGCGATTATACGTGAACAACCGAAAATTGAGATTCTGATCACTGACGAAAGCGAAATCAGTCCAACGACGATTCAATATGCCTTCGGTTCGACAAATAGCCCACTGTTTCCACTGCCTGAAGATCGCTACAAACTTCAGTTCGATGTCGCCCAACCAACACAAGCGCGGATTGCCTTTGAACCCGATCTGTCAAATGACGAATACCAACTCCAGGTCCTCGCCACGGATGCCAGTGAAAACACGGTCGAATCACAAATCTACTGTTTCCGCCTTGAGGAGCCTGTGTCCATCACTCACCTATTGAATGTGCCGAATCCCATGCGCACCCATACGGTTTTTACCTATAATCTTGCACAGGCGCCAGACCAAGTCACAGTCAAAATTTATACCGTGAGCGGGAGGCTCATCCGGACAATCGAAGATGCCTCAGCAAGACGGGGCTACAACGAGACCGACTGGGATGCTCGTGATGAGAATAGGGAACGTTTGGCAAATGGTGTCTACTTCTACAGAGTTATCGTCGAAAAAGATGGGCACAAAAGCGAAAAAATCGGACGACTGGCAATTTTGTGGTAACGGCGTGAGCCAATCGGTGAATCGCCAAATCAAGTTACGGTTTTAACGTGCTAACCCATTTCTAACTATCCTGCTTTTCCTTGCACTTTACATGGAGATCGGTTATAATGTACCGATCTTTTATACAACTTGTGGTCAGGTCAAATGTCCTCAAATGCTCCGTTTATTCTGAACTATGAAAATATCTCCGAAGCCACAATCAATTGCCTCAAGGAGTAATTATGAGTCACTTTCCGATTTATCGTCCGAGACGGCTTCGTGCTAACGAGAATCTCCGACGGCTTGTTCGAGAGACACAGCTTTCTGTTGATGACTTAATCTACCCGATGTTTGTCGTCCACGGGGTTGATGTTGCATCGGAAATCCCATCAATGCCAGGGTGTTACCAATACTCGGTCGATCGGCTCGTTAGGGCAGCGAAGGAGTTAGCGGCACTTCGCATTCCGGGGGCGCTCTTATTCGGGATTCCAGAATCCAAAGATTCGATCGGCTCTGAAGCCTATGCTGACGATGGCATTATCCAGCGTGCCGTGCGAGCCATTAAGGATGCAGTCCCTGAGTTGCTCGTAATAACCGATGTTTGCCTCTGCGAATATACAGACCATGGGCATTGTGGTGTCATCCATGAGGGGGAGGTGCTGAACGACCCGACGTTGGAGTTGTTGATCAAAGAGAGCCTATCGCACGCCCACGCCGGCGCAGATGTCATCGCCCCATCCGACATGATGGACGGTAGAGTTGGGGCTATCCGCAAGGCGTTGGACGAAAACGGATACGATCAAACCCCCATCATGGCGTATTCCGCAAAATATGCGTCCGCGTTTTACGGTCCCTTCCGAGAGGCGGCAGAATCCGCCCCGCAGTTTGGCGATAGACGCGCGTATCAGATGGATCCACCGAATGTGGAGGAAGCGTTGCGGGAGGTTGCTCTGGACATTGAGGAGGGTGCCGATATCCTCATGGTCAAACCTGCGCTGTCTTATCTTGATGTACTCAGTCAGGTAAAAGCGCGTTTTCAGGTGCCTGTTGCCGCATACAATGTGAGCGGGGAGTACGCGATGATTAAAGCCGCTGGACAAAACGGTTGGATCGACGAAAAGCGGGTTGCCCTTGAGGTGCTCACTAGCATTAAGCGTGCAGGCGCAGATATAATCTTGACCTACTTTGCAAAATCGGTTGTGGAATGGCTTACAGAATAAACGAAAGGAAGAAAACACCTTGAATAACGCCAAATCTGTGGCAGCATGGCAAAAATCACAGCAATTTATCCCCGGCGGTGTTAACAGTCCCGTAAGAAACTTTAATAAGGTTGGCGGTGGCCCGATCTTTATCCAGCGTGGCAAGGGATCGAGGGTCTATGACATTGATGGCAACGAATATATCGATTACTTGGCATCATGGGGCCCACTAATTTTAGGGCATGCACATCCAAGCATCCTTGAGGCAATTCAAGGGGCAGCCGAGAACGGCACCAGCTTCGGGGCGGCAACGGCGTTAGAAACTGAACTTGCCGAACTAATTGTCAACGCTTGTCAGTCGATCGAGATTGTTCGATTGGTCAACTCCGGTACAGAAGCCACGATGAGTGCAATCCGTGTGGCACGCGGATATACTGGGCGTGATAAGGTTATCAAGATGGCGGGCTGCTATCACGGGCATGTTGATTCACTCCTTGCCGAAGCGGGGTCCGGGGTCGCAACCTTCAGCGTTCCTGAGTGTATCGGCATTCCGACAGATTTTACGCGGCACACCCTGGTTGTGCCGTTCAATGATGCGGATGCCGTGCGGCGTGTGATTGAAGCCAATCCTGAGCAGATTGCGTGTCTGATTCTTGAACCGATTGCGGGCAATATGGGAGTAATTCCACCGCGTGATGGCTACCTCCAAGAATTGCGCGAGATTACCGCCGAACACGATATTCTTCTCATTTTCGACGAGGTAATTACCGGGTTTCGCGTGGCGTATGGCGGGGCACAGTCTCTCTATGGAGTTACGCCCGATATGACCTGCCTTGGCAAGATTATCGGTGGCGGAATGCCAGTCGGTGCTTACGGCGGAAAAAAAGAGATTATGGAAAACGTCGCCCCACTCGGCGGGGTCTACCAAGCAGGGACGCTATCGGGCAATCCGCTTGCAGTGTCCGCTGGAATCGCAATGCTGAAAGCTCTTTCCGAACCTAACGTCTATGATCGGCTTGAGGTTCGTGCTGCTGCCCTTGCAGAGGGCCTCGGCGCAGCGACCAAACGCCATAGAATCGACGCTTGGCACAGCCGAGTTGGTTCAATGTTAATGTTCTATTTCACGGGTGAAACGGTCACTGATTACGAGGGCGTGCAGACTGCGGACACCGAACGCTACGCGCCTTATTTCTGGGGCTTGCTTGAGAAGGGGGTTTATGTCGCCCCATCTCAGTTTGAGACCGGCTTTGTTTCACTAGCGCACTCTGAGGCGGATATAGACCAGACAATCGAGGCAGCCGATGAAGTGCTATCGGGGCTTTAATGTAGGAAAGAGAGAATAAGTGGAGAAACAGGAAGGAGGACAACGTTTCACATCCGATGTCAACACGAAGCCTTAACGAAATTTGCCATCTTATTGCAGATGATCTGCAAGCTGTCGAAAAAAAACTCAGTGAGAAAACCACGAGTCATTACGATTTCGTTGATCTTGCTGTCCGGCATGTGGTCGAGGGGGGTGGGAAGCGGCTGCGCCCGATCCTGTTGTTGCTCTCCGCGAAAGCATGTGGCTATCAAGGCGAGGATGCTCATACGCTTGCAGCAACTGTCGAGCTGATCCATGTCGCATCGCTGGTTCACGATGATGTCCTTGATGAGGCTCCTATCCGGCGGGGGCGTGCAACGTTGCACTCTAAGTGGGGCAACAAAGTGGCGGTGCTCGTTGGGGATTATCTCCATGCCCGCGTGCTTTCGATGCTTGTCGCTCGGCGTGCCGATGACCTCGCGATGGCACTTCTCTCCGACGCAACACAGTCAATGTGTGAAGGAGAAGTTATCCATGCCTATAAAAATGGGGATTTCAATATTTCGCAGGACGACTATCTAAAAATCATCGAACTGAAAACGGGGAAACTTATCACCGCTTCATGTGCGATGGGAGCGATACTTGGAACGCAGGACCCGCAAATCGTCCAAGCCTTGACAGAATATGGAAAAGCTGTCGGTGCAGCATTTCAGATTATCGATGATCTCCTTGACCTCGTGGCGGCTGGGGAAAAATTGGGTAAGGAACCGTTCAACGATTTGCATGATGGAAAACTGACATTTCCTATGATCTACGCACGCGAAGTCTGTACAACTGAAGAAAGGACAGAGCTCGAACGGGTTTTTAGCTTAGAAATGGACGAGGCTGGGGCAATAGAATGGATCGAATCCTTTCTTGAACGCTATCAGATTCAGGCACATTGCCGTGGGGTTGCTCAAGAATATGCCGACCACGCGAAATCTGCTTTGAACGTGCTCCCCGAAACGCCTGCGAGAGATGCCCTTGCTCAGCTTGCGGACTACGGGGTATTGAGAGATTGGTAAAAAAGGATACGTATTACGTATTATTCTTCATGGACACAGAGGGTACGGAATGTTCTATCCAGCGTATCTGAACCTCCAAAACCGCAAATGTCTCGTTGTGGGCGCAGGGCTTGTCGCCGAACGAAAGGTGCTCTCTCTACTTCGCAGCGGTGGGGATGTAACGCTAATCAGTCCCGAAGCGACGCAGGCCAACGCTGACTTAGCACGAAGCGATCAGATAACCTGGCATAAACGTCAGTTTCGGTCCGGCGATACGGAAGGGATGTTCCTTGTCTGTGCGGCAACCGATCTGCCGGAGATTAACACACAGGTTTTCAAGGAGGCACACGAAGTATATGGGATCAACCTTGTCAACGTGGTTGATGTGATTCCTGAATGCACCTTCGCAGCGGCATCCGTGATTACGCACGAAGACCTAACAATCAGTATCTCCACAAGTGGCAAAAGCCCAGGATTATCCAAACGTATCCGAGAATATCTTGAAGCAAAGTTCAGCGCGGCATCTCTTTACGATGAACCGTCTGAGGCAAATTTCACCGCGGCTCTTAAAGGCCACGGACTTCCGTACCCGGTCTATTTTTTGTTGGAGAATCGTCATTGTGTCGTAATCAGCGATTCGGAGAAGATGCGGGAGCCCCTCGCGCAAAGATTGGACCTCTTGATGCGTTGCGGTGCATCTGTCGATCGGATTGCCTTGAACCCTGACAATCTGGAACCTGTGTCAGGCACCTTTCTTGTGTTAGTTGACGATTTTGAGTCCGAAAATTTTGCCTTCACCGCCCTCGGTCAGTGTCAACTAATTGAATTCATCAACGCTCCAGAATTTGGCACATTTACCACGCCGCTTCTGGTGAGGGACGGAGATCTGATTATTAGCATTTCCGCCAATCACATTCAGAAAACCGCTAAAGGTGTAAACGAAGAAGGTAACATCAGGTCTGTGCAAACCCAACTTGCCCATCAGTTTGAAAATAACGGCTATGGGGAGTTTATCAGTTTTCTCGGTTCGCTACGACCGACGGTGATGGAAGCTATCCCAACTCAGAAAGGTCGCCAGCGATACTTTGATCACCTCATCGATCAGGTTCAGGGAAATGAAGCGCGAAAGTGCTGCTTAGGTTTTGAAGCCCCTAACTGCGCGGTCAGATGTACTTTCAATATGATTCGTAGCGGGCAAGCCGACGCTGCTCGTCAATATGCCCTTCAACGGATTCGCGAATAAACTTTAGGACTTACGCACCTCTTATTTCTATCAAGATGAATTCACTATTTTTTTATGCGCTTTTGTTGGTCTATTTGGTGGGGTGCATCCTTCACATTCTTTTCCTCACCACCGGAAATCGAAGGATTGCGAAATTCGCCTACTGGTTGACGATAGGCGGGTTTGCGCTGCACTCGTTGTTTATCCTGCTGCGCTGGCGGTATGTGGGACATCTAATGGCGTATTGGTATGACTCAACGTCCTTCCTAGCGTGGGCGATTATCTTGATTTATCTGTGCATCGCGCACCGGCCCCGCCTCCGCACGATCGGGGTTTTTGTTGTTCCCGCTGCTTTTATAGCCACCTTAGTCGCTTACACGCTACAAACTCAGGAAAATACTGCGATTCCCACTTATCTACAAAACTACTGGCTCATCGCCCATTCTGCCGTTATTTTTTTGGCTTACGCCGCATTCGTCGCCGCGTTTGGGTTTGGGCTGATGTACCTAATTGAAGAGAAGAAAATCCGTCAGAAGCAGCACATGCCCATCCACAATCTGCTGCCCGCGCTTGGCGGCTCTGACGAACTCGGTCATAAGTGTATCCTCGTTGGCGTAATTTTGATGACGATGGGCATTCTTATTGGGATACTTTGGACGCGGTATGTCCAAGAAGTCAAGTGGACATGGGTTGATTCAAAGGTTATTTTCACAATCGCCACATGGCTTATTTATGTGCTACAACTCAGCATCCGTCAAGTTCTCGGTTGGCGCGGGCGCAAAACCGCCTATTCTGCAATCATCGGTTTTGCTGCGGTGTTGTTTACCTATGTAGGCGTTAATCTTTTTTTACCTAGCATACACGCATTTTAACAGATGAACCAAATTGTCGTTGTCGGCACCAGTCATCATATTGCACCGCTCGATTTTCGAGAACGGTTGTCGTTTTCTGAAAGCGAACTTACGGAAGCTTTCCAACTTTTAAGGGAACATCCCGATGTTCAGGAGGCAACGATTCTCTCAACCTGTAACCGTGTCGAAGTCTATGCGGTGACCCACGGCAAAAACGGTTGTGCCACGCTTTCCGATTTTCTGTCAACTTATCATCAAATCGAGCCACAACAACTGGGCAAGTTTACATATAGCCATCAAAATCTTGATGTTATTCGTCATATCTTTGAAGTAACTGCAAGCCTTGATTCTATGATTGTCGGCGAGCCTCAGATTCTCGGTCAAGTGAAAGAGGCATATACCCAATCACTCGCTGCTGGAGCAACTGGTGATATTCTGAACCGCCTGCTTACCAAAGCGATAAGCGTCGGAAAGCGAGTCCGCACTGAGACCAATATCGCCGCCGGTGCAGTATCCATTAGTTACGCAGCGGTTGAACTTGCCAAGAGGATCTTTCAAAGTCTAGAAGATAAAACGGTTGCCATTATCGGTGCCGGCGAAATGAGTGAATTAACGGCGAAACACCTAGTGAAGAACAATGTTTCCCAAGTCATCGTGGCGAACCGCACCTATCAGCGGGCAGTCGACATCGCCAAAAAATTCAGTGGGATTCCCTTGACATACGACGCTGACCTGAGTTTCCTTGTCGAAGCGGACATCGTGATTAGCTCAACCGATGCCCCGCATTACCTAATCCACCGGCATTCGCTTGCAGAGATTATGAAAAAACGGAAGTATCGCTATATGTTTCTGATCGACATCGCGGTGCCTCGTGATATCGACCCTGAAGCGAGCAAAGTAGACAATGCCTTCCTGTATAACATCGATGATCTTGAGGCGGTGGTCGTCTCTAATCTCAAAGATCGACACCAGGAAGCGGAGATTGCAGAGCAAATTGTCACAGAAGAGGTCGCAAAATTCCAGTCACAGTTGCAAGTCTTTGAAGTCAACCCAACGATCAAGGCACTCCATCAACAGTTTCAGCAGGTCGCTTCAAAAGAGTTAGGAATCTGTCTTGACAAAGCGCAGCTGACCCCTAAACAGCAGAAGATGGTTGAAGCCATGACGCAATCGATTATCAAAAAATTGTTGCATCAACCGACGAAGCATTTGCGTGGGGTTGCCTTAAATCCCGATCTTACCGGGGCGGTCAATGATAGCAATGACGAGCATGTGAAGTGTGTCCGCGCGCTGCAGGAGTTGTTTGATTTGGAAAATACGCGTGATAGGAATCTAAGAGGGTAAGCGGTATACTGCATGAAACAAAATATCACCATCGGCACACGCGGCAGCCAACTTGCCCTTTGGCAAGCGGAATATGTGAGGAAACGTCTGAATCATCACTTTCCTGACCGATCGATTGAACGCAAAGTTATCAAAACAACAGGGGACAGAATTACAGACCGTTCTCTCGTCGGGCTCGGCAAGGGGGTCTTCACGAAAGAGATTGAGATTGCACTCTTGGACGAAACGATCGACCTTGCCGTGCACAGCATGAAAGACCTGCCGACCGAACTTCCCGATGGGTTGTGTATCGCGGCTCTTCCTGTGCGCGCTGACCCTCGCGATGTGCTAGTCACGCAGTCTGGCATGCTCCTTGATCAGCTCCCGAAAGGGGCGAAAATTGGAACGACAAGCCCACGTCGAAGAGCTCAACTTTTACACTTACGCCCTAATTTGCAGGTTGTGGATGTCCGCGGAAATCTCGACACGCGCCTTCGTAAACTGCATGAAACGGAACTTGATGGGATCATCCTTGCTGCCGCGGGAATTAAACGGTTGATTGGTGCGGAAATTATTACGGAGTATTTTGAGGTGGATCAGATGGTCCCTGCTGCCGGGCAAGGGGCATTGGGGATTGAAGTGCGCGAAGCTGATTTTGAAATGAGGACGTTGTTGGACGCGATCAACGATAGCCATAGTGAAATTGAGGTGCTTGCGGAGAGGGGTGTGTTGGGTGAATTGGGTGGTGGGTGTCAAGTTCCCATTGGTGTCAACGCACGGTTGAAGGCGAATAGGCTTCAGCTGATTGCTACTGTTTGCAGCCCCGACGGAAAGCATCGCATCCTTGAGCGGCTATCGGGCGATTCGGGGGGTGCCCAAGAGTTGGGGATCAACCTTGCGACACAGCTGATTCAGAGGGGCGCGCACAAACTTCAAAGTGAAACGTAAACAGATCTTATGTTTGACACATTACCTAAACCGTGAATCATGGATGCCATAAATGGTAAAGTCTACCTTGTTGGGGCAGGCCCAGGCGATCAGAAACTGATTACGCTCAAAGGGATTGAGTGCCTTCAACGTGCAGATGTTGTAATCTATGACCTGCTCATCAATGTCAAATTGCTTGAGCACTGTCCTCCCCATACCGAAAAAATCTATGGTGGAAAAATGACAGGTGAGCAGGAGCAACGCCAAGCCGAAATCGATAATCTGATGATTCGGCACGCGAGAGCGGGCAAGACGGTTGTCCGACTCAAAGGCGGCGATCCGTTTATATTTGGGAGAGGCGGAGAAGAGGCACTGACACTTGTGGGTGCCGATATTGATTTTGAAATTGTGCCCGGTATTACTTCAGCAATCGCTGCCCCGGCGTATGCAGGTATTCCTTTGACGCATCGGAATTACTCGTCCTCCGTTGCGTTTGTCACAGGGCATTCAGCGGCGTTGAAAGCGGATTCGACAATCCGTTGGGAGCAGCTCGCTACAGGTGTGGACACGCTGGTGGTTCTCATGGGGGTGGGTCATTTACGTGAGATAGCGGCGCGTCTGATTCAACATGGACGTTCACCTGATACACCGATTTCTCTCGTTCATTGGGGGACGACACCGCGACAAAAAACGCTTGAGGGCACTCTCGCAGATATTGTTCAAAAGGTAGAGGTTGCTAATTTTCGCAATCCGGCGGCAATCGTTGTCGGTGAAGTCAACACTTTGCGCGAACAGTTGCGCTGGTTTGATCGAAACCCGCTCTTTGGTCGCCGGATTATTGTCACGCGTGCCCGGGCGCAAGCCAGCGACTTCGCGGAATGTCTCGAAGCTTATGGTGCCGAAGTCATCCAATTCCCGACGATTGAAACCAGGCCAATTCCCAACAACGTTAGGTTGGGCAGGGCAATCGATCAACTTGCGACATATAACTGGGTCATTTTTACTAGCGTCAATGCGGTGGAGTATTTCTATCGTCACCTGCGGGAAAATGGCAAAGATGCCCGATCCCTCGGCACCGCTCGTATCTGTGCAGTTGGCCCAAAAACTGTAGCGGCATTAGATCAGATTGGGATTCGCGCGGATTACGTCCCATTGCAATCTCGCGGTGCTGTCGTTGCGGCTGAATTAGAAAGGGTGGCGGGCCAAAAGATTCTGCTGCCGCGTGCTTCGATCGCCGCTGATGATTTACCTAACGGCTTACGAGATAGAGGCGCGATTGTTAACGCGATCCCAATCTATGAGACCGTCAAAGCCAGTGCAGCGGACCGTGAGGCACTCGAAGGGGCCCTACACAACGGACAAATCGACATGGTGACATTTACAAGTTCGTCAACTGTTACCAACTTTCTGGAGATGTTCGATTTATGCCCGCCCGCTGCCCTGCTCGACCGGGTCCACATTGC
Source organism: uncultured Poribacteria bacterium (assembly GCA_958296125.1). Taxonomy (GTDB): domain Bacteria; phylum Poribacteria; class WGA-4E; order WGA-4E; family PCPOR2b; genus PCPOR2b. Next base: position 4,150,874 of record OY282444.1, read on the forward strand.
GGTCATTGGACCATCAACCGCCGCAACTGTGAAAGCGCATAGACTGACGGTAGACATCGTTGCGAAGAAAGCCTCTGTGGAAGCACTCGCAGAAGAGATTGTCAAGTTCTATACACGAAAGGAAAAACGAGTATGAATCGAAAAAGGACCAAGATTATCATTGCGAGCCTTATCTTAGCGGCTGCGATGACGAGCCTCGTTGTTGTCGGGGTAAAGGACACAAGTATGCGGCACTTCACGCCGGATGCGCTCATTGCACACGCCCAAGAGGTTCACAATAAGAGCATCCAAGTGGACGGGTTAATTGCGGAGGGAAGCACTCAATGGGATCCAACACAGTTTCAGCTCACCTTTGCGGTCCGAGATCGAGATGGAAAAGCGAGCGTCAACGTAATCTATGCAAATAGACTCAGACCCGACAATTTCAAAGATGGCGGGAATGTCTTTGTTCAGGGGAAGTATAACGCGGCCGAAAACCGCATCGTTGCCTCCAAACTCCAAACGAAGTGTGCGTCAAAATATGAAGCAGCTGAAGGAATGACGGCACAGACCGGCGGCACAAACAGAAGCGATTATTGATCCTCAGAAAGGGGGAGACACGTTATGGCAGAATTGGGGGAGGCAGCAATATGGCTTTCAGTTTTTTCCTGTCTGTGGGCCCTGACAATGCTCTGGATGGGATTGCGTCATAACAACTACAACGCAGTCATCAGCGGCCGAAATGGGGTCGTTGGGACCTTCGCTTTAATAACGCTTGCAACCGGGGCGTTGGTCTACAGTTTTGTCACAAACGACTTCTCAATGAGATATGTCGCCGAAGTCTCTAGCTATGATCAGCCCCTGTTGTATAAGGTCACTGCGTTGTGGGGACGGATGTCCGGCTCGCTCCTGTTTTGGCTTTGGCTTGTGACACTCTTTGGTGCCTTGGTCGTATGGACAAACCGACGTGCGGCAGATCACTTCGCAGATTATGCCCTCATCCCCATCTCAATAGTCCAGCTCTTTTTTATCATTCTCGTGACGGGTTTAGTCGAAGGTGTTTATAATCCGTTGGAGCGTTTTCCCGATGGCATGGTTGCCCGGGACGGTGCCGGAATGAATCCGCTGCTGCAAACACCGAGCATGGCTTTTCATCCGCCATCACTTTATATCGGCTTCGTCAGTCTGACCGTGCCGTTTGCCTTTGCTGTCGGTGCTCTTGCTGCCGGAAAGATAGGCAGTGAGTGGATTGGCAGATCGCGGCGATGGATGATGGCATCTTGGATGGTGTTGACGCTTGGTATCACGCTCGGTGGGAATTGGGCCTATCGTGAGCTCGGATGGGGAGGCTATTGGGCATGGGATCCCGTCGAAAACGCCTCTTTTATGCCGTGGCTGCTCGGCACCGCCTACCTCCATTCGGTGATGATCCAAGAGAAGCGGAACATGCTCAAGCTCTGGAATATCATCTTGATTACGCTTGCGTTTGAGTTTACGTTGTTGGGCACTTTCATCACCCGTAGCGGTATAATCACCTCCGTGCACGCATTTGCACAATCCGACATCGGGGGGTATTTCCTAGGGTTCATTTTCCTTTCTACACTCGGTGTCATTGGGCTGCTAGCTTATCGCTGGAACGACCTTAAAAGCCCGAATCGCCTTGAATCTCTCCTTTCCCGCGAAAGCGCGTTCCTCCTAAACAACTGGATGCTTGTGGGGTTGACCCTGATTATCCTTTGGGGAACGCTGTGGCCAATTATCACGGAACAGGTCACCGGCGAAAAAGCCGCGGTCCCGGAGGAATTTTTCAATCAGGTCGTCATTATCCCCGGGCTACTTCTCCTGTTACTCACAGGTGTCGGCCCAATTATTTCATGGAAAAAGTTGACACCGAGCAATTTCAAACGGATGTTCGCCAAACCGATTGTTTTCGGGGTAGGCAGCGGCATACTTACGTGGGTATACCTTGCTTTGAAAGGACACGCAGCCCCAATTTATTCCACACTTTGTGTCTTCGCTGGCGTTTTTGCCCTCGCAGCCATCTTTGACGAATTTTATCGCGGATCAAAATTGCGATCCAAACGGGGTGGCACCTCACGCTTTGATGGACTCATACAACTCATTCAACGCAACAAACGTCGATACGGCGGCTACATCGTCCATATCGGTATCGTGATTTTATACATTGGGATTTTGGGGTCTAAAGGTTATTTTCTCTTGGAATCGAAGGGGTTACAGCTTGATGAATCAATGGAGATCAGCAACTACAAGCTCACAATGCAGGATGCGTTTCAGGAGGAACACCCGAATTTTTCGCTCGGTGGCGTTGTTTTCGCGGTTGAAAAAGGTGGAAGGCCAGTGGGGACGATGCGTCCGGCGCGTGGATTTTATCACAAAGCCGGGCAGGGCGAAGATAATACTATCGAGTCATCCATACGCCATTTCGGGTTAAACGACCTCTATGTTGCATTAGGGCCCCTCCCTGAAAACGTGCCTGCCCATGTGCAATCGGGCGGAATCGTTTCTGTTCAAGTTTACCATAATCCCCTTGTCAATGTTGTCTGGATCGGTGTTGGCATCATGATGATTGGTGGACTGGTCGCAATCCTTGAGAAACAGGTCAAAGGGGATATGTGAAATGAAAAGCTGCCGCACTGTTCTCTTTATCTTAATGTTCTTCAGTCTCTTAATTTTAATGGCGGATGCCCAAGAGCAGGAGCTCACAACCGATCCATCGCTTGAATCAAACTTAGAGCAACTGACGACCAGTGTATATTGTTACTGCGGCTGCGTCCGAGAGACGATTAGAAATTGCGTCTGTGGCACCGCCCAACAGATTGAAAAGGACTTTTACCATCGCCTCGTCGCCGGGGGAACGGTTCAACAGATTCGAGCTGACTATCTTGCAAGGCACGGGCCGCAGTATTCAGCACTCATGCCCGCCAAAGGATTTAATATCGTCGCTTATGCCGTGCCTGCCGTTATCATCGTGCTGATCGGCGTTGTTGTCTTTCTGGTGCTTAGATCAAAGCGCAACGCAGCGGTGGCGAAGGTGCCTGTATCGACAGAGCCACAGCGGTCAACATCGGCAGATCAATACGAGCAAATTGAGGAAGAACTCCGATCCAGATCGGAGCAGCGAAGGTAGGCATTTAGGGTTGATTAACAGTTAGGAATTTGGCTTATGTTTTTTGTATTTCTATGGATTCTTTTACTTGGGGTTCCCCTTTTGGTCTATCTGGGTTTGCCCCTGTGGTCAAAGGCACGCCCATCTCCAGCAATGGATGCCGTTGAAGCTCGAATGCGATCGTTGTATCTTGAGCGTGAACGTAGCTATTCGGCACTCGTAGACCTTGAGGAAGATTACGAAACGGGCAAGCTGTCCCGAGCAGATTATCAAGCTCTACGAGGGCAACTGTTGCAAGAAACAGCAGCGGTCTTGACGCAGATTGAAACATCCGGCATGGCATCTGTGGAAGCAGAAATCGAAAGATATAAACAAGAAAAACAGTCGCGGGGCTAAAATAAAATATGCACAACAATTTTCATGTTTTATTTTTTATATTGATGGCTTCAATCTGTCTCTCCTCTGCCGTTGGACAAAGCGACATCGGCAAAATCGAGGGGCAGGTCATAGATAAGAGGGAAAATCTGCCACTTTCTCAACAGTTAGTGGTTTTACAGATTCACCGGGAAAGCGAGGATGTCCAGCAGCGTGAAACGGTGACAGACGATAACGGATTTTATAGCTTCGACAGGCTCTCAACAGCTTTCAATGTGCATTATGCTGTTTCGACCAATTATGAAGGCGAGGAATATATCGAACGGGATCTCGTTTTGTCGGAATGGTTGCCTAATATCAAAGCCAATATTGAGATTAGGGCGTTTACGGATGATCCGTCGCAGGTGAAAATTCGGCAGCATACGCTTATCATTGGCCCCCCTCCAGCGGATCATGCCCCTGATGGAGCGGTTTCCGTGCTGGAGCTCATTCAAGTCGAAAATACTAGTGAACTGGCGTTTCAAGCATCAATAGATAATCAACCGGCAGGTATACATTTCAACTTACCAAATAGTTACGAAAATCTTCAGCTGAATCAGACCGTCAAACAGGAGCATAGGGTAACCGCAAACCTGTTAATTGCCAACCAATCATTACCCCCGGGAGCACATCAAATCGGATATTCCTACTTGATTCACATTGTTGATTCGGATTTAGTGCTCTCCCGAAAACTGACGTTTGATACCGCCCAATTCTATGTATTCATTTCAGACGGAATGCCCTTGGTGCCACAATCGAGAGTTCTGGGAGCGGGTCGTCGGGAGCAAATCCACGGACAGGTGTATACCATTTATGCGACGAATCCGGCGAAGCCGCTATCAACGAGGCAAACGGTAGATCTACGCTTCAAAGTTACATCTACTGCTCCTCCGTCTCAAAGTGGCATGGGTGAAACCGCGAGACAACCATCTGACCCAAAGCTGATTGCGTTGATCGCGCTCTCCGCGGCACTTGCAGGGGGTTTCTTGGTTGTGGCAATTTTCAAAATCCGCCCCCCAATGCCGAAGCGGTCTGACGAATCCCAGCAGCCTCAAGGGGCACCCGATGCAAGTTGGCTCGGTAAGCTGGATGCCGCCGACCTTGAGCGGACACGGGTTGCGCGGCTTGAGATGATTACCCGTCTGGAGACGTTGTCCGAAAAGCGCGAAATCTCCGATCGGGTTTATAAACGGTTACGGAAAGAGCAGGCAGATCGGCTTGCTGCTGTCTTGGCACGCCTCAATAGGGAAGGAAAATAAAACGTGAATCCTGAAGAAATCCTCAATCTGGAAGCTGAATCTCTATCTATCGCGGCCCTCGAAAGCCTTGCTTTGAGGATTGAAGCCGCAGTTTTCTACTAATGATGCTCCTCCAAGCCTCCCAAATCACGAAACGCTTTGGCAATCGAATCGTGTTGAACGGGCTCGACCTCAATCTCCGGTCCGGTGAAGTTGTTACAATTTTTGGGCCGAACGGAGCAGGTAAAACAACGCTCATTCAGATTCTTTCAACATTGATTAAGCCGACCTCCGGGACGCTTCAAATTGGAGGGATCGATGCCCTTGCAGAAGCGTTACGGGCCCGACCATCATTGGGGTTGGTCGGGCACGAACCGCTCGCTTATCTCGACTTGAGCCCTTATGAGAACCTGAAATTTTTCGGACGACTCTACGGACTTGATGGGTTAGAACAGCGCATCGCAGATCTTCTCGACGAGGTCCAACTAATCCCTTATGCACACGAGCCTGTCAAGCTCTTCTCACGTGGCATGATCCAGCGATTCATGATTGCCAAGGCACTGATCCACGATCCGATGCTACTCCTTTTTGACGAACCGTTTTCAGGGCTTGACCTTGCTGCGAAACAATTTGTGTTAAAGCGAATTGATCGGGAACGCGCCCGTGGCAAAGGGATTGTCCTCACAACGCACGACACGGAATTGGGTTATCACATCGGTTCCCGCTTCCACTTTCTGTTGGATGGTCAAATTGAGAGAGGCGCAGAGAAGGAAGATATTGGATTGGAAGCGTTGGCTCGTGAGTATGAGGATAGATTGAACAGATGTCAACAGAGGTAAATTCCGAAGAGGTAAATTCCGATTCCGTTTAAGAGGGGAGTCCATTTTAATTAATGGGAGTATTTCGTCAAATCGGTTGGCTGATTCACAAGGACCTCGCACTCCAATTCCGCACAAAGGAGATGCTGGCTTTAATCATCGTGTTCAGCGTGGTAGTCGTGCTAATTTTCTGCTTCGCATTTGGACCGATTTTTCCCGAAAAGTTGGAGGAACGGGGAAAATTGGCTGCCAGCGTGTTATGGGGGACATTTTTGTTTGCGGGCATCATCACCCTGAATAGGTCTTTCGATATTGAACGCGCAAACGGCGCACTGCACGGACTGAGGTTGACCGGGGTAGATGCGAGTTACTTTTACCTCTCAAAGGTTGTCAGTATCTTCGTGTTTCTCATATTGCTGGAAGTCATTGTCACCCCGATCGCCCTTCAATTTCTAGATGTGCTCACTATTTTACCTGTTGCGCTGCAAAAGGAACTCCCTTGGCTCTTACTTAAACTCATCGGGGTGCTTGCGATTGGAACACTCGGTTTCTGTGCGGTGGGGGTCATCGTATCGGGCATCTCTACCAATACGGACGGAACGGAGAGTCTACTTTCCGTGATTTTACTGCCGCTGACCTTTCCGGTGATTATGGCCGGAGCAAAATGCACGGTTTCTCTGCTGACAACCGGTGGGCTTGAAGGAAACTTCTGGATTTCAATTTTGATTGTCTACGGGCTCATATTCCTAGCAAGCTCATCTCTCCTCTTTGAGTTTGTTGTTGAAGGATGAGTCTCTCCCTATAGACCTAATTTATAAAAGAGAAAAAATGACACGCACTCAACTGATTGGGCTGCTTTCAACAATTTTTCTATTTGTTGCCATCTACTTCATTTTCAGCTTCGCCGAAATTGAGATGACCATGTTAGAAGTCCAGAAGATTTTCTACTTCCATATTTCTGCGGCGATCACTGTATTCCTTGCTTTCGGCGTAACCTGCATTTTCAGTATTCTCTACCTAATCAAGCGGGGCGACACATACGATACGATTGCACTGGTTTCAACGGAAATCGGGATTGTTTTCGGGGTGGTCGTGTTTACCACCGGTCCCATTTGGGCGAGATTTGCTTGGAATACTTGGTGGAATTGGGAACCGAGGTTGACCAGCGCGTTGATTCTTTGGTTGACATACATCGGTTACCTTATTTTGCGGTCTGCCCTCGCGGAAGAAAAAAAACGGATTTACTCCGCAGTCTTGGGCATCATCGGCTTCCTGAATGTGCCTATCGTTTACTTTTCGGTTGAGCTATGGCAGGGGGGCTTGCATCCGGGCACCGCCACCAAGATGAATCTCCCCGCAACCATGCAAACTGCGTGGTTGATTTCATGGCTTGCGCTGACTCTCCTCTACCTATTTTTGCTGATGTTCCGGTATCGCGCCGAGCAGATGAAATTAGAGTTAGGAACGATTCAATACCGACAGATGAACGAATCTTGACACACAAACGTCCTGTCTCTGGAGCAATTCGATGTATAAAGGTTTATGGATAACGGTTCTCATCATTTTTGGGATCTTTTTCGGATTATTTATGCTGAGCCAAATTCCGGTCGCCATCACACAAGACGAGGTCTCCACGGCTGTCAGCGACGCTATTGCTGAAACGGATGCACAAGTAGACGAAACGGCAGTTGAACAGATTGTAACCCAAAAAGCGTTGGAAATATTGGAGGCTCGGCAGAAAAGACGGCTGAAATTCCTCGTTTCTGCTTATTTTATTATCTGGCTCATTTTCGGTCTCTATGTGTTACACCTCGCAAAAATGCAAGAGCAGTTGCACAAGCGGATCGAACAACTGCATAGCAGTTTACAACGCAAGGAATAGGTGGGAGGTCGGGCTTGGGATTAGTAGGTGGTCGGGATTGGGAAATCCCTCCTACGGAACAGAATCGATCGAAACAGCTTGACAGATTTTTTAAGCTGTCGTATTATATATGTAATTGTTTCTTAGTTTTGACAGGGAAAATTGTGGGAACTACTTGTGTGGGGTTGGCTTTGGTCAGTTGGCCGTTCTATGCAGGTGCCCCCCTGTCTCCATTCTAGCATTTTACCCGAAAGGGTTTTTATTTTAGGAGAACGATGATTGAACTACTCAAAGCCACTCAAAGCCACTCAAAGCCACTCAAAGCCCATTAACCCAACGACATAAAAGATGCGTATTTTTGGTTATCAGTTTGATGTTGGTTGCGGGGTTGTTCATTGACGAGGCCGCGCCGCAAGGCAGGATATTCTCTGACCTAATAGGTTTCGCCCTTAGTGATCCAACCAATCGATGGATTATTCCCGAGGGGGATATTCGGGGCGGCCGTGATTACCTGCTGACCATTGCGTATACAACGCACAATGACGACGATAAGCGGGGGTTTCAGTTTTGGCTCCCAGACGGTGTCGAGTTCCTTCGGAATTCCGAAGGGAAGGCCCGGGTGGGGACTCGGGTGCGTGCTTTCTACTCAGGAAGCATATCTATGGTTAATACTGAATTCTCTCCCGGTCTCTACACTACACTCCCCGGTCACCCGCTTTACGATGACCCCGATGTGGACGATTCCACAGGTATATTCGTGGACGAGGGAGAGAAGTTGGTAAGAATCAAACAACAAATTTCCGCTATGGATACAGATCCTACCGATAACGAAGCTATAGTGAGAGCTCACTACTTAGTGAGCTGTTTGATACATATCCGTCCCCTTGTCAAGGACACGACCTTTGTATTCAGGTATCAGGTCAACGCAGGGGGCACTTGGAGGGCGCTGGACACGTCGCACATAGACGTATCGACGCTCGCGGCCGATACGACCATCGTCTCTACCCCGACCGTCGTCACGGTCGCGCCTCCGATAATAACGGAATCGAACTACAGAACGCTCTGGCTAACCGTATTTAACCCGATGAACCAGGCACCTGTATATGGAAACCTTCAAGGAGAGGAAATTCGAGGTGATTTTGTATTCGTTCCGCTTGCAGAGCGGACAGGAAATGAGGAAAGCGCTGATCAAAGTATTACAAGAAGAAGGCAAGACGTAGGGGACAACGAAAACTGGCATTTATTCGTCAACGCAGGCCAAGTAAACATAGGCTGGGCTCACCGTGCTAACGCCAACTTGCCCGACCCGATGCCCTCGGTGATTGTCAAGGCGGATCCTAAGACCCCGCTTCCCCCTCTTGCTGCGGGCAGTGTTCGCAATGTTCTGGAGTTTACCTACAAGCCCAGGCCAACGACTGAAAACATGGTTGGCGGTCGGTTTCGGATTGCGATACCACCGGGTTGGAAGGTTTCTAACAAGTTCCTATCAATCAAGGAGAGTGATAGTGATACGCCGATATACGAAACGGATAAAGATGGCAATGTCGGCCCCGGTGCTAACCTCGCAGATAATAACAGCGTGACAAATGTAGAATTTGAAGCGGACAAGCGGATAACCGTCACCCTCGGTTCGAGTTGGAATGCCCAGAGGAGTGTTGAGAAAGCCCTCATCATCCGATTTGGTGATGTGACTGCCGCTATCCCTAGGAGTCTGCTTGGCATGGACACTCGGGGTAACACCGATGCGGCCGATGATATCAGGTATGCTGGCTATGAATTCCGATGCAGTGCCAGCACCAGGGACAATGTTCTGCGTCTGTTACTGGTTTCACCGGTAGTTAGGGTTGGCAATATCATAGGAGATGGTCCGCCGGTTGCTGACACCTCTAATGCTAATACCCGTGACCCCCTCACAAGAGAGCTTAAAATCACACCGGGTCGGGTATTCCCGGGCGAGGAAAAGACCCGATTCACACTCACCTTTACCGCCCCTGGGCCGATGCACAACAGTGAGCTAGCGTTATCCTTTCTACCCGCAGGAGTCGGAATGGCCCATTTAGGGCCAAAGGACACCCCTGTGGCTGGTGATTTCAAGGTGTGGACACGGGGCGGGGGAGCCATTGGTGCCGAGATGGTTACGGCGGGTGATGCCAGCAATCCTGCGAAGCTAACTATCCCGATTACCACGCTTGATACGGGTCAGCAAATTATCGTCTCCTATACTCGCGATGCTGCGATTGGGAGTAGCACTGATGCGGGTATCACCGCGGAGACCATTGTCAAGCGCGGTGTCGCCGCTGATGTTGAGCCGACGCTTATCAAATCTGAGACCGCCGATGCGAAGGTGAGTGGTGGGAAGTGGATTGCTGTCGGCGGTTCTGGTAAGGTGGATCTGTCGCCGGTTTCGGTGGAGGCGGGTTCGCAGCGTCGCGATATCACCCTGACGTATACCGCGTATACCGACCTGACGGACACAACGATCGTGATTACTCCGACCGGGATTGTCATAGATGCCAGTGCCGATCAGATACTCCAGGATGATAACTCTGCTGCCTACGGGTATGTCACCGGTTCGGAGTCTGATAGTTTAACGGTAGCGACCTCGGAAGATACGGGGACGCTGACTTGGACAAGTATCAGCGTTAAGAAAGGGAAAACGGTAACGGCGAGAATCCGCCGGGTCAACATCGTAGCCGATGCGGGCGAGTATCCCTGGGCTGTGACGGTTGGAGGTCAGACAGATGCAATTCAGGACGATCCGACCACCACAGAAGTGAATGAGATCCCGATCCTCTCGGTTGTGCAGACCTCAGCGGATGCGATAACATTTGCAATCGATGGGGCCGACACGTTCTCCGCCGGCAGTGAGGCGACCATCAATTTCAAGTTTACAGCGGAGTCGACCCCGATACGGGGTGGCTTGGTTCGGTTGACCATCCCGTCCGCGTTGGGCAGTGCGCCGACGAAGACGAAAGGGGTGGCGGGCCGGGTACAAGTCCTTGGCAATGCTAAAACAAGCGGTGGGAAAACGGCTATTGGTGACGATGAGATCACGGTCTCCGGTCGGACGGTTAGCGTTGCGATTGGGCAGCTAAATGTCGGTGATTCCGTCACGATTAGGTATGGTCGGACGGATGACGACGGGAAGGCGGCGGTGTTACATCATGTCGCCGCTGATGTCGAAGTGACCGGTAGTTTTAGAACCGCCTCGGGTGGGAGCACCCGGACGGCCGGGACGGTCACGGTTACGCTGAACAATATCGTCGACGGTAAGGCTGCTGCGGTGCTATCGCCGGCCTCAATCGAGGCGGGTAGTAGTAATCGGGCGTTAGAGGTGACGTTCACTGCGGCAGGCACGATGGACGGGGGCGCGGTAAGTCTCGAGCTTCCATCGGGTTGGGGTTCGATGCAGAATGACCCTCAAAAGCGGAATTACATAACGACGCGCGGTTCGGGGGTCTCCTCATTGGAAATCGGTAGCAACCTTGTGATCGCGACAATCGATAAGCTCGCCAAAGGTGGGAGTTTCCGATTTATCTATGGCGGTGGGACCGGTGCCGATGTCGGTGCGGAGGTTCAGGATGTTGTTGGGACCGCCGACTTCACGATTAAATCTGATGGGGATGGGGACGGTGTTTTCGCCCTCATTACTAGTGAATTGGAGCACAAGGACCGGGAGAAGATAAGAAACCCTGACAAGACGGGGAAGATTTATAAAGATAGGCCCGGTATCTTACAAATCAAAGTGACCGGTGCATTGGACGGCACCGGAACGGCGACGGTTGATACGGAAACGGTCCGTGCGGCTGCGGACGATGTGATATTGGTATTTACCTACACCCCAAGCCAGACCATTGAAGATGGGGCGTTGAAAATTACCGTGCCATCGAGCTGGAGTAAACCCCAAGTTGAAGAGGTGGGTGAGCCGGGGTATACCGAAGTGGAAGGCGTTGGGTTGGGTTCCGCCGCGGACGATGATAAGTTCTCGGTGACGGTGCCTATCTTTTCGCTTGACAAAACCAATAGTATTAGGATCACCTACGGTGCTGCCGGCACCGGGCGTGCGGTAGCCTCTGCTACGACGGGCACCGATGCGTTTCGGATTGCGATTCGGGGGCATGAAGGGGGCAACTTTGCACCGATTCGCACGCAACCGACGATAACGGTCAACCCGCAAGCGAGTGGGAAAGGCAAAGCAGTCCTTGCCGTAACCGATGGCGATGCGGCACTCCATACCGGGGATACTGACCGCGAGTTGACCGTCACCTACACTGCGGCGGGTCAAATGATTGGAGGCAAGGTTCGGTTGACCATCCCCGCTGGTTGGTCTGCGCCGAGTGCGGAGACGGTGACGGTAACACCCCCGTTTTCGTCCACCTTTGACGGTCAAATGATCATCGTTGAGGGTGTGAATTTGAGTGCCAACGGAACCGTGACGTTTGTCTATACAGGTGATGTGCAGCCAACTGCGGCGACGGGTGTTACCTTTGCCGTTGCGGTTCACGGTGGTGACGCAGCCGATTCGTATGCTGATGTCTCCGGTGAGGCGACAATGCTCACCGTTGATGTTGCAGAGGCGAGACCGGGCTCCGGTTCAGGGACCGTCAGCCCGCGGATTGTCCAAGCGGGTGCAACAGGGGTGGACCTGACGTTTACCTACACCGCTGTCGGCATCATCGATGCGCCCCGTGAGTTCCGAGTTCAAGTTCCTGCTCCGTGGACGGCACCCAACAATGCTGCCACTTCAGAGGAGGACAAGGGAACCTACACCGTGGTGCACAGGCACAGGGGTGCCGCGACGACGGTGAGTGTGGAGAAATTGGACCCTGTCGGCCGGGATATGGTTGCCCGCGTGAAGTTGGGTGGGCTTGAGGTAGAAGCGGGTGATAAAATTATTTTCACCTACGAGAATGCCGATGCGCCTGCGAATCGTGAAGTTACGCCGTTCAAGATCCTGTTTGATGGCAAGCTGGTTGCCTCCGACGTTCAGGTCAGAGTCCAAGACTCCACCCCGAGCCAGCTTTCGTTGAGCAGTGCCGGTGCCGTTTCCGCTGATGCCGGGGCGATGCCGCTAGCTATCACGGTTGGGCTGCGAGATGCTGATGGCAATGAGACCGCGATGGGGACCGATGTCGATGTTACCCTCACCTCAAGCTCAGCCGGCATTTTCTCTGAGACCGCTGAGGCGACGGGGACCGAAGCCATTACTGTGACTATCCCTACCGGTGATGTTGCAGCGATGGTTTACTACCATGATTCGACGGTTGGGGCAGCGACGGTCACCGCGACCGCGCCGAACCTGACACCGGCAACGCATGAGGTGACGGTCACGAGCGATATGATAACCCTTCTAACCGCTTCGATTGATACAACCATGGCAAAGGCGGGGGACACTGTAACGGTCACCGCCACCGGCACCGCGAATCAGATGCTAACGTTCTCGATCGGTGCGATTGTGACTGGGGCATCAATGACCGAGTCACCTGAAGGGACCTATACCGGCAGCTATACAGCCGTTGCGGACCTACACGATGGAGTCCATGAGGTCACGGTGACGCTCACGGAAACAGGTTCGAGCTTGTCTGCGGGGATGTTGACCGTTGACACGATGGCACCGGCGGTAACGGTTGCCGCATCTCCTGACACCGTTTCAAACGAGGAGATGGTGACGATCACGGCTACGGTTACAGATGCTGGAGCGATTGCTTCGGTGATGGCGGATGTCTCGATGCTGGATTCGACGCAAACGACGGTCGCACTGACCATGGCAGATGACGCTTCAGATGGTGCTTACAGTGCTGAAGTAACCATCAGTGCAGATAATGAAGCGATGAACGGCATGCAAACCATCACAGTGACAGCGATGGATGCCGCCGGTAACAGTGGCATGGCCTCTGCGATGGTTATGTTACAAAATAGCCTTGAATATACTTCGATGATACCGTCAGGGGTTAGCTTGTTCCACGTGCCACTCAAGGTTGAAGGCCTCGACACTGTGGGCGATCTCCGCGAGATGCTTGGCGATGCTGCCACGCTCGCCACCATCTATGATGGCAATTCGTGGAATAGTCGCAGCGATGCCGTGCCGATAACCGCTGACCTGGGTATCGTCCTTTCGATGACCGCTGACACAACGCTCACCTTCACCGGCGATGCGTGGGACGATGGCACCATCAATCTCCAAGCGGGACAGAACCTCGTTGGGCTGCCTCTCAACGATGCGAGCGTGACCAATGTCAGCGACATCATAACGCTGTTCGGTGGGAGTGTCGCAAACATCATTGTTTCAATCGATGGCAATTTCCAAGCCATCAGCCAAGCCGGGGATCCCGGTGACGGGCCCGTCATGGGGGACGCAGCATATCTCATAACGGCAACTGCTGATGCTTCTGCAACGCTCACCGGGGACGGGTGGACTAACAACACGATGGCGGGGGCTGCACCTATTGCGCTCGCTGGATACAAGGTTGACGGTCAAACCCCGGTCCTTGATGTCCGCGGGGCTGTTGTTGACGAAGTTACCGGACTCGCAAAGGAAGGCTTCCGCGTCAAGGTGAAGAACCTATCAACAAAAACTTCACTCAGTCGGATCACCTCCGATGAAATGGCAGCGATCGGATACAACATGACCTTTGTTGACCTTAATGACGCTCATGCCGCACGGGTCGGCGATGTCATTGAGATTTCCGTTGATTCACCAGATCCGTTGATTGGGGTCAAGCCGGTGCGCCACATCGTTACAACAGATGATGTGAAGCGCGGTATCCTTGAGATGGAAGACCTCATCGCTTATGAGATTCCGGCAGAGACCGAACTGCTTCGGAACTATCCAAATCCGTTCAACCCAGAAACGTGGATTCCGTATCGTCTGGCAGAAGATGCTGATGTTACGTTGACCCTCTACGATTCTACCGGGCGGGTGGTGAGAACCCTTGACCTCGGCCATCAAACCGCAGCGGTTTATGAGTCGAGAGCCAAAGCTATCTACTGGGATGGCAGAAACCGATTCGGGGAACAGGTTGCTAGTGGCATTTACTTCTATAGCCTCAGTGCCGGTGACTTCTCTGCCACCCGTAAGATGCTGATTCTAAAGTAAACTAACCTCAACGACATAGCTGCTAAATGCTTCACGACGAGGCATTTAGCAGCTTTTTTTTTGTGTAAATAGTTCTCCTGTGGGAGGGAATTCCAATTCCCGATGCAACCATAGGGAGTAAATTCCTTAGCCCCAGCGGGACGAAACTATTCCCAAAAGATGAACCGACACATTGGATTTGCGACTATTTTTAGGCATTTTGGGATGAGTGAATGTAAACTCCACTTACACCTTTCCTTCAAATCGGATGCCCGTTGGAATCACATCGGTACTTTCACCGCGTCGCATCGCTTCTGCGGTATCAAGAACGCTGCGGAGGTCATGTTGTGGTTCATATCCCAGGAGACTTTTGATCTTGTGCAGATTGAACTCGAAATGATTTGATGAGGGCACTTTCGCTTCGACATAATCCAGATTATATCGCTCGGCAAGATAAGGAACATCCCGTTCCCATCGAAACAACGCCGCGCCCCCAAGCGTGAATTCCTCTCCAATCGCCTCTTCCCTTTCGATTCCCAAAACCAATCCTTGGGCAATATCCCGGACATCCGTAAACTCTTGTTTGTAAGGGCACCCGTTCGGATTTAGACTGATGAGAAATTTCTCCTCGCCGGTCCAGAGCGATTTTATAGTTTCAATCATCTCCTGCTCCTCCGGAGTGTCGCCCGTTTGATCTTTATATCGCTCGTAAACTGGGTTAAAGAGGAACAGTTGAGGCAATCCATCTGCATTGAGAAATTCGCCGGGTTCAATAACTGTGGCAAAACGGAAGACTGTCGTTGGGATGCCGTATTGATAGTGATAGGTCATGGCTAATTCTTCACCGATCCATTTGGTCAGGAAGTATGGCATGTGCTTGTAACGGCTCACCATTTCTTCGGAGATTGGCTCCTCGAAAAAACGTCCTTTTTCGCCTAGTCTCCAATAAATTGCCTCTGTGCAGGCATAAACGAAGCGGTGAAGATTCGGCAGGCTCTCTCGGATGCACTCCAAGATATTGAGCGTTCCCATTCCATTGATATTCAGATATTGCCGGTTATCAAATGGACCTCCAAACGCAGCTGCAAGGTGATAGATTGCGTCCACCCCCTTGACCGCCTGTTTCACATCGTCGAGGTTTCGCAGATCACCGACAACCGTCTCGACGCGGTCATAACTATCGAGTTTATCCGCACGACTTGAGTCACCGGGATAAACAAAACTGCGGATGTCGTGCCCTTTTTCAAGCAGGCGTTTCACGAGATTTGCCCCGATTCTGCCTGTGCCTCCTGTGACTAAAATTTTCATTGGATGTCCCCTCCTTGAGTTGGCTCCACTTGCTATATACTATAGGATTTAGACCTACAATCAATCGCCTAACTACAAACTACACGGTGTCAGCTTTCAGAAGAACTAGCATAACGCCCCATCTTGATAATTAATACTAAGTCTTAAAAATCTATCAAACTCAATCAGGATAGGGCTTACGCACTTCGGTTGTGAAAATCGTTACCCCGATTTCCGACTGTCTATGACTTTGACATCTAGGTATTTATCGCTTCCTGTCGAGCAGATTATATTTCTTTAACTTCCTATGAATGGTGACTCGATTGATACCCAGAGCCTGTGCAGCCTTTGTAATATTATTATGTGTTACTCCAAGAGCATGGACAAGGGCTTGTTTCTCGATCTCTTCAAGGGAAAGGATTTCGGTTGAGGCTGAAGCAAAGGATGGCATACTATCGCCGTAGCTATCAGGGGTATAGCCCTTGCTCGTTGCATGTAGTCCGCTTAGAGCGGGGTTGCCCCCTTGTAACACATCTGATGTCTCTAAAAGCACAGCACGCTCAACTGTGTTCTCCAATTCTCGGACATTGCCAGGCCAGTCATAGCTCATCAATAATTGTAAGGCACCTGTGGAAAATCCCGAAATCGGTTTATCCGCAGCTTTGGCGTATTCTTGCAAGAAATGATGTCCCAATAGGGGGATGTCTTTACGTCGTTCTTTGAGAGGTGGAATCGATATCGGAAAACCGGCAACGCGATAAAAAAGGTCTTCGCGAAACTCACCGGTTTTCACCGCTGTTTCCAGATTTTTATTGGTCGCTGCGATAACCCGGACGTTGATGGGGATGTTCCCCGTGCCGCCGACACGCTGAATTTCCCGTTCCTGAAGCACCCGCAACAATTTAGCTTGAACTAGTGGCTGCATGTCAGCGATTTCATCGAGAAAGATAGTCCCGCCATTTGCACTCTCGAATTTTCCAATTCTTTGCATCGTTGCGCCGGTGAAGGCACCCCGCTCGTGTCCAAAAAGTTCGCTTTCAATAAGGGTTTCAGGGATGGCAGCACAGTTGACAGCGATAAATGGCTCCGCTTTTCGCGGGCTGTTAACATGAATGGCTTTTGCGACGAGCTCCTTACCTGTGCCGCTTTCTCCCTGAATCAGAACGGTAATATTGCTTCCGATCGCTTGTTGCATCAGGGCGTAAACCGCTTTCATCTCTTTGCTCTTGCCGACAATTTTATCAAACGCATATTTCATTTCAAGTTCAGTGCGCAAACGGGAGACTTCGGCTTTCATCTGGCTAATTTCAATCTCTTTGGAAATGTCGCGAAAAACGGTAATACGCCCGATGATATTTTGTTCAATATCATGCACCGGTGCTGTGAATCGGTAGAGCATTTTGCGTTTTGGTTGGCGAACCTCCGCGACCTCTTCAAACACCTTCTCAGGGTGTGCGAGCAGTAAAGTCTCCGTCTCTTCAAAGTGCCCCGGTTCTTGGAAGTATTGTTTGGCATGCTCGCCTAACCTATCGGGCGACATTTGCTTCAGTGTCTCCGTCGTCAATTCAAACATCTCTTCATATCCCTGATTTGCGAACTTCAGATGTCCCGTGACATCGAACATCGCGATGGCATCCCCGGTGGAATCAAGAACGGCTTCAAGTCTTTGATTGCTAACTTCGAGTTGTAGGTGTTTGTCGTCCAATTCGCTTTCAACGTTCCACTTCTCCGCAAGCGCAAGCGTTATCTGCTGAATTTCCTCGCGAGCAAATGGCTTTCTGATATAGAGCAGCTTGTGAAGCAGGTCCATCTCACGGACAATCTCACCAAGTGATTTATCGGTATACGCTGTCATGAGAACGATCTCGATATTTTCGTCAATGGATCGAACCCGCCGCGTCGTTTCAATCCCATCTATGCCCGGTGGCATTCTTATATCTATGTATGCAACCGCGACTGGATTATCTGTTTCGATTGCCATCTTTATAATGTTATAAGCTTCAGCACCACTTCTCGCGTGGAGGAGTTCAAATGTCGGAAGGAAACTCTCATCGACTTCTGAAGCAAATGCTTCTGCCAAATCATCTGTTGAGGTGCCCATTAAACTGGGCGTGAGCATCTCCTCAAAGTCCTGATGAATCTCCTGCTGATCATCTACAACCAAGACACGATAGTTCCAGTCCTTTTTGAATTCCATAATACGCCCCTATTGTTGCGCGTGTTCCCTACTCTGTATTACGTGATGCTGGACTTTTCAAACAAGTGCTAGGGCTCCACCCCCCAAGGTTTACCTATTTGGGGTGAGCGGATGTGAACCCCGGTTTATCGGGCCACCCCCTCATGGGGTGACGGAAGAGAGTGGGAGAATCACTCGCATCGTTGTCCCCTTGCCGATACCATCACTTAATGGATAAATTTTCCCATTCAATCCATTGACAAAGTTCGCTATCGAATGCAGACCGAGCCCACTTCCCGATTCTTTGGTTGTATAATCTCCCCCAAAAATGACTGTAAATTTATCCTTTTCAATCCCGACACCGTTATCAATTACCTCAAGAATGAAAGAACTCAATTTGACATAGCACCGGACTTTGATGAAAGGCGGGGCACTGAGACCCGTTGATGCAGCAAGCGCATCTATGGCTTCGATCGAATTTTTGATTAGATTCACCAACATTTGATGAAATTGACTCTCTTGTGTCCGAATCTCTTTCGGGGCATTATCGCAATCAACATGAGCTTCAACCTCTCTTTTCTTGATGGATTCCGCCAACACCGTGATGGCATCGTTTGTTGCCTGCCGAAGATTGATATCTTTGCGATATACACTGCCTTTGCCAAGTGATTTCTGCATTCTGACGATATCAGCGATGTGCTCGGCTCGATCCTGTACACGGCTGACTGTCTTTATCAACTTCTCATCTTGGCTCATAAAATCTTCTGCGAGGCCGATAATAAAAGGGGCGACTTTTTGGCCTTGTGGATCATTTTTGACATAATCGCCAAAGTTATCTTGATGCCCTTCGATTGCGTTTGCCAGTGCCCTGAGACGGCCTGTCAGTCGATTCTTCACTAGATTTTCGTAAACGGTCCCAATTCCTATCGTCACGCTGTTGATAGCATTCCCAATATTGTGGAGCAATGTATCAACAATCTCCAATCTGCCTTGCGTGTAAGCGCGAGCCAAGGCTTCCTCCGTTCGCTTGCGCTCGGTGACATCGCGAAAAACGATAACTCCCCCTCTTTGCTTACCTAATTCATCTTGTAATGGTCTACCAGCAACTTCAATGTAAACGCCCTGTGGCACCTTCTGATTGCGTATAAATATTTCAACGTTGTTTGAAAACTCGCCGCGTATCGCGCGCGTGAGCGGAAATTCAGCTGATGGGAAGGGGGTAATCGTATCGGGCAGAAATAAACCGTATTTTTCAGGAAATTCACTCAGCATTGTCTCCATGGCAATATCAATAAATCCCTCAGCTTCCGGGTTGAAAAACAGGAATTTCCCGGTTTCATCGGCGACAATCACGCCATCGCCCATACTATCCAGAATAGATTGCAAAATTCGGGTTTGACTCTGTAAGGCATCCGCAGTCAACCTCAGTGCTTCCTCTGCCTCCCGACGTCTAGTGATGTCCCGGAAGACCAGAACAACGCCGGTCGTGTTTTGATTGTCGCTTCTGATGGGGGCAGCACTGTAATCAATAGGAGTCTCTTTGCCATCACGAGCAGCGAGTCTGCTTGGTTCCGCCAGACCGACAACAATTCTCCTCTGGAGGGCTTGCATGATATGCGTTTTGATGGGAGTGTCTGTCTCTTCACTAACGACATTGAAGACCTCTTCCAAACCTCTGCCAAAAGCGTCCTCCTGGCGCCAGCCTGTCAGAGTTTCAGCAACGGAATTTATGAATTGGACGCGCCCATTTTCGTCGGTAGCAATCACGGCATCACCGATACTTTTCAGAATTGTCGAAAGCCACTGTTCGCTCTCCTTAAATTTCCTTTCCATCTCATGCCTGTAAAGCGCAATCTCGATGTTAAGGTGTAATCTCCGTTCAGCGAACGGCTTGAGTACATAGCCAAAGGGCTCGGCTATCTTTGCCCGTTGCAATAGGCGTTGATCTACATAAGCCGTCAGGTATACTACAGGAATATTGAAACGGGCACGCATCAGTTCAGCAACAGCTATCCCGTCCATATTTCCTGCCAACATCATATCTATCAGTGCCAAATCTGGGCGTGCTTCTGCCGCCTTTTGCATCGCTGCTTCTCCGGACGAAACGACAGCGCAAACGACATATCCCAAACTTTTCAACAGATGTTCGATGTACCCAACGACATCGCTATCATCTTCAACAATCAGTATTTGTTTTGCCATTGTTGTATGTACCTTTTTCTTTCGGTATTACTTCGGTATTACTGCGGAACGACACAACTCCTATTCCCCGGAATCACCACGAAAAATCGCTTGCCTCTGACCGAATTTTCTGATACACTGTGATAATGCTAAGATAATGCTAACGCGCTATAGGTGCTTATGATGTGCGAAATTAGACAGCCCCGCCCTGTTACAGGTTTAATTAAATTTTACAGCTACGAACAAAAATGTGCATAACGCTGACGGAAGTAGACGCTTACTTTGCCCGCCGCTTCCCTGTCGAAAACAGGCCCGCTGACCTTAGGAGGGGGCGATGGGCTATACTTCCCAAGCCTTTAACCGCTGGGCAAATGATTCGACCTTTTCAGCAGGTTGGCAAGGCGCACTCCCTACAGAATACGTTTTACGGTTCGTTTCACGAAAGGAGATGAGATTAAATGCCTGAAGGACAGCAAGAACAACGTATCCTAGCGATGTTTATTGACTTTGAAAACCTTGCTATCGGATTCGAGGAGAAACAGAAGAAGCAGCAGAAGGAGAAAAAAGGGCGCGAGGGGCAGGTCGCTTTTGATGTTCAGAAAGTTTTGGGGCGCCTAGTCGAAAAGGGAAATGTCGTTGTCAAAACCGCTTACGCCGATTGGCACCGCTTTTTTAAGCACCGACAACCCCTCCACGAAGCTGGCATTGAGTTGATTGAGATTCCAAGGCGTTCAAGGAGCGGTAAGAATTCAGCGGATATTCGCTTGTGCGTGGATGCGATTGATTTGTGCTATTCAAAGGAACATATCGACACCTTTGTCGTGCTTTCGGGGGATAGCGATTTCGCCCCACTTGTTGCTAAGCTCAAGGAGAATGGAAAGTATGTCATTGGGATGGGTCTGCAAGAATCCACCTCAAGTCTTTTGAGCGAGAACTGCGATGAGTTTATCTATTATGAGGAGCTTGAGCAGGACGAAACCACAGATCAGCAGACTGAAAGGAATATCCCAAGGGAGCTACGGGATGTCTTCGATCTGCTATTCAGCACCGTCCGTGGGCTCATCCGTGAAAACCATGAAGTCTTGTGGTCTTCAATGATCAAAGATACAATAAAGCGGAAACGTCCTTCGTTCAGCGAATCTTCTTATGGATTCAAATCTTTTAGCGAGCTCTTAGAAGATGCGGAACGTAGGGGGTTTATCACGTTGGAGAAGAATCCACGCAGCGGCACCTATGTGGTTGTGGGGTTTACGGAAAAGATGAAGTAGCCGACCGAATCTTTTCAAAGGTTTGAACCTTTGAGATAAGAGATTGCTAAAAATGCGTGAGTTTTTAGGGCTTTCCAACATATCCCCTCAAATTTGCCGCCTATTACAAGAGATTGGGAAGTTGGGGGAGGGGGCATCCCGGTCGGTCTATGTTGTTGGCGGCTTTGTCCGAGACCTTCTCATCGGGCGCGAGAATTTGGACATCGATATTGTTGTGGAGGGCGACGCGGTTGAGTTTGCCTATCAACTTGCCAAAGTGTGGGGCGGCAAAGCACAGGCACATCACCAGTTCAAGACCGCGACCGTCACCCGGCCCGATATGCTGAAGCTCGATTTTGTCAGTGCACGCAACGAAACTTATCCGAGTCCCGGTGCGTTACCATCGGTTGAGTATGGCACAGTTGCAGCAGACCTCTGTCGTCGCGATTTTTCAATCAACGCCCTCGCCATGCGACTTCAGCCCAACGCTTTTGGCGAGCTCGTTGATTGCACGGATGGCCTGCGGGATTTGCGCGCCGGACGGATTCGCACCCTGCATGAGCGGAGTTTTATTGATGACCCAACCCGAATTTTCCGGGCGATACGGTATGAAGGGCGTTACAGTTTTCAGATTGTCGAAGCTGATCAGCAGCGAATACTTGATGCAATCAATCAGGGTGTGCTGAATCTGATCAGTGCCCAACGTATCCGAAACGAAATTGACCACATATTGTCGGAAGCAGCCGCGCCGCAAATGGTTAATCGGATGTGCGAATTTGACCTTTTTGGTGCCGTTGATCCGACTTGGAAAATTGCACCCAATTTTGATGCGCTCTGGGCTGCCGCCGGTCAAGCGATTGAGTGGGCATCAATATCTCTCACGAATGCTCCGATTAACACAAGGGTGATACTTTGGATGACGCTGCTGACTTCTCCGATGGCAATCGAAGTTGTTGGCAGTCGATTGGCACTGGAAAATCAGTTGTGCACCAAACTTAGCGTTCAAACGCACATGGAACATGCTTTGAACGCGCTCTCGGTATCTTCCAAACCGAGTGAAGTTTATCAGTTGTTGAACCCGTATCCCCTAGAAGCTCTCGTTTTTGCGCTGATGCAACCGCACCAACCCGATTGGCGCGCGGGAAAGATCGGAAATTATCTGACGCACCTGAGAGATGTTCAACCCTTAGTTAATGGCGATGACCTCATTCAACGGGGATTAAAACCGAGCCGAGCGTTCGCGGATTGGCTGTGGAAAGCGTTTGCCGCGCAATTAGACGGAAAAGTATCGACCACACAGGAGGCCTACCAATTTTTGGATATTAAAAAATAATGTTTAACATTGACCCTTATGAAGCTATCCTTCGCGTCTGCCAATTTATCGTTTTGCTCACTTTTCATGAATGGGGACATGCGAAATCTGCCAACGTGCTCGGTGATCCGACCGCCGAGGATGAAGGCAGAATGTCATTCAATCCCGCGGTCCATATTGATCTAATCGGAACAATCGTTCTGCCGTTGCTTGGCACTTTATTTGGCGGGGCTTTTTTTGGTTGGGCGAAGCCTGTGCCCGTGAATCCACGCAACTTGAGAAACCCCAAACGCGACCTTATGATTATTGCCGCAGCGGGCCCGATCATGAATATTATCTGCACTATTGTCATCTTGGGAATCGCCAAAATCTTACGAGTGACAATTGGATTCCCTGAAAGGGGAGAGGTCACACAATTTCAAATCTACAGAATCCTGCTGATCCAGAGTGCGATTATCAGTATCTATCTGGCAGTATTCAACATGCTTCCTCTGTTTCCGCTCGACGGATTTAGCGTCGTATATGGGTTGCTGCCGTGGCGGCAGGCGCAAGCGTTCGCACAACTACGTCCCTACGGGATGATCATTCTGATGTGCATTATTTTTGTACCCAATCTGCTCAACCTCCCGAACCCGGTTTTCTGGTTTATCGGGATAGTTTCTTACGGTATTTTCGATTTGATCGCAATCCTTGTGGGGTTGAGATGAATCTGAGAGAATGAATTTGAAGGCAATAACAGAAATGCAAAAAACACGATTAGTGACTGGAGTGCGTCCAACGGGCCTGTTACACATTGGGCACCTTGAAGGGATGTTGAAGAACACAGTAAGTCTGCAAAACAGATATGAGTGTTATCCGTTTATCGCGGATTGGCATTCGCTTACTGATGCGACCGACACCTCAAACCTGCCCGAATACACATTGCAAGCAGCAATCGATTGGTTGAGTGCGGGGATTGATCCGGACCAGAGCACCCTCTTCGTTCAATCGCACATTCCCGAACATGCGGAGCTCTCCACCTTGCTCACGATGGTTACGCCGGTATCTTGGCTTGAGCGGTGTCCAACATACAAAGACAAAGTTCAAGACCTGACTCAACGTGAGGGCCCCTCGGCTGGCTTACTAGAATATCCGGTGTTGATGACGGCAGATATCATTGTTTACAAAGCAGAAATGGTTACGGTTGGAGCGGATAATGTCGCCCACCTTGAAATTTCTCGGGAAATTGTTCGCCGATTTAACCACATCTACGGCGAGGTTTTCCCGGAACCGAAGCCAATGTTGACGGAAGCCTCTGAGTTGCCAGGGCTTGATGGTCGCAAGATGAGTAAGAGCTATGGGAATGCCATTCAGTTGTCAGATCCACCGCAGGCAACGCAGACAAACCTTATGAAGATGGTAACAGATCCAGGACGGGTGCGTCGCAATGATCCCGGCAATCCCGATGTCTGCCCTGTTTTCGCATATCATCAGGTCTACAACCCCGACGAAGTCTCGCAGATTGATAAGGATTGCCGTTCCGCTGCAATCGGGTGTGTTGATTGCAAACGGAATCTCAGCGAAAAGTTAATCACTAAGTTGACACCGTTTTATGAAAAGCGGGCGGAGTGGGCATCCAAGCCGAAAACCGTCCGTGATGTCCTCGCGGATGGAGCGAGGCGGGCAAAAAAGATTGCTCAAGCAACGATGGCAGAAGTTCGATCCGCAATGAAGTTAGCGTAAAACTTGACACATTGCTTTCCAAGGCAAAAACGGGCAGATCGTTCTCGACCAGGTTCGGACTGTCAATAAGCCCCGGTTGTTCAGATGGCTAGGACAGATCAACGAAGCACGGCACAAAAGGTGCTTGAGGTGTTAGCCGAAATATTCGCGACATAGAAAGGGAATCAGGTAGTCCGTATGGACCCTACCGCTTCAACTGGTACTCCCCAATCTCTAAAACCGATTTATGCAATTAAACTGGCGGTCTTTGAAGGGCCCCTAGATTTGCTGCTTCATCTGATCCAAAAGAATGAGATGGCGATTACAGACATCCCGATTGCAGAAATTACGGAGCAGTATCTAGAATATCTCAACTTCATGGAGATGCTAGATCTCGATGTTGCCTCCGAATTTCTAGTCATGTCAGTCACACTGCTTCATCTCAAGTCCCAGAGTATTCTCCCCTCACCGAACTCGGATGAATCCCGCACATCCAAAGACCGGGCAGAACTGGTCAGACAGCTTTTGGAGTATAAGCAGTTTAAGGAGGCTGCCCAGACGCTAGATTACTACGCAACGAACCGTGAGAAACTCTACGGCCGCAACGTGGACCCATACGCAGATGTAGAACCTTTGCGGGAAGTGCAGATTAAAGCGACACTCTTCGATCTACTCTCTGCCTTCAAGTCTGTAACCGAGCGAGAATTTGCAGTTGATGACTATTATGAAGAGATTCAGGAAGAACAGATCACCGTTGAAGAAAAGATGGAGTTTCTCGAACGCCGCCTTAACGATGGCGAGCAGGTCCGGTTCGATGAACTGTTTTCTGAGTTTGCCAGCAAGCTGGAGCGAATCGTTACATTTTTAGCAACTTTGGAATTAATACGCCTCCAGCGAATCGGTGCTATACAATCGGGGCACTTCGATAACATTTATCTTGTGAAGCGTGACGCGTAAAACGCGATATTTATCGCGCAAAGGCAGATTGTTCAATGATGGCGATAAAAACAGAGCTTTATCTTGGGGATTGCTTAGAGGTACTCGCCGATTTTGAGGCCGATTCATTCGACCTGATTATGACCTCTCCTCCGTATGCTGACCGCCGATCCAAAACGTATGGCGGAATCAATCCCGATGAATATGTCAATTGGTTTATGCCTCGAGCTGAAGCCCTTTTAAGGGTCCTCAAGGCATCTGGCACATTCATCCTGAACATCAAAGAGAAAGCCGTTGACGGAGAACGGCATACCTATGTTATTGAGTTAATACTTGAGATGAGAAGGCAGGGGTGGTTGTGGACAGAAGAATTTGTCTGGCACAAGAAAAACTCCTATCCGGGCAAGTGGCCAAACCGATTCAGAGATGCTTGGGAAAGATGTTTACAGTTCAATAAGACCAAGAAGTTCAATATGTATCAAGAGGCTGTCATGGTGCCGATGGGAGATTGGGCGGAGAAAAGGTTGAAGCATCTCAGTGAAACGGATCAGAAGCGGGATATATCGAGAGTGGGGAGCGGGTTCGGTAAGAACGTTTCAAATTGGTTAGACCGAAAAATGGCGTATCCGACGAATGTTCTGCACTTGGCAACGGAAACGGGAAATCGAAAACACAGTGCCGTTTTTCCCAAGACATTGCCCGAATGGTTTATCAAGTTGTTTACGAAAGAAAATGATTGGATACTCGATCCGTTTGCAGGCTCCGGCACGACGTGTCAGGTCGCTCAAACGCTGTTAAGAAATTCCGCCGGCATTGAAATTTTGCCTCAGTATTATCAACTGGCAAAGGAGAATATCAAGCCGACACAATATATGCTATTTGAAGAGGCGCACCATGAAACCCATTACACAACAGGAGATCGCTGATTATGTTGAGGCGAATATTCGAGGTTTTCACCAAAGAAGGTTAGATAACCTTCAAAAATTGAGACTGATGGATGTCGTCAAACGAAAAAATCCCTATCTATTCAAGGCGAAAAACATTAACACGGCACAAGATTTTGTAAAGACCATCCTAGACGCTTTTCTGTCGTCACAGGAAGAAGGGATTTTTGGCGGGTTTTTAGGGGAACTTGCGATTTTTATTTGTTCAGAGGTATATAGTGGTCAGAAATCCTCAGCAGAAGGAATTGATTTAGAATTTGAAAGAGATAGTATAAGATACATTGTATCAATTAAATCTGGACCAAATTGGGGAAATAGTAGCCAAGTCGCAAAACTGCGAGACAACTTCAGGAAGGCTAAGCGAATCCTTAGCACAAATCGGTTATCAGCGAATGTTGTCGCTGTTAATGGTTGCTGCTATGGAAAGGATCGAAGGCCAGATAAAAGTGACTACTTGAAGCTGTGCGGACAAAAATTTTGGGAATTTATTTCAGGTGATGATAACCTATACACTGACATTATT
The DNA here is from genome assembly GCA_958296125.1 of uncultured Poribacteria bacterium. Classification (GTDB taxonomy): domain Bacteria; phylum Poribacteria; class WGA-4E; order WGA-4E; family PCPOR2b; genus PCPOR2b. The sequence goes on from OY282444.1 coordinate 4,177,693, forward strand.
GAACCTCTAGGATATCAAGCGAAAGAAAAAAATGAGCAGTTTATGCAAGAGTATGCTAAAGTTATCAACAAGTTTACCTTTGAATTTATCGGAGCGTTTTGCAATGCTGATGGCAACATACTTTGGGAAGAAATCGTCAAATTTAGTTCAGCAGAAACCACGTCTTGAAAACCCATCCTAAGTCCAATGGAGCTTCGCCCATGCTTGACATCGAACATCCAATCGCCATAGATGCAACCAACACGCTAGCACCTGACCTAGACGAAATCAAATCAATCCTCGAAGCCATTTTGTTCGTTGCCAGCGAACCGATCTCGTTGGAACAGTTCAGTCAATTGTTCGATGGCGTATCTACTCGGCAAATCCGCCAAGAACTGATGCGGCTGCGGGACGAGTATCAGGAGCTGAATCGTAGCTTTCAGCTTATCGAGATTGCCAACGGGTTTCAAATCTGCACAGACACCGCGTATCACCAGTGGGTTGAAAAATTCTACACGCGCCAGATCCGCGTCAAGCTCTCACCCTCCGCCCTAGAAGCCCTCGCTATTGTCGCCTACAAACAGCCCGTGACGCGATCCGAAGTTGAAGAGATTCGCGGGGTCAACAGCGATAGCGTCCTAAGTTCGCTGATCGAAAAGCAGATGGTTCGCATCGCTGGCCGAAAGCCCGGTCCAGGTCGCTCGCTTCTTCTTGCAACCACCGATGAATTTCTGGAACAGTTTGGATTGAAAGATCTGTCGACGCTCCCCTCACTGGAGGAAATTGAACAGATTCTTAATCAGGCAGAAACCGAGTAGGCCCCTGAATATTGCTCCGCAATGGGTTGGGATTTCGCTGCGCGCAACTGACAGTGCCGCTCGACCCTAACCCCAAGGTGGAGTTGAGGTAACGAAACGTTAAATCCGGAGAATTTTAATGGCGCATTATTTGGTTACAGGCGGTTGTGGATTCATTGGATCCCATCTTGTTGAAGCCCTTGTGCAAAAAGGAGAACGTGTGCGCGTGTTCGATAACTGCTCAACAGGTAAAGCCGAGAACATCGCGCATCTTCAAGGTCGAATTGAATTTGTAGATGGAGACCTGCGGGAACTTGAGGCTGTAAATCAGGCGGTTGCAGGTGTCAGCTATGTTTTCCATCAAGGGGCCCGGCCTTCAGTCGCCAGATCTGTTGCAGATCCCATTTTGAGCAACAATGTGAATATCAACGGAACTTTGAATGTGCTTGTTGCAGCAAGAGATGCGGGGGTAAAGCGCGTTATCTATGCAGCTTCCTCATCAGCTTACGGAAATATACCGACACTTCCCAGGTCTGAGACGCTCGCTCCGCAACCCGCCTCCCCTTACGCGATTACCAAATATGTTGGCGAATGTTACTGTCGAGTTTTCACACAGGTTTACGGTTTAGAAACGGTTGCATTGCGATATTTCAACATCTTCGGTCCTCGCCAGGATCCAACCTCTCAATACTCGGCGGTTATCCCTAAGTTCATTCACGCTTACCTGCACGGCAATTCCCCAGCAATCGAGGGCGATGGTGAACAGTCCAGAGATTTTACCTACATTGCAAACGCGGTCCATGCCAACCTGCTTGCATGTCACGCCGAAGGGGTTGCAGGAGAGGTTTTTAACATCGGTTGTGGTCAGCAGACATCAATCAACAGGCTTGCAAGCCTCATCGGAGAAATGATGGAAGCTGATGCCAAACCTGTCTATACATCGTCGCGGCCCGGTGATGTTCGCCATTCTCGCGCGGATATCCGCAAAGCACAGCAACTGCTTGGTTATGAATCCAAAGTCGAGCTCAAAACAGGTTTGTGCCGAACTATTGACTGGTTTCTCCGGCGATTTGATGCGTGAAACTCAAGTAATCACCTCTTTTATGAAATTGTATCTCCCCCTTCCATCATTCAATCCACAATCGCATTAGCAGGAGGAAAAAATGCAATCGAGTCAAAGTTGGTCAATATGTTCAATCCTCGTCATATTGATTGTGCTTTTCACCGACCAGAGCTGGGCGCAACAATCCACCCCAGCCGAAACCGATGAAGAACTGATAGAAGATTTCGCGGAACGCGCAACGAGTGGGCTGAAGGGAAAGGTAATTTGGGACGGACAAGATCTATCGCAGACAACTGTGCAGGTTTACAAAGATAAAGGCTTAAAGAATCTTTACACCGGGGTAACACAGTTAAACAGTGGTGAATTTGAAGTCCGTATTGAGTCGGGACGCTACTACCTTGTCGCTTTTGTGGACCTAAATCGCTCCGGCAAATTTGATACCGGTGACGGTATGGGGATTTTCGGCATCACAAATTGGGATGATTCAAATCAACAGAAACAGATTGTCAAGGTTGCGGATCGGCAGATGATTAGAGGGCTTGATATTATCATTACGGCAAGAATGCAGGAAGTTGACGGGCAGGGACAAATTGTGTCCCTATCTGACTATCAAGAAGATCCGATCAAACAATTTAAATCGCAGTTGGAGATGATTTCGTCTGGCATCAAGGGGCAACTGACGTATGAGGGACAGGAATCCTACAAAAACGCGCTGGTCTTCGCCTATACAGATCTATCATGGAAATACCGGGCAGGGGAAACACAGGTTGCAGCGGATGGCAGTTTTACGCTCAATCTGCTGCCGGGGAAGTATTACTTAATGGCGATTATCGATAAAAATAACACCAACCTGTTTGATTCAGGAGATGCTCTCGGTATCTACGGTGTTAAGGCTCTGCGCGAGCCCCAAGCATTTCCTCAACCTGTACTCGTTAGTCCCAACCAGTTTGTCTCGGACCTCCATATTACAATCGCAGGAAAACAGACAAAGAGTGGGCAAGTCGTTCCGATGGATGAACCTGCGGCGGAGCTAGATCCCGCTGCCCCCGCAACGGCGCAGGTCTCTGGCAAGGTGAGATGGACCGGGAATTCGTTGAAAGGAGGCGTTATCCAAATTTTCCGGGAGGCGGCACTACTCAGAGAGATACATCAGGTTGGAGTAGACGAGGATGGAAGATTCAGCCTTCAACTTCCAGCGGGGGATTATTATCTCATGGCAAACGTTGATGCGGATGGCGATGGTAAATATAGTTTAGGAGATGGGCTTGGCGGCTATGGAACCGCGGATATCACAACCACTCCTCCGTCTGTATTGACTCTAGCGGCGGGGACCAACCCCGAAATCACAATTTTCGTGAGTGCCCGATATAATGCAGATGGACAACTTGAAGCAGTTGCTGAGGGGACTATTGATTTGAGCGAAGATAATAGCGGCGGCATTTCTGGTCAGATTCGGTGGGATGGGAAAGTATTTAAGGAAGGAATTCTCTCGATTTCAGAAACGCCTGACTTCCAGTCACCTGTCGCAATCTCATTAAATCTGGAGAACGATGGACGCTATGAGGTTTCGATACCACCGGGAGATTACTACGTCATGGCGGTTGTCGATCTTGATGGCGATCGAAAATCAGGTTTACGAGATGGCGTTGGCATCTACGGCACGCGGCACCCTGTTCGCAGTAAAGTGTTACAACGGGTCTCTGTGTTTCCAGATTATACCACGCCACACATAGATATTGAAATCTTTGCTATGTACATTGATGCAGAGGGCAACATCGCTGAAATCGAAGATGGCGGTCGCTCCGAGATTAAACTCCAATACGGAATGCCCGAAGATGTTTTTCAATTTACCCGTTTCGGCCGTCAAATCGAGGAGTGGTGTTACTGGGCCCAAGGCGTTCGCTTCCGCTTTGAAGCCGTTGGAGCCGGTTGGAAATTGCAGACTCGGAAAGATTTTGAACCGACAGCTGAAGCACTTGAACAACTGAGACAGCTTGATCAACAACCTCAACAATCGAGCCCCGATGAACCTGAGACAACACCGCTAAATGCTCTACTCTACTACAGCTTTGACGACATCATCTGGCAATGTATGCCGACAGTTGGGATACAACAACCGTTGGCAGTCGGCAGACGACCAACGGTCTCGCTGGATGGTAGACTCACGCATCTAGACCTTGAGGGAAACGTCATTCTCCACGATTCAAATGCCCCGCAGGGCAGGTTATTGCTTGAGAGATATGAATTGGCAACGGATGTAACCATCTCGCCGGATGGTGCATACCTTGCGTTTGCCAGACAGGAAATGGGTCGGCAACACATCTATATTCGACATATTTCGAGTCGGGAAGAAATCCCTGTGCCCTCGACGGCGCAAGAGATGTTTACACCCACATGGAATCTAACCGGAGAACTGTTGGCTTACAGTACGAAAGGAAGCATCGAAAACCCAGAGCCCGGTGCGGACCGGAATATTTATAGCTACGCTTATGTGATCGGGCGTGTTGAACCCATCAGTATCGGACCCGAAGACGATGCGGAACCTGCGTGGTCCCCATCAGATCCGAATCTCCTCGCTTTTTCCCGCGCAGAAGGGCGGCATCGCCAGATTTGGCTTGTCGAGTTGAGTCCGCAGGGAAAATCGAATGTGCAGCAGTTGACTCGCTACGGCGGCGAAAAACCGGTTTGGCTGCCTGACGGTTCAGCGGTCCTTTACGAAACCAACGGCCAGCTTTGGCAGATATCAAAGGACGCATCGAAAAACCGACCGGTGATGTTCAACGGACAGGTGATTTTTGGACACGAGCCGTACGTAATCCCCCCGCCGATTCAGTGACAGGCATTTACCTACCCTTCACGAATATAACAGCGCGATTTTCCATAACCTAAAGTCCGCTTCAAAACGTCTTGTGATAAAATCTAGAAAACACAAGGATTTCCCTGTTGCAAGGGCTCACCAACTATGGTAAAATGAATTTGTTATTTTCGCTGATTTGGACAAGCACTGCCCCAATCTTTTCAATCCTGAAACTTGGTTCCCTTTGACATACTCCCAAATCTAAAGAATTGGGATTCTTAGAAGTCACTAAGTACCCGGCGTGTTGCGCTACAATGTATGGTGAATTGAGCCCGGACACTCTCACGCAGCATCGTTGGTATCTGTGTCCCAAGTTTGAAGACCTGAGCCCTAGACCTAAAGGAATTTTTTGAAACAGCGAAAGACAAAACCTCGAATTAAGGAGGCATTTTCATGGCAAATAAAAACAGCGTTGTCAGAGTTGGCGTTATCGGCCCAGGTGGCGCAGGACGTGGAAACACGCTCGCCTTTGCCACACGAGACGATGTCGAGATTGTTGCTGCAGCCGATAACAATGAACAAAGTCTCAATGCTTTAGAAAAGGGATTACGAGACCGGGTAGAAGGCTATCAGGAAGATAGTTTTAAACGTTATGTCGGTGAATATGAGTTCATTGAGATGTTGAATCGCGAAGACCTCGACATCGTTGGGGTTTTCTCACCGCATTCTCTGCACGATATTCATGTCAAGTATGCCCTGCGGTCAGGATGCCATGTGCTGGTAGAGAAACCGATGGCAAACGTCGTTGGTGACGCAATTACAATCACTAAGATTGCGATGGGTAGGGGTTTGCATCTAGTCGGTGGCTATCAGCGGCACTATGAGAACACCTACATCGCCGGAAAACAGGCGATTACCGAAGGCTTGATTGGGACCCCCCAAAAGTTTGATGTCTACCTGGCTCAACGCTGGGGCGGGGGGGGATGGCGCGGTAATCCACGGTTCTCTGGCGGCGGTCAACCCAACGACTCCGGCAGCCATTTACAGGATATCTTCCTCTGGATGACAGGTTTATTGCCAAAGGAGGTGCACGGCACAACCGACATGGACTTTGAGGACGAAGCAGGTCAGCTTGTGCTAAAGTCTGTCGAAATTAACTCTAACACGAATGTCACAATGGACAACGGCGCAAGTGGCACAATTACTATTCTCGGCAATACGCGCACCGGTTTTGAGGAATGGGTCATTTTGGAAGGGGATGCAGGAACGTTGGAAATTAAAGACGATATCCGATTTATCCCGAAAGGTGGCGAGCCTCAATCATTAGAATTCCAGCGGCCCGAAGGGTATCCACAAAGCAAAATCGATCAACTCGTTGGTTTAGTCAAGGGAGAATATGACACGAACTATACGTCTGGAATCAACGGCATCCGCACCAGTTGGCTGACCAATTCGATCCTTGAGACAGGAAAACAACCAGACCAACAAAACTTGATTCACTGCGACACGATTCTTGAAAAAGAAGGGTATGATCGCCAGTCTGTGTTAAACCTCATTGACGAATGTGCTTCAAAGCGGATGTACTAACCGCTTATTTGAAGGAAAAAAGGGGAAATTTGGAAATTTACACCAAAGTCGACGAGCAATCTCACGAAGGCTGCTCCATGTCAGCAAAAGTCTCAGTTTTACGTTATAGGACGGAGGAGGATAAATTATGAAACCTGTTAGACCTTATATCTCCCCTTCACCCATTATCATTATGCGGATGATCCTTTTCGTGATGATGAGCGTCATCACAATGCTGCCCCAATACGCGTGTCTTTCAACGAGTACACAGAGACAAGCAGAAAAGCTCACCCATGAGAAGAATTATCAAGGCGCAATTGACGCGTATCAAGCGGTCATCAACTCCAAAACCGGGACACCGGAGGCTTACCGCGCGCAGTTGGGCATTGCAAGACTATACATTGACAAGATGAATCAGCCCCAACTGGGCGTTAAGGCTTATCGAGACCTCATCGCTGCTGCGCCTGATAGTGGTGAAGCTGCCGAAGCACACTACCGCTTGGGAATTTACCACTTCAAAATGAAGGATTATGAATCCGCGCAGCAGTCTTTTGATGCCATCGTTAACAAATTTCCGAACCTCGGCAATCTGAGCCATAATGCCCAACTGATGTTGGCGAAAAGCTATGAAGAGGCTGGAGGCTATAAGGAAGCGGTCGCAATCTACGACAATGTTGTCAACCGCCATCCGGAGAGCGACCGCGCCGCTCAAGCCCTAACTAATAAAGCGCGAGTTCAAAAGGAATATCTGAAAAACAGCATCGCAGCGGAACAAACCTACCAATCTCTCATCAAACAGTATAACGATGTCGAAGGGGCGGAAGGAGCGATTGACGATGCCAGGCGGGAACTTCAATTGATGGGTGCGCGCATACCTCAACCGGATAACGACTTGGGTACCGCCTACGACCGCGCACAGGAACGGCGGATGAAACGTCGCGAGCGTGACCGTCCGCGCGGTGGAGCTGAACTGAGTCCTGCGATGGGTTATGCAACATACGGAGATGCCGGTTTTGGCATAACCCCCGAAGAGGTCATAAGGGAGTTCGGGAACCCTTGGGAAGGCGGGGGCCACGGACGATCGGGACAGAGCGACGCTGAAACGCAAACAATGATTAAAGTGATTGCAGATCTCAATTTCCTTATCCAGAACTATCGGAATGCAGGGACACTGTATTTTCGCGCGATCGAAGTGGCGAAACAGACGTATAAAAAGATTGATCCTTATGACTATATCCGTCTATCGGTCTGCTATCGCAAGGTAGGCATGCGCCAACGGGCGGCTGAGATTTTGAAAGAAGGCGCGAGAAAAAATGTAAAGGTGCTTGAAGCCGTCCTCAGTTCATCTGCGAATCGGTACAACGATGGCGAATACGAAAGGGTCCTTGAAACACTTCAGCCTATTGCGGGGTTGAATCGGACCAAAGATTCGGAAATCTACTGGAGACTGGGATTGACCTACAAAAATATGGGGAATCTGCACAAAGCGGTTGAGTCCTTCGAGCGTAGTATTGCTAGTGACACGGATTACACAGATTCGATCCAAAGTCTCGCCGAAGTGCTTAACTACCAACTTAAAGATAGAGAGCGGGCAATCATCTTTCAGGACATAATCGATACCCAAGGGCATACCTGGATCGGTGGGAAAGAACTGGGAGATATATGCTATAAATATGGTAATTATCTCCGAGCGAAATCGAAATATGAAGCGGTGATACGCATTGCCCAACGGGAAAAAGAGAATGATGACATAACCCCATCTGAAAGGCAGCATCTCAATGACCAGATTTTATACGCAAAGATACATGCGGCGATGGCAGATTATCAAAATGACCGGAGGGTGGGGGCTTCCCCACCGCAAGAATGGATAGATGCCCTTGCTGCTGAACATCCCGATCATCCGTTGATACCCTACGGTCGCGGACAGATGGCACTGATCAAGGGAGATATCGAGACCGCAATTGCCGCTTTTGAGGTGGCGATACAAAAAGATCCGGCTTCTGATGTCGCACCTATCGCGCTCGGTGAATACTACCTCTCACAGGAGAATCCCGATGCAGCAATCGCGGTATGGGAGGGGGCACTCAAGACCCACCCGGGAAGCCGCGGGGTCCGTCGTCGTCTTAACATGCTGAAACAGCAACGTGAAACACAAAAGAGATTGGAGCAACCGCGAGCGGCTGAAGCGGATGTAACTCCTAATCAATCAGGACGAGCTGCTGCCCTGAAACAACCGAAAAAGCGACAGCGTTTCTTACCTGCAAAACGGCGGACAATCTATCCGAGTAACCGCATTCCGAAATCACAACTACCGTCCGCGCTCTTCGTCGGGTTGAGCGAAGCCCGCGTCATCGAAACGTATGGAGAACCTGCTGAAATCCTTGAGCCCCCACCGAACCTTCCCAACGGCACAAAGCGATTTGCCTATGGTGCCCTTGTGCCAGGTATGTCTAGCACCTTTAGTCTTGAAGGATCGGAGTTTATCTTCGGTGAAAATGGTGTTTTGGGATACCACAAAGTCTATTTCGGGGATGTCAACGCACTGGTAGGGGGCGACGGTGAGTATCCTGCGCTGCTCAATGAAATCCCTGACGAGTTAGCCTCAACTCTTTGCGATATCATCAACGAGCAGGTCTTTGAAGCGAAGAAGTATAATCTCATCGTCCAAAAGGCGCAGGTTGTCTGGGAACTCAATGATGAGCGATGGTGGGCGACGGTACACGCGACTTTTCCAGCTAGAGATTTTACTTCAGATAAGTCAATATACAACTACAAAGCGAAACTCAAAGACTATCGCATCATGGAATTGTTAGTGACCGATTCAAATCTTGCCCCGGATCTGTTCCTGATAAAACCCAAAGGAATAACCTATGAAAGCCGTTAGGTGCGACATCTTCAGCCTTATCGCCGTGATAGCGATGACCCAGTATGCTTGTGTTGCGTCAAGTCCACAGCAACTTGCCGGAAAACGCATACAGGAAAAGGATTATCAAGGTGCAGTTGAAGTATATCAGGCGATAGTTGAGGCCAAACCCGAAACGCCAGAAGCACGTCAAGCGCAACTCAGCATCGCCCAATTATACACCGAAAAAATGAATCAACCCCAACAGGGTATCCAGATCTATCAAGATCTCATCGCTGCGGCTCCTGACAGTGAAGAAGCTGCCGAAGCGCATTGGGGCTTGGGGCTTTATGCCTTCAAATCGGAGGACTATCAATCGGCGCAACAGTCTTTTGATACCATCATTAACAAATTTCCGATATCGAAGCGCAGTCATAACGCCCAGCTCATGTTGGCAAAAAGCTATGAGGAGACTAATGATTATCGAAAAGCGGTAGAAATCTACGGCAATGTGGCAAACCGCCATCCGGAGGGCAAGCGGGCGACGCAAGCATTGGTTAATAAAGCCAGAATTCAGGGGGAACGTCTCCGAGATCAGAACGCCGCCAAGCGAACCTACCAATCTATTGTCAAGCGGTATGGCAACATCGAAGACACGGCAGAATCAGTTAATACTGCAAAGCAGGAACTTCGCATGATGGGGGCGACTATCCCCATACCGAATGATCAGTCCCTGACACAACTGGAGCGTACATTGGAGCGCCAGAGGCAGCGCCGTGAAAGAGACCGTCCACGGGGTGGGGTTGAACGTAGCCCTGCAATGGGGGCAGCACCAGATTACTTAAACTCCGGTTTCGGCGTAAATCCTGAAGAGATTATGAGGCCCTTTAAGACAATCATCCAAGAAATAGGAGGAGAAGGTTTAGAGGGAGGCGTTTACCATGACACGGTGCTTAAGATTGCTCAACTGAATTTGGATACTGAGAACTATCGTGATGCCGGGGCGTTGTTCTTTCATGCAATCGGGCTCGCCGAACGCAATCAGGCACCGATTGATCCGTATAGCTATCTCCGTCTCTCCCTCTGTTATCGCAAGTTGGGCATGCATCAGCACGCCAGTGAAATGGTAAGAAAGGCAATCAAAAAAGATGGGCGGGTGTTTGAAGCTATCATCGAGACCGCTGCCAATCAATACGTTGACGAGGATTATGAAAAAGCCATCGCGACTTACAACACCGTCCTAGGGTTGAATCGATCCAGAGATCCGGAAATCTACTGGAGAATAGGGTTGGCATACAAAAAGATGGGCGATCCGCACAAAGCGGTTGAATCCTTTGAGCGCGCCATTGCTGTGCAAACCGATCATGCCGAAGCCCTCCAAAGCCTTGCCGAAGTGCTTCACTACCAACTGAAAAATACCGAGAGAGCTGCGATCTTCCAGGACCTCGTCGATCGGAAAGGTGAAACCTATGCAGGTGAAAAAGAATTGGCGCATCTCTGCTACAAATACGGCAACTATGGTTGGGCAAAATCGAAATACGAAATCGCAGCGCGGATTGCCCAAAAAGAAAAAACAGATGATACAACTCCATTTCAGAGACGGGGGATAGACAACCGGATTGTCTATGCGCGGGTGCATGCGGCGATGGCATCCTACAAGAGCGGAATGGAGGAGAAGGCACAAGAAATTATCGATACGCTTGTCGCCGAATATCCCAATCATCCGCTGATACCTTATGGACGGGGGCAATTCGCCGCCCTCAAAGGGGACACGGATACCGCAATTGCTGCCTTCAAAGCGTCGATAGAACAAGATCCCAGTTTTTATGCGGCCCCTATCGTTCTCGGCGAATACTACCTGTCGCAGGGATATGCCGATGAGACGGTGGCGTTATGGAAAAAATCGCTCAGAGTCAATCCACTGAATCGTGTGGTGCGTCATCGGCTCCACGAGTTGACAAAACAGGTTGCTTTGAATTCCGATTCCATGGGGATTGACTCCAGATCCAAAGACCGGGGAAAACCGATCGAAGTCCTGCAAGGCGGGGTTACAACACCAACACCCTCCTCCCAACTTAGCAGCTCCGCAGTGGCTGACACGCCGGGGAGCGGGGAGGGCTTCGTCAAGCGACGGACAATCTATCCGAAGCACCGTATCCCGAAATCAAAACTACCGCCCGCGTTTTTCGTTGGGTTGAGTGAAGCCCAAGTCACCGACACGCACGGACAACCATCCCAAATCTTGCCCGCTGCAGCCAACATCCCAAGTTCCACAAAGCGATTAGCCTATGGCGATCCGATACACGATATAACGAATGTCACTATCATTGAAAGTTCGGAGTTCATTCTCGGTAAAGACAACGTGCTGGGATTCCGCAAAATCTATGCTGGAGACATCAATGCGGTGGTGGGCAGTCCAACCGAGTATCCTACTTTGGTCAATGAAATTCCTCAAGCATTGAGTTCAACACCCTGCCATATTATCAGCGAGAAAATCATTGATACAAGCAAGTATTTCCTTATCGTTCAAAAGGCACAACTAGTTTGGGAACTCGAATCGGAACGCTGGCTAGCAACGGTATACACGACCTATCCAGCCAATGATCGCAAATCGGAACGGTCCATCAATAAGTACAAACCAAAACTGAAAGACTACCGTATTATGGAACTTTTGGTGACAGCTAGGGAAATCCCCCTTAATATCAGCTTCAAGTAAAATCAGATGAACAACGCAGAGGAAAACAGATATGAAAACTATTAGATTTAGCATCTTCTTTTTACCACTTGCTGTGGTGGTGATAACACAGTGTGCTTGTGTTTCAAAGAGCGTAGACAAACAGACGCACCAACTTATCCAAGAAAAGGACTATCGAGGCGCGGTTGATATCTATCAGTCGGTCATCGATACCAAACCCGGGACACCGCAGGCACGTCAGGCGCGATTGGGTCTCGCCAAGCTGTATAGCGAAAAAATGAATCAACCTGAACAGGGAGTCAAAGTTTACCAGGATCTCCTCGCTTCCGCCCCTGACAGCGCAGAAGCTGCGGAAGCACATTGGTATTTGGGACTTTATGCCTTCAGGTCGGAAGATTATCAGGCAGCGCAACAGTCTTTTGACACCATCATCAACAAGTTTCCGATGTCAGAGCGGAGTCATAACGCCCAACTGATGCTGGCAAAAAGCTATGAGGAAGCCAGCGATTATGAGAAAGCCGCAGAAGTTTACGATAACGTGGCAAACCGCCACCCGGAGGGTAAACGAGCGACGCAGGCGTTGGTTAGTAAGGCCAGAATTGAGCAGGAATATCTCAAGGATCAAGGCACTGCCCAGCAAACCTACCAATCCGTTGTTAAGCAGTATGGCGCAATCGAGGGTACGGAAGAAGCGGTTGAGGAGGCGAAAAAAGCGCTCCAATTGATGGGGGCAACTATCCCCGAACCGGACGAGCCGGACGCGCAGGAACTCGCAACAGAATATAGCCGCAGACTCAATTACCGAGAGAGACGCCGTGCGGAACGTGCGGCGGCAGGCTTTACGCCTAGCCCGGCAAGGGGAATGCTAACTGATGCCCCAGACTCCGGTTTCGGTGTCAACCCTGAAGAACTCATGAGCCCCTTTCGGCAGACGATTATGCGAGAAGGGGGCGGGGAAGGCTTAGAGGACACAGTTTATCACGACACCGTGCTTAAAATTGCTTTCTTAAAGTTGGAGTTTCAAGAGTATCGAGATGCCGGGGCACTCTTCTTTTATGCGATCGAACTCGCTAAACGCGAGCGGGCACAGATTGATCCGTATAGCTATCTCCGTCTCTCGGTCTGCTACCGGAAAGTAGGCATGTACCAGCGGGCGGCGGAAATGCTAAGGGAAGCTGTGAAAAAAGATATAAAAGTTTTTGAGGCTGTCATCGTGACAGGTGACAACCAGTACCTAGATGAAGAATACCAACGAGCCATTGAGACTTACAACTCTGTTTTGGGCCTGAATCGGAGTAAAGACCCGGAAATTTATTGGAGATTAGGGCTCGTCTACCAGAAGATGGGCGACTACGAAAAAGAGGCAGAATTTTGCGAACGAGCCATTGCTTTCAAAACGGACTACGTCGACGCGCTCCAGAGCCTTGCTTATGTGCTTTTCCGCCATTTGGACGATCGACACCGGGCGACGCTTTTTGACGACCTCGCTAAGGGGCAGGGTAATAGTTACGAAAGCGAAATAGAGCTCGGCGCAATCTGCTACAAATACGGCAACTATACTTGGGCAAAGACAAAATATCAAGCCGCTGCCCGTCTTGCAGAACGGAAGAAAAAAGATTCAATGCCGCCGGTAGAACAACACCTCCTCGATGACCGGATTGTCTACGCGAAGGTGCATGCGGCGATGGCTTACTACAAAAGCGGGATGGAAGATAACGCACAGCAAATACTCGACGCACTGGCTGTCGAATATCCTTCTCACCCACTGACATCCTACGGAAATGGGCAGCTGGCTCTCCTTAAAGGCGACACCGATACCGCGATTACGGAGTTCAAAGCATCAATGGAAAAGGATTCGGGATTTCATGCTGCACCTATTGCCCTTGGTGAATACTATGTCTCACAAGGGCATACCGATGAGGCAGAAGCATTATGGAGTGGATTCCTTAAAACCAACCCCCGCAATCGTGTGGTGCGTCAGCGGCTGGGTATTTTGAAAACGCAGCTTGAAAAGGCAACAACCTCAGATTAGAAGCTTGACCTTCTGGATTAAACCCATGCTTCTTAATCTCGATTTTGCATTGGGATAAATCCCGGTTCCGTAGTCGAAATATTGTAGGAAAGGAATAACAGACTGAATGCATGAGCCCGCGGAAATCCTAAAATCGGTTGAGGGTATCGCCCGAGAAGCCGGTGACATTTTAATGGATTACTATGGAGAAGTTCACCACATTGATTATAAAGGCATTGGTGATATTGTAACTGAAGCGGACAAAGCTGCCGAAAAACTCATCACGGAGCGGCTAGAATCCCGTTTTCCAGACGATGCCCTCCTCGGCGAGGAATTTGGCATGTCGGCGGTAGAATCGGATAACTGCTGGGTCACAGATCCGCTGGACGGAACTGCAAATTATGCGGCGCGTTGTCCAATTTTTGCGGTTGCGATTGGACTGCTGCACAACGGTGCCCCGGTTCTTGGTGTGGTGTTTGACCCCAACACCGATCGGATGTTCAGCGCAGCCAAGGGCGATGGAGCAACGTTGAATGGAGTTCCTATTTGTGTCAACGCCCGCGAAAAACTAGACCCTATTGGACTATTCGGATTTGGATCGCCGATACTCGAAATGCTTCACCCATTCATCCAGCAGTGCGGCAAAGGACGGAGCTTGGGCTCTGCAGCCCTTCACATCTGTTCGGTCGCCACCGGTTATTTTGATGGGAGTCTTGATCTCTATACAAAACTTTGGGACATCGCTGCGGCGGCGGCTATTCTACAAGAAGCCGGTGGCCGTATGACGCATCCATCCGGCTCCCCACTGTTTCCGTTATCACCAGATTCCTCCGCCTATCAAGGGTATAATGTCCCCTTTCTCGCAACTAATAGAAAGATACATGGGGAATGTTTGAGACTTCTCGAAGAAAATAGAGAGAAATAAACACAACTTGCAATAATAAGGAGATCTATCTGCCATGTCCCTCCCAAAACTATCTGTGAGCAATCCCGTTATGGCGAACCTGCTCATGATTGTTATCATCGTATTCGGTGTCTACGCTTGGATTGTCCTTCCTAGAGAACTGACCCCCGAAATCTCTTTCCACCTCGCGACAGTGACCACCTTCTATCCCGGTGCTTCCTCCGAAGATGTTGAAAAACTGGTCACTGTGCCAATTGAGGACGCGATCGAAGAGAATGTAAATAAAACGGATATCATTGTATCAACCTCGTCAGAGGGGCGGTCGTTGGTCTCCATCCAGTTTGAGGAAATCAGTGGCCGCGAGTTTGACAAAGAATTTCAGAATCTTCGGACAGCAGTTGATAGGGTCAACGATCTCCCGGTTGAGATTCTGGACAAGCCCCAGGTGCTGGAGCTCGATACATCAACCGGTTTTCCGATGGTGAGTATCGCTGTCGGTGGGGAAATTCCGGAAGAGCAGATGAAGGAGATTGCTGAGAATCTGAAAGATGAAATCCTTGAAATTAAAAACATCGCTGCTGTCCGACTCGCGGGAGTGCGCGAACGGGAGATTTGGGTCGAAGTCGATCCAGACCAGTTAAAGGCATACCGTCTCCCGATCGAAGAGGTTATCAACGCGCTGAAAACCCATAACCTGAATCTCCCCGCGGGCACATTAGAGATGGGAACGTCGGAGTATCTGGTACGCACAATGGGGGAGTTTAACAACTTAACAGAAATTGAAGATACCATTATACGCGCTCGACAGACGGGCACCTCATTGCGGATACGCGATGTTGCCACGGTCTCCGATACCTATGAAAAACCGCGTACGCTATCGTATATCAACGGTAAGCCATCAATCAGTCTAACCGTCCAAAAGAAGACAGAGGGCAACACGATCAGACTGGTCAAGCAGATTCGGGAACTGGTAGAGCAGCGCGGGCGTAACATGCCAAAAGGAACTAACCTCTCGGTGGTGAACGATTATTCTGTCATCTTAAAGGAACGCTTGGGAATCCTACAAAACAATGCCTTTTTTGGGCTGCTCTTGGTTGTTGTGCTGCTCTACATTTTTCTGGGCTGGCGCAACGCGCTCTTTGCTGCGTTAGGCATTCCGGTCGCATTTATGGCGACCTTTTTCTTTCTCCATTGGTCAGGATATACGCTCAGCGGTGTCGCGCTATTCGGCTTAATACTCGTGGTTGGCATCGTTGTGGATGATGCCATCGTTGTCATTGAAAACGTGTTCCGTCGCATTCAGGAAGGGTTGCCACCGAAAGAAGCCGCAGTCGCCGGGGTCCAAGAGGTGGCATGGCCGGTCCTCGCGGCAAGTCTGACCACGATTGCTGCGTTTGGACCGCTCATGTTTATGTCCGGCGTTTCGGGGCAGTTTATGCGGATCGTTCCTATCGTCGCCATCTTGGTGATACTCGCATCGTTGTTTGAGGTCTTCATGATTTTGCCATCTCATATTGCTGAGTGGGGTAAGGCGCAAAGTCAAGCACAGCGGCGGCATGCGTGGTTCGATCGAGCGCGCAGGCGTTATGTGCACATTCTAAAACTGACTATTCGCTGGCGTTATGCAGTCGTCTGTGGTGTTTTAGCCTTCGGAGCGTCGGTCTGTATTGGTGCATTCTTGCTGCTAGAAAGGGAGCTCTTTCCCGGCGAACCTTTGCCACAATTTTACATCAAGGCGGAGATGCCACCTTCATTCGGTCTAAAAGAGACCTCCGCCGTTTTAGCAAAGGTCGAGGAAATTGGCATGTCTCTGCCCTCCGATGAACGGGCCTCCATCGTCACAAACGTCGGTTTGATCACACCAACCTCTGGGTTGGAAGGCTCCACCTCTCGCTCCAACATCGGCGAAGTGTTAATTGAATTGGTTCCGAAGGATCAACGGGAACGAAGTACAAATGAGGTGATCGCAGATCTCCGGGGGAAGGTTGAGGCAATCAGCGGCATTGAAAAACTCACAGTTGATACGCTACAAGGGGGCCCGCCAGAGGGAACAGATGTGTCGGTAAAAGTGAAAGGGGAACAATTTGAGACGTTGGTAAAGATTGCAACCTCGCTCAAAGAAAAACTGCACCAGATGGATGGTGTTTATGATATACGGGACGATTTTCTGACCGGGAAATTGGAACTCCGTCTGCGGGTTAAGGACGAGCGGGCCCATCAATACGGTTTGAATATTTTCCAAATCGCTTACAACGTCCGAAATGCCCTCGAAGGAAATATAACGACAACCTATCATGACACCGATGAGGCGGTTGATGTCGTTGTGAAATATGACTCGGATGACTTGAAAACAATCGCCGATCTTGAGGACCTGCTGATTCTGACCCCGAACGGAACCATGGTGCCGTTAAGAGATGTGGCTGAGGTCCAAGAGGAGGGAGGATATTCCGAAATCCGTCGATTTGAAAACGAACGGGCAATTACCGTATCTGCCGCCGTGGACACGGACAAAACCAGTGCCTTCGCGGTCAACCAAGTATTGGTTCAGGCTTTCAAGGATATTGAATCGCTTTACCCCGGTTATCGTCTCGATTTCCGAGGTGTCTTCGACCAGATTAATGAATCATTTGGTCAACTGGGAAGGTTGTTTCTTGTTGGAATTTTAATTATGTACGTTATATTAGGGGCACAGTTTAAGTCGTTTATTCAGCCGGTCATTATCCTCTTTGCGGTGCCATTTGGTGCCATCGGTGCAATGGTTGGATTGCTTGTCATTGGAGCATCGTTGAGCATGGTCGCGTTGTTCGGCACTGTTGCATTGGCGGGGATTGTTGTCAATGATTCCATTGTGATGATAGATTTCATAAACCAGTATCGGGTACGCGGTTATAACAAATGGCGGGCAATCTTAAAAGGTGGGGGCGTTCGATTGCGCCCGATTATATTGACCTCTGTCACCACGATCTGCGGCTTAATTCCGATGGCCGTCGGGTTGGGCGGAAAGTCCCCAATTTGGATGCCAATGGCGTATACAATTATCTTTGGGCTTTCCGCGGCGACCCTTCTGACGTTGTTTGTTATACCCGCGTTGTATGCGATAACGGCGGATATACGTGAGTTGTTCATCAAGCGCGATCGGGTGACCGAGCCGTTATTTGAAGACGTACCTCTTGCTGCGGAGCGGGCGGACGATTGAAAACTCAAATTCTATACATCCCTTTGAACAGGAGTTCCTATGTCAAACATCAAAACTGTTGTTACTGCTGACGAACTACGAGCGCGTCTTGATCGGCTGCCAAGGCTGTCTTTGGCGGACCTGCCGACACCGCTGCTTGACTGCCCCCGCCTATCCAAGGCTTTAGACGGGCCCCGCATCCTCGTGAAACGGGAAGATCAGACCGGGATGGCATTTGGAGGCAATAAAGTCCGAGAGTTCGAGTATTCCGTTGCCCCCGCCGTGAAGGAGGGATACGATATCCTGCTGCACGGTGCCGCGTCCCAGTCCAACCAGTCGCGGTTGACAGCGGCGGTCGCGGCACGACTGGGATTGAAAGCGGTAATGGTAGGCAAGAAGGACGCTCGCGCCGAGCCGGTGAACGGAAATCTGCTACTGAGTCACTTATTTGGGGCAGAGGTTCATCTATTGGAGACTGCTGATGAGAAGGCATCGGTGATTGAACGCCTGAAATCGGAAGGCCACCGGGTATATAACACCAGTAGCGATGGATACTACCTGCGAAGTGTATCCTATGTGGACGGTTTTCTCGAACTGTGGGAACAGCTTCAAGCGAGAGACATCTACCCCGATGCACTCTATGTCTGCTCAGGGGTGCATACCCATGTGGGACTAGCTGTTGGGGCACGGGCATTGGGACTTCCATTGAGGATTGTGGGGATCAGTCCCAGTCCACAGGACAATGCAGCATCAAACGCCAACCTTGCACAAGTCGCCAACGAAGTGTCTCAGATACTCGATCTGGACCTGAATTTTTCAGCGACCGATTTTGAGAGCTACGGGGAATACGCCGGCGAAGCCTACGGTGTGGTGACACCCGCGAGCAAAGAAGCAGTAGTTTTGGCTGCACAAACAGAGGCACTAGTGCTGGATCCGGTTTATACGGGCAAGACGTTTGGGGGACTAATCGATCATATCCGACAAGGGCAGTTTACGGCGGGTCAAACGGTGGTGTTTGTGCATACCGGCGGGACACCTGCCCTGTTCGCCTATGGGGATGAAATCTTAGGGGCATCGAAAAACCTGTAACTTCAGACAAAAGGAGGGGCCTAACATGAATGTCATCGCAGATCTATGCGTCGTGCCGATAGGTGTCGGTGTGTCGGTCTCCAAATACGTTGCTGCGTGCGAGTGCGTCCTTAAGGATGCAGGGTTGAAAATCAAACTACACGCCTACGGCACCAACATCGAAGGGGATTGGGATGCGGTCTTCGCTGCAATTAAACAGTGTCATCGGGTTGTCCACGAGATGGGTGCCCCTCGGATAAGCACAACGCTCAAGTTCGGCACACGCATTGACCGAGCGCAGACGATGGACGACAAAGTGAACAGCGTTGTGCATCAACTGACAGAAGCATAGTCACCAAATTGCTGCTATATCTATCTGATGAAGTGTATCAGGGGGTGAGGTAGTCATGGACCTGTTTGACCAGAATCTACAGCAGAACCTGAAACGATCTGGTCCGCTAGCACACCGGATGCGTCCCGATACGCTTGACGAGTTTGTAGGACAGGACCATCTATTAGGGCCGGAGCAACCCCTCTATCTGGCGATTGCAGAGGACACGGTGATGTCCTGTATTTTCTGGGGTCCACCGGGCTGCGGAAAAACCACCTTAGCGCAGATTATCGCTCAATGCACAAAAGCGCATTTTGATCATGTCAACGCCAGCACAACTGGGGTGCCGGAGTTACGCAAACAGGTTGCCCAGGCTGAAGAACGTCTCAAATTCCACGGTCAACGGACCATCCTGTTCTTGGACGAGATCCACCGTTTCAATAAAGCACAACAGGACTTTCTGCTTTCTTTCGTGGAAAATGAGACGCTTGTGCTGATCGGTGCGACAACCGAAAATCCCTCCTTTGAGGTCAATGCGCCCCTCCTCTCCCGGATGCAGGTGTATCCATTCTACCCACTGGAATCGTCTCATATCCATCAGTTGGTGACCCGCGCGCTCACCGACACCGAGCGGGGTTTGGGCAAGTATCGGATCTCGCTTTCGGCGGATGCCACAGATGCTTTAATTCGGGTAGCTGATGGTGATGTGCGCCTCGCTCTCAACGCATTGGAGCTCGCCGTCCAGGCCTGCAAACCTGATGAGCAACAGGTGCGCCACCTAGATGCCGAGACCATTCACAGGGCGGTGCAGAAGCGGATGTTGCGCCATGACAAATCGGGTGATGAACACTATAATTTGATTTCCGCCTTCATCAAGAGTATGCGTGGATCTGACCCCGATGCCGCCATCTATTGGCTGGCGCGGCTGCTGGAAGCGGGTGAGGATGCGCGTTTCATTGCGCGGCGTATGGTAATCCTTGCGTCTGAGGATGTCGGGAACGCAGATCCGCAAGGGCTACTGATTGCAGATGCAGCCGCCCGCGCGGTTGAATTTGTCGGGCTGCCAGAGGCACAACTGAACTTGGCACAAGCCGCTATCTATCTCGCTTGCGCCCCAAAAAGCAACGCCGCTTATCTAGCTTTACTTGCAGCGCAAAAAGATGTGCGCGAAGAACCCGCCTATCCCGTGCCGCTTCACCTGCGAAACGCGCCAACACAGCTAATGCAAGAACTCGGCTACGGAAAAGAATACAAGTATGCTCACGATTTCAAAGACCACATCGTGAAACAGGACTACCGCCCCGATGCCTTACGCGAGAAACGGTACTATGAACCCACCGACATTGGGTATGAACAACACATCCGCGAGTATTTGGAAAAGATAAAAAAATGACCGTGTGAGGTAGAACGTAAAGCTGTTGCTAACTTGTAACAAGGAGAATCAGAATGGTAAAAGCAACGCGATCTTACCGCGCTATGCTGCTGTCAATGATTATCCCCGGATTGGGACAGATCTATCTGCGTAAGCCGCTGAAGGGTATCATTATATTTATAGGAATTATCTCCGCAATGATGCTCATCTACGCCAATTCATTGCCTGTAACCAGTTGGCGAGATCTGATTCGTCTATATCGCACTGAAGCTGCGTCGGACGAGGGTGGTGCAGCAGAACAAATGGAAACATACTCGGATACAGATGCCCCTACCTCGGAAGGCAAGCATCCGAAGCAATGGCGCGGTTACACCCTATACACATCCGATAACAAGTTTATGTTTCGGATTACCGCAGATTTGGAAAGCTATCTGGTAGACAAAAAAGTGCTTTCAGCGGAACTGGTAAGGGAATTTCGGAAGCATAAAGTCTTAATTTATAAAGGGGCGACAGTTGCAACGAAAAAGGAAGGCAGTTGGTGGTTAATAGATGATTATTACCAGACATATTCCGTGAGGAAAAGTGAATATGGGTTAGACGTTTATAGCACCGCACAATGGCGGTTTCGTCCCCGTTGGCAGTTCAAGATTAGTGGACTGATTCAACTCCTACTTTTTTGGGGATATGCAGTTGTCGACAGCTGGATCGGACGCAGAGAGGAATAGACAAATGAGCGTTCAACGGAAGAAATGGAGAGGCAGATGACAACACAAGAACAGGTCGAACAAGCAAATCTCAACTTTTATCAAGCTATGCAAAATCTGAGTATTGACATGATGGACAGCGTATGGCTACAAGCGGATTGGGTCCAATGTATTCATCCGAATTGGGAGACGCTCACCGGCTGGGAGGAGATCCGTGCGAGTTGGGTAAATATCTTCCAGAACACACATCGAATGCACATTCAGGCCAGCGAGGTTGCGATCCACACCGATAACCAATTTGCTTGGGTGACGTGCGTGGAATCCATTCACACTTTTGCCGGCGGCAGGATGGGCATATCCTTTGCCCAAGCAACAAACGTTTTCACAACAAACGTTTTCACAACAAACGTTTTCAAAGGCGAGGGTGAAGGTTGGAAGATGGTGCATCACCATGCATCCCCGCTGCCGAGAGAGGTTGCACTTTCTGGCACCGCAGCGGCACCCTCGTTGAATTAGCATCTTACCTGAACTCAAATTCATGTAAGGACAGAAAAAGTATTCGGCGGAAGTTTTCGTTGGCACTGTTGCCAACCGTGTGTTACAATCATTTACTATTTCAATCTATCAACAGGAGGAACAAACTTTGTTATCTCGATTATTGCAGAAAAAGTATTTCAGGATTGGGGCGTTAAGTCTCGGAATCATCGCGGTGCTGATTGCGATTCCCGTGGTTGCCAATCAGATGTTTGACGAAGAGGTCATTGGAGATTTCAAACACGTTAAAACCGAATACGATGAGAAACATACACCGAAGATCGAGTGTCCAGATGAGGTTGGTGTCGGAGAGTGGTTTGACGTGACGATAACAATCGGTGCCGGTGCAGTCCACCCCACCCTTTATGAGCACTACGTCAACTGGATTGGCATCTATAAAAATGATGTCGAGTTAGCGCGAGCGTATTTGCACCCAATCTATACGATGCCCAAAGTTACCTTTACAATCGCTCTGGAAGAGAGCGCGACATTGGTTGCAATGGAGCAACCGAACCATACCGCTCCGTGGCGGGCATCAAAAGAGATTAAGGTGATAAAAAAATAACTGGCTCAGAAGTTGCTTTGAATCCCGATGCAATCGGGGCGGATATGTGAGTTGAGGCTATCAGCAAATTAAGGGGCGGGGCATCATACCGCCCCTTAATTTTTTGGAGACACTTCAGGAGGAAGAATATGCCGTTTATCGCTGCCGAGGAACTACCGAAAATGGAACTATTTCCAGGAGCACTCAGTGGCATTGTTGCTGGAGAAGGGCTGATGCTGTCCTTTTTGGAGATGGCAGAAGGCAGTGAAGTTCCAGAGCACAGCCATCCACATGAACAAGCGGGCTTAGTGTTGTCGGGAGAGTTACAGTTCAGAATCGGTTCAGAGGAGAAACTCCTAAAAACCGGGGAAGCATTCATTATCCCGCCAAACGTCGCGCATTCAGGCGTTGTGGTGACGGGGCCCGCACGTGTCCTCGATATCTTCACCCCGCCACGGGAGGACTATATCGATAGATACAATGAGCACACAAGCACCTCCGCTCAGACCAAATGGGAATTGGAGTGAGAGCATCTATCATGATTGGGGTTTCCGCAAAGCTGCCGCGCTCCCTCAAAGGGGGTTGATGGCTACGGATTAAGCACCCTGTCCCACGGTCAGCAGCCGATTGAGAGAATCACCGAGGATCCGCGTCTTGTCGGCATCTGGGATGAAGGTGCAGTGTGTGCGGAACGCTTCAAGGGAATGTTGGTAGGTCATGTAGGAGCGAACCACAGGGTAGTCCGACCCCCAGCAGAGACGATCGGGCCCGAAATGTTCGTAGAGTGCACGAACGATCCAGCTAGTATCCGAATAAGGATAGCCCCATGGGACTTGAGAGACATACCCAAATCCAGACATCTTGATGTTGATATTCGGCATTTTCGCTGATGCAAGGATCTCCTTTAAATTCGGATAAGGGGGGGCTTCCCCGGCTCTTGCACCCCCCATGTGGTGACAGAGAAAGGTGATAGAAGGGAACTGTGCCGCCAATTTGCGTAATGGGGCTTGTTGTTGAGGCCCCATTGCGATGCTGGCAATCAACCCTCGATCTGCGGTGGTCTGAAAGAATTGCTGCCCTTCATCTGAAAAGAACCAACTCCCATCATCGTCTCCCCTCAGATAGTGTGTATACCCTTGCAGCGCGTATTTATCCGCTGCCGCCGCGAGCCGGGCGGCGGCACCGGGGGTGTGGTAGGTCTCCGTCCATGAGCAGTCAACATCAGCGAATTGGATAATACGGTCTGGATACCGTTGGGCACACTCGAAAATATAGTCGTTGTTATCCGGGTTGTGATCAATCCGCGCACAAACCAGAACGGCTTGATCGATGCCGTGGCGATCCATTTCATGGAGCAGTTGCTCAATCCTGCCACGGCTTTCACCATCAGGGACAGGAGGTTGGTAGGGCCAGCGTGGCCATGCGTGACTGTGTGAATCAATAATCATAGCACTTTCCTTAATTGATAGTAATTCTCATAATCTCTCCGCAAGCGGCAACCCCTCTTAATCCCCCCTGCCTGCGCTACCCCCCTTAATCCCCCCGCAAGCGGGGGGAGGGGGGGCAACCTAAAAAGTCGCGCGGCCAACGGCTGTGTTCCCCGCTGCATCGGTGACGCGAATGGTGACGGTGTGTTCACCGGTTGGGAGGGATTTTGTGTGAAGTAACAGGGCTTCGCGCTTGGAGTCGAAGATGCCATCATCGGGGAAGATGACCTGCCAATCTTCATCGCTGTCGATTTTGTAAACCGCTTTCTGGATGTAACTGGACGAGTCTTCCGCCGTGCAGGTAATCTGATAGGTTTGATCTTCATTCGCTGTCGCAGTGATATCGGTGACCGTCGGTTGGCTGTTATCAATATCAAAGGGATCGCTAATTTTCTCAGTAGACTTTGCCAAGTTGGGCGGATTGCTGAGTTTGTCGGTTGCGCGGACTTTGATGACGTAACGTCCGTCGGACATGGCGGTGGTATCCCAAGCATAGCTGCTCTTTTTCAACTCTTTTTTTAAGAGTTTCCAATTTACCTCATCAATCCCTTTGTAATAGACGTTGAATTGCAACGTGTCGCTGTTGTCATCCTTCACCTTCCACGAAGCGGTATACTTTGTATTGTCTCCGCCCGGATTGGGGGGAGGGCGGCTTTCCATTGGCATACTAATGCCTTTGGGTGGACTGGGACTTTCGGGAGCATCGCCTCGGCGGACTTCAACGGAGGTGAATCGCGGTTCAGTATTGGACTGGACGGAAGCGACGGTTACTTTTTTGAGGATAGGTGTCGCGGAAACCGCACTCGTTGTGAGTTTGGCACGCCACTGAATGTAACGGGCGGAGGGACTGGTAATTTGGGATGCTTCAGCGGCTGTTAGTTCTTCTGACCAGTCATTCCATGTGCTATTCGGTTTCGCTGTGTTACCGGTCCGGGTGGCAAAAGAGATAGCCGCCCCTTCTGGCGTAACGCCTTCCCACGATAACTTGCCCCATCGCGAAACAACTTTGGTATCGTGCGCCTTGGATTCAAGGGTACCCTCGGCGAGATAATCCGGTTTTAACTCAAAGATTTTTCCGGCATTCCCCGTAGCTAGTAGGAGCCGATTGGAATTTGCGGTCCGGTGCATCGCAAGGATGTGGCTCGCGCTACATTTACCCTTCAAGACAGAATCGCCATCTGTGTTGACCCAATAAATCTTTCCACTATTCCCTGTGCCGATATAAAGTCCTTCCTCCGAATCGAACATCATCGACAGAATGAGCGGGTCGGGCACTTCCCACATAACAGACACAATGCCATCTGGCTGAATCCTATAGACCTTTGACTTCTTTTCCTCGGCGGGACGACCTGTGGGCGATGGAGGCCCGGGAGGCGGCGGGGGACCACCGGGCTGTGGTGCCGCTGTCGTGATAGTTCCAGCGTAGATTAATCCTTGCGCCCCAATAACAAGCCTGCGTACCTCTTTTTGCCCGGTTTGGTAAATCACAGCCGCCGCACCATCCTCTGTTTTGACGCTATAGATAGTCCCTTTGTCGTCGCTGCCAGCATATAGCATCCCTTGATGATAGAGCAGACATAAAAGGTTGCGTTCGTCGGAATCAAAGAGGACGTTGGTCTGTCCATCAGGCGTAATCTTGTAAATTTTCCCATTCGTTCCGGTCGCTGCGTATAGGTTCCCTGCGTCATCAAAGGTCATCGCCCAAATGTACTTCTCCTCCGAACTGAGTATCGTTGTTGGTGGGGTACTATCGTCCGTAAGCTTATAGATTAGCCCATCGGGGGCTGTACCGGCATAGATGTTGTCATTGGGGTCAATAGCCAACGTCAAGATTGAAACCTCTGGAGAATCGTAAAAGAGCGATGACTGACCATCGGGAGTGATCCGATACAGCTTGCCCCCATTTCCTGTGCCTGCGTAGATGTTCCCTTTGGAATCTTCGGCGAGACACCAGATGTATATCTCTTTGGTATCCTCAAAGAAGGCATCCAATTTAGGAGCCAACATGAGCTCGCCCTTACTTGACACCGAAACATTTTCGGGCTTACCAGATTCAAAATCTTTTTGATGCTGCTGCTCCCAGATCTGGGTTGTCACCCCTAACGCTGGTAGGAGCTGAATCGAAAAGAAAACGACAGCGATACTAAAAATATAAAAAGCACGGTAAAACGTCATGGACAAAATATCCTCCGTTAAGTTAGTTCATTAAAGTAGGGGGCACGTTGCTTTGAATCCCAATCTTATCGGGGCCGTGCCGTAACTGTTGTGCAGAATACGGCACGACCAAGCGTGCTTACTACTGATGAGTTCATTGGTATATTGGTGCAATGGGACCTATCAATCTTGAAAAATTACGGGGCGTTGCGGTCAATCGTAAACCGCAAAAATCGACTGCCGGAGACCACATAGGGTGTGGTAAGCTTCTCAAGATGCAGCGTCGTGCCGCGGGTGGGTCCACCTTCGCCAGATTGCGTGGGTGCACTCATCACAGAAAGCATCGATACCGGCAGTTCGGGAAACTCTTCCCCCTGAACAGTCATACCGACCTTGGGCACAAACAGTTCCAAGATAATGTCCCTGTTATTTTCCTCACGTTGCAACAGTTTAATCAATTGGTTGATATTTGTCGGCTGGTAGTTTAACGGTGCCCGTGCCCGCTGCCAACCTTCATATAAGGCTGAGCTGACAGCGAGAAGGGTGGTTAAGCCCTCAGGGGCATCCTCCGGAATGGTAATCGAGCCGGTCTGGATAATCGGTGTTTCGAGGTATGGACGCAGGCGAACCGTCACTTCAATTTTCTCACCGGGCCGATATCGATCTTTGTCGATCCGCACCGCTTCAATGACCGCCGTTTTCCGCTTGTCCTCCATTTTGATATCGAGGTCGATACGTTCCACATCAACCTTTGCATATTGGTTGCCGATTAAGCTAAACAGCGGAGTGAGGGCGCGGGTCGCCTGAAACCCCGGGGAGCCACTGGAGGAGTACACATTGCTCCGCATAATTTCGCGAGATACCAGATTCGGCTGATCTTTCAGCAGGATTTTCGCATCAACGTTGACGGAATGGTCGCCGCTGAAGATTTCGATGCCATTAATGAGGAACCAAAGGCTAATGAGGGTGTATATCGTCGAGAAATCTCGATGGCGGATTACTTCATAGTGGATCGGGTGGACCTTCCCATCCATCGTTTGGATGTTGGCATTAACGGGAATAAAACTGGGATGGGAGCCAATCACACCAGCGATGCCCGCCTGACGGTCTTGGACGAGTGTGCCAATTGGCTGCGTTGGAGAAGCAATTTTGGAAGATCTGAGAGTGCTTGGTAAAATGAAGTGGACATGCCCGCCGGAAATCGGCAGATTGACATTGCCTTCCCCGAACATTGAGTGACCAAAGCCCAATAGCTGATTACCTTCAATATAGGTCATAGTTCCATATCCGAAGGCGTTGAAATCCCCACGGACAAACTCGATACCCACGATTTGCCCCGGCTCAACCGGAGCACTTTTAACAGGTGAACCCCCGCCCGCCCCTTGTATCGGACTGAGATGATATTTGTCAAAAAACTGCTTGAAAAATCCGATTGCACCCGTCGGCAATCCTGAGAATGCAACGGGGGTGTGAAGCTGTGGCGACTTCTTGAACCGATCGGGTATCGGTGAAATCCCCATTCGCGCTTCAGGGATATGTTTTTTATCGGGAGTCAAAGGCAGCATTTCAATGCCGCTTGAGACCGTATCTGACCCGAAGTTCAGGCGCGTCCCACCTCGATAGCTTAAATTGGGCTGCATCCCCCGTTGTGTCACCTCAATCATTAACTCAATGGGTGTCACCCCCATGAGGTTTGCATGTTCGCGCTGGTAAAAGTAGCCGAGAGAAATCGCGCCAATGAGCCGTCCCTTAATATACATGGGACTCCCACTCATACCGCCGGCGACCCCTGTTTTTTCAAAGTTCTTACCGCTGCCTTTCACCCATATCACGTGCCAGTTGGGAGAGAAATTGTACTCAATACTGACGACCTCAAAGTTGAACTTTTCAACGGTTGTACCGGAAAAGACGGTATACCCGTCCCCTTTCATGCCGGGCGCAATATCCGATAACTGCATGAATTTCGATGAATCCCATTTAATCTGTGCATCCGCTTGAAGGGCAATCAAGCAGAGGAAGCTAATCATCAATACAAAACAGCTCTTTTTCAAAACTCACCTCATTTAGTTTTCACTTGGCGTGTAATAGAAATCCAATCTCTCATTCCCCAATCGAGCTTATGATAACAGTTTATGTCAAGGTAAATATAGCGGTCTTATGTGCGAAGTTTTCCGTAGAGATACACAATTGCAAAACCGATCAGACCGAGCACGATGAGCATAAAAGCGAGCTTAAATGCCCAAGCGATAACAGGCAGAACAATATTTAATGCAATCAGAATCAGGGCGACTATCAACACCAAGATGACAAGGTTTCTCAGTAATCCCATTGGATGTAGCTCCTTCTCATTTTCAAGTAGGGAACGCAGATCTGTATTCCCTACCACTAGTCTTTTTAGTCTTTTAATCGGGCTTTGAGTCTAGCAAGTTCATCATCAATTTCGTCGTTCTTGTCCATCTCATCGAACTCCTCCTCCAAACTATATTGACGCATTTCGCCAAGTGCTTCGGCATCCGCTTCCGTATCAAGGACTCGGTTCTGGATGCGCTCAAAAGCGTTCAACGCACTCGAATCGGGAATACCTGACACTGTTTGATGGATGGTCCGTTCCGCTTCTGCCCGTCTTTGGCGAGCAATCAGCAGGGCCCGTTTGTGTTTTGCCTCTTCAATTTTTTGTTCTAAGGTTGCCAGCCCATCTTTAAGTACAGAGACGCTTCCTTGCTGCGCCTCAAATTGCTCACGAAAACTCTCTGCCAAGTCGGCGAAAGACCGCTTGCGGCGAAGGGCTTCTTTTGCACGAGCATCATTGCCGTTTTGGATAAGCATGATGGCACGCGTCTCCCACTTGTCAGCGCTCTCCAAGTTCTCCTTATACTGCGCTTCAAATTTGTTGCCATCTCGGATTGCCGCGGCAACTTGAATCTTTACCTCTTTGAGTTCGTGCTGCATATCCTCTAAGAGTTGATTCAAGATCTTTTCCGGATCTTCAACCCGATCTAGCAGGTCGTTTATGTTTGAATTGAATATCCGCCTGATTTTTTCAAGGATCGGCATTGGTGATCACTCCCTTACCCTTCCCAACGATTACACCGTATATCGTCCCAGTGTTTCCTCATCTAAATGCTCTAATTCGTCTCTAGACTGTTGCTGCTCTGCGTCTCTCAACTCGGTCTCAGGGAACCCAATTTCTTGGACAATCGATTCCGCCACATAGATGGGCACCCCCAATCTCAAGGCGAGGGCAATCGAATCGCTTGGACGGGCATCAATCTCCAGTGTTTTGCCGTTGGCTACCACATTGATCTGCCCAAAATAGGTTGAGTCTTTCATCGTATGGACATAGACCGCATCAACTTTCGCGTCAAGGCGTTCGATGATGTTTTTCATGAGGTCATGTGTCATCGGACGTAGCGGCTGTTCACCTTTGAGTTGGAATTGAATCGAGAGCGCCTCTCCCTGTCCAATCCATATAGGTAACACCAATTTTGAGTCACCTTCCGTCTCTCTCAAAAAGAGAATGGGTGCACCACTACTCGCATCAATAGAAATGAACGCCACTTCAACCGAGATCATGTTCTTTCCGTCCATTTGGAGGTGTTCATCGGCTTTTTCTTTCATCTTAGACTCCTTCGTTGGCAACTTGAAATTCACTTGGAGCCGCCGATGGTGCGAGGAATGATACAAGAATGTTGCCATTTACCCCGTCATCGACAATTCCAGATTGTTTGCTATACCGATTCAGGTTTGTCATCTCAGCCAGTGCTAGGGACCGTGTATAATCATGTTGAATCTTGATCAGTTGATTCCTGTGCTTCTGTTTTGGCGGCAAGATCCAAGCCAGGAACGTATTGACTTACAGTCTTGGCGAGATTCTGGGGGTCAATCCCTCCAAAATTCAGGACCTCTTTCAGCATTGGCAGTGCTGCACCAGCCTGCAAAATGGATCCGAAGATCTTACCCATGTTCCCGCCTGGAGCACCGTTTCCGGATCCGTTTCCACCAAGGTCAAGGATGCGGATGCTTTCAATCTGTTCCGCGGGCTTCATCAATTGGCCTGTGACTTCGGGCAGGGATTGGATAAATGTCAGCAGTGCTTCGTTATTCAGAATCCGCTGATCTACTGTGTTCTTTGCTTCGGTAAGTGCCTCTTCCCCCTCTGCCTTCGCTTTTGCTTCCACCAGAATCGCCTCCGCGAGGATTTTCTGCGCTTCTGCTCTGAGATTGGCGGCTTCTCGTTCCGCTTTAGCTGCTTCGACAACAACGTAGGCTTCGGCATTTGCCAGTCGCTCTTTTGCAACGCGTTCTTCATCCGCCTTTTGTTCAGCTCTGATTAACGCGATTCGGCTGTCACGCTCGGCATCCTCAATCGCTTCCACCGTTAAGACTTGGGCTTCAGCTTTGGTTCTCTCGGCGGTTGCAGCCAACCGATCTGTGAAGGCAATTTCGCGCTCCTTCTCCTTCACCGCAATCTGAATTTCGCTTGCGGCTTGGGTCTCTTTTTCTTCCCGATTTTTCTCAACAAGCGCGATCCGTTTGACGATATTGGCTTCCTCAATCACCTGTTGCTGATGGATGCGTGCTTCTTCAACGGTGCGTTCCTGATCGACTTTGGCTTGTTCAATGGCTCGGTCTCGATCAATTTCAATAGATTGAACTTCTTGCTCTTGAGACACACGCGCAGTCTCTAAAGCCCGTCTCTGTTCAATCCCTGCTTCTTGAACTTGCCGCTCCTGTTCAATTCGAGCGGTTTCAACCCTCTGTTTCTGTTGGATTTGCGAAGATTGCACAGCTTCTTCCTGACGGATGCGCGCCTCTTCAAGAGCTTGTTGCTGCTGAAGTTCTGCCTCCTTGACCGTCCGATCTTGTTCAATTCGAGCGGTTTCAATCCTCTGTTTCTGCTGGATTTGCGAAGATTGCACGGCTTCTTCCTGACGGATGCGCGCCTCCTCAAGGGTTTGTTGTTGCTGAAGTTCATGCTCTTCGACGGCACGATCTTGTTCAGATTTATTCGTCGCAACCTCTTTGCGCTGCGTCTCTTGGGCAAATGCCAGACGCTTTTCGACCTCTAGGCTTTCTGTCTGGGTTGCCTCCTCCTGCTGCTTGATCGCCAGATCCGCTCTCAGCTTATCCTCTTCCTGCTTGACTCTGTTTTCATGCTTAATTCGCTCGGTTCTTGTTTGCCGTTCTTGCACCTCTTGGTTGATAGTCTGAATAGCAACGACATCAAAACGGTTGTTCTCATCCAGTTGGTCAAGAGGGGTCTGATCGAGGTTCGTCACCGCAACACTTTCGAGCTGAAAACCGTTCTGTTCGAGGTCATCTTTACAGTTTTCCCGAACCTGATCTGAAAAATCTTGACGCTTTTCATGAAGCTCTTGAAGCTCCATTGTGGCTGCCACACTCCGTAGTATCCCAACAAGTTTTCCTTCAAGCAGGGATTTCACATTCTCCGGCTCCAAGGTTTTATCCCCAAGACTTGCAACAGCATTGAGAACATCCTGTTCATTGGGTTCGATCTTCACATAGAATTGGGCTTCAATATCGACACGCAAGCTATCCTTTGTGATCAAGGCATCTGGTCCGGTCCGCTGAACTAAAAGCTGCATGGTATTCAACGAAACCAGTTGTGTTTCTTTTGTGAGCGGATTAACGATTTTACCGCCAAAGACAACACTCTTACTTTTACCGCCTGAGATTACCAATGCGGCATCGGCAGGTGCTTTTTTGTATAGGGCCTTGTAGGTAAAAAACATAATCAGGAAAAACGCTGCTATTACAACGATGATACCGAAAAAAGATGTCAAGCCAAGCCCCTCCATTTTGAACCTCCTTAAAAGGATACGAAAGTGAAGCACCGATAGCGCGACCAACTCACCAGCGATGGTTTATAGCACGTTTAGAGCTGCTATTTTAACCGAAGTTGCTAATACTCCGTCAGATAAATGTTAATGTCCCCGCTGGCTACGGAAGCCCCCTCTGATCAAGGAGCAACTCGGATTAATTATAACGAAATGAGCGAACTATCCGCTTTCGTCACCTCGAAAATCCGTCCCCGTGAATCGTAGTCAATGAGAATCACCGTGTCTCCCTTTAAGGGAACATCGTCGTCCTCTCGGACACGACAACTGACGGTCAACTCGGGGCCAGCCGGCACCGGGACACGCGCGGTCCCAAAGGTTGTTGTGACCCGCCCGCTAATCACTCGCCCTCTTAAACCGATCAGGTGATAATCGTTAGTGGCACGGTCACTTTCAGGAAATAGCTTTGAAAGCCCTAGTGCTAGGTAACGGGTCCCGAATATACTACACAGAAGGGCAGCCCCGACAGAGATCCAGAGTGTAGATCGCGAGGAGTGAACGGTGATACCCAGAATCTCATTAACAACCAACCCTGAAATTCCCCAAGTCGCAAAAAGTGCCATCAAGAGAATCGTAAAAGGCACCTTGCCAACGTTCAAAATTCCTAATACGCCGGGGATAAAGTTGTTTCCGCCCGAACTGCTGTCGACATCAACATCTGCGTCCGGGTCAACATCGGCATCAACGTCCGCATCGGTGTCGCCTCCCCCAAAATCGAGACTGCCCATAATGAGTTGGAAGATGGCAAAAAGAAAGACGAACGCAATCGGTGCCGTAAACCAAACATTATACCAGACAAGGATGTAATTAAGAAAATCGCCCATATCTGCTCCCGCCTACAAGTCAATCCCGGCAAGCGGAAATCAACGCCATTGCGCGTTTGGCATCGTGGTAGCTAATGTTGCTAATCAGATGTTTACCCTCGTTCACCTTAATTTCGAGGTCA
The DNA here is from genome assembly GCA_958296125.1 of uncultured Poribacteria bacterium. GTDB lineage: Bacteria > Poribacteria > WGA-4E > WGA-4E > PCPOR2b > PCPOR2b. Next base: position 4,210,520 of record OY282444.1, read on the forward strand.
GCTTGCCCAAAGATGCAGTGTTTGAGATTTCGGTCCAGTTTGACTGACGTAATCTGAGCAAACGAAAGGTTACACCGAATGTTGATGTAGGAAGCACTCAGACTCCCCATTTGACGCTCCTCTAACACCAACACTCGGTCAGAGGTGATAACGACAAAATCGGGGTTCAGCAGATTAGACCTCCCAAGCATACACAATCTGACCTGCTCATCCGCATTCAGTTGGGCTTGGGTTGTTTCTTGAATGCGAGATGGTAATCGATGAAATTCAGCCATCCGCGTCACTCCGTTGGGGACGAACCTTCTTGATTTTTAGGATGGACTTTGGTTTTCAGTGCCGCAAGATCTGCCTCGACCTTTTCGTTGCTCTCCAGTTCATGAAATTTCCGCTCAAGGTCATCGCCTTGCGTCAACTCGGCTAACGCTTCCGCCTGTGCTTCAAAATCTCGGACGCGGTCAACCATCCGATCGTAGGCATCGAATGTTGCTTGGAATCCCGATCCTATCGGGGCGGTTGTGTCAATCGTTGTATCAGCCTGTGCCGTTGAAGCAACAGGGGATTGAAGCGCCCCTAAACTTTCAGCAGCAGCTAATTTCGCAGTTTGATACCGCATCGTGTCTAGATTGGTTTCCAACGTTTTCAAACTGGACTTGAGGGAGTCGATTATCTCCTGCTGTGTATCAATCTGCTCACGATACCGGTCCGCTTTGCTGAGATGCTCACCTTTGCGGGTGAGTGCGCGGCGAGCCAGATCTTCCTCCCCTTTTTTTAGGGCAAAGACCGCCTTCTCTTCCCACCTTCTGGCTTCGCCCCCCTGCGTGTCGATCTCCCGTTCTATTAGCTTGAGATCGGCAATCGCACTAGCAATCAAAGTCTTGACATAGCGGACGTTATGACGCATCTCTTCTACCACCAGACCGCGCGTTTTGCGCGTATCTTCCACCTTTATGAGGAGATCGTTCACATGCGATCTCACGATAAGCTTGGCTCGATTTAACGTTTGCACGGTTCAGTTCCTCCTTATAGCATTGTTAGACATCAAAATGATGAACTCACTTGTGACAGGTAGGAGATTACAAGGATATTGCCATTTCTGACAGGTATGACGTGCAAAGATACAATCAGTGCAAAAAAAACCGCTACCGCTCCAGTTGATCTGCAGCCCTGGTCTCCCCGTTCCGAGGGCCCCGAGAACGGGACAGGCAGGCGGAACGGACCCAATCTTATCGGGGCGGAGCGTAATGTATAGAGGTTATCAGTTCAATTAGTCAATGCACAATGTGCCAAAATCTTAAGAAGATGGAGGTGGCGGGACACGTGAATCCCCCGGTTTCCCAGAGGCGTGGACTATATCTTCATCCACCCAAAATGGTGGAGCCTAGCGTATTATAGGAGATGTAGATTTGCCGCGATTTAAGTTTTGAACCGTTTCAACTTGTTGACATTATCTCCTATCATTACAGTCTCTACAGGACCAGACGATCCCTCGGTGTTGCCATAGGATGTTGCCATCTCTTAGGTTTCACCGATGTAAGCCAGGTTTAATCGAGGAGGTTTCCCTCCAAGTCGACCAAACTGATCGAACCCGCGTCCGAGAGCAGTTCAATAAAGGTCACTACATGTTTAGCATAAGTTTTGGTGTTTCGTCCACAAGACTCCCTTATGCCGGATTCGCTGCGGACTATCTCAAGTTGCGTCTCGCAGCTTGCCCCTTGAGCACAAGCAAAGCGCAAAGCCCGTTTGTTGACGTCGGGCTAACTCGACGGGACCGCAAATTAGCCGGACGAGCCGCTTTATTAAGCAGCTAGAGCCAATTCTTCATCGGCAATTAAATTGTTTCCGCCTGTTTAACGAGGCCTGCGGAGACCTCGACATGCAACCTTTATGTCATCTACTCCCGTCGAAACCTTTTCACCCCCATATTGAAATGTGCAAAGCAGATACTATCTAAGATACGATTGGATTGCTTGTTGATCTGCGTCTCGCCGCATATCTTCACGTTTATCGTAATCGTGCTTACCCCGCGCCAGCGCAATTTCGACTTTCACCTTACCGCTACTGAAATAAGCCTTCGTCGGAACAAGCGTCATGCCGGTGGGTTGGGTTTTCCCATCGATCCGCTTAATCTCTCGACGGTTCAACAGGAGTTTCCGTTTACGCTTGGGCTCATGATTCTCACGATTGCCCTGCTCGTAAGGACCGATATGGGCATCAATTAGAAAAACTTCGCCCTCTTCGACGCGAGCGTAGCTATCGGTTAAATTCATCCTACCCGCACGAATCGCCTTGACTTCCGTTCCCTGAAGCACCATCCCAGCCTCGAAACGATCCATCAGGTGATAATCATACCGCGCTTTCTTATTTCTAGCAACTGGCCCCGTGGTCGCGACAGACTTCGCATCTTCCATAGTTCGTGAATTATAGCACAAACGCGAAAGGGGTGCAAGGACAAAAGGCTTGATTATTTTTCGCATCCGTTGTAAAGTTATAGACAACATCCGAAACGTGAATGAACCAAAGTGGTCGGTATACTCCGTGTGCCGTAACCACAGCTGAACTAATGAACCCAATATAAAATGTAACAGGAGAGATAGATGCAGAAATCCAAAGAGAAAATTCAAACGGGGTGGGAGGGGCGTTTTTACGAAGATTTTGAAGTCGGGGCTGTTTACCGGAGCAGGTTTGGGCATACGGTCACGGAAGCTGATAACGCGCTGTTCACCCAACTCACCCATAACACCAACCCGTTGCATTTTGACCAACGCTACGCCGAACAAACAAAGTGGGGGAAAATCCTCGTCAACAGCACCTTCACACTATCACTGATTACCGGTATGAGCGTTCCGGAGGTCAGTGAGAACGCGATGGCGAATCTGGGATGGGAGGAAGTTAAGTTGCCGCATCCAGTCTTCCTGGGGGATACCCTCTATTGCGAAACGGAGGTCTTATCGAAGCGAGAGTCGAAGTCCTATCCCGAAGCAGGCATCGCCAGGGTTTGCTCGCGCGGTATTAATCAGGACGGGGCAGTGGTCATCAACCTCGTGCGGGCTATCATGGTCTATAAACGAGACCGTGCTCCTAAGAAAGGGCTTTTTCCTGAAATAGCTTAGACTGAAACGTGATGCGTAATGGGTAAATGGTGTCGGTTGGGTTGAACGGTTAAGCGTGAATCCCCATCAAACACAATAGAGCGGTTGCCTTTCAACAACATCGTCCTATAGTATAGATACAGTGGCAACACGCAATCCAATCAACGCATTTATTAGCAAGTTGGGTTTCACTAATAAAGGAAAATTAGATGACAGAAGCTCGGAGAAATACGGATGCTCGCCCACCGCTGGAGGGGGTGCGGATTCTTTCGGTTGAACAGTTCGGTGCTGGCCCCTGGGGGACAATGATGCTCGCGGATCTAGGGGCAGAGATCCTTAAAATTGAAAATCCCGAAACAGGCGGAGATGTGGCGCGTTATGTGCCCCCCTACACCGTTGAGAGTGATAGCGTCTACTTTCAGAGTTTCAACCGAAACAAAAAGGGTATCACCCTGAATCTGCAACACCCTGATGCTACCGCGGTTTTCCATCGGCTGGTCTCTATTTCGGACGGTGTTTTTAACAACTTGCGGGGTGATCTACCTGTCAAACTCGGCTTGGATTACGCAGCCCTCGGAAAAGTGAAGCCATCAATTGTGTGCTGCTCTCTCTCCGCCTTTGGACGCAACGGCTCCCGCGCTGCAGAACCGGGATACGATTACCTGATGCAAGGGTATGCCGGCTGGATGAGCATAACAGGTGAACCCGATACCCCACCACAAAAGACGGGGCTATCGCTGGTTGATTTGAGCGCAGGTGTGATGGCGGTGCTCGGCTTGATGAGTGCCATCCTGCGGGCTCGGGAGACCGGTTTCGGCTGCGATGTCGATGTGAGCCTGTTCGACACCGCCCTGTCCCAACTAGGTTATGTGGGGGCTTGGCATCTGACGAAGGGATATCAGCCGCAACGGATGGCGGATTCCTCACATCCGTCTCAGGTGCCGTTTCAGGTGATGCCCACGAAGGATAGCTGGATTGTCGTGGTGTGTGCAAAGCAGAAATTCTACCAAAGTCTGGTGCAGATTCTGGGGGCACCGGAGCTCGCTGACGACCCGCGCTTTCGGGGGTTCGCAGATCGGTTGGAGAATCGTGAAACGCTGGTGCCGATCTTGAAAGACCTGTTTCGTCGGCGGACAACTACCGAGTGGTTGGACCTGCTCAAAGGTGAAGTGCCGTGCGCCCCCGTGAACACCGTCGAGGAAGCGTTTCGGGATCCACAAGTGGCTGAAGATGAGATGGTGCTTGAGATTCCACATCCGGAATTCGGCGTTGCGCGTCAGGTGGCAAGCCCGATTAAAATCAGCGACTCCGAGATTGAACATCGTCGCGGACCAAAGCTGGGCGAACATACAAATGCGATACTCGGCGATTACCTCAACATGTCGCCGCAAGAGATCGAGAAACTCCGTCGGAAAGGAGCCCTTTAGGCACAGTATTCAAACCCAAAGCTCCAGCGGGGCGATATGTATACGGTTCAGTAGATCAATGAACTAATGAACCCATAATGAACGGAGCCATAATATCATGACCAACAAGACAGCAAAACCTGAAAACCAGATCCTACCAATCCTTGAACCGCGCGGCGAGCGAAGGCTACTCTACACAAGCGATCCGTCCAATCTCGCATTTTATCAGGTGGGGCGACAAGTCGCGCATACGCCAAATGCATCCACAGTGAAAGCGGACCCCGCCCGACGGGAAGATTTGGTCCAATGGGTAGATGATCTGGCGCATCACGGTGTGGATACCTACGCACAAGCTATCTATGCACAGGGATGGACAATCTTTTTCCGTTCAGATCGGTTTGAGTATGACGCAAGACCACAACATCAACGTTTCGTCTCCATGATGGATGCCTGTATCACCCCGTTGGAAGTGCTGATTGAACGAACACATAGGCGAGGTATGGAGTTCATCGCAAAGTTTCGGATGAATGACCGTCACGGCAACGGGGGGCAGGGTGCACGGTTCATACTGGACAATCCTGCGTGGCAGCTACAGGAATTCCCCGGTGGTCAAGACTTTAGCTTTGAACCGGTGCGGGATTACGTCTTCTCCGTCGCCGATGAAGTGGTAGAACGGTTCGACGTTGACGGCTTGTTGTTCAACTATATCCGGCATGGACACTGTTTTCCCACCGACGTTGCCCCCAAGCGTCAGCCGATTATGACCGATTTTTTGCGGCGGATACGCGAGATGTTGGACCGGCGGGGAGCACAGCAGCAAAAAGACCTGACGCTGGGGGTGATGATTCCGCAAAGGTTGGAGGAGAGCCATAACTTGGGTTTCGACATCCCTGTTTGGATTCGGGAAGGTCTCATCGACTACATCTGTCCCTGTGATTTCGGCTACCCCGATTTCAACGCGCCCTACGAGGAATTCAGTCAACTGACACGCGGATCGGATTGCCTATTGTACCCCACACTGAGTCCCATGCTGTGTCGCGGGGATGCTGCGACGCTGCTCAGACCCGAAAACTACCGGGCACTCGCACAAAATTTCTATGGCGCAGGTGCCGACGGTGTCTCCGTCTTCAACTACCAGTATCACTGGGCGCGAAAGGGAGGGACCGCCCGCTACCCAGGATCGCCCGAAGGCTATCCGCTCGCATTGAGCTATCTGCGCGAGCTGCGTGCCCCAAAAGCAATCGCGAGTCAGACGCGTCACTATCGCTTCCATCCCCTATGGGGCGGTGCAGCACCGACCGGAGCCGTGAAGGACGACAAGATAACCCTCGCCCGTGAGGTTGGCTCAATCGGAGAGTACCGTTTCCGCCTCTGTGAGCAATTCGCGCGGGGGACACAAGCCGTTCTATACTTCAGCGCACAAGGATTGCTTCCCAAAGATGAAATCAGCGTGGAATTCAACGGGACTGAAATCCGAGACCTGCAGCGCGTCTTTCATCCAGACGGTCGATTGGAGACGTTCGGACGACCGCTGCCTCCGTTTTCGAGCGTGTGGTTCAACCTGAATCAAGGCTCGCTGAACCGTGGCGACAATCAGCTAAAGCTACAACTCACGCACAGTGCATCCGATACAAACAGCGAGGTTGTCATTGACGAAGTTGAGGTAGTGGTGATGCCTGCGTAGCACTCTTGTGGGGGATTACCCTATTTTCGATTCTTATTTTTTCGGGAATCGTGTTATAATTTCGATGGCTAAAATCAATCGCCTACATGCTAAAGCCCCAGCGGAGCGATAGGTGGTAACTTGCGTTAGGTAACAACTAGCATTCAATAAATTGGAGGTAACGAAAGGTGGAAATGAGAAGTTGGTTGGAATCCCCTTCAAGTCTCACACACGGTAACATCATCAGGCGAGAAATCTTCTCCAAGAAAGACCCCGAGTGGTAAGCCAGAACGTCTATCGGCAACGTCCGGGCGATGCGGTTTCTGTCGCACCGTCAAATCCAGGGCATACTCTCATCAATGATACGGATGAGCCCCTCAAGACATTCTATTTTGCCCGTTACAGTTGATGAGGTGTGAAATGTGTTGACATACTCCCAAATCTTTGTGTCTGCCCAAAATATAGCACCCCCCCCTGCCCCCCCGCAAGCGGGGGGGAGACAGAAGTCCGAAATCGCCTCAAGGTGTATTAGGTTGAAGGTTCTCGGAACGGATGGGAAACTTTATGCATTACGTTTCACGCATCAGAGTAGATGGACGAATCCTCAGCGGGGCAATAGATGGCAACTTAAGTTAGGAATATCGGAAAGGACCAATATGGCTAAATACAAAATTGCGGTAATTCGAGGTGATGGGATTGGGATCGAGGTGATGGAAGAAGGTCTCAAGGCCCTCAACACTATCGCCGACAGGTATGACATCAGATGGGACTTTGTCGAGTTCCCATGGGGTTCAGACTACTACTTCAAACATGGCCACATGATGCCCCCCGATGCCCTCGATACGCTGGCGGCGTTCGACCAGATCTATCTTGGCGCAGTCGGACACCCCGATATCCAGGACCATCTGACGCTCAACGGGCTTTTGCTGCCTATCCGGCGCAGATTCGATCAGTATGTCTGCGAGCGACCCAGTGTCCTCTATCCCGGCATCAACGCGCCGCTCAAGGACAAAGGGGCTTGGGACATCGATCTGGTGGTGATAAGGGAGAACACAGAGGGCGAATATGCCAACGTCGGTGGATTCCAGTATCAAGGATTCCCCGAAGAGATCGGCGTGCAGGTCGGCGTATTCACCCGCCACGGCAGCGAGCGCGTCATCACTTACGCCTTTGAGCAAGCGCGGACGCGAAACAAGAAGCGCAAAGTCACTTCGGTCACCAAGTCGAATGCACAAGGCTACGGCATGATTGTATGGGACACCGCCTTCGATCGAGTGGCTGCAAAGTATCCCGACATAGAGACGGAATCGCTGCTTGTGGACGCAGCCTGTATGGATTTCGTTAGAAGACCGGAGGACTTCGATGTGGTGGTCGCTAGCAACCTGTTTGGGGATATCCTCACGGACATCGGCGCAATTATCACCGGGAGCATGGGGTTGGCACCGAGCGGCAATATCGATCCGCAACGCCGATTCCCGTCAATGTTCGAGCCTGTTCACGGTAGCGCACCGGACATTATGGGGATGGGCATCGCCAATCCGCTGGCGGCCATTACCTCCGGTTCGATGATGCTGCGCTTTGTCGGTGAAACGGAAGCGGCGGAAACGATAGACGCAGCCGTCCTAAAGGTTGTCGAGAAGGGTGAAACCCTCCCGCCAGACCTCGGCGGTCAAGCCACAACCTCACAGGTGGGTGACGCTGTGGTAAACGCGCTCGGTTAATGTCCGTTGCGAGCGTCCGTGCCGCACACGTGGATGTCGAGCTACTATTCACCTTTCACGCATCACGGTGAATCCGGCAACCAAAGAAACGAGAGCACCTGGTTCATGCGGGGTAATCGGCGGGATTGCTCGATGAGGGCTTGGTCTGATTGCGTCGAACACCAATAGGACAACGGGACTTTCCGTCTGCTCCTCTTGGCATCTTTCAATCTGCCTTTGGCGAGCAGGTCCGCAACCGAGTCGGGATGGAGGGGGTTGTTTTTGGAAAGATAGCAATCACTGTTCTGGCGAAAGCGGTCTGAATACGCAAAATATTTAATCTGCCCCTTCTCAGACAATACAATCGCACAGACATGCGGGCTCAAGCGGGTGTAGCGAATGGCTGTGCTTGTCAAAGAGGTAGAATACTTAGCAGCGAGGGCATCAATCGCCGACAAACCGATTTTAGGCAAATCTGCAGCGTCTGCTCGGAAAATAGGAGCGGGCATCAGCAGCTCAACTGCGAATTGATTGGCACGTTGTTCCTCCAATCGGTGCGAATCGAATCCACGCAGATCCTCGCGCTGACAGCGGTGCTGAGGGACAAATTCCGCCACCCTGTCCTTTCCATCCGCAGCGGGAATTTGTCTCTCGGTTTGCCCTCCCTCCAAGTAGTAATGCCCCAGTTCGTGAGCGATCGTAAAGTTCTTTCGGGCCTGTGATTGAATCAGGTTGTTGAGCAGGATGCCCCAAGTGTCGCCGACCCGCATCAAGCAACCATCGTATTGGCTTTCCATTTCACGTTCCCAAACAACGATCTGCAGCTGTTCCGCAATTTCCCGCGGTTGGATCGGGATGACCTGAACATTGAGTTCACGCAACAACTGTCGCGCACCCTCGGCGGGGTCCGGAGCGAGTTTGGAGGACATTTGTCTTGAAGTTTGATGTTTTTGGGAAGATCTCTGATTCATGTTCAAGCAGCAGATTTTTCATGATTGGCTCATGTAAAAGGAAAGTGTAAAGCGCAGCTATAAGCCGTAAAAGTCTCCACCAGTCTAGACAAATCACCGCGAATTTGTAACGATAGGGGTTACACACCCTGATAAGATCGGGATTTAACTGCACAAGCCCTAAATGAATTTGCGTTGATTCGTGGATAAGAGAGAGAAAGAAATCCGGTAATCGGTTTCTGTTGTAGGCTTTCTTAACATAAGCCTCATGATTTTCCTATGTCGCGTTTTTGTTGTTTTTATCTTTAAGAAATTGGTAGAATTCAACCAGCGTTTCCTTATCTTCCTCGGCAAGTTCCATGATACCTCTAAACATAACACTGACTTTCGGATCTGCTAAGAGATCATCGTAGCCTTGCTGCTTTTTGCCGAGCAGATAGTCCGTGGTGACTTTCAGCGCATCGGCGAGGCTAGAAAGCGTGTCGAATGCTGGTTTACGGGCACCGGATTCAAACTGTGAAATCGCCGCAGGGGTCAGCTTCGCTGCTTTGGCGATTTGTGTTTGCGTCATTCCGAGTTTATCACGACGCTCCTTAATACGTGCTGAAATAGACATAATTACATACCTCCTTTGGAGTTAGGGTAAATACAAGTTCAAAAACCGCAGAAAGTAGTGGCTATTACACTTTCTAACGATTGTGATTCGCATTTTAACATATTACGTCGGTCGGATGCAAGGTATAAAACAAAAATTAATAGGACTTACGCACTTCAGTCCCGATTTTATTGGGATTCCATGAATGGAGCGTGAAAGGTAAAACGTGATAAATGAACGAATGAACGAATGAACAAATCACGTTTCATGTTTTTGTAAATTAGATCCGTTTTGCGTCTTGACAAGATACTACGACTGTGATAAAATCTGACAAATCTAAACCAGATAGCATCTTATATGTCGGTCAGCTTATTAAAAAAATCGGAGGAATCACCATGAGAATTAAGAGGTATTATTACATCGGTTTATGGCTTTTTATCCTTGCACTATTATCTCCGCCTGTCGATTCCGCTGTCGACGAGCAACTGTCAGTCGGGCTATCGGAGGTTGCGGTCAAGATTGTTGACGCAGTTGATAGCGGTCGAATGCGAAAAGACATCGCTCGACTCTCCAATCTTTCCACCCGTGTCACCGGCTACGATGAAGCGGCATCGGGCAGCAAATACATCTTCGATCAATTCGTCGAAATTGGCTTGCAAAACGTCGAGAGCCGTGAGTTCGCTGTTTCTGTCCCGCTAGACCACGGTGATGGAAGGGTAGAAGTTCTCTCCGAAGATCAAACGATTCTCAAGACCTACAAAATTTGGGCAATTTGGCCCAACCTTGTTCGCACCTCTCTCCTCCCCAACGGTGTCTCCCATCTGGTGGTTGCAGGCGAGACCTTTGATGGAATTGCCAAATCCTACCGAGTTGACCCACAAGCCATCTTAGCTGACCCGCATAACCAATACCTCCGTGACCAAGCAACCGATGGTAGTGATAACGATGATGATGGCGAAATCGACGAGCCGGGCGAGCTGGTGCTGGTCGAAGGCAACTCGCTTTTTATTCCTACCGGCGGCCTGACCGCTCCCCTCTTTTACGGCGGAAGCGGGGAACTTGCCTCTTTCAACGGTAAAGATATCGGAGGCTTCTGGCACAAGGTTCAGCCTGACGATACGCTCAAAGACCTGGCCCACCGCTTTCGGATTGGTGTCGGTAGCATCACTGACGACGTGCTTAACGGGCACCTCCAAAAGACGCAAGATGGTATTGATAACGACGAAGACGGACAGATTGACGAATATGGTGAGATTCCACCACTCACTGAGATTTTGCAGTGGGATACCGATGGTATTGATAACGATGGTGATGAATTCGTAGACGAACGCCCCGGCGATGCAACCGATGGCATTGATAACAACAACGATGGGCAAATCGACGAAGAGGGGGAGTTTGTCGCCTCTTTTGAATCTAGCATCTTTATCCCCCAAGGCAGCGTTACGCTCATCGACTTCAACTCCAGCACTAGATGGATTAACGCCGCAATGCTTGGAGCGAAAGCGGTCCTCTTCATCGAGCCAGAAACCACTATTCGCGGGGAGGCTGAGAACAAATTTCTGACGGTCCCCGCCAACATCCCGCGCTTCTGGATTGCTAAGGAGGATGCCGCCGAACTCTTGGCTATGCTTGGTGAGGGGGGAGCAGGAGCGGAATCAACCTCTCAGAAGCTTTATGCACGTCTCACTAGCACCATAACTTGGGAACAGCGTATTGGGCAGAACATTCGGGGCTTCCTTGAAGGTGGCGACCCAACCCTGAAGGATGAATTGGTTGTCCTCACCGGCTATTACGATTCGATGTCTGTCGTTCCAGCGATGGCACCCGGTGCCGACCCCACCGGCGGCATTGCTACGTTATTGGAGCTTGCCCGCATTTTTAGCGAGGAAGAATTTCGACCGGGCCGCTCCCTCCTTTTTGTGGCAACGGATGCCCACTTCCAAGGGTTGGGGGGGATGCGAGCATTTATGGAAGGGATTGGTCAAGACATCGTTGGACGGGAAGCGGATTCTCCCGGCACCCCAACGATGCGCGGGCTGCGGCGCGGCTTAAGCACCGATCTCTTTGAGTTTGAGGAATTGGGACGCAAGCTCCTGCTGTCGATCGATCGGAATGTGTTGGTAGACCTACCCCCTAATTTCTTCCACGATGTCCACGAACTCAACGCCGATGTCGCTTCCCTAGCAACAACCCTCGCCGATTTGCAGACGACCAAGGGAAAAATTGACTCCCTGCGTAATGCCCAACGCGAAGCGAAGGAGAAAGAGAAGAAAAAGCTAGAAGCAACCAAGAAACGGGAGAAACAGGGATTTACCGAAGAAGAAAAGTCACGACTGGTAGTAAATCTTGCGAAGTTCAAGAAAGACGCGCTGCAGACCACTCAATTCCTTCGTTCAATGCTTCATCGCACCCTAAAATTGCGGACACAGGCATTATACGAGTGCCGTGACACCCAGCGCGAGCTGATTGAACAGATTGCCTTACCTATGGCTCGGTTGGATATCTGGGCAATCGACAAACTAATAGCAGATCTGGCAGCGAAACAAATTAAAGGGAAATATGCACAAACGCCAGACAGCAGCTATCTCGTGCCGAAGGAACGGGAGGACGGACAGTATTATTTGCCCATACCAAGGGACCTACCGTCGTATTTGGAGGCAGATGTTCAGCAACTGTCGGAAGTATTGCAGGACTGGGAATTTGAAGACCCACGGAAATTCACCCTCCAGTATGCCCAAGAGAAATTGTTAGACCGTCATCTCGACTTTAAGGGTTTGGAACGAATCAAGTCAGCCCGTAGGGTTGTGAACCGCGCTGAAAAATCTCCAGAAGCCTACATACTTGAGGAACAACAACTCCTTGAACGGACGCTCGCAAACATTCCCGCAAACAGCGATGCGGAGGATCGCATCAAAAACGCCATCACCCAGCTAGGCATCGAAGCCGACTACAACCCCAAGGGTTTTGTTGATGAACTAAAGCCCTACCTCAACGAACCGACCCTCAAGCAGTTCGAGATTGTCCAGACCCAACTTCACCAGAAATTGGAGATGATGGATCCGACAGCGGGAACAGTGACCTCACGAGAGTTGGATCAAATTCTGATTGACGACCTAACCAGAGATAAACAGAGTATCCTCGAAACCGCGATGCGTAACGCTCGCCTCGAACGCTATCGGATTGAATCCCTCCTCACCCGCCATGCGTCGCTGAATCGCCCTTATCTCGGTGAAGAAGCACTCGTCCTCCGCCACTATCTCCCCGAAGATGCAGCAGACCGTGCGATGGATGTCCGCGATCAGATTTTCGGTCAGCTGGAAGAACGGCAGCTACTGGAGATGGTGAAGAAGCGAGCCAAGAACGATATCGTCGAGCTCCAGAATCTGCTGAACGTTCTTGACCGCCTCGATCGTGACCCGGACGAAGAGACCAAAATCCTCCTGCGTGATAACCTGCTTACGATGCGAAACGCTCGATTCCGCAATCTACAGAAACGGGTGGAGAAGATCGCACGCATCAGCGAATCCGAATACACCCGGAAGATACGCTCCATCGAACAAGCAATCGCCCTGCAAGACATCTTCAGTCGTTACTATACCTCCCTCTTTATCTCGATTGACCTCTCCAGCCAGAACGACCAATTCGGGGTATTCAACAAAGGGTGGTTCTACGACCAACAACCCGAATTTGTCCTCCGCCGCGAGTTCGCTTCTATCGGGAATAAACTTGCGGAATACGCGGAGGGTGCCGATTTCGGCGAACGTATCCGGAAACTGTGGACCTTCACCGACGACCAGATTCGTCAAGCGGTGATGAACACCCAATGGACAGTCGCGGCCGGCATCGATCCGAAAAAGGCCATTGAAGGCAAGAGTCTGGAGAGCTTGGTCACCGAACATTACGCAACGTTGGTTGGGCTATCCGGGGTTTCTCGATTGATGAAGATGCAATTTGAACAGATGAAAAACCAAGGTGAACCGTCTGAGGACATGCTCAAGGATATGGATTATATCCGCAAGGAGGTCGAGCGATTCATCCGAAACGATATCCGGGAGGCACGAAAGAACCGCAAAAATAAAGTTCGCCTACTCAATCGACTGGATGCCATGCTTGCCCTACGCAATGAGGATCCGTCCGAATTCACCCAAGAGGAAGTTGATGATATCAAGGCACTCATTAATATTGCCGGTTTCGGCGGTGAAACCAACTTTGTCAACGCAATCTCCGCCAGCGGTGGTAAGATTTGGAAGACCTACATCCCCGGTAAAATTGCCTTCGATAGCGAAGTCGCGACCCTCACCGGCTTTACCGGCATCGCTTTCGCCACTATCGACGATGCGCGCGTGCTGACCGACACCCCGCTCGATACAATTGACCGAATGGATTTGAGCCAAGATGGTGCTTTGCATAAACAAGCGAAAACCCTCGCCGCTATTCTTATCCAAGCGATGCGCGATCCCAAGATGCCCACCGCCGCACGGGTGGGGAACTTCTACTGCAACCTATTTGGCGATGTGGTTGAGTATGATGCCCGCGAGAGCGCGCTCCCAAACAAGCCGGTGGAGCATCCTATCCTCGCCTTGCGGAGTCGGCACAAAACCATGATGGGGGTGCGCGGCGATCTCATCGCAATGGGAGATAATAAAGGGAACTTTGAGGTCGCAGGGCTCGCGATGGAGGGACGCGCCACCATCCGTCTCAAAGGAACCCAGGAGGTGGAAGCGTACATCCTCCACCCCGATTCTGGAGATATTGTCTACGCACCGGATCTCGGCAACTTTGGCGCGAAACTGTTGCCGAACCTGATACCGATCAACACCCACCGTCGCGGATGCCGGATTGTGGTTTTCCCCTGCGTGTCCACGACCATCTACGATCTTGTGGATCAGCGATACCTACGGACGCTTCGTGAACTGGAGGTTTTTGATGCCGCAAGCGATAGCCCGCCAGAAAAGTATGGCGTGTCGAAGCCGTGGCAGCAGGAAGGCATCTCGGCGACCGAGCCCATTGCACTCGTCTACTCCGAACCGAATAGCCGAATCAAGATTGGCATGGCGTATGGACAGATTGGCAAACGATTGTTGTTGATTAAAGCTAGCAAAAGTGGAACAAAGAACCCGACACTCTATACCGGCGAAGGGTTTGTCGTCCGTGAGAACGGGAGCATTCGCGTAACCCCATACGTTGTGGTCCGCGACATGTGGTGGCTCGATGAGAACCGGGCGAGTTTGTATAAACGCTTCGGCATCAGCAGCGATCGGCTCGATCAACTCCACCAATTTGCCAACGAACATCTGAATCAAGCAGAGGCTGCTCTCACCCAACAAGACTATCAACAGGCGCTCAAGCTCGCCCGTGCCGCTTGGGGCTACGAATCCCGCGCCTACCCCGATGTGAAGAAAACGGGCAATGATGTGGTTAACGGCGTGATGTTCTACCTCGCGCTCCTCATCCCGTTCGCCTACTTCATGGAACGACTGCTGTTCGCCTTCCCAACTGTCCAAAAGCAGATTATAGGAACAGCTGCGATTTTCCTCGTTGTCTTTTTCTTCTTGGCGCAGGTGCACCCCGCGTTTCAGATTACCACGACACCCGTTATCATCCTGATCGCGTTCATCGTCCTCGCATTGACAGCAATCGTGATCAGTATCATCGTCCGGAAGTTTGAAGAACAGGTGGAGAAAATTAAGCAGGAAGGCTCGAGGGTGTACAAAGCGGATGTCGGGCGGCTGTCTGCCTCCGCTGCCGCTTTTAGTCTCGGTATTTCCAATATGCGGAAGCGGAAGGGGCGCACCATCCTCACCTGTAGCACGCTGGTCATCCTCACCTTTACGGTCATCTCCTTTACATCGGTGCGGACCTTTATGCACCCCAACAGCACCAACCTACCGTCAGTAACCCCGCGATACACCGGGCTGCTCATCCGAGATCAGTATTGGAATCCTCTTGAGGAACCCGTTGTCAACTCAATTACAAACGATTTGCGGAAAACACAAATCCCTGAAAAGGATTTACGGCTACTGCTGAAGAAGCGGTTGGGACAGGAGGGCACGCCTACCCATCAGATTGATGAGGAAGTTGAAGCAGTTTTAGAACAATTACGGCAGGAGGGGGCATTGACGGAACTGGGTGAAGGCTCTGTATTGCGAGTGCACAACGTCGTCGCACCCCGTGCGTGGTATCAGTCCGCAGGCACAGGCGATCAGTCATTTGTGCAGCTGCAGCGCACCGCCAACCTGCAAGATCCCGTGCCGCCTGTCAATACTGCTACCGGTCAGCCAAAGTCCTACTCCGCCACCATGCTGGTCGGGATGAGTCAAAATGAACCCGGTGTCACCGGGATTGACCGCTACCTCCAATACGGTCGCTGGTATCACCCCGACGATGAAGCGGAGTGGCCCACACAATGGCCCTACGCTTGCGTGTTGCCCAAAGGCATGGCAGACCTTCTAGGCATCACCGAAGCTGATATGGGCAAAGCCACCGTCTCCGTATACGGCGCGGATTTCACCGTTACGGGTGTCCTCGGTATCGGCTTCAAAGACCTACAGGATAACGATGGTGAAGAACTAACACCCGTTGACTATCAACTGATGCAGCAGCAGGAAGCGCGAGGCGGCGGCGCGCAGGGACAGAACCAAGCCATGGAGGGAGAGCTGGAGAAATATATCCATCTCCCGCCTGACGCTGTGGCTATCCTGCCGTATGAGGTGGTGATGAATCAGGGCGGAACCTTACGCTCGGTCGCTGTCAACATGGAAGCACAGCCCGGTGATCCGAAAATCTTCAGTGCAGCCGATAAGCTTGACCTAATCATGGCACCCCTGATGAACCGGATCGCACTTGACTTCTTCGTTGGAAAAGACCGGGATACCTATCTCTACAGTTCAATCGGAATGACCTCTTTCTCCGGGATGGGTAACCTGTTCATACCGATCTTAATCGCGTCGCTGATTGTCCTGAACACGATGCTCGGTGCGGTCTACGAACGGGTCCGTGAAATCAGCATCTACAGCTCCGTCGGACTTGCCCCGGTGCATATCGCTTTTCTATTCCTCGCGGAGGCGTGTGTGTATGCGATTGTGGGTGCGGTGCTCGGCTACCTCCTCGGTCAGGCTGTCGCAACCATCCTCGTCAACTTCGGATTACTCGCCGGCCTGACCCTCAACTACTCGTCAATGTCAACCGTGGTAGCAACCATTATTGTGATGATTGTCGTGGTTGGGAGCACGCTGTATCCCGCAATTAAAGCCAGTCGCATGGCGGTGCCTGACATCGAACGGAAATGGCAGCTGCCCGATCCTGATGGCGATGAGTGGCACTTCGATCTCCCCTTCACGGTATTAGCGGAAGAATCGCTCGGCTTGAATATCTTTATGCGTGATTACTTTGAGGCACACGCCGACGAATCTGCAAGCGATTTCTATACAGATCAGGTCGCTTTTGGTCGGACATCTGTGGAAATCGAAGGGAAAGCGGAAGAAGCCTACACTATCGGCATGATGGTGTGGCTAGCTCCCTACGATCTCGGGGTCAGCCAATCCATTCAGCTGGTAACCTCACCGGTTGGCGGTGAAGAGGAAGAATTGTATAAGATTCACCTTGATGTCCATCGCGAGAGTGGGGAGATTGCCTCATGGAAGCGCGTCAACCGCCGTTTCTTGAACCTGGTCCGAAAGCAGTTGCTAATTTGGCGGACGTTCAGTGCTGATATCCGTGGTGAATTTCATGAGCGTGGACGGCAAGAGGAGGAAACGGAAACGGCTCCGGGCGTTGGGGGTCTGGTCACACAGCCGGCAGACTGAAACGTGAAGCGTGAAATCTTATCGCAACCTTGAGAATATCGCTTGAATTTTTAACCGAGAAGTATGGAAGGAAATGCAGTCGGATGAATTCGGGTTGGCTTTGCCGTGTCGCTTGCCAAAGCCAACCCGCACTCAAAATGTTATAAGGAATCCACCATGACCCAAAACTTTCCAGATAACACCCTTTACGAAATGGATAACTTAGACGTGCTCCGAGGCATGAATAGCCACACCATAGACCTCATCGCCACCGACCCGCCATTTAACACTAAGCGAAATCGAAGCGGCAGCGCAGGGCAATATGTTGATAACTGGAAATGGGGCGACACCGGCGTATTACCCGACCAATGGAAATGGAACGAAGTCCATCCCAAATGGCTCGAAGAAATTAAAGACAACCACACCGCACTTTACCACGCTATTGACGCTGTGAAACACTGCCAAGGCGAGGACACTGCCGCATTCCTATGCTTTCTCAGTGTCAGACTCATCGAAATGCACAGAATTCTCAAAGATACCGGCTCCATCTATCTACACTGTGACCATACTGCCAATGCTTATATCCGAATGTGCATGGATGCCATATTCGGATATAAGCATTTTCGGAACGAAATTACATGGGAACGGCACACCGGTAATAATAATGCTAAACGGTATAGCAACGTAGCAGATACACTCCTGTATTATACTAAAGGGAGGAGCACAACTTGGAATCAACAATATGGCCCATTATCAAAGGACAAACTCAAGGAATACAACCGTTCCGACCCTGACGGACGACAATGGACAACAGGGGATCTAACCGCACCTAACTCCACCAATATGTTTGAATGGAAAGGAACCACCCCTACAACAAGAGGATGGGCCTTCACCTATGAACAACTTGAACAAATGTATGCAGCAGGCCGAATCATTACTGATAAAGAAGGAAGACCATTCAAGCGAGGGCGAAAGATGTACTTAGATGAAAGTAAAGGGGTCCCATTAAAAAACATCTGGACAGATATTAAAAGAATTGGCAATACCTCCGACGAACGCACCGGCTCGCCCGACCAAAAACCCCTAAAACTCTACGAACGCATCATCAAAGCCAGCAGCAACGAGGGCGACCTCGTGTTAGACCCGTTCTGCGGGTGTGCAACCACCATCATCGCCGCCAACAACCTCAACCGCCGATGGATCGGGATTGACAGACGGAAGGATGCCCGCTACCACATCATCACCCGACTCATGGGAATCACAAAGGAAGAGCGAAAACGACTTGAGAAATACGCAACAAACACCACATGGCTTGACAAACAAACACAACCTTACGAAATGCACTACCAAACCGAACCACCCACACGAACCGATACAGAAAAAACAACTTCACCCACACTCGCTCATGTCTATCCTGTCGAAACCGAACACCAACTCAGCCATGCAGAAATGCACACGCTCCTTACAGACCAATTCGGAATCCAATGTTGGGGATGCAACTTTATCCCACCCGATAAAAGATACCTTCACCTCGACCATATCATCCCAAAAACGGATGGAGGCACTAACGACATAGATAACCGCGCCCTACTCTGCCAACCCTGTAACACCAAGAAGTCAAACAAGATGAGCCTTAACGCACTTCGCAGACAAAACAAACAGGAAGGATACACGCAACCCAACCCACCCATCGACCTAAAAGCCGCACTCAAATGGACCAGAGAACACTTAATACAAACCATACGCAGCACCACACATCAACTCAACCTCAACACACATTAAAGGAAAAAACCATGCCTATTGTTTTGGATACAGCGAGATCAGCAAACTCAACCAGAATCACATCGAGCATTTCCCCTAATCACGCGTTACGTTTCAAGCGAAGGAGACAACAATATCAATGGAGAAATTAGCATATCTCTTAATCTTTATTGGTGCAACTTTTTGGATATTTTCGATTTTCTTGATGCGAGCTCAATGGCAGCCACAGCTGCTAGCTGCCACAATTCTAATTGTTGGAATTATTATTGCCCATGTTTGGGAAGAGCTTTTCCGAGAAAAAAAATGATAGACTTGTGAAACGTGAGAAAAGGTTGTTTTGAACTCCTCGATTTTGTTGTATTATTTCGAGTATAAAACAACGATTGTTGTTCCCTATGAAACAAGTTGCTTTGAATCCTGATCCCATCGTGACCAAATTGGAACCCATCTCATCGGGGTCGAAGCCGCTCCGTTCCGAGCGGCGTTGACCTGACGTTTCACGTCCTGAAAGGAGTATAAATTTGGCAAGAGAGAGAGTGTCGCAAGCAGAGGAGTGGCAAGCTTGGGCACAACGTTATGATGTTGAGGGTGGTTTAAGGACCTTTGAATCCGGCTTAACCCTGAAAGTCTTTCTAGGGGCGGTCTTCATCGGGCTATTGATGATGCCGGGTTCAATCTATCTGACCTTAGTTGCAGGTCAATCAGGCGCGGGTGCTGCGCCCTGGGTAGCGGTTATTCTGTTTACAGAGTTGGCGCGCAGGTCTTTTACGACCGCCAGAAGGCAAGAGCTTTACATTTTGCTGGGGCTAACTGGTGCGGCTGTCGGTTCTGGAATCCACTATCGCGCCTATCCATTTGTCTGGTATGCCTACTTTATCAACACGCCGCAGGCTCAGTCGTATGAAATCGCGGACAAAATCCCCTATTGGGTCGCACCAGCGAAGGACGCGGTAGCGATTGCAGAGCGTTCGCTGCTACATATGGATTGGTTTTGGCCCATTGTGATTTTCCTAATCATGAAGTTGCTGGCAGAGGTTCGCTATATTAGCGCAAGCTATTTTCTGTTTCGTCTGACAGCGGATTTAGAGCGACTCCCCTATCCGTTAGCACCGATTCACGCTCAAGGTGCCACCGCGTTAGCCGAGACCACCGGACGGGGTGAAACGTGGCGTTGGCGGGTCTTTTCGATTGGTTCCATGGCGGGGCTGTTCTGGGGATTTTTCTATATCGGTATCCCTTCACTCACAGGGGTGATGATGTCAACACCGATACAGATTCTGAAAATTCCGTTTATTGACTTCACCCCAAGCATCGAAAGCTTTGCGCCGTCGGGCATGTTTGCACTGTGGACAGATTTCGGGCTGATATTACAGGGTTTTGTGCTACCGTTCCCAATCATTATAAGCGAATTTGCCTCAGCGATGTTCACTCAGTTTATCTTGAACCCACAGATTCTTTATCGTTATGAAATCTTACATCAATGGCGGCCCGGTCTGGATATGCGTGGCACGAAGCTATTTAACGACCTCGATTTCTGGCTAAGTTTCGATATGGGCAAATCCTTTAGTTTTGCCGCCGTTGGTTTGGCAGCATCTATCCCAATCATGTTGAGCCTTAGACAATCCAAGCAACAACAGGCTGGTGCGCGCGGCTCGCTGCAAACGCCACCGGGACGTGGGGACTTTCCAATCTGGCTGATGGGCGGTTTGTGGGTTGTCAGCATGGTGGTGTATGTATGGATTGTGCACCGGATGGTGCCAAACTTTCCAGTTTCGTTCCTGATCGGCTTTGCCTTTCTGTATACCCCCTTGCATTCCTATATCAACGCACGCACATTTGGGGTGTTAGGGAGGCCCCTCTTCGTGCTCCCTTACATCCATCAGGCAACGTTTATTTTAAGCCGCTACGAAGAGATCGACATCTGGTTTGTCCACCTTCCGGATGAAGATTATGGCGCGGGGACGCAGCATTGGCGTGTGCTTGAACTGACCGGCACCACCTTCACTAGCGATGTCCTGGGGCGCGCCTTGATGGTGCCGCTCCTAATTGTTGCGACGATTGTGGTCTGGCATTTTATCTGGCAAATCGCGCCTATCCCCTCCTCACAGTATCCTTTCGCACAAACGTGGTGGCCCCTCTACGCAACCGACGAATGTCTATGGAAAACCTCACTCCGAGATGGGAATAGCCAGATGCTACAAGCGATTCGTGGCGATTACGTGTCAGCCGGTTTTACCTCATCGCTGGCAATTTATGGTTTTCTCTGGATGGCGAAGTTACCAAGTATGTGGTTCTACGGAATTGTCGGGGGGATTGGTCAAGACCCGGGGATGATGGTCCCACGGGTTATCGGTGCACTTATCGGTCGATTCTACATGATCAAGCAGTTCGGTCTGAAACGATGGTTCATGTATAACCCCGTCTTGGCGGCAGGCTTCACCTGTGGTGTCGGGCTTGTTGGCATGGCAACGGTTGCGATTGCGCTGGTCTCCAAAGCGGTGATTGTAAAACCGTTCTAAAGTAGGAGGGATCTCCGAATCCCGACCCCTACTCAGATAGGAAGAAAACCAAAAACTAAATAACCCTACTAATGAACTTGAGTTATTATGGCGAGAGAACGAGTTACCCAAGCAGAAGAGTGGCAAGTCTGGGCCCAACGCTACGACATCGATGGTGGCATCCGAACCTTTGAGTCGGGCTTAACGTTGAAGGTCTTTCTGGGAGCACTTTTTGTCGGCTTACTGATGATGCCGGGGTCAATCTACCTGACCTTAGTCTCCGGTCAGTCCGGCGCAGGGGCAGCACCGTGGGTCGCAGTTATCCTGTTTACGGAGCTAGCCCGTCGATCTTTCACAACCGCTCGACGCCAAGAGCTTTATATGTTGCTTGGACTCACCGGGGCGGCGGTCGGATCTGGGAGTCAGTATCGCGGCTTTATCTGGTATGCTTACTTTATCAATACGCCACAAGCTGCGTCGTATGAAATTGCGGACAAGATTCCGTTCTGGGTGGTGCCGCCGAAAGGGGCGATAGCGATTGCAGAGCGTTCGCTCTTGCACATGGACTGGTTCTGGCCCATTGCAATCTTTCTGATTATGAAGTTGTTGGGGGAAATCCGCTATATTAGTGCAGGCTACTTTCTATTCCGCCTGACAGCAGATATGGAGCGGCTGCCTTACCCAATGGCACCCATTGAAGCGCAGGGTGCGACCGCCTTAGCAGAAACCACTGGACGCGTGGAAACGTGGCGTTGGCGCGTCTTTTCCATTGGATCCATGGCAGGGCTGATCTGGGGATTTATTTATATCGGCATCCCCTCACTCACAGGGGTGATGATGTCAACACCGATCCAGCTCCTGAAGATTCCATTCATCGATTTCACAAACGTAATCGAAGAAATCGCACCAACGGGTGTGTTCGCGCTATCGACCGACTTTGGACAGATGCTCACCGGTTTTGTGCTGCCATTTCCTATCATCATGACGGAGCTTGCCGGGGCACTCTTCACCCAGTTTATTCTGAATCCACGAATCCTCTATCCTTTGGAAATCCTACATCAGTGGCGGCCTGGCTTGGATGTCCGTGGCACGGGTTTATACAATGGCCTCGATTTCTGGATCAGCTTCGGGATGGGAAAATCCTTTAGTTTCGCCTTCGTTGGTATGGCAGCCTCTATTCCGATGTTGCTGAAGTTTAGACAAGCCCGCCGGGAGCAGACAGGGTTAAGCGGATCCCTACAAACCCCACCCGGGCGTGGCGATTTTCCGCTCTGGTTGATGGGACTTCTGTGGCTCTTTGGGATGGGGATTTTCATCTATATTGTTCACGTTTATATGGTGCCGAACTTTCCGTTGGTTTTCCTGCTCGGCTTTGCCTTTTTGTATACTCCCGTCAATTCATACATCACTGCGCGAACTTACGGGATTCTCGGTCGCGACCTTTTCGAGATCCCCTACCTCCACGAAACCACCTTTATTTTGAGTCGATATGAGGAGATCGACATCTGGTTCGTCCATCTGCCGGACGAAGACTACGGACGTGGTACGCAAAGCTGGCGGGTCCTTGAATTAACAGGCACTACCTTCACCAGTAATATCGCCGCACGATTGCTGCTGATGCCGGTTCTAATCGTCTCTGGCATTGTGGTCTGGCATTTTATCTGGAAAGTCGCACCCATTCCGTCGGCACAATATCCATTTGCACAGACATGGTGGCCCCTCTATGCGACCAACGAGTGCCTCTGGAAAACCTCGCTTCGGGATGGAAATAGCCAAATGCTGCAAGCCATTCGTGGCACTTATGTGGCGGCAGGGTTCACCTCCTCAATGGCAATCTATGGTCTACTTTGGGTGGCGAAGATGCCAAGCATGTGGTTCTACGGGATCGCGGGTGGCATCGGTGCTGACCCCGGCATGATGCTCCCAAAAGTGATGGGGGCAATTATCGGTCGTTTTTATATGATTAAGAAATTCGGTCTGAAACGATGGTTCATGTTTAATCCCGTTTTGGCAGCAGGCTTCACCTGCGGCGTTGGACTGATTGGCATGGGAACAGTTGCGATTGCGCTAGTCTCCAAAGCGGTAATCGTCAAACCGTTCTGATGCGTAAAACGTGAGTAGCAGTCAGCGGAACTCGTAGGTCAAGATTCATATCTCGACACCCAGCTATCAAAACCGATGAAACAATCCATAAACCGATAGTAGTAGGCACGCTCCGCCGTGCCGTTCACCTGAACTAATGAACCAACCATGAAATGGACAATTTTAGGGTGGGGCGGCATTACCCTCGAACTTCCTGAAGATTGGGAATTGAGCGGCTTATCCGGCGACGATAAAAGCGGATATTTGCGCCTCGAGGATGCTGATATACCGCGCCTTGAATTAAAATGGTCTGAGTCAAAGCAGAAGAAGCCGGACCTCCAGCGCGTTCTTGATGACTATTTCAAGCTCGTTCGCAAAAATTATAAACGCAAAAACACGAACCTTCACATCCAGCGTGATATCAGACTGATCAAGGACACACATTTCTTTGAGGACAGAGAGGTGGCTTTCTTCAGCTGGAAGGGAGAATTTCGGGCGAACGGTGTCATCTTCCACTGTCACACCTGCAAGCGAATCACGATTGTGCAGGTCATGGGGCATCTCAAGGAGAATATTCGGGAGACAACCAACCGTATTTTGAGTTCTGTTCGAGATCACTCCGTAGGGCAGGCAACGCTTTGGAGTGCCTACCAACTCAATGCGGCAGTCCCGCGACGCTACCGCCTCGATAAGCACAAACTGTTGTCCGGCTACCTGCTCTTTTCATTTGTAGATGGGAGCCGAAAGGTTAGCATTGAACGGTATGGGGTCGCAGATGTTACCCTGAAAGAGCAGGATCTTGAGTCGTGGTTTCGAGCAAGATACGCCAAAGCCATCCGCGGCTATGGATTCTCAATTGAATCCGGCAACGGTGATGCGGATGAACAACTCACGCTAATCGGCGAGGAAACCCGCCTTATAGACCGCGTGCCTTTTGCACCCGTTCTGGCTATTGACAAGGTAATGCGTCGCAAAACCTTCGCCGTTTACCTCTGGCGATGTCATCACTCGAATCGGATCTACGTCGTTCAAGCGATTGCCAAGCACGATGCAGCGAAAACAGCGGAAGAGATAGCGGCGAGTATCCGGTGCCATTAACAAGTGGAACGGGATGCATGAAACGTGAAAACAAATTAGTTCATGGGTTGATTGAGCCCGTAGGTTGGGTTGAACGGCACCTGTGAACCGAATAAACCGATGATTAATACAATCCTTTATAAACTCAGGCTCAAAAAACGTCCAGAATCTCAACTGGATCGAGCAGACATCCTAAAATCATTGCCGCTACGCAACCAGTTAATCGAATGGGAAGTTGATGACAAGGGGGAAGTTTCATTGGTTATCCCCCAGAAGGAGACGCTGTGGCTACGATTGGTTGCAAAGCTTTTTATGTTACCCGGCAAACGGGTAGTGGTCTTGGACGATGTCGGCGCGTTTGTGTGGCAACTGTGCGATGGGCATAATTCCATCAGTCAGATTGTCAAACAACTTTGTGGGAAGTATCGCATGACGAGAAAAGAAGCGGAGACATCGCTGTTCACGTTTATGCGTCAGTTGGGCAAGCGGGGAATGGTAGGATTTGCGGTTCCCCAAAAAACGAGGAAAGGAAAAAAGTAGAATGGCAGAATTTCCAGAAACAGCAGCTCCAGAAACAGCGGGCACCATCGTTCCGACAGAAACGCCCACACGATTTGCGAGGGACCTGCCCAAGGAAAACACGGTGCGGGTCAGAAACCTAATCAAGAAATACGAGATGGGCACCAGCGTCGTTGAGGCGTTGCGAGGCACCAACTTTGAAATCCGCCGCGGCGAGTATATCTCGATTATGGGGCCATCGGGCTCCGGCAAGTCAACGCTTTTCAACATGATTGGTGGCTTGGACAAACCAACCGAAGGCAGGGTCTACATCGATGAGGTAGATATCGCACAACTCGATGCCTATGAACTGGCGTGGCTCCGCTGCCGCAAAATCGGCTACATCTTCCAGACGTTCAACCTGATACCTGTGATGACCGCTCTCGAAAATGTCTCCCTCCCCATGATCTTCGCTGGAATGACCGCTGATGATAGCCGCCAAAAAGCGATTGAATTGCTAACCACTGTGGGGTTAGGAGAGCGGGTCCAGCATAAGCCGCTCGAACTCTCCGGGGGTCAACAGCAGCGTGTCGCCGTTGCGCGTTCCCTTGCAAACGATCCCGCGATTGTGCTTGCAGACGAGCCGACGGGAAACCTAGACACAAGGACCGGGCTTGAAATTATCGACCTCTTGAAAAGTTTGAATGAGGACAATGGGGTCACGATTATCACAGCCACTCACGACACAAAGATGCTCGATGTGTCAGATCGAATCTTCTACATGGCGGATGGCAAAATCGAAAAAATGGAAACCCGCGAAGAAATCGATCTGCATGTTGGTATGCTTGACGGTGAGGAGGTCGGATAAGCGTTTTAATACGTTTCCTTGAATAGGCGTTTTCTATCTCGCGCTCTTTCGATCTTTGACCACTCTGGGGCATTTCGAGACAACCCCTGGATGTCCGCTACGGTCAGACCGTCCGGAAGGTTGACAAGATTGGACCCGATCCGATAAAGCCACGGATAGATACCGTATTCCATACCCTTTAGTCCACACATATAAAACAGGGTATCCGATTGCGCTAGCAGGGGTGCAATCCCATCCTGATGTTCTTCGAGGCGATCCTGCACATACATCTTGCCGCCGCGAGCGTTGGTCTGTTCGCGGCTAATCGCAGTGGTATAATGAAAATTGGGGTGGCGTTCTGCGAAATACAGAAATTCCTCGTTATACATAATGTCCGTGGAATACGGAACCCCAAACACGAGCCACACTTCCCGCTCAAAGCCCTGATTGAATAACTCGACGAGCATCCCGACAAACGGCGCAATCCCGGTCCCTGTTGCGGTGAAGACGTAATTGTAATCGAGCGGGTTATCCGGTAGTAGGAAACTCTTGCCGACGGGCCCCGTAACGAGCATCTCATCGCCGGGCTTTGCGTCACAGATATAGTTTGAATCTACGCCCAAAACCAATTCGCCCGTTTCTTCATCCTCTGCAATTTCCCGTTTTACACACAGGGATACGGTTTCTCCCTTCCAATCATCACCCCAACAGGCGGAAGTGATTGAATATAGGCGAATCTTATTGTTCAGTGCCTCGTGTGCATAGTTGAACTCCGCGCTATTGAAGCGTCCAGTCGGCACCACGCCGACACTCTGACCAATGCGATATTTTCCCGCCATTTTGCTTCCCTTCAGGTTGAGGACGACATGCCAGCTATAATTTGGACTGGAAGCATCTGTAATCCGACACTTACTCATGACCTCTGCCGGAAAGGGATTCTTTGGCGTATAAATATTTACCGCTGTCTCTGGAATTGGCATAAGCGGTGAATCAGCAGGTTTTTCTAAGAAAGAGGTTATCAAGGTCCGCCTCCGGTCGATATGATGATGAAAACTCTGACATAGATCGGCGTGAAACTTTTTTACAGATAGGGGCTTTAGCCCGTAAAGCCCATTGCAACATTATAGCACCGCCCCAATTTACTGTCAACACAATTTCCGCGAGTCTCGCGACTTTGAAAGATGTTGACATTTAGGCTCGATCCCCTTATACTTCCAAGAGGATTGTGTTTGATTATACTGTTTTTAAAGGTAACTTATATGTCACCGTCCATCTTCAGCTTTCCTAACAAAATTATCTTCGGTGTCGGGACCATTAACACGCTCGCCGAGCAGCTTTCGACGTTCTCCCCCCACAAAGTTTTACTGGTCACGGACACGGGGATTCGCCAAGTGGGACTGGCAAATGAAGTAACCCAGCGGCTGGAAGCGGCGCGAATCGACTACGCCATTTTCGAGGGGGTCCACGGCAATCCCGTCGAAGAAGATGTGTCCGAGGGCGTAGCTATTTTCCAACTGGAGGGCTGCGATTTCGTAATCGGCATGGGCGGCGGCAGTCCGCTAGATGTCGCCAAACTGATCTGCTTGAAGGCAACCCATCCGCTACCGTTAGCGGAATACGAAATCCTCAACGGCGGATTGGAGAAAATTTCGTCCCGCCTTCCATCGATGCTTGCCATTCCAACCGCCGCGGGGACCGGGAGCGAAGTTGGACGCGGTGCCGTTGTCACAATAAAATCGCTAGACCGTAAGGCACTGGTCTTTAGCCCCCATCTGCTTCCCAAAACTGCAATCGTTGACCCGGGATTGACCGTCGGATTGCCCAAAGCCCTAACAGCCGCGACGGGGATGGACGCACTGACTCACAACCTCGAATCCTACCTCTCGACCGTCTATCACCCGATTTGCGATGCGATTGCGTTTGCTGGCATAAAACTGGTCGCCCAAAACCTGCGTCGTGCTGTCGAAGATGGCGGCGACCTCCAAGCGCGTGGCGCGATGATGATGGCAGCGATGATGGGTGCCATCGCGTTTCAGAAAGAGCTGGGTGTCACCCATTCGCTGGCACACCCCCTTTCGACCGTCGCCGGGGTGCATCACGGGCTTGCAAACGCGATTCTCCTGCCGCACGCCATGGTGTTCAACCGGGAGGCGGCAGCGGATCGATTGAAGGACATCGCTGCGGCATTCGGCGTGAATATCCACCCACTATCACCGGAGGAGGGGGCACAAGCCGCAATCGATCAGGTCACGCAGTTGTGCCAAGATATTGGCATCCCGTCCCGTTTGCGGGAGGTAAATGTAACCGCAGAGATGATTCCTCACCTCGCGCGGCAGGCAATGGCGGATGGGTGCCACCTAACCAATCCGCGGGCTTGCACTGAGGGTGACATGATTAACTTGTATCAACAGGCAATCTGACTGCATCACGTTTCAATCAAGATAAGTATGCGATTCTACCCCTCGCTTGTCTCAGTCATTTTCATCCTCCTTAGTGCTGGCGAATTAGTGGCTCGAACGAATCTTTCTATCATCAGCCCGACCACTGATTTCACAACAAACAACCCAACAGTAAGGATCGAGGGAATCGTTGAGTCCTCGGTTCCAGGGGAAGTTATCGTTTCGACCAACACGCCCGGCGGCATCCCAGATCTCGCGCAACTGACACACTCGACTTATGGGATTGTCGTAGACCTCGGCAGCGTGCGGGAACTCAAGGGGATGCTGATTCGGCCTGTCGTCGACCGGGGATTTCCACGCGGCCCACGGTTGACGCGCATCACCTTTGCTGAGGATAAATCCAATTTCTCAGAAGGTCAATCCTTTAACATTCCGTCAAGTATAGACCCTAATTTCCGCAGCACCGTCGTCCACTTTCTATCGGTCATCTCCGCACAGTTCATTCAAATTGAGATGCTCGAAGGGTGGCAGATTGAGCCCATTGCGATTGAGTCAATTCAGTTTTTGGATACGAACGATCGGGTGATACAGGCGCAGATTCAATCCATTGCAATTCGACTCCCCCTCACAGCTGGCTGCCCCCCGAACCGAACCGAACCTTATTGTGCCGCCTTTTCCATAGAGGTGATGCTTGAACCTGGTGACAACCGACTCTCGGTGACTGCTAGGGAACTGGCACCATTGGATTCGACTTCACTGGGCCCTGTGGACAGAGAGACGATTTCCCTCTTTTACCTCCTAGAGTTACAACCTGAAGTGGCTGATGGAGGGGTTTTCACCTTGAGCGATGGAGACCGAGCGACCATTGTCATTCTGTCGGATGCCTTTGATGAACGCATCAAGAAATTACAGTTTTTTTCGATCCCACCTGAAGCGGTTGACCCCTCATCTTATTGGGGCAACAGCCGCATTGTTAAAGGGACCGCTCCGGTTGTCGTGTATCGTTTTGAAGCACTCCGCCAAGGTATGTTTGCCGCGGAAGCGACAAGCGCGTTGCCCGATCAGCCGGCGGCTTTCGCTGCGGACGGCATCTTGGAGGCACCGTCTACGTGGGTCGCCGGGCTTGCGCCGCTGCCCGTCAGTCTGACAATCGATCTCAATGGCCAACGCACTGTCAGCGGTGTGGTTGTGCACGCTAATGTGGAAGGGGAGCGCTCCTTCGGTCCGCAGCGGGCGACACTCCTCATATCGAACGATAACGAAAATTTCACAAGCGTTCTGGAAGTCACAGCGTTCGAGGATCGAGTCACCCCCATTGAGCTACCAACACGACCATCCGCTCGTTACTTTCGCCTTGAGATTACGGAGAGCAAGCAAGCCAATAACATCCAACTCAATGAGGTTGAGTTTTTCGATGGGTTGGGCGCGCAGATTGTGTCATTTGATGCCTTCGATCACCTGATCCTTGAACGGCCTGCCCTGCTCGAATTGGGGTATCACCCCTCAGATTTGATTGTTGCAAACATTAGGCGAGAGGCGGATCTGAAAGTCTTCGCTTGGGATGGGCTCGCGCAAGAATGGCAATGGGTGGGCGGTGAAATTGACCTGAATCGGCAGGTCGTCCGTTTGGAACTCAACTTCATCTCTCAAGTTGCCCTGTTTCAAGCGGTCCCCTCCCAGATTCAGACAGCGTGGAGTTTTAACCCTTTCTCGCCCGATGGAAATGGGATTGCCGACCGGACGCGCCTCACAATCGTGAATACCAATGCCTCATACATTGGGGAAACGGAGCCGATTGTTGAAATCTTCGATCTTCATAATAAACTCATCCGGACCTTGGTGAATCGGACTACAATGAGTTCCAACGCGATGAGTGTCGAATGGGATGGCAGGGATGAGACGGGGGAAATCGTTAGTATCGGTCCCTACATCTACCAGATTCAGCTGAAATCTGGCGATCAGGTCGAAGTCCGTAACGGTGTTATCGTGGTGGGAAAATGAACGAG
Source organism: uncultured Poribacteria bacterium (assembly GCA_958296125.1). GTDB lineage: Bacteria > Poribacteria > WGA-4E > WGA-4E > PCPOR2b > PCPOR2b. Next base: position 4,240,875 of record OY282444.1, read on the forward strand.
CAAGCGAGCCATTGAGGGAGCAGGGAAGCAGGGGACTCGCCCACTCATTCGCGAGTTTGACGAAAACAGCGGCTTCCTTGTCCAAGGCGTGTCCAAGCCGTGGCTATCGAGCCCTCGGCAATTACCTCACCGGCAATCCGCGATAGACCAAACCCCCGGTGACCAGCGCAATCAGCAGGAACAGGAGCCCGGCACCGTAAAATCCCAACAGCAATTTGCCGAACCCAAACAGTGTGCAATAAACAAATGCCGAACCCAATACCCAGTTGAGGAGTGCTGGTGTCCTGCTTTCCGCAATCGGTTTGACATTTGCGAGGCTAGGGATGCGTCCCCACCAGCCGCCATTCGGTCGGATGCGTTGATAGAATGCAATCAACGTCTCTTCTGAAACAGGAGCGGTCACGAAGGTTGTAACGAGCCAAACCAGTGTCGAAATCGGGACGATGATTAGCATCTGATACGCGAAGATATCTTTTGTCTGGGGCAACGTGAACACGATTGCCGATACCACCGCAGATGTAACCATCGCGGCGATCTCCGACCAGGCGTTAATCCGCCACCAATACCACCGCAAGATTTGCACGAGCCCAATCCCCGCGTTGAGGGCGATCAGGAATTTCCACGCCCCGGCGATCGAATCCATGAATAGACTGGTCACGCCTGCAATGACCATGATCAGTCCCACCGAGATGCGGGAAACAACCACGTAGTGACGGTCGTCAGCCTCTGGTTTGAAAAAGCGTTTGTAGAAATCGTTGACGAGATAGGACGCGCCCCAGTTGAGGTGGGTGTCAATCGTTGACATAAATGCTGCAAGAAACGCTGTGAGCATCAGCCCCAGCAATCCTGTAGGCAGGTATTCGAGCATCAGCATTGGATACCCCGCTTCCGGATCGCTAAGGTTTGGGTAGACAACCATCGATACGAGCGCAACTAGAATCCATGGCCAGGGGCGCAACGTATAGTGTGCAATGTTGAACCATAGTGTAGCAAGCAGTGTATGCCGTTCGTCCTTCGCCGCGAACATCCGCTGAGCGATATAACCGCCGCCATCCACTCCGTTTGCTGCCCACCACTGAACACCGAGGTAAACCCCAAAGGTCAGTATTGCCATCTCACCGGCACTACAATCCGGAAGGAAGTGTAGAATCGAGTGGTCTGGCCCATGCATCTCTGATAGCTTTGTCTTCAGGACACCTATGCCCCCGATTTTGACGAGGGCGATAATCCCCAACGCTATCGATCCGATCATCGCCATACTGAATTGAACTAGGTCCGTTATGACGACCCCCCAAAAGCCTGACAGCGCGCAGTAGATGCCGGCAATTAACATGCACGCAAGGACAACAAGCACTTTCGATGTTCCGGTGTCTGGCAGATCGAAGGTCAACACAAGAATCTTCTGCATCGCCAAGATTACCCATCCCATCGTAATACAGTTAATTGGCAATCCGATGTATAGGGCGCGAAAGCCACGCAGCAGACTGGCCGATCTGCCGGCATACCGCAGTTCTGTCAGCTCAACATCGGTGAGAACCTTTGCTCGCCGCCAGAGCCGAGAAAACAGGAATGTCGCTAACATTCCGCTCAAGACCATGTTCCACCAGAGCCAATTCCCTGCGATTCCATCCTTGACCACGAGCCCTGTGACCGCTAACGGCGTATCCGCGGCAAATGTGGTTGCGACCATCGATGTGCCTGCGAGCCACCACGGCAGGTTTCTGCCGGAAACGAAAAATTCGTTAATATCCCTCCCCGCGCGTTTGGAATAGTAGATACCGAGTCCAAGAGCGAAGAGGATGTAACCGATGATGATTGCGCCGTCAAGGGGTGAGAGTCTCATCTAAGACTGATCTCCTTATTTTGAAGCGGGTGTGTCTTGGGAAAGATTGGAAATTGTCGGGGCGTTTGGCTATCTTATCATGAAGCTAATTCCAAATCAAGCGAAATGTAAGGGGATTGCTAGGGCTATTTGGTTTTGGGTTTTTTGAGTGATTTTGACCCCCCCTTAATCCCCCCCGCAAGTGATACCCCCCCCTTAATCCCCCCCGCAAGCGGGGGGGAGGAGCAGGAGGCGCGGAATTAAATGACCTTAATGGGGATCTCGGTTTCGCTTGCTGCTTGTGTGCAGATCTGCTAAAATAAAGCTGTAACCTGTCGGATTTTGAAGGGAGATTGTGATGAGAGATGAACCTCTAAGGGCTATTCATGTCGGCACGGGCGGTAGAGGTGCCTGGCCGATTGATGTTGTGGTGGGTGATCCAAATTGGCAGGCTGTTGCCTTGGTGGATGTCGATGCAGCTGTTCTCCAAAACGCGCGCGAGAAAACAGGATTGGGCAAATCCGCTTGTTTCTCAAGCCTCGAAGCGGCGGTTAAAACGGTTGAAGCCGATGCTGCGTTAATTTGCACCCCAACGGAGACGCACGCCCCTTTCGCGCGAATGGGGTTCGCAGCCGGCTTACATGTCCTTGTCGAAAAGGGAATGACAACCGATCTCGCTTTAGCGAAGGAACTGGTCAAGGATGCACAGGCGAGCGGAGTCAGATTCTGTGTGGCGCAAAATTATCGCTATCAACCGCTGCAGCAGACAATCAAGCAAATCCTTGATGAGGGGACGTGCGGCACTCCGGCGATTGTTGACCTGATTCACCACCGTCATCGCCCGGATCCACGCACACTCAACTACCTCAATGCGATGATCTGGGACATGAGTTGCCATCACTTCGATAACCTCAACTTCTGGTTTGATCCGGTTAAAACAGTGATTGCGCGGACGTTCAACACGCCTTGGAGTCGCTATCCTTATGATTCGGGGGTTTATGCGATCCTTGAATACGAAAATGGGATGGTGTGCAATTACGGCTTAACACACTGCGCCCAAAACAGTTCATATCGTCTGGGTATGCAGATGGATGGGGGCACGCTCAGAGCTTACGACGTGGAGGGAATCGAATTTCAACCGACGGGCGGGGGTGAGCCTGAAATGATTGAGCCGCTGTCTTTACCGCGCAGCGAACAGTTGGTGCTCGATGCGTTAAGGGATTACATCCGCGACGGAGTTGAACCGGGTATTTCAGGCAGGAATAACCTTCAAACGCTCGCTCTCTGTCAGGCAACATGTGACGCTGCAAGTAGCGGGGCGGCTGTCAAGGTGGGTGATCTGCTTAAAGAGTAGAAGCGATATTTGAGAGATTACGATGTCAGATAGAACTCAACATCCATACCGAGACTTTACCCTGATCACCAACCCAATTTCGGGCAAAGGCAAGGCGGTTGCGATTGCGGAAAAAGCGTTTCAGCGTCTCACGGCTGAAGGGCACACGGGCCGATTGGAATTAACCACTCAGCCCGGTGATGCGAACCGGATCGCACGGGAGGCTATTGAAAATGGATCACACTGGATTATCGCGTGCGGCGGCGATGGGACAATTCACGAGATTGTCAATGCGATGGCAGGGAAGTCGGGCGTAGTGCTTGGTGTGCTGCCGTGCGGGAAGGGAAACGATTTTGCAGGAGCATTGCAGATTCCTACAAAGCCTGTGGAAGCGATCGAGGTGCTGTTGAATGGGGTTACGCGGCAGGTGGATCTCGGTAAAATTGGAGAGCGTTATTTTGATACCATTGTAACATGCGGGTATGATGCTGAAGTGAGTCGACGGGTTGCAGAGGAGGGCGCGCCTTTTTCCGGAACAGCTGCTTATGTCTATACGGCAATCACGACGCTTTTTCATTATCGGTCGCCTGCGGCTCGGCTTGAAGGGGATTTCGGCTCCTACGAAGGTGAAATCCTGCTGACTGCCACCGGCATCACGTCTAGTTATGGCGGTGGGATGAAAATCGTGCCTGCGGCGATTATAGACGATGGATTGTTCGATGTATGTATTATTGAACCCGTTCCCCGTCGAACCGTTTTACGCTTGCTTTTCACCCTTTTCTGGGGAGGCCATGTCGGGCATAGTGCCGTTCGGATGCACCGCACAAAGTCCCTGACCATCGAAACGGACCCGCCGATACTCCTTTACGCGGATGGAGAGCGGATCTGCTACACGCCTGCGACGGTTGAAATTGTTGAACGCGGCCTGACTGTTATCGCGGCCCCGAAGTGATTTGACCGCCCCCCGTCCTGACAAAGAGGTTAGACGGGGTGCTAGATCGGAAGATATCACAACCGTTGTGCAGCAAGCCGTCCTTCGTCCAGTTCCATCCCCAATCCGGGTCCTTCTGGAACGATGATATGTCCCGCTTCGTAGCGCACCTGTTCCTTGACAACCTGTTCGTAGTAAACTAGGGGGCCTGAGGGATAGCACGGAAAATCGAGATTGGGCATCGCCGCGGCAAGATGGGCCCGCGCTGCGGTGCCGATGGAGAGTTCTACAGTGCTGCCCAATAACGTCTTGATGCCGAACAATTCAGCCAACCCAAACGTCTTTTGACAGGCGGTCATCCCTGAATACCCTACGCCGAGATTGAAAACATCTACCGCTGCGTGCCGCGCTAGCCGAACAGCTGCGGGGGCTTCTGACGCGTGCTCACTGATTGGCACTTCTACCGCTTGTTTCACGGCGATAAAGTCCTCGATAGGGGCATTTTGGCGGCCCTTGACGGGGGATTCAACAAGATTCGGTTTGAAAGGGGTAAAGCGACGAATGACATCAATCGCGGTCTCCACGTCAAACCGTCCGCTGGCATCTAGGGCGTTAATCTCGACTCCGTCTCCCCAACGCGTCCGTAGCTGAGAAAGGAAGCGTTCGTCCAGCGTGAGGTCCGCCCCAAAATAGTAGCGGATTGTCGGGTGGCCTTGGGCTTGCAATGTTTCGATGCGCTGCAAGTTCGCTTCTATATCCGCTTCGATCTGGCATGGAGCGAGGGGATAGGCAAAGGGAATCCGTTCGCGGTATTTGCCGCCGAACAGTTGATAGATTGGCACATCCAGGGCCCTACCGATGGCATCGTGTAGCGCGATATCAATCCCCGCTAGGACCTGATGCTCCCACTCCTGTTGTTCTAGATCCACTTGGATCGCGGTCAGGTCAAACGGGCTGCGTCCGACAAGCAACGGCTCTAACCGATCCGCTAGCCCATTAACTGCCCTCGGGGTGAGGTCAAAGTTGATATCCGACATCTCTCCCAGGCCTGTGATGTCGGCATCGGTTTGCAGGCGAACGATGATATGGTGTGAAACCGCCTTCTCCGAATCGGAAGGACAGGTTCGCCCCATTTCGCGAGTTGAGTAGATTGGAATCAGCTCAATATTTGTAATCTTCATCTTTTCTCCTAGTTTCGTGACCCGTAGAGAAAAACGCTTACCTATTATTTTTATTGACACACGTTGATTTATAGAATATGATAATTATAGCAATTTAAGGACGATTCATCAACAAATATGATTCCAAATTGATATTGAAATTCCACATAACGAGAGGACAGAAAGATGCAAACAACAAACAGACCGAACATGGACGCGTTGAGACAGGCAATTGACATCTACCGTGATGCGATGCGTCAATTTATCGTTCGTCAATTGAAACGGGTGCAAGGGGCAGGAGTAGAGGAGTTAATTGAGCGGGCGTTGAGAGATTGGCAGGCAGATGAGTTTTCCCGGAGATTGGATGAGAACGATGACATTGAATCCGCACTTGACTTCAACTATTTCCAATTCGTGGTCCGGGAACATTGGCATGCTGTCTTTGCACAGCATTTCAAGGACGATATGACTGTTCAGAACACGATATGGGTGATAAGTAATGCTCGAAATCAGATCGCGCATCCGGGTAGCCAAGATATAGATGCCGAATACACAAGGGCACGCCTGTATGACATCGCCGATCTCCTCGGACGAATTAATGTGCCGAGCGGGAAGGATAAGGTAGAAGCGATTCGGGACGCGCTCTCTGCCAATGAGGGAAACAGAGTGATGCCCGCTACGCCGTCGTCAAAGGCAGCTGCTCAAACGCCTTCAACAGAAAAACGAGACGGGCAGGGCAGTCCACAACGTCGTTCATCGAACAATCTGACACCGTGGCGGGATGTCATCCGCCCCAACAACGATGTCGCGACCGGAAACTTTAAAGAGGCGGAGTTTGCGGCAGACCTTCAGCAGGTGCACGACGGGCGCGCCGATGCAACGGGCTACGGTAATCCGGTCAACTTCTTCAACCAAACCTATATCACCCCCGGTCTCCGCACGCTATTGGTTAACACGCTCAAGCGGTTGGGCGGCACTGGGGGGGACCCTGTCATACAGACAAAAACCGGGTTCGGAGGGGGTAAGACCCATAGTCTCATCGCGCTCTACCATCTCGTCAAGAGTGGTGGTGCCCTCATAAACCCATCGCTGAAGAGCGCAGAACATCAACACACCAGTGAGGAGATAAAAACCCTCATGCAGGAGGCAGCGTGGGACCCAGCCGCCGCCGGCATCCAACCCCCCGTCGCTGTGCTAGATGGCACCTTTCTTGCCCCGACTGACGAGACGGTAACAAAAGAGACGGGGGACCCGTTAAACACATTGTGGGGCGTGATGGCTTATCAACTCGGCGGGCAGGATGCCTACGAGATTATTGGCGGCGCGGCGCGGGAGAGCACCGCACCGGGCGGAAACCAACTGGACCGCCTCCTTGAACACGTTGGGCCATGCGTTATCCTGATGGACGAACTGGTGGCATACGTCCGGAACGCGAGGGCTGCCCAAGACAACATCTATACCTTTATACAGAACCTCACCCAATCGGTTCGGAGGAGTGGAGACGCTGCCCTTGTCATTACGCTGCCGGAGAGCGAGGCCGAAGCAGGTGCCGAAGGGGGGGCGGAGGTCTTCAGCAGGCTTGAGGCTATCTTGCGCCGCATTGATGCGAAGTGGGAGCCCTTAGAGTTAGATGAGGCATTTGAGGTCGTGCGACGGCGACTCTTCGGGCCCGTCAGGGACCAAGCGGCAAGGGATGATGTCTGCGAAACTTTCTCGCGGATGTATGCCAAGTCACGCAAGGATTATCCCCAAGATGTCAGTGAGCAGCGTTACCTAGCACGTCTGAAGGCGTGTTACCCCATCCACCCTGAGATATTTGATCGGCTCTATTCGGACTGGTCTTCCATTCCACAGTTTCAGCGCACACGCGGGGTCCTTCGGCTGATGGCGAACTGTATCAGCCGCCTGTATCGCCGAGGGGAGGCCTCCCCGTTGATTATGCCCGCCAACCTAACCCTCGACGATCCGGCACTGGCAAACGAATTTTTTCCATTGCTCGACGGTGAGTGGCATCCGGTCCTAGCAGAGGTGGACAGCGATGGTTCCATAACCGACAACATTGACAAAGATGTTCAGCGGTTCACCGATTTTGGGGGGGCTGCACGACGGATCGCCCGGACGATATTCCTCGGCAGTGCCGCCGCCGGTGCCGTGCGGGGCATCGAGGCCCGCCGGGTTCGCCTTGGGGTCGTGTTGCCCGGCCAGGGTATTGCGGTGTATAACGAAGCACTCGGACGACTGAACGGCGCGCTCTACTACCTCTACCACAGCAACGACAGATACTATTTCCACGCGGAGGAGAACTTAAACAAAGTTGCCACCGACCGCGCTGATACACTCAGTGAAAGGGAGGTGGAGACAAGTATTATCGAACGACTACAGGAGGCGGTCGGGGGTGGGCCTCGGCAACGCGCTGGTGTCGTTGTCTGCCCGCAAAGCTCCGAGGAGGTGAAAGATTTGGATGGGGTGCAGTTGGTTATCCTACCCCCTAGCAAATTTTTGCCGAGCCGTTCTAAGGACAGTGACGAAGCTACACCGATGGCACTGGATATCCTGCAAAGCCGCGGCGACGCTTCTCGCATCAACAGGAACGCGCTCCTCTTTTTGACAGCGAAGAACGACGAAATTCGCGCGCTCAGAAACAGCGTCAAAACGTATCTCGCTTGGCATTCCATCCTCAATGGTGACAGCCGCATCGCAAATCTCAAGGACGACCGCCGCAGCCAAGCTGTCGACAGCCTGCGTCGTGCCAAAACGGAGCTGGACACCTCTCTCGTCCGGGCATACCGCTGGGCGATGGCTCCATCACAGGATAACCCACAGCGAGCGGATTACCAACTTTCCACCTTCCTAACAAATGCGGCGGAAACAGGTAACATCGTTGACAGTGCACACCAGAAATTCAGCCTTGAGGAAATCCTTGTTGATGAAATTTCCCACACAGCCCTTGCGAGCATGTTGGAGCAATACGTGTGGAGTAATGAAAACTACAAGGACCACATCCTCATAGATACGTTGTGGAAACTAATAACGGAGAATGTCTACCTGCACCGCCTGAGAAACAGAGACGTGCTACTCCAGTGCATCGCACAGGGGGTAAAGAAGGGCAGTTTCGGGTATGCTGAGGCCTACAACGGTAAGGACTATCAGGGTATACACTTCGAGGAGTCGGTGCCTAATCCCCTATCCACAGGTCCTGATTCGGGGTTGTTGGTCCACCCTGAAATGGCGAAACTCGTAAAAAAGGAAATAAAGAAAATAAAGGAAGGAGAAGGATCCCCCGATCCTACGCCCGACCCTACGCCCGATCCCGAACCTTCGCCGCCGGTAAGACCAGACCCTGACCCGATTCCACCACCGGCGGGTCCCAAACGCATCGTTGTCACCAAAACAGTCTCAAACGACATTTCTCTTGATGACATCAACCTATTGCGCGACGAGATAATCCGCAACCTGAATGCCGATGACGGGGAAGTTACCATTAAGATTACTATCACAGCGAACAAACCGGGGGGCTTCTCCGAAAGCACCGTCCGCTCTGTGCGTGGAAACAGTGCACAGCTCGATCTGGACATGGATATGTTTGATAAATAAAAAAGGGGATCAGAGGGAGATGAAATGACCTCACGCAAGAAGCTTATTGAAGTTGACCTACCGCTAGACGACATCAACCGCGAATCCGCCCGCGAGAGGTTCTTCAAGCACGGGCATCCGTCCACATTGCATACATGGTGGGCACGCCGCCCGTTAGCTGCGTGCCGCGCGGTCATCTTTGCCAGCATGGTGGATGACCCCTCCGCCTGCCCCGATGAGTTCCCCACCCCGGACGAGCAACGTACCGAGCGAGAACGGCTCCACGAAATCATCCGACAGCTGGTCAAATGGGAGAACACCGATGAGAGCCGATTTGGTGTGAAAACGCTCGTAGCAAACGCGCGCTACGAAATTGCCCGATCGGTGGCGCGTTCGCGGGGTGAAACGGCACCCACTGACCCGACTGAAGTGTTGAACTACCTGCGTGAAAAGACGCTGCCAATATATGATCCCTTTGCCGGTGGCGGTTCTATCCCCCTTGAAGCGCAACGGCTCGGCCTGAAGGCGGTCGCCTCGGACCTGAACCCGATAGCGGTTCTCCTTAACAAGGCGTTGATCGAAATACCACCGAAGTTCTGTAACCTTCCGCCGGTCAATCCCGAAGCGGACCGCATCGGAATGACAGTGGGCAAAGGGAAAAAGAAGCAGCAGCTGCCTTGGAGCGGCGCGTCCGGGCTCGCAGACGACATCCGCTATTACGGCGCGTGGATGCGCGAAGAGGCGTTTAAGCGGATCGGGCATCTCTATCCGAAGGTAAAAGGGACAAATGCTACTGTGATTGCGTGGCTTTGGGCGCGGACAATCCCCTGTCCTAATCCCGCGTGCGGCATCCAGATGCCCCTGCTAAAGACCTTTCAACTCTCTATAAAGAGAAACAATCAACATTGGATTAAACCCGTCGTTGACTACGAGACGAAGCGTGTATCCTTTGTGGTGTCCCGCGAGCGTCCGTTCCGTGACCAGGGTCCGTTCCGAGACCAGGGGGACAGCACGGTGGACCGCCACGGTGCCGTCTGTATTGCCTGCAACAACGCAGCTCCGCTGTCTTATGTCCGCGAGCAGGCGAAGGCTGGTAATATGGAGGAGCAGATGACTGCCATTGCCGCCGAGGGGGACCGCAGGCGGCTCTATGTGTCGCCGACCGATGAGCATATCCAAGCCGCACTATCCGCCGAACCCACTTGGCAGCCTTCCCAAGCAATGCCCGATAACCCTACTTTGGTAAGTGGACGGGGGTTTGGCATTACCCATTGGCATCAACTTTTCACCAAACGTCAACTCACGGCATTGACCACGTTCAGCGACTTGATTGCAGATGTCCACCAAATGGTAAAGCAAGAGGGTGGAAACGATGAATACGCTAATGCCCTTTGTGCATATCTTGCCCTCGCGGTTGGAAGAGAGGCAGATATGTGCTCTAGCTTTGACAGATGGCAAAACTCTGGCGACAAAAGCGCCGGAGTTTTTGGTCGCCAGGCAATTCCGATGATTTATGATTTTGCTGAATCGAATCCCTTTTCCAATTCAGCAGGAAACTGGCTGGCACATATTAACTGGATTGCCAAGGTTATTGAGCGCCTGCCCGCGAATGTGAACAACGGGGCAGTCCACCAAGCGGATGCGTCCACCACGATTCACGCCCAAGATGGTCCTGTTATTGTTACCGATCCGCCCTACTACGATAACATCGACTATGCCGATTTGTCCGATTTCTTTTACGTGTGGCTGCGTCCGTTACTCCGTGATATTTACCCGTATCTGTTTGCTGGTATCCTGACCCCCAAGGAGGAGGAGATAACAGCTATTCGATCCCGATTTGATGAGCCCCGGCAGAGATTTGAGGGCTTGCTGAACAAGACCCTACAGTTGATACGGGAGCGATGCAGTCCGGAGTTTCCGGCCTCCATCTTCTACGCTTACAAGCAGCAGCAGGAAGAACGGGAAGGCAGGACATCCACCGGCTGGGAGACGATGCTGAGTGCTATCGTGGCGGCAGGGTTCGAGATAGTCGGCACTTGGCCCATGCGGACTGAGCGCTCCGTAAGATCGAACGCCTTGAGTGCTAATTCACTGGCATCGTCTGTGGTATTGGTCTGTCGCCCGCGTTCCGATGATGCCCCCATCGCAATGCGCCGCCAATTTTTCGCTGCCCTTGAGGAGGAGCTACCTGCGGCACTTGACCAACTGACGCAAAAAGGGCACATCGCCCCGACCGATCTGGCGCAAGCTGCTATCGGACCGGGGATGCAGATTTACTCCCGTTACCGCAGCGTGGAGACAATCAGCGGTGAGCCTGTCTCGGTGCGGGAGGCACTAACGGCGATTAACCGCGCCATCGCTGATTATGATGAGCGTCAAGAGGGCGATCTGGATTCGGAGAGCCGTTTCTGCCTCGATTGGCTCAAGCAGCACGGCTATGGAGAAGGGCTTTACGGGGACGCGGAAACACTGGCGCGCGCCAAGAATGTCACCATCGCCAAGTTGCGGGATGTTGACGGGCTGCTTGCCACCCAGGGCGGAAAAGTGAGACTCCTGCCGCTCGATGCGTTTGCCGATGACGAACAGTTGACCCTTGGCGACCCGACAGCGTGGGAGGGATGTTTCCGCATGGCGTATCACCTCAACCGCGAGGATGGCGAGGGCATCGCAGGTGCAGCGGCTGTCGGCAGAGGGATGGGGATTCATGTTGAGTCCGTTGAGCGGTTGGGGCGCATCCTCTATAACCATTATGACCGCCGGGGAGACTCCCAGGACGCTGTTATCTTCAATAACCTCGTTACGGAGTGGCAACGGATTCGTGAGAGAATGGGAGCTGATGAGCAACTCGACATCCCTAGTGTATCGTAATATGTATAAATATTATACATATCCACGTAATATGTATAATAATCGGCAAAAACTATACATATTATCCCATCCCCAAAGGTGGTAGAATATGGCAACGCAGGTCCAATTTAATCGAGATACCCCATGGAACCACATTCCTACCCTTCCACCGATGGCGGATATCGAATCACCTGACATACTCAGAGCGTGTATTTCGGCAAGTTCAGAGCTTGCGAAGGCGAACGCCTTGGTAAAGATGCTTCCGAACGAAGCGGTCTTGGTCCACACCTTACCTGTTCAGGAGGCACGCAGAAGTTCGGAAATCGAAAATATCGTCACCACTAACGATGAACTGTATCGAGCCATGGCCACTAACAAATCTCAAGTTTCGCCCGCTACCAAAGAGGTGCTGCACTATCGGGAAGCATTGTGGGAAGGCATCAGTAGCCTGCGCGCCCGCCCTATTCTGAACGTGCCTATCTTCGAGCGGATTTGCTCACGGATTCGTGACGTAGAGATGCGGGTGCGTCCGGGTCCGGTGACGATTAGCAATTTCGCCACAGAGGAGGTCATCTACACGCCTCCCACCGGATATGAGCATCTTATCGGATTGTTAACCAACCTTGAGCACTTCATCAATGACAATGGCGACAACCTCCAACCGCTCGTCAAAATGGCCGTGATACACTACCAGTTTGAAGCGATACACCCTTTTACAGACGGCAACGGACGCACCGGACGCATACTCAATATCCTCTATCTGATCCATCAGGGGTTGCTCGATGTCCCAATCCTCTACCTAAGCCGTTTTTTCATTCAAAATCGGTCTGAGTATTACCGTTATCTACGCGAAGTCACGGAAGCCGGGAAATGGCAGCAGTGGATACTCTATATTCTGGAAGCGGTGACGCAAACATCGCGAGATACTGGGCGCAGGATAGCGGCAATTAGTGCTCTGATTGACAACGTAATTACAAAGGCGCGTGGCAAAACGAAAGCCGTTGAGCGCGAAGGTTTTGTTGATCTACTGTTCAAGTGGCCTTATTGTAAAATCGGTATTGTCAAGGACGAGCTGAAGTGTAGTCGCCTTACCGCCACCAAATACCTGAATGAGATAACGGATATTGGGTTGCTTGAACGCTTGAAGCTTGGACGAGAATACTACTACATTAACACGAGGCTTATGGAATTGTTATCAGAGTGAGATTGCGGCGGAGATCATGCCCAACACACCCTACCGTTACACCCCCCCATTTTCGGTGAAGTATCGCCTAGAGCGCGAGCGTCAATCATTTACACGCGAGACGTTGCTGCGGCTGCCGAAAGATCGGTGCGGCTTATATGCCTTGTGGCTTCCAACGAGTGCGGCGGACGCGCCGGAACGCCTCTATATTGGTATGTCCACGACCTGTGTGCGCCGCCGTTTGCTCCAGCACCTTTCAGACGAAGAGAATCCGGGGCTTCGGAAAGAACTCCGCATGTTCCCGGACCTCATCCAATTTTCGGTGGTATTCACGGAGGGGCACCAAGAGACGCTGGCGTTAGAAACAATGCTGATTCAAGAGATGCAACCTGAAACGAATCGGTATAAGTTGAAGCCCCGCGCAGACCGAGAATGAACTCTCGAACTCAACCTACTCACCAACCTGCACTCAAGGTTATCAATCGATCCGTTCACCGGCTTTCCCATTCACTAGCAGACGGATCGAACGTCCAAATGTATGGACGAACAGCTCTCCCTTCTCCTGAAGATGCCATCTTTCCAGCAGGCAGTCGTCGAAGGATTGCACATCAATTTCAATGGCATCGTCAAAAATTTTGGCTTTCAGATCTTCAACAATTGATTTGTGCTGATGGTCCAAGGCATCGGCGATCCGCAGAATGGCAGCGAGCCGGGTTACCTGTTTCTTTTCAGTATACGAGAGCCGCTGAAAATGGAAATGGGAAGGTTTGTTCGGGTCGGGGAATGCTTTGCGATGATAGCGGGCGATATTGGCAACCAGTTCAAGTTGTTTTTCATTGAGTCCAACGATTTCCGAATTCCGGATCAGGTAGTAGGAGTGTTTGTGATGGGATAACGGGTTGACATGTCCACCGATTTCATGCAGGGCTGCAGCCACACTCAGGAGCAGCCTCGACTCTGAAGACAAATGATGAATCGGTTGCAGTTGATCAAACAGCAACTCTGCCAAATAACGGACCTGTTTAGCGTGTCCCAAATGGAAGTGATACTTGTTGCCAAGTGCCAGTGCCGCCTTGATAATCTCTGCTTCTTCGGAGGTTTCATCCCACGAATTCCGATGCCGATCTGTCATTTCAGCGAGTAACCCGTCCTTGAGTCCAACATTTGGGGCATAAAGGCCTCGCGCCCCAATGACATTGCTCACCACCTCCGTGAGAACGAGCCCTGCGGGCAAAATAACGTCGGCCCGGTCGGGCTGCAGACCGTAGCGTTCCATCCGTTCCTGCACACTGAGCCTCGAAATCTTTTTGACAAAGCGTTGGCAATCTCGCAGTGGGATGAAAGGGCTGTCTTCGGGGAATCCCTCGTTATCTGGATCTAGAACCCCAATCTGCCTTCCGAATTCTTCGACATTTCCGCCGGTGCCGAGCACCAGGTCTATTTCGTATGTGTTGATGGTGTCGAGTGTGGTTTCGAGCAGCTGCTCCATGTATGCCCTGAGCAACAGGATTTGTAGGTCTGAAATCGTATCCGTTCGCAGGAAGGTCTCTTGCAACCTCACGGTGCCTAATCGAAGACTGTTGGAGTAGATAATTGAACCGTGATCGATGACATCGAATTCGACACTCCCGCCGCCAATGTCGATGACCAAGGCAACCCGATTCCGTAAATCGATTTTACGGGTCACCGCGAGTTGGACGAGGCGCGCTTCTTCAACGCCAGAGATACGTTCCAACTGCACACCGGAGCTATTGTAGATACGGTTGACAAGGTTATCGCCGTTGATGGCTTCGCGTGTGGCACTGGTGGCGATTGCGCGCGTGGTATGGACTTTCAGCGTGTCGATGACTTCACGAAACCCACCAAATGCCTCGATTGCTTTTTCGATTACATTATCATTTAGGAAGCCGGTCAAGAAAACTTCGTGTCCCAAACGGACGGGTGCTCGGTGTTGATAGACCGCCTCAACGGTCCCATCGGCTTTCACTTCAACAATTTTTAGCCGAATCGCGTTGGATCCAACATCGATTGCGGCAAGGGTAGCACTTTCCATATTCTCTCCTCACGTCTAGATATGGCACAATATTAGATTATTTCGTAGCGGATTGTCAAGTCAGAATTACTTGGGTTTTTCCTCAAGCTATGTTAAAATAGTCCAATCGTCCATTTGGGAGGATTCAAAATGGCAATCCATGATTGGGCACAGCTCAGACGGCATTGGAAGGACTTTCATGATAGGTTCATTCATGAAGTGGTTAATATCATAATTGATGAGGCACTTTTGCCCCACGGTTTTAATGTCATTCCGACCACACAAATCTATATCGAGCGGGATTTTGAACCTGATATTGTGGTTAAAAAAGCGGATGATGCAGCGTCTGTCAAAC
This sequence comes from uncultured Poribacteria bacterium, assembly GCA_958296125.1. Taxonomy (GTDB): domain Bacteria; phylum Poribacteria; class WGA-4E; order WGA-4E; family PCPOR2b; genus PCPOR2b. The sequence continues at coordinate 4,256,111 of OY282444.1, forward strand.
CGCTAATAACACCGCCCCAAGTTGTAACAGCACCGAACTTGCGTTTTGTTGCCAATCGCCCTTATGTGTCGCCAGAAAAGAGACTCATGTTGCTGGATGATTTGGGTGCACCTATGGCAGTGATGGAATTGATCTCGCCCAGAAACCGCACGCATCGGAAACATTACGCCATCCAGTATGAGGAATATATCGCCCATAGTTTAACATTCGTGATGGTGGATGTGATCTACTTTGTCGGCGGGAACGTGCATGATCTGCTTATTTCAGGGTGGGAGAACGCTGCAGCTATCCCCGAAAATCCTGAGAAGCCGCTTTTTATCGCGATCTACACGCCTCAAACAGAGGATACGGTTGAAGCTGAGATTATCCAATTCGGTTTTGACAGCGATTTTCCCAACATCGTGATTGAGGTTGAAGGAAGTGCGATCCCGTTGCCATTGGCGCAGGCATACCAAACGACCGCACGTCGTATGAAATTGCCGTCTCCGCAACTTAAACCGGGAGGATAAAGTTTAACCCTGTGTCATCTCCAAGGATCTTATGCTCTTCCAATTCCTTTCTTATTGGCAATCCCTTTCTTATTGGTGCTGGTTTGCTGCGTTGACGTTCCTCGCGTTGATTCTTGCGAATACCCCCCTGTTTAATCTCCTCGCATTTGAGTTTTGTGCGGCTCTGGCTTTCGGCGTTTCATTCGCGGGCGCGCATACGGCTGTAACGATTGTGGGCAACCTGAGATATCGCACCCAATCGCTGAAGGGCACCGCCGCTCAGGTGGTGATGTCGACTTTCTGGCGAGCGTTTGGGGCCAACCTGACATTGCTGGTCGCACCGTTAATCATCATTTTGTTGAATGCGTTCCGTGTCAAAAATTGCGATTTTTTGGAAGGGTTCGCATTCTTTCTCCTCTTGCCGGTGGTCAGTTGTGCTTATGCCACTGCCTTAGGCATGTTCTTCGGGTTATGGTTAAAGCGACGTTGGAGGGCGTATCTCGCGTATCTCGGCTATATCTTTGCCACCCTCCTCGCCCTCGCCTACAATCTTATCTTTCACCCCCCCGTCTTCGGCTACCATTCAACCTTTGGTTACTTCCCGGGGCCCATCTATGATGAGCGTATTGTGATATCGAGCACCCTGCTAATCGCGCGGGGCACAACGCTGCTGTTGGCGTGGATTTTCCTATCGCTTGTAATCAACACGTTGGAGGTTGGCAAGCATACCCGATTGGAACCGACGCTCTATTGGCAAAAGCTCTACCGATTCAAGCTCCGATTTTCAGACCTGAACCATCGGATTCGCTTCCTCGCGCTGATAATTCTGTTTGGGCTCATCTACCTGTTTTGTGGAGAGCTAGGGTTGCGTCCGACGCGAGGATATATTGAGGGCAAATTAGGGGGGCTGAAGGAGACCGCGCATTTCAAAATCTACTATGAGAAGGGCTCAAAGGTTGAAAGGGAGATAGAATGGATTGCACAGGACCACGAGTTTCGCTATGCACAGTTAATCCGTTACTTCCAGATCCAACCGACTCAGAAGGTTCGATCCTATATCTACACGTCGCCTGCACAGAAGAAGCGGCTCGTCGGGGCGCGAGGCACATCAGTTGAAGATCCGCTTGGCTACGGCTTTCATATCAACTACGAGGATTTTCCCCATCCGGTCATGAAGCATGAGTTGGCACACGCTTTGACCGCGGATTGGCATCCGATTCTGAAGGTAAGCCTCAAAATTGGGCTGCATGAAGGGGTCGCCGTTGCCGCGGATTGGGATGAAGGAAAGTTGACGGCACATCAGTGGAGTCGGGCGATGCAACAGTTAGGAATTGCCCCAAAGCTGAACCAGATCATCGGGCTCGGTTTTTGGACACAAGCCTCGTCGCGGAGTTATACGTTGGCGGGGTCTTTCGTGCGCTTTCTCATTGAAAGATATGGGGTTGAAAAGGCTAGGCGCGTCTTTCCAACGGGGAATTTCAAGAAGGTTTACAATAAACCCTTAGTAGCACTTGAACGGGAGTGGAAGGGATTTCTGGAAACGGTGACGCTGACGGAAGCAGATTTGGAAATCGCAGCACACCGTTTCAAACGCCCAAGTATCTTCCATAAACCGTGTGCCCATGAAATCGCTCAACGCTCTTCCGATGCGTGGCGGGCGTATCGCCGAACGGATATGCACACCGCGATTCGTCTGTTTGAACAGGTCTACCAATTTGATCCCGATAATCCGCGCCATCTGCGGGGCCTGATGTATGCACACTATCAAACGGGCGATTACCTCTCAACCGTGGAGTGGGCATCGAGAATTATCGCGCACCCCAAAGCCAGTGTGAGGCGGGTGGCGGAGGCGAAAAATGTGGAGGGGAATGTCTACTGGCAGCAAGGGGAGCGTGAGGCCGCTAGGGCACGGTATCAAGAGGTCTTTACCCTTCACGCTTCTGATTCCCTTGACCGGGAGACACAAGCCAAGCTCGCAACACTGGCCCTCAATTCTCCTGACGTGGAGAATAAAATCAGGCAGGTCCTCATCGGTCAGTCATCCAACCGACTCAGAATGACCCTGCTCCACGAGGTGGTTAATGCGTTGCCAGAGTGGGGGTTGGGGCACTATCTTATCGGGCGACAACTCTATTTTGATCGGGAGTATGCCGCATCAAATCAGTATTTATCGAACGCTGCTGCTATGGGATTGCCACACCAGAATCTAGCGATCGAGAATATGAGGCTCATCGGCATGAATGCCTATCGACTTGGGCAATATGAGGCGGCTATTAAACAATTTCGTCGAATCGCTGCCGATAGTGCGCTGCCCCTTGGAACGATTCAGAGCGCAACAGATTGGATTGAACGGTGTGAATGGGCAACTGAGCAATTAACTCGACAGTAGCAAACGATTTAGGAATTATCTCCTTATCGACTTACGGGCGACCGGGTGATGTATGCTTTAGTGATGTCAATAATAAGCGCGATATCGTGGCGTGCCTCTACGATTGAAGCACGTGAGGGAGTGCCCTGGGTGATACTCTTGCGGAAGTAACGCAGCTCACGGGTGAACCCGCTTTCCCATGGGATTGCTGGTTCCTTGTAGTAGCTGTTCCCCTCCGCATCAATGCCCTGCACAACTAATTTCGTAAGGACCCGTCGTGAAAAACCTGTTGGGTAGGAGAGGAGGACTCGCTTCTCTTCGCTGTATATCTCAAGGGTCTGCTTAAAATCCCACAACTTGTTAAGGTCCACTCGACTGACGACACACCGCGCTCCGTTGGGGTATTCCAAGATGGTGGTTATGGCTCGGCGGTCATTCCAAATCTCCGTGCTGATGACGGCACTCGGCACCCCTAGCATGGTTCGTAAGCTGTAGAGGTCGTGGATGAGGCCGTAGGCGATGCCGCAGGATTCAGCAGCCTCGAAGAGGTCCCCAAAGGCTTCGCGCCGCGCTGCTCGGGACGCTGCTTGTCGTTCCGCCATGACACTGGGGGGTAGATCATTAAACCGCTTGACCTTGAAATGGCTCAGGTGGAGCTCGTTACTTGGGTGCAGGTGATTGGTCTGCACAAATCGGATTGGACCCATGGTATCCACTTCGCGCTTCGCTAATTCAAAGGCGGGTTCGTATATCTTCATGTATCCCGCTTGACCCACCTTCCCCGCTTTTCGCGCTGCATCAATCATGGCATCGGCTTCCTGCAAGGAGGCACAGATGGGCTTTTCAATGAAAACATGCTTTCCTGCCTCGAAGGCTTGCACCGCTGCCTCAGTTTTGGGATCGGTGTGACAGAGCAGGACCGCGTCGATGTCCGCCGCCAGCAGGTCCCGCATATCGGTCACATATTGGGGAATCTTGAACCGTTGGGCGACATATTGTGCCTGTCCCGGTGATACATCGCAGACGATGGGCACTTCAAATTCGTCGTCAAGTTCAAGTAGATTGGGAAGATGCTGAACCTGAGCGATTGCACCGCAGCCGACAACGCCGATTCGGACTGTTGACATGGGATTTCCCTCCATTCTTTAGGAGTTTAACGATAGGTGTGAAGCGATCCGGCTCGCGGGGCGAGCGTATTCCACTCTGTCGCCAATTCATGGACCTTTTTGAAGGTTTCCAACAAAGGTTGCCACATCACATTTCGGATCTCAGCAGCAGCGTGCTCGTCCCCTGCCGCCAACGCCTGTTTGAGAGCAGCCGCCATCTGCCCCTGGATCTGGGCACTATTCTGCGCCATATCTGCTACTGACCGCGCCATATCAACGTGGTGATCAATAAGTGCCTCAATCGGCGTGGTAGCATCCGTCGCAGTGTCATAATCGCTGGACGGTCTGAATTGGGGAGGGAGTCGTTCCCCGTCGTCAGAATACTGGGTATGGGTCGGTTGGATGTGGGGTGTCACCGAGAGGTACATATACACCGGCTCGTCCCCAAGGACCCGCACGGAATGAGGTTCGTCCGCGAGGGCGTAACACATTTGCCCGGGCCCTAGCTCTTTGGTTTCGCCGCTGATCCGGAACTCCACTCGTCCCGATAGAATGATAAAAATCTCATGCCCCAAATCGTGGGTGTGAAATTTATCAAGCGAGCCCGGGCCCGGTTCCATGCGACAAAAACGGGCTCGTATCTGCGGGGTCACCAAGATATTGCGAATGTCCTTGCGACAATCATAGACAGTGAAACCCATGGTTCTTTCCTCCTGAATAGGTTCATTTAATTCTTCGATCCGTGCCGAGACCAGGGAGCCCAGGGAGACCAGGGACGGGGCAAGATGCCCCCCGCCCCGATAGATCGGGATGAAGACCCCCCGATGGATCGGGATGAGGACACCCCGATGGATCGGGATGAAGACCCCCCGATGGATCGGGATGAGGACACTTGCGGGGGGATTGAAGGGGGCAGGTTGGAACGGACTACCCCCCAAAATTTGACAGTTGAGCATACTGCCCACTGTAGAAGATAAGCGGCTGGCCCTCATACGTCTCACCTGCAACAGGTTCACCGATAAACATATCGTGGTCGCCAGCGGGAGCTACCTCAACAACCCGACAGTCCACATAAGCAAGCGCATCAACGAAAATGGGAGCCCCGGTTTCTGCCGCAGTCAGCTTTAGGTCTGAAAAATCTTTGGGGCCCGGTGCCGCAAACCGACGGGAAATATCCTCTTGGTCCTGCTTCAGCACATTTATCGCGTAACACTGACCCTGTGTTAAGTGTCCGTGCATATTGCTCTGGCAGTCTACGGAAACCACAAGCAGCGGTGGATCGAGCGATAGAGACATGACCGCGTTTGCCGTCATACCCGAAATTTGCTCGCCATACCGTGTTGTGACGACAGTGACACCCGTTGCAAAGCGGCCCATAATCTGCCTTTGAAGCATCGGATCGAACGCCATCATTCTCCTCCTTGTCTGCGCTTAAATGGTTGGCAGCGCGGGGACAACCGCTTCCGCTAGCAACTCTTGGGAACGTCTCCACGTGGTTCTCTCGTCCCAGTCATGTGTAATCATCAGCAGTGTGCCAAATCCACCGGACTGCTCCCATATCTCCTCAAGCCGACGGATACACTCAGCCACGTCCCCGATGATACAGATGTTCTTGAGCACATATTCTGGTGTTACTGCGTCATCGGGGAAATCGGGGTCATGCTTCAGAATATTGAGCATATTTGCCTTCGTCAGAACCGTGATCAGGTAATCATACGCACCGATGAAGCTGCCGTTGATTGCGTGCTCCCATGCCGCTTCGGTTGATTCTCCGACAAAGATGCTGCGCGAGATGCGCCAGTTGGAACGATTAGGTGCGGGCAGCCCTGCATCCGCAGCACCGGCGCAATAAGTTTCCCAATGATTCTCAAGGGTTATTCCCGGCACTAGGTTCGTGCTTATGGGTATAAAACCGCGCTGGCCGGCTGTCCGGGCTGCCATCGAATTTCCTCTGACAATGCTCATGGCGACCGGCGGATGGGGTTTCTGGTAAGGTTGGAGCAGCACCCCAATTCCACGCTCGTGATCGAGGGTTTCCAGTTTTATATTCCAGAAATCCCCTTTGAATTCAAAAGGGGGGTCGGTTTGCCACAACTTGAGGATAGTGTCAATTGCCTCCACGGTCATCAATCCTTGCGTTTTTGGGTCGGGCAGATCAAACAATCCCCAATCGGTCGCGACTCCGCCTTGTCCAAAGCCACAGTTGAGACGGCCCCGGGAGAGGTGATCCAGAAACGCGAGGCGGACTGCGGTGTTGACCGGATGATGCTGCGGAATAATCGACACACCGGTGCCGAGGCGGATGTGCTTCGTGCGAGGCAATACGTTGCCGATGAACACATCGTTAGATGGGATGGGTTCCCATGCGACCGTGTGGTGCTGGCCAATCCATGCTTCGGTAAATCCCAATTCATCAGCGAGAACGATTAAATCAATGTCCTCTTCAAAACACTCCGTCCGGTCTTTCTCCGGGGGGTGCAGTGGCATCATAAACGCGCCTAATTTCATTTTATGACCTCCCATGGTTGTATCTGTTGTGGCTGAAGTTTCGGCACCTATATGTAATGTGTAGTTATCGGTGCACGGCCGAACAATCGCTGGGCACCTAAATGGTGTTAAGCAGTAGATGCGCGGCGGGGCTTATACCACAGTATAATTTCTGTTAATCAACCCTGCATAGAGATATATTCGCGATTTCCTGCGAAGGAAGTGCATCATGGTTCCTGAATCGCATCCAATCCTGCCAACTCACGGAAGCGATTAAGCGTTTTCAAGATTCCCTGCTCCATCGTGTATTTGGGCGTGAACCTAACCTCTTGAGCGATTGGGGTTGCATCGTAATCCCATGAAATTCCAAATACGCCCGGCTCAAGCGTAATCTGTGCATCAGGCATTAGCTTTTCTAAGTAAGCCACCCCTTCCTTCACTGGACGGATTCCACCTTTGACGTTGAAGACGCGCGTCCGCGTCGTCGGACAGGTGCAGGACATTACAATAGATCTGGACACATCTTCGACATATTGCCAGTCTATCGCATCGTCACCGAATGGAGAGACATAGGATTGTTCAAGCGCAACCGCTTCGATCATTTGCGTTGAGAATGAACTCATCCCTCGGGTCCGCCCGACACCGTAAACCGCTGTAAATCGGAGCCCTATTGTGTCTACACCGTAGTGATCAAAATAGTGTGCTGCATACCTTTCGTTAGTCGATTTGCACGCCCCGTAGATGAATTTTGGAAAATGGGGAGCGTCATTTTTAATCTGCTGGTAGTTGTAATCTTCTGGTGATCCAAAGACTGCGACGCTGCTTGCCCAGACAACTCGCTTGAGACCGAAGATTCGTGCTGCCTCGAACATATTAATTGTGCCTTCACATACGATTTTCAACGCTTGCGGTGGGTTAGCGTTGCACGCTGGCACCTGCCACGATGCGAGATGGATAATCCGATCGATTTCGTGTTCTTGGACCGTTCGCAACACATGTGGGAGATCGGTGATATCCCCTTGGACAAAAGTAAATTGTTCAAGTTGTTCCGCTGTCAGCACCATCTTGGGAATTGTAAAATCGGGTGCAAAATCGTATACCGTAATTTTTTCGCCGGCGTTCAGAAGGTCACGAATAACATAGGATCCAATGCACCCCATTCCACCTGTTATTAAATATGCCATAGACTTCAATTCCTCTCTTTTTTGCAGTTGTTCATAAAATTGATGAGGCACAGAGATATTCTAATGCGTAGTATTCTAATGCGTAGTGCGTAAACCTCGCTAATTTTCCGTGTATCCTTGCTTGGTTTGCCTATCGATTGGTCTGGGGTGAATTGACATCGACAAGGATATCCTCGCCCTCAATCTTCACAGGATAGGTTGGGAGTATGTCCTGCTCTGGCCAGAGGCATTTTCCTGTCTTCACATCAAACTCCCACATGTGGAGCGGACACGTGACAACGTTATCATCGAGAAATCCGTAGGTTAAAACTCCACCAAGATGCGGGCAGATGTTATTCATCGCGTAATAATTGCCATCAATGTTATATATACCAATGAAAACGCCATCGACCTTAACGCCGAGACAATCACCGGGCTGGACTTCAGTGGTTTCCGCAGCCTTTACAAACTGAGCCATTCGTATTCCTTTCTAATTTATTCTTCACACTTTACGTTTCGTGTGCAACCCCTTCATTCTATCACGTTTCTCAATATTCCCTCAACCTAATTTCTTATACTGAATTTCGGAAAAAACAGCGGGAAAATCAAATGACATCATTCGTCAATTTTGTTGTGTATGGGAAGGACATGTAGGCAAGTTGGTGGGGAACCAGTCTCAGGCATCTTTGAGAATGACCTGCTATTTGAGGGGGCCCGCGAACCCCTCAAACAGCCGTCCTATAATCTCCTAACCTTTTGGTAATATCGCGCGTAATATCGCGCATTACGTTTCACGCATCACATCCCTATCTAAATGTATCCAGTCGATCCATCTGGACGAATTGGGCAGGTGCGTTGCCAATGGATATATTCGTTATCTGCGATGGCATCCTCATTCACCTCCACACCGAAACCGGGGCGATCTCGCAACTCCAGATACCCATCTTTGGGTAGATAGGGTTCATCCAACCACTCATTCCATTCGGTCCCTGTTGGCAGGATGTATTCAAGGATTTTGAAGTTGGGTGTTGATGCGGCAAAGTGGACGTTCACCGCGGTTGCCAAAGGTCCCATTGGATTGTGGGGAGCGATGGAGACATAATGTGCTTCAGCGATGGCGGCAATCTTACGCATTTCGAGCAGTCCACCACAGACGCAGATGTCTGGTTGGATGATGTCTGCTCCCTGTGCAGCCATCAGGTTGAGAAATTCAAAGCGTGTGTAGAGGGATTCACCTGTTGCCAATGGGACTTGCATTTGGGAACGCAGGCGGGACCATGCGGGGATATGTTCGGGCCTGAGCGGTTCTTCGTAGAAATAGGGGTCATAAGGTGCTAGCGCATTGGATAATTGCAATGCACGAATCGGCTCAAAGATTTTGGCGTGCGGGTCGAATGCAAACTCCCAGTCTGCCGGGGTGTGCTTGCGGATTCCCTCGAAATAGTCGGCGGCGGCAGCACACACCCTGCCCCACCGATTTGCGTCCGGATCAAGTGGATAGGGACTGGTTTTGAAGGCGGTAAAGCCCCACTCTTCGTTTAATTGGTGTGCCCTTTCGCCGACCTCCTGTCCATCGCGCCCTCCGATGCCGTGATAGATGCGGATACGATCGCGGGTAGTTCCGCCGAGGAGCATATAGACCGGAAGATTCGCAGCCTTACCGCTGATGTCCCACAAGGCGTGGTCAATGGCGGAGGTCACTGCGAGGCCCGTGCCACCAGCGGGGAAGCGTAATTGCTGGTGAATCTTCATCATGATGTATTCGATACGACGTGGGTCTTCGCCCTTAATCATCTCAAAGATATAATCCGCAATGGGTTCAGCGGCGAGGTTCGGTCCGACAGAGTAGGATTCGCCCCACCCGTGGATCCCTTCGTCGGTCTCCACTTTGATCAGCCCCCTTGAGCGCCCACCGAAGCGCGCCATATAGGTTTTGATGTTTGTAATCTTCATTGGTATTCTGGCCTTTCTTGAAAAGGATAGTGTTGCGTTCAGTCGTCATCTAAAATGCTATCTTGGGTCCACTCGCATAATGCCCTCAAACGGGGTCTTTCTTAAGGCGAATTTTCTGATCCAATTTCAGTCGTTGCGGTGCTGATCTGCCGCCCCTTCCATACTTCCTGATAGGCAACTCCCAAATCGGTGGCAGCAAATGTCACCCTTCGGTTGTGTTCAAGATCTCACTTTTGACAAAACCCCCTTTGAGCAGCTGCCCAAATTGTAATCTTAACCGCATCTTTTGTCAATCAATTTCCTGCAATTTCCTATTGACGACACACTGGGTCTGTGTTATATTGAAATGTAACATAGGCAAATTAGAGGTTGGGTAAAACAACATGGCACATCCCCCTTATATCCTTTCGATCGATCAAGGGACAACCGGATCGACGGTGCTACTCATTGACGTGCGCGGGGAAATTGTCGCGCATGGCTACCGTGAATTCACGCAGCACTATCCTCGGCCCGGTTGGGTTGAGCACGATCCCATCGAGATTTGGGAAGTGACGCATCGGCTCATCGCGGATTTAATTGATGCGCGGGGGGTTGCAGATGAGATTGCAGCAATTGGGGTGACGAATCAACGGGAAACGACGGTGGTGTGGGAACGCGGGACCGGCTGCCCGATTCACCCTGCGATTGTGTGGCAGTGCCGTCGAACGTCGGATATCTGCGCGGAGCTGAAGGAACGCTTGTTGGAAGAGCGGGTGCGGGCGAAAACAGGGTTGGTGCTCGATCCTTACTTTTCGGCGACGAAGATTGCATGGATACTAGATCGGGTCGAGGGCGCGCGTGAGCGGGCTGAACGCGGTGAACTCGTATTTGGAACCATTGATACGTGGCTGCTATGGCATCTGACGGGGGGTGAGGTTCATGTGACCGACTACACAAACGCCTCCCGGACGATGCTGTTCAATATCAACACACTCAGGTGGGATGACGAACTTTTGGATATGCTCCGCGTGCCGAAGTTTGTGCTGCCAGACGTGCAGGCTTCCGGAAGTATTTTCGGTAAGACGAGAAATATTGGCCCGTTGCCGGCGGGTATCCCCATTGCTGGAATTGCTGGAGATCAGCAGTCATCCCTATTTGGGCAGCTGTGTATACACGTCGGCATGGCGAAGAACACCTATGGCACTGGGTGTTTCCTGATGCTAAATACAGGTGAGCAGCGGGTCCATTCACAGTCCGGATTGTTGACGACATTGGCATGCGGTCTCGATGAAACGCCGGTTTACGCGCTTGAGGGGAGTGTGTTTATTGCAGGGGCGGCGGTGCAGTGGCTCCGGGATGGCTTGCAGCTTATTGACACTGCCGCAGAGACAGAAGCGATTGCCACCAGCGTTCCGGATTCAGACGGTGTTTTCGTGGTTCCTGCCTTTACAGGGCTCGGCGCACCTTACTGGGACGCGGATGTGCAAGGCGCAATACTTGGCTTAACACGGGGCACAACCCGCGCCCATATTGTCCGGGCGACGTTGGAATCGATCGCCCTGCAAACGGCGGATGTCGTTACGGCGATGCACACCGACGCAGGAGTTGAACTGGATCGGCTGCGCGTTGATGGCGGCGCGGTTGCGAACAATTTTTTGATGCAGTTTCAGGCAGATATATTGGGTATTGATATAGAACGCCCGTCACGAATTGAAACGACAGGGCTTGGTGCGGGGTATTTGGCAGGGTTAACCGTCGGGGTGTGGAATGAGATTCACGAATTGGAATCCCATCGGAAAATTGACACAGTTTTTTCGCCGCAGATCGAGGCCAACCAAAGGCAAGAAAAACTTGACGGTTGGAAGAATGCTGTCCGAAGGGTCATGAGCTAACATGCGTTTACAGTGGAAGTATGCCCTGATTATCAACCTATCGGTTTTAACGATTCTGGCTGCCTTCTACATACTCGTTGATATTAAAGCGGTAGACGACCTTGGCGATCTCTACGAAACGGGCATCAGACGCGGCGTGACTTTCAAAGGGATTGCAGAGAAGACCATTCGTCCCCTTGTTGAATCGAAAATTGAGCCGCTACAGCAGTTGTATAGAGAAGAGCTCGAACATGCGCTCCGAGAACTGAAGGCGCAAAAACCTAATGAGATGCGAGATGTTTTGGACATTAATGTGACCTACGGAATCGATACGAAGATTCAGGCGAGTTTAATTCCGAACAAAGACGCGGACGACTATATCAATTTAACCGCCGACGATCTGCGTGAAATTAGGAAGAACGGCTTTGAGCTCTACAAGACCCCCCGAATTAACGGCGGGGAGGCGACAGCGGTTATTATTCCCTACTTGGCGCGGGTTATTGGAAAAGATTATTTTGAAGAGCAGATTACGGGATTTATTCAGGTCCTTTTCGCAGGGCCCGATTTCGCTAGCTATGTCTACCGTCTCCGTTTTATGCTCCTGATTTCTATCATCTTCGTGAGTGTGCTGCTGGTCATCGTCATTGATATGATGACGACTCGCTTGGTTATTCGCCCGCTTCAAGGTATGATGGAGATTATCAGACGTGCAGAAGCTGGGGCCCCCGAATCTCTGCCTCAGTCCTATGCCTCTGACGAGATCGGGAGCGTGACTTACAGTCTCGTGCGGATGTTGAGGCAACTGACAGGGGTGCACTCGAAGCGGATCGCCGCACTTCAACAGTTTGCCGCAGGGGTTGCCCATGAAATCCGTAACCCGCTAAATACGATTGGAATGACCTCTCAATACCTGCGAGATCTCTTTTCACACGACAACATCAAAGCCAGCGACATCAAAGAAGCCCAAGACCTCCTCAATATTGTTAACTTTGAAATCCAACAGCTGAAGCGGATTTCTGAGCAGTTTGTGACATTGAATCGTCCCAAAACGCTTGATTTGAAACTCACGGATCTCAACACGCTCATGGACCAAGTCATCGCAGAATTTAAGCTCATGACCGAAAATGCCAAAGTTGAGGTTATCACCAACTACACTGATTTACCCCACCTCCAACTCGATAGTGGGTTGATTCGGCAGACGCTTTTCAACCTGATACAGAACAGCATTCAAGCCATGCCCAAGGGCGGCAGGATTTACATTACAACGCAGCCGGTTCAGACACTCGCCGGTCACGGAATCGAGATTGAGATCCGTGATACCGGTGTTGGGATTTCCCCCGAGATTCAAGAACGGATTTTTGATGCTTACTTCACCACGAGGGAGAGTGAGGGGGGAATGGGACTTGGGCTCGCACTCGCACACCAGATTATTACAGCGCACCGGGGAAAGATTGAACTCAAAAGCCAGGTCGGGATGGGAACCGCATTTCAGATTTACCTACCTATTAAGAGCTCCCATTAGCCCCCATCCGATGAATCTGTAAGCTTTGACATACGCTCTGCCCAACCCCCAACCCTCTTATTAGGGGGCTTTCCCTTCGCAGGGGTTGGACGAGGTTTTAGATCGAAAGATTTTGATAAGAAAGATTTTGATAAGGAGGAGTAGGCATGCCATCAATACTGATTGTCGATGATGACCAGGGTCAACGGACGGTTTTGCAGACGATATTGAAGCGCGAAAACTACACGATAGAGACGGCTGAAAATGGCATTGTTGCCCTCGAAAAAATTAAAGATAACCTATTTGATGTCGTTGTCAGCGATATGCGGATGGCTCAGATGTCAGGGCGAGAACTGCTTTATGAAATCAAAAGGCGAGATCCGGACCTCCCTGTGCTGATTGTCACCGCTTACGCTGAGGTGAACGATGCCGTAGATCTGGTGGCGCGTGAGGGGGCATTCTATTATCTTGAAAAACCGATCCAGATTGATACCCTCAAAAAGGAGATTAAACGTGCCATTGAGATGCGGCACGGCTTAACAGCTGATGAATCTAACGACGAAACACCTGTTCCGGAGATTCATTTTGAGGGAATCATTGGTCAAAGTGATTGCATGCGTCAACTGTTCAGAACTATGTCTCGAATCATTCATCGCGGTGTCAATCAGGTGCTGATCTCCGGTAACACGGGCACGGGGAAGGGACTGGTTGCGAAAGCAATTCATGAGTATGGAAAACGTAAGGCCAAGCCATTCTTACAGATAAACTGTGGGGCTGTGCCGGATACTCTGATTGAAAGTGAACTCTTCGGGCATGAAAAAGGTGCATTTACTGACGCTTATCGACAGAAGGTGGGCGTATTTGAAGCGGCAAATGGCGGGACCGTCTTTTTAGATGAAATTAGCGATATTTCTGTGCACATGCAGAGTAAACTGCTCCATGTTTTGCACGAAAGGGAGCTCATGCGCGTCGGGGGTGTGAGGCGGATTAAAGTTGATGTGTGCATCCTCGCTGCGACCAATACAGATTTGCAAGCCGCTGTTGATGAGGGGAAGTTTCGTGCAGACCTATTCTTCCGTTTGAACGTCATTCCGCTTCGCATTCCTTTACTCCGAGAACGGAGCGAGGACATCGGGCTTTTGGTCGATTTCTTCCTCCAGAAGTTCGGACAAGAATACCCCGATGCTGAACCGAAGCGCGTGACACCGAGGGCGAGGTCTGCACTTCGGCGGTATGAGTGGCCGGGGAATGTGCGTCAACTTGAGAATTATCTGCACAGAATCTTTGTGCTGTCCGAAAGCGAGGTCATTGACCTTGAAGAGCTCCCGCCTGAACTTTCGGACAGTTCATTGCCCCCAGGGGATTTTCCCGTAGAAATTCCAGCGGATGGGGTTGCACTTGAAGAGATTGTGAAGGAGTACATTCGGGTTGCCTTAACCCAAACCGGTGGCAACCAAACCCAAGCCGCTGGGCTTTTGGGAATCTCCCGCCGCCGGCTTCAGAACCGAATGCAGAACTACGGATTTAGTAGCAGGGATTTTAAGGATTGAGGTCAGGCGGGGGTTCTTCGCTCAATACGTGAGTAATGCAACCATGGCCGTTGAAATCGTATTTTCCCCCATGATAAAATCTAATCTAGCAGGTGCCCCCATGATTTCCCGCCGAGCGGGGCACCCCCGACTAACCCCCTCAAAGCAGTCCCCCAACCCCCCAAAGTAGCCCCCTTATCAGGGGGATAACCCCCTCACTGGTCTTCGGAACGGACGATCTATCGGGGCATGTTTGGGCTTTAGACCTAAAGGATTTTAGGTAAATTTCTATTCGGCTCATTTCAAGATTGACACAGCTGATGGTAAATGCTACAATGAATCGCTAAATCGATCTAAACGAAAGGGCAACCTGAACGACTGCATGAAAGGAAAATCCAATAATGTTGGTGCTACCTATAACTATTGGAATCGTCTTGCTCTCTTCTGCTATCTGTTCTGGATCTGAAGCGGCGTTGTTTTCGGTTCCGCTAGTTAAAGTTCGACAGTTGGCTGAATCAAAGCGGCCTGAAGCACTAGCCCTGCTGTCCATCCGCGAGCAGATGAATCGCCCAATCGCGACCGTCGTAATTCTCAACAATATCGCTAATATTGTTGGAACTACGGTTGTGAGTGTGGTCGCAGATTCTGTCTTGGGGAGCCAATGGTTGGGTTTAGTTACAGGTATATTTACCTTCTTAGTGATACTCCTTTCAGAGATCATCCCCAAAACGGTTGGTGAGCGATACTCAGAGCAGATTTCTCTAATTGTTGCTCGTCCCGTTGCCGGATTGACCCGAATTTTGACCCCCTTAGTGTGGTGTATTGAGAGAATTACGACCCCTTTAACGACAGGCGCGAACACCTTCACAACGGATGAGGCAGAGATAAAATTAATGGCAAAAATTGGGCAAGAGGAAGGAACGATTGAGAATGCCGAATCTGAAATGATCGGAAAGATATTCAATCTGAATGATATGACAGCTGCCGACCTAATGACACCGAGGGTGGTGATGACATACCTAAAAGGTGCCTTAACGCTCTCCGAGGCAAAAGAAGAGATTCTAGTTTCTCAACATAGCCGAATGATTGTGATTGGAGAGACACAGGATCAGGTCATCGGAGTTGCTTTGAAGAACGAATTGTTGGCGGCGATTATCCAAGGGAAATTGGATCAATCCATCTCAAATTTTGCTCATGAGGTGCATTTTGTATTGGGACGAAAGCGTGCCAATCAGCTGTTGTTAATGTTCCAGCAGACTCGCCAGCATTTAACCGTTGTTGTTGATGAATATGGGGGGGTGTCAGGGGTGGTAACGCTTGAAGATGTGCTAGAAGTCCTCACAGGTGAACTAGTTGATGAAACCGATACAATCGTTGATTTGCAAGAGTTCGCTCGAAAAAGGAGGCATTAGCGGCATCTCAACTCCACGGTAGGGGGTGACCCACACGAATAGGTGCGGGGAACCGACTCATAACATCAACTGGCACCCCCTTGTCGGCGGATTCAAAGATGCGTTCGCAGATTTCCAGCACATGCCGGGCGTGTTTCCCTGAACACCGCACGGGTCGATCATTCCGAATTGCGTCTGCAAAGTCCGAGGGACCCTTGCCCCAATCTAAACCCTCGTCCGCGCCTTCCGGGGAAACCTCAACTTCCCAACCGTCCCGCCAAAGTTTCCAAAGGAGAGAAATAAAGGTTGAAAAGTATCAAGGTAAAACTGCCATTCCCAGGTGTTGAGATTGATTACATGCAAGAAAGTGATCTGCCGGCGGTGATGGAGATTGAACGGCGTTCATTCTCCTGTCCGTGGGCTGAAGCCTCGTTTCGTGAGGGATTGAGTCGGGGGAACCGTCATGTTCACTTTCTCGTCACCCGTCATCACCAACATCCGATTGCGTTTATTAATTTTTGGGTTGTAGAAGACGAGGGGCAGATTGCAAACTTCGCTGTTTCTCCCGACTACCGAAATCGAGGTGTTGGTAAATACCTGTTTGCGGAATCACTTGCCCATATCCGAAAACTGGGCGGCGATCGTGTCTTTTTGGAGGTGCGAGTGAGCAACATACAGGCGCAGTCTCTCTACAGACAATTTGGGTTTCGGATTGTTTCTATTCGAGAGAAGTATTATATGGACGATCATGAAGATGCCTACGTTTTTGGACTTTCTAACCTTGGGGCACGAATCGTTGAGACAGGAAGATAGCATAGCAATAAGTGATCAACTATTGCTGTTTAGTCTATCATAGGAATCCCAATGGTTTAGCGTTGGGAGTAGTCAATAAAGAGAATGGTTATCCTTCGATAGATTGAGATACTCAATTCGCTTAGAAACCGCCCCCGCCCCTACGATTTCTCTTCGGGTTTTACATTTTTTTTATGAGTCCCGTGGGTCGGTCTTCCTAGCCCGACTACACGCATGGCCCCCTGATTTTCAAGTTTCGTGCATCAAGTTTCCCGCGCTTTTTAACTGTAATAGAAAGGAGTTGCGATACGATGAGGAAATGCTTTTGCTACGGCATCTGGCTGTTACTTTTATTCCTAATTGTTGCTAGCTTGACACCGACTACGATGGGATCACAGACTAACGGCTTAATCATCATGATAACCGATTTTGGTTTTAAGGATTTTTACGTCGGCGCGATGAAGGGCGCAATTTACAAGGTTTTCCCACAAGCAAAAATTGACGAGATTTCTCATGAAGTCTCAAAGTTTGATATTAAAGAGGGGGCATATACACTCGCCAAAGCGGCCCCAGAGTTTCCGCCGGGAACGGTCTTCGTTGCTGTTATCGATCCGGGGGTTGGGACCCACCGCAAACCTATCGTAATGAAAACGAAGAATGGGAACTATTTTGTTGCGCCGGATAACGGACTTTTAACGCTGATTGGCGAAACAATGGGCACCGTAGCGGTCCGGGAAATTACAAACAGCGATGTCATGCGGAAGAATGTTCTGTCGAGCACGTTTCACGGTCGAGATATTTTTGGTCCAACCGCCGCCCATCTTGCCAAAGGGTTCGCGTTTGAAAAGGTTGGGCCCGTTTTGAAGGAGTATGTGCGGCTGCCGATTTCGTTTGCAAAGCTGGTCGATGACGCAATTGTCGGTCAGATCGATGCGATTGACGAATATGGAAATGCCATCACGAACATACGTCCGAATCTGTTTGGGAAGCTGGGGATACAGGGTAGGCAAACCATTGAGGTCGAGTTTGGTGCCCAGCGGATAATCCGTTGCAAATATGTCAAGGCTTATGGGGATGTGCCGATCGGCGATTATGTTGGCTTGTTTGGAAGCGGTGGCGTGTTTGAGATTGCCATCAACCAAGGCGATCTTGCCAAACAGTTAAAATTGGACACGTCAGCGGAATTCATTGTGCGGAAGATGTCGGACTAAGATAGGAGAGCATAAAAATGAATCGTGTCATAACAAGGTTAGGCGTAAGCGTCATCTTAACGGTTATGAATTTGTTGATATTGACGCACGTAAGCGATGCTCGAATCCAACCCGAAGATATCGTTGCGATGTGGCTTTTTGATGAGGTCAAGAAAGATGTAACGAGAGATCTTTCTGGTAACCTGCATCATGCGAAGGTGGTGAATAATCCGGAGTTGGTGGAAGGGAAATTTGGCAAGGCATTTGCCTTTGGCAGGGGTAAGTATCTGGAGGTGCCACACCATAGAAAGTTACAGATTGATGATGTAATCTCCATTTCTGTATGGGTAAAAAGGCCGCTTCGGCGGGATGCAAACGATATTGTGCTTGCACCTTTTTATATTCTTGAAAAAGGTGGAAACTGGGCGCATGGTCAACAGGGGCAGGCGAATTATGGAATAGCACTCCACAAGATTCTTGAGAATATGTTCTTTTTCTTTTTTCAGGGTGGATTCCGGGGAGTAGAAGGTATCCCTGATGATCAGTGGCATCATTACGTCGTTGTTGCTAAAGATGATGAGGTTGACCCTGAGATGTATATTGATGGTATTTTGCAGCCGATTGCCCTCCGGGATGGTAAGCGGAAGATAGCGTTGTTCCCAGATTCTGTGCGGAATCTGCATATTGGCGCGTTGCTACCGGAACGGTTCGACTCTTTCAGTGACAGTGTGATCGACGAGTTAATCATATTCAACGTCGCCTTAGATGAAGCTGAAATTATACGCCTCAAGACAGGCATCGAAAATGTATTGTTCGCAGTTTCCGCATCAGGCAAACTTGCTACAACTTGGGGGGAGATTAAACGAGGTTGGTAGGGCCTCGCAGCTTAGTCAACTCGGAACGGAGAGGGGGTCTCCGACAGGGAGAAAACCGAAAATTAAATAGCCCTGTAGATAATAGGTTTCCGATTGATTAACATCGTGGAATTTGGTATAATAGACACTATCATTTAAGTCTCGACTCTTCAACCTGAAGCATTGAACGTAATTTGCCCCCGGTTTTTAAGGAGATAAAATTTATGGCCAAAACATACCGAGTCGGAATTATTGGTTGTGGTGGGATGGGGAGATCTCACGCAAACGCTTGGCCAACCACTGGTCGCGCTGAAGTGGTGACCGCGGCGGATATGAATCCAGAGTCCGCCGCCAGGCTAGCGACGGAATTTTCACTACCAACACATTATACTGATGTCCGCGAAATGTTTGAAAAAGAGACGCTGGACATTGTGAGCATTACAACATGGCAGAGCGTGCGTGCGGAACTGACGCTGATTGCTGCAGAGGCAGGGGTGTCAGGGCTGCTCGGTGAAAAACCGATGAGTGCTTCTTACGGTGAAGCGCAGGACATGGTGGCCGCTTGTGAAAAGAGCGGGACTAAACTTGTCATTGGGCATCAACGGCGTTTTATGCCCCAGAATTGCGAGGCGCGACGGCTCATTCAGGAAGGCGCGATCGGCGAACCCCAAGCGATGCTACGCCGCGATGGATATGGCTTGCTCAATCGAGGCACGCACGAAGTTGACGAAATGCGCTACATCCTTGGCGATCCAGAACCGTTGTGGTTGATTGGGCAGGTCTCTCGTCGAACAGATAAGTGGGAGCGCCGGGTGCGTTGTGAGGACGTTTGCATGGGCGAAATCTGCTTTGAAGGCGGCATCCGCGGAATTTATGAAAGCGATCTGCCTGAACCCGGCTTACGGGGCGATGCGGTTTACGGGAGCGATGGTCAACTCAGGCGGGGCGCGGATGGAACAATTGAACTGCTCAATAGCAAGGTCGCTGGCTGGCAGACCATCTCGCCGCGTCAGAGTGAACCGAATCAGTATGAAGAAATGATTGCGTGGCTTGATGGGGAGCTTGAGGAGCATCGTAACGCAGGGAGACACGCCGCCACCACGATGGCAATCCTGATGGCGATTTATGAATCTTTGCGGATTAAGGATGTCGTCAAGTTTCCGCTCACTACGCGCCCCAATCCACTGGATTTGATGGTTGAAGGTGGGATGCTGCCTGTATTTGTAGAGGGACGTTACGATATCCGCGCTCCATTTCCAGAGCAACAGTAGAATTGAAAATTGATTAAAGGCTCAGAGTAAGCGAGAATGCACGGGATGTATTGAGGTCCGGGGTGCTTGTCTGCCCATTACGTATCACGTTTCACGCCTATGACATGGATCAAACATTTCACGGAAATCGATGATGCTGACCTCCCGATTGTTGGCGGAAAAGGGCTGAATCTCGGCAAGTTAACGACGGCGAGATTTGTGGTGCCGCCCGGCTTCTGTGTGACAACCGACGCTTATCGGACCACCGTTGAACCAGTCGATGCGCGCAGCAGCGAAACTATCCAAGCCGTTACACTACCGGGGTCGCTCCAGTCGGAGATTTTAACGGCTTATAACCAATTAGGCGCAGATAGGGTTGCGGTGCGGTCGTCCGCTACCGCAGAAGATCGCACCGATGCCAGCTTTGCCGGACAACAGGATACGTTCCTAAATGTCTCTGGGGCATCTGAACTTTTGGCGAAGATTAAGTTGTGTTGGGCATCGCTATGGTCAGATCGTGCAGTTGCCTACCGCCGTGACCACGGAATTGGGGAGGCACGGTTAGCGATGGCTGTTGTGGTCCAGGCGATGATCGACGCTGAGGTTTCCGGTGTTATGTTTACCCGCAGCCCAACAGGGGGTGATGAACTCGTTATCGAGTCAAACTGGGGCTTGGGCGAGTCCGTTGTTTCCGGGGAAATTACGCCCGATCATTTTATGGTCTTACGGGAAACCGGGGCACTCATCCGGGAGACTGTAGTGACTAAACGGAAAATGATTGCACGCGGGGGGCTGCAACCCGTGCCAATCGGTCAGCAGGAGATTCCGAGCCTGCAACGGGGACAGGTTGCTGAACTCAGCGAGGTTGGTATGCAGGTAGAAGCGTTCTATGGGGCTCCCCAAGACATTGAATGGGGACGCGCCGACGGACAATTTTATTTGCTTCAGGCACGCCCCATAACGACGCTCACGGACGCAGCGGAGATTGAGCGGTTACGCCGTCAGGAAATTGAAGCCCTCCAGAAGAAAGCCGATGAAGGTGGAACGGTGTGGAGTCGATACAATCTATCCGAAGTCCTACCCGCTCCCCTTCCTGTGACATGGGCAATCATGCAGGAATTTATGTCGGGGCAAGGTGGATTGGGGATGACCTGTCGTGAATTGGGACTCCTCCCCAGCCGCAAGTTTGATGAAGAGGGGGTGCTGGATCTGATCTGCGGCCGCCTCTACTTCAACCTGAGTCGAGAAGTCGAATTTAATTTCCATGGATTTCTGTTTGAACACGATTTTCAACAACTCAAACGTGACCCGCATAAGGCAATTTATCCACAACCGACCCCAAACCTCAAACGCAGTAACGCCCTGTTTTGGATCAAGTTTCCTTACTATATTGTTAAGGCGATTACCGCTGAACTCAAACAGAGCCGAATTCGTAAAGATCTTGATAAAGTGCTCTCTGAAAAAGTCTTTCCGGCGTTTGATCAGTATGTGCAAACTCAAAGGCGGATTTCGCTTGAAGAGCTGTCAGATCAACAGGTGATTGACAAATTCCACGAGTGGCGCGAGAAAACACTCAATGAGTTTGCTAAGGACGCACTCAAGGCGACGATATTTGCGAACTTTGCTTATCAGCAGTTAGAAATCACCCTTCAAAAGTGGTTTGGTGAAGGTGAGGCAAAAGAGCTCGCCAGATTGTTAATCACAGGGTTGGAAGGCGATCGAACTGTTGAGACCAACTTGAAGATGTGGGAGGTGGCACAAGGCGAGTTTGCGCTAGAAGATTTCTTAAAACAGCATGGGCATCGCTCGGTCGGCGAATTTGAGTTGGCGCAGCCTCGCTGGCGTGAAGACCCTTCCTACGTTGAACAGATTGTTGCATCGTTCCGTATCAATCCCGATGCCAACCCGACGACGCATCTTGAAACTCAGAAGGCAGATCGGGACAAAGCAAAAAAGAGATTGGCACGGCTACCGGCAGGTAAAGCCGCCGCCCTTCGGAAACAGACCGATAAAGTCCTTGACCTCACACACCGGTATATGCCGTTCCGAGAAACAGCGAAGTGCTATCTCATGCTCGGCTACGAGTTAATCCGAAAAGCTTTGCTGGAACTCGATCGACGCTACCAACTTGACGGTGGTATCTTCTATCTTATACCCAATGAGTTAGATCGACTCACCCAAGGAGAAGACCTCCGATCGACGATTGAGGAGCGCAAAACAACCCGAGCGCGATCGTTAAAGATTGAACTGCCGGATGTCATCTACAGCGATAGCCTCAACCGCATCGGTGAACCTCAAACGATTGAAGCAAAAGATGAGATTCAAGGGCTTGGGGTATCGGTGGGCGTTGTTACCGGCGAGGCGTATGTCCTCTTGGATGCGGCTGATGCACGGATTGCTGGTAAAAATTATATCCTAGTCTGCCCTTCAACAGATCCGGGATGGACCCCGCTCTTTCTCCATGCTGCTGCATTGGTAGTGGAACGTGGTGGTATGCTGTCGCACGGTGCTATCGTCGCACGAGAGTTCGGCATTCCAGCGGTGGTCAATGTTACCGCCGCAACGCAGCGCATCCAATCGGGCCAGCGTCTGCGTGTTGACGGGGCTCAGGGGGTTGTCTCAATTTTGGATGATGAACCAGCGTAAAGATGCGTCCATTCGTAATCAATAGGCTCCAGCCCTATTAATCTGCTTCGGCAATAAATTTTAACGATTCATCGTAATCAGACTTGACAAAGATTTTTAATCGGTGTAAACTCTAGGGTGATCCAACCAACAACCGCATCGGGGGGGCTACGAGGCTTTGAACGTTCAACTGTCCTAGGTATGTCAAGCAGGTCTTCAGAACTAGGAAACGCAAATCAGAAATTCGAGGCGAAAGACGCTCCGACAGATTCAAGGGTGAAAAGACATGAATTCCCAACCAACAGTATCCCAAGACAGTATGGATAAGGCAGTGCTCAGCGTTGAAGGTGTGAAGCGAGTGCTTTATAAGAGGAACCATCCAAGTTTAACGGCTATCGACATAGAGGCTCACGCGGAAACGGTTTATCAGATATTGCAACTGAAGAAAAAGCACAATGTGTTGATGCTCGGCCATAATTACATGGAACCCCTTGTATTTGGTCTATCAACGAAAAATGAGCAAGGTGATTCGCTGGGGCTGAGCATGCATGCCGCAAAAACCGACGCGTCATACATCCTCTTTAATGGTGTGCCGTTCATGGCAGAAACTGCGAAAATTCTCAATCCTTCAAAAACAGTTCTGGCCGCGGATAAGACAGCGGGTTGTTCTTTGGCAGATAATTTCGGAGCTGAAGAGGTAAGGAAGTTGAAGGCACTTTATCCAGGGGTCCCTGTCATGATTTACATCAACAGCTACGCCGATGCGAAAGCGGAATCGGACATCTGTTGCACGTCCGCAAATGCCGCCCACGTCGCGCGAGAAATGCCGGGCGACGAGATTCTTTTTGTTCCTGATATCTTCTTCGCGGAGAATTTAGAGGAGGAGCTTAAAGGAACAAAGACGGTTATCTATCCTGGAAAAGGCAATCAGGAGAGAGGGGCGGTGTGTGAGGTGCATGAAAAATTCCTGCTTTCGGACCTATTAGCAATACGGGAGTCGTTTGACATCCCGAAAGGGCACCCCACGAGAATACTTTATGCACACTGGGAGTGTCGGCCTGAGGTGCTTCAGGAAGCCGATTTTTACGGCAGCACCAGCCAGATAGGGAAGGACATTGCCAAGCGGGTGGCGGAAACTCGGCTGGAACGCGCTTTTGTTGCTTCGGAGTGTGAACTGACTTCCAACTTGGCGCAGGAATTCCCGACCGTGCAATTCTCGACCGCGTGTTCCGTCCGGTGTTCGCACATGGCGAAAGTTACGCTCGGTAAGGTGCTTAATGTTTTACAAGCACTGGATAACGGTGACGATTTGAGTCCGCACGAAGTCACACTTAGGCCGGAGGTCATTGAACGGGCAAGAACGCCAATTGAGCGGATGCTTGAGTTGAGTGCGTAAAACATCAAACACAGGTTCAGGCCGTTCAAATTTGAAATCAATATCAACTAAAAAAGGCTCCCATAAATTCGGGAGCCTTTTTCAGTTGATATGACCGGATACCCGGTCGATTTCGATTGGCTAGCCTTCAAGTTTCACAACGTTTTCTGCCTGATAACCTTTGGGACCTTGGACAATTTCAAACTCAACCTCTTGTCCCTCATCGAGAGATTTGAAGCCAACTCCTTCGATAGCGGAATAATGTATGAACACATCTTCCCCTGAATCGGTGGTGATGAACCCGAACCCCTTTTGGTCGCTGAACCATTTTACACGACCTGTTGCCATCTTTTCGCACCTCCTTTCACTTCGGAATATCTAACTGCAAACGTCTCATGAAGCCGAAAGAAGCATAGAGGTACAAAATGACAGCACATCCGGGGAAAACGCCTCAGCTTTGCCCCTCATGCACCTTGTAAAGCTTTCTTGAATCCATTGTACAGTTGCCCCTATATTATACTTAGCTCTTAATGGAAATGCAAGAATTATCTGACCGCTCGCCAATTCAACGTTTGTCGTGCTGCTGGATGTAGAGTTCGGCAATCTGTTCTTGCATTTCGGCAACTTTTTTTCCGAGTTTGCGGCACTCTACTTGGAGTACGTTGATGTCCGCTTGCATCCGTGCAGATTCTTTTTCCATCACTTTGGTTTTGGCACTGCGCCTGTCTTCAATTAAATCCTTAATATAGGTGAGGATTACGATTATAACGATAGTACCTGCGATAATTGCAACAACTTTTACCATATTTAACCTTCATGTCGTTATTGAGAAAAACGTATCCATTATTTTAATTTGTCATCGTGCTGCTGGATGTAAAGATCCGTGAGATCTTCTTTTATTTCATCGACACTCTTTTTGAGGGCGTTGATATCGGCTTGCATCTGTTCCTGACCATTTGGGCTAGCCTTGCCTTTATGTTCGATTCGCTTTCTAATGATATCGCCGACCGTGGCAACCACTAGAACCGTCATCGCGAACCCAAACGCTTCGTCACCCCGAACACCAAGTGTGGCTTTCATGACCGCGGTAGCCAGCGTAAATACCATCAAGACTGTGATGAGATAGCCTATGGTTGACCAATTCATTGTTAGCCTCCTATTGACCGTCCGGTGTTTTGGGGTTTCGATTATGGTTGATAATAATCAGGTCCGCGATATGTCCGCGGATCTCCTCTAAATCTGCGGAAAGCCGTCGCAGATCCGATTGTAACTGATTATACCTATTCTTTGCCTGGTTGGGATGATATCCCCGCTTTTTTAGAGAATAGGACGTTCCTAACCAGACGGAGATCAGGGTAACAACCGTGACCGTCCCCATCACAGTTGCGACGATCGACACAGCAGGTGCCATCGAATGTCCCTCCATTATGCGGCATCTTTTGTGATGATGACCAGTTCAGCAATCTGTTCTTTGAGCTCGGCGATATCTCCTTGAATCTGCGCGATGTCACGCTGAACCTGCTGCAGTTCGCGGTTCGTCGCCCCTCGCGTCAGTCCGCGCTTTTTAGCGGAGTAGGAGGTTCCCATCCATACCGATCCGAGCACAATCGCCGTGATGCTAACAAGCACAACTGTAACAATCGCAATGACATCGCCCATACAATTAATCCTTTAAAATATAATTTGTCCTTTAAGGTATAAGATTTTTGCCATTCTTGCAGTGATTGGCAGCACCGGATCGCTATGTGCTAGGGGTGTATCAAGCCGACCCGTCTCATATTTTGTTTCGTGCCAATCTCCTCGTATCTGGCTTCTTGCAAAGATCATAGACCAGTTGCTCTAAGATACACTCCGGATCTAATTGACTGCTCTTGAGTTGTATATCTGCCTCCAGCGTTTGCTCTAATCCGTGGATTAACTCCTCGGTGCTGAAAAAAGGAATCGCTTGGATGATTTTATAGGCAGCATAAGGATTCTGCTTGAGAAGATTGACCTGCGCTGCATTGGGGAGGGAATTGGACAGCTTTGCGGCAAGCGGCTTGAAAACAGTATCTGCGAAGCTTTGGTAATTCATTCGATCCACGGTCGGTTTTAATTCTCCCTTTCCTACAAGTAGTTTCGCTTGGAGGGTGAGCCTGACTTGCCGTGCGATGAGTGAGTTGACTTTAATCGGTGGTTCGCCGCTTTCTAGAATACTGTGGAGGCTCGATAACGCTTGCGAAACGGATCTTTTTCCAAGGGCATCCGTAAGCGCGAAGATGTTTTCAAAACTGCTCTGGGCGATGAGGGTTTCAATATCCCGTTCGTCAACCCGTGTCTTCTCCCCAACGAAAGCGATTATCTTCTCGATTGCCTCAGAAATCAGGTGCATGTCGTTTCCTGTCCGCTTCTGAAGGAGGTTAAAGGCACTGGGCGAAATCTTCTTCCCGAATTTTTCGAGTTTTTTGGAAACACCTTGGTAGACCCGATCCGGCTGACCCGATCTCCCGGGCTCTATTGAGGCAAACGAGACATACCTGCCGACACGGCCAATCAATTTGACAAGCCGACTTCGTCCATCGACATTCCCTTTGACAGTAAAAATGAGAACGCTACCCTTGGGCAACTCCGCCCCGAGCCACTCGATCAGGGTTTCGGTATCGTCAGCTGCGCCTGATATGTGTTGGAAATCATCGACTTGAGCGGTAATTTGTGGTAAGTTGCGGAGAAATTCGAGGTCTTCGGGGCTCAAGGCTTCCCTGTTGTCCTTGATGAAGTCCCTGATGGCATCTCCGAAGTCGTTATTCTCATCAACAATGTCTTGTGCTGAAACCCCCAAAACTTTGACTATCAACGCGATTGCCTTCCGTGGATTTCCCTCTTCGGCGGCTTCAGCGGCATTTCGTATTATTTCGGGCGATGGCGGAGCTTTCTGCCCCTTGAACACAGTGGACTCGCTCACAACAACAACGCGCCAATCTGCCATCAATGGGTGGACATCCACTGCACTGAGAATCTCGCGAACCGAGACATCCGCGCCATCAAGGTGAGTCAGGTTGAAATCACGGGTCTCGGATGACAGCAGATTTTCCAGCATTTGCTTGAGGGTGCTCTCTACCAGAAACTGTTCTTCGCCGCACAGCAGGTAGACGGGACGCACCTTGCCGGCTTGAATTTCCTTAATAATATTCGGGGTTGTGGCTTGTGCTCGTTGTCTCATGGATACGTGAAACCTAATGCTTTGTAGGGTAAATGGTGAGGGAGTGGTGGTGCCCCGTCGGGAGGCACGGCTCGATAGCTGCTTTGAATCCCGATCACATCGGAGAGCGTTGGAAGCTTTCACAACCTATCGGGAAACCTTAGAAACCGCTTCGCATTCTCGCCCATGATGTCATCGTATTCACCTTTGGGTAAATCTGGCAGCAACCTGTCAATGATATTGGTGAGTTGACCGTAGCCGGGGTCTTCCAAAATCCACGGAAAATCGGTCGCCCACATCAGACGCTTTGCGCCATAGTGATCGAGCAGTCGCTGGTGCCATCGGTCGAGATCTGGATAGGGATATGCCTCGTTGCTGAAGGCGTATTGACCGGATACATGCACCATCACGTTTTCAAAACAGGCGAGGCGATGGGTTGTGTGAAAGGCGGGATTATATTCCGCCGTTTCAATCCGCGGGCGACCCTTCGCATCCCAAGAGAACTTGCCTTTGCCGGGACAGAGGCCGAGGTGGTTCAGGACGACCCGGACCTGGGGAAAGGTTTCCATCAGATAAGGCAGCAGGTGTGCATCAACCGCGCGAGGGTAGAGCCAGAGCACATAGTCTCTCTCTGCTGCATGCTTCCAGACACGGTAGGTTTTGATTTCCTTAACCTTGATTTGATCAAATGGATCTCTCGGACCACCAACTGAGGACAGACGAAAACCGATCATCCCGGTCCCATCTGTTAGCGTGTCCATGTGAGCTTCCGGTTCAGAGAGATCCGGCGGTATTAACCCAATACCGAGGAAACGGTCGGGATACGTTTTCAAACAGTGTAGCAGGTAGGCGTGGTGTTCGATACTATCACCGCCGATCTGCACGAGCATCGCTTGGTCAATGCCGTTGGCTTCCATTTCGCCTAGTAGTTTTTCGGCGGTCTCTTCCCGATCCGCTGGACAGACCGATGTCGTTTCTCTCGGAAATTCAGGGGACACCTTGGCGAAAACGTGGAGATGGGAATCTATTCGAGTCATTACTCCTCCAAACTGAACAGTTTGCGCCGTTCCGATGTCGTGCAGAGGTGAGCAATAGAGGCAAACCGTTTTGGATCTACGCGCTCCGGCACCCGTTTCTCGTAAATAAGGATGAGTGACTTTCGGGGCGTATCCGTGGGGTTATCCATCGCGGTGTGCCAACCGTAGGAGTTGAACATGATAGCGGTGCCTGCTTTTCCCGGAAACCGTTTATGACCGGGCATCGCTTCTAGCCGCTGCGCTTTGGAGTAAGGTCCGGCGTTGGGTTTGTGGCTCCCCGGCACATACGCAAACTCGCCAGCCTTGGGGTCGACATCGTTCACGTAAATTTGGACTTTGATGTGCAGCGGATTGCTATGCGGCACATCGGGGTGCCACCCTGTATAACAGACGGGCCCCGGCGGGACGGTGCGGACTTGCGGTCCCAGCAAAATCAGCTCGTCGTCCGTGAATGCCATCAGGCTGCCGTAATAGCTGGGGTGATCAATCAGGTCTACGAAGATTTCATCCTTGTCAAAGGGGTCTGGGATGTCGTAAAACGATGCCGCCGCTTCACCTGCCTCTACGCGGTCTAACCATGCTGGCTTACACTTTTCTGCCCAATGATCAAAGACGGTTTGGAGTCGCTTCAACTCATCGGCCGGAATCGCGTTTTCAAAGACAAGGTAGCCTTTTTCTTCCCATTGTGCGGTTTGGGCTGCGGTGGGTCTGATCATGGAATACCTCCTAATTGTTGGAATAAAATTCGGAGGAACCGGGGTGGTTCCTTGTGCGTTGCTGCTGCCGTTTCAAAGGCGGTTGATCCGTTCCATCTCTTCGGGCGTGAGCTCCCAATCAAACAGGTCCAGATTTTCTCTCAAATGAGCGTCAGAACTGGCTTTGGGGATGACAATCAAGCCTTTCTGGAGTAGCCATCGCAAAGCGACTTGTGCCGCTGTTTTTCCATGTGTGTTACCAATTCCTCCTAGGACCGGATCGCCAACGATTTCCCCGACTGCCAGTGGACGATGGGCGGTCAGGGGAATCTGATGTGCCTGACAGTGCTGCAAAAGGGCCTCTTGTTGACTATGGGCGTGATACTCCACCTGATTGGTGCTGATAGGTGCCTGAGAAAGTGCCCTCGCTCGATCTACCTGCTCAATACTAAAGTTGCTGATGCCGATATTTTTCGCTTTGCCTGCATCGTATATCTCATCGAATGCGGAGAGAGTCTCCTCCATCGGCACCGTGCCGTCGCCGGGGTGGTGGACCAGCAACAAATCGACATAATCGGTTTGCAGATCCGCTAGGCATTCGTCAAACTGGGAATGCACTTGGTCATATTTCAGGTGGGTGTGCCAAATCTTGGAGGTAATGAAAAGGGCCTTCCGGACCGCGCCCATCTCACGTAACGCCTCCCCAATTTCCTTTTGGTTGGCATACATCCAGGCGGTGTCGATGTGGTTGTAGCCGAGTTCAAGAGCGTTCTTGAGCACAGCCTTGCATTGTTCGTTACGCAACGTCCATGTCCCAAGCCCCAAAACAGGAATCGTATTACCTGATGCAAGTTGGATTGTCTCCATCTGTTTTCCCTCGCAGTGTTGGGATTATTTCTACTGTTAAGTTTGATGATTTGATTACCAGTGTTTTCTTTTCACACCGCATCTCAGTGCCGAAAATGCCGAACGTCGGTGAAGACCATCGCCATGCCGCACCGATTTGCTGCCTCAATCACAGGGGGGTCGCCCACCGAGCCACCGGGTTGAATGATTGCCCGCACGCCTGCCTCACCGGCAATTTCAACGCCATCTGGGAATGGGAAGTAGGCATCAGAAGCGAGGACGGACGCTTTCGCCCGGTCGCCTGCCTTGCGGGCTGCGATGAGGCATGAATCGACGCGGCTCATCTGTCCAGCCCCAATGCCGACGGTCTTTGACCCTTGGGCGATCAACACGCAGTTCGATTTGACATGCTTGCACGCCTTCCACGCAAACAGCAGCGACTCAATTTCCGCGTCTGTCGGTTGACGCTTCGTGACAACCCTCAGGTCATCGGGTGTAATTTCGTGGAGATCTCGGTCTTGGAGGAGGACCCCGCCGATAACGTGCCGCATCTGCTGAATCGAAGCGTCCTGCCGAAGTTCACCTGTTTCGAGAATCGGTCGACGCTTCACGCGGGAAAGGGCTCGCAATGCTTTCGGTGTGTAGCTTGGGGCGATGATGGCATCGACTTTGATACCTACGTTTGCTGCCTCACGGATGGTATTTGCCACTTTTAAGGAGACCTTTTGGTTCAAACCGATGACGGAACCGAAGGCGGAGATTCGATCACAGTTGAGGGCATCGTTGAACGCCTCCTCCAAACTGTCGGCAGTCGCTAATCCGCACGGGTTGTTATGCTTGATAATCACGCAGGCGGGTTCGGAGAAGTCCTTGATACATTCGATAGCCGCCTCCAAATCGAGGATATTATTAAACGAAAGGGGTTGGCCGCTCAGTTGATTTGCCCACGCCGCACACGGTTCAGGCGAAGCGTGGGTCCGATAGAACGCCGCACGCTGATGGGGGTTCTCACCGTATCGGAGGCTTTGCGCGCTTTCGTATCGGAGATCGAGTAAATTTGGAAAGTTAGCGTCGGGGGCATCCAGATTGGCGAGATAACGCGAAATCGCTGCGTCGTAATGGGCGGTGTGTGCAAATGCTGCTTTAGCCAACTGAAATCGGGTCTCCTCTGAAAGGCAACCGTCGTTTGCGTCAAGTTCTGCAATAACATCGGGATACTGCTGTGGATCGGTGAGGATAGCGACCTCGCGATAATTTTTGGCAGCTGCCCGAATCATTGACGGGCCGCCGATATCAATGTTTTCAATCGCTTCAGCGAGCCCCACCCCCTCCTTAGCAACTGTCGCTTCAAATGGATAGAGATTGGAAACGACGAGATCGATAAATTCAATCCCTTGGGTCAACGCCTGATCGACATGGTCGGGGTTATCCCTGATTGCCAACAAGCCGCCGTGGATCTTCGGGTGGAGCGTTTTTACTCGCCCATCAAGCATTTCCGGGAAACCTGTGTAGTCGGACACCTCACGACTCTCAATCCCCGATTCGCGAAGTGTGTTTGCGGTGCCGCCTGTAGAAAGGATGTCTACACCGCCCCGAACAAGGGTTTTGGCAAGCTTTATGAGCCCCGTTTTATCGTAGGTGCTGATTAATGCGCGTTGAATCTTTTTCATGCCCCCTCCTTTCTAAGCCACATACTTTCTAAGCCACATATCTGGGATGTCCAAAGCCGTCGTTAGCGACATGGCTGCGGGCGGGAATCTCTGACTGATCCGGAATGATTAAATCTATCGCCGAGGTGTTTTCGATGATTGTGCCGTCACCTACCGAGACATTTTTTCCAAGACGGATTACGCCCGGTCTGATGGATTCGCTCCGAATGGTCCCGATAACCACCGAAGAACCGATATGGCAGCCGGTGCCGATTTCAACAAAACCGTAGATTTCGGTATTTGTGCCGACAGTCGAGCGATCCCCGACTCGGACCGGACCGAGCAGGCTTGCGTCCGTGCCAATCTGCACGAAGTCGCCAAGGATTGGGTGGCGCTGCTTGACCCTGACGCTCAAGCCGCCAAGGGTGCAGGGATAGATGACGCAGCCAGAACCGATAACCCCGGTTTGGCCGGTGGTGAAGCCGCGGTGGGGATGTTCCAAGAAATTGGCATCCCCAATCTGTGTTTCGGGGTGGAGATCTGCTTGGTAGTAGCGGCCGCCAAGTTCAGAAATTGCGCGCGGCAAAAGCGGCACGGGGGTTCGGTAGAGATTGGGGTTGTCCTTAACGGGCCCGGATCGAGTGAGCAGATAGCCAACATCGTGGTAGAAGAGCACTCGCCAACCGGGATAGGTGCTGACAACCAGCTGCATCTGATAGTCAAAAGCGAATGCCAAATCGAGAGCATCTAGGACATGCCGATAGGGTTGAAACTCCCGTCTGAGAATGGCTTCATCGACCTTGTCCCGGATGTCCAGTTCGACAAGTTTTTCGCGGGACACTCCGCTGTGGAGCAGATACGCATCCCACACCGCCGGGGTCTCTCAGGGCGGCAAAAACGGTTCCATAGGGCGCGCTGTTTCAGTCGAGGCAGCTCCCAGAGCAGCGCAAACGTGGTATCCAACGCACAGCTTTCCCACTCGCTTTCGTCGGTGACTGCCAAAAAGGATTGGGCGATCATCGCGTAAAGCTGGTCGGCGACCTCTTCAATCGCTTCCGATAGTTCACCCTTATGATCTTCTGGCCACGGCGCGTTGTGGGAACCGGGTGCCACACATTCTAAGAGGTTGCCAAGGACGGTTTCGAGGATATCCCGATTGACAAAGCCGCGCCCCGAACGCAGGGAAAGGACATCCCGACTTTCACTGTCGATGCGTAAAACTTTCAGTTCCTCCGCGGAATAGATTGGACGAATCGCATCTAGCACCTGCTTCAGGAGGGGACGCTTCCGGCTTTCGTAGGCTGAATCAAAGAGCGTAGGTTCGAGCATGTTGTTTATATGGTATTTTCTCATAGTCGGAAGTTCAGACAAACTTCAGCGTCACATCTGGTTGAGCGAGGTCATACTTTACCGCAAGTTCGTAGAACCGCATCAGGCCAGCAATTTCAGGATCACCGAGTTCGTAGAAGATATGCCCGGTGAGATAATCTCGACAGAGTGTTTCGGGGAAGCCGAGGCGTTGGGATTCGATTCGAGCGATCTCAGGGATTTTATCGACACCAACTTCCTTCGCACTCAAGAGGGTTTGGGGAACGTTTTTCAACTCGACCCCTCCCTGTGCCACCCAGCAGGCGTAAACAAACGGTAGGCCCGTCAATGAATTCCATTCCGCACCGAGGTCTAGGGCATAATCTGTTGTGCCGAGTTGCCTCAACGCCGCATCCCCGATCAGTAGCACCGCGTCCGCATCGACGGATTGTGGGTCAATGGTAGGTGAACAGGAATAAAATTCGGGGTGAAGGTGATATTTTTCAGCGAGCACAATCTCTACAAGGGCACGGGATGAACGTGAACTGGTATCCAGCGCGACACGACGGATGGCGGAAATCGGGACACGGCTGAGCAGTTGGATGCTCAAAACCGGTCCACGCGAGGAGATTGAAATGTGCCGAATGATTCGATACCCACTGTCCGCCCGGAAATATTCAATGATTGGGATCAACCCAACGTCAAGGGCTCGGTCTCTCAGTTTCGTCGCTAAACGACTTGGGACCGCCAAGCTGAGTTTGATTGCCTCGCTGCCGGGAAATTGAGGGTCATCCAGAAGCGGGTAAATCAATGGTTTTGTGTTGAGATACGAAACCGCCCCAACTTTCACGCGGCTTTCCTGTGCCATTGATTGCCTTCTCGGATAATTTCGTTATAGAGCGTGTCGCGTTCAACGGAAATGCGACCGGCTTCTTCAATCAGGCGCGTAATCTCTGCTGATGAGACCGCTTCCGGCGTGTCAGCCCCCGCCATGTGCGTAATCTTCTCCTCTGTCACCGTGCCATCGATGTCGTCTGCACCAAAACTCAGCGCGATTTGGGCTGTTTTTAGGCCGGTCATAATCCAATACACTTTGATGTGGGGGAAGCTGTCTAGCAACAGACGCGCTAGAGCCACATTTCGCAGATCGGTCAACCCGGACGTGCTCGGCAGGTGGTTCATTCGCGTATTTGCCGGATGGAACGCCAGCGGGATGAAGGTGACAAACCCGCCCGATTTGTCCTGCTGTTCGCGAAGGCGTATCAGGTGATCTACCCGATCTTCAATCGTTTCGAGATGCCCATAGAGCATCGTTGCATTCGTTGGGATACCCAACCTGTGGGCGATGGCGTGCACCTCAAACCAGCCCTCCGCGCTCAGTTTGCCGGGACAGATTTTGTCACGCGTCTCCGCTGCAAAAATCTCCGCCCCGCCGCCGGGTAACGAATCGAGCCCGGCCTCGCGCAACGCAATCAAAATCTCTTCAATCGACATCTTGAATATCCGGGAAAAGTGGTGGATCTCCACCGCCGTGAAAAACTTGAGATGCACCTGCGGCATCCGTTGCTTCAAGCCGCGCAGCATGTCAAGATAGTATTCAAACGGGAGTTTCGGGTGCAGCCCGCCGACGCTGTGAATTTCCGTGCAACCGTTGTCAATCGAATACATCGCCTTATCCAGAAATTCATCAACACTCATCTCCCATGCCCCTTCGGTCTGTATGTTCTTCCGTGCAAACGCGCAGAAGTGACACCGTGCATGGAGAATACACACATTCGAGTAGTCGATATGTTGGTTCAGGTTGTAGTAGGCAAAATTCCCGTTCTGTCGTTCTCGCACGATGTTGGCGAGATAGCCAACGCCGTTGATATCGGGGCTTTCATAGAGCCTGACTCCATCTGCAAAGGAGAGGCGTTCATCCGCCTGAACTTTTTCGTAGATGGGGTAAAGCGTTGAGTCTGTGATTGGTAAAAATTTTTCCATCGTCGCTCCTGTTTCGGTTTTGGACCAATTTGATAGATACTATTTTCGCAAATGGGGTGCTAATCTGTCAAGGATAAACGCAATATAATTCCTCGCTGCTCCTACCAATGGGTCATAAATCGGTTTGAGTAATCGGGATTGGGAAATCCCTCCTACAGTCGGGATTGGGATTAATAAGAGGTCGGGATTGGGAAATCCCTCCCACAAAGCAGGAAATCCCTCCCACAGAACAGGAAATCCCTCCTACAGTCGGGATTGGGAAATCCCTCCCACAGAATCGATCGAAACAGCTTGACAGATCTTTCGATCGGTTGTATTATTAATCGGTTGTATTATTAAAATGTGATTCTGCTGTCTTTGGGAATTGCGTTGTTCTAAAATTAATATTTCACACGAATTACACGAAAAGAGAGGTTTTATGATGATTAGACAAGAAGGGTTGAACCTTCAGAAGTTAAGTGTATTTTCAATTATCAGTTTGATGTTGGTTGCGGGCTTGTTCATTGACGAGGCCGCGCCTCAAACATCGACCCACTCGATATCGTTCCACTTTTTTTCAGAGGATGGCTCCACGGCCTTCACTAAGGCTGCGGTGGAGCGGGGTGGTGCCGGTCGCACTTACACGGTAGCCGTTAAGGCGACATGGTCTGGCCATACTCACAATGATGGGATTAGTATTGCTGTCCCAGACGGGTTCGAGATAGTGGATCCGGATGGGGCTGGCCCAGCAACGGGAGTAAGTGGCTATAGCTTTACCTCGGACTACCCGGATGACGCTGACCTGGGGGGGACTATCACAGGGACAGATGCAGGGCCGGGTTCTCTGACTGTAAGACGGGGCTCGGATGGGGTGATCAAAGTGGAAAAAGCTTACGCTCTTATACCTGGTAGATATTACGCAGTTTTTAAGGCAGTTTTCCCTGCCCCTACCGAGACAACTGAGTATACATTCACTCTCGAGGTCAAAGAAGGGTCCAGCGGTTTTGGGTCTCCGAACCCGGCCGGTGAGGGCAGCTATACTTTAACCCTCAGAGGAGTAGAAGAACCTGTAAAGGTAAAATGGGGGCACCGCACTATGCCCGACGAGGCCACCACGGTCCCCACGACGCTTGTCGATGATATTTCTACTGCTGAAGGTGACCCTCTTCCTCCCCCTCTTGCTGCGGGTAGTGTTAACAATGTTCTGGAGTTTAACTACTTGCCACAGGCTGAAAACATGGTTGGCGGTCGCTTTCGGGTTGCGATACCACCGGGTTGGAAGGTTTCTAACAAGTTCCTAAAAGTCTCAGTCAAAGAGGGTAATGGTGATGCTGCAGAGATATACGCAACGGATAAAGCTGGCACTGTCACCGCAGGTGCTAACCTCGCGAACACTAAAAACTTGACAAATGTAGAATTTACAGCGGACCAGCGGATAACCGTCACCTTCGGTTCAGATTGGGGTCCCCAGAGGGCTCCTGATAAAGCCCTCATCATTCGATTGGGTGATGTGACTGCCGCTATCCCTAGGAGTCTGCCTAGCACGGACAATCGGAGGACTATCCTTGCGACTGAGACGGACGATGATGTCATGTATGCTTCCTATAACTTCCAATGCAGTGAGACTACCAGGACCGGTGTTCTGAATCTATTAGCGTTTCCACCTGTAGTCAGGGTTGGCAATATCATAGGCGATACTGCAAATTCCCGTGACCCCCTCAAAAGAGAGCTTAAAATTACACCGGATCGGGTATTCCCGGGCGAGACAAAGACCCGATTCACGCTCACCTTTACAGCCCCTGGGCCGATGTATGGGGATAAGCTAATATTATCCTTTGGCCCCAGAGGAGCAGCAGGACATGCCCGTTTAGGGCCAAAGGATTCCCTCACGGTTGTTGCCGCTAATACTGAGACTATGGATATGAGAGGCACTGCTGATGGCACTGATGGTAGTGATTTCACTGTGACAACAAGGGGCGGGGGGAGCGTTAATAAGACTGGATTGGAGGTTGAGGATGGTGAGGCTGAGGGTGCCGATCCCACCATGGATCCTGCGAAACCCGCGAAGCTAACGATCCCGATTAATACGCTTGATATAGGTCAGCAAATTATCGTTTCCTATACTCGCGATGCCGCGATTGGGGATATGGCTACGGTTACGATTGATGGGGCTGACAAAGAACTCCCACCGGATATCACCGCGCAGACCGAGGTCACGCGCGGTGTCCACGCTGATGTTGAGACGACTCTTATCAAAACTGAGACCACCGCTGTGACACCGAGTGGTGGGAGGTGGATTGATATTGACGGTTCTGGTAAGGTGGATCTGTCGCCGGTTTCAGTGGAGGCGGGTTCGCAGCGTCGGGATATCACCCTAACGTATACCGCGTATACCGACCTTACGGACACAACGATCGTGATTACTCCGACCGGGCTTGTCATAGATGCCA
The DNA here is from genome assembly GCA_958296125.1 of uncultured Poribacteria bacterium. Taxonomy (GTDB): domain Bacteria; phylum Poribacteria; class WGA-4E; order WGA-4E; family PCPOR2b; genus PCPOR2b. The sequence goes on from OY282444.1 coordinate 4,293,158, forward strand.
GTGCCGATCAGATACTCCAGGATGATAACTCTGCTGCCTACGGGTATGTTACAGGTTCGGAGTCTGATAGTTTAGGGGTAACTGCTACGACGATAACTTGGACAAGTATCAGCCTTAAGAAAGGGAAAACGCTAACGGCGAGAATCCGCAGGGTCAACATCGTAGCCGAAGCGGACGAGTATCCCTGGGGGGTGACGGTTGGAGGTCCGAAACTTGTGGACGATCCGACCACCACAGATGTGAATGAGGAACCGATCCTCTCGGTTGTGAAGACATCGGGGGATGCGATAAAATTTGCAATTGATGGGGCCGACACATTCGATGCCGGCAGTGATGCCACGATCAATTTCAAGTTTACAGCGGAGTTGACACCGATAAGGGGTGGCTTGGTTCGATTGACCATCCCGTCCGCGTTGGGCAGTGCACCGACGAAGACGAAAGGGGTGGCGGGCCGGATAGCAGTCGATGGCCAAGCGAAAAAGAGCGGAGGCACGGGGAGCGTTGGGGCCGATGAGATCACGGTCTCCGGTCGGACGATTAGCGTTGCGGTTGGGCAGCTGAATGTCGGTGAGTTCGTCACGATTACGTATGGTAGCACGGCTGATGATGGGAAGGCAGCGGTGTTACATCATGTCGCCGCTGATGTCAACGTAACCGGCACATTTAGAACCTCCTCAGGGGCGAGCACCCGGACGGCCGGGACGGTCACGGTGACGCTGGACAATATCAGCGATGGTAAGGGGACTGCGGTGCTATCACCGGCCTCAATCGAGGCGGGCAGTAGTCATCGGGCACTAGAGGTAACGTTCACAGCGGCGGGCACGATGGACGGGGGCGCGGTAAGCCTCGAGCTTCCATCGGGTTGGGGTTCGTTGCAGAATGACCCTCAAAAGCGGAATTATGTGACGACGCGCGGTTCGGGGGTCTCCTCATTGGAAATCACCAACAGCCTCGTGATCGCAACGATTGATAAGCTCGCCAAAGGTGGAAGTTTCCGATTTATCTACGGCGGTGGGACCGGTTCCGATGTCGGTGCAGAGGTTCAGGATGTTGTTGGAACCGCTGATTTCACGATTAAATCCGATGGGGGTGGGGACGGCGTTTTTGCCCTCATTACCAGTGAATTGGAGCACAAGGACCGGGAGAAGATAAGAAACCCTGACAAGACGGGGAAGATTTATAAAGATAAGCCCGGTGTCCTACAAATCAAAGTGACCAGTGCCTTGGACGGCACCGGAACCGTGGCAGTTGATACGACTACGGTTCGTGCAGCTGCGGACGATGTGAAATTGGTATTTACCTACACCCCGAGCCAGACTATTGAAGATGGGGAGTTGAAAATTACTGTGCCATCGAGCTGGAGTAAACCGCAAGTTGAAGAGGTGGGTGAACCGGGATATACCGAGGTGGAAGGCGTTGGGCTTGGCTCCGCCACAGACGATAATAAGTTCTCTGTGACCGTGCCTATCTTTTCGCTTGACAAAACCAATACTATCAAAATCACCTATGGTGCGACTGACACCGGGCGTGCGGTAGCCTCCGCTACGACGGGCACCGATGCGTTTCGGGTTGCGATTCGGGGACACCAAGGTGGCAACCTGGCCCCGCTACGCACGCAACCGACAATAACGGTCAACCCACAGGCGAGTGGGAAAGGTAAAGCAGTCCTTGCCGTGACCGATGGCGATGCGGCGCTCCATACCGGGGATACCGATCGCGAGCTGACTGTTACCTACACCGCGGCGGGTCAAATGATTGGGGGCAAGGTTCGATTGGCCATCCCCGCTGGTTGGTCTGCACCGAGTGCGGAGACGGTAACGGTAACACCTGCGTTTTCACCCACCTTTGACGGTCAAATGGTCATCGTTGAGGGTGTTAATCTGAGTGCGAACGGGACCGTGACGTTTGTCTACACAGGTGATGTGCAGCCTGCCGCAGGGACGGGTGTTGCATTTGCTGTCGCGGTTCACGGCGGTGACGCAGCCGATTCGTATGCCAATGTCTCTGGTGAGGCGACAATGCTCACCGTTGATGTTGGAGAGGCGAGACCGGGCTCCGGTTCAGGGACCGTTACACCGAAGATTGTCCAAGCGGGTGCCACAGGGGTGGACTTGACTTTTACCTACACCGCTGTCGGCATCATTGACGCGCCCCGTGAGTTCCGAGTTCAAGTTCCTGCTCCGTGGACAACACCCAACAGTGCTGCCGCTTCAGAGGAGGACAAGGGGACCTACACCGTGGTGCACAGACACCAGGGTGCCTCGACGACGGTAAGTGTGGAAAAACTGGACCCCGTCGGCCGGGATATGGTTGCCCGCGTGAAGTTGGGTGGGCTTGAGGTGGAAGCGGGTGATGAGATTGTCTTCACCTATGAGAATGCCGATGCCCCGACTGCCCGTGAGGTCACGCCGTTCAAGATCCTATTTGATGGCGAGCCGATTGTAGCCGACGTTCAGGTTAGAGTCCAAGACTCCACACCGAGCCAGCTTTCGTTGAGCAGTGCCGGTGCCGTTTCTGCCGATGCCGGGGCACTGCCGCTAGCTATCACGATCGGGCTGCGAGATGCTGATGGCAATGAGACCGCGATGGGGACCGATGTCGATGTTACCCTAACCTCAACTTCAGCCGGCACCTTCGCTGAGACCGCTGAGGCGGTGGGGACCGAAGCTATCACCGTGACTATTCCTACGGGTGATGTTACCGCGATGGTCTACTATCAGGATTCAACAGTTGGGGCAGCGACGATTACCGCGAGCGCGCCGAACCTAACACCGGCAGCGCATGCAGTGACGGTTACGAGCGATATGGTAACCCTTCTGACCGCTTCGATTGATGCAACGATGGCGAAGACGGGGGACACTGTTACGGTCACCGCCACCGGCACCGCGAGTCAGATGCTAACCTTCTCAATTGGTTCGATTCTTACTGGAGCCGCAATGACCGAGTCGCCTGAAGGGACCTATACCGGCAGCTACACAGCCGTTGCGGACCTACACGATGGAGTCCATGAGGTCACAGTTACGCTCACGGACACCAGTTCGAGCTTGTCTGCGGGGATGTTGACCGTTGACACGATGGCACCGGCGGTAACGGTGACCGCATCGCCTGACACCGTTTCAAACGGGGAGATGGTGACGATCTCGGCTACGGTTACAGATGCTGGAGCGATTGCTTCGGTGATGGCGGATGTCTCAATGCTGGATTCGACGCAAACGACGGTCGCACTGACCATGGCAGAAGATGCTTACAGTGCTGAAGTAACTATCAGTGCAGATAACGAAGCGATGAACGGTATGCAAACCATCACAGTAACAGCGATGGATGCTGCCGGCAATAGTGGCATGGCCTCTGCGATGGTCATGTTACAAAATAGCCTCGAATACACTTCGATGATACCGTCAGGGGTTAGCTTGTTCCACGTGCCACTCAAGGTTGAAGGCCTCGACACTGTGGCCGATCTCCGCGAGATGATTGGCGATGCCGCCACGCTCGCCATTACCTATGATGGCAGTTCGTGGAATAGCCGCAGCGGTGCCTTGACGATAACCGCTGACCTGGGGATTGTCCTTTCGATGACCGCTGACACAACGGTCACCTTCACCGGTGAGGCGTGGGACGATGGCACCATTAACCTCAGTGCGGGACAGAACCTTGTCGGGCTGCCCCTCAACGATGCAAGCGTAACCAATATCAGCGACATCATAACGCTGTTTGATGGAAGTGTCGCAAACATCATTGTTTCAATCGACGGCAACTTCCAAGCCATCAGTCGAGCCGGGGACCCCGGAGACGGGCCTGTCATGGGGGACGCAGCATATCTCATAACGGCGACTGCTGATGCTTCTGCAACGGTCACCGGGGACGGGTGGACTAACGACACGCTGGCAGGGGCTGCACCTATTGCGCTCGCTGGATACAAGGTTGACGGTCAAACCCCGGTCCTTGATGTTCACGGTGCTGTTGTTGACGAAGTCACCGGACTCGCAAAGGAAGGCTTCCGCGTCAAGGTGAAGAACCTATCAACAAAAGCCTCGCTCAGCCGGATCACCTCCGATGAAACGGCAGCAGTCGCGTACAACATGACCTTTGTTGACCTTAATGACGCTCACGCCGCACGGGTCGGTGATGTCCTTGAGATTTCCGTTGATTCACCTGACCCGTTGATTGGGGTCAAGCCGGTGCGCCACATCGTTACAGTAGATGATGTGAAGAGCGGTATCCTTGAGGTGGAAGACCTCATCGCTTATGAGATTCCGGCAGAGACCGAACTGCTTCGGAACTATCCAAATCCGTTCAACCCAGAAACGTGGATTCCGTATCGTCTGGCAGAAGATGCTGATGTTACGTTGACCCTCTACGATTCCACCGGGCGAGTGGTGCGAACCCTTGATCTCGGCCATCAAACCGCAGCGGTTTATGAGTCGAGAGCCAAAGCTATCTACTGGGATGGCAGAAACCGATTCGGGGAACAGGTTGCTAGTGGCATTTACTTCTATAGCCTCAGTGCCGGTGACTTCTCTGCCACCCGCAAGATGCTGATTCTAAAATAAACTAACCTCAATGGGCAGGTGAGGCAAGCTGTCTGATGCCTCCCTACCCAACCTTAACCTAGCTGTTAAATGCTTCACACTGAGGCATTTAGCAGCTTTTTTTTGTGTAAATAGTTCTCCTGTGGGAGGGAATTCCAATTCCCGACGCAACCGTAGGGAATAAATTCCTTAGCCCTAGCGGGACGAAAGGTGTTTGATATACTCCCAAACCTAAAGGATTGGGGTTTACGGGCTAAAGCTCTAATCACTAAATTTTTCAAAATACTGATCAATCTCAGATCGTAATTCAATACCAACTCTTTCAAAACAGTCTAATAAATGCTGATACGCGCCATTTCCGCCTAAAAAATTCCAAAATTCATCGGCAACTTTCAGTTCTTGTTCTACATCTAACATCCCTTTTAATGTCCAGCGTTCATAGGGCTTGGGTTCGTACGGATTGTAAGGAATTGCAATGAGAGAGTGAATATCAAGGTCTGGATCCTTTGCCAAAGCAATTGCACACCACTCTAACAGCGTTCTCTTAAAATCTTTGAAATTACTGATATTCGGCTTGGCCGTTTTCAAATCGAAAAGAAATAATGAACCTTCATCGTTTTCAATCAACAAATCAGCCTTCACAGCTCGCAATCTATTCATTCCACCTGTTTGACATACATCTCTAATCCTCTGAATTTCTTCACGCTTATCAGGATCTGTATCTCCTATTGTTAGTTTATTCATAATATGCTGAATTTCGTTTTGGGCATCTTCGCTGATCTTGTTGCCAACCACATATTGTGATTGTGCTTTTGCGAAACGGGTTTTGGCTAATGTCTCCGCCACTGGCTCAAAAATGGATGTTCCGAATGTTGTATTCAATGACTGAATAAATGAATAGAGAGCCATTCTATCTTGCCCTAACAAGCGATAGTGAAAGGGCATATTTTTAGATTCCCGTTTGTAATTTTGAAATTTTTTCCTTAAACTTTCTTTGATTGTTGCTTCGACTGATGTTGTTTGTTCCTTGGATAACGGCATATTTATCTCAACCTGTACGCTATTTTGATTTCAAATGGAAAATACTTTCGGAGTACGCGCCTTTGCCCTTTTCTGTCCTGTTGAGAACAGGTCGTTTATATTGATTGACAATTCGCATTTCCGAATGCTCCGCAATCGTTGAATACATGTTGAACTTATCATTTGCTACCAGAAAAACATCATAATCTTGGACTAAGAATTTCGTGCAATTCCTCAATACTGCTGAAATACCTTTGATATATTGTTCTCTGGCTTCTTTTCCTTTACCCTTGAAGAGCGGTCCAATTTCTAATTCATCTTTTCGATCAAATTCAAATAAATCATAGGCGTAGGCGTGTTGTTCGTGATAGTTGATAAGCCCAACATACGGTGGGCTAGAGAAAACGCCTTTCACCTTCTGTTCCTTCACAAATTGGGCAAAACCTGGGTTATCTGCCTTTAATGCTTCGATAATATCAATTGTCCGAGAATCTCCAGTCAGACAGGTTTGAAACGTATTGGTTCTCAATTGATCAAACTGAACAAGGCGTTGAATTGTATCTTGACTGTATCGTTCCCACCAACTTAATATTGAAAACAACGGCTTGCACATTTTACCGTGTTTAGCACAGTAATAAACTGCTGCTATAGGTTCTTTTAAGGTTGCCAAATCTGCATGAGTCGTTGCTCGGCAAGTACGAATCGTTCGACTCAAAATGATCTGGACTACCCGTTGTGTTTCACGGTTTTGGATGTGTTTAACGCGCTCAAAGAGAAAGTCGATCTCTTCCCTTACAGTCAATAAATACCACATATCGAGGAAGTTTTCTGATTTTCTTTGCCACAATTTGATTCCATATTGGTTAATTAGTTGAAAATATCTGAGTGAGAATTGGTCCTCTTTTTCTTTTCCGTATTTCTCTTGATTAATCAGACCCTGCCTGACTTGGTATTTGAAATCAGGGGACGGGAAATATTCGTGATTAAACTCGTTAAGTTCCGCAGTGAGTTGTGCTTCAAATTGAGCGATATTGGATTCGCTGATAAATCGTTTAAGACCGTTTGTGATGTTGTGAAGTTCATTCTGTACATCAACGAGATGATGTTTCTCTATTTTGATGTTACTGATGAGCGTATTAAATGCGGAAATATCAATGCCGATAGCGTGCATTCCAAGTTCGTTGGCTTGTACCAGTGTTGTACCGCTACCACAAAACGGATCAAGGATAATATCGCCTTGTTTGAAACACGCATCTTTTTTGAAATCATCTGTATGACTATCTAGGAAGTATTCAACCAGTTGGGGGATGAATTTGCCTTTATATGGGTGGAGTCTATGGACATGTTTCGTCGTATCGGCTTCTTTCAGATAATCAAATGACAACTCCCAATTGATGTCTGCGCCTAATTGTGCCTTCCAGTTGATTTCTCGTGTTCCTAGATATGAATGATAGTATTTAATCAAATCCTGTTTTGAGACCCTTGTGGAACCGTTGTTGTCGTATTTCCGAATCCTTCCATACTGAATTAGATAAGATATGTTGGAAGCGGTCACATTTTTTTTAAGATAATCCGTTGCCCATTTGCTGGCTTGAGGAATGGTCATTAAATCTCTGTCATCAATCATTTTCGGTTCACCTTTTCGTTAGGAGTTCCACACAAAGTTCCTATATCTAGTATCAGTATTATAGCCCAGCGCATGCGACGGGGCAAGCGAATATTTTAGGGCTATTTAGTTTGATGTGTAAAATGGACCTGTCAATTTTGCGAGGTGGTTTACAATGGATCTTGCTCCGTCCCACATTATCACACTGATGACCGATTTTGGAACAAGCGATCACTACGTCGGCATCATGAAAGGTGTGGCTCTGAATATCAATCCGCAAGTTCAGATTGTCGATATAACACATGCTATTCCGCCGCAGGATGTTCACGCTGCTGCATTGCTGATTGATTCAGCGTATCGCTATTTCCCAACCGGAACTATCCATGTGGTAGTCGTGGATCCGGGGGTGGGCAGCGAACGCCGAGCCATCGTTTGCCAAACAGAAACAGCCTACTTCGTCTGCCCGGATAACGGAATTTTGACCCATATCCTCCGTGATGAAGAGCGTATCCACACCGTAGCAGTGGAAAATTCGGCTTACTTCCTGCCGCAGGTGAGCAACACCTTTCATGGGCGGGATATTTTTGCCCCAGTTGCAGCGCACCTTTCACGCGGCGAACCGATCGGTCAGTTGGGGAGCCCGATTGCACATCCCGTGCTACTCCCCGTCTCAAGCCCTCAAATGACGGACGAAGCGGTTATCGGGCACGTCATCTGGATTGATTCCTTCGGGAATTTGGTCACGAACCTTTCTCACGAAATATTGGAGGGGCTGGAGGGACGAAATGGTGTTGTTATCCGTGCGGGAACAGCAGAGATAGATCATCTCAACCATTCTTACGCTGAATCTGCGGTCGGTGAGGCTTTAGCAATCATCGACAGCTTTAATCGGTTGGAGATCTCAATTAACCAAGGCAATGCGGCACAAACCCTTGGACTGAAGCGGGGGGATACGATCACAATTTGTATGCCATAATGCCCATCGCCTTCAAATAACTTGAGCCGTCACCTTGAGAGAAGAGACCGTCCCGAAAGATCTACCTCATCGCCGGCGCGGCCATACCTTCGGGCTTTGGGTAGGTCTCTAGGAAGCCGTGCGGAGTGCGGAGGAGATATTTCATGAGGTTTATCGAAAAGGGTTTCTAGGTCTAAGCCCCAGAGCGTAGGGCCGATCGTTGTTCCCTGCTTTATGCTTCCGCCACCGGCACATACTCCGGAAAGACCTTCGGATACCCACGTCCCGTTGAAACCTGACGCGTTGCCGCATGGATATAGCACACGCTAAATCCTCGCCGTGGACGATTCGTGTTATTGACCTCCGATCGGTGTAACGTCCAGTTGTGGAGCAGCACAACCTCTCCCCTCTCCATCTCCAGATAGAGTCGCTTTTCATCCGGTGCGTGGATTGCCCGCTCCTCCGGAGATAGCTGGTCGCCTTTTTCGGGGATGAGGCTTTTGTGCGACCCCGGAATAATTTGCAGACACCCGTTGGCGATACTCGTCGGATCCAGTGCGGTCCAGATTGTCACCTTTGGTCGAATGTTCAGTCCCCAGCCGCCGGCACCATCCTGATGCCAGTTGATGAGGACCCCTTGCTCTGCTGGTTTGTTGAAGAACATCGTCCGAAAGGCGGAAATCTCCTCGCCGATAATCTTCCGTGTAATGTCCTGAAAAAGTGGGTGTTGTATGTAAGGGAGAAACAGTGGGTCCTGTTCAAGGTCCTGAATTTTTCGATATTTCAGCGAAGAGCCCTTAAACTCTTTCGTTTGTTTCGATAATTCCGGCTGACCGGCTGACGGGCATAGTTGCATGAGCATATTGTCGTAGTGGATCTTCCCCAGCATGATGTCGTCAATACGCTGACAAAGTGCCTCAATCTCTTCGTCCGGCGCAACTTTGCCTAAACGCACATAGCCCTGCTCGTGAAATGTCGCAAGTTCGTCGTCAGTCAAAACTGGTCCGTGTCGGTTCGCCATAGCACAACCTCCTAATAAGAGTGTCAGTTAAGTTGCTTGTCCGATAATTTAGTGGGGCTTGCGGTAGATAGTTACCTCCATAGCATCACGTTTGACCCAGGGCAGGTCTGTCTCAAACCAGTGGGTTCGACTCTCATAGTGAGAGCGGACATGGTTCAGATAATCCGCCATGCCTGCCGCTCCAATTCCCACATTATCCGCAACAACAGTTGCCCCGTCGGTCAGCTGCGATTCAATTGCCCGAAAACAGGGGAAATAGTTGCTGTAGTTATTGTCGAGCAGCAGGAAATCGACCGGATCACGGATAGTTTGCAGCACTTCCGCGGCATCCCCAATCCGTGAATCAATCCAATCTTTGACGTTGGCGCGCCTAAAGTTTTCCCGCGCTTCGTGGGCGCGTCCGGTATCGATTTCAACGGTGATTAATCTGCCTTGACCCGCGGATTTGAGTTCAGTGGCCATCCAGAGTCCCGAATAGCCAATAGCGGTGCCACATTCAACAATCGAGGTTGGTTGCGCTGTTTGAACGAGATTTGCGAGAAACTCGGCTTTCTCTTGCCCAAGCATCGGGATATGCTGTTCTCGGCACCGTTCATCTACTTCTTGTAAGACCCGATCAAATGCGGTCATTGGTGTTATTTCCTTCTTTGGTTTTCGAGGCTCGGCTTGCCCTAGAAGTGCCCTCATTAATCCGCGCGGAACGTTCCTTCCTGCTGAACCCGTGCGTAGATGCGGGTGAATCCTGCTGAACCGTCGTCTTCCCATATTTCGGACTTGATCCCTCGAATCGTGCCTTCTTCACGCCCCGTCACTCTGGTGGGTGAGACATAGGAGGGCCCGTAGAACGTATTCCCACCCGGCATGTGCAGCACACCCACATGTTTGGGAGGCTCTACCGGTTTATTCGCTGCAATGAGTGCCAATGCATCCTCGTCCACTTCGTATCCGAGTCCCGGCCCCTCTGGCACAGGTGACGATCCCTCAATAACAGGAATCTGTTCGGTGGTGTAGTCCTCCTCATATTGGTCGTCCAGATTGATGGAGTGGGCGGTGTGAGTGGGTAGGACTGCCGCTATATGCAATGCCATCGCCTTGCCAAGGGTCCCAGACTCAAACTGGAGTATTGTTTGGATATTCGCCTTTCCACAAGCCAAGCCGGTGGCAACGGTATCCCCAATCGAACCCCCAATCATATAGATGTCAGCCACACTGTGGATGATTTCTTGGACGCTTCCAAGCGGTGTCCCGTGCATGATAATCGGTAAACGCGTCTGTTCGCGCAACCGACACCAACCGTCTATATCGTTCTTCACGAGCGGATCTTCGATATAACCAACAATCGGGTGGTTGCGTTCCAATTCCTGAATGATGGGGAGGACCGCCCCCAAGCTCCGGTTACCGTTGAAGTCATAATGAATCTTAAAGCCTTCTGGTGCGACTTCTTCGGCGAGCCGTGTCTGCTCTATCACGTCGTGGTAATCGCAGGTATGCATCTTAAAAATGGTGTAGCCCTGGGCCGCCGCCCGGCTGATTTCGTCGCGGAAGGTCTCGGGCGACGCTGGACGAGTCCACGCTGCAACCGGCACCGCATCCCGCACTTTCTGCCCTATCAGTTTATAGACAGGCACTTCAAGATATTTCCCCATCACGTCGTAGAGGGCGCAATTCAAGGCAGAGCCGTAAGGGAGATGGTTGTTGATAAAGTCAAACGGATTGCGGCCGACGAGTGACGCTGCGGTTGCGGGATCTGGCTGTCCACCGGGGCGGACGCGCTGGTCGCCGTAGCCGACTATCCCCGCATCTGTCTCTACTTTGAACACGGTGCGGTGGTCTATGCCGTATAGATCGACCTTGCGATTTTCGTAGCGTTTTGCAAGGCGCGGGTAAATTGGAATCACTTCAATGTTGGTAATTTTCATCTTAACTCTCCTCATATAGAGCAGCTTCAATTCACGCAAAAGCTATGTGCAGAGAAGAAAAGTGTACTTTACATGGCACTATTATTGCCTCTGACTGTACACAGGCTCAATTCCCACTCTAGTCTATCATCAATTAGAGATGCAATCAAGAAAAGTCTGTTGATCTGATAGCTAAATCGTGGTAATATTTAAGCGGTCCAGTCATTTCCTCGATTCGTCAAAAATTGAACTCGAAATCGGGTCCGGTAGAACCCCCGGATTCGAGACGCGGAGATCCTATGTATTTAAAACATATACGTCCCTACCAACTACAGGAAGCCGTAGAACTTGGGCATCCCCTGCTCGTGCCGGCAGGCTGCATTGAGACTCATGGGCCTCACATGGCGATTGGTCACGACACGATCATCGTTGAAGAAATTTGCGCCCGGATCGCCGAAAAAGTGAACGTCGTCATCGCCCCTTCCTTCGACTATGGTCCTACCGGGTATGCGCTCGGTGGGCCCGCTGATGGCACCATCGATCCAGATTACGCTGCGTTTGGCGGTCACGTCAAAGCTATTCTGAAAAATTTCCGAGAAATGGGTTTCAAGACCATCTACGTGATTATTATGCACCAGGGCATGGAGGCCCCGCTCGCGTTAGCTTTCAAAAAAGCAGCGGCGGAACTTGCTTTTGAAAGCATCTTAGAACGAGGTTATCCGCGCGGGTGGTGGGGTGTGGAAACCTTGAAGGACGAAGCGGGCCCGTTGTCCGGTCATATCGAAGTCCAACCGATGATTCTCCCTGAAGCCTCGCCGCCGGCAGGGGGGGACCACGCCGGCTATAACGAGACCTCTTTTCTGCTTGCGACCCGTCCTGAACTGGTAGAACAAAATCGGTTGGATGACACTGCCCCTTGGTATTGTCGTCAAGATGAGGAGCAGAATAGCTGGACCGCCAACCCCAAACATGGACAGGCGATGGTGGAGGCAGTCGTGGCAGCTTGGGTCAACAAAATTGGGCCCCGCCCGTAGGCGAGAACCGATGTATTTTTCCACGTTATACCAGCGGTGTCCTATGTGCAAGGTAAATATCAAATGACATTTGTAGACAAACAGATTACCGTTTTTGGACTCCATCGCAGCGGCATTGCCGTTGCCAAATTGTTGGACGATCTCGGCGCGAAGGTTCTTGTGACAGACCCAAAATCCAGCGACGAGCTCCAAGCGGACATTGATGCCCTGAAGAATCGAGAAATTGATTTCATTCTCGGCGGCCATGATCGACGCTGCATTGAGAAGGCAGAGCTAATTGTCCTTTCGCCGGGGGTGCCGTTAGACATCCCAATTCTGCAGGAAGCGCGTTCAATGGGTATCCCCATCAGTGGCGAGCTGGAGGTTGCTGCAAGCGTCTGCGCTGCGCCAATGGTTGCGATTACAGGGACAAAAGGCAAGTCAACGACCACAATTTTAACAGCCGAACTTCTCAAGCGTGGGGCTTTCCGCAGGGTTTGTGCTGCAGGGAACATTGGGGTGCCGCTGTCGAGCGAAGTCCAGCATCTAACGGCTGAAGATCTCGTTGTTATCGAAGCCAGCAGTTTTCAACTTGAAACGACGACGCGGTTTCGACCGGTGGTGAGTGTTGTTCTAAATCTGTCGCGCGATCATCTAGACCGACATGAGACGATGGCGGCCTATCGATCGGCAAAGCTGAAGATTTGCGCGAACCAAACATCGACAGACTGGATTGTGCTGAATGCTTTGGATGAAAACGTTATAGCCTTTGCTGATGAGACACACGCGCAGGTCGTTTGCTTTACAGACACCGCTACTGTTGAAAGGGGCACCTATGTGGAGGATAGCCAGATTTTTGCAAAATGGGAGGGTGAATCTCACTGGATCTGTGACACTGGCGACAGTCCCTTGCCCGGAAGGCATAACCTCCAAAATGTTCTCGCTGCAATAGCTGTTGGGCAGATTTTCGGCATATCACCAGATATGATGCGTTCCGCGATTGGCGGCTTCTCCCCTGCCGAACATCCCGCGCTTGAACACGCCTTTGAGCCAGTCAAAACAATTAATGGTATCCGATTTATCAACGATTCCAAAGCCACGAATGTCGCCGCAGTCAAGGCAGCGCTCGAATCGTTGTCAGATCCGATTTTGCTAATCATGGGCGGATACGATAAGGGAAATAATTACCAACCGCTGATCGAGGGGGTCCAATCGAAGGTTAAAGGATTAATCCTGTTGGGGGCGCATACGGGAATAATACGAAACGCTCTTGCGACACATGTCGTTATTCAGGGTGCAGCAACAATGGGCGAAGCTGTCGAGATCGCATACTCACACGCTGTGCCGGGCGATGTTGTGCTTTTGTCGCCGGCGAATGCCAGTTTTGATATGTTCACAGATTATAAGGCGCGCGGTCAAGCGTTTCGAGAGGCTGTTAACCACCTTGAATCGACAGAAGCAATCTCAAAATCCGATATTTATCTGGACAAATTATCCGATTAACGGGGGGGTGGACCATGTCCTGCTGTTCATCACGCTATGTCTGGTTGCACTTGGCATCGTGATGGTCTATAGTTCGAGCAACATGCTTGCCTATGAATTGTATAACGAAAACAGTTATCACTACCTGAAGATGCAGCTAATCGCCTGCATCCTCGGATTGGTCAGCATGGTTGTCGCATCATACTTCCCTTACCAGTATTATCAAAAGTATGCGAAGCTGATTTTAGCTCTGTCGTTGATTGGTTTGTTGCTGGTATTTTCTCCAGTTGGGCACGATGTTCGTTCGGCGGGGGGCATTCGATTTCAGCGATGGATTCGGGTCGCCAGCTTGCAGTTTCAACCTGTCGAGTTGACAAAACTTGGGTTGATGATTTATGTTTCTCACTTCCTCGTCAGCAAACGTAGTCAGATTCGTAGTTTCACCCGCGGTGTCCTACCGACCATTTTTATCCTTTCAATTACATTTATCCTCTTATACAAACAGCCCGATTTTGGATCCGCAGTTTTATTAAGCCTATCGGTTCTTGTGCTGCTATTCGTGGGCGGCGCGCGTCCATCACAGATTGTTCTGGTTGTTGGAATTGCCTGTTTTTTCATCTATTCATCAATCCAAGGTGACACCTATAAAATGCAGCGGATTCAAGGTTTTCTGAGCTCGCTGAAGTTTCCTTATGAAGGGCACTATCAGGTCAACCAATCCTTAAATGCGCTTGCACTTGGCGGATTATTCGGTGCGGGCATCGGTAACAGCATTTTTAAGCTCTTTCATCTCCCTTATCCACATACCGATTTCATTTTTGCGATTATGGGTGAAGAACTCGGTTTTGTTGGTGGGGTTGGCATTATTATCCTGTTTATGTTGCTCATCTGGAGGGGCCTCCATATTGCCCAGCATACCGCGGATGCCTTTGGATGTTTGATTGCGATCGGAATTACTACACTCATTGGATTACAAACGGTTGTCAACATTGGGGTGGTGACCGGCATGTTGCCTGCAAAAGGGATTACGCTACCCTTCATCAGCTACGGTGGGTCATCGCTTTTAGGCAGTTTGTTTAGCATTGGAGTTTTGTTGAACATCTCACGCGACATGGGTGAACCGTCCGGCGTGCATTCACCTCTGGAGACCGAGCCCCGATCGATTGAGACAGAGGTATCGGCAGGTCTCCCAGCCGGTCCAATAATTCCCGCTAAACCTGTAGCGAAGGGATATCCCATCCGTCAAATTAAATCCTATCCATCAAACCAAATCCTATCTATCAAACCAAATCTGACGAACCGCAATACAAATGAGGTTTAAGGTGATGGCACGAATTGTGATTTCGGGCGGTGGCACCGGCGGGCACATCTATCCGGCGATTGGTATTGCTAAAGAACTGATGCAACTCGACACGGAGACCGAAGTGGTTTTCGTCGGTGGGGTAGACCGTCTCGAATCAACGCTTGTTCCGCAGCATGGATTTCGCTTCCTACCGATTTCCGTTGCAGGCTTTCCACGTAAATTGACATGGCGGTGGATACCTGTCGTTTACAACGTCTGTTCCGGTTTTATGAAATCATTATGGCTGCTCAAAAACTTGAAACCCAGCGTGGTAGTAGGGACGGGGGGATACGTCTGTGGCCCTGTGCTTTTCGCAGCCAGATTACTCGGTATTCCAACCGTGATACAAGAGCAGAATGCTGCTCCCGGCCTGACCAATCGCATTCTGGCACGCTGGGCAAAAGCGATCTATCTCGCGTTTGAAACTGCTGGCACACACTTTCCAACTGAGAAAACGACCGTGATGGGTAACCCAATCCGCCGAACAATTGGAGCCGTTGAACGCGACCGTGAAACTTACGATTCACTGGGACTAGATCCGGAACGAAAAACCGTATTTGTGATGGGGGGCAGCCAAGGGGCACAGGCAATTAACCAAAATGTGATGGATGCCCTAACTGATTTAGCACCATTTAATCAGCAGCTTCAGTTTGTCCATCAGACGGGACAGGTTGATTACAAAGCAGTTAAGGGGCGTTATCAGACCTCATCACTTCGACATTTGGTCCAGCCCTACTTTGATCCGATTGAAACAGTCTATAGCGTTGCGGATTTGATGGTATGCCGCGCTGGTGGTATGACCATTGCCGAAATCGCCGCGTGTGGTATTCCGGCGGTTTTTATTCCCTTGCCAACTGCTGCCGGTGACCATCAGAGATTGAATGCCCAAGCGATTGCAGACGCGGGTGGAGGTGTGGTGCTGAATCAACGCACATTGACCGGATGCAAACTGGCTGAAGAAATCATCAGAATTATCGGTGATCCCCAAAAGCAGCAACGGATGGCATATCAAAGTCGTCAGTTGGGCAATCCGCACGCCGGCGAAGAAATTGCCCAATCAATCTTTTCTCTCGTGAAATGTAACTCTTAAATCTAGAAAGTTTACGCTTATGTTTGGAGCAACTCGTCATATTCACATCATCGGCATTGGTGGGTCCGGACTCAGCGGGATTGCTGAGATCTTGTTGAATCTCAATTTTCAGGTATCCGGATCCGATTTACGCGAAACAGAAGTCACCGAGCGTTTGGCAACATTAGGCGCGCGTGTTTATTATGGCCATGCGGCTGAACAGATTGCCGGCGCGGATGTTGTCGTGATGTCGCCCGCCGTTTCACTCCAGAATCCGGAGGTGGTTGCGGCGAAGGAACGCAAAATTTCTATTATTCGTGGCGCAGAAATGCTCGCAGAGATTATGCGGATGAAGTTCAGTATTGCAGTGAGTGGCACGCACGGAAAAACCACCACAACCGCGATGACAGCGGCGGTGCTGGACAAGCTGGATCCAACCGTTGTCGTTGGAGGGAAGTTGGTCAGCTTGGGCAGCCATGCACGCATCGGGCAGGGGGAAATGATGGTGGTTGAGGCGGACGAAGCCTACGGTTCTATCGAAAAATTCTTCCCAACGATCGCGGTGGTGACATCGGTTGATGCCGATCACCTTGACTATTACAACAGCGTTGAAGAAATTAGCGAGACGTTTCTCAAATTCATCAACAAGGTCCCGTTTTACGGGACTGCGGTGCTATGCTTGGACCAGGAAAACATCCAGCAGCTAATCCCTCGAATCGAAAAACGCTATGTGACTTATGGCATTGAAACTCGCGCGGACCTGATGGCAGAGCGGTTGAGTGTCGAAGGGCCAACTTCTCACTACCGCATCCATGCACACGGCGAGATATTGGGAAAGGTCCATCTCAAAATGCCGGGCAACCACAATATCTTAAACTCATTGGCAGCAGTCGCGGTTGGACTGGAGTTGGGGGTGCCGTTCGATTCCATTCGAGATGCCTTGGAATCGTTCCGCGGGGTTCATCGTCGTTTTGAAATTATTGGTCGGGTCAACGACATCATTGTGGTTGACGATTATGCACACAATCCCGCGAAACTGAAAGCGACCTTTCGTGCGGCCCGTGAAAGCTACAATCGCCGGATTGTCACTGTTTTCCAGCCACATCGTTATCAGCGGGTGAAGCATCTTGCCGAAGAGTTTTCGAGGTCGTTCTATCAAACGGACGTGCTCATCGTTACCTCAATCTACGGAGCCGGGGAGGCCCCGGTCGAGGGAGTCACTGCGGAAAAATTGGCACATGCGATTCAAGCCCATGGGCATCGGGATGTGATTTATATTCCTGACAAAAACAAGATTACGGAAACTCTGGCAAAAATCGTTCGTCCGAATGATATTGTTATCACAGTTGGGGCGGGTGACATCTGGCAAGTTGGCCGTGAATTATTGGAAAAGCTTGGCGGAACTAGTGGGGTGCCAAACAAAGATTGATACGATTTGGGATAAATTGCGTTAAATTTTAGTTGATATTTGCAGTTGTTTGTAGTATGATTAATCACACTGTGGCCAAATAAACTCTACAATTTCGATTGGATAAAGATTTGCACAATAACAAGAGCAGCTTGTGGGCCCTCATAAGGGGGCGCATTGATCGAAAACGATGAATCCTACTAGCTATTCGATTTATAACGAAGAAGTCAAAGTTCGGACACAATTAAACTGGCTAGATGGTATATTTCCGCCACTACCGAATAAAAAATATGATATTATTTATGCCGATCCGCCGTGGCACTATAACGGGAAGCTGCAGTTTGATAAAAGTGGAACACTAGAAAAGAATAATGGTTGGCAGGATAGAATATTTGTGAGTTCTGCATGTTTTAAGTATCCAACTATTCCTACGGACGAGTTAAAGAAACTACCAGTCCAACAAATTGCAAAAGATAACTCTTTATTGTTTCTATGGACCACTAATCCGCATTTAGCGCAAGCTATTGAATTAGGCGTAGCTTGGGGATTTGAATATAAGACCGTTGCTTTTGTGTGGAACAAAATGAGCCATAACCCTGGGCATTATACGTTATCTTATTGCGAACTATGTCTTTTGTTCAAGCGAGGTCGAATTCCTACACCCAGAGGTGCAAGAAATGTTAAACAATTAATTGAAGTCCCTCGCAACAAACATAGCGAAAAGCCTATCGAAGTTGCCCAAGGTATAATACGAATGTTTCCTTATCAATCCCGGATTGAACTGTTTGCTCGGGATAGCAAGGACGGTTATAATTCTTGGGGACTGGATATCAATCAAGATGAGGAGCAATGTGCTCAATAAAATGGAGTCCTAGCAAATTAGAATTATTGCTGTGCCAAAAAAGAAGTTATCGATATATTCATCGGACCAGCAGGCACATATAACATACGCATCCACTAGGTCTAGATTTCGTGCAATTTTCATCGCTTCAATTTTCCAATCGGTTTAAAGACCGCCTACTTCCAGCACCTAAAGATTCCCCGCGTCATGTCGGGCGGTATTTAATAATTGGCATGGCATGTATTATTGGACTGCTTTTCATTCACTACTCGACAACAAAGATTGGTCTGTTTCGTGTGAAGCGAATTTCCGTTTCCGGCAACGAGCACTATACACAGAAGGAAGTGATTGCCGCTTTAGATTTAAGCCATCGACACAGTGATGTGCATACCATTTCAAGGGATGCAATTGAAGAACGTCTCAAACAAAAACTGAGTTACGTTAAACAAGCAAACATCTCAAAAAGCATTCTGAAACGCTCGTTGACGCTCGAGATAACTGAAAGAGAACCTGTTGCATTGCTGAAATATCCTGAAAACAGTCGCATCCCCTTTGTGCTGGTTGATCTTGAGGGATATGTGTTAGAATATATCGAGTCGCCACCAGCTTCCAGTTCAGTTGTTATGATTGTCAGTGCTGGACGGCGAGTCCCCAGCGTGGGAGATCGAGTGAATTCTGATAGTGTTCAACTTGCCCTTAATGTGTTAAATTTGGCTCTGAGTCTAACACCGGAAATTGTCACCACGCTACAAACGATTGATGCGAATCAGCCGGATAAGATTACTCTCGAATTTAGTAGGATTCCTATAGTATGGCTTTCATCAGATTTTATTAAAAACGGAATTTATCATATTAGTCTATTTATGAAAAATCGAGCGATGCTTATGAAGAAAGGGCAACCTACTTCAGATCCTCTTAGTGGCTATTTGGACGCGAGGTTCAAAGACGCTGTATATTGGGGAGGGCAATAATATGGCGGGAGAAGATATCATTGTTGGCCTAGATATCGGCACCAGCAAAATTGCTGTAATTATCGGAAATACTTGGCAGGGCGATCCCGAAAAGATTGAGATTATAGGCGTTGGCACTGCCCCTTCGGAAGGATTGCGGAAGGGGGTGGTTGTCGATATAGATCTCACGACAACGGCGATTCGTCATGCTGTTGAAACCGCTGAGCTCATGGCAGGCGTGCAGATTGGCTCTGTATATGCCGGAATCGCAGGCGGGCATATCACCGGACAAGCTTCTCACGGCCTCGTTGCGGTTTCAGGAGAAGGACACGAGATTACGCAATCCGATGTAGAACGCGCAATCAACGCTGCACAGGCACTAAAGATTCCGGTTGAACGGGAGATACTTCATGTGATTCCACAAGGCTTTATCGTTGACAATCAGGATGGCATTAAAGATCCGGTGGGTATGTCCGGAATTCGTCTTGAAGCTTATGTTCACATTGTGACCGGTGCGGTTGCATCCGCGCAAAACCTTGTCAAAAGTATTTATAATGCGGGGATTTCTGTTGAAGATATCATCTTAGAGCCGATCGCCTCCGCCAAATCGGTCTTAACGCCTGAAGAAAAAGGGGTGGGGGTCGCTCTCGCCGACATGGGGGGAGGCACCACAGATATTGTGGTTTACAAAGATGGGGCCCTCCATCATTCGGCGGTGCTTTCGCTTGGCGGCCAGCATATTACCAATGATATTGCACAACTGTTAAAAATGACACCACAGGAGGCAGACAAGCTGAAACTGCGCTACGGTTGTGCATCGGTTGACTTCGTGGAGCGGAATGAGGCCATTCCAATTTCGACGGTGGGTGGTGTCCACAAACCGCGTTTCATCACTCGACGCGATCTGGCAGAAATTATTCAATGTCGTATGGATGAATTCTTAAATCTAATTGGTCAGGAAATCTACAACTGTAACCTCACCATACCGGCTGGGATTGTGCTTACCGGTGGGACCGCGCTGCTTGATGGGCTGCTCGAATCGGCCGAACAGGCTTTTCCCTGTCCAGTGCGGATCGGGTATCCTTGTCCACTGAAAGGATTAACGGAGAAAATACATAGTCCAATCTATGCAACGGGGGTTGGGCTTGTCCTTGACGGTGCAATGGAACATTATCATGCGCCCAAAAGGACCTTCATCAAAGGGACAAACTTATTTGATCAAATCTTCAAACGTATGAAGCATTGGTTTCAGGAATGGTTGTAAGTCCACGGTCCGGTTGAGATTTTGTAGCGTCTGCAAAAAAAGTGTTGACTTTAATATAGCAATTCCCTATAATCTAACAATAGAGTGTGGGGCCGGCGGTTTCGTGCATTGTTTGCGGCTTACGGATTTGCCGCTTTGCTACGGAGGAATTAGACTACTTCGTTAACAGGAGTATAACCGAAAATCATGAATGATAATGTGATCGAATTTGTTGAACAGGATGAATTTGCAAATGTCGCTCGTATTAAAGTCATTGGTGTTGGAGGGGGAGGAAGCAACGCTGTCAGGCGCATGATTGAGGCCGAGTTAGCGGGTGTGGAATTCTATGTGGTCAATACTGATGTTCAGGCGCTCAGAGCGTGTCATAATGCCACCCGGGTGCAGATTGGCGAAAATACAACGGGGGGGCTCGGTGCCGGGGCGAACCCGGAGGCAGGCCGTAAAGCAGCGGAGGAGAGCAAGGAAAACCTCCGAAGTATTGTCGAAGACGCGGACATGGTGTTCATTACGGCGGGCCTGGGAGGGGGCACCGGCACGGGCGCGGCACCGACGATTGCTAACCTTGCCAAGGAGACGGAGGCATTAACAATCGGGGTGGTTACCCGTCCATTTACGTTCGAGGGCCGGCAACGAGCCGTCCAAGCGGAAGCGGGCGTGAATGAGATGCGCGATAACACGGACTCTGTTATCGTTATTCCGAATCAGCGGCTCATTGAGGAGGCGGATCGGAATATGCCGGTAAAAATGGGGTTTCGGATGGGAGATCAGATTTTACTACACGCGGTCCAGAGCATTTCCGACCTCATCATGGTCCCTGGCGAAATTAATCTTGACTTCGCCGATGTCAGAACGATTATGTCTAACGCAGGGGGCGCATTGATGGGGATTGGTGCGGGAACAGGCGATAATCGGGCCCAAGGTGCAGCGAAGCGGGCAATCCTTTCGCCGCTATTGGAAGAAAACTCGATTGAGGGAGCAACAGGGATTATCGTGAATATCACGGGCCCGAGCGACATGGCGATGCACGAATTGGAAGATGCGATGGAGGTTATCAGAGAGACTTCGGATACGGAGCAGGTGATTTTTGGGCTTGCTTATGACGAGAGCTTGGAAGACGAACTGCGGGTGACTGTCATCGCAACAGGATTTGACCCACAAACCCGTGACCGAAGGCAGCAAGCGGGACAAGGGGACGTTGTGAACCTTGAAGAATTCTTAGGGGGTAATTTTTCACGGGCTGGCCGGGGAACAGCGCGGCCCCCAGGAGATACAAGGCAAACCAATTATAGTAGAGGACGTTCAGATTCATTTAGGCCGGGGGCACGGGTGCCACCGGATCAACCCCCGGGTAATGTCGTTAAACCTGACATTGCGGCAGATGAGGAGGATCTATTAGATATCCCCGCGTTTCTGCGAGTCCGCAATATGAAGGACAAAAAATAAGTTCACCTTCGCCAAAATTATTATGCAACGAGTTTTACGCCAAACCTACCAAGAGCTCCTCAAAGCGGAGCACCGCCCCCACTTCAATTTTAGGAAAGAAAATCGCTTTGCGCTAATCTACCCGGGTGCCTATTCCCTTGGTATGTCGAGCCTTGGACTTCAGGTCATCTACACTCTCCTCAATCAGCGCGAGGATACCTCCTGCGAACGCACATTCCTTCCCGACCCAGAGCTGGTGCGTCAACTCGACGACCGCCGAACCACGCTATTTTCCTTTGAAACACAAACCCCACTCAATCAGTTCGATCTACTTGGATTTTCCGTCTCATTTGAATCGGATTACGTCAACATTCCGACCATGCTAGAGATGGCGAGACTTGAGCCGCTGGCTGCTGATAGGTCGGATGCCGATCCACTCGTTATTGCGGGCGGTATCAATATCTCCTATAACCCCGAACCTATTGCCGATTTCATTGATGTTTTCGTTGTGGGTGAAGCAGAGGTGACCATCCATGGGCTGATGGATATTTTTGGGGAGTGGAAGGCGGCAGGGGCATCTAAAGAAGATTTGCTATGGGAGCTCGCAGCGGTGCCCGGGCTGTATGTCCCGCGCTTTTATGAAGTCGATTATAGTGACGAAGGCAGCATTGAAGAGATGCGAGCAAAATCACCCGCCCCAACCCGCATCCGTTCTATGGCGATTCCGAGCCTTGATGACGCTGAAACCTGCACGAAAATCTTTACACCGAACACGGAATTTTCTAACGCACACCTGATTGAGATTGTGCGTGGTTGCGGTCGGCAATGCCGTTTTTGCGTGGCTGATTATGCTCGGCGATGGCCAAGACATCGGTCTGTGGAGAGCACGCTTCAACTCGCCGAACAGGCCCGGGGTATCACGGATCGGATCGGCCTAGTGGGAGCGTCAATCTCAGATCATCCGGATATTGATGAGATTGCAAGGGGCTTGGTGGAGAGAGGTTTTCGCATCTCGTGCGCTTCCTTGCGGGCAGAAACGGTCCGTCCCCCCTTGCTCGACGCACTGGCTGATAGCGAACAGGGCACGATCACGATTGCGCCGGAGGTTGCCACTGAAAATCTACAAAAGGTTGTCAACAAAGCTATCCCGCGCGACCGTCTGTATCATGTCCTCGAAGAAGCTGTCAAACGGGACATCCTGAACCTGCGGCTTTACTTCCTGATTGGTGTGCCTTACGAAACCCCCGCCGATGTTGAAGCCATTGTTGACATGGCGAAGGAGATGCGATCTATTGTTCTACCTTACGCCAAGAAGTCTGGCAGAATGGCACGGATCGGTTTCACCATTTCGCCGATGGTTCCCAAACCCCACACCCCCTTCCAGTGGGTCGCAATGGAAGATCCGAAGACCATCTCTCGCAAACTCACTTTTCTGAAAAAAGAGCTGGGGCGCATCGGTGGAATGAAATTCTCCTCGGCAAGTGCTCGACTCGCCTATCAAGAAGCGGTATTTGCCAGAGGGGATCGACGACTGAGTCGGGTGATTTTAGACCTTGCCAGAGGGGTATCATGGAAAGCCGCTTTCCGTAAACATGGCTTGGACCCCGATTTTTATGCACTACGTCCGCGTTCTATCAGCGAGTTCAATCCGTGGGATTACCTTGACCTGAATGTCAAGCCAGAATTCCTGCGCCTCGAACACAATAAGCACAAAAAACGGTTCATGACAAGCTCATGCGATACCACCGTTTGTAAGAAATGTGGCGCGTGCTAAGTGCAGCACGAGAACACACCTTCATGATTCGTGATCAGCATATTTGCTCAACGACTTCCGCATTAACTGTCCCCGCGCGACGTAGCCTTCCCTTCCCCGCCGTATGCGCTCCAAATCTGCCGAGGTAACCTCACGTTTAACTTGTGCCGGGAGCCCCATTGCCAATGTGTCTGGCGGAATTTCTTGCCCCTCTCGCACCACTGCCCCTGCGGCAACGATTGCCCGCTCGCCGATCTTGGCACCAGTCAGGATTGTTGCTCCCATTGAAATCATTGCACCGTCGCCAACTGTGCATCCGTGAACGATTGCGCCATGACCAATCGTGACATCGTCTCCAATCAAGCAGGGGAACCCCGGATCGAGATGCACAATCGTGCCGTCCTGAATGTTCGTCCGCTCGCCAACTTCGATGTATTCCAGATCGCCTCGCAGGACGCAATTAAACCAGACGCTGGATTCTTCACCAATGGTAACGGCCCCGATAATCATCGCCCCGGGTGCAATGAAGGCGGATGGGTGGATTTTCGGTAATATATCCTTATAAGCTATCTGCATGTTTCCTCCAGATTCGATTGATGTGTGAATAAAATAACAGTTACCATCCTTCTTACAAATCGTGTTAATAGATATAAAGTTTATCATGTGTCGAGCCACCGGACAAGGAAATCTCCGAGGTCAGTTGACAAATTGACAACGGAGACCCGTCGTGCTACAATTCCCAATGGACTATTTTTCATTCATACCCTACCAATCAGGAGAAAGATATGGAATTAGTAAACAAAGTCGCCGTGATTACCGGAGGTTCAACGGGAATCGGTGCAGCGTCAGCAATTCTCTACGCCCGATCGGGTGCGAAGGTCGTCGTCGGCGATATAAACGTCGAGGGTGGTGAGCAAACGGTGGCAGCTATTCAATCTGAAGGCGGTGTCGCCCAATTTGTCCGAACCGATGTCAACATAGAATCCGAAGTTGCGAATCTAATGAAAACGGCGGACGAAGCCTTTGGTCAGCTGAATGTGCTCGTAACCTCTGCGGGTATCTTGAGCGGTCCAAGCATTCGGGTGGATGAATTCGACCCCGCGGTGTTTGAGTCGGTGATTGACACAAATCTCCGAGGAACATTTCTATCGGTTAAGCACGCGGTGCCGATTATGGAGCGGAGCGGCGGCGGCGTGATTTTGTGTATCGCTTCTGGTGCCGGGGTGCACGGCGGCAGCTCATCGGTGGCTTACGGTTCGAGCAAGGGGGGTGTCAATGGAATGGTATTGACTGTTACGCCACAGCTTGCGCCCCTCAATATCCGCGTTCACACCATCTGTCCCGGCAGCATTGCAACCCCGCTGAAACTCCGACAAATCGCTGAATCTGCTGAACGAACGGGCAACTCCCCGGAAACAGCCGTTGAAAACGCCCGCACATCTCTCGGTGAACCGAGGGGAGTTGCACGGGTGCTAACATTTCTTGCGTCTGATGCTGCTGCGTATGTTCGGGGCACAATCTCGACGCGGTAAATAACCGTTTAATACCGTAACCAGAATGCCGATATCCGGGTATTGAGGTGTGACAAACCTTTAATTAACGCACTTCCCAAAGGGAGATGAAATGACCTCACGCAAGAAACTTATCGAAGTTGACCTACCGCTAGACGACATCAACCGCGAATCTGCCCGCGAGAAGTCTATTCGGCACGGGCATCCGTCCACATTGCATATATGGTGGGCACGCCGCCCGTTAGCTGCGTGCCGCGCGGTCATCTTTGCTAGCATGGTGGATGACCCCTCCGCCTGCCCCGATGAGTTCCCCACCCCGGCCGAGCAACGGGCCGAGCGAGAACGGCTCCACGCCATCATCCGACAGCTGGTCAAATGGGAGAGCACCGACGAGAGCCAATTTGGTGTGAAAACGCTCGTGGCAAACGCGCGCTACGAAATTGCCCGATCCGTGGCGCGTTCGCGGGGTGAAACGGCACCCACTGACCCGACTGAAGTGTTGAACTACCTGCGTGAAAAGACGCTGCCGATATATGATCCCTTCGCCGGTGGCGGTTCTATCCCCCTTGAAGCGCAACGCCTCGGCCTGAAGGCGGTCGCCTCGGACTTGAACCCGATAGCGGTTCTCCTTAACAAGGCGTTGATCGAAATACCACCGAAGTTTTGTAACCTTCCGCCGGTCAATCCCGAAGCAGACCGCATCGGAATGACAGCTTGGCGCGGCGCGGCCGGGCTCGCGGACGACATCCGCTACTACGGCGCGTGGATGCGTGCAGAGGCGTTTGAGCGGATCGGGCATCTCTATCCGAAGGCACAACTGCCTGTCCGTTCCACCGTTCCGAGTGCAGGCGAGACCAGGGATGGCAGCAGTGCTACTGTGATTGCATGGCTTTGGGCGCGGACGGTCCCCTGTCCTAACCCCGCTTGCGGCATCCAGATGCCCCTGCTAAAGACATTTCAAATCTCTAAAAAGAGCAACAATCAACATTGGATTAAACCTGTCGTTGACTACGAGACGAGGCGCGTATCCTTTGTGGTGTCCCGCGAGCGTCCGTTCCGAGACCAGGGGGACAGGGTCCGTGCCGAGACCAGGGACGGCACGGTGGATCGCCACGGTGCCGTCTGTATTGCCTGCAACAACGCAGCTCCACTGTCTTATGTTCGTGAACAAGGGAGGGCTGGCAATATGGGGGAGCAGATGACTGCCATTGTCGCCGAGGGGGACCGCAGGCGGCTCTATGTGTCACCGACCGATGAGCATATCCAAGCCGCACTATCCGCCGAACCTGTTTGGAGACCGACAGGGAATTTGCCAAACCAAGCCTTGGGTTTTAGGGTTCAGAGATACGGGTTCACCCATTGGCATCAACTTTTCACCAAACGTCAACTCACCGCATTGACAACGTTTAGCGACTTGCTAGCAGCGGTTCGGAGCCAAATCACACAGACTGGGGGAGATAATGACTACGCGGATGCCATCTGTACATATCTTGCCCTTGCTGTTGGCAGAACTACTACCAGTGGTTGTAGTTTGGCCTGGTGGTCTGGTGACTTTGTCGCCCAAGTTTTCACGCGCCAAGCAATTTCTATGATCTGGGATTTCGCGGAAGCGAATCTTTTTTCTACCTCAACCCAGAATTGGATGGGACAAATCGAGTGGATTGCTAAGGTTATCGAGCGACTGCCCGTAGACACGAACAATGGCGCGGCACATCAGGCGGATGCCTCCACCACTATCCACGCTCAAGATGGCCCGGTCATCGTCACCGATCCGCCCTATTACGACAACATCGGTTATGCCGACCTGTCCGATTTTTTCTACGTGTGGCTGCGTCCGTTACTCCGTGATATTTACCCGGATCTATTTGCTGGTATCCTGACCCCCAAAGCGGAGGAGATAACAGCTATTGCATCCCGATTTGATGATCCCCGGCAAAGATTTGAGGGCTTGCTGAACAGGACCCTACAGTTGATACGGGAGCGATGTAGTCCGGAATTTCCGGCCTCCATCTTCTATGCTTACAAGCAGCAGGAAGAGGAGCGGGAAGGCAGGGCATCCACCGGCTGGGAGACGATGCTGAGTGCTATCGTGGCGGCAGGGTTCGAGATAGTTGGCACCTGGCCCATGCGGACTGAGCGTCCTAGACGGCCAAGGGCACTCGGATCTAACGCTTTGGCATCGTCTGTGGTATTGGTCTGTCGCCCGCGTTCCGAGGATGCCCCCATCGCAATGCGCCGCCAATTTTTCGATGCCCTTGAGAAGGAGCTGCCTGCGGCCCTTGACCAACTGACGCAAAGAGGGCACATCGCCCCCACCGATCTGGCGCAAGCCGCTATTGGACCGGGGATGCAGATTTACTCCCGTTACAGCCGCGTGGAGACAATCAGTGGTGAGCCTGTCTCGGTGCGGGAGGCACTAACGGCGATTAACCGCGCCATCGCCGATTATGATGAGCGTCAAGAGGGCGATCTGGATTCGGAGAGCCGTTTCTGCCTCGATTGGCTCAAGCAGCACGGCTATGGAGAAGGGCTTTACGGGGACGCGGAAACATTGGCGCGCGCCAAGAATATCGCCATCGCCAAGTTGCGGGATGTTGACGGGCTGCTTGCCACCCAGGGCGGAAGAGTGAGACTGCTGCCGATCGATGCCTTTTCCAACACCGAACAATTGACCGATGACCCGACAGCGTGGGAGGGCTGTTTCCGCATGGCGTATCACCTCAACCGCGAGGATGGCGAGGGCATCGCAGGTGCAGCGGCTGTCGGCAGAGGGATGGGGATTCATGTTGAGTCCGTTGAGCGGTTGGGGCGCATCCTCTATAACCACTACGACCGCCGGGGAGACTCCCAGGACGCTGTTATCTTCAATAACCTCGTTACGGAGTGGCAACGGATCCGTGAGAGAATGGGAGCTGATGAGCAACTCGAGATCCCTAGTGTGTCGTAGGTGGTAGAATATGATTATGCGCCAGCGGGCCAAACACCATTGGGAGCGAGAGCCAAAGCCTGCTCAAGATGCACCATCCGCCTCGGGCCTGCCGTTGCCACCATCTTGTCCCCATAAACCTTTCCCTCACCGAAACGCGACACGAGGTCGAGCTCCTTGCGTAAGAAGTCTATCTCATCTGCCTTGTATCGATATCCACAGTTAATCGTGAACATGCGCCGTTGTGTCCCCCCGCCCCAAGAGCTGTGCTTCAAGCCTTGGTTGAACACGACCAGGTCCCCCGGCTGCGATTCGAGCGCGACCGCAGGGACCGAAGGCCCATCAAGCGCGTAGGTTTCTTGCAAACTGGAGATGTGCTGTTGTATCGTTTCGGCATATATCTCCCCATATCTGTGGCTGCCCGGGATGAAGCGCACTGCCCCGGTGTCAGCGGTCAGTGGGTCCAGATAAAGTGCCATCTTGTAGAAACGGATGGGGCGAGGCCAGCCGCCGTCGGAATGCCAACCGGTGTCCCCGCTGTAGAAATTGCCATCGCTGCCGAGATAGGTGTAATCTTCGCCCAGCAGACTGGCGAAAATGCCATCAATCCGGTCATCGTCGAGGAGTGAGCTGAGGTATTCACTTTGCCCGAGGAACGGCACGAGGAATGTGCGTTGTGTTTCGGGGTGGTGTATGTTCAGATCGACCCAGACCTGTTCAAATGCCTCAATGATCTGATCGATGCTGTCATTGAGGAAGCCGGGGAGGTGGAGATAGCCGAATATGTCCATGAAATGGAGTTGTTCTGGTGTGAGTCGGAACTTCGGCATGGGATGCCTCCTTTGGGGTAGAATGTGAATGCTCGTTTGCCGATTAAGCGTGATCCCAACTAGCGATAAAGTCTGCAACCTCGAAATCCGGGGGCATGTTGTCGGAATCGTATTGCGAAATGCTCCGTTGAAAACCGGGGTGGTCTTCCTGATTAGAGGTCTGTAGTTTTGCATCAAGTGTATCAAACTGCTTCCACAAAATTTCTGCCTGTTTAGCGGTGAAGTGGCTGCCGAGATAGGCGATGTCTCTGCCGTTGCCCCAGAGCGAGGCGGGTGGAGTCTCCGTATGTTTGAGTTGATACAACGCCCGACTCAATTTTGAGAGCATAACGACGCAAACCATTCGGTCTTGTGGTGACGGGTGCAGTTGGTCTAACCCCGTCTTAAAGGCATCAACAGCTCTGTTTCTAATCGCATGGAAGATTTTTGCAACTAAATCCAATTCTGCAAAGAAGAGCCGGTCCCACGCCTCAAATTGCGCCCTCGCGGTGTCCGAAAGATAGTGATAGAATCCCGGCTCCCAATGTCGCCAGTGAACGTTGGGATAGGAGCGGAAGCGCAACGGACGGTAGCCGGGATGCAGCGTTCGCCGCATTTTGCTACTGTAATAACTTCCCCAGTGCAGCAATAGATGGGTGTAAACCACCCCATCGCCGGCATTAAGCTCAACAGGCATACCGCCGGGCAGCGGGCTCGACGCGTTCTCAACCAACTGCCGATTCTCTGCGTCGGTGTTGACTCGACGGTGACTGCGAGGGACGATCCAAAAGACACTATCGTCGTAGAGAGCGATATTCCATTGGAGATAACTGGGACCGTGATGCTGCATATTGGAAATCATACCGCGCAACGGGGCAGGTTCGCCCGGACCAATATCGCGGTGCCACTTTGCCGGACCGGACTCGCCGGCGTTCGCACTACAGATGCAGGCCAGATTGTGTGGCACGACATCTTCTGTATCCATCAGTTGTCGGCCAACCCCCAAGGTGTTTTCGTGAAGCAAGAATTCGATGGCATCGGCAGACTCGTTGTCGCAATCTGTGGAGAATTTCAATCGTGGTTGACCACTCGCCGCCCATGCGCCCCCCGGTGGTTGGTCGGGAGTGCGCTGCTGGGTAGAGAGCTCCTTTCTCCGATCGACCATGTGTTCGATACTGTTGCGCAGCGGTTGGAGCTGATCCGGAGGAACTACGTTGTGCAGGATGTTGTAGCCCTCGTCCATAAGCTGTTGACGGTTGACTTGCATAATAGTGCCTCATCGGAAGCGTTGCGGGTGGTAAGCGAAGCTCACAGATTTCGGAGAAGATTATCCTCCGAGTCGTTTTTAACGGTGTTCTTCTGCCGCATCTTGTGGCTCAAACCCGACCACCTCACGGGCGTGTGAAAAGTCGCGATAACTCCATTTGTTATCCGACACTGCGAAGAAGATAGCGAACCGCACGCTGTCGGGTGCCTCGATGCACTTTTCGACCATCTGTGCGATGTCTCGATGGCTGCACCAGACGGAGAACATACGCGGCTGTGTTGGACGGTTCTCACGGGTGACTGCACCAATGCGTAGGCAGATCATTGAGATGTCGCAGGTGTCTGAATAATGTCTCGCTAACGCTTCGCCGAATACCTTGGTGCACCCATAGAGTCCACTGGGTCGGGTCAGGGATTGGTGGTCTAGCTTATCCCACGTTTCGGGGACCTCATCGTAACGGCCTTCAGTGAGCGCACCGTAAGGAAACTCCCGCTCACAGTTGCTGACGGTTGAGCCGCTGCTAGCGTAGATAACCCGCTTAACACCCGCCCGCCGTGCCGCTTCAAAAACATTGTAGGTTCCAACGATATTGGGACTCAAGAGCTCTTCCCACGTTGCGCCGCCTCGTGCATTTGCTGCGAGATGCACAACCACGTCGACTCCCTCAAAAGCGGGTTGTATCGCATTGAGGTCAGCGATATCCGCTTGATGGCATTCGATTCCTGCGACCGGGCTGCGATTGAGTGCGCTCAAAGCGTAGGTTCCTTCCAAACGCTCTCGCACGATGCCGCCGATCAATCCGCTCATACCTGTGATGAGTAGTTTCTTTTCTGCCATATTTGTCTCCTTTTTACACATGATTTGCATATTATACATTATATGCCGTGCGTTAGCAAAAAATTCCTCCTTAGGGAAGTGGCTAAAATTGTCTTGACACGGCTTCTGTTTTCCTCTATACTGACAGCAGGCTTAATATCACTGCGCGTGACAAACGAGCGCGGAAGCGTAACAACAATTAGAAAGAATAGAGGAGGCATCCACATTGAAAGTTTTAGTTCTATCGGGTCCAAATCATCGGTTTGCGGATAGCGCGTCCGTCATCCACGATTTCCTTGCGGCACGAGGCGATATGTCGGCGGAACTTACCGATGACAAAGGGGTTTTGGCATCATCTCAACTGAACGAATTTGATGTCTGTGTGTTCGGCACCGGGTTTACTCGCACCGTCAGTCAGCCTGACGGCACCCCCAAGCGGGAACCGGACCTCACGGCTGAGCAGGAAGATGGGCTCTTTCAATTCGTCAGCGGCGGAAAGGGACTGGTCGGCATTCACGGAACAGCGTGGTGGATTGGGGGTCGCGCCGTTGACCTCATCGGTGGACACGCCAACTGGCATCCACCGGGGGGGACTTTCACAGTGAATATCGACGACTCAGATCACCCGATTACACAGGGCGTTGAGGCGTTTGAGGTCGAGGACGAAATCTATATGTCCGCTTATGACCCCTACATCCATATCCTCGCGTCGGCGGAGTGGTCGGAGAAACAACACCCAATGGCGTGGGTGAAATCCTATGGCGATGGACGGGTGTTTTACACATCACTGGGTCACGGGCCCGGCACATTTGAGCAACCTGCCATGCAGCAGCTGGTTGGGCAGGGGATTCAATGGGCGGCAAATGGTTAATTGCCGATCAGGGTTGAGCAGGGTTCTTTGGATGTATTCTGCTCAATTCTGCGAATCTTTTAATCCTGATAACAGACAAGGGAGACTGGTGGACGATGACCGAAGACGAAAGGTATCTATTTGATCTGACAGGTTATCTTGTGATTAAAGATGTGCTCACCGCTGAAGAGGTTGAGCGTTGTAACGCAGCAGTTGACCACCATATTGACGAACTCAGGGAGATGGACAGGTCGCTGGCGGGCGGTTCAAAAACGTTGTCAGGCACGTCCCGCCGGCGGGATTTGGGCGGGATGCTGGCGTGGGAACACCCGTGGTGCGAACCGTTTCGGCAGTTCCTTGTTCACCCCCGAATTAAGCCTTACCTCGACGGGATATTGGGGGAAGGCTATCGGCTTGACCACGGACCGGGGATGATTGCGATGGAACCAGGCGCGGAAGGCGGCACGTTGCACGGCGGCGGTATTGAGCGCCCGAACTTTTCCGAAGCCTACTTCTTCAAAGATGGACGTATCTATACCGGACTCACAGTCGTCGAATATATGCTTGCGGACGAGGGCCCTGGAGATGGCGGGTTAGCGGTCATTCCGGGCAGTCATAAGGCAAACCTTCCCTGCCCTCAAAGTATGAAATTGTGGGAGAAATATCAGGAGCATGTGGTCGAAGTCCATGCGGAAACGGGCGATGCGATTATCTTCAGTGAAACCTTGACCCATGGGACTTTGCCGTGGAAAGCTGAGCATCAGCGGCGGGCAGTGCTTTATAAATTCAGCCCCGGATTTCAGGCATACAGCGCAGGAGCGCATCAAATTTCCTATCCCGATTATATTGAAGATATGACACCGGAGCAGCGTGCAGTCATGGAGGCACCTCACATCCGGCGGCGGTAGAAATGTCAGAATTGGCATTGTATCTCACAGATGACCCCGGTTGGTTTTTTGGACGAATGAAAGAAACTAAAAACAATCCCAATGCTTGCCTGGTCTGTCCGTGCCGAGACCAGGCGGAACGGACAGCGTTGGGGCTAACCCTGTAATTTTACTTTTCAAAAGCATGTCTAACGCATATCGCACGTATATCATAAGCACGTCGCCGAAAACACCCGAGTTAGATGCCATCAATCAATTAGGGGGTCGCATCTATTCCAAGACGATATCTGTCATCCGTAAAGTGCATGATAGGAAAGACTTCTGGCTTTCGGTCGGCAGCACCAAAAAGTATCTACGATGTTTAGAATATCCATGTCATTCGCATAGCGTCCAAGCGATTATTGATGATTATTATGGTGCGCTCAAGTCTTACTTTCAACGAATGCGGAAAGACCCTAAAGCGAGACCTCCTTATCGGACATCTAAATACCACACTTTCACATGGCGAGCGTCTGGTATTACCGTGTCTGGCAACAGACTAAGACTTTCAATGGGCAAAGGTAGAGAGCCCGTCTATATCAAAGTATCACGCAAGTTTCGTAAGGTCCCCGTTGAGGTCTCGATGGTCTACAACCGTATCAGTCAGATTTTTGAGTTTCACGCAACTTACCAGACACAGCCGACGCAACATAAGCCCAAGCAACGCAAAACAGTTGCTGTAGACCAAGGCGAGATTCACCCCATCGTGGCCTTCGACAGTGAGTCTGCTACGATTTACAATGGGCGTTCTATCCGTGCAATCAAACAATATCGCAATAAGTTTGTAGCACGGATTAATCAGAAACTTTCAAGATGTAAGCGATACAGTCAACGCTGGAAGTTTCTAAAATCGGCTAAGAATCGTGTCTTAAAGAAGTTAGCCAACCAGATTCGGGATGCAGAACACAAAATCACGTCCCGCTTTGTCTCCGCTTGTCGAGTCTTCAAAGCGCAGACGATTGTTTTAGGAGATTTAACCGATATCCGACAAAGAATCAACTATAGTAAGAAGTCCAATCAGAAATTGCACCAATGGTCTTTTGGTAAAATCGCCGCTATGATAACCTACAAAGCCAAGGCTGTCGGTATCATTGTGGACAAAGAATCAGAGCGATATACCAGCCAAACCTGCCCGTCCTGCCGCAACCGTAAGAAACCTACGGGTCGTGTCTATTCATGCCCCAAATGTGGATGGGAAGGCCATCGAGACGTTGTCGGTGCAAGTAATATCTGGACAAAGTATCAGGGTTGGATGTTCAACCCTGTAGTGGGCGGTGTGGCATCGCCCGTAGGTGTGAGATTTAATGCACATCTATGTCGCTTAGACGCGTGGTCGCCCTTTCGGGGACTCATATCTAAGAAGCCTGTCAACAACAGGTAAGAAGCCCAAGCATTTATGCTTGGGAGTATGTCACCACACGGCGTTCGTCAATCAGTTATCGAAACCCTGAAAGCAGGCAGGATGGAAACAGATCCCATCCATCAAACCGTAGAAAGGAGCTTGGAAACCCATGAGCAACGTTCCCATGACACGCCCCGAAGAGGCATTGGCGATTCATGAAACGAGATATTTCCACTCGTCTACCTTTACAGAACTTGAGGATGGATGCATACTACACGCTGCTGGAACGCAGTTCAACACCTCCGATGATGGCGGGATCACATGGTCTGAGTCGTTCTCACGCACTGACACGGCGGGAGATCCGGTGGGCGGCGGTGGAACATCGCTCGTGCAGTTGTCCGGTGACGGCATCGGCTTGGCAGCCATGCACAGACCCTCTGACGGTTCTTCCGAGAGCGTTCGGCGGGACACGCATTTGGTTTTCTGGCGGTCAATGGACGGTGGAGAGACTTGGGAGCCGCCAGTCCGCATAACGCCGCCGGGGATCGCCACCTATGCCTATCAAGATGTCCTGCTCCGCACCTCCTCTGGGCGCATTATCCTGCCGGTGTATATCGCGCTGGGGCAGTCCACGGGCCCGAATGACATCAAACCGCCTGCGTCTGGAAAATTGGTGAATAATCAGTGGGTGTCTACCGCTGCCCACTTTTTTGACCCCCGTTTCTCTGCGTCCTACGTCTGTTATTCGGACGACGATGGACGGACGTGGCAGCGCAATCGGGATGGGGAACTGATTATCCTGATGGACTGGAACGCATCGTTCAGCTATACCAACGAGCCGACAGTGACGGAAGTGGAGCCGGGACGGCTGCTGATGTTCATGCGTAATGGATTGGGTCGCGTTTTTCAGGCGTGGTCAGAGGACGACGGGGAGACATGGACGCGCCCCCAACCGACCTCCTTGGCTTCATCGACAGCGCCCGCACAGATTCGGACCCTGCCCAACGGACACCTCCTAGCGGTCTGGAATCAGGAGGGTGAGGCCGAAATTAAACGGGGTTACAATCGGACGCGAATCTCCGCTGCAATTAGCCGTAATGGCGGCAGCGTGTGGGAGTTCTTCCAAAATGTGGAATCGATCCATGAGGAAACACGGGTTGAGCCGGGCCCGATTCGTCCAGTCCGGCCGGCAGAATACCACTTTGATCCGGGGCTACCGGCTCCAGAGCGGGAGCGAGAACATCTATTGCCCTTCGATGTTCACGGACGTTGGTCGTATCCATCGGTGTTGGTGATGAAAGACCGCGTCCTCATTGCTCACACCTATTCGGTCTACGAGGAGCACCCCACCCGCGCTGAGTTAATTCTAAGCAGCCGAAGGGAGGGCGGCTTCAATCAGAAGCTAAAGGTGCTGCCCCTGACGTGGTTCTACGGTGGGAAGGAGCCTGCGGACAACCCGGTGCTGGCGCGATTGCACGAGCCGGCGAAGCCGTGATGCTTGAAACGTGAAGCGCGAAGAGGTGAACTATTAGCAGTTTAGTGCTGTAGAGGAGATTATTGATGTTAAAATTTGCTTATTTGGGTGCATGGCACAGCCACGCCAGCATGCACACCCGCGAGTCAACGGAGCGTCCTGAAGAATTTCAACCCATCGGATTTTACGATCCGGATCCAGAGGTCGTTGCGCGAAGAGAACAGGAGTGGTCCGAATCCTTTCCCGATCTCACCGTTTTTCCATCCGTCGAAGCGGTGTTGGACAGCGATGCTCAAGCGGTCATCGTCGAAGGGCATGTCTACCAGAATCTGGACTACGCGGAGCAGGCCCTTGAAGCGGGTAAACATGTGTTGCTCGAAAAACCGGCGGGCATCAATCTGGAACAGTTGAAGCGTATCCACAAACTCTCGGAGCACAAGGGACTGAGCCTTCAGATGGCGTATATGTGGCGTTACAATCCCGCGATTCACGAAATGCTGCGGCTCGCTAAATCGGGGGCGTTGGGCGATATTTTCTACTATCGCGGACACATTCCTAAGCCGATATCGTGGCATCCACAGTTGGTGCAGGAGTTCAAGGTGTATCACGGCGGGATTTACTTCGAGATGGCGGGGCATCTGATTGACCTGATGGTTATCCTGATGGGAGAACCGAAACGGGTGCAGCCCTGCTTGGGACGGCACTACGCCAACCGATCTGAGGTGGATAATGCGGTGGTGGTCCATGAGTTTGGAGATGGGTTCGGGACGGTGGACACCGCCGGTATGCACATTGAGAGCGGCAAAACCCGTCGTATCGAAGTTTACGGCACGAAGGGAACTGCCATCCATACCCCAATTGGTTCGGATAACCTTAGCCTGAGTTTGGAAACGGCTGTTGAAGGCTACGCAGCGGGTTCGCAGGAAGTGACTATTACTCGGTCGTCAACCTCTTCATCGCTGCTGCGAGAACTCACTGCCTGCATTCGAGGGGAAAAACAGCCGGATTACACACCGGCGCATGACATGGCTGTGCAGCGGACACTGTTTGCCGGTTGCGGCGTAACGGATGGGGTCGCCCTTCGATAAGCGTGGATTTTCGGCAAACCGCCGCCCCAATCGAACAAACCTCGTTTGTCTGGAAAAAATTCTATGAAAGCTAGCGAAAAAACAG
Organism: uncultured Poribacteria bacterium; assembly: GCA_958296125.1. GTDB lineage: Bacteria > Poribacteria > WGA-4E > WGA-4E > PCPOR2b > PCPOR2b. The sequence goes on from OY282444.1 coordinate 4,329,825, forward strand.
ATGCCCTTGAGATTAAGGCACTGACATTTGATGTATTCGGCACGGTTGTAGACTGGCGCGGTAGCATTATCCGTGAAGGTGAAGCGTTTGGAGCGGCTCGCGGACTCGATGTGGATTGGGCGAGGTTTGCGGACCAATGGCGGGGCGGATACGGTCCCTCGATGAATCGCGTCCGTAAAGGTGAATTGCCATGGCTGAACATAGATACCCTGCACCGTATGATTTTGGACGACCTACTTGACGAGTTCAAAATTACGGAGTTGAGCGAAGCGGAGAAAGACCACCTCAATCGCGTCTGGCATCGCCTCACCCCATGGCCCGATGCCACCAGCGGACTTCAGCGATTGCGTGAACGATTCATTGTTGCACCCCTTTCCAACGGCAACATCGCTTTGCTCACCAATATGGCGAAACACGCCGGGCTGCCGTGGGACTGCATTCTGTCCTCAGAGTTGGCGAAACATTACAAACCGGATCCAGAGGTTTATCAAACCGCCGCCGACTTGCTGGGCCTTCCGCCGATCCAAGTGATGATGGTCGCCGCGCACCCCGGCGATTTGCTGGCTGCATCGGCTGTTGGATTTAAGACCGGATTTGTGCCTCGACCCGAGGAGTATGGGGATCAGCGCAATCGAGATTTAGAACCCGATGCCTTTTTTGATGTGGTGGCGAACGACTTTAATAATCTGGCAAGTCAGCTAGGAGCGTAGGATTAAGATGTTCGTTGGTGTAGATGGTTGCAGGGCGGGTTGGCTCGCCATTGGGCTGGAGACGGAGACTAACTGGCAGGTTAATATCTTTCCGGATGTGGCTAGTCTTTGGAATTATCATCGGCGGGGGTCCTTGATATTGATTGACATTCCTATCGGTTTGAAAGCGGAGGGTAGGGCTGAGCGTCGTTGTGACCCGGAAGCCCGGAAGTTGTTGGGACCTAGGCGTTCGAGCGTGTTTCCTGCACCGTGCCGTCAAGCAATCTATGCACTGTCATATCAGGATGCTTGTGATGTCAATCAACGGTTGACAGGCAAACGGTTGTCCGTTGAAAACTGGAATATTATCCCCAAGATTCGTGAGGTTGATTGCCTCCTTTCGGACGACACCTCCGCGACAGGTCGTATCAGAGAAATCCATCCGGAACTCTGCTTTTGGGGATTGGCGGGTCGTCCGATGCAACACGCCAAAAAGCGAAGTGAGGGATTTTCGGAGCGAATGGAGCTCCTCCAGTCAATTTATCCGCAGACTGCCGATATTATCAGCCATATACTATCCACCTATAGGCGCGCAGATGTCGCAAGGGACGACATCCTTGATGCACTGTCCGCCGCAGTGACCGGGATGATGGGGGGACGAAAGCTCGCGTCAATTCCGCAAGAACCTGAGTTTGATGAACGAGGCTTGCGGATGGAGATGGTATATTGCCCGCACACCGTGGGTGAAATCTCTATGGGACTTACGCAGCAGAACGTTTGATGCCTTGTAGCTCGGCAATTCAGCATAAAAGAATAATGCATGAGTGCATAGGTTTTTGACAGGAGACACAGAAATGCAATTCAATCGAGACCAATTCATGGAAGAGGGGTATTTGGTCCTGCGCGAGGTCATCCCGCCAGCTGAGTTGGAAGATTTGCGCGCCGGTTATGAGCGAATGGTCGATAGACAGCGAGATATCTGGGCACGCGAACGCAATCCAGACGACCCGCCGGGCGGTGTATGGGAGACAGGGGCACAACCGCGATTGGCACTACATCGGCAGCCCCTGTTAGACCTGATCGATGGACAGACCGCGAACACAGCGGAAATCTGGCTTCACGAAAACACGCAGGGTGTCAGCACTCAGTTGATGGGAGAGCCGGATGCAGCCGTTACTGAAATGATGCTGATGTGCAGCCCGGTGCGCGACCGGGGGCCAGCTGTCTGGCACCGCGATATCCATCCCATTGATACCGCCCCGCTACAGGCATACATAGATGACATCATGGAGAATGGGCCGAGGTATGTTCAGTGGAACATCTCCCTCTACGATGACGATGTGCTGTGGGTCGTGCCCGGCAGCCACGTGCGTATCAACACCGAAGAGGAGAACCGTCAGTTGCTGGCGGATCCGCGGGTCCCTTTGCCCGGCGGTGTCCAAACGCATCTCAATGCCGGCGATGGCGTGGTCTACATCACCCCCATCCTCCATTGGGGCAGCAACTACAGTGCAAAGCTGCGGCGCACCATTCACGGCGGTTTCTGTAACTTCACGAAATATGAAGCCCTCAGCTACACGAAGCACCTATCCGTCGCAGCTCAGGCGACACTAAAACGCTGGAACAAACGGAGTGAGCGGATGCAGGTTCACACCGAATCCGCACTTCGGGCTGCGATTGAAAAAAACAGTTCTGCCTACCACGCTGCGCTGGAGGAGATACACCCGGGCAAGGGCGAAAAGGGCAAAATACTGACGACTATCTTTTTGTGCAAGACGGCTTTCTTTATTAATCTCCGAAAGAATCCGGACCTTGAGGACGGACCTGAAGACCTTCGCAGGCGGGGGACGAGTTCACACCCGACCACGCTGAATTGGGGGCCCGAATTCGCAGATCGTTTCACGCCGGAGGAGGCGAAGGCTTTATGGAAACGGTTTAAGCCGCTTGATGCCAAACTTCAGAGGGACGAGGAGCATTTTTTCCCCGGCTTCCAGTCGGGCCCGATGCGCTACTGCTTTAATGAAACACCTGCCGATTTCGGTGTCGAGGAATTCATCGCGAGTTGGAGGAGTTGACACCTATCCGAAGACGTAATACCTTTGGGCGGTTAATGGCGTTGTTGTGTCCCTAAAAAGCTTTAGAGAAAGGATTTGCCCATTATGCTTGATATCGAAATCCTCGATCCCACAGAAGTAGAGAGAGCAGCAGCCATCTTCCACCGAGATGGGTTCGTCCCGATCAAAGATGCGCTCAATCCCGAACAGCTTGCGTATGCCCAATCGGGGGCAGCCCGCGTGATCGCTCAGCAGATGAGGGACATTCCACTTGAAGAGGCAAACCGAGGGTATGCCCGCTACTCCTTCGGGCCACAGCTTCATCACCCGGAGTGGGTTCAACTTATTGATCTGCCGACGATTCTGCCGATAGTGGAGGCAATTTGGGGGAGCTCCGATTACATCTGTTCCGGCGGTGGGGGCGATTACTCAACTCCCGGTGCGAAGCAGCAACCCCTGCACGCCGATATCAGGGATGTTTTCAAAGATCCCCTAGGACAGGTGACAATCCACGACGTGCCGACACCGTATATTGTTGTAAATTTCCTGATGATCGAATTCAAAGAAATCAACGGTGCTATCCGATTTGTGCCGGGGACCCATCGAACGCGTCAGCCGATCCCGACGATGGGGGAGGAGCCTGAGCGCATGAAGCATTCGATTATTTGTGCCCCGCCCGGGACGGCACTCATCCGGGATGTGCGCTGCTGGCACGGCGGCACCGCTAATCATTCCGATGAAATCCGACCGATGACTAGCGTTGGATATTTCGCACCCTGGTTTCGATCGCACCATCTGGAGCCCACCCTCCCGCGTGTGCTTTATGAAACGCTGTCCCCGCGTGGCAAGGAGCTGGCTCGCTTTATCGTTCAGCCGTGATTGACTGGTGTTATTGATTCCAATTCTGTTTTATCCTCGGCTGATTATTTGTGACGACCTGGGTGACAATGACTTGGGCTATCCTTCCACCGTTAAACTGGATGGCCAACTCGTAACGGCATATTATAGCGCACCACGACGGTGGGATGCGCCAGATTTTCGGGGTGAGGGCACGTTCGCTCGTGCGTTGCTCTACAGTGAAAAAGCGTTGTTGGCGGCCCTTTGACACATCTGGCTTTTCAAACAGACTCCAAAGAGGTGCAAGATGAAAGATGCAGATAAAACAAAGGCGGAACTGATTGATGAGTTGGTGGAGATGCGTCAGCGGGCTGCTGAATTAGAACGGGCGGAGACGCGGTATAAGGGCACTTTGGAGCACTTGGAACAGTCGGGGAAGACCTATTATGATCTCTACGATAACGCTCCGGATATGTTTGTCTTCGTAGATGCCAAGACAGCTAATATTATTCGATGCAACCAGACAGTGGTCCAGTGTTTGGGCTACACTAAAGAGGAGATTATCGGTCGTTCTATTTTCGAGAGGTATCATCCAGATTGTATAGAGGACGCAAACGCGGTCTTCCAGTCCTTTGTGGAAACCGGCGAAGTCCACGATGCTGAACTTGCGTTGAAGCGGAAAGATGGAAGCAAAATCGATGTGAGTTTGAACGTTTCATCGGTTCGCGATGAAGCGGGAAATGTCCTTTACGGCAGGTTGGTGTGGCGTGACATCACCCGACATAAGCAGGCGGCACTGGCACTCCGGCGGAGCGAAACGCGATACCGCACCCTTTTTGGCGAATCTAGGGATGCCGTTTATATGAACACCCGTGACGGCAAAATCCTTGATGTCAATCAGGCGAGCTTGGATCTGCTTGGCTATACCCGTAGCGAGTTAATCGGGATGAATGTTCGGAAGTTGTATGTCCATCCCGAAGATCGGAGCGTGTTTCAGCGGGAGATTGAACGAAAGGGATCGGTGAGAGACTATGAGTTGAAATTCCGGAGGAAGGATGGGACGCAGATGAACTGTTTGCTCACTTCAACGGTGCGGCGCGCGGCTGACGGAACGGTATTAGGATACCAAGGCATTATCCGCGACATCACCGAGCAGATGAAGGCGGAAAAAGCACTCTACGAAAGCGAGCAGCGATTTCGCCAACTAGCGGAAAATCTGCGCGAGGTTTTCTGGTTGAGTTCGCTTGACGGGAGGCAAATCTATTTCATCAGTCCTGCGTATGAGGATATTTGGGGACGCAGCCGGGAGAGCCTGATAGCACAGCCGGGGTCTTGGTTAGATGCTGTTCACCCGGAGGACCGGGAGGAGGTCATCACCAATTTCGAGAAGCAGAGCCGGGGGGAGTTTGTCGAGTATGAGTATCGGATCGTGCGCCCTAATGGGGAAATTCGCTGGATCGAAGCTCACGTCTTTCCGGTCCGAAACGAAGAGGGAGAGATCTACCGTTGTGCAGGGAGTGCACAGGAAATCACCAAACGCAAACAGGCGGAGGAGTTAGCGGAGTTGCAGCAGCAGCAATTGATTCAAGTGGACAAAATGGCATCGCTTGGCATTTTGGTCTCCGGGGTAGCGCATGAAATCAATAACCCGAATAACTTTATCATGCTCAACGGAGAAATTCTCTCTATGGTTTGGCAGAATGTTATGCCAATCCTTCAGAAATACTACCAAGAGAATGGTGATTTTCTGTTGGCGGGCATGCCTTACACCCGGGCACACGAGAAAATCGGTCAATTGATTTCGGGGATATCAGAGGGTGCCGCGCGCATTGGGAAAATTGTCGAGGCACTGGGCGGCTTTGCGCGTCAAGATGCAGGCGATTTGAATCAGCCGGTTGATGCCAACGCAGTCGTCGAATCCGCAATGGTTATCGTGAACAATCTGATTAAGCAATCGACCCATCATCCTTCTGTGGAATTGGGAGAAAACCTGCCCACCATTCGAGGAAACCCGCAGCAGCTTGAACAAGTTGTTATCAATCTAATCACCAATTCGTGCCAATCCCTCCGATCCCCCCAAAAGTGCTTGTTTGTCTCAACATCGTATAACGAAAAGTCGGACCTGATTGCTATCAGGGTGCGAGATGAGGGAGAAGGGATTCCTCCTGAAAATTTGAATCATATCATCGAACCCTTTTTCACCACCAAGCGGGACACCGGCGGCACGGGTTTAGGTCTGTCGGTTTCTTATAATATCGTGAAGAACCATGGGGGCCATCTACATTTCACTTCAAGATTTGGCAAAGGCACGACCGCCACTGTCATGCTGCCCGTTTCTCGTCGGCTCATACTAGATTAGGGCAGAATAACGGTTTAAGTTTTCCGCTTAGGAAATAGCAGCAATAGGATTTTTTGTGAATTTGGAAGCGGAGGTGAATCCATGAATCTAACCACTTTTCCTGCTCTCCCTGTTTTACTCGTGGATGACGAAGCACAGTTCCTCTTCAGTGCCAGTTTAAGCCTGAATTCGGAAGGCATTGATAATGTTATACAATGCCAAGATAGCCGTGATGTAATGTCGATCCTTTCTGAGAGGAGTTTTTCCGTTGTTGTGTTGGATATGCTGATGCCCCACCTATCGGGTTGGGATCTACTCCCGATGGTTGTAAGAGATTTCCCTGACCTCCCGGTAATCATCATCACGGCAGTCAATGCAGTCAAAACAGCCGTTGACTGTATGAAGGAAGGGACTTTCGACTATTTGGTAAAACCTGTAGATAAAGTGCGTTTGGTAACGACAGTCCGGCGGGCGATAGAGGTTAGGGAGTTACGCGATGAGAACACCCGACTCAAGGACTACCTGCTTTCCGACAAGCTGGAGCAGCCTGATGTGTTTTCCGAAATTATCACCCAAAATCCTGTCATGCGCTCTATTTTCCAATATATTGAGGCGATTGCTGAAAATACGCTGCCGGTGCTGATTACTGGGGAAACCGGTGTGGGGAAGGAATTAGTCGCCAAAGCCCTCCACCGACTTAGTGGGCGGACGGGTGAATTGGTTACAGTCAATGTGGCGGGCCTGGATGACCACTTGTTTGCAGATACCCTCTTCGGACATAAAAAAGGTGCTTTTACTGGGGCAGATGCAGCGCGTAACGGATTAGTTGAACAGGCATCCGGGGGTGCCCTGTTTCTGGATGAAATAGGAGACCTCAGCATAGAATCGCAGGTCAAACTGCTGCGCCTTTTGCAGGAAGGAAAGTATTATCCGTTGGGCGAGGATGTGCCGAAATTGACCGATGCTAGAATTATCGTCGCAACGAACCGGGACATTGATGCCTTAATGAAAGCGGAAACCTTTCGCAGAGACCTATACTATCGACTCCAAACGCATCATATTCACCTGCCGCCGCTTCGGGCCCGACGGGAGGACTTCCCCTTACTAGTCGAACACTTCCTCGATAAAGCGGCAAGGCAACTCGCTAAGAATAAACCGATGGTCCCTGCAGAATTCTTTACGCTGCTTGGGGTTTATCACTTCCCCGGAAATATCAGAGAGCTTGAGAGCATGATTTTTGATGCTGTCAGTCGCCATAAGGGGGGGGTGCTTTCTATGGAATCGTTCAAAGCGAAAATTGGGCACCAACCCCTCGCGAGTCAAGGGGCCGGAGCGGAAAATGGTCGAAACAAACCGCTTCCATTCACAGATTTACTGCCAACTTTAGATCAATTGCCCGCCTTGAAAGATGCTGAACAGCTGCTGATTATGGAAGCCCTCAAGCGTTCCGACGGCAACCAGACCATTGCCGCCCAGCTTTTGGGGATGTCAAGACAGGCCCTGCACAATCGTTTGAGTCGTGCCCGCAGGTTAGGGTAAAATAACAGTAACGGAGTCAACCGATAATAAATTTTAGCCGAACTACTGCCCCCTCCTCCCACCGACATTCTCCATGGCTTTCTCGCTTCGCTAGCGGCCTGATTGCAAATCACTGCCTTTTTTGCTTGTCCTTTCAAGTTACCTATGTTAAAATTCCGTTCAAACTGATGTTTTGGAAAGTGTATGAGGCCTACACACCTCCTGAAGATTTTGCACGACTATCCGTTAATTTTTGCACCCACATCTTCCCTTCTAACAGGTATGACACCAATCAAAGCGGGAAATGGTTTCTCACGGACTTTGAGGCCATTCCGATTGCTCCTTTGCTTATTTATTATTGTCCTTCGGACCGCTCCTGCCAACTCCTTAACGCCTCCCAAACCTTACGCCCTTCAAATCGGTGATCACATTGATGTCACCGTTGAAGGCTATCCGGAATATAGCAAACAGATTGTTGTTCGGCTTGATGGATTTATCTCTTATCCGCTCATTGGGGAGATAAAAGCCGAAGGGTTGATTGTGCCGCAAATTGAAGGGGAGATTCGCAAAGGGCTAGCAGATCGATTAGATAACCCGCGTGTTTTTGTGACTTTAACCCAGAGCCGTCAACGCTCTATCTATGTGTGGGGGGCTGTGAAACAGGCGAATCGGTATTTTTTTGAAAGCGAACAGATCTATCTATTGCAGGGGTTAGCCATGGCGGGCGGCCCTGACTATGAGCGAGCCAAGTTGACAGAGGTCCAGATTTGGCGCGATGGGAAAACTTATCAGATTATAGATCTCACGCGCTTGATAAGAGATGGCGATCAGTCCGATATGCCGCTGCAATCTGACGATGTGGTCTATGTGCCGACTTTGCTACAGCAGCGTCCAATCATGGTTACAGGGGCTGTCCTTCAACAGGGAGTATATGAGATTGAGAGCCCAAAGATTGATGCGTTGCAAGCCCTGATGATGGCGGGGGGTTCCATACAAGACATCGCAGATCTCACCAGAGCGCAGATTATCAGGAGCACAGGCGAGCGGGTTTCAATTAATCTCAACGATGCGTCGGCTGAGCTCCTAACAGCAGATATAGCCACCCTTGGGCCGGGGGATATACTGCATATCCCCAATGCCTATGAGGAGGAAAAGGTCAGCATCATAGGGGCTGTAATTCGTCCAGGGCAGTATCCGATTAAAAAACCGATTGACCTGATTGAAGCCCTGGCACTGGCGGGGGGGTGGGATCAAGAAATAGCAAATCTGAAAGAGGTTCTAATTATTAGATTTGATGGCACCAAGACGACCGTCAATCTACTTGAGTTATTGGAAACTGAGTTGAGTCCGCTTGGGATATTGCTGTATCCTGGAGATCGGTTGCAAGTTCCCGAACGGTTCAAGATTAACTGGCAGGCTGTATTGGCAGTGATTTCGGCGGGCACATTAATTTATCGTATAATTTGGTAGCCTCAATTGCCGATAGGTAGCAACTTGGGTTAGTTGCAGTTAAGAGCAGTTAAGATATGAGGCAGTGGTCAAGATATTATGCAAACAACGCCCTCTCAAACAGGTGGGATTAGCATCGAAAATTACTTAGGGATTGTGCATCGGAGTCAATGGCTGATTGTCACGCTACTGATTGTCGCATTGTTGGTCGCACTCCTCGGCAACGATATTTTGCCGCCTTACTACGAGGCGACCGCAAAGATTTGGGTGCAAGCAAGTAGTCAGCAGGGAATGCCCGCTATGGGTAATTTACTGATGCCCGGCTTGGGACTTACCACCGAGTTGCAGACCTACGGCGAAATTATCCAAACCCGAACGATTGTTGCAGCCGCGATTGAGGAATTAAGGCAGGAGGGGCGATTTGAGCCCTTACCCGTTCATCGCGGCAAATCGGTTGTATGGTTAGCCAATCGGCTGGGAAGACCCCTCACCGATAAAACCGAACAGGGTGATTTAACGCTCGAAGCATGGCAAAAAGAAACGGTTAAAGACGTTCTCGAAGATTTACTAAGGGTCAATCCATCTCGGGATGCGGATATTATTACAATTAGTGTGAGGCAGCGGACCCCTGAACGTGCCCAAGAACTCGCGAACAAAATTGCGAGCGTCTTTCTGGAATTTATCAAGGAAGATATGAGTGGGCAGATGAAGATGACTGAAACATTTACCGGCCAGCAACGAGATCTTGTCAAAAAGGACTTGGAAAACATTGAAGAACAGTTTCGAGATTTCCAAATATCGAAGCAAACGGTCAATTTAGAGGCGGAAGCGGAAATGCTTATCCAGAACCTCGGACAGCTAGATCTTCAAAAAATACAGTTGACGCAGCGACTGGAAGGGGCTAGAGGCCGGCTTGATAGCTTGACTGAGAAACTGAGCAGGGTGAGTGACACCGTTATTTCTGCTGAAACCTTAACGGATAATCCAAATGTTATGCAACTTGAGCAGGACCGACATAACTATCAGATCCAGCTTGCCGAGTTAAGAGATAAATACCCGAAAGGGGACCACCCGAACATTAAAAGGCTTACGGCACGCATCCAAGAGACAGAAAAAGAGATAGCCAACGAAGATCGAAAGAAAATCACTAGCCAAACGACAAGCCTAAACTTGATACACCAAGCATTAGAGCAGCAGACCATTGAAGCCCTGGCTGAGATTCGGCAGCTTGAACATCAACTGCAAGTCCTGAATCAGCAGATTGATAACTATGATGCGTTGATGAAGAGATTACCCGACAAACAGTTGGAACTAGCTCGCCTCAAACGGGCACTCCTGCTGCATCAGGAGATATTTTCGACCTTAGAAACCACAAAGCAGCAGGCAAGCATTGCCAGTGCGTCAGAACTTGGGAGTGTGAAGATTTTAGAAAGTGCGGATATACCGGATAAACCGGTCAGTCCAAGAACCGTATTGAATCTCGCACTTAGCATTCTGATTGGTTTAGCGTTTGGGGTTGGACTTGCATTCTTCAAGGATTATTTTGACAATACCTATCCCACGCTTGAAGAGGCGAAACGTCAGTTGGAATACTTGCCGGCGGCACCGAGTTTCTTGGGAATGGTTCCAGCTATTGAGGAAAACGCAGATTACCGCATCCCGTTAATTGCCCACGATGCCCGCAAATCCGGTGCTGCGGAAGCGTTCCGCATCCTCCGGACGAAGTTGCAGTTTCTGAATCCCGAAGTTCGTCTGAAAACGATTCTGGTTACCAGTTCAACCCCCAGTGAAGGAAAAAGCACGGTCGCCTCTAATCTAGCGGTAACTTTAGCTCAGTCGAACAAACAGGTTTTGTTGATTGATGCTGATATGCGCAAGCCGGTGCAACATAAGACGTTTATACTGACAAGACCTGTTCACCTGCAAGGGCAACTCCCCTCCCAATCCGCTGAAGGTTCGGATGCCGCCGGCCCCCTTGCGGAGCCAGAGCCGAGAAAAGAACCGGGATTAAGTGAATTGCTAATCAGGATAAATGAAGCTGAGCCGCGCGAAGCCCTTTCTTCCGTGCTCAAAGCGACAGAAATTGACAATCTGCATCTGATTTCGAGCGGGACAATTCCACCGAATCCCGCCGAGCTCCTGAACTCTGAAATTGTGCCCAAGATGATAAGCCTTGTCGAGCAAGAATACGACTACATCGTTTTCGACTCTCCACCCGTCCAGGCTGTGGCGGATCCGATCATCCTTTCTACAATGGTTGATACCGTCATCTTTGTCTTTGATATCTCGAAAACGAGGAAGGATATAATTCTCGGTGGAATTGAAAATCTTGTTGAAGCGGCTCCCCACAAGATTGGGGCATTGTGTAATTTGACAGAATCAAAGCATAACGGCTATAGCAGGTACGGTTATTACGGGAGTTATCGATATGGCGACTCCTATTACTCTGATGACGACGATGATGGAGATACCGGAAAACAGAAGGGGCGACGGAGAAAAGGGAGAAAGGAAAAGAAGAGATCCGTTGTGTGAAAAGTCCGTTGTGTGAAAAGTCGGTTCAGGTATCCTGCTGCACGGTCACTGTTGTTTGCCCAAACTCGCTGGTGGATTCGCTTTACCAATCACGCCGACAAGTACAATCATCGTGAGTAGATAGGGAAGGCTGTTCAGTAACTGAGGGGGAAGATGCCAGCGATTGGCTAGTTCCAAAGCACTTGCGAAGCCGAACAGCAGACAAGCAGCACCGGATCCGAGGGGGTTCCATTTGCCAAAAATGACCGCTGCCAAGGCGACGTATCCACGCCCGGCGGTCATTCCCTTTGTGAAATAGTGCGCTTCGGATGCCAAAAGACACCCGCCGGTTGAAGCGAGGATGCCGCTGATCATCACGCCGAGATATTGTTGCCTTGACCGACTGAGCCCAAGGGCATCTAACGCTTCGGCGGATTCACCCGCTGCACATAAGCGGAGCCCCCACACGGTTCTGAACAGGACAATCTGACTGATGATCACAAGGATAAGTGTCAGGTATACAATGAACGAATACGATCCGATCAGTGGCAAATCCCAATGGCTCAAGCCCTCCACCCGCCGAGAGGTTGCGCTGCGTCCGAGAAACTCTGTAACGCCAATTGCCAGCAGGTTGATTGACACCCCGCTGACAATTTGGTTTGCCCGAAAGGTGATAGACGCTAGCGCATGGAGCAGCCCCAACCCGCCTCCGAGACCGATACCGATGAGTAATCCGACCGATGGGTAGGCGAAGGCATCTGTCCCAATCACATAGCCGAATGCGCCCATAAGCATCATGCCTTCGAGTCCAATGTTGACCACGCCAGCCCGCTCCGAGTAGACACCGCCGAGTGCTGCTAACGCCAACGGTGCTGACATACGGACTGTCGTCGGGATGAGCTCGAGAAGCATTATTGGAGTCCCCTTTCGGACTTAACAGGGTTTTGAGTGCCACCCCGCTTTTCACGCCTCATGTTTTAACGATTTACTGGCATAGATGCACTTTGATTGCGCCGGAACGCTTATCAGCGGAAACCTTAAAGGCTTCACCAACCTCCGTTAGTGGGAAGCGATGGGTCACCAGTTTTGTCGCATCAACTTTACCTGATGCGATGAGCTCGATGGCCGCATCAAAATCGGTATCCATACCGGTGTAGCCGTAACAGTTAGAACCAGTGACAATCGCCTCCGACCCGACGATGCGCCCCAAATTCACCTTAAGCGGCTCGTAGTATCCTGCGACAAGGACGACAACCCCATGACTTCTGACCATAGCCATCGCACTATCGAAGTTGTGGCCACCGCCGACGGTTTCAATCACAGCGTCCATCCCAAGCCCGCTAGTGATGTCCTTTACAGCCTCTTCGGGGTCTGTCTCGCCAATGTGAACCACATGGTCAGCCCCTAACTCCTTTGCCAGTTGGGCTTGCTGATCATACTTGACGGTGATTAAAGTTTCCTTGACACCTGCCGCTATCGCCGCTGCCAAGGCGAATTGTCCGATGGTTCCGCCGCCAATAATTGCCACTCGGTCCTGATAGGTCGCACGCGCCTGTCCTACCGCGCGGTAGGAAACTGCCAGCGGCTCCACCAAAGCCCCTTCCTCGAAACTCATGCTCTCCGGCAGCTTGAAAAGCCCTGAAACGTGGGCAGTGGTGTACTCCGAAAAGCCACCATGTGTATTGTGTGAAACCCATTTCCGTTCCAGACAGTGGTTATAGTGGCCCTTCTGACAGTAGACGCAATCCCCACAGTGTGAGAAACATTCAATGGTGACCTTATCGCCCGGTTGGAGTGTCGTTACACCTTCCCCAAGTTCAACAACAACCCCGCAGGTTTCGTGCCCCGCGGCGAGGGTATCGGATTGACCCCAATGGCCAAAATAGCTATGGAGATCGCTGCCACAGATGCCTGTGCACTTGGTGTCAAGAGTAACATACCCCGGTGCAGGTGATTTTTTTTCGACCGCTTGGATACCTATCTGTTCGATGCCAGTATAAATTGCCGCCTTCATCGTATTCATAGCAGTTTCTCCCTCTATGTCGTGTAAGGACAGTTGAAATCTTGAACGCTAGTTTAGAAGTTCAGAAAATACAGGAAAACGATTTGCTTGTCAAGTCAAAAATTGGACTTGGGGACGTTTGAGAACGGGTCAGACTAACGCTTAGTGGAAAATGGCTCTTGAATCTTTCCAGAGTGGGCGCGAAGATATGGAGCTAATTCCTAAGCCGTGAATCACCATATAAGTTGAGATAAACCTTGACAAAGGCGTGCATGAGATGTTACTATTTTGGCATGAAAATTTATATGAATCCCAAAACCGCTGCGAAGGTGCTTGGCTGCCATGTCGATTCCCTTCGCAGACTTGCCAATGCGGGCAAGATTGGATATATCAAAACCCCTGGAGGTCAACGGCGTTATGACGTGCAAGGATACATTGATAGCCAAACCGAGTCCCTGACTCCATCGTCCGTGACGAGCCCCCGTGCCGACCTGTCCCCGATTGGATCGGGACAGGCAGATATTACTACCGTTTGCTACTGTCGAGTGAGTGGGAAGGGACAAACTGACGATTCCCGTTCCGAGGACCGGCTTGAGTCCCAAGTTGCATATATGCGTAGCAAATTCCCAACGGCGGAAATCATCAGAGACTCTGGAAGTGACATCAATTTCAAACGCGAAGGGTCCGTTCCGAGACAAGGACTTCACCCCCTACTGGAACGCATTATACGAGGCGATAAACTTCGCATTATTGTTGCCCATCGGGACAGAATCGCCCAGTTCGGCGGAGAGGTTATACAATTCTGGGTCGAACAAAACGGTGGGGAGGTCGTGGTTCTCGACTCGACAGTTCATAGCCCCGAAGCGGAGCTGGCTGCCGACTCCGTTCCGTAAACCCTTGATAAAGCTGCCTGAATCTAAAACAAATTTTACAAACTTTAGTAGCATATAGAAGGAGAGGATGTTATGCGTCGTTTTACCCGAACTCCCTGTTATAGCGGACCAGATGATCCCGAAATTGGTCAGGTCCGGGGTGTCCTTGAACTGGGGGAAACCGTTATCATTGAAACTGTGGGCGGAGCAGACAACGATTTTGAAGCCGCCGGCGAAACCAAGGCAGGGATGATAACTTCCGGCCAGAGCCATCGCCGCTATTCGCGTCCCGGCGGGCCCTTCGAGATTAAGGGCGTTGAGCCGGACGACTGGGTAGCCATCGAGATTATTGACGTTGAGGTGGGCCCCTACGGTTTCTACCGTAATGGAGGCCCCAATTGGGGTAATTGGCGCTGTGTCGCCCCGGTGCGCGACGGGCTCATCCACTTTCCGCCCGACTTCGTTGTTCCGGTGAGACCCATGATTGGGGTGGTCCAGCTTGAATCGTGGGCTCCCAATCAAATAGACCACGGCGGCAATATGGATTTCAATGCCATCCAGCCGGGCAGCACGGTGCACATCCGCGCCCAGAAGCCCGGCGGTTTTCTCTCCCTCGGCGATGTCCATGCCCGGATGGGAGATGGAGAGTTGACCGGTGCCGGTGTCGAAATTGACTCAGCGGTCACCCTCAAGGTAGACCGATCAACCGGGTTTCCCAACAGCAGTCCCGTGGTAGAAACCACCCGCGTGGTGGAAAGTGCCGAGGAGTATCTTACCAGCGCGAAGGGAGAGAGTTGGGCGGAGGTGCTCAGATCTGCGTGGACCGAGATGGTGGCACTGATTGTTGATCGTTACGACACGAGTGTAGAATACGCGAATATGATTGTCGGCACGATCGCGGATGCGCGTCCCGGATTTGCCACCGGCTACATGGGCGGCTACCTGACCTGCCAGTTAGCTGTAACCAAAGAATTGCGCCGCACCGGGAAACCCTACCAGCCATAGGTTGGCAAGAGAGACGGAAACAGGGCTCCACACTATCGAACCAGTCGGCGTGTTCGCCAGTGAACACCAGCGGCGGACGAATCTTGAGAACATTGTTAGCATTTTGGGTGTTGACAGGCACTTGATTCTTGTGTATGATATTTATGTAGGACTAACGCAGTTCATTCTCACGGCGCGATAACGGAGAAGGAGTCAGAATTATGGCAGAAATGCACTGTTTCAACTCAAGCCATCTACATACAATGATGCGGCAACTGCTTATGGCGGCGGATACACCGCATCACATCGCTGAGGATGTCACAGAAATCTTGGTCAACGCCAACCTCGCCGGGCACGACTCGCACGGTGTGCTCCGCCTCCCTGGCTATTTAGACAGTATCTCAAATGGTGGAATCCAGCCTGCCGCTGAACCGGAGGTGTCCAATGAAACCGCGAATACTTTCCGTATTGACGGGAGGAGCGGTTTTGGGCACTACACCGCTCGACGAGCGATGGAACGGGCAGTTGAGAAGGCAAAGGATGCGGATAACTGCGCTGTGAGTTTTGTCAACACTGGGCATATCGGACGACTCGGTGAGTATGCGGAAGCAGCGGCGCGGGCGGGGTGTATCGGCATCATTACTTATGGTGGTGGTTCGAGGGGCAGAGGCGGGACGGTGCCTTTCGGGGGTGCACATGGGGCATTGGGCACCAATCCGATCGCGGTCGGTGTGCCAACTGGGGATGATAGCCCTTTCATCATCGATTTTGCTACGAGTATGATCGCCGGCGGCAAAATCTCGGTTGCTCAAAGCTTGGGGGTTGACCTGCCCGAGGGGTGTATTGTGGATAAGCACGGCACCCCTAGCGTCAAGACAGCGGATTTTAGCGATGGCGGATTTCTGTTAGCCTTCGGCGGGCATAAGGGATATGCCTTCTCCCTCCTCACATGCCTGTTGGCGGGGCTGTCTGGCACCTTTGATAGTGAGCAGGCTTCCATGGGGAGCAGCACGTTAATGCAGGTCATCAACATCAACGCATTTACGCCGCTGGCGCAATATCAGCGGGGTGTCCGTGCATTTCTCGACGGCATTAAGTCCCTACCGCCTGCACCCGGCTTTGACGAAGTGCTAGTTCCGGGTGATTTTGAATACCGTTCCCGATCTCAGCGGCTCACTAACGGTATTAATGTTCCCGATACCATCTATCGTCAACTTCAGGAGTGGGCGGAGAAATTGAACGTCTCCCTGAGTGAGGATCTGGTCGAAGCTGCCGATGTGGAACGATACCAAATATGAGAGTTGAAGTCGGTGATTCAATAGGCTTTAACCTTCGGCTTGGCTTGATAATCTCAGTCGTTGGTGCGCCTTCAGTGACATTTGGGCGCAACCATGCTCAGTGAGTCGCGCTTGTTGCACAAATGGAGTAAGGAGGTTAATCATGGATACGGCATGTTTGGAACACTGCTTGACAGAGGCAGAGCGTAACCAGTTTGAGCGAGATGGATTCGTTGTAGTCGATAATGCCCTGCCCGCTTCAATGGTCGAGGGCCTTATCGAAGCGGTAGACAGCGTAAAGCCCGGCGTGGACTTCATAGGGAAAGCCGATCGATTCTTGGAACTGGTTGATTGGCACCGAACCTTGCCCAAAGTATGGGGCATCCTCGGTTGGAACATCCATCTGTATCACACGCATATCACGGTCACGCCGCCGGTGCCGTTAGAAGATAGACCAACGAAGAAGCGGCTGCACTGGCATCAAGACAGCGGGCGCGTGAGTTTGGATATTGAAACGATACCCGCACCCCGCATCTCCGTCAAGGTGGGTTATTTCTTGACCGATGTTTCCGAGGGAGGGCGCGGGAACTTTAGCGTCTTACCCGGCAGCCATTTGACAGATGAGGTTGAATACCCCGCCGACGGTGTGTCAAATCCGCCGGATGCGCTTGAAGTTCGCGTTCCTGCGGGCACTGCGGTCATCTTCGATCGTCGAATTTGGCACGCGGGTGGGTGGAATTTCTCAGATATTACGCGAAAGGTCCTGTTTGTTGGCTACAGTCTCCGATGGTTCCATCCAAGAGATGAGATGAGTGTCTCTCATTACATAGATCGATGTGATCCGATTCAGCGACAGTTGCTCGGATCGAAAACTGGCAACTTAGGTCTAACGACTCCGAAGAACGAAGATGTTCCGCTCCGTGAGTGGATCCGGGAGCATTTGGGTGAGGAGGCAGTTGCCGATCGTTCTGTCCGAAACCTCACGTAACCGTTCCCTGTGAACTGAATTGGTCCCCTCCCTGACGAGTTCAGTGCAGCAGGGAAAGGAAAACCGTTATGGCTGATACCACAATCGTTTTTGAGCACATCCACATTATTAGTGAGGACCCGCAGTCGGCTGCTGCTTGGTATGCAGACATGCTAGGCGGCGAAATCACCGACTCGTATGAGCTCCGGGGTGCCCCTCAAATTGCTGTTGCTTTCGAGGGGGCGACCATCCTTATCCGGGGGCGGCGACCGGGCGAGGAGCCGGTCAGAAAAAACAGTATACAATCTTTCAAGGATTTTGCGAGTCACGATGAGTGGGGCACGGATCACTTCGCCTTCCGCGTAAATGGAGACCTCACTGAATTCTGCAACAATCTCAAGAAAAAAGGAGCTACCTTCTCTATCGAGCCCCATGATTCAATCGGCAGCACTTGGGGAGCTAGCCTTGCCTATCTTAATGGCCCTGACGGTGTGAGTATAGAGCTGCTTCAAGCGTAGATATGATGCGAATTAAGTGCTAGCGGTAAAAATTGGCGGTAATGTGCCGGATTAATGTAAAATCGGACTTATCTTAATCCTTTGACTGACAGCCCATCATCGAACCGCTTTCGATGATGGGTTTTTTATTTGTCATATCATAGGAGAGACAGCGTTGCATTTTATCAATCAGTTCAGTATAATTTGACGAAGCGAATTTGAGCCGAAACAGAACCGTGTAAAAACGTAGGAACCCAAGAAGATTCATGCAATCCTAGCTGACCCATATTTTAAATGAGACAACTTGAGGAGATTTGAGATGCTAAAACATACGTATGACCCTGCAACCATTGAGCCGAAGTGGCAAAACATTTGGGAGGAACGTAAGACGTTTCGGACACCGGACGATCCGAAGGCGTGGGAGGGAAAGCCGAAGTATTATATCCTCGATATGTTCGCGTATCCGTCCGGCGCGGGACTACATGTTGGTCACGCTACAGGCTACACGGCGACCGATGTCATCGCTCGCATGCGGCGGATGCAGGATTATAACGTCCTGCACCCAATGGGGTGGGATGCGTTTGGACTTCCAGCCGAACGCGCCGCTGTGCGCGAGAATGTCCATCCCGCCGTAATCACCAAACGAAATATTGATGCATATCGACAACAACTCGACCGACTGAGTCTGTCGTATGATTGGGAGCGCGAAATTAACACATCGGCACCAGATTACTACAAGTGGACGCAATGGATTTTTCTTAAACTCTACGAAAAGGGGTTAGCCTATCTCGAAGATGTCCCGGTCAACTGGTGCCCGCAGCTTGGGACGGTTCTCGCTAACGAGGAGGTCAAGGACGGAAAGTATGTCGAAACGGGCGATCCTGTTGAACGGCAACTAATGAAGCAGTGGATGCTGAAGATTACGGCTTATGCCGAGCGGCTTATTGAGGACCTCAATGAAATAGATTGGCCAGAAAACATCAAGGAGATGCAGCGTAACTGGATTGGTAAGTCGGAAGGGGTTGATGTGGTTTTCACCGTCAAAGGCGCGGCGCTTTCGTTCACTGTCTTCACAACACGCCCCGATACGCTGTTTGGAGCAACCTACTGTGTCTTCGCGCCCGAACACCCACTCGTTGAACAGATCACGACCGATGGGCAGCAGGCAGCTGTGCAAGCGTATGTCGCGGAAGCAAAGAATACGTCTGACCTGCAGCGAACCGCCCTCGCCAAAGAAAAGACAGGGGTTTTCACAGGTGCGTATGCAGTCAATCCGGTCAATAATCAGGCGATTCCTATCTGGATTGCCGACTACGTGCTGATGTCCTACGGCACGGGTGCGATTATGGCTGTTCCCGGCCATGATGAGCGCGATCACGAATTTGCACGAGAATTCCACCTCCCTATCGTCGAAGTCATCAGCGGCGGCGAAAAATCAATTGAGGAAGCGGCATTCGTCGGTGAGGGTGTCAATGTAAACAGCGGTTTTCTTAACGGACTTGATACGGAAGCGGCAACGCAGAAAATGACCAGTTGGCTTGAAAAAGAAGGGAAAGGGGAGCGGCAGGTGCAGTATCGACTGCGCGATTGGATCTTCTCTCGACAGCGTTACTGGGGTGAGCCCTTCCCGATTGTCCACCTCGAAGATGGAACAATCACTACCATTCCTGAAACGCAACTTTCTGTTGAGCTGCCGCAACTCACCGAGTACAAGCCAGCACCGGATGGCAAACCGCCGCTCGCCCGTGCTGATGACGATTGGCTGATGGTCGAGCTGCCGGATGGTCGCAAAGGCGTGCGCGAGACAAATACCATGCCGCAGTGGGCGGGTTCATGCTGGTATTACCTTCGTTTTATTGATCCACGCAACGACAAACAGGCATGGTCATCGGAGGCAGAGGCATATTGGATGCCGGTCGATCTCTATGTCGGCGGTGCAGAACATGCTGTCCTACACCTGCTCTACTCGCGTTTCTGGCACAAGGTGTTGTATGATTGCGGTATTGTGTCAACAAAGGAGCCGTTCCAGAAGCTCTTCAATCAGGGGATGATTCAAGATTACTCCTACCAAGATGAAAAGGGGAAATACTATCCCCGGGAAGAAGTGGAGGAGAAAGACGGAAAATGGTTCGTTAAGTCGTCTTCGGCACCCGTCAATCGTCACCTTGAAAAGATGAGTAAATCCAAGATGAATGTTGTGAACCTTGACGACATGGTAAACAATTACGGTGCAGACACAACACGCCTCTACGAGCTTTTCATTGGTCCGCTGAGTGACAGCACGCCTTGGCAAACGGCCGGCGTAGAGGGCGTTTATCGGTTTCTGCAGCGGGTGTGGCGGCTGGCGATTGACGAGGAGACAGGCGAGCCGAGCAGTCACCTGACCGATGCACCTGTTGATAGCGATCTGGAATTGTGGAAGGCAATAAACCAGACTATCAAGGATGTCACCGAGGATACGGAATCAATCGACAAAATGAACACCGCTATCAGTCACATGATGGTATTCGTCAATGCGGCGACACAGGCGACAACGGTGCCAAAGGAAACGATGAAGACGTTCTTACGACTGCTTGCTCCCTACGCGCCACACATCGCCGAAGAGATTTGGGAACGGTTCGGGGAAACCGAATTAATCGCTCATGCACCTTGGCCCACCTACGATCCAGAAGTTCTCAAGAGCGAGGAGGTTACCATCGTCGTCCAAGTCAACGGAAAATTACGCAGCCGAATCCAACTTCCTGTGGATGCAAGTAATGAGGAGGTTGAGGAAGCCGCCTTTGCAGATGAACGCATCCAAAAGCATATTGAAGGCAAAACGGTGAGGCGGTTCATCGTTGTGCCCAACCGACTGGCGAATATTGTGGTCTGAGTTGAGCCAACGCTTTGAAGTTTCAGCGTTGGTTCTGGAACGTTATCTCGGCAAACGAAGCGGAAAAGAGGATTGAGGCATACTATGCTCACAGAACAACAGATTAATCACTTCAACACCTTCGGATTTCTAATTTTCCGGCAGTTATTCAGCCCGGAGGAACTGACAACCATCAACGCGGAGTTTGAACACGCTTTGACTTCCGCCTACCGCCACGCTCCATTTGATGGCACATATAGACATTGGGTGCGGACGATGGGGCCTGAGACCCCGTTCTTTGCCGGGTTGCTTGAAGATTCGCGCTTCTGCGAGCCGACAGAGCAACTGTATGGTGAGGATGCCCTTGGCATCGTTTCTGACGCGAATCGTTACGTTGGTCACACGCGCTGGCATCCCGACCACCGTGTGGATCCGACCGAGGATTGCTACGGTGTCAAGTTCGCTTACTACCTTGAACCGGTCGGGGCGGAAACCGGTGCATTGCGCCTGATACCGGGATCGCACAAAAACCCGCTACACAGTTCGCTGCGGAACAATCTAGACAGCTACCAGCTTGAGATTTGCGATGTTCCGGCTTACGTTTGTGAATCGGAGCCGGGCGATGTGGTTGCCTTTGACGTGCGTTGTTGGCATGCGAGTTGGGGCGGCGCAGTTGACCGCCGGATGTGTACAGTGGTTTACTATAAGAATCCTGAAGGGCCTGAGGAAGAGGCGGCAACCCGCAAGCGAGCCACCAACAGTGTGAAAGAACCGAATAATTCTGGACTCCCGCTTTCGACCCACCGCGACATCATGAGCTACTGGACTGCCAATCATGAAGGTAGCGAAAAACGTCAACGCTGGATAGATCGGGAGCGGGAGCTCGGCTTTCTCGGTTATCTCTAGGTGTGAAGGTTTGGCTGCGATCTTTGATAGTAACCTCCCGCATGTTACGGTATTGGAGAGGCAGAACAAGAAGAAATGAATGGTTGCTCTCCCTTCCATTCCTCTTTTCAACTTCCCTGTTTCATTAGGAAAAGCAAAAGCACTCTGTCACCTGTCAACCTGTGTTTATCGATAATGTTTTAGGCGCACGTTTCACGCTTAGGGGAGATTGTATACCATAATGAAACCGTTTCTCGAAACGCTGCCCCCTGAGGTAGATACCAAGCTCCAAAATATAAAACCTCCGGAAGAACAACCGCGTATTCAAGTGGCTACCGATCTGATCGACGACGGTTCTTTTGGGGAACAGTGGCTGGTGGTCACTGACGAACGTCTGCTCGTCATTCCGTCAGAGGGTGTCGATGGCGTTGTGGAGGTGCCGCTCAAAGTCATCACAGACACGAAGATAGAGGAATTTGTGGGTGCCGGTCGTCTGGAGGTTGAACACAGCGGGGGCGAACCGACCTACCTATACTACTCCAATTCGTTGAGTCCCAAGTTTACTGAGGTCGCCGAAGGGATTAAGCAACTCACCAAGGGCGAAGCACTTACGCTGCCGACAGAGATTGAGCGTTCACGGTGTGACACATGCGGCCGGCTGCTACCAGAGAAGGACGGGGTTTGCCCGGCTTGCGTGAAAAAATGGCATACACTGAAGCGGATTATTAGCTACCTGAGCCCCTACCGGGGTCAGGTTACCCTCCTCATGACCTTTGCGGTGGCAAGTCCCTTGATTAACCTCATTCCCCCGCTTATTGTTCGATACATCATTGACGATGTTCTCACAGTCCGAGCAAGCTTTGGGCTGCTGATATGGCCGGCAATGGGCCTTTTAGGTATCCTCTTCTCGACCTTCCTGTTTGAGATCATTGGGGGTTTCATGAGAGCCGAGATTTCAAGCCGAACCAGTAAGGATATCCGCACACAGCTCTTCCAGCATGTGCAGTATATGCCGTTGCGATTCTACGGCAAGCGGCAGATAGGCAGCTTAATAGCCAGATTCACCAACGATGCAGATCGACTGGAGATGTTCCTGCTTTTCGGCATTCCCTTCATGCTGAGCAACACCCTGATGTTGATAGGCACGCTTGGACTGTTGCTCTACCTGAGTTGGAAATTGACCCTCTATGCGCTGCTCCCGGTCCCGCTCATTGTGCTGGGCAGCTTGTTGATTTGGGGACGGATGCGGCGTATCTGGATCCGCTGGCACGCCAAATGGGCACAGCTCTCCTCGCATCTCAACGAGTCTATCTCCGGCCTCCGCATCGTGAAAGCTTTCGCGCAAGAAGATCGGGAGGCGGTGCGTTTCAATGTGCGGAACGAGGAACTGTGGTCGGTGAGTGTTACCGGTGAACGAAATTGGTTCATTTTTTTTGCTGTGATGAATTTTCTTATCAGTTTTGGAATGTTCTTCATCTGGTATTTTGGTGGAAGGCAGATTTTGCGCGACGAGCTAACATTCGGGGTCCTTATGGCGTTTATTCGCTACCTCTGGCAACTCTATCGCCCGTTGCAGTTCTTCAGTCAGATTAATAACTTTATAACCCGTGCATTCGCCGGTGCCGAGCGGATTTTCGAGATTATCGACACACGCTCTGAGTCGTTTGACGATCCGGAGGCGATTCCCATCCCCCAAGTAGAAGGACGGGTCGCTTTTAAGGATGTCACATTCGGCTATGATCCGGGCAAACCGGTCCTTAGCGAAATTAACTTTGATGTGAAACCGGGCGAGATGATCGGCTTAGTGGGTAAATCTGGGGTGGGCAAAAGCACCATGATTAACCTAATTTGTCGATTCTACGATGTGAATCGCGGCAGGGTAGATATTGATGGCATGGATATTCGGAAGATTCGGCTGGAAGATCTACGTCGCCATATTGGGGTGGTCCATCAAGACCTCTTCCTCTTCGATGGCACAATCGCTGAAAACATCGGTTACGGCAAGCCAGAGGCGACCTTAGATGAGGTCGTCAGCGCGGCAATCACAGCAGAAGCGCATGAATTCATCGCCGCTAAGCAGGACGGGTATGACACGAAGGTGGGCGAGCGCGGAAACCAACTCTCCGGCGGCGAAAAACAGCGCATTGCCATCGCACGAGCGATTCTGCACGACCCCAAGATCCTAATCCTTGACGAGGCGACCTCCTCCCTTGATAGTGCCACGGAGAAAAAGATTCAGTCAGCCATCGCCCGGCTAGTCAAGGGTCGGACAACTTTTGCGATTGCACATCGGCTCTCCACCCTGCACAACGCCAATCGGCTAATTGTATTGGATGACGGTAAGGTTGCGGAGGTAGGGACGCACGAAGAACTGATGGCTCGGAAGGGGATTTTTTATAACCTTGTCCATACGCAGCAACAAACATCGGCGATCATAGCAGTCGGTGGTGGGAAGGATGACCCATCTCAAGGTAAGAGGTAGCACCGAATTATCGGTCTTGGCTCATGTCAAAAGAAAGTGCAAAACGCGTGAAACGTGATGCGTGAAATGCCGTTCCGCGCCCGGACTCCCGTTCGCGGGGCTCGGTGCAGTCGGGCTAGGAAGCCCGACCAACGGGGCTCATATCGGGGAGGGCAGGCATGTTTGGGAGTATGTCAAAGATTGGGAGTTAGTCTAGGACGTGCTGCAATGCGCTTTCAAGTTCAGGATATTGAAATACATAGCCGGTTTCCAAGAGGCGGGTAGGCTCTACACGGGTGCTTGAAAGAAAGAGTGTATCAGTCATCTCCCTACCAAAGATGATGCGAAGCCCGAAACTCGGCAAGGGAAATAGAGTCGGACGCTTCAAAACACGCCCCAACGTTTTCGTAAATTCACGGTTGGTGACCGGGTGGGGAGCGACATTGTTCACCGGACCCCGCAAGCTATCCGTAATTAGTGTGTGATGGATGGCACCGACCGCATCATCCAACGCTATCCAGCTCATATATTGCCGCCCGTTGCCCAATATCCCTCCGACTCCCATCTTAAAGGGAGGCAGCATCTTTTCCAATGGTCCGCCTGCCAGACTCAGGACGACACCCGTTCGGAGATTCACAACGCGAATTTCCGTTTTGGCTACGAATTCGGTTGCAATTTCCCACTCTACGCACACCTCCGCCAAGAAGCCGAATCCCGATGGGCTACCCTCATTCATGGTCTCTGCGCCACGGTCCCCGTAGTAGCCGATAGCCGATGCACATATCAGGACTTTCGGGGGGGCTGCGAGATTGGCGAGGCATTCGCAGAGTAACCGGGTGCCTTTGACTCGGCTGTCAAAAATTCGCGCTTTTTTGTCGCGAGTCCATCTGCCTGAACCGATGTTCTCCCCGGCGAGATGGACCACAGCATCCAACCCTTCGAGACCGGCAGCATCAATACGCCCTGACTCCGGGTCCCAGTGGACTGCCGAGTCATCTGATCTCGGTCCGGATCTGACCAACCGGGTGACATCATGGCCCGCATCGGTGAGTAGAGAAATCAGTGCCGATCCAATGAGACCCGTTGAGCCGCTGATGAGAACTTTCATAGGTATACTTCCTTCCTTTTACGGACAGTAGGAGCAACCGTTGTGATTGCCTTTCGTGCGGCAAAGCTTCGCGCACAGCGGGATCGAGTTGCCACGCATTTCGCACGTCTGCCACCGATGGCTCCCCGGTAAACTCCCCCGACCACTTCGACCAACCGAATCCAGTTCGGGGTCGGGGTCAATTTTGAAGCGTTGCGGTGATAGGCCTATGGTCTGTGTCAGTTGAGGTTGATTGTTTGGTCCTTCATGGGGATTATGGCATGGAATCGTAAATTTGTCAAGTTTTCGTAATCTTTGCTTGACTTTCAGTGAGAGGCATTTTTCGCTCCTTTCATGGACCTAGCCACGATCCGGCACACGCCATTGGGCATGCCAGCGGGAATCCCGCGACGGTCCTTCATCCTCGCTCCAGCGGCTTTGCATACTTTCAAACCTTTTCAGTTGTGGGCGAACATCGCGTTCCCATATTTCTTCAATCTGATCGAAGGTGAGCGACTGACTCTCCGGCATCAATTCAGCGTAGGTGTCGAGCAGTTCTTTCGCTTTGGCCCCAAGCCACCGGACTTCATCGTCGACCATTCGCTCACCAACTTGGCGATCTGATTCGTATGCGGTTGCCCCCATAGCGAAGTGGGGGCCTGATGCATCCGGTGCTGGCAGGCGTGAGACATCAACGCAATCCGGCTCCAATGCCCAAAGCAGCGAGGTCTCAACCTTACCGGCATGGTCGCCTCCGCTTTTGCCATCGCTGTCGAAGCCGGGTTGATTCGCCTCAAAATCCGGCAGACCGTATAGCTGCATGCCAAAATGTGGTTGGAGGATTTCAAGCAAAGTTTTAAGATCTTTCCAGTTGGGACCGTAATGCCCCGTCAAAAGGATGGCGGCATGAAAGCCTAGGGCATCGGCTGCCCGGACGTGGTAGCAGATATTCTTGAAATGCATCCACGCAGGCATCGCGGTCAACCATGGACGCTCCTCCCCGACGGTTCGATGTGCCCAAACTGCGTAACCGCCGTGTTCGTGGATATGCCAGTAATCGGGCGGAGCAACAATACCGCCATACTCACGGGCTGTTCGGCACGCGATCGCATGTGCTTTCAAAGCGTCGAGTCCAACCGCGTTGTGGGGACCGTGGGGTTCGCATAGACCGTAGCAAAAATAGACGACGGGACATTCCAAGAACGCGGCTTCCAGTTCATCGGGAAGCATCCGTTCCCAGCGCACCTCTCTTCTCATCGTGATTTCCTTTTGTCTCATATACTGGTGTGAATACCATTCTCTGTGGCACTTACGATATAAAGTTGTATCATTGTTACCACACTTTTCAGATTTAATTTCCGTTCACTACATTCAGTTTAGACAGTTTTGTAAGGATTCTGCCCTACTGCGACAGAACCGAATTATGGCATCTTAATTGCTCATCTCAAGGAAATTGTTGCCGAGCAAAATTTTATGATAACTTGGCGCATCTGTCAATCACAATCTATAGCAGGCTAGGGTCATTTAATCCCCCACAGTCCGTGCCGAGAGACCAGGGTCGGTGTTTCCCCCCGCTTGCGGGGGGATTAAGGGGGGTAAGGGGGGCTGCAGGGGTCAATAGCAGGCAGGTCCCGGACCTAACAGATTTTGATTTTTCGCTTGGCATCCGGTGGGTCCTATGATATACTCAACACATCTTGCCGAGTCATTCTACATACAATTTACGAAAGGAAGGATAACCATGAACAGACTCGTTCTCTCTGTCACACTTCTGCTGGTAGGCATTACCTTCGCAGGGTGTTACACGCAAATTGGTTACTATGAGCCACGTTCTCCAACCCGACAAACCTTCTCTCATCACCAGGATGAGCGCCAGCACCGAGATGAGGGCGAAACGATGGAATCCGAACAGGACGTGCAAGCAGAGGTTGAAGCAGAAAGCGCACCGCCCGAAGCGGAAGATGAGGGATACTACGGCCGTCGCAGATCCACCCACAGTGATTCTGACCTGTATTATCGGCCTTACGACTACGACTACTATCCCACCTCTCCATACTATGGCGGCTATCATCCCCTTTATCCCTATTATGGATATTCCTACTATCCATATCATTCACGTCATGGATATTACTCTGGTTATGGGTATCATGGATATCGTCATCATGGATATCGTCATCATCGGTATCGCTATTCAAAGCGGCTCTCCAAGATTGGCGATGTGCATTTTGGTAGGCAACGCTCGCAAAGCTATCGGGGGGTCAGATCCGGTCACCCATCTTCAAGGCGGCCAAGTCGGTCATTGATGAAGCGCGAAGAGAGTAAGGCTCCCGCTCGTAGTGCGTCTGGGTCACGGTTCGAGCGATCCCGGAGATCCGGAAGGAGGTAACAATCCAATGAGAAGATTGATGAGAATCACCATTGCTTTAGCGATGATGTTCACCGGCTTTGTGTTTGGAAGCAGAGTCGGAGTTGCACAGGTGGAGGAAATTGCCATTGGTCATACTTTTGGTCTCGGCGCACGGACGATGGGGATGGGTGGGGCATTTCTCGCTGTTGCAGATGATTTCACGACGCTTTACTGGAATCCGGCGGGCCTTGCTCAGATTAGAAAGTTTGAGTTGTTTGGCAGCCTGTCACACAGCAAGCAGGACGTAGAAACAGAGCTCACCGGCGACCGTGCCGCGGCAGCTGAAAGATCGCAGACCCGTCCTAATTCGATTGGCCTCGTTTATCCTTTATCCGCAACTCGTGGCGGATTTGCGCTCGCGCTCGGATATAATCGTCCCCAGAATTTTGATTCAGAAATTATCGTTAAGGGACTAGATACGTCTTCCGGCTTATTGTTTAGCGGACTTGAGGTAGATGAAACGACCTCCAACAGCGGGGGTATCGGTATCTGGAGCTTTGGGGCGGGTGTCTTTATATCAGATAGTATCTTGCTTGGTGGCTCCATAGACTTTTGGCACGGCTCAAGTTTCAACGAGTTAAATAGCATGGCAGCGGACATTAATAACGTTGACGAAGAGATAGAGCGTTTCACTTTTCACGACACTGTGGACCGAGAATATACAGGACTCAGTGGTAGGGTAGGCATGCTTGCTTTTGCCGGGGAAAATGTAACACTCGGTGGGACTGTCACACTGCCAGTCGGCCTTGAAGTCGACGCGAGATGGGAACAACAAACGGTAGTGAACCTCGACAATGCTGAGGAGATTGTGGAGGGCGATAGCGGGTCAATCCTGTTTGATATTGAACGCCCGTTTGAGTTTGGCGGCGGCGTTGCTATCAAGCTCTTAGAAAAGCGGCTGACGCTTGCCGGTGATGCTCAATTTACAGATTGGACCCAGACGGAATATGACCCGCAACCAGCGGACGATATTCCACAAAACAATTTCGATCGGTATTATGACAGCACGATACAGATTCGCGTCGGTGCAGAGTATCGTATACCGGGAATCGAAACCAGTGTGCGCGTCGGCTACTTCCGTGACCCAATTCCGTTCCAAGATAAAGAGATAGAGAATGATCGGGACTTTTTGACAGTTGGGGTAGGCAAGGTCTTCGACCAGATTATCAAATTCGATATTGCTTACATGCGAGGTTCATGGAAGCAATCAAGCAGTTCGCTGACAGAAAGTCAAACAGCCAACCGAGTGTTTGTGTCTGCGGGATATCGATATTGAGAGCCGCTATGTCAAGGAATAATTAAAACCACTAAATCAAGATCTTGAGCCAAATATAAGAAAAGGCGTTGATTGAAAACCAACGCCTTTCTTTATGCTTTCATGGACATCTACACTATTCTACCAACTGGATATACGCCATCTGAGCGGCATCGCTACGTCTCAACTCACCCTTGATGATACGGGTGTATCCACCATTACGGTCTTGATAACGGGGCCCGAGGTCATCGAACAATTTTCGCAAAATGTCGTGGTCGTGGATGACCTTGGCGGCTTGACGGCGCGCATGTAAATCCCCTCGTTTGGCGAGCGTAATCAGTTTTTCAGCAACTCGCCTGAGCTCTTTACA
This sequence comes from uncultured Poribacteria bacterium, assembly GCA_958296125.1. Classification (GTDB taxonomy): domain Bacteria; phylum Poribacteria; class WGA-4E; order WGA-4E; family PCPOR2b; genus PCPOR2b. The sequence goes on from OY282444.1 coordinate 4,359,136, forward strand.
CTTTGGCAGGGTTGTACGAATTTGCTCGTGCTCAAATAGTGCGGTGGCTTGATTACTAAACAGTGCCTTACGGTGTCCGCTTGTTCTCCCGAGCTTCCTTCCCATTTTCCGGTGACGCATGATTTTTCATCCTCATTGTATTTTAGGCAACTCAATTATCGTTATCGTTGTCAGGGGGGCTATCGTTATCGTTGCCAAGGGTCATCCCTAAAGAAAGTCCCATATCCGAAAGAATGTCCTTAATCTCGGTCAGGGATTTTCTGCCGAAATTACGAAATTTCAACATGTCTGGTTCAGTCTTGACCACGAGGTCTCGGATGGTTGTAATCTTCGCAGCTTCCAGACAATTGGCAGATCGCACCGAAAGTTCGAGTTCTGCAACAGGCTTCGATAGCCACTTCTCACGCTGGAGTTCTTCCTCATCGACTTCCTCAACTGGTTCCACGTAGGTTTCATCAAAATCGCTAAATAGCCTGAGTTGATCTAACAGAATATCCGAGGCCTGGGTAATTGCTTCTTTCGCCGTGACGCTTGCATCTGTCCATACTTCTAGGATAAGCCGGTCATAGTTCGTCATGTGTCCGACCCGTGTTTCTTCAACAACGAAATTGACTTTTCTGACCGGTGAAAACTTGGAATCGACCGAGATAACGCCAATCGGTTGATCGGGAAGATGTTCTTCCCCGAACTCATATCCCCTGCCTCGACAGACTTTTATTTTTATATTCAAACCATCGCACTTATCAAGGGTGGCAATATGTTGGTCTGGGTTGATGATGTCAACCTGACCGTTCGGTTGAATGTCAGCTGCGGTAACGTTACCAGAACCCTCTACGGATAAAACCAAGGTGACAATCTCATCGGTGTGAACGCGGAATCGAATCTCTTTGAGGTTAAGGAGCACTTGGGTGACATCCTCTTTCATCCCGTCAAGCGTTGAAAACTCATGCTTCACTCCATCCATTGCGACGGAAATAACAGCGGCACCTTGAATTGAAGAAAGCAGGATGCGTCGGAGCGAGTTACCAATAGTCATCCCAAATCCTCGCTCAAGCGGTTCAGCGATAAATTTCCCATAATTAGGCTGCAAGTTATCAAAGTCCGCAACGAGGCGTTTTGGCTTGGTGATTTCCCGCTTCGGTGTGGTGATTTCCCTCCCTGTCATCTATCTCATCCTCCTACAAGTGGCTGCATTATTTGGAGTAAAGTTCAACGATTAACTGAGTTTGGAGGTCTGTGGCTAGTTGCTCGACGTTTGGAAACGTCTTAACAACTCCCTCTTGTTTATCGATATCCAACTCAAGCCAATCTGGGGTGCCCCGGTGTTGAGAGCGTTCTAATGCTTCTTGAATAACTGCCACGTTGCGACTTTTCTCTCGCGTTTGAATGACATCACCAGGTTGTATCAGGTAAGAAGGAATATTGACTCTTTTTCCGTTCACAAGAAAATGATTATGTGTCACGAGCTGTCGAGCCTGCAAGCGCGAATTGGCAAACCCGAAACGGTAAACCACGTTGTCCAACCGACTCTCCAATAATGTTAGCAAATTCTCTCTTACAACGCCTTTCTGATGTGCGGCTTTTGTATAGTAATTTTTAAATGGCTTTTCCAACACGCTATAGATGCGCTTCGATTTCTGTTTGGTGCGTAATTGGTGGCCATAATCTTTGACTTTGGGTAGTTTCTGGCCATGTTGGCCGGGCGGATAGCTGCGACGCTCAAATGAACACTTCGGGGAATCGCAGCGTTGTCCCTTCAAAAAGAGTTTTTCACCTTCTCTTCGGCATAGCTTACATACAGAACCTAAATATTTGCTCATGCTTTTCTGGTTAAATTTAGACCACTTCCCCTTTCTTAAAATCTCAATTTTCAAATATCAGACACGCCGCCGCTTGGGCGGGCGACACCCATTATGAGGAATTGGGGTTACATCTTTCATTGAGGTAATTTCTAGCCCAGCTGCTGAGAGGGACCGAATGGCGGACTCTCTGCCGGACCCCGGTCCTTTAATCCTAACCTCAATCCGTTTCATACCATGCTCCATCGCCTTCCGGGCGCAAGTTTCCGCTGTCTGTTGAGCCGCAAATGGCGTGGATTTCCGAGAGCCTCGAAAGTTCGTCCCTGCGCTTGCCCACGCAACCGTATTCCCGTTGAGATCGGTAATAGTTATGATGGTATTATTAAAAGTTGCTTGGATATGAGCAATGCCTTCAGAGACATTCTTTCTTTCTCGCCTCCTTGGACGGTTAGCGGAACTTGAATCTTGCAAAACGAATCTCCTTTCTGAAGCTTCATTCACAAATGGTATTAACCCCCTTTGCGCGCTGCTTCTTTTGCCTTTCTTCCGACCGAGATGGTTTTTGCTTTCCCTTTGCGCGTTCGTGCATTAGTGCTCGTACGCTGTCCCCGGGCCGGTAATTGTCGACGGTGGCGTAATCCACGATAACTATTGATGTCCATCAACCGTTTGATATTCAACTCGACTTCGCGTCGTAAGTCTCCTTCGACCTTGTAATCTTGGTTAATCGTTTCTCTTAACCGGCTGATTTCAGACTCATCGAGATCTTGGGAGTTTTTGGCGGGGTCAATTTGTAAATCCTTGACCATCTTTGAAGCGGTATGGTGCCCAATCCCATAAATATAGGTCAGGGCAACGTCGACTCTTTTCGTTCGGGGTAAATCAACACCAGCAATTCTTGCCATGCTTTTTCCTCCTTACGCACTAGGTAAAGTGCTTAACCTTGTCTTTGCTTATGCTTTGGATCTGCAGAGCAGATAACACGGACAACCCCTTTTCTTTTGATAATTTTACACTGATTACACATTTTCTTTACTGAGGCACGAACTTTCATGATTGCTGTACCTTTCAACCTGAACCCCCTCATACAAAAACGTATAAAGCGTTCGGTTTGCATTGAGCTGTGTTTAGCTCGATGGAGATAACCTCAAACCCCTGTCCATCCTTGTGCCCTCCGATGCCGTGATGACTTTAGCACCCTCTAACTTCTCAATCACTTCACCCGTCCACGATTCGGCACGGACGTTTATACATCTCTTGGCTTTCAAAGGTGGGGAGGAGAATGATATCGTAGTGGGTCACAAGGAAATGGGCAACCCTCTTATGGAGTTCATCCACAAGGTTGCGGATTTTAACTCGTATCTTGTTTGCCGCTTTCCGCAAGGTTCGCCGCAGTCAGTTCCGCTTCGGGGCTATGAACGGTTGGGTCGAGAACCACGACCTCTCCACCGTTTTGTTCGACCCAGAATTGTATAACCTCCCCGCCGAACTGGGCGATTCTGTCCCGATGGGCAACAATAATGCGGAGTTTATCGCCTCGCATAATGCGCTCCAGTAGGGGTTGAAGCCCTTTGCTTTTGAAATTGATGCCGCTTCCAGAGTCTTTGATGATTTCCGCCGTTGGGAATTTGCTACGCATGTATGAGACTTGGGACTCAAGAGCGTCGGTTTGTCCTTTTCCACTAACTTGACAGTAGCAAACGGTGGTAACATCTGTCTGTCCCGATGGGATCAGGGACTCGGCTTGGCTATCAATGTATCCTTGCACGTCATAACGCCGTTGCCCCCCCGGGGTTTTGATATGTCCAATCTTGCCCGCATTGGCAAGTCTGCGAAGGGATTCAACATGGCAGCCAAGCACCTTCGCGGCGGCTTTGGGATTCATATAGGTTTTCATGCCGTGATTGTAACATATCTTGTGGGATTTGTCGAGCGTTATCCCTGTTTATTTGGATATTCACTGCTTAGGAATTATTTCCTTCACTGGGGAATGAATCCTATTCAGTTTACCTTGAGCGACGTCCTCTCACCCGTCTGTCCTTCAGGAACCCTTCGTAGTGTCGCATCGTCAAATAGGACTCAATTTGTGACACCGTATCTAATACCACTCCCACAACAATTAAGACTGATGCACCGCTGATTAATGCTCCAGTGCCTAGCCACCCTTGCAGGAGTAAAGGGAAAACCGCGATTGCAGCTAGAAATACCGCACCGGGTAACGTAATTTTGGTTAGGGTATCATTAATATAGTCTGCGGTCTTCTTACCCGGACGAATGCCCGGAATAAATCCACCATACTTCCTCAAGTCAGCCGCCATTTGCACCGGATTAATCTGAACGGCCGTGTAGAAGTATGTGAAGCCGATAATGAGAAGGGCGTAAATCAGCCAATATAGGGGACTGCTTGCGCTGAAAACGGCTATGAGCCCCCCAATCCATGCCCATGAGGGAAATTGACTTTGTAAAAGCCCTAAAACCGTTGAAGGGAACTGCATCAGGGTAACGGCAAAGATAATCGGAATCATACCGGCTGCATTGACACGCAGCGGGATATGTGTGGCTTGTCCACCCATCACCTTACGCCCTACAACTCGCCGTGCATATTGGACAGGAATTTTGCGAACACAAAAGGTAATGTATATGGTTCCCATAATCGCCACAACCCCCAAGGCGAGGAAGATGAACAGTTTCGGAAGGTCAATTTGACGATTCAGTAGTTGGTTGAATATTGTTTGGATTCCCCCCGGCATACCTGAGAGGATGCCAACCGTAATAATTAGGGAAATGCCTTGCCCAATCCCTCGTTCTGTGATTTGTTCGCCGAGCCACATGACGAAAGATGTTCCAGCCATCAGGGTAATCATCGTTAGCAAAGTCCACCAGATACCTGGATTCGTCACGATTTCAATGTTTTCGCTTCTAATGATGCTTCCGGGTCTTTGCAACAGAAGGCTAATCATGATGCCTTGGATGGCACTCAGAATAACAGTGGCATAGCGTGTATATTGGGTAATCTTTTTCCGTCCGTCCGGTTCTTTGGACAACTTTTCAAGGTAGGGGATAACGACGGTCAGGAGCTGCATGACGATCGACGCACTGATATAGGGTTGGATGCCGAGTGCGAAGATTGTCATCTGCTTGAATGCACCGCCTGAGAAGAGGTCCACGAAGTCAAGCACACTTCCACCGGTCCGACCTCTTAACCCCTCAAAAAACTTCTCTAATTCGATATCGTTGATGCCGGGGAGGGTGATATGCGCCCCTAAGCGATAAACAATTAACAGCAGTGCCGTAAAGATAATCCGTTGACGCAGTTCTGGAATTTTGAAAGCGTTTTGGAATGCCTTAATCACTTAAATCACCTCAATACTACCGCCGGTTGATTCTATCTTTTCAACGGCAGACTTTGAGAATCGGTGTCCCTGGACCGTTAATTGCTTTTCGAGATTACCCTCTCCAAGAATTTTAATCTTCCCATTTTTCTTTTTTGTAATTCCAGCTTCCAGCAAAATCTCAGGGGTAATCGTTGTCCCAGTGTCAAAATGATTGAGTGTCTGGATATTTACAACCTCATACTCAATCCGTTTATGTGCAATCCTCCTTGGACCGCGCTTGGGCAAGCGTCTCACTAATGGCATCTGGCCCCCTTCAAACCAAGCAGGAATGGACGCGCCAGATCGGGATTTCTGCCCCTTGTGACCGCGGCCACAGGTTTTACCCCAACCTGAGCTTTCGCCCCGTCCAACTCGTTTCCGAATGCGCGTTGAGTTTTTTGCAGGCTTGAGTTCGTTTAGTTTCATGAGCATTTACTCCATTTTATGGATTGGTCATTACGCTGAAAAGACCTCGTTTTTCGTCGGGGATGAACGTTCCGAACGAATTTAGGAACACACCCAATCGGGATGCTGAGAGAAGAACGTTAGTTGAGTAGCTCCTCAACGGTTTTTCCGCGAAGCCGAGCCACGTCGTTGATGTCCTTTAGCTCTCTGAGTGCTTGCATGGTGGCTTCTGCGGTATTTTTTACGTTTCGAGAGCCGAGCCGTTTGGTCAATACATCTCGCACCCCGGCAAATTCCAAAATGACTCTCGTTCCAGGGCCGGCAATAATCCCTGTGCCGGGGCTAGCTGGCTTGAGTAGAACCTTTGCCCCCCCATATTTCCCGATAATCTCATGAGGAATCGTATTTCCTGATAAAGGCACACGAATCAGATTTTTTCTCGCATCAGCAATACTTTTACCTATCGCTGATGGGATTTCATTTGCACTCCCGAAGCCAAGTCCGACCACCCCTGATTGGTCTCCAACGACGGAAAGCGCATTAAAGCTGGGGGTGCGTCCGCCTTTACGAACACGCATGACACGGTTAATATCAATTGGGCGTTCCTCAAATTCAAATTCATCCGGGTTTATTCTTTCCCTCAAAAGTGATTCTCCTTCATTATCAAATGTAAATTCCTCTTCCGAACACGCTTAGGGTATACGCTTTTACAATTTTCAGAATCGGAGGCCTTCTTCTCTGGCAGCCTCTGCAAGGGCTTTAATCCTTCCATGATAGAGGTTTCCACCACGGTCAAAGACGACCGATTCAATTTGCTGCGCCTTTGCCCGGCGAGCGATTAATGTGCCCACTTGCTGAGCTGCACTGACATTCCCTTGTGTTGACAGGCTATCTTTCAACTCTGGCGATAGCGTTGATGCTGCAATAAGCGTGTTGCGGGCTTCATCATCAATAATTTGCGCGTAAATGTGCTTCAAACTTCTAAAAACCGAAAGCCTCGGTCTTTGCCTAGTGCCGATTATTTTTTTTCGCACTCGCTTCTGTCGCTTATGCCTCGCAATATATTTTTCCTTTGACCGATCCAACGATTCTCCCTCCAATAGTATTGACATACTCCCACACCCTAAAGGAAGGGTGGGGCTTAGATCGGAAGATTACGATAAAAAAGGATCGACAAATCCGGCTACGATAATTTTGGCTGACCGACTTGTAAATCCTTTAGTCTACAAAAATATGCCCATTAAATCGCTGCCCTACACTCCAGTTTTACCTTCCTTCATACGGACGCGCTCACCTTCGTAACGGAGGCCTTTGGAAGGTTCGTAGACTTCGGGTTTCTTGATCTGACGGATTAAAGCAGTAACCTGGCCGACAAGTGCCTTGTCAATACCGCTCACCGTTATTGGTGTGTGCGGCTGCCCTCCTATCGTCTCGGAATCTCCAACACTCAGGGTGATACCTTCAGGCGGCACATACGTGACAGGATGAGAATATCCGACGTTTAAGACCAGGCGTTTCTGGCGGTCTATTTCCGCACGATAGCCGACACCAACGAGGATGAGTTTTTTTTCAAAACCTTCGGTCACACCCATTATCATATTGGCAATGAGGCTTCGGGTTAGTCCGTGCAACGCTCTGTGTGACTTCTGATTCGTCAATCTCTCAATCGCGATCAATCCGTCCGTTAAGTTGACCGTTATGCCTTCGGGGATTGTCCAGTTGAGACGGCCTTGGGGCCCTTCAACAGTGATGTCTTTTTGGTCCAAAACTATCTTAACTTTTGAATCCATCCGAATCGGCATTTGTCCTATTCGTGACATTGTGCTCATCTCCGAATTCAAACTGAAAATTACCAGATATAACAGAGGACCTCACCACCAATACCAGATTTCCTGCATTCGGAGGCGGTTTTAATACCTTGGGAGGTCGATAATATAGAAATTCCTAAATTTCCATACACATTGGGCAGCTGGTCTGCTTTCACATACACGCGCCGTCCCGGTTTACTAATCCTCTTGAGTCCCGTAATAACCTTTTCTTTGCCTTCGCCATACTTCAAATAAATGCGCAAGATACCTTGTTTATTGTCATCAATCCAACGATAGTTGCGGATATACCCTTCCTCATGTAGGGTGCGGGTAATCTCCATTTTGAGTTTTGATGCGGGTATTTCAACGCGCTCATGTCCAACCATATTCGCGTTGCGAACACGGGTCAGCATATCCGCAACCGGATCTGTCATTGACATAAGTTTCCTCCTTTACTAGTGCCGACAAATCGAGCACTACCAACTTGCCTTTGTGACTCCCGGAATTTTACCCGATCTTGCAAAGAGGCGAAAGCAGATTCGGCAAAGATCAAACTTTCGCAGATAACCGCGGGCGCGCCCACAGTTACGACAACGATTATATTTTCGAGTCCGAAACTTCGGGGTTCTTTTCTGTTTGGCAATGAGAGCTTTTGTTGCCAAATAAAGGCTCCTTTCCTTCACTGCTATCAAAGGGCAGTGCACATAGGCTGCGATTCTCTAATTACGATTCTCTGAACGGCATTCCCATCAGGTGTAATAACTCGTGTCCTTCTTCATCAGTTGGGGCTGTTGTTCCAATGGTGATATTTAATCCGCGCACTTCGCTTATGGTGTCGTAATCAATCTCTGGAAAAATGACCTGTTCTTGGAGACCCAAGGAGTAGTTACCCCGTCCATCGAAGGAATCCGGGGAGAGACCGCGAAAATCACGAATCTGGGGAAGGACAACGTTGACAAGTTTATTAAAAAATTCATACATCCCATCCCGCCGCAGGGTTGCTTTACAGCCGATAGCCATACCTGTGCGGACCTTGAAGGCTGCTACAGATTTCTTAGCGCGGGTAATAACTGCGCGCTGGCCCCCTATCTGTGTCAGCTCTTCGACAGCATTATCCAAAAGTTTTGAATCTTGTATAGCGGCACCAACACCTATATTTAGGGTTATCTTGTCCAGTTTTGGCACCTGCATAACATTTGGATAGTTGAAGCGGTGTTGCAACGCGGGGAAGATTTCTTCTTGATAAAAAACTCTAAATGCACTCATTAATCTTTGCCTTATAGATTACGGCACTCCGTTGAGACAGGGATCGTGCCAACTAGTTGCGTTCGGCATCCTCACCACATTTCTTGCATACGCGCACACGGTATCTTTTCATCCGCCCTCCAATGTCCTTCTCAAGAGTGCGCCGCCTTGTTCGAGTGGGTTTGTCACATTTTGGACAAATCAGCTTTAAGTTAGCAATGTTAATTGTCCCTTCTCTTTCGACAATACCCCCCTGCGGGGCTTGAGGGCTCGGACGCGTATGCCTTTTAATCATGTGAATGCCTTCAACAATGGCACGACGTTTATGCGGAAGAACCTCTAGAATAACACCTGTTTTGTCTCTATCCTTCCCGCTCAATACTAACACATGGTCGTTCTTCTTTATGTGAAATCTGATCTGCAACGGTGCTACCTCCTGGGAGAATCTAAATGACCTCTGGGGCTAAAGAGACAATTCGTGCAAATGCTTTCTCTCTGAGTTCACGAGCAACGGGCCCAAAAATGCGTGTTCCACGAGGTTGGTCCTGAGCATCAATTAGAACGGCAGCATTCTTGTCGAATTTGATATAAGAACCGTCAAGTCTGCGATGTTCCTTGGTGGCACGAACCACGACCGCTCGAACGACATCTCCCTTTTTAACTTGGCTATTGGGATTGGCTTCTTTCACACTTGCCACAATTACATCGCCGACTCGTGCATAACGCCTTCGACTACCGCCGAGCACGCGGATACACATAAGCTGCTTTGCTCCTGTATTATCCGCACAATTCAACATAGTGTATGCTTGAACCATTGCTATTACCTTCCTTGGTTTAACCCCGTCCTCCACTTCACGCATTAATTGGTTCTCTCTTAGAAACAACCTGATGCACTTTCCAACGTTTGCGACGACTGATTGGTCGAACTTCAGCGACTTGGACCAGATCGCCAACACGACACATATTCTGTTCGTCGTGCGCTAGAAGCTTCGTGGTCCTTCTCACAATTTTCTTATAAAGGGGATGCTGATAAGCACGAACAATTTCAACAGCAACCGTCTTATCCATCTGATCACTTGTTACAGTCCCCGTTCTGAGCTTACGATTCCCTCGCCTATGCTTATCCACGCTTTTCCTCGTTTTTCCTCTCGTAACTAAAGTTATGGTGATTCTTCGATCCCGAGTTCACGTAGACGAAGAATTGTATGAATACGGGCGATATCCTTCTGGCCTTTTTTTAATTGCGATGTATCTTCAAGTTGCCCCAGTATTCTTCGGAATTTGACGTTAAACGCAGTGTCCTTAAAATCTCGAAGTTCGTTTTCTAACTCCTCAGATGGCTTACTCCGCAATTCATCAGCAGTCATTGCTTGATTATTCTCCTGTTCGACTGACAAACTTTGTTTGAATTGGCAATTTATGGGCTGCTCTGGCCATGGCTTCCTTTGCTTCTGCTTCTGGAACACCACTCAACTCATATAAAATGCGTCCCGGTTTAACAACCGCAACCCAAAACTCTGGGGCACCCTTGCCGCTCCCCATTCTGGTTTCAGCAGGTTTCTTTGTTACGGGCTTATGCGGAAAGATTTTAATCCAAACCTTACCGCCGCGGCGCACGTGGCGTGTGATTGCAATCCGCGCGGATTCAATTTGGCGGCTCGTAATCCAACCCGGCTCCATTGCTTTCAAACCATACTCGCCAAAATCTATTCGTGAACCTCGGTAAGGTTTGCCACGGCGCTTACCGCGCTGCACTTTACGGTGCATGACCCGTTTGGGCATCAACATTTTGTATACTCCTTCTGATTCATGCTCATGAACAAGAGTCTACGATTCTGTCCGCTTACGGTTGCTTCTGCGCGATCCGCGTCGTCTCTCCTGATCCCTTCTGCGTCTGGGTCTGCTATCAGAGCGGGCCGCTGAACGTTCGTCCTCTCGGCCGTCTGAACGTCTAGCGGACGAAAAACGTGACGAACGTCCTTGAGAGGACTCAGTTGGCATCTGCGTAGCACGGCTAGAAGGGGAAGCAATTTCTGGAAGTTCAGGTCTGCCAATAATCTCTCCCTTAAAAATCCATGTCTTAACGCCAATCTTACCGTAGGTGGTATCGGCTTCAGAGAAGCCATAATCGATATTTGCTCTGAGGGTATGCAGCGGCACCCTACCTTCAATATTCGATTCGGAGCGTGCCATTTCGGTGCCCCCAAGCCGACCACCGATACTGATTTTAACTCCCTGGGCACCGGCTTTCATTGAAGCCAGAATACTTTTCTTCATCGCCTGCCTAAAATTGGATCGACGTACAATTTGCAGTGCAACCGCTTCAGCGACAAGCTGAGCATCTAGTTCAGGACGTTTGATTTCAGCTACATTAATCCGAACCGTCCTTTCAGCACTTGAACCTGAATCGGTCTGCAAGATACGCTCTAAATCCGCTTGTAACTTTTCCGCTTCAACGCCACGCCGTCCAATGACAATACCGGGACGTGCCGTGTGTATATGAATATTACACCGATCCCCAACCCGTTCGATTCTGATACGGGAAATACCGGCACGCGACAATCTTTCTTTAATGAAGGACTGGATTTTCAAATCCTCATGAAGCCATTGGGCATACTCTTTTTCGTTGTACCATTTTGAGTCCCAATCTTCAATGATTCCTAGGCGTAGTCCACGCGGATGCGTTTTCTGTCCCACTTAGACCTCCTCATCAAAATTTAGTCGGGCAACGGTTGCCGAGCGAGGGAGGTAAAGGAACATATATCAGTCTGTTCAGAAGACGGGTAGGATTTTCAATATCCATCTTCGTTTCCTTCCTCATCTAACACGACTGTAATATGACACCTGCGATGTAAAATCCTGTTTGCCATACCTCGTGCCCGTGGGCGAAACCATCTTCGAGTAATGCCATCGTTGACGACAATCTGTTTGACAACTAGATTGCTTTCATCAATAGTGGCACCCTGCTGTTGTGCGTTATGTCGTGCATTCGCCGTAGCCGATTGAATCAGTTTGCGAATTACTGGAGAGGCTGCTTTATGTGTAAATGTTAGTTGGTTGATTGCTACTTCGACATACTGATCTTTCACCAAATCAGCAACCAGCCGCGCTTTGCGCGGCGCAATCGGCACGTTTCGGATACTTGCTCGAGCCTCCATGTTAAAAATCTCCTAAATTAGCTTGAGCATTTATACTCACTTCTACTACTCACTTTCGCTTGTAATCTCGATTGCTCAAAATGGGTTATACAAGAATCGAGCTTATTTTAGCAACTGAGTACACTTTATCTTCCACCACTCGCATGCGATCTGAATGTGCGAGTGGGAGAAAATTCACCGAGTTTATGTCCCACCATGTTTTCTGTAATATAAACAGGAAAAAATTTCTTGCCATTATGAATGGCGAGGGTATGACCAATGAGGTCTGGTGTCACCATAGATCTGCGTGACCATGTGCGAATCACACGTTTCGTCCCAGCCCGATTCATCACTTCGATTTTTTTGAGAAGTTTTGGGTCTATGTAAGGCCCTTTTTTCACAGAGCGGGGCATGATGTACCTCCTGAAGATGGTATAAAAAACACAAAAACTTTATGTCAGTTGAGATAGATTATTTCCGACGACTGACAATATATCGACCCGATCGTTTTTTAGGATTTCGGGTTTTATATCCTTTCGTTGGGACTCCCCAAGGAGTTACGGGATGTCTCCCGCCAGCACTTTTCCCTTCGCCCCCTCCATGCGGGTGATCATGTGGATTCATTGCCACACCGCGCACTTTGGGCCGATGGCCTTTCCATCGGTTCCGCCCTGCTTTCCCAATGGATAGGTTCGCATGGTCAACATTACCCACCTGTCCAATCGTCGCCATACATTCCACCGGAAGTAAACGCACCTCGCCAGAAGGCATTTGAATCCGCGCAGACTTTCCTTCGCGGTCTACTAATTGTGCCACAGCCCCAGCGCTTCTGACCAGTTGGCCCCCTTTACCCGGCTGCATCTCTATGTTATGTATCGAGGTGCCGAGAGGAATCTTTTCAAGCGGCAAAGCATTGCCAACTTTGATAGGTGCCTCAGGGCCAGCGTTTAATACATCACCAACTTGCACTCCCAGAGGCGCAATGATATAACGTTTTTCCCCATCGGCGTAATGAAGGAGGGCAATACGGGCAGATCTACTAGGGTCATACTCGATGGAGGCGACCTTGGCAGGGATACCAAATTTATCACGCTTAAATTCAATCGCTCGATACCGTCGTTTATGGCCGCCGCCACGCCTGCGGACAGTCATACGTCCCAGCGCATTCCGCCCTCCCTGTTTCTTTAATCCCTTAGTTAGCGATTTCTCGGATGTTTGCCGAGTCAACTCTTCAAAAGCATCCCCTGTTATAAATCGGCGACTGGGTGTGACGGGTGAATATGTTTTAACTGCCACGCTAAATCCCTCCTAGTAAACCTTCAAACGGATACCACTAGATACTTTTAGATACTTTCAAAAGCCTCGATGGTCGTTCCTTCAGTAACAGTAATGATAACCTTTTTCCAGTGGGGTCGTCGCCCCTGTCGATACCGCCAAAATTGTCCCTTGGTCTTCCCGCGAACCTGTATGGTATTAATCTTCAAAATCTTATCCTTGAGATCGAATAGCTCTTCAGCGGCTTTACGGATGTCTGCTTTATTGGCTTTTACATCAACAACAAAGGCGTATTTGTTCGATTCTCTGAGGATTGTGCTCTTTTCTGTGATTAACGGTTGCTTGATAATCCGATATGGGTCTTTCATCTATGTTTCCTCGACTGATGAATCATCTAGGGCCTAAACGAATTTTGCTTCTAGCTTTTCCGCTGCACTTTCGGTGAAGACAATCTTATCATGCCAAAGCACGTCGTAAACGTTAAGGGTATTCCAAACACAGCTATTGACGTTGGGGATATTCCGCACAGATAGATGGATGTTCGATTCAGGCTGACCCAGGACAAAGAGAACTTTATCCGCAAGCCCTAAATTCTCCAAAACTTGAACCATATCCTTTGTTTTCGGGGAATCTAGCGTAAAGTCCTCAATCAGAATACAACCGTCACTTTGAAATTTGCCTGCTAAGGCGGAATGTAACCCAAGGTGACGCACCTTCTTCGGGGTGCGTTGGCGATAGCTGCGCGGCTTTGGACCGAATGCAACGCCGCCATGCACCCGTATTGGAGATCGGCCATCCCCGGCTCGGGCGCGTCCAGTTCCTTTCTGGCGATATAGCTTTTTGCCACTCCCTCGGACTTCTGACCGTGTTTTGGTGGAAGCCGTTCCTTGACGCTGGTTCGCGAGGTGGGCAACAACGCACTGATGTATAACTGCCTCATTAATAGCTGCATTCACGAACGCGTCAGATAATTCTCTTTGTCTCAGCGTATCTCCAGAACGATGGTATACATCTAAAGCTGCCATGCGCGATAATCCTCAAAAGGGGTGTATTTATTATTCACCCTTTACTGCTTTCTTGATAATAAGTAGCCCATTGGGTGGACCAGGAACAGCACCTTTAACGAGTAATAGATTCCTTTCAGCATCTGCTTGGATGACTTGCAGATTCTGGGTAGTTACCTGCTTCCCTCCATATCGCCCGGGCATCTTTTTGCCCTTGAAAACACGCGAGGGCCAGGCACTATGACCAATGGAGCCCGCTCGTCGATGGTTTTTCTCACTACCGTGGGTTTGCTTCATACCAGAAAACCCCCACCGCTTCACCACACCCGTGAAGCCACGTCCTTTCGATGTCCCCGTTACATCAATGAGATCTCCGGGGGAGAAAATACCCACGTCAATGCTTGAGCCCACGTCCAAATCTTCTATACTATCAACACGCATCTCTCGCAAAAAGCGAGGTGGTTTGTTGACATTTGCTTTTTGGAAATGTCCACTCTCAGGGCGATTGACCTTGTTTTGGCGGCGGGAGCCGAAGCCTAATTGGATGGCATTGTAGCCCTCACGGTCTTGCGTTTTAATCTGTATGATCGGGCAGGGCCCCGCTTCGACGACCGTGACTGGAATCGCAGCCCCGGATTCGTCAAAGATTTGTGTCATGCCAATCTTCTTTCCTAATATTCCACTACTCATCTTGCCTCTCCGCAACGGGGATATTCAGGTTAAACGACGTGTATCTATAGAAGCGTAATTTTTACATCAACGCCGGCTGGCAAATCTAAGCGCATTAGCGCATTGACTGTCTTGGGGGTCGTCTGTAAAATATCCAATAACCGTTTGTGAATTCGCATTGCAAACTGCTCACGGGATTTTTTATCTTTGAATGTCGATCGCTGCACAGTATAAATATGCTGCTTGATCGGCAGCGGAATCGGACCCGAGACTAATGCGCCGGTCCGCTTAGCAGTTTCTGCGATTTGAGCTGCAGAATGATCTAACAAACGGTAATCAAATGACTTCAAACGAATCCTTATCCGCTGATTATCCATCAATACTCCAACCGTTCAAGCGTTCATTGGCTCATTAATGAACCAATAAACAAATTGTTTTCATGTTATCAACAGTTGCAAACTAGCACCATTGGTTATTACTCAATCACCTCTGAAACAACGCCGGCACCGACGGTGTGTCCACCTTCACGAATGGCAAACCTCAGTTCCTCTTCCAAAGCAATGGGTTTAGTGAGCTCAACAGTAATACGGATATTATCTCCGGGCATGACCATTTCAACACCATCAGGAAGATTCATCACGCCTGTCACATCTGTTGTGCGGAAGTAGAACTGTGGACGATAGCCACTGAAAAATGGTGTCCAGCGTCCCCCTTCATCTTTGTTCAGGATATAGATTTCAGCCCCAAACTTTGTGTGCGGGGTAATACTCCCCGGCGCGGCGAGCACTTGCCCGCGCTCAACATCCTCACGTTCAATACCACGGAGTAGAACACCAGCATTATCGCCCGCGAGGCCTTCGTCAAGCTGCTTATGGAACATCTCGACACCGGTCGCAACTGTGCTGCGAGTCGGCGAGAGCCCAACAATCTCGACGGTGTCGCCAACATGGACAATACCGCGTTCGATACGACCCGTCACAACCGTCCCCCGCCCCGTGATTGAAAAGATATCTTCCACAGGCATTAGGTAGGGCCTATCAACGTCTCGGACCGGTTCGGGAATCCACTCGTCACACGCCTGCATGAGCTCTAAAATTGACTGACATTCCTCGGCATTCGGATCCCCGTCGCTTTCCATAGCTTGGAGGGCGGACCCAGTAATAACTGGGATGTCATCACCGGGGAACTCATATTCAGTGAGCAGTTCTCGGACTTCGAGTTCTACCAATTCTAGGAGCTCTTCATCGTCAACCATGTCCGCCTTATTCAGGTAGACAACGAGACTCGGCACGTTCACCTGTCGTGCCAAAAGGACATGCTCACGGGTTTGGGGCATGGGCCCATCAGCAGCGGAGACAACAAGGATTGCGCCATCCATCTGCGCCGCACCGGTAATCATGTTTTTGATATAGTCAGCGTGCCCAGGGCAGTCTACGTGAGCGTAGTGTCGATTCTCCGTCTCATACTCAACATGCGCGGTGTTAATAGTAATCCCGCGCTCCTTTTCTTCGGGCGCTGCATCAATCTCGTCGTAAGTTTTTACATACTGGCCCCCCGATAGATTTGACAACACCATGGTAATTGCAGCCGTTAATGTCGTTTTACCGTGATCAACGTGTCCAATTGTACCGATATTGACGTGCGGCTTAGTCCTTTCAAATTTTTGCTTTGCCATGTATAAATCTCCTCACATTCTAATAGCTTAAATTTGACATACTCCCAAGGCTGAAGCAGTGTCTATTCACCTAACCCCTAATACCCCCTCGCGCGACAGCTCCATGCTCAATTCATCAGACACGGTCGCGCCTCACTGTTGAACGTTGGTAATAAGCGATATCAACAGTGGGAACGGTTAAACAGAAAATCCTTTTGACGAGATAATTTCCTGAGCAATGCTCTGGGGAACGCAATTATAATGTGCAAACTCCATTGAGTAAGTCGCCCGTCCTTGCGTCAGAGAGCGGAGCGTTTTAACATAACCGAACATTTCAGCAAGCGGAACATAGGCTTTAATGACCTGTATTCCGGACTTGGGGTGCATATCTGTCTGGAGAATTTGTGCACGCCGCGCATTTAAATCCCCCATTACCTTTCCTAAATAGGCATCTGGAGCAATAACTTCAATCTCCATGATTGGTTCGAGCAGCATCGGGTCTGCTCGTTTCACTGCGTCTTTGAAGGCAATCCGAGCAGCGTTTGAAAATGCGATCTCTGAAGAATCAACGGTATGGTAAGAACCATCATACAATCGCACCCCTACATCAACAATAGGGTAGCCTCCTAAAATCCCGGCGGTCATCCCCTCTTCAAGCCCCTTACGGACAGCAGGGATATATTCTTGGGGAATGGCCCCGCCCTTGATTTCATTGACGAATTCAAAACCGGCTCCTTGTTCTAATGGGTAAAGTTCAATAACCACATGTCCGAATTGACCGCGCCCCCCGGATTGCCGAACAAAACGCTCGTTCGCTTTTGCAGAGAGCCGGACCGTCTCACGATAAGCAACTTGAGGTTGGCCAATCTCTGCTGAAACCTTAAATTCCCGAACCAAGCGATCCACGATAATCTCTAAATGCAACTCTCCCATACCGGACAGGAGGGTTTGTCCAGTTTCTTGCTCCTGATGAACCTTAAACGTTGGATCTTCTTCAGCCAACTTTGATAGTGCCACGTTCATCTTTTCAATGTCCGACTTTGTTTGCGGCTCGATAGCAATGGACATTACTGGAGATGGGAATGCCATCGATTCCAGAACAGTGGGGGCATTGGGGTCACAAACAGTGTCGCCGGTCATCACGGATTTGAAGCCAATGACAGCGGCGATATCACCCGCATAAACGGCTTGACGTTCCTCACGCTTGTTTGCGTGTAGCTGCATCAGTCGCCCAATCCTTTCAAATTTCCGATCTGTGCTATTGTATACCGTCATTCCTCTAGCTAAGACACCGGAGTAAACGCGGAGGAATGTCAGCTTGCCAACATGCGGATCGGTCGTAATTTTGAAAGCGAGTGCAGACAAAGGCGCATTGTCGTTCGCCAAGCGCGTGTTTTCCTCTTCAGTCTCTGGATTCAAGCCGGTTACCGGTGGCACATCTATTGGGGAGGGCAGGTAATCAACGACAGCCTCTAATAGCGGTTGGATGCCTTTATTCTTGAGGGCAGTGCCGCACAAGACGGGAACAATTTTTCCGCTTAACGTTGCGCTCCTCAAACCCGCTTTGATCTCCTCTTCGGACAATTCAATCCCATCAATATATTTAACCAAGAAGTCATCGTCGCACTCGGCAATGGCTTCCAACATCTGTTCCCGATATTCTAGAACACTCCCCATCATTTCATCTGGAATATCTATATCGAACATTATAGATCCGAAACTGGCTTCGTCCCATGTCAGCCCTTTCATCGAAATCAGGTCGACAATGCCACTAAATCGCTCGGAGGAGCCAATTGGCAGTTGGATTGGTATCGCTGAGGCACCCAGCCGCTCAATCATCATTTCGACCGTTCGGAAAAAGTCTGCGCCAGTTCGATCCATTTTATTGACGAGCGCGATACGGGGCACCTGATATTTATCCGCTTGTCTCCAGACCGTTTCGGACTGGGGCTCCACGCCGCCAACTGCACAGAAAACAGCAACAGCCCCATCAAGAATCCGCAACGATCTTTCCACTTCAACTGTAAAGTCGATATGTCCGGGGGTATCAATAATGTTGACACCGTGTCCATTCCATTGGCACGTGGTTGCGGCAGCGGTAATCGTAATACCTCGTTCCTGTTCCTGTGCCATCCAATCCATTGTGGTAGTGCCATCGTCGACCTCCCCCATACGATGCACTTTGCCTGTGTAATACAACATCCGTTCGGTGACAGTTGTCTTGCCCGCATCAATATGTGCCATGATGCCGATGTTGCGTGTATGGGTCAATGGAAATCGGCGTTGCTCCATGGAGCGCCGGTTTTCAGAGATCATTTGATTTTGTTTTGTTAGTCTCATTTTTTCTAAAACCACTCACGATCCGATACAAAAATTACCGCCCCGATAGATTGGGGCTTCGCTGCGCTCAGCTTACCAACGATAGTGTGCAAACGCTCGATTCGCCTCCGCCATCCGATGTTGATCCAGCTTTTTGCGAATTGAAGCCCCGTCATTCTTAGCGGCATCTAATAGTTCTCCCGCCAACCGCTCTGCCATCGTTTTCTCTCCACGATCTCTTGCCGATTGAATCATCCAACGGAGTGCCAATGTGGTGCGACGCTCTGCTTTGACATCAACTGGCACTTGGTAGGTCGCGCCTCCAACCCGCCGAGACCGAATTTCAAGAACTGGCTTAACGTTGTTAATTGCTTCGTGGAAAACGGTAAGCCCATCTTGGTTAGTGCGTTTTTCAACGATGTCTATACTATTGTATAGAATTGCCCGGGCAACACTCTTCTTTCCACGAGCCATTAAGAAGTTTATAAATTTCGCCACCAATTTACTGTTATATTTTGGGTCCGGGAGTATGTCCCGTTTAACAACCTCTGCACGGCGTGGCATACCTTCCTCCTCTAGCTGGCACTCTTTGCGCCATATTTCGATCTGGCCTGCCTTCGATTCTCAACACCTGCTGTGTCCAGGGTGCCTCGGACGATATGGTATCTGACATTGGGCAAATCCTTAACTCTTCCGCCCCTTACGAGCACCACCGAGTGTTCCTGAAGATTATGATCGATACCGGGGATATAACAGGTAGCTTCTTGACCATTCGTAAAACGGACGCGAGCGACCTTGCGAAGTGCCGAATTCGGCTTCGTTGGTGTTACGGTCCTGACTTGTAAACAGATGCCCCGCCGTTGCGGACAATTTTCCAGGACCGGAGATTTACTTTTCTTACGTGGTCTTTTACGAGATTTCCTGACTAGCTGATTAATCGTTGGCATATCCACCTCAACTGACTCATAATGTGCAGACATAAATAAAGCCCCACCATGGGGGCTCACAAAGTTCTACTCTATAACAAAGTAAAAGTAACTGTGAAAAACACGCCAAAGTGTTTTGGAACTATAAAGTCCTCCCCCTTTTCACCTCATTTAAGGCGAAAATCCAAAGTTAGCGTCAGACAGCGAATTATACCAAACTGATAATTGAATGTCAAGCCCTTTTCTGCGTTTTTTGTTAAGTTTTTTGATGTTGCTCCAAAATTAACGAAATATTACGGATTCTGTTTCCTCCAATCAGTTACATCTGTATTGCTGGTTCTTGGACTGTGTCCAGCAACCGGGTGATTACCGCATCAGAATCAACACCCTCAGCTTCCGCGTGAAAATTGGTGAGCACACGATGTCGGAGAACAGCGGGCGCCACCGACTTAACATCTTCTATAGAGGCATTCACACGCCCCCGTAGAATCCCGCGGGCTTTCGCGCCAAGGATGAGATACTGCCCCGCCCGGGGCCCCGCACCCCACCTTACCCACTGTTGAATAAAATCCGGGGCATCTTTGCTTCTGGGACGGGTCGCCCTTGCTAACCTGACCGCATACTGCACAACGTTATCAGCGGCTGAAACCCGCCGGACAATCTGATTCAGCGTGATGATGTCCTCGCCAGAAAGCACGGGCTCCAGTTCGGGCTCATCAACGCTGGTTGTCGAAGAAACGATTGTGACCTCCTCCTCCTCACTCGGATAGTCGATCACAAGCTTAAACATGAAACGGTCTAATTGTGCCTCTGGGAGTGGGTATGTTCCTTCCTGCTCAATCGGATTCTGTGTGGCAAGGACGAAGAACGGTTGTTCCAGATTATACATGGTGCCGCCCGCTGTGACATGATACTCCTGCATCGCTTCGAGTAATGCGGCTTGAGTCTTGGGTGGGGTTCGGTTGATTTCATCGGCAAGCAAAATGTTGGCAAATATGGGGCCTTGGATGAAACGGATCTCCCGATGACCGGTGGAGCGTTCCTCTTCTAAAACGTCTGTGCCAGTAATATCGGCGGGCATCAGATCCGGCGTAAATTGGATTCGCTTAAACTGGAGCTTGAGGATTTGGGCGAGCGTCTTAATCATCAAGGTTTTGGCGAGGCCGGGCACCCCTTCAAGCAAGCAATGGCCGCCTGCAAAGAACGCCATCAGCATCTGATCGATTACTGCCTCTTGACCGACAATCGCTTTTTTGAGTTGCTCCGAAATGAGATCTTTGGCATCCATCAGTTTTTCGATTGCTTGAACTTCTTCTGTTGCTGGCATGGTGTCTGTGGCTCCTTATGAATTTCAATCTTTATAGGAGTTACGCAGTTTGGTTTATAGTCGCGCAATTTGTGGCGCGTCCGGACGGGCGATTTATCACCCGACTACAAAGCTTTAAGCGTGTAACTGCATAAGTCCTACTCTAATGAGAACTAGCTTCTTTGTCAATCCTTAATCAATCGGTTGAATCGGCATCGCAGGCTGGCATCTCGTTAAATACGAGCCCCGTGGGTCGGGCTTCCTAGCCCGACTGCACCAATAAACCCACTACTTTCACGTTTCATGCTCTTCGCATTTCATACTTTCTTTTGACATGAGCCTCATTTCTTTCCGTGAATCTCCGCCGTTTGTTTCGCAACTGTTACAAGTTGGTCTTCATCCCACTGTTCTTGCTGCTGCAACGCGTATAGCGATGTATACCCCCCCGACCAGTCTGGAGGCACTAGGCATGGGCGGTCATCATGGTGTGCCCAGCGCGCCGGTTTACCCCTTACTATGGTGCCCTCATATCGACTGGGTAACGGATTGGCGGTATAGGTGAACGCATCGGCTGACGAATAGACATTCAATAACAGGGGCCGCCCTTGATCGGACAGGTTCGGCTTGGAACCGTGAATCACGCGGCAGTTATGAATCGTAATAGATCCGGCGGCTCCCTTCAGATAATGGACATTCTCCGTGTCAACGTGTTTGGCATCTTCATCACTAAGGCAGCCGACCCATTGATCGTTGGCGTTGTATTGATTGAACAGTTCGCCCTTGTGACTTCCGGGGATGGCACCAAGGGGTCCCTGACCATCGCCGACATCATGAAGATAAACGCCGATTGTGAGTGGACTATAGTTGGTATGGGGCCAATAGGTGATGTCTTGATGCCACTTAACCTCCTCGCCACCTTCTGCCCATTTGAAATTCAATTTCGAGTGATGGAATTTCACGTCCGGTCCCACCAGATCCGCTGCCACCTCAGCGATAACCGACTGGGAAGCAAACTCCCAATAGGTTGGGTGATGTTCAACGGGACTGGTCAGACGGCGTAGGCGGGGATTGTCAGCTGTGTGGCCCGGTTCCAGATCGAACACCATATCCGACTTATTCAAGGATCGGCTGCGCTGCACCATTTCATCTGTAACGTCAATTAGACGTTCGACCCAATCCTGCGATACAATGCGTTCAACGAGCAGATATCCATTATCGAAATAAAATTGACGCTGCTCTTGGGTGAGCACCTCAGGTGTGTGGGACAATATCTTCTCAGGTGTCATCGGATAACTCCTTCTATGAAAAATCAACAACGGGGTTTACGTTTTCTGCGAATCCGATTGTCGTCGATACAAAATCCGTCCATGCGGTTCAGCGGTGCCATCGTATTTTGGATTCAGATGGCGAACCATTTCCTGCGCGCCCTTGGACCAGTCTTCGGGGATGGGATGTGTCTTGCTAGCCAGCTGTGCCTTGACGCGCTCCGGCAACTCGCAAAAATCGGGCTGAAACCAGAGTGTAATAACTGTGCGGCGTTCATCAGAGTTGTTTGCGTGTGATGCGTGCAGCAGGCGTGAATCACCAATTAGTAGGTCACCCGCTTTGACCGGGACATCAATTTCATCAGGGCGCGTCGAAAATTCCGGGCGGTTTAGGTCCTTTGCCTCTGAAATCTCACCGGCGTGTGGCTCCGTGATTAAATCGTGGAGGGGGTTATGCTTAAAATGCGACCCCGGGATCACGCGGAGACAACCGTTATGCGGCGTGGTGTCAGTCAGGTAATACATAAAAAAGACCTGCTGCGGTCGTGGGGCATAGGTGGTTGGATCTGCCCAACCGAACCAGTCGTAGTGCCAAAACAGCGGCGGACTGTGCGGCGGCTTGCTGAGGATATACCCACTGGTAAAAGTTGGATCCTTGAACCCCATTGATTTTAATGCGTCAAGCGACACCTGCCACGAAATCAGTTCCGCGAAAACCGGATCCTCATAAGTTCTAAACGCGCTCCCTTGGGAACGGTAATATCTTTTGTGTTCCTCTGTCATGTTTGCACAGAGTCGGTCCGTCACACCTCTAAGTCGATTGAGTAGCGCATCGCTGAGCATATTCTCAAAGATACAGCACCCTTCATTGACAAGTTGGTTATATTTCGCTTTCGACATGCAACCTCTCACATTAGCAGCTAGATAAATCAGACCCAAACCCTAGTTATTGTAGTCGAACAAGCAGAACAAAGTCAAGAATAGAAATTTATAAAGAGCAGGTAGCAACTCGTGTTACTCTATCTTTATTTTTATTGACTTTTTTTCGACAGCTCATGTATGATTAAGCAACCCAATCGGCACAGTGACATAGCGATTCTGATAATGAGGGAGAACCCATGATTAAACTCGGTTGTAATAGCTTGGTGAAAGACAGAGATAACCCGGGCGGTTGGATAGATATCGAGACGATGATTCATTTAATTCACACGCTGAGGCTGGATAGCATTGATTTTCAACTCGATAGAGGATTTCGTTCTCTAGAATTAGCGTATCTACGCAGGATCAAAATTTTGTGCCATAGGTATGGCTTGCCGATAGGTTTCGTGGGAGTCGGCAGTGGATTTGTCGGCACTGCTCAACTGCCGAATCGGGGTGTGGTTGGTGCGTCACTACCACCGGAAGAATTACAGCGGCGGATCGATGAAGTCAAGGGAGCCGTGGATGTTGCAGGGTTCATAGGCGCACCACTGATTCGCCTATTCGGTGGCGGGGTGCCTGAAGGGACGGACAATCGCGCGGCGGTGTGGTCAACGATGATCGCCGCTTTCCAAGAAGTCTCCGATTACGCAGCGGAGAGAGGTATCCTTATCGGGCTTCACAACCATCCGCCGGCTGTGGAACCGACGGGCGATGATATCCTGCACATCCTGAAGCAGGTTGACCGTGAGAACTTCACCTTTATCTTGGATACCGGCCGGTGGCGGGGTGCACCGGGGACGGATGGGTCGGAGGCTCCCGATTCAAATGAGGATATTTACAAATACATGGAACAGACCGCGCCCTACGCCTCATACGTGCGAGCGAAAATCTATAAGATCGATAGCGGCCGGGAGGAGTGGCTCGATTATAGACGTATTGTTGCTATCCTTAACGAAGTGAATTTCAACGGGAATATGTCGATTGTTTTTGAGGACCGGGGCAATCAGTGCGGTTACGCCGAAGCCATTGGATTGGCAGTCAAACATTTACGGGAATCGCTCGCGGAATCGGAGGGGTGAGAAAAGAATGACCTCAACCCAAAAGCATGAAATTCCGTGGGAGAATATAGGGGAACCGCTGGCGGATTTGCTGTCAACGGTTGTCCATGAAACGATTCAGGGATACATCAAGGAGGAGATTGATAGACTGTTAGAGGAATCGTAACTCAAGATCCCCACAGTGGTTTGGAGGAATCGGTTATGGCAAAGACAATTATCTCGGTAGCGGTGGTGGGGTCGGGACCCACCAAGGAAATGAACCCTGCCCTACCGTATACACCCAAGGATATTGCACAAGCCGCGATTGAGTGCAGTCGAGCTGGTGCCGCGATTACACACATCCATGTGCGCGACCCGGAAACGGGGATCGTATGTTCAAGGCTTGAGCTCTTCGCAGAGGTTGTGGATCGGATTCGCCAAGCATGCGATATCCTGATCAATCTCACAACGAGCGGGGGGAATATACCCGGAAAAAACATCATTGAGGAACGCCTTGAGCCTGTTACGCTAAAACCTGAAATCTGTTCCCTTGATGTCGGCTCCATGAACTTTGGGGATCGCATGTTTCTCAACCCTCCGGAGTGGGGGCGAGCTGCAGCCGAACGGATGCGTGAGCAGGGGGTCAAGCCTGAAATCGAAGTCTTCGACGCGGGTCACATGCGGCAGGCGATACACTTAATTGGCGAGGGACTGTTTGATGAGCCCCCGTTTGTCCAGTTGTGTATGGGAGCCGGTTGGGGTATCGAAGCGACACCGGATAATTTACTGTTCATGAAGAACTTATTGCCGCCCGGTATCCCTTGGTCTGTTATGGGTGTTGGCCGAACGCAGTTGCCGATGATTACGATGGGCATCATTCTAGGGGGTCATATTCGCGTCGGTTTTGAAGACAATATCTATCTCCGCAGGGGGGTTCTGCTGGAAAGCAACGCCCAGATGGTTGAGGTTGCGGTGAATTTGGTTGAGCAGCTACAAGGCGAGGTTGCTACCCCTAGCGACGCACGTCAAATCCTTGGGATATGAACCCAAACGTGAAACGTTAAGAAATAAAAACTTGCATTTCATTTTTCAGATGGTGTTAGTTTGGTGCATCGGTTCACGCGCGGAAACGAATCATCGCTTTGCGGAAATGAATCAACGGTTATCTGAACGGTGTCGAGGGGCTGCGGGTGGCAGACGCTTCGATTATGCCCGACTGCATCCGCGCCAATACCAACGTGACTACGGCGCACGGCAGAAATTAAAAAAGCTCCGATAAGATTGGGATTCAAAGCAACATCGCGTCTTTGCGTTTTTTCCCGCTGACCCGCTCACCCGTTAAGGTTTCCGGCACCAACCCAAGAAAAATCGCTACCGCCATATACCCGACTCCTGCTAAAACCACAGCGGAAAGCCCCAATCCCGATACATCTGCAATCTCACCGACAATCCAAGGCCCCGTTGCGTGACCGACATCACCGATGAGCCGCCAGACCGAAAGAAATTCTCCTGTCCCCTCCCGTGGGGCAAGGTCAGCCCCCGTCGTCATCATTGTGCCGGAACCGAGTCCGTTACCAAGCCCCATCACAATGCCTGCAATCAATAGGGTCACGTAGCTGCTTGTCAGGGGCACCATCGCCATGCCCGTTGCGAAAATGAAGAAGCAGGGAACGATAGCGTATCTCCTGCCAAACCGATCCATAATAAATCCTGCCACCGGAAACATCACCATATCGATAAATGAGGAGAGACTGAAAATCACTCCCACCGTCTGACGGTCTAGCCCGATGACATCGCGTCCATAAAGAATAATGATAATCCGTCTGCCCGCTCGGAGGGTTTGGACGCAAATCTGCCCCAATCCAGCCGTGAGTAGTGCGCGAGCGTGTGCCTTCAGGATATCAACGAACTGTTTTAGGTGCAATCGATGGGAGCCTATGACTGAAGTCCGTTTGGGTTCGTGGATGAAGAAAAGGCAGAACAGGAAATTGATCCCCATAATCGCGGTGCAGGCAAAGAATGGAGCACTCAAACCGTAGTGCTTACCGATGAAGCCGCCGATGGCAGGTCCTAAAAAGGTGCCAATTCGGCTGACTCCTCCAAATAGGGCAAGCGATCTGCCGCGTTCAGGAATTGGGACAGCATCCGTCAAATAAGTATATCGCGCAATGGTCCACAAGGCGCTGCCGACCCCCGCGATCAGTTGGTAGATGATCAGTTCAAAGACAGTGTGGGCGAGTCCAACGCCGAGAGTGGATAATCCCATCACGGTAGCTCCGATTAACATTGACGACTTGCGGCCGGTCCGTTCAATCAAGATGCCGGCCGGCACATCTGCAATCAGGACACCGACCCCCTGCATACCAAGGACTAATCCCATCAGACTATAAGAGGGATTAAAAGATTTTGCGTATTCAGGGAAGATGGGGATGAGGATGCCGCCGCCGACGGAAAGCAGACAGGCAGGGAAATAGATCGGCAGGATGAGCGATCGCCGCGTAAACGGTTGCTCTGGTAAGTTCTGCATAATCGAGTTTTCGCTATCCGTACCTTTCTCGAAGAATCTCTGCTGCTTTCGCTTCGTTTTTGAGTTTCTGGTATGCTTCGTCAATCGGAATTTCTGCGGCACTACCGGGCGCAAATCCGCAGTCTGGATTCAGGGTGATGCGGTCAGGGGGTAGGTGACGAAGTGCGTTTTCAACCCGTGCAACAATCTCTTCGGGTGTGTCGATATGTTCACCCCGACAATCGACGCAGCCAAGACCAACGGTCTTATCTACAGGAATCTCCTTCAGCACCGCAAGGTCGCCGGCGACCGGAATCGTGAACTCCATCAGGTACTGATCGACTTTGAGCCGTTGCAGGTGGGGTAGAATCGGCTCATATCCCCCTTCGCCAATCCAACCGTCACGCCCTTTGTTGCGTCGGCAGAGGTGGATGGCAATCTGAATCCCATCAACACCGTCGATAATCTGATTGAGCAGATCGACACACAAATCTATCTCACGTTCAGGATTTTCGTAACTCGTCCTGACAGATTCATCGACAAAGAGACACAGATGTGGGTCATCAAACTGAGCGACAGCTGCCCCTGCATCCCTAACGGCAATGAGCTCAGCCCGTAAAATATCGACGAGATCATACATGAACGCCTCGCGTGTTGGATAAGCGTCCCGCGATTTTTCCGGATCCCACATCCGCTGTCCCAATAGATATGGGGACGGTAGGCACACCTTTGTGAGTCGATTGGTGTGCTGCTTCAGAAATGCCGCCTCCGCCGCGATAACCCCCGGTTGTTTGAGGCGTATCTTATCAACAGCGGTTGTCCAGTGTATACCTTCGTGCAGACTTAGCTCGAATCCGCTTGCGATGTCCGCAATTACGCCGATGTAGGAACGCCGCCGCCACTCGCCATCGGAGATGATGTCGATCCCAGCGGCTTCCTGCACCGCAATGATGTATCGCACCGCGGCATCCATCTCTTTTTGCGTCTCGGCTTCAGAGCGTTGAGATTCGTTTTCTAGTGCAAGTAAATCGCGGACAAAATCGGACCGTGGCATACTACCCACCACAGTGGTTGGAAATAGAGGAAGTTGTTGATTTGACATAGAAAGTTGGACCTACTACAGAGACGGAGAGCGGATGGAGGGAAGATTGGAAGCATGGAAAATTGAGAGCGCGCGTATGTGAGTCAACGAGGGGCACGCGCTTTTTCTCGCTTCCACCCTTTTCTCTGTGTCTCTGCGGTGAAATAGAATGAGTCTAACATGTCCCGATCAAGGACGGGATTCTCGGAACGGAACTTGCGCTGTCATGAGAGTGCCCTCACATAACCGGCGTAGGTGACATCATCAAAGAGGACGAAGCGCACCTCTTCAATCCCATCATGTCCTTCTAGAAATTCTTTCACCGCATTGAGGGCGATGGGGGCTGCTTTGCCAATCGGGTAACCGTAGACACCTGTACTAATTGATGGGAAGGCAATTGTCTTGATACCGTGCTCCAGTGCGAGGCTTAAACTCTCCCGATAACAGCTAGCGAGGAGGTTGGGTTCACCGGCGTTCCCGCCCCGCCAGATCGGTCCCACCGTGTGGATGACATGCTTCGCGGGGAGATTGCCCCCCGTTGTGATGATCACTGCACTCCCCGTCGGACAACCGCCCTGCTCGGCACGAATTTCGTTACATTCCGCCATAATCGCCGGGCCCCCGGCGCGGTGAATTGCGCCGTCAACACCACCCCCCCCCTAAGTTGTGCATTTGCAGCGTTGACAATTGCATCAACCTGTTCTTTCGTAATATCTCCTTGCACAAGGGTGAGGGATGCCCCGATAAGATCGGGTCCGTTCCGCACCGTTCCGTGTGCAGGCCTGTGTCCGTTCCGCCTGGTCTCGGCACGGACAGACCAGGCCCGCTTGCGGGGAGACCAGGTATTCAAAACAACTTGGCTAATTTTGGTTTGCATAGATACCTCCATACGTGAAACGTGAAGTCTGAAACGTGAACACCAGAAAACGGGCCAATGAACTAATGAACCAATTTGCACCAAAAGTTATCGAAAAATTCCTTTAAACTCACTATGCAACGTTTCCGGATAGGGGCGGGTCACGCCGTCCCTACGGGCCTCATAAGGATGTTTCCTTCACTATCCAAGTATCCGCGATAGTCAGGCGGAACGACGATGGTTGAATCATATTCGTCAATCAGCAAGGGGCCGGTTGTGCCTTCCGCTCCCAGATTGTGCGCGAAATGACGGGGGTATCAATTGTCCCCCATGATGCGCCGAAATACGCCTCTCGACTCAAGGCACGCGCGCCGAGGCGTTCCGCCGATTGCTTTGAATCCTGATGCAATCGGGAATTGAGGGCACCTGGTTGCCCGCGTATGCCTGTGTCGTTCCGAGCATTCCAACAGGTCGGAACCTGCCCAATCAATCGGACCGCCACAACTTCGACCGGGTTATCCGGATCAGATCGGTGTCCATAGAGCCGTTCATGTTCTATCTCGAAGCTTGTGTAAAGTGTCTGCACTGTCGTTTCCGCGAAGGTCTCATCTGCCACTGCAATCCGTATCTCCGAGGCTTGTCCCTTAAAACGGATGTCAACGCTACAACTCAGTGTCACTTGGTCGGCGGAGTAGCCTTCAGTCTCGAATTGAGCGAGCATATTGCGCTGCATCTCCACTTTAATCTGTTCCAAAGCCCTTGCAGTGAGCGTTTCGCCGGAGAGCAGACAACTGCGGACATCGTGATGCTCGACACCGGAAAAGAGTAGGCCCAAGGTGCTGAATAGACCGGGCAGCGGCGGCACGATAACCTGACGGATCAAAAGTTCCTTCGCTAACCCCGCTGCGTGAATCGGACCAGAGCCGCCAAAAGCCATCAGAACAAACTCCCGCGGATCACGTCCTCGCTCGGTGGAAACAGCGCGTAGGGCCCGCATGGTGCGGGCATTGGCAATCCGATGAATCCCCTCTGCCGCTTGAAGCAAATCCATTCCCAGAGGCGCAGCGATCCGGTCATCTATCGCTCGCCGTGCCGCTTCAATATCAATCCTCACCTCTCCATCAGCCAACTCACCGGGCCGAATATAGCCCAACACGACATTGGCATCGGTAACGGTTGGTTCGGTCCCTCCACGCTGATAGCAAGCCGGACCCGGGACAGCACCTGCACTGCGGGGCCCGACGCGCAAACCGCCTACGCCATCCAAATACGCGATGCTGCCGCCGCCGGATCCGACTTCAGCGATGTCGATACTTGGGGCGCGAATGAGCTCACCTCCTCCGCCGACCAGTCGATTCCCCGCCGAAATCGAAGCACCCACTTCGTATTCTGGACTGTAAGCCACAGCCCCCTCTTCGATCATGGAGGCTTTAGCGGTGGTGCCTCCCATGTCGAGGGTTATTAGGTTGCCCGTCCCTAGCCGTTGTGCCGTAAATCCTGCTGCTAGCACGCCGGCAGCGGGCCCTGATTCCAAGACAAAGACAGGCAGGCGTGCGGCATCTGCTTCTGGTGTCAACCCGCCCGCTGATTGCATCATCAACAACGGTGCTTCAATCCCCATCGCCTGCAATCCGCTACGCATGGCGTTCAAGTAACGCTCCATAACGGGACGGACGTAGGCGTTGACGACAGTGGTGGCGGTGCGTTCATACTCTTTACGTTCGGGGAGGACTTCAGATGAGAGGGAGACCGGCACTTCTGGCAGCTGTGCTCTCAGGAAATCGCCGACGACGTTTTCGTGCTGAGGGAATGCGTAGGCGTGGAGGGTGCAGACCGCTACCGATTCAACCGATTCTTTCTCCAACTCTTCCTTGAGATGCCATAGCTCGGACTCCGATAGTGGGGTCAGAACTTCGCCGGACGCAGAAATCCGTTCCGTGAGTTCAAAGCGCAAGTAGCGTTCGACAAGTGCCTGCGGCTTTTCAAAGAACAAATCATACATTTGGGGTGCACGAATGCGCCTCAGTTCGAGCACATCTCGGAAACCTTTGGTCGTGATCAGTGCGGTTTTCGCGCCACGTCTCTCTAAAACGGCATTGGTTGCCACCGTGGTGCCGTGTGCGACTTCGCTGACAGTTGTCCCTGACCCCGACCCTCTTCGCAGGGGGGGTGCGTCGGTCGTGCGGAGTAGATGCTCAATTGCGTTCAGCACTGCCCTTTCAAAGTCGGGCGGTGTGGAAGGGACTTTATGAGCCCAGATGTTTCCACTAGCGTCAATTAGGACGACATCGGTGAAGGTGCCACCGACATCTGCACCGATTCGCATTGTGTTTTGATTGGTCGTCATTATCCTGGGATTACCGGTAATGTGATGTGAGAAGGATGTTGGGCGTTGTGATAGATTGTCTGGTGCGCGGTCTGCATTTCGGCATCCACCCCCGGTGTGTGACCGGTGTTCTGGTTCCGGTCAAAGCGCGGGAAGTTACTGCTAGAGACCTCAACGCGAATTTGGTGCCCCGCCTTGAAGAGGTTACTTGTTTCCCAAAGCACAATCTTGTAGGCGTAGATAGCATTGGGTTCGATCAATGTTGGTTCTTCGTAAGACTCACGGAATCGTGCCCGCACAATACCTTCGCAGATATTAATCGCTTTCCCTCCCGGGTGGACATCAACGAGTGTCGCGGTGAAGTCAGTATCGGGGGCACTGGAGGCGGCGTGGAGCATCAACTCAATCTGTCCTGTGACCTCTAAATCCTCGGTGAGCGGGGGCGTGGAGTAGACCAAAACATCGTC
This sequence comes from uncultured Poribacteria bacterium, assembly GCA_958296125.1. Classification (GTDB taxonomy): domain Bacteria; phylum Poribacteria; class WGA-4E; order WGA-4E; family PCPOR2b; genus PCPOR2b. The sequence goes on from OY282444.1 coordinate 4,390,516, forward strand.
TCGGCGTTCCACAGAGCGCCGATCCTGTGGCCCCGTGTTATCAATAAACATGCTCTGACCGCCCACGGTCGGGACCGGATTTTCAGGGTCGTAGGTGAAAGAATCTGTTGGTTCAGCCTGTGGCGGTTGATCGGTCAGTTCACCATCGCCGTGGAGGGAGTTGGCGCGTCCCCCGCTGTGAAGGTAAAACTTAGTATATCGAGTCCGCGCTAGGGGCCACTCATGCTCGTCACGCCAAACATTCTCTCCCATCACGAAAATTCGGATGGGAGGTTCGGCATCTATGCCGGTATTAATCCCTTTGAGCCGTTGATCATACCAACGCAGGTGAGCCCCCGGGATATCCACCACAGCGTTTGGTCCAAAATCGATATCACCAAACGGTTCAGCACTGCCAATTCCGGAGTGCGTCCACGGACCCACCAACAGTTTGGTCTGCCCTCTCACTTCCGGCATCCGGGCTTGTGTCGTCCAACCGGTGAAACACTTGAAGCCTTCGTGAACGAGGTTATCATACCATCCAGTGATAAAGTATGCAGGGGTTTCGACTTCAGCATACCTGTATTTCATGCTGTAAGATTTCCAGAAATCGTCAAAGGTGTTGTGTCGAATCACCTCTTTATAGAACGGACGATCGCCGATGCTGTCGAGGGCGGAAATCAATGGCAATCTCCGATAGACCTCCTCCCAATCGATTAGGTCTCTCGGCGCGTTCTGGTTTGTGCGGTCGCCAAGCCAGATGAAATTCATGGCGTTCTGGAGCTGCAGGACCCCGTTATACCGCATGTGCCCATAATTGTCCTCTTGGTTGGCGATCGGGACGAGCGCCTTGACGTATGGGCTCCGAAGAGCTGCCGGCAAAATCTGCGTAAATCCGGGATAAGAAATACCGAAGGTCCCAATATTTCCGTCGCACCAAGGTTGGGCACCCAACCACTGTTGCGTGTCGTAGCCGTCGTTGGTTTCGTCGATATAGGGGTGCCACACCCCCTCCGAATCGTAGCGTCCACGAGAGTCCTGCATCACCACTGCGTAACCGCTTTGTGTGAAACGCACCGCCCAATCCACATAGCGCGGGTGTTGGGTGCTGTAGGGGGATCGGATGAGCAGCACCGGGAACTGATCGCCCGTTGTGGGACGGTATAAGGCACCGTAGAGCCGGGTGCCATCGCGCATGGGGATTTTGAGGTCTAACTGGATGCGGATGTCGTGGTTTGGCATAAAAGACGGTTAATCCTTTAATCTGGTAAATCCTGATACGGTTTCGCGAGTCGTTCGACAAATGCCCCATGAGCGGCGGTTTGTAGTCCTGTCTGTAATTCCGATGAGACCTGCGTCCAATCTCCTGCTAGCAGGGCTGTCACTGCTAGGCACAAACCGGGAAAGACTCGACTCTCAATAACTCCCTCCGCATCGGGGATGAGTGCCACATATTCCCCATTGATAAGCTGCCTTGAATCCCGATGGAATCGGGCCTGAAACCAGTCGAGACGTTTCTCCTGCGTCTGCCACACGATGTATTCTTGCACACCACACCGCTGGTAAATCTCAAACTTGTCCTGCAAATCGTAGTCTGCACTGGTGCCGGCAATTTCGACGATTAATTCCGGTGGGCCCTCTACATACCCTTTGTCAATAATTCGGGAACGTCCTCCCTGTGCAGGCTCCAGCCGTAGCAGCGCATCGGGTTGGAGATCGTTGTTGGCATCGAGATAGACCGTGCTGTTATCTGCCAAATCGACCCCAGGGGTTGCTATCCAATAAGCTCCTAACCATGCCATAATTTGAGCGTGGGGCCTGCCATGAAGATCTATTCGCACAGGTGATGGCATGTGCACAACTCCTTCAATTCGTTCTGCTTTTTTTAGATGGGGCATTGCCTCATAGCACCGCTCAAATTCGTCCCGCGTGAGCCGGTCCCCATGTTTCAATGGCGGAATATCCTTGATGAGCCCTGTCGGTTGTGCACGAACTTTCTGCTCTGCCGTTCTTTCGACACTCATGATGAGCCTTCCTCCCCTCATCAAAGATTGGGGGATTGGAAGAATGGGGGGGCTCCCACTCTTCTAGTCCTTTTCGGCCTCCCCCTGCTTGCGGGGGGATACAGGGGGGTGCCGCGGGCTCCCACTCTTCCAATCCTTTTCGTCCCCTAAGTCCCCACTTGATAAATTTCCCCACCTTGACCCCGTGCCGAGGGCCCCGCGAACGGGGCAGGAAGGCCAGGGATTCAAAACAATATGCCTACTACAATTATAGCATACTTCCCCTATAGAACGGTAGGGTCATTTAACGGGCTACCTGCCAAAACCGCTTGTCCCGCGACTTGCTCGACTCCTGCACCAATGCACCGAGTGCCCGGATTCAGAGAGCCTTCCTACAGGAGAACTGAATGACCCTAATAGAACGACCAAAAAAGTGTTGAACAGATGCGGTAGCGATTAATGTGAATATCATGTAATCTGATCCAACTCCTGACGTAACGATGATGGCAGCGACTCCATTTCCGACGCTTGGGCGACATCCGCTAGTTCAGCGGTATTGGCTGCACCGCTGGAAACTGTCGTTACCCTCGGATCGGTGAGGATATATTGGAAAGCATTCTGCGCGAGTGTTCCCGGTAAGTCCTGAAGTCGTTCGAGGATGCGTTGGACGCGCTTCTGTTCCACTTCATCGGCTATCCCCGCAACCGCCTGCAGCCGCCGGGGTGCGTCGGCGAACAAGCCACCCGCCAAGGGTGTGGCGACAACAATTCCCATGTTGTGAGCAGCTGCCGATGGAATAACCGTTTTCGCTGCCCTTTGTGAGCAGGGGTGATAGTCATGGTATACCAACATCGTGTCAAATTCCCCGGTGTCCGCGAGTTTTGCCAAGAGCGGGATGGCTCTGCCCGTGATCCCAATTTTTTCACAAAGCCCACGTTTCTGTGCTTCCCTCAAGCCCTCAAGTGTTCCTCCCGGTTCCGTGATTCGTTCCCACCCCGCCATGTTGACTTCATGAATCTGTGCCGTTGCCAATTTGGGGAGGCGCATTCGCTGCAGACTCCGTTCAATACTCCAAAGGACCCTGTCTCCGCGATAATCAAAGTTTGGGGGATCATAACCGACTTTGGTGGCGACATAAAAGTGATCCGCTACACCTTCCAGAGCACCTCCCAACAGTTCCTCGCTTTTACCGTAAAGCGGGGCGGTGTCAATGTAATTAATCCCAAATTCGAGTGCGCGCCTCACCACTTCGTTGGTCCGTTCTTGGGCATGTTCGGGGTCATTTCCCATCAGGTAAGCTCCGCCGAGACTGACTTCGCTGATCTGCCAACCTGTGCTTCCCATCGTTCGATATTTCATTTTTCACCGATAGATTTAACCTGCACATTTCCAATTAAAAGGTTGTGACAGGCCCTTCTGTGGTTCGGGGCTATCTCCCGTTGATGGCTCTGTCCACGAGGTTAGGGTGTGGGAGGCTGTCAATGCTCTAACCGTCGCACGGTATTGCCACCTTGCACAGCGTCATAGAGCTCCTTAAACGCAGCACTTCCGTCGTCGGGAACGGTTTCCAGAGAGGAGCCTACTTCGCAAGTGGGCATGGCATCGTTTGGATAGACCGCGTGGAGCTCCTGCTTGCTGCAACCGTAGTAGGTGGTCTCCCCACTGGCGCGGGCATAGCGATAAACGTGACGGGGTGGGTCCACGAAGGAGTAGTCCACCTTGTATTTCTGTATGGCTTCTTGATCAACCTCCACACCGATACCCGGCTTTTCCGGCATACGGTAGAAACCACCGCGCAACTCAATGGGCTCTGTGATGAGTTGGCTCTCCCAGATGTTCATGCAGGTAATTGCGGGCCACTTGGCTTGGGCACATACGCCACCGAGGTGGGCTGCCCATGTTGTGGTGATGCCGGTGCCGACAAGTTGCAACCAGAAGGGTTTGTTCGCCTCTTCACAAACGGTTGCCTGTTTCAGCAGACGGTGCGCGCCAGCACAAATAACGAAGCCATCCGCAACGTCCTCGTGGAGCGTGGTCAGGATGGGCGGGGAGCCGTAGTGCATTGCCACAGGTCGATTGATACGTTGGCGAATCTGTTTGTTTCCGGCGACATCGCCCTGTGGAATCGGGGTTTCGATCATGGCGACCTGCTCGTAGTGTTCGAGGGTCTTGAGAAATTCGACGGCATTGGCTGCATTCGCCAAGGTTGCGTTGAAGTCCAGATCCAGCTTGAACTGCGAGGGCACATCATTGATGATGGCTTCGATGGCTGCGTGTAGGTCGTACCAAGTCCGTGCTTTGAGCTTGGAGGACATATATCCCTGCTCCGCCGCATCCGCGCATTGTCGCGCCCAATCTTTCGGAGGCATGTCCATCGCCCACCAAGAGAGCGGGCACCACTCTCGCACTTTTGTTCCTAGGAGCCGATAGGCAGGCGTATTCAACGATTTGCCCACTGCGTCGAAGAGCGCGATTTGCACCCCGGCACCCAAACCGTCCTCCCACAGTAGGTCTCCAGCCTCGCGTCCCACAATCTGTTCTCCGATGTCATCGGGCACCCTCGCCCAAGTGTAGTTGGGAATGGTCTCACCCCATCCGACCACGCCGTTATCGAGGGTAAGTTTGCAGATTTGGACAATGTGCCAATGCGGCAGCCAATACTGCATCTGTTCGTTCGTATGTGGCGTGAAGGGAACATCCAAGTAGGTAAGTTCAATGTCGGTGATTTTCATGGTGGCATCCTTTCGTTGGGATGTTATGTGCTTGTTTAATGGGCATAACAGATTGGCTCATGCTAAAAAGAAAGCAAAGCCAACAGGATGGGCAACCGCGAGGGTTGCCTCTACAGGAATAAATTAATCTAACAGAAACCGCTCGCTGCGTTGAACCTCAATCGGCGAGGAATTTGGAGAATTTTTCTCTCTGAACTTATCTTAACGGTTGAAGAAAAAATCTTCCGCGGTCTTGAAAAGGATCTGTTCTTTGTCCGAATCGCTTAAAAAATCAGCGTGTTCGTTGATGAGCGCAATTGCCGCAGGGAAATCGGTATATGGGTCGCTCATCACCACGGGCCCTCCGCTGTCGCTTTCCCACATACACCGCTCGGGACCAAAGGTGTCTACAACCCGCCGAATCAGCGGCAAGAGATCCAGGTATGGAGCCTGCCCATCCCCCAATGCCTGAAACGGGCCCAGCTTAACCATCACGCGCTTGTGTCTTGCCATATCGCAGAGCGTTTTGAGGTCCGCTTCAGGGAAGATACCGTCCCGTATCCTCGCCCCGCAGACATGGTCCAAAATCACAGGGGTTTCAGGGAAACGGGTGCACATTCGATCCAAATCCGGCAAATCGTCAAGCCCCATCAGGAAGCTCAATGCGAGGTTGTGCGCTGCCCCCGCTGCGAACATCTGCTCGTAGCCCGGATAATCGAGCCACCGCGTAACATCGCCTATCGGCATACGCGCGCTCTTGCCGCCACGGACACGGAAGGCGTAGATGCCCCGACGGGATAGAGCGAGCATGGTCTTATCCGGACTGGCAAGCGACACATCCGTCACCGCTGGCACAATGCCCGTGCCCACAAAAGTGTCCGGGGCACTGGCGATAAGGTCTATAATGTAACTGTGGTCTAGACCATACCAAGTCATTTGGACGAGGTTTATCCGGACTTTGCCGACTGAACGACTGTAATCGAAATGATGTGCGGGGGTGAAAGAGGGCAGCCACAGGTCGCTTGGGTCGAAACCGGGTGCCAGCGGATAACTTTCAAAGTCGTTTGTCCAAACGTGAATGTGCGCGTCAATGACTCGATCTTGTATGTTTATACCCATTCGCTTTTCTTCCCCTTTACCTAAAATCCTTTAGGGCTGTATCCCACCGTTAATGGATAAGTATGCTTCTGCTTCATTTGGTGGATGACGCTAAAATATCATCGAGGGTTCCGACCTGAAAGCGTCAACTGATTTTGAACCTCTCCCGTTCTAACTCATTTGACCACGTGACGTAAAAAGCGGTTGCACGATTGCTTAACATGAGCCAAACTGGTATATTTCTTGAGATGTTATCACAAATTCCAGTGGGAAGCCATGAAAAACTTTTGTCCAATGAACGATTTTAGTCCCCCCAACACTAAATGGGATAGGAGGACATTATTTCGATGAGAATGAGCATGGATGCCAAAATAGAACGGAGGATTTTGATAATAATGAAACATCTCTTGTTGATACGGATGGCGAGTTGGTCTCTGTTCTTTGCTTCTCTGCTACTCATTCTCTTACTGCCACTCTCAGCCCTATCCGAAACGGGGACGATTGAAGGCACCGTCTATGATGGAAGCACCAACGCCCCGGTAGGCGATGCAGATGTCCATATCCTCGGAACCGATGAACGTCAAACAACCGACATGGAAGGGAAGTTCTGGTTTATAGAGATCGCCCCAGGTACCTACAGCATGTTAATAACCCACGAAATGTATAGCCCCCCTACGGAAACCGATATAGAGGTAAGCGCGGGGCATACCACCCAAGTAAAATTCTACCTCGGCGAGGTGCTCATGCTAGAAGAGGTTATTGTTGAGGGGGAACGGCTCCCACCAACGATTAGCCGAAAGGATATCCGCGGGAGCGAACTAAGACGCATCCCCGGTGTCGCTAACGATGCCCTCAAAGGGTTGACGACGCTTCCGAGCATCGGTATCCCCAATGATTATTTCGGCATTCTCTATATCCGTGGCAGTGAGCCGGGATCGAACCTCTACTATTTTGACCGAACACCCCTTGGCTATCCGTTTCACTGGGGGGGGCTCCTTTCAACTGTCAGTTCGGAGGTCATTGAGAAAATTGACATCTATGCCGGCGGATATGGCGCGGAATTTGGGTTAGATGCACAGGCAGTGCTAGACATCCACTCGCGCAATAGCCTAGAGGAACAGCAGAGCGGCAAATTTAACCTGAATGTCCTCTACTCTGAAGGGGTGCTTGAGCGCAGAATTGGGGATGAGGGATACGTGTCTATTGCCGGACGACGGAGCTACATCGATCTCATTGTTGGACGGTTCATTGATGGACAGTTTCCCTACTTTTCAGATTATCAACTCAAATTTGCCTATCCCCTCGGTGAAAAGCATAACCTAACGCTCAACGCCTTTGCTGCGACCGACCATTTCCGCGTTGAGGAAGCGACATCTGTAGAGGTTACGGAAGTTAGGGAAGGCGAGGGAGGTCAAGTGGAAGCAGAAACACAGACTTTTGAAGAGGCGCGCACCTCTGCCTATTTCAAAAATGGGTTTAACGCGCAAGGCATCCATCTCCGTTCAAATTTCACTGAAAATCTCACCTCCCAACTCTCGCTGACCCGTTCCTTCAATCTCCTCACTATCGACTTTGAGGCACCCATCGCTGAGTCGTATGAATTCCGTGCGGACGGTGAGCCTGTGTCTGAAGTAGAATACCTTCACTATGATATAAACATTAAGGTTCCGGTCTACACCCTAAGGGAAGATGTGTCCTACAGGTTAAACCTGCGTCCTGACGATACTAGGGGTCAAAGTGCCCCCGCCGCATTGGAAACAGGCTTCCTTCTCTCTTTCAGTCCTGCCAACAGTTTCGAGGACAGTAGGATTCCACAATTTGAAGAGAGCGGGGACCGTATAGAAACGGTGACCCCAATCGTTGAAGATGGAGAGATAGTAGGAGAAACCGTTGTGGATGAACAGCAACAGGAGTTAGTCGGTATTGAAGAAAATCACGACGAATTCGGGCACGATTTCCTTCGCGCTGAGGGTTACTTACAGGGGAGATATGACCCGTTGCCCTTTCTATCGGGCGCGCTGGGCGTTCGGTTGGATTATTTGGACGTGACAGAGCAGCTCTCCATTCAGCCGAGGGGAAGCTTAAGTTTTGCACTGCCGAGCGGTTCCAACCTCCGGTTCGCGTATGGACATTATGAACAGAGCCCACAACCGTATCAGATCCTATCGGAGAACGGGAATCCTGCATTGGAATCAAGCCTTGCACGGCACTATATCATGGAACTAGAACACGAACTTTCATCTCAAACGGAATTCAAATTTGCCACCTATTACAAAGGCATGCAGAAATTGGTCACAGCGGATGAAATTGCGAATTATCTGAATCAGGGCACGGCGTATGTTGGCGGGGTCGAAGCGTTCCTGCGACATCGGGTGCCGGATAAATTCTTCGGTTGGATTTCGTATGCCTACACCCACGCTGAGCGGCGCGAGGATCCGGGGGATTCCTATCAACCTTACTTCTTTGATAACACCAATATTGTTAGCATTGTCGCCAACTATAACTTCACACCCAGGTTTGAGATTGGCGCGAAGTGGCAGTATTTGAGTGGAACATCCGAAGTGCCAATCAGCTCGATCGTGCTCATTCAAGATCCACTGACCCGTGGATTGAACCCGCTTTTGGCGAGTGTTGATGAATCCGTCACGACTGAACTGACCCCGTATCACAAGTTGGATTTTCGGGTGAGTTACAAATTTGACTTTATGGGATTGCAGGTTGGGGGGTTCCTCGATATTCTGAACCTCTACAATCGGAAAAATACAGTAAAATTCATCTTTACCCCAGGGGACCCGCTGGTCGTCCAAGGTGAAGAAGTCGAAGTTGAGGACGTTGAAATCTTTGAAGCACAGCAATTCCCGCGTATCCCCTATATTGGTCTAACGGTTGAATTTTGAGGAGTCGCGGTTGAAAGAGGGCGCGAGGAGGCGGGAAAACGGGATAACATGAACCGCTGAACCAAACGAATTTTGCGGCGTTAATTTAGACCAATGCCGCGCTGCAGATAATTTTTGGAACAGCGTCATTCTCAAGTTGAGCATCGCGCTCCCTCGATTCCCGTTCCTCCATGTTATGTTGGTGATAAAGGTCGATTAGATTTTGCAATAATGCGGTTCCGGTCACACCGTTTCGACGCAGTAAATTGAGTTCTCGATTCACGGCGTTCGTAATTGGCCCGCGGAACACCTTTTCCAACCTGCTGGCTTGAGCAGCGGCAGCTTCATCTGACGCGTTCGCAAAAATGAGTTGCAATTCCTTGAGCATATACCGTTGTGCTGGCTTCAGGGAAAGTCTGTGCTTGCGTTCCGATTGCAGCTCTCTGGTTTCTTGAGTGAATAACCGCTTGACACGCATGATGACCGCGTTGTAATCCGTAGGCGACTCGCCCCCGGACAATTCCGGATCGCACTTGATATGATTGAGGATGCGGGGGATGTCTCTGGAGATAATATCGCCTGTTTCGTCCACAAGGAACAGTTGTTGATAGCGTCCCGCTTGACAAAACAGATAGGTCCCTTGTGAGCTTTTTGGCATCGCTGCACGAATCCCGTCTCTCAGATTCGCAATTCGCTCATACTCTGCCGGGTCTTCACGCCGCAGCTGTCTCAGAATTTCTTCGGCTTCATTGAGATCGATTGCCTTTTCATCTTCGCTTTCTTCAAGTAGGCTCAACTGTTCGCCTTCCCCCTCATAGATGGCATACATCGCTGTTTCGTTAAGTTGTTCCGATTTATCGAGGATAACCGCGTCCTCGCCAATCGTATCGTGAATCTCTTGGATGCGATGATGGAGGATTTGTCGCAACCCCAAATTTTGTTCGATGCCAGTTTCTGGCAGAAAGTTGAAGCCGTAAATCACATCGTGCTCGCTACCGATACGGTCAATGCGCCCGAATCGCTGGATCAGCCGCACCGGATTCCAGTGGAGGTCGTAGTTAATAATTGTGTCGCCATCCTGTAGGTTGAGCCCCTCTGCCAGCACGTCGGTGGCGACGAGGGTGAACACTTCCGACTCTCCACGCTGCTGAAATCGGTATTCTGGATTTGCTTTCGGAGCGAAACGCCCCACGGCTCGTTCTTTGCTTTTGTCACCGCTATAGATGACATCAATATCATCCCGTTTGCCATTGGGGTTAAGATTTTCAAACAGATAACGCGCTGTATCCGCATATTGAGTAAAAATTAGACATTTTCCCTTGTTAAGTGGCGGTTCCGCGGTTCGTTTTTTGAGGGTTTGCAACTTCGCATCTTGCGCGGCGGTGATTGGTGATACAAGTGCCAACATGGTGCGTAGTAATTGGATGTCATGCTCAATATCTGCCCGAAGAGGTTCAATTCTAAAATCCGCAATATCGTATTGTGCTGAAGCCTGCCGCAACGCATCCATCAGGTCCGGTTCCTCCGCGTCGTTGGGGTCGTAGAGAATCTCTTGCGCTTGGTCACCGGCGGGGACAATGCCACCTTCAAGGGCTTTGAGAAAGCGTTTGTGGACCTCCAACAATCGACGCACCGTCACCTGAAAAGCGTATACGCTGGACTCAAATCGCTTGAACAGGAGGATCCGCATCAGGCCACGAAGGTTGATTCCTGACCGTTGCAAGTTGGTATAAGGCTCTTGTTTCTGCTTCGCTTCAATCACGTAGTTCCAAAGTCCATAACGGGCATAGGTTAATTCGCCATTCGATGAGGTGTGTAATTTGCCGCGCGGTTTTCCCAAATGTTCCCGCAGCTTAAAGTAAAGCCCCTGATAGGTCTCCTCAATATTATAGGAGATGGTTTCCAAGACACGCTTGGGAAAGAACTGCTTGTTTCCACCGACAACGACGTAAGCCTTTCGATGTCCATCAAGGTACTCCTGAAATTGGGACGGATTAACGGGTTGGTCGGTCTCTCCATCGAAACCATACCAGCGCAGGATGTGATTGCGGGTGCGTCGGATGAGGATATTCCGCAATAGGTCGGGGAGATTTCTTTCTCGCTTCTCAATCTGGCGAAAATATGTCCGTAGATTAGGCGGATCAATTGGCAAATCGGTGGTGTCATGCGGATGAAAGAGCTTCATCTGGTGGTATATGTCCCAAGCGCTCTTGTTGCGTGGTGTCGCTGTGAGAAAACAACACCGTTGTCCGGCGGCTAAAAAGGTTTCCAACACTTTGTAGCGTTGCGTGTCGGGGTGGCGGAAGTTATGGCTTTCATCAACTAACACAAAATTTCGGTCGCGGTATATCACCTCATCAAGAATTGTCAAGCCTCTGTCGTATACCTGCTCGCCCTGTGCCTCGTTACCTAATCGCAAACGCCCCATAGAAAGCACGCGGGCGTTGAGTTGATAGACCTCATTGTAGCGTTCCCACATTTCGACCAACGTGGCGGGACAGATAATCAGTGGACGTGCCTTTTCCGTCCGTTCAAAATACTTGACAATCGCTGCGCCGACGTAGCTTTTGCCGAGACCGACGACATCTGAAACAAAGGCTCCGCCGTAATCCCGAATAATCTGCACCGCCTGTTGGACGGCAACTTTCTGAAAATCCGCTAACTGTTTGATAATGTCATCTGCCCAGAGTATGTCTGCCTCGTCGCCCCCTTCAAGTCGGTCTTTCACCAACTCATACAGGGTCTTCATATAAATGTCATAGGGTCTGACGGGGGCCATCGCCCAAGATGATTTCATGACCTCCATCAGGGATTCATCGAAAGCTTGCGCCTCGTCCCAGAGTTCGTCGAACCAGCGACACAGTTCGGCGTGGTTGGCGTTCCCCTGCACCACAACATTGAGCTCGGTATTGTGGCTTACACCGGATAGGGTGAGGTTGGATGACCCGACAACAGCGATGCCGTTTTCGTAACGCCCCGCTCCACCATAATCGAAGATGTAGGCTTTGGCGTGCAGCCGCCCTTTGGTATAGACGCGAGCCAGCAGCCGCTTTTCCGCTATCATCTTTGCCAGCGTCTTAATCAATGCCTCACTTTCGTCGGTCTGATCCATCCACTCGACCGACTCTATGATATTCTCTGCGGTGTCTACCTCCATCTGCTGACGTTCGGTTCGCTTGGGATAAGCCTGCGCTTCGGCAGCTTCTGTGACTTGCTCTAACCTGCGATAGCCCTCGGCCAGCTGCTCCAACGTCTCACGATTGGTGGTGTTACCGATCAGTAGACGAAGTTCTTTGACGTGCTGCAGCTCTTTTGCAATGCTATGGAATCCCGACAGAAAAAAGTACCCCACCGCGAATCTCGCCTTTTCAGTGGAGTCGAGGATGAGGTTGATATGGTCAACCAATTTTTCATTGCGGTTGTCGACGATGTCGTGTTGCATGGAGGCAGCCTCTAGCTTCCGAGTGCTTGGAACGCACAATCAGTTGTGGTCCGACAAGCCGTTAATTTGCCCAAGCGACCAGTGCTTTATCGGGCGATGCAATGTCATTGATAGATGTAAAATAGTAGCGTTCCCATCCGAGACGGGGCAGACCGCTGAAAATCATCAGGTTGAGTGGATATTTATCGCTATCGACAGCACGTCGGAAGTCGTCTCGAAATAGGAAAGTGGGCTTGCCGAGTGCTATCGCTATCCCTAGCTCAATCATGACCCCTTCATCTGGTGGCACTCCGTTCACGACCGCAAAAATAGCGTCCGCGTCGAATACGTCCTGTTTGTTCCGTTGTCCAATTTGATATGCCCAGTCGGAGGATAATCTATCTTGGTTACTGCGTTCAAACGGCTCCCATACTTCTAATCCAACTGCTTCCAGTGCCTTAACGAGAGCGGGTAATACGGTTTCTCGCTGTTGTTCTGAGAAGCCGTAGGGGTTCGCAAGGTATATTATCTTTTTTCTATTCATGGTCATCGTTTTTACAGTTCCCTCTCTTCTTACAGAGATTTGGCCTCAAAAATTGTTAAGCGTAATTCTTCGCCGAATCTTTCGTATACAGGGATTTTACCGCTTAACTTCTTACTTTCGTTCAAAATAATACCAACCCCCATCAAAATATCCTCAAACGTCAAATATATCAAACGTTGGCCAGAGTTTTCCATGCTTGTTCATAGTTTTCGAGAATTTCCTCGCCTTGCCATGATTTGTAGATAGCTCGTCCTATTTGCTCAAGGACAGATTCATCATACCACCCACCAATATTGGCATGTTCTTGTGCCAACTTAATGAAGTCTTCGCGTGACTTTGGTTTTGGTCGTGTTGTTGCCTGCGGTTTGGTGCCCGATAGTTTCTCTACTAAAATCTGATAAATTTCTGCAATGGTCATCGAACGCAAATCAAGATACCCGGCCGTCAATAAAATTCCCGGAATCTCTGTGTCGTCAATCCGGATTGGAAGAATATACTCTTGGCTTTCCTCAAATGCTCTCGCCTGAGCACTCTGGAGTTCGTGTTGCGGCCACGATTTCCGTGCATAGTGCTCAGACAGGAACACGACACAGTAACGCGCTTGATCCTTGTAAACCGATGAAAAGTGAAGATAGAGATCTTTGCCCCAAAGTTGGCCCCGTTCCAATGCGTCATAAAAGACGGAATATCCCCCTGCCTCGAGAAGTTCTGCTAACTGTTCGGCGTAGTGTCGATCTTCTCCAGCAAACGACAAGGCAACGTCATATCGTTTTTCTTTCATTTTTTATTTTTTCTCAATATATTTTGATTTACCACTTCTGATGATATATCACATCTAGATTATGGCAAATACGCTGATGATGAAGACAATTTCTACTATGTAGAAAATAACAAGGGGGAAAGAACAGATAGCGGAGAGCCAGCTACATTTAGGTCTCTTTTTGTGTTTCAGAATGTCCATCTTGAAATCGGTATCAGATTGAGCGCGAATCTCATCGTATACTTGTCGAAACAACCTCTCCTGTCGGAGAAAGTATCCGTCCAGAATCCAAATGGGAAGGATGAGGAACGCCGGCACAAAATATGGGCTTTGTATTTCGTGTTTGGTGATTAAAACCATCACAGCAAGAATGATGGTCATGCTCCAACCTTTGACCAAGACACAGTTGTTTGCTAAACGGTTAATAATGGCTTGGGTCATTTTCAAATGTTCTACGACCTTTTCTGTGCCATTCATGGATTTATCCCCCTGTATCGCATTTTGAAATTCGGGGGTGTGGTCATAGGGTTAATTTTTTCGAGGACTTTTTCTACAATGACGATTTTTTCTCCATTTGTCTGAATCGCGGATTATCGCAAATTAGCGGATTATCGCAGATTAACGGAGGGCACGGACTAAATTCCCTGTTTCCCATCGCTGGGAATTGTTGCTTCCCTTGCGGTCAAGTGGGTTCTCCCACAGATATCAGCGAAAGATCTTCAAGGAATGAGCATACATTTTTGATCTGCGACTCATTGAGTTGCCAACCCAACTCTTTAGCAACTTGTTGAATCTGTTCGATTGTGGTCTTTCCTTGCCGGTTGACAATGTAATAGACTTTTGCAGCGATTGAGAGTGTGTTAAAATCTTTCGCCACCTCTTGCTTGTTGATCAGGTCAAGTGCTTGCTTCCAACATGTATAGCCAGTCTCCTTTCTGATCTCATCCATTACGATATCTCCATCAAGAGTTAAAGAATAGGTATGACGGCGGATTTCGCCAAAGGTATTTTGGTCTGTTGAAAAGGTCTCTGTTACCTCTTTCAGGAAACGAGCACTGACGAGAATATCCAGATTTTCTGCAACCAAACTGCTATAAGGTCCATAGTAATGTGGGCCGAAACCAAGGTCGACTCTCTCTAATACCGAAAGAAAATAAAGTTTCTTTTGGAGGGTAGTTCGCCCCCGGAGACTTTTCCCTTCCTCACTTCCAATAACAAGCAGTATCAGATCTTGAATGTGCATGCAAACTCCTTTCTTTTAGGGCAATATCCTTTGACTCCCCCTGGTCAGGGATCTAGCAAAATAGCTTGAATTTGCGATTCGTCTTGTTGTTTATTCCAACCATCCGGGGGAGCATAAACCTGTACGGTTTCCAAGTCAGCTTCATCGGTGGGCTGGCGGGCTAAAATGAGTTCAGTCGTATAGCTACTAAGACTTTTTAGATTGGGTTGCTTTTCATCAAAAATCATGATCGCTTCTGGGTTAAGGCTATAGCTTCGACTTCGATAGTTGGGATTCCGGATGTGAAGTTTGTTGATAATTACATAATCGGGGTCAATTTTGAGATGCTCTGCAATTCGCTCCTCCCGATTCCGTTTTTGCTCATCGTCATCGTCCATTTGGAGGAGTTGTAATCTATCTATTGCATCGTCTACATCCTTTAGCGATAGTTCGCCAATCACCTTGAACAACCTTCTTTCATAAAGCCGCTCGAAAATGTTACGGGCTTTTTCTTGGTCACACCTCTTCAGGATATCAACTAATCGTTCGTCATGATATTCCATATAATTTTCAATGAACCTTGACGTTCCGTCGTATCGGTAGAGTTGCTCTAGCTCCTGATTTCTCTCTCGAATTGCGAGTTCAATGCCGCGAACAATCATCGCATCGGAGATTGACCTGACCCGATGGTGATATACCTGCTGTGTCATGTGTTGTTTTGCAAGCAGGAGCTGTTCGAGGGCGTGAATACCCTCATCGCTAATAGCCAAATATGATTCGTTCCCTCTGCTATGTACCCGGCATGATTCAATGATTTTCTCTAGATCATAGGTCCCATATTTGACCCCGGCGAAATATGAATCCCGAAGAAGGTAATCCATCTTGTCAGCATCCAAATCACTGGAAACGATATCTCGCCGAAAATCTCTCGTTGTCTTCCCCGCAATCATTTCAACGACAAATTGACGTTCTTCATCGCTGAGAATCTCGCAGATTTCTGAATCATTTTCAACGATGTCAACCGTAACCTTTTCGTGGATTTTCTCACGGGTTGGATCTCTATTCTCTGGTGCATACTTGCCTAAAAGGTGCTCAGAGACGTGGCTGAACGGCCCATGACCGATGTCGTGAAGCAATGCCGCAAGCCGAACCTGTTCGCGCTCTTCATCGGTTTTCTTGAGTTGATCGTAGATGCGTCCAGCAATATGCATCACACCGATTGAGTGCTCGAAACGGGTGTGCAAAGTTCCGGGATACACCAGAAACGCCATTGCTAGTTGACGGATCCGACGAAGCCTTTGGAAAGCTTTGGTGTTGATTAAATCAATTTCCTTTGGTAAGAGTGCAATGAGACCGTGAATCGGGTCTCGAACCTTATACGGTGGCACTTGCATAAAGAATAATTACCCTATATTATACCATACATACGTTAAGTATTGCAATGTATATGTTAAAATTGGTGGACAGATACAGAATCCAGCGATTGGGCGTTGTTACTTCCCTTTTGAGCAGGTAGCTTGCTCCACAATGACGATTTCCTCGCTGTTTATTTTATTTCCTCCTCCACAATAGTAATCTCTTCGGGGGTTAAATTGTATCAGAACTTACGCACTTCAGTTTGTAGTAGTGCAATTCAACCCGCGCCCGGAAGATACCAACGTGGGAGTGGCATCCTTGCCACGATACACTCTTGGCTGAATTATGAGCACCCCTCATTATACCTTACAGACATTGAGTTTGCAACAGAGTTATGAAGCAATCCCCTAATCCCCCGGCAACCCCCTTGCCATTATCAAGCAGGGATGCCTCCCCTACAGATGCTGATAATTGAGGTAATCTTGCTGTGGGAGGGAAATCCCTTTCCCGATGGTCGAGGCAGGGATGCCTCTCCCACAGAAATCCCTAACTCCCCTTCAAGCTGCTTGCTTTCCGCAGCCGTGCCTCCACAAGATGAATAACCGCCTCATACACGCCATCCCGTTCGCCTTGTGTGAGGTTGAGGGCATCGAAGATAATCGCGTCAAGGGCGCGGCGGTCGAGTTTATTAACTTCGTCGTGGATTTTTTCAATCGTCCGCTTTGATATACTCTTGAACATACCAATCAACTTCTCATGTGTTGAAGAATCGAAAGACGAAGGTTTAGGAAGGTATAAGTTGGCTATCTCATATACCGTTGCGTCAATTGGCCCCCCTCCGCCACCATAGCTACGTGCTTGCATTTCAAGAAATAGTGGGTAAAGAGATGAATTTAGGCACGTAAGGATAAACTCACCTTTATCAGCGTCCAACTCATATAATCGTTTATCAACTAAAACCCCGTTGTTCTGATAAACGATGAAAACCTCCCGATAGCCACAGGGGACAATCCCAAGAGGCTCAAATCGTTTACCCAAATCCCACCACCGGCCCCGCCCTCGACAACTCGGTCTCTGATCAAACCCCTCAGATTCACCCCATTCAATATATTCCAATGCGGCGGTGCCCTCCAGATCTGCTTTGTCTGTAGGGCACATAAACAGCTTGAACTTCAAGCGGCGTGGATCAATAAGGATGCTTTTGCATTCTCGTGGGCTTTTGATGACCGGCTTCAGAAACTTCTCCTCAATCCCCCATTCCTGAATCCTTTGATCATTGAGGTAGAAAAACTCGTTTGCCCCTGTTGTAAAGCCGCGCCGCACCTCGGCGACATCTCCCAAGCGCACCAGCTTATCCTTCCCCTTCTCCAGAATCGTCCAGTAGATGTCCGGGGCACGGAGATATTTCCCGCCCCACTTGTCGCCTGTATACTTCGTTTTGGGAGTGGCACCATCGCTGCCGACTTTCAAGAGGTCCCCTTGCGAGATCGGAAAGATGCGGTGTTCGGGGGTAGTGTGCCGTTTGTCTGCCTCCTCGATCTCCTCGAAGATGACCGCGTCCAGAACTCCCTCAAACGGGGTTTTGAAGGCGACAAACCGTGTTTTTTGGTCTAATCCCCATTGGCGTTTTTCATCGGGCGCGGAGAAGAGGCAGATAACTGTGTTCACATCGGCGGATTTGAAGGAACGCCGTGCCTGATTGTCGATAATCTGTTTGATGTGACAATGCTTGAGGGTGAACTCTTGAAGGTCTTTTCCGTAGCCGACATCGAGCCACGAATTGGAGGTAATAAAGCAGAACGCCCCTTTCGGATTGAGGAGCGAAAGCCCGTGAAAATAGAAGTAGATGTAGAGGTCGCTTTTGGCATCCAGTTTGTGAGAGACAGCGGCGGACGGATTATCGGGAGCGATGTCCTTTTCGCGTCTGTAGCGAAAGAAGCGCGGGAAGGCTTGATACACCGATCGGGCGAGTTTTGCCTTGTAAGCCTTTTTGTTTGTGGTTGTGATCGCTTCGCGCGGGCTCGTCGGATCAGCGATGCTCTCCTGTCGGACATACGGCGGGTTGCCGATGAGGATATCGAAACCGCCCTTTTCACCTGTGAAGATTTCGACAAAGGCGATGTCCCAGACAAAAGGCACGTCCTTCGCGCTCACAAGCGCGCTGCGAGCCGCTTCGATCCGATTGAGATTTTCGGTCAATGTTTCGATCTGCTTGCGCCACTCCATCGCCTGTAGCTCAAGTTGACGGTCGGAGCTCTCTTCGACTGTGCCATCAAGCCGCATCTGCCGCTCTTGGGGCCCGTCGATTTGCCGTTGCAGATTGCCAATTTGTCCGTTGATGTCTGTGGCGCGGGTATCAATCAGTTCGCGGAAAAGGCGCAATTCTTCCTGTTGCAGGTCTTCTTCAGATCGATAGGGACACGTCGGGTCGTTGTTGAAAAACTGTAGCTTGGCGTTTTTCAGGCGGGTGATGCGACCCTTTAAGGCACTTGACACGCCGCTAAACGCATCGCGGAGCGGGGCGAGGTTCATGCCGCCAATCTCTTGGACGAGGCTATCGCCGCAGCGGATATTGAAGGAGAAGTGAGGCAGCAAGGGCTCATTCCGCAGATGGAGTTCTGCCCGGGAAAATTCCGCATCGATGACCAGAGCGAGCCAGAGCCGCAACTCCGCGACATGACACGCCCACTCCATCACGTCCACACCGTAAAGATTTTGACCGATGATGCCTTTCTTGCGTTCAAAGCTGGATTCCTCGCGGCCAAGCCCTTGATTGGCTCTATCCCGTAGATCATCAAGGATGTGCAGCATCCCAACGAGGAAAGAACCGGAACCGCAAGCGGGATCGACGAGCGCGAGCTTTTTTAGGCACCCATCGAGCGGCTCCCACAGCTGCGCCGCTGCGAGGGTCCCATCCGCTGCTGCTTTATCGTCCGGATTAAAAGCGAAAAGCACCTCGTAGAGGAGGGTTTTATGGGTTTCTCCTAAATGGTTCGTCAAGTTGTCCACCAGCGCGAGACGGCACATCAGATCAATCTCTGTGCGGGGGGTGTAGAAGATGCCCGCGTCCCCACGTTCATCCGCTTCATCGGAGACATTGACGAGGCTTTCGTAAACCTTCCCAATCATCTCCGGATCGACAGCGACCTCCTGATCGAGTGGGCTATCTTCCGCGAGGGTGAAGTTGTAGCTTTCGAGAAAATCAAAAATCCCCTTGAAACGCTGATCAGAAATCTGGAAATCGTGTTCGCTGTCGAGGGCATTTTCTGTGAACAGACCGCCGTTAAGGTAAGGTGCTAACGACAATGCTTTTCGGATGGGGGCGGGGAAATGGCGGTGTCCACCGTGGAACTTGTTATTGAACGCCTCAAAGAATAGGACGTTGAGCCAGCGGACGACAAACGTATTGACAGGTTCGTTGGTTGCTTGGTAGCTATCCCAAAATGAGCGGAGAAACTCGGTATCCCCACCGAGCCAACGTTTGCGCTGAATAAAGTAGAGGAACATGCAACGGTTGAGGAACTGCAAGGCATAATCGTGGGCCCAGCGACGGGCTGCGGTCTGACTTGCTAAGTCATCCTGAAGGATTTGGAAAACGGATTTATAATCCTCAAAGAATTGCTGTGTAACGGCTTCAACGTCGAAGGCTTCTTCATGACACTTCTGAATTGCGAGCGGCGACAGCTCTTCCGTATCGGGGCTGATGGATACCAAATCAAGCATCGCAATCCGTTCGGACGCGGTGCGGAGTTTCTCATAGGGATTGATCGTGATCCGGCGGAATAGACGGCGTTTCCCGAACTCCTCTGTGTCGTATTTGACGTTGACAAAATGCCAGTCCGTTTGTTCCCGATTGCTGAAAACGAACAGGGTGTAGGGGTGATCTTCTAGCAGCTTAGAGATAACAGGCCGCTCAGCCGTCAGCAGCAGACGGTCTGCGTTGAGACGGGAGTAGATGACGTGAAAAGCGTCACCCCCTCCGCCAGTTGCAAAAAGCACTGGATCGTCGGCGAGGGCATTTTTGGCTGTATCTGTCCAGTCCCGGCGGGAGATTCCGTCGCTTTGACGGTCGTAGTTTAGCTCTGTCCAGAACAGTTCCCGGAGGGGTCCGATTCCATGAAAGTGCTGGAGAATGTTAAGGAGGGTCGCTTGATGGTCGTGGTTGTGTCGCATGAGGGGCCTCTATATGTGGGTTGATTGTATTTTAAATTATAGTCAGCGTCGAGGCAAGGATGCCTCTCCTACAGGTGCTGATAATTGAGGTAATTTTGTTGTGGGAGGGAAATCCTTTTCCCGATGGTCGAGGCAGGGATGCCTCTCCCACAGGTGCTGATAATTGAGGTAATTTTGCTGTGGGAGGGAAATCCCTTTCCCGATAGTCGAGGCAAGGGTGCCTCTCCTACAGGTGCTGATAATTGAAGTAATTTTGCTGTGGGAGGGAAATCCTTTTCCCGATAGTCGAGGCAGGGGTGCCTCTCCCACAGGTGCTGATAATTGAAGTAATTTTGCTGTGGGAGGGAAATCCTTTTCCCGATGGTCAAGGCAGGGATGCCTCTCCTACAGATGCTGATAATTGAGGTAATTTTGCTGTGGGAGGGAAATCCTTTTCCCGATAGTCGAGGCAGGGGTGCCTCTCCCACAGGTGCTGATAATTGAAGTAATTTTGCTGTGGGAGGGAAATCCCTTTCCCGATGGTCAAGGCAGGGATGCCTCTCCTACAGATGCTGATAATTGAGGTAATTTTGCTGTGGGAGGGAAATCCCTTTCCCGATAGTCGAGGCAGGGGTGCCTCTCCCACAGATGCTGATAATTGAAGTAATTTTGCTGTGGGAGGGAAATCCCTTTCCCGATAGTCGAGGCAGGGGTGCCTCTCCCACAGATGCTGATAATTGAAGTAATTTTGCTGTGGGAGGGAAATCCTTTTCCCGATAGTCGAGGCAGGGCTGCCTCTCCTACTCCATCTTGAATTTATATCGCCAATATGGATAATCCTTGGCTTGTTTGACTAGGCCCTGTCTAACGGGATTCTCATAGCAGTAGCGTATAATTTCGTTCAAAGATTCGTCCCTCCGGATGCCGTGGTCATAATATCCTTCCTGCCATACTGAACCGTGTTCACCACGCTGTTCGTTAATCTGCCTCGCTGTAAAAGTCTTGAGAGAACGCATGACTTTTGGTAAGGTTTGATCGCGACCAAGTTGAATAACTGCGTGGATGTGGTCCGGCATGACCATGATACATATCCATTTGATGCGGCCTTGGGCTTCTAGCCATTCAAAGGTTTCAAAAATGATTCGGGCAACTTCAGAGTTTGCGAGTATTGGTCTTCGGTCAAACGTGGAAGTGATCAGGGAATAGTATGCCCCCGGTATTGATTGTCGTCCCTTCCGTAATCGATGGCTTCCTTGATTTGGAAAACGGTTCATGGTTTCTCCTTTTAGTGGGATGGAGGTCGAGGCAGGGATGCCTCTCCCACAGGTGCTGATAATTGAGGTAATTTTGCTGTGGGAGGGAAATCCCTTTCCCGATAGTCGAGGCAGGGATGCCTCTCCTACAGATATGTTGGGGATACAAGCTGGGATTGTTAGGCACCATCTCACAATCGGCTTTAGCATTTTTCGTCTTTTTTTTGATTTGAAGAAAGATTGGTTGAGTTGCTACAATAATATAGAAGCTCATGTTAAGAAATCGTGCAACAGAAACCGCCCCCCTCATGACAGACACAACAATTCCGAAATTCCTCGCCGATGAGAACGTAGGAAAACTGGGTAGGTGGCTGCGGATTTTAGGATACGATGTCGCTTACCAATCTCCCGCGCTTGATGCCCAGCTTGCACTCAAAGCCCTGCGTGAGAATCGGGTGATTCTGACACGCGATCGAGAATTTGTGGAGCGGCGTATGGTCGAGCGGCACCTCCTGCTTACCAGCCAAGATCCGGTCGATCAACTCAAGCAGGTCATTCAAACGTTTCACTTAAAACTCGATCGCAATTCCTTCTTTACGCGCTGCCTCGATTGCAACACCCCTATTGAATCTGTTCCCAAAGCGCAAGTCCGTTCTGCTGTCCCGGCCTACGTCTATCGCACACAGGATCAATTTCACCGATGTCCAACCTGTAACAAGCTCTTTTGGGCGGGTAGCCATACGACCCATTTTCAGAATTGGTTGAGGCAGGTGGGTGAAGCGTAATGCGTCTCTCACACTTCGATAATTTCCACATTAGCGCGCGGCAGGACAACCGTGCTGCCAGCTTCCAGTTCAACCTCCAACACACGCACCTTTGCCTCCGTCTCAAGTTGTTGCCGTTCGACTGGCAGGGCGGATACATGGCCCAGCTGACCGAAATACGGTTCACGGATGATGCGGATCGGGGTGCCGATATCGAGCGCGGCACTTGCGATGTTTGTGTCAACTGTTTCCTCTTGTGCCTCAACGGGGATGATGATTGTTGGCCGCACAACGCCCGCGCGAATCTGTGTTGCACCATTGATCGAAGCCGTCATCCCCTCCTGCGCTTTAAGCAGATTGAAAGTTCGCGCTGCCATGCTTATCTCCCCAAATCCTTCCGTAATCACCAGTGTGAGCCCCAGCGACTCTGAACCCGTTATTGCGACACCCAGCTCGTATCCCAACAGGGCACGGAGATCGTCGTCATGAATGCCGCCCACAATTATCCCTTTGACCCCTTGCCGAATTGCCTCCTGAATCGCATCGTTTCCGACCACAGCCCCGCCGCAGAGGATCTTGTCTTGATGTGCGGATCGGATGAAATCCTTTGTCAATGGGGTGTCCGGAGAATCTACAACGACTTCGAGGGCCCCAACCGTTTCCCCACCGATGCCGAAAATTCCTTGGATGTAGGTCCCATACGTTTCTACGATGGCACCTTCGTCCGAGATAATCTCGACAATTGACCCGGCGATATGGCCCATGACATTCACAGGGATTGGTGCTTCACGAATGATCACCTGTCCCGTTACATCGGAGATGCCTTCGATGGTCCCATCAATCGGGCCCCGCGCGTGCGACTTAAACAGTCCAAACAAGCCCTTCGTCTCCCCTATAATCTCGTCCTTTGCGACGGGTTCGCCCTCTTTTTTAAGCATATAGTCCCGTATATCTTCGGGGGGAATACTCAGTAAATTTGCGATATTCACCAGTTGAACGTTCCCCGGCAGAACTGCTTTTGCGACCACATCCTCCGCCTCGATTCTATCCCCTACCCGAACAATCACCTCCCCTCCGATTGGGAGTCGGCGTTCATTGCGTATTGTCGTGCCCGCCGCGACTTTGAGTCCGGGGGTGTATGCGTGTGCCATAAATTTGCCCTTTTACATGAAATCTAATCCGTGCCAAAAATCTCAGTTTAATTCGTTGTAGAACACCTTTATAATAGCAAATTCCCTTTCAAAAGACAATGTAAATCAAAAAACAACAAAGCTGTTAGGGCCATTTAATTCTTCAATCCATGCCATCCGTGCCGAAACCAGGGAGCCCAAGGGCCGGACAAGATCCCCCCCGCTTGCGGGGGGGGGAGGGGGGGGTTCTCTGCTCTTCGAGGCAGGCTAGAACGAACTACCCACCAAAAATCATTCAAAAAGTCGAAAACTAAATACCCCTAACAAAGATGTTGACAACCCCACCCCACCCCATTATAATGATTATAATGACCAAGGCGCATGTCAAAAGAAAGCAGTCGGGCTAGGAAGCCCGACCTACAGGAACCGACCTACGGGATATTCTTTCGCCGACGGGTCTCATAAAAGAAATGTCCGCCGTAATTTGTATCTTCACATCCAGCCATCTGATGTCTTAATTGGAGCCGTTTTATGAACGCGACCACCGAAATCCTGAAGGGCAACAACCCCATGAAAGTTGAACAGATTTTTGGCCCCGACATCAAGCCTTATGAGGTCCTTGAGTTTGAATCGATGCTGCGGTATGAAGATTTTCAGATATTCGGTGAATACGGGCTTGAAAAAAATGGGCGGGTTATCATTACTAGAGCACCGGCGCGGCTGGATGTGATGGGCGGCATTGTGGAATACTGCGGTGGCAACGTCTTGGGATTGACCCTTGAACGTTCTGCGGTTGTCGGGTGTCAAGCGAAACTGGATCGCCAGTTGAGTGTGTTAAGTTTTGACGCGCCCGCACAGGGGTATCAGTCCGTCCGCCAGATCGCCATTGACGATTTCTACACAGATGGAAACCTTAAATCTTACGAGGAGGTTCAACCGCTTTTCGCACGCAGTCCACAAACCGCATGGACAGGATATGTCCTCGGCGGATTTTTCGCACTCCTGAAAGAGGGGGGAGTCGATCGCCTACCGCATGGGGCAGCCGTTATTATTAAGAGCAATATCCCGGTGGAGGCAGGAATCGGTTCTTCCGCAGCAATCGGGGTCGCAACGCTAACAGCGATTAACCACCTGTATGAACTCAAGCTGAGCGCGCTCGAAATTGCTCAAATCGGGCAGATTGTCGAAAACCGGATCGTCGGTGTGCCGTGTGGAGCCATGGCTACAATCACCGTCGCTGCTGGACAGCGGGACAGCTTACTTTCGATTCTCTGTCAGCCGGATCAGATCCTTGAAACCGTCCACCTGCCCCCGAATACCAGATTAATTGGCATCCACAGTAGAGCGAAGCGGGGCTCAACCAGTTCAGCCCATCTTGATGCACGCACCGCAGCGTTTATGGGATTGACAATTCTCCAAAATACCCTCGATCTGGAGGAGCTGTGCGATAACTATCTGTGTCGGTTATCTATTAAGGAGTTCCGTCAAAAGTGCTGGAAGGTTTTACCGGCGCGGCTGAAAGGGGAAGATTTCATCCACCGATACGGCGAGACGGTCGATCCACTTACAAAAGTTGAACCTCAAAAGGTTTACGCCGTGCGCAGCCGCGTCGAACATCTGATTTACGAACATGCCCGCGTCCAACGCTTTATCGAACATCTCAAAAAGGCGAACGCCAATCCGCGGCACCTGCATCACCATCTTATGGAGGCAGGAAAACTGATGTTCGCATCGGATTGGAGTAGTCGTTTCCGGGCCGGGCTTGGCTTGCCCGAAGTTGAGCAGATTGTTCGGTCTATTCGGAAGGTCGGGGTTCGGGGCGGCTTCTACGGCGCGAGAATGACCAGCACCGGCAGCACAGTCGCGGTGCTCTGTCACGGCGATGTCTCTAACGCGATGATCCAGATTTTGTCTGCCTATAAATTAGCATGGGGGCTCGACGCGGAATCGTTCATGGGTTCATCATCGGGCGCGTTTGAGTTTGGACATGTAATCCTGCGACTTACTAAGGAGCTATTTCCTAAGCCGTGAATCTCCGCATAACATAAAAGGTTCAGTAGCGAGCATTCCTGTCGTTGCAATATTCTAGATTTTCCGATCTAATTGCTGCAGAGTAATACCCCACTAATGACAACTCCACCTCTGTTCAACGATATTATTGTTGATGCACCCACGACGGAAGGTATCAAGTATGCTGGATCAAAACTGAAACTCCTGCCTCATATATTGCAACTGGCAAAGGGGACCGATGCTAAAACCGTCCTAGATGGTTTCTCTGGAACGACGCGGGTCTCCCAAGCATTTGCCAAAACAGGTTATCGCGTGTTTTGTAACGACATCGCTCCATGGTCTGAAGTGTTTGGGGTATGCTATCTTCTCAACGACAAGAAAAAAGCGGATTATGCTGAACTCATCAAACATCTCAACGCATTGCCTCCCAAGGATGGCTGGTTCACATCGCACTATGGAGGGGCCCCGACATCAGTGCAGGCAGATGGGCTCAAGAAACCGTGGCAGCTCCATAACACGCGGAAATTAGATGCGATACGGGAGGAGATTGATCGGCTCGCCCTGCCGAAAGTTGAAAGGGCGGTCGCGCTCACCAGCCTCATGCTCGCGCTTGATCGGGTTGATAGCACCCTTGGGCATTTTGCTTCGTATCTGAAGGAGTGGGCCCCCCGATCGTTTAATGCGTTGACCCTTAAAGTGCCCAATCTATTTTGCACAGGCGCGCACCACGAAGTCTCGCGTCGGGACATCTTTGAACAGGTCAGCGATAGAGCTGTCGATCTGGCATATTACGATCCGCCATACGGATCTAATAATGAGAAGATGCCGCCCTCCAGAGTCAGATACGCCGCCTATTATCATCTCTGGTCAACGGTATGCCTTAACGATAAACCGGAGCTGTTTGGTAGGGTGTTGCGACGCAAGGATACATCGGATACTGTGGCTCCGTCTGTGTTTGAAGAATTCCGAAGAAACGATTGCACGGGCCGCTTCATCGCGGTTGAGGCGATCGAGCGATTGATTCGGAAGACTCGCGCTCGGTGGATTATCCTCTCTTACAGCGCGGAGGGACGCGCAACCGCTGGCGAACTCAATGAAATCCTTCAGGATAACGGTTCGCTACTTGAAGCCGTTGAGATAACCTATAAGCGAAATGTGATGGCGGAGATGAAATTGACTCATGATTGGGTGCGGACTACCGATGTGCCGAATCGAGAATTCCTTTTTCTAATCGAAACAAACACGAAAAATTAAGAAGGGGGCTCATGTTAAGGATCAGAACGGCATTTCACGCATCACGTTTCACCCGCTTTACGCTTTACACTTGCTTTTGACAGGATCCAAGGAGGTATATGAATGTCCCAACAACCTATGCGCGGTATGTTTCCGGTCCTGATTACGCCTTTTGACGAACAGGAGCGCATTGATGAAGCTAGCTTGAGGAGCGTTGTTGAATATAACATCAACGCCGGTGTCCACGGCGTGGTGATAGCGTTCGCCACAGAGATTATGAAGCTCACCGAGGCGGAACGCTTACAGGTTGCCCAAGTGGTGGTCGATCAGACACAAGGTAGGGTACCGGTCGTTGTGAACACCGGCGCGGTATCCACGGCTGCTACTGTGCAATATAGCCGACAAACCGAAGCCCTCGGAGTCACAGCGGTGATGTGCACCCCGCCCGCAGCAGATGTGCCGGCGGAGGAGAAACGGGCATACTTCAAGGCGATATCGGATGCGGTCAGTGTCCCAATCTTCGTTCAGGAGGCTGGCACATCGCTCGGTGGGGTGCTGCTGCGACAGATTGCTGAGGAGAGCGAACAGGTGCGCTACGCCAAAGTTGAGAACGCACCGCCAGCGCAGAAGGTATACGAGGCGGTTCAGCATGGCGGTGATCTGGTCACAGTCTTCGGGGGCGCGAGCGGAACTTATCTTATCGAAGAGCTACGCCGCGGCTCACAGGGCACGATGCCTTGGGCCAGCCAGCCGCACGCCTTTGTCCAAGTCTGGGACCACTGGCAGGCGGGTGACGAAACCGCAGCCCGCGAGGTCTGGGAACGCGAGATTGCCCCGATTCTCCGCGTGGGTGGGCTGATCCACAAGGAGATCCTCTACCGCAAAGGTATTATCAAATCCGCACGCTGGCGGTCTCCGCAACCCGCTCCCCTCGATGACATGGCGCAACGGGAGTTGGATGAGGTCTGTGAGCGGTTAGGGATTGGCTGATATGCCTTGGCACCAATTTTTTCCGTAAGAAACCGTTGCCTCACTATTGACATATAGGGAAAATTAAAATATAATATAGTCTAAATTGCTAGTCGTAGGCATATTCCGCCCCCGATGGATCGGGACTTACCTTGTTGATAGAACAATTCGACTCCTAAAGGATGAGAATCCCAATCCTTTAGGTTTGGGAGTATGTCAACGTGTCGATGGAATCTCTGTGAGAAAAGGTAGAATAACAGAACCATGTCAGTGAAAATTACGAAAACAGACCTGAAAGCTGCCCTGCCCGATGTCACGACCCCGATGCGTTTTTCGGGCATCCACAAGCCCGTTGAGGTGTATCGGGACAAGTGGGGCATCCCTCACATCAAGGCGGAGAACGAAAACGACCTATTTTTTGCACAAGGGTTTGTTACCGCGCAGGACCGGCTGTGGCACATGGATGCGGATCGGCATCGTGCGCTCGGAAGATGGGCGGAATTCGCCGGGGATAGTGGCGTTGCTCAAGACCAGCTGCTGCGAGCGGCGGGAATGGGCCGCACCGCAAAGCTCGACTACGAAATCGCTAGCCCTGAAGCGAAGGTGATGATTGATGCCTACACAGCTGGTGTGAACGCCTACCTCGACACCGTCCAAACCTTGCCTATTGAATACACAATCCTTGACCAAACCCCTGAACGGTGGGAGCATTGGCACTGTCTCGCTGTCTACAAGATTCGTAACACCCTTTTGGGAACGTTTGAACCGAAGCTCTACCGAATGCGCTTGGCAAAGGCACTTGGACCCGAAAATATTGCTGAACTCATGAGAGGATACCCGAATGGTTACCTGATCACAGTGCCGCCGGGCGCGACTTACGAAGGGCCTCCGCTTGAAGGGTTTGATGAACTGAGCGCGGCTGCTGAAGCGGCGAACTGGCTTGATGAGGTGGACGCGGGATCAAATGGCTGGGCCATTTCCGGTGAACTGACCGAATCAGGGTTGCCGCTAGTGGGGGGGGACTCACATCGTGCCCTTGACACGCCGAGCGTTTACTACCAAGTCCACCTATCGTGCCCCGAATTGACGGTGATTGGCCACGCTGTGCCGGGGATGCCGGGCGCGCTCCACTTCTGCCACAACGAATATGTGGCGTGGGGGATGACGCATGGGGGGGCGGATACGCAGGACCTCTTTATTGAACGTTTCCGTGAGGGCCCGAATGGTCGTGAGTATCTGTTCAAGGACGAATGGTTGCCCGCCGAGGTGCTCAACGAAACAATCAGGGTGCGTGATGCTGAACCCGTCTCCCGTGAGGTGACGATTACCCACCACGGCCCCGTGGTTGCCGGTGATCCCGCATCGGGAATGGCTGTGGCAATCAGCGATCCGGGGCTCATTGCCGGGTCCCAATGGGTCGATGCCGCACGCGATGCCATGCGATCGAAGTCCGTAGATGAGTTGCATGAGGCGTTCCGCAACTGGACAGACCGTGTGAATAACTACGCTGTGGGCGATGTGCACGGAAACTTCGGCTATCTGCACGCGGGCAAAATCCCGATTCGGCCCGCATCTAACGGTTGGCGGGCGGTGCCGGGTTGGACGGGCGAGTATGAATGGAACGGTTATATCCCCCACGACGAACTGCCCAAAGCCATCAATCCCAACACCAATTATGTAATCACTTGCAACCAACGTGTCGCCGATTACGACTACCCTTACTATGTGGGACTGTCTTTCACACCTGAGTATCGCGCTCGACGGGTTCAAACGCAGATTCTTTCGCTCGAACCGGAGACAGCAACTGTTGACGATATGGCGCGTATTCACGCCGAACGGATTTCAAATCCGGCGCGCATCTTCACCGAAGCGTTGGTCGATGTCACACCGCTTGACGAGGATTCAGCGGATGCACTGGGGCTGTTACGAGCGTGGGGCTATGGCATGGACCGCGACCAAACCCAACCGTTGATTTATGCCAAGACCAAAACGCATGTCATCCAATTTCTACTCGATTACCTGATGGAAGATATGGCGGATGAGGTATTTTCAGGGGCTGCGGGAAGCGATGCCCATGTCCGTCAAATCGTAGTGGGAATGAACCTAGCACTTGAGGGGGAGCCAATCTCCTTGCTGCCGCCCAGATATGATTGGCCGGATGTGCTGGCTTCCGCCCTCCGGTCGGCTGTTGCGGAACTTAAGGCGCAGCTCGGTGATGATATGTTCAAGTGGCGGTGGGGGCAGCTCCATCGCACGCACCCACAACACCCGCTTGCGGTGGTGTTCCCAGAGTTTGCCGATCTGCTGAATCCCCCGTCGTTCCCGACGCATGGGGATGGTGATACGCCGCTTGCTGGGAGTTATGCCCTCCACAACGAATTCATCGCCACAGGTATGTCTGTCAATCGTTACATCCACGATCCGTCAGACTGGACCAATTCACAGTGGATTGTGCCGTTGGGAGCATCGGGCCACCCCGGCAGCCCACACTACGCGGATCAGGCGGAAATGTGGGCCAATGTCGAGTATATCCCGCAACTTTGGGACTGGAACCAGATTTCGGCTGAAGCGGAATCGCAGCAACGAATCGAACCGGCAGAGTCAGGGTAGAATAACAGTGGGGTGTCAATGACTGTGAAAGAACCCATTTTCCCTGTGCTTTTTCCACCAACAGCAAAAGAGAAAGGAAGGATGGAAAAGATGGACGGAAGTCAACGTCTGCCGTGCTTGAACTTCCGACCCCGTCCGCAAAAACAGTTATGAGTAGCCAAAGCAACAGACTTTCTACATACTTTGAGGCTAAACAAAATCGGCGCAGGAAAGCCATTCGTCGCCAAAAGCGGTTGGAAGTGGGCTTGCCGGCTGCTGTTCCGTTGAAGCACGTTTCGCTTGATCAAAAACAGCGGGAAGCGATTTCTACCATGGAAGCGATCGGCACGGCAAAACGCAAGCGGCTCTTTGTCACCCGTCACTTTGCGTGGCCCGTCTCGCTCGGTCTTCATCTCTTTGCGGCGTTTCTGCTGACCCTCTACGCCATTACTGAGTATACACCCGAAGAGGTGCCTGTCTTTCTGGATTTCGTAGAGCCGATTCGTGAGCCCCGAAGAATAACGCGTAAACCTGTGACAAGCGTGAAACCTCCCAAATCGGTGAGAATTCAGGCAACGCGTGTCCAACGGTCAACGCCGGCAGCTGTAGAAATTCCAACGGAGGAGGCGCGATTTTACACACCGAGTGAAGATCTCATTGATGTCGGGGATGCCCCAACCGCTGGTGGGGTTTCAATACCCGAAGGACTCGGTAACATTCAGGTGCAACAGCAGCGCGCAGAAATCCCCACGGAAACACCGGGAGTCAAAATTGACCGCTCCGCATCGATTGCCCCGGAAGATAGTGAGATAGATATTCCGGATGCGGGGCTTGGGAACCGTGACATTGAGGTAGTGGTTCAGGTCGATCAAAGACCGGGCATACTCAGAAGGGTTGAGCCAAAGTATCCTGAAGCCGCGCGGCGCGCGAACAAAGAAGA
This sequence comes from uncultured Poribacteria bacterium, assembly GCA_958296125.1. Taxonomy (GTDB): domain Bacteria; phylum Poribacteria; class WGA-4E; order WGA-4E; family PCPOR2b; genus PCPOR2b. The sequence continues at coordinate 4,421,526 of OY282444.1, forward strand.
TGTTGTGATACTTGAGTTTACTGTCGATGTGAACGGAAAAGCAACGGACATAAAGGTGATGGAACCGAAAGGGTTTGGCTTTGATGAGGCGGCAATTGCAGCCGTGAAAAGGTGGCGTTTCACTCCAGCCAAGAAAGATAATAAAGCCGTCGCCCAGCGGGTGCAACAGAAAATTCGGTTTACCCTTGACGATTGACATGTTCTCTTCGGGTTGTGATTTTTTTATGAACCCCTTTTTATCAACTCCGTCGATCGGTTCCTGTAGGTCGGGCTTCCTAGCCCGACTGCCCCCATGAACATCAGGTTTTCACGGCCCGACTCGTTGAAGACGCTCCCCATTCCGCCTGCCCTTGGAACGGGGAGAGCCCCGCGAACGGGGAGGGCAGGCCCGATGCAATCGGGGGGTCCGTGCCGAGACCGAGCAGGCAGAATAGCATTTCACATATCACGTTTCAATACGTTGCCCTGCCGCCACTCACATCGTAACACTGCCCGGTCACAAAACTGGCATCGTCCGACGCTAGGAAATGCACAACCGCTGCGACCTCCTCCAACTTGCCAACCCGTCCCAGCGGGATCTTGCTGACCATATAAGCGATGGTTGCCGGTGCCACCTGCTCCAGAATTGGGGTCTCAATGACCGCTGGTGAGACACAGTTGACGTTGATACGATACTCGGTGACCTCCTTCGCCAAGGCTTTCGTCAGGCAGATGACACCCGCTTTGGAGGCCGAATACGGGATGAGCGTTGGAGTGCCCTCCTTGCCCGCAATCGAAGCGACACTGATAATCTTGCCATACCGCCGCTCGATCATGGGGTTAATCACCGCTTTGCAGCAGAAGAACACGCCCTTCAGATTCACATCCATGACCGCATCCCAATCCGATTCATCCAGATCTGGCAACGTCGCAGTTCTCCCGGCAATTCCGGCATTGTTCACCAAAATATCGATCTGGTCAAAGGTCTCCAACGTTTGCTGCGCCATCCGTTGCACCTGATCCAATTTTGAGACATTCGCTTCAATGACGAGTGCCTTACGTCCCAACTCCTCAATTTCGTTGGCAACCGTCTCACCCACTTGACGGTTCAGTTCGACTATGACGATCGTTGCGCCGGCGGCTGCGAGCCGCAATGCAACCGCTCGCCCAATCCCCTGTCCCGCGCCTGTCACAATTGCAACCTTATCGGTTAAATCCATTTGACTTACTCCCAAACCTAAAGAATTGGGATTCCTACCCGTTCTCCGTTCCGAGAGTCCCAGACCTTTAGGAGTTGAATGGTGTTATCCACACGGATAGTCCCGATTTATCAGGACGACTTGGGTTAGCCATACCTCCTGCAATATCCCCGATCTATTGGGGATGGGAAAACGCATCGGCTTTACCCCTGATAACCATTTTCGGCAGAAGATATCAGCTGATTATACATCAAAACGTTTTTGAAAACAAGAAGAAATGCCAAGATTCATCGGGAGGTGAGCCATTCGACGAGGAGGTCAACTTGTCGCAAACCCTTATCGTCCAACGCTTGCGGCTCAATAGCCTCATGAGTGATGCCCGCCACGCTAATAAGCCCCGTCATTGTGGGATGGGGTGCTGCGATGCGGATAGCGGCTCCTTGTGAGGGAATCTCAGTTTTTTGCAAAATCCCAAGAACGGGGAGCACTTTTGCCATCGGGATGCGGACGACCCGAATGGTGGTGTTTTTCCCAAAGACCCGCCACGCTGCCTCTTGTGTTACGGGCCCCTTATCGAGGCCCTGCCTTGCACCCACTAGGGCGAAGGCGACCCCCGTTTTTTCTCTGATTAGTAGGGAGAGCCCCTGCTCGATTTGCGTCGCTTCGAGCGGTTCGATGAGATTGGCAATTGGCTCGTTGGTTTCATCGGCGGTAGGTGGGCGGAGGTTGAGGTAGCGCATCGGTCCATCTTTGGGTTTAACCCAAGCAAAACGTCCCCGCTGGAGATGACGATCTGGCCGCGTGAGGTCTATGTATTGTCCCACAACCCCGACCGATTCAATGAGATGGATTTCGACATAGCCGTTGGGGGTCATGGGGCCAGGATAATTCACCGCCCCGGTGTTGATGCAGACAGCGGCTCCCTCCTCAAACCCCTCCGGCACCCATGCCTCAAATCTGTGGGTCGTAGCGGAGAGCACCAGATCCACCTTGTTGAGCAAGAATTGGCGGCGCTCTTGAGAAAGCACCATGTCCCACGACCCCGCCCGCGAATGCGCCGCTACGATGATCAGGTCCTTATCCCCTTTTTCGATGCCTTTGAGGGTTTCCATCATCCACACTCGGCTGCTTTCCGGGAACGCTACCGCTGCGTCCGCTGGCTGATCTGAGAAGTGCATCTGAATTAGGTGGATAGTGGAATCGCTGACCGAAATTTGGGCATAGTATTCCGATCGGTTCGGACGAATAACGCTCGCATGGGCTTCCAACTCTACCAGATCGAGTATCGGCGCGCCCTCTCCGTAATCTGATTGTCTGTGGGTCGGGCTGTAGTATTCATTCTCACCGTCCGCAACGTTGGGGTAGAAGTGCTCACGCCACCAAGGCTCCGCCTGTAGCCACGGGATAAAGGTATTTTCCCAGCGGTATTTGAGATGGTCGCCCAAGCCGATGACAAAGGCGGAATTTCCCTCCTGAATCCAAGCAGTCATGCGGGCAAATTCCACACTACTGAGGGGCGAATCCCCCTTGTTGTCGCTCATAATGGCAAAGTGGAGGCTTGCTTGTCGATCTAGGTCCGCTATGGATTCGATGCCCGGCAGTCCTGCTTCAACGGCACTCTGCGGGCTAGCGGTCCCAGCATCGGCACCTGTAGATGGCAAAATCACCCCTGAAATCAGCAGGGTCAGTGCAAGAAGTTGTCCTAGCGTTCTCTTCATTTTTGTATATTAACCGATGCTATTAGCCGTAACCTCGCTATGCTGTCCCTTGTGAAAATTACGGCACGTTTCTTAATCCCAATTTATGCCGTTCCCCCGATAGATTGGGGATGAAATCGGGATCGGGGGCGGCGCGGGCCGACTACTATCAGCGTGGGTCAAACTAAGGTTTAGGCTCCCAAATGGGCCAGTCGGTCTCATGGAGCCGCTGCCAGAGGCCATCAAACCCTTCGCTCCCATCGTCCTCCCATTCGTCCAGCCTGACACCGGGCGCGAAAGATTCGTCTACCCCTTGCTTCATCAACCGTTCAGCCTGCTGTAAGCTTTGGTAGTAGTGCTTGACACCGCCGGGGAGCGTAACGACGGAGATATGTCGAGGCCACTCCGGGGCAGACGTTTGAGAATAACGACTGACGGCATCTTCATCTAATTCTACACCCAAACCCGCTCCCTCTGGAACTTTCATGAATCCCCGCTGAACCGTGTGCCCTTGCATAATCAGGTCATCTTCGTAGGTGTGGCTTGCCGTTACGCCCGGCAGGGTCGCTGTCGGCATCACCGCTCCCAGATGACAGGCGAACGCTGCGGTTATGCCGGTGCCCACGTACTGTAACAGGATTGGCGTGTTCGCAGCGGCAAAAGCCCAACCGGATGCCAAGGCACTTTTGAGTGATTCATGGCTACACAGGGCCCCATCGAAATCGCCGGCGCGAAGCCCGATCCAAGGTCCTGAAGGTTGACGCGATGCCCCTTCTTGGATGACACCGATGCCGTGCAGGTAGAATGGGATGCGAATCTCCTGATGCAGCCGATGCCACCCTTCAACATCATACGCGAAGATTGGTTCTTCCACACCTTTGACTATCGGAATCTTCTCCAATTCCCGCAGGATGGGCAGGGCTTTCTCTACATTGACTAATGCGCCGTTAAAGTCGAATTCCACGCGAAAGTCCGGCGGGGCGACCTCCTGCATTGCCTGTGATTGTTGGACGATGTCATAAAATGCCCGGGCTTTGCATTTAAGCCCGCGATACCCGCGTTCAGCGGCCACCTGAACTTCGGCGGCACTATCTTCGGGCGACATGCACGGCATCCACCACCCCATCGACACCCATTGACGCACCTGCTGCCCCATCAGTTTCCATGCAGGCAAGCCCAAATGTTTGCCCATCAGGTCGTAGCACGCCATATCGAGGTTGAATCGCCCCTGTCCCATGAGGTGATCGAACGGATTCGTGCCGAGGTAGGTGTCGAGGAGCTCCTGCTCAAAGGGCGGACCGGGGGCCTCTCCAAGCCCGATTAAGCCGGTATCTGTATGAAATTTATAGACCGTTACCTGCTCGTCCAGTCCAAAATGATAAAACTGCTTGCGAATCCGTGCTTCGTAGGGAACCCGCAGGGAGATTGATTCAATCTCGGTGATTTTCATGGAAGGCATCCTTTCGTCGTGGTTATAAATTCGCTTATCATAGCACAGATCCGATCCTCGGACAATAGAAATCTGGAAGGCGAAAACAATAATTCGTAATTCGTAAAAAGAGATCTCTACGATATGACGGTAGTTGTGTAGATAATCCCTTGCCTATTACGCGTTACGCATTATTTTTCTAATGTCGCCGCCTTGAAAAAAATCGCTGTGCCGACACGACCGACGAAGTGTTGTGCCGTGCTGAGATCGTAAGCCTCAAGCGGGAAAAGTTAGCAATAGTTGCTAACATTAGCAATAGTTGCTAAGCAGTAGTTGCTAATAATTGGGTTAATTGCTTCAACGATGTTTGGACATTTGGCGTTGAAAGCCTGATGCTAATTGGGTTTGGGGGATTATCGTTTCTTTTGGTATGTTAATTGCCCCTATAAGTTTGCGGTTAAATCCTTCAACCGTAACGGAAAAACGTGGATTTTCAATAAATAGCGACTTGGATTAGCATATTCTCAAAGTGGGTATGCTAAGACATTTTGTGAAGTTGAAAATCTGTTTTTGCCTAACGGAATGCCTTGGTATTCCTAACAACCCTTAGGAGGTAGAACCGTGTAACGTAAGAGTTTAGGAATATTTTTGATTGTTGCCTTTCTATGTGGGACAGTTCCTTTTTTCCCTCAAGAGGCCTCCGCTAACTGTGCGGATGCCTGGCGAAGATGTTACAATGCTCGGGACATAGCCATAACAATTTGTGCTATTGCTCTAGCGGAGCCCACTCCTATTGGAGAGTTGGCTTGTACGGCTGCCATTGCGAACGCGGCCGGTTTGTGCGGGTACGCTTATTTCTTTTGTGGTGGATAGCTTGCGGTGCATGTCTCATTTGCCTTTATAGGGAAAGGAAAATTACCAATGAAACGCTATCACGTTGCAGCCCTGTTTTTACTCGTCTTTGGGGGGATATTCCTTTATCAGGGATTCCATGACGGGGAGATGGGGCATCCGATTTGGATAGGTATCGCATTGACTGTATTGGGAGTTGTTGCGTTTTTTTACGACAAATTGAGGACGTGGCTTAGGCCGGTCTTTGTCGCGCTACCACTCATTCTCATAGGGGGAATGGTAATTAGAGAATTTATCGGAGGGTATGTCGTAGGGGTAATACTATGGGGGATCGCTTTGATTTTCGTGGGCGTTTTTGCGTTTTTTCAGGACAGGCCCTTCGTTAAGGAAAAAGTGAGGCCTTGGTTGAGACCCATCCCGTTTATCGCGGTGGGGGTTTTGCTCATTTGGAAACTGTTTTCCCCCTCCGTTGTTGAGCGAAAAATGGAGAAGTCCCTCAAGCCGGCCGGCTTTCATCAAAATTCGGGCGTTTCGCTAGAATCAGGACTCAACAGCGATTTGCAAGAAGTCCCCGAACCCGTTTTCAGCGACCTCCAGCAAAAAGCAATGGATATCCTTGCCTCTGAAGAAGTGAAGCAAGAGGTTAAGGCAGCCGCTGCCGCTGGTACCCCACCGGAATTTTTGAAGTCATTCTCAAATTTCAAAGACTATATGATTTCCAAAGGCATGACAGAGTTTGCGAAACTTGATCAGGCCCCTTCACATTTTCAAGAACTGTTTCAAAAACGGTATCCTGGAAAAGCCCCCTCTGACTTAGATCCGGAGATGCGCCAACGCCTCATTAACGTTATTCAGGAGTTTGGATACGAGGAAGGACGCCAAAAATTTTTACGTACACCAGAAATTGCAATTTGGACAGCGGCTCGATTCAATCTCCTGTCAGATGATCCGGGGTCCATTTCGGCATGGACGAGAAGGGTTTACGCCGATGAATTTGGGGATACTGCGGATACTGCGGATACTGCGGATACTGCGGATGCTGCCGGCAGTGCTGCGGCAACGCCCGGGTCGCAGGAAGCCAACATCTTTGAGAAAACTACTCCGGATCTCCCCGTTGTAGAAACGGAAACAACACCGGCTGACCGTGCCCCGATAGACTTGTGGGCAGAGCCCGCAATCCCCGACACCGATAATCGTGGCGGTACGCTCCCAGCGGTTGAACCGGAAACGGTCATTACCAAAACACCACCAGAGCCGCCTGCGCTCCCCACTGATGCGGAATTTGAAGTCACTCTGAAAGAACGGTTTTCATCAGAGCGGTTCGAGCGGGCGATGTCCACTTTGAATCAGTACGGGACTGAAGAAGGGCTCCGGCGTCTGAGAGAAGATGATCCAGAGGTCGCCGAGCAGGTGGAACAGTACCGCATCAAAAAAGGCGAAGAGGAGGATTCCCAATGAAAGCGTTTTTAGTCACGGTCTCGTCGCTCTGTTTCTGTGGTATTCTGCTCTGTTTTTTCGCCTATGCAACAAACCGATTGCCCATGCCAAAAACACAGCACCCAGTTGTTCTTACCATCCCTCAACAAATCGTGACGCAAAAACCCACGATGGAAGAGGCTTCCCCGTGTTCTCCGTGTGTGGAGCGACTAGCTTCAATCCTAGAGGTGATGGAACAGGAGTGGGAAGGAGATCGGACTTCGTTTTTGGAAGAGTCTGCCCTACCGTTAGATCAAAAAGCGCGTGGTTGGGATGGGTTGTCGCCGGAACAACGCGAGCCGCCTGGCCGTTCCAAGCTAGATGAAGAGCCTTCCACGCGGTAGGGCAAACATCTTAAAGTAATACAATTATCGGTATCAAACCCTTTTGCACGGGTATGATACCGCTTTTTTGTGCCCACAACGCGCCCCCCTTCGATTGTCTATGGCGTTAGTCTGTTAAAACGCTTCAAGATGCCTCTAGACTGGCTAAATCTGTCAAATGTCGACAGAACCTTAGATGGATATGCTATAATTAAGAGGCTTATGTCAAAAGAATATAAAACACAAAAAATTGGACATTTGACATTGAAAGCCTGATGCTAATTGGGTTTGGGGGATTATCGTTTCTATTGGCATGTTAATTGCCCCTATAAGTTTGTGGTTAAATCCTTCAACCGTAACGGAAAAACGTGGATTTTCGATAGAGGTGTCCCATGAATACCCGATGTCTCAGGATAGCGGCTTTTGTCGCTGTGATTCTCTTACTGGTTGGGATTGGTGCGTTTGTAGTCTACGATACGAATGTCCCTGTCCAAGAGGTAAGAGTTGAGGTGGATCAGGGCCCTGCGGGTGATATAGATTTTGGGCAAGATGCCAACCTTGACCACAATCCTACGTCTCATGGAGTGATAGCAGACAGCAAGCGTGATGCAGAATGGTACGCTGCCATAAAGGAGTATGAGAAGAAGTATGATGCACTTATGAGTGAAGGATACAAGTTAGACGATGAGTTTAAATCCCTCCTAAAAGAGGCCGAGGGAACTGATGGAGCGGTGCTTGAAGCTTTGGTGCCAAAGATTAAGGCCCAGATTGCTAAAGATAAAGCTTGGGAGAAACGGTTAGAAGCATTAAAACAGCAAAGACCCGTTCGCCCAATTCCCACTCACAAACACTAATCTGAAATCGTTTTATGAGAGGAAGCTTTGAGGGAAATACCCTTCGAGGCCGTATTGCGTCTTATCCTGTCAGACCATTATTTGTGTATCGGGGCAGGGATGCCCCTCCCACTAGGGATGCCGCTCTCACTGAGGGATACCCTCCCATCGGTATAAAGGTGCTTAATCATGATGCCGATGGAATAGATCCTTATACTTTTTTGAAGCTCAACAAATAGATTCAAACTGTTAAACCAACGTCGTGATCTTGAGGGCAGGCACCTACGAAATTCCTAACTTCTTCATCTTAGAGCGGAAGGTGGAGTAAGGGGTGCCGAGTTTTTTTGCGGCTTGACGACGATTCCAGTGGGTTTCTTCAAGGACACGCACGATAAGCTCTTTCTCGTCTGCCGATTTGTCAGATTGCAACGGCATCTCTTCCAATGTGTCTCCTTGAATATCAAGATGTTCGACTCCTATCACCGAAATCCCTGGCGGGCAAAGAACGGCGGTGCGTTCAACGATATTCTGCAACTCACGGACATTGCCAGGGTATTGATAATCCAGAAGGAACGATTTAGCCCCTTCTGAAAAGCTGTCAAAGCCTCGACCACCTCTGGCGGTGTATGCCTCCAGAAAATAGGCAGCCAACGGTAGGATATCTTCGGGCCGTTCCCGAAGCGGTGTTAAGTGCATAGGAAAAACGTTGAGACGATAGTATAAATCGCTGCGGAACTGCCCAGATTTGACAAGGGATACAGGATCTCTGTTAAATGCGCTAATGACACATTCTTGAAAGGAAATCTCCTGAGTATCGCCAATACGTCTTAGGGTTCGGGTATCGATGACCCGCAGTAGCTTCGCTTGTATGTGGAGTGAGAGGTCAACAATTTCATCCAGAAAAAGCGTGCCATTATTTGCCTGTTCAAAGTAGCCGGCTCTATCCGTCGTCGCATCGGTGAACGCTCCTTTGATGTGGCCAAAGAGTTCACTTTCGACCAGCGACTCTGGCAATGCCGCACAGTTGACAGCAACGAACGGGCGATCTTCCGATTCCGAAGATGCTTGAAAGTGAATTGCCCGCGCGACGACCTCTTTTCCTGTGCCGGTTTCGCCGGTGAGGAGAATCGTGTCAACATTTGCTTCAACCGCCTGCCGGATGCGTTCTCGCACTAGTTGGGTAGCTGGACTATTTCCCACAAGGTTTTGATTTTGTATCCGTGGGTTGTGGTGGCTTGTGCGTAGGTTATCCATTTGCCCTCCTTTTTTCGATAAACGCGGCTTGACTTCTTTATCCTTCTGCTCCTGCCCTATTACTTAATTTCTCATCATACCGCTGGACAATGCCCTGCCCACCCTGGTCTGTCCGTGCCGAGACCGGGCGGGCAGGCGGAACGGACTCCCCTGATGGGGCCTGTCATAATTTTAATACACTTCAACAATGGAGTCAACGACAAAAATTTGTCGAGGTTGTCTTTTATCCGTGTCATCCGTCAATCCGTGTTTATCCGTAATTCAGACAATAATAGGTGAGAACTAAATGACCCTAAGAACCTAGAAATTTAGATTCTCCTTTTTTAGATGGATATGCTATAATTAGGGAATAGCTTTGCGCTGTCATGTCAAATTTTCTCGGCGAAACTTACCAAGTTATAGTGTCTAAATAGGACAAAATCAAATGGCTAAATATCTCGCATCTGCTATAAACAAACCGACGCTTGAACCTTACGAAATCTCGCAGACGCTGCGCGGGCAGCTCCACTACTTCACTGAAGGTGCTAGCGCGGGGCAATGGGAATATAGCGGTGATCCCAATGCGTTTTTCTTCCCGCTTGAACTGACCTCCGAGCTGTTCGACGAGGGGGTGTTCTACGTGACCTCCCCGTTGGACGATCAGAATCGATCTGAAATTGAAATCACGGAGGAGCAGGAAGATTTTTTAGATTGGCTGATCTCAAATCAGATTGAGAAGGTAAAGGTTTCAGAGGCGCAATCTGTTTAATCTGTGATTCAGACCATTACGTATCGGGGCAGGGATGCCCCTCCCACTAGGGATGCCCCTCCCACTTAGGGATGCACTTTCTACTGAGGGATGCCCCTTCCATTGAAGGATGAGAGGGGGTGTTGAAAACTCGGTTTCTGTTGGACGGTTGCTTAACATGAGCGATCTTTTTTTATTGGTGTGGATTGGTGGAGGAATGAAGCGTGAAACAGGCGACGGGAGGTTTTTATGCGGATGATGCGGTCTTGGATGTTTGTGCCGGGGCATCAGCGGCGGATGATTGATAAAGCCTACGGGTTGAAACTTGATGTGGCGATGTTCGATCTGGAGGATGGGGTGCCGCCCGGTGAAAAGGATACCGCCCGCGCCATGATGGGGGGAACGCTTGCCCGTCCGTCGAGTGGGATGCTCCGTTTCGTGCGGATTCACCCCGCTGGGACCAAAGAGATGGAGGCGGACCTCCGGGCGGTGATTCGTCCCGGTCTAGATGGGCTCACGTTGACGAAAGTGAGTTGCCCCGAAGATGTTTTGCGGGTCAGTTCGATTCTGGCTGAGCGGGAGGAACAGGCTGGACTTGAACGCGGAGGGGTGCGATTGATCGCCATAATTGAGAGTGCGCGCGGGCTTATTCAGGCGGCTGCGATTGCAGCATCCAGCCCCAGGCTTATTGGGTTGATGTTCGGTGCGGAGGACTTCGCGATGGATCTAGGGATGTTTAACGTCCGCCAAGGCGAAGCCGGTGATTTTCTTTACGCCCGCTCTGCGCTCGTCGTCGCTGCCGCCAGCGAAGGCTTGCAAGCGATAGACCGGGTCTATCTCAATATTCGGAACCCGGCGGGGTTGGAAAGGGACACCCGTCTCGCCCGTGAGCTTGGATTTACCGGCAAAGCCTTGATTCACCCTGCCCAGATTGAGGTTGTTGAAACGGTCTTTCGTCCAACCGATGCGGAGGTCAAGCACGCCCGGCGTGTGGTGGAAGCCTTTGAGGCGGCGGAAGCCGATGGTGCTGGCGCGGTTGCCGTTGATGGTCAGATGGTTGATCTGCCGGTTGTGGAACGTGCCCGGCGGGTGCTTCAGCTGGTATCTGAAAATACCACAAGGTGCTAGGGTGCGTTGAGATAAGCCAAGATCCGTCCAACGAGTGCCAAACCATATAGAATTAGCATTATCTGTCTAACAGTTTGTGGGTGATACATCTGGTCAATGTTCCGCGGCGTTGGTTCATCTGTTCAATGAATCAATAGACCCGTTAAGTTTACTAGTTTATTCTTCGCCGAAGTGATTGGCGACACCAACCAGATCGAGGATGTTGACGATGCCATCTCCATTGATATCCCCTAGCACTCCTTCACCAGTTGTATTAAACTGGCCAGCGATGAGAACCAGGTCGAGGATATTTACCACGCCATCTTGGTTGACATCATAGGGCGAAAACTGGGGTGCCTCGATATATGTGAAGCCCCCTGCAAGTGTACTCGATTTACCGTCAGGATTGGTCACAACGACATCGGCACTTCCCGCAGTGCCCGCCGGTGTCTCGACTGCTAACTCGGTTGGTGAAATGAAAACCACGTTAGCTGCGGCATTCCCGCCAATGGTAGCGGTTGCCCCGTCCTGAAAATTTTCTCCGATTATCTGAACGGTCGCTCCGCCGGTCACAACATCGTTGTCTGGTTCGACACGGGTGAGGGTTGGCGTGACCACTTGTGCGGCCATTGGATTCGCATCGCTATCCATCGGCGCAGCAAACCATACCCCGATCAGTCCCAAGCATAGACAATAAATTGTGTGTTTCATGTTGACATACTCCTAAACTTAAAGGATTGGGATTCTCACCCCTGGTCTCTCCGTTCCGCTTGCTCTCGGAACGGAGAGAGCCCAGCGAACGGGGCAGGCAGGGAACGCAGATCTGTGTTCCCTACGCAATCATGGATTCACGGTTTGTTGACTGCTCTCAATGTTTTAACATGGGGATCAGTCAATAGCTCAGCAAGCCGTTTGGCAAACCTAATCGCACTATTGTCTTCAGGCTGATAGTCAATCACTTTCCGAGCATTCACGATGCTCCAGAAACTGTGCGAATTGTCGCTGATTCCATAGAAGATCTGAAACGGAATCCCATTTTCATCTTCGATGTTTGCGGTCTCAATGCTTTTGATGAACAGTTGTGTCTGATCCTGCGCGCTTAAGTAGGCACCCAGTTCCCGATGGATGTGCTTCAAGTCCTTTGGATCCGCGGCATCGAGAATCGTCTCACGCGGCGCACCGATCCGGACTTGCACGTTTTCCAGCTTCTTCTCACCAACGTGCCCCGTCGCAAACACAAAGCCGAGGTGTTCATAGGTCTCTTTCGCCCAGCCGTAGAAGTTATCAGATAACGGACGCATGTCGGGTGTTACCACATCCCACTTATCTCCCCAAATTAGGTTCTCATAGTAATCCGCCGCATGATTGGAACTACAGACGACCCCCCGACGCACCCCCTCTTCAAGACAGGTCTGGTAGAGGTTGTAAGCCATCTGGACGTTCGCCAACTCGTTCTCAAAGCTGCCCCCCTTAAAGGCGCAGTGAACGACAGCATCAACCCCTTTGAAATAAGCGCGGTATTTGTCCCGGTCCGGATCGGTCAAGTCCGCAATCTGAATCCCGTCAACCGTCTCGCCCGCTCGATTGGTCGTCTTGACATCGAGCAGCACCAGCTCATATCGTTCACGAAAGGTGGGTAACATTCTCCCTGCAATATATCCTGATGCCCCTGTGACAAGGACTTTTCTTTTGTCAACCATGTAGGATGTCCCTCCTTGATATGTCAAGCATGATAGCATAGCCAGCACTATCTGTCAAACAAAAAAAGTTGGGATAGGGCTATTTAGTACTCCGTTTTTTGACCGATTTTGAATGACCTTAAAAGTGGGGATAAAATCCTTGACAGAAAAATAATCTCCTGTTATAATTCTATTATCTGGTTTTGCCGGGTCGTCTAATGGTAGGACGCATGGTTCTGGCCCATGTTACGAGGGTTCGAGTCCTTCCCCGGCAGCCAGCTTTTCTTGTGGCGCTATCGTCTAGGGGTTAGGACGGGTGGTTCTCAGCCATCAAACCGGGGTTCGATTCCCCGTAGCGCTATAGTTTGAAAACAGGTTTTGAAGCTGCACTGAATATCTAAAGCCGCTGTCGAATGGACTGTGATTTCGTTGATGAGTCCGCTGACAGCGGCTTTTTGTATTTCAGGGGTGTTGAGGGCTTGGATGAGCTCGTCCACGGTTGAGGGTGGCAATCCGACGTTTGAGCTCCTCAACCTTTGGCTTGCCTGCTTTCATTAGGGTTTGGGCCACTTGAATCACATACTGGAAGTAGTCGGTGAGGAAGTTTTCGTCTAACGCGGTCTGCTTGATAAAGTCTATGATTTGACGCTCTCTCGTCCGTGATGTGAGGCAACAAAAACTTGGACACGTCCAAGTAATTCGCGGATATCTGGGTTCTTGAGCAGTTCAAGCCAACCCGGCTCTTCAAAGTCGCCTAGCAAGACAAAAGATACACTACCAATGTCCAAAAAGGTGAGTAAACTCAGGTTGTTAGTATCTGTGAACGAGGGATAACAGTTCCAAAATGTCTGCACCTGGATACCCGGGTATTCAAGCTGCTCGTTGGAGACTTGTCCTGTGTAGCTGTTTACCATTTTGAGTAGTTCATTCATGGCGGAGCTGATCGGAGGTTCTTTCAGGTTCCGTAGTTGAGTAGAATTGACGCTGAAGTTGCGAGTTAGTATCTTGTTTTGCCGTAACACCGGCAAGTCTGCGATGTGATCTTCGTCGTAGTTTGTCACAAGGAACCGGTGGATAGCTCTTATACCTTGTGCCCAAAGATAATCAGGTGGCCGACATGTCGGTGAGTGACCACAGTTGATTAAGTTCTCCTGAAAATCTGTCTAGGTTCTGTTGACATTTCATCGTAACCAGATAATCGCAGCAACGAAACTCAGAACCCAAGATAGCGAACAGTCAACCGTTGACTCTAGCACTTTTTCCGCCTAGTCTTCTTCTTGTTTTTCGGGATAAGGGAGGCTTGAGGCAGGTTCCCAGCCCTCTCGTGTAGGCGCGTTATAGTTTGTCTGTATATCGCTTCCTTCAGTCGAAATCACCTTCGCTCCACGGTGAATACAGGCCCGTACGACTGCCTTTCGTGGATGATCTTTGTCTTCTTTCGAGGCACTTATAATTGTAGTGAACTTTTCGTCACCCTCCTCAAGTTTTTCTGGAAGTTTCCCACCTAGCCAACTGTCAAGGACCTCCGTTGATACATTCCGTCTCGATCCGTGGTGCGGAACCTGAAATTTATCAATACCTGGGAGAGTAAGTCCGACTGATGGCGCATAATCAGCTGCCTCGGTAAGTGCCCCGCGTCCTGCATCGCCAGTTAGCAATATCTTTTCCCCACACAAATTGGCGTATTGAACCACACTCATCTCATTCTCAGAACTAGTTTCCTCTGGCGAAAATGTCTCTTCACCCCAAGCGGACTTTATGAACGAGACCATTTTTTCAACGAAAGTGCGTCCCCGGTCCAACAATGATTGAGCACTCTCTTTAGTTGCTTCCGGAGTCTTATCGGATTCAACTACGAGATCAAGATACCTCTCCTTTGTGGGTGCAAGGACGGTGAACTCACCTATTTTTCCCCCCTGAAAAGGTGCTAAAATAGGAATCCCCTCTGCCTCAGCGATTTTTTCCAGTTTTGCGATATTTGGGAAAACCTCTTTTAATCGACGAATCAGATTCTCCACATTTGTAAAACGAGCAAACCGATCGATCAATTCGTCTGCATAAAGCCATGGTCGTAACATCCAAAGCTCTGAAACATCACAATCTTCGAGAACTTTGCGGAGCCCCCCCGTATGGTCGCCATCAGAATGACTGACTATCACGGCATCGATCGTGCTAGGATCATCATAATACTTCTTGATGTGTTTAATAATTTTGTCACTAGTGTTCTGAAATCCTCCATCAGTGACGTGGACTCGCTCAACATCACCAATGGAATATCGAAGCGGTATGGCATCTCCACTTCTGCTTGATTCTACGTCAAGGAAATCAATCTCAAAAAAATCTGACATAGTCTACTCTTGCTCCTTCTTTTGCACGCTCCTTACGCGTTGGACGACGTATTGGGTCTGTTTTCTATAAGAGAACAAAAACAGGCCCAAAAGTCCCACTAAAAAGATGAAACCGTTTACATCAGTCCCCCATGGCAGGATAGCTTTTATCTCGTCATAGATTTTGAGGAGAATCAGCATTATGGACAGCGAACAAAGCGTACGATACATGTTGTTCTGTTCTGATGAGATCCCAATCCTTGAATCCGATTTTGAAGCCTCCACATAATCCTTGTAGTCTGCATACTGAACAAACTTGATCCATTTCAGACCAGGCTCCACAAACAGCGATCCGATTCTGCTAATGATCAATCCAATAAAGTAATAAAAAAAGACTTCAACGATCCAATTCCTTTGGATAAGTGAAAGTGAAGTTAGTTTTTCGCCCAGACCCACGAATAAGAAGCCGGGCAAGAGATAGTTAAAAATGTTATAAGAAGATAATTTTTCAAGAATAGCTTGCATCAGATTTGTCCTTTTATCGGATTTGTCGTAGAGGCCTTTTGCCTAACAGCTAGACTGGGCTTGTGATGCTATTTTCGGCAAGGCGGTTGGATTTTCGACTCAAATTATCATAAAACCCTTATGCTTGCCAGCCCTCCACCAAGTTCCGATCGATCTTTATCACCCGTCCAAGGATGATCATCTCCTCCGTGACGATAATCGGCGAATAGTTCGGGTTCGCGGATACCAGTGCCGCGCTGTGGTGGTAGGGGTAGAGCCGTTTGCAGGTCACGTGCCCGCCCATGTAGACTGCAACGACGGTTTTGTTGTTCCACTGCGGTCCCGGCTCGATGAGGAGCAAATCGCCGTCAAGGATAAGGGGGGCCATGGAGTCGCCTCTGGCACGCAAAAAGAATCGCCCCTTGCCAATTTTGGCCTTGTATACATGCTGATAGCCCACGATGTTTCCTTGACCTACCTGATCCAAGTCGCCGCCGGGGATGTCTCCCAAGATGGGGACTACGATAAAGTCCCCATCGGTCACCGGTTCTACCTCATCCAGCCGCGTCCAGTTGGAGATTTTGATCGGATTCTGAGGCTTTGCCAACGTTGGCCGTGGCCGGGGCGAATTCTCCTTTTACTAATATAATTCTCTAATAAGGAAGTGTATAGTAAATTTTACGCCCACAAAGCGCAATAGTTTTCACAATCACTATATTATTATACACCTTCCGCAAATTTTTCAAGGGGTATTTGAAAATTGCTAGGGCTATTTAGTTTTCGGTTTTTCGACCGATTTTGGTAGAATGCCCCCTCTCCCCTGGTCTCCTCAATAGATCGTCTCCCGTTCCAGTCCCGATTGTATCGGGACAGGCCTGTCCCCCTGGTCTCGAAACGGACTCCCGATCTATCGGGGAATGTTTAGGCTTTAAACCTAAAGGATTTTAGGTGAAATTTTTCAATCCATGCCAGTGATACTCAATAATGCCAAAGCCGAAAGCCTCACCTCAAATCACATTCCATTCCAAGGGAAACTGCAGCACGAGGAAGAATCGATGGCGGGTAGCAAACGCACTCCCGGGTCAAGCATCTGATGACGATCAACTTGTCGTTATAGACAACGATACCAACTGCTACCGGCTCTGCACGTATATCTTGGGTAATTGGCGTTATCAACGGCTCAACGATGCACCTGAAAAAGCAGACGGGACGGTGTCATAGGGAACCCCCGGCCCACAAGGCCCCGCCGGTGATGTCAGTTCAGGGATTTGGGATCTCCAACTTTTGTCCAAATCCGGACCACACCGAATCCAGGGCGTTCTAGAATCTATCCCCCCAAACCGACGATTATTCAGAAGAGGTCTACAAGAACGCGGAAGCACTTATACCGTGTCATCGAGACGATGAAACGTAGGGGCAACCTGAGGTGCCAACGGTAACTTAGCCATAAAAGTTCAAGAGTGCCAAATATCGGTAACTGCTAATTCGTGGTAGCCTCGATCCGTAAAAAACTTGTCAAACTCAGTAGTTGAAGGGAATTCAACTTTGATTTCGTTCTCCAGTCTTTGCATCACTTTGTCACCTATCAGTTCCGCTGATTGTCCTCTTAAGGCTTTTTCATACCATGTCTCAAGTTCGTTTTCCGTTATCACACTTTGAATTCTGCCAGCACTGCCAAATTGCTGTAACACCGAAACCAGAATGTCTTTCTCGCATTCCTTGCAAACAATGATAATTCTATCTGCTGTTATATCGCTCGCAATACCTTCCACTATTGTGGGTGTCAAGGACAAATGCTTTATCTGAATAGCAACGCCAAAATTTGCCCAGATGTCAAGACCGCTATCAGCCGCGTTTGTCACGCCAGCTCGATAGACCTTGGCTGTATGATAAGCCTCTAGTGTGTGTTCATCTAAACCAAGCACTTTTTCCGTGAAGTCCGGAAACTCTCGAAAAATCGTATCTTCGATATTTCCAATAATCACACCGATTTTTACATCAAGAGTTTCCAAAAGCGTTGAAAATAAAGCATAAACCACAATCTCAAAGATTTTATCAACACTCCGTGACAACCCAGGGGCACGACTGAAAAATGCGATAAAATCCTTCAAAACAAACTTGGTTTTGTCCGACTGGTTTACTAAAGCTAACCCATTCGACATTTGAGAGTGTCGCTGCTTAAAAGCCTCATAAATGTAGGCTTCTACCGCGCCGTGATGTCTATGATTTATCTCTCCTAATGTCCTTAGAACAGGCGGGGGTGTCGCGTTTTCATCAAAAAGATTGTCTTGGAATCGTGAACTTGAAGTTGAGGTTCTTCCCAGAAATTTCATACAAACCTTGTCTCGCCATTTTCTTGAGAGCGTTCGGTAAGTCTCCAAATCATCAAGGTCTATGTCACCTACGGTTCTATCTCTGCAAAGTATTTCTGCAATCTGTATCGGTTTGTAAAGGTGAACGCGGGCTTTTTTGATAATAGTGTCCAAGTGTTTTTTAGCAGTTCGGTTATCCATTGAGTATAAGTCCTTGCTTTTCTTCAAACAGGGTAAGTTGCTCGGTCGCCTGCCACACCTGTTCTCGTTCATGGAGGGCTGCCAGCATTTTTCCCGCAATTGCCGTAACAACAGGGACAGCGACGCTGTTCCCAGTCTGTTTCCGAAGTTGAGTAATGTTTACAACAATCTTAAAATCTTCCGGAAACCCCTGTAAACGCAATAGCTCTCGCCCTGAGGGGCGTCTGATACCGTTTACTAAAAGATAGTTATAAGATGCCGCCGCCCGTAAAGCGCACGAAAAAGGCAACACCGATATATTGCCTCCTTTATTCTCATGCCAAATAGAGGGATAAAACGGGTTGGCCTTGCATTTTTCCAGACGGGATTTTCGGATTTTCTCCGATGCAAATAAGCGAGGGTCGACTCTGTCATCCGGCTCAAGAATCGCTGAAAGAGGCTTATAATTCCCATTTCCTTTGGGAAAAGCGAAAGCTATCGGTTCACGAAATCCAACGATAAATACCCGCTCTCGTTTTTGAGGCAATCCAAAGTCGAGAGCATTTAGAATTTCGTAGTAAACGGTGTAACCAAGATTCAGAAGGCGGGATTGAATCACGGTGAAGGTTCTGCCTCTGTCGTGAGATGTAAGTTGCTTCACATTTTCAAGAAGGAACGCCCTTGGTTTTTTTTCTTCAAGAATCCGTTCTATGTCAAAAAACAACGTCCCCCGTGTATCTGCAAAGCCTTGTTTCTCACCTATGATGCTAAACGGTTGACAAGGAAAACCTGCAAGCAAAATGTCGTGGTCTGGAATCTCTCGTGCATCAATTTTGGTGATGTCTCCTTTTGGCATTTCCCCAAAGTTGTGATAATAGGTCCGCTGGGCATGTTCGTCCCACTCTGAACTGAAGACACACTTTCCGCCCAACTTTTCAAATGGGATACCCATGCCGCCAATTCCAGCAAATAAATCGATAAATCTAAAATTTTTCATGTTGTTCATGCCCCACTAATTAGTAACCTGTAGGTCAGGCATCTTGCCCGGCCCGACACCCAACGGCATAACCGCTGTGTAGGTTGGATTGAACCGTTCAAATCCTCTAAAAAATTCGCGGGGTTTCGCGGATTCTTTTTCACGTTTCACCCTAGCCCTAGGTTAGATTGAACCGTTCAAATTTCCGATAACAGTATATTCCTTGGATGTGATACTTTTTTACTATACCATCAAAAATTTGTCAACTAAAAATATCATGGCTTTCGGGTCATTTAATTCTTCGGCCCGTGCCGTCCCCCGATAAGATCGGGACAGGCGTGCCGAGACCAGGGGCGCGGCAAGACACCCCCCTCCCCCTGCCTGCGGTACCCCCCTTAATTCCCCCGCAAACGGTACCCCCCTTAATCCCCCCGCAAGCGGTACCCCCCTTAATCCCCCCGCAAGCGGTACCCCCCTTAATCCCCCCGCAAGCGGGGGGAGGGGGGCATTCTACCTGTCAAAATCGATCAAAAAAAACCGAAAACTAAATAGCCCTCGTGGTCTGGGCTTAACTTCTTGACAATTTTCGGGCGTATCCACTATAATAGCAAACATGCCGAAGATGCGATTGCTGCAGCGCGAGGGTGGGACGAACTGAAGGGTGAATCGGAGCAAGGCTGTTTTCCGCAACTCCCGCAGAATTTATCGTGATGTCCGGGCACCGGCAGGACCTAACCTCAACCAAGGAAAGTGTATCCGTAATGAACCCAGTAGTATCACCCCAATTCATCGAAGCATTGCGACAGTTTGATAGCGCGACAGTTGCCAATGCAATTGAACACTTTGAAGTGCGCGACCCGACTATGGGCTATGCCAACAATGAATTGATCTGTCAGATACCTGAAATCGCCACGCCGATGGTCGGCTATGCCATCACGGTGACAGCGGATACCACCACGCCCGGCGACACCCGAACCTCGCGAGTTGATGATCTGGTAGCGGCGATTGATGCCGCACCTAAGCCATCGGTCCTTGTCGTTCAACACGTCGGACATGACCGCAAGCGGTGCTGCCTGTTCGGCGATATGTTCTGCACGATTGCAGATAAGCTGGGCTGCGTGGGGGTTGTCACTGATGCCAACGGTCGGGACCGAAGTGCTATCCGTCAACGCACGCCGGAGTTTCATGTTTTTTCGACTGGGTGGGTGGTCTCACACGGTTACGGCGTGTATATCGACTTCAATGTGACGGTGTCGGTCTGTGGTCTGACTATTTCGCCGGGCGACCTGTTACATGGCGATGAAAGTGGTCTGGTCTCCGTTCCAATTGACATCGCCGCGGATGTGGTGAAACGGGCGGAAGCGATTCGTGAGGAGGAGGCGGAGTATTTCGAGTTCCTAGAGAGCGATCGTTTCAACATGGAAGAACTGAAGCGACGCATTATCCCTCATGAATAATACCCAAGTTGCTAGTAGTAGGCCTATTGCTTTGAATTCTCGGTCTCCCCGTGCCGAGGGCAAGCAGTCCGCGCCCTGACCAGGGGCGGCACGGACCCAATCTTATCGGGGCTCCGTATGCCGTCACCTCATAGTATCATCGGTTGAGTTGAACGGGAACCGTGAAACCCAACACCCTAGCCGTGGGTTGGGCTTCCTAGCCCAACTGTCAACAATTTGTGGGTTGAGCTTCCTAGCTCAACTGTCAAATGTCAACAGAACCTAAGGAGACGCAACATTGAAAATTACCGATGTCAAGACATTAGTCATGGGCACCAGTTGGCGCAACCTGACTTTTGTCAAAGTGGAAACTGATGAAGGATTGACCGGTGTCAGTGAGGTGCGGATGAATAACCGCACGGACGCGCTGGTCGCATACCTCAGCGGTGCGAAGAATCGCCACGTTATTGGTAGCGATCCGTTCAATACCGAAGATCTCTATCTGCGGATGTTTCGTAACGATTATGGACGTGCCGGGGAGATCGCCGCAACAGGGATTAGCGTGGTCGAAATCGCGTGTTGGGACCTCATCGGAAAGGCACTCAACCAGCCGGTTTATCGACTGCTTGGGGGGGCATGTCGTGATCAGATGAAGGCATACGCCAACGGTTGGTATAAGGTTGAACGCACCCCGGCGGAATTTCACACCGCTGCCAAACAGGTACTTGAAAAAGGTTACAAGGCACTCAAATTTGACCCCTTCGGTGCAGGTTTTTATGAGCTCTCTTACGAAGAGAGGCTGAAATCTGTCTCGCTGGTTGAAGCGGTTCGCGATTCAGTGGGGCCGGAGGTAGAGATCTTGATTGAGATGCACGGACGCTTCAGCCCGGCAACCGCTATCCAGATAGCCCGCGAATTGGAACCGTTCCAGCCAAGCTGGGTCGAGGAACCAGTCCCACCTGACAATCTCGCGGCATTAGCAAAGGCGGCGGAAAGCATTAATATTCCCGTTGCCACCGGTGAGCGGCTCCACAATAAATTTGAATACCGTGAGCTGATCAATCTCCAAGCGGCAGACATCCTCCAACCTGACATTACACAAACGGGCGGTTTTCTGGAGACGAAGAAAATCGCAGCAATTGGGGATATGTGTTATATGTTGGTGGCACCGCACAATGTAGGCGGCCCCGTGTCTACCGCGACCGCGTTGCACTTTTCCGCCTGCACGCCTAACTTCAAGATTCAGGAGCATTTCAATGACTTTTCAGAGGCGTGGGTCAAGGAAGCAGCAACCGGCTGCCCCGAAGTGATTGATGGCTATTTCAGTTTGCCGAATGGGCCCGGAATCGGCATGACATTGAACGAAGACCTGATCGCCGAGCACCCTTATCGTGAAGGGGCATTTAATCTGTGGGAGGACGATTGGCATCGGCGGCAGTATTGATGTCTATCGGGGGAGTGCCCTCAAACATGACCCAACCGCATGACCCAACCGTGAATCCACAATTTCGTAGGGAACGCAGATCTGCGTTCTCTACCTCCCCTGGGCTGATTGCGAATTTGTATATACCCGATTCCTACGCCATCTCCTTCTCAATTCCCTTGCCCGGACCTAATGCCTTCTAAAACACTTTACCAAACTAGCGAAAGTTTTATTCCACCTAGGGTTATCTGCTTTGTCCTTTTTCTAGCGGTGCTTTGGGGAGGCAACGTTGTTTCCCTCAAAATTGGGCTCGAAGCACTTTCCCCATTTGCCTCGGCGGGGTTCCGATTTTCGATTGGGCTTATCCTTATCGCGAGTTGGGCGTTGGCTAACGGCATATCGATTAAGCCGCAGCGGCACGAGTACCTGCCGCTCGGTTTGAGTGCCATTCTATTTGTAACGCAAATCGTTGCTCTCAATTGGGGGACGAACTTGACGCGCGCGGGCAGAGCCGCTGTAATGACGAATACCTACCCGCTCTTTGTTGCACTCATTGCACATTTCGTCGTTCCGGGCGATCACATGACACGCCGGAAGGGGCTTGGATTAGCCTTCGCCTTCGGTGGGATCTGTTTTGTGTTTCGAGACAACTTCATCGGCGGTGAACAGGGACATTTGACCGGCGACCTGCTGACGCTAATCGGCGGATTCCTGCTCGGACTTCTGATCGTCGTCACCAATCGCCTCATCCAGC
Source organism: uncultured Poribacteria bacterium (assembly GCA_958296125.1). Taxonomy (GTDB): domain Bacteria; phylum Poribacteria; class WGA-4E; order WGA-4E; family PCPOR2b; genus PCPOR2b. The sequence continues at coordinate 4,443,993 of OY282444.1, forward strand.
GTATCAATACCTACTGTGTATTGACATCACAAATGGTCATCGGTGTCCCAATCTTTTTTACCCTCAGTGCGATTTTTGAGGGAAAGGCGGGGTACGGCTTCTCCTATCCCGCGTTATTTGCGATTCTCTACCAAGGTGCTGGAATCGCGGGGTTCTGTTTCGTCGCATGGACGCTCCTTCTCAAGGATTATCTACCCAGCCGACTCTCTGTATTCTTTTTTACAACGCCGCTCTGGGGAATCTTATTGAGCAACCTCCTCATCGGTGAGCCGATTACCGTTGGGCTCACCATCGGGGCAGCACTGGTTGCACTTGGTATCTATACCATTAACCGTTCCCCAAGCGTCAAATAGCATTCCTAACGCGGGGCACTTGGGGTTCAGGTCATTCATATCTGGATTGGTTTGGCTAGTTAGACTCTGAGAAATAGAATGATGGATATGGAAAAGGTGTGATTTGCAGGTTGAAATGTTTTTTTACATCTTCTGTATTAGAGAAGATGCGGACAAATGTCCAGCCTGAATGGTAGGTTACAATAAAAATGCGTTTGCCGTTGTGCGTGTCAAGCTGATATATGGGTCTACCATCAATCCAGCGATAATTGGGTGATTCCCGATAGCCTAACGCATAGATAGCCTCGTGTGGAGTTAGCGATCTATCAGCATAGAATGAAAGCATTACCACTTTGTCCTTCAGCAGCGCTGCAGTTAGACCTCTGAATCGATATTTATCTCCAAAGTCGTAAGTAGGTGTATCGTTTTCTATCGTTTTACGCGCTTCTCCCAATATGGGCTCGATATTGGCATGAAAGGTTAAGAAATCTACCCCAATCAAGCAATCAATCCCGTTCATCTGTTCGGGTGTCAGGTCAAGTTGAGATATGGAAGCAGTACACCCGGATAGCAGAAATGACAGACACACAATATAGACAAAGCGCAGCGGTATCATCAATTCTCCTTGACTGCTCCCCATTGCTTCAGTAGTGGAACAGTCCAAGAACTCAACATCATAAAATCGTGCTTTCATTCATGGGAGCCTCCCTGTGAGGGTTCCCGCTTTATCAAGAGCTTCTATCTGTTCCCTGTGTTCATCGGTAGACAGGATAACGCCGCGTTTTACTCGTGATGCGTCAAATGCTCAATATGGTTCTGATTGAGCTTGCTGATTTCGGTTCGGACCTCACCGATTTCCGCACGAACCAAGTCGATTCGTTGATTCATCTCAGTCCGCACCGAACCGATTTCTGCACGCACCGAATCAAGTTGTTGATTCAGATCGGATCGGACTTCACCGATTTCTGCACGAACTAAGTCGATTCGTTGATTCATTTCAGTCCGCACCGAACCGATTTCTGCACGCACCGAATCAAGTTGTTGATTCAGATCGGTTCGGACTTCACCGATTTCCGCACGAACTAAGTCGATTCGTTGATTCATCTCAGTCCGCACCGAACCGATTTCTGCACGCACCGAATCAAGTTGTTGATGCAGATCGGTTTGGACTTCGCCGATTTGTTGATTCAGATCGGATCGGACTTCACCGATTTGTTGGCGCAGATCGGATCGCACCGAATCAATTCGTTGATTTACTTCATCAATACGCTTGTTCAAAGTGTGAAAAAAGAACTCACCTTGCTTTTCTAACCGCTCGGTTGTCGTTTTCAGGCGAGTCAGGATAGCGATGGTTTGCCCGATAATCGTTGCAATGGCAAGCCCCGCTATGACTAGATGTGATGGGGACCATTCAGAAAAGTCCATAGCCTTTGTCTCCTCGTTGATTTCGTCTTGATTTTTCGTGTGATGTCTATTTGAGGAATCTATTTCATCATTTTCTGCCCATGCGATTGGGGGTAAGCGGCTTGGGCCCGATCTATCGGGGGCGAGGATTGCTATCAAGAGCATTCCTGTCCAACCCCCAACCCTCTTATCAGGGAGCTTTCTCTTATATCACGAAACCCAGTCGTGCACGAGCTGTATCAAGAGCCGCACGCCGTAACCGGTCCCGCCCTTACTGGGAATGTAAGATGAACCTTTGACATCCCACGCTGTGCCGGCGATGTCCAGATGAACCCAAGGATAGCCCTCTGCAAAGTGCTTCAAGACCGCTGCGCCGACGATGGTCCCCGCTGTTCCGTCGCCGATATTTTTCACGTCAGCCACATCGCTTTTGATTAACTCATCATAATCGTCCCACAACGGCAGTTCCCACACCCGTTCATGCGTTTTCTCCGCAGCGGATTTGACTTTATCCATCAGAATGTCATCCGTCCCCAGCATCCCACAGGCAACGTTTCCCAAAGCGGTGATGACAGCCCCGGTCAGCGTTGCCAGATCTATCGTCGCCTTTGGATTATAATGGGCGGCATAGCCCAATGCATCCGCCAACACCAGCCGCCCTTCCGCGTCCGTATTGAGGATCTCGATTGTTTTGCCGCCGTAGGTTTCGACAACATCTCCCGGCCGCTGGGCGGTGGCACTCGGCATGTTTTCGCTCGCCGCGATCAGCCCAACAACATGGAGGTCCGGCTTCAGATGGCCGACCACCTGCATCGCGCCAAGCACCGCCGCCGCACCGGACATATCGTGCTTCATGTCCATCATACCGGAGCCAGACTTGAGCGACAACCCACCGCTATCGAAGGTGATGCCCTTCCCAACAAACGCGACGGTGTCCTTCCCCTCACCGTCGGGGATATGCTCTAAGATAATAAATCGCGGTTCTTCAACGCTCCCTTGAGACACGCCGAGCAGTGTGCGAAAGCCTCTCTCCTCGAGTTGCGCTTGGTCAAAAACTTCACATTTCAACCCTACCTCATTTGCGACCTCAACTGCCTTTTCAGCGAGCATTGTTGGTGTCAAGTGGTTCGGCGGTTGGTTGCTCAGATCGCGTGCGAGGTTTGTCCCGTTCGCAATCGCGTCGCCGATGGCAACGCCTCCCTCGACCATCGACTTGGTCGCTTCGTCCGCTACGAGGAAGGTGATAGAGTCAAGCTCCTTGATCTTGTCGAGGCCCTGCGTCTTGTGCTGATTGAATTGATAGAGCGCGAGCCGACTGGCTTCGGCGATTGCCTGTGCTATCTCTTGTGGGGTTTCAGATGGCAATGAGATCGCGAGGGTTTTGATCCCCAGATCCCGAAGTTCTTGAACAACTTTGCCCACCGCCTGACGCACTTTCTCTGTGTCAAAATTCTCGTTTTTTCCCAGACCGATCAGTGCAATCCGTGGGGCGGTGATTGCCCCTCTGGAGTAGAGTAGAGCGGTCTGTTTGTGTTCGCCTGTGAAATCGCCGCTGTCAATCAGTTCACTAATTGCGCCATCGGTCACCGCATCGGCAGCTTGCGCCACGCTGACGAGGGGTTCTCCTTCAAATACGCCGAATACAACGGCATCGGCGGTTTCTGTTCTGAAATCTCCAACTTTGACGTTAATTTGCATTCTATGATTTCCTTTCAATTAGTTGGTTCATGAGTTATAGGACTTACACAGTTGAACGTTCAAAGCCGCGTAGGGGCACCCTCAAGTTTTTTTGAATCCCTGGTCTCCCCGTTCCGCCTGGCCTGCCCTCGGCACGGGGTCTCGGCACGGACGCTCCCTAAATTGCGCTACTGCTATATCTTTCGCGGATTGTTTCGATGAGATCGGTGGTCGATTTACCGGGCACGTTCAACCCGACAATCACCGTCCCCCCGTTCGATTCGACAGCCTCCCGTTCGATGACCCGATCGATTGTGTAATCGCCGCCTTTGACATGGATATTCGGCTTGATGGAAGATAGCAGGTCAATCGGATCGAGTTCTGGGAAAACCGTAACGTAATCTACGCATGCAAGCCCGGCGAGCATTTCGGCGCGTTCATCCGCGGGAACGAGGGGACGGTTTTCCCCTTTGAGTGCGCGAACCGAGTCATCGCTGTTGATACCGACAACGAGGAGGTCGCCGAGCGACTGCGCGGCTTGCAGGTAACGCAGATGACCGACGTGTAACACATCGAAGCAGCCGTTGGTCGTCACGACAATTTTGCCGTCTGCTTGCGCTTGATGGACAATTTCGACCAGTTGGTTCCGAGGATAGATCTTTTTGTTTGACATGGTTGGTAATGCGTAAAAAGAAAGGGTTTCGACTATTTCTTCGGGGTGAAAAGTATTAAGGGGTGAAAAGTATTAAAAATCTGGCACCGGGGTGTAGGTGTTGAAACCGTCCGTTAGATCTTCACCGCGCAGGAGATAGATGTCATGGTCGGGTCTCAACGACGGGTCGTGGCAGCGGACAGCCGCTGGCATATAGCGCATCGTATAGCCGCATCGACGCTTTTGCGAGGTGTTTGGGGCGGAGCCGTGGATGGTAAACGCATCGTGGAAATGGCATTCGCCGACCGACAGCTCCAGATCGATAATCTTTGACGCATCCACATCCTTGGCGATGACTTCTCTGCCGAATAGGTGCTTTTCCCGATCTACCTGCTCGTATCGTCGATCCCTGAGTTTATGGCTGCCGGCGATCACGCGCATACAACCATTTTCGACCGTCGATTCGTCTACCGCCAGCCACATCGTGATGACGTGCATCGGTTGCAATCGCTCGCCCCAGTAGACACCGTCCTGATGCCACGGCACCGCTAGACCGTCGCTCGTCCGCTTGCTGATAAAGTGGCTTGACCAGAGGAGAATATCGGGGCCGATGAAGCTTTCAATGACATCGAGCACCCGCGGATCCGCGAGGTATTTGAACAGATAGGGATGCTCGACGTGTGGCACGTCCATCTGTTCCGGGCGTTTGCCTTCGGGGAGCGATGCGATCATGGCATCGACGTAATCGCGCAGTTCGTCTAATTCTCCTTGGGTAAAGATTCTGCCAAATTTGAGGTAACCGTTCTCATTGTAGGAAGCCACCTGCTCATCGGTGACCGTCGTTTCGGTTTTCCAATTTTTATCTGTGTTGATTAGGTTCATTCTGTTTCTCCAATGCCGCCCCTTCCACAATAGCGATTTCTTCAGGAGTTAAATCGTATAACAAGTATACTATATCGTCAATCTCATTTTCAAGTGCGGATACATCGGCATCCAGGTCGGTGCGTTTGGCGGCGATGATCTTGTCAACCCGCTTTTCCATCTGTGTGGCGAGGTGTCGGTTTGCTGCTGTAATAGGAGGATCAGGGAAGCGTTTCATGAACTCACTCTGAAATCTGATCCCTGACCCCGTGCCGAGGGCCCCGCGAACGGGGCAGGCAGGCCGGGGATTCAAAGAAATTTGTGGTTGCCCTGACTTTGTCTGCTTATCCGCGCAATCTGCGGCATCCGTTTAATCCGTGATTCAGACAATAGACAGCATCAATCGGGGCGGATTCGCTCGGTCAACTCATCGTCAACAGTGATTGCCAAATGCCCAGCGGGGCCGATCATCCTGTTCACCATAAGTGCCTCAAGCTCCCTTTTCTCAAGATCGGTCAGTGCCTCAACAAAGGGACCGTTGATGAATTCCTTGTATACGCGACTGGTGTCCTTGAACGGCATCATGAACATCGGGATGACCGCCTGCAACATAGCGGCGCGCTTATGCGGCGTGCGGTTTACACCTGCGCGATGCCACGTCCGAGAATCGTAGACGATATAACTCCCCGGCGGTGCCTCAACGACATCAGCCTCCGGTCCAGTATACGGCAATCCTTTGGCTTCCCGATGCCCCGGCTCCTTGTTTGCGTTTCCGGTTCCCCACTCCACTGGAGGTCCCTCGCCGCGGGCGTGTGAGCCGAGCTTAAAACAGGTCGCCCCATTCTCCTTGCGAAATTCCGATACGCATAGGTTGCGCTGGACACCCATGACCAATCCATCAACCTTATGCACAGGTATCCGATGAGTTGCCCTGCCGGCGATGCCCCAAAGGTAAGGAAAATCGGAATGCCAACCTTGGACGTTCCGTTTGCCATCGTCTTTGGGGAGTATGGCAAAGCCGGGCGAATGTCCGAGCCGAATCTCATCAATTCCCATGTATTGGCGCATCAGCCACAAGGAGACAGGTTCAGTCGCTATTTTTGCGACCGCCGCACTCTGGAGCAGCGGCGCAACGCTCTGATCAAACGCTCCGCTTTCCCAACGCCCGGTGCAGCTAATCCGCTCCAACTCCTCAAGGACATCGAGCGCGATGATCGACGGGACGCAGACCCAGCCGTTCTCCCTGATCGATTTCAGATATTCTGATGGCAGGTGTGCGGGCCCGTGTCCGGAGGAGAACAGCGCGGCGACATCGCCAACCGTGCCGTTACTGGCGAGCCACTTCCCTTGATGACGGAGATAGCCTCCATCTTTAGAACGAGGGGATTCCACCTCAACGACGAGACCGGTTGCTACATGGCGATAGGTGTCAGTCCCTTCGACGGTGTCCCATATCGCCTTATCGTCCACATAGTCAAAGGTCGCAAATCCATCATCGGACGCGCCGAGGAAATCTCCATTGGGCGCACGAAGTAAGATAAAGTGTGATGATGGCTTTTCAACACGAGTGACGGTTTCCTGAAAAATTTTATCTTTTGGCATCGGTATTCCCTCCCCAAATAGCAGATTCGTATCGATTGTTCAAAAACACCTTGATAACCCTCTCAATATGCGATATGATAGGCATTAGAATTAGCGGTTAAATAACATTTTAATTAGAAATTACGCTAATCGCGCGCAAGCAAGAGATCATGGAGGCAATTAGGGCAATCGGGGGCACCCAAGTTTCTGATTGGTCAACTGCCTAATTCCTAAACGGATGTGGTTGCCCTACTCACGACGTAGGGCTATTTAGTATCGGGATTGGGAAATCCCTCCTACGGGGAAACTAGATTGTGGCCAAACACTTGATGAAAGTCAGCGTGGACCATGTCCTCGTAATTGGTGATTTCTGTTATTGGGAGTTCGACGGGTGTCATCCCCGAAAGCGAAGATTCATATAGCGCGATGCACATCTCCACATCTTTCCGTCCGCCAACGCCGTATTCTGGCTCGCGGTCAAATAGTGCGGCGTTGGCGATGCTCATAATCTCCTCAGCGGTCCCGACGTTCCAATCATCTATTGCATATTCTCTGAACGGATTTTCATAGACAATCTGCGGCTCGGTATGGACAACTATCCGTGACAGGACATCGACCCCATCGACGGTATGGCGTTCCTTTTCGATGGGGATATCCTGCATCTCGCCGTCCACCATCATACGCAGTGGGAAATCTGAGGTCCAGGAATCGGTGTGCGTGACCACCCCTTTTGTCCCCATAATCTGCCTGTATCGAATCGTTTCCTCACCGACCTGTGAGGCCTCATAGACTCCGACGGCACCGCTTTCAAAATCGATCAGCGCATGTCCCCAATCTTCGTAGACCCTGTCGGGTATGGGGGCGAACTGCTTGGTAATCCCCGCTATCCGTTTCGGTTCGCTCTGGGCATAAAACCGGATTTGAGACATCCGATGCACCCCCATGTCGATACAGACACCGGAGTGGGAGCCGAATGTCGAGACCGGGCGAGAGATCCCGCGCGGCTTTCCCGAACCGTGCACAAACGGTCTCCTTCGCGCAGACGGTTCGATGAAGTGCACTCGCATGATATCCCCAAGTATGCCTTCCGTAATCAGCTTGATGAGGATTCGATCGCCCGGCATCCGGAAGTAGTTCTCGGCGACCTCAAAGTGGACCCCGTTTTTCTTGCAGGCGTTGATGATTACATCGCAGCAGGGAAGGGTAGGTGCCATCGGTTTTTCGACGATTGGGTGCATTTTATGTTCTGCCACAATCTTCGCCACCGTGTGGTGTTCATAATCGCCGGTGCCGATGTCTACAACATCGATATCCCTATGTTTCCCCAGCATCTCCTCGACATTGGTATAATACGGCAAGCCGTATTGTTTCCCAACCTCACTCGCTGTGGCTTCATCGGTATCGCACACAGCGATGAAATTCAGCTCTCCTTTTTTTGTCAACTCAGCGATGGTCGGCAGATGCCAGCGTTTCGCCACCGTGCCACAACCGACCGATGCAATGTTGGCTTTTCGCATGGATTCATCTCCTTACATGAAGAATAATAGGTAGGGGAGTGAATGAGGGAGCGTGTATTTTTCCCGTTTCCTCGCTCCGACGCATGACTTGATACATATCATTGTTAATGCACCACTCCGACCTCTTCGCGCCAAGTGTCCAACAACCGCATGTTTGAAAGGGTGTCGTCCCAAGACATCGCGGGGGCTTGGCGTGCGTCAATATAATTGGCTACCGTGTCCGCTTCGTAGGTGAAGAGGTCGCGGTCAACAGGGACCTCAATCTCAGAGGACTCACCGCTCCCATGGGATTGGACGATGATCGTTGATGATGGGAAGACGGTATCAAGGGGCAGGGGTTCTTTTGCGCCACGACATGGCGACGAGGGCAGCCACGGATTTGGGATACTGATCACCCCCTCCGATCCGTAGATAGAGACCCCCCTCCCAACGTTGCCTTCAACCGCAGCAACTATATCTGCGATGACCTCATTTTCAAATTTGAGCGTGGCAACAGCGACGTGGTCTACCCCTGTGGGCCCTACTTTCCCAGTAGCTTTTATTACGGTCGGGTGTAAAAACAGTTTCCCTTCCGCGGCACCGGCGATGAGGCGAACGACTGAGGCGGTATAGCACCCAAGATCCAGGATACCGCCACCGCCCATTTCATGGTTGTAGATCCGGCTTTGCGGGTTGAAGCCGACCCGTGTGCCGAATGTCGCTCGGACCACCTGTATATCGCCAATCGCACCCTCTTGTATGAGTTGAACGACTCGCTGGACTTGTGGGTGGCAACGATACATAAAGGCTTCCATCAGGAACACATCGTTTTCGCGTGCCGCTTCAACCATCGCGGCGGCTTCGGCGTAATTCATGCTAATCGGTTTCTCAACGAGGATGTGTTTGCCAGCTTCGGCACCTTTAATCGCCCACTCGGCGTGGAGGGGGTGGATTGTCGCTATGTAGATAGCATCGATCTCCTCGTCCTCCAATAGTGCCTCGTAGCTGGTATATCGTCGGGGGATACCAAAATCGTTGACCAACCTCTCCATACGGGATGGCGTGCGGCTCGCCACCGCCAGGATTTGTCCGGAGTCTGTGAAACGCATCGCATTGCAGAAGACGTAGGCGATGCCACCGGCACTCATGATGCCCCAGTTTAACATGGGTTGCCTCCTAAGTAGGTTCATTAGTTCATTGGTTGTGAGTATTGGGTTTCATTTTCATTATTCATAAGAGCGCGGTGTTGAAGGGCAAAAACTCCAATGTCCTTGATAGCGAGAAATTTTCAACCGTTCAACCCAACCTACGTATGCCCTCGGAACAGGGAGACTAGGTATTCAAAGCAACATGCCTACTACTTTGCTGCTTCGTCACGCTTACCTGCAAGCGGGTGCATGATACCGGCACCGGGGGGCCAAACCCCCGGCTCTGCCTTGATCCAGTCGCATAACTGCTGGGCATGTGGTGTCAGGGTTTCCCATATTTCATGGGGCATGACCACCTTAAATCCGTCCCGCGTGCGCCAAGGGGCGGCATACTCAACGTTTGGCAGTGCCCTGACCTCTTTGGAAAGATTGGGGGTCGCGCCGTGCCACGCTCGGTTATCGCGGAAAACACCGGCACCGGCGGGGGCACCAACGAGCGTCGAATGCCGCATCCAATCGGGTTCATCGTCGGTTATCGGTGGGGGCTGCTGCGCGGTGTGCGTGCCCGGAATCTGACGGATGGGACCGTTCTCCCACGTGAGGTCTGCCATCAGGAAGTTGATGGTCACTGTTGGCGGTGTCATCTCCATAATCAGTTTTAGTGTCGGCACGTCGAAGTTTCCCGAACTGTCGGTATTGAACGCAACACCGACTCGCCTCGCCGCCTCAAGCCGCGCGGCCGAGGGGTGTTGCCCATCCCTGCCATCGGAGTGCAGGTGTTGATACTCAATGGCACCCGGCAGACAGAGATCCCCACCCGATCCCCAAACACGGTAATCAGAAGAACCGAAGATCTCTGTGACGATGGGGGTTGTTGTCGGTAGGTCAATCATGCTCGCCCAGGCGGGATGGTGTAGCATCTGCCTCGAAGCGGAAGAGGTGCCGTAGCTATATCGGTGCGGCAGCCTTCCGGTTTCGGTCATATATTTTCTGCGCCCTGGGCCGGGGGTCTCCAAGATTTGCCTTAGTGCCTCGGCGCAGCCCGCTCGCCACCGTTCCAGTTGCTCCGCGTTGAGTAGGTCGCGCACCACAACGAAACCGTCTCGACGGAAAATCCGAGCGGCGCGTTTCACCTCGCTCGGATTGCAGATTTCGAGGCCGCGAATACCGTTGTGTTGTCGTAGGTGCGCTCGTAGGGCTTCGACACTGGGGTCATCATATACCCGACGACTGGGGGATCGGCTGTCCGGCACGGGCACCACTCCCCGATTGCTTGAAGGGAGGTTGCCATGCTGGTCCAAGGTTTCATTGGGCGGGGTATTTTCATCCCACCCAACTCGCGTCTCGCGATGGACCGTCATTTCGTCTAGTTCTGCTTGTAGCTGTAGCTCTCTTGTTTCGGTCATTGCTAACACTCCTTTTGTGATATTATATCCGATTGTGGAGAAGCGTTCAATCGAAAATTGGGAACCGTTGCACCTTGGGTTTTGGGGCTATTTGGTTTTCGGTTTTTTGATTGATTTTGGTGGGTCGTTCGTGTCAAGACTGGGGAATGACTCCCCTTGAAGCCCTCCGCAAGCACCCTGAAAGCACCCCGCAAGTACCCCCTCCCCCGCAGGTACCCCCCGAAAGCACCCCCCTTAATCCCCCCGCAAGCGGGGGGAGGGGGGGCCTACGGCCTGATCGCCCCTAGTCCGCCGAGAAGCGGGGGGAGGGGGGGCCTATATTGTGGGCGGGGCATCTTGCCCCGCAGGCCGAGGAATTAAATGAGCCTAAATTTTATACTTTCCACCATTGACACCGCATCCCCGATGTATTATCATTTAGGCAAAGTTTTTTCCGTTCAATTTCGGGGATACACAGGAGAACGCTATGAAGATAACAGGGTTTGAAACGATTCCGATACGGGGCCGCGCGATGGTCTTGAAGATGTTCACCGATGAGGGGTTGGTCGGCTATGGCGAACCGATGAATTACGCGCATTGGCGGCCGGTCGCTCAGGCGGTGGATGATATGGCGGAATATTTGGTGGGCAGAGACCCCTTGCAGATCGAAGACCACTGGCAGGCGATGTTCCGATCCAGTTACAGCCGAAGTATGCCGGTGCTGGTCGGTGCGTTGAGTGGAATCGAGATGGCGATGTGGGATGTGTTCGGTAAAGTGGTGGGGATGCCGGTGTGGAAGCTGCTCGGCGGCTCGGTGCGTCGGCGGGTCCGCGTGTATACCGGCACGGGCGGCACGACACCGCAGGAGTGCGCGGAGAATGCGAGGGCCGCTGTCGAAGCGGGGTTCAGCGCGGTGAAGATGGGAGGGTCGCAGGGCCCGGTCCGCTTTGTGGATACGCCGAAAGCGATTGATACGATGGTGGCACGGGTGGCAGCAGTGCGCGAAGCTGTTGGCGATGCGGTCGATATCGGTGTTGACCTTCATCGACGGTTCAGTCCCACAATGGCGACAATCTTCGTGAGGGAGTTAGAACCGTTACGTCCGCTGTTTGCCGAAGAGCCGTGTCATCCGGAGAACAACGAGCCGCTATTGGCGTTGTCGCGGTCAACGACGGTGCCAATTGCGACGGGGGAACGCCATTTGACACGGTGGAGTTTCCGGGAGGTGATTGAGCGCGAGATGTGTGCGATTTTGCAGCCCGATATTCGACACTCCGGCGGAATAATGGAACTGAAAAAAATTGCGACGATGGCGGAGATCCATAATATGGCGATTGCCCCGCACAACGCAGCGGGCCCCATCGGGGTGGCAGCGTCGGTGCATGTAATGGCGACCATACCTAACCTGCTGATTTGCGAGGGTGGACATAATCGTGGGCAAGGGTTGTTCAATACGCCGCTGACCCTGAAGGACGGGTTTATCGAGCTGCCGACAGCACCGGGGCTGGGTGTGGATATGGAGGATGAAGCCATTGAAGCATTTCGGGATGATACCTTCCAGTTGCGAGGGATGTTCTGGCATGAGGACGATGGTTCGTTTGCGGATTATTAAATGAAAACGTCACAACCCACCGATGTCAATCCAACAGAGGGTGCCCTATACATTGTGAGCACACCGATCGGCAATCTGGAAGATATAACGCTTCGGGCGTTGCGGGTGCTCAAAACGGTCGATCTCATCGCTGCGGAGGACACCCGCCACACGCGCCGATTGCTTGCTCATTATGAGATTTATACGCCGATCACCAGCTACTTTGAGGGGAACCAAATCCGAAAGGGTGAACAGCTGGTCGCACGACTGGAAGCGGGAGAGGCAGTTGCACTGGTATCCGATGCTGGCACACCGACAATATCGGATCCCGGGTATCGGCTGCTGGTCCAGTGTATTGAGGTAGATATACCTATCATGCCGATTCCCGGTCCGTCAGCTTGCATCGCAGCAGCATCCGTTGCAGGGTTGCCGCTGCACAATTTCGTCTTTGAAGGCTTCCTTTCACCGAAGTCGGGGCGACGGAAACGCCAACTGACAGATTTGTGTGAGGAACGGCGAACCCTCATTTTCTACGAATCTCCGCATCGGTTGGTCGCGTTCCTGCGGGATGTGCTGGAGGTGTTTGGTGATCGGCGGGTTTCTGTTGCGCGTGAGTTGACGAAAAGGTTTGAGGAAATCTTTCGGGGCACGATGACGGAAGCGATCGAGAAATTCCGATCAACGCCGCCACGGGGGGAGTTTACCCTTGTGATTGCGGGAAAAGCATCTGATTAAAAGGGGGGGGGGTTTATCAAAAGCTTTCGATTTGAAACTCTACCCTCCTTAATCTCCTTTGACTCCTTTGACCCCCCTTGACCCCCTTTGACCCCCTTTGACCCCCCTTGACCCCCCTTAATCCCCCCGCAAGCGGGGGGAGGGGCCTATATCGGTGGGGGGAGGGGGCCTCATTGTGGGCGGGGCATCCTTGCCCCGCAGGTGCAGTTGATGGGGGAGGGGCCCTCATTGTAGGCGGGGCATCCTTGCCCCGCGGATGTAGTTGATGGGTGTTGATATGGGAGGGGGCCTATGCCATGATCGCGCCCAGGTCGCCGAGAAACTGCGTTTAACCCTCCTTAATCTCCTTTGACCCCCCTTAATCCCCCCGCAAGCGGGGGGAGGGGCCTATATCGGTGGGGGGAGGGGGCCTCATTGTGGGCGGGGCATCCTTGCCCCGCAGGCGCAGTTGATGGGAGAGGGGGCCTCATCGTAGGCGGGGCATCCTTGCCCCGCGGATGGAAGAATTAAATGACCCGATTAACAGTAGTATTTTCTCTGGATATTTTCATATATTTGTGCTATAATTTCGAGGGTTTACATATCAGTGAGAAAAGCAGGCGAGATCAGGGGGAGATAACCCCAAACTATAGAAGTGCCTGTTAAGTATGGCCTAACAGACTCGTAGTTTTGCAAACCGTGCATAGCCAGATTTGTGCACACTTATTTGGGTATGTAGGAGCTAAATCTATCGGAGGCTATTCCAAATGAAAGCGAAATTCAGGATTCTTTGTCAAGGGCTGATTGTCTTTATAACATGTGGGCTTACGGTCCTTATCTACATGGGATGTGGCGGCGTGATTGATGACGGTGACGATGGTGATTTCTACGTAGCGACTGGTAGATCGGACCCTAGTTATGGAGCAGTTGACGCTCCCCCTTCGAGGTTGAACCCTCCCAACGGGGCAGCCTTTGACGATGTATTCTTTAAGAACTATGGCACCCATCCGTTTATTGATACAGAGGACGAGCATCTTTCGACGTTTGGTATGGATGTAGATACCGCTTCCTATTCTGTCACGCGACGCTATCTCCGAGATGGGCACCTGCCCCCGCCGGAAGCTGTGCGGGTCGAGGAATTTATCAATGCCTTTGATTACAATTATGAGCCGCCGCCGCATGAGGCATTTGCTGTCTATATGGAGGGGGCACCATCCAGATTTGGTGAGGGCAAGCGGCTTCAACTGTTGCGAATCGGGGTCCAAGGGCGGGTTATCCCAGCCGAGAACCGGAAGGACGCGGTATTGACTTTCGTGATCGATGTCTCCGGATCGATGTCAATGGAAAATCGGTTGGGATTGGTGAAACGGGCGTTGACACTCCTTGTTGAGCAGCTTCGGCCCGGTGACGAGGTCGGTATCGTGGTTTACGGCTCTCGTGCAAAGGTTTTACTGCCGCACACGGGGATTGCGGAACGCGAGGAGATCTTGACGGCAATCAATTCCCTCGCACCGGAGGGGTCAACGAATGCCGAAGAGGGGCTTCGTATGGGATATGATCTCGCCCTACGGAATGCACGGTTTGGTAGTATCAACCGCGTCATCCTTTGTTCGGATGGCGTTGCCAATGTTGGGCAAACCGGCCCCGATGCCATTCTCAGAGAGGTTCGCGCCCACGTCGAGGAAGGGATAACGTTAACGGCAATCGGTTTCGGGATGGGCAATTTCAACGATATCCTCATGGAACAACTCGCCAACAAGGGAAATGGCAGCTACGCTTATGTCGATACCCTCTACGAGGCAAAGCGGATCTTTGTGGAGAACCTGACAGGCACGTTGCAGATTATCGCCAGAGATGCCAAGGTTCAGGTCGATTTCAATCCCCAGGTTGTCAGTCGTTTTCGTCTGCTCGGCTATGAAAACCGTCGGCTTGCACATGAAGCCTTCCGCGACGACGATGCAGATGGCGGGGAAATCGGTTCAGGACACAGCGTGACGGTGCTCTATGAGATTAAACTTCATGAGGGCGCGGTGGGTCAACTGGCAACGGTCTTTATACGGCACGAAGATCCGGACACCCGTCAGGTTACAGAAACCAGCGTGGATATCTTCGCCGCAGAGCTTGAAGCCGCGTTTGAAGATGCGTCCCCCGAATTTCAGTTAGCCGCTGCCATTGCGGAATTTGCCGAAATCTTACGGGACAGCTTCTGGGCGCAGGAGGGCAGTTTAGATACGGTTCACCATGTCATCGAAGGCATCTTACCTCAACTTCAAGGCGATCGGAGCGCTGAGCTGATGCGTCTCGTGAGGCAAGCAGCGCGTTTTAAGGCTCAGAATCGGGAGTAGACAGATTAAAGGAGGCAAATCATGGCAACCGATGCAAAAATCCACGCTTTAGTGATTACCGGCGGACACGGTTTCGAGCCAGAACCGTTTTGGGAGATGTTCAATAGTTTCGAGAATTTCAGTTACGACACCGTTGTCTTCCCAGATGCGTTCAAACAGTTGAACGTTGAAGCGGCAAAGGGTTATGATGCACTCGTCTTCTACGATATGTGGCAGGAGATTACCGCTGACCAGCAGGCGGCATACCTTGAACTGCTGAATCAAGGCAAACCGATTGTGTATTTACATCACGCGCTGATTTCATTCCCGGGGTGGGATGAGTTCAACCGAATCGTGGGCGGGGTTTGGGAGCAAGGCAAAGGCACGGTGAAACATGATGTCCAATACACCATCCAGATCGCTGACCCCGATCATCCGGCGACGGAAGGGATGCAGGATTTCGAGATTGAAGATGAGACATACGGCAATTTCGATGCCAATCCTGATGTGCATGTCCTTCTCAGGGCAGACCATCCGGAGAGCGCGCCGGTGATTGGTTGGACGCATCGATATGGTAATTCCCAAATCGTATACATCCAACTTGGACACGACGGGCTCGCTTACGGCAATCCGGGGTATCGCACGCTAATCGATCGGGGGATTCGCTGGGTCGTGGCTGCGGGAAAATAGTAGTGGAGAACGCGGATGTGTGTTCCCCCCGCGAAAGCTGCCTTTTTGCGTTTGGAACAGTTTATGAACATCGAATATCGTGCCCCGCGTAACGAAACTGAACTTGACGACACAATCGCATGCAGTCTTCGGGCTTTCGGGGGATTAGCAGATAGAAAACAACGCTTTGTAAACATTGTCAAACAGGATCCACGCTTTGACCTGCATAACACGCGCGCCTGCTTTGTGGATGGGAAAGCTACCAGCGTTGTGCAAATCTTTGACCGCCCCATGCACATTGGGAATTGCGTCGTGCGAATGGGGGGAGTCGGCAGCGTTGGCACAGACCCACCGCATCGTCGCGCTGGCTATTCATCGGGCGTGCTGCGAGATAGTGTCCGGTATCTGCAAACGGCCGGCTACGACCTCTCGATTCTGTCTACAGGGATTCATTCGCATTATGCCAGAGCGGGTTGGGTCATGTCTCCGACCTACAGCATGGATGTAACCCTGCCCGCAACGCTTAGGGAAGTGCCTGCTGATCTAACTATCGAGCCGTGTGAGCCGAATCGAGATTTGCCCGCGTTGCGAGCGATTTACGACCAGTTTAACGCCAATCGAACAGGAACATTTGCCAAAAATGGTGAATACTGGGTGAACCGCCCCAAGTGGCGGGCATACGATCCCGCGCTTTACTGGATTGCGAAACGGGGCGGAACAACGATTGCTTATCTGCAAACTGAACGGTGGGCGGTGGGGGAATTTGGCTATCTCCGAGATGCGGAGGAGGCGATGATTGCACTGTTCTGTCACTTCTTCCATCGTGCGAAAGCGGAGCGGGTTCAGGAAATCAACGGGCCAGTGCCATCGGTGACCCGAAAGATGTTCGAGGCAATGGGCTGCTCCGTTCGGGGACGCGAGCGGAGCAACATTATGGTGCTGATTACCAACTTTGAATCGCTGTTGACCAAAATTAAGCCGTTGTTGGAAGCGAGGCTCAGGGGTTCAGCGTTTTCAGCGTGGACCGGTGCGATTCGCATCCGCTACGAAGCTGACGAACGGACGTTGATTATCCGGGATGGGGACATCCGTATCGCACGCGACCGCGAGTCGCCGATGATAAACCTCCTCGTCAGTCAAACGCAGCTGCTGAAACTACTATTCGGAAATATGAGTGCCGAGCAGGTTGTTTTTTCCAACGGTTTGAAGATCCACGAAATCGGCCTCCTTGATGCGCTTTTTCCAGCAGGCGAACTGTTTATGTGGCGGACAGACCGATTTTAATCAGTGTATATCATATCAGTGTATAGAGGCAATGGCTAAAACCGTGTCATCATCTGATGATAGATATCAACAGCTTTCAAGACCTGTTCGCACTCAACCCACTCAACTGCAGCGTGTGCCTGATCAATACTGCCGGGCCCGAAGACGATGGCGGGAATACCGACGGAGGTGAACTTACTGGCATCGGTGCCGTAGGGAACGCCTGTTATCTCTGCTGCCCCGATCACGGATTCACACGCGCTGACAGCAACCTGCACGACGCGCTCAGCTTCAGGGGTCTCCATCGGGTTATCCATGAGGTAGGGTGTCTCCATCGTAACATCTAAATCTGGATCGGCGGCTTGGGCACGCGCTAACCGTTCTTGAAATGGGACGAGGGTCTCCTCCGGTGTTTCGCCCGGAATAACGCGGCGATCAATCTCAATAACACATTGGTCTGGGACGAAGTTGACCTGCACGCCCCCGGAAATGACACCGATATTGAGCGTTGGGCTACCGGTGAGTGGATGGGTCTGGGCGGCATAGTTCGGTGCGATTTCGTCTTCAATCGCACGGATCAGTCGGGTCATTTTTGAAATGGCGTTTATACCGAGATACGGCTTGGCACTATGGGCAGCGACCCCTTTCACAATGAGTTGGAAACGTGCCAACCCCTTGTGTGCACGGATAACCGCTAACTCGGTTGGCTCGGAGATGACCGCTGCCTCGGCTCGGATAGTTTCCGCCAATCGCAGCGCGCCCCGAAAGCGATACTCTTCATCCACCGCGCCGGCGTATTTGATGGTGCACGGAGGTTTGACTCCGGACTCCTTGAGACGCTTCATCGCGTGTATCATTGCGACCCCCCCGGCTTTGGTGTCGCACGCGCCTCGCCCGTAGAGCAGCCCGTCCCGGATGTGCGGTTCATAGGGTGGAATGGTCATGACGCTGACGGAAGCGGTGTCCATGTGACATTCAAACAGCAACACGCGGTCCAGGTTTTCACCTTCTAATGTGGCGATGATATTGCTGCGCCCCGGTAGCACTTCGTCTGTTTCGTAGAGGATACCCACGGCATCGAAGAAATCGGCAAGATACTTGACCATCCCAATTTCACCGCGTGCTCCGCCGGGTAGATCGGCGTTTATGCTCTCTATCGCCACGACATCTTGCAGCGTGGCGAGGACTTCGTTATCGCTACGTATCCACGATTGGCTCATTGATTTTCTCCTCTCGATTGTGGAATGACTTTCCTTTGATTTTTTCTGACCCCCCTGACCCCTTCTGCCCCCGTCTACCCCCCCTTAATCCCCCCCGCAAGCGGGGGGGAGGGGGCCTATGCTATAATCCCCTCGCAAGTTGGGGGAGGGGCCCCTGAAGTATTGAGGGACCCTACTCGCTGCGTTTTCAAACGAGCCTTGTTGGTTATTATGCCATAATTTCGCAAATTGCGTAAGTCCTAATTGATTTAATTTTTAAGCGGGCTGCCCCTCCTCCAGTTTCTCGGCGGCCTGGGGGCGATCATGACATAAGTCCCTCCCCCCGCTTGCAGCGCGATCATGACCTAAGCCCCTCTCCCCCCCGCTTGCAGCGCGATTGTGACATAGGCCCCTCCCCCCCTCGCTTGCAGCGCGATTGTGACATAGGCCGCCTCCCCCCCTCGCTTGCAGCGCGATTGCCGCCTCCCCCCCGCTTGCGGGGGGGATTAAGGGGGGGTCAAAGGGGATTTTGGGAAACCATCGCGCTCCGACAAGCGTTATGTCCCGTGGTGGATCTTGGCTGAATACTGAATTTCGGGCTTGAGAAATCCCTCCCACAAAACAGAATCGATCGAAACGACTTGACAAAATTTGCGATCGGATGTATTATGTAAATAGGACTTTATTATGTTGGGAATTGAGTTGTTCTAAAATAAAATTGACATTTTACACAAAAAGAAAGGTTTTATGATGATTGAACGAGAAAGGATGAACCTTCAGAAGTTAAGCGTGTTTTTAGTTATCAGTTTGATGTTGGTTGCGGGCCTGTTCGTTAACGAGGCCGCGCCGCAGGGCAAGATATTGTCAGATGTAATAAGTTTCTGGGTTAATGAGGCGGGCGAGCGGCCAAACAGAGGTATTGTTCCGATGGAGGATATTCGACCCGGCGAGACTTATAACCTGGGAATTGCGTATACATCGCACAACGACGACAATAAGCAGGGGATTCGAGTGTGGATTCCAGACGGTGTTCGATTGGTTCCGGGTTCCCTAGGGGTCCGGGTGCGTGCTCCCATCACAGGAGCACCGGCTATAATTGTAGGACGATGGTTGGTAGTTAAAAATGCTGATGGGGACATAGTGTCAGGACAGCCCCCTTACAATGCAGGAGACTTCAGGACGGATGGGCTGGCTTACGGTAATCTTCACTCTGATATTGGCTATAGTTTGCATGGGGGGGCTGTGCAGGCGGGGGAAGGAAATTTTGGTGACGAGGGTTTATTCCTTGACGGGAATCAGATAACAGTCAGATCATCAATTGACGATTTGGAAGCTAAAACCACTAGACTTGCCAGGGATTCAATAACGACCTATCCTGCCATAAGAATTCACTACCTAATTTACTGTAAAATCCGTTTCCCTTCCATTACCAGCGACACTACCTATGCATTCAGGTATCAGGTCAACACACCAGGTAGCGGCGGCACAAGCGACAGTTGGAGAGAGCTAAACACGACCTCCATAAGCCTCACCGGTCTCCCGACCCGTTACCATAATGTCCAGGGTTCGCGTCCGAAAGCGACAGCGATCACTGATCCACCCACTTGGCTCGATTACCCCCCCGGTGTTTCACTACGGGGGCCGACGCTGATATATGACCCTCAGGACCGTGCACCCGTATATGGAACGCTTCAAGGAGGAAATTTGGGCGGGTTCGGCGGATCGGACGAACAATTAAATCGAGTACTTTACGGAACCAGGAGGAAAAAGGAGGAAACTCCTGATGCAAGTATGAAAAGAAGAAGACAAACAGGCACCCCCTCCGATGCCAACTTTTATTTAACCGTCAGAGCCGGCCTGTCAGGCCGAGTAAGTGTAGGTTGGGGCCACCGAGCTGATGCCGGGCCCACCACGACACCCGACCCGATTGCCATTCATAGTGTTACTGCACCTACTCTCCCTCTTGCTGCGGGCAGTGTTCGCAATGTTCTGGAATTTTCCTACACACCACGGATTGCCAACATGGTTGGCGGTCGGTTTCGGATTGAGATACCAAGGGGTTGGAAGGTTTCTAACAAGTTCCTAAAAATCTCAGTCAAGGAGGTTACTTTTGATGATAGGCGAAGGCAGGTTACTGCTCCTGATAGATTGGTATACGAAACGGATAAAGATGGCAACGTCACCGAAGGCACTAACCTCACAGACAATCCCGACCTGACAAATGTAGAATTTACAGCGGACCAGCGGATAACCGTCACCCTCGGTTCAGCTTGGATTCCGAGGGCTAGCATTCATGAAACAACCCTCATCATCCGATTGGGTGATGTGACTGCCGCTATCCCTAGGAGTCTGCCTAGCACGGACGATCGGGGGACTATCCTTGCGACTGAGACGGACGATGATGTCATGTATTTTGGCTATCCATTCCAATGCAGTGAGGCTCCCAGGACCCGTGTGCTGAGTCTGTTATCGGGTCAACCCGTGGTCAGGGTTGGCAATATCATAGGAGATACGACTGACGATCGAGACCCCCTCGAAAGAAAAGTTGTGATTAAACCGGGGCGAGTCTTCCCGGGCGAGTCAAAGATTTCCTTTGACATTACCTTTACGGCCCCTGGGCCGATGTATGGTCGGGATTTAAAAATATCGATACCGGACACGCTCCAACCGGATGATGATGGCATTGTATTAGCGGATATTGGTAAGACCTCGTCATCGCAAGTTTATGTGAGACAAAGGGGCGGGGCACATGGTGATATTGGTGTAATTGCGGTAGCCCCTGAGACTGATATACACAAAGCCGGTAATGATGGGGACACCATAACTATCCCCATGACTAAGATGAATATAGGTCAGCAAGTTATCGTCTCCTATACTCGCGACACCGCGATTCCCAGTAATGCTTTTACTGTTTCTGTCGATCCTGATAAGATTAATCAGAGTGCTTTCTTGGCATTAACCGCAGTCACCGGATCAACCGGGGAGGATAAAGCGGTAGAGAAGATCGAGGGCGGGGTGATAATTAACAGTGCCGGTTCTGGTAAGGTGGATCTGTCGCCGGTTTCGGTGGAGGCGGGTTCGCAGCGTCGCGATATTACCGTGACGTATACCGCGTATACCGACCTTACCAACACAACAATAGAGATAGAGCCGAAGGGGCTTGTCATAGATACCGATGCCAATAGCACGCAGAAACTCCAAGACGATGACTCTGCTGCCTACGGGTATGTTACGGGTTCGGAGTCTGATAGTTTAACGGTAGATGCGGATAAGCTGACTTGGACAGGTATCAGCGTTAAGAAAGGGAAAACGGTAACGGCGAGAATCCGCCGAGTCAACATCGTAGCCGAAGCGAACGAGTATCCCTGGGATGTGGAGGTTGGAGATGCGCCCCTTGTGGACGATCCGACCACCACAGATGTGAATGAGATCCCGATCCTCTCCGTTGTGCAGACCTCAGCGGATGCGATAAAATTTGCAATCGATGGGGCCGACACGTTCGATGCCGGTAGTGAGTCCACCATCAATTTCAAGTTTACAGCGGAGTTGACCCCGATACGGGGTGGCTTGGTTCGGTTGACCATCCCGTCCGGGTTGGGCAGTGCGCCGACGAAGTCCAAAAAGACAGCGGGACGGGTGGCAGTCAGTGGCGATGCGAAAAAGAGCGGGGGGATCGCTGCTATTGGTAACGATGAGATCACCGTTTCCGGTCGGACGGTCAGCGTTGCGGTTGGGAAGTTGGGTGTCGGTGGTTCCGTCATAATTACGTATGGTAGCACGGCTGATGATGGGAAGGCGGCGGTGTTACATCATGTCGCCAGTGCTGTCAAAGTGATTGGTAGTTTTAGAACCTCCTCAGGTGCGAGCACCCGGACGGCCGGGACAGTTACGGTCACGCTGGGCAATATCATTGACGGGCAGGGTGTTGCGGTGCTATCGCCGGCCTCGATAGAGGCGGGCAGTAGTCATCGGGCACTAGAGGTGACGTTCACAGCGGCGGGCACGATGGACGGGGGCGCGGTAAGTCTCCAGCTTCCATCGGGTTGGGGTTCAATGCAGAATGACCCTCAAAAGCGGAATTACATAACGACACGCGGTTCGGGGGTCTCCTCATTGGAAATCAACAGTAACCTCGTGATCGCGACGATCGACAAGCTCGCCAAAGGTGGAAGTTTCCGATTTATCTACGGCGGTGGGACCGGTGCCGATGTTGGTGCGGAGGTTCAGGACGTTGTTGGGATCGCCGACTTCACGATTAAATCCGATGGGGATGGGGACAGCGTTTTTGCCCTCATTACCAGTGATTTGGAGCACAAGGACCGGGAGAAGATAAGAAACCCTGACAAGACGGGGAAGATTTATAAAGATAAGCCCGGTATCTTACAAATCAAAGTAACCAGTGCATTGGACGGCACCGGGACCGTGACGGTTGATACGGAAACGGTCCGTGCGGCTGCGGACGATGTGAAATTGGAGTTTACCTACACCCCGAGCCAGACTATTGAAGATGGGGCGTTGAAAATTACCGTGCCGTCGAGCTGGAGTAAACCGCAGGTTGAAGAGGTGGGCGAGCCAGGATATACCGAAGTGGAAGGCGTTGGGCTTGGCTCCGCCGCGGACGATGATAAGTTCTCTGTGACGGTGCCTATCTTCTCGCTTGACAAAACTAATAGTATTAGGATCACCTACGGTGCTGCCGGCACCGGGCGTGCGGTAGCCTCTGCTACGACGGGCACCGATGCGTTTCGGGTTGCGATTCGGGGGCATGAAGGGGGCAACTTTGCGCCGATCCGCACGCAACCGACGATAACGGTCAACTCACAAGCGAGTGGGAAAGGCAAAGCAGTCCTTGCCGTAACCGATGGCGATGCGGCACTCCATACCGGGGATACTGACCGCGAGCTGACTGTCACCTACACCGCGGCGGGTCAAATGATTGGGGGCAAGGTTCGGTTGACCATCCCCGCTGGTTGGTCAGCACCGAGTGCGGAGACGGTAACGGTGACACCTGCGTTTTCGCCCACCTTTGGTGGTCAAATGATCATCGTTGAGGGTGTGAATTTGAGTGCCAACGGGACCGTGACGTTTGTCTATACCGGTGATGTGCAGCCGACTGCGGCGACGGGTGTTACCTTTGCCGTTGCGGTTCATGGCGGTGAGACAACTGATTCGTTTGTTGATGTCTCAGGCGAGGCGACGATGCTCACCGTTGATGTTGGAGAGTCGAGACCGGGCTCCGGTTCGGGGACCGTCACCCCGCGGATTGTCCAAGCGGGTGCAACGGGGGTGGACCTGACCTTTACCTACACCGCTGTCGGCATCATTGACGCTCCCCGTGAGTTCCGAGTTCAAGTCCCCGCGCCGTGGACGGCACCCAACAATGCTGCCACTTCAGAGGAGGACAAGGGAACCTACACCGTGGTGCACAGGCACAGGGGTGCCTCGACGACGGTGAGTGTGGAGAAACTGGACCCCGTCGGCCGGGACATGGTTGCCCGCGTGAAGTTGGGCGGGCTTGAGGTGGAAGCGGGTGATGAGATCATCTTCACCTATGAGAATGCCGATGCCCCGACTGCCCGTGAAGTCACGCCGTTCAAGATTCTGTTTGATGGTAGGCCGATTGCAGTTGACGCTCAGGTCCGAGTCCAAGACTCCACACCGAGCCAGCTTTCGCTGAGCAGTGCCGGTGCCGTTTCCGCTGATGCCGGGGCGATGCCGCTAGCTATCACGGTTGGGCTGCGAGATGCCGATGGTAATGAGACCGCGCTGGGAACCGATGTCGATGTTACCCTCACCTCAACCTCAGCCGGCATCTTCTCTGAGACCGTTGAGGGGACGGGGACCGGAACCATCACCGTGACTATCCCTACAGGTGATGTTGCAGCACTGGTCTACTACCGGGATTCGACGGTTGGGACAGCGACGGTCACCGCGATCGCGCCGAACCTGACACCGGCAGCGCATGAGGTAACGGTCGCGACCGATATGATAACCCTGCTGACCGCTTCGGTTGATACAACTATGGCGAAGACGGGGGATACCGTAACGGTCACCGCCACCGGCACCGCGAATCAGATGCTAACCTTCTCGATCGGTTCGATTGTTACTGGAGCCGCAATGACCGAGGGGCCTGAAGGGACCTATACCGGCAGCTATACAGCCGTTGCGGACCTGCATGATGGAGTCCATGAGGTCACGGTTACGCTCAACGCTTCGAGCTTGTCTGCGGGGATGTTGACCGTTGACACGATGGCACCGGCGGTAACAGTGACCGCATCGCCTGATACCGTTTCAAACGGGGAGATGGTGATGATTACGGCTACGGTTACAGATGCCGGAGCGATTGCTTCGGTGATGGCGGATGTCTCGATGCTGGATTCGACGCAAACGACGGTCGCACTGACCATGGCAGATGATACTTACAGTGCTGAAGTGACTATCAGTGCGGATAATGAAGCGATGAACGGCATGCAAACCATCACGGTGACAGCGATGGATGCCGCCGGCAATAGTGGCATGGCCGCTGCAACGGTTATGTTACAAAATAGCCTCGAATACACTTCGATGATACCGGCAGGGGTTAGCTTGTTCCACGTGCCACTTAGGGTCGAAGGCCTTGACACTGTGGGTGATCTCCGCGAGATGATTGGCGAGACCACCGCCACGCTCGCCATCACCTATGATGGCAGTTCGTGGAATAGCCGCAGTGGGGACGTGCCGATAACCGCGGACCTGGGGATCCTCCTTTCGATGACCGCTGACACAACGGTCACCTTCACCGGTGAGGCGTGGGACGATGGCACCATTAACCTCAATGCGGGCCAGAACCTCGTCGGGCTGCCCCTCAACGATGCGGGCGTGACCAATATCAGCGACATCATAACGCTGTTCGGGGGAAGTGTCGTAAACATCATTGTTTCGATCGACGGCAATTTCCAAGCCATCAGCCGAGCCGGGGACCCCGGAGACGGGCCCGTCATGGGAGACGCAGCATATCTCATAACGGCGACCGCTGATGCTTCTGCAACGGTCACCGGGGACGGGTGGGCTACCAACACGATGGCGGGGGCTGCACCCATTGCGCTCGCTGGATACAAGGTTGACGGTCAAACTCCTGTCCTTGATGTCCACGGGGCTGTCGTTGACGAAGTTACCGGCCTCGCAAAGGAAGGCTTCCGCGTCAAGGTGAAGAACCTATCAACCAAAACTTCACTCAGCCGGGTTACCTCCGATGAAACGGCAGCAGTCCGTGCCGAGACCAGGACTGGATACAATATGACCTTTGTTGACCTCAATGACGCTCACGCCGCACGAATCGGTGATGTCATTGAGATTTCCGTTGATTCACCTGACCCGTTGATTGGGGTCAAGCCGGTGCGCCACATCGTTACAACAGATGATGTGAAGAGCGGTATCCTTGAGATAGAAGACCTCATCGCTTATGAGATTCCGGCAGAGACCGAACTGCTTCGGAACTATCCAAATCCGTTCAACCCAGAAACGTGGATTCCGTATCGTCTGGCAGAAGATGCCAACGTTACGTTGACCCTCTACGATTCCACCGGGCGGGTGGTGCGAACCCTTGATCTCGGCCATCAAACCGCAGCGGTTTATGAGTCGAGAAGCAAAGCTATTTACTGGGATGGCAGAAACCGATTCGGGGAACAGGTTGCCAGCGGCATTTATTTCTATAGCCTCAGTGCCGATGACTTCTCTGCCACCCGTAAGATGCTGATTCTAAAGTAAATTAACCTCAGCGGGTAGGCGAGGCGAGCTGCCTGATGCCTCCCTACCCAACCTTAACCTAGCTGTTAAATGCTTCACACTGAGGCATTTAGCAGCTTTTTTTTGTGCAAATGATGAACCCCATTGATGGACATTCATGCTGCTTTGTCTGTGGGAGGGAATTCCAATTCCCGACGCAACCGTAGGGAATAAATTCCTTTCATTCCAGCGCGATAACTCCCTTTCGCCTTTCTAAAACCGCTTCATACAGTCGCATCGATTTCAAACAATCGTTGATGCTCGCTATCGGCTCACGGTTTTCACGGATAGCCTTGACAAACTCTGTCAAGCTATGACCGTCACCGGTCAGTTCGCCGTTGCGTTGGTCACTGAAGTTATCCGTAAAGACATTCTGGGATTCGGCGTAGTGAGCAATCTCCCACAACCCGTCAAGGACAATATACTCCCCCTGCCCCGTGATTTCAATCCGATCATAGTTGCGTCGCCAGAGGCGTTGGCTATTCAGTTGAAGGTTTCCGACCGCGCCGTTCTCAAATTCCACCGCGACTGCGAAAGCCCCTTGCCCGCTCACCTCGTTATGGAACACAGCAACCTCTTTCGCCGGACCCGCGATGTATTGTGCGAGGTCGAAATGGTGGATAGCAAAATCCAAAAGATACCATTGCACCGTCTGATAGGGGCCGCTACAGAAAGAGCAGAAGAGCTGCGTCAACTGACCAAAGGACTCCTGCGCCATGATCTCTTTAGCACGGCTTACGCCCAAGCTAAACCGCCGCTGGAAATTGATCATCAACGTTTTGCCAGTTTGGTCAACGGTCTCCGCGAGCTCGGTGGCATCCGCCAAAGATGGGGCAGGCGGCTTGGGCACAAAGACATGATAGCCCGCTTCCAAGGCTTCACGAACGAGCGGTTGACGTAGGTCGGGGCTCATACAGATGATGAGTGCTTCAAGGTCTTCCTGTTCCCACATTTTATGGCGATCTGTATACCAACGTCCTGTGCCAAATTTCCCCGCGGCATCCTTCGCTTTCGATTCATCCACATCACAGACCGCTTGCAGCGCGACGGGGGCAAGGTGCAACGCCGGATAAATAGTATGTCTGGCAAAGCCACCAGCACCGATAAATCCAATACGAAGTGGTTCCATAGCTTCTTCTCCTGATAAAATGACGATTTGTTAATTTACTTGGCTCATGTCAAAAGAAAGTGCTCATGTTAAAAGAAAGTGCAAAGCGCGTGAAACGTGATGCGCGAAATGCCGATTCACTTATTGAGATTAATCCCACGGCAGTGAAACACCAAGCCGCTCACTTACTTCACGGGCTGACTCCTGCTCCATCTCTCCGTAGTGAATGCCATGACGACGGTGCATCTCAAACCGTTCTTCCTCAATCCCGCCGGGCAGCAGGGCTCGATCATAGCCGGGCATCGGTTCGTATGTCTCCCGCACATCCCGAACCATCCGGTCGGTCTCAGCACGGAAGGAAGCTTCGGGCACAACAGCGTCCACATGGATGGCGAGCACCATACCTCCCAACCGTGCCCCACCGGGCCAACGTTCCTTAATAGCCTCATCACTAGGAAGCGTATATCCCGTTAATCCACCGCCTAAGAGCCCTGCGACCGCAGTATAGCCCATGCTTTTGAAAAAGGCAGCCGGGATGAGGGAAAGGAGTGCGTCAAATTCATCCCCGCGCTGATAATCTGCCATGATACAAGTCGCCGCGTCAAGCACCACAGATGGTTCATCTCCGCCGGGGATAGCGAAGCAGATGGGAGGATTGCCGAAATAGCCGAGTTGCGGTTTGGGATCGCTGCTACTAGCATTGCCCAGATCCTGATAGCCCTGAACAGAGAAGCCGATACAGCCCGCCTCCATACACATCCGTGAGTAATGTCCTGCCGAGCCGTAGTGTCCGATATGGCGCACAAGCCCCATGCCCAACCCAACCTCTTTCGCTTTGGCGATTGCCCCCTCGGTTGCCCTGACCATCGGAAGATAGCCGAGTGTGCCATCCCCATCCAAAACAACAGCCGTCGGAGTTTCGTGGACAAGGCGGATATTGGGTTGGGGATTCATATCTCCGTTTTCAAAGCCGCTACAGTAACCATTGACCGTTCGCGTGCCGTGACTCCGCACCCCGCGAAGGTCTGAGTTGACGAGCAGGCGGCTGATCACCGCCGCGTGGTCATGTGACACCCCTGCTTTCTCAAAACAGGCGGTGCTAAAAGCGAGGAGGCGGTCCTCCTGCACATTCACAAAAGTTTCTGGGGGTCGATTCATTAGCTATCCTTTCTTACAATTATCAGCAAACATAATGCCATAGCATCCGTTTACAGGGACGTGATGCGTGTTATTCTTAATCTCTGCGTCAATCCGTGATCATGTTTCAGCGTCAAGCCTCAAGTGCTCTCAACATGGCTCTCACATAAGCCACCGCATAGGCTGAAGCTGCCCGCTGCTCCGCATCACCAATATAGTTCGGCAGATGATCAATCTGTAAACCGCCCTCAAACCCAATCTCCTTTAGGGTCTGAAGCACCTTGAACATGTTCATGTCTCCATCGTCGAGGGCAACCTCCATATATCCGCCCGTCGGGATCGTTCCTTGCACGTTGCGGAAATGGGTGTGGAAGATTTTTCCCGCTTTTCCAAAATAACGAATATTCTCGAAGATGTCTACACCCGATTCATAGCAGGTGCCGATGCAATAGAGCAGGCCGCTGTGGTCGCTTGGCACGGCATCGAGGATGGCAGCCCACCGTTTCGGTGAAAATTCAGTCTCCGGCAGCGGCGGATCCGATGGGTGGATAATGAGTTTTACACCGAACTTTTCAGCGAGTGGAACAAGCCGTTGATACATCTGTATACAACGTTCCCAATGCTGCTCAACAGAGAACGGTTCGAGCGGTTTCTCGGCGATACTCCGTTTCATCAACTCGATATCAAATCCACCGAACGTATAATCGCCCCGGAGGGGTTTGCTATATCCGCCCCGGTATCCCGGATTCGCATCTCGGTGTTCCGGCGTTTGTGCCAGATGCACAGGCATTGACATAAAGGGGATTCCGACTTGACCAAAAATCTCCAGTGATTTACATAGATTGTTCAGTTCCACCTCGCCGCCCGGTTTGCCCGTCAGAAATTTCTGCGGCTCGGCGGGTGCAACACGATAGATGTCAAGTCCAGCGGCATTAACCCTCTCTTTTAACTGCGTCAGTTTTTCCAAATCTGGATAGCCCTGTTCTACCAATCCAGGGATGCTCTCGGCGTTATGAATGTCAAATCCGTCGGCACCAATCTGTGCGGCAAACTGGATATAATCGTCCGAAAGGTCACGTTGTCTCATTAAGACTTTCATAGATCTCGCCTCCTCCTAAGAGAGAATAGCAGAATTCGTTAGGGAGAACAATTCAAAAGCATCTCGCTAATTAATGGTTGATTTTTCTTTTCATATCAAATATACTGTTTATCAGAAACAGAAGGGCAGCCGGTCGCAGCGTAGAAGAGTCCGCCTGCCCAAATCCTAAGGAGGATAGAATGAAACTGAAGATGTCGTTCCAACTGGCACTTGCTGCTGGAATATGCTGCTTGGCATGGGCAGTTCAGAGCCAAGAAAGCAAAGATCAGCAAGTCCAACCGATGTATGGTGGGTTCCTTATAGACGGTTACGATTTTAAGAACGGTCAGAGCCCCAAGGGGACTATCGTATATGATGGAGCAGCAAACGAATTTCGGGGCACCTATAAAGGGTTAAAGATGCCCAGGGGCCGCCGTGCAATTTTCGCGTGGCTGCACGATACAGTGAATCAGAAAACCGAATATCTGGGCCCAGTCGGTTGGCTAAAAGTGGATACCGGTGGAAAAAAGAAGGGGACATTCCAAATCAAGGTTCCCGATAAGTTCAAAGGTGGGAACTTTGGTAGTTATGAAATCATCGGGTTTACTGCGGAGAAAACATCATCCTTGAAAAATGGAACGCAGGTCGTGGAGATCCCAAAAGAGCCTTCCGGCAGCGATATTCTTGCCAAACTAAAACCCGCCTTTTATCTATATGCTGCGCTTCCTGGAGCAGACACAGAATTGGGCTATTGTGGTCATGGACTCGATTTCTTTTTTGCTAAAGACCTAGAGAAGCAACTTTGCTACGATTGACTGTGCGGTCAAAAATATTCGGCCTGTAAGGCCGCTGGAATGAATGCCCACTAGTGAATCGCAGCAAAAATTTTTCGCTCATGTTAAGAAATCGTGTAGTGGTTTTCACGTTTTTTGCGTTTCGCACTCTCTTTTGACATGAGCTAAGTTTTTAATCCCTAGTCTAAAGTTATCTACTGCATCGGCGAAAAAGGTGCGGGCAGCAGGATCTTGCTCTCCTGTGTAACAGGCCTAACAGAACCTTTGGGGGGCCAAACGCCCTGCTCCCGCGTCTCCGCCCGTATCCGCAAACGCTCCTCAAAACTCTTATACGCCCATAGATGGATAAAGTTGTTGAGCCCACCGAATTCTGAGTACCAGCAGCCCACCATCGGTGAGAACTTTTGGCGATCGGCAATGGCCGCCCCCCA
This sequence comes from uncultured Poribacteria bacterium, assembly GCA_958296125.1. Lineage (GTDB taxonomy): Bacteria > Poribacteria > WGA-4E > WGA-4E > PCPOR2b > PCPOR2b. The sequence continues at coordinate 4,474,601 of OY282444.1, forward strand.
CGCCTCTAGTACCTGTGGCATCCCCTCCGCAGGATAGGTGTATATCCGCATCTCATATATGGGACCAATGTCTCTTTCGATCAAGGGTGTCATAAATGGGGCTGGCAGAAAAATCTCAGATACCATTGACACAATGAGATCGCTTGTATCGGGGGGCCATATCGGATTCGGGCCCGCTTCTGCAGCGCGCCGGATTTCAACCCGCTGTTCGAGACTTTCATAGGGCCAAATAGCAACCATCTGATTCAACGGGCCCGCTTCAGTGTACCAGTGCCCACCGAGTTTCGATAATTCTCGGCGCGCCGGCAGCTTCTCACCCAAGCGTTCCCAGTATTCCTGAAGTTGGCCTACTTTCAGGTTGTAGGTTCGTATTTCATAGATCATGATTTTACTCCTCACTAGTCGAGTGGCGATGTATCGAGCATTCTCGGCGTTTCTCCCCGATTCGATTGGGTGAAACGTCGGAATTTGTTTGTGGATGAAGGCTTCCGAAAGTTTAGAATCTGAGGAAGACCGATAATGTATCTAACATGCGTATATTACATCAGTTGAGCAGTTTTTGTAAACACAAAAATCTCTGAGGGTTCGCGAGAATTGATGACACGACCGACTCAATTTACGTCCGTCATACCGCGCTTCATTTTTCATATATGGACTGTAATTCTGGGGGTGATTGGAAGTGCTGATTTTGCGGAGGCACAGCGAAATTCTGCCGGTGTCAGTGATATGTTGAGCAGCGAAACCGATGCAGGATTTGCTCGCGCGCTTGAGCCAATGGCACTTCAGTTCCCACGCGATCATGGGGCGCACCCGGACTATCAAATCGAGTGGTGGTATTATACCGGCAACTTGCATACCGATGATGGGAAGGCTTTCGGTTATCAGTTAACCTTCTTCCGCTTTGCGCTGACACCTCAAATGCCAGAGCGGGCTTCACATTTCACCACGAACCAGGTTTACATGGGACATTTTGCCGTTACGGACGCAGCAAACGGCGAGTATTTCTGCTTTGAGCGCAGGAGTCGGGGGGCAGGTGGATTGGCAGGGGCAACAGGGCATCCAATCTACCAAGTCTGGTTGGAGGATTGGTCCGCCACCGAAGCAGTGCCGGGCGTGATACGTCTGCATGTTGCCTCAACTTCCGATCTTATTGAGGCAGAACCGCAGATTAGGTTATCACTCAACTTGCGACAGACGCGTCCACCGATACTGCACGGAGACCGCGGTTTGAGTCAAAAGGGACCCGAATCGGGCAATGCGACCTATTACTATAGTCTTGTTGGGTTGGAAACCACCGGCGAGGTCACAATCAACGGCAAAACGACAACTGTTAGTGGGATCAGTTGGATGGACCATGAGTTCGGCACCAGTTTCCTCGGCGAGGGATTCGTAGGTTGGGATTGGTTCAGCTTACAGTTGGAAAATGGCACGACACTGATGTTATACTGCCTGCGCCGATCAGATCAGGCATGCGACCCGCAAACGTTTGAAGGCACTTTGGTATATCCCGATGGGCGGCAGCTGCGTGTTAGGAAGACAGATTTCACATTAACCCCTACCCGTCAGTGGACAAGTCAGGAAAGCGGTGCCACCTATCCCTCCGGCTGGCAAATAACCTTTTCAGAATTAAAGATTGCTCTTCAGATCGAACCGCTCATCCCAAACCAAGAGTTCCGCGCGAGTTTCACCTATTGGGAAGGTGCCGTGCGGGTGCGTGGGCAGATGGACGGGGCAGCAGTCAGCGGTCGCGGGTATGTTGAATTGACCGGCTATGAGATTTAGATGGTAACTTGCATTATTCTAGAGCTGATAGAATGCACGCGCGTTCTCTGCCATGATTTTCCGCTTCAAACCCGGAGCGAGATTTGTCGGAAGGGTATGATCCGGAGAATCAAAGTCCCAATGGGGATAGTCCGTGGCAAACATCAGCTTTTCATCCGCGTTGATATGCTCAAGCAACTGTTGAAAATATTCCGGCTTGGGCGGTTCCTCGATCGGCTGTGTAGTCATCCAGAAATGCTCACGGATGTACTCAGAAGGTAACCGTTTGAGGTAAGGCACTTCAGCGCGCAGCTTCTTCCACGCACGGTCGAGCCGCCACATCAGCGGCGGGAGCCACGCAAAGCCGCCCTCAATTAAACCCACCTTGAGCGTGGGAAAGTGCTCAAAAACACCCTCACACACTAGACTGGTCACCTGTGTCTGAAACGCCTGCGTCATGCCAGCGTGGTCCTCGATGTAGTGAGAGGGCCTGCCAACAGCGGTAATTGGGCCCACGCCAACGCCGGTGAAATGAATCCCAATCGGCAGGTCATGACGCACCGCAGCCTCATACATCTGCCAGTATTTACGTCGTCCCAACGGTTCCATTGTGCGGGCGAGAAGTAACACTTGGACAAATCTCGGATCTTTGGCAAGTCGATCAATCTCCTGTGATGCCAACGCGCCATCATCACAGGCGACTATCATCGATGCCCGCAGTCTGGGTTCTGGATCAAGCCACTCATCGATCTGCCAATCGTTGACCGCCCGTGCGAATGCCGCAGCATACTCCAGATTGGGCATCTCGCAGACGGGTGTCAAACAGTTCAGGATGCCATATTCAATGTCCCACAAATCAAGCAACTGTTCCCGCAGGAAGTTTAGATCTGAGCCCGGCCGCTGACCGGAGGGGGTCCAAGCGTCGTAACGCGCACCGTAGGGCATACCGCGCGGGATATACGCCCCGATGCGATCAGGGGCTCCCAACATCTGATGGTGCCGTCGCCAACGCTCAGAGAGATACGGATACAACACCGTCTCTGAAGACAGGGTGTTATGCACATCACAGTCGATAACCGGCAATTTCCGCCGTTTTCGTTTCTTCTCGTCACGCTTAAATGTTTTCGTTTCTTCCATCTTTATGCACTCCTTTTACATCTCAACGGCTTTTCCCGTCGCCGCTGATTCAAAAACGGCATCAATAGTTCGCATTTGGTTGATGCTGTTCTCCGGCGGTATCCGATGCGGTTGCCCCGTTTCGAGGCAGTCGCATAGGTGAGCGAGTTGATTCGTGAATTGATGGAGCGGTTCAAAGTTGATAAGCTCTGTTCCATCAGGGGTCCGGTGTTCTAAATCCACAGACCGATTTTCATTGTTCCAAGCGATTTCTATTCGGAGCATTCCCGCACTTCCACAGATTTCAACGTATTGCGCGCTCGCTGTATTGAATCCAACAGAAATCTGTGCCGTAGGGCCGCCCGGAAAGACGAGCAGTATGTACATAGCATCATCAACCTCTAAGCCCGGCTGTGAGGACGCAAAAACCCGCACCGGATCCGCGCCAAAGATAAAACGCGCATGATGGATGCAGTAACAGGCGAGGTCATAGACGCTACCGCCGCCTTTTGCTTTGTTGAATCGCCAGTTGTCCTCCGGTTTCCGCGTTTCAGGACCGGCACCGCTACCGCCCGAACAGAAGGTGCTGCGAAGTGTCAGCACATCGCCGATTGCACCCGAATCCGCCAATTCCTTCGCTTTGAGGTGCATCGGATGATGGCGGAATTTGAAGGCTTCCGCGAGCAGGATACCGTTCTCTTTCGCCGCAGCGACCAGCTGCTCTGCTTCGGCCGCGTTATTGGTGAACGGTTTTTCGCACAGGATGGCTCGCACTTTTCGTGACTTGGCAATCTGCATCCCTGTCTCGGCGTGGTATGCCCCCCAGTTACAGATGATGGCGATATCCAAGTTTTCAGCTTCGAGCATCTCGTCCAGCTTGAGGTATCGGTTAGGCACGCCAAACTGGTCACCATAACGATCGAGTGCCTCTTGCGAAACGTCGCAGATGGCAGAAAGGTCGGCACCGTCAAGGGCTTGGCAAGCAGTGCCGTGCGCCCGTGCAATGCCGCCGCTCCCAACGAGCCCCACGCGGTAAGTCTTTGAATAATCTGACATAATTACACCTCAGTATGTTATTTCTGTATGTATGCAAGTAATGGCACAATGTTGGAGTGAGCGGTCATTTGGAATCATGTGCTTCCACCTTTTCAAACTTTTCCTCCATCGATTTCCGAGTCAAAATGATCATATCGTAGGAGCGGTATGAGCCCTGTGTGACAGAGGTTGTCTCAGAGAGCAGGATATCTTCAATACCATCGTCATTAAAGTCAGCGCGTGCCATCTCTGTCAAACGTTGTATCAGCCCATCTTGTTCGCACCTTAACCAGTTTTGACCCCTGCCTATTACCTTGAGCAGGCCCTTCTCCACCTGATTTTGATACGTTACGTTCTCAATGTTATACCCATACGTCTGCTCATAGTCGCTCAGCACAGGAAACACCGAAAGCGGAAGCAATTCTAGATCGAATATTCCCTCTTTGTGGGTTGGGATGAAGCTTTGTTGTGGAATCATTGCTATCTCAAGTAAGTTGAGGGTTCCACATGGATACTTGAACCATGATGCCATTGCGATGTCGTAACCTGAGTAGGGGGAGTAGCCACCCTCAAGTGCAGCATCATACTCTTTGCACGTACGCACATGAACTTTTTCGTTTTTGTCGTTCGTTAGTGTTACTCCATCAGCTACGTTGCCCCCCGTATGAATCGGTCGATCTCGAAGAGCTTCAATATCAGCTTTGGTGATGGACCTCACTTCAGTGCCATCAGCGAACTCTATACCCTCAACCAGTTCAAAGGTAAGGTCTCTCGACTTCACGGAGGTCGCCCTTACGGGTGCCGGAGGCTTTTCGGTTACAACTTCCTTACTGTTCGGAGTCGTTGCAGTTTCCTGCGATGACGACTTACTAGGTTTCTCACAAGCTAGAGCAAAAAACATACAAAACACTATGAACAAGCAACCAATTCCCATACATAAGCATTTCTGTTTAAATCCCATGATATGACTACTTTTTCGTCTACGGTTTATGAGCCCCGTAGGTCAGGCTTCCTAGCTCGACTGCACCAATGAACAAATTGTTTTCATGTTTCACGCACTTCGCATTTTGCACTTTCTTTTGACATGAAAGAATGGTTTTCCAGTATGAGTCTGCACAAATAATGTTTTTTTCCAGTTTAGGCGATAACTAGGGTTAAGCGCGTTACGCCGCCAAAATCCGATCGTATACGCGCATCCGTTCGCCTTCTGTCTCTTCTGGATCGACCAGCTTGAGCCACACTGCCTGATCTTTTCGCTCGCCGCTGAGTTGGTGAACGGCACCTGCCTGATCCGGATGCGGACCGTTCCAGATAACTTCCCCATCTTGCAGATAGATAAACGAACCGGCGTGACGGCTTACTAACCGCTCTTGATTATCCCGATAAAACAACGCCTGCTGGCACGCGGTTTGACGCAGCCTAGCGATTTTTTCACTGGGATCCATCTCTTCTGAGTCAAACTCGGCGAGAGGCGGCTGTAGCCCTCCCATGTCAAAGTCAATATCTTCCAGATTCACGGTCCCAAAGCCGTGTTCCGCAGCCACTGCGATCGGGCTTCGATCGCGACGGTAAGGCGGAAAGGGCCAATCAAGGCGGGGGTCGGTGCCCATCAGGTACGTACCACAGGCATCCGTAGCAATCACATGGTCACCGGCAATCAGTGCATCGCAGATACGCCCTTCTCCCCCCCACTCCCGTCTCGCTTGTCCTGTCAAACCGTCGATGATGTTGAGACAAGGCTGGGTGATTAGACCAAGATCGGGCAAGACGTACGAAAGCCGAATAACATGGTGAAAGTAGGTTCTCACGCGACCGTGAGGCGGTATCGGCGGTAAACCAAAAAGGTTTTTGAGACACAGCGTGATGCCCATAAAGGCGTGGTTTTTCATCTTAGCAATGGAGACAAAAGCATCCGCTTCACCAATGGAGGCAGAGAGTTGGTATTCAGAGAACATCACACCGCCCCCCGGAACCTTATACTGCACAAAAGGTGGATCACCCGCTTCAATATAAGAGATGTCGAACTCCTCAAAGATTGGGCGCATATTAAAATCGTCGCCGGGACGCTGACCCGCTGGTGCGGTGCTGGTATCAAGCGCGAAGATATGTGCGTCGCTGCGCTCGCGCAACAAACGGAGCGATGCACGGAGAACATCGTCGTCAACCAACTCCTGCCGTCGTCCTCCAATACGACGGATATTATCCGTACGCATCTGCATGTTCACCTTGATACCAATTTTGCGGGCGTTTTCAATTTTCTCCCATGAACGCGTTAGAGGAGCAGTAATTGCCTTGAGTCTTTCGTAAATCTCCTCCTGAGAGGCTTTGTGACTACAGTGGATCGCACGGACTTTGTAGGCTTTTTCTTGGGACATATTGAAATTACTCCTTTTCGGTTGTGAATTACAGAGTCACTTAAATTATACCTTCTTCCTTCATACTAATATAGCACGCGTCCCCGATAATAACGTGATCTGTCACTGGGATATTGAGCAACTTCCCTGCCTCAATCAACTGCCGCGTCGCATGAATATCCTCCGGGCTCGGTGCGGGATCGCCGGATGGATGGTTATGCACAAGAATGATTGATGCTGCCGCTTGCTCTATTGCGAACCGAAAAACTTCGCGGGGGTGAATGATGCTCGCATTTAAGCTGCCTTCAAAGATACGGCGCTGCTTAGTCACATTGTTTTTTGTGTCGAGGCAGAGGACATGGAGCTCCTCTTTTTGCAGATCTCGCATCGAAGGCATCATAAGTCGCGCAACACGCACAACATCGCTGGGGGAACTAATCTGTGGCTTTACTTCAAGAAACGCTGCCATCCGTCGTCCCAACTCAAAAGCTGCCCTGATTTGACCCACCTTCACCGGGCCCATTCCTTTGACACCTTCTGCAATCTGTATCTCGCTGTTATCTGCCAACCGCTTCAGGTTACCGTCGTACTTCTGAAGCAGCTGTTCTCCAACCTGAACGGCTGTTGCGGTTCCCGTTCCGGTACGAATAATAATTGCAATCAGTTCTGATGTTTTGAGTGCCGGCGGCCCATATTTATAAAGCCTTTCGAGCGGCCGCTCATCTTCGGGAAGGTCTTTCAACCGAGGCCGATATTCTGCTGTTTCCATTGTTATATCCTTAGTAGCCATCCATTGTGTCCTATACTCATTAAAATAGAAAATTGTAAGGCAGATTATAACAAAATCAGGACAGAAAGGCAATAATTATAAGCAGTTGATTGAGTTTTTTGTTAGAAATTTCCCACGTGAAAGCAATAGCTTCATAAGGAATCTCTACTTTTTGTGTTGATGTTTGCCTATTGATGTGATAGAATACAAATGCACTTATATGATGAGTTATGTGACTGACCATCTTGTTTGAGGAGGGGCTCAATGCGTAATCAGAACGATAGAAAGCGACCTGAGACCATACCAGAAGAAAATTTTCGACTATTTGACGACGACCTCGAGGACGAAGTTGAGGACGATGATAATCAGGTGGGCACCCCTCGTTCCCTGATGTTAGTGGATCGGCTCATTTATGCGACCCATGAGAACGATCGGCGGCGACCGCTACTGTTTCAACTTCGGCGTGCAATTGTGGAAGATGAAATGACCTTTCAGGAGGCGAGGGAAGCCATAGTTGAAATGCAGGAGACAATCGAAAAGTTGACTTCTCCTGCAAACCGGATCGGAACGCTGCTTGGCATGCCGAAAAAGGAGGTCGCTCATGTCATTATCGGCGGATCCGAATATTATGCGAATATTGACCCGCAGCTGGATGCCGCAGCCCTCAAGATCGGTTTTAGTGTCCTCCTTAATGATGCTTACGTCATTGTCGGTGAATTGGGATATAACACCTCTGGTTCAATTGCAAAAATCATTGATTTGATGCCTGACGGGCGGCTGCGCGTCGGCGGTGAACCTACTGGATTGCAATCGATCACGTTGCAACGTTCGACCGATTTAGCCAATGCGAAACTTAAAGTCGGCGACGAAATCCGCATGGACCCGAACTCCAAAGTAGCCCTAGAACGTTTAGAAGCACAAGAAGCACAGGATTACTACCTCGAAGCCGTGCCGGACCTTCCTTGGTCGAAAGTGGGCGGCTTGGACGAGACCATCCAACTCATCAAAGATACCATCGAACTGCCGATTTTACACCCGGACCTCTTCGATACGTTTCAATACGCGCCCCCGAAAGGCTTCCTCTTGCACGGGCCGCCGGGGTGTGGGAAAACACTCATCGGGAAGGCGACGGCGCATAACCTGACGCAACGATTGAGCGAAGAAGAAAAGGTTGATGTGGAAGGATGCTTCCTGCACATCAAAGGGCCCGAAATCTTGAATATGTGGCTTGGCGAGTCGGAGCGCAAAGTCCGTGAAATCTTCCAGATAGCGCGTGAGAAGAGTAAAGAGGGCTATCTCCCCTTTGTATTCATTGATGAAGCGGAATCGATTTTAGGAACGCGCCGTTCATTCCGTTCCCATAACATTTCCAACACGGTAGTCCCAATGTTCTGTGCCGAAATGGATGGAATTGAATCCTTGCAGGATGTTGTAATTATCCTTGCAACGAACCGCCCCGATCTGATTGATCCTGCGATTTTACGCCCCGGCAGAATCGATCGAAAAATTAAAGTCACCCGTCCCGACAAAGAGGCATCAAAGGCGATTTTCCGTGTTTATCTCACGCCAGATTTACCACTTCACCCCGAAATTCTTGATGCCCACAACGGCGATGCAGAGGTGGCGATTTCTCACCTCATTGGTCAGGTCTGCGATGAACTGTTCCAGCGAGATGAAGGTAACAAGTTCTTAGAGGTTGTCCTGCGAAGCGGTCGCCGTGATGTTATGTATCGGGGCGATCTATGTAGCGGTGCCATTGTTGACTCCATCGTTCAACGCGCCAAAGAGTCCGCAATTAAACGGGCGATAGAGGGTAGCGAAGGCGAGGTCGGGATTCGGACTGAAGACCTGTTAGAAGGTGCATTGGCGGAATATCGTGAGAACGACATCTTCCCGCCGACAGATAGTATTGAGGACTGGCTCAAGCTGCTCGATTATGATCCGGAGAACGTTGTCAAAGTTACGCCAATCCGTCCGGAGAAATCAACCCGTAGAATAGCTGCGAGTCGTGTGATTTAGGATGAGGCGTTTATGCAAAGACTTTTTGGAATCGAAACTGAATATGGAATTACGCTGGAGTCAGAGAAGAATGTCGATCCTGTTAATCAATCCGTTGAGTTGATTAAGAGTTATCGACAGGATGATTTCCGACCGATGTGGGATTATAGTGGCGAAGATCCGTTCCAAGACGAGCGCGGCTTCCGGGCAAAAACCTTACAGGAACACCCCGACGAGCAGGAACATCAGGAAGCCGACCGCCAGCGAAATCTGTCTTTCGTCGAAATTAAAAGCGATCTGATTTTGACCAATGGGGCCCGTTTATACAACGATCATGCCCATCCCGAATACTCCACCCCAGAATGTCGCAGCCTTTTTCAATTGGTCGCTCACGATAAAGCAGGAGAACAGATACTTCAGCAATGCGCCATCAGGCGAAGCGAAAAATTGGGCAAGCGCGTCCTGCTGTATAAAAATAACACCGACTTTCATGGACACAGTTACGGTTGCCACGACAATTACCTGATGTCGCGGGATATACCCTTCGATGACCTCAAAGCGAGTATCCTGCCATTTTTTGTGACACGACAGATTTTTGCCGGGGCGGGGAAGGTCGGAATCGAAACGGAGTCGGGATTGACCTCCGCCGGTGTCTTCCAGCTGGCACAACGGTCCGATTTTTTCCACGTCGAAGTCAGCGTAGATACCATGCACAACCGCCCGATCGTGAATACGCGCGATGAACCCCACGCCGATCCGGCAAAATACCGTAGGCTGCACGGCATTGTCGGCGATGCCAATATGTCAGAGTATACGACAGCAATCAAGATCGGTACAACTGCACTCGTCATCGATCTCATTGAGCAGAAACGCATCCCCAATTGGTTTACGTTGCAAAACCCACTCCATACGATTAAAGAAATCTCCCGCGACCAGACCTATCAATGGCGATTTAAATTAGCCAACGGCAAGAGTATCTCCGCAATCGATTTGCAGCGCGAATATCTCGCGCTAGCCCAAAAGCATCTCAACGCTGAAAGTGAGGATACCGACTGGGTCCTCGTCGAATGGGAATCTATTCTCGATGCGCTCGAAAAAGATCCGATGGATCTCACGGATCGATTGGATTGGGTTGCCAAGAAGTGGCTGCTAGAAACCTTCATCGATGAGGAAGGACTCACTTGGGATGACCCGTGGCTACAGAGCCTTGACCTCGAATATCACAACATTGATCAGGAGGCGGGATTATATTATGAGCTTGAAGCGAGTGGATTGGTGCGGCGGCTTGTCACCGATCAGCAGGTTGACAGTGCCATCCACAATCCACCCGCTGATACTCGTGCATATTTTCGGGGCAAATCATTAGACAAATTCCGTCCACAGGTCAAATCGATCCAATGGGATAACGTTACCTTTAATATAAAGGGCAAAAGTCCTGTCTCAGTAAGTATGAACCAACTCGCGGATGCAGAGATGGCAGAGAAGTACAATCGCATCCTTGACCAAGCGCAGACGGTTGAAGCGTTAGTTAAAAATTTAGAACTTAGTAGCTGAACCCCTAAATCTATTCTCTTACAGGAGGCACTACCATGACAGCACAGCATTTGATTTATCTACGCGATCGGATTCAGCGACCGGTGAAACCGGCGGGCCCAGGTGACGGTGGGGACGATGATGGTCCCAAACGTCCAGATGTTACGAGACCCGATACAAGAAATCTGGTTAGGCGGATGCGGCGCGTTGATAAAGACCAATCCAGGCGTTATCGCCAACGAACAGGTGAATAGCCCATGACAAATTACAAGGGGGATTTCCTCGACCTCTTGAAGGCGCACGATTGCCAGATTCAACTAGATCTGCCCGTTACACCGACAAGTGGGGCTTCGTCTCCTCTTCAAGAAACAGAAGGGACAACTGTCCTCGCTGTACGCTATAAGGATGGCATCCTCATCGGTGGAGACCGGCGGGCAACGGCGGGCAATGTTGTCATGTACGATCGCGCGGAAAAGCTGTTGCAGATTGACGAATACTCTGTCCTTGCGATCGCGGGTTCCCCTGCGATGGCTTATGAAATGGCGCGAGTCCTCGAACATTCGTTCCAATATTTCCGCCGAAGCCAACTTCAGGAGTTGAGCATCGAAGGCAAACTGCGTATGCTCTCCCGCCTGATTCGCGACAATTTGCCCATGACGTTGCAGGGCATCGGAGGTGTGATACCAATCTTTGCCATCTACGATCTGCTGACTGAGGATGAAAACGGTGGTAAGATTTTCTTTTACGACGCACTCGGCGCACATTTCGAGAGTGCTGACTTTGCGACATCTGGATCCGGCTCTGTGTGGATTCGTGGGGTTTTGTTCTATCAGAACCGTTGGGGCGACACGCCACTTGCCGATATGGATGAGCAGGAAGCAACTGTTACTGTTTTGCGTCTGCTTGATGCAGCTGCGGAATACGATTCGGCGACAAGCGGCTATAACCCCAAATCAAATATTTATCCAACAGTAAAAACGATTACGAAGGACGGAATTCAAGATCTCTCTGCCGAAAGGCTCCGAGAGATTTATGCTGAATCTGTAGAAACAACTCATGCTAGATGAACCTTATCGGTGGCTCGAAGCCGTTAATAACCGACGCGACTATATCGAAGACCAACTTCGCGGCGGAAGCCCCGTCGTCGGACTGAAATATGATGATGGGCTTTTACTTGTGACCATTGGACGCGGACAGCGTAAAATCTTTGAGGTACATGACCGGATCGCACTCTCAGCTATCGGGCATAGTGCCGACATTGAACGGTTGCGCATGATGGCAACTGACACCGCCTCCGTGCAAGGTTTCCAAAGTTCAGTTGATGATTTAACCCTCCATCGCCTGACAAACTTTGTGCTTGGACCAACTATCAAACAATCCTTTGAAGCTATCTTTGGCTCTGCCTATATCATCAAAATGCTGTTGGTGGAACTGGGTGTACGCGGTGCGGCAGAGGGGTTTATCTCCCTGAACTACGATGGCACCGTGCAAGCGAATCAACACCGGGAAGTTATCGGTGGAACCCACGAAGCTGAAACAGCGATGCAGAATTACCTATCCGCCGCTGATACCTCCGAATTTTCGCTCACCTCCGCCTTACAGTTCGCTCTAGAAACCTGGGTGGTTGGTTGGGAGCTGGGAGTGCAACAAGCGGAGGACGATTCAGAGGAGAACGCAAACGAGAGGTCGGAATCAACGATGGACAAAGAGCGACTGCACGAAGTTCTGCGAGATGAATTGAAGGCAGGAGAGATTGAAGGGGCAGTATTGGAGGCTTCGCGTCGAAGCAATAGCAAGTTTCGTCTTTTGACTTCGGATGAAATTAATGCAGCAATTTCAGACTGGCTTTAATACAGGTACGGACAAACCCGCATTTGTCCTTGAGGCAAAATAGTGAGCAGACGGATTTTCGGTATCGAAACTGAATTTGGATGCATGGCAGACTCGGATAGCTCGTTAGGCTCTTCGGAAGGGACCGCCGCACTCGTGAGGGATTATATTTTTCACGAGCTGAAACTCGGAATGTCGGATATGCACTACCGAGATTGGGGAGAACCGCCCGGCAATGGCGGCTTTCTGTTCAACGGTGGACGGCTCTACATCGATATGGGACATCTTGAGTATGCGACACCGGAGTGTATCAACCTTTTCGATCTAATCGCTTACGACAGAGCCATCGAGCAGTTGGTTATCACCATTCTCGACGATGTTGGGTTGAAAGACGATATCTCCTTCTTCAAAAACAACATCGATCATTTCACAGGGGCAACTTTCGGCTGTCACGAAAACTATCAACTCCGGCGCGATATCCCCTTCTACAAAGTCGTCATTCCCACGCTGCTGCCATTCTTTGTCACGCGGCAGATTTACGCAGGGGCTGGTCGCGTTGGCGGGCATGAAGAGATCCTCGAATTCGGAGATGCCCACCATCGGCGCGACGCTTTCGTCGGCTTCCAAATCTCCCAACGTGCCGATCATATCGTCACGGAGATTTATGAGTGGATACAATTCAGCCGTGCAATAATTAACACACGGGATGAGCCGCTCGGTGACTATACTAAATATCGACGACTTCACCTGCTCGTCGGCGATTCAAACATGTCCGAATTTGCATCGGCTTTGAAGGTTGGAACAACTTCTCTGATACTCGATCTTCTTGAGGCAGGGCATCGTCCCCGCGATTTAAGCTTAATCAATCCGGTGCACGCTATCAAAGAGGTCTCGCGGGATCAGACCTTCCAGTGGATTGTCGAACTAGAATCCGGCGGCACCATCTCAGCGATAGACCTGCAACGTGAATACCTCAATCTCGCACAGAAAGTCCTAGCAGGCAGAGATGCAGATACAGATTGGGTTTTGACCGAATGGGAATCGGTTTTGGACGACTTGGAAGCAGATTCAGGGCGTTTAATCGATCGCGTCGATTGGGTGACGAAGAAATGGCTGCTTGAGGCTTTTATGGAGGAGGAGGGGTTAGAGTGGGACGATCCGTGGATCGAGAGTCTTGATCTGGAGTATCATCACCTCAACCGAGAGAAGGGGTTATATTACGAACTTGAGCGCGCAGGGCACGTGAAACGGGTCACGACGGATGAACAGATTGAAGCGGCGATCCAGAATGCCCCCGAAAATACAAGGGCAAAAGCTCGATCCCATGTAATGCGTTATCTGGCTCGACACCGCCTGCCGTGTATCATCGATTGGAACCAAATCTACTTTTCGCACGAAGAACCTTTTGAGATGAAAGATCCCTTCGAGACCTACGATGTGGAAGTCGAAGACCTGTTGAAGCGGTTAAGCCAACAACCCCGCCCGGTTTCAAGGCAGAAGCGCATCCGGTTAAGGCGAGAGTGAGCTCCTTCGTGGCACATCGAAATTCATCTGAATCAACCAAATGGCGATGTCAACACATCGCTTTTTTTATGCTATTAAATCAAGCCTCTTCGCCTAAGTAGGCACGGAATCCTCAAATGCAAGAACAGAACCCATTCAAATCTGGCTACGTTAGCATCATCGGTGAGCCAAACGTCGGCAAATCAACGCTGCTGAATGCAGTGATGGGGGAGAAACTCGCAATCGTCACTCCGAAGCCGCAGACAACACGCAACCGGATCACAGGGATTCTCACAACCGATTCGTATCAAATTATCTTCCTAGACACGCCCGGTGTGCTTACCCCCAAATATCGCTTGCACAACCAGATGGTCAAAGCCGCATATAGCGCGATTACAGACGCAGACCTTGTGCTTTACATGATCGATGTGAATCGGCTAAATTCCGGCATTGAGGAAAAAATTCTTGACGAACTTAAAAAGGCAGCGCAGCAAGTCATACTAGTAATTAACAAAATTGATCTGATACCTTCCCCCGCACTGTTGCCAATTATTGCCGACTATCAGGAAAAGTTTCCCTTCCTCGAAATCATTCCAATCTCGGCAACACTGGATAACGGCGTATCTCAACTTCACGAATCCATCGTCAAGCACCTTCCCAAAGGTCCCCCCTACTTTCCCCCCGACCAACTCAGCGACCTACCGGAGCGTTTCTTTGTCTCTGAAACGATACGGGAGCAGATTTTCCTCAGAACTAATCAAGAGATTCCCTACGCCTCCAGCGTCGTGATTGAAGAGTTCAAAGAACGTCCAAACGGAAAAATCTATATCAGTGCGCTGCTGTATGTCGAACGACAATCGCAAAAAGGCATCCTAGTTGGGAAAGGTGGTAGAACAATCAAAAGGATTGGTCAACTCGCCCGCGCAGAGATTGAGCAGTTCTTGAAGACAACCGTATTTCTGGATTTGCGTGTGTCTGTCAAAGCCGATTGGCGACGCAATGAACGAAAATTGAAGGATCTGGGGTATCTCTAAAAAGCAAAATGGCAGTGAAAACTTCGCCAGACTCTGATGCCTTGCACTGAATCTACTGAAGGCGGAAAAATCTACCAAGTTGGGAGTTGCCAACAAGCGGTTGAAATCCCCATGGGACACCGAGTACTTGATTACTCTCCTACCTACGCTCTGCTAACATTTACAGAGGCAATTCCCCTATTTTAATTGATGTTTGCCGTTGTATCGTGTGGGAAATATGATAAAATGACAAGTAAAATCAGATCGGGCTATAAGAAGGAGAAAAACATGCACTATAGACGTTTAGGAAGAACTGGACTCAAAGTTTCAGAGGTCTGTCTTGGAACGATGACCTTTGGAGCAGCCGATTGGGGCAACGATGAAGCCGAATCGGATGCGATCTTCAACTTCGCGTTGGAGGCCGGCATTAACTTTTATGATGTCGCCAATTCCTATGCTGATGGCCAGTCAGAGACAATTTTGGGGCGTATCATGAAAGGGAAGCGGGATAAGCTTATTATCGCTACGAAAGTGTTCAACCCGATGGGAACGGATATCAACGATTCCGGGACTTCGCGGGCACATATCATGAGATCAGTTGAGGATAGCCTGAGCCGCCTGCAAATTGACCATATTGATCTCTACCTCATCCATCATGTCGATAGGGAGACACCAACTGAGGAACGCTTGCGGGCCCTCGATGATCTCGTGCATCAAGGCAAGGTTCGCTACATCGGTTGCAGCAACGAGTACGCTTGGCGGTTGTGTGATGCCCTGTGGATTAGCGAGGTAAAGAATTTGGCGCGCTATGAAGCCCTCCAACCCCAGTACAATTTACTGACACGAGACATTGAAGAAGAAATCTTACCAGTCTGCCGTGAAAAAGGGGTCGGCGTGTATGTCTGGGGGCCATTGGCATCGGGATACCTAACAGGGAAGTATAAGCTGGACGAGCCGCCCCCCGAAGATTCGCGTTTTGCTCGAAGAGCGGAGTCTTCAATGGATCGGTATCTTGACCCGCAAATACAGAAAATCCTAGAAACGCTCCAAGATGTAGCACAAGGATTGGGAAAGAGCATGGCACAGGTGGCTTTGCGGTGGATTTTAGAACAGGGGGGAATAACTTCAGTCATCGTTGGATCAACGAAAGTGGAACAACTCCGGGATAATATCGGGTGTTCAGGTTGGAATCTGCCTGCCGATGCGTTAGCGAGGTTGAACGAAGTTTCCGCCCCTCCAGTGCGTTACCCTGATTCGATGGAGCTAAATATCCATGAGCGTCGAGCGAGTGCCGTGGATATGCCGACACTAGAGGCGTAATGCGTGATGAAGGAGTGAAATCGTGAGTGAGACAAATTATCAAGTTGGTGCCGCCAAAATTGATATCACACCTGATTTTCCGGTTCGCCTCAGCGGCTATGGGGGGCGACGAGATGAGTCTGATAGCGTTGAACAACGTATCTGGGCGAGGGCGTTAGCAATTCGCAGCGAAGCCGAAAGTCCTTCGGTATTAATGACGGTGGATAACTGTGGTGTGCCAGATTACATCACCGAGGCGGTCGCGGCGAAACTAAAGCGGGACGCGGGTATTCCGCGCGAACAATTTGTGATCTGCTCGACGCATACCCACAGTGCACCGTACCTTGCAGGGGTGCTGCGGACGCTGTTTGGGGTGCCGATTCCTGAAGCGCATCAGGAGAACATCAACCGCTACACCCGCGAATTGACGGAAAAGTTGAAACGGGTCGCAAAGACAGCACTCGCCGATCTCTGCCCCGCTTCGCTTTCTTGGGGGGAAGGAAGGGTTGGATTTGCCGATAATCGTCGGACGAAGGGAGGACCCGTTGACCACGCCCTACCGATGCTTCGCGCCACGGGAACCAACGGTGAATTGCGGGCGGTTCTTATCAGCTACGCCTGCCATTGCACCACCTTAGGCGGTGATTTCAACGCTGTCTGCGGAGACTGGGCGGGCTACGCGAGTGCCTATATCGAAACAGATTATCCCGATGCGATTGCGCTGGTGGCAATCGGGTGTGCAGGAGACGCAAACCCTGCACCACGGACCGGGGTGAACTTCGCACGACAACATGGTCACGCGATTGCCGGCGAAGTGAATCGCCTCCTCGGTAGTGACCTTGCCGCAATACAAGGGGAACTCAGAGGGCAGGTCAGACGCATTGACTTGCCCTTTGACCAATTACCCACCCGTCAGGAATGGGAACGACGTGTGGAGCAGGGCGGGGCAATCGGCTACCATGCTCAAGTGCAACTTGACCGACTAGAGCGGGGTGAAGCCCTTCAAACAACGCTTTCTTACCCTATCCAGATCTGGAATTTTGCGGATGAACTCGCAGTCGTTTTTCTCCCCGGCGAAGTGGTAGTTGACTACTCAATTCGCCTCAAACGTGAGTGCAATGGATCACGTCTGTGGGTTAATGCTTACTGCAACGACGTGCCGTGTTACATCCCTTCGAGACGCATTCTGAGGGAAGGTGGCTACGAAGGCGAAGGAGCGATGATCTACTATGATCGCCCAACGCGCTTCGCACCGGCGGTGGAGGATATGATTATCCGCACCGTCCATGAACTGCTACCGGAGACGTTTCGTGTGGACGACCCTTGATAGGTAGGGATTCGGATAGTTTACGCCCTTAGTTGGAGCAACCTTAATTCTATTTTTGTTCCCCGGACTGCGGAATTTTACACCATACACAATCTACAGGCTTATTGTGCAATGGCAGTGCTCAATATCCTTGTAGCGAAGCGATGGCTTCATCTTCGCTGTCGAAATGTTCAAAGATGGTAATTAGCCTTCCTATCACAAGGAGATTGTTGATACTGTTACTAACGTTAATTACACCAATCCGCCCGCCTTTGCGTGCAACGGATACGTGCAATCCTATCAGTGTTCCAAGTCCGGAACTATCCATCCGGGATACATCGGAAAAATCAAACAGAAATTTGGGAGATTCGGAGGCATCTGCCAGTTGTTCTTCAATCACCTGTCTGAGCTCACCACCCGCAATCCCCACAATTTTTCCGCCGAGTTTCAAGATGACAACGCCATCTCTGCGTCCAATATTAATATCCATCAATTCTTCTTCTCCTGAAATGTTATTCGGCAAAAAGCCTGTTATTTTGAAAAGTACAGATTCGCTATTTTGTATCTGCGTTCATTCTAAACGATATACCACTTTTTGTCAAGCCTACTTTTCTGAATTTCTAGGGCTATTTAGTTTTCCGTTTTTTGACCGATTTTGACGGGGCATCTTGGCCCCCTCCCCCCGCTTGCGGGGGGATAAAGGGGGGTCAGGCCCTGGTCTCGGCACGGACCGAAGAATTAAATGACCCTATCTGAATTTCTGGGGATACTTGACAAGATCAGGATTGAGCGTAGCAAGAATCTCGCGCAGTAGGGGAAAGGAAGCAAAAAACGCGAGAATTCGTTGATCTATCCAAATTTGTCGGGAATCAAACCTTGACACTAAAAAAACAAGCCGAATGCTTTAGCATTGGGTCAAACCATGTGTTTTTCTTTGGATATATCCATACAAATATGATACAATAACATCATACTCTCCCGAAGCGTTTAGTAGATACAACGAAGTGGACGGGTGAGCGACCGTCGCGGTAGGACATACCGAGACGTAAAACGCTGTCCGTGCCGAGACCAGGTGCGGACAACATTGGGAGCAGTCAAAAATCCAACCCTTTGATGATACTATTTCAAGTTGTTGTGCCTAGCGTTTAAAATATAACAACGCAAGTTACTAGGGCAGGTTGGCATTTTGCTGCCTCGAATTCGGGAAACGCTGTAATCATCGTGCCACCCGCCAAAAACCGAGGTGATTGTCCGAAATCGTCTCAAGTCGCTTTGAATCTTGATCCTATCGGGGGCGCATCAGGTTGAAGACTCTCGGAACGGAGATTGGTTCAATCTGTCAAATGTCAACAGAACCTACCTATCGCCCCACTGAGGGGTAGGTGGCAAATCGAGTTAAGGTAGTGGTCGAAAATCTCCTGCTGCGATGCGGGAGGAAGTTGTTGAAGGTAAAATCATGCTTGCAATGAAAACATCTTTTGTTGGATCTGATACGGATATCAAATGGTGTGTTGTGGATGCGAATGGGAAGGTCCTCGGACGTTTAGCCACTCAAATTGCGATGACGCTTCGAGGGAAACATCATCCCACTTTCACCCCACATGCCGATATGGGTTATCGTGTTGCTGTGATTAATGCTGAAAAAATCGTTGTTACGGGAAACAAAGTGACAGACAAAACGTACTTTCGTTATAGCGGCTACCCCGGTGGCGGGAAAGTGAGAACGTTTGAAGAGCAGATGCAGATAAAACCGGAAGAAATCCTACGGCACGCTGTCAAAGGGATGCTCCCCAAAAATCGCCTAGGCCGCAAACTGATTAAAAAACTGAAAATCTATGCGGGTCCAAACCACCCTCACCAAGCACAGCATCCGGAAGTATTAGAGGTGTAATTTTTTCAGAGGAGGAAGTATGGCTGTAGAACAGTATTGGGGAACGGGACGACGCAAAACATCCGTTGCGCGGGTGCGCTTGATTCCAGGAGGCTCCGGCCAATTTGTCGTCAATAAGAAGCCGATTGAGGTGTATTTTGATCGAGAGGATCTAATCCAGTTGGCTACACAACCGACGGAATTAACAAATAAAAGTAGCGCGTATGATGTATTCGTTAATGCACGCGGTGGCGGCATTTCAGGGCAAGCCGGTGCTATTTTGCATGGTCTCGCACGCGCGCTTGTTAAGGCGGACGAATCTTTGAAACCGACTTTGAAGAAAGCCGGATTTCTGACCCGTGACTCCCGCATGGTCGAGCGTAAAAAATATGGACAAAAAGGCGCACGGGCACGGTTCCAATTTTCCAAGCGTTAAGAATCAGAATCATCCCGATTACAGATTGGGTTTTGATCGATTTTGAGGATACAAATTATGGCGAACACGGTCATATTAGGTGCACAGTGGGGAGATGAGAGCAAGGGCGGAACAATCGATTTCCTTGCTGACAACGCCGATATTGTCGCGAGATATCAGGGAGGCGACAATGCGGGTCATACGATCGTTGTCGGCGAAGAGAAGTTCGTCTTCCATCTGCTCCCTTCTGGTCTACTTCATCCTCATACGACGAATGTGATTGGCAACGGTGTCGTCATCAATTTAGAGACACTTTTCGACGAAATCGATGATTTACAGGCGCGTGGCATCGAAATCGGAGACCGTCTCAAGGTTAGCTCACGTGCACACTTAATCTTGCCTTATCACAAAGTGATGGAGTCATGGGACGACCTTGGCAGTTCACTGAAACTCGGCACAACCGCGCGGGGCATCGGTCCCACATACTCCGATAAGATGAACCGCCATGCGGGGATACGGGTCGCTGACCTGCTTGAGTTCGAGCTCTTTCAGAAAAAGCTGGACTTCAATTTGAGCGCAAAAGGTTCTATCCTCGATCAGATTGGCGGCGAAATCGATAGAACCGCTTTGTTGGAGGAATATCATGCTTACTCTCAGCGGCTTGCACCGTATGTGGTTGATACATCTGAATTTATGAATAATGCCCTCAAGGCTGGGAAGCGAGTATTTTACGAGGGAGCGCAGGGAACGATGCTGGACATCGATTTCGGGACATATCCTTATGTCACCTCGTCCAATACCACCGTTGGCGCGGTTTACACAGGGTTGGGCGTTGGCCCTCAGGCAATAGATCGGGTGCTAGGTGTTTCAAAGGCTTATGTGACTCGCGTCGGGACGGGCCCATTC
Organism: uncultured Poribacteria bacterium; assembly: GCA_958296125.1. Taxonomy (GTDB): domain Bacteria; phylum Poribacteria; class WGA-4E; order WGA-4E; family PCPOR2b; genus PCPOR2b. The sequence goes on from OY282444.1 coordinate 4,495,309, forward strand.
CCAACGGAGATGCCGCCGGATCTGGACGAAGAGATTCGCCATATCGGTCAGGAATACGGCGCAACCACACAACGCGCTCGACGGTGCGGCTGGATCGACCTCGTCGCTTTACGCTATGCCGCCCAGATCAACGGCTTCACTGATCTGGTTTTGACAAAATTTGATGTCTTAGACCACCTTGATGAGATTCAGGTTTGCGTTGCCTATCAGCGGCGTAGCGAAGTTGTAACGACATTTCCAACGAGCCTGTATGTGCTTGAGGAGTGCGAGCCGGTCTACAAAACGCTACCCGGTTGGAAAGAGTCAACAGTAGATGTGCGGCGATATGAAGACCTGCCAGCGAATGCAAAACGATATGCCGCTTACATCTCCGAATTTCTCGATACACCGGTTACAATTGTTTCTGTTGGACCAGAGAGAACACAAACAATAGTCTGTGATGAGACCATTTTTTGTGCTACCTAATTGTTCAATGGACAGACAATAGTTTCACTTTAAGGTTGACAATCTCTAAGGCATTAGGTATTATTTCTACTCGTTTTTGCTAATATATCCTAAGTTGTTACCTATTCTAGTAGGTTGGGCTTCCTAGCAACTTGGGTTAGTCTATCCATTGAGGGCCGTTAGCTCAGTAGGTAGAGCATCTGACTTTTAATCAGGTGGTCACAGGTTCGATTCCTGTACGGCTCACTTGTTGTCCCCGTCGTCTAGCCTGGCCAAGGACACCGGCCTTTCACGCCGGCGACACGGGTTCAAATCCCGTCGGGGACATCTTTTAGCCCTTTCCATATTGAATGGGGAAGGGTTTTTTTGTCACAGATATTCAGAAGGTTGATTAACAGTAACTTGTCTGTCAACTGCCATCCAGCGAGTTGAGCCGCGAGTTTCTTTGAAGCGTCTCGACAAGTCCGGCGGGAATTTAATGGAATTCTCGACTTGAACATTCAACTGTTGCGGTGCTGATAAGTTGAATGTCTGAAGTCACCATACCTAGTATTACGGTGAAATAGCTTGATGAAATTGTATCTTTCCATCTTTAACGGTGTTAATGACCAAACTTTTGATTGCATACCGATTTTCATCAAAATGTGATAACATTATAGGCCCGTTGTAGTTCTGAGTCGCTTCAATTTGCTCGCGAATTGCCGCAGGAGTCATGTCAACTGATCGTCGCATCGCTTCAATCACAAGGGTAGTAGAATCATAGCCGAGTGCCGCAGGCCCGTCGGGTGCAATACCAAATCGTGCGATATAGGCGGTAATAAATTGACGCGCTGCTTCACTTAACCGCTCCGGGGGGCCACCGGGCGAAAAGTGATTTGCAAAGAAGCTTCCCTCAACCGCCGTCCCCCCGATCTCAACTAAGTCCGGTCGATCCCAACCATCACCACCGAGGAAGGTGGCAGTGATGCCAATGGCAGATGCTTTTGCCTGTTTAACTGCCACCGGAAACTCGGAGCCCAAGCCAGCCAGAAAGATAACATCAACGGCAGGTTCCACCGCAATAATTGCCATCAATTGCTCGGTAAAGTCTGTGGCACCTGTCTCGTAAAATTGATGAACTGCAATTGTGCCGCCGAGCGCGGTAAAGTGTTCAATGAAAGCATTCGATAACCCCTCCGAGTAGCTGTCGCCTGTTTCTGTGAGGACCGCGGTTGTCATTGCGCCCAATTCTTGCATAGCAAAATTCGCCATCACTTGCGCTTGATATGGATCTGTGTAAGCACCCATGAAAGAAAAATTCCCATTTCTAGTAACCTTCGGGTTCGTCGGATAGGTTGTCACCATCGGTATTCCGTGTTGTTGGGCGACTGCCCCAACCTCCACAGCCTCCTCATCGTAATCGGGGCCCACGATTGCCGATACACTCGCATTAATTAGTTCCTTTGCGTGTTGGGCACTGAGTAAAGGGTCTCTTTGATCCGCTCTAATGAGAAGTTCTATTGGTTGTCCGTTGATCCCCCCTGCCTTGTTTGCGAGGGAGACCGCTAACTCAGCACCGTTCCGAGTCGTCCCCGGGTCAGGTGGGCTATAAATAAAACCGATTTTAACTGGAACCGCGCTATCAGGGGTTTCCGTAACCGCAGGTGCAACGAATTGTTGAATTAGATCGCAACCTAAAAAGAGAAGGGTGAATAAGAAAAATAGTACCAAACCTCCGTAAACCAAGATACATCTGGGCATTGTGCTCTTCTGTTTGAATATCATAAGGATTTTCCTTTCTGTTAGAGATACGGGTGATATTACTGTTAATAACCTTGAAGCCATCTTCACACGCGAAGGGCGTGCGACATACATTTATCAAGCATAGCAAGCGGATCTCACGCCTGCCAATTAAACTAACTCCTCAAAACCCAACTCATGGGGGGATTCGTAGAAGATGGGACGCATCTGCAGATTCGTCTGAATAGGCATTGCTTCCAGATTGACCGGCAAATAAATCGAGAAGGTCGTCCCGTGCCCTTCCTCGCTATGGAGTTCTGTTCTACCCCGATGGTCGCGGACCGTTCGCTGGACGATGTTCAAACCGAAGCCGCTCCCATGTTGTTTGAGAGTATATCCGGGTTGGTAGAGCTGATCTCGGGCTTCGTAGGGGATGCCGACTCCTGTATCGATAAAGGAGATTTGGATATGGGAGGTTTCTGGCAGATAGGCAGTTTTGATCTGAAGAAAGCCGCCGCCTTCCATCGCATCAACAGCGTTGATAATCAGATTGTTAAATGCTTCTTTCAACTGGCTTGAGTCGCCTTTGACCGGGGGCAAGTGTGGATCGAAAATTTGCTGGCACTCAATGGCTTTGGCTTCCAGAATAGGCATCAAGTTTCGCAACAGCGTATCAAGGATTCTGTTAATGTTAATGAGACCCAAGACCGGCTCTTCCGTACGCAACTGCTGCAAAAGTGCAACCATTTCGTTATAGCATTCCTTATGTTGCGTAAAGATTTGATTGAGGGTGGTGTGTAGTTTGGAGTCCGGTTCCGCTTGACGAGATGCGGATCGAAGTTGTCCGCCGGTCGCGCTGACCAAGTTTTTCACACGGTGCAGGTGGGAATAAAGGCTTTGATACGCTTCCGCTCGCGCAACATCCATCAATGAAAGGGTGAGGTGAAAAATGATACGCGCAGCTGTCTGTGGTTCTGCTTCTAACCAAGCTTGTAAGTCTTTCAGGATTTCTTCATCTCGCTCGTAGAAGTAAAGTTTGGCAAGGTTATGATAAGGTGATTCATAATCTGGGTAACGTTGGATAGCCTGCTTGAATTCCTCAGCAGCCTTATCAATCATATTCTTTTGGAGATAGAGGAGCCCGAGATTATTTTGCACTTGTGGTGAAGGGGAATGTTCCAAGCCAATCTTGTAGGCATCGATGGCGAGGTCTGCATCTTCTGGACGGTCATCGTAGAGGCTTCCAAGCACAAAGAACACCTGATCGAGCGGCTCAAAGGTCTGTAACTCGTCGTTACGCTTGATTAATTCGATGAACTGATCTATCGCTTGTTGACGAAATTCTGGGCGTGCATACCGGCGTTTCGCATAAAGCAGCCCGAGTTCAAAGCGAGCGTCGAAGTGATCTGGATCGCGTTCAATCGCGTACTGCAAACAATCAATTGAACGATTCACATCACCATATCGATTTAGGTAAATTTCCGCGAGATGATAGTGGGCATCCGGTTCCCGTGGCTCGACCTCAAGTATTTCTTCAAAAACCCGCTCTGCGTCTTCCCACCTCTGTTGTTTAATGTACAAGACACCAAGATTATGGCGGGCGGCCTGAAACGTCGGCACACGACTGACAACCTGCTTGAAGTCATCGCACGCCTTCTCAAGGTCTCCTAGTTTCTCGTAGAGTAAACCTCGATTGTACCACGCCTCAATGTATGAACGATCCAACTCGATTGTGCGGGTAAACTCGCGGATTGCCTGCTCCCACGCTCCTTCAAGTTCCGTCCAATCTTCCAACAACTGTCCAAAAACATAGTGATAGTTCGCATTCTGTGGATTCAGTTCAATTGCTTTTTGGAGTGCAGCCCTTGCGAGATCGAACTCGCCTTCTTTATAGTAAGCAAAACCGAGACTGTGGTGGACTGCTGCACACTCTGGATTTAACTCGAGCGCACGCTTATAAGCATTGATTGCGAGAGAGTACTGGCGCTGGACAGGCTCCAAGTACCAATTGCCAAGCGCGTACTGATCTCGCGCTTCCTTGGAGGTCGGCAGTGCGGACTCGGTAGCAGAAACATGTGTCTCCGTCTCTACGCTTGGATCGGGTGAAGTATCGTGAAGCTCATGTCCCTGGAAGTGTGATTTTACGGCGGGCTTTGCGTTGGACATGGTTCATCACCTTGGGTGGCTATATCAACATCTCATCCCCAATTGGGAAAAACTGATCAGCAATGCGCTGCAGATCCATTGACGTATTGTGTTCAAAAGCCGCGACCTCGATGCGCTTCCCGTGCTGTTTAATTAGTTCTGCAAGTGCACAGAAGTCGCCATCTCCACTTGCCAGAATCACGATATCTAGTGCATCAAGCATCGACACGATATCGAGGGCAATTCCCACATCCCAATCCCCCTTTGCGGACCCATCGCTGCGCATCCGTAGATCCTTACTCTTAATCGTGTACCCGTTATGTTCTAGAAGCGACAAAAATCCAGCCTGATTAATCTCAGGGATTTGGACAACATAGGCGTAAGCGGCGACAAGATTCCGAGGGCCAACGATGAGGTCTAGTAGCTTGATATAATCGAGCCGTCTTGCGTAGCGATCTTTTGCAGCATAGAACATATTCTGGACATCAACAAAGACTCCAACGCGTGGCTGTCCTGCCAGCATACGGTTCGCGCCTGCGGTGCTTCCTGTGAGGCTTGTAATTTTTTGGCGGGCCCGTGTGATGATTGCCTTGTATTCCTCGTTGACTCCCTGCAAGTAGGAAAATTGAGAATAGAAATTGGATTGTATCTGTTCAAGCACTTGTTGCGAATGATATGCCATCTCCTCAACCGATTTCAATTCCACCGTTATCTTTTCCTTTTGTACCTGAAGTTCATGAAACTCACAGCGTTGATTTGAGAACTTTTCCACGTCCTGTTTGAGGCTGCGATTCTCACAGTTGAGTTGGTCGATACGTAATTCATTTTCCCTATACAATGCTTCTCTCTCTTGTAAAATCTGGTTTTCTTCAACTAATGCCGCTATTTTTTCTTTGAGTTTGTCATTCTTATTTTGTAGAATTGTATATCCATTTTTGAGTTCAGAGAGCGCACTATAAAGTTTGTTAATCTGCTGTTGGTTTTGTTTTGGTTCATCGCTCAAGCCGGATACCTGTCCCGGATCTGAATCTGTCTCAGGAACGGGCGCAATCTGAAGATACTCAGTGTCATCGACAGTCAAAGGGGTGGGGGGCTCCATGGATTCAGGAACCGGTTTTTCATCGTGGCTGCGATGTGGCGGGATGTTCAGATCTGCGGTGTCTGATTCCAATCGTTCTCCCTCTTGTGCGGTGTCTACTAATGAAGCATCATTCCTGTCCTCAGGCGGAGGGGCAGGGGGGGGAAGATATTGCTCGTGATCGGCGAGCAGCCTGTGACCGTGCTTCTGTACATCTTCACGCGAATCGACCAGAAGTGCCCATAGGATCTCACCAAACTCGCCTTCTGCTCGAAGTTGTTCAACGCTTCTCAAGAAGACTTGAATTTCCTGTACATTCATGAATTGGACTCGACGAGCAGCTTGTTCTGTCTTCTTTGCGAGGCATTGACTCACAATGTTTTCGGTCAAAGCACCATTAAAAAAGCATGCCGCTAAATCGTGGACAATCCAATCTTTGGGAACCTTAGTCTTTCGTTGGCTATCATGAAGGATGCCGCACTGATCCGCCATCGTGATGATTTCTTCTTCACCGAAACAGTCGGTAATAATCCAAACCAGTTGGTGTGTAGCAATGTGTGTCTTTACTGGAAGCATGGTAAATCTCCCGAACTTTGCTGTGTATTTATATCTGTTGTCAAATTTTTAGGACTTTGTTCTGGTTTTTCGTAATTGATTTTGTTGCATTCCGTGTGTCTACAACCGTAGCGGCGTGGTCGACAAGCCAACAGTAATCGATATCGGCGTGGTCTGTCATAATCACCACACAATCAACACGCTGGACCAATTCTGCTGTCAAATCTGCACAGCGATATCGCATCGGCTGTCGGCACCTCGGAGCGACTTCTTCAACTTCCAATGCCGGTACATACGGGTCGTGGTATAAGATTTCACCACCGCGTCGCGCAAGCATCCGGATTACATCGAGAGCCGGTGATTCGCGGACATCTCCGACATTTTGCTTGTACGCAGCACCCATAATCAGGATTTTTGATCCATTGATGGCTTTCTGGTGCTGGTTGAGTGCATCGATAATTTTGCCGAGTACATACTCTGGCATTGAGCCGTTGATCTCACTCGCAAGTTCAATGAAGCGGGCATGAAACTCGTAAGTTTTTGCCTTCCACGACAGGTAGTGCGGATCGACGGGGATGCAGTGCCCACCTAGCCCCGGTCCGGGGTAGAACGGCATAAATCCAAACGGTTTTGTGGCGGCAGCATCGACAATTTCCCATACGTCCAGTCCCATCTGGTCGCACATCAGTGCCAGTTCGTTGACGAGACCGATATTGACGCTCCGAAAGGTATTTTCCAGCAGTTTGACCATTTCTGCCACCCTTGTCGAAGAGACCGCATAAACTTCCTGAATGAACTGCTTATAAAAGAGTTGAGCCACCTGTGTGCATGCAGGGGTCATCCCCCCAACGATTTTCGTCGTATTGGCGGTGGAGTATATCACATTCCCCGGATCGATCCGTTCGGGGGAAAAGGCGAGAAAAAAATCTTCCCCAACCTGCAAGCCACTTTTTTCAAGTTTCGGTAGCACAATCTCCTCTGTTGTACCGGGGTAGGTCGTACTTTCCAAAATAATCAACTGATCTTTGCGTAAATATTGCACAATTTCATCTACCGCGGAGATGATAAAACTCATATCCGGATCTTTGCTTTTGCGCAACGGCGTGGGTACGCAAATATTAATCGTATCTAATTCTCTCAAGATGCGATAGTCCGTTGTCGCTCGAATCTGCCCTCGATGGACGAAAGACGCAAGATCTTCCGAGAGAACATCGGAGACAACCGAAATCCCACCCTGAATACACTCAACCTTGCGGTGATCCACATCAATGCCGGTAACGGAAAAGCCGGCTTTTGCCATGGTTACCGCGAGTGGAAGACCAACATAGCCAAGTCCAATGACACCCGCGTATGCAGTTTGATTTTCGATCTTCTTTTGAATCATTTGCTGAAGGCTTTCATGATTTTTAAATCTGCGGTCCTGATACTTCGGATCAAGGGAGCCAGCTTTGGTCAAGAACTAGATACTCCTGGCTTTGCCAGAAATTTTGCCATGTTATCAACGGACTAGTTATCAATTCTATCACATCACTATAAAATACATCAATACTTAATCTATGACGCAGGGCAGTTGCATGTAAATGATTTTGGCACACGACAATACTAAAGTATTACCTTTCACGCATCATGCTGCACAAACTTCTGTATCCGCTGCCCTGCTAACACCTCACCCACATAGAGGGCATCTTGGGAATCCTTCCAGACTGCGTGAGGAGCGACAAATTCCCCAGGGGCGTGATTTGATTCACCGCCCATCCGCCCCAGAACTTCTCCATCGAGGTTTAGGATGCTGACCCGGTGTTGTAGTTCAGCAATATAGAGACACCCATCCACGTCAAGGAAGAAATCGGTTGGTTGGCGGAATCCTGTCCACTGATCGATAAAAGTGCCTTGAGGGTCGAAAATCTGAATACGATGATTTTCCCGATCTGCGACATAGACACGATCGTTGTCATCCACCCAGACGCTGTGAGGTAGATTGAATTCACTAGCCCCGTCGCCGGGCGTGCCCCATGATAGCAGATGTTCTCCTTCGGCAGAGAATTTGTGCATCCGTGTGTTTCCGTAACCATCAGAAACATAAATTTCGCCCGATGATGACAGTGCGACATCCGTTGGATGATTAAACGGCTCACCGTTTGTAGAAGGTTGGTCAAGTGTACCTATCGTCATCAGGAGCTCGCCCTCCGGCGTATATTTCAATACCGCATGCAACCACCGGTCAACAAGATAGATCATATCTGCCGTGTCAATGAAAATGCCGTGCGCGTGCTTTAAGAATCCTTCTCCCCAAGTATTGAGCAAATTGCCATCGCTGTCAAAGACAATCATGGGATGCTCCCCACGATTGTAAACGTAAATTCGATCCTGGGAATCAACAGCAACTCCAGCCACCTGTTTGAATTCCCACCCTTCTGGAAGTTGTCCCCAGCCCTCTACAACTTGATATGCAAAGTTCGCATGAGATGCCATGTGTAAATTCTCCTGTTCTGGTCTAACTATTTGTCCATAAGAATGCGTTATAACTCTGTGTGCTTGAAACGTGATAAGCCCGCGCTTGTTTCACGTTTCAAGCATTACGCTTCACTTTATCATGGCGGAAAAATAGTTAGGAACTCTAATCCGCTCTCAGCTTCACTGCATAGTGTCGCAGAAATTCATCCATTTGTCAACAGAATAGTTTCTGATGACAAGATTGGATCAATCTGATATAATAGACGTTAAGTAGATGAGGGGTGCTTATAATTATTAGTAGTTTGATTTATGAGCACCCTCAAGTATATCCTAACAATGAGGAATGGACGGGCAAGCGGGAGTAGCAGCTTGCTGGTTTTTATGTTTTGCAGAACATCCATTATACAAAGACATCATAATCCAAAGCGAATTGAGGGTTGTGCTACGCTCCAGTGGAAATCATATTTTACCGTTTTTTCGTGCCTTGTGAGTTTGATGAGTGTCTGTGGTGCTGATGAAAGTGACACTTGGAACAACCCCTTGGAATCCCTCACACTAAAAGGACACAGTGGTTCGGTGCTTGGGGTTGCCTTCTCGCCCGATGGTGAAACTTTGGCGAGCGGAAGTAGCGATAAGACGATAAGATTGTGGGCTGTGCGGTCCCAGAAGTTGAAACGGACACTGACGGGACACAGCGAGATGGTGACAGCAATCGCCTTCTCGTCGGACGGACAGATACTGGCGAGCGGAAGCTGGGACAAGACTGTCAGGCTATGGGACGTACAGACGGGAAACCTGAAGGCAGTGCTAAGGGGACACAACGGCCGAGTGCATACCTTAGCCTTTTCGGGAAACGGGGCGATACTCGCAAGCGGGGATTCTGACGAGACGGTGAGGCTATGGGATGGGCGGACCGGTGCATTGCGGCAAACACTAACGGAGAGCGATGGCCCAGTGTTTGCGGTGGCCTTCTCGCCTGACGACAGAACGCTGGCAAGTGGCGGCGAACTTGGCAATACCGTCATCAGACTGTGGGATGTGCAGGCCGGGAAGTTGCAGAGAACGCTGAAATGGCGTAGGGTTGATGCTGTGAAGGCACTGGCTTTTTCCCCCGACGGACTGACCTTAGCGAACGGGAGCAGTCGTCCCGAAGAAAATACAATAAGACTCTGGAACGTCCGGACATGGGAGTTGATTCGGGCACTGACAGGGCATCGTCAGGAAGTGACTTCCGTAGTTTTCTCGTCCGACGGAAAGACGCTAGCGAGTGGAAGCTGGGACCGAGCGGTGAGGTTGTGGGACGCACAGACCGGGAGATTTAAGCGGACGTTGAACGGGCATAGTGGCGCGGTATTTTCTGTCGCTTTCTCACCCGACGGCAAAACGCTGGCGAGTGGAAGTGCTGACAAAACCGTGAGACTATGGAGCATGACTGTGAAATAAAAGCGGGTGAATACAGAGGGACATGACTCATGCTAAAAAAGAAACACTTTCGTTATCGAGACATCGACGCGCTACGGGCTGAGATTGCCGAACTCGGACTGAGCATCCGTCTTGAAGAAAAGATTGAAAAACTCCTTGAGCCTGTCCAGATTGGACACAAAGTCGCCGACAACGCATTCGGTATCCACCCGATGGAGGGATGTGATGGTACGCTTGATGGCAAGCCCAGCGAACTCACCATCCGCCGCTGGGAACGATTCGGACGAGGTGGTGCGAAGTTGATATGGGCTGAGGCGACAGCACTCTTTGACGAAGTGAAGTCAAACAGTCGTCAGTTGGTAATCAACGACGAGACAGCGAGTTCGATGGAGTCGATACTCGATTTAACGCGCAACGCTCACCGAGAGGAGTTCGGTCCAAATGAAGAGGTCATCGTTGGAATGCAGTTGACCCATTCGGGGCGGTATAGCTATCAGAGACCGCTGATTGCTTTTCGCCACCCTGTTGTCGACAAAGTCACACTAATTGATAAAAAAAACAAGATTCCCATCCCTGATGACTATCCTGTTCTGAGCGATGACTATCTGGAGCGTCTGGAAGATACCTATGTTGAAGCCGCAAAGTTGGCGTGGAAAATCGGGTTCGATTTCGTTGACCTCAAGCAGTGTCACACCTACCTGCTCTCCGAACTTTTGGCAGCGAAGACACGAGCGGGGAAATACGGCGGCAGCTTTGAGAATCGCACCCGGTTGATCCGCAACATCATCGGTAAGATTCGGGCGGAAGTTGGGGATGGTCTCCTCCTTGGCACCCGACTGAACGTCTACGACGGTGTGGCTTACATGGAAGATTCAGAGACAACGGTAGGGGTTCCACGGGACATCCCAACGCCTTACCCTTACGGCTTCGGGGTTGATGAAAATAATCCGCCACAGCCGGATATGGCTGAACCAATCAAGTTGGTTGGGGTCCTCAAGGAACTTGGGATCAAATTGGTTAACGTCACCACGGGAAGCCCATATTTCAACCCACATATCGGTCGCCCGTTTGAACGCCCACCGATCGATGGTTACGAAACCCCCGAACACCCACTAATCGGTGTCGATCGGCATATCCGACTGACGGGGGAAATCCAGCGAGCCTACCCAGACCTGCCGGTTGTCGGCACCGGTTACAGTTGGTTGCAACAATATATCGTCAACGCCGGCGAGGCGAATGTTCGAGATGGGCGTGTGAGTTTCGTTGCTGTGGGACGTGGTGCGTTGGCTTATCCTGACTACGCAAGGGATACGATTGAGGGGGGAGAGATGGTCAGGAAAAAAGTCTGCGTCGCGGTTAGCTATTGCACAGCGTTGATGCGTGCAAAAGCGAATCCGCTTGGACAATTCGCCGCTGGTTGCGTTCCCCGTGATAAGATTTACGCCCCGATTTACAAGGAAGCAGAAAGGACGTTGACGAAACGCGACTGACCTTTGATGATTTATTTCTAGAGAAGGAACGAGCCGAATGAGCACACAAGAATTACCCCTTAAAGCCGCCATAGTTGGTCTCCACATCCACGCCGGAAGCCTGCACCCTGATAAAAACCACGGCTTGCTCAAGTCGTTCAAAGGACAGGAAGATGTCGAGATTGTAGCGTACTGTGAATCCTCACCGGATCAGGCGGAAACGTTAGACGAAATCCGCCTTGCTGATCCAGATGCCCGAATCTACACTAACCTCGATGACTTGATGGCGAACGAGGATTTCGACTTTGCCGTTATTATGCTGCCTCCCAATGAGGCAACCCCCGCGGCGCTGTGTCTGGCAGAGTCAGGTAAACATCTCTTCATTGAGAAGCAGGCTGCACGCACTGCTTCAAATATGAAAGAACTCTGCAATGTCGTTGCCAACAAAGCGTTGGTAACGCAGGTGGGCTATCCGTGGCCATATCACCCCGTGCCAATCGAGATGAAGCGTCTCATTGCCGCTGGTGCCCTCGGACGGTTGGTGGACATGGAGGCACGCCTCGTTACGATTCAGGTGAAGCCCGGCCTCCGCGAACCTGATTACTGGATGTATCGAAGTGAGAGCGAAGGGGGTGGCATCCTTCACATGGAAGGCGGTCATTGGCTGACACTGTTCCGCTTCTTCAGCGATGCGGAGGTGAAATCGGTGACAGCACTCTGTGGACGGGGAGTAGGCTACATTGAGAAGGGCTTGGAGGACGTGGCAACGGTTGCGCTGGAGTTTGATAACAGCGTCCATGCCTGCTTACACATGGGGTATCTACTGTCCGGAGCGGGCCCGCGGAACGACACCTATTTTGGGTTGCGGGGAACGCTGGGTGCTGCTACCTGGCAGTCCACCAGCGAAGGCGACTTCACCGTTACCAGCAGCGCGCCGGGTTGGGAGGCTGCGCCGGAACGACAATTCAGCATGAAGGTCGCAAAGCGTCCGGTATATGCAGACCAGTGGGGCTACGAGTTTGTCGCTGAATTTATCCGTGCGATTCGTCAAGGGGGCAAGACAACGGTCAGCATCCACGATGCCTATCGGGTGATGCAGATTATCGATGCCAGCTACGAATCTTCTCGGACCGGACAGCGGATTGAGTTGAGCTCATCTCTTGGATAGCCGAACCCACACTCCAATTGGATGCCTTGGCTTGTGAATCGGGGCGTTGCTATTCTAAGATTATTAAACAGGAGGATATGCGGTGGCAACCATGATTCCTTTTTTTGAACAGGTCAACTTGAACTTTGATACAGCGGCGCGGTTTACCAAACATTCCGACGGTCTGCTACAACAGATTAAAATTTGCAATAGCGTTTATCACATGACGTTCCCAATTAAAAAGGACGATGGAACAATCGAGACAATTCACGCATGGCGAGCTGAGCATAGTCACCACAAACTCCCAACAAAAGGGGGCATCCGTTACAGTACGTTGGTAAATGAGGATGAAGTGATGGCACTTGCGGCGTTGATGACGTATAAATGCGCCATCGTTGATGTCCCCTTCGGCGGGGCAAAAGGCGGGGTGCGGATCGACCGCAAACGATATTCTCTGAGTGAGCTGGAACGCATCACACGTCGTTATACCTACGAATTGATAAAGAAGAATTTCATCGGACCGGGAATAGATGTTCCGGCACCGGATTTCGGTACGGGGGAACGCGAAATGGCATGGATTATGGACACGTATATGACAATGACACCTGAAAAACTGGATGTGGCCGCGTGCGTTACTGGAAAACCGATCGCCGAGGAGGGGGTGCATGGGAGACAGGAAGCGACGGGTAGGGGGATTTACTTCGGACTTCAAGAGGTGTGTCGCTCTGCTGAAGATATGAAAGGGCTCGGTCTTCAGCCGGGTTTGGCGGGGAAGTCGGTTGCCGTGCAAGGGTTCGGCAACGTTGGTTATCACGCGACGAAATTTTTGCAGGAAGGCGGTGCCGTTATCGTTGGCCTAGCGGAATATAATGGTGCCATTCACAATCCTAAGGGGTTAGATGTCGAGAAAGTTGTCTCGCATCGTAGCGAAACGGGTTCAATTCTCAACTTTCCCGGCGCAACCACACACCAGAATCCTGCCGCCGTTCTTGAACTGGAATGCGATATACTGATTCCAGCGGCACTTGAAAATCAGATTACCCGTGAGAACACCGCCCGGATTCAAGCCAAAATCATCGCCGAAGCCGCGAACGGTCCCACGACTTTTGAAGCAAACGAGTCCCTTAGAAAAAGAGGCGTGATGATTATTCCCGATACTTATCTGAATGCGGGTGGCGTAACAGTTTCTTATTTTGAATGGCTTAGAAACCTTTCACATGTGCGATTCGGACGGCTGGGAAAACGGTTTGAGGAAAGTATGCATACAAATATACTGAAGGCAATTGAGAAAATAACGGAGAAGGAACTTACCCAAGCAGAGATGAAACAGTTAGGACATGGTCCGGATGAAGCGGATTTAGTCAACTCCGGGCTTGAAGATACGATGATTGTTGCATATCATCAGATTCGGGAAACCCAAAAACAGAACAGGGCAGAAGTTGACTTGAGAACGGCCTCGTTTATTAATGCGATTAACAAAATCGCGACATCCTACATGGAACTAGGCATCTTTCCATGAACCACCCTAGTCTAAAGACTTGGATTTCCACACCTGAAGGAGTTTTTTGATGAGAATAACACATATCGGTTCAGTCTTGTTGAAACCCACCGGTTGGGTGCTGGTCAAGGTCAAGACTGATGAAGGCATCACCGGCATCGGGGAAGCCTACCACGGGGCAGGGGTTCATCAAATCGCCGTGGACGAACGGTTGACGAGGCCATTAATCGGTCAAGATCCACGTAACGTCGATAAATTATTCCGCGATATGATGAGTTCTATGTCCGCTTCGGGCTTTTACCAAGGTGCCGTGATGAGTGCGATCAGCGGGATAGAAAGTGCGCTATGGGACATCACTGGACAGGCGGCTGGTGTTCCGATTTGGCAGCTGCTGGGAGGCAAGTTTCGGGATAAGATACGGATTTATAATGATTGTCATGCCGGCGAAACGGAGACCCCCGAAGCCTACGCCGCCAAAGCACGCGAAGTTGAAGCAAGGGGTTTTACCGCCATCAAATTTGACATTGATCCCCTTCCGTCCCGCAGAGACCGATACAATCGTTGTATCAGCAACGATGACATCGCCCACTATGTTGAGGTGGTAACGGCTATCCGCGAAAGCTTAGATTCTAACACCGACCTCGCGATAGATGCCCACTGGTTTTACGCCCCTGTTGACATTCTGAAAATCGCACACGCTTTTGAAGACCTCAATCTACTCTGGTTGGAAGATCCCATCCCCCCTGAAAACATAGCGGCGATGGAAGGTGTCACCAAATCCACGCGCACACCGATCTGCACCGGCGAAAATTTCTACACTCGATTTGGCTTCCGCGATCTGATCGAAACCCAGGCAGCAGACATTATTTCGCCAGATATGGCAAAGGCAGGTGGCCTGTTAGAGGGAAGGCGCATCGCAGACCTAGCGGATATGTACTACATCCCCATCGCCCCGCACAATATCGGCAGTCCCGTCCAAACTGTTGCAAACTGTCATGTGATGGCGGCTGTGCCCAACTTCCTTGTCTTGGAATTCCATCACTTGGACGACCCCTTTTGGGAAGGGATTATCAATGAGGGAACCTTAATTCAAGAGGGTCATATCGATGTGCCAAACCTTCCCGGATTAGGGGTCACTTTGAATGAGGACCTACTTAAAAATAACTTCAGGGAAGAATTCGGATTCTTTGATTGAATCGGAGGCAATGACCAAATTCCATAGCTTGCCTCCAGTTTTTGTCCTATGGACATTGGAAGTGCATTATACAATTTGGCTCATGTAAAAAGAAAGTGCATAGCGCGAACGATTTCTTAACATGAGCCTACAATTTTTTCGATCTGCCTCAGACTACCGAAGGATCCGTTGATCGCTGAGGTCTTTGCCTCCAACGCTCTTAGAGATGGTTGCGCCCCGGTATTCCTTAATTTCCAGATCGTGAAAAGCGTTGACTATGTGATACTGGGTTGGCAGGTCTTCCCACCTCGCTTTATGAAACTCCACCGTTCCCTCACCGCGCCACAGTTCTTTGGTAACACTGTTGCTACCCTCTGCCGGTGTGAGTACAGCATAGCCGACATCGCCGCAACCCCATTCCCCGGTTCGGGGCATATATTTATAGTGCAAGGTCCCCCGCAGCACACCGTCATCCGGGGGTTTTGCTGCCGGTGCAGGATTTGTATCCAGTGCCACCTGCTCCATGTTCGTTAGTTTCATATCCAAGAACTTGAAGCCGAGCCAACTGGCGATGCAGTGGGTCTCTCCGCGAAGCACGATCGGCTCTGGAAGTTCGCAGTAGATTTTGGAGAAACCCAACTGCTCACGACCTGTGAGAATCGGATCGCACAGATTTTCCCAAAGCACTGTCAGAAGCCCGCCTTCAGCGCGGTCTCGTTCCCCATTGAAAATCACAGGAAAGTTGACACCGAGGACATTGTATCCATGACCAGCCAGCCACTCAATTTCTGTCATATACGACGCAGATACACTGACGACCGGCTCTGCGCCAACCTCGAAGCGTTCAGGCAAAAATTCCTCAAGTTGTTCACGATTCGTCAAAAAACTGACCGATATGGAGGTTGATTTTGGGCTGTCCTTGCACTCAAATTTGCGTCCATCGGGCCCTTGCCTCGGTCCCATGCTGGGACCAAAGTGTGTTGGCATCATATACATCTTGTCAGGTCGAAGTTTGTAAGGCATGCTATCCTCCTAAAAAGTAAAACGTCACTGGAACTTTAATATAGGGTAGGGAACAACGATTGTTGTTCCCTACGGAATCGAGCATCGGGAATTACTAATTTTTATACACCTGTTGCCCCGTTGGGGCTTTAGGTCGCCTATTTTCTGTGTAAAGCCAAACCTATGCCCCACCAACGGCATAAATCTTTTTCCCTAATTTTTAACCCTGATTTGCCTCCAGTTTTTGTGAGGGATTATGCTCATTGGTTTTGTGATCGATAAAGGAAAACATCCCCAAAAGCGAAGGAATCCCATACCTATGATAACTACTATCCCCGATATTTTCAACCCTGTTTTGAAAAAACTGGATACTTACCCCCTTAGTCATTGCATTGGCTAAGCCCTTTCGGATTAACGAAGTTACCTCACAATTGCCGATAGCGGTCAAGCGTCAAAAGACGAAACAGAAACGGCTCCTTCGATTCTTAGCCCGTCGATTCCCAAAAGGCACAACAGATTCCGTTTGTAATCCGCGTTTGTCGCAACTTTCGCATTACCGTTTGGGGCATGTCAAAACGGTGGAACAGGTGAAGGCAACTGGGTTCTATCCACAAATGCTCTATCACCAAGACCAGGGAATGCCCCGCCTGAAGAATTAAATGACAGTAATGATCCAATTTTTATTGTTGACAAAATTTTCCGGGTGTGCTATCCTATCTGTATCCTTTAAAATGAAAGGAGGTGATCATTCTTGTTACCATCTAGTGGAATGATCAAGGGAGGTGCTGTCTTTTAGGAGACAGTGCTTCCCCATCAAGGGAGATTTTCCCAGAAGACGGTTCCTCCCTTGATCTCAAACGTAGATGCAGAGCAGGGCTAATTTTTTAGCCCTGCTTTTTTATTTGACATAAAGAGGAGGCAATCGATGATACAAACACCACCAGATACAGCAGTTGTTCTTTTTGATGGCAAAGATCTCAGCAATTGGACGCAGCTTGATGGTGAAGCGGCAGTTTGGGAGGTTGCTAACGGTGCTATGACCGTGACCGCCGGCGAGGGTGACATCGTAACGCGGGAGAAGTTTACCGATTTTCTGCTTCACTT
The DNA here is from genome assembly GCA_958296125.1 of uncultured Poribacteria bacterium. GTDB lineage: Bacteria > Poribacteria > WGA-4E > WGA-4E > PCPOR2b > PCPOR2b. The sequence continues at coordinate 4,512,520 of OY282444.1, forward strand.
GGAATTCATGACACCTGATATGCCAGATGCAACAGGTCAAGCAAAGGGGAACAGTGGAGTATTCCTCCAGGGTCGATATGAAATTCAGGTCCTCGATTCCTACGGAATTGACGTGCCGGGCCAGGGAGACTGCGGCGCAATTTACAACCAATTTGCAACGTTAGTGAACGCTTGCAAGCCGCCGCTTGAATGGCAAACATATGACGTGATATTCCGCGCCGCTCGCGTTGATGAGTCAGGAGAGATAGAAGAAAACGCGCGCGTGACTGTGCTGCAGAACGGGATCGTGATACAGAATAATGTCCAATTGCTGGGCGCGACAGGGGGGGCGACGGACGAAGATGCCGCAGAACCGGGCCCCTTACGACTGCAAGACCACGGTAATTCAGTAAAGTATCGCAATATCTGGATTGTACCGCTTCCGCTGAAGGGCTCGGACGTATACTAATTTGACACTGGTGTACTTTCTTAACCCCCGGAACACGGTCTGGCATTTGTTAATTATCCGTACCGGCCTTCGATATAATCTGCCGTTTTTGTACTCTTGGGCATTAGAAACAAATCCTCAGTGCGGGTATGTTCGACAATCTCACCGAGCAGCATGAAGATACATTCATCGCTCACACGCCGCGCTTGAGCCATATTGTGCGTGACAATCAGAATGGTGTAGTGCCCCGCGAGCTCCAACATCAATTCTTCAACTGCCCGCGTCCCTTTGGCATCAAGGGTGGAACACGGTTCGTCCATCAAAATCACTCGCGGTTTCAGCGGCAGCAGCCGAGCTATGCACAACTTTTGCTGCTGTTCGAGTTGTAAGGTAGTCGCCTTCACCTTTAGTTGATCTTTCAGATCGTCCCAAAGGAAGACCTCCCTTAACGCCGCTTCAACAATCTCGTCAGTTTGCGACTTCTTCCGCCTGCGCTGTTCAGAATGGATTCGTAAACCGAAAATGATATTTTCGTAAACGGAGATTGGCAGGGGATTTGGACGCTGAAACACCATGCCGACGTTTTTTCGCAGTTCCGGCAGTGAAACGTCCGAATCGTAGATATTTTTACCGAGGATTTGAACCTCGCCGATCGTCGTGACATTGCCGTAGCGTTCGTTCACACGGTTGAAACAGCGCAGCAACGTGGTCTTGCCGCATCCGGAGGGTCCAATGAGCCCGGTTATCAAACCGTCAACAATCTTCACGCTCACATTGATAAGTGCCTGAAAGTCAGCGTACCATAGGTTAAGTTGACTGGTTTCGATGCTATATCTTTTGTCTGCGCTCATCCAAAGTTTCCATTCACATAGTCGTAAGTCAGTCTGTTCGCCGGTGAGTCGGAGAAAATGATGTCGTTGTTGTTGATTTCGATTAGCTCGTTCTCGAATATAAAAGCGGTGCGGCCTGCTAAACGGCGTGCCTGTTGAATCAAATTGGTGACGAGGATGATGGTAATCTGGGAGCGTAATTCTTTGAGGATATCCTCAATTCGCATGGTCGTCACCGGATCGATGGCAATCGAAAATTCGTCGAGGCAGAGGATTTCGGGTTGGTGTGAGAGGGCGCGGGCGATGGTCAAGCGCTGCTGCTGTCCCCCCGACAGCTTCGTACCAAGACTTTTGAGCCGATCTTTGACCTCATCCCAAAGTGCTGCCTGTTGCAGACAACGCTCGACAAGTTCGTCTAACTCGCTCCGTTTGCGGATGCCCGCAGTCCGGGGCGCGAAGGCAACATTATCGTAGATGGACAAGGGCAGGCCGACCGGCAGCGGAAATACCATCCCAATTCGCCGGCGCAGTTGGTTGACGTTTTTGATGCTTTTCACATCCGTGCCATCGATTTTCACCGAGCCGCTGACCTGCGCGTTTGGCTCTAATTCAATCGTACGGTTGATAGTTTTCAACAGCGTTGTTTTACCCGATTGCGCCGGACCGATGATGCCAAGTATTTCATTCTCGTATATATCGAAAGAAATCCCTTTGAGGGCTTCCACCCCGTCGTATCGGACCGTGAGATCGGCGATTTCAATTTTCTTTGTAGAATTAGATATTTTTGCCAATGTTTTAGATCTTACCGTAAACTAAAATTCCCAGAATCGGATTTCACATTCCTCTCAGTTTCTAATTACCACCGATTCTCAACTGAAAGCCTACCACCGTTTCCGAGACCGCAGATACACGCGCAGCACAATCGCTAGCGCGTTCACCATCAGCACAGTGCCCAAAAGCACAATGGCTGTACCGTACTCTAAAGCGTCGGGAACGCCCGGAACTTGCGTCGAAAGTTGGTACAGGTGCATTGAGAGTGCCATAAACCGATCGAACAGACCGTAGGCAAGCACATCCCCTTCAGAGATGGCCTTAAAAAATACTGCTCCGGTAAACATAATCGGCGCAGTCTCGCCCGCCGCCCTTGACACTTGTAAAATTACCCCGGTAAGTATACCGCTGATTGAATTTGGCAGGACGATGCCACGAATCGTCTGCCACCGCGTTGCGCCGGTATTCCAACACGCTTCCCGGAATGCCATCGGAACAGCCCCGAGTGCTTCTTTTGTGCTTGCAATGATAACCGGCAACGTCATAATCGCCAATGTGAGCGAGGCGGCTAAAACCGAACGCCCCATCCTTGCAAAATACACGAAGGCACCGACACCAAAAAGTGCGTGAACGATACTCGGCACACCGGCGAGATTGACCACTGCAAGGTTGATTATTCGGGTGAACCAACTTTCGCGGGCGTATTCGTTTAGATAGACTGCTGCTAGCACGCCAACCGGTGCGGAAACGAGCAGCGAAATTATCACGATGTAAATTGTTCCAAGCAGCGGTGCCCATATCCCACCGGCTCTCATCCCCTTTTCAGGATTCATGAAAAAGAACTCCGGTGACAAGATCGGTGCCGCCTTGACAAAGAGATATACAACGATGAGAACAAGTGGCAAAATCATCAATAGCGTCATCACGAAGAAGATGCATCGTGCGATATTCTCCGTCAGTTGTTTTTTGCGACTCTGCTCGGTTGCCGTGAACATCAATTTAGGTTCGATGATTTCTGGAGAGTCTGGAGAGGTGGAGGAGGGGACCGTATCTGTTGGCATGTAATTTTCCAGATGAACGCTACGCCTTTTCGCGGATGCCTTTAATCACAAGGTCTGTGACAAAGTTCACGATAAATGTAATTGAAAACAGCAAAACGCCGATGATAAACAACACACGATAATGATCGCTTCCCACTGCTGCCTCACCTAATTCGGCTGCAATCGTGGCGGTCAATGTGCGGACAGAATCGAAAGGACTGGTCGGAATTTTCACTGCATGACCCGTTGTCATCAGCACCGCCATGGTTTCACCCACAGCGCGGCCAACACCCAATAGCACCGCTGCGAGCAGTCCATTCTTCGCTGTGGGCAGCAACACGCGATAAATCACTTGCCATCGCGTTGCGCCGAGTGCTTCAGCGGCTTCTCGATACGAATCCGGGACAGCTTTGAGCGCGTCCTCACCGATAGAGACAATAATGGGGACGCTCATCAGTGCCAGAATGATGCCACCGTTTAGCATCGTCAAGCCAATCGGCACGGTGAACAGTTCGATAATCAGCGCGTTCATCACCGTCAAACCGATAAAGCCCCACACGACGGACGGAATTGCCGCGAGTAACTCAATGACGATTTTGAGTGTCTCTTTCAGTTTTGGCCCACAAAATTCGGACACGAAGATAGCTGCCCCAAGCCCAAATGGTACAGCGATAACCATCGCCAAGGCGGTCACGCTAAACGTGCCTGCGATTAATGCCAATACGCCGTAACGTTTGTTATTTAGAGAGGTGGGATACCAATCGGGGCTTGTGAGAAACTCAACGATATCCAGTCCGCCGAAGAAAAACCCCATCCCTTCGCGGAAGACAAAGAAAAATATGCCAAAGACGAAAATAATTGCGCTGATACCGCACAGACGAATAATTCCTTCGATAACTGGCTCAAGCCAACGTTCCAGTTGATGAAAAACGTTCGCGATTGTTTTCATAATTGATTATCATCCATTAGCGATCAGCACCGTAATTCGACAAGCATCTATCACGGTTCATTGCTGTCCGACGGGGACGTAACCCGTTTTCTCAACAATCGCCTGTCCCGCTGGCGAAAAGATCCAATCCAGGAAAGACTGTTCCTGCGGTTCTGGTGTTCCTAGCGAATACATATACAAGGGCCGTGTAATTGGATACACGCCATCCATCACGCCTTGGACTGTGGGTGCGTAGGCGGTATCACCGATGTTTTTGGCAATTTTGAGCATCTTCACCTCTACTGTAGCGTACCCCATGCCGCTATAACCAATTGCACACGGTGTATGTGCAATGAGTCCGACAACATCCTTGGAACCGTGTAGGTCTCTTGAGCCGAGCTTATAATCTCGATGCCTGCCGAGAATCGCCTCGCGGAAATAGAAGAACGTCCCGGAATTCGATTGTCGGCTCACCCGAATAATCTCGTCATTGACGCACTTGCTATTTTCGATGCCGAGTTGAGACCATTTAGTTAGGTTTCCACCTTCTCCGTAGATGTTGGCGAGTTGATCTATCGAGATTTCATCGAGCGGGTTGTCCTTGTGGACGTAAACAGCAAGCGCATCGTGTCCAACGATGAACTCTTTCGGGGCTTCGCCGGTATTCTGTTTCGCGCGTTCACCCTCCTCTGGGGTTATTTGACGGCTACAATTCGCGATGTCCACCGTGTTACTAATCAGCGCAGCGATGCCGGTTCCTGAACCGCCACCGGAAACCTCAATGGACACATTGGGCTCGACTGTAGCGTATTCCTCTGCCCACCCCTGTGCGAGATTGACCATCGTATCAGAGCCGGCGTTCTGAATCACGAACTTTTCCGCTTTGTCAGTCTCATTTTTCCCACCAATCTCATCCTTCTTTGAACATCCGCTTGAAAAGAGACAAGATGCCACTATAACAATAGCGCACAGCACCTTATTGAACATTATCCTCCTCCTTCTTAACATCATCGCCGAGAATTGCCTGAACCAGTTCTCGAAGATGTGTCTCAAAAAATTGAAATGTCTTTTGATATGCAGCTTGGACTTCCTCTTCAGTCCCCTCAAGTCTTGATGGATCTTGCATTTCCCAACTGATACGAACCGGCCTCGACGGCGACGATGGGAGCGCTCTTTCTGCCTCCTCACAGAGCGATACAATGATCTCGTAATCTTTGAGGTCTAAGATTTGGCTTAAATATTTGGAAGTCTGGCCAGAAATATCAATACCTTTTTCCGCCATAAATTGTACGGTTTTTGAATCTAGAGGCTGGGATGCGACACCGGCACTGCTGAACAGAATCCTTTTCGATCCGAGTGCATTGCCGATACCGACGGCCATCTGTCCTCGGCACGCATCATGTTCGGCGACAAAAAGCACTCGCAACGCCTGCTGGTAGTCATGTCTTAGATCTTCACCGGTACACATATACAAGACTTCCTCACAAATATTGCTTGCCTGATTCGCTACACGCTCCAAGCAACTGACAATCGTGACCAGGGGCACCAGTGCCTCTGATGGCAATGCGCCCTTGATATGTAATTGGATTAAGTCGCGATGAATTTCATAGCGCAGGTTGTCTATCGTTCGTTCTTTTTCCTTTTCCCTTGTCGCCTTCGCCAATTCAGCATCGTTTTCACCAAAGGCTTGCAGGGCATTACGGAGGAACGGAATTGCAAGGTTGGCAATGTCGATGAGTGTGGGGTAGGAGGCCTGGGCACCCAAGTCACTGACGATCGAAAATCGCCGAGCAATGGTTTTCGCATAATCACCGACACGCTCCAATTCGGTGTTGATCTTGATGACCGAATAAACAAAGCGCATTTGACCCGCGACAGGCAGGTGCTTAATCAGGAATCTCTGGCAAAGTGATTCCAGTGCCTCCTCTAACTCATCAATGTACCGGTCCCTTAAGATCACAGCATAAGCCAACTGTCGATCATTATGCTTAATCGCACCCAGACAGGTCTCTAACGCTTTTTCGGCTAATTCGCCCATCTCAATTACCTTACTGCGAATCAGGTCAATATCCTGTTGCATATTGGCTTCCAAGTGAGATTGCATATCGTGTCCCCTCCAACGTTTGTTACGATACATGGTGGCATATGATACTGATGGGACAAGCACAAATAAAACATCCCTTGCTAAAACCTGAAGAATGCCGTCAAACGCGGCGTAATCGCTGCGTCAGGTTTGGTACTGTTATCAGGTTCATCGTAAAAAACAAAGGCGAGATTGGGCATGATATGGAACGCCTCGATTGGTGTCCAATCCAACCCAACAAGAATCATATTCGGTGCTGCTGTATCCTCAAAAGGGATATAAGCAATTCGCTTCCCAGAGGGGTTCGGATCGAACAATCGATCAAATCGAGCGAAAGCCCACACCTTATTCTCGATCAATTGCGCTGCACCGAACACCGAGCTCGCTAAAAGGTTCAGGTCGTCCTTCTGCCTCGTCTGATTGGCAAGCTGAACGCCGAGTCGAAATTGTTTCTGCTGATAGCCGAGCAAACCTTGTAATGTGTACCATCTGCCCCGATCTGCCGCATTTTCCAAATCGGCATATCCTTCAACGATAATGCCTTTAACAGGCTTGGCTGCGAGCGAAAAAGCGATCTTCTTGTTATCATCAATTTCCGCACTTGTGCCCATCCCATTTGCGAATGTCAAATGGTAGCTAACTTTCTTTGATTTGTCAAGATCGCCTTGTAGGGCTATACCGAAGTCGGAGCCACTCCCCATTTTGTGAAGGTCAACCACCGTTTTTGCAACAGATCGATAGCCCCACACCCTTTCAACATTCTTCCAAGTCGGGTTGCTGGATAATCCGAAATAAATATTTGTCCGCCACTTGGGTTGCTTCCACCTTATGTAGCCGTTTTTTAGCACCGGCACAGTCTTTGAGGATGTCTGGCGGGATGCAGGAAATGATTGACCATTCATTTCCAGGCGAAACCGCATGGAAAATGTGTCCGACAACTCCTTGTCGTAATCAAAGTAGACGCGCCGATACTGAAATCCATTTCGATTCTCAAGTTCAGCGTCGTGAGCCTTCAGCACGTAGTAATAATCGCCAAAAAAGTAACCACTAATCTTGCCCGCATCGCCCCATAAAACAGCGGGACTACTCAACAATAGACACATAAAAGGCAAAATGCCGTATCGAAAACATCTCATCGTAAAGCCTCCGTTCGATAAAGTTTTTGTGCAATCACATTTTTGTGAATCACATTTTTGTGAGTCACTAACATCAGTCAACTTAAATATACCATAAATACCAATTAAATATACCATAAATACCAAAAATTGTCACGAAAAAGAGCGTTATGAAATATGTCCCTACGAAAAGGAGCCTCGATTGGGACAAGGTGGAAATTCATAACGAGTCCGATGGAGACTGTTGATTTGCCAGCTTAAGTGATAGTAATCAAATCTTAATTAGTTTTTAACTGAAAAACGATCGGAATCTCTATTGGCATTTCTATGACTTTGTTGTGTGAATTTGCATATCACTGTTCCTGATAGAGTGCCCCAAAATTCAAAAAAATTGCCGATCCACAGATGGTTAGCAAAGTTTCGGCGTTATACCCCCCAAAACGACAACACCTGCTTAACCTCATCTCTGCTACCAACAATCAACGGCGTTCGCTCGTGGATGGATCGCGGTTGTTTTTCTAGGATGCGCTGTCTCCCATCGCTGGCAATTCCCCCAGCCTGCTCTGCCAAGAAGGCTATCGGGTTAGCTTCATATAACAACCGCAGCTTACCGAATCGATCCTTCTGCGTCGGCGGATATAGGAACACGCCGCCGCGGAGGAGTGTGCGATGGAAGTCGGAAACCAGCGAGCCAACGTATCGAAGACTGTAGCCCTTTGCTGCTTCCGACTTTGCCCATTTAAGGTATTTTTGCACCCCTCGTGGAAAGGTCAGAGAGTAGGCTTCGTTGACACTATAGGTTTTGCCATTTTCCGGCATCTGCACATTTTCCTGTGTCAACACGTACGCCCCAATTGATGGGTCGAGTGTGAAAATATGAACACCGTCCCCTGCGGTATAGACCATCACTGTGCTGCTGCCGTACAGCACATAGCCGGCGGCGACCTGTTGAATGCCGGGCTGAAGAATATGCGGTATCGCATCGTTCCGATCGATATCAGGTTTACGTCGAAGGATTGAGAAAATGGTGCCAATTGGTACGTTCACATCAATGTTGCTTGAGCCATCGAGGGGATCAAATAGGACTACGTATCTCCCCTCTTCTCCGACTTCCTGAACGATGCGCGGTTCAGCATCTTCCTCAGAAATCATCATACCGACATTTCCGCGATATCCTAAACATCGCATGAGCGTTTCGTTAGCGATAACATCAAGTTTTTGAACCATCTCTCCCTGAACGTTGTTTGCCCCGGTCGCACCGAGAACGTCAAGGAGTCCCGCTTGACGGACCCGATCCTGTATAATCTTTGTCGCTAACGTGATTCCTGACAGCAACCAACTGAACTCTCCTGTTGCACCGGGGTAACGCTGTTGCCCCTCGATGATATGCTGCTGAATCGTTACAATTGGTCTATCTGGCGGCACATTTGCCATCGTTTCTGCTCCTTTTGTGGGGAGATGCTTCAAAAAGCCGAGCACGTGCCCGGTTGGGGAACGTAATAAATAGAGCGTTGAGTTCAAGCCATTGCTTCATATCCGTTACTACAATTCCCGAATGTGAATGTTACGGAATTGAACGGGGCCATGGTCGCCCTGTAACATCAGGGGGGCCTTGGGTGGATTGTCGTCACCGAGTTGGCCGCCTGTGGGTCCCTCAATGGTCACGTTATCGTGAATCTTGACCCCATTTAAAAATACCGTCAGATTCATACCCTTGAGCGTTGCATCTACTGTTTGCCATTCCCCTGCCGGCTTGCTTGCTTCGGTATCTACATGCTTCTGATTATAAAGGGCACCATTCTCCGCCGGGTACGAGTAGGTCTTTCCCAGACTGTCTAAAATCTGGAGTTCATATCGACCCCGGAGGTAGATGCCACTGTTGCTATCCTGTGGCACGAGATATTCGATATGCAGTTCAAAGTCGCCGAACTCTTGCTCCGTGATGATGTCCACACCTTTATCGGTGTTGTCAAGGATGCCATCATGAACAACCCATTTGTGTTCTTGGTCTGGATGCCGCATCCGCCAACCGGCTAGATCTGTTCCATTAAAAAGTTGAATTGATTCGTTTGCCATGAACGCTGTCTCCTTTGTAGTGAATTCAATTACGCTTATAAGGGGTTGCTTCAGTCAACAGGGTCACCTCCACTCACCCCAAATCGTAAAGGCGAGATGCCCCCGCCTATCTCCCAACCAAAATTAGCCATTAACCACCGGGGATGTAAAGGGTTCGATCTGCAACAGGTAATGCCACACGACCACCCCCTTGCAGGTGCGAATGTGCGATACCAAATTGCGCCTCCACCGATTGCATCGTCACATCAATATTTCCAGCGGTACGTTCACCCGTTTCGATCTCGCGGATGATATTACGAATCGTGCACACCGTGGGACTTTCGCCGATCGGCTTGATAACCTGTTCTTCAACGACAGCCCCGCCTTTCGCACTTCGACGGACGCACAAAACATCGCCGTTGTCCCATGCGTAGGCATGTCCTTCGGTGCCGTGTACATCAACGCTGAATGGCCCAGATATGGGTAGAAAAACCCCTTCTGTGTCGTTCTCATAGCCAATACGGAAGAAGTCGACCATGGGATCGGCAATCTCTTCCCCAGAGGGCGGCACAAAGCAATGCCCATCCGGGTCGTAGTCCGGGTACGCGCGGGGGCGTTGATCAGCGTTCGCAGCTAATGGTTCACCCCGCTGCACGAGGCGGCCCTCCACCCAAATTGGCATCGGGTCGCCGAGCAACATAGATACAAGGTCCAGTGTGTGGGGGTGGTGCTTGATGATGTCGGTATAGCTGGACATCACGGCATAGCGAGGTGCGCCGATATCCCCTTGAGCGATGGCATCGCGCAGCCGAATATAACCGTCATGATGTCGGCGCATCGCGCCCCAGTTGAAGGCGACGTTATTTGTTTTACACGCGGCGGCGATGCGGTCGGCTTCCGCCAACGACGCACACAGCCCCTTCTCCGAATATATCCCTCGCACACCGTGCTCTGCCGCGAAGATAATCGGTTCAGCGCGTGCGAATGATGGCGTGGTCACGCTCACGATATCCGGCTTTTCCTGCTCAATCATCTCACGATAATCGAGATAAGTGTTGGTCATGCCGAACCGATCGATGAACCGTTTTAGACGCTCTGCCCCACGATTGGCAACGGCCACCACCTCGGTCTGCTCAATAGCAGTATAGGCACTGAAGTGGCCATAAGGGCTCGAAAATTGATTGACCGAGAGTTCATCTTCAATTAAGCCGCCCATACGACCGGTGCCGATAATAGCGACACGGTATAAATTCGTCATTTTTTCTCCTTTTGGGCTGTACTTCTTTGAGTGGGTGTGAAATTCCTAAATTGAGATACGAACGAAGAAAATGCCAAGATCCATACACATAACACCAAACTATAAGAGCACCAATCTCAGATATAAGAACCCCGTTCTTGTCAAGATATTATAGCATAATTGCAGTGGGATAGTTCAGAAATAGATTGACACTTTCGCCGAGTTTTGGATTGCATGGAGATCTCCAAATCTGGCACAATTAGGTTGTTCCCTCAAAACAACCACGGTTCCCAAGGAGATCTACAACCAATTATCACCCACAATCAATCGATTTGTCAACTCGTATCACAACACTTGCTAATTGCTGCTGAGATATGGTATCCTCATCATGTCATTATAGTATTTCTTCAGGAACGGAGGCATCTACCATCATGAAACCTGTTCGTTTGGGATTTATTGGCCTCGGCCATATCACCACTCGGTCACACTTGCCAGCCCTGGCACCGTTGATCGAAGCCGGTGAGGCCACTTTGCAAGCATTCTGCGATGTGAATGAAGAGACCGCAAAAACACAAGCTGCAATCTTCGGTGCACAGACAACCTACACCGATCACCACAAAATGTGTGACAAAGAAGACCTTGACGCAATTTACCTTTGCATTCCGCCGACACTCCACACAGACGAAATCCTCATCGCCGCGGATAAGGGGGTTGCTATCTTTGTCGAAAAACCACAAACACTGGACATGGCACAAGCAGTTCGGTTCAATACTGCTATCCAAGACGCAGGCGTTGTCTCCCAAGTCGGCTTTATGAGTCGTTATTATCCTACGGCAGAAGAAGTATGTCGGAGATTACAGGGATGCACGTTACGACACGTCTTGGTGCAACGTCTCTACAGCGGTAAACCGATCCGTTATTGGACCAGCCGCTTTGAGTTATGCGGCGGCTCATTCGTTGAGAACACCATCCACACGGTAGACCTGTTGCGATACTTCTTGGGAGATATTGAAACCCTATCGGCGTTCTACGTCGAGCGGAAGCCCGGCGAAGGGCCCGAGCCGATGAACTTGCCGCACGTGTACAATGTCAATTACCGCTTCGCTAGTGGTGTCACTGCCAATGTGAGTGTTTCGCGAGTACTGACGAATGTGAGTGTGTCACGGCAGGAAGTTATGCTGGTCAGCGATGATTCGCTGATTGAGTGGTCAGGCCAAAAAGTTGTGGAGAATGGCGAGACTGTTTGGGAAACGACGGAAAACGTTAACCCTTTTGCCCTGCAAGCACGAGCTTTTATTCAAGCTGTGCAGTCTAGCGACACTAGCATGATGCGGAGTTCTTATGCGAGCAGCATGAATAGTCTGGCAGCGGTTCTCGGAGCCAATGCATCGGCGGCACGAGGTGGCGAATTAATTCAGTTGGAAGATTTTACTGCCGGCCGCATCTGATAAAACACCGCTGATGTTTTAGGTGGTAATTTGCATTAACTACATCTTTTGCTTTTTCTGTGAACCGGTGGGATGGTAGTACGGCTCCAGCAACAGGTGCGACTTGGCGGGGTCAGCGGCGGTACGCGCTAACAGATCGGTTGAAGGTTCGCAGCCCGGCCAATTGACCATGTACGAAGGACCGTACTGGTACGACAACCAAGCATGCGCTTCGCGGGTTGGCGGTTTGAATGCGTGAGAGAGGTTCTCAGTGAACAGAACACCTGATCCAGCTCGCAGCGGAACGTTGCATAGCGGCTCAACTGCGTTCAGATCCGTATTCTCATAGGGGTGTGGAAGGTTGGCTTTGTGGCTGGCGGAGATTGCACAGAACGCCCCGGCACCATCGGCGGTGTCAGCCAGCGCAATTAGGCAGGTGAGCATCAGACAACGGAATTGACCATCCCCAAAGCAACGGTAACGAGCATAACGTCTCGGGTCCGCAGCACCGCCTTGGGTGAGCCAGCTGTATCTTCTCGGTGCTCTGAGTATTGCCCGCGAGCCGACGAGACGGTATTGGCGTCCCCAGATGAATTCCTGCACATAATTGAGGACACGCGGCAGCGCCATGGCATCCTCAACGGTGCCCCTGCCTTCAATGATGTTGACCAATTCGCATCCATAGGGACCCTCCGGCAAGAGCGTTATATTTTCTGGTGTTGCCGCCTCAATCCTTACCAGCGTATCCTGCGCCTGCGAAACCTGGTCCGGGGTCAGGAGGTCATCTAACACCAGATAGCCGGTGGTATCGAAGAAATGCTTATCTTCAACGGGGGTCTCGGACTCACCGAGGCCAATCTGCAAGTCAAAAACATCTGCTTCCGTGGCTGGTTTCATAGGACTCCCTTCCGAATCCCCAGTGCTCATCGTTTCTCGCATCAAAGGAACTAGAAAGCGAGTTTTTTGGTTTGGGTAACACTCGGTTTCTTCAGCTTTCTGAGGGATTATGATCCACCCTCAATTCATCGGGACCAATGTTAGGGCACATCGGCTTCGGCTGCATGAGCAAACGGGGATGGCCCCTGGATAAGTTCGAGGCGGCGTGGGTTTGCACGCTCCTCAAAACCCGCTGCTGTCATTGCCAAATCGTGCCAAGTGCAGTGAAACGCCGGTGCGTAGGAATAGAACAACGTCCGACGTACCTTCAAACCGTGGTTCTCCACAGCCCCGTGGGATAGGTCCTCAGAGAAAATGATGGCATCGCCGGCTTTACACGGCAGCGGCTGCACAAGCGGATGGGCAGGGTCCGGAATCTGCCCTACGAGCGGATTGGTGAAGTTACTCTTGTGGCTTCCGGGGATAACCGCAAAACAACCGTCTTCGACATCAACGTCCGTCAGCGCATAGCCGATTTTCACACTCACACACTTGAATCCTCCGTCCCGAAAGGCGTACTCGCTATAAGGCAGCAACTCCGCATAACCGTGATGGAACCGAAACGCCCCGCCGCTATTCCGTGACATAAAGCTGGCTGCATCGAGCCGGCTGGATTCGCCAATCATCTCTTCGATATAGTGAAGGGTCTGCGGCAAGTCGATGAGTTCCTCAAAGGGACCGCCATAGCGGAGCACCTCACAGTCATAATCGCCCAAGCTGCCCTCTGGCGAGTTACCTGTCTTGGCGTAAACGTTGTCCGAGGTACGATATTTCCTTTCAGCACCTAAGGCTGTGGTCTGGTTATCATCGAGCGTTTCAAGATAATCGATGGGCTCGTTGAGCCGACGACGCATATCGGGGGACAGAACCCCTCGCAGTACCAAGTACCCATGTAGATCAAACAGGTATCTCTCTTCCGGTGTCATGGGGTATGCTTCTATATTTGAGTTAGCTCCGTTGGAATGTGACTTTCGTTGGGGGCATTTTAGTTTGTTTCATCGAAGCCACTTTCAACTAATTTCAATAGGACTTCAACAGCTTCTTCTTCGTCCGGGCCCTCTGCTCTAATAGTAAGTTGGGTGCCGCGTCCAGCCGCTAACATCATGATTCCCATGATACTTTTTGCGTTTACTTTCATCAACCCTTTTTGGATGTAGATGCTGGAAGAGAATTGATTCGCTGCTTGGGACAACACTCCGGCGGGACGTGCATGCAAGCCGAGCGCATTGCGAATTGTTACCAATTTTTCAACCATAACTATCTTCCTTATCGGTTGATGGGGGATGCTCGCTAAATTATTTTCGACTTCGTCGGCTTCAAAATTTCGCGATGAAGGGTCGTGTGCTGCCATTCATCAAGCGTGGTTTCATCGTTCCGTTCTGCCATTTCCCCAATGAGGGTCTCATTGAATTCTTTCGCCACGTGAAACCCCAATTTTTGCCCCCAGAGATTCATTGCCGCAACTTCAATCAGGTTTGAGATATTTCGCCCGGTCGCTACAGGGATGAGAACGCATGGTATCCGTTCGTTGTGGAAAGTGTAGACCTCCTCATCAAGCCCTGTGCGGTTGTACGCTTTGGTCTCGTCCCAAAGTTCAAGTGTCACAACCAGTTCAACCTGCGTGCGATCGCCGACCGCAGTGACCCCAAAGAGTCCAACCACATCGACAATCCCTAGCCCCCGGACTTCCATATAGTGTTTCAACGGTTGCGCGCGCATTCCAAAAACACGGTGTCCGGATACGCGTTTCAAAAGGACAGTATCATCGGCAATAAGGCGATGTCCCCTTTGTAGGAGCTCCAAGGCGCATTCGCTTTTGCCAATTCCACTGGCACCGAGAATTAAGACACCGACCCCGAACACATCAACCAAGTTCCCATGAACATACTCCGATGGTCCAAATTCATCTTCGAGGAATGGCAGCAGCCGAGTTGTAAAAACAGCAGATGATAGCCGAGTGCTCAAGATTGGAATATTTACATGATTGCCAATAGCGACAAGTTCTGAAGGGATTGGTAGGCTACTTGTAACGACCACGCATGGGAGAGCGTAAGAGAAGAATTTCTGTAAGATTTCAGTTCGATCTGAAGGCGTGAGACTTTCTATGTATGAAATTTCGCCGTGCCCCAAAATCTGAACCCGTTCATGCCCAAAGTGGTCGTAATGTCCACACAGGGCAAGCCCTGGGCGGTTCGATTCCGCTGTTTTGAGTGCACGATCTAGTCCATCGTATCCAGCCGTGACCTTCAGTTGTAGCTCGTAACCGGCATATTTGATTAGCTGACGCACCGTCATTATGTGGTCTAGCATTCGACTGTTCCCCCGGTAAATTCACCCAAGTTTTTCTGATCAATGTGGCAACTTAGGAGAGGGAGAGGCCACCCAATGGATTATGGCAGGTTTTGATCGGAGGCGAATCGGACCGAACGTTTGTGGCTTGGTGAGGCTTAGACTATCGGTCAGTGGAGCCCCTCCCTCGAACACCTCTAGACAAATTGAGGTTCGACCCATCCATACTCACCGTTATCATCTTCATACACAAGGTTCACCTGATTCGTCTGCGCGTTTAAGAAAAGCAACAATACCTCTCCAGAAGTCCGAAGCTGCATGACAGCCTCACCTACGCTCATCGGCTTGGAAGCGAATTTTTCAGGAGCCCTGAAGTGAGGTGCCGGCATATTTGATGGATCGCCCGTATCGAATTCCACCGGTGCGCTCTCCTCATTGCCGCTTAACTGCACTGCGACCTCACGCCGAGACAGACGGTGTCGCCGGTCCGTGATTCTCTCTTTATGGCGACGAATCTGTATCTCAATTTTGTTGATTACATCGTCGAGCGACGAGAACACATCGTGCGTTTCGCCTTGGGCATGGAACGTCGCTTTCCGCGTTACAAGTGTAATTTCCGATCGGTAGCGGTTTTTCTCCACCTCCATAACCACCTGAAAATCAATAATAGGGTTAAAAATTGATTCGATTTTCTTAGCCCGCTTCTCAATGTAAGTTTGAATATCATCTGTAATTTCAAGGTGCCGACCAGTAAGATGGATTTGCATACTTTCAGACTCCCTTCGTTGAATTAATGCTTCATTGGCGGCTGCCGATTCACCACAAATCGGCTAGTTGTTAATTATCCTACCATTTCCGTTTCCTTTTGGGAGAGGGTAGAATACCGAGCTCCTCACGGTATTTGGCAACAGTTCGCCTGGCCGTATGAACTCCTTGCGCTGCCAGCGTATCAGAGATTGCCTTATCACTCAACGGTTTTGCCGTATCCTCGTTTTCAATCATGTCCTTAATTTTCTCTTTGACTGTGGTCGCAGCCATATTTGATCCGGAATCGGTCGAGAGTTCGCCGCTGAAAAAGTATTTCAGTCTATAGATGCCTTGAGGTGTTTCGACATACTTATTCGACGTGACCCGGCTGACAGTTGATTCATGGACACCTGCCATCTCTGCTATCTGCTTCAATACTAAAGGTTTAAGTCCTTCAACGCCTTGCTCCAAGAAACCTGCCTGTACCTCAAAAATTGCGTCCGTTACCCTTGCGATTGTTTGGCGACGCTGCACAATACTTTGTAACAAATCTCTCGCCTGAATTCTACGAGCGTCTAGCCACTCTTTTGTTTTGGTATCTAAGTTCTTGCTTCCATTGGTCATCCAATCCACATAAACTGGATTCAAACGAAGTCGAGGCATACCGTCGTCATTTGTACTAATTCGGTATTCTCCGTCAATGTTCTCAACGATGACATCAGGTATGATTATTTCGGGGGTTCTTGGATCTATCGGATCGGAAAAGTGGCGGCCCGGATAGGGATCCAAAGTGCCAATTAGTTCCCGTGCTGCTACGATTTCACCAATCTGTACCCCAAGTCCTTGGGCGATACGCTGCAGGTGATTATTCGTTAAATCCTCCCAATGGTGCTTGATAACCTCTTCTGCAAGTGAATTATCAATTTGAGCAGCTCTCATCTGTATAAGGAGGGTTTCCGGGATTGTTCGGTAGGCAATACCGATGGGCTCAAAATGGTTTTGAATGAAGTGCAAGACAGCCTCTACCTCAGCCGTGTCGCAACCGACAACGCCTGCAATATCTTCGAGGGTGATGCTGTAGATATTTAACTGACCATCTTCCTTTTTAACTGTGTAGGTCTGTTCATCCTCCGCATCGGTTATCAGCCAACAGCTATCTTCCGATTTCACAGCAGTGGTCGCATTTTGAGACAGCGAAATTTCATCAGTTTCAAGTTCCTTACGCAGCCCTTTTTCGAGTACTTTTCGCAGGTCTTCTGAGAGGGCCCCAGTGTCTAAATCACTTTGGAACGAGGCGTTTATACCAAACAGGGGAACAGTTCGCAACTGACCGTTATCGTCAAGATTGCCAATAATCTGCTCACTAATCCTCCGGTCCATTTCCGAAAAAGGGGCGACGCTGAGCTGTTGCATCAGAAAATCGTGCAGCGACTGGAAGCAAGCGATATCCGATGGACGCTGATTTTCGTTGTTCTCCCAATGCTCAAACTCCCCGCTCTCACCCCGGTGGAGGGCATCATCTAAAAAATCCTTCCAGTCAAAATCTGGCTCTTTATCTTCACGGTCGACAATCTCTTCAGGCTCATTCCATTGGGTATCCGGATCGAGTCCTTCTAAATCGGTGATATCTTCGGTCTCGCTATCATCCGGTATCTCCTCTAAGAGCGGATTTTGCTCCAATTGCTGACTCAAATGTTGCGTCAGATCGAGCCGTGACATCAGAAGTACCTGAATCGCTTGCTGTAGTTTGGGGGTCATGACCACCCGGTGCTGTAAGCTCGCGGTTTGTCTTATTCCAATGTTCATGACTTAATCTCCTCAAGTGAGTGCGTAGGTTATGAATTTGCCGAAACCTGTTAAGGGCTTCACAAAAACTTTATTACAATCGATTCTAGACACCCGTGACCGGTGAGCACTATCCGACAACCCTGTTCCAAACAAGGCTGTCGGGACTATACCTGAGGTCGCCGCAGTTCAAAATTATGCCCTAAATACTGTTCCCTAGCAATTTCACTCTCAACGAGTGCTTCAGGGGTGCCGCTTAGCGTGATCTTACCATCAGTTATTAAATAAGCGCGGTCAACGATTCCTAGCATTTCCGCAGCATTATGGTCTGTGATTAACACGCCGAGGTTCCGATCGCGTAAGTGTAAGATGAGCTGCTTAATATCTTGAACCGCAATTGGATCTATGCCTGAAAATGGCTCATCCAATAAAATAAAGGACGGAGATGCTGCCAGTGCTCTTGCAATTTCAGCACGACGACATTCCCCGCCCGAAAGGGTATATGCCTTACGATCTGCCAATTCAGAAATGCCAAGTTCTGCCATCAGTTGTGCACTTCGTTGGTCACGCTCGCTTTTGGGAATATCGCGCACTTCTAAGATGGCTTCGATGTTCTGCTTGACTGTCAGCTTCCGAAAGATGGAGGTCTCCTGAGCAAGATAACCGATGCCCCGTCGCGCCCGTTTATACATCGGCAAAAATGTGATGTCTTCATCATCATAAATGATTCGCCCCGCATTAGGGCGGATCAATCCGACAACCATATAAAATGTTGTTGATTTTCCTGCCCCGTTTGGTCCCAGCAAGCCGACAATCTCACCTGTTTCAACTTCAAGGTTTACTCGGTTGACAACAAGGGGCCCACGTTTTGTATAACTTTTGACAAGTTCATGAGTTTGAAGGACCGCCACTGTTGTCTTCCTCCTCTCCCTCTCCTTCCTGCGAATCCGATTCAGGTTCCTTTTTGGGCTTCACACGAAACCGGATCTTTATATTTCCCTCTCCGGAGCGTTCACCGGTAAGACGGTTATATGTGAAAGTATCAGCTTCCAATCGGTCTTCATTTTGAAGAACGACAACGTTATCTCGAAATTTTATAATATCGGTAAGGTGGTTCAAGATCGCGTGAGCACAAGTGACAAAAATATCGCCATCCCGAAGCTCGACGTTTCCTTCCGCAACGGTTTTGACGGTTTCATTCGTTTCAACGTTTTCATAAATAGTCACTTTATCGGCGTTGAGGAATCCGTCGGGCCTTTCGATTTGAACATTACCGGTAAAAATTGTCAATCCTTCTTTGTCACGTTGCTCGAAGCGGTCTGCGTGTTTAACATCAATCACGTCCCCATCTGACATCACTTCATCGCTCATTGCCTCTTGTTGAGGCGGGGTTGTCTCTTGTTCATCGGCCGGAAACGCACGGCTGCTGAACAAAAAAATGCTAAAGAGCAGACCAATCATGCAAAGCATAGATACGAGAGGGCTGGGAATTGTTGCAGAATTAATTCTCAGTTGCATCAAATTTCTCATCCTTTGGATAAATTTTAGATCGGACATCTTTCATTATAACAACCTCAAGTGCCGGGTCCCCTTCCATTTCTTGACCGATCATTGTTGAGTCACCCCGCACGATTTTGGAAGCGTTCGGCGTATACAACTTGCCATCACTATTTCGCCAGTGAAGTTCATCGGTGTATAGGTGCCCATCTTGGCTCTTTCCAACAACGTTCTCGAGAACATGAACATCATTGCTTGATTGAATAATCTCGCCATGGTCACCTGTTATCGTTATTGCCAACTTGCCGTCTTGAAAGATTTGGACTGTTGGGTTTTGAAGGTACGTAATTTCTTTCAGGAATTCTGCTTTATCCGCAACAAGCGTCCACCGGGCGATGCCGCCTTCCCTGTGTTGGGTTGAAAAGTCATACAATATCTGTTGAGGTTTTTCTTGAACCGGTTGCGTCAGTTCTTCGTCTGCCTTATCGCAGCCAATAGTGAGCAGGCTCAAAACTACCAAAAGGGGATATGCGTGGAACGTGATGTGTAAGCCTATATGTCGGTTATTTGGGTTTTGTTTTCCAGCGTTCATGCATCCAAATCCACTGTTCCGGGTAGCGTCGAATGTAAGATTCAATGACCTTTGTGAACCGCTGCGTGTTGACCAAAAGATCTTGTTCTTTGTCTCCACTCTGTTGTAGAGATAATGGTGCTTCGACAACAGCACGGTGTGAATCATCGGGTTGACGGATAATAAACGTTGGCAAAATTGCAGCTCCCGTCTTGAGTGCAAGGGCTACCGGGCCATAAGGCGTATAGGCCGGTCTGCCGAAAAAATCAACGAAAATCCCTTGGGTGCGGGTGTCCACATCTGCGAGAATAGCAATCAGTTCGTTTCGCCTCAGACAACGTAACGCTTCGCGAACCGATCGGTCTCGATCTATGCCTTGCCAGCCAACCTTTTCCCGATAGGTACTAACAATGGCATCTAAACGCTTCGATCGTAACTGACGGGTGATGCCACGGATTGTATAACCGTTTGCGAGGATGCTGGCACCAAGAAGTTCCCAATTGCCAAAATGTGCTGTCAGGATGATTGCACCTTCGCCTTGAGCTAGTGCCCGATCAATATGCTCTCTGCCTTCAAAGGTAACAAGCCGATGGATTTGCTCAGGAGACGTGCCTGGCAGCTGCATAAATTCCATCAAATTTTTACCCATGTTGTGAAAACAACGTCGAGCGAGTTGCTCGTCCATCGGTTGCCCTATCCCAAGGCTCTGTTTTAGATGCTTGCACGCCCTGCCCTTTTGGCGGCGGGACAGCCAAAAAACAGTTGTTGCTAGATAAACGCCGATGGATAGAGCCGGTTTACGAGGCAACCGTGCAATGCACTGACCTATACATTTTGCTGTGAATGCGTAACAATAGTCTTTCAGGATTCGCCACATACCTACCATCTATTATAGCAAATTTAACCTTCAATGACAAGGAAATTCATGGTGGCAAGGGGGAATTTAGATTAGTTGGCATAAAAATTGAGCGTTGGCATCAATTTCTGCTGTCAGTAGATCCAAATGTTTGAAAATTTACTGAATTTTTGCTTGAGCGTGGGATTTATATGTGTTAAGATAATTGAACCTTCCTACACAATCAAATCATACTGAAAGGTGGTGCAAAGTCATGCGAGAAATACTTAAACAGATTAGCTTCGGTAGACAAAATAGTGCATTGGAAAATCAGGGAACTCGTCTTGACTTTGGCCATCCGCGTTTTGGGTCAGTGAGAACGGCTGCTTAAATCTCGTTTGGTGTAATGTCGAAAAGCCCGTAAGGATGAGTTTCCTTACGGGCTTTTTTATGACCTTGTGAGGTTACATTTTATGGATAAAGGAATCGTTATCAAAGCACATGGCGGAGTTTATGATGTCCAAATCGGAGGGCAGCTTTACCACTGCTTATTGCGGCATCATATCATCGAAGCGGATAGGCGGGAACGTGCAGAAACGAAGGAGTTACCGTACGTGGATCTGGTTTCCGTCGGCGATCGAGTCCAAATCTCTCGGTCAGGGTCGAAAGTGGATGGGGGGTATATTGAGGAAATTCTCCCACGTCAGACACAATTCGGCCGGACGCGCGTCAACAAATTGCCACAGGTCATTGTAGCCAACCTCGATCTGCTGCTGATTATCTTTGCGGCGCGAGACCCGCAACTCAAGTTACGCATGCTGGATCGATTTCTTGTGACTGCGGAGGCATCGGGGATGTTACCCGTAATTTGCATTAACAAGATAGACCTGGTGCAACTGGAAAAGTTAAAAGCACAGATGGCACTGTACGAGAAAATCGGTTACAATGTGATTTACACAAGTATCGTAACGGGTGCTGGAATCGATGAAATGCGCGCGGTAATGAAGAATCAGATCTCCGCTATCGTCGGATCATCTGGCGTTGGTAAATCGTCGCTGCTCAACGAAATCCAGCCGGGCTTGCGGCTACGCGTCGGCGAGGTTGATGAACGGATGCACAAGGGACAGCACACCACAACGGAGGTCGCCCTTTTGCCACTCCATTTCGGTGGGTTCGTTGCAGATACACCGGGCATCCGCACACTCGGCTTGTTTGAGATTGATGATGAGCAGGGACTGGACATCCACTTCCCCGAAATGCGTCCCTACATTCCCGAATGCAAATTTGCAGCGTGCACCCATCAACATGAACCGGGGTGCGCGGTCAAAAGTGCCGTTGAGGGTGGGGAGATTAGTGAGCTACGGTACGATAGCTACTTGCGCATATCGGGATTTAGCGCAGGAAGATTTGAGCGTGAAGAACCGAGGAAAGAAAAAAAACGCTATGAGAGGAGGCGTAAACGTGCGAAGAGATAGTGGACATCAAGTGATTGAAAAATTGAGGCGAATCATTGAAAAGAACGAGCAGAAACTCACCTATTTTCAGAATCGGTTGAAGCAAGCTGAGTTCATTGATCAGCCGAACCAGCGTCTGATTGGCACCGCAGCAGGAAAGACAGATTCATATACAGATCAGTTGGCGGTCCTACAAACCCAGTTACGCGAGTTAGAAAAGTTTTACGGTGGTCGCGTAAAACTGAGAACAACAGAAGAGCGAGATTTGCGGCGGACCTGGGGTTGGACAAATGAGCCCACGCTTCGCAATCGCTTGCGTACTGAATTTATGCCATTCCAAACTTATGTTGATAACTGGCACCGTTGGCTCACTGACGAAGACACGCACCCGTTTTCAATTGATCTACCAAGCGGTGAACTGGTTGGCTTTATGCTAATCAGATGCACCAGCAGAGATTGGAAAGCCGCGACCCTTGAGTTTATTGTGATTCGACCGGATTGCCGTTATCATGGGTATGGCACAGAGGCGATGCAACAGGCAATTGACCTCGCGTTTGAACATCTCGGCGTGGAGACTTTTGGGCTTCACGTCAATGTTGATAACTATGGTGCCTTTCTCTGTTTCGAGAGGTGTAGGTTGGAGTGTGTTGACCAAGGGCGTTACGGGAACTTGGAGTGCTATCGCATGGAGATGCGTCGTGAAGTTTGGGAAAGCGTTAGACCCGCCGAGTCGATTCCAGAACACGATGCCCGCGAGACACCAGTTGCTGATGGAAAGGAATCCAGTCCCTATCTCACCGAGAAACTACTGGCACCCTTAAAGGAGCTCATTTCCAATCGTTGAATGCGAGGCTTGGTCTTCCACCAATTCAAAGGACTCTAATTCAAACACAACATCAACCGTAACATCATCACGGGTCTGAGATTGAGTGAATTTGATGATGCCAACATTGGGAGCAAGCCATTTCTGTGCCACCGTCGTGTCGAGGGGGTGATCGAAAATGCTCCACTTAAACGCTTCCTGCACCTGAAAGACGTTCTCAAACGTGCCTGCCGGAACTGTCAGGGCCTCCTCTGAAAGCACCTCAAATTCATCAGCACCACCACCGATCGGAAATAGTTCGGGGGTCAACTTCGCCTGAAAGTTTGTTTGCCATTTATTTCCCGGGATCAGCGGAAAATTGTAAAGCGGCAAAAAGGGGGCGAAGAGAATTGTATCTTCTGTGCCGGAGGTAATATTCTGTGCGTGTTGGAGGATTCCTGTGGCAACACCATTTTCAGTTTTATAGCCCAAGTAGGAAAAATTGACGATGCCTTCCAGTCCCTCGTCAGGACTCGATTTTTGTAAGACATAGCTTTTAACTGTTCGGTCGCTAGTGACTTGGATCTCGATAATGTCAACGATTTCAAAGATAACCCGATTTCCTTTATCATCGCGGTAGTTCCACTTATTGCCAACAGCGAGTGGATAGTAATCCCCCGGACGGGTCCGCCACACACGGATGTCAATGGTGCTGGTGGTCGATTTCCTTCCGTCACTTACGGTGACTTCAATCAGGTATTTTCGCTCCTCTTCGGGAGCAGTCCAAATCGCACCGAGATCATCGCCGTGAATCGTACCGCCGGTCGCATACCATTCAAAGGACAGGTTGTCGCCATCAACGTCGATGGCTTTAAGTTTGATGCCAACTTGTGTGCTGGGTTCAACAATATCGGATTCAACCTCGAAGACAGCAATCCTTGGTGCGAAATTTGTCTCACGGTCGCCTTCACTGCACCCCAGAATCAAGAAAAGAGGGATGGCTATAAACAGAGGGTACAAGTTCAACCGCTTGAGTAAAAACATAGTAGGGGCTCCTTCACGAATGTGGAATGGTTGTTGCCCCAACGAAATTGGGACTCAACAAAAGCATAAAACGCTGGAGTAAATGAAAAGATTACATCCGGAAAGATTTAACTTCTAAAGTTTAACCCAACTCCCAACCGTATTCCCTCGCCGGGATGTATGGAAGCTGTCCGCTCGTGAGCATTAACTCGAGTGGAGATGCCTTTTGAGTCAATGGAAACGTGATTTTAACTTGACCGAGCCGCTCCGATTCATAGGCGGCGAGGCACATCTCCAAAGCGATTCGACCATCGTATCCGCTGGAAACGCTCTCTCTGTCCTCATCGAGACAAGCGACCATTTCCCACGCGCCTTCGCTCGGTACATTTCCTGTCGAATTTCCGACAATTTCGCTGCCTATTGCCTCAATTTGCTCTCCCTCACGGAAGTCTCCCAAACCTCCGTCCTTCTTCCAAAGCCGGATCAACGGTTGCCAACCACGCTGCGGACGAACCTCTATCCGTCCTTCGCTTCCCTCAAGGATGAAACAACCGTCAAGCCGGTAATTCCAGTGGCCGCCCGTCATGAGCAGCGCGGTGACACCATTGTTGAGGCCGAAAAAGCTCGTAACCCGTTCGCGTTCATCGCGCCGGTCAACAGTTGCGACGACCCATTCCGGATCTCCACCGAACCATCGAATGGCATCGCAGCTGTGCGTCCCGTTATGCAGCAGCGTACTGGTATCGCCGTAATTCTGAACCTCAATATGTAGGAGGGCCCCAAGGGCACCGTCATCCACCATCTGCTTGACACGACACCAATTCGGTTCATACCGCATGGTGTGGTCAATCGCCAGTTTCGTTCCAGCCTGCTCGCACGCTTTGACGGCTCGGTCCGCATCGTTCATGTTCAATGCCATCGGCTTTTCGCAGAGGATTGCTTTAGCTCCTGCTTCCGCTGCTGCAATTGTCGGCTCCACATGCTCCCGGTTGTGCGTTGTTACGCCGACGATATCAAGCCTTTCTTTGCTTAACATTTGTCGCATGTCCGTGTACGCCGATGGAATCTCAAATCTTTCAACGAGCGCGTTCACCTTCTCTTCAAGGATATCGCAGGCGGCAACAACCTCCACGCGGTCCTGTAGTTGCTGAAACGCCGTTGCGTAATATGTCCCAATGCTGCCACAACCGATAATTCCGACGCGATACTTCGTTTTGGACATACTTCAGCTCCCTACTTGTGGTGTTTATCGGCTTAACTTCTTCAATAGTGCCCCTACCGTCTCAAGCCTTAATGACTTGTGAGGATACTCGAAAGGATAGCAGAAGTCTCGATTGGCATCTCCAAGAACTTCGATTAGCATAGGGATTGCACATTTATCCCCGCGTTCACCCAACGCTTCTACCAACCTTATCAACGAATGGGCAGCACCTTGATAGTTATTATTATTGCTGAGTGTGTTTATCAAGGCGGAGAAGCCCTGCTCTCCGAACTTTGCCAATGCTTGCGCTGCATCGTGTTGTATCCAGCTGCAGTTAAGGGAATAGCCAAAACCCGATCAGCGGATCGCAATCGGATTGCCCGGAGATCCAGTGCCACCTTTCAATTTCAGAGGCGCAAAGATAAAGGCGAACTCGTAGACCTTATCCGCTGCGAGCTCTGCGGTGATGAGATTCTCAATGTTATAGATGCCGTTTTTGGCAATGAACAGTTGATGGACAGGGGCAAAAACCGATTCGTCAGGATTCGGGATTACTTCGATTGCCCAGTTATCCGCACCCGCCATAACAATCTGTTTGTCAACCAAATACTTGCCCGCGTCTATACCGATACCGGGCTCCGATCCGTTATAGCGTTCATTGTCTGTCATCCAGAATTTACCCCAGCCGGTGTGAGTAATAACCACATCGCCCGGACGTATCTCCACACCCTGCTTTTTTAACGCGCCTTCTATATCTTCAACGGTGATTTCGTAGCCGCCCTCCAGATGCTCAACGCCTTTATAACCAGCAACGTCGATCAGGACCCCGCGGGTGACGAAAACACCCACATTCTCCACGCCCAGTTTCTTCAGTCCATCGGGCTTGGCAAAGTCAAGTCGATTGTTTCCATTGTAGAAAAGATCACCGATACCGATATGTCCCAATCCATCGAATTGGGTGCCAATCTGTCCAATTTCGCCACTGACAATCTCATCATGCCACGTGACCTTGTTTTTATGGTCGGTGCTACCGGTTTGCGGAATCAACAGGCTATAGTGGCGTGTGCCGAATAGCGGCATTCCTGCTTCGTAAACTCGACCGAGTTGGTAGACTTTTCCTTCCTTAATCAGGCTGGCAGCTTCCAAAACCTTTGTAGCTGTCAGCAGGTTTGCTGCACCGCGCTGATCATCTTTTCCCCATTTGGAGGGATACCAGTTGGATTCCTCCGTAAGCGTCCAAGTTGCTGTCAGCGCAATGAGTAACACCGCGGAACATAAAATTGCGAAAAAATTGACGACGTTTTTGCGTTTGTGAGACATTGTTTTCTCCTTTCGTTTGAGGGAATTCTATCACATTCGTCGTAGCGGAAGTTGGTTGGTGCTATACTAGGCATGCCTTTCAGTTGCTCTTCGGTCAATTGAAAGGACACACCTTTATTGCGGGGCGTTCAGTGTAGCAAAATGCGTGGGTAAAGTCAAACAAATTTCTAAGGAGGGTTTCGGATTAGGCTCATGTTAAGAAATCGTGCAAATTCTCTTTGCATTTTGCACTTTCTTTTGACATAAACCCCTTTTTTATAAGCCCCGTAGGTCGGTCTTCCTAGCCCGACTGCACCAACGAGGGGTAGCCTTCAATGCCAACCGTCGGTTTGCCATTGGCTTTGGGAAAAATTGGCATGTATTTTCTGCGCTTGAAATCAAAGTCGGTTCGGGTCTCCATGATATTCCCCTCCCAATCAGGATTCAAAACTTAACCGTCAATTCACCCACGAACTGTTTTGCCCGATTGCGGCTGCCAAAGACTTCGTAGAGGTTACCAGAAGCATCAAAATAACGACGCACAAAGTTACGACTAGTCTCCGCCGGATTCAGATCGGTGTATTCCAACCACAGATTGACATCTGTGAATATATCCCAATTTCCCCCAACAGCCAGAGAACTTGCATCACCTTCCCCCTCCTGAGCTTGGCGGTTCAGATCTGGAAAGAGTGCCTGTTGATAGAGGTCTGTTGTACCGTCGATCCGTTCAGCATACAGATTAAGTTCCTTGTAGTGGTAGGCATTGGGGTTTGTGATAAATTTCAGATTTGCAACGACAGTGTTCGTCAACGCTTGGGTCTCAAAATCGTAGCTATCTTCTTCCTTCGGCGGCGTTCTATAGCGTTCATCCTGCTCTCCGTAGGTGAAGACATCCGCAAGGGTCAGGTTCCAATTTTCCGAGAGATTATATGTCCAAAAGAAGGAGTTGTTCAACTGTAACAGATTCAATTGGTCATCAACATCCGCGGCCTCGTCGATATCCTCGTAATCTTCGAGGAAATCACTGTCACGGTTGACTGCCCTCGTATTATAAACCGCGTTCATGTGCGATGGCTTAATCGTAAAACCTTCGATAGAATATTGGCGAATGATTAAATCGCTTCCATCACGCAGGTAGATGTGACCGAGGGGATCTAAGGTGAGGAAAGCGAGATCATGGTCTTCTGCACTCCGTCTGTCCACTTCATAAACCACGCGTCCTCTGTAGCTTCCGACACTATTAAATCGCTGCACGCGCGCAATGACGTTGTGATAGATTGTTTCGCGAATCTCTTTAACTTTCAGATCTTCCTCCATCTCCTTTTTGTTCTCATCTTTCTCGTCTTCTTCATCAAGATATTCGTCGAGGTAACGGCGATATTCCGCTTCCTCAAGCAGACGAATCCGCCGGTGCAAGATATCCAGATCTGACGATTGCGAATTGGGGTTAAGAAAGGCAGAGCGCGGGCGAGTGGTATCAATGACCGAATTGACAAGTCCTGTGCCGGTTGCATAAACATTGGCGAGTCCCTGCCCGGACGGTGAAACAACGTCCAAGAAATTTGCGCGTGGGCTTCCCAAAAACCGTTGGAACTGGCTCGTATCTTTAACCAAAATCTCACCTGTCGCCAAGGTGGCAACGGCGATAGGTTTGATGAATTCTCCCGCGCCACGTCCCTTTACCCCAAAGTTCAACATAAACTCCCCGTCCGCGTTCAACTTGACCACACGGTGATTGCCGGTGTCCGCAATTAGCACATTCCCTTCAATGTCAATTTCGATATCTGAGGCATCGCTGTCAAACTCGCCGTTGCCCGCACCGTATCTGCCAAAGGTGCTCAATTTCTCCCCGTCCGCATCAAATTTGTGAACCTTTGCGTTTTTCGCATCCAGCGCGTACAGTTGGTTTTGGCTATCCACATCAATGAGAAGCGATCGGTCATGGTTCCTCGGTTGATAGGCGAATGCCGTTTTCCCCTCTTCGTCAATCATCAAGCGCGTGGGTAGAACCACTTTGGGGCGCACGTCAATTGCATCCACAACGTAGGTATGTAGTAATTCGCCATCTCGATTGAACTTGTAAACACAGGGTCCAAACCAATAAAGCCTCGGATCCGCAGTCTCCGGGATATGATGGGGCACAGCCTGATCAACAACGTAGATATTTCCGTTTCCATCGACAGCAACGTCACCTGGCTTTCTGAGTATGTTGTCCACCGTTTTTTCTTCCGGAATTTGCATGATGAACTCACCTGTCGATGACAATTTCTGGACCAGTCGGTTATCTGCGTCGCTGACGTAAATGTTGCCTGTGCTGTCAAATCCAACATGAATATTTTTGCTAAAAAATCCATCCGTTGAGCCCTTCCCACCGAACTCCTGCTCGAACTTCAGAAATCCCACAGCAAATACTGCGCCCGCCTGCCACACAAAAAGAGCAGCGGTAATAAGCAAAAGAACAATCACTTTTTTCATTAGAATCAGATCCTCTCAAATGATTTAGTTGTATATTGCACGTAACATGACTTATGTTGGCGTTTGCTTGGTCAATTCACTGATTGGTTGTGCTCAGTATAGCACGGACTGTCCAAAAATTCAAGCCTTAGAATGTGCGGATCAATAGGTGTGTCTATTTAGGGACACACCATTCCATTCGCGCTTGTCCCAAGTGTCACTGAACTGAGACACTTTCCCTTCCCTCCTGACTTCGTTTTCCCCTCTGTGTCTGTAATCATCTCAAATCCTTTAAGGGGAAAGGATTGATGGTTTTGGCACGCGGCTTGCATATAACATCTGACGCAGTTTTGAAACCTGTGCAAGGTCAGCAAGCTGAAACACAATCTGAGGTCAGGGGGAATAAGATCATGTTAGTTCGTATGTCATTCACAATAACAATGTCTATTT
This sequence comes from uncultured Poribacteria bacterium, assembly GCA_958296125.1. Classification (GTDB taxonomy): domain Bacteria; phylum Poribacteria; class WGA-4E; order WGA-4E; family PCPOR2b; genus PCPOR2b. The sequence continues at coordinate 4,541,776 of OY282444.1, forward strand.
TTCTAGCGGGATGGATCTGTTGCATCATGTTTGGTTGTAATGACCAATCGGCGGCATCGCCTGTGGCACCTGAAATTCAACTCTTGCAAGTGGGGGCATTTCACAGCGATGAGGTCTCAGCAAAATCAGGCGAAGTCTGGCTGGGATTGTACCCGACACCCGATGGGTACGCGCTTATCCCTTCGAGAATTACGGTGGAAACTGTTTATGATCCGCTCGTTGATGATGAAGAAGAAAAGACTGGCAAAGCAGTATCAGTAAATGAGCAAACGCGCCCGCTCTTTTTGATAAAGGGCTTAGATGCACCGACAAGAGAATCCATCAAAACACTATCCGCTGAACAGACAATTTTGCCCCCGGGTAAGTCCCTTGACCTTAGATTGGACAGCAAAAATGAGTATCAGTTGACGGCTTATGGCACGGAGAGTATAGGGCTGAACGGATTTACTTCACTTGAGAACTACAGGCTCGAACTATCGAAGGGACAGTTTTCTCAGGAACTGCTTGCATACGACTCAACGAATGGTGCCATACCCAGCCTACTCTGGACAGGCGATCTGGATGGGGATGGTCAATTGGATCTGCTCATTAACGCGACTCCCCACTACGCCGTATATTCTGCACCGATGCTGTTTCTTTCGTCAATGGCTAAGGACGGTAATTTAGTCCAGAAGGTTGCCATCTTTATCGCCATCGGCTGCTAGTGCACACGATACACCTCCTGATAAATCTCATTATTTATGGAACGAATCAATTCAAGAACTCATAACTGTAACGCAAGTTGCTCCTTATTCCAGAACAACCGCAGCTTTCAATGACCGCAAACCAATCGAGTGGATTTTCGTCCCAATCTTTCTACCTATCCGTAAAAACTTGGTTTCTGCCCCTTTTTTGAATCCCCTCTGGTTTCCCCGACCCTTCGCATCGCCCAGCCCTGATTTTCCTTCAACATTTTCTATGTTCCTTCGTCCAAAAAAAACCGTGCCAAAATTCGTTGGTACGGTTTTCGTTCTTGTGCTTCAGCAAGGAGGTTTTCTTATGCACAGCGGGGGATTTTCTAGACGAGACATGCATCGACTGGCTCGCTCTTCCGGTAGTAGGAATACCGATAGACAGCCCGATGTAGAGACGACAACTTTGGAAGAAGTTCCGGCAGCACTCCAACGTCAATTTGAGGATTTATTGGATGGAGAAGAAGATATTAAAATTGCTATCTCGACAGATCTACAGTTTGATGGCACTTACGGGAAAGATTGGGTGTTAGCGACGGAAAAACGCCTGCTCACTTTTAACCAGAATGGTGCACCCGCACCTGAAATCCGAAATATTGCGCTCGAAGCCATTGACGAGATCCAAATACGAGAGTTACATGGCAATAATTTCATGAAAGTGCGAACCTCAGAGGGCGCATTTGAAGTAGCGCGCTACTCCAAGCGGTTTGCTCCCAAGTTTGCCGAAGCAACGCCAGAAATTGAATCTTTAATTGACAAAATTAAGCCGGATGACGTGGATAAATCTAAGCGGCATCGGAAGTACGTCGATCCCGGAAAAAAGAAGATTAGATGTGAAACCTGTGGACGGCCGATTCCACGGTGGTCTGAGGTCTGCCCAAACTGCGTCGAAAAAGGGAAATTGCTCTTCCGCCTACTAAAATACGCGCTCCCATTTTGGCGTGTTTCTATCCCGGCACTACTCATCATGCTGGTCATACGGCTTGTAGACCTCTATCCCCCTATTCTGGGGCAGCGGCTTATTGATAACATCCTTATTCCTGCAACACTGGCAATAACTGGTGGACAGTCTGTTGAACCGGGCGTATTTGGACAACTTGTGACAATTGTGCTTTTGATGATCGGAGCGCACGCCTTCACAGCAGTTTTCTCAGCGGTGCGGGGATACATGATGACGTGGGTCGGTCAGCGTATCACCCTGAGATTGCGGAATGATGCCTATCAGCATATGAGCATCCTCTCGCTTGATTTCTACCAGGATCGGGAGACGGGGAATCTGATGTCGCGCATCACTCAGGACATCGGACGGCTGCGGGACTTCATCGCTGAAGGATTACAGGACATTATCGGCGATTCAATGACGCTGATCTATATGTGTATCATCATGTTCCTCTATAGCTGGCAGCTTGCACTCTGGGTCCTACTTCCGATTCCTTTCATTGTCCTTTTCTCATTCTATTTTGGACATAAGATGCACAAGGTTTTCCACGTCCTGTGGAAGCGCTACGCTGGGATTAGCACAATTTTAGCAAGCACGATTCCGGGGGTACGGGTTGTTAAGGCGTTTACCCGTGAGAAATACGAGGTCGAGCGTTTTCAAGAACAGACCCATCTGGTTTTTGACGGGGAGATGAGTGCCGCCAAACTGTGGACGCTTTATCAACCCATCATGATCTTCATGACATTTATTGGAACCATTTTCATCTGGTTAGTTGGGGGACGACAGATTCTCAACGGAACTTTAACGTTCGGTGAGTTGACGTTATTCATGACCTATATGACGCGGTTTTTACAGCCCGTACGGACGCTTGCTCAGATGAACCGTCGATTCCTGAGAGCCGCCACTTCTGCTGAACGGGTCTTTGAGATCCTTGACACGCCTCCTAGCGTTGCGAGTAGTAAAGATGCTATTGACCTTCCAAATATGCGGGGTCAGGTCGAATTTCGTGACGTTTTTTTCTCTTACGATGGTGAGAAAAATGCCATCAATGGCACCAGTTTTACCGTCGAGCCGGGAGAAATGATTGGGCTCGTCGGACATAGCGGCGCGGGCAAAAGTACCCTCATCAATTTGGTTACCCGATTCTATGATCCCAACGAAGGTGAAATTCTCATTGATGGGCATGATAGCCGCGACATCGAACTCAAGTCCTTGCGGGGGCAAATTGGCGTGGTGCTGCAGGATCCATTCCTGTTTGAAGGCACCGTCGCCGACAATATCGGTTACGGAAAACCGGCTGCGACTCGTCAGGAGATTATCGCAGCGGCCAAAGCCGCAAACGCCCACGATTTTATCGTTAAATTTCCCGATGGTTACGACACGACGGTCGGTGAAAGAGGTACGCGCGTCTCTGGCGGAGAACGTCAACGGATCTCCATCGCTCGTGCTATCCTGAAGAATCCGCGCATTCTCATCCTTGATGAAGCGACTTCGTCTGTGGATACGGAGACTGAGTCAAGAATCCAAGAGGCGTTGGGGCGGCTGATTCGAGGACGAACCGTCTTTGCGATCGCACACCGCCTTTCGACACTTAAACACTCTAATCGTCTGGTCGTCCTCAAAGAAGGGCAAATTGATGAGATTGGCACACACAAGGAGCTCATCACCAAAGGCGGTACTTATGCCGGCTTATGTGAAAAGCAGATGGAGCTCTCAAAGATTCGGGCGTGGTAGGAATGAGACGTGAAACGAACAATTTCTTAACATGAGCGAAATGTGAAAGGAGTAGATGCTGTGGAGCAGCCCATTCGGATCGAAGATGAAGTCCAATTTCTTGACCCCAAACTGGTGAAAATTAGCCGCAACCAGTTTGCAGACATGGAAGCAGAGCTGCCAGATGGTTCAGTTCATGCGCCTGTTGAGCCGGTACGCACGTTTCCATTGACCCAACCGGACCAATATATCAGCTTGCTTGACGCTAACAAAAACGAGCTTGGCTTGATTGAGGACATAAAGCAGTTGAGAAAAGCGGATCGGACAGTCCTTGCGGAAGAGCTAAAAAAATGCTATTTTATGCCGAAAATTACGAAGATTCACTCCCTTGAGGGACGGTTCGGCATCACGCAGTGGGAAGCTGAAACTAACAGCGGCTCCGTTTCTTTTGATCTACGCTCTCGGCATGACATCACCTCACTCGATGGCGGACGGCTGCTGATTAAAGATGTTGATGGGAATCGATACGAAATTGTCAACTATCATCGGCTAGATCCGAAGAGTGTAGCCCTCCTTGAAACACAGATCTGATGTGCAAAACGTGAAACGGAAAGGCGACCCACGTTTTACGTAAGGATTGCGTTAAACCCCCAATGGATCGTGCGACACTTGCTCTCATTCTCAGTATCATCGCTGTCATACTTGCTGCCTCTAAATGGATCTATGACCTTCAGGCGGATCGCACCAGCAGGCGAATTCACGGTCAAAGGCGACGAGGAAGTGCTCTCAGAGTCGAGCTATTAGCAAAACAGACAAACTGTTTTATTACGTACGGCGGACATCTGTTGTTTCTCGTTTCGTGTCGCATCTATAATGAAGGGGATCAGGTCCCTGCTACAATTCAGGCGTGCCAGTTCCAGGCAAAAATTGGGCACAGGTGGCAAGATACGAAATTATACCAAACACCTCACGCAATGCTCTTTCCGAGTTTACTCCGCAACAGTCTCCCTATCATCATCGAGCCGGAACAACGAGAGGACTTCTATGAAGTTTTTGCGATCGATGAGTTGATTCCGAGCACCACGATTAAAATCTGCCTCAAGTTCCAAACTAGGCGTGGAAAGATAATAGTGTGTCGAGATAAATTTACCCATCGGGTTGATGAGCACTCTGTTTTTGATATTCTGTTCCGTGTATTTGAATAAGGAAGATACCAGTACACGTCGGCGGAGTGGAACTATCTATTTGCATAAAAACTCGTGTGTTCGCTATACCTATTATTTAATACCTAACTCCAGTTGTTACCTTCTCGCCGAGTAGGTAATTTGAGTTGATTTCTCATTGGGTGACAATTTAGGTGCGTACACAACAACAATATTTAAGGAGAAACTTATGAATCGGAAAAAGCACGTTGCCATTTGGATAGGAATTTTATCGTTAACTTTCATCTTGGCAACTTATGGGCAGGTTGAGCAAACTGAAATCTCACAAGGTGCGGGGGAAATCGCACGTTTATACGGAAGAGCACCAGATTTGGAAGAACTAGCTTTGTGGAAAATGGGGCGTTCGGGATTTGGATTAACTTTCATTGATGGCGACCCGTTCTTGCGATTTCAGTTGCAGCCGGATATAGATCTCGGCAAAGTCGGATTTGGACTGGATGTTGTGATACTTTACAACCCCTCCGCCGACGAAGGAGAATACAAAATCCTCGCTGAAGATGGCGAAACATGGAACAATATAAGTACCATCCTGCGGGTCGTGCGCTATGTGCGTTATGGCTCTCTCAGTGAGTCGTTTTACGCCCGTTTCGGTGAGTTGGACTACGTCACTATCGGTCACGGGTTCATTATGTCGGGGTATTCAAACTATGACCGCCGGGGCTTGCGCCTAAACCTCAGTACGGAAACAAAAAAGGTTGGGGTTGAAACAATCATTAACAACGTCGGTGCCCCAACCGTTTTCGGCGGACGGATGTTTGTTCGTCCCCTGCAAAAGGAGGAGGGCGGTATGCCAATCCTCAATAGTCTTGAACTCGGCGCAACCTATCTGACGGACATTGAACCCAATCTGATTCCGGGTGAAGATTCGCTTATCGCATTGGGGGCCGATGTTAGTTTCCCGCTCATTAACAATCGGATACTGCGCCTAGACGTATACGATGATGTGGCTTTCTTGAACACGAAACCGAGCTCGAAAGCAGATGAGGATGAGCTTGAGATAACCGATGTCGCAATAGGAAATGCTATCGGAATCGGTTTATCGTTTCCCAAAGCCCTTTTCAAGGTGGAATACCGCAATTTTGGCGAAGGATTTCACCCAACCATTTTTGACTACACCTATGATGATGCCAAAGGTGTTCCCGACTTTCTCGGCATGGATGAAGAGGACGACCCAAGTCAGGCAAGACAAGGTTATTTCTCAATGCTCGCCGTGAGGCCGATTCCGCAAATCAATCTCATAGCGACGTTTGAAGACTATACAACCACAGATCCAAAGTTATACGCCGGCATCACGGAATCCGGTATAGCGGACCGGGTATCGTTCCGGGCATTCTACGTCAAACGCAACCTCGGCGAGCCAGATCCCGGTTTTCCAGAGAAAGCAGGCAGTGAAGATCCGGATGTTTTCACAGATATCTTCCGCCTCGATAGCAAATCCGCGTTCACCGTGCGAATTGGATATGAGATCTTTCCCAGGTTCGAGATTGCAATTCTCCGTGAATACCGTTTCCATCAGGTAGAAGATGCGGCGGGTGAGATAAGCTTTGAGCCAATTCAGAAAACCTCGGTTGAAGCCGGTTTCAGGCTCAATTTCTGACGTGAGAAACCTCCGCCCCAAAACCCCAACGGGGCGACATGTGTATCGAAACGCACCACCCCTGTAGGTCAGGCATCCCCGATAAATCGGGATTTTCAACTTGCCTGACCCTCCCGCTCAATCCAATATCGGCAGGTAGCCTGTAGGTCCAGATTCATATCTCGATACCCAAATGTCAACAGAAACTAGTCAATCTCCCGAAAGTCGGGCACTTCAACGGGTTTGCCGCCATTCGCAATCGACTCCTCAGAAACCAGCCCCGGCACCGTGAAGTCCATAGCGTCATAGACATCAATTGGCGGTTTGGTGTCGTGAATGATGCTATCGACAAAACCCCGCATCTCAAAATACTCCTCGGTCACATCTCCTGTCTTCACTGCTTCCTCCGGCGGGTTCTTCCAGCTCTCTGGCAGAAAGTCGTCCTCAAAGTCTGCAAGCGGTTGCCACTCACCCTGTTGATGGTAATCTGCCAACCAAACTTTCTCCACATCCCTAAGTCCCCGCGTGCCTTCGTAACAACCTTTCGTCCCCTGCAAACTCAAGTATGAATTCGCCGGACGGTTGGAGAGCATATCAATCCGAATCTTAATCAGTGCCCCACTTTCGGTCTTACACAACATCATGACTGTGTCTTCCATCGCGTGCTCCGGGTCGGTATGCACCCCAGTCCCAAGACAACACACCGAAACGACCCGTTCATCAAACCAGTGCATCACCGGTCCCAAGCTATGCGTCGCATAGTTACATCGGTTTATTCCGACCTGCCAATCGTATCGCCAAGTCGGATTGCCACTGCTGTCGTGATGCAACACTTTGATGTCATGGAGATATTCACCCTCGCCAAAGTAGATGTCTCCGAACAAGCCTTGACGAACCATGTTCCCGATCAGCATATTTGACCGCGTATAGCACTTGTTCTCAGCCATCATATATTTTGTTTTGCTCTTTCTCACTGCTCTGACCAACTCGTAGCACTGTTCAATAGAGGTTGCCGCTGTCACCTCGCTGACCACATGCTTTCCTGCCTCCAGTGCTGAAATAGACTGCGGCACATGCAGATTTTCAGGTGTCCCCAACACGACGATATCAATATCATCCGCGAGCATATCTTCATAGGCTGTGAACCGTTTTGGGACACTAAATCGCTCCCCGACCTCATGGAGAGTATCTTCATTCAGATCGCAAATTGCGGTCACCTCTGTTTCTGTAATGGTTGTGAAGGGACGGATATGCCCGGCTCCTCTGCCTGCTCCAACGATGCCAACTTTTAATCGATCCTTCATCTGAAGCTCCCTTTTTGCGTTTTTTAGCACTTTCAAACGTTCCTTGATAGGTACGTGACCACAACCCTTGCCTCTGCTGCCGAAAGGGGAGTAAGATATCCTCGGAAAAAGTAAGAGAATTTATGGTCAGGCACTTTGGACACCACGCAGAGATTTTACTTCATTGTTAGCAATTGTGCAATCGTATAGTTTCGGAGTCGGGCTGTTTAATTTTCCAGTTAGATCTGCCGATGCTGATGTTACGTCGAAAGGCAGATCCCTTCGGGCCCGCGAAGCGAGACCTTACAAGTTTCAGTGAACCTTACTCTTGCTTTGCCAGTTCGATTTTTGCCAGTTCGATCGTTACAGGTTGAGAGATCTCCTCCATCGCAGCTAACACTCGCGCTGCATACAGACGAGCCCCAGCCACTTTACAACTCAGCACCTCTGTCAAGACGCGAATAGCTATGTCTTGTTTGGAACTGTTAATTTGAGCTAGCGCATAAGCGGTATTGGCACGCACCCACGGCGACTCATCACTTAATGCGTTTATTAACGCAGGGGTGGCACCTTGAGCCGATACGCCAATCTGACCCAATGCCTTCGCCGCAATGCCACGGAGGCTTATCTGTTGATGACTTAGTGCCTGTATCAACCCAGGAATAGCTGCCTCAGCCGGTTCACCAATCTGACCTAGCATCGAAGCCGCCCAGACACGAACATTGGTATGCTCATCGCTCAATGCTTGAATTAAGGCGAGCACAACTGTCTGAGACGATTGATCAATCTTGCCCAGTGCCGAAGCAGCATTTTGACGGACTTCCCATTGTTTGTCGCCTAATGCCTGCACCAACGCGGGGATCGCATCAGATTCACCAATCCGACCCAAGGCATGAGCCGCAGTGGAACGAACAACAGAATCTTTGCTCTTCAGTGATCGTATGAGCTCAGATACGGTAGGGGAACCTATCTGAACTAAAGCGGAGGCAGCCGCAGCCCGAACCTCGCCGCGATTATCCTTCAATGCCTGAACTAACACTGTGACAGAGGCCGGATCGCCAATCTGTCCTAACGCATGAGCGGCTTTGCGACGAATCTCGACTATCTGTTCTTTGTCCTGAAGCTGTTCGATGAAAGAGCCCATCTCCTGCCTCTCCGCTGCGAGTCCAATAGTTATTGCACTCATAAGCCCCCAAAAAATCAGACTAACCCTACAACATTTCATGATTCATCCTCCTGTTCATATAGACGTTAAAATCAAATGATGATTTACCGTCGAGGAATAAGAATTTAATCGCTCATACATTTCGACCGACTCTCTTCATCTCCCTTTCTCACAATTTGCTCCCTTACAAAGGGGGTTACCTGTTTCAAGAAGAAGTTAGATGAGGTGTAGAAGAAACAGGGAGAGTTAGAGGAATTGAATGATTGATTGAATTACCAATCCCTAAATAACTCCCCGTGGCCATTTTTCTTCAAAGTATCTTCATCTTCGGAAGATTATCAAGTCGAAATGTTCACAACAAGGAAAGTTTTATTTTCCTTATTGTGAATAATACCACACAAATATAAAGTAGTCAAGCTAAAATTACGAGTCTGTAGAACAACAAACCTTCCCATAAAGATTGATAAGTGTGATATAATAATCCAAGTTGCTAGTAGTAGGCATACCCCGTGTGCCGTAACCATTGTGCAAATTACGGGATGGCGGAGCGCGCCGACTACGATGCCTTGAGAATACAAGTATCGTAGGTTGAGTTGAACGGAGTGAAATCCAACGCGCACAGCCAATGCACCTGTGAACTAATGAACCAACAAAAGCTCCAGAGGGGCGATAGGGGCAACTTGCGTTATAATATCAAGGGCGTGGTGTCGTTGGGACGGTAGGAGGGTCTGGCTGGACGGTGCTAACAAACTTGGAGGTTGAGGGTTTAGCCGGGCACGATTTCCCGCCTAAAGCTGTGCATACCTTGAATCTTCACTGCGTTACGTTCTGCATAGTTCAGCGACACGCTCTAATCTTCCTCGGAGGGATTCTCGCAAAACGTAACTCGATGTGCATTGTGGCAGGCAATAAGACCTCACTTATAAAGAGTTGTTTCAGGATGATAGCGCGCCCAAGCAAACCAGTAGATATTCATCGCCGGCACTCGCTCTAGCGTGTATCCTTTGAGTTTGCCTTCCGCTGCCATCCCTGTGATAAGGTTCCACGTTGTTCCCGTTGTGGCATCTTTAACAAAGTAACCCTGCACTGGCTTAAACCTCAATGTTTGCCCTTTCACAGCGCGGAGAAAAACGGCGGTCGCATTCGACTCCAAATCATGGAAAGCTAACACCGGCACGTCACCCACTTCGTCGTTGATAATTGATTGCTTCTTAAAAGCTGTAAAAGGATAAGCGCGATAGCTTTCATTGATGTGGATGCCAACAACTAGTGCTTTATTCATCAAGCGGTTATCGATATACTGTGTGCCGCTGATACCTGCGTTGGAACTGGCATGATACGCGGCGTAGTTATCGGTTCTTATATCTTGAATTTGTCTCTCCGGGCGACGAAAATCATTTGGCACCGAGAGCACTTTTGTCAATGGATGGTTACGTTTCCAATCCTTCCATGTGATTCGCGGTGTACCGGCTAACATCTTTAACTGCTGCCCCTTGAGTTTACCTTGCACCGCTTCACCGGTGATGTGCGACCAGAGAGTCCGGGTTTGGTGGTCATACATAAGTAGCGCATCGCGAAAGAGTTTGCCGGATACACCGAACGTGTAGATTTTTCCATCAAGTTCACGACTATACACGATAGCCGTCTTGCAGAGCGGTCACCAAGTTGTCGCAATCTTGAGGCCGCCGATCTCATCGTTGACGATTTCGTGTCCATTAAGCAGATTGATTGAATAGGCGCGGCTTTCACCGTTGAAATTAACGCCGATGACCGGTGAGTCAACCGCCAATTTTGCTTTGTTGGCAGAGACAAATTCAGGATTTAGGATTGCAGGAATCGCATCATACGGTAGGACTGTTAAGATGCGGTCATCTGAATAATCTCTTGCCGATGCTATCGCATTAACCTCTCCCGAATATCGGGCACAACCGAACAGTGTGAACGCTGCTGTTGTCAGCAAGAGGATTAGATTTTTTTTCATTTTTCCCCCTTTTAACTTTAGCTGTAGGTACACTTTCTGAGAACATTCTCAAAAGAGATGGGAAGGATTTCAAATTATTGTGTTCAGAAAAGTATACCATGCCGTTAGCAAGTATTCGTAATTTAACTCACGAATTGTTCAAATTCTACCCGGAGGTACAGTGTTATGATATATGGTTCAGGTAGCCACACCTATGAGGTGCAAGAAAATTGGGGCCAACTCCCCGAAGGTTGGAAATTTGGTTGGATCCCCGCAGTCGCGGTGGATTCACAAGACAGGATTTATGTTTACAGCCGAAGCGAACGGCCGCTGGTTGTGTTCGATCGCGAAGGTAACTTCCTCGCATCGTGGGGGGAGGACATCCTCAAGGATTCGCACGGCATTTTTATCGATGCCGAGGATCACATCTATTGTGTTGAGCGAGAGGTGCATGTCATGCACAAATTCACCTCTGACGGAGAGCTCCTGATGACGTTGGGGACCCCCGATCAGCCCGGTGCAGCGGGTGAACCTTTCAATTTGCCGACAGACCTCGCGCTCGGTCCTGATGGCGAGATATTTATCAGTGATGGATACGGCAACGCACGGATCCACAAATACTCCCCAGATGGTGAGTACATTATGTCTTGGGGAGCGCCGGGAACAGGTCCGGGCGAATTCGATCTACCGCACTGTGTTCGGGTAGACCGTCACAACCGTGTACTGGTCGCAGACCGGGTGAACAATCGCATCCAGTTTTTCACGCTTGATGGTGAATATATCGACGAGTGGGACGGATTCCTACATCCAGATACCATCTTTATTGATGACAACGATATTGTTTATGTCGCGGAGTTAGATCAGCGCGTCACGATTCTGACGCTTGATGGCGAGATTATTACCCAATGGGGTAGTGAGCGCGGCAGCACTGTGCCCGGCGAATTCTTCGCTTGTCCACACGGTATCTGGGTGGATTCGCAGGGCGATCTCTATGTCAGCGAAGTGCAGGCGGATGGTCGCTTGCAGAAGTTTATCCGGCAAAAGTAACGGCTTCATGTATAAAGAAAGTGCAAAGCGCGACGAGAAACCGAGTTTTTCCCCGCTCTCGGGATCCTCTCGGACTTGAAAACTCGGTTTCTGTTGCACGATTTCTTAACATGAGCGACATGATTTATGGCTTGACCGGCGATACAATGTATGCTATTTTACCTCAAGAATCCATTTTTGACTGCTCCCAATGTTAAAACATGGTTTGACCCAATGCTGTCCGTTCCGAAGACTAGGAAAGTATTGGGCTTGTTTTTTTACTGTCAATTCGAGGAGGAATTAAAGGGTGAAACCGGTAAAGATTATTCTGATTTTATGCTGGGGTTGTGTTGCTTGGCTAGGATGTGGAAAGACGTATCAATCCATTGCTATCAACAACTTGGGGGCACAGCTAAATCGTTACGAAGGACAGCGTATATCAATACTTGGCGTTCCCGAAGCTCCTCATCACGGTGATTTCTTGCCACCAATGCCCTACAACGAAGGACAATGGAGGATCGTTGTCAACGGTATTAACTGCACGGAGAAGGTCAATTTCGAGAACCAGCCTCGCATCCGATCGATGCTCCAAATGGCGGCAGCCGCCCGGAGGGAAAATCGTCCAGTTAAAGTCTCAGGGGTTGTCGAGGGCGGGCAGTTAGATATAGAGTATTTTGAGGGGATTCGCACCGATACAGCATGGCATAAAAATAAAAATCCGTACTACTCTTATGCTGCCTACTATGAATGGTATCCGTTTGCCTATAGCCCAAATGCTAGGGGCCCAAAAAGTTCAAAGATACGGTAACGCAATCCGCGGATAATTCAAAAAACTATATTCTGCATGACGCAAAATATAAGCCGCATGTCCAACCGGGCTGTCATACCAACTTCTTGAACACAAACGCTCCTAACTCGTAGCTTATCACGCGATTCTCATCATCAAACTTAAAGAGGGCAATTTCCCCGGCTGCACGCCCACCAAGAACAAGCCATTCCTCCTCCTTATTTGTCGGTTCGAGGACTGCCGGGGCGTGTAGGGAATACACAGACCCACCGTGAGCCGCAAGCTGCAGGCTGCCATCACGCATCTCAATATTCACATCAATGCCCGGTTCGGCGCGATAGTAACCAATGAAAGGCCGCAATGCTTCTGGTGTTGGCTCATGCGTTGGTTGTTCTGGTACAGGCTGCACCGCTTCGTCAGCATTCAGCACCATCTCAAGCACCTCCTGTGCGATCTCAAGCCCTCCATGCGGAGGCCACATATTGATGAGAACAACCACGCCCGTTTTGCTTGGAACGTTAAACCACACCTGTGTTCCAAAGCCGTGGATCCCGCCACCGTGATTGTGATAGATGTGGTTACCGATACGGGTCGCCCGCCAGCCTAGGCACTGCCCCGACGACCAGTCCGGATCGACATATTGCGGCTGTTGAATCTCCACAAGCGTTTGCCCCTTGAGTACCTGTGCCCCGCGGCGATCTCCGCCATCGGTTTGGAATTGGAACGACACCCACTTTGCCAAGTCGCTGACACTAGAATGCAGTTGGCCCGCCGATGAGATTCCGTTCAGATGAGCGTAAGGGGCACATTCAGGATGGTCTTGGTAGGGCGTTGGGTTATAACCGACGAAGAAGTGAGGACGCAACTCGTCTGTGAGGTCAAAGACCGTGGACGTTAGACCGAGTGGCTCAATAATATTAGCGTGGACGTACTCGGTGTATGGCGTACCAGTGAGCCGATATATCACCTCGCCGAGTAATCCAAATGCAAGGTTTGAGTATTTGAAAGCAGAGTCCTGCGGGATGACAATACCTGTCTCCGGCAGTTTGACAAGCATCTCTTCGCGGCTTGGGAAGTTAAGATCGTTCCAACCGTGTGTCGGCGACTCGGTGACTAAGCCAGAGCGGTGCGTCAGCAATCGTCGGATCGTCACACCTTCGACCTCGCCGCGGATAGCGCGAGCCGAAGCGAACTCGGGAATGTGCTCCGCTAGGGGGTCTTCCAACTTGAGCCGCCCTTCATCCCGCAACTGCATAACCGCAGTTGTCGTGAATGTCTTGGTCACTGAAGCGATGCGGGCAATCGTGTTTTCAGTCGGCTTTTTGCTCAAATCAAGATCCGCTGCGCCGAACCCGCCGAACCAAGCGAGTTCCTGATCCCGGATAATGCCGAGTGCCATGCCGGGAAGTCTATACTTCGAGACCTTTGTTTCTGCCAAATGTTTGATGTCTGGTATCAGGGTTTGGAGAACACAATCTGCCATTCGTAATCTCCCTATTCCGTCGATTGAGGTTTGGACCCCGCCAAAACCGCTTCCGGGCTTGCGCCGACAAGGCTGTAATAAACCTCCGGATCGGTCGCTCCCTCGGTCGCAATGATGACGATCCGACTGTTACAATCAAGCCCAAGCTGCTGACGCAGATTTTCATCGCGGGTCGCTGCTAAAAATCCTGCCCATCCTGCAATCCCCGTTTCACCAATAACCACCGGGGAATCTCCACCGACACCTGCCGCTGCCTGCCGTATGGCATCAACAGTCGCTTCATCAGGGATGGTAAGGAAAGCGAACGCACCATCGCCTAGGATACGCCACGCTTGGGCCGAAGCCGATTGAACGACCAGTCCATCCATAACTGACCGACCATCCCCACTGACGGTTGCCGCCCTGTTTTCAATCGCGCTTTGGTATAGGCAAGCAGATGCGGTAGGTTCAACAACAACGACCCGCGGATGGTTGTTCCCATATCGATCCCACAAATGCCCACAGGTCGCACCGGCAAATCGACCCCCACCGCCGGGGACAAAGACATGGGTGGATGGCTGGGCATCGCTGACTTGTTGAACGATTTCGGCCGCGACCATTGCGTAGCCCTGCATAATCTCACGAGATATGTGGGGATACTCAGCAGACTTGTCATCCGAGACGATAAAATAGCCCAATGCCTTGGCCTCTCCATAGGAACGTTGCACCGCTCGATCATAGTTCCCCGGCACCCGCACCACCTCTGCGCCGTAGGCGGCAATCGCTGCCTCCCTACCGGCACTGACACCATCGTTCATGTAGATCACACACCGACAACCAAACATACGGGCACCCCACGCCAATGCTCGCCCATGGTTGCCCGACGTTGCCGCCGAGACGACAATCTCTTGCGTCACCGATTCATACTTCCGATCTACCAAGTCCTGCGTCGTAACTGTTTCCACACCGGTGGCTTTTTTGATCTCGCCCTTCAGCACGGACAGCATGGCGTAGACGGGACCCGTTGGTTTGAAACTTCCCACCTCGAATCGATACCCCTCGTGCTTGCACCATAGGGCATCGACACCGCTAGCGGAAGCAAGACCGTTCAACGCAATCAGTGGTGTCGGTTGATAACCGGGCAAATTTGTCACCTCTGCTTCCACATCAGCAAAGGCTTCCTGATTCAGTAACACCTTCTGTGCTGGACCGTAGTCCGGGGGCGGGTGAGCCTGTGGGTTAATAAAAAGATTGGTTCGGTAGGCATTCATGGTTTTTCGATTTGCATTTGCAGGTGTTTGTTCCCTAACCTTCGGAAGGGTTTTGCTAAACTTTCCGAACAAGTTCTCATAATACAGACTAGGCGTTGTTACAAGGACACCACCCGACCTTCGCCTCGTGGGTCAGTGCCCCCGGATTGGACGGTCGGATCGTCTGAAAGCACGATGGCGTGACCGGGGCCGCCGATACCTGATTGTGGCTCAACCTGATGCCCTCGTCCTCGCAGCCCTTCGAGTACCTCTGCACCGGCACGCTCTTCGACACCAATTGGTTCTGCCCCTTCGTTGTGTACGCGGGGTGCATCTAGGGCTTCTTGAGCAGTCATTTGCAGATCGATGAGGTTCACCGAGATACTGAGCTGATTGTTCGGAATAGTACGGCCACCGGGGATGCCATAAGTAGCGAAAGGAGCGTCGTTTCGCAACGCGAGCATCGGTGCCATGTTATGCAACGGATGTTTGCCGGGCGAGATAGAATTGGCGAAACCCGGTCGCGGATCGAAACGACCAACCCCGTGACCAAACAGTAGTCCGGTACCCGGTACGGTAAACATTGAGCCAAACCCGCCGCCATGCGTTTGTGTGAGACTCACCATGTTCCCACGACTATCTGCTGTGGAGATATGGCTGGTGCAATTGAGCGGTTCGTAATACACAATTTTACCCGGCTTCGGTGATTTCAGACCCTCTTTCAACTGCGGTGTGAATTTAGTGACGAACGAATCCGAAAGTTCCGCTGAGATATCAATCTCCACAAAATCGGGATCCCCGAATCGACTGAGCCGCTCATACCAACCGATTTTCATCGCTTCGGCGAGGAGGTGCGTTCGTTCAACGAGAGAGGTATTGCCAACGTCGTATGACTCGATTAACCGGAGCATCTGCAAGGTGGTCAATCCCCCTGCACCAAGTGGGGCTGTATAGCCCCGATATCCCTGATAACTAATTTCGTATGGCTCAAGCACCCTCGGTGCATAACGCTGAAAATCTTCAACGGTCAAGCAGCCACCACTTTCTTGGATGTAATCGGCGATCTTTTGTGCGATACTCCCCTGATAGAAGGCGGAGGATCCACCCTCAGCGACGGTCTCCAGCGTTCGGGCGAGATCGGGGTTTGTAAGCCTTTCACCCGGCTTCGGTGGACGACCATTTTTCAGAAAAACACGCGCGGTCTCTGGAAAATCCTGAAGCCATCGTTTCGCGTTCCCAGCCATGCCATTTCGATTAGCCGTGTTGGGAACGAATCCGTAACGGGCGGATCGGATAGCCGGTTTAATCACTTCAGCGAGTGGCATAGATCCAAATTGCTGAAGTGCCAAACATAATCCTGCCACCACGCCGGGGACACCAACTGCCAAGGGTCCATGGAGATTAACTCTCCCCGGCACTCGGTAGCCTGCTGGGGTATCCGTTTTTTCGATGGTAAACATCTGATCCGACGCGGCGGCCGGTGCCACTGTATTGTAGTCAATGGAGACAACCCTTCGCTGATCAGCCAAGTAGATGACCATACAGCCGCCATAACCCGCTATACCGTTGTGGCTCGGTTCCACGACCCCTTCGGTGAAAGCAGCCGCAACAGCAGCATCCACAGCGTTACCTCCCGATCGAAGGATGTTCATACCAGCGTTGGCAGTCCTGGGGTGGGGGCCAACTACAGTGCCGTACTTTCGTTGACGTGGTTTCATAGGAGATTTCCTTTGGTTTTATTCAAATTCGCTTTGAGGTGAGCGGGTTGCGTTGGGTTATCAAGCTCTATCAAATTCAGACATCTGAACCGGCGCATTCCGTTCAGCACTCAGTTTAGCCGCTTCGATCACCGCCATCGAGTGACGCACAGAATATCCACTTGCATCGGGTTCACGGCCTTCGAGGCAGCAGGTCGCAAACTCCCGTATCTGATTGGACATGCCCTCTCGGCTTGATCCTTCCACCGATACTTCCTTGCCGTTGACGGTCAATTTATCACCTGTCAGCATCATTGAGCCTTTGCTTCCGACAATGTACTGATCGTGGGCACCGGTGTGACAAACAACCGTTTGCGACAGTACGCTCACCGCGCCATTTTCATGCGTCATCATGGCGGTATAGGAGTCTTTTTGTCCTCGGTACAGATCGGTGCTCTCTGACCCTTGGGCGTAGACCTGCGTTACCGGCGAATTAAGATACCAGTGTAAGATGTCATATTCATGCGGGCCAAAGCAGTAAAGAACGCAGATTCCGCCCATCTCCAGATTGAGATACCAATGTCGGGAGTCGCTCCCCGCTGGTGTTGGGTCGAAAAAGCTGTACCGTCGCCGTATCAGATGTCCCACTTGCCCGATTTCTCCGTCAGCAATCATTTTCCGTATCGTACGGCTTACCGGGTAGTACCGCATCACTTGGCCCACCATCAAAATCTTTCCGGCGCGAGCACAGGCATCGATCATCCGGTCACAATCTACAAGTGTCAAAGCCATCGGCTTTTCCACCAACACATGCTTCCCCGCCTCTGCAGCGGCAACCACCTGATTCGCGTGTAAAGCGTGAGGTGTACAGACATGCACCGCCTCCACCCGCGCATCCGCTAAAAGCGGCTCAAGGTCTGTATAGGCAGTGGCACCAAATTCTTCTGCTACTGCACCCACCCGGGCGGGGTCTACATCCATAACTGCGACCAGTCGAATATTATCGTTTGCTTCGATTGCGTTCAGATGCGATCGGGCAATTCCTCCAGCGCCGATAACGCCCACCGACAGTCCATCGCTCATAGCTATCTCCTCAGCTGAAATCTCTCTATCCGCACAAACCTGTGTCCAAAGGCTGGAATAGGATTCATTATACAGATATATACGCTCGCGTCAATTAAAAAATAGTGCCGACATTTTGCCAAATCACTTTGTGCTGGATCTCGCTCACAAAATCATCTATAATGTTGTTGACCCACGCAAATCTCAAAATTAATCGACTATGAGCAACAGGAGGAATCACGATGGTAAACGGATACTTAACAGAGGAACAACGCAAACACTGGAATGAGCAAGGCTATCTCGTTGCGAAACAGGTGCTATCTCCCGAAGAGGTCCGCACGCTTTTGGAGGCTGTCGATCTGGTTATTGAAAACTATGTTCGGGAAGAACATGGTCCAGATGCCCCCCAGTTTGGTCAAGGGGCTTTCACCATTATTCGTGCGATTGAAAGAACAGATGCACTGGATACCTTGACAGATCACCCCAATATCTTTGGGACGATTCTCGCATTGATGGGACCCTACCTCCAGATTATGGGAACGCAGATCTACACTCGGCACCCCAGCGATGACCCTTTACTGGGTTTCCATACGGATGCCGGGCCTTCGCTACAACAGATCCACCCCCACCCCCAAAGCCTCCCGCTACAATTTAAGGTTCAGTTCTTCCTGACCGATGTATCAAAGCCGGACAGCGCGAACTTTATGCTGGTGCCGGGCAGTCACCGAAAGCCTTTCCCCGAACACCCGGAACCGGGATTTATTCCAGAAGGAGCGATCCAAGTGCTTGCCGATGCGGGCGATGCGGTCATCTTTCCGTGGGCGCAGTGGCACTCGGTTGGATCGAATAAAACCGATCAGATTCGGAAAAGCGTCACCTTCCGTTATGGTCAGATGTGGAGCCGCCCTTACGACTACGAAACCCTGCCGTCGCATGTGCTGGAGCGGATGACACCTCGCCGGAGACGCTTATTCGGGTACATGGGCGAGGACTATCATCCGACCGATTACTTCAAACCGCATGACCAGTTGGAGATTATCCTCGGTGATGAGTGGAAGCTATTGGCATGAAACGTAAAAGATGGTGGGAGAAAGGAAAGGAAGTCCGTTCAACTTCCCCAATTTTCTGGTTTCCTACCCTCTGTGAGAAAGGACAAAAATGGTTGATTTACAAGGCAAGGTCGCTTTAATCACCGGCTCATCGCGCGGGATTGGGCGTGGGTGTGCGATTGAGATGGCGACGTGCGGTGCCGATATTGTAATTAACTACCGGACCCATCCCGATGAGGCGGAAGAGGTCGCTGAAATCGTCCGAGGTCTTGGGCGGAATGCCATCACCGTTGCTGCTGACATTGCAGAGCGAGATGCTGTTGAGGCGATGGTGCAGCAGGGGATTGATCGGTTTGGAAAGATAGACATCCTCGTGAATAATGCAGCGATGAGCATTCGCAAGCCGTTTCTGGAAATTCCTGTCGCCGATGTGTCACGGACGATTAATGTCTGCATGTGGGGAGTGTTTCATTGCAGTCAGGTTGCTGCACGCCACATGGTAGAGCGCTGCGAAGGTGGAAAAATCTTGATTATCAGTTCCGTCCACGCCTTTATTCCCTTTGGACGTTCTGTTGCGTACAATACCGCGAAGGCGGGAATCAACCACATGGGGTACACAATGGCGACAGAATTGACCGAGCATCGTATCAACGTCAACGTCATTGAGCCGGGGTGGACAGATACGCCGGGAGAGCGAAATTTTGCAACGGAAGAGGAACTAAGAGAGGGCGGCAAAAAATTACCGTGGGGCAGACTGGGAACGATTGAGGACATCGGAAAAGCAGCGGCGTTTCTCTGCTCCGATGCGGCAGATTATATTACTGGTGCTTGCTTGCGAGTGGATGGCGGTTTCTGGCTGCCGAGGTAACACAACATTCACAACCACTCCTGATGTCTGAAAAATTATTTGCGTTTATATTGGTCGCTATATTTGCTTACGATAGGACTTACGCAGTTGAACACTGACCAATTGAATTGGTTAAAGAATATAAACCAGCAGGTTGGGAAACCCTACGTTTAGGTGAGGATGGTTCATGAACCGTGGTGATGTGTATCGAGTTAAGGATATGAGTGGCGGTGCATCGAATTTTTCCCTTGACTTTCCTGCGTAACCGTTGTAACATTGAAATGGCATTGGAGATTCTGTCATAGTTATAGAAAGGGGCAGATGTTAAATGGCCCCCATACTGATGAATGTTTAGGCCCACAGAAGTTAGCATACGGCAATTTTAACAGAGAGGAAATCTAACAAAAGCAGACGCAAAAGCTACAGATTAAAACCGATGGGATTTGCCATATCTGAGAGTTATCTAAAAAACGATGAAGCCAAATCCGCGTCATCCGTGATCTTTGTTGGGGTGCGCTCCGATTGGACCCGGGGCACTGAGAATATACCCTTTGGACCTGATCTGGGTAATACCAGCGTAGGGAAATATGAGTTTCAGAGTAGAGAGCAACGTTCGTTGTTCCTGACTTGTATTGTCGAGCCGTTTTCCTTATGCAGGGAAACGGTTTTTTTTTCGACATTTGCTTACCGCATAGGAGGTTGAGACGATGGCAACTGAAAAATCGAGCGAATTTTTTCCCAATAGTAAAAGAGTCTATGTTTCTGGCAGTCAGCATAAAGATATGCGTGTGCCTTTCCGTGAAATCGCAATCCAACCCACACAGGCATTTAACGGTGAAATGGAAGCCAACCAACCGCTGCGTGTTTATGACACAAGCGGACCGTGGGGAGATGAGTCCCAATCGTGTGATAGCGAGCAGGGATTGCCCCCGTTACGAGCCGATTGGATTCAAGCGCGCGAGGATACTGAAGGATATGAAGGACGCGAAGTCCAACCGCAGGACAACGGTTATCTAACCCGCGGGCACGCACAGTATGCCAGCCGGCGTGAAAAACAGAAAGGGCGTTTGGAATACTTTCCGGGCCTAAGACGGAAACCGCTTCGCGCAAAAGCAGGTAGCTGTGTCACCCAGATGCACTATGCCAGACGCGGGATTGTTACACCGGAGATGGAGTTTATCGCCATCCGGGAGAATTTGGGAAGGGCTGAAGCCTATGAGGCACTCATGAGTGCGTCGGCTCCGCGGAATCACTTAAACCATCAACACCCCGGCGAATCGTTTGGTGCCTTCATTCCCGATTTCATTACGCCTGAATTTGTTCGGGACGAGGTCGCATGCGGACGGGCGATCATCCCAGCAAATATCAATCATCCTGAAACTGAGCCGATGATTATCGGTCGAAACTTCCTTGTGAAGATCAACGCGAACATCGGCAATTCCGCAGTCGCCTCCTCCATTGAAGAAGAGGTGGAAAAGATGCGGTGGGCGACGAAGTGGGGTGCCGATACTGTCATGGATTTATCTACGGGGAAAAATATCCATGAGACCCGTGAATGGATACTTCGTAACTCTGCAGTGCCGATTGGCACCGTCCCAATCTACCAAGCCCTCGAAAAAGTGGGGGGCAAGGCGGAAGAACTGACATGGGAGATTTATCGGGACACCCTAATCGAACAAGCCGAGCAAGGCGTTGACTACTTTACCATTCATGCCGGTGTGCGCCTGCCATACATTCCGCTCACGGCAAACCGCTCCTGTGGGATTGTATCGCGTGGCGGGAGCATCATGGCGAAATGGTGCCTCTCGCACCATCGTGAAAGCTTCCTCTACACCAATTTCCGCGAAATCTGCGAGATTATGAAGACCTACGATGTCTCCTTCTCACTCGGGGATGGGTTACGTCCCGGTGCCCTTGCAGATGCAAACGATGCCGCTCAAATTGCCGAATTGGAAACATTGGGCGAACTCACGAAGCTCGCTTGGGAATCAGACTGTCAGGTGATGATCGAAGGGCCCGGGCACGTACCGATGCAACTGATCAAAGAGAATATGGATCTGGAGCTCAAACACTGTTATGATGCACCATTCTACACCCTTGGTCCCTTGACAACCGATATAGCTCCCGGCTATGACCACATCACCAGCGCAATCGGCGCGGCGATGATTGGTTGGTTCGGATGTGCGATGCTTTGCTACGTTACACCGAAAGAGCATCTGGGACTACCAAATAAAAAGGATGTTAAGGATGGTGTCATCGCCTACAAGATTGCAGCGCACGCTGCAGATCTCGCCAAGGGGCATCCCGGTGCCCAAGAGCGCGATAATATCCTCTCAAAGGCACGTTTTGAGTTCCGATGGGAGGATCAGTTCAATTTGAGTCTCGATCCAGAAACCGCTCGTGAATTTCACGATGAAACCCTGCCGCAAGAGGGCGCGAAAAAAGCACACTTCTGTTCGATGTGCGGCCCGCATTTCTGCTCAATGAAGATCACGGAAGATGTCCGTCAGTATGCGCGAGAAAAAGGTGTCACCGAGGAGGAAGCACTCCGACTGGGCATGGCTGAAAAGAGCGATGAATTCAAGGAAGCGGGTTCAGAGGTGTACTCCTCCGCTGCGGATTAAAAAACTATAAGCGACAAACAATCGTTGGTCCGCACTTGCCGAAAAGCCGTTTTCCTCCGCGTAACATGGGAAAACGGCTTTTTTCATTGCTTTAACCTAAGACCTAGACACTTCAGAAGTTCGTAGAGCGTTGTGAGTCATTCTTTCTTGACAAACAAATTGCGGTGCAGAAACCGCGTCTCATCTTAGCACTGGGTAAGCACTCCATCAAGTTCATCGCAGGCCTATCGCCTGATTTGGCTGAATGGAAAAAATGTAAAACTTTCCGGGAGTTAGATGATTCGGATTTGGGACCTGTGGTGAATAAAGTTCGTTTCAATGCTTCCAATCCCACAACCGTTGTTGTTTGGTACACCCTGCTATGCGTAAAGTCCACCATGCTAGGCATAAAGCCCTTGATAAGTGTCGGCATTACCGTTGGGCAAAGAGAGAAGCTGCCGAGCGGAAAATGCTCAAAAAAGCATTGAAGAAATCTGGCCTTTGATGATTGTAGTTTGTAGCAGGCTTATTAGGAGACACATCACGTTTCACGCAAGGAGACGCAATCATGTCCAAAACCTATCGTGCAGGACTCGTTGGATGCGGAGGCATGGGACACCACCATCTTCGTGTCCTCAACGACTTACCCGAATTTGAACTCGTCGCGCTCTGCGATATTTTCCCTGATGCTGTCAATCAATCTGGAGACGAATATGGCATCGAAGCGCGTTACCTCGATTTTAATCAGATGTACGACGAAGCAAATTTAGACCTCGTCACCGTCGCCACGCAGACGCGCGGACATCATGCCCCGGTGGTTGCAGCGTTACGGCGAGGAATCTCTGTCTTGTGTGAGAAACCGATTGCCATCGATCTCATCGAAGCAGATGACATGGTCGCCGCCGCAGAAAGCTCTGGTGCGAAATTCGCTATCAATCAACAGAACCACGTCAACCCCGGCATCCGGAAAGCACAGGTGATGGTCGAGGAGGGTGTCGTCGGCGACGTTGTCTTGGTGCGAGGGAGAAACAAAGCCGGACGCAAAAGTGGGAACGAGTTCATGGAGATGGGCACACACGTCGCGGACATGATGCTCTGCTTTGGTGGAGTGCCAGAGTGGTGTTCGGGAACGGTTTACAACGAAAACCAGCCTGCCGGACCGGGGGACATTATGGAGGCAAAAGAGATGTCTCCGCGGGATCGGGACTCTGGATTGGTGATGGGGACACGCGCGATAGCGCACTACGGTTTCCAAGGTGGTATCTGGGGCGAAACGCACTTTATCAACTACGCCAAGACGATGAGCGAAAATTACGGCGTTGATCTCCTCGGAACGGAAGGACAGTTGGCGGTGCGTGCGTCGGCAAACGTGACAGACAACTTGTGGCATCTACCGCGTCCGATGGAGGGGGCACCGGCACAGTTCTCAGATTGGCGGCAAGTAGATTTATCAGATGTGGGGCTTGAGGAGCCAATCGTCACTATGTACCGACGGATAATTCACGCCATTGAAACGGATACGCAGCCGCCGAGCAGCGGTGAGGAAGGACGTTGGGCGTTTGAGATGATGATGGCAATCTATCAGTCCCACCGCGAAGGTGGATGCCGCGTCGAATTGCCGCTCGCTGATCGCCGGCACCCGCTGGAGCAGTGGCGCGCTGCTTGATGTGTTAAGCGTGATATAACCTAAGTTGCTAGTAGTAGGCATATTCCGTATGCTGTAACCTTAAAAGTTCATTAGTTGCACGAATGAACCAACATAGCCCTAGCGGGGCGACATGTGTCGCATTGGGTGATGTACGGTGGATCGAAAAAATCACTGCTTGAGGAATTTTTATGAAAATTGACCGCTTATTACAAACTGATAATGTTTGGAAGATTTCCCTTTCGACCGAAGCCGAAGAAGATGTGAGTCGCCTCTGGCTTATTGAATACCGGATGCGATTTGGCACTGCACAACTCAAGATGGGCGGCATCGCCGGCGTTGGCACGAATGAGGACCATCGCAACAGAGGCTATTCTCGGCGCGTCATGGAGAACTCCACGGCGCTCATGACAGAGAATGGATTCGATGTCGCTATGCTGTTTGGTATCCCGGACTTCTACCCTAAATTCGGCTATGCAACAGTGCTGCCGGAAACATGGGTCGAGCTTAATACGGGGGAGGCGCAAGCGGCTGCCTCCACATATCAGATCCGAAAATTTGAGAAGGGGGACGAACCGAAAATATTGGCACTCTACGCAGCGAACAACGCCGAGCGAACTGGTACACCTTTGCGAGACGAGACCCGTTGGAAGGAATTCAAGATGGGGAGCAACTTTGGGGTTGTTGCTGCCCCTTTTGTTGTCCTGAACGAAACCGGTGAGGTAATCGGCTATTTCGTCTGCGATGATACAGAAGAAAACTGTATCCTTTGCGACATTGGGTTTCAAAACAGGACGATTTTTGAGACAGTCATCCGCTTTCTTGGGGATAGAGCGAGCCGCATCGGTGCAGCACAGATTCAATGCTCAATGCCTGCTGACCATCCATTCGCTATCTTCTGCCGACGCTACGGCTGCCGAACAAATACCCATAACCCGAAGGACCGCGGGGGCATGATGCGGATTATTAACCAATCAAGTACCATAAAAGGGGTTGCCGGTGAGTTGGAAAAACGCCTACGGCACTCCGCCCATCTCTCACAATGGAGTGGAAAGATCCTAATCTCGACAGATCTCGGACAGGATTGTTTGGGAATTGATCGGGGACGTGTTACACACACCAACAGTAAAGCGAACGCCTTCCACCTTGAGATGCCGCAGGACAAGCTGATTCAACTGATGATGGGGAGGCGAAGCATCGAAGATCTTGCTATTGAGCCCGATGTTTCGGTAACAGGGGGAATTATTCCCATTTTGGAAACGCTCTTTCCACTTGACTATCCGCACGTCTGGTGGCCCGACCGATTTTGATGGGAACGGCTTACCTGTTTATTCAGGCTTCACTTCAACACACGCACTAACATACGAAAGGAATTCCATATTGCCACCGAAAAAATACAGAGTTGCAGTCGTCGGGGGCGCAGGGACCTGGGGACGTTTTTATTTGCGCGCTTACGCCAACCATCCAGACTGCGAAATTGTCGCACTGGTAGACCGCGCCTGGGACCGACGGGGTGCCTTCGCTGACCATTATGGTATCAAGACCGTCTTTGATACTGTGGACGAACTCTTTTCCAAAGAGGTGCCCGACATCGTCTCAATTATTCTACCAGTCGGTCACAATCCTGAGACAGTCATCGCTTGCGCTGAAGCGGGTGTTAAGGCGGTTTCATGCGAAAAGCCGATAGCGGTTGAGCTATCGCAGGCGGATGAGATGGTGCGTGCCTGCAGGGAACGGGGAACTGCCTTCGGCTGCGGGACAGGTTACTGGGACGCGCCCTACCTACTAGAGATTGCTGATTGGATCCGTGCGGGCAATATCGGTCAACTGACCGGTGCCGCGATTCCCGGTGGGCTGCCGACAGAAGTGTCAGGTGGCGGGTGCGTGCAACTGACCATCATGCGCTTGCTCACTGATATGGAGGTCGAATGGGCGGAAGGATGGGCATTACCACCACAAGCCGACTGGATGCCTCCGGTCGAATTTGCAGCGGTGGAGACGGATTCTCCAGTCTATGGTCGTTTGGGATTGTCCGGTGGAGTTGTTTGTGAAATCGTCAAGCCACAAACGGATCAGAAAGTGTTCTGTCCTGTTTCGGTTACTGGAGAAAATGGGCGGGTATGGATTACCTCTCCCAAGCCGATCCTTATCCAGGGACAGGGAGCTGCTGCAACGCCAGTGCAGCCGGAATTTCTGGATCGCTCCCGAAAAGACGGATTTACATCAGCCATTGAACGACTCATGCGGGCGGTGGATACCGGCGAGGAGGCTCTGTGCAGCGGCCACGACTACCGTCAAGCACTCGAAATCGCCATCGCCCTAAAACAGTCTGCTCATCGTGGACATGGACGAATTTCCCTGCCGTTGGAAGATCGTTCTCTCAAGATCTATCCCCATCCCTACCGCTTAAAGGGCGGCGATGTAGCAGGTTGGGAGAGCATCGGCTATACGGGCCCGCCCTCGGTTGCGTAGGATATTCCGGACAACCAAGCGTAACGAGATTCCGCTGCAACTTACCCGATCTTACGGTCAAAAGCTACGTTCGGCAAGTTGTTGTGGGGATACTCTGATTAGGGAATACAGATTTGCATTTTCTCTTTTTTAAAATCCATTCTCAAACTGAATCTTATGAGAAACAATTTCACCAACTGAAGTATTTAGAAGAAATGTTGTGAAACTTTTTGTAACACCACTGGGGATATTACTAATGGGGATATAAGCTGCTTCAAGTAATTGTTCATTACTGTCGTAAACACTCAAGATAAAGTTCGCCAATTGATAATCTTTCCCGGACTCATTGATGACCTCACCTAAGGCTTGATTTCCTATCATACTACTTTTGAACGAAACGTTCTTATAGTAAAAACCATTGCCAGCGAATTTTTTATCTACGATACTCGATAGATCATCCGTCAGTGATTTTACTTTAATCCATCCTTCAACTGTTACTTTTGCCCAGTCTCCCTTTTCCTCAACGACCTTAACCTTTGTCTTTTGTAAGAGTTGGTTAATTTTTTGTCCGTTTGGGGTTTCTCTGAGATCTCCTATCTTATCTCTTACATACAAATATTGGGCAAGCTTGTCGACGGAGACCACATCACGCCCAGTAGCATTTAGTAGGAGAATAACAGTGAGACAGATAATCAAACACAATGTGAAGCGTTTCATAGAAAGCTCCTTTCTTTGCGTAGTGGAGGTTTAGCTTGCTCTGAGTTATGCAACTCGTCCTACCATTTCATTCGGTTATCAAGATTGCGTTCTAGTACTCGAGCTTTTTTAGACGACGCTCTGCAAGATCACGATAGAAGGTATAATCTTCTCCTGAATGTTCAATAATCCGATTCAGCCAGTTTCTGGTCTGATTCCAATTCTTCTTATTCCAATATGCTTGAGCAATCTGGTAACGGGAAGCCTGAAGTGATGATGCCTCTGGATGGTCTCTTTCAAAAGCAGAAAATGTTTCGAGTAATTGGGGCATCTACTGATTAAAGTTCCTTTTAATTCCGTGTGATCCACCGTAACGTCCTGGATCTTCCCAGCCAATCAAAGTTCGCATTTTGTCTTCGTAGGCAAGTCGTGAGGCCTCTGTCTTTGGAAATTCCTGTATTATTCTATCATACCAACTCACAGCGGTTTCTACGTTTGGAATCCACCTTGAATCGATGCGGAACACCTTGCTTTTCCGTTTAGACCAAAATTCGGCATGCCGAAGGTAAGATTGTGCAATAGCATTTTCAACAGTTGTCCGAGAGACTTCACCAACTATTTCTGATAGCTGCTTAATCCTGTCTTTCACTAATTTCGCTTGATCCGATTCTGGAAAATATTTGACAAGCAGGCCTAATCTCTTTGTGTGGAGCTACACCTACTTGAGGATTACTATCTTTCACTTGCAGATCTGCGTCTTTAAAATGTTACACTAGATTCCCCAACACCGACAAACTAAGCAAACAACTCCTTAATAACATGCCCGTCGTTCACCACTCGAATCGGTCGTCCACCTCTGGAATAATTTTGATCCTCCGCATCAATGCCGAGCGAAAAGCAGAGCGACGCAAACAGATCCGGGACGGAGACGGGCCGATCCAAAACCTCCATCCCATCCGCATCGGTGGATCCGATCACCTGTCCACCGCGGATCCCACCCCCTGCGAGTACAACCGACCAACCGTTGGGGAAGTGGTCTCGTCCGTCATTCTCGTTAATTTTGGGAGTCCGCCCAAACTCACCAATCCATAGGACGATGGTTTCATCGAGCAAGTCTCGATCGGCAAGGTCTTTCACAAGCATCGAAAAAGCGGGGTCAAGTGTTTCGAGCAGGCTTTTGACCCGATCAAAGTTCTCTGTATGGGTATCCCAACCGTCGAGCGAAACCTCGACAAATTTTGTGCCCGCCTCAACCAACCGCCGTGCCATCAAGCATCCATCTCCAAATTGATTCATACCATAAGCTTCCCTCACAGCTATCGGCTCATCTGAAAGATCAAACGCCTTCACATGCGGGGAATTAATCAACTTGTCCGCTTTTTTGTAAATCGCTTGATGTGCTTCTGTACTCCGATTTGCATGCTTCTTGAGGAAATCCTTTTCCAAATCTGTCAGCATCCGGAGGCGTTGTTCAAATCGACGTGCATCCATCTGCGGGGGATATTCGAGATCCTCAATCGGTTTCATCGGATCACTAACAACAAAGGGATCATGTTCCGCACTAAGAAATCCGCTCGAAAAAGCTGGCGCATTGATGTTGACACAATTAGGCAGTTCAAAATCTTCATCGTTCAAATAGTGAGAGGCGATCGATCCGAAGGTCGGGTGCTTCACAGAACCCGTTGGCGCGTAACCGGTGTGAAGCAGATAGCGTGCCCGTTCGTGATTTCCCTCACGCGAAACCATTGACCGAATAATCGACAGGTGGTGGGCTTGTTCCGCGAGTAGAGGCAGATGTTCGGAAAACTGGATGCCTTTCGCACTTGTCGGAATTGCTGCGAAGGGTCCGGCATTAAGCGTATCCGGCTTCGGGTCAAAGGTATCCAATTGACTTGCACCGCCGTTCATGAACAGGACAATACAATGTTTGGCGCGAGCGGCAATTCCCTCTAGCGAGGTCAACGCTGACGATTGTAGATGCTGCATCGCAATGAGTCCTAAAAAACTGCTCACCCCAAATGTGAGAAAATTGCGTCGTGAAACACCCTTCTGCCGGAAATTGGACGTTTCACTTGCAGGTCTCCCAACTTGTGTCTTCATCGCAATTCTTCTCCTTCTTCTATCCCTTGATAAATTGAGTGATAATGGCGACGAGGAGGCCGATCCAGACCGGAACCGTCATACCGACCATCCACTTGAAAACATCCGTGATTCGTCTTTCAACTCGTGTTTCCAGTGCACCCATCCGAGTCTCGACTCGTGTTTCCAGTGCACTCATCCGAGTCTCAACTCGTGTTTCTAGTGCACTCATCCGAGTCTCGAGTGTGCTCATACGTCCCTCCAATGAACCGAGACGCTCGTTAATCTGATTCAACTCACCACGCACTTGATTAACATCTTTGGAGAGTTGGCCCACCAGGTCTGTAAGATGCTGAACCATATTCTTCAGTTCGGTTGTTTCCGTATTGATTTCCATGGCAGGTAATTTTCCTTTTACCTTGATTTTATTGATGAAGCGGATTGATGTATCACGTTGCACACCTAATGATTCAACGCAAACTCGGCGGAATTGAGTAGTGACCAGTAAAGATCTTCGTACGCGAGTACATCGTTGCGATACAGACTTGACCGCAGGTATCGATCGAAATAGCTCCTTTCTGAAGTCCGGGGGTAGCGCGAAAGAATGGTGAGGTAGATCTGATCGAGTCGCGCCCGCTTGGTACGCTTCGTTTTGAGGATATGGTGGAGAAGACCGCCCCGCGCTTTATGGTGTCCACTGTCATTGACCAGTGATCCGTTAATCATCATCAAGGCTTGCGGAACCGTGCCGCTAAACGCTTCGATTTCCTCCATCTCCCCATTATCAATTAGGAAAAGAAACCGTTCCAAATAGCGGCGTTTCATGTTTTCCAGTTGACCACGGTCTCGCCGTTTTTGAAGTCGCTCAAAGCCGGTTGATTCTAACATTGAATAGAAGAACTGTTCCGCGGTCAACGGTTTAACATAGGCATGCGAATAATAGAGGTCGTCATATTGATTACTTTTATTCGTCTCAGAGGTACGTTGATAAGCTTTGGTGTTAAGGAGGGTTCGTATCAAGTACCGGAGATCATATCTGTGAATCATAAAATCCTCCGCCAACCAATCGAGCAATTTAGGATGTGACGGTGGATACTCTTCACCAAATCCGTCCAGCGGTTCCACAAATCCCTTTCCCATGAAGTGTGCCCAGATCCGATTGACAATGGCGTGACAGAAATACGGATTATCCTTAGCGGTCATCCACTTACTCAGGGCGTGCCGCTGTTTGGTCGCTGGGGTCGTGCACTGTTTGCCATCAAGGAAACTCGGTGGGATCGGTTCATGAGTTCCCGGTATATAGACCGAGCCCTTGGAGACATTTTTCAAGATGCGTTTCGCGACGCGCTCTTCGCCATCCTCGTCCATTTCATAGATCCTCTCAAAGCGGATGTTGGCAAAGAACGCCGCCAACCCGTAGAAGTCCTCCTGATACCATGCTTCGGTTTTGTGGTCATGACATTGGGCGCACTGCATCGGCAACCCAAGAAATAACCGGGAGGTGTGGGCAGCGAGATCAACCGGCGAGAGATCATAGCGTAGCAGATAATTCCCCGCGCCATTTTCCTCCACACTGCCTTCTGCTGTGATCAGGGTTGTAACAAATTGATTATAAGGCATATTTTGTGCGAGGCTCTCACGTATCCACCCCTCCAATCCTAAGCGTTGTTCCCTGTCATTATCGTCTCGACCGATAAGCCAATTGGACCACAGCCGCGTCCAGTAGTCGAGATAAAGTTCGCTGCCAATCAGTTCATCAATCTTTTTTTCACGTTTATCCTTAGAGCCATCTTCAAGGAAACTGACAACCGCTTCGACGGTGGGAATTTTTCCTGTCAGATCGAGATGCACGCGCCGCAAAAATTCAGCGTCACTGGATTGTTTCGATGGTTTAATACCTTCTTCTTTTAACCGAGCATTGATATGCCGATCTATATGCTTTGTGCCAGACCAAATCCGTCCCTCGGCACTAGTGATGAAGTTCCACAGCATGAGGTTGACACCAATGAAGATTAGTACACTATTCGATAGATTGCCCTGTGTCTGAGATAAGGCTTTCATGGTCTTCGCACACTTCCTCCTAATACTAGTTTTCGGTTGAGTTGAATTATAATACATTACTGTGGGGTAATTCAATGGTAATGCCCAAGCGGGGCAGGGCAATTGCATGTAAATATTGTGTAGGACTTACGCCCTTCCGTTGCGAAAATCATCTCCTATTTCCGACTGCGTATGCCTATGATTTTGGCGTATGGCAAAGAGCAGGCGTGAACAGAGCAATCTGCCCTCAATGAAATCGGGGTTAGGAAATCTGCGCTACGACAGAGATTAACCCAAGGTTCTGATTGCTCAATTGCCTCATTTCTATAACAGATGCAATTCCCCTACCAAACAGGAGCCTATCTGAACCAATCATAATGAAGACCCAATGAGCGATCTTCAAGCGGCAGGTCAACGCGCACACCTCCCTGCGCGGCGGACTGCTTGAGTGCGAGTTCAACTTCAAGTGCCACAGCGACCCGCCTGCCGGAGTTCTTTGGTTCATCAAGTTTACCTTCAAGGCAGTTGATAATATCCGCTAGCCCGTAGACAGCGTTGTACCCACCGACAAATTGGGGTGAGGGCCACGGCATCTCTACGCGCTGCCGGCCCTCGGTGGTATCAATGTCCTGCCATAACCGCCAGCCGCCCGGATGCCCTGAGTGAAATTGTATCTCGCCATCACTGCCGGTCAGACGGATTACGCCCGCTCCCTTTCTGAAGTGGATAAACTTGTCATCTACCGTGACCATCATTCCTTGCCCGGTGAACTCATTGCTGCCCGATTCGCGTCGTGCTTGGTCGCCAACGCCAATCACCCATGCGGGTGCACTGTCAACAAAATAGGACCAATATTGCTTCTGCGACATTGGCCCTTCGGTTTCGATGGAGATAACCTCGCCGATGGGACCGCTACTGCCCAATTCCTTCGCTTTGGCGTAAGAGGGATGGTTCACTGGGATAGCACCGCAGCAGAGGGGCACACCGGCATTGGCGCACGCCTCAACCATCCGGTCGGCTTCCTCCAGCGTATGCGCCATCGGCTTTTCCGTCGCTATTCCTTTTACACCACAAGCGACTGCCAAGCAGGTTAAATCAGCACGACCTTTCGTGTTAGTAGCAACTGCGACAATGTCGAGTGCCTCTGTGTGCAGCATCTCAGCTGCGTCAGTGTAAAGTGCCACCTCGCCGTAGCGTTCTCCAAATGCTTTCAACCGCTTCCGATCACGATCTGCTCCGGCGATTAAGTCAACCTCCGGCCGGTCCCACATCACTTCTGCCCAGCTATGAGGCACATGTCCCCCCCTGTGATGCTCGTGGAATTGAAATCTGCGGTGAATATCTAGTTCAGGCGTGGGGCGATCCACATCATCGACGTGGTACGGGTCCCAGATCCGCCCGGCAAGGTCAGAGAGCAGTCCCATCCACCCCAACCCGATAACCCCTGCACGATACTTCGCCATGTCGCTCTCCTTCTCAAACGCATTTACAACTCGCCCCACCATCGACGACAAGCTCTGTGCCGGTGATATATTTCGCTTCATCTGAGGCGAGAAACAGAGCAGCATACGCTACATCCCAAGCATCGCCCATCTTTCCTGTAGGGCAGAGGGCATTCCGTACCTCGATCATTTTCTCTACATCCCCATCCGCGTAGCTATCGACAAGCGACTTAACGACCATCGGTGTGTTCATGAAGCCGGGCAGAATGCTATTGGCTCGGATGTTCTTTTTTGCGTACTGGATGGCAATGCTCTGGGTGAACTGCCTGATTGCCCCTTTGGTCGTACTATAAGAGATGTAAGGCACCCCAAGCCAGCGGATTCCGGCGATAGAGGAGATGTTCACGATGGCACCACCCCCCTGTCGCTCCATCTGGGGAAGGACATATTTACAGGTCAAGAAGATACTCTTGAGATTGACGTTGTTGACGAAATCCCAGCTTTCTTCGCTTGCTTCGACCGGACCGCCAATTTCAAGAATACCGACGTTATTGTGAAGAATGTTGATGCGACCGTAGGTTTCAAGGCAGCGTTCCACCATCGCCTTGACTGCTTCAGACTTGGAAACATCCGTCTGATGGGCGGTGCAATCCCCTCCTTCTTGGTCGATGATTTCTTTTGTCTCTTCAGCGGCGGCGAAGTCAATGTCAATAGCGAAGACCTTCGCCCCCTCGCGTGCAAAGAGAACAGCAGTCGCCTTGCCGTTACCCCAACCCGGTCCGACTGATCCCGCGCCGGTTACAATTGCCACTTTATCTTTTAAGCGATCTCCCATAGCTTGTTCTCCCCATAGTTTCGATTCATGCCTTTGAAGAGATATCTTTCGCGTTCGATGACCTGCTCCAGATGATACATTCGTTCAAGCGAAGTGGTCTGGCGCATGACCTCTGAGTGGACGCTCTGCGACCTTGGATAATACCGTGGCTTGCCATCCTTTACAGTGACAAAAAAAGGGACTGTTTGTTCTAGTCCCTTAATCTCCCCTAAAATCCGAGCGTTTTCCTGACCACATTTTTCAGTGGTTCACCCGCTTTATATCGCCTGATATTATCGCAGAAAAACTCAATGGTGCGGCGTGGGCGGTGCTGCGATCCCCCAGCGGCATGTGGCGTGAGGATTACGTTGTCCATATCCCACAAAGGGCTATCCGCCGGAAGCGGTTCAATTTCGGTGACATCCAACCCCGCGGCGGCAATCTTTCCCTGTTTGAGGATTTCAATTAGAGCTGGTTCGTCAACAATTGGACCGCGGGCAACATTGATGAAATAAGCGGTTGACTTCATTAGTGCGAGGTTCTCGGCATTGATTAGACCCCGTGTCTCATCTGTGAGTGGACATGCAATCATCACCACATCCGCGCGGCGCATCAGATCGGGGAGTTGATTGATCGGCATCAGTTCGTCGACCACATCTGGCTTATCTGTGCGGTAGGCATCAACGGAGATGACGTACATCTCAAAGCCTTTGGCGCGTCTCGCCATGTGCTGACCAATTCCGCCCATGCCGACAATACCAATCGTGAAGCCGCCAAGTTCGATCATCGGTCTCCCACCGCCCCATTTACGCTGATCTTGATTACGGGTAAATTGGTCAATCCCCCTTGCGAGAGCAAGCAGCAGGGCGAAACCTTGATCCGCGACGTGAGAGCCGTACAACCCCGCCGCATTCGTCAAAATGACATCACTATCTCTGAGGGCGGGATGCAGCGTGCTATCCATCCCTGCGCTAGATGACTGAATCCATTTCAGGTTTGACATCTGTTTGAACAGCTCCTCACTACAGCCACCGAAAAGGATTTCCGCGTCCGCAGCTTCCCTGACGAACTCTTCTTCCGAGTTTGCAAATACAACGGCATCTTCCTCACCCGCAGCATCCCGGATGAGTTGATTCAATTCTTCTTCTGAATTTGGCCTTTGTACTAAAATTTTCATGTATCGCCTCCATTCAAAAAATTAAGAACTAGAAAAACGGAGCAACAGGAAATTTCCTATTTTCCGAAGTTCCCTTTCTGTTTTACACATCACATAGACACTTCATGTCCACGGTGGCACTTCGGGCAACAATGCTTCAAATTCCTCAATCAGCTGGGTTTCATAGGCTCCGGCATATTCGTCGTTGAAAAACTTATCCATTCCTATATCCACGAAACGTTCCCATGAGTCCTCCTCGTATCCGGGATTGACAGGAAAAAACAGTGCGCCAACATCTCGAGCGGCCTTCAGATCGCCGGGAGCATCGCCAATCATCAGGATGTGATCCGATGGATACCTCCCTTTCGCTGTCAACGTGAGGTGTTCCGTTTTTGACCCCATCTCCTGTCCCGCAATCACCGCAACATATTGGTCAATGTTGTGCTCAGTCCATTCCCGTTTAAGTGCCTCATCGGGGGTTGCTGAAACCACAATCGCATCAGCACGCCCCTGTAGACCTTGCAGCGTCTCGCGGACTCCAGGGAAGGGTGGTAGGTTGTGGACAATCTCAGCGATGGTCTCGTTCACAGCAAGGCTCCACTCAAGGACCTGGCTCAACTCCTCTCGCTGCGCTCCCGTTGCATTGTCAATCACTGCCTTGAGCGTAGGATTGCCGAGTTTGGTTTCCGTATCTGCCCATTCCCTAAGATACGGAAAATCTGGAACCGAAACACCAGCCTTTTGAACTTTCGGCATCTCCCGAAGGAAGGCACAGACAAGAAGGATTGCTTTGAACCGATTACAGCCTCGCGTTTTAGAGTAGAGATTCACAAAATCCCACGCTTGATGGACTTGCCGCGAAACGGCGGGAAGCCCGAAGTGCTTAATTAGATTGACGCTGAAACAGTCATTGTGCTTGACTTCCATCGAATTGAACGCGCAACCATCCGAATCAATTCCAACGAAATATTCGTGTTTCGGTTGGAAGTTTTTTAACGCTGCCGGTGCGTCTCGATCCATTCAATTCTCTCCCTTCAGTTCGGGCTATCGGATGGGCATGAGTTCAAGGATTCATAGATTTACGGCATCATTGAACTCATGAATCCGTGAATCGTATTTTATCCAACGACAACTTCTGGTCTGCTCTCCACCATCCACTCCGTGTGGAAAACGGTCGGTTGTCCATCCGCCCCAACGACTGTCTCACCATCGGCATCAATCCGGTTATAGGTATGTGCGCCAAAGTAATCCCGTTGTGCTTGGATGAGATTGGCGGATACCCGAGCACTACGGTAGCTATCGAAGTAAGCCAGCGCGGAACTACACGCCGGCACTGGAATGCCGAGGTGTATAGCGGTTGCAACTACATGCCGCCAATGGTCCTGAGTCCGTTCAATAACCTCGAGGAAGTAGGGGTTGAGTAACAGATTCGGCAAGTTGGGATCGTTCTCATAAGCATCAGCGATTCGATGCAGGAAGCGGGCGCGGATAATGCACCCACCATACCAACCGAGAGCGATTGTCCCAAGATCGAGATCCCAATTATACTCGCTGCTCGCTTCGCGCATCAACGCAAATCCCTGAGCGTAGGAGCAAATCTTGGAAGCATACATGGCATCATGGATAGCTGTCAACAGCTCTGATTTGTCGCCTTCATATTTCGCACTGGGACCACGGATGATTTTCGATGCTTTGACCCGTTCCTCCTTAACTGCTGAGATACACCGTGCAAAGACCGCCTCAGCGATTGTCGGAGCGGCGATGCCGGTATCTAGGGCAGAGATGCTTGTCCATTTTCCCGTGCCTTTTTGACCTGCAGCATCGAGGATGACCTCCACGAGGGGCGCGCCCGATTTGTCCATCTGCGTAAAGATGTCAGCTGTTATCTCAATCAGGTACGAATCTAATTCACCTTCATTCCATTCTTTGAAAGTTTGGTGCATTTCTTCAGTGCTCATGCCGAGGGTGTGTTTCATCAGGGCATACGCCTCACAGATGATTTGCATGTCTCCGTATTCGATGCCGTTATGCACCATTTTGACATAGTGTCCGGCACCATCGGGCCCGATGTGTGACACGCACGGAATGCCATTGACTTGGGCTGCAATCTTTGTGAAGATAGGTTCGACAAGCGCGTAAGCCTCACGATCACCGCCGGGCATCATCGCGGGCCCATATCGAGCACCTTCTTCACCTCCCGATATTCCGGTTCCCATAAATCGTATTCCCTTTTCTGCGAGGTCATTGTTACGGCGGATGGTGTCTTTGAAATTCGAGTTCCCGCCATCAATAATCAGATCTCCTTCTGAGAGATGTGGGGTCAATTCGTTAATACAGGCATCAACCGCAAAGCCTGCCTGCACCATCAGAATTATTTTCCTCGGCGTACTCAGTGAACCAATGAACTCCTCGATGGAGTGTGTGCCAACGACATTCTTGCCCTTTGCCCGTCCCGCGATAAAATCATCCACCTTTGAGACAGTACGATTGAATACCGAGATCCGAAATCCTCGACTCTCAATATTGAGCGTCAGGTTTTCGCCCATCACGGCTAATCCAATGAGCCCAATGTCAGCTTTTGCCATTTTCGGTGCCTCCTGTAAATGAACAACATGAAGTGATTCGGATATGATACATCACTCTAAAAATGCGGTCAACTGAAAAAAACTATACGAGAGAATCACAGGATAAAACGGATCTTTCACCTTGACATATACTCGCCTTTCTGATATGCTCGCATCAATCCTACAAATTCCAAATCCAATACATTCTGATCAGCTCTCAAACTGCTCAATTGGCACCCGACAAATTGACGCAATACGGACTGAGACTAATCCCCATAGGTCGGGCATCCCCGATAAATTGGGGCGGAGTACTATGTGTATGGAAATACCGAATCCATACATATCAAAGCCCTAGCGGGGCGACATGTACAACTTGCGTTGCTATTATGCAAAGGGGCTTAAAAGCGCAATCATCCAAAGTAATTACGGTTGCTGGATACAAACGTAACCAATACAATCCATAGACACGCTTGGGTTATGTTGGGGATATATCAAAAGTGCTTGGAGTCTTTAAGACGGAATGACATTTATGACTCCAGAAGGAGGGCAGCTAAAGAGGAGGAGGCTGATATAGGTAAAGTAATCGAGCGCGACAAAAAAGCACTTGAGCCTAAGGCAGCGCACGAATTAAGTCAGAAAGCAATCCGGCGTTTGACAGACAACAAGTGACTCTTACCAATCAATTTTGACGTTTAATCGATCACTAAATTGATTACGCCTGAAGATAATGGCGAAGCAGTTTTCTCAAATTCCGATGTGCATGGAAGAGATGCGCTTTCACGGTGCCGCTTGAACGTCCCAAGGTATTAGCAATCTCTTTGAGCGAAAGCCCTTCCCAATGGCGAAGAATGAAAATCTCACGCTGTTTGGGAGCCAGCTGCCTGATTGCTCGCTGGAGGTAGGCTAATAGTTCTTTGTCCTCAACAGCTTGTGTTGGGGGTCTTAGATTGAGATCTGCGATATTCATCATCGGGAGGTCGTCAGATTCCAGAGCGTAATTCGTCATTTCGCGCCGCGCATTCTTACGCAAGAAATCGATGCAAAGGTTGACGGTAATACGGTAAAGCCAGCTGTAAAACTGCGACTTTCTCTTAAAATCTGAGAGCCCCTGATAGGCTCTGATAAAAGCATCCTGAGTAATATCGAGGGCATCTTCAGAATTCGGCACAAAACGTTGAGCGAGTCGGTAGGTGCGGTCATGGTAACGGACCACCAATTTATTGAAAACCGATTCATCGCCCTGTTGAAACTGCTCGACCAGTTTTGCGTCGTCGGGAAACGCCTGCACACATCGCGGTAATATTTTTTGACAATCTTCTTCTTGCATTTTGCCTTTCACCAAAAATGCCGTAGTAGTCACATTCCCTGGCGGGGTTGTGACAAATTCGGCTTGTTTCGTCATCAATTATGAACGATTCATTGATAACGGATTAATCTATCTGTTTGAACATATTGGAAAACCAGCGTTTATATCTTTGATTATCTTTAACTATTCGCTGTAAAAGTGTTAAACTCTGGTTGTGGTTCGCAGCCTGTGCAGTATCCACGAGATCTAGTACTTCTTCAAGCACAACTCGATCTTGGCGAATCAGATCCGACAGTGCTGCTTTGAGACTTTGTTCATGTCCAAGCAGGTCAAAGATGTGATTGGCATGGCGGATCTCCTCCGAAGCCACCTGCTTTAGATAGGCAGCGAGTTCATGTTGATTTTGCTGCTCTGCCATCTGTGCCAAGATAAACCGCGTGCCGATTGAAGTCAACTTTGCATGTGCCAATTCGTCCAACTCGGCTTCCAGACGTTTTTTCACATGCCCGGGATCGCGAGGGTGAAGTTGATCGTAGCTGGGCCAGACCGGTTTTTCCATCACCTGTTTCAAGCGCGTCAAACTTTTGATCAGTTCCTCCTGTTCTTCAGAAGTCAACTGTCCAATTGTCTGATGCCAGAAATCGGTCGCGTCCGCTGCCCTGTTCTGAAAAAGCTGCTTTGACTTTGTTGTCAGTTGGATGCGATTCTGCCGACGATCTGTATCGCATTTACGACGAATCGTCCACCCGTCGCGCTCCAGACGATCTGCTAGACCGGAGGCGGTGCTGTGAGCGAGCCCGAGATGTTCCCCGAGTTCGCTAATCGTCATACCGGATTCACCACCATACCAATGGAGATGTAGTAAAGCGTTAAACTGCACAATCGTGAGTTTCTTCGGTACAACCTGTTGCACAAAGCGTGATTTCACCGCAGCTTGTGCATGTCGCATCACGCGCATAATCAGCATCGCGTTTTCGGCGTACTTGGACATTTTCTCTGTGCCTCTCTTCAAATCTCCAAAATTATATCGTATAACAGATATAATTCCATTGTATACGATATAATACTATATAATTTTGTTAAAGTCAACCCCAAACTGATTAAAAATCAGGGCAATCGCATGTAAATATCGGGATTAGGAAATCTGCGCGATGACAGAGATTAACCCAAGGTTCTGATTGCTCAATTGCCTAATTTCTATAACAGATGCAGTTCCCCTAGATTAAAAAATACATCCGTCAAAGATTAAATAACCACAGCACACAAAGGAAGTCGTTCATGAAATATTTGACCTACTCCGGCAACCATCTGATTAACGCAAAACTACCTGATAATTCGGAAATCTACTATCCACAACCGCCAAACCCTGGGGTGAGCCGAACCGAAATTCCGGACCACGTCAAAAAGGCTGTGGAAAATTCGCTGGGGATGCCGCCTCTGAAGGAACTTGTCAACGGAAACACTAAGGTCTTGATTGCTTTCGATAATAACTGTCAACCCTTTCCGATGACAAAAAAACCTGACATGCGCCAGATTATCCTCGAAACGTTGCTCCCCATGCTCAACGCTTACGGGGTTGAGAAGCAGAACATACAGTTAATCTGTGCCGGCGGGCTTCACCGCAAAATGAAGACGCACGAGTTGGAATACATGTTAGGCAGCAAGATTATGAGCGAGTTTTATCCGGACCAGTTGAGAAATTTTGATGCGGAGGATTACGATAGTATCGTCGACTTAGGCAAAACAGAACAAGACGAAATCGTTGAGGTTGAGCGTGCCGTCGTAGAAAGCGATCTGGTGATCTATGTTGATACCATCCAAATCCCCCTCAACGGTGGACACAAGTCGGTCGCTGTCGGGATGGGGACGTATAAATCAATCGCCCCGCACCACTCGCCACACATGACTGCGGAATGCCCGCATGTTATGCAACCTGGGGGGTCAAACATGCACGATTGCATCGAGCGGATGAGTCGAGTTATCCAGAAGCATAGCCAGATCATGGTCATTGAAGCTGCTATGAATAACCAGACCTATCCCACAAGTTTTCGGCAGTTGGGTAAGCCAAACGCTCGATGCAACGGCTTTGAAAAAATGTTAAAAACGCTGACACCCCCTGCGCTGTCACTATTGCCAGAGGCTTTACGATACAGAATCTTCAAAAGCGTCCGATCTGATTATGAGCCGATTGAGATCAACGCCGGTACGATTGATGCTGTTCACTCCAAAACCCTTGAAGCGATGGAAAATCAGTTGATGATAGATGTTCCGAAACAGTTCAGCACTTTGGTTTTTGGATTGCCCGATATGAGCCCGTATGCTATCGGTGCTCGGATTAACCCCGTTTTGGTTGTCAGCGATATATTGGGGTACGTTTTCAACTGGTTTTATAATAAACCGCTTATTAAGGAGGATGGGGTCGTGATTATCTTGAATCCAACCTTTGAAGTCTTCCACGAAGAATATCACGTTTCCTACAAGCGGTTCTTCGATGAAGTCCTCACCGAAACCACCGATCCCTTTGAAATGCAAAATCAATTTCAAGAGCAATACGCTTATGACCCTTATTTGATAGACTGCTATCGCAATAAGTTTGCGTATCACGGATTTCATCCGTTCACCGTCTGGTATTGGGCGACCTATGCGCTGAAATATCTGTCCAAAGTCATTTTAGTTGGTCCCAAAGATGACCGCGTTGCTAAAAGGTTAGGCGTAGATTGGGCAAAAAGTTTAGAGCAGGCACTGGGAGTAGCGAAGGAGATTTCCGGCGAAGATGACGTTGTCGCTTTGACAATGCCGCCGTTTCTTTACATCAACGTTCAGTGAAATCGGCGGATTGGTAGCGTGTCATGGGAGCATCGTGGGTTATCTCACTCGATGACTTCACTATTCAAAAGGGAAACGGCTCACGCACCAACCATTAAATCATGCACAGAGGTAAAATATGTCCAACCAAAGGCTAAACAAGAAAATACCGACCATTGACGAGATTCAGAAAGAGTTTGAGGATTTCGTTAAACGGAAGTACGGCGGTACTGTCAACTTTACAATGTCGCAGGCGAAGCCAGACACGACTACAACCGATGATACAAGCACCGCCACACCTGAAAAAAAGTCGTTCGATCTGAAATTTGACCTCAAACCGAAGGAGGTTAAGCAGTATCTCGACCGTTATGTTATCAAACAGGATGACGCGAAGAAAGCTTTGGCAATTGCTGTGTGCGATCACTACAATCATGTGCGCGAGGCACACGAAAATCCGAAAGTCGCTGATACCGATTACTCAAAGCAGAATGTCGTCATGCTCGGACCGACAGGCGTTGGTAAAACTTACCTGATTCGTCATATCGCCAAGTTGATCGGTGTGCCGTTCGTCAAAGCGGACGCAACCCGGTTTAGCGAAACCGGCTACGTCGGTGCAAATGTTGATGATATGATTCGAGACCTAGTGACACAGGCAGACGACGACATTGAGCTTGCACAATACGGCATTATTTATCTCGACGAAGTGGACAAGATTGCGACACCACCGAACATCATTGGGCGCGATGTCAGCGGACGGGGGGTACAGATTGGTCTCCTCAAACTGATGGAGGAAACGGAGGTCGATCTCCGCGCTGGTTACGATGCAGCTTCTCAGATGCAAGCCATGATGGAGTTCCAGCAGAAAGGGGTAGTTGAGAAGCGTATCATCAATACGCGCCATATCCTGTTCATTATCAGTGGGGCATTCAACGGTTTGAAAGAGATTATCAACAAACGCATGAATCAGAGCAGCATCGGCTTTAACACAACGGTGAAAAGTCAAACGGAGTTAGCAGCCCCCTTTCAGTTTGTTACGCCGCAGGATTTCATCGAATTCGGATTTGAGCCCGAATTAATCGGCCGTCTACCCGTCCATGTCGTGTGCCAAAATCTTTCCGCTGATGATCTCTACCATGTTCTAAAACACTCCGAGGGATCAATCGTCCGTCAGTATGAACGAGCGTTCAGAGCGTATGGGATTGAGGTGCTGTTTTCGGATGAAGGGCTCCATCGAATTGCCGAACAAGCATACCTCCAAGAAACCGGGGCGCGTGCGTTGATGACGGTCTGTGAAAAAACACTGCGAGAGTATAAGTTTGAGCTGCCGTCCTCTAGTATCCGAGAGTTCGTTGTGACGGAAAAGGTCGTTGAGGATTCGGAGGCCGAATTGCAGCGGATTCTGGAAGATGCGGACTACAATCGCCAAATTGTGATGCGTGAGTGGGTTCGCCGGTACGAAGAGGATTTCCAGCGCGAACATCAGATGCAGATCCAGCTTGATGATGAAGCGACAGAACTCTTATGCCAAAAGGCGATTGACCAAGGACGAATGCCCCAGAAGATCTGTGAGGAACTGCTGCAGAGTTACCAACACGGTCTGAATCTTATCAAGCAAAATACCGGGCAATCTGCGTTCACCTTTACTAAGGCGGTGGTGAACGACCCAGATGCTGTGCTTGAGCGTTGGATCCGCAAGTCCTACGCTGCGAAATCGAAAGAGGAAGGAAAAGCGTCAGAAGGGGATCTTTGAGATTATAGAAAGTGTGGGGTCATTTAATTCTTCGGTCCGCCCCTGGTCTCGGCACGGACAGGCCAGGGGGCAGGCCCGCCTGTCCCGATGGAATCGGGGATGCAATCGGAGCTGGAACAGACTACCCGCCAAAATCGGTTAAAAAGCTGAAAACTAAATAGCCCTAATAGAAAGTGGAAATAAACTTGACGCATCAAGATAAAGTGTGCTACAGTTATGGGCTGTCTAAAATTTGCTAACGCTACT
This sequence comes from uncultured Poribacteria bacterium, assembly GCA_958296125.1. Classification (GTDB taxonomy): domain Bacteria; phylum Poribacteria; class WGA-4E; order WGA-4E; family PCPOR2b; genus PCPOR2b. The sequence continues at coordinate 4,585,144 of OY282444.1, forward strand.
AATTCCTAAAGTGAGGGAGGCAAACTTTCCGCCCTATTCTTTTTGCACTGTGAGCGAAGGAAAACATGAAAATTGCTGAAAACCTCATCGGCCTTATCGGCAATACCCCACTGGTTCACCTTAACTACCTACCCGGCGCAAACGATGCAACAATCTTGGCGAAGCTGGAGTCGTATAACCCAGGCGGCAGCATCAAAGATCGGATTGGCTATGCCATGATAGCCGATGCCGAAGAACGGGGCCTGCTCAAGCCGGGCTGCACAATCGTTGAACCGACGGCCGGCAACACCGGAATCGGACTTTCAATTGTCGCGATTGCAAAAAGATACCCCGTTACTTTGACCATGCCAGAAAACGTCAGCCGGGAAAAGTATACCCTACTTGCCTCTTTTGGCGCAGAAATTATACTAACACCTGAAGAGGCTGGAATGAGCGGGGCAATTTGGGAAGCCGAGGAAATTGTCGCACGGAATCCACGCAGTTTTATGCCCAATCAGTTTGAAAATCCTGTGAATCCTGAAATTCACCGGCAAACGACGGCGCGTGAGATTCTGGACGACATAGACCGTGAGATTGATTTTTTTGTCGCTGGCGTGGGGACGGGGGGAACCTTAACAGGCGTTGGAGAAGTTCTCAAAACTCATCGATCGAAGACTCGGGTGGTCGCAGTGGAGCCGAGCATCTCCCCAGTTTTGTCCGGCGGGCAGCCGGCCCCGACCCGTATTGATGGCATTGGAGCTGGTAGAATTCCAGAGGTATTGAATGTTAATGTCATCGATCGGGTAATCACTGTATCTGACGGAGAGGCTTATCAGATGATGCGGCAGATTTCAAAAGATGAGGGGTTGCTCGTGGGGATGTCTTCGGGGGCGAATGTCCATGCCGCCCTAGAAGTAGCTCGAGGGCTTGGGGTGGATAAAACTGTCGTCACAATTTTGCCGGATACAGGGGACCGTTATTTTAGCCTCGCCCGGTACTTTGAATCAGAAATCGATTCGGAAGCCGGTTTTGAGTGAAATAGGGAAATGAGTTCGGATGCTTCGGGGGCTTGCGCCTGTGGAACCGAAAATATAGTAACCGTGTCCAACTGCGTAAGTCCTAGAACTATTAAGTGAAATTTTTCGGTCTCAGGAAGGATTGGGTATCCCTTGAACGAATTAACAAATCAAGATTTGATAAATGAAGAGCTTTGCTACGAGGTTCGCTTACTCGAAGAGCCGCAGGAGATCTTATTCAACCTCATCAAACGTTTTAAAGAACGAGCCGCGATTGTTACGAGCGGACAATTGTCCGGAATGATTCTGCTCCAGATGGCTCACGAAAATAAGCTCCCATTTAGAGTCTGTACGATTGACACCTTGCGTCTATTCCCTGAAACTTATGAATTCCTTGAGCGCGTCGAAGCACATTATAACATTCGTATTGAGCGGATTACGCCGGAGGTGGAAGCCGTGGATCGAATGGTAGCAAATCACGGGGAGTTCTTATTCTTCGACAGTAAACAGAAACAGGAATATTGCTGCAACATCAGGAAAGTGCAGCCGATGCAACGATTGTTGGATACACTAGATGTCTGGTTTTCCGGGCTCCGACGAGACCAATCCAATAATCGGCAACGCACCCCCAAAGCGGAAATCATCGAGCACAAGGGCCGTCCTATACTGAAAGTCAATCCGTTGGCAAATTGGCCCGAAGCGCGGATTTGGGAGTTCATTCACAAACACGATGTGCCCGTGAATCCGCTGATGGAGCCGCAGAAGTACGGGCAATACTATGAATCACTCGGATGCGTCATCTGCACAACGCCGATCCTGCCGGGTGAGCCGAAGAGGGCAGGACGGTGGCGATGGCAAAACGCACCGTCGTCCGCGGAAGAAGGGCAGAAAGAATGCGGGATTCACTACGCAATATAGAACCTAAAACGCAAAGCATCTGAGTTGTCAACTGTAAATGATAGAAACTATCACAATTGAGACCGAAAATTTTTAGCATCGTTTTATCTAACCTTACAAAGAAGGGAGTTATGCAATGGCTGTTACCGTACGTATTCCAACCCCTCTCAGAAGACTCACGCAAAATCAGCCGGAAGTTGAAGCGGAGGGAGACACTATTGAAAGCCTCATCGAAAACCTTGAGGCAAACTATCCGGGAATCAAAGAACGTATCTGTGATGAATCCGGTAATATTCGCCGTTTTGTTAATATTTACCTCAACGACGAGGATATTCGCTTCTTAGATGGAAATGCAACGGCAGTTCAGGATGGCGACGAAATCTCGGTCATCCCTGCAATCGCAGGCGGTTCGTCAGATGATGAAAGAGCCTGAAGTATTAGAATTACACAGCGAGACGCTGGATCAAATCTACGTGCACGCAAAGGGCGAATTTCCCGATGAGTGCTGTGGTATCATTTTGAGTGACGGGACCCGGGAGTTCGTTCGGAAGTGCAGGAATGTACAAAATGAGCGGCATGCCAAAGATCCGGATAGGTATCCCCGCGATGCGCGCACCGCTTATCTGATGGCTGAGGACGATCTGAACAAAATCCACCAAGAGGGGAGAGACAAGAAACGGCAGATTAAGGTCCTTTATCATTCACACCCAAATCACGATGCCTACTTTTCTGAAAAAGATAAAGCAGATGCCACGTGGGGTGATTGGGGGCCAACGTATCCTGGTGCGGTTTATCTTGTGGTCTCCGTCTACGACTGGAGGCGGTTTTATTTATGGCTGCTTGAAAAATTGGGGCTGGTTAAAACTGCAAAGGCTTTCGCATGGAATGAGGATGATACCGATTTTGTAGAGGTGCCGATACACGCGAAACGTGAGGCATAATAGGATTCGTTAATTCAGAAAGGAGTGATGGACATGGCATTTTTAAGACTGCGTTTGACTTTCCCGCCGGACCTGATTACTGAACCCATCATCCATAACATCGGTCAGCAGTACAATGTGATCACGAGCATTCGGCGCGCTGATGTCACGTCCGACCGAGGGTGGGTTATTCTGGAGATTAGGGGTGAGCCCGACGAACTTGAACGGGTTGTTGAGCATCTCAAGAACGTGAAAGTACAGGTTGAGCCGATTGAGGGGGATGTGGTTCAGTAGAGAAAGAATTCAGTAGGCACAGCACGAGGCGGACGAATAAGGACTCAGATAGTTGATAGCTATTAATCCGAAACGATACACTCCCCGTCAACAAAATACGGACACAATGGACAATGTTCCCTATTCTTCTCAAACCTTCCCGCCCCGATCGCATCGGAATTCAAAACGAGTTGTATCGCTTCAATTCGTTCCAGCCACGCCCTCTCAATATCTTTCAATTCTTCCCTCGTCACCTCTACCGAATATGCAGTAGCGAGATGTGTGAAGTAGATTGTCACCGGTATGACTCGCTGTTCAGGGTGGAGCCGGTGAACAAGCAGGGGATATAGTTCGATTTGTGACCGGTAGTAATCCCCTGGGTCGCCGATTTCCTCCTGATTAACTCTATCTGTTTCGTAGTCGATAATCTGCCACAACCCTCTCGAATCCTTGAAAAGCCAATCTACAGTGCCATTGACTATATGAGAACCGATCTGGGCATAAATATGCCGTTTACAGTAACTCTCATCTGCGTTTAACGCCATCTCCCCAATTTTCGAGTCCAGAAAGTGATTGACCGCCTCACCAACTGTCTCAGCGGAAACCTCTACGGATGCGGCACGAATCAACGGTTCTAAATCCCGTTCACAATCTTCGCGGGTCTGCAACCGTGTCAAAACGGTATCTACTGCTGTCTCCCTGGCGGTCTCCTCGGGATGGTGCTCCGATCGCGGCATCTGAATCTGGCACTGCAAATAAAACCGCGTTGGACAGTGGGCATACGCTGTAAGTTCTGTCACCGAGAAGGTTTTGTTGACAGAGGAATCGATCAACGGTTCGATATGAGACGCTGGGAATTCGGTTGACAGTGACGGGGTGGATGTTTCCTCTTCAACAAAATCGAGCCCATCAAGAGATTTAATGATTCGGATTGGCAAATCGAAGGTGATTGGCGTGGCTTCCTTTCCCGACAAAGCCTCAATCGTTATTGGATATAAAATTTCCTCCTCCGATGGCATCCCCGAGAGCTCTAGGGCATCAAACAACCAACCGAACCAACCTCCTGCATTGCCTTTCTCATCGAGGGTGCCTGATAGAATCAGACGATCGCGAGCGCGGGTTGTTGCCACATAGAAAAGACGCTGCTCCTCTGCCTGTCTCTTGTTCTTTGCGCGTTCCTTCATCAACTGTGTCACCCCCGGATCGCTCTGTTCGTAGTTTTTTTCCAGATTCGCAGGGCTAAAACCGATACCCAGCCAATCATCAATGAACGGTTCTTGATCATACCTCGTGGCCCTTCGATCCAGGTTAGGGAGGATAACGACCGGAAACTCAAGTCCCTTCGCCGCATGGACGGTCATTATCTCAACAGCATCCGCTGTCAGTTGTGTTGTCGCTTGTCCCTCACGTTCTTCCTCCTCAATTAGTAGGTTCAGTTGTTCCAAGAAATCGGATAGATCTGTGATCCCCGATCTTTCAAACTCCCTTGCAATTCCCAATAGCTTTTCATAATTCGCCCACCGTTGTTCACCACTCTGCCCAACAGGAAGTACCCCGACCAGCCCAGTGTCGTTGACGATTTTTCGGATGAGCTCGCTCGGTGGGATACGGTTGCAGATTTCAAGATGATTTTTCAGTGTCTGGACTGCATAACCTATTGGGTAGGTCAAAGATTGGTCTGTCCGATCGACATAAGCTTGGACTTTCTGCCAAAATGATTCGGTGGAAGATGGCTGTGTTATTTCATACAGTTCTACATCCGAAACCCCGAAAAATGGAGCGCGAAGCACCCCGGCGAGTGCCACATCGTTGTCGGGATTGATGAGGAATTGCAGATAGTTACCGATGTCGTAAATTTCTTGGCACTGATAAAAGCCGATACCTCCTGTGATTTTGTATGGAATCTTCGCTGTGAGCAGGGCAGATTCAATTTCCGGCAAGCGCGTCCGGCTGCGAATGAGGATAGCGATGTCGCCGTATCGGACTGGCTTGGGTTTTTCACCGTCGCCTTCGTCCTTCCAAACCGTTTCTCCGGTCCCAACCAAGTGACAGATGCGTGCTGCGATTAAATCATTTTCAGCCCCGGAAGATTGTGGGCCGCTGCCAACCTGTTCCTTTGAACCGATGAGCAGCTCTACGTCGCCGGGCTGATCCGTGGTTCTCCCCTGAATCAGCGGCTCATACTTGACTTCAAACTCATTCCGCCCTCCCATGAGTTTCTTAAAGACCATATTGACAAAGCCCACCAGGTTTCGCAACAGGCGGAAGTTTTCGGAAAGATGGAGCTCGCCGCGCTTCTCTGAGTGACTGGTCTCAAGTGTTTCTTCATTCCATGTAAAATCTTCGATTAATGCTGATTGGTAGTCGGTTATCTCCTTCCGTGTTTGATCGAATACCTGCACATTTGCCCCGCGAAACCTATAAATGCTCTGGTTCTGATCGCCGACGATGAACAGATTGCCCGATTTGAAATCCGAACTCAGCGGCTTAAGAATCTCGTATTGTAGCTGGTCCGTATCTTGATACTCATCAACCATAATGTAAGGGTATCTTTGGGCGAGCTGCTCACGGATGGGTTCCTGCTGTAATAGGTCCCTGACCTTGATCTGAAGGTCACCAAAATCGAGTTTTCCTGCTTGGAGTTTATAGTGTTCGTAGGTGCGTTGGACCTCGGCATAGACAGCCAGCAGCGGGCGAGTTACGCGAATGAGTAATGAGTCATCATTGATAAAAGCCGGGAGGGATCGGAAGTAGTTTGCTGCACAGACAAGAAAATCAATCTCCTCGTTGACCGCATCCATATCAACACCGGAGCCGAGAAAATCGCGTTTGCTAATTGTTCCACCTTGGGTTACGATGAGGGGAGCAATTTCTGTCAAGAGCAAAACCGCATCCTGTGGCTCCATATCCGGCTGAATCTGATCTGTTAATTCCTGTACCTTCGGCGCATTTTTCCCTTTAGCAACTGCTAAGACTGTGTGCAGACTATGCAACCAATCCTTGATAGGAAATCGTGATTGTGCATATTCGCGCCAAGCATCCAACACCTCTGAATCCGTGAGGCAGTACAAGTCGCGCATCAACCGACCCACTACCTCACGCTGATTAGCTAGTTCATATAGGTGTCTCTCAAGCCGATTTTTGCCAAAGATTCGCAGCAGTTCTACAAGTTTCGCACGGGTTGCGTCCTCTTCGGGGCAGGCGGCGATCTCTCTGAGCGTTGAATCAATGATTTTACAGAGGATCAACTTTTGTTGTACCCCTTTCCCTTCTAACACGCTGAAGCCCGCGTCAACACCTGCTTCAACCGGATACTCTCGCAGAATCCGCGTACAAAACGCGTGGATTGTTGAGATCTGTGCGGAGAGCATTCCTGTTTTGATTCTTTCTAATTGGGTGTTGTGAGGTTCTTCCCTTAACCTTGTGTCGAGTTCCTTAACGATGCGCTGTTTGAGCTCTGCTGCGGCTTTCTTAGTAAACGTGATTGCGACAACCTGATTGGGATGCAGGTCCTTTTCAAACAAAATCTTAACGTATCGGTGAGCCAATACCGCTGTTTTCCCAGATCCGGCTCCAGCAGTCACACTGATGTGACGATTGAGGTCATGCGCTTTCTTCTGGTTTCGTGTAAATTTCACAACGCGGCGACTCCCTAAAAAAAAAGGCAATAGCACAAACAGAAGACCGTGATACGAGTTTCAATCTCGTTTTGTTGTGGGTTGTAGGGGTAACCGTGGGGCTATTCGTTTGTGATCTATCGCCCGGTTGATTTAATACGTTTTTTTCGCTCGTTTCTCTTGTTTGGCGAGCTTTTTCTCTTTACGTCCTTTTTTGGTCGCTGTCTTTTTGACAACACCTTTATTTGAACTGTCTAGTGATTTACCACCTTTTCCTTTATTACCTCTCATTTTTCATTCTCCTCTTCTACTTCTATTATTAGCTGATAAATTAGAACGCAAGGCAACCGGTCCTAACCTTGCAAGCCTGTCTCAGAACAACTGTTTCTAAGATTCTACAGATACCTGAACATGATGGATTCAAACACGACTTGATCCCAGCTATAATTTGGTTTTCGGACTCAACCCTCTAAGTGGATCGGTATGTCTGTAATGTGCGAGGCAATTCTGTAAAACCTACTCCTAATAATAAATAAAAAAGTTCGATCTATTTTCAAAAAAACGATTGAGAGTATAACATAAAAGCGGATAAATTGAAAGTGAAAATTCTTGAGAAAGTTTCTGCGAAAAAATTTCACATTGACGCTGCCTTTGCAACATGCTAGGATACTTTCGTAGCTCGACGAGATTTTCAACTCGCCAAAGAAGGCAATCTAATCATAATTACCGCCATCAAACCGATTAACGTGATAATTTCTTGGTGAACTCCTGTTCTGTTAGGATGGATATGCCCAGTTGAATTGCGCGATCATATTTAGACCCCGCCAAGTCTCCGGCGATCACGAAATCTGTTTTTCGGCTAACGCTGGAACTGACCCTGCCACCGCGTTCCTTGATTTTTTCGGATGCCTCAGAGCGCGTCATTGTCGAAAGCGAGCCTGTCAAAACAAAGGTATGACCGGCGAAGATACTGGCGGTTGTCTCTGGAAGTTCGCTTGATTCGGTTGCCCATTGAAGCCCCGCCGCTTTCAACCGTTTCAGGAACGCTTGAACCCTCGGTTGTGAGAAGAAATGGACGATACTTTCCGCAATTTGTGGGCCGATGCCGTGAATGCTTTCGATATCTTCTAGGCTGGCAGTGGCAAGGGCATCAATTGAGGAAAAGTGGTTAATCAGGAGTTCAGCGATGTTCGCGCCAACGTGGAGGATGCCCATACCAAACAGCACCTTTGCGACCGAAATACGGCGGCTCGCTTCAATGGCGTTCATAAGGTTTTCCGCTGATTTTTCCCCCATCCGCTCAAGGTTGACCAGATCTGCCTGTTTCAAACCGTAGAGATCCGCGACATCACGAATCAATTCAGTCTCAACTAGTTGATTAACGAGTGCGGGGCCAAGCCCGTCAATGTTTAGCGCGTTCCGCGAGGCAAAATGTTCTATGCGCCGTTTCAGTTGTGCCGGGCAAGCCACATTGACACAACGGATTGCTGCTTTATCTTCTGACCGCTGCACTGGCGTTTTGCATACCGGGCACTGATCTGGCAAACGAAAGATCTTTTCAGTGCCCTTTCGCTGCTCCGTCCATACGGCAGTAATTTTCGGAATTACATCTCCCGACCTTTCGAGCACTACCATATCCCCGACGCGAACATCCTTGCGGATGAGCTCCTGCTCGTTATGCAGTGTGGCATGGGTTATCGTCGCACCTGCTAACTGTATCGGAGAAAGGATTGCAACGGGTGTTAAGACACCGGTTCGTCCAACCTGTACCTCGATTGCTTCAATCTGTGTCGTTACCTGACGTGCGGGGAATTTGCAGGCAATCGCCCAACGGGGACTTTTCGCTGTGGTGCCGAGCCTCTCTTGCTGTTGGAGTGAGTCAACTTTCACGACAATTCCATCGGTGTCGTAAGGGAGCGTTTCTCGATTGGCAGTCCACTGACGGCAATACGCGATGACATCTTCGATTGATGAATGCGCTTCGGTATAAGGATTCATCTTGAACCCCAGGTTTGCAAGCAAGGTGAGTGCTTCCGTATGCTTTGTAATTTCGATCCCTTCCACATAACCGAGGGTATAGATAAAAATATCCAACGGACGCGATGCTGTTATGGCGGAGTCCAACAAGCGAACAGAGCCCGCGGCGGCATTCCGCGCATTTGCGAAGGGAGCCTGGTCCTCTGCGATCCGCTGCCGGTTCACTACATCCAATTGATTCCGTGGAATGAACACTTCGCCTCGGACCTCCAAAACGGTAGGCATCGGTTGGATTGGTGTCAGTCTCAACGGAATCGTGCGGATGGTGCGTAGGTTCGCTGTCACATCTTCCCCATACTCCCCATCCCCTCGTGTTGCACCACGGACCAACTTTCCGTCCTCATAGAGCAAGGCAACCCCCAAGCCGTCAATTTTCAACTCCGTCACATACGTAAGCGGCAGGTCGGGTAATGCTTTCCGCACGCGCTGATCAAAATCGTATAGTTCGTCAGGGCTGTACGTATTATCAAGGCTCAACATCTGCCCACGATGGGGGGCACTGGTGCCGAGTATCGTTTCCCCGCCGACTCGCTGTGTCGGCGAATCAGGCATGATACACTCAGGATGCGCGGCTTCAAGACATTCCAATTCTTTCATCAACCGATCGTATTCCTGATCTGAAATCTCCGGCTGATCGTCGATGAAATACTTACGTTCATGGTAACGGATCTGTTCCCGCAAAGCTTCAACCTGATTTTGGATAGAATCACTTGTCATATCGCCACGCAACATTTACGGCTACCGGTTTTATTACACTGGATGCCCATTGTATTTCTGTCGGAGCGGAGCACACGCATCTCGTCTGATGTTGGGGTTGAATCTCGTGGCGCAGGTTTCCTCACTTGCGAAGCGGTCACGGAAAACGTACCTCTCACCTGATGTTGAGGTTGAATCCATCAATTCACAAAACAACCTCCACCTTGAAAAGCTGCCAGAAAACGATTTTCCACACCGAATTTTCTTTGCGGAAATCCATTTGACACTCAATGATAGTCTCTTGCTTGTCCGGTCGTGGTCCCTTTTCGGTGATGATGTCTAAGGTGAATCGCGCAGATGCCTCACGTGAGTGGGTCACATCCACCCGAATATTGCGAAACCGAAATTGGAGGGCATCAAAATCTTCAAACAGTTTAGTAATTGCTGGAATGACTCCATCGAATGTTGCGGGGATAACCCCTGTCGCTAAACCGAATAGCGTGATCGGATCATCCCCTGCAAGGTACGTCTCCGAAAAGAGGCCCTGGATCGCTCCCAATTTACCCATATCCACTGATTCAAGCAGTGCTGAAAATACGTCCAGAAACTGACGAAGCTCCGCTTCGGGATTTGTTAAGGGCACCAGTGGAATATTCAATGCCACGCGGTCAGCCCTAAGTTCAAAGCTTTGTTTTTTAGGTTGATAATCGATATCTGCGATAATTAAACTGTGTGCCTCCGAATAAACAACCTGTGTGAAATCGTATTTGCCATCTCCTTCAGTTTTCATCGTCACGCCCAATAGATTGACAGTTACGCCCGGAATCGGGTTTCCTGTTGTGGCATCGGTAATAACACCTGATACCACCCCAAACTTGGGAAGGAGAGAAATATTTAATAGCACCTGTTCAGTCCTGAGTTCAAACCGCTCGGTCTTGGGTTGGTAATCGATATCCGTGACGGCTAAATCGTGGGTATCCGAGTAGCGAATCTCCGTGAAAATATATCTGCCATCTGCCCCAGTCTCCACCGTCTGATCTAACAAGCTAACAGTTACACCGGGAATCGGACTTCCTGTCGTGGTATCGGTAATAATTCCTGATACCGTTCCAGCCTGCGGGGCTTTCTCCTCCTCCATGTTTGGTGTCTCTGGGAACCCTTCTTGTTGTTGAAATTCTTCTGCGGGCTGCATGGAAGGAGAAGGTGAATCTTCGCCGCACCCAAGACCGGTAATCACCCAAATCAAAATAAGAAAAAAGCATAAATTGATTTGAAATTGCATTTGATTTGCCCTCTACCGAGTGTGTTAGAAATGGATAGGAATACTTGTGGGTTCAGACTTTTGCTTCCAATTACATTTCACCCATCACGGAATCACCTTGCTCAACGGATATTCAATAATGCCCTCTGCCCCCACGTTCCTCAATTCTGGGATGAAGTCCCGCACAATATGCTCATCGGCGATCGTTTCGACAGCATACCACCCATCTTGGCTAAGTTGAGAAATCGTTGGATTTCTCATCGCTGGCAAGATGGCGAGCAAGGATTGCAGGTTTTCTTGGGCAATGTTCATTTTGAGTCCGACTTTGTTTTGTGCTGCCAATGCCCCGGAAAGGAGTATGTACAAACTTTCCGCCTTGTTCCGTTTCCACTCATCTGCCCAACTCTCCTTGTTTGCAATCAGCATCGTTACCGATTCAATGACGACATCGATGATTCTTAATTGGTTGGCACGCAAGGTACTGCCAGTCTCCGTGATTTCTACGATTGCATCGCAGAGATGGGGAATCTTTACCTCTGTTGCGCCGTGCGAAAATTTGACGGTCGCATTGACACCATTATCCGTGAGGTATGATTTGGTCGCTTCAACCAATTCGGTGAAAATGATTTTTCCTTCCAGATCTGCGACCGACTGGATGGGGGAATCTTCCGCGACCGCCAGCACCCATTGCGCTATCTGAGTGGTCTGCTTACCGTAGGTCAGCGACGCGATTTCCAGCACATCCGCTTTGCATTCGCGGACCCAATCTCGTCCCGCTAACCCGATATCAATGGCACCGCGCTCTACGTAGAGTGCCATCTCCTGTGGGCGCAGCAGCATCACCTCAATCCCCTTATCGTCGATGTGTGGATAGTACGACCTACCGCTGATTGTAATTGTGTAACCTGCTTGTTTGAAAAGATCAATGGTGAATGCCTGTAGTGACCCTTTGGGAATGCCTAATTTGAGTTTGTTCATCGGTTTTTATGTGTTGGCTCCAAATTTTCTTTCGACTACTAGCGAGCGATTGTAAACGGAGAATGCATCTCCCACGAAGATGAATAGACTTGGATACTACTAGAAAATGTATTGTTCACGCCTCTGGAGGATCCCGTATTCTTCACATTTCTGGATTATCAACTCTGAATTTTTACAATTCTTCAGAATAAGATGATTCTCCTTCAAATAGCTGATTTTATTAATGGAAATACTTTTCTGATTCAGGCGTTCAATGAGAACAGTTGGAACAAAATAAAGTTCAAACGAGTTGTCGCTTATAGGATGAACACCAATTATCACGTCTGAGGTCTCTGTCGATTGTATATACTCCTTAACTCCTGATTTATACTCTCTATCTACACCGCCTCTGGAACCTCCAGTAAAGTTAACCCTCCTAGTGGCAGTCTTAACTTGAGCACGAATAATATCATCTCTTCCAGCTTCATCTTTTTGGACAATGATTATATCATACGTTAATAGAGGCAAATCAACTAACGAAACGTTCTGATATCTTTTCATCAAAAGTCCAACAACAATGTGCTCATGAGCAAAGCCATCTACTGATGCTTGTCGACCGCTCTCTTCAGTTTTCTTCATGTTTCAATCTCATTTTCTGAGTACCAGAATCCAGTCTGTGTTGATTCGTTCCTCTCTGGGCACTTTAATGAAATGTTTGATAATCTCCGATCCAAAATAGCGTTCAATATCAAATCCGATATTTTCTGCCAGCACCATCAGATACTTCCAACTTTCAAATAGCTGACCACGTATTCGGTTATTGCCTACGACAATAATGTATCGTCCTCCATCGCGTAACACCGAATAGACTTCAGACAGATTTTTCTGCATATCGTCTAAGTATTTGAAAGCGATATACGCCCGTCTTGGATCCTTTTCAAAAATCTTCTTGATGACGCTATCCGCCGCCTCTACATCAATCTGATGGCGGGTTCGATAATCCTGTGATGAAACACTTTCGGTTCCAACATACTTTTTCTTTAAGGGCGTTAAAGTGCCATCGGCAAACCCCAACCAATAGAGCTCTAATTGATGGGTTCTCGGATAATCGACTGCATTCGCATACGGTGGCGAAGTAAGAACTAAGTCAAAAGCCCCTGCATCGTACTTAATATTCCGTGCGTCCATGTTTTCTGGAAAGTTTACGGTTATATCTTGTGGCACGTTTTGAGAAAATTCTATCATCTTGGGAACTTTGACTAGCACCGTTTCCACAAATTTTCTCAGAGCATCGGAGGGGTTAACCTGTTTGTTCAGTACCTTCCGAATTACAGTCCTCGTGCAATTATCATCAGCATTGGACACAGAACGGAGAATCGAGGAGAAACAGACTCTGAAGAAGTCTTTAACATGCTTACTCTTATCAAGGGACTCAATAACCTTTTTTAGGTAAGCCAATTCTAAAATTATTTCTCTGTTGAACCAATTATCCCTGTAAGGGAAGGACGGTATATCCGATTCTGATACCAGAGCGGCCCGGTAGCCTTCTACGGCATTAAACAGAGATTCTTGAGCTTCGATGAGTTCCTTTTCAGCTAAAGGTGTACCCTTGACTGTTGAGATGAAGCGCGAAAATGGATCGACATCAATACCAACAGAGTTTCGGTTCAGTAAGAGTGCCTCAACATTTGTCGTCCCACTCCCCGAAAACGGATCAAGTATCATATCGTTTACTTGAGAATACCGTTTGATTAACCAACGTGGTAATTCGGGGAAAAATTTAGCAGGATACTTATGCAATCCGTGAGTGAGATGACTCTGATCATAGCTAATAAACAGAAATCTATCGCCATCATTAATAGGCAACTCTACAGGAATATCCCCATCGACCCGCACAATTTCCTCCCCAAACGAATTCACAATTTTCCGCACATTGTCCATGGATTGATGTGCATCATGTTTGGGGCGTTTCCGCCTGCCATCTTTTTGGGCAACCTTTGCTGATATGGCTGGCACTGAAATTGGGTACCATGGTAGATCTATTGAGGCTTGTGTGAGAGGAACATCTTCCATTTTCACTGTGATAGATTCCTACATCCCAAAGTTACCGCGGGCAGTATCCATTAGCTCAGTAGTGATTTCAGTGTGTCCATTTTCGCGGGCGAATTCTTCGATGCCGTTTTTCGCCATTGCGCGAACAAAACTAGGCACGCGCTCCAAACGCGCTAATGCTTCCGGTGTCCATACCGGTCCGGTGGTCTCTGGCTCTTGAAATGCTTGTGCCACAACTGATGTGAACGGGCATTTCCCACCGCCCTCGGTGGATACTGTCGGCACCTCGGAGGTCAGATTATCCGGGTTCTGCTGATTTAGGAAGGAACGCACCATCTGCATCGGCTGCGCCGCTTCGCTTTTACCACCAAGCTGAACATCGAGGGATTTCAGCATCTGAGTTTCCCACGGGTTCATGTGCATCGCGAACTCAGCAAAGCAATCTGGGCACTCGAAGAGTGCGGTCAACGAACCTTGATCCGGTGTCGCTACTTCCTTAAATTGCATGGCTGTGTTACACTCAAGGCATAAGAATTTCATTGATTGACTCCGTTTATACGTTACATTTTCCGTTCAAAGAACATCCGAATTTCATCTGTGATGCCGAAAAATATTTGTCCTGCGGGAGTATCTCGGTATTGATCAACAAACATATTACCTTCATCTGCAGCAATAGAGATTCGCGGATCGAAAGGTATCTTGCCGAGCAGAGAAATGTCAAATTGACGCGCCATCTCCTCCGTGTGGCCTGACGGGAACAGGTCTTCAGTTTTGCCACAACCAGCGCAGACGTAAGCGGCCATATTTTCGACGATGCCGATCACCGGGGCGTTGAGTAGTTTCTTTGCCATCGTCAGCGATTTCTTAACAACCAGCTGCGACACCTCAGAAGGGATTGTGACAACAACTGTGCCGCCAAGATTCGGCAGGAGATCGACGAGATTGGGCAACCGGTCTGCACCGGGTGGAAGATCTATCAGCAAATAGTCAAGCGTTCCCCATTCAGTATCGGAGAGAAATTCGCGGAGGGCACTCATTTCCATTGTCCCCCGCCAAGTAAAGGCATCCTTCTGTGTTTGAGCTTCCCAGAGGACAGGAGTTTCGTCGTCCTTGAGGAACAGATCCATCGACATCACCTTGACCCCAAGTGGACTGAGGGCGGGCTTAACACCATCGGCACCATAATCAATTCGCTGCCCTCTCACTCCCATCATTTTAGCGATCGAGGGACCATTGATGTCAGCATCAATTACGCCGACGTTGTGCCCGCGCAATCCAAGTGCCGAAGCGAGGTTTGCCGTAACGGAACTCTTGCCCACGCCACCTTTTCCGCTCATAATCGCAACGGTGTGGCGGACTGACGCAAGCCGTTGTTGTAAGCGATTGGCTTGCTGGGTTACTTGTTCAACGATATTAGAGCCGCCATCAGCGGGTAAGTCTTTGTAGGTTTTCATAAGTTTTGGTTAATGATAAATAAACAAGGGAATACCCGCCTGCGCCACCAAGGATTTGGTCACACTCCCAAAGACGAACTCCGACACACTTCGTTTCCCGTATGCCCCCATGACGAGCAGATCGATATCATGTTCTCGGATGTAGGACAGAATCGCTTCATCTACCCTGCCTCTCACTTGGACCTTTTCCGACTTTACCCCATATCTACCAAAGTAATCGCCAAGCCTGTCAAGCAACTGTATTCCACGACTTGCATTATTGTTGACATTCAGGAGGGTGATGTCGCACTGATTCCAGATATGAAGCAGGAGAAACATCTGAATCGATTTGGTAACTTGGACGCTGTTATCATAAGCGATGAGCACTTTTTTAATCTGCCTAACAGAATCGGGTATTGCTAGGACCGCGGTCAACCCCTTATGGAGAATTCGATCTAGGGTATTACCCGGTTCGTGTTTGAGGTTATACCGAAAAAAGGTTTTCTGCCCAATTATAATAAAATCGTGAAATTTTGATTCTTCGATAATTTCCCGAAATGGACTGCCTGTCTCTGAATGGATGGAGTAGCGAATCTTTTTCTCCTGACAGGTTTTCCCAAAGTCTTTAAGGACTTCAGCCACTATCTCCCGCGTCTCTTGGAAGTGTTGTTGATCAGCAAGCCGATCGTAGTGCATCGCTCCAATCGGCGCAGGACCGGTTGAACGCCGGATACCCGGCAAATCTATTACCCCGATGCCGGTTAGCGAGGCGTTATGTTCAAGAGCAATTTGCGTGGCATATTCGACCGCCGCCTGAGAATAACTTGAACCGTCGAGACACACAAGGACTTCCGCAAAATGCAAAGGATTTCTGGGGGACATTGGCAACCTCCGATCTAAACTGATATTCAAGGCGTGATTTTATGCTTGCGTTGTTCCCTCTTCATCGCTCTCTGTTTCAGCTGTATGTTTGCCCTGCCGATAATATGTCCCAAGCACCTCATTGTCCAGACTCCGTCCTTCTTCAATCACCTGCGCTGCAAAATCTAGGTTGATTGTCGTGAGGTTTGCCTCCTGCGCTCGCTGCTCGACACGGGATTGCGTGATGTTTCGCATAAATCCAGCGGGTACGAGATTCAATCGTGCACGGGCATCTGGAGTCCATTCAAGCGGACTTTCAAATGTTTCCCCGTGGGAGGTATCAGCGGACTCGCGGGACTGCGCGACAGCTCTCAATTCAGGCGCGTCTTCACGGACAGCGGAAGCCTGATCCATACTCTCGTTGATAATCTGCATCGCAAATTCGTTGGTGATTGTACCAATTTTCTGGACACGTGCCGATTTTTCGATTCGCGCTTTGACGTTGCGTCTCATATACCCCCTTGGGACATTGCGCAACGCCTTTTTCGCCTGATCCGACCATTGGAGGCGTACCCCATCGAAGGTCTGTTCCTCGCTGACACCGCCCTCCTGATCCGCAACCCTCTGGAGTGAGTCTTTATCAACCATCTGGAATCGGTCACTGTTCACGCCGCAAACCGGGCATTTCACAGGCTGTTGGTCGCGGGCAGCATAGCCACAATCGCCACAGATGTAGGTCTTAATCGCATTGGAGTCCAAAACCGTTTGCGTTGCAATCTCTTTGGCAACCTTGGTCATCCGTTCTGCTGAACGACCTGGCATAAAGGTCTCCATTGCCTGCTCAATGACGCTCTCGGTGATCACAGAGTGCCCACGTTCAATGGCGAAACGGTGGACAGCAGTGCGTGCGATGCCCTGCACCTGCGGCGGTGCCTTCGCCATCCGATCTAAGGCTTCTTGTGTCCAAACCACCGTCTCTTCCGCTCTGATATCAACCTTTGGGACGTACCTCTGGCTCGACAGAAACACATTGCACGGAGCAAGGCGTAATAAGTTTTCGGTATTGCTGCCGATGTCCATATCGGGATCGCTGTGGACACCGATCCGACCCAACACTAGCATCCATGGCTCGGTCTTTCGGGCATATTGCAAGATCTTCTCAAACGCTTTGCCGTCCAGCAAGGTGATTTTGAGATCGTAGTTGTGGTCTGCCTTGGCGATGGTCCGGGCAATCTCCAGATGGGATTGATAGATTTTGGCAAGCCCAGTGTCGATGACCTCCTCGTGCAACTGCTCCTGCTCTTTGAATCGGAAGGTTTTGGAGGCTCGCTCGGTTAGGACACTAACAACCGAATTAAACACCACATAGTGAAGATACGGATCATAGACACCAACTGCCTCAACCGGTCTATTAAATTCCTTTCCGATCCGTATGGCTGTCTTCAGTCCGCCGAAGGATTCGGGGCTGCCATCAATTCCGACCAGAATATGCCCATTCTGTGCGTGTATCTCTTCTATATTTCGGACCACAAGGGCATCGGTCTGAATACGCCGTACAACTCGTTCAACGACACCGCCGAGCAGGCTATCCTTAACCGCCCCCATACCGAGGGCACCCATAATCACGAGGTCGTAATCGCTCGCCTGAATGTCCTCCGCCAACTTGATGAAGTGCTTACCCTCAGGCATTTTGGCTTCAAAGGGAATGTCATTTTCAGCACACTTCTTCTTCATGACCTCCAAGTACGAATCGGAGATTAACTGAAGTCCCATCGTAATCAGTGTGTCATGAATGCGGCGCTGTTTTTCAAGTTCGGCTTCATCTTGGTATTCTTCGGGGAGTGTATACTCCATCTGTTTGAAGCGCACATCGTGCATCTTCGCCGCATAAACGTGAGAGCCAACGAGTTGCGATCGAAATTTTTTGGCGAACTCTACAGCGAAATTGACGCTCGCATCGGAATGGTCCGAGTTGTCAACAGGTACATAGATTTTCTTAAACATCCTTCTCCCTCCAGTGTCAATTTTCCATTAACGAATTATATCTTTTTAAGCTCATATTAAAAAACCGTGCAATAGAAACCGACCTCTCAAGAAAAAACTCGGTTTCTATTCGCGGTTTACACTCTCTTTTTATATGAACCTCTTTTAAATCTGCGTTCCAAATATGATAGCTCTGGTCTGTGCCAATTTTCACCTTTTTACTTCGGTCCAATCATCTGGCTGGGAACAACAACCCGATCGAACTCTTCCTCGCTCAACAGATTAAGTTCGACCACAATCTGCCGTAGCGTTTTGCCCTCCTGATGGGCAGTTTTGGCGACCAGTGCTGCCTTGTCATAGCCGATGTAGGGGTTAAGTGCGGTGACAAGCATCAGTGAATCGTTCAGGTATTCTTGGATTTTCTCCCGATTTGGCTCGATACCGACGACACAGTTTTCATTGAACGAATCACAGGCATCCGCAAGTAGGCGGATGGATTGGAGTGCGTTAAAAGCGATGACGGGCATAAACACATTCAACTCAAAATTGCCTGACGCGCCTGCAATAGCAACCGTTGTGTCACTGCCGATAACTTGGGCGCAAACCATTGTCATGGCTTCGCATTGTGTCGGATTCACTTTACCCGGCATAATTGAACTCCCCGGCTCGTTTTCTGGTAACAGGAGCTCACCAATGCCGCAGCGGGGACCACTGCCTAGCCAGCGAAGGTCGTTTGCGATTTTGTTCAGCGCACATGCCAATGTTTTGATGGCACCGCTCGCCTCGACGATAGCGTCTCTAGCACCGAGTGCTTCAAATTTGTTGGGCGCAGTCACGAAGGGAAATCCGGTGCGTTTCGAGATTGCAGTGGCGGCTTTTGTTGCATAGTCCGGATGGGTGTTTAACCCGGTGCCGACCGCTGTTCCGCCAACTGGTAGTTCATACAGGTGTGGTAGCGTGTGATCGATCGCGCGGAGCGCGTTATTCAGCTGGGTAACATATCCAGAAAACGCCTGTCCTAACGTCAGTGGGGTGGCATCTTGCAGATGGGTGCGCCCGGTTTTGACAATATCCTTAAAGGCTTCGGCTTTCGCTGAGAGTGCATCGCGTAGGGCAGTCACCGAAGGAATCAGGTGATTGTGAATACGGTCAACTACAGCAACATGAATAGCTGTTGGAAAGGCATCATTGGTAGATTGAGATTTGTTGACGTGGTCGTTGGGATGGATGGGCTCTTTGCTGCCGAGGACACCGCCAAGCATCTCAATAGCACGGTTTGAGATCACTTCGTTGGCGTTCATGTTGGTCTGGGTGCCGCTGCCGGTCTGCCAAACCACCAACGGAAAGTGATCATCCAGATCGCCATCAATCACTTCCTGCGCGGCTTTGATGATAATTTCAGCTGAATCCGCGTCTAGTGTTCCCAACTCTGCGTTCACTTCAGCGACAGATTGTTTGACAGTACCGAGTGCCCAGATCATCTCACGCGGAAAACGTTCCCCGCCAATCTTGAAATTTTGTAATGAACGCTGGGTCTGTGCTCCCCAATACCGATTTGTCGGAACTTCAATCTGTCCCATGCTGTCTGTTTCAATTCTTGTTTGCATTTGCCCCTCCAAGTAACTTTTGGTGATATAATCCTACACGATTGTCGACAATCCGTTGATTCAAGGGTGTGAGAAGGCTAACGAACCCTTCGCGTTAGATTGTGCGAAGTAGACTTCGTGAGGGGTTCATTTGGGGAGTGAATCTGGTGAAAAATACGACTATTTCAAGCCCAATTTCGTTGCAAGTCGGCTTGACAATCTTGCGAAGGTTCTTACAACACCCGCTTATGCCCCCAACTTTGCTAGCACGCTTTGGGCTGATATGATGTGTTTGCCGAAGCCCAACTCTTTTAGTGGCAGGCCAAGTGCCAAACCGACCATCTGTGGCAGGTGGAGCACCGGCATATCCAGTTGGCGTCCGACCACCCGACTGACACCGGGCTGCTGGAGGTCAAGGTTCATGTGGCAGAGTGGGCAAGGTGTTACCATACAATCCGCTCCCTTGTCCTTTGCCTCGCCAATATGCTTCCCGGCCATTTTGAATGACGCTTCTTCGTTCTCGAGCCCGATGGGAAAACCGCAACAACGTGTTTTACCGTAGTAATCTACTGGGGTGCCACCCAACGCTTCAATCACGCGTTCCATCGAAGTAGGATTGTCAGGGTCGTCAATTCCCATGATGCTGGCAGGGCGCAGGATGTAGCAGCCGTAAAACGGCGCGATCCGCAAGTCGGTCAACGGCTTTTTGACCATGCCGCGTAGATTGTCCAAACCAAGTTCTTTGATGAGGACATAGAGAATGTGGGTGACATCTACACCCCCATGATACTCGTGTCCACCTGACTTGAGCACCGCGTTGACCTCTGCCCGGTAGCCCTCGTCCTCGGACAGTTTCTTATTGCTCTTGCGCAGACAGCCGATGCAAGTCGAACAGATTGTCATCAACGGTAGGTCTAGTTCCTCCGCGAGTGCCAGAGTCTTGGCGTTGTATGTGTCGGCAAGGACTGGATTCTGCGCTTGAAGCACGCCCGCCCCGGTGCAAGGGGCACCGGTCAACTCGACCAACTCAATACCGAGTAAGGGCGCAATCTTTTTGGTGGATTGGTTCAGTTCTGGACAGTTTCCCTTGGCGACACAGCCAGGGAAGTAGGCAATTCTCATTACATCCTCCCGTATCAATTGTGATTGGAACGTGAAATGCAGTGTGTGATATGTAAATCGTGAACTTCCTCGAGCCCCCTACTTCCTTTTTTCCTTTTCCAACTGCTTATGAATGCGCCGGATATCCTGGACCTCCGTCACGGATGGGTGTGAGCCGGGCAATAGGGGTTTGATTTTCCCTTTTAGGGTTGCCTTGATCGCGATACCCGCGTTCTTAACAGCCCACCCCCAACCCGCCGCCTTGATTGGCAGTGTACGCTCATCGAGCACGCCGGTATGCGCCACGCTTTCGGTGAAGTGAAGCACATGTTTCGCGCCTATGTTGTCGGTCAACCCTGCCTCAATTGCTTGCTCACGCAGCTTGATAATTTGGTCCATTGGCGCAACATCCTTCGGGCAGACCTCCACGCATTCTAGACACCGTGTGCAATCCCAGATACCGCCCTCTTCACTCAAGTCTGTCAACCACTCTTTGGCTTTGCCGTGGCGCGGATCGCCAACCACGCGGTATGCCTTCGCCAGTGCTGCCGGGGCTAAGAATTTTGAATCCTCCTCTAGCACCGTGCAATCGCTCACGCATGCGCCGCACATGATGCAGTTCATCGGTTGTTGCAGTTCGACCATCTTGGTGTGGGGGACTTGATACTCACGTTCTGGCGGTTCTCCCACCGCCTCAATCCACGGCTTCACCTGTTTCAATTTATCCCAGAATACCTCCATTTCAGTGACAAGGTCTTTAATCACCTCCATGTTGCCCATCGGCTCAACGCAAATCTCCTCACCGTTAGGTGCAAGCGTTGAGACTTTAGTCTTGCATCCCAACTTCGCGTGTCCATTGACCCGAAACGCACATGAGCCGCAAACCGCACTGCGACATGAACAACGCATCGCTAATGTGCCATCGATATCTTCGCGGACTTTGATGAGCGCGTCCAGCACGGTTGCAAAATCAGGCAACTCCTTTACTTCATAGGTATCATAATGCGGTTCCTGGGTTGTCTGCGGGTCGTAACGGTACACTTTCAAATTGGCTTGTATCATTCCTTATCTCCTTGCGTGATGAGTAATGCGTCTAAACGTTTAAATTCCCACTGCCTAACCTTTGGTGCGAGTGGGTGAGATGGTCGTTTCCATATCGTTCAAGAGTTGATTGGTTCTAGTTCATTGCGCCATGACGAGACAACCAGAAACGAGAGAACGAGGGATCGGGTGTGTGAGGGAGTAAGGGGGTGAATGTTTTGACTCGATTCCACACCTCCTCGCTCCCACTTTTTTCTGTCTTCCTGTTTTCCCTCTAGCCCGTTTTCCGGTCTTCACGTTTCACGCATCACGTTTCATTATGGATCTCAACAGTTGCAAACTAGCACCATTGGTTTCCTAGGCTCTACATACCACATCTCAGTACTTCCGCGCTTCCGGTTGCCATTTTGTAATCGTCACCGGCAGGTAGGTAACCGCAGGCCCGTCGGGGGTATGGTAGACAGCTACATGCTTGAGCCAGTTCTCGTCGTCCCGTTCAGGATAGTCGGTGCGGGTATGGGCCCCACGGCTCTCCTTGCGTGCAAGGGCACTAGCGATAATCGTTTCAGCACAATCGAACATGAAGTCCAACTCTAAGACAGCTAGCAAATCGGTATTGAAGACTCTACCTTTGTCGTGAACAGAGACATCAGGATAACGTTCACGGACAGCGTGGATTCTGCGTTGTGCCTCAAGCAAACCGGCCTCCTCGCGAAACACACCAGTGAAGGTGTGCATGATCTCGCCCATTTCCAGCCGCAGGGCGGGGGCACGCTCGTTCGTCGATCGGGCAAAAAGGTCTCCAATTTTCTGCTCCTCCACCCCTATGACCGTCTCGGAGATATTGGCGGAGTTAATGCTTCTGGCATATTCCGCTGCATGTGCTCCCGCCCTGCGACCAAATGTAACACAGTCCAGCAGGCTATTGCCTCCGAGTCGATTTGCCCCATGTGCCGAAACACAGGCAGCCTCACCAGCCGAGTACAAGCCAGGCAATGGTTCTGAACCGTCCCCGTTATGTCGATAGCAGCGCCCGTCAACATCCGTCTTAATGCCACCCATCATATAATGCATCCCCGGTCGGATTGGCAAGGGCTGCTGCGTAATGTCCACACCAGCATAATCGATTGCGAGTTCGGAAATCTGATGAAAAGCCTCTAAAATACGGTCTTTGATGTGTCGACAATCGAGCAGGACACAGCCATCAATCCCACGTCCTTCCTGGATTTCAATCGTTTCAGCGCGGGAAACAACATCGCGCGAGGCTTTTTCCTCCAATGTTGTTGCGCCATAGCGTTCCTCCTGCATAAACCGATCGCCCTTGGAGTTCAGCAGGTACGCGCCTTCGCCGCGCGCCCCTTCCGTGATGAGAAAGCCGTTGGCAGGGAGTGTAGTCGGATGATATTGCACCATCTCCATATCCATGAGCAGGGCACCAACACGGTAGGCTAAAGAAAGCCCATCACCCGTCACGATAAGCCCATTGGTGCTTGGTTCGTAGACCCGTCCACAACCGCCGGTGCAGATAATGACCGCCTTCGCCTTAAAAACTTCCAGCTTGCCGCTCGTTATCTCCATCGCCACCGCCCCAGAGCATGCACCCTCCTCCATGAGCAGGGTTGTTACGAACCATTCATCGTAGGACTTGACGTTCATGTTGAGCAGTCGCTCGTACATGACATGCAAAATGGTCTGTCCAGTCATATCACCGACATGGCACGTGCGGCTCTTGTCGGTTCCGCCAAAGCCGCGCATGTGGATATTCCCCTCTTCGTTGCGGTCAAAGATGACACCCCAATGTTCAAGAGCAAAGACATCCTGAATACCCTCATGGCACAGGACTTCAATGGCATCCTGGTCGCCTAAGAAGTCGCTGCCTTTGACGGTCTCATACGCGTGAACCTCCCACGAATCTTGAATGCCTAGTGCTGCGTTAATGCCGCCTTGTGCGGCCGCCGAGTGGGAACGCGTTGGGTAAACCTTTGACATCATTGCCACGCTCGCACCGGCCTCTCCCGCGTGCAGGGCGGCACTCATCCCCGCCAAACCACCGCCAATAACGAGCACATCGTATTCAATCATCAAAACACCCCTTTAGTGTGGAAACCCAAGTCTTTAGACTTGGGAGGAAACACCGCTTTAGCCTTGTATTTACAAGAGTTTTATAGTATCGATCGTAGCTCGACGACTTAGGAAAATGCTTGTTTTCGCCTCGGTAGCACGCGTGTAAAGTTGCTTTGAATCCCGATCTTATCGGGGCTACGAGCCAAGACCGATAAGCCCGTAAAGATACCAGTTAAGGGTACAGCACTCAAACTCTACCCTTTAGGATTGGGCAGTTGACAAACCTTTCCTGTATCCTTTTTTTACTTAGGAACGCGTTGTGATCTAGCGTTAAGTAGGTAACAGGTCCAATCTGGAAACTGTAATGGATTTTACCTGAGAAGGGTCTGTATATCTTGGCGAAGTTGTTGGAGATGGGCTTTGCTCCGACTATCGTAGTAGCCACGGACTTGTCCTGCCCTATCAACAAGAACAAACCGTGTGCTGTGAAGGATCTCATTCCCTTGATGTCCTGCCGCCAAGTTAAAACCCTCGTACGCCAGTTGATAAATTGCCTCTTTCTCACCGGTTAAAAAAGACCAGCTATTATGATCGGCACCATAGCGATCGGCATAGCGAGAGAGCACCTCAGGGGTATCCCGTTCCGGATCAACGGAGAATGAGACAAAGTATACACCCTCTATTGGAAATTCCTCCTGAAGTTTCGACATCTCATTTGTCATCGGCGGACAGATGGTTACGCAGCTCGTGAAGATGAAATCTGCAACCCAAATTTTGTCCCGGAGATCTGCCAACGTAAGAGAATAACCACGCTGATCGGTTAGGGAAAAGTCTTGCAGTTGCTGATGAACTGTGAGCCCTGACAATGGACTGGCCGCCTCGGAGGTTGTGCCGGACTTTTGATGAACAAATGATCGGAGATTGGCCCCCAAGATGCCAACGATTACGAGGGCTAACACACTCCAGAGAAGTCCGCGCAGCATACGCTCGCTGGGTCTGGTGCCCTGTTCTGAAGATTTGACTTTGGCTTCCATAGACATGAAGCGTAAAACCTAAGACGCGCAACGTAAAAGTTTCTCACATTTCACGCATCACGTTTTACTTAGTGAGATGTATCAACGGCGTGAGACTCCGCCTTAGCTCCCTCATGGCGAGCACCTGCCATCAGATCTGGAAGCAGCATAAATACAAGAAAAATACAGATAATAAACGGTGTCAGCGCAATGGCTGTCAAGGTTTTCTGCTCAAATTTCAGGTGCATGAAATAGAGCGCGACATAAGCCGCCTTAGAACAGGCCATACCAATCAGCAGGAGGGCCGTTACAACCGTTGGAAAAGGCAAGTAAACGACGCCGACTTCAGCGAGTGTGAGCCCGGACAGGATCCAAAATATTCTCATGTATTTCGGGTGTTCTTTATGAGCGTGTTCCATCTTGATTCTCCATTCGGTGATTACAGTAGATAGATAAAAGTAAAGACCATGATCCAGATCAGGTCAACGAAATGCCAATACAATCCCAAAATCTCGACTTTGTGGTTGTATGCTGCTGTGTAAGTACCCCGCAATCCCCGGATCAAGATAACGATGAGGTAGATGACCCCGCCGGTGACGTGGGCACCATGGAAACCCGTAATCGTGTAGAAGGTTGGACCAAAAAGCACCGAGCCGGAAATTTCAGCACCGGACAACCCTTGATGGGGTATTGTGGTGAGGGTGAGACCGTGCTTGATCAGTGCTGTCCATTCATACGCTTGTAATCCCAAGAAAATTATTCCACCCAGAATGGTCAAGCCGAGGTAGGTGCACATTCTCGATTGGTTACCGTTCTGGATAGCTTCGAGGGCTTTGACCATCGTGACACTGCTACAGATTAACAAAAAGGTCATACCCGCTGTGAGGTTGATGCCGAGCACTTCGGTTGGAGGTATCCACTCCGCTGCACCGGCGCGTACGGCACCATAAGCGGCGAGCAACGCACCAAACGACATCGCATCGCTAATAAGAAAGAGCCACATCCCCAACTTTCCTAGACTGTCGGGCGTGAGGGAGGGTTCGTAGGCATCTGCGGAATGATCGAGTGTTGTAGTTTCTTCCAATTTTCACACTCCTTTCACATTTGAAGGTGGTTTACGATTACCGGCCCGATGTGTGCAGTAGTATACATAGAACACGCTACCGCCAATTAGACCGGAAACAATATAGGGCATCGCCATAAGGAATAGAATACTCCACTTGAAGCCCTGAACAATTGGGTCATCAATTGTTTTACATGAGGGACATGCCTCCACAACTGTTGGTATCAGCAGTGCAAGGGCCAAAATCCCTACTAGTAATGAAAAATATCGACGAATCATAAGAAATCCTCCTTATTCGCGAAATGAAGATAACGATTTGTGCAGATACGGCATTAACTTTCTAGATCTGTTTATTTGTCGAGTCAAGAACTTTTTTCTGATATAGCTGTCATTTCTGAATCTCCAAGGAGCTGGGGAGACCCAGCTCACCGTTAAACCTCATTTTAGATTAAGTACACAAGGATATAAAGAAGGGGCCACAACACAACAACAAACGCCCAGTAAATTGCACAAACCTCGACACTAACATAGCGATTCATCGAAAACCGACCGGCTATCGCCCCGGCGAAAACGACTAATAGCCAAAGGACTGCTACCAGAACATGCAAAGCATGACAACCGATGAGGACATAGAAAACTGAGCCGTATACTCCCGACGAAAGCGTAAATCCGTGATGCACCAAACGGATCCATTCCGAACCTTGCACAACAAGGAAAGTTATGCCAAGGAGCCCCGTCGCGAAAAGCCAGTTTCTGAGCTCTTTCTGACGGCCTTGCCGAATGGCTCTCAACCCTTGAAACATTGTATAGCCGCTCAAGAGCAGGACGATTGTATTGAGTCCAGTCACGCCAATGGGCAGGCGAACATCAGCTTGCGAGGGCGGGGGCCAGGTAACACTTCCCAAACGGAACACAAGGAATGTCCCAATCAGTCCCGCGAAAAACATGATTTCAGCACCTAAGAGCACCAGGACGGCTAAACGTGCATTGCTGATTGGTCGGCTTTCTCCTTCAGCCTGTTCGTATGATGTGTGTTCTAGTTCATTCATCGGAAGTAGAAGATAATGCGTGAAATGTGAAAATCATTGGTTCATTGATGCAGTCGGACTTTGTTGCACAAATTTTTAACCGGAACGTTAGTTTTTGACGATCGCGAGAATCGTTGCAAAAATAAATAGAACGATAAATATCGCGAATAAGAACCACCCGATACGTCGGTTTTGACTCCGTTTTTCGTGATTATTCATCTAAATTTAATGCCCCCATCCCATTATGCCAACCTATCGAGTGCCATTACCAGAAACACGAGTGGCAAGTATATCAATGAGGCATACAGCAACCGTTTTGCTGCTACGGTCGATCGAGAAATTGATAGGTTGATGCCAAACCCAAGAAAGGCGATGCTCAACGCAAGCGCGGCGAAAAAATAAACGATACCAGCAATGCCTATTAGCGTAGGCAGCAGTGCTACAACGAGAAGCCCAAGACAGTTGATGACAATCTGTCTGTTCGTACTTTTGCCATCAGGATGAATAACAGGTAGCAACCGGAATCCAGCCTGTGCGTATTCGTCGCGATAGATAAACGCGATTGACAGTGAGTGTGGTAGCTGCCAAAGGAACAGAATTGCAAAAAGCACCCACGCCTCGATATTGAGCGTTCCTCGCGCTGCAACCCAACCGATAACAGGTGGCAATGCGCCCGGAAATGCACCTGCAACAGTACAGAGCGATGTCTTCTGCTTCAGTGGAGTATAGACAAACAGATACGTCACGACGATAGCTGAGATGACCAATGCGCTTAACGCATTTACGGAAAATGCCATATAGAGCAAACCACTAACGGTCAATAAAACTCCAAAAACAAGGGCTGTCGTCGGTTGAAGACGCTGATCCGGCAGCGGGCGGTGGCACGTTCTGACCATTTGAGCATCTAAATCACGTTCAAGGTACTGATTTAGAGCTAAGACTCCTGCCGCTGATAACCCGGTGCCGATGATGGTATGAATCAGTTGCAGCCAATTAAGCGGTTGCGAGGAGGCAATATAAAAGCCGGCTGAAGTTGTAATCAGTATCATCGAAACGAGCCGTGGTTTTGTCAGTTCAACAAAAGCTGATACCCGGCGGCTCATTTGGGATAGGTCGTTGCCTAGCGTTTCTGTTGTTGATATCATGCGGACACCTCATCGGAAACGAGCCCTCGGCTTGCAAAAAGTTCTGATCTACTAGTGAAGCGAAAAACGTTCAAGGTTAGTATAACGGAAACGACCAGCATTAAAGCACCAATCGCAACGTGGGCAGTTGTAATTATGACACCGACAACAGGAGCCACACCTATGCCAAAAGCGGTGAACTCCGCGAGGTATGCCCCGAAGCCCAAAGTTAATTGTACGGCAAGCAGACCACTTAATAGCCAAGTCAGTTGAACAAGGGGTGAATTTGCCGGATAATTCTTCAAAATCCGCCTCAAAAGTAAAAATATGTGAATTGTGACTAGACCCGCAAAAAGTAGATGGGCAGCCAGTTGATTCCCTGTATGCCTCAACACAGCACCGAAAATAAATTGGATATAGATAAGACCCAACGTGATGAGACTCAAATTTCTTAGGCGCGCAGCATCAGTAGTCTCAATTTTCACTGGTGTTTGCAACCAGCTGCGCGAAGTAAACAACGCAAGACTTGCTATTAGCGCAAAAAACGCTTGAGCAAAACAGGCGTGTATGATGGCGAGAACCCTACTGAGATTGGTAACACGGAGACCACCCATCACCCCTTGAGCGATGACTGCAACGAGTGCGATAACGCCAAGCCATTTCATCCATTTCCGAGTATCCCTCGCCCAGATTGAGACCATCAATGCAATCGTCAGAAAACCAACAATAGAACCAATCAGCCGATGACTATGTTCGTACAGCACGCCGTGAACGTATACATCAAGCCGTTCGACTGATTTAATCAGTGTATAGGTGCGTTCATTTGCTTTATCCGTGATTTTCCATCTACTGCCTCGCTGTTCGGTTGAAATTATAACATTTTCTGATGCCAAAACCCCGTTTTTTTTCAGTGCCATCCGTAGACCCGCGGAGAGGTTACTGTTATCCAGATCGGCTTGGAGATTTGGATCAACACTAAATAGGAAGCCGCTGACCGTTTTCGAGAGCGGATAGAGAAACATATTGTATCCAAAGGTCGTGGGCCAATCGGGAACAGCGAGTCCCGAATCCGTGCTGGTTACAAGCCCGCCCATGCAGATCAGGATGAAAGTCGCCACAGCGGTGAATAAAGCAAGTCTATGAAGCCATGGACGATACATTGAATCAGTTTAATCCTTCCCACGTTTTAGTCGTTTAGTGTTAAAAGACTCAGCGTTCCTTGTGCCTTTGGAGACAGCTCATGATAACCTCCAAGATTGATTGTGTTTCACAATAAGTCGTTACGAGCTTTTAAGTTCCTAATCAACAGGACGCAATGAACTAATGAACTCAATAGGTTTCTTAGTCTGCACTGGCTCCGACAGGTATTGGTTCACCGTGCAACGATTCGCCGTTTGGTTGTGTCTGTGGAGTCCAATCTGTTTCAGCACCGGGAACGCTGTACTCATAGGGACCGTGATATACCTGCGGAATCGCTCCAAAGTTGCCATGAGGGACAGGTGTTGGGGCATGCCATTCCAAAGTGTTTGCTTGCCACGGATTCTGTTCAGCCACCTTCCCGCGGAATATACTCCAGAATACGTTGATTAGCAGTAGAATCTGAGCCACACCCAAAATAAATGCACAGATCGTAATGAACACATTTATCGGTTGCAGCGGTTGTAAGTATTCATACTGCATCGGGTTAGCGATGCGTCGCATGTGTCCCCCAACACCGATGATATGCATCGGGAAAAAGACACCGTTAAAGGCGAGGAATGTGATCCAGAAGTGAATCTTGCCGAGGGTCGCATTCATGTGTCGCCCAAACATTTTGGGGAACCAGTAAAAGATACCACCAAAGATAGCAAAAACGCTCCCACCGAAGACAACATAATGGATATGTGCCACGATGTAGTATGTATCGTGGATAAAGATATCTACCGGCGAGTTTGCCATATAGATGCCGCTAAGACCGCCGATGACGAACATTGAGACAAAAGCCAGCGTGTTTAACATCGGCACTGTAAATCGAATTGATGCACGGTGGAGGGTGCCGAGCCAGTTAAAGGTTTTGATTGCCGAAGGAACAGCGATTAACATAGTGGTGGTCATAAAGCTCGCCCCCAATGCGGGGTTCATCCCGCTCTGGAACATGTGGTGTCCCCACACAATCCAACTTAGAAAGGCGATCGCTATCATGGCAAAGACCATTGATTTATACCCGAAGACGGGCTTTCTAGCAAAGACAGGAAGCATTTCTGATGCCATACCCATGCCGGGCAAAATGAGGATATAAACCTCTGGATGTGCAAAGAACCAGAAGAGGTGTTGCCATAGCAACGGTTCACCACCGCCTGCCGCAATAAAGAAGGACGTTCCCGCCATCCGGTCAAAGAGAATTAGTGCGAGCGCAGAAGCAACGACAGGAAATGCAAGCAGCAGCAGAATTGCCACGATAAAGAGCGACCAAATCACAAGCGGAAGACGGAAGTAGGTCATCCCCGGTGCTCGCATGTTGATAATTGTGGTAATATAGTTGATAGACCCCATTAGCGAGGAGATACCCATGACGATGAGGCTGATACACCAGAGATTCTGTCCCCAATCTACGCCGCTATATTCAGCGACTGAAGAGAGGGGCGCGTATCCAGTCCAACCCGCAGCAGCGTGCCCGCCGGGGACAAAGAACCCAGCCATCATGATAAGACCGCCCAGCATATTGCTCCAGAAGGAGAGCATATTCAGGACCGGGAAAGCCATATCCCTGGTCCCGATCATCAGCGGGATGAGGAAATTACCAAACGCTCCAACAAGCAGCGGCACAACAACGAAGAAAACCATGATGGTGGCGTGCATCGTAAACAGCGAATTATAAAATGCCGGGTCTATCACGCCCCCGGGCATGTTGGTCTCTAACCACGTTTCTTTGTCGTCATCGAACCGTTCCTCCCACTTTCGGTCTGCATCGGTTGCGACTTCACCGGTTTCCTGATATGTTTTGGAAAACCCAATGATTGGAAGCGGTCTATCGGGCCAGGCAAGTTGCCAACGGAAAAGCAGCGCAAGCCCACCCCCAACCATAAACATAATCAGACCAAAGATCAGGAACTGCTTGCCAATCATTTTATGATCGAGTGAAAAGATATATTTACGAATAAAACTCTCTTCATGATGATGATCATGAGATTCGTGTGTGTGATCATTCATTCTACATTGACTCCTTTCTTTTCATTGGTAATTGTATCTTACAAATTGAACTGGAAATTCACGCCATCCCTAGATTTTGTCTACCTAATCTAACTGTTTCGCTCCTTGCTTCGGGGACGATAGCCTCCGACTTTGATAAAGGTTTTGGGGCTAAAGGCCGCACGTGAAGAATTTCAGCCTCCATAAGTGGCTTCACTGTCGAGGCAGAAACCGTGATCACATCGATGGTCTCTCCTACTTAGACTTATCGTTTTCCTCATGAGGCAGTAGCAAATAGCGTAACAGCTTGTCATGGGGAATAGTAACATTTTTAGGCAGCCTCATTTAACGCTGTCAATTTCATCATTCTGACCACCGCTCACTCATCCACGCTGCATAATCTTCCTCTGTGTGGACGGTAAGGTATCCGAGCATCCCGGAATGTCCAAAACCACAGAGCTCAGCGCAGGGGATTTCATACTGGCCCGGTTTCGTTGCCTCAAACCACATATTTATAAACCTGCCGGGAAGGGCATCCTGTTTGAGCCGAAGTTGCGGGACAAAGAAGCTATGAATAACATCATCGGACGTGAGCCTGATATGCACAACCTCATTAACGGGGACATGCAGTTGGTTCTCAAGCTGCAGGTCATCGTCAGTACCCCATTCGCCATCAGGGCCCGGATATGTCATATCCCAGTTAAATTGTTTCCCATTCACTTGAACGACAGCACCGGGATTACCGGGAAACTGAGAAGGGAATTTAATCTTGTTCCATTGTGGCAGGCTCAACATTGCGAGTCCGAACACAATGACGGTAGTAGCAGCGGTCCATATAATTTCAAGGGTTGTGCTACCTTCAATGTACTCCGCTTTGCGGCCTTCTTGGAAACGGTACTTAATGATGAAGAAGATGAGTACCGCCATAACAGCCAAAAATACAATTGAGGTAATCCAGTAGATTAGAATAAAGAGGTTATCAACCCCTTGCCCAAAAGTTGAGACATTCTCTGGAAGCCACGCAGGAAAATTCAGCCACTTCATTCAATAGCTCCTTTCTAGACTGCTGAATTTGTAAGTCAATCTCTTTTACGCTGCATTCGGACGACAGCAGGCCGTTCGAGCAGCACCAAAGTAAGTTATAACACAGAACGCGCCGGTAACAAGTATCGATAACGTGAGTTGAGGAATCTCCTCAGCGACTATGGGCGCGTTGAAGTATAGACAACGACGTAAGGCTGCAACTCCATAGGTAAGCGGATTCAATTTCATCGCCCATTCCAGCAATTTCGGTACGCCAGATACGGGAAAGAAGGCACCGGAGAGCAGCCAAATTGGGATGAGAATAAGATTCATAATTGCATGAAAGCCTTGCGTTGAATCCATGCGCCACGCAATCATTAAGCCTAGGTTTGTTAAACCGAAGGACACGATCAACATCACACCGAGTGCTGAGAATACGGAAAGGGGGCTCAACGGCACCCCAACTATCGGTGCGAGAAACAGAAAAAGGGCACCCTGAAAGAGGGCTAACGTCGTACCGCCAAGTGCTTGTCCCAGCACGATAACCCATCTTGAGACCGGGGCAACAAGCACACCTTGAAGAAAACCTTCTCGACGGTCTTGGACAATCGAGATTGTTGCGAAAATTGCTGTAAACAGCAGCGCAAGCGTGATGATACCGGGGTAGAAATATTCAATGTAGCTCGTTCCTTCAGGAACGCCGGGTGGACTAAATGAGGCGTTTAGCCCACCTCCCAAAAGTAGCCAAAAAATCAGGGGTTGCAAAATCGCGCTCACCAGACGGCTCCGTTGGCGCAGAAACCGGATGATTTCACGCCACCAGATCGTCGCCACAGGGAGTAAGAATCTTGCTATTGACACAGTTTAGTCGAGTGAGTTGTAGATGATGAAGCAAATTGCTAGCTACTTTTACGCTTAAAATGATTGCGTAGTACATTCTTAACATACTGGGGAACTTCTTCCTGAGCCTTTGCTGCTTCTCCTCGTAGCCTATCATACTCGGCAATATCTTCATCAACCCACAGGATATCTAATCTCCGAATATCTCGCATCGCAATATGACTGTATGATTCTGGGTATGCCCAATAGCATGACTCGCAAATACGAATCTCTTTTTTCTGCCAATTTTCACAATTTTCGCAGCTCCATGATTTTGCTCTATTTGCAGAGGCGCAGAGGAGCATATATCCATTTATATCATCAAGGTCATCACTCTCACCAGCAATCTCGAATGGAACTCTGTGATCGATCTGTAATTCCCGTTCTGGAAACGACTCAAGATATATGTTGCAACGGGCACCATACTTTTTAATTAGTGCCCCCTTTAGTTCGGAGGAGAATGCTGTTCTACCATACAACTGAGTTGTTCGTACTTCTGAAGGATCACCGAACTTATATGCGGCGATCTTCCTCCCATCCGATCCAGTTACACGAAAGGTCTCCACTGGAATACCGTGCTCACGAACATCTCTTATTGCTCGTGGCGGATGGTTATAACCGTATATCTTTCTCAGTTCTTCCGTTGTAATTTGACCGTATTTAAGAATGTGGTCAATTACCGTTCGGGGTCTTTTCGCTTTAACCCTCTTTAGTAACTCTAGAAATTCTGGAGGAAATTTTGGGCTAGTCATACACAGGCAAACTCTAGCTGAATTTGTGGTTTTTTTTCGAGACCACGCTCTTCGCCATTCAAACGCTCCACCAACGCAGGAGACAGATATAGCGATTCAACAGTTTCATGGTTGTAGCCTAAGAGGGTAGCTTGGCTTGATCTACCAGCATGTATGTTCAGGTGTTTTAGAGAGAGTCTATGAGGAAGTAACTTCCCGTGAGTTTTTCCGCCGGTTTGTCCGTCATAGCTAATAATATATGAAACATCTTTCTCATTCATTATTTGAAGGGTGTCTACAAATTCATCATAGGCAAGCCCATTGTAGTACCTATGGTCTCTCGTAAAGGATATGCCTTGGTAAGGCGGATCCATATAAACTAAATCGTCTTTGTCGGCTTTCACCACAACCATACGAAAATCAACTGCCGAAAGTGTTGTCTTTCCAGCGAGCAGGGTAGAGACACCAAGAATTTGTTGCCGCATAGTTTTGGGCCGCATACCCCAACGCCGATTATCAGCACTCTGATTAAATTTACCTTCAGCACTATATCTTACGGAACCTTTTACAATCCGTGCCAAAAGATAGAGCAGGTGATGCGGTTGAGGCGTTGCGTTGAATTCGTCACGTATTTGGAAGAAGAATTCTTTTTTATTTGGATGTTGTTCATTCCAAAGTTTTTCATAACCTCCTGCCAACTCGTTAGGCCTCTCCAATATTTCTGTCCACAGTTCCATCAAGGGTTGATTTAAGTCATTAAGCCAAAATTGTTTTGTGAGTCGATGTGCACCAGCAGCAATGGAAACCGCGCCAGAGCCACAGAACGGTTCTATCAGACAACGCACAGAACTTGGGAAATGCAGAAGAATATATTGAGCAATCCCTCGCTTACTCCCCTGATATGGAAATGGATGTGGAATATTCAACATTTTCATGGGAGTTCGGTTGTTGTAATAGTAAACTAACGCTCCCTCCGAGCATAGTGGTGGCGAACAGCTCTATTGATGAATGAGTTTAACCCCTCGCCCTTGCTAGCTAATTCCTTCATTTTTTCAATGTTTTCAGAGCCTGTGCTTTCATAGGTGTACAGGTAAACCGATCCACTAGAAAACTGGACTCTGATGAAATCTGGTCCACTTTCATAAGCCTCGACTCCGGAATTTCCACCCACATTTCTATAGCGTTCCATGCACGTCCTCCTACGTGGATATGGCTATATTTTGTAAGCCTAACGAACAAAGTTTAATGGTATAGGACAAGGCACATCTTTCAGCAAAAACAACTTACGGATTTTGATCGGCACCGTTTTCCTCGAAGTGCTGTCCCGTGAGTTTGATGAAAACATCTTCCAACGTTGGTTTTCCAAAGCGCACGGATCGAATTTCCGTCGGGAAGGCTGCGACAACATCTCGAACAAATTCATGCCCGTTGTAGCATTCAATGCGTAACAACCCCTCAATTGAAGTTACCGCATAGCCAAACCTTTGGCTTATTTTCGGAGCGAGTTGTTCAGGTGCGGGAGAATCAACGATGACAATATCTCCACTGACACGACCTTGTAGTTCGTCCGGCGTTCCGATAGCGACCAATTTCCCCACGTTGAGAATTCCCACACGATCACATGCTTCGGTGTCATCCAAAATGTGGGTTGTTAGGACAACCGTTGTTCCTTGCAAGCCCGCCAAATATGCCCTAAAATTCCGACGCGCCCCGGGATCGAGTCCGGTGCTCGGTTCGTCCAATAGCAGGAGCTTCGGCTTGTGAAGGGTTGCCTTTGCGAGCTCTGCACGTCTTTGTAGTCCACCAGAGAGCGTTTCTACCCGTTCTTGGGCGCGATCTGTCAGTTCAAATTGATCTAGCACTTCTTGGATTCGGTGCTTCAGCGTCTTCCCCCGTAGCCCGTAAAGGTGACCGTGATGGCGGAGATTTTCAGTGACCGTGAGTTTCAGATCTAAACTTGGATGCTGAAAAACCACACCCAGATACTGCCTAACGCGCTGCGATTCGATGCCAAGTTCATGACCAAGAATATTAACCGCAGCCTGACTAACCGGAATCAGGGTAGAGAGTATCTTAAAAAGTGTGGTTTTACCGCTGCCATTTGGGCCAAGAACCCCAAAGACTTCCCCTTGTGAGATGCGAAAGGTTACGCCTGCAAGTGCGCGTCGAGTGCCGTAAGTGTAAGAAAGGTTCTCCACTTCAACCGGAAGCGTTTTCATTGGAGAGGATTTGATCGTAAACCCTCCTCGTACAGTCCTTGATTTTCAGTGTATTTCGTTTCGATCGCTTATAGACATCGCCTAAGGCATCCCGTTTCACCGTTTAGCTGTCCCTTGTATCTCACGCGATTGGTTCGTTAGTTCAGAGGTTCATTAAAGATAATCAACTGTAACTTCGGCAATCCATACCTAAAAGGGATTTTTCAGCATTTACTCTTTGAGCGTGAGTGTAAAGTCCTGTGTAGCCATTCCCCCAGCTTCAACAGTTACTGAAACAGGCTGGTCTTTATTTGTGCCACAGGCTTCTTGCCAATAAGCCAACTTGTAGGTGCCCGGCGGAACATTCTCAATCGTATATTTTCCGTTCTCATCGCTGAGCGCAAAATACGGGTGGGGAATATACGCGATCCAACCCTTCATCCAACCGTGCACATCGCATTTAACAGGTACGGGTCCCTCGGCTTTCTTTACCGCTTTAACATTCATTTTCCGTCTGGTTCCCGGCTGCGATTTATTAAAGGCAGCATTCACCTGGCTAAAGATATGAACGTTATGGTTGATTCTGTCGGGATTGATCATGGTCAGTCGTTTTCCGACCGGAAGAAGGCGCACATGCGGCTTAAAGTGGCAGCCTTTCTGATCGATTTCGTATTTAATCTTTGGATCGCTTGGAAAATCTGCCCCTGATGAAATGTCTATCAGATAAACGATGGTGTTTTGCAAACCATTTCCTTCGCCAAGAACAATCGATTCATCGAACTTGTCGGTCTTAGCACAAACTTGTGCGTCTTTGGTGATTTCCAGTTTTTTCATCTCAGGCGCGGCCCCATCAAATTTTACCATCCCGCTGATAGTACCACCATTAGAGACACTCATCGCTTTATAAGAAGCTGGGAAAACGAGCGATTCAACCGCTTCATCTCCACCGGCAGCGGCGGCGTTGGTGACATAAATACATGCAATGAACAGGGTTAGGATTGTAACAACTTTGGTTTTCATGATTGAACTCCTTTTGAAATTATTGTTGAAATAGGTTATAAGTAAGAGGAAGTTATGTTTGACTGTTTCAAATACAGTCAAGCCATTTGAACCTCCTTGCTATAAGAGAAGTTTTCTCTGTCAGCGGCATACGCCAGACATGCTCGAATCAAGATAGTCAAGTACATCGTAAACCGTGATTCTCCGCCCACGGATACACGGTTTACCGCCGCTCTTGTCGGGTTCACTGTGATGATGTCTTTGTAGTTCATTTACTTGACCGCTTTGTCGAGGTTTTGGTGATTTCTTCCCCCAAGTCCAGTTACCCAATTCTTATGTATTTTCCCGTCTCCGGACACTACTTCTCAAACCGAAAAGGAGACCGACAGAGATAAGCGCAACTAGTGGCGGATAGACAAAGCGTTTGTTCGATGGCACAGGATCGAGGACGAATGTGTACCACGTTGAAACCGCTCGCTTTGTTTTTACATCGCCATTTGCGCCATCCCATGCAGAGAAAGCGATGGGTATGAATACGCCCGGTGTAAACTGAACGTCATTTCTATCCTCGGTAGTGAGCGATCTTTTAACCCATAGTTGATATTGTCCATCCTTGTAAACCCCTTCAGCCTGTATTGGGCCTTGGGTAGATTGGACCGTCGCTTTATCGATCCCTTTTGCATTCATCTCTGTAACCGTTGACGGTTCGGCAACCTTCCAACTCCAGAGATAGACGGGACGACGACCGCCCCAAATAAAGTAGGGTTTCGGATCCGTCGGACCTTCGGAAATTTTCACCGGAAACTGAATTGCTAAGGCATCTTCAACCGTTTCCCCGGTTTCATCATCTGCCTGGGGAAGGGTTTTCGTCCGATCATCCCATGTGAAGAGAAAAGCGATTTCGTTATCATTATAGAACGACTTGGCTGTTACAGCATCGATTGAGGGATTGAATTGTCGAGGGTCAATAACAATTTGACCGACCAGCGGAAAATAACTAGCGTTTTGAAGTTCATTCCACGCTTCATCGTTCATTCCCGGCAACGCACCGGCGCGATATTGTGAGCGTAGCACTTTGTCACCAACCGCCGCTTGTGGTTGCTCTTCGGGTCCTAAGGATTTTACATAGTTTGCGAGGTGCCAACTTTTCTCAAAAATCGGCTTCAGGGCCGTATCGAGTTTAGTGTGTTCGTCAGGGGCGAGTTCCTCACCTTCTTCAACCTTGAGCATGATATCTTCAAACATAAACAGCTTTTCTTCAAGTGCTGCGTATTCCTCCTCTTCCGCCTCTGAAAGGCCGTGGTCATCCATCTTGGCTTCTAACTCAGTCATACGCGCCGATTCATCATCCGTCAGCCCGAGTCGGAAACTTGAGATGAACGAGGGCATCGGCGATCCAGCGATGCCGCCAATAAATCGCTTGAAGATATCCTCAGTTGTCGCACCACCCCGAAAAGTCCATGGCTGCCATAGATTGGCGGGCCATGTGCGAAAACCCCATTCATCCGTAAGATCCGGTGCAGACGTGCCATCGCCCCTACCAATTACTCCATGGCAATCGGCACATCCCAGAGTGGTGTAAAATTCTTCCCCTTTTGCAACGCTCTCTTCAGAATAGGGAACTTTTCCCGACACATCAATTAACCGGGGTGAAACCCCTTCAAATCCATCGTGGAATGTTTTGATATGGGCAACGAGCTGCCAGTGCTCATCCTCAGTCAGAATTTTGCTCCAAGCTGGCATTGAGGACCCCGGCATACCGTTTGATATGATGTCGAAAAGATCTTGATCGGTAGGCAGCTGACCGCTTTCCGTTGAACGGATTTTGTAGAGCCCTCGCGTGAAATCTCTCGGTCGTGGTAACAGGTTTTCTGCTGCAGATCCATCACCCGCTCCTTCTATACCGTGACAATGCGCGCACTTATCTTCATACAGTGCTTTTCCTGCTTCGGAGGCTGCCGGAGCTTGTTTACCTTGGGCAAAAACTATAATTGGAAAAACTGCTAACAGTAGAATAAGCCCGGGGGTTGAAATCAGGAATATATTTTTGTAAAATCGCTTTTTCATTTTTTTTGCTTCTGCTCTAGATTCCGTATCTCAATCAGTTTTCGGGGTTTGGGATTGTCTCATACCTCTTAATGCTCCGCTTCACTAAATGTCCTTGGTCGGTATCCCGTGTATTCAGATAGAAAGAGGATCACGTCCCAGATCTCCTCCTCTGTCAGGTGATCTTCCCAGACCGGCATGGCAGAATCCCACGGGGTCGCAGCTGGCGGCAAACCGGGTCCCCCCTTACTGATACGCCAGAAGAAGAAAGACTCTTGAAAGTTGGGGATAATCCCAGGGTCCTGAAAGTTTGCAGGCGGTGGGTTGAAACCGTGGGCGAAATGTCCTTCTCCATCAAGATCATCACCGTGGCAGTAAAAGCAGTTCTGATAATAAACCCTACGTCCGTTATCCACATGGACCTTGAATGCTTCCTTGTCATCTTTTTCAAGATGCCGGAAGGGATTTTCCACTTCTTGCGTGGAACCGATAACCTTGTCGCGATAGGTCAATTCATCAGGTGGAGCCGGATGGGCAGTGCGCAATGCGGCCGGTGGATCTGCTTTCGTAGACACCTTAGAAAAGGTAAAACCGAGCATAACCAAAGGAATAAGAACGAACAGGACGGTACGCCTTGTCCTTCTACTATCATCAGCCAAAGTTTCTTTGACGGGACGCAGAAATTCTCGAAACCTGTCATCTTCGACGGATACGTGAACCAAAATCGCCAATAGAATAAGCCCCAGATACATTGAGATTACGCTGGCAGGCAACGGCACAGACCACACACCACCGATGAAGAATCTCAAAAAGACCCAAAGCACGACAAATATGATTAGACATTTTGTGAAAAGGGATAATTTTTGCATGGCGGTTTAACGCTCCTTACTCGGCGGTTTCCTCTGTTCCTTCAGCCACTGTTGCGTCTGTCGCACCCGTTAAGCTTGCTAGAAAGGCGAGTAGATTGCTCATGTCCGAAACCGATAGCAATAGCGGAAAGTTATTCGGCATCGGGGAGGTTACAGCCAGTCGTTTGCCAAAAGCACGACTGTAGGTCGGTCCTTCGTCGATATCGAATTTATCTGTGGTCTGCTCTTCACCGTCAACTATTAAGGTGATTTCGTCCTCATTTTCCGACACCAATTCCCCGACGATAACATTCTCATCAAAGTCAATCAGCGTCGCCTGAACCTTCACATCCGACTTGGAAACTGTTTGGGGTTCTTCACCCACCTGAAGTGTAATGTTTTCGTCATTTTCTTCTACGAGGTCTCCACTTACGGTGGCTCCCGTATCGGCAAGGGTTACTTGAATCCAGAAGTATCCCTTTCCTTTTAGATCTGCCAGTTCTTCAATCGGCTCCGGATCGAGTTCACTCAATAGAATGGTGCGCTCTTCCTCGTTACCGGCTGCGTCCTTAACGCGCACAACGATCTTCTCATTATCTTGCGTGACAAGCGTTCCCTGAATTGTGGCACCGCCGGTTTTCACTGTGACGGAACCATATCCACTCACAATTTGGGCATTCGGGACAAGGATGGACTCCTCAATATAGCGGAGACTGTTTAATGCGGCGATTTCCGTCAAGTCAGGGGCGGCGACAACCTCAACACCGTCATCAAGTGTTTGACCGGCAGGTTGCTCAATGCCAGCGACAGCGTGACATGCGATACACTTCGCGCCCTCTACGAAAACCCGTTGACCACGTTCAACGTCGCCGGTGAGGAGGGGTGGCAGCACTTCCACACTAGCTTCCGCACTTCCGATATCGATGGGTGGCTCAAATGGTGTCAGATCAACCTCGCCACCCTGACTTTGCAGGAAAGCGATAACGGTTTCGATTTCTAACTCGGATAAACTGATTGGCGGTTTCCAGACCGGCGGCATAATGTTTCCGTAGCCGGGGACGAGGAATTTGTGTGGTTCATACGCGGATTCGATTAGATACTCTTTCGCCGTCACCCCCGGTTGGCGTGTCGCAGCGCGAGTCCCAACATCTGTTAAATCGGGACAACGCCCCGGTGGCGCAGACGTATCGAGCGTGTGACAGGTGTTGCATTTCCCTTTCCCGTTAAAGATAATCTGCCCAGCATCAATAAACGCTTCTGGTGTCCGCTCTAAGTTTCCAATATCAACTGTTGCGGTCGATGTTTCTGGAATAATGCTGGCGGCAAAAGCATAGAACCAGATGACCATCAACGAGAATGACAGGAGTTTCACCACGCTCTGCCAGAGTATGATATTCGCCAAAGCGAAGATAAAAAACCACGCTGACCACGGCAGCAGGTTTTCTGAAGCAATCGGGAAGGCCGGGGCTTTCGCGATGTAGGCGATAAAACTCACAATCATTAAAATTAGGCAAATAATTCTAATTAGTTTTCTTTGCATCTCTCTCGTCCTCGTCCTAATTGTATTTGATTGTTAATCATCCCCTGTGGATGCTTCGGCTTCAACAGGTGGAGGTCCCTCTTTTTTCTTATCGCCCCATAAACCGAGCCAGAAAATAAAGCCCACCAAAGCGAAGAAAATCACTATAATAATAGCAATCACGTTAACGGCATCCGCAAGCAGAGGAGTATATGCATCCGGAGAGGTGTCGGGCATTACACCGAAAATATGCCACGCCTCTCGAAGGCCCGACCGTGCGTAACCCATCAATCCCATCAGCGAAGTAAAGGTAATGGCGAGTAGAATCAGCACATATTGCGACCGGTCTGTCATCTGTCCCCAGTTGATTTCGCTTGAACGCATCGCTTTCCGATACATAACCAAGTCAATCGCCGCCACCAAAATCATGACCGCTAATGCGATCAGCACCTGCACCGGCGTAAGCACGTTGACGCGAAAACCGGTAGCAACTTTGAATCCTACAATACCGATGGTGACAATCGCTGCGACAGCCGACCCAAAGATAGCTGCGATGATGATATTGCCCGCTTTACCCCAACCCACCGTCGGTGTTTTACCCGACCGGCGGTAAAAAAGAAAACTGAGAAAGGTGGTCAAGATGATGATATTGACAACTGTATTCTTCGCTGTCATCAAGCCGAAAAGCCCAACGAGCGGGTGATTTGGTCCACCCATTGCAGCTATCTCCTTGGGCGACAAAATCAGTGTGCGCGGTGTCATCCAGATAGCGATAGATAGAACAATAATAGCGATCATGTAGGGACGAAAACGGGTGTATATCTCCCCGCCTGCGATGCGGGTCATGCCAGACCAGAGGTAGTAGTTCGCACCGATGAACAGCACCCCAATCATTACCGCCTGAATGATGAACAACCACGAGAAGAGGCTTCCCATCATGTTGATGCCCATCGTCTGATTGAACATGTAGATTTCCCGTCCCAACCAGTATCCGGCAAATGGCAACGGAATCAGTCCACACAGCGCGATAAAATTGCCCGTATATCCCATCCAGTCGTAATGCGCCTTATCCTCTTGCGTTTTGGCAGCAAGGAAACGGAAGGCGGCATAGGCACCGACGATGGCACCGCCGAAAGCCACATTCCCAATGAGGCGGTGGATGTTGACCGGCATCCATGTATAGTTGTTGACTGCCTGCCACAGTGTACCGATGAATTGGCCGGACTCATCATGAAGCGGAATTGCTTTGTGTTCGGGTTTGGGTCCCATAATCGCCGGACTGGTCTGGTAGGTCAACCAAGCGTTAGAGACAAACATAATCGCTGTGCCGAAGATGTTCAGGAGCACACCGAGAAATAGGTGCCACAGTTTCGACACTCTCCCCTGCATCCGATCCCACCCGTAAGAGTAAAGATAGAGCGTAAAGGTTTCTCCGAAGAACAGGAAGACGTAGAAAATCATCGTCGGTCCGAAGATTCCTGTCATTTTGTTCATCACTTTCGGGTAGCACCAGATGAGGATAAAAACGAGTACACCGCCCATCAGGGCAGTCGTTGAGAACGCTCCCATGCAAAGCTTGATGAACTCCTGCGCCATCTTATCATACCGTTTGTCCTTTGTTTTCATCCCGACAAACTCAATGACAACTGCGAACATCGGGACCCCTAAGATGAAGGAGCCGA
Source organism: uncultured Poribacteria bacterium (assembly GCA_958296125.1). Classification (GTDB taxonomy): domain Bacteria; phylum Poribacteria; class WGA-4E; order WGA-4E; family PCPOR2b; genus PCPOR2b. The sequence continues at coordinate 4,628,239 of OY282444.1, forward strand.
ACAACAGATGCAGTTGGGCGGCGATCCAAGCGGCGCTGCGGCTGCCGATCTTTGGGAAGGGACGGTACTCTGTGTCGGTCACATCTTGAGCGAAGACAGTCGCAACCGTCAGCAGCAGATAGATAGCAAGCAGACCGAGAAAAAGATATAACCTGTTTTTGGATTGGTTCATACTGGAATGTTTGGTGAGATACATTATTCTTTCCCTGTTGCTCCAGACCTAATCGCGAAACGAAACGTCCTCAACTTAGAGGGAGAATATAGGGGGTTTTATCAACGGGAATGACCACCGTAACACAAGTTGACAAGGGTTTTAATTTCTGCGTCAGCGAGGTTACTTCGCGCCTTTCTTCCTGAAATCAGCACTGGTAAAGCTAATCTCAATCTCTCCGTCAGCAACTTCGATAGCTTGAGCTTTTGTCGTTCCAAGTTCCTCGTGCCATGCCTGGACTCGGTATTTGCCAGTGGGAATGTCTTTAATCATGTAGGTCCCCGTATCACTTGAACCTTCATAAGCATCGGAACCGATCCACTTGCCATCTTTGTCTTTGTATCCAGTTACAGCGTAATAGTCATTATCTGTAACAAAGATATATCCCGTCATCCAAGTGTGGATATCGCAGGTAAACTTAATCGCCTCGCGTTTTGCTAATGTCAGCGGGAACACCTTGCCGGGACCGGGTATCTGCCAATTCACTGCCTCGTTCTTCGTGGCATGAGAATGGACGTTATGTGCAACCGGGTCACTAGAGGTCAAATCCACGGTGGTGCCTGCTGTCACAACGAGGACGTGCGGGGAATACATACAGTTGACCTGATCCATGACCGGATTTTTGGCAGGCATTGTTGGCTTCGCGCCGCGCGCCCGTAAATAGACAACAACGTTTTTAATTCCTTTACCTTTGGAAACCACAAGGGCTTCAGATTTCCCATTTTTCAGGGAATCAATACAGTGCTGGTCTTTGGTCGTTTGCATCGCTGGACGTGCCGGTGCCTCCCCATCATACATAACGGTTCCGGTGATTGTGCCGGCATACGCCAAGCTTGTGATGAGTATAAAACTGAGTGCGGTCAGGGGGGTTGCAGTTTTCATGGTTTGAACCTATCCTTTCTTCATTGAACTCCGATATTGAAATAATTGTATGCTGATGACATTTATGATAGCATCATACGAAAAGGAGAATCAAGAGTTAAAAAGAAGAGTTCACGGATATCCGTGAACTCTTCTTTCTCATGGTTGGTGAATGTCATTAGATCGCATCAGCGTCAGCCACACGCTTCAGCGACGCGACAGCCCATTGAACCGTAATAACCGCTGTAATCGAGGCTCCTGCTATCAGCGAGAAGCTGATGACAGGAGCCAATCATGCACATCTCACACCGAGGGTTACTCAAAGAGTTTAAGTTCGCCGTTTTCGACAATCAGTACAGTCGGGTCGTAAATCGCGTCTCCGTCAGCATTAAAGGAGAACTGACCTAAAATGGTGTCGAGATCCATGATATTCGCCAGCGCGTCCCGAACCGCCATTGAATCGGTGGACTGTGCTTCCGCAATGGCCTCAGCGAGAATGTAGAGGGTGGCATACGACTGCGCGGCCCAGGGCTCGGGTTCAATGCCATACTTCGCCCGGTAATTTTTGACGAAGGCTTGATTGCCCGGTGTATCAGCCGTGCTGGACCAATTCACAAAAGAAATCGCACCCTCGGCGGCATCGCCGACAGTTTGCACATCGTCTCTGCTCAGATCGGGAACAATGAATGGAACAGACGCAGGGATACCGATCACGCTCCCTTGAATCAGAATCTCCCTCATCTCTGCGGATAAGGCGGAGATAAAGATGGCCTCAGGATTCAACGCCATTATCCGAGATAATTGGGCCGAAAAATCGGTAGTGCCGGTTTGGAAGGTCTCTGTGGTCAAAACCTCGATGCCGCTAGCCGCAAGGGCTTTCTGAATCTCCTCGTTGCTACTCGTGGAATAAACGTCAGCGTCATCATATATTAGTGCTACCTGTTGGTAGCCAAGTTTCGCCTGAGTTATCCTAACGCCGTTTGGGTTCAGCACATCTGTGGCGAGAGGAGTGCGGAAGATAAAATCGCCTATCGCGCTCAGACCGGAGGCGGAGGGGACCGAACTAAAAACGACAACTCCATTTTCTTGTGCTATCGGGAACACCTCTCTCGCCAGAGTTGAGATAGCGAGACCTGTGATAATGGACACACCATGTTGATGAATTAGTTTATTGAACGCTTCAACCGCGCCCTCAACGGTGCTCTGATCGTCTTCAGTGATGAAGGTGATTTGTGGACCACCGAATTGGTTAAGTTCTTCACGAGCGAGTTCAAAACCACGTTGCATCGGTAAGCCATACGGATCGGCGTATGGGCCGGTCAGAGCCAAGTCGAGGCCGATGATAACTTCTCCACTAACCCCTTCTATCTGAGGTGACGCGGGGAGGAGAAGCTGCTGGATTTGGTCACAGGCAGAAAGCCCTACAATCAGCGTGACAATCGCCAAGACAAACGCGAATGTGGTGAATCTTCTGATATTCATGTTGAATCTCCTTGTTTTCATAAGCAAAAAATGAGGCGGGATAGAATAGATATGAATAATTTCGTATCTGTTCTCCCTATGGTTGTGGCTGCATCGAAATCCACTAACAGCCGTTTAGTGGTGAATTGGTTGAGGGTTTTGTGTTTTTTTTCGGACCTACTATTTTTGACGATGCACGACGGGCCCAACGGATGGCTTAATCCTGCGTCGACGTTGGTCGAAAATTCTCTTTAATAAATATGAACAGTTCTCGCTGTTCTTCATCTGTTAGGTAGTAAAAAAATGCCGGCATGTTGTTTTTGCCGGCATCAATACTGTGGATAAGTTGTTCGTCACTACGGCCCTCCCAAAAATCGGTTGTCGTTAGATTAGCGGGTTCTAGCTTTTTGAACCGACCAATCCGTCCGTTGCCCTCACCGTTTGCGCCATGACAGCCGGCGCAATATCTTGCGTAATTGTACTCGACTTCGGAGCCGTATCGCGTACTGGGATCTACCGCCCGACAGAGCCAAATCAGCCAACTCATGCTAGCGGCAAGTATCCCAACGATGATGAGAAGATGCCGAATCATTGGAATGATACTACCCTTGTTATTCGCGTGATTCCTTTTAACTCGACAGCGAGGGGGAATCTGGCCTTTGCTCTGGAGCGACACGGAGGTTACGGCATCCGCTTACTACGGCTTTCAGGTGGTTCATTAAGATTCCGCGTATGCCTACTACTGTTCGGGAGCACTCCTAGATTCAAGTGTCTCAATAACACCTGCGCCAATACTATCGCCCCAGACGTTGACGGTTGTCCGGCATCGGTCAAGGAACCAATCGATAGTCAAGATTAACCCGATACCTTCAATCGGCAACCCAACGGCTTTTAAGACTATCACCATTGTTACAAGGCCCGCTTCGGGGATACCCGCGGCACCGATGGCGGCAAGCGTCGCGGTCAGAAAGATAACGACTTGCTCCACAGGCCCTAGGGTTATCCCGTAGACCTGTGCAACGAACATCGCAGCGACAGCTTCATAAAGGGCAGTGCCGTCCATATTAATTGTTGCGCCGAGCGGTAAGACAAAACTCGATGTCCGATTGGATATGCCATTTTTTTTCTCGGTGCCTTCCATTGTCAACGGCAGTGTTGCTGAACTTGATGCCGTGGAGAAAGCGTTTAGCAGGGCTGCTCCCATCCCTTTCGCGTAGATCAGTGGATTCCGTCTGCCAATTAGCAAGAGGATGATTGGTAACGCAAAAACAGCGTGTATGGCGAGCCCAAATATGACCGTGAAACTATATTTTCCAACTGCAAGCAGCTCCGGCAAAAATTTGGTGAACCCACCGGCATTCCCAATGCGCCCTGCAACTAACCCAAAGATGCCAATCGGAGCGAAAATCATGATCCAGTGAACAATCTGCATGACTCCATCATTCAGCACAGAAATGAAATTAATGGCAGTTTGTCCCCGTTCACCCAAAATCGAAAATGCGGCCCCGATTAGCAGTGAGAAAAAAATCAGCGGGAGAATATCTGTTCGCACCATCGCGTTGAACAGGTTTCGCGGAGTCAAGCCCTCTTTTCCGGTTTCCTCGTTTCCAATCAGGACTTCCGACAGTATGTTACCGATGTTTCTCTCTTCTTTTCCACGGACTGCCCCGGCGATAGGCAGATCAATCTTCACTCCTTTTCCTTCGGGTTGAAGTTGTGGCTCATCGGAAACGAGTTGTCCCCCAACGCGCCGAAAAGGCAGGCGTGTGCCATCTGCTGCTTCGATATAGACCACCTCGCCTCCTTGGAGACGTTCCCAGAACTTCACCGTAGCAGAGTTTTCGGTGATGGACTCAATTACGCCCTGTACCTCTTGATCCGGTAGAATCAGCGCGTATCTATCGTCATAACGGGCTTGTTCCCAAGTACCGTTCGTTAAAGTGACGGTGCGATTGTTTTCGCCACTAATAGTATAAGTATAATCCGGGTGATCCGCGCCGCGGGAAATCCCTTTTCCCGGTTGGATGATGTTGACCAAAATAATGCCGATGAGCACCGAAATCCCAGTGGTCGCCATGTAATAGAAGACGGTGCGTCCACCTATTGGACCGAGGTTGCGGATATCCCCTAAGCCGGTAATGCCAACAATCATTGAAAACATGACCAACGGGACGACAATCATCTTTAGTGCATTCAGGAATATGTCGCCAAGTAGGGTTGTCTTTGCAGCGACGTTTGGTATCCAACCACCGACAACAAGTCCAACGATGATGGCAATAATAATGCCGATGAGAATCCGTTGGCCACCATTTCTTCCTGTTGAGGCTTCGGGAGATACGGAGGGATTTGTTTGGAGCATTTGTTGATACCTCTTTTAGTACCACGATGGAAAAAGTTGAGTCAATCATGTTAAAAATCGTGCACGTGTTTCGCACTCTCTTTTTACATGAACCAGTTGAGTAATTGATATGAAGTTCGTAGTCAAAACGCGCAATGAATTGCGCTACTACCAACCCCTAATGCTTGTTACTTATTGATATAGTGTGTAGGGATTCAGCATTGCTATATACATACCGCCCCCCAGGCACTATGGTTGGGCAAGATACCCGCCCTATGGGGGTGGACTGTAGGGCAGGTTGAACGGTTAAAAGTGAATCCATATCAAGGATGATAGCGGCTCAACCTGTCAAAAGCACCGTTTCATGAATAGATATAGTGAACCCCAACACTCAATCCACGCACTGATTATCAAGAGTTGGGGTTCTAGCTATACGCATTCCACCCCGCTGGGGTAATGTCGGTTCATTAATGAACTCAATTTGTCATACCGTAGTATTCACAATGGTCACAGTAAGAGGTTACGACATACGGAGTATGCCCTACATTACTCGCCCAGTGAAATGAGATAATCTCTCACCAGCCGGATCTGTTCTTCGGCATCTTCGACTGCAAAGCCATCAATAGGTTGATGTGTGCCGCTAATCTTGGGCCAAGCTTGTGGCATCGCAGTTCCCGGTTGGAAGGATTGCGGGTCTTTGAGCCATTCAATGACCCAATCAGCTTTGAGACGACCCTTCGCTAGCGCGAGGTCGGGACGCCCGGTTTTATCGCTGCCCGGTGGGATAACTTCGCCTTGTTCTGGATGGCAGGAGATACACTGGAGTGCGTCAAAGATCTGTTTGCCGACGCGAAGCTCCCTTTGAGACACCGGTTGTAATGCGATAGTTTCATACGGGAATGTCTCATCTTCAAGCGCAGAGAAGTATTTTACAAGTGCGGTCGCTTCCTCGTCCGGGAGGCCGAAAGTAGGCATCCGAACTTCAAGGCCGTAGCGGATAGGAGTGGGGGCTTTTAGGAACGCAAACAACCAATCCGGATAAACCCTCGTGCCTTGCGCTTGCAGGGTAGGCGGGGCGAAGCGCTTGGCATTCAGCAGGTCTAGTGCTTGATTAGCGGCAACCACATTCACGAAATCGCCGCCCTTCCCTTCAATTTCATGGCAGCCGGTGCAGTTATATTTTTTGGCTAACCGGCGCCCAGCATCAATCTGCCACGTCTTCTCGATCGGTTGATGAATGTAGCTCACCGGGTATTTTACAGGTTGGAAACTCTTGAGCAGAACAGCGAGGGCGCGTGCCTCTTCTTCACCGATGGTGTGTTCGCTAAAGACGGGCATTCGGGAGACAATACGGCGCGTTTGATAGCGTCTTGGATTGGTTAACTTTCCGATTGTCCAACCGTGCCAACTGTGTTCGACATCTGTCGTGTCTCCGAAGTCTAGTTCCTCAACGGTCTTGGCACCAAACTCGCCGAGGTCTGCACCGACCTTTGATTCATTCTCGAAGCCGGGAATATTATGGCAACCGAAGCAACCGTAGGTGCGAACTAGCTTTTCTCCCTCCGCTGGATCGATGGCTGCGTGGGGATTTTCGTTGCCGGCAATAGGAGAGGTTGTTGGCTCTTGCAGCGACATCAGGTAGGCAACCGTATTGTTCACCTCAGTTTTGGTCAAACGGAGGCTAGGCATAGCGGTGTCGGGATCGTAAGATTTTGGATCGCTAATCCATTGACGTAGGAATTGTGGTGTGAGTTTGCTGCCGACATTATCCAATTTTGGCGCGAAATCACTTCCGAGTCCGTCAACCGCATGACACGACAGGCACCCAACTGACTTAACAACCTGTTCACCGGCGGCAATTGCACGGGGTGCCGTCGAGAATGAGGCATCGCTTTGATCTATAGCAGAATCTTTCATCTGCGCCAAGTATGCCGCAATCGATTTCACTTCATCGACAACCCGTTCAACGGCGGTGTCAGGATAAGGATATTTTGTGCCATCATCCTTTTGGAGGATAATGCCGGTGTCGGTCTTGGTGACGACACCGTAGTGTTTATTTCCATTTTTGAGGTAAACCGCTTGGGTCAACTTTTCGACGGGGAAGAAATCTGGCATCTTGGTCTCTGGTAGATAGGCGGTCGGCTGTTTAATCCACCCTTCCAACCAGTCAACGCTATTGACTTTACTGCCGATTTTGGCAAGCGATGGACCCACTTTGTCGAGGTCCGCTAACACGGAATATCCCTCAACAGCATGACACCCGTGACACCCGATGTCCTCAAAGATTGCCATCCCTTTCGAGAGGTCGGGCGAATAATCTTGGAGCTGTCCGGTCTCCGGATTGGGAGCGTCCAACATCATCACGCCGTCATGGCAGCGCCGACAGTTAGACTGCATGTAGCCGTGCAACTCCTCTGAGGCTTTACCTATGTGTTCATCCAACCCCAAGACGGGTGTCAACCAATACTCTTTCTTATGGTCTAAGGCGTGTGCAGCTTTTTGAGTTAGCCCTTGTCCCTGTCCGCCGTGGCAGGGGGTGCATCCAAATCTTTTAACGGGGTGCTTAGCGAGTAACACATCGCGATGGGGATGCGTCCGAAGCACGGGATCATATCCAGTCTCATACGCAATCTCGATGAGGTCAGCATAAATATCTGGATCAGTAAAGGTTAACTCGCCATCCTCGCTTAATTCATAACTGCCCTCTTCTGCGTCTTCCTCATCAATAAGCACCGTTTCGCTCCCTGCTTTAATATAGGGATGTTTTAATTGGAGTGTCAGACTGTTTTCGCCGTCCCCTTCAATCTCCTCAAATTGCTCTTTAGCAAACCCTTCGTATCCAGCTTTGTCCGAAGCGAAGTGACAGGTCGCGCATCGATCCGCCGTATAATCAAAATCTTCAATGTAGTATTGAACGACTGTACGTGTCTTTGTAAAGGGGCTTTCTGCCAATGTGCCGATGAAAGTGCGCTTAATACCACCGACAGAATGGAGTTTCTCCCCAAGTCTGTCAACCTCAGCGTATTTCGCTTTATCCGCTTTCGCAGCCTCAATTCTCGTCTGAAGGCCACTAATCTTCGCTGCAATCGTCGTATCCGCTGCGTTATATTTCCGGGCGAGGAGATACTCGCCGAGTGCTGCCTCAACGTGTCCATTGGACTCATAGAAATCAGCGAGACTTTTATAAGCAGCGGCAAGATTCCGCTCCGCCTCCAGCACAGCGTCCGTCAGTGTTCCCTCAATTCGACTCTCAAACTCGTCTAATTTCTTTTTCCATTTTTCCGATTTCTCTTTTTCTCCATGGTGCAGTGCATACTGGTATTTATAGTTGATTGCATCCGACTCACTCTGATCAAATTTACGATCCTGCAAGGCTTCGTCTAACTTAATCTGCAACCCCGCAATCGCATCCCTTAGCGTCCCCTCTTTTTTAGGGTCAATTTCTTGAGGTCCTTCAATCTCAGGCAGATCCTGTTTTGCCTTTGCCAACTCAATCTTGGTTTTTTGATACTCGTATTCGTAAAATTGCCGCTGAATCTCCTTCCATGGTCGTCTAGTAATTGTTTCGTTATAGAAACCCCACAGCGTAACGAATCCCAACAAACCGGAAAGGATAAAAAACAGTGCTGCATAAGATTTTTCCTCAACCAGAATTTCTTTTTTGCTCCTCACGATTCCTATTGACTCCTTACTGTTTGAATGGACGAATTACACATTACGCAATACGCCCTAGATATTAAACCACGGAGAAACCCAAATGTACTTGATATTCAATGTCCACCGAAGAATCATCTTGATTGGTAAAGCCATCATCGTTAAGAGCAAGAATGAAACAACGATGTACCGTACCAATCCCAACTCCTGAAGAAATTTGCTCGTTCCTCTTTTCAAAAAGTAATAGATAGGGCCCAAAGCAAAATATCCAGCGACAGCACACAACCCGAAAATACCGGCGGGTTGTTCGTTCCGGATGCCGAATAGGTAAGATAGGTTGACGTTAGTTAACGGCACAACTTTGTGCGGATCCCACTCTTTCCATGGGGCGAAAAAGTTCCAACCGGGCCCTCTCAGGAAGGTGCCGACGACCATCAGCACAATCCATAACACGAAAAAACCGAAACAGAAGGTTATCAGTGCAAACGGACGTTCTTTTAGGGTGTAGTAACCTTTCCCTCTGGGATTGATATCTATGTAGGGAATGGCGATTAAACCAGCGATGATTAGCCCCGGCAAAACAACACCTGCAATCCACGGATCAAAGTAAACCAGCATTTCTTGTAGCGCGAGGAAATACCAAGGGGCTTTAGAGGGATTCGGGGTTTTTGTCGGATCGCTTGGCTCTTCAAGCGGGGCATCAATAGTAATAGACCATATCCCCAGAACCAGCATTATAATAATCGCACAGAGAAACTCGTTGCGGCAAAGGTAGGGCCAACAATAGACTTTATCATTAAGAGCTGCTTCTGCCGGTGTGCCGGCTCGGTCATTTCTACGCCCTTGGCTGAATGCAAGCCAAGTGAATAAAGGTAACAATAACACAATTGCAACAATCGGAACGTTGTCAGGCTTCGTAACCAATTCAAGAAAATGCTCCATATATCACCTCAATCAATAGGGATTAACACTCATGTTAAGAAATCGTGCAACAGAAACCGATTTTTTTTAGTGCTTTGCACTTTCTTTTTACATGAGCCGGGATTAAAATGAATCCAGTCCTACAGCGGGCCAGAAATACCCCCGTCCTTGCGGACCCGCCAAAAATGTAGTGCCATCAACACACTTGCCAAAAGCGGCACAGCGACACAATGCAGGATGTAAAACCGCAAGAGCGTTGAGGGCCCAACAATTGTCCCACCAAGGAGGGCAAAGCGCACATCATTCGATTGGGTGACAATATCCTGTGGGTGGAATGGACCTTCATGCCCTAAAACCGGTGTCGCTCGCGCCATGTTCGTTCCGACGGTGACCGCCCAAAATGCGAGTTGATCCCACGGCAGCAGGTAGCCGGTAAAACTAAGGAAAAAGGTCACAAGCAGTAGAATGACACCAACCCCCCAGTTAAATTCACGCGGCTTTTTATAAGACCCTGTCAGGAAAACGCGGAACATGTGAAGCATCACTGCGATGACCATACCGTGCGCCGCCCAGCGGTGCATATTGCGTAGGAGCATTCCAAAGGGGATGTCAAACTCAAGATACTGTATATCACGAAATGCGTACTCGGCGGTAGGACGATAGTAGAACATCAGTAACACACCTGTAACGGCGGTGACGAGAAACATCAGAAAGGTAATCCCTCCCATACACCATGTAAATCGGAAATTAATCGCGTGGCGGGTAACGCGGGGGGGATGGAGATGTAGCCAGACATTTTGGAGGACTTGGAGGGTGTACCGCCTTCCTGTTTTTTCGTAGCCATGGCGAAACATCGACTGCCAAATTGGGTTATTTGTGATTTTCTCTTTTAATCCATTACGTCTTTCATTCATATCAACAACTCAGCCTGCCTCGCGTTAGCATAACCAAGGCTGTATAGCTCCTTTCTTGCTCAATTTGATTTTGTCGTTAAGACCGCACCAAAAGGGGGTACAGTTTAATCGAATGGGAAACAACAGCTGTCAGGAGGGAACGTAGATTATGAACCATCGACTGCACTAAATCCTTAAAGAAGATCCCGCTTTCTCCCAATCGCCCCGCTCTTCCAGAAACTTCACGGACTTATCGATCAGCAATTGTCCATCAGGTGCCATCGTAATTTGCACACGCTCAAGGGGCCTCGGTGCAGGACCCTCAAAGTGCATCCCTTCACGGTCAAACCCACTCCCATGACAAGGACACTTAAACTTATTCTCAGACGCAAGCCATCGAGGGGTACAACCGAGATGCGTGCAGATAGCTAACAACGCGTAAAACTCGCCATCTTCTTTCCGAACAATCCAAACGCGATACGGATTTTTTTTGAACTTCTCGCTAACCGTTCCGGGCGGATATTCACCGGGAAATCCGGCCTTAAAGACCGAAGATGGTTCAAAAAGGACTCGCGGGTATAAAAATCGAATCAATCCAGGACCAAAGGCAAGCCCAGTAGCAGCAAGGAAATTTCCCCAGCCCAGAAACTTAAAAAATGAACGTCGAGATAACACCAACTTCACCTCAAATTCAAAGTTTGTGGAATTAGTAAAACGGCGTGTGAAAAGCAAAGGACACGATCCGAGTGTTTTGATTGCAGTTTGTCCAATCGGCAGTGATTATAGCATGACGCAAAAAAGAGATCAAGTCATAAAATGAAAGGGGGCACGGATATCCGTGACCCCTTCAGAACCCCATGAGCCCATTGAGTTTCACCCGTTCAGTTGATAATCCGAACGTTTCACGCATTCTCAAGCATTCACCTTGACATGCGTGCCCTTCATCTGCGCCACAACGTGCTGAATGCAGTCTTCAACCGTTTTGAATGGATGGTCTGGATACAATTCTAAACTAAAGTTCAGGTCATTCGCACCAAAGACGAACATATCAATACCCGGTTTGCCAAGATGTCGTGCATTGGTTATCGCATTGACCGACTCCAGTTGTAGGCAGAGGATGCCGTTGTTGTTCCACCATTCGGCGTATTCCAGTCGCTCCATATCCGGTTTGAAGCCGTACCCCGAACTGGGACCCCAACTCCTTTTTCCGATCGGCGGATAGTAGAAGGCGTTTATCGCCTCATCAACCGTTTCCTCGTCCTCAACCTGTGGCACCACAATGGAAAATGGACCTAAGTCCAGGTAATTGCCGATTAGGTACGCCTGCCGCGTGTTTTTGATGCGAAACTGGGTAGGCACCCCCAACTCCGCTGCTGTAGCACAAAATGAGACCAATCTATCTTCGTTGAATGCTGCGTGCTGGCTGTCAATAGAGACTACGTCGTAGGAATCTTGACTGAGGAGGGCTTCGAGTTCGCTCCTTGAGGTGTCTATGGAAGACCCTGCGACTTTGAGGCTTTCCCCCCGGTGTAGACGTTGTTTCAACGATTCTGACATTTTTCGCTACCTCCTTGATGTTGTTGACAAGTTATCTTCCTCGTCATCGAAGTGGAAGGTAAATGGTAAAAATAGTCACATGTCGCCCCACTGGAACTAATGAACCTGTGAGCGTTTACACATTACGCATCACGTTTCACACATTCTATATTGAGATATCTTCCCCGGTTATTCTGCGTTTTTCTCCTTTATCCGCACGCTATTCATCATATCTCCCGCACGAAGCTGATCGACCACCTCCATCCCAGCAATGACTTTCCCAAAGGTTGTATATTGACCGTTGAGACTAAAATAGCGAGAGGGTTTTGTGTCCAAACAGATGTAAAATTGGCTTCCTGCGGAGTCCGGATCGTTAGCTCGTGCCATAGCGACCACCCCTTTTCGGTGTCGGGGCATCTTCGCCCGCAGTTCCGGATTTTGAAACTCGCCCGGAATCGTCCACCCCGGTCCCCCCATACCATCGCCACTTGGATCCCCACCTTGAATTACAAAGTTCTCTACATACCGATGAAAGGTGAGACCATTGTAAAACTCCATTTCAACTAGCTTGATAAAGTTGGCAACGGTTTTCGGGGCGATGTCTGGGTAAAGTTCCATTTCGATTGTGCCTTTGTCTGTCTTAAGCACAACAACAGGATGTTCAATCCGCAACCGTGCAAGGATTGCGCGGTGATCCGATACCCCGCTGACATCAATAATTTCACACCGCTTGTCCTCCTCAACATTGCGAAACTCATTCCGCAAGCTTGGACTGATGAGGATGTGATCGAGTAGATTTTTCTGATCCTCGTGGATGTATGTGTACCGCTCCTCCGCTTCAACTGCATTGGCGGTCTGGAGGAAATCTCCCCAAATGTCATCGAACCCACGGATCCGGTTGATGACTGGCGTTGCCGGTGTGTCGTTCATGTTCCCCATGACGATGACATTCTTCCCTCCCATCATTGCCTTGACAGCTTGCCGACGCACAACGGTGGCTTGTGCAAGCCGCTTGGCATCGCTTGGATTGAGGCGAGAGACAAGGTGAGCAATTAGGATATAGAAAGGTTGATTGTCAATCTTCAATTCGACCCCCAGAATCTTTGAAAGGTGTACGTCGTGCTCTTGGTCATCCACGAAGTAAATTTCACGCTCATCTGGAAAGTTCGTTGCGCTCCCCCGCACAATCCGAAATTTCGTGAGGATAGCGACACCTTGACCGGTATAGGTGTCGCTGCCTTCATCGAAGGCGATTTGCCAGTCGTCGGGCCTTGCGAGGTAAGATTTGACTTTTTCGAGGACAGCTCGGTTTTCAACCTCAACGAGACCGACGATATTGGCTTCGTGTGTATCAATAAGTTCAGCGATGGTCTTGGCTTTTGCCTCATATTGCTCTGCGGTTGGTGCAGGCACAGATTTGCCGACAACCTCTCCGTGTAGTTCTTCATCATCGAAAAAGAATTCAGTGCTCAGTAAGAAGATATCAATTTCAACGTCCCCAACTGCCGGACTAAGCAAGCATAACATCAAACAGAGCACTGCAAGAATTGCAAAAACGGGTCTATGGTGCATCTCATTTCCTTCCATCAACAGGACTCTCAGTTCTAAAAGCACATAAGGACGCGGATTTCACAGATTTTCGCAGATAAAAAAAAACGAAAGCGATCTGTGTTTATCAGCGTCCCTTTGAATTTTTTTACGCCCAGCATTTCATTCTTCGATTGTTTCCCAATCGAGATTACTCTCATTCCACTCAAATACTTCAAGCGGACCAAATTTCAGGTTAATCGTCAAACTTCTAGGGGTTGGCGAACTATCAAAACGATTGAAGTCGCGGATAACCACATAGGTATGCTGGCCATCAGAAATTTCCGCACAGGCAACGATAAAATCGTCGAGATTCCTAATCGCCCGTCCATTGATTTCCAGAATAACTACTTTTGAATTACCGCTGCGCTCGCGGATGCCAACGCGGGAAAAGCTACTCCCCGCATCTGCATGTGGGAGGTAGACCCCATCCGCCTCAAAGTAGAGTAGATGCCTGAGTTGAGGGGTTATATCGTGAAAGGCGGATCCGGCGAAACGGACAAACCGACGCACTTTCTTTAACTCGATATCTTCTACGAAGACTTCAACCGTTACAGCTGTTCCGTTGCGATAGATATCCAAGGTCACACTTTTCCCGGCGTTTTCGTTGAGGATTGCGTCGAAAGTATATAGATCATCACGAATTAACTTTCCATTAATCTTGTAGATAATATCGGAAGCAAGGAGGCTTGCCTCACCTGTGGTTTTGGGAATAATCGACTCAATCTGAATCACTTTCGGCGTTCCCGAATCTGAGGGGCCAATCTCTGCGCGAGATGCTTCGGGTAGCCCAAAATGCTTAATCGCCTCTCCAATCGAGATTAGCTCCAAATCCACACCAATCTCCCCACGTTGAATTGTCCCCCCAGCTTGGATCTGTTTGAGGGCATCGATTACATAATTGATAGGCAGTTCAAAACTGGAGGTGTCGGTTCCGCGCGCATGGAGAGCGATGACCTGACCTTTTGTGTTCCAGACAGGACTGCCGCTCGATCCGCCTGTGCGATCAAACGTTGTATGGATGTAGCTGGAATGCCGATCCCCTTTGTTCACGTTGAGATTGGCAACCGTGCCAAACTTGATGGAATACTCCTCCTTCTCATTATTGCCGATTAGGAGTAGTTCATCCCCCAGCGCAAGATTCCGCCAAGAACCGAGTTGCACGGCTTGGAGATCAAACAGCACCTCCTTCGGGTCGATCTTGTAGAAACCGAAATCGTGCGTCGGATCATAGTAAAGCACCTGTGCCTCCGTAAAGCTACCGTCGTAGAAGTTGATCTTGACATAAGATGGGCTGCTGCCGGTAACATGCCGATTGGTTGCAATAATTCCGTGCTCCGCATCAACGATGAAGCCGGTGGCGAAACTGGTCCCCTTCGCCTCTGTTTCAAACACAACCTCCGAAGAGGTCTCGACATTCACGACCATCGGTTTGAAAGCGGCAATCTGTTCTGTCCAATCGTGTTCTGCGGTACTTTCCAAGACAATTCCCCCGCCTCCTAAAACAACTATTAGCAACCAAACGACAATCTCTCTTCCAATTTTGGGTTGACCCCATCTCAAAAACATTGTTATTCCTCCATTATTAAGAATGAGGGCGACAACAAGGGTTGCCCCTACTGTTCACATCAATCATCCGAGTTTCGCGCGTACCATATGCGCGCCTTCATTAATTGCATCAAAGAAATTTCGGACTTCAACGCAGTCTCCTACCTCGTAAACCTCACATCGCAGGTCAGCGGCTTCAATATCTCGCTTGAGTCCCCTTCGTGGCGTATAGCCGCGACTAATTATTAGCTTCTCAACGGGATGGAACTCCTCTGCCCCATCGTCCGTGGCAAGCATAACCCCCGTCTCGTTAACCTGCTTCAGTTCACGGCTTGCCAGTATCCTCACCCCTGCATCCCGCACCCCTTTTCTAAGCACAGCCAAGTTCGTTCCGTGCTCCTTCAATTTGATTACATCTTCTTCGCTTCGGCGTGAGGCCAGAACGACATCGCGTCCCTGCTGTGCGGCAAACCATGCAACCTCATAGCCGACCAAGCCCGCACCGAGCACCATCACCCGCTCGCCGATGTCCAGTTCATCCCAACGCACTATCGCGTCAATTGCGGTGACAACATTGTCTCCTTCAATTCCGGGGATATCCGGAATAATTGCCTCGCCGCCTGTTGCAAGGATAACGACATCCGGATACTCGCTTTTTAATGTATCCAGTGTAACGGTCGTGCCCGTCCGAACCTCCAAGCCTACGTTCTGAACTTCCGTAATATAGTAGTGGAGCAGGCGTTTAATATCCCATTTGAAATCCGGAATCGATGCCGAAATCATCTCGCCCCCAATCACATCCCGCTTTTCGTATATGACAACATCATGCCCCATCTCCTTAGCGCGCAAACCCGCCTCCAGACCGCCCGGCCCCGCTCCGACGACGACCACCTTTTGGGGCGAGTCGGTTTTGTTGAACGCAATCAGTTTTTCTCTGCCCACAATGGGATTCGTTGTGCACTGCACGCCACCACGATCCATGACCACAAAGGTGTGGCAAAAATTACACCGAATACACGGAATAATATTCTCTCCTGCCCCTGCTTTCTTCGCCCAGTGCGGATCAGCAATTAGCGTGCGGCCAAGGGCGACCATATCAGCACGCTCCCGCGCAATAATCTCCTCTGCATGTACCGGGTCAGTAATTCCACCCGTAGCGATAACGGGGATTCCAGCACCATTCTGCTTGATTTCCTCTGCCAAATCAACCAGCGTGTTAGGCTTAATATAAAGCGGCGGCACAGATGGATGGGTACATTCGACAAACCCTTTGACCTGCATGATCGTTGCGGAAGTGGTTGCCACATGCAGGTAGGCAACACCGAGATTCTCCATGTACTTCGCAATCTGTAGATGAAGGTCATCTTTTATGTGTTCGTCGTATCGGTCATTCACGCCGCCATGGAGATGTTCATGTGCACTGAACTTAAAACCGACTGGAAAATCTCCACCGCAAACCTGCTTAATCCCCGTGACGATTTCGGTGCCAAACCGCATACGACGTTCAAAATCACCGCCATAGTCATCATCCCGCCGATTCGTGTGGGGCGACATAAACTGCCCACCGAGATAAGAATGTGCACAGTGATACTCCACTCCGTCGAAGCCTGCTTGTTTCGCCCGCGCTGCCCCCAAAATGAACGCTTCTATCACCTTTTGAATGTCATCCACCGTCATTTCGCGCGGAACCTCGGTATAAAGTTCGCTTTCAATGGCGGAAGGTGCAAACGGTTCAACATAAGATTTTCCGCCCAGCACGGCGATCTGCATAAATATTTTGGATCCGGCATCCTTGACCGCCTCCGCCATGCGCGCAAGCCCTGGGACGAACTTATCGTCCCAAACCGCGGTGGTAATCACACGTTGTTCGGGCCACACGGAGGTGAATTCAGTGATAATCAAGCCGGTTTCGCCCTTTGCCCGTTCGACCAGAAAATCTATATAACGATCAGTGACTTGTCCCTCTGGATCATGCAACCCCACGTCAAGCGGTGCCAAAACAACGCGATTTTTTAATTCTAGTGAATCAACTTTTATTGGAGAAAATAGATGGGGAAACAACATACCGTGTCTCCTGTTGTGTAAATGAGTGCCCTGTCATCCGCAATCCAAATGTCACAACGATTGCTTCGTTCAAGGGCAGGTTTTCGGGCTCCCTTTCGCTCTGGATGACCGCTGGGCAACCCGGGCGATTACCAATCTTGAACCGAACCGTCCTCCCGCCGCAAATGTGGGGGTTCACCCGGTGTGGGCGGATACGCGGCTGCGGCTTCTTCGTTCAGATCGATTCCCAAGCCCGGCCCCTCAGGGGGGAGGAGATAGCCATCCTCCGTCCGCAAATCGTGCTGAATGACCGCGTCCATCCAACCTGACGATGGAGCATACTCCTGCACCGCACAGTTGGGTATTGACATATTCAGATGCAACATCGCTGCCGAGCTGACAGGGCTTGAGGTATAGTGACAGGCAAGTTCTTGATAATGGACTTCCGCCATCGTCGCGATCTTCTTCCCTTCGGTGATACCGCCGCTGTGACAGATATCCACCCGGATGTAGTCGATTAATTCCCGCTCAATCAACTCTCGAAACATCCATTTCGTCGGTAGCTGCTCGCCGGTGCCGATCGGGACATTCGTGTGCTCACGTAGCGTCGCAAACGATGCCGGATTCTCGGAACGGATGGGGTCTTCGACAAAGAATGGGTGACATTCCTCAATCGCGTTGCACAACTCAATGGCGCGGGTTGGGGTCAGGCGGGTGTGTACCTCAAAGATGACCTCAGCCTCATCACCGATTGCCTCCCGCAACGCACTAAAATGCTCGACCCCACGCATGACCGCGCGTTTTTGATCGAATCCGCCCTCAATCGTATCAATGGGTGAAATTCGTAAGACCTTCCACCCCTCTTCCAACTGTTGCTGTGCCTGCTCAATGAGTTGTTCCGGTGTACCTCCACCGGTATGCCGATAGACCAGCACCTTATCCCGCGTTGCGCCACCCAGCAGCCGGTAGGTCGGCACACCAAGTGCCTTCCCTGCTAAATCCCACAGCGCAATGTCAACCCCAGCAAGCGCGGATTGTAGCACGGGCCCACCACGCCAGAACGTTCCGCGGAAGATGTCTTGCCATATATGCTCAATGCGGGTGGCATCCTGTCCAATCAGGAGCGGTTTAATATGGTGTTCCAATGCCCCGACGACAGCTAACGATCTGCCGCTTAATGAGGCTTCTCCAATGCCATATATCCCCTCGTCAGTCATGATCTTAACGTATATGAACTGGCCCACTGGAAATACTTTGAGATTTGTAATTTTCACGGTTTTCTCCTTGATAAGCTGGCTAGGACGGGTTGACAAACGCGGAAAGACACTTCCCAATCTTAATGATAGCATGACCCTATATGTCGGTCAAGCCCAAAAAACGGTGTCGGTAGATTGAGCGATTAAACGCTAATCTTTATCAAAATCTTCCGATCTAAGACCATGTTCGCATGGCTAACAAGCACGATTGCACAATTCAACTCCCTAAAGGTCTAGGACTTTCGGAACGGGGAACGGATAAGAATCCCAACCCTTTAGGGTGTATGGGTATGTCAATTAAGATTGGACACCCCTAGCTCGCCGGAGATTAGCTTAGGAATCAGGAGATCGCGGGTTTGGCGGAGGTTGGTGTTTTTCAGTGTCAATACCCGTATTGAATCTAGTATCGGAGCAACAATATCACTGAATTGTTTTATCAATAGATCCGGTGGTCTAACGATTGGCATTATAGCCAATGCCCCGTCCCACGTTGCGTAAGGAATGGTGCTCCCTGTTGAGTAATTGCTAGAATACTCAACCGTTGAATCTTGAAACATTGTAAAAAGGTCAAAAGGATAATTGTCAGGTGCCTTTGATCTCAAAACAAAACAGGTCTGTCTGGTAATACCATCAAAGGGAGCAAAAATAACTTTGTGAAAATAAGATCGCATGGCACCAAACAGAATGTCATTTCTTTTGAAAGCCATTAGGCTACTCTTGGCTTCACTGGATGGCTTGTGTTCAATTAGTCCTATTGAACGTCTTGGAATACAATCAATTGGAACATAGGGCAAAGGTTCTAGATGCTTGCCCGGTTTTACCTTTTCCTTGATGTTTTCAATGGCATCTCCGAGTGTTCCTACCTTCCACCCCTGCGGTATCAAGCCCAATTCTGACTCCACCCCTGGTCTCCCCGTTCCGAGGGCAGGCGGAGCGGACATCGGCACATTTTCATGGCCCGGAAAACGGAATTCGACAAACCATTCTCGGTAGATTGCACTTGCCATCTCCTCAAAGATTTTGATGCGGCGGGTGTTATTCTCGATTAGGTTGTCGTAGGTGCTAAGGATCGCGGCGATTTTGCGCTGGGTTGGAAGGGGGGGAAATGGAATTGAGGTCAATCTAATATGGTTTGGGCTAATATTATCTCTTGTCGAACCAAAGAAATGAGGCTTGATTGCATCATAAAAAAAGCGCGACTCAATAAAACAGGCTAAAAATTTCTGTTCAATTCTTTTGGCCCGAACTCCCACTACTTGTGAACTTAAAATTGCTGGCTCATCGAAATTATAAACCGAAGAGGCCCCGACTCTTTTCCCAATCTTTGCTATCAGTATGTCTCCTCGAAACAGGCGTTTTTGATTAAGATTTAGCACAACATCCTTGGGAACACGCTTTACATCTGATAGATCAACTTGTCTGCCAAGATCTCCGATGCGAAATATCGGAATTCCATTATCAACATATGATTTATGGTTAAATTGGGAATAACCATTTATAAGTTCGGCAACTTGTCCAATCTGAACACTCTCCCACCCATAAGGTAATTTGTCAATCACGCCGCGTCCTCCAAAATCATCACCGCATTCTGTCTGAATCTGAATTTACTGGATTGGCTCATGTTAAGAAGTCGCGCGACAGAAACCGATTGGTTGGCAAAAACACGGTTTCTTTTCGAGTTTCGCGCTTGCTGTTTACATGAGCCTCAAGTTTCACATCGAGATGCCGAGCAATCCACGCGTAAATTGGAAATCTGTGTTTCCCTTTCCATAAAGTTTGGGCGTGTAGCGGCGCGAGGCAACCTCTAAAATAGATTCGAGCATTTGCGCCGAAAAGCCTTCCGGTGTCCAATTCGCATCGGCAGGCAGGAGGTCCAGATCCGCTTCATAGATTGATCCCGTAGTCTCCTCCGTTGTGGCTTGGATTAGCGGAATCATACGGTGTGCCTGAAGGGGATGTCCCACAACATGCGCGAACATCAGATCAACACCCGTCGCTCCCAATCCGGTTAAGGTCTCCACGACGTGATCGGTGGGAGTCTCCATGATATGAAACCCGGGTTCGGTGATACTTTGACCGTAAGACAGAGTATTCCTTAATGAGACTTGAGGGGGATCGCCGAGGGTATGCACCGCATAGAGGGACGAGGTTAAGAAGGTTGCATTTGCCGGGACAACAACTGTCCCACCCGCACCGATGATGGTCTGGGTAAGATGCGCCAGACTCTGTGCCACCGTTCCCATCACTTTTCCGCTCGAAGTCAATCCAATCCGAAGGTGCTCCAAACCGACATCCGCGTAATTGGGGCGAGGCATTGACACCACAGATCGACTGAACCAATCCTCCACTTTTTGGAGCACGGCATCAATACCGCCATCCAACTGCACGCTCGCCCAACCATACCGCTCAAGTGGGATACCTTGTTCTGCAAGTGCGTGGCGTATGTAGTCGTTGTGGGTCTTTTCACAGCCATGTTCTAAGGGCAAACCAAGTGCGACCATTGGATGAATCAGATGCCCGATGAGTGTCCGTCTGTAGATATCTTCCGAGTTCCCACCCGATACACCACACCCCTCCGTATGCGCCAACGCAACATAGCGAGAAATGCCATGCTCGCGTCCGAGCCCTTTTTGGTTAAGCCGATCGGCAATCATTTGGGCAATCTGACCGGAACAGAGACTTGTGGGCAAGACCAACCCGATCTGATCGCTTCGGTAGCCGCTTTCGGTCTGTATGGCACTAAAAGTGTGTTCAGATCGCGGGACATCGAGTTGAATTGGAATCGGCTTGCCGGTTGGGGCTTCGGCTGAGAGCACCGTTTCTGGATTGACAGGCACCGTCTGTTTCCAATTCCGCCAGATTGACACCTGTGAATGCCCTGCCTTTTCCCCGATAGATCGCTCCCCAGCGGCAATATTGACAGTGAGATTGAGCATCTCCTGTCCCAATTTCTCCATCGGTGTGCCGTCTTGGTAAGCACCGGCATTGACATCCATGTCGTTCTTCAACATTTCATATCGCCCGGTGGTGGTGACAATCTTGATTGTCGGTACAAAGGGGAAGTTCGTTATAGATCCGTTGCCGGTGACAAAGAAGATCATGTTTGAACCTGAAGCCACCTGTCCTGCGATGCTCTCAAGGTCATTTCCGGGGCTGTCCATAAAGTAGTAGCCCGGTGCAAGCATCCGTTCCCCGTAATTGATGACGTAGTCGAGACAGACCTCCGGATCGCGTTTCATCGCGGCACCAATCGATTTGATGACAATATTGTATAACCCTCGAAAATTATTCCCGCCAGAGGGATTGGCTTCGGCGGTATGACCGTGCCAGCGCGCTCGCTCCTTAAACCGATCGATTGTGCCTAAAAACCTGCGAGCAGTCTCAAAATCTCTAGCGTTCTGAAGCACATACGGCTCGGCACCGATTAATTCATCGGTTTCCGCGAGGTTGGAGGCACCGCCATAACGGATAACCTCTTTCGCAACGTAGGCTGCCAATGGGTTGCCCGATACCCCGGAGAATGCGTCTGAGCCGCCGCATTGAAGTGCAATCTTCAGGTTGGAGAGAGATTCCTCGGTGCGCTCCATTGCGTTTACCGGGTCTAGCCACCCTTTGATGATTGCCCCTCCTGTGTCCAAACTGGCATCAAAGCCGCCCTGTATGCTCAGAAAGTGGTGTGGCACCGCCGCCAACGGATAGTTGTTTTCGGCCATATAACGTTGAAGCATCTGATTCGTGACTACCTCCGAACCGTAATCAACGGCTAGGACCGCCCCGATGTTGGGGTGAATGGTAAAGCCGGCGAGTGTGCGAAGCAACATCTCAAGGTTATTGGGCGTTGTACTTTCCCCGCCTTCGGTGTGCGTCACGGCAACGACCCCGTCAATATCTTCGCAATTTGTCCCAACCTCCTTGAATCGGTCCGCAAGCACCTTCGCATAGCCGGAAGTTTGAGAGGTTGTTCCCATGATAACGATATAATTTCGTGTTCCAACCCCACGACCGCTGTCCCGCCGATAGCCGAGGAAAGACCTATCGCAATCATATTGAGGGACTTGTGACCCCGGCTGAAATGTGTCTCCATCGAGGATGTAGGGAGCAATCTGATCTTTGAAGTTTGGACGGGATGGCAGCGCAAAGTCGATATCCCGTATCGAAAGCGCATCAAGGATCTTCTGGTTGCAGGCATAGTCACCGGGAGATAAATCTGTGATTGCAACGCCGAAAGGCAGGCCCCATGACAACAGCGATTCCCCTTCAGGAATCGACTGAATTGCGAACCGGTGCCCTTCTAAAATTGTATGGGATATGGTGAAACCATAACCGTTATAGTTAATCTCCGCGCCAGCGTCTATTCGTCGTGTAGCGATTGCCACGTTATCGTCCGATGCCGGCAGTCTTCCAACCCCTTGAAACTCGTATTGATTTGCCATAAAACACTCCTTTGTAACGTAATCTCAACACTTGCATATATAATAGCACATCACCCGCTTATACTGGCACAAACTTTACGAATGCTTCTTCTATTTTTGTATTGACTGAATCCGTGCATATATGTTAAGATGAGATCTGATAAAATTATCAATTTATTTCAAACGCCATCAGATATTGCCCTATGATCTCATACATTATTGGAGCAGTCTATTTCATCCTTATCTTAGAAGTGCTGCTAATCATCAACTCATTCCGATACGCGCGGCGGGAACGCAATACCAAAAGACCCGATTATACCCCAAAAGCTGCTATCGTCGCACCGCATTATGGCTGGGACAATCAGACAGCAGAAAATGTAAAACGGTTACTGGATCAGGATTATGCGGGCGCGTATGAAGTGTTTTTCGTCACACACGCAAAGGGGGAGTCCGACTACGATGAGTCCTACCCGCATCTGCTTGAGATTGCCGAAAGACACCCCAATGTGCATACACTGCTTGCGCCGAACATTATCGAGAACTCCCTTCCGCGCTCGCAGAAAGTGCAGAATCTGATGACAGCAATCGCGGCATTTCCAGATGATGTTGAGATTATCGCTTTTGTTGATGCGGATGCAACAATTGAGCGAGATTGGTTGACGCTGCTCGTCCAACCGCTTCAGGAAAAAAAGGTCGGAGCGACAGTGGGAGCGAGATTTTATTTTCCACATACCTTGAATACGGCATCTCTTGTCGAAGCCGTTTGGGTTAACTTTCAGATCGCGTTACAAGGCGATCACCCACTGGCTATGGTTTGGGGCGGCTCCAACGCAATCCGTCGCGAATCTTTTGAGAAAAGCAAGGTATTGCAACGTTGGAACAACGCAACCATTGAAGACCACAATTTGACGCACGCGGTGAGAGACCTTAGACGTAAGGTTCACTTTGTGCCGGATTGCATCGCGATTACCCATACTGAGAAGCGGACATGGAAACAGGTCATAGAGTTTACCAACCGACAAATAGTGATGACCTTTCGGATGGGACTTAAAGCGCAGTGGTGGGGCACCTTGCTGCTACTTCTGCCGAAGGCTTTGTTTGTTCTCGGTTCAATTCCGTTAATATTCTATTCCGAAAGACTCCTCCTTGTCCTCCTTGTTCCGTTTATCGAAATTCAAAGTTATCGCGCCTTCTCGCGAAACCTACCTCTCTGGCTGAGAGATATGCCCAAAATACGTGAAACCCTCCGAATCACCTCGCTTGTCGCGCCGATAGCGATGTTTCTTGCAGGACTGAATACGTTGTACGCGCTATTTCAGAACAAGATTGTATGGGGCGGCGTTCGCTACGAAATTCTTTCAGCCACAAAGTGTCGTGTTTTAGGGCAGATTACGGAAGAGGATGGAACAAACGGGCAGAACGGAGGGAGATCAGTTTAGGCGTTCAAGAGTTCATAGGTTCATTTAGATTTTACGTTCCGTAACAGAAAGGAAGGCTATGGCAATTCGAAGTCGAGTTTCACCCCGTTTTTTTGTGAATCAACTTGCAACCGCAATGTCAGATGATTGGGCAACTTCTTACGCGCTCATGAAATATCAGATCGCAAAGGAGAGTTTTAACTGGAGACACCCATTCGGTGCCAAACACGGCAAAGGCGACGCTATCCAACTGGTGAGTTTACGAATCACGGATATGTGCAACCTGCGCTGTCACTCCTGCGGACAGTGGGGAGATAACGGCTATCTGCTTGGCGAATCTCTCAAAGCACTGAAGCAACGGGAGGTTCCCGTTGAAATCTACAAGCGACTTGTTGATCAGATTGTTGATGCCGGCTGGTCGCCTGTGTGGTATATCTGGGGCGGCGAGCCGATGCTTTACCCCGACTTGATTGAGCTGCTGCATTACATCAAAGAACGAGACATGCCAATTTCGCTCGTGACGAATGGGACCCATCTCGCCAGACGCGCCGATGACATTCTCGAAACATGCAAAATTCTGTATTTGAGCGTTGATGGACCCAATGAAGAGATCCACAACAATCAGCGTCCCGGGGTCACGGCGAATTACGATAACTTCAAGGACGTAAAGGCAGCACTTGAAACATTGAGTGCAGAGAAGAAGCGTCGGAATCTTGCGTTTCCATACATCGTCCCGCTCAGTTGTATCACGATGTACAATATCGACGATGTCGTCGATCTCTACAAATTCACGAGCCAGTATGCAGATACACAGATCTTCTACCTAACGTGGTGGATTGACGCGCATTCCGCGCAGGCACACACCGAAGATTTTGAGGGTCGTTTCGGTTTCAAGCCCCAAACTCACTACGGTTGGATTGGAACGTGGAAAGACTTTAATCACGGTGCCATCCTCGACAAGTTTGAGGAGATGGAGGGTCTCTCGAAAGAGACACAGCGGTGCCCCCCGATGATGATGCCGCAACTCAACACGCGAGAGGAGATCCAGCGATACTACACCGACCACACGGCGGCTTTCGGTTACAATCAGTGCGTCAGTATCTACATGACAATGGAGGTTGACAGCAACGGCGACGTTAGCCTCTGCCGTGATTATCATGACTACATCATCGGCAATATCAAAACGGATTCTGTCACAGATATGTGGGATAACGCCGCCGCCCGTAAATTTCGCAATTCGATCAGCACCGACGGGCCCATGCCTGTTTGTCGTCGCTGCTGCGGCTTAATGGGATTTTAAGACCGAACTAATGCCCTTATGTGCCAAGTTTAAAAATTCATTGTGATACAGGAACGAGTCCTTTACTTTCGAGAAGGGCAACGACACGCTCGGCACATTCTTCGAGCGTCTGGCTTCCTGTATCCACGGTCAGTTCCGGATGGGGCGGTGCTTCGTAAGGAGCACTGATTCCCGTGAACTCCTTGATCTCACCTGCCCGTGCCTTTTTATATAACCCCTTCGTATCTCGTGCTTCGCACACCTCTAACGGACAATCGACGAAAACTTCCACAAATCGCCCTTCGTCAAGCAGATCCCGCGCATTGTCTCGATCCGTGCGGTAGGGTGAAATGAAGGCAGTCATCGCAATAACACCGGCATCGGTAAACAGCTTCGCAACCTCCCCAATGCGGCGGATGTTTTCCTCCCGATCTTCAGGAGAAAAGCCGAGATTTTTATTCAAACCGTGTCGGACGTTGTCGCCATCAAGAACATAGGTGAGATGCCCGCGCCGGTATAATCGACTTTCCACTTCAAGAGCAAGGGTAGACTTGCCGGAGCCTGACAACCCGGTGAACCAGATGACACACCCTTTCTGGTTGAGAAGATTTTCTCTGTCCGTCTGGACAACGTTCGCTTCGTGCCATGTGATATTCGTTGCCTTCTGTTCTGTCATACTATTCTCCTATTTTTTTGGAATCTGACGGTGAGGAATTACTTGGTAACGGCAGCCAAAGCGACACCGTTGTGCCCTGCCCAACAACGCTCTTACTCTGTATATCCCCACCGTGTTGTTCAAGAACGCGTTTCGCATTTGCCAGCCCAAGTCCGGTTCCCTGTGATTTTGTTGTGAAGAAAGGCTCAAAAAGGCGGTTTAAATCTTCCGGTGGGATGCCAATGCCCGTATCCACAATGTCAATACGGACCTTGTCTGAATCTCGTGAGGCAATTTGCCTCACCGTCAGGATTTCCAGGGTGCCGCCCCCCGGCATCGCATCCATAGCGTTTAATACGATGTTCATAAACGCCTGTTTCAACTTATCGCGATCCAACGAAATTGGGGGGTGATCGGGAGCGAATTTCTTGATTAGCGTGATCCGATGGTGATTCAGGTTAGCCTCCATCAGATCCAGGACCTCCTGTAAAACTTGATTCAAATCGTGGGGGGCAAGTCTAAGGGATGCAGGACGGGCAAAATCCATGAATCCTTTGACAATTACATCAATCCGTTCAATTTCTTCAAGGATATATTGCATCGACTGCTTTCGCCTCGATTCTGAAAGATTTGCTTTTCGCATTACCATTTGCGCTAGCATCCGCATTGACGAGAGGGGGTTCCGTATCTCATGGGCAAACGATGCTGCCATCTTCCCCGCTGTGGCGAGGCGTTCGGCACCTATCAGTTCATTCCGTGAATTCCGTAAGTCACGCGTCATTTGATTAAACGCACGGGTAAGGTCACCAATTTCGTCGTGTGTCTTCGCCTCGCCCTGCTCGTTCAGGTCCCCGCCGGCGACCTTCCGCGTGAATTGTACCAAATCCTTGATCGGATCGGTGAGATTCCGCCCAATAAGATGGCTGATGAGCCCAACTAATGGGATAACAGCGGCGGCAATTCCCAACATTAATAACGTTACCCACTGTTTTGCAGCAGCGATTTCCTCCCTGGGACGCATCAGGCAGTACAACCGGTCGTAAGCCTGCAGGTAATAGATGACTTTATAGTGTCTCCCATTGACCATCACATTTTGTGAAACAAAGTCACGGTTTGATTCCTTGATGCGTTTACGGCCTTCGTGCAACTTCATATCCTCAGCGAAGCTCGCCCAATCTCCGGGGAGGGTGGTGTAATTCACGGTGTTGTCGCTACTCACAATCGTCACTTCTGCACCGTACGCTTCTTTGACCTTCTCTGGATGGCGAATATAGCCGGTGTCCACAATCGTCTCAAGCCACTTCTGGGTTTCCCAGCTAATCTGCTCATCGTATTTCCGATCAAAAAGCCCAATGGTGATGACCGGCACGATGAGAATAACCACCGTGACGAGCAGAATGAACGGAAGCACGATCTTGTTTTGAATACTATATCGACGCATAAGAACCTGAAAGCATTAATGGCAACATACTTGCACTTTAGGTGCAAAGCAAAACTGGATTAGCCGTCTCACTATTTTGAGCCCCTGCTAGATTGGCAGACTAACCTATTACTATAGCCGAGATTCAAGCCGGATGTCAAGTTGAAAGCACTGACCATAGAAATTCAGGAAATGGGAACAATTTGATACAGGTTAGTGTGTAATAAAAAAATTAGCATCGGCTGCTGCGTACCTGTGTGCATTGGCTGTTCCTCACCGCAAAGGAGAACGCTACATGATTCAATATAATACCTTATCCGCAACTTCAACACCCACACCTCCGCCTGCTGACGAAAAAGAACTTGTCGAACGATTCCAGAATGGTGAAAAGGAAGTTTTTAATGAACTTGTCATCAAATATCAGGGGAAGATCTATAACTTGGTTTATAAGTATGTTTCTAACTCTGAAACTGCGAGAGATCTTTCTCAAGAAATCTTTATCAAAGCCTTTCGAGCCTTACCTCATTTCAAACGGCAATCAGCATTCTATAGTTGGCTCTATCGGATTGCCATCAATCTGTGCATTGACTTCATTCGTCAACAAAAACGCAAACAACCTTTATCTTTTGAGGACTTAACCACAGGGAAAAATGACGAGGTAGTGTTCAGTGACATGAGCCCACTGCCGCCGGATCAGTTAGAGGCTAAAGAACTTGGGGACATCATTGGCCAAGCGGTGCAGCAACTTCCGCCCAAACAGCAGCATGTCTTCAATCTCCGATATCACGGTGGGCTTCAACTGAAGGAGATTGCCGCTCAACTGGATCGGTCTGAAGGCACAATCAAGGCGCATCTTCACCATGCCCATAAACGTCTTCAGACACTTCTGATTCCGTACTTGAAAAATGAACAACTGGAATGGGCACTAAATCTTTAACCAAGTTTTGTAAAAATTCTCCCAAAGTCATCGTTATGATAAGAGACTAAACCCTACCAAGACAAATTGTGAAAATCGCTGCTGTTGAGACAACGGAGCATAAAAATTCGTAATAGGCATCTCCGGTGAAAGCCGATCGGCTGATACCTTTTTCCTATGAAAGATTTACAAGCACTCCTTCAAAATGTAGACAAACTTCTCAATACACCGGGTGAAGTGCCCACATCTCCCCCAATCTCAACAGATGACACCCAAGATGAATTACTTGTAGCACTCAAAAAATATTTCGGCTACACTGCCTTTCGGGATGGCCAGCGTGAAGTTGTGGAAAAGATTCTGAACGGAGAGAACATTCTCGCGTCCTTCCCAACCGGCTACGGAAAGTCACTCTGTTATCAGTTGCCGGCGTTGATGCTACCGGGGGTGACTGTAATCGTTTCACCGTTGATTTCTCTGATGAAAGATCAAGTCGATGCGTTGCGTGAGCAGGGAGTTTATGCGGTAGCACTGCTCAACAGCAGTCTGAGTTGGGAGGAGTCCCGCGCGGAATTGGAACGCTTAGAACGTAGAGAAATCAAACTCTTTTATATCGCTCCAGAACGTTTTCGCAGTCGTCGGTTTCTGAATCTGCTCAATTCACACCAGATTTCTCTGTTTGTGATTGACGAAGCACACTGTATCTCTCAATGGGGACACGATTTTCGTCCTGCCTACCTCGCACTCCGCGATGCCATCCGTGATTTACATCCGAGCTCAATTGCCCTATTCACAGCGACAGCAACCCCTGATGTGCGCCAAGATATTCTGCAGCAGTTAGAAATCCAACCGTGTCAAGCCTTCACCCGCGGTATTGAACGTCCCAACCTGAGATTCAGCGTTTGTGAAGTTTCGGCGGATGCCAAAAAGTACCCGCTTCTTGATGAACACCTGCAGCAGCTAACAGGCAAGGGGATTGTGTACGCTGGACGACGGCGGGAGACTGAGGAGATCGCGTTGTATCTAAAGAAGCGTGGGCACCGCGTCGATTTTTATCACGCCGGGCGCACAGATGTTGAGCGTAAACAGGTGCAAGATCGGGCCTTTAACGATGGTCCTAATGGACTCGATCTGGTTGTTGCCACCAATGCGTTTGGAATGGGAATTGACAAATCCAACATTCGATATATCATTCATTGGACGATGACGGGAACACTGGAGCAGTACTATCAAGAAGCGGGGCGCGCTGGACGTGATGACGAAACCGCTCACTGCGTCCTGTTTTATTGCCCGGACGACCGAAAGTTGCATGAGTGGTTCGTCAAGGAGAGTGCGCCGAATAAACCGGATCTCCTGAAACTCCTGCAACTCATCGAAACCTTCCCCTCAGTTGGCAACTTTCGGATGTTTGCAGCGGAGGAGTTGGAGTGGTTGAGTAGTTCCAACGAAGGAAAAATTCGAGTTGGGATTAGCCACTTGGAGAAACTCGGTTTCCTGCGGAGATTGTATAATCTACCTTCAAAACTGTCGGTGAGAACCCCTTCATTTGAGCCCATCGAGAGCGCGGAGATTGCTGACGAATCACAACAGATTCTACTACGCCACTTGCGTTCTCGATCGGAATTACACCTCCTAGATTTTTGTCGAGAGCTGGACCTGCGGCCCGACCAACTCATGGAGCAGCTTATCGATTTACAGAGCGAAGGATATTTGAGGTATTGGGGAGCGGAAGATCTGGTATTGATTGAGTTACTTCAAGACAGCGACCTGTTCGCCTCGATGTCTGCGGATCAGATGGGGTTTGAGGACCATCTGCTCAGTAAACGTCGTCAGATTGATCAGATTGTCTTTTACGCACTTGCAGAAGGATGTCGTGGGCAATTGGTACGAGAGTATTTCGGAGAGACCGTCGAGGATGATTATCGTTGCGAAAGCTGCGATCTGTGCGATCCGAGCCTACGACTCGTTGCTTTAAATGAGGGAAATAATGATACCAACACCCACTAATCCTATTGAGCTTGAGCGAAAACCGAACCTCGTCTTTGTCATCACCGACGACCAAGGCTACGGAGATTTCAGTTGTCATGGGAACCCGATAATCGAAACGCCGAATCTGGATGGGTTGCACAGCGAAAGCCTGCGTTTGACCAATCTGCATGTCGGTCCCACCTGTGCCCCGACACGAGCAGGTATTATGACCGGGCGTTACTGTAACTGCACCGGCGTGTGGCATACCATCGGAGGCCGCTCGCTTCTCCGAAACGATGAGCGCACGATGGCGGATATTTTTCGGGCAAATGGCTACAAAACAGGCATGTTCGGCAAGTGGCACTTGGGCGACAATTATCCCTTCAGACCCCACGACCGAGGGTTTGAAGAAGCACTCTATCACGGTGGTGGAGGGATTAGCCAAACGCCTGACCATTGGGGAAATGACTATTTCGACGATACCTATGCCCGCAATGGAGTCAAAGAACCGTTCGAGGGCTATTGCACCGATGTCTGGTTCGATGAGGCAATGAAGTTTATCGAAGCAAACAGAGATTGTCCTTTCTTCTGCTATCTTCCAACCAATGCTCCACACAGTCCCTACCGTGTCCCGAACGCCTACAGTGAACCGTATCGCGGGGGTATCCCCGATGCGAGAGCTAACTTCTACGGTATGATTGTCAATATCGACGAGAATCTGGCGCGGCTCAGGAATCATCTCCGGGAGCTTGGGATTGAAGACAACACAATTTTTATTTTTATGACCGACAACGGTTCCGCTGAAGGCTGTACGCTGGACGAGAACCAATTTGTCAGAGAAGGCTTCAACGCTGGAAGGCGTGGGAAGAAGGGCTCGGAATACGAGGGGGGCCACCGCGTGCCGCTTTTGATGCATTGGCCCAACGGTGGATTCACGGAAGGTCAGGATATCGACCAACTCACTGCGAATATCGATCTACTCCCAACGTTGATTGATCTCTGTCAGCTAGAGGTTTCACAGGTTGGTTTCGGCGCGGGTAGTTTTCATGGGATGAGCCTCGCACAACTTTTCAGGGGAGAAACGGAGACATTGCCTGAACGCGTCATCGTGACCGACTCCCAGCGGGTTGAACACCCGATTAAATGGAAGCAGAGCGCAACTATGACGCAACGCTGGCGCCTGATTAATGGTGTCGAACTCTACGATATAGAGGCAGACCCTGAACAACGAAACGACATCGCTGCGGAACATCCGGAGGTTGTCGAGGAATTGCGGGAACATTATGAAGCGTGGTGGGAATTGGTATCACCGCGTTTTGGTGAAGACCCTCCGATTGTGTTAGGCACGGAGAACGAAAAAGAATCCGTCTTGACCACCCATGATTGGCACGGTGAACAGCACGCTTGGAATCAGGGGCAGGTTCGTCAGGGGCTTGTGTGTAACGGATATTGGGCAATCGAAATTGCTGAAGATGGGGAGTACGCCTTTGAGCTGCGACGGTGGCCCAAGGAGGAGGATAAACCGCTTACCGCTGGGATTCCCGGTGAAATTATCGATTGGTATCATGGCGGGAAAGCCCTCAATCTGAAAACTGCTCGTCTACGTGTCGGTGATCAGGAGGCAACACAATCGATTGATCCGGAGGCAGCGGGCGTTATGTTTACGTTTCGTCTCACTGCCGGCGAGATGCAGCTACGGACATTTCTGACTAATGATGTGGGAGAGTCGATCGGTGCTTACTACATTTATGTAACAAAAGTGACTTAACCGCGAAACAACCTGTGGTTTTCCGTTTTCGATAAAGGAGCTGAAAAATGCCAGCTGCGCTAAATGCCGACACCAGTGGAGAGGAACTCATAACAGTCGCCAACTTTAGTCATCCCACCGAAGCAGATCCGGTTGTAGCGTGGCTGGAATCAGAGGGAATTGAATGTTTTCTTACCAATGAGCACACGATTACCATGAATTGGCTCTGGTCAAATGCCATTGGTGGTGTTGGAGTGCGAGTAAAGGCAGCAGATGTCGAGCGAGTGAATGAAATCCTTCAGGTTGTTTTGAATCCCGATGCAATCGGGACTGAATTGACCGCGACGAATTCTGAGGTGGACCAGGAAAGCGATAATGATAGCGAGATTCGCTGTCCGCAATGTGGTTCAGAAAATGTGTATTATGAGAAATTCTCACGCCGTCTGGTGTTTGCTTCTTGGGCACTTTTAAGTGTTCCCCTACCGTTTTTTAAGAAAAAATGGAAGTGTCTGGAATGCGAACACCTGTTTAGATAATTTTTAACAGATTTAAGAACCGGGCTATTCTCCGCGGATTCGACCCTCCAGCGCACGAATTTCACTCTTACCCTCCAGAAGCCCGATTTCCAGATGAAACTCTCGGATTTCACCGGGCTGGATATATTGTAAGTACCCATGTTTGCGATTCCATGCACGCCCTAGCATACTGACATTGCCGGGTTCGATGCCGGTTACATACGTGCCTCTGTGGAAGTGTTGCCAGTGGTTGACGATAGGCATCTCTTCAATAGGGAACTTCCAGTAAAGTCCGAGTTGTAGCTTGTCGTTGATGAGCCCTACATGTACGTTCCCTTCCTCGTCTGCGATGGGACGGTGCACGTACACATCGTCGTGTGCTTCCTGCTGCGGTGCGAGAGCCACAGTGTAGTCCTCACGACTGACTTCTCGATCCTCCAACCACTCCGTGCTTTTTTCGCTGTTGATTACCACGCGGCTCCCGGCATCTAAGATTGGAAAGCCGGGGTTCGTATGGTAGACAAACATCAGCGGCGAACGATCCACACTGAGATTCTCAATGCGGTCATAAATCCGCAGGCATTTTTCGCCTAGCACCGTAGAGATTTCTCGGGTAAGCTCCAGATTAGTGCCGAAGACCACTGCCTCACGCATCTTTCCTCGGACACGCACCACATAATCCTCCCCTTCCCAGCCACACTCAGCGACAACGCCTTTGGCCGGAATAAAGGAGAGGCGACCGTGAAGCCCAAGTTCCTCATTCTCTTCTTCGGGATCCACCTCAGGATGACCGGTGAAGGTCATACCGCAACTGGTCACCAATCCGCCAAAAAAGCCGCGCATCCACCCATAGCCTTGGGGTTCGTAGAAGGCGGGCCCCACATCGCCGGTGTTGCCACGAAAGCACAGGGACAACCCCTTATAGTGGGCAGAGGCAATATCAAGGGAACGCCCCGGCAAGATCGAAAAACAGAGGCCAGAAGCGTTGAAAACTTCAATCAAATCGGAGCCCCGTTCGTTTCCTTCCACTAACTCCGCCCGGCGGGCTCCTGCCAGTTGGGTCATATCCCCAACCAATTCCAACAGTTGCTGTTTAGTATACTGATGCCCAAAAAGTTGTGGCATGTTGATCCTCCTTTAGATGATTTACGCCATAAAGAAAACCTGAGCCTCGAAAGTCGAAACGGGAAATATCACACCAGCAGAAGTGGTTCCGCGGACTTACTTGGGTATTACGCCAACTGCTCAAGGACTCCTGTCAGTTCTCTTAGAGATGATATTTCAAAATCGTGTTGTCCCCTCGTTGCATTATCTTCGCGCTGACGGTTCAGCCAAACAGATCTTACACCAACCTGCTTCGCACCGATAATATCATTTTGGAAAGAATCACCTATATGTAGCAACTGACGTTTCGTGCAACCCGCACACTTGATAGCAATCTCGAAGAGCCGCGGATCGGGTTTTTGGATGCCATAGTCTTGAGCAAACACCACGAACCGAAAGTAGCCTCCCAACCCACAACGTTCTGGATAGGTATTACCATTGGACAGAAGCCCCATCATATAATGATCCTGCAGCGTATTCAGGATGGGGAGCACATCGTCGAAGAGTTGAATATCCTCAAATCGATGTTTCAGGTACAGGGCATTGAGGTGAGCAGCGAGGTCGTCGTCAGGACTTTCGATAAATTGAAGTGTTCGCTTGAATGCTTCGAGCCGAATCGCTTCGTGCGTCAGGCCTCTGCCTTTTTGTTCTTCTGCAACTTGATCCCGAATGGCAATCAGTGTTTCGATGGAAAGCAAGTCAGGAACGGAAGGAACGAGGCGGCGGAGTTCAACCAACACACACCCCAGCGCGTGACGCATCACCCTCTCAAAGTCCCACAGTGTACCGTCTGCGTCAAATGAGATGGTTGTAATTTTGTTCACTGTCTAGCCATCTCCTTAATATCTTTGCCTTCTCAACTCTTCCTAACTTTAAGTAGGCTTGATACTCGTATTCTAAAGATAGAATCGGCACAAGCAGTCCGGCAATCTCTATCATTCGCCTATCGTCTCCACAGCTCTGGGGCGAATAAAACTAAGACCGTATATAGCTCTAGGCGTCCTAATAACATACAAAAACAGAGGATAAATTTGCCGAGTGTGGGGATATGTGCGTAATTGTCAGTGGGACCAACAGATCCAAGACCGGGCCCTATATTCCCCATGGTTGCGATGGTAGCGGCAGCGGCACTGATCAGATCCAACCCCAGCACCGCCATGATACTGGTAACTATCGCGAAAACACCGATGAAAAGGAAGAAAAAGCCGAGAATGTTTGTCATCACCTCTTGCGAAACAACCTGGTCGCCAAGTTTAACGGGGAGCACCGCGTGGGGCAATATGAGACGCTTGATTTCGATATACCCCTGTTTGATCAGTAGCAGCAGACGGATGTGTTTCAGCCCGCCGCCTGTTGACCCTGCACATCCACCGAAAAACATCAGGGTGACCAAAATAAACTGCGATAGTGCGGGCCACTGCACAAAGTTGAAAGTCCCGTAGCCAGTCGTTGTGATGATTGATACAACCTGGAAAGAAGCGTAACGCAAAGCTGTTCCAAATGAGTCGAAAATAACCTGATCGTTGACCCTTGCGGTCATTGTGTTCCAAACAATCAGGCACACGCACAAAAACAGTATCAAGCCATAAAAACGGAACTCCGAGTCTCTAACGTAGCTTTTGAAATCGCCGCGTAAGGCACGATAGTGGAGGGAAAAGTTCGTTCCGGCAAGGAACATAAAGATGGTAATAACAACATCGAAGTAGACACTGTTGTATTGACCGATACTCAAATTTTGAGTTGAAAAACCGCCGGTCGCCATCGTCCCGAAGGTGTGGCAAAGCGCATCAAACCATGTCATCCCACCGAGCCAGAGCAGTAGCAGTTCGACAGCAGAGATAAGGACATAAACGCCCCAGAGCAGTTTTGCAGTCTGTGCGATGCGTGGTGTTAGGCGGTCTTTTTGGGGGCCCGGCACTTCCGCACGATAAAGCTGCATCCCCCCCACCCCTAACATCGGTAAGATTGCTAAAGCGAGCACAACAATACCCATGCCACCTAGCCAATGCGTCAGGCTGCGCCAAAACAGGATAGCATGGGTTAGATGCTCGATTTCATGGAGAACGGTCGCCCCCGTCGTCGTGAAGCCGGACATGGATTCAAAATAGCAGAATGCGAACTCAACCAGCCAACTTCTCCCGGCTTCCGCAAACACACGATTGAAAAGATACGGAAGCGATCCAAACAGTGCCGTAACTGTCCAGCCTAACGAGACAACTGCAAATCCTTCTTTGTTGCCAAGTCCTTGGCTCGATTTAGTCGTCAGCCGAAGTATCAATCCTACAATGAGCGTGCAGCAAAACGATAAAATAAACGCTTGCAGGTCCGATTCGGCCTCCGCTGTTCTGCGGTAAAGCGCGATCAGCAACGGACACAGCATCGCCGCAGAAAGACAAATCAACAAATTACCGAGTGTATACAGAACTAATTTTAAATTCACGACATCGTAGGATGGTTCATTTTATTTTCTGACCAAGGAAGTGCTTGATCTTCGGTTCTACAAAGAGCTTTTCAACAACAGAAATAGAATCTGGCATGGTGAAGATAATCACGCGATCTCCCGCTTGGATCACGCTTTTTCCTGTCGGGATAAGGACCCGATTCTGTCGCACAATGGCACCTATCAATACGTCTTCAGGCAGCGTTCCGCGCAGGTGTTGAATCTCGTTATAGGTAATTTGCGAATTTGGCCCGGCGACAAGCTCAATCACCTCAGCATCAATTTCACGGAGTGATGCTGCTGAGATAATCTGGCCCCGGCGGACGAGACGGAGAATGTTGCTAACCGCTGTCAAATGACGACTTACGGCCGCGTCAAGTGTTGGAATATTTGCCAGAATCGGTAGGTAGCGCGGTTTTTGAACGAGGGCAAGCACACGAATCGCCCCATGCTGCTTGGCGGTTACGCAGGCCATCACATCATTTTCATCATCGCCGGTTACCGAAACAAATCCGTCTACCCCATCAACTCCAGCCTCTTCCAAGAAACCGGGGTTAAGATAGTCGCCATGTAAAACAGTTGTTTTTCTCAGAATTATTGATGCAGCTGCAGCTCTCTCCCGATTGGCTTCAATGATTTTCACCTGCGTCCCGTTTTTCTCAAGTGCTTGTGCAAGGGATATTCCAATCCGTTGAGCACCGACGATAATGACACGATGGATTTTTTGATTGAATGAAACCCCCGAAAACTCAAGCAGGTGCATAGTTGATTCACGGCTGCCGATGACAAAGACCTCATCCCCTTCGAGAATGAAGTCCTGACCCCTGGGCACGATTGTTGTGCCATCTTTCCGCTTAATTGCCGTAACACGCAAGTCGGAGGGGATGCCGTGATCTGCTAGACGGCTGAGGGATGTGCCTCGAAGTGGATTAGCGGGCTTCACCTGAAATGCGACTAACTGGACCTTGCCCTCTTCAAATTCGACGATTTCACGGGCATCCGGAATATTCAGTAGACGATAGAATTCTTCTGCACAAAGTTGTTCGGGATTAATCAGCAAATTAATCCCAATATCTTTCGGGGATAAATCCGTTTCGTTGGCGAAATAGTCAGGATTCGATACGCGCGCCACCTTCGTCTTAACACCATGCCGGGTAGCAATCACGCACGCCAACATATTGATTTCATCGGAGTTTGTTACCGCCATCAGGAGGTCCGCTTCTTTAATTCCAGCTTCTACTAATAAGGTGGGTGAAGCCCCTGATCCTTCAAGGGTTATTAAATCTAGCTGCTCCTGAACATGCTGACAAGCCTCTTTCGATTGATCAATGAGGCTGACATCGTTATTGTCTTCTACCAAGAGTTTTGCTGTATGAAATCCAACTTCTCCCGCTCCAATAATAATTGCTTTCATGGGCTTATCCGCTTACCTGGAATATGATAGGTATTAGATTATAGGGCTTACGCACTTTGCTTGCAAAGATTGCGTCTTACTGCGTATTTGGTTCCTATAGGCAATACGTGACGCACAATAGTAGTGATGAAAACATATCAACCGCGTGATTCCTAAGCTAATACGAATCAATCGGTGGACAAGCGCAAATCAGGTTTCGGTCTCCCTGAACTTCGTTAATGCGTGCGACGGGGGGCCAATATTTCCGATCGCACGTCCACGGTGCAGGGAAAGCCGCTTTTTCTCGAGAATACTCGTGACCCCACTCGGTCTGCATGACTTGCGCTGCGGTATGGGGCGCATTTTTGATGACGTTGTCCGAGCGATTGGCTTGGCCGTTCTCAATTTCGGCAATCTCTTTTCGGATCGAGATCATCGCTTCACAGAATCGATCTAGCTCACCCTTTGATTCGCTTTCAGTCGGTTCAATCATCATTGTTTCCATAACCGGAAACGATACGGTAGGTGCGTGGAAGCCGTAGTCCATTAGCCGTTTGGCTACATCCCCTGCCCCGATGCCAGCAGTTTTCTTGAAGTCACGGAGGTCAATGATACACTCGTGTGCGACAAGTCCCTTGCTTCCTTTGTAAAGGACCGAATAATAGGGTGCTAAGCATTTGGTGACGTAGTTCGCGTTCAAAATTGCAGTTTCAGTTGCACGCTGGAGTCCCTCTACGCCCATCATTGCGATGTACGCCCAAGAGATTGGAAGGATGCTCGGACTGCCCCAAGGTGCCGCTGAAACTGGATCAATCCCATCTTTCTCACCAATCGGCACGACCGGGTGGGTTGGAAGAAAGGGGACGAGGTGGGCCTTAACACCAATCGGTCCCATTCCAGGACCGCCCCCACCATGTGGAATACAGAAGGTTTTATGTAAATTCAGATGGCATACATCGGGACCAAAATCCCCCGGACGACATAATCCCACCATTGCGTTCATATTCGCGCCATCCATGTAGACCTGGCCTCCGTGCTGATGAACGATTTCGCAAATCTCTCGAATCTTTTTCTCAAACACCCCATGGGTCGAAGGATAGGTAATCATCGCTGCAGCAAGTTCTTGGCTGTGCTGTTTTGCCTTTGCCCGAAGGTCCAGAAAGTCAACATTCCCTTCACCGTCACAATTGACCACTACCACCCGCATACCCACCATCACCGCGCTAGCAGGATTCGTGCCGTGGGCAGATTGTGGAATCAGGCAGACATCCCGATGCCTTTCACCACAGCGTTGATGGTATTTGCGGATGACCAGAAGCCCTGCATACTCTCCTTGCGATCCGGCATTGGGTTGCAAGGAGATACCGGGGAAACCTGTCAATTCCGACAACCATGTTTCAAATTGCCCAAAAAGGGTCTGGTATCCCTTTGTCCGTTCAAGGGGCGCAAACGGATGAAGTTGACTGAACTCCGGCCAGGTAACGGCGAACATCTCAGCGGTAGCGTTTAACTTCATCGTGCAAGATCCAAGCGGAATCATCGATGTGGTTAGGGATAAGTCTTTCTCCTGAAGCTTGTGGATATACCGCAGCATCTCTGTCTCAGAGTGGTAAGTATTGAAGACAGGGTGGGGGAGATAAGAACTTTCTCGTTGCAACGGCTCAGAGATTGCCGATTGTGCCTGAAGGATTAAATCTTCAATCTGAAAAGGAAGGGGCTTTCCTAACGTGAAGATATCAAGGAGATCCAGAACATCCTGAATGGAGGTCGTCTCATCAAGTGAAAGCCCGATGCGGGAGCGGTCGAAAACTCTGAAGTCGATCTGATGTGTGCGGGCAATGGATAATAGGTCGTCGGGAGTAGGCGGATTCGCTGGTGATTGATTAGCCTCGATATTACGGAGGTAACTTGACTCCTTGAGCAAATCCAGATCAAGACTGAATGTATCAAAGTAACATATATCATCAAGCACATACCCCACTCGCTTCAATCCTTCACGGAGGACACCTGTGAGCAGATGTATGCGCTCCGCAATTCGGCGAAGCCCTCCGGGGCCGTGATAGACTGCATACATGCTCGCCATCACTGCTAGGAGCACCTGTGCCGTGCAGATATTGCTCGTCGCTTGTTCTCTACGGATATGCTGTTCCCGCGTCTGGAGCGCGAGGCGAATTGCAGGTTGACCTTCTACATCCTGCGAAAGCCCCGCAATTCGCCCCGGCATCTTGCGCTTAAACTTCTCTCGCGTTGAAAGGAAAGCGGCGTGGGGGCCACCATATCCCATTGGCACCCCAAACCGTTGGGTAGATCCAACCGCAATATCAGCATCAAATTCGCCGGGTGGTCTCAAAAGCGTGAGGCTCAAAAGATCAGCGGCAACCACTAATAATCCGCCGGCATCATGAACCTTTTCAGCGAAATCGCTATAGTCATAAACCGCACCATCACTTGCCGGATATTGAACAAGGGCACCCAAAAAAGGTGCATCAAACACCGCAGTGCAATGGTCACCAATCAATAACTCAATCCCTAGTGGTTCTGCACGGGTCTTCAAGACTCCGATTGTCTGGGGATGACAAGTTTCCGAAACAAAAAAAGTCCTGCTAGCATCCCGCTTACTCACGGCGAGACACATTCCCATCGCCTCAGCCGCCGCCGTGCTTTCGTCCAGCAACGAAGCGTTGGTAATCGGCAGTCCGGTCAGGTCAATAATCATCGTTTGAAAGTTCAATAGGGCTTCAAGCCGCCCTTGTGCAATCTCCGCCTGATACGGGGTATATGCGGTATACCACCCAGGGTTTTCAAGAATGTTTCTCTGGATAACAGGCGGTGTCACACAGTTGTAATAACCCATCCCGATAAAAGACCGAGAAACCTGATTCTGAGATGCGATCTGCCTCAAGTCTGCGAGCATCTCGGACTCTGTCCGGGGCTTATCGAGATTTAGAGGTTCACGGTGACGGATGCTCGCCGGAACGGTGTCTTCAATCAGTTCATCGAGCGACGCATACCCGATTTTTTCTAGCATCAGCTTGATGTCTTCCGGACGAGGCCCGATATGGCGGTCAGCAAAAATGTCCGTGAAATTGAGGGGTTGAAGGGCTAAAAACTGTTTCGACTTATCTAGCATAGTATAACATAATATGGTATAATTGGGTTGTCTTTCGTGGGAGAGTAGCACACCGTCGCATGGCGATGTCTCCCACAACCGATGCTACAGGACATGAAAAATAGAAAGACTATCCCATGTTAAAAAAACACAAGATAGCCCTGAATCCCAATAAGGATTAAGCAAATTTATTGTCTCAGCATTGTGGATACGCCCGCGTTGCCTACAATTGCGCCCCAATAGAGAATATCATTGTGGTGTCTGCGGCTATCAAATAGACGGTTTTACCCATTTTCTTCTGCCTCGATCATTGCTTGGTATTCACTTGCAGACATGAGCCCCTCCAATTCGCTCGAATCGCTCATACGGATTCTAATCATCCAACCGGCATCGTAAGGAGCTTCGTTCACTAACTCCGGTGCATCTTCAAGTCCTTCATTGATTTCAACGACTGCGCCACTGACAGGGGCATAGAGATCGAATGCCGCTTTAACGGATTCAATGACACCAAACGCTTTGTGCTGCTCGATAATTGTACCCACCTCTGGTAGTTCGACGTAGACGACATCTTGGATTTCTGCCTGTGCGTAGTCGCTAACACCAACGTCAACGATGTCACCTTCACGTCTCGCCCATTCGTGGCTTTTCATGTACTTTAGATCTGCCGGAAACATCTGACTTCCTCTCCTAAATTGATGCCCGATAAAACGGCGTTTTGACCACCTTTGCGGGATGGCGTTTCCCACGGATTTCAATCTCGATTTTGGTGTTAAGCTT
The DNA here is from genome assembly GCA_958296125.1 of uncultured Poribacteria bacterium. Taxonomy (GTDB): domain Bacteria; phylum Poribacteria; class WGA-4E; order WGA-4E; family PCPOR2b; genus PCPOR2b. Next base: position 4,669,698 of record OY282444.1, read on the forward strand.
GCTCATTTCGATTGGAAGATAGGCGAGGCCGATATTACATTTTAGGCTCGGTGACGGCGCACCACTCGTGATTTCCCCGATGCGCTGATCTTTACGATAAACCGCATGGTGCGCCCGCGCAATGCTGCGATCCAGCATCTGAAAACCCACTAAGCGGCGTTTAATCCCTTCGTCATTTTGCCGAACCAAAGCCTGCCGACCGATGAAACTCCCTTTGTTGAAGGCTATCGTCCATCGTAATCCGGCTTCCAGCGGCGTTGTCGTCTCGTCAATGTCGTTGCCGTACAAACACAATCGCGCCTCTAGTCGGAGGGTGTCCCTTGCGCCAAGTCCAATCGGTTTTCCACCGATGGCGTTTGTTACCTCATAGAGAGCGTTCCATAAATCCACCCCGCACTCAGCTCCGACATAAAACTCAAAACCGATTTCCCCAGTATAACCTGTCCGTGAGATGATTGTTGGAATCCCAGCAACTTCCCCCGCCGTAAACCTGTAATAATCCAACGTTGTTAGATTGACCTCCGTCAGCGTTTGAAGGCACTGAGGGGCATTTTGCCCCTGCAGCGCAACAAGGACAGTTTCGTCACTCCGGTTTTCGACCGCTACCCCCGCTTCACTGTGAGCGTGTATCCACTCCAAATCCTTTTCGATATTTGATGCGTTGACGACAAGCATATATCGGTCGGCTGCGAAACGATAGAGGAGCAGATCATCGACAATTCCCCCCGTTTCTGTGCACATCGGCGTATAGAGCACCTGCCCATCGACCATCTTGGCGGCATCGTTGGTAATCAGCTTTTGGATTAACGATAGGGATTTGGCACCTCGGATTTCGATTTCCCCCATGTGCGAGATGTCAAACAGCCCTAAGTTCGATCTGACGGTCAGGTGCTCGTCAATGATGCTGCTATACTGCACAGGCATCTCCCATCCGCCAAATTCAATCAGTCTGGCACTGAGTTGTTTATGAACAGGATAGAGGGGGGTGCGATAAAGTTTTTCTGTCACGTCTTATTTTACGCCAACCCATAAATCCGAGCCAAATTATCTCCAAAAATCAGTGCTTCGGCATCGTCTCCCAATTCGAGGCGACGAATAGCGTTGATAACTTGGATTGGACGATATTCAGGCGTATTCGATCCGAATACAATCTGCTCAGGTCCCAATTCGTCAACCGCTTTCTTCACTTCGGTGGGAACGACTTGGTCCGGATCGGTGCCCCAACGGCGATGAAAGCGGAGAATAGTTGTACCTAAAGAGATATTTTTGTTCGCTTTCGCAGCTTCGATTCCAGCGTCAAGGGCATCGGGAAATCCCATGTGATCCATGATGACAGGGGTTTCCGGAATCCAGCTTGCAACGTTTCCGATGCGTGTGGGGTGGCAATTTGCGGGCCCCGAATGGATCGAAACGATTAGCCCATTATCTCGTGCCGCCTCAACAACCGGCTTGACAATCTCGTCATCAACATTATATTTGTGAACAGCCGGCATCAGCTTGATTCCCTTCATCCCCCATTCGGTCGCGGCTTTGTGGACTTGTCCGACAGGATTAGCTTCGGTGGGGTGGATGAGCGCACAACCGAGGGCACGGGGGTTGTCCTTTATCGCCTCACCGAGCTCCTGATTGTTCGGCTCAGGTTGGGTGTTGGGCATAATGACAGCAACGTCCATGTTCGCCTCATCCTCAAGGGCTAACAGCTGGTCTAAATCCAGTTTTCCGTTCTCATCGCGGAACGAGTCGTTCAAATAGGCTTCAAAATCTCCTCGCATAGTCAATCTCCTTTTGAGTGTAAGGTGGAAGGTGAGTACTTCTTTGTTTTTAACAAACTAGCCCAACGTTCTCGGCAATTAGGCAGGGCTTCACTGATGAAACCTGTAAACCCAATCACATTGACATCCTCGGCAAATCGCATATTCTTGATTTCATCGCGCACAACGAGGTAAACGTTTTGTCCGTTAAGTCTTTTGACTTTGGATGTTGTAATATCCCTTTTGGCTTCCTCGTAGGTCTCGGTCACACAGAGATAAACGGTGCTTTGAGCGATGCTCAACTCCTCAAAGACCTGCTTGTATCGTTCTCGCAACGATCGCTTGATAGAGACAATAATACATTTTTTCCGATCACGTTCCCAGGCTTGATGACTCGGAAAGAGAAAATCAACCTGTCCATTCAAAATCTGTTGAGTTTCAAATTCACCGGTGTAGCCCGCATTTTCCATCAAGTGTTGCAGGTGATATTCTGCGCTACCACCGGCGCGAGTTTTACGGCTCTGTTCAAAACTTTGCTCAACGCGTTGGTAGAGCGGACGCATTTTTGCCCACACCTCTGCTAACTTCTCAATATCACTCAGCGTCGCGCCTCGTAGCACCTGCAAAACACCTTCAATTGTGCTACGAACATTGGGAAAATCCACCCCAACCTCAGGATCAAATACCAGCTTAGACACCCCTTGAGTCATACATTGTTCTTCATATTTAAGGTATAATTGGTATTCTGTATCCATCAATTTACACAAGTAATCATTGAAGTTTAGTGTTACATCATCAACCGTCAATTCCATGTCCTTAAAGACTTGTTCCCATGCCTGCCTCGCTAATTGCCTACCTGTGGGGATAAATTCCCTTCGCGCACGGTTGACAAGACCGTTATTTCCCAGGAGTTCTGCCTTCAGATCATTAGTTAACATCAACCTTTAGTCCTTCCCCAATTTTCTTCAAGACCACAATGTGTTCTTGTGTAATTGTCTTACCTAAGTCACCGGGGATATTACTTGGGGAATTTTTGTGAGGCATTCTTTTGTTTGGGATGTTACGGTAGAACCGATCCACATACTCAAATCCACAACGTTCAGCAATTTCAATAAGGATACGATCTGTGGGAATTGGAATACGCTTGACCGTTCGGTTCCCTACGACGAAACAAGCTTTTGCATCCAACTTACAGACTCGGCAAAGTTCATTCAGGCATTGTGTAAAATCGTAATAGAAATTGGCAACATCTAAGGCTCGCTTTTCATCTTCCGTTGCAACCTGATTAAGAATTTTTCTCAGAGTGGGTGTTTGTGCAGCAGCCTCTAACGTTACAACCCGCCGCCCTCCGAGTAAACGACTGTCGATATTGCGGATATCTTCCCATGAGAGTCCCAGCCACTGTAGTGAAAGTCTGGAGAATTGCCCATAAGCAACGGTCGTTCTTGAATCCCCGTATGGCGGTGAAGTCACTACAAGATCAATGCTATTGGAAGGCACAGATGTTTGGTGGCGCGCATCTTCTGGCAAGATCTTAACCCATGCGCTGCCTTTTGCTTGCTGAGTCAGCTGTGTCATGCCTCGCAAATTCCGGGCAATCTTGCTGAAGAACATTACACCAACATCCGGGTTATGCTGCTCCAGCTTATCTTCTGGTATTCGGAAGAGTTTGAATTCACTGTTGCGTGTGTAGGATGCTTCGCGCACTGTTTCAGAAAACGGCACCCGGAAAAACTTACAGATAGCAGGGTCTTGAATCGCAAAGATTCGCTGGTGCAATGCAGACAACTGCCGACTTACACTTGGCTTAAACCAGTAATCCATGTTGAAAAAATTAGGGATCGGAGCAAACTCAGGATCTTTCCTAATCCGTTGACAATCTTGCTCAAAACCATCAAGAAGACATAATGCGTGGTGCTGAAGACGGGTAGTATCAAGCAAAGTTGTTTTGGCACGGGCAATCAGTAAAGCAAGTGGGTTGATATCAATGCCCCAAGCGTTTAAATTCGCCATGTGTGCTTCCACAAGCGTCGTACCCGAACCGCAAAATGGATCAAGGAGTGTCATTCCACATCGTCCAAACATGGAAATCAGTCGTCGTGCGACCTGCGGAATCATCATGGCCGGGTAGGTGTGGAAGCAATGCGTTTCTGTTTTGGTATCGGCTGTCACATAATCCCAGTCTCCAGATTCAGACGAGCGATTTTCTGTTGCTCTCTTGATATAGGGCAGTGTTAATTGTTCACGAACTAACCCTAGTTGATCAGATCCCTCAATTTGATTCATATTTCTTCATCCCCTCTAGGCTTTTACTGTTCCCTAACAATAATTCCACCGGCTTGGGTCGAGTCAACCGCACGTGTGTTCGTCTCCAAGTGATCTCGATAGATGTCATAGGCAGTTTTCGCCGCTGCCTCAACTTCGTAGTGTAAAACAAATACCATCATCGTATCGATCCAGTCAGTAGAGGATGTTTTGTGTAGATATGCAGCAGAGCACCCTGTTACGCTTGGATTAAATTCTAGCAAACGTTCGGGCAGGAAACGGTGGATTCCCTTCAAAGTTACACCGGAGGGGAAGTATTTTTCGCTATGAGGCACCCTGTTTTTTGAAGGAAGGCGGGTCAGAAGATGTGGTGTTGTCAGTGGATCTTTGATGCGCTCGGCAGTTGCTTTAGCCAGTTCAACCATGCCCTCTTTAATCTGACTTGCAAATTCGTATCCCTCAATTTGTATGAAGTATTTGCCTTTCCAGCAGTTAAGTCCTCGTCCAGAAACGATTGCTCTGCTGCCGACCCATTCAAATTCATCTTGTGGATAGCGATTGCGGCTATAGATGCCGAAAGCATTCTCTGGAGTGCCCATGTCGAAAACCTCTAAAAGAATCAGCGGCTGAGATCCAAGTCGAGGTGTTTGATATTCGACGGTCGCCCCTTCGATAAACCCGTAGTTGTGATATAATTCCGGGTTTCCACCGATTACATTTTTGTACAAAGCTTTCCCAATATCAACGCTCGGTTTCCCCGCTCTGACCCAGTGAGATGCCTCTCCATTTGCAGGCAATAGGTCCATCGGTTTGGCGGTTGTGATTAAGGGGAGCGAATCCATCTGAGGCAGTGTTTCCGTCCGCGTTCCGACTTCGCCGAGCATCCTCGATGAAACCGGGACTTGAGTGATTTGGCGTGATAGTCCTTTCGCCGCCTTAGCGGTTCGAGCTTTCCACACGCCATAGACATACTGCCCATTCTGGCTCACAGCCGTATAATTGCCTTGTTCGGCCTGACACGAAAGAAACAGCAGCGCGCAAGATACATGAACAATCCAAAGATACTGCCGCCATCGATGAGAAATCTGAAAATGTGGGGTACAAAACGTGATACGTGATACGTGATAAGTCACAGCTTTATGGTCTCATAAGCATGTGTCTATGAGCCTACCATTGTTCAGCGAGCGTGCTGTAGAAATCGTCGACTAATTCTTGAATGAGTCGTCTTTGCGCCTCTTCGCGCGTTTCTGGCGGCTCCCCCTGACCCGAAACAATATAGAAATCATGAATTTGGAAATAGTTATCTCTACGATCGATGATTTTGTTCTGGACACGATCCCGAAATTCATACTCAATCTCTAAACTCATGCGAAATTGCTCAGGCTGATTGTTAGCATTATAACGATAGGGTTCGAGATGGTAATCCAAAATAATCACATCGAGTTGTGCATCATTGCCATCGCGCCATTTCTGGTTAAAACGGTCAATGAGTGCTTCCCGAATCGCTTCATCGTGTGGATTACCGGAAGTATCAAATGTGAAATCTGGATCCTGAATCTCAATCGGTGAAATCGTAATTGTCTTTATATGACTGAGATAGTTTGAGGTTGACACATAACCGCACCCCAAAACTATAAAGATCGGAATCCAGACACTCGGAATCCAGACACCTAGGGAAAGCGCAGCACGTAATGTAGCAACGAATCGCACAAATTTTCGTCCGGTGGATGAGGAAAGCAAAGGGGGTTTCATCTCAAACCTCTGGAGTGAGTATCCGACATATCTAGCGGATTGGATAGGGGAGGGGTGAACTATTCTAAACCGAATCCCAGTTTTGCGGATTTAACAATCCATTTCGCTTGGTGGATTATCCATTCCCGACGGGTCACAGCGAGAACAAAAACACCCCCAAGAAGAACCAGAATAAATGTCAACAGATAGGTCAACCATTTCTGATCGAGGAGATCCCGCTCTTTGTTAATTAGCCTTCTCGTCCTTCGGATGGGGTACTTGGCTTGCATTTGAAATAACTGTTATTCTACCCCCGAAAATGTGAAATGTGCCGCAACAAAATATTGAAGAATCCGCCCGGTGACACTCGCCGATTAATGAAGCGCGAACCTTCAAACGTTACGAGTAATTCGTGAGATGTGAGAGCCCAATGCTTCCCTCACATCTCATGCTATGGATGGTATTTCGACCAATAGCACCCATCTTCTCACGTATTTAGCAATAGTCGCACTGCACTAAAATCTACCTTTGGGGATTCTTGGCGGTCGACGGTCTCGTGAATCGCTGCCACGATTCTGACGAGAGTTGCGAGAATCACGCTGTCCTCTACCTGAACGGTTGTCCCGTGGACGTCCCCCCCGCTCGGATGAAGTGAGATCTCCGGTTGCTGGGTTACTTGCAAGCGTCAGGTCAACGCGACCCTGGTCATCAATCTCAATGACACGGACAGCCACCTCATCACCGATGTTCATCACATCTTCAACCTGTCGGACGTATCCATCCCCCATTTGGGAGATATGAAGCAATCCATCCTGGCCGGGTATAATTTCGATAAACGCGCCAAATGATGTGATACGGGTCACTTTTCCGGGGTACTCTTTGCCAACCTCAGGAATTGCGGTAATGGCGAGAATCATTTCTTCGGCCTTGCTAGCAGCTTCAGCATTGAATGATGAAAGCTCGACCCTCCCATCGTCCTCAATGTCGATCGTCACACCGGTTTCCTCTTGAATCGCTTGAACGGTTTTGCCGCGTGGGCCGATCAAGTCTTTGATTTTGGATGGCGAAATGTGGATTTCATAGATACGTGGCGCATACGGAGAAATCTCAGCGCGCGGTTGAGCAATAATTGCATTCATCTTATCCAGAACAACCAGACGCGCTTCTTTCGCTTGATGGATAGCTCTCCGCATCAAATCCGGTGTCACACCGTCAATTTTGATGTCCATCTGGACAGCGGTGATGCCATCCTGAGTCCCGGCGACCTTAAAGTCCATGTCACCGAGGAAGTCCTCCGTGCCGAGCATATCCGTCAAGATGACCTCGCGATCACCTTCCTTAATCAATCCAACACCCACCCCCGCTACCGGCTTCTTGATAGGCACCCCCGCGTCCAATAATGAAAGGGTTACACCACACACGCTTGCCATGGAGGAAGACGCGTTCGATTCAAGAATCTCCGATACTGCACGAATTGTGTATCGGAACTCATCTCGATCGGGAATGACCGGCTGAATTGCCTTCTCAGCGAGAGCCCCGTGACCGATTTCCCTTCGCCCTGGGCCCATAATTCGCTTGACTTCGCCGGTGCTGTATGGTGGGAAATTGTAGTGGAGAAAGAAGTATTTTCTAACCTCTCCGATCAAGGAACGGTTCACATCTTCGTCACCTTTGGTCCCGAGTGTCGTCACACAAAGGGCTTGGGTTTGTCCACGGGTAAAGAGTGCTGACCCGTGTACGCGAGGTAGGACCGCAACCTCACCTGAAATGTCTCGAACATCTGTGACACCCCGTCCATCAACACGTTTTCCTTGGTTTAAGATTGACTGGCGCATCTCTTCCTTCTCAATGTCGTCTAATATCGAAATGGCATCCTTCCTGACCTCAGGCCCATCTTCTTCTACTTCAACATCATCAAGAATTTCCAACAGAATATCTGCCTGCACCTGTTCGAGATAGCCTTCGCGGTCTTGCTTCTGGTCCATGCCGATGGATTCACGAATCCTTCCTGTAGCGAGGTTTTGGATACGTGAGCGCAGTCCCTCATCGATCTCTTTCATTTTGTAATCGCGGGTAGGCTTTCCACATAGTGCAATTAAACCTTCCTGAAGTTTGGTAATTTCTTTAATCTCTTGGTGAGCTGCTACAATTGCATCAATCACCTCATCTTCCGGCACCTCGTGCGCTCCACCTTCGACAGACATGACCGCATCGGTTGTCCCACTGACGAAAAATTCTAATTCACCCTTTTCTAATTCTTCATAAGTCGGATTGACGCAAAATTCCCCATCTAGCCTTCCAATTGTGACAGCACCGACAGGTCCGTTAAACGGTATGTCAGAGATACTGAGGGCTGCCGATGTTCCAATGAGGGCAGGCACATCAGCGGGGTGGATCTGATCAGAAGCAAGCACCGTGCACATGACCTGTACTTCGACTTGGAAATCCTTAGGGAAAAGGGGACGAATACAGTGATCAATTAGACGTGCTGTCAAGAGCTCATTTCCACCGGGGCGTGGTTCACGCCTACCATAGACACCGGGGATGCGCCCTGCTGCATAAGATTTTTCACGATAGTCTACGGTTAACGGAAAGAAGTCTAGATTCGATTCCCTCTTATCAGCGACGACTGCCACTAAGACAACCGTTCCACCGTATTGTACCCAAACCGCACCATCTGCTTGTTTGGCAACCTTTCCTGTCTCGATTGAGAGCTTTTCGCTCCCAAGCTGCATTTCAACTTTCAATATCTTTCCTCCTTACAACGTTCTACGGTGGTTTACTAGCTTCTCCTGCCTGAAATCGTGTCACGAATGCCAAGTTGAGTAATCAGATTCCGATACCGTTGAACATCTCGTTTGTGTAGATAACGCAATAAGCGACGTTGTTTGCTCACGAGTCTAAACAGTCCCTGTCTCGAATGATGGTCTTTTCTATGGATCCGAAAATGTTCCGTCAACTCCCGGATGCGAGTATGGATAATTGCCACCTGGACTTCCGGTGACCCGGTATCGCTATCATGGGTTTTATACGCTTCGACCAGTTCCTTTTTCCGCTTAACTGCCAACACCATGCAGATTCACCTCCTTTTTCATATTTTCTTTTCAGATGCAATACGTTTTTTACATATACACGCGGGTTAATATACCACAAACCGGAGTGTTTTGTAAATCAAATTTTCTGCCAATCTAAGTGGGATTCAGCAGCAATGAGCATTTCTGTCCCGCATTCGATTCAGAATGGCTTTAGCTGTAGCAATGTCCTGCTTAATCTGATCGATTAACATCTCTGGATTTGGAAATTTCCGTTCTTCCCGGATTTTTTCGATGAAGAAAACCTCCATCTTTGCTCCGTATACCATTTTCTCAAAATCGAATAGGTGGGCTTCAATCTGGAATTTTGCTCCATCAAACGTGGGTCTTGCCCCCATATTCAGCACACCGTCAAACATACGCCCTTCTAACTTGACCCGGATGGCGTAAACCCCGCTTGGCGGCAGCATCTGATTGCCAGCGTCAATGTTGGCAGTAGGAAACCCAATCTGCCTCCCCCGCCCCTCGCCCTTTACTATCTCACCCATGATTGAGTATCGGTGTCCTAGGAGCTCAGATACTAGATCAAGGTTACTTTTTGCAATGGCTTCACGGACCCGCGTGCTATGAACAGGTGCACCATGAAGTTGCACGGGGCCAACAATCATCACACCAAATTGGTACTGATCCCCAAGTTGTTTCAAGGCTTCTGCGTTGCCAGATCGCCCTTTGCCAAACTGCCAATCGTAACCAATAATAACCTGTCTAGCATGCAATCGTTGCAATAGCACTTGCTGAACAAAGGTATCCGGGGACATTTGTTGTAAATATGCATCAAAGCGTGCAAAGATCACAGCATCAACACCGAGTTGCTCTAATATCTCAATCTTCTTGGGAAGGGTTGTCAAAGCTGGAGGACATCTTTCAGGAGCAAGGAAAGCCACGGGCGGCGGGTCAAAGGTCAGCACAAAACTCGCTAGTTTGAATTTTTCGGATTGCGTCAATACCTGCTGGATGACCGCTTGATGTCCAATGTGTAGTCCATCAAACACACCAACGGTAACAATAGACTCCTGAAAAAATTCAGAAGGCGTTTCTAGATCGTAGTAAATCTGCAAGATTCAATCTCCAGAGACCAACGATTGAAAATCATCGAGTCAATCCCAACTGCCGATTCAGCATATCATCAACAGCATCAATTGGGGTCACAGCCTGATAAGCAAATTCGGGGGTACGCTCAAGGCTATCGAATGTATGTGCACCCTCAATCTTGAATACGCCCGATCGAGTGCGAGTAAGTGCTGAAAGGTGGGCACCACAACCCAATGCTGTTCCAATATCTGCAGCAAGGACTCGGATATACGTTCCTTTGGAACAAACAACTCGGAAATGGACTTCGGGGATATTAAATGATAGCAATTCGATAGATTCAATGAAGATCCGTCTCGGGCGGCGTTTGACTTCAAATCCTCGGCGTGCCAATTTGTATAACGGTTTCCCTTTATGCTTGACTGCAGAAAACATCGGCGGTATCTGCTCAATTTCCCCAACAAACTTTTGGCAGACGGATCGAATTTGATCGGGAGTTATTTGACTCGTGTCCGCGGTCTTGATAATCTGTCCATTAGCGTCAAGGCTATCTGTTGCGATACCCAATGTAAGCGTCCCTTCGTATTCTTTTGTGCCAACCTGTAATGCTTCAAATAGTTTTGTTCCATCTCCTAGACAAATGAGTAACACGCCGGTGGCATCCGGATCGAGCGTGCCCCCATGGCCCGCTTTCTTTACATCTAGTAGGCGTTTCACGCAATCAACAGCCTGTCTTGAGGTAATCTTTGGGGGTTTATTCAGATTGAGAACACCGTGAATGCCCATTGTCCATCAAGTGGCGGTTCATCAAAGAAATTCGACTAACCCCACCGCCATTTGTCAGCCAATGATTATAAAATCACAGATCTATATCATATCTGCAAAATGGCTTTTAAGGATCGGTCGTTCCGAGTTATATGCCTAACTGTGATAATTAATCTCATGCCTGACAGCGAAATCCGCCCCAATCTCCTAACACATCGCTGTTAATCAGCATCCCTTTTAATTCAAATTCATCCATTCCCCATCCGTTGCTGCGTTATTGCCACCAGTTGTGCTACTGCCTCTTCATAGGGCGCATCAATCTCACAGCCGGCAGCACGCTGATGGCCCCCACCGCCAAACGCGGAAGCAATTTCGCCAACATCAACAAACGATTTACTCCGCAGGCTTACCTTCGATTCACCATTCTTCTGCTCGCTGACAAGGATTGCTACCTCAACAGTGTCAACTGAACGGATATGATTAATAAACCCGTCCACATCCTCGCGGGTCGTTCCGGTTTTACGAAACATCTCCTGTGTTGCATACAACCAGCCGATTTTGCCATTCGGTGTCATGCCAAGCGTTTGGAAAACTTCACCAAGCAGAAGAATAGTTCCAACAGGTAAAGTCTCGTATACGGCGCGATATACTTCATCAACGGAAATCCCTTCCTTAATCAGTTCCGCCGCAACATGGTGAGCCGTGGGTGTCGAATTTGAATATCGAAAACAACCTGTATCGAACATAATCCCTGTGTAAAGGCAAAGGGCTCGCTTTTTCCCTATTGGGGTGCCGTGGTGCCGGATCAACCGATAGATAATCTCCGATGTCGATGATGCGTCCGTTTCGACGAGGTTGTAGTCTCCAAAGTGATCAGCGGCGGTGTGGTGATCAATGTTGACAGTTGCTTTGGTTGGAATCAGGGAGTGAGACAGGGATTCACCGATGCGCTTCAACACGCCTGCGTCCAGAACGACTAAAACTTCGGGAAAATCGTTTTGAAGGGCTTTGGCGGGCAAAATGGCATCGTAAAAGGGAAGAAATCTGTAATTCTTCGGCGCAGTATCTGTGTTGAAAATTTTGACCTGTTTCCCGAGGTCCTTGAGGAAAGAGTAGAGTGCCAATTCAGATCCGAGTGCATCGCCATCCGGATTAACGTGGGTTGAGAGTGCAAAGCACTGGTGTTCGTCAAATACCTGCAAAATTGCTTGATAATCTTCCATAGCGGATGAGCTAATCTGTCTCCATTGCCTCGTCATCGGCTGTCGATGAAATTCCGTCTTGGGTATGAATCCGCTTGAGTAGGCGATCTATTTGCATTAATTGATCAACAGAATCGTCTAATTCAAAGCGCAGTTCAGGGGCGTGGCGTAAGCCAATTCGTTGCACAACTTCACGCCGTAGGAAGCCAGCGGCACTTTTGAGTCCCGTTATGGAGTTCCGTTTCTGCTTCTTGTCACCAACGACGCTCACTTTGACATCTGCATACCTCAAATCTGGAGAAACCTCAACCTGAGAGACGGTGCAAAAGCCGACTCGCGGGTCTCTAAGCTCTCGTTGAATGATATCGCTTAACTCTCTTTGTATGAGCACGCTCACACGGTCTGTGCGTCTTCCTCGCATTACCTTCCTCAAGTCTGCCTCATCAGGACAGAATTTCAATTTCGTAGACCGTTAATTCAGCCAAAAGGGTGTCTTCAATAAAGTTGACAACGTAAGACAAAACACGATTGAGATGCTTTGTATCATTGGAAATCGATACCACACCAAGCACAGCCCGTTGATGCGCGTCAAGTGCGTCCACCTCAGCGACAGCGATGTTAAAGCGATTTTTCAGACGGTCTGTGATGCTTTTAACGACCTGCCGCTTCTGTTTGAGCGAATGGCTGTCTGGAATGGTTAGCCAGATTGTACAAACTCCAATATGCATAAGCGCAATGCAGTCGATACGGGGAGTTTTGGGGGAATGCTAAAGCACTCGCCGGTGTTGCCCCCCGTTTCTACCTCAGTGAGCGTGGTATGCGCTCGTGGGTATAGCATTCCAACACATCGTCCACTTTAAAATCATCAAAGGCACCGACACCGATGCCACACTCGTAGTTTGCTTGAACCTCAGTGACATCTTCCTTAAAATGTCGCAACGAATCAACCTTCCCCTCGTAGATCAGGCGATTATCTCGTAAGACTCGGAGGGCGTAGTTACGGATGATTCGCCCCCAATTCACATAACTTCCAGCAATCGTTCCCATGCGTGGTGTCCTGAACAACTCTCGAATAACGCCCCTGCCGACCACAACCTCTCGAACTTCGGGATCAAGTAACCCCTCCATCGCCGATCTGACATCAGAGATTAGGTCGTAAATCACACTGTATGTCCGAACATCAATGTCTTCATTTTCTTTTGCGATGAGGGCACCAGTTGTGGGATGGACATTAAAGCCAACGACAATTGCATTGGAGGCAGACGCGAGTAAAACGTCCGTTTCGGTAATGCCCCCAACGGCTTGATGAATAATGTTAATCTTGACTTCTTCCGTGCTCAACCTTTGCAAGGAATCGAAAACCGCCTCGACAGAACCTTGCACATCGCCTTTAACGATGATGTTTAGTTCTTTGATATCACCTTCCCGAATCTGTTGGAAGAGGTCCTCTAAACTTACACGACTCTGTGGCCCCAATTGGGTCGCCCGATGTTGGGCTTGTCGAGATTCGCTAATCGATTTCGCATCTTTCTCAGAGGCAACTGCAAAAAATTGGTCTCCAGCCTCCGGAACCCCTGTAAAACCAAGAACCTCAACCGGGGTTGAGGGTGGTGCTTTTTTTACACGATGCCCCCGGTCGTCTATCATCGCACGAACTTTTCCATAATAACGACCGGCGACGAAGACATCGCCCACCTGCAAAGTCCCACTTTGGACCAGCACAGTTGCCACGGGCCCTCGTCCTTTATCTAGTTTGGCTTCGGCGACCGTCCCACGAGCAGGTTTATTCGGATTGGCACTGAGTTCAAGCAATTCTGCTTCGAGGAGCAGCATCTCTAACAACTCTTCGATGCCGATCTGTTCCTTTGCAGAGATTTCAACAAAAATGGTCTGTCCGCCCCATTCTTCGGGGACGAGGTCATAGTCTGCTAATTGTTGCTTGACATAATCTGGCCTGGCGTTTTCGACATCAATTTTGTTGAGGGCAACAAGGATCGGAACCCCCGCTGCTTTTGAGTGGTTGAGTGCTTCGACGGTCTGCGGCATTACACCATCATCAGCTGCAACAACAAGGACGACAATATCAGTCACTTGTGCGCCACGAGCGCGCATCGCAGTAAACGCTGCGTGGCCGGGAGTGTCCAGAAAGACGACATTTCCGCTTTCCAACTCCACATGGTAAGCCCCGATGTGTTGGGTAATCTGCCCTGCCTCTGTGTCCATGACATTTGATTGTCGGATAGCATCAAGCAAGGAGGTTTTACCGTGGTCGACATGCCCCATAATCGTAATAACGGGGGAACGCGAGAGGAGATTTTTGGCATCATCTGGCTCGTCCTGAAGGATTTGCTCTTCCAGTGTCAATCTACGAACGGCTTTAAATCCAAACTGGTTGCTTATCGCTTGTAGCGTCGCGTAGTCCAAGCGTTGGTTAATGCTCGCCATAATCCCAAGCTTCATGAGACGCATAATCATTTCGGTCCCCTTAAATCTCAGCTCAGAAGCGAGCAGACCAACGGTGATGCCTTCATGGACTTGCGGAATAGATGTAACTTCCTTTTTCTTTCTGATTGCCGTGTCTGCTTTGGGTGCCTCTGCTTTTGACTCAACAACCTGCGCTTCATTGATGGTGGAAACCGCTGCAACTTTTTTCGCCTTCTTTTTCGCCCTAGGTGGCTCAACTTTGGCTTCAGGAGATTTAGTGGAGGTGGGCTTTGTAGCGTTTCGTTTGGTCTCAACTACCCCAACCGTCTCCGAATCCAGTGTGCTCATGTGGTTTTTGATAGGAATGCCATACCCACGTAACTCTTCAACAAACTCTTTGCTGCTTACCCCATATTGTTTTGCAAGTTCATAAACTCTAATCTTTTTACTTTTTGTTTCAGTACCTTCGCTCTGCTTGGTTCGACTACTTTTCACCATTTATACCTCCTCAACGTTTCTATGACTCACCAGATTAAGGAGCTCTTGTTTGAAAGAATCAATAGCCCGCTGTGAAAGATTGGATCGCAAATGACCATTGATTTTCTGAGATTTGAAAGTGACATTAATGCACGCTTGGGATTGGCATACATAGGCACCACGTCCTGGCAACTTACCTGTTGGATCTGTTTGGAGGTTGCCAGCCGCATCCCGCACGAATCGAAGCAAATCTTTCTTGGGAAATCTACTTCGGCATCCAATACAGGTGCGGATAGGTATCGCAGCCATGTCAACCCCTTAAACAATGAGTAAGCGCAACCCTTTTGATTAGAAAGAGAATACCTAAGTCGAAAGTATCCTCGATGCAGCGTGATGAATCTTCTCAGCGGTCCTGGAACCAATTCCCGGCAATGATGAGAGCTCTTCCAACGTTGCTTGAACGATTGATTCAACCGTCGGAAAACCGGAATCCCTAAGGATCTCAGCAGTTTTGGTGCCGACCCCCTCCAACTCGGTCAAATCAGATATAGCCGGGTGAGATTGAGAGTCCGTCTCGTCAGGATCTGATTCATCGACTGGGCGAGATGAGTCAACCGCTATGGGGCTGAATAACTCCTCTGCAATTTCTTCCTTAAATTGCGTGTCCGCCTCAGATTCGCTTTTTATGTCGATTTTCCAACCTGTTAGTTTCGCGGCAAGCCGCGCATTCTGTCCACGCCGGCCAATTGCTAGGGACAATTGGTCATCCGGCACAACCACCTCGGCACCCGTATTTTCATCATTAATGTTCACCCGAACAACTTTAGCGGGTTGCAACGCGTTCGCAATGAAAAGTGTGGGATCCGAATTCCATTGGAGGAGATCTATTTTCTCACCCTCTAACTCCCTCACAACTGTTTGAACCCGTGAACCTTTGACACCTACACAAGTGCCAACCGCGTCAATACTCTCATCTGTCGCAATGACAGCGACCTTTGCACGGTCCCCAGGATCGCGCGCAATGGCCTTAATCCGAACTAAGCCATCATAAACTTCGGGAACTTCTATTTCAAACAGGCGAGCGATTAAACCGCTATGTGACCGGGAGAGAATAATTTGCGGTCCTTTTTGATCTGCATTTACTTCCATGATTAAGCACTTCAGGGCATCACCCCGTCGATAATTGTGTGGGCGAGGCACCTCACTAAAAGGGAGGAGACCTTCCGTCCGCTCTAAATCCAAGATGATGTTGCCACGTTCGGTCCGTTGGAAATACCCGGTGATGACCTCTCCTTCCTGCTCCTTATATTCCTGATAAATCTGCTCTCGTTCTGCTTCCTTTATTTTTTGGACCAGGATTTGACGCGCCGTTTGGGCTTCGATCCTCCCAAATTCGCTCGGATCAATCTCAACCTCCATAACCTCATCTAGCCGGGCATCGGGTTTTATTTTTAATGCTTCCTCAATGGGAATTTCCGTAGCAAAGTGGTGCATAATCTCAACTACTTTTTTCGGCACGTAACATCTGATATTCCCCAACTCGGGATCTATTTTAATCGACACCCCTCGTGTCGAACCGTAACGCCGCTTGGCTGCTGAGTATAAAGCTGCTTCAATGGCCTCAATAAAAATCGTTTGCGGCAGCTCCGTCTGATCCACAATTTGGCGAATGGTCATGACTAGATTATTATTCATTGTATAAGCTCCACCATCCATCCAAAGCTTTACCAAATCAGTTGGATTTGGGCTTGAGTAATCTCTGAAATTACAATTTTCACCGTCTTCCCAGAAAACAGGGTCACGAAAATTTTCCCATCGCTGACCCGGTTCAGGGTGCCGTTGAATTGTGAAAAATCCCCGGCTGCAGTGGATACCTCCACTTGAACTGTCTCTCCCAAATTCCTGCGGAAATCGGCTTCTGTAATAAGCGGTCGATTCAGGCCCGGCGAAGCGACCTCAAGATTGTATGTGCCCCGTATCATGTCATGCACATTAAGAATTGGGGTCGCAATTCGGCTCACCTGTTGGCAATCTTCGATACTTACGCCATTGGGCCTATGAATCAAAAGTTTTAACGTCTGGGTATCAACTTGATATTCGACATCAACTAACTCGATTCCCTCATCAGCTAGAACGGGTGATAACAGATCGGAAACAGAGGCTGCCAATGAAGATGTCATAGTGTGTAACGTGCGCCTAAATCTTAGTGTTGACTCTCCAGCATTTCAACATCTAGCTGAAATACCAAAAGGTGACACACAAAAAAACCGCGATTTGCCTTCCTCCTGAGAAGGATTTCTCGCGGCAGACTAAATAGTATCATAAGGGGCAGAATAATGCAAGTAAAAATCAAAATTTGCAGATGAACCCCTCGATTAATAAAAAAACGCCGTGTCGCTATATTTGAATTCCGAAAGCTCACGGCGTTTTATCAGGTGCTAGTTTGGAAATTGATGCAACTTTATTGAAAATTACTTGGGGTGGGTTGAATTGGAACTTCGTTGGACTTTTCTTTCTCTATCCTATCAGCTTTGAGCGAAGCGTGTTTCACATCACCTAGCCGAACAATGCGGACGTTCGGCGATGGCGGATGTATCAACGAAACGGGTGGGGGCTCCGTTGAACTGAAAAATGTCAGCTTGACCATAAAGATTGTCAGCATCAAATAAAAGAGCATCGCAGTGTAGTTGACAAAGGTGGGATGGGGGCCCAATTTCATCGCAACAAGGATACGCGCAATTGGATTCGCTAGGAAATCCCAGATGGAACGCCGGCTGGTTTGGCGGATTTGGGTCTGAATGCGATCGGCAAGTTCGGGTGGAGGAACAGGATCCGGCATACTTTCGAGCACAACCGCTGTGTGTAACATCTCCTCATATTCGTTTTGGCAAATCTTACATTCGATGAGATGTCGTTTGTGCTCAAGCTTCTCCTGATATGTTAGATCCGGATGCTGATGCAGGCTAAAATCTTCGATAACTTGTTTACAGTCGAGACTCATAGCTGTCCCTCTTCTACATTTTTTAATCGGAATACGCTTGTATTTGACATACTCCCAAACCTATCTGTATCCCAAACACGCCTGTCCCCCTGGTCTGTCCGTGCCGAGACCTCCGTTCCGAGAGCCCCGCGAACGGGCCTGTCCCCGTTCCGAGGGCAGGTGGAACGGGAGACAATCTATCTCGGCTTAGGGGGGGTGTAAACCTTCAAGTTTTGACTTGAGGTTCCTCACGGCTGTATTCAGGCGCGAGGCAACCGTCCCCTCCGAACAATCAAGCAATTCGGCAATTTCACGATATTTCATCTGCTGCATATAAAACAGAGTGATAACCATCCGCTGCTTCGAGGGCAATTGATTAATCGCATGTTGGACCAACTGGTCACGCTCTGTTTTCAGCAAAAGTCGATCTGGACACTCACTTGCATCTTGTCCTTCTCTGTCCTGAAGATCCTTCGTGTAGGATGTTAATGTGCGCTCACGAGAATCTGACTTACGTTTGTATTGTTGACAAACGTTAATTCCAACTCGGTATAGCCACGTCAAAAACTTCGACTGGAATTGGAAGGATTGGATAGATTTGTAAGCTTCAAGAAACGCTTCTTGCGTCGCATCGGAAGCATCGTCAGGGTTGCCAAGCATCCGATAAGCAAGCCCGTAAATCCTGGCATGGTGGCGTTGCACCAATTCATTGAACGCTTCAGCATCGCCCTCAACTGTTTTTTGGACGTAGATTTCGTCGGGAATCATAGGTCTGCCCACTTGAACGTTCGAGTCAGTACCATTATCATATTAGTGAGAATATTTTACAAATTTCTTCATATTAAAACGTATTTAGCAGGATCTTGGTTACACCGTAAGTCGGATTGCTACTAATCCCTGATGCTATGATGCGGGCCCGAGAGATTTTCTCATTGACTTCGCCGTCCGAATGTGTATAATGGAGGTCGTTTCGGGAATCTTGAGACGATTGGCTACGAGTGCTTACATTAAACAGATTGAGAAGTCATCGACTATTAGTGACCCTTCGGAAGGGGGCGAGTCCCGCAATCAGGGATTTGGAGTTGAATATGGGAAAAAGACAGCTAAATCTTGTATGAGAGGAAGAAATATGTCCGATCTGAAGCAGGAACTATTTGAAATTGATGTCTACGGTTTCACAATTCTTGAGAACGTCCTCGCTCCCGAAGAGGTGGCAGAGATGAAAGAGGCCCTGATCCGATTGATAGCGGAAAAGGGGGTTGATCGAGGAGATTGTATACACATCTCAAACCTACCGACGATGGATCCGGTCTTTTTCAAGATGATCGATCATCCGAAAATTTTGCCATTGTTGGAAGGGACCATGACCAATCGTTTGCCGCTGATTCTCGGCAGCCTCAATGCCCGCATCGTCCGCCCCGGCGATTCAGTGCAACGCCTACATGGAGACATCCTTGAGGACTTGCTGAAGAAAGATGGGAAGCACCCTGTCATGATGAATACCGTCTGGATGCTAGATGATTTTACACCGGAGATTGGAGCGACCCGGATCGTGCCCGGCACACACAAAAGTGGGATAAGCCTGCCTCCTGAAGATATGCCGATTAAACATGTGTTGACAGCGACTGCACCGGCGGGAAGTGTTCTCGTTTTTAACGGCCAGTGTTGGCACGGCGGGGGCGCGAATACCGGCAATCGGAATCGTCATGCAATTTTCGGGCACTACCGGATCAGTCCGATGATGCGCTTTCAACTTGACCCACATCACCGTTTTCCAGAGGAGTGGCTAAATCTACTCACAGATCGCCAAAAGCAACTGATGCGGATGGAGGACGGGGTGGGGGTGCCACACGGCGCAGATCACTATGAATGAGGTGCTGGCGTTATGAGGCGTTATCCCGAATATAAAGATAGTGGTATGGAGTTTATTGGAGACATACCGGCACATTGGGAATCAAAAAGATTGGGACAGGTTTCAACAATTTTCAAGGGAGGAACTCCAAGACGAAATGTTGATAGGTATTTTCAAGGTGACTTGCCTTGGGCGAGACCCGTTGATATCACAGCCCTAAAAGGTGCTTTATACATTAACGATACTGAAATTCATATTTCAGAAGAAGCCCTAGGCAACAGTGGTGCAAGGCGACTCCCCGCGGGAACGGTTTTGCTTACAAGTCGTGCAACAATTGGTGAAACCGCAATAACGACAGTACCGATGGCAACGAATCAAGGTTTTGCAAATTTTGTGTGCAATGAACGGCTACTTAATATTCATCTTGTTTACTATCTTCAGGCAATAAAGGATTTGCTGATTTCTCTCGGAAGTGGTAGCACATTTTTGGAGGTAACAAAAGGAACTTTGGTGGGTGTAAAGATACCACTCCCACCATTCTCTGAACAAACCCAAATCGCCAACTTCCTTGACCGCAAGACAGGACAGATTGACGAGCTCATCCGCATCAAAGAACGATTGCTAGAACTGCTGCACGAACAACGAACTGTCCTGATAAATGAGGTAGTGACGAAGGGGCTTGACCCAAATGCGGAGATGAAGCCGTCGGGCGTGGAGTGGATTGGGGAGATACCGAAACACTGGACTATGACAAGATTGAAGTATATTTCCAGCATTCCGGTGACTTATGGTCTTAATATTGAGGCAGATAAATATACCACAGAAGGAATCAGATTGATTAGAATTACTGATATTGATGAAAATGGAGGCATCCGGCCGAAAGGAGTTTATCTGTCTGAAGACTGTGTTCCCCAAGAGCAGATGCTTAATAGTTATGATTTGCTTCTGGCTCGTAGTGGAGCAACAGTGGGAAAATCTTATCTACACCTTGAAGAAGGAAAATACACTAGTGCGGGCTATCTCGTTAGGTTTAACTTCAGTGATTACTGGACATCGAAATTTATCTACTACGTAACACTATCGCACTTTTATAGAAATTGGCTTGAGCAGCAGATAATTGTCTCGACAATCCAGAACGTCAATGGTGAAAAGTACTCAAATTTTCAGATCCCTATTCCTTTGCACCAAGAACGTAAACAAATTGCCAACTTCCTCGACCACAAAACAGGACAGATTGACGAACTGATATCCGCAGAACAGCGAAAAGTCGAACTCCTCAAAGAATACCGTCAATCCCTGATATTTGAAGCTGTGACCGGCAAAATTGATGTCCGAGTTGATGCGCTTGCCGAATCAAGCTCGGTTTAGACCGTTATCTATTAGAGAAACCGAGCTTTTCCGAAAAAACTCGGTTTCTTTGCACGATTTCTTAACATGAGCCTCAAACATTACTCCGCAAGAGGAGGATATCAACGTATGAACGATGCCGAAAAATATCTGTTCGATCTCAACGGCTATCTCGTCATTGAAGATGTACTTACGCCTGATGAGGTTGCCTTCGCCAACGAAGCCATTGACCGTCATCGGGACGAGGAACGCACTCGCCCGCGCGATCAGGCCTTGGATGGCGGTTCTCCCGCGCTCAGAGGTGATAAGGGACGCGGGGAACTGGGCAATATGCTCAGTTGGGAAGAACCGTGGTGTAACCCCTTTCGAGAGATGCTAGCACACCCACGAATTGTCCCTTACCTCAACCAAATCCTCGGCAGAGGTTTTCGGATGGATCACCACATGTTTTTGCTATCAATGGAGAAAGGGGCAGAGGGATTCATCTTCCATGGATCCTCAGGGCCCGGCTTTGATCCGAACCAATACTATATCTTCCGTAATGGTCAAATGCACTGTGGACTGACGGTCCTGGCGTTCCAACTCACTGATGTAAACCCGGGTGACGGTGGATTGATAGTCATCCCCGGCAGCCACAAGAGCAATTTTCCATGCCCTCAAGAGATACGGCGTTACGAGAACTATCAAGAGCATGTTCGGCAGATTGTGTGCAAAGCCGGCGGTGTCATCATCTTCACGGAAGCGGTGACACACGGGACCCTGCCTTGGACATCGGACGAACCACGTCGGTCAATATTGACTCGCTATACAGCGGGGAACCTAGCGTATGTGCCCGCTTATCCCGTCCCTGAATGGGCAGATGAGAGACAGCGGGCGGTTATGGAGCCGCCATATCATACGCGGCTAGACCGGCCCGTGTTGGACGAATAAACACAGAAATCCTTCTGAATATCACACAATTACGGTGAAACATGAGAGCTGTTATTCAACGTGTTAAATCTGCTAGTGTAACCGTCGAAGGGAGCACCGTATCGAAGATTCACAAGGGATTGCTCATTTTCCTCGGCGTTGCCCAAGAGGATACCCCTGCCGATGTTGATTATATGGCAGGCAAAATCGCCAATCTCCGAATCTTTGAAGATGACGAAGGACGAATGAATTTGTCCATTTTAGATGTCGGCGGCGAAGCCCTTGTCGTTTCTCAATTCACACTCTACGGCGATTGCCGCAAGGGAAGACGCCCCAGCTTCATCAACGCCGCTCGCCCTGAAAAAGCGGACCCGCTCTATCAAGCGTTCATGGACGAAATCTCGCGGTTGGGAGTGCCTGTTAAGGCTGGCGTATTTCAGGCGATGATGGATGTCGAATTGATTAACGACGGGCCTGTCACGATACTACTAGATAGCAATAAGCTGTTTTGACGCGTCAATGCTTTTATTTTTAGACGGCATACGGAGTATACCTACTACTTTGATGAGACTTCACGCACAATTAGGCGCAAATTGCTAAACGGGTGGTGCACGGTTTGAATCGAACTCGAATTCTCTACGTTATCGATTCTATGGGCAGGGGTGGGGCTGAGATACAGTTGTTCAAGACCTTAGCGCGACTGCCTCTCGATAGATTTGAAGCCTTTATCGTGTTAAGCCGTGAGCCCGGGGCTTCCTACGAGCAGCTTACAGCCCTCCCGATTGTCCAAGAAATTACCGTCCTGCATGGCGCAAGTCGCTCTGAATCCCAATCCCATCGGAGCAAATTTCCCATACTATCCTTGACGCGAAAGGCTTTCAGGTTAGCAGGGATTATAAAATCAGTGGAACCAGCAATTATCCACAGCTGGCTCTGGTATTCCAATCTCCTCTGTGGTCTTGTCCGCCAAATCTCTCCAACCCTATCGGGGACGGGCCTGTCCTGCCCTCTGATTCTCTCACAGCGCGGGGACTACTACGCGAGATATAATCGTTTCAGATTGTGGTTGACAGAAAAAATCATTTACTGTCACGCTGATGTTCTTTTAACCAATTCCGATCGCATCCGAGACAACCTTCGGCACCGTTATCCCGACAAACGCATCCTAGCAATTCGGAATCTGATCGACCTACCTGACCTACAGCCACAATCATCCTCCGACGTTCCATCGCTCTGGCACATTGTGAGTGTTGGTCGCCTGACTGCGGAAAAGGGGCATCAATATCTCATCGAAGCGTTGCACCTGCTCAACACAAAGTTCAATCGACAAGATTTCACAGTGACAATCCTCGGAGATGGTGCGTTGAAGACGGACTTAGAGCAGCTTGCCAATCGCTATCACCTATCGGATCGGATACAGATGCCCGGCTTCTGCGACGATGTTTTTTCTCTGCTATCCACCGCACATCTCTTTGTCCTACCATCGCTGCATGAAAGCTCACCAAATGCCCTCATCGAAGCGATGGGGGTTGGACTCCCTTGCATCGCTTCGGGCAGCGGCGTTCGCGATCTCATTGACCATCAAGAAAATGGGCTACTGCTCCCACCCCGAGCGAGCGGAGCATTGGCGGAGGCAATTAACTGCCTCTTAACCGATCGAAAATTCGCAGCATGTCTGGGGAAGAATGCAAGGCAAAGAATTGAGGGGATGTTTAATAACGACAGGTCTATCCAGCAGTTGGAAGCGGTTTATCGGGATTCTCTTCGTATGATTTCCTTGAAACACGCTTAATGCGAATAAAGGAGGAAGCTTCATGACAAATCAGCCAATCAAACTTGGTGTCGTAGGCTGTGGTTTTACAGGCAGACAAACGATTTTCGCGACCACTGCAATGGCGCGCATGACCACCGTTGCGCTAGCAGACCTCGACCCCACTCGGCGTGAAGAGGTCGCCGAAGAATACTCTGTAGCACGCGCCTATACCGATTACCGAGAGATTCTTGAAGACAGCGACATTGACGCAGTATATCTCGGCACTGCCCCCGATGTCCGTCTGCCAATGGTGCTTGAGACACTCGCTGCGGGTAAGCATGTGCTGGTCCAGAAGCCTCATGCGATTCGGGCAAACGAGATTACGGAGATGGCGGATGCAGCAAAAGCGGCAGATAAGACGCTGCAATTCTGTTATTTCATGCGCCACTTCCCAAACAATCGTCAGATTCGCCGCGCGGTGCTTAGTGGTAAAATTGGCAATCCATACCACGCTCGGATCTTTGGAAAATACAATCATATCCCACCCCTGAGCGACAACTCCCGTTGGCTGCATATCTACGGTCAGAAAGGGGGATCGTTAGGGCAGCACTATTCCCATGAGTTGGATCTGGCGTGGTGGTGGATGGGGTGCCCGAAGCCGGAATGGGCGTTTGGTGCCAAGCATGTGGTTTATCCGGCATACGATGGGCCGGAAGGGGCCGCTGACGATTACTTCACTGGGCTCGTTGGCTTGGAAGGAGGGAAAACTATTCAGATCGATTGCTCCCGAATGGTGCATACCCACACGCCAACTGTCATTGAGCTTTACGGCAGCACCGGGGCAATCACAGGTGGGGCGATTTCCAGACATATAGAGGGCGAGTTTATTCGGGAGGAGATTGATGAACCGCTAGATATAAAACACAGTGAACCCCCTGAACCCCGACCTGTCTTCTTTTACGAAATTGAGCATTTCGCAATGGCAATCGCCGGTGAGGTTGATCCGGATGTCTCTGCTGCAGATGCCTATACATTCATGAAAATCCTCGATGCCCTTTACGATAGTGCCAAAGCGGGCGTGAAAATTTCAATTAAGTAGATTCAAAAGGAGGTTATTATGTCCAAACGCAAAGTGTTGATTGCAAGACGTGAAGATCCTGAAGTTGAAGCGATACTCAAAGATGCTCCATCAGAGGTGGATATTCAGTTCCTAGCATCGGGCGAGGCGGTGGGCGATCATGTCGCGGATGCCGAGATTATCTACGGCGGAATCCGTGAAGCAGATCTTCCCAAAGCTGAATCGTTACGCTGGGTACAGCAACCTTCAGCAGGTGTCGAAGGGACGATGTACCCTGCCTTCAAAGCTAGCGACGTAATCCTGACCAACTGTCAGAAACTATACGGTCTTCAGATTTCTGAGCACGCCTTCGCGCTCCTACTTTCCCTGACCCGTAGCATTCCGACACAGCTAGAATTTATGAAAGAAAAACATTGGGAGCGCGTCCCGTGCATCGAATTGGCAGGGATGACCATGGGAATTTTGGGGCTTGGTGGTATTGGTCGAGCGATTGCGGTGCGAGCAAAGGCATTTGAGTTTAATGTTATTGCAGTTGATCCGGAGCGGATGGATAAACCGGATTGTGTCGATGCGCTTGGCACGCTGGATTGGCTTTCGGAATTTATGACACAATCGAATGTCGTGATGGTCTGCTGTCCAAGCACCCCTCAAACCCATAAACTTCTATCGCATGAACAGTTTAATCTTCTGCCGGATGGAAGCTATCTTGTCAATGTCAGCCGAGGTAAAGTCATTGATGAAGATGCTCTGATTGCGGCCCTCCGCAGCGGCAAGCTCGCTGGCGCGGGATTGGATGTGACTTACACCGAACCGTGTCCGCCGGATAGCCCGCTATGGATAGAACCGAATGTGATTTTGACCTCCCACAGTGCAGGCGCATCGCAGCGTATGCGGGCGCGTGCGATGCGCCTATTTGTCGATAATCTGCATCGCTACATCAAAGGCGAACCTTTGGTCAATCTCGTGGATAAGCAGAAGGGATATTGAAAGGAAGCTAAGTGCACTGACAGCGGCGCAATGTAAGCTAGCAAAATAGTGATAGATCTTACGATAGAATCGTGCTATAATCAGTCATCATAGAATCGTAGATTTTATAGGGTTTCGCGTATGATTCATGGGCGCGCCTTATGAAATTCGCGATTCTTATACCAACGCGACTATAAAGCCGTCACTACAACAGGAACGAACTAAAAGAGAGGAGTTTTTATTATGCGATGTGTCTTTGTCGGTATTGAATATGCTGGAAAATCGACCCTAATCAAGCTGCTAGACGCCTATTATCGACAGCGCAGACTACCCGTCCACGGAGACGACCATTTTACTTTGCCGGATGCCTCTTTGAGTCCAGAATCACGAGCGTTGATGGTCAATTTTCCCGATGATGTTAAAGAACGCTCGCAACGGATGCAGATTCAGTATCATATTGAAGTCATCAGGAATTATCCGAACACCCTGATTGCGGGCTGGCATATCGAAGAAGCGGTCTACTCAGACATGTATGGCGACGATCCGGACAACCCCTACTATAAGAATTACTCATATTCAGCACAACGGATTTACGAGGCGCAGGTGTTTGAAGCCCGCTTGCCCAATGTGGTCTTGATTCATGTAACCGCCAGTGATGAGGCAATCCGGGAGCGGATGCAGGCAGACCCACACGATTACCAGATTATCAAAGCGGGAGATATCACGGAGGTCAAACGGCGTTTTGAGGAAGAGATTGAAAAATCGCTCTTTACCCAGAAGGGACGCAGGATTGTGGTTGACACCACAGGGAAAACGCCTCAAGAATCTTTGGATGACTTGCTCATGCTTTCGGAACCCTTGATTACCCAAGAGGAGCTGGCCATCCGTGCTATACCCGTGCCTAAAGGCGACTATGAGGTTCGGTATGAAAACGGTGTCCGAAAGATGATTCCGGTATAATAGCCGAAGTTGCTAGGTATGTCTGAATCAGGATGCTCAGGATTTAAGGATTGACGTTGTTCCCTACGATTTCCAATCGCAGCATCGGGGCGGTATCATACCTGTGAAAAAGGGCGTGATACCGCTTTTTGTATTGCCTTAAGACTTGCTCCTATCGTGTCAAGACCACATTATCCACCTCATCACGGGTAGACGGTGCACTGTGCTTCCGCCCCCTCGT
The DNA here is from genome assembly GCA_958296125.1 of uncultured Poribacteria bacterium. Classification (GTDB taxonomy): domain Bacteria; phylum Poribacteria; class WGA-4E; order WGA-4E; family PCPOR2b; genus PCPOR2b. Next base: position 4,696,499 of record OY282444.1, read on the forward strand.
CCTCATCTTCGGGGCTTTACCGGGGTTTTTAGCTTTGTAATTCGCCTTAACAGTTTGATAGCTATCGGCAAGAGCTTTGTCAATATCTATTTCTGATAACCCTGTTATCCCTTGTGAATCTAGGAAATCGTTTTTTCTGGGACTTTCATGGGGTCTCCTTCTTTGCTTTGGTTCGGTCAGTAGAGACAGCTCGCCCCGCTGTTTCCATTGATTATTATCCGGGCTATAAACAGGTCAATTCCTCACGAATTTCGCTTTCTTGTTCCTCACCTACCCCCACCCCAAGCTGCTTCGTCTCATCGACAATCTGACGCGCTTCCGCCATCTGCTCATGGGCTTCCGGCTTCGTGGGGCTGTAGCGGGCAAACTTGACCAGATCACAGTTAGTGAAAAATTGCCGCACTACATCTTTCGGAATATTTTCGGGCTGCAAACGGTCAAGTAGTTCTTGGGTGGTCAGTTCAAGCGCAGGAATATGATATCGTGCAGCGATATACTGACGGATAACATGAGAGATTTCCGTGTGGTAGACTTTCATTTCGCCTTGTGCCACCCAGTTCATTCCCTCAATTCGGTTTAGTTGCTCATAAGCAATTTCGTGAGGCTGACGTTGGGGCACTACTTCAGACGGTAGATCTATGGATTTAACCCGCTTGCGGAGATAAACAAAAATAATCGCACCGATGACTACAATTACTAAAAGCAGCACCAAAATGTAAAGAGACCAATTCGGGGGGGCGGGCAAGGGTCCCTTGATTTCTTTCATCTCTGTGGCACCAGGGGGCTTGACAGACCGGACCTCAAACAGGTAAGCAGGTGTTTGAATACTTCCGTTGTTTCCATCGGCACCGGTGTATTTGATTGTGATTGAGGGAAGGGTATGTGTACCGATAGCGAAGGCGCGCAGGGGGTAGGTTACTTCATAGCGTGCTTTGCCTGCCGGCGTGCCTTCAGATTCGATTCGTTGCACTTGAGGTTTATCTACTTCCAAATGCTCGTGATCGCTGCGGTCTATTGGATCTAAGTAGATATGCAGCTTTTCATCGGCTTCAATCTGCAGCCTTAACTGAACCGGATCCCCGACTGTAATATCGTCCGGGTTAAATTCGTGTGAAAGGATACGGATGGCTTCTTGAGCAAATGCTCCCTCAAGGGTCAAGAATGATAAAACGGAGGCACTGATGAGCGAGAGGAGGTGTAAAGAAAAAAGTTGGAAGAATCGAGGGGTGGAATGGAACAATAGCGGGAAGAACCGTAGAGACATTTTCAATTTAGAAATTTATTTTGTGATAAGCTCAAGCCACACCAATTCTGCATTCAAAAAAATCTCACATTCGCTGTCAATCTCATTGCTCCTCTGTATATTTCTGAATGGGTCGGACAACAATGGATTTTGGAACCGTTGGGCATTGATACTGACAGACACCGCAACCAATACAGCCAGCGGAAAGGACTTCGACCCGTTTTTCGGAATCGAGCCGAATTGCTCTTTCACCAATCGGGCAGGTATCAACACAGTAGCGACAATCGACTCCGTTGGATCGAAGACAGATGTCATAATTGACTTCAGCTAAACCGATCTGAATCTCATGGACAGATAGCTTCTGCAAAGCTCCGCTTGGACACACCTGCATACATTCGAGCGAATCACAGACAACACACGGTTGCTCGTCCGGATCGATGTAGGGGGTCCCAACCAGATTGGGCTGGTCACTCTGCAAGGGCTGAATGGCATCTGCAGGACAACTATCGACACAGTTACCACAGCGCAAACAGGTTTCCAAAAATGCCTCTCCCGGGAGTGCACCCGGTGGTTGTAACAGAACTTGCTCGGCGGGGAGACGTTCCTCAATCTGCGTATCTAAGTATTCAGTGACCGGCTGGACAAGTCTTGTAAATGCTTCTCGGAAGAATGCCCGTCTGCTGTGCGGCAGCCCATCGTCAGATTCTACCATTTGACACACCCCTTTCGCTTTATCGCCAACAAACTATTTGCCCATCAGGATTGAAGAGCACTAGGTGAAAGTGGGTAGTCGTAGATGCGATAGCGTTTATAAAGGGTCGCACCCATGTTTTCGATTGCCCGATTCATCAATGTATTGTCTTCCAAAATCCACGACATTTCTCCCCGCCGATACCCTTTTAAAATGCCAATTTTATGAATCTCGTAGTACAGCAGGGCATCAATTCCCTGTTGACGGTATTCTTCTTTGATCCCAACCGTTAGCACCCGAGCTGTGTCAATTTTACGTTTGTGCCAGAGAAGTTTCAGGAGTCCGATCGGAAACAAGCGTCCGTTGACGTGCTTTAGTGCAACATAGAAATCGGGTAACGCAAGGATAAAGGCGACGGGGGCTCCTTCAACTTCGGCGAACAGCAGCAGATCGGGGTCAATAATCTGGACCAGCTCCTGCGCCATGTAATCGATTTCCCTGTCCGTCATTGGGACAAAGCCCCAATTTTTCCTCCATGCGGAGTTATAGATTTCCTTGACACGCTGAATTTCCTGATCAATCCGTTTTTTGACGAGGGGACGTATCGTGATTTTTTTGCGCTTTTTGACCCATTGTACCATTCGCTCGAAACGGTCAGGCACCCACACAGCATCGGTTATCTCGTAAGCGAGCAGATCTTTTTCCTTCTTGAAACCGAAGCCTTCAATGAGATCTGGGTAGTAGGGTGGATTGTAGGACATCATAATCGTAGGAGGGGAATCAAATCCATTGACAAGCAATCCACAATCGTCGTTTGTCGAGTAGTTCACGGGCCCGCGCATCACTTCAAGCTTGCGTGCCCGCAACCATTGAGCGGCATGGGAAAATAGTGCCGCCGAGACTTCCGGATCTTCGACGGACTCAAAGAATCCAAAGAACCCCACCTGTTCTTCGTGAAAGTCAATATGGCTATCATTTTTAATGGCGACAATTCGTCCCACAACACGCCCTTTACGTCGAGCGATTAAAAACTCAGCTTCGGCATGGTCAAAAAAGGGATAGCGGGCTTTATCGAATCGCTTCTTGAGATCACTGCGTAATGGGGGCACCCAATAGGGGTCGTTACGATAGATTGCCCACGGCAGGTTGGTAAACGCTTTTAGATCGGCTGGGGATTGGACAGAAGTAACATCAATCTCAAGGGATTTTTTATTTAAACGCATTTCGTGAGAAGTTACCCAGTTTTTGATAAACCAGCCTTTAAATCAGTCCCAACTTTCTACCCACTTTGTCGAATTTTTCAAGGACAAAGTCGAGTTGTTCGTCGGTATGGCTTGCCATATAACTGGTCCGCAAGCGAGAACCACCGGGAGGCACTGCCGGACTGACAACGGGATTCGTGAAAACACCTTCATCGAATAAGTGTTTCCATAATATGAAGGTCTTCATCTCATCGCCAACAGTCACCGGAACAACGGGGGTTTGCGTATCCCCAATGTCATATCCCATCAATCGAAGCCCCTCCTGCATTTTTCGTGCATTTTCCCATAGTCGTTTGCGCCGTTCCGGTTCGGCCTTAATGATTTCCAAAGCGGCGTGGACTGTCGCGACTGCCGATGGCGGCATACTTGCACTAAAAAGAAAAGTGTTTGCATAGTGTTTTAAGTAATCAATGACAGCAGCTTCTGCAGCGATAAATCCACCGATACATGCAAAAGATTTGCTAAACGTCCCCATAATTAAATCGACATCATCTTCAACCCCAAAGTGTTCAGCGGTTCCGGCACCGGTTGGGCCGAGAACACCAACGCCATGTGCGTCATCAACCATCAAACGGCACTGATATTTCCGAGCCATTTTTATGATGCCAGGAAGGTCGCCGATATCGCCTTCCATACTGTAAATTCCTTCAGTAACAATCAGTTTCGCCCGCTCAGGGCTGGCACTTTCCAATTTGCTAGCGAGATCGTCCAAATCGTTGTGTCGAAAACGCATCATCTCCCCCCAAGAGAGGCGACACCCATCAACGACACACGCATGGCTCAATGAGTCAATGAAAGTGATGTTCCTGCGGCCCACAAGGGCATCAATAACGCCGAGATTGACTTGAAACCCGGTGCTGAAGACCAACGCGGCTTCCTTGTGAACAAATTCGGCGAGTGCATCTTCGAGCGCAATATGGATATCAAGCGTGCCGTTCAGAAATCGGCTGCCCGTGCAACCAGAACCATATTTCCGACCAGCCAGCTCAGCAGCTTCGAGGACTTTAGGGTGATGGGTCAATCCAAGATAATTATTCGATCCAATCATCACCTTTTTCTCGCCATTAATCATGACTTCTGTATCCGCGGAGGATTGGATTGGAATGAAGTAAGGATAGATTCCTGCCTCGCGCACTGCTTTGTACTCTTGCCCTCGTGCGCTTATACCATTGCTAAACTCATAGCATTTTTCAAATACATCCATTCATTGGTTCTCCTGATGTCTTATGCGTTAATAAAAGATGAGTCCGTTTAGCCTCAACAGTCTTAAAACAGACTGAATCCCACATACTTCTTGGGATGTGCTTCGATATCTGCAGCTAGTACCTTGAGGTTATAAATCAGTTTCGAGAGCTCTTCAGCAGTTTTCCTATCGTTAGCAAGTTTGCTCAGTGAGCCTTCCCCATTGTTAATTTTAGCGAGCACGGTCTCTAACTGTTTCGTCGTTGCGGTCAGGTAATCGAACAATTCAGCACCCGATGTCAGTTTGTCCAGCGTGTTTCCGGGCGTATTCAGTTTGTCGGTGAGTTGGGCAATCGATTCGGTGGAAGTTGTGACAGATTTTGCTACAGACGGATCCGAAACGAGTTTGCCAACTGTACCTTCACCCGATTGAGCCTGATCAATAAACTGCTCCATCTTTTGGGCGGTCGCGACAGATTGATCATACAGATCGGGACGATTGATAATTCTGGCTGCCGCTCCTTCGCCGTTCTCGATTTTTTGGATGAGGGCATCGGTTGAACCGATTAGCGAATCAAGTCGATTGAAACGTGCTTCAAGACTTTCGAGGCTTTCCAAGATGCGTTCTGTCCGATTAAAGAGGGCAGGGTCGGTACTCAGTTTTCCTAACGTGCCTTTGCCTTGAACCGCTTGTTGTCCCCACTTTGCGACCCAAGTGGTACTTTGCGTAACATTCTCAGCAATCTCCTTCTTGGAGAGGAGTTGGGGGACTAGGCCGTCCCCTTCGTTTAACTCTCCAACGAGCTCAGAGACACCATTTATCGCCTGATCCAGATTCACGTAAAGCGCTGCATCCGACAGCAATTTTGCAAAGGTCCCATCGCCGGATTGCAATCGATTCACAAGGCTTTCAAATTGGGTCAAGGAGCTATCCATATTTTCGCTGACCGCAACTGCCTGATTCAGCAGGATGGACATTTCTGTTGGGACAGTGCCCTGCAATATAGCACCCTCAGATACCGGGGTGCCCTGGGGTGTGCCTAATGAGATGTCTACATATCGGCTTTGAGTAAAGCCGATGGATTTTATCTGAACGATTGAATCGCTCTTGACTCGTTGCGCGGCTTGTTGATTTAGATTGAGTTGTATTCGGACTTTTTCTACGCCATTTTGACGAACGAAGTCGACTGTCTTAATCGTTCCAACCTCAATTCCTGCTAAACGGACCACATCCCCTGATTTTAACCCGGCTGCGGAATCGACAACGGTTTGTACAGTAAACCGATTTTGAACTGCCTTTAGACCATTTCCAGCGAAAAGGATAAGCCACAGCAAAATGATACCACAAATCAACGAGAAAATTCCGACTTGTAACTGTGACCACGTGACTTGTGTTCTCTGTAATCGCATGAATGTTACCTCCACTAAAATACTACGGCTCGTCGCACTGCTTGCTCCTAAAAATGCACAAGGTCGGTTGTTCGATAAGCGCGGCTTGGCGGTTGAATGAAGCGTTGAATGTAAGGATCTTTTGCTACCATCAATTCATCGGCAGTGCCTTCAAAGATGATTTCCCCTTCATATAGAAAAATAAAATGATTGGAAATTTGAAACGCCATAGAGAGTTGATGGGTAACAAGCACTGAAGTTATACGTTGCTGGACCTGTTGCTTCTGGATGAGATTACAGATGAGGCCTCGTGCAATTGGATCCAGACCACTGGTGGGTTCATCATAAAGAATAATTTCAGGGAAATAGGCAAGTGCCCGAGCGATGGCGATTCGCATCTGCATCCCGCCGCTGCATCTATCAATCGAGAGCTCTGCCACACCGTGCAAATCAACCATCTCCAGTAATTTCTCTGCCTCCTCCCTTACCTCTGAAAGCAGCATTGCACCCTGTTCATAAAGTGGGAAAGCAACGTTTTCCCAAGCTGTCAGCGAATCAAAGAGGGCACCATGTTGAAACACGATTGCCATTTTGCTCCGAATTTGCTGTTGATCGGTCTTCGGAAGGGCTGTCAGGTTTTGTCCATTTATCCAGATTTCACCGTTTGTCGGTTCATTCAAACCCGCTATGATGCGAAGGAGAGTTGTCTTCCCAGATCCACTCGTTCCAATAATAGCAGTCACCTTGGCGGCTGGGATGTCAAAGGTGATGTTTTTGAGGATATGTGCATCGGTGGAGAAGAAGTTAATGTTTTTGAGTGAAATCATGGAAAGTCCATAGGCACCGGTTCTGTTCCCTACTGAAATGCGTAACTCCTACATCGCTAAAATAAATGCACGAGCGTTGTCAGGATGGAATTGGAAATAAGAATGAGAAGCACGCAAGCAACGGCCGCCTGCGACGCACCGGCTCGGACCCCCGCGGTGCCCCCTTGAACACGAAGACCATAATAACAAGCGATTGAGAGGGCAATAAAGCCAAATACAGTTGATTTGGTCAGACCCCAGAGGACATCGCCGGGGGTGATGCTGCTCAGGGATTGATTTAGGAAAAATGATAGACTCATTGTGCCCGAAAGTTGGGCGACCAGAGCCCCTGTAAGGATTGCAGCAACACCGTTGACAGTTGCCAGCGCAGGAAACATGAGCGTCCCAGCAGCGATGCGTGGAGTAATCAACTTCCGAAAGGGATCCACCCCCATTGTCACCAAGGCATCAATCTGCTGGCTCACCTGCATTGCGCCCAATTCGGCGGCAGCTGACGAACAAACACGGGTCGAAACAATCATCGCAGTGAATACGGGGCCTGAACCTCGTATAATCGAAAGACCTGTCAATTTTCCCAACAACACGTTTGCCCCAAAGGTCCGTAGCTCTACCAGCGTTTCCAACGTGATTAAGGCACCAATACAACCCCCTGCAATGAGTACAATCGGAATCGAGCCAACCCCCATGATGTCCATGTGATCGAAGAAGTCATGCCAATATCGAGGTTTCTTGTATAAGCCCCTTGCAGCATTCGCCATGAAAATCACAAATTCCTGCGCCTCAAGAACCCACAATTTTAACCAGTTGTTGATGGAACGTACAATTTGTTTCATGATTAGGTGGAGCGTGATGCGTACTGCCCTATTTTGCAGATCTAACGATGACTCATGAAGATTGGCAGTGCTCAATAGGTCGGGGCTAGTAGCCTATCAATCGAGTATCCGTTTTCGCATCGTCGGTGAGGGCGGTGAACACCCAAACGCCATTGGGGCAGGCTGTAAAACGGCAGCCGGGCGGATTTTTACGTTGCACGGGCCCGCCCAGACATTTCGCGCATGGATATAGGCACAGTCTGGGGTTTCAAGGATTTAGTGATAGCACACCGTGCCACTATTATTTAATTGTATTGAAACAAGAGTCTGGCATACACTATATTCTGCTTAAAAAAAAGCGGATCCGTTTTCTTTCTATAATAGGTATAAGCCTGTAGGGCCTTATTTATCTGCTTTCGGAAAATGAATTTAATGAACCAGCTTTTTAGAGGCGAGACCGATGACATAAATTGACTTAACATTTTTACACCTGGATCCACATAGTTCTGCATTGATTCATATATAAAATTGATAGTCGGAAGTATGTTTTGGGTTATGTCAACGTTCTCTACCAATAACAAGCTGTGCTTTTCGGCGGTTTTTGTATAATCTTCAATAGTATTGGGAACTTCTATAATTTTACTACTACTATCTTTTCTAAACATCCCCGCCACAAGTAAATAGCCTTTAGGAGATAAAAATGCAGTGCATTGGCGAAACCCTATCTCGGTTGGGAAATAATTCTGAGATTCACTCATGAGAATTAAATCGAATTTGCTATCGATGTTGAAATCTTCAAATTTTGTCTGCAAGAAGGTTAATTTTGAAAGACAATCCTCAAAGTATTTTGCGTGATTAACATCTGGTGAAATCGCTGTTACATCATATTCCAATTTTGAGAGCACTCTCGACACATCTCCAATTCCACAGCCAACATCTAGAATGCTTTTAACATTCTTAGGAATTGCTGCTATGAGCATATCTGTATATTTTTGCTGTGCATCTCGCAAACAATCAAGGGTTAGTTTTTTTCCTTCTTCTATTCGCTTTTCGCTTTCCTCCCAATATCCATAATGCAATGAGGTCAGCTTTAAGATTTCTGTGCAAAAAAACAACTCCAAATCTAATCCATCAAATTCCGTAATGTTTTGCTCACTCATACGATTCTCCGCATTAGATGCTTTGACACTTCAACGGAGCCAGATAAAATCTGACGCGAATCGTTGCCAAACGAAATTGATTGGGCTCATCGGCCACAAGCAATTTGGATGCCATAGTTATCTTGAATCACCTGAAGGGATTGTGCAAAAAACCGAGTTTTTCGGAAAACGCTTTCTCATGGCAACTCCGCGTTTGCCTTTGGTATGTGCAGTAATCTCAAAGGGAGCGTTGTGTTCACAAAGAAACTGTTGAAACTATGCCACACCGTCGTCGCAAAAATGCTACACTGATAATTGGATGCCCCTCTTTATGTAACCCAAGTTGCTCGTTGAATATCCATGGAATTTCCATCAAGTTGCCAAACGTGCGCTGTTATAGAACTTACGCAGTTGAACGTCAAGGCCCTATAAGTTCAGTGATTTATCGCCGCAGGATACCGCTCCCAACACCCGATGCTGGACTACTTCTCAAATAATGATTCATCCACCTCGGCGTTGAACATGACTTCGCTGGACGTGATTTCGGCAGATTGCTCACCATTATCGACCAAAACGGTATGGAAGGCAACCATCACGCCGGAAACTTCTCGATAGTCATCCAAGAATTCCTCTCGCTCGGCGGGCCCCTGCACCGTTAACGCTTGATACTCTTTTTTTATAATATGTTTTGTTCCCTGGTCAATAAAGAGTTTAAGGGAATCTGCCGGTGTATTGCTGACCAGTATGATATCTGCCATTTTGCCTTTTACATCTTCCGCACCAAGATATTGAACAGATACCTCCTCATTAGAAATATAGGTCAGCAGGTGAACACTATCTCGAAAAATGTCTTTTCTCGTCTCTTCAACCTCTGCTGCAGGGAGGGGTTCAACCCCATGAGGCATCACCAGCCACGCCGATTGACCGTCATAGATTTGACTCATCTGCATCCCCATCGCCGGAATTGTCATATCCAACCGCGTTTTGGCAGGTAATATTATTGTTATCTCTCCATCAAACTCCATCATTCCACCGGGTGTATTCACAACCATTTTCCCTTTGGTAACGATGTTTTTTACTCGCTTTAGTTTATCAAGCCCGCCGTGCGCTTCGATAACGTGTGCAAGAATCTCCTTTGCCCTGGCAACCGCTGCTTCACCCGCATCGAGAACAGGTTCAGGGGAGGGGGGTGGAATGGTAATATCGACTTCTGTGACATCTCCGAGTGTATTCAACGGCTTATCAAAATCGCTGGCTTTGCCAACGGCGATGAGCGTGAACTTGTCTGGATCTAGGTATTCATCGGCAACACGCCTGACATCTGCTTTTGTAACCTCCCGAATCCCCGCCATGAGTTGCTCAACGAAATCCTGTGGATATTCATAGTATTCATACCGGAGTGCTCGAAACAGAATTTCTCCCTTGGTATCATAGTCAAACACAGAAGAATTCATGAAGCCATCAATGGCCTGTTTTAACTCGTCGTCGGTGACCTCTTCGATCCGCATTTTTTCGACTTCAGCCAGAATCGCTTCGATCGCTGTCACAGTCGTTTCCGACTTGGTCTCACATCTAATGCGAAAGAGTCCGGGAATATCATAACCGGCACCATAATTGTTTCCAACAGAATATGCCAGCCCTTTTTCAACTCGGATGCTGTTTATCAAGCGGCTGGAAAATCCAATTCCCAGAATTTGGGACATCACGACCAGAGCCGGATAGTCTTCATTTTTACGTAACCAGCCAATGTGTCCCATACGAATACTCGTTTGGTTCACGTCCTCCTTGTTTACTAGGGCAACTCTCTTCCCATACGCTTCCGGGATTTCAGGCTTTTCAGGGAGGTCAATCTCCGCAGGTTCCCATGCCTTGAAGGTCTCCTGAAGCTTTGCCAGCATAGTTTCGGAATTGAAGTCCCCAAGCACACCTAAAATGATGTTGTTCGGACGGAAAAATTTCTGATAAAAAATCACAAGGTCATCACGGGTGATACTGTTAATCGTATCATATTCGGTTGTGCGTGCATAAGGACTGTCCGCTCCGTAGATAAGTTTACCGAATTCTCGCCCCGTGATACCGCCCGGATTGTCATTTCGGCGCGCAATGGCACTGCGATGTTGCACCTTTTCTAACTCGATTTTATCCTCCCGGAATGCAGGATTCATGAGAATATCGGCGAGGATGGATAGCCCCGTGTCGAGATCTTCTTTCAAAACCGACATTGATGCCGAGCCTGAATCATCACCGATGCTCGTTTCAACGGACGCGGCTAGATTCTCCAGAATTTCATCGAGTTCATCTCCGGTTTTACTTGTGGTTCCACCGATTCGCATGACCGATCCGGTGATTTGTGCCAACCCGACTTTGTCCGCAGGTTCGTAGATTGAACCGGTGCGAATCCGTGCGGAAATGTCGATAATTGGCAGTTCATGGTCTTCTAGGAGATAAACAATCATCCCATTATCCAATTCAAACCTATCAGGGACGGGGGGCTGCGGTTGATTTAGGGGAGGATAAACGAGTCCCTCGTGCGGCTTGTTTCGCGCCTCTCCAACAACAGTAACTAAAAGAATCAGGACAAGCCCCCATATCAGCGAGTCCAACGCGTACTTTCTCACTTGCTTTCCTCCTTCTCTTTATCGGATGCCGATGTCACAATCTCTGCCACGGATCGGTTGGCATCTACAAAGTATTCATTTGCAACCCGTTTGATATCTTTATCCGTCACCTTTTCAATACGCTCAAGCGATTTAAACAGCTCCCGCCAGTCTCCCAGAAGAAACTCAGTACTGCATAACATGCCAGCCAATCCGCTGTTAGAACGAAGGGAACGAATTAATGCTGCCTTGGCAAGCGTCTTGACTTTCTTCAGTTCCGACTCCGAAACTAAATCTGTTTTGAGACGCTCAATTTCAGCTAAAATCATCTCTTCGTTTTTCGAGTTGGTGTGCCCTTGTGCGGGAAATGAATAGAAGAGGAAGAGATTTGGGTATTTGTCCCCCGGAAATCCCGGGAAAGCACCGGCGGAGATAGAGATCTTCTCGTCCCGAATCAATCTTTTATAAAGGCGTGATGTTCGGCCCGAAGCCAAAATATTTGTTATTGCACCAAATACCGCGTTGTCTGGGTGTCTGACCTCCGGTTTATGGTAAGCAATAGCGATGAATGGCTGCGTTTGTTCTACAATTTTGAGTCGCCGTTCCCCTAACTGTTTTGGCTCAACAGTCTCAACGCGGGGCGGATTTGGGCGAGCAGGCATTCTGCCAAAGTATTTCTCTGCCATCTGAATAACTTCATCCGTATTTACATCGCCAACAATTGCAGCAACCATATTGCCAGGAATATAGTGTTCCTCAAAAAACTGAAGGGCTTCTGCTCGCGTCGTCGTGTTAATATCTGACATGTGACCAATGGTTGGATGACTATAGGGATGCGCCAGATATGCAAGTCCTTGGAGTTCCTCAATTAATCTGCCGATGGGACTGCTTTCAGTCCTCATCCGCCGCTCTTCTTTGATGACCTCTTTCTCCTTGAAAAACTCTCGCATCACAGGATCAATAAATCGCTCCGATTCAAGGGCCATCCACAACTCAATCTTATTTGAAGGGAGACTATAGAAATATGCAGTCCAATCAGCGGATGTGCCCGCATTGAGGCCGACAGCCCCCTCCTGCTCTAAGATTTTCGTATATTCTTCGCCATCAGAATATTGAGAGGCTTCCTCCTGAAGACGCTCAAAGTCTGCCTCTAATTGCTCTAGCTTTTCCGCATCGGCGTGGCTTCCCTTCGCCCACTCGGCTCTGAGTTGATCAAACACGGCATCCATTTTGTCCATAATCGCTTTTTCTTGATCATACCCTTTTGTTCCGAGCGTCGTTGTTCCCTTGAATGCCATGTGCTCAAAGACATGGGCAATCCCAGTGTTTCCATATACTTCGTCAACGCTGCCAACGTTGACATAGATATACCCGGAAAACACCGGTGCTTCATGCCGCTCAAGGATGATAAATTTCATGCCGTTGGACAAAACATGCGCTCTGATTTTTTGCTGGACATCTTCAAATCCGGCTGCATACAATGTCGCTGCACACAAAGTAAATAATATACAAACAAGGCAGCGCAATCTTTTTTGAGCCTCAGTTGCAGTCATTCTGGACCATCGCATTCCAGTTCTCCTTTTTTCATATTGAAAACCTGCCAGCTCTAAAAAAGCCCAGAGCCAACGTCTCTGAGCATCTCAGTTGCCGACGAGTTGCCGTGTCTTACTCGTCATCTCCATCTTCTTTGACGACATCAAAATCGTGAATATCCCTGCCAGCTTCGGCCGAGAGAATGCTTAACGCCGCTGCGGCACCCTCGCCGGCGGAAATAATCGCTTGTGTCCGCTGGCCACGAGTCAGCCAACCGATGACATAGAGGTTTTCAATGGCGGTCTTCCCCTCTCGATCGGCAATGATAGCGTTATCATTATCACTATCCGTGCCAAGCCCGAGGGCTTCGACCAATGCTTCCTCAAAACCGGTTGCAACGATAAGGTATTTGCCTTGATGCTTATCATCTGCTGCTGTACTCACGGAAAATTCAGCTTCGCCTGTCTCGATCTCGGTCACTGCGACATCAAGAATTCTGCCGCCGAATCCCTCAACCTGTTTACGAGAAATCTCTTGAAATTCAGTTCCGGTCATCTTAGGAATGCCTAAGTAATTGTAGAGCATCGCGTCGTGCATAAAGGTTTTATTCTGACCAAAAACAGTTACGTCCATGTCGTTTTTGGCTAGGAACAGTGCGGCACTTAAACCGCCGGGCCCATCACCTATAATTAGAACATCTGCCATCGTATTCTTCCTTCGTATTGCTTTAGAGTTGAGTGTTAATCGCGCTCACACGCAAGCCTAGATTAGAATTTATCTTTGACCGCTTTTGTTAAAACCGTTTGAAGATAGCGAACTGATTTTAGCACACCTCATTCAGGAATGCAAGCACTAAATTAACACAAGTGTGACAGACCCCTGAAGAAGAGGGAGCCGTCATCTGCAAATGTTGAGGGCACGGTATGGGTATCATCAACGTAAGGATTTGCCTCCTTAAACGGAACAAATTTTGATGTGGATATGGGTTCATTAGAATGGACCCATGAACGCTTGAACTATGAGGAACCCGCCCGCACTATACCGATACAATTTGCCCATCTTTCATCTGAATCACCCGATCCGCATCCTTCTTTAAACCCTCGTGATGCGTCACAATTGCAATCGTGGTCCGGTGTTCATGGCGAAGCTCACGAACAAGGTTCATCAGGTTCATCCCCTGCCGACTGTCAAGATTCGCGGTGGGTTCATCGGCAAAGATGATTTTGGGATGGTTGGCAAGGGCACGCGCAAAAGAGACACGCTGCTTTTCGCCGCCCGAAAGCTGTGCAGGTCGATGGTGCAAACGCTGGTCCAACCCAACCTGAGTGAGAAGTTCTGCCGCACGCTTCTCCGCCTCATCGTGCCTCAGGCCGGCAATATCCATGGCAACCATCACATTTTCTATCGCCGTTAGGTACGGGATAAGGTTAAACAGTTGAAATACAAAGCCAATCTTCTCGCTGCGAAGTTGGGACAGATCGTGATTTGCGTAATCGATCTGTTCCCCATCAATCCAAACATCACCTTCGCTCGGTGTGAGGATACAACCGAGTAAACTAATCAGTGTCGTCTTACCACACCCGCTGTCGCCCATGAACATCACCAACTCGCTCTCCTCAATCGCGATATCAACATGGTCAACAGCCACGACCCTCGCATCGCCCTCGCCAAAATGTTTTGTTAATCCTTTGCCTTCAACAACGCTTCCCATTAAGTTCCTCCCTATCCCCTTGGCAATTCGTGTGCCGCTCCTCTTGGTTTCCCCAACTTTGGGGAAGATACAGAGCGGAGCAACAGTTCACACTCAATCCAAACCGAAAATTGATTCATCTTTTGTGCGACACTTTCGCAGCTCACATCTCTCCTCTAAATGCAACCATTGGATCAACAGCAATCGCTTTTCGGCCAGCGAGGTAACCGCCGGCGCAACACACGACAAAACTGATTAGCACAACAATACCCGATTCGATCGGGTGAATTGAAACGAAGATTGGTGCAGCAACAGCAAAGATGTACGACAAAATCAGTCCACAAATGACACCGATTACCGACATCAGAATGACCTGCTTGCTTATCAACGCCGCAACGTAAAAATTGGACGCACCTATCGCTTTAAGGACACCAATCTCTTGCGTCTTTTCGAGTGTCGTGACGTAGGTAATCATTCCGACGATAAGCCCCGCGGCAAGCCAGAGCATCACCCGCAGGAATTGAACAGCCTTCATCGGTTCATCCACATAGGTATCAATAATATCCCCAAGTGTTTGCTCAAGGGTACGCACATCAATCGTTTTGAACTCTGCATCGAAGGCTTCGAGCTCTTTTGCGGCTCGCTCAGGAGTAAACCCCTTTGCTGTTTGGGCTATCACCATATTGACGTGAAGCGAGTTTTTTAGTAGCACTTCTTGTGCTGTGCGAAGATCCATGAACAGTAGCGGCGTGTCGAGGACAAACATCAGGCTCTTTGCCTTTCCAACCACTTTGAGGTCTTTGTTCCCGATCAGAATCCGTTCCCCGATTTCAAGGTCCATCTTTTCATCAACGACAACTTCGCGCAGCGGAATATCCGCTTCCGCCCATTCTTCATATTCGCTGGCAGTAAATAATCGCCCCTCAGTTAATTCAAACTGTGTCGGGCCGCCCAACTTGCCCGACTTATACCCCACGACAATCGCTTTGCCAAGTTTTCCGCGAATCACAGGCCGTGCTTGTGCAAAAACGAGCGGTGACGCGGATTTTGGCTTCAAAGGCAGGGCATGGTCAAGATAAGGAAGGTGCTCTGGGACAAGCAGTGAAAAACCGATAAATGCGCTGCCAGAGCCTTCTGCGGAGATCCAAATATTCGCCCCTGTAAATTTAGGGTACTGCTGAGCTTGGATGCGCATACCGTTCATGATTCCTCCTAACATCAAAATGAGGGCTATCAACACAGTGATGCCAATCGTGGTCAGAATAACTCTCGCCTTGCGATAGGCCATGTCTTTCAAAAATATGCTGTTCAATTTTCATTCT
Source organism: uncultured Poribacteria bacterium (assembly GCA_958296125.1). GTDB lineage: Bacteria > Poribacteria > WGA-4E > WGA-4E > PCPOR2b > PCPOR2b. The sequence goes on from OY282444.1 coordinate 4,712,186, forward strand.
CCTTTCCATGCCCACCCGCACGTGGGATGGCACATGATGAGACCGTCCGATGATACGAAACGGTTGAAACACTATAGGTATCCTGCCAGCAAAGACTATACCATCGAGCGAATGAACAAATTGCTAGGGGTCTTGAGCTTTCTCGGTGGCTGCACATTGAGCGAATATCCTCAATTCCCCAACTATCGGGACAATTTAAATCGGTTACGATTGATGCAGCATCGGGGGATTTTCGACTTATTTTGACGGATTGCAGCCATCTCCGTTCCAAGAGTCCTTGAGCTGATGTCCCTTGAGACGACTCCGGACTTCTGTAGGTTGATTTTCCAAAATCGACAATAACACGGTCGCCCCGTCTCGATAAGATTGGGATTCAAACTGGCTTTCGGTCATTTGGACCACTGGCATTCTATACACATATCGCTCCTCTGGCGCGAATCGGTTGCGGCGATAGTGTTGGGGAGATACCCTTCAACACGCTTAATGACAACCATTCTCACAACCCTAACTGCTCTAAACCCCTCAAATCTATACCCTTGAAAAGCTGGGGGTAAATGAGGACAGTAATACTATTGACTCTCTCGGTTTTGTAGGGTATCATATTAATGTTTTTTTAATTACTTTGTTCCTAAGGAGATAACTCATGGTTGAGAATATTTTAGAAATCACCGATAATAACTTTGAAGAAACTGTTTTGAATTCCGAGACACCAGTTGTTGTTGATTTTTGGGCGGAATGGTGCGGCCCGTGCAAAATGATTGCCCCGACGCTTGAACAACTTGCTGATGAGTATGTTGGCACATTCAAGGTGGGTAAGCTGAATGTGGATGACAATCGCGAGACTGCAATGAAATATGGCATTCGTAGTATCCCAACGCTCCTAGTAATTAAGGAGGGAGCCGTTGCAGAACAGATTGTCGGTGCACATCCAAAAGATACGCTCAAAAACAAAATTCTCTCTGCACTATAAGCGTGCCGCATACATAACACCATGCTTTGGAAAACGTTCTATAATACACTTGTAATTCCCGCGCTAACTGTTGGGTTTTACACCGCCGCCCGGTTTAGTCCCAAGATTCGTGAAGGGCTCGACGGGCGGCGAAGCGTTTTCGACTCAATTGAAGATCAATTGAGTTCAGCGCGAGCACTGAATCAAACGGCGTGGTTTCATTTCACCTCTGTCGGAGAATTTGAGCAAGCCAAGCCACTCATTGAAGTGCTCAAAGCTGATGTGCGTATCGTCTTAACTTACTTCTCACCCTCCGTTCACCCCAACGTCGCAAAATATCCCCACTACGATGCCGCTATCTACCTTCCGCTGGATACCTCCCGAAACGCGGAACGTCTCCTTCAAATTATCAAGCCATCTCTTCTCGTCTTTTCCAAGTTTGACATCTGGCCCAATTTGGTTTGGGGTGCCGCTAAGCATAGGGTCCCGATCGCGCTCATCGCGGGAACGCTGCACCCAAAGTCCAAACGGTTAGCGTCCTTTGCACGCCCTTTTTTCAGAGATGTCCATCGGCACATCACGGTGCATTGTGTGATTTCGGAGAACGATGCACAACGGTTTCGCCTGATTTGTCCACCGTGTGCACAGATCGAGATAACAGGAGATACCCGCTTTGATCGCGTCTACCAACGGGCAATCGCTGTTAATGAAGTGGTCGAATTCTTCCCGGGCCAATCAACCTTACAACGTCCAATCCTGATTGCAGGAAGCACTTACTTAGAGGATGAGCGGGTAGTGCTTGAAGCCTGCTGCCGCTTACGTGAGAACGCGTTACACACCCCTGATTGCTCGGGGATTCAGAACAACCTGCCACATTTAATCCTTGTTCCTCACGAACCAACGGCGGAACGAATTGACGAGATTCAAACGCAGCTTGACCATCTGGGCATGTCGCGGGTATCTTTTTCAGAATTACGAGAAGGCGTTGATCTGAGCCAAATTGATGTTATTGTGATTGACACCGTAGGTTTGCTGGCACAACTTTATCAGTTGGGGGATGTCGCTTTCGTCGGCGGGAGCTTCCACGGAAGCGTTCACAACGTGATGGAGCCAGCAACGATGGCAAAACCGATTCTATTCGGGCCCACAATTCATAACGCCTATGAAGCGGGTATCCTGAAAGCACGAGGGGCGGCTCAGTTGGTTAATAACGCCCAAGAGATGGTAGAGGTGCTCACATCGCTGCTTTCCGATACAGCAAAACGGACCCGAATGGGACAAATCGGAAAGCAGACCATTGAGGAAAATTTGGGGGCATCTGAGCGAACACTATCTCATATAAAATCTTATTTGACAACGTAACCGGTGTTTCACCCCACAGATTAATCGTTATTTTCTACCCTTGTCCGATACCGAATCTTTAGCACAGGCCGGCGGATCTCATCGGGATGCTCTTTGGAGGAGAAACGGACCGGTGCCCTACCATCCCGCAGCGCAAACAGGTAGCCGTAGCTATAATCGGGGTTGGCAAGCCAAAAACGTGCGGCATCTGTCACCGGAGTACCTTTCCAGATATATCGCGTTTCAGCCGCTCCGATTTCTGTCAACCCATCGATTCGATATGCGACATCCTCCGAACCATTGTAATCGCTCGCTTCTTCACCGTTAACCCCTTCCAACATTGCTTGCGCCGGTGGTTTATTCCACGGAAAGTTTTGGTGCATCGCACTGTTATAAGTGAGTTCATTTTCTTGCGCTGGCTGCGATTGTTGCACGCCCTCATGCCAAGGGAGTAGAACACGCCGAATAATAATCTGCTGGGGGGAATCATTCCCGACGGACTCCGCATAAAGGCTAATCGATGCCTCCAAGATGCTAGACTCTCGTGTAATACCGATTTCCTCAAACGCCTCCATAATGTCAAAAGCGACAAAGAAGATGCCGCCGATAGGTGTACACAGCAGAAATTCTTCTCCACCGGCGTTGTAGTTTCTCTCCTTCTTTTGCGGATGGACGATCAAGGTTGTATCCCGCGAGACCCCTGAAAACGTCACCTCCTGACCTTCGCCAAAAGTTATCTCCATCCGCTCCGGCAGGGTAATAGGGACAGCTTGCTTTAGGTCAATTATCCCCTGAATGCTTAGGGTATATCTCTTGTCAATTTCGAGCGGACTGGTGTATAAATTTACAATGTTCATCCGTGCATCAAGGATGGCCCATTCAATCTCAATCCTTGGCTCGATTCGGTAGTTTGACGGGTTCTCTGCTGATGTTGGGTCTAGCGTCTGGTTAAATCGTAACTGAACCGCGGTTGGGGACAGTGGGGTTGCGGAGATAAGACGTAGCACCTCCCCCAAAGCCACGGGGATCTCACGCCCAAAGAGACAACTCGAAAAGAGGATAAAGACGGATGTTAGCAGTCGCTGTCGATTTGACATTTTGCTCTCAGCTCTCACACACGCCCCGGCCACGATTTGCCTCGCACCTGCTTGAAGGGGGGCATCTTCGGCGCATCGGTTACCGATTCATCTTTTCGGGAGGTTGCGCGCATGTAGTGCACAGCGTAGCCGCGGCGACGTGTGTTGGAGTTGTTAGCACCGCTTTGATGCAGCGTGAGGCTGTGGTGGAAGCTAATGCTACCGGGTCTCAACGGCACAGGGATAATCGGCCATTGGTCGGTTCCTAAGTCTTCTAGAAACGGTGCCAACTGTTCGCCACGCATCATGCCCCAACGGTGTGTTCCGGGAACGAAATTCAGACATCCGTTCTCCATCGTTGCGTGGTCAATGGCTGTCCATGCCGTAACCAAATCTTTCGGGAAGATATCGCGCCATGAGGCGGAATCTTGGTGCCAGCGTTGCGCCGTGCCGACTCCCTCCGGCGCTTTCATGAATAGCTGATCGCCGTACATCTTGATATCATCGGCACCCAATAGTGCTGCTATAATGTTCACGATTTTCGGGTTACAGACATGCGCCCACATCACCTTGTCGTAGACAGCTAAGTTGTATAGTTTGCGGACCGATAAGACCTGATCCGTGACAGGCTTTGAGCCTTCGCGGAAAACCGCCTCAAGTTGAATACTGGTCCCCGGGATGCTTTCTGCCTTACCGGCAGCGATTAGGTCGGTATGGGTGGCGAGGGTTTCCACCTCTTCTTCCGACAAAACATCCTCGACCACGAGGAAACCGTTGAGTTTGAACTGTGTAATCTGGTCCTCAGTTAGACTGAAGGCCTCCGGTTTATCGGAGCCGCGTGACGCTATTTTGGTCATGGACGAAATCTCCATTATTCCTGTGTCTTTTCTCACTCGGGTTGAATCGGTTTTGAGGTTTACAATAGCTGCATACGGAGAAATATATTACGCATTACATTTCACACATCACGTTTCACTAATGCGCTATCCCCAGTTGATGCATCCGTCGGTGAATTGCTGCACGGGCTTCGACGAAGGGACGTTCTAGGTAGGTGAGATGATTATCCTCACCATGATGGTGAGTCGCCGTACCGGGCGCGTGTCGAGCAGCGGTTTGACGGATGTAGGTGAGGTTGCCATCAATGAGTGTGAGCATATACTGAGCAGCTGCCTTATCGAACATCCACCACTCTCCACCGCAGGCGACATAAACCGGGGAGGTGTGGGCAAATATTCCTCGGCCCCAGCCATCGTGATGCGGAACGCTGGTATAGTTGGGCGCACCACATCGAGCAGCAATCCATGTGTGTCCCTCCACCTTCACCTGCGCCTTCAACTCCAGTCGGCGTGTGCCTTTGCTATCTTCTGTCGAGGCAACAACACGTCCAGCTTGAACGATTTCGAGCGTATGAATCGGGAAGATGCTCTCCGCCCACGCTTCAACCTCCACCGTACCAGCCCCTGACAACTGCATTGTATCACCGATATTGTGTCCATCCACCGTGAGGTTAATGATAGGACCACCGCTGTGAAATGTTCGTCCCTGCGATACACTTTGGCACCAGTTCTCGTAGGTGAACTCTTGGTCGGGTAGATAGGCGTAGGTGCGGTAGATGCCGACAGGTACATCGCTACTCATCTTATCCGTTCCGCCAACCAGCGGCAAGCGATAACCGCAGTTGAGGTAACGGTAGTATTCAAGGTGATTGAACGGTGCATGACGCAGCATCTCCACACCATCCACGCGACCGGTGGCAATCAGTGCCGCAGGTTCGCCGTTCGGGTTGGGGAGGTGCGGGATGATGACTGAGCCGCCCTGTGCATGACACTGATCTGCCCAATCACTCATCGTAATTTCCAGCGTCCCACCGAGCTCAGACTCACCGGGCCCATCGCTGCACCACGGCATCACTGGCTCCTTGAGACCCCAGAGGATGAGATGCCCTAGAAAGTGCTGCCGATTCTCCTGACCGACATAAACGATGTTATTACCATCTTGCGAGATACTCGGCTTGCCTGTGAAGTCCTCCGTGTTTGTGAAAAGGTTGCCCCACTGCGATGGGAGTAGGTTCACGATGTTGAGGTCTTCGCCTTGGGACTCTGTATGACTGCCCTGTGTCGAGAGGAAGTGAACGTGAGAATCGCCGCTATACCAACCGTCCGCGTTCATGTGAACCCATCGTTTGAGGCGCAAAGTTAGTTCGCGTTGCCCCGGTTCAATATTCACCCGGGTCCGTAGCGGTTCATACTCAAATCCCCGCGCGATGTCTACGATAACTTCGCCGCGCGGTAGCCATCCCTGACAACGACCGTCGATGTATGCGTAGGTGATTTGTCCGAGTCGGAGATCACCGCCGATGTCAATATGCCAACTGCCGAGATTAGAATTAACCTGATTGTGATGTCCGTATGGCTGATAGGGGATGCCTTCCGGTGAGCGGAAATGGACGCGGCAAGGGACTGGGTTGCCTGTATCATCATCAAGGATAGTGACGTGAACCCAATTCCGTCCACGATCCAAAAGTTCCACACGCATTCGTGGGGTTTCGACCACCTTTTTCTCCTCAACATCACCCCACTTGACCTCCCCCACCTTTTCCTCACCCTGCTTCACCGTCACCTTTGCTGACGGAATGGCGGCAACCTCGACGTAGGCCGGGGTTGACTTCGGATTCTGTTCTTCCCCCCAACCGGCGAAATCATCGTTAACAAAATCGTCGGATGATGCTTCGGGCAACGGATGGACATAAGTCGCTATCCCCCGGTCAACTTCCACGTTGAGGTCAAACGGTTTTTCTGCGTCTTCAGGGTGGGTCAGGATTAGGCGTGCTTCGCGCTTCCCCTGTCGGACAAAGGGATGCTCGTCTAGGTGCGAAAGTGTGACCCCTGCGACGATAAAACGGGGACCACTCGGAATAATCTCCAGCGATTCGACCGTGCGGTCTAGATGCGGATTCTCCCAAGCCCACAGATAGTAACCGCGGGCTGTGCCCCGCGATACTTCGGTCTGACGTCGCCCCATATCCTCCCATTTCCCCTCATGACGCGGCATCAGTTGATCGTTCTGATCCGGGAGGGCGTGGAATGGTGCCCCCCCACCGGAAAGATCCGCAATTTCAAATCGTTCACGGATAGGGATACGGATTTCGGCACCGTCTGCTAGATGGAACACATAGTCCGCGACAGGATTCCCTAGCACCCCGCCTTCCATCAGGTCAGATTCTAGCAAGCGGTGTGCGATGATAACACGGTGTGCGGATTGGTTGATGGGAATCGTCACGCTTCCCGAAGCATCATTAAGGGCGATGAAACACTTTGAACGGTCCGCGCTTACCAAAAATGGAAGGCCACGGAAGGCTTGTTTGCCAATCGGTGCATCCGTATTCACACCTAAAACTTCCAGTCCTGCGTTGCATAACGTTGACAAATCGAGCGGTTGATAGTCTGCCATGGGAGGTAGCTCCTTTCTGTTGCGAACTTCGGTGACGGGGTTTGAGGAGTGGTGAATCAAATCCGATGGGTCATGAATCACACTCCTCATGTATTATGCCTAAAATCCCATTGAAAAGTCGGTTTCCTCGCGTGTAATGATTTCAAGCAGGGCAGGTTTGCCCACCTCTGTCTCTTTCTGGGCGCGATGGATAGCGGGGATAATGTCCGCCGGATCCTCAACCTTTTCGCTGTACCCTCCCAATCCTTCCGCGACCTTTGCATAATCACCGGACAGAAACTTTGTACGGAAGCGTTCGGTGGCAACAGGCATGTGTTTCTCGTAGCCTCCAAGTGCCGAGTTATTGAACATAATTGTCAGGATAGGGATGCGCTCCCGGGCAGCGGTTTCAAAGTCCATTCCCGCCATACCAAAGGCGGCATCTCCCATGATATTGACAGCGAGTTTTTCCGGCGCAGCTAGTTTCGCCCCCATGATTAACCCAAGTCCATATCCCAACTGCGTGGACTTGCCCCAACCGATGTAGCCGTGCGGGGTAATCGCTTCATAGAAGGGAAGGGTCTGATCTCGCGGATTCCCTGAGTCGTGGGTGACAATCGTTTGCGTCTGGTTGACCGCCTGCATCAGGTCCCAAACAACGCGATAAGGGTTGATAGGAATTTCATCCGAGGTCAATTTCGGCATCCACTCCGCCAGCCATTGTTCCTTCACAGCTCTGATTTCTCCCACGACTGCGTCATCGTTGCGTTTACCTCCACTCAGCTGCTTCTTCGCTTCATCAATCAGTTGTCTCAAGACAATTTTCGCATCGCCAATAATTGCATAATCGGCGGCGTAATCTTTGTTGATGTCCAGTTCATCGATTGAGTTGTGGATTAACACCTTCCCATCAGGAATCGGGGTGGCCATGACCGACTGTGACAGGCTACACCCAAGACCAAAGACGAGGTCGGCTTTTCCCAGAAAATGCTTAACCATTCCAGTGCCCGTATGTCCACTAGCACCGAGAGATAACGGATGGTTCTCAGGGAACGCACTTTTGCCAGCCAGTGTTGTCATCACAGGGACCCCCACCAATTCTGCAAATTCAATCAGTTCATCCGTCCCGCCAGCGTAGAGGACCCCCTGGCCCGCATGGAGGATTGGAGATTCTGCAGCAAGGGTGGCTTTCACCGATGCTTCGATGTCACTGGGATTGCCGGCGGGTTTGATTTTCTCAGGCGGTCTGTAGCTGAAGCCATCATCAATATCTTCGCTAGCGACATCGGTCGGAATCTCGAGCATCACCGGCGCGGGATGTCCCGTCCGCAGCAGACTAAACGCGCGACGCAGCATGGCTGGAATCCGATCCGCAAAGTTTACTTGAGCGACCCATTTCGTGACACCGCCGTAATTTGGGACCGCCTCAAAATGAGTGGGAATGCCGTGGACGCGGCGGCCAACCCCGCCCGGTAGCATCAGAATTGGGACAGAGTCAGAAAACGCTTGGGCGACTCCACCGAACGCATTTTCGCTACCGGGCCCTGACTGAACACATGCAACGCCCAAACGGTCACCGCTGGAAATGCGACTGAATCCATCTGCCATATTGATCAGCGTCCGTTCTGTTCGGGCCATAATCGGCCGGATACCGACCCTCGCACAAGCGTCGATGAGGCTGTTCGCTGGGAAACAGAACAGGTTTTCAACACCTTCAGTCTTCAAGATTTGTGCAACGGCATCAATAGCTTGCATATATAATCTCCTTGTACAATCAAAATCTATTGTGAGTTTTTCTATTCAACCGAAATTGGTTCACAATTTTCCATAATCAATTGATCTTAGATGGGCAACGCAAGCCTAAAGCAGTTTGTTCGCATTGGTTCATTAATGAACTAATCAACTCTTCAACTCAATTCTACTGGTAGAACCAATCTATCGAAAAGATTTTCAGTTTGACCGATTCGCCGTAGGTTGCGATGGAACGGGTGTAATAGGTGACGAGGGCTTCAGTGCCAACGAAGGTCACCGCGGCATAAGCACTGTCATATCCCAAATGGTTTTCGATGTCCTTGATATGTTCCCATGTCTGCCCTTCGTTTTTGGAAATGGCTGCTGTCAACGGGTTTCTATCACCCTGATGGGGGTGGTCCAGGGCAGCGGTGTGGTTCCAGATGAGCAGCAGATCGCCCGTGGTCGGAATCTGCTTTAACAGAGGTGGGGATGCCGGTGCTGCTAAGCCCGTTGATTCGGGGGATGCCCAACTCTCCCCACTATCGTTGGAATAGGACTTGTAAACTGTGCCTAGACTGTTCCTGATGACTGCGAGGAGCGAACCGTCTTGCAACTCCACAATGGAAGGTTCTTCTGCGCCCCGTTTCGGCAGGTCCATCTTTACTTCGCTCGGTTTCCATGTGTGCCCATCGTCGTCGGAGTAGTAACAGAGCCCCTGATAGTGATCTCCTCTGCCGTGGAATGCGCCATGATGTGCGGGGAGCAGGATTCTACCGGAACGGAGTTGAAGGATGTGGTCACAATTGGTGAAATTCATTCCCGACAGCGAGGAAATTTGAAGAGAGTCGCTCCATGTTTCACATTCATCGGTAGAGCGTTTCATGTAAATCCTTAAATCGGAAACAGAATTGCGGACAGTATAGGTGAATAGAATCTCGTTTGACGGGAGTCGGAGCAGGTTTGGGTGTTTCACGTTCATTTTACCGACATTATCTTGCAGGGTAAATGTATCACTCCAACTCCGTCCAACATCGGAGGATATTTTAGCTGAGATGCGGCATGACATGTTATCCCCAATCCGCCGGTGGGTGTATGGTACATCCATGACAAGTGAAGGGCTGTCCGCATAGTATTCACACCAGACCAGCATCAGCCGGCCATCTTTCATCGGGAAGATAAGTTGGTGATCATTCCGCGGATACCCGGGTGTCCATGGACAGACGATTAGCTCGTAGATTTCGTTCATCGGTGTGCCTTTGATAGGTTTCCCACTAACGGATATTGGGGCTTGGAAAGCAGCAATGGATTACAACCGGCTGCCTTCAAGGGCAGCACGAAAGGTGGCGAACAATGTCTCAACATCCTGCCTCAATATGGTAGTATTCACCCTGAGTGTGCTCCGCCTCTGATCTGGATTGCCCAGAGAAACAGATACCGACTGCTCTCGAAGCATTTTCACAAACTTGTCTAAATCCAGATCTCGGGACAAATCCATTGGGAAGATGTTGGAGCCGTTCTCGAAACGTCCGACGTGGATACCCCCCAATGTGTTGAGTTTGTCAAAGAGCGTTATGGCACTTTTTATGGCGGTATTGAAGCGTTCTTCAAACCCCTCCACGCCCTTCAACGCCAGTGCCGCCGCAAAATTGGCGGATGCCAGCCCCCCTCCGAACATACGGCGGTCATGGTATAGTCCATCACAGAATTGGGAGGTTCCCACCAGCACTGATCCGAAGGGAGCACCGAAATATTTATACAGCGACACATACACCGTATCAAATAGCGATGCGTATGTCTTCGCGGAAATACCCGTTGCGCCCGACATCATGTAGAGGCGTGCTCCATCGAGATGAGTACCAATTCCTCGTTCCCGACAATAGTCGGTTATCGCCTGCATTTCGCCGAAGGGCACAACCTTACCATCCTGACGGCGGACCGGACTCTCAATCATCAACGCACCGACCGGGGTCAGGACGCGCCCTTCCTCCGACTGTTCGACCACCCGTTTCAGTTCTTCGACTGTAAAATGAGCGCGATCTTTCGCCAATGGCACAAGGTTGATATTGCTGAGACGGGAGACGCAGTCGCCGCTGTCTTGATACAGATGACTCTGCTCCTGCACGATTGCACGGGGCTTGTCTCCGCAGAGTTTCCGAACAGCCAGATGGTTGGCGAGGGTGCCGGTCGGCATAAAGACCGCCGCTTCCATCCCTAACATCTCTGCAAACTTTTCCTCAATCCGTTGAACATTGCCGCCCAGGGAATAACTGTCTGCTTCAAAACCGACCTCCTCCTCGAATTCGATTAAAGTCTGAAGCATAGTGCGAGGCGATTTGGGTTCGCCGTCACCGCTGAAATTAACGAGTTTGTCCGGGAGGGGGGCTTCAATGGGAATGCGAGTTGCCTGTGTTGGCTGAGCGGTGTCTGTAGGAATGGTGTGCATGAAGTTTGACCTCTCATACTGAAAGTTTATGGGGACGTGGACCTTATCTTCAGACATACAGGCATCGGTACACTAGTCACATGCCCCGTTGCCGTGAGCAGCCCTGTGTCTGAGTCAATCCGGAATGTGACGATGGTATCTGTCCCTTGGTTTTCGGCAAATAGGAAGCTTCCCGTCGGATCAATGGCGAAATTTCGCGGCGTTTCACCCTGTGTTGACTCATAACCGACATGGGTGAGGGTGCCCGTTTCTGAGTCGATGGCGAAAATCACAATGCTGTCATGGCCTCGATTGGAACCGTAGAGGAACTTCCCCGACGGAGAGATATGGACATCGGCGGTGTGACTCGTCCCATCAAAATCGTCGGGCAGCGTTGAAATCGTTTGGATCTCTGCAAGTGCACCGCTCGTTTCATCATAGGTGAACGCGGTCACTGTATTGCCCATTTCATTGATGACATAGGCATATTTTCGGTTGGGATGGAAATCGAAATGACGGGGCCCTCCCCCCGGCGCGACCTCTACCCACGGTGGGTCATTCGGAACCAGTTTCCCGCCTGTCAGGTCAAGTTTGTAAATCAAGACCTTATCAAGCCCCAGATCCGGTGTGAAGGCGTACCGATTGGCTGGATCAATCACGATTGAATGTGCATGCGGCCCCTGCTGGCGGCCCGTATCGATACTTGAACCTTCATGTTGAATGAAGTCGGTTGCCTCCCCCAATGTTCCGTCGTCTTGTATCGGGAGCATACAAACGCTTCCACCACCATAATTTGCCACCAGCACAAATTTCCCTGTCGCATCGACGCTCAGGTGGCATGGCCCCGGGCCAATCGTCGATTGCTGATTTAAGAGGGTCAGCTCCCCAGTCTCCTCATTGATAGAAAATGCGGCGATCGATCCGCCTGACTCCCCATCAAACTCCGAAATTTCATTTATCGCATAGAGATAGGGTTTATGAGGATGAAGGTCTAAAAAGGAGGGGTTATCCACACCTGTCGCTACACTGACGTATTCGAGAGCACCAGAGGCTGTGTCTAGACGGTAGACGTAAATCCCTTCACTCTCCCCCTGCGTGTAAGTTCCGATATAAACGAGCATTTTTCGTGATACTCCTGTGTTATCGTTGATGATGAGTCTTGATCACTAAACTGACCTGTCGCGCAATTTTTGCCGGATTCCTCCTCTAAATCATACAATAGATGTGGACAATCCCTTTCTTCAAAAATTGTGATTATCAAGCCCTATCGAGACGCTTTCAAGTCTATTATAATGCTATCGGTATTTCTTGTCAAGATTCATTTTCCGTCAATGCTGATTATGGGAGGTTTGAGACGAAATGAACGATTCAAGTCCGCTAACATAGCAGATTCCGTAAAAACAGGCTCGACAAAAACCTTGAAATTCGCTATATTACCTAATATGGACCTAAATAGGAGACACTATGCCTACAAGAACAATCACTTCAACTGAAGCCCAGAATAACTTTGGCCAAATTATTGATGCTGTTGTTCAGGAACACACCCGTTATATTATTAAACGCCGTAATGTGCCGCAGGCAATAATGATGAGCTTGTCAGACTTTCGGCAACTGCTATCGGATGCTGAGGAATAACCTATTAAATTTAGGAATGACTCTAGCAGGTATTCAGAAGGATTCGTTAATATGACAGATGAACGGATTATTTCTAAGGTCATTGATGAAAATCAGGTATACGGATTATTGACAGGGAATTGTGAGGATATCTTGGCTAAAATCCCCGATGATAGTATTGATTGTGTTATTACTTCTCCTCCATATTGGCATATGCGAGAGTATAGCATAACCGAAGAAGACTGCGATTCCGTCATTGGCACCGAAACAACACCTGAACAATATGTGATGAGACTTACCCGAATTTTTAGCCAGCTCCGAAGAGTCTTGAAAGTCGATGGATCTGTATGGTTGAATCTAGGCGATAAATACCATAACAAAAATCTGATGGGGATGCCTTGGCGGGTTGCACTGGCTATGCAGGAGGAGGGGTGGGTCCTGAGGAATGATATAATCTGGCATCAGATGAAGGGGACACAAAGTGCGAAAGATAGACTTAGGGACGTGCATGAACACGTTTTTCACTTTGTAAAAAGCAAGAAATACTATTATGATACCGATAGTATAAGAATTAAACCGAGCAAACTGCCGATAATCAATGACAAGGAGACTATATCGGCTACAGGGGTAAACGGAAAAAAATACCGCAGCCAAATTCTTACGTCTAAAGACCTAAATGAGGATGAACGAGCTCAAGCACTTAAAGCACTCGACGACACTTTGGAGAAAATAAGGATCGGGGAGCTGGTCGATTTTAGAATGACAATCAGAGGGGCACAGCGTACCTACCATAGCAATAACTCTAAAATCAGTGGGCGTGCCAAAGAATTAGCAACGAAGGGTTTTTTTATCCTGACCAGCAAAGCCAAAGGCTATCTGCCATCGGATGTCTGGAATATTGTGCCAGAAGATGAATGGAGGAAGGATGTGCATTATGCGGTGTTTCCCACTGAATTGCTTCAGGTGCCCATCAAAGCGACTTGTCCTGTTGGGGGAATTGTCCTTGACCCATTCATGGGAACAGGCAGCACTTTGATTGCAGCTAATCAACTGAATAGGCGCGGGCTTGGAATCGAAATCAGTGAAGAATATATGAAAATTGCAAAAAGTAGATTAGAGACTCCTCAACTGTGCTTCAGCATTTAATCGATCCGATTCCGGTAAATCTCCTGAACTAGGTCCATTGTCTTGACCGCATCTGCAAAACAGGTATCCGGCTGTCGGTCTGCTTGAATGCAATCCACGAAATGACGATTTTCGCCGTAGAACCCATAAGCCTTGTGATTGGCATCCGTTCCAGCAGCTTCAACGGTCGTGATCGCTTTGACACCTTCACTGCTGTGAATAACAGCACTGCCTCCCACGTCCGGATTTATATACGCGGAGATGCCGAAAGCGTGCATCTCAAAGATATGGATTCGCCCGCCGACTGCCCAGTTAGTACACAGATACCCCGACGCACCACTGTCAAATTTCACGATGGCGTTGAAACTATTTTCCCGATCCGAACCGAAACTGTTAATATCGCTCGCCACCCCCCTGACTTCCCCGCCCCCCATCCAACGGAGCGCATCGACAGCGTGGATAGCATCACAGGTCAGCACATCAATGATACCATCGTAGTATAGGGCATCTGGGGTATTTTTGTGGAACGTAGACATACACTGGATGACGGGTCCTTTTTCTTCGACGATTGCCTTGACCTGACGCATCAGCGGAATAAACCGTCGATTGAATCCAACCATCGTCTTGCAATTATGCTTCTCGGCGACCAGTGTCATCTCTTGGATTTGATGGAGTGTTAAGCCGGGAGGTTTCTCGATAAAAACGTGGTGCCCCTGTGATAGGCAATGAACGACGGGAGCAAATAGATGCTGCGGCGGCATCAAGATATACACAGCATCCGGGCTTGTTGCTTCTAGCATCTGTTTGTAGTCTGTGAAGGTCTCTTCAATCTGAAACCGCTCGGCTGTCGCACCCAACTTTGATGGGACCAAATCGCACAAGCCTACCAGTTCCACATCGTCAAACGCTGCAAGGGAAGGGTAGTGAACCCCATTTGCCATACCACCGCCACCGATGAGAGCGATCCTGATTTTGTTCATAGATTTCTCCTGAACTGATACCGAAATGGAAATAGGTTCCAACTTGGATTATGGGATGTCCGCTACGGAAATTTTTCGACCATCTGCATCAGGGCCTTCATGTATCCCAGCGCGAATGTTACCCCCTGCCGCCGATGGTCGCTATCGCCTGCCACACGGGGGGCATGGTCGGGGATGATTACTCCATCGAAGCCCACCTCTTTATACGCACGCATAGCTTCAAACATATCGACATCCCCTTCGTCAATGAACACTTCATCGAACTTTGGAAATTGTCCTCGAACGTTGCGGAAGTGGACGTAGAAGATTTTTCCCTGCCCACCAAAGTAGCGGATGGCATCTACTGCCCGGTCAGGGCCCATCTCCGCGACTGTTCCTTGGCAGAATTCCAGCCCACTGTTCGGACTTGGGACCGTTTCAATCAACCGCTTCATTCCCTCGTGACTTGTCAGGAGTCGTCCCGTCCCGCGCAATTCCTCTGCCGGCGGATCATCCTGATGTGCTGCCAATTTGACACCGGCACGCTCCGCAACCGGCACGACGCGCTCCAGAAAGTACGCCAACCGTTCCCACATCTCCTCAACACTCACCCGCCCGGTCTCCACAACCGGCGCATCTTTCACAAGGTCGTAATCGAAGCTCTTGAGTCCGGCATCGCCACGTCCACCGCCACTATCGTAGGCGCGCCAATGTCCCCACACCCCTGCGATGCTAAAATAGTAGCCAAGGATTGGGATGCCTGCCCTGCCCATGTTCTCAATCGTTTCACAAACCTTTTTGAGCTGTTCATCGCGCCCGGGTGCACCGTGCAGGACCTTATCCCAATGATCTGCTGGCAGATTTTCGATACCCGCCACTTCGAGACCGTGCGATTCAATGAATGTTCGGACCTTCAGTAATTCAGTGAACTCCAGAACACCCTGCTCCCCAAAGCGGGGCCCGTGTATGATGACGTGGGTTACACCGAGCTGTTTGGCGTACTGAAGGTTCTCCTCCGTCAGGGCAGCCTGACCGAACCCAATTCCGAGTTTCATAGTTGTATTCTCCTCATTTTTCGGTTCAAAGAGGACAGCCTTATCAACGGTCAGACGAGGTATTCGCCTGGTTCTCGCGTCGCTTCGTATTGGGCATTCGGGTCGCGGTTTTTGATGACTTTAGGCACGTCGCCGATCCAATAGTCCGGTGGCATCGGTGGACGATTGTGCCAACCGAGCAGCAGTGTGCGCCGTTGATCACTCTGGTTTCCTCGCGCCGCGTGCAGCACCCGGCCTTCCGCAATCACGAGCGAGCCCGCTTTCACCGGCAGGTCAATTGCGTCGGGATGATCGTAGAACATATCCGGATCATCCTCCTCTACATAGTAGCCCCCCTGTGCGTGGGCCTGCACCAGCCGCTCGTGCAGCGGGATACGCTTCAGGTGCGTGCCGGGGATAATCCGGAAACAGCCATTTTCAAGACTGGTATCAATCAGGTAGTAGGAGAGAAAGAGATACTGGGGCCACGGGGCGGTGCTGATTGGGTCGTTCCACCCCATCCAATCTTGATGCCAATAGAGGGGCGGTCCCCCGGGCGGTTTGCTCAGGATGATAAATCCGCCACTCGACTTGAAATCACCCAAACCCATCTCCTCCAAAGTGTCGCGTGTCGGTTGCCAGTGAATTAACCGATCAATTACCGACTCATCGATGCCTCTTACGTGAATGTCTGATCCTTGGTATTTCCAATGTGGTGGATGTTCCACAGCGTCGAGCATCCGATCCGACTCTCGCCGCAGTTCTTCGAGAAAGTCTTGGGTCAAAATGTCGTCAACGACACAATATCCATCCTTAATCAACTGATTGCGCTTCTCAAGTGCTACATCGGATGTCATGATATTTTGCCTCCTGTTAATGTCCCGTGTTGTGTATTGCATCCTACGTTGTAAACCTGAGAGATTAATGAGTATATCACCTTGCGTACGAAGCACCCTTTTCCCGGCCCTGAACTTTGCCGTGCTTCACCCCCCTGACAACTTCAGCCAGATCGCGCAGGTAATCATCGACGATGAAGGCGTGCGACATATCCAAGAACAGGTGGATGGATGGGGGGGCTACCAAGCGACTGCTCAACCAACCACGATCGGTCATACCCTCATCGACCGCGAAGATATCAACGACTCTAGAGCCGAAGGCGATAAGGTATGCCTGTGGCTCACCCCAAATCTCCAATTCGTTAATCCCCCGGATGCTGTCAAGGAATCGCTCTCTGGTATCAAGGATCTTGCTCACCCGCTCAAGGTAGCCCTCCTCGCCGAGGTAGTTCATTACCGCCCAAGCAGATGCCAGGCCGCCCCCCGAACGTGAGCCCATCAGGTTCTGCGTGGAATACGTGCCGGAGGGCCAATCCTCAAAAGTATATCGCTGGTAGGTCTCCAAGCTTGCAGCGCGCAATAGCAGCGTGGACACCCCCTTGTTGGCATAGCCCAACTTGTGCACATCCACAGAGATCGACGTGACACCAGGAACCGCGAAGTCGTAGGCGGGAATGGAGTAGCCCAGTTTGCGTGCGAAAGGGAAGATGAAACCGCCATGGCAGGCATCTACATGCAGCCACAGACCATGTTTCTCAGCTAGGGAAGCAATTTCGGGGATGGGATCAATAACACCAAACGGATAGGAAGGGGCAGAGGCTGCGAGCATGATGGTGTTGTCGTTGATGGAGCGTTCAATCGCTTCGAGATCCGCGCGGAAGTCAGGGCTCTGGGTCATACGCACAACCTTGATCCCCATCAGATGCGCGGTCTTATCAAAGGCAGGATGTGCCGCGTGAGGGACCACAATTTCGGGTGCAGTTGCCCCCGGACGGTGGTCGTGAGCCCATGCGTGCGCTGTTTTTACTGCCATAATCAAGCTCTCGGTGCCGCCCGTGGTGATACTACCACTCGCCCCTATTGGGGCGTTCATCATCTCTAGTAAGGTGCCAACAATATCGGTCTCGTAGCGGACCAGGCTGGGAAATACCTTTGTGGCGTAGAGCGCGTTGTAATTGATATACATCTGATACGCTTCATTCGCCACCTCGACAACGTCCTCGCCACCAAAATAGCTGCCCCCAATGAACATGCGTTCGCTGTGCCAAGGGGAGTCGTCCTTTTGCGCCACTTCCATCTCGGCTTTGACTTTTTCCCAAGTGCGTCCGTGGGGAGGTAATTGATTGTTGGACATATTTTCGGCTTCTAAATCCCTGCGCTTTTTCACTCTGGTTCCTGTAACGGAATTTAATCCTCATCCATGACCGCTTGCATCATCGCTTTGATATAACCGAACTCATAAGCAAATGCCTGACGACCGCTCTCCGGGTCTTTATGTCCCGGCGCGTGATCGGGGACAACCATGTGTGGATAGCCGACCTCTTTGAGGGCTTGCATGTTCCAACGCATATTCATCACCCCTTCGTCGGGCCAAACCTCCTGAAACTTGTTGCGGGCACCGATGATGTTACGGAAATGGCAGAGGAATATTTTCTTCCGAGAGCCGAAGTAGCGGATAATATCGGGCACCTCATTCCGGGGGTCTAGCACACTTTCTGCCATACAGCCGAGGCACAGGTTGACACCGTGATAGGGACTGGGGCAAATTTCAATGAAACGCTTGAAACCCTCGAATCCTCCCATCACCCGATCGACACCACGGTAGCCGGGCGGCAGCCACGGATCACAAGGGTGGCAAGCCATTCGGATTTTGTACTCGGTTGCCACAGGGATAACGCGCTCAAGGAAGTAAGTAATCCGTGCCCAGTTCATTTCGGCGGTGACCGGCTCATCGAATCTCGGTGTGGTGGAATCCGCTGCCTCTAGATTCCATGTGCTATATCGAGAGCCTCCCCGCCCGGGCGGTTCGCTTTCCGTGCGCTGATTCTCCATGGCACAGAGGAAATACTTGATCGCCGGTATCCCAGCCTCGGCTACCTGTCGAATCATATTACAGACAAGCTCGATCTCCTTATCGCCTTCCTCATAGTTACCGAGCATGAAATTAGGGATGCTGCCCCCATTGACGTTCAGGTGAGCAAGAGGAATCGCGACCATCTCCATCTCAATACCGAATTTAGCGCACTTTTCCTTTTTCTCTATCAACTCGTCCACATCCCAACCGTATGCTCGGTGGAATGTGATAAAGTTCTCATTTTTGTTGAAAACCCCGTGTCTTGCCAAGTATTCCAGATCTTCATCTGATGTGTTAAATTGTTGTGTGCCTACGTGCATCTGCTCCTCCTCACGGTTATATGGGCAGCAAAAAGTGGTTGTGCGATTTGTGTGGATTTAGATAATAACTTACAAGAATCATGAAACAGAATACAAGACTCAGTTGACCCCATTCACGGATTCAGTAGTTTTGAAGACAGCGGCGACATCCGGATCAAGAACGATTATCAGCTGGTCCTGCCCAATCTGCGACGCAAAACGGTCTTGATGTTTCAATCTTCGGGGATGATAGGCGATTTCGAGGAAATTATCAAGGAAAAAATGTGGAACTTGATCGATAGTTGATTACAAAGGCCTATCCAACCAGAAGTTAGCTCAGGGCTGAGGACGATACTTTATATCAACTGCGTAAGTCCTGAGCGATTTAGAAGTGCAACCCGTGAAAGACCACCGTTCCCTACTTCCTCCTTTTGCGAATCACACTATCAACTGCTATATCGGACAAGCAATAGTTCCCAAACGCTCTGTCAACAAGGAATTTTCCCGATAATCGATGGGAATAACAATAAGCACCGGGCTATCAGCACGAAATGCCTTATCCAAGGCGGGAGCGAGCTCCGCAGCGCTCTCGACTCGAACTCCCTCCCAGCCAAAGGATTCCGCCAACTTAACAAAGTCCGGGTTGCCGAACGAAAGATTGGTGTGGCGGTTGAACTGGTTATCCTGTTTCCAAGAGATGAGACCGTAGCCGCCATCTTCCCACACCATAGCCACAATGTTCGTCCCCAAACGTTTGGCGGTCTCCATCTCCTGAACATTCATCAAAAAACCACCGTCGCCACAAATAGCGAGCACACGATGTTCTGGAAACACCATCTTCGCGGCGATAGCCCCCGGTAGCGCAAATCCCATGGAACAGAAGCCGTTGGAAATAAAACAGGTATTCGGCTCATCACATTGGTAATAACGCGCGACCCACATTTTATGCGCCCCCACATCGCTCAACAAAATATCGTGGGGCCCTAACGCTTCGCGCACATCCCAAAGCACCTTTTGGGGACGGATAATCCCGACTGTTTCATCATCTTTGTGTCTGGCAAACTCACCTAACATCTCCTCTCGAATCGTCTGGTGTTGATGCCCATTGAACTGAAGGGGGTTGCCTTTAACTCGCTCGTTGAGCATCCACAGTGTGTGCGCGAGATCCCCAATAACCTCGACATCAACGCGGTAATCTTCATCTACTTCCGCCGGCAAGAAATCGATGTGCACGATTTTCTTGTGACTTCCGTGATTCCATAGGCGGGGATGGTATTCCACCAAATCGTAGCCAAGGGTTATCACCAAATCAGCAGCATCAACGGCACAGGCGACGAGGTCTTTCGCCTGTAAACCGATGGTAAATAAACTATAGGGGGCATGGCGAGAGACCGCGCCTTTTCCCATAAAGGTGTTAATAACGCCAATGCTAGTGGCTTCAGCAAACTCGCGCAACTGTTTGCTCGCTCGTTTCCGGATTGCACCGTTGCCTGCAAGGATTACCGGACGTTTCGCTTGGCGGATCAGATCCATGGCTTGGTCGACAATTTTATCGTCCGGCACAGCGCGGCGAAGACGCCTCCTCGGAATGGGGACGTTGCTGGTTGATTGGGAGGCGATGTCCTCCGCGAGTTCAATGTGACAGGCCCCCGGCTTCTCTGTTTCAGCCAGCTTAAAAGCCTTGCGAACCACTTCAGGGATATTCTCCGGGTTAATGATAGGGCTTGCCCATTTGGTGACCGGCTGGAACATCCTCACCACATCCATGTTTTGGTGACTTTCTTTGTGCTGCCGCCGGCTGTCTGCCTGTCCGGTGACGACAACCATCGGCGCACGATCCATGTTGGCATCTGCAACACCGGTCATCAGATTGGTTGCCCCCGGTCCCAACGTCCCAAGGCAGACACTGGCTCTGCCGGTCAATCTGCCATAGACATCAGCCATAAAAGCAGCACCCTGTTCATGGCGAGTGAGAATAAACGGTATTGAAGAGTCCTCTAACGCCATCATGAAATGGGCGTTTTCCTCACCCGGTACACCGAAAACATACTCCACTTCTTCAGTTTCTAAACATTTCACAAATAGCTGTGCAACATTCATCGCTTGCCTCCTCTTTTGCTTCCTCAATCGGTACTGAATTGGGTATGGTTTGTGTATAAGCTTCTTGATTTTTTCTGCACAAGTAATCGTTTGCAGCACTTGAATCTGAATCGTCTGTAGGGTATCATTTATAAGCAAGACCTCAGAAGTTACTTACATTTCCGCTATATTGCCAAATCTAACCCTGCCCCTGCGCTCAAAGGATATTACATTCTGGGTGTGGCAATTCCAGACGAGCAGGAAGTAGTAACAGAGTTTTAATGCGCAACAAATCAACCCTAGCGGTGAATTATACCCGATTGCACAATCTCAAGTCCAAGAATTAGGCGCACCGTAAGGTTTGATTTCTGATAGTGACAGGAGATTTCTATGGAAACCGCACAAAAGCAATCTACTATCGACACACAAACAATCAATATTATTGACTGTGACTTACACCATTCGACGAAGAAGCAGGAAGATCTGTTCCCTTACTTGCCTCGGCATTATGTGGAGCACATCAAAGACTTTGGAACGATGATGCCCGGGGTTGGATATACAAACATGCCACGTGGGGGAGTCCGTGCTGAACTGTGGGAGGGGCAAGACGAACATCCCAGCGGCAACATTGACCTCGCGCGAGAGAAGCACTTGGATGTCTATGGGATTGACATCGCTGTTCTGTCAGGATCTACTGTGTATGGTGCAGCGGTCCATCCAAATTCCGATTATGGCGCGGCGATGTGTCGCGCTTTCAACGACTGGACACTTGAAACTTGGATTAAGGCGGATTCCCGCTTCAAGGCATCTATTGCCATCGCTCCGACGGATCCACAACAGGCAGCCGAAGAAATTCATCGACTTGGCAAACATCCATCAGTTTTTCAGGTGATTATGCCTGCCGGTGCGCGTATGCCCTTCGGCAATCGGTTCTATCATCCAATCTACGAAGCCGCTCAAGAACACGGCTTGCCGGTGTGCGTGCACTTCGGCGCGGAGGGTGCCGGTATCGCCAATGCTCCAACTGCCGCCGGATACCCATCATACTATCTAGAGATGCGGATGGCACGCCCGCAGATTGCGATGGCGCACACAGTTAGTCTAATCTGTGAGGGAGTTTTTGAAAAGTTTCCAGATTTTAGGTTCCTCTTCATCGAGCACGACACCTTTTGGCTGCCGGGGTTGATGTGGCACATGGATGCCGACTGGAAATCAACGCGGGATTATACACCATGGGTCAAGCGACTGCCGAGTGAGTATATTCGCCAGCACATCCGCTTCGGTACTCAACCGATGGAACAACCGCCAACCCGTGCAGACCGAAATAAGTTTCTCGAATGGCTACATGCCGATGAAATCCTCGTTTATGCAAGCGATTACCCCCACTGGGATTGGGATGATCCAACGACCGTCCTGCCCGGAATTTCCCCAGAACTCAAACGACGTGTCTTCGCTGAGAACGCTTGTGAACTCTATGCACATCGCTTGCAGATGGTAGAAACGGTTGCGGAGCAGGCGGCGTAGTATGTGATAAGCGAAGACGTTTTGTTGATGCCGAGCTTAACGAAACAGTTATTTTGCGTACTTGGCGGCTTGTGCTAGTGCTTTTAAGGACAGAATAACGGTAAAACGACTTTCTAATGTGATATAATAACCCAAGTTGCTAGATACGGAGATCTCCGTTCCCTACGAATTCGGTTGTTTCTATGTCCCGGTGGGGACTATGGTAGCCCCTGCTAGCGTTTGCCGAATTGGGAACATCAAAATGTCAACACGCCCTAGGTATTCCAGGCAGTCAAATTGCTTATTTCGACCCGATAGTTGGTAGGGTGGGTTTTCTAGCCTACTCCAACCTTCCCCATAATTTGTAGACCGCAAGGGTTGGCGTATCTGCCTTTTCAAAAAGCGTTTTTTAGCCCACTCCAACCTTCTCCATAATTTGTAGGTCGGGCTTCCTAGCCCGATCCCAAAGCCCCAGCGAAGCGATGGGTGGGAACTTGCGTTATAATAAAGGGATAGATTCACAATGCAGCGTCATATCGTTGGAAAAGTGGACGAGTTGCCTCCCGGGGAACGGAAAATTATACAGGTAGGAGGGAAGGGCGGAATCGGTGTGTTTAACGTTGACGGAACGTTTTATGCACTAAGGAACATGTGTCCGCACAAAGGCGGGCCTCTCTGCCAAGGGCGACTCCGACCGCACGTAATTTCTGACGAAACCTATCATGTCGATTTTGAACGTGAAGGCGAGATTATCAAGTGTTCATGGCACCAATGGGAATTTGACATCAAAACCGGAGCCGCACTTTATGATTCGCGGCTGCGCGTCAAAACTTACCCCGTTACTATAGATGGGGATGAAATTATCTTACATCTCGATTAGCCTTGGAGGTGCTCCATTTGCTCCGACCAAGGTAGTTATAACAGAAAGGAGTAAGCATGTCTGAGAAAGTCAAAAAAACAGATGCAGAATGGCAACAACAATTGACCCCGGAGCAATATTATGTAACTCGGCAAAAAGGCACGGAACGCCCCTTCACAGGCACATACAACAACGCTAAAGGGGAGGGGGTATACCGATGTGTCTGTTGTAGGGTTGACCTATTCAGTTCAGAAACCAAGTTTGATTCTGGCACCGGTTGGCCCAGTTTTTGGGCACCGATTGCAGAGGAAAGCATTGAAACCGAGACCGATACCAGCTACGGTATGGTCAGAACGGAGGCTACGTGCGACAGATGTGATGCACACCTTGGCCATATTTTTAACGATGGCCCTCCGCCGACAGGACTTCGCTATTGCATGAATTCTGCCGCCCTCGACTTCGTTGAGAAAGAGGAGGAATAAGGGGATGGGGACACTTGGAGAGAGCAAATCTCCTCGCTCCCTTGTCTTTGTGTCCCTAGTTTTGTAAACTTAGCTAAGCCGTTTCTCGTTTGGATCGGTTGTAAATGCTACAGTTTTATCACTCCCTTGAGAAGCGATGTAAGGAGATATCAAGAATGAAGCGAGTAGATGTTTTATACACAGTTGTTTTATTACTACTCATGACGATTTCAATTGCCCCCCCTGTATCGGCAGGACCAGGGACAACTGCTGCTAAAATCCTCGATCTCGGTGGTGGCACGCGGGCTGCCGCATTAGGCGATGCGTTCTCGGCGATGAATAACGATGTTACCGCTGCTTTATGGAATCCGAGTGGGCTGGGGATTATGGACAATAAACAAGCCGCGATTTCGTATTTAGACCGTACCCAAATTTTCGGAGAGGCGGGCGAGGGGTTATACTATGCTTTCTTCGCCGGTGCTTTGCCACTCGGCGATCCGGGAACACTCGGCACCATGCTTCAGCTCGAAGGGCAAGGAACAATTGATGTGACAATCGATTCCCCGGAGCCAATACGGACAGAGAATCTCGGAACAAACTGGGTGTGGACGGTCTCTTATGCGGATAAATTGGCGAAAGGACTGTTAGGAGGGATCAGCGGCAAAATTATCAGCCTGAAATTGGGCGAAGAAAGTGGACGAGCATACGCCATAGATCTGGGCTTGCAATACAACCTACCCTCAACACCTATTCCCATCCAGATCGGGGCGGCTGTGCAGAATTGGGGAACACGGATACATTTCATAGATGAAAACCAGAGTGACCCACTCCCTCGTATGTTCAGGTTTGGAACAGCGGTAACACTCTATAATCAAGGAAACCACCAGTTCAGGTTGATTGGTGATCTGACGGCATCTATCCATAAATTGAGAGAGGATGAGGATGAATTAGAGGCGGATTTACTTCGGCTAAATGAAGCCATAAAAGAGAAAAATGAACAGAGACTAGCGGAAGAACGGGAACTGGAGCCTGAATTCACACGCGAAGGGTTGCTTTCGGATCGAGGGGTCGGCGTAAGTGCCTTTGAATGGAGGCATTTGCAGAAGAGTGTTGGACTTGAATATTGGCTGGGAAGTTTCTTGGCGCTCCGTGTTGGCTACAAGGAGGAACCCGGTATCGACCTGCTTAATTTTACTGACCACTTGACCTACGGTTTGGGGGTTCGATTGCTCAACTATCAGCTTGACTTCGCACAACTTCCCGGCGGCGGTCCAGAGCAGCAGCGGTTAAATGTCTTTGCTCTCATCCTGCAATTCTAAGCATTTCCGAAATTACCCCTTCAGGTCGGGGTTGATAAAACCTGTAACCACCTGCAAAGGAAAACGAATGAAACATACACGTTGCTTTGAATCCCGATTTTATTGGGGCTGGATTCTGCTCGTGGCACTGCTCGGTATTGGGATTTTTGCACAGCTGGGGAGTGCGTCGACGGGGTCTGACATCAAGCAAAACTCCAAAATTTTACCTCTATCGGAAAAATCATCTGAGAATTTTCAGGATACATCTTTTCGGCTCATCTCTGCGCTGGGGATGCAGACACTGCCGACCGAGCAAAGCGAAATATCGGCTGTTGAGGGACTCCAAGAACCACTGAATCTGGATCCGACGAAATCTCCAACAAAGGCGTTTCTGTACTCGGCACTTGTTCCTGGATCGGGTCAACTCTACATCGGTGCGAAGCGTGGCTATCTTCAGATTGCAGCGGAGGTGGGGTTTCTTGCCGCCTATTTCATCACACGCAGTAACGCGCAAAGCATCCGGGAGGACTACCGCGAACAGGTAAGACAGCACGTTATTTTTGAAGGGCCTACAAAGTTCGATGGTTGGGACCCTATCGAAGACTTTGAACACGCAACGCTGTTTGATAATTGGCACAATGTTTATACGGATAACAATGGTGAACCGCTTGAAAGGGTTGGCAAATGGTATTGGGAAGATCGAAAGGCGTTCAAAGATGAAGAACGGATGCTCCACGATTCGCCACAACGTGAAGTTGCCAAGCAGCTACGGCTGGATGCCAACGACAAATTCCAGTTGGCAAAGACTTTTCTGGGAATCACAATTCTGAATCACGTTGTCAGTGCAATTGATGCCCGCATCGCTGCGAAAAGCTACAATAAAAAACACAGCCCCTTTGAATTAGGACTGGAAACGACCCTTTCTCCCCATAACATTCAGAGCTGGGTGGTATTGCAGAAACGGTTTTGAGTTGTCCGCTTTCACTCACTCACCTGCCGCAGCCTATTGGGATGCTGCCGCTAGCCGTAGTCCCCTCGGAATAATCAGGCGTTCTAGACCGTCAAAGCAGACCTGAACCAAAATCGCCAGTAACGCCGCCGGAACAGCACCCTGTAGAATAACCTCGGTATTGTCGAGAGCGAGGCCGCTGATAATCGGTTCGCCGAGTCCGCCCGCTCCGATGAGTGCAGCGAGCGTAGCGGTCCCAACGTTGATGATCACACTGGTCTTGATACCCGCAAGGATTGTCCGCGATGCCATCGGTAAATACACCTTCGTCAGTTGTGCAGCCGGTTCAAGGCCCAACGCAGCCGCAGATTCCCGCAACGGTGTCGGGATGTTCTGAAGCCCGGTAGCGGTGTTCCGAACAATCGGCAAGAGACTGTAGAGAAAAAGTGCGACAATCGCTGTCGTTGGACTTATACCGAGCATCGGCACCGGCACGAGTAGCGCGAGTAGTGCCAACGACGGCACGGTTTGCATAATCCCTGGTATCCCAATGATGATTTGGCTGAGGATTCCGGGCCGGCTCGCGCGTATGCCGAGCGGGATGCTGACCACAATAGCAATTACCATCGAAATGCCTACGAGCATCAGATGTCGTGCCGTCCATCGTAGCAGTTTGGACATAAAGGATTGGGAAACGACTTCTACCGCTCTGTTTTCTACTTCGCTGAAGTAAAGTGAGGTGGCGGCTGTGAAGTTATTTGTGCGTTCGGCTTCGGCGTTCAATCGCGTCATCAACCCTTCATCAATGGTGCCATCCAACTTACGAATCGCGTCAATGGCTGCCTGATCGGTGTCCAATCGGTATAGGAACACAGCGTTATACTTCGGGAAAAAATGCAGATCATCTTCCAACACGGTTAGGTCATATTCAGCGAGTTTCGCATCGGTGGAGTAGGCATCCATCAGGTCAATCTCACCGGTGTTCAGCGCGACATAAGCTAGAGCGTGTTCCATCCCGCGGGGTTTAATCTGTAAGCCGTAACGGCGACTTAACGGTTCCCAACCATCCCTGCGTGCCAGAAACTCATGCGTCAACCCAGCTTTGATATTTGGGTGGTCCCGCAGATCGGAAATTTTGTGTATGTTCCGAGAATCGCTATCCCCCCGGCGCATGGCGAGCGCGTAGGTGTTGTTGAAGCCTAACTCACCTGCCATGCCGATACCATATTCGGCGAGCGCACTCCGCATCTGTTCAGAAGTCATTGGGGTCGCCGATTTCACAATCGTCTCTTGAATGGTGCCGGTGTAGTCAGGATACAGGGCGATGTCGCCATTCTTCAGTGCCTCCCACACAATAATAGTGCCGCCCATCCCCTGCTTAAATTCCACATGATAGCCCGCATCTTCCAGCAATTTCTTTGCTATTTCACCCAAGACATAAGACTCCGTGAATCGCTTGGAACCAACGCTGATTTTCTGAGCATCGGCGGAAGACAGGATGTAAATGAGCAGAAGTGCAGATAGTGTGTAAAACGTGAGGCGTGAAACGTGATTCATAGCATGTCTCCTTTCCCTCTTGTGCTGATTTTCAACTTATGCTATAATTTCTGAGAGTATTCAAGTAAAAATAGATAAAACCATTTGCTGATGATAGGAATATCTCCAATCGCTAACGACGAAATACTTGTGAATCGTCTATCAAGCAAAGCGGTGTATCTATGCAGTGATAATGATACCGCAGGAAAGCGAGCCGAAGAGAAACTCGCAAAGGCAATCGGACGAAAAGGCGGCGAGATTTATTTCATACCAGAGCCGACTGCAAAAGACCCCGCCGAAGCAGCAAGACAAGCACAGGACGTGAACAATGAAAGAAATTAAGTTTGACAAATGTAAACTGTGGATATCAGAAACCGAACCGAAGCATCCAGATGTCCGAACGGACATCAAAGATGAAAATGATGCCCGTTCCTATTATAATCGTGGAGCGGCTTACCATAAAAATGGGGATTATGATAACGCTGCCTCCGATTACACCCAAGCGATAGAACTGAGCCTTGATGGTGCTTATTACGCTTACCTTGGACGTGCGGATGCTTGCCGTGACAAAGGGGATTATGCCAATGCCATTACAGATTATACCCAAGCGATACGCCTGAAGCCCGATGATGCTTATGCCTATTTCAGTCGTGGATTGTCTTACTTTATCAAAGGGGATTATAACAATGCTATCTCTGACTACACCCAAGCGATTAAACTGAACCCCGACTATGCCACCGCCTTTGTTCGCGGGTGGGCTTATTATGCCAAAGGGGATTATGATAATGCCATCGTAGATTATACACGAGTGATACGCCTGAAGCCCGATTTTGCGGATGCCTATTTCAGTCGTGGGCGTACTTATGATGACAAAGGAGATTATGCCAATGCCATTTCTGACTTTACCCAAGCGATAGAACTGAACCCCGATTATACAGAAGCCTATTTCTGGCTTGCCAGCGCCTATTTCAATCGTGGATATGCTTACTATGCCAAAGAAGATTACGACAATGCCATTTCTGACTTTACCCAAGCGATAGAACTGAACCCCGATTATACAGAAGCCTATTTCTGGCTTGCCAGCGCCTATCGTCGCCGCGGTAGGGCTTACCGTGCCAAAGGGGATTATGACAATGCTATCTCTGACTACACCCAAGTGATAGAACTAAAACCCGATGATGCCGCTTATTTTTGGCGCGGAGCGGCTTACTATGCCATTGCAGATTACGATAATGCCATTGCAGATTACGACAAGGCCATTGCAGATTATACCCAAGTGATAGAACTGAACCCTGATTATACAAGAGCTTGTTTCTGGCTTGCCAGAGCCTATCGTCGCCGCGGTAGGGCTTACTATGCCAAAGGGGATTATGACAATGCTATCTCTGACTACACCCAAGTGATAGAACTAAATCCCAATGGTGCTTATGCCTATTTCGATCGTGGATACGCTTACTATGCCAAAGAAGATTACGACAATGCCATTGCAGATTATACCAAAGCGATAGAACTGAACCCCAATTATACAAAAACCTATCTCTGGCTTGCCAGAGCCTATCGTCGCCGCGGAGAGGCTAACTATAAAAAAGGGGATTACGACAACACTATCGCAGAAGTCTATTCTCAGCTTGCCGATGCCTATTATCGGCGCGGGGAAGTTTACTATGCCAAAGAGGATTACGACAAGGCCATTGCAAATTATACCCAAGTGATAAAACTGAAGCCTGATTTTGCTGATGCCTACTCTCAGCTTGCTGATGCCTATTACAATCGCGGAGTGGAGGCTTGCTATAACTGCTATGACATAGAGGATTATGACAATGCCATCACAGATTACACCCAAGCGATAAAACTGAAGCCTGATTTTGCTGATGCCTACTCTCAGCTTGCTGATGCCTATTACAATCGCGGAGTGGAGGCTTGCTATAACTGCTATGACATAGAGGATTATGACAATGCCATCGCAGATTACACCCAAGCGATAAAACTAAACCCCGATTTTGCTGATGCCTGCTCTCAGCTTGCTGATGCCTATTACAATCGCGGGGAGATTTACTATTATAAAGGGGATTATGATAATGCCATTGCAGATTACATCCACGCAATAGAATTGAACCCTGATTTTGCCGATGCCTACTACAATCGCGGAGAGGCTTACTATGACATAGAGAATTATGACGAGGCCTATGACAATGCCATCGCAGATTACCTAAATGATAAAACTAAACCCCTGATCTTGCGGATGCCTATTACAATCGTGGACTAACCTACTTTGCCAAAGCCAATTATGACTGTGCTATTGCTGATTTAACCCATGCGATACGACTGGCACCCATTAATACCAAAGCTCATAATTTGCGTAGGCAGGTTTATAAACGAAAAGATGATTCTAAAAGATGATTCTAAACACGCCATTGCAGACAGTGACAAAGCTACTGCTCACAACTGGACCAAACTCCGTTGCGCGGTGATGAATTCCGAAACGAATTTGTCAGCCGGTTGCTCTCGGAGGTCATCAAGCGTGCCCTGTTGGACAACCCGCCCTTCTCGCATGAGGACGATGCTGTTTCCGATATAGCCCGCTTCTGCCATGTCGTGGGTGACAATAATGACAGTTTTACCAAGGCGGTTGAAAATTTCTTTCAATTCTGTTTGTAGGGACGCACGAACCATCGGGTCCAACGCTCCAAGCGGTTCGTCGAGCAGGAGAACGTCAGGATCTAAAGCAAGTGCTCGCATCAGACTGACACGCTGACGCTGTCCACCGGAAAGTTCGACAGCATAGCGAGCGAGGCCCTCTTTCGGGAAGCGAGTCATTTCACAGAGTTCGTCCAGTTTTGCTTGAATTTCGTCCTCTTGAAAGGTTTGGAGATGCTTCGCTATGAGGGTCACATTTTGGGCAGCAGTCAGATGCGGAAACAGGCCACCATCCTGAATTACGTAACCCATCCGCCGCCGTAGCGTAAGGATATTATTCTGCGAAATCGGCTCCCCTTCAAATTCGACTGCGCCAGATGTTGGCGTTAACAAACCGATGATTAGCCGCAAAACCGTGGACTTACCACAACCGCTCGGACCGATTAACACCGTCGTTTGCCCTGTCGCGATCTGCAGGTTGGTTGAATGGAGCGCGACAACATCGCCAAAACGCATCTCAACATCCTTCAGTGCTATTTTGCTTTCGTTCATACGCCTATCCTCCGCTGCTTTTGCGAAATACTCCCACCGCAAACCAGCCACGCTCATCAAGATAGTATTCCTGCATCTTCATCCCCGCCGCTGCACAAAGGGAACCAAACCCTTCAAGCGTATACTTGTAGCTGTTTTCCGTATGGATATATTCGCCTTCCTCAAAATCGAACCCTTGACCAAGACACTCCACGTGAACCCGTTGAGCACACCGACTTATCAGGCGCATTTCGATGCGAGAATGTTCCTCGACAAATGGCGCGTAATGGTCGAACAGATTTAAATCGAATTCTCCGACCAATTCACGATTAATCCGCACCAGTAGGTTTTTGTTGAACGCAGCCGTTACCCCCGCCTCGTCGTTGTAAGCGTCGAAAAGCACCTGACGGTCTTTCACCAAATCAAAGCCTATCAGCAGGCGGTCCTCCTCACGCATTCGATGGCAAATCTGTCCAATGAAACTGATTGCTTCTTCCCGCTCAGAATTACCGATGTTGCTACCGAGGAACAGAAAAAGACGGGATTGATTACCTGCTTCGGGTAATAGCCGAAGTGCATCGCTGTGCTCGGCTGCAATTGCTGTGATCGATAACGGCTCATACTCGCTTTTGAGGGCAATCGACGATTCGAGCAGGAAGTCGGCGGAAATGTCGGTCGGTATGTAGTGGAGATGGGTTTGATTGGCGAGAGTTGCGTCGATAAGAACCCGTGTTTTGGAGGAACTCCCACTGCCAAGTTCCACAAGTTCCACTTCGCCGGCAAATGTTTCGATGATGGCCCGCGCATTATCTGTCAAGATTTTTTGCTCGGTTCGCGTTGGATAGTATTCAGGGAGTTTGCAGATCTGCTCAAAAAGTTGCGAACCAGCTGTATTGTAAAAGAAGAGTGGGGGGATACTCTTCGGAGTTTTTTTAAGTCCTTCTGCAACCGCATCTTTTAACGATTGCTGCGAATCGTGCTTGGGTGCCTTCATCAGGTTGACACCGGCCGGTAGCCCTTGTTTCATCATCAATTTGCCATAAGGTGAAGGTAATAAACGCCGAGTCTTACGGGCGTTTCAGCCCTGACTCAACATTCATCAAGT
The DNA here is from genome assembly GCA_958296125.1 of uncultured Poribacteria bacterium. GTDB lineage: Bacteria > Poribacteria > WGA-4E > WGA-4E > PCPOR2b > PCPOR2b. The sequence continues at coordinate 4,744,036 of OY282444.1, forward strand.
TCAGTTGCTAATTCAAATCGCACAGGTCCGAAAGCCCGCCAACACATCCCGCCGATCCGGTGTATAGAAGTTACGCCATGTATTTCGGAGGAGACGCGAGCGGGTCGTCCAACAGCCACCGCGTAGAACCTTACGGGTTTCAAACCACGGTTCCGAATACTCTTTGTAGGGGTCAATTTCAAAGCCCGGATAGGGGCGGAAGGGGGTGCTAGTCCATTCCCAAACGTTACCAATCATCTGCCGGCAGCCGAAGGCACTATCGCTTTTTGGACATGCTCCTACGTCAATGCAACCCATTGATTGCCAGTCGAGGTTGGCGTGTTCTGGCGTTGGGGGTTCATCGCCCCACGGGAAGCGACGCTTCTGTGAAGAGAACCCGCTCCCTGCTAGATTTGGCTCGACAGCGGCGGCTGCCTCCCATTCCGCTTCTGTTGGAAGGCGGCGACCCGCCCAACGGCAGTATGCTTCGGCTTCATAATAGTTGACATGAACAACCGGAAGGTGTGGCTCAAGTGGGGACCATTTGTCGAAATGCCGACGCAGCCAACCGTTATTTGAGACCTCCCAGTAGACGGGGTGTATTGCGTTTACGGACTCTCGCCATTCCCATCCCTCCGCACCCCACAATTCCTTTCGACGATAGCCGTTATCCTCGGTAAACGCGGCAAACTCGGATTGAGTCACAGCGGCACGCGCAATGGCGAACGGCTCAATTTCGACCGGGTGCGCCCACTTCTCATTGTCAAATACGAAAGGTTCGTCAAGCGTAGCACCTAGCATCAACGTGCCGCCAGGGACTTCGGCATCACCCGACAATGGACCGCCTCCGGTATCGCGAGGATCTTCAGGAACAGCAGAAAAGCGTGGTGGCGGGTATTCCAAAGTCTGTCGTGTATACGTAAACGCCTCATTGTGCATGTCTTCATGGTAGGTGGTATAGCGCACAAAATACGCCAGTTCTTCACTCGGCTCCTCGCGCTGAAGCCTGTTCAGAATCTGGTCCCTTACCTCTCGCATATACGCTAACGTTCCTTCGCGAGAGGGCAACGGCAGATCCCACCGTGTTTCATGGGGGATTGCAATCGAATCCCAAAGAGCATCGGCATCATCACGAATCGGTTTCGCTTGGCATGTATCTCGCAGCACCCACTTCTCTTGAAACCACGCCACATGGCCGATTTCCCACAACAGTGGATTGACAATCGAGAGGTAGGGGCTCATTATCTGTTCATCGGTGAGATCTGCAACAATATCAAAGGTGCGCTGACGGGCATCAATCACCCACCCAGCAAGTTCGTTGGAGGTCATAGTTTTCTCAACCTATTAAAGCAGCTCTTCAGTCCCGGCCTTATTGTAAGGGGAAATTCGTTGCTGTTTCTGCCGAAACTTGAAGTTATGGTGAAGCAAGGTTAGATAGTTCTCCTTTGCAACAGGCTTTGTGAGTGTAGGAGTAGCCATCTCGCCGTTGAAATCTTTTGAGTTCTTTTGTATTGCCACTGATGCGCGGGTCCCTCTTTTCAAGGGTGGCACCTTCCACGCGCACCTTACGCGGCGCACCTTTTTTCGGTGTGTGGTCAAAGCAATTGATAACTCCAACATGGCGGACGCTGACCTTGGTCTTGGAGGGCGTCGCGTTGCTTGGGAAGGGGAGCAAGAGTTGATTCGGATTTGTCTTCGAGGTTTTGGGCATTGCATCTTCGCTGACCTCCCCGGTTTTCGGGACGGGCTTGGGTGCGGGGGAACGAGCCTTTTTGGACATGATCACGTGGTCATATTTCCGAAAGCCATCGCCGCCCGAGCGTTTTCTGTTGCCATAGTTGAAACCATGTTTTTTCTTTTTTGCGTTGCGTTTGCCAACAAGCCTTGTTATGTTCTTGTTCTCGCCTGCCGAAAAAGAAAACAGGTCTCGTTGACCGTAACCCTTCGCTTTGATGTGGAGGACGGGCAAATGACTGGCGGGCGGCTTCACGGTATCTGCGACGCAAGCGGCATCAAAATGGTGGGTTTTGGGCAGGCCCGACTTGGTGCGATTGTGTTTAGTCTGACCGCCTGAACCGTAAACGATCGGGAGACCTGTCCCTTGCAACGTCTCGACTATCTTCCACCGAATCGTATTCACAGCAGCTGCATCTGTGAGAGGTTTCTTTGCTTTAGCCATCGCCTTTTTAACTGCTTTTCGGAGATCTTCATCTTTGATTTCATCAGGAAGCCGATTCCCTTTTTTCTCATTGCAGTGTCGGCATGCGAGGGTTAGGTTATCCACTCGACTACTCCCGCCTTTTGCTTTAGGGATAATATGCTCGATCTGGCTACCGATGCCGCCGCAATACGCACATTTGCGTTTGTTTTTCTCTAAGAGATACTCACGGATATTATATCCGAGTAAAGTCCCCTGTTGATACTCAACACCCTTTATTTCAGGGTTATCCATCAGCTGCATATCAAACTTGACATGCTCCACTGCAATGGTTGATATCGGATACAGACGACAGAGACGCCCGACAATCGTGTGGATGTTGTAAACACGAGACATTAAACTTGGAGCCACCCACCCCTTGCCGTCACCGAACCCTTTTATCCCTTCCCCCATCTTCACTCGACGCATCACCCATGCGCCGTTCTCGAATATCGGGACAGCCCTTTTGCGATTTTTCCATCTCACCGGCCTGTATCGCAGATTGCGAGTTCTTCTGCCTCGACGGAAGCCTGAACGGTCGGTCAACCTTTTTTTAATAACCTGACCGCGGTGTTCGATTTCAGCGGCGAAGATGATATTTCGATCGGGGTCGACGAGAGCGATTCCTGTCATCTTGGATCCAGGGTCAACGCATACCTGGCAAGCCTTCGTTTTGACGGTATCGGGTGGGATGGCACGCTTGAGGATAATAGTGAAGGGATAGCGTCGCCAGACTGCGGCTTTCCCCGCTTTAAGCAACTTGCGTGCGCGTGCGGGTCGGCAGGGTTCTAAGATTTGTTGATTTGTATCTAAAACAGCCACTTTCGACATGAAAAAAAATACCTTTCGGTATAACACTTTCTCAAAAAGAAGTAATGTGCGCTTCGCCAATGTTGTAAACGCTTGCTATTAATGAATAGTCGTCCTGGGGTCCACCGCCTCACCTTGACAAGAGACTTTTAAGTTGCCCCGACAGTTGCTCCCGACTAGCGCTATTCTCTGCGGAATACATCTGGAGGTGTCATAACGTAAACAACGTAGTAAACGAATACTTAGGCTAGATTGAGATTATAGGTTGTCCAATACACCGTAATGGAGGACAACCCTCCATCAAAAAATGATGGATAACATGGTAGCGGTGCAATCGGTTTGTCGTCAACATCCCAGTGATTTTGCGCGACTGGACGTTGACGACAAAATCGGAGAGCTTTCGCACACTCGATCCAAGTATAGCTTGAAAAACTTGGACCGAAAAACGGGTTGCAACGCTAACATGCTCAAGCTCAAACTTTGCTTACTTTGGTGGCAAGACCTGCTTGCTGTGGTTGCAACGCTAACATGCTCAAGCTCAAACGGGCAATTCTGATTATCGTGAGATTGGTGGTGTATCGTTGCAACGCTAACATGCTCAAGCTCAAACGAGGGACACAAAGCTTCAAGGGAAGCGATAGCCCATTTGCAACGCTAACATGCTCAAGCTCAAACTTGTATAGAACCTACACAAATCTGATAAAATGTATTCTTGCAACGCTAACATGCTCAAGCTCAAACACATTCCCATACGACCGATCGGCTATCAAGTCGCCCTTTGCAACGCTAACATGCTCAAGCTCAAACTCACTCTCAATTTCTATATCGATCAAAACGCAGTTATGTTGCAACGCTAACATGCTCAAGCTCAAACATGAATCCCGAGTGAATTTCCTTGCCTATCTGCTCATTGCAACGCTAACATGCTCAAGCTCAAACAAGGGCATGTCCTTTCCGCCTTCGGGGTTTTTTTATGGTTGCAACGCTAACATGCTCAAGCTCAAACCAACCAAACGGTAACAATTGTAACATATAGTTTAACAACAATCAAGCAAAAATTGTAGCTTGACTCCGTTCAACCCTAAACGGATGTGTTACCAATCGCATCGACAACCCGCTCTGGTGTCATCGGGAGTTCCGTTATCCGGACACCCACTGCGTCGGCAACGGCATTCGCCATCGTTGCCAAGGTAGGCGTGATGGGAGGCTCACCGACACCTTTCGCACCAAACGGTCCGTTGGGGGCTTCCACTTCAACGATGATCGACTCCACAGTAGGCAAGTCTGCGGTAGTCGGCACACGGTAATCGACGAAACCCGGATTCACGCTCCCGTTCTCGTCATACTGCATCTCCTCCATGGTCGCCCAAGCATAGCCTTGTACCGTACCGCCCTCAATCTGTCCCTCAACTGCCATCGGGTTGATAGCAAAGCCGACATCCTGTGAGGACACCATTTTCAGCACCTTGATTCTGCCGGTCTGCGGATCGACTTCGATCTTAGCGATTTGTGCGGCGAGGGCCGGTGTCGTCGGTTGCCGTGCGAATGAACCTTTGCCAATGATGGGACCCCCTGTTGTCGAGAGACTGTATGCGGCCAACTCACCGAATCCAATCGATTTCGGCGGGTCACCGACCCCTGTGGTCACCCTGCCCCCATCCAGTTTGAGGTTCTCGACCTCGGTATTCAACCGTTCGGCAGCGAGTTCAAGGATACGTTTGCGCGTATCTTCAGCCGCGATCTTGGCGGTGTTCCCCATCGTGAAGGTAACAACACTACCGCCAGAGCCGGTGGCATAAGGTGCGGAATCGGTATCGCCACGGGTGATTGCGACCTGATCGTAGGGGAGGGTCAACACTTCGGCAACAATCTGGGTAATTGCGGTATCGGTGCCGCTGATGTCCATCGAGCCGTGGAAGATTCGCGCACTCCCATCTTCGTGGATAGAGACGAACATCCCGCCCGGTCCACAACCATTTGTCCAATCACCAATCGCCACACCCCACCCTTGATTTGGGCCCGTGGTCCGGTGCTGCCAGTCAACGGCATCGGCGACCGCTTGCAGGGTTTGCTTATAGCCGACCTTCGGTTCTCTGGATCCGCCGCGCTGACCGCCGCCAGGGATGGGATCACCCTCTTCACGCATATTTTTGAGCCGAAATTCAACCGGATCCATGCCAAGTTTGCGTGCAATATCATCGAGTTGGGATTCGCCGGCGAAGGCAGCTTGAGGTGTACCAGGTGCGCGATAGGCAGCGGTCCCAGACTTATTTGTGTAGACACCATACGCATCAACCTTTAGGTGCGGGATTTTATAAACGCCACGGACGCGAAGGGTGCTACCAATCGATGCGCCCGATACGGAACCAGAATCCCAAAAGGCAAGTGCCTGACGGGCGACGATTTGACCATCATTCTTAACCCCCGTTTTTAGCGTGATTACGCAACCCGGTGCCGGACGGCCATCAGTAAACTCCTCTTCGCGGGTCATCTGAATCTTCACCGGACGTCCCGTCTTTTGGGAAAGGAGAACGGCGGGCACATGCGTCAGCACGACACCAAAACGTCCACCAAATCCGCCGCCCATCGTCGTTGCAATCACATTAACCTGATTGAGGGGAATGCCGAGCGTGCCCGCTATGCCGGATCGGATGGCGAAGGGACCCTGTGTGCTTGCCCATACTGTGACCTTGCCGGTGGACTCGACATCCGCAACAGAGACGTGAGGTTCCATGTAGGTCTGATGCACCCGTGGAATGACGTAAGTATTTTCGACAACAAGGTCTGATTCGGCGAAGCCCACCTCTACATCGCCAACCGCTGTGTGCGTTTCGGCAGAGATGTTGTAATAGACCTCATCTTCAATGGCTTCCAACCGTGCGTTTAACTCGGCAATCTCTGCACTGTGGTCTTGCGATTCGTCCCGTTCAAGTTTTCTCAAGTCAGTTTTAATCGCTCGACGGGCGGGTCCATCTTTCAGATCATCGCTGTGCAGGCGTGGGGCAGTCGGCTGGATAGACTCGGTCACGTCTTGAACAACGGGTAGCACTTCATAGTTGACATGGATTAGGTCTGCGGCTTCCTCCGCGATGTCGGGATCTGTTGCCGCAACCGCTGCAATCGGTTCACCGAGATATAGGACTTTGTCAGAAGCAAAGACCCGTCGTCCACTCTCGACATCGTCTTGGGTGATGATAGCTCGTACACCGGGCAGCTTTTCAGCTTCACTGGTGTCGATACTAACAATCTTTGCATGTGGGTGTTTGCTGCGAACAAATTTACCGTGAAGCATACCGGGCAGGTGAACATCTGCCCCATATTGCGCCGCACCTGTCACTTTTTCAAGGGCATCGACTCTGGGCACTCTTTTGCCAAGGACTGTATATTCTGACATGACAATACTCCTTTATTTTTGACCTCTGTTCAGTTAATCTCCGATTCCTATGCGATTCTGCTTTCTTTAGGTGATCTAGGACAGCTACCTGGTTTTTTGGCCGGTAGATCAATAATCACAGCGTTTTCCAAATTCGCGACAACGATTTGAATTCCCTTTTGTATATAATGAATTAGGGCTCATGGAGCACCCAATCCCTGCCGGACCCTATGTCTTGCGGCTCACATGATGTTCAACCTGTTGTGGGAAATACTTCATCAAGCTCTCGGTGATATTTGGCGCAGCTGTTCCGAGACTACACGCACTCGTTGCTTGCATGGTCGCGCCGATGTCACTAACCTCACTCCTCCACTGTGTTAGGTCGCTAGGTCCTGTCTCGCCAGTGAGCCGTTCGGTGAGACGTTGCGTGCCGATACGGCAAGGGAAACACTTACCACATGATTCTTCAGCGAAAAATTCCATCGCGTGACGCGCCATCTGAATTATATCCCGACTGTCATCGAACACTATAATCCCAGCAGCACCGAGCATTGCCCCCACCTTCCCGATGCTTGGTTCATCAAGCGTTACATCAAGGTCTTTGCCAGCGAGGAAGCCGCCGGAGAGCCCCGCCATTGTGATTGCCTGAATCGAACGCCCTTCCTGTGTTCCACCCGCCCAGCCGTAGAGCAGCGTTTTCAACGGCAATCCAAATGGCACCTCATAGTTGCCCGGTCTCTGGATGTCGCCGGAGAGACTGATGACCTTCGTGCCCGCATGACCGTTCATTCCGAGCCCACGATACCAATCCGCGCCCCGGCGCATAATCTGCGGCGCAGCTGCAAGGGTTTCAACATTGTTGACAACCGTTGGCAGATTGTCGTAGCCGTGGGTCACAGGGTAAGGGGGACGATTGCGCGGGAAGGGATGCTTGCCTTCGAGACTATTCAGAAGCGAGCCTTCTTCACCACAGATGTAAGCACCGGCACCGCGTCTAAGATGGATATGGAAGCTAAAATCCGTGTCAAGAATCTGGCTCCCAAGGAACCCCGCTTCCTCCGCTTCGGCGATTGCCTCTGCTAGCGTGTTGAGGGTTTCGGGATACTCATATCGGAGGTAGATGAAGCCGCGTGTTGCATCGGTAGCGTAGGCTGCGAGCACCATCGCCTCAATTACTGCGTGTGGGTCGTGGTCGAGAATTGCGCGGTCTTTGAAACAACCGGGCTCCCCCTCATCCGCGTTGCATACAATAGTTTTTGGGTTGCCGGGTGCTTCAGCAACTGCCTGCCACTTGAGTCCGGTGGGGAAGCCTGCCCCTCCCCGGCCCGCGAGCTTGCTCTCTATGATAACTTCAACCACTTCAGCTGGGCGCATCTCCTGCACCGCGCGTGTAAGCCCCTCGTATCCACCGGTACGGCAGTAACCCTCAATGTTGGATCGATTCGGCTCACGAATTGCGCCAAAGACACATTCATCAATTCCACCCGGATTTGGCGGCGGCAAGGGAGAAGGTTTGACTGCGAGTGTATCCGGATTCACACCGATGAGCACTTGGTGCCCCTTGAGAACCGGCACGAAATCGTCACAGCGACCGGCACACGGCATCGGCGTTGCGCCATCCGCCTTGAGTGCAGCAAGGAGCTCATTTCCACCGACCAAGCAGCAAACGGGGCCCGTGCAAACGCGGGACGCACTTTGCCCCGGCGGTGTGCGGGAGAAGTGATGGTAGAACGTAACGGTGCCGAAGAGGTCTGCGAGCGGAATCCTGAGCCCCACCGCTATATCGCGGAGCGCGTCATCAGAAATGAAACCATCTCGGTCGTGGAAGGCATGGAGCAGCGGGAGCAGCGGTGCTAGCTCGTTACGCCAGCACTCAATCAACTCTTGGTTTGTTGGAGTTGCCATCATATCCTCCGATACGTTCAGTATATCCGTTAATAACCTGCGAGCAGGGCGCGTAGGTAGCTAGCGGCTTTCCGGACCTGATCGATACGATCTTCATGCTGACCTTCGTAGACAATGGAGATGCAGCCGTTGTAGTTAACCTTTTTCAGAATCTCTGCGATTCGTTCATAATCCAGCCATTCCTCTTTGCCGCTTTCGACTTTGTAAAATTTTGTGCGGACATACAGGGCATACGGCGCAGCCTGCTCCATAAACTGGTAAAAGTCAATATCCGGATCTGTCTCTCCCTTTGGCCCGGATCCAGGTGAGCCAACCCATTGACCCGTGTCCATGATAAAAGAGAAGTTTTCTCGATCTGTCTCGCGCCGGATACGCAGCATATCGTCGCCTGTAGATGGGTGATTCTGTAACCCTACAGCGATGCCTTTCAGGGCTGCATAGTCGGCAACCTCCTGATACCCCCTGATCATCGCGGGCCAAGGATCATCGCCATCGCCGTTCTTTTCAGGTATCACGGCGCAGAACACGCGGATGAGCGGGGAACCGAGAAACGCAGCGAGGTCAACCGCATTTCTGCAATCTTGAGCGTGTTCCTCCCGTTCCGCCGCATTCCCAACGAACAGACCACTCACACCGATGTAACCGATAGGTAAGCCGTGTCTGAGGCACATCAGCTTGATATTGCCGAGATATTCTGGATCCGTTGAGGTGAACGCCCGGTAGTGGAAGTCAACGATGTCCATTCTTAAATCGTGGGCGACTTCGATGAAGGTCTCAACATCTGTATTGTGCAGACTTAGAAAGTTACAGCCAATTTTGATCATGTTGTTTATTTTCCTTTCATTTTGATGACTGCCATTGCAGCCCATTAAATTACAAGCGGTTATCCTAACTTGAAGCCTGACGCTGTTATCACGGTTTCCAATCAAAAACCTATGCTACTATACATACCACAAGAAGTCAATGATTAATCCCCCCATGAATAACTGAACAGTTTCGCATTTTGAAGTGTAAAGCGGAGTTTTACTCGCTGACCAATCAAATCGTTGAAGGGCTTTGAGAAGGAGATGGGAGCCTCAATATCATCTCCTCGGATCGACTGGGAATGCTCGTAACCTTTCAGTAGACGGCCTCGCTCTGTCAGCACGCTGACTGTCAATTCACCACCTGTGGCATCAAGGTTGACTAGTAAACGCTTATCGCTCACAGTCAGTGCTTTCGTAGTTACACGCCCGGCACGATTGCCCGCCTCTAGGGAGATGTAACGGTCAGGTCGAAAGCGCACACAACCGATCGTTTGCAACGGGTGTCGTTTTCCCGCTTCAATCAGTCTTTGCTGCTCACGTAGCCACTGTTGGTCTACGGAAGGATGCGGAAGATTGCCAGCGGAGTAGTACTGGTACATCCAGTTCCCCACACGTATTGGCACGCTGTCGAAGTGTATCATCGCACAATCTTGTTCGCCGACTTCACCCCTTGCAATCCACGGTTGGCGATCCCCAAGCCGATCCCAATGCACCAGATCGCGGCTGTATACCAGTTGCGTCTCTATGATCCCGTGCTGATTCCACATGCTATGTTTGTACATATCCATGCTGACATCGAAGATATAAAGTGCGCCAAGAAAAACGTTGCCTACCGTCCACGGCTGCATGGCGTAAAATTCGCAGTGCTGATCTACCGGATCATTGTAGTGGATGATTCCCGCCGCGTAAGCGGTATCTAAGCGTTCACGAGCCATTTCATCGTCAACCAGATCCGGGGCGAGAACGAGGCAGGGACGGGGCCAATCCAGCATCAGTCGGGCGCGATTGGGTAGGGAATTAGCGAATGTCATCCCTACAGACCGGCGGCGGAAACGACCAACGGTAGCGTGGAGCCGTGGGAAGGCGACATAGCGGCCGGGCACATCGTCGCGCATCATAGGGAAAGCCTCGTCGGCGACCAAAAAGGTGCCGGTATCGCCTACGCCATCGCTGATGCCCGGCTCATCGTCCGCGTTTTCCGCTGTATGCCAAGTGAATCCATCCGGACTGAAAATTGGCAGGTATCGCTGACTCCATTCGCCATGGGGGATCCACGAAACTGTTCGGTATAGCGTGTCTTCACCCTCAGAAAGGGTGGATTCAGGACAGTAAAAAACTGATCCGGGGCCAATCCGCCCTGGTGTCTTAACTTTGTTGTTCTCGGTGCTACCATCGATTTCCGATAGATGGAGAATCGGCTTCTCCCAGTGAAGACCATCCTCGCTTGTCGCGTAAAGGTCGTTAAGCCCGTCTTTTGAGTTCCAATACCACATTTTGGATGTCCCCTCCGGATCACGGATAACCATAGGACAGGCACAGCCAAACTTATCTTCCCAGGGCCGATCCGGTTGGAGGACTGTGCCAACCTTTTCTGGTGGATGGAACCTTCGCTTGAGGTTCTGTTTGGACTCAATCTCGAAATCGTCAATAAACAGACGCTTGTTTTCCATGTCGTTTTTTCTACGCTCCTTTGCACTATATTATAGCATGTTTGGGTCTTATTGGCATCTACTTCTAAAAAATGTCTGGCATTGACGCTCCAAATCGGGTATCCTCTTAATAGGAACTGTTTAACACGAGCTGCAAATTCAAGAGCTGGAGGGAGAAATGTCACTTCAAAACGATTTGACTGGTTACGCGGTCTTGACTTCGGAACAACAGGAGTTCGTTGATGCCAACGGATACCTGGTAATCGAAAATGCACTAGAACCGGACGTAGTTGCTGAAATTGACGCAGCAATTGATGAGCTTCATGAACGCGAAGAAAAGGCTGGGAATCTGGAAGCTGATGGCAGGCTGAATATGCGTAACTGCATCACCGAACACGATGCCTTTTTTCAACTTCTCGATTGGCCCAAAACAGCACCGCTCGCTTGGGGCATCCTGAATTGGAATATCCAGATGATTACGTCACACCTGCTTGTTCTTCCATCAAAGGATGAGCCTCCACCGAAGGTCAAGGAGAGGATCGGTCTGCACCGCGATGGTGGTACGTCACCCGGCGAGATGCAAGAGCCCCATCCCAGAATCCTGCTCAAGATTGCTTATGCCATCAGCGATCAGTCGGATCCGGCTTCAGGCGCGACGGTACTTGTCCCCGGCAGCAACAGGCTCAACGGCACACCCGCTGTGGATACGGAAACCGGGAACGCAAGGGGGGCTATCTCTATGAATGTGAAAGCGGGAGACGCGTTCATCTTTGAGCAGCGGACTTGGCACGGTCCAGGACATAACTGGTCTGGTAAGCCGAGAAAAACAATCTTCATGGGCTATGCTTATCGGTGGGTCAAACCGATGGATTATATCGCGATGCCCAACGAACTGATTGCTAAGTGCACAACCCCTCTACAGAAACAGCTGATCGGCGTGGTCAGCGATCCGTTGAGTTATTATCTTCCTAAGGATGAAGATGTACCTTTGAGAGCGTTGTTGAGTTGAACAGGGCTCAAGGATAATCGGGGAAATCCCCAAACTTCTGATACATTTCATACCCGTTTCTGAATGAAATACACGGTGGCAAATAATCCGAGTGCGATCCCGAAAGTATAGATATTGTAGATATATGCTAAGAAAGCGGCAACTGCGAGGATAATCCATTCTATCCATGTCGTTTTGCGGAGGAAGTATCCCATCGTAACGATTGAAAAGATGAATGTGCCCACCACAGCCGTTACAACGGACAGGGCATTTTGTAGCAGGGTGCCATCAAACAGGATGTGAGTATAAGCGAACAGCAGCGGCATGATATACAGGAACTTGGCGAATTTGAAACATGCCCAGCCGGTTTTCCACGGATCCGCACGCGCCACCGCAGCCCCGGCGTACGCGCCAAGGGCGACGGGCGGCGTGATATTGGAATCTTGACTGAGCCAGAAGACAATCAGGTGTGCTGCAATTAGGGGTACTCCCATCGAATCACTTGTGAGGATTGGGACAGCGAGTTCGGAGGTAATCAGATAGGCAGCAGTAACGGGGATGCCCATTCCCAAGATAAGGGACGCACCGGCGAGCAATAGGATAGCGATTACGCGGCTATCCCCAGCGACGGAGAGAACGAGGTCAGGAAAGATTCTACCAAGTCCGGTGAGATCAATTACAGCAATAATGATTCCGATGCTGCCCACCGCTCCACCGATGGCAAGCGAGTTCTTCGCACCGCTGACCATCGCCTCCCAGAGGCGTTTAGGTGTGAGGTGTGTCTCTGGTCGAAGGTAACTGACACCGATTGTGGTCAAGATGGCAAAGAACGCCGCTTGTGATGCTGTGCGGCCCGCGATCAGTATCGCGACCAATACAATTAACGGCATCAAGCAGTACCATTGGCTTTTGAGAAGTGTGGACAGGTGCGGCAGCTCTACCTTCGGCAGCCCTTCGATGCCCTCCTTTTTTGCCTCAAAGTGTACCATCACCCACACTGAAAAGAAATAGAGCAGTGCCGGGATGACCGATAGCAGTGCTATATGGCTATACGGCATCTCGGTGCGTTCAGCCATGATAAACGCACCGGCTCCCATCACCGGCGGCAGAAACTGGCCACCGACTGATGCCGTTGCTTCAACGGCACCGGCGACGTGGGATCGAAAACCGGTGCGCTTCATCAACGGGATGGTAAACGCGCCGGTGGCTACCGTGTTTGCGATGGCACTCCCGGCAACCGATCCGAAGAATCCGGAGGCAATGACTGCCACTTTCGCAGGACCTCCCACCAACCGTCCTGCCACCGCCATCGGGAGGTCAATGAAAAACTGTCCCACCCCTGACTTTTCCAAGAATGCGCCGAAGAAGATGAACAGAACGACATACGTCGCCATGACGTTTGCCATGATGCCGAAGATGCCCGCTTGGCTGAAGAAACTGTATTCAAAGATTCGGCGTAACGGGAATCCCCTGTGGGCGATAACGGACGGCATCGACTGACCAAACAAGGCATACAAAATGCCAACCGTAGCGATTATGGTCAACGCCCAACCGACTGTCCGCCGACTATATTCGAGGCTCAAGATTACCGCCACCGCTCCAACGCATACATCGAGCTGGCTATATGCCCCCGCCCGGTCCGCAAGCGTTTTGTATTCGACAATCCAATATCCAATCACGAAAATAGTCAAGCCGACGAGTATCAGATCTACCATTGACGGACGCGATTGGGGTGAGCTCCGCCTAAACTGATAGAATGTGCCGGTCAAGACGAATGTCAGGAGCAGGTACAATCCGACGTGATACTGTTCACCCGACGTTCCAAAACCCGCACCGTAGATGTAAAAGAGCACAAAGCTGATGGCGATACTCTCAAAAATCCAATTCCATACACCTTTCAAATCTCGACCCGGGCGTTCAAATTTTTTCAATGTTTGCGTTTCTATATCTGCCATCTCCTCCCATGCCTCTCAAACCGACAGGTGCAAAAATTCGCATTGCATAACGACGAATTTAATTCTACATACTTCACGATGTACGATGCCGCAGTTCAATCTCAAGTTGGCGAATCCGCTCCTCTGCGTCAATACGGGCTTGGGCTTCTTCAGCAGCGCGGTTCTCTGCGTCAATACGGGCTTGGGCTTCTTCGGCAGCGCGGTTCTCTGCGTCAATGCGGGCTTGGGCTTCTTCGGCAGCACGAGCCGACACACCTACATAATCTTGTATCAAATTGCCCGCTTCATCATAACAAACGAGATTTTCGTCCTCCAAGCCGATCCAAAGGTTGACAGGATCAAGCCAAAGCCATCCGTCCGCATTGGGACTCAACTCCTCATAGCCATCCGGTGTGAGTCGATATCCCACCAACTCTCGCACCATGACCCCCCGTCGCTCAAATCGATCTACGATGATGTAGTTCGGTACGCCGACCCGCGCATAGTGGTCAACCTTCTTGACAACATCGACTGAACGGGTCGAAGGTGAAACGATTTCGATAATCAGGCTAGGCTTCGTCCCCTCTTCTACTTCCGAGAAGGTACTCCAGTTGATGTGTCGCCGGACGTTGAAAATCACCGCAATGTCGGGGCCATGGGCTCTCAAAGAAGGGTGTGCCCACGCCACGCGCAGGTCATGCAAGACCACGGCATCCGGTTCATCTGCAATCCGGGCTGACAATACATTGTAGAGATAGTTACAAAATCGTTCATGTTCATCGGAGTGCATTCGGTAATCTCCCACCTGGGGGTGAAGGATATCTTCAAGTGTCAGGGGTGTCCGTTCCTCGATTTCTGTTCCGTCTGGCAAAGTCCGTATTGCTTCACGCCACCCGTAGCGATAAGGGTCTTTCTTATCAAGGATTTCTCCGTTGGCTGGGAGGGTTACTATTTTCATGGCAATCTCCTTCTCTTAGTGGGTAATAACTCACAAGTCCGTTAGTGATAATAAATCGAAACCGTCACATCCTTCAGCATCAACAGTTCACGGCGTGCCGACTGAGGTTTCACCTGTCGAATTTCCAGTTCGTTGATTCCCTGTTTCAGGGGCGGGTTGCCGATGTCAAATTCAAAGGTATCGCCGGAAACCGCCACCTCTTGAGTCCGAGAGGGGTATTGGTTCCACCCCGGTTCATACTCCACGCGAGTTTTGTTGCCCGAAGCAGCCACGCGGGTGTTCCAAGGAATCGGTGTTTGGTTCAGGCGTATTTCAAACACATCTTCAGCGGTTAGCCCCTCAAATCCCAGACCGAGCGTACAGCTGTTCAAACCCCCATCAGAAGGTGCTGATTCTAGGTCGTCAGCGATATCCAGCTGGAGGCTTACACCACGGTCATAAAAAGTCTGATTGAGCTGAACTGGAAGTTGTGCCGCAGGAATGGCATTAAGGAACGAATAGCCGAGCTGGGATGTCGGTTGATGCCGATTGGAGTGGTCTAACTCGTAGCACTTGTTCAGTCGTCGGAGCCCTGTGGGGTCAGCCAGTTGATTCAAGACATTTCGCCGCCAGTCGTTCGACATGCTATAGTAGTTAAAAAAATAGAGCCCATCTACGCCAGCTTCCCAGTATCGGAGCGCGAGTGCCCTGAGCAATTTTTCGTCCAGAAATGGTCTGAGGGCTTCAAAACAACCGTAGATTTTACAACCGGTGCCTTCAGCAGCTTCAACCCATTCCCGGATTGGCATTTCAAACGGAATGAATCCACCGCCTGCGATGAGCATGTCCACCATACCTTCTCTCATCCACACTTCAGCGTCGAGCCCAATTCGTTTAGCATCTGCTAGGGTTGGTGGCACTCGCACTGCAAGATCAAGGTGTTTCTCCCTTTTTTGGCTGACTTCGTCTAACTTTGCCCGCACACCGTATACAAAATCTGTCATTAGGTATCGGTATTGGTATGCTTCTGCAACGCGGAAGAAGGCGGGATGGCGCATAAAGTCCAACTCGATGCCATCAATATCAAAGCGTTCAATTAGCTCGAAGATAATTCGGGCCATGTGGGCACGTACTTCCGGAAATGCGTAGTTCAACCCAGTTCGGATGCCCCATTCAAGGCTGCCATGCGGTATTGATTCCTCGGGGCGACCGATACACAATTCAGGATGGTCTCGACGGAGTCGCCCGTAACTCGGAGATGCTTCGTCCATATCGTAATGCTCGTTCATTCTGACGGACGGGAAAAACGCCATATCCGCCTCATGACACAACTGCGCGATAACCGTCACTGGACCACCGTGTGTGTTTATCAGCTGACGGAGATTTTCAGACTTCCTTTGTTGTTCGGCATCAAGGGCTTGATACCCAGCACCGAATCGTTCTCCAACTTCGGTTTCGTAGTCGTAAACCTCGTGTCCTCCAATAGACCAGAGGAAAACATCAACCGGCGATCCTGCGTAGGGAGCAATCATTTTGGCACGCATATCGTCTGGAGTCAATGGGGGACCGTAGGCACCCATTATCCAACCGTCATCATTGCTGAGTACCCGCCACTGCTTCTGCGCTGTTGTCATGTCAGGGGCTCCTTGATCGGCAAATTCCCGCGCCGCTTTGTGCTTTATCGGTGCAAACATGAATCACCTAAAAATCGATCTATTATAACACGCGCTAAGTTTTCCATCCACGAAAAAATAGGGATTCAACGAGGGGGTGATGAATTGGTAAACTGCTTTGGGAAAGATTGAAAATGGGATGTTGATTGTGATATACTCATTGTTGATGCGGAAGATCTGAAGTTATTGTAGAGTTGTGAGTTAGATAAAACTGGTTCCGCCTTCCTGCTAAAGCACCATTGACCTACACCACCAATGGTTGGATGTACTTCGACAGGATTTGTTAATATGTTACGCATTACGCTTCACGTTTGTGGGAAAGTAGATAGATAACAATGAAACCGTTTATGGAAGCCTTGCCTCCTGAAGTGAATACTAAGCTGAAACGGGTCAAGCCGCCCGAGGAACAGGTACTTTTCCAAGTTGCCACAGATCTCATCAACGATCAATTATTCGGGGAAAGGTGGCTGGTGGTAACCGATCGGCACTTGCTGTTTATACCGACTGAGGGCGTGGATGGCACTGTGGAAGTGTCCCTCGCAGCGGTTCAGGAAGCAAGGACAGAGGAGCTCGTTGGGGGAGGCCGTCTGGCGGTAGAACGCAAGGTGGGGGAACCTGTCTATCTACACTATTCCAGCTCATTAGCACCCAAATTTGCTGAGGTCGCCGAAGGCATTCAGCAGCTCTCCAAAGGGGAAACGCTCGAATTGCCAACGGAGATGGAGCGCACACGGTGTGAAAAGTGTGGACGGCTGCTCGCAGAGAAGGATGGCAAATGTATTAATTGTGCGAAGAAGCGGGATACATTCTGGCGGATTATCAGCTACGTTAGACCTTATCGCCTGCAACTTATACTCGTTTTTGGGATTACGACAGTTGCTGCGCTCATCGATCTATTACCACCCCTTATCACGGAGCGCATTATTGACGATGTGCTCACACCGAAAGCAAACTTGGGGCTTCTAGCTTGGCTTGCGTTGGCACTTTTGGGGATCCGTTTATTGATGTGGTTATCCCAAGTGGGTCGGACAGCGATAAGCAGTTGGCTCGGATTTCGAGCAGCGGAAGACATTCGCACTGAACTCTATCGTGTGTTACAGTTCACACCTCTCAGATTTTACGATAAGCGAAAGGTCGGAAACCTCATCTCCCGAATGACTAACGACGCAGAACTGCTGGAGGAATACCTAATCTACGACCTGCCTTTCATCCTGTCGAATGTGTTGTTGTTACTCGGCATCTTGACGCTGTTATTATATAAAAGCTGGATGCTCACGATATATGTGCTGCTTCCTGTGCCGTTGATTGTCTTGGGCGGAGCACTCATCTGGAATCGCATGGAACGTTACTGGCGACGCTGGTCTGTTAAGTGGGGACGGTTTTCAGCCCATTTGAACGAGTCAATCACCGGCATTCGATTGGTCAAAGCCTTTGCCCAGGAAAAACGAGAGGGCATTCGCTTTAATCAGCGGAATGACGAACTGCGGCAGGTCAGTGTTAGCGCAGATCGGGCATGGTTCGTCTTTTTCACGGTAATGAATTTTCTAATGAGTTTCGGCGTGTTCTTTGTCTGGTATTTTGGTGGACGACAAATCCTTGGCGGAGAATTGACGCTCGGTGAATTGACAGCGTTTATCATTTACCTTTGGATGCTCTACCGCCCCCTCAAGTGGCTTGGTGACTTCTACAACTTTATGATCCGTGCCTATGCGGGTGCAGAGCGAATCTTTGAGGTCATGGACACACCCGTTGAACCGTTCAACTCCCCGGATGCGAAGCCGATGCCTCAAATCGAAGGACGGGTATCGTTCAAAGATGTTACATTTGGCTACGATCCGGGCAAGCCCGTTCTTAAAGGGATTAACCTTGAGGTGGCCCCCGGCGAAATGATCGGCTTGGTGGGGAAATCGGGGGTCGGTAAAAGCACGTTCATCAACCTAATCTGCCGATTCTACGATGTCAATCGAGGGAGTTTAGATATTGATGGCGAGGATATTCGGGACATCCGCCTTGAAGATTCGCGTTCCCAAATCGGAATGGTTCATCAGGAACCGACGCTGTTTAATGTGACAATTGCTGAAAACATCCGCTACGGCAAACCGGGTGCAACCTTTGACGAGGTGATTTGTGCAGCGATAGCGGCAGAAGCACATGAATTTATCGTTAGCAAACCGGATGGCTATGACACAAAGGTCGGTGAACGCGGGGGGAAACTCTCCGGCGGGGAAAAGCAGCGTATCGCCATCGCACGAGCCGTTCTGCATGACCCCAAAATTCTCATCCTTGATGAAGCGACTTCCTCACTTGACACACCGACTGAGAAAAAGATTCAAACAGCGATTGCGCGACTGGTCAAAGGGAGAACTACCTTTGCGATTGCCCACCGACTTTCAACCCTACGGAACGCGAACCGGCTAGTTGTTCTGGACGACAGCAAAATTGCAGAGGTTGGCACACATGCGGAGCTGATGACGCGGAAGGGAATTTTCTACAACCTCGTGCATACGCAGCAGGCAACGACAGCTGTTATGGCGGTTGGGGGTGGGAAGGAGGATTCGGAGGAGGAGGAATAACATCATTCTATCAAAGCCGTTTGACTTTTTTGCCTAGCACCCTGTATAATGTGAAACTCTACTTTCCTACCGGATCCACCGGAAATTAAACATAACCTAAAAGTAGTAGACATACTCTGTATGCCTACTACATAAGTGACAACTTGAGTTAGGGCACTATACTGGAGAATGCAATGGCATCTGAAGAGGAAAAAACCGAAACGAATAGAAAAGCAAAAACGGAGCGGACAATCACCCCCATTCAGGTAACCCATCCGGAGCGTGTGGATCCAGAGGCGATCCGCCTATTCCACGATCCACCGTGGGCGTTACGTCTGACGATTGAGGGGGACCGTTCCTACCTCAAGGTTCGGGTGGTTTGCGCTGCACCATTATCTCAACCGGATCGCTACATCTGCCTCTTGGACGAAAAGAATGAGGTAATCTGTACGGTCGAAGATCCGATTGTTTTGGACGCTGCGTCTCAGGGCATCATCAAGGAAGAGCTCAATCAACGCTACATGACCGCCATTATCAAGCGGGTTGACTCGCTCAGGAGTGAGTTTGGGGTGTCTTATTGGGAAGTTCAGACCGATCGAGGCAACCGAGAGTTTGTTGTGCGTAATGTCTCCGAGAATGCACAGTGGATTACAGACCGCCGATTGTTATTGATTGATGTAGACGGCAACCGCTTTGAAATCTCTAACTTAGAGGTACTTGACAAAAAGAGCCGTGGGCTAATCGAAATGGTCCTTTAGAGCCCAATGATGATTTCGGTGGTGAAGGGTCTAGCGGATCTTCAGACCCTCCTATTTTTCACATATCACGTTTCACGCGTCACGTATCGCATCAGCCAAAATTTCAATCAGATGTCTCGCCTCTTTGCCCGTCCCCTGTTTGACCTGCTCGCGGCAAGAGACTCCCGCCACAGCCACCTCAAAATCGCCATCCTTTTTATCGATTGCTTTGAATAGTTGACGACCACCAACCTTCATTGACACATCGTAGTGTTCTGCCTCATAGCCGAATGAGCCTGCCATGCCGCAGCAGCCAGAATCAACAACATTGACGTTATATCCCGATGGCAAATTCAAAACTTGCTCGGAAGGTTTCACACCGACGATGGCTTTCTGATGGCAATGGCCATGCAACAGAATCTCTTTCTGTGTATCCTCAAACTTCAAGTCTAATTCCCCTTTTTCGTGGAGAGCGATCAGGAACTCCTCAAGCATAAATGTGTGCTGTGCCACGAGGTCTGTATCCGCATCGGGGATGAGATCTACATAATCGTCCCGCAACGCCAAGAGGCAACTTGGCTCGCAGCCAACAATGGGGATACCCTTGGCAGCATAAGGTAGGAGGCGTTCAACGTTATAACGCGCATTCTCAATCGCGTCCTCAAGCATCCCCTTGGAGATCATTGGACGACCGCAACACCGCTTTTCTGGCAGAATCACCTCGAACCCTGCGGCTTCAAGCACGGCGGTGGCAGCCCTTCCGATACTTGGGTAGTTGTAGTTCATGAAGGTGTCGTGGAAAAGAACGACTTGCTTCGCCGTTTCGCGCCCATGATCGGTGTAGGCGTTCTGATGTTTCTGAAACCACTGCTCGAACGTTTCGCGGACAAAGTTGGGCAGAGATCTGCGTCGATCGATTCCGATGAACTTTTCCATCGCCCATTTGGAGATACCACTGTTCATGAACCAATTCGATAGCGGTGCAAACGCGGAACCCATTGCACTGAGTTCAGCGATATTGCCGAACACCCGATTCCGCAGGGGCAACCCATGTTCCTTGTAGTAGTGCGCGAGGAATTCATACTTCAGCTTTGCCATATCTACGTTGGACGGACACTCTGCCTTGCAGGCTTTACATTCTAGACAGAGGTCTAATACTTCGTAGAGCCGTTTACCCTTGAAGTGATCATGCGGCAACGTTCCGGAGATTACGTTTCTCAGTGCATTTGCGCGACCGCGCGTTGAGTGCTCCTCTTCCAACGTTACCATGTAGGATGGGCACATTGTGCCGGTCAGTTTCTGGCGGCACGCACCGACACCGTTGCACATCTCAATGGCACCACCGAAGCCACCTTGACTGGAAAAGTCGAAATAGGTGTCGATCTTGATTGCATTGTATTTGGGGCCAAAGCGCAAATTTTCCGTCATCGGCGGCGGGTCAATAATCTTGCCGGGGTTCATGATACCCGTCGGATCAAATGCGGCTTTGACTTCGCGGAATGCCTGATAAATCTGTGGACCGAACATACTCTCAATCCATTCACTTCGCACCAGGCCGTCGCCGTGCTCGCCACTCATTGCGCCGCCGAGTTCCATCAGTAGATCTCGAACATGCCGCGCGATAGAGTGCATTTTCTGAATATCCTCTTCCTTCTTGAGATTAATCACAGGACGGTTATGCAGCAATCCAACGCTGGCATGGGCGTAATAGGAAGCCGTTGTGTCGTGATCGGTGACAATCTTCTCGAAGCGGCGGATATACTCCGGCAGATTTTCAATCGATACTGCCGCGTCCTCCACAAACCCGACCGGCTTATAATCGCTGCGTGCCCCCATGAGCAAGCCCAATCCCGCTTTCCGCGTATCCCATACCCGTGCTTTTTCCTCTGCTGTCAGGCAGCGCACAAAGGCGTAGCCGAGGCCAACGGATTTCATCTTTCGTTCAAGGGCATCGAGTTGATCGAACAGTTCGTCCTCCGATTCGCCGTAGAACTCCACAGCAAGAATCGCTCCCGGACTTCCTTGAATAAAGGTGCTGATGCGGGAAAACTCCAACGACTGTTTTGTCATATCAATGATGCTTTCGTCGATGAGCTCAACGGCGGTAGGGTTACATTCAAGGATTGGCTGCATCGCTTCCATCGACTCGATCAGTGTGTGAAAGTGAATCACATTGAGCGCGGTCATCTTGGGCGTTGGCACGAGGTTAATCTTCGCTTCGACTGTTGTTGCAAGCGTTCCCTCTGATCCGACAACGATTTTCGCAAGACTGAACGGACGATCAGCGTCGCAGCCATCCCTGCGATACGGTGTTAAATCTCTTGATCCCGCGTTGGTGATGAACTCATCGAGGTTGTATCCGGCAACGCGACGGAGGACTCGCGGGAATCGTTTCCGTATCTCATCTTCATTTTCCGCCGCGATTCGGCATATCTCCCGATAAATATGGCTTTCGCAGGAGTTGCCCCGTTGTTTGAGGGCAAGCGCATCGAGTGAGAGTGGTTCAACAGTAATCGCTTCCCCGTTGGATAACCGCAGGTCCAGCGACATCACGTGGTCAACGGTTTTCCCGTAAATCAGGGAATGTGCCCCTGCTGAATTGTTGCCAACTGTGCCACCGATATTCGCCCGACTGCTTGTTGCCACATCGGCGGAATACATCAGGTTATGCGGCTTCAGATAGTGGTTCAATTCGTCAATGACAACCCCCGGTTGCACCCGCGCCCAGTGCTCCTCAACGTTGACTTCGATAATCTCGTTCATATATTTAGACATATCGATGACAATTGCTTGGCCCACCGCCTGTCCTGCCAAACTTGTGCCGCCGCCGCGAGGCAAAATTGGTAGATTGCGGCCATAAGCGATCTGGATGGTCTTGGTTACGTCCTCCTTATGTCGTGGAACAACAACACCGATGGGCTCCATCTGGTATAGACTTGCATCGGTGCTGTATAGGACTTTGGAATACGGATCGAAGCGCACCTCACCTTCAAGCTCTTTTCTTAATACCTGTTCCAGTTCGTTGTGGGAACTATTCATATTGATCGTGGCTCTCTTTCTATTGGAACGTTGTGTCGTTGAATCAGTAGATTAACCCAACATCTTAACACAGTCGAGATGAAAAGTCTATCAAAATTTGCCACATGACCATGTTCACTCAAGTTGAGGAAATTAGAGCAGATTCGATCGGGCGGATAAAGGCCGCTCGCGTGAGATGGGGGGCACAGGGTTGGGGTTTTCGATTGCCAAGCACATTCTGCTACAACATGGCGGAAGGATATGGGTTCACAGCACCCCTGGGGCAGGTTCAGCCTTTCACTTTGCTTTGCCGTTGCAAAGGGGATTCTCAGCGACGGAACAGATCGCGCAACTTTCTCACATTGACGAGGAGCGAACCTTTGAATCCCTTAACAATTTATGAGGGGGGCGAAATAAAAAGCCCTATTCGGCAAAACACCGAACAGGGCTTAGAATAACTCTCCCGGACGGATTCGAACCGCCGACAAAGTGGTTAACAGCCACCTGCTCTACCAACTGAGCTACGGGAGATTGTTGTGCAAAAAATCGCTGGAAACGCGTTACAGCGCAACAATGGATAATTATACATAATCGTTTACGGAATTGCAAGGAAAATTGGATCAGGGTAGGGCTATTTAGTTTTCCGTTTTCTTCCTATCTGCGGAGGAAGTCGGGATTCGGAGATCCCTCCTACTGGAGAATTAAATGGGATAATAGAGGAAACCAGTTGATAGAAGACAGGCGGATACTGGGAGAAGCCCCTATAAAACAGTTCTATTTGACTATCACCATCCGCCGTACCGCAGTATAATCCCTCGCCCGGAGTTGATAGAAATAGATTCCACTCGTGACCGATTCCCCACTTTCGTTGCGGCCGTTCCAATATGCTGCTCTCCGCCGATCTGTGTAATATCCCGCCAATTGATGTCCCAAATCCAACCGACGCACTAACGCCCCCTTTATGTCATAAACCGTGAGTGTTACCTCCGCATCGTGAGCGAGGTGATACGGTATCCATGTCACCGGGTTGAACGGGTTTGGGTAGTTGGGCAACAGGGCAGTTTTTTTCGAGGTCAATGATTCCAAGAGCTGCTCTAAGAAGAGAATCCCTCTTCGCAATGTTGCATCCGTGAGGTGTAACCCTTGTGCTTGAGTAATCCACCCTTGGACATCGCCGACGGTCAGGGTTGCGAGCATTAAAGATTGCGCGGAAGGTGCAGCTGCAGCGTCCCCTAATGCCCCGGCAACCGCGACAAGATCGAAAATATTGACAATACCATCCTCGTTGATATCGGCATCATTCTGTCCTGTCTGCCCGAAACGGGAGCCAATGAACATCAAATCCGAAATATCCACCACACCATCGCGGTTGGCATCTCTGAGCCGTAGTGATTTCGTTATAAAGGGAATGCCCCACAGGAGCACCGTGCCATCCAAACTCCCACTGGCGAGGGTCTGTCCATCCGGGCTAAAGGCAACGCTCCCGACCACATCTGTATGCCCGGTGAAGTGCCCCTGGTGTGTGCCTGTTATCCCATCCCACAAACGGATAGTATCGTCAGAACTCCCACTGGCGAGGGTCCTGCCATCTGAACTAAATGCGACGCTCCTGACACTATCTGTATGCCCGATGAGGGTCTGCTTGTGTTCCCCCGTGATGGCATCCCACAGACGCACTGTGCCGTCCGACCCCCCGCTGACAAGTGTCCTACTATCTGGGCTGAAGGCGACACTATTGACCCAAGTATGTCCGGTGGGGATTATTTTTTCTTCACCTGTGATGGCATCCCACAGACGGATGGCTTCCCCACGACGGGAAGCAGAACCCAGATCCACACCTCCACTGGCGAGTATCCTCCCATCTGGGCTGAAGGCAACGCTCTCAACCCCATGCTTTTGTCCGGTGAAAGCCCGCTTGTGTTTACCTGTGACAGCATCCCACAGACGCACTGTGCCGTCCGACCCCCCGCTGGCGAGGGTCCTACCATCCGGACTGAAAGCAACGCTCAAGACATTATCCGCACGTCCGGCAAGGGTCATTTTGTGTTCACCCGTCCCGACATCCCACAGACGCACTGTGCCGTCCGACCCCCCACTGGCAAGTGTCCTCCCATCCGGGCTGAAGGTGACATCCCATATACTATTATCCCTATGTCCGGTGAGGGTCATTTTGTATTCACCCGTTATGACATCCCATAGATGGATAGTCTTGTCATTCCAATTCCAACTACTAGCGAGGGTGTCCCCATCTGGACTGAATGCGATGTTACTAATAGACTTCGTATACCCGGCGAGGGTCATTTTGGGTTCACCCGTCCCGACATCCCACAGGCGCACGGTGCGATCCCAACTCTGACTAGCAAGGGTCCGTCCATCCGGGCTGAAGGCGAGACTTTGTACCCAACTCGTATGTTCGGTGAGGTTCATTTTGTGTTTACCCGTTGCGACATCCCATAGCCGGATGGTGTCCTCATAACTTCCACTGGCGAGGGTCTGTCCATCCGGGCTAAAGGCGACGGTCAGAACCGAATTCCTATGCCCGGTGAGGACCTGCTTGTGCTCGCCTGTTACGACACCCCATAACCGGATGGTCTCATCGTAACTCCCACTGGCGAGGGTGTTCCCATCCGGGCTGAAGGCGATACTACTGACCCAATCCCTATGTCCAGTAAGTGTACTTTTTTGTTCACCTGTAACAGCATCCCACAATACGATGCTGTCCCGACTTCCACCGGCGAGGGTCCTGCCATCTGGACTAAATGCGACGCTATTGACCTCACCCGTATGCCCGATGAGTGTACTTTTTTGTTCACCTGTAACAGTATCCCACAATACGATGCCATCCTGACTCCCACTGACGAGGGTCCCGCCATCTGGACTAAATGCGACGCTATTGACCTCAGCCGTATGCCCGATGAGCGTGCCATTGTGTTCACCTGTAACAGCGTCCCACAGATATACGATGCCATCCCAATTCCCACCGGCGAGGGTATTCCCATTCGGACTGAAGGCGACACTACTGACCCAATCCCTAGGCCCGGTGAGTAGACCTATCTCTTGATAGGTTGCCGTATCATAGAGCCAAATACCGATGGCACTGGAAACCGCAAGCCGAGTACCATCGGATGAGTAGGCAATATCACCAGTTATCATGCCTTTACCCAGACGTGCTTTGGCACCTTTAGGTAAACTCCATTGTAGGGAATCTTGAGCGAAACCGTTCGGTACAAACGCGCGTGTTGCAAAGAGGGTGATTAACGTCAAAAATAACGCGGTTTTCATTATGAAGACTCCTTTTTTTCGCTAAGGCACTGTGGGTGAGTGGAGTCAATTCATGGCGTGCAAGGTCAATAAATTCTGCGACTCGTTCCCTGACCTCTGCTACAATATCCGGTTCCCATTCGCGTAATTTCGCGTCCAATCTTTCGGCTAACACATCCATTGATTGCCCGCCATTGGTCCATTGCTTCCACAAGCTTATAGACGATGAAAATCTGCGAAAGTGGGCAGATATTTTCTAAGGATAGACACCATAACACACGCTTGCCTTCTATGTCAAGCCGAAATTGACAGGTATAATCCCTTGACAGTAATTCTCACAAGCCCAATGCTTGCCTGCCTGTCCCGTTCGCGGGGGTCTCGGCACGGACAGCATTGGGTCAAACGGCGTTTTTTTATTGCAACCATAGTAAAAATGTGTTATAATTGAATGTCTTTCAGTGAGGGAGTAGCGCACCGCCGCTCGGCGGTGTCCCTCACATCCTGCGCTACAGGATATGAAAGATAGAGAAATATTCCTATGTTAAAAACTCACACAATCGCATTAGCCCCAAACAACGTCCAAGCGACCCAGTTTGCCCAGCATTGTGGTTACGCCCGGGTCGCCTACAATCACGGATTAGCCGACTTCAAAACAGGACTTGATGAAGGTGTCTGGCATTCGCATATAGACCTGTGTCGCCGTTTCAATGCTATCAAGCATGATACATACGATTGGTGCGGTGATATGTCACAGAACGCCTCCAAGAATGCGATTTACACAAATCTCAACGATGCCGTCAAACGCTGGCGGTCGGGTCAAAACAGATTCCCTAAGTTTAAGAAAAGGGCTCATAGCAAGAGTTACCAAGCCGATAGCGGTCGAGGCACAATCTCTGTCGTAGGCAAGCGAATTAAACTCCCCAAAATCGGTTGGGTTCGCATGTTTGAAAACCTACGCTACCTCGGCACGATTTGCAAAGTTGTTATCTCTAAACACGGGCACCGTTGGTTCGCTTCTATTCTCGTTGACACATTCGTTGATGACCCAATATCTGACCCACGCGGCAAGCCTATTGTTGGTGTAGACGTTGGCATCAAGCATTTAGCCGTAACGTCGGAAAGACAGTATTTTGAGAATCCGAAAGCATTGCGTCGGCATGAACGGAAACTCAAACGGCTTCAGCGTCAATTCAGTCGCAAAGTCAAAGGCAGCCGCAACTGGTATAAACTGAAGGACAAGATAGCCAAGTTGCACTATCGGATAACCTGCATTCGCAAGGATGCCCACCATAAGGCGACAACGGCTATTGTCAAAGGTGCAAGTCGTATCGGCATAGAATCGTTGAACGTTGCGGGTATGATAAAGAATCATAGACTTGCTAAAGCATTGGCAGATGCGTCATTGTCAACGTTCCTTGAGATGTTGAAGTATAAAGCCGAACAGATGGACGTAAAGATAATTGAAGCAGACAGATTTTATCCGTCAAGTAAGACCTGTTCTGCATGTAGTGTGGTAGACAGCGACTTATCTTTATCTGATAGGACATATCATTGTAGGGCTTGTGGTCATACACAAGACAGAGACTTAAACGCTGCGATAAACCTTAGAACCGTCGCCGAGGGGCACTCGGAGACTGAAAACGCCTGTGGAGATTCTGTAAGACCTCAGCAGTTGGGGCGCGAATCGTCGAATCAGGCAGATAGCACAGTAATAGATGAACAATTATTGCTGTTCAGTCTATCATAGGAATCCCAAGCATTTATGTTTGGGAGCAGTCAAGCTATTCGCTATGATCTGATATAATCAGCACGAAATCCATTTGAGGGGAGCGTATGTCAATTTCCACAACTAGCAAACCTCTATCCGTAACGGGAGAAACTGATGTCACAACTGCAACAGATTCGTATTGGTCATAGCCCTGATTCTGATGATGCCTTTATGTTCTATGCTATCGCTAATGGGTTGATTCCAACCGACGGTTTTGAGATTGTCCAAGTTGCCGAGGACATTGAGAGCTTGAATCGACGCGCGCTCAATGGAGAATTGGAGGTGACGGCTATATCGGTCCACGCCTACGCTTACGTTGCCGAGCACTATGCACTGATGCCGTGTGGGGCAAGCATCGGCGATCGGTATGGTCCACTCGTCGTATCCAAAGAACCGATGCAGCGGGAAGGCCTTGCAGGTAAAAAAATCGCAATCCCCGGGAAGATGACAACCGCTTACCTGACGTTGCGCCTTTTTCAACCCGACTTTGCCCCTGAAGTTGTCCAATTTGATCAGATTTTGCCGTATGTTCAGGAAGGCAACGCAGACGCGGGATTGATTATCCACGAAGGGCAGCTAACCTACAGTCGCATCGGGCTGCATAAAGTAGCCGATCTGGGGGAATGGTGGCATCAGGAGACCGAATTGCCGCTACCACTTGGAGCGAATGCCATCCGTCGAGATCTCGGTGCAGAAAACACCCGCCGTCTTACCTCACTCATCAGGCAGAGCATTCAGTATTCACTAGAGCATCGAGAGGGGGGCTTGGCTTATGCTATGAACTATGCGCGCGATATGGAGACGGAACTAGCAGCCCGATTCGTTGGCATGTATGTGAACGACTACACACTTGATTACGGTGAAAAAGGTAGGGCAGGGGTCAGAGCGTTGATGGAACGGGGGTATCAGGCTGGTGTTATTCCCCATCAGGTCGATGTTGAATTTGCAGCAGGATAGTCACTCGTAGGTAGATTCGACGTAATAACACAAGTTGCTACTTTTAGAATTTCGATTGGACGGTAGGTCGATATGCAAAAGCCAACATTAGATATATCCACTCGCTTCGGGGTCGATCCCTTCTTTGAGGAAGTGGGTGTCTGTATTATCAATAACGACGTTTGTAACTCCAATCTGTTTGCAGGTGAATTTATTGACCTAATCGTCACATCCCCGCCATACAATGTTGGCATTGATTACGATTCCAATGACGATACGCTAGGTTATGAGGATTACCTCGATTTTAGTAGACAATGGATACAGAATTGTTACGAATGGAGTAAGCCGCACGCTCGCCTGCTTCTAAACATTCCACTTGATAAGAACAAGGGTGGGAATCGAAGCGTTGGTGCGGATCTCACGAGAATTGCACAAGCGGTGGATTGGAAATACCACGCTACAATTGTCTGGAATGAAGGAAATATCTCCCGCCGAACTGCATGGGGGTCTTGGATGTCCGCATCTGCGCCTTATGTCATTGCCCCTGTTGAGTTGATTGTCATTTTGTATAAGGAATCTTGGAAGAAGCAGCTCGGCAGTAAAGAATCGGACATCTCACGCGATGAATTTATGGCGTGGACGAATGGGGTATGGACATTTAACGGAGAAAGTAAAAAACGGGTAGGACACCCTGCCCCCTTTCCGCGTGAATTGCCGTATCGTTGCATCAAATTGTTCAGTTACGTTGAGGATGTTGTATTCGATCCATTTTTGGGGAGTGGAACGACTTTAATAGAAGCACACAATAACGGGCGATTTGGTGTTGGTGTCGAAATTGATAGGGGCTATTGCGAATTGGCTCAGAAACGGATAATGAATAGTCGGAGCTTATTCACAACGTTAAGAGAACCAGAATGACTAAGAAAATCACTCAAGTAGCGTTGGTAATGGAATACTTTACGATGCATCCGAATCGGGCTATTGAACATCCCGAAGTGGTTGACTGGGTTACAAAAGAATACCAAGAGAGAACGGGCGGACGTTTTCGAGATCCGGATCGGGCAATTCGCAAATTGGCACAAGAAGGAAAACTAATAAAACTCAGTAAAGGCGTTTATAAATATGATCCCAATCTCATTACAAATCCTGAATTAGAAGATTTCACATCCGCCCAAAGGGAACAGATTTTCAAGCGGGATGACTACCGTTGTGTGATATGCGGCAGAGGACAACGCGATGGTGTCGAAATTCAGGCGGATCATATCAAACCGAAAGACTTAGGCGGCAAGGCAACTATCGAGAATGCTCAAACGCTTTGTGCTACTCACAATTTCCGTAAGAAAAATCTCGGACAGACAGAAACAGGAAAGAGGATGTTTATTCGTTTATACGAACGTTCAGAATCCGTTGGAGACCATGAGATGCGAGATTTTTGCCGTAACATTCTTGAGGTTTTTGAGGAACACAACATAAATGATCACGTTGAATGGAAACACTGACACAAAAGGACTAATAGAGAAGGGGGTTCCACGACGGATTTGGGAAATCTCGCAGGAAGAATTCTAATATCGCTACACTAACATAGGAAATCTAAAACGATGAATCATACTATTAAAGCTATCAAAACCGATCACGGTCTTGCTGGAAAGAAAAACCTTCTGACCGATGCTCTATACGAAATGGGTTATGGCCATGATGACAGCTTGGTAGACACCTTGATAGAGAGAAATGTCATTGATTTCAGTAGAGCCTGTTACACAAGCCACATTATTGATGATCTCATTGAACACTATGGAGAAGAGGTATTATGTGGTGGTCTTATAAAGGCTGTTATACGTGAAGGCTTGATCACTGGGTTGAAAGATATTAACGGGAACAGATACTGCGGATAGCGAAAAAGCCAAACGATTTGAACATTTTATCGAAGAGCTGAAAGAGGCAGGCAGTTTAGACATCAACCGCGATGCGCTGTCCAATACCCGTTAGTAAACGTCCACCATCAACGACAAAGGCACTTCCCGTAACAAACGACGCATCATCAGAAGCGAGATAAGCGACAGCTTTGGCGGTGTCTTCTGGTTCGCCTGCACGTCCAATCGGCAACTCTTGCGCCCATCGTTCAAGTGCGCTTTGTCGGTCAGTATCAGGTGGAACGATCATCGGTGTCGCCGTTGGACCGGGACAAACTGCATTGACGCGAATGTTGTGTTTTGCGAAATCGAGAGCCATGCACTGCGTCAGAAGAATAACCGCTGCCTTCGATGCACCGTAAACAGCATAACCGCTGCCGCCAGACATTCCAGCGGTGGAAGCCGTATTGATAATCACCCCACCGCCTGTTTGTTGCATTGCGGGGATAGCGTATTTAGAAACGAGATAGACACTTTTCAGGTTGATGTCGATGCACCGATCCCAATCGGCTTCCGATATTGTGGTCACATCGCCAACAATTAGGATACCCGCGTTATTATGCAGGATATCTAACTGACCGTGCTGGCGAAGAGTCTCTTGGATAAGGCGGTCTGCATCAGCCGCTTTTGAAACATCGGCTTGAACGAAGGATATCCTCTTTTGGGTCCCCTGACTAATCTGTTGTGCAACGGTTTTGCCATCAGGATTTACGTCAGCGATGACGACATTCGCCCCTTCGGAGGCAAACTGTTCAGCGGTCGCCTTTCCAATGCCTGAGGCTCCTCCTGTTACGATGACCGATTTTCCTTGAAATCTCATCTGTTCCCCCTATCGTAATTATAGTTATTGAATGCGGCGCAATTGTACCTTACTCCGTAAATCAAGTCAACGCTCCTTACGTTTTAACTCGAGCTATTTAGTTTTCGGTTTTTTGACTGATTTTGGCGGGTCGTCCGTTCCAGTCTGGCCCCCCTCCCCCCGCCCCGATAGATCGGGATGAAGACACTTGCGGGGGGATTAAGGGGGGTACCGGTTAGATCATCAATGGACCCCTAGAAAGCAGGTCTCATGAATGAAAATTGGTATTGTTGGCCTTCCTTATGTCGGGAAAACCTCCCTTTTCAATGCCCTGACACAATCCGAAGCAGAAACAGGGACTTACGCCGCTAAAAAGGGATGGAACATCGGGTCGGTAAAAGTCCCCGACGAGCGGTTAGCGGCGTTAGCAGGGATATTCAACCCA
Source organism: uncultured Poribacteria bacterium (assembly GCA_958296125.1). Classification (GTDB taxonomy): domain Bacteria; phylum Poribacteria; class WGA-4E; order WGA-4E; family PCPOR2b; genus PCPOR2b. The sequence goes on from OY282444.1 coordinate 4,775,713, forward strand.
AAGAAGGTTACTCCAACAAGCATTGATTATGTAGATGTCCCCGGCGTTGCCAAGGGTGATATTGCACGCGAAGGATTGGAAGCGAGCGTCATCGCTGAACTCCGCGAGGTTGACGCACTCGCCCATATCGTCCGTGTATTTGAAGATGATGCTGTGCCGCACGTTGATGGCGATGTAGACCCAAAGCGGGATAGCGAAACGATTGACATTGAGCTCGCCTTTGCGGATTTGGGGATTATTGACAATCGATTAGATCGGCTCAGTCGGGAGCTTCGGACACAAAAAATTCCAGCGTTAGAGCATGAGCGTGTGGTGTTGGAACGGTGTAAGGACACACTCGAAGGGGGCACCGCCATTCGAGAGCTGCCGCTTTCCCCTGAAGATGAGCGGGCGATACGCGGTTACGGATTCTTGACGCAAAAGCCGCTGTTATTGATTCTCAATATTGGCGAAGCTGAGTTGGATAGCGCAGAAGCGAGACGTGCCAGTTTTGCGGAGTACGCACAAACACGGCAGATTGAAATTATCACACTTTCCGCAAGCTTGGAGATGGAGATTGCGCGGCTGGACGCAGAGGATGCAGAAATTTTCCGAGCTGAAATGGGACTCAACGCATCCGCACCGGCACGAGTGATTGAGGCTTCGTATCGCACGCTTGAACTGATAACCTTCTTCACCATCGTTTCGGATCAGCTGCAGGCTTGGACGCTCAAAAACGGGATGACCGCCCTTGATGCGGCAGCGGCAATCCATACAGACATGGCGCGGGGGTTTATTCGGGCGGAAACCATCCACTGGGCGGATTTGGTGGATTGTGGGGGCTTAACAAAAGCGCGGGACGACGGGTTGTTACGGCTTGAAGGGAAAGACTATACTGTATCAGATGGTGATGTATTGACGATACGATTTAACGTTTAGGAGCTTAGGACTCCTTGACATATAAGACACCATCTTCCACTTTAACAGGTAATTTTTCTATCGGCTGGGGCGGTGGACCGGCAACGACATTTCCCGCGCTGTCGAACACCCCACCGTGGCAGGGACAGAAGAACTGATCCCTCCCCTCATCCCATCGCACAAGGCAGCCAAGATGGGAGCAGACACGCGAATAGACCACAAAATTTCCATCCCCCTGATCTGTCACATAGACAGAGCGTTTTTTATTAGTCTCAACCCAACCATCTTTGGCTTGAAAGACGTAGTTGATTTTTTTATAGCGACTCCCCTTCAGCAGATCGACGATACCGAGATCTACCCATTTTTTTGATACTTTCCTGAAAGCGGGTGAAATGGCGAACCCTATCAACGGCACAGCCATCGCTAGGCTGATTAGACCGCCGATAACTGCCATACACGCCTTAAAAAATGTGCGCCGTTTCTGCCTTTCATCAGGGCCGTTTATCATACCAAGTCCTCCTAATTTAAATCCTCATCCAGTTCAACCTCCTCCACGCTGAAGCGGAGATGTACCTTGTTGACCAAATCGATGACCTCCTGCCACTGTTTTTGGGTTCTCTCAGAAATCCCCTCGGTTGCGAGGGTTTGGGTAAATTCATGAATAGTATCGTGGAACTGTTCCCGAAAGTAGGTATATTCCTCTGTGTTGTTTGGGTTCTTCGGCGGCTCAAAATCGGCGATTAATTCGGCGTGCTTCCCAAGCTGTTTTGCCGCTTTCACTGCTGCTTCTTTATCCCGATTATCTCCCTTTTGGAAATACGCACGGATAAGGTCATATTCATCCTTCATCATAGCCATGACCTCTTTTAAATCCTCCGGTTCAATGGTTTCTGGGGCATCTTCCTCAGCTTTTGCTGGTCTTTTCAGAAACAGGGCATAACTGATCGCAAGGGTCTTTTTCGGCATGAGTGCGACAGCTTGGGAGGCTACCTGCGCCCCGGCAAGTGGTTCAATATCTTCACCGACTTTGAATTTATCATCGATTCCTTTACCATTAAACTGTTGGAGGAATTCATCGTTAGCAACCCCAGCGACTTCGCTGTGTTTATGGATATCGACTTTGACCACCTTTCCCGTCATATCCAGTCCTACGCCGCCGCTGATGACACCGTTGGGCCCTTTAACCTCTAGCAACAGAGCTAACCCGATCGGCTTCTTATTCTCGTTGAAAGCGATGTAGAATGTCGGTTTAAGGTCTTTGGGATGCAGCTTCGTTCCGATTTCCGCCTCGATGGAAGCGACTTTTTCGGGTGTTAAATCCGCTTTTTTTTCTGTGAAGCTCTTCGCATTTGGAAAAATGGACACCAATTTCTCACGGGGCAGGGTCGTCTCCTCCGCCCATGTGATAGCGAATGGTAAGACAATTAACCCACTTAAAAGGACAATTCGGCAAAATGCAACGGCTTTGAATTTCATCGATTTTTCTCCCTCGCAAACTATTTTTGTATGTCAGTATAACTGACACAGATAACAGCTGTCAAGACAATCAAGGAAAAATTAGGGCTATTTAATTTTCGGGTTTTTGACCGATCTTGGCAGCTCGTCCGTTCCAGTATGGCCCCCCTCCCCCCGCCCCGATAGATCGGGATGAAGACACTTGCGGGGGGATTAAGGGGGGTAGACTATCGCTGCGAAAATTGAATCAATCCTGCTCTCTTAACTTAGACCTACTTTTCCCAGATCACGACGAAGTTCATCTGCCGAGGCAACCGCTGCGACTGTGCCCGGGGGATGTTTATACCACCCCGGATCGTCATAGCTGGCAAGCTGTTCCCGAACCTTTAGGATGGTAAACATACCACCCATTGTGATGTAATCGAACGGGCCCCGTGCACCGACCATGGGGATGCTATTCTTTGGCACCGCCATGTGTCCTGCTTCGACGTGAATCCCGTGTTCCCCCATACCGTGTTCGCCCATTGTCATATATGCAGGCAGCAAGCGACGAATTTTTTGATCGAACTCACCTTTCTGAACGCCCACCACATTTGGGAAATCGTGTCCCATCTGATTCATGACGTGATGGGTCATGTGGCAGTGGACCGCCCAATCCCCCGGTTCACTGGCGACAAACTCAATATCCTGCGTATCGCCGACAGGGACAAGGAGGGTGCTAGCGGGTTGCTGCGCTGAAACGGGGATGTTGCCTCCGTTGGTTGCGGTAATCTTGAAGTAGTGTCCGTGCAGGTGAATTGAATGATGGTCCATCGCCGAGAGATTCCCAAGGCGAATCCGCACCCGATCCCCCATTTTGGAGACCAACGGCTCGGTTCCGGGATAACATCTCGCGTTCATCGTTAGAACGTTGAAGTCTGTCATCTCGTTGGGATTAGGAGTAGATGTTCCCGGATCAATCCGCCACTCACTTAACAGAATAGCAAAGTCTCGATCTACCTGGTAATCAGGCGAGGCTTTTCTGGGATGGAAAATGAGCATTCCCATCATGCCCATCGCCATCTGCGTCATTTCGTCATGGTGGGAATGGTACATATAGGTCCCCGATTGGCGCACCGTCCACTCGTATTTGAAGGTCTCGCCCGGTTGAATAGCGCGCTGGGTTAATCCCCCGACCCCATCCATCCCATTCGGGAGAAAGGCACCGTGCCAGTGAACAGACGTGGGTGCTTTAAGTTTATTGGTGACGTAGATGCGGATCCGGTCGCCCTCCACCGCCTCGATGGTTGGACCGTGAACCTGTTTGTTGTAACCCCAACACTTCGCCTTCAAACCGGGAGCGAAGTTGTGCCATACCTCCTCAGCGACCAAGTGAAAGACTTTGATGCCATCAACAACCTTCCACGGTAAAGCGGAACCATTGGGCGTGATGACCGGCGTATAGTCCTTATCGGGCAGCCCTGGTGCCAACGCGGTCCGTTGCGCGGTGCCAGCGTAAGATTTCTCCCATTGGGACTCTGTCGCGTTGGATTTAGCCGCTCCCAGAGCGACGGCACCGCCAGCCAGTGCCCCTGTTTTCAGCATATCTCTACGATTCATTTTAGTGCCCTCCTTCTGCACCTACACTATTGTGATCTTTAACAGCACTGTTCTCTTGCGATAGGGAGGTGTCTACCCGTGCCTCCAAGCCGAGCCGGCCGTTGAGAATCTGATCGAACGCTGCCCGTGCAACATGATAATTGTAGAGTGCTTGGATGTAATCTCGACCGGCATCAATCTGCTGTTGTTTCGCCAGTAACAGTTGCGGTGTCCCCACCTGCATGGCATTATACTGTAGTTGGACCTGTTCGAGAATCTTCTCTTGGAGTGGAAGTATCTCGTTCTGATAGGCCAATGCGGTCTGTCGAGCAGTCAGTAGGCGATGTCGCGCGGCGCGAACCAAGGAACGAATCTCAACCGCCAGCGCGTGGTATTCCCACTGCCGACGGCGCAACTCTGCCGCTGCCGCCGCTCGCTGACCCTGATTCCGATCGAAAAGTGGAATCTCAAACCCCAATACGGGTCCGGCTTTCCAGTCCCCTTCTTCATACTCAAGCTCGCCACCAATCTCCAAGCGCGGCACGAGTGACATTGCTTCGATCACACCGAGTTGTTTCCCAATAGATACAATGCCTTCCCGTGCCATGGCGAGATCTATGCTGTTTTCAATGGCAACTTTCTCAACGTTATCAAGTTTCAGCGGTTCTGCTGGGATGTCCGGTAGCCGAGATTCAACGGTCCAAGTTGTATCCTTGCCCCACAGTCCCATCAACCGATTGAGTTGTTCGCGGCTTTCGGCCAGGGTGACCTCTGCGACAGCGAGTGCTAGTTTTGAACCCTCATAAAGGGCGCGCTGCAGAAACAAATCTAGCTCTGGGATATTCCCAGCTTCGTGAAGGTGGCTAGCAAAGTCGTATCCCGCTTGAGTTGCCAGAACAACCTGACGGAACATCTCCAACATCTGCTTTTCAGCCTGAACGCGATAAAACGCCATGCGTGTCTGTCCTGCTAAATCCATCACCGCAGCGGTCACGCGGAGTTTTGCTGTCTCGAACTCCGATTTTGCAACTGACTTTCGCATCGACCCATACAGCAGCGAGAGGAAATCCATCTCAATCTCGAAGGTGTAGGTGTCGTGAGCGGGCTGCGCTGTCGCTGTATCTACGGGGAGACCAAACGTCGCGCCTCCATGAAAAGCAGGATTCGAGATAGAACCGGCATCAACGACAGCGGCGTATGCGATGCCGATTTCCTCGTAGGTTGCCTGTAGGCGACGGTTATTCAACAGCGCAATTTGCACAGTAGTATCGGCAACCAGCGGCCTACCCAGCAGCTCTTTAATCGTATGCGCTACTTCATCAGCTGGATTCGCGCTCGTATTCCAGTGAATAGGGAAGCCGATGCGTTTATCTACCTGCTGCTGGACTTCGCTAAAAGCCGCTTTTTTCGACACACCGGCGCAACCGGCTAGGATGAAGAACGCCGCGAAAAATAACGCGGCGTATCTCATTTTTTCGTTCATTTGGCAAACTCCTCACCCATGTTAATGGCTATGCTTGTGCAGCTTCATGTCTTCCATATCGGACATGCCCGCACTTGAGGCAGCCATCTGCGTTTTCATTGTGTGACATCCGAGCATCGCACTCCCGAAATACGGGTTACGAACAGACTCGCCAGTTTGCAGCCAAATCCCTGCTTCGGGAAAATTGGGTGCCATCCCGCACACATAGCTGTAGACTGGTTCCTCGTAATTCGTGGGCACGCCCACAGCAGCGATAAAATGCTTGAAACTACTACTCAGGGCACCGTAAGCGATTCGAGCAGCTTTGAGGTCCGAGAGATCGCCAAGTTGATGTCCGGTGTCGTGGATGGTATTGGTATGGGATTCCTGAGCACTCCACAACTCGGCAGGGGCTTCGCCTTTGACGGTATGGAAGGCTTCAAGCATTACATGCGCCTTCGCATTGACATCTTCCATCGTATCGGACGCGAGTTGCTTCCCGATGGCGAGGTAGGCATCGAGCATCGTCCCCAATGCTTCCGTGCCATCGGGTGAGAGTTCCGCACTGCTATGACCGCCAGCCCCTTCGTGCATCTCTGCTGTCGGCATATTGTGGAGATCGGCAGATATCCCCTGTTGGGCGCTGGGATTTGCCGGATGGTCTTGTGAGGTGGTGAGATCAACGGTTTTGCTACCGCAGCCGATAGCTAGGAGTAAGAACAGCGTAATGAGTATGGGTAGAATTTGTTGATTGGAAACTCTGGATAACATGAGAATAACCTCCGTTTTGAATGAACAATGATCAAAGATAGGATGGCGGCGTTGCGGCATGGACACGCGGAGACACCAACCAAGTATGACTTGTCAAAGTTGGGAAAAGCGTATATGGGAAAATTAGGCGAGCAGAAACGGAGGTGCCCGAGGAGAAAACTGCAGGGTGGGTGGATCTGTGTAGGGGGTGTAGGGGAAATAAAGATAAGTAGTGAAAGGAACGGAGCCGGAAGAAATTTTAGGAGTTGCGGGGATTAGGAGGACAAATGAGAATTTGTCTCTTTGTATTTGCGAGACAAGTTGAGGTTCGCTCGCTCCAAGCGATTCCCACCGACTGAAGCAACAATGCCCTCCTTCATCTCCTTGGTGTTCATGGGAAGAGGGTGGTTGATTTTCAGGCTGACAACAAGTAGACTGGTTCGTTTCATCGGTGGTTTGTGTGCCAGTCAGATGCTGTTGATGAATCGAAATCTGATCGGATGTCGCACTTTCACTTGTTTCTCGGATCGCTGCACATTGTATCGGACAAATGAAGTAAACTGAGGCTATTGAGAGTAAAAAAAGCGCGCAAAGGTTTTTGAATTTCATTGAATCGCCCTCTCCCATGCAATCATACGCTTGTGCCATGAGAACAATTACTGTTTATTATCCCCAGCTCCCGAAAGGGTCCAACCTTCGGAAGCTAGGGTAACTGCATATATTCTTCATCATCATCCTCAGCGGGGTAGATGTTGACATCCAATAAGGAGATTGAGTCGCCGACGTAGAAGGTCAACCAATTCCCGACCAATTCGACCGACATCATCTCTTCATCTTCGTTCGTGTATTCGTGCAGCTCCGCATCGAACGTCTCCATTTCTTGAACATCTACAACGGTCAGCTGCGTCGGGACAATCTCCTGACGAACGTATTCAACATCTTCGTCATCAAGGTCGGGGTAGTGAAGCGTAATCGTATCCGGAAGAGCCTCATCTAACTCATCCTCACCGTCGATAATCCACCGAGAGATTTCATACTCGTTCGTGCTTCCAATCCGATCCACCCCCAAAACCACAACTTCATCATCGTCCTCAAGCCGATACATATAGCGTAGCAAACTGTTGCTTTCATACTTCTTCCGCTCCGTCACCTCAAACGTGCGGGAAGCTGCTTCGCTCATTTCAAACGTAATCGGATCAGAAAGCTCAATCATGCTTCCAAGCGGAATATCCAACAATTCGTGCCGCTGCGGTTGGTCATCTCTTGATTTGCGGCGAAATAGTTCCATTGCCTTTACCTCTACTTACATAACGAGCGATCCGAAGATTTAGTTTATGCGTTGTGATCTATTGGTTTCTGGACAGCATCGGGGGTCCCACACAGCACTCCATACCGATTTAGAAGTAGCCTTTATTATACATTATCAAAACGACGATGCCAACAATCAAAACGCTGCCGAAAACAAGGAAGAACCAAGTCCCCCCAGAGGTCTTTTTCTGAACAACAATCTTTTGAGGTTGTGTTTGAATCTTTTGACGTTGTGCTTGCGTCGTTGATGTTGATGCCGTTTGACCGCCGCCAGCCAAAACAATGTTACTCAGTGCAGCTTCGTCTGGGAGTTCTTCAACCGTCACCGTTTCTTCGGCATTTGCACCATAAAATTTGTCTGCGTTCTTCTCGACATGCGACTGGATATAGTCCTCATCTCGATTTGTCCCGGGATCGACATAGCGCGAATCTGGCTTGATGTTTTGACTGTCATAGTAGGCTCGCCACCGTTCGTATTCCATCTGTTTTTCACGGGACCAATGCGATCTATCGTAATTCGGATGGTGATGATGCCATAGCCAACTGTGGTGGAGCCGGTGGTTATAGTAATCATGGAAGTAAATCCCCGAAATCATATTTGCAAATACCATACTCGCAGTCAGGCTGTACATGGAGTAGCCCATCACTGGATAATAGGCACCGAAATTGTTAGCGTTAATTGGGGACTGCGCCTCACGTGCTTGGCGGCGGGCGCGGGCGGTGTCTCGCTCTGCCCGTCTAACTTGACGTTTGAGGTTCCGATTTTCCGCCTTGAGGTTTCGGGTCTCCTTGCGCTGTTGGGATTTCAGCGATCGCTTTTGGCTGCCGGTCATGTTTTTCGTGGAGACAGCGGAGCTGGTCTTTGCACTGCTCGTCGCGCTCTGTTTTTGCCGTACTGCGCTGCTTGAGCGTGCAGTGTTACTTGATCGTGCCGCACTCGCTCGTGCTGCACTCGCCCGTGCTGCACTCGCTCGCGATGAACCAACGGCACTCTTGCCGTAGCTTCTGCTGCTGCTTTGCCTGGCCGTTCGGGAACTGGCGCGTGTCGAACTCCCGTAAGACCTCGACGATGAAGAGGTGCTACTTCGATATGATCTTGAAGCTGATCCGCTGTAGCTCCTGCTAGAACTTCTGCTACCGTAGCTTCTGCCACTGGATCTGTAGCCTTTTGAAAAAACGTCAGAACCGATGCTGAATGCGAATAAAACAAGAGCCGCTACAATCGACACTTTTTGGAAAGGATGTCTCATCGAATCTTCGCAGTGGAACCCCATCTTTTAAGGTGGGGCGGAAACTGCCCTCCTTTAATTTTTTTAATCTACCTTACACTTTTGGGGTAGATTGGTGATGTAATAAATTTTGTAGCTCGAAGCCATTAGAAACGGTCGTTTCGCTTCCTCCTGCTAACCTAACCGTTACAGGTAGGAAGGTCTGAGGTTTCGCACGGAAGGCAGACAGGGTCCGTCACCGACTTAACTTGGAAACCTTCTAATAGGACAGGGTAGCTGACATTAACTGCCTTCTTAGGAAGTTGGGGCATCTCTCTTATTACACACTCGTACCGTTGTAAAAGTTCCCCGCACACGAGAAATAGCGAGAAATTGGCATCACCAGAATTTGCTTGACAATTGATGATACATTGCATTATTATTACAATTCACAGTGTGCCTGTAGCTCAACTGGATAGAGCGTCAGCCTCCGGAGCTGAAGGTTGGGCGTTCGAGTCGCCCCAGGCACGCCATCCTACCTCATCTCTTTTTTCTTTTACACCCCCGACTTGAAATCACCATCAGTTTGCATATCCAATAGGAAAATTATACTATCTATCTGCTATCGTTGTCAATGATTTGTTTTCCTGTCGATCACATTTTTTGTCTCCTTGCAAAACCGCAACAACCTGCTACGATTTTGCCGTTATTATTGAAGTGCAGCTTTTGTAGAAACGAAAACCGAGCGTCTCCCCCGATTCATGCCTATCTAAAACGACCTTCGTTGTCAATGTATCCGATTTTTTGCTTGTATTATTATTGGGGGTATGCTACTTTATCGCACGTGTATTTGGTATGATAACCTCAAACTTTCACGTTTTACACATCACATTTTACATCCGCTGTGATGCTGTGGCAAGCAGAATATCTGTTAGCATACGAAAGACAAAGGAGGCGTATATGAGTCTTGATGTTCGATCCCCAAAATTATTAGACCTGATTGACCCCGACGCGCAACTGGAACAACTTGGAACCGGCTGCGAGTTCACAGAGGGACCTATCTGGAATGCTGAAGGGGAGTTTCTGTTGTTCAGCGACATTCCTGCAAATCAGATGAAAAAATGGACCCCAGAGTCAGGTATCACAAACTTCCGTGTCCCTTCGGGGAAGTCCAACGGTTTAACCTATGATAAGCAGGGCAGGCTGGTGGCGTGTGAACATGCCAATCGCCGAGTTTCACGGACCGAAGCTAATGGGACCGTTATCACGATTGCATCACATTATGAGGGCAAGCGGTTGAACAGTCCGAATGATGTGGTTGTGAAATCGGATGGAAGCATCTATTTTTCCGATCCGCCCTACGGTTTAACAGCTGATTATGGTATTGAAGGGGAGCAAGACCTCGACTTTCAAGGGGTCTATCGACTTTCGCCCGACGGTCAGACGCTGACCCTATTGATTGATGATTTTGATCGCCCAAATGGTCTTTGCTTTTCACCGGACGAGTCAATCCTTTATATTAACGATACTGAACGTATGCACATCCGTGTGTTTGATGTCCAGTCAGATGGCACAATTGCAAACGGGCGGGTTTTTGCCGAGGAAGAAGGCGAAGGCGCGGCACCAGATGGTATGAAAGTTGACGGGCGCGGCAATGTCTATGTCACTGGTCCAGACGGTATTTGGATTTTCGATACCTCCGGGCAGCATCTTGGGGTCATCCAAATCCCTGAACGAAGTGCGAATCTCGCTTGGGGCGGCGACGACTGGAGCACACTCTTTATCACGGCGAGCACTTCGGTTTATCGTGTCCAGTGTAAGGTCGCGGGAATTCCTGTGCCATAAATGCTGTCATTGGCTAAGGAGGCGACAAACATGAAGAAGGTGACGCGGTTGGCGATTCTGATTGCTGTTCTTTCTGTTCTGATACTCAGTGCAAATACACCTATAAACCCACAAGTCGGGGAGGAGGATAACAAGATGGATATGAAAATTTGGAAAATTGCGTTATTGATGAGCGACATGGAAAAAGCGGAAGACCTGTATGTCAATAAACTCGGTCTTAAAGTTATAGACCGCCTAGATCTCGGTGAACTTGGTGAGGCGATTTTTTTGGACGCGGGTAATGTGAACCTAGAGCTCATCCCCGCCGCTGCATTTGAGGAGGTCTGGGGGCTAGACCGTCCCGGTGTACATCACATCTCTTTTAAGGCTGACGATGTTGAGGCGAGCACAGAAGCACTGCGCGAAAAAGGCGTTACTGTCAAAAAGGAGCCTTTCCAGCCGCTTGAAGGAATGACCCTTGCCTTCTTTGACGGACTTGATGGGGTCAATCTGCAACTATATCGGCATGATAAGGGAGAGGAGTAAGGGCGGCATAAACCTTGCCCTGATTTAGCAGCTGACTTGCTTCCTGATAAATGGCTTCATTACGGATTTGCATACCTATGAAAGTCAAAATCAAACGCCTTGATAAAGATTTACCACTACCGAGGTATGAAACGAGTGGTTCCGTCGGTTTTGATCTACTATGCCGTGAATCGGTGATGGTTGCGCCTCAGACCGTGGCGTTGATTCCTGCAAACGTTATCGTTAAAACGCCTTCGGGATATATGTTAATGGTAACTTTGCGCAGCAGCACGCCTCGCAAACGGGGGCTGCTGATCCCGCATGGCGTTGGAATTATTGATCCGGACTACTGCGGCGAAGGCGACGAGATCCAGATCCAGGTCTATAATTTTACCGACCAACCCGTTACGGTCGAGCGTGGCGATAGGATTGCACAAGGCGTTTTTGTGCGAGTGGATACCCCCGAATGGTCAGAGGTGTCCGAAATGCGATCGGAGCCGCGCGGGGGGTTTGGCAGCACGGACCATAAGAATTGATGCTTTGAAACCCTGTTGCATTGGAAGGGTGAGGCGATGAAGCAATATTGACGATGAAGCAATATTTAGATGCGTTGAGACAGATTATGGAAACGGGTGTAGATCGCGGCGGGCGTAACGGTCTCACCCGCGCGCTGTTCGGTATGCAGATGCGTTATGACATGGCAGATGGTTTCCCGGCTGTCACGACCAAAAAGCTGGCGTTCAGGGTTATGAAAGCTGAGCTTCTCGGCTTTTTGAGAGCTTACTCCGATGTCAAAGATTTTCAGAAATTGGGGTGTCATGTCTGGGACGCGAATGCAGCTGCGGACTACTGGAAACCAAGGGCGCGGTTTGAAGGCGATCTCGGGCGAATTTACGGCGTGCAGTGGCGGGCGTGGCAGGCACCCAACGGGCAAACCGTAGACCAGCTTGCCGAGGCCATTGAAGGCATTCAAACGCAACCCTACAGCCGTCGCCATGTCGTAACAGCGTGGAACCCGGGTGAGTCTGATCAGATGGCACTTGAGCCGTGTCCCACGCTTTTTCAATTTTTTGTGGCGGACGGGAAACTATCGCTTCAGTTGTACCAGCGAAGTTGTGATATGGTTCTTGGCGTGCCGTTCAATATCGCTTCATACGCTTTGCTACTGCACATGGTCGCTCAGGTGACAGATTTAGTGCCGAGCGAGTTTATCCACACCTTAGGCGATGCACATATCTACCACCTCCATTTCGAGCAGGTGGAAACACAGTTGCAACGGGAACCGCTTGAACTGCCTGAACTTTACTTGAACCCGAAGATAAAATTAATTGACGACTTCAAGAGGCAGGATATCAAGCTGTGCAACTACAAACATCATGGCACTATTAAAGCACCGATGGTTGTATAGGGGTGTATAGATGATTATCTCCATCATTGCGGGTATGGATAAAAATCGCCTGATTGGTCAGGGCAAGCGGTTGCCTTGGAAACTACCCGCCGATATGAAACACTTCCGTCGAAATACGTTGGGCAAGCCTGTTTTGATGGGACGTAAGACTTTTGAATCCATCGGCAAGCCGTTGCCGAAGCGGACCAATATCATACTGACACATAACCTCAATTACCGGGCGGAAGGCTGCACCGTGACGCATTCCATCAAAGACGCGTTGGATACCGCTAGCGGCTGCAAAGAAATCATGATAATCGGCGGTGCCTCAATTTACGAACTGTTTTTGTCGCGTGCCAATCGTCTCTATCTGACATACGTCCACGGCTGTTTTGAAGGTGACGTTTATTTCCCAGCATTTAATCTGACTGACTGGCAAGAGGTCAAACGGGTTGACTGCCAATCGGACGACAAAAATCCGCATTCATACAGCTTTCTCTTCCTGCACAGAAGGAGCGAAGATGCCCAATAATCGGTTAAAGCTCTGTATGCTCTCCGGCTCTTTTGAATACGACTCAGAAGCATCCCTTGCCGTTTTCCATGAGTATATAGAGAAAAACCATCCTGTCCGAGTAACACAGATTATTTATCAAAGTGAAGACGATAATCAATCCCTTGAACCGTTGCGAGAAACGGATGTGCTGTTAGTCTTCACACGACGGTTGAATACCACAGGTAAAGCACTCGATCATTTCAAAGCGTATTGTGCCGAAGGTAAACCCATCGTGGGGGTCAGAACAGCGAGTCACGCTTATCAGAATTGGCTCGGCTTCGATAGAGAAGTTCTCGGTGGGGACTACCAGGGGCATTATGGTAGCGGTGCCATCGCACACGCTGAAATCAATCCCGGTGCAAAAGACCATCCTGTTTTGCATGGCATCTCTAACTTCGACTCCTATGGAAGCTTGTATAAAAATCCCTCCCTCGCTGCCGATACGACACTCCTATTGACGGGGAAAACGGAAGAACACGCGGAGCCGATAGCATGGACACGCCTCCATTGCGGTGGACGCGTCTTCTACACCTCACTCGGACATCAGAGAGACTTTGAGGTTGAGATGTTTCTACACCTGCTCGCAAACGCGGTGCTTTGGGTGGGGGGACGGCTGGATACGAAAGGTGAAACCTAATGGGAACGATTGATTACAGAGATTTTGACCGTGACATCTGGGAAAGAGAGCTGGAGGATTTTGTGCCTTCCGTGGTCTATGACATGCACACCCACATCTGGTCGGAGGCGCACAAAGGGACGCTCACAGATCCACCCACCGGACTCCGTTGGGAGATTGATTATCAGGACCATCTGGCGTGGGCGGCAAAACTGTATCCAGGGCGAGAGATGCACTACCTTGTTTTGGGGACCCCGATGCCGGGCATGGATGCGGAAGGGCACAACGACTGGATGGCGGCGCAGATGGCGGCGGATCCGCAATCGGAAGTGAACATGATAGTCACGCCAGATATGACATCGGACTATGTCGCAGCCCAAGTCAAAAAACACGATTTCTTCGGGCTAAAACCGTATCGCACGTTTGCACCGGATCCGGCGAATGCTCGCATCCGGGATTTCCTGCCCGAAGCTTTTATTGAGGTGGCACACGACAAGGGACTGGCGATTACCATGCACCTGTCCAAGAAAACCGGTCCGGCTGACCCCGAAAACATAAAAGATCTGCAATATTACACGAAACGATATCCGAGAGCCCAATGGATTCTCGCGCACTGTGCTCGCGCCTTCAACGCGTTTATGATGGAGGAGGCAATTCACCTCCTCAAAGCGATGCCAAATATCTGGTATGACACTTCAGCGGTGAACGACATCTATTCCCACTTCTTGTTGATGAAACATGAAGACCGTAGACGGGTTATGTTTGGATCGGACAATATCGTGGCGGGGTGTGCACGGGGCAAATACATCACTTATGGTCGGGCGTGGGAGTATTATGGCGGTTTCCCAGATCTGCCACACTGTGATCCGACCCCGACGTTTGTGATTTATGAGCAGTTACGCCAAGAACGGCAGGTCGCAGATATGCTCGGCTTGACACCCGACGAGATTGAGGATCATTTCTCCGGTAATGCAATACGGTTCATTAAGCAGGTGCGAGCGGCACGTAACTAGCAAAAGGGAGATTCAAACGATGAAAAGAACACCACTCTATGAAACCCATCATACACTTGGGGCAGCGTTTACGAAAAACGACGAGGATTGGGAACTTGTTGGGCATTTTACTGACCCCCACCAAGAACACTGTGCAGTGAGACAGGGGGTCGGCGTTATAGATCTCTCGCATCGGGGGAGGCTCCATCTTACCGGGAACGACCGTGCAGCATATCTCCACCGCATTATCTCTAACGATGTCGAAGGGCTTGCAGTGGGAGCAGGGAACTACGCAACCATTTTGACCAACCGTGGGAAAATCATCGCCGATCTGAAAGTATACGCTTTCGAGGATTCCATAGGTATTGATACCAACGCCGAAACGACATCAATCCTTTATCAGGAACTAGACAAATACCTGATTGCTGACGATGTGACCATCGAAGTGATCATGGAGCGCACCGGGGTTGTTGGTGTCCATGGGCCAAACGCCCCTGAATTGCTTCGGGATGCCTATGGATTCGATGTCGAGCAGCTCCCGGAGCACCACAGTGTTGCCCATGAAATTGACGGACGACGCATTATCTGTATCTGTGCCAACGAAACCGGCGAGGTTGGCTACAATCTCTATACCGAATCTGAATCGATGGAGTGGCTGTGGGATACGACCTTGATGAAGGGACGAACATTTAGCGCGCAGCCTGTGGGCTTAACCGCCTTGAACTCTCTCCGAATTGAGGCAGGTATCCCTCGATACGGGGCAGAATTGGACGATTCGATCCTGCCGCTGGAGGCGGAGTTGGAACAGGCAATCAATTTCGAGAAAGGCTGCTATATCGGTCAGGAAATTGTCGCTCGCATGAAGTATCGAGGCCACCCGAACCGCCTGCTACGCGGGTTTGAAATCACGAGCGATACTCCACCCCAGAAAGGCGACCGCCTCTTTGATGGGGATAAAGATGTCGGTTGGCTGACCAGTGTGATTGTTTCACCCACGTTTGGAAAGACGATTGGGATGGGGTATGTCCGAATCGCGTTTACCGATGAAGGCAGTCAAGTGGAAGTCGAAACGGCAGACGGTCGAGTAAACGCGACGGTTCGGCTGCTACCATTTTATCAACGTGATGCGTGATCTGCATATTCAAACGCAAGTGGCTAGTAGTAGGTTAAAAATAGAGAAAGCAATCTGCTAATACCGAGGCAAAGATTTTAGAATCGATCAACGAAACTATCTATAAGGAGAAACGCTCTGTGTTTAATTGTCATGTCATACCCTATTTGATTAGGGCTCAATATCGCATCACACTCATTGTCCTAATGTTCATCATCGGTTCTCAAAATGTATCCGCCCAAATCGCGCAAGATGCTTATGCTATCTTTGAACAACGCTGCCTCATCTGCCACGGCCCCGACGGTGCCTATCGGGAGACCCT
Organism: uncultured Poribacteria bacterium; assembly: GCA_958296125.1. Classification (GTDB taxonomy): domain Bacteria; phylum Poribacteria; class WGA-4E; order WGA-4E; family PCPOR2b; genus PCPOR2b. Next base: position 4,791,701 of record OY282444.1, read on the forward strand.
CTTAATTGAACACAACGCACTCATCGGAGAGGGGAGCGTTGTCCCGGGAAACCCCGATGCCTCCGAACTGTATAACCGACTCCTAACCACTGACCTAGCCAAACGGATGCCGCTCGCACAACCGCAGCTGTCCCCTCAAGCAGTTGACACCATCCGAAACTGGATTTTAGCCGGCGCACCCGATTGGGCGGTCACCTCTACAACCGATGGTGACTTCATCTCCCCCAGTGAAATCCTCAATACCATCGAGACCCACCTGATGTCACTTTCAGCTTTTGACCGTGCGTTTGCCCGTTACTTCACAATGACACACCTCTACAACGCAGGGGAGACACCGAGGAGGCTCCAAGAATACCGTAAAGGACTCTACAAGCTGGTCAACAGCCTCTCATGGGGGGTGACAGTTACCAACCCACAGCCTATTGACCCACAGGGGACAATCTTCTACATCGACCTGAGACACTACGAGTGGGATGTCAATGACGGTTGGACGCAGATTGAAAAGGAGTATCCCTATCACATTGCGTTTAATGCGGCAACACAGACCGCGCTGCGGGAACAGTTGGGGCGGTTGCAGACGGAGATGAACTGCGATGTGCCATCGGTTCATATCGACTGGTTTCTGGCAACGGCATCTTTACCCCCACTATACCACGAGCTGCTCTCTCTGCCCTTAACGGATAGGGAGCTAGAGACCCGATTGGAAGTGGATGTGGTCCGCAATCTACGCAATGCGCCGGGGGTGCGTGTCTGGCGGGCAGGCACCAACGATTCCGGTGTCTCCAATCACAACCGGGTGATAGAACGACACACCTCCCGATATGGCGCGTATTGGAAGAGTTACGACTTCGCGGGGAGTGTTGGCACACAGAACATCTTCACCTATCCCCTCTCATTTACCCATGATGGTGGAGAGGTTATCTTTAATCTACCCAATGGGTTACAGGGATACTATCTTGCCAATGCGTCCGGTTTTCGTTTAGATGACGCACCGATAAACATCGTTTCCAACCCCGCTGCGAGCGATCCGACGGTGCGGAATGGGTTGTCCTGTTTGGGGTGCCACACGGATGGGATGAAGACGTTTGAGGATCAGGTGCGTTCCGTGATAGAGAGCAATGCCACGCCAGCGTATGACAAAGCCCAAGCCCTACGTCTATACGTTGAACAGTCAGCGATGGACGCACTTGTTCAAGCAGACACGGATAGATACAAGGCGGCACTGGCAGCGACGGGAGGGGCGTTTGGTGATATTGAACCGATTTCACGATTTCATGAAGCGTTTGAGGGATCGGTAGACGCGGCTTATGCCGCTGCGGTGGTTGGGTTGGAGACCGCAGCCTTCCAAGAGAAGATACGTGAGAATATAGGACTACAGAACGCAGGCTTGCTGGTGTTAGAGGGTGAGAACGGGAGTATGAAACGGGACGCGTGGACATCAAGGTTTCGGGATGTGATTTTTGCGTTGGATTTCCCGGAGCAGTTCACCCCTCCAACAGTCATAACACCGCCGGAACAGACACCGAGTGCGGTTGTTCATATCCCTGACCCGAACCTGCGCGCTGCGATTGCGGAGGCACTTGGCAAAGGGCCCAACGCCCCGATTACTGTGGAGGAGATGGGAAGATTGGGAAGACTTGAGGCACTGAACAAGGGCATCCGTGATTTGACAGGACTTCAGGTTGCGACCAATCTGAGATTTTTACGACTTGACGATAATGAGGTTTCCGACCTTTCACCGCTAGCAGGCCTAGTCAACCTGGGTGAGCTCTGGCTTCACGAGAACCTCTTATCCGATATATCACCTGTGAGAAGCTTAACAAATCTCACTCGCCTTGAGGTTGATCACAGTAACGTATCTGATATATCGCCCGTGAGGAACTTAACAAATCTCACCTACCTTGAGATTGATCACACTCTGGTATCCGATATATCACCTGTGAGAGGCTTAACAAATCTCACTCACCTAGAGTTGGACGAAACTCTGATATCTGACCTGTCGCCCCTTGCAGGATTAATCAATCTGAAGGGGTTAGGTATAAATAGAACCAACGTATCTGATCTGTCGCCGCTTGCAGGACTGATTAATCTAGAGTGGTTACGTTTTAGCGGTCGCGGCATATCCGACCTCTCGCCTTTGGCAGGGTTAATCAACCTGAGAGACGTGCGCCAGTGGGACAATCCTATATCCGATTTATCACCTCTAGCAGGATTAACAAAACTGGAGGCGATAGATTTTTGCAACGGAAATATATCAGATCTTACACCCTTGGTGGGCTTAACAGGTTTGGAGGAACTGTATCTTGCCGGCCAAAACATATCGGATATATCCCCCCTTACGGGATTAACCGGGTTGACCCGTATGAATCTTGAAAGGAACAATATATCGGGCGTATCGCCGCTTGCGGGGTTAACCAACTTGACATGGCTAAATCTTGAACACAACGATATATCGGGCGTATCGCCGCTTGCGGGTTTGACCAATTTGACATGGCTAAGTGTTGCAGACAACGATATATCGGACATTTCACCCTTGGCGAGGTTACGCGAGAATATAACGTTCTTGTGGCACGAGAACCCGGTATTCCCAAAAGGGGGGCCAAAGATAGAGGGTCCGTGGCTATGGGTTGTGTTGCCAGACACAGTGGGCGAGCGTCTGAATGACACCGATTTACTATCAGAGGCGAGTGGGGGCACAGTGAAAGAGACGGAGATTGCCACCCACGGGGCAACAGTGGGAAAATCGGTCGGGGATAGCGTGTGGACATCCCACAGACTCCCGCCTGCGGGGGGGAATAACATTGAGGATATGCTGAAACGCACCATTCCTAACGGAGCCATTTACGGCACGGTATCCCTCTATTCGCCACAGGAACAGGACACAACGATGTACGTCGGCGGCGATCGCGGGGTAAGGGCTTGGCTCAATGGAACTTTAATTTACGAAAATCTCGGTGGGAGGGGTAGCAGCGATTACAGTGATTTTTTCCCGGTCACGCTACAGCAGGGAAGCAATGTTCTGTTAGTCGCGGTTCACACCTTGGGTAACGGCTTTTTTGGATTTGAACCCGGCACCGAATATACAATCTCCAACCCCAGTGTCGGCTACGCCTTTTCCAACAGCTCAATTCATACGGGCGATACCTTCACCCTTGATATCCGCGCAGAAAATATCTTCGACTTGGCAGGGTGGCAGTTTGATATTGAGTTTGCCCCTGCCGCCCTCGAAGCTATCAACGTGACCGAAGGCGATTTCCTGAAGGCGGACAGCGGCACGACCTTCTTTCAAGGGGGCAGCATTGATAACGCAGCGGGTAAAATCACAGGACTCAGCGCGGTGCGGCTTTCTAGCAGCGGTGTGAGCGGCACCGGCACCCTACTTCAGGTAAGATTCAAGGCGAAATCGGGCGGTGAAACAGAGTTGATGCTGCAGAACTTTCAGTTCGCCTCCGTCACCGGCGATAGTATCCCCGCCGGACCGCATAAAATCCGCATCGCTGTGGAGGGGCAACTGGCGACCGGGGACGTGAATCGAGATGGCGTGGTCAGCGTTGTGGATCTGGTGCTTGTCGCTCAGCAGTTGGGGAAAAGGGTGCCTGCTAACTCGCCGGTGGATGCTAACGGCGATGGTGTGGTCAGTATCCTTGACCTCATCCTCGTGTCACAGGGAATTGGGAAGACTACAGCGTCTGCTGCACCCCCCTTAATCCCCCCGCAGGTGTCTTCATCCCGATCTGTCGGGGTGTCTTCATCCCGATCTATCGGGGCGGGGGGAGAGAGGATGTTAGACGCTGCGAGGAGAGAAGGGATAGTAGATCCTGTGGGGAGAGAGAGCATGGTAGATGCTGCGCTGATAGAGGAGTGGATAGTGCAGGCGCGGGTGGCAGATGACGGTTCGCTTGCCTTCAAAGAGGGTATAGAGAATCTCCAAAAACTGTTAGCCTCAATGATTCCTGAAGAGACTGCGTTGTTGGCAAACTATCCGAATCCGTTTAACCCGGAGACGTGGATACCGTATCAGTTAGCAGAGTCGGCAGAGGTAACGCTGACGATTTATGATATGAACGGGGGAGTAGTTCGGCGTTTGGCGGTGGGGCATCGAGCGGCGGGTATGTATCAGAATCGCAGCCGTGCAGCCTATTGGGACGGACGGAATCAGTTGGGTGAGTCTGTCGCCAGTGGTCTCTATTTTTACACGCTGACCGCAGGAGAGTTCACAGCGACGCGACGGATGCTGATACTGAAGTAGGGCTGATCCATCGGATGCCGATGAAATCACCTTTTTGGTTTGACAAAGGTGCTCCTTTTTGCTAAACTTCTGCGCCAATGTTAGAGCAAGTTATCTCGATGCCTATCGCGAAAACCCAAAATGGGGGAGGAACAATATGATAGGAAACGATAAAAACCGTGCCTATTGGAAGAAGAATCTGCAATATCTGAGTGCCTTGTTAGTCGCATGGTTCATCGTCTCTTACGGTTGTGCCATCCTGTTTGTCAACTATCTCGACAAAATTAAAATCGGCGGTTTTCGTCTCGGTTTCTGGTTCGCGCAACAAGGGTCAATTTATGTCTTTGTCGTGCTGATTTTCATCTATGTCTACCTGATGAATCGCCTCGATAAGCAGCACAGCGCGGCCGAAAAGGAGGAGGCGGAATGAGCGTGCAGGCGTGGACATTTGTAATGGTTGGCTTATCCTTCACACTTTATATTGGCGTGGCAATCTGGTCAAGGGCAAGTTCAACTGGAGAGTTTTATATTGCAGGGAGGGGTGTGCCCTCGGTTGTCAACGGCATGGCAACTGCAGCCGATTGGATGAGTGCCGCATCGTTTATTTCGATGGCGGGCCTCATTTCGTTCATGGGACGCGATGGCTCCGTCTATCTCATGGGCTGGACGGGCGGCTATGTATTGCTGGCGTTACTGTTAGCACCGTATCTGCGGAAGTTCGGCAAGTACACCGTCCCTGATTTTGTCGGCGACCGTTACTACTCACGGACAGCCCGTATCGTCGCGGTCATCTGTGCAATTTTTGTATCCTTCACGTATGTCGCAGGACAGATGCGCGGGGTCGGCATCGTCTTTTCAAGATTCCTGAACGTTGACATCACCCTGGGTGTGCTGATTGGGATGGGCATTGTGTTCTTTTACGCGGTGCTAGGTGGTATGAAGGGGATCACCTATACGCAGGTTGCACAATATTGTGTCCTGATTTTCGCCTATCTGGTGCCAGCAATCTTTATTTCCCTGTTGATGACAGGCAATATTATCCCGCAGCTCGGTTTTGGTGGGGTGTTGGCGGACGGTTCGGGGGAATTTTTACTCGACAAACTCAATGGGTTGAGCCAAGAGCTCGGCTTCGACGCATACACCGATGGACGCAAAGCGACGATTGATGTCTTCTTTATCACAGCAGCACTGATGGTCGGCACGGCTGGGCTCCCGCATGTCATTGTCCGCTTCTACACCGTCCCGAAGGTTTCTGCGGCACGGAGTTCTGCGGGCTGGGCGTTGTTATTTATCGCCATTCTTTATACCACTGCTCCTGCGGTGGCAGCTTTCGCTCGAACGAATCTTTTGAATACGGTTTCAGATACAAAATACACGGAAGTTCCGGACTGGTTCAAAAACTGGGAAGCAACGGGCCTGATTAAATTTGATGATAAAAACGGGAATGGTAGCATCCAGTATCGAGGAGCACACTCGGAGATTGAGAATGAACTGACCATTGACCGTGACATCATGGTGCTTGCCAACCCTGAAATCGCCAAGCTGCCAAACTGGGTTGTGGGGCTGGTTGCCGCGGGTGGACTGGCAGCTGCGCTCTCGACAGCAGCAGGACTGTTGCTAGTGATTTCAACTTCGATCGCCCACGACCTATTGAAGCGGGAACTTGTTCAAGGGATTAGCGAGAAAAGCGAGTTAATCGCCGCACGCATCGCGGCGAGTGTTGCTGTTTGCATTGCGGGTTATTTTGGTATCAATCCACCGGGCTTCGTTGGACAGGTAGTTGCATTCGCATTTGGCTTGGCTGCTGCCTCATTCTTCCCGGCAATCATTATGGGGATTTTTTGGAAACGGATGAACAACATCGGCGCAATCAGTGGCATGATTGTTGGCATCACCTTCACGGCAGGCTATATCATTTTCTTCAAATTCATTCGTCCTGACCTGAATGCACCCGCGCACTGGTTGTTCGGCATATCCCCCGAAGGCATCGGGACGCTTGGTATGGTCCTCAACTTCTTAGTGTCAATTCCCATCTCTTTAGCCACGCCGGTGCCACCGCCTGAAGTCCAAGAGCTTGTTGACAATATCCGTATCCCTCAAGATGAAGGGTCGTCCCACGAATTATCTGTCTAATCAGCGTTTTCTGATGAGCAATGGGTGCTACTTTCGTAAATTCATCAGGGTTATGCGGCAGACGAAATCCGGGCGATTATCAACAGTTTAGAGAAGGGAATCTATGCTACCTTGGCTCTCTTGGAATCGTAATTTTCGGTTATTGGCACTAGCGGTCTTCGGATCTGGCATCTTTTTTGGAGTTCAATTTTCGCTTTTCCATAATTTTATCGTTGATCGAATCGGCATTGAAGCCCATGAGTTGGGTTACATGGAAGCATTGCGCGAAGTCCCCGGCTTTCTTAACGCGCTCTTTATCGCGGTTACAATCTTTTTGGCACCGCCGCTGCTTGGTGGAATTTCGCTCATCGTGATGGGATTTGGTTTAGCGTTATACTCGCAAGCAAACAGTTTTTTATCGGTCCTTATCTACTCATTTGTGTGGAGTATCGGGTTTCACGCATGGCTGCCGCTGCAAGGGACAATGGCACTCTTCTATTCGGAAGGAGAGGAGAAAGGAAAGTGGCTGGGTAGCTTGAGGAGCGTCCAGAGTCTTTCGATGTTAGCCGCAATTATTTTGTGCAAGCTGGCTGTGGATGTGTTAGAATTTAGCGGGCTGTTCCAGATTGGGGGTGTAGCGGTTGCCATCGGCGGCGTTGTGTTGATGTTCGCCTCACGTCAGTTGCAGACTGAGCGCGAAAATCGTTTTGTGCTGAGAAAACGCTACTGGCTCTACTATCTGCTATCCTTCCTACAAGGCTGCCGCAGACAAATTTTTATCACCTTTGCGATTTTCGCCCTTGTGAAAGTGTATCGCACCGATCGGGATATAATTATCACGCTCATCCTAATCAACCAACTCATCGTATTACTCTTTTCACCATTGATGGGCTGGCTTGTGGACAAACTCGGCGAACGCATTATGTTGAGTGCCAGTTACATCGGTCTAATTTTTATATTTGTTGGATACGCGTTGCTGAAAAACCCGCATCATTTGTATATTCTCTACTGCGTTGATAACTTCCTGTTTGTCGGTAGCATTGCGATGACAACTTACGTGAACAAGATTACGCCCAAACGCGACCTCAAACCGACGCTAGCGATGGGTGTTACCATGAACCACATTGCGGCGGTGGCTGCCCCATTAATCGGGGGGTTGGTATGGATGAAACTCGGCTACGAGGTTATCTTTCTCAGCGGAGGAGCTATCGCGTTTATCACGCTCATCGTTACGCAGTGGATGAAGCCTCAACCTTTGCTCGCCGATGCGAAACCGGGGATGGCTGCGGATTAGAGTACACATCAACATCAATTGAGAAACTCATATTTTATACATGGCGTAATATCACAATATATTTTATTTGGCAATAAGTCGTTGCTGATTTCTCTGTGCTCCCCGCGCTCGCAAAAAAATGGTGCGTAAAAAACGGTGTCTACGAAATGACGGTGATCGTGCAGATAATCCCTTATGCATGACTCGTTACGTGTTACTGTCCTAATACATGGAGAGTTCAAAAAAGAACAACTTATTGCGTTTTATTGCTGAAAATTATCATCTGGAGCACTTATAATGCCTAAATCATTAGTTGTCGTTGAGTCTCCCGCGAAAGCGAAGACAATCAACAAATTCCTCGGCCGAAATTATATTGTGCGTTCTTCAGTAGGGCACATTCGGGACTTACCCGCAAAAAAATTGGCTGTAGATATTCAAAACGGATTTACCCCGGAATATATCACCATCCGGGGCAAAGCGAAAGTAATCAAAGAGATTCAAGCAGCAGCAAAGAAGACCGATGCAATCTACCTCGCCGCCGACCCGGACCGAGAGGGCGAGGCAATCTGCTGGCATATTGCTGAAACGCTAAAAAGCGTGAAAAAACCAATCTACCGGGTAATCTACAACGAGATTACGGAAGGTGCAATCCGAGCAGCGATGGAGAATCCCGGTCAAATTGATCAACGGCTTGTGGACTCCCAACAGGCTCGGCGTGTTTTGGATCGGTTGGTTGGCTATCAAATCAGCCCGATTTTGTGGCGCAATGTTAAATCGGGGTTAAGTGCCGGACGGGTGCAATCCGTCGCGGTCCGACTTACCTGTGAGCGGGAAGCGGAGATTGAAGCCTTTGTCCCCCAAGAATACTGGACAATTACCGCAAACCTGAGGGGGAAAAACTCTTCACCGTTTGACGCGAAGCTGCTTCGGATTGGGTCGGAAAAGGGAAGTATCAGTACTTACGGTTTCCCAATTGATGAAGCCCGTGCCAAAGCAATCGTCGAAGATGCAGGGACAAAGCCGTTTATCGTCAAAAACATCAAGAGACAGGAGCGTAAACAGCGGCCTGTCCCATCATTCATCACGAGCACGCTACAACAGGAGGCGGCTCGCAAACTTCGGTTCACTGCCAAACGCACGATGGCGGTTGCCCAACAACTCTATGAAGGGTTGAACGTCGGCGTGGAGGGTGCTGTCGGTTTGATTACTTACATGCGAACCGACTCAACGCGTGTTTCAGAGGAAGCCCTCAGAGAAGCGCGGGGGTACATCCAGAAGACTTACGGGCCCGATTACCTTCCGAAGAGGGCTGTCCATTACAGGAGTAAGGGGGGAGCACAGGATGCACACGAAGCGATTCGCCCAACTTCAGTGGAACGGACACCTCAATCGCTGAAAACCTATCTTTCCCCTGACCAGTATCGACTGTATGATCTGATTTGGAAACGGTTCGTCGCCAGTCAGATGAACCCTGCTATTTTGGATGTAACGACGATTGACATTTCCGCGGAAGAGTATCTATTCCGTGCAACTGGATCTATCCTCAAGTTCGATGGGTTCATGCGGCTCTACCTGGAGGGGCGCGACGATAGTAACACAGAATCCAATAAAGATGATGGGACTGATGCGATCCTACCTATGCTAGAAATTGGCGAGCGGCTTGACCTGCGTAAACTTACACCCAAACAGCACTACACGCAGCCACCGCCTCGATATACCGAAGCGACCCTCGTCAAGGCGTTGGAGGAGAAGGGAATCGGTCGTCCGAGCACGTATGCAGCGATTATCTCGACGATTCAAGACCGGGAGTACGTAGTCAAGGCGGAGCGGCGTTTTCAGCCGACAGATATTGGCAAGCTGGTCAACCAACTGTTGATTAAGGGATTCCCCGATATCCTTGACACACAGTTTACGGCAAAGATGGAAGACCAGCTTGATGAGATTGCCGAAGGGAAATCAGACTGGGTAGGCGTTCTGAGCGCGTTTTACACACCTTTTAACCATGCCTTAGAAGCGGCACCGGATGCGATGTATGAAGCGCGTAAAGAGATGGAAGAAGAGTCTAATGAAGTGTGCGAAAAGTGCAACACCAAAATGATTATCAAGTGGGGGAAATATGGTCGTTTTCTGGGGTGCTCAAATTATCCGGAGTGTCGTAACATCAAGCGTTTAACGGAAAACGACACCCCCCTCCCTGAAACGGAACCTACCGATGAAACCTGCGATAAATGCGGCAGTCCGATGGTGATTAAAACCAGTCGTGCCGGTGGGAAATTCCTCGCGTGTACGGCGTATCCCGAGTGCAAAAACGCAAAGTCTATCAACATCGGTGTCGATTGCCCTGAAGCTGAATGTGACGGCTATATCGGTGAGCTGCGTAGTAAACGCGGGAAAGTTTTTTATGGTTGCAGCAACTATCCAAAATGTGACTTCATCTCATGGGATAAACCGGTGAACAGGGAATGTCCAGAGTGCCAAGTCCCATTCCTCGTCGAAAAGACAACGAAAATGAAGGGGCGTTACCTTGCATGCAATGATAAAGCATGCGGCTACACGGAGCCCTTGAAAGACTGAGGTCTCGGAAATGAGATAGCTTCAAGTCAATCGCATTCAACAGCTGAGAGGGTTTTTCAGACTCAAATGATCCAAGTTTACAACGTCTCAATGAGTTATAAGGAGGACATTGAAGTCCTTCACGAAATCAACTTTCACGTCAAAGAAGGGGAGTTTGCCTTCCTCGTTGGCACCAGTGGGGCAGGGAAAACAACGATTCTCCGGCTCTTGTATCGGGAGCTTGCCCCTACCTCGGGGCACATTATCCTTGCGGGGAAAAACCTTTCCCAAATTTCTCGATCGCAAATTCCCTATCTACGCCGAAGAATGGGTGTCATTTTTCAGGACTTTAAGCTACTGCCGAATAAAACAGTTCAAGAAAATATCGCGCTCGCTATGAAAGTAACGGGAGCGAAGCGATCTCAGATTCGGCAGCAGGTTGATCAGCTGCTCCATCAGATGAGCCTAGTCCATCGAAAAGACGCACTGCCAGAGGATATTTCGGGAGGAGAGCAGCAGCGCGTAGCTATCGCTCGGGCGATGGCAAACGATCCGGTACTCCTCCTCGCTGACGAACCGACAGGGAACTTGGACCCGAAACTGTCGCTTGATATTATGCATCTGTTTGAAAGCTTCAACTTTCGTGGGACAACGGTAATGGTTGCAACCCATGATCTCTCACTCGTCCAGCAACTCGGGAAGCGTATGATACGGATTGAAGATGGGAGGAATGTTGAAGATTAATGAGGCGTAAAAGGTTCAGCACTCCCAGATCTGGGAAGTTGCTCTCTTGAGTTGTAATCTAAGGTGCAGCTGCCCGCCGCTTTGACGACCGCTTGTGCTACAAGCCACGAGTATGCCCGCAGCAGCTAAATTGCATGGCCTTGAAATTCTTCAGTCCTACGGAAGTCGAGATTCTGACAGCTCTGACCGAACACATGGCGGGGATAGATTTCCCCGATGTGTGGAAACGACCCTATGGGCATGAAGCTCCAATGCCAGCGCACTCTCCTACGGTGATAACTATCGATACCTTTGTTGTCGGACTACCGTTAAGTTTGCAAGTGCAACTCCGTCGGGCACTTCACCTATTTCAATGGGGTCCGATTCTCTTCATCGGAAGCCTCCGTCCTTTTACCCGGCTCTCGCCGCGTGATGCGGAAACCTATATTCGGTCGTGGGCGGAAAGTCGTTTCGGGCTACGACGACGGCTCTTTCGAGGCTTGCGGGATGTAACGTTTCTCGGCTACTACAGCCAATCGGCTACCGGCATCTACCAAACCTCAACTGACGAACCGGGGGCGGAGGGAAGATGACCATCCAGGGGCGTGACGTGAGGCAAGATCTCCGTGAAACGGTTGATGTCTGTGTTATCGGATCGGGAGCGGGGGGGGCTGTGGCTGCCAAGGAACTTGCTCAAGCCGGACTCTCGATGGTCGTGCTAGAGGCGGGCGAAAATCACGATCCAACGACATTCAGTCGACACATGCCGGAGATGTTGCTGCGCCTGTTTTGGGAGGGCGGCATGCGAACCACTCACGATGGATCGGTGTTAATTTCCCAAGGACGGGGCGTAGGTGGCTCTACCGTCCATAATCTGTGCTATACGGTGCGTACCCCTGACCCAATCTTGGAGAGATGGGAAACCGAGTTTGGGATTCGAGATCTGGCACCGAGCGATCTGGGCCCCTCCCTTGACCGAGTGGAGGTGGCCTTGGGGGTGAAGCCGATTCGGGAAAAGCAGGTCAACAAGCTTAACCGAATCATTCGGCAAGGCTGTCAAGCCATGAACTGGCGTGGGGTAATACAGCGACATAATCGCGGTCCCTGCCCAGATTGTTCGGCGGGATGTCTACTTGGGTGTCGCGCTTCCCAACCGGGAATTGGGAAGCAGAGCATGGCGGTCAGCTACATTCCTCAGGCACTAGCAGCAGGGACTCGCCTTTACACTGACTGCTTTACCGAGACTATTGACGTGGAAAATGGTCGCGTGGTTGGAGCAACCGCTCGATTTCTGTCTGGTGATATGAGGCTGCCTAGACAGGCTGATACACAAACTGACCGATCCAATGATTCAGGGGACAAGCGCAGACGCGAAGTTTGCCGACTCACAGTTCGTAGCAAAGCGGTAGTGCTAGCAGCGGGGGCAATCAACTCGCCTCAACTCTGGTTGAACAGCTGCCTTCCCGATCCAGGGAAGCAAGTAGGGCGCAATCTGCATCTCCATCCCGCTATCTTTGTAGGTGGTATCTTCGATGAGGAAGTTGATGCCTATCAGGGGATTCCCCAAAGTTTTTACGTTGACCATTTTCTGGATCTGGCGCGTAATCCTGACAGTGGTTATCTCCTCATGCCGGCCTCCGGACCAATAGCACTGGTCGCAGCCAGCATGCCTTCCTTCGGGCGAGAGCATAGGGACCTGATGCAATCTTACCGCAGTCTCGCTGCACTACTTGTGTTGCTCCATGACCGCTCCTCAGGACGAGTGACGGTGAATCGACGAGGGGTGCCGGTGATTCGTTACCGCCTCAGCCGCGCGGATCGAGCGTCATTAATCGAAGGGTTAATCCACGGTGCCCAACTCCTTTTCGCCGCCGGTGCAAGGGAGATTACACTTCCCTATACGCGACGAATCGTTATTAAGCGGGATAGCGACCTTGAGGTGATTCGTCAACGCGGCATTGTCGAGAACGATATTTTGATTGCCTCTAGCCATCCCCAAGGAACGCTACGGATGGGTAGCGTTCCGCGTGAATCCGTTGTGGATTCCTATGGAGAGGCACACGCTGTCAAAGGATTGTTCGTGGCTGATGCGAGTCTGTTTCCGACCTCAATTGGTATTCCGCCGATGTTGACAATTGCCGCTATGGCAGACCGCATTGCCCGACGACTGGCTGCAAATTGGCCGCCCTGATTATGTTCCAATCGATCGCCCCACCAATCATATTTCAGAAATATCCATACCTCAACAAATATATCCCGTGGTCCCCGCTTGGAAAATTCCCGACTCCCGTGCATCAACTCGCCAAACTTGAGTCTGCGCTAGGATTCGATTCGCTGTGGATTAAACGGGACGATCAGAGCGGGCATTTGGGGGGCGGCAACAAGGTCAGGAAGTTGGAATATTTGCTGGCAGATGCGAAGGCTAAAGGGTGTGAGACATTGTTCGCAGTGGGGGCCGCAGGATCAAACCATGTTCGCGCTACAGTTGTCTATGGAAAGGCGGCGGGATTTTATATCCACTGTTTGCTGTTTAATCGGTCACACACCGATTCCCTCGCGGATAACTTGCAAGTGATATGTGATCAGGCAGATCAGGTGCAACAGGTCAGTAATCGGACAACCTTGGTGGGTCGCTATGGGTATGAATCTCTCAAACAGTTTTTCGGGCTGCACAGGTTACGATATTTTCTTGCGCCGGGCGGATCTTCGCCCCTTGGCTGTCTTGGGTATGTCAACGCTGCATTTGAACTCAAGACACAGATTGAGGCAGGATTGCTGCCTGAACCCAAACTGATTTTCGTGGCATTGGGAAGTTGCGGAACAATGGCTGGATTGGTAGTCGGTGCGAGGTTAGCGGGTTTAGAAACCAGAATCATCGGGGTGCGTGTTGTTGATTGGATTATGGGGAATGCCCAGGCAGTGGCACGACTTGCACGTCGCACCATGCGATTGATTGAAACGTGGACTGAATTGCACAACGACAAACGAATTGGTGCAGGCGAGATCGAGATCTGGCATCGCGATTTGGGAGCTGGCTATGCCATTCCCACTGAGTCGAGTTTACGCGCGGTGCAGATGATGCAGGAGCATGAAGCTATCCCGCTCGAAACCACCTACACCGGAAAGACGCTCGCCGGACTTATCCACTACGTTCAAAAGTATCGATGTGAGAAGCAACCGATTCTGTTTTGGAATACGTATGGACGAGCGTAAATCTGTGTTCAATAATCGGGAGGTTATCATGAAAAAGTTAAGCGTTGGAATTATCGGGTTGGGCGGAATTGCCCGCTCCCACTGTGATGCGATTGCGACACTGGACAACGTAGAGGTTGTGGCGGTTGCCGACCTCTTCGAGGAAAAACGTCGCGAATACATGGAGAAATACAATATCCCAAAGGGGTATGAGACTCACACAGAACTGTTGCAGGACGACGAAATTGACGCTGTGGCAGTTGTGCTTGGGCACCAACTCCATCATCGTCTCACTGTGGATGCCTGTAATGCCGGTAAGCATGTCTTGGTAGAGAAGCCTATGGCGATCAGCCTGCAGCAGTGTGACGACATGATAGCGGCGGCAGCGGCTAACAATGTTAAGTTGATGGTTGGGTATAGTCAGCACTATTACGGCACAAGTGTAAAGGCGAAGGAAATCCTCGATTCGGGCGAACTAGGGCAGCTCATAACAGCAGTGTGCTACATGTCCAAGAATTGGGGCTATTCGGGACGTCGGCCTCAGTACCGCAGTCGCTACCACGGCGGTGGTATGTGGTTGACCAATGGCGTTCATGTCGTAGACCGTCTCACATGGGTGATGGCATCACAAGCGGTGTCGGTATCGGCATCTATTGGTGCACGGGCGCATTACCAAGCGGGCGATGATTCTGCCACTGCTTTTATTCGATACAAGAACGGCCTTGCCGGGGTTGCCGTGGCGATTGGATACGCCGACGGTGCTCCAGACTTTAGTTGTCAAGTGATTTGCGCCAATGGCACGTTGCGGTTCAGCCAACACGGTGAAAAATATGTCAGGGTAGGAAAGGGAGACAAGTGGGAAGATGTGCCATTCGATGATCCGCCGGTTGAGATGCACAACGAGTGGAAATTTTTTGCTGAGGCGATTGAAAAGGACATCGAGCCACCGACGCACGGGGAATGGGGACGGCACATTATGGAAATCCTATTTGCTGCCGAACAGTCTGCAATCACCGGCCGAGAGATACTACTAGACAGTGGCCACAGTTGGGCAACTCAGACATCTGGCTCCCCCATCACGATCCAACACGGTTGGGTTTGAGGGCATCGTGATAGAAATATACAAATACCCCGAATTGTGCTGGTAGAAGAGATGGAGGCGAAAAATGTCCAACCCAATTTTGAAGGAAGCCTTGACACACAGCGATGCAGATAAAAATATCGTTCTGCTGTCAGAACATGGCTGTGGCCGTGCCACCGCGATACAAGCATATTTGAAATGGGGTAAAAACAATGAAAATTCGAGATGTTCAAGCCTTTCCACTCGCATACCCAGAACCTCACTACAAAGGCATTGAACGGTATATCACCCTCGCCCGCGTGGAAACCGATGATGGTGTGGTCGGTTGGGGAGAATGTATTTCACAATTCCGGGAGGCATCGCTAGCAACCAAGATTATTATCGAACAGGGGCTTGCGCCGTTGCTTGTTGGTGAGGAGGCGATAGATGTTGATCGGCTCTGGCACAAAATGCAGTCCCGTATCTGGTGGTATGGACCTGAAGGGATTGCTGCCTTTGGTGTGAGTGCCTTGGACATGGCACTTTGGGATGTGAAAGGAAAAGCACTGGGCTTGCCCGTTTGCCGATTGCTGGGAGGACAGTTGCGCGACAAGGTCGTCGCTATGGCATCCTTTATCTTTGACATGGAGGATTTTGACTGGACGCTCAACGAGTTTCGTTTGCTCCGCGAGGAGGGATATCAGGTTGTCAAAGCGGGTTGGGGTATGCGGCCCGAAGCACTCTTCGGTCAAAATCGGCAGCGCGATATCGAAATTATCCGGCGGGTGCGGGAGGTTATCAGCGATGACCTTGAATTGGTGGTTGACACACCCGGGCATCATGGGCTCTGGGATGTCCCAACAGCCATTCAGCGTTTTCGAGACTTGGAGCCGTATCGACTCAGATGGATCGAGCAGCCGCTCCCTCCTCACGACCTTGAAGCCCATGCCCGACTCCGATCGGCGGTCGCTACTCCCATCGGGACGGGCGAGGACGAGTGGAACGTTGAGAGTTACCGGCATCTCATCCAGTCGAGGGGTGTAGATGTGGTGCAGATAGACCCCGGTCGTTGTCACGGCATCACCGGCTCTCACCACGTCATCAAACTCATTGAAGCTGAAAATCTGGAGTTTAGTTTTCACACATGGAGTAGTGCCCTCAACACCGCTGCCAGCGTGCACCTACTTGCCGGTTCGACACATGGCGTGGCAATGGATTTCAAACCGCATGAGTCGCCGATGCAACACGAATTGGTCAGCGACCCTTGGGTGCAAAAGGATGGTTATCTCGCCGTGCGCGAAACCCCCGGGTTAGGGGTTCAGGTGCGGGAAGATATTGTAAAGAAGTACTTATTTGACTGACACCCTCCGAAGATTTTAACTGATGACCCTTTTACGGAGCATATCGAGATGAATTCACACGTCGTCGGTATCGACATCGGCGGGACAAAAATTGCTACTGTTGTCGCCGATAGGGACGGAAACATTCTTCAGAACGTCCGGAAGCCAACCGAGTCAGAGAAAGGACCTCGCCATGCCGTGCAACTCCTTTTAGAGATGGTTGATGAGGTGCTTCATTTGGCAGGTTTGAGGCGCGAAGACATCTCAGGGATTGGTGTGAGCTGTGGCGGGCCTCTCGACACACAAACCGGCATTATCTATTCTCCACCAAATCTGCCGGGGTGGGATGCGCTGCCATTAAAGGATATGATAGAATCGGAGTTTCATATTCCAACGGTCATTGAGAATGATGCGAATGCCGGCGCACTCGCAGAAGCGAGATTTGGGGGCGGACGTGGCTACGATTATGTCCTCTACATGACGATGAGCACAGGCATCGGCGGCGGCATCGTTACCAATGGGAAGATTTATCACGGCGCAAACGATAGTGCTGGAGAGGTTGGACACCAGATCCTGCTCCCCGATGGCCCCCTCTGTGGATGTGGTCAATATGGGTGTCTGGAAGCGTTATGCTCAGGACCTGCGATTGCACGCCGCGCGCAGGAGACGATTACAAATCAACCACACACGAGGATTTTGGTGCTCGCGGACGGACAGATTGATCGCGTCAGATCGGAGCATGTACTCCAAGCTGCGCGGGAGGGTGATGCCTTGGCACTTGCTTTAGTGGAGGAAACCGCTTACTACATGGGTTGGGGTATTGCAAATCTCGTCAATATCTTGAACCCCCAAATCGTTCTGCTTGGAACAATCGCGGTCGCTGCCGGCGATTTGCTACTGGACCCAATCCGACGCACCGTAACGGAAATGGCGATGCAGCGTCCCTTAGAATCTGTTAAAATTATGCCTGCGGAGTTGGGAGATTCCATCGGTAACCTTGCTGCAATTTCGTTGGTGATTGAAAATCAGGACCGTAAAAACGAATTCAGTACGTAGGAGATAATTCATGGAACGTATCCAAGAATATATTTCACATCTACAGGGTGTCTTGGAACGCCTTTCTTTAGCTGATGTTCGTCAATCCATTGATCTCATGATGGAGATATATCAGGCGGATCGGCAAATTTTCGTCATCGGCAACGGCGGCAGCGCGTCTACCGCGTCGCACATTGCCAACGACTTGGGTAAAGGCGCGAGCGTTCCCGGGGTACGCCGCTTCCGGGCGATTAGCTTGACCGATAATGTTGCGACCATGACAGCATGGGCGAATGATGTATCTTATGACGATGTGTTTGTCGAACAACTCAAAAACTTGATCAACCCCGGTGACCTCGTGATTGGGATCAGCGCAAGTGGCAACTCGGAAAATATTATTCGAGCGATTCGTCATGCCAAGGCTATCGGATGTAAAACCATCGGTTGGACCGGGTTCGGCGGTGGAAAGCTCCGAGAAATCGCGGATGTCAGTGTAGTTGTAGACAGCCACGACTACGGACCTGTTGAAGATGTACATCTTATCCTCAATCATATTCATCATGCGTGGATTCGGAGAGAGCTCGCGGATTGAGAATTAAAGTGTCATCCCTTTTTATCCCTTCGGGGTAGGGTCCGTTCCGAGACCAGGGAACGCAGATTTGTGTTTCCCACCAACCGCTTTGTCCAATAAGTAGCAAATTAGGTTAGGATAAAAATGAAAGGAGAAAAGACCATGGAACATCGGAGACTTGGACGCACGGAGTTAGAGGTGTCAGAACTCGGTTTCGGTGCATGGCACATCGGTTGGACACCGCCGGAGGAGGGGGATGCAGTCGGACATCTCCTCAACCGCGCCCTTGACGCTGGTGTCAATTTTATCGATTCTTCAGCGGCATATCGTTGGAGCGAAGAGCTGATTGCCAAGTATATTGGGCATCGTCAAGACGAGTTTTATTTCGCCACTAAATGTGGTTCGGGGCGGGTGCAGCAGCCGAATGGCGAATGGGTACAAACCTTGGACTATTCTGCCAAAGCCATTGAGCCGCAGATTGATCGGAGCCTACAACGACTGAAAACAGACTGTATTGATATTATGCAACTGCACAGTCCCAAGTATGATGATGTGGCATTTGGAGACGGATTGGAAGGGCTCAAGAAGGCACAGGCAGCGGGAAAGGTGCGTTTTATCAGTCTATCAGCAGACGGGGATACCGCGCTCAAAGCAATTGAGATTGGCGAATACGACACGCTGCAACTCACCTATAACGTGCTGCAGCAGGAACCCGCGGCAGTCATCGCTGCCGCCCGCGAAAAGGATATGGGCATCATCATCAAGGGGCCCATTGCAAGTGCCATTTACGAACAGTCGCACCCCAATGAAAACAACGCCAAGACGTGGTACAACGCCCGAAAGATTCTTGCCCCAGAGGTGATAGGCGATCTATCCCGCGTAGAGGCTTCGCTGCGGTGGCTGCTGTGCGATCCAGATGTTCACACCGCTATTGTTGGCACCACCAACATTGACCATTTTAAAGACAATCTCGCCGCTACAGAACGTGGGCGGTTGCCTGACGAAATGTTATCGGAAATCAGAAATCGATTTGAACAGGTGACAACAGATAGTGCTGAATAGGGATTGCCGTGCATTTGGAACTTAAAGAATAGGATAAAAATATGCTACGATATGTTTTTGCCGTGATATTTTTTGTATTTGCAGCGTCTATTTCGGAAAGCTTGGAGGTCGGCGATAGTGCCTTACGGACTACTATTGTGTCCGGTGATAAGGAAATAAAATTCGCTGATTTTCATGGGAAATCCAATCTCATCGTTGTGCATGATGCAGTGAAGCGTTCAGAATTTATCGCTCAGTTGGATCAGAAAGCGAGTGCATTCGAGAGCACCTATGATGCGACCATTATCCGTTTGCAGGGAGAAGGTGAAACCCTCATCATCGACAAATCGGGATACGTCCGTTGGAAGTTGCCCAACGCCGCCGATTCGGCACAACCCACGATTAAACAACTCGAATCCGAACTAGCAAAACTCAAACGCGATAACCCGCTGCCGATTGGTTCACCGGCCCCGGACTTCCGACTAGTAGATGTGGAAACTGGCATCCCTTTCAACCTTTCCAACTACAAAGGAAAAAAGCACCTACTAGTTACGCTATTGCTGCAAACCTACTGACCGCATTGTGCCAATTTCACGTCGCAGTTTGCGACAAATCGCCAGTTATTTGATGAGAAGTATGAGACCGCTGTTGTTGCTATCAAACCTGAACCGAAGCCGGTTGTCTTTCGCTTTAAGGACCCGGTCACAATGAACCTACCACTGTTGGCAGATCCCGGCTCCTCCATTCACGAAGCGTACGGAATCGTTGAACCGTATCGTTTCCACAACCGGGATATGTATCTGCCAGCAACACTTCTCATTGATAAGCAGGGCGTTTTGAGATGGATGTATATTAGTAAGAAAAACTCTGATCGTCCCAGTTTGGATTCAATCGTCGAACAACTTGACAAATTGAACGCTGAATGAACTGTAGGAGTATACCATGACCTCAAAAGATTTTATCGTCAAAGACATCGAACGGATTGTGCTAAATATACCTTTCCACCCACGTTGTGCCCACGTCAAAGAGGTAAGGGTTTCCGACTGGTCGGTCGTGGAATTGTGCAAAGTGACTACGGCTGCGGGAGTCGTTGGAATCGGAGAGACACTTCCGCATTATACTTGGGGCCGATCGGGAGATGAGCAGTTTAATCGGGTGCTTGATCAGAACCTCTTTGATTTTCTCATGGACGATAGTCTAGGTGCTGGACTACAGATGGCACTATTCGATGCCGCCGGCAAATTACTGGAGGTGCCGTGCCATCGCCTGATGGGAGCACAGTATCGCGAGACCTGTCCGGTGTCTTGGTGGGCGCAAGATATGAAACCCGAAGAGTGGGCAGCGGAGGCAAAAACGGCGGAGGCGCGCGGTTTTACAAATATCAAAGTGAAGGCGCGTCCGTGGTTCGACATTGACCAACAGTTAGGGGCAGTCTGCGAAGTGGTATCACCTCACTTTAAGCTGGACGCGGACTTCAATGGGTTGCTGTTGGGAGTAGATTTGGCTGCGCCGTTAATCAGCCGTTTGGAACAGAAATACAGCAATTTGGCAATCGTGGAATCCCCTATTCCTCAAGAAGATGTGGCGGGAAATGCGCTGCTACGACAGAAAATCCGGACCCCGATTGCTATGCACATGGGAAGCCCGCCGGTGATGACTGCAATTCGGGAAGGTGTATGCGACGGATTCGTCATCGGGGGAGGGGTCAACCGCACCCTGAAGGACGGCATTCTGGCAGAGCGAGCTCAGATGCCGTTCTGGTTGCAGATGGTGGGAACAGGTTTGACCACAATGTTCTCCGTCCACTTGGGAGCTGTGTTGGAGAGCGCACGTTGGCCCGCCATTCCGTGTATCAACATTTATTCGCACACCTTGCTCAAGGAATTTAAGGTGGAGGGTGGACATGTTAAAGTTCCGGAAGGGCCGGGCCTGGGGGTTGAACTTGACTGGGATGCGATCGAGCAGTTCCGTGTTGAACCCGATTTCAAGAAGCCGATTGCACGTCAAATCCACACCATTCTATGGCCGGATGGTCGACAAACGCACTATCCGGATGGGGGGTATCGATCGGTTTTCCTAGCGGGCAAACTTCCGCCGTTTCTACCGGGCGTTTCCTTAGAACGCCGCTTGGACGACGGTTCGGAGGCGTTTGATCGGGAATATCGGGCCCTGTTCCCCGAAGCGAGTTGACGATATCTGACGCACCGTCTTTAGCCAAAGGAGCAGCGCGATGAACTTTTCAAATACGACAGTAGCTTCCTTCACGATTCCACCAACTGTTATCAGCGGCATCGGAGCGGCGCAGCAGGTCGGCGAGCAAGCGAAACGATTGGGAGGACAGAAAGCGTTGGTAGTCACCGATCCGGGCATCGTCAAACTCGGTTACGCCGATGAGATTGTAAGTCAGCTTAACGCCGCTGGGATTGACGCATCGGTTTTCGAGGATGTGACACCCGATCCAACGCTGCAAAACGTCAACGACAGCTTGGAACAATACCGTAGTGATGGTTGTAATCTGATTGTCAGTATCGGCGGCGGTAGTGCGATCGACTGCGGAAAAGGCACCGCCGTGAAATTAACCAACGACGACCCACTCGCAGAGTACATGGGTGTGGACAAAATTCCTAACCCGGGTGTACCGCTCATCGCTATCCCAACGACAGCCGGAACAGGGAGCGAGTGTACCAAAGTCACAGTGCTCACCGACACTGAGAACAACGTGAAGATGATGCTCAGCAGCCCGTGTCTGCTGGCGCAGGTCGCGCTTATCGATCCGTTGTTATCGTTGACAACACCACCACATCTGACTGCGGCGGTTGGGGTTGACGCTCTGACACATGCTATTGAAGCCTACATCTCCAAACGGGCTCAACCGATCACTGACGCACTATCACTGAAGGCAATCCGTCTGATCTCAGGTTCAATGCGTCAAGCGTGGGCGAATGGTGAAAACATTGAGGCGCGGACGGATATGATGATCGGGGCATCCATTGCCGGTATGGCGTTTAGCAATTCATCCGTTGCGTTGGTGCATGGGATGTCCCGCCCGATCGGGGCATACTTCCACATCCATCACGGCTTATCAAATTCCGTTTTGCTGCTGGATGTCATGGAGTTCAGCGTTGTTGGAACCCCTGCTCGCTTCGCCGATATCGCTCGCGCCATGGGTGAACCGACTGAGGGTTTATCGTTAATGGGGCAGGCAGATTGCGCGATTGCAGCGGTAGAGCGGCTAATTAACGATATTCAGATGCCGCGCTTAGGGGAAATTGGCATTGATCTGGACAAGTTTGAGGCGGTCGTTGATCAGATGGCATCGGACGCAATTGCGAGTGGCAGCCCCGCCAACAACTCACGCCAGCCAACACACGAAGAAATTGTCGCGCTATATCGGAGATGCTTCGCAGAACGGAAGGGGTAATCCTTTGCTGAGTTATACACTCGAGGTAAACAGTGGCGTTCAAACCGCTAAGATAAATCGTTTCGCCTCACTCAGACGGGCGTGTGTATCCGGATGGAGAAATTTGCGCTGGTCCGTCAATTGCTTTTGATCGCGGCGGCAGAAATAGGCGAGCATCCCATGGCGCGGCGAGTCGGTTTGATTCAATCCGCCCGCATGCCAGAGATGCGAATTGAAGATAATGACAGTCCCCGATGAAGCTATCAATTGAATTTCTTTGGGATGTTTTTGTGCTGCAGCTTCTAGCGCATCCTTGGGGTGCTTGCCGCTACGATGCGACCCCGGCACAACACGCGTCGCGCCATTCTCCACCGTGAAATCGTCCAGTAACCACATGGAGTTGCAAACGTAGTAATCGCCCGGCTGCACGCCCGAACGCCAATCCGCGTGAAACGCTTGGTGCCCTTGTCCGGGCAGCGCCATTCGGCAATCTAAAGAGGAAAGTTTGAACCGAGGCCCTATGACATGCCGTATGGCGGCAAGCACCCGCGGGTGCGAAAAACCAACCTCGAACATCGAACCTTTATTAATGAGGTTGCTCACCCTGATTGTCCCTCCTTCTTGATGGAGCTCTTTGCCTGCATCCTCTCCTTCTAAGGCTGCCAATTCGTCCAATCGACTAATCATGTTCGTAATCTGTTTTTGGGTGAGAATATTCTCAAGCGGGAGGTAGCCGTTCACGTCTAATACGTGCTTTTCTTCTGACGATAGCGTGTCGTCCCGGACACCGAACTCGTGTAGAGCTTGGTCCATGTTCATAGTCAACTTCTCCTGTTTAGATTGGCTCTGGCGGAGTTCTTTTTGCCTCCCACATTTCCCAAGATTCGACGGTTTCGGGCTGCTGCTGACTGCGTGCGATAAAACCGGGCCACTTCTGAAGCAACCATTCCAATGGACTGCCGGTTGGACTGTAGCGCAGGTCAATACTCCAGCGAATATCTTCACTCGTATTCTCTAGGGAGTGGTGAAAGGTCAGATTACCAAACACAAAGACATCTCCTACCTTCATGCGGACGTTTTGTACCTCCCCCCAGCTTTCAACATCCTCGACAGGAACGAGTCGCCGATTTTCATCTCGATGTGACGGTCGAAGCCCCCGTTTGTGACTTCCAGAAATTACTTGTAAGCAGCCGTTCCGCTCATCAACATCTACCATGGGAATCCATACCGTCAGGATTTGGCTTTCCTCCGAAAGAGGGACCTGCTGACCTGGATCGACGTTACCATTGTAGTAGATGCTGTCTTGGTGCCACGGAAAGACGGACTCTCCGCCGGTCGGCATCTTGAAGCGAATCCAGTAATCCCCGTTGACGGTAAGCTCCGGACCAATTAGCGAAGCAACAATATCCAAGATCTTCGGATGGGTTATCAGTTCGTAAACCTCGCGACTGAAGACCTCTTTATTCCAATTCCAACTCAAGAGCGGTCCCCCCTGAGATTCGCGGAGAATGCGTGTCAATCGATGGTAAAAGGACAAATCTTCATACAGACTTGAGATTTTGCCTGTGTCGTAGAGTTCTTTGGCACGATGGTCAATAGTAGATGCAATGACCCGGCGGATCGGGACAAAATCCTGCTCATTAAGCACGCCACGAACTAGCAGATACCCCTGTTCGTCGAATGCTTGGCGTTGCGCTGCACTTGACAAATTATTCATGAAGAACCTCTCCTCCCGGTAAGATTGGAATTTCGCTACGCTCAACCTGCTAGGTATCTGCGAAGGCTGCCCCACAAGAAATTCCGTCAACCCCAACGCTGCTCTGGCGGGTCAAATAGGAAACCGTGAAAGAGCTTACGTTGTTCCGGGGAAAGGCGGCTGTTGTAGAACCCTTTGGAATATCCCCAATGCTCTTGAGAGGCAATCATCCATGGGTGCTCATAGGCATAGTAGAGCATGAACCGTAAGCCGCCCGCTTGGGTAAATGGGCCCGCCGAATGCCAGAGGGCGTTGTGGAATAGAATTGCTGTTCCCGCAGGAGCGCAGATCTGCACTGCACCGGGAAACAGGTCAGGCCGCTGCAAATCATCCTGAGGTGGCGCGTGCGTCGCTTTGTGGCTTGCAGGGACAACACAAAGATTTCCCTGTCCGGGGGAGGTCATATCGTTCAGGTAGTAGCCAATCTTGAGTTGGAGAAAGGGAATCGGCGCACCAAGTCCACGGTATCCCTGGTCATGCCCATCAATATGCCACCCCATCCCCCGATCCGCGAAATCCATTTCATACTCAACGATAGCATCGGAAGCGTGATGGTGAGGCATTTCATTGAGTAACCCTTTGACGTAAGGCATCATTGGGGACCAATCCAGCATCTCAAGGAACAGCGGATCGTCGTCTAGAATATAAAAGATGCGGGTGCTTTTCTCGCCTTTAACATCCGTTCTGCCGGTATGGGGGATTTCTTTTTCCTGTTTTTCGCGCCGTCGGGCTATTGTGCGGAACAAAGCTTCTTGGAGTTCGTTGACGTGGGATTCCGCTAGGAAATTCTCCAGCACCAGATAGCCGTTATTGTCGAAAAAGAAGTGCTCTGACGGCGTTGGTTGCGCTTCCTTTGTAGAGCGCGATACATGCGTTACATGCTTTCCTGACATAATATAGGCCCCTCTGCGATCACGGTTATGTAAATTGTAAATTTGCCAGGGGAATCCGCTCGCTCAGATCAGCAGCTGAACGCGCGAGCGATCCTCTGGTGAAAGCACGGCGTGAATCCGCTTTCGGATCATTTCGGGGGGATACCGCCGCGAAAAATGGGTTAAGATAATGTGTTCGCTCTCAAACATCTCTAGCAACGCGGGCAATGTATCTAGGTGTAAGTGCATCGTCTGTGCTGCCCGCGCCCGATGCTCAGGAAGTAGAAAGGTGCACTCACAGATTAATACTTGACACTGCTTGAGCAACGGGTGGGAGTCAATAGCAACAGTGCGGGTGTCTCCCAGATAAGCGATGAGTGGCAGTTCGACCCGGTCTGTAACCGCTACGCCATCGCGTCGCAACCGAGCAATCTCAGGGCCCGGTAAACCGAAAAATTCGGATTTGAGCTTGGCCCGTCTCTCGCAAACGAGGTAGCCTACCGATGGGACGCGGTGATCGAGCGGTAGGACATGCGCCACAAGATTCTCACGAAATGGAATGTTATCGCCCACTTCCACCGGGGTCAAATGGTAATCCCACACTTTTCCGCAATCCAACAACGAAATCCGTTCAATGAGTTCTCGCAGCTGATCTGTCCCTTCTTTGGGAACGTAGATGTTCCCCGGCGGTATGCCGTTGAGCCATCGTTGGCTGACATAAATCGGGATCCCAAAGTAGTGATCTAAATGGAAATGGGAGATGAAAACATGGCTGGTGCCGATAAAACTCATTGGACATCTGCCCAGGTCAAAGATGAGATCGAGTTCCTTCACCCGCAGGTAGGTCGCCACAGCGGAACTTGATTCACCCTCAATCTCTAAATTTCCACAACATAATGATACCATCTGACCCAAGTTCTCCTTACGCCAATGCGCCGGTACAGGATGACCCACTCCCCGCTGTACATCCGAAACAGTAATTTCCGGTTACGATTCTCCGACGTGCAAAAAGGGCCGGATCGAAATCTTTTATATGTTGCGGTAGCCCTTCTGCCACTGGCAACTTGAGTGCTAAGTTGAAATCACAGTCGTATATGCTCCCATCCCACCCAATGTTGATCTGATGGCGACACATCAGTCCATCCAGTGTCGCCGGATTAAAGGAATCTCGGAGGAGTTGATTATACACTTCAAGCCTATTCTCTCGCTTCAAATCGCTACGAAATCGTCCGATGGGCATATTGGCGATTGTCAGTAGATGGGTAAATGCTATCCCGTGTTTTGATTGCAATTCCTGTCTGTAGTCCACCTCAAGTTCAGACTGGTCGGAGGGCAGCGTGGGGCCAACAGGGTTGTATACAAGGTTTAAGGGAAGATGGGGTAGGATTCCATACCCGTAGCTGTTGAGGCGTTTTAACGCTTTGATACTTGCCTCAAAAACGCCTGTGCCGCGTTGCGTGTCAACGTTTTCTTCGAGATAACAGGGTAGAGAAGCACAAAGTTGGACCGATTGCTCCCGAAAGAAATCAGGGGAGGTCTCAAAGCCTGGCTGAAGTAAAATCGTGAGGTTGGTTCTCACCATGACAGGGAACCCCTTTTCCCGAACTGTTTTCACAAACCGACGAAACTTCGGGTGCATTTCTGGTGCGCCGCCTGTAATATCTACCAGTTTTGCATTTGTCTTTTCCGCAGCAGCTATCACGTGCTCCATCGTCTCCCAATCCATCATCTCCTTCCGCCTCGGTGAGGAAACCACATGACAATGGACGCACTCCAGATTACACTTGAGCCCGATATTCACTTGGATTGTCTCAATATCCAAGCTGTGTAACCCTTCTCCATTGTATTTTGCGATCGCCTTTTCAAACCCATTCATGACCTAAGTCTCCTTATTTGCTGAAAATCGGTTGAAAACAGTGTGCCGATCTGATAGAATAGCCAAGCATTTTTGCTTTATTGAGGGATGCCCCCGGGTTTGTTAACGATAGGAAGTATAACGACTTAAATGGAATGGGTGACGTGATATAGTTCACACTTTCCCAATTCATTGGATAGAATGGAGAACTTATGAGCGTTAAAATCGGTGTGATCGGCGGCTCAGGATTTTATCAGATGGAGGGGCTAACGGACGTTGAAGAGATTGAGGTTGAGACCCCCTTTGGAAAACCGAGCGATTCGTTAATTTTAGGTGCAATCGAAGGAACGCGCGTTGTATTTCTACCGCGTCACGGCGTGGGGCATCGGCTACTCCCGTCGGAGATTAATGTTCGTGCCAACATCTACGCCTTGAAAAGCTTAGGGGTTGAGTGGATTATCTCTGCAAGCGCAGTCGGCAGCCTCAGAGCTGAGATCGAGCCACGCCACTTTGTTGTTCCGGATCAACTCTATGACCATACCAAAAATCGGGTGAGCACCTTCTTTGGCGAAGGACTCTCTGCCCACGTCAGTCTTGCCCACCCGTTCTGCCCTATCCTGAGTCAACTGCTGCATGACGGTGCTAGCGATGTTGGCGCAACCGTTCATAAAGGTGGTACATATATCTGTATGGAAGGACCCGCTTTCTCTACCGAAGCCGAATCGAATGTTTATAGACAACTTGGATTCGACATCATTGGCATGACAGCTGCCCCGGAGGCAAAACTTGCCCGTGAGGCAGAAATCTGCTACGGCGTTCTCGCTTGTTCAACCGATTACGACTGCTGGCATCCCGGTCACGAGGCGGTTACAGCGGAGATGATTTTCCAAAACTTGTCCGCAAATGTGGAAATCACTAAACGCATTTTCAGGGATGTGATACCCAAAGTTCCTGAGAAACGCGCAGGCTGTGCTTGCCCCCAAGCCCTTGAAAAGTCAATTGCCACAGATCCAACACGAATGTCCGCATCAACGAAGCAGAAACTCGATCTGCTAGTCGGCAAGTATCTGAAGTGACCTCGCAAGCTTTATGATGCTTCAAGCGTTGTAAGTAGGTCCGCTGCCCTCTCTCGTTTTGTTGGATCGGTGTCGCGGGCGACGATCCGTTGCAGCACCGAAACCGCGCGTTTGTCGCCCTTTGCCGCCATCTCGAACCCCAACCGATCCCGTTTTTCGTGGTAGCTATTATCGTATTCCTTGACCTCCAAATCCCATTTCTGCCAATAGTATTGCAAATCGTTGGGGGGCCAATCGGCGTAAATCTCCTCCCAAGTGTGCGGCTGGCTGTGTGGTAGCAGGCTGCCCGGCGCAATCGGGTCACTGATTTTCTGGTATCTAGCGTCCATCGACATGCGGAGCCGGTCGCTGGAATTGGACGCGCCTTTGTGCACCGCCATGCTGTGAAAAATCAGGACATCTCCCTGCTTAAACGGATTGTTCACCCAAGTGCCTTCAAGTGGATTGATGACTGCCATACCCCCCGCGCCCATCGCGGGTCGAAAGTCGTAGATGCCGTGTCGATGCGAGCCGGACGCTATCTGGAGTCCACCTAATTCCGGCGGTATGTCGCTTAATGGTATCCATGCGGTGTAGGTGTCGGCTGTGCCTTGGATAGGAATGAAGTCTTGATGCGGTGGGGTGGTGAACACTTCCCGTTGGGGGAAGATTGTTCGCCCGATGATGCGTGCGTGGGGCATCACGGGCTCCCCTAGTATCCGCTCCATTACCCCAATCAGATTTGGGTGATGCTGTAGTGCTTGAAACTCTTGGAGTTTGTACATGTGGTAATACACCCCCATGTACTTCGGATCCGGTTCGACGCAAAAACCCTTCAGGTCTGCGATGGCATCTTCCAACGGTGTGTCTTTCTTAACCCAGCCTGCATCATGCACAATCTCAAGGCACTGCAGCCGCAGGCTTTCTAGCACATCGGTGGGCAGCAGTCCACGGATGAATAGATATCCGTCTCGCTGCGCGCGCTCCCGCAGTTCAAGTTCGTCATTCACAATGTCTGTAGAATCGAGAAAAGGTTGCATCTGATTCCCTCCTTAAAGATGCTTCATAGAAAAGCTTATCATGGATTCTGAGCGGTGTCAACTTCCTTTTTAACGCGAAAGATGGGTAAATGGCAGACTGTTTACGGTAAGTGTTTAGGGGTAAAGTTTGTTACCAATGCCTCAAGCACAGGTTTTCTATTGGCTTCCTTTGCACCAACATGATAAAAATGTTCCTTAGTGAGGATGTTAAATCGTGACCACAGCGTGCCGAGGAAGGCATTTTCTCGGTGCTGGTTACTATGCCAAGTCGACAAAATAAACCGGCAAGGACACTGACTCAGAATTGTGAACAGCTGTCGTTCATTCTCTTCATTCCAACTATCGAAGTAATCAACGTGCCTCCCAACGTAAGGCGGATCACAATATACAAAATCACCCTCAGAAATTCCGCTCAATGTTTCTCTAAAGTCTTGGCATACGAATGACCAGTTGAAAGTCCGCGAAATGGTGTGAACGAAATCAACCTGATTCACGATCTTGGTAATATATGCTTTGGAAAATCGCTGAGGTTTGTGGCCAAAGGGCACATTGAAACCTCCCTTGCTGTTAAACCGAATTACGCCATTGAAGCAAGATCGGTTAAGAAAAAGAAAATCTAAGGGGTGGTGATACCTATTGAACCGCGCCCGCACCTCATAATAGTAATCTTGACCACGTTGAGACAGGATTGCGCCTTCACGTTCAAGAAAACTTCTAACTTTCAAACCGTCAAGTTTTCCGTTAGCAATCGCCTCATAGAAGTTAATTAAGTGCGGGTTACTATCTGCAAACAGTGCATTGCGCGGCATAATATTGAAACCGACGACCCCCGATCCCATAAAAGGTTCGATCCATGTCCCATCGAAAGACCAGTCTACGGTTCGCTGAATCAAAGGTATAAGCTTGCTCTTTATCCCCTGACACTTAATCGGTGGAACCCTAACTTTCATGAAAGACTCCTATTGTTAATCCGAATCGGTGTCAGAAAACTTGTTAATGTTTCCAGTATTTGCGGTATTCCCGATGCCACTTTTATCGCTCGCGATTCTCCCCTTCTCTGCCACGAAAATAAGAATAAGTCAAGGTTTTACTCGTTCCAAGGCATCTATCAGGCTTTTTTCAATCAGGTCGCACAGTTCATCTATATCCGACTTCTCCGCAATCAACGCCGGTGCGACCGCAAACCAAGTCGGATCGACACGGATAACCAGACCGTTTTTGAGCGCAGTCCGTTTCAAGGCACTCCCCAATTCAGGATAAGGCTGCATGGTATGGGTATCCTTCACCAACTCCACGCCGCGCAATACACCTCGTCCACGGACTTCACGGACAACGCCGTACTGCTTCAATCCCTCAAGTCTTGCTGCGAGATAATCTCCCAGTTCACGCGCTTTGTGGTCAAGTTGTTTTTCCACAATCTCATCGATGACAGCGATGCCCACAGCACACGCCAGCGGATTGCCCGCGAATGTATGACCATGTGCAAAATTCACGTCGTCCGCTGCGGGCCCATAGAAGGCCTCTCCCATACCCTCCCGGGCTATCATGGCACCCAAGGGGATCGCTCCGCTCGACAGTCCTTTGCCGCCGCAGATAATATCCGGCATCACTCCGAAGGTCTGCGCCGCGAACATAGCTCCTGTCCGAGCAAATCCGGTGATGATTTCGTCGTAGATTAGGATAATATTATAACGATCGCAGATTTCGCGGATTAGCTGGAAATACGCTACAGTTGGCGTGATGATGCCTCCTGTATTGCCGATTGGCTCGATAATAATGCCAGCGACGGTATCCGGATCTTCGTTGATGATTACGTCCTCGAACATCTGTGCACAAAAACGGTTGCACTCCTCCCAAGAAGAGAAGCGGTCCCGGTAATAGGTTGGCGGAAACACCTTGAGAAAGCCCCCCATCTGCGGCTCAAACGCGGTTTTGCGCTTGCCGGTGCCGCTAGCGGACATGGCACCGAAGGTCGCCCCGTGATACCCAAAATACCGGCTGATGAACTTGTATTTTCCCGGCTGTCCGCTCTGCTTGAAATACTGACGGGTGAACTTCATGGCGGACTCGATCGACTCCGAACCCCCACTGTAAGGTTTGATATAGTTCAAATTACCAGGGGTGACCTCGCCCAACTTCTCAATGAAATCCAGCGTGATGTCCGCAATCCCGTGCATCGAAGGCACAAAACTCAACGTTTCCATCTGCCGCTGCATCGCCGCCATCAGTCGCGGGTGTTTGTGACCAAGTGTGGCGACAAATATCCCGCCAATCCCGTCGAAATAACGCTTCCCTTCCACGTCCCAATAGTAAAGCCCTTCCGCCCGCTGCACAATGAGCGGATTTTTGAAAAATTCCGCTGTCTGCTGGTAATCCAGAAAGGTGCGCTTGAGCACTTTCCTTTGACGTTCGTTAAGATTCACTCGGTTTTCCTTTCTCCGTTCAAGAACTGTCGTTGGCTTCTGAGCGCGAAGGATTTGTCGTCGATTGCCCGCTGCACCGCCAGTATACCATCGAGATGATCGACCTCATGCTGTAAGAGTTCCGAGAGGTCTCCCTCAAGCGTCATACTTTGTTCATTCCAATTCTCATCTCGATATGTGATCCGACACTTCTGATGGCGATGCACCTTGACGAGGAGATCGGGAAAACTCATACAGTCATCCCAAAGCTCCATCATCTCCGTGCTTTTGAGATCTAGGGCCGGGTTGATAAAGACCACCGGTTTGTCAACGCGCATGTATACCACTCGTTTCATTGCACCGATCTGCGGTGCAGCGATGGCGCGTCCGGCGTTGTATTTTTCTCTGAAAGCCATCAGTGTATCGTAGAGATCTTGGATGATAGGTTTGATTTGCCCTAGCTGCGTCTCTTGCACAGGTTCACATATCTCAAAAAGTTTGGGGTTTCCCAGCAGCAAAATTTCCCTGACTGCCATTTCATACCTCGCTTCGGGTTAGGAGTGATCTAACTCCCAGATCGGGACGTAAAAAGGGAATATCGTTTGTAGAATTCCACCCGTTATACCGCTAAATCCGACCAGCTTTGCGGTAGGATGCACACCAAAAATCAGCTGCGTCAGTTGCCGACGGGTTAATACCACAGGCTCCGCTGATCGCTCAGTTGAGAGGTCAACCGCCCCATCACGGAACTTGAGGGGCACAGCTTCGTCCGTTTCACGACAGACAAGGCAATCCTCTTCCTCCATGATGCGAATACAATCCCGAAGGCAAAGGGTGGCATAGCCGCTACAGTTCTACGCCGAGTACTTTGGCAATGGTGTACACATCTTTATCCCCACGCCCTGAGAGGCAGAGGACAATGATTTGGTCTCGATTGAGTGTCGGTGCGAGTTTGCGGATGTATGCCATCGCGTGGGCGGCTTCCAGCGCGGGGATGATTCCTTCCGTTTCTGATAATAGCTTGAACCCTTCGACCGATTCCTCATCAGTAACCGAAACATATTCGGCGCGACCTGTTGCCTTGTAGAAGCTATGTTCAGGCCCAACACCGGGATAATCCAAACCCGCTGAGATGGAGTGTGCAGGCGTGATTTGCCCGTCGTCTTCCTGTAGCAGGTAGCACTTCGCACCGTGAAACACACCAATGCTGCCCGCGCTAATGGTAGCCGCGTGTTTGCCGCTGAGTATACTTTCGCCTGCCGCTTCGACACCGACTAGCTTCACAGGGCTATCCGAGTAAAACGGGTAAAACATGCCTATCGAATTGCTGCCACCGCCGACGCAGGCAACTACATAATCTGGTAACCGTCCCGCTTGCTCAAGGGTCTGCGATCTGGCTTCCTGACCGATGACAGCTTGAAAATCTCGAACAATCATCGGATACGGGTGGGGCCCAACGACAGATCCGATCAGATAGTAGGTCGTCCGAACATTCGTCACCCAATCGCGGAACGCGGCGTTGATTGCATCCTTGAGCGTGCACGAGCCAGAGTCCACCGGCGTTACCTTTGTGCCCAACAATCGCATACGAAAAACGTTCAGGGCTTGTCTCACTATATCTTCTTCGCCCATATAAACTTCGCACTCCATATCGAACTTTGCTGCTACGGTTGCCGTTGCGACACCGTGTTGTCCGGCCCCTGTCTCAGCGATAATCCGATTTTTGCCCATCCGTCGAGCGAGCAAGATCTGTCCGATGGTGTTGTTGATTTTGTGTGCACCTGTGTGGTTGAGGTCTTCTCGCTTGAGGTAGATTTTTGCTCCGCCAAGTGCTTGGGTCAGCCGCTCGGCGTAGTACAGCGGGTTGGGACGCCCGACATATTCACGGAGGTAGTATTGAAATTCCGCTTGGAAATCGGAATCCTCTTTTAAGGACAGATAGGCATCTTCTAGCTCTAATAGCGGGGACATTAACGTCTCCGGGGCATATCTGCCGCCGAATTCTCCGAAATGCCCTGTTGCGTCAGGTAGATTCTGATTCAATTTGTAACCCCTTCCGTTTTTAATATATTTAGCACTTATGCACTCCAGACTGTAGTTGTGCTGGGCATATAATACGTAATGCGTAGTATTAACGATCTGCTTACACATTACTCGTTACGTATGATTTTTTTACACTGAATTGCCAAACTGCAAGGCATCAAACGTTCAACTGCGTAGGTCCCAATGTTGCTGTAATTCGATTTTAACCTAAGTTGCCACTATCTTAGACAAAACGAGGATGTCGAGATATGAATCTTGAATGGCTTGGAATAGTAACAACTTGCGTATTTTATTATGCCAACCCGCGCCGTTTGCGTAAAAACCACTCTAGCCCGAAAAGTAGGATGACGCTTCCGAAAATGAGCGGCATATCCCAAATCTCTTCGTCAACGAGGCGCGATGTTGCACTTTCAACCAAGGGGATATGGTTCACCATCTGGGATGCATCTTCGAGGGTATAATACTTGCCACCGCTGGTGTTAGCGAGCGTTTGCAGCAACTGCGCGTTAAGTTCTGCGTTTGTGAATTCAGCGTAGGATTCGGCAACTTCAAAGAGACCGCTCTGCTCACCCAGACTTGTACTGCCCAACGTGCCAACCAAAGTGACTCGATACTCGCCATACCGAGGCGGGATAAATCGCGCTGTATATAATCCTTCCTGTCCAAGTACCTGCTCAAGCGGGAGTTCTCGTTTCCTGCCATTTTCGTCTGTAATGATAGCACGGATTTTCGCCTGATTGGTCAATTCAAATTGGTGATTGTAAGCGGTCGCATTGATAATCACAGCTTCCTTTAGGGCATAAGAGGTTTTTGGGATATCAAGTTTGAGTTGATCTTTCTGGACGGTTGTCAGCCACTTCGCTGTCTGACGCCAGAAGCGTTCATGGCTGTCATCTTCATGTGGCCTTTGCATCTGCCAGTGCCACGAACTGGGATGTGTGAAGACCATGACACGACCGGCATTGTAGTTGTGGGTTGCGATGAGGATGCGATTGCCAAATTCATTGCGGTCCGTAGGATGCACAGCAAGGACTGTCGCGCCTGCTTTCGCACGCCGCACCCGGCTATAGCCAACTACGGTCAGTTGTTCCCAACGCATCATGTTCTCGCGTGGC
The DNA here is from genome assembly GCA_958296125.1 of uncultured Poribacteria bacterium. Classification (GTDB taxonomy): domain Bacteria; phylum Poribacteria; class WGA-4E; order WGA-4E; family PCPOR2b; genus PCPOR2b. The sequence continues at coordinate 4,826,367 of OY282444.1, forward strand.
TCGTCCGCCAAAGCCATTAGCGGATCCGCCTTTCCTTCGGCGGTCAACTGTAAGGCATTTTTCGGAACTGAGGGCTTCCGAGCTCGGCGTGGAGGAGTTGCAAACCGGCGTATCGGCGGGGACGGGACTGGTGGCGTTCCTAACTCCAGTTCGACCGGAAGAACCTGTGCAATCGGTGTATTGATGTAGGAATCTTCTATATTGTGGTTGCCCAACGAATTTGATCCGCCAAGCATCAAAAAACCGCCGCCGCGGGTGCGGATGAATTCAACCGTGTTTTCGAGTTGTTGTCTTGAAAATTTTGAGGACGCTATATTTCCAAAGATAATTGCATCATAATCAAAGAGCACCTCTTTTGAGGTTGGATAGAGGTCAAATTGATATTCGGTGGTCCCTTTCGCTCCTCCGATACTCGTATTAGAGGTGAAGTATCGAAGTGTCAATTCGATATTCGGATCGTTCTCCAAGGCACCCCTAATGCCTCCAATTTCCTTACGTGGCAACCCATCAACATACAAAATCTTAACTCGCTTGCTGGGTATGACCTTTAACAGAAACTTCTTGGTATTGTTTTGCGGAACAGCCTCGTCGGTTTCGGCTGGAATTTCTACCACATACTTCTGTGTCCCCGGATTCCGGGGAATAAACTTGATTCGCACCCGGCGGGTTGGGCGCTCTTTGTTGAGATTGACGTTGAACGTCTTGACGACACGGTTTTCATCCTTGAGTCTCAACGTCACCTCCCGTGGGGTGTAGCCCTTGCGACGGATGGTCGCCCAGATTTCAACCGGGAAATCCTCTTCTGCTGTCCGTGGGGCATCAATTTTTACCACCTCGATATCTTTAATCCCTTCCGGTGAACCGATCCCGACCGTATGCACTGGAATCTTGCGATCGCGCATCCGAAACGCAAGTTTGGCGATGTCCTTGCCACTCTTATCTGCGCCATCAGAAAATATCACGATGCCCGACAGCGGCACGCCATGCAAATTATCTAATGTCTCATTCAGCGTAGCGGGGATATCCGTGGTTTCACCGTTTGCTTCGGTCAACGCAACGGGAGTCATCCGTTTGGGAGTGCCAGCAAAAGAGAACAGCCGTGTCTTGAACTTCTCGTTGAGCGAATTGAGTATCCCACCCTCAGGAGCAAAAAGCAGGTTGTTTACGCTGCTCAGACGGGATTCCTGATTCACGGAATCAGTGACCTGCATACTTTTCGATTCATCCACTAGTACCGCGAGGTAGGAATCGTCCGGGCTTGTTTGATAAATGGTCACAAACGGCTTGAGCAGACAGAACGCCAACCCACAGAGCGCGAGGGCTCGGAGGAAGATAAGAAAGCCGCGGAATCTCCGATGCGTCTGTCCCTGCGTCGTTCGATACGCCCAAATCGCTGCTGCGATTAACCCAACGAAGATAAGAAATAGAATGAGGCCCGGCAAACGAATCCCGAAATAGAAATCGCCCTGACGGAAGATGTCAATTGGATATTTTAGTAGTTGTTCAAACATCTTAAACTCCTCGCCGCATTACCGGTTTACAGTGGACGGGTATATGTTCTTCGCCAAATACGACGGTGCGGAATTGTGTGGTCGCTCCATTTGCCACCAATTTCTCACAAAGTTTGTAGCCCACCATTCCGTTGCCGATAATGACTAAGTTTCGACCTTGATAAGAAAAATAGAGTGCAAAAAAGAGCAGGAGAACCCGCAATCAATTGCGCGACTACGAACCGCTACTCTCTCCTAAAAACGCCAATTCGTGCTGCAGCCGTTGCGGGTCTTTGCAAACGTAGAAATCCCACCTTCCAAGATCACCCCAATTATTGACTGCGGAGACCCACCGTTCGGCACCGGCATACTTGGCCAACTCTTGGTCGTCTTCATAACCTTTAATTTCCAGAATCAGGTGAGCACCGTTCTTGAATCGGACGATAAAATCTGGTTCGTAGCTGTGAGGAACGCCGGTATACTCATACGGAATGCCGAACCCCAAATGATCGTTCCGAACATAGTATGCTACAGCTTCGGATTGCTCCAGCCAAAAGCAGGCGGACCGTTCCCACCTTTGGGTGTCCAGCACCACTTGATTAATGTGGCTCCGTTGTGTCCCGTGACAGGGGCGCGTGGTCATAAAGTCCACCTCCGACGATGTGCCGATCGGCTTATAGCGATTCAAGATAGGCAGTAGCGGAGATTCACCTTCTGTTTCAGTGGGCTGAATTGCTGCCACAATCCGCTCAACGATACGGTCCATGTATTTCTGTTGTCCGAGCTCACACGGATGGCAGCCGCTAAAATCCACCTTCTTTTCGACGTAAGTATCAATGAGGCGAAACACTTGGGGAAATAGTCGGTGTCGGGATTGCAGCCGAAGGTTGGAATTGCTATTTGGATTAGGGGTGTTCTTACTATCTCCGACCAATGCCGTAACAATCCGACGGGCGATCTCGAACTTGATATATTGAATGTGTGTTGTCTTGTAATATTCTTCGCGATTCTGTTCGGTGAAGTCTCCGGGCCCTAAAAGAGCCGGCACACCGATTTCGTAGCCCGCTGCCGGTTTGACAAAAACGGCGGTCGGTGTCTGTTCCGGTTCAAGTCTGAGCTGTATCATCTCTTTGATGTCCGCATGAATTTCATCCTTTTTCAGGGCGAAGGCGTATCCTTCAACGACGGGAAATCTTATCTCAAGATCCGCTCGCTCCGGCATCGCCCGGACGTGGTTTTTGGGCTTGTCTCCACTCTCGCGCTGGTTGCTGGGCCGTCCTTTGAAGGGGATTACAGAGAATGGGATGCCATACACATCGACATATTCCTCGGTTAACAACCCTGTTGCCGGGTCTGGCGTGTAATTCATGCGGCGCAATCCACGCCCAACCACTTGCTCACAGAGCAACTGGCTGCTGAAGGCGCGTAACCCCAGAATATGGGTGACGTTGTTCGCGTCCCACCCTTCGTTCAGCATCGCCACAGACACGACACATCGGATCTGTTCGCCAGGCTGCCCCGGCTTTCCGATTGTTGCGACCACTTGACGCAAGTCCTCTGCTGCCTGTGTCTTGTTCTTTTGAGGATTTTCGCTTTCCGCCTCAGCTAGCATTTTGCTATCAATTCTCAGGGTTCGTGAAATGTCTTCGTTGTTCGATAGCATTTCGGAAAATACCTGCCCTTGTCCGTAGACCGTTTGGGTCTGTTTTTTCTTTTTTCCTTTTCCACTGTTGCGGGCAACCCCAAGGGATGCCCCTACATCAGCCTCAACGACCTCCTCGCCGGAGATTTTTTCAAAGAAGTGCGCCGCGATATCGGTGTTGTCACAGACAATGATCATCACAGGGGGCGTTTTCTCTTGGGCATCCGATGCCTGTTGGATGTATTCAAAGCGTTCTTTCCACTGGCTAGCGAGGGTGTTAAGTGCGGCTTCCGCCTCACGATAGACCGCCTCTGGTTTCGGCTTGCGCGCCCTACCCGGCAATCGATCTGCTGGCGGGATCGCCGCCTGAATCGCGTCCCAGAGTCGGAAAAATTTCGGTTCGGGTCTGCCCGTTGTATCGCTCACCGGCAGTCGAGGAATCTTTGTGATGCCGCTCTCGATCGCGTCCACCAACCCGAAATCGCTGACGAGCCACGGGAAGGGAGCCCCCTCCGGGTGACCGCTGCCTTGAATGTAAAACGGTGTGGCAGAGAGATCGACGCAAAAACGGATACCGCATGCTTGGTTGATTGTGTCCAAGCCGCTGATCCAAACGGTGGCATCTTGACGCTCCTTTTTGGTGTCGGCAGATAGCTTCTCATCCGTGGGTGCGGGACGGTAGGCGTGATGTCCCTCATCGTTTAGCACCATGATTGGGGCGCGTTCATGCAGTTCACCCAACACACGCGTAGCAAAGGTGTCCGGTGTTTCTTTGCCTTTGTTCACCACCACGTAGCTTTGGCCGCCTTCGCTGTGCTCGGACTCCGGCGCGAATTGATGCCAGTTGGTTACAAGCACTTTCCCTTTGTTGAGCAACGGGCGGAGTTTTGTCGGGATGAGCTCAAACGCATCGTAATAGTTGTCCGGGGCTTCGGGTCTCAAGACCTGAAGCCGCTCTTTGACTGTTAGGTTTGGGCAGATGACCAGTGCCGCCGCGGGGAAACGCTCATCGGAAGGCACCTTCCCACGATTGCAGAACGCCCACGCAATCAGCATCGCCATCACCACCGTCTTACCGCTGCCGGTCGCCATCTTGCAACCGTAGCGGATTAGGTCCGGGATGTCAGGGGTGCTAGGAGAGTCAACCAATTTAGCGAGATCTGCCTTCGTAAATCGTTGAGTAAAGCTAATTTTCTTGCCTCCCCGAAGAACCTCAGCGATGTATATGATTGTTTCAACCGCTTCGCACTGGCAGAAAAATAGGCGGCGTTCCTTATCTTTTCGTGTCCAGTAGCGCAGCAGTTCCCGTGTTACATTGGTTGCGTTTCGGTAATTCGCCGCTCGCCATCTCCTGACATCATCGCGCAGCGCGTTCACCAGCGGCAGGTCATCCCGTTCTTCTTCCTGAAAGAGTTGAAATTGTCCGCTGCCTGTGCGTTGCGTTTTGTACCAGTACCCAGCGTCGCGCCTGCCCGGTTGCTTGACCGCTTCCCCGGTTTCGGTATCGTAAACCCAATGTGCGTCCGGTTCTTTGTAGGGGTTGCACAGGATGGGACGTTCAACGGGTTGGATTGGGATTTCGAGTTGCTCTTGATTCATGCAGGTTCCTTATTCATCAGTTAATTGTATATTCTAACTCACGTTTCTTGATAAGACAAATAAAACGCAAAGTCGCGAGGACGCAAAAAAGGACGCTCAATGAATTGCGCGACTACGAAGAGTGTCCCAATATGTGAACTGTAGCAGCGGCAAAGGCTCAAATAAGCCGGGGATAACACTGCGCTATTCACGGGCTGCTTGTGGGGGAGGCGGAGGCGGTTCATCAAAGGGAAGATTCTGCTCCTCTGCCTCAATGCGACGGTTATTCCACGCTGCCCACAACTCGTAATTCTTAGCCATGCCCTCGGTTCTGCCCTCGGTTCTGCCTTCAGCTATTCCCTCAGCTATCCCCTCGGCTATGCCTTCAGTTCTCGCCGCAATTTTGGCTTGCTCAATCGCCTCTTCCAGCCTTCGCTGATACAAACGCCAGAGTATCATGATAAGAAACCCTCCTATTTCAAAGATAAGTGTCAAGACAATCGCCACGGGAATAAAGTTTGAGATATGCCCAACAATGGCGATTAATGTCTCAACAGGATTTTCTCGCCCCACGGCGAGCTCATGTTGCATTACAACGATAGCATAACTGACTACCAGGATAATAAAGAAGATGAAGTCTACCAGTATCAAGTCCTTGGCGAAGCTAAATACTGAAATTCTTTTATTTTTCACTCAACTCCTCCTACTGCATTGTAGTGCCCCGCTGCTCCGAAGGTTTAAAGTCCGTTATTGATATTTCTAGGACGTTATAAGTGTGAATATTGTTTGAAAAATTGTCGTCGTTGGAAAATGTCTGAATCGCGGATGATTGGGTTATTTCTCGATTTTGCTAATAGCCTATCTTTTCGCCGTATAGAAAAATCAATATCCCCGTTCGCCTAAATCATGCACCCGCATCACCTCATTCCCCCGTGGGTCAATAACCTTGACTGCGACGCGGTGGTGTTCCCCCGCAGGGAACGGCAGCGATTCTGTCCCGCTGAACTTTTCAAAACGCTCTGTGTCAATAACGCCTTTGAGTGCCCTCGCTATCTTGGTCCACGCCTTTTTGTCGGGAAAGAAGGCTTGGGTGATGCAGAAGGTTCGACCGTCGTAGTCGGTGTCAAGGAACCACGCCGCCACCTTGTCACCGCCTGCGGAGCTCACCGTGTTCTCTACGGGGTTGTAGATGTCCACCCCCTCCATTTTGACGATATACTCCCCGTTCTCTGTCATTTCGATTTCGGTGCGGGGTGCCCCAAACACAGTGAACAGTTGACTGGAGGGTGTCTTCTTGAGCAGGTCGCCCATTGTTACATCGGGGTTAATGTGCGCCATGTGGGCACGAATCCTCCGATGCGGGTCGGCTTGGATAGCCGCTTGCGCTTCGCCCTCGAAACTGAAGCCAGCAAAAACCAGTTCATCGTAACCGCGCTGATAGGCAATCCGCACACAATCTTCCACCTGTATCACAGTCACGGGCCCGTGCTGCGGCCCAAACATCACCGCCACATTTCGCTTCCCATCGTTACCTTCCCAACTCCCTTCGGCGTGAAGAATACCATCCTCAAGCGGATCGAGCTCAGCGAATTTCATTGTCCGGTTATCGGGGAAACGCACACCGTCATTTCGCAGCAGACGAATCATCTGATCGAGATACGCTTCGGCGTTGGTGGGTTCACCCTCAACGCTGTCAGACTCGAATGTGTCCAGACTTTCTTCCTGTTCGCCGCCGATGGGTGACTCAGTATCAAGCGATGCTTCGGCGGGTTGCACCGCCTCCACTGTGAAGGGACCGCTTACCCGCAGCTTCTTTCTATCCACCTCTGGCTGATCGACCAATTCCTCGCCTTCGGAAGATGCGGCAATGCAGCCGTTCACCTCGTCCATCTTTGCCCGGAACGCCTCGCGATAGTCAATTAAGGCATCACGCAACGCTTGGGGCCAATCGGGGTCAGTGTCATAGGGCACTTCCCACTCCTGCCATGCCTTTTTCGGAAGTTCCCAGCGTCGTCGGTCCGCATCCGTGACCGCCTTTTTCCCTTCGCGCCGCTCTTTCTCAGCAAGTTTGGAAAGCAGTTTCGTCCAAATCTCTGGTGTCACTTCCCCCAAGGCGCGGTTGAGGGCCTCTAATTTTTCTGCGAGAATTGGCTCATGTTTTGCGAAGATGGGATCCAGGGCGGTGTTTTGGGCGATGCTTCTGAGGGTGATGTGTGGAACTATTTTGTTGACAAAGCCGCCTGCAATCTCTTTCGATTCATCCTTGAGTTTGTAGTAGTCGAAGGTCCCCGTCAAAAGGCGTTGACGCGCTAAGGCAACCGCGACCCGGCTGGTATCAATGGTTATCCAGCGTCTGCCCCAATTCTCGGCAACGTAGGCGGTGGTGCCACTACCGCAGTTATGGACCGCACATACCTCAGTCAAGTAGGAATGATCTGTTTCAATCTCAAGGTCGTACACTTCTTCATCAGCGTCGGCGCGTTGGATATTGATAATTTCTACCGGTTTGCGATGAACGCCAAAGTAAACGATGTCGCCAACTCGCAAACTATCCGATCTCCGCCATTGTTGCAACGGGGTTTCGGAAGGGTGGACAGTTTGAACTGTCCGATAAATCTGTTTGAGCACGCCATCAAGCTGCCGGGAAATCTCAAGATTCGTGAAACGCAGGACAGTTAATCCTAGCTGATGTAGGTAATCGGTACGTATCGAGTCATAGGATTTGGCTTCGGGCGTGAAGTGTGTGTCTCCGTCCACTTCAATAATTAGGCCCACATCATGCGCGTAGAAGTCCGTGATATATGGACCAATCGGATGTTGCTTCCTGAATTTGATGCCGAGTTGCTTGCCACGGAGAAGGGACCATAAAACCTTCTCGCTTGAAGTCATTTCTCGGCGCAGTTCACGCGCTCGGCCAAAGTGGCTAGCAGGGACTTCGCTCCATACACGCTCTTTTCCGTATGAGAGTATGCGCTGCTTACACCGAATGTAGTGATCTGCTGTTACCCAAAGTGTTGTCGGGGATTGCGCGTGCTCAATGCCAATGAGTTGCCCGCGATATGGCTTGCGAATTACGCGGCGGATGCGGCGGGGGTTGCCGGTGTGGGAAAGGACCCAGTCGCCGGGGCGGAGGTTTTCGATGGATGTTAGGTTGACCCCTTGTGCGCTAAAAATCTTCGTGCCTTTGCGAACACAGGTGGGATCGAGGACAAGATCGCCGGGGTCAGTGGTCATGAGGAGACAGCGTTCAATAATTTTTGTTGCGGTTTGTACGACGTAAAGCTTTTCATGAACCAAAGCACCGCCACCAGTATCAATCCAGACGTTTTTGACATCGGCAACAGGATAATCATCAAGATACCTCTTATAACATAGATTTTTTCCTTCTAATATCAACCGATCATTTTGCGCTAAACGTTTCAGTCCTTGTTGAATTACCGACCAATGTCGCCTTCTTGGTGGATGGTATTCGTTACCACGCCACACGAAATATTTAGAGGTTTCTCCTGAAGTTTCTCCTTGAGAATTCAGAGCTGTTACTCTAAATCTGTTTCCTTTGGGAATTGTTTCCTCTCCGGCAAGTTGTGATTTGCTTAGCCTAATAATCTCTCCATTTTCTTTCTCAAGAAGGTTATATCTATCAGCAAGTCCTTCAATTTGTCTTGGCACAAAAATCTGTCTATATTTTACTGCTTGGGCATCTTTTGAATACCACAACAAAATATCATAGATAGAGTCTAACGTCATACTTCCTTTACCAGCAGTTTTTTTAAAGACAATTTGACTAACAAAATTCTCACTCCCAAATACCTCATCCATGATACACCGCACCCGATGCACATTTTCATCACTAATTTGCACAAAGATGCTCCCGCTGTCAGTCAATAGCTCTTTGGCAACAATCAGGCGGTCCCGCAGGTAGGCGAGGTAGGAGTGGACACCGAGGGTCCATGTATCGCGGTAGGCTTTAATCTGCTCCGGTTCGCGAGTTAGGTCACCTGCCTTGTCTTTCACATCGCGTTGAAAGACAGTGGGTTGGAAGTTTGAGGCGAACTTGATGCCGTAGGGTGGATCGATGTAAATCATCTGGACTTTGCCCGCGAGGTCTTCGCGTTGCGCCAAGGAACTCATCACGGTCAGGCTATCCCCCAAAATGAGGCGGTTTGCCCAGTTTACATCGTGCTGGTAAAATTGCACCGCCTCCCGGTATCCTTGCTGCGGATCGGCAAAGAGTTCGCGTTGGACGTTTTCCCGCTCGGCTACCTTCACAATGGCTTTCGCACTCACGCGCTCGTGGATATGCAGCGCGACCGGATCAACGGCGAACGATTTCGCTTCCTGTTTGCCCGCCCATTCGAGCCATGGGCTGTGGGTTTTCAGTGCTGCTGCGAGGATTTGCACCTCATCGGGAGAGAGCGGTCCCTGTTGTGCCTTTTCGAGCAGTTCAGGGAGTTGGTCGGCATCGCTGCTTTCGTCGAATCGCAGGCTCGGCGGCAGGTGGGGGTTGTAGGCGTATACCTGCTTCGGTTTTTCCTGAACTTGCCCGTGGGAGGCGATGCCCGCGGGCGGGTTGTTCGTTCGGGTGGCGGTGTCGTGTCGGTAGGCTTGGATTTCTGTTTCCTGCTTTTTAGCGGGGCGTTTGTGTCGTGCCATATTTGTTTTTCCTTTATTCAAATTCCTGGGGTTAAAGATTTGTTACTTTTCAATACCGAGCAAGATTAGAACGTCCAACGTTCTCTTTCCATGAACCCTTGGAGATTTGTGCAGTCAACCCCAAAATAGTCACAAACGTTCGGGATTTTCGGGGCGTTTGGTCTTTGCTTTTCTTCTGTGACTACACAACCATTTATGACTTTTGCTTTTGCAATAATAAACGGATCCGCACACGGATTGCCCTTTAAGATATTTTTCTGATGCACTAACCCTAAGAAATGTGGAACGGAAAAGATCTCGCTGACGAACCGCGTTTCTGCTGGAATAGGGAGCAAAAAAATACCTTTTTGCCTTTTTATCCAATCAAGCAAGTGGGCATGATCTACTTGGAATTCTAGTTCTCTGCGTACCTCTCTCACAGAAGCTATCTCTCCAATGGCTACTGCCCGATTAAATTTTTTCCAAAAAGTTGGAAATTGTTTAGGGTAGTAGTTACCAAGCACCCTAAAACTATTGGTGTCAAATACGTAAGCCATTAGCGGGTTTCTTCCTCAATAGGCAATCTTCCAGACCATGCAAGTTTTTGACCTTGACGTTCAGATGTTCCGCGAGTTCTTCCATTGAACATCGTCCCTGATAATATTTGCTGAACGCAAGTTCCATGAATTTATAGCCTAGGTACACTGCATGGGTGTTGTAGTAATTTCCTCCGCCTGGGCCTGGGGATTTGCTTCCTGCTTCTTGTTCTAGGCGGGCTTCATACTCCTCAGTCCATTGGGTGGTCTTCTGCCTAGAGTCTGCCTGTGTGAGGATACCTTGATTAACTAGTCTCAGCAGAATGACCGGACGACTTACTCTATAGTAACTTGCTAACTCCTCTATCACGGTATCATTGTAAACTGAATAACTGAGGCGAGTTTCCAAGTGGCTAGACGGCACCAGAAAATTAGCAGCAAATTGATTGCAAAAGACCTCGATTTGATCACCTACAGGATTGATACCCCGTGTAATGCCATTCTTGCCGAGCAAGAGGTGACCCAACTCATGAAAGAGTGAGAAAATCTGTCTGACAGGCGGTCTACTATTGTTGAGGTAGATAACAGGAAACTGCTCATCGACAAGGCAAAAACCATCAACGGAATCGTCTCGAAACGCATCCTTAAAAATAAAGATGCCTCTTTCCTCAACGCTTTCTCGCCAATTTTCGAGTGCTTCTCCCGCACTGCGCCAACTCGCTTGCGTTTCAACGCTGATGTCCAGGTACGCTCGAGCTTGTTGGGCTAACTCTGTCGGTGAGCTATCAAGTTGGGCCTGAAGGTCACGAAAGATCTTGGTGTCTGCAGGATTCACGCCCATGTTTAGTTCCATCAATGAGAGCTGCCTAGCGTATGCCTGACGCAACAAGATACGGATACCTGGGTCTAGTTGTTCAATTTCAGAACTTCGCAGCGCAGATTTATCCGCAAAATTGGGTTCTTGGGGAGGTTCCGGAAAGAAGAACAGGGCGACGGGACGTTTGTACTTATCAGCCAGCGTCTCCAGTTGAACGTAAGTCAACGTCTGTTCTCCAGATTCCCAATGAGAGATGGTTTCGACATCTTTATTTAAGTCTGTCGCGACCTCTTCTAGGGTGTATCCTGAGCGTTCTCTTGCCCATTTGACTATGGTGGGATTAATCCCTTGAACGTATTCAGCCATGAGATTATCTCAGATATTAGAATCAAGCATATTGGTTGGTGATGAGCATAAGATGCTGGTATTAAAGTTACACTTGCTATACATCTGTCGCTCGCTAGGGTTTGGGGGTCGGGCTAGGAAGCCCGACCTACGCGAATTGGCACTCCGCTGACGTGAAAGCGGTGTGACCGCAGTGGATTTTCAATAAGTAGCAACTTGGGTTATAAAATTTCTGCTGGTACAAAGGGCCAAATAATGATATAATTACATCTGCCTATCACCTTGGGAAAAGAGTGAGCGCAGACAAGAAAATCTGATCATTTCCAAAAACCAGTTTCGCTCTTTGCCCCCTAATCGCCCACCTCATCGCCGAAGAAATCTTGAGGCCAATTCGTGATGTTGCCGTGCTCGTCCATGTTAAGCCGTTCAATTTCGGATGTGCTATCATTGACTTGACAGAAATAGAGTGCTGTATCAGTCGCGGAAATCTCTTCCTCGGCGATGCGTCGTTGGAGGCGTTGAAGCAGATGTTCGCTGTGAGTCTCAAGGATAATCTGGATATTCCGATTTTTCACTACGTCAATGAGAACATCCGCCAGATCCGCTTGCGCTTTCGGATGCAGATAGGCTGCGGGTTGTTCGAGGATGAGGATTGAACCTTCAGGGACGTAATAGCAGAGCGCAAGCGTCGGCAGGATTTGGAAGACCCCCAAACCGATATCTGTGAGTCGGACTTCGGGCCCGTCCTTGTACTTTTTGAGGCGAAATTCGTAATCCTTTTCCCCATCAGGAACGGCGCGAAGGTGGTAGGAGTCGATTAGATCTAGACGCTGTAACCATTTCAGTATTTGCTCGTCGATCGAGAGGAGCTGAATCCGCCCGGACAGCAGTGCGGAAATTGCTTTTTCCCCATACTGTCCGACACCTTTCGGGTGCTCACCGCCGTATATGTAATGGTGTCGGGGTGGTTCCCGAAGTGGACTGAGGTAATGAATTCGGGAAAGTAGGCTCTTAAAAGCTCGCTCAAGCGGCAGAAAAGGGGTATCTGGCACCTTCGCCGATCCATCACGAATCCCGTAGCATCGGAATGGAAATGAAGAGAGCACGCCTTGGGCTCTATAGTTGGGGGAGCATACCAGTTTGTACTGACTGTCAGAATCCCGTACAATCCCAAAAAATTCGTATTCATCGGAAATATAGCTGAAACCATCGACAGCAACCGAATCTGTTCCTGCGCCAACGATGGTGGTTGAAAAGGAGAGCGCGCCAATTTCAAGGTGATTGGAACTCCGAGGGGTTCGGGGTAGCACCTGTCCGGGGGGACTCCCCCCTCCAATAATCAGTTTCTCAGGCAACTGCCAAGATACAGAGATGTCGAGACTTAAACTCGATTGGTGCCGGTGGATGACCTCATTAAAGCTGCATAAGTTGACCACCGACTCCTCATCGCCGAAGTCAATCACCCCATTCCAATCCGGTGGACGCTCCGCGGTCTGCTTGAGCATGAGTAGCGTCTGAAAAATACTGGTTTTGCCGGAGCTATTCGCGCCGAAGAACCCGGTCAATGGGGCTAGTTGTAACTGACCCGTATTTTTCCACGACTTGAAGTTCTGCGCGCTGAGTTCGGTAATCATAGCTTACACCTCGCTTTCTGTCATTTTTACACATTACGTATGATGTTTCCACCCCCATCGTCCCGTCAGGTTCATGGAACGGAGGTTACAGGATACGGCGTATGCCTACTACTAGACCGGGGTTAGTTTAATTCAACACGCCGGCCTGTGTGTGCTGATTCATGCAGCCCATCAATCACGTGCATGTTCCCTAACGCATCCGCTGTTGACAGAAGTGGCGGCTTCCCGGTGGAGATGGCTTCGCACAGGCTCAAGAGCTCAGCCGCATACGGATTCACCCCTTCGACCGTCACCGTTTCGGCTTGACTGTTTCGTATCAACGTGAAACGACACTCACCTTCACTGTTGCCCCATGCCTTAGGCGCGATAATTGTCCCTTCTGTGCCAGCCACCTCATAGGACTCGCGCCATGTCCAACCGAAACTGCAATCAAACTGTCCGGTAACCCCATCGCCGAAATCAAGGGTCCCAATCAGGGTGTCCCAGACATCGCTGATCGGTTCAAACTTGCCGGTCGCCCAGACAGATTGCGGTTCCGCCCCAACCATATAGCGGATGACATTGATACAGTAGCAGCCCAAATCCATCACCGCTCCGCCGCCCTGATCCGCGCGCAGCCGCCAGTTTGTGCGATCGGTCAATCCAGTCGAAAACGTGGAGCCAGCAAAACGGACATCGCCGATTGCACCATCGAGGATATACTGCTTGACGGAAAGGGTCAGCGGATGATGACGATACATAAACCCTTCCATCAACAGCACATCCGCTGACGAGGTAACTTGGATCATCTGTTCAAGCTGAGTTGAGTTGATAGCAATCGGCTTTTCGCAAAGGATTGCCTTCACGCCACCACGGACCCCTTCTAGGATATGTTTCAGGTGGAGTGTGGGCCAAGTTGCGACTATCAATACGTCTGGCTTCTGCTGCTCAAGCATCCGTCCCAAATCGTTGTAGGTGTTTTTAACATTGAACTGCTCTGCGAAATTTTTGACCGCCTCGAATTTGATATCGCAGGCACCGACGAAGTCGATCTCCGGGAGGTTTTGCGAAGCCCTTCCGTGCTGGTTGGAAATCCCGCCGCAACCGACTATGGCAACTTTATACTTTTCGCTCATGGTTTCTCCTTATCAACCTAGGGGTGACCCACTTCATCCTATACTGGATACTGACACCGGTGCTCCTGTCTCGCCTGACTGAATCGCCGCCAGTGAAATTGCTAGACTCTTAACGGCATCGCTGTAAGGGCTGAGAATCTTAGACGCATCTCCCTTTCGGATGGCATCGACAAATACTTCATCAATGCCTGGCCCCGATGCGGTTTTGGCGACAACTTCGCCATGTTCTCTCATATCCAAACCACCAACAGTCCAGTGAATCAGCTGATCCTCATACAAAATATCCAGCACGTTTGCGTTGGACCAATCCCCCGGATCGTAAGACCAAGAGGTGGTCAACGATCCAATCGCACCGTCGGCAAACTTCATCGTCGCGCAGTTGTTGTCGGGGCAGTCAATAGCTTTCAGAACACGGTTCGCACTGAGTGCGTAGACCTCTTCCACCTCGCCGACGAGATAACGCATCATGTCAATGGTGTGGGTTGCCTGCTCCAACAACTGTCCGCCGGATTTGCTCATCTGGCGCAGCCAAGCATTGGGATCGCCGCGCCCACTGCCAGACCAGTATTTGCCGACGACCATGTTAACCGCTTTCTCACCGAGCACCTGACGAGCGAGTTGCGTTGACCCCAGATAGCGCAGTTGGTAGCCGACGCAGGTGATGATACCGGCGGCAGCCACCGCTTCCTCAATCTGCCGCGCGATCTCCATATTGATCGCCACCGGCTTTTCAACAAGAAACGGCAATCGACGCTCGATTACGTCCAACTCCGGTGCCCCGTGTGCAAACACCGGGAGACTCAGGTAAATGCCATCAAGGTCGTCGCGTTCGAGCATCAGGTTATGATTGGTGTAAGGTTGGGCGTTGTAACTCTTAGCGGCGTTTTGAGCGCGTTCCTCCTGAACATCGCAGGTCCCAACGATACGGACCCCCTCCAGATCCGACAGTCGTCGCATGTGTCCATTGGCGTTACCGCCGCAGCCGATAAAACCGATTCTGACTTCTTGCATTGCCTTCCTCTTCTGATCCGTGATTGAATTTTCTTCTCAAATTGTAGCAAATCGGAGCATATCCGTCAATGTCTTTATGGTAAGCGCGCGTTGTAATTCTCCTGTCGGTTGTGCAATCGTTATAAGGTGGCGAAAAATAGGAATCAGGTGGGAGCAGGCGGTTAGATTAGATTTTAATCATTTATAATTAGACATTTCACCGAGATTCCCGTCATAGGAATAAACCAATTGTAAATTTCCATTTGTGTCAAAAGCGGATTGACAGGAAACGACTTGAGGGGTTATATTGGGTTTTTAGCCTTGGGAAAAGAGGAAGCAAGCGGGTGAGACAAAAGAAAAAAGTGGGTAGAAAACCCGAAATTCAATCTATATCAATTGGCGGATTGTCTCGATTGTTCGGCTGGATTGGTCTGCTGTTGTGTTTTATAGCGGGGGTAGATGCTTTCGCAGATGACTATTTCGACAGGATAACGGTTACTTCCAATGGGCGTGTGACGCGGTTTGATAGCGATCGCATTACGGTCCATACGGATACCCCCCCATTGAAAACAGGGCGTTACGAAGAAGCATTAAACCAATCGCTATGGGGGAAGGGTACCCAAGGGAAGCTGCAATTTCAATTGACACCGGACGCTGCCGCGGCAGATATCCGTATAAAGTGGGTATACCAGCAGGACCGGCAACGAAACGACGAATACATTGGAGAAGCGATGCTTATCCGAGGCGCGGAGGGATTCCATGAGGGGCTAATTTACATTTGCGATTAGCAGCGGTTCCATCCCCAGTTCTACGACTTGATTGATAAATTCTGCGGCCTCCGCCCTTTTGTGAAACCCTCCAATTGTTACACGATACCACAGTCCCGATCGGATCATCACCTTAGTGAGGCGAGTTTTCGCGCCCAATTCCAACGCGTCCAATGATTCAATAAGCGACTCGGCATTCCGGCGATTTTGAAATGAGCCGACCAATAGGGTATACTGTGGCGGTGCGGTAGAAGCCTCGGCTGCTTCCTGTTTTTCTTCACTTGGTGTCGCTACAACGTCCTCTTGTCTATCGTCTAAATCTTCTTTATCAATCCTGAGGGCTGAAAACGACGCTTCACCGGTGCTGCGGTTGCCGGCAATATCATGCACCGTCAGCACACAGCGGTAGTCAGCGTTTTGACTGACAGCCGATTGCTTCCAGTTGTGCCAAACAACGGTGTCAGACGGTTCGCCTTCTTCGTCAATGCGATGAACCTGTTTCTGATCCGCATCGAAAAATTGCAGCTCCCATCGGGTGATCGGATTCAGATCTGAGGTTTGAAGATGCACCTTTGGCATTTGGAGAACCGTCTCCCCACCGGAGGCTGTGGCATCGAGAGCTCCAAAGATAGGCGGCTCTGCAGATATATCAAGCGAGGCGGGTATTGTATCAACAATAATGGTCTTCTCACTCTGCAACTGACGGTCGCCGTCCTCATCAACGGTGAACCACTGTGCGATGTACGTTCCATCGCTCGCCTGGTTGCCTGTGTCATCTTCCCCGTCCCAGACTATCTTTGTCAATGGCAAACCGGTGCCGGAGTAGCGTTGGAGAATCTGGTCCGATTTGCCCTGATCTGTCTGCTTCTGAATCTCCAGTTCCCACGCCTCGTTTTCGGCAATCTCAAAATCCAAGACGGTCTGATCCTTCACGCCATCGCCGTTGGGTGAGATTGCTTTCTCTGAAACGTGCAGTATAGAGGAGATCGGCTTGGGCATGACAATCGGGGCCGGCTGCATTGGTGCAGGTGTTGGTGCTTCAGCGATTGGGGGTTGCGACTCCGCCGGGGGGGCGGTGTTGCGTTCTCCCCAACGCAAGGTGGCAGAGATCCAGTGCCTCGCTCCATCCAACTCGTTGCCCCTTACATAAGCGTAATCAAGTTGTCCGGATGGGCCCTGAATACTTAAACCTGTTGACCATTCACCCTGCGTAAATCGATTGTTAACCGCTGTGTATCCGAGCCGCAACCCCAACCCTTTCTTGAACAACCAGCGTTCGACACCTAGGTGTGTGCGCAGACGCTCTACAAAGACCATCCGCGTGTCATTGTGCAGGACATAATCCCCAGATAAAATTGTATTCTGATCGAAAAAGTGAGCGACTCCAAATCGTATTACAATAGGCATCCTCGCGGTGAATTGACTGTTCTCCCAGATGCGTCCAGCGAGGTCTTCGAGTGCCAAGCCGAGCGCGATCTTCTCCCCAGCACGTCCCAGTTTCTGAACGAAGCGAAGGCCGAGGTCAAAGCTCCAACCATGCCGCCGGTTAATGGTGCCGCTGTGTCGGTAGTGACGAAGGTTGGTGCCGGCGGCGATGCCTTTCCCCAAGGAAGCCCCATATCCCACAAGTAGCATTCGGTTCCGCTCGGCATCATTCCCCCAACCATCAAACCAAGAGGAGACTGAAAGATTCCCTACATTCGCTGAAGCGATTCCCAGCTGCTGCGGATTTAACGCCAGCGAGAACGCTCCTTCCCGATCGTTAGCTGCTTCGGGGAAAGGGAGTCCAACGAGTGAAAGTTCTGTTACATCCAACGACCCAAGCGATGAGGGATTCCAGAATTGGCTGTCACTTGACGCGGGGCCTGCCGTGAACGCCCCCCCCATCCCTAGGGCGCGTGCGCTTGTCCCAACGAAGACTTGTCGGTTTGTGATGCCCGATTCTGCTACGGCGAGTGATAAACTGAAAACGATGAGAGTGAATGTGCTCAACACCGTGCTTATGAAATTTCTCTGGATTTTCATGCCATGGCACCCCATTTGTTTAACGTTCTGATAACCGATTGCCTGTCAACTGCATTTTTATTTATCGACTGTAATTACAATTTCATAAAACGCCCATTTCTCAACAATCGATACAGAAAACAGTATGTCGGCAGACATCAAATTCCAAACTGATGAGTGGTTTGCTTCCATGTTGCATCGTTACTATTGGATAGAATGGGTTCCGTTCCCGCCATAAAAAAGCGAGGGGCTGCCGAGTGTATAATACTTAGCAACTCCCTCGCTTTTGAGGTAGGTTTCATCAATTGTGGCGATTTAAACCATATCCGTTCAATCCACTGGTAACTGCTACGATTTGATTATATCCTTGTATTGGTCAAAATATGTTCGTGTCGCCTGCATGACTTTTGGTGCCAGCCGAAGTGTAGAGATCATCGTTGGGATTGCCATGAGCGCGAAAGCCCCGTCAATGAGGCTGATTGCGGTGTCCAAAGAGATCACAGCAGCCACCACTAGCATTGCCACATAGAAGTAGTTGTAGATATGCTGGCGTTCGGCACCAATCAAGAATCCCATACATTTCGCGCCGTAGTATGAGTAGGCAAACATGGTGCTAGTGCTGAAACAGACAGCGCAAAGGGTGAGCAGATACGGTCCGATGCCGGGCATGGCTTTGCCGAAAGCCATTGCTGTAAGGGTGATGCCGATTACAGTGCTATCAGCTTCGCTGTTGAGTTCGGTGCTCTGCCAGACTCCTGTTGTGAGAATAATAAGTGCTGTGATGGTGCAGATTACAAGCGTGTCGATCGCGGGCCCAAGCATGGCGATAAGCCCTTCTCGGACCGGCTCGGTGGTCTTGGCGGCACCGTGAGCCAACGCTGCTGTGCCGATGCCTGCTTCGTTGGAATACGCCGCCCGGCGTATACCGGTCATAATAACGGCACCAATCGCACTAGGATAGAACCGAATAGGACCAATGCCACGTATACCGATCGTAATAACGGCACCAATCGCTCCACCGGCGACAGCCTTGCCGGAAAAAGCATCTGTGATAATCAACCAGAGGCATTTCGGTATATTGGCGTAATTAACCCCAAGAATCCACACGGCGGCTGCCATATAGAGCAGCAACATCCCCGGCACCAGCTTTGAGGCGACCGTGCCAATCCGTAGGATGCCGCCAAATATGATTAGTGCGACCGATCCGGCGATGATGATGCCAGCTACCAAATTAAAGGTGAAGTGCGACTCGCCGCCCCAACCGTTTGGGACAAAGATAACATCGCGGAGAATCTGAACCAGTTGATTCACTTGGAACGCGGGCAAGGCACCTATCAGGGCGACGACACAGAAGAAAACCCCTAGCGGTCTCCATTTTTTTCCGAGGCCCTCTACGATTGTATACATGGGGCCGCCCTGCGTCGTGCCCCGACTGTCTGTCCCTCGATACATGATGGCGAGGGTACAGGTAAAGAACTTCGTTGCCATCCCCACAACGGCACTGAGCCACATCCAGAAGATGGCACCCGGTCCACCCGTCGTTACAGCGACCGCCACACCGGCTATATTCCCTACCCCAATGGTTGCCGCCAAGGCGCTGGATAACGCCGCAAAGTGCGAGATATCCCCAGGGTCACTGGGGTCGTCGAATTTGCCACGTAATATATCAATGGCATGCCTGATAAATCGAAAAGGTAAAAACCGGGAATAGCAGAGAAAAAAGGCACCGCCTCCCAAGAGCAAGACTAGTAACCAGGGGCCCCAAGCAACATCAGCAAAGCCAATTATGATTCCCTCTAAGTCTAAGAGCGAGACTAGTAATATGATTTTCTCTACTAGTAATATGATTTTCTCTACTAGTAATATGATTTCCTCTATCTGTTGCATGTTATAAGTCCTTTCTTATGTTGGATTGCGTTTCTTACTTTTACATTACAGTTGAGTTTAATTTTTAACATCTATTTTCCACTGTGTTTCCCGCTTCTCAAGATAAGGATTGACACGCTATTCCATCTATGCTACGATACAAGATATGCGGGCAGGTACGCTACTGTTTATCAGCCTCATCTTCTGTTTCAGTCGGTAGACCCGCCGCTTTCCAGCCTCGGAATCCACCTGTCAATACAGAAGCGTTCTTGTATCCCATAATCTGCAAAGTATGTGCGGACAGTGAGCCGCGGGTGTTGCCGCCACAATGCGCGACAATGTGCGTATCCTGATCGGGGACGAGTTCATCGATTGCTAGCTCAATGGCTGCACGAGGCAGCGAGATCGCACCGGGCAGGTGTTCGGTGTCGTAAAGTTCACTATCGCGCACATCTAAGATGACGACAGGCTCGTTGTTATTGATAGCGGTTTTCAGTGTTTCTGCAGAGGTATGTCCGATCTGTGCTTGGACTTCGGCGACCAGTTGTTCTAAGGTTTTTCCACGCATATTTTCATCTCCTTATGTCAAATGTGTTGTGTGAGTCTAAGACGCATCAAGCGAGCAACGTGAGGGAAACAGGCTCAATAATTCCACTTCATCTTTCAATGATAAATGATGGCATTTTAGCACAGCTCTCAAATATGGTCAAGCAAGCCTCAAAATTTTTAACTTCTTTGATTGAGTAAATTGTAGGGTTCGTTTCGCGGAGGATTCCTGCCGCGTGTGACACTGCGTCAATGGTATTACCATCAATGGAGGTATATATGATAGAGTCACTTCAACAATCCGTTCAATCGGTGATCGATGAGGGGCGAATTGGCAGCCCTGTGTTTTTGCGCTGCATCGTGCAAGCCCCAATCGAAGCAGCGAATATCGTGGGTGGCATCGCCGCCTTGACTGAGATCGCCAATAACTGGATGCCCGCTCCGCCAGAGCAGATCTACGCCCTAGACAGCGCAGATGCAACACAGATTACCGCTATGGTACAGTATGCCGGCGGACAAGCAGCACTGCTAAGTGTCAATTGCATTCCGGCGGATGGGGAGATAGCCGTCGATTTAAGGTTGGTTGGAAACAACGGAATCATCTATCACGAAACGCCCACAGGTCTGTATCGTCTGATGAATCCGCCGCTCAGCTTAGGCGGCGGGGAAGCTTTGATAGATGCGATTCGTCAGGGACTAGAAACAAAACAGCCGATCAAAGTGATGGAGGGTTAAAATGACAAATGGAAAATATGGCGTGTTGGTGATCGGTGGACGACGGACGCATCAGGAGAGCTATGCCCGCTGCTTTGCCGAAGATGAGCGGTGCGAGCTCATTGCAGCTTCTGATGAACTGGATGCGCCCCCTGAATATGTCAAATTGAATCGACAGCTTGCCGAAGACTTGCAGATTCCTTATATTCCAGATCTGAACGAAGCTCTAGCACGTGATGATGTCGATATCGTCAGCTCGTGTGTCCAAAACGAGCGGCGAGGGCGTGTGAACGTGAAATGTGCAGAGGCGGGGAAACACCTCTATCTGGATAAACCGCTCGCGATGAGTGCCGAGGATGCACAGGTGATTGCGGCGGCGGTGGAGAAAGCCGGTGTTTGTAACCAGATGTTTAGCAACATGCACACGCCTTGGGCGCAAGCTGCCAAAAAAGCACTGAACAACGGTGAGATCGGAGAACTTCGGGCTATCCACTGCGACGTGCTGTTTGCTAAGGGGCAGGTTGGCACAGCACCGGTGGGTCACAAAAGGGTAGAAAAGCCGAACGTTGAGAGATATACCTTTATCGAGGCGAAACGGGAGATGTTTGATGTTGGTGTCTACCCTGTGTCAATGGTGAACTGGCTGACGCAGAAACGGGTCAAAACGGTTTTCGGCACCACTGCCAACTACTTTTTTAAAGAGCACATCGCATGCGGTATTGAGGACTTCGGTGCACTGATGATGACGTTGGAGGATGGCGTTGTGGCGACAATCATTGGGGGACGCGCGGGGTGGATGAGCCATCCCAAAGGCGGGGTTCAGCGACTACATCTGATCGGTACGCGTGGCACACTCGCGTTTGATGGATCGCAACCGCGTCTAGAAGTGTTTGCTGACGAAGCACCTTTCCAACAACCGCCAGCACATCCCCTAGATCCGATGGGGATGTGGTCGAGCACACAAACCGAATCCGGTATTGTCCCTAAACGTCAGTGGGTCTCCGTGAGTGAAGCGAGCGAACAGCAGGCACCTGATATGAGGGCGTTTGTAGATTGCATCGAGGCGGGGAGATCGAGTGAGATGAACGCCGCATTAGCTGCACAATCGGTCGCCGTCATTCGTGCCGGATATGAGTCCGCAGCGAGTGGTAAAATCGTCGCGATCTGATTTCACACACCGTCTTTTATGTTTTACGCGTTAGGTTAGGACTTACGCAGTTGAACGCTCAAAGCCAACTCCTCTGATAAGAGAAAGCCCCCTGAAGTGCGTAAGTCCTAATGTTTCACTTGAATGGAGTATTGCTATGCAAACTGTTAGTGCCTACGTTAATGGTTATTACGACGTTTCAGACCAGATGGTCGATAATCTGCGTCGCCGGGCGGAAGTGCATTTTCGTCGGCAGGCAGCAGAGAAAGCGGAACTGACATCAATTGCGGCTTTTGAAGAACACCGCAAACGGGTGCGTGATCACTTTATGCGAGCCATCGGCGGCTTACCCGAAGAACGCACACCGTTAAACGTCCAATGTACGGGCAGCCTCGATCGCGGTGGGTTCACAATCGAGAAGTTAATCTATGAGAGCCTGCCGGAATTTTACGTTACGGCTGCGCTGTACGTCCCGAAAGGTATCGTGTCACCCCGACCCGCCGTTGTTTTCGTGCATGGACATAGTGATCTTGGGAAGGCTTATCCAGTTTATCAGGCGGTATGTGTTGATCTCGCTGCCAACGGTTTTGTTGTGCTTGCGGTCGATCCACCGGGGCAAGGTGAGCGATTTCAATATTTCGATCCAGAGAAGGGAGAGCGGATTGTCGGTGGTTGCACAACAGAGCACACCTACGCGGGACTACAGTTTACGCTGGGCGGTGCTAGCATCGGGCGGCATTTCATCTGGGATGTCATGCGAGGTGTTGATTACTTGGAGACACGTCCGGAGGTTGACCCGACGTGCATCGGCTTAACCGGCAATTCGGGCGGAGGTACACAGGCCTGTCTGCTGATGATGAGCGAACCACGTTTTTCAGCATCCGTACCGTGTACTTTCGTGATGACGCTGGAATCATACATGAAAACGGGACAGGCGCAGGATAGCGAACAGATTGTGCCAGGGTGTTTCGCCAACGGACCCGACCACGACGATTATATCACCGCCATGGCACCGAAGCCGGTGCTCGTCGGCGCGGCAGCTTACGACTATTTTCCAATTGAAGGTGCAATCGAAGCGGTGGACAGAGCGAGGCGGATCTATGCCCTGTATGGCACTGAAGATAGGGTTGATATCGCAATCGCTCCGACGCGGCACGCCTATTCTCCGCATCTGCGTGAAGCGTGTGTCAACTGGTACAAGCGGCATTTTCGCGGTGAGTCCCCCGACTTTGTAACCGGTGAACCGGAAACTTTGCCCGATGAAGCACTCTGGGCAACACCGAACGGTCAGGTGCTTGATCTGTATCCGAATAGCAAAACGGTGTTCGACCTTAACCGGGAACGGTTGGAAGTATCGCATGGCTCCCAATTTGCGATTAACCCCGACACAAGTCAAGAAAGATGCGATATCAATCAGATACGGGAGACGATTACAGAGGTTCTTGGAATTCCAGAGCGGCGCAGTCAAGAGATCTATCCTCGAATTGTTGCTGAAAACGTCGTTGATGGTTACCGGACGGAGGAGATCTTTTTCTTCAGTGAACCCAATATCATCGTTACCGGGGTCTTCATTCATCCACTCGAAGGCACTGCAACTGAGCAGACCGACCTGATTCTGTTTGAGAACGGTACAAACGACACCCTAGACAAACGGGAATGGCTTGAAGCGCGACTCGCCTTGGGGCGGCAGTTGTTTGTCTTTGACCCGCGTGGCATCGGCGGTGTGCAGGTGCGCTCATTCAATCGGGGTGCCCAACCGCATGGGGGTGAATATAAACTCGCCTCAGATGCAATGATGCTTGGCATCTCGACGATGGGGTTACGCGTCTTTGATGTCCTGTGTACATACGACTATCTCCGCACCCGGTCGGAAGTCGATCAGATTGGGCTATACGGGAGCGGCAAAAGTGCGTTTTACGCCTACTTCGCCGGGGCATTAGAGGACGGATTTGCATCGCTCGAATTTGAAGACCTGCTCTACTCGTATCGCAACCTGACGGACACGCGCTACTACGACCAAGAACGCTACAACCTCGAAGTCATGGCGTGGGGTATCCTGCAACACTTCGATCTGGTGGATATGACACCGTGCTTCGGCGAACGACCCCTCCGATGGATTTCACCTAGAAATGCCAAAGGGGAGATCTTAACGGATGAGGCGTTTGATCGGGAATTTCTTGCCATTGCGAGGAGACGGGGATATCTGGGTTAAGCGACGAAGGCGTAACTATTTGAGCGAGAAAGGCGTATACTGAGCACAGGCTCGCTTTTTCTCTTTTCCTCTTGATGCTCGTTTAGGTGAATGCTACACTTCCTTATTCGCTATGTTTTATCAACAAAAAAAGGAGCGCAGTTTCCTCCCCACCCCCGATCGATCGGGACTAAGAAACCTAAAGGGCGAGGGCTCCACTGCGAAGATTTTGATGAATCGGACGTTTATCCTGCTTTTAATGATCTCTTTCCTGCTGTGGGGATGCCAATCCCGGGATCAGGATACACAGCCAACCTCAAAGCCGAAATCCCAACCGATTGTTCCCGCCGTTCCCACCCGTCCCGAAGATTGGCCGATGTTCATGTATGATTTGCACTTCTCTGGCAGAAGTCCTGATCAGACACTCAAACCCCCGCTCAAGCTGCTTTGGAAATACAAAACCGGCGGACCAATTCAAGCGAGCCCTGTCGTCGCCAACGGCATGGTGTTCGTTGCATCCACGGACCGCACGCTCTACGCCCTTGACGCAAAAATGTGGGGACTCAAATGGAGTTTCAAAGCCGGTGGGGTGATCCGATACGCGCCGGCGGTCTGGAATAACCGTGTCTATTTTAGCTCACGAGACAACCATATTTACGCCCTCAATGCCGAAACCGGTGAGTGGCTTTGGGAATTTCGATCGGACACATGGATGGATTCTCCACCAATCCTGTCGAAGGGGAGACTATATATTGGGGCATATACTCAGAAGATCCACGTTATTGATGCGACAACCGGCGAATTGGAATCACAACCAAAGGGACGAGTGTATATCAATGGGGTTGAATACGGGTGCTCACAAGGACAGTTGCAGCCAATCACACCACAACATGCCATCAAATCTTGGCGAGGGCATGTCGAATCTTGGCGAAGTCACGTGCCCCTTACCTACAGTTCTCCTGCAATCGCCAACGGTGTGGTATACATAGGTGCACGGGACAATAAAATTCATGCCTTAGACATTGAATCTCGGGAGGAAGTCTGGTCTTATCGGACAAAAGGCTTTATAGATGCTGCCCCCGCCATTTCCGACGGAGTGCTGTATGTGACATCGCATGATGGGTATGTGTACGCCTTTACCAATCAGGAGAGTGAGCCATCCCAAGCTCCACCGGAGAAACGTCCAATCGGCACCGTGGTGCGTGATCAAGCCCCCGTTTATACAGAGAGAGATGCGGAATCCCCTGTCAAACTGACGCTCAACGACGGGGTGGCACTCCCGATTCTGAATCAGACGAAGGGATGGTATCAGATTGAACTTCCAAACGGCGAGATGGGTTGGATGGATGGAGGCGGGATAGGTGTGTTTGTAGAAATGGATGACATCCGTCTCAATACGGCAATCTGCAAGCACAGACGGACATTGGCACTGATTGGAGGCGCGGAATACCCGCATTGGTCCCCCAACGGAAAAAGGATTGCGTTTTTGAAGCGGACCAACCTGTCTGGGCAGTATTGGCGAGCGAGTGAACTCTGGATTTCGGATGCTTGGGTCAATAAATTTCGGAGACTGCATCGGGGAATTTTTTACAATCCCCATCTTTCGTGGTCCCTCGATAGCAACTTTATCGCCTTTGAGGCGTACGACGAATCGAATGAGAGTTATGTATGGGCAATCGATTGGCAGACCTTGCGTCTGATTAAGTTGATACGAGGGGACGCGCCCGCATGGTCGCCGACCGCTAATCAAATCGCATTTAGACGTTGGGAAGAAGGGACGGACATCATTTATCGGATTAATATCGACAAAACAGGGCTTACGGCGATGGCACGTGTTCCCATTGACGGACGAATTGTACCTTTCAGCTATCTGGATCCACCGTCGTGGTCGCCTGATGGCAAGCGTATCGCGATTGGACTGGATCACCAGCATTATCAATCAGGGCATTCTCGGATTCGGATTCATAATACAGACGGAACCAAGTTCAAGGAGATTCCCACTCAATCTCAGCGCGTCGCACAGATTACATGGTCAGCGGATGGCTCGCAACTGGCTTATGTCCTTCGAGGTAATCCCATACCGGATCCGACGCTTGATAAACAACTTCATATTGTCGATGTTTCCGCGACTGAGGCTGTAGATGCCGCAGACCGGACGCAAATTCTGAAACATACTTCCCCAACATGGTCGCCGCAAGGTGATCGGCTCGCATACATGGAGCGGGAGGATTGTATGGGGCTGCGCTGGAAGGTGTGGGTCCTGGACCAGAAAACGAATCGCGTCCTACCGGTTGCGCGGACGACACTCAATTTGACTGCTATTACTTGGTTGCCGGAGGGGAAACAACTGTGCTTATGGCATACGTCAGAATACCTGCGCGGCGGGGAGTACAAACCTGCCAAGACAAGAGGCTGGATTGTGGAAATTAACCAATGAGCAAATTGTGGGGGAATTTTTGTCTAAGTACACAATAGTCCCAGCGGTAGAAAGGATTTGTAATGAAGCAACTCATCTTCAATGACATCTATAGTTGGTCGATTTTTAGCGAAATGCGTCAGATCGACTTCAACGGATATTTATGGGTTCGTCCTGAAGGTAACATTCTCATCGATCCTGTGCCGATGATTGATTCGGATTTGAACCAATTTGACAAACTTGGTGGGGCTGCGCTGATTGTGCTCACCAATCGGGATCATGAACGGGAGGCGGAGGCCTTTCGCAAACGCACAGGGGCACATATTGTGGTCCACGAGGCGGATGCTGCTGCGTTAGAAGCTGCACCTGACCGTCAAATCACCGATGGTGAAGAGATTGTGCCGGGGTTGCGGGCAATCCATCTGCGTTACGGAAAGAGCCCGGGAGAGATTGCGCTCTACTTCCCTGAAAAGCGTGCGGTGCTGTCAGGAGATCTCGTCGTTGGGGAGCCGATTGGCTCGTTGACGCTGCTGGCGGATGAAAAATTGGAGAATCCGCCGAAAGCAGCGTTAGAACTGCGAAAAATCCTCGCTTTATCCTTCGACGCGATTCTAGTCGGAGATGGCCACTCGATTCTCCAAGATGCGCGTCAGCTGTTGACTGAATGCCTCCAACGACGCACAGACATTTACGTTAATCGAATCAACATCGATGAGATTGATTGGGTCAAACGGGATGCCCCTGAACCCTACGATTTTGAGGACAAGGACATTGATCCGCTCATCGGGGCGCAACTGTTGGGCTATCGACTCATCCGCTTACAGCCCAACAACTCCAGTTTCCCAATGCACTTTCATCACTTTAGCGAGGAGATGTTCTATGTCATGGAAGGGGCGTGCACGCTCAAAACCCCACGTGGCGATCTGACGATTACAACGGGCGATTTTATTGCCTTTCCACCGGGGGAGACAAGTGCTCACAAATTAGTCAATACAGAGGAGGCACCGTGCACGGTGCTTGCCGTGGGGATGGCCCAACCTCACGGTGTCAGTGAATATCCTGATTCCAACAAAGTTTTTCCCTACGTTTCTCGGCGGCTTTTCCGCAAAGACGATAATGTGAACTACTGGGACAATGAGGTAGAAGAATAAGCAGCTACTCAAAAGCTTGGGAGGGCGGCAACGCGTCCTGTTGGAACTCTACGAGAAGTTCTTCGCCACCGCAAGCGCGTGAACACGGCGTGCGGGTGATGGAAGTGTGTGAAGCCTACACTTCAAAAACGGTATCTTGGACGGGTGAGATTGTGGAGAGGCTTGTCCGTTCCGTGACCAGGGGGAGATAGCCCCGAACTACAGAAGTTTTGTAGTTTTGCAAACCGCGCATCAACAGATTCTCACACACTTATCTGGAAATGTGCAGGTTAAATCTATCGGTAAAAGCTCGAGTATTCTGGAGCGTGACGCAAAAATCAATAGACAACAAATTTTTGTCGACACTTGCCATTTGTGAATTAACGCGTTATAACAGGAGATAAACCGATGTCAGCACCCAACCTTGATGTGTTTATCGGCATCCCCAAGGAAGAAATTGATACTCCAGCCCTGCTGATTGATGTGGATATTATGGAAGCCAATATCCAAAAGATGGCAGACTTTTTCAAAACGGTCAATGCAGACCTCCGTCCGCATGTCAAAACGCATAAGACCCCGATTATCGCCCATAAACAGATGGAGGCGGGTGCGATTGGTATGACCTGTGCCAAACTCGGTGAGGCAGAAGCGATGATCCACGCGGGCATCCGCGACGTGCTCATCGCCAATCAGATTGTCGGGAAACAAAAGATCGCGCGCCTGATTAACCTTGCCAAACACTCGGAGATTATGGTTGCCGTTGATGACGCGCATAACGTCGATCAGCTCTCTGCGGCTGCGGAAGCGAAGGGCACAACGCTGCGCGTCCTTATCGAGGTTAACTCCGGCATGAACCGATGTGGGACCGAGCCGGGGCAACCGACGCTGGATCTCGCGCGTCACCTCCTGCAATCGAAGGCACTCAAATTTGAAGGACTGATGGGTTATGAGGGGCATACCGTCATCACGCCGACTTTCGCTAAACGCAAACGCTTGACGGGCGAATCCGTTGACATGCTGATTGGGACCAAACACTTTCTTGAACAGAACGGGGTCCCTGTCAAGATTGTGAGCGGCGGTGGCACTGGCACCTATGCAATCACCGGGGCTTACCCGGAGATGACGGAAATTCAGGCGGGGTCTTATGTTTTTATCGATTCAAGCTATCGGAAGGTCGAAGGCATCGGCGCAGCGTTTGGATGTGCCCTTACCATGTTGACGACGGTCGTGAGTCGTCCGCATCCGACACGCGTCATCGTTGATGCAGGGGCAAAGGTGTTGACAAGCGACTCTGGCACCCCGCAACCGGTGGGGATTGAAGGCTTAGAAATGCAAGGGTTATCAGAAGAGCACGGGAATCTGACGGCGGCCCCAAGCGTTGCGCTCAAGCCCGGCGATAAGATTGAACTCTTACCGACGCACTGCTGCACAACGGTGAATCTCCATGACCGGTATTATGCGGTTCGCAACGGGATTGTCGAGGACGTTTGGGAGATTGCTGCAAGGGGGAAATCACAGTAGCCCGATTCAGGACTCCGCATCACATCTTGGGAATATCTGGTGGTGCTGGATCCGGCTTGAAGAGCCCCGACGTTATCCCGATCACGCGACGACGTGACAAGAGCCGAGATAGGTTTGCTAGCAGGTAGTTGACAGCTCTGCCCGGAATCACATGGTTACGCCCCTTCAAAAAGGCTTTCAAGCCCGCTTCAACCACTGTTTCGGGGCTTTCCGCTTTGGTCATCCTTGTTACGTCAGCGTTGGCAACGTCGGCGAAATTCGTGGAGGTGTTACCGGGACAGAGCGCGAGCACCGTTAAGCCATGTTCGCGATACTCACCCCAAAGTGATTCTGAGAAACTGAGGACAAATGCCTTCGTAGCACTGTAGGTAGCGAGGTAAGGAATGGGTTGGAACGCCGCTGTTGACGCGACATTGATAACGCCGCCGTTCCCTCTCTTCAACATTGAAGGCAGAAAGAGATGCGTTAAACTCACCAAGGCGTTGATATTGAGATTCAGCATATCTTGGTAGTTCTGATAGTCGTGCCCTAGGAAATGTCCACATTTTCCAAAACCGGCGTTATTTATCAGGACATCGACTGAGAGCGATGCAGATTGAACCTGCGCCCACAATCGCTGAGGCATATCCGGACGGCTGAGATCCCCAGGAAACACATTGACTTGGATTGCGTGTTTTTCTGATAACGCCCCGGCGATTTGACGGAGTTTATCTTCCGAACGCGCCGTCAAGATTAAGTTGGCACCTCGCTTTGCAAGGGCACAGGCAAACGCTTCACCGATGCCAGACGAGGCACCGGTGACCAAGATAGTTGCTCCTTTGAAAGATTCCATCCCTATTTCCTCGAACTACACTAATTATTTTTGTTGAGCAAGTGCTGTTGCGCGAAGCACCGGGCTGCTCAAGACCTCTGGATTGACCACCGATTCAGGCATCTGTCCTGTTAATACCCTTGCGACCTCTGCCGCCGCTGTCACTTCAAGGTCGTAGATCGACTCCTCAGAGGTAAACGCGGCATGCGGTGTCAAGATCGCGTTCTCCAACCCAAGCAGCGGTTCATCAGACTGTGGCGGCTCTTCCTCCAAAACATCCAGCCCTGCCCCCGATATTTCTCCTGTCGTCAGCGCGGTGTGGAGTGCGTCGGTTTCGATAATCCCTCCCCGCGCGGTATTGAGGATATAAGCTGTCGGCTTCATCTGACGAAACGCTCCCTCATTGAACATCTCCTGCGTTTCAGGGGTCAGGGGTGCATGGATGGTGATAAAATCAGACTCCGCCAGCAGTTCAGAGAAATCCACCAACGTTACCCCATGTGCCTCCGCCATTTGCTCAGTGGCTCGCGGTGAGTAAACCAAGATTTCCAGTCCGAACGCTTTTGCTTTCGGCACGATTGCTTTCCCAATTTTGCCAAATCCAAGGATACCTAACTTTTGTCCACGAATCCGACGTATGGGAGGGCCCACGTCTCGCGTCCAATCGCCATTTTTAATCGTTCGATCGAGCAAGTTAATTTTCCGAGCACATGCCAGCAGCAGTGCCATTGTGTGATCAGAGACTTCATCAATGCAGTAGGCCGGGACATTCGTTACAACCATTCCGAGGGCGGTCGCGGTCTCCACATCAATGTTGTCCAGCCCGATTCCACACCGACCGATAACTTTGCATTGTTGGGCGGCCTCGACGACCGCCGTGGTGACATGGAGCCAGCAGGTCAGGATACCATCGACTTGAGGTGCCAGATCGATAAATTCCGCCTCGGTCCCACTCTCCGCGACGATTAATTCTGCATCTATCTCTTTTAAAACCTGTCGTTCTGGATCGACAGAGGGCCACGCATAGTCTGTCATCAACACTTTATATCTGTAAGGCATAACAGCGGATCCTTTCTTGAATCCAATTCCTCTCTTCTTTTGAAACAAATCCTTCGCACTGCTATCTAATCCGAGTTGCGACCTACCCTATAGGTGACAACTTGGATTCTATTATACTATAACATAGGTGAGATCGGAAAACAATCGTGAGGATACATATTTCTATTTTCTATTCCCTTGAAAAGATTTTGGTTTTGTGGTATTATGCTGAAAATTGCAAATATCAATCAATAACTTATCTTGGAGGTTTATCATGGGAAATTCGGCGGTTTTACCTGATAATTTCGGGGATTACCTCGCTGTCCAAAACGCGCCACAGCGATTCAAAGAGGCATCAGAAGTAGCGGAGAAAGTCACCGCGGCAGGCATTCAACTGTATCCCAATCTAGATCACGCTGCAATCTTTTGTGACCCACCGCATATCGTTGCGGGGCCATTGAAGGGACTCGGCTATATCTCCGGTTGGGATGCCTGTTGTTATCCCTCGCCGGTAGATGGGTGTGACTATATCAATGTTTCAGCAAGGTTGCCAAAGGACAGTCTAGAGCGAAGCAACGGTTGGTTCGATCATGTTGCGGTTGTCCATCCTGTTGACGACCTAGCCTTGGATCACATGCTGGCTCAGGGTTACGGCAATCCGTTTATTCATCACTTGACATGGGGAATTGTCCCACCGGAACGTGCCGGTGAGAGCGACTTTGATTACGCGGACAGAGTTGTGCGTTTTATGGTCAGGGCCCGAACAGTAATTGCAAATGCCCTAGGCGACACCCCCGGAACACTGATCATTGCGTTGCCACAGGAGGTCATAGATCACCCCGATTTTGCTGATGCCCTCCCGACATGGATTGATGGATTGGAGGCGAATCAGTATCAGGTCGAATCGATGCAGGGCGGTGGATTCCTCATCCAGTTTTTCGTATTGACAGGTGGAAGAATTGAAGTCGCGCTGCGATCTGGGACAGCACAGACATTTAATCCCAAAAGTGTCCACAAAATTTCCAAAGATGAAATCAGCGCAATTCAAGATGATAAATAAACGATAAAGGAACGGTTATATGAATAAAGCAATTCGAGTAACTGTTTGGAATGAATATCGTCACGAAAAGACCAATGAGCAAATCGCACAGATCTATCCCGATGGCATGCACAACGCGATTGGAAACTACCTGAAGACACAACCGGGGTTTGAAGTACGCACCGCGACGTTGGATGAGCCGGAACACGGGCTGACGGAGGATGCTCTCGCCAATACGGAGGTCCTGATCTGGTGGGGGCACGGGGCACATGGTGAGGTCACAGACGAAGTCGTTGACAGAATTCACAGTCGTATTCTTGATGGCATGGGCTTAATCTGCTTACACTCGTCGCACTACTCCAAGATCTTCACCAAGTTGATGGGGACAACGTGCAGCCTCAAATGGCGGGAAGCGGGCGAGAAAGAGCGGCTCTGGGTCATAGAACATGGACACCCAATCGTCGAAGGCATCAGCGAATATTTTGAAATTGAACATGCCGAAATGTACGGTGAGCCTTTCGATATTCCTGAGCCGGACACGCTGATTTTCATCAGTTGGTTCCCCGGCGGTGAGGTCTTCCGTAGCGGCTGTTGCTACTTCCGGGGTAAAGGAAAGATATTTTATTTTCGTCCTGGGCACGAAACCTACCCAATCTACCACAATCCGGACGTCCTACGCGTTATCGCTAATGCGGCGGGTTGGGCTGCACCCCTTGATGGACCACAACCTGTTTTTGGTCATTCACAACCAATAGAAAATCTGTAGTGGATTACGATGGAGGAGCGGTCCTAATGGTTGATCCCTCCGGTAAGACCTGCACATCATAAATCTCTTCACAACCGGTCTCATATCTGAGGTGTTCTACGATACGTCCCTCAGATAGAGACACCGCCACAATACCGCTGAAAACCGCCTGTTCGGAGATTGGTAGGGCTGCAAAGGTCGAACTTGTCTTTCGCAGCTTTGATAATCCCACAAACAGATAGTCACCACAACGTGCCATGCCACGCACGAAGCCGGGCAGCTGCGTAACCACTTCGTATCTGCCCGCTTGGGGCTCGGCACATACTAACTCTCCGGTCGCCGAGAGCAGCAAATAAAGTTTCCCATCATACACTCGCGGGGAGTGTGGCATCGGTAACCCTCCGAGCACAATCTCGCCGCTGGGGACATTCATCAAAATCCCGCCCGACGCTTTGGTATCGCGCCATCCCTCAAAGGTGTCCACCTCCCCAAACGCTGTCACATACTCAGGTTGACCGTCCACTATCGCCATGCTGTTCAAATGGCAGCGGTCTTCTGGTGCCAAGTTGCTAACGAATGGAGGACACCATTGGGGCTCGAAGGTTGAGTTTTCCTCTGCCAGAGCCATAGATGAAAAGAGGGTGCTGATTGCCCACAGGCCGTCCTTTCCCCAAGCGAGATCATGCGTATCAACCTCTCCGCTAAAATAGGTACTCTCCGGCACATACCTACCTTCTACCGCTCCGATCAAGGATTCGGAATCGACATGCCGGGGCTCAATGGATTCCTCAACCGAAGTGTTGGCAAGCACCACGACCTCATCCCGCGTAGCGACTGCAATCCGCTGATCGGAAACCGCCAATCCCATTGGTCTGGGGAAGTCCAAGGCACGCTGATCAATCTTTTCCGGGCTTGTGGCGCGGATAAAGATAACCTTCCCCGCTTGGTAGGTGCTGAACACCAGAGTGCACCCCAAGTGCCAGAGCAGTTGGGGTAGGGTTGGGGAATGGGTGTAATGAAATGGGGTTGGCAATGCTTGCATATAGGATTTCCCCTCTGTCGTTCGACACCGCTAAGATTTTTTTGAATTGAAGGTGTAACCTGCTATTTTTCAAAAACGCCGCACCAGTTCCAGTCCCCAAAATCGGGGTTCATTGACATAGCTGGTCAGATTGTTGAAATCAATGCCACCGGTGGGAGACGTGTTGTTGAGGATATTACGTCCCGTGATTGCTATCTCTACGTCGGCATGTGGCAATAGGCAGGCAAGCCGCAGACCACCCTCCAAGAGCCAATCATCGGCATATTCCACAGATTCGTAGAGAAAGAACCGCACGCGGCTGCGATACGCCCAGTCCGTGGATGCGACGAGGCTTACACCTGCCGGAAGCGTGAGAACGTAGCGCAGCGTCACATCTGCAATCCAGCCCGGAGCCTGCGGCAGACCGTTGCCGTTGATGGAAAAAGTTCCGTCGACAGAAGCGGGCGGATCCAGCATCGTACACGGTGCCCCGCAGCCCTGTATAGCTAGGCGCGGATCCTCAATGCGCGTTTGGTTGTAACTGAGGCCCGCTGAGACCTCCAGGGCCGTGATCGGTACAAGGGTCAACTCCGCCTCAACGCCCCGTCCGATAGTGCTTTCAGCGTTCACCAATCGGTTGAAATTGGCCCCTCCCCCCACCGCAGTGAGCTGCTGATCCTGCATAAAGTAATGGAACGCGGCCATATTCAGGTGCAGCCGTTGCCCCCACAAGCGTAATTTCGTGCCGCCTTCAAAGGAAAGAATGGTCTCCGTATCAGCCACCGTGACCTCATTGCCAAACAGCAGGCGTCCCTGAATGCTGGGCGCGCGAAATCCGCGTGCCGCGCGCACGTAGGTCTGCACACTAGGTGTGACCCGATAGCGTAGGCTCAGATCGCCGCTCCACACCGTGTCCTGAGGATTCAGGGAGATCGGCCCGAGTGGTCCTGCCTCCGTAACAGCCGGTGCTTCATCCCGCCACGCTGTATAGTCCTTCGTATCATTAGACAATCGTAAGCCAGCACCCAATTCCAGATCTTTGTTCCATTGGAAAGTCAACGCCGCAAATGCTGCCCGTGCAATGGCTAGTTGCTCTTGACGCACTTTCCCATCTTGGGCACCTTCAGCCAAGGTATTGTAGTTGAAATCCTCCATCTCCACAAACTCTCGGAAATAGTACAACCCGAACTGATAGGCAAAACGGTAGCGTCTGGTGCTCATCAAACGAACTTCTTGGCTAAACTGCTGCAACGTGGGAATGCCAGACGCGGTTTCAGAGGGAAAAGGAATTTCGCCGGGCCCGCTCTGCGGGGTGAAGACAGCACCGTATCCACCGTCAATGTCTCCACGCGAAAAGGTGGTGAGTCGCTCCACCCCCGTCAGCGAAACCAGTTGGAAGTCCCCTATGTCGTAGCGCACCTCAGCTGCCAAGCCACGCGTATTCAAGGTTTGCTCATTCCGCCCGTCATGCGCGATACGGTCGCGTGCAAAATCTGACACCAGATCTCCCTGACCCTTTAACAGCGTATTGGCGCGAAACAGACGTGCAGTGCCATCAAGGTCGCGGGCATGGAACTTGACCCATGCTTCCAGTGCCGCCGTGGGTGTCCACAAAAACTGTAAGCGTCCAGCCGTGTCCTGATACCCACCTAGGGCATCTTCTTCGTCTGTATGCTCGTTATTTATCCAATCGCCGCGCCGCTGGTCAAGCAGCGAAAGTCTCGCGGAAAGTACAGACGAAATGATCGGACCGGACACCGCACCCTCAAAATTAGTGGTGTTGAACCGCCCGTAACCCAACCGTCCATACCCTTCCAATGTCTGCGTAGGACGCGCCGATTCAAACTTAACCGTTCCCGCGGGTGTATTGCGTCCAAATAGTGTGCCTTGTGGGCCCCGCAGCACTTCAATCCGATCCAGATCAAAGGCAGGAAACCCTTTCAACAACGCATTTTCAAGCACAATCCCGTCGTAGAGAACGGAAACCGGCTGCGAAGCATTGAGGTCAAAGTCGGTGTTTCCTAGACCGCGGATATAAAAGCGCGGAAAGACACGCCCAAACGAAGATTCCATCTGTAGACTGGGCGTGCGGTTCGATAAAAAACGGATATCCATACCAGATGAGCGCAAGGTGTCGGATTTTTCACCCCGCAGCGTCGAAACGGAGAGCGGCACGTCAAAAGAGCTCTGTTCGCGCTTGCGGGCAGTAACCATGACCTCTTCCAGCATAATAATATCTTCGTCTTCCTCATTGGCACCTATTGTGATAGGCAGGGCTAACATCACAGAGAAAGCCAAAACACATAACTGCACCCCAAAACGCATATTTTTCCTCCGAAACAAAACACGGAAATTGGTCTTATACCTGCCAACCCTGATGCCATTCGGACTCATGTCCGCTCCCTTCTCGCGATACGACGACATCAAGCAGGTACGGCCGATTTTCTTTGGTGATACAGTCAATCCCCCGCTTCAGTGCCGCCTCCAGTTCTGATGGATCGAGGACCCGCTCGCCATCCACCCCTTGAGACCGAGCAAGCCCAGCATAATCAATCGACGGTCCGCCAAGGAAGAGTCCGGGGTATTTACCCTCCTGGACCATCTGGCTGTCCGGCATTTCCCGCGCCCAGTTTTGACGCACCACCTGATAGCTTTCGTTGTTGGAAACAATTGTCAGCACAGGGGTCTTATAGCGAGCCATAGACCAAAACCCAGCTGCGCTATAGGTAAGCGAGCCATCGCCAATGCTCAGAACGACGGGGCTTTCGTCTCCAATCCCAATTTTCGCGCCAATCGCACCACCGACCGCCCATCCAAGCGATCCGCCACCACCACCGAATCGCCACATCTGTTGATAGCCAAACGGCAGCAGTGTTGTTCGGGCGGTTGGATTTTCTCCAATGATTATCGAGTTTTTCGGCAGGAGCGTCGCCATCTGTGCCTCCAGCAGGCTGGGGTGAATTACGTCGTCGTTTGCATGTTCCCGCACCACCGCCTCCTCACGCTCAAGCAGGCGTTTTGCATAGGTTGAGACCTTGGCACGTTGGTTGCGCCACAGCTCAATGGTATCAGCCCCGTACAGGTTAGATATTGTTTCACAAAGGGCGGGTAGGGTATCCTTTAGGTTACATTGGGCAGCCAGATCGAGCGGATAGTGTCGTCCCATCAGCGTTGGGTTGGGACCAATCTGCATCACAGTCGGCTCCTCCGCAGCCCCATGGAGCCCCCGACAACCGACCATGAACAGGAGATCCGGTTGTAGACCCGTTACTTCGGAGAACTCCGCTTCTATCGGATAGGTGCCACAATACAACGGATGGTGCGTCGGAAAATTCGCGCTGGTTTGTCGGCTGCTGAAAACCGGCGCACCGAGCAATTCCGCCAGCTGTACGGCTTCGTCTTGTGCGTTTTGGTTCCAAACATCATCGCCGAACATCAGGGCAGGACAGCTACATTTACCAAGTTTTCGAGCAATCGCTTCGATTGTTTGGGCCCGCGCCGCTCCCGGACCTTCAATCTGATACCCCGCGCCTTCTCCAATTTCTGCCTCGAGCCCTTCACGATTGAGCAGATCTGCACTCACCGAGATAAAAACAGGACCCGTGGGTGGATTCGTCGCCTCCCGCATCGCCCTCGCTGTTGCTAACGTCAGTGCCTCCGGCTGATAGCTCACTTGATAAGCACAACGTGCCTCCTTGGTCATGCCGCGCATCAACTCTGCTTGACTTAGTCCGGGAAAGGGTGTTAAGCCTCGGAAATCTTGAACCTCCTTCGTCCAATCCCCAGCAATGACAACTACCGCCGAGCCTGCCATCTGGGCGTTGTAAAGTTGACCCGCCATCTGAAGCGATCCGCCGGTCACATGGGCGATAGCTACGCCTACTTTGCCGCTAGTGCGGTAGTATCCATCCGCCATAGCGGAGACCAATCCCTCATGTTTCGCCATGGCAATCCGCAAATCTCCATCCTCGGCGACCGCTGCAAATAGGCCTGTTTCTGCCGATCCGGGATTGGTAAAGAGATACTCGACCCCACATTCCTTGAGCATCTTTACCAGGATCATCCCGCCTGAACCGCTAATCGTTTTTCGCATTGAATCCTCCGGTGTGTCTGAGAATAGATTGATTCATGTTAAGAAATTGTGCAACAAAAACCGAGTTTGTGTCAAGAATTCGGTTTCTCTTCGCATTTTGCCCTTTCTTCTTCAATGAGCCCCGCACCCGTAGAGCCCCGCACCTGTAGGTCGGGCTTCCTAGCCCGACAGCCCCAACGGGCTAATACCCCCATGATGACATGAGCCAATAGGTTTATGATTCGGCTTTGCCTTCAGGTATCATAGCAGAATCCGTCCGATTCTGCAACGAAAAAGCCGCGCTTTTCATAGGGGGATGTCGGGTATAAAAAAGGTCGATCAAATTTTACCCTTTTCGCTGCGGTAATCGGTTATAATGAAAGGCATCCTAATTAACCCAACACCCACCCCTTTTTGAGATTGGGCAAATTTTCCAATTTGGTGAGGAACGCATCAGATCTGAACGAGGAGGAATATGAGAAACAGCAAAGCCCTGAAGAAAATTCGTCAAAACCGATGCGCCCGAGTGTGTGGCTTGGGGCATTACCTGCCATTTTTTGTGCGTTACGCCGCGCATTTTGGCTACGATGCTATCTGGTTGGACCTAGAACACCGCGCGATGACCGATCGTGAGGTGCAGAGCCTGTTGGGACTGTGCCACCACAACGATATAGACTGTATGGTGCGACCCCCTACCCAAGAGCGGACGCGCCTCTATCGCTACCTTGAAGATGGTGCGACCGGTTTGATGATGCCCCTGGTCTCAGATGCGGCGGCCGCCCGGCACATTGTGAACGCTGTGAAATTTCCGCCTATGGGCAATCGTGGGTTGGACGGTGCTGGTCTGGATGGCGATTTCGGGCTTGGGGTCTGGCACCCGGACAGCGGCTATACCGATGATGCCAATCGAGAGACTTTCATCGCGGTTCAAATTGAGACACCGGGGGCACTTGAGAATGTCGAAGAAATTGCGGCTGTGCCGGGAGTGGACGCGCTGTTCGTCGGCCCCGGAGATCTCGGTCTACGCCTGATCCAGGATAAAAGTGCAGCACAGACTAGCCTTGACCAAGCCATCGCCCAAGTTGCTGATACAGCAAAAAGACACGGTATCGCTTGGGGGATTCCCGCCGGTACGCCTGAACTAATCAAACAGTACCGCGCAATGGGAGCACAAATGCTAGCTTACGGTGGAGACTTCGCATTGACAGCTGTGCTGGAGTGCAGCAGCCAAGATTTTGACAAAGCACTAGGGGAATAATATTGGTTGGCTCATGTTAATAACCTTTGGTGTGAGCTTTTGCCATATTTCCGCACCGCTTGAATTTTTATTTTTCCTCTCAGGCAAATGTGCTATAATGGAATATATCTTCTAAAATCCGGTCACTCATTAGCGGCTCTGTGGCCGAAGCAAAACAAACTTCATAGATAAACTTTACAGGGTTCCGGCGTGGATGGATGAGGAGTCAGGTTAGAGGTATGCAACGGGCAGATGAGCAAAGTGAAGGGTCCAAAATTTAAATAAGGTCAGTTACTTGGAGATAAAAGATGAAAACAGATATACTGTCGGCAAATGCGGTTACTATGCCCGGAATAGTCAGTGTGCAGGCAACAAAACTCTCGGCCCCACCGGCGTGGGCACTTAAGGAGCGCAACCTGATAAGCCTTATGGAAGAGGCAGCACCGATGATGGTCATGAAGTACACCGAACCGGGAGGTGCCTTATACTTTGCGGACGACTTGGATGACCTCTACGAACGGTTTTATAATTGGGGGCTTTTCTACGCCATGGGGGCGGATGAGCGTCTACTCGAAATGGCACTACTGTGTTGGAACGCATCGACCCGTATCACTAACGACGAAATCGTGCATCGGGAGCATCCGCGCTTCTCGCAGCAGGTCCATAGGGAATACTACAATTTAGCGCAGCCCGGTGCGGCGGAGTGGCATCATTTGGGCGAAGGTAACATGGCTTTCTACGACTTTGGTGTTGCCAGCCCCACCATTTCGGAGAATGTGCGACGTGCGAAACAGTTCGCTGCGATGTACATCGGCGAAGACCCACAAGCCCCTAACTACAATTCCAAATATAAAATCTTTCGTTCTCCTATCCAAACCAGCCGAGGTCCCTGTTTCCAAGCCGATCTCCAACACTTAAAAGATTGGCTTGCAGGAAGAATGGGAGAGGATCCCAGCAAGGCGATGGGTATGCGGTCAACGCTTTATCCAGTCGTCAAGGAGTTGGAGGCAAATTGGTATGAGCAGCCACAACGGAGAGGCGAAATCTGGAAACTGTTTGAGCAGATCACTCTTAACGGCGACGTAGCACATAGCTTGGGATCCACGGCATTGGTGACCAATGCTTACCTGTATACTGGGGACGACAAGTACAAACGGTGGGTCCTCGAATACACGGAAGCGTGGATGGATCGGATCAAAGCTAACAATGGGATTATCCCGGACAATGTCGGACCCACAGGAAAGATTGGTGAGCATCGTCAGGGTCAGTGGTGGGGTGGTCTTTACGGATGGAACAGTTATTGGGCGGGCGATATCATGTTTAACTCACTCATCATCGGTGCCGAATGCGCGCTCTTGCTCACCGGGGACTTCAGCTATCTCGAACTCCTCCGTTCACAGGTCAAACTTCTGCTAGATAACGCGGTTACACGCGATGACGGTCAACTCCTTGTCCCGACTCGATACGGTCCCAACGGTTGGGAAGCGTATAAGCCGATGCGGATGAAAGATTTGGCGCATTTGTATCACGCCTCAATGGACCCTCAGGATTACGAGTTGATTACGAGGGTGCGAGCAGGGGACGTCGCGCGCGATTGGAACCACGTTATGTGTGAGGCAGAAAAGAATAACGGGAACACAGAGTATGGACGATTCCAATACTACGATGGGAAGAATCCCGATTGGCCCCAAAAAATACTGGATGCCGAATATGAAGGGGCTTTGGCAATGTTTGAGGCGATGCGTAACGATACCCGCGATGTCCCGACAATAATCGCAGATAATCAGCAACCTCCGCACTTTGTTCTTACTAAGGGATTGACACAGGTGATGTTGGGTGCCCCGCAGGCTGTTTACACCGGTGGACTTCTGCGAGCGACCGTGCGTTACTTCGATCCGGACCGCGCTCGGCCCGGCCTCCCGGAGGATGTTGCCGCCCTTGTCGACAAGTTGGGCTCGGACGTGGTGGGGATTCAACTTGTGAACCTCAGTAGAACCCAAACCCGAAATGTTATCATCCAAGCGGGGGCTTTCGGGGAGCACCAATTTACCAAAGCACAGTTTCAGGAAGTGGACTCAGAGGGCTCATCGGAGCGGATTGTTCCGATTGATTCAAAGTTTTTTGCCGTTGAACTTCTGCCTTCGAGAACGATTCGGCTGGAGGTTGGTATGCGCCGCTTTGTTAACTCCCCGAGCTACGCCTTTCCTTGGCATGGGGACAAGATACCGGTGCCGTTTCAATAAGATAACCCAAGTTGCTAGTCGTAGGCATATTGCTTTGAATCCCTGGCCTGCCTGCCCCGTTCGCGGGGCCCTCCCGCGAACGGGACA
Organism: uncultured Poribacteria bacterium; assembly: GCA_958296125.1. Classification (GTDB taxonomy): domain Bacteria; phylum Poribacteria; class WGA-4E; order WGA-4E; family PCPOR2b; genus PCPOR2b. Next base: position 4,867,741 of record OY282444.1, read on the forward strand.
GGTCGGCACGGACCCAATCTTATCGGGGCTCCGTATGCCGTAACCGCTTGCCTAACCCAAAGCCTAGCGAGGCGACAGGTGGCAACCTGTGTTAAAATAGCACCCCTTTTGCTACGACAGATGGATTCAGGAGGAAGATTGTGATAACAGAGGAACAGATTGCGTACTTCCAAACATTTGGTTTTTTAGTCCTGAGACAGGCGTTTCAGCCCGATGAAATGAACGCAATTTGTCAAAAATTCGATGAACTGCTTGACAAAGACCGGGGTGGACAACCGTTTCCGGAGGAAAGCCGTCAATCGCTCTACGGTATTGCCGAAAGTACCCCCTTATTGACCGATCTGGTGGAAGATGATCGCATATACCAGACAGTTGAATCCCTACTAGGAGAAGGATTCACTTGGCTCTGTTCCGAGGGAAACCTCTATGTAGGCGATACTGAGTGGCATCCGGATGGCACACGACTAGAGTATCGACCGATGAAGGTATCGTTGTATCTCGATCCGCTGACAAAAGAGACAGGGTGTCTGCGCGTAATCCCCGGTTCCCATCGCTTACCCCTGCACGAAACGCTCAAACCCTGCTCGCAGTTCGGTCTCCCCGGTGCTGATATACCCTGTTTTCCGCTTGAATCGCAGCCCGGAGATGTTTTCTTCTCGGATATGAACACATGGCATGCGTCCTTCGGCGGCAAGGCAGGTCGCCGGCATCTGGCGGTCAATTTCGTGCCTAACCCCACCACCGCAGCGGATATAACCCTGTTGAAAGAAAATCATCAAGGTGTCTTGAATTTGATTCAGCGATTGCAATACAGCCGACCGGGACGGGTGTTTTCTGACGCTTTTCTCTACAGTGACCGTCCGCGTATCCGGCGACTAACCGCCAAGTGGGTCGAGTTAGGGTTGGAGTAGCTGCCCAAAATGCCGCACAAACCACATTTCACCTATTGCCAAGTGCAAAGCTCATCGGCGTAATAGGGAGCCGTAATAGGGAACACTTCATGAGGAAAACACTATGAAAATCACAGATCTCAAAGTATTTGCTGTGGATCAGTTTGTATATGTCAAGATTATGACTGACGAAGGGATATACGGAATTGGAGAAGCCTCGTTAAGCGGCAGATCGTTGGCTGTCGTTGGGGCGTTGGAACATCATCTCAAACCGCTCCTGATGGGTCAAGACGCAACCCGAATCGAACATATATGGCAGGACATCTTTCGGGGAACATTTTGGCGTGGCGGGCCCGTACTGCAATCTGCACTTGCAGGGATAGACATTGCCCTGTGGGATTTGGCAGGCAAGGCTCTCGGCGTACCAACCTATCGACTACTTGGTGGGGCAACGCGGGACAAGGTGCTGGTCTATCGCCATGCCGGTATCGAAAGCTCAAAGCAGATGATAGATGAAGGTTGGAAGGTCCTACGCCTTTCACCGATTCGGTGCGATGGTGGCTTTAATCAAAAGGAAGCGACCCGGCGTGGAATTGAGTATATGCAAGCAGCACGGCAGACGGTCGGCGATGAAATCGAAATCATCTTTGAGGTACATACGCGCTTGACACCACCTCACGCTGTTCAGTTGTGCAACGGAATTGAAGAATACCATCCCTTCTTTGTTGAAGATCCCATCCGTTCAGAAAATCCAGCTTCGTTTGCCATGCTCCGAGCGCATACAAATGTGCCAATCGGCACCGGCGAGCAGCTACCGACGAAATGGCTGTTTCGTGAACTGATCGAAGGGGAACTTATCGACTACATTCGAGTGGACATCTGCCACAGCGGTGGAATCACCGAAGGGAAGAAAATCGCAGCGATGGGAGAGGTACATTATCAGGAGCTTGCCTGCCACTACACAGGAAGTCCCGTTAGCACGGCGGCAATGCTCCATCTGAATATGTCGATTCCGAACTGCGCGGTGCAGGAGTATGGACTGCACACTGATTGGATGAACGAGGTCATCCCAAACGATTTGCGGACAGAGGATGGCTACCTACTGCCGACGGATGCACCGGGCTTAGGGATTGACTTGAGTGAGGAAGCTGCAGCAAAATATCCACATTCGTCAAAGGACCCTACCCATCTGCGGCGGGAGGATGGATCGGTACAGGATTGGTGATATACCTGTTACTTGAGTCGGGACGTTTGGGGTTGCAGGACACGACAGTAAGTTTGCAAATGGTTGCGCCCAACTATGAACAAAAGAACATGCGACATCCTTATTCATAATGGCCAGATTCTCACCATGGACTCGGATCGCAGAATCTATAGTCCGGGCGCGGTGGCGATTACTGATTCGCGCATCGTGGAGGTTGGGTCAGATCCCGATCTGCAACAAAGCTTTGATGCAAGAAAAATGATCAACGCTTCAGGGGCTATCGTACATCCCGGTTTCATTGATGCTCACAATCATATTGTACATACCACCTGTCGGGGCATTTTTGGCAACATCCACGATGCGGGCCCCTTGCCCATCAACTTTGCAGAGTGGAAAGCGAGCGTTACCGATGCGGATGAGGTCGCAGCAACCGCCTTGGCGGAGATTGAGATGCTTCGTAACGGTTTCACGATGTTTATCGAGCCGGGATCATTGTTCTCGACTGAGGCGGGGACGGAAGCGGTTGAACGTGTGGGCTTGAGAGCCCTTTTCTCTCCGCTTTATCTTTGGGATCGACGCGAACCCTTTGACGCGATTCCCGCGCTTGAAAGTCCAAGCCTCATGGCGCGTGCACCCATTGACCACAACCGATGTTTAAGGCAATTGGATGCAGAGCTTTACCGAAACAGTGATCCCCAAGCGTTGGTTCGTGGGTACATCTTCGTCTATGGAGAGGGGACTGCCTCACCTGAACTGTTGAAGGCAGCACATGCTTGTGCGCGAGGAAACAACGTACCCCTACATCTACATGCCGGTTACGTTCCTCATGGTGCCGATTACTATCATGCCATGACCGGGACGCGCCAACTCCTACACTTGCAAGAGTTGGGCATCCTCGACGAACGTACCGTTATCGTGCATGCTAACGCGCTGGATGCGGAGGAGGAAACCGTAGTTCAGGAAACGGGCTGCCAGATTGTATGGTGTCCAACGGCGTTCTTCTCACTCGGACTTGCGTCCAGTACAAATTTTAAGATGTCGGAGCGATATCGCCAGGGCACCTGTGTTTCGCTTGGCACTGACGGAGCCTTCGACTGCACACCGGGTGAGACCATGCTCGCAGCGCACTACGCCTCACAAGCCTACGCTGATCCCCTCTCACCGGGCGCGTTACTCGAAATGCAGACCCTCAACGCAGCAGCGGCAGCCGGACTAGACGCAGAGTTGGGCAGCTTGGAGTCCGGTAAACGTGCGGACATCGTTGTGAGATCCTCGCGATCCGCTGAAGCCTATCCTGGCAATAACCCCGTTCACGCGCTAGCGTTAAGGATGAGAGCCGGCAGCGTAGATACAGTCATGGTCAACGGAGCGGTTGTTTTCAGCGGAGGACACTCGACGCGAGTAGATGAGCGTGAGGTTTACCAAACCGTTTCTGATTCCGTGACTGCGCGAGCAAACCGAATCGGCGTCGAATTGAGTTCTGAATGGCAAATCGCGAACGGATAGCTGCTATCACCATCCTTGTCACCATCCTTGACTCTCACAGAAAGTGGAAAAATGCCAGCTGAAGGACCACTGATTGGCAATCCAGCCAAAAACATCCTCAAAAATGGGGGACCGGTGTTCGGGTTCAACGTGTTTGAGTCCCTGCGCCCTTCTGTTGTCAAGATAGCAGCACAAACTGGATATAACATGTTGCTCGTTGAGAATGAGCATGTCCTGCACAATGACGAAACCCTAACGAACTTTTTAGTCATGGCAAGAAACAATGGGCTTTCACCTGCCGTAACCGTCTTGGGGCCGTCTCGTCCACTTGTGTCCCGGGTACTCGATGCGGGTGCGCTGGGTATTTGCCTCTTCCATGCCGAAACGCCTGATCAGGTAGAAGCACTAGTGCGCTGGATGAAGTATGCCCCAGTAGGCGAACGCGGACTCGCAATGGGAGCCAATGTCGATTATGTAGAGGCGGATGCTGCCCGCTACTGTAAGGAAGCCAACGAGGCAACGTTGCTGATACTGAAGATCGAATCTTGGCGAGGTGTCGAAAATGCTGAAGGGTTGTTGTCCAACGAATGGGTAGATGCTGTCGTATTCGGGCCCGGCGACTTGGCGGCGAAGATGGGATTCCACGGGGAATGGGAACATCCCCAAGTGGTTGCTGCGATGGAGCATGTCATTGAGATCGCGCTGTCTCGGAATTTACCTGTAGAGCCAGCGATTTATCCAAAAAACCCTACGGAATATCAGCGTCATCGAGAGCGTGGCATTCAACTCTTTGGCAGCTTCAGAAGTCCCGAATACAATCTACTGCGAGAAGCAGCATCACAGGCGATGTCAATATATCGCTAGGAAATATTATAACCCAAGTTGCTAGTCGTAGGCACATTGCTTTGAATCCCTGGCCTGCCTGTCCCGTTCGCGGGGCCCTCGGCACGGGGTCTCGGAACGGCCCCGATCTTATCGGGGCTCCGTATGCCATGACCTCCGTCTCATGAACCCATTAAGTTCATGAGTTCAAACGTTCATTAATTGCACAGATGAACCAACATAGCCCCAGTGGGGCGATATGTGTGTAGTATTTTCATTTTTTGGGGATTAGGAGAATAGAAATGGATAGAAAAGTCACCCTTGGGATTACCAGAGATCTGTTCGATGCGGACGGAAAACTGGACATCCCCGGTCCGGGCCTGGAGTTACTCAACGAGATACCTGAGATAGAGTACCGGATGTTCGATCAGTTTTTGCCGGAAGTTACCGCTAAACAGGTGCAGGGCTGTGATATGGTGATTAGCGCGGCAGCTCGGTGGACCAAACACTCACTCGCTGGAAACGACCAGCTAATCGCCCTTCTGTACACCGGAGTGGGCTACGATCACATCGATGTTAAGGCGTTGACCGACGCGGGCACTCTGTTCTGCTTTGCGCCCGGTGCTGTCCGCCGCCCCATGGCTTGCACCATCATAACCTTTATCTTGGCACTTGCGATGAAATTGATGGCAAAAGACAAAATCACCCGTCAAGGACGCTGGGCAGAGCAGAATGACTATCGCGGCGAAGGCTTGATGGGCAAAACCCTCGGCTCCATCGGAGTCGGTAACATCGGTCATGAATTGTTTGTATTGGCTAAACCGTTCGGTATGCGTCATTTGGGTTGCGATCCCTACATAAAGCAGGCGGATGTGGACGATGTCGGCGTACAACTGGTGGACATGGATACCCTGCTAGCGGAGTCGGACTTTGTGAGTATCAGCGTGCCACTGAACGAAGAGACATGCCATCTCGTTGGGGCGCAAGAGTTGCACAAGATGAAATCGACTGCCTATCTGATAAGCACCTCACGGGGCCCCGTGGTTGATGAAGCAGCACTGACCGAAGCATTACAGCAGGGATGGATTCAAGGGGCAGGACTTGATGTTTTTGAGCAGGAACCCGTCGATCCTAACAATCCGATACTCGGTATGGATAATGTGGTGGTATCCCCGCATTCGTTGTGTCATACCGATGAATACTACAAACTCGCTTGGAGCGGTAAGCTCCAGCAGGCGGCACAGATTCTTCGGGGTGAGATCCCCGAAGCTGTAGTTAATAAGGAAGTTCTTGAAACGTCGGCGTTTCAAACGAAATTCAAGAGGTTCCAAACGCCGTAGGGGGAGGCTGGCACTGCTGTCTAAACGCGTTTCGTTAGTTCACTAGTTTGTTAATGAACGAATGAACAACCTGTTTTCACGGTTCACGCTCGGTCTTTGACCGGAGAGCGTATCAACAGTATACGAGGTGATTCATGCAATTTGATCTGTTAATCAAGGGTGGTGATGTTGTAGATCCAGGGGGTGGTTACAGTGGCAGGCTTGATGTTGCGATTAAGCGCAATCACATTGCAGCCGTTGACGCTAATATTCCAGCAGAGTCTGCCGCTCGCGTTATTGATGCTGGCGGTCAATTTGTGACACCGGGGTTGGTCGATCTCCATACCCATGTCTACCACGGTGTCGGTTATTTCGGCATCCACGCGGATACGGTGGCAGCGCGTAGCGGAGTGACCACTTGGCTTGATGTGGGATCTTCAGGTGCCTACAATTTCCCCGGTTTTCGAGAGTTCATCGTCAATCCCTCTCAAGCCCGAATTTATGCGTTGCTCAATATTTCATCCATTGGCCTGACAGCGGGGTCATGGGAACTCGCCAACTTGGACTACTGTAATATCGATCTCTGCTGCAAAATGATAAATCTGAACCGTGATATAACGTTGGGGGTCAAAGCCCGTATAGATCAAAATCAAACCCGCGGTACAGGCATCGTTCCACTGACCTACGCACGAGAGGCAGCAGACCGCTGCGGACTCCCGCTGATGGTTCATATTGGCAATGGACCACCAGAGATTGTTGATGTCCTGAAGTATATGAAGCCTAATGATATACTGACCCACTGCTTTACCGGTGGAAATATGCGAATCATCGACGACTCAGGCAAGCTCCGAGATGAGGCAAAACAGGTTTGGGACAGTGGTGTGGTGATGGACATCGGGCATGGAGCCGGTTCTTTCTCCTTTGAAACGGCGGAAGCACTGATGAGCGTGGGCTATAAGCCGGATGTCATTTCGTCCGATATTCACCAAGTCAGCATTCACGGACCTATGTTTGACATGCCAACCTGCTTGAGCAAGTTCATGCTGTTGGGGATGAGTTTTGCGGATGTGATCCAAGCCTCAACCGAGTGCCCCGCTCAGGTGATGGGGCTGCAAGACGAGATTGGGACGCTTAAACCGGGTGCCTTGGCAGATGTGGCACTATTTCGCATCGAATCAGGAGATTTTACCTTTTATGATGTCCGGATGAATGAGCGGGCGGGTAAACAGTTAGTACGCAACACCTTGACCATTGTCGACGGGCGCGAGTTACCTGTCACAACCGAGCGACCGCCAGCACCGTGGTTTGAATTGAGCGAAGCCCACCGTACACTCATCGAACGCAATCACACGCCGCAAGCGTTCGATCCTAAATCAGGGGAGTGAGGTATTCAATATGTCACCAAATCTATACGGTATGAGCCGCTTTCAGAATAAAATTGCCTTGGTAACGGGTGGGGCTTCAGGTATCGGCAGAGCAACAGCAAACCGCTTGGCAGCTGAAGGCGCACAGGTCATCATCGCGGACAACAACCCAGACATGGCAAACAAGACTGTCGCAGAAATAGAACAGTCCGGCGGCGTTGCGGTTTATATGGAGGTCAATTTGGCAGATGACACCGCCGTTGAAGCGGTTGGTCGTAACGTCGCCGAACAATTCCCTCTTCTCGGGGGCTTGTCTTCTTGTTCCCTATACCTCAAATGCCGAGATCCCTCAGGTTGTAATCCTTCACGATGTTTTCCCTCGCCGCTTCGTTCCATTGGTTTTCATCATCTTTTCCAACCATGGGCTGGTAAACGTAGCGAGGCTCATGGGGGAAGTGCTGCTGCCGAGCATTGATGCCCACGGCAATCAAGCGGGACCTTTCAAAGATATGTTCTTCGTCGTAGACCACCGGGGCCTCACCATACGTTGTTTCAAGGTTGAGAACGGAGGAGCGGCGATGGAACCCGAAGTTGACGGTCACTCGCCAGTCTGGCGACGTGTTTGGGAAAGAGGCGTGCAGTGCTTGGCGGTTGGCCATGACAACATCGCCGGGATCGCACACCATCGGTACTGCCCCGGGCAGACGGTCAGAGTCGTTGTTGGCTTCCACCATCCCTTTGATGTCGAGTTTGCCCCGCTTGTGTGATCCGGGAAGCACCCAAACCCCGTTGACCGCGGTACTTCCATACAGTTGAGCCATGAAATTGAACCCGTGAGTGCCTTGATTCCAATCCGGCTTATCCCACTGTTTGGTCCCGTCCTGATGCCACGCCACAGATGCCCCCAACCCCGGCGGCTTGACGATTATGGACTCGGTGAACGGGGTGAAATCCGGACCGTTAATCTGTTCTGCGACGGATAGTAGCTGCGGGTGGCCATAGAGCCTTAGGCAGGAGTCCATGAGTTGAAGCGGCCCTGAGACAGAGGTAATCACAAAGTCCGGGGCATCAGCGGGTGGGGTAGGTTCGTTCATCCTCGCTGGATGACGACCGTTGTTTCTTGATGTCCCACCCACAGGGTCGCTCAACGGCTTTGCAAAATTGAAGCTGGATCGCGTAAACTCTGACCCGAGTGCTGGTCTGCCCTGTGAATCGACCTGTGCATCCTTCGTGTGCGGTGCTCGATCGAGTACGCGCTCAAAATCCTCCTGTAGGTCTTTGAGTTCTTCTGTGCTCAGTGCCCCTTCAAACACATAAAACCCGCAACGCCAATAGGCATCTGCAATATCTTTGTGCAGTGTGCCATCGGAGTTAAATCGAATGGGACCCCGATTGCCCAGTCCATAAGCCCTCCGTTCACCCTCTTGAACGTAAGCGGCCATTGTCATTGCATCTTCTGCTTTATTTGTACTCATCTGACTTTCTCCTCTGCGTGATGTGGTGGAATGAGTTGGGGGATTTCAATCCGTTCCCTATTTTGTTGGACACAGATTAAAGAATTTTCAACTTGAAATGTTCGGTGGTAACAGGGAAAATCAACTCAAGTCATTATACAACGCTCTCCGATTTAGATCAAGCGTAAAATAGTCGATTGCCCGCTTACAACGGTGTGACCGTTCAAGGGCTGCTGACGGATATATTTGTATCAAATGTTGCAAAAAAGCCATATAAAAGCGACAATTCTGTAATATCAAAAATGTATAATCAGACCAGCTTAACGGAAATTGTCAGTCAGTCTCATCTGCAACCCGCTGCTACCAAATGAACTGGGACATCGCTCAGGACTTCGTTAAGTGCTTTTGCTAAATTATCGGGGTCATCTGTCCCTATTCGATATCGCTTTCCACTCTTCATCTGCAGCTCAATCGCTGAGAAACCAGAAACATTGAAAAGCCACCCCCGAGGCGTTAATCTTATCCCCCAACCGTAGTACCACGGATTCTTGACCACACAGTACGCCTCAATGTCTTTCAACAGGAAAACCTTACGGACGACTCTCATCCCAAATTGAATTTTAATCATCTGGTCATCAACTGCCACCGTCAAACGAGTAAATATCCCAAGAACGATAAGGATAATGATCAGACTGGCCAAGGCAAACGGGTTAAAATCCGTCGCAATATTTAAATAGCCCACAAACAACACCACCCCACTATACAAGATGAGGGGGAAATAACCAATCTGAGTATGTCTGTACTGTTTCATCATTACTGATTCTATCTCCTTGTTACGACTATCGTATGAGTCCGCCTAACTATTCGGGAGGGGACTGGCTCCCTGGGGATTCACCCAAATTATCGCCAATGGAGATCGAAATAATCGTAACTGGTCGAGGTAATCTGCCGCATTTTACCCGTTTCAACATCTAAGGTGAAGATTTCGCTGGTTCGTCGCCCGCCCGGATCGCGCCCGATAAATGCGACCTGACTCCCGTCCGGACACCACGTTGCATCCCGTCCTTTGTAAAGGCTCAGATTCAGATAGCTCTTAAATCGTCCCTTCTCTACAGCGGCGACGCAGATTTCGCCCGACGCATAAAACAGGATCTGCTTACCATCCGGTGACCATTCCTCTATCTTTTGACACGGCGGCTCGTCGTGCTGGAGAAACCATGAGCCGGTCATACCGACGACATCCGGTTCTGCCAACGCCAGGAACCCATCTGTCTTAAACGCTATCCATTTGCGATCCGGTGCCCACTCGGGCCATCTGATTCCTTCCGGCAACGCTTCAATCAGTCTGTTTTTCGGTTCTTTGACCTGATCACCTTTCGCATTCCAGTGAAGCCAGCCCTCCGCCCACCGGCGAGTTCTCCACCGCTTTGTCGATTTCCCATCAATCTTTACGACCCAGTTTTCGAGTCGATCCTTCGCACGATCAATTTCAACCACAACGAGAACCGCGTGACTTAACGGAGACCACCAGAAATCGTGGATGCGATGCTGTTTCTTGACGAACAGCTCGTTCTCGGTGCCATCTCCCTGCATCATATAGAGCGATTCCGCTCCATCAACCCCGGATATGTAAGCAATTTTTCTTCTGTCCGGGGACCATCGGGGCCTGCGGGAAAGCCCGTCGTCCGTGAGTTGCCGGAAATCTGTTCCGTCCGGATTCATCGTGCAGACATTATACTGATAGAACTCCCACCATTTGGTTGTCCCCCGACCTTTCTCCAGCGTCCTCGTTGCTGCTCGGAAACCATTCCGATTTTCCAACGGTTTGCGGATGGCAAAAACTAATTTTCCCACCTCGTCCTGTCCTGACGCAGCACCACCTACCATGACAACTAGTATAAACGCACCAATTACCCATTTTACACGCATACGATAACCTTTCTAAGAATAATGCGGCATCCGTGCCCCGATCAACCGCCGTTGTCTTCAATCCGTGCCCTAATAAAAAGGAAACTGAAAACATTAGACGCAGAGAGGGGAGTGAGGTCTAGAGGTTGTTTCAAGCCTTACTTCTATTTTGATCGGGTTAGCAGTTGAAACTAATCAGGATTGCAGGATTCTTAGAATTCCTTTCAGTTGCGTCCAGTTTCATCTGGGCGATTTTCAGCTTAGTTCCTTTGAGCACAGCGAGGGCGGCTTTTATGCCTAGCTTTGGGTCTTGATTGTCCAACCCGTGAAAGCCTTATCTACAATTTTTGACAAGGCGGCGGCTTGTACTTGTCTGAGGCTTTCTTTCGCTTTTTTTAGTTCTTCCATAAGGTGCTCGTCAGGGTTTTGCCTGCCTAGGACCGTATGTCGTAGGACTCCGTTTTCGTCTGCCGCTTCCTGTTTTCGTTTAGACATTTGTACTCCTCCTTTAGAATTTTCAACTTTTTTACAGGTTACTTTTTTTTCGTCGGGATAGTAAGGTTACAATAAACTTGCCACTCTTTCCAGTCCCACCTTTTTCATTGGGTCAATATTAATATAGCAATTTCCATGCCATAAACTTTCAGGGCCCCCTTTTCGTCGGGACAGTAGTTGAACCCCCCTATTCTCTTGTGGGATTTGCCGAAATAGCGGACGATATCAATCTGACGCTGTAACTTGCCTGTGACGAACCGTTTGGCAATTTCTCATCTGTGCTCATCATGATAGGCGGCGAGTTGTTCGCGTGTTTGTCGCACATTTCTGTTGACATTTGTATATACATGATGTATCTTAACGTGGATTCCAAAAGGAGGCATTTTGCAACGAAGGGAGCATCTTCAGATGTCCAACACAACCACGGCTAAGGGAACAGATGCCAAGGTGGAGTTCATTATACCCATTCTAAGGGTCAGGAATCTCTCCGCGAGCATTGATTACTATTGAAAAGATGGAACTTTAACTAATCCAACAGAGAGCATAGATAAATTGTCATCGCACGAAAGGTGGAGGACGTTTGTAACCAATGAGAGGTTACAAACCCTTTTTCGATTAACAGGAGGGTTTTCATGAACACTGACAATAAGGCAATCCGTAAATTCAGAATCAAAATGGCGGCACTCCTGATCCTCAAGAAGACACTCGCTGTCGTAACCGTTTGGGGACTTCTCTGGGGGACGATCGTCATTGTCCTCCGTGCAGCGATTGGGATGCCCCGCTTGATCCTATTAGGTGGCGGCATCGGTCTAATACTGGCGATCGGCTGCGCGGTCGTGTTGGCATTGCGTCAAATCCCCACGCGAACTACCCTCCGAGCTAGCCTCGACAAATACAGTGGTGCTGGCGGCCTGATGATGGCAGCGGAAACGGTAGAACTAGGCAACTGGCGAAAACGGCTGCCATCGATTCATACACCCCGTCTGCGCTGGCGCGGCGGAGGCTCTTGGGCACGCTTCGCAGGCACTGTCCTATTCGTTTGCATCAGTTTTCTGATACCGCAGCGTTTTGTAGAAATCTCTAAAGCAAACCCCCTTGATATTAGCGAGGAGGTGAACCAATTGGCGGATGGGATCGATGTACTCGAGGAAGAGGAGATTATCGAGTTAGCCGAAGCTGAGACGCTCGAAGAAAAACTTGCTCAACTCCAAGCGGAAGCTTCGGGCGAGGATCCAGTCAAGACGTGGGAATCCCTCGACCATCTAGCGGATACCCTCTCCCAAGAGTCGGCGGATGCCGCGCAGGATGCCTTGAGCGAAACGGAGCGTCTTACTGAGGCAGAAACCTTGTCCGAGGGGTTGATACACGAGGGGTCGGAGATGGATACTGCGCTTTTGGCGGAGTCAATGGCAACGCTATCCGGATTAGTTCAGGAGGCTGCTCAAGAGAATGCGTTGCTCGCAGCACAGCTTGCGAATCTGGAAGACGATGCAAATTCACTCACTCTTGAACAGCTCAAAGAAATTTCTGCAGCGTTGCGCTTTACCAAACGCGACATCAATGACCGATTGGCGAAACTTTATACGGCCAATCTGATTGATTTGGAAACGCTCAAAGCGTCTGAGAAACTTGGGCAATGCAATAGTGATGGACTTGCTGCATTTCTCGACGAGAACGCAAATAGCATGTCAGTAGCCCAGGGTATTGAGGGGTGGTGTCGGGGCGGCATCAATCGGGGGCGCGGCGATGCACCCATGACTTGGAACGATGGCACCACAGAGGAGGGTGCGAAGTTCAAAGCGGAAGCCCTCCCGCTATCAGACATCGCCTCCCTTGAGGACAGTGAACTCATGGGGCTTAGCATCGGGGCACCATCGGTCGAGACCTCCAATCTTCGGCCGGAATCGGGTGGACTCCGCGGCGCGACCGCTGGCGGCGGTTCATCTTTTACCCAAACCGTTCTACCGCGTCATAAAGGGGCGGTTAAACGGTATTTTGAAAGGCCTTGACGCACACTGTAAAGGATTCATTGGAACGGTTCTTAGAGAAAAGTTATAAAGAAAACTCAATTCGCGCTTTGCATTGAAAACAGCGATTGCGAGGGCCCTGAAAAAATGACCCTAGATTCAAAGCCTTTATTCTTGCACGAAGAGATTATGCTTTTGGCACTCCACAATGACAAAGGCACTATTGCGACGAACTATCCAGAGTACGCGGTTGCCGGCGCGGTTTTAGCGGAATTGCTGCTTGACCGCCGGATTTCAGTTGATGGCACACGGAAGCAATTGGTTGGACTGCAAAACACAAATCCAACAGGTGAACCGATTATTGACGCGTGTTTGGCGAAAATGAGAACGGCAAGGAGACGTACATCCTTGAAGAACTGGGTCTCTCGATTGGGGGACATAAAAAAACTTAAACACAGGGTTGCACAGCAGCTCTGCAAACGAGGGATTCTCCGGGCGAGCGAGGATGCGGTGCTATTCATCTTCACGCGAAAGGTCTATCCAGAAATAAACGCTGCCCCGGAAAGAGAGATTGTGGAACGAATACGTGCGGCAATATTTACCGATGATGACTCGCTGGATCCACGGACGGTCATACTGATCTCATTGGCAAACGGTGCTGACCTATTGAGTAAAATGTTTGGACGCAAGCAGATCCGGGCTCGCAAGAGACGGATTAAACAAATAGTTGATGGCGAGATGACTGGTAAGGCAACTAAAGAAATCATTGAGGCCTGTCAGGTAGCGATGATAGTGGCAGCCACAATGCCTGCGATTGTTACTACTGTTACTAACTAGCACGAGCACGGGGCATTAGGTGATGTCCTGCTGATGGCAAACTATGCAAAGCAGCCGAGTTTTTCCAAAAAACTGGGTTGCTCTGGGCAGCTTCACTACCGATCTATACCATATCTAAACAATCATGCCAGATAACAAGCAATCTGAGAGCCTACTTCAGCCTGAAGAACTGAGCCCCGCCGTTGAACTCACAGCAAAGGTGCTGGCAGAACTGGATCGCGTCCTGCTAGGGCGTTCTGCGCTCCATCACATGGTGATCGTCGGCATCCTGAGTCAAGGACACATCCTGCTTGAAGGGGTGCCGGGTGTCGGTAAAACCGCGCTCGTCAAAGCGTTGGGTCAGTTGCTCAGTCTCGACTTTAATCGGGTGCAGTTTACGCCTGACCTGATGCCGGGTGATATCGTCGGCACGCATATCTTGCAGCAAACCCCGGCGGGGAAACGTGAGATGAGCTTCCAAGCGGGCCCAGTATTCACAAACATCCTACTCGCCGATGAGATAAACCGCGCTTCCCCGAAGACACAATCTGCCTTGCTTGAAGCGATGCAGGAGCGCTCCGTCACCCTACTCGGCAATACTCGCTCTCTCCCCAGTCCCTTTTTTGTCCTTGCTTCTCAAAACCCGATTGAGTTAGAGGGAACATACCCGCTTCCAGAGGCGCAGTTGGATCGATTCCTGTTCAAACTCATCGTTCCCCATGCCGATGTCGAGGTGCTCGACGACATCATCTCAACCCGCCGACGTGGCGAACCACCTGCCCCTACATGGTCAATGAGTGCTGAGCAGCTCCATCAGTTATTTGATGTGATGGATCGGATTTTTCTACCCAAGCCAGTCTCGCGTTACATCTCACGTTTGACAGCTTCCACCCATCCGAATGCACCTGAAGCCACTGAAGAGGTAAAAAAATATGTTACATACGCTGCCTCACCGCGGGCGGCGATTGCAATGGCGGAAGCGTCACGGGCTTCTGCGTTGCTCGCGGGTCGCCCGACCGTTGGATTCGAGGATGTGAAAGTGGTCGCTGCAGCCGTGCTAAACCATCGCGTGATTCTGAATTATCAAGCCCGCTTTGACAGCGTGGATACCTTTGCGGTTGTGGATAGCCTCCTCACTGCTCTCGACGAAACTGACCTAAATCTGCCTGATGATCTAGAAATTCATTCAGCGTGAGTTTATCGTAATCTTCCGATCTAAGGCCCCATCCTTTAGGGTGGGGATACAGATTGGCAAACGGTAGTGAGTCAAAGAATGGAAGCAACTTATCGTTAATTATGGCGTGTCAGGTGTTCAGGTTTACGACGCTCGATTGGTTGCTGCAATGGTTTCGCATGACGTAACCCATATCTTGACCTTCAATACAGCAGATTTTGCGCGCTACGTCCCCGCAAGCATTGTAGCTGTAGCCCCCTCAACGGTTTAGCACTTGCGACAGTGAAACATTAGTTTCTATAACCAACTTAACATGAGACCATCAATAATGAGATATTTTGCACTGCATGTCATCTCTTTTCTTGTCGCCATGTGGATATGCTGCACTGTATCTGATGTCCTCGCACAGACGGAGTTTGGCGACATAACAATCACACCTGAACTCCACTCAAGCAGTATCACTTTCCACGGATATGCGGAATACAGGATTGCCATATCAAATCGCTCACCTGACAAGGTGCATCAAGTCACATTGATTTTGCCGAAAACGAGTTCTATTCCTTCTGGAAACCGAATCCGGGAAATAACTCGTTCGGTCATTGTTGGTCCGTCCGCCACAGTTCACGCTTCCTTGCTTCAGCCGCCGGTGCCGATGAACGGCGCTGCTTTGGGAGTGGTTATTGACGGTAAGATGCAAAAGGAAGGGGTTCCATTGTTCATCGTCCGGCACGGTCGGCACGTATTTAATTCTTCCCTATTACCCCAAATCCTGATTAGTCGAAGTGTGGATGCCACAGATTTATACCCCCCCGCCGATAGACTGCTTAATTCTATTTTTTCAGGTGGTCGATCTTCCCCCTCCAGCGTTAAACCGGGGGCCACCCTCCCTGCTCCCTACCAAGTCGTCGATCTGGGGTTTCCTGTGTCAGCGTGGAGCACAAACTGGATCGGCTTCTCACGCTACGATGGCGTTGTCGTCACGGTCAACGATATCCGGCAGATGCCATCGGATGTTCAATCCGCGCTATGGCGTTACGTGGAGTGCGGCGGTGCTCTGTTGGTGCTGGGAGGTCAGGAACTCCCCGAAAGCTGGATAGTTAAGGAATCGCTGAAATCTGAACTGCCCAACGATGCTGCGAGGATTACGGTCTACGATGTTGGTTTCGGTCAATGTATCGTGAGCTCTGAGATGGATACAAAAAATCTAGATCTGAAGCAGCGGAAACAAATTGTAGAATCATGGCTGAAGACCGCGAGTCCTTGGCAACAGCAAGGATCGGTTGTGGAAGCCAACACCTTGTTTCCGGTGGTAGGTGGTATAGGAATTCCCGTGCGGGGATTGTTCTTTCTGATGCTCCTTTTTGCCACGGTAATCGGTCCGGTGAACCTCATTGTGCTATCGCGCAAGAAGCGGCGCATCTGGATGCTTTGGACAACTCCAGCCATTTCGGTGATCACCTGTCTCGCTGTTTTCGCCTACGCAACTTTTGCCGAAGGATGGAATCATCGGGTCCGTACAGAGGGACTGACAATTCTTGACGAAGGGGCTCGCCGTGCCACGACCATTGGCTGGACCGCTTTCTATTCGGCACTGACCCCAGGTGATGGATTGCACTTCGGCTATGAGACGGAGTTGACCCCTCGAATCCATTCGACAACTACAAATACAGCTCGCGCGGTTGACTGGACATACGACCAGCACTTGGTAAGCGGCTGGATGACCGCGCGCGTTCCAACGCATTTTATGGTCCGCAAAAGCGAAACGCGGCGTGAACGCGTCACGGTCAGAAGGGGGACAAACGCTAATCTGAGGGTTGTCAATGGGCTGGGTGCCGACATAAACCAGTTCTGGTTGGCAGACAGAGATGGTACAATCTATTCCGCAACCGATATTCTCGCAGGAGCGGAAGTGGGACTGACACCACTCCAGGGAGGACGCTTGGGTGGGTCTGATGAGATGTTTCTGTTTGAACTGTGGGAGCCTCATATCAATGATGAGCTGGATAGGGGGAATATCGCACCAGTATTAAGGCAGATGTTAGGAAGGTCTGGTCAATTACTCTCCGATGATGTCACTGTTTCTGTTCAACAGAGCGGGCGGCAGTGGGAAATAGCAGATCTGCTTTGGGGGCACTTATACAACATAAAAACGAACGGGCCTCGCGGACCGCTTAGAATTCACCGCAGAGTGGTGGCTAACTTACGTGCCATATTCGCCTCTGAAGATTGGTTGAAAAATATTGAACGCCTCAAAATCACCCCTGAGAAATATCTCCGTCCCGGCTGTTATATCGCCGTCTTGGACACCTCACCATTTATTGAGGAAGGGCTACGGAAGGTGACGGAAAAGCAATACAGTTCTATCGTTTACGGCATCTTGGACGAAGAATAGTAGGATAATCCAGTCCAATCTTCTTCGTGTCTCAGCGGTTTGGGTTGAGCGGACGTAAATCCCAATGAATCGAGACGAACCCTAAAAGGTAAGCAACCGAACACATGCAAGTCAACATCACTCACCTCAGAAAAGACTTCGGCGCAACGCGAGCGGTTGACGACATTTCTTTCAGCTTTTCATCGGGACAAATCATCGGCTTTGTCGGATCCAACGGCGCGGGCAAGACGACAACCATGAGAATCTTGGCAACGCTTGATGAACCGACAAGCGGCGATGCCAAAATTGATGATGTCTCAGTTGTGGAGGTGCCGGAGCAGGCACGCCGGTTGATTGGATATGTGCCCGATGCCCTTCCGATGCACAGGGATATATCTGTGCACGAATACCTTGACTTCTTCGCTCGCGCTTACGGGTTGATGGGGACGCAACGCCGACAAGTGCTCGAAAGTATCGAAGGGTTTACCAACCTCACGGGCATTCAGGAAAAAAACTTGTACGCCCTCTCAAAGGGGATGAAACAGCGAGTTAGCCTTGCACGAGCGCTCGTCCATGATCCACCGGTGTTAGTGATGGATGAGCCCGCGGCTGGACTTGATCCGCGGGCACGAGTCGAACTGCGGGAACTTTTGAGAGTTCTGTCAAGCCAAGGGAAAGCCATCCTGATTAGTTCGCACCTCCTAACCGAGCTCTCGGAAATCTGCGACAGGGCCGTGATCATTGAACAGGGACGAATCATCACCGCCGGGACGTTACAAGAGATTGCCAAGTCGGACATCGAGCAGCATACTGTCCTGATTCGGTCGCTCAATCGGCAAGACGACCTGTATAAGTCGTTGCTGTTGATAGCGAATGTTGCGGCGGTCAACCGATTAGGAAACGAGATAGAGGCGAAAATCAGCGGCTCTGAGGAGACGTGCAGTGACCTTCTCGAAAACCTGATCCGCGATGGATACCGTATTGTCGAGTTTAAGCAGCAGGGTGGCGATCTGGAATCGGTGTTCATGAACGTGACAAAGGGGGAGGTACAATGAAATCGATTGGTAACAGCCTTGAAAAAATTAACGACCGGCTCAATCCCATCGTTGTCAAAGAGCTGCGGCAAGCGGTTCAGGGCAAATTCCTAATCGTGGTGTTAATCTGTTTTCTCTGCCTCCAACTGCTGACCATGGGGCTATTCTTGATAGTAGATGAATCCATTTCTGTATCTTTCGATGCGGGGCTAAATATCTGTCGGGCTTTGCTAGAGATTCTGTTTGGAACATGCCTACTGTTTGTGCCCGCCTACACTGGCATTCGGTTGGCAAGCGAACGAACGGATGCCAACGTTGACCTCCTGTTCATCACAACCCTCCGACCACGCTCAATCATCTGGGGCAAATTCTTCGCCAGCCTCGTTCTCACTGTCCTGCTCTATAGTGCCTGTATGCCATTTATGACCTTCACCTACCTGTTGCGGGGCGTTGACCTACCATCAATTTTCATTCTGCTCGCACTGGTTTTCATCGTGGTGGCAGTGGGCATCCAATGTGCTATCCTCATCGGATGTATTCCTGCCAATCGGGTCTTTAAGGTGATTCTTAGTGTGGGATGGTTTGGGTTAGTTGTTACTATTTTCCCTGTGCTAAGCGTGATAATGTTTCTGCCCGGTGGGCTTCTGGACTCCGGCATAGGCAGTCAACTCGGTTCATGGAGCTTTTGGCGAGGTGCCCTGGGTGTGTTGAGCGGCGGGTTGGCACTGATTGGTCTCTGTGCCCTACTATCGGTTGCGCTTATAAGCCCGTTATCCACCAATCGGGCATTGCCTGTGCGCATCTTCGTCACCGCAGTGTGGCTCTTGACCGGGATCGGCGCAGCAATCTGGAGTATAGAAGTCAATGACCTCGCACCACTCAGCACGTGGGGATTCATACATATCCTCCTGTATTCCATCGGTCTATTTGTCGCGGTCAGCGAAAGAGAGCGTTTGGGACAGCGTATCCGCCAAAATATTCCGCGCCGCCGATTGCTCCGTTTGTTGGTATTTCCCTTTTATAGCGGTGCTGCCAGCGGCGTGGTGTGGGCATCTTTAATGATAATTCTGACCGCATTGCCGATAGCAGCGTGGACGGGCATTTTCCCCCATATGTTTAACCATGACCTTGAAACTTTGAAATCGCTGGTGGGTTTGGGGCTATACGCATTCAGTTATGCGTTGGGTGCCTTGCTGATAAGAAGACGCTTTTTGGCGGACCGAGTCGCCGGTGCCTATACGTGGGTGATTGCCTTGGTTCTGTTCGGCTTTACAACGACGATTATACCGCTCGGCCTCTTTTTTATCTCTGGAGAGTGGGAGCAGGTATGGCTTGTTGCTAGCCCCCTTGGTCTACTTCTATTTGTCAATACCAATGAAAGTCATCTTGTGCTACACAGTGTTACCATCGCAACCGTTTGTGCGGCGTTCGCCGGAGCATTAAGCCTGCCGTGGCTCGTCAGACAGCTTGGCAATTTTAAGCCCCTTGAGCAAGAAGCCGCAAGCGATTCGCAAACAAACGATCCCAGATAAGGTATCAAAAATTTGGGACGAGTTCGGTGGGGCGTGATAATCGCTTTCGATGTCTCGCTCGCTACCGGACCGATAATCTGGTAAGTATTGGAGATACCATTGTGGATCAATAGATCCAGACCATCGAAGGTGATTCATGATTCCCACCTTTACACTTCCACTCGGCTTCCTCGCACTTTTGGCGATTCCGGGGCTTGTCGCCATCTATCTGCTACGCACCCGATCGCGGCACTATCCTGTATCCAGTCTGATGCTCTGGGTGAATCAGCGGCAGGCACGCCAAGGCGGTTTGCGCGTCGATCGGCTGCAAACACCCCTATTATTCCTGCTGGAGTTACTTACTATTATACTGCTTGCTCTCGCAGCGGCAGCCCCAATCATTCGGACAGCGCGAGGCGCAATACCGCTGATGGTGGTGCTCGATGATTCCTTCTCAATGATGGCAGGTGCCGACGATACCTTCAAAAGCCGAGCGATTGCAGCATTTGAAGAGGAACTTGCACCTCAAGGGCTGAATCCACTTGCCAATCGCCGCTATGCGGTGCGCTTCGTGCTCGCGGGCACGGAGCCACAGGTGTTGAACGAAGTGGCGCGCACCGCGGGTGAGGCAGTGACACAACTTGAAGTCTGGCGATGCCTTTCGCCTTCTGCGGACTTGGAGGCAGCAATAAGCCTCGCCGCCGAACTTGGGGGCGCGAAAGCCCTCATTCTTGTCCTGACAGATGAACCCCCCTCGCAGATGCTGGAGGCTGACCGTATGCAGTGGTGGTCGTTCGGAATCCCTCAACCCAATATCGCATTTGTGAATGCCACCCGAACCGCCACCGATTCGGGTGAGCGGTGTTTATTAGAGATTACCAATCTCTCACCGGACGCGAGGAGTACAGAGTTGGTCGTAGAGACCAAGGGCACTGCCGCCCAAGAAACAGCTTCACCCTTGCGCCGCTTGACTCTTGAAATCGGCCCGAGGATGACACGCCGGATTTTCCTGAACCTTCCGCCTGAAACACCAGCGTTACGGGCGCGGATTAGCAATGACATCCTTGAAATTGATAACGAAGTTGTCCTCTTGCCGCAACGTCGAAAGCCGGTGCGCGTGGATATCCGTATTCAAGACCCACAACTTCGCTCCCTCATTGAGAGTGCACTGGCATCAACCGATAGAGCTTTGTCGGTGGATGTGGATCCTGAATTGGTGTTTGTTGATGAAGCAGCAGTTGTCGATGACTCCGCTGAGGCGTGGTATATACACGTTATCAGTGAACCGGAAGCATCGGCTTATCTCGGACCCTTTGTCGTCGATTTGACGCACCCGTTGACCGAAGGGCTTTCGCTCGGCGGTGTGGTGTGGGGGGCTGGCTTGACGGAACAGTTGATGGGCACACCGATTATTACCGCTGGAAACGTGCCTCTGTTGACCGATACCGAACGGTTCACTAGAATCCATGAACTCCGATTGCGCCTGCGGCCAGACCTGTCAACTTTCCAAAACTCTCCGAATTGGCCCATTCTGATGTGGAATCTCCTCCAGTGGCGGGCCTCCCAAACGCCCGGCTTAGAGCGCGCCAACCTTCGGTTAGGTGAAGTCGCCGTACTGACGACCAAGTTAGGCACTGAATTTGTGGAAATTGTTTCACCCGATGGCGAGATGCTTGTACAACCCATGCCGGACAGGACGATAAACCTCAAAGCCGAGGCGGTCGGCATCTATGAGGTAGATACAGGCCTGGACAAATACGCTTTCTCCTCAAACGCGCTTTACCAATCCGAATCAGACCTCACAGATAAAGCTACAGGACGTTGGGGTGATTGGGGGGAGGCGACATTGCGGTGGTGGGGCTACCAAAGTTTTGCGTGGTTTTTCCTGCTGCTCGCCATCGGTATTTTAACGCTGCACCTAATCTTCGTCAAACGTGAAGCGTAGCACGATTAAACAGTCCCCGGAGAAATCGCGTTTTTCCAAAAAGCTCAGTTTCTAACACTTTTTGCACTCAAAGCACCAATAAAAAAATGAAAATATTCCACCTGTCTCTAAAGTCCTGTCTAAGTCATTTCTTGCTCTTTGCCTGCTGAAACCGAATTTTTGCCGAAAAAAAACTTGGTTTCTTTTTACCGTTTCTTAATGTCAAACCATATTCAGCCATCATGACACTCCTCCATCCAATCTGGCTGCTACTGTTCATTCCCCTAATTGTATCTCTGCGTGTGTGGAAACTACCTTCCCGTCTCTTGGGGATTCTACGCATGGCGATGCTGTCCCTAATCTTGCTAGCGATGGGCGGGCTTGCTGTGAAATTGCCGAGCCGGGCGGGTACGGTTGTCGTTGTGGCGGACAGAAGCCAATCGATGCCTCCTGACAGCGAGGCGAAGCAGAAAGAGGCCATTGATTTAATCCAGAGTGCCATGGGGAACGATTCTAAGCTTGCTGTCATCTCCTTTGGCAGAATCGCCGCCATCGAACATCCCCCCCAAAGTGGAAAATTCGTCGAGTTCGTCAACGAAGTTCACAGCGACGCTTCTGACCTGAATAGTGCTATTGAGAAGGCACTCGCGCTCATCCCACGAGGCACTCCCGGCAGGGTGCTCCTGCTATCAGATGGGAGATGGACGGGCAAAGACCCATCGGGGGCGACGGCTCAAGCTGCAGCACAGGGCATCGCTCTCGATTACCGTTCCATGCAACGCGCTTCGGTAAATGATGTTGCCATTTCCCATGTAGACGCGCCGGAGGTAGTAACCCCCGGCGAATCATTCATGATCGCTGCCTGGGTACACGCGCCGATCCCGGGCGAAATCTCATTTGAGTTGCTGCGCGGAAACCAACGCTTGGCCTCTGGCACGCGAAAAGTGCCATCCGGTTTGAGTCGTCTCATCTTTCGGGACAAGGCGGCACAACCGGGAACGCATCAATACACCGTGCGGATTGCAGGGACTGAAACCGATCCGGTGCCAGAAAATAACACGGCAAAGATTCTGGTTGGCATTGAGGGCCCGCGGCCAATTCTGCACATCACTACCGCTTCTGATTCCGGGCTAGCGCGCTTGCTACAGGCAGGGGGATTAAATATAAAAACCGCTCCCCCGTCGGCATACCGTTGGTCGCTCGATGAGTTGTCGGGGTATTCCGCTGTGCTAATTGAGAATGTGTTGGCGGATGAGATTGGTCTCCACGGTATGGAGACCCTCGCCGTTTGGGTGAAGGAGACCGGGACCGGGTTTATGATGACGGGTGGAAAAAACGCCTACGGGCCGGGGGGCTATTTCCGATCGCCGCTTGAACCGATTATGCCGGTCTCAATGGAGTTGCGGCGGGAGCACCGGAAGCTATCGCTTGCTATCGTAGTGGCGATGGACAGGTCTGGTAGCATGTCGATGTCAGTGGGAGGGGGTAGGACAAAGATGGACCTTGCGAACCTCGCTACAGCAGAGGTGTTTGATATGCTGTCGCCGATGGATGAATTTGGTGTAATCGCGGTCGATAGTTCGCCGCACATCATCGCAAACCTCGCATCGATCGAAAATCAATCGCATGTCCGCGGTGATATCTTGCACATCGGTTCGCAGGGCGGTGGGATCTTCGTCTACGAGGCACTCTCCGCCGCATCCAAAATGCTCCTGAACGCCCAAGCCGGCACCCGGCATATCATCCTCTTTGCGGATGCCGCCGATTCGGAGCAACCCGGGCAATACCGTGAACTGCTTGAAGCATGTCGAAAAGCGAACATTACTGTCAGTGTCGTCGGACTGGGTACACCCTCTGACGTTGATGCCGAATTGCTACGCGACATCGCCCGCCGCGGCAATGGACGCTGCTTCTTTACCGAGAATGCCGAAGAGTTACCGCGTCTGTTTGCCCAAGATACCTTCGTTGTAGCACGTAGCACATTTATTGATGAGCCAACCCCAGTTCGGACGACAGGCGGCATGGTCTCGCTGACCGGCAGGCAATATCAGATACCGGATCCGATTGGCGGGTACAATCTCTGTTACATCCGTCCCGATGCGAACCTCGCCGCTGTGACGGTGGACGAATACAAAGCACCTGTTGTGGCGGCGTGGTCGGCGGAGATTGGACGAGTACTCTGCTACACGGGTGAAGTAGATGGGACGCATACAGGTCCCATTGCAGGGTGGAAGGGGATTGGCAATTTTCTCACAAGTCTGGTACGCTGGACAGCGGGCGACTCCGGGAATCTGCCCGGAGAGATGTTGCTGACACAGCAGGTCAAAAATGGAATCAATGTGGTGGAACTTCACCTTGACCCGGAGCGAGAAGGGGAGGTTTTCAGGGAACTACCCACCGTGACGGTGCTCCGAGGTGTTGTTGGGGAAACACCGACCGTTGATCAAACCAAACTCTCTTGGACATCCGCTGATACGCTCGCCGTGGACATCCCAATCCACGGCAGTGAAACGGTACTGGCGACGGTGGAGGTGCCAGGCGGTGGGAATATATCGCTGCCCCCCATCTGCCTACCGTATTCACCAGAATTCAAGCCCGCTCACACGGAATCGGGGCGTGCAACAATGGCGCGACTTGCGAAAGCGACCAACGGGAAACAACGGATTAATCTGGGGGAAATTTGGGACGATTTCCCGCGACACCCTCGCCTGATATCCTTGGAACCGTGGCTACTCGTTGCAGTGCTCCTCCTCCTCCTTCTCGAAACGTTGGAACGCCGCACCGGGTTGTTCTCCATGAGACACGGGCGGCGGCTTGTAGAAACGGTTTCGCAACGTATACCGCGAAAAGAACGCACAGTGACTCAAGGAGCCGCGCCACCCTCCGTAGAGAAAACGGCACCGTCCACGCCGGAGGAATCGGAAAAGCCTGAAGTATCTTCCGATCGGGAGGGGATGCTTGATGCCTTAAGTCAGGCGCGAAAACGTGCCAGCGGACGGACAGGACGCTAGAGGTAGGGTACATTGGGGGCAACTCTCCCCGGCATGAAAAATAAGAGGGTTGATTAACAGTCATCAAAACCGTATGAACGAAACTTATCGCCAATATCTCATAGATGGTGAACGCGCGGGTGCCCGGTATGCCTTGACAGCGCCGCGCAATGTCCCCTTCGGGATTGCCGGCAGCCAAATGGGGAAGCGGCCGGGAAGTTCGCTAGAATTTATCGACCACCGCGAATACCAACCGGGCGACGACCTACGTCGAATTGACTGGGGCGGTTTCGCACGGAGCGATAAATTAACTGTCAAATTATACCGGGACGAGGTTAGTCCACATCTGGATGTCGTCATTGACGGTTCGCGCTCCATGGCACTTGAAGATAGCCCCAAGACGCAAGCAACGCTCGGATTGGCGGCGGTCTTTGCGACTGCGGCATCGAATGTCGGATACGCCCACACCGCTTGGTTGGCGGGAGATGGGTGTCAGCAGGTGGGCAATGGCGCAGATCGACCGTCAATTTGGGATGGACTCGATTTTACATATCGCGGCGATCTGTCAACATCATTTGCCAAGCTACCCCCGTCGTGGCATCCGTTTGGGGTGCGTATACTGCTCAGTGACCTGCTCTGGCCCGGGGATCCGTTGACGGTGTTGGCTCAATTTGCCGAGCAGGCGACGGCTGTCGTCGTCGTGCAGATCTTGGCGGAGGCTGACGTGAATCCAACCGAACGTGGTAACATCCGACTCGTTGATTCGGAGACGGAGGCGGTGCAAGAGATTTTCGTGGATGTCGTTGCTGAAGAACGGTATCGCGCTGCGTTCACTCGCCATCAGGAGAGTTGGCATCTCGCTGCGAAACAGACGGGGGCTATTATGACAACGGTCATCGCGGAGCACATCTTGAACAGTTGGCGATTGGAAACGTTAGTTGCGGCGGAGGTGCTCACTATCGCGTGAATCGTGCGGATTGCAGCTGCAGTAAGCATTGTTTTCAACTTGTGTGCTTGGGAAGCTATCAACGAGCAATCCAGATAGGGCGGCATACAGAACAGTCCGATTCAGTTGAAACCGTTTCTGCCTTGCAACCGTAAGCTTTAGTTAATGCGATTAATAGGTAAAGGCTTGACAAAATCGGAATTTCAGCTTGACGAGTAGCCCTAAATGTTGTTAAATAACGGATATATGGTGTATAATTATAGACAATACAATTTGTATATTGTGTAATATAGACACGTAACCCGATTTGCCACGTTGGTGAGAACGGGGAAATTAAGCCCTTATCTATCTAATCGCGTTTATTGATCGGTTTACGATATGCCGCTTATAGGCGGCTACCAACAACATTACCTAGGAGGTAATATAGTGAAACAACTGAACCAACACAGGGGCTTGTTATTAGCCTTAGTTGCTGTTTTGGGGGTCGCTGCGATGTCGGCGCAAGCTTCCACCTTGAATGTCACGGTGATAGATGCCCAAACCGGCGATAAACTGAACGGTATTTCCATTACCGTCGTGTCCCAAGCCGGTGCTTCCACCGAAGGCGTTAGCGATGCAACCGGCGCGCTTGAAATCGCAGATCTATCTGCTGGTGTCTACACGATAGCCGCATCTGCCCCCGGTTATACCGATAAGGTTATGGCAAACGTTGAGCTGGTCGCTGATGGAGCCACATCGGTAGAAATTGCACTCTCCTCAGAGATTATTCAACTTGAACAGGTTTCCGTTACGGCATCGCGCCGTCAAGAAAAGGTACTTGAAGCCCCGGCATCGGTTGCCCTTGTTACTGCTTCGCAAATCAGAGACCGTGTCTCATCAAATGTTACCGAACACTTAAAATCGGTGCGTGCGGTGGACATTGTGAATACTGGACTGGGCTCATCGCATGTTGTCGTCCGGGGCTTCAACAACGTTTTTTCGGGCTCACTGCTGACACTCGTTGACAATCGCATCGCTCGTGTTCCCTCTCTGCGTGTTAACGCCTACAACCTTATCCCGATCACAAACGAAGATATTGAACAGATTGAAGTCGTCTCAGGCCCCGGCTCGGCATTGTACGGTCCAAACAGTGCTGACGGTGTCATGCACATCCTAACCCGCTCGCCATTCACTTCTCAAGGGACGACCGTCAGCATTGGCGGCGGCGAGCGGAGTGTACTCATGGGCTCGCTTCGACATGCCGGTGTTATCAATGAGACGATCGGCTATAAGTTTTTAGGGAGTTATCTTCAAGGAAATGATTGGGAAGAGGGGCGATCGGAGGAAGATCTCACAGGCGAAGGGGAACCGGAATTTGATATGTCCAAAGCGGGCGGCGAATTTCGCGTTGATTATCGTCCCAACGATGATTTGACGACGATCCTTGCCAGCGGTTTCACACAAACCACCAGCGTCGAACTGACTGGTGTCGGTGGGGCTCAAGCCAAAGCCTGGACTTACGGTTACGTCCAAGGCCGGCTCATTTACAAAGACTTCTTTGCACAAGCCTTTTGGAATCGTAGCGACGCTGCGGATACCTATCTCCTGCGAACCGGTCAACCAATCATCGACAATTCCGACCTGTATGTCGGGCAGATTCAACACGGTTACAGCCTTGGAGAGCGTCAACGCTTTACTTACGGTTTGGATCTGTTGCTGACCCGTCCCGATACGGAAGGGTCGATCAATGGACGCAATGAGGACAGTGACAACATCAACGAGATAGGTGCGTATTTACAGTCAGAAACCAAAATTCTGCCACAGTTAAAGCTCATCGCTGCTGCACGGGTTGATGATCACAATCACCTCAGCGATCTTGTTTTTTCACCGCGTGCCGCGCTTGCCTTCCAACCAAACGACGACCATAACTTGAGACTCACCTATAACCGTGCCTTCAGCACCCCGGGCACCTCTAACCTGTTCCTTGACGTTCTGTCAGTCGAAGACGCGTTTGGAATAGGTGCAGGGTTTCAACCTATATTAGGCTTTAGTCCCAATATCGACGTGCGGGCACAGGGTGCCGGCAGCGAAACGGGATTCACCTTCAAAAGAGATGAGGCTGGACGTCCACTGTTTCGCTCACCCTTCTCACCGGTGGTAGAGCGGCCAGCAGAGACTCACATTCCCCTCGATGACGCTGTTTTTACCAACGTCATGTGGAACATCGGGCGAGGTGCCGTCATGAGTGGAGTGCAGCCGGTTTTTGAAGAGGGTGTGAAGCAAACCTTGCAGCAGGCTTTCACTCCTCAGGCATTGCCACAGACTGTTGCAGGGCTGCCCCCGGAGAGGCTTCAGGGACTGGCAACACAAGTGATTTCAGGACTTCCACCACAAGTGCTTCAAGGGCTGCCACCGGAGCTAGCCCCATTGCTGCAACCGGGTGCAATTGCGGCATTGCCCCCCGCACAGCTTCAGCAGATAATACCACTAGTGTTTCAAGCATTGCCACCGCAAGTGGTACAAGACCTGGCAACCTCCCTTGCAGCCTCTACAGAGGAAGAAATCCTTAGTGGGTTTGCCAACCTCATCCCAGAGCAGGTAGATGGGGTAGAAACAGTCTTACGCTCGCTTAATCCAGAGACAAGAGAATTTGTCGATGTTGAAGATGTAAAGGACGTTGACCCACTTACGCCAACAATAACACAGACGTATGAATTCGGTTACAAAGGGATTCTCATGAACAAGTTAGCTTTTTCTGCCGATGTTTATCACACAAGAATTAAAGACTTCATCGGTCCCTTGGTCGTTGAAACCCCGAATGTGTTCTTGGACGCGGAGACGTTAGGTGCCTTCCTCGCAAAGCACCTCACCACAGCGTTAAGCGATCCCAACAATGCTTCACTGAATCAGGCGTTGCTCGCGTTTGACGCTCCGGATCAGGGGGGTAACGGGAACGGTTCGGCTGTCGATGAGTTGACAACCTTGTTCGTGGCTGGCACCGAGAATAACGGGCCCGCTTTCATCCCCTTTGGCACGGTGACACCCGAACAAGCGGCAGATCCAAACGCGGTTATGTTGACCTATCGTAACTATGGTGATATCTCGCTCAACGGGCTCGATTGCAGCTTGACCTATTACCTCAATCCGAATTGGACTTTCGGTGGGAATTATTCGTTCGTCACCCCGGACTTATTCGAGACCGATCTCAGGGACATTGCCCTGAACGCGCCTAAGAATAAGTTCGGGGCAAACGTTCAATATTTCAACACCAATCTAGGATTGGGAGGAGGGGTCCGGATGAATTTTGTGGCGGGTTTCCCTGTGAATTCGGGGGTTTACATCGGTGATGTCGAATCGTATTACACGATTGACTTGAACGCGGGTTATGACATACCGTTAGGTCCGAGGCCTCGTCTGTCGCTGACAGTACAAAATCTGCTGAATAACGTGTATCAGCCGTTTATTGGTGCCCCGGATATTGGTCGTTTGTCGATGGTGCGCTTGACGCAAACATTCTAATCAATCTGTATGTCTCACTCAAGTTACTATCTGTTGTAAATACTTCAAGAAAACGCCTTGATATCACAACTCATCGGATTTCGGAGCAATCTGAGCGACGATGGTCGAATCAAGGCGTTTTTTTTATCCCGGCTTCAGAGATTCCGGTCAAGTTGTAGGGCGACCCAGTAGGGGTAGGTCTCATCCTGATACACGAGTTCAAGGTTCACCTTCCGCTTAACATAGATGCCCCCTTTATACATTTTAGATGTTATCGGGGTTCATAATACCGACTAACTCACAACTGGAAATCCACTGCCAACGAGGGGTTCGCCATCATTGACCTCAATAATCGGGACCAGGCAGTGGTGCGACGCTTGTGCTCTGTTGAAACAGACCCCTTGAGCGATGAAGATTATCACAAAGGCGCGACGTTGTCGATTCGTTGTGTTCTGTGGTGTTGCATGGAAGTTCAGACAGTGGTGAAACATACATTCACCGGTCGAAAGTTCCACAGGCACGCCGAAACTGGCGTGACGTTCCTCCATTTTGACTCGCTCAGTCTTGAGGGTCGGATCTTTGGCTAAGGCCGCTAACTCTTTCTTTTTTGCTTCGGGAGCGAAGCACGGGTCTCGGTGGCTGCCCGGAACCACGTGCATACAACCATTCTCCACAGTGGCATCATCAAGAGCAATCCAACAGCTAAGGATGCTCGGCTCAGAGAGGGGCCAGCCGTAAAAGTCTTGGTGAAACCTGAAATGACCGTTATCTTTTGGGGGTTTGGAGATGATGTGATCATGCCACAGACGGACCTCCGGTGTCTTCAAAAGCGTCTTAGCGATTCCAGTAATCAACGGGTGTCGCACCGTTTTTTCGTAGTCCCTATCTCGCTTCCACATGTTAACATATTGAGTAAGGACCCGGGGCTCGTCTTGAGTTTCTTTGATTGTGCGGCGGTGCCCTACGCTGAACTCGACGGATGAATCATCGCCTCCTTCTAATTCAATATTAACAACCCGATCCAATCCCTCAATAAGTGCTTCGACTTCGCTGGGTTCTAAAACTTTTCCATATCTGAGGTAACCATTCTTATCGAAAAATTTTGCTTGTTCTTCGGTAACCATTTTCATCCTCCGCTGCCTATTCGCTTCGCTTTCGCATCTGACAAATTTCGGTTGCTGATGCTTGGTTTATCAACTACTAGGACGCATTGACATTTATGTGAGGCGTGTCCGTAAATTCAAGGTGCTGTAACCTACTCTATAAATGGCAACTTACGTTATATTATGGAATATTACGGATCAGTCGGATGAGACCCTGTAAAATTGAACCGCGTTGTCGTGGAACAGCTTTCTCAACTCATCATCCGAACAACCGCTGACCGCCCCCTCCAAGGTTTCGACCCATCTCGGATATTCGGTCGCCTGCGCTGCGACGGGCCAATCACTGCCATAGATCGTGCGGTCAAAACCGAAACACTCAATGACATGGTCTATGTAGGGCTTCAAATCTTCTGGTGTCCATTTTTCAAAATCGGCTTCGGTCACGAGCCCAGAGACCTTACAAAAAACGTTGGGGAATTCCGATAATTCTTTAATCTCGCGTTTCCACGGCTGAAAGAGCTGATCCTTGATGTTCGGCTTGCCGATATGGTCTAGTATAAACTGGATATTCGGACACTGCCTGACAAACTGAATGGTATTGGCAAGGTGCGGGTGGTAAATGCAGATGTCAAAGCTCAACCCGAATTCCTCAAGCGATTGGACACCCCTGATGAAATCGGGCTGCACACAGAATTCGAGGCTTTCCGATTGAATTAGACGACGGATCCCTTTAACCAACGGAATTTCAGCCAGTTGCTCAAGATGTGCTCTCACACGACTCCCTGTCTCAAGCGGTGCACCTGCCACTATCCCCCGGATTCTTGGGTCTTCTTTCGACAGTGATGTGATCCACTCTGCCTCTTTCAAGTTATCATCGGGATGGGGATCGCATTGCACAAAAATCATCGTTTCAACATCGATAGCCCCGCAAGCGTTTCGATAGTCCTCTAAGAGATAGGATTTGTTCAGAAATGGGGTATCTTCAAGCCACGGATAGCGCAGAACGCTTAGATCCCAGAGATGAATGTGTGTATCGACGATTGGAAAATCTGCCATCATGTTACTCCTTACTTGGTTTGAGGGGTGGACATAAATAGATGCCCCGGTCGTATTCACGCAATTTGGGGTAAGCGTCAGAGGTTGGGGCTTTTGTATATTTGGATTGCTGAAGGCACAACAGCACGGTGGTTGCTTCGTTTAGTTATCCGTGTTTTCCGCGTCATCTGCTAAACCTGTGATTCAGACAATAATTATGCACGGCCTTCAGTTAAAAAAAATTGTAGCACATTTGACAAAAAAGACAACAGAAATTTTCGGTTGACAAGCCGCTCCACTGGTGCTATTATGTCGCAGAGACTATCTTGATTTTGCGAGCACCCGATTGTTGACGGTAGGGAGGGAAAAAGATGGCAAAAAATTTGACAGGTTCGCTTCAGGGGGCATTGCACAAGCGAATGCCGCTTATCACCAAAGTGCTCGCGGTTCTCCTCATTCTGATGTTTATCCTCTTTTTTTTACAGTGGTATTTGATAACAAAATTATTCAATTTTGCTGCGGGGCTCATGAAGAGCCAACTGATACAGCAAGCACCTGACGGTGTGGATACGGAAGCAATCAGGGCGACATTCGATCGAGTGGAACAAACGATGCGGACCATGCCGCTGAGTTATCTGCGGGGACAGATTCACCTGAGGAAAGTCAAAATTGCGATAGATTATGCGTCAAAAGCGACCGAGGATGGGATGTGGAGTGCAGAGGAGATTAATACGCTGCTGAAAATGACGGATGCGACTGTCGGATTCAAAGGGAAGGAAAAAAAGTAACGGATGAAGGAATTAACAGACCCTTACGAGAAATTTGCATATCCCTACGACCGCATGATGGCTAATGTTAATTATGTCCGCTGGGCGAGCTACATTGAGGAACTGTTCAAACACTATAAATCTGAGCCGCGAAAAATTTTGGAGATTGCCTGCGGCACAGGGGCATTGACAGTGCTCATGGAGGAGCGGGGCTACGAAATGTGTGGACTGGACCGCGCAGAGGGAATGCTAACGGTTGCACGCCAAAAGGCGAAGGAGCATCGGCTAGCTATCCCATTTATTCGCGGGGACATGCGCGATTTCGACCTGCAGCAGCGGTTTGATGCCGTGCTTTGCATCTACGATAGCATCAACTATGCCGTTAATGCAGCCGAACTTGAGGCGGTTTTCCGGACGGTCTCAAAGCATTTGGATCCGTCTGGACTGTTTATCTTTGATGTCACCACTGAGCGGAATATCGTTCAGCACTTCCATGGGCAGACATTTGCAGAGAACCACCCTGACTACTCCTATATGTGGAAAAACCTCTACACCTACCACGATAAGATTTGCCGCACATCACTCACTTTTTTCCTGCGTGAGGGGGAGCTATTTCGCCGTTTTGAAGAGGTTCACGTCCAGAAGATGTTCGATGTCAGCACCGTCAAAAAGTTGCTGAAGCAGACGGGATACAAAATGCTCAGTGCTTATGATATATACACTTTTAGCCGCTGGAATCGACACTCGGATCGGATTAATTTTACCGCACGTAAGGAGGAGGCATAAGGATGACCGATGAGAAGGCAGCCATGACCCTCGAATCAGCGTTGTCAAACTTAGAGATCAATGGTTGGTGCGTGGTTGAGGGCATCATCCCCGAAGATAAGGTGGATGCGATACGCCAAAGCGTCGAGCTAACGGTCGAGGCACATGGAACTTACACCGGTGTCAAAGGGGTAGGGACTCGGAAAGGCTTGCTTGCCTTCAATCAATCATTTGCCCCTTACCTTGCCGACAAGCGCGTGTTGGGAATTGCAGAAGCGTTATTCGGACCTCATGTGCGTATCTCTTTTACAACGGCACATATCAACTACCCGGAAAATGTGCGTGGCGCGCTACACGCAGATTGGCCCTTCAATCAACATAACGCTGGACATATACCTGCCCCCTATCCCGATGCGGTTATGCACCTGACCACATTGTGGATGCTCTCCCCATTTACGCATGAAACCGGCGGCACACTGGTTGTGCCGGGCAGCCACCGGTCCCCAAACAATCCCTCAGGAGACAACGGCGTTAATCCACTGAAACCTTACCCCACCGAGATGCAGGCAACAGGGGCTGCGGGCAGCGTCTTGATACTTGACAGCCGGACATGGCATGCAACTGCGCCGAACAAAACCGATCAGCCGCGCGTCGGGATGGCGGTCCGCTATGCGCCGTGGTGGCTGAATCTTGACGTATTGATGCCAGGGTCGGATGAGCGCGCTCGAATCGTGGACGAAACCGGTGGGAATGAGAATGAGGTTACTTCTATTTCCCCGGCAATTTACGAAGCACTCCCAGAGAATGTCAAACCGCTCTATCGGCATTGGGTGAGGTAGCAACGTCGGGAAGCTTCACTCCGTGTTAAGAGCTTCTATTGCCTCATCTTCGCTCTCAAAGGGTTCAAATTGCTCGACCAGCCTGCTCCGAATCATGAGGTTCTGGATGTTCGTACCGACGTTGACGAGTGCAACCAATCCCCCTTTTTGTTCGACAGATACGTATGCCCCCGTTAAGGCACCGAGTCCCGAACTTCCCATGATTGTGACACCAGCAAAGTCGACCAAGAATTTGGGAGTTCCTGTGAAACTGGCAATCTGTTCATCAAATGCCCTTTTGAATTCAAGGGCAACGGGCCCAAAAATCTTACCGCTTAGTTCCAAAATGACAACACCTTCTCGATGGCGGACATGAACTGCCATAAATCTCTCCTAATATGGCACGAGTTGTATTAGCTATGAGTAACTCCGCATAAGGGCCGGGAGGCATAGCTTTTTTGTGAGGCTTCTGCGGCCGGCAACCCGGGCGTAGAAGATATACTGCTGATATTCTGAAGACAGGGCACACACGCTGTGG
Source organism: uncultured Poribacteria bacterium (assembly GCA_958296125.1). Lineage (GTDB taxonomy): Bacteria > Poribacteria > WGA-4E > WGA-4E > PCPOR2b > PCPOR2b. The sequence continues at coordinate 4,901,918 of OY282444.1, forward strand.
CTATTCGCTGATACTGGCGCGTAGCAGGTGAGCACCCATCGCCCCGCTCAATAACGGGTGTAAAGCGTTAAAGATAATCCATACCAGCGATCGGACATCGGCACTGATGACGGTAAAACCTTTCCCGACATCGCTGATACCGAACCAATTCCAGAAGAAGAATATAGCTACAGACAGGAATCCGTAGAACAGCGTGTTGGCAGCCAAGAACTCTTGGACGCTCGAACTCGTGCCGGCGCGGCTCATACGAATATAACCGAATATCAACCCCAGTACTATCGAAATGGCAGCGAGCGGGTTAATCCAGTTCCACGCGCTGCTGTACGGACTCTCTGCGCTGGAAGTGTGGTAAATTGGCTCAATGACTGTCTGGATAGCGACTATTGCCGCAATAACGATCAGCACAACGCCTATGACTCGCTTTAAGGCTTCCATGAAGATTTTCTCCTTTTCCCTTAATTGGGAATATCATTCCATCTCAGTTCCAAAATGACAACACCTTTGACATTCTGAAGACAAGGCGCAAACGCTGTGGCTATTCGCTGATACTGGCGCGTAGCAGCTGAGCACCCATCGCCCCGCTCAATAACGGGTGTAAAGCGTTAAAGATAATCCATACCAGCGATCGGACATCGGCACTGATGACGGTAAAACCTTTCCCGACATCGCTGATGCCGAACCAATTCCAGAAGAAGAGTATAGCTACAGACAGGAATCCGTAGAACAGCGTGTTGGCAGCCAAGAACTCTTGGACGCTCGAACTCGCATCGGCGCGGCTCATACGAATATAACCGAATATCAACCCCAGTATTATCGAAACGGCAGCGAGCGGGTCAATCCAGCCCCACGCGCTGCTGTACGGACTCTCTGCGCTGGAAGTGTGGTAAATCGGCTCAACTACTGTCTGGATGGCGACTATTGCCGCAATAACGATTAGAACAACGCCTATGACTCGCTTTAAGGCTTCCATGAAGATTTTCTCCTTCCGTTCAACGAAATCTAAAGCGATAGGATTACTTCCCATGCGAGTAGTAGTTTTAACCACTCCCTTAAGAGACCCCGGGCGGTGTATCTCTACTGAATGACCGATCGGGGAGTTGCCTCAAGGCGTGTGACTTTGATCTGCGGACGATCCATCATGTCAGGAATTTTGGGAGCGATTTTGTTTTTCCAGGTGTCGCTTTCGTAGACCGCTTCATACAACTGCTCCCGCTGCTCCTCACTTTCAAATCGGCGAATCCAAACGTACAAATCTTTTTCTTCCTCGCCGACAAAGCTTCCCAAAATCACCATCCCTTTCGAGATCTGGAAGGGGATAATCACCTCTTCCATAAAATTTACCCAGTTTTCCTCCTGCCCGGGTTTCATTCGATATTGACGAAGTTCAAAGAACATAACCATCTCCTTGCGTGTTATGGGTTACGGGTGTGCCCTCATGTGATGTCGTTGAAATTATCCTTACCTGTTATTGTGACCTGTCACGACTAACAAGTGTCAACTGCTACCAATATTATACCAATTTTTCATTGGGATGTGCAAAAAAAATCCCCCGGTTGAGTAGATCAGCGAATCTTTTGAAATTGAACGTCGAGCTAGCATAAAAAAAGCCCGAGCATATCGCTCGGGCTGTGGTTAATATCGGTTTCAGGCTATTCAGGGTAAGCTGTTGCAAGGGCTATCACCGCATACGAAGTGACAAGCACCGGATCTCGTTCCATCCAACGACTACTCTCGTTGACCCAAAAGCCTTCAGGATTTTGTTCGTCCATCAGTTTTTCGGCGAGTTCTCTGTACCAATCGTGAGAAACCCCTTTGCCATCGACAATGGTGGATTCACCATAAGTCTTTAGTGCCTTTGCCATTGTATGGTAGTTGTAGAAGAGGCCCTGCTGCTCCATACCGTAATTTTCTTCAACCGTAAAGTGTTTCTGGATCCAGTCCACCGCCCCCTGCACGCGGGGATCGTTTCGGTCAACCTTGGCGTAGATGAAACTCAACACCCCAGCGTAGGTCATGCTGGCGTAGGACCGGTGATTCTCCGCTTTGCTCTCGCCGTCAGGAGCATAGATAAAGCCGCCATCGTCCCCCGCCCAATCTTGGTCGTTGGTTTCGCTACGATTCTGGCATCTTTCGAGGAATTTAATCGCTTTGTTCCACACCTCTGGATCATCAGACCCGCTCTCCTTGAGCGCTTGTATGGCGAAACTCATATTGGATAGGTCGTGAACGCTTTCCCGGCTCCCGTAGCCGATTCCCCCAAAGTAGACATCGCTTTCATCTGTCACCTGAAGGCTTTTGATGAAACCCTGCGCTTTGGCGATTGCCGCGTCATATTCCGGATTCTTTGCGGATGAGAGTGCCATGAGCGAAACGGAGGTATTATAATTCGGCAGGGCAGGCTGCATTTCAACGTTATAAATCCCACCGTTGGGCTGCTGCATCGCCAGCAACGCTTGAATAGATTTCTGGATGAAGGGATGCTCTGCCTCCGCGTACCGGTTTTGTGGGTGGCGCAGAAAGGCGGTGACTGCCAATCCTGTTATACCGGGGTGATGCCTAAACAGTCCACTATCCTCCTGCTGCATTTTCAACCATTCCAATCCCCGATCGATTGCTGCCAGCACTTTCGGATTCAAATCTTGGTAATCAGAACCGGCATGGTTATCGCCATACAGGGGTTGGCTCCAGAGGATGAGTGCGAATAAAACGGTTGTGTATTTGTGTCCATTTGTTAATCTCATGTTGTATAATCTCCATTATGTTTGGAATTGAATTGACTTTGGGCAAAGCGGATAACATCGTTTTGCCCAGCTTCTTGGTTCTATGGTCAGTAAACTAGTGATAGATAACAAGCAAGTACCGTGCCAATTACCGAATACCGTATCTATTGGCTTTCGCAGCAATATCCGCCCCCCTAGTGTTCAATAAATGAACGAGGGTGTTCATGAAATGGTCAGATACTCTCAAAACTGCACCGCCTCCCCGGTTTCCGAGGAACGCATCGCAGCGTCATAAACCTGCATCGCCCGTCTGACTTCCTCCGGCTTGACAATCAGTTCCGATCCCTTGTTCAGGACATCGGAGATATTCTGATAGTACGACTTCCATGACCCCCTGACGCTCTCAACCACAAGTTCGCGCTGCTCACCATCCGCTTCGGTCCAGACTTTTGCATAGGTGTCCGGTGCCTCTGCTGCGGCATCGATGTTCCCTGCCACCATCGGTCTCTCCTGCGGGTCCAATCCGTACTTAATTAATCCTCCGAGATCGCCGAGGACGTACCAGCGCGGCTTTTCCACCTTTGCCAAGTTGCCCACTTCAATCTGATAACGGACATCGTTCTCAAATTTAATCAGCAGGTTCGCATAGTTGCCGATGTCAGTATCCCACCGGGCCCCGTAATGCACGTCACAGAAAACAGTTCTGATCGGCGCGGGGACTAGTTGTAGGGCTTGATCAACGAAGTGTGCGGGCCAATCGAAGAGGATGCCCCCGCTCCGCTTTTTAACACCCCGCCAACTTCTCGGTAGACCGTATCTCATGATGGCAACCTGAAACAGGTACGGTCTGCCGAGGAGCCCATCCGCGATCACCTTTTTAACGGTCAGATAGTCCCAATCCCAACGGCGATTGTGAAAGATGCTCAACATGACATTGTTGCGCTGAGCCGCGTCGATCATCGCATCGGCTTCGGCGGCATTCATACACATCACCTTGTCCGTAACGAGGTGCTTGCCCGCCTCCATCGCCCGGATCGCCAGCTCGGCGTGCGTGTCGTGTGGTGTGGCGAGGATAACAAGGTTTACGTCCTTGTCTGCGATGACCTGATCGATGGTCTCGTAGAGTTTTACGTTGGGGTGGGCTTGTGCGGCGGCTTGTCGTCTTTCAGGGCTCCGCGCTGCAATCGCATATAGGTTGAGCCCCGCCGCCAGACCGACGAGGTAGGTGTGGAAAGATTGACCGGCATAGCCGTATCCGATAACTGCTGTGTTTATCATGGAATCTCCTTCTGTGTCAGCGTTTTGTCAAATCATAATGTCCAATGATGATTAATCTTCCCAATTCAATACAACCCCCAATAGATTCTGATCCCACTCCATCAACAGTTGATATGCCTCCGCAGCCTGATGCCCCGGCAGCCGGTGGGTAATCAACGGAGCGACAACAATACGGTGGCGCGCGATAAGCTGCAGCGATAATTCCCAATCGTCACGGAGCGTCCAGAAATTCGCAGAGGATTCGTGGCGGGGACGCACCGAATTATGGGCACCTAGCACCGTCAAGCCTTTTTGGTGGACATCGCGGTAAAAGTTCACCCGCTCCGTCTCTCCCCGTGTGCTGGCAAGTAGGACCACCCGCCCACACCAGTCCGCCAATTGAAAAGCGGTATTAACCACCGCCGGATGCCCTGTCGCTTCAATAACGACAGCCAAACCTTTGCCTCCGGTGATTCCGCCAAGCTGGTCATCGAAAGCGTCAGTCTCTGGGTTTAAAGTGTAATCCGCCCCGACCCGTGTGGCAAGTGTTAAGCGGCTATCAGACAGATCTGCTGTAATCACAGGCAACCCACCGCTGAGTTTCGCAAGTTGCAGCCCAAATAGACCGATTAAACCGCCGCCCAACACCAGCACTGATTCCCCAAGCTCAATCTTGGCTTTCCGAACCCCCTGTAGCGCAATGGTACATAGGTTGAAGAAGACCCCTTCTTCCGATGATAACGCCGCCTCCGTTACTTTGAGAAGGCTATCTGGCGTATCGACAAAATGGCTTGTATGCCCCTTGGACGAAACGACACGATCGCCGATATCGAAACCGTCCACATCTCCACCGCTATCAATGACCACTCCGATATTACTGTAGCCGGGGTATGATGGGTAGCGGCCCTGTGCATTGGGAAGTCCGAGTAGGAAAGCACGCTCTGTGCCTGGGCTAATAAGGGAACATTCGGTCGCCACCAGAATCTCATTATCCCCAAGAGGCGGGACCTCAAATTCCTCAATTTCAACCTTCGCCCGGCTGGGCCAAACCACTCTTTGTCCTTTCATCCGTTCCTCCTAAGTGGGCGGATAACAGTTTTTACAGACACAGAAACTGTTGTCTATTTCTGGACACCCACTGCGTAAAAAAATAATACGATAAGGGCTATGTGTGGTTCAGTATACAACACCCCCAACTGAAAATCTATCATAAAATGATAGGGTTGTTTCGGGTGACAGCGTGATTAATTTTTACGGAACTGCACGATTTAGATTGAACGGATTGTTAAGACACACTATAATAATATGAATTAATAATATGAATTGCTACTTCTCTTGAAAAAACCGAGTTTTTGCTCTCGTCTCCCAAAAGAAAAAGTAATGTGCATTATATCCTAAAAGGAATTTGGAGGAATGGATGGTCAAATTTTTATTAATGTTAGTTGTGGTGGGCACACTTGCGGTTGCCTTGAACACGATCTACGCAGAAGCGGATCCGATGATCAGGAAGATCGCGGCTGTTGAGACCGATTCACCGCCAAAAATTGATGGAAAACTCGACGATCCGTGTTGGCAAAAGGCGGTGCAGACCGGCGACTTTATTCAATTTGAGCCAAATGCAGGCGAGCCTGCCAGTCATAAAACGAGGGTCTACCTACTTTACGATCAGAATCGGCTGTATGTCGGCTTTGAATGTTTCAAGAGTGATATGAATATCCTCGCCGCTAATTCTGTCCAGCGAGACTCGTTCTTCTTCTCGGATGACCACGTCGAAATCTTGATTGACACCTATCTCGATCAGCGTAACTGCTACGCTTTTGCGTTAAACCCGCTCAGCACACAGACTGACCGACGGATAACTAACGAGGGGGGGAATGTGAGACGGAATAGCTCTAATGTTGGTTCTGCTATCTCTTGGGACTGCGATTGGTCTGGCTATGCGGCGAAATACGAAGATCGATGGACAGCGGAGTTTTCCATCCCATTTGCGGAACTCCGTTTTCCGCAGAAGAACCCCCACGCGGTTTGGGGAATCAACTTTTGGCGGAATGACGAGTCGCAGCAGGAGGAGTTGTCCTGGGTTGAACTTGGGGGGCGGCAGTACGCCGTTTCACAGTTTGGGCATCTGACAGGCTTGCCGTTGGATCAACTGGTTACAAAACGTCCGTTAGAGATTAAACCTTACGGCACCCTAAAGCCGGAGAAAATAGGCGATCAGGACCTCGAATTAAACACCGCCGCGGGCATTGATATCCGGTATCCTTTCTCAAGCGTGACGGCCGACTTCACGCTCAATCCCGATTTCGCACAGATTGAGGCGGATCCAGATCTGGTCAACCTGTCGGATATCCCGCTCCGTTTTCCAGAGAAACGCCCATTCTTCTTGGAAGGAAACGAACTTTTCCAGACACCGGTTGAGCTGTTTTATAGTCGCCGTGTTGAGGATCTCATGTATGGAGGGAAGGTCATTGGCAAGCTGAGTGATTATAATTTCGCCTTCCTGAACGCACAGGCAGGACCGGAGAACGCAGCGTTCAGGACAACGTCGCGGTTCAGTAACGATCTCAATCGGGAAATGCTCACGCGGGATTTGCACAAAGTCTTTGAGCGGAATGACATCTCCCTTTCCAAAATCGAAAATCTCTATGTTCGCATCAAGGATAAAGATAGCAAGTGGTTGGTAACGGATGTAGTGGAAGAGAAACAGTACACTATCATAGAGCAGGGCGATCGGCTTAACGTTTACGAAGTTGACGCGGATCATCTGCCGGCTGATGAATACAACTATTCCGTTTTCCGTGTGCAGCGGGAACTTGGCAGAAACTCGTCTATTGGACTGTTGGGGGTGAACAAACAGGGGGAGAATCGCTACGACCGAGCGTCGGGGATTGATGCCCGTTTTCGGCTGCCCGCTGATGTCAATCTCAACCTTGAATACGCCAGAGAGTGGAAGTCGGCTATTGAGGGCGAGACCCCCATCAGCGATGATATAATCTTTGCCGAATTTTCTCGCCGAGCGAATGTATTTTCTTTCGAGGCGCGATATATCGACATCGGAGAAAATTTTGATGTGGAGACCGGTTTTATTCCGAGGACGGATCGGCGGGGCATCGAGTTTACCACCCGGTACAATAAGCAATACGCGGGGTTGGTGCAACGCTTGCGCGGCGAGGGCGTATATGACCGCCTGTATAACCATGCGGGTGAACTGACCAACGAACGCTATCAGATTCGTGGGTTGATTGGGGTTAAGAATATCTTCCTTTTCACCGGGCCAGAATGGTACTATCATGTCAATGATGACGGTGTGGCTTATACGGATAAAGTGCTGAATTTCTTCACTGGTTGGTTTCCCCCCAAATGGGTGAGGATTCGGAACTTCGGATCAGTCGGCATCCGAGACGATAAAGATACTTTCTTCATTCGTCCGGAAATAACGATCCGCCCGACAGCGAAGCTAGATTTGGAGCTGACCCTGCAGCGTTTGGCGGAAGATGGTGAACTGGAACAGTGGACACGCCGTTTTGCTATCAACTATCAATTCACACAACGGATGTTCTTCCGCTCTAGCGCAGAGCTTACGATTGATGATGAGCGACGGATTTTCGCGCTGTTCGCTCACGAATATTTGCCAGAAAGCACGGTCTTTCTGGTCTACAACAATAATCGCGAAAAAGATGGCAAAACGGATCAGATTGTCTTTGTGAAATTGTCACACCTACTCAAAGTTGGGCTATTTTAGAATGCCGTAGGGGCACCGTAAAATCTCAACTGGGTTGGGGAGAACAACTGCTTGAGATGTCCCCTAAGCTAATTGGACATGTCGAATTGGTGAAGGGAGCGATTATACAGATGGGGCCAGCAGCTGCAAATATATGTTAAGCAGAATGACCTTTGAAGTCCTTTCTGAAGAGGATACCTTGACTGGTGACGATGTGATTCCGGAGTTTCAGTGTCGCGTTACCGAGCACTTTGAATAACAAACCAAATTTTTAAGGAGACCACCAAACTATGGATGCAAAGTTAAAAAAGATTCAGATTACCCCTGTGAAATTCAACAAGGATGGCGATGTACAGAAGGAAGAGTTTGCCATGCTCACCTTTGAGGTGCCGCTTGATAGTCTCACGCAGCGGCAGGAGGTCGTGAGCTTATTTGAACTCCTCAGTCGTGAGTGGGTGAAGATCGAAGTTGAAGGAGAGTCGATTCCAGCGGGCGAAAGTACCCAGCTTGGAGCGGCTGTATAACCGCTATGAATTACACCTGTTTCAAATCGTCATTTGGCTGGGTCGGTGTCGCCAGATCAGATCGAGGGATTGCTCGCGTTACTTTTGGGGCACCGACGGACGCAGCTGTGACGAATCGACTGTGCAACGGTTCGCACGGTAAACGGGGTTTACACCCACTCACCCCCAATCCCCTTGATCCGGAACTGCTGAAAGTGGCAGCGTTACTGACGGAATATTTCAATGGCGTGCCGGTTGATTTTGATATTAAACTCGATTTAGCTGCCGGGACCCCGTTTCAGCAGCGCGTTTGGGAAACTGCCCTCCGGATTCCTTACGGTCAGGCCCAAACCTACGGCTGGATTGCGCGAGAAATCGGTAAGCCGAACGCCGTGCGAGCGGTTGGTGGGGCGATGGGCGCGAATCCGCTGGCGATTATTGTGCCGTGCCACCGTGTCCTCCGTAGCGATGGGGGGCTCGGCGGTTATGCGGGTGGATTGCACTGGAAGCGGAAACTGCTCGCGATGGAACACAGAAGCTGAAGCGGTTTGAATAATCTGAAAAATTGAGAACCAAAAGGATTGTTAAAGCAGGAGAAGCCCGATGCAGCTTGGGATCACCTTGTTGATGCACAGATGGAAGCAACTAGGGCCGCTAAAGCACATGACTGTTTTCGACATCTAGAACATTGCTACCATCGCCTAGAAATGATTGAGAAAATAGTATTTCCTCCCCAAGTGTTTGTCAGTGGGGGAGTTATTGTATATAAACAGGAGTGTTCAATCTGCGGTGAAGACTATGGTGAATGTGAACATTTTGCAGGAAAGCCATATATGGGTGAATTCTGCTATGTAACTGTTAAAGATGTACACTCAGATCACTTATCGTTCGTTGAAAATCCTGCGGATAAACGGTGTAGGGTAACTTCTTTTAATACTAACGGTGGCTCGCGTAATTGGATGACTTGGACGATAGAGAAGGATGATGAAAACATATAACAGTTGCACGCATAGGGATAGCCAAAATATCTGACAACTACAAATGAAACGCAGGTCGAAGAATCTCGGAACGGAGAGGTGACAAGATGAATATCACCCAATTTACAATGGAGGAGGTACGCTGTTTTGCCGAACGCCAAGAATTCAACATTCGGCCCCTGACGTTTTTGGTCGGAGAAAACAGTACCGGCAAGACCACAGCGTTGGGGTGTTTTCAGGTGCTAGCCAATTATTTCTCTGATGGGGAAATAGATTTTAATTCAGCCCCCTATTCAATGGGAATCTTTAAGGATATTGTCAGAAATAGCAAAAAAGCAGAGAAGGTGTTTAAGCTTGGGTTCACCTTTAGCGGCAAGGATGGAGATGTTAAATGTAGCGTTGAATTTGTCGAAAGAAAGGAAGGAATTGAACCGGCCATCAGGTCAGTAAGAGTAAAATTCACTGACGGCGAAATCGTTTTAAGTGCTGACTATGCAGGGAAAGGGGGTATGCCTTTCACCTACCGTGATCAGGAACAGAATCGGTATCGTATAGGCGTGAATTCTGCTATTTTGGATAGCAATTCCCCATTCTTTTTTTTAAATCGTTTTCATCATAAAGGAGAACGGAGATCTGAGGAAGAAATTGCCTTAGCAAACTATTGGCAGGAAAAGCACGGAGATTTGAGATATTCAGGGGAGTGGGGAGGAAGTCCCGTATATAGTATGGCACCGATTCGTTTTCAACCAAAACGGACCTATGATCCGATGAGGGAATTTGATGATCCCGAGGGGAGCGATATTCCAATACGGTTAATGCGGATAAAAGCGACGAATAAAGATAAGTGGGAAGATTTGAAAGCACGATTAATCGAATTTGGTAAGAGTTCGGGCCTGTTTCAGAACATAGATGTTAGAAACCTCGGTGGATCTATGGGCAACCCATTCCAACTGAAATTTAAGGTAAGGGGCCCGAACTCCAATATCATCGATGTCGGCTACGGTGTCAGTCAAATTTTGCCAATTTTAGTGAATATTTTCGATCATCTTGTCTCGCGTCACCGCATTTATAGAAGGAGGAGGATCCCCTTCTCCCTATTACAACAGCCCGAAGTCCATCTGCACCCAAGGGCGCAGGCGGAGCTCTCCTCTCTACTCGCTACGGCGGCAAGCCAAGGGAGGCAGTCATTCATCATTGAAACACACAGCGACTATATGATTGACCGGGCGCGCATTGAAATCAGGAAAGGCAATATCCGCCCCGAAGATGTGTCGTTGATATATATAGAGCCAAAGGGGCGAGTTGTCAAGGTGCATAATATCAGTTTTGACAAGATGGCTAATATGGAGGGGGTGCCGCCACATTACAGAGAATTTTTCATGACAGAATACCGCCGGCTCATGGGTTTTGAGGATTGATTATGTGTATTGTTTTGGATGTCAATAGTTTTCATGACTTTAAGGATCAAGCCAATGAGGATATGGAGCCTGTGCGGAATTGGTTGAATAGAAACAACGGCAAAATAGCTTATTCTCCCACCGGAAAATTTAGAAGCGAATGGGAAGCAGGGGGCGGGTATGAGTTGATGAAAGCCCTGCAAAGGATGGGTAAATTCAAATTGGTGCCAGCTGAAGATGTGCAAGCAAAAGCAGATGCATTAGAACAAATAGGTGGACTTAGGTCAGATGACCCGCACATTATCGCATTAGCGATGCTTGCAGACGTGAAAGTATTAGTTGTCCAACGCCTGCCCAACATACCAAGGCGAGGAGGAAGACGGGGAGCAAGAGGTGCTGATCCGGACTTGCAGGCAGACTTTAAGGATCATAGGCTTGTTGGAGGTAAAGTGTATATTACAAAAAGCCATTCACGCCTGCTGCGTAAAGATACGTGTCCCTAGTAGGGAATAACGATTGTTATTCCCTACCGAAAAAAAAACTACAAACCTAACATTAACATCCGCATCAACCAATAAATAAGGAGGTTTTTACCGTGCAAGAAAACAAGCAGACGATTCAACCACAGATTATTCAAAAATTCAGCAAATACCTTGAAACCAACGCACTCCGACTTACAGTGAAGCGGCGCAACATCCTCGAACAGGTCTTTGCTTACGACGATCATTTCCGCGCGGACGACCTGTTAATGCGGATGCGCCAAAACGGATATACAGCCTCTCGTGCGACGATCTATCGGACGTTACCGCTTCTTGTCAAAAGTGGGCTGCTGACGGAGGTGATTGATGCACAGAAACAGTCCCATTATGAACACATCCATTCACGCCAAGAGCATGCCCATCTGATCTGCCTGCGATGTAACAGTATCATTGAATTTGAAAATCCGGAGATCGATAGGCTCCAAGAAGCAGTTTGTAAAACACACCAGTTCAAGCCGGTGAAATATAGAAATGAGATTTTGGGATACTGTGCCGAGTGCCAAAAGGACGGTATTTAATCTATTCGCCAATATCACTTTTTCGGAGGAATATTTCAATGTCAAACGTCAATCGAAAATTTACTTTAGCTGCAAGGCCCGTTGGCTATCCAAAACCGTCGGATTTCGACCTAGTGACCGAGCCGATTCCCACTCCTAAAGATGGGGAGGTGCTTGTCCACACCAATTACCTGTCTGTGGATCCATACATGCGCGGACGGATGAATGATAGAGCCTCCTACGCCCCAAACGTGCAGATCGGTGAGGCGATGGTCGGCAGTGTTGTTGGTGAAGTCGTTGTTTCCAAAAACTCAGACTTTCAGGTGGGAGATATCGCTGTCGGCGGGTTGGGCTGGCAGGAGTATGGGGTATCCGATGGGAGCAATCTCCGTAAAGTGGATCCAACCCTCGCACCCATATCAACAGCTTTGGGGATTCTCGGTATGCCAGGGTTGACGGCGTATTTCGGCTTGTTGGAGATCTGTGACCCCCAGCCAGGGGAAACGGTTTTTGTATCCGCAGCAGCAGGAGCAGTCGGCTCCTTGGTAGGCCAGATCGCCAAGATAAAGGGTTGCCGAGCTGTAGGCAGCACCGGCAGCAATGAGAAGGTGGATTACGTCGTGGACGAACTCGGCTTTGATGCCGCGTTCAACTATAAGACGGTTGAGGATTACGGCGCACAGCTAGCCGAGCAGTGCCCGGACGGGATTGACGCTTATTTTGACAACGTCGGTGGTGCGATTACCGATGCGGTCTTTCCGTTGATTAACGTGAAGGCGCGAGTAGCAATCTGTGGTCAGATTTCCCAATATAATCTGGAGAACCCGGAACAGGGACCGCGTTTCCTGTGGCACCTCATCGTCAAGCAGGCGAAGATTGAGGGATTTCTCGTCTTTGAGTTTGCGGACAAACATGATGACGGGCTTCGACAGATGGCAGAGTGGATTCAAGCTGGAAAGCTGAAATACAGAGAGGAGATCACGGAAGGATTTGAGAACGCCCCCGCCGCATTTATCGGGATGTTGAAGGGAAGCAATATCGGCAAGCAACTGGTCAAAGTCACTTAATTTAGAGAGGAATCAACAATATGGCAGATAAATATCGTGTTGGAATTATCGGTTGTGGCAGCATTGCGGGGCTACATGTGCAGGGCTATCAAGGCGTTGAGGAGGTCGAAATCGTCGCTATTGCCGACCCCGTTGCGGATGCGTTGAACGATTTTGGGGAACGCAACAACATTCAAACGCGTTACCTTGATGTCCGTGAGATGCTCGAAAAAGAGAATCTCGACATCGTGAGTGTCGCGACATGGCACAGGCTCCACGCACCCATGACGATTGCCGCTTGCGCCCGGAAACCGAAAGCGATCCTCTGCGAGAAGCCGATGGCGACTAATCTTGGCGATTGCGACGAGATGCTGATCGCAGCACAGCGAAACAACGTCAAGGTTGCGATCGCGCATCAACGCCGATTCAACCCGGTCTGGACCGATGCCCGTCAACTGATTGCCAACGGTGCAATCGGAGAACCGCGCCAAATTGTGTGCAAAGGGGGTCAAGGTCTCCTAAACGACTGCTCGCATCTGTTCGACATGATGCGCTATGTCCTCGGTGATCCGGAGGCCGAGTGGGTCATTGGCAACATTGAACGCAAGACGGAACGTTACGAGCGTGATATACCGATCGAGGATCGGAGCGCAGGAATCGTTGGCTTCCAAGGCGGTTGTATCGGGATGCTGCTTCAGGAGATTGCGGGTCCCAACTACCAAGGGGGGATTATCTACGGTTCCGATGGCATTATAGACCTGACCGAGCAACGGGCCCTCCTGCTCAACAGTCAGCGGGCGGAATGGGAAGACCGTCGAGCGGAGGGCGAAAATCCTTCCGTGGCGCAGGTGCGGGAGTTACTCTCGTGGATTGAAGGGAGAAGCGGACATCGCGGCGAAGCGATAAACGGACGGGCCGCGGTGGAGATTATCATGGCAATCTACGACTCCGCACGGCTGCACGAAGTGGTGCAGATGCCCGTCCGTACCCATGCTTCACCGCTTGAAACAATGATTGAGAGCGGCGATTTGCCGGTTGAACGCCCGGGCAGATATGATATCCGCGCGTTCTTACTTCGTGGAGAGTCAATGCAGCCATAAGATGGTGTGATTAACATGGAAAACGGACTATCAACTTCAAAACCGATGCTCTCACACAAATCAATCCTGTTCACTGAATCGGTCATCCGGGGCATGACGCAACTATGCAATCGTTACGATGCCATCAACCTGTCGCAAGGAACACCCGGATTTGAACCGCCAGACGAGGTTAAGGCAGCCGCGATTGATGCCATCCGTGAGGGATACAATCAATACAGCATCACTTGGGGGACACCGAGATTCCGTGAGGCGATTGCTCGCAAGTCCGCAGCGTTTAACGGCATTCCGACGGACCCGGATCGGAACGTCACCGTCACCTGTGGTTCAACGGAGGGGATGATGTCATCGCTGCTGGCGATTATTAACCCCGGCGATGAAATCGTAATCTTCGAGCCGTTCTATGAGAACTACGGACCCGACACGATCATCTCTGGTGCAACGCCCGTCTACGTGCCGTTACGAGAGACACACTGTCTGGAGAGGGGTGATATTTTTACCTATGATCCCGATGAGCTGCGGGACGCTTTCAGCAAGAACACGAAGGCGATTGTTTTGAATACGCCCAGCAATCCGATCGGAAAAGTGTTCACCCACGATGAATTGAAGGAAATCGCTGCGCTCTGCTGCGAGTTTGACAGCCTCGCTGTAACGGACGAGATCTATGAGCATATGATCTACGACGAACGTCCGCATATCAGCATCGGCTCTTTGCCAGAGATGCGAGATCGAACAATTACTGTTTCGGGGTTGAGCAAAACCTACTCGATGACCGGCTGGCGACTCGGCTACGTGATCGCGCCCGAATATCTCACAAACGCCATCCGCAAGATGCACGATTTCCTGACGGTTGGAGCACCCCATCCGTTGCAGGAGGCGGGGGTAGTTGCCCTTCAATTGGGGCAGGAATATTACCGGCAACTAGTCGAACAGTATGATGGCAAACGCAAGCTGTTTTCAGTCCTATTACGGAAGGCAGGGTTTCAGTGTTACGACCCCGAAGGCGCGTACTACATCATGACCGACATCAGCAATTTCGGCTTTTCGGATGATACCGAATTTGCACATTGGCTTGTGAAGGAGATTGGTGTCGGTGGGGTGCCGGGGTCAAGTTTCTATAGCCGCCCGGAACTCGGCAGAACGAAGCTGCGATTTATGTTCAGCAAGGACGAAGCAACATTGCGTGAGGCAGCCGATCGATTGATGCGAATTAGAGAAAAGATTTAGGGTTCAAACCGAGTAAGCAACCATTGATCGGATATGTGTCAATGATTTATTGAGGTTGTCACGAAATTTGCGAGGGAATAGATTCAATTCTATCAAATTGAGGAGGAAAGAGAGCTTGAGGAGATACATTCATACACTCATCACCTGCGTCTGTATTGTCAGTTACTTCGGTTGTGGCAGCGATAAAACCTCGACAGGCTGGCAACAAATCGAATCGGGAACAGAGGCGCACCTGTACGGCGTTCACTTTGTTAATGCCAAACTCGGTTGGGCAGTGGGTACAGGCGGTTTGGTGCTGTTCACAGAAGATGGCGGTTTGACGTGGCAGGTCCGCTCGCCGCAAAAAGCGATGACCCCAAACGCGCTCAATAAGGTGCATTTCTCCACCTCCAACAACGGTTGGGCGGTCAGTATCAGAGGGCAGATCTACTATACAGGAAGCGGCGGCAAATCGTGGACAGCGCAAAAGAGCCATACAAATAGCGGGTTGCTCGACATCTATTTTGTAGATGAAACGGAAGGTTGGGCGGTCGGTGGAGGCGGTGTCATCCTGCACACGGACAACGGTGGGGGTTCGTGGAGTCGCCAAAATTCACCGCCGACACCGCATCTGTGGGCTGTACATTTTGCTGATGCGAAGTACGGTTGGGTTGTCGGGAAGGATGGGACGATCCTTCACACAAATAACGGCGGCGAGGTCTGGCGTGAACAGCAGAGTAACACCGAGGAATCGCTGCTCAGTGTTTATTTCATCAACTCACAGACGGGATGGGTCGTTGGAACGAGTGGGTTTATCCTACACACGACCGATGGCGGCGCGAACTGGAAGCCCCAGAAAAGTGGCACGTCGAAAACCTTCCGCGGCGTTGCATTTCGAGATTCCAAACAAGGATGGGCGATTGGTGAAGATGGACTGATCCTGCATACCACCGATGCCGGGGAGACGTGGTCGGCTCAACCGAGTGGATCGGCACGGCACCTTTTGGACATCTATTTGTATAAAGGGCACGGTTGGATTGTTGGATCAAAGGGCACCATTTTACGTCTCAGTTGAATTTTTGCCCAATATAGTGCAATTTCCATGTTCCAAAGCTGACCAAACTGTGCTGAAAATGGTCTCAACAGCACTGCACTGCTGGGGCTTTAGATGAAAACGCAAATTGCCTAAGAACCTGTTCCCTTGAATTTCAGGAGGCATATATGTATTGGAAACTGTTCTGCCTGTTCAACCTCATCCTTTGTTTGCTGCCATTTTTGGGATGTTCAGATGATACAAGTGATAAAATGACAGATACTGGTGATGTGAATGAAGATTCCTCGTTTCAGCTCGCCCCTAGCTTTACGCTGCTAAACACAGAACTGGAGGAGGTTAGCCTCTCGGATTATCAGGGTCAAGTTGTCATCGTCGATTTTTGGGCAACATGGTGTAAACCGTGCCAAGAGGAGGTTCCACGCTTCATCGAACTCTACGACGAATATCAAGCGCAGGGATTTGAGATGATTGGCATTTCAACGGATGATGTGGATGGACGGCTAAAACAGATTGAACTCTTTTTTGAGGAACTCAGTAAAAGAGGGTTTGATATCAACTACCCGATTCTTCTGGCAGAGTCCGATATTATTCAGAGGTACCAAGTGCCGGCACTACCCTCCGCATATCTCATCAATCGTGATGGAAAAATTGTAAAGGTATTCAACGGCGCGCAAGAAGATAAAGCAATCTACGAAAGAGAGTTGAAAAAATGGCTATAAGAACTGGACTAACTAAAATTCAATTATTGATGGTTTTGGCAGCTGTCCTTATGTTGGGGTTGGGTTGTGGCAGCGGCGATGAATCTATCGTGAAAACAGACATATCAACCGATGCGCCAGATCCCGTTATTCCGACCGGCAGCCTAGAAGGGGCGGACGAAAAGAGTGAAGCCGCATCGGCGACTGTCCGCGGTCTCGCATTGGATCAGATAACGAAAACGCCCCTCATCAATGTGCGCGTTCAACTGACCGATGAAGCGGGGGGGATGTTGGAGACACCAACAACTACATCGGGTGTCTTTGAGTTCAAAGATGTTTCTGCGAATCAGCGACTCACGATCACCATTGATTCTGATGAATACGAGAAACAGGAGTTTACTGTTGACCCCATTCCAGTCGGTGAAACGGTAAAATTGGAGGTCGAGCTTATTCCTCTCAAGCCGGAGCGACTCCCAGAAGGCGATGGCCTGACCGTCGGTGTGAAAGCTCCGGACTTCAGCCTGCCTGATAGCGATGGGAAGATAAAAGCCCTCGCAGATTACGCAGGTAAGAAAAAAGTTGTGTTGGTTTTTTATCGAGGGAGTTGGTGACCGTTCTGCATTGAGCAACTCGGAGAGTTGCAGCCAAGTTACGAAGCGATTCAAGCGGCGGGCGCTGAACTTCTTGCAATCAGTGCAGATGATCCGGTAAAAGCAAAGGAAGTGATTGGGAAGGTCAAAAGACAGCGTAACCTTGAAATTGAATTCCCCCTGCTCGGAGACCCAGAGTTGAACACAATTAATGCGTACAACGCGAGAGATCCACTAAATCCCCGGATTGCACGTCCCACGACCTACATCATTGATGAGAGCGGGGTTATCCGCTCGAAAGTCCTTGATGTTCGTGTTGGGAATCGAATAGCTCCCGATAAGATTCTCGCGGAGTTAAAAAGTTTGTAGGCGGTCAACAATGACAAGTAAAACATCACCCCAATCAGATCCTATAGTTGCACAAATTCGAGCGGATTGCGACCAGATTTCACAGACAAAGACAGCTATATCGCAACCGGTGAGTCGGCGGCGGTTTTTGCGTCAGACATCGAAAGGTGTTGTTGGGATGGGACTCGCGTTAGGGGGCATAACTGCAGCGACCAAGGACACCTTTGCTCAATTGGGTCGTCAACCCGGTGGCCCGCCGGGGGAGGCCGTCGAAGAACAACTCGTGCCCCTGGTCGAAGCCACCAGTGAAAAGGTTTGGAATGGCGAAACGCTTGACGAGCAGGTTGTCAGTGAAATGATCGATCGCGCAATGATGAAACTTACCGGACTTGACTCGGCGAAAGAGGCATGGAAGGATTTTGTCCTGCCGACCGACATCGTTGGAATTAAAATTAACCCACTCGCTGGCAAGCGGCTGAGCACCCATCGGATTATCGTTGATAAGATTATTGATGGATTATACGGGACGGGTGTCCTCAAAAATCAGATCGTCATCTGGGATCGGTTTGAGTCGCATCTGATCGATGCAGGCTACGAGATTAACCAAAGCGATCGAGGGGTACGGTGCTTCGCGTCAGACAGCGAAGGGGTTGGCTACGACGATGAGGTTTTCTATGAAACCGAAAAGGATGTCGTGGTTCGCCGCGAGAATGAAAGCATTGTTTCCCGATATACAAAACTCCTCACCCAAGAGTTGACGGTGGTTATTAACGTTCCGGTAATGAAGCATCACGGGATTGCGGGCGTAAGTGGTTGTCTGAAAAACCTTGCCTTCGGCAGTGTCGATAACACCTATCGTTTCCACTCAAATCCACTAAATTGTAACCCTGCTATCGCGGATATCTTCGCGCATACTGTCCTCAAGGATAAAGTTGTTTTGAACATCGTCGATGGATTGCTCGCTGCGTTTGATGGCGGCCCGACGTATGATCCCGACGGGGTGTGGCAATACGGCGGCCTCCTTGTGAGCCAGGATCCGGTTGCATTGGATCAGATTGTATATCAAACAATCGAGGAAAAACGGAAAGAACTCAATCTATCGTCCCTCTCTCGATTGTCGAAATATATCCGTTCAGCGTCAAGAATGGACTTGGGCACTAATGACCTCGATGAAGTGGATTATAAAGAGGTGAAGGTGTGATTGGTTGAAGGAAGATAAGGAATTGCTTTCACATTTGAGACAAGAGGAGATCAACATCATGAAAAGATTCTGGGCGGGTTCCACAGTTTTGGGGATACTATTGGTATCAATCAGTTTTTCCGGCTGTGTTACAACTTTTACATCGAGTGGGCAACTGCAAATTGGACTGTCTGCATCGGCAAACGAAACGGTGGATATTCTCGCGGATTTTGAAGCGAGCGAAGCAAGTACAGTTGCCGGCGATGTTACGAAAAAAGCGGGTAGCATCTGTGCGGGTGGGGCTTGTATCATCTACTAAAAATTACCCGATTTTTATTCATAGGAGCACGCTATCCTACGAGACGACTTGGGAAGCCGTGCTCCTATTTTTTGGGGAGGAAATAGAAATTGCGACAGCGGTCACATCAATCTCCATTCGGAGCAGTTCACTGGATATGCCTTGTAGTCTTATTGGCGGTTCAGGCTTCGATCGCGTCTGCCCAACTTCGACGAGAATATGGGCAGGAACTGTTCCAACAGGAGACAGAACCACCGGCAGCCTTTGAGTCTGATCTCACCATCGATTATGAGGTGAGCAATGTCTTTAACAACCACGTCGAATTTGGACTGAGTATTGATCCGAATACAAGTAGCCTTGCAAGGCGTGAAGACCCGCAACTTGAAGGTTTAATCAACCTTGCTGGCATTAACCTTCAGGGAACCCTACCGCTTGGGAAACGTTTTGGACTCACGCTGCAATACTACCCGCAATTGGAAAACTATATCGGCGAGAACGGAAAACTCAACGAATTTGATGCGTTCACCGATCTTTTTACTGCTGAACTGAGCTTCCGCCCGACAGCACAGTTACCAACCTTGAGCGTATCACATCAGCTGCAGCGATTGGATCGGAAAGACGATGCGTTTGACAACCTCCAACGCCAGATCGGTTTCCGATTCGGCAAGTTGTTAGAATATAATCTCTATATCAACCGTTTTGATGATAAAATAACACGGCGTGAAGATTTCCTACTTGTCGGTTCGACAAGGCATCAAGGGCGTGCGAGGATACAGGTGGGGATTCTTAAAGCACTATTGGCAAAATTGGAGTATTCGCTTGAACAGGAAAGTTATAAAGACAACCTGAATAACCTTGTGTTAGGGATTGCTGGAATCGAACAGGGGGAATCTCGAACAGATCTGCGAAACTTCGTGTCGGCGAAATTGATCGAAATTCCGGCGGACCAGTTCCTCTTACAGCAGGAGTTGAATCTATTTCTGAGCGACTCAAATGTTGGCTTCTATGACTTTTCTACGATCGAGGCCGCGGTTGGAGCGTTTTACAAAATCAACGGTGGGAGTTGGGCGCGTCTACGGTTGTCGCGACTGGGCATTACCTTCGATGGTCGTCGGGTGAGGGGTGCCGATGGATTTGTCGATGAGAACGCAGAGAAACGAAGGGATAATCAATTAGGTGTGAATTTCCAGATCAATTGGCAGATCCGCGATTCTCTGATGCTCCTTGCGGATTATCAATTCACCAGCAACGACACCAATGAAGATAATAAGATCTTTGACTTTTTAAATTATACCCACAATGTCGCGTCACTGACACTTCAGGCGAGCTATTAATTACCCAAGTTGCTAGATAGCCGTCGGTCGAGTCAGTCGCGATTCGGAAATCGCTCCTACTGTCTGTTTTGCGTAGGAGGGAATTCCAATTCCCGACGCTGGGTTTATCAATTAACAACTTGAGTTATCATAAAGTTGATGAAAATCACCTAGTGCCAAGTCGCATCGAATTATTGATGCAACTTGGCTTTTTTTGTTTTTGCGCTATGGTCGAGGAGAAAAATCGGTATCGGCGTAAAATTTGGGCTTTCACAATGGCCTCGTCAATTTGCATCTGACGAGGTGCGGAGTTGATAGCGATCAATGAAGTCCTCGTTTAGCGTTAGTCCCAACCCTGGTTGCTCGGTCATGGCGATGTATCCATCAACCACTTGAAAAGGTGGATCATACAGTTTCGACCAGATCTCGTTGGGCTCGCAGTCAGGATAGGCAGAAACGATTAAGCCATTAGGCACCGCTGCGGCGAGATGGCAGTTGATGTCCGGGAATTGTGCGCCATGAGGGGCAACGGGCAAGTGATACGCTTGACATAACGCTGCAATGCGCATCAGTCCGGTGAAACCTCCCCCTAGTAAGATGTCCGTTTGTATCAGTTGGAGGGCACCTTCTGTGATAAATTGTCTGATGCCGTAAAGGGTTCCTTCGCTCTCCCCACCGGCAACGATGGCACTGGTCGCCTCCTGCACCATACGCAGATAGAGAGCCTCATCGTCGCCGCGCACCGGCTCCTCTATCCAGTAGAGGTGATAAGGCTCAAGTTGCCGAGCAATTTCTACCGCTGCCTTTCCGTCCCATGCGCGGTGCAGATCTACCATCAACTTTTTCTCTTGACCAATCAACTCCCGTGCACACCGCACCCGTTCCACAATTTTCTCCGGGCTTCTGGCTTCGTACATGTGTATTTTCATTGCATCATAGCCGAGGTCGGCGTGCTTCTTGACCAGAGCGGCTATCGCTTCAGGGGATTGGTCTGCCTCCGCAACGTACCCGGCACCATCAGCGTAAGCCGGGACTTTATCCCGATACCCGCCTAGTAGTCGCCACACAGGTTGACCACAAGCCTTTCCGTAAATATCCCACAGGGCAACGTCAAGTGCCCCAATGGACGACATCGCGGCATGACCGGGCCCGCCGAACCGCCACGCAGTCTCGTACATCCGTTCCCAGAGCAGTGCTGTCTGTCGCGGATCTTGCCCAACGAGCACAGGTGCCAATTCTTGGGAGATCACTTCGATGCTCCCACCCCGCCCAATACCGGTTAGGCCTGCGTCTGTATGGACGAGGACGACAACCCAGTCCCCGGTTGTGGGACCTTTTCGACCTTCAGTTGGCACTCTCACAATAAAGGAATCTACACTGGTGATACGCATTGCGGTTTCTCCCTATATCAGTATTTTGACATGGAGTTTCTATTGTCATCCATGACTTATCTTCAATCCCGTTGTAGAAAACACGACAGAAAGGAGCTACGGTGAATATGATTTAAGACGTTGGTCTTCCACTCAGGTTCAACCGAATCTGGGTTCCACCATAATTTTCCTGCAATCTCCATTTTTTGATATTGAGATAGCGGAGCTTTGTGTTAGAATATGGTGTAGAGTTGAGTAATATGTACCCGAAAAAACTAAATCGATAATTGATTCCCTGTCAGTATTATATCGTGCAACACGACAAGTGAGCAATGCCCATCACTCGTCATGCTAGATGGCAACGCTGTTGATATGAAATATTGGAATAGCTGTGTTCAACGCCTGATCTTTTAGAATAGAGGTAAAGACAGATGAAAATCGTAGTGACTAGTCGAACAACCGATCAATTTCTGAACGAACTTCGCACCACTTTCCCGGACGTGCACTTTCACCGAGCGGCAACCCCGGCAGAGGAGATACAACAGATTCGGGACGCAGATGTCTACTGTGGTGAGCCATCGCGCGAGGTTTTCCTCGCCGCCAAAAAACTCCGCTGGATTCAATGCCCCGGAACTGGTATTGATCGGATTGTGTCAATACCTGAGATAAGAGACAGCGATGTCATCCTGACCAATGCACGGGGGCCTCACGCTAACCCGATGGCTGATCACGCGTTTGGCATGATATTGACCTTTGCCCACTGTTTACGTGAACAGTGGGAAGACCAGAAAGCACACCATTGGGATACCGGGAAATATGACGAACGGGTTTTGGAACTCAATGGAAGCACCTTGGGGATCCTCGCACTCGGCGGTATTGGGATGGCGGTCGCACGGCGGGGATACGGCTTCGGTATGGAAGTTTATGGTGTTGACACCCAGTTGATACCGGCACCCCCGGAAGTGAAAGCGGTTTGGGGCCTTGAACGACTGGATGAATTGATCCAGATGTCGGACTGGTTTGTCATCACCGCACCGTTTACACCAGAAACTCAGGGGTTGATTGATCGCCGACGAATCGGACTGCTCAAACCGGGGGCGCACATCATAGCGATTTCACGAGGAGGCATCTTGGACGAAGAAGCATTGATAGAAGGGTTGCGCTCCGGGCGTATTGCTGGTGCGGGCCTGGATGTCATGGCGGTAGAGCCCTTGCCCGCGGATAGTCCGTTATGGGATATGGACAATGTCATTCTATCGCCTCACGCTTCGGCGTTGACCGCTGAAATGTGGGAAGGACGACGACAGATTTTCAAGGAGAACCTCCGGCGATTTCTCGCGGATGAGCCGTTCCTCTATATGTGCGACAAGCAAGCGGGATTTTAGTAGGGAACGCAGATCGGCGTTCCCTACAACTCCACACAATATAAGGAGGGAGATATGGAAACAACAGATTTCGGCAAAACAGGTCTCAAAATCACGCGACTGGGTCTGGGGCTCGCGGAAATTTCCCGCCAAGAGAGATCTAAGACCGTTGCAGAGGCAGACCGAGTGCTCAACGCTGCACTTGATGGTGGCATCAACTTCCTCGACACTGCTGCCTGTTACGGCAGAACCGAGGAGCTAATCGGTGTGACCGTCGCGCACCGGCGGGATGAATACATCTTGGCGACGAAGTGTGGACACACTACAGACGACGGGGATAGGGGCATACCGTGGACGGAACACAAATCGTGGACTGCACCGGCAGTCTCCGAGAGTATCGACCGCAGTTTACGGCGGTTGCAGACAGACCACTTAGACCTCGTGCAACTCCACTCCTGTGATGTAGATATACTCGAACACAGCGGGGTTGTCGAAGCACTCGTGAAAGCGAGGGACGCGGGCAAAACCCATTTCATCGGCTACAGTGGAGACAACGCGGCGGCGCGCTGGGCGGTGGGCAGTGGACTTTTCGACACGCTTCAAACTAGCTTTAATCTTGTGGAGCAGCAGGCTCGCACTCAAGGATTGTTTGAGTTGGCGGAGGCGCAGGGGATGGGGATTATTATCAAGCGGCCTGTTGCCAATGGGGCGTGGGGTAAGGCGCGCAGCCCGTACTCGTATGCGGATGAATACTTTCGACGGGCGCAGATTATGGCGGAGATGGGACCCCTGCCAGAAGCACCCGAAGATCCTATCTTGCTGGCGTTGGGGTTTGTACTCGCTCAGCCCGAAGTCGATACAATTATCGTAGGAACTCACAATCCTTCGCATCTGTCGTCAAATATCGAAATGGTGACGCGACAGCTACCAATTCCCACGGAAACCGTTAAGGCATTGCACCGCCGCTTTGAAGAGGCAGACGACGGATGGTTGCAACTGACGTGAGCAAGCGAACGGATTACGGACATTCTACACGAGGAGGCTTATCGGATGAAAATCACAAACGTTGAGGCAATCCCCAGTGCTGCACCGGTATCCAATAGACGAGGCTTACGAAATAATTACATCTACGTCAAAATTTCGACGGACGAGGGAACCGTCGGTTGGGGCGAGTCAACCTGTGGGCCCCTCTCTGTTGCACATGTTGTAGAGGAGATCGGAGCGACGTTGGTCGGCAAAGACCCGTTTCGGATCGAAGAACATTGGCAACGGCTCTATCACCTCTATCACAATGTGCGTGGGGGTGTGATCCAAATGGCGGCGATTAGTGGAATAGAAATTGCCCTCTGGGACATCAAGGGCAAGGCATTTAACGCGCCGGTGTGGCAACTGTTAGGCGGACAAATGCGAGATCGAATCTGGACATACGGCCGCTTCGATGGAGCGACACCCGAACTCGCCGTTGAGCATGCCCTGCGTGAGCTTGATACGGGCCTGACTGCGTTAAAAGGCGATCCCTTTGGTCACCAAGGGGTGTTCATTACCGCAGAAGCGGAGCGGGAGGCTATCGCCAAGGTAAAGGCAGTGCGGGAGGCGGTCGGAGACGATGTCGAGCTATTGGTCGAAGTGCACGGGAGATTGTCGCCATCGTCGGCAATCCGAATCGGCAATGCGTTGGAGGAATTTCGGCCGTACGTCTACGAGGAACCGGTGCCGCCCCAAAATGTTGATGCCATGGTGAAGGTAGCGGAAGCCGTGAATATTCCGCTTGCAACCGGAGAGAGACTCTACACCAAATGGGGATTCGTCGAACTTCTTGAAAAGCAGGTTGTGGCACTGATTCAGCCGGATGTTTGCCACGCTGGCGGGATTTCGGAGTTGAAGAAGATCGCTGCGATGGCGGAGGCATACTATGTCGGTTTTCAACCTCACAATCCCTACGGGCCCATCAACACGATGGCGGCATTACAGGTCGATGTTTGCACGACAAACTTCATGATTCAAGAGGGCGGTCATGCACCATGGTTTGATCAGGTCGTCATCGGTGAATTTCCTCGTCAGAAGGAGGGATATTTTGACATACCAACTGCTCCCGGCATCGGCATTGAAATGGACGAGGAAGCGTTGCGGGCCAATCCACCCGTAGTGCGACGTGAGGCAGAGGGCTATAGCCGTAACGCAACATGGAAATCCAAGCAGGATACCGAATGGGTTTGAAGCCACACCATGTCAGATCACATCCACATTTTTGTTGAGGGAAGGAGGTCCACAAATGTCAATTTCAATCCAAAAGGTGTCGCCGGCGGTGGGTGCGGTAGTAAAAGGTGTCGATCTTTCGGATCTCGTGCCCCCGGATATCTTTGAAACACTTGAGGGGGCGATTGCCGAACATGGGGTGCTTGTCTTCCGTGACCAGCATCTGACACCAGCGCAGCACGTTGCGTTCAGTCATCGATTCGGTTCCCTTGAGACGCATGTTATCTCGGAGGCGTTACTGGAAGGCTACCCTGAAATCTATGTGATTTCCAATGTCGTTGAAGATGGGAAGCCAAAGGGCAGGGCATACGCCGGCACCTATTGGCATTCGGATCTGAGCTATATGCCAGTGCCAGCGATGGGATCAATGATGTATGCGCTGCGAATTCCTGAGATAGGCGGAGATACAATGTTTGCTAATATGTATCTAGCGTATGAGACGCTTTCGGCGGGGTTGCAACGGATGCTAGCGCAGCTTGGGGCGGTTCACGATTTTAGTCATGCCGATAAACGCTATTTCTCAAAGAGAGGAGCTACGGCGCGGCTTGATGAAGCAGCGAGAAAAAAGACACCGCCCGTTGAGCATCCAGTAGTCCGCACCCATCCGACGACCGGTCGTAAAGCGTTGTTTATCAATCCCGGATTTACATCGCGTTTTGTCGATATGACGGAGGAAGAGAGTGAACCGCTGCTGGAATATCTTTTTCAGCACATCACTCAACCCGCCTTCATCTATCGACACCGGTGGCAGGTCAACGATTTAGTTTTCTGGGACAACCGCTGCACGATTCATCATGCCATTCGGGACTATGGGGAAGACACGCCGCGACACATGCACAGAACAACCATCTGCGGCGATAAACCGTCAGTTGCAAACTAGCACCATTAGTTATCACTTAATTGTGGCACTATAGAGCGAAACCCGCACCATATCGAATGAGGAGGGATCATGAAAGCTGCTGTCCTGTACGAATTAAACCAACCGGTTGTTGTCGAAGATATTGAAATGGAAGGTCCGAAGAAGGGCGAAGTCCTTGTCAAGATCGCCGCAACGGGTGTTTGTCATAGCTGCTACCATGCGGTCACCGGCAAAATTCCTTATCCGCTTCCGGCGGTGTTAGGAGATGAGGGGGCGGGGGTTGTTGAGGAGGTTGGATCGGGTGTCACTTTGGTGCAGCCGGGCGACCATGTGATTTTATCGTGGGTGCCCTCTTGTGGGTATTGCATCTACTGTACGCAAGGCTATCCCAACCTCTGCCTGAAAGCGAGGCAGAGCAAACGTGGATGCCTCTTTGACGGCACAACACGCTACAAAAAGAATGGGAAACCCATCCACCATTTTGCGTGGGTTGCTTCCTTCGCAGAATATAGCGTAATTCCCCAAGAATCTGCCATACCGATTGATAAAGAGATTCCGTTGGACAAAGCTGCGCTGATCGGTTGTAGCGTCACGACAGGGGTGTGTGCCGCAACCAATACCGCTCAGGTGCGTCCGGGGAGCAGCGTTGTGGTATTCGGGGCGGGCGGCATCGGCTTGAATGCCATTCAGGGGGCCGCCATCGCTGGTGCGGAGAAGGTTATTGCGGTGGACCTGCTGGATGCAAAGCTGGAAATGGCAAGGCAGCTTGGCGCGACTCACACCCTCAACGCTAACAACAGCGATCCCATCCCAGAAATCCAAGCTCTGACAGACGGATTAGGCGCAGATTTTGCCATTGAAGCGATTGGGGCAAACGTAACCTTCGAGCAAGCGATACGCTCCATACGGCCCCGAGGGAAAGCGGTCTGGGTCGGTGTCTCATCTCAAGAACCGCTATCTTTGGAGGCTGGCATACTGGGGGGTGAAAAGATGGTGATGACGAGCACCTACGGCTCGGCGCGCCCCCGCGATGACATGCCCCGTCTGTTAGCACTTTACCGCGCTGGTGTCCTCAAATTGGACGAACTGATTAGCCGCACCTACCAGTTGGAGGATATCAATGAGGCATTCGATGACCTGCTCAATGGGAAGGTTGCTCGCGGGGTGATTCAGTTCTGAGGGCGCGGGTAAATTGTAGGGAACGGAGATCTCCGTTCATCTATTCTAAACCCCCGCGGTAATGCGTCCGAAGCACTTAACAACTTGTGATCGCGCATCCCTATTTCTTGATCACACAGCGACACTTTCCAGCCAATCCTTACTGACCTCAATCCCAAATCCCGGTGCATCGTTGGGAACGAGATGTCCATCCTTGATCACAGCTGTTCCGGGGATGGCGACCATCTCTTCAGGCGGGACCCCCGGTGGTGAGACCCCCTCGGAGCGTTCACCCCAAGTAATGGCGGGCATCGCAAAGGCGAGATGTTGCCCGTAGGGGTAGTTCATGCCGCCGTGGGTGATTACCGAGATACCCGCGGCTTCGGCGAGGTGGCAAATTCTAACACACGACGTGATTCCGCCCGCCCATAGCACATCTGGTTGGAATATATCCACAAGGTGCTGGTTGGCAGCCATTGAGAAGGGCAACGGCATATACCAATGTTCGCCGGTGGCGAGTGTCTGCCACGGTAATCGCTGGCGCACCTGAGCGAACCCCTCAAAATCTTCTGGTATAAGATAATCTTCTAGCCACTTGAGGCGGTAGGGTCTCAGCAGCTCGGCGAGCCGGACAGTATATTCCACATCTAGCGACATCCAACAGTCTAGCATCAGTTCAATGTCATCGCCGATCAGTTCTCGCGTTCTAGCGACTTCTACCTCATTTTTGTTGAGCCCCTCCAATCCATCGGCGGGCCCATAGGGCAGCGGAAGTTTGGTTGCCTTGAAGCCCAACTCCATATACCATTCGGTCTCAAATCCGGTGGAGTAGCAGAAGATGCTTTCCTTCTGAGGTCCACCGAGAAGTTCATACACCGGCCTGTTTAGCAGCTTACCCTTCAAATCCCACAGGGCAAGATCAACAGCACTGATAGCATAGCTCGTCGGTCCGGTACTGCCGTAAGGGGCAGCCATGCGGAACATCATGTCAAACAACTTCTCCGTCGCCATGCAATTTTCGCCCACAAGGTGTTGGGTGAAATGGTCGTTGATGATTTTGACCACCGGTCCCCCATTAATGGTAACACCAACGCCAAAGGTGCCGTCGTCAGCGGTGATTACGCAGCCCACTCGATTCCAGCTAGCTCCCCACGACGACCGACGCGCTCTGTAAGCCGGATAGCGAGCCATTGGGCTTGGTGAGTCGGGTTGATCGGGCGGCGGCGAACTCCGTGGCTGAGTTTTGGGCCTGGGCGATATGTCTATCTCTGCGGCTTTTATCTCCTTAATCTTCATCAGCTTATTTCCCTCCCTCACTAACCTTTGGTGCCAGTTAGTGAGGATGTCGTTTGCATATCGTATCGCTCAACAGCTCATTATTGAACCCATGAACCAATTACGTTTCACATATCACGTTTCACTCGTTGCCCCAAGGATATGATTCAATACGGAAGGATCGCTCGGCGAGTGGCAAGTCAACCTTAGCTCCACCTTGCATTGATGAACCGTGAATCGCGAAGCCTATCTCGGTTGCACGGCGGACATGTTCGATGTCGCAGGCGGTTCGTCCACCCGTTTGCACAGCCTGCACCAAATCGCTCACCATCGCCTTGCCAGCGGGCCAAGGTTCGGTCTCCTCCGGAAGATCTAATGGACGTAATCCTGCCCCAGATGGATCATCCGCTAACCAGAGATAGCTCTCATTCGCATCATCAAGGAGAAACAAGTGCCCATTTTCGCCCACAACTTCAAAGGTCATGCCTGAGTTTTCGTGACGACCGTCTGGGGTGACATAAAGCACTGCTCCATTCGCAAGCCCAATTTGTGCGTGTCCAGCTGGATCCATACGCCGCCGCGAATCAGGAAGTTCCCCTGAAACATCGTCTACCAGTCCGCTGACCCACACCGGATCGACATCCCCCGCCAAGCCCAGGATCGCATCATACGAGTGACAACCATGATTAATCAGATTGGACAGCGCATAGGCGACAGCACTTGTGACCTCCCCGATTATGCCATCGGCAACCAACTCCCGCAGTGAACGATATCGGGGCATCCAGCGACGGTCCAACGCTAAAAGTAGCGGCACTGCTCGACACGCGGCGACGATTCGGTCCAGCTCTGCCAAACTAGTAGCGAGGGGTTTGTCACATAGAATGCCGCGCACCCCGGCTTGGACAGCTAACTCAATCTGATCGGCGTGCATCGTTTGGCGTGTGGCAATACACAGTAGGTCTGGCTGGATCTCCGCTAGCATCTGCCGGTAGTCGTGATAGGTCGGGAGGTCTCCCCAAACCTCTCGCCAGCAATCCACAAATTCTGTTCGGGTGTCCGCACCGAGGTCAAACACCGCTACCACATCCGTCTCCGGCACAGCGTGAAACGCAGTCGCAAAATTATGACTGCCTGGGCTACGATGGGTCATACGGTGGCAGCCTGCAACCGCGACTCGCAATTTATCTTGGCTTTGTCCCATTATTTCTCTCCTCACTCTTAGCTGTTTGAGACTCCAATTTATTCTACCACGAAAATCCAGCGCCCTCCGGTGCAAGGAAACAGCCATCAACGAAGTGGGCCCGTTCCTCATCAGTCAATAAACCCGTTTCTAGATACAGCGTGTTGGGCAGAGCGCATAGGATATTCAGGTTTATCAGTCCGCCTCCATGCGTACAGCACGGCACACCAAACGCTGCTGCCATCAAACCGGTGGCAACACATTCAGAGAAGCCCCCTAGGCGAGCGAGATCGACCTGCACGATGTCTATCCCCCGACGGACGAGGAGTTCCTTAAACTCTTCTTTTCCGTAAAGGTTTTCGCCGGTGGCGATGGGCATGGCAAGCCCTTGCGCGAGTTCGGCGTAGTCATCGTAGTTGCGGGCAGGCAATGGCTCCTCAAGCCAGAATACACCCATCTCTTGAAACACCTGTCCACGACGCAACGCCTCAAACACCGTGAGTGTCTGGTTGGCATCCACCATAATCGTTATATCTGGACCAATCTCTGCCTGAATCGTCTCCAGTCGTCGGATGTCCTCCTCCAGTGTCGGCGAACCGACCTTGACCTTCACCGCCTTAAACCCTTGTTCGGCAGATTTAGCGCAGACCTCCTTGAGTTCGTCAAGATTTAAGTGCATCCAACCCACCATCGTATAGGCGGGCACTCGATCTTTCGCCTGACCGACAAGGCGGTGCGCGGGTTGTCCTGTCTCCTGTCCAAAAATGTCCCAGAGGGCGACATTCACAGCTGTGAGCGCATACATCGTCATACCGTGGATAGCCTGCTCTTCCAATGCCCGCTTCAGGTCTTCATGAATCAGTCGAATCGCGAGCGGGTCCCGGCCCACAAGCAGCGGCGCGACCTCCTCATTAAGCATAGTCTGGAGCGTCTCGTTTGCACCCCGAATTGAGGAGAAGCCAACCGATGAACTACCGACGAGACCTTTATCGGTGTGAACTTTGATGTGAACACGTCCCGGATGTCTATTGGCGCGGAGTGCATCGGTTATTGGACGCTCCGGCGACGGGGCGATATACAATTCGGTTTCAAGACGAGTGATTTTCATTGTTGGCCTCCTTGCGCCTTTGCGTCTTTGCGTTAAAATTTCAAATGAACTAAAAAGGGTTTACCCCAAAATATCGCTCACAAACTTGAGCGTCGCTTTGGTATTACTGTTGATTTCGTCCACCGTTTCCCCACCAACGCATTCGACATATAATGGGCCATCAAAACCACCGGTGACAAGCCCACCGAGGACCGTCTCAAAATCGACGAGCCCTTCGCCCGGCGTGACCATCACATCAGACACACCATCTTCGACGACACAATCCTTGATAATCGTCGTCGTTACTTTCGGTGCGACGGTCGCTATATCGGTTTCGGGACGAAGTTCGCCTTGGGTATAATAGATGATATTGCCCGGATCGTAGCAAATCCCAAAGGCGGGGTGATTCACTTTACCGGCAGCGTCAATGAGATCTTGGATTGTAAGGCTGATTCCACCATGTGGCTTCATGGTAATGTTGATACCCACTTCCGCCGCATGCAGCGCAGCCCGACGCATCAGTTCAAAATAATCCGCGTAGTACGCTTCGTTTCCTGTACCGCAATCGAGTAGCCATTTCGTGCCGAGCGCAGCGGCGTTGTCGATGAGCCGTTTGTAGTCATCGATAGCAGCTTTCAAGCCGAGATTCAATTTTGTACTGCCGATTAACAGTGAGGGGGTCAATCCAGCAGCGGCGGAGGCTTTGCGGGTTTCTGCAATCTCCACGTCTGTACTATCAGCGTTCACGGGAACCTGACCGGCGTTGGCGAACACCGCAACATCGGTATATCCAGCAGCTGCGATATGCTCACATGCTTCGGAGAACGTTAGAGAACCGTAGGGACGGGTAGTGCAGCCGATTGTATATTTCATAAAAATAGCCCTTTCAAGTATTCAGGTGATGCTCCTGTGCTCGTCCGAAAATCTGACTGAGGCTCAGTGGGAGCCTCGCCCCGCAGTCAACTGCCTATTTGCGACGTTTTTTTTACCGAAAACGGGAGAGGGGTTCGGGTAAAGCTCCTGATAGATGATATAGCTGTCGATAACTTTTTTGATATGACGGCGTGTTTGGGTCAGCCCAATATCTTCGATGAACTCATCCAAATCAGGGATTTGTTTTGCATCTAACCATCGTTGCATCCGACCGGGGCCACCGTTGTACGCGCCTGCGACCAGTGCGTGATTGTTGTCGAACTGATTCATCAGCTTTTTCATGTACCACGCCCCCATCTGAATGTTGATATCTGGGTTATACAGCATTTTTGTATTAAATCGAGGGATTTTGAGGCGACCTGCCAGATAGCGTCCAGTCGCAGGCATAATCTGCATCAACCCTATCGCACCTGCGTAGGAGACGATATCGGCGTTGTATCGGCTCTCCTCGCGAATCATCGCAGCGACAAACAGCGGGTCAATTTCATAGTTTGTCGTGTGTTTTTGAAGGAGGTCTGTGTAGTAAAGTGGATAAAGGTATCGGTAAAGTTCTATTGGTATGGCGTTGTTTTCTCCCCGCAGGGGTTGGAAATTTGATAATTTGTCTGCATATCGGTGAGCCTGCTGAAACTTCTTGAGTTTTTCGAGGCATAAGATAAGATTATAATAATTATCTCGAAGGTTGGAGGTGTTGCGTTGGACGGTTCCTTCGAGTTCAGTCAAGGCATCCTCAAAAAGCTTGAGGCGCATCAATTGTTCCACACGGGGCGTTTTCTTAGATCCGATATTTTTCCAAGCAGGACTGTCCAAGGTAATACGGGCCCGAGGGGTGGCTAGAGTCTCTGATTTGACAAGAACATCGGTTTTTGAGCAAAGACGTTTCAGATGCTTTTTCGCGGATCCGCTGTAATACCAGTGATTTGCCTTCACGATTTCGCTATATGCGGTCTCCGCTGCCTTCCACTGATTTTGACGTTCGTAGCTTTTTGCTATCCAGAAGTGCGCCGCCTTAGCGAAGCTATTAGCCGGGAAACCTTTCATCAAAGCCGTGAAGGTTTCAATGCAATCCGCATACCGTTTATTCTTGAATTGAATCCAGCCGATGCGCCAGTATGCTCGCGGCAACAGGTCGCTGGGGGTGCTGTGGGTGTATTTGCTCGTCAAGCGACGGTAGGAGGCAATGGCCTTGTCATACTGTTTCTCGTTTTCCTGTACCCACCCAAGATCATATAGCGCATCGTCCACCAATGCACTCCAACTGTATTTTTCGATGAAGGCACTCAAATGTTTCTCAGCCAGTTGTGGCTGGTTCTTACGTCGGTAGCAAAGCGTTGACTGGTAGAGTGCCCGCGTGAGATAGCTACTCGTCGGGTAGAGAGAAACGATTTTGTTGTATGCCTCAAGTGCCGAATCATATTTGCGCTGACGGTAGTATGTGCGACCAATATGGTAGGTGGCACGCGCGGTGATTGCGTCCTTATAGCCTGTGCCAACCTTGCGAAATTCCGAAAGGGCATTCATCAGTTTCCCGCGATTGTATAGTACCATACCGTGCGTCATCCGTTGATTGCGAGTGATCTGGAGTTCTGGGTGTCCTGCGACCAGTTTTTGAAGCGCGTCAAGCGAATCCTTCGCAATCGTGTCCGCATCGTTTGCATGAATAAGTTGTTGGTAGGTGTCTTGGGCTTGCTTCCAGTTACCCAGTTTTTCATAAGTCTTTGCAGCCTCATAAGTCGCTTTCCGGACATAACTGTTTTGTGAATCGGCACTAACCCCTAAAAAGCCTTTGAGTGCCATGGCGTAGTTGCCAGTCTGATAATGTGCTTTGGCGAGCTCATACTTTGCGCTAGCAAGATGGAAACTCCCCGGCTGTTCATCGATCAACCGTTGATACCACGTGATGGCGTTTGGATAATCTTCCATCTGTCGGTATGATTTTGCCAGATGGTAAATGACATAATCCGCCAAGGGATATATCGGCGAAACGGCTTGCTTATAATGTTGAATCGCTTTGCCCCACTTTTCCCCCTTCTCGTAACAGGACGCGAGCACATGATGAATCGCCTGCTTCTCCGGATGTGTTGGCTGCGTTTTGAGTAAATCTTCCAAACTTCGGGCGGCCTGAACATAGTCTCCCTGATCGACGAGAGTGAGTGCCTTTTTAAAAGCAGGCTCTGCAAATACCTGTGAAATCATACAAACAGTAAGGGCAATAGGGAGTAGATAAGTGTAGAGTATTTTTTTGAGCATATCGTTGAGGCGGTTAGGAACGAGACCTATCAGCCAATCCTTAAAAAGATTCAAACGATTACGGGCTGTCTTCAAGCAGCTGTTGTACCGCTGCGTTGTCGGGTGCTTGTTCCTGAATCCACCGAATTACCTCCTTCATATTTTTGGGCCATTTCTTTTTCTGGAATGCCTTTGCAAGGCGTATCCCAGTATTAATAAGGGTTGTTTTAACCTCCGTATCACTAGGGGCGTGGTCTAATGCAGCACGGTATTTCGCTTTCGCTTTGAGATGTTCATCGCGGCCGATTAAGCAGTGCACAAGGCTATTTCGCACAAGTGCGAGGTTATCTATCGCCATTTGGGAATCCTCAACACCGTCAACCTGTGCCTCAAATTGCGATTCGATACTCAGGAGATTCTGGTAAGCAACTTCGTCCTGTGGGTTGTCGGCGAGGGCCGCATCAAAAACCTCCAACGCTTTCAGGGGTTGCTCCTTCATCAAATAAAGGTACCCAATCGTATTATAGATTCCCGCATGCCGATCGGATTCCGGGATACTTTCAAACACCTTCAGCGCGGGCGTATATTTCTTTTGGTTCAGCAAATCATTCCCACGTTGAATGTGAAGATTGACCAACCCCGCTTTGGCTTGAGAGTTATCCGGCTCAAGCTCCAGAATTGCCTTAAACACCCCCCTCGCGCTATCGAAATCCTTTGCATGTTCGTAGACATACGCGATGTTCAAACGCAAGTTAGTGTGCGCCGGATCTAACGCGAGTCCTCTTTCAAACTGCGTAATCGCTTGGTCGTAACGCCTCTGGCTGTCAAGTATCTGACCATATTTATGATAGACCGCGATCAGGTTTGCCCGCGTTTGTATATTCTGCTGATCGGCATTGAAAGCCTTGTTAAATTCGTGGATTGCCTGCGGGTAGTCCTGCTTTTGGAGATATAAATCCCCTAGCAGGCTATGGGCCTCAATTGCACCTGAATCAAACTCAAGGAGCTCACGATAGGCTTCAATTGCCAGATCTAAATTACCCTTTTCGCGGAGCGCGTTCGCCCGTTTCCAGTATAAATTCGCGAGATTGGTATTTACACTGGCAAGGTCCGGCATCAACTGATGGGCCTGCTGATAGGCACCAATCGCTTCTTCCCAGCGTTGGGATTGAGTCAACTGCACGCCGAGATTGTTGTAGGACCGGGCGAGGTTTTGCTTGGCCTCTGTGTCGCCGGGATTAAATCGCAGCGCCTTTTTATACGCCGCAATCGCGTTTTGATAGTCCCCGTTTCTTGCGTACACATCACCCGTCAGATTATACAATGTCGAATCTGTCGGATCGAGTTGGAGTGCTTGTGAAAAGAACGACATTGCTGCCGGATAAGTTTCATCTGCTAGTGCAGCGATGCCTTGCTCACGATAGAGTTGGTGTAGATTATTTTTAGCTGGCTGATAACGAGAGTTAATCTGAAGTGCGTTCTTGAAGGCTGCAATGGCTTCGTCAATTCGCTGCATTCGGTAGTACATCACACCGGCGGTGTTATACCCCTCTGGCGAGGCATTCCGATTGAGCATCTTTTGAAGTTGGGCTAGTGCCTCCTCTCTAAGTCCGCTTTTCTGGTAGGCAAGGAGAAGTTTTTCGTTGGCTTGCTGAAAGTCCGGATCGAGTGCTAAACAGGCTTTAAAATTTACAATCGCCGCGTCCACTTTGCCTCTATCGAAATTAACTGTGCCGAGGAGATAGTGGCTCCGGAGGTGTCTTGGATTGGCTTCAATCTGCGTTTTGAGAACTGCAATTGCAGCTTCATGTTGAGGAGCGTGCAGTGGAGTCGCGTAGACGTTGCGCAGCGTTACCTTATCTCGATCGGTCGGGCGTTGTGCCGTTGCTGCGAAGAAGAGCACATCCGCTGAATCTGGACTGTGCCCCCAAAGCCCAATTGCGTGCCCAAGTTCATGGAGACAAACGGTTCGCATCTTTTCGGGCGAAAGCAGCACCGCCGAACCTCTTTCTCGCAACGATAAAACCATTCCTACCTCAAAATCGGTCTCCGAGAGACGGCTGAGTTCCGTCTTGCCAAGTGCAGTGTCGGTGATCTGGGTCAATCCACCCCGCTGCCACCGCACCCGAATGTCTGCGTTGTCGATTGCCTCTACTTCTTGGAACTGTATCCGCCCATCAGCGGCGGCTTCCCATTCGCGCATGGCATAGCGGAGACTTTCCAGATACGTTTCAATCCCCTCAATGCCCATAGGCATCGGTGCGATATGGACGCGGATCGGCATTTGGGTGAAACGGGTAATCTTCCCGTCGGAGAAGACCGTGCTATAGTTAAAGTAGTCATCCGCCGCAGAAGCAGGGGAGGCAAGCGGGAGAAATATCAGAATCGAGAAAATAAAAACGGTGTGTTGACATTTCATGTTCAGATCCTCCTATCTTAGAGGTTACGCAGTTGATATAACGCTAGGAAACCCCGATTTCATCGCGGGCAGATTCTGCGCCACGATTGGGTTGCGATTATCATCCGCCAAAGTCATACGCATACACAGTAGGAAATAGGATACGATTTTCGCAGTGGAAGTGCGTAAGGCCTGATAGGGTCTTATGCTAGTTACCTTCCCTTTTTTTATCGGAAATAAAACAAAGGAAGTTAAAAGCCCTCCAGTCTGTTACTATAGATGAACCTGATAATCCATCTAAAACTAGAGGCTAACAATATGATAACCGATTTCGATGACCTCTGTCTATAGACTTATGTCATTGTTGATGCCATTCGGATAAAACTCGCACCATGACTCCGGCACCCCTCCCTTGTAGCGATAGTGAGTGAATCACTATGATATGGATTGCCGCATAGAAGGGAGAGGTCATCGAAACACAACTGCTATCCGACACCCCGTATGCAATGTCCAAATATACCCAAGAGATGATTGCGCTCAGTTATCCGCTACGAAGATGGACAAATGAAGCGCGCCTGCGTTCATGTCGATGCTGTTACCAAAGCAAACCTGCTGGAAAGGGAGGAAGCCAATTATCAGATCTATCAGAGGGCTATCGGGGAGGATTAATCAATGTTCATTACACAGACCTCCTCCCATCACGCAGCCCCCCTCCTATTGCACAGCCCCCCTCCCATTACACAGTCCTCCTCCCATCACGCAGACACCCTCTCATGACACAGACACCCTCCCATTACACAGACCCCCTCCCATCGAAAAGCCTGACCTCCCTCATTCCCCCCGCTCATGCTCCTCTTATTCCCCCCGCTTGCGGGGGGATAAAGGGGGGTTCCTCTGTTTAGATGAAATTATTGAAAGAGACATCCGTACCCACAACGAATATCAGTTGACAGATAGGTTACAGTTGATGTTAGAATATGGCGAGCAGAATTGGCAGTTCAGCACAGATTGGCTAGCTATCCCGATCGGGTCGGGACGGTCACAGGTTCGGAAACCTGTGGCCACGAAGATGTTTAAAGATAGGTTGGATTATCCATCTTGACTTCAAAGGAGAAAATTTTTGAATCCTGTTACGTTTCAAGGCGTTTTGGCTGCCCGCCGCACCGTTTATCAGTTTCTGCAACCGACACCGTTAATCCACTACCCAGAGCTGTCAGCACTATTTGGCTTCAGGGCTTACATCAAGCACGAAAACCATCAACCAACGGGGAGCTTTAAGGTTCGCGGTGGCTTGAATTTTATGAGCCAACTTCCAGCAGATCAGCGGGAGCGCGGCGTAGTAACCGCAACGCGAGGGAATCATGGCGGATCGATTGCCTATGCAGCAAAGCAGTTCGGTGTTCATGCCACGATTGTTGTCCCACACGGCAACAATCCGGAGAAGAATAGCGCGATGCGTGCCTTCGGGGCGGAACTGATCGAGCACGGCATCGACTTTGACGAATCGCGGGAGTTATGCGAAAAGCTGCAAACCGAACGCGGACTCCGTTATGTCCATCCTGCCAACGAACCGCCACTCTTTCACGGAGTCGGAACGTATTCCCTTGAGATTTTTGAGGATTTGCCAGAGGTGGATACGATCATCGTGTCCATCGGAGCGGGGAGTGGTGCGTGTGGTGCGATCACGGTGGCGCGAGCGATAAATCCAAACGTCAAGGTCATCGGTGTGCAAGCAGAAAACGCACCATCGGTTTACCGCTCATGGAAAGCAGGCAAGAAGATCGATACGGATTCAGCAAATACAGTTGCCGACGGCTTAGCAACCCGTGTGACATTCGACCTTCCGTTTTCAATTCTCAAAGATGGGATCAGTCAGATTTTGTTAGTGAGTGAGGAGGAAATTCGAGAGGCGATTCGGATGGCGTTACGGTATACACATAACCTCATCGAAGGGGCTGCCGCGGCACCGATTGCCGCCGCCCGCAAGCTGAAGACGGAACTCGCAGACCAAAACGTTGTGATGGTTATGAGCGGTGCAAACCTAGATACCGAAGCCCTCCGATGGGTGTTGCGTGAGAAATAGGGCGCGAACACGGATTATGATGCGGTTCATTTTTTTCCTCACATTTTGGAACATCTCGTCCGTCTCCGTCTGGGAATCTACAAGAGGACAGTTGGATTGTATCACTTGGACATTGGCTTAGAGGGCGTGGCGTATCGAATGCACCGTGGGACGACTCAGACCGATTTCACGCGCAAGCTGTGCGGTCGGCACCCCTTGGCACACCCTGCAACAGCACCGCAGCAATGAGACTCCTCGAACATCAAAGCAAAAAATTACTCTCCAGTTTCGGCTTGGTTTTTACGGAATCGATATCCGTCAACTCGATGGCTGAAGTGCGAGCAGCCGTTGAGCATGTCGGGCTGCCCACTGTCCTCAAAGCACAGACCCCTTTTGGGGGGCGAGGAAACATCGGAGCTGTGAAGTTCGCGGAGAGTGCCGATCAAGCTGTCATTGCGGCGGAGGCTTTGCTTGGAATGGACGTGCGCGGTACAACCGTTGAGGTGATCTCGATTGAACCGAAACTAACTTATGATTGCGAGTTTTATGTCGGTATCACATGGGATACGGTCGCAAAGCTACCGGTTGCCTTATTGAGTCTCGCTGGTGGCGTGGAGGTTGAATCTGCCCAGAGCGATCGGCTCGCACGCCAATCATTCAATCCGTGGACGGGGCTCGCGCCTTACAAAGCCAGGGAGATGGCTGCCGAAAGCGGCTTGACGGGAAAAACCCTTGTCGGGGTTGGGGAGGTCCTTACCAAGTTGTCCCAAGCGTTTCTTGCCTGCGATGGGATCACGATGGAGATCAATCCGTTGGTCGTTACCAAAGACGGGGTGCTTATCGGGCTTGATGCGCGTGTGGAGATTGAGGACGAGGCGGTTTATCGGCAGCAGGAGAGGTTGGGGTTGTTAGGCGAATTGACGATGACCGCTACGGGTCGTCCGCCTACCCCTCTGGAGCTTGAGGCACAACGTATTGATGAGACAGACCATCGGGGCGTTGCCGGGCGGGTTGTAGAATTCGATGGCGATCTCGCGCTGCTGATCGGGGGTGGGGGCGCAAGCCTAACCGTTTTCGACGCGATCAAGGAGCATGGCGGGGCTCCTGCAAACTATTGCGAAGTAGGAGGAAATCCGACTGAGGAGAAGGTTGCTGCCATAACATCGCTCCTGCTGTCGAAGCCGGGCGTTAGGGGGATGGCGGTTATCATGAATGTGGTGAACAATACCCGGGCGGATGTGATTGCCCGCGGCATCCTCATGGGTGTCAAGGCTGCAGGCAGGAAACCCGCGGAGACAATCAGCCTCTTTCGCGTCCCCGGCAACTGGGGGCGGGAAGCGCGGGAGATAATGGAGGCAGCCGGTGTCGAGGTATATGGACGCGAGATGTCGTTAGATGCGGCTGCCCGGTTGGCTGTAGAAAGGAATCGTACTCATGCTTCTTGACCCGAAAGCAGGTGTTCTCGTTCAGGGCATCACCGGCAGAGAGGCGAGCCGTATGGTGAAGGACTCCCTCGCTTACGGGAGTAATATCGTCGCCGGTGTAACCCCCGGAAAGGGAGGGCAGCGCGTTCATGGGATTCCCGTCTACGACACGGTCGCAGCGGTGGTTGAGAAGCACCGGGCAACTATCAGCGTTATTTCCGTCCCCCCACCCGCCGTTCTTGATGCCGCGTTAGAGTCCTTCTCTGCTGGTATGCAACTCTGTTTGATTATGACTGAACGGGTTCCACAACTGGACACCAGTAAATTGCAGGTCGCTGCCCGTCGCGCCGGTTGCACCGTCATTGGGCCCAATTCGCTGGGGCTAATCCGTCCGGGGATTGCCAAACTCGGCACCATCGGTGGGCGTGTGGATAATGTGCGTCGTTCGTTTACGCCGGGTCGTGTCGCTGTGCTTTCCCGCAGCGGCGGAATGACCACCGAAATCGCCAGCTATTTAACGAGCCGTGGGATCGGGCAGAGTATCGCCATCGGCGTGGGTGGGGATGCAATTGTCGGTTCCAATTTCACCGACCTGATCGAGCTCCTCGAAGCTGACCCCGCCACCGATGCTGTGGTCATCTATGGCGAGCCGGGCGGTGCTGCGGAGGAACAACTCGCAGCGCGACTGAAGCAAAAGCCTTCTCGACTCCGAATAATTGCCTTTTTGTCCGGCAGGTTCGTTGATGACCTTGAAGGGATACGATTCGGTCATGCCGGGGTGATTGTCGAAGGGGGACGCGGTTCGATTCGTGGCAAGGTGAAAGCATTACGTAAAGCGGGGGTATTTGTCGCAGAAACGTTTGAAGATTTTTTGCGGGGGCTTAAATATGATGCGTAAGTTGGTTCATTGGTTTACCCTGGGTTCCCGAATTAATGAGTCAATGAACTCTTGGTACGGTGTCAAAGGATTGTCTTGGTATCTATCCGCTATCCTGCTATTTGCATTATTCGTATACTCGCCTGTTGCATACCCCCAGCAATCCACTGTGAAGGACGGAGAAATTCGTGGCACCGTCTACCGTCAGGAAACGGGCGATCCGCTGGCAAATGCCACGGTTCGATTGGTCGAAACGGGGCGACATGCCCTAACCGATGAAAATGGTGAATTTCGATTCGACAATCTGCCCCCCGGAGACTATACGTTGACTGTGATCGCCGTCGGTTACCGCCTCCTTGAGGAAAATATGGTTGCCACGGCGAAGTCGGCTGAAACGACCGAAGTCAAAATTTATCTCGCTTCTGTTAAACTTACACTGGATGAGGTTGAGGTCAAATCGACATCGATACCGGCGACCGTCGGTAAGCAGACGGTGAAGGTTATGGAGATTAAGCGAATCCCCGGCAGCGCGGGGGACGCACTCCGAGCACTCCAAGCCTTGCCGGGGATTGGCATCGCAAACGATTTCGACGGTCAACTCTACATCCGCGGCGGTTCCCCTGACGACAATCGTTTTTACTTGGATCGTGCGCCGCTTTTTTATCCCTACCATTTTGGTGGATTGGTATCAACCGTCAATTCAGAGGTGCTCAACAGGATTGATGTCTACGCCGGCGGATTCGGGGCAGAGTTTGGAGCAGATGCACAAGCCGTAATCGACATCTATTCGCGGCGTGGTAGGGAAGATCGGGTGGGTGGCAAATTTAACCTAAACCTCCTCTATTCGGAGGGGCTGCTTGAGGGACCGATTGGAGAGCGCGGGTCGTGGTATCTCGCAGGACGACGAAGCTATATTGACCTCTTTCCCATAGAGGTTGCACAGATTACGGCGTTTCCACGATTCTGGGATTATCAGGCGAAGGTTAGCTATAATCTCTCTGAAAAGCATCAATTCAACGTCAAGGCGTTCGCTGCAGATGATATCATGGGGTTTAAGTTGGGATTGGCAGATGTAGATTATGATCCGACACTCGCAGGGAGTTTAGACCTCAAAGGCCGCTTTGATGTACAAGCGGCCGATCTCAAATCAACGCTGACAGATCGCCTCACTTCACATCTCTCAGTCTCGCGTGCAAGTTATTACCAAGCCTTTAGCTTTGGTCAGGGACTTTTCCTGAAACTGGAGCCGGTCCAACACGAGCTTCGTGAAGATCTCGCCTACCGTCTGAATCCGAAACATCAACTCGAATCGGGATTACTTATTTCGACGACGCGGTGGAATGTATCCAGCTTCTTCCCTCGCCGCCCCGATGAAGGCGATCCGAAGGCAAGCGATCCTCAATATTACACCTTTGAGGAAAAAATTGCTGCAGACTTTGAAAGACGATTTAATTTTATTGAGGGGTATCTGCAAAATCGGTATGACCCGTTTGCGTTCTTATCAGTTACCTTGGGACTACGACTCGACTATTTCAACCTCACCGATCGCGTCTCCGTGGGACCGAGGGGCAGCTTTGGATTCAAGATGCCGGGCGGTTCAGAACTCCGGTTCGCTTACGGCAGATACGAG
Organism: uncultured Poribacteria bacterium; assembly: GCA_958296125.1. Taxonomy (GTDB): domain Bacteria; phylum Poribacteria; class WGA-4E; order WGA-4E; family PCPOR2b; genus PCPOR2b. The sequence continues at coordinate 4,944,461 of OY282444.1, forward strand.
ACTAGCCCATACCCTTGGCAAATCGTTCCGGAATACGGAAATCCCAATCTGAAAGAGAATACAGCGATTCATTACATTTTAGAGCTAGAACGGGCAATTAACCCCCAAACACGTTTCAAGGTCACAGGCTATCAGAAGGATTTTAGAGATCTTATCACGCGTGACCAAACTGCGGGATACCTTAACCAAGGGGAGGGATTTGCGCGAGGCGTTGAATTTTCGCTCAAACATCGCGCTGGGGATCGGTTTTTCAGTTGGGCAAACTACACCTACTCAGTTGCCAAACGTGAAGACCGCCCCGGCGAGCCGGAGCGGCTTTATTCGTATGATCAAACCCATGTTGCGACACTCACAGCGAGCTACATGCTTACACCGACGTGGGAAATCGGTGCGAAGTGGCAGTACCGAACCGGAAATCCGTACACGCCGGTGACCGGTGCTGAAATCATGCCCCATCCCATTACCGGTATATTCCGCTATGTCCCCATCTACGGTGAAACCAACTCAGCACGGGTGCCGCCGTTTCATCGCCTGGACCTTCGTATCAGCAAGTCATTCGTTTATCAGCGTTGGCGATGGGGGCTCTTCCTTGAGCTAATCAATGCGTATAACCGCAAAAATGTTCTGGATGTTGATTACAACGCGACCTACACCGAGCAACAAACCGTCAGCCAATTGCCGCAGATCCCGTATCTGGGGCTGACGGTGGAGTTTTAGGGGGAATAGTATAACCCAAACAGCTACCAAAGTCCCACCGGTGGAGCGGGGCATGAAAACGTGAAGCGTAAAATCCGGTAGCGCATGGATTCGTCTCCTCTATCTTGGAGAGCCATTTGACACCTAATTAACGAAAATGGCTCATGTTAAGAAACCGAGCTTTCACGAAAAAACTCGGTTTCTCGGCTTACCGGGGCACTTTGCCAAAGCAAAAATTAGTCTTGTCGGATAAACACGCCCGCTCGCGCAGCAATATCAATTGCCTGGCGTGCGTCTATCACCCGTGGACCGTTGGGGTTCAGTTGTAATCGGACGGTTGCATCTTGGCGCAGTTCAATTTCGCGTTCGCCATCAAGGGCAAGCACACAGGCCTGCTGATGCCTGACAGTAACCGTTTCACCCGGTGCCAAGGGACGGGATTCCGCCAAACTTACTTCGCGGAGGAGACCGGGGGCGATGGGAGCGAGCACCGGCTGCCCACCCGACCCCAGCCGAAGATACAGACCGTGCCCGGGGGAGTCAACCCGGTCCGGAGCGTGGGCACCGATTGATGATAGCCCAATGCTACCCGGTTCAACGCGGGTCAAAATAACCTCCTTTATTTTGGATGCATCCCAGATGGCGCGGGAAGCAACGAATCGCTCATCATAGATGGCGGCATCGACCAGAGCGATGTCATCTGGCGTTTCGGCGTTGTCAGGAGGTTGCGCTGCGTGCCCAGCCGGGGCAAAACTCCTGCGATCTCCCACCCGATTACTCTCGTTGGCTTTCTTGCAAAAGATGTCCAGACGGGGTGCCCGCCGCACCGCCTTATGTGCTATGCCACACGCCACTAAGCCAGCTGCCATCCCAGCAATTGTCCCCTCCAGCATCGTGGGAAAGACGTTGTTAGTGCCGGTGGAGATTGGCATGAGGGGCACGTCGCTGCACCCCTTGGCTACTGCGCGGTTGGTGCCATCCCCCCCCAACGTGATGATGCAGCCGACTCCCTCGGCCCCCATAAGCGCAGCCGCCTGCGTCGAATCTCTTTGGCTGAACGTTTTGAACATCGGTAGGATAGAAACATCGAGCTCGGTCTGTAGCCCATCAAGTGCCTTGGGACCGATGCTAAATGAGTCGGGCATCAAAAACACGCGCCCAACCCCCACTGCCTCAAGTCCCAGCAACACCCGGCGGACGATGTTGACCTTTTCATCGTTGTTGAATACCGCGCCGTGGGCAACCAGTCTGCGAATGTCTCTGCCCGACGCTGGGTTTGCGATGATGCCGACGCTGTTTGTGTTATTTATTGACATGTTGGAAAGATTAGTGGAGGAGTAATTTTCACCCATTGCAACGTTGAGAGACGTTCCTTGGGGTCAGGGATGCTAAAATCGCCACGCCGGAGATTATACCACAATTTCATTATATTTTGTGCTTATTTTTTTATACAGATTTCACCCGAACTTTTTGGTTTAATTTCTGGGGCAACCGTGCTACAATCTTGGCAATTGTTAGAGCGAATCCGTTCATTTGAGATCCCCCATCTCTACGCTCGCATTCAGGAGGTCAAATCGTGACCGTATCCGTATGGCAGGAAGTGCCTGAACCAATTCAGGTGGAACACGACGATGCCGTCATCGGTGCCGGCATTGTAGGAGCTTACACCGCGACCCTACTTCGTGAGCGTGGGCGCGACGTTGCGCTCATAGATGCGCGTTTTCCGGCAGCCGGGGCTTCAGGTCGAAACGCTGGATTTGTTTTAACGGCACAACGCGAGCCATATCCAGTTCTCATTGAGCAGATGGGACGGGAAGCCGCCCGCGAGATCCTGACCATGGTGCGTGAAAACGTGCTCCGAATGCGCTCGCTAGCGAACCGATTCGCTATCCCGCTTGAGGATGGTGCAGCCCATCTCGCTGAGACCCACGCCGAAGCCCGTGAGTTAGAACACTGGGCTCGCGAACTTGAAGCCGATGGCGCGACAGTTGAATTCTCACACGGCGATCCCTATGGGTCATCGGGCTACACCGCAATGATGCAGATCGAAAACGATTTCATGGTGCAGCCGGCGCGACTGACGGAAGCTATCGCCGCCACCAGTGGTGCCACACTTTACGACCACAACGAGGTTTATGCCATTGAACCGGCGGGTGAATGCCTCCTTGTCCGTGGACGCCGAGCGCATATCCGATGTCACAGGGTCTATATCGCTACTAATGGCTATGGGTGCGATCTACACCCATATCTGCACAGCATCGTGCGGCCGGTGCGGGGACAGATAACGGTAACAACGCCGGTCGAGCGTTTAATCAATGTTGCGGGTATTACCGAGAATCATTACTTTCGCCAACTCCCGGATGGGCAGCTGTTCATCGGCGGCGCGCGAGCGTTCTTTGAGGCGCAGGAGTACACCGCCGAAGATGCTGTGACACCGAACTTACATCTGAATCTGGTAAACTATCTGCGTCTACGGTTTCCGGGCGTTGAATTTGAGGTGGAACGGCAGTGGGCTGGTATTCACGGTTTTACGCCCGACCGTCGTGTGGCTGTTGGGTTCCTCCCAAACGAAAGGCGCGTCGTCTTTGCTGTGGGGTTTAGCGGCTACGGCAACTCGATCGGTCTTGTTGCCGCCGAGCGCATGGTAGCATTGGCGTTGGAGGGGCGTGACCCTGGACCACTCTCCGCCACCCGCTTCGCCTAGAGTAGTAGGCATACTCCGTATGACATAACCTCAAGAGTTCATTCGTTTAAAAATTCATTAGTTGCACTAATGAACCGACATAGCCCAGCGGGGCGGCATGGGTCACATTGGGTTGAGGCACGATATATCAAGAAAATCACTCGACCTACGGGCCATCTAGCAACTCGGGTTAGTACAGTATTTTGTCAAATTAAAATGGTAATTCAGATGTTGTTCCTGTCGAGATTGTAGGAGGAAATGCTGGTGCAAACCTCAGACCGAGTCGATCCAATCACATTTGAAGTTATCCGCAATGCGCTGTTGGAAGCGACAGAAGAGATGACAATCGCCCTGCGGCGTAGCGCGTATTCAACCAATATCAAGACCCGTGCGGATTTCTCCTGCGCCTTTTTCGATCGCGAGTTGCGGTTAGTGGTGCAATCGTTCGGACAGCCCACCCACTTGGGATCGCTGGTTGAGTTGGTCCCGAAGGCCATTACCGATTATGGGGTTGAAAACCTCGGACCGGGCGATACACTTTTGGTCAATGACCCGTATGGGGGCGGCGGCCACCTCAATGACATCACCCTCATTTCGCCTGTGTACTACAACGATGAATCATTCGGTTATGTCGCCAATGTTGCCCATCATGTCGATGTGGGTGGCGGCGCGCCGGCGAGTGTCGGTGCATTCCGTGAGGTTTACCAAGAGGGTGTCATCATTCCGCCGGTTAAGTTGGTGCGTGCAGGGGAAATGCGGTCTGACATTTTTCGGTTGGTGCTGTCGCAGATTCGGTCCAAGCGCGAAACCGGTGGTGACTTTCGGGCACAGGTGGCGGCAAACACCACCGGCATGCGCCGGTTACGCGCAATAATGGATCGGATGGGATCAGAAACGTTTGCTTTCTACATTGATGAACTGATCACTTATGCCGAGCGGCGCACCCGGGCGGAGGTTGCCAAGCTGCCCCCCGGTGTCTTCACCGCCGACGGTTACGTTGACAACGACGGTTTTACCGATGAACCGGTACACTTGGCAGCGAAAATGGTGATTAACGACGACGGTGTTTTCTTTGATCTAACCGGCTGCGACCCCCAACGGCGAGCACCGGTGAACTCCACGTATGCCCAGACATTCTCAGGCTGTGCGTACGTCCTCAAGTGTTTAATTGACCCCGACATACCGACAAACGCGGGGTTCTACGGGTTTGTACGCATGCTCGCTCCCGAAGGCACGGTAGTCAATAGCGCGCCGCCCGCTCCGGTCGTGGGGGGCTGGGAGACACAGACCCGGTTGATTGACGTGATGTTCAAGGCACTCTCACCGGTGATGCCCGACCGGGTGCCCGCCGGCACGAAAGCCATGATGTGTCACGCCGGATTCGGTGGGGCCGACCCACGGACAGGGGAGTATTACTGTTTTCTGGAGACGATGGCGGGCGGGTTTGGGGGCCGGATTGCCAGCGACGGGCCCGATGCCGTGCAGACACACGGGCAGAACACCGAGAATGCGCCCATTGAGGAGACCGAAACAAACTACCCGGTGCGTATTACACGCTACGAACTGGTCAACGACTCTGACGGTGCGGGCAAGCATCGCGGCGGGCTAGGCTTGCGCCGGGATTACGAATTTCTCGACCATGAGCCCTCTTTCACTATCTTGGCGGATCGAGACCGCTGGGGACCGTGGGGGCTCTTTGGCGGACTGCCGGGGCTCAAGGCAAGTTACATACTGAATCCCGACACAGATCCCGTCGAACTCAGTTCCAAAGTGACCGTCCAACTCAAGCCGGGGGAGGTGATGAGTTACCGCACCTGTGGCGGCGGCGGCTACGGTTGCCCTGAGGAACGTGCCCCGAAGTTGGTGTGCCGCGATGTGCGTGCGGGCAAGGTGAGCCTTGAGCGGGCGAGGGAGATTTATAAAGTCGCGGTTGATACTCAGTCGTGGACGGTAGATGAGGCGGAGACCGAGAAGCTGCGCTCAGATGACATCATCAGCGGAGAGGAGGATTCCAATCATGGGGCTTAAACATGGTGAGGGCTGGAATATACCGGCGGACAACCCCTTTTATCCACCGCTGCCGGCAGTCTATCGAAATGTGAGGTTTCAATTTGTCTTTTTTCACACTGCGCCAACTGCCGTTCAGAGCTTTCTCCCGGAGCCTTTGGAAGCGGCTGAGGACGGGCTGTGTGTGGCTTCAGGCTTGGAGGTGCCCTTCTGCACAAACTATGGGCCCTTTCAAGAATCTTTTATTGTGATGAAGTGCCGTTTCAGGAGTCAGACCGGATTTTATTGTTCCCACGTTTTTCATGATGGGCCTGCCGGAATCGCTGCGGGTAGGGAGATTTATGGAACGCCGAAGGTGTACGCGGGGTTAAAGGTGACTCAAGCGGATCGGTGTATGGTGACGGAAACCTCGATCGGCGGTGTGCCGGTCCTGAATATCAGTTCCAGCATGGAAACCGTTACATCCCACGATGCGATGCCCTCCCTGACCCCGGCTTGGCGATTGAAGATTATTCCCAGAGCCGATGGCCCAGGCCCCGCCCTCAAACAGTTAATTGATTGCAGCGAAACAACCCACGATTTAGAGGTTCACTTCACCGCGAAAGGACAGGGCAGGATTGCCCTCGGTGCCTCCCCATTATGTGATCTTACCCCGCTATCACCGCTGAAATATGACGATGCCTTCTACATGGAGAGCAGCTATTCCGAGGGATATGCGGAGATTGTTTACGACTATTTGAGAGAGGAACCCTAACGGATGAAAAACAAGCTACGCATCGGTGTTCTCTACCCCCTTTACGCTGCGGAGGACGACTACCCACGCCTTGCCGCCGCGTTGAAGCCTCCGGTTGAGGTTCAGGTAGTTCATACCGATAGCCCAAATCTGCATCGAATCGACGAGAGCCTTATCACCGGCAGTCGGGAATACCTGTTAGCAAGTGCAGAGGAACTGCGTCCTCACAACATCACCGTCTGTTTATGGGCTTGCACAAGTGCTAGCTTTGCGTTTGGTGTAGAGGGGGCACAGCGTCAAGTGCAAGATTTAGTTGATGCCCTTGACGTGCCGGCATCAAGTACATCGTTGGCATTTCTCAGTGCCAGCCAAGCACTCGGACTGAAGCGCGTTGCTGTCGCTGCAACCTACCCTGAAGAACTGTCGAACGTCTTTCGCGCTTTTCTGGAGACGGGCGGTGTTGAAGTGGTTCACATGGGATGTCTTGGGGTCTGGACGGGGGACGAGGTCGGTCTTATGAAGCGCGAGGAGGTCTTGCGCTTTGCGTGTGCCAACGACCATCCCGATGCTGAAGCGGTGCTAATCCCCGATACCGCGTTGCACACCGTCGATTTTCTGCCCGAACTTGAAGCGGTGGTCGGCAAAACAGTGTTGACAGCAAATCAGGTGACGATGTGGGAAGCCTTGCGCCTTGCAAACCGTTTAACGCCGCAGTCCAATTTAGGACGGTTAATGACAGTCGTCCCTTGACACAAATTCCCAAAGTATACTTCCTATGCCGTAACCGTTGTGTCAATTATGGCATGGCGGATAAGGAGATTAGCATGGATCGATATATTGAAGTAATCCTCAGGAAGCGTGGTGTGAGTTGTGTTGCGCGGATGCTTGACGACCTGGCACCGAAGACGTGCGAGGCGGTGTGGAATGCACTGCCACAGGAAAGCGACACCTTTCACGCCAAATACGCGAGTAACGAAGTTTACACCCTTGTTCCACCCTTTGCGCCGAGCGAGATAGGTCTCGAAAACCCAACGATTCTGCCAATCCCCGGCGATCTGCTCTATTTCTTCTTTCCGCCCGGCACCATTACCCTTCCATCGGTGCGCGAGGTTGCCTATCGCACTGGCATGGTGGACCTTGCGATTTTCTACGGACGGGATAACTTCCTTTTCTCACCCACGATGGGACCTGTCCCCGGTAACCGCTTCGCTGAGGTTACGGAGAATCTTGAGGAGATGGCGGAGGCCTGTACTAGTGTCTGGCGTGAGGGATTTGTCGGCGAGCGGTTGGCGTTTCGCCGGTTGGAATAATCAGTTCATTGAGATGAAGGACAAAGCTCATGTTAAGAAATCGTGCAACAGAAACCGATTACCGGATTCACTCCTCCTTCCTATCCACGAATCCACGCGAATCTACACAAATTCATTGAGGATTTACACAGTATAACAGTAGGTTGGGTTGAACGGTTAAAAGCAGGTCCATATCAAAGACGGTAGATAGGTTCTCTTTCAACAACACTGTCTTATAAATAGATACCGTGAAACCCAACATCTAATCCAACCGATGCGCTGATTATAAAAAGTTAGGTTTCACTATATTTTGAAGATTGTAATCAGAATCAACCCCAAAATTGTAGTGTAATGCTTGGCATTTCCTGTCGGTGCCGTTCAACCCAACCTACGCTTTATGCACCTAGCGTCTCGCTGGAAACTGTAGGTAGCAGCTTCAGTTAAGATAAACTATGAAACCAACATTCGATCCAATCAAATTTGAAGTTATTCGTAACGCGCTGATCGAGGCGACAGAGGAGATGACAATCGCCCTCCGCCGCAGTGCCTACTCGACTAACATTAAAACCCGCGCCGATTTTTCGTGCGCCTTCTTTGATAGCGAGTTGCAGCCTGTCGCGCAGTCGTTCACCCAGCCGGTGCATCTCGGTTCGTTATCTCAGTCCGTGCCGCGAGTTATCCGAGAATATGGACCGGAGAACTTGGGACCCGGTGATGCGATTCTCTCCAACGACCCCTATCTTGGCGGCGTTCACCTCAACGACATCACCCTTATCTCACCCGTATATTACAACGATCAACTTTTCGGCTACGTCGCCAACCTTGCTCACCATGTGGATGTGGGCGGCGGCGCACCCGCCAGCATCGGTGCGTTCCGCGAGGTCTTTCAGGAGGGGGTCATCATCTCTGCGGTGAAAATGGTAGAGGATGGGGAGATTGACTCGGACGTTTTTCGCCTTGTGTTGGCGCAGATTCGGTCCAAGCATGAGACAGCAGGTGACTTTCGAGCGCAGGTGGCTTCCAACAACACCGGGGTGCGTCGATTGACTGCGCTGCTGGATCGGATGGGGACTGAAACGGTCGCGTTCTATATCGATCAACTGCTCGCCTACACCGAGCGTCGGACGCGAGCCGAAATTGCCAAGCTGCCCCAAGGTGTCTTCACCGCCGACGGTTACGTTGACAATGACGGTTACACCGATGAACCGGTACACCTTGTGGGAAAACTAGTCATCAATGGCGAGGGAGTCCTGTTCGATCTGAACGGCTCCGAGCCCCAGCGGCGAGCACCCGTCAACTCCACGTATGCCCAAACCTTCTCTGCCTGCGCCTATGTCCTGAAAAGCCTGATCGACCCGGATATACCGGTCAACGCGGGTTTCTACCGTTTGGTTCAGATAGATGCCCCACTAGGGACGGTGGTCAACTGTAGACCGCCGGCACCTGTCGTTGGGGGATGGGAAACACAGATACGGTTGAACGATGTCCTGCTCAAGGCACTTGCGCCCGCTATCCCCGACCGTATTCCGGCGGGTACGAAAGCGATGATGTGCCAGATGGGATTCGGGGGTGCCTCCCCGCGCACGGGGGAACTATACGCCTATTACGAGACGATGGCTGGTGGGTACGGCGGACGGGTTGCTAGCGATGGGCCCGATGCCGTGCAGTGCCATGGGCAGAACACCGAGAACGCCCCAATTGAGGAAACAGAAATTAACTACCCGGTGCACATCGCCCGCTACGAACTGGTGAATGATTCGGATGGCGCAGGCAAATATCGCGGTGGGCTTGGGTTGCGGCGTGACTACCTCTTTGACCATGAGGTTTCGTTCACCATCCTCGCGGATCGGGATCGGTGGGGACCTTGGGGGCTCTTCGGCGGAGGTGATGGGGAAATAGCGCGCTACACACTGAACCCTGATAATGAAGCAACCAAACTAGGCTCCAAAGTCACGGTTCAACTGAAGCCGGGGGATATCATGCGGGTGCAGTCCTGCGGTGGCGGCGGTTACGGCCCCTCTGTGGAGCGCAATCCACAGAGGGTGTTACAGGATGTACATGAGGGGAAGGTGAGCCTTGAGCGAGCGCGGGAGGTCTACCGTGTGGCGATTGATCCGGACACGTGGACTGTGGATAAGGTGGAAACCGAAAAGTTGCGGTCGGGACAGTCATAATGAGCGGATGAACGGTTTCTGCACTGATATTTTATAGAGGTAAAGACTTGTAATCATACCAATAAGGCGTATTTACGCCCTTCTCTATGCAAGAAGCAGCCATACTGTCTTAGGTGTTGCTTCAGTGAACGTAAGGTCATAATTGGATTTAAACCTGTTCATAGCCACTTAGCGCAGAAAGAGCAGCAAGATCTTCCTCCACATACTCTTTTAGTGCAGTTTCATCGGAGTGATATAGTGTGCTTATGATTTGTCTTCCACAATGGCAATCTTCCCACCAGCTGAATCGCGCGACGCGGATTCAAAAATCTGCGCTATCTGCGTCATCTACTTAATCCGTGATTCAGATAATTTCCGCTTCATTCAGAAAATGACAAAGCGCAGACGGAACCCATATCAACTGAGTACCCTTCGGATGGAACTCGTAATTTCGGAGAGAACTCCTATAGGTGCGTCGGTTGCATCAATCTCTTGAATCCGGTCTGGTGGGTAGTGGGATAGCGTCGGCGCGGTTTGTACCTCATACTCGTCTAGCCGATGTCTAATCACCTTCTCATTGACATCATCGAACCGCTTTTCGCGCAGTGCCCGCCCCCTCATACGGTTCACAAGCACCTCCGGGTCATGGCATCGTAGATAGATAATTTGACGCACATCAATATAACAATCCATTGCCCATGCCTGTGGCAAGTTGCGTGGGATACCATCTAGAACTAAATAGTCCACCCCTGGTTGGAACCGCTTGTCCTGCACCAAATTATCGATATAATCACACCATAATTGAATTGCTATATCGTCCGGAACAAACTGTCCCTTACTGGAGTATTCTAGGAAAATCTTGCCGAGTTTGCTATTAAGGTCTAGGGAGCGAAGTACTTCTCCACAAGCGACATGCACAAACCCCGGAATCTGGTTAAGAATTTTGCCCTGGGTTCCCTTTCCCGTGCCAGGGGCACCAAAGATTAAAACTGTTCGGTATTTGGTTGCAGGTTGCATCGGTGCGACTTTTTTCTCCTTCGTTTCAGATTATCGATCGATTTGTTCCGTCCATTTGTTGGGGACCGTGTCGATTTCGTACTCGGCGAAGACGCGATCAATTTCCGCCTTCACATCGTCCGTCAGCTTCCAATCAACAGCACCCATGTTATCCTCTACTTCAGAAGCTCGCCGTGCGCCAACGAGCGAAACGCTGACCGCAGGGTTGGAAATCACCCAATTGAGTGCGAGATGTGGCAGCTTTTTGCCGAGCCCTTCTGCAATCGCTTTGAGTTGATTCACCGCTTGAATATTACGCTGGAAAATCCCTGGCAGAAACAGCTTTAGCGACATGTTGCTGCCCCCTCTACCTCGCCAATCATCTTCCTCAAATGTCGTTTCCTCGGTAAACGCTCCCGCCAACATCCCGTAGGCGAGCGATCCGTAGGTCATGACACCAATGCCGTTCTCTTGGGCATAAGGGAAGATCCATTTCGCCATGCGCCGATCAAACAAATTGCAGGCGTACTGTATCACATCAACGCGCCGTGTTTCCATGCAAGTCTTGATTTCGTCTATGGTAAAATTGGAGAGACCGACAAATCTCGCCTTCCCCTGCTGCACAATCTCCTCCAACGCCTCCATCGTTTCATCAAACGGGGTGCTACGGTCCGGCCAGTGAACTAGATACACATCGACATAATCGGTGTTAAGTGCTTTCAAACGACGGTCGATCGCAGCATGTGCCATGGCGCGGCGGCTATCCCGTCCTTTCAGGCGGTCGTTTTTGTAGTTAATGCCGAACTTTGTGACAACGATAACATCTTTGCGTCGATTTCCCAGGGCCCGTGCCAACAGCTCTTCAGACCTACCCATGCCGTAGGCTTCGGCGGTATCAAAGCAATTGATACCGAGGTCCAGTGCGCGGTGAATCGCCGCAATGACCTCCGATTCCTCGATGGAACCGTAACCGCCGCCCATTTCCCAGCAACCGAACCCAATTGCTGAAACCTGCATCCCTGTCTGTCCAAATGCTTTATATTCCATAATTAACCTCCCCTGTTGCGGCTGCTATCCATTGTTTACCTCATCATTGTATTATGTTATTTCGCAATTGTCAAGGACAGAAAACGCCTAGAGCGCACTTGACATATCGCTGACGGTTTGATACACTGCCCATGGTGCTTATAATGCAAGTTGCCACCTATTGCTCCGCTGGGGCTATGTTGGTCTATTGGTTCAGGAGAGTTGGGTTTCACGCTTCGCGCCCAACCCAACCTACGACACTCAGAAGCACGCTCCGCGGTGGCGTAATTTGCACAACGGTTACGGCATACGGAGTATGCCTACTACTATTTTTTGGAATAAGACAGGAGAAAAGCAGTATGCCTACGATTGGTGTCCCTCTCGTTGGATTCATCTGTGGAGCGACCGACGACAAGGCGAACCGTGCGCCCCCTCCAACCATTTTCGTTAAGAATGGAGCCCCCAAGAACATTCGGGAAATTGGGCTTGGCTGGGAGTTTGAAGCGGGGTACATCGAGATTTATGACAAAAAATCCCTGCTTTACGCAGGCTGCGGGATCGGCCGCAACGACTTCCATCTCAGAGCCAAACTCTCCATCTGCAGCAAAGACGATAAACCGAATTTTGTGGTCGGCACCAATAAAACTGGCATCAGCGGTTTTCGTCGTTTGACCTACGGTTTCTGGCCCCGGGAGGTTCTCGGTCATCAGCAGATGCCCATCTCTCCCGATTGGGTTACGCCCGGTGTGCCGTTTACCTTCGAGGTGATTCGTAAGGGGTTGAGGGTTGTAGTCATTGTTAATGAGACAGCGGTGAAACATTTCCTGTTTGGTGGCGAATTTGCGAAGGTCGGCTTCTGCTCCTACGAGGGGACCTTGCACATACACGATTTTTATGTTCGAGGAAAGACAATTCCGATAGACTGGAATCGCACCCAACCGATTGCCATCTCCATTCCGACAATTGACGTATCTGATGAAGCACATCGACAGATTGTCGTGGACAAGCAGGCGGGGCAATATCTCGGTCACCCGGACACGGCCCTGATGCCGGACAACAAAACGATGTTCTGCACCTATCCACTCGGACATGGAGGTCCATCCGCCCTACTAAAAAAGAGCACGGACGGCGGCCTCACTTGGAGCAATCGCTTGCCTGTACCCGATAATTGGAAGACCGCGACAAACTGTCCATGCGTGCATTATCTCACCGGTCCGGACGGTATAAAACGCCTGATCGTTTTAGAGGGCAACGGCGATATGCGACAGTCAATTTCGGTCGATAACGGTGAGACGTGGACACCGTTTGAGCCCAACGGGTTACATTGCATCGTTGTTCCGAACCGGGTCATACCGCTCTCGGACGGGCGATATACGGCGATATATGTCGACCACGGCACCAGAGCTCCCGGCGATCACGTCATCATGCAAAGTATCACCAACGACGGTGGGTTGACATGGGAGAAACAGCAGTTGATCGCCCAGCACGAAGACGCGCTACCGGACGAACCGGGTGTCATCCGATCGCCGGACGGGACGCAGATCGCGGCGGTGATGCGCGAGCAGTCGCGGGCTTACAACGCGATGGTCATTACCAGCGACGACGAAGGTCAGACATGGTCGGAATGCAGGGAAGCGGCTGCCGGTGTCACCGGAGACCGGCACAACCTCGCTTATGCTCCCGATGGTCGGTTGGTCACTGTTTTCCGCGACACCGCGCTGGCTAGCCCGACGAAATTCAATTTTGTCGCATGGGTCGGCACTTACGATGATCTCGTCAATGGACGAGAGGGGGAATACCGTGTGCTGCTGCTGCGGCATCAGGGCAATTTTCCGCCGGACAAGTACGGGGACTGCGGCTATGCCGGCTTGGAGGTCCTGCCGGACGGTACATTTGTCGCCACCACCTACCTCATCCACAAACCGAGTGAGGAACACTCTGTCGTCAGCGTGCGATTCAATCTGACGGAGTTGGATGCGCGCGTGGCGAAGGAGAAAGGGGAGTAGGGTACGCAGCCTATAGGTTAGGTTTCACTCGCATTTCGGGAATTTCAAGCGGCATGAAACCTCAAAAGCCTCTCTTTTGCGTGTGATTTTTCATAGGTTTCCGTTCAATCCAGCCTACGCTCTGTTGGACGATTTCTTAACGTGAGCCTAAGTGGAATCGGTCAGGCTTATTCCTGTATATCCTACCGATGAACGCCTTTTTCCCAATGCCGGACCAGCGGAGCAAGATCGCTCCAGAAGGCTTCTGGAATCTCTAACTCGGCGGCTTTCACATTTGCTACGGCTTCGTCAGGGGTTCGCGCCCCCGGAATTGCCGTTGTCACCTGTGGGTGGCGGGTGCACCACTGCAACGCTGCGGCGAGGAGGGGAATCTCGTAGGCTTGGCAGAGTCGTTGGATCTTGGCGACATGATCGAGACATGCTTGACTGAAGGATCGCCGTCCGTAATCTCTCCCCGGTATGGGCCCTGTCGCTAGTAATCCTACCTCAAGCGGTGTGGCACACGAGATCCCGATGTTATGTTTTTCAGCGGCGGGCAAGATGCGTTTAGCGGCTTCTTGGTTCAGTAGACTCCACGCATCAGGGACCACCGCCGCGTCAAATTCGCCCGTCTCGATATAGGGCGTGTTGGTCAGCGGATTGTTGGAAGCCGAGCCGATAAAGCGGACAACCCCTTCGTTCTGGAGTTTCCGCAACGCCCCTAACGCGCCATTTTTACTCATAACCTCTTTCATCGGCACATCCATCGCATCGTGGATATAGACGATATCAAGCTGTTCGAGTCCAAGCCGTTCAAGGCTAGCCTCCACGCTGCGTAAGATACCGTCAAAGGAGTGGTCTTGCCCCTCCCGGAGGTTGCCCGCTTTGGTGACAACGGTGCACTTGGAGGCAAGGTCTGGGCGGTTTCTGAGAGCGTTGCCGATAATCTTCTCACAGACTGTATCTCCATAGAGTGGGGCAGTGTCGATCAGCGTACAGCCAGCCTCAATAGCGGCTTCAACCGTCTGTGCGCCCATCTCTTCGTCTAATCCCCGTGCGGCTTCAACCGCCTGTGCGTCCATCTCCTCGTTTAATGCCCATGGTGGCTCCGATGGCCGGCTGCCGATATATATGGTTCCAAGTCCAATGATAGTGACCTCAAGTCCTGTGCGCCCCAGAATTTTGGCTTTCATCGTGACCTCCTGTGAGATCTAAATGTTTTCGCTCATATAAGGAATTAGTGTAACAGTATCCACAGGGGCTTGCCTCCCAATTTATCAGGGGGTAACTCTCTCTCTGCTTGCGGAGGAAGAGTTACTCCTGCTTTCGGGGGGAGAGTTACCCCCTGCTTGCGGGGGGATTAAGGGGGGTACGAAAGATCCCCTCACTTCATGCTTTACACTTTCTTTTGACATGAGCCAAATTTTTTATATTCATCTCCCGACATCGAAATGTCGATTTTGGAAAATCGATCCACAGAAGCCCCTACTCCCTTGGATTTCACTCCACCTATCTATAAGAAAGTGTTGTTGAAAGACGGAACCTCTATTGTCGTTGATAGGTATTCGCTTTTGGCCGTTCAACCTAACCTACATACACTACTATCCGTGTCCTCTGCTTCATCTCTTTAATCCGTGATTCAGACAATTTGTGCGAGTTCGTCTAGGTAATGCCGGGCGCGGTTAATCTCATCGGTTACGTCCGCTATCGAATCCAGAATCGGGATCCCTCGTGGAACGGGATGCATGAAGATTTCCGTCCAGCCAGAGTAGTTAATTTTTTTCAAGGCAGATAGAATCGGTGTGAAATCCAAGGTGCCCCGTCCCGGCATCTGCATCAATTCCTGTTCCTTGGGTAATTTTTTGTGGCAGCCCATGCCGTGCTGCCACGCATAGAATAGGGCTAATCCCGGTCCCAAATCCTCAATCAGCTGCGCCACCAATTGGGCATCGTCTGGCAGGTGGTAGGGTGCTAAGGCGATGCCGAGATGCGGTGAATCGGTGAATTCAATCAACCATTTCATCGAGTCCGGCGTTTCGATCAGCGCGCTGCCGTGGTTCTCAATACCGATGGTGATGCCATGTTTCTCGGCGGCGGCAATGTGCGGCTTCAGTGTTTCGGCAAAATCAGCGACTGCTGCACGCAACTCCTCGCCCGCTAAATCCTTGGCCCCCTTGCTGCCAGACACGATGAGGGAAGCCCCAAATTCTTGAGCAAACGCCATCTCTTCCGCTAGGCCGAGGGGCCCCAGATCGAAACGGGTCGATATCCCCAAACCTGTCCCGTGGATCGCGAGTAGCTCCGCAAAAGCCGCATTCCCCATGGATGTGACCTGTTCCCTCTGGTTGCCATGGATCCGAGGCCAGATATCGATATGCTCACTCCCGATCTGCTTCACTTCGGGGACGATCTCAGCCAATGGTAGCGTGCCGTACATGCACGAAGCGAGAATATAGTTTAGTTTAAACTGCCTTTCATTCATAAGGTGTCTACCTCCACAGATTCTCCGCTTCTACCGGACTGATATGCTGCCAAGACGATAGCCAACACATGGTGTCCTTCGGCAGCAGAGACTGGAACTTCCCCATCGTTTTCTATCGCTTCAACGAAGCGTCGCACCGCCACTGGTAAGCCAAGCTCGTCCGGTCCCTCCGCGTCCACCGGTGGATGTGTCCATTCCCCGGTCTTCTTGCGCCACATCGACACCGGCTCCTCACCCTCGCCAAAGCGAATCTGACCCTCGGTGCCTAGAATCTCATTCACACTTGTTCCCCCTGCCAAAGCCGACCAACCGGCCTGTAGCGAGGTAGTTGATCCATTGGCGTGTTCAATCAAAACCAGTGCCGTGTCTTCCACCTCAATATCCTGCACATAGCGACCGATCCGCGCGTAGACACGAACCGCCGGTGAACCGATGTAGTTAAGCGCGGTGTAGACTTGGTGATAGCCGTTATCTATCAGGGGTCCACCGCCCCCGGCTTTGGCCTGAGTGCGCCACTGCTGAGAGACACCTCTGCCCACCACATGGGATCGGCCGAGACCCTCAGATCGCACCAGGAATACGGTGCCGATCGCGCCTGCCCGTATCTGCTCCATTGTCGCCCGGTGCACCGCTGAAAAGAGCTGATTATGCCCGACCGTTATCTTGCGCCCAGTGCGCTCTGACGCAGCGATCATCCTGTCTACCTCTTCCAAACGGGTGGCGATGGGTTTTTCGAGGAATACGTGGGCACCCGCCTCCATCGCGGCGATAGCTTGGGGCTCGTGCAGATGGTGAGGGGTGCAGATATGGACCAAGTCCAGTTCTTCTTGGGCAAGCAGCTGTTCCCAATCGGTATAAAGGTGTTCAGACGCAACCCCAAGTTTTCCCCCCATCAATTCAAGACGTTCTGGGGCGAGATCCGCCAACGCTGCAACCGTCACGCAATCGTTCAAACTTGCCAGCACAGGTCCGTGCCGCCGCTCGGTGATTCCGCCACAACCGATGATTCCTGCTCTTAACATGAATTATCCTCCTCAATTCCATTATAACTAACCCCACCCGGCACTGTCAATCATCTTTATTAGTTCATAGGATGGATTCCGCTACACCTTTGATTTTTTAAATTCCTCATTTTCCACGCCAAAACTAGCTCTTGAAATTCTACCGCCTGAAAGTTATAATTTTATCCAACTTGAAAATTCTTAAAATACTGGATTTTACAGATCGCTCCATAATTCCTGCGCTGCCTGCACCTATGCGGCTGAGTAAAAATTTCCAGTCATACACAATTTTTAGTCCCCATCCAATTTTGTAAAAATTAGCCTAATACTTCCGAACAATACAGGAGGAGATGAATGAAATATGTGGAACTTGGCACAACCGGACAAGAGGTTTCTCTTGTCGCTTTGGGGTGCATGAGCCTGACCCCTAGCGCGAGGGAACGCAGCATCGCAACTGTCCATCGCGCTTATGAACTTGGAATCACCCTATATGACACCGCTGACATCTACGGCAATGGCGAATCCGAAAGGATACTTGGAGAAGCCCTCTGTGAGGGGAATATCCCACGGGAAAAGGTGATTATCGCCTCCAAATGCGCCGCCTTACAGTATGAGAATGTGTATACGTGGAATCTGTCCGCCGCGTATATCAAGGAGTGCTGTGAAGGGTCGCTCAAGCGTTTGGGTATGGAGTATATAGACCTCTACCAACCGCACCGTATTGACTATCTCACACATCCGGAAGAAACCGCCCGCGCACTGGAAGACCTCAAGGCAGAAGGGAAGATTCGGCATGTCGGCGTGAGCAACTATTCGCCAGATGAGATCCGCGCCATCTCCGCTTATACCCCCGTGGAGGCATTGCAAACGCTATTTCACCTGTTAATCCAAGAACCGCTGGAAACCGGTTTAGCTGCTGTCTGTTTGGAAAAGAAGATGAACCTCCTCTGCTACAGTCCGCTTGCCGGTGGGCTTCTCACCGGGAATAAACCGCTGCCGCACACCTTCGATCAGGGGTTCGGCGATTGGCAGGAGCAGCGGGAACAGGGGGTGGTCGCACAGGTGAGGATAGTTGCTGAACGATATGGCGTAACGCCGGGGCAGATCTCGCTCGCGTGGTTGATGGCACTTCCCGGCGGGGTTATCCCACTTGTGGGCACAGGCAACCCCGACCACATTGAGGAGGGCGCGAGGGCTGCTGACATTACGCTGGCTCGCGATGATTGGTATGAACTGACCATTATTGGGCGGGGGCGGCGGATGCGGTGGCGAGGAAGACCTTATGTTTATCTGAAGGATCGGTAGTATCGGTTCACTAGTCCATTGGTTCATTGAATTGGTGAGCCTTATACATTGCGCTTCTCACGTTTGAAAGGAGAAACACTGTGATTGATTTTTCACGCTCGACGTTTACTTGGCATTCACATCCGTGGACACCGGATCCCTACTATCGCTATGCCGGGGGTTTTGTGGGACAGCAGGGGCAAGCGTATCATGTCCGATTCGGTCTCGAAGCCAGCTGCGAAATACGGGACGAAGTGAGCGGGTATGTTACAAAAATGTTTGTAGGCGCACCGTGTCGTAGCGAGTACACGATTGCGTCCCGAAACATGTTCCAAATTCCCAGCGGTGAGTGGCGCATGGCTTTCAGCGATGAATCCCGGTTGGACATTGCGAAAAGACCGAGCAACGAACCGGAAGATGCCTCGACAAACAAGCTGAGTGAAATTTATCAGAGTTATAAGGTTGATGTACGTTCGCATTCTAACTTCTCTGAGTTGACAGATGTCGGCGAGATTATTGATGCAACCCTGAACGGTGATCTGTTGAATGCAAAATCGACCTACCATGATCAAGAACATAACCTCGCGATTTCGGTTGAATATCCCGTGGACGTTATGAACCTGAATGCGGTGGATAAGGAGTTTCAAGTCTGCACAGGTCCCATCATTCTGCCGGATCTTGCCACTTGGGACGGTCAAGACGTTAGACGGACGTTTTTGGCACAGGTCGCTATCTCCGCATTTGATTGGGTGGAATTTATCTTGCAACGGGAGGTCGAGGCATCGGAGGCAGAGCGGGAATGGTTAGACAAACCTCGCGGGCGTGATCGTCTGGAGTTGCGTGATCCGAACAATCCGCCGCCCAACTATCCACCCCCGCGGCCTCGCCCAAACGTTTATAACGAGGTTTGGGAGTTTGAAGCGACCAATGTTGTGTTGCGGGCAAAAAATCCATAGGATATCACGGCAGAAGTTGTAAGGTGTTAATGATGAACATCCACGACAGCGGGTATAAGAAACTATTCTCAAATCGGACCATATTTCGGCAACTGCTTGAGACATTCGTCAAACAAGAGTGGGTCGATTATCTGGATTTCGACAGTTGTGAACCCTTGGATAAATCGTTTATCTCCGAACACTACAAAGAAACCGAGAGTGATTTAATCTACAAAATCCAGTTTCATGATCGTGAGGTCTACATTTATATTCTCATCGAGTTTCAATCCACCGTTGACCCATTCATGGCGTTGCGTGTGCTCAACTACATCACCAACTTTTACATGGATTTTCTCGTCAATAACAGAAACGTCAACAGACTGCCGGCGGTTTTTCCAATCGTGTTGTATAATGGAGAAGCACCTTGGACGGCACCGGTGAATCTTTCGACGTTGATTGAGCAGAACCCACCACTCGGTGCATTCGCCTTAGATTTTCAGTATTTCCTAATTGCTGAGAACCAATACGGCCAGGAAGCCTTGTTGAAAATCCGAAACATCGTATCTACGCTGTTTTTGGCAGAATCACATTACGATTTAGATTTGCTGGAGGTAGAGCTGCTAAATCTGTTCTCTTCGGAGGCGGACAAACAGGCGGTCAGCCTGTTCTTAAATTGGTTCAGGCAGTTGGCACTCCACGGACGGATTGAATCTGGAGATTACCAGTCACTTGAGTTCATTTACCGCAACGAAGAGGAGGTGAAAACGATGTTAATCACCGCGTTAGAGCGAGAAAGGCAGCAGATTTTTCAAAATGGTCTGCTTGAGGGCAAACAAGAAGGACGAATCGAAGGTAAACAGGAAGGACGAATCGAAGGCAAACAAGAAGGACGAATTGAAGGTAAACAGGAAGGACGAATCGAAGGTAAGCAAGAAGGACGAACCGAAGGCAAACAAGAAGGACGAACCGAAGAGAAGATTGAAACTGCAAAGACGATGCTTACCAAGGGAATGGAGATGACACTCATCTCTGAAATCACCCAGCTTCCAGAAGAACAACTTTTGCAGTTGAAAGATGAGCTTTCTTCAGCGGAGGAGTGAGTACAATGTTAATCACCGCGTTAGAGCGAGAAAGGCAGCAGATTTTTCAAAATGGGCTGCTTGAGGGCAAACAAGAAGGACGAATCGAAGGTAAACAGGAAGGACGAATCGAAGGCAAGCAAGAAGGACGAACCAAAGGCAAGCAAGAAGGACGAATCGAAGAGAAGATTCAAACTGCAAAGGCCATGCTTGCCAAGGGAATGGAGATGACACTCATCTCTGAAATCACCCAGCTTCCAGAAGAACAACTTTTGCAGTTGAAATACGGGTTTCCCTCAGTGTCTGAACTGCGTAAATCCTGACCTTATACTATTAGGACTTACGCGCTTCGGTTGTGAAAATCGGGTCCGATTTCCGACTGCCTATGACTTTGACATCCGACCATGGAAATTCACTCGTGGCCACAGTGCTCCGATGGATCGGGGTTAGGAAACCTGCCACCACGATAGGGGTTGCCCCAAGATGCTGATTGCCCAACTGCGTAAGTCCTATAATTTTTAACATCAACCAAAGTCTTAAACGTTATTTTAACAAAAGAGGCATTTCATGCACGCAGAAATTGTCATGATTGGAACTGAGCTCCTGCTCGGGGAGATCGTTGATACAAATGCCAACAGATTGGCACTCGCGCTCCGAGATATCGGGCTAGACCTATACTACAAAACGACCGTTGGCGATAACCTTGCCCGGATTACCGAAGTCCTCGACTTGGCGTTGGATCGGTCAGATATTATCATCACCTCCGGCGGCATCGGTCCGACGGTAGACGATGTCACACGCCAAGCGGTTGCCGACGCGACAGGACGTAAACTGGTTTACAGCACGGAACTGGAAGCGCAAATTGCGGCACGTTTCAACCGTTTTGGGCGACCGATGGCTGACAACAATAAGCGCCAAGCTTACATTCCCGAAGGGGCAACTCCGCTAACCAATCCTGTGGGCACGGCACCGTGCTATCTGAGCGAAGACGTGAATGGCCGGGGCTGCATCATTTCGCTGCCGGGCGTTCCGAGGGAGCTTGAGCATATGATGGCGAATACCGTTAGCCCGCTGCTGATTGGGCGCATGGGTGGGATCAAGGTGACGCGGGTCCGGGTGCTACGCACATGCGCGGTGGGAGAGAGTAACATCGATCAGGGCATCGGCGATCTGATGACAACAGGGAATCCGACCGTCGGACTGGCAGCACATATCGGTCAAACTGACGTGCGAATCACCGCGAAGGCGGACACGGACGAAGAGGCGGATACGCTCGTCGCTGGAATGGAGGCAAAACTCCGCGAGCGGTTGGGTGTCGCCGTTTATGGCGAGGGAAAGGTAACGGTGGCGGAGGTCGTCGGCGATTTGATGCAGGGGAAATCGCTCAAATTAGGCGTAGTTGACACACTCACCGGTGGTCAACTCGCGCGAGATCTTGTTGAGTCCGGTTATTCCGACTTAGTTGCAACCGACCTGTCGCCAGCTAACTTAACGGAGGCGTTGAAAGATTCCGGTGCCGATGCAAGTAACCCTCCGGATGTTGAGGTAGCACGTTCTTACGCTGTTTCTCTGGCAGAGAGCGTGACACCCCCCGATGGCATAGGGCTTGCCATGATTGGTCCCTTTGAAGAGTCGTCTACCTTTATCGCCTTGAATGGACCGGGGGAGGTTTGTCTCTTTGAACGGAGCCGCAATTATCAGGATACCGACTATATTCGTCGGTGGTTGGTTGTCCAAGCGTTAGATTGGATTCGACGCACGTTGTTAGGGCAAATGAAGTCGCCGGTAGATTGGAATTAACTGAAAGGAGATAGGGCTAATGGAGAAACTTGGACGTTTAGACAAAGTGGAGCTCAGAGAGGTTTGGGAAGATGAAGCGAGTAATTTCACCCCTTGGTTGGCTGACGAGGAAAATATAATACTGATCGGCGAGATGATTGGATTGGAACTCGAAGTTGAGGCGCAGGAGAAAAATGTCGGTCCGTTCAGGGCTGATATTTTGTGCAAGGATACGGTAACGGACAATTGGGTGCTCATTGAAAATCAGCTTGAGCGGACAAACCACACCCATCTCGGACAGTTATTGACCTATGCCGCCGGGTTGGGGGCGACAACGATGGTCTGGATTGCTAAACGTTTTACAGATGAGCACCGTGCTGCACTGGACCGGCTCAACGAGATTACGGCTGAAGAGTTCAGATTCTTCGGGCTAGAGATTGAGTTGTGGCGGATTGGCGATTCACCGATGGCCCCAAAGTTTAATATAGTTTCGCATCCCAACGATTGGACGAAAACCGTTTCGAGAATCTCACCGACCAGAGAATTAACCTCCACAAATCAGTTGTATCTCGAATACTGGACAGGGCTACGAGATCTTTTAGAACAACGCAATGGCGTAATCGTCCCCAGAAAACCTTCACCGGAGAATTGGACCAGCTTTGCTATTGGTCGTTCCGGGTTCCATATCACTGCTAGAGTCAACGTAAGCGAAAAATGGATCTGTGTGCAGCTTGTGCTGAAGGATCAAGATGCAGATTCCTACTTCTATCTCTTGGAAAGGGATAAGGTAGATATCGAAGAGGAGATTGGTGCTGAATTGGAGTGGAGGGAAAACCCTGGGCTGAAAGAGAAACACATAAGACTCTCTCTTGACACCGATCTTGATGATCGCCAAGACTGGGACAAACAGCATCAGTGGCTATTTGAACAACTCGAAATCTTTTACAAAGTTTTCTCATCACGGGTTAAGACACTTGATGCCAGGGATTATCTTCCCGAAGAGAACGAGACCGCCGAATAGACCGAAAAAGTGTTAGCTATAGATGGAAAATGGAATCGATACCGCCACAGCCACAACCTCTGAGAACCAACAGCGAGTTACCCGATCTGCGGGGATTGTCAGTATCGCCGTGATGGCATCGCGCCTACTTGGACTGGTTCGCGAGAAGGTGATCGCTCACTACTTTGCCGCTGGCATCGACGGTGATGCGTTTTATGCGGCGTTTCGGATTCCGAACTTGATGCGAGATCTGTTCGGCGAAGGTGCGTTGAGCAAGGCATTCGTCACAACCTTTACAGCGACTGAGTTGGAGGATGGCGAAGAAGCCGCTTGGCGTTTAGCGATCCGGGTTTTCAGCGCGAGTTTCCTCCTGCTTACGCTGATAACGCTTATCGGAATTTTCGCTGCCCCCGCTATCGTCGATTTGATATTT
Source organism: uncultured Poribacteria bacterium (assembly GCA_958296125.1). Lineage (GTDB taxonomy): Bacteria > Poribacteria > WGA-4E > WGA-4E > PCPOR2b > PCPOR2b. Next base: position 4,968,022 of record OY282444.1, read on the forward strand.
ATAGGCAAAGGTTTTCAGGAGGTGCCGCTCGATCCGTCGGAACATTTCGGCTTCGATTCCAAACGCAATCTGACCGTCTACCTGACGCAAATCATGTTTCCGTACCTGATACTAGTTTCGCTATCAGCGGTGACAATGGGGCTGCTCAACAGCAAGGGAAAGTTTGGGTTGCCCGCCTCTGCGTCCTCTTTTTTCAACGTTGGATCGTTGATCGTTGGGGTATGGGGTTACTATATCGCACCGAACTGGGGGCTACACCGGACAACGGGGATGGCAGTTGGCGTACTCGTTGGGGGTGCATTGCAGTTTTTGATTCAGATGCCCTCAATGCGGCGAGTTGGATTCCGCTATCAGCTACTTCTTAGCCCCGATAAGATTGGGATTCAAAGCAGTTTTCGCGATGAACGGGTGCGGCAGGTCATGCGGCTAATTGGGCCCGCTATCTTGGGAGTTGCTGCGTTGCAGGTGAACGTACTGGTCAACTCAATCTTTGCATCGGAGGGGGAGGGCTGGCTGACTTGGATTAACCGTGCTTTTCGGCTGATGCACCTGCCGATCGGCGTCGTTGGCGTTGCAATCTCGACAGCTGCCCTGCCGAATCTTGCGAAATTGGTTGCAGGGGGGAATATGGAGGAATATCGCCGTGCTGTCTCGTATGCGCTGCGTCTGACCTTTCTGCTGACGGTGCCTGCCTCGATTGGACTGATGGTGCTCGCTGAACCGATCTGTCGTCTGATTTTTGAGGGGGGACAGGCAAATCCCTTAGATACACAACAAACGGCGGGGGCACTATTCTACTACGCCTTCGGCCTATGCGGCTTTTCGGCGGTCAAGATCGCGACGGATGGGTTTTACACTTTCAATGACACACGCACACCGGCTACGGTTAGCCTGTGCACCGTTGCGCTCAACATCCTGCTGAACTACCTCTTTATCTACCGACTCGGTTTCGACCACCGATCCCTTGCCCTGTCTACCTCCTGCACAATTACGTTGAATTTTCTCGTACTGCTGTTTCTCCTACGCGGGAAGGTTGGGGGATTGGGGTTACGCAGCATCTGGCTGCTGTTGGTTAAACTCGCGCTGGCTTCCGTTGTCATGGGTGGGGTATGCTGGTGGGGATACACACAGATCGAGGGATGGCTTGGCACGGTGAGTCTTATCGCCCGGATCATCGGTGTGTTTGTCCCAATCGGGATGGGAGTCGCTGTTTGGGTGGGGGGAGCCAAGTTGATGAGAATCCGAGAGTTGGATCAGCTGTTGGGAGCAATCGCTCGACGGCTATAGTGCATTGGTTCATTAGGTGGTATTGAATTAGTAGGTCAAGATTCAGATCTCGCCTGTCCCAATCTATTGGGGACAAAATACCCGGCGTGTCACGCTACAATCTTGGGGCAATCAGCCCGGGCTATCGCGTAATATTATAGGGGTTGTCAATTTTGGAAAATTGACCTACAGAGGTCTATGGCATACAGAGTATTCCTACTACCTAGTAATTTTCGTATCGGACAACCGTTGAGGGAGGCAAGCGGACGGATTTACCGTGTATTGAGTCTAGGTAGCCCAGGCGCAGCAGGGTGATAATCTCGTGGGAATTTGGGATATTGAAGATTTCCTGAATCCGCTCTCGGTCCGCCTGACGCTCCAATGATGCACTGACAAACTGCGTGCCCATGCCGAGCGCGGTTGCCCTCAGGAGCAGATTTTGGATGGCGGCTCCCATACCCAACCACATCCACCGACCTCCTCCTTCACCGGGCGGGCGTCTTGTGCTATCCATCAGGATGAGGATGAGCAGCGGCGAGGTGCGGACTAGTTCGGAAATCTCTTTGGCCGGCAGCTTGCCTGCCCCTAGATGTCCCAGAATACTGAGATGTTTTGCATGTTTCAGTAGCGGCTTGAGTTTACTTGGATCTTTGCGGAACATGGGTGGGAGGTCAACGTGATCGGTCAGCAGCACGCCATCGCCGCGTTCTTCCCATTCTGCCTCCGTTAGGCGTATCCAATGCCTATTGTCGTCCAGAAAAGTGCTGTCTTTGAATTGATCTACAACGCTCTGTGCGGTCAACTCGGCGAGGGCATTTTTTCCAGCAGCTTCACGGATGATGAGAAACTCCCAAGGCTGTGTGTTGAATGGGGAGGGTGCCCACTGCGCTGCTTGGATGAGTTGATCAAGATCTGCTTGAGAAATCGCGTCCGTGCGAAATGCTCCGCGATGGGTCCGGCGTTGGGTGATGGCATCGAAAAGTTCCATAGGGTTCTCCTAACATAAGGAATGATACATCAGCGAAACCGTGAGTCCAACTCCTTATATTTTACATCTGAGGAAAAAAATGGCACAACAAACAGAAATTATAATCGTCGGCGGCGGGATATGGGGACTAAGTACCGCCTATCACTTGGCAAAGTTTGGACAAAAGGGTGTTCTGGTTCTGGAACGCAACGATGAAATCGCTGTGGAAACGACACCCCAAGCTGCGGGGCTCGTCGGTCAGATTCGCCCTTCAGTTACCATGTTGCAGGCAATCCGATACGCACTTGAACTGTTCTCTCAGTTCCCGAAGGAGACCGGTCATGATGCCGGTCTGCGTCAGACCGGGAGCTTGATGGTCGCACTCACGCCAGAACGGATGGAAGCCTACGCACGTCAAATTGAACGGTCTCACCTAAATGGAATCGAGGCGGACTTTGTTTCCCACGCGGAGATGGCGCGCCTCGCTCCTACGTTGGATGTAACCCAGATTGAGGGCGGTTATTTCGTCCCCAACGACGGATATGTCGATCCCCAGCAGTGCGCTCGCGCTTATGCTGCCGCAGCGAGGGATTTGGGGGTTCAGATCCAATTGAATACCCCTGTAACAGGATTTCGGCAGCGCAATGGGGAAATCCTCGGTGTTGAGACGGAAAACGGTTTTATCGCATCAAGTCATGTCGTAATCACCGCTGGACCGTGGGGTGCTAGGCTTGCCAAAGGAGTTGGCATGACTACCGCGGCGCAACCGATTCGCCATCAACGCGCTCGCACGGCTCCGACCCCCGGAATCCCCGACCATCACCCCGCGGTGCGCGTCACCGATGTCAGCTGCTATCTGAGACCTGACAAAGGGGGCTACCTCTACGGGTTCTTTGAACCGACACCAGTCAGCATCAATTTGGAAGCGATGCCCGCTGACTTCAGGACGCGAGATATTGAACCACCTGTGGAGGTCATGGCAGAGGCACAAAGACGGCTTGCCCCAATCTTTCCGATTCTGAAAAACCTTGAAATCGCTGAGTATCGACACGGTATGACTACATTTGCGCCCGACGGTGCTTATCTGATTGGCCCCGTGCTGGGGATTGATCGGCTCTACCTAGCTACAGGTTGTGCTGCGTTGGGGATTGCTGGTTCCCCGGCAATTGGTCGGTGGCTAGCGCGATGGATAATTGACGGAGATCCCGGCGAAGATTTGGTTGTTTTCTCGCACCAACGATTCGGGACTCGAGCCGCCGATCCGGAATGGTTGCGTCAAGAGAGCGAACAATTTTACGCGAATTATTACGGCATCGAATCTGACAAATGAAACGTAGGTTAGTTCATTCTCGGATTCGTTCATGTTAAGAAATCATGCAACGGAATCGCAAGTGCTTTCATTAATAAACTTCTGGTTGCCCGTCTGTAGGCTTTCTTTTTTATTTAAGTAGATTCGCGTTAATTCGCGGATGTTTAAGGGGTTTCCCCAATTTTTGGACGCGCACGGCACACTGACGAAAAGATTATCAATGGCAAAATATCAGAACGATATGGACGAAACAACTCCCAACCCCGAACCTATTGGCCGTCAGCGAGCGATACAGGTTGATGTGCCAACGAACTTTGAGAACATTCGGGTTATCCTGCTTGAACCGCGTGAGCCGGGCAACATCGGATCTGCCGCGCGGGCATTAAAGGGGATGGGACTCGCGCAACTATACCTCGTGAATCCTATCCCGTTTCTTGAGGCGAAGCCGACATGGTATATGGCACATGGCGCAACGGATGTTATTGAGAACTGCTGCGTCGTAGAGACGTTAGAGGATGCACTCGAAGGGGTGAAGTTTCTCGTCGGCACCACCCATCGGCGACGGGATCCAAGACTGCCCCCCTCTATCTCGGCAAGAGAAGCGGCTCAAGAGATTGCCTCTATTTCACAGAATCAGCAGGTTGCGCTGCTATTTGGGCGCGAGGATTTCGGGTTATCGACTTCTCAAATCAGCCGCTGCCAGTTGATAGCGAGCGTCCCAATGGCGGCGAAAAATCCTTCCCTGAATCTAGCACAGGCGGTGCAGGTCTTCGCCTATGAAATTTTTCTCGCTAGCGCAAGCAACATCCCGCCAACGGAGTTGGAGTATGCTGATGTCAACGAGATCGAGGCGTTTTATGGTCGCATCACCGCCTTGTTGCAGCAGATCGGCGTTACGCCCTACAATCACGATTGGGAGACCTATTTGAAATCGTTGCGGCGTGTGTTTTCACGGACGCGGTTAGAAGAACGAGACATCGCCACGTTAGACATGATCTTTTCGACGACACTTCGTTACATCACCCGGCTCAACCGTCAACTTGAAGACCAGTCAGACACTGCTCCTGTAGATTCCTCAGAGGGGGACGACATCAACACTTGACCTTAATCTCATCGTTATCAACGACCACTTCGTAGGATCTGACGCGGAGCCGTTCATCCGTATGACAACGTCCGTTTGTGACATCGTACGCATAACCGTGAACCGGGCAAACCACCGCTCCATTCCTGACCCGTCCCCTGCCGAGCGGACCCAGCGCATGGGCGCACGCATTGTCTAAGGCGTAGAAATTCTCGTCATCGGCGTTGAAAACCGCAATCCGCTTCCCATTGACAGTGAACGCCTTGCCCCGTCCCTGCCGAATATCCGACGTTTTTGCAACCGTTACATAAGATGACATAACACGCTCCTTTCTGATCAACTATATTCACCCAATCTGTAGGTCGATTTTCCACAATCGACAATGCTAGAACATAACTAGAACATAGCGCGATAATCTTGGATCAATCAGCCCGGAACATTGCGCTACAGTCCGGGCACGCTGAGTACTTCTCAATTACATTCACCCCGATGTTGATCGAGAAGCACCCGATAGATATCTTCAAACAGCCGCACATCGGTCAAGGTGTCCTCGCCGGAAGAGCTGAAAGCACCGTTAGCGTGGTAGATCCAAACCGTTGCTGGATGTAGTCGCCGACTGTTATATATCCGTGTTGCCTAGAGAGTCGATGAAATTTGGGAGCATATACCAGATAAGCACCAAGGATCGACATTGAAAAGGTCACACTCACCAAGAAAAAATACCCGGTTCGATACACATTGCCGACAAACCAGAATTTAAATCTGCCGAAATAAAGGTAGTAGGCATACGCCTTATGCCGTAACCCTTGCACATACTATGGCACGGCGGAGCCCCGATCAATCGGGATTCAAAGCAACGTGCCTGCTGCTGTTTACCACTTCAACTGGGATAGGGGGTTGGGTTTCACGGTTCCCGTTCAACCCAACCGACGGGCTATCAAATGTCAACACGCCCTAGCAACTTAGGTTTTTATAGTTTATTATCATCGTCATCTTTTGCGGACACGGACCAATAGCGGTGGAGACAGAGCGCAACCACAACGGCATACAGGATTGTCGTGCAAAAGCTATAGAATGCCCAAGGCGGGAACCCGAAAATTTGCACCGCAGGGGATTTTGTGAAGAGCCAAGGGACTGTTGCCACAAGGCAGAATGTCAATAAGCAATATAGTTTTGATCGTGTCATCTGTTGCTTTGTTGCACTAAGTTTCGAGCCTTGAATCGTTAGCTGGATCAACACGAACCGGACACACCTTGAGCTCCGCAGTCTCCGTTATCGGGTCGTAACCGGAGCCGGTTAGGATGTTCACAGGCACATCGCTGAAGCTGAAACTAGCGAAGACTGTCCCACGCGGGGAGCGGTTGGTGGATTTCACCTTGACCTTTACGCTGCCGCGGACGCTTGACAACTCGCACCACCCACCATCCCTGAGGCCCCAGTCCTCAACATCAACGGGATTCACTTCAAGTGCTTCTTCGGACAGTAGGTAGTCGATGCCCTGCGCCCGACCGGTTTGTGTGCGCGTGTGGTAAGATTGGAGCCGACGTCCGGTTGTCAACCAAACGGGGAATTCATCGCTGATGGTCTCCGCCGGGTCACGGTAACGCACGATTGAAAAGATGCCACGCCCGTTCACAAACTCACCTTCGTGCAATCGGGGGGTACCGGGGTGATTTTTGTCCGGCACGGGCCACTGGTACTCGCTCTTGTCAATACGTTCCCAATCGAGGCCCGCATAAATCGGCGAGACGCTGCATAGTTCGTTGAAGACCTCTTTCGGTTCGCCGAAGTCGAATCCCGTAAAGCCGAGTCGTTGAGCGAGTTGGCAGACAATCCACCAATCGGGTTTGGCTTGCCCCGGCGGCGGCACAGCTGCACGTAGACGCTGGACGCGACGCTCTGTGTTCGAGCAAACGCCATCTGTTTCACCGAAGGCAGTCGCAGGCAGAACGACATCTGCAAGTTCCGCGGTGTCGGTCAGGAAGATGTCAATGACGACGAGGTGATCAAGACTCCTCAGGGCGTGTTCGCAATGCACACGATCTGGATCGGAGAGTAACGTATTTTCGCCATCAATTAGCATAGCGCGGATCTCCTCGCCACAGAGGTCGAGCGCGGTGACTTTGGTTATCCCCTTGTCAAGGTCAATTTCTCTGCCGTAGAGTTCCTTGAACTTTGCTTGGTTTGCGGGATCTATGACGGGTTGGAAGCCGGGATAGTTGTTCGGAAGTGCACCGCTATCCCCTGCGCCCTGAATGTTGTTCTGACCGCGCATCGGGTTGATGCCGGTGCCTTCACGACCAATGTTGCCGGTCATAAGGGCGAGGTTGCAGAGGCTCTGCACATTATCGACACCGCAGATATGCTCAGTGATGCCGAGCGTGTAGTAGATTGCGGCTTTGCCCGATTCGCCGTACCATATTGCAGCGGTCTCGATATCTTTCGCAGGCACCCCTGAGATCTCCTCCGCCCATCTCGGCGTAAATTCGACGAGGTGTTCGAGGAAGGCATCGCTGTCTGTCGTCCGACTCTCAATGAAATCTCGGTCAATAAGTCCTTCACGAGCGATGACGTGTGCCATTCCGAGCAGGAGTGCCACATCTGAGCCGACCCGGAGTGGCAGATAGAGATCCGATAGCTCTGCAAGCCCGATGCGCCGCGGATCGGCGACAATTAACTTCGCCCCCTGTGCGATTGCCTTTTTGAGGCGCGTTGCTGCAACGGGGTGGCACTCTGTCATATTTGTTCCGATACAGAAAATCACATCTGGCTTCTCCATGTCAATCAATGGGTTGGACATAGCACCGCGTCCGATTGTGGCTGCCAGACCGGCAACCGTTGGAGCATGTCAGGCACGGCTACAGTTGTCGATGTAGTTTGTGCCGAAACCAACACGGATGAATTTCTGCATGAGATACGCTGCCTCGCTCGGTGCACGACCAGAGGCGACACCGTAGATACTGTGCCTGCCGTGTGTATCCCCCGCCCGTCGGAAACCTTCGGCTGCGCGATAGAGTGCCGCGTCCCAACTCGCTTCGTGGAGTTCGCCATCCTCGCCACGAACGAGTGGGGTTGTCAGCCGGTCGGGGTGGTGCACAAAATCGAAGGCGAACTGACCCTTGACGCAGAGAGCTCCCTCGTTCGCGGGGCCATCCATCGCGGGGTGGATGCCGACTATCCTATCCTCCTTAGTCAGGAGATCGATTGAGCAGCCAACGCCGCAGTAGGGACAGATGGTGCGAGTTTTCTCGATTTCGCCCGGCATCTCGACTGCACGCATCGCCTTCTTGTCAGCGAGGGCACCGGTTGGGCAGGTCTGCACACACTGACCGCAGAAGGTGCACGCCGAGTCTCTCAACGCTCCATTGAACTCAGTGGTAATCTGCGTGTGGAAGCCGCGATTCATGACGCTGATTGCGTAATCGCCTTCCTGCTCGGCGCAGACGCGGACGCACCGATAGCAAGAGATACAGAAATCGTAATCGCGAAAAATAAACGGATTTTTGTCGTCTGTATTGGTCGTCCCCGACGCTGCTCCTATGAATCGTCCGGTACGCGCCTCGTAGCGGTTGACGAGTCTTGTCAATTCCTGTGACGCATAGCCGCGCAGCGAATCGACATCGAGTTCACGGTTTTCGGAAGTGACCATCTCTAACAAGGTCTTCCGGTGTTTCTCAATATCCTCAGTTGCTGTCCGGACAACCATACCGGGCGTTGCCTTCGTCGTGCAGGACGCTACTGGATTTCGAGCACCTTCCAGTTCAACAACGCAGAGACGGCATCCACCGAAGGCTTCAAGGCGAGGATCGTAGCAGAGCGTCGGAATCTGCTTCCGATGCCGCTCCGAGATTTCGTAGATAGTTTCCCCCTCGGTGAAGGCAACTTCCTCTCCGTCGAGCGTTATTGTTGCGGCCTGTTTGGGGAGGGGTAGGTTCATTGTATTCTTCCTTTCTTTCCATACAGTCAGGTGTGGGCCGGGTAACCCCGCCCCTACGGTTCCTTTATCCTTATCCCCATCTCTATTTTTACGAGGGGTTAGTCCATACCGATACGGCTGCGTTCCAGAACTGTGCCTGTCCATCTGTCATCAGGACTACATTCTGCTCGCGGGCAGCGGTCTCTGCTCCAGATGTCGCTCGATCTCCGGCGGCGATGGGTAAAACGAGCGGTCCGACTCGCCGAATCAGACTTGCCCGTCGCCAAGCCCGGTCCACATCGTTGCTATCCACCACCGACGAAATTTCTATTGCCAACCAGACTTCGGGCCCACCGCGAGCCTCCCGCAATTGACCGGTAGCCAGCAGGTCCAGACGAAAAACATCCCGAAATTCCCCAGAGGCAAGGGTCGCCTCTAACGCTCCGTCTATCGTGGACAGATCGACAACCTTCAGCCGGCGCATGAGATGTCCAAAGTACCCATAGATTTTGTTACGGTAGGTCAACTCTAGCATGTCGCCCTTTAGCTTACTAACTGTGTTATCTGTTTGTCGTTGGTTCTCGGTCAGTGCTGTTACCTCTCGAGTCAGTCCTGCTACCTGTTCAGTCAAGTGTTGTATTGCGGTTTCGATCCGAGATAACCGTTCTTCGACGTTAGCGAGTCGTTCTTCGGCACGTTGCTGCGCTTCTGCTAATGCTCTGACAATCTCTGGTAAGGTTAGCAATTCATCAGGGAGTAGCAGCTGCCGTAACTCCGAGCACCATTCTGGATGCTCAGATAACAAGTGCACCAAATCACGATAATCCTCTACAGTAAAAGCCATTTTTCAGATTCTTTCATTGTAATCCAATGGTAGCACAGGTTCCCAACCTGTGACACGAGCGTGTGTAAATTCCGAATTTTTGCTCTCCGGGTTCACGTAGCGATCGTGAATTTCGTCTTCTTGAATTCGATAACGGAGAAGGTCAAGTGGGAGCATCGGATTTTTTACGGATTATGGCGTATTAGTGTTCAATCAAGTTGGTGATGCTATTGCAATTCAGATGTCGAGTTTACCACAAGATTGGATTAGCGTCAAGTGCTTTGCGCCTCAATTAGAAACTAACCACGCTCCAGATTGAGCAGGAATTTGTAGACCCGATCTCATCCGGGCGTGTTGTGATTCCCGATAAGAATTCGCTTGATCCTCGCGCGAACCTTTGATAAACTAAACATGAAAGGTGAATACAATTTATTCATGGGGTTATTAGCGGAACGGGCCTGTCCCGCCTGCGGGGAGACAATCCTACGTGCTAAGTGTGAGGCGTGAAGGATATAATCCGTGGCGCTCAAGACCTATAATCATCCTAATGAGGAAAAATATGAGTGAAAACAAAAAGCCGAATATACTTCTAATCTTGAACGATGACATGGGCTATTCAGACCTCGGCTGTTACGGCGGGGAGATCCACAGCTCAAATCTGGATCGGTTGGCTAGCGGTGGATTGCGATTCACACAGTTCTATAATACTGCCCGTTGTTGTCCTTCGCGTGCCTCGATGCTGACCGGACTCCACCCGCATCAAACCGGGGTTGGACACATGATGTCGGACGATGGTTTGGAGGGGTATCGCGGAGATCTGAATAACCGCTGTGTCACCATCGCTGAAGCCCTCAAACCCGCGGGATATCGAACCTACATGAGCGGCAAGTGGCACATCTCCCGACATGCCGATCCGACCGGACCAAAACACAGTTGGCCCCTTCAGCGCGGTTTTGATCGCTTTTTTGGGATTATCACAGGGGCTGCCAACTATTGGAAGCCGAACACGCTGACCCGCGATAACGAACATATTCCACACGACGAAATCCCCGAAGGCTTTTTTCTAACCGATGCGATCAGCGATGAGGCATCTACGTTTATCCGAGATGATGCCAAGGACACCCCCGATCAACCGTTCTTTACCTATGTTGCCTATACCTCGCCCCATTGGCCCCTCCACGCCCATGACGAAGACATCGGGCGATACGAGGGCCGTTTTGCAGCGGGGTGGGATCGACTCCGCCTGGAACGCCTGCTGCGGATGCGGGAGATGGGCATCCTTGATGAAAGCTGGACGTTGACCGAGCGCGACTCGACGCAGCCGCCTTGGGAGGAAACCGAGCACAAAGAATGGAACCAGCGACGCATGGAGGTCTACGCCGCTCAAATTGATCGCATGGACCAGGGGATTGGTCGGATCTTGACAGCGTTGGAGGAAACCGATCAACTGGAAAACACGCTGATTCTTTTCTTAGCCGATAACGGTGGGTGTGCTGAGGAGCTTCAGGGACCTGCGAATCGTGTCGGGAAGGACGGCTTAATCGAGACCGAAACCACCCACGACGGGCAACCGGTATATCGAGGCAACGATCCGAGCCTCATGCCGGGCCCTGAGACCACCTATCAGAGCTACGGGGTTCCTTGGGCGAACCTTTCCAACACCCCTTTCCGCGAATACAAGCACTGGGTACATGAGGGTGGCATTGCGACCCCACTCATCGTGCATTGGCCCGATCGGATTCAAGCAGCGGGAGCACTGCGGCATCAACCGGGTCAACTGCCCGACATCATGGCTACCTGCCTTGAGATCTCTGGGGCAACTTATCCTGACGAGCATAATGGGGCTCCAATCTTTCCCTTGGAGGGAACCAGCCTCACGCCTATCTTTGACGGAAAAGAGAATGACAAGGAGGCACTTGTGTGGGAGCATGAGGGCAATGCAGCGGTGCGAAAGGGAAAATGGAAACTAGTGTGTAAGTATCCGGGGGCTTGGGAGCTTTATGACATGGAGACCGACCGCACCGAGCGCAACGACCTTTCTGGACAGTTTCCAGAGCAGGTTCAGGAACTGAGTAACCTGTATCAGGAGTGGGGGGGCCGCTGTTTTGTTGAACCTTGGAACGAGATTTTGGAACGGAGAGAAACGGAGGTATGAGATGATTCTCACGATGAACCAAAAAAAGATGGAATTGGGCGGGAAGTACCTCGGTTGGTTGCGTGAAGCCAACGACCTACTCGGCGATCGCGAGGCACTTCAAGCCCGGCTAAAAGAGGATGGCTATCTATTAATCCGCGGCTTGCACGACCCGGAGAAGGTCAAAGCAACCCGCCGATTCCTCCTCGAAAAGCTGGACGAAAATGAGCAACTCGATCGCGCGTACCCGCTTTTAGCGGGTGTACCGGCAGAGGGAAAACGCGGCATGTTTTTGGGTGGAAATAAAGCTGTTACCCATCAGCCCCCCTTTCTGAATCTGGTCGAATCTGCGGAGATCATGGACTTTTGCGAAGGCTTCTACGATGCACCTATAATCACATACGATTATAAATGGTTGCGCGTGGTCGGTCCAGGAGGTTTCACCGGCGCGCACTACGATATCGTCTACATGGGACGTGGTACACAACGGCTTGTCACCTGCTGGACACCGCTCGGCGATGTGCCGCTCGACATGGGCCCATTGGTGATTCTCGTCGGCTCCCACCGTTTTGAGGTTCTCAGGGAGACTTATGGCAAGATGGATGTCGATCGTGACCATGTGACCGGTTCGTTCTCGTATGACCCGATCGAATTGGCTGATCGCTACGGCGGGCAGTGGCAGACGAGTTCGTTTGAAATGGGGGATGTGCTAATCTTCAGTATGTTCACCATGCACGGGTCGCTGGACAACACGACCCATCGCTTTCGTCTCAGCACCGACACACGCTATCAACGCGCTGATGAGCCAGTGGACGAACGTTGGATCGGGGAAGACCCGATCGCACATTATGCTTGGACGAAGGGTGAAACGGTGCCGATGGAGGAGATGCGGAAGCGGTGGGGTATCTAACCACCTTTGGATGACATTAGAAAGGAATCGTATGACACTTGACGATATTCAACAAATCGCTATCATCGGGGCAGGTTTGATGGGACATGGGATCGCCCAAGAATTTGCGTTTGCCGGCTATCAAGTCCACCTGCACGATGTGAGCAAAGCACAGGTCCAAACCGGAATGGAGCGGATACGAGACAACCTTCGGGTGTTTGTGGAAAACGACCTCGCTAGACCGGATCAGATCGATGAAACGCTCCATCGGATTCATGGGTCTGACCAGCTTGAAACCGTTGGGGGAGAAGCGGATTTCGTCATTGAAGCGGTGATCGAAAATCTGCCCCTCAAGCAGGAGGTCTTCCGCCAACTGGATCAGATCTGTCCGCCGCACACCATTCTAGCAAGTAACACAACGGCACAGATGCCTTCGCAAATCGGCGCATTTACCCAGCGTCAAGATAAAATTTTGAACACCCACTATTTCAATCCGCCCTATCTCATCCCCCTCGTTGAACTGATTCGCAGTCCAAAAACGTCGGATGAGACGTTGCAGGTGGCGTATAATCTGATGGTGAAAATCGGGAAAACGCCAGCAATTATCCAGAAGGAAGTCCCCGGCTTTGTGGGCCCTCGCTTGCAAGCTGCCCTCATCCGCGAAGCGTTCTCAATCGTTGAGCGCGGCATCGCCACCGCGGAGGATGTCGATCTGGTGGTCCGCAATAGCTTCGGGCGTCGTTTGAGCATCGCCGGACCGTTTCAGGTGTTTGAGTTGGCGGGATGGGATCTCGTCCTTGCAGCGTTTGAGGAGCTCTACAAAGATCTCAACAGTTCATCGGAGATTAACCCGCTCCTCCGCGAAATGGTTGAGGGCGACAAACTCGGTGTCAAATCGGGAGAGGGGTTCTACGAATGGACTCCTGAAAGGATTGAGGAGATTCGCGATAGGATGAACCGGACGTTGATCGGTCGGATGACGGAAGACGTGACACGTGTCAGATGTTCGAGGAAGCACTGCTAAACGAGCAACAGCGCGTAAGTTGGGTTGAACGGCTTACACTTTCTTGTTACATGAACCTCATTTTTTCTGTGATTATTGCCTGATAGCTCTACTTTTCAGAAAAAAACCTTGCCTAAATCTAGAAAATTGCTTATAATAACTCCCGTTCTCTGAAAAAATTCAACAATGAATGATAGATAGAGAATGATTCTGCCATGTTGGCAAGATACAATACAACTGAAAAATTAACCTCCACAAGGATGAAAGGAATTACCTGATGAAATGTCAGATTGCCAATCCAAAAACGTTTTTTGTCATTTTAGCTGCATTTATGTTAATTGCAGTTCACGGGGTTTACGGTCAAACGGTCTCAATAGAACCGGCTACGATAGAGTCTCCAACCGCTGGAGAACAACTGACCGTTAATATCAATATCACAGGCGGAATGAATGTGGCTGGCTATGAGATAACCGTTGCATTTGATTCAACTGCCCTCTCGTATGCCATCAGCTCAAATGGGGATTATTTGCCCGCCGGTGCGTTTGTCGTGCCCGCGGTTGTCACCGATACGAGTGCCAAGCTCGCTGCAACCGCCCTTGGTGCTACGGCAGATGGGGATGGCACGCTTGCCACAGTCACCTTTACAGTCGTCGAAGCCAAGGACTCTGCACTTGGACTAGAAGCCATCGTTTCTGACCCAACGGCGACTGCAATAGATGTGACAGTCCAGGGCAGCATGGTTACCGGACCTGCGCCGGAAATGCCGACGGAGCCAGTGATGCCGACGGAGCCTGCAATGCCTGAAATGCCCGAGGGGATTGAATTTACGGTAACGCTAACAAACCTCACTGTAGGGGTTCCCACCCAAGGGGGTCAGATTTTTTCACCGCCGATTTTTGTGACACATGGTCATGGGTTTTCAATTGGTGCACCAGGTGAGGCAGCCAGCATGCAACTCGGCGTATTGGCGGAAACTGGCAACAATGGTCCGCTCGCTGAATTGGCTGGTGGATCAGACGCAGTAGGCGGTGTCGTTGCGTTTCCTGCTCCCCCTGATGGGGTAGTGCTTCCCGGTGGGTCCGTTTCAGAGATGGTCTCCGCTAGTGCTAGCACCGGGTATCTCTCATTGGCGGCGATGCTTGTGGAAACTAACGATGGCATTGTTTTAGCGAATAGTTTGCCACTCTTTGACGAGGCTGGTAACCCGCGCTCGTTTACAATGGATCTAATGGCCTATGACGCGGGTACGGAAGAAAATAACGAGTTGGCAACGCATGTTCCAGGCCCCCCATTTGAAGGCGGTGAACGTGCACCAACTGCGGACGTTATTGCAGCTCACCCCGGTATTGCCGGCACTGCTGATGTAGGGGCTGCGTTTGGTTGGACAGAGCCTGTCGCAAGTGTGACTGTTGCACCGGTTGGGGAGATGCCACCCACAGAACCTGAAGTGCCAGTGGTGCCGGCGGAGCCTGCAATGCCAATAATGCCCGAGGGGATTGAATTTACAGTAATGCTAACAAACCTCACTGTAGGGGTTCCCACCCAAGGGGGTCAGATTTTTTCACCGCCGATTTTTGTGACACATGGTCATGGATTTTCAATTGGTGCATCAGGTGAGGCAGCAAGCATGCAACTCGGCGTATTGGCGGAAACTGGCAACAATGGTCCGCTCGCTGAATTGGCTGGTGAGTCAGACGCAGTAGGCGGTATCGTTGTATTTCCTGCTCCCCCTGATGGGGTAGTGCTTCCCGGTGGGTCCGTTTCAGCGATGGTCTCCGCTAGTGCTAGCACCGGGTATCTCTCATTGGCGGCGATGCTTGTGGAAACCAACGATGGCATTGTTTTAGCGAATGGTTTGCCACTCTTTGACGAGGCTGGTAACCCGCGCTCGTTTACAATGGATTTAATGGCCTATGACGCGGGTACGGAAGAAAATAACGAGTTGGCAACGCATGTTCCAGGCCCCCCATTTGAAGGTGGTGAACGTGCACCAACTGCGGACGTTATTGCAGCTCACCCCGGTATTGCCGGCACTGCTGATGTAGGGGCTGCGTTTGGTTGGACAGAGCCTGTCGCAAGCGTGACTGTTGCACCAGTTGGAGAGATGCCACCCACAGAACCTGAAGTGCCCGAAGAGCCTGAAGTGCCCGAGGAACCTAAAATGCCCATAGAGGGTATGATGATGTTCGAGATGGAGTTGGCAGCCGGGTTGAACATGATCTCCTTGCCACTGATGCCATCGGAACCTTACACGGCGAGCATGTTTGCTGAAATGATTGGCGCGACCGTTGTGATTCAGCTTGACACGGCGATGCAGCAATTTGTCGGGTTCACCACAGACCAAGAGGGCGATGGCTTCCCGATTGAGGGTGGTAAGGGTTATATTGTCAACGTCCCTGGCGGCGGCATGGTCACCTTTGAGGGAACAGCGTGGAGCAACATGTCGAAAGAAGCACCGGCTGCACCGGGGGTCCAACTTCCGAGTACGGCATGGGCATTTGTCGTCAGTGGCGATCTGCTAGAAACTGAGGTGGGCGTATCCTACACGGTTGTTGCGAAAAATCACCGCACTGGTGAAGCTGCAACAAGGCTCGTTTCCAGCGACCACAAGGAGTTCAACGCAGTCTGGGCAGACCTTACGCGGAAGAGCGTGATTGAGGCTGGTGATACGTTAGAGGTTACCCTGATAGATGAGTGGGGGAATATCGTCTCGGGTCCCTTCACACATAAGGTCGGGATTGAAGATCTTCGGAAAGCTTACCTGAGCCTACCGCTGACTGTCGGCGATGTCCATCCAGAAGATACCATCTTGGGACAGAACTTCCCCAATCCGTTCAACCCAGAAACATGGATTCCATACCAGCTTGAGAAATCGGCAGATGTCGCTCTCCAGATTTACGACAGGTCCGGTAGTATTGTGCGGACGCTGGATCTCGGTTTCAAGTCACAAGGGTTCTATATGACCCGCTCCACAGCGGCATACTGGGATGGTCGTAACAATATGGGTGAACAGGTCGCCTCAGGGGTCTACTTCTACAGTTTGCAAACCGCTGATTTCTCGGCAACACGGAAGATGCTGATTTTGAAGTAGGTCCTTTTGCCTAAGGTAACTTAGGTTGAACGGCCCTCGAAACCTATCAACCCTGCCCCCATAAGGGCAGGGCATTGTCCATAAGACCTTTTAACAGGGTTTTGGAGGAGCGGACGTAAGACGGACTTCGGTTCGCTATCCGTGTTGATACCACAATTCGATTCCTAAATGGGAGCGTCGAGCTAGCAGACAGGATCTTAGCTCCATGCTCCCATTTTTGCTTAAAAGACAGTTTTCAAATCGACAGGAACATCTTTCATGAATAAGTGGATTACTTCTACATCTATTGTGCTCGCACTCTATACAATCCTAATATGTCTTCCATCTTCGGTATATGCCGAAAGGGAAGTAAGACAGCAGATTCAACTGAGAGCAGGCGCGGCATTACAGCGGATCAAATCCGATTCAGAAACCCCTGTCCGTGCACGATGGCATCGGGGCCGGGGAACAGTCCGCAGCCTCTACAATTTAACACTGCCTCCCCCAATAGGAACGCTGGAAACATCAACGCGTCAATGCCTTAATGACTACTGTGACCTTTTTGCGATGACCGATCCGAGCATCGAGCTGCGTCTCACGGACATCCAAAGCAGCTTAACGGGTAGACATGTTCGATTCCATCAATACTACAACGGTATCGAAGTTTACGGTGCGGCAATCTCCCTCCATACCAACCGCTCTGGACAGATACGAGTCATCCACAACAACTATTTCCCACAGATTAACATCAGCACAGCGGCATCGCTCTCCCCGGAACAGGCGATCCGTATCGCCATTACCGAATCCGGTGCATTCGATGCGCGCAAGCCGCCGCGGGCCAACTTGGTCATTTTCCCGAATCGTGATGCGGGGCAGATAGGCGACTATGCGAATGCGTATCGTCTCGCTTACCGCGCAATTGTACACTCCCGTCAGCCGGTCGCAAGTTGGGAGTATATCATTGATGCCACCACCGGCGAACCGTTGCATCGACGAAACCTGATCAGGTTTGCTGACGGACGGGGACGCGTCTTTAACCCGAATCCCATTGTTGCCCTTAAGGATTCCACGCTCATGGACCAGGACGATGCCGCCGACGCTATACCAGAAGAAGCATACACGGACGTGATTCTACCTGAGTTGGGCGGGAATGGTTTTCTTGATGGGCCCTACGTGAGCACGCGACTGACCGAAAATCGTGCCAACGAGCCGACGCTGGAGTTCAACTACCTCCGAGATGACCCCCGATTTGAGGAGGTGATGGTCTATTATCACGTTGATGCCGTTGGGCGTTATCTGAAAGGACTCGGCTTCGATTTCATAGACGATTGGCAGATTCTTGCAAATGTACACTTTGGTAGGACAAAGAACGCTTTCTACGACGATGAGGAAGGCTCGATTAATTTCGGAGATGGCGGTGTTGATAATGCTGAAGATGCTGAAGTGATCATCCACGAATATGGCCACGCTATCCTTGATCGACAGGTCCCTAACATATACAAAAGTGAAGGTGGCGCGATACACGAAGGGTTTAGCGATTTTCTATCAGCCAGTTTCTTCAGTGCTGTCAGCGACGGTTTTGGTGACCTGATCGTTTTTGACTGGGCAGGCTCAGATGACCCTGAAGTGTTCACTCGTCCCGTAAATGGTAACAAACGCTATCCCGAAGACATTGTAGGTGAACCACACGCCGATGGGGAGATTTGGTCTGCAGCACTATGGGAAATTTTTGAAGCGATTGGGCGCGATGCGTCGATCCGCTTGATTGTTGAGAGCCATTTCTTCCTCTCGCCCAACGCAGAATTTGCCGATGGGGCATCAGCAATTTTTATCGCGGATCAAGAACTGAACGGCGACGTAAATTTTGACCTCATTTTGGGCATTATGGAGAACCGTGGATTCTTTACGCCGCCCAAGTTGGCATCGGATGCCTTTGAGGAGAACGATACAGCGGAGGCCGCAGCTGCGATCGAACTCCCCTTCGTCAACGAGAAGTTGTCGGTTCATACGGCAGATAATGATGATTACTATCAATTTCGTTTAGATGAGACGATGCAAGTTGGGGTGGGAATTGATTTTCAACCTATCTACGGCGAGTTGATGTTTACATTGACTGGACCTAATAGTATCGAGCTCGTTACCTTCGAGACGAAGGATGTCACATCGCTTGAATTAGTGCCGGGCGATTATCTCGTTGCAGTTTCTGGCATCAACGGTGCGACCAACGATTATCAGCTAGCACTCATCATTGACAGCCACGGCGATACGCCTGACACGGCGACCCCTGCAGCGATCGGTGACACGATAGAGAGTTTCATCGACTTCAGTGGAGATACAGATTTCTTTGCATTTGAAGGTGAGAAAGGGCAGCATATTGACATCACTGTTATAACTAAGAGATCCGACCTCGACTCTCTACTCGTTGTCTATACGCCGGATGGTGAGCTCTTCGCTAAAAATGATGACCTCTTTCCGACCACCGCTCGGGATCCGACGCCTGAATTGTTAAATCCACGTGGTATTGATTCCCGTGTGGATGTCGAGTTACCAACCGATGGAACCTACCTGATCGCTGTCAGCAACGTTGCACCCCCTAACCTTAACGCTCCCTTCGGCGGTCTGAACTACGCTTACACGCTGTCGATTGGTGAGCAGACCGATGACCATGCAGCGTGCGGTAGTGGCGAGGAAACGCCATTGACCTTCGACACACCTATAACCGGGGCCATTACTGCCGGCGACCCTGCATCTCAAGAGCCTCATGACTCGGACGGTTTCCTATTTAAAGCATCAGAGGGCACTGTCATTGCCCTGCGCGTTGATGTGGAAAATCCTACACAAGGAGTCATATTCACAGCGACGCAACTTAGGCTTGTGGATGAGTTCGGAGAAACGTTAGTATCTATTGCGGGCGATCCCAATAGCTCGGAGCTGGGAATTGATGGATTTCTCATCCCCGCCGATGGCATGTATTGTGCTGAGGTTACCGGTTTCGTGGGAGGCGCGCCCGATTCCACTTATACCTATACACTGACGTTATCTGAAGGTGAGCTCCCCGAAGATGACCACGACGACCTAAATGGGGTGCCGACCCCCTTAACAGTAGATGTTCCTGTCGAGGGAGCCATCAGTTTTGCCGGGGATGCCGATGCGTTTCAGTTTACTGCCACAGCGGGACACACCATTACGTTAGCGGCGGGCGGGCAACTCGCCCATCCGTTTTTTGAGTTAGTTTTGACCCTGTATAATAGCGATTTGCAGCGTTTAGCGGAAGTTCAGCTCTTTGTAGAAGGTCCTGATTCAATGCTAGAAGGATTTGAAATTCCTGTGGACGGAACTTACTATGCCGAGATTAAACATTTCGGGAGAAGTGAGCCGAATTTTACCTACACATTGACCCTAACAATCGAAGAAGGAGACGGTGCGGGTCAATTCCCCCCCTATGATGTCAACCAAGATGGCAAGGTGGACATTTTTGATCTCGTGCTTGTCGGTCAACATTTCGGCGAAAAATTGATTAACGCCACGCCAACCGCAGACTTTGGGCAACTTCGGTCGGTGTCACCCGAAGGAGAGTTGCGCCTTCTGATGACCCCAAGTGTGACGGATACACGCCAATTGACCGTCTCAATCCACACCACAGCGATTACTGACCTTTACGGCTACCATTTTTCAATCCAGTATGATCCAGCGGTGTTAGAACTCCTCACTGCGTCGCCAAGCCCAGTCTTAGCCGCCGCGCTGCCCCAAAGCTATTGGCATATCTCTCAGCAAGGGACACAACTGCAGCTGATGCAGACTCGTCAAGGAACACTAGAGGGTATGACAGCGGAGGGTTCACTGGCAACGCTTGTTTTTCACGTCAAAAAGACGCAGCCTTCCTCCTTACAATCCCCCATCCAGATCGTTGACCTACACCTGGCGGATTCGCTGACAAGGGCAATTCCGATGAACATGGTCGATGAGCGCGTGTCGATGGCAAGGCTATTCCCTGAGAAACCGATGTTGTTGCAAAACTATCCAAACCCGTTTAACCCAGAAACATGGATTCCATATCAGCTCTCTACCGATTCAGAAGTGGTTATCTCAATTTACGATACACAGGGTGAGCGTATCCGTCAATTAGATCTCGGCTATCAGCACGTTGGGACATACACCACTCCCGATAGGGCGGCTTACTGGAACGGAGAAGATATGTATGGTGAGCCGCTTGCGAGCGGCTTATATTTCTATCAGATCCAGGCAGGGGCGTTTTCTATGAGTCGCAAAATGGTTATCCTCAAATAAGATGCTCAGAACACAACCCCCTACCAAAATCAGCAAGCGTGCGGTGTTGATTGGTGTAGTGTTGATTATTGCCAACAGCTATTGGATTGCCTATGTCGAGATGTTGTGGCATACCGCGCACCTGACGATTGTTACGCTGTCAGTCAACGTCATGTTTGCCCTATTGGCGATCACGGGCCTGAACATCGTTGTCCGTCAGATTACCCCAAGTGCCGCACTCAGTCGGCAAGACCTGCTCGTTATCTATGGGATGCTCGCTGTGGGGAGTGCCTTTTCTGGGCATGACTGTATGCCTCGCTTGATGGGACTGATTCCCTATGTCTTCCGTTTTGCAACCCCTGAAAACGATTGGGAAGCACTGCTATTTCGCCACCTGCCCCCGTGGCTCGTAGTTTCAGATCCGAGAGCGGTCACTGACTTCTTCGAGGGGGAGGTCAATTTCTTCAGAGATGGTTACTTTCGATACTGGATCACGCCCATCCTATCGTGGTCGGTTGTCATCTTCTCATTGATGCTGACTTTTCTCTGTTTGACCTCCCTTATCAGGAGGCAGTGGGTGACACACGAAAAGCTGGCGTATCCTGTGATCCAAATCCCGCTCGAAATCACCGCGGACGACGGAGCAATCTTCAGAAACCGTCTGCTCTGGATGGGGTTTGGGATTGCCGCGGGAATCAATTTGCTCAACGGGCTTCAGTATTTCTTCCCCGCACTGCCCTCGATTCCTGTCAAGCAATACGACCTCAACATCTACTTTACGCAGAAGCCGTGGAATGCACTCGGGAGCATGCCGTTGCGGCTTCACCCCTACATGATCGGTCTCGGTTTTATACTTCCCTTAGACCTCTCCTTCTCCTGCGCGTTTTTCTACTTAATGGGCAAGATGCAACTGTTGTATGGGAGCATGATGGGTATCATGCACCTGCCGGGGTATCCTTTCTTCGGTGAGCAAGGCACCGGCGCACTTTTTGCCCTGCTTCTTGTCACATGCTGGAGCGGCAGGAAGCATTTCTCGCAAGTTATCTCTCGCGTTTTTCATCCAGACCGCGAGGATGAAGCAGACGAGCCACTCTCTTACCGCACAACAGTCATTACATTGTGTCTTTGCCTTTTGGTGTTTATGGGCTTCTGTGTAAAAAGCGGCATGTCGATCTGGGGGTGTATAATTTTCATTTCCATCTATCTGCTAATTGTCGTTGGATTGACGCGCATGCGAGCGGAGCTGGGACCTCCCATTCAGGCAGTCGGCTATGTCACGCCACAATACCTAACAATTTCCATGTTCGGCACACGCCGTCTCCGGGCGGGGAACCTGACGATGCTCTCCCTGCTGAATTGGTTGAGCGGCGCGAGTTACGCATCGTTTCGGACGCACCCGATGCCCGATCAGATGGAAGCCTTCAAACTCGCTGAACGCACCGGCATCAGAAACCGCACAATGCTCATCGTGTTGGTCATTGCCAGCATCGTGGGGATTGAATCGAGCCTCATCCTCTACCCCTACACAATTTACAAGGAAGGCGTTGCAGCAGGATCAGAGCAGATTCACTCAGGTGGGGCGGAGGCATACAATTTCCTGTCCTCTTGGCTAATTAATCCCAAGCCAACGGATTGGTTGGCAATGGCAGTTCTCGGATTAGGCTTTGTCATGAACCTCGGCATTATGTTTCTACGCGCCCGATTCGTCTGGTGTCCGCTTCACCCTGCCGGCTATGTCGTCGGTGTCGCCCCTGGCACGATGAACCTCGTTTGGTTCCCCCTGCTGTTTGGGATGATTGCTAAATGGGTCATACTCAAGCATGGCGGTATCAAGGCGTATCGTCGTGGGATGCCTTTCTTTGTTGGCTTGGTGCTCGGTGAGGCGTTGATGGGGTCCTTTTGGCCCATCATGAGCCTTGTGCTACGTTCTGCGGTGTATAGCTGGATTTGACCGCGTTTTAACCGCAACCCACCCCCTCCCCTCCAATTATTATGAGCACCCCTCACATATTTTCGACAAATTCCACGCGAAACTGTATCAAAATCGTGGTGAAAGGGCACGGTCGCTGAAAAGCTTTCCTTCACCAATATTACATATTTTATCGATTGTTTTCTATTTGTTAATAGAATGTGATGATTTTCGCCCTATTTTGAAAAAATATATTGACATATTGATAATAGTATGTTATATTTTTCGTGCCGGTCTGGAAAATCAAACTATGAAGGAGTGAGATAAATTTGCGAAAAGTATTAGAAACGTGTCCAACATGCGGCGGTGAACTGACAATAACGGGTTTACACTGTCGTTCATGTCACACCAGGATTGAAAGTGAGTATTCAACCTGCCGCTTCTGTCGATTGCCACAACAGAGCTTGGATTTCATTGAAATCTTCGTCAAGAATCGGGGAAATATCAAGGAGATGGAGCGTGAGCTGGAGATCTCCTATCCGACTGTTCGTAGCCGGTTGAACGATGTGATCAAGGAGCTTGGGTATGAGGTTGAAGTAGAATCGCCTGCTTCGAGTGAGATGGCAGAGGAACGCCGTGCTATCCTCAAGCAACTCAATGCAGGGGAAATCTCCGCAGCGGAGGCGACTGAGTTGATCAATCAATTACGGGGGAAATAACGATCGGGGTTTCGGAAGATACCCACGAAAACGTGATGCGTGAAACGTGATTAAGAATCCGCGAATCTCATCAAAATTAAACGCAAAGACGCTAAAAAGAAAAAGTATTAATGACGGAGGATATACCGATGAACCAAGAAAGACTTGCAATCCTTAAAATGCTTTCAGAGGGGAAAATCAGCGCGGAGGAGGCGGAGATGCTGTTACGCGCCCTCGATGAAGCCACGGCACCAGATGAAGAAACTAATCCTGAAGATGGAAACCCCAAAGGGAGGAAGGACCTCCTGCAAGTGGCAACGGAAATCTTTCAGGAGGTTGGACGAGAGATTGAGAGTGATGTGAATAAGGCAATTAAATCGGTGCAAGGGGCAGATGTCAAAAAAATTGCCAACGTGGTGGTTGGTCAGGTGAGGTCGTCTGTCTCTGATGCCATTGATTCCGTCTCCGATATTGCTGACATCGCCGATGAAGACCATGAAAAACGGAGCGTCAAACGGCAACTGGACGTGTTTGAGGGCACCGGCATCACCAAAATTGATGCACAAACCGCCAACGGGCGGATCACGCTCGAAGGTTCAGATCGGGATAAAGTCACTGTCCGTGCGTGGAAGGAGATTCGTGGGAGAAGGGCTGCCGCAGCGGAATTTGCTCAAGAAGTCGAAGTCTACGCGGAGCAGATTGGGGATGAACTTCGGATCTTCACCGAACACCCACCGCCCTCCAAAGGTGTCAATCTCGCTGTGCGTTATGCAATTGAGACACCGCGGGAGGTTGATGTGAATCTCCGCACTGTCAACGGTGAGATCAGAATAAATGGAATCAATGGAGCGATTGATGCGACGACTGTTAATGATGTCATAACATTGGAGGGTGAAACGGGTCCAATTCGTGCACGCTCCACTAACGGATCTATTAGAGCCAAAATCGATATGCTCAGCAACGACGCGGCGTTTTCGACAACCAATGGCTCCATAGCGATAGAGGTGCACCGTGGCGTTGCCCCTGTGACTGCATTGACAACGAACGGTTCCATCATTTTAACGCTTCCCGCAGATTTTGCCGGACAGCTCGATGCTGAAGCGCGGAGGGGGCGTGTGCATTCCGATTTCCCCATCCCCGTTGTTGGGAAGATCAGAAATCGGCTCAAGGGCGAAATTGGCGAAGGTGGCGAGGCGGTTGTCAAGTTGCGGAGTGCGAATGGGTCGATTCGTTTAAAACGGCAGGAGGAAGCGTAACTGCCTACCTTGTTGAGGACATCGCCGTTGATGTAGATGCTCGGGCAAGCGAAAGTAGTTTGTTCGTGGGTTCATTGGTTCATTGGTTTAAGAGGTCTATGAACCAGTGGATAAATGAACTCTGAATCAACCGATCGTCGAGTATGGAAACTCAACCTACAGATCACTACAGGTTACGGCACGACGGAGTATACCTACTACTTTAGATTGTGCCATCCTGTGGTTTGTAGCCGAGGATTTCGCAGGTGTGCGAGATGTCGAGTCGTGGGTTTTTATGGCGGCTCTGCCCGTGCACAACTGCAAAGTCAATCCCTTCAACATCAATACACCGTCCGATCAGTTGTGCCAGATCTCGTTGGCTGATCCAGCCCTCTGTTAGGTCGCCTTGATTTCGGTTTGGTTCACCGTCTCGCTTAATGCCGCCGATTCGGATTGCGATTGAGGACAGCCCGGCGTGTGCGAAACAGCGTCCCAACGCCTCTCCGAAGCATTTGGTTACGCCGTAGACATTGGGTGGGTTCACCGGCATATCCCAAGTGACAGAACGGTCCGGCGGATAGGCTAACATCGCGTTGATGCTGCTGGCAAAGACGACGCGCTCACAGCCTTGGTCTTTTGCCGCTTGAAAAACGTTATAGGTGCCGATGATGTTCAGTGACAGCAGGGTTTCGTAGAAGTCCGCCATTGGACTGCGATCCGCGGCGAGGTGGACAACTGTATCCATCCCCTCGCAGGCCCGCTGCATCTGGTCAAGGTCAGCGATGTCTGCCTTCATAACTTCATGCCCTTGTGGATGTTCGATTTCGGCGATGTCTGCTAGTCGCATGGTGTACCGATTACCGTAATTTTGACGAATATAGCTGCCGATGAATCCTGCTGCACCGGTAATTAAAACTCGTTTACGTGCCATACTCTTATTTCTCCTTCTGTTTTGCTTCTTCCCAGATAAGATCTAAACCTGCTAAATCGTAGTCTTTGAACGTTTTACCGCGTTGTTCAAGGGTCTCCTCCATTTTTTGGAAGCGGTTGGTAAACTTGCGAACTGCTTGGCGCAACGCCTCCTCTGCCTGCATATCCAAAAAACGACATAGGTTCACCACGGAAAACAGGAGATCTCCAATCTCCATCTCGATCTCCGCCGTATCCCCCTGCTTCACGCTCGCTTGAATCTCCTCGATTTCTTCCTCTAGCTTCGGAAGGACATCGGCGACAGTGTCCCAATCAAACCCGACGCGGGCGGCTCTGTTCTGAATTTTTTGCGCTCTCAACAGGCTCGGTAGGGCTTCTGGCACCCCATCAAGGACGGATTTCCGATCTTCATAGCCTGCCTCACTTCGCTTAATCGCTTCCCAATTCTGAAGCACCGTCTCCGCATCCTTTGCATCGACATCTCCAAAGACGTGCGGGTGTCGGCGGATGAGTTTATCCGTTATTGAACGTAGGACTTCATTGATGCTGAAATCGCCTTGATCCTTTGCAATCTGTGCGTTGAGCATGACTTGCTGAAGCAGATCGCCGAGTTCTTCCTGTAGCTTATCGGGCGTTTTTGCGTCGATTGCTTCAATCACTTCGTAGGTTTCCTCGATGAGGTCTGCCTTCAAGGTTTCGTGGGTCTGTGCCTTGTCCCATGGGCAGCCGTTTTCGCCGCGTAGGGTAGCGACAACTTGAACGAGTTGGTCAAATAGTTCTTTGTGCATAGATAGTAGCCTCCAAGCAGGTGAGTATAGTGTATGTTTGTTACACCTGTCAAGTTGGAAAAGCTGTTGACACCCCAACCTCTGCGTGTTATGCTTAATCGTGAAACGTGAGGAATAATGCGTAATACGTAACGGGTTTATTAGTAGAATTATAGTAGGCACGTTGCTTTGAATCCCGATCTATCGGGGCTCCGTATGCCTACTACTATATGGGGTGAGGGAATGGAATATACACTTGAAAACTGTCAGAAACTGGTCGATGAATGGATTAAAACAGTTGGGGTCCGTTATTTTTCCGAGTTGACGAATACTGCTATCCTGATGGAAGAGGTTGGGGAGCTGGCTCGCATCATGGCGCGCCGATATGGAGATCAGAGCTTTAAGGAATCGGATAAAGCGGTAGATCTCGCGGAAGAGATGGCGGACGTGCTGTTTGTGCTAATCTGTTTGGCGAATCAGACCGGGGTGGACCTAGAGGACACCTTTCGGAAGTCGATCGAGAAAAAGACGAAGCGTGACCGGCAGCGGCATCAGGAGAATCCAAAATTGACCTCTATTTCTATCGCTTCGTCATAATCGATACCATCGACATCAAAGCCGAACAGGTTGCGGAAGCTGCACTGCAGACCGTCGTAGTTGGAGATCTCGCGGAAGTTATCGGTATTGATTTGTCCCCACCGTTCTATAATTTCGGCGGCGACATCGGCGCGGAGTTCCCGGTCATCGAGTCGGATGCGGCCCTCGGCATCGAGCGTTGGAGAGAGGTCGGGGCCCAGGTGTTCGGTGAAAAGCCGTCCCATCTGCGCGATTGGGGCTTCGTTAATTCCTTTTGCATCCATAATTTGGTTGAGGATGCTCATGTAAAGGGGGACAACGGGGATCGCCATTGATGCCTGTGAAACGATGGCTTTGTTGACAGAGAGGTAGACGCTCCCGCCAAGTTTGTCAGCGAGCGTTTTATCCAGCGCGTTGACGCGAGTTTCCAGATCCTCTTTCGCTTTGCCGATTGTGCCGTCACGATAGATTGCCCATGTGAGTTCGGGGCCGATGTAGGAGTATGTTACCACCGTCGCCCCCTGGGCGAGCAGGTCTTCGGCTAACAGCGCGTCCACCCAAAATTCCAGATCTTCGCCCCCCATCACGGCAACGGTGTCGGTAATCTCCTGATCGGACGCTGCTTCAAGGGTAACATCGGTGACCACCTCTCGATTCAAGTCGATCGTCTGGCTGGTGTAGGATTGACCGATCGGCTTCAACACGGAATTATGCTCTGCGCCGGTGCGTGGATGAATTCGCCGTGGTGCCGCGATGCTGTAAACCACCACATCAATCTGCCCCATGCGCTGTTTGATCCGATCGACGGTATCTCGTTTGATTTCATCTGAAAAAGCATCGCCGTTGATACTTTCAGCGAAGATGCCCTCCTGTGCTGATAGTTGATGGAAGGCGGCGGAGTTATAGTAGCCCGCTGTAGCGGTCCGTTTTCCTGATGCCGGACGTTCATAGAAAATCCCTATCGATTTCGCGGCGTAACCCCAAGTGAGCGCGATCCGAGAGGCGAGCCCGTACCCGGTTGATGCGCCGACCACCAGCACATTAAGATCGCTCTGTTTGGTTGCAAAGTTTTCTTTGATGTGATTTACTTGGTTCTGTACATTTTGGCGACACCCGATTGGATGGGCATTCGTGCAGATAAAGCCTCGGATTCGAGGTTTAACGATTTCTACTGACATGGTATCCTTTCTTTGTTGGTTCATCGGTTTATCAAATTAGCATTTTTTTATTGCCCTTGTATTTGCAACGTGTTAAGCTTGGAAGAGCCCCCGATTGCATCCCCGATTCTATCGGGACAGGCGGGCCTGCCCTCGGAACGGACAGACCAGGGCCGTAACACTTGAAGCACTTAATATTAATCATAGTTGTCGTTAAAGGTATAAAGAATGCAGGTGGATCCGGACATCTTCAAGGCGAATGATATTCGGGGCGTTTACCCTCAGGCGTTGAACGATGCGGTTGCCTACACGGTCGGTCGCGCCTTTGTTACGCTGCTCAAGGTGAATAAAGTCGTTGTTGGTCGGGATATGCGTCTCTCCAGTCCGCCGATGTTCGATGCGCTAACCCAAGGGCTCATGGATGGTGGGGCGGATGTGCTCAACATCGGCATGGTCAGCACCGATCAATACTACTATGCCTGCGCCACCCTCGACCAAGCGGGAATTATGATAACAGCCTCGCACAATCCGCCGCAATACAGTGGTTTCAAGATGGTGAAGCGGATGCCCCAAATCTTGAGTGCCGATGAAGGGATTCAAGACCTACGCCGTATCATTGAAACTGACACCTTTGCACAACCGATCCGCCTCGGAAAAATCACCGAAAAGACACAGGACTTCGACCGATGTTCGCTCGCTAACGGTTTTGTCGAAAAGGTTCTGAGCCTGATCGATGTGGATGCCTTGATGCCGCTCAAGGTCATAGCGGACACCGGCAACGGCATGGTCGGGCCCATTCTCAAACGGATTTACTCACACCTCCCCACCGTTAAGCTGACCGGCATGTATTTGGAGCCGGATGGCAATCTGCCCAACCACGGTCTCGATCCGCTGCAACCCGAAAATCGCGCGGAGTTGCAGCGGCGGGTCGTCGCCGAAGGTGCGGATATCGGCTTCGCATTCGATGGCGATGGCGATCGCTGCTTTGCGGTTGATGATCGTGGTGAGTTTGTCTCCAGCGACTTCATGAGCGCGCTCATTGGACAATACCTCTTGGAAAGCAACCCCGGTGCCAAAATGGTGTATGCTCCTCGCTGTTCTCATGTGGTGCGAGATCTTATCACTGAGGCGGGGGGGCTCGCCATAGTGGAGCGGGTGGGGCATGCTTTCATGAAGCAACGGTTGGTCCAAGAGAACGCGCTCTTCGCTACTGAGGGGACGGGGCATTACTATTTCAGGGATTTCTTCTGTGCGGACTCCGGTATCTTGCCTTCCCTCATCATTATGGAGATGCTCTCCAAGAAACGCACTAAGTTATCAGATCTGCTCAAGCCGTTGGAATCAACCTACTTTATCTCCGGCGAAATTAACACACGCATCTCCGAAGACCCGAAAGCCAAGATGGGAGAAATCGCTGAAGTTTTTGGCAGAGGCGGGACCGTTGAATGGATGGACGGCCTCTCGATTAGCTTTGACAATCCCTCTACATCGGATCACAAATGGCGACTCAACCTCCGGCCATCCAACACCGAGCCCCTGATCCGTCTCAACCTTGAAGCAACGTCAAAAGGGGTGATGGAGCAGAAACGGGACGAGGTTTTGAAGGTAATTCAAACGGAAAGCGGGTAATTTTGGATGTAGTATCGTGCGGAATTTTGCCCCTCGTATTACGACTCGATTTCGATAACCAATTCCACTTCAACGGGGATACTGCCGGGTAGCTGCACCATCCCAACAGCCGATCGCGTATGCCTACCGTTATCACCGAACACATCCACCAATAGATCCGATACCCCGTTGACCACCGAAGGCTGCTCGGTGAACGTCGGCGCAGAATTAACGAAACCGACGACTTTCACGATACGCTTAATCCGATCCAGATCGCCGAGGGCATTTTTGAGCGTGCTGAGGAGGCACAACCCAACCTGCCGTGCCGATTGATACCCTTGCTTAACTGTCAGATCCGTTCCCACCTGCCCCTTATAAAGGGGCCCTTCACCCCCACCGGGTCCATGTCCTGACGTAAATATCAGATTCCCTGTCTGAACCGTTGTCACATAATTCCCTGCCGGTGTCGCTGGCGGCGGCAACTCAATTCCGAGTTCTTCAAGTCGTTTCTCTATTTGCATAGCGAATGTTTCCTCCTAAAAACAGGTTAGATATAATGCTAATAATACAGTATAGCATAGTCAGCTTAGACAGTCAATCAAACATTTTCTTTTCTCTTGTTCATCGCCAATTTGTGTGCTAAAATTGCCCAACGCGTGAAACGTAATTGATTCATTGGACTGGTGCACACTCGTCTGAATCAGGATATTCAGGATTCAAGGATTTATAGGATGGGCAACGTGACGCGTAGACGGTCAGAGCCCCGCGATTCGGAGGGCAGCCCCCTACGGTATCGGTTTTGTAGGAGGGACTTCCAATACCCTCAATTAATTAGTGCATTGGTTCGTCATGGAAGGAGATTTATGGAAAAATCAGATATTAAAGCGTTGACATTTGATTTATTCGGCACGATTCTGAACCTTGGGGGGAGTCTGACACCCTACCTCGCGGAGTTTCTGAAGGCGAAAGGGGCGGACGTTTCGCCGGATCGGTTTTGGGACCAGTGGCGGGCGCGGCAACGCATCGAACAGTATCAAGACACCCTTGTGATGCTGGGGCATAGCGGCTATCTGGAAACGGTGCGCCGCGCATTCGTTTACACGCTCAACTTGAACGGGATTCAAACGTCAGGTGATGAGGTAAAAGATTTCATGCGAGCGTGGGATGCACTCTCTCTGTTTCCTGACGTGCTCCCGGCGTTAGAACGGCTTAACTCGGACTACCAGTTGGTGATTCTGTCCAACGGCGACCCCCACTTCCTCGATCATCTCGCGAAGAATCGGGTCCAGTGGGAGTTTGATGACATCATCTCGGTGACGGATGTCGGTGCGTTCAAGCCACACCCCGCTGTCTATCGGTATGCGGCTATCAGTCGGCTCCGCCTTGAGGTGAATGAGTGCCTGATGGTTTCGGCAAATTCGTTTGATGTGATGGGTGCGAAAGCCTGCGGTTACAGAGCCGCGTTTGTCAACCGTTACGAACTGCCGTATGAGGATTCGCCGTATTTGCCGGATGTGACGGTTGCGGATTTCACGGAATTGGCGGATGCCCTGTTGTGAGGTTGTCTGAATCACGGATTGGACGGATTAAAAGATTACACAGATTAAGAACCGTCGAACTTCCCTCGAATTATCCTCGCTGGATCGTTGGAATCGAGCAAGATGCCCGACCTATAGGTCTGTGTAAGGGTTACGGCACACCTATCACCCCACTGGGGCTTTGTTAAAAACTTAGTTTTTAAGGAGACAATTAAATATGGCATTTCCATCACACGGTGTTACCCACCGTCCAACCGTGACCGGCACGCGCGGTATGGTTTCGAGCGCGCATCCACTCGCAAGTTTGGCGGGGGCGCGGATATTACTTCAGGGCGGCAATGCTTTCGATGCGACCGTTGCTGTCGCCTCCACCCTCAACGTTGCGGAACCGTATATGTCAGGCATCGCAGGGTGCGGTTATATGCTGGTTTATCACGCGAAGGAGGACGCGATCCACGTCCTTGACTACATGGGGACCAGTCCACACCAAGCGACGCTTGACGCATATTCGGTGCCGAGATCAAATGAGGGTGGCATCCGATCGGGCATGATTCCCGCTGCCTGTGGCGGTTGGATGGCACTCCTTGACCGATACGGGAGCATGAGCCGCGCGGATATCTTCGCGTCCGCTATTGAACATGCGGAGAACGGCTACGCGGTCACGACGAAAAACGCTGAGTTCATGGCAGGCGCGGCATCCCGCTTTTCGGAGACAGGGGCAAAAATTATCATGTCTCGCGGACGCACACCGAGACCGGGTGAGGTGTTGGTGCAAAAAGAGCTCGCTCAGACCTTCCGAAAGGTGGTTGAAGGCGGCGCAGAGGTCTTTTATCGCGGTGAAATCGCGAAACATATCGCTCAGTTTTTCCGAGAAAACGACGGCTTGATCACGGAAAAGGACCTTGAAGATTTTCAAGTGGACTGGCCTGCACCTATCTCAACCACCTTCAAGGACTATGAGATTTACTGTCCGCCACCGCCGTGTTCAGGGTTTCAATATCTGGAAACGTTCAATATCTTAGAGAACGATCCGCTCGCCGATCTGGGACACAACTCCGCGCAATATCTCCATCTGCTGATTGAAGCGATTAAACTCGCTAGTGCGGATCGGGCGGAATATACCTGTGCGGAGAACCCACCAATCACCGGGTTGCTCTCCAAAGACTACGCCGCCTCTCAACGGAAGCGAATTGGATACCGGGCGGGGGTAGGAGGCGGTGAGCGTTACACGAAGGATAAGCTGCCAAGCGAGATCCTTCCGGGGAATGCAGCCGAATGGATTAACGAATGCACCACCCATTTCGATGTGGTTGACGGCGAGGGCAACGCGGTTGCGGTGACGCAAAGCCTCGGTTCCGGTTTCGGATCCGGTGTCGCACTCGGTGAAACTGGGATGTTCCTCAATAACTTTATGAACTGGTTTGATCTCCTGCCAGAGAGTCCAAACGCTATCGGACCCCACAAACAGATCGAGATGTGCATGTCTCCGTGCCAAGTCTGGAAGGATGGGAAGTTGTTCGCGGTGATTGGCACGCCGGGGAGCCACGGCATCTTACAGACAACCGCGCAGATGGTCTTGAACCTCATCGAGCACGGCATGAACATCCAAGCCGCAATCGAAGCACCGCGGGTGCGAGTTGACAACCCAGGCACCAGCGTTATGATGGAAGGACGCATCCCCATTGATGTCAGGGCTGGACTTGAGGCGCGGGGGCATGAGCCTAATGTGTTGCCTGACTGGACAGCTGGTGTCGGCGGCGGTCAAGGTATCGCCGTTGACCAAGTGGAAGGCTCGCTCATGGGTGGTGCCGATCCGCGGCGCGATGGATATTCGATTGGGATCTAATTACCATTGTTGAATGGAGGTAGATATGAGTACACTAATTATTGCGCTCTTGAGCTTTTTTGGCTTTATCGCCGCCTATCATACCTACGGGCGATGGTTAGCCAGAAAGATCTTTAGCCTCAATCCGGAGGCACAGGTGCCCAGCCAAGAATTACGGGATGATGTGGATTATGTTCCCACGAAGAAGGAGATCATCTTCGGACATCACTTCACAAGTATCGCGGGCACGGGCCCCATCGTTGGTCCGGCGATTGCCGTTTTTTGGGGATGGTTGCCCGCTCTGCTCTGGGTCGTCCTCGGTTCAATTTTTATCGGCGCGGTGCACGACTTCGGCGCGTTGATAGTCTCGCTCCGCAATCGCGGACAGACGGTCGGCGACATCGCCGGACGAATGATCACGCCCCGAGCGAAGTTGCTGTTTTTAACCATCTTATTCATCGCACTGATCGTTATTTTGGCCATCTTCGGTTTGGTCATTGCCATCATCTTTGCGCTCTACCCGGAATCGGTGCTTTCAGTTTGGATAGAGATTCCGCTTGCAGTTGGCATCGGGATTTGGATCTATCGGAGGGGCGGGAATATCCTAGTCCCTTCCATCATCGCATTGGGGATAATGTACATTGCGATGGGGGTGGGGGCTTATCTGCTCCCGATTAACATATCGGCGTGGTTCGGTATCCCGCTGTTAGGGCAGACGTTTGTAAACGCGGTCGTCATCTGGACATTGGTCCTGTTTATCTACTGCTTTATTGCGTCTGTGCTTCCGGTCTGGACACTCCTGCAGCCCCGTGATTTTATCAATAGCCATGAGTTGATTGTGGCACTATTGCTGCTGCTTGTGGGGCTCGCCATCGCGGGGCTGACAGGAAAAGCGGACCTCTTCGCTTCTGCACCGGTGATCGCCCCTGATATTCCGCCCGATGCACCGCCAATTTGGCCCTTCCTTTTCATCACCATTGCCTGCGGGGCGATCAGCGGATTCCACTGCATGGTGAGCTCCGGCACCTCCAGTAAGCAGGTTGCTTCGGAGAAAGATGCACAATATGTCGGCTACGGTGCCATGCTGCTTGAGGGCAGCCTCGCAGTGATCGTCATCCTCGCATGTTGCGCCGGGATTGGCATGGGGCTTTTCGAGCGGAGTGGGACCGGGGCGAATTACACCTTTCAGCCCTTGATCAGTTCCGCGACGGGACAACAGGTTCGGCATCAAGAGGCCTGGCGGATGCGCTATGCCACAACCCGAACGGTGACAAACCCCGATGGCACAACGAGGACTGTTGGCGGATGGGCGGGTCACAGTCTTGCGAAAAAGGTCGGTGCTTTTGTTGAAGGGGGCGGGAATTTCCTCGCAAGCGTCGGTATTCCCCTGAAGATGGCTATCGCAATCATGGCGGTGCTAGTGGCAAGCTTTGCCGCAACGACACTGGACACTGCGACACGCCTGCAACGCTACGTCATCCAAGAACTTGCCCAAACTATCCAGATTAAACCGCTCACCAATCGATACGTGGCAACTGCCGTCGCTCTGCTCTTGGGAGGTGCTGTTGCACTGATGTCAGGACCCAATGGGCCCGGAAGTGGTGGCTTACTTCTATGGCCCCTTTTCGGTGCGGTGAACCAGCTGCTGGCGGGGCTCGCTTTTATGGTGACGGTCTTCTATCTGCTACGGCGGAATCAACCCATCTGGTTCGCAGCGATTCCGATGGTGGTGATGTTGATTATGCCGGCGTGGGCGATGCTCTGGCAGATGTTTAACCCCGATACAGGGTGGTTATTCACTGGAAAGTACCTGCTACTTGCGTTCGGTATTGCCGTTGAAGCGTTGCAGGTGTGGATGATAGTTGAGGGGTTGATTACGTTGAGAACGGCGCGCGGAAACTATCCAGAACTTCCACCGCTACATCCACAACAGCAAGGGCAGCCAGCTAGTTAGCGGGGAAGGAAAACGAGAAAACGGGAAAACGAGCAGTGCCCGTTCTTTGTCACTTTCCCCTTTACTGTTTAACATTTGTTGCCCGATTGGGGGTATGTTGGTTCATTACTCTCGCTATCTGCAAGAACGCGGTGTTAAAAGGCAGAAAATACCACACTAACAGACAGATTGTATGCTAAAATTAGGCTTAACAGGCATAAGTGACCCTTAATAACGGGGCATAGAGGAGGTTTGTGATGCAAGCTAAAGAGAATCAATCGCTACGGTTTCTTGTGGTTAAGGCGCATCCACACGATTTTACCCACTGCGCTGGCACCTGCGGCATCCACGCTGCCCAAGGTGACTCCATCACAGTTGTCAGCATGACCAACGGGATAGGCACCCACAATGAGCGGCTCCACGACGAGCTACTCAAGCCGGAGGCAGACCAAGACCCGCAAATCATCAATCAAACCGGCGACGAGTATGCTAAAATTAAGGAGCAGGAGTTTCGGCAAGTCTGCGCGCTTTTCGGGGTAACGGATGTAAGGATTCTTGATTTCCCAGACAAGCCCTTCCATAAAACACCGGAATCGGTGGAGGCACTACGACAGATTATCTATGACGTTCGCCCACATGTGCTAATCACACAGCGACCACACCTGAGCGGACGGCACGCCATGGCTTCTGCTGCCCATAACGATCACGACGAAACCGCATTCGCCATAATGGAGGCGCAAGGGCTAGCGGGGACACCGGATTATGGCAGCCGTCAGAGACCGCACACGATTGCGGCAACCTACTATCCCGGGGTCTATTATATGCCAGACGAGATCGACTTCTACGTGGACATCTCGGAATGGAAAGAACAGCGGGTTCAGGCGGAAATCCTTTTCAGCAGCCAAGGACACACCGAAACCTTCGCTCACAAGCGCATTGAGATCCACACAGGTCATGCGGGTTGGCACGCTGGGACGGAATATGCCGAAGGGTTTGTCCGCGCTGCCCCGGAGGTGCTGCCGCGGATTCATGTTCCTGAAACCGCCTTGCGGCGGGCTTCGGAGCCGCGGCAGAATCACCTGAAGCGGATCGCAGGTGAACTTGATAAGGATTGATTTGCTTGGTGTTGGTTCACCAGTTAATTGAGCTATTGCGCTCCAGAGGAGCGAAATGTGTATAGCTTGAGCAAAGACTTTAGAATCAATCAACAAAACCATCTATAAGGAGAAACGCTCTGTGTTTAACTGTCATGTCATACCCGGTTTGATTAGGGCTCAATATCGCATCACACTCATTGTCCTAATGTTCATCATCGGTTCTCAAAATGTATCCGCCCAAATCGCGCAAGATGCTTATGCTATTTTTGAACGGAGTTGTCTCATCTGCCACGGCCCCGACGGTGCCTATCGGGAGACCCTCTTAATTGAACACAACGCGCTCATCGAAGAGGGGAGCGTTGTCCCGGGAAACCCCGATGCCTCCGAACTGTATAACCGACTCCTGACCATTGACCTAGCCAAACGGATGCCGCTCGCACAACCGCAGCTATCCACCCAAGCAATTGACACCATCCGAAACTGGATTTTAGCCGGCGCACCCGATTGGGCGGTCACCTCTACAACCGATGGCGACTTCATATCCCCCAGTGAAATCCTCAATACCATCGAGACCCATCTGATGTCACTTTCAGCTTTTGACCGTGCGTTTGCCCGTTACTTCACAATGACACACCTCTACAACGCAGGTGAGACACCGAGGAGACTCCAAGAATACCGTAAAGGACTTTACAAACTGGTCAACAGCCTCTCATGGGGGGTGACAGTCACGAACCCACAGCCCATCGATCCACAGGGAACAATCTTCTACATCGACCTCCGACACTACGAGTGGGATCGCAATGATGGCTGGACACAGATAGAAGCGGCGTATCCCTATCACATTGCGTTTAATGCGGCGACACAGACCGCGCTGCGGGAACAGTTGGGACGGTTGCAGACGGAGATGAACTGCGATGTGCCATCGGTTCATATCGACTGGTTTCTAGCAACGGCATCTTTACCCCCACTATACCACGATTTGCTATCCCTACCCTTAACGGATAGGGAGTTAGAGACCCGATTGGAGGTAGATGTTATCCAAAATCTACGCAATGCGCCGGGGGTGCGTGTCTGGCGGGCAGGCACCAACGATTCCGGTGTCTCCAATCACAACCGGGTGATAGAACGACACACCTCTCGATATGGCGCGTATTGGAAGAGTTACGACTTCGCGGGGAGTGTTGGCACACAGAACATCTTCACCTACCCCCTCAATTTCACGCATGATGGTGGAGAGGTTATCTTTAATCTTCCCAATGGGTTACAGGGATATTACCTTGCTAATGCGTCTGGTTTTCGTTTAGATGACGCACCGATAAACATTGTCTCCAATCCTGCGGCGAGTGATCCGACGGTGCGGAATGGGTTATCCTGTTTGGGGTGCCACACGGATGGGATGAAGACGTTTGAGGATCAGGTCCGTTCCGTGATAGAGAGTAATGCCACTCCAGCGTATGACAAAGCGCAGGCGTTACGCTTGTATGCCGAACAATCAACGCTGGACGCGCTTGTTCAAGAAGACATGAATAGATACAAGGCGGCACTGGCAGCGACGGGGGGTGCGTTTGGTGATATTGAACCGATTTCACGATTTCATGAGGCGTTTGAGGGATCGGTGGACGCGGCTTATGCCGCTGCGGTGGTTGGGTTGGAGACCGCAGCCTTCCAAGAGAAGATACGTGAGAATATAGGGCTACAGAACGCAGGCTTGCTGGTGTTGGACAGTGCGAATGGGAGTATGAAACGGGACGCGTGGACATCGAGGTTTCGGGATGTGATTTTTGCGTTGGATTTCCCGGAGCAGTTCACCCCTCCGACGGTCATAACACCGCCGGAACAGACACCGAGTGCGATTGTCCATATCCCTGACCCGAACCTGCGCGCTGCAATTGCGGAGGCACTTGGTAAAGGTCCCAACGCCCCGATTACTGTGGAGGAGATGGGAAGATTGGGAAGCCTTGAGGCACGGAAAAAGGACATCCGTGATTTGACAGGACTTCAGTTCGCGACCAATCTGAGGAGATTTTTACGACTTGACGATAATGAGATTTCCGACCTTTCACCGCTAGCGGGCTTAATCAACCTGCGTGAGCTCTGGCTTGAGAAAAACCCATTATCTGATATCTCCCCTGTGAGAAGCTTAACAAATCTCACTCACCTTGATATTGATCACAATAAGGTATCTGATATATCACCCGTGAGGAACTTAACAAATCTCACTCACCTTGAGATTGATAACAGTGAGGTATCTGATATCTCCTCTGTGAGGAACTTAATAAATCTCACTCACCTTGCGTTTGATCACACTCTGGTATCCGATTTATCCCCCGTGAGAGGGTTAACAAATCTCACTCATATAGATTTTCGAGACACTCTGATATCTGACCTATCACCGGTTGCAGGATTAATCAATCTAAGGGGGCTAGGTTTTTCCCATGAAAATCTATCTGACCTGTCGCCCCTTGCGGGATTAATCAACCTGAGATGGGTTTTCTCGTGGAACAACGCTATATCTGATTTATCGCCCCTGGCGGGTTTAACAACACTGGAGAAGATAGATGTTTGCGGCGGTAATATATCAGACCTTACGCCTTTGGCGGGCTTAACAGGTTTGAAAGAACTGTATCTTGTCAACAACGAAATATCGGATATATCCCCCCTTACGGGATTAACCGGGTTAACCCGTATGGATCTCCATGCCAATGACATATCAGACGTATCCCCACTTGCGGGATTAACCAACTTGACATGGCTAAATGTTGCAGACAACGAAATATCGGGCGTATCGCCGCTTGCGGGTTTGACCAATTTGACATGGCTAAGTGTTGCAAACAACGATATATCGGACATTTCACCTTTGGCGAGGTTACAGGAGAATATAACGTTCTTGTGGCACGGCAACCCGGTATTCCCAAAAGGGGGGCCAAAGATAGAGGGTCCGTGGCTATGGGCCTTGTTACCGGACAGAGAACTAGATAGCGACACGGATTTACTACGAGAAGCGAGCGAGGGCACGGTGACAGAGATAGAGATTGCTACCCATGGGGCAGTAGAGGGGAAGGTCGTCGGGACTGATGTGTGGACCTCCCACAAACTCCGTCCTACGGGGAGGAATAACATTGGAAATATGCTGAAAGAATCCATCCGTAACGGAGTCATCTATGGCACTGTGTCTCTCTATTCACCACAGCAACAGGAAACAACCATATACATCGGTAGTGAGGACGAGGCAAAGGTCTGGCTCAACGGGGTTTTGATGTACCAGAACTTCCGTAGACGTGGAGCTGATGATTACCAGGAGTTTTTCCCTGTCACGCTGAAGCAGGGGGCAAATGTCTTGTTAGTCGCGGTTGAAATCATCGGTAACAATGGCAGTGTTTTTTTGGGATTTGAACCCGGCACGGAATATACAATCGCCAACCCCAGTGTCGGCTACGCTTTTTCCAACAGCTCAATTCATACGGGCGATACCTTCACCCTTGATATCCGCGCAGAAAATATCTTCGACTTGGCAGGGTGGCAGTTTGATATTGAGTTTGCCCCTGCCGCCCTCGAAGCTATCAACGTGACCGAAGGCGATTTCCTGAAGGCGGACAGCGGCACGACCTTCTTTCAAGGGGGCAGCATTGATAACGCAGCGGGTAAAATCACAGGACTCAGCGCGGTGCGGCTTTCTAGCAGCGGTGTGAGCGGCACAGGCACCCTGCTTCAGGTAAGATTCAAGGCGCAATCGGGCGGTGAAACAGAGTTGGCATTAAAGAACTTCCAGTTCGCCTCCATCACCGGCGATAGTATCCCCGCCGGACCGCATGAAATCCGCATCGCTGTGGAGGGGCAACTGGCAACCGGGGACGTGAATCGAGATGGCGTGGTTAGCGTTGTGGATCTGGTGCTTGTCGCTCAGCAGTTGGGGAAAAGGGTGCCTGCTAACTCGCCGGTGGATGCCAACGGCGATGGGGTGGTCAGTATCCTTGACCTTATTCTCGTGTCACGGGGAATTGGGGAGACTACAGCGTCTGCTGCACCCCCCTTAATCCCCCCGCAGGTGTTTTCATCCCGATCTGTCGGGGCAGGGGGAGAGAGGATGTTAGACGCTGCAGGGGGAGCAAGGATGGTAGATCCTATGGGGAGAGAAAGGATGGTAGATGCTGCGATGATAGAGGCGTGGATAGTGCAGGCGCGGGTGGCAGATGACGGTTCGCTTGCCTTCAAAGAGGGTATTGAAAACCTTCAGAACCTGTTAGCCTCGCTGATTCCTGAAGAGACTGCGTTGTTGGCAAACTATCCGAATCCGTTTAACCCGGAGACGTGGATACCGTATCAGTTGGCGGAGTCGGCAGAGGTAACGCTGACGATTTATGATATGAACGGGGGAGTAATTCGGCGTTTGGCGGTGGGGCATCGAGCAGCGGGTATGTATCAGAATCGAAGCCGTGCAGCATATTGGGACGGACGAAATCAGCTGGGTGAGCCTGTCGCCAGCGGTCTCTATTTTTACACACTGACCGCAGGAGAGTTCACAGCGACACGGCGGATGCTGATTCTGAAATAAGGCAAATTTGCACTCCTCACTTTAGTCGTATGGTATAATATTCAGGTTGCTATTTGTAAAACCCGATCTGCTTGGACAGACATATCCAAGCCGCCCCCACACGGGTGCGGTAGATTTCTCACTTGGATTCTCATTCACCCAATATGAGGCATTCTCTCTCAACGACTATGCCTCGGTTACCACGGCTTGGTGTCGATTGAGAAACCCTTTCCACTTTTACAATCAGCAGCGGTTTCATCAATCGCTCAATTATCGAACGCCGCCCGCGGTATATTTTCAATAATTTCAGGCGTTTCACCCTGACGGGGTGAGTTCAAAAGAGACTGCTGGATGAAAATTAGTTACATGTCAATCTTTCAAAGATAGAGGACGAGGATCTTGGTGTCAGCGAAGAAGATAAGAGGTTGAGGCAAGTATTACATAGTGTATAAAAAAATTCAAAAAACGCAAATCTCAACCCGTTAGAAAGTTTCAATTTTGAATCATGCAAGTAGCGAAGGCGTAACGCTTTCGACAGAACAACAGACTGTCTTTGACTGGCTCAACAACGAACTCAGGCTTCCAGTGTATGCCGAAGCGTACAAAGGCGCATTGGATCTCCTAGACAAAAAGCCTCCGGGCTACATTACGTTTGTGTCCCACGCAGGTAGAGATCTAATGAACGGTCTTGCCCGGCTGGGGACCGAGCGCAAACAGGTTCCATATACGAATCTCGTGGAGGAATTGCAAAAGGATTGGGAAGATGAATGGGGCACAGTAGGGGTCAATAACATAGATAACGCTGAAAACGGGCATTTAATCCCTTATGAAGTTTGTAAAAAGATACAGGACCTGATTGCTGAACACAGAACGGGGCATCTCAGAGCCTCAGAGGCAGATAGTCTTTTCTTTACTAACTTTTTGGATTATGCCGACAAAGAGGAGATCCCCCACAATCTTTTGATGGAATGGAGGGACACAAGAAAGTGGTTTGTCGCACATACCCATTTACGCGAGGATGAGTTTGAAATGGAGGCATCATCTGAAGTAGAAAGGCACTTTCGGACGCTTGATGGCTTACTACACGTTGCTGCAAGCAGCGAACTTGAGCAGATAAGGAGTATCCATGAAATCCTGGAAGAAACCAACGAATGAAATGATAGATAGGACCCTGAAGTTGGTCAAAAAAGAAACCAGTCGCCGGTATTTTTTCTCCCGGTTGAAAAACCCCCTGTGGATACAACCGCTTGCCGATCGTGGCTATTTTCAGTCGCCTCCAAGAATCAGACACTTTGATGACGGTTATGTTCAATTCCCCTCCTGGCCCGAGCTTCAATACCTCAAGAATGTGTCTCGTGACTTACCTGATGAAGTCATTGAAATTGTATTACAACTCCCCAAAGTCGATAATCCAAGCGTCTATAATGAGATTTTGGAAATTGCACTGCAGCTCCACGGGGAGCAGTCCGCCAAACTAAAGCCGAAAATACTTGAATATACAGGGATAATACTTGAATTTGTAGATGTAGATCTCTGGTTGTGGACGCATAAATATGCAGATTTGTTAGCCCATTGGACGGAGGAAAATCAAATATCGGCCGCATTGGAGTTTACAAAGATACTCGTTGAGTTCGCACCGGCCCCTCAACTAGAGGCTAAGCTAAAAGGACGAGGAGAAAATCCGACAAGTTGGGATATATCACTTCAGTCTTTACCTCGAATTGTCCCCGGGGAATACGATGAGATAATGTCCAAAGGAGTCCGCCCACTTGCTGAAAAGGAGCCTTACGCAGTTGCCCGCCTCCTTATTGATGCTACAGCGAATATGATTCATTTGGAAACGCATCGGGAGGCCCCTAATAAAGAAGAGGACGCTTCCGATTTATGGTGTGAACAGCTCAGTGAATCAAATAGCAACTACGAAGCCCCCAAGGTAACGCTTGTTCATACCCTGACCTTTGCGTGCGAGCAGGTTTACGAAAAATCACCTGACTCAGTTGGGGCTTTGGACAAGATTTTACGAGATCAACAGTGGAAAGTTTTCCAACGTCTGCGCCGGCACCTGTATACCCAATATCCAAACGAACAAACCAAACCGTGGATTCGGGAATTGATCTTGGCGCGTGAAGATTATAATCAATGGGAGCATCATAACGAATTCCAGCGGATGATACGAAGTGCCTATGAGCACTTTGGCAAGACGTTGCTCGCTGAAGCGGAACGTGCACAAATCTTCGATACCATCCTTGGTGGCCCATCGAAAGCGGATTTTCAAAAGCGGATGGGTGATAAATTCACGGAGGAGGGTTTTCAGCAACGTCAACGCGAGTTCCATCGGAAGCAGTTCAAGCCTTTTGAACCCCTGCTATTTGGCAAATATGCAACCTACTTCCAAGAGTTAGAAGCTGCAACCAACAACCCAATTTCCGATGAGGATTATTTACTACTTAAAGTAAGGAGTGGACGGGTGTCCAATCTTAGTCCACGCTCATCCGAGGCCCTTGCCGATCTCACGGATGAAGAGTTACTCTCCTACGTAAACGAATGGGAAGAAAAAGAAACTCCTCACGAAGATGACCCATTTGTAAAGATTAATCTTGAAGCACTCGCTGAAGCGTTTCAGACCATTTTCAAGGAGATAATCATCCCCGACACCAACAGACTCCGGTTCTGGATGGAAAATCGCGAAAGGATTGAGCGACCTATTTACGTGCGTATGATGATTAACGAAATGGAAGCGGACGTAAAGGAAAAGAACTTCGACAGGCTTAACGAGTGGTTGACATTCAGCGAGTGGGTACTTTCGCAACCCAACCAAGAACACGAGGATAACTATGAACTAGGTAGACAAGGTGACGAATCCCGAAAGCGTCCTAGTTGGCATAATTCGCGGCGAGCAGTCGGCAATTTTATTAAAGCATGCCTGATAGAGGATGTAGAAGTGCCGCTTTCTGCTCGGGGGCAGCTTGCCAAGCTTCTGGAGATGCTTTGCACACAATTTGATTCGCGGTTGGATCGCGGCAGGCGAGTCCTTTTGAACCGAGACGACCCAATCGCCGAAGGTATTAATAATACGCGGAGCAGTGCTTTAAAAACCCTGGTCCAATTCGGCATTTGGCTACGAAGGCAGGATCCGGAAGTCGAAGTTTTCGAGGTAACGACGATTCTTGAAAAACGCTTCGCCTCGGAAACTGAATATCCTTTAACACTGCCGGAGTATGCCATTCTCGGCAGCAGCTACCTTTGGATTTTCCATCTCAATGCGGCGTGGACAGCATCGCACAAATCAAACTTTTTCCCACAGGACCAGTTGACTGTGTGGCTGGCGGCATTTAGTAGTTGCATTTGCTATAGTAATCCGTTCAAGCCCATCTTCGAGAGTCTTCAAGACAACTTCGATTTTGCACTGCAACATCTAGCAAACTTCAAAAAGCGAGATACCCCCGGGAAAGAACCGATTGCTATCCTTGGCCAACATCTGTTCCACTACTATTTGTGGGGAATGTATCCGCTTAAGAGATTGGCAAGGAACAACGACTATGATTCTTTACTTGAACGATATTACGAGGCAACTGACAATAACCGAGAGCATTGGGCGAATCTGTTCAACTATGTTGGTCGTATCTTGCGGAGTACGAGTGAGCAGCTGGATAAAGACTTGGAAGATAGAATCATTGCCTTCTTTGATTGGCGTTTTGAAGTGAAAGAGCCAACAGAGCTTCAACAGTTTGCCTTTTGGCTGGAAGCCGAGTGCTTGGGCGCAGAATGGCGATTGGATGCATACTACAAGATTCTGAAGGTCTGCAAGATGGAAGGTATCTCAATCGCTAGGCAGATGGGGGCGTTGTGTAAAATACTTCCGGATCACACCGCGAAGGTGCTTGAATGCTTTGTCAAGCTGACCAATGGGAGCGGATACGACAACATCTACATTCAGACAAAGGAAGCAAAAATCATCCTGAACGCAGGCTTCAAAAGCAGGGACGGGAGCGTATGTCGGAACGCAGCACAAGCCCATGAAAACCTGCTCCGTGAGGGGAGATTTGATTTATTGGATTTGGACGATTGACGATGATACACAAGGTGCACATGAATACGTGGACGAACTAGATCAACAAAGTA
This sequence comes from uncultured Poribacteria bacterium, assembly GCA_958296125.1. GTDB lineage: Bacteria > Poribacteria > WGA-4E > WGA-4E > PCPOR2b > PCPOR2b. The sequence continues at coordinate 5,012,673 of OY282444.1, forward strand.
ACTTCATTAACCTAACATGCACATCAAACGTTACCCAAGCTGGATACTCGCCGGTATATCCGGCATCCTTCTCATCCTCAGCTTCCCAAGTTTCAACCTCTTCCCCCTTGCGTGGATCAGCCTAATCCCGCTGCTGATCGCCCTACAATCAACATCTAATTGGAAGTCCGCCTTTCTACACGGTTACGTCACCGGGGGGATCTTCTTCCTCGGACTCATCTACTGGATTATCCTGCTCTATCCCTTTGCAAACATATTCCTGACCACACTCGGCTGCCTACTGCTGGCAGGCTATCTCGCAGTGTATGTCGGCGTTTTTTCTGCGCTGCTGCATGGCCTACCGTGGAAATCCGGTTTGCCTTTCAGCTTCATCGTGCCTGCAATCTGGATAGGATTAGAGTGGGTGCGAAGCTGGTTTTTAACAGGCTTTCCGTGGGGTAGCATGGGATATACACAATGGAACAACCTACAAGCGATCCAGATCGCCTCAATCACAGGCGTGCACGGGGTGAGTTTCATCGTCGTCCTCCTCAACGCCACAATCGCAGATATCATCCGAGCCTACCCCACTTGGAGAAACCAACCCCGGTCCCGGCACGGACCAAACGATCAAACAACATCAACCGAAACGAGTCAAAAAAAATCTGTTTCACGTTTCGCGTTTCACGTTTCACATCTCATACCCATTGCGATTGTCATCGCCTGCCTTGCCTACGGCGTGTATGTGCTCAAGCCCATTGATACGACCTCAGGTATCAAGGTTGCTCTTGTCCCCGGCAATGTGCCGCAGATCGAAAAGTGGGATCGCAAATACTTGCCCCAAATCTTCGAGAGGTATATGAACTTGGTGAAAGCAGCGGACGCTGAAGAGCCCAATTTCATCGCTCTGCCTGAGACCGCCCTGCATGGTGAAATCTTCGCCCGGGAAGGGAACATCTATATCAAACAACTGGAGCAGATATTAGCCGATCAGCAGATACACCTGCTCACGGGCACTCATACAACCGTCCATGGTCTCGGCACGGACAAAGGAAAAATGTATAACAGCGTGTTTCTGCTAGCCCCGACCGGCGAAAGCCTCGGCACCTATTCCAAGATCCACCTAGTCCCCTTTGGGGAATACGTCCCGATCACCCGGCACCTTCCTAATTTTATCCAACTGCCCTCCGGATTTGATCCGGGCAAGTCAATTGACCTCTTCCCAATCCCCAATACTGAAAATAACCAAATGGGTGTTGTCATCTGCTTTGAGTCCGTGTTTCCGAACCTCTTCCGCAAATTTGTCAAAAAAGGGGCATCTGTGATGGGGATTCTCACCAATGATGCTTGGTTCGACGGAACCGCAGCCCCGGAACAGCATCTTGCCATGGCACCCTTCCGAGCAGTCGAGAACCGTGTAGCCGTTTTCCGTTGCGCTAACGGAGGTATATCGTGTATAATTGATGCGCTCGGCAGGATAATCACAATGCCGATTCAGGGTAATGATACGCAGAACTTCCTGATAGGGAGGATTTCACTGAGCGATCGTGGGGGAACTATTTATACACGCTATGGCGATTGGTTCCCAATCCTATGTTTCCTCGTAAGCGTCCTCCTAGTCCTCTACTATCATCGAACTTGGCTCGCCTCTAAGCTCAGACGAGACACATAATCACCAATCTATCCAAGACCAGAAAGGAAATAAATAATGCTCGTAGAGTTACAATCTGAAGTTAAAGGAATGACAGCTCGACTCCTTGAACTTAGGGGGCATCTTTGACTTAGAGAACAAGGAAAAAGAGCTCGAAACACTTCAAGAAGAAACGGCAAAGCCCGAATTTTGGAATGATCCCCAAAATGCCCAAAAAATTACACAGCGGGTCTCGAACCTGCGGGAAGATGTAGAAAAATATCGAAAACTCTACGCCCAACTCGAAGATCTCCAACTGCTGCTTGGGCTTGCGATCGAAGAAGATGACCAAACCGTAAGCGAAGAGATTCAAGCGGATTTGGAAGATGTTACAGCAGCGGTTGAGGGGATTGAATTTAAGCTGATGCTCAGTGGCGAGCACGATCCGAACAATGCAATCTTGAGTATTCACCCCGGCGCAGGCGGCACCGAATCCCAGGACTGGGCAGCCATGCTGATGCGGATGCATCTCCGCTGGTGCGAAGCACATAACTACAAAACCGAAACCATTGAACTGTTACCCGGCGAAGAAGTGGGGGTCAAGAGCGCGACCATCTTGGTCACTGGCGAGTATGCTTACGGCTACCTGCGTGCAGAAGCAGGCATCCACCGCCTCGTGCGCCTCTCCCCCTTCGATTTTAACAATCGCCGTCATACCTCATTTGCAGCGGTTGCTGTCTCCCCTGAAATCGGTAATACTATTGATGTTGAAATCGATTCGGCCGATCTGCGCGTCGAAACCTACAGATCGGGGGGGGCCGGTGGGCAGCATGTCAACCGCACCGATTCAGCGGTCCGAATGACCCATCTACCCACTGGAATTGTTGCACAGTGCCAAAACGAAAGGTCGCAACATAAGAACCGTGACATGGCGATGAAAGTTTTACGGTCGCGGGTCTATGAGTATTATCAAGCCCAACGCAATGAGAAGATTTCAAAGCTACAAGGCGACAGGCTTGGTATCAACTTCGGTAGCCAGATCCGCTCCTATGTATTTCACCCTTACCGCCTCGTAAAAGATTTGCGAACGGGCGTTGAAACCGGAAACATTGATGCAGTTATGGATGGGGGTTTGGATCTGTTTATCGAAAGCTACCTAAAAGATGTGAAATCTGAACAGAAATGAGGCAAACACAGCTTGTGCAAATGACCCTACGCAATAGTTAGTTTTTTATTGCTTAAAGCCTATAGACATGCTATACTAGTTTTTTAGCAAATTTTGTAAAGGAATGTCCATTGGAAGATTCGAGCACACTGATAGATCAACGTCGAGAAAAGCTGGAGGAAATTCGTCAGCTCGGCGTGGATCCATACCCTTACAAATACTCACCGACCCATACGACTCTGGAAATTCGTGAACAATTTTCGGAGGTTGGGGATCAGCCGGATGAGACGAAACCGGTGCGTATTGCCGGGCGGATTATGACTAAACGCGACCACGGTAAGAGTGGATTCGCACACTTACAAGATGGAAGCGGTCGTCTCCAAATCTACGTCCGTCAAAATGCGGTCGGGAAAGATGCCTATCAAGTCTACAGAAAGCTTGATGTTGGAGACGTTATTGGTGTTGATGGGCCTGTGTTCCGAACCCGAACCGGCGAAATTACGGTGTTGGTGAATGAAGTTGAACTGCTCGCAAAATCTCTGCGTCCTCCTCCAGAAAAATGGCACGGCTTACAGAATAAGGAAACACGGTATCGGCAGCGGTATGCTGATTTGATGATGAACCCTGAAGTTAGGCAAGTTTTCATCAATCGCACCCGAATGATCCAAGCTGTTCGTGAATATCTCAATCAAGATGGTTTTATTGAAGTAGAAACGCCAATCCTTCAACCAATTTATGGAGGTGCAACAGCACGCCCCTTCACCACACATCATAACGCATTGGATATGCCGCTCTATCTCCGCATTGCAAATGAGTTGTATCTCAAACGACTCATTGTCGGCGGGTTCGATCGAGTCTATGAATTTTCGAGGGATTTTCGGAATGAAGGGATAGATCACGACCACAGCCCCGAATTTACAATGATTGAGCTTTATCAGGCATACGCGGACTATGAAGATATGATGTGTTTGACCGAAAACCTACTTGCACACACCGCGCAAACGGTCCTCGGTACAACACAGATTACCTATAAAGGCGATTCCATCTCGATCGCCCCACCCTGGCGCAGATTGACAATGGTTGAAGCGATACAGGAAGAAGCTGGTATTGATGTCGATGCATTGACCGACGCAGAGCTACGCCAAGCGGTATTAGATGTTGGAGGTGATTTAGAGGGGGTAGCCCCCAGAGGAAAACTCATCGCCGAACTCTTTGAAGCGCATGTTGAACCCAATCTCGTTCAACCGACATTTATCTACGATTATCCCATAGAGATTTCGCCGTTTGCGAAGAAGAAACGTGGGAGCGATCGATTCGTTGAACGATTCGAGTTTTTTATCGCTCGCATGGAGATGGGCAACGCCTTCAGTGAGTTAAACGATCCAATAGATCAGCGTGAACGATTTACTGAAGGTGCCAAGAATCAGGAAGACGGGGCTGAAGATGCCCTCATGATAGATGAGGATTATCTGCGAGCGTTAGAATACGGCATGCCGCCGACAGGTGGGCTTGGCTTCGGTATCGATCGACTCGCCATGTTGCTCACGGATCAAACCTCAATCCGCGATGTGATTTTATTCCCACAGATGCGCCCAGAACGAGCAGACTGACACGCGAAGCGTAAAATCTTTTGATGGGGATGGCGCGGTTGTATCGGACTTCTCATCTCACGCCCTGGTTACGGCACGGACTCGTTGCTATCCTATACTCATCATCACGCGCACTTATGAAATATGAATGGTTTATCGCATCCCGCTACCTGAAATCGCGGCGAAAACAGGCCTTTATCTCAATCATCAGTATTATCTCCGTAGGTGGGGTTGCCCTCGGCATTGCTGCCGTTATTATCGTTGTTTCCACCTTGGACGGTTTTAGCCATGGACTGAAAGAGAAATTTCTCGCCAATGAAGCCCACATAATCGTCCGATCGGTGCACGGTTATTTTCCAAATTATCAGGGAAAAATTGGGCAGATCGAAGGAATTGAAGGGGTCGTTGCCGCTTCCCCTGTAATTATTAGTCAACTTGCCATTCAACCCCAAGGCAGCGAATCAATTGAAGCGACCATTTATATAAAAGGGATTGACCTGCAACAAGAAGATCGCGTCACAGGATTTTCAGATTTTGTCGATGATTTTGCCGAGTTTAATCAATCACGGTTCATCAATGAAGCACAGAGACGTTTCGCTGGAAAAGAGACAATCACCGGCGGTATTGTTTTGGGCTATCATATCGCCCGGAAAATAGGCGTTGTCCCGGGAGATGTGCTGCGCCTTATCTCTAAGATGGTGCAACACCCCGCCAACCCTGAATCTTTTATCCCGTTGATGCGTAACTTTGTAGTCGTCGGACTTTACCAATCGGGGTTTTACATTCATGATAACGCACTCGGCTTTATCGATTTACGAACCGCCCAAAAATTGTATCAAAAACCGGATCAGATCAACGTGATTGAGGTTCGACTCGTTAATGCAGAGATGGCTTCAACGGTCAGCGATCAGATTAAACAAGATATCCGTTTTAATCCAGGTTTGGGCGCAATCCCGATAACAATCACATGGATGGAATCGCGTGCGGATTTCTTCAATGCTTTTCAGCTTGAGAAAATTGTGACAATGGTTGTCGTCGCCCTAATCATTCTCGTGGCGGTGTTCAATATCGCAAGCACATTAATCATGATGGTCATGGAAAAAACACAGGACATCGGCATTCTCAGAGCGATGGGGGCATCGAAACAGGGAATCAGAAAAATCTTCATCCTCCAAGGAGGGGTTATCGGTATCTTGGGATCTATTTTGGGAACGGTTCTGGGCGTGTATGTCTGTTGGCGACTTGAGTTCCTAGTCGGCAATTTTCCACGCTGGTATGGCCTTCTGATTCTGTTAGTTCCCGTTATCCTACAAGTGTGCCGGCGCATCTGGCCGCTGCCTATCAACGCAACGGGCCTTTTTTTGATCTGGTGCAGCGCGGTGGGACTGTCCCTCTATTTCATCGCTCAACCAATTTATCTCGATAACATCCTCGGAAAAAATTTGAGCAGTGTCTATCAACTTAACCGATTGCCGGTCAAAATTAGTTGGACCTTTGTCGTCCTTATGAACCTCCTGTCAATGGCAACCTGCTGGCTTGCGGCACTTTATCCGGCACGGAAGGCTTCCCATCTAAACCCCGTTGAGGCACTCCGACATGAATAAACTCATCCGTGTTGTTGATCTATACAAGTCCTATTACGATGAATTAACAGAACTGCCCGTACTTAGAGGAATTGATTTGGAGGTCAAAAGGGCGGAGACTATAGCGATTGTCGGCACCTCCGGTGTCGGAAAAAGCACGCTACTTCATCTGCTTGGTGGGTTGGATCGCCCGACGAAGGGGAAAATTTTTTACGAAGGAGAGGACATCTTTGCATTGAACGATCCGGAATTGGATCGATTCCGCAACGAAGAGATCGGGTTTGTTTTTCAGTTTCATCATCTCTTACCAGAGTCTACCGCGCTTGAAAACGTTGCAATGCCAGGGTTGATTGCCCGACAAAAATCTGATGTCGCTCAGCATCGAGCCAAAGAATTGCTAGACTATGTCGGCTTGGGAGAGCGACTGGAGCATCGCCCATCTGAACTTTCCGGCGGTGAACGGCAACGCGTCGCTATCGCCCGTGCCTTAATCAATCATCCGAAGGTGGTGTTGGCAGATGAGCCGACAGGCAATCTTGACCAAAAAACGAGTGAAGCGGTGCATGATCTACTCTGGACACTCAATGACCAATTCAGTCAAACATTCATCATCGTGACGCATAATCAGACACTTGCTCAACGTGCAGACCGATTGATTCAACTCGTCGATGGTCAGGTGTCCGACCAAGTGGACTCGTTAGATTTCTAAATATGTGATGTGTAATGCACGATTCGCAGATTCGGCGATTCGTAGATTTGAGGAAAACGCTATGTTGGTTTATATTGATAAGGAATTTCTCCCGAAAGAAGAAGCGAAAATCTCTGTTTTTGATCACGGTCTGCTCTACGGAGACGGTGTCTTTGAGGGCATCCGATCTTATCAGGGGCGTGTCTTCAAGCTCGATGAGCACCTACAACGTCTCTACGATTCGGCAAAAGCCATTATGCTCGAAATCCCCATCTCCATTGAGGATATGGAAGCCGCGGTATTGGAGACGCTCCGCCGAAATCAACTCCACGATGCCTATATCCGTCTGGTTGTGACCCGCGGTGTCGGGGACCTCGGCTTAGATCCGGATAAGTGCCCCGCGCCGACCATTTTTATCATCGCAGATAAGATTACCCTTTACCCCCCGAATTTTTACGAGGAGGGCTTGGAAATCACCACAGTTTCCGTGCGCCGAAATTATGCCGAAGCCATCAGTCCGCGCATCAAATCATTGAACTACCTCAACAATATCCTAGCAAAGATAGAAGGAAAACAGGCAGGGGTCGAAGAGGTGCTCATGCTGAATGCGGAGGGATATGTTGTCGAATGCAGCGGTGACAATATCTTTTTTGTTAAAGATAATATCATTGTGACACCTCCCACCCATCTCGGCATTTTGGAGGGAGTCACCCGCAATACCGTCATCGACTTGGCGCGCGAATTGGGCATCACTGTTGAAGAAAAGGTGTTTACACGGCACGACCTTTATACCGCCGACGAATGCTTTCTGACGGGGACAGCTGCAGAAGTGATTCCCGTCGTTAAAATAGATCAGCGCATCGTTGGGAATGGACATCCCGGCACCGTTACGCAGAAACTGATTGAAGAATTTCACCACGTTACGAGTGTATTGGGAACTCTTATTTATCCCGAATCCGGTTCATCGTAAAAGTCAGATAATTCGTACCCCTAACACAATGGAGGAGGAAAGAAATGAAGATGATATGGCCGTGCCGAGCCCAGGGCTGGCAGATCGGTTTATTAGCGGGGTTGGTGTGTGTCATTTTATCCACAATCCCTGCCGCCGCCGACGAAGCACCGAAAGCCATAACAACCGACGAGGCTTTAACCGTAAAAAAGATCGAATTTCAAGGGACAGTGGAGGACTCCGAAGGTTTGATTGGCAGTATCGTACAGACCCAAATCGGTAAAGAGATTTCGCCTTACCAGTTATCGAAGGATATCAAAAACCTCTATAAGGATACCGGTTTTTTCGAGGACATTCTCGTTGATGTTGAACCCGCTGAAGAGGGCGGATTAAAGGTTACTTATCAACTCATCCCAAATCCGAAAATTGAAGGTAGTATTAACATTATCGGCAACGAACAGGTAAAATATAAAAAAATAAAAGAGGCAATTAGTCTCAAACCGGGAGAACTTTACAACAATCAGCGGCTCTGGGAGAGCAAGCAGAACACCCTGAAAACCTACAAAGAGGCGGGTTACTATTTGGCGGAGGTGCAAACACATACAGATATTAACCCGGACACGAATACAATAGCCGTGACATTTGAAATCACGGAAGGGCAACGGATTAAGGTCCAAGAAATCAATTTCATCGGTAATGATAATATCTCGCCAAAATCATTGAAAAAACAGATTAAAACCCGGGTCGGAAAACATTTTGATGAGAACTTTTTTGAGGAAGATTTGACCACTTTAGTGCGATATTATCAAGATGCAGGCTTCAATCAGGCGAGGGTTTCTAAACATGAGAAACGGTTTTCCGATGATAAAACAGAACTAATGCTCGATATCACTATCGATGAAGGGCCACAGTTTATCATTGGGAAGTATACGATTGAACTGACGCAATCTGAGAAACCCGCATTCTCTGAAGAAAAGATTCGTGATATGTTGACCCCAACTGAAGGGGAAATTTTCAATCGCGGCGAGTTCGAGGAGACACTTCAGGAGATCGAGAGTACCTACCAAAACAAAGGGTATCTGCTGTCACGAGTGGACGCGTCTCCCGATTTTGATGAAATCAACGGTATTGTCGATTTGACGATGAAAATCACCGAAGGTGATGTCATCATCATTGGCAAGGTGCATATCAACGGTTTAGAAAAGACAAAGGACAACGTAATCCGACGCGAGTTGGACCAACTAGGGATCAAACCTAGTGAATTTTACGACACGCAGTCGCTGCGGAAAGCGCGGCAGCGAATTTTTCGGATGGGATCATTTATTCGGAACGTTGAATTCATTCCGAGTAATTCCGACGGTGCTATCCGAGATTTGATTGTCAACATCACAGAAACCCCCCGTACCGGTCTACTCAGTCTTGGTGGAGGCTACGGCACAGAAGGGGGCATCTTCGGTGTCGCACAGATTGGTGAAAACAATCTCTGGGGCCGTGCCTATCGTGTGCACCTAAAAGGTGAGTTAGGTGCTCGAGATCGGCATACCGGCGAACTTCGCGTCAGCACCCCTTGGATTTTGGGGACACCGACCCGTCTCAGTGCTAGCCTATACAACACCCAACGCACGCATCGATATTATGGTTCAATCTTTCGTAATCGGGGTTACGATCGATATACCTATAAGCGTGTCGGCGGTTCTTTAACGTTTGGGCGTCCGCTATCCAAAAACACAGACTTGTCAATTCGCCTCAAAAATGAAACTGTCGATGCACAGGGCTCAGGCGTAGTGTCTATCAACAATCGGATTACCCGCAGTATAACTTTCAACCTCTCCAGAGACACACGCGATTTTCAGAGAAGCCTTCATGAACCTGTATCCGGCTCACTTGGCACGCTTTCTTATGAATACGCCGGTGGATTCTTCGGCGCGGATAATAAGTTTCAGAGGTACACTGCGGATTCGAGTTGGTTCTTCACCAGTTTGTTTAACCACGTCCTAGCAGCCCATGTCCGGGGCTCATACCTGAACAGCAAAAGTAATGATTGGAGATTCCTTTACTATGAGCGCTATCGGCTTGGTGGAATTGACACGATCCGCGGTTATGAGGATAGCGAAATTTTTCCCATTAACGCAAATAGCGGCGAGATTAATTTTAATGGTGGGAACAAGGTCCTCTTTGCAAATTTGGAATACCGCATTCCATTTGCAAATCAGTTGACCGGTGTCGCGTTCTTTGATGTGGGACAGGTGTGGGATGAAAGCATTACCAACGTCTTCAGAGATTTTAAGATCAAGAGGGGCGCAGGGGTTGGCGTTCGCTTTGATCTGATGGGCATGCAGGCACGTCTCGAATGGGGTTACGGGTTTGATCGAGAAATTGATGGAGGCAGAGGGAAATTTCACTTCACAATTGGGCCCGGTTTTTAGTGAAAATGAAGGATACATAAAATGGCAAATCCCCCATGGCGGGGATTCTACAGCACGGAGGTTTTATGACTCGAATTTTGAAGTTATCCCTAGGACTCAGCGTTATCTTATTTGGATCGTTTAGTCTGGGTTTTGGTGCCGCGGCAGAAAACAGCTTTAAGTTAGGGGTTGTTGACACACAAAGGGTCTTTGAGAATTTTACAAAAGCCCAAGAAGCCAATGAGATTCTGAAAACTGCCCAAGATCGGTTGACAAATCAACTCAAAGGCATTCAGCAAGAAATCGATACAATGGAGGAACGCCTGACGAAGCAGAAGCTGTTTCTTGACACCCCCGAAACTGAGACTTTGCAAACCGATATTCGTCTCAAAAGGCAAGAACTCCAACGCGAATTGGAAATTGGTCAAGAATCGCTTCTGGCGAAACGCGAGGAATTGCTTGCACCACTAACACAGGAAATAGAGGAGCTGCTTCAGCAAATCGGCGAAAGCGAAGGGTATAGTCTCATCCTTGAGAAACGTCTGGTCACACTTTATGTAGATGCAAAATACGATTTGACCGAAAGGGTCGTCAAGCTACTAAACGATTCGTATGAAACAGAAAAAGTGAAAGACGCTCAACAATCAGCGACTCCCCCTGAAACAGCGACCGGAAAGGAAGGGGAAAAGAATAACTGATGGTTGTCCTTTGGCTCCATCCAATGCTGGAGAGAACCAGTTGATGCCGCAGAATTGGGGACCGGGGGGGCAGTCTACCCTCAAGCAATTATGGTAAAAACACTGAAAGAAATTAGTGAATTAATCGACGGGAAGTTGCTAGGTGACGGCGAAATCGAGATTATCGGCGTTTCCGGGATTAAAGAGGCGAGAAAGCATGAGCTCACGTTTGTTGCCAACTTGAAGTACCTGCGTGAGGTAGAGCGCACACAAGCTTCTGCGATTATTGTTGGTCCAGACATCCCCTACAACGGCAAACCGCTTATTCGCGTCGCCAAGCCGTACTTTGCCTTTGTCAAAGTCTTAGAGATGTTTGCATGGCGAAAACGGAAAACAGCTTACGGCATTCATGAAACCGCAATTATTGGTGAGCATGTCCAAATCGGCGAGATGGTATCCATTCAAGCTTACACCTATATTGGCGATAATGTCCAAATCGGCGATGGGGCAATGATCAGTCCCTTTGTGTACATCGGTGATGATACAAAAATTGGCAATGAAACCCTCATTTATCCCAATGTGACAATCCGCGAGGATGTAGAGATTGGGGATCGGGTGATTATTCACAGTGGTGTCGTCATCGGCAGTGACGGCTTCGGTTTCGCTTCGGTCAGCGATCGTCACCACAAAATACCGCAAATCGGCACAGTTATCATCGAAGATGATGTCGAAATCGGTGCAAACACAACGGTTGACCGTGCCACCATGACCAATGGCGCAACAATCATTAAACGAGGGACAAAACTCGATAACCTCATACAGGTTGCTCATAATGTGGTAATTGGTGAAGATTGCTGCATTGCCGCCCAGACAGGCATCGCTGGAAGTGCTGAATTGAAAGACCGTGTGACAATGGCTGGGCACTCTGGAGCCGTTGGGCATATCACCATTGGGGAAGATAGTACCGTTTTTGCTAAATCAGCGGTGACCAAGGATCTCCCCGCAGGCAGCTGCGTATCCGGTTTTCCGGCAGACCACCATGCACATCAACTGCGCCTCCAAGCCTCCTTGCGTAGAATGCCAGAAATGCTGCAAGCGTTCGCGCAGATCCAAGAGCGTGTCGCTCGACTGGAGGCGGAGCTTAACCCAATCGACGAAGAGTCGGATGACTTGTAGCGTCGCCCCGCAGGGACTCTGTTGGTAGGTCTCCTACCTCACACCAATCCCCTCTCACGCCATATCCAACAAATCTGTGGATTTTCCACCTACCCAACGTTAATTCTAATTTTGCCCTTCGATGGGCATCAATCCTCGTCTAAGACAGGTAAAAAGAACGTTATCAGAAAACTCTGTATCTCTTCGATCTGAAACAGAAAGGAATTTAATCATGATAAAATGTGCACTCATCAGCGGTAGGGGGATGGGCTTGATGCACGGCGGAAACTTCCACAACCATCCCGATGCCGAAGTTGTCGCTGTCTGCGATATGGACCCCGAATTGCTTGCCGCAGCCAAAGAAAAGTTTGGTGTCCCCGGCTATTCGAGCATTGAAGAGCTGCTCGCTGCCTGTGATGTGGACCTGATGCTGATGATCGTCAATGAAACCCGACGTATCCCGCCATTGCGGCAGCTGCTCGCAGCTGGTCAGAATGTGTTCACCGAGAAACCGCTCTGCGGTCTAGAAGGTCAATTTCGCGTCAGAGAGGATGACCTCCCTATCGCGGCGGCAGCAATCTCTGAGTGGCGAGATTCGGGGTTAAAATTCGGTATCGACTTCAATTACCGTTTCATGACCCACTTCCGAAAACTTCACGATGATATAGTAGAAGGGCGATTGGGTGAGATACGGATGGTGCGTGCCCGGGCACATTTCAACTGCTGGTCGCACGTCATTGATCAAATCCTCTGGAACATGGGACAGCCCGAATGGGTCAGCGTCATGGGCGACCCAAACCAAGAGGGCGGATGGCAACGTATGATTCAGATGCAGTGGGCAAACGGTGTCATCGGTTCACTAGCGGGGAGCAACCTATGGGGTTACGACGACCATCCACTACGCATCATGATTGTTGGAGACGAACGATACGCTGAAGCCCGCGGCTTAGAGGGGTGGTATCGTCGGCGCGAAGCCAATACCTCCGAAGATGAAGCACTTTGGGAATCCGAGGAGGGCAACAGCTATCAAACATCCTTCCCCCGCATGGCTGATGGCGTGATCAAAGCCATGCATGCAAACGAATCGTTCCCGGCAGATGGGGAAGCCGCATGGAATGAACTGGTATTCGAGGGCGCGGTCCATCGGTCGGCATTAAACAACGGCGAACGCGTGTGGTTAGCTGACGTGGAAAAAGCAGCAATGGGCTAATGAAAATAGGGCCCGTCCTTGCTTCAGTGGGGAGATACCCCGTCCAACCGCTTGATCAGTGGGTGACGGCGGTCTCCCAACGGCAGGTAAGCTCTCGCCTCGGTAAAATGGGACTCATAGACAGCACTAACGCACTCCAGCGAGGTCAGTGCCTTTGAGCCACCGAGCTCTGGCTGCCGGTTTTCGCGGATCGCGTTTACCATGTCCCGCACACTCCAAATCGAATGTCTACCCGACCACGGCTGACCGTCAATGACAAAGACCTCTTTGGGAAGCAGGACGCGCTCCCATTGGGGGGTGTGTGCAGCAAACGAAACGTCAAAAGGACAATACCACATTTCATCCATCCCAGTTTTGGGATTGGGCTTGATCATCAGTTGCCCCTCATTCCCTAAAATGTGGGGCCCCATCATCCAACCCTGTAGCGGTTCACGGAAATAGAGTTCGACCAAACCACTAGCTCCCTGCTTTCCACCAAGATGGATCATCATTGTGTCGCCTGCCACCATTCCGTTGTCACGCCGATCCGTTTTGCATAGCTCACTGCTGTGCATGATGTCCTCAACACCAATTGCGTGTCCTTGGTAGGTAACTTGCGCGTGAACCCACTCAATGCCGTCCATGAAGAAATCCATCTCATCAAAGTAGTGGACACCCATTTCCATCAACTCAAATCCGGCTTCACGTCCCTTGCCTACCTCGCGGACGGAACGAAATTCGCCAATCCGCCCCGATTCAATCCACTCCTTCGCATGACGGAATAGCGGCGTGAATCGATATTGATGACTAACCGCCAACCGCACCTCTGCTCGTTTACAAGCCGCGACCATCCGATCTGCATTTTCCAGGTCCGTGGAAAGCGGTTTTTCACTTAGGACATTTAGACCAGCTTCCGCAGCAGCAATCGCGACTGGCGCGTGCAACGGCGCATGGGTGCAAACACTGACAACATCCAGCGTTTCCTTCTCAAACATTTCGAGGAAGTCGGTGTAGCGGTTGGACACCGCATACTCGTCCGCCCTTGTATTGAGTGCCGCGGGCTGAATATCGCACAAGGCGACAAGCTCCACCCCTTTCAGATTTGCGTATGCGGTTGCATGGCTCCGGCTGATTCCACCGCAGCCAACAATTCCAGCGCGTAACGTCATGGATATGCCTTCCTTTCCATTTTCGATGGATGTAATTGGAAAATCCCGTCTACGGTTGCGCTGACTCCGGCCCTTCAACGGTTATATTTGTCACAACATTGCGCGGTGGATTTGCGCTGCGACTCGGAAAATTCTTAATCGTTTCATTGATGAGGATTTTGATCGCTTCTCTAACTTTTTCAAAGGGAATACACTCCAAAACGATAAGCGATTGCTCGGCGTTGAGGGGCTTCTCGTAACGTAACCCGTATTGAATGCCCATTTGTCTGAGTTCAGGTTCGACGCGCATTGAAATGAGCTTCTGTTCTTGCGGCGTGATCGACGCGCTATCAACGAAAAAATGGGTGTGGATCCACGCTTCTCTTTCGTCGATAATTTTCATCGAAATTTGTCCTTTCTTAACACCATCCTGGTGGTTGCATCATGCTGTGAGTCCGATTCTTAGACCGGCACCGCTTCATCTACGGCACCGCTTCATCTACTCTGACACAAATTGTCATCAAGAAATGCCTCAACCCCCGAAAATCTCATGAAGCACTTCGGCTGCTGCATCGACCACCATCTCCAACGCCTCCGGTTCCAGCTTTGCCCAGAATCGTGTCTCAACCTCGTGACCACCGCGGGGGAAGGCTTCGCGGATAGGAAGGTAGCCGACATAGTGGCTCGTGCAATGTGCGATATACGTTGGATAGGCCGGGGAAGCCATCTTGATCTGCAGCTGCCCTTCGACAAACGGCTCGCCCGGCAGCCCAACAAACGCTGTTTTGCCCACCCGAAACACCTGAATTTCGTAATCCAGTTCCGGTGCTCGCTCCTTTCGGAGATGGACGCTCAGGATAGAAGCCGCCTTTATCCACTCCGGATCGATCTGTCTCGGATTCTGCTCTAACCATCTCGGCTCTGGATTTTCCTCCAAAACCTTCTGCGACTGTGCGAGCAACTCAGGTTCAACGTCGCGAATGGGTAGCTTCACGTGACGCGCCTTCCAATTCAGGGTCGGGTCCTCTTCGTAGGACAAAGTTTCAATCACCGCCTGAGTTCTTTTTGCGAGGAGATCGCCCATGCGTTGGTGATCGGGGACGTAATCCGGATCGAATGGATCCCACGGATTGATATTGCCACAACAACCGTTGAGGACGAGGGGCACACAACTGCCGCCAAAGGTTTCGCGCATCGCGTTTGACCATGCCCCCGGCCAATCCGCGGAAACAATCGGCCTGGGAAAGACATTCACTGGATGGCAGGTGTGGTGCAGCAACATCGCAAGCATCTGCACCGAATCTGTTTGAAAGCACATCACCCCAACCTCCGGATCAATCGGTCCCTCCATGTAACGAATATAAGAGGGCCCCAAGGGTTCCTGCCATTTCGATCCTGGCATACGCACCGTGCCGTCATCCATGATTGCCCTTCGGTTAAAGGCGACGCGACCTTCGACCCCGCTGCCGACCCGGAGGCGAACCGGCTGCAAAGAACCATTCGCCTGTTTGATAGCTTTAAGGATGCGTTCATACGCAAAATCGAAGTACCGCGGATCCCCGCCACGCAGCCATTCCATCTCCGGTGGTGTTGCCTGAAAACTCTCATCGAACATGAAATGTCCCAGCGACGGTGCCGAATGCGTCTGGCTCACATGTACCATGATGGCTTCCGGGGCAAGTCCACATTCATCTGCAACCGCTCGGCGAATTTTTGCTGTCCAGTCTTCAGTAATGATAGTAAGGTCCAGACTCACAAAACAGATTTTCTTTCCGTCGTTCTCCAATATTAGCACCCTAGCGTAAAGCGGGTCGTAAACATACTGAGCGGGGCGAAATTGTCCAACGGCTCCGGCAAGATGGATATCGGTCTGTGGGGTTATATCAATTTGGGCTGCGCCAGCGTGAAGGCAGTTAGGTATGATTGAGTTTTGATGTGCCATCGGATGTGCCATCGAAGGTCCTCTCCTCCTTTAAGTTTGCAGAGTTGATAATGAATTTGATTGAGGTCGTCTATGGGGTAGGGAAAGTATGAGCAGGTTGGTTTCAATCCCGCTGCCCTGCCCTCGCAGGCAAGGAAGCATGGAGTCGGGGGAAGGTCTGTCATCAATTCGCTATACTTACTTCGTGCTCGTGTGCACCCGTTTGCGGAGTTCATTCAGGTGCTGAATGACAGCCGTTGGAGCTGCTTCCTGAAAGCCGAGTTCATGTGCCTCATCGAGCATCATTTCTAACTGAATAGGGCTGCTTTCAAGCAAGCGCAGCGCGTTATCGTAGGCATTTAGCGCGTTTTTGGAATCGCCGCGCTTGTGGCTGATGTCCCCCAGAAAGGAGTAGGCAGCTGCAACCCGGGGTGAGTAAGGGCGGCTTGCGATAAACTCTTGGAAGGTAGCAAAAGCAGCGTCATAGCGTTGGTTTTCATAGTGGACCCGGCCAATCCGGAATTGCGCCTGATCCGCGAAGCTATCCTTATAGCCCTGCACAAGGTATTGCGCCTGTTTCGGGTAAGCAATTGTGGTCTGATAGGCTTTCACAGCCGCATCATATTGGTCAAGGGTGCGATACATTTCGCCAAGTTGGAAATGCGCCATCATCGTCTGCGAGGAGGACGGATAATCCGCGATAAGGGTTTGATAAGATTCAATTGCCTTTTCTGTATTATTGAGGCGCTCGGCATAGACAACCCCGGTTCGATACACAGCTTCAGCCGCCCAAAGGGATTGAGGATGTGTCTCAATCAGTTGACGGTACACAGCAATTGCCTGCTCATAATCCTTCAACTCACGCTCATAAATTTTGCCCACCCGGAATAGCGCGTAAGGGGTCAACGCGCCACTTGTTGCCTGCAATTGCTGGATGGTTGCGTTCAATTCAATAAAACGGAGTTGAGATCGTGCCTGCTTTGCATGCTCACCGTCGGGCACATCAATGATATACTGCCGCATAAGTGGACAGGCATCAACATAGTTGTTTGAAGCGATCAGTTCTTTTATCCGATCCCATTCAACGCTTGGAAAATCTAACTCCAGTTGCCGAATCTTTGCTTCCAATTCCATTTTAACGCGGCCCGGATTCTGGTCATATTTTCCAATTGCGCCCAAGTAGATAGGGTCCAAGTCAGGCAGGTAGGCATACAGAAAGGTTTGGAACGCATCGATTGCCCGCCGATAGTCCCGCAATTTTTCATAACAGACCCCCGACCAATAAAAGACTGCGTGCATCTTCCAGAAGTCTGGATGCTTTTGTGGAAGTTGCTCAAAAGTCTGCACAGCAGCAGCATACCTCCCCCGCTCCTGGTGGATGCGCCCAATCTGAAAAAGTGCCTCCGCTGCAAAAAGACTTACCCGACTATAGTCATCCACAACTTTCTGATATGCTTCGATCGCCAGCACCGGCTGATTCAATACCTTATCGCGTAGATTTCCAATGCGCCACCGTGCTTCAGCCGCAAGTTTGGTATCCCTGTGTTGCTGCAAGATCTCTTCATACACCGCGATTGCTCTTTCCGGCTGGTTCAGTTGATAGGGGCTGCGGTACAGTTCCGCAATATGGAATTTCGCTTCAATTGCAAGGGGGGTCGCCTTGTGGACTTGGATGACGCGCTGCTGGTCTCGCAAATCATCAAGGGCGGCTTGAATGCTATGAATCTTTCGTAAGCCGGTTTTATAGGCAAGGGGGGTTGATGGGAACAGATCAGCAAGGGTCTGATAGGTCTGAATCGCTTCCTCGTATTTTCCCATGCGGCAATATACAGCACCTTTCTTGATATAACCGAGGAATAGATCTTCTGCCGTCGCCCCTTTACTGCTCAATTGGATAATCTTGTCATAAACGCTTAATGCTTGAGGATATTGATGGGTATAGGCGTAATAAATATCACCCAATTTTTCATAAATACGGCTAAGTTGTTCAACACTCTCCGTCGAATCAGCAAGTTTCTCAAGGAGTTGTGCTGCTTCATGATACTTCCCATTTTCAAGTAGTGTGACTACTTTTGCAGCCCGCGTTTCCGTGCTAGCGAACAACGCGATACAAAAAGCAGCGGCGCAAAAGCACCATTTCACGTGAACCGTGAACCGTGAAGCATAAAACGTAAGACGTAAAATAGGGGGTATTCTGCCTATTGCATCATACGGCCTTGATAGTTTTCTACCCTTCCATCTTTCCATCCTTCCATTCCTCTTGTTTTAGGGAGCCTGCTCTGCCAATACCAGCAGTTGGAGCGTTGCTAGCCGGTCATTGCCCTTTAAATGTCTCGTTTCGAGTGCTTCGGTGCGGTTGTTCCGAATCTCTTCCTGTCGATACAGTTCAATTCTTTCGTGAGGGGATTGTATCGGAATATCTAGCGATTGATCTTGGTTGATAAAAACTGTGGCGATCGAAATACTAATCACTAGCGTAAGGGTAGCTAGTGCGCTGCGAAAGATCCAAGCAGGACGACGGTTCACAGGAAACAACCGAAATGCAGCAAAGAATTTCGGGAAGAAGCGCGCTCGTTTGGGGGGCGGAGATTCTGTCGCCAGACGCTTGTAGACATTCATCTCAATGTTATTGAGAACGACAGGCGGGATTGGCATCTCATCCGCCTCTTCGGTCAAGCGTAAAGTATTTTGTAAGGCTTCAACTTCGCGGGCACAGGTAGAGCAACCGCGTAGATGCTCCTCAATGCGAGCAACCTGCTCATCATCAAGGAGGGCACAAACATATTCGGTGTAGAATCTTTCTAACTGTTTACACCTTATCATTCAACAAACTCCTTCGGCTAAATGTCATTTCCTTCCCAGAGGGGGCGTAGCAAAGTTTGCAGTTTTTTCACCGCACGGTGCAGGTGAATCTTGACCGTGCCCTCTGCCATTCCAAGTACTTCCGTGATCTCCTTAATCTGTAACCCTTGGTAACGGTTCAACATAAAGACAGCTTTCTGTTTCGGCGAAAGCTGATCTATTGCATCACGGATAACCCGATGTCGATCTTTTTCTTCAACCTCCCATTCGGGATTACTCCACAAATCAACGGCTGCTGGCTCATCAAGGGGAAACTCTTCATCATCAAGTGAGTAGGTCTGCCGGCGCGATTTTGCGCGGTGGAAATCAATTGACAGGTTATGAGCAATTTTATAAAGCCAAGTTGAGAAGCGGGCTTGAGGTTTCCAAGCGTCAAGTGCCCGATATGCCTTAAAAAAGACTTCGATTGTCAACTCCTCAGCATCTTCATAATTTTTTACGGATCTGAGCAGGTAGGCATAAATCTGCCCCTTGTATCGCTTCATCAGATCATCGAATGCATCTAGGCGACCAGCTTGAAACTGCACAACTAACATTTCATCTTCAACGATTCTATCCATGAGCAACTTCCCGCGGTTAATGAGGTTGGGCAAAATCTCTGGCTCTAAACGGTATGTGCTCCGGGAGGGTTTACAACTAACACATACTATTTATGGACTTTCATCATCATATCACCGTGAGTGCGGTGGATCAAGCAAAAAAAACGATGGAGGGAAGGTGAAATCGCACGTCCCTAAAATGGGATAGCGTCTAAATCGTTGTCAATGAGGAACTGGGTCTAAATCTAAAATATAGAACAACCAGATTTATCGAAAAACTACACGCCTAGACTCGCCTTGGCGCGTTGAATCTCACTGCATAAGTGACGAGTTGCGACGACCGGATCCGCCTGTGCACAAACGGCTGAGATGACAGCGATTCCGTGAGCACCCGCGCGGATAACCTCGTATGCAGTTTCAGCCGTAATACCACCAATCGCAATGACGGGGCACGGTGCAATTTCGCACATCCGTTGCAGCGCTTCCAAACCTTTTGGCAGCTCCGCATCCGGTTTGGAAGATGTCTGATAGATAGGACCGAACCCGATGTAATCCGCCCCCGCAGCAATCGCTTCTAGGATCTTCTCCCCCGCCCGTGCCGAAGCACCAATAATCATTTCTGGTGGAAGGATTCGCCGTCCAACTGCGATCGGCAGATCCTCCTGTCCAAAATGGGCACCCGCTGCGCCGACAGCGAGGGCAATGTCCGCCCGATCGTTGACAATCAAGGAAACCCCATGCTCCACACAAACAACCTGCATCGCCTGTGCGGATTCGACCAGTTCGCGTGTGCTTCCATCTTTCTGGCGAAACTGGACGATGTCGGCACCACCCTCAATCGCCATTTCTGCCAACTGTGCGTGCGTAAATCGAGATTGGATAATTGTATCGGTGATGACATGGAGGCCGCCAATTTTTTTCATATCGTCACATCTCGGTTTGGGAGTATGTCAAAGGCGATTTTTCCTGAGGCAAATAGCCTATTCACCTTCAATAAGCTCTCCTGCCTTCTTTTTGAACTCGATCGCGCCTCGTGACACCTCGACCTTCACATTTTCTGCAATTGTCAGAACGACAATATCTTTATCTACGCCTACAACTTTCCCATGCAATCCACCCCTCGTGACAACTTCGTCCGCCTTCGTCAAGCTATTTAGCATGTTTTGATGTTTTTTTTGCTTCAACTGGTTAGGGCGTATGATTAGAAAGTAGAAGATGGGTATCATCAGAAGAATGGGAAATAAAGCACTGAGAAACTCCATAATTTATGTCCTCCACGTCAAAGAATGAGCATTGCATCGCCATAACTATAAAAGCGATATTTTTGTGCAATTGCTTCTTGGTAAGCTTCAAAGATAAATTCATGCCCGGCAAACGCGCTGACGAGCATGAGTAAGGTTGATTTCGGTAAATGAAAATTAGTAACTAAAGCGTCAACAGCTTTGAATTGATAACCGGGATATATGAAGATATCCGTATATCCCTGATAAGGGTCAACGCTCCCCTCCGAGGCAACGGTTTCGAGAGCACGCACGGAAGTGGTTCCGACCGCAACGATTTTCCGTCCTTCCCCCTTTGCGGCGTTGATCTGATTGGCACTTGTTTGGGAGAGCTCAAAATACTCGGCGTGCATCTTGTGCATCTCAATATCTTCCACTTTGACAGGTTGGAATGTGCCGAGCCCAACATGCAGCGTAAGTGTCACGGGGTGAATCCCATCTCGCTTGAGTTTATCCATTAACTCCAGCGTAAAATGTAATCCTGCCGTTGGCGCAGCAACTGCCCCCTCTTCCTTTGCATAAACGCATTGATACTCCTCTTTATCAGTGTGGTTCGGTTCACGTTTGATATAGGGGGGTAAGGGCACCCTGCCCACTTGTGCGAGGATTTTCCGAAAATCACCATCAGATTTGAATCGGACCGTATAAATACCGAGCGACGATTTGGAGTGGATTTTTCCTGTCAGCATTCCCTCCTTAAACACCACACGTGTTCCACGCGTGACGCGTCTACCCGGCTTCACTAGTGCCTCCCAAGTATTCGCCCCCTTCTGACGGATTAAGAGCAATTCAACTTTTCCACCGGTCGAGAGTTTCCGCCCTATGAGTCGCGCTGGAATGACTTTGGTGTTGTTAATGACAAGCAAGGAATGATCGGGGAAAAACTCACCAATTTGGGAGAACTGCGTGTGGTGAATTTTGCGTGTCTGCCGATCTATGACCATCAAGCGGGAGGCATCCCTTTGCGGGCAGGGCTGCTGTGCAATAAGTGCTTCGGGCAGGTTATAGTCATAATCGGTGAGTTTCATACTTGTTACACTTACGGAAGGATCAGATTGGCAAGCCCTCGTTACGAATCAAAAGAGAGACAATATATTTAGAAGAGCGTCGTCTGAGACTCAGGCGGCGGGTAGCCGAGGTGCTCATAAGCCCCGTCTGTTGCAACTCGCCCCATTGGTGTTAGGGTCAAAAAGCCAAGCTTAATTAAGTAGGGTTCGTAAACCTCTTCAATGGTGCGCTCATCTTCGCTGACAGCGACCGCTATCGCTTTCAGACCAGCCCGTCCACGAAACTTCTCAATCATCGTTCGCAGATAGTTTCTATCATTTTCGTCTAAGCCGAGTTCGTCAATCTCGAAAAATTCTAGTGCCTCTTGAGCGATTTCATAGGTGATAACTCCGTCAGATTTGACAGTTGCATAATCCCTGACCTTTCTCAACATATTCTCCGCAATACGCATGGTGCCTCTTGAACGGCGAGCCAATTCGTATTCCGCATCTTCCTTAATGATAACGGGGGGCTGCATCCGCTGGCTGAGTTGGTTGATAGCAATCTGAATCTCCGCCGGTATGTAATAATCGAGATGGATGCGGTTGCCAAATCGATCTCGAAACGGTCCGCCTAATAAGCCCTCACGAGTTGTTGCCCCCACGAGCGTAAAATGCGCGAGCGGCACAGTAATAATATCTGCCGCAGGTCCCTGACCGATGGGCAAGTCTATTTTATAATCCTCCATTGCAGGATACATCGATTCCTGAACATAACCCTTCATACGATGGATTTCATCAATAAAAAAGATTGCTCCTTCTTCGAGGGTGGTTAACATTGTCGCGAGGTCCAAGCGTTCCATCATGGGACCAATTGCTGACTTAAAGCTGCTGCCCATTTCATTGGCAACAATCCGAGCCAATGTTGTTTTGCCTAGTCCGGGCGGGCCCACGAAGAGAATATGTGCTAGTGCTTGCCCCCTACTTTTGGCGGCTTCGATATGAATACGCAGCTGCTCCTTAATCTGCTCCTGCCCGATGAATTCATCAAGAGTCTGGGGCCTGAGGTTGTATTGGCTATCCTCCAACCCTTCGTTATCCGAGTCGTTGAGAAGTGTTTGCATCTCTTTATTCATTGGTCAGACTCACTGATTGAGTCGAGCAAGAGCTAATCTAACTAACTCTTCCCGCTTTGCTGTAGGTCCTAAGATTTTCTGTGCATCCGCGATTGCACGCTCCGCTGCCGACTCAGAGGCTCCCAAGCCCATCAAAACCTTCACGCCCGCCTCCGTATGCTCGTGGCGGTCCCCTTCATCAACTTGAGTATCAAAGTGAACCTTACGGATGGTATTCTTGAGTTTCATAATCATGAGTTGTGCGAGTTCTTTATTGAGGCGCGGGACTCGCATCAAAGTGGCGTGATCGCCATCACGGACTGCACGTTGGAATTCAGCGGGGGAGAGTTTTGACACAATATTTAACGCTAAGGAAGGCCCCACCCCTTTTACCACAAGGGCGGTTTCAAAAACTTTGAGTTCATCCCGTGAAGTAAACCCATACAACTTGACTTCGTTTTCCCGACAATGATAATGGGTGTAGAGTGTGATTTCGGATTCAACCTCTGGCAACTGATCCTCTGTCCTCGCTGCAATCTCAACGCTGTATCCGACTCCGTTAACATCAACAATGACTTGTGTTGAATCCTTAACTGCTAAGATGCCCTTTACAAACGAAATCATGAATGGATATGCCTTCCGCTCAGCTGGAGTACCTTATGGGAACGTGCATGACAAATTGCTATGGCAAGCGCATCTGCCGCGTGATCTGGACGAGGAATCTCTTTGAGCTTGAGCAAAATCTTGACCATCTCTTGGACTTGACGTTTACTCGCTTTGCCATATCCAACAATCGCTTGCTTGACCTGGGCAGGCGGATAGCTATAGACTCGCCGATTTGTGCTTGCAGCAACTAGTTTAGCGATACCTCTTGCCTCGCCCACAGCAAATGCACTGGTCACATTCTTGTTAAAGATAACATCCTCAAGGACAAATAACTCCGGTTGATATTCGGCAGCTAACTGAACCAGTTGGTCATAGATAATTTTCAAACGTTGTGCAGATTCATCATTTGATGCTGTCCGGATACAACCGAAACCAAGAGGGTTTAGCGTTGATGATTCGGCTTTAATTAAACCGTAGCCGGTATTTGCAATTCCGGGGTCTATTCCGAGAATAATCATGGTCAGGGGAGGATTAGGCTGCGGCTTCTAAAATATCATCAGGAATGTCGAAGTTTGCATAAACCTTCTGGACATCGTCACTATCCTCCAAAGCCTCCATCAACCGCAGCATCCGCTCCGCTTCCTTACCTTCCGATTTCACTGTGTTCTGGGGGAGCATTGTCATTTC
Organism: uncultured Poribacteria bacterium; assembly: GCA_958296125.1. Lineage (GTDB taxonomy): Bacteria > Poribacteria > WGA-4E > WGA-4E > PCPOR2b > PCPOR2b. The sequence goes on from OY282444.1 coordinate 5,036,826, forward strand.
AGCCTCAAGAATCGTCGCGCCAGATGCCTCAACAGCTTCTCTAACTGCATCAAAATTTTCAGGAGACGTGATAATCTCAAGGTGCTCATCCTGAACTGTCAAATCCTCCGCCCCCGAATCAAGTACAATCATGAAAAGTTCGTCTTCGTCAATACTACCCTTTTCGACTGTCATCCATCCGCGCTTATCAAACAACCATGAAACGCAGCCGGGGGCACCCATAGTGCCACCATGTTTGCTTAAAATGTGTCTGACATCAGCAATCGCCCGGTTCCTATTATCGGTCAAGACCTCGATCATGATTGCGACCCCGCCGGGGCCGTATCCTTCATATAGAATTTCTTCATAATCTACGCCGTCAAGCTCGCCAGTTCCGCGTAGAATTGCCTTCTCGATTGTATCGTTCGGCACATTCTTCGATTTTGCGACTAACACCGCAGCCCTCAAACGCGGATTTATTTGGGTATCGGCACCACCGATTCGCGCCGCAACCGTAATCTCTTTAATTAATTTCGAGAAAAGCTTCCCACGCTTTGAATCAACCGCAGCCTTACGGTGTTTTATTGATGACCATTTTGAATGACCTGACATCTATTCTTCTCCTATCCTATTTATAAAATTTAGCGTATTTTAGCATACAGGCAAAAGAGATGCAAGAAAATTGTCTTGCGATTTGTGAAAGACGATTTGTGAAAGACTGCTTTCGGCATAAAAAAAGCCCTGATCCAAAGATCAAGGCTTTTTTTAAGTTTCCCGGCAACGACCTACTTTCCCACGAGGTTACCCTCGAAGTATCATCAGCGCTGAAGGGCTTAACTGCCGTGTTCGGAATGGGTACGGGTGTTTCCCCTTCGCTATTGCCACCGGAAAATATGGTAATCTATTCCAAAATATATTGACAATCGTATAGAGTTGAATATAAAGCTATAGAATAAAGTTATCAAGCCCTCGGCTTATTAGTACCAGTCAGCTAAACAGCTCACACTGCTTACACCTCTGGCCTATCAACCTCTTAATCTCAAAGGAGCCTTACCAGATTAACTCTGCAGCATATCTAATCTCGAGGCGAGCTTCACGCTTAGATGCTTTCAGCGTTTATCTCTTCCGAACATAGCTACCCAGCGGTGCCGCTGGCGCGACAACTGGTACACCAGAGGTTCGTCCACCACGGTCTTCTCATACTAGCGGCAGGTCCTCTCAAATATCCTACGCCCGTAACGGATAGGGACCGAACTGTCTTGCGACGTTCTAAACCCAGCTCACGTACCACTTTAATGGGCGAACAGCCCAACCCTTGGGACCTGCTGCAGCCCCAGGATGTGATGAGCCGACATCGAGGTGCCGAACCGCGCCGTCGCTGTGAACGCTTGGGCGCGACCAGCCTGTTATCCCCGGAGTACCTTTTATCCGTTGAGTCACGGCCTTTCCACACAGAACCGCAAGATCACTAAGCCCTGCTTTCGCACCTGCTCGACATGTCTGTCTCGCAGTCAAGCTCCCTTCTGCCTTTACACTCTACGCACGGTTTCCAATCGCGCTGAGGGAACCTTAGGGCGCCTCCGTTACATTTTAGGAGGCGACCGCCCCAGTCAAACTACCCACCTGACACTGTCTTCGATTCGGATAACGAACCAGAGTTAGAATTTCAATGCAACAAAAGTGGTATTTCAAGGGCGACTCCACTGAAGCTGGTGCCCCAGTTTCACAGTCTCCCACCTATCCTACATAAGCTACATTAAAACCCAATATCAGGCTGTAGTAAAGGTTCACGGGGTCTTTCCGTCCTGTTACGGGTAACCGGCATCTTCACCGGTATTACAATTTCGCCGAGTCTCTCGCCGAGACAGTGCCCATGTCGTTACGCCATTCGTGCAGGTCGGATTTTACCCGACGAGGAATTTCGCTACCTTAGGACGGTTATAGTTACCGCCGCCGTTTACCTGAAGCTTCGGTTCAGAGCTGCCGGGCGAACCCTTGACTCTTTCCCTTAACCATATGGCACCGGGCAGGCGTCAGTCCCTATACATCATCTTACGATTTTGCAGAGACCTGTGTTTTTAGTAAACAGTCGCACGGGCCACTTCACTGCGGCTTCTTTCGGTTCCGCATGCAAGATGCTTCACCTACTCAAAGCACCCCTTCTCCCGAAGTTACGGGGTCATTTTGCCGAGTTCCTTAGCGAGAGTTCTCTCGAGCGCCTTAGGATTCTCTCCTCGCCTACCTGTGTCGGTTTGCGGTACGGACACCACTACGCGTCCACTCGAGGTTCTTTTCTTGGCAAGCCACCAGACCAGTTTGTATCCTTACGGAATCCCTATCACCTCTCAGGGTATTGAGACTTCGGATTTACCTGAAATCTCCCCTGTCGGGCTTAGCCCAGCACATCCATCCGCTGGTAGGTCCTAGTGCCTGCGTCTCCCCTAGCTTCATCCTTGTAGTGGTGGTGCAGGAATATTACGCCTGCTACCCATCGCTTATGCCTTTCGGCCTCAGCTTAGGATCCGACTAACCCTGGGTGGAATTGCCTTGCCCAGGAACCCTTAGGCTTTCGGCGAACAAGCTTCTAACTTGTTTTATCGCTACTCATGCCGGCATAATCACTTCTAATTGGTCCAGCGCGTCTTTCGATTCACCTTCATCCTACTATAGAACGCTCCCCTACCACTTCCACCCCGCTGTCGGTAAACCGATACGTGGGCAGAAATCCGCAGCTTCGGTAACAGGCTTGAGCCCCGATAATTTTCGGTGCAAAGCCACTTGACCAGTGAGCTATTACGCACTCTTTAAATGAATGGCTGCTTCTAAGCCAACATCCTGGCTGTCTGGGCAACGACACATCCTTTACCACTTAGCCTGTATTTGGGGACCTTAGCTGGCGATCTGGGCTCTTATCCCTTTTGTCAGTAGAGCTTATCCCCTACTGACTGACTCCCATGCTTAAGACAATGGCATTTGCAGTTTAACTGGAGTTGCTAACCTGGTGGGGCCGCTAGTCCAATCAGAGCTCTACCACCACTGCCGAACACATAAGGCTAGCCCTAAAGCTATTTCGGGGAGAACCAGCTATCACTGGGTTTGATTAGCCTTTCACTCCGATCCACAGGTCATCCCCCAAGTTTTCAGCCTTGGTGGGTTCAGGCCTCCACATACTTTTACGTATGCTTCACCTTGCCCATGGATAGATCACCCAGTTTCGGGTCTACTCCATGCAACTGTTTCGCCCTATTCAGACTCGCTTTCGCTACGGCTACGCTTCATAAAAGCTTAACCTTGCTACACAGAGTAAGTCACCGGCTCATTATGCAAAAGGCACGCAGTCATGCATGTCTCGACGAATCGAGACTTAGCACTTCCACAGCTTGTAGGCTGTACGGTTTCAGGGACTATTTCACTTCCCTAGCGGGGGAACTTTTCACCTTTCCTTCACAGTACTTCTTCACTATCGGTCGCCAAGTCATATTTAGCCTTAGGAGGTGGTCCTCCTAGATTCCTACAGGTTTAGGCTATCCCATAGTACTTGGGAATAACGTTCAGGAAGCCAAGTCCTTTTCGCTCACGGGACTATTACCCGCTTTGGTTGTCCTATTCCAGAAACATTAAGCTAAGCACTCGGTTTATAACTTCCCGGTTTGGCCATACCCAAACCTAACGCTACCCCACAACCCCAGGTATACAACGTATATGGACTTTAACATATACCCAGTTTAGGCTCTTCCCTTTTCGCTCGCCACTACTGGGGGAATCGATTTTTCTTTCTGTTCCTCAGGTTACTGAGATGTTTCACTTCTCCTGGTTAGCCTCCCGACAAATGCCGGGATGACAGGTCAAACCTGCCCGGTTGCCCGATTCGGGGATCTCCGGATCAATGCTTACTAAACAACTACCCGAAGCTTATCGCAGTTTGTCACGCCCTTCATCGCTACCTGGCGCCAAGGCATCCACCGTCAGCCCTTAGTAGCTTGATAAATTCTTTAGAAGCCGAATTCAGATCTATACGATTGTCAAAGATCAGAAGCTGTTACGCTTAGTGGAGATGAGCGGAGTCGAACCGCTGGCCTTCTGCGTGCAAAGCAGACGCTCTCCCAAACTGAGCTACACCCCCACATAGATATGGTGGGCTTATCTGGAGTCGAACCAGAGACCTCGCGCTTATCAGGCGCGCGCTCTAACCGTCTGAGCTATAAGCCCCTCAAAGAAAAAAGGCTCTAGAAAGCTAAATAGATATCCGATATACGCAATTAAACGAGCTCGGGCATAAATGTAATGCCCTTGACTCCTTAGAAAGGAGGTGATCCAGCCGCAGGTTCCCCTACGGCTACCTTGTTACGACTTCGCCCCAGTCATCGATCTCGCTTTCGCCAGCTGCCTCCCGAAGGTTAGCCCACCGTCTTCGAGCGCTACCGACTTCCATGGCGTGACGGGCGGTGTGTACAAGGGCCGGGAACATATTCACCGCGACCTGCTGATTCGCGATTACTAGCGATTCCAAATTCATGCAGTCGAGTTGCAGACTACAATCCTAACTGAGGTCGGCTTTTTGGGATTTGCTCCACCTCGCGGTTTGGCAACCCTCTGTACCGACCATTGTAGCACGTGTGCAGCCCAGGGCATAAGGGCCATGCGGACTTAACGTCATCCCCACCTTCCTCTGGCTCGTCACCAGCGGTCTCACTAGAGTCCCCAGCATTACCTGATGGTAACTAGCGACAGGGGTTGCGCTCGTTGCGGGACTTAACCCAACATCTCACGACACGAGCTGACGATAGCCATGCAGCACCTGTCACGCTGTCCAAAAGGAAAGCCATATTTCTATGGCGGTCAGCGCGATGTCAAGCCCTGGATAAGGTTCTTCGCGTTGCGTCGAATTGAGCGACATGCTCCACCGCTTGTGCGGCCCCCCGTCAATTACCTTGAGTTTTAACCTTGTGGCCGTACTCCCCAGGCGGGGTACTTAATGCGTTAGCTACAGCACAGGAGGAATCAATACCTCCTACACTTAGTACCCATCGTTTACGGCTTGGACTACCGGGGTATCTAATCCCGTTCGCTCCCCAAGCTTTCGTGTACTCAGCGTCAGTATCGGACCAGAAAGCTGCCTTCGCCATAGGTGTTCTATAAGATATCTACGCATTTCACCGCTACACCTTACATTCCACTTTCCTCTTCCGTACTCAAGCCATACAGTATCAAGCGCAGTTGCTTGGTTGAGCCAAGCCATTTCACACTCGACTTATATGACCGCCTACACACGCTTTACGCCCAGTAAATCCGGACAACGCTAGCCCCCCACGTATTACCGCAGCTGCTGGCACGCAGTTAGCTGGGGCTTTCTACTATGGTACCGTCAAGCTAGCGGGCTTATCACCCCCTAGCGATTCTTCCCATAACACAGAGGTTTACAATCCGAAGACCTTCATCCCTCACGCGGCGTCGCATCGTCAGGGTTTCCCCCATTGCGAAATATTCTCGACTGCAGCCTCCCGTAGGAGTTTGGGCAGTGTCTCAGTCCCAATGTGGCTAATCATCCTCTCAGACTAGCTACCCATCGTAGCCTTGGTGAGCCATTACCTCACCAACTAGCTAATAGGACGCAAGCTCATCTTTGAGCGGCAGATCCGAAGATCCCACCTTTCATTGGATAGCCCGAAGGCATTCCAATCGTATACGGTATTAGCAGTCTTTTCAAACTGTTATCCCTATCTCAAAGGTAGATTACCTACGCGTTACTCACCCTTTCGCCACTTTCCTCAGCAGCCGAAGCTGCTGATTCTCGTGCGACTTGCATGCCTAATCCACGCCGCTAGCGTTCGTCCTGAGCCGGTATCATACTCTCCAATAAGTCAATAAGAAAAACCACCCAAACCCATCTGGTGAGTTAGGGGAGGAGTTTCTAAGTCGACAGGAGGGCTTTATACAAGCCCTAAAATGTTATACAAAACAGTAGCGCATATCAGAAACTATTTAGCTTTCAAAGAGCGTCTTTTAACCCTCCTTAACGGAGGCAAGCGGGAGTATAACATACCAATTAACGCCTGTCAAGAGAAAATACGGTTTTTTTCATAATTAATGCAAATCTTTTTTTACGGACGTTTTTCACGGACGGATAAACCGCCACTAACCGCTGGCACGAAATGGATGTTCGCCGCCTCGCCTACGGGTTGATGCATCCCTTCCCGAGTCATAACGCCATCAATGTACACCGCAATACTGGGGCGAATTCGATCGCCATCGCAGAGGCGAGCTTTGAAGCCGGGGTAGGCCGCTTCGAGATTATTGACCACTGCTCGTAACGTTGCCCCTTCCACAACGACTTGGTCTGCACCGTCGGTTAGTTTCTGCATAAGTGAGGGAATTGCAATCGTTGCCATGGCACGAACACCTTCTGTGAATTAAAGTAAATCAGGGATACAAGGCAAAAGCAAAACCCTGTATCCCTGATTGTAGTTTGAGACCCACCCAGTTTGATAAACCTAGTGGATCTGAAATGCAAAAATTGACACCGATATACTTAAATCTTGCCCATTGCTTTGAGGACACGCCCCGGCGACATCGGCAACTCTTTCATCCGAATACCGATTGCACGATAGACCGCATTTGCAATAGCAGCGGGCGGCGCAATGATTGGGGTTTCACCGACACCCCTAACACCATAGGGATGACCGGGGTTCGGCACTTCAACAATGATAGCATCAATCATCGGCAGGTCAAGAGAGGTCGGTATACGGTAATCGAGGAAACTGGCGTTGGTCATCTCGCCCTTTTCGTTGTAGATGTATTCCTCGTTCAACGCCCAACCGATACCTTGGACAGCTCCACCCTGTATCTGTCCCTCGACATAGCTGGGGTGGATAGCTTTGCCCGCATCTTGGGTCGCCGTATACCGTAAGATCTGAACCTTGCCGGTATCTGGATCAACCTCGACATCAACAACGTGTAAGCCGATTGAAGGACCGGGTTGGTTTGGATCCGCAGTGCCGCGCCCAACGATGGGGCCGCCGGTCTCATCCAATCTCGCTGCTAAACCTTTGAAGTCAAGCTCCTGTTCTTTGCCATTAACGGAGCTAAACACGCCATCGGCAAATTGCACATCTCCCGCATCGACTTCCCACAGCTTCGCAGCACGCTCAATCATCTGTTGCTTGACATCCTGCGCGGCTTCGTAAGCGGCGTAGCCAGTTGCAAACGCGGTCCGGCTTCCCCCTGTTACATCTGTGTAACCAACTGAGTCGGTATCCGCCACGGTAGGTGTCACTGACTCTGCGGGAATGCCCAGCACTTCCGCTGCTTGCATCGCAACCGCTGCGCGTGTGCCACCGATATCGGTTGACCCTTCGACAAGACTGATGGTCCCATCGGAAGTGACATTAATCGCAACACTCGACTTCATACCAAAGTTGGGCCAATAGCCGGAAGCAACACCCCGTCCTCTATTCTCACCTTCAAGCGGTGCCAAATAGTGTGGATGATCCCTTGCCGCCTCAACCGTTTCAACGAAACCGACGCGCGGAGTCGGTGGGCCATCAACACGGATATCCCCCTCTTTCGCGCTATTGAGGATACGGAATTCGAGTGGATCCATCCCGATCTTCTCACAAATTTCGTCAATGACAGTTTCTGCCGCGAATGCGGCATTTGTCGCCCCTGGCGCACGATATGCGGCGGTCTTCGGCTTGTTAACGACCACATCATATCCATCAACCTGTGCATTTTCAACCTTGTAAGGCGAGAAAACGCAGAACGCCGCCGCCCCAACAGGTGAACCGGGGTAGGCACCGGCTTCAAACGCAAGATAGGCTTCCGCAGCGGTGATGCGTCCATCCTTCGTTGCCCCCATCTTCACACGCACGTAGGAACCAGGCGTTGGCCCTGTGCCTTCAAACACATCTGCCCGACTCATCAAGACCTTGACAGGTTTGCCCGTTTTCATCGAGAGCATAGCGGCAATCGGCTTGATGTAAACCTGAATCTTTCCACCAAAACCACCGCCAATCTCCATCGGCACAACCTTAACCTTTGAGACAGGTATATCGAGAATCTCAGATACTTGCTCTCGGACAGTAAATGCACCCTGCGTGCTGCACCAGATCGTTAGTTGGCCATCGGGGTTATACAGCGCGGTCGCATTGTGAGGCTCAATATAGCCCTGATGCACAGTCTCCGTCGTATACTCCTGCTCAACGACAACATCAGCTTCGTCAAAACCTTTATCGAGATTTCCCTGTTTGTGCTGGAAGTGACTCGCAATGTTGCTCGGCTTATCGGACTTTTCCCCCATCTCATCGGTTCTCATATCCTCATGCAGAAGTGGTGCACCTTCCTGCATCGCATCGCGGACTTTGATCACCGGATCCAACACATCATACTCAACATCGATGAGTTCAAGTGCCTCTTCAGCGGTATGGGGATCGATTGCCGCAACCGCTGCGACCTGATGTCCTTTGTAGAGCACCTTCTCGCCAGCCAGAACATTATCTTGGAGATCTTTTACGTTGGCTGCTCCCTCTCCAAGATCGGCAATTTTATCTTCGACAGCAGGAAAATCCTTCGCTGTTACAACCGCCCTCACGCCGGGATGAGCTTCCGCTCGACTGGTATCAATCGACTTAATCCGCGCATGCGCGTGTGGGCTCCGCAGGACTCTGCCGTGTAACAGTCCTACAGTTTGGAAATCTGCGCCGTAAAGGGCGCGACCAGTAACCTTATCAAGGCCGTCGTGACGGATGGGACGAGTCCCAACGACTTTGTAATCTTTCTTTTCTGCCATTATGCACTTACCTCCGAAGACGTAGTTTGCGCTGCATCTTGGACAGCACGGACAATTTTATCATATCCAGTACAACGACACAGATTACCCGCTAGCCAATAGCGGATTTCATACTCAGTTGGGTTCGGGTTTTGATCCAACAACGCCTTTGCCGCCATGATAAAGCCGGGCGTGCAAATGCCACATTGGAGGGCAGCATTTTCTAAAAACGCATCTTGAATGGGATGAAGCTGGTCGGGCTCGGCGAGCCCCTCAATCGTTTCAAGCGATTTGCCTTCAAGTTCAGCCCCAAGCACCAAACACGAATTGACCAGACACCCATCAAGAATCACGCTGCAGGCACCGCAGTTTCCATTATTACAACCCTCTTTGGCACCTGTCAAATGAAGTACATCTCGCAAGACCTCAAGCAAGCTCTGGCGAGGCTCACATAAATATTCAACTGCTTCACCGTTAATTGTTGTTTGAACGTGGACTTTGCTAGGCATCTATTTTTATGCCTCCTTCACTCGTTGAATTGCACCGTTTAAGGCACGACGTGTCAACACACCGACAAGATGTGTTCTTTGTTTAGCCTCTCCACGCATATCGCTGATGGGACGCGCAATTGCCTGTGCTGCTTCAGCAGCAGCGTTGATGGCTTCATCGGAAACTTCCTTTCCAGCGAGTGATGCACCGGCTTCGTCAGCCAAAAGTGGCGTTGGTGCAACAGCAGCAAGCCCGATTCGCGCCGAGACAAAGGATGTCTTCGTGTCGTCAAGAACAACCGATGCACCGGCACCCACAACAGCGATGTCCATTTCATTGCGTGGGATAAAACGGAGGTAAAACGAACTCGAATGCTTCGGTGGCGGGGGAATCTCGAATGAGACAAGCAATTCTCCCTTTTCCAGAACAGTTCGCCCCGGCGCGGTGCAGAATTGCTCCACAGGCACTTCGCGCGTCGATCCATTCGGGCCAGCAATTACACAAATGGCTCCCAACACTATCAACGGCGGTATCATATCCGCTGCGGGCGAGGCATTGCACAGATTGCCACCAACACTTGCCCTGCCTTGAATCGCGGTTCCACCAATAATCTTAGCAGCATCAATCAGTCCAGGATATGCGGCAGAGATTGCATCGTCCGCGTAGATTTTATGACAGGGAACAGCCGCACCGAGGCTTAAACCGGTGTCGGGGGAATATGAAAGCACGTTGGTTTCGGAGAGGTCTTTGATGTCTACCATCCGTTCCAACTGCCGTCGGTTCTCCCGAACCATAACGATGAGATCTGTTCCGCCGGCCAAGGGTTTTGCTTGATCACCTTTTTCGGCGAGCAAGGAGGTAGCTTCAGCTACAGTTTTTGCGGGAACATATTCAAACGCTCGCAAAGCATAAATCTCCTTTCAAAGTGAGAGGTTTCATCACACTAAATACCCAACACGGGTATTGGAAAACTTGGCAAATGGTTGTTACACACTTTATCTTAATCAAAAGTGTTTGATATGTCAACAGAAAAGATCCATGAACTTTTGGATAAGGGTTTTTCAGAATGGAAGCGGGCAACCTTTCGCTCCAGTTGCTTTGAATCCCTGGTCTCCCCGCAAGCGGGCCTGGTCTCGGAACGAACTCGATTTTATCGAGGCGGAGCGATATGTCCATAGAATGCCGAACCAATGAGCTAATGAACTAACATAGCCGCCCCCACAATCAACCCAATCACACAAGCAATTGCAGTTAATGTGCGCCTTTCAGCTTTGAGCGCGCGAGAGAGGGAAAAACTGTGTGTCGAGGGATTGGCATAGCTGCGAAGTTGGGGAATAAATCTAGGAACAGCCGCATAGTAGGTCTGATACGTTGTCCCACAGGATTCTCGCAAATATGCTTCTTCGGAAGCGATAATCGGCAGGTATTGAGCAAAATATCCCACCAGTAGCACAATAATCATCCAGTAAACGTTGGCAATAATGCAAACGCCGAGACTGAGTAGCAGATTCCCCAAATAGAGCGGATTGCGGACATGGGCGTAGGGACCTGTCGTCACAAGATTGCTGGCGGCTCCCAACGTCCGCGAACGAGTCGCCCCCCCGGCATAACCAACCGCCCACAAACGTAGGCACTCACCGAGAATCACAGGAACCGCACCAATCAACGCAGAGGTAAAGGTAGGCTGGGCAAAGTAGATTAAGATTAATATGAACGGGATGACGGTGAGGCTGCGCAGCCGAAAAAGTATACGACCAATCATGGGTGTGAAATGTAAAACGCGACAGATCTGGCTCTCCTAGACAACTCCTGAACGTCTTATGCCTTCGGCTCACTTGGGCATCTTCCAGATTAGAACGCTTCCAACAATGGCATAAAGCACATTCGCACCCCAACAAGCGACAATCGACGGCAGTTTCCCATTTTCACCGAGTCCTTCGAGGGTTGCTAACGAGATGCCCCAATACATAAAGACGAGGAAGAAGGCAACGAGCAGCCCGGCAAAAAATCCAGCCCCACCAAAGCGAATCGAAATTGGCGCACCAATCAAAATGACAACAAATGCCGCAAAGGGATATGCTATTTTATGGTGCATTTTGACCTCCTCGCGCCGTGTCGTCTGCCCTGCGATTTGTTTGTATTTAATTTGCCGCTGCAGCTCTCCAATCGTCATCGCCCGGAGGTCTTTATTGCTGCCCGCAAAGCGTTCCGGTTCCTCTGATCGCTCAATCTGCTTGGTTACAAACGGTTCAAAGGTGCTTTCGGACGTGCCCTCAAAACGACGGACATATCCCTTCGATAAATGCCACTGTTTCGGCGACCACGTGGCAGCATTTGCAAAGATCAACCGCGTGACCGTGTCATTCTGATCCAACTCATAAATCGTCATTCGATCGATGGTTTCGTTTTCCAAATCAAGATTTTGGATGTAGAACAATCGATTGTGTTGCCCTTTGAAGAAAACATTTCGACTGCGACGCAAGCGAATTTTCTTCTGCAACTGATTTGCGCGATGGTAGGCAGGTGAAGCAACGAGATTATAGAAAGCCACAAAGGCTAGGCAGATCAGGAATATGGATGCGAGAATCGGGATGAGAAGGCGATAAATGCTAACACCAGCGGTCTGCATCGCAGCGAGTTCGTTGTTTTGCACCTTGCGCCCGAAAACGAAGAAAACGGCGAGAAAACTCGCCAACGGAACCACCTCAATAATCCGTCGAGGAGCTTGGAAGAGCACAATCTGGACCGCGGTGAGATAGGAAACGCTCTCATCAAAACGCTTAATATCTTTATCGAGTAATCGAACAATAATTACCAACGCGATGAAAAAGGCAAGTGCCGATGCAAATATTCTAAGATATTCGGTTAAAATATGTCGCTCAAGGATTTTCATACTAAATAGGACTTGAAATTTATGGGGAATTATTAAACCAATGATGCGAGTTTCGCGCAAGCTGCTAGGTTTTGTTGACATTTTACCGTAACTAGAAGCTACACCGCAACTCCATAAATGCTATCATCCTCCCCGTAGTAAGACTCATAAATGTGCTGATAGACCGCCTCGCATCTCTGATCATATATCTTCGGCGTATAACATTCGGGTAGTTCATCAAGAATAGCTTCAACAGTGACCCTGACTGCAGCGCGTGATTGTTGCCGTTTGCGCCAATCTAAAACCAACTTCCCTTGTTTGAGCGTCTCAAGCAACTTTTTCGAGACAGCTTTCACCTCATCTCTCTCTGCTTCCGTCAACTCAAGTTCAGCTAGCGCAGGTCGAGTCAGCAGGTCAAATACCGTCAATTCTTCCTCAGAGAGTTGCTCAACAATCGTGCGTTGTTCCTCCGTGTTAAGTTCCTCAATCAACGCAAGTAGTTTCTCCCGGACCAGCGTAGCGTCAACAGAACCTGCGTTATATTCCGTTATCATCTGCTCGAATTTCTCCTGATAATCCATTCGGGTTTTGTTGAGCCGCATCATCTGGGATAGCTGCTTATTTATTCTACCCCTCAGTTTTTCTACCTCAATCTGTTTGTGTTGTGTCTTGAACCTTTCCCGGAGCCGCTCGCAGTCAATCTGACTCAAATCAATCATCTGATTCGTTTCATAATCCCCAGCTGCCTCCATTATATAACCCGTCGGCATGATTGACCTATCTAGTAAGTCTTCGATCTCCTCCCTCACATCAGAGGGATCTACCGATGGGATTAAGGTTCTGATACGCTGCGCGATGATATTGATGAGGGAGCAGATTCCCCTGAATTTATTTGCCGCGGCATCGGGTAGAATCGCTTTGTATCGCTTAAAGATGTTTTCTGCGCGTTGCAGATACCCCTGTTTGGTCTTATCGTTGATTAATATGCTATTTACAGCTTCCTCGATCCCCTGGATCCGTTCAAAGGTTTTCGGTTCCGCTGCTTCAATTGTGGGGAGATCCACGCCGAGATTCGCACAAAACGCTTTGACCTCGTCAATCTCCTCTCTGAGCTGCTTGACAAGTTCTGACTTATTCCGAATCGGGTTACTGCCTTCCTCATCGGTGCCTTCTGCATAAATCGCCAATGCCCGCTCCAGATCTCGGAAGATACCGATATAATCGACAATCAAGCCGTTGACTTTATCTCCAAAGACGCGGTTCGCTCTAGCGATTGTCTGCATCAAGGTATGATTTCGCTGCGGTTTGTCCAAGTAAATCGTCGAACAGGATGGCACATCAAAGCCGGTCATCCACATCGCGCAGACGAAAACGATACGGAACGGATCGTCAGGGGCTTTGAATTTGGTATCCAAATCCTGATCTTTCATGCGTTTCCGGTGCGGAAGGATGTCCACCCCCTTCGCTCTCAGATCGTCAATCTCATTCTGTGACTGAGAAACCACCACCGCCATATCGGTCTGATCCATATACTGGATCTTTGCCTGAAGGGGCTCACGCTCATCAACTTCAGCGGTGTTCTGTAATTCTATCTCCAACCTCTCACGGTAATCTTTCCAATGTTTCTGCACCTTGTCATACGTCTTGACAGCGGTGGCTTTGTCTATCGAGATGACCATCGCCTTGCCCCGATATCCTCGTCCCATAAAGTGTGAGACAATATCTCTCGCGACATCTTCCAAGCGTTCCTCCCGCGTGATGACATGGTATTGTCTGGCAAACTCCCGCTCAATCCTGTTTTCCTGTGTTTCGTCAAGTGTCGCCGCCTCAAGAATCTGATCAAATTCTTCGTTTAGGTCCACGTTGTTCAATAGCACTGGGGAGACCCGATTCTCATAATAGAGAGGGACGGTTGCGCCATCCTCAACTGACTGCTTGAAATCATAAGTCGAGACATACTCCCCGAAAACCTCCCGCGTCTTTTCTTCGCCGGCGATTAATGGGGTGCCCGTGAACGCGATAAATGCAGCGTTGGGGAGTGCTGTCCGCATGTTCAACGCCAATGTGTGATACTGGCTGCGATGAGATTCGTCAGTGATGACGATGATATCTGACCGATCTGAGAGAACAGGATGTTTCTCACCTTCCTTCGTTTGGAACTTCTGGATGAGGGTAAAGATGTAGCGATGATCTTCGCCCAAGAGTTGTCGGAGATGCTCCACCCGTTCCGCATGGACCTCTTGCTGAGCGACAACCCCCCTACAATCTGCAAAGTTTTTATAGATCTGATTGTCCAATTCTTTGCGGTCTGTTACGATAACAAATGTCCAGTTGCCCGGCATCTTCCTCAATACCTTCTGGGCAAAGAAAATCATCGAGATACTCTTTCCTGAGCCTTGCGTATGCCAGAAGACACCGAGCTTCCCCTGATTCGATTTGATATGTCCGAGCCCTTCAATCGCGTTGTTCACTCCGAGATATTGGTGGTTCTTGGCGAAAATCTTGATAAGTGCGCCCTGCGCTTCCGTGAACAGTGTGAAGTTCTCAATGATGTCCAACAACCGATCGTGATCGCAGATACCTCTTAAGGTCGTCTCCAGCGAAACTGCCCCCAGCTCATCTTCACTCCCAATCCGTTTCCACTCGGTGAAGTGCTCCCAACTAGCTGTTAGGCTGCCGACCCTGCTCTCTGAGCCGTTAGAGAGAATAATCAGCGCGTTGTGCCAGAATAGGTGAGGGATTGTGTCCTTGTAGTCCCTGAGGTTGTCGTGATATGCAGAGTAAACGTTCTCGTCAATCCGTTTGAACTCCATCAGCACCAGCGGTAAACCGTTGATAAAACCGATTGCGTCGGGTCTTCGAGTGTACATCTCGCCGGTAATCCAGAGCTGCGATGCCAAAAAGAACTCGTTGTTCTCCGGATTCTCCCAGTCAATCACCTTCAGGTCTTCGACAGTGTCACCCTCGTCCTCTGAGTCAGTAACCGTAACTTTCACACCGTCTTTTAGTAGATGATAAAGCTCCCAATTGGCTTCGACGAGGCTCATCGCTGCACGGGAACGGGTCAGCACCTCAATCACTTCATCGATCGCCGTATTGGACGCATCGGGGTTGAGCCGCTCAAGGGCAGCGTGTAACCTCATTGTCAAAACCACTTCGTCCTTGTGCTCTCTGCCGAGCGAACTACCACCCCCCTGATCGAATTCGCTATAACAGTTCAGCGTCTCCCACCCCATTCCTGCGAGCAGGGCGATTGCGGGTTGTTCAACAAGTTCGTCTTCACTGTATGGGTTCTGCATAGTTATTTACTTTCGGAGCAGATTATTAGCGAGGTTTCTTCTCCGAATCAATGCGCGAAGAAAGATATTCGTGTCGAACGTTACGCGGTAAACGCGCCACCGGCGTTCAGGTTCATTCATGTCTTACCTCTGCCAGTGCCGCATCAAGATCCCGCATTACTTCGTCGTCCGGTGTGTCGGCAAAGGCATTGTGGAACTGCGCGACGATGCTTTCCCATTCTTCCCGCCATGCCGTCAAGTCCGTTTCAAGGGATTTACGCAATTTTTCACGTTCTACTTGCGATAGTTTTTCAATGAGTGGCAACAGTTTTTCGAGGGTAATCGGTTCCGCAATTTGAATCATCTTAATACACTCACTCCTTTCAGTCAACATCAATGTCAAATACGGATACGTCAATCTCGCCGGAGATGAGTTTGGGGAGCAGGAGATCGCGGGTTTGACGGAGGTTTTGCTTTCGCTTATCTAACTTGTAAGTAAGTTGTATCATCGATTTGATAAATTCACTAAATTGTTCACAGATTACAGCAGGAGACAAGAGGAGTTCTTTGCTCATAAATTCGGGCCAGTGTCCCTTGTAATCATTCAACTCAACTAAATCTTTGGTTGCCCAGTGAAGCCAATAGATACTTCGCTGCTTTTCAGGATGGGGAAGAAATGGAAGTACATTCTGTATAGCAGAAAAAGGAAACTGGACTATTCGTTGATAACAAGTATGGTTTGCAAAAACTATGATCGGTTCATCTTCACTCGCAATCACACCAGGAAGATCATTATGATAACCAATAATGCCCGATTGTCCTTGATCTAACACGGGAATACTTCCTGCCTGCTCAACTGTTTTCTGATTGTACTTTTTGCCTGATTGAACCCGTTTTACAATTTGTTCAGTCCTCACTACCTCCCACCCCTGCGGTATCAAGCCCAATTCTGACTCTATCATCGGCACCTGCTCATGTCCCGGGAAGCGGAATTCGACAAACCATTCTCGGTAGATTGCACTCGCCATCTCCTCAAGGATTTTGATGCGGCGGGTGTTGTTCTCAATTAGGTCGTCGTAGGTGCTGAGGATTGTGGCGATTTTGCGTTGGGTATTCAACGACGGTGCAAAAAACTCAAAGGATAACAACTTCTCTACACTCAGATTATCTTGTGTTGTGCCCTGTGATATGTTCTGCATCTGCAATTTGATGAAGTCAATGTAATATTTAATATAGCTTACGTCAGCCTTCTCAGGATTCGCAATGAAACCAACGACACTATCTGGAAAACATGCCTTGATTTTCAGAATCGCAGTTTCTGCGATATTAGCAGCAATCGTGATGCAAAGTGTACCGGGCTTCCACAATTTGCTCTGAGCTAGTCCCTTTTCGTTGTAGGTTTTCTTAGGTTCTGATAAATAGAGATCGGCAGACTTAATATCCCCTGTTTCAAATAATGGATAGGGGCCACCGTAGAGAGCAGGATCATTTCTTGGACGACTTCGGGACCTTCCACGCCCAACAAAGCCGAGTTGATCCAAACGAAAAGGGTTCCAATCTTCACGTTGTACCATGCCATCTCCTCCAAAATCGCCGCTATATTTTGTCTGAATCGCGGACTGGCGCGGATTCATGGATTTCGAGATTGTTTGTGGGGATGTTCATCGGTTCTTATCCGCGTTCTCTGTGTAAATCATGGAATTTCATCGCAGGAATAGGTAGATTCCGATAAGTAATACCGCCCCAAAAATAAAGAAAAAGATGGTAGGGACAAGGGTTTCAACGACAGTCAACTTCCAATATTTGTTCGGGTTCTCTCCTTTTCCAAGTAATTCCCATTCCCGCTTAAAAAAAGGGTAAGCGAGTTTTTCTTCTAACTCGTGTAAGGGTTTAAATTTACCGGAATTTAGCTGGCGATAGGAACGGATGTGAATGTACCAAGCGACTGCGAGTGATGTGCCCAATAGTCCGAAGCCTACCATCAGGCCGCCAAGCGGCACTCCATTTCGGAGTTGTAGGAGTGCCGAAAAGAGCACAGATAGCCCTGACATGAGTAAAAGATAAAAACGGTTTGTTGTCCCTCGTTGCCTACTAACGCTGTCAGCAAGCCCTGCGTGAAGTTTGTAGATTTCTAGTAACTCCTGTTTTTCGTCCATGTTCGTGTAACCTCCCTAATGGCAGAAACAATGCTTTCTCTATTCCACTTAACGGTTTTATCGGCGACTTCCTTTACTTTCGCAGATGTCCTTTTGCTTCCCCGTGGTTGAATGGCAATAATCGGCTTTCGGGTGCGGAACTCCTTTTGAGCAATATCAATTTCTTTGTCTATCCATTTGCTGTAAGTTGCGTAAACCCCCGCCAATATCAGAACAACACTGCTGGGGCTTATCTTCTGCTTTATGGCATTATAGAGTTCCTCGTCTGTTCCGTGAGTATGTAATGGATCGTCCTTGGGAACAGAGTAGTTGCGATAGGAAAAATATCGTCTTGCGTCCAGCAACTTGACAAGCCTCTTATATTCATCGTCATAAGTCCAAGAGTGACCAATAAATAGATTATATTTCTTCATGATCCAAACCTCCTATTGAGATTAGGCAGCAGTTTGTGGCAATTCCCACACTTCTTCCGGTCTTCCGGTTTTCTTCCCTGCGCTATTATACTCTATACCTCTAAAACCAGCACAACATTTTCTCTGAAGATGAAGCATTGGGATTAAGAAACCTGAGTATCCTGATTCTGACAATTTACACCGCTTCATCCAAAATCATCGTTACATTCTCAGTGATCCGCTCTTCCAACTGATGCGCCTCGGCGTTCAGGGCCGCTAGTTCTTCGTTGAGTTCTCTCAACCGTTCTGCGAAATCAAACGCATCCACCTCCCGGTCTGCGACCCCGACATATCGCCCCGGATTCAGACTCCACCTTTGCGCCTCGATCTCCGCAATCGTAGCCACTTTGCAAAGCCCGGGCACATCAACGTATACGCCATCGGGGAATGTCGTCGCCATCAATTCTGCACTGTCCTGCTGGTTTTCAGGAGTTTCGCCCCGATACACCCTCGCAATGTTGGACAGGAACTCTATTTGCTGCGGTGTGAATTCCCGATGCGCCCGATCAACCTGATGGTAAAGATGGCGGGCATCAATAAACAACACCTGATCCCCTCGTTCACTCTGCCGTTTGGCGTTGTCGAAGAACCAGAGGGTGCAGGGCAGCGTAACAGTATAGAAGAAGTTGGATGAGATACTCACCATCACATCAACGGTGCGGGATTCGATAATCTGCCGCCGGATCTCCAACTCAGAGGCGCGGGCATCGGCGGCGGAATTCGCCATGACAAAGCCCGCTCGTCCGGAAAGATTGAGTGCGCTGCAGAAGAGTTGAATCCAAAGATAGTTGGCGTTATCCACGCGGGGCATTCCGAACGGGAATCGCGGGTCATCCTTAATGCGTTCCCTATCCACCCGATCCACATTGAAGGGTGGGTTTGCCATCACGAAGTCGAATTTGCCCACGCACCGATGCGGATCTTCGTAGTAGCTGTTCGCTTGCCGTATATCACCTTCCAGTCCGTGGACAGCGAGGTTCATCTTGCAGAGCCGAATGGTCTCCGCGGTCCGTTCAGCACCGTAAATGCTGGGCGGAGCGTCCCCATTCTTCCCCGTTCCGGGAGTTTTCAATCTGTGGTTACGAACAAACTCAGCACTTTGGACAAACATACCGCCGGAACCGCAGGCTGGGTCCAAAATTCGTCCTTGAAACGGTTGGAGAATCTCGACGATTAACTTTACGAGCGAGGTCGGTGTGAAGAATTCGCCGCCCCGTTGCCCCTCTGCCATGGCAAAGTTGCCCAAGAAATACTCGTAGATTTTGCCGAAGGCATCCCCCTCAATGTCCATGGGGATCTGCGCCATAGTGCGGAGCAGCTCGATGAGGACACTCTTTTCGAGTCGGTTGTAGGTCTTGGGCAAAACGCCGTTAAGTCCGCTGTTTTTTGCCTCAACCGCCTTCATCGCATCGGTGATAGCCTGTGCAATGTCCTCGCTCTCTGGTCGGTCCAATAGGTAGTGAAAACGTGCCTCCTCTGGAAGGTAGAAGACACCACGGGCTTGATACTCAGCTCTCTGGTTTGTGCTTCTGCTGCGCCTTCTACTGATGGATACCGTCTGGTTGATTTCCTGCTCCGCGAGCGTGAATTTGTGGTCCGCATACCGCAAGAATATCAGACCCAATACGGGCGTTGAATACTCAGATGCCCGAAGCCGTGAGTTTGCCCTCAACTCATCTGCCATTGACCATAGGCGATTTTCAATACCACTCTGAATTATACTCAAATTTAACCTCCAATTACTGTGACTAGGCGAATAGCAACGACAGATTTCGCTATACTGAAGCGAAGGTTCCGCCTCAATCCAACTCTCCAACTGCTTGGGCTTTTGCTTTTTCACCAGAGGGCGGCGGCTTCTGTCCCCGATTTTGTTGAGTTTCCAGTTTGCCTTCCAAGATAACTCGCATTGCGAACCCCAACCCCAATAATCCAATAACGAGGTTTGGCAACCAGATTGCGAAGCCGGGCGAGAGGACACCACTTCGCCCTGTATCCTGTCCAATTTGTAGCAGCAGGTAATATACAAGCACGAGCCCAAGTCCGATACCGAAGCCCACCATCTTACCACTCCGTTTCACCACTAGTCCAAGTGGCACACCAATTAGACCGAAGACAAAACAGGCGAAGGGAATCGAAAACTTCTTGTGATATTCAACCTGTGCATATCGTAACTTATCTATGTGCGGTTTTGACTGCTTTCGGAACAAACGGGCTTCGAGCTCACTGATATGAGTTTTCAGTTCGGCAAGCGGCATGTTTCGGGTGCTCTTAGATTCAAACTGGGTCCGCTCCAACGCCTCTGTAAAGTCAAGGGCGATCTGATCTTTGGCAAAATCGGTCACTCGAAAACCGTTGGCACTACCGGAAACCGGTTCATAAGTAACGCCATTATAAAGTGTTAACCATGCCTGCCCGTCTTTAAATCCGACGGTAGCTTCCTTCGCATTAACAAAGCGTGGCTGTCCTGACCATATTGAATCCCACACCTTCACGTCTTGTAAACGTCCCGTATCCGGATCAGTTGATTCGTATAGCCATAGTTTTCCCTCGCGCTCTAACTCTTTCATGACCACTCCCTCTTCAAGGACAAAGGCGGAGTGTCGCCTGCTAATGTCATGCTTCAACGAAACATAAGCGACGTTACCGCGAGGGAGAGCATAATCCATAAAAAAGAAGTCGAAAATGCTGAGTAAACTAGAAACAAACAACAACGGCAAGAGCATCTGATGGAAGCCGATGCCGTGGGCTTTCATGGCAGTAATCTCATTATCCGTTGAGAATCTACCAAGTGAGAGCAGAATCCCCACGAGCGTAGCCATTGGAATGGTTACAACAAGCGTCGCCGGCAGCACATAAATCAGCAACTGAATTAGATAGTGGAGACTGACACCCTTGCTCACGAAGAGCTTGGTCAACCTAAAGATTTCGTCGAGCAGTAGGATAGAGGTAAAACAGATAAGTGCTAAAAGGAAAGGCGGGAAAAATTCTTTGAGGGTGTATCTCGTTAATATTTTCAAGCCCGTTTAACTCCGGTCGTAGATTCAGCAGATCAAAGTTCTAAAGACAAACCTGCTCCCAATTCTTATCACATCTTATCACAGTAGAGGAAATTAGCCTTTAATTTTACCCTATTTCACAGCGTCTTAGCAAGATATTAGTTGTTGTTTACAAGCTGAATCTTCAAATCAAGTGCCGGTTGTAAATTTTTATTGACAAATTCGTTAAAACGCCTTATAGTAGTCCCCAATATATCCCATAGGAACCGTAATACTCATACAATATCTTGTGCGGGCCAAACAACCCTACTATTATTATATTCCTCCTTCCTTTTGAGGCACTTCAATGACAAAGGCAGTCTATCTATTTATGGTCTTATATTTCAGCCTTGTAACCCTCACCTCCTATTCCGTTGACCCCCAAATTGAAGACCGTCCGGCTGCTCCTGGCAAGTCGGCTGAACACCACAGCCCGACGCAACCCGAAGCAGCTTCCACGCCAAGGAGAGCAACCCTGTCAACCGACCCGGAAGATATATCCCGAATTGTGCAAATCGGTGGCAGAGTCAATCTCGAAACCACAGAAATCGTTAATGACATTATTCTAGTCGCCGGAGATGCAAAAATTCAAGGGTATGTGAAGGGCTACATATTTGTATTTGGTGGCAATGTTGAAATTAGCCAAAGTGCACAGGTCGAAGGCAAAGTCATAGTGGTTCTGGGAGAAATTATCGGTAAAGAGGGGCTACAAAACAATACAAAACATGGGCCCAATTCCTACCAAGAGATTAACGGTTTGAAATTGGCAGCTGCAGCCGCGTTGTTAATCATGGACGGGATGCCAAAGGAAGTATGGGGCGATCGGCAACACGCATGGTTTGGTTGGGAATTGATGACCTTCATCACACTGACCCTCATTCATTTGCTCCTCGTGCTGATATTCCCACAACAGATGAACAATATGGCATCAACCATTTCCCATCGTCCAGTTGGCAGCACATTCCTCGGATTGATTGTTCTGGTAATTGTGCCTTATTTGTCAGTGCTGCTCATCCTCTCGATTGCAGGTATTCCGTTGGCGATGCTCTTGGGTGCCATCTTGTTTCCGATAGCAGTTTACGGGAAAACTGCAATTTTTCTTTCAATTGGGAACACAATCTTTCCACAACAAGTAAATGTCGTTGCGGTGGTCGTCGGATACTGGATTTATCGAATGGCAACGGTGATTCCCTACCTGAGTGTTCCAACATTCATTATTGCAAGCACTATCGGGATTGGCATTAGTCTCCGAACGGTGTTCGGTCAGAAACCGATTCAACTTGCCAAGGGCCTGCACCGGGAATATCCTCCTTCAAGGTATCACCGATAATGCTATGAATATGCAGTGTGTGCTATTACTAAAGTCTGAGGTGTGCTCTTGCGATTGGACCATCCTGGATTTCTCTTTTTACTCCTGCTTTTGCCGTTCCTCATTTGGTATCTAGGTCAGAGAAACAACGGGCGTATCCGCTTTTCAGATCTCAGTATCAGCCGTCAGCTTGTGCCCAGCTTTTGGGTCAGGAGCCTCCCGGTCCTGAATTTTGCGCGTTTCCTTGTTATCGTCCTAATGATTTTTGCCCTCGCCCGTCCACAATCGTCTCAAAGTCGTGAACAGATTACCTCTGAGGGCATTGACATTCTGCTAATCCTCGATATTTCCGGGAGCATGCGGGCAGAAGATTTCCAGCCTGATAATCGCTTGCACGCTGCCAAAGCGGTCATCCACGACTTTTTAGGAGACCGGAAAAATGACCGCATCGGATTGGTTGTGTTTGCGGGTGAAAGTTTTACGCAATGTCCCCTCACACTAGATTACCAGGTCCTTGGGAATCTGCTGCTCAATATTGAGATTGGTATGCTTGAAGATGGGACAGCCATCGGGGATGCCCTTGCCAATGCCACCAATAGATTGCGCCATTCGACAGCGGTGAGTAAAATTGCGATTTTGCTCACCGACGGGGAGAATAACGCCGGGGATATTGATCCGCTGATCGCTGCCCAAGCTGCCAACGCCCTTGGCATCAAAGTGTATACCATCGGCATGGGGCAAGAAGGCGGCGCACCCGTGCCCTATCGCGATCCGATTTCCGGGATGTGGTATAGCCGGGAGCGGACGTATGTTGATGAGAAAATGCTGAAACAGATTTCGGAGATTACAGACGGACGTTACTTCCGAGCCACCGATAATCAGAAACTCGCTGAGATTTATAAAGAAATTAACCAGCTTGAGACGACGCAGATTGAGGTCACGGAATATATCCGTTATAAGGAGCTGGCCGCATACCCCCTAATCCCTGCAACGCTCCTGTTGATACTGGAGATTGTCCTGTCAAATACACGTCTGCGAAAAATCCCGTGAACGTGAAAGGATGGTTCAATGGAAATTTACCGATGGGAAGGGCAGGGCTTTCGACAACTGGATCCGTTGCGCTTTGAAGAGGAACGAGATTTTGAAGACCTGCTTGAGCAAGACCCCAATCTTCTCATGGGGAACGAGCGTATCTGTATAATTAGCCGACAAGTTCCCATTGGAAAATCTCAAAAAGTCGATCTCCTCGCGCTTGATCGTCAGGGAAATTGTATCGTCATCGAACTCAAGCGTGGCAAAGCGTCCCGCGCAGCGATTGCACAGATTCTGGAATATGCCGCAGCCGTTGCCAAATTCTCCTTTGCCGATCTCGAGCGTTTTGCGGGGCGATGGTTTCAGGGTCAAGGACGCGAGTTTACTTCTCTGTTGGCGTTACATAGCGCATTCTTTGGCTATGAATTGGGTGGTATGAGAACATCTGCCTTCAATCGTAAGCAGCGGATGGTTCTTGTCTCGGAGGGGGTTGATGTGCGTGTCCTCGATATCGCCGAATACCTACGACGTGTCGGTGTGGACCTGACCTACATTTCCTACTTCTCCTACCAAGCTCCTGATGAAATCCTGATTGCCACGCAGACGATACTCGGCACCTCTGTCATTGAAGAATCACGCGCCACCTATCAATACACTCCTCGGCAGTTTCTAACCCGCGAGAGTTTCCTCGCTACACTGACCCAGAACCAAGAACTTCATCAAGTTGCCCAGCAATTCTTTGATTACGTGGAGTCGTGCGGCGCAATTCTGCGTCCGCGGGTTGCCCAGATTCGCATGACAATCGGTGGAAGGTGGTGGATGGGTTCGTATCCATCGAAACGAGCAACCCACTTCCGGATCGATGCCCACGGCGATTTCACGCCGCGACACATCGCCGAGTGTCGATCGAACCTCGCCGACGTAACGCCCAAGAGATTTGGTGTTTCGTTCAACATCATGTCCCAGGCCCATCTACAATACGCCATTGAACTCTTTGAACGCACACGGAACACAATTTTAGAGGATTGACATACTCTCAGGAAGAAAACCGTGTCAGATAAACTCAAAGTTGGTATTATTAGCACCGGTTACACGCCCCCGTTACGAGCCCATTCGCATGATGACAAGAAAACTGCCCTTTGTTCGCTTCTCTGCTACTTTCCCCCTGCGTATCACAATTTTTTCTCTTTTCCTCTCAATATTCGCTACCGCCGATGCCGCCCTGACCATAAACGTCCGCGATCGTGCGGGGAATCCTATCTCATCAGCGCGCGTCCAAATCTTTCCCGGCACACTCCATCCGGATAGCGATACGGAGCCAATCCCCCCCCCAACACCCCGTATTGATGGACTCATCGGTTTTGTCACCGATAACCGAGGACGTGTGGCCGTCGATCTCCCGACAGGTCAATACAGCGTGGTCGCCTTCTCTGACGATTCCCACTTTCTCATAGTCAGAGAGACAAATGCACCGGGTGAGACGACACTATCTTTAGCGGAAACCTTGCCGGTGACGATCGAAGGGGTTGGCGAAAGATTCAATCGATCTGCGCCTTTAGTGGGAGCGCGAGTTTCCTTCCGTCCAAATCAGCGGGTTCTGGGATTTGTCGGTCTGCTCAACAATGATGGTGCGTTGCAAGCCTACATTTCACCGGGGCACTACCATGTAGTAATCACCGGATCAATTGCACTGCACTATGTGGTTTTGGAAGACCAAATTATCACGCCGCCCCAGACCACTATTCGCTTTGATGGGGCCGTCCAACCGACCGCCCAGTTGCAACTCGATCTTCCGCCAACCACAGGGATTGCACTGGTCGAGGTATTGGGAACGAATATTTCGCATGAATTTGTTGATATTGTTGAGAGTAGCATCGGTTATGATGCAGCGTATACCGAAGCAGCTACCCTTGTCATTGGACCAAATGCCAACCCCATGCGGCTGACGACAGGGTTGACCTATCAACTCAACCTCAGTTATGTTGTCGATCTTGAGGAGGTTTTCTACGCTTACTACGCTTACGAAATTCGCGTCAACGCGCTGCCGGTTGATGCGCCCCGAAGTTACATAATCGGGAATAGCGGAAGTCAGCCATTCACGCTGAAAATTACCAACAACCGACAGACAACCGATCACGGTTCAATGAGCCAAGAACTGACGGACCACTCGTCGGGTATTTTTGGGGATAAATCCGAATACCAACCGGGCGATTTTGTCATCATAAGGTATGAGATTATCGACACGCGGGGCAACCAACTGTACCGCTTTTTCAACTTCTCTAGCGCACGACTGCTCTTCCCGTTTGTCACGGTCCGGGACCCAAACGGTGTCATTATCGCGAGCAATCCGATTACGAGAGAATTGCCGGAGGTTTTTTTTCAATTCAAATTTCGTCTACCCCCATCGGCTCAACCGGGGGTATACACGACCAACGTTAGCCTTGACACCAAGATGTATGGACGGTTGGCGGATCGCTTCAATTTTCGTGTCGTTCCAAAGACGGATCGGACACCACCGCGGATAGCGAATGTCAAAGCCCCCAAAACTGCACAGGCAAACACGCTCATTAAACTCAGCGCACGAGTCCAAGATGAATCGGGTGTCAACAAGCTTACACTTAATATATCAGCCTCTGACCTCTTAGAAGACGGGCCAGGGAGTCGGTCTGAGTTGACCCTGATCCCAATCCCACTTCCCAATAACCGCTACGAATGGGACCTTCCTGTAGGAACAATACTCCCCTCGCCTTCGGTCAAAGGCGGAGAGTCTACGATCTTGCGCTGGCAGATTATTGGGATCGATGCGTTTGGCAATCAATCGACTAGGTCCGGAGAGATCGAGATTCTCGATACGATGCGACCAACTATCGAGCATACGCCAGTCGCCACTGCCGAAATCGGTCTTGAATTGCCAATGACAGCAATCGTCTCGGATAATGTTAATGTCGCAGAAATCATCGTCTCGTACCAAAATGCTCAAATGACTACATTTGCACAGCAGCCAATGGATGAATCAGTGCATTGGCAGCCCCCCAAGTCGTCCCGTGACTCACGTTTCACGCTTCGCGTTCCGGCATCTGTATTGATGGGAAATGAACTTCGCTATTTCCTGCGAGCAACAGATAGCGCGGGAAATGGCCGCCGCCTGCCGGCAAAAGGTGCGTTCACGGTGAAGTTGCGCGATACAACCTCGCCAATCATCTACCACACACCGGTGACAACATCAACGGTTGAACCGATCGAGATTGGAGCGGTTGTGATCGACAATGATGCCGTGGACACAGTGGCGTTGAACTACCACCAGATTGGTGAGCCCGCTATCAAGCGTATTCCGATGCAGCGGGTCGAAGGCCCCCTGTTCACCAGCGGAGTAGCGGATACTTACACTGCCACCCTTCCTTCCTTGCGTCCTCTGACCGATTCGACAGGTGTCGCATATTTCCTTGACGCACAAGACCGTTCGGGCAACCGTGCACGTCTACCCACAGGGGAGGAAAGTTATCAAATTCAGTTAGAGTCGTATCCTGCCATCGTGCGGTTAGAGCTCTTTCCCGAATCGTCCCCTGCAAATCCGCTGACGGTTCCGGTGGGGTCGATGCAATCTTTTCAACTCCGTGTGATAGACGCGGACGGTCATATCGTGCCCAGCCTCGCAATTTGGAGTGTGACCAGCGGCATCGGTGAAATCGATCAGGACGGGCAATTTTACGCGGAGATACGGGCAGATCGAATCGGACAGGTTATCGCGACGATTCCTGCTCTTGATACGGTTACGAAAAATTCTCCATCTGCCCCCGATGCAAGATCGGGACTAAGAAGTATGGCTGTAACCGCCTGGGTACAACTGACACCTGCTCCCGCGGAACATCTCCTCATTGAAGCGGATGGACAGAGCCGCGGAGCGTTTCCCGGACGTTTAGCGTTGGTACATCCCCCTCAGGGAAATATTTTCCCCGTTTTACATATTCCCGCAGGCACACCCCAGGCCTTCCAGACACATGTCTTGGATGCTTACGGCAACGCCAGAGCCCATACAGTGAGGTGGCAGGTCGAAGGCGGAATTGGAGAGATGGTCAAAGATACATTTCACGCCCAAACCGTCGGACGTGGACAGCTTATCGCAACCGCTGGACGACTCAGCAGGGCATGGGACATTGAAGTAACTTTCGGCACCTTAGCTGAGCTCGTAATTCATCCGAGGACGTTGAACCTGCGTGCCGGCGAGAGGCAGCAACTTTCGGCAACAGGGGTAGATACATCGGGGAATCGTGTCCCAATTTCTCCAATTTGGTCGGTTCGCGGTGGCGTTGGAACCGTCCGTGATGCCATATTCTTTGCGGATAACACCGGCGAAGGGGCAATTATAGCGACCCTTGGCGATTGGACCGCAACCGCTCAAGTGCGGGTAACGCCCGGTGTGCTCACGTGGATTACAACCGATCCGTTTATCACTTACCTCCCGGTGTCAACGAACAAGTTTACATACACCCATCAGTTCATCGCCTCCGGTTGGGATGCGGCGAGAAATCCCGTTCCGATCCGTAACTTGCGCTGGACAGTTGATGCCGCCGCCGGGAGGATTGACACGACCGGCCTGATCCACTCAATTAATCAAGCCAACGCTCAAGCACTTGGTAATATTGTGATTAATGGCACCGTTATGGCAATGGGGGAATCAGAGACCGGAAAGCGCGCCTCTCCGGGCAGAGGTGTTGTTGTTATTCAAAATGCGCCATCGGGTCCGATTCAACGGCTTGAGGTAACACTGAAGGGGTTTGATCAGTTCCTGAATCGCTTCACGCTCGCTGTCGGTGAGTCACAGAAACTTGAGGCGGTTGGTGTCGCCGAGAACAATCAGCGGGTATCAGTTTCTCCACACTGGTCTGTTATTGGAGGCGTGGGAGTTATCCAACCTGATGGGCTTTTCATCGCAACACAGCCGGGGACAGGGACGGCCATCGCAACAGACCGGGGTCGCACAGCCCGTATGCCCATTGAGGTAACCCAGGGCGTTCTAGATTCGCTCATGATTTATCCGCCCGTCTTGACGTTGTTTGTTGGCGAATCGTTTCCATTGAGTGTATCGGGCACTGATGCTTATGGCAACCCTATCTCAATGGCAGGCAACAAACCGATATGGTCTGTCACTTCGCCCCAATCCAATCAGGATAACAACCTCTCCCCCCAAACCGCTGCAACCATCGATACAAATGGATTGTTGACCGCCGTTTACCCCGGCGCATCGGAAATTGAGGTGCGAATTGGTAATATCGCCGCACAAGCCCAACTGTTCGTTTATCCCCGAATCCCCGAATCCACAAATCAACTTTCCCAATCAGGGCATCGGGGGGTCGCGGTTCACGGTTCACGGTTCACACCCTTCATTGAGGTCTATCCCAATCCGCTGCAGATTGAACCCGGTCGGACACAGCAGTTTCGCGCATACAGTCGAGAGGCATCTGGAAACCGCGTTGAATTGGCGAACGCGGTGTGGAGTGTTACCAATGGACTCGGCTCAATTGACACCCGCGGTCTCTTTAACGCCCAGAACATCGGCGAAGGTCACATCATCGCTACGTTTGAGGGACGGATCGGCAAGGCATATCTGGCCGTTGAGGATACGGAGGCCCGCCAACCCCTCCGAGATTTAATCATTATTCCGCAGAGTCCCGTTACGTTAACCGTGGGGGATACTCAGTTGTTTTATACTTTGGGTGTTTTTGAACCACTCCGATCAAATACCGAGGGGCTCGGCCCCCCCCCGAAGCAAGTTCAGCCGCTGCTCGCTGCTTGGAACGTTTCCGGTGGGATTGGAGTAATCGATGCCATGGGACGTTTTACGGCAGTCACACCCGGTCAGGGTGAAGTTCGAGGAACAGTAAACGGTGTTAGCACTGCATGTCCCGTTACTGTCCGCCCCTTCTCCTCTCCCTTTGTAGGGTTTCCCGCCACGCGCAGCGGAGAGGAGTCGGAGGGATCAGCGAGCCTCCCACACTTTGGGCGGAAGGTTGGAGATTTCATCGCCTTTCATGTTAGCCCCGAATCTGCACATGTCCGCGCCGGAAATTCATTACGCTTCACGTCAATTGGCATCGATGCGGCCGGCAATCGGAGCCATGTTCTCCCTAGTTGGCAATTAATCGCTGATACAGATATCGGACGGATGCAGGCTAACGGACGATTCGTTGCGAATCGGGTGGGGGTTGGACGGATTGTTGCCCAATTAGCCGGAAGCGTGCTTCCGGTCCAACAGATTATGATTGAAGTCCTCCCGAATCGTGCGGCTTTCGCTCACTTGGATCCATCAGGGGTCGTCGTCAATGGCACCTCTACAAGCGGGGTAGCCCTTGAATTAATTGCGTTTGACAGGCGGGGCAACCGCACCGAAATCCCACCAGAACAGGTTAGATGGAAAGTCGTTGGCGGCGTTGGTTCTATTCTGTCGGATAACACTCAAGCGATTTTCAACCCTATTCCGAATTCATCAATAGACCGAGTGGGCGAAGTCATCGCCCATCTTCCAAACGCCAATCTAATTGGTCGGGCGCGCATCTTCCGGTATGCGATGAGTGAAGAAATTGTGCAGGCATGGATTGAGCCCAACGAAATCAACCTCTCGCCCGGTGAGCAATACCCGCTAAACTGGATTACCCAAGACACTGACGGACGTTTGGTCGAATCGACCCCGGCCTGGGAGGTCATTGACGCGAGGCATGGGTCGCTTTCAGGGGCGAGCCTTCTAACAATTGACAGTAATGCGCCAGTCGGAGAGACGTTGCGGGTGATCGGCACGGTGGTCGCGGCTGGTAGGGAGATTCGCGCAGAGGGAAGGGTCCGTATTATCGCCCCACCGCTGGATCGAATTGAGTTGGAAAACTTGACGGGGAAATCAACCCTGATGACCGGTGAAAGCATACACTTTCGCGCTCACGGATTTGACCGACGTGGAAATCCCATCGCACTTTCCCCAAAGTGGGCGGTTAACCCGGCACTAGGGACAGTTGAACCTAATGCTGCGAATAGCTCCGAAGCGACATTGATTGCAACATCGGCGGGCGTTGGGAGCGTATGGGTCAATCAGGGAGATATATTTGCGGCCGCCGCGTTCACGGTCATACCCGCATCAGCAGATGACCTCCAAATCAGTATTGCTCCGCTCTCTGACAGAGATACGACGCACGACTTTTCTGATGCTTCGATCGGAGCGGGAACGGTTGTGTCGTTGATCGCACACCGTGGGAAAGAGGTTGTTCAGCCGACATGGACGGTGAACCCTAGTGAGCTCGGTTCGGCCTCTGCCGACGGTGTGTTGATCGCTCGTCAAGCGGGGAAGGGCACTATCACAGCAGCACTCGATGGCACTTCTACACAGATTTCGATCCAGGTCACTCCGGGGGCATTGGCGATGTTGCGGCTTAAACCACAGATTGTCTCTATCCGCTCAAAAGCCGAACCGCAGACGTTTTCCCTGGAGGGGTTCGATCTCTACAGCAATCTGCTATCTCCGTCTGATTATGCGCCGCCCCGTTGGTCAGTAACCGGCGGCATTGGCACTATAAATGCCGCCGGCGTTTTTACGCCAGCGCAGATTGCCTTGGATACAGCGGTCACTGGCACTGTTGTTGCCGCTTCGGAAGGAATCTACGGCAGTGCAAGCATCACCGTCGTCTCCGGAGTTGGTGAATTAGCAGCACTCAGCCTGCTCCCTGAGTTCACCCGAGTGGCTGCAAATGGATTAATTCAAATCCAGATACTCGGACGGGCTGAGGATGGGAACCTACTTCCCTCGCTTGATACCCCAATTTCCCTATACCTCATGCCGAACATTGGATCCGTTGAAGGCACCGGGGCTCGATGGCTTTATCGCGCCCCCACTCATTTACCAATTGAATCAGAGCGCGTTGTTAGCCTAAGGGCAGAGACAGCAGCGGCGGTCCCAATTGTTTCTCCAGCTGTACAGCTCACACTTTTCCCCGGGGAACTCGCAAAATTGCAAATTGAACCTGAGCAGGTCACAATCAGAGCGGGAGATGTTCAAGCATTTCGACTGACAGGCACGGATGCTTTCGGAAACGTCATCAAATCCATACCCGAACCCCCAGTTTGGAATTTATCCCAGCCACGCGGTGCCCTTGCGGATACGACACCAGAGGGAGTTGTTTACACTGCCGAAACGGTCGGCACCACCCTTCTCACAACTCGCTCTGGAAACATCACAGTTTCCGCACCCATTCAGGTTATTCCGGGTGAATTGGTATCCCTAACGCTCTCCCCCAAAACGGCAGCGGTCATAGCGGGGGGCGAGGTTGAATTTCGTCTGAACGGCATTGATGCACACGGTAACCGCGTTGATGATTTAGAGGCGACATGGCGCGTCATCGGATTCGCGAACGCTATGAGCATAAGCCTGAGTCCTAGCACTCCGAATCGTCGTGTGTGGAAACCGACGTATGTTGGGCAGGGACATATTGAAGCACGTTGGACAGACGCTGTGACGGGCAAAACCCTCACAGCGCGGGCACCATTACAAGTCATTCCTGGCAAGCTAGCTTCGCTGGAAATGCAATTAGGGGGGGAGGACGGTTTATTGCAACGTCCATACGTCTTAATCTCTGGTACTCTATACCCACTCAAAGCAATGGGACGGGATGCGTTTGATAACGCCATCAATGTCGATGTGACATGGCAAGTCGACGGGAATCTCGGACAGATTGTGCTCCCTCACCAAGCCCCGATGCTGTCGGTTCGTTCCGATCCCGATTCCGGTGAAGGACTGCCTCTGTTAGAAGCAATTTTCGTCGGCGAAGGTCGCTTGAGCACTAATGCCGGTGAGGTCAGTACCGTGGAAAAAATCACGATTCGTCCAACGGTTGTGCCCATTGGCAGAGCGGGTGGACAGATCAAAAGCCCTGCGGGCATTGCCCTCAACATCCCCGCAAGGGCGTTCACTGCTAAACGTAACGTTGAAATCTCGATTATCAAATCGCCCGGCACAACGTTACCGGCACAGCGGGAGGATTCGCTAGGCAAAGAAATTTACACGCGCTCACCCCAAATTGCTCGCGTCGTTGAAATCCGTCCCCACAAAGCTATCCTGAAACACCCCGCCCAATTAACTTTTTCTTACGCTCGTCCGATTGTGAATGAATTTGACTCGACAAAACTCAGTTTATATTTCTGGGATGATTTTCAGGAGAAGTGGATACCGATAAGCAGCCGCGTAGACCGTGATGCGAAAACGGTGTCAGCAAGCATCAACCATTTCGCCCCTTATACGCTCATGGAGTCGGATCAGGTGATTCCGCCCTCAGATTCATTGCGCATTGATGCCATCAGACTCAACCCACCTGTATTTTATGCTCCCGAAACGAATCGACTCACAATCGAGTATCTCCTCAACGCTCCAGATTCCAACGAGGCGAATGTGACGATTGAAATCTTTGACTTCCACGACCAGCCCGTTGTCACAATACTCAAGGATGCGCCACGACGCATCGGGCGTAATGCAGAGCAGTGGGACGGACGAACCGAAAGTACCGAAATCGTACGAAATGGGCGATATGTCCTGTTGATCACCGCTGAAGCAGGGGGCGAGACGGTTTCGGAAATAGAATTGCTGGTTGTCTTTAAGTAAAGCGCGACATGAAACGTGATACCCAAGAATCAAACATGCTGCTAGCCTTTTCACTTTGATGTTGCAATTTTATCTTCGTGATGTTACGATTGTTGATAAAAAAAGCCAAGACAAATTTTGCACAGGAAAATAAGATGCAATCTTTTGTTCATATAAAGAAAAAATGGTGCAAAAGCCAGATCGCGCCTTAATAGTGCAGAAAAATCGGCTGTGGTTTTTATTCTTTCAAATTTTTTATAAGGATCGTAGTTAAGGATAACTGATAAGTTTTCCTCAATAACAGCGCGGAGTTCTGTGTCTATCATCTGCCCCTCCAAATCCAATGAAAAGGATACGGATTTAGTCCACCTATTGTTACGTGCGGGATGACATCCGGTTTCAGTTAAACAAGGAGAGCAAATCATGACCAACGCAACCTACCGAGCGGGCATCATCGGGCTCGGTTTTATCGGCGGGGCAGACCAAGTCTCCGGAGATGCCCTCGGTCAGCATGTCAGTGGCCTCGATGGCACACATTTCGATGCCCTATCCAATCATCCCCGCGTTAATTTGGTCGCCGGTAGCAGCCGCAATGCTGGACGGCGAGAACGCTTCGCGCAACGCATGGATGCAGCAATCTACGCCGACTGGAAGGCGATGCTGGCGCAAGAAACACTCGACATTGTGAGCGTAGCAACGTATGCGCCGGTTCATGCAGAAATCACCGTTGCCTGCGCCGAACAGGGAATTCGCGCTATCTACTGTGAAAAGCCGATAGCGACACGGCTCCCAGATGCAGAACAGATGGTTAAGG
This sequence comes from uncultured Poribacteria bacterium, assembly GCA_958296125.1. Lineage (GTDB taxonomy): Bacteria > Poribacteria > WGA-4E > WGA-4E > PCPOR2b > PCPOR2b. The sequence goes on from OY282444.1 coordinate 5,070,619, forward strand.
CATGTGACGAAGCGGGTGCGCTTTTGGTCCTCAATCACCAACGACGGTTCAACCTCAACCACCGATCCCTACGAGATTTTATCGCTGCAGATGGTTTAGGAGAATTGACTTCTGCGTCGCTGCAGTGGGGATCTGGCAGGCTGGGAAATGTTGGCACGCATATGATTGACGCACTCCTTATGCTCACCGGTCAAAAGATCCAAGCCGTCTCCGCGACACTTGACCTCGCCGGCAAACCCGACTGTCGTGGTCCAGAATTTCGTGACCCCGGCGGGTGGGGTGTCATCAGATTAGAGGGCGGAATCGTAGTAACAGTTGACGCAGGAGACTACGCCAAAGTTCCGGGACGAATCATCCTCAACGGCACCGAGGGTCGCGCTATCTCCGATGGCAGCAGTGTAACCTTTGAATACTGGGACGGACGTGGGGAACATTGGGGCAGCACCAGCAATGGAGTGACAGGGATGGACCGAGCGGTCACAGAAATTGTGGCGTGGCTTGATGATGGAACGGAATTTCCGTATGCTGCATCCGGAGCTGTCGATACGATGGAAACCATTGTCGGCTTTCACGCCTCACACGGTCGGAACGCAGCGTGGACGGAGCTTCCACTGTCGGGTTCAGACCGTGAGCGCGAAGTCCTCTGCGGGTAACGATATGAGGGAGATTCCTGAGCCCATGAATATGAAGCGCAAAGCAGCGAAGTTCCTAAAGCTCCTATCGTTCTCCATCAGCGTCATGCTTGCTTTAGTCGCTTGTCGCGGAGACGTGGATGAGGCATCTTCTAACAGCGCCGCAGAAACGACAGGAGATGCGGGCTCAACTGAATCTCGTGAAGCCATTGAAATTCCATCAACGCCCCCTCCCCCTCGCCTGCCTTCAAACGGTGTATCGGCATCAGGTCCCATCTCGGTCAGTAGTCAGAAGTATGCTTTGCCCTCCAAATACAACGAAGTGCCCTTCTTCGTTGAGTTAGTTGCTGCCGGCAAATTACCGCCCATCTCCGAACGCCTCCCCCTAGAACCGTTTGTGGTGGGACCTGGGGTGCTGAACTCCGAGCAGTGGCTGGATTGGGAGGTCGGCCGCTACGGCGGCACCGTCCGTACCACCAACCTCAACGGCTCTATGCATGAATTGGCGTTGGCGATGGGTATGACGATTCTCAGGGCACCGGATCAGAGCACCAAGAATCCACTCCCCGCCATGGTGAGCAGCTACGAGATCAACTCAGACTTCACCCAATACACGCTCACCATCCGCGAAGGTCTCAAATGGTCTGATGGTGTGCCCGTTACCACCGAAGATGTGCGGATGACCTTTGAGCTCTACGGCGATGAGCGAATTTACCCAACTTTCCCCATCAAAGCCAGAACTCTGGGTCGTGCAGACGGCCCCCCCGGCAAAATCACTATCATTGATAATTTGACCTTCAGAATCACCTTTGATTTCCCCTATGGTCAATTCCTAGCGGAACTGTCTTCTTGGATTCCAGATTACACCTTGCTCTTTAGACCCGCTCACTTTATCAAACAGTTCCACGCAGATTACACCGACATGGCTGAAATCCAACCGATTCTTGATGAGTTAGAGATCAAGACTTGGGAAGACCTAGTCATCCTCAAGGATATGCGCCACTGGGAGCTATACCGAGCGCACGGCCTCGGTGTTCCCTCACTGACCCCATGGATCGCCGAGGAGGTCACCAGTTCAGTGGTCAGGGCAGTTCGTAACCCCTACTACTGGAAGGTCGATATCGCCGGCAACCAACTTCCCTATATTGACCGAGTCGAGGCAGAAGTCTCAAACCAACTCCAGTCCATAATCCTGAAAACGGCTGCTGGGGAATATGATGTAGTTACCTCTTTTGCCCAAATCAGAGAAATGCCCCTTTATCGGGAAAATGCAGCGCGCTCCAACATCAAAACAGTCCTCCACGGCTCAATCAATAACCCACCGATTCTGTTCCTCAATCACGACTTCGACTATGAAACTGAGGACAGCATCTGGCAGCAACTGGTCTCCGACCCACGCTTTGGCAGCGCGATAGCTAGTGCGATTGATAAGGAGGACGTGAATAACACCCTCTACTTTGGTCGTTACACCCTCGATGGCTTCACCAAAGAAACCTTTGACCCGCAGGTGTCTAACAAGCTGCTCGACGAGATTGGTATGACTGAACGCGACGCTGACGGCTTCCGAACCGATCCGAATGGTAACCGTTTTGAGTTGAGAATCACTACTGCTGAAGTCTCACCCGACTTTCTCGGTTTGGGCGAACTCTTAAAGAGCTATTTTGAAAATGTGGGGGTTCGCACCACCCTTGACGTGATTGGCAGTTCGTTGTTTGGCCAGCGCATGAACGGCAACGAATTAATGGCTACCATCCACTGGAGCGACGAACCTATCTGGCCCCCCGGCATCTCCGAAGATTATTGGCCAGGCTTTAAGGGGCACTGGGCACCGATGTCAGAGATGTACTTCAACACAAATGGCGAATCTGGCCGAAAACCCCCGCCCTACTTGCAGAAGTTCTTCGACCTCCACGTTGCTCGGAAAGTCGTTCCGCCCCAGTCAGAAGCAGGAGAAGCACTTTATGCTGACTTGGTGAACTGGTTCTCACAACACTACGTCACCATTTGGCCTGTGGGCAGAATGACAGTTCCGACCGTGTACAACGCTGACTTGGGCAACGTGATTAAAGACGGCTATCCTTTTGACCGTGCCTTAGATTACGGTATGGAACAACTTTTCTTCAAGACACTGCAATAACAACACCAACAGGACTTACGCAGTTGATATTAGGTATCAGGGAAATTACACGCAATGGAAGGGTGTCAATCAGACACAATATTTACATACGATTGCCCTACCCCCGTAGGCGAGTCATCTTGCCCCGCATTACCTGCGGAGGATCAATCGAGTCGTTCAATACTCCGACGAAGAAAATCTGTGGGTTGCCGCGATTGATTGGGATGCAATCCGAGAGGTCACACCCGTTGCATCTCAACCAGAACATCAAATCGGTGACGTTGCTACCTGACCCGCCGTAGCCTGCGGCACCAGACGCAGATTTGCTTATTGGCTCTCTTTTTCACCAAGGAAGAAAAAAGGTCTATGAAAGCGTTTATCGTGCGCCGGATGATACTCATCATCCCCCTTCTTTTCCTGATCTCCGTTATCTCTTTCGCCACGATCTTGCTGCCGCCTGGGAGCTATGTGGAGACCTATGTCCAAAATCTCGAACGCACAGGGTTCATAATGGATCAGGGGCAAATCGAGGCAATTTATAGGCAGTACGGTCTTGACCAGCCTGCTGCGCTGCAGTATGTTCTGTGGATGAGCAACTTCCTACTGAAAGGCGAAATGGGACGCTCCTTTATCTACCAACGGCCTGTGAAGGAAATTATTATGGAGCGCCTGCCCATGTCGGCGGCTATAGCCTTAGTCTCTTTGGCGGTCACTTGGCTAATAGCTATTCCCATCGGCATTTACTCCGCGTTAAGACAGTATTCAGTAGGGGATTACATCGCCACCGTCATTGGTTTTGTCGGGCTAGCTTTACCAAACTTCTTGCTAGCGTTGGCAATCGGGTATTGGGTATTCGCCAGCACGGGGCGGGCAATTACGGGTCTTTTTTCCATAGAGTACAAGGGGGCACCTTGGTCGATTGCCAAGTTCGTTGATTTACTGGGAAATATTTGGCTGCCCATTGTGGTCATCGCCAGTGCCGGCACCGCATCGCTAATCCGCATTCTTCGCGCCACCCTGCTAGACGAAAAAAACAAACAATACGTTACCACTGCGCGGGCGAAAGGATTGCCGGAGTGGCGGCTCATTATGAAATATCCAGTAAGGGTCGCAATCAATCCCCTTATTAGCACCATCGGCTGGACATTGCCCTTTATCGTTAGTGGTGAGATTATCGTCTCTCAAACACTCGGCTTGGAGACACTTGGTCCGGTACTCCTAGCGGCGGCTTTGGGTGAGGATATGTTTTTGGTGGGCAGCATTGTGATGATTTTAAGTAGCCTTACAGTCGTAGGCACCCTGCTTTCAGATATTCTGCTGGCTTGGGTGGATCCGCGCATTCGCTTTGAAAGGACCCGGGTTTAAAGAGCAAAACTTATGTCCGGGTAAGCTGTGAAATAAATTACCTGACCGTGTATCAGAATATGAACCAAACAACAGCACACTCATTTTTTTCAAGAGTCACCTCTATCTATGTCAAATGGAGGGAAGCCCGCGCGAGGAAACTTCAGGAAAGCCTTTACTACGCCTCGCAACGTCAACTGGTGTGGCACGCTTTCAAAACGCATAAACTTGCCCGCATCTCGCTTGTGGTTCTGGCTATACTCTATTTTGTCTCAATTTTTGCTGACTTCTTTGCCCCTTTTGGTCCGCTCGATCGGTTTAAGGATTTCAATGACGCACCGCCAACCGGCATTTACTTTATCAACGCAGATGGAAAGTTAATCCGTCCCTGTGTCTATGAAACAAAAAGAGTGCTAAATACCGATACTTTTAAGTATGAATATTCAGAGAATCCATCAAAGACACATATCATTCGCTTCTTTGTAAAGACAGAACCGTATAAATTGTTAGGATTTATTCCCATACGGCACAAACTTTTTGGTCTTGAAAACCGACAAGTGCCGCTGTTATTGTTTGGGTCAGATCGGTTGGGTCGAGATGTTTTTTCTAGAGTCCTCTTTGCCGGACGCATCTCCCTCTTTATTGGTTTTGGCGGTGTGCTAGTCGCGTTTATTTTGGGTAGCATCCTAGGGGGTATCTCCGGCTATTACGGTGGCGTGGTCGATGAAGCCATCCAACGGGTTATTGAAGTGTTGATCAGTGTGCCCGATATTCCGATTTGGATCGCCCTATCCGCGGCACTGCCCCGCGATTGGGGAACGATTAACATCTACTTTGCGATCACCTTGATCCTGTCAATTCGAGGTTGGACGGGCCTGGCGCGCGTAGTCCGTGGCAGAATTATCAGTTTGCGCGAAGAAGAGTTTGCGCTGGCAGCCAAAGCCGCCGGAGCAAGCGATAGGCGCATCATCTTCAAGCATCTGTTACCCGCCTTCAGTAGCTATCTGATCGTTCATATAACCTTGGCAATCCCCGGTATGATCTTGGGTGAAACGGCACTCAGTTTCCTCGGGCTTGGTATCAGACCGCCGGCAGTCAGCTGGGGCACCCTACTGCAAGAAGCGCAAGATGTGAACGTCCTCGCCAATTTTCCTTGGATGCTTATCCCGGCACTCTTTGTTGTCGGATCCATTCTCATGTTCAACTTCGTCGGTGATGGCTTGCGCGATGCAGCCGATCCATACGCTTCGAGGTAACGAATTTAACACCTATAGGCCCTACGCACTTCAGTTTGTAGGCGCGTACTTCAACCCGCGTTCGGACGGGCGATAAATTGCCCGACTACACACCTACAGATAGATTGTAGCTGCCCGATTCATCGGGTGTCCGTGCCGAACCTAGAACTTTCTAACAACCATGTCTAAAAACAACGTGAGGCACAACACTGAAGACCTTATTCTGGAAATTAAAAATCTGAAAACCCACTTCATGCTGGACACGGGAACAATCCACGCCGTTGATGGAGTGAATTTAACGATTTCGCGCGGCAAAACCTTGGGCGTGATCGGTGAAAGCGGTTGTGGCAAGTCGGTCACAGCCCATTCGATTCTGCGGCTCATTCCGTCGCCGCCCGGCAAGATCGTTGATGGCGAAATCCTGCTGCACCGAGATGGTGAGGTCATCGATATTACTAAGCTCAAGCCCACGGAAGAAATGATGCGGAATATCCGGGGAAACGACATCGGCATGATCTTTCAGGAACCGATGACCTCATTTGGGCCCCTGCACACGATTGGCGACCAGATTATGGAGACAATTCTAATCCATAACGATGCCGCCAACAAGAACGAGGCAAGAGACCAAGCGATAGATCTTTTACGTCAAGTAGGCATTCCCAATCCAGAACAACGTATTGATGCCTACCCGCATGAATTTAGCGGCGGGATGCGCCAACGGGCTATGATTGCCATGGCGCTCTGTTGCTCACCTACGCTCCTGATTGCCGATGAACCGACAACCTCGTTAGATGTCACGATTGAAGCACAGATTCTGGAACTCCTGACCGGCCTTCAAGCACAAACAGGTATGGCTATCATGCTCATCTCGCACAATCTGGCGGTTGTTTCAGAGATGGCAGATGATATCGCGGTCATGTATCTTGGCAAACGGGTTGAGTTTGGTAGCACCGACGCGATTTTTGACAATCCGCTACACCCTTACACCCAAGGGTTGTGGCAATCTATCCCCAGCGTAGACGGTCCCCTCGAAAAACTGGTGCCGATTCCGGGCATCGTTCCCAGCCCTAGGGATTTGCCACCGGGCTGTGTTTTCGCCTCTCGCTGTTCAGAGTTTATGCCCGGCATCTGCGATGCACCGAAACCGGTCCCGATCATTGAGGCGGAGCCCGATCATTTTGTTGCTTGTTATCTTTATAGTAACGGGTGACGAGTAAGTTTAATTCCAGTGACCATCTAAAGCTCCAACGGCGTGCCATAGTTCTATACTCAATTAGCTCGGTGTGTCCCACAACATATCAGCGGCAGATTAACACTCCCTGATTCTCAATTTCCAGTAAGACATACTCACAATGAATAAAAACGGAAAACCTATTATAGAAGTTCGAGATTTACGGCAGTTTTTCCCCATCCAAGAGGGCTTTCTACGGCGGACTATTGGCTACGTCAAGGCTGTTAATGGGGTCAGCTTGACAATTAATGAGGGCGAGACCTTGGGCCTCGTGGGCGAGAGTGGTTGTGGCAAGTCTACTCTAGGCTGCGCCATTCTCCGGCTTTATGAGCCGACGGGTGGTGAGGTCATCTTACATGATGGAGATGAAAAGCTATCTGTACTTGAACTTTCCCACCGCGAGATGCGCCAAGTACGCGCTAACATGCAAATGATTTTTCAGGACCCATTTGCCTCATTAAACGAGCGGATGACGGTCCTAGAAAACGTGATTGAGCCGCTGGTTTGCAACAACATTGGGACAAGCCAAGAACGCGAAGCAAAGGCTGAAAACCTTTTGATGCAAGTGGGGCTTCAAAAAGAACATTTGCGTCGCTACCCACACAGCTTTAGTGGAGGGCAGCGGCAGCGAATTGGCATCGCTCGGGCACTCTCCATTGAGCCGAAATTTGTCGTCGCGGATGAACCCGTCTTTGCCCTCGATGTGTCGGTGCAGGCGCAAATCCTGAACCTGATGCAGGAACTGCAAGCCGAATTTGGCCTCTCCTATCTCTTCATCTCGCACGATATGGCAGTGATCCGCTATGTATCTGATCGCATTGCTGTCATGTACGTAGGCAAGTTGGTCGAATATGCCGAGCGCGACGAACTGCTGCAACACCCCACTCACCCCTACACCGAAGCCCTACATTCAGCTGTGCCTCGACTGGCCCAACGGGGTCGCCGGGACCGTATTATCCTTGAAGGAGCCCCGCCCGATCCCGGTGATTTGCCTCCCGGCTGCGTTTTCCAAACCCGATGTAAATATGCTGAAGCGAAGTGTAGAGCGGAAGAGCCAGAACTTAGAGAAATTTCAGACGGTCATTTTGTGGCATGTCATTTGGCAGAAGATCTGAATCTGGTGGGAATTCAAAGTTAGTTGGCGTATAGCAGGTTAGAGCAGGTCAGGGTGGAAATAGTTGACATACTCCCAAGCCCAAAGGATTGGGATTCTCACCCCTGTGTCTCTCCGTTCCGAGAGCAGGCCTGTCCCGATCGCGGGACGGAACGGACAATGCTTGGGCTTTACGGGCTAAAGCCCCTTGAGGTAAGTGGAGTAACGGCATGGAAAACCCAATTTTTCAGAATGTGTCGATGCCCTCAAACTCAGAGTCATCGGGAGGTTCCACCTTCGCATTACGACCAAATCTAAAGGTCACTACGACCGAGAGACCGTTCAGATCTGAATTATGGAGTCCTTCGATTCCAACGCCACGGATATAGCGATAACTTCCACCAAAATAGATTTGGAGATAAGTTTTCATATTCCATACTATATTGAGTCCCGGCTCAACAATAAAAAAAGTATCATCGGGCCCACCCAATCTACCAAATTCATCGTATCCATAATATGAACCAGCCCGTTGATACCGATCCATCAGCCCGCCAAACCCAATCAAAGTTTGGGCAGAGAGGTGGAAATCGTGAGGGGGAGCGATAATATATTCCAGCTCCAGTCCACTATAAGCAAATTCAAAGTCACGTTCAGCCCTCGATGTCTCTACCTCGATGTCTCTGAGCAAGCCATAAAAACCGCCCCCAATCGCCAACGTATGCTTATAAATCCAGCCCCCTCGACCACCAACCATCAAGCCGAATACATCGTTGATCCTCGTCACCTTTAACACCGGTCCCCCAAAACCGCCACTTTCGCTCGGTTTCTCAGTTGTTGTTTCTTTCAAATCCTCTTCCGCCCCAAGAGACACTACTAGCATAAATAAAAACAACAAAAGCGTCAATTTTTTCACCGAATTCTCCTCCAAATTTTGACTGAAATTGCCCCATGCTTTATATGGATCAGGGAGAAAAAGTATCAGGAAGAAAAGGATTGGGATTCGGGCGAGTCCGTCCTTCAGGAATCGAATTGTGGTATCAACACGGATAGCGAACCGAAGTCCGTCTTACGTCCGCTCCTCCAAAGCCCTGTTAAAAGGTCTTATGGACAATGCCCTGCCCTTATTGCCCTTATGGGGGGGACCGCGGCAATACAGGAAGAATTTGGTGTCTTTGCACTCAAACGGTTAGCCAACTCCATCCCCTCCCTAAAGGGTTTGGGCTGCGGGGGCTTATCAGCAAAATATGGTAACATATCCCGCTTATTTTTTAACTGCTCCCAATGTTGTCCGCAGGCGAGACCCCCGCGAACGGGGCGGGGAGACATGGAGTGCCCTGTGCTATCGCAGCCCAAACTTGCTTCCCTGGTCACGGAACGGACCCGTTCACTTCGTTGTTTCTACGACACGCTTCAGGAGAGTATGAAATAATTATAACACATTTCTAAGGCGTGTGCAAGGTCAAGCACCACGCTTGGCTTTTACGTTTCCCAAACTGTTTTGAACAGCCAAACAGCGATTGATGTTAAAATAATAGGACTGCCGCATTTCAGATTGCAGTCGCACAATTGATCGACTTATCGTGATCTTCTATTACTATACATGGCGCGCTTCAGCTGCCGAAATCAATTATCTGACTACGGATCTAAAGCTAGCCCTCAAATCTCTTGCCTCAATCAACGCCACCATGTTACCATCAGATGGCGAAGATCAACTAAACGCTGCAAAATCAACCACTCGATCAGGAGGTAAACAGTGCCAAGATACGAACTCGATGGACAGGTGGCGATTGTAACGGGTGCCGGCCGCGGAATTGGCAGAGCGACCGCCTTACGGTTGGCTCGCGAGGGTGCGAGCGTCATCGTTGCGGACATCAATGAAGCAAATGCGAAAGGGGTTGTCGAAGAAATCGAGTCTACCACTGGGATCGCCCACCCTGTTACAGTGGACGTAACGATCAAAAGCGATACCGAGCGAATGGTGTCCGAAACAGTCGCGGCATTTGGCAAGTTGGATATTCTGGTGAACAACGCGGGTATCGCAATTATCGCTTCGCTTATGGACACCGATGAGGCTGCGTGGGACACGCTGATGAACGTGAACGCAAGAGGCGTATTATTCTGTTCGCAAGCGGCTGCGAGGCAAATGATTGCTCAGGGCAACGGTGGCCGCATTATCAACAACGCCTCCGGCGCGGGCAAAGTCGCGCCCGGCAAACGCACACCGCTTGGTGCCTATGCTGCCAGCAAACACGCCGTTGTCGCGCTCACCAAGCAATTCGGCTTGGAGTTGTCACCGCACGAGATTCTGGTTAATTGTGTGTGCCCCGGCATTGTAGACACACCGATGTGGGACTTGATTGACCGTGAAATCGCACAGTTGGAAGGTGCGCCAGTTGGTTCGGTGAAGGCGCGAGCGGTCGCAGGCATTCCGGTTGGACGTATCCAGCAACCGGAAGATGTTGCTAACCTAATCGCCTATCTAGCGTCATCAGACGCAAGCTACACCACAGCACAAGCTCTCAACGTGTCCGGCGGTATGCTGCCATATTAAGGATTGCCAAAAATCTCGCGTCGGACCGCCGCGTCAATAGAAAAGTCCTTGCCCTTAACCCCAAAATCGGTTATCCTTTTGGTGGATTCTACCATTCGCGAATCTGCCCATTTTCAGAGGAGAGAACATGACAGAACATATATTCCCCCTAATTGAGGTATCCGGCAGCGCGTATCAGATGGGCTATCAGCATGGTGCACAAGCCGCCGAGCTCGTCCACAAGTACCTGCTATGGATTGAGAGACTGACAGGTAAACCGAGGGGCCTGTTGTGTCGGAACGCGATGGCTTTTCTACCCATGATGGAGACACTCAGTTCCGCCTTCGTGGAGGAGGTTCGAGGCCTCGCCGACGGGGCAGACATTAGTTTTGAAGAGGCAGTGCTTTGTCAGGCACGGGCCGAAGCCGCCCGCGTGCACGATGGGGGATGTACGGCGTTTGCCCTCACCGGTTCATCCACCGCCGCTGGTCTCCCCTTGGCGGGTCAAAATCAAGATCTGGAGACGGAATACGCGGATGTGGCGATTCTGCTTCACGTCAAACCGACCGACGGCCGGCCTAGAGCCTTGATATTTACCTTTGCCGGACAGCTTGGCTATTCAGGCATGAACGAGCACGGGTTAGCCCACTTTGCCAACGCCTTGTATGATTTCCAGTGGTGTTCCGGTCTGCCGCACTACCCTCTCAAGCGTGTTATGTTAGAGCAGCCGAACCTTGAGGGGTGTATTAAACTGTTGAAAAAGCACCGGACCTGCTCGGCGGCAAATGTAGTAATCTGCGATGGCGCAGGCAAAATCGGCGATGTGGAGATCCGCCCTGAAGGGATTGCACCTTTCGAGGACGAGCATTCAGACTGCCGCATTCACACTAACCACTACTTGACCGCTCCATTTGCAAATTACGAGACCCATTCCCTGCCGGACTCCTGTCCACGCCTTGAGCGCATCCGCGTGCTAATTCGGGAGAATTGGGGGGAGATTACCGTCGAAACTATGAAGCGTATTCTTGCAGACCACCACGGCGATCCGGGCGGCATCTGTCGGCACGGGGCAAAGAACATGCACTCGATCTCCGGCTACATCGCTGAACCGGCGCAGCGGGTATTGCACGTCCGTCGAGGGCACGGTTGTCTGGGCACTTGGCAAACTTACTCGGTATAGGCTGATGACGCTTGAGACCCTTCTGTTGGAGGACGTAGGAAATGCAACTTAAAGGCAAAACGGCGATTATTACGGGAGCGGCGGGTGGTATCGGTCGCGCCACAGCCCTTCGATTCGTGCAAGCAGGGGCGCAGGTTGTGGCTGCCGACATTCAACAAGAAGGTGCCGAAGAAACAGCCCGTATTGTAGGCGCGGATCATCCTGACGCAGTCATCGCACAAGCGGTTGATGTCAGTCGGGGAGATCAGGTAGACCGACTTATCTCAGACACAGTTTCACATTTTGGTCGGCTCGATGTCATCTTCAGTAATGCCGCGATCATGCGAGATGGATCGGTCGTAGATTTGCCCGAAGAGGACTGGGATGCGCTCTTTGATGCCAACGTTAAAGGGGCGTTTCTCTGTGGAAAATATGGTATCCCCGCCATGCGTCAAAGCGGCGGCGGGTCGTTTATCATCACAGCATCGGTAAACAGCTTTTATGCCGAGTCAGACATCGCGGGCTATTGCGCCACCAAAGGGGCGGTCCTACAACTCACGCGAGCCATGGCAATCGACCACGGGCCCGAAGGAGTCCGCGTCAACTGCATTTGTCCCGGCTGGATCGAAACAGCGATGTCACAACCCTTTTTGGAGGAAAACCCCGACGGTCGAGAGTTTGCAGGCACAATCGCTCCAGTGGGGCGCATCGGTCAACCCGAAGATGTAGCGGAGGTGGCACTGTTCCTAGCGAGCGATGCGTCGCGGTTTGTCACCGGAGCCGCTTATACCGTAGATGGCGGTTGGACAGCAGGCATGACAAAAGCACTCGCGTTAATTTAGAAAGTACCTAAATTGAACGCCACGGAAACAAAGTCGATAGCGTTGTCGGTTGGGTTGAACGGGAACCGTGAAACCTGACATCCCCGAACTAATAAATTCACATAGCCTGTTCTTGGTTTTAATGGATCGTGGGCGTGAATTTTCAATAGGTTCAGGTTACGTAGCCACTTAGGTTAATAACAAAACATTTCACCGTCAGGGAGCCCCCCTGAATCTTCCAACATAATCATCTGGAGAATATCAAACAATGATGGCAAATGCCCCCAAAGATTTATCTACACAAGATTACCGCAAAATGGATCAGGCACACGCTTGGCATCCGCTCTTTCAACACCAACTTTTAGATCAGTCGGATCTCCTCGTCTTTGAAAAAGCCAACGGAACAACGATTATCGACGCGGATGGAAACGAATACTTAGATGCCTACTCGGCACTTTGGAATGTGAACGTTGGTTACGGTCGGCAGGAGATTGCCGATGCTGTCTATGAGCAAATCCAGAAGTTGCCATACTATCCACACGCGCAGATTAACATTCCCGCAACACTCTTGGCTGAAAAACTCACAGGCCTCCTGCCGGGCGATCTGAATCACGTCTACTTCTGCAACAGCGGCTCAGAAGCCAATGAAACCGCGATAAAAATGGCGAGGCAATACGGGAGGCAGAAATATCCCGGCGAGAATCGCTACAAAATTATCAGTCGCTATCGCGGGTATCACGGCTTCACGTACGGGGCGATGTCCGCAACAGGGCAAACCCGTCGTCGAAAAGCGTTTGAACCCCTTGTCCCAGGCTTTCACCATGTCCACCCGCCCTATACCTACCGATATGCACACGGGCGCAGCGAATCGGATTTCGGCATCGCCTGCGCCAACGAAATCGAGAAGGTCGTTCAATGGGAAGGGGTAGAGACAGTTATAGCCGTGATTGCCGAGCCAATCATCGGTGGGGGGGGAGTGCTTGTGCCGCCGGACACCTATCTCCCAAGAGTCAGAGAGATTTGTGATAAATACGGGCTCCTGTTAATCCTCGACGAAGTGATCACCGGCTTCGGTAGGACGGGGAAAATGTTTGGCTGCGAACATTGGGATGTCGAACCGGACATCATCACCCTCGCCAAAGGGTTGACAAGCGGCTACATCCCGCTGGGAGCAGCTGTGGCAAGCGATGCCGTTTTTGAGGAATTTCTCGGTGAGCCGGGGGAAAGCCGAGAGTTCGCCCAAGTCTGCACCTACGGTGGGCACCCCGTTGCGTGTGCAGCAGGACTGGCAAACTTGGAGATCCTCACAGAGGAGAGACTATCAGAAAATTCCGAACGCGTTGGTGCTTACCTCCTCAAAAACCTGAAGACGCTAGAAAGCCTCCCAATCGTCGGAGATGTCAGAGGGAAGGGCCTGATGATCGGCGTTGAACTGGTCAAGGATAGCGATAGGACGCAACTGGACACCGCCACAACGAAAGCAATTTGTGGGGAGATTCTCAAGAGAGGCATCATCGTCGGACGGATTGGACAGACTGTGGATGAGCCTGAAAATATCATCTTCCTCGCCCCGCCGCTGATCTTGACGATTGCCGAGGCGGATCGGATTTTTGAGACGCTCCATGACGTGCTTACAAACTTTTAAGTTGGGCAATCCATAGGCACCGAAAGCGAGTAATCACCTTTGGTGCGAATTGATGCGGATATTGAGTTCAAGAGTTCAACTAGTGAACCAATGAATCCCTGACCATAGTGAGGTATTAAATAATACACATTACCAAGCGAGAATTTGATAACCTCTGTGAAACCTTACGTGCCGCAGATGCCGATATTCGGGACATCGTTATGTTCGGCTCCTTCGTTTACGCCCCCTCTCTAGCGCGGGACATCGATCTGGTCGTTACGACAACCAAGCGGAAAGATTATGACGTTTATCTCGATGCGGTGGCAGATTTCCCGATTACTGTGGATGTGATCGCGCGACAGCCGGGCGAGGCATTCGGTGACCGCATTGCCTGGGGCATAAAAGCGGTTGGGCAGGTTCTCGCGGGTGATGGACAAACGCTAGAGGAGGTAATGGAGGTACCCGTTCCTACTTTTGAGAATGTTCGGCAGCTGTTCGTTAGGGCGGATGAAAACTGGGAAAGTGCCAAACAGGAGCAGAATCCTTTTCTAAAGGATGACAAATATCGGGATAGTTTTAATAAGCTGTTTGACATCGCCCGTAATGCTGCTATGGGTTACCTCAACAGCGAACAAACGAGATGGGGGCAGCTGCACCGTGCATTACCTCAACTCTTTTCGGAGCGATTCAGGGAAATTATTGACACGCTCCATATTAGCTATGGCTATCATGGCGATTACCCCACAGATGAAGTTGACGAGGAATTTCGGCATCGCCGAGATCTGGTAGAGGAGTTTGTAGACGATTTAGAACGAGCCGCTTCAGAAAATCCCCTTTGACAAATGAAATGCTTTGAGACAAAAAACCATGAAAGATTTACTACAAATTAACAATCGAAAACCGACGTGGCAAGTCAATGTCGGAAACGTGTCGATCGGCAACGGCAACCCGATCTCGATCCAAACGATGACCACCACGCTGACCCACGATATTGATGCCACCCTGCGCCAAACCGAACGGTGTGCGGAAGCCGGTGCACAGATTGTACGCGTTGCCGTCCCGGAAGAGAGAGATGCGAAAGCATTGCCTGAACTGGTCAAACGCGCGTCTGTGCCGATTGTCGCAGACATCCATTTTAATTATCGATATGCGCTGGCAGCTGTTGATGCCGGCGTTGCGAAAGTGCGAATCAACCCCGGCAACATCGGGGTTGAAAAACGGATTGCACAAGTCCTCTCCGCTGCCAAAGCTGCACATATTCCGATTCGTATCGGTGTCAACGAAGGATCCCTCGAAAAAGACCTATTGGATAAATATCCTTCGCCCACAGCCGAAGCCCTCGTTGAAAGTGCGATGCGTCACGTCAATATCTGCGAAGCCCACGACTTTACGGATATTATCATCTCCGTCAAATCCAGTGAACCGCTGCGGATGATTCAGGCGAATCGGCTCCTCTCCGCCAAAGTTCGTTATCCACTCCATCTAGGGGTAACAGAGGCAGGGACACCGCGCCGGGCGCATGTCAAATCGACGATTGGCATCGGCACGCTATTGATGGAAGGCATCGGTGACACCATCCGCATCTCGATTACCGGCGATCCAGCGGAGGAGGTGCTCACGGCGAAGGAGTTACTCCGTACCCTCGGCTTGGCGGATAACCTCCTTGATGTCGTCTCCTGCCCATTCTGTGGACGTGGCGATGCAGAGGCCGATTACGAGGGTATTGTCACCGTCGCCGAAGAGCTACTCGAAAAGCACAATATCAAGCTCCCTGTCGCCGTCATGGGGTGTGAGGTGAACGGACCGGGCGAAACCCGAAACGCAGAGGTCGGGATTCACTTAGGAGGTAAGGAACTCGCTGTGCTGAAGATCCGCGGTGAGAAGGTCAGGACGTTTCGCGGGAAGGCTGAAGTCAACCCACAGTTCTTAGCGAACGCGCTGTTGGAGGCGGCACAACAGGTGCAAAACGAAGCGGGGAGAGCATAGATGGATGAAATAGATGGGAAAATCGTCGTCCGTCAAACCGAGGCGATAACGACAATCCAACTAAACCGCCCCGAAAAACTTAATGCCGTTGATCGTGACATGCTGGATATCCTTGATGTCGAGGTGAACCGTTTGCATCGAGACGAATCGGTGCGCGTCATTGTATTGGAGGGAAGCGGAGAACGGGCTTTCTGCGTCGGCGCAGACCTCAACCAGATCGCAACCTTCGAGCTCGCTGATATCCGCAAATGGGTCAACGATGGGAATCGCGTCCTCAGTCGGCTTGCCAACCTTCCGGTCCCTGTGATTGCAGTAATCAACGGCTACGCGGTTGGCGGTGGACTTGAATTCGCGCTGGCATGTGACCTGCGGATTGTGTCAGAGGATTCCAGTTTCGGATTGCCGGAGATTACACACGGCTGGTTTCCGGGGTGGGGTGGCACCCATCGACTGCTGCAGGTCATCGGCGAGGCAAAAGCGAAAGAGATGGTATTTCTCGGTGAGCGGATTGACGCACGAACCGCACACGGCTTGGGATTGGTGAATCGCGTCGTCCCTGGAGAACACTTAGCGGATGAAGTGCAGCAGATCGCCGAGTCGCTCGCTCAGAAAAGCCCGGTTGCAGTGAGAGCCGCCAAAGCCGCGTTGACCCGAAATCCGATGCCGGAAAATGGGTTTGAAATCTCCTATGAAGCTTTGGCGTTATCAACCTGTTTCACAACGCCGGAGGTGCAGCAAGGGTTGGCGGCATTTTCGAGTCGGAAACGTGAGACGTGAAGAAATCGGATTGGTAAATCATAGTAAAAACAAGAAATAAAAGGAATCATTCTCAATGAAATACATCATGTTCACGAAACATTTGGAAGGCTTAGATGTTGGAGGTATCATCAGTGCCCTGAAATCGGTCGGCGTGGAAGGCGCAGACCTGTGCGTCCGTCCCGGTTATCCGGTCAATCCCGAAAACGCCGAAAAACAGCTGCCAGCGGCTGCCAAACAACTCGCCGATGAAGGGTTATCAATCCCGCTTGTGACGGCACCCACCAGTTTTCTGGATCCGGAAGCCCCCGATGTCCAACGGGTATACGCGGCATGTGGAGATGCAGGTGTCGCCAATCTCAAGGTCGGCTATTGGCACTGGTCGAAGGAAGATGGCGGCTATTGGGCACAGGTCGATCGCATCCGCGCAGCTCTCGACGGCTTTCAAGCCCTGTCCGCAAAACACGATGTTCGCACCTGCCTTCACAACCATTCGGGGACTTCGATGGGGCTAAACTCATCTGCCGTAATGAATCTCGTCAAAGGATTCGATCCGCAGCATGTGGGTGTATTTGCGGATCCGGGGCACCTCTCGATTGTCGGAGAGCCAATCGATATGGCACTCGACATCGTGAAGGACTACCTCGCGGTGATCGCGTTTAAGGATATGATGCAGACTCCGGGCAGCAGCACGCGGGTAGTCCGAATGGGACACGGTTTCGTCGATTGGGAAACAGCGGTCAGAACCTTAACGGAGATAAATTTCGAGGGCCCCGTCTGCTTCCACAGCGAATATAGCGGGGAGCCGGTGGATACCGTCATTGATCTCGCCCGTATTGATGTCCGATTTATCAAGAGCCTGCTTGCGAAAAGTGGGGAATAAAAGGGGGGAACGAATGAGCCAATTTACACTCGCATTAAACACCAGCACAATTCGTCCGGCGGGTTTAATGGACAAGATTCGGATTGCCGGTGAAACAGGTTACCAAGCCATCGAACTCTGGAACGACGACCTCACCGCTTATGAAAGGCAACACGGTTCATTAGCCGATGTGAAACATGCTCTTGATGACTATGGGCTTTCCGTGGCGACCGTTATTGCCCTGCACGATTGGTTGGATACCACCGGCGAAGCACATCAGCGGGCACTCGAAGAAGCGAAGCGGCGGATGGCGCAAGCCGCCGCCGTCGGCTCCACCTACAGCGTCGCAAGCCCACCGCGTGGGGTCGCAGACTTGCAATTGGGCGGTCAAAATTATCGTGAACTCCTCGAATTGGGGCGTGAAGTTGGTATCAAACCTGCGATGGAGTTTTTGGGCTTCGTGGACGGGATTAATCAGGTCAAGCACGCTTGGGAAGTCATGGAGGTTGCCGCCCATCCCGACAGCACCATCGTCCTAGACCCCTTCCACATCTTTCGGGGAGGCGGTGAAATCGATGATATGCGCGGAATCCCCGCGGACAAGATTGCGGTGTTCCATTTTAACGATGCACCGGCCTCACCACCACGTAAGGAGCAGACCGATGCCGATCGCGTCTACCCTAGCGATGGCATCCTCGATCTAAAAGGGATGATCGCTATCCTAAAGGAAGTGGGCTATCAGGGCGTAATCTCTTTAGAGTTGTTTAACCCCAGCTATTGGGGAGAAGATCCGAGGGAAGTTGCAGGCATCGGGTTGGAGAAGATGAAGGCAGCAATCGGTGCCTAGTCGTGGAATCGGATTACCGCTCGATTATCGTTGCCATCGCCAGATTGTTGCCCAAGCATATACATCAATAATGTGTTCGCGCATGTTAGCTATCTCGGAAGATTACGATAAGGAACCGCTAAGATGAATTCAACCCAAAAGATATACCGCCTTGGCATTGACATCGGCGGCACCTTCACCGACATTGTGTTGATAGGGGATGATGGCTCGGTGCTCACCCAAAAAGTGGCCTCCACGCCAGATAATTACGCAGAGGGCATAGTTGCAGGCTTGGCACCGCTGCTGCCCCGTCAGATTACCGAAATAGTACATGGCACAACAGTAGCGACCAACACAATTTTGGAGCGTAAAGGTGCTTTAACCGCGCTTATCACAACGAAGGGCTTCCGAGACGTGCTCGAAATTGGACGTTTACGCTATCCGCGTTTGTATGACCTGACTTGGGAAAAGCCTCTTCCATTGGCATCGAGACGTTTACGGCGCGAGGTTGAGGAGCGCATCGACGCGAACGGTGAAATCGCGCAGCCGTTGGATGTCGAAAGGGCGCGGGAGGTGATTCGCTGGATACTGGCGCAAAATATTGAATCTCTCGCGGTCTGTCTCATCAATGCCTACATCAATCCTGCCCACGAGCGGCAGTTGGGTGAGCTCATCCACGAACTAGCACCGGACCTACCTGTTTCCCTGTCTTGCGATGTCCTACCCGAAATCAAAGAGTATGAGCGAACGAGCACGACTGTTATCAACGCTTACCTCCAACCCGTCGTCAGTCGCTATCTGCACTCGCTGTCCGATCGACTGAACCAAGCATCAATCCCGGGCTCGGTGGAAGCCTCGCCTTCTCACCACGATTCACCAATCACCGGTGATCCCCTTTCGCTCTATGTCATGCAATCCAATGGCGGGGTCATGTCCGCTGCATCCGCTGCCGAGATACCCATTCATATCATCGAATCGGGCCCAGCGGCGGGGGTCATCGCTTCACTCACGCTTGCAGAGCGGGTTGGTCTATCCAACGTTTTGACGCTCGATATGGGCGGCACTACGGCAAAGGCATCATTAATCGAAGATAGGCAGATCATGCACTCGCCGGAGTACCAAGTCGGTGGGGGGGTCTCGGTTGGCACCCGTTTGAGCAAAGGGGGCGGCTATCCGTTGCGTGTGCCCGCAATTGACATCGCTGAGGTCGGTGCTGGCGGTGGAAGTATCGTGTATCTGGACAAGGGCGGAGCCCTACGGGTGGGACCACAAAGTGCTGGCGCGGTGCCGGGGCCTGCCTGTTATGGATTAGGTGGAGCGGAACCAACGCTCACCGATGCCAATGTGGTGCTCGGTTATCTCAATCCAGGGCACCTCGCAGGCGGTGCGCTGCCCCTGAACGCAGAGAAGGCACACCAAACCCTGCACGACAAAATTGCGGTCCCACTCAACTTGAGTAGCCCCGACACCGCTTATGGGGTCTATCGTATCGCCGCGGCGAACATGGCGCGGGCGGCACGAGCGGTATCATTAGAGCGCGGGCGCGACCCACGCGAGTTTGTGCTGTGTGCTTTCGGCGGCAACGGTCCCCTACACGCGACCGAGCTGGCAGAATCGCTCGGCATGAAGCGGATCCTCATCCCGCCCTCTCCCGGCCTCTTCAGCGCGTTTGGGCTACTCTACGCGGACATTGCCTATCACTTGGTCCAAACCTACAAGCATCTACTCACTGAACTTGACGCGGGTGAATTCAAGGCAACATTGGGACGACTGGAAGCCTCGGCGCGGGCAGAATTGATGGCAGAAGGAGAAACCGCCGCACAGGTCTCGGCCTCTCGGAACGGAGTGATCTTGCAGCGTGCCGTAGACCTACGCTATGCGGGCCAATCGTCTGAACTGACGCTGCCCATCGTTGATGCCGATATCGGGCAGCCGCAGTTTTTCCACATATTGGGCGAGCGGTTTGCCGCCGACCACGAACGGACCTACGGACACCGCGCACCCGATGACCCTATAGAGGTTGTCAACCTGCGCTTGACCGCCATCATTCCAACCCCCAAATCCCAGTTCTCATATCTCCAACCCCGCAGTGCTCAATCCTTAACCCCCAACCGTCGTTGTTACTTTGGTGCGGAAACCGGCTGGCTTGAGGTGCCGGTGTTATCTCGTGATGTGCTGGGGAGCGAGTCTCAAAGCGGACCATTCATCATCGAAGAGTATGACACAACGATTCTGGTCCCACCATGTTGGACAGCAGGGCGGGATGAATGGGGGAATATCGTCATTGAGATAGCGGACTGAAAACGGGTGCCTCGCTCCCTCGTTTTCTGCTCTTCACCCCCGCTCACAGGAGAGGCTAAAGACACAAAATGAATCACCTGAGCGTCGAACAGCTAACCACAAAAAATCGAAACGCAGCACTATCCTTGATAAATGATGCCTACGCGAATGTGCACGGATTTCAGCCGCTCACCACGGCTGATTTGAGCGTCCTTGAACAATCCGGTTGCTTCGCACTTGGTTCTGTGGACGGCAAGCTGGTCAGTTTCGCATACAGTTCCATGGTAGAGGAGGGAGTGGGCCATGTCCGTTGGGCAGGTGTACCCGATGCTCTCCGGGGCGAATGCCGGAGCCTGCCCCCGATGCAGGCATGTATTAACGCCCTCAAAGGTAAAGGTGCAAAGCGGATTGGCGTGGCGAATTGGCTGGATGCCCCTTATCGTCAGATGTTGAGCCACTTTGAACTAGACGGAATTGAAGTTGAACATGACCAGCTTATCTTGCGGCTTGACATGCGCGACTACACGCCACAGTCCCCCCCGATCAAAGGGGGGTATAACCTGCGAACATTTCGAGAGGGCGATGAGCAAACCTGGGCGGAGGTCAAGAATGCGGTGTTTGGCAGTTCATCGAAATCGGAGGAGTTCTGGACCCAAACCTTCTTGGGTGTCAACAAGAGATTAGACTTTGCCCCACAGGGATTCTTCTTTGCCGAAAAGGAAGGGGAACCTGTCGGCATCTGTGCGGGCATCGTCCTGCATGATCGAAAAAAGATTGGCGGAACTTACCCCGGCGGCATTGGTTGGACAGGGGTCCATAAAGACCACAGAGGTGTCGGACTCGGCAGAGCTCTGATGGTTAGTTCCCTAAATTACCTGCATGACCGGGGCATCGCCGTGACGGAGGTCGGCACCCAGTTTTATCGAACCGCAGCGGTGAATCTATACGAAAGTCTTGGTTTTCGCATTTACACCGCTTGGTTTACTATTTGATTCGCTCAAACACATCCGGGGGATTCCTTGCCGCGTAAGAGCGGAAAGTCCGGCTTTTTATCTGGGTCGCCCACCCATTTGGAATCCGCTCGCATGTAACTGGTCGCAAGCCCCCGACGGCGATGTGGTGTCCGATTTTCGCCACTACCGTGAACGGTCAAACTGTGGTGGAAACTACATCCACCCGCTTTCAGCACCACCGGCACCGCTGCTGATTCGTCTATACCTTGGGCGTGCAAGAAATCTCGCCTTTCATGGGGCCAAAGTCCCTTCTTGTAACTGCCGGGCAGCAACCGCACGCAACCGTTCTCTTCTGTAGCATCGTCCAAGGCTGTCCAGCAACTCACAAGCGTGGGCGGATCCACGGAAGCCCAATAAGCCGAATCCTGATGCCAAGAAACAATCGAACCGTGGAAAGCAGGTTTCATCAAGGTCTGGGTGTGGAATAGTTTGATATCTTCCGTCCCAAGCAGCTCCGCAACGATGTCCAAGATATTCCGGTTGCTGGCATGGTCAAAAATCACTTCGTCGTAACGATGGGGATCTAAGAGTTGCCAGACCTTGTCGCGACGGGGCACGTTCTCAAGTTCGCCTCTCTGGGCGGCAGCTTCTAGCCGCACCCCTGCCTGCTCCGCATTGGGATGCGAGCCATCTGCTAGGGCATCTACCCGCTCACGCAAGGCTTTTAATGCTTCCTCCGACAGGAAGGGCCCGTAAATCACAAATCCATCGCGTTCGTAATCTGCTTTTTGTTTATCCGTTAAGGTCATCTGAGCCTCCTTGTATCGTTGATTCAGTAATTCCTGAGTGGTTCCTTTATTTTCCTTCCAAGATAATCTGAATTTCGGTCTCGACAAAATCATCGTTGAAATTGATGCCGGCGGTGATTAATCCGAGCGCTTCCAATGGGGGCAGGTTATCTATTATGCGCCGCATCAGTTTTGCGTCGCCCCCCTGTGGAAGCATCAAACCGGCAATCGGAAGCAGACGTTTCAATTCCGGAATGAAAAGGCTTGGCTGAATCCGAATATGGCTATCGCTTGGGTGCTTTAAGTGCTCAGGCATTTTCGTATCAGCCAACGTAACCTCCTGCCCGGTGAAGGCATTAATAGCAGACTTCACCCCCCCAAGCGTTGTGCCGATGATCCAGTAATTATCGAGGAGCACATATCCTCCTTTTAGGGCGAAGATAAATCCGAGTTGGAGTTGTATCGGCTGTAACTCTATGCCTTGGTGCGCTAGCGGAGACGGGAATCGGAGCGGTTTACCGTTGAAAGCGATCTCAGTCCGCTTGAGTTTTGTTAAAACAGCTTCTAAGTTCGCTCGGTCTTGAATCGGGCAAATCAGGAGCATCGAAGGCACCAACGCGGGGGCACCCGTCGGGGGAGGGAGCAGTGCCAGCACAATTCTGGCTTCAAGGTGGCGTGATAAATCAATCCCATTTTGCTGATATTTCAAGGGCAGATTGGCTTTCATCTGCTGCCACACCCCTGCGAGATTTACGTCGTTGCACTCACTCAGAAATGCAGTTTTTGCAGGAAGCATCGAAAACAGTTTTTCGTCTACTGGTCGTGGGGCTTGTCCTAGGGAACGGAAATCCCTGTTCCCTACATGCGAATTGGTGTTTCTAATTATTCGGTGTTGCGAGTAGATTACGCCATCCTCGTAGCGATTACTGAACGTCCACACATCGATCCCCTGTAATAATGATTTGAGAGGTTCGTCAAACTTAAAGACTTCAGCCAGTTTGGCAAGATTGATATAAACCGCGTTACGAGCGGTGTCATACTGTTGGTGCAGATAGTCGCCTGTCGCCGCTAGCGCGGTAAACCCCTGCTTCTGTTCGGTGTAGATGTCGGCCGTATCCTGAATCAAAGATTTATCTGTTGCCAGCAGACCGATCTTGCCAATAAAGGCATAGCTGAAGTTTTGCGGATAACCTGTGATAGTGTTGATATCCAGCTTTCCATAATTCTCCGTCAACCGTTTGTATTTGGGGTTGATGGGGGCTGTCGCGGTGAGTGCCGCAATTTCCAGTTTCTGCTTTGCTCCGAGGGCACTGATGAGCAGAAATGAAAATTTGCCGTCCCGCTTATAGACACTCAAAATCGCTTCTTCACTCAAGTAACCTCGAATCCGCTTGGGGTCAAATTTCCCGCCCATTTCGGCTTCCCACCGCCGCTTCTGATACATGAGCCGCCGCCACCAGAATTCGCTTCGGATTTCTGCAAGGATAGGTATCTGTGTCGTCTGCATCCCCAATTCGCTCCGTTGAAACGTCTCAATGAAACTCCCAAGGTCCTTTACACTTACATAGCAGATGGGGGCATCGGGGAGCAGGGCAAGGAGGCTCTGATCCGGATCCCAGAGAGAGGTCCGGTGATAAATCAGCACAATCAAGAGCAAAAGGATGACAACTGCGCTGAAGATAAGAATCTGCTTCTTGGAGAGTTGAAAGCTTATGCGTGGCAAAGGGAGTTAGCAGTGTGAAGAAAATTGGTTGATGATAATCCGGTTGAATTAATATCCAAAACCTTATAAAATAGGACGTGCAGTCTAATATACCACTACCTGCAAGCAACGTCAAGCACGAAAGCGTGGGAATAATGATCCAGCAGTCAAACTCCACAACCGATTTCGGAGGTCTTATGAAAACCTATCGCGTCGCAATTTTAGGATGTCGTGGACGGGGCACCGCCGCGGGCCGCGCCTATCACGCCCATCCACGCATCGAAGTCGTCGCATTGTGTGATCTTGTTCAGGAACGACTGGACACTCTCGGCGACGAGTTGGGTGTTGCTGCCCGGTTTACGGATTTGGACGAGATGATTGTCCAAACCCAACCCGACATCGTAGCTATCCCAACGGGGACAGAGTTCCACTACCCACTCTGTATGCGGGTATTGGAACATGGTGTCCATATTGAAGTTGAAAAGCCGATGTGTGTTGACCTTGAAGGCACAAGTGCAGTGATGGCAAAGGCAAAGGAGAAAGGAGTTCGGGTGGCGGTCCATCACCAGGGGCGCGTTGGCGCGCTCATGCGAGCGATGTATAAGGCGTTCACCGAAGGCACGATTGGCGAACTCCGTTATATCAACAGCCGCGGCAAAGGCTACTACGGTGGCTTGGGATTGATGAACATCGGCACGCATCAGCTGAACAATATGCTGAAGTTTGCGGGTCATTGTCGTAGTGTTTCCGCCGTTGCGCTGACCGACGGCCATCCCATCACGCCCGATGATGTCCTACCATCTCCGCTCGGCATGGGGACGATTGCGGGGGAATCTATCACAGCGACGCTCCACTTCGACAACGGTGTCACCGCGAATCTCCTGCAACACCGCTTCCCCGCTAGTCCGGTGATGGAAATCGTCGGTACTGAAGGCAAACTCTTCGGTTCGGCGTGTCTGCTCATCAAAGGCGGTGCGTGGCATCTGCCGCAACCTGTCTATATTCCAGAGGGAAGGTCTGATCAATGGGAGCCGCTAGAACCCGTCTACCCGGAGCACTATGACCGCTCAAGTCCAGCCAAGCTGGATGATTACTGGTTCGTTGAGGAGTATGTTTCCGCCTTGGACCAAGACCGGGACCACGAGTGCTGCGGTGCAGAGGGGCACCATATCGTGGGTATTATGATGGGGATTTTCGAGTCAGCGGCGTATGGGAAGCGGATTGACCTGCCCCAAAAATGCCTTGAGCATCCACTGCTCCGCTGGCGGCGTGAACAAGGTTTAGCACCCCCTGAAACCATGCCTCGGGACTATCGCGAGTGGCTGGCGGTGGAAGATCAGCGGCTCGGACGGAATTAGGCAATTTTGTGTCTACGCGCTTAGGGGATAGGCTTTTCCAAAACGAAAGGAACGCTGATGAAAATTGCACAAATCGAAATATATCCGCTTGAGGCAAAGTTATCGACACCGTTCGGCTGGTCTCAGCGATGGACAGATACACGCATGACAACCGCGGTGAAGATTACCGCTGATGACGGGACGCACGGCTGGGGCGAGAGTGGCGATCCACGGACGATGGAAGCTCTCGCCCCACTGCTCATCGGCAAAGACCCACGACGCACAGAGGCAATTTGGCAGATGCTATATATGCTTGGGTATCAAGGGCACGGTTTTGCCGGACCGCAGATGCTCGCCATCAGTGCGTTCGACATGGCACTGTGGGATATTGCCGGAAAAGCCATCGGGTTGCCAGTTTGTGAGCTGCTAGGCGGGAGGGTGCGTGACCGCATCCCTGTATACGCCACCGGACTCTACTACACGGAGGACGATTTTCCGGAGGCTTTGACCGAAGAAGCCCTCGGATATGCTCAGGCAGGTTTCACGGGGATGAAAATGAAGATCGGCGGCAAGCCAGTTGAGGAGGATATCAAACGAGTATATCACCTTCGTGAGGCACTTGGTCCACAAACGCATCTCATGGTGGACGCAAACGAGGCTTATAGTCCGACAACAGCGGTTAGGGTGGCTCAAAAACTTGCCGACGCGGACCTGATGTGGTTTGAAGAACCGTGTGGATCTTACAATGATGAGGGCAATCTGCTTGTTCAACAGTTGGGTTTGATGCCCATCGCCGGTGGTGAAAGTCTGAAGTCGCGGTATGAATTCGCTGAACGCCTCGCCAGCCACATGTTCGACATTATTCAGCCGGACATCGTCAACGCCGGTGGGGTGTCAGAGATGTTCAAGCTCGGCCACATGGCAAACGCCTTCGGTGTCCACTTTAATCCACATTTTTGGGGGACTGGGATTAGTCTATCAGCGACACTGCATGTGGTTGCCTGTCTGCCATCAAATCCACCCTCCGACTCTCCTGAACCGTACATCAATCAATCCGTTATGGAGTTTGATCGGACCCCCCATCCGATTCGGGAGAACCTCACAGATCCGATTTTTGATCAGGTGAATAGCCACATCGCAGTCCCAACGACTCCAGGGTTAGGAATCGAGGTGATTGAAGCGGAAGTCCGCCGATTCTTGGCAGGGGGACTGAGTTCTCCGATTCGGGTTGGCGCGTGATTCACTAGTGCTTTTTAATTTGCTACAGTTTATGTGTTGAGGTGGCAAGGGTAAACTTGAGGGAGATGGTGATAATAGATAAAGCGAACCAACCTTAATGATTATAACACCTACTTCAGACAAAGGAGACTTAGAATGACCGACAAACGCCCGAACATCCTATTTGCTTTCGCTGACGACTGGGGCAGGTATGCCAGCGCGTATCAACAGATCGAAGGGGATAGCACCCCCAATGCCCTATTGGACACGCCGAACTTTGACCGCGTGGCATGTGAGGGGGTCCTATTCACCAACGCTTTCGTGCCCGCGCCTTCCTGCACGCCGTGCCGCAGTTCTTTACTCACGGGTCGCTACTTCTGGCAGACGGGGCGTGGGGCAATCCTCCAGGGAGCGGTCTGGGATGCGGCCATCCCCTCATATCCCTTACTGCTGGAAGAAGCGGGCTACCATATCGGCTACACCTACAAAGCATGGTCACCGGGGACACCGCGCGATGCACCCTACGGTGGAGAGCGGACCCGCTACGCACCGGCAGGAACAAAATTCGGCGAGTTTTCGTTCGTTGCCACGGAAAATGTTCCCGAACACGGTGTCGAGGGCGCGAAACAGATTCTCTATGACGAATCGCGTCAAAACTTCGATGCCTTTCTAGAGGCACGCCCCCCGGATACACCATTCTGCTACTGGTGGGGACCCACAAACACGCATCGCAAATGGCAGCGGGGGTCTGGCCAGGCACTCTGGGGGTTAGACCCGGACGACCTGAAGGGGCGTCTACCTGCTTTTCTGCCGGACGTGCACGATGTGCGCGAGGATGTCTGCGATTACTTGGGTGAATGTCTCGCTGTGGATGCCGGGCTCGGCTTGCTTCTGTCCCGTCTAGAAGAGTTAGGGGAATTGGATAATACACTAATTGTCGTGAGCGGCGATCACGGCATTCCGGGCTTCCCACGCGGCAAATGCAACCTATACAATCTTGGTTGCGAGGTGGCACTAGCGGCGCGTTGGCCTGGACATGTCCCCGCCGGTCGAACGGTAAACGACTTTGTGAACCTCATGGATTTGGCACCGACCTTCATGGAAGCTGCTGGACTTGAACCCCACAGCGACATGACGGCTCGGAGTCTGCTCAATGTCCTGACCTCATCACAAAGCGGTCAGGTGGATCCGGAGCGGACTTTCGTTGTTACCGGTCGAGAACGACATGTTGGCACAGCGCGGGAGAGGAATCTGCCTTATCCGCAACGCGCTATCCGCACGAAGGATTTCCTGTATATCCGCAACTTCGCTCCTGACCGTTGGCCGATGGGTGACCCAAAAGGTTTGGACAATCCTACCGCGGAGGCTCCGTCGTTTGACGAACTGTGCAATGACACAAGAATCGTCTATCCCGACATGGATGCCAGCCCAACGAAGGCGTGGATGATTCACCACCGTGCGGAGACGCAGGTGTGCAAGCTATTCGAGATGGGGTTCGGAAAGTTCCCAGCGGAGGAACTCTACGACCTGCGGGTAGACCCCCACTATCTGAACAACGTGGCGGCAGCCCCTGCCTATAGAGCGGTCCAACAACAACTCTCTGATCAGCTCATGAGTGTTCTGAAAGAACAGAAGGATCCACGAGTTGTCGAGCCGGACTGCCGTTTCGAGCGTTCCCCATTCACAGACATCTAGAGCGTATCGATTAACTAATTTGAGAAAGGCAAACGTATATGATTCAGATTGCAGAAATGCTCGGCCCACACCCCTCGCCGCTGTGGAGATTGGTCAAGCAGTGCGGCGTTGATTACGCAGTCGGCGCGATGGACTTCCAGAACGACACAGAAAACCTACCACTGGCGGAACGACCGTGGGGGTATAATTCGCTCACACGGGTGAAAAAGGCTTACGAGGACGGCGGATTTAAACTTGCTGTCATTGAGAGTCGGCCTCCGTTGAACAAAGCCAAACTTGGATTGCCCGGACGGGACGCGGAAATCGAAACTGCTTGTGAACTCATCCGTAATATGGGAAAACTGGACATTCCGGTCTGGTGTTATGAGTGGATGGCGGTGTTCAATTGGATGCGTACCTCTACGGCGATACCTTCTCGCGGCGGCGCGCTAGTGACAGGCTACGACAATGAACAGATGCATAACGAGCCAAACACTGAATACGGCGTTGTGACTGAGGAACAGTTGTGGGAGAACCTGGAATACTTCCTTGAGCGTGTCGTGCCGGTGGCTGAAGAGGCTAACGTCAAATTGGCGATGCATCCCGATGACCCGCCGCTTTCTCCCATCCGGGGGATTGGTCGGATTATGCGGAGCGTCGAAAACTATCAGCGTCTGATTGATCTGGTGCCGAGTCCGGTGAACGGGATTACGCTCTGTCAAGGCAACTTTACACTGATGACAGACAATCTTCCGTCGGTCATCCGTCATTTCGGGGAGCAGAACAAAATCTTCTTCGTGCATCTGCGTGATGTGAAGGGGACATCGGAGCGATTTGAGGAGACCTTCCACGACGACGGCAAGACCGATATGTTAGCGTGTCTAGAGGCATATCGGGAGATTGGATTCAACGGCGTGCTGCGTCCCGACCATGTGCCAACAATGGAGGGCGATAGCAACGAATACGCGGGATATTCATCGCTTGGACGGCTGTTTGCCATCGGTTATATCAAAGGGTTGCGTGAATCAATTTTGACATATTCCCAAACCTAAAGGTGATTCTATATCCGTGCCGTCCCTGGTCTCGGAACGGAGGTCTCGGCACGGACAGGGCAGGCCCGATGCAATCGGGGCTAGAACGGACAAGGCTTGGGTTTTACGGGCTAAAGCCCCATTTGATAAGAGCTAAATCGGGGGGCTCACTGCCGCAAGATGTGTCATGGTAATAGCGTGGCAAAAAAAATCTGCTGCAAATCGGTAGATATTCTTTGACAAACCGATCAATACAGGTTATAATTATAATTATGTTTTTGAAACTGAATCTCAATATCAATAAGATAATATCATTTTTGGAGGGACAATGCTAAGATATCTAGTTGGAATTCTAGGTCTATTTCTAACTGTATGGACGGTTGGTGCCGCCGGTGACAGTGAGTTGGTCGTCTACTCAGGACGCAGCAAGGGTTTGGTTCACCCCATTATCAAGCAGTTTGAGAAGGAGAAGGGCATCACGGTCAAGGTGCGTTACGGTGCCACCGCTCAACTCGCGGTGGCTTTGTTGGAAGAGGGATCGAAAAGCCCCGCCGATCTTTTCTGGGCACAAGATGCCGGGGCACTCGGTGCAGTTAGCAAACAGGGGTTGTTTCAGGCGTTACCCGAATCCATCTTGTCGAAAGTTCCGGACAGATTTCGCAACTCTGAAGGAATGTGGATTGCAACGAGTGGTCGCGCGCGGGTCCTCGCTTATGCGCCTGAGCGTGTCAAGGCGGATGAATTGCCCAGCAGTATCTTCGATTTGACCGACGCAAAGTGGAACGGACGGGTCGGCTGGGCACCACAGAACGCGTCATTTCAAGCCTTCGTAACAG
The DNA here is from genome assembly GCA_958296125.1 of uncultured Poribacteria bacterium. Lineage (GTDB taxonomy): Bacteria > Poribacteria > WGA-4E > WGA-4E > PCPOR2b > PCPOR2b. Next base: position 5,100,653 of record OY282444.1, read on the forward strand.
CGATGCGTGTCCTTGAGGGAGAGGAAAAAGCGGAGGAATGGCTGCGCGGCATGAAGGCAAACGGTGCGAAAAGCTACCCGAAAAACACCCCTATTATTCGGGCACTTGCCGCTGGAGAAATTGACCTTGGTTTACCTAACCACTATTACTTGATGCGCTTCAAAAAGAGTGACTCTAGGTTCCCTGTTGAGCAAACTTTCTTTACGTCCAGTGATCCGGGGAATCTCGTCAACGTCGCTGGAATCGGTATCCTGAAAAGCAGCCGTCACACTGAAGAGGTCAGTAGCTTCGTCCAATTCCTGCTATCTCCAAAAGTGCAGCAATTCTTCATCAGCGAGGTCTTCGAGTATCCTGTCACGGATGCGGTCATCCCTAGCGAAAAATTGCTGCCACTGGATGAGCTCTTAAAACTTACGCCCGAGCTCAACTTAGAAGAGTTGGACGACCTAGAAGGGACCTTGAAACTTCTGCACAAGGCGGGTATTCTGTGATCTATTCTGAGGCAAGATCTTTTCCACCATGGTATTTCTTCGTCCCCGGATTCGCCATCGGGACCGGGGTATTGCTGCCGCTGATTTACCTCCTTGTTCGAGCATTTGGGGCGGAAACGGGGGAGCTAATCCAAATTGTCTTCCGCGCCCGGACGGTGCACCTTTTGGGTAATACCCTCCTCCTCGTTATTGGGGTTGTGGGCACCGGCATGTTCTTGGCAGGGCCGCTCGCATGGGTAACAACACGGACAGATCTCAAAGGCAAACGATTTTTTACGTTGCTTGGGGTGTTGCCACTGGCAATCCCCGGCTATGTGATGGCTTACGCCTTATTGGGTTTAAGCGGTCCCAGCGGAACCTTCGCAAACCTGTTCGGTCCAAGTTTTCCGAATCTCTGGGGATATTGGGGTGCCCTCATTGCCCTCAGTTTTTACACCTTCCCGTATCTCTTTCTAAACCTGCGGACAGCACTATTGGGATTAGACCCTACGATTGAGGAATCCGCTTATAGCCTCGGCAGCAGATCTCGCGAGGTCTTCTTTCACGCAATTTTGCCACAACTTCGTCCCGCTCTCTATGCCGGCGGACTCCTCGTCGGGTTGCATGTGCTTGGGGACTTCGGGGTGGTATCTCTGATGCGATATGAGACCTTCAGCTATGCGCTCTACACGCAATACACCGCTGCTTATGATCGCACCTACGCCGCGTGGCTTGCGCTGATGCTTCTCGCGCTTACCGGCAGCCTGCTCTATCTTGAGGCAAAGTTATTGCGCGGAAGCAAGTTCCACCGCACAGGCAGCGGCACCTCACATCAAGCCAGCCCAATTTCCCTGGGTATTTGGAGGATGCCCACCTACATTTATCTCAGCATTTTGACACTCGCTAGCGTGGTTGCACCCACTGTGACAATCGGCTTCTGGATGCTCAAGGGGGTTGATGGCTCATATACGCAGGATTTCTTCCGAGCTCTCTCTGGCTCTTTTCTGGTATCAACGCCCGCTGCTTTCCTCACCGCCATTTTCGCACTCCCCTTAGCCTACTTGGGTGTGCGATATTCATCTTTGATCTGCCGCACACTGGAACGTGGCGCGTATATCGGTTATGCGACACCCCCGCTGGCCTTCGCCCTTGCCCTCATCTTCTTTTTTCGGGGGGTTCCGGCGGTTTATCAGACGCTTTGGATCTTGATCTACGCCTATACCGTGCATTTTCTCGCAGAGGCGATTGGGCCCGTCCGCAGTGCCCTCTATCAAGCCTCGCCCCATTTGGAGGAAGCTGCCAGATCGCTCGGCTATCGGCCCCTCAAAGCGTTTTTCAAATCCACCTTTCCACTGTTGCGCGGTGGGCTTACTGTCAGTATCGCTTTCGTTTTTCTCTCGGCAATGAAGGAACTTCCGTTGACCTTCCTCCTTTCGCCTGCGGGCTATGAGACCTTGGCGGTAAACGTCTGGAGTTACACAACGGAAGCGATGTTCGCTGAGGGGGCACGGTATGCACTTGCAATTGTGCTCTGCTCGGTATTGTTTGTCGGCTTGTTGTTAATGCAGGACGCAGAAACATCGTATAAATATGCAAAAGTGCCAACATAACTAGCAAATAGACGGGATGAGAGAAAAGAAGTTCAGGACTTCAATGAGTCATTCACGTTTTGCACATCGCGTTGCACGTCTTATATCGATCGGGTGGGCAACCCCAAGGGTCGCCCCTACATTAGTTTTGTGTAAGGTAAAAATCACGGTGCTTGACCCAACGCTGTCCGTGCCGCCTGCCTGTCCCGTTCGCGGGGGTCTCAGCACGAACAGACCAGGAAAGCATTGGGATTGTGAGAAATTCTTTCAAGTTGAAAATCCCAATCTATCCGGGGAGTAATAATGCAGCCTCTGCTTAGTATCCGTAACATCACCAAACGATTCGATCGTAACCTGTCCCCGGTGGTCGAGTTCCTCTCTTTCGAGGTCTATCCCGGCGAAATCTTCGCTCTTTTGGGGCCGAGTGGCTGTGGAAAGACAACAACGCTACGCTTGATTGCTGGATTCGAGCGTGCTGATGGGGGAGAGATTTACGTGGATGGGCAATGCTTTGAAGGATCCAAAACCCACCTGCCGCCCGAAACACGAGACATTGGGATTGTTTTCCAAGAGTACGCGCTCTTTCCTCACCTTAACGTGTTGCAGAATGTCGCTTTTGGACTCAAGAAGCTGCCCGCAAAACTACGGGCTGAGCGCGTCATGACAGTGTTGGAAATGGTGGGAATGGCCAGCTTCAAAGATCGGAAGCCACACGAACTTTCTGGCGGGCAGCAGCAGCGGGTGGCACTGGCTCGCTCAATCGCCCCAAGCCCCAAACTCATCCTGCTGGATGAGCCATTTTCTAACCTCGATGCCGGTATGCGGCACTCTACGCGCGAGGAGATTCGATTCCTCTTAAAGGATGCGGGGATGAGCGCGGTGTTTGTCACGCATGATCAGGAGGCAGCCCTCTGCTTCGCAGACCGGCTGGCGGTCATGCAGAACGGACGTATTGAACAGATCGGCATACCTGAGCGGGTTTACCACCGTCCGCAAACACCATTCGTGGCAGACTTTCTGGGTGTGACCAACCTAATCATCGGTGAAGCTGAAGGAGACTGGGCTGAGACACCCTTGGGCAGATTCCAGATTGCCCCCTCAGCGCGTGGGGCGGTCCTCCTCTCGATTCGTCCGGAGCATCTAGTCATGGCTCAGCCGGAGACGGAAGGGCACAGTAACGGTGTCGGCGAAATCGTCATGCGTGAGTTTAAGGGACATGATCTGACCTATCGAGTGAAGATTGGAACAGAGAATTATGTCGTGCAAACCGACTACTGCTGTCCACTTCAAGTGGGAGCTCAAGTGACCCTTCAAGCCGTTGGGCCTGCGGTAGTCGTGAAAAAGGGTTAAACCCTGTTGGAATGAACGCCTGTCCCAATGTTGTTCGATTCAGGAAAAGCCAACAGCATCGGGAATTCAAAACACAGTCTTTTCCTTAATCCTGTGAATCCTTGAGTCCTGATTAAATCTTGGAAGAGAGCATAGAACGTGCCGAAAAAAAAGACAGTGCACCGCCGAAAAGTGGTGGCTGATACCAGTCTCCCGCCGACTCATCCACTTCGTTCCAAGCTCTACGTTATCACCGATCGACAACTCTGTGCGCCACGGAGCTTATACGACACCATCCATGACCTCTTAGATGTAGGGGTATCCGCAATCCAACTCAGGGAAAAAGACCTGAACGACACCGAATACATCAAATTAGCAGAACCCCTCTGCAAGCTGTGCCACGCCTATTCCGCTCAACTGTTCATTAACTCACGTATCAAGATGGCTATGACCGTCGGTGTAGATGGTCTCCATTTGCCGGGCGATTCAGCGTCCGTGCGAAAAGTGATTGAGGAGACGAATCGCCGCTTCATCGTCGGCAGCTCCGTTCACACACTGCCTGAAGCCAAGCAGCGGGAAATGGAAGGCGCAGATTTTATCACCTATAGCCCAATCTACCCAACGACTAGTAAACCGGGCTACGGTCCTGTTGTCGGTTTGGACGGGCTGTGCACGGTCACAGAGGGAGTCAACATCCCTGTCTTTGCGTTAGGCGGAATAACGCCTGAACGGGTTTCAGAATGCCTTTATGCCGGTGCCTATGGGGTCGCGGTGATGTCCGGGGTGATGTCTCCGGAGAACGGTGCAGAGCGGGCAAAGGCATATCTGAAGCACCTGCTGGAATAACAACGGGAGTTCCCAAACATGAAACAAATCTTGACAATTGCTGGCTCAGACTCAGGAGGCGGCGCAGGAATTCAAGCTGACCTCAAATCCATCCACGCCAACGGCGGTTTTGGGATGTCCGTCATCACGTCAATTACAGCGCAGAATACACGCGAAGTGACTTGCGCCTTCGATCTGCCAACCGATCTGATTGACGCGCAGATTGACGCTATCTTCTCGGATTTTGATGTCGCAGCCCTCAAGACGGGAATGCTATCTTCATCCGAGATCGTGGGGACTGTTGCGGAGAAACTGCGCGAGTATTCTCCAAAGAATATCGTGATCGATCCGGTAATGATTTCCAAAAGTCAGTATCCCCTGCTGAAACCAGAGGCGGTTGAGCGTTTGAAGGCCGAGGTGCTGCCGCTTGCAACGGTCATCACACCCAATGTTTATGAAGCCGAACTGCTCGCCGAATGTGAGATTCAGACAATTGATGATGCGAAAGGGGCAGCGAGGGTGATTCAGGAATATGGGTGCCAGAGTGTGCTAGTCAAAGGAGGACATCTCCCGAGGGGCCAATCAATTGATGTTCTGTATGCCAATGGGGCTTTTACCCTCTTTGAGGCAGAGCGGATTGAAACGAAAAACACGCATGGTACGGGCTGTACTTACTCCGCAGCAATCGCTACACACCTTGGGATTGGAAAAGACCTCGTAGTTGCCATTCAGTCCGCGAAAGATTACATCACGAACGCTATCCGCTATTCTCTCGACATCGGGGGGGGACACGGACCTACCAACCATTTCTACTTTTTGAATAGGTAATACTTAAGTTGCCCCCTATCTCAGCAGGTTGGTCTTCCTAGCCCCACCCTCGTCCCAATCTGCATAGGGGACACATATCTTATGTGGACTTGTCAACGGGGTGTGTGGATTGTTTGAAGATTCCTTACTTAGGGAATATCTGTCCTAAAAGCGAGACTAGACACAACGCTGCTGGTTTTTCAAAATCTCTGTGACAGAAGTAAGATGGGGATAAAATTACGTTCTTTCCGTAACGCGCGCGCAACTTCAAACCGAAGGGCAACGGACGGATTACCGAGGAAGAGAGACAATCCAACTCCAACCGATGTATTGAAACGGTTGAATCTGAGATTTTCATCATCGAACCAAGCGTATCCTGTATCCAAGAAAGCTGCTACCGCCCCTAAAGGTCCTTCACTTTCATCTAGATATCTGATTTTCCCAAAATGGATTCGGTATTCCACATTGAAGAGGAGCAGATTGTCCCCGACGAACTCTTTGAAATCGTAACCGCGTAAGGCACTGATTCCGCCTAGATAGAGCAGGCGTTGTCTAGGAAGCGGTCCATTGGAGAACCCCCCTTCCAGACGAAAGTCCAGATGATGGTTGTTCAACAGTTGATTATCGCGCATAATTGTAAAGCGATACAGGTTAAAATCAAAGTCGCTTTTGAGTTTTTCATCTGCATATTCGAGGGAGAAATTCCCCCGCCAACCGCGCTTGGTGCGGTAATCTGGTATTGAGACCGTCCAAAAATTCTGCATTTGAGGTGTCGGAGGCTTTCCGCTATTGAAATGATAGCCCAGAGTTACGCTACGCAAATTGCCCTCGTCAATTCGCAGATTACTTCGTTTTGGGATGTTTTTATTAAACATACTCCAATCGGTTGACTTAAATAAAGTCTCGTGGTCTTCATCAGTAAATTCCAACGTAATGTCCATTGATTGCGATAACTGACCCTTTACCCGAGCCTGATACCCCTTGCGCTGGTAGTAATCCAAAAAGGTGTACCCAAAGAGGAGTGCGGCAAGGAATTCTTCGCCTTCGGACAATCCAGTATAGTCGTTAGTATCTGTCCGTTGGTAAATACCTCCACCAATGCTCAGAGCGTGATCATCAAACCAAGTCTTTTCAGCCCCTAGTTGATAATTCCAAATTTTGCTTGACAATCCGTTGCTGACCTCCCCATAGATTTGCGCGTTCGCCTCTAGGGGCGAAACCGCTCCACCTCCGCCTAAAATTAAGCCGTGTACGCGGTTAAAGTCGAAGACGGGTCGCCAATTCACGTTGATTCGCGATCGCTCCTCAACCTCAATGGCAAGCACGTTCCGCTCCCCTTCTCGCTTCACCTCCCAGCTTTTGATGTTCTTGAAGTAGAGGTTATTTTCATTGAGCTTTGCACGCATCTGATTGAGGCGCGTCGTGCCAATCTGTTTGCTATAGGCATCTCCCTGCTTGAAACCGAGCGCATTAGTCAGCTCTGCGCGCTTAATTCGACGGTTTCCAGAAAAACGGATGTCGTCCAAATGCCCTTCCTCAACCTCAATCAACAGCTGGGTGTCAGCGAATCGATAGGTGACCTGCACAAGGTCATACCCATGATGCCTATAAAGGTTTTCAATCAGTTGGCATTTGATGGTCAGTTTTTCGATTGAAGTGCGCCCTGGCTTCAACCCAAATGCTTTGTGCAGGAATGGAGATATAAAGTATCTGTTTCGGTGTAAATCCAGGCGTTTCACAACCCCCGTTGGCACTTCGGTCACATGGATACGCAAATTCACTCTAAAGATAGGGATTGGTGGCGGTTCATCGCGAGTATCCCCGGCACGTGGCGCGCCAGTCTCTGGTGAATTGAACCGTCCCCTGACGGACAATCCGCCGGGTATTTCAACGTTCTCCTCAACGGCATCGCTTGTCTCTAGACGCACCTCGCGAAACCAATCGAGTGCTTCCAGTTCACGGTTGAGCCACGTCAGCTCGTCGATCGAGATAAGGTCGTCCGGCTGGAAGGGGAGTTTCTCAAGCAGTTCTGCTATCGGAATCTTACTGTTTCCTTCAACTTCGATGGTGACGAGTGAGAGCTGTTCCACGGATTCAGAGCCCTGTGAAGGTTCAGAATCTTCCGTCTCAGTTAAGCGTATAACACCCAATCGATCGGGCCAATGGGGCCACCATGGACGAATTTCGTCGTAAGTAGGTGACCAGTAGCTGTAGTTGGTGCTCGGCTTCAACGAAGATTCAGTGGGCTGACCCCGCATTTTGCGATGTAGGTTAAAACGCCAATTTTCGGATGAGGTAGCCTCAAGCGTATCACGCGGCAACGCAACCTCCACGCTCCAAAAAGTCGGGGCAATCTGCGTTTTAACTTGGGCGCGGGAATCCCAAGCGGGTTTTGCCATTCTTTCATAAGCAGTTTCAAGGTCGGAATCCGACGAATCCTCCGCCTTGATGTGCTGATCAAAAACCACACCAATCGGGTTGATAACGAGATGGTGGTAGGTCGGGGTGTCCGGATTCGGATCCACTAGGATTTCTAGCGCGTCATCAAGCCAAACCGCTGAATCTGGGTTGGTTTGTGTGATTTGAACCCGCTTCATCTGTGAATCATACATCCTAGCACCGATATAGAGATACTGCTCATCCCACAGAAGAAATCCTTGTGTCTGTTCCTTTGGCTGCGTGGTTGCATCTGCCTGATAGAAGGGGGAAAGTGGCACCGACTTTGCCCAAGCTTTCTCAAATAAGTCACCATCAATTACCGGTTGTAAGGACGCGCGAGGGATGTCAACTGTCGGCGGTGGGGTCAAATCGTCTTCAGCGTAAAGATTATCGATTTTCGCCTCACTATCGTCCACTTTGGATTCAGTGGAAACAGATTGAGAGGGTCGAATGGTAATCCCCTGACTTGCGGTCATTTGAATCAGGGGGCCGCCATCGTTGATCCAACCTTGGACGACATCTCCCACATAGGCGGTCTCAAGTTCCACCGGCAGATCAATAGTAATGGCGCGTTGGTCTTTGTTTTCGACCTGTATCTCGAGGTCCGCCGGGTAGCTTTCTGGGGTGTGCAACCAAATGGCTCCGTCGCGCGCATTGAGAATCATTTTGGCCGCAATCTCGTCCAAAACCACAAGATTTATTGAACCGGACTGCGTCTCAAATGTGTTGGTGCCACCGATCAAGAAGATCTGTCCGTAGATTCGCCCTTCTTGAGTGCTGACCTGATATTCTCCCATCACTTTATCGAGATGAATATGGCCGACCGTTGTTGTCAAAACCATGTTGCCGCGGATGCCGTGTACCCGAATATCCCCAGATTCTGCTTTGATTTTGAGAAATAGATCGGGAGGCGTTTCAATGAAACAGTCTAGACGCGTCAATTTGGCATCTGAATCGGGAGATTCCGGAAGGCGTGGGGTCAACAGCAGGATATCGTCCTTCGTGGAAATGTCCAGTTGCACCGCGTTGAGGTATGTTTGGACAATTCCTTCGTTGCCCCCTGTCCCATGCTTTTCAAGTTTGACGGTGATTTCTTCCTGCGCCGCCGCCCTCACCTGCACACTCCCCGCGCAGGGCAACGCCATTTCAAGCCCATAAACATTATCATAACTAATCTGTTGTGCGGAGGTTGAACGATACTGCGAGGTGTTCTGCTCAGAGTCAGTTGGTGTAACCGCCTCTTCGGCTCCGGTTTCGTTGCCCCGATACCTTGATAGGAGGTCTCTAACCTTTGGGTTTGGGATAGTAGTAGCTACAGTTTCATTTCGAGCGTCTGCAAAGCTGACCCCAACAAATCGCGACAGGTGCTGCTGGTCCCCTGTCCCTGCATCAATAATGCTATAAAACAGGCAGATGTAGAAGATGAGAACAGGTCTTGTGATGGTAGGCATCCCCGGGTCACCTCAAGCTGAAAAACGGTATTTCCAACGCACTATAGTATTGGGCTGGCAGGTTTGTTAAAATGTTGAGACAGTTGGCGAATTCAAGCGGTCTTAGCTCACAATGCCCTTGGACGAGCGGCTCTCGTTTTGATCAATGGGGTTTCACACCAGAGTCTAACAGATAGTTCTGAAAGACCTCCAGAAAAGTGTCTGATAGCGAAAAGTTTAGCAGATCTCCCGTTGCGCGTCAAACAGATTTTTTCCCTAATATTTTTTGCTTGTGTTTTTAATGGAGTGCCCGTTCAGGGTTATATCCTTGAGGAACGTCCAGAGATTATCGGCGACGAATTGGAGCGGGACGTTCATTGGAAGGGAGGCAGCGATGTCAGCAAACTGGCCGGAACCCCGACCCGTCTGTGCCTTGCGCTGAAGGATGCAGACCTATTTTCGTTGCGTTTTCGCTAGTGGGATTCTTTGTCAGAATGCGCTCTATCTTTCAAAAAAATGACTATCGGCAGCGCAAATAGCATCACCGCACCGTTCGCATAGAAGACGGCTTTTAGTCCATAGAGGTCTCCGACGAAGCCGGCGAGATATGGCGCAGTTGCAGAAGCGATGAAACTTAGGGTATAGTGCAGCGCATAACCTCGGCTACGGAATTGAGGCGTAAGTGTCGGGGCTGTTCCAACATAGATTACAGAAGAGGTTCCGTTTAACATAAACCCAAACAGTGGTAGGAACAGCAGACGAACCCATCCTGACGGCACCGAAGGCAGGGCAAAGCAGCCAAGTATCATCAATAACTCTGTGAGCAGAATAATCTTTTTGATGCCAAATTTCTGTACTGGCATCCCGCACAGCAGTTTCCCCAAAGCACCGCCGAAAAATGTCAGGGACATCAACCCACCTACAGTCCCCGCCCCACCACGGTTTTTGATGAAAAATGCCAGAAACGTCGTAACAGCGGATCGAATACCGTTATCTAAAAGTCCGAGGATTGAATAGAGTGTAAACTGGGTCGGCTGCGCGATACCCCAATCTTGAAACGTCATCCACTTTGCAGAATTGCGGTTTTGTTCTTCCATCTTCGGTGCAGGGTGTTTCCTTGTTACACCGATGTCTGCTCGAAAGAAACAGATATACAAAACAGAGGCTGCAAGCCCAATCGTTCCCAACCCCGCGCAGCTCGCGCCCCAGCCAATCCTGACGACTAGGATCCCCGCTAAAGCTGGGAAGAGCACCTTTCCAACATCGCCAAAAAAGTTCAAGGTGCTGATTGCAGGGCCCGCCTTTTCGGGTGGATAAACATTTGAGACAAGGGCGGTCCCCACTGGATGATATACCCCACCCCCTACCCCGGACGAAAAGATCAATATCAGTGCTAAAGGATAGCTGACCGCCAGAATCAACCCCATGTAACTTAGACTGAACCACGTTGTGCCTATGCCTAGGATTAATATATCTCCGAGTCGTTCTGCCAAAAGCCCGGCGGGTATCTGGGTCACGCTTATCGCTCCATGACTAGCAGTTTTAAGGAGACCGGATTGGGTGTAGGTGAGATTCAGATCTACTGCGATGAACGGAAGCAGGATGGATAGACTGGAGATGTAACCGTCGTTGATGATGTGAAGCAGACTACACCACCATAGATATTTTTTCGGTGTTGTTGGGCTCGGTTTCGGAATGCCTACCGAGTTGCGGGTTGAAACGACCGCATTCTTTTTAACTGGAGGGGTGCGTCGAAAAATAGTGGGAATTCTCATGGATTTTGTAATAGCGTCCGGTTGCTATTGGGGGTTCAACCTTTCGCAAGGCTAGTTGCTATGGGTCATGTGTCGTGTCCCGTTTTGTTCATTGGACGCGCGGAGAGGTCGGTTCGAGGGGGAGTATCCCACGAAATATAACCACACACCGGACATCGGAGTTCTGCTTCGACAAGATTCCTAACATTTCCTGTTTTTCGCGGTTTTCGTTGAGTGCGGCACTGCGGGCAGCGGACGGAGCGTAAATCGTAGGATTCGCCTCGTCCGAAACGGACCAAGAGATAGAAGAGCCCACAAACCACCCCGACAATAACAATATAGCAAAGAATAAAGAGTAGGAAAGGAATAATTTCCATTCTCTCAAGCCTTCTGTAAGTGCAGCACACTCAAACCGTAAACGATTACGCTCGGGAGGGTAAAACGAATCCGCGCCCCAAGTGTTTCGTGATGCAGGACGACCGAATCTCGCTGCTCCGGATAGAGCCACTCAACCTTTTGCACCAGATAGCCAGCAGGCACTTTGCACTCCACTTCAACCCGACCGACCGGCTGAGGCGTTTCGATGTTTGCCCCCTCATCCTGCCGGTAGTTGACCCAATGCAGCACCAAAGCCTCGTGCCCTTTAGGCAACCAAGCGCGAACTCGGACGAACCATGGGGCATCGGTCTCTAGGTATGCTCCCCCAAGCAACCCTTCCAAATCCCTAAGAAAATCCTGCCCGAAAGGATCGTTCTCTATGAGCGGATATACGGGTAATTGTAGGTCAGCCCTTACCTCCACTGAATCAGGTTCCCATTCTCCTCTTGGGATGTAGCACACTCCCTCCAGCTTTGAACTCTTACGGCTGTCGTCCGTTTGCATTTGCCAATCTGTTAGCAGACCTTCGGGGTAGGGCTGTCCGTTAAGCTGATATTTTCCGGTTTCTCCCGTAAAGATGAGTTTCCCATTGGGATGTAGCACACTCCCTCCAGCTTTGAACTCTTACGGCTGTCGTCCGTTTGCATTTGCCAATCTGTTAGCAGACCTTCGGGGTAGGGCTGTCCGTTAAGCTGATATTTTCCGGTTTCTCCCGTAAAGATGAGTTTCCCACCTTTTTCGACGAACTGCTTGAGGTGTGCCCCCTCCTCTGGGGATAGACGTTTCACATCGGGCAAGATGAGCGTGTGATAGTTAGCGGCACACTCAAGGAGTTGTTCATCGAGAACTATGTCGAAGAGCAGGTGCCTATTCTCCAACAACCGACCAATCCGCTTGAGCGGTTCCAGACAGTCGGCTTCCTCCTCTAACTCCGCGCGGCGCGGATAGATCAATGCTATCTGTGCCCAAGGTTGGGCTGGGTGCAGAAGGGTTTCGTGGTCGGCGAGAAAACGCTGATAGCGGATAGCGGGACCGTAGTAGTCCTCCACCGAGAAATTCAGATTTTCATCATAGCCCCAATGATATGCTAGTGCTGCGCCATGATTTGCTGCAGCTTCAGCAATCGACAACCGCAAGCGGCGGAAATCATATTTGTTAATCACAAAAGGCTTGCCCCCTCCAGCCGCATAGATAAACCGAGCGGGCATTCCCATATCTGCCAAATAGCCGTGCTTGATGAAACTCATACCCTTATACCCGCCTTGGCTATACCAGATATAATCCTCATCTTTTGCCCATAACGCGCTCGGCAGGAGGCTGCGTTCGTCATGCGGTTGGAAATCGTATTTGTGATACCACTGTGCTAGCAGGAGTTCAGGCTTCAGTGAACGGCCGTGTGCAATAAATATTTCGTCTAGTGCCTCTTTGCGACGCAGGTGGGTTGCACGGTTGACGGTTAGCTGAAACCGTTGCTTCAGGTCCGCCGGACATTCTCGGCAGGGTGTCAGGAAATCTGTGACTTCAACGAGATCTCGTCTGCCAAAAATCCGTCGCAAATCTGCGCTGTCGAAGGCTTCCTGTAGCCGACCTTGCACATAATCTTGGCAATAGCGGCACCGGCAGAAGTTCTCGAAGTTATGATGCACATTGAATCCATCTATCCCCAACTCAATGGCTTTGCTCACCATCGGTTTCAGGGTGGCAAGCCAGTGCGGATTACACATACAACCGCTATACGTCAGATACGGCCGTCCTTCGATGTCCCACCGTCGCAACGACCTATCCGCGAGTCGCTGTTGGGCATCTTCTGCGCTGACACAGGGCGCAGTCCCTAGAAGGCCCTCGGTCCAGATTCTCTCCCAAGCACCGAATAGTCCCAGTCCCTTTTCGTGGTTTCCGTAGTGCCATGCCATGCTCATCTGCCCAACAACCCGCGCGCCAGCCCCTTGGAGTTGAGGGATGATTTCTGCCGCGCAGGCAAGATTTTCGCTTACGCCAATTAGTGGCATCCCCACCCAGTGACGATTTACTTCAGGGTCATCCGCCAAACTGTAAAACATTGGACCAAAGGTTCCCACCTGCACAACCTGCAACTTCGCCCTTCTCACATGCTCAACCAGATCTAACTGTTGCGGTATGCTCCAGTGTTCAGCCATGCGATTAAACCAGAAATTCTCTGCCATGTTTCCTCCTTGATTACATTTTGGGACTGAAAGGGATTGGTGTTCAGTCAATGTGACTCACCTGAAGCCTAAGCTGCATCTTTTACTTTCTGTTGATCATGCGAGTGCTTCTAACAGACGGGAGACATCTTCTTGGTTGTTAAAGACAGAAGGGGAGATTCGCATCTTGTTGCCGTAGCGCATTGCAACGTGAACACCAGCATTTCTGAGTTTCGCCATTGTTGTCGCTGGATCCGGTGCTGCAAAAGTCACAATAGGACTTTCGTTCCCCTTGGGTGTGATAGCGGGATAGCCAATCGCGGGCAGTTCATCCATCAGGCGATCGGTGAGCGTGCGTACATGATTGCGGATGTTATGAACCCCCAACCGGAGGATGTACCTCAGACTTTCTTGTGCACAGATGGCACCTTCGTAGGACGGATAGCTGACTTCATAACAGGTGGGACCGGGGGTTGGTGTAAAGGCGAACTCTGCGCCAGCCGGATCAGGTTTTTCAACCCAAGGGGCATAATTAAAACTCAAGCCGCCGCAATGCTGAGTGGGCTTCACCACTGTTCCTTGAAGGTCCGACCGCACATAGAGGAAGCCAAATCCCTTGACACCCATGAGCCATTTGAAGGTGGAGCACGCAGCGAAGTCGATGCCCATCGCTTGCACGTCAACCGGCACAGCCCCTACACCCTGAATAATATCGACATAGAGATAGGCACCATGTGCATGGGCAAGGTCGCTGATAGCTTTTACGTCCGAGAGGTAGCCGTTGACGTTGGATACCAGCGTAATGGAAACCAGTTTGGTGTTTTTATCAATCGCACGCTCCATGTCCCGATAGTCGATTTGCCAATCACGGTGTTTGACGATTCGGAGACTCTCAAAGTCGTGCTTTGTATTAAGGACGTTACCCGGGACGGTGCACATCTCAGCACCTTCGCTGCACGGGAGCGCAGATGCCTGCTGCCGAATTTTGTAGTTGTAGAGGGACGCGGCGTAGTGCAGGTCATGGGTGACAATGTTGCCGCCGGAGAGATGTTCCTGCATGCCGTTGATCAGGTTGCTCTCTGCCTCGACAGCACTGCGGGCAAAGGCTATATCTTCCGGGCGGGCGTTGATAAGTTTGGCAAAGAGATGCTTCGATTCGTCCCGGGATGCCGCCCACGGGGGCCACCACGGCTCGCCAACCTCGTGTGTGACCCAGTCGATATAGCGGTGCAGGGCTGCGGCCGAGTGAACACTGAACGGGTGTGATGAGGCGTTATCAAAGTATGCAGCTGTCTTTGCCCGTGGAAAGTCGTTGCGGACTGCGTCAAAGTCGGGCGTTCCATCCGTAGACGTGACAGCGGTCGTTTGCTCGTTCGCTGGGTGAGCGATGGCATGACGAGGAGGAGCTTGGTGAGGGTTCATGATGGATCTCCAACGCTGGGTTGAGGAGGTTCATGTGTCAATTATTCAAATGTATCAGTAACTCTAAAATTTACCATAAATGAAACTCGCGTCAGGGACAAAAATTCACGGGTACTCAGTTTTTGGACTTGATACTAGCACACGTGCCCGAAAAACGAGGTTTCTGTGCTGAAGTCTCCACGATTATCGTATCAGTGTTTCATCGATTTTGCAACAAAAATGTAATCAATTTGTCATTCCATTGTTTTATGAAAGAGTGGTATAATAACGCAAATTACCACCTTCCGCACCGCTGATGCTTTGGAGGGTTCGGCTTTTCGCCAAGCTGGTGTTGATTCGTCGTAGAAAACTCGGTATACGAGGTGCCTTTATGCCATTCGGAGGCAATGACTGGCTTGCTTTAACCCCGGAACCGACCTTGGAACCGGAGATTCCTATTTGTGACCCCCATCACCACTTCTGGGACTTTCGGACGGAGCGCGTTCCTTACCAACGGTATCTGCTTCACGAGCTAGCCGCTGACGTGAACAGCGGTCACAACGTGCGCTCCACTGTGTTTGTTGAGGCAAGAGCGATGTACCGCTCCGACGGACCGGAGCCGATGCGTCCTGTGGGTGAAGTCGAATTTGTGCAAGGGTTAGCAGCCGCCAGCGCGAGCGGGCTATACGGACCCTGCCGGGCTGCGGCTGCCATTGTCGGGCACGCCAACCTGAACCTAGGAGATCGGGTTGAACCGATACTTCAAGCGTTGCAGGCAGCCAGTCCCAACCGATTTCGCGGTATCCGCCACGCCGTAACTTGGGACCCGCATCCAGAGGTGGAAAATACGACCGCTCACAAAATGGAGAGGCAGTTGGCTAGTGACGATTTCCGCGCTGGTGCACAGGTGCTGGCACGTATGGGGTTGTCGCTAGAGGCTTGGTTGTATTTCCCGCAGCTGCCCGAATTGGCAGATTTCGCCAAAGCACTGCCTGACTTGACCATTATTCTCAACCATATCGGCGGCTTACTGCGGGTAGGTCCTTATGCCAACCGGGACGACGAGGTACTCGCCACTTGGCGGAGCGGTATCGCTGCCGTCGCAGAATGCCCCAATGTCAACGTCAAACTGGGGGGGATCGGGATGCCCCGCACCGGTTTTGACTGGCACGCCCGAACAACACCCGCCGGTTCGGAAGAACTCGCATCGGATATGGCACCCTTGATGAATTATTGCATTGAACAGTTTGGCCCCGACCGGTGTATGTTTGAGAGCAATTTCCCGGTGGATAAGGTATCATATTCCTACAACGTGATGTATAATGCTTTCAAACGGTTGTCATCGGGCTATTCGGTTGCCGAGCGCGCTGCTATGTTTCATGATACCGCCGCTCGCGTATATCGGATAGAGCTTTAACGCGCTTTTTACACACACTTTTCGGTGTTGTAAAGGATCGGTATGAGGATATGATGCAAACAAAAAATCCATCAGGCATCAAAAGCGGCTTGACAAACTACGGAGATCCGGAGTTCAGCGTCTACATCCGTAAGGCGTTTGCGAAAGCGATGGGGTATTCGGATGAGGAGTTGGAACGTCCGATTGTCGGCATCATCAATACCTTCAGCGGTTTCAATAGCTGCCATCACAATTTTGGTGACCTAATCGAAGCGGTAAAGCGGGGGGTGCTGTCTCACGGTGGGCTTCCGATTGAATTCCCAACAATTTCGCTTGGAGAGATGTTCACGGCACCTACGACCATGATGTTCCGCAACCTAATGGCAATGGACACGGAGGAAATGATCCGAGCTCAGCCGATGGATGGTGTTGTCCTGTTAGGTGGATGTGACAAAACCGTTCCCGCCCAACTGATGGGGGCTGTGAGTGCAGACTGTCCGGCGATTTGTCTAGTTGCGGGTCCGATGATCACCGGGGATTATCAAGGTGAACGCCTTGGAGCTTGCACCGATTGCCGCCGATTCTGGGGTGAGTATCGCGCTGGACGTTTGGACGGGGACGAGGTGGATGAGATTGGGGGCCGGTTGTGCTCCAGCACGGGGACTTGTATGGTGATGGGCACCGCCAGCACGATGGCAGCGTTGGCAGAGGCACTTGGACTGATGTTACCCGGTGGAGCTGCCATCCCCGCGGTGATGTCGGAACGGCGGCGGCATGCAGAGGCAACGGGCAGAACGATTGTCTCGATGATCCAGAACGATCTCCGTCCGTCGAAGATTTTGACGCAACAATCCTTCGAGAATGCAATCCGCGTCCTCATGGCAATTGGTGGTTCGACAAATGGGGTCATCCACTTGACAGCGATTGCGCGGCGCCTTGGCATCCGCCTCGACCTCGCCGACTTTGATCGGATCAGCGATGAAACCCCTGTCTTGGTGAATCTCAAGCCGAGCGGTAATTATTATATGGAAGACCTCTTTAAGGTAGGTGGGGTGCCGGTTGCGATGAAGGCTCTCGAAGATATTCTCCATCGAGATGCACAGACGGTGTTGGGGAGCACCATCGGAGAAAATCTCACAGCAGTGCCGCATCCGCCGGCGTGGCAGGATGTCATCAAGCCCAGAACGACACCGCTGTTTGAATCCGGAACGCTTGCCAGTCTTTTTGGGAACTTAGCTCCACAGGGAGCGGTGATTAAGCGTTCGGCCGCTTCGCCACATCTGCTGACGCATCGGGGCCCAGCAGTTGTTTTTAAGTCGCTGGAAGACCTGCACAACCGCATTGATGATCCCAATTTACCCGTTACCAAAGATCATGTCATCGTCCTCCAGAACGCGGGCCCGATCGGCGGACCGGGGATGCCGGAAGCAGGTTATCTCCCAATTCCGAAGAAGCTCTTGCGGGCTGGCGTTAAAGACATGGTTCGTATCTCCGACGCTCGGATGAGTGGAACGGCATTCGGCACGATTGTGCTTCACATTGCCCCCGAAGCGGCTGTCGGGGGCCCTTTGGCGTTGGTAGAGGAGGGTGATCTGATTGAGTTGGATGTCCCGAACAAACGGTTGGAATTGTTGGTGGGCGAGGCGGTATTGGCAAAGCGGAGGGAGCAGCTGGTCCTTCCTGAACCGCACTTCCAACGAGGCTACGGGTTGCTATACACCCAGCACATTGAGCAGGCGCATTTAGGTTGTGACTTTGATTTCCTTTAATTATACCTTCGTTCTGATTCAGATTTGGGTGGCGGAATGTGCCAATGCCACAACCAATTCTGTCGCAACGCCAATCAGGTCAGTGAAGCCCCTCCGTTCCGAGAATCTTTGACCTATTGTTGTCTGGTGTGAAAAGTGCGAATTTTATTTTTCCGTTGCCGTTTTAGCTCTAAACGGCGGCGTTTTGCGCTCGGCTTCTCATAGAAGCTACGCCGTCTGATTTCCGTGACGATACCCGCCTTGCCGCATATCTTCTTGAAGCGGGCAAGTGCTCTATCAAGTGTTTCGTCCGGTTCAACTCTGACATGAATCATTATATCAAACCTACCCCCCTTTCAGTTCTTGGGATTTTAGCAACCCGTGACAGGTTGTGCAGAAAGTGTAGCGCGGATAATCATGAATAAGGCGTGAAGTAGTGCGATACCTGCATAGATGCTGATGAAATAAAAGGTCGCTCTATTATACCAATTTATACCCTTATTCTCAACAGAAAATTTTGATACAGGCGATATTAATTTCAAAATTTAAGACAGGATGCCATTTTGCGACACGAATACGGTTTCCTACTTTGTAGATTGCCTGATTATTGAGGAGGACAACATGGGGCTCAAATGGGGAGTGCTTGGCGCGGGAAGCGTTGCACAACGTCGAGCTATCCCGGCGATAAATCAAGCAAAAGATGCGGAACTCCATGCGCTGCTCTCTAGGGATGCAGCACGGGCCAAGCGGCTCTCGACAGAGCATGGAGCACAGACGTATTACACAACGGTCGAGGCTCTCCTATCAGACGAAACATTGGATGCAATTTATATTTCAACCCCTGTGTATCTGCACTGCGAGCAGGTCATCGAAGCTGCCGAGCGAGGGTTCCATGTTCTCTGTGATAAACCGATGGCGATGAATGCGGAGGAGTGCCAACGGATGATCGATGCCTGCGAAGCAAACGGTGCACATCTTCAAATCTGCTTTCTGTTCCGCTTCCACTCCTGTTTCCAAAAAATAAAAAGCTGGGTGGCGGAGGGCAGTTTGGGACAAATTGTCCAAGGACGGGTGCCGTTTCTGAAACCGTTTCCGATCCCGCCGGGGACTTGGCGCGGCAACCCAAATCAGGGTGGCGGCGGCTGCCTGATGGATCTTGGGGCACACGGAGTCGATCTCTTACGCTATATCGTCGGAGAAGTGAGTCAGGTCAGTGCATTCTGCAACAATGCGCTCCACCGCTATGATGTCGAAGAGACCGGAATGATCATGATGCGTTTTGAGAACGGGGCTCAGGGGTTCATCGACACCAGTTTCTCTGCTGCGGGCTGTGACCTTGTCATTGAGATATATGGAACAGATGGGTGGGTGTGGGTCTATAATGATGACGGTTGGAAGATTAAACGCTCCTCCAACGGCGAGTCTCAAATCATCAACTCTCAGTATGAAGACCTCTACCAAAGTCAATTTGAGCATTTTGCGCGGTGTGTGGCTCAAGGGGAGCAACCAATCGTCACAGGGTTAGATGGGCTGCGCACCAATAGGATTCTTGCAGCTGCTTACAAATCAGATCGGACGGGGCGAGCCGTTTCATGCCCCGCGGAATATCCAATTTAGAGGGTGACAAAATGACGCAGTAATGATAAAATGTATCCATAATGACATTTTGTCTCAGTTTTAAGTGTGTCAATATGTCATTGGTAGGCGAATAATCCAGTAATAGCGGGGTGGCATATCTATTGCACACTGGTTGTATTGTTTCATTGATTTTAACCTTAACGAAAAGGAGACTGAGATATGGCACTCACGCCGTTAGGCGATCGGATTTTAATCCGACGCACTGAAGAAGATGAGCAGACAACCAGTGGAGGGATTATCATCCCTGACACTGCCAAAGAGAAACCCCAAGAAGGGGAAGTTATCGCTGTTGGGAAAGGGCGCTTGCTTGACGATGGCGACCGGCAACCCATTGATGTCGCAGTTGGAGACAAAATCCTGTTTGGGAAATACTCCGGCACTGAAGTGACGTATGAGAACGAAGAGTTGTTGATTCTACGCGAAGATGACATCTTGGCAAAAATTGGCTAATTTTGGTAGTTAAGCGAATTAGGAGGTATAACAATGGCAGCAAAGCAACTGGCATTTGATGAAACAGCGCGCACCCAGATTAAACGTGGTGTTGACGCGCTCGCGAATGCCGTAAAAGTGACTTTGGGTCCAAAAGGAAGAAACGTTGTGCTCGATAAGAAGTTTGGCGCGCCGACAATCACCAAAGACGGTGTGACCGTTGCAAAAGAGATCGAGCTTGAGGACCCCTATGAAAATATGGGCGCGCAGATGGTGAAGGAAGTTGCCTCCAAAACCAGTGATGTTGCCGGTGATGGAACAACGACCGCTACCATTTTGGCGCAGGCGATTTATCGAGAAGGCTTAAAGAATGTTGCTGCAGGACGCAACCCAATGGCACTCAAGCGTGGGGTCGAGAAGGCGGTCGAGGCAGTTGTAGGCCGTTTGCAAGCGGTGAGTCGAGTGACTTCCGAGAAAACGGAAATCGCACAGGTTGCCGCTATCTCTGCCAATAACGATGGGGAGATTGGAGACCTGATCGCGGACGCAATGGAAAAAGTAGGCAAAGACGGTGTCATCACCGTTGAGGAAGCCAAAAGCCTTGAAACCACGCTTGATGTGGTCGAGGGGATGCAGTTTGATCGAGGCTACCTGTCACCCTACTTTGTCACCGATCCTGACCGTATGGAAACGGTGCTTGAGGAAGTATATATCCTTATCCATGAGAAGAAGATTGGCGCACTCAAAGATCTCGTGCCGATGCTTGATCGAGTTGCTCAACAAGGTAGGCCCTTCCTTATCGTCGCAGAAGATGTGGAAGGTGAGGCATTAGCTACTTTGGTGGTCAACAAGATTCGCGGAACCCTCCGTGGCGCGGCTGTCAAAGCACCGGGTTACGGCGATCGCCGGACCGCAATGCTCGAAGATCTCGCTGTCCTCACCAATGGGCGCGTCATCTCCGAAGACCTCGGAATTAAGCTCGAAAATGTGAACTTGAACGATCTCGGTTATGCAAAGCGCATTGTCATTGACAAAGACAACACAACCGTCATTGAAGGTGCGGGAAGTGCCGAAGCTATCCAAGGTCGGATCAATCAGATTCGCAAGCAGATTGAAGATACGACTTCCGACTATGACAGCGAAAAACTGCAAGAACGCCTTGCGAAGCTCGCCGGTGGCGTTGCTGTCATCAATGTTGGCGCAGCGACCGAGGTTGAGATGAAAGAGAAGAAGGCGCGCGTTGAAGATGCGATGCACGCAACCCGTGCAGCCGTTGAGGAAGGTATCGTCGCAGGCGGTGGGGTTGCTCTTGTCCGTGCAGCATCTGCACTCGATGGGGTCAGCCTCGAAGACGAGACAGAGCAGGTCGGTGTTGATATTGTGCGCCGCGCCCTCGAAGAGCCACTTCGTCAGATTGCACACAATGCGGGTCAAGAAGATTCAGTGATCCTCGCAAAGGTCAAAGATGAAGAGGAGAGCGTTGGTTACGATGCCCTGAGAGATGAATTCAACGATATGTTCAGCGCGGGTGTCATTGATCCAACCAAAGTGGTCCGTGTTGCCCTTCAGAATGCATCCAGTATCGCCGGTCTGATGATCACCACAGAAGCATTGGTCGCAGACATTCCTGAGAAGGAGCCGCCAATGCCGGCAGGACCTCCCGGTGGTGAGATGGGCGGTATGTACTAAGTGCCTGAAGTTATTGGCAGATATGGAGGGTAAAGATTTTCCTTGCCCTCCATTTTTTTTCTCTTCCAATAAACCCCATCTTCTTTCCAACCGTTAGTAGTCGCACAATTTATTGTGTGCGCTACACTCCGATGTTACTGCCTATCCCGCGCTCCCTATCTCCTCCTGAGAAGGACTCAAGACATGCGCTTGTCATGGAATGAAATCCGTGCCCGCGCCGCCGCATTCGCTCAGGAATGGGCGGATGCAGGCTACGAAAAGGGGCAAACCCAACTTTTCTACCGCGATTTTTTCGCCATCTTTGATCTGCCCGTGCGCCGGGTTGCCGCGTTTGAGGAGCCCGTTAAACTGCTCGGCGATCGGCGCGGCTTTATTGACCTGTTCTGGAAAGGGGTGCTCCTCGTTGAGCAGAAAAGTATGGGGCGCAACTTAACACAAGCCAAAGCTCAAGCGTTCTCTTACTTCCCCGGTCTCAAGGACACTGACCTGCCGCGCTACCTCCTGTTGAGCGATTTCCAAACGTTTGAGTTATACGACCTTGACGAGGATGAAAACGTTGCCTTCCCCCTCGCTGAGCTGCCTCAACATATCGAAAAGTTTGGCTTCATCTCGGGTGTGCAGAAGCGATCCTTCAGGGATCAAGATCCGGTCAATATCGAAGCCTCCGAGCGCGTTGGGGAACTCCACGACGCGCTGGCTGACTCCGGCTATACGGGTCATGATCTGGAACAATTCTTGGTCCGCATCGTCTTCTGCTTCTTCGCCGACGACACCGGCATCTTTGAGCCACGCGACATTTTTCTCGATCTGCTAGAGAACCGGACGCGGGACGATGGATCGGATCTCGGGGGGTGGCTAGCGCAACTGTTTCAAGTGCTCAACACGCCGGTAGACTGTCGCTCCAGAAACCTTGACGGAGACCTCGCCCGCTTCCCCTATGTCAACGGTGCCCTATTCCGCGAACCCTTGCTCATCCCGTCATTCGATTCCAAAATGCGTCAGCGGCTGATTGATGCTTGTCATTTTAATTGGTCGGACATCTCCCCAGCAATCTTTGGATCGCTCTTTCAGTCAGTGATGGACAAGGAGGAACGCCGCGCCCAAGGCGCACACTACACCACCGAAAAGAACATCCTCAAGGTAATTGAACCGCTTTTCCTCGACGAGTTGCGTGCCGAATTCCGACATATCCGAAACCGTCGGGACAACCGTCGCCTCCCCGAACTAATCTCTTTTCAGCAGCGACTCGGTCGGTTGCGCTTTTTTGATCCGGCGTGCGGCTGCGGCAACTTCCTGATTATTGCCTACCGTGAGTTGCGAGCGTTGGAAATAGAGGTGTTAAAAGAGATTCGTCCGCATGGTCAACTTGACATGCTCGCACAGTCGCTGTCGGTGGTCGATGTGGATGGATTCTATGGGATTGAGTTGGGGGAGTTTCCCGCGCATATCGCCGAGGTTGCCCTGTGGATGATGGACCACATCATGAACAACCGCCTGAGTTTGGAGTTTGGACAAATCTATGCGCGCATCCCGTTGGAGAAGTCGCCGCATATCAGGCACGGTGATGCGCTGGAAATTGATTGGACGGGGCTGCTACCGCCGAAGGAATGTTCCTACGTGCTCGGCAATCCGCCGTTTGTGGGGGCGAAGCTCCAATCGCCACAGCAGCGCGAACAGGTGCGAAACATCGCCGCACTGGGCAAAAGCGGCGGCACTCTTGACTATGTGACCGCGTGGTTTATCAAGGCGGGTGAATATATCCAACAGAGCGAGACGCAGCTCGGCTTTGTGGCAACCAATTCCATCACCCAAGGCGAACAGGTGGCGCAGCTGTGGCCCCTTCTGTTTGATCGTTGCAAGCTGGACATCGCCTTTGCCCACCGCACCTTCGCTTGGGGTTCGGATGCCCGCGGCATGGCGCATGTCCACGTCGTCATTATCGGATTGGCAAAACGGGGTGCCGCCCCGCGGGAGAAACGGTTGTTTTCCTACGATAGCCCCAAGGGTGAACCACACGAAAGCCTGCACACCGCCCTCTCACCCTACCTGTTTGATGCCAGCGGACTGACTGATTCACGGATTGTCGTCAGGGAGGAATCTCGGCAGATCAATGGACTGCCGAAGCTAATCGGCGGCTCTATGCCCATTGATGGAGGACACTACATTTTCAAAGCCGAAGAACGCGCTGCGTTTTTGCAAGAGGAGCCCAATGCCGAACCGTATCTGCGGCCCTTTGTGGGAAGTCGTGAATTTCTACAGGGGGGAGAACGCTGGATACTACGCTTGGCCGACGTGCCGCCCCAAGTGCTGAGGACCCTGCCGAAGGTTCGTGAGCGTATTGCCGCTGTCCGCGCCTATCGGTTGGCGAGCAAGAGCAAATCCACCCAAGCACTTGCTGAGACACCGACGCTTTACCACGTCAACGTCCTTCCAGATGCGCCGTTTCTAGTTATACCGGAAGTGAGTTCTGCACGGCGGGAATATGTGCCGATTGGCTGGTTGGAGCCGCCGGTGATTCCGAGCAATAAGGTGCGCGTACTACCAAACGCCACACTTTGGCAGTTTGGACTTCTTACATCTACAATGCACATGGCATGGGTTAGGAATATTGGTGGGCGACTCAAAAGCGACTTTTCATACGGAATTGGCATTATTTACAACACCTTCCCGATGCCTCCTGTCCCTGCGGAACGATTGCAACGTCTCGAACCTTACGCCGATGCCGTCCTCGCCGCTCGCGCTGCACATCCCGACGCGACCTTGGCTGACCTCTACGACCCCGATCTGATGCCGGTAGCTCTCCGTAGAGCACACCGCGCCTTGGACGGTGCCGTTGATAAGCTTTACCGGCGTTCGCCATTTTCATCAGACCGTGAGCGGGTTGAGCACCTGCTCAGTTTGTATGAAAAGATGATGGTGCCGTTGGCGGCGGGTGCTACACCGCGGCGGCGACGGAGGGGATAGTGGAGAAAACTGCGTCACCCATAAATTGGGATTTCACTACACTTAAAAGGCCCTTTTTAATTTCACCCTTTTCTTTAGGAGGTAAGAAAATGAGATTTTTACTGATCCTTGCTTTACTATTTCTGTCTGCTTGCAGCCTGGAAGATACACTGTTAACGCTTGATCGCGACGAGGAGCATATTGAAATTATCACGATTGGTCCCTACACCGAGCGGTGTCATGATGCACATCTTGAACGGGATTGTTTGGTGGAATACAATGAAGACTCAGGTCGCTGGGAATTTTTCTACGAATCTATTCAGGGCTTTGATTTTGAACTGGGATTTATTTACACGCTTGAGGTTCGATTGGAAGACCGTGGCACGGAAATACAGGATGTGGGGCGATATGCCTATCATCTTGTTAAGGTAATCGAGAAGAAGAAAGCCTCCGATGATTTTAGTTACGGTTGGTAGCCGCGCGGAGTAGATTACCCGACTTAAACCCGAACAAGAGATCGAGGAAACTACAGGAAAGCTATATGTCCTTGGAAACCCAACGTTATTAAATCTTAGTGGAGTGTAATAATGATAGATTATCTTACAAAATCAAAGTACTTGAACGGACTACAGTGTCATAAACGCCTCTGGTATGAAAAGAATCATCCGGAGAGATCGACAGCTACTTCCAGATCGCAACAACGAATTCTTGATCAGAGTAGAGAGGTGGGGAACCTCGCTCGGGATTATTTCCCAAGGGGCGAGCGGATTGAGGCAACAGGGCCCGTCGAAGCTGTAGAGCAAACCCAAGATGCCATAAGACGTGGCATTCCGTATATATTTGAAGCCTCTTTTATTTTTAATGATATTTGGGTGCGATGTGACATTCTTCAGAAAGATTCAGACTCGTGGAAAATCATTGAAGTTAAGTCATCAACCAAAGTCCGAGAGGAGAAGTATCATCTACATGACCTAGCTATCCAAAAGCATGTCTTAACTGGACAAGGCGCGTCCATCTCTGGAACACAGTTGATGCTTATAAATAATAAAGAGTGCGTATATCCAGATCTCTCTAATTTGTTTACCATTGAGGACGTAACAAATCAAGTGGATCGGTTAATGGGCGATGTTCCTAACAATATACAGACATTCAAAAACATACTTGGCGAAAGTGCTGAACCGCCGGTCTTGATTGGTGAGCATTGCGAAAAGCCCAATCGCTGCCCATTTAAGGAGCATTGTTGGGAATACGTTCCTGAGCTTTCAATTTTCACCATTCCGCGACTGAGTTGGAATAAAAAGGACGAGTTGGTAGAAAAGGGGATACTTAGTTTGCACGATCTCCCTGACGATTACTCACTGACTGAAAAACAGCGCGCTTACGTTGATATGGTTCTGAATGATAAGTCAGAGAATGATAAACCAGAGATTGATGTTGAGGGAATCAAACAGAAATTATCAACTTTAGAATACCCTATCCACTTCTTTGATTTTGAAACCGACAACCCTGCGATTCCGAGGTTTGAGGGATTAAGTCCATACCAGCAATTTCCATTTCAGTATAGTTGTCATATACTACAATCCAATGGCGAGGTTACGCATCACGAATACTTGCACACCGATACAACCGATCCAAGATTACCTGTAGCGGAATCTTTGCTTAAACATATTTCTGATGTCGGTTCGGTGGTTGTTTACTCGGCTTCTTTTGAACGCCGGATACTTCAGGACTTGGCTCAATTTTTTCCCAAGCATTCTGCAGCACTTCAATCAATTATTTCCAGACTTTGGGATCAGATATTGATATTCAGGAACCACTATAAACATCCGGGGTTTCTCGGTTCTGCTTCCATCAAAAATGTCCTTCCGATTTTGGTGCCTTGTCTTTCCTACGAAGAGTTAGACATCCATGAGGGTGGTGATGCTCAAGCTGTCTGGGATTTAATGATTAGGACCACAAATGAAAGAGAAAGAAGCAATATGATTAACCACTTGAGAGAATATTGCGAGATGGATACGCGTGCTATGGTTGAGATCCACAAAGCGTTGCTTCGACTGTAGATTCGATTGTGGTCAAAGATCGATGAACGGTGCTTAACCTTTGGATTTAGGAATTCGGGTCGCTGGTATGCTGGACACATGCTGCCCCGCTGAGGCTTTGAAAGTCGAGCTAGGAAGCTCGACCTACAAATTGTGGAGACGGAAAACCGATGGATTTTCAATAACTGGCAACTTGCGTTAGAATACCCACCAATTACCCCATTCGGAGGCTTCGGTCCTCCAGCGGCAGATCGATTCGGACATTGCCGCGGCGATGGGATTCACGTAGCGCAATAGCAATCTCTAACGCCTCCCTGCCAAATTCGCCCGGACAGATTCGCTCCTCTCCAACTTCAAGGGATCTGCAAACACCTTCGATCGCGTCCACCATTGAACTCCGCGGATACCAAGGGTTGGGAAACTGACATCGGATGGGGCCACCCGTCTCTGGGTGGGTGCTCCACAGCTCAAACTGGGCGTGAGCGTTGCGTGAAACGATGCGTCCTTTGTCACCGATAAATTCGAGCGTCCATGTCTCCCCAGAAGTTTCGGATTGGGTATTCATGACAGCGCGGACATCGTTCTCATAGACGATATATCCCGATCCTGAGAGGTCATTATCTCCCGTCGCTCTTTCTTCGCTGTCCATCACGCCAAAGACCCACTTTGCCGGGGCACCGGCAAATAGGCGAAAGAGCGCGAGCGTATGGCTATGCAGATTGGAGAGACTAGCTGGGCTGTGACAGATCATCGATCTCAAATTACCGATGGCACCGTCAGCGATTGATTGGCGCGCGTTTGTGTACCAGTTATACCAGTTGAGGTGACATGCAATAGCGAGGATAGTCCCGTGCTTGTGGCAGGCATCAATCATTGCATCTGCTTCCGCAAGGGTGCGGCACATCGGTTTCGTGGCATAAATCGCCTTGACACCCGCCTCCGCTAAACCGATAGTAACCTCCGCACGGGGTTCGGGACGGGTTGTTAAGCAGACAATGTCTGGCTGTTCCCGCTCCACCATCTCTCGATAGTCGGTGTAAAGGGCTTCAACACCCCAACGCCGTTTGAAGTCATCCAGCTTTGCTTGATCCACATCGGCGGCAGCGACTAGGGCCACTCCCCGCGCCTCAATCATTGCCGGGGCATGAGCCCAGGGCCATGGGTAGTGTGGCATTCCGATATGTTCATCGTCGATCGTGCTGCCCATTCTGCCACATCCGACAACTGCACCGCGATAGGTGCGTTTGGGTTTGCTCTCGTGAACGACGCGAAATGCTTCGCCTTTGGGTTCAGCCATGAGTTTTTCCTTTCGGTATCAGTTGTGGAAATCGGTGCGTGAAGCGCGAAACCAAAACGCAGGGTAACCGTTTTTTTACCTTTCACGCTTCACCCTTCACCCTTTACGCCTTATCTGAATCGGTGCCGTTTCCAAGTTTTGCTTTCAGTGCGACAAGGTCATCGTCAACGCTGTCTTTCGTCTCTAACGCTGCGA
Source organism: uncultured Poribacteria bacterium (assembly GCA_958296125.1). GTDB lineage: Bacteria > Poribacteria > WGA-4E > WGA-4E > PCPOR2b > PCPOR2b. The sequence continues at coordinate 5,128,611 of OY282444.1, forward strand.
ACTCATCTTCGAGAGAATCCTTCTCAAAATCAGCCATTTCCGCGGCGGCATCCGCCCGTGCTTCCATATCACCGACCTTCTGCTCCATCCGATCGAAGGTGTCAAAGGCACTGCTATCTTTCATACCTGCCATCGTTTCATGGATCTGCTTTTGCGCTTTAGCTCGCCTCTGACGTGCAATCAGCAGATTCTTCTTACGACCGGCTTCCCCAATCTTTAGTTCCAGGGCTCTCAAATGTTCCTTGAGTTGGTCAACAGCCTGTCGCTGTTTGTCCCACTGGATTTTGTATTCATCCGCGAGTTGTTGAGCCTCATTTCGCCGTGCTAGGGCTTCTCGCGCCAAGTCATCGCGTTCCTTCTGAACGGCGATGGTCGCTTTCTCTTCCCACTGCTTGGCTTGTCCGGCGGTTTCCTGATACTGTCTCTGAAGACGCTTTTCATCGGCAATCGCGGCAGCAACCTTCCGTTTCGTATCAACAAGCTGCTCGTTCATTTCAATGATAACTTGATTGAGAACCTTTTCCGGATCTTCCGCTTTGGTTAGCGCGTCATTCACATTGGCTTTGAAGACTGTGGAGATTCGACTGAAGACACTCATTTTAATATCCCTCCGTATCACATAGACTGCGGTTTAAGTTGATTGAACCGTTGATCGGTTCGTGAAATCGCTTTCGATGATGCAAGGGACTTGCCATTCAGTCTTATCGGCACGATTATACCACAGCAGCTCACCCATGGCACCGTTGCTGCCTGAATTTCAGGTAACAGGTATTATACAATCAAATCCCGCGCATGTAAAGGGCATCTTGATTGTGGCCCGGGGTATTTTGAATTTGGTGAACTCAACCTCCCGTTATTGGAATTACTATTTTTTTCAGAGAAGGAGCAACATACTTCCCAAAGTGTTGAAAAACAGATGTTGGGTTCGTATCGATTGAGGCTCTCAAATTTGGGATTCCGGATTATTTACCTCAAGCCATCTCATTGTTAGGTGAGACAACAATTTAAGGTTGATTTTTTAACTTTTTTGGCATATCATTTTTGGTAGGCGGCCCTTTGAATTTTATACTGAATAATTTTACTGGAAGCACCTAAAAATTCATAACGCATAAGAGTTACGCAGCTAAACGTTCAGTGCCCCCGATACGGAGATTGGGGTTCAAGTGCAAGATTATGGAGGCTAGATATGGAACTCGGTTCAATTCATGACGCAGCAGCCAACGGAGACCTAGATACAGTAAAGAAAATCCTTGAACAGGACCCCGGGCAGGTCAACCAAGATGACAGATATGAATGGTGTCCTATATTTCATGCCGGATTAAGATGCCATTATGATGTTGTTAAATATCTCATAGACTGTGGCGCTGATTTGGCAGCGCATGATGGCTATGTGATTCACTATGCTGGACAAGTGCCAGACAATAAGGAAGTTATATCGTTGCTCACCGCGTATGGGGGGGTGGATGCACATACCAAACCGTCAAGTGAAATTGCACGCCAGTTTATATACGCTGTGTTCTTAGCCAATGTGGGGCGAGTGAATGCAATGCTTCGTGATAACCCAAAGTTAGTCAAGGAGCGTTATGCCCGTGGCGATACGGCTTTGCACCATGCTGCTCGAAACGGCGACTTGGAAATTGTAGAGCAGTTGGTCAGCGGGGGTGCAGATGTCAATGCGACAGCGGATCAGGGGCATTTTCCCCTATACTGTGCAGCCGGTCATGGACATGTAGAAACGACGCGGTATCTAGTAGAAAATGACGCAGACTTGCAAGCGAGACTCGCGGATGGCAAAACAGTCACTGAATGGCTAAAACAATATGCGGATCATGACCGTCGCTTGAAATCCACTCTGGATGTATTGGAGGGATAACACTTGCCCTATAAAACCTCGATAAACTTTGATGTTATGGCTTTTTATTACAAGCACTGAGCTGGGGGAGATATGGAGAAGGAGATACTACAACATGCGATTGAGGTGTTCGCGCGTGGCTTCTGTTTTACGCGCAGTTTTACACATCCCTGTCTGGCAGAGCGTATTGGGAAAATTTGGGTGGTACGCGATGCTCCACGAAAACGCGGGGCCTACCGTAGAGAAGAATGGATTGCACACGGGGTAACACCAGAGACGATTGACGAGACTGCCCGCAAACACACACGTGGTCGATTCGCCGTATGTGCGATTTATGGTGTTGATGAATCCGATCAACCGCTGCGATCAGGTTTCAAAGCACTCAATTATAGACTTGGGGGCACAGAGCCTATAATGGTGCATGAGTTGAAACGAATTCCGCGCTTTGATAGTCCTGTAGAGATTGTGCGCGTTACTACAGTGAATTTGGCAGAGAAAGTGAATAAAGCGGCGAGGTCGCGTCAGATTCTGCCCGAACATCTGGCGAAAGATGCGCCATTGCGTCAATACGTCGCGTTGGTTGACGATAAACCGGTAGGGTGGGTTCGCAGCATTGATGTGGAGCAGGCGACCTGGTGTGCTGATATGTATGTGGTTCCAGAGTTTCGTCGTCGTGGCATCGCTCGTGCGCTGATGGCTCAGATGTTGCGTGACGATCGCGTCAACGGCTCGAAATTAGCGGTACTCACCGCCAGCCACGCGGGTGCTAAACTGTATCCAGTTGTGGGATATAAACAGATCGGTACGCTCATGTTGTACACACCGAAGAAGCATTAGCGGTCAGTAGCCTTGCTGTCGATCCAAGCTGCTCAGCTTGGTCGTCGGCAGCCAGAGAAACGTTGTCCACACTTTTCTACTAGCTGTTCGTTCAGAACCACAGGAGCACAACAGATACCGTTTTTGGGCTGCAATTCCCGAAATTGATGACTGCTATCTAAGGGTCATAAGGGATTCTATACCCGTGCCGTCCTTGGTCTCGGAACGGACAGACCTTGTGAGATACCGTTGTCTCACACCCAAAAACCGTAGGTTGACATCCTCCCCAGAATGCCGAAGAGCGTCCAGAGACTCCCAACGGTGAACTCACCGAGAATAAGCCCTAAGAAGAAAGGAGCGACGCGACGATGCAGCCCAATGCCACCATGTCGCAACAGCAGCCACTTGATGAGCCAACTCACGAAAAGGCAACTCCATGTCACATTCATCCCCCAACTCGTTGAGATAGCAAAACCGGCAGGATGGAAGGGCCACCACACAAATCGCATACGGAAGAGCATCAGGAAACTGGCGATGATAAAACCGCAGACCATGAAGCCGCTCTCGGCGATCAATGTGTCTGTCGGTGTGCTCAGCCAACGATCGAGCCGTCGATACGGTTCGATACCGAACGCGCTCAGCGAAGGTGAGTAGGCACGAGCCTCCATCCCCAGCCGGTATCCGCGGTCAATCAGTGCCCAAAAGCCAGAAAGTGAGCCGAGCAATGCGGCGAGCATCAGTGCGAGTGCAAGCCGCCGCAGGTTCAGATGTGTCCGCTCCGCCATTTTGAACCCCTCCAGTTGATGCGGCATCGGGTGGCTGCGGTAGGCGCGGTTGATGAACCAGAACATTGAGAACATCACCAGATTCCCGCGTCCCAGCTTTCGCGTGCCAATTGTTCGTGTGAGGATTTCGTCGGGCCCGGAATAGTGTAGGTCATGGACAGGCGTTCCCAACTCCGCCCGCATACGGGTAACGGCGATGGAAATCGCGTAATAAAGGACGAAGAAACCGACTGTGATGGGCACCGTTGCCCCACCGCGATAGCAGAAGCAGATAAGAAACACCATCACACCGATTAGCCCCAACACCGCTGTGCGATACCTCATCGGTTCATTCAAGTCGTCGAGGTCCGCTGCTCCACCGAACGCCTTTCTGATGACCGCTATCAGGTGTTTTCGGCTTGCCCAAAGTGCGATGACAGCAAGCGCGATATAGCCCCCGGATGCTTGTTCCCTCATGTAGGGAAAGTGTGGCAGACTTCGTAAGCCCATCGCAGCACCTGCAACGCGCATCAGCCGCCAAAACCAGAAGAAAAACCAGCATGAAAACGATAGGTCAAGCGGGATGAAAAATCCGAGTCCGATGGCAAATGGGTAGAACGAAAGTCGAACTCGGCCCATGGCGTTCCACGGCTTATCGGTGAAAAGTTGGAAACTCTGAATCCGTGTCCGAAGCTCCGGGACAACAGGGAAGATGAAGTTCAGTCCATTCAGCAGTGCCAGCGTTCCCGCGATGGCGAATCCAAGCCACATCATCCGATTCCGAAAAAATGTTTGCCGCTGTGTCTCCGTCATCTGGAGTGGGAGTTGGATAATCGGGTAGCTAAGTTTCTCGTGTTCAATCCACCGTTTGCGAACAATCACGTTGATGCAAAACATCCCGAACACTAGCACAAAGATAAATGTTGTCCACCACAGGACGGGCGAGGTCCAGCCGATCAATTGTTCGGGGGTGTAAAGGTTTAATTCACCCTCGTAATACCCACGGGCAACTTTGCTATCGCTGACAGTTAGCCACTCCGGTAGGTGGGGCAGAAATAGATCCCGCCATTCGTTTTCCGGCGTGGCAAAGCGGAAGGCGTGTCCTAACATTGGCACGAGGATTTCGAGCATGTCGTGCCCCGTGATGCCAGACGCGATGGAGAGCATCAGGTAGATGATGATAAGTTCTCCCTGATTTAGCACAGAACGCGGTGAAAACCACTTGAGAAACTGGTTGACACCGATAATCACAAAAAGGATGAAAACGACGTTGAAGAAGAGGGAGATGGTGACCGGATGGCCGGAGTACCGGATAACCTCCATCTCAATGACCCAGTAGCAGTTAATCGGGATGAGAAGGGAGGCGATGAGGAGGGACTTGACGGTGACACCTTCAATCGGTTGCTGCTCCATTTTTGCGAGGGGTGGATCTGTCGTTGCCATAGAGGGTATGGATCATATCACGCAGATTCAGGAATTTCTAGCGGCTTTGTTATTGAACCCAAGTGGTGACTGATTCTCCCCCTTTTTTTACTAAAGTGGCAACTCGGGTTAAGTTCTTATGTTGGATCAGCCAAGCATCAGGGCCCCAAGCTGCGTTTCGTCTGTCTCCGATGGTCGAAGGACACCGCCAATTCGTCCGTTATATATCACCGCAACCCGGTCGCTCAGACTCAAGAGTTCCTCCAAATCTGCGGAGATAAGGAGAATGCCCTTGGATCGGTTGCGGGCATCGATTAACTGTTGATGGACAAACTGAGCAGCATTGATGTCCAACCCTCGCGTTGGGTGTGCCGCAATGATTAGTTCAGGATCGCTTTCCAGCTCGCGTGCCACAACTACCTTCTGCTGATTGCCACCGGAGAGGGTGCGAATTGGGAGATTGACACCCCCGGCGCGGATTTCATACTTTTCAATTACGTCATCTGCGAATTGATGGGCGGCTTTCCGTCTCAGCAGCCCATGTCGGCAAAACGGGGGTTGATTGTGGCTGCCGAGTATCAGATTTTCATCAACCCGGTCATTTAGGCTGATACCGTGCCGATGTCGGTCGGCGGGCAGATGCACGACACGCTTCCGTCGAATCTCCGCGGGTGATCGGTTAGCAATCGACGCATCATTTAGCGTAATAGTTCCGCTATCGCTCTTCTGCAACCCTGTTATTACCTCAATGAGTTCGCTTTGTCCGTTTCCTTCCACCCCCGCAATTCCCACAATTTCTCCAGCGAAAACGTCGAGATCGATTCCATCTAACAAGGCGCGTCCGTTCTTGGCGCGAAGTGTGACATCTTCCAGATGCAGCATGGGTGGGCCTGATCTGTCGGGCACTTTCTGAGTTTTTAAGCCGTTGAAAGGTTTTTTGCCAATCATTAACTCGGACAATTCAGCGATATCCGTCTCCGATCGACGGAGTGAGGCAACGGATTTGCCGCGACGCATCACCGTAATTGTATCAGCAACCGTCATGACTTCACCGAGTTTGTGAGTAATCAGAATAACGCTCTTTCCCTCCGCTTTCAAGCCGTGCAGACAGTCAAATAACCCGGTAACCTCCTGCGGCGCAAGCACCGCTGTTGGTTCATCAAGGATTAAGATCTCTGCCCCATGATAGAGGGCTTTGAGGATTTCCGCATACTGCTGCCCGCCAATCGGGAGGGATTCCACCTTCGCATTGAGGTCAAGATGGAAACCGAGTTGCTCGGCGAGTGCTGTGATGCTACGATGGGCTGTCGCGGTATCGAGAAGGGTTTTGAATCGATGCGGCTCTTTTGCTAGGACAATATTTTTGAGGGCAGTCAATGCAGGGATGAGGGTGAAGTGCTGCTGCACCATGCCGATACCGAGTTTAATCGCAATACGAGGGCTGTCGATGCGAACCAGCTCATCCCGCAAGTAAATCTCCCCGTCGTTCGGTTGATAGAGCCCGTAGAGGATTTTCATCAACGTCGATTTGCCGGCACCGTTTTCCCCAACGATGGCGTGGATCTCGCCGTGCTGTAGAGAGAAATTTGCCCGGTCGTTCGCCAAAACTTTGCCAAAACGTTTGGTGATACCGTGCATTTTGATGAGCGGTGGGTTGGTCATGAATAGAGCGTCAGGATTTAAGAGTTGAATGGATAGAATTTAATGGCAATCTATTGGCCCCTGATTATCTTTTTCGTTTCATCCCACGGGGCCAATGCTCAATCAGGTTGGATGGAATTTCACGGATGAACATCGAGCTGCCCCGATCATAGTCGCCCTTGCGGCGGACGACGGACGTGAGGTAAAGCCGCTCTTGCGCGCGGGTCATGCCGACGTAGAACAGGCGACGTTCCTCCTCAAGCTCCGATAGTGGCTGCCCTTTGCGCCAAATCGGGAATGTCCCGTCCTCCAACCCCATGATAATCACGACCGGAAACTCCGTTCCCTTTGCTGCATGCAGCGTCATCAACGTAATCTTATCCGCTTCAACTGCCATTTCATCGGCACTGTTAATCAGCTTCTGGTAATCGAGAAAATCGGTGAGGCGTTTTTCAACACTGTTTGCCTCAAAATGTACAACACCGTTCATGAACCTTGCACGTCTCGCTTCCCAATCTCTATCTTCGGGTGATTCCTCAATCTGCGTCCGAGTTAGTGTATCGATGAACTCTTGAAGCGATTGTTTCTCTGTAGGTAACAGGTCTGCGTCGAGCCAATCGAGCTCTGGCCGATGCGTCCGAACATAGTGTGCAGCAGCTTGGTAGAAGGCCTGTATTCCGCCTTCGCTTCCTCCGTCCATTCCAGAGTCCTGTCCAATCTCTTGTGCAGCAAGTATGCCAATTCCGACCAGCGGTAAAAGTTCGGGCAGAGATCGCACTTCGCGGCGGCGCAGATCCTCTTTAATCAGCTCATCAAACACGCGACGGGTAATCTGCACGTCCTCAATCGCTCGGTGCATGATGTCATATTCGATCTTGAATTTGGTGGCGAGGGCTCCCAAATTACAGCTTTCACGTGGATAGAGGCGTTGCGCTGTGGCAAGGGTATCGTAGTAAGGGTTGGAGAGTCCCTGTTTCAGATACCGTCCAAGATTGCGTTCAAGAACGAGGTTATCAAAATCAGCGATGTTGTGTCCGATGAGGATTCGATCTTGGATGAAACTCAGGAACTGTGGCAGCACCGTCTCAATGTCTGGCTCATTTGCTACAGTCTCGTTGTCAATACCGTGGATGCGGGTACTTGATTGCGGAATCCTGCCTGTCGGTTTGACCAGTTGATGGTAGCTTTCGAGCTCACTGCCGATTGCGCTCAAGCGATGCGCCCCAACTTCAACAATCTCTGCACTTTTGGGGTCATTGTCTATTGTTTCGAGGTCGTAGACGATCATATCCGCGAGGTTTGGCTTTTCAAAATTACTCAAGAGGCGTTGGCATAGTTTCAACGCGGTAATACTGCGAGATTGGGTGAGCTGTGACCTGTCGAGTTGGAGGACGTTTGCATCTGCGCTGACCGCGGAGCCGATCAGGATTGTTGTGTCTTTGCGTTCAGGCAGCTCCCCAAAATCCCCAATCAGGATATTGACTCCACTTTCGTCCATTATCGGGGTCAGGGGCGAGGGGGGAGGTAGTAGATCTGTATAAATCGAGAGGTCAAGGTATCGCTCCAGCGTGTTCCTGATGATGTGGGCAGCGCAGTAGGAATCAATCCCGTAGCTTGCCATTAATTGGATGAGTTCTCCGCGGCCGATTGCACTATACAGAGTATCTGTTGCAGCGCGAAGTCCGGGGATTTCCGGTTGATTTTCAATCTCGTGTATGTCCTCGGATTGGTATGGGCTGCGTCTGTGCAAAAGGAGATCGAAGAGTTTGTTCGCAATCCTGCGAATCCGCTCTCCTTCAATTCCCTCATGAAACTCATCAATCTGTTGGAAGAATTGGCGCACATTCCAACGGGTGAGGGGACCGACATCATCCGGATATTCGTCAATCTTTCTGAGTAGTTCAATGAGTGTGATATCTTTCTGTTGTGCGAGCCACTTCAACCGGACCAGCGTCAAATCGTCAACTAACTGCTGCGGAAAATTGACTGCCTTTTCAATATCGCGGGGGAGTTGCCACTGAATGAAGTTCAGATAGGAGATAATCCCCTGTGCATGTTCCTCTTGAAAGGAGTTAATTCGCCCAATGCGCTGAAACTGAATGCGCTCTTGGTGCAGCCAATCGACCAGTGTCTCTGCCAATCGGTGGGTACGGTAGAAAACCGCGATGTCACCGTAGGAGTAGTGGCGTTCTTCTACGAGTTTCCGAATCAGCGTGATGACAAGGTTGGCTTCCCTGTCAGGGGTGTTTAGCGTGTAGCGATAGAGCGTGTTTCCAGCACCCTTGTGTGTTTTCAGAACGCTCTCTTTCTGACGGGTGTTTTTGGCAATCACTGCCCCCGCGGCTCGCAGAATCTTCTCGCTGCACCGATAATGCTCCTCTAACTCCATTACTACCGGGTTGAAATCTTCTTTGAACCGCTCAATATATTTGGGGCTAGAGCCGCGCCAGCTATAGATGGACTGATCCTCATCCGCGACGACCATCACGTTATGTTGGGGTGCACGGGCAAGGAATTTGAGTAAGGCATACTGCGCGACGTTAATATCTTGGTACTCATCAACGAGGATGAAGCGGATGGCGTTGTGGTAATTCGCACGAACTGTGGATGCCTGTTCCAGCACTTCGACTGACCTAGAGATCAGATCATCAAAATCGAGAGCGTTATGAGCGGCAAGTTTTGTTTGATAGGCTTTGAGCAGGTCAGCAATGTCTTGCACCTGGCCCGAATCGTTGATAACTGTCCCATCGCCTAGTCGAATTTCATCTCGGTTAGTGGTTGGATCTTCCAATTTCACCTTGTATGCGCTAATGATGTCGCGTAGCATCCACAGAGGATAGTTGATCCGGTTCTTGCGAAGTTCGCGCAGGCACTCGGTTAGCACCTCGTCTTGCATCTCCTGATCAAAAATTGCGAAGTTTACTCCCAAGCCAATCTCTTCCGCGTGCTCGCGGAGGAGGCGGACACAAAAAGCGTGGAAGGTGTGGATGCGGACCTCCAACCCTTGCGTTGTGCCGAGCAGCTCTTTGATTCGCTCAAGCAGCTCTTGTGCGGCTTTGTTCGTGAAGGTAACGGCGAAAATCTGTTGGGGTGTTACCTGATGGTTTCGGATAAGATGTGCAATTCGGTGGGTGATGACCTTTGTCTTGCCCGTGCCAGGGCCCGCCACAACGAGCATTGCACCGTCGGTGTGGGCTGCGGCTTGCTGCTGTTTTTCGTTGAGTTCTTGTAGAAGTTCCATAATCATCACCTCGTTTGAATTTCTTTGTGTTAATCACATTTTAACATTTCGACACAAATAAAGCGAGTAAAATATCCGAAGGAGGGGAAACGCGGCAAGAGCACGGCCATACGCTTGCCGCTTACTCCGATCAACCCTTTGCTAACGTCTCAAGGGCGTTCAGGTGCCAGTCCGGATCCTCCAATGCTTCATACACAATGCCACCCTCGACATTCCGAGGCACAGGAAGTCCTAACAGATGGCAGAGTGTCGGTGCCACATCAATGACCCGCACCTGCCGCTGGAGCGCCACGCCTTGACGGACACCTGCGCCGGAGAGAATGAACGTCGAGTGCTGCCCACCGATGCCAAAGCTGACGGAGGGAAGTTGTTTGCCATGTGCACCATCAAACTCCGGGCGTAAGGCGTAAACCACATCTCCTACGAGATTACTAGTAAGGTTAACCATCTCGGCATCTGCGTGCGTCAGCGCGAGGGAGAACGGATGTCTGCCTGTCTCCGAATCTTTATAGGCGTGAAGAGCGGCGATAATCTCACGCTGTGTCGCTTCATAATCGGCGGGGTCAACAATCCCGTCAGGTTCACGTCCTTTAAGATTGATGAAGACATGCACCAAGCCAACGTTGACAGCGCGAGTCTTCGACCAATCTATCTCTCGTGTTCCCTCCTTATAAACGATAAAGCCAGCCTCTTCCAGCACTTCGGCGATATCTACTGAACGGAATTGGTTGGGTGTCCCGCCGTGATCTGAGCAAACAAGGATAACGGTGTCGTCGTCCGCGAGTTCCATCACGCGCCCGATCATCCGATCAACCGAAGCGTAAGTGCGAATGACACCATCTCGGCACCGTTGAATTGTTTCGGGGGGTGCCCCGCTGATTTCGTCCGCTTGACTCAAGAAGAAATGGCTTGTGTAATCTGGTGCGTGAGTTTCTACCATGAGGACAGCCCACTCGCGTGTCTGCGTCAAATGCGTCGCAACATCGGCAAGCCTCTGATGGTGATATTCCAACGATTCAAAGTAGGTGTCATCGTCTATCACACCCAACGCATCCCGTCCGGGGTTCTGAAGGAAGGTGCCGATTTCCTGATCAATCTCCGACGCAATTTCGTCGGGGACGGTATAGCCTTCTCGGGGCCAGATCTGCGGGACAAACAGTTCAAACGCATCAGCATTTGGGGTGAGCGTAATCAATTTCATGCGAACATATCCCTCCACATCGGCTCCATCGATCTCAAAGGTGTCCAGCCAAAAATCGCTCCAATTTCCGACACCAAGTTCTGTGACGGTATCCACCCCAGATCGGCTCCGGCATATCCGCACGCGATCATAGCCGTTTTCACCGGCGGCGTAGATTAGTCCGAAGAAGGGTTTGGGAGTGCCCTGTTTTCCACGATTCATATCTTCCCGCCCTCGTGTGAGCGGCTGGATTGTCAATTCAACTTCGCATGGTGGTTGTGTCGAAGTGGGTAAATCTGTCCACCCCTTCCCTTCAACCGATTCCAACGTAACTGGATCGATGTCGCTAACCGTCTGCAATCCGCTCGGATCCAACGTCTCCGGATCTCGCTCTCCACCAATTGGACGGGGTGTCCATTTACCGCTAACGAAGAGATGATAGCCTGCAACCTGATGGTGGTTTGATACACCTGGGCCTGTGCCTTCCACTTGGATGCCGGTTGTCACGGTTGGGGGCCAGGACATCTCCCATTTGACGAGGATTGGTTTTCGCCCAGCGCGCTCCACAAGATTCCAGAGGTATTCGGATTGGCACAGGCTCGTGTTGATGCCCCAAACGGTTTGATCCAGCCGCTCTCCCAAAGCACGGATATTAAAATCCATCACCCGGTGTGTACCGGGCCATGAGCCGGTACTCAGTGCTGTCCATCCCGGCGGGGTTAGGGTTGGAAAAACACCCATCATGGGTCGAAAAACTCCTTGCTCCAATAACTGCGCCATATTCGGTGCGTGGCCCCAATCAATCATAGTTTTGACTAGTTCCATACTGGCTCCGTCCATGCCGATCACAATCGCACGTTTCGCCGGAGACATATTTGATACATTAGAATTTGTAAGCATTACAAGGTCCCTTCTGTTGAGATTCTCAATTTTTGTAATATTTTACGCTGATTTTACCACAACTCTATCAATCCGTCAATGACTAGAAACTTACAATTTGAGATTTACTCCTTGTCAAGAATAGGGCAGATCGAGTATATTATCATAATGGAGGTTGCCACCTATTGAAAATCCATTAGTTTTCCGTTAAAGCTGAAGGGCTCTCCCCTTCGCTCCAGTTGCTTTGAATCCCTGGGCTCCCCGTTCCGAGGCAGGCCTGTCCCGATCTCGGGGCGGCACGGACCCGATCTTATCGGGAATGACCCTATGTCTCACCCAAATACTAAGGCTCCAACGGGGCGATAGGTGTATAGTATTATGGGGTAAGTAGCAACTTAGGTTATGATAACCCAAGTTACGAATTAACCCACCGTGGAGAAAATCTATGAATGTAATTCCAAAAGAATTTATTCGTGTTATGCCAGATGTACTTCGAGGCTTCATCAGTGAAGCTTTCCAGAAATCAGGAACCTCGGAAGAGGACGCTGTGCACATGGCGCACCTGCTAGTCCTTACCGATCTGCGGGGTGTGTTCAGTCACGGCACGCGCCAAACACCGGGATATGTAGGGATGATGCTTGACGGCAAAGTAAATCCACGTCCAAACGTCCGCTGCCTCGATGAATCCCCAACGACAGCGGTCTTCGATGGCGACGGTGGCATGGGACATTTCGCCTCGTATCATGCCGCGAAGGCAGCGGTTAAAAAAGCCAAAACGATGGGGCTAGGTGCCGCGACAAGTCGCAATCACTTCCACTTTGGTAGTGCTGGCAAGTATTCGCGGCTCGCACTTGCAGAGGATTGCGCCGGGTTTGCAGTCTCTGCTCACCGTTTTCGACACAGTCCGGACGGTGTGATTGCCACCGCAACAGGGGCTTCACCAATGAGTTTTGCGATTCCGGCGGGCGACCAACCGCCCATAGTCGCTGATATGGCGACCGGCATTGACGCGAAGTTACCGTTGGAACAGGCGTTTGAACAAAGTCCCGCTGCGTTCTTCAAGATGTTAGGGTTGAGTCATGTGAGTCATGCGCTCGGCGGGTTTATGGCAGGTATCTGGCTATTCGATAAGCCGCCCGATCCCCCGACAATCTGGGAAGGTGCCAATCAGGGGGCTTTCATCGCAGCGATTGACATTTCTCGGTTCCGACCGATTGACGAATTCAAAGCGGAGCTTGATCAGCATATCCACGATGCTCGACAGATGCAACCAGCACCGGGCTATGACCGAGCAGATCTGCCGGGTGGCTTAGAATGGGAACGTGAACGGGAATGGGCAGAAATCGGTATCCCGGTCGGCGAAGAACATCGGGAACAGTTGAAAATAGTTGCTGAACGGGTCCGCATTCCCCTTCCGTTCTAAATGTTGATTCCAATTTTATTGAGTAGATAACATTGGAATCGGGATAAATCCTATCCACCTCATCCCTTAATTCCATTGTGGTAGTAAAAGGAGTATCCAAATGTCTCAGATTAAATCCGTTCTGTTATGGGAAAATCAACGACGATATATCCGCGAAGCCATTGATGCCGGAACACTCAGAGGCGCGATTATCCCAACAGGTAGTACCGAGCAACATAATGAACATCTAGCAATGATTCACGATACAGCAAGTGCACTGCATGTCTCAAGGTTGGCTGCACAAAAATTGTTCCCCGAAGTCATTGTGACCACGCCGCTGGCGATTGGCGTGTCGGAGCATTGGATGGACCACAAGGGGACACTGACACTTCGCGCCGAAGTCTTCGGGCAGGTACTGTATGACGTGGCAGATAGCCTGCGTCGTCACGGAATTGAGAACGTGCTGATTATCAACGGGCACGCCGGCAACGCTGGGCCCGTCCATGAACGGCTGGAGGGCTTCCGCGAACAACTCGGCATCAACCTTGATTTCCACTCGTATTGGGAGGCTTACTCCCCTGAGCTTGTCCAAGAGCAGATGGAGACAGGCAGATGCCCCGGTCATGCTGCAGAGTTTGAAACGGCGTTTGCGTGGGCAGCCTTCCCCGAAAATGTCGATTGGGATGGCGTGGATTATGACAACGCCAAGTTGACCATCTCCAATCCGCAGCAGGCTGAAGATGATCGCATGTATCATCATGACGCAAAAGTGGCGACCGCCGAAAAGGGACAGGCGATGATTGATGTCGCTGTCGATTGGGTTGCGGAACAGATGCAGGAGATGATGGGGTAGCATCCAACCTTGCAAAGGTTTCAAGCCTTTGCAAGGTTGAGTCCCTGAAGCGAAAAATGAGACAAGGTGAAAATCATGAAAACCAAAATTCTGGGGCGAACTGGACTAGAGGTTCCGATTGTGGGGTTAGGGGCTGCGTTCATTGGCATTCCCACAGCCAACCAGGCCGCTGAGGAATACCCTGAAGATCCCAACAATCTTCGGGGGGACGAATTTCTCACCAGCTACATGGAGGACGACCTCGGTGTGCAAACCATCCATGCCGCCATCAAGGCTGGAAGTACACTCATTGATACCGCTCCCCTTTACGGTGGCACCCGGAGCGAGGTCATAATCGGTCGTGCGCTGAAGGCGCGTCCAGATTTGGCTGCCAAATGTACCGTCACGACCAAGGTCGGGCAACTCACGATGGACACACGCGACTATCGCTTTGACGCAATCCTGCGTGATGTGGAAGCCAGTCAGAAACGCCTGGGCATCGAACAATTTGACCTCCTCTACATTCACGACCCCATGGAGATTCCGATGGAGCAGGTGATGGGACAGGATGGCGCGTTGGGAGCGTTACGCAAACTCCAGAAAGAGGGAATTGTTCGATTTGTCGGTGTTGCGGCCAACGAGCCCCAGACGAACGCACCCTACATTGAAACTGGAGAATTTGATGCCGCTGTAGTTCCAGAAGCTTGGAGCCTTCTGAATCAGCTTGCGGCGGAAAGCATCCTGCCTGCTGCAGAAAAGCACAATGTAGGGCTTGTCATCGCAACGCCGCTAGAGCGGGGGTTGCTCGCAACAGGTCCCATAGCAGATATCAACTATCTGGCACGGAACTTCAGTCAGGGCTGCCTAGACCATGTTTCCAAAATCCAAACGCTCTGCCGGGACTACAACATTCCGATGGTGGCTGCTTCGCTTCAATGGTGCACCCGCCATCCGCAGGTCGCTGCTACGATTCCGGGTGCCCGCACCCCTGAAGAAGCTGTCGAGAACGCACGGGCAGGGGCGGTTGAAATTCCGGAGACCTTCTGGGAGGATTTGGCACCCCTCGTCCGATATTTTGAAATTGGGGTTGACCGTTAAGTAAGGTAAAAAAATATATTTGATGAAACAGATGTTAATGATAGCGGTTTCCAGTTTGGTCATCGTTCTGATAAGTCTTGGCTGTGGTTCAACGAATCAGCTTGCTTCGGAAATCGTTTACGATGCCAAAGTGCAAATAGAGGCTGCCAAAGAAGCGAACGCTCAGCACCTTGCACCTCAAGAATTGGGGGCTGCAGAACAAATGCTCTCTCGGTCAGAAGAGGCGTTGAGTGCTGGAAAAGATAGCGAAGCATATCGGTTAGGGATGCGCGCCCACTTAAAGGCTAAACTTGCAGCAGCAGTTGCTATTGCAAATCAGATGGAAGCGGAGGCTAGCAATTCAGAGGGTGCGTTGGCGTTGAAAGTGCGAGCTGTAGAAGCCGCACATCGAGACTTGGAACGGGCAGGGCAGGAATTAGAAGCGTTGCAATCAACGCCTGAAGAGTAGCACTACACAGGACGAAATATGCAATACGCAACTTATTTGCGACATATCACGCTTCTCGCTCTTATGATATTCGGATTTGTGGGTTGCGCCGGAAGAGTGGATCCGATTTTACTGGAATCAAGCCTGAGTGACACGCAGAACGCCATCTCTGAAGCGCGACGATTAGGGGCGGAAGAACATGCTACCGAAGTATTCAACAAGGCGACACGGTTGTTTGAAGCAGCGCGACAAGCCCAGCGTAACGGTAATGGGACTCAGAGTATAGAGTTGGCGTTTCGGGCAGCAATGGAGTCTCAGATCGCGGGTGCACAGGCGCGTCAACGAATCGCTCAAAACCGGATTGATGAAGTAGATGCAGAAGTACTGAGGACTGCGATTCAGGAGATGGAGTATAAGACCCAAGCGGCACAAGTCCGTCAGTTGATTGCGGGAGAAAAGACAAAGCGGGCTTTGGCTCGGGCTTTCCGAGCGGAGCAGCGAGCGGCGGCTGCACAAGTGGAAGCAGCGCAGGCGAGGAAGGACGCTCAAAATGCCCTGTTCCGATCGCAGATACAAGTTGTTATCGATAAAGTAGAACTCATCCTTGATACGGCCAAAGCGGCAGGTGCGCTCACTTACGGCTTAGACAACTACCAAGCAGCTACGGACCTGATTGTCCAAGCACGTTCGACCCTTGCACAAGAGAATTTTGATGAGGCAGAATCACTTGCGACACAAGCCGAAAGCTACGCAAATAAAGCAAAGATTGCAGCCGTTGCTGGAGCGAGTACCGCTGCTAGCGAATCACAAGCGGCAAAACTTGAAGCGCACACAAATGCAAAGGTGGCGATCGCCCGCGCGCAGTTTGAGATCGATCGAGCAGAGAAGGTCAATGCGTTTGAGCATGCGGCGGAACTCTTTCAACGCGCTGTGACAACCTTTGAAGGTGCGAATATGGCACTGACAAGAGAACAGTATGATCGGGCGTTGCGGCTCGCCGCACAAGCTGAAAACAGTGCCCACGATGCCTTCACCACCGCCGAACCGATTGAGCGCGAACGTTTGGCAAAGGAAGTGTTGGAGGAGCAAATCGCTCAAGCTAAAGACGTAGTCTTCCGGGCAGAAGAAGCCCTGAATCAGCAAGCATCGGCGGCATCAATAACGCTCATCCCTGCACACTACGAACAGGCAAAAACGCTGCTCGCAGATGCCAAACAGGCACTTGCGGATGAAAACTACGCTCACGCCATCACGGTTGGTCAGCAGAGCTATGAGCACTTAATGGCTGCAATTGAAAAGGGCAAAGAGATTGAGGCGGTTGAGACATGGATTCTTGATGCCACCGCAGCAATCCCTGACGCAGAAACGGATCGAACTGAGAAAGGTGCGCTCATCCGATTTAGTGGAGACCTTTTCAAAAAAGGGAGTTCGGAAATCAATCCGAAATTCTTTCCGAAGATTCGTCAACTTGCTGAGGTTATTAAAGCATTTGCTGACTACAAAGTGCGGATCGAAGGGCATAGCGACAGCAGCGGGGGCACTAATATCAATCTGAAATTGACGCGGAAGCGTGCCGATGCTTTCACGAAATACCTCGCCGAAAAATACGGTGTGCCGCTGGAACGGATGACCGCCATCGGTTTGGGTGAAGGGTATCCTATTGCGGATAACGATTTTAAGGTGGGCAGAGATAGGAACCGACGGATTGATACAATCATTCTGACAAGGGAGATAGCAATCCGTAAATGAGGGATATTTGCCAAATTCGCACATTTTCACGGAGGGGTGGAGGCGCGTGCTAGGTCAAGATACATTTCAAAAGGTTGAACCGTTCATAGTCCACCAAATCGCACAAAGTCTGTTCGGAGATCGGTATATCATTATTTACGATAACACAATTCAGTTTCACAGCCACTGCTATCATGTCAAGCGGATTGAGGACACAGCGCACCTATACAGTGGACACTACTATCTGTTGGACGCAAATACGCGGTTGGCGATGCAGACTGATGAGGATTTCGCCGCACCGGGAAGCTACGGGGCAATCTTCGATTCGACCACAGGGGAGATTGTTGGTTATGATGGGGAGGGGTTACTATCACCAACGGAAGTGCCAACGGTAATTTAGACCACAAATCATCAAAGTTAAGACAGGTATTGTCGCTCAAATTCAATAGGTGTCAAATCCCCTAACGCCGAATGAGGTCGTTTCTGGCTTGGCTTAGACAATGGTCTAAATTTCCGATGGCAGTGCAATGGCATTCCGCTAAGTTTGTTGTTTGACAAAGCACAGTACATAAGAGATTTGTTATTTTTGAAGGCGCACTATGAAAATAAGGATATGACAGAACAACTCCCTCTCTTCTCAGTAGACGATGTGACGGCTGCATCCAAAGATGATGAAATCGATAAACGAATTCAATTGATTTCCTTTCGGGAGTTAGTCCCTGAAATCAAAGATACAAGGTATTTGACACACGCGATTTTTTACTATCCTGCTAAATTTATACCCCATGTTGTAAGATACGCGCTGGGAGCTTTCACGAAAGCGGGGGATTGGGTTGTTGATCCATTCGCAGGTTCGGGAACCGTGGGCGTTGAGGCGTATTTATGCAAACGAAACGCGTTTCTACTCGACCTGAATCCCCTCCTAAATTATATGATTCCACTCAAGGTGCGTACTGAAAAAGAGAGATTGCGTGAAGACCGCCTAAGTCAGATATTAGATGGGCTAGAAAAAAGTAGACATCACTTCACCCCAGCGTGGTCAAATATAGCGTATTGGTATCCACCTGAAATGCTGGAGACGCTAAGTAGCTACTGGGGATTTATCAAAAACAGTGAACGTAACGCATACACCGCAATCATAGAATCAGCTCTGTTGAAGGTGAGTAAGCACTTCTCCTATGCGGAACATAGAACCCCTAAACTGTTCAGGTCTAAAAGTAAGCGAAAATATGTGGAGGAACTGCTGCGGACGGATTGGGTCGAGAAATTAAAAAGGATGATTAGCAGTCATTCATTAGAGACTATACGGAATTTGAATGACTTTGCAACGCTTACGAGCCATCACAATAGCTGTGTTGAATTTAAGGGCGGGGTGGATTCGTCATATTATCCATTTCAGCAGGAGTTTGATGCCTTAATTACATCGCCACCTTACCTACAAGCCCAAGAATATATTCGGACAGCCAAAATGGAGTTATTTTGGTTGGGGTCTGACGATGAAGAGATAAGAGGATTATCCAGACTTGAAATACCATATAGGAAGGCGGACAGGGTGATTCAAACCCCAACACTGGAGACAATCAGGACAGAACTCACGCGGACTGACCTCATTAAATTATTGGATTCGTATTTTTGCCATACCATCAACGCGCTTGAAAATTCAATGAATCAGTTAAAAGTGAATGCAACCGCCTGCATTTTCATCGGAAATCCTTTGATTGATGGAATTAAGGTTGAAATCTGGCGGATATTGATGGAGTATTTTACAAACAACGGGTATTTCTTTGAGAACCTGTATGAAGATCGGATAAAGAATAGACAGTTATTTGGAACTCGGAAGAATAAAAATCCAGACGGAATGAAGTCTGAGTTTTTGTTGATTTTGAGAAAAGGGCAATAGATGACGAGAACTGTGCGAGAAATTGCCTTTCAGGAAGCATAATATGAGCGACAGTTTACGCGAATCTGAAGACAGGGTGATGCTTAAAGCTTTGGAATCATCTTACTGCCCAGAACCGATAAAAGAGGCGCGGGAACGGCAGGATGAAATACTGACTGAAAGATTCCGGGGGCATCCCTACGCGATTGCAGATATCGGTTGCGGCACAGGCTATCACGGCTCAATTTTTGCGCCCGCGTGTCGGCTTTATCACGGCTTCGAGGTATCGACTGATATTGCAGAAATTGCCCGACAGCGATGGCACCAGGAAGAGCTAGACAACACCGAGTTATTTTTGGGCGATGCCGCTCAAGCCGAACCGCCGGCCAATTTCTATAACCTTGTCTTTTGTTTGTACTTTACCCCCGGCAATTTTCGAGAACCATCAGCGGATTTGAGTGTTTATACGGACGCATACCTCGATCGGAATCCGAGTTTTATCGCTATATTCTCGAAATTTTATCGGTCACTGAAGCCGGGGGGGTTGATGTTCTTAACAATTTACAAGGATGTATCAGAGGCAGAGGCAGCCCAGATCGATTTCTATGAACACACTGACCAGCATGTGGTAACGCCCAGAGGGGCGCGATTTGTGGCTACTGCGGAAAATTTCTGGTCGGCCAGATGGACCCAGCAAAGCCTCTTATCCAACCTTAAAGCCTGTGGGATTGCTGAAAGCGATGTTATATTCGGTGACTTAAATCACATTGCGTGGCTTGTTGAGATCAGGAAGTAATTACAGCATAGCACGTAGTCAGTTATTGTGCATAGTTGACCGTTTTCCATATTTAACCGTAGTAGATGTTCGGGCACATCTTACGCGCAGTGTAAAGGAGAAATTATGATAGGTCCCAGACTTCCCTACCGCTATGACCACTACACCTGGCCGGAAATCAGGGATTTGGTCGAAAAACAACCCGTCGTTGTCCTGCCTGTAGGCTCCACCGAGGATCATGGCCACCACCTTCCCTTGGATGTAGATACCTTTGTGGTCAACAGCATCTGCGATGCCGCTGCACAGCAGATTCCTGACGAAGTGCTACTTTTGCCCGAACTGGCTTACGGCTTTGAAGACCATCACATGGATTTCCCCGGCACCATCACCATCCGTGATGACCATTTGCTCAACTTTGTCGTCGATATCACCAAGAGTGTCGCTCACCACGGTTTTCGCAAGATCCTTATCGTCAACGGTCACGGATCCAACGTCCCTATCTTGGAATTGGCATCGCGCCGGACTGTAATCGAAACCGATGCACATTGTGGCATGCTTAACGCGGGGGCGGGAGTTTTGGTCAATGAGATTGCTGAATCGGATGTGCTGTCCCACGCGGATGAGATTGAAACATCAGTCTACCGTTATCTCAATGATGCGGCGGTGCAGATGGATAAGGCTACCCATGAAGTAAAGGTTCCCGTTGCTCGCTATTATTGGCGGGGCACGGTACGCGGCAAGGGCAGCGCACCGCTGCGCATGATGGATCAATGGTCGCGTATTTCGGAGACGGGGGTCATTGGCGATGCGACGCTTGGCACGGTGGAAAAAGGCGAACGGTTTTTTACCGCTGCCGCCACAGAGCTCGCCGCCCTCATCCGCGAATTCCGCACCTTGCCCATTGAGCCACGCGTAGACCACCACTAATCCCGGTCTATGCTACGAATAAAGAAGCCTCGCAATGTTACGCTTATGGAATGGATATAAGGATCTAACATGTCCCAAAATCAACTTATCGTCCCTTTAGACGTAGAAAACTTAGCGGCAGCAAACCAACTAGTTACCACACTTTCCGATGAGGTCAACTGGTTCAAAATCGGCAAGCAACTCTTCACTGCTGTCGGGCCCGCTTCCGTCAACCTGCTACGTGAAGCAAAGAAAGATATCTTTCTGGATCTGAAATTCCACGATATTCCCAACACTGTCGCCGGCGCAGTTGCGTCTGGGACAAAGGTTGGTGCTAATATCATCAACCTACACACTTTAGGTGGGTTGGAGATGATGCGTGCCGCAAGGGCAGCCGCCGAAGAGCAAGCGGCCGAACTCGGCATTCCTAAGCCAACGCTTCTGGGTGTGACCATCCTCACCAGCATTGATGAGGTGAATTTCCAGCGTGATTTTGGGACGCAGCGCAAACTAAGAGATCAGATTGCTTATCTCGCAGAACTATCCCAAAAAGCGGGGTTGGATGGTGTGGTTGCCCCGCCACTGGAGATTGAGGTGATTCGGAAGGTTTGCGGCAGCGATTATGTAATTGTTACCCCAGGTGTCCGTCCTGAGTGGGCGGATGCAGATGATCAACGCCGGGTCATGACTCCTGCCGAAGCAATTGCTGCCGGTGCGGATTACATCGTCGTAGGACGACCCATCACGGCATCAGATAACCCGCGTGAGGCAGCGCAGACAATACTTCAAGAAATTTATAAGTGAGGTGTGAGATATAGATTTGACGTTTATGTTTTATTCCTGACCCTAATATTAACATGAGAGTTGACGATAGATTCAACAAGATTGCATACTTGCTCGTCAAAAACAAAAATCATATTTTTCAAGGTGAGGATTATAACCTTTGGTGCTAGTTGGTGAGGATGTAGTTGCCACACAGAGAATAGATTGTTGCTATGACTTTCTCTTTGGTTGCAAACTAGCAGCATTAGTTTATAATTTCCAATAGTCAATGAATAACCAACAAAAGATACGAAACTACTGCATTTTAGGACATATTGATCACGGCAAGAGCACACTCAGTGATCGCCTTTTGGAGTATACCGGCACGTTGACACCCCGTGAGATGCGCGAGCAGGTTCTGGACCTGATGGATCTCGAGCGCGAACGGGGTATCACTATCAAAGCAACCGTTGTCAAACTCAATTATCGTGCCACGGATGGAGATATTTATGAGTTAAACCTAATTGACACTCCTGGGCATGTTGATTTCACCTACGAAGTTTCACGGAGCCTCGCGGCGTGCGAGGGTGCCATTCTAATCGTTGATGCCGCGCAAGGTGTAGAGGCGCAGACGTTAGCAAACGCTTATCTCGCAATCGACCACGACCTTGAGATTATCCCCGTCATCAACAAAATCGATCTCCCGACAGCGCGTCCTGACGAGGTCAAACACCAAATCGAAGAAGTTGTCGGTATCCCCGTAGACGAAGCTATTTTAGTGAGTGCTAAGGAAAATATCGGCACGCAGGGGATATTAGAAGCAATTGTTAATCGGATTCCGCCACCGAAGGGGGATACCGATGGATCCCTGAAAGCACTCGTCATCGACTCTGTGTACGACAGCTATCGGGGCGTGGTCATGTATGTGCGTGTTTTTGATGGGAACGTGAGGATGGGCGATAAAATCCGTTTGATGGCGGCGAGGAGCGCGTATGAGGTTGAAGAGGTCGGGGTTTTCCTGCCACATATGAAACCTGTTGATGTGCTCTCAACGGGTTCAGTCGGTTATGTGATTGCCGGGGTTCGAGAGATAGCGGACGCAAAAATCGGTGAAACAATTACCGACCATACAAGACCGACATCAGCACCGATGCCCGGCTACCGTGAAATGAAGCCGCTTGTGTTTTGTGGGCTATATCCAGCGGACACCAGCGAGGTTGGGGCACTGAGGGAGGCACTCGAAAGGCTCAAGCTCAACGATGATTCCTTCAGATTTGAACCTGAAACATCTGTGGCACTTGGATTCGGTTTTCGGTGTGGCTTCTTAGGTTTGCTGCACATGGAGATTATCCAAGAACGGCTTGAACGCGAATTTGACCTCTCCCTTGTTCGCACCTCACCGAGCGTTAAATACCATGTCATCCAACGAGATGGTGAGCGCATTGAAGTCGATAACCCTGCGAAGATGCCTCCCGTTGACCGGATCGATTTCATTGTGGAACCTCACATCACCGCTGAGATTATCGTGCCTCAAGATTACATCGGCAATGTGATGGATTTGTGTCAGAAGCGACGGGGCATCTTTGTTCGCATGGATCAACTGGACGCAACCCGTGTGCAAATCAGCTATGACCTACCCTTGGGCGAGATTCTCATCGATTTCTACGACAAACTCAAATCGTTGACGCGCGGCTATGGCTCGCTTGAGTACGAAATTGGTGAGTCCAAACCTGCAGATCTGGTGAAGTTGGACATTTTGCTCAACGAAAAACCGGTTGATGCACTCTCAACAATTATTCACCGTGACATGGCTTATGGCCGGGGGAAAGCGTTGGTAGAAAAATTGGGAGAAGTGATTCCCCAGCAGATGTTTACCGTGCCGATTCAAGCGGCGATCGGGCATCAAGTGATTGCGCGTAACACCGTTCGTGCTTTACGGAAGAACGTGACATCAAAGCTTTACGGCGGTGATGTCACCCGCAAGCGGAAGCTGCTCGAAAAGCAAAAGAAGGGGAAAAAACGGATGAAACAGATTGGGAGAGTCGAGGTGCCACAGGAAGCATTTATGGCAATTCTGTCGATTGATGAGTGAAATTGGTATTTTACATTGGAGGAGACAACTTATGAATGAAACGTCGGTGGATATACATGAAGAAACCCCTTCACGATGGCAGAGATTCCAACGAACTGTGGTATGGGAATACCTTCAGGTCATTGTGGTTGCTTTCGTACTCGTCTTTGGATTTATTCGTCCCTTTGTCGTTGAGGCGTTCAAAATTCCATCCGGTTCTATGGAAGAAACCTTGCTTGTTGGAGATCGCATCCTTGTCTGCAAATTTATCTATGGTATCAACATCCCGGGAACGAAAATTAAACTCTTTGACTTCCATGAACCTGCAAGAGGAGATGTGTTTGTATTCGTTCCACCTCACGAGCGAACCAAGAACTTTATCAAACGCATCGTCGCAGTTGGAGGCGACACAATCGAGACGAAGGGGGACACGCTCTACATCAACGGGGTCGAAATCGAAGATAGTGCCTATACGAAACATGTGTCCTACGCCATTGGTCATCGGTATGATTTCCCACCCTTCCGCAAGCCCTACCATTTGCCCGGTAGTGCCCCGTTTACCGATTATAAGCTCTCACCGAATCAGTTCCACATGAGGTTCCCAGAGGGCAAGCCGTTTGAAGTCCCAGAAGGGTATGTTTTTGCAATGGGAGACAATCGGGATCAGAGCAGCGACAGCCGCACATGGGGGCCTGTATCCGTAAATGATATTAAAGGGCAAGCCTTCATGGTCTATTGGTCGTACGACGCATTTAATCAGAAAAGACCTTGGGAGATTTGGAAGATTATCAATGGCATTCGGTTTACCCGAATTGGGAGTTTGATTCGGTCAGAGTTTAATGGGGGGCATTGAGAAAACTGCTATTTTATGAAAGCAGCAGACATCTTCAACAAAGAGGAGGACGTTGACCATTGTCCGTCGAAGTGCGTTTAGATCACATTGTAAAAGCTTTTGATACTACAATCGCTGTGAATGATGTCAGCCTTCAAATTAAGGAGGGCGAACTGTTTTTTCTGCTCGGTCCATCGGGATGTGGAAAAACCACTTGCCTGCGCATTCTCGCAGGATTCTACGAACCGGATAGCGGGGAATTGATGTTTGGCGATCGGGAAATGAGCACAGTGCCGCCGCATAAACGGAATACCGGGATGGTGTTTCAGAATTACGCGCTTTGGCCCCACATGACTGTCTTTGAGAATGTGGAATATGGTCTGTCACTTCGCAAGCTTGACAAGGATATCCGAAAAAAGAAAGTCCACGAAGTCTTGGAGGTCATGCAGATGCCAGAGTATGCCGATCGACCTGTCAACAAGTTATCCGGTGGACAGCAGCAGCGGATAGCTTTGGCACGTGCCCTCGTCGTGGAACCGGATGTGTTGCTTCTTGATGAACCGTTAAGCAACCTTGACGCGAAGCTACGGCTTGAAATGCGTCAGGAGATTAAGCGGATTCACTCACAAGCCGGGGCGACCGCCGTTTATGTCACGCACGACCAGCAAGAAGCGATCCACCTCGCGGACCGGATGGCGATCATGAAAGATGGTTCAATCATCCAAGTTGGCACACCCCGTGAAATTTATCGGTTCCCCACCAATCCATTTGTTGCGAGTTTTATCGGCGAGACCAATTTTATCAACGGTAAGATTCAATCTGTCTCCAATGGAACTGCTGAGATTGAAACCGAAGTTGGTGTGTTGCAATCAACAACGATCTATCACGATTTCACAAACGGTGAAACGGTGACTTGCTGCATCCGTCCAGAGTCGATCCACCTCGGAGAAGGGATTGCTGAAGAGGGTCCAAACCTGCTTCGTGCAAAGGTTCTCAGTGCGACCTATCTGGGACGCATTGAGGAATATCACCTAGCACTCGCCGAGCACTTGACAGCGAAAGCGGTGCTATACAATCCAAGAACACACGATAAAAATGTCGGTGATACGCTTTCCATATCCGTCAGCACAGAAGATGTAATCCCTTTGCCAGCAGAAGCACCTTACAGCGATGAGGAAGAGCGCCAGGTATTGTGAATCCACCGAGCAAGTTTGTATCAATGAAAGCCAAAATATTAATCATCGCCGCAGCTGCCTTTCTGCTCCTATACTTTGCTGTCCCTTCCTTTCACGATTGGCTCGTGAATATCTTCAATCTCTTCAGAGACCCACAGGCGATGCGGGAATACATCGCCGCTTATGGTCCCCTCGCCCCGGTAATCTCTGCTCTCCTCATGATACTCCAGAGTGTTGCCGCGCCGTTACCCGCTTTTCTAATCACTTTCGCCAACGGGTTACTGTTCGGTGTATGGTGGGGTGCTGCATTGTCGTGGAGCAGTGCGATGTTGGGTGCCGCACTCTGTTTTTTCATTGCTCGGTACTTTGGGCACCCCGTCGTCGTCAAACTAGTCAGTGAATCAGTCCTTGCCGCTTCCGATCGATTCTTTGAATGTTACGGCAAACACGCTGTGCTTATTGCGCGCTTAGTCCCTATTATCTCATTCGATGTCGTTAGCTATGGGTCGGGGTTGACCGGCATGAGATTTCTCGGGTTCTGGCTCGCCACCGGAATTGGACAGTTGCCCGCAACGATTTTGTACTCCGCTCTTGGGGATAGCGCAACAGGCACGATCAAAATCCTTTTTTGGGTTTTCGGGGTTGTCATTGCGAGCTCCATTGTGATTGTCTTGGTTAAGCGTCGATCGGGTGGTATCACGCCCTCGTTTGGAAAAGGGGACGCACAAAGGGAACCGCCTTTTTTTTGACGTATCCCTCGGATGTCCATCTCCGTGTTGATTAAATTAGTAGACAAAATGAAACAACCTTTCTTGGTGAATCGAATATAGTGATAGCAATTATTTGGAGGAATCCATGGAAATTCGTGGCATCCGTGAATCAGAGTTAGCGGAGATGATTGACTTACAATGCCGGGCATTTCGAGAGGATGGGCATGAACGCTACTGGCAATATGTTCGCGCCGATCCAAGCTACCGGTACGACCAAACTCGCGTCGTGGTGGTAAACGGGCGGATTGTTTCGACCCTCCGTGTCTGGGAACGCGAAATGCGGATTGGTTCTAGTGCCGTCCCTATGGGAGGGATTGGAGGCGTGGGCACACACCCTGATCATCAAGGCACCGGTTATGCCACAGCGTTAATGAAGGATACGATTGCCTACATGCGGACAGTTGGCTATGACGTGGGGGTACTCTTTTCGGCTATCCCGTGTGAATTTTATCGGAAATTGGGGTGGGCGAGTGCACCGTTGGCAGGTTTTCAAATGACCCGAAGGCGGAGCATTGGGCTGCGAGAAACGGAGTGGCGTGTTGAGCCTTTCGATGAAGAGCGCGATATAGAGCCATCCATCGCGCTTTACGATAGATACAATGGCCAGCAGAGCGGATCGCTTGTGCGCACACAGGCTTATTGGAATAGCGGGCCCGCACGGCTACGGGACATTTTACCGACGGTGACCGCTCGACATGGGAACAAGCTCGGCGGCTATCTCAACTTTCAGATTGACGGAACAAGCGTAAACATCCTCGAAGTTGCATACGACCGAACGCAACCGCAAGCCTTAACGGCGTTGGTGAGCCATCTGCTTCAGGTGTGTGAACGAGAAGGAGTCGAGGAACTCTACGGTGATATTCCGCATCGACACCCAATGGTCGATCTGCTTGTTGAAGGGACAGCGGGAGATACCTTCTTAACTGGCAATTCCGCGATGATGCTATATTCTGTAAATCTCCTTGCTTTGCTCCAGCGGCTTCTGCCTGAATTGCAAGCCCGGATCGATGCAGCGAGTCAAAAATTCGCCCCTGTCTCGGTCTGCTTTGCCGTGAATGACCAAGAGGCGGGGTTGCGCCTGCACGATGATGGAACGCTTCAAACCTTTGACTCGGATGAACAGGCGATTCGTCTGGTGTTGCCGGGACACCTCTTTTGGCGGGCACTACTCGGTGAATCAAGTT